>NZ_CP084024.1:0-4800000 GCF_052659885.1 Pseudomonas sp. E141
CATCATCAACCCGAGCAACAGCATCAGGACCAGCAAGGCCGCACCGCCGATGACCACCACGGTGCGCACCGGACGGTCGATCAGGGTACGCGGGGCGAGAATGCTCACGCTCCAGCCGGTCTCCTCCATGGACTGGGTCTGGATCAGCCAGGCGTTCGCATCCAGGTTCAGCGGTTTGGGGTCGCGGGTCGGGTAGGGCTGTACGGCGCTGATGGACTGGCGCTCCTCGTCACTTAAGGGGCGGGTCGCGCGAAATCGCCATTCTTGTCGCGAAGTGAGGATAACCACGCCGTTGTGGTCGGTCACCAGCAGTTGTTCGGGGTTTTGCCCCAGAGGCTTTCGGTGTGGTCCAGATCAACCTTGACCACCAGTACGCCGATCACCTTTTCCCGGTCGCGCACGGCAGCGGCGAAGAAGTAACCGCGCTTGGCCGAGGTGGTGCCCAAGCCGAAGAAGCGTCCCAGCCGCCCGGCCATTGCTTCGATGTAATACGGCCGGAAGGCAAAATTGCGTCCGACGAAACTGTCGTGTTTATCCCAGTTCGATGCCGCGAGGGTTTTGCCGGTGGGGTCCATCAGGTACATGACTTCTGCGCCGGTCTGGGCGCTGATGTTTTTCAGCAGTCGATTGGCATTGCCCTGGATGATGCCGTCGTCCGGTGCCAGTAAAGTGGCGCGCAGGGCCGGCAGCTCACCGAGAATCTGTGGCAGCACTTCATAGCGATGCAGGGTGCCCAACAGGTTGGCGACGTAGAGATCGAGGGTCTGGCGGTTCTGCCCCGCCAGTTCACTGCGGTAGTAACGCTCGGCCAGATGTTCCAGCGGCCACAGCAACGGCGCCAGGCACAGCGCAAGCAAGGCCAGGCTGCGCCAGCGGGGTCTGCGGGGAAGAGTGAATTCATGAGCATCAGGCGCCTGTGGGGACAGGCGCATTATGCCTAGTGTCCGGCGGCAAGGCACTGGTGCAGCGCGCTTTGCCAGTCTGGCTGACTTACACCCCATTGCTGAAGCAGGCGTGTGCAATCCAGACGCGAGTTCAGCGGGCGTGGGGCCGGGGTCGGGTAAGCACTGGAGGGGATGGGCTCAAGCACCGCGCAGGGTTTGTGCTGCTCGATCAGGTGCTCGCCGATGGCCTGGGCAAGCCGAACCAGGACGTTTCACCCTGCGCCGTCAGGTGGTAAGTCCCCCAGGCGCCGCACCGGCCGGCCTGCCAACGTTCAATCAAGTGGGCGGTGCTGTCGGCGATAGTCCCGGCCCAGGTCGGTGCGCCGATCTGATCGTCCACCACCCGCAGGTGCGATTTTTCCTGCAGCAGGCGTTGCATAGTCAACAGGAAGTTGCGGCCTTCGTTGGAGTACACCCAACTGGTGCGCAAAATCAGGTGCTGCCCGGCGACGTGGCGAATGGCGTCCTCGCCGGCCAGCTTGCTGCGCCCGTAGACACTCAGCGGGTTGGGCGGGTCGGTCTCGGTGTAGGGCTCAGGCTTGCGACCATCGAAGACGTAATCGGTGGAGTAGTGGATCAGCGGGACACCCAACTCGACCGCCACTTGAGCCAGGACGCCCGGCGCCGTGGCATTGATGGCGAAGGCCCGTTCCGGTTCGCTCTCGGCCTGGTCGACGGCGGTGTGGGCGGCGGCGTTGATGATCAGGTCAGGCCGCAGGGCAGTGATGGGCGAACGAAGGTGATCGGGGCGCGCCAGGTCGAGTTGGTCGCTGCCGCGCACGATCAACTCAGCCATGCCGGCCAGGCGCGACTGGAGTGCTCGGGAGACCTGGCCGTTCTGACCGATGATCAGGATGCGCAAGGAGGTACTCATGGGAACAGGTCGGCCTCGTGCAGAGCCTTGCCGGCCTGGTCCTTGGGTGACAGGATCGGCGCACTCTCCAGTTCCCAGTCGATGGCCAGGTCCGGATCATCCCAGCGAATGCAACGCTCGGCCGAGGGCGCGTAGTAGTCAGTGGTCTTGTAGAGGAAATCAGCGTAATCGCTGAGCACGACGAAGCCATGGGCGAAGCCTGGTGGGACCCACAGTTGCCGATGGTTCTGCGCTGACAGGCGTACGCCCACCCATTGCCCGAAAGTGGCCGAACTGCGACGAATGTCCACCGCCACGTCGAGCACTTCCCCAGCAATGACCCGCACCAGTTTTCCCTGGGCCTGTTCGATTTGATAATGCAGGCCGCGCAACACGCCCCTGGCCGAGCGCGAGTGGTTATCCTGGACGAACTGCAACGCGCAGCCAGTGGCCTCGGCGAACGCCCGAGCGTTGAAACTCTCATAGAAAAAGCCGCGATCATCACCGAAAACCTTCGGTTCGATGATCAGGACTTCAGGCAGGCGGGTGGCGATGACGTTCAACGTGTCTCTCCAGCGATCTGGAACAGGTATTGGCCGTAGCCGGTCTTGCCAAAGTACTGGGCGCGCTCAAGGATGTGCTCGCGGCTGACCCAGCCCTGTTGGTAGGCAATTTCTTCCAGACAAGCGACTTTCAAACCTTGGCGGTGCTCGATGGTTTGCACATATTGCGAAGCCTCCAGCAGGCTGTCGTGGGTGCCGGTGTCCAGCCAGGCGAAACCACGGCCGAAACGCTCGACGTGCAGGTCGCCGCGGTGCAGGTAGGCGTTGTTGACGTCGGTGATTTCCAGTTCGCCTCGTTTGGAAGGTTTGATGGTCTTGGCGATCTGGATCACGTCGTTATCGTAGAAATACAGGCCGGTTACCGCGTAGCTGGATTTGGGCGCGGTAGGTTTTTCTTCAATGGATATGGCCCGCCCTTGAGCATCGAAATCGATCACGCCAAAACGCTCAGGGTCTTTGACCCAGTAACCGAATACCGTCGCGCCCGTCTGCCGGGCGGCGGCCGTCTGCAGTTGTTCGCCGAAATGCTGCCCGTGAAAAATGTTGTCGCCCAGGATCAGGCACACCGGATCGTTGCCGATAAATTGCTCGCCGATCAGGAACGCCTGGGCCAGACCATCGGGCGATGGCTGCTCGGCGTATTGAAATTGCACGCCAAACTGACTGCCGTCGCCCAACAGATTGCGGTATTGCGGCAAGTCCTGAGGGGTGGAAATCACCAGGATGTCCTTGATGCCGGCGAGCATCAGCACCGAAATCGGGTAATAGATCATCGGCTTGTCGTAAACCGGTAGTAACTGCTTGGAAACCCCAAGGGTAATCGGGTGCAGTCGGGTGCCGGAGCCGCCGGCCAGAACAATGCCTTTCATCGTGCAATCGCATCCTTGTTGTCGAGCGAGCCCAGGCGCTCGCCCTGATAGCTACCGTCCTGGACACGTCGGCACCACAGCAGGTTTTCGAGGTACCACTGCACGGTTTTACGCAGGCCGGTCTCGAAGGTTTCCCGGGGCGTCCAGCCCAGTTCACGCTCGATCTTGCCGGCATCGATGGCGTAGCGCAGGTCGTGGCCGGGGCGGTCTTTGACGAAGGTGATCAGGTCGGCATAGTGCTCCACGCCGTCGGGCTTGTGGGGCGCCAGTTCTTCGAGCAAGGCGCAGATGCCGCGCACCACGTCGATGTTCTTCTGTTCATTGTGGCCGCCGATGTTGTAGGTCTCGCCCACGGCACCTTCGACCACGACCTTGAGCAGCGCCCGGGCATGGTCTTCGACGTACAGCCAGTCGCGCACTTGTTGGCCGTCGCCGTATACCGGCAACGGCTTGCCGGCCAGGGCATTGAGGATCACCAGCGGAATCAGCTTCTCGGGAAAGTGAAACGGCCCATAGTTGTTGGAGCAGTTGGTCAGCAGCACGGGCAAGCCGTAAGTGCGTTGCCAGGCGCGTACCAGATGGTCGGAAGCCGCCTTGCTCGCCGAGTACGGCGAGCTGGGGGCGTAGGCGGTGGTTTCGGTGAACAAATCATCCACGCCGTGCAGGTCGCCATACACTTCGTCGGTGGAAATGTGATGGAAACGAAACGCGCGCTTCTGCGGCTCGGCCAGGGTCTGCCAATAGGCGCGGTGGCTTCCAGCAGGCTGTAGGTGCCCACGATATTGGTCTGGATGAAGTCCGCCGGGCCGTCGATGGAGCGGTCGACGTGGGACTCGGCCGCCAGATGCATGATGGCCTCAGGCTTGAACCTTGCCAGTATCGCACTGACCGTCGGTTGATCGACGATATCGGCCTGGACGAACTCGTAGCGGCTGTCGTGCTCGATGCTGCTCAGCGATTCGAGATTGCCAGCATAGGTCAGCTTGTCGAGGTTCAGGACCTGATGTCCAGTCTCCAGGATCAAGTGCCGTATAAGCGCCGAGCCGATAAAACCGGCACCGCCAGTGATGAGAATGCGCATCCGATCAAGCCTTTTTCCGTGGAACAACAAAGCATTGGAGCATAGCTTGTCGGCATGGCGAGGGCGGTGCAAGCAGGATATTTCCGGGCACGCTCACGCGCTTGGCAATTCACCTGCGGCAAAGGGGTTGCTTATCCCCCGACTCAATGGCGAGATAGACATCCGATAAAACCACCTCAGGGGTCGTTGTATGCCACTCGCTACGTTGGTTCACCGTGCCAGTTTGCCAAGCCCACAGATCAGTGCCGAACAGGCGCTGGTGCTGCTGCGCTCGAATTACGGACTCAGCGGTGACCTGCGACCCTTGGGCAGCCAGCAGGACCTCAACTATCGCGTCGACAGCGAGCGCGGACGGTTTGTGCTGAAGATTTGCCATGGTGACTATGCCGTCCAGGAACTCCAGGCCCAGCATGCCGCCCTCAAGCACCTGGCCGAGCACGGCGCGGTAAAAGTGCCGCGGGTGATCGCCGCCAATAATGGCCAGGACCTGTTGACCCTGGAGCTCGCAGGACAAGCGGTTCATGTGCGACTGCTGGAGTACATCGACGGCCAGTCGCTTACCCAGCTTAACCATTGGGACCTGAACTGGTCACGGGGCTGGGGCGCTTGTGCGCACAAATCGACCTGGCGCTGGCCACGTTCGATCACCCTGGCCTGGAGCGCACCCTGCAATGGGACGCCCGCCACGCCAATGCACTGGTCGGCCATCTGCTGCCCGTCATCGACGATGATCAAGAACGCAACCTGATCGCTGAGGCGGCGCAACAGGCCGAACGCCGCTTGCAGCCGCTCAAGGCCAGCCTGCCGGTGCAGGCGATCCACATGGACATCACCGATGACAACGTGGTCTGGCAGCGCGATGCCCAGCGCCAATGGCAATTGCAGGGCGTCATCGATTTCGGCGACCTGATCCGCACCTGGCGCGTTACCGATCTGTCGGTGACCTGTGCAGCCTTGTTGCACCATGCCGACGGCGATCCGTTTTTCATCCTGCCGGCGATCAAGGCTTACAACGCGCTCAACCCGCTGCAATATGAGGAGCTGCTGGCGCTTTGGCCGCTGATCGTTGCCCGCGCTGCCGTGCTGGTGCTCAGCGGTGAACAGCAGGTATCCATTGACCCGGAAAATCAATACAGCCGCGATAATCTGGACCATGAGTGGGAGATTTTCCGAATTGCTCAGTCGGTCCCGTTCGAACTGATGGAAGCGGCGATCCTCACGTCCGTGGGCCACCATCTGCCACCCGTTGCCAGTGAAGGCTTTGTGCCGCTGTTGCCGACCTTGGTGGGCCGCGAGTTCGCCCTGATCGACCTGGGTGTCCTGAGCCCGCATTTCGAAGCCGGTAACTGGGAGCAGGAGGGGATCGACCAGCGTCTGCTGAGCGAAGCCGCCGCGGTCCATGGATTGGCCGCCAGCCGCTACGGGCAGTACCGATTGTCTCGGACTCGGCCGGACAGCGCCGTTGAACCGGATACTTATCCATTACACGTAGAATTGCAGGTGCCGCGGGGCACGCCGCTGGAATCGCCGTTCGCCGGGGTGGTGCACAAGGCTGCCGACGGCATGTTGCAACTGGACAGCGTGCAACTGAGCATTCGGCTGTGGGGCGTGACATCGCCGCTGCATTCCGGGGCTGCGCTGGTCAAGGGCCAGGTCTTGGGCGAAGTCGATGGACCGTTGCGGGTGCAGTTGTGTCGCGGCGCTCAGCTCAATCCGCCGTTGTTCTGCACGCCATCCAGGGCGCCGGCCTGGCAGGCGCTCTGCCCCTCACCAGCGGTGCTGCTGGGACTGGCCTGCGATGCCGAGCCAGAGATCGACCCCCAGCAGTTGCTGGCCCGTCGCGATGCGAGCTTTGCCCGTTCGCAGAAGCACTATTACGTTGATCCGCCGCGCATTGAGCGCGGCTGGCGCAATCACCTGATCGACATGCAGGGCCGCTCCTACCTGGACATGCTCAACAACGTCGCGGTACTGGGGCACGGGCATCCGCGCATGGCGGCGGTGGCCGCCCGGCAGTGGTCGCTGCTCAACACCAACTCCCGCTTTCACTATGCCGCGATTGCCGAGTTTTCCGAGCGCTTGCTGGCGCTGGCGCCGCCCGGCATGGATCGGGTATTTCTGGTCAACAGTGGCACCGAGGCCAACGACCTGGCGATCCGCCTGGCCTGGGCCTACAGCGGCGGCCGGGACATGCTCAGTGTGCTGGAGGCCTATCACGGCTGGTCGGTAGCGGCCGATGCGGTCTCGACGTCCATTGCCGACAACCCTCAGGCCCTGAGCAGTCGCCCGGATTGGGTGCATCCGGTGACCGCGCCAAACACTTATCGCGGTGAATTCCGCGGCCCCAACAGCGCGCCGGACTACCTGCGCAGCGTCGAGCACAACCTGGCAAAAATCGCCGAACACAAGCGCCAGCTCGCTGGCTTCATCTGCGAACCGGTGTACGGCAATGCTGGCGGGATTGCATTGCCGCCAGGGTATCTGAAGCAGGTCTACGCGCTGGTGCGCGAGCGCGGCGGCGTCTGCATCGCTGACGAAGTGCAAGTCGGCTACGGGCGCATGGGCGAATTTTTCTGGGGCTTCGAAGAACAGGATGTAGTACCGGACATCATCACCATGGCCAAGGGCATGGGTAACGGCCAGCCGCTGGGAGCGGTCATCACCCGTCGGGAAATCGCCGAGGCGCTGGAAGCAGAAGGGTATTTCTTCTCGTCAGCCGGCGGCAGCCCGGTCAGTTGCCAGATCGGCATGGCCGTGCTGGACGTCATGGAAGAAGAAAAACTGTGGGAAAACGCCCGGGCAGTGGGTGGGCATTTCAAGGCCCGCCTGCAAGCTTTGATCGACCGATATCCGTTGGTCGGTGCGGTGCATGGCTCCGGTTTTTACCTGGGCGTGGAACTGATCCGCAACCGCGACACCCTTGAGCCGGCCACCGAAGAAACCACGGCGCTGTGCAATCGCCTGCGGGAGCTGGGTATTTTCATGCAACCGACCGGCGACTACCTGAACATCCTCAAGATCAAACCGCCGATGGTCACCACCCGCCAGAGCGTGGATTTCTTTGTCGATATGTTGGTGAAGGTGTTGGACGAGGGGCTTTGACTAACTGAGGCAAACGCTTTCCCTGTGGGAGCGGGCTTGCTCGCGATAGTGGTGAACCCGTCTGCAGCGATGTCAGATGGGGGATCGCATTGCGAGCAGGCTCGCTCCCACAAGGTTTTGCGTGGTTGATAGTTCGATTTTTGTCGGTATTTTTTGCGACTGGCGTGTGGTTTTAAATCTGTATCGCTTCTAAAGTCGATTTTTATCGGTTATAAAGTCGGCACCACACATGCTCTGGAGCTCCCTTCATGAGTCGTATCGTCACCGTTGCCGCCACCCAGATGGCCTGTTCCTGGGACCTGGAGGCCAATATCGAGATCGCTGAACAGCAGGTTCGCGAGGCCGCTGCCAAAGGGGCGCAGATCATCCTGCTTCAGGAGTTGTTCGAGACGCCGTACTTTTGCCAGAAGCCCAACCCGGACTACCTGCAATTGGCGACTCCGGTCGAAGATAACGTCGCCATCAGGCATTTTCAGAAAGTTGCCAGGGAGCTTCAGGTCGTCTTGCCCATCAGCTTTTTTGAACGGGCCGGTCGTGCGCGTTTCAACAGTATTGCGATCATTGATGCCGACGGCCGTAACCTGGGGGTATACCGCAAGAGTCACATCCCGGACGGTCCTGGCTACCATGAGAAGTACTATTTCAACCCTGGCGATACCGGTTTCAAGGTCTGGAATACCCGCTACGCCAGGATCGGCGTGGGCATCTGCTGGGACCAGTGGTTTCCCGAGTGCGCCCGCAGCATGGCGCTGCAAGGTGCGGAAATCCTGTTTTACCCGACCGCCATTGGCAGCGAGCCGCACGACAAGAGCATTTCGTCCCGCGATCACTGGCAGCGCGTGCAACAAGGCCATGCCGGCGCGAACGTAATGCCGCTGGTGGCCAGCAACCGCATCGGCAACGAAGAGCAGGATGGCTACGACATCACGTTCTACGGCTCCTCGTTCATCGCCAATCAGTTCGGTGAAAAGGTCCAGGAATTGAACGAAACCGAAGAAGGCGTGCTGGTGCACAGCTTTGACCTGGACGAGCTGGAACACATTCGCAGTGCCTGGGGCACTTTCCGTGATCGTCGTGCGGACCTGTACGGCTCGATCAAAACCCTCGATGGCTCACTGGAGTCCTGATTTATGACAACGTTGCACAGCACTCCCCGCGCGGATGGTTTCCACATGCCTGCCGAGTGGGCACCCCAGACCCAGGTCTGGATGGTCTGGCCCGAGCGCCCGGACAACTGGCGCCTGGGCGGCAAGCCCGCGCAGGCCGCTCATGTGGCGGTCGCCAAAGCCATCGCCCGCTTCGAACCGGTAACCGTGGCGGTGTCCGCGAACCAATACGAAAATGCCCGGGCGCATCTCGACGTGCCGAATATCCGCGTGGTGGAAATGTCCAGCGACGATGCCTGGGTCCGGGACACTGGCCCGACGTTTGTCATCAATGATAGTGGCGAAGTGCGCGGCGTCGACTGGGATTTCAACGCCTGGGGTGGGTTTGACGGTGGCCTGTATGCGCCGTGGAACCGGGATTCGCAAGTGGCCAGCAAGATTCTCGAGATCGAACGTAGCCCGCGTTACCGCACCGAAGGCTTCGTGCTTGAGGGCGGCTCAATCCACGTCGATGGCGAGGGCACCCTGATCACCACCGAGGAATGCCTGCTCAACCGCAATCGCAACCCGCACTTGAGCCGCGAAGACATCGAGGCGGTGCTCAGCGCGCAGTTGGCGGTGGACAAGATCATCTGGCTGCCGGACGGCCTGTTCAACGACGAAACCGACGGGCATGTGGATAACTTCTGCTGCTACGTGCGCCCTGGCGAAGTATTGCTGGCCTGGACCGATGACCCGCAGGACCCGAACTACGCCCGCTGCCACGCCGCGATGGACGTCCTGCAAAACAGCACTGACGCCAAGGGACGCCCGTTCACAGTGCACAAAATGCCAATTCCGGGGCCGTTGTATGCCACTGAAGAGGAATGCGCCGGCGTGGACGCGGTGCAGGGTTCCCAGGAGCGCAATCCGACCGTGCGGTTGGCCGGTTCCTACGTGAATTTCCTGATCGTCAACGGCGGCATCATCGCACCGAGTTTCGACGATCCACTGGATGGCCCGGCGAAGGCGCTTCTGCAAGGGCTTTTTCCAGAGCACGAAGTGGTCATGGTGCCGGGGCGCGAACTGTTACTGGGGGGCGGAAACATCCACTGCCTTACCCAACAACAGCCTGCGCCGCGCACAAAATGAGTGGTGATGTAACAGCCAGGTAATAGCGCTGGCGGCAGCTCTGCGCCGGGCTTTTTGGATCCATTTTGCTTTAGCCCGCGGCCTGATTGGGGATGCGGGCTTTTTTATGTCTGCAGATCGGCAGTGCAGGCACATTGGCATAGCTCTTGTATCTGTATCCCGGCAGTTCTGGGGAGCGGAGCTGAGTTGTTTTGTCATAAACCTTGGATAAATTGGCCGCTCATCAACCAGGAGAGGGCGCTGGAATGAATATGATAAGCGAGCGCACATACCATCCCTTGGCCGTTGTCAATGGTGAGTCGCTTAAAGCTTTGGCACAGTGGTTGAAGTCCAACGGAACGCGTCAGACCAGAGAACCCGATCCGCGTCGGATGATCATGGAACGCTACCCGGATGGCCTGTTCAGCGAGGCTGAGCTGGAAGCACTGTGGGACGTGATGCAAGGATAGAATTCGACGGATTGAGAAAAGGCGCTGGCCAGGATGGCAGCGCTTTTTTTGTGGCTGATGGTTCTGTGTTGAACACTGAGCCCATTTGAAGGTTGTTTTTAGAAGTTTTTCGCCTGATTACAGACGATTCACGAAATTGACACATCATTGAAGGCGGGACTAGGATTCGTCCACGCCTGTGGCTAACAGCCATGACTCTTAAATAATAAAAAGGCCCGCCACGATCATTCGTGGGCGGGCCTTTTCATTATTTTCAGGAGCAAGAGTCCGAAAAAGAGCGCAAAAGCGCCGTTTCGGCTGCCGTCGCAGTGCGTATCAACCCGTATAAGGAAAATAATCATGTTGAACAAGCGCATTGCTCTGATCGCACTGGGGATTTTAAACACGACATATGCCATGGCCAGCGACCAGGCTGAGTCCAAGGGGTTCGTTGAGGACAGCAGCCTGAACGTGCTGTTACGCAACGCCTATATCAATCGCGACTACAAAAACGGTAATGAAGACAAAGCCGAATGGGGGCAGGCCGCCATCGGAACGTTCTCGTCCGGCTTTACCCAAGGCACTGTCGGTGTAGGGGTGGACGCCTTCGGACTGTACGCGCTGCGTCTGGATGGCGGCAAAGGTCGCAGCGGTGCGGGCGGCATCGACTTCTTCAAGCAAGGCGACAGCGGCAACGCGGCCGATGACCTGTCCAAGTTTGGTGCGGCGGTCAAATTCCGTGTTTCCAATACCGTGTTGGCCTACGGTGACCAGATGCCGGCGTTGCCGGTGCTGAGCTACGACAACTCGCGCCTGCTGCCGGAAAGCTACACCGGCACGCTGATCACCTCCAAAGAGATCAAGGGCCTGGAGCTGAACGCTGGACGTTTCACCGCCGAGTCGCGCAAGAGCGCCGAGGGTCGTGACAGCGGTGGCCTGAAGTCGATCAACGTATTGGGCGGCAGCTATCAGTTCACCGAACAGTTCAAGGCTTCGCTCTACGCCTCGGATGTCGAGGACGTGTTGAAGAAGCAGTACGTGAACGCCAACTACGTATTCCCGCTGGCCAAGGATCAATCCCTGACCCTGGACTTCAACGGCTATCGCACCAAGCTGGACAACAGCTATGTTCGCGAAAACAACGTTACCGGCGACGACAACAAGATCTGGAGCCTGGCCGCCACCTTCGCCACCGGCCCGCACAGTTTCACCCTCGCTCACCAGCGCAGCACTGGTGACAGCAACCTGGGCTACGCCTATGGCGGTTATCAGCGCGGGCAGAATCGTGTAGGGGACGGCGGCAATACGATCTACCTGGCCAACTCCTACTGGTCCGACTTCAATGCTGAAGACGAGCGCAGCTGGCAACTGGGTTATGGCCTGGATTTCACCACGTTCGGGATTCCCGGTCTGACGTATAACGTTGCTTATGTGCGTGGCGATAACATCACCACCTCCACCAGCGAAGGTGGCACCGAGCGCGAGATCTTCAACCAGTTCAAGTACGTGGTCCAGAACGGTCCCGCCAAAGACCTGAGCGTGCGGTTGCGCAGTTCCTTCCTGCGTGTTTCGCAGAAATCCAGCGAGTACAACGTCAGCGGCAATGAGCTGCGGGTGTTCGTGGATTATCCGATCAGCGTCTTCTGATGCCTGATCACGTTACAAGCGTCTGATGAAAAACCCCGAGCGCAAACTCGGGGTTTTTTCTTTGGACGGCAAAAAAACGTTGGAACAGTCTGTTTTCCCGAGAAAAAGTCGTACTAATGAAACATTGTCCACCGTTTCAAGCATGGCTTGAAATGCCTCAAATACTTTCTCATGGACGTAAATCCTGTACCTATTAGATTAGGCTGCTCAATGCAGTGGAGACCTATGAAAAATGATCGTTCTGAACAGGGAAGTAGGCGAAGCGCTGAGGCGTGACAAATACGTCAACGTCCGCGGTGGAGACTTCAATCTCTACGGTCATTTCGGCGACTTTGTCCGGCTGACCAAGAGCTGGGAAAACATGGAGCCCGACAGCTACTACGGCCAGGCCGAGTCAGGCATGCGTTTTCGCCGCTATAGCGACTTCGAATACAACCCCAGGACCCGCGACCTTACGCAGCTCGAGCATCGGGCCTACATTCAGTCCAAGGCCAACAACAGCTATGTCGGTGGACTGGAGCGGCACTTCCAGGACTTTTCCAACGAAGTGATCAACTCACCGGTGATACGCAGTCTGATCGACACGGACTTTGAGGTGTACAAGAACGTCCTTCCTCAGGAGCTGCACGAGGAAATCTGGCAGTGCCAGATCCACCAGATCCGTATCGAGATCAAGCCGGGCAAGCAACTGGAAATCACCCCTGAAGGGATCCATTGCGACGGGTATCCGTTCAGCGGCGTGCACTTCTGGGGCCGTCATAATGTGGCCGGCGCAGAGAGTCGTCTGTACACCGCCCAGGAAGAACAACTGGCGGCGATTACCTACGAGGACATTCTCGACACCACGTTTTTCCTCGACCGCGACATGCGCCATTACGTCACCCCGGCCCGGAACGTCCACAGCCATGAAATGGCTTTCAGGCAGATCCTGGCGATTTCCTTCTCGCGGCCCGGGACCGCTTTCGACATTGTTCGCTGAACAGCTCGAACCCATGGACGATCTGGAGCAACAGGTTCTGTTGCGCCGGGCAATGGTCAGGGACGCCGAACGACTGGAGCAGTTTTTTCGCGGTTTCGACGAAGTGTCGTTCTGCGAGTGGCAGGATGCCCGATTCTTGCGCGGGGTATTGTTGCAGGACACCACCACCGCGTACCTGGCCGTCGATGTCAGCGGTGAAGTGGTGGGGGCGGTGATTGGCGGCATGCTCGGCACCCGTGGCACCATCAATCACCTGGCCGTCAGCCCGGGGCATAGAACCCGAGGCTTGGGCCAGCGTCTGGTGGAGGCTGCATCGGCCGACATGAAACGGGTCGGCGTACTGCGCATGTTCCTGTTCGTCGACGATGCTAATCTGGCCGGCAAGCGGTTTTGGGCAGCCCAAGGCTTTTGTGAGCCTCGGGGTGAAATCACTTTCGAGAGGGATCTATGAGCAAGACTTCCAGCCAGCCGCTGGTGGTCGAACCACAAGCCTCGCGTACCTTTGCTGAAGCCAGTCCGGTGGTAGCGGGTTATTTTACGGTTTCGTTTGTGTTCGGTCTGATGGCGGTCAACGCCGGGTTGCCCTTGTGGCTGCCGGTGGCGATGTGCCTGTTCGTTTACGCGGGCGCTTCGCAATTCGCGGCACTGGCGTTGATTTCCAGTGGCGCATCGCTGACCACCATCGTGCTCACCACCTTTCTGATCAACGCGCGACACATGCTGATGTCGGTCTACATGGCCAAGGCATTGCGTGCGCTGGGGCTCAGTCGTTTCGAGCGCTGGTGCTACGCGGCGGGGCTTACGGACGAGTCGTTCGCTTTCCACAGCGTCAAGCTCGGCACCGGTGCGCCGGTCAGCGTGCGTTACCTGATCGGCTTCAACCTTTTTTGCCACACCTCCTGGGTGCTGGGTGGCTTGTTGGGAGCGGTGTGTGCGCAATACGCGGCGCACCTGATCAAATACCAGCTCGACTACGCCCTGACTGCGATGATGCTCTACGTGCTGGTTTCGTTGTGCAATACCCGTAACAAACTGATCGCTGCCCTGGCGGCGGTCGTCTGCATGGGCGGGCTGAGCCTGCTGGGCAGCTCGCCGTTCAATGTCTTCATTGCCACGTTCGTTGGCTGCGGGGTGGGCGTATGCCTGACCAAACGTTCCTGATTCTGGTCGTGGCCCTGATGATGGCGGTGACCTTTCTTCCACGGGCCCTGCCGCTGCAGGTCAATACTGAAAACTGGCCACCGTTCGTCGCCCGCGCCCTGGAATACCTGCCGGTGGCGATCGTCGCTGCCATCAGCCTCACCCCGTTGTTGATCAAGGATCAGCAGATACAACTCGACCGCCCGGAATTCTATGCCGCGATTCCGACGCTGTTATGTGCGTATTTCAGCCGCAACCTGTTTCTCAGTGTGGCGGTGGGCACGGCGGCGTACATCGCGCTCGGTTCGTTCCTTTAGCGTCAGATCCACAACATCGTGCAGCGCCTGGCCGGACAACTCTGGATTATTCACCGCCAGGCGGACCTCGAGGAAATCCTCGAAGTCCGGGAAAATCGTCAAGTCGTTACGCAGCGCCGCTTCCCGGGACACCAGCCCCAGGCCATCGAGTTGGGTAATCAACGACAATGTCAGCGTTTCACTGCAGGAATACACCATCCGCTGACTCGAGCCGTACTCGCCCAGGCCGGCATCCAGGAAGCGAAGGAAACTGTGGGAATACGGACATTCCTCGGCCGGACGCACCTGAAACTTATCGCCGAGCAAACCGAGGGAGTCGTCCTCTTCGCCACAATGGGCGCCGACCACCTGCACCTGGACGTCCGGCATTGTGATGCTGGAAAAGCCGCTCTGCTGCGGACCGATCAGGATCGCCAGGTCAAAATCTTCGTTCTTGAGCTTGCTCAGGTTCTCCATCGACTCGGCGTAGCTGAACTCCAACTGATACTGGGGAAACACGGCGATCAGCCGATCGATCATCCGCCGGTTGAACTCCGCCGGCAGCGTGGTATTGAGCGCCACTCTCAGCGTGCGCTCCCGAGGCGTCTTCAGCGCCGCGACCTTCTCTTCCAACTGCCGCGTGGCAACCAGCACCTGATCCATGAACGGCGTCAGTTCCGAGCCTTGGCTCGTCAACGTCAGGCCCTTGTTCGACCGCCGGAACAACCGGAAGCCGAACTGCTCCTCAACTTTGTTCAACTGTGCCGCCAATGCCTGCACCGTGAGGCACGAATGTTCCGCCGCCGCCGACAAGGAGCCGGTCTGCACGATGCGCATGAGGTTGCGTAAGGTTCTGCTATCCATGAGGTAATGCCCTCTGCTTAAGTGGGCTCGCTATTGTTGTGCACCTGGCCCGGTCAGGCAGTGCATGCCGGCTATCATCATGTACCTTGCCACGGTTGTCGCGGTTTTGTGGCGAAAAGCTCCGGCAGACGATGGTTGGAGCTTATGCGGGATTTGGGTTTTTTGCCTGATCAACGGTAATCGGGGCGGTCAGCGAGTCCGTAAGTGGCTGGAGCAGAGAAAATTCCTGCACACAGCTTGCTGAATGGTTCAGGTTGAGGGTGGTAAAAATCCGTCTGCGAATAAAAAATAATAATTTATCCGTATTTGTACTACTCTCTAGGTGTCACCCCCTAGCAATGGAGCCCAAATTTTATGGCAACCTCCTCCATCACCCTCAACGCGCAGCAACAATTGGACTCCCCGGACGCGGGTCGGGTCGCGTTGAAGTTTTTCTTCAATCTCATGGCGTTGTGGGGCTGCAGTGTCGAGCAGCAGCGCACATTGCTGGGCAAGGTAGGCAACACGACTTTCTATAAGTACAAGCAATTACCGGAGAACGTCAGGCTGCCTCACGACACACTGGAGCGCATTTCCTACCTCATGGGTATTCACAAGGCGCTGAGCATCATCTTCAGCAACAGCCGGGACCGCGCTTACCAGTGGGTCAACAGCCCTAATACCGCTGCGCCCTTCAACGGCCAGTCGGCACTGGCCTACATGCTTGCCGGGCGGGTGGTGGACATTGCCGATGTGCGGCGTTACCTCGACGGAGTGCGCGGTTGATGACGCCACCACTGGCGGACCCGCAATGGAAGCGTGCCTACCGGATCGTCAACAGCAGCTTCCCGCCGATTGCGCTGTTCGAAGACGTGCTCGATCCCGAGGACCTGCCCACCGCGTATGCCCTGGAAGCACTGACCAACGATCGGCTCATGGAAGAAGCCGGGGTGCTGTCCCGGGTACGCCCCGAGGACCGCATTTCCGGGCCCGGCTCCTCGCCGGTGATGGCCGCGTTTACCCATATCGGCAAAAGCAGCCGCTTCAGTGACGGTACCTTCGGCGTCTACTACGCCGCCAGCAGCCAGGAAGCGGCCATTGCCGAGACCTGCTACCACCAGGCGCGATTCCTCGGAGCGACCAACGAGCCGGATCTGGAATTGACCATGCGCACTTACGTCAACAAGGTCATCAAGCCGCTGCACGACATCCGCCAAGATTACCCGCACCTGCACGACCCGGATCCCACCGCCTACGGTCCGTCCCAGGTGTTCGCCCGGCAACTGCGCGAAACCTTGTCCTGGGGCTTGCTGTACAACAGCGTCCGCCTGCCCGGCCACGAATGCGTGGCGGCGTTTCGTCCACCGGCGGTTTCGATTCCGGTGCAGGGCAAGCATATCCGTTACGTCTGGAGCGCCCAGAAGCGGGAGATTTCGTTTGTGTTTGAGGTGAGCGAGGTGTGAGGCAGGTCTTTAGGGTGTTTTGGCTGGGCAATAATTATTGCCCAGCCAAAATTTTCAATAATTCGCGAGTATTGAAAGCACAGGCTGCTACACAGCCGAGCGAGAGCAAGCGGCCTCGCCACAAAAGTGGGGCCGGCCGATTGATCAAATCTTGAACTGCTGCACCGAAGACTGCATCGACCCCGCCGCATCGTTCAATTGATCCGCTGTTTGCGTCAGGTTGTGAATCGAGCGGGTGTTCTCGCGGGACTGCGCGGCAATCGACTCCACCCTCTGAGCCATTTCATCGCTGGCCTTCGATTGTTCGGCAATGGTCTGGGAAATTTCCTCCACCACTTCTGCCGCATGCCGGGCGCCTGTGCGGATTTCGCTGATGGACACCCCGGCCTGCTGGGCCAGTGAGACGCCTTCGTCCACGCGGCTGACGCAAGCCTGCATGTTCGCCACCGCATCCCGGGCGCTGGTCTGGATGCGCTCGATCATTGCGGTGATTTCCTGAGTGGACTGGGTGGTGCGCGCTGCCAGGTTACGCACCTCATCGGCCACCACCGCAAAGCCGCGCCCCGCCTCACCGGCGCGGGCGGCTTCGATGGCGGCGTTGAGGGCCAGCAGGTTGGTTTGCTCAGCGATGCTCTTGATCACCTGAATGATGGAATGAATGTCTTCGGACGACGCATCCAGCGCGGTGATCTTGCTGGACGACTGATTGACCACCTCGGCGATCCGGCTCATGCCCTCTACCACCCCAAGAATCACTTGCCCGCCGCTGCTGGCCAGTTGTTCGGACTGCGCTGAAATCGTCCGGGCGCTGTCGGCGTGCTGATGGATCTGGCTGATGTTCGCCATCATCTGCTCCATGCTCGCCGCCATGCTGGTGGCGCTCTGAGCCTGCTGATCGGCGCTGGACACAATCTGCCGCGCCGTATCGCCCAATACGCGCGACGTGCCATGCAACTCGTCACTCTGGCTGCGGATCGTGGCGATCATTTGCCGCAGGTTGATCTGCATCTGCTCGATCACACCTTGCAACTGACCCAGCTCATCCTTGCTTTGAGCTCCCATCGAGCGCTGCAAATCCCCTTGGGAAATAGCCTGGGTATTGAGGATGATCTTGTTTAGCGGCGTGAGCACCGCCTTGAGCAGGCTCCAGGACAACAGCGCCAACGCCACGCAGGTGGCCAGCAATGTGAAAACCAACCAGCGCTCCGACGTTTGAATGCTGTGGTCCTGATGCTCGCGGGTGGCATGGGCCTGGCTCTCGATCAACTCACTCACCGCCTCGTTACGCTCCTCCAGCGCCGAAAACGCCCCGTCGAACTCCGTCCGCAGCGCCCGGCCATCCTGGGCACCCTCCAACGCCTTATCGATCACCTGCTGAGCCGATGCAATATAGGTTTCCACTTGCGGCTTCAGCTCGGTAATAGCCTGAGCGATCGCTTGCGGCAACTGGGCCTCGGCATTCTCGGCGATGACCTTGCGCATCCGTTGCGCATGCTCATCGAACGCCTCCCTCACCTCCTTGGCTCCCGCGGCATCCCCCGGCGCCACCAGCAAAGCGGCCAACACATCGCCACGAATGGCGTCGTGCATCATGTCCGCCTCCATGTGCTTGCGCATGGCCGAAATACTGGTCTCGCTACGCGCCAGGGCGCTGGTCATGCTGATATAGCCCCACAACCCGATACCGCCGAGCACGAGGGCAAAGAAAAGGCTGATCAACCCCGAGCCTATGATCTTGGTCCTGATCTTCATCGCCTACTACTCCAGAGAGAGCGGGATTTCAGGGCAAGTGTAGTTGAGGGCCGGCGGAGCGCTCGGAGGTTCGCTTTGATTGCTTCGGGCGCTCACGCCCGCTTGCCGATAACGCCAACGACCTGCGGGCCCGAAGACAAGCGATGGGAGCGATTGCACAATGGATGATCAATGCCAGCAGGTGTTTCTCGACGCCGGGCATCGAAATACCCCGTATGAATAAGGAGATCCTGATGGCCACTGCACATGTTTTCATTGCCACCAGCCTGGATGGCTTCATCGCCAGGCCCGACGGTGACATCGACTGGCTTTTACAGCGCGATGATCAAACCGAGGACCATGGCTACTCAGACTTCATCGCTGACAAGGACGTGATCGTGATGGGGCGCGGAACCTATGAGAAGGTCCGGACCTTCGACACCTGGTTCTACGAGCGCCCCGTGGTGGTGCTGTCTGAAAGCCTGTTGGATGCGCCAGTGCCCGAAGCGCTGAAGGGCAAGCTCCGGTTCTCTAGCCTCGCGCCCAAGGACGTGATGGAGGAACTGACGAGACAAGGCGTACGTCGGGTCTATGTCGATGGCGGACAGGTGGTGCAGTCATTCCTGCGCGATGGATTAATCACCGACATGGTGATTACCACTGTACCTGTGCTGATCGGCTCCGGAAGGCCATTGTTCGGGGCTCTTGAGCGGGACGTAGATCTGAAACTGGTATCCAGCCGCTGGTTTACTTCGGGGTTGGTGCAGTCTACCTATCGCTTGGCGACATGATGCGCTTGCGTGGGTATTGGGCCGCAGCGCCAGAGCGTTCCCGTAGGAAAATGGGGGACAGACCATGGTTGATTTGGTATCCGCCTATTCATTACTGCCAGTAATCGTGCTCTGTCCGTAGCCCCCGTGGCGAGGGAGCTTGCTCCCGCTGGGCTGCGAAGCAGCCCTTCTTTAATCCGCTCCTGCAAATACAATTCAATGCTGCCCCCTTGGAGCAGCATTGCCCCGCGGCTCTTAAGCCGGATGACTCCCCGGCGCCTCCAGCACCTTCACCATGTCATCGATGACGGCTTTGCTCATATCCTGCAAATAACACGACGCCCAGGCGTACCGATCCGTGCTGCGAATCATCGCCGCGTCCTCGGCCAAGAGCTTGGCAACGTGGAGCAGGTCGGAGGCGTGGGATAAGGCTTCGCCGATGGGAATGCCGCTGTTGATGCGGAAGAGGGGGCGGTCGGAGTGGTAAGAGAAGGGGGTCAGGCCTGGGGTTTTGAGGTCGTGCGGGTTTGGCATTGTCTGGCTCCTTGACTGTGAGAGCCGCAACCTTCCTTTCCTACGGGATTGGGTGGCGGCCATGCACGGGGTAGGAAAACCGGGAATCAAGGCACCCGGCACACCCGAAGGTGTCCCGCGCACAGCCGCCATAACGCATATCGCAGACACAAAAAAGCGCCTGCAATAGTAAGCGAGGCGCAGCTGATACGCCTTGATTTACTTCGGGTTTCCTACGCCCGGTCGCTGAATTGGCAGCGACAGTTGGAGGGTAGCGGTCGATTGGATAGGGGACAATCGTGGCGCCATGCTGGCGGGGGCTAGAAATTATGTGTCCGGGATTAACGCATCTGGGGCGGGCGGGGCGAGCTTGCGCCTGTATGGCAGAGTGTCGGTGGTGATGGCCTCATCGCGAGTAGGCTCGCTCCCACAGTATTCAGTGTGTGGATTGAAAGTGGATGTGCAGAAACAACAAAGCCCTCGCATTTCTGCGAGGGCTTCGTTTTGTATGGTGCCGGCACCAGGAGTCGAACCCGGGACCTACTGATTACAAGTCAGTTGCTCTACCAACTGAGCTATACCGGCGTGTGGGCGACGATTATAGCGATTGGGTGCGTTCTGTAAACCCCTGAATTCTGACTATTTTTGCAGGACCTCGGCTCAGGCGCGGCGCACGAGGTTGCGCACTTTCTGCAAGGTTCGCCAGGTACGGCTGTTTTGCAGGGCATGGAGTTGGGCTTCGGCCCGTTCGGCGCGTTGCAGGGCGGCGGTGAGTTGTTGGTCGGGTTCGCTCAGGGGATGGCTGAATTTGTGGCCTTTGCAGAACTGGAACCCGTCGAGGTTGCACGGGGGGATGTCGAAAGCGGGTTTGAGCGCCAGGTGTTCTTCGGCGAGGTAAAAGGTGTTGAGGCCGTCGAACAGGATGGAGTGATAGCCGGCTTCGGTGACGAGGGTTTCCCAGGTCTGGTCGCGGGCCCATGGGGTTTCGATGAGGATAATCCAGGGGCGCCAGCGGGTGAAGTCCATGCCGCGCAGCACGGTATCTTCGTGGCCTTCGACGTCGATTTTCAGAAAGTGGATGGGGCGGTTCTGGGCGTATTGCTCGCAGATCGAAGTCAGGGTGCGGGACTGGACGGTCTGCTTGCTTACCTTCATGCCCGCGTCGCGGTGCTGTTGGGCGACGCTGGCTTCGACGGTGGACAGACCCGTGTCGGCGATGGTGTAGAAGGTCAGGCTGTCGGCGTTTTCGCCGGCTACGCATTGCAGGTTGATGTCGTTTGGCCGTTCTTGGCAGAGAGCGTCGTAGTAGGCCTGCACCGGTTCGATGTTGATCCCGTGCCAGCCGTGATCGTAGAACGCCCGGGTCACGGAATCATCTGTTGGATGATTGGCGCCTACGTCCAGATAAAAGCCGTTTTCCACCGATTGAAGGGCGCGCCACAGGCGTATGTCTTCGAAGTTCTGTGCGTAGGAAATGAACGTCACGGCCAGTCCTTGTGTGTGTCGGCATTGTGTCAATCACGATACGAAAGGCTGTTGTACTGCACAGGCGCGATGGGCGCAATTGTTGGCGTGTGGGAGCACTGAGTTCGGCGGTTATGTCGTTTTGCTTGAACGCTTATGCACAACGGGCGGGGTGGGGCGACTGCCATCTTGCGATTTTGTGACAGCTTTCTCGTTTGCTCGCAAATGCCTGTTTTAATGGTTTTTTATCCATATGAACAAAAAATGACCAGCCTCGCTTCCAGCAGAAAATCGCGGATTAATTGGATCCAAGACAATTTCATCAACAGAGTTATCCACAGGCTGTTTCGTGTCAGCGACGTTCGGCCAGCAGCATCAGATTTCGCGGCGTGAGGGGCGTTTCGCAGAAGGTGCCGAGGCGGACGCGGTAGTTTTCCTGGCTGAGGAAAAGCGCCCGATCCAGCACCAGCCACAGCTCAAGAGGCCGCCGGAAAAGGCCGCGGACCAATTCCAGGTTGCGCACTTGGGCCAGGCGTTGATGGCCGGCCGCTTCCAGTGCCGACCAGTCAGGCGAGCCGACTGTGGATAAGTCTTTCAGGGCTGCCAGATCGGTGCAGTACTCGATGAAGGATTTTTCCAGCCAGGCGCTGGGGAGCGAGGGGGTGGGCAGATACTCGTCGCGGCCCCGGATCTGTCGTTGCAGCAGGTCAAAGCTCAGGCGCCGAGCCATGGACTGGTCCCGTTGCCGCCGGATGCGGGCGCCGGCGGTGACCGTTTCGGTCAGTGGCAGGCTGAGATCATCGAGCGTTAGCTGTAGGACCGAACCCTTGGCGACGTCGGACAGCGGTTGATAACGTTCAGCACTGATGCGGTTGTAGCAGCACGGGGCGATTGCCAGTTGCGTGCAACCAGCGGCGCTCGCCAATTGCATCAGGCGCACATGCAGGTCGCCGCAGGCGTGCAGGGCTACCGGTGTGTGTTCAGGGCGGATCGCCAGGACTGCCTCTGCCGCCAGCACGTCTTGCTGCAAGTGCGTGGCGGGCAGACGGTGGCGTTGGCTCAGTTGCTGGCCGCTGGCGATCAGGGCTGGGTCGTATTCCAGGCAAGTCAGTTGTTGTTCAGCCTGCAGCAAGCGTCGGCCAAGATGACCTTTGCCGGCGCACCAATCGAGCCAGTGGGTCGGTTTGGTAGCGAAGTGCAGGCGGCTGGCGAAGGCTTCGATTTGCTGCCATTTGCGCCCTGGCACGTCGACGCTGAGGCGATGGGCGGCGGTTTCGAGCTCTTTGCCCGGCAGTTCTGCGACGACGCTCAAGGCATGGGAAGTGGCCGCCAGTTCTGGAAATGGCGCGGGTGCATGTTGAATCAGCCAGGGTTGGTGATGGTCGTTTTCTGCGTCTTCCAGCGAACGCTGGCGTAGCCATTGGGCCAGCTCAGGGTAGGACCGTTCCCATGGCAGTTGCAGATGGGTGAACGGACGCGGTTTCCACAATGCCTGGTGCGTTGTGAGAAAAGCATCCAGCGCGGTGAAACGGGCGAGTAGCGCCTCGCCCGTCAACACGCCGCTGTCAGCGCCCTTGGCAGGCATCGACGCGCAACCAGCGCTCCAGCTGTTTGAAGCCCTGCACCAGCACGAACGCCATCAGCAGGTAGAACATGCCGGCCGCGAAGAAGATTTCCACCGGCAGGTAGGTCCGAGCAATGATGGTCCGGGCCATACCGGTCAGCTCCAGCAGGGTCACGGTGCTCGCCAGGGCGCTGGCCTTGAGCATCAGGATCACTTCGTTGCTGTAGGCCGGCAGACCGATGCGCGCGGCGCGAGGCAGGATGATGTAGAACAACGCCTTGGGTCGGGACATGCCCAGGGCTCGCGCGGCTTCGATTTCACCACGAGGGATGGCCTGGATCGCGCCGCGCAGGATCTCGGCGATGTAGGCGGCGGTGTGCAGGGTCATGGTGGCCGTGGCGCACCAAAACGGATCCCGCAGATAGGGCCACAGCGAACTGCTGCGCACGGCGTCGAACTGCGCCAGACCGTAGTAGACCAGGAACAGCTGAACCAATAACGGCGTGCCACGGAAAAAGAAAATGTAGGCGTAGGGTAACGCCCGCACGTACCACAGGCGTGAGGAGCGGGCGATGCCCAGCGGAATCGCAAGCAGCAGACCGGCGATCACGGCGATGGCGACCAGCTCCAGGGTCAGTGTCGCGCCTTGGGCCAGTTTCGGCAGCCACTTGATGATGACTTCCCAGTTCATTGGGTGCTCCTGGCAAAGCCGCGGGCGGCACGTCGTTCCAGAAAATGCATGCCGATCATGGCCAGCACGGTAAGGCCCAGGTACATGAACGCGGCCACCATATAGAAGGTGAACGGTTGCTTGGACACGGTCACGCCGATTTGCGCGTGCCGCATGATCTCTTCCAGGCCGATCACCGACACCAGCGCGGTGTCTTTCATCAGGATCATGAACAGGTTGCCCAGCCCGGGCAGGGCGATGCGCCACATCTGCGGCATGATCAGCCGAGTGAAAATCCGCCACTTGGACAACCCCAGCGCCACGCCAGCTTCGCGATGGCCCTTGGGAATGGCCAGGATCGCGCCGCGAAATACTTCCGTGGCGTAGGCGCCAAAGCACAGGCCCAGAGCGATGACCCCGGCGGCGAAGGCGTTGAGGGAAAGGTCCGGGTTACCGAAGTATTCGCCCAGGGCACGCATGAGATTGACGGTGCCGAAGTAGATCAGCAGCACCCAGAGCAATTCGGGGATGCCGCGAACCAGTGTCGAATAAGTGCCGCCCAGCCATTGCAGCGGCTTGTACGGGGAAGTCTTGGCCAAGGCGCCGAGCAAGCCGAGCACCAGCCCCAGGCAGAGGGCCGAGAGCGCCAGTTTGACGGTCATCAGCGCGCCAGCGGCGAGCGCCGGGCCGAATCCGTAGAGATCGATCATCATGGGTGTGTGTTCATATCGCGGCAGGCTTTGCTAAGGGCCGGCGCCGCAATGAAGCGGCGCCGGCCAGGCACGTCAGTATCAATAGATGCTGAACGGGAAGTACTTGTCGTTGATCTTTTTATAGGTGCCGTCGGCAACGATTTCCTTGAGCGCGGCGTTCAGCTTGTTGCGCAGTTCGTCGTCACCCTTGCGCACGGCGATACCGATCTTGTCGCTTTCCACCACTGGGTCGCCTTTGAATTCGAAGGCGGCGCCGTCTTTGCTCTTGAGCCATTCGTATTGCACGTATTTGTCCGCCAGGATGGCGTCAACGCGGCCCGAGAGCAGGTCCAGGTAAGCGTTTTCCTGGGTATCGTAGAGCGTGACCTTTACGTTGTAGTCATCTTCCATGTTGCGGTCTTCCAGCCAGGTGCCGGCCAGCGTGGCGCGTTGTGCGCCAATGGTCTTGCCGCTCAGGTAGGCCTTGTCGGTCTTGAAGTCTTCGGTGGCCTTCGGTGCGATGAATTGCAGCTTGTTGGAGTAGTACGGTTCGGTGAAGTCCACGGCCTGCTTGCGTTCCTCGGTAATCGACAGCGAGGAGATCAGGAAGTCGAACTTCTTGGCGTTCAGGGCCGGAATGATGCCGTCCCAGTCGGAGGTCACCACGCTGCATTCGACTTTCATCTTGGCGCACAGGGCGTCGCCAATGTCCTTGTCGAAGCCGACCACGTTGCCGCTGGCATCTTTGTTATTGAACGGCGGGTAGGCCGCTTCGATGCCCATCTTCAGTGTTTCCGCGGCCATGGCGCTGGCCGAGAAGACCAGACTGGCGGCAGCGGCCAGGAGAAATTTCTTGTAGGTCTGCATATGTACTGCTCCGTTAGCGGTTGCTGGACATGAATTGTTTGCAGCGCGCCGAAAGCGGGTTTTCGAAGACCTGCTGTGGCGATCCTTGCTCCTCGACCAAGCCTTGATGAAGGAACACCACTTCGCTGGAAACCTGACGGGCGAAGCCCATTTCGTGAGTCACCAGCAGCATGGTGCGGCCTTCTTCGGCCAGGGCGCGGATCACACTAAGTACTTCCTGGACCATTTCCGGGTCAAGGGCAGAGGTGGGTTCGTCGAACAGAATCACTTTAGGCTGCATCGCCAGAGTGCGGGCGATGGCGGCGCGCTGCTGCTGACCACCGGAAAGCTCGGCAGGGTAGGCATGACGCTTGTCGGCGATGCCGACCTTGGCCAGCAGGGCTTCAGCCACTTCCACGGCCTCGGCCTTGCTCTGGCCGAGCACCCGGCGTGGGGCTTCGATGATGTTGTCGAGCACGCTCATGTGCGGCCAGAGGTTAAAGTTTTGAAACACAAAACCGATTTCGCTGCGCATGCGGTTGATCTGTTTGCCATCGGCGGCCACCAGTTCACCGTTTTTCGCGGCCTTGAGCTTGAGTTCTTCGCCGGCCACCAGGATCTGGCCCTGGTTGGGATTTTCCAGCAGGTTGATGCAGCGCAGGAATGTGGACTTGCCGGAACCGGAGGAACCCAGGATCGAGATCACATCGCCGTCGCGGGCGGTCAGCGAGACGCCTTTGAGCACCTCCAGCTTTCCGTAGCGTTTGTGCAGGTTGCGGATTTCAAGCGCGGGCGTGGCCTGGGCCATGTGCGGTCCTCATGGTGTGTGCTCCCTTGCTGTTGGCGGCCTTCCTGGCGAGGCGGCCAAGCTAGCATAGCGTCCGAATGGCAGCCAACAGCGCTACGGGTGGTAAACCGCGAATGTGCGGCAGGTTGTCGCATCGGCGCAGCAGACTGTCGCGCCATCAACAACCGAACGGCCGTTCGAACTCTGTTTACCGGTAAAAATCCCGGGGAGTCGCGTAAAAAAAGGCGCGATGGTGCCAGCTTTGGCTGGGGGTTGGAAGGGTTAATCGGATGAGTGTTGCCGTTGTGCGTTTTTATCGTCCATAGGAAGTTTTAGCTGGCTGTCCTCTTCTCCGTGAGGCTGATCGCGTTCTATTCGCTGGCGGGCTCTTCCATCAACTGACGATAACGATCCAGCGCCTCGCTGAAGTCCTTGATGAACTCCGGGGTGCTGAGCCAGCGCTGGGCCGTCTCGCGATCCATGTCGTCGGCCCACATGCGGTAGTCGACCAGCATGTCCGCGGCCAGGTTGGTGGCGGCCATGCTTTCGTTCTCGGCGTTTTTCAGATCCAGCAGGCCGGGGCGTTCGCTGATCATCACGCTCAGGGACGCGAGCAGCGTGTCGAGCATCTCGCTGCGGCTGATGGCCTCGGCTTCGCGTAGCTTGGCGAACAGCTCAAGCACGTAGACCGGTGGCTGGGCGGTGGCGTGGGCCGGGTCGCCATACATGGGGATGGATTTACGTCCGCTCATGCGGATTTGCTTGGCTTTGTCTTTGGCACGCTTGGCGCGTTTTTGCTGTTTGTTCAGTGAGGCCATTGGGCTTCGGTTTCCAGTTTGTTAGGGGGCGATGCCCGGCTCAGTTGATTTTCGGCACGGTAAAGCTGAATTCGCTGCCCTTGCCTGGCTGGCTTTCGGCGTGCAGTTTACCGCCATGGGCCTGGACAATCCCCTTGGAAATATACAAACCCAGTCCGGTGCCGTTCGGGTTGCCTTCCTTGACTGTCCAGTAGCGGTCAAACACGTGCGGCAACTGCTCCGGTTTGATTCCTTCGCCGGTATCACGAACGCTGAACACGATCTCGTCACCCACCGACATCGCGCTGATGCCCACGCTGCCTTGCTGGGGGGTGAACTTGATGGCGTTTCCGATCAGGTTCGACAGCACCTGGAACAACCGCTCGGGGTCGGCATTGATCTTGAGATTGGGTTCGGCGTGGAACGAAATATCGATGGCCTTGGCGGTTGCCAGCGGCGTCAGCAGCGAGCAGGCGTCTTCGAATATCTGGCTGACGTCCAGCGGCTGGGGATGGATGGTGTAGCGCCCGGCGTCGATGCGCGAAGTGTCCAGCAGGTCTTCGAGCAGAACGTTCATGCGGCTGGCGGCCTGTTGCATGGTGTCGATGGCTGAAGCAATTCGCTTGGAGCTATGGGAGCCGTCGGAGCTGAAGGACTTTTGCATCATGCCGCAGAGCATGGATATGACCGTCATCGGGTTGCGCAGGTCATGGGACACCACCGCCACCAGCTCATCACGCGCCTGCACCGCCTGACGCTCCTTGTGGACTTGCCGGGCCAGATCGTTTTCCAGCGCTGAGCGGCGCAGGTCGTTGGCGGCAAACAGATCGCCGTGGGTCCACTTGGTACTGATGCCGGCCATTTCGACTTTCCAGATTTCGAAAGACGTTCGCGGTCGCAGGCGCAAACCTGTCTCGCTGCTTTCCAGGTCCAGAGGTTTTTGCGGGTCGCCGCTCCACTGGATGGTTTGCTTCACCTCGGGGCGGAACCACAGCACGCCATTTTCCACAGGCTTGGGCAGGTGGATCGCCAGCACACCGCTCGCCACGTCCTGATAGGCCTGGGCTGGAGCGAAAACGCTGCTCAGGTTGTGGTGGGAGAAAACGGGCTGGTCGGTCTCCAGCATCCATTTATGCAGCTCGCGGATCTGCTCCGCTTTCGGGCACTGGCCATGGCGGTGCAGCTTGTTGTCCTCGAGGATCGCGACGCCGGTGGCGCCGGTCAGGTCCATCAGCCTTTGGGGTTCGCGGGACAAGCCGTCAAAGACATTGTCGCTGGACTCGGCCATGGCCGTGGCGAGAACCTTGAGGTCCTCAAGCTTGGCATCCCGTTGACGGGTCAGATCCAGTGCTTCCATGGCGCTGATCTGCAGCGACAGCACTTGGCCGATGGTCTGGCAGGCCATGCGCATTTCATGGGGCACGAGCAGGGGTTGACGGTTGCCGCAACTGATCAGGCCCCACAGTCGGTCGCCTTCCATCAGGGAAATGCTCATGGACGACAGCACACCCATGTTTTTCATGTATTGGCGGTGGATCGGCGAGACGCTACGCAGGGTGGAAAAGCTCAGGTCCAGGGGTGTCTGAGTGTCGGGACGCAACTGCGGGACCAGCGGTACCGGCGTGTAGTCAGCGTTGGGGATGATTCGCAGCCAGTTGGTGCGATACAGCTCCCGGGCCTGTTCAGGGATATCCGATGCCGGAAAAAACAGGCCTTTGTAGAGCTCCATCGACGGCGCGCTGGCCTCGGCGATCACCTGGCCGTGGCCTTCTTCTTCGAAGCGATAGATCAGCACCCGGTCGTAACCGGTCATGGCCTGAATTTCCCGAACGCTGATTTCGTACAGAGCCTGAAGGCTTTTCGCGCTTTGCAGGCGTTGCAGCATGCGCCCCAGGTTGGCTTCGCCGCTGACACCTTCGGGATGGTAGTCGCTCAGGTGCTGTTCCAGTTCGACGATCAGGGCGCCTTGATGGCGGTGGACCAGGGCGTCAAAACGCAGCTGGTTCACGACAATCTCCACGGGCGCGTTGTCCCCGTCCGCATCGGCGCGACAGGCCTTGAGGACGGCTTGGGCCTGCTGCTGCCCGAACAGTGCGTCCAGCGTCTGGCCGGGGAGATCGTGAGAATCGTGCCCCATCAATTGCAATACGTTGGCGCTGACCTGTCGGATGACGAAGTCGGGTTCGGACAGCATCAGTAGCACGCCATGAGGCTGGATGGCCCCGGGGAAGCGAATCGGTTCGTCTGCACAATTGGCCAGCAGTTCTTCGAAGGCTTCCTGGTTTTCCGGGGTCATAACAATACCTTTTGGCTGTCCAGCCAGTGTTCAAAATGAGTAAACGTCGCTTTGGCGGCACGTGTGACTTCGAGCGTTTGGGCGTCGCCAAGGTTCCTGTCGCCCAGATATTGAAGGAAGTCCTTCCAGCGCCGACCGGTGAGTTCGCCATACACATTGAGAAACGCCGCGCCGCTGGAGGCATCAAGGCCGAGCTGTTCGGCGACTCTGCGCCGCAGGATCTGACCCCCGAGGGTTGCACCTTCCAGCACATAGGAAACCCCCAGGGCGGCGGCACGGGAATCGATCTGCGGCAGGTCCCGGCAGGTGGGCAGTGCCTCGATAGCGTGGTCATCCAGGCCCAGTGCCGTGAGATCCGCCTGCAGTACGGGAAGCTTGATCCGCAGGGATTGGTCCAACCCCGTCGGTGTCAGCGTCAGGACATGAAGTCGCTGTTCCAGCGGTTTATAAAAACCGTAGTAGGCGGCCATCAGGCGCCGGTACAGGTCGAGGTCCAACTGTTCGGAGAAAAACGGCAAGCGTTTTTCCAGGGCGACGTGCAGCTCAGCGGTTTCGGTCCGCAATGCCTGAATCAGAGAAGGGGGAGGCGCGGCCGGTGACATGCGGGATAGAGCTCGTTGACTGGAGCGTTGCTGAAAAAAAGCGCATCAATCTTACACAGATTTTTTACCTTCGAGCGGTCATCAGCTGTCGGCTTTCAATTTGCCCGTCGTCAGGTACCAATGACGGGCGTTTGGGTCTTCTACCCGCAGAAGTGTGCGGTAATGGGGCCAGCTCAATTCGGAACGCACTGCGTTCCAAATGCTCCTCCCTGTTCGAATTCGATGATGTGCCGCCCGATCTGCCAGCAGGTCTGAACCTGAAGTGTATCGACGGCACGCAGCACCTTCTGGCGAGCCTGGCGGATCAGTTCACCTAGCTCATTAATCAGAGGAGCAAGCTTTGGGTCGTCTAGGGGGAGAAGTGAGGTCATCGAAATGTCAGCCGTGAGAATGGGCGGACCAAAAGGATGCTCTGGACGACGTTTCGATGATGCAGGGCGAGTCTGATTAGGTGGGAGGAAAGCCGTCCGATTCTTGCAGGACGGGTTTGATGCCGCCTGATCTTGGCTGACCCTGGCTTGTAGGAGCTATCCCGGGATGGCGTCATCCACTGCCGACGTCCTCATAATGAGGACGATCATCAGATCGGATCTTGGGCTAGCGCCTTGGACGCGGCGACATAATCGGCCTGGAACTGCTCACTCTCCACCCAATCCAGTGCGGTCTGCTCATCGACGCCTTTGGTCAGGCGACGGTATTCGATCAATGCAGTAATGATGAAGTCGGTCGCTTCGTCCTCACCTTCCTGTTCCAGCACCAGCGTCAACAGTGGATAGGCCAGGAACGCTTCGCACATCGCCTTCTGGCTGACCTTTTCAGATGAGCTCATGATTTGGAACAGCTCCGTCAGGTCCACGGATTCCAGATCGATGCGCTCATCGTTCGGGTCCAGGAAATCGTTCGGCGCAGCAGCACGCTGAATGCGGTTCTTCTTGGCTTTCGCCTTGGCGCGCTGGTTTCGTTTCTGCTGTTTGTTTGCCGATGACATAGGGGGGCAGACTCCTGGCATGAAAATAAGGCGATCTATCCTACAGCTTCAGGGCAACCACTTCGAATCTCAATCCACCACAAACAATGTGGCACCCAGTGAGGTTGAAGAGCTCGACGCGCCGTCACAGCTCCCGTAAATCCTAGGCAATAAAAAACCCCGATCAATTTCTTGATCGGGGTTTTCGGTATTTGGTGCCCAGAGACGGAATCGAACCGCCGACACGGGGATTTTCAATCCCCTGCTCTACCGACTGAGCTATCTGGGCAACGGGGCGCATTAAACGGGTTTTTCAGGGGGTCGTCAAGCACGTTATCAAAAAATATTTAATTATTACCGTCGCTTACGATCCGCCCCGGTTCTGGGTGGCCTATTCGGACGGCGGCACGTAGCCTTCGGCCTTGGCGTATTCTTCGCCGGAAAAGAACTTTTCCATTTCGCCTTGAAGGTATTTGCGGTCTTCGGCGTTCATCATGTTCAGGCGTTTTTCGTTGATCAGCAGGGTCTGGTGTTTTTGCCAGTCCGCCCAGGCCTTGGCCGAGACATTGTCGTAGATGTCCTGGCCTTTGACGCCCGGGAACGGCGCGCGTTCCAGGCCTTCCAGTTGTTCTTTGTACTTGCGGCACATCACGGTGCGGATCATTGCAACTCTCCTGCGTTCAATACGGCGGCCGCGCGTTCGAGCAAGGTCTTGACCGGGGCGGCGAGGCCCAGGCGCGGCGGGGTGGCGAGGTTATACCAGAGCCAGTCGGCCTCGGCCACGTGATGGCCGGTTTCCCGGACCCGGACCAGCCAGGGTTCGATCGCCAACTGAAAGTGGCTGAAAGTGTGTACCAGGCTCGGCATCTGCTGATGATTGCCCAGCTCCAGCGAGTGTTGCAGGGCCAGGTGTTGCAGGTCGTCGAGGTCGTCGAGTTCCGGCAGGCTCCATAAACCGCCCCACAGGCCCGTGGAGGGGCGACGATAAAGCAGAATCGCGCCTTCGCGGTTGGCCAGCATCGGCATCAAGGTGCGTTTTTTGGGCACATCCTTGCGTGGCTTGGGGATCGGGTAGCGGGTCTCCAGGCCGAGCATGTGGGCTTGGCAGCCTTTTTTAAGCGGGCACAGCAGGCAGCTGGGTTTGCTGCGGGTACAGAGCGTGGCGCCCAGGTCCATCATCGCCTGGGTGTAGGCGTTGACCCGGTCTTGAGGCGTGAAGCGCTCGGCAGTCGCCCACAGTTGCTTCGCGACCTTCGGTTCGCCCGGGTAACCTTCCTGGGCGGTGAAGCGCGCCAGCACCCGCTTGACGTTGCCATCGAGGATCGGTGCCCGCAGGCCCATGCTGATGCTGGCGATGGCGCCGGCTGTGGACAGGCCGATCCCCGGTAATTCGGTGAGTTTTTCCACGTCGCGGGGGAATTCACCGCCATATTGGTCGACTACGATCTTCGCGGTTTTCTGCAGATTACGGGCGCGGGTGTAGTAGCCCAGGCCGGTCCACAGGTGCAGCACTTCGTCTTCCGGCGCGGCGGCCAGGGCTTGCACGGTGGGCAGCGAGGCCATGAACCGGTCGAAATAATTGAGCACGGTGCTGACCTGGGTCTGCTGCAGCATGATTTCCGAGACCCACACCCGATACGCAGTGATGTCTTGCTGCCAAGGCAAGTCGTGGCGCCCGTGGCGGTCGAACCAGTCCAGTACGGCGCTGGAAAACTGCTCGGCTGTCATCGCTTGAACAACCCCTTGAGCGCGTCCTTCAGCTCGGGGCTGACCTTGTCGCCGAGCTTCTCATCGATCTTCTCATTGAGCTTGTCGCCGAGGCGGTCGCCGGCCAGTTTCGCGGCGACTTTGCCCAGACCCTCGTTGTCCAGCCGGCATGCCTTCGCGCCCAGCTCCAGCGGACCGCGGCAGCGTAACGGCCATTCGACATCGACGTAACGTTCGTTGACCTGGCAAGCTGGGTCGGGCATGTCGCTCTTGTCGCCTTCGATGATGATGCCGACGCGGTAGTCCATGCCCAGCACACGCAGGTCGATATCGCCGTTGCCGTTGACGGTCATGCCAGGGATACGGACCTTCAGGTCCGGGTTGCTGGCCACGCCGCTGCGGAAGGTGAGATTGCCGTTGAGTTGCTCGAACGGGGTGTCCTTGCCCCGGGGCTCGCCACTGAGGGTTTTACGATTGAGGGTGGCGATGCCTCGGCACAATTGCTGCTCGAGGTTGGCATTGAGCAGGACGCCGTCGTTGATGACGAACCCGGCAGTACCGTTGAGGCTGTCGATCAGGGCCTTTTGGCTGTTGCCACTGGCGGTCACGGCGCTGTTGAGTGTCACCAGGCCTTTGACGGGCGGATTCTTGCCCTGGCTTTCGATGATTTTCTCGGCCGGTACCCGGTTGATGCGGGTTTGCAGGCTCAACTGCGGCGTGGGCTGGCGCACGTCCAGCGTGCCTTTGACTTCGAAGTTGCCGTTGTACAAATCGCCCCGCAGGTTTTCCAGGGTCAGCAGGCCGCCCTGGCCGGTGGCCTTGAGCGCGGCATTCTGGATCGGCAGTTTATCGAGGGTCAGTTGGCCGAAGGTCAGGTCGGCATCCAGGTCCAGTTTGCCCAGGCGTTCGACCGGAAACAGCCGGTCGTTGCTCCAGGCGCCCTGGGTGGGCGCGCTCGGCAACGGTGTGCTGCCGGCGCCCGCCATGGCACTGGCTTCGGTGTTGCTGACCTCCGCCTCTCGGGCCGCCTTGGAACTGTCGGCCTCGGCGGATTTTGGCGGCAGGTAGCGGTCAACGTTGAAGGTATCGGCCTTGAGCTGCGCACGCAGTGACTGCTTGGCAAAGTCTTCCACGGCGATACGACCGCTGAAGGTGCTGTCGTCGATTTTCAGATTGATGCTATTGAATTCGGCGCTGGTCGGCGTGGCCGCAATACGGGTGACCAGTTCGACTTTGCTCAAGCTGCCTTCGGCCATGGCCGGCAGTTTCTGACCGACGCCGTCGACGAATTTCGCCAGGTCGAATTGGGCGATCGACATGCCGCCGCTCAGTTGCGGGGTCTTGTCCAGATCATTGACCTTCAGTTCGCCCAACGCCCGCAGTTGATTGATGGAAAGCTTGATGCCGGTCCATTCGGCGACGTTCGCCGCTTTATCCAGGAGTAGCTGCCCGTGTGCCGCGAACGTCACGGTCTTGCCTTGCAAAGGGTCGCCCGTGGCTTCGCCGGACAGCTTCAGGTCTTCGAACTTGTAGCGCTGCAAGGCGCGCTCGAAGCGCAGCTCGCCCGTGACCTCGGTGCGCACCCGCACGGCTGGCTGGTTGCTGGCCAGGAATGCGGTGAGCGTGACCGGAATGTTGGTGGAATCATGGATCGGGCCAGTGCTCAGTTGGATGCTTTCGGCGGTGAACTGCCGGCCGGCCTGCTCGTCGGTGTATTCGACCCGGGCGTTGTTCACGGTCAGGCTGTCGATGTCCAGGCGGGTTGGCTGGGCCGGTTTCTGCGCCGGGGCGCTGTCCCCAGGGGCAGGCTGTTCGGCCGGTGCCGGGGCGTTTGCCGTGGTTTTAGAGGCGGGTGCCTTGCCGATGTCTTCCCAATTGCCGTGGCCGTTCTTGTCACGGTTGAGTCGCAGGTTCAGGCCTTCGACGCGCACGTCGCTCATCTGCACTTCGCGGCGCAGCAGTGGAATCACGCGCACGGAAAGGCCGAGCATCTGCAGGTCGGCGAACGGTTGTGTCGGGTTTGCCAGGGTGGCGACACTGGCTTCGTGCAATTCCAGACCCAGCCACGGGAAAAGGCTCCAGCCGATGTCGCCATTGAGGGTCAGCTCAATGTGGGCCTTGTCGCGGGCTATCTGGCGGATCTCTTCTTTATAGTCGTTGGGATCGAAGAGGTGGGTCAGGGCAAAGCCCAAGGCCACAATGACCAGCAACAGCCCGAGAAGTACCAGACCCAGGATTTTGCCGAACGCTTTCATGGGCGAGTCCTTGTAGGTTGAGTTCAAAATTTAGCCTGGGAGTATAACGCCCTGACCTAGTGGCGCGTTGGGTGATCGTTCTTTCTGACAGGCCTGTGGGCCATGGAACCGTGGCGAGGGCCGCGCTGAGCTCCCGGATCTAGGCCTGCTCCAGTGCCAGTTTCAATTTGGCCGCCAGCGCCTGGGCTTCCAGATGACCGGATGGGGCCAAGAGCTTCAGCTCAGCACCGTGTTGCGTAGCCATTTTCCGGGCTTCGCTGACCAATCGTTCCGCCACCCCACGACGACGGGTGACGTTTCGCACGCACATTTGGGACAAGTGCCAGACGTCCTGGTGCCGTTGCAGCCGTGCGGCACCGAGCAACCGGTCATTGAAGCGGGCTGCGATCAACGCGCCGTCCTCCAGGCATTTGTGTATCAATTGTGTGCCGTCAGTGAACGGCTCGAACAGCCAGACCGGGGCATCCTGGTAGATTTTGTGCAGGTCCTGCCGGTCCCGACAGGTGGCGTCATTCAACTGCTCGACAACGATGGGCATATAAATTCCTGAAAAATAAACGATTCACGCCCTACAGAAAACGTGCAATGGCGCGATAAGACAGAAGATGTAAAAAAGGTGATAGCACTTTGGCTTTTCTGTCATAAGCAAATGGTAACCTTTACCCGTTCGCCCGTCCTTCTGCGACTCAATGTCGCACCAAAATGAAGCTTCACCAGAAAATACAGTCGCGCTTTGCGTGCAATAAGGCTGAGGGTGATGCATGGCTGGCGAGCCATACCAATAACTGGGGGATACATAATGAGCACGAGCATCACGGCGGACGGCTTTGCCGCCCAGCCTGCGTTCCTCTCCAAGGAACGCATTATCGCCAAGCCCGGATTCAACCGGTGGCTGGTTCCACCGGCCGCACTGGCCATCCACCTTTGCATCGGCATGGCCTACGGCTTTTCGGTGTTCTGGTTGCCGTTGTCCAAGGCACTGGGCGTCACCAAGCCTGTAGCCTGTGCACCGGACATGAGCTTCATCGCACAAGTCTTTTCATCCCAATGTGACTGGCCGATCTCGATGCTCGGCTGGATCTACACCCTGTTCTTCATCTTCCTGGGTTGCTCGGCAGCCATCTGGGGCGGCTGGCTGGAACACGCCGGGCCGCGTAAGGCTGGCGCTGTATCGGCCTTGTGCTGGTGCGGCGGTCTGCTGATTTCCGCGCTGGGTATCTACACTCACCAGATATGGCTGATGTGGGTCGGCTCCGGGGTAATCGGTGGTATCGGCTTGGGGCTGGGCTACATCTCCCCGGTTTCGACGCTGATCAAGTGGTTCCCGGACAAGCGTGGCATGGCCACCGGCATGGCGATCATGGGCTTCGGCGGCGGCGCGATGGTAGGTGCACCGCTGGCTGCAGCGCTGATGAGCCATTTCTCTTCGCCGACTGAAGTGGGCGTATGGCAAAGCTTCCTGGTCATGGCCGCGATCTACTTCGTGTTCATGGTCGGTGGCGCCCTGTCGTACCGCGTCCCGCCGACCGGCTGGAAGCCTGAAGGCTGGACCCCTGCACCGAAGAAAGCTGCGAACGCGATGATCACCCATCGTCACGTTCACGTGAACGTGGCCTGGAAAACCCCGCAGTTCCGTCTGGTATGGCTGGTGCTGTGCCTGAACGTATCCGCCGGTATCGGCATCATCGGCATGGCATCGCCACTGTTGCAGGAAGTGTTCGGCGGCAAGTTGCTCGGCAATGACTTGCCTTTCGGTCAGTTGGATGCTGCGCAACTGGGTCAGATCGCGGCCATTGCGGCCGGTTTCACTGGTCTGCTGAGCCTGTTCAACATCGGTGGGCGGTTCTTCTGGGCATCCTGCTCGGATTACCTGGGTCGCAAGAACACCTACTTCGTGTTCTTCGCCCTGGGCTTTGCCCTGTACGCGCTGATCCCGAACCTGGGTCATCTGGGCAGCGTCGCGCTGTTCGTGGCGGCGTTCTGCATCATCCTGTCGATGTACGGCGGCGGTTTTGCCACCGTGCCGGCCTACCTGGCGGACCTGTTCGGTACGCAAATGGTCGGCGCGATCCACGGTCGGCTGTTGACCGCTTGGGCCGCAGCAGGCGTGCTGGGTCCGGTACTGGTGAACTACCTGCGTGAATATCAGCTGAGCATCGGCGTTGAACGCGCTGCGGCCTATGACATCACCTTGTACATCCTCGCCGGCCTGCTGGTACTGGGCTTCCTGTGCAACCTGATGGTCCGTCCGGTCGCCGACAAGTACTTCATGACCGACGCCGAACTGGCCGCCGAACAGGCGCTGGGCCATGACAAGGGCGCTGACAGCACCACTTCGCTGGAGTGGAAAGCCGCGCCGGGCACCAAGCCTTTGGCGATCGCCGCCTGGTTGGTGGTGGGCATTCCGTTGGCGTGGGGTGTCTGGGTAACCCTGCAGAAGACGGCGGTGTTGTTCCAGTAATGCGCTAGCCCGAACCCGCTGGGGTGAGGGCGAATCTTGTGGGAGCGAGCCTGCTCGCGATGAGGGAGGGTCAGCCAGCATCATTGTCGGCTGATCCACCGCTATCGCGAGCAGGCTCGCTCCCACATTTGTTTTGGGTGATGGCCACAATTGCTTGTACGGACATGTCTATCGCCGACAACCCGTCAGGGATATCACCTCCCGTGTTTCTGTTTGCCGCTCGCGCCCCTATAATGGCTGCCTTTTTCGCCCAATGATTTTGCGGAGCTGGTGATGGCCGAACGTAAGGCGTCTGTCGAGCGCGACACTCTGGAAACCCAGATCAAAGCCTCGATCAACCTGGATGGCACCGGAAAGGCCCGGTTTGATATCGGCGTGCCTTTTCTTGAGCACATGCTGGACCAGATCGCCCGTCATGGGCTGATCGACCTGGATATCGTCAGCAAGGGCGACCTGCACATCGACGACCACCACACGGTGGAAGACGTCGGTATCACCCTGGGGCAGGCCTTCACCAAAGCCATCGGCGACAAGAAAGGCATCCGTCGCTACGGCCACGCCTACGTGCCGCTCGATGAGGCGCTGTCGCGTGTGGTCATCGACTTCTCCGGTCGTCCGGGCCTGCAAATGCATGTGCCGTACACCCGTGCCACCGTTGGCGGCTTCGACGTGGACCTGTTCCAGGAATTTTTCCAGGGCTTCGTCAACCACGCCAATGTGACCCTGCACATCGACAACCTGCGCGGGCACAACACCCACCACCAGATCGAAACCGTGTTCAAGGCTTTCGGCCGCGCGCTGCGCATGGCCGTGGAGCTCGATGACCGCATGGCCGGGCAAATGCCCTCCACCAAGGGCGTCCTGTAATGCAGACGGTCGCGGTTATCGATTACGGCATGGGCAACCTGCACTCGGTGGCCAAGGCCCTCGAGCACGTGGGCGCCGGCAAGGTACTGATCACCAGCGATGCCGACGTGATTCGCGAAGCCGACCGGGTGGTCTTTCCCGGTGTTGGTGCGATTCGTGACTGCATGGCCGAGATCCGTCGCCTGGGCTTCGATTCGCTGGTGCATGAAGTCAGTCAGGATCGTCCGTTCCTCGGCATTTGCGTGGGCATGCAGGCCTTGCTCGAGAGCAGCGAGGAGAACGACGGCGTCGATTGCATCGCGATGTTTCCAGGCCAGGTGAAGTTTTTCGGCAAGGATCTGCACGAAGACGGCGAGCACCTGAAAGTCCCGCACATGGGCTGGAACGAGGTGAAGCAGACGGTGGATCACCCGCTGTGGCACAACATTCCGGACCTGGCGCGCTTCTACTTCGTGCACAGCTACTACATCGCGGCCGCTAACGCCCGGCAGGTGGTGGGCGGCGGTCACTATGGCGTCGACTTCGCCGCGGCCCTGGCCGACGGTTCGCGCTTCGCCGTGCAGTTCCACCCGGAGAAGAGCCATACCCATGGCCTGCAGTTGCTGCAGAACTTCGCGGCGTGGGACGGGCGCTGGTAATGGCCCGCAAGAAACCGCCGATCCTCACTCTCACGCCCGAGCAGGAAAGTGAGGCGAACCTCAAGATCCAACGGTTCATGGAGGATCGTTTCGAACTGGACCTGGGTTCGTTCGAGGCGGCGGAAATTCTTGAGCTGTTTACCCGCGAAATTGCTCCGCACTATTACAACAGGGCGATTTTCGATGTGCAGACGCACCTTAAAGAAAGGTTCGAAAGTATCGAAAGCGACTTGTGGGCGCTCGAAAAAAACTGATTTCCGAGCCAAGCTGAACATTCGAATTTGAAGGTTTGCCAGATGCTGATTATCCCCGCTATCGATCTCAAGGACGGCGCTTGCGTACGTCTGCGTCAGGGCCGGATGGAAGACTCCACGGTGTTCTCCGATGACCCGGTGAGCATGGCCGCCAAGTGGGTGGAGGGCGGCTGCCGTCGCCTGCATCTGGTTGACCTGAACGGTGCCTTCGAAGGGCAGCCGGTGAACGGCGAAGTGGTCACAGCCATTGCCAAGCGCTACCCGAACCTGCCGATCCAGATCGGCGGCGGTATCCGCTCGCTGGAAACCATCGAACACTACGTCAAGGCTGGCGTGAGCTATGTGATCATCGGCACCAAGGCAGTGAAAGACCCGGCGTTTGTCGCTGAAGCTTGCCGCGCCTTCCCGGGCAAGGTCATCGTTGGCCTGGATGCCAAGGACGGTTTCGTCGCCACTGACGGTTGGGCTGAAGTCAGCACCGTGCAGGTGATTGACCTGGCCAAGCGTTTCGAGGCCGACGGGGTGTCTGCCATCGTCTACACCGACATCGCCAAAGACGGCATGATGCAGGGTTGCAACGTTCCGTTCACCGCCGCCCTGGCCGCCGCCACGAAGATTCCGGTGATCGCCTCCGGCGGTATCCATAACCTGGGCGACATCAAGGCGCTGCTCGACGCCAAGGCGCCAGGCATCATCGGCGCGATCACCGGTCGCGCGATCTACGAAGGCACGCTGGATGTCGCTGAGGCCCAGGCCTTCTGCGATTCCTACAAAGGCTGAGGACTGACCATGGCGCTGGCCAAACGCATCATCCCTTGCCTGGACGTGGACAACGGCCGGGTGGTCAAGGGCGTCAAGTTCGAGAACATCCGCGACGCCGGCGACCCGGTGGAAATCGCCCGTCGCTATGACGAGCAGGGCGCGGACGAGATTACCTTTCTCGACATCACGGCCAGCGTCGACGGCCGCGATACCACGCTGCATACCGTCGAGCGCATGGCCAGCCAGGTGTTCATCCCGCTGACCGTGGGCGGTGGCGTGCGCACCGTGCAGGACATCCGCAACCTGCTCAACGCCGGTGCGGACAAGGTGTCGATCAACACCGCCGCGGTGTTCAACCCGGAATTCGTCGGCGAAGCGGCCCAGCGTTTTGGTTCGCAGTGCATTGTCGTGGCCATCGATGCCAAGAAAGTGTCCGGCCCGGGCGAAACCCCGCGCTGGGAGATCTTCACCCACGGTGGGCGCAAACCCACCGGCCTGGACGCCGTGGAATGGGCGAAGAAGATGGAAGGCCTGGGGGCCGGTGAGATCTTGCTGACCAGCATGGACCAGGACGGCATGAAAAACGGTTTCGACCTGGGCGTCACCCGCGCCATCAGCGATGCCTTGGGCATTCCGGTCATCGCCTCCGGCGGCGTCGGCAACCTGCAGCACCTGGCCGATGGCATCCTTGAAGGCCATGCCAGTGCGGTACTGGCGGCGAGCATTTTCCACTTCGGCGAATACACCGTGCCGGAAGCCAAGGCTTACATGGCGCAGCGCGGAATCGTCATTCGATAAGCGGGCACAACCGAGCCCCGATGCTCACCTCAGGGGGCGACGGGGGTTGCGTTTTGCGCCCCTGTCGCAGGGCTCAGTACGTCAACCCTCGGCTCGGATGCCTGTCCTGATTTGTCGTAGGCGATTGTGCAGAATTTCAGCGGCAGTTCTGCATCCGGAAACCAGAAATCCATGTAGGTGTGGGTCAGATACTGCTCATCCCTTGAGCAATCTGTGGTGTCCAGCGGGCCAAATTTGACGGCGTAGGTCCGGTACTCGCTACCGCGTGCCAGCTCCACGCCGACTCCGCTACTGATCGACAAATCGGGCTGTGCCGTTGGCGTGTCATCGAGGACTTCCACCACAAGGGACAGTCCATTCTTGATGAGTCCGACCTGCGCTCCTTGAGTCGCGGAATCAACGCCAAGAATGCAAAGGAAATAGAAACCGGGCTGGGCGCCGATCTCGCTGTTGATAAACGCGTCGTTAGAACTTATTGCGTCGCTGTAGTAATGGCCACTTTCGCAGTCCTTCGCAGTGCGCACGGTCTTGTGGCGATAAAAAGCGGTGCTGATGGAGAAATGGTAATCCCATGTCGGAATTTCCATCGTCCCGTCATCCCGTTTTTTGAGCCTCTTGTACCTTGCGGGCTCGTTGGCATCAGCACTCACGGTAAACGCTGGATAAAGCGGACAAGAGGAAGTTGCCTCATTGGCAATGTGGCCTTGTACAAAGCATCCGTTGAGAAAGATCGTCGGGTTCCCATAAACGTTTTTGGGAATGGCCTTATAGACATCCCCAACCCGCGTACAGGGTGCATGTTCGTCGCATGGAGCGAAACCGGCCGCCAGGTTACCGGTGCCTATTACGCCTATTATCTCGTTGGAGTGACGATCAAGAATCGGCCCCCCTGAACTGCCGCCGGCTATATCCTGACAGCGCGTCATCACGTTGTTTCGCCACACCCATGGGCCTTCCACTATTTCCCGAGCAGGCTGCAAAGTGCAGGCAGCCATGCGCAATGTGGCGTTGTCGAAACCCAGCGGGGCACTCACGATCAGCACATCGGTCCCGTCGGCAGGCTTTTGTCGGGCCAGCTCCAGGGGCTGTATACCTTCCTCAATGAGTTTCTGAAGGCTGACGTCCAATTCTATGATCGCCAGATCAACGCCTTGCATACTGCGCCATGCCACCTTTTTCAGCGCGTAGGTTTTGAATAACTCGGTGTCGGCGAAGTAATCGAACTGCATGACCCCGCTGACCGGTTTATCCGTCACGATGTTGCCGTTGCCTTTTTCGATACAGTGTCCTGAAGTGAGTACATAGGCGGGTGTTGGTTGGGGTATCGATGCATCCTGAGTGTCGAGGAGCGTCGCGGTACAAGAGCCGTCGATAAACAGGCGTCCGACGCCTCGCCAGTGGTTGTGTGATCCATCCGCGTTTTCAAGAACCTTTGAGGCCGAAAAATTTTGCATGCCTTCGCCAAAGTCCTGGCTGTGGGCGATACCCTGCAAACTCAGCGAGCAGAGCAGGCCGGTCAGCAGAAAGGAGATCGATTTCATCGAGTAGTACCTTTGGTTAGTTGAATGAAAACCGGCAGTGGCCGGTGTTCTCCAATTAATCAGGTAGGGGCTGACGGTTGGCGGTAAATAGTTACCTCAACGGTGAGAGTGCTCTTTTATATTTGAGTCGTTGAGCAGCCTGGGCAGCAAAGGGCTGTGGACATGCTCGCAGGCCCGAGGCACTCTTGGGCACGCCATGGATTCGGGTAGCCAGACATGTTCAAACGCATTCTTTTGGTTCTTGCCAGTGCCTCTTTGTTGTTCGTCAGCGGGGCACAAGCTCAAGATCGCCGTGACGTCGGCCTGGTGTTGCTGACGGAAAACTTCCCGCCCTACAACATGGCCAAGAATGGCAAAAACTTCGCTCAGGACGAGAACATCAATGGCATCGCGGTGGATATTGTCCGCGAGATATTCAAACGTGCCGATATCAGCTACAGCCTGACACTGCGTTTCCCGTGGGAGCGAATTTATAAACTGGCCCTGGATAATCCCGGCTACGGCGTGTTTGTCACGGCGCGATTGCCCGAGCGTGAAAAACTCTTCAAATGGGTCGGCCCGATTGGCCCGGACGACTGGATCATGCTCGCCAAGGCCGACAGCAAGATTTCCCTGGACTCGTTGGAGCAGGCGCGTCAATACAGGATCGGGGCTTACAAGGGTGACGCGATTGCCGAGACCTTGGCCAAGCAAGGGCTGAACCCGATTGTCGTGTTGCGCGATCAGGACAACGCCAGGAAGCTGGTCAATGGTCAAATCGATCTGTGGGCCACCGGGGATCCGGCCGGGCGCTATCTGGCGCGTGAGGAAGGGGTGAGCGATCTCAAGACCGTGCTACGGTTCAACAGTGCCGAGTTGTACCTGGCGTTGAACAAAAACGTGCCCGACGACGTGGTCGCCCGCCTTCAAGCGGCCCTGGATGAACTGCGCAAGGAAGGTGCGGTGGACGCGATCATGGCGCGGTATCTCTGATCGCCGATTCGGTTCTGAATGCGCAAATCTGTGGGAGCGAGCTTGCTCGCGAAAGCGGTGGGTCAGCTTGAAGAGATGTTGAATGTACAGCCGTCATCGCGAGCAAGCTCGCTCCCACAGGTATTGTGGGTGTCTGCAAATAATGTGTTCACCATGGATCACTGTGGGAGCGAGCCTGCTCGCGATGGCGGCGCCGCGGTTTGAGATAGTGCTCAGTCGCTACCGATAAACCCCATCTTTGCCATGCCCAGCCATCGCCCGATTGCTGCGCAAGCTGATCATCGACTTGATGTCGATCCATTCGATGCCCTGGGCCTTGAGCCTGGGCAGTTCACGTTCGAGCACGGCCAGGGTCTGCGGATAGGGATGGCCAATCATCACCGCAGAGCCCTGCTGGCGAGCCAGCTCTATGGCGACCTGAAGCTGATGGGCGATGGCCGCTTCGGTGCGCTCATCGTCCAGGAACACATCGCGCGACACGCTGGCGAGGCCGATTTTTTGCGCCTCGGCGGCGGCGACTGTCTGGGCGCTGGTGCGGCTGTCGACAAAGAACTTGTGTCGCTGCTGCAAGTTCGCCATCAACCATGCCATGGCCCGCGGCTGTGAAGTCATGCGGCTGCCCATGTGGTTATTGATCCCGCTGGTGAAGGGCACGGCGGCGAATGCGGCGTCGAGGCGTTTTCCCAACTCTTCAAGGGGCAGTTCCGGATGCCAGGCGAACGGCCCGGTGGCCGGGTCCATGGGCATGTGCAGCATGACGACCTTGCCGGCGCGATGGGCTTCGCGGGCGAGTTCGGCAGCGTGTGGCGTATCGGGCATGATCGCCGCAGTGACCGGGCCGGGCAGGGCCAGCACGCGGCGATCCCGAGGCAGGTTTTGCCCCAGGTCATCGATGATCAGGCTCAGGTAGGCCTTGTGCGGTGCCGGTGTGGCGGGCGCGGCAAAGACCGCGCCAGCCAGGCAGCACACCAGGCCCAGGATGAAGCGCAGGCCCATCTCAGCGGCCGGAGGTGATGTTCAGTCCTTTGAGCAGGCTCAGGGCCTGAGCCAACTGATAATCATCATCCTGCGGCATGGGCTTGGCCTTGGCGCCGGAACCGGTCGGTTTGTCGGCGCCGCCGTTGCCATTGCCCAAGTGACCCTGCAAGTCAGCTTCCTTGAAGTACTCGCTGTCCTGCTCGCTGGTGATCTTGGCCTTGCGCACCTCGATGTCCGGGACGATGCCCTGGGCCTGGATGGATCGGCCGTTAGGGGTGTAGTACAGCGCAGTAGTGATCTTCAGGGCGCGGTCATTGTTGAGCGGCAAGACGGTCTGCACCGAGCCTTTGCCAAAACTGGTGGTGCCCATGACGACACCGCGTTTCTGGTCCTGCAGGGCGCCGGCGACGATTTCCGATGCCGAAGCGCTGCCACCGTTGATCAGTACCACCAGCGGCACGGCTTCGCTCAGGTCGTTGCCGGTGGCCGAAAAGCGCAGCTCGGAATTGGCGATGCGGCCCTTGGTGTAGACGATCAGGCCCTTGGTGATGAAATGGTCCACCACCTCCACGGCCGATTGCAGCACGCCGCCGGGGTTGTTACGCAGGTCCAGGACCATGCCGTTGAGCTTCTTGCCGTTGTCCTTGCGCAGCTTGGCCAGGGCCTTGGCGACTTCTTCGCCGGTCTTGACCTGGAACTGGGTGATGCGGATGTAGCCGTAGCCCGACTCCAGCAACTGGCTCTTCACGCTTTTGACCTGGATGATCGCGCGGGTCAGGGTCACGTCGAACGGCGTGCCGCCATCGCGCACCAGGGTCAGGGTAATCTTCTGGCCGATCTTGCCGCGCATCTTGTCCACGGCTTCGGTCATGCTCTGGCCGCGAGTCGGCTGGCCGTTGATCTTGACGATGAAGTCACCGGCCTGGATGCCGGCCTTGGAAGCAGGGGTGTCGTCGATGGGCGAAACCACTTTGACGAAGCCGTCTTCGCTGCCGACCTCGATGCCCAGGCCGCCGAACTCGCCGCTGGTGCTTTCCTGCAGCTCGGCGAAATCTTCCGGCCCCAGGTAGGCCGAGTGGGGGTCAAGGTTGCTGAGCATGCCCTTGATGGCGTTCTCCAGCAGCAGCTTGTCGTCCACCGGTTCCACGTAGGCGGCCTTGATCCGGTCCATGACTTCGGCAAAGGTGCGCAGTTCGTCCAGCGGCAGCGGGGCCTTGGTGGTCGCGGCCGTAGCGGCGGTCGACGAGGGGGCCGGTTCAGCGGCGAACGCCAGGGGCGCACCGATCACCAGGGCGATCGTCAGGGCCAGCGAGGTGAGGCGGGACAAATGCAGCATGTCGAACGAACTCCTGAGTTGGATGGGCGCGCTTATCCTTGCGCACGACACCATTGGGTCGGGTCACTGGGGCGACCCTGCTGACGAATAGCGAAATACAGCGCTGGCGTATCCTGCCCGCCACTGTTACCAACCGTAGAGATGGACTCGCCGGCCTTGACTACATCGCCGGCCGCCTTGAGCAGCGTCTGGTTATGGCCGTACAGGCTCAAATAGCCGTTACCGTGATCCAGGATCACCAGCAGGCCGGCGCCGCGAAGCCAGTCGGCGAACACCACACGACCGCCATGCACGGCATGCACCTGGCTGCCGGCAGTGGCGCTGATCATCACGCCGTCCCATTTGGTACGGGTATCATCGCCGCGGGTTTGGCCGAAGCGTGCAAGCAATCGACCATTGACCGGCCATGGAAGTTTGCCCCGTGCCGAAGCAAAAGCGCCGCCGAAGGTTTCGCCACCTGTGGAAACCAACGGGCCAGGGCTTGATCGGGCAGGTTTGCGCGGTGCATCGCTGGCGTCGGCCTGGGCCTCACGCAAGCGCTTTTTTTCGGCTTCCTGCTGGGCGATCAGCGCCTTCTGGCGCGCTTCTTCCGCCTCTCGAGCCTGGCGTGCCAGGGTTTCTTCGATGGTCTTCAAGACTTTTGCCAGTTGAGCCTGGTCCTGCTCGCGAGCCTTGAGCTTGCTGTCGCGGGCCTTAACGTCCTCATTGAGCTTGGCCAGGGCGACCTGACGCTCCTTGCGAACCTTCTCGAGTTCTTCGCGTTGGGTGTCGAGGCTGCTTTTCTGCACCAGCAACTGGGCCTGCTGCAATTCAATCTCTTTTTCGACATTGGCCAGCTGGCGCAGGGTTTCGTTAAAGCTCTTGAGTTGCTCCAGGCGTGCCTGGCTCAGGTAATCGTAATACGTGAGTGTGCGAGCGAATTTCTCGGGGTTCTGCTGGTTGAGCAACAGCTTGAGGTACTCCTGACGACCGTTCTGGTAGGCCGCGCGGGCCTGGATGGCGATCAGCTTTTGCTGTTCAGTGCGCGCGCTCTGGAGTTTTTTTTTCTCCGTATCGAGTCGCTGCAACTCGGATTCACTTTTCTTCAGCTCTTGTTGCAGGGCGTCGACCTGCTTTTCCAGCTTGCCCATCTCGGTCTCGGTACCGCGCAGATCTTTCTGCACGCCGGACTTCTCTTCCTGCAACTTGCCCAGCAGCTTTTTCAGCTCGGCAATGTCCTGACGCGTGGCGTCCAACTGCTGTTGGGTTTGTGCGCGCTCGTCAGCGAAGGCCGGTTGGAGCAGGCAGGTCAGAGCGAGGGCTATCAGAACGCGAAGCATAGAGGCGGGCGACACCAGGGAAAGGGACGGCCTAGTATGCCCGCCCCACGCTGCAAAAAAAACGCCCATTTGGGGCTGTGTGATAACTGGCCCAAAAAACACCAAAAACCAATGTGGGAGCGAGCTTGCTCGCGATGGCGCCAGCACATTCAACAAAGATGTTGATTGGAAGATCGCTATCGCGAGCAAGCTCGCTCCCACAGGGTTTGCGGTGATTGATGGATCAATCAGACCAGGATCGACGTCCCGGTCATCTCCGCCGGCTTCTCCATCCCCAGCAACATCAGCATCGTCGGCGCCACGTCAGCCAGTACGCCGCCATCGCGGACCTTGAAGTCACGCTTGCCGACATAGATGAATGGCACCGGCTCGGTGGTGTGGGCGGTGTGGGCCTGGCCGGTGGACTCGTCGGACATCTGCTCGACATTCCCATGGTCGGCGGTGATCAGCGCTTCACCGCCGACTTTTTCCAGCGCCTCGACGATGCGCCCGACGCAGGTGTCCAGGCATTCCACCGCTTTGACCGCGGCGTCGAACACCCCGCTGTGGCCGACCATGTCGCCGTTGGCGTAGTTGACCACGATCACGTCGTAGCGCTGGTGCTCGATGGCATCGACGATGCGGTCGGTGACCTCCGGTGCGCTCATCTCCGGTTGCAGGTCGTAGGTGGCGACTTTCGGCGACGGGATCAGGATGCGTTCTTCGCCGGGGAAGGGCTCTTCACGGCCGCCGGAGAAGAAGAACGTCACGTGGGCATACTTCTCGGTTTCAGCGATACGCAATTGGGTCTTGCCGTTCTTCGCCAGGTAGTCGCCCAGCACGTTTTCCAGGCTGCCGGCGGCGAAGGCCGACGGCGCGGGGATGCTGGCGGCGTATTGGGTCAGCATGACGAAGCCGGCCAGTTTCGGCTGACGGGCGCGTTCGAACTCCTTGAAATCGTCTTCGACAAACACGCGGGTCAGCTCGCGGGCACGGTCGGCGCGGAAGTTCATGAACACCACGGCATCGCCGTCCTCGACTTTGACCGGCTCACCGATGGTGGTGGCCTTGACGAATTCGTCGCTTTCACCCCGCTCGTAGGCGGCTTGCAGGCCTTCCTGGGCGGTGGCGGCGTTGAACTCGGCGTTGCCGTCGACGATCAGGTTGTAGGCCTGGGACACCCGGTCCCAGCGGTTATCGCGGTCCATGGCGTAGTAACGGCCGACGATGCTGGCGATACGACCCTTGCCGAGAGCCTGGAAGGTGCTGTCGAGCAGTTCGATCGACGAAGTGGCGCTTTTTGGTGGCGTGTCGCGGCCATCGAGGAACGCGTGCAGGTAGATTTTTTCGGCACCGCGCTTGAAGGCCAGTTCGGCCATGGCGATCAGGTGGTCCTGGTGGCTGTGCACGCCGCCATCGGACAGCAGGCCCATGAAGTGCACGGCTTTGCCAGCAGCCACGGCTTTATCCACAGCAGCGCAGATGGTCGGGTTTTCAAAGAACTCGCCGTCGCGGATCGCTTTGGTCACGCGGGTGAAGTCCTGATACACCACGCGGCCCGCGCCGAGGTTCATGTGGCCGACTTCGGAGTTGCCCATCTGTCCGTCGGGCAGGCCGACGTCCATGCCGCTGCCGGAGATCAGGCCGTTCGGCACGGTGGCCCACAGACGGTCCAGCACAGGCTTGCGGGCCGCGTACACGGCATTGGATTCGTGGCTGTCACTGTGACCGAAGCCGTCGAGAATCATCAGGACCAAAGGTTTAGGCGTGGTAGTCATGGAATCCACTCGTGGCTGATTAAAAGAAGGCGATGGAAAAGGGACGGGCAGTTTAAAGGTAAGTTCCGGTGCCGTCACCGCCGGGCGGGGTTTGGCCGGCCTTGTGTGCTGTGTATACTGGCCGACATTTTAACGCCCTGGAACCTCCTTCGATGGTTGCTCACCTGATTGAATTTGCCACTAACCACTACCTTCTTGTCGGTATCTTCGTCGTACTGCTGGCGTTGCTGGTTGCCCATACGATGCAGGGCGGCGGTCGCAGCCTCAGTACTGGCGAGCTGACGGCACTGGTCAACAAGGACACCGGCGTGGTGGTAGACATCCGCCCGAGCAAGGATTTCGCCGCTGGTCACATTGTCGGCGCGGTGAACATTCCCCAGGACAAACTGATCGCTCGTATCGGTGAACTGGAAAAACACAAGGCCAAGACGCTGATCCTGGTGGATGCTCAGGGCCAGCACGCAGGCACTCATGCCCGCGAGCTGATGAAGTCCGGCTTTACCGCCGCCAAACTGTCCGGTGGCGTTGCAAGCTGGAAAGCCGACAATCTGCCCCTGGTGAAGTGATATGACCCACGTTGTTGTCTATTCCAGCGATTACTGCCCCTATTGCTCCCGAGCCAAGTTCCTGCTCAAGAACAAAGGTGTGGCTTTCGAAGAGATCAAGGTCGACGGCAAGCCGCAACTGCGCGCCGAAATGACTCAAAAGGCCGGACGTACCTCCGTGCCGCAGATCTGGATCGGCAGCACCCACGTGGGCGGTTGCGATGATCTGTTTGCCCTGGATCGCGCCGGCAAGCTCGATGCGATGCTCAAGGCCTGAATTCCCCACTAAGAACCTGAAAGTAAGAAGGATCTGCGATGACTGACCAACAGAACACAGCTGCCAGCGAAGAAGAAACCGCACCGCAATTCTCCTTGCAGCGTATTTATGTGCGTGACCTGTCCTTCGAAGCCCCGAAAAGCCCGGCGATCTTTCGCCAGCAGTGGGAGCCGAGCGTAGGCCTGGACCTGAACACTCGCCAGAAAGCCCTGGAAGATGATTTCCACGAAGTGGTGCTGACCCTGTCGGTGACCGTGAAGAACGGTGACGAAGTGGCGTTCATTGCCGAAGTGCAGCAAGCCGGGATCTTCCTGATCAAGAACCTGGATGCCGCTTCGATGAGCCACACCCTGGGTGCCTTCTGCCCCAACATCCTGTTCCCGTACGCCCGCGAAACCCTGGACAGCCTGGTGACCCGCGGTTCGTTCCCGGCCCTGATGCTGGCCCCGGTGAACTTCGATGCCCTGTACGCGCAAGAACTGCAGCGCATGCAGCAAGAAGGCGCCGCGACCGTTCAGTAAGCGGTATCGCGGCTGTAGCACAAGGTATAAACCTGTGGGAGCGAGCCTGCTCGCGATAGCGTCATGTCAGTCAGTATTGAGTTGACTGGTACAGCGCTATCGCGAGCAGGCTCGCTCCCACAGAAGTTTCTGGCCAGGGTTACCGGAAACCGTTCTGCCGCCAGGCCTCGTAAACGGCCACTGCCACGGTGTTGGACAGGTTCAGGCTGCGACAGCCTTCGCGCATCGGCAGGCGCAGACGCTGGTCGGCGGGCAGGGCGTCCAGTACCTCGGCCGGCAGGCCACGGCTTTCCGGGCCGAACAGGAACGCATCGCCCGCGACGAAGCTGGCATCATGGAATGGCCGCGAACCCTTGGTGGTGAAGGCAAACAAGCGCGGATGCCCCAGGCTCTCCAGACAGCTGGCGAGGTCGGCGTGGCGCTGCAGGGTGGCATACTCGTGGTAATCGAGACCGGCACGGCGCAGGCGCTTGTCGTCCATCTCGAAGCCCAGTGGTTCGATCAGATGCAGGTGGCAGCCGCTGTTGGCGCACAGCCTGATGACGTTGCCGGTGTTCGGCGGAATTTCCGGTTGAAAAAGGATGACGTGAAACATGCACGGCTCCGCAGATAAAGATGAGCGGCATTCTACGCCGCAAACCGATCAGCGTTCGAAGCTATTGCCTCGAGTGATGGGGTCTTTGGCGATCTTCGGTCTGATGGTCGGCCTGATGATCGGTCGCCTGACCACGCCCGAGCCGAGCGTGCTGCAACAGGTCGAAGTGATCGACGGGACGCTGGTGGCCTGGTTCAACAACGAGCCCAAGCTGCACGGGGAAATCATCGACGGCTCGGTGGCGCTGTTGCTCCAGGCAGAGGGCCGTCCGCAGAAGGGCCAGCTCAAACTCAATGGCAAGGACGTGAACTGGCGGGTGCGTTTGAGTGACAAAGGGTTGTTGCTGACGCTGGTGGCGGCGCGTCCATTGCGGGGGGAGTGGGCCGGCAGCGAGGTCGATGACCGCTGGCGGCTGGAGATCCGTCTCCAAGAGCAATAAAAGAGGGAATCCCCGGCCTGCCTGTACCAAGGTCCCCAAACGGGAGGGGCTTGCGTTAAACGCGCAGCCCCGGGTGTAAAGAAGGGAAACCTTGACCTGCCTGTATCAAGGCCCCCAAAACAGTGGGCTCGATGAGCCCGATGTAAAATGGGGAATCCCCGGCCTGCCTGTACCAAGGTCCCCGAAACTGGGTAATGATTGAGTTATTGCAGGGGGCGTGCCAGTTTTAAATGGCTTGTCACAAAAAATCTGCTGATGATGCGCAAGGCCCCGTATTTCGGGGCTTTTGCTTTTGTTTGTGCGGTTTCTTCGAGTTGGGCTGATTGGTTTTGACGGGGGGGCGCATGTGCCATTGCGGTTCTCAGTGCATCGATGCGGTGCATCAAGCCTTCAAAAGCATCGCGAGCAGGCTCGCTCCCACAAGATAGTCGCGACACCGCAAACCTTTGTGGGAGCGAGCCTGCTCGCGATTGGCCTTCAAGATCAGTGAAGGGCTAAAGGCTGCTCAGCCCTCATCCCCCTCATCATCATCCCCGCCATCAACCTTCATCCCCAATTCCTTGATCTTGCGGGTCAAGGTATTGCGGCCCCAGCCCAGCAGCACCGCGGCGTCGCGACGGCGGCCGGCGGTGTGCTTGAGGGCGGTCTCGATCATGATGCGTTCGAAACTCGGTACGGCGCTGTCCAGCAGGTTCGATTGGCCGCGGGCCAGGGCCTGGTCGGCCCACTGGCGCAGGGCCTGTTCCCAGTTGGTCACCGGGGCCGAGTCCTGCGGCAGGCTGAGCAGCTCCGGTGGAAGATCGCTGATGTGCACTTCGCGACCGGACGCCATCACCGTGATCCAGCGGCAGGTGTTCTCCAGCTGGCGCACGTTGCCGGGCCACGGCAGGTTCTTGAGGTATTCCTCGGTTTCGCTCTTGAGCAGTTTGGGCTCTACCGCCAGCTCCTGGGCCGCGCGGCTGAGGAAGTGCCGGGCCAGGGTCGGGATGTCTTCGCGACGGTCCGCCAGGCGCGGGATATGAATGCGGATCACATTCAGGCGATGGAACAAGTCTTCGCGGAATTTGCCCGCGTGGACCAGGGTTTCCAGGTTCTGGTGGGTCGCGGCGATGATGCGTACATCGACCTTGACCGGTGTATGGCCGCCCACCCGATAGAACTCGCCGTCCGCCAGCACGCGCAACAGCCGGGTCTGGGTGTCAGCCGGCATGTCGCCGATTTCGTCGAGGAACAAGGTGCCGCCGTCGGCTTGTTCGAAGCGCCCGCGCCGCAGGTTGGCGGCGCCGGTGAACGCGCCTTTCTCGTGACCGAACAGCTCGGACTCCATCAGGTCCTTGGGGATCGCCGCCATGTTCAGCGCAATGAACGGTGAGGCCGCCCGTGGACTGTGGCGGTGCAGGGCATGGGCGACCAGTTCTTTACCGGTGCCCGATTCGCCGTTGATCAGCACGGTAATGTTGGAGTGGCTCAAGCGCCCAATGGCGCGAAACACTTCCTGCATTGCCGGCGCTTCACCGATGATTTCCGGGGTGCGCGCCAGCGCAGGCACCTCTTCCATGCCCTGTTGTTCCTGGGCGTGCTGGTTGGCGCGCTTGACCAGTGACACGGCCTCATCGACGTCGAAGGGCTTGGGCAGGTACTCGAAAGCACCCCCCTGATAGGACGCCACAGCGCTGTCCAGGTCCGAATGGGCGGTCATGATGATCACCGGCAGCCGTGGGTGCTGCTCGCGAATCCGCGCCAGCAGGTCCAGACCGCTGGCGCCGGGCATGCGGATGTCGGAGATGATGACGTCCGGCTGCTGACGGGCCAGACGGCTCATCACTCCGTCGGCGCTGTCGAAGCTCTGGGTGGTCATGCCTTCCTGTTGCAAGGCTTTTTCCAGGACCCAACGGATAGAACGGTCGTCATCGACGATCCACACGGTTTCACTACGGCTCATGTCGATGTGGCTCCTTGTTCCAGTGGCAGGAAGATCGAAAAGGTGGTGTGGCCCGGATGGCTCTCACATTCGATCAAGCCCTGATGCTGACTGATGATGTTTTGGGTAATGGACAGGCCCAGCCCGGTACCGTCAGGGCGGCCGCTGACCATGGGAAAGAAGATGGTTTCCTGCAATTCCGCGGGAATGCCCGGGCCGTTGTCGATGATTTCGATCTTGGTCACCAGGCGATGACGCACATGGCCGATGGTGAACTGGCGCATGGCGCGGGTGCGCAGGCTGATGCGGCCCAGGCGCAGCTCGTTCTGGCTGCTGATGGCCTGCATGGCGTTGCGCACGATGTTCAGCACCGCCTGGATCATCTGCTCGCGATCGATCAACACATCGGGAATGCTCGGGTCGTAGTCGCGCACCAAGGTGATGCACCCCTGGCTCTCGGCTTCCACCAGACTGCTGACGCGCTCCAGCACTTCGTGAACGTTGCACATCGCCAGGGACGGCAGCTTGTTGGAGCCGAGCATGCGATCCACCAGATTGCGCAAGCGGTCGGCTTCTTCAATGATGACGTTGGTGTAGTCCTTGAGACTTTCTTCGGGCAGCTCCCGGGCCAACAGTTGCGCCGCGCCGCGAATCCCGCCGAGGGGGTTCTTGATCTCATGGGCCAGGCCGCGCACCAGCATCTTGCTGGTTTCCTGCTTGGACAACTGAGCCTCTTCCTTGGTGATGCGCAGCAGGCGATCACGGGGATGCACCTCCAGCAGCAACAGCGTGGCACCGTTGTTCAGGATCGGTGTTACCGCGTAATCCACGGTCAGTGTCTGGCCAGTCAGGGCGGTGAGCATCGCTTCGCGCTTGGTGAACGGGTGCGCCTGTTCCACTGCCTGGCGCAAGGAGTTGAGCGCCTCGGCCGATTCGGTGAACAGCTCGCTGATGAACTGCCCGTGGCTGCGCTGGCCGCTGACGGCCAGCAGCATCTCTGCCGCCGGGTTCATGTACTCGAGCCGCAGTTCGGCATCGAGCAGGATGGTTGCGGTGGTGAGGTTATCGAGTAGCAAGCGGTGTAGTGCGTCGCTAATGGTCATCAGGACCTCTTTTGGAGCGTAAGCAAGCACGCGTATGACGCGCCGATACAAGGAAAATGCAAAAACCAAACCAAGGCTCCGAAAAGAAGCGTTTAGAGCCTCAAACGAACCTTTTTCGCCCGATTGCGTGGCGTTCTGCCAGCTTTTTCGGGTACTTTCGAACCAAAATGGGCTGGAATTTGAGTAGGGTGCAGACGCTTGCACCAATATAGTGCGCCATCCAGGCGGGCGTTAGAAGAACGGCAGGATGCTGCTTTGCTCTTCTGCGGGCTTGTCGGTGAGGGGGCATTCGGGACGCTGGCCGTAGTCGGCGGTGGCGCAGGGTTTGATGCGGCGTTTCTGCGCCAGGGAAATGCGCTGCATGTGGAAGGGCTGGTTGGCGGTACGTTCGACGATACGGCCCTGCTCATCGAGAATCTCTACCGCCAGATGATGGCTGCCCCGATCAATGTTGCTCAGCGCGAACACTGGGCTGGGTCCCGGTTCGCCTGTGGGGTTGCCATCCAGTAGCAGGCGGTAGCGGTGGCCTTTTTGCAAACCGGGTTCGCTGGTGACCGTGACGATCAGTTCCCCCGCTGTGCTGCGTATCGTGGCATCCGGTTCAGGGATCAACAGTCGCAGCATTTCGTAACGGAACATGGGATCGGGCTTTTTTTCAGGCGCCGACGCCGAGGCTGCGCCGGAGGGCGGTGTCGCCATCCGGTTGGCGGGCGGCAGTTGCACTTTCTGTGCGTTACCGGGACGCGGTTGATCGGTGAAGACGCGATTGCCCTGGGCGTCGATGTAGGTATAGACCTGCGCTGCCCCCAGCCCTGGCAGTACGGCCAGGCACAGCGCGAGCAGCCGGCGGATCATGGGCGGTGCACCCGTTGCACGGTGAAGATGACGGTTTCGCTCTGTTGCACAAGATGTTCGCCGTCGATGACCTGTACCGCCAGGCTGTGCTCGCCCCGGTCGATATTCACCAATTGCAGGCGCGGCACGTTGCTCGGCTGGCCATAGGGCTGGCCGTCCAGCAACAACCTGAACAGATGGGGGCTTTGCAGACGCGGCCGAGCCAGGACGCCAACGGTGAAGGTGCCGTTGTTGGCGCGCAGGGCCTCTTCGCTGGGGATGTCTGTCAGCTCCAGGGTTTCGTAGGCGTTGCCTGGCTCGTCCCGGTTCGCGGCAGGCGCAGCAGCGTTCGGGTTGGTCGGGGGCTGGGGTTCGACACTGTTGAGTGGCGGCAGCTCCACTGCCTGGGCCGGTATGCCATCGGGCGGCTGGTTGCTATAGGCGGTGTTACCGTCGGCGTCGGTGTATTTGTAGATCTGTGCGGCGGCTGGCAGCGCCAACAGCATTAACAGCAACAACAGCAACCCTGGAAAGCCACGACCCATAAAATCAACCGAAAACCGAAAGTGTTGGATTGCAGCATAGGTCAGGGGAGGCGGTTGGCCCAGGTTGTTGCATGCAATCCCTTGTGGGGGCGGTGTTCATAGCCTCCAGGTTCAACACTGGACCCCTGTTGGAGCGAGCCGGCTCGCGATGACGGAGTGTCAGTCACACAAGTGGTAGATGGGCTGGCCTCATCGCGAGCAGGCTCGCTCCCACAGGGGAAAGATGTGTGGGCTCAGGATTTTGTGAGGACGCACAGCTCTGCGGTCGCCCGAACCAGCGCCATTTGCCGCAACGGGTCGTTACTGACGGTATGGGTGGCCTGGGCCAGCCATTGCGGGCATTGCGGGTCGGTGCGGTAGGGGCTGAAGTCGGCCAGTTGTTGCAGCAGGCGTTTTTGCAGTTGATCCAGTTGCGGGCGGATCTGCCCAACCAGGTCCGGGCGCGGCGCGGCCGGGGCTTTGCCTTGCAGTTGCCAGTCGGACAGATGCGCGTATTGCACCAGTTTGTTGGCTTCTATTTGTGCGGCGAAAAACGCCTCTACCGCTTCACTGCTCAGTTTGTAAGCCGGTGCCTGGGCGACGGCAGCGGCGATCACCTCGCGTTCGCGCTGGCGATCTTCCACCGGTTTGCGGCTGTCCCACTTGCTCAGGGCGACCTGATCGGCAATGGCCAGGCGCTCGCCTATGGTGCCGAGCAGTGGGGCGAGGGTGGCGGGTGCGGTGGCGGCCTGGGCGGCGGTGCCCAACAACGCGGCAGACAGAGCAAGGCAGAGTGAAAGGCGCGAAGTCATGGGTGATCTCGTCTTCGAATAGTGGAGGGCGCAGACAATCATGCACGTAACGTGCGTCCATAAAAAAGGCCTCCCGAAGGAGGCCTTTCTTTATTTCACGCCGTGCGTGGCGGCGCTTACTGGATTAGCAGCTGTAGTACAGCTCATATTCCAGTGGGTGTACGAAGGTGCGAACCTTGATTTCTTCTTCGCTTTTCAGTGCGATGTAAGCGTCGATGAAGTCATCGCTGAATACGCCGCCCTTGGTCAGGAACGCACGGCCCTTGTCCAGCTCTTCCAGGGCTTCTTTCAGGCTGCCACAAACCTGTGGGATTTCCTTGGCCTCTTCAGGCGGCAGGTCATACAGGTTTTTGTCGGCGGCATCGCCAGGGTGGATCTTGTTCTGGATACCGTCCAGACCGGCCATCATCAGTGCAGCGAAGGCCAGGTACGGGTTGGCAGCCGGATCCGGGAAACGGGCTTCGATACGGCGAGCCTTAGGGCTGTTGACGTAAGGAATACGGATCGAGGCAGAACGGTTACGAGCCGAGTAGGCCAGCATGACCGGTGCTTCGAAGCCTGGTACCAGACGCTTGTAGGAGTTGGTCGACGGGTTGGTGAAGCCGTTCAGGGCCTTACCGTGCTTGATGATACCGCCGATGAAGTACAGGGCAGTGTCCGACAGGCCGGCATAACCTTCGCCGGCGAAGGTGTTCTTGCCGTCTTTGGAGATCGACATGTGCACGTGCATGCCCGAACCGTTGTCGCCGTACAGAGGCTTGGGCATGAAGGTCGCGGTGCGGCCGTATGCATCAGCAACGTTGTGTACGCAGTACTTCAGGGTCTGGACTTCGTCAGCCTTCTTGACCAGCGTGTTGAATTTCACGCCGATTTCGTTCTGGCCGGCAGTCGCCACTTCGTGGTGGTGAACTTCGACGGTCTGGCCCATCTCTTCCAGTGCGTTGCACATGGAGGTACGGATCTCGTGGTCGAAGTCGAACGGTGGAACTGGGAAGTAGCCGCCCTTGATACCAGGACGGTGGCCTTTGTTACCGCCTTCCACGTCTTGGTCGGACATCCACGAACCTTGTTCGGAGAAGATCTTGAACATGGAACCGGAGATGTCGGACTTGAACTTGACCGAGTCGAAGATGAAGAACTCAGGCTCAGGGCCGAAGAAAGCGGTGTCGCCGATACCGGTGGACTTCAGGTATTCCTCGGCACGGTGGGCGATGGCGCGTGGGTCGCGGTCATAGCCTTGCATGGTCGAAGGTTCGATGATGTCGCAGACCAGGATCAGGGTCGGCTCTTCGGTGAACGGGTCCAGGACGGCAGTTTCGTCGTCCGGCATCAGGATCATGTCGGAGGCTTCGATGCCTTTCCAGCCAGAGATGGAGGAACCGTCGAACATCTTTCCGATTTCAAAGAATTCGTCGTCCAGCGCATCACGGGCCGGCATGGTCACGTGATGTTGAGTGCCTTTGGTGTCAGTGAAGCGCAGATCAATCCACTTGACGTCATGATCTTTGATGAGTTGAACCGACTTCGACATATGTCCTCCGGGTGGCTTCGGGCGGGTAATGGTGTGCCCTTAGATATGGGTGATGCCGGCGCGAATACTCTGCCAAGGCAACCTGCCTCACAAGGGAGCAATTTGCATGCCAGTGCCCCAGCATGGGTTTTTTGCACCAAATCCACGCTTTTATAGCCTGTATTCGCGGATTGTCGAACAATTGCGCACTGCAATGTGGCGTAACTTGCGAGAGATGACCTGTTTTGGTGCGTTGAAAACCGAGTGCACATTAACTGGTTAAACCTTGAGCAATTTCCGCTATAATCCGCGCCCCCCTTTTTCGGCTGGCCGTTCGCGCGCTGTTTTCATGAAACTAATCGTAAAAGTCTTCCCCGAGATCACCATCAAGAGCCGCCCGGTACGGATGCGTTTCATCCGCCAGTTGGCCAAGAACATCCGTGCCGTGCTCCGCGATCTGGACCCGGCTGTGGTGGTGAACGGCGTGTGGGACAACCTCGAACTGGAAACCCGCGTCAGCGAACCCAAGATTCTCAAGGAAATGACCGAGCGCCTGAGCTGCATGCCGGGCATCGCGCATTTCCTGCAGGTCGACGAATACCCGCTGGGGGATTTCGACGACATCCTCGCCAAGTGCAAGCTGCATTATGGTGATGCCCTGGCCGGCAAGATTTTCTCGGTGCGCTGCAAGCGCGCCGGCAAACACCCGTTCAGCTCGATGGACGTGGAGAGATACGTCGGCAGCCAGTTGCGCAAGCAGTGTGGCGCCGCCGGAATTTCATTGAAAGACCCGCAAATTGAAGTGCGCATCGAAATTCGCGACCAGCGGTTGTTCGTGATCCACAGTCAGCACGACAGCATTGGCGGGTATCCGCTGGGTTCGCTGGAACAGACCCTGGTGCTGATGTCCGGCGGCTTCGATTCCACGGTCGCGGCCTACCAGATCATGCGGCGCGGGCTGATGAGCCATTTCTGCTTCTTCAATCTTGGCGGGCGCGCCCATGAACTGGGCGTAATGGAAGTGGCGCACTTCATCTGGAAGAAGTATGGCAGCTCCCAACGCGTGTTATTTGTGAGCGTACCGTTCGAGGAAGTCCTGGGCGAGATTCTCGGCAAAGTCGATAACAGTCATATGGGCGTCATTTTGAAGCGTATGATGTTGCGTGCCGCATCCAGCATCGCCGATCGGCTGCACATCGATGCGCTGGTCACCGGCGAGGCGATCTCCCAGGTGTCGAGCCAGACGCTGCCGAACCTGTCAGTGATCGACTGCGTGACCGAAAAGCTGGTGCTGCGCCCGCTGATCGCCAGCCACAAGCAGGACATCATCGACACGGCCAACGAGATCGGCACCGCCGATTTTGCCCGGCACATGCCGGAATACTGCGGGGTCATCTCGGTCAATCCGAAGACTGCGGCCAAGCGCGGGCGTGTGGAGCATGAAGAGAAAGAATTCGACATGGCGGTGCTCGAGCGTGCGCTCGAAAACGCCAGGCTGGTGCCAATCGATCGGGTGATCGATGAATTGGGCCAGGACATACAGATTGAAGAAGTCGGCGAAGCGCTGGCCGGTCAGATCATCATCGACATCCGTCACCCGGACGACGCTGAAGACGACCCGCTGAGTATCGCCGGTATCGAGGTACAAACGATGCCGTTCTATGCAGTGAACGCGCGTTTCAAGGAACTGGACCCTACTCGCCAGTACCTGTTGTATTGCGACAAAGGCGTGATGAGTCGCCTGCATGCCCACCATTTGCTCAGTGAGGGGCATGCCAATGTGCGCGTTTATCGACCGAGCTAAGTGCCCGGGGCTGTTTGCCTGTGGCCTGCGTCACCGGCCCCCCGACGCCGCCGACAGGCTGTAACGGCTTTGTCGGACTCAACGTAAATCGCTGCCACGACCTGTCAGCACACCGAATCCTCTGATCGAGATACACAAGTGATCGAAAATCTACGCAACATCGCCATCATTGCTCACGTTGACCATGGTAAGACCACCCTGGTAGACAAACTCTTGCGTCAATCCGGCACTCTGGAGCGCAACGAGCTCAACGACGAGCGCGTGATGGACTCCAACGACCAGGAAAAAGAGCGCGGTATTACCATCCTGGCGAAAAACACCGCCATCAACTGGAATGGCTACCACATCAACATCGTGGACACCCCGGGCCACGCCGACTTCGGTGGTGAAGTAGAGCGCGTAATGTCGATGGTCGACTCCGTGCTGCTGCTGGTCGATGCCCAGGACGGCCCTATGCCGCAAACCCGTTTCGTGACCAAGAAGGCTTTCGAAGCCGGCCTGCGTCCGATCGTGGTCATCAACAAGGTTGACCGTCCAGGCGCGCGTCCGGACTGGGTTCTGGACCAGATTTTCGACCTGTTCGACAACCTGGGCGCCACCGAAGAACAGCTGGACTTCAAAGTCGTCTACGCCTCGGCCCTGAACGGTATTGCCGGTCTGGACCACACCAACATGGCTGAAGACATGACCCCGCTGTACCAGTCGATCGTCGACGACGTACCTGCGCCGAAAGTCGACCGTGACGGTCCGTTCCAGATGCAAATCTCGGCCCTGGACTACAACAGCTTCCTGGGTGTGATCGGTGTTGGCCGTATCGCCCGTGGTCGCATCAAGCCGAACACGCCGGTCGTGGCTATCGACGCCGACGGCAAGAAGCGCAACGGTCGTATCCTCAAGCTGATGGGTCACCACGGCCTGCACCGTATCGACGTTGAAGAAGCAGCTGCCGGCGACATCGTCTGCATCAGCGGCTTCGAGCAACTGTTCATCTCCGACACTCTGTGCGACCCACTGAACGTCGAAGCGATGAAGCCGTTGACCGTCGATGAGCCAACCGTTTCCATGACCTTCCAGGTCAACGACTCGCCATTCTGCGGTAAAGAAGGCAAGTTCGTGACCAGCCGTAACATCAAGGAGCGTCTGGACAAGGAGCTGCTCTACAACGTGGCACTGCGCGTTGAAGAAGGCGACTCGGCCGACAAGTTCAAGGTTTCCGGCCGTGGTGAGCTGCACCTCTCGGTCCTGATCGAAACCATGCGTCGCGAAGGCTTCGAAATGGGCGTAGGTCGTCCTGAAGTGATCATCCGTATGGTTGATGGCGTCAAGCACGAACCGTACGAAAACGTGACCATCGACCTGCCGGAAGAATCCCAGGGCGCGATCATGGAACAAATGGGCCTGCGCAAAGGCGACCTGACCAACATGGTTCCGGATGGCAAGGGCCGTGTGCGCCTTGAGTACAACATCCCGGCCCGTGGCCTGATCGGTTTCCGTAACGAGTTCCTGACCCTGACCTCCGGTGGCGGCATCCTGACTTCGATCTTCGATCGTTACGACGTGATGAAGTCCGGCGACATGTCCGGCCGTCAGAACGGTGTTCTGGTATCGGTTGCGACCGGCAAGGCACTGACCTACTCGCTGGAAACCCTGCAAGCGCGCGGCAAGCTGTTCGTCGAGCACGGCCAGGACATCTACGAAGGTCAAATCGTCGGCCTCAACAGCCGTGACAACGACCTGGGCGTGAACCCGACCAAAGGCAAGAAGCTCGACAACATGCGTGCTTCGGGCAAAGACGAAACCATCGCATTGGTTCCGCCGGTCAAGTTCACCCTGGAGCAAGCGCTGGAGTTCGTGCAGGAAGACGAACTGTGCGAAGTGACGCCTAAGTCGATTCGCCTGCGTAAGAAGATCCTTGGCGAAAGCGAGCGTACCCGCGCTGCCAAGAAAAGCGGTAACTGAGTTTCGACTTAGTTAATGGCTGAAAAAAACGCCCCTGATTGTGAGATCAGGGGCGTTTTTTTATGCCTGGAAGTTATGTAGTGGCTGTCAGGGCGCCATCGCGAGCAAGCTCGCTCCCACAAGGGATTCAGGTCGGACACAAAATCTGTATTCACCGCAAATCCCCTGTGGGAGCGAGCTTGCTCGCGATGGCGATGTTCCAGGCGCAGCTAAAACATCATTCGATCAGAATTTGTCCAACGTCCGCGGATTACGCTCGCGCTCCACTTCCTTGGGCTTGTAGGCGCAGTACCCCGGGCGCGGCCCGACCCGCGGATGGTTGCGGCAGGTATCCGGGCGCTTCTCATAAATGGTGCACAACCGGCTCTTGCGATCCAGATACAGGCAATCGTTGTTGCTCATGCGCTGGAGCGTGAAGATTTCGGATTTCTGGTTATAGCGCTCGACGATCCCTTCCTTTTGCAGGCGCTTGGCGATGTTTTTCGGCGGGTCGCCCAGTTCGAATTCATCGACGATACCGATCCGGATCAGGTCCTTGATCTTGACCTCCACCGGCAGTGTGCAGCAGCTCGACACGCAGGAACCGCACATTGGCGCGGAGTACTTGGCCCAGGTATCGATTCGGTCGATCTCCGCGGCGGCGATCAGGTTGGGCTTCATCATCAAGGTTTACCAGCATGCATCAGGGCGCGCGATCATACCGGGACTGGTGAAATTTTGAACGACCATCTGCCGGTTTTTTTTCGAGCCCGGTAAAACTCTCCCAGGACCGGCACGGCCCCTGCATTCATTCACCCATACGGCAATTCCCTGGCGGCGATTCTCCGTCGCCATGGAAAAACCAACGAACCTGCGCCTGTAGTGCCTGTCAGACCGTCTAGGCTCAGACAATTTCATGCTCGTTCGAGGTCTCATCAATGACTCAAGAACCACTTGTTCGCGAAGCCGAAGTGGCTGCATTTCGCGATGCCGTGTTGACCAAACTCACTTACGCCGTCGGCAAGGACCCGGATCATGCGTTTGATCACGACTGGTTCGAAGCCATTGCCCTGGCCGCCCGCGACCATATGGTCGAGCACTGGATGGACCACACGCGGCAGATTTACCGCAAGGGCCAGAAGCGCGTTTATTACCTCTCCCTGGAATTTCTCATCGGCCGCTTGCTCTATGACAGCCTGAGCAACCTCGGCCTGCTGGACACTGCGCGCGAAGCCTTGACCGAACTGGGCGTGGATCTGGAGCGCATTCGCCTGCTCGAACCCGATGCGGCGTTGGGCAACGGCGGCCTCGGCCGGTTGGCGGCATGTTTCATGGAAAGCATGTCCACCTTGGGCATTGCCGGCCATGGCTACGGCATTCGTTACGAGCACGGCCTGTTTCGCCAGGCGATTGTCGATGGCTGGCAGCAGGAGCAAACCGAACACTGGCTGGATTTCGGCAACCCTTGGGAGTTCGAGCGGCCGGAAGTGGTTTACCCGATCGGCTTCGGCGGCAGCGTCGAGACCGTGACCGACGCCTCCGGCAATACCAAGCAAGTCTGGTCTCCGGGTGAAACCGTGCGAGCCATCGCCTATGACACGCCCGTGGTGGGTTGGCGCGGTGCCAGCGTCAACACCCTGCGTCTGTGGCGCGCCCGCGCCATGGAAGAGCTGCACCTGGAACGCTTCAACGCCGGCGACCATTTGGGCGCCGTGGCGGAAGTGGCCCGGGCCGAGAGTATCTCCCGCGTGCTGTACCCGGCCGACAGCACCGAGGCGGGCCAGGAATTGCGCTTGCGCCAAGAGTATTTCTTCGTCGCCGCCTCGCTGCAGGATTTGTTGCGCCGTCATCGCAACATGCACACCTCGGTATTGACCTTGGGCGATCACGCGGCGATCCAGCTCAACGACACTCACCCGTCGATCGCCGTGGCCGAATTGATGCGCCAATTGGTGGACGTCTACGACGTGGCCTGGGACGCCGCCTGGCAGATCACCCAGGACACGCTCTCCTACACCAACCACACGCTGCTACCCGAAGCCCTGGAAACCTGGCCAGTGGGGCTGATGGAGCGCATGTTGCCCCGACACATGCAGATCATTTACCTGATCAACGCCCAGCACATCGATGCTCTGCGGTCCAAGGGGGTGCACGATTTCGACGTGCTGCGCGCGGTGTCGCTGATCGAAGAAGACAATGGCCGCCGGGTGCGCATGGGCAACCTCGCCTTTCTCGGTTCCCACAGCGTCAACGGTGTGTCCGGGTTGCACACGCAACTGATGCGCAGCACGGTGTTCTCCGAACTGCACAAGCTCTACCCTGAGCGGATCAACAACAAAACCAACGGCATCACGTTCCGCCGCTGGCTGTTTCAGGCCAACGCTGAACTGACTTCGATGATGGTCGATGCGCTGGGCCCGAGTGTGCTCGACAACCCCGAGGAGCGCCTGATCGAGCTGGAGCCGTTCGCGGATCAACCGGCGTTCCGCAAACAGTTCGCCGAACAGCGCCTGCACAGCAAAAAGGCCTTGGCGCATCTGATTCACGAGCGTTTGGGGGTTGCCGTGAACCCGGCGGCGATGTTCGACGTGCAAGTCAAACGGATCCATGAATACAAGCGCCAGTTGCTCAACCTGATGCACACGGTGGCGCTGTACCAGGCGATCCGCGCCGAACCGGAAGTGGACTGGGTGCCACGGGTGAAAATTTTCGCTGGCAAGGCCGCCGCCAGTTATCACCAGGCCAAGTTGATCATCAAGCTGACCAACGATATCGCCCGTGTGGTGAACAACGACCCGACCGTGCGTGGCCTGCTCAAAGTGGTGTTCCTGCCCAACTACAACGTCAGCCTGGCCGAGAGCATCATCCCGGCGGCGGACCTTTCCGAGCAGATATCCACGGCCGGTTTTGAAGCGTCAGGCACCAGTAACATGAAGTTCGGTCTTAACGGTGCGCTGACTATCGGCACCATGGACGGCGCCAACGTGGAGATGCATGAGCGCGTGGGCGGTGAGCACATGTTCATCTTCGGCCTGACGGCCGAGCAGGTGGAGGCCCGCAAGCAGAACGGCGAGTTCAGTGCCGCGCCGGACATTGCCGCGTCCCATCGCCTCAACGATGTGTTGCAGGCTATTCGCGGCGGGGTGTTTTCGCCGGACGATCCGATGCGCTACACCGGGCTTGTCGATTCGCTGGTGGATTACGATCGCTTTCTGGTCTGCGCCGACTTCGACTCTTACTGGGATGCCCAGGCCAGGGTCGAAGAACGTTGGCACGACGCCCAGCACTGGTGGCGTTCGGCGGTGCTCAACACCGCGCGCATGGGCTGGTTTTCCTCCGACCGGACCATTCGGGAATACGCCACCGACATCTGGAAAGCCCTGGAGTAGCAGTTGCAGGAAATGTGAGCGAAGCCCAACGGTGGTTGGGCTTGGTCGATATACTAAGCGCCAGTTCGCCGGGCTGTGTGGCCGGTTTAGTGCTTGAGGCGCCAGCAATCCATTGTGGGAGCGAGCCTGCTCGCGATAACGGTGTGTCAGCCAACCTGTTTGGTAACTGACGGACCGCTATCGCGAGCAGGCTCGCTCCCACAAGGTTTGTGTGGTTCCACTAGACTGAACCAGGCATCGCTTCACCCCGGTTACGCCCGCAAAGGGCCGCTTAGGGATATCGACCATGCAATGGATTTTGATGCTGTTGGGCCTGGCATTTGGCTGGGTGGTGGATGAGTCGTTCGCCGATGCGCTGATAGGCGCGTTGCTGGGCCTTGGCATCGCTCAGGGGATTGGTCTGCGTCGCCTCGGCGCCCACGCCGCCGAACAGCAGAACCAGTTGCAAACGGCCCAGCGCACCTTGAGCGCACTGGAGCAGCGGCTGATCGCGCTTGAGCGCAGCACGGTCGCAGCCTCCGAACCGTCGCCATCGCCCGAGATCGTCGTGGCCCAGGCACCGGAATCCGAAATCCCACCTGAGCCGGAGCTGGTCTGGGAACTGCCGCCTGACCTTGAAGCCCTTCCGGCGATGACCACACAAGCCAGTCAGCCGTTGCCCGACGACGTATGGAAGTCTGCGCCGGCCGCCCCCAAACCGGTCCAGCCGGAACCGGCTGCCCCTCGTGGTCCGAATCTGTTCGAGCGTGCCGTCGCGGGGGCGCGTAACTGGCTGTTTGGCGGTAATACCGTATTGCGGGTCGGGGTGGTGCTGTTGTTCCTCGGCCTGGCGTTTCTGCTGCGCTATGCCACTGAAGGCATGGTCGTGCCCATCGAGTTGCGTTATGCCGGCGTCGCGGCCAGTGCGTTGGGCCTGTTAGGCCTGGGCTGGTGGCTGCGCCAGCGCAACAGCAACTACGCGCTGATGTTGCAGGGCACCGGGATCGCCGTGCTGTACCTGACCGTGTTCGCCGCCATGCGCCTGCATCCGCTGCTCGACTCGAAAGCGGCCTTGGGCTTGCTGGTGGCGGTCACGGTGTTCTCGGCGATTCTGGCGGTCACCCAAAATGCCCTCGGCCTGGCTGCGGTGGCAGCATTGGGCGGGTTTGCCGCGCCGATCCTGACGTCCACCGGCAGCGGTAACCATGTCGCGCTGTTCAGCTACTTCATCCTGCTCAATGCCGGCATTCTGGCGATTGCCTGGTTCAAGGCCTGGCGCCTGCTCAACCTGATTGGTTTTGTCGGCACCTTCGGCATCGGTTTCGCCTGGGGCTTGCGCTCTTATGGGCCGGAACTGCTCTGGAGCACCGAGCCGTTCCTGATTGTTTTCTTCCTGATGTACCTGGCGATCGGCTTGTTGTTTACCCGACGCAAGCTGCTGGAAATGGGCGACGGGCCCGAGGACGAAGGCCGCGATGCGCTATTGCGCTGGTCGGCCCGCAAGGGCGACTACGTGGACGGCACCCTGTTGTTCGGCCCGCCCCTGGTGGGGTTCGGTCTGCAGTTCGCGCTGGTGCAGCATCTGGAGTTCGCCGCAGCGTTCAGCGCCCTGGCCCTGGGCATCATCTATATGGGACTGGCGCGGGTATTGATGGGGGGGCGCGCCGTCCTGTTGGCCGAAACCTGCCTGGCATTGGGGGTGATTTTTGCCAGCCTGGCGATTCCCCTGGGCCTCGATGCTCGGTGGACCGCGGCGGCATGGGCCGTGGAAGGGGCGGGGATTTTCTGGCTGGGCCTGCGTCAGCAGCGGCCTTTGGCTCGGGCTTTTGCCTTGCTGCTGCAACTGGGCTCGGCGCTGGCTTTTGTCAGCGAGTTGCGTCAGGGCGACAGCAGCCTGATCGATGGCGCCCCGCTGGGGGCGTTGATGCTGGGTGGCGCCTTGCTGTTCAGTTTCTACCAGTTGCGCAAGACCGCGCCTGAGCACGCCACACACTGGGAGCGCCAAGGCCTGCCGGTGCTGGCAGTGCTGGGCTTGAGTTTTCTCTATCTGCTGGCGCCGTTGTTCTTCTTCACTCACGGCACTGCCATCGCCTGGGCCTTGGCCGGTCTGGCGACGCTGTTCGCGGGCCTGCGCCTGCAATCGCGCAGCTTCCTGTTTACCGCGTTCGCAGTACAACTGCTGGGTGGCGCGTTGTTTCTGTTGCGTTTGCAGGGGGCCGAAGGGGATTCGACCGCCGTGTTCAGCGCTGGCTGGAGCGGTTTGCTCAGCGCCTCCCTGATCGGCCTGGCGCTGATTGGCGGCATGCTGTTGGCGGCACGCGATGACATGGTGCGCAACGATGTCCGATTGCTACGCGGGCTGTCGGTGGTGCTGCTGGCTGGGTTGGTGCTGATCAACCTTGCCGTGCTCTTCGTCCTGCCCTGGCAAACGGCGAGCGGTGTATGGGCGGCCAGCGGCCTGCTGATCATCTGGCTGAGCCTGTACCTGAAGCAGCGCGTGAGTTTCGTGTTTGGCCTGTTGTTGCAGTTGATCGGCGGCGCGGCGTTTCTTGCCGCCGGGTCGGCGCTGCTCGGGCCGCTGAGTGCCGAGGATCTGCGGCCCCTGGCCCACAGCGGGTTCTGGACGCCGCTGGTGCTGGGACTGGCGGCACTGGTGGGCGCATGGCGATTGCAGCGCGGCCATCCGTCGGCGGTGTTCCAGGCCTTGAGCTTGCAGCGGTTGTCCGAGTTGCTGCTGGTCTGGGGCGCAGGCTGGTGGGCACTGGCGTGGGGCAGCGAAGTGCTGCGCTTTGCACCGCAGCACCTGCAAGGTCATTTGATGCTGATCGTCGCGGCAATCAGTGTAGCGCTGTGGGCATTGCTGGCCCTGCGTTTGAAATGGCCGGCGATGGGGTTGCTATGCACCTTGCTGATACCTGTGGCCGGCTGTGTGCTGGTCGCGACCGGGCACAGCCGTTATCACCCGGCGGCGGATTTCGGCTGGCTGGCCTGGTTGGCCGTGTTCGCCGTGCATTTGCTTTCCCTGAAACGTCTGGCACCGCTGCTACCGGCCCGGGCGCGCAGCACCGCCCATGTGCTCGGTTGCTGGCTGCTGATCGGTGTGCTGGCGCTGGAGGTGCGTTACGGCCTGCTGTTGTTGTCCGAGCAGTACAACGCCTGGCGCTGGCTGGGTTGGGCGATGCTGCCGAGCCTGTACCTGGTGCTGATGGCCGCGCCGCGGGCCTGGCCGTGGCCGGTCTCGGCCCATCCACGCGAATATCGTGTGTACGCGGCGGCACCCCTGGCCCTGTTGATGCTGGGCTGGTTCTGGCTGGCCAACACCTTCAGCGACGGCAGCGCCGAGCCGTTGCCCTATGTGCCGCTGCTCAACCCGTTGGAGCTGGGCTTGCTGTTCGCCTTGTTTGGCGTCTACGCGTGGGCTCGCAGCGCGGTGGCGCAACTGGCAATCCGATGGGGTCATGCCGGACACGTCGCCCAGGTGATCGCCGGCGTGTCGCTGTTCGCGTTCTTCACCGCCGTGGTGATGCGCTGTGCCCACCATTGGATCGGTGTGCCGTTCGAGCTGGATGCGTTGCTCGAATCCATGTTTGTGCAGGCCGGGCTGTCCATCGTCTGGACCCTGATTGCCTTGGGCCTGATGATCGGCGGGCATCTGCGCCATCGTCGTGAGGTCTGGCTGATAGGTGCGGCGTTGATCGCCGTGGTGGTGGCCAAGCTGTTCTTTGTCGAATTGAGCAACCGTGGCGGTCTGGCGCGGATCGTGTCGTTTATCGGCGTGGGTATATTGCTTTTGGTGGTGGGCTACTTCGCGCCGCTGCCGCCAAAACGCCCGGAAGGGGGCTCGCGGACCGAGCCGCCAATACCTGTCAGTGAGGGAGTGTCGTCTTGAGTCACAAGTTGAGTCGCATCGGGTTGGGCGTGGTGGGGTTGTGGGTGGCCTTGTCGGTGACGGCCCAGGAACAGCCGGCGGACTTTGCCCATCAGGTGCCATTGGCCTTGAGCGGCGAGGGGCCCTGGTATCGCCTGGCGTTGCCCCTGGAGATTCAGTTGCAAGCGCGCCAGACCGATCTGAGCGACCTGCGGGTGTTCAACGCCGCCGGGCAGGCCCAGGCCTACGCATTGGTTCGCGAGACGGCCCGGAGCCGGGAACACAGCACCACCGACGTGAAGTGGTTCCCGTTGTACAACGCCGCCGATGACAACGAGCGCGCGCCCAGCGTACGGGTGCAATCGAGCGCCAACGGCACGCTGGTGCAGGTGCAACCGTCCAGCCGGCTCGAGGCGGGGGAGGAGGAACTGCGCGGCTGGCTGCTGGATGCCAGTGCGATCAAGGCGCCCTTGCAACAGTTGATCCTCGACTGGACCAGCGAGCGCGACGGCTTCCAGCGCTTCACCATCGAAGCCAGTGACGACCTGCAACACTGGCAGGCGTGGGGCGAAGGCCAGGTGGCGCGGCTGACCTTTGCTGATGAGCGGGTGGAGCAGCATGAGGTCAGCTTGCCAGGACAGCCGGCGCGTTATCTGCGGTTGTTGTGGGAATCGCCGTCATCGGCGCCGGTGTTGACCTCGGCCCAGTTGCAGAGCGGCAGTCGCGAGAGCCTGCCGTTGCCGTTGGTCTGGTCGCAGCCTTTGGCCGGTAGCACCACGAAGGCTGGACAATACACCTGGCAGTTGCCCATGGGGTTGAATGTCGAACAGGTGCAGGTCGAACTGAGCCAGGCCAACAGCCTGGCACCAGTGACCCTGGCCGGACGGCGTGAAAGCAGCCAGCCGTGGCAATCGCTGGGCAGCGGCTTGCTGTATCGCCTGACTCAGAACGGCCAGGATGTGTTGCAGAACCAACTGCAGCTGTCGGGGCAGACCGTGCAGCAATTGAAGCTGACGGTGGACGAACGTGGCGGTGGCCTCGGTGCCCAAGCGCCAGCCTTGCGTTTTGCCGTGCGCCCGACCCAAGTGGTGTTCCTGGCGCGGGGCGAGGGGCCCTACAGCCTGGCGCTGGGCAATGCGACGGCGAAAGCGGCCAGCCTGCCACTGGCCACGCTGGTGCCCGATTACAAGCCGTCACGCCTGGCGACCTTGGGTACGGCGACGCTGAGCGGTGCGGCCACCTCGACACCGGTTACCGCCGCCACGCCTGCGACCGTCGAGACCAACTGGAAGAAGATCGGCTTGTGGGCGGTGTTGCTGATCAGCGTACTGGTCCTCGCGGCGATGGCATTGAGCTTGCTGCGCAAGCCGCCGGTCAAAAACTGAGGTGCTGCGCACCCATCGCGAGCAGGCTCGCTCCCACACTGGATTTATGGCGTATACAAAAACTGTGTCCGCAGAAGATCAAATGTGGGAGCGAGCCTGCTCGCGATAGCGTCCTCTCGACAACAGAAATACCCAAGCGAGGCGCGACCCCGTGAACTCAATCCTCCATTCCCCGTCTCATAGGAGGAATTAAGTCCCGACTCGCGCTAAACTGCGCAGGTTTTTCCGCCCCCTATTCTTCGGAGCCGTCCATGTCCCGCGTTACCTTGAGTCGCTATTTGATTGAGCAGACCCGCAGCAACAACACCCCTGCCGATCTGCGCTTTTTGATCGAAGTGGTGGCGCGTGCATGCAAGGAGATCAGCCACGCCGTATCCAAAGGCGCCCTGGGTGGTGTCCTGGGCAGCATGGGCACCGAAAACGTGCAGGGTGAAGTGCAGAAGAAGCTCGACGTGCTCTCTAACGAAATCCTGCTCGAAGCCAACGAATGGGGCGGCCACCTGGCCGGCATGGCGTCCGAGGAAATGGACAACGCCTACCAGATCCCAGGCAAATACCCCAAGGGTGCCTACCTGCTGGTGTTCGACCCACTGGACGGTTCGTCGAACATCGATATCAACGCGCCAGTGGGCACCATCTTCTCGGTACTGCGTTGCCCGAACGAATACCTGAGCCAGAATGAAGCCTTGAATGAAAAGGCGTTCCTGCAGCCAGGCACCGAACAAGTCGCCGCCGGTTATGCCATCTATGGCCCGCAGACCATGCTGGTGCTGACCCTGGGCGACGGCGTCAAGGGCTTCACGCTGGACCGTGAGATGGGCAGCTTCGTCCTGACCCACGAAGACATCACCATTCCTGAAACCACCCAGGAATTCGCCATCAACATGTCCAATCAGCGTCACTGGGAAGCCCCGGTACAACGCTACGTGGGCGAATTGCTGGCCGGTGAAGAAGGTCCGCTGAAAAAGAACTACAACATGCGCTGGGTCGCCGCGATGGTCGCGGACGTACACCGCATCCTGACCCGTGGCGGTCTGTTCATGTACCCGCGCGACAGCCGCGAGCCGTCCAAGCCGGGCAAACTGCGTCTGATGTACGAAGCCAACCCGATGTCGTTCCTGGTGGAACAGGCTGGCGGTGCGTCCACTGACGGTCACCAGCGTATTCTCGACATCCAGCCCGAAGGCCTGCACCAGCGTGTGGCGGTGTTCCTTGGCTCGAAGGAAGAGGTCGCCCGCGCCACGGCCTACCACAAGGAATAAATCATGGCCCCACCTTGGCAGCCGTTGCTCGATTGGTGGTTTGGCTCAGCCAGATCGCCGGACGAAATAGCCGCTGACAAGGGCAAGCTGTGGTTCGGCAAACGGCATGATCGCCAAGCGCAAGAGCGCTTCGGCGATCAGGTCGAGCAGGCACTGGCCGGCGGATTGACCGACTGGGCGCAACGCCCCGAAGGCTGGCTGGCTCTGGTGCTGCTGCTTGATCAGCTCCCGCGGATGATCTTTCGCGACTCTCCCAAGGCTTTTTCCGGTGACCTGCGTGCCCAAGCGCTGGTGGCCCAAGGCATGGCGGCGGGGTTCGACCGGCAACTCGAACCTATCCAGCGGGTGTTCATCTACCTGGTGCTCGAACATTGCGAAAACCTGGCGGTGCAGAATGAAGCGGTGTCCCGTTTCATCGAACTGACCCGCGAGCAGCCCGAGGCGGATCGGGCGGTGTTCGAAGACAACCTGGATTACGCCGAGCGGCATCAGAAGATCATTGCGCGGTTTGGACGTTTCCCCCATCGCAATGCGGTGTTGGGGCGTGAGTCCACGGCTGAGGAAGTCGAGTTTTTGAACAGGCCTGGATCCAGGTTCTGATTTTGCTGTGAGGCTGATGCCGCCATCGCGAGCAAGCTCGCTCCCACAGGGATCTTTGTGGCAAAGAGATCTACTGTGGGAGCGAGCTTGCTCGCGATGGGGCCCGCCCGGGCACTAGATTCGGAAACTACCCACCAACTGCTTCAACCGCGCCGCTTGCTGTTCAAGGTCGGCACAGGCCCGCAATGTCGCTTGCAGGTTTTCCACGCCTTCCTGGTTCAGCGTGTTGATTTCGGTGATGTCGACGTTGATCGATTCCACCACGGCGGTCTGCTCTTCTGTGGCGGTGGCCACGGACTGGTTCATGCCGTCGATTTCACCGATGCGCTGGGTCACGCTGCCCAGGCGTTCGCCGGCCTGGTTGGCGATGCCGACGCTGCTTTCGCTCTGGCGCTGGCTGTCGGTCATGGTCAGGACCGCTTCCCGGGCGCCGACTTGCAGCTCCTCGATCATCTTCTGCACCTGCTGCGCCGAATCCTGGGTGCGATGAGCCAGGTTGCGCACTTCATCGGCCACCACCGCGAAGCCGCGACCGGCTTCACCGGCCCGGGCGGCTTCGATGGCTGCGTTCAGGGCGAGCAGGTTGGTCTGCTGGGAAATGCTGGTGATCACCTCAAGGATCTGGCCGATGTTCACCGTATTGTTGTTCAGGGTTTCGATGTTGCCGCACGAATCGCTGATCTTGGCGGACAACTGCTGCATGGCGGTGATGGTTTTATCCACCACGTGTTGACCGTCTTCGGCCAGGCTGCGGGCATCGCTGGAATGTTGCGAGGCGAGGGCGGCGTTCTGGGCGATTTCCTGGGCGGCGGCACCGAGCTGGTTGATCGCCGCGGCCACGCTGCTGGTGCGTGAAGCCTGCTGATCGGAATTGACCATCGACGAGTTGGACGCGCTGACCACACGCAGCGCGACTTCGTTGACCAGACCGGTGGCCGAGGCCACTTCGCGGATCGACGTGTGAATACGCTCCACGAAACGGTTGAACGACGTGCCCAGAGCGCCGAATTCGTCCTGGCCATGGATGGTCAGGCGGCGGGTCAGGTCGCCTTCGCCTTCGGCGATGTCATGCATGGCGCGGCCCATGGTCAGCAGCGGTTGCATCAGCACGCGGATCAGCATGCCCAGCAGGGCGATGATGAATACCACGGCAATCACCATGGCGATCAGCGCCGAAGTACGGAACTCGCTGAGCATCGCCAGGGCAGTGTTCTTGTCGAGCACCAGCGCCACGTACCAGTCGGCCCCCGGTACGCCGTTGACCCGCGTGAAGGAGAGGTATTGAGTCTTGCCGTCGAGCTCGACTTCTTTCATGCCTGGGCTGACGTGCAGTGCACCGTCAGGGTAGGCCTCGGCCAGGGTCTTGAGCACGCGCTTGCTGTCGGGGTGGATGAGGATCTTGCCGTCGGCGCTGACGATGAACGCATGGCCATGGCCGCCGAAATTCAGCGAGTTGATGATGGCGCTGACGCTGGACAGGTCGATGTCCGCACCGGCCACGCCGATCATCTGGTTCTGGTGCTGAACCGGGGTGGCGACGGTGATCACCAGTTTGCCCGACGAGGCGGCGATGTAGGGTTCGGTGACGATGGTTTGTTGGGCGCTGTTGGCGGCCTTGTACCAGCCACGGGCGCGGGGATCGTAGTCGGCCGCACGATTGCCGGCCGGTACCGAGAACATCACGCCGTCGGTGCCACCGAAATAGCTGAGCTGGAAGTTGCTGGTGTAGGCCGGTAGGCCCACGGCGCGCTTGAGACTATCGGCACTGCTGCCGTCCACGGCAATCTGCTGGGCCAACGATTGCAGCAATTGGGTGCGGCCTTCGACCCAGGTTTGAATGTTGCGGCTGGTCAGGCTGCCGAGCTCCTGCATGGAGGTCTCGGTGCTGGCTTGCAAGCCCTGGCGCTGACGGTAGTCGTTGAACAGGATGAAGCAGGCGAATGCAACGGCTACCACGAGCGCAGCAGCCAGCAGGATTTTGTGGCTGAATTTCATGTTTCTGGTCATTAAGAACGCTACCGCAGAGGAGCTGGTCAGGAAGGGGCGTCAATTTGCCATAACACCTGGCATCGCGCTGCTCTTTTTATCGGCTCCACAGCGCTTTGAATCAGGCGCGCGCAGGCTAAACCCGACGAAATACACGACGGCGTCACAAACGGGTTGATTCATCCATGAAACACCTGCCCAAAGCCCAACAAATACTGGGTTTGTCGGGGAACCAGATAGGGGTTTTCTCTTCTAAGGTTCTGGTTGGCACCCTGCCACCCCCTTCCGTTCCAGGAGTTACACCATGTCGCTGCGATCTATCGCCCTGTTGTCCTTGTGCGTCTTGTTGACGGCATGCAGCAAGGTCAACCAGGAAAACTATTCGAAACTGTCTGCCGGCATGCCCAAGGCCGAAGTCGAAGCGTTGTTGGGGAAACCGACCGATTGTTCGGGCGCGCTCGGCATGTCCAGTTGCACCTGGGGCGACCAGAAGAGCTTTATCAGCGTGCAGTACGCCGGTGACAAAGTGTTAATGTTTTCCGGCCAAGGCCTGAAGTAAACCGGGGCCACCGGCCCGCGGGAGAAAAATAATGATGCGGTTATTGTTAGTGCTTTTTGCCGGCCTGGTATTGGCTGGCTGTGCCACTTCTGGCGAAGACCCGTTGGCGCCAAAGACTGTCAACAGCGTCGACCTCAAGCGTTACCAAGGGACCTGGTACGAGTTGGCCCGTCTACCGATGTACTTCCAGCGCAACTGCGCGCAATCCGAAGCCCACTACACCCTAGAGCCTGACGGCAATGTGGATGTGTTCAACCGCTGCCTGACCTCGGACTGGCAGTGGGAAGAAGCCAGGGGCACTGCAACGCCTCAAGTGCCGGGCAAGACCGACAAGCTCTGGGTCGAGTTTGATAACTGGTTTTCGCGGATCGTGCCGGGTGTGGCGAAGGGGCAATACTGGGTCCTGTATGTCAGCGATGATTACAAGACCGCCATCGTCGGTGACCCGAGCCGTCGCTACATGTGGTTGCTGTCCCGAACCCCGACGGTCAATGGCGTTGTGCGCGAAGAACTGCTGAGCAAGGCGCGCCAGCAGGGTTACGACACGACTCGGTTGATCTGGCGTGCATCGGATCGGCAGATGGCCAAGACTTCGGATTAATGGCTACCCGAGATCAATGTGTGGGCGGGCGAGAGCCCAGGGGTAGCGAGGCGGGTTAATTCCAGTACGCTGGGCAGTTGCTGAAAACTTCCCGCCTCGACCACGCCAACCAGCCCGTACAGATCACTTAAGGCAACCGTTTGCGACGGTGGTATAGCGCTGTCGCTCAAGGGAAGACATGTAGCTGTAAATGAGACGCTGCATTGTGTCTATCTACAGGACTTTGCGTTATCTTGATGGCCTTTTGTTACTCTGCCCTTTGTATTGGCGGATAACGCTTTGCGCGCAAGGACGATGCATCGACCCATGACTGGTCGTCTGCCATAACCATGTCATTGATGGGCGTAGTCATGCAGAATAATTTTAATAATGCACCGCACATTCTCGTCATAGACGACTCCCCCGAGGAGTTGCGGGGACTGGTCGCGCTGTTGCGCCAACAGGCCTGGCGCTTGTCCATGGCGAGCGACGCCCGCCAAGGCTATCAACGTACACTGGCGTTAAAACCCGACCTGATCCTGCTCGATGTGCGCATGCCGGGTATGGATGGTTTCACCCTGTGCCGCCTGTTGCGTGAAGCGCCGGCTACTTGTCGCGTTCCAGTGATTTTCTTGACATCTGCCGGAGCTGTCGATGAACGACTCGAGGGGTTGTCGTTGGGCAGCGTGGACTATGTGCTAAAGGGGTGTGACCCCCACGAAATTCTGGCGCGCATTCGTATTCACTTGCAGTTGGCCTGGCGTGAAACCGTAACGGCGCAAAGCCCGGAGGATCGCGAGCCGGTGGGCAGCGACGAGGTGATGCTGCGCGCGGCCATGCGGTTGATTGCCCAGCACCTCGAGGAAATGCCATCGTTGGCGCAGATTGCGCGCAAAGTGGGCACCCATGAAAAGCGCCTATCGAGCATCTTTCGTGAGCATCTGGGGTCTACGGTTTTTGCTTATATCCGTGAAGCCAGGCTGCGCCGGGGGCAGGAACTGCTCGCCGAAAGTGCCATGGATATTCAAGGCATTGCCGATCAGATCGGATTTCGTAGCGCCTGCAACTTCACAACGGCGTTTCGTGAGCGGGTTGGCATGACGCCCAGCCAGTACCGCCAGCAAGCCCAGAGCAAGGGCTCGGCACCGCGAGCTGCCGAAGACCGGTGAGGCAAGCACGGATTGGCCTCATCCTCGCGCTGCCCCCGCGCGCTTCACCGTTCTGGCGTGCACCGCTGATCAACCGGCGATGGCTGAACGGCTGTTTGCTCTTGCTCATATTCCTCGTCAACCCATTGGTCCGGGCTGATAACACCTGCCGCACGTCACAGGTGAATCTGGCGCCCCAGGCGCAGCTATTCGAGGACGTGGATGCGCAGTTGGATGCAACTCAGGTAATGGCGTTGCCTGCCTCACGATTTCACCCTTTGACGGCTAATCTGCTTGGCCAGGAGTACAGCCGTTCCGCCTACTGGTTGCGTTTCGAGCTTTCCAATGCCCATGCTCAAGCGTGTCGACGCTGGCTCACCGTGGGGGAGCCCCGTTTACACGATATTCAGGTACACGTCTTGCGCGCAGGGCGCTGGTATCGGCAGGTCGCGGGCGCCGCTTACCCGTTGGAGCAATGGCCGATCGCCGAGCGCCAACCAGTCTTTGAGCTGAGTTTGAAGCCTGATGAGCATATCCAGGTGCTGGTGCGTGTAGTCACCCCGACCCATTTTTTGTTACAGCCCGTGCTGTGGGGAGACACGGCACTGTTGCAAGAGCGTCAACGCGTATCGCTGATTGATGGTGTCGCCTTGGGCATCGTCCTGCTGGTGGTGCCGTTCAGTCTCATCGTTGGCTGGATAGTGCGTTCGCGCTTGCTTGCCGTTCATGCGGTAACGGTGTTCGGTTACGTTCTGGTGACTCTCGTTTCCAGCGGCTACCTGATCTTCTGGCCATCGTTGATGGCGTGGAGCTTACCGCTGCGGGCCGCGCTGGGCATCATTGCTTTCCTGCTTAGCCTTGCCTACACCCGAGAGCTTCTGCAGGTGCGTCAACTGCCTGCCCTATGGGGCTGGTTATACAACCTGGTTCTGCTTGCGTTTGTGGGGGCGTCTGCTTGGGGGTTGCTGATCGATTCGGCGACGGGACGCCCTTTGGTCGAATGGTGTGTCCGCCTATCCGCCTACATCCTGCTGCCTGCAACGCTGTTTGCCGCCTGGCGGCGCGGCCTGGATTTGAGTTGGATGGCATGGGCCGTACCCGGTCTGCTACTCGTGCAGTTCGTGGTGCGCTATGTATTGCAATTGGACGCAGTGCCCATGCAAGCAGGGGCGAGGGTGCTCAGCTTGGCATCCACGTTGCCGGGCGTGGCCATTCTCGTGTGCACGCTGATCACCGAGGTCGTGCGCAGCCGACGCCGTGAACGGCAGGCACTTACGGCTTTGGAGTGGCAGCAGAAGGCAGAGCAGGAACGTCTGGAAAGTACGGTAGAGATTCGCACCGGGCAACTGCGTGAGTCATTACGGGCGCGCAGTTCGTTAATGGCGCGCATCAGTCATGACCTGCGCTCGCCGTTGGTCAGCATTATTGATCATGCGCGGCTGGCGCAGGCAGGAGAGGCCCAGGATTTTCCACGCAAAGTGGAGCGCAACGCACGGCAGCAACTGGAGCTGATCGATGAGCTATTGGAGTTCTCCCGCAGTGAATTGCAGCAGCTTGAGTTGATCCTCGCCCCCGGTTATCTCTATGGCTTTCTACAAGAGCTGGAGGAAGAGGCGGCCTTTCTGGCTTCACGACAGAACAATCGTTTCGAGTGCCATTTTGCCGATGACTTGCCCGCGCTTGTGCGTGCCGACTTTCGCCGTTTACGTCAGGTGTTGCTTAATCTGCTGGGCAATGCCGCCAAGTTCACCTATGACGGGTTGATCGTTTTTGAAGTAACCCATCAAGGCACTCCATCCGCTCAGGCCCTGTTGAGTTTCAGCGTTCGAGACAGCGGTATTGGTATCGATGCACAGGCGCGCGATCGGTTGCTCAAGCCGTTCCAGCGGGGCCATGGGGTCGAAGGCTATGACGGAAGCGGGCTTGGTTTATCCATCGTTACCCAGTTGCTGCAAGGCATGGGCAGCGAGTTGGAGCTGCAGCGGTTGGAGCCGACAGGCAGTCGTTTCGGCTTCCAGTTGGCCCTCGATCGTGCCAGTGAGGATGAGCTTGAAAACAACTTCATAGAAAGTCACGGCACGCACGTCGATGGTGACGGGCGCCGTATTCTGGTGGTCGACGATTTGCCGCAGAATCGCGACTGGCTGAGTGATCTGCTGTCGGGCTATGGCTTTGACGTACAGACGGCGCAAAGTGGTTTCCAGGCGCTGGAATGTCTGCGCGGTGAGTCATTCGATCTGTTGATCTCCGACATGCGTATGCCGGGAATGGGCGGCTGGGAGTTGCTCCTCGAACTGCGTTCCAATTGGCCCGATCTTCCCGTGCTTCTGTACTCGGCAGTGCCCGCGTTGCGTCCGGCGGGGATGCCGGCACATCTGCGCTTCGATGCGACCCTGCTCAAGCCCGCATCGAGTAATGATCTACTCAACTGCGTCAATACGTTGAGTCGGGCGCTCAGTAACGCTCCCTAGCCACACAGCGGCCCGCCGCGCGCTTTGGCTGCGCATCAGGGCGCCGTCATGTCTGTAAATGTATCCTGCGTCACAGTTTTTCCGTGGATTGAACGGTCTTGTCCGCTCCGGCAAAGCTTCTGTCCGGTCGAGCAAAATCGGCTAGTGGGTGGCGTAAGTAGACTCCGCGGGTTGTTCATCTGTCGAGCTGAGGCGCGGTGGGTGGTTTCCCTTTTTTCATGGAGTTGTACGATGCCAGTTCCTCACAAAGGTTGCGTTCGCGCGGGCAAGCATCTGCTGTATTGGGCCGTCGCTCTGGCGAGCTCCGGCGCTGCCCCGTTAGTGCTCGCGCAAAGTGTTCCCGATGCCGGACAGTTACTCAACGAGCACCAGCAGACGCTGCCTTCCGAGCCTCGCTCTACCGAGCCACCGCCGGCCTTCGAACTTCCCTCCGACACCCGCCGTCCCGCAGATTCCGGGCTTCGCGTGCAGCTCAAGGAGATTCGCTTCAGCGGTGATACGGAGCTTGCTGAAGCGGAAAATCTTCAAGAACTGGTCAAGCCTGTCCTGGGGAAGACGCTCGATCATGCAGGTCTGCAGCAACTGGTCGACAGTCTCACCCGCTACCTGCGCGGACGCGGCTACGTGCTGGCTCGCGCCTACCTCCCCCGTCAGGACCTCACGGAGGGCAAGTTGGAGATCGCCCTGGTCAAGGGGCGGTTGCAGTCTGGCGCCTCACGCATCGAACTGAACGGCAATACCCGCAGCAGCCACGATCGCTTGCAGGGTATCGCCGATGCTGCGCTCCCTGAAGGTAAGGTGCTGCAAGTCGAGGACCTGGAACGGGCCTTGCTGCTGATCAACGACCAGCCTGGCGTCAGTGCCCAGTCTGCGCTTGAGCGGGGCAACGAACCCGGCACCAGCCGGCTGTTGATTAGCGCCAAGCAGGATGCGCTGGTCAATGGCGGGGTTTCGGCGGACAACTATGGCAACCGCAGTACCGGTACCGCCCGTGCCAATGCACAAATAAGCGTCAACGACCCACTGGGTATCGGGGACCAGTTGAGCATCGGGTTGAGCAAAAGCACCGGCAGCGACATCATCGGGGGCTCCTACAGCGTGCCACTGACAGCCTCCGGGCTGCGCCTGAATGTCGGTGGCTCTTATCTGCGCTATGAGGTGGATCAGGAGCAATTTCGCTCGCTGGATCTGCGCGGTACTGCCCGTAGCGGATCGCTGGGGCTGAGTTATCCATTGATTCGCTCGCGCCTGCAGAATCTCAATCTGTCCGCGACCTATGAGTACAAAGCGCTTGAGGACCGTGGCCTGGGTACCAATCTGCGCGATCGTGAGCTGAACAATCTCATTGTTGCCATGAGCGGTAACCGCTTTGACAGCTTCGCCGGTGGCGGTGTGACGGATGCCATGCTGGCATTGACGCTGGGCGACCTTGACCTGTCCGGTAACCGCGACGATGAGTTTGCCGACAGTGTAAGTGCCAAAAGTGACGGTAGCTTCCAGAAGCTCAACCTGCGTGTCTCGCGCTTGCAGAGCCTGGGGGCCGCTAGCCCGTGGACGCTGTTCGGCGGCGTTTCAGCGCAATGGGCCGGTGACAACCTCGACTCTTCGGAAAAATTCCTGCTGGGCGGCCCTGCCGGTGTTCGCGCCTATCCGGTCGGCGAAGCCTCCGCGGATCACGGCTGGCTGGCGACCCTGGAGCTGCGTCGCAACATCGATCTGGGCCTGCCCAGCGTCACGCTGCAGGGCCTGGGGTTCCTCGACACCGGTCGTGTCTGGCTGAACGAGAATCCTTGGCCTGGCTCGCTCAACAACGCTGACGAGACCAATCGCTATGACCTGCATGCCGTCGGCCTGGGCGCCAACCTGTGGGCGGGCGATTTCAGTTTCCGCACCGCTGCGGCGCGCACGCTGGGCGACAACCCGGGACGGGGACAGTCCGGGCTGGACGCGGACGGCCGCGCCAGCGACTGGCGCGCCTGGATCCAAGTTGCATACGCATTCTGATCAAGCCCGTTGCGGTCATCTACGAATTTTAGGAGCTCCCCATGAAGCGCGCTTCGTTGAACCATCTTTACCGTCTTGTCTGGAGCGATGCCGATCAGGCATTCGTTGCCGTAGCAGAAAACTCCACCTCGCGGGGTAAACGCGGTGGCGTAGTCGGTGTCCTCGCCGTCCTTGGCCTGATCGGTAGCGGGGCGGCCCTGGCGGCTGATCTACCCACCGGCGGAGCCATCGTCGGTGGCAGTGGCGCTATCTCGCAGAACGGCAGCCATATGGTCATTGACCAGCACACAGGCAAACTCGTCACCAACTGGAACAGCTTCGATGTGGGTGCGGGTGCCAGCGTCACCTTCCGCCAGCCAGGTGCCGAAAGCATCGCGCTCAACCGCGTCATCGGCGGCGGCAGCGCCAGCCAGATTATGGGCAAGCTCAACGCCAATGGTCAGGTGTGGCTGCTCAACCCCAACGGCGTGGTGATCGGCAAAGGTGCGCAGGTCAATGTCGGCGGTCTGGTGGCGTCCTCCCTGCGGATCAGCGACCAGGATTTTCTCGCGGGCAAGACTGCTCTGAGTGGCGGTGCTGGCGCCGGCGCAGTACTCAACCAGGGCACGGTCAATGCGGCGGGTGGCGTGGTCGCGCTGATCGGCCCTAAGGTCGGCAACAGCGGCACAATCCGTACCCCAGGCGGCAGCACGGTGCTGGCCGCAGGCGATAAAGTCAGCCTCGACTTCCAAGGCGACGGCCTGGTGAGCGTCAACATCGAGCGCGGCGTACTCGACGCATTGGTTCAGAACGATGGGCATATCAGCGCCGACGGCGGCATGGTTTCGTTGAGCGCGCGTTCCGCCGACGCTGCTTTGAACAGCGTGATCAACAATACTGGCGTCATCGAGGCCCAAGGCCTGGTGGCGCGCGGTGGCCGCATCCTGCTTGACGGCGATAGCGAAGGGGGGCTGACTCAGGTCGCCGGTACACTTGATGCCTCCTCCAAGCATGGGCAGGGCGGTGACATCGTGGTGACGGGTGAGCGTATCGCCATTGCCGATGCAACGCTTGATGCCAGTGGGACGAGCGGTGGCGGCACGATCAAGGTCGGCGGCGGCTGGCAAGGCCAGGATGCCAAGGTGGCCAATGCCAGGCAGGTGACGGTCGAGCGCAACGTCAAAGTGAACGCGGATGCGACCGCAGACGGGAACGGCGGTACTGTCGTGTTCTGGGCAGATGGGAATAACCGCTTTGCTGGCGATATTTCCGTGCGCGGCGGCGCCAAGGGTGGCAACGGTGGCAAGGCCGAAGTCTCTGGCAAGCAGACGCTGCAGTATGCCGGTACGACCGATGCTCGTGCGGCCAAGGGGCGTACGGGTGACCTGTTGCTCGACCCGACTAACATCACTGTTTCCGGCGGCAGCGGTACCAGTGGTGACTGGTCCGCCGGCAGCGGCAACGTGACGGTCTACGAGCAGACGCTTGAAGCACAAATGGCTAACGTGCTGATGCAGGCAACCGACAACATTAACTTTGCGGATCTGAACCTCAATGGTGGTGACGGCACAATCACCATGCAGGAGAACGTCAGCTTCCGGGCAGAGACGCTGGGTGGCAGCAACGCCACCATTACCTTCGCCAACCGAGGCAATACGCTTGCAGTTTCAGGTACGGGCAGCATCTACATGCAGGCCGGCGGTGGCGGTACCGGCTCTATTATTGACGTGTTCAACCTTTCTGCGTCGGGAGCGGGCGTAAACCCCGCAGTGGCCGATTTACCCGATCACAATGTCTCGTCCATCGGTAGCGGTACCCCTGGAGCCGGTAGCATCACGTTGCTCGGTGCCGACGGGTTGACCATTGCCGGCTCGCTGACCACCGGAGGCGGTTACGTCAGGTTGTCCAGCGACTCTGATAGCGGTGGCCGTGGCGCATTGACCATCAATACGCCAATCAACACCAACGGCGGCAACCTCTACTTGTCGTTCGGAACCACCGCATTCGCTGACAGCATCGCCACCCTTAACAGTGATATTACGCTGGGTACCGGTAGGCTGTTTTTCGGCGATGCGATGGGCAGCAAAGCGCTGGGCGGTTCCACCGGAGAGAAGCGTTTGGCGGGCTTGCTCAACCTGAGCGGCGACGTCAATTTCAGTACACCGATGACCATGCTTGGCGGGGCTTCGATCTATACGGATGGGGCAATCAACTTCACCAACACGCTCAACCTGGACACCGGCGCCGGCCAGCTGACACTACGCGCCAACAATGTCGACTTCACCCAGGCAACGCTGCAGAACGTAAGTACTGCCAGCATCCGCCTGGAGCCCTACGACGTGACCACCAACATCCAGTTGAACAGCAGCAGCGGCAATGCCGGCGGCGGTATTCTTCTGGACGCAAACGCGCCAGCTACCGACATCAGCAAGCTGCTGGGGGTCAGTAACCTCACTATTGGCCGCTCCGATGGTACGGGCACCACCTCGGTGGATGCCTCCGGCTTCGGTTTCAGCGCCAACAACAACCTGACCCTGCTCAACGGTGACATCCAGGTTGATGGAGAGCTGCGCAACACCCATGCAAACGGGCACCTCACCGCTCAAGCGGGCACTGGGAATGTGGTCATCGGCAGCGGCGGCACAGTGACCGCCCAGGGCACTGGCGATGCTGTCGTGCTGGTAGCTGCGGGCAATTTCATCAACCAGGCTGGCGCCAACGCGCTGGTTGCCAACAACGGTCGCTGGCTGACCTATTCCAGCAGCCCGCTGGATGATACCCGGGGAGGGTTGGCTGCCGCCTTCAAGCAGTACGCTGCGCAGTATGGCGATACGGTGTTGGGTACGGGCAATGGTCACCTCTACAGTTTTGCGCCCAAGGTCAATGTTGAACTGCAGGGGGAGGTGCGCAAGACCTATGATGGAAACGCAACCGCGAGCGTGACGGACGCCAACTTTGCCATGACAGGTGCAATCGATGGCGATAGCATCGATGTGCTTTCGTTCGGTGCCGCCTCTTACGCGGATAAGAACGCCGGCGCAGGCAAGCTGGTTACCGTGGACAACGTCAATGTGTCCGAAGCGACCAATGGGGCTGTCAAGGTCTACGGCTATCAGGTCGATGCTTCCAGCGTCAGCGGTAATATTGGCCTGATTGACCGTAAAGTCTTGACCGCCACCGCCGATGCAGCGAGCAAAACCTACGACGGCACCACCACCGCCAGTCTGAGCAACCTTGCGCTGGTCGGCATTGTCGGCGGTGACGAAGGCAAGGTGGTCACCAGTGGCGCTACCGGCAGCTTTATCGACAAAAACGCCGGCCAGAACAAAGCGGTAAGCGGCTCGGGCGTTGCCCTGACCGGTGACGAGGCGAACAACTACGCGTTCGACACCACTGCGCAGATCGGCACGGCGGATATCGACCGCAAGGTCTTGACCGCCACTGCCGACGTGGCCAATAAAACCTACGATGGCACCACCACTGCCGACCTGAGCAACCTCTTGCTGGTGGGTATTGTTGGCGGGGATGAAGGCAAGGTGACCAGCAGTGGCACGACCGGCACCTTCATCAACAAGAACGCCGGCCAGGACAAAGCGGTAAGCGGTTCAGGCGTTGCCCTGACCGGTGACGAGGCGAACAACTACGCGTTCGACACCACGGCACAAATCGGCACGGCTGATATCGACCGCAAGGTCTTGACCGCCACTGCCGACGTGGCCAACAAAACCTACGACGGCACCACCACCGCCAGTCTGAGCAACCTTGCGCTGATCGGCATCGTTGGCGGTGATGAGGGCAAGGTGACCAGCAGTGGCACGACCGGCACCTTCATCAACAAGAACGCTGGCCAGGACAAAGCGGTAAGCGGTTCAGGCGTTGCCCTGACCGGTGACGAGGCGAACAACTACGCGTTCGACACCACGGCGCAGATCGGCACGGCGGATATCGACCGCAAGGTCTTGACCGCCACTGCCGACGTGGCCAACAAAACCTACGACGGCACCACCGCCGCCAGTTTGAGCAACCTTGCGCTGATCGGCATCGTTGGCGGTGATGAAGGCAAGGTGACCAGCAGTGGCTCGACCGGCACCTTCATCAACAAGAACGCCGGCCAGGACAAAGCGGTAAGCGGTTCAGGCGTTGCCCTGACCGGTGACGAGGCGAAGAACTACGCGTTCGACACCACGGCGCAGATCGGCACGGCGGATATCGACCGCAAGGTCTTGACCGCCACTGCCGACGTGGCCAACAAGACCTATGACGGCACCACCACGGCCAACCTGAGCAACCTCTTGCTGGTGGGTATCGTTGGCGCTGATAAAGGCAAGGTAGCCACCAGTGGCACAACCGGCACCTTTATCAACAAGAACGCTGGCCAGGACAAATCGGTAAGCGGCTCGGGCGTTGCCCTGACTGGTGACGAGGCGAACAACTACGCGTTCGATACCACGGCACAAATCGGCACGGCTGATATCGACCGCAAGGTTTTGACCGCCACTGCCGACGTGTCTGATAAAACCTACGACGGCACCACCACGGCCAACCTGAGTAACCTCTTGCTGGTGGGCGTTGTCAACGGTGATAAAGGCGAGGTGGCCACCAGTGGCACTACCGGGTCCTTCATCAACAAGAATGCTGGCCAGGACAAATCGGTAAGCGGCTCGGGCGTTGCCCTGACCGGTGACGAGGCGAATAACTACGTCTTCGATACCACGGCGCAAGTCGGAACCGCTGATATCGACCGCAAGCTGCTGAATGCGACGGTAGACATCGCCGATAAACCTTTCGACGGTAGAAATACTGCGACCATTCGGGATATCGCGCTTGATGGGGTGATCGCTGGCGACGTGGTCGGTGCGACGGGCGAGGCGCTCTTTGACACACCCGATGCGGGTCAAGGCAAGACTGTGAGTGTGATCGACCTGTTGTTGCAGGGCGAGGATGCGGCCAACTATCAATTGGCTGACCAACCGGTACAGGGCACGGCTAGCGTTGAGGCGCCTTTTTACACGCCGGTCGGGTTGATCAACGTTGCGCAGGGGGCTAATGGCACTGAAGTCGCCATCAAGCGCCCGGGCGATCAGGTGGTTGTAGAGGGGCTATCCCCTGCGCAGCCGATCCCGTCTACAGCCTTGTTCAGCGATACCCCGAACCTGACGAACGTTGCTGCCAATTTTGTCAGCGTAAATGATCTGGTTCTGCAGGACGCTGTGCTCAACGGCAATGGCAGGATGAGTCTGGCGGTGGCGGATGGTGTTTCCGAGCCTGCGGTGCAAAAAAGCCTGGCGGTTTACCGCACCCGTGCTGGCGAACCTCTGAGTGGGGAAGGGCAGTATTCCGCGACCGATCTGGGTAATAGCCTTACGCTGGAACTGGCCAATGCGGGGAACCGTCAAGCACCCGTGTTGCAACGCTCCGGTGCCAGCTCGGTCGAGGGTTCAGTCGCACTGGTCAACGGAAATCGTCTGAGTTTGCAGGTGACCCTGCTCAGTGACGGCGTGCTTCTGGTACAGGTGCCGCCCATGGCAAGCGACATCGCCAGTGACGAGCTGGCGGCATACGGGCTGGTCGTCGCCAAGAAACTGTTGGGCACCAGCGTTCGTAGCATCGATGCCGTGGTCATTGAGCATGCGCTGAGGCAAGCCAAGGTGACTGGCAAGTACATGGAGGTCGTTAGCCGCTGAGGTAGCGCCCCCGGTATTGCCTGCCGGGGGCGTTTTTTCTGAGTCGATGGGTCTCGGCCAAGCAGCCATTGCTTAGCCTCTCATCGGCAATCGGCGACCTGGTTTCCTGGGGCGCTTGCGTCAAGGGGCCCCAGTATCGTTTCGTTGGTTGCTATCGGCGTCAGCCCAGCAGTTCGCGCAAAACCCCGGTAAACGCCCGCGCACTGTCCTCCTCCCCGGCATGATGCCCGTCACGCACGACCCATTGCCCGCCGACCATCACATCCCGCACCTGACGATCTGCGCCGGCAAACAGCCAGCGATTGAGAATCCCATCGCCGTTGGCGGTGGCCAGGTACGGATCGTTGCCATCGAGCACCAGCCAGTCGGCGCGCTTGCCCACTTCGAGGGCGCCGACCGGTTGTCCCAACGCCTGGGCACCCCCTTGCAGCGCGGCATCGAACAAAGTGCGCCCGACCATCGGTTGATCGGCCCGATACAAGCGGTTGCGCCGTTGATCTCGCAGACGCTGGCCGTATTCCAGCCAACGCAGCTCTTCCACCACGCTCAACGACACATGGCTGTCGGAACCGATCCCAAGACGTCCGCCTTGGGCGAGGAAATCCACGGCCGGGAAAATCCCGTCACCCAGGTTGGCTTCGGTGGTCAGGCACAGGCCGGCAATCGCCTGGCTCCTGGCCATGAGGCTGACTTCGTGAGCATTGGCGTGGGTGGCGTGGACCAGGCACCAGCGCTGATCCACCTCGGTGTTTTCGTACAGCCATTGGAGCGGTCGGGCGCCACTCCAGCTCAGGCAGTCGTCGACTTCCTTTTGCTGCTCGGCAATGTGGATGTGCACCGGGCAATGGCGGTCGCTGGCGGCCAGCACTTCCTGGATTTGCCCGGGGGTCACGGCGCGCAGCGAGTGGAAACACAAACCCAGCGCCTGGGCTGGTTGCCCGGCCAGGATCGGCTGCAAGCGTGACTGAAGTTTCAAGTAGTTTTCGGTGCTGTTGATGAATCGACGTTGCCCGTCATTGGGGGCCTGGCCACCGAAACCGGAATGGCTGTAGAGCACCGGCAGCAGGGTCAGGCCGATGCCGGCGGCGCTGGCGGCCTGGCTGATGCGCAGGGCCAGTTCCGCCGGGTCGGCGTAAGGCGTGCCGTCGGTGTCGTGGTGTACATAATGGAATTCGGCGACCGAGGTGTAACCGGCCTTGAGCATTTCGATGTACAGCTGTCGGGCGATGATGCCGAGCTGATCGGGGCTGATTTTTCCGACGAGGCGGTACATCAGGTCGCGCCAGGTCCAGAAACTGTCGTTGGGGTTGCCCGCCACTTCCGCCAGCCCGGCCATGGCCCGCTGGAAGGCGTGGGAGTGCAGGTTCGGCATGCCAGGCAACAGTGGCCCGCCCAGCCGTTCGGCGCCGTTTGCCTGGGAATCGGCCTGGATATGAGTCAAGACGCCGCTGGCGTCGACTTCAAAACGTACATCATGGGCCCATCCACTAGGCAGCAGCGCGCGTTCGGCAAAGAAGGCGGACATGGTTCAACCTCATCGTGCGTAATTTGTATATACATATACAGACGTTTGCCTGCCCGGTAAACTCCGGCAAGCTAGCACCCTTCTTTTGCAGAACAAGGAACCGCCGTGCCGACTCCGCCTGCCAAACCGCCGCTGGCCGCAAACATGGGCGACAGTCCGGCGCCCTTGTACGCCCGCGTCAAACTGATGATCACCCAGCAGATCGACAGTGGAAACTGGCCGCCGCATTACCGCGTGCCATCGGAAAGCGAACTGGTCAGCCAACTGGGTTTCAGCCGCATGACCATCAACCGTGCCCTGCGTGAGATGACCGCCGACGGCCTGTTGGTGCGCATGCAGGGCGTCGGCACCTTCGTGGCCGAGCCCAAGAGCCAGTCGGCGTTGTTCGAAGTGCATAACATTGCCGACGAGATCGCCTCCCGAGGCCATCGCCATACGTGCAAGGTCATCACACTGGAGGAAGAGGCCGCCGGTTCCGAGCGCGCCCTGGCCCTGGACATGCGCGAAGGCCAGAAGGTATTCCATTCGCTGATCGTTCATTTCGAAAACGACATCCCCGTGCAAATCGAGGACCGTTTCGTCAATGCCCTGGTGGCCCCGGACTACCTCAAGCAGGACTTCACCCTGCAAACGCCCTACGCCTACCTCAATCAGGTTGCGCCGCTGACCGAAGGCGAGCACGTGGTTGAAGCGATTCTCGCTGAGGCGAGCGAGTGCAAGCTGCTGCAGATCGAACGGGGCGAGCCATGCCTGTTGATTCGCCGCCGCACCTGGTCGGGGCGTCAGCCGGTAACCGCCGCGCGCCTGATTCACCCCGGTTCCCGTCATCGTCTGGAAGGACGCTTTCATAAATGATCAAGCAGATGAAAGTTCTGCGCGCCGCCGATTATCCACGCATGCCATGGAAAAACGGCGGCGGCAGCACCGAAGAAATTACCCGTGATGCGGGTACCGGCCTGGACGGTTTCGGCTGGCGCCTGTCGATTGCCGATATTGCTGAGTCGGGTGGCTTTTCCAGCTTCGCCGGTTACGAGCGGGTCATCAGTGTCTTGCAGGGTGACGGCATGACGCTGAACGTCGATGGTCAGGTTACGCGGGCTTTGCATCCGCTGGACCCTTTTGCATTCAACGGCGAGAGCCATGTGCACTGTACGTTGCTGGGCGGGCCGATTCGTGATTTCAACCTGATCTACGCGCCACTGCGTTACCGCGCGCGGTTGCAGTGGATGGGCGGCCAGCAGCGGTTTTTCAGTGAGGCGGGGACGGTGTTGGTGTTCAGTGCGGCTCCGACGCTGAGGGTCAAGATTGATACGGCTGTCGAGGCACTGGGGCTTTATGACTGCCTGCAACTGAGCGGTAACACCGGATTGCTGGAGATATCAACTGCTGGCCAGTGCTGTGTGATCGAGCTGACTGCTCACTGACCTCAGACGTGTAGGCCATTGTGGCGAGGGAGCTTGCTCCCGCTCGACTGCGCAGCAGTCGCAAAAAATATAGGGCTGCTTCGCACCCCAGCGGGAGCAAGCTCCCTCGCCACAAAAAGCCTGAACGTTGTTCCTTCTACTCGCACCAACTTGTTACCGAATGCCCCAGCGTGGCGCAACGCCACGCTTTATTGGCCCTTCCTTCCAGTACCAAAAATCCCCTTCAGAAATTTCATTTTCCGCTAGAGCCCTTTAATTACGGGACTCACAACCATGCTCGTCGTTTTCCTTGGGCGCGCATTCATCAAGTTGGCCGCCTGATTGCATATGCTTGTACATACAAGTAAAGACGTATGCGTATGAGTCACCATTGCTCAACGTAACGTGCCTGGAAATCGCGCCCATTGCCTGGGCTGGTCTGGATTGATCGCTGAGGAGTTCTTGCTGTGACCGACGCTACCCGCAAACCCGAAAAATACCGTGACGTTGAAATCCGTGCCCCACGCGGTAACACCCTGACCGCCAAGAGCTGGCTGACTGAAGCGCCGCTGCGCATGTTGATGAACAACCTCGACCCGGAAGTGGCCGAGAACCCCAAGGAACTGGTGGTCTACGGTGGCATCGGCCGTGCGGCGCGTAACTGGGAGTGCTACGACAAGATCGTCGAGAGCCTGACCAACCTCAACGACGACGAAACCCTGCTGGTGCAATCCGGCAAGCCGGTGGGCGTGTTCAAGACCCACAGCAACGCTCCTCGCGTGTTGATCGCCAACTCCAACCTGGTGCCGCACTGGGCCAGTTGGGAACACTTCAACGAACTGGACGCCAAGGGTCTGGCCATGTACGGCCAGATGACCGCCGGCAGCTGGATCTACATCGGCAGCCAGGGCATCGTCCAAGGCACCTACGAGACCTTCGTCGAGGCCGGTCGCCAGCATTACGACGCCAACCTCAAGGGGCGCTGGGTCCTCACGGCCGGCCTGGGCGGCATGGGCGGTGCGCAGCCGTTGGCCGCGACCCTGGCCGGTGCTTGCTCGCTGAACATCGAATGCCAGCAGGTGAGCATCGATTTCCGCCTCAAGACTCGTTATGTCGACGAACAGGCCACTGATCTGGACGACGCCCTGGCCCGTATCGAGAAGTACACCGCAGAAGGCAAGGCGATCTCCATCGCGCTCTGTGGCAACGCCGCCGAAATCCTGCCGGAAATGGTCCGTCGCGGTGTGCGCCCGGACATGGTCACCGACCAGACCAGCGCCCACGACCCGCTCAACGGTTACCTGCCGGCCGGCTGGACCTGGGACGAGTACCGCGCCCGCGCCAAGACTGAGCCTGCTGCCGTGGTCAAAGCGGCCAAACAATCGATGGCCGTCCACGTCAAAGCCATGCTGGCCTTCCAGAAAATGGGCGTGCCGACCTTCGACTACGGCAACAACATCCGTCAGATGGCCCAGGAAGAGGGCGTCGAAAATGCCTTCGATTTCCCAGGGTTCGTGCCGGCGTATATCCGTCCGCTGTTCTGCCGTGGCATCGGTCCGTTCCGCTGGGCTGCGCTGTCGGGCGACCCGCAGGACATCTACAAGACCGACGCCAAGGTCAAGGAACTGATCCCCGACGACGCCCATCTGCACAACTGGCTGGACATGGCCCGCGAGCGCATCAGCTTCCAGGGTCTGCCGGCGCGTATCTGCTGGGTCGGCCTGGGCCAGCGTGCCAAGCTGGGCCTGGCGTTCAACGAAATGGTGCGCAGCGGCGAATTGTCGGCCCCTATCGTGATCGGCCGCGACCACCTGGACTCCGGTTCCGTGGCCAGCCCCAACCGCGAAACCGAAGCCATGCAGGACGGTTCCGATGCCGTGTCCGATTGGCCGTTGCTCAACGCCTTGCTCAACACTGCCAGCGGCGCGACCTGGGTGTCGCTGCACCATGGCGGCGGCGTCGGCATGGGCTTCTCCCAGCATTCGGGCATGGTCATTGTCTGCGACGGCACCGACGAAGCGGCCGAGCGAATTGCCCGCGTGCTGCACAACGATCCGGGTACTGGGGTGATGCGCCATGCTGATGCTGGCTATCAGATCGCGATTGATTGCGCCAAGGAACAGGGGCTGAACCTGCCGATGATCACCGGCAAGTAACCCCGGAGCCCATGTGGGAACGAGCTTGCTCGCGATGAGGGCGTGTCAGTCGATGCAACAGGTACCGACCCACCGCCATCGCGAGCAAGCTCGCTCCCACAGGGATGAATTCCAGAGCAATCCACAGAGGTTGAACCATGGCCGTCACCCGCACACGCGCAAGCAGCAAGCCGTTGATCGAGAAGCGCTCGATCGACTACATACCGGAAGCGGAGAGACACGGCCGATTGTTGAGCCAGTTCACCCTCTGGATGGGTGCCAACTTGCAAATCACTGCCATTGTCACCGGCGCATTGGCGGTGGTGCTGGGTGGTGATGTGTTCTGGTCGTTGATCGGTTTGCTGATCGGCCAACTGCTCGGCGGTGGCGTCATGGCGTTGCATGCCGCGCAAGGGCCCAAGCTTGGCCTGCCGCAGATGATCTCCAGCCGGGTGCAGTTTGGTGTGTACGGCGCGGCTATCCCGATCGTGCTGGTGTGCCTGATGTACCTGGGTTTCACCGCAACCGGAACCGTGCTTTCCGGCCAGGCGCTGGGCCAGTTGTTTGGTGTCAGCGACAGTGTCGGCATCCTCATTTTCGCCAGTACCATCGTGCTGGTCACGGTGCTCGGTTATCGGGTGATTCACTTCATTGGCCGTGTCGCCAGCGTCATTGGTGTGATCGCCTTTGTTTACCTGTTCGCTCGCCTGATGAGCCAGACGGACGTTGGCGCACTCCTGCAAATCCGCCATTTCAGCTGGAGCAGTTTCCTGCTTGCGGTGTCGCTCGCGGCTTCCTGGCAGATCGCCTTCGGCCCCTACGTGGCGGACTATTCGCGTTACCTGCCGAGCAAGACTTCCTCGGTGAAAACCTTTTTTGCCGCAGGCGCAGGTTCAGTCATCGGCGCGCAGGTGGCGATGATCCTCGGCGTGTTTGCCGCCGCCTCGGCCAATGGGCAGTTCGCGGGTCACGAAGTGGCCTACATCGTTGGTCTGGGTGGTACCGGTGCCACCGCTGCGCTGCTGTACTTCAGCATCGCGTTCGGCAAGGTCACTATCTCCACGCTGAACTCCTACGGCAGCTTCATGTGCATTGCGACCATCATCAGTGGTTTTCGGGGTCACCTGAACGTCACGCGCTTGCAGCGTCTAGGCTTCGTGCTGGTCATCGTCGGCGCGGCGACCCTGATCGCGCTGCTCGGTCAGCACTCGTTCCTCGGTGCGTTCAAGTCTTTCATCCTGTTCTTGCTGGCGTTCTTTACGCCTTGGAGCGCGATCAATCTGGTGGACTACTACTGCATCACTCGCGAGCGCTATGACGTGCCGGCGCTGGCCGACCCGAACGGTCGCTACGGTCGTTGGAATGCCCTTGGTATCAGCGTCTATGTCTTCGGTGTACTGGTTCAACTGCCGTTCATCGCCACCAAGTTCTATACCGGTCCGCTGGTGGAAGCCATGGGTGGTGTGGATATTTCCTGGATCATCGGCCTGGTGGTTCCGGCGGTGCTGTATTACCTCGCCGCCAGGAAGTGGCACAGCGCTGTACCCGATCAATTGATCCTGCCGGTCGAGCAGGACGCGGTTGACGCACAACCGAGCAGGGCGGGTCGCATCCAAGCGGCCTGATGGGATGTTGACAGGGCTGGATGCCTCTTGACTGCCGTAAGCCAATTCACTGATTAGGAGCGTCACATAATGAAATCGAACAAGACCCTGCTGACCACATTGCTTTGCATGGGCCTGCTGGCCAGTGCCGGCGCCACGCAAGCGGCGGGTTGGTGCGAGTCGGGCAAGCCGGTGAAATTCGCCGGTCTGAACTGGGAAAGCGGCATGTTGCTGACCGACGTCATGCAAGTGGTGCTGGAAAAAGGCTACGGCTGCAAGACCGACAGTCTGCCAGGCAACTCCATCACCATGGAGAACGCCTTGAGCAGCAACGACATTCAGGTGTTCGCCGAAGAATGGGTCGGTCGCAGTGAAGTCTGGAACAAGGCCGAGAAGGCAGGCAAGGTTGTCGGCGTCGGCGCCCCGGTGGTGGGTGCCATCGAAGGCTGGTACGTGCCGCGCTATGTGATCGAGGGCGACGCCAAGCGCAAGCTTGAAGCCAAGGCGCCGGGCCTGAAGAACATCGCCGACCTGGGCCAATACGCCGCTGTGTTCAAGGACCAGGAAGAGCCATCCAAGGGCCGCTTCTACAACTGCCCGGCCGGCTGGACCTGCGAGCTGGACAACAGCGAAATGCTGAAAAGCTATGGCCTGGAAAAAACCTACACCAACTTCCGCCCGGGGACCGGTCCGGCCCTGGATGCGGCGGTGCTGTCGAGCTACAAGCGCGGCGAGCCGATCCTGTTCTACTACTGGTCGCCAACCCCGCTCATGGGTCAGGTAGACCTGGTGAAACTGGAAGAAAAACCGGGCGTGGACAAAAGCGTGACCATCAAGGTCGGCCTGTCCAAGACCTTCCACGACGAAGCGCCGGAACTGGTGGCCGTGCTGGAAAAGGTCAACCTGCCCATCGATATCCTCAACCAGAACCTCGGGCGCATGGCCAAGGAGCGGATCGAGTCGCCGAAACTGGCGAAGATCTTCCTGAAGGAACATCCTGAAGTCTGGCACGCCTGGGTCAGTGAAGACGCGGCCAAGAAAATCGACGCGGCTCTGTAGGTCGAATACACCCGGCCAACCCTAGGGCTGGCCGGGACGTTCACTGCATCCACTTGATCGAGAGTCTCTTATGTTTCCCGAAAGCTTTACCTTCTCCATCGCCGACTGGGTCAACAGTTGGGTCGACTCCCTGGTGACCAACTACGGCGATGTGTTCCGGCACATTTCCGACACCTTGCTGTGGGCCATCGTCAACCTCGAAGGCCTGCTGCGCATGGCACCCTGGTGGTTGATGCTGGCCATCGTCGGCGGCATTGCCTGGCACGCCACCCGCAAGGTCGCGACCACGGCGGTGATTGTCGGCCTGCTGTTCCTGGTGGGCGCGGTGGGCCTGTGGGACAAACTGATGCAGACCCTCGCCCTGATGCTGGTGGCGACATTTATTTCGGTGTTGATCGGCATTCCGCTGGGCATCCTCTCGGCCCGCAGCAATCGCCTGCGTTCGGTGTTGATGCCGTTGTTGGACATCATGCAGACCATGCCGAGCTTCGTGTACCTGATTCCGGTATTGATGCTGTTTGGCCTGGGCAAGGTCCCGGCGATTTTCGCCACGGTGATCTACGCGGCGCCGCCATTGATTCGCCTGACCGACCTGGGCATTCGCCAGGTGGACGGCGAAGTGATGGAAGCCATCAATGCCTTCGGCGCCAACCGTTGGCAACAGCTGTTCGGCGTGCAACTGCCCCTGGCCCTGCCAAGCATCATGGCCGGGATCAACCAGACCACCATGATGGCCCTGTCGATGGTCGTCATCGCTTCGATGATCGGCGCCCGAGGCCTGGGCGAAGATGTGCTGGTGGGCATCCAGACCCTCAACGTCGGACGCGGCCTGGAAGCCGGGCTGGCGATCGTGATTCTCGCCGTGGTCATCGACCGCATTACCCAGGCCTATGGTCGTCCTCGGCATGAGGTGAGCAAATGAACAACGCAGCCATCAGCAAGATCGAAGTCAAGAACGTCTTCAAGATTTTCGGCAATCGCTCCAAGGAGGCTTTGGAGCTGATCCGCCAGAACAAGACCAAGGACCAGGTGCTGGCCGAAACCGGTTGCGTGGTCGGTGTGAACGACTTGTCGTTGAGCATTGGCACCGGTGAGATCTTCGTGATCATGGGGCTTTCCGGCTCCGGCAAGTCCACCCTGGTGCGGCACTTCAACCGGCTGATCGACCCCACCAGCGGTGCGATCCTGGTGGACGGCGAAGACATCCTGCAACTGGACATGGAAGCCCTGCGCGAATTTCGCCGGCACAAGATCAGCATGGTGTTCCAGAGCTTCGGCCTGTTGCCCCACAAGAGCGTGCTGGACAACGTCGCCTATGGCTTGAAAGTGCGTGGCGAGAGCAAGCAGGTCTGCACTGAGCGGGCGCTGCACTGGATCAACACCGTGGGCCTGAAGGGCTACGAGAACAAATACCCGCACCAGCTCTCCGGCGGCATGCGCCAGCGCGTGGGCCTGGCCCGTGCCTTGGCGGCGGACACCGATATCATCCTGATGGACGAAGCCTTCAGCGCCCTCGACCCGCTGATCCGCGCGGAAATGCAGGACCAGTTGCTGGAACTGCAAAAGACCCTGCACAAGACCATCGTGTTCATCACCCACGACCTCGACGAAGCCGTGCGCATCGGCAACCGCATCGCGATTCTCAAGGATGGCAAGCTGATCCAGGTCGGCACACCCCGAGAGATCCTGCACTCGCCGGCGGATGAGTATGTTGATCGGTTTGTGCAGCGGCGTGCGGCGGTGGTTTGAGGAATGTGTGGTGGCTGGGCTGGCCCCATCGCGAGCAAGCTCGCTCCCACAATGGGATCTCTCCTGTTCACAAATTCTGTGTCCAAAGGAAATCCCTGTGGGAGCGAGCCTGCTCGCGATGGCGCCGGTAAAGCTGCATCAATGTTCAGGTTATAAGCATGAGGTTGAAGATGTCCCAGGCTGAAAAAATCGTAATCGCCGACGCGCCGTTGCGTTGGCAGGATGTGGTCGCCGTCGCCCGCTTCGGTGCCGAGCTTGAGCTGTCGGCCCAGGCCTGGGCGCGGATCGACAATGCCCAGGCCATCGTCCAGCGCATCGTCGAAAGCGGCGAGCGCGCTTATGGCGTCAACACCGGCCTGGGTGCCCTGTGCAATGTCTCGCTCAAGGACGAACAGCTCAGCCAGCTGTCGCGCAACACACTGCTCAGCCATGCCTGTGGCGTCGGCGCGCCGCTGGCCGATGAACAGACCCGGGCGATTATCTGCGCGGCCATTCTCAACTACAGCCAGGGCAAGTCCGGCACTCATCGCCGGGTGGTCGAAGCCCTGCTGGCGCTGCTCAATCGCGGCATCACCCCGCAAGTGCCATCCCAGGGTTCGGTGGGCTACCTGACCCACATGGCCCATATCAGCATCGCGTTGTTGGGGGTTGGTAATGTCAGCTATCGCGGGCAAATCGTCTCGGCGCAACAGGCTCTGGCCGCAGAGGGCTTGCAACCGGTGCAACTGGGGGCCAAGGACGGTTTGTGCCTGGTCAACGGCACGCCGTGCATGACCGGCCTCAGTTGCCTGGCCCTGGCCGATGCGACGCGGTTGCTGCAATGGGCCGACGTGATCGGCGCCATGAGTTTCGAGGCCCAGCGCGGGCAGATCGCGGCGTTCGATGCCCAAATCATCGCCCTCAAGCCGCACCCTGGCATGCAACAGGTCGGCGTCAACTTGCGGGCACTGCTGGACGGCAGCGAAGTCATCGCTTCGAGCCTGGGCATTCGCACCCAGGATGCGTTGAGCATCCGCTCGATTCCTCAGGTCCACGGTGCCGCTCGCGACCAACTGGCGCATGCCCGGCAACAGATCGAAACCGAACTCAACGCCACCACCGATAACCCGCTGTTGCTGGGCACGCCGGAGAGCTTCCGGGTCATGTCCCAGGCCAACCCCCACGGTCAGTCGGTGGCTTTGGCGGCGGATCTGCTGGCGATTGCCATGGCCGAAATCGGCTCCATCGCCGAACGTCGTCTCGACCGTTTGATCAACCCCCACGTCAGCGGCCTGCCGGCCTTTCTGGTGGCCAACCCTGGGGTGAATTCGGGGATGATGATCGTGCAATACGTCGCCGCGTCGCTGTGTGCGGAAAATCGCCAACTGGCCCAGCCGGCGGTGCTCGACAACTTTGTCACCTCGGGCTTGCAGGAAGATCACCTGAGCATGGGCACCAACGCCGCCCTGAAGCTGCACCGGGCGCTGGAAAACTGCACGCAGATCCTCGCCATCGAATACCTGCTGGCCGCCCAGGCTTTTGAATTCCTCAAGACGCAACGCTTCGGTGCCGGCACTGACGTTGCCTGGAAACTGCTGCGTGAACATGTGCCGGCCTACGACCAGGACCGCTGGCTGGCGCCGGACATCGCTAGCGCCGCCGCGCTGCTTAAAGATCCAGCCGTGCTGCACAACGCTTTACCGAATTTGAATTGATCAAAAAACCGCCAGCGTGCCAAGGCATCCACCGCCCAAAAGGCGAGGGTGACGGATAACGGAACATTCCGGAGCGACTGGCGGGTGAAAACAAAACTCTCAAAAGGAGCAATACATGACTGCCTTAAACCTGATTCCCGGCCAATTGAGCCTGGCTCAATTGCGTGACATCTATCAGCAACCCGTGACCCTGAGCCTCGACGCCAGTGCTTCGGCGCAGATCGAAGCCAGCGTCGCCTGCGTGGAGCAGATTCTCGCCGAGAATCGCACGGCCTATGGCATCAACACCGGTTTTGGTCTGCTGGCCTCGACCCGCATCGCCAGTGAAGACCTGGAAAACCTGCAACGCTCTCTGGTGCTGTCCCATGCCGCCGGCGTGGGCGAGCCGATCAGCGATGCGCTGGTGCGGTTGGTCATGGTGCTCAAGGTCAATAGTCTGAGCCGGGGCTTTTCCGGTATCCGTCGGCAGGTGATCGATGCGCTGATTGCGCTGATCAATGCCGAGGTCTATCCACACATTCCGTTGAAAGGCTCGGTCGGCGCTTCGGGTGATCTGGCGCCGCTGGCCCACATGTCCCTGGTGCTGTTGGGCGAAGGCAAGGCCCGTTACAAAGGTGAATGGTTGCCGGCTGTCGAAGCGCTGAAAGTGGCCGGCCTTGCGCCGCTGACCCTGGCTGCAAAAGAAGGACTGGCGCTGCTCAACGGCACCCAGGTGTCCACTGCGTTTGCCCTGCGTGGCCTGTTCGAAGGCGAAGACCTGTTCGCCGGCGCCCTGGCTCTGGGCAGCTTGACGGTAGAAGCGGTGCTCGGTTCGCGTTCGCCATTCGATGCGCGTATTCACGCCGCGCGCGGCCAGAAAGGCCAGATCGATGCCGCCGCTGCTTATCGCGATCTGCTGGGCGAGCGCAGCGAAGTCTCCGCTTCCCACCAGAATTGCGACAAGGTCCAGGACCCGTATTCCCTGCGCTGCCAGCCACAAGTGATGGGCGCCTGTCTGACCCAGTTCCGCCAGGCCGCTGAGGTGCTGGTGATCGAAGCCAACGCCGTATCGGATAACCCGCTGGTGTTCGCCGCCGAGGGCGACGTGATTTCCGGTGGCAACTTCCACGCCGAGCCGGTGGCAATGGCCGCTGACAACATGGCCCTGGCAATCGCCGAAATCGGTTCGCTGAGTGAGCGGCGTATTTCGCTGATGATGGACAAGCACATGTCGCAACTGCCGCCGTTTCTGGTGGCCAATGGCGGGGTGAACTCGGGCTTTATGATCGCCCAGGTCACCGCTGCTGCCCTGGCCAGCGAAAACAAGGCGTTGTCCCATCCCCATTCGGTGGACAGCCTGCCGACTTCGGCCAACCAGGAAGACCATGTGTCCATGGCCCCCGCCGCCGGTAAGCGGCTGTGGGAAATGGCCGAGAACACCCGGGGGATTCTGGCGGTGGAATGGCTGGCGGCGTGCCAGGGGCTGGATCTGCGCGGCGGTTTGAAAACCTCTGCCAAGCTGGAGCAGGCCCGCGCCCTCTTGCGCGCAGAAGTGCCGTTCTATGAAAAAGACCGGTTCTTCGCGCCGGACATCAATGCGGCGAGCGAATTATTGGCCAGTCGTTGCCTGAATGAGCTGGTCACGGCGCAGTTGTTGCCGAGCCTGTAAGGACCTCATCGCGAGCAAGCTCGCTCCCACAGGGGTAGGGGTTGAACATTCATTTGGGATACACCCTGGCCCTTGTGGGAGCGAGCTTGCTCGCGATTCGATTTTGAATGCGACGAGGAAACCGGGATGAAAACCCTCTGGCAAAACTGCCACGCCGCCACCATGGCCCAGGGCGTCTACTCGATCATCGAAGACGTCGCCATCGTCACCCACGGCGAGCTGATTCAATGGATCGGCCCGCGCGCCGAGCTGCCGGCCGGTGACTATCCGGCCGTCAACGACCTCAAGGGCGCCTGGGTCACTCCTGGGCTGATCGACTGTCACACCCACACGGTGTTCGGCGGCAACCGCAGCGGTGAATTCGAACAGCGCCTGCAGGGCGTCAGCTACGCCGAGATCGCAGCGGCCGGCGGGGGCATCGCCAGCACCGTGCGCGCTACCCGGGCCGCCAGCGAAGATGAACTGTTCAACAGCGCCGCCAAACGCCTGAAAAGCCTGATGCGCGATGGCGTGACCACGGTGGAAATCAAGTCCGGCTACGGCCTTGACCTGGCCAGCGAACGCAAGATCCTGCGGGCCATCCGTCGCCTGGGTGAACAGCTGCCGGTCAGCGTGCGCAGCACGTGCCTGGCGGCCCACGCCTTGCCACCGGAATACGCTGATCGCGCCGATGACTACATCGAGCACATCTGCACCGAAATGCTCCCGGCCCTCGCCGCCGAAGGGTTGGTGGATGCGGTGGATGCATTTTGCGAGTACCTGGCGTTTACCCCGGCGCAGGTCGAACGGGTGTTTATCACCGCCCAACAACTGGGCCTGCCGGTGAAGCTGCACGCTGAACAATTGTCGTCGCTGCACGGTTCAAGCCTGGCGGCCCGTTATCAGGCGCTGTCGGCCGATCACCTGGAGTTCATGACCGAGGACGACGCCAGGGCCATGGCCGAATCCGGCACGGTGGCGGTGCTGCTGCCGGGGGCATTTTATTTCCTGCGCGAAACCCAGCTGCCGCCCATGGATGCCCTGCGCAAGCACGGCGTGAAGATCGCCGTGGCCAGCGACCTCAACCCCGGCACCTCGCCGGCGCTGTCGTTGCGCTTGATGTTGAACATGGCCTGCACCTGCTTTCGCATGACCCCTGAGGAGGCCCTGGCGGGGGCGACGATTCATGCGGCCCAGGCCTTGGGCATGGCTGCCACTCACGGTTCGCTGGAAGTCGGCAAAGTCGCGGACTTTGTCGCCTGGCACATCGACCGCCCGGCCGACCTGTCGTACTGGCTGGGTGGCGATCTGGAAAAACGCGTCGTGCGTCACGGCGTGGAAATCGATTAAGGAGAACGGTTGTGGAGAAGGTCCTGAATTTCAAGCAAGGGCGCGTGCCGCTGTTGATCAGCATGCCCCACGCCGGCCTGCGCCTGACCCCGGCGGTGAAGACTGGTTTGATCCCTGAGGCCCAGAGCTTGCCGGACACCGACTGGCATATTCCCAAGCTTTACGAGTTCGCCGCCGAACTGGGCGCCAGCACCCTGGCCGCTGAATATTCACGGTTCGTGATCGATCTGAACCGCCCCGACGATGACAAACCGATGTACGTTGGTGCCACCACCGGTTTGTATCCTTCGATCCTGTTCGATGGCGTACCGTTGTTTCGCCAGGGGCTGGAGCCGTCCGCCGCGGAGCGGGCGACTTATCTGCAACAGATCTGGGTGCCTTACCACCAGACCCTGCGGCAGGAACTGGCGCGGCTCAAGGCCGAATTCGGCTATGCCTTGCTGTTCGACGCCCACTCGATCCGTTCGGTGATCCCACACCTGTTCGACGGCAAGTTGCCGGACTTCAACCTCGGCACCTTCAACGGCGCCAGTTGCGCCCCGGCGCTGGCCCACCAGCTCGAAGCCATCTGCGCCCGCCACGGCGAATTTACCCACGTGCTCAACGGACGTTTCAAGGGCGGACATATCACGCGGCACTACGGCAACCCGGCTGAGGACATCCACGCGGTGCAACTGGAACTGTGCCAGAGCACCTACATGGAAGAGTTCGAGCCGTTCAACTACCGTGCGGATCTGGCGGAACCGACCCAGGTGGTGCTCAGGGAATTGCTGGAAGGCTTGCTGGCGTGGGGGCAGCAGGCCTACAAGAAATAATGCCTGTTTCCTGGGGCTAGGGGGGTGTGGGAGCAAGGCTTGCTCCCACAGATAGATGTGTCCTTGAGCCTCGCAGGGGAACGGTCGCCACCGTGCAAAACCGGGTCGCCACAGTTCATCTTCAGCCCCTCGACGCTGCGTAATGTTCGGGTCACGGTGCACTAAGACACCGACCTACAATAATCGCTGCCGCACGAGACCTTCCCGATGAAAAGACTGTTCAAACGCTGTCTGTCGATCCTCTGCGGTACCGTCATCCTGAGCAGCGGGGCAATGGCCGCCGAGCCGGCGTCCTGCCAGACCGTGCGCATGGGCGTGGTCAACTGGACCGACGTGATCGCCACCAGTGGCATGGCCGATGTGTTGCTCACGGGGCTGGGTTATGAAAGCAAACAGACCAGCGCCGTGCAGCAGATCATCTTCGCCGGCATCCGTGACAAGCGTCTCGATATCTTCCTGGGCTACTGGAAACCGGCGATGGACAACAACATCGCTCCGTTCCTGGCGGCCAACCAGGTGAGAGTCCTGGACCAGCCAAGCCTTGCCGATGCCCAAGCCACGCTGGCGGTGCCGGACTACGTGGCCGCAGCGGGCCTCAAGACTTTCGCCGACATCGCCCGGTTCAAGGAGCAGCTCGGCGGAAAAATCTACGGCATCGAGCCGGGCAGCGGTGCCAACACCACCATCAAGACCATGATTGAAACCAATCACTTTGGCCTCAAGGACTTCAAGCTGATCGAGTCCGGTGAGGCCGGGATGCTGGCGGCGGTGCAGCGGGCGGTGAATCGCAAGGAGTTCGTGGTGTTCGTCGGCTGGACCCCGCACCCGATGAACATCAATATGAACATCACCTACCTGACAGGCAGCGAAGACGTCTACGGCCCGAACGAAGGCGCCGCGACGGTCTCCACCGTGACCGCGCCGGACTACGCCCAGCGTTGTCCGAACGTGAACCGCTTGCTGGAAAACCTCACCTTCACCGCCGCCCAGGAAAGCCAGTTGATGGTGCCGATCATGGCGCGCAAGACACCCCAGGACGTCGCCCGGCAATGGCTGCGTGAGCACCCCGAGGATCTGCAGCGCTGGCTCACCGGGGTGACCAGTTTTGACGGCAAGGATGGCGTGGCGGCGGTGCAGGCCAGTCTCAAGAATTGACGATTAGATGATCGTGGCGAGGGGATTTATCTGTAGGAGCAAGGCTTAGATCCCCTCGCCACATAATCAGCGCCCATCCCGATCCTCTATGTTGGCGTCGTTCCATGGCTACTTATCCACTCTCCCAGGCAATGTCCGCCTTCATCGACCAAACCCTGAGCTTCAACGCCCCGGACAACAGCCTCCCTGGTCTGCGCCAGGCCTACAGCCAGATGTGCCGGGCCTTCACCCCGCCATGCCCGCAAGCGCTGGCAGTCGAGGATTTCGAGCTGGCCGGGGTAGCTGTGCGGGCTTACTGCCCTCGGAGCGCGCCGCCGTCCGAAGGCTGGCCATGCATCCTTTATCTGCACGGTGGCGGCTGGGTGGTGGGTGATCTGGACTCCCACGACTTCATCTGCATGGAACTGGCCGCGACCCTCGACGTGCTGGTCATGGCGGTGGATTATCGGTTGGCCCCGGAGCATCCGTTTCCGGCGGGTTTCGAAGATTGCCTCACGGTGTGGCATCACCTGGCGGCCACCCCCTTTGCCATCGACCCTCGCCGTCGGCTGGTGGCCGGTGACAGCGCCGGAGGCAATCTCGCCGCCGCGTTATGCCTGGCCTTGCGCGATGCCGGGCAAGCGCTGCCACGGGGTCAGGTGCTGATTTATCCCGCCCTCGGTGGCCCGGCCCATCTGCCCTCGCGGCGCGAATGTGCCGATGCGCCACTGTTGAGCAGCAGCGATCTGGACAGTTATCACGCCCTCTATCTGAGCGACGCTCAACCGTCTTCCCTCGCCATGCCGTTGCTCGCCGATGACCTGAGCGGCCTGCCGCCAGCGCTGGTCGTCGTGGCGCAATGGGACCCGTTGCGCGACGATGGTGTCCTTTACAGCGAGCGGCTGAACAGCGCAGGTGTGGATGCTGTGCTGTATGTCGGGGGAGGATTGGTTCACGGCTGTTTACGTGGCCGGGGCCAAGTGCCGGAGGTCGATCAGATGTATCGCACACTGCTGGCGTATCTGGCTGACACGCTTTGACTGCGCAGGGGACATGCTCATTCGGGTAATTCGGGTTTATGATGCCGGACGGCAGATTAAATAGAAGTCCCCCCAGGGATGACTCGACCCCTTACGGAGCGCGCAATGCAGACTTTGTACCCGCAGATCAAACCTCATGCCCGGCACGATCTGGCTGTCGATGACACCCACACGCTCTATGTCGATGAAAGCGGTTCCCCGGAAGGCCTGCCTGTGGTGTTCATTCACGGTGGCCCGGGTGCCGGTTGCGATGCCCAGAGCCGTCGCTACTTCGATCCGAACCTGTACCGCATCGTTACCTTCGACCAGCGCGGCTGTGGCCGCTCCACCCCTCATGCCAGCCTTGAAAACAACACCACTTGGGATCTGGTCGAAGACCTGGAGCGCATCCGCAAACATCTGGGCATCGAAAAATGGGTGCTGTTTGGCGGCTCTTGGGGCTCGACCCTGGCCTTGGCTTACGCCCAGACCCATCCCGAGCGGGTACATGGCCTGATTCTGCGTGGGATCTTTCTCTGCCGTCCGCAGGAAATCGAGTGGTTCTACCAGGCCGGCGCCAGTCGCCTGTTCCCCGATTACTGGCAGGACTACATCGCGCCGATCCCCCTGGACGAGCGCGACGACCTGCTCGGCGCCTTTCACAAACGCCTGACAGGCAATGACCAGATCGCCCAGATGCACGCGGCCAAGGCCTGGTCGACCTGGGAAGGCCGCACGGCGACCCTGCGTCCGAACCCGCTGGTGGTCGATCGCTTCTCCGAGCCGCAGCGGGCGTTGTCGATTGCCCGGATCGAGTGTCATTACTTCACCAACAACGCTTTTCTCGAACCCAACCAGTTGATCCGTGACATGGGCAAGATCGCCCATCTGCCGGGCGTCATCGTGCACGGCCGCTACGACGTGATCTGCCCGCTGGACAATGCCTGGGAACTGCATCAGAACTGGCCCAACAGCGAACTGCAGGTGATCCGCGACGCCGGTCACGCCGCTTCGGAGCCGGGTATCACCGATGCTTTGGTGCGCGCCGCGGCACAAATGGCCCGGCGTCTGCTCGACCTGCCGCCCGAAGAAGCATGAAGGGCTTGTTGCAGCGGGTCCGCGGCGCCCGGGTCGAGGTTGCAGGGGAAGTCGTTGGCGCGGTGGACCAAGGCCTGCTGGTCCTGATAGCGGTCGAGCCCGAGGACACCCGGGCCAGCGCCGACAAGCTGCTGCACAAGCTGCTGAACTACAGGGTGTTCAGCGACGCTGATGGCAAGATGAACCTGTCCTTGGCAGATGTCGGTGGTGGCTTGCTGTTGGTGTCGCAGTTCACCCTGGCGGCGGACACCAAAAGCGGATTACGCCCGAGCTTTTCGACGGCCGCACCTCCGGCCTTGGGCGAGGAACTCTTTGACTATCTGCTCACCCAAGCGAAACAGGTGCATGGCACTGTGGCATCAGGTAGATTCGGCGCCGACATGCAGGTGCATCTGGTTAACGACGGCCCGGTAACCTTCCTGTTACAGGTCTGAAAGTGTTTGAAACATCTTTTCGGTCCTGTTTCGAGGCAAAACAGTGAGTTTTCTCGATAAATACTTTGTTACCCCTGATGCGTTGTCACGCGGGCTACTAGATAATCGCGCGCTACGGGGGACCAGCGTTCGCTGGTCCATTTGACTTAGGTAGAGACTTGTCCTGGGCCGTTTGGGGAATCATTTTGTCCCATCGGAGTCGGAACAATGCTCGCCAACTTGGCAAGAGTGGCCTGCAGGTGCGGTTTTTCAATGCCGATACCGTGCAGATACTTTATCTGGCCGTTGGTTTTTTGATCTGTTTTCGGCGAGGGTTGCTCGTGATTGTTAGTCCCTGTAATGCACCAAAAATGACTGCCAAACGGTTTAGAAACGCTCTGGTAGCGGGCTCGGCCCTGCTGTGCCTGTTTGGCGCGGGCCAACTGTGGGCATTCAGCCTGGATGATGTATCGGCGAAGGCTCAAGAACTGGCCGGGCAAAAATTCGAAGCCCCGCGCAGCAATCTGCCGAACGAATTCCGCGAAATGAAATTCGCTGACTATCAAAAAATCCGTTTCCGCACCGAAAAAGCCGAGTGGGCCGATCAGAAGACGCCGTTCAGGCTGTCCTTCTATCACCAAGGCATGCATTTCGACACGCCGGTGAAGATCAACGAGATCACCGCGACCACCGTCGATGAAATCAAGTATGACCCGACGCGCTTCGATTTCGGTGACGTCAAGTTCGATCCCAAGTCCACGGAGAAACTGGGCTACGCGGGTTTTCGCGTGCTGTACCCGATCAACAAGGCCGACAAGCAAGACGAAATCATGACCATGCTGGGCGCGAGCTACTTCCGCGTCATCGGCAAGGGTCAGGTTTATGGCTTGTCCGCCCGTGGCCTGGCCATCGATACCGCCCTGCCATCGGGTGAGGAATTCCCGCGCTTTCGCGAGTTCTGGATCCAGCGTCCGAAGCCGACCGATAAGCACCTGGTGATCTTCGCCCTGCTGGATTCGCCACGGGCTACCGGTGCCTATCGCATGATCCTGCGTCCGGGCACCGACACCGTCGTCGACGTGAAGTCGCGCGTGTTCCTGCGAGATCGCGTCACCAAGCTGGGCATTGCTCCGTTGACCAGCATGTTCCTGTTCGGCGCCAACCAGCCGTCCAAGATCCTGAACTACCGTCGAGAGCTGCACGACTCCAGCGGCTTGTCGATCCATGCCGGCAACGGCGAGTGGATCTGGCGCCCGTTGAACAACCCGAAACACCTGGCCGTGAGCAACTTCTCGGTAGAAAACCCGCGTGGTTTCGGCCTGCTGCAACGCGGTCGTGACTTCAGCCACTACGAAGACCTCGATGACCGCTACGACAAGCGTCCAAGTGCCTGGATCGAACCGAAAGGCGATTGGGGCAAGGGTTCCGTCGATCTGGTTGAAATTCCGACCGCTGACGAAACCAACGACAACATCGTGGCGTTCTGGAGCCCGGAAAAGCTGCCTGAGCCAGGTCAGCCGCTGGACTTCGCCTATCGCCTGCACTGGACCCTCGACGAAGCCAACCTGCATTCGCCGGACAGCGCCTGGGTCAAGCAGACCCTGCGTTCGACCGGTGACGTGAAGCAGTCCAACCTGATCCGTCAGCCGGACGGCAGCGTGGCTTATCTGGTGGACTTCGAAGGTCCTTCCCTGCAAGCCCTGCCGGAAGACGCCGAAGTGCGTAGTCAGGTGAGCGTCGGCGAAAACGGCGAGATCGTCGAGAATAATGTGCGTTACAACCCTGAAACCAAGGGCTGGCGCCTGACCCTGCGACTGAAGATCAAAGACCCGAAACAGTCCACTGAATTGCGCGCCGCGCTGGTCCGTCCGCTGGTTCCGGTTGAAGCGCCGGCCGCGTCCCATGCGGTGACCACGACCCTTGCCAAGGCTGACAAGGTCGCCAGGCAGCAGAGCGATAAGGAAACCGCGCAAGAAAAAGAGCAGGAAAAAGAAGCCAAGGCCGACAACGCGTCCACTGCCGCTGAGTCGACCCCAACCCCGCAGGAACCGGAACCGACTGAACAAGTCCTGACCGAGACCTGGAGCTATCAGTTGCCAGCCGATGAGTAATACTCCAGTACAGCCAGAGACGCTCAGCGAGTATCTGGCCCATTTGCCCATGACCGATGCGCAGCGTGCCGAGCTGGCGGGCTGCAAGTCTTTCAGCGAGTTGCACGAGCGCCTTTCGTCGTCGACCTTCGATGCACCCACCGAGGCGGCGCAAGCCTCGGTGGGTCGTCGGCTGACCCTGAGCACCGCCGAAGAACTCGAAGACGCCGAAATGCTGGCGCTCGACGCCAGCGGGCGTGTCTGTCTCAAAGCCACGCCGCCGATTCGTCGGACCAAGGTGGTACCGGAGCCGTGGCGCACCAATATCCTGGTGCGCGCCTGGCGTCGCCTGACAGGTCGCACCAACCCGCCGAAGCCACCCAAGGACGAGCGCGTGCTGCCACACGCACGCTGGCGCACCGTGGGTTCGATCCGTCGCTATATCCTGCTGATCCTGATGCTCGGCCAGACCATCGTCGCCGGCTGGTACATGAAGGGCATCATGCCGTACCAGGGCTGGTCGTTGGTGGACCTGGACGAAGTCCTGCACCAGCCGCTGTTGCAGACCGCTACCCAGGTGCTGCCCTATGCTTTGCAGACCAGCATCCTGATTCTGTTCGGGATCCTGTTCTGCTGGGTATCGGCCGGTTTCTGGACGGCGCTGATGGGGTTTCTCGAGCTGCTCACCGGTCACGACAAGTACCGCATCTCCGGTGCCAGTGCCGGCAACGAGCCGATTCCCAAGGACGCCCGCACCGCGCTGGTGATGCCGATCTGCAACGAGGACGTGCCGCGAGTGTTCGCCGGTTTGCGCGCCACGTTCGAGTCGGTTGCGGCCACCGGGGACCTGGATCGTTTCGACTTCTTCGTACTCAGCGACAGTAACGAAACCGATATCTGTGTCGCCGAGCAGCAAGCCTGGCTGGACGTCTGCCGTGAAGCCGGGGGCTTTGGCAAGATTTTCTATCGCCGCCGTCGTCGTCGCGTCAAGCGCAAGAGCGGTAACCTCGACGACTTTTGCCGTCGCTGGGGCAGTGACTACAAGTACATGGTCGTGCTCGACGCCGACAGCGTGATGAGCGGCGAGTGCCTGACCAGCCTGGTGCGCTTGATGGAAGCCACGCCGGATGCCGGCATCATCCAGACCGCGCCACGCGCCTCGGGCATGGACACGCTGTATGCGCGCATGCAGCAATTCGCCACTCGGGTGTACGGTCCGCTGTTCACCGCCGGCCTGCACTTCTGGCAGTTGGGGGAATCCCACTACTGGGGTCACAACGCGATCATCCGCATGAAGCCGTTCATCGAGCACTGCGCCCTGGCGCCGTTGCCTGGTAAAGGGGCGTTCGCCGGGGCCATCCTGTCCCACGACTTCGTTGAAGCAGCGCTGATGCGCCGTGCCGGCTGGGGCGTCTGGATTGCCTATGACTTGCCGGGCAGCTATGAAGAGTTGCCGCCGAACCTGCTGGACGAACTCAAGCGTGACCGTCGCTGGTGCCACGGTAACCTGATGAACTTCCGGCTGTTTCTGGTCAAGGGCATGCACCCGGTGCATCGCGCGGTATTCCTGACTGGCGTGATGTCCTATCTGTCCGCACCGCTGTGGTTCTTCTTCCTGGTGCTATCCACCGCGCTGCTGGCGGTGAACACGCTGATGGAACCGCAATATTTCCTCGAGCCACGCCAGTTGTACCCGTTGTGGCCGCAGTGGCATCCGGAAAAAGCCATCGCGCTGTTCTCCACCACCATCGTGTTGCTGTTCCTGCCCAAGCTGCTGAGCATCATCCTGATCTGGGCCAAGGGCGCGAAAGAGTTTGGTGGCAAGTTCAAAGTAACGATGTCGATGCTGCTGGAGATGTTGTTCTCCATGCTGCTGGCGCCGGTGCGGATGATTTTCCACACCCGCTTCGTGCTCGCCGCCTTCCTGGGTTGGGCCGCTACCTGGAACTCGCCCAAACGTGACGACGACTCCACGCCCTGGAGCGAAGCCGTCAAGCGCCACGGCCCGCAAACCCTGCTGGGCTTCTTCTGGGCCTTGCTGGTGATCTGGCTGAACCCGAGCTTTTTGTGGTGGTTGGTGCCGATCGTCGGTTCGCTGATGCTGTCGATCCCGGTGTCGGTGATCTCCAGCCGAGTGGGCCTTGGCTTGAAGTCCCGGGATGAAAGCCTGTTCCTGATCCCCGAGGAATACGCACCGCCACAGGAACTGCTGTCGACTGACCAGTACACTCATGAAAACCGTTGGCATGCGCTGAACGACGGTTTCATCCGTGCAGTGGTCGATCCGCAACAGAACGCCCTGGCCTTTGCGCTGGCCACCTCGCGTCACGGCCAGGCCGAGCCGATCGAATGGCTGCGGATCGAACGGGTTCGTCATGCCCTCAAGGTTGGTCCGGCGGGCCTGAACAACAGCGAGCGACTGGCGCTGCTGAGCGACCCGGTGGCCCTGTCCCGCCTGCATGAGCAGGTCTGGAGCGAGGGGCATACCGAATGGCTGGCGGCGTGGCGTGCATCGGTCAAGGCCGATCCTCACGCACCGCTACTACCGCTTCAGCCCATGAGCGCACAGCCTCAACTGGCCTGATACGCAAAAAGCCCCGCTTCTGAAAGGAAGCGGGGCTTTTTGTTGGGGGCTGTTTGAGTATGTGAGTACTGCCCGTGGTGCGGTCAGGGTTGTGTATTGACCTTATCCAGCACTCGACTCGCCAACAAGCCACTCAACTCGATCAGTTGCTGAATGCCAAGGGCGATATGGCGCCGTGAGCCTTTCAGGTCGAATGCCAGGTCGCTGACCATTGCATCGGCTGAAGCCAGGGTTTCGCTGAGGTTGGCGAGCAGGCTTTCGGTGTCGATGCCATCCACTACCTTGAAGAGCTGGCCCGGTGGCTGTTCGTCTTCGGGGCTGGTCTGTTTGGGGTTCAGGTAGAAGTCGAGCGCGCGATCGGTGGCTTCCTGGATTTTCCTGGGGTCGGTTTCTGGTGCTGGTGGGTTGGGTGTGACCTTGTACATGGTTGACGCTCCTAGGGTAGTGGAGCCGCCAGCTATCGCTGCTAAACGAGAAGGGTGGCAGCTGTACGCGGGTTAGCAGACCGGGACCCTAGAACCCGGCAGACCCGTAGGTCTCCCACGCACAACCGCCATGACATAAATGTACAGGCACTGAAACCTGCTCACGCATGTGGGAGCGTACGTCTAGGATTGTCCAGGCTGCTAAACCCGATCGCTGAACTGACAGCGACCTGCAAACGTTAGGCCCCAGGCCCCAGGCGCACAAGCCGGCGGATTCTGGCGTAGTTGTAGGCAATGGTGCAAGGCTCCGTAGCCTTGGGATGACGGATTGTGGGGCGCAGTATTTTTGTAGGTATATCCGTTATTTAGGTAACGGATATTCACACAACCCTAACACCACACCGGGTCAAACCCTGAACCGCCCCACCAACGTCTGCAAATGAACCCCCAACCGCGCCAATTCAGCGCTCGAAGCGGCCGTCTCTTCACTGGACGACGCAGTTTGCTCCGACACATCGCGCACATTCAGCACGCTGCGGTTGATCTCCTCGGCCACGGCACTCTGCTGCTCGGCCGCAGCGGCGATCTGCTGGTTCATCGACTGAATGGCCGAGACCGTGCGGGTGATGTTTTCCAGGGATCCACCGGCGCGGCGGGTCAGTTCGACGCTGTTGTCAGTCAGGGTGCGGCTGTTGTCCATGATGGTCGCGACCTGCTCGGTGCCCGACTGCAGGCCGACGATCAGTTCTTCGATTTCTTCAGTGGACTTCTGAGTGCGCTGGGCCAGGCTGCGGACCTCGTCAGCCACCACCGCAAAACCACGTCCGGCTTCGCCCGCACGGGCCGCTTCGATGGCCGCGTTGAGGGCCAGCAGGTTGGTTTGCTGGGCTACGGACTTGATCACGTCCAGTACGCTGCCGATCTTGTCGCTTTCGCGCTTGAGGTCGCCCATGGCTGTGGTGGAGTTACCCACTTCGAGGGCCAGGCGTTCGATCTGGGCGATGGCTTCGCCGACCACTTTTTCACCCTCGCGTGCCTGCTGGTCAGCCGCGACGGCCGCTTCGGAAGCTTCCTCGGCATTGCGCGCCACTTCTTGCACTGTGGCGGTCATTTCGTGCATGGCGGTGGCGACCTGGTCGGTTTCCACTTTCTGGCTGTTGACCCCGGCGCTGGTCTGTTCGGTCACGGCCGAGAGTTGTTCGGCGGCGCTGGCGATTTGCGTCACGCCGTCGCTGATGCCGCCGATCAATTGCCGCAGGCCCACGGTCATGCTCTGCATGGCGCGCTGCAATTGGCCCAGTTCGTCGCGGCGCTCGGAGGTGAGGTTGTGGGTCAGGTCGCCCGCGGCAATGCGCTCGGCGACTTTGAGGGTCTGGTCCAGCGGGCCGACGATCTGCCGGGTGATGACCAATGCTGCGATCACGCCGAACAACATGGCCAGCACGGCAGCCGATACCAGGACGGTCTTGGCCTGGGCGGCGTCCTGGTCGCGCACGGCGGTCTGGGACACGGTCAGGCTTTTGCTGGACTCAAGCAATACTTCGCCTTGCTCGGTCATGCGCTTGAGCGCCGCGGCGGTATCAAGCTGGGAATCGCGAAACTGACTGACCGCCGCACGGTAGGCGTTGATCGAATCGCTGGCTTGCTGCAGGTTGGCGGAGTGCTCCTCAGGCAACTGCGCCGGTAGGCGTGCGAGAAGTTTGAGGGCATCGGTAATGGCGTCAAGGGCCGGTTGCTGGGCTTCGTTCTTACCGCTGTAGGTGTAGCCGCGAACCTGATAACGCGCTTGCTGGATCGCCTTGCTCAGGGATACCACGCTGTTGAACTGGGCGACGTTCTCGCTTTGCAGCGTGGCTTTTTCAACCTCGGCGACGCGGGCCACGGCGTTGTCGGCGCTGGCGCCGAGTTTGCTGCGGGCATCTTCGCGGCTGACGGTGGCGCTGGCCATCTCGGCGAAGGCGCTTTTGTACTCGGCCACAGCGGCCAGTTGTTTGTCGATCAGTGCCACGTCGGCCGGCTGCTCGATCATCTGGCGGGCTGCGGTCAGGCCGGTCTCGAGTTTGGCAAGCAGATCGTTGACTTCCTGCGGACCGTTTTCACCCCGCGTGGTGTAGTAGTCCAGGCGTGCCAGGCGCAGGTCCTTGCTCAACTCGTTCAGGCTGGAAATGTAGCCCAGCTTGTCGCCACGGCTGATGACATTGCCCAAGCCGCTCCAGCCGGTGAAAGCGATCATCAAGGTTAGAAATAGCACCAGACCGAAGCCGAAGCCGAGTTTGCGATTGACGCTTACGTTTCCCAGACTCTGGGTAAGCATTCGGAACATGCTGATTTCTCCCTTGCTGCACTGAATTGGTTTTATGGGAGCTGTATCGGCGGGGCGGGAGGGATCTGTAGAAATGAACTGAGGATCCTGGTGCTCGCCACAAAAAACGGGCAAGCGACAGGGGTTCAGAACAGCCGTGCGAGCAGCGCGGTAACGGCGGTTTCGACGCGCAGGATGCGTTCGCCCAGTTGTACCGGTTGCAGTCCGGCCTTGGCCAGCAGGTCAATTTCGTAAGGAATCCAGCCGCCTTCGGGGCCGATGGCCAGGGTCACGGGTTCGTCCAGCGCGCGAGGGCAGGGGGGGTAGTTCCCCGGATGACCGACCAGACCGCGGGTGCCATCCACCATGGCCGGCAGGCGGTCTTCAACGAAGGGCTTGAAGCGCTTTTCGATGATGATCTCTGGCAGCACGCTGTCACGCGCCTGCTCCAGGCCAAGGATCAGTTGTTCGCGAATGGCCTCGGGCTCCAGGAATGGAGTCTGCCAGAAGCTCTTTTCCACGCGGTAACTGTTGACCAGTACCACGCGCGGCACGCCCATGCTGGCGATGGTCTGGAACACTCGTCGGAGCATCTTCGGTCGAGGCAGGGCCAGCACCAGTGTCAGCGGCAGCTTGGCCGGCGCAGGTTGGTCGAGTGTCACTTGCAGTTCGGCTTCATGGGCTTCCAGGCGCAGCACCTGGGCCGTGCCCATCAACCCGCCGATGCGCCCGACCCGCAGACTGTCGCCGACGGCGCTGCGGTGCACTTGCTGCATGTGGGTCAAGCGGCGATCGCTCAGCACGACGCGGTCAGGCCCGATGAAGTCGGCCTCTTCAAGCAGCAGCAGGTTCACGCTTGGGTCGCTGGCGGCTGGTCGTTATGGTCGTCGACCGGCTGATCGTCTACTTCTTCCCGGCGCTTGCGCACCAGACCGCCGAACAGGATGCCGATCTCGAACAGCAGCCACATCGGCACGGCCAGCAGGGTCTGGGAGAAGATGTCCGGCGGGGTCAGGATCATGCCGACCACGAAGCAGCCGATGATCACGTACGGACGGATTTTCTTCAGGTACGCAACGTCGACCACGCCGATCCACACCAACAGCACCACGGCTACCGGGATTTCGAACGCCACGCCGAAGGCGAAGAACAGCGTCATGACGAAATCCAGGTAGCTGGTGATGTCGGTCATCATTTCCACGCCCGCGGGAGTGGCGGCGGCAAAGAACTTGAAGATCAACGGGAATACGAAGAAGTAGGCGAAGGCCATGCCGGTATAGAACAGCAGAATGCTGGACACCAGCAGCGGCACGGCAACGCGTTTTTCATGCTTGTACAGGCCTGGCGCGATGAAGCCCCAGATCTGGTGCAGGATCACCGGGATCGCCAGGAACAACGAGACCATCATCGTCAGCTTGAGCGGCGTCAGGAACGGTGACGACACGTCGGTGGCGATCATCGTCGCGCCTTCCGGCAGGTACTGGCGCAGCGGTGTGGAAACGAAGGTGTAGATCTGTTGGGTGAAGGCAAACAGCCCGGCGAAGATGACGAAAATCGCCGCCACGCAACGCAACAGGCGGGTGCGCAACTCGGTGAGGTGCGATACCAGCGGCATCGGCTGGTCGTTTTCAGGAATATCGCTCATGGGGCTCGCGGCGGCAAAGTAGGGTCGTTAGGAACGGCTGGTGCCGCCACTGTCGGGGCGGGCTCCACGGGGTTCGCGGGCGCGGCTGCTACAGGCGGCGTGTCATCCACCGGCGCCTGGGGGGCAATCGTCGGCTCGACCGCTGGCTGAACCGGTGTCGGCTCCTGCTGGGTCGGGGTGAAGATTTTCCGCGCTTCCTGCTCCAGAGACAGAATGTGTTCGTTGTGCAGTTGCCGACGAATGTCGTCGGCCCCGATTTCACGTTCAACTTCCTGTTTGATCGCATTGAAGCTGCGCTTGAGCCGCCCGATCCATAGACCTGCGGTGCGCGCAGCGCCCGGCAGCCGCTCGGGGCCCAGTACCAGCAGGGCGACGAGGCCGACGAGCAGCAGTTCAGTGAAGCTGATCCCAAACATTAGTCAGTGCTCACGAGTCTTTGCGGGCCGGCTCTTCGACTTTCTGTGCCTGCACATCGATGGTGTGCGGGGCATTCACAGGTTGAGTGGCCTGTGGGTGTACCGGTTGGCTCGGCTGCGCTGGTTGAGCTGGCGTCGCTGCCGGGTCGGCCGGTTTTTCGTCGTCGTTCATGGCCTTGCGAAAGCCCTTGATCGACTCGCCAACGTCAGTGCCCAGGTTCTTGAGTTTCTTGGTGCCGAACACCAGTACCACGACCACCAGAATGACGACCCAGTGTTTCCAGTCAAAAATACCCATGTGGCTATTCCTCTCGTAAGTTGATCAGGCGGACGGACGCGAGGCTTTCTCGACGTGCCCGGACAGACCGAAACGACGGTCCAGTTCATCCAGTACAGCCTGCGGGTGCTGCCCCAGTTGGGCAAGCATGACCAGGCTATGGAACCACAGGTCGGCGGTCTCGTAGATCACGTCACTGCAGTCGCCGCTGATGGCGGCGTCCTTGGCGGCGATGATGGTCTCGACCGACTCTTCACCGACCTTTTCCAGAATCTTGTTCAAACCCTTGTGGTACAGACTGGCGACATAGGAACTGTCGGCCGCTGCGCCTTTGCGCTCTTCCAGCACCTGGGCCAGGCGGGTCAGGGTGTCACTCATGGGTATGTCCTGAATAAATGGCGTGCGGGTCCTTGAGCACCGGGTCGACGGTTTTCCAGTCGCCGTTCTCGAAGACGCGATAGAAGCAGCTTTGACGGCCGGTGTGGCAGGCGATCTCACCGACCTGCTCGACCATCAGGATGATGACGTCGCCGTCGCAGTCCAGGCGCATCTCGTGCAGGTGCTGCACGTGCCCGGATTCTTCACCCTTGCGCCACAGCTTGCCACGCGAACGTGACCAATAGATGGCGCGGTTCTCGGCGGCGGTCAGGGCCAGCGCTTCACGGTTCATCCAGGCCATCATCAGCACGCGCCCGGTCTTGTGATCCTGGGCGATGGCCGGCACCAGGCCGTCAGCGTCCCATTTGATCTCGTCCTGCCAGTTTTTCATCTTCGACTCCGACAATGGGCCGCGCATCTCAAGTCGACGGGCCCAGCCTTGAAACAGTGTGCCAGCGTGAACCGATGCTGGCTATCGACGAACGACCAGATACAAACCAACGATGACCATGATGCCGGCGGGCCAGTGGCCCAGCTGACTCAACGGACCCCCGCTCGCCAGTACTGCACCGCCACCCAGGTGAGCGGCGCCGAGCAGGCGCATGAACCAGTCGTCCCCGCGCTCTTTCCACGGCGGCGCGGGATCGTGGGCGTGGGGTTGGGACATGCGTTCGAGCAGGTCGCGGGTCATGTTGGCCAGGTGCGGGAGCTGCTCGAACTGGCTCTGCACGTTGCCCAGCAAGGTTTTGGGGCTCACGCGCTCACGCATCCAGCGTTCGAGGAACGGCTGGGCGGTGTTCCACAGGTCCAGGTCCGGGTATAGCTGGCGACCAAGGCCTTCGATGTTCAGCAAGGTTTTCTGCAACAGTACCAACTGCGGCTGAACCTCCATGTTGAAGCGACGCGCGGTCTGGAACAGGCGCATCAGCACCTGGCCGAATGAAATATCTTTTAACGGTTTTTCGAAGATCGGTTCGCATACCGTGCGGATCGCCGCTTCGAATTCGTTGAGTTTGGTCTCGGCCGGCACCCAGCCGGAGTCGATGTGCAGTTGCGCGACGCGGCGGTAGTCGCGCTTGAAGAAGGCGAACAGGTTGCGGGCCAGATAGTCCTGGTCTTCGGGAGTCAGGCTGCCGACGATGCCGCAGTCGATGGCAATGTATTGCGGGCTCCACGGTTGCACGGTGCTGACAAAGATATTCCCCGGGTGCATGTCGGCGTGGAAGAAGCTGTCGCGGAACACCTGGGTGAAGAAGATTTCCACGCCGCGCTCGGCCAGCAGTTTCATGTCGGTGCGCTGGTCGGCCAGGGTCGCCAGGTCGGTGACCTGGATGCCGTAGATACGCTCCATCACCAACACTTTCGGACGGCACCAGTCCCAATAGACTTGCGGCACATAGAGCAGCGGCGAGCCTTCGAAGTTACGCCGCAGTTGGCTGGCGTTGGCGGCTTCGCGCAGCAGATCGAGTTCGTCGTAGATGGTTTTTTCGTAGTCCAGGACCACGTCAACCGGATGCAACAGGCGCGCATCGGCCGATAGTCGCTCGGCGGCCCGGGCGAGAATGAACAGCCACGCCAGGTCCTGGGCAATGATCGGCTTGAGACCCGGGCGGATAACCTTCACCACCACTTCTTCGCCGCTCTTGAGCTGCGCAGCGTGAACCTGGGCCACGGAGGCCGAGGCCAACGGCTCGACGTCGAAACGGCTGAACACTTCGCTGATCTTCTTGCCCAGTTGTTCTTCGATCAGGGCCACCGACACCTTTGAATCGAACGGCGGCACGCGGTCTTGAAGCATCATCAATTCATCGGCGATGTCTTCGGGCAACAGGTCGCGACGAGTCGAGAGGATCTGCCCGAACTTGATGAAGATCGGTCCCAGGTCCTGCAAGGCCAGGCGCAGGCGTGCGCCGCGACTCAGGTCCAGCGTTCGCCGGGGAAACCAGCGCCACGGCAGCACGAAGCGCAGCGCCAGCAAAAACCAGGGCAGCGGCAGGGCGAACAGCAGGTCATCGAGGCGATAGCGGATCACGACGCGCTGGATGCGCAACAAACGGCGGACGGCAAGCAGCTTCATGCGTTATCGCTTGGTTTCAAGGGAGCGGGAAAGGCGCTCGAAACGCGCCTCGAGACGTTCCAGGTCAAGTTTGATCTGGTCCAGTTCATTAAAGCGGGCGTCGGCTTCGCGTTGGCCTACGAGAGTACGCGATTCCTCAGCCAGGTATTCACTCAGATTCTGCCCCAGGCTGGCGAAGCCTTGGCGATACCAGCGCGTGCGGCTGCGCAGATGGCCACTGAGTAGCTGAGTGGCCACCGGCCCGAGCCAGCGGGATACTTCATATTCCCAGTCCAGCTCCAGGTCCTGGAGAATCGCCGCCAGCTCCAGCAGCACGCCGCTGTCGCCGTCCAGTTCCACCTCAGGGCCATGCAGCACGGCGGTCTTGTCCTTGCTCAGGGCCAGGTTCACCAGGCTCGATGCCGGGGCGCGCAGGGTGCAGTGGGCCTCGGCTTCCCAGTGTGCGGCGAGCATCAGGCCTTCGTCGCTGGGCAGGATGAACAGCCGCAATGCGGGGCTGCGGCAATCCACCGCAACCACCTTGCCGCTCAAGTGCGCCAGGCGCGCCAGCGCCGTACTGTCCAGGCGCAGGACGCGATTGACGCCGAGTTCGACGCTGGCGAGCAGGCCGGTGAGCAGCATCAGGGCTTGATACCGCGGTGCAGGGCCACGATGCCCGAGGTCATGTTGTGGTAGGTCACGCGGTCGAAACCGGCCTCGACCATCATCGACTTCAGGGTTTCCTGATCCGGGTGCATGCGGATCGATTCGGCCAGGTAGCGATAGCTTTCCGAGTCGTTGGTGATCAGCTTGCCCATCAGTGGCATGAAGGCGAACGAGTAGGCGTCGTAGGCCTTGGACATCAGCGCGTTGGTCGGCTTGGAGAATTCCAGCACCAGCAGACGGCCGCCGGGTTTGAGGACTCGTAGCATCGAGCGCAGGGCGTCTTCCTTGTGGGTGACGTTGCGCAGGCCGAAGGCGATGGTGACGCAATCGAAATGGTTGTCAGGGAAGGGCAGCTTCTCGGCGTCGGCCTGGACGAACTCGACATTGCCGGCCACACCCAGGTCCAGCAGGCGGTCACGACCGACCTTGAGCATGGACTCGTTGATGTCGGCGAGCACCACCTGACCGGTCGGCCCGACAATGTGAGAAAACTTCTTCGTCAGGTCGCCGGTGCCGCCGGCGATGTCCAGCACCCGATTGCCGCTGCGCACACCCGACAGTTCGATCGCGAAACGCTTCCACAGACGGTGCATGCCACCCGAGAGTAGATCGTTCATCAAGTCATATTTGGCGGCTACCGAGTGGAAAACCTCAGCGACTTTTTCCGCCTTCTGGCTTTCCGGCACGTTCTTGAAGCCGAAGTGAGTGGTGGGTTCGGCATCGCTGCCTTTGCGCTGATCAGTCATATCGCTGTCACCAAAAAAGAATGCGGGACATTCTAATCCCGGTGGAGGGCTTTGTCTTGGCAAGCCTGAAGGTAAGATGAGCGACCGCCGGGACGTTTTGACGCAGCCAGGGTCAGAAACGTGCAGGCAAGTCCCGATAAAACAGGAGTCATCAGATGGCCCGTATAACAGTTGAGCGTGCCCACGGCCTGGGCAAGGAAGCGGCCCGCGCGAGAGCCGACCAGTTGGCGCAGAAACTGTCCGACAGCTATGGCCTGGAGCCGCAGTGGTCGGGCGACACGCTGAAGCTCAAGCGCTCCGGGGTCAAAGGCGAGGTGCATGTGGGCGAGGACTCGATCCGCGTCGATGTCGAACTGGGCATGTTGATGTCGGCCATGAGCGGCACGATCAAGACGGAAATTGAAAAGGCGTTGGATAAAGCATTGGCTTGATTGAAGAGATGACTCAAGTTCATCACTCATTCACCTGTGGGAGCGAGCCTGCTCGCGATAGCGGCGTGTCATTCAACATCAATGTTGCCGGTCTATCGCCATCGCGAGCAGGCTCGCTCCCACAGGGGAAGTCATCACCTCGGATTCTGTGGCAGTAGTTAGGGTGCCGTTTCTAATTATTGTCACTACTTTGTGCCTGAGCCCGACCGTGTACGGGCAGTTCCTCAAACCTGTTATCGAGTGAGGTGCACCATGGCCAAAGTTATTTTGAAGAAAAAAACCGACGTTGAATCTTCCACGCTCAGCGACGTGAAAACGTACGCGCGCAAGATCTGGCTGGCGGGCCTGGGCGCCTACACCAAGGTCGGCCAGGAAGGCAGCGAGTACTTCCAGGAGTTGGTAAAAGCCGGTGAAGTTATTGAAACCAAAGGCAAAAAGAACATTGCCGGAAAACTCGAAGCGGCTAACAGCGAACTGATTGAAGCCAAGACTGACGTCAACACGTTCAAGGCCCGGGTTGAAGTACAACTCGATAAAGTCGAGAAGGTATTCGACGCCCGTGTTGCAAGTGCCTTGAATCGTATCGGCATTCCGTCTAAACATGACGTTGAGACACTCTCTGCTAAGCTCGATGAGCTGACGGCATTGCTTGAACGTGTCGCGCGTAAACATTAAGGAGAACGGGATGGCTGGCAAAAAAATCACCGAAAAAGAAGGCAGCTCGTGGGCCGGGAAGATTGAAAAATACTCCCGCAAAATCTGGCTTGCTGGTTTAGGCGTGTACTCGAAGATTGACACTGACGGCAGCAAACTCTTCGAGTCCCTGGTTAAGGACGGCGAGAAGGCCGAAAAACTCACCAAGACGGCGGTCGGCAAACAAGTCGATGCCACCAAGGACTCCGTCGAGTCCGCCAAGTCGCGAATCGGCGGTGTGAAGGATCGCGCACTGGGCAAGTGGGACGAACTGGAAGGGGCTTTCGACAAGCGCCTGAACAGCGCGATCTCTCGGCTGGGCGTGCCGAGCCGCAATGAAGTCAAGGCGCTGCACAGCAAGGTCGACACCCTGACCAAGCAGATCGAAAAACTCACCGGCGCCAAGGTCGCGCCAGTGGCGGCCAAGGCTGCGGCAGCCAAACCTGCCACCAAGACGGCAGCCAAGCCATTGGTCAAGGCCGCGGCGAAAGCCGTCGCTAAGCCTGCGGCAAAAGCAGCGGCCAAGCCGGCGGCGAAAACCGCAGCCGCCAAACCTGCCGCCAAGGCAGCGGCCAAGCCGGTAGCAGCCAAACCCGCGACCAAAGCAGCGGCCAAACCTGCTGCCAAAACCGCGGCCGCCAAACCTGCTGCCAAGCCTGCGGCAAAAGCGGCGGCCAAACCCGCTGCGGCGAAAAAGCCTGCGGTGAAAAAACCGGCCGCGCCAAAAGCTGCCGCACCGAAGGCGCCGACTGCTGCCGCCAAACCGGCCGCCCCGACGAGCCCCGCGAACTCCGCTTCGGCTCCGACTCCGGCGGTTACCCCGACCGCTGCGCCGGCTCCATCGACGCCTACCACCCAGTCCTGATATCCAGGGCAAACAAAAACGCCCGGCCTGTGAAGGTCGGGTTTTTTTATGCGTATGCATTTGAATGCACCGCAGAAGCGGGCTTGCTCCCAGAGGGGGCTGGTGGTGATGCAAGTATTGAAATCACCCAGAAAACAATGTGGGAGCGAGCCTGCTCGCGATAGCGGTGTGTCAGCCACATTGATGTTGGATGTGCGTCCGCCATCGCGAGCAGGCTCGCTCCCACAAGGGATCTTTCTCTGCTGATCGTTAGTCGTGCTCTTCCAGGTACCGCAACGCCAGTTGCTCGGTGGCAACCTTTGCCGCCGGCGGCAGATGCGGAGCTACCAGCATCATGACCTGATAGACCACCAGTCGAACTTCACCCTCGCGGTCGAGGATTCGCTGATAGTCCAGCGAGAACAGTAAGGTCATGGTGATCTGTTCCACCAGTTGCCCCAATGCCTGGGTATCGCTGACCAGCATCCCCTGGGCCTTGAGTTGCGCCAGCAGCGAGGCCAGGGTGCGTTTCAGGGCGTTGAGCAACTGGCGGATGCCCTTGGCCAGTTTTGGCAGGCGTCCGGCCAGGTTCGACAGGTCCTGGAACAGAAACCGGTATTGAGCCAGCCGTTCGACGATCAGGTGCAGGAACAGCCAATAATCTTCCGGCGCCAGTTGTACATCTGCCGGTGGGTCCAGCAGCGGTGCCAGTTCGCCCTGGAAGCGCTCGAACAACCCGAGGATCAGGGGCTCCTTGCCATGAAAGTGGTAATAGAGATTGCCTGGGCTGATGCCTATTTCGTTGGCGACTTCCATGGTGGAAACGTTCGGTTCGCCCTTCTCATTGAACAACTGCAGGGCGCATTCAAGAATGCGGTCGCGGGTTTTCATCCGGTCTTCTTAGTGATGGAAATCGTGCCACGGCCCAGTGTCTGGCCGTGGAGTGAGCCCTTAGCGCACGCGCACATAGGTTCCCGGCGCCGCTTCCAGGGGCGGGTAGTTCGCGTTGCCCAGGGTCATCTGTGTTTCGCGTTGGGCACCGGAGCGTTCCTGGACCCAACCCAGCCACTGGGTCCACCAACTGCCCTCGACGTGCTTGGCGTCGTAATACCAGGCTCGCGGGTCGCTGCTCAGTTTCGGGTTTTCGACGTAGTTGGCCTTGGGGTTGCCCGGCGGGTTGAGAATGCTTTGGACGTGACCGCTGTTGGACAGCACGAAGCGTCGCTCGCCACCGAGCAACAGCGTTGAGCGATAGACCGCGTCCCATGGCGTGATGTGGTCATTGATGCCCGCCACGCTGAAGCTGTCCACCGTCACTTTTTGCAGGTCGATCGGTGTGCCGCACACTTCCAGGCCGCCGGGGTGGGTCAAGGGATTGTGCTTGAAGAAGTCCAGCAGGTCGCCATGGTAGGCCGCCGGCAGTCGGGTGCAGTCGTTGTTCCAGTAGAGGATGTCGAACGCTGGCGGCTCCTTGCCCAGGAGGTAGTTGTTGATGAAATAAGTCCAGATCAGGTCATTGGGGCGCATCCAGGCAAACACCCGGGCCATGTCGCGGCCATCGAGGATGCCTTTCTGGTAGGAGCGGCGCTTGGCGGCTTCCAGGGTCTGCTCGTCAGTGAATAGCGTGGCCGGGCTCTCCATCTGGCTGTCCAGCAGGCTCACCAGGTAAGTGGCGCTGGCGACCCGGCGCAGTTGGCGCTTGGCTTGCAGATGGCCTTGCAGGGCAGCGATGGTCATGCCGCCCGCGCAGGCGCCCATCAGGTTGACCTCACGGGCGCCGGTGATCGCCCGGCAGACATTCATGGCTTCTTCCGTCGCCTCGACATAGCTGGACAGGCCCCATTCGCGGTGACGTACATCGGGGTTGCGCCAACTGATGATGAACACCTGCAAACCGTTTTTCAGGGCGTACTGGACGAAGCTGTTGGAAGGGCTCAGGTCGAAGATGTAGAACTTGTTGATCTGCGGCGGCACGATCAGCAACGGCTTGGCGTATTGCTTTTCGCTCATGGACTTGTACTGGATCAGCTCGAGCATTTCGTTGCGAAACACCACCGCCCCCGGTGTGGTCGCCAGGGTCTTGCCGACTTCGAAGGCATGAGGTGTGACTTGCCGCGGCAGCCCGTCATTGTGCAGCAGGTCGTCCACCAAGTGGCTGATGCCACGAATCAGGCTGGTACCGCCGGAATTGAACAGCTCCTTGACCGCCAGCGGGTTGAGCAAGGTATTGGAAGGCGATACGGCATCATTGAGCAGGGCGAAAGCGAAGTGAGCCCGGGCACGGTCATCGGGGCTCATGTCGCATTCGTCGATCCAGCTCTTCATCTGTTTCTGCCAGCTCAGGTAGGCCTGCAGGCTTCGACGATAGAACGGATTGAGCTCCCAGGTGGGATCGGCGAAGCGCTTGTCGTTGGGGTTGGTGGGGTGCAGGGTTTCCCCTAGCAGCACGCGGCCCAACTGGCTGCCCAACTTCAACGCATGCCGGGCGCTGTGCACTGGGTTGCGCAAGCCGTGTACGGCAACACTGCGCAGGGTGGAAAGCAGGTCCCGGCCCCGCAGGCCGGTGACCGCACTTTGTGCGTTGATGAAGTTGGCAGGGGCGGGCATGGAACCCTTCGCCGGTTTGTCGCGCATGAGTCAACTCCTTCGTCATCAGGCTAAAAACAAACACACCGAACCAGACAACATAGTCGCTGTTCCGGGCAGTTGCGCGATCCGGCGTCCTGCCAGGCGCTTTTGGGCGGTGTCAGCCGCCACCCAGTGGCGCGGGATGCGGGTGCATGACCGCGCGCTGACGTTCTTCCTCCAGAAACTTCATGATGATCGGCGCCACAGCCTCGGCCCGGGTAATCAGGAACAGATGGCCGTCGTCGATGATGTGCAGCTGGGCGTTGGGGATGCGCCAGGCCAGCATGCGCATGTTGATCAACGGGATCAGTGGGTCGTCGTCGCCGGCCAGCACCAGGGTCGGCTGGTGGATCTTGTGCAGCCAGTGGATGCTGGTCCAGCCCAGGCCGGCGAACAGTTGCCAGTAATAACCCAGCTTGCCGGCCGAACGGACCTTGGCCGCATGACTGGCCGCCAGGCTGGGGTCGCGGCGGAACGAGCCGCCGTAGATCAGTGGGGCGATACGCATGACGTGGGACGGCTGCACGTAGCGCCGGGGGCTGGCCATCATCCACAGCACTTTCGGTTTGCCCGGCACCATTACCGCGCCAGCGGCGGTGGCCGCCAGCACCAGCTTTTTGCAGCGCTCAGGGTAGTCATGGGCAAATTGCTGGGCCAGGGCGCCGCCCCAGGACACGCCGATCACGTTGACCTGTCCGTAATCGAGGTAATCGAGCATCCGCGCGGTGAGTTTTGCCAGGCCGGGAAAGCGATATGGCCGGCTGGGCGTCGACGAGCCGCCGACGCCGGGAACGTCAAAGGCGATGACTTCCAGGTCCGGGTCCAGGGCCTGGATGAACGGGAACACCAGCTCAAGGTTGGCGCCGATGCCGTTGAAAATCAGCAGGGGCGTCAAATGAGGCTTGCCGGGGCGTACCGCGGTGCGCAAGGTCTGGCCATCCAGATCGACGGTACGGAAGATGTACGGTTGCGGCATGCTTCAAGCCCTGTGGGTTGGGTCGCTGTCTTTCATTTTTCCCCCGATCCCTGTGGGAGCGAGCCTGCTCGCGATGAGGCCGTTGCATTCAACATCACTGTTGCCTGACGCACCGCTATCGCGAGCGGGCTCGCTCCCACATTGGATCTGCTGTTAACGCAAGTTTGCGTTCACCAGCGGCGTGGGCCTTGCATTAATGTCGGCTGTTGACATGCTTTCGTGAGTAACCTCACGGCCGCAACAGACGAGTTGCACCAGTTACCGCTCATGCACATACGTGCCCGGCGCCGCTTCTCCCGCCGGATAAGTCTTGTTGCCCAGCACCGTGGGTGCCTTTTTCAGTTTGCCCGAGCGTTCTGCCTGCCAGGCCTGCCAATGCAGCCACCAGGAGTCGGTGTGCTTGGTGGAGTTCTCCTGCCAGTCCTCGGCCTTGGCCGGCATGTCCTCGCTGGTCATGTAGCGCGACTTGGGGTTACCTGGTGGGTTGAGGATGCTTTGGATGTGACCGCTGCTCGACAGCACGAATTCCACCTTGCCGCCAAATAGCTGTGCGGATTTGTAGCAGGACTTCCAAGGGGTGATGTGGTCGTTGGTGCCGGCCAGGGAGAAGATGTCGGCGGTGACCTGCTTGAGGTCGATCGGTGTGCCGCACACTTCCAGTGCATTGGGCCGGATCAGCGGGTTGTTCTTGAACATCTCGATGAGGTCGCCATGGAACGCCGCCGGCAGCCGGGTGGTGTCGTTGTTCCAGAACAGAATGTCGAACACCGGCGGCTCGTTGCCCAGCAGATAGTTGTTGACCCAGTAGTTCCAGATCAGATCGTTGGGACGCATCCAGGCGAAGACCTTGGCCATGTCGCGACCTTCAAGCACGCCGGCTTGATAGGAGTGACGCTTGGCCGCCTCCAGGGTCTGCTCGTCGACGAACAGCGCCACGTCGGTGTCCAGGGTGGTGTCGAGTACGCTCACCAGCAGGGTCAGGGCGTTGACCTTCTTCTCGCCCAGGGCGGCGTAATGCCCCAGCAGCGCGGTGCAAGTGATGCCGCCCGAGCAGGCTCCGAGCATGTTCACATCCTTGCTGCCGGTGATGGCCGTGACCACGTCCACCGCTTCCTTGAGCGCCTCGATGTAGGTCGACAGGCCCCACTCGCGCTGCTCCTTGGTGGGGTTGCGCCAGCTGACAATGAACGTCTGCACATTGCTGCGCAGGCAGAAGCGCGCCAGGCTCTTGTCCGGGCTCAGGTCGAAGACGTAGAACTTGTTGATCTGCGGCGGCACCACCAGCAGTGGGCGCTCGTGGACCTGTTCGGTGATGGGGCGGTACTGGATCAACTCCAGCACGTCGTTGCGAAACACCACGGCGCCTTCCGTCACACCCAGGCTCTTGCCGACTTCGAATGCGCCCATGTCGACCTGGCTCGGCATCCCGCCGTTGTGCACCAGGTCCTTGGCCAGGTGCGAAAGGCCGTCCAGCAGGCTCTTGCCGCCGGTTTCGAAAAAGCGTTTGACCGCCGCCGGGTTGGCTGCCGAATTGGTCGGGGCCATGGCCTCGGTCATCAGGTTGATCACGAAGTGCCCGCGGCTGATGTCCTGGGGCGAAAGGTTGCTCTCGTCGATCCAGGCGTGCAGCTCCTTGCGCCACGCCAGGTAGGTTTGCAGATAGCGTTTGTAGAGCGGGTTCTGGCTCCAGGCCGGGTCGTTGAAGCGACGGTCATCGCCCGCAGGTTGCAGCTCGGATCTGCCGAACAGGACGTTCTTGAGTTCGACGCCGAAATGGGCGACGTGCTTGACGCTGTGCAGCGGTTGTTTGATGGCCTGGGTCAGCACCATTCGGGCAGAGGCCAGCAGATCTTTTCTGCGCAAGCCGACGACAGGATTCAACCCCAGGGTATTTTCCGAGGCTTGGTACTTCAGGTCATCGTTGTTCTTGTTGCTCATCTACGACGCTCCATTGTCCTTCAGACGAGTACCTGGGCCATGCCAGAAAGCCCACAGCCAATGCCAGGTACGCTGCTCGGGTGACCGTTAATTCCGCATCGAGGCAATGAGGAAACGTGTGCAAGGAATTCGCCGATTCCTTTGCAGGGAACTTGCCAGCTCCATTGGTTACCCGAGTTTAATTTTTTTCGCAAGCAGGCCAGTCATTGACGTTGCCGCGGGGGCATTCAAGCAGATGAGTCTAGAAAATTCGCCCTAAAGCGCCAGCCCTTGAGTTAGAGCATCAGCTTGACGACCGACTCGTTCGGGTCGCGGGTTTTTCCGGCCGCCTTGAGTTCGGCAAGATAATCGTTCCACAGGTCCTCCTGGCGTACCGCCAACTGGTACAGGTAGTCCCAGGTGAACAGTCCGCTGTCGTGACCGTCGTCGAAGGTCAATTTCAGTGCGTACTGGCCGGCCGGTTCGACCTTGGTCAGGCCGACGCCGATTTTTCCGTATTGCAGGATCGGTTTGCCGTGGCCCTGGACCTCGGCGGAAGGCGAGTGCACCCGCAGGAATTCGGCGGGCAGGTGATACTCCTCGTCCGGCGCGTATTTGAGCGTCAGGATCTTGGAGGCTTTGTGCAGGTTGATGGCGCTGGGGAGTTTGGTCATGGCCTCTGATCCGTTTCTGAAGGGAGCCTTGATCTGCAAAAACGACAAAGGTCCATGTGGGAGCGAGCTTGCTCGCGATAGCGGTTTGACAGTCAACGCATTGGTTGAATGATACGCCGCCATCGCGAGCAAGCTCGCTCCCACAGGTCCGAGGAAACCTGTCGGTGACTTACAGGATATACCGCGACAGGTCTTCGTTCTCTGCCAATTCACCCAGGTGGCTGTTGACGTACTCGGCATCGATGAGGATCGGCGCTTCGTTATGGGCGCTAGCCAGGTCGCCGGCACTGAACGAGACTTCCTCGAGCAGGCGTTCGAGCAGGGTATGCAGGCGCCGGGCACCGATGTTCTCGGTCTTCTCGTTGACCTGCCAGGCGATCTGCGCCAGGCGCTTGATGCCTTCCGGCGCGAACTCGATGTTCAGGCCTTCGGTCTTGAGCAGGGCGCAATACTGTTCGGTCAGGGACGCGTGGGGTTCGCTCAGGATGCGTTCGAAGTCTTCCGGCGTCAGGGCCTTGAGCTCGACGCGGATCGGCAAGCGACCTTGCAGCTCGGGCACCAGGTCGCTGGGCTTGCTCAGGTGGAACGCACCGGAGGCGATGAACAGGATGTGGTCGGTCTTGACCATGCCCAGCTTGGTGTTGACCGTGCAGCCTTCGATCAGCGGCAGCAGGTCGCGTTGCACGCCTTCGCGGGACACGTCGGCGCCGCCGACATTGCCGCGCTTGGCGACCTTGTCGATTTCGTCGATGAACACAATGCCGTGCTGCTCGACGGCCTCCAGGGCCTTGGCCTTCAACTCTTCTTCGTTGACCAGGCGGCTGGCTTCTTCATCGCGAACCAGTTTCAGCGCTTCCTTGACCTTGAGCTTGCGGTTCTTGCGCTTGCCCTTGCCCATGTTGGCGAACAGGCTTTGCAATTGATTGGTCATTTCCTCCATGCCGGGCGGCGCGGAGATGTCGACGCCGGCCATTTCGGCCACTTCGATCTCGATTTCCTTGTCGTCGAGCTGGCCTTCGCGCAGGCGCTTGCGGAACAGCTGGCGAGTGTTGGAATCCTGGGTCGCAGCGGATTCGGCGTTGAAGCCCATGCGCGCTGGCGGCAGCAGCGCGTCGAGGATGCGCTCTTCGGCAGCATCTTCGGCACGGTGACGAACCTTGGTGATTTCCTGTTCGCGCAGCAACTTGATGGCGGCATCGGCCAGGTCGCGGATGATCGATTCGACGTCGCGACCGACATAACCGACTTCGGTGAACTTGGTGGCTTCGACCTTGATGAACGGCGCGTTGGCCAGTTTGGCCAGGCGACGGGCGATTTCGGTTTTACCGACACCGGTCGGGCCGATCATCAGGATGTTCTTGGGGGTCACTTCGACGCGCAGTTCTTCAGGCAGCTGCATCCGACGCCAGCGGTTACGCAGGGCGATGGCGACGGCGCGCTTGGCATCGTCCTGGCCGATGATGTGGCGGTTGAGTTCGTGGACGATTTCGCGGGGAGTCATGGACATAGTATTTGGCGGTCCTCAAGCAGGAATGAGCTGTGGCACAGGGCCAGGCTTATTCCGCGAGATCCTGCTCCTCAATGGTCTGGGTGTGGTTGGTGAAGACGCAGATGTCGCCGGCGATGCCCAAGGCAGTCTCGACGATTTCGCGGGCCGACAGATCGGTCTTTTTCAACAGGGCGCTGGCTGCGGCCTGGGCGTAGGCGCCGCCGGAACCCATGGCGATCAGGCCATCCTCGGGTTCAACAACGTCACCGTTACCGGTAATGATCAGCGAGGCGTCCTTGTTGGCGACCGCGAGCATGGCTTCGAGGCGGCTCAGGGAGCGGTCGGTACGCCATTCCTTGGCCAGTTCCACGGCGGCACGCACCAGGTGGCCCTGATGTTTCTCAAGCTGACCTTCGAAACGCTCGAACAGGGTGAAAGCATCGGCGGTGGCCCCGGCGAAGCCGGCGATGACCTGGCCGTGGTACAGGCGGCGGACTTTCTTCGCATTGCCTTTCATCACGGTGTTGCCTAGTGAAACCTGGCCGTCGCCGCCCATGACGACTTTGCCATGACGGCGGACTGAAACGATGGTGGTCAAGGGAAGAGTCTCCACGCAGCGGGGCGAAAATGCCCGGATGGAACTCATATGGGGGTGGCGTGGGTTTTTTCAACTGTGGGGTGGGAGAGGGGACGAGTGGCGTCCTGGGGGGGCAATCAAGTTTGTGGCAAAGGCATTCACTGTGGCGAGGGAGCTTGCTCCCGCTGGACCGGGCTGGCGCTCCAGCGCGCAGCGGTCCCAAGCTTTTGGGGCTGCTACGCAGCCCAGCGGGAGCAAGCTCCCTCGCCACAAAAGCCCCGCCGCACCGGGTGTTTTCAGCAGAAGTCAGCGGCTCTGGCGCTGTTGTAACAACAGGTTGCTGAAACCGCTGCCGGCCAATTGTTTTTGGGCTTTTGTCAGTTCTTCGCGGTTGCTGAACGGACCGACCAGCACCCGATACCAGGTTTCTTCCTTCACCGTGCCGGACTCCACCGCCACGGACTGGCCCAGCAGAATGATCTGCGCGCGTACCTTGTCGGCGTCGGCTTCCTTGCGGAACGAGCCGGCCTGCAGGAAGAACTTCGTCACCGGAGCGGCTTTCTGCACGGGCGGAGCCGGCGGCGGCGTGATGCCGGCCAGGGCTGCCTGAGCGCGAGCGGTGTCGATCTTCGCCGCTTCGGCCGGAGTTACCGGCGTGGTGGGCACCTGTGGCGTCGGCAGGGTTTTCTCCGGCACGGCATCGGGCGGCACGATGACTTCCGATTCCGGCAGCAGGGTGTAGAAGTCGTACTTGGGCTTGACCGGTTGCGTCGGGCTCGGCGGGGTCTTGTTGGCCTCGGCGATGCGCGTGGCTTTCTGTTGCTCTTGGCGCACGCGCTTGACGTCATCGCCCTGGCCCGGCTCCAATTTCATCAGAAACACAATGAAAGCGCCGACGGTCAGGCCGATAGCCATCCACAACCAGCCGGGAATCGGCTGTTTGGCTGGGGGCTGGTAACGACTGGCGCCGCGTTTGGGTGCAGGTTTTTTCTTGGCGGCCAACTTACATGCGCTCCAGCGTTTCCAGGCCCAGCAGTTCCAGGCCTTGCTTGAGGGTGCGCCCGGTCAGTGCGGCGAGGCGCAGGCGACTCTGCATTTGCTCTGGCGTTTCGGCGTTGAGGATCGGGCAGTTCTCGTAGAAGCTGGAGAACAGACCGGCCACATCGTACAGGTACGCGCACAGGGTGTGTGGGGTGCCTTTGTCTGCGACGTTGTTCAGCACTTCACCGAACTGCGCCAGTTTCGCCGCCAGCTCCTGTTCTTGAGCGGCTACAAGCACGATCTGCCCGTCCACTTCATTGAAGCCCTTGCCGAGCTTGCGGAACACCCCGGCCACACGGGTGTAGGCGTACAGCAGGTAGGGCGCGGTGTTGCCTTCGAAGTTGAGCATCAGGTCGAAGTTGAAGCTGTAGTCGCTGGTGCGGTGCTTGGACAGGTCGGCGTATTTCACCGCGTCGATGCCCACCACCTTGGCGATCTTGCGCAGTTCGTCCTCGGCCAGGTCCGGGTTCTTGCCCTTGACCAGGGTGTAGGCGCGATCCTGGGCTTCGGTCAGCAGGTCGATCAGTTTCACCGTGCCGCCGTCGCGGGTCTTGAACGGACGGCCGTCGGCGCCGTTCATGGTGCCGAAGCCCATGTGTTCCATTTCCATCGGATGGCTCACGAAACCGGCCAGGCGCGCCACTTCGAACACTTGCTGGAAGTGCAGGGCCTGGCGCTGGTCGACGAAGTACAGCACTCGATCGGCCTTGAGCACGCTGTTGCGGTAGCGCACGGCCGCCAGATCAGTGGTGGCGTAGAGGTAGCCGCCGTCAGCCTTGACGATGATCACCGGCAGTGGCTCACCGTCAGCGGTCTTGAACTGCTCGAGGAATACGCACTGGGCGCCGTTGCTTTCCACCAGCAGGCCCTTGGCTTTCAGGTCGTTGACCACGTTGATCAGGTCGTCGTTGTAGGCGCTTTCGCCCATCACGTCAGCCATGGTCAATTTGACGTTCAGCAGTTCGTAGATTTTCTGGCAGTGGGACAGGGAGATGTCCTTGAACTTGGTCCACAGCGCCAGGCACTCGGCATCGCCGGCCTGCAGCTTGACCACCAGGCCACGGGCGCGGTCAGCAAATTCGGGCGACTCGTCGAAGCGTTGCTTGGCGGCGCGGTAGAAGTTCTCCAGGTCCGACAGCTCATCGCTGGTGATCGGGTTTTCCTGCAGGTAGGCCATCAGCATGCCGAACTGGGTGCCCCAGTCGCCGACGTGGTTCTGGCGGATCACCGTGTCTCCGAGAAACTCCAGTACCCGGGCCACGCCGTCACCAATGATGGTCGAGCGCAGATGGCCGACATGCATTTCCTTGGCGAGGTTGGGGGCCGAAAGGTCGACCACGGTGCGTTGCAGCGGACCGGCCTTGCGCACGCCGATGCGTTCGTCGGCCAGGGCCGCGTCCAGGCGTGAGGCCAGGGCCTGGGTGTTCTGGAAGAAATTGATGAAGCCTGGGCCGGCAATGTCAGCCTTGCTGACGTTTTCGTCAGCCGGCAGCGCGGCGATGATCTTTTCGGCCAGGTCCCGCGGTTTCATGCCGGCCGGTTTGGCGAGCATCATCGCGATGTTGCTGGCGAAGTCGCCGTGGGTCTTGTCACGGGTGTTTTCGACCTGAATCGCCGGCGACAGGCCTTCTGGCAGCACACCTTCAGCGACGAGTTGGGCGATGGCTTGCTGGATGAGCTGGCGAATGGTGTCTTTCATGGTCTTCTCTTTCAACCGCAGGCGCGGCGGCGCTTCGATGCGCTGGTGGAAAAACTGGGCATTATCCGTGGCGAAGGCAAGCTTGCCAACTGTAGCGGGTCGGGTGGGGATGTGTGGTGGCTATTCGGGCCTCATCGCGAGCAGGCTCGCTCCCACAGGAAATTGCATTCCAATGTGGGAGCGAGCCTGCTCGCGATGAGGATGCCTGGGTCAATACAAATCCACCGGATCCACATCCAGCGACCAGCGCACCGCCCGCCCGCTGGGCATCTGCTCCAGCGCCAGCAGCCAGGTACTTAATAGCCGATGCAAAGGGGCCCGGGCATTGGCCTGTAGTAGAAGTTGAGCCCTGTAACGCCCGGCCCGTCGTTCCATCGGAGCCGGTACCGGGCCCAATAGTTCGATGCCGGTGAGGTTCTGTTGCCCCAGCAAGCGTTCGGCCTCGCTGCAGGCTTCGTCAAGGAACGCTTCGGCCTGCCCGGGCTTATGGGCTTCGGCCCGCAACAATGCCAGGTGAGCAAACGGCGGCAGGCCGGCGCCGCGACGTTCGCTCAAGGCCTGCTCGGCGAAGGCGAAGTAGCCTTGTTCGGTCAGTTGTATCAGCAGCGGATGGTCGGCCAGGTGGGTCTGGATAATTACCTTGCCCGGCTCCTCGGCCCGTCCGGCCCGGCCTGCGACCTGAACGATCAACTGCGCCATGCGCTCGCTGGCACGGAAGTCGCCGGAGAACAGTCCGCCGTCGGCGTCAAGGATCGACACCAGCGTGACCCGAGGAAAGTGATGCCCCTTGGCGAGCATCTGCGTGCCCACCAGGATGCACGGCTGGCCTTTCTGAATGGTAGCGAACAACTGATTCATGGCGTCCTTGCGCGAAGTGCTGTCGCGATCGACCCGCAGTACCGGGTAATCGGGAAACAGGATGCCCAGCCGTTCTTCAGCGCGTTCGGTGCCGGCCCCCACCGGGCGCAGGTCCACTTTGCCGCACTGCGGGCAGTGCCTCGGCACTCGTTCGGCGTGGCCGCAATGATGGCAGCGCAGCTCGCCGTGGCGTTGGTGCACGGTCATGCGTGCGTCGCAGCGTTCGCAGCCCGACATCCAACCGCAGTCATGGCACAGCAGGGTCGGGGCGAAACCCCGGCGGTTGAGGAACACCAAGACCTGTTGCCCGGCGGCCAGGGTCTGGCCGATGGCTTGTTGCATCGGCCCGGAAATGCCGCTGTCCAGCGGACGACTCTTTACATCCAGGCGCAGAAACCGTGGCTGCTTGGCGCCGCCGGCCCGTTCGTTCAGGCGCAGGAGTCCGTAACGTCCGGTGTAGGCGTTGTGCAGGCTTTCCAGGGACGGCGTGGCTGAACCGAGAACAATGGGAATGTTTTCCTGGCGCGCCCGCACCAGTGCCAAGTCACGGGCGTGGTAGCGCAGGCCTTCCTGCTGCTTATAAGAGCCGTCATGTTCTTCGTCGATGATGATCAGACCGGGGTTTTTCATCGGTGTGAACAGGGCCGAGCGGGTGCCGATGATGATGTCGGCCTCACCGTCCCGGGCGGCGAGCCAGGCTTCCAGCCGTTCACGGTCGTTGACCGCCGAATGCACCAGCGCGATCCGCGCGTTGAACCGTTGTTCGAAGCGCGCCAGGGTCTGTGGCCCAAGGTTGATTTCCGGAATCAGCACCAGGGCCTGCTTGCCGGCTTCCAGGGTCTGGCGGATCAGTTGCAGATAGACCTCGGTCTTGCCGCTGCCGGTGACGCCGGCCAGCAAGAAGGCGTGATAGCTGTCGAAACCGGCGCGAATCGCCTCGCAGGCGGCCCGCTGTTCAGCATTGAGCGGCAGTTCCGGCTGGGCCAGCCAATGCTCATGGCGAACACCCGGAGCGTGCCGGCGGATGTCTACCTGGACCAGGTCCTTGGCTAGCAGCAGGTCGAGGCTGTCCTTGCTGAGCATCAGTTTGCTCAATAGCTGATGGGCCACGCCGTGGGGATGCTGGGCCAGGGTCGCCAGGGCCTCACGCTGACGCGGGGCGCGGGCGATGCGCGGGTCGTCCAGCGAGGCGCCCGGTGCCACCGACCAGAACCGCTCCTGGCGTGCCTCGGCCGGTTCGCCCTGGCGCAACAATACCGGCAGCGCCCAGCTCAGGGTGTCGCCGAGGCTGTGTTGATAGTACTGGGAGGTCCACAGGCACAGCTTGAACAGCGAGGCGGGCAGCGGCGGCGTCGCATCGAGCAAGGCCAGGGCCGGCTTCAGTTTGTCGGCCGGGACTTCGCTGTGGTCGGCGACCTCGACCAGAATCCCGATCATCTCCCGTCGGCCGAACGGCACCCGCAGGCGCATGCCCGGATGCAACTGCTCACGCAGGACTCCGGCCGGGGCCCGGTAGTCGAACAGGCGGCGCAGAGGCGAAGGCAGGGCGAGGCGCAGGATGGCGTCGGGCACGCGGGAGGGTCTCGATATACAGACAAATTCAGAAGGCTTGGCACAACCCTTGTGGGAGCGAGCCTGCTCGCGATGGCGGAGTGTCAACCAATACCCATGCGGCTGATCCACCGCCATCGCGAGCAGGCTCGCTCCCACAGAAGAGCTTGCGCATGAGGCGGGGAGCCTAGCAGACGGTTGGTACAAGTCATAGCTTGCGTGATTGATGTTGTCTGGTAGAATCCGCGGCCTAATTACGTGCGGTATTCAACAATAGTGTTGGGTGGCGGCACGCTAGCCTGAGGAAAACCCCATGAAAACCGATATCCATCCGGAATACCCAGAAATTGCCGTGACCTGCAGCTGCGGCAATAAGTTCGAAACTCGTTCGACCTACGGCAAAGCCCTGTCGATCGACGTTTGCAACGAATGCCACCCGTTCTACACCGGTAAGCAAAAGACTCTGGATACCGGCGGCCGCGTTCAGAAGTTCGCCGATCGTTTCGGTGCTTTTGGCGCTACCAAAAAAGCCTGAGGCTAATCATTTTGGATGGTCGTTTCGGCTGCTCCAGACTGATGAAAAAGGCGTCCCTTGCGGGCGCCTTTTTTGTGTCCGCGATTTGGCTGAGCAGCGCGCAGGCCTTCTGTCCGGCGCCACCTGGCCTGGCCCATGTGACGGTCCAGAAGGTGGTGGACGGCGATACCCTGCGCCTGGCTGATGGCCGCAGCGTGCGCATGATCGGTCTCAACAGTCCTGAACTGGGGCGTCGAGGGCGTTCCGATGAGCCGTTCGCCGTCGCTGCACGCCGGCGCCTTGAGGCATTGGTGGGCGCCAGTGCGGGACGCGTGGGGTTGCTGCCCGGCAAGGAAGGCAAGGATCGCTACGGTCGCACGCTGGCCCATGTCTACAGCGCCGACGGTCAGAACCTGGAAGCGCAGCTACTCGCCGAGGGCTTGGGATTTCACGTAGTGGTCGCGCCGAATGTCGATCTGGCGCATTGTCAGCGCGCTGCCGAACGCCAAGCGCGGGAAGCGGGCGTCGGGGTGTGGAAGCGTTCGCCTGTGCTTGAGGCGCACAATATCAAGGCATCAGGCTTTGCCGTGCTCACTGGCCGCGTGATTGACGTCTCGCGCAATCGCGGCGGTATTTGGCTCCAGTTGGAGGGGCCGGTTGTATTGCGCGTTGCCCCCAATCTGGTGAGTCGCTTCGATATGGCGTCGCTCGAGCGACTCAAAGGCAAGCGGATCGAGGCGCGTGGCTGGGTGGTCGACCGTTCGCGTCGCGGCGGGCTTGAGCCGGGGCAGGGGCGTTGGTTATTGCCGTTGACCGATCCAGGGATGTTGAGTCGCGTGTCTCGATAAAAAAATTGTAGACATTTACGGTTCGAATTGTATGCATGTAGACCTTGTGTTCTGCGGCTCTTGGCCCAAAGTCGTAGGGCGGCGCGCTTGACAGGGGTGACTGGTCAGTCTTGTAGGGACTTTGCGAGGCGCGTATCCTCGGCGGTCCGTCTGTCCAACACAGTAAAAAGCGGAATGCCCACATGTCTGATCTGAAAACTGCCGCTCTCGAATATCACGCTAATCCTCGTCCAGGGAAGCTGAGTGTCGAGCTCACCAAGGCCACCGCTACTGCCCGCGATCTGTCGCTGGCCTACAGCCCCGGCGTAGCCGAACCAGTACGCGAAATCGCTCGCGACCCTGAGCTGGCCTACAAATACACCGGCAAGGGCAACCTGGTGGCAGTCATTTCCGACGGCACCGCGATTCTCGGCCTGGGTAACCTCGGCCCATTGGCCTCCAAGCCGGTCATGGAAGGCAAGGGCGTTTTGTTCAAGCGTTTCGCCGGTATTGACGTGTTCGACATCGAAGTCGACTCCGAAAGCCCGCAAGCCTTCATCGACACCGTCAAGCGTATCTCCATTACCTTCGGTGGCATCAACCTGGAAGACATCAAGGCGCCTGAGTGCTTTGAGATCGAACGTGCCCTGATCGAGCAGTGCGACATTCCAGTGTTCCACGATGACCAGCACGGCACCGCGATCGTGACCGCGGCCGGCATGATCAATGCCCTGGAAATCGCTGGCAAAACCCTGCCACAAGCCAAGATCGTCTGCCTGGGTGCCGGCGCTGCGGCCATCTCCTGCATGAAGTTGCTGGTGAGCATGGGCGCCAAGATCGAAAACATTTTCATGGTTGACCGTACCGGCGTGATCCATTCCGGCCGTGACGACCTGAACCAGTACAAGGCCGTGTTTGCCCACGCCACTGACAAGCGCTCCCTGGCCGACGCGCTGGACGGTGCCGACGTATTCGTTGGCCTGTCGGGTCCGAACCTGCTGAGCCCGGAAAACCTGCTGCGCATGGCGCCGAACCCGATCGTGTTCGCCTGCTCGAACCCGGATCCGGAAATTTCCCCGGAACTGGCTCACGCTACCCGCAGCGACGTGATCATGGCCACCGGCCGTTCGGACTACCCGAACCAGGTCAACAACGTACTGGGCTTCCCGTTCATTTTCCGTGGTGCCCTGGACGTTCGCGCCAAGCGCATCAACGAAGAAATGAAAGTCGCGGCCGCCAACGCCCTGCGCGAACTGGCCAAGCTGCCAGTGCCTCAGGAAGTGTGCGATGCCTACGGCGGCATCAAGCTGGAATTTGGTCGTGAGTACATCATTCCCAAGCCAATGGATGCCCGCCTGATCACCCTGATCTCCGACGCCGTGGCCAAGGCCGCGATCGAGACCGGCGTGGCTACCCTGCCGTATCCGAAGAACTACCCGCTCAAGAGCGTGGATGACGTGTTCAACGGCTAAGCCGTTGTAGCGTTCAATAAAAAGCCCCGGCTCTTCTTTGAGTCGGGGCTTTTTTGTACCTGCCGATTTTGTGTGACCACCGCAAATCCTGTGGGAGCCGAGCTTGCTCGCGATTGCAGTCTGGTATTCAACATGGATGCAAGCTGACCCGCCGCCATCGCGAGCAAGCTCGGCTCCTACAGGGGAGTGTGTAATTTGAGGGCCTGAAAAAAGCCCCGCGCTTCTTTCGAAGGCGGGGCTTTTTGCGAGAGGCCCGATCAGAACAAATCGATCGGCGCCGCCTCATCCGCCGGTAGCGGGCTGCCTGGCGCTACGCCGTTGCCCAGCTCGTTGACTGACGGTGGGGTGTCTTCGCTCTTGAACAGCTCGAAGTACGCTCCCGGAGTGCCTGGGGTGGCAGCTCGGCCGCTGACCGGGTCAACCCGCAGGCTGAGGATGCCTTCGGGTTCCGGTTGGGTGTGTGGCGGTTTGTCCTTGAGGGCAGCGCCCATGTAACTCATCCAGATCGGCAGCGCCACGGTGCCGCCGTATTCGCGCCGACCGAGGCTTTCAGGCTGGTCGAACCCGGTCCAGACGGTGGTGACGTAATCGCCGTTGTAGCCCGAGAACCAGGCGTCCTTGGATTCGTTCGTGGTGCCGGTCTTGCCGGCCAGGTCGGTACGGCCCAGGGCCAGGGCGCGGCGGCCGGTGCCGAGCTTGATCACGTCCTGCAGCATACTGTTGAGAATGTAGGTGGTGCGGCCATCGATGATGCGCTCGGCGATGACCGGCGCTTGCGGTACGGCTGGCGCTGTCGTGGCTTCACCTGGTGTTGCCTCTACCGTGAACGTCTCGCTGGCCGGTGCGGCGACGCCGTCGCTGGCCTGTTCGCCTGAAGGCACCCGTGGTGGGTTGGCGAGGAACAACGTGTCGCCGTTGCGGCTTTCGATCTTGTCGATGAGGTACGGGGTGACTTTGTATCCGCCATTGGCGAACGTGCTCCAGCCCGTGGCGATTTCCATCGGGGTCAGGGTTGCGGTGCCCAGGGCCAGGGACAGGTTGCGCGGCAAGTCCTGCTTGTTGAAGCCGAACTTGCTGATGTAGTCGATGGTACGGTCCACACCCAGCGCCTGCAGCAAACGGATCGATACCAGGTTACGCGACTTGTACAGCGCTTCGCGCATGCGGATCGGACCCAGGAAGGTATTGGTGTCGTTCTTCGGGCGCCAGACCTTGTCCAGGTATTCGTCGACAAACACGATCGGTGCGTCGTTCACCAGGCTGGCGGCGGTGTAGCCGTTATCCAGGGCGGCGCTGTACACGAACGGTTTGAAGCTTGAACCCGGCTGGCGCTTGGCCTGCATCGCGCGATTGTAATTGCTCTGCTCGAAGGCGAAGCCACCGACCAGCGACCGGATGGCGCCGTCCTGCGGGTCAAGCGACACCAGGGCGCCTTGGGCGGCCGGGATCTGGCTGAACTTGAGGGTGTTGTCCGGCTGGCGCTGTACCCGGATCAGATCACCCACCTGGGCGACGTCCGACGGTTGGCGGGGGTTGGCGCCCATGCTGTTGGTGTTGAGGAATGGGCGGGCCCATTTCATGGTCTCCCAGCTCACGTGCTCTTCCAGCTCGCCATTGCGGGTCAGCACCATGATGCCGTCCTTGTCCACCTGGGTGACGATCGCCGGTTCCAGGCTGCTGATGGTGCGCTGCTTGGTCAATTCCTCGGCCCAGGCTTCTTTGGTCTTGCCTGGCAGGCGCGATTCAGGCCCGCGGTAGCCGTGGCGCTGATCGTAGGTGATCAGACCCTCGTGCAGCGCGGTGTTGGCCATCTCCTGCAGATTGCTCGGCACCGTGGTGACCACGCGGAAACCCTCGGTGTAGGCGTCGCTGCCATAACGCCCGACCATCTCGGCACGGGCCATTTCGGCGATGTACGGCGCGTTCACCTCGGGGGTCGGCACGTGGTAGCTGGCGTTCAGAGGCTCGTTGACCGCGGCGGTGTATTCGGCCTCGCTGATCTTGCCCAGCTTGTACATGCGCCCCAGGATCCAGTCGCGACGTTCCTTGCTGCGCGCCGGGTTGGCCAGTGGATTGAAGCGCGACGGTGCCTTGGGCAGGCCGGCGATCATCGCCATCTGCGCCAGGCTCACATCACGAATCGACTTGCCGTAATACACCTGCGCCGCCGCCTCGATACCGTAGGCGCGGTTGCCCAGGTAGATCTTGTTGACATACAGCTCCAGGATCTCGTCCTTGGTCAGCTGTCGCTCGATTTGCAGGGCCAGGAGGATCTCGGTGGTCTTGCGCGAGAAGCTGCGCTCACTGGTCAGGAAGAAGTTTTTCGCCACCTGCATGGTGATGGTGCTGCCACCGGACTGGATATGGCCGCTTTTGATCAATTGGCTGGCCGCCCGCATCAGGCTGCCCGGATCGACGCCGTAGTGGTTGGCGAAGTTGTCGTCTTCAGCACTTAGTAACGCATTGATGAAATTGGGGGGAATGTCGGCGAAACGGATCGGCGTGCGGCGCATTTCGCCAAACTCTGCGATCAACTTGTCGTCGCTGCTGTACACCCGCAACGGAATCTGCAACTGAATACTTCTCAGCGCCTCCACGGACGGCAATCCCGGACTAAGGTAAAGAAACGCACCGCTCAGACCCAGGAGCAGTCCGCAGAAAACGGCGAGGATGGACCATCCGAAAAATTTCAGCAGACGAATCAAGGCTTTTGGATATCCAGGCAAAGAATGAAAAGGCGCCAGGTGCAGGGAAGGACCCGTGCTTGCAACAAAGCGAAAAAAAACGCTGGGCATTATAAGCATTTTTTTTCGTCGGTAACGCCACCCGGACGTCCGTCGGGCCGGAGTGATTGAACGCAACGCATATTAGAGAGTCCGTAACTCACGGATAGTCATAGGGAATTGGTAGTGCTACGACTCTTCAATAAAAAAGCCCATACGCTTTTGGGGATAGACATCAGTTCCACGTCGGTGAAGCTGCTCGAGTTGAGCCGCCAGGGTGACCGCTACCGTGTCGAGTCTTACGCGGTCGAGCCGTTGCCGGCCAACGCCGTGGTCGAAAAGAACATCGCCGAGCTCGAGGGCGTGGGCCAGGCATTGTCACGGGTGCTCGCCAAGGCCAGAACACCCTTGCGTAACGTGGCGGTGGCTGTAGCGGGGTCGGCGGTGATCACCAAGACCATCGAGATGGACGCCGGACTTTCCGACGACGACATGGAAAACCAGCTCAAGATCGAAGCCGATCAATACATTCCTTATCCGCTGGACGAGGTGGCCATCGACTTCGAAGTCCTGGGCGTTTCACCGCGCAGCGCCGAGCGGGTCGAGGTGCTGTTGGCCGCCTGTCGCAAGGAAAACGTCGAAGTTCGCGAGGCTGCGCTGGCGCTCGCCGGGCTTACGGCCAAGGTGGTCGATGTGGAGGCCTACGCGCTGGAGCGCGCCTTCGGGCTGCTTGCCACGCAACTGGCCGCGTCCCAGGAGCGGCTGACGGTGGCGGTGATCGACATCGGCGCCACCATGACCACCCTGAGCGTGCTGCATAACGGGCGCATCATCTATACCCGCGAACAATTGTTCGGCGGTCGCCAGCTCACCGAAGAAATCCAGCGCCGCTACGGCCTGTCACCCGAGCAGGCCGGGCAGGCAAAGAAGCAGGGTGGCCTGCCGGACGATTACCTCGGTGAGGTCCTGCAACCTTTTCGCGAGGCCCTGGTGCAACAGGTATCGAGGTCCTTGCAGTTTTTCTTCGCCTCGGGCCAGTACAGTGCGGTGGACCACATCCTCTTGGCTGGAGGCACCGCCTCGGTCGCGGGCCTGGACCGGCTGATCGAACAGCGCCTGGGCACGCCGACCCAGGTGGCCAACCCGTTTTCCAACATGGCCCTGGGCAGCAAGGTCAACGCCGGTGCCCTGGCCAGTGACGCACCGGCCTTGATGATTGCCTGCGGGCTGGCCCTCAGGAGCTTTGACTGATGGCGCGGATCAACCTTCTTCCCTGGCGAGAGGAGCTGCGTGAGGAGCGTCGCAAACGCTTTTTGCTGGCATTGGTGGGTGCATTGGTCGGTGCGGTGGGCCTGACGCTGATTGCGGTCCGCTACCTGGACAGTGCCATTGACCACCAGATGGCTCGCAACAGTCATATCAGCGAGCAGATAGCCGTGCTGGACGAGCGCATCAAGCAGATCAGCGAACTCAAGGCCCGCCGCCAGCAACTGCTGGAGCGCATGCGCATCATCCAGGACTTGCAGGGTAACCGGCCGGTGAGCGGGCGCATCTTCGATCAACTGGCGCGCACCCTGCCTGACGGGGTGTATTTCACCGAAGTGAAGATGGAAGACAAGACCCTCTCCATCAAGGGCGCGGCGGAATCGAACAACCGGGTCTCGGACCTGATGCGTAACCTGGACTCATCGGACCTGTTCGATGCGCCCAGCCTGACGGAAGTCAAGGCCACCACGGCCGGTCAGCTCGATCAGGCCAACGTCTTCCAGCTGACGGTTCGCCAGACCCGTCCGGCCATTGTCGAGGACGCCCAATGAAGCCGGGAGAGTGGTTCGAAGCGCTGCGCAAGATCGACATCAGTGAGCTGGATACCAACAACATTGGCTCCTGGCCGATGCCGGTCAAATGGTTGAGCGGCATCCTGCTGGTCATCCTGGTGCTGGGGTTGGGCTATAACTTTGCCTTGAGTGACCTGGAGAACCAACTGCAGCAAGTGCGCGGGGAAGAAAACACCCTCAAGGCACAGTTTGCGGGCAAAGCTCACATGGCCGCGAACCTGGAGCGCTACACCGAACAGATGAAGCAGATGGAAGCCTCCTTCGGCGTGCTGTTGCGGCAATTGCCCAGTGACACCGAAGTGCCAGGCCTGCTGGAGGACATCACCCGTACCGGTCTGGGCAGTGGTCTGGAGTTCGAGGAGATCAAGCTGTTACCGGAGGTCACCCAGCCGTTTTACATCGAACTGCCGATCCAGATTACGGTGACCGGCGACTATCATGACTTGGCAACCTTCGTCAGCGGCGTTGCCGGACTGCCACGGATCGTCACGCTGCACGATTTCGACATCGCCCCGATGGAGCCCGACGCAGGAGCGAAACTGCGCATGAGCATCCAGGCCAAGACCTACCGGTACAACGAGCAGGAGGTGCAGCCATGAAGCCGGCTTGGCGCATTATCCTGCTGGCGGGGCTGGTCGTGCTGACGGGCTGCAACAACGATAACGGCTTCAGCGACCTGGACGCCTACATGAACGAAGTGCGGCTGCGCCCGCCCGGCAAGATCGAGCCAACGCCGACGTTCAGGCCTTACGAAACCTTCACTTACAGCGCCGCCGACCTGCGCAGCCCGTTTTCACGGCAGGTCAGGGTGGATCAGGCCGGTCGCCAGAAGGGTGCACGCAACGTCCGGCCCGACCCGACTCGGGTCAAGCAATACCTGGAAGGCTTCAACATCGAGCAGTTTGAAATGGTCGGGACGATTTCCAACGTCAGCGGCTCCTTCGCGCTCCTGCGCGGCGCGGGCGGGGTGCACCGGCTCAAGGTCGGTGACTATCTGGGACGCAACGACGGGCGGATCGTCGGCATTAGCGCCACCCAGGTCGAGGTGGTCGAAATCGTTCCTGATGGCGAGGGCGCCTGGCTGGAACGGCCACGGACCATTCCTCTGAAAGAGCACTCAATAGTGGAACTCGAACAATGAACAGGATTTTTGCAGCCCTCGGTATTTCGCTATGGATAGCGCTGTTGTCGCCGATGGTTCATGCGGTCAATCTGAAAACGCTGGATGTCGCGGCGCTGCCGGGGGACCGCATCGAGTTGAAACTCACCTTCGACGGGCCGCCCCCCGCGCCTCGGGGCTACACCACCGAGCAACCGGCCCGGATCGCTCTGGATCTGCCGGGGGTGACCAGCCAGTTGGCCCACAAGAGGCATGATCTTGGTGCTGGCAATGCGCGAAGCGCCACGGTGGTCGAGGCGGCTGATCGTACCCGTCTGATCATTGGCCTTACCCAGCTTGCGCCCTATACCGCGCGGGTGGAGGGCAACAGCCTGCTCGTGGTGGTCGGCAAGGGAGCGGTTGCCAGCGCTGCCGCCCAGGCGCCACGCCCGGCGGCTCCCAGCGCGGTGCCCGCCAGAGCCAGTGCGCCGGTGGGCAAGGCGATCCGAGGGGTAGATTTCCAGCGCGGTACCCAGGGCGAAGGCAATGTGGTGATCGATCTGTCGGACCCCTCGATCGCCCCGGACATCCAGGAGCGTGAAGGCAAGATCATCCTCAACTTCGCCAAGACCCGGTTACCCGAACCGCTGCGCGTGCGCCTGGACGTCAAGGACTTCGCCACCCCGGTGCAGTTCGTCAATGCCAGTGCCGGCGCCGACCGGGCCACCATCAGCATCGAACCCAGCGGTACTTTCGATTACTCCACCTACCAGACGGACAACAAACTGACCGTCAGTGTCCGACCCATGACTGTCGAGGATCTGCAAAAACGCGATGCCAGTCGCGAGGCCTACAGCGGTGAAAAGCTGTCCCTCAACTTTCAGGACATCGAGGTGCGCTCGGTCCTGCAACTGATTGCCGATTTCACCAACCTCAACCTGGTGGCCAGTGACACGGTGCAGGGCGGCATTACCCTGCGCCTGCAAAATGTGCCTTGGGACCAGGCGCTGGACCTGGTGCTCAAGACCAAAGGGCTGGACAAGCGCAAGGTCGGCAATGTGCTGCTGGTCGCCCCCGCCGACGAAATCGCGGCCCGTGAGCGCCAGGAACTCGAATCCCAGAAGCAGATTGCCGACCTGGCGCCGCTACGGCGTGAGCTGTTGCAGGTCAACTATGCGAAGGCTGCGGACATCGCCAAGCTGTTCCAGTCGGTGACCAGTGCCGAAGCCAAGGCCGATGAGCGCGGTACGATCACGGTCGATGAGCGAACCAACAACATCATTGCCTACCAGACCCAGGACCGGCTCGACGAACTGCGCCGGATTGTGGCGCAGCTGGATATCCCGGTGCGCCAGGTGATGATCGAGGCGCGGATTGTCGAGGCCAACGTTGACTACGACAAGAGCCTGGGCGTGCGCTGGGGTGGATCGATCCAGAACAAAGGCAACTGGAACACTTCAGGGGTCACCACCGGCGACTCCACCACCATCGGCACGCCGGGCAGCACCAGCACCAACCAGCCGTTTGTCGATCTGGGCGCGTCGGGCAATACCTCCGGCATCGGCATCGCCTTCATCACCGACAATGTACTGCTGGACCTGGAATTGACGGCCATGGAGAAAACCGGCAACGGGGAAATCGTCTCTCAGCCCAAGGTGGTGACGTCCGACAAAGAGACGGCAAAAATCCTCAAGGGCACGGAGATTCCCTATCAGGAAGCCAGTTCCAGTGGTGCCACCTCGGTGTCGTTCAAGGAGGCCTCGCTGTCCCTGGAGGTGACCCCGCAGATCACCCCGGACAACCGCATCATCATGGAGGTCAAGGTCACCAAGGATGAGCCGGATTACCTGAACAAGGTGAATGATGTGCCGCCAATCAAGAAAAACGAAGTCAACGCCAAGGTGCTGGTCAATGACGGCGAGACCATTGTGATTGGCGGGGTTTTCTCAAATACTCAGAGCAAGGTCGTAGATAAGGTGCCATTTCTTGGCGATGTGCCGTATCTTGGCCGCCTTTTCCGGCGTGATGTGGTTTCGGAGCAAAAATCCGAGCTGCTGGTGTTCCTCACTCCGCGTATCATGAATAACCAGGCGATTGCTGTGAGTCGTTGATTCTGTGCGAAATTTGATTCTTGTTGGGCCGATGGGCGCTGGAAAAAGCACCATCGGCCGTTTGCTGGCCAAAGAGCTGCGCCTGCCATTCAAAGATTCCGACAAGGAAATTGAATTGCGCACGGGTGCCAATATCCCATGGATCTTCGATAAGGAAGGCGAGCCCGGCTTTCGTGACCGTGAGCAGGCGATGATCGCCGAACTGTGCGCGTTCGACGGCGTGGTACTGGCCACCGGTGGCGGCGCGGTGATGCGCGAGGCCAATCGTCGGGCATTGCATGCCGGCGGACGAGTGGTCTATCTGCACGCCTCCGTCGAGCAGCAGGTGGGTCGCACCGCTCGGGATCGTAACCGTCCGCTGTTGCGCACCGCCGACCCGGCCAAGACCTTGCGCGACCTGCTGGAGCTGCGTGATCCGCTGTACCGGGAGATTGCTGATCTGGTGGTGGAAACCGACGAGCGGCCGCCGCGGATGGTGGTGCTGGACATTCTTGATCGCCTGCAGCAACTGCCACCCCGTTAATGCGTCGCGGGAAATGCGCTATCCTCGGCGTCCCGTCATGGCCCGCCGGGACGTGGCCGATGGCCATCGATTGACATCACAACAGGCACCGTGGACTTTCGTTAATTGCAGGCAGGACGCCTGATTCCATCTTCACTGTGGGGACACATGCAGACACTTAAGGTCGACCTGGGCGAGCGCAGCTACCCGATTCACATTGGCGAAGGTTTGCTGGACCGGCCCGACTTGCTGGCGCCGCATATCGCCGGACGGCAAGTGGCGATTATCTCCAACGAAACCGTCGCACCTTTGTATCTGGAGCGTCTGACCCGCAGCCTGTCGGCTTTCTCGGTCATTTCCGTGGTGCTGCCTGACGGCGAAGCCTTCAAGAATTGGGAAACCCTGCAGCTTATTTTCGATGGCCTGCTGACCGCGCGGCATGACCGCCGCACCACGGTGGTGGCCTTGGGCGGCGGCGTGATCGGCGACATGGCCGGTTTCGCCGCCGCTTGCTATCAGCGCGGTGTTGATTTCATCCAGATCCCCACGACCCTGTTGTCCCAGGTGGACTCGTCGGTGGGCGGCAAGACCGGGATCAACCATCCGCTGGGCAAAAACATGGTGGGTGCTTTCTACCAGCCCAACGTGGTGCTGATCGACACCGCGACTCTCAATACATTGCCCGCCCGCGAGCTGTCTGCGGGGCTGGCTGAAGTCATCAAGTACGGGCTGATCTGCGACGAACCGTTCCTGGGCTGGCTGGAAGAAAACGTCGACCGCCTGCGTGCGCTGGATCAGGCTGCGCTGACCTACGCTATCGAACGTTCCTGTGCGGCCAAGGCTGCGGTGGTCGGTGCCGATGAGCGCGAGTCGGGCGTGCGCGCCACGCTCAACCTGGGGCATACCTTTGGCCACGCCATCGAAACCCACATGGGCTATGGTGTCTGGCTCCATGGCGAAGCGGTTGCGGCCGGTACGGTCATGGCCCTGGAGATGTCCGCGCGTTTAGGCTGGATCAGTGAACAGGAGCGCGATCGCGGTATTGCTCTGTTCCAGCGCGCCGGGTTGCCGGTGATCCCGCCCGAAGAAATGACCGAAGCCGATTTTCTCGAACACATGGCAATCGACAAAAAAGTGATCGACGGTCGCCTGCGTCTGGTGCTGCTGCGCCACATGGGCGAAGCTGTGGTGACCGACGATTATCCGAAAGAGGTTCTACAGGCCACGCTGGGAGCGGATTATCGCGCCCTGGCTCAGCTTAAAGGTTAATAAGATTCCGATGACTAGTTTGCATGCCGACGAGGCTTTCCTCGGCCATTTCCAGTTGAGTCATGACCCTTTCGCGCCACGGGTTCCAGGCTTCAAGTTTTTCCCCGCCCAACGCAAACCGGTTCTGGGCCAGTTGCATCACCTGGCGCGTTACAGCCAGCTGTTGCTGGTGGTCACCGGCCCTCAAGGCAGCGGCAAGACCTTGCTGCGCCAGGCCCTGGTGGCCAGCACCAACAAGCAGTCGGTGCAAAGCGTGGTGGTGTCGGCCCGCGGCGCCGGTGATGCAGCCGGTGTGTTGCGTCAGGTGGCCCAGGCGCTGAATGTCGCCCAGGCTGAAGTCGGTGCGATTCTGGATCAGATCGTGCAACTGGCGCTGACCGGGCAGGAAGTCTATCTGCTGGTGGACGACGCCGAGCAACTCGACGAGTCGGCCCTGGAAGCCTTGCTGGCCCTGGCTGCCGGTGCGCCAGAAGGCCGTCCCCACGTCTTCCTGTTTGGTGAGTCGTCGCTGATCGCCGATCTGGAGCAGCTGAATCTTGAGCAAGAGCGCTTCCACGTCATTGAGCTGGCGCCCTACACCGAAGAAGAAACCCGTGAATACCTGGCCCAACGCCTTGAAGGTGCCGGTCGGGGCATCGAACTTTTCACCGCGGATCAGATCTCTGAGATTCACGAAAGCTCCGATGGCTGGCCTGGAAATATTAACCAGGTGGCCCGCGATGCTCTCATCGAAGTCATGATTGCCAGCCGCTCAGCGGTAAAGCGTCCAAGTATGGGGTTCAACATGCCGAAGAAACACGTATTGGCGATTTCCGCCGTCGTCGTGGTCGCGATCGCCGCCGCCTGGCTGATGCCGGGTCGCAGCAAGGCACCGACCACCGGCGCACCCGCCAACGAGCAGGCACAACTGCCTCTGGGCCAGGACGCCGCGCAGCCCAATGGCGGTGCTCCGGAGGTGGAGTTCGCCGGTAACACCCAGCCGATGCCGCTGCCGCTGGTCGGCCAGTCGCAACCGGTCATGCGCAGTCCCTTGGCTGAGGCCGCTGGCGGTATCACCGAGGGTGACGACGGCGCGCCACCACCGATCGATGACACCAGCGATACGCCGCCAACCGTGACCACCAGCGCCCCACCGGCGGGTGTGCCGGCTGGCCCGGCACCAGCGCCAACTCCAGCCCCAGCCCCAGCCCCGGCGCCCGCTCCGGCTGCCAAGCCTGCGCCGGCTCCCGCCCAGGTGGCCACCGCCAAACCTGCTCCAGCCCCGGCCACCAAGCCGGCCACTCAGGCCGCTGGCGGTAACTGGTACGCCGGTCAGGCTCCAGGCAGCTACGTGGTACAGATCCTCGGCACCAGCTCCGAAGCGTCTGCGCAAAAGTTCGTCAAGGAACAGGGCGGCGAGTACCGTTATTTCAAGAAAATGCTCAACGGCAAACCGCTTTATGTCATCACCTACGGCAATTTCGCCAACCGTGATGCAGCCGTTTCCGCCATCAAGGCCTTGCCAGCGAAGGTTCAGGCTGGTAAACCTTGGCCTCGCACTGTCGCCAGCGTCCAACAGGAACTGGCAGCAACTCGCTGAAGATTCGGCGGCCTTACCCAGGCCGCCTCTCCCGGCACCTCAAAATTTCCGCAAGGGCGAGCGACCTTTCAGGCCGCGCGCCTTGTGGTGTCTGCGTCACAGTAGCGTTTGAGTCGCAGCGGTCGAACCCAAAAAAGTTTTGACTAGCACAGCGTATAGCTTTAAACCTTTCACAAATGCGACATGGATTTGCGACGTTTCGTCGTCAAATTTGTGAGCCCTTGTGTCGGTGTGTACAATGACCTCCCTTTTGCCCCCGCAAAGCTGGCGTACGTTCGGCGCGGCACGCAACTGGCTGAATTGAAAAGAAATTTGCCTCGATAAGAGGCAGCCTGGTGAGAAAGTGTCTATGAAAGCAGGTCTGTACCAACCAGATGAATTCAAGGATAACTGCGGTTTCGGCCTGATTGCTCATATGCAGGGCGAACCCAGCCATACCCTTTTACAAACGGCCATTGAGGCCCTGACCTGCATGACCCACCGCGGTGGGATCAACGCCGACGGCAAGACCGGTGACGGTTGTGGCTTGCTGATTCAAAAGCCTGACGAGTTCCTGCGTGCCATTGCCCAGGAAACGTTTGGCGTGACCCTGCCCAAGCAGTACGCGGTGGGCATGGTGTTCTTCAATCAGGACCCGGTGAAGGCCCAAGCGGCTCGCGAAAACATGAATCGCGAGATCCTGGCCGCCGGCCTGCAATTGGTGGGCTGGCGCAAGGTGCCGATCGACACCAGCGTCCTCGGCCGCCTGGCCCTTGAGCGTCTGCCGCAGATCGAACAAGTGTTCATCGCGGGCGAAGGCCTGAGCGACCAGGACATGTCGATCAAGCTGTTCAGCTCCCGTCGTCGTTCGTCCGTGGCCAACGCCGCCGACACCGATCACTACATCTGCAGCTTTTCCCACAAGACCATCATCTATAAAGGCCTGATGATGCCGGCGGACCTGACCGCCTTCTATCCGGACCTGAGCGATGAGCGCCTGAAAACCGCGATCTGCGTGTTCCACCAACGCTTCTCCACCAACACCCTGCCGAAATGGCCGCTGGCCCAGCCATTCCGCTTCCTCGCCCACAACGGCGAGATCAACACCATCACCGGCAACCGCAACTGGGCGCTGGCCCGTCGCACCAAGTTCGCCAACGATCTGATGCCGGATCTGGAAGAGCTCGGCCCGCTGGTCAACCGTGTGGGCTCGGACTCCTCGAGCATGGACAACATGCTGGAACTGATGGTCACCGGCGGCATCGACCTGTTCCGTGGCGTGCGCATGCTGGTGCCGCCGGCCTGGCAGAACGTCGAGACCATGGACCCGGACCTGCGTGCGTTTTACGAATACAACTCCATGCACATGGAACCGTGGGACGGCCCGGCCGGTATCGTCATGACCGACGGCCGTTACGCCGTGTGCCTGCTCGACCGTAATGGTCTGCGTCCGGCGCGCTGGGTCACCACCACCAACGGGTTCATCACCCTGGCTTCGGAAATCGGTGTCTGGAACTACCAGCCCGAAGACGTCATCGCCAAGGGCCGTGTGGGCCCGGGCCAGATTTTCGCCGTGGACACCGAAACCGGCCAGATCCTCGACACCGACGCCATCGACAACCGTCTCAAGTCCCGTCATCCGTACAAGCAATGGTTGCGCAAGAACGCCCTGCGCATTCAGGCGACCATGGAGGACAACGACCACGGTTCGGCTTTTTACGACGTCGATCAGCTCAAGCAGTACATGAAGATGTACCAGGTGACGTTCGAAGAGCGTGACCAGGTGCTGCGTCCGTTGGGTGAGCAGGGCTACGAAGCGGTCGGTTCCATGGGCGACGACACGCCGATGGCCGTGCTGTCCCAGCGCGTGCGTACGCCGTACGATTATTTCCGCCAGCAGTTCGCTCAGGTGACCAACCCACCGATCGACCCGCTGCGCGAAGCGATCGTGATGTCCCTGGAAATCTGTCTCGGTGCCGAGCGCAACATCTTCCAGGAGTCGCCGGAACACGCCTCGCGTGTGATCCTCAGTTCGCCGGTCATTTCCCCGGCCAAATGGCGCTCGCTGACCAACCTCGACCGCCCGGGTTTCCAGCGTCAGGTCATCGACCTGAACTACGACGAAAGCGTCGGCCTTGAAGCGGCGATCCGCAACGTTGCCGATCAGGCTGAAGAAGCCGCGCGCGCCGGTCGCACCCAGATCGTGCTGACCGACCGTCACATCGCCCCGGGCAAGTTGCCGATCCACGCGTCGTTGGCCACCGGTGCGGTGCACCATCGCCTGACCGAAAAAGGCCTGCGTTGCGATTCCAACATCCTGGTGGAAACCGCCACCGCTCGCGATCCGCATCACTTTGCGGTGCTGATCGGTTTCGGTGCCTCGGCGGTGTATCCGTTCCTGGCCTATGAAGTGCTGGGTGACCTGATCCGTACCGGTGAAGTGCTGGGCGACCTCTATGAGGTGTTCAAGAACTACCGCAAAGGCATCACCAAGGGCCTGCTCAAGATCCTCTCGAAGATGGGAATCTCGACCATCGCTTCGTACCGCGGTGCGCAACTGTTCGAGGCCATCGGCCTGTCCGAAGAAGTCTGCGAACTGAGCTTCCGTGGCGTGCCGAGTCGCATCAAGGGTGCGCGTTTCGTCGACATCGAAGCCGAACAGAAAGCCCTGGCGGCCGAAGCCTGGAGCCCGCGCAAGCCGATCCAGCAAGGCGGCCTGCTGAAGTTCGTCCACGGTGGCGAATACCACGCCTACAACCCGGACGTGGTCAACACCTTGCAAGCCGCTGTGCAGCAGGGCGACTACGGCAAGTTCAAGGAATACACCTCGCTGGTGGACAACCGTCCGGTGTCGATGATTCGCGACCTGCTCAAGGTCAAGACCCTGGACACACCGCTGGACATCAGCGAAATCGAGCCGCTGGAATCGGTGCTCAAGCGCTTCGATTCCGCCGGTATCTCCTTGGGGGCCTTGTCTCCGGAAGCTCATGAAGCCCTGGCTGAAGCCATGAACCGCCTCGGCGCGCGTTCCAACTCCGGCGAAGGCGGTGAAGACCCGGCGCGCTACGGCACCATCAAGAGTTCGAAAATCAAGCAGGTGGCCACCGGCCGCTTCGGTGTGACACCGGAGTACCTGGTCAACGCTGAAGTGCTGCAGATCAAGGTTGCCCAGGGCGCCAAGCCCGGCGAAGGCGGCCAACTGCCCGGCGGCAAGGTCAACGGCCTGATCGCCAAGCTGCGTTACGCAGTACCCGGCGTGACCCTGATCTCGCCGCCGCCGCATCACGACATCTATTCGATCGAAGACTTGTCGCAACTGATCTTCGACCTCAAGCAGGTGAACCCGAAGGCGCTGGTCTCGGTGAAGCTGGTGGCAGAAGCCGGCGTTGGCACCATCGCCGCCGGTGTGGCCAAGGCCTATGCCGACCTGATCACCATCTCCGGCTATGACGGCGGCACCGGCGCATCGCCGCTGACCTCGATCAAATATGCCGGCGCGCCGTGGGAACTGGGCCTGGCCGAGACCCACCAGACCCTGCGCGGCAACGACCTGCGCGGCAAGGTCCGGGTGCAGACCGACGGCGGCCTGAAAACCGGCCTGGACGTGATCAAGGCGGCCATCCTCGGCGCCGAGAGCTTCGGCTTCGGCACCGCGCCGATGATCGCCCTGGGTTGCAAGTACCTGCGCATCTGCCACCTGAACAACTGCGCTACCGGTGTGGCGACCCAGAACGAAAAGCTGCGCAAGGACCACTACATCGGCACCGTCGACATGGTGGTGAACTTCTTCACCTACGTCGCCGAGGAAACCCGCGAGTGGCTGGCGAAGCTGGGCGTGCGCTCGCTCGAAGAGCTGATCGGCCGTACCGACCTGCTGGAAGTGCTCGAGGGCCAGACCGCCAAGCAGCATCACCTGGACCTGACGCCGTTGCTGGGCAGCGATCTCATCCCGGCGGACAAGCCACAGTTCTGCCAGGTTGATCGCAACCCGCCGTTCGACAAGGGTGAGTTGGCCGAGAAGATGGTCGACATGGCCGCTTCGGCGATCAACGACCTCAGTGGTGCCGAGTTCGACCTGGATATCTGCAACTGCGACCGTTCCATCGGCGCGCGGATCTCCGGCGAAATCGCGCGCAAGCACGGCAACCAGGGCATGGCCAAGGCGCCGATCACCTTCCGCTTCAAGGGCACTGCAGGCCAGAGCTTCGGCGTCTGGAACGCCGGTGGCCTGGATATGTATCTGGAAGGCGATGCCAACGATTACGTGGGCAAGGGCATGACCGGCGGCAAACTGGTCATCGTTCCGCCCAAGGCCAGCGTCTACAAGACTCAGGACAGTGCCATCATCGGCAACACCTGCCTGTACGGCGCTACCGGCGGCAAGCTGTTCGCCGCCGGCACCGCGGGCGAGCGTTTCGCCGTGCGTAACTCCGGGGCCCACACTGTGGTGGAAGGCACCGGTGATCATTGCTGCGAGTACATGACCGGTGGTTTCGTCTGTGTCCTGGGCAAGACCGGTTACAACTTCGGCTCTGGCATGACCGGCGGTTTCGCCTACGTGCTCGACCAGGACAACACCTTCGTTGACCGGGTCAATCACGAACTGGTGGAAATCCAGCGGATCAGCGGCGAGGCGATGGAAGCCTACCGCAGCCACTTGCAGCGCGTGCTGGACGAATACGTCGAGGAAACCGACAGCGAGTGGGGTCGTGAACTCGCCGAAAACCTCGATGACTATCTGCGTCGTTTCTGGCTGGTCAAGCCCAAGGCTGCCAACCTGAAATCGTTGCTTTCCAGCACCCGTGCCAACCCGCAGTGATATGCGCCTGAAGAGTTTGATGAGGTTTTAACAATGGCTGAACGTCTGAGTAATGACTTCCAGTTCATCGATGTCGGGCGCAAGGATCCGAAGAAGAAACTGTTGCGTCAACGCAAGAAAGAGTTCGTGGAAATCTACGAGCCTTTCAAACCCCAGCAGTCGGCCGACCAGGCCCACCGCTGCCTGGGCTGCGGTAACCCGTACTGCGAATGGAAGTGCCCGGTGCACAACTTCATTCCCAACTGGCTCAAGCTGGTGGCCGAGGGCAACATCCTCCAGGCCGCCGAGTTGTCCCACCAGACCAACACCCTGCCGGAAGTCTGCGGCCGGGTGTGTCCGCAGGACCGCCTGTGTGAGGGTGCATGCACCCTCAACGACGGTTTTGGCGCGGTGACCATCGGTTCGGTGGAGAAGTACATCACCGACACCGCGTTCGCCATGGGCTGGCGCCCGGACATGTCCAAGGTCAAGCCGACCGGCAAGCGCGTGGCGATCATTGGGGCCGGCCCGGCGGGTCTGGGTTGCGCCGATGTGCTGGTGCGCGGTGGCGTGACCCCGGTGGTGTTCGACAAGAACCCGGAAATCGGCGGCCTGCTGACCTTCGGCATCCCCGAGTTCAAGCTGGAAAAGACCGTGCTGAGCAATCGTCGCGAAGTCTTCACCGGCATGGGCATCGAGTTTCGCCTGAACACCGAAGTAGGCAAGGACGTGACCATGGAGCAACTGCTCGAAGAGTACGATGCCGTATTCATGGGCATGGGCACCTACACCTACATGAAGGGCGGCTTTGCCGGCGAGGACCTGCCGGGCGTTTACGACGCGCTGGACTTCCTGATCGCCAACGTCAACCGCAACCTGGGCTTTGAAAAGTCGCCGGAAGATTTCGTCGACATGAAAGGCAAGAAGGTCGTGGTGCTGGGCGGCGGTGACACGGCGATGGACTGCAACCGCACTTCGATTCGCCAGGGCGCCAAGTCGGTGACCTGCGCCTATCGTCGTGACGAAGCGAACATGCCCGGCTCGCGCAAAGAAGTGAAGAACGCCAAGGAAGAGGGCGTGAAGTTCCTCTACAACCGCCAGCCGATCGCCATTGTCGGTGAAGACAAGGTCGAGGGCGTGAAGGTGGTCGAGACCCGTCTCGGCGAACCGGACGCCCGTGGCCGCCGCAGCCCTGAGCCGATCCCCGGTTCCGAAGAGATCATCCCGGCCGATGCCGTGGTCATCGCCTTCGGCTTCCGCCCAAGCCCGGCGCCGTGGTTTGAGCAGTTCAGCATCCAGACCGACAGCCAGGGCCGCGTCGTGGCCCCGGAACAGGGCCAGTACAAGCACCAGACCAGCAACCCGAAGATCTTCGCCGGCGGCGACATGGTTCGGGGTTCCGATCTGGTGGTGACGGCGATCTTCGAAGGCCGCAATGCGGCGGAAGGGATTCTGGATTACTTGGGGGTCTGATCATTTCCTGAATGGGAATGCGATCAAATGTGGGAGCGAGCTTGCTCGCGATAGCGGCGAATCAGTCGACGAAAATGTTGAATGTGATGCCCTCATCGCGAGCAAGCTCGCTCCCACAGTGGTTTTAGGTGTTGCCTGATACCGCGACAAATTGCCCCGATAGATAAAAGGCACGGCTCTTGCCGTGCCTTTTGCGTCGCGCTCTGAGAAAATGCCCGCACTTTTTTTCCGGATGCCGACATGACTGCCCTGAAGAACGACCGTTTCCTCCGTGCCCTGCTCAAGCAACCCGTAGACGTCACCCCCGTGTGGATGATGCGTCAGGCCGGTCGCTACTTGCCGGAATACCGCGCCAGTCGGGCCAAGGCCGGCGACTTCATGAGCCTGTGCATGAATCCCCAGTTCGCCTGCGAAGTCACGATGCAGCCGCTGGATCGTTACCCGCAGTTGGACGCGGCGATTCTGTTTTCCGACATTCTCACCATTCCCGACGCCATGGGCCAGGGTCTGTACTTCGAGACCGGCGAAGGCCCGCGCTTCAAGAAAGTCGTCAGCACCCTGGCCGACATCGAAGCCCTGCCGATTCCCGATCCGCAGAAGGACCTGGGTTATGTCATGGATGCGGTCAGCACCATCCGTCGAGAACTCAACGGTCGCGTGCCGCTGATCGGCTTCTCCGGCAGCCCCTGGACCCTGGCCACCTACATGGTTGAAGGCGGCTCGTCGAAAGACTTCCGCAAGACCAAGGCGATGCTCTACGACAACCCGCAAGCCATGCACCTGCTGCTGGATAAGTTGGCGCAGTCGGTGACGTCCTACCTCAACGGGCAGATCCTGGCCGGTGCGCAAGCGGTGCAGATCTTCGACACCTGGGGCGGCAACCTGTCGGCGGCGGCGTACCAGGAGTTTTCCCTGGCCTACATGCGCAAGATCGTCAGCGGCCTGATCCGCGAACATGAAGGTCGTAAAGTACCGGTGATCCTGTTCACCAAGAACGGCGGCCTGTGGCTGGAAAGCATCGCCGATGCCGGTGCCGACGCCCTGGGCCTGGACTGGACCTGCGACATTGGCAACGCCCGCGAGCGTGTCGGCAGCAAAGTCGCTCTGCAAGGCAACATGGATCCGACTGTGCTTTACGCCAAACCGCAAGCCATCCGCACCGAAGTCGGGCGCATCCTCGCCAGCTATGGCAAGGGCAGCGGTCATGTGTTCAACCTTGGCCATGGCATTACGCCGGAAGTCGATCCGGAACACGCCGGTGCTTTCCTGCGCGCGGTGCATGAGTTGTCGGCGCAATACCACGACTGATCGTAGCTCGCTCATCCAGCCTGCCGGGATTCGTTCCAGGCAGGCTTTTTTTTGCCTGTTAATTATTCAATGAAACAAGTTGGCTATCTTTGGCGGTTTATCTGTTTTCTTTTGTTTAGTAACTAACTTTACCTGTAAGAAGTTTTTCTTCTGGACTCGGAAAAATAGATTCAGGGATTGTTCCTTCTATTTACCTCGATCTGGCAGCCCACCCGACATCGGCTCGACCTGGCCGAGCGTCAGTATTGGCAGCAGGCCGAACTCGCTGCCCGGATCCAGCGCCTGGAGCCCACCGGCGCTACGACCGCCACGAGCTCTTTGTCCGTCAGGATCAACGACAGTGCGACGGCCGCGGGGCTGGAGCTGGCGGAGCTGGAGATCGACGGTGATTCGTTACGGCTTGCCGTCAGTGGCGATGCCAATCGACTGCTCGACTGGCTGGACCGACACGAGCGGGACGGCGCCTCCTTGCAGGTGCTGAGCCTGGAAGTGCGCAACGGTGTCCTGGACGCGCGGATGGTGTTGGGGCAATGACTTGAGCGGCGGGTCAGCGCCTGAACAGTGTCCGCTCAAACCTGAGCGTTGCCCGGCAACACCGGCAACTTCGCCAGTTTCACCGCCACCAGCAACGCCACCACCAGCAAGCCGCCGATGAACAGGCTGACACCGTTCCATCCGCCCAGATGCCAGGCTACCCCGCCAGCCGTACCTGCGACGCTGGAGCCGGCGTAGTAGCTGAACAGGTACAACGACGAGGCCTGTCCCTTGGCTTTGGTTGCGCGGCGGCCGATCCAGCTGCTGGCGACCGAGTGAGCGCCGAAGAAGCCGAAGGTGAACACCAGCATGCCCAGGATCACCAGCCACAGCGGCGTGGTCATGGTCAGCGCAAGACCGGCCAGCATCAGCGCGATGGTCGCCCAGAGCATTTTGCGCCGGCCGTGTTTGTCGGCCAGTGCGCCGACTTTCGCCGAGCTGTAGATACCCGACAGGTAGACCACCGAGAGCAACCCGACAAAGGCCTGGTCCAAGTGATAAGGCCCGGCCAGCAGGCGATAGCCGATGTAGTTGAACAGCGTCACGAATGCACCCATCAATACGAAGGCTTCGAGAAACAACAGCGGCAACCCGGCATCGCGAAAGTGCATGGTGAAACCGTCCAGCAAGCTGCGCGGATGCAGCGAGCGGGGGCGGAAATTGCGTGACTCGGGAAGAATCCTCCAGAACACCGCCGCCGCGATCAAGGCCAGGCCACCGACCACCAGCATCGCGGTGTGCCAGCTGACGAAGTCAATCAGCACCCCGGCGATCAAGCGGCCGCTCATGCCTCCGATGGCGTTGCCGGCGATGTACAAGCCCATCGCCAGGCCAATGTGCTTGGGATGGATTTCTTCACCCAGGTAAGTCATCGCGACCGCCGCCACGCCGCTCAGCGACAGCCCCACCAGGGCGCGCAGTACCAGTACACCCTGCCAGGTCGGCATCATCGCGCTGGCAATGGTGCACAACGCCGCGGCAAACAGCGCCGCGACCATCACTGACTTGCGGCCGATGCGATCGGAAATAGGGCCGGTGATCAGCAGCCCGACGGCGAGCAGGCCGGTCGCCACCGACAGGATCAAACTGCTCTGGGCGGCATTGATGGAAAACTCTTCGGAGAGCAGCGGCATCATCGGTTGCACGCAATACAACAGGGCGAAGGTCGCAAAACCGCCACAAAACAACGCCAGCACCGTACGCATGAACAACGGTGTGCCTTTTTCGATGTAGATGTCTTTGCGTCCGGTGACGCCATCATCGGCAGGCGGAGGGATCTCATGGGCCAGTGGAGCGACAGCAGTTTTCACGGTGAACCTCGCAGGAGCACGGCCAGGCAGGCAATGGAAAAAGCATATAGCCGGTTAATGTTTCTATCCAATATATTGTTCGACCTGTTTAAGACGTTCTACGACCTATTGGATTGCTTATGGAACTGCGTCATCTGCGTTACTTCATAGCCGTTGCCGAAGAACTGCATTTTGGTCGCGCCGCGCTGGCGCTGGGCATCTCCCAGCCGCCCCTTAGCCAGCAGATCCAGGCACTGGAGCAAGAGATCGGCGCGCGGCTGTTCAATCGCACCAATCGTCGCGTCGAACTGAGTGAAGCCGGACGTTTGTTTCTCGAAGAGGCCCGACAGGTGCTGGCTCAGGTCGACAAGGCCGCCGATGTCGCCCGCCGCGCAGAGTTGGGCGAACTGGGCGAGCTGAAAATCGGCTTCACATCATCGGCGCCTTTCAACTCCACCATCCCCCAGGCGATTTTCACGTTTCGCCAGCGCTTTCCCGCTGTACACCTGAACCTTCGGGAAATGAGCAGCACCCAAGTGGCTGACGCCCTGGTGGACGAGGCAATCGAGGTGGGCATCATGCGGCCCTTGCCGCTGCCCGACTCCCTGCGGGAGATCGAATTGAGCCGCGAGCCGCTGGTGGCCGTGCTCAGTTCCAAGCATCCACTGGCCCAGGGCAGCGAAGGGGGCCTGTTCCTCTCTGCACTGGCCCAGGAACCGTTCGTGTTCTTCCCCCGCAGCTACGGCAGCGGCCTCTATGCACAGCTCCTGAGCCTGGCCCGCGACGCCGGCTTCAGCCCGAACTTCGCCCAGGAGGCCGGTGAGGCCATGACCATCATCGGCCTGGTGGCGGCGGGGCTGGGCGTCTCGGTCCTGCCGGCGTCCTACCAGCGCATGCGTATTGACGGCGTGGTCTACCGGCCACTGCTCGATCCGGCGGCAATGTCGGCGGTGTGGCTGGTGCAACGCAAGGATCAGTGCTCGCCGATGGCAAGGGCGTTTGTGGAGTTGTTGACCAATAGGGGACAACAACTTATGCCGGAAGAAGCCTGAATATTTGCATGTGTCAGCCGATAACCCGTTGTTCGACCCACAAACCATGGAGAAACAGGATGTTCAAGCAGTTGACCTTCACCGCTTTGCTGGCAGTCGCCGCGCTGACCACGGGCTGCGCTTCGGTAAAAATGGCGGATGACACTCAGGATGCTCAGGCAAAAACATTCCAGACTGTCCCCGACAAAGCCAACATCTACCTTTATCGCAACGAGAGCATGGGCGCTGGCGTAAAAATGCCGGTGACGCTCAACGGTAAAGCTGTAGGCCAGACTGTCGCTAAGTCGTACTTGATGCTGTCAGTACCGGCTGGCCAGCAGACCCTGGTGTCATCAGCGGAGAACGACTCAGAGCTCAAGCTCAGCACAGAAGCCGGGAAAAACTATTTCGTCTGGCAGGAAGTGAAAGTGGGCTTCATCAAAGCGCGGAACAACCTGCAGGTTGTCGATGAAAAAACCGGCCGCGCCGGAGTGGCTGAAAGCAAATTGATTCAGGCCCAATAACTCGACTGCTTGCACCGAGCTATTCATTGAAGGGCGCCCAAAGGCGCCCTTCGTCGTTCATGGCCGCATCATCGGTCTGTGCAAACCCAGCGGGAAAACCGTCTGCGATGAACGACTTTTTACTTAACCCTCCCAAACCGTCGCCGGCCTATTGACGTGATAGTCATAAAACCCCTGGAGGGTCCAGGTTTCGCCCTTGCGTTCAAAGGCAGCGCGCCATGCGCCTCTGCCACTTCCGGGTGACAGTTGCGCCATGTCGTACCAGTAATACCGGTTGATGCGCTTGGTGGTGACCCGGCCTGCACGAATGTCAGCCATGATTTCCGTTATTTTCGTTTTGGCTGCCTCAGTAAAAGTGTCATATGACATCTGTGACTCGGCCAGCAGGCTGGTGCTTGTCGAAAATTTGTCTGCGACAACCGGGCCTTCCGCAACAGCGAGGGGGGCGGTCGCGGCCGCAGGTTTGCCGGTGACTTTCTTCGTCGGGACTTGGGTCACGACCTCGATATCAAACGTGTCGTAGTTCGAGAGGTTTTTACTGAAGTTCGTGATGTCCTCGCCGGTGACCAATAACGTTTTCCGCTGCGACTTGCCCTTGTTGACGATGACATAAGGAATCTTATGGTTGCGGATTTCGGTCAGGAGGCCGGGCTTGTGTCTTTTTTTCATCTCGTCCCTGAACGCGCTGAGTTTGTTACTTTTATACGCCCGGAAATTTTCAGGGTTCTGTTTATATTGTTCCCTGGCCGCTTCCACCTCGGGTCCCGTCCCTGAGTACCGTTCGCCCAGATCGACCCAGACGCGCTTTTCCGCTGCCTCGACCACGTCATGAATATCGTCCTGGATTTTAGTCATGGCGGCTTTCTTTTTCCCCTGTTCAGGGATGATGGTAATGAATGACGCGCCGGTGAGATTGTCGGGCAAGGAGGACATCATCATCTTGAAGTTGCCTTCGCTGTCGAAAAGCTCCCTTTTCAGCGGCAGGGTCATGTCGAATACTTTTATCTTTTGAGCGGACGTCAGCTGGATCCCTCTTGCCTGGGAGTCGATGTCTCTGGTGCAGTAGTCGACGGCCTGCCATACGTTGTATTTATACAGCAGGCTGTCGTGGGCCTTTTTATGTTGCGTGAGGTCCTGGTGTCCTTTGTTTATCCAGTTTATTCGTGAGCGATAAGTGTCTATGTCGCGTACGTGGATGTCATTCATGCTCTCGCGCACGATACGCTCTGCCAGTTCCTCGGGCATCGAGTAGATGACTTTTTTTGCCGTATTCACCACTGCCCGAGACGGCCACTGATGGTCGACGAGGACGCCCTCTACCAACGCGTTATAGGTTTTCTGTTGCGGGGTTTCCGGGGGCCGACCGAACAGGCTTTGTATGACTCCACCACCAAGCAGCCGTTTTGGCTCTTCGATCTGCCAGCGGCCATTTTCCCAGGTTACCGTCCGCTGGTCGGTACGGTTGTTCGGCCCATAGATAATTCGTTCGCCTGCTTGTATGGCGGTTTTGCAGTAGTCCTTCCCCAGCTTCAGATAACCCTGCCCACCGGCGTCCCTGTACCGATTGCGCCCCTCGGGCACCAGTCCCTTGCCGTCGAACCCTCTGAGGATAAACGGTTCGAGCTCCGGGTCCGGCATGCGGGGCAAGGCTGAGAGCGCCGGGCGAGGCTTACCCCGGCGCCGTGCCGCGCGGGACATGATCAGGTCCTGACCGCCCTCTGCCAGTACCTCACCGAGCCCGCTGATAAGATCACTCGTCCACTGGCTGAAGCTGCCCCCTTCATCCTTTATCGCCGACACCGCAGCACCGCCGGTCATCACGGGCAGAATCGCGCGGCCCAGTACCCCACCCAGCCGGCCTGCATAGAACATTGACATCGCCCCCGTCAGTAGCATGACTGCAGTCCTGCGCCCATCTTGTGCCGCTGTGCTGTCGCGCTCGGCGTTGGTCACGGTCAGCAGGTCCGCCGTCTGGATCGCGTGGGTGATCTGCGTCTCATGCAGCGCTTTGAAAAGGTTGCCTTTAACCACGGGCGAATAGACTTTCAATGCGAAGTCATCCTGAACCCTGTGCTTGATCCAGGAAAAGGTGGGTTGCGTCACTTTCTTGATCTTCTCGTTGAGGGTCAGGTTTTCCGCGGACGGCACCAGGCTGGCAAGCTGATCGGCTTGCTTGAGCAGCGGCAGGTGCGAAATCAGCCAGTGGGTCATTTCCGGCGTGGCGGTGAGCGTCCGCACCAGGGCCGCCTCCAGCTCCCGGTCGCTTCCGGCATCGACGTCCCTGAACTGCTTGCCGTCCGGTGCTTCTGGTGTGTACAGGGTCAACGAAGGCCGGCTGCCAAGGGTCTTCACCCCAAAGGCCAGCAGCTCCTTGAGTACGCTGTCACCCCACTGGATCTGGCGGACCACCACCTCATGTCCGTTGACCTTGCTGCGCCCCTGCGGCGTCGGGCTGTCCAGCGCCGCCAGCACCAGGTTCAGCCCGGTATTGTCCTTGTCGTGGGTAAAGTCGCCCGAGATATGGGCGGCCCACGCCTGCGCCCGCATCTGTTTGGCCTTCAGGGACATCCACTGTGCTTGCTGCTCCCGGGCTGCGAGCTGCAACGCGGGCGAGAGCCGGGCACCGATGTTTGCCCGTTCAATGACTTCTACAATCTGCGCAAAACTCAGCGGACCTTCCACCGTGGTGTCGCTGGCCGTGCGTTCCTCCGGCGTCAGGTTGGACATTGCCCACTGCGTCAGGGAGCGGCGGTCATCAAATAGGCCCTTCACCTTGCCCGACGAGAGCCCGGAGCCGAATGGCGACTCGCCTGTCGGGGCGTGCGGATCGAGCAGATGCTTGCGGATACTCAGAGAGACCTGGTCAGGATCGACCGGTGGGTACTTCTCCTTGATGAACCTGGCAAGCAGGGTGCGAGTCCGGTCATGAAGGGCGTCAGGGGTTGCCAGGGTGACCGGGTCCGGCGGTGGTGGCGAATCTGTCAGGGTTTGCTGCAAGTCCTGCACGGCCTTCCACCAGGCCAGACGGTCGCTGCCGATAACGTTAGGGTCGCGGTGCAGCCAGTCGTGCAGTTTTTTCCGGTTCAGCCGTAACTCGCGCTCGTCCATGGCGCCGGCCAGATCCAGCTTGTGCCTGAGGTCCGCCGCCGCATCTATCCTGGCCATCCAGGTGGTGAGACTTTCTCCCTCTGCCGGGCCGCTGGATAGAACCTCGCTCACGGCGGTTTTCTGCGCCGCTCGCAGGTCAGTGACCAGGCGAGCGAGAAAGTTCTGCGCCATTGACGCCGTGCTCACCGTATCCTGAGTGCCGTCTTCCACCAGGCTGGCCTTCAACGCCGTCAAGTCAGCGTAAACCTCCAGTGGGCTACCCGGGCTGCATAGCACCGCGCCCCCCGGATGATCGGCATTATCGTGCTGCGTCAGCGCAACCGCCCCCGGCATCGGTACGCTGAACCCCCACCCTTCGGGGGTCAGATTCAAACCGTAGACCCCGGGCCGGACACGCTCCGCCAGCTGGGCACGGGACGCGCCGTCCGGCGCCGACAGGGCGAAGTCCGCCACCGCTTTGTGCATCGGCAGGCTCAACACAGCGTCCAGCCGGTGGAGATCCGCCTGTGCCTTGAGTTGCCTGCCGAACTCATCGGCCAGCCAGTCGCTGACACTGCGGCCTTGGCTGAACTCGGCAGGTTTATCCCAAAAATGCTCCAGCGCCCGCTCCAGCAGTCGTGCATGAGACGCGGGCGTGACGCTTATCCGCCGCCTGATCTCTTCCTTTGCGTCACGCCTATTGAGGACTGCCGGCATTTGCGTGGCATCGTCCTTACCCGTGACGATGTCGATGTTGTCCAATTCGAGGAAGAACTCGCGCGCGTTGATCTCGCCGGCAATCGCGCGCCAGAAAAGCGTATCGAGGGGAACAGTCTGCACCACCGTTCGTTTTGAAGTCGGCTCGTCCTGCCGCCGGCACACCAGTATGTCTTTGGCTACCAGAGTGTTCGCCAGGCTGGGAAAGGCTTTCGCCAGCCAGTACTCCATATGTTGGGCTGTCACCTTCGACGCACGCGGAACGGCGCCGTTCAGGTGGATCATCTGCTGCTGCGAGGCATTGAGCCGGTTTATCAGCGCAGCGCTTGTGGCCGTGGCACTGTCGGCCTGTAACGGGTTGTCTTCCAGCATGTTCTCTTCCTGAGAAATTTTCGGAAGGAGCAACCTATGGGAGAAGAACGCAGGCAGGGTGGTAGATAGATACCGCATGCAGCGGTGTCAGGCGGTGTACGAAAGAAACGGTCGAAGCCACTGCATCTGTGGGGGCAAGTTTTGCTCCCACAGATTGTTTGGCTGCCTGGTGCAAGCCGATCAGTGCTGGCCGCAGCCCCTCATTCCTTGACCACGGGCAACAGGGATATCAATCCAACTCAGCGCCAGCGGCGGAAAATCAACGAGGTGTTGACCCCACCAAAAGCGAAGTTGTTGTTCATCACGTACTCGTTGCTCATCGACCTGAACTCATTGCACAGGTAGTCGAGCTTGCCGCACTGGGGATCGACCTCATCGAGGTTGAAGGTGTGCACGTAGAGATCGCGGTTCATCATTTCGATGCTGAACCACGATTCCAGCGCACCGCAGGCGCCGAGGGTATGACCGAGAAAGCTTTTCTGCGAACTGATGGGCATGTGCTCGCCAAACAGGCTGCTGGTGGCCAGGGTTTCGGCGATGTCGCCCTGTTCGGTGGCGGTGCCGTGGCCGTTGACGTAGCCGATGGCGGCAGGTTCCAGGCCCGCATCTTCCAGGGCCAGTTCCATGGCCCGGCGCATGGTGCTCAGTTCGGGACGGGTAGCGTGCTGACCGTCGGCGTTGCTGCCGAAGCCGACGATTTCGGCATGGATTCGCGCTCCTCGGGCCAGGGCGTGCTCCAGTTCTTCGAGTACCAGCATGCCGGCGCCTTCACCGATCACCAGGCCATCGCGGTCCTTGTCATAGGGCCGTGGGCTGGTCTGCGGGGCGTCGTTTTTCAGGCTGGTGGCGTACAGCGCATCGAAGACCATCGCTTCGGTCGGGCAGAGCTCTTCCGCGCCGCCGGCGAGCATCAGCGGTAGGCGACCGAACTTGATTGCCTCATAGGCATAGCCGATGCCATGGCTGCCGCTGGTGCAGGCGCTGGAGGTGGGGATCAGCCGTCCGGTAAGCCCGAAGAAGATACTGATATTGGCCGCCGTGGTGTGGGGCATCATCCGTACATAGGAGTTGGCGTTCAACCCTTCGGCCACGCTGTTGAGCAGCATGTTGCCGAACGCCTTGATCTCGTCGGTACTGCCGGTTGACGAACCACAGGAGACGCCCATGCGCCCGTCCTTGATCGACTCATCGCCCAACAGTCCCGCATCGGCCAGGGCCTGTTCGGCGGCGCCGACGGCCAGGCGCGATACCCGGCCCATGCTGCGCAGTTGCTTGCGCGTCCAGTGGGTCGGAACCTGGAAATCATCGACAGGCCCGGCCAGGCGTGTGTTCAGCTCGGTGAAGCGGTCCCATTCATCCATGCGTCGTATGCCGCTGCGGTTGGCGGCGAAGTTGGCGGCGATGGTTTCCCAGTCGCTGCCCAGAGAGGTGATGCCGGCCATGCCGGTAACGACGACGCGCTTCATCAGCACAGGCCTCCGTTGACGGCCAGGACCTGCCGGGTGATGTAGCCGGCCTCGGCGGACATCAGGAAATTCACCGCGCTCGCGACTTCTTCCGGGGTACCCATGCGCTGGGCGGGGATCATTTTCATCAGTTCTTCCACGGGCACGTTTTCATCGAGCATGGCGGTATCGATCAGTCCGGGCGCGACGCAATTGACAGTGATCTTGCGCTTGCCCAACTCGATTGCCAACGCCTTTGCCGCGCCGATCAGGCCGGCTTTCGACGCGCTGTAATTGACCTGGCCGCGATTGCCGATCAGCCCCGAAACGGAGGTGATGCAAACAATTCGTCCAGCGGCGCGCCGACGGATCATCGGCATCATCACCGGGTGCAGGACGTTGTAGAAACCGTCCAGGTTGGTCCGCATCACCACATCCCAGTCGTCCTCGCTCAAGGCCGGGAATGCGCCGTCGCGGGTCAGGCCGGCGTTGAGCACCACGCCGTAATAGGCGCCGTGGGTTTCAACATCCGCCTCGAGAATGGTTTTGCACGCGCTGCGGTCCGACACGTCGAATTGCAGCACCCGGGCATTGCGGCCCAGCGCCTGGATTTCGACCTGGACGGCCTCAGCCTCGGCGCGCCCGCTGCGGCAATGCAGCACGATGTCGTGCCCGGCCTGGGCCAGGCGCAGGGCGATGGCACGGCCGATGCCACGGCTGGAGCCGGTGACCAGTACGGATTCAGTCATGGCGTATTTCCTGTTGCGGACGGTTCATGAAGGTAGTGGGCTGGCTGAGGTGGCCGGAACACATTCAACCGGGCCATGGCATGAATGCCCGGGGCGTTGATGTGGCATTCGAACACGCCCATGCCGTTGTCGTCTTCCAGCGAGCGCAAACCGTGGATGGTCAATTCGGTCCCGGCCGGGAAAAATTCGACATTGCATTCGAACTTGCGGGTGCCGAGCAAAAAACCCAGCTCCACGGCGTCGCCGCGGCGGCGTGCATGACAACCGGCAAACGCGGCGACGCTCTGGGCCATCAATTCAATGCCGACCCAGGCCGGCAGCCCGCCGTCGTCGCGGCTGAACAACCCGCCGGGCTTGACGGTGGCGAGGGTGTGGATCTGCTCATCATCGAACGCCAGGACGCGGTCGATGAGAATCATATCGCCGGCGTGGGGCAGCAGTTCGGCGAGCGGCCAGTCAATCATGGGGCGTCTCCGATAATCAGGCTGACGTTGTTGCCGCCGAAGGCGAACGAGTTGCTCATCAGGCGGCGCGGTGATGTCGGGTTCAGGCGGGTGTCGGTAGTGACCCACTTCAATGCCGGCAGTGCAGGATCGGCCTGGCCGTCCCAGACATGCGGCGGCAAGGCCTGGGCGGTGTTTTGCGTACTCAGGCTCAACCAGCAGAACGCCGCTTCCAGCGCCCCGGCGGCCCCGAGGGTATGGCCGGTCATGGGCTTGGTCGACGAACAGGGCACGCCCGCTGGAAACAGCCCGGCCACTGCCTGGCTTTCCATGGCGTCGTTGTGTTGCGTGGCGGTGCCGTGCAGGTTCAGGTAATCGATCTGGCCGGGTTGCAGGCCGGCGCGACGCAAGGCTTTTTCCATGGCCTGGCGAGCGCCGCGACCACTGGGCTCCGGCGCTGAAATATGGTGGGCATCGGAGCTGGCGCCGTCACCCAGCAAGGCGATCGGTGCCGGATGTTCCGGCGTCCTGCTCATGAGAAACAGCACCGCGGCCTCGCCGATGTTGATGCCGCTGCGGTTGACCGAAAACGGATTACAGCGCTCCCCCGATACCGCTTCCAGGGCCGAAAAGCCGTTGAGGGTCAGTTTGCACAGGCTGTCCACGCCGCCGCAGAGCACCGCATCGCACAGGCCCAGGTCGAGCAGGCGTCGGGCGCTCATCAAGGCCCGGGCGCTGGATGTGCAGGCGGTGGATATCACATAGGACGGGCCGCTCAGCTCCAGCCAGTCGCAAAGGAAGTTGGCCGGTGCGCTCAGCTCCTGTTGCTGGTAGTCGTAGCCGTCGGGGAAGTGCTGCTCACGCAGGTAATGGGCAATGCCCTGACTGGCTTCTTCGATGCCCGAGGTACTGGTGCCCAGCACGACACCGATGCGAGCGCGACCGTAGGTCTGGATGGCCTGATCGATCTCATCGCGAATCTGCAGCCCCGCTTCGAGCAGCAACTGATTGTTGCGGCTGCGGTGCGCGATCAAGGATTGCGGTATGCAAGCGAGTTCACCGGGCACCGAGGCCACCGGCAATTTACGTTCGGCCACCCAGCCATCCTGCACGCGCACGCCGCCGCAGTCGCCGGCAAACAGGTTGCGCGCCACTTCATCTTTACCCCGGCCCAGGGCGCAAATTACCCCCAGGGCATTCAAATAAGCGGTCATGGGGTACTCTCGGTCAACGGCATGATGCGGTAGTGCGGGCCTTCGTGCAGGCCCAGTTCAAAATCCAGCGGTTGCTTGTAGCGCACTTGCCAGCGTTGGCCCAGGGTTCGTTGCCGAACCTCTTGCCGGGCGGTGGGGTAGTTGCCCGGCAGCTCGGTTTCAGGCGTCAGGGCAAACAACAGCGCGGCGAAAAGCTCACGGGCTTCGGCATTGGGTGGCAGCAGTCCGTCGGCTTGCCACTGGCCGTCCACCAGGCGTTGGCGGGCCAGTGGAATGCCCAGCGGGTCCATCATCGACCAGCGGATACCGGCGCCTTCGCGCTGGATCACCAGCAGCCAATCCTGGCGCTGTCCGGCCAGTTGCCGCTCGATATGCAACTGCAGCGGCAGTGCCAGGGTTGGTGTGCGTTCCGGCAACGGCGCCTGACTGGCGCAGGCACCGAGCAACAGCAAGCAGCCAAAAAGCAGCGCACGAATCATTCGACAGTCCCTTCTACGGGTTTACGGGCCACTACATTGATCAGGGTTTCCTCCCGCTCGCCAAAGGGCCGCGGGCGGCGCAGGCCGAAGCGTTCGAGAAGGCCGAAATCCCTGGCGCGGCTCCACCACAGATAGGGATACGAGACGTTGGCGGCTTCGAACTGGAAACCCTGATCGCGGATCATCTCCAGGTACTGCGCGGCACTTTTTTGCACGTGCATGGGATGACGGAACAGCCAGCGGATCACCCAGGTATCGATGTAGGCCGCCGTGGACTCCGCGAACATCAGATAGCCGCCGGGCTTGAGCACGCGATAGAACTCGGCGAGGGCTTTTTCCTGCTCCACCAGGTGATGAAAGGTTTGATGGCAGAACAGCAGGTCGACGCTGTCATCAGGCACCGTCAACGTCGCGCAATCGCTGCCGACCAGTTCCACGGCCATGCCATGGCGTGCAGCTTCCGCAAGACTCAGGTCCAGGCTGTGAGGGTCGGCGTCGACGCCGATCAGGCGTTGTGGCGCGAACACCTGGCGCAAGTATTGGAACGACTTGCCCTGGCCGCAACCGGCATCGAGCAGCACCGGAGCCACCGGCAACGGGCCGCTGAAAAGGTTGCGCAGGTCATTGATCGCCACCCGCAAGACATGGTGCTGCCAGGTGTGGCTGCGCAGGAACCAGAAGCCGAAGCGAGTCTCTTCGACGTAGTTGTCGCTCAGGTAGCTCATGGCTGCTTTCTCATGGTGCCGGGCTCGCACAGATTTGCGACAGCATGCGCAGGCGCCGCTTGGGTTCGCTGACGAACGGATTGCGCTCATCCCAGGCGTAACCGGCCAGGATCGCGCTGATCATGCGGCGAATGTCTGGCGAGCCGTCGGTGTAGAAAATCACGTCCTGGAAGGTGCCGGCGTACCAGCCCTCGACGTAGCAGCGGAAGGTGTCGACGCCACGTTTGAGTGGCTCGGCGAATTCGCTTTGCCAGTCCACGCTTTCTCCTTGCAACTGCCGATGCAGCACCCCAGCGGCCATGCTGGCCGAGCGCATGGCGATGGTCACGCCGGAAGAGAACACCGGGTCGAGGAACTCCGCGGCGTTGCCCAGCAGGGCGAAGCCTGGGCCATGCAGCGTTTTGACATTGGCCGAGTAGCCGCCGATGGTTCGCGCCGGGGTGTCCCATATCGCGTTGCTGAGTACACCGGCCAGGCTTGGTGTTTCGTCGATGAAGCCGCGCAGGCAAGCGTCAAGATCGTCAGTGCGACCGGCGAAATGCTCCGCCGCCGCGACCACGCCGACTGAACAGCGCCCGTCGCTGAACGGGATGGTCCAGAACCACACATCGCGTTGGGTCGGGTGCGTGGTGATAAGGATTTTTTCGCGGTCGAAGGTCGGGGCATCGATGCAGTCTTCGATGTGGGTGAACACCGCCTGGCGCAGCGGAAAGTTCGAGGGTGCCTCAAGGTCCAGCAGGCGTGGCAAGACCCGGCCATAGCCGCTGGCGTCGAGGACGAAATCGGCTTCGACGAGGTACGCGCTGCCGTCTTCACGCTGGACGCCCAGTTGTGGTTTGGCAAGTGAGAAGTCGGCGCCGGTGATGGCCTGTCCATAACGGATCTCGACACCTTGCAACGCCGCCTGATCGGCCAGCAGCTTGTCGAAGTCGGCGCGCTGCACCTGGAAGGTGGTGGGCTTGCCTTTGCTGAAGGTATCGCCGAAATCGAAGGCGCTGTAGCGCTCGCCCCAGGCGAACGCCGCGCCATTCTTGCGCTGAAACCCGGCGGCATTCACCGCCTCGAGCATGCCGGCCTCTTCGACGAAGTCCAGGCAATGGGACAACAGGCTTTCGCCGATGGAAAACCGTGGGAAATGCTGGCGCTCGATGACTAGCACATCGTGGCCCTTGCGCTTGAGCAGCGCGGCGGCGATAGCGCCAGAGGGACCTGCGCCGATGACGACGACCTGTCGACGTTCCATTTCAACTGTTGGCACTGGAGCTCCTGGCCGGGACGGCAATCGAGGGAATACGGTGGAAGCCGGCCAGGGCCGGCAGCAATGTCGCGATCAGGCCCATCAGCATCAGCGCAAAGTACACCGCCGGGCTGATGAGCTGTTGTTGTAGCAGCAGGTTGAGGAACACGATTTCACTCAAGCCGCGAATGTTCAGCAAGACACTTTCGCGCCAGCGACTGGCGCCAGGGAACGAGGCCCCGGCCCAGCCCAATCCCAGCCAGTTGCCCAGCAGTTTGCTGGCGATGGGTAACAGCAGCAATGCGCCGATCTGGAGCCAGTCGAGGCGACTCAGGGCGCTGTGGACGTTGATCTGCACGATGCCGAAGGTGAGGATCAGCGGGATCGCCAGGTAGGTCTGCAAACCTTGCATCCAGTTCGTGTTGAGCGGTAACACCAGCGGCACCTTGAGCGCGGCCATGCACAGCAGATAGCCGATGCCGACAATCAGCGCGTTGAGCCGGTAGTGTTCGGCCACCACCAGCAAGGCGAAAAAGATCCCGCTGTGCAGCAGCGGCTGGCGCAGGCCAAGCAGTCGCAACAGCAGCGGCACACAGGCACCGGCCAACGGCAGCAACAGGCTGGCCAGGTGCAGGCTGCCTTGGGCCAGGGCGAACAGGCTCCAGCAGATCAAGTCGATCAGAATCGCGGTTTGCACCAGGCGCCGTGTGGCGGCGGGCGGGTAGTCGATGTGACGCAGGTACAGGTACAGCACCGGAATGGCGGTGATCGCAAACAGCAGCCCCACCGCCAGGGAACTGATCCAGGGCTGGGGCGGCAGCAGCCAGAGCGCGGTCGCCAAACCGCAGGCGAATGGAACGCCGAAGCTGGGCAGGGCGACTTTCGCGCTCTGGCGGTCCAGCCGCAGGTCGATCACGTCGCTGAGGATGTGCCCCAGCAACAGGGCGAAGGCGAGGCTGTAGAGATTGCTCAGCCACACCGGCGCCACCAGTTGCGCGCCGTTGAGCTGCCAGCCTGGTTCGATCCAGAAGTACATCAGCAACGGCAGGCCAAGCGTCGCCAACAGCAATTGGCTGACAATCGGGATCAGCCCGACGCGACGGCCGATGACTGTCGCCACCGCGAACAGCCCCAGGGCCATAAGCCAGAACATCAGGATGATCACTGGGCCGGCTCCGTAACCGCTGCCGCGTGGGCCTGATGCCCGGCCCACGGCGCTAGCATGAAACTGAAGGCCAGCCCCAGGCTGACCGCCAGGCCGAAGTTGCTCACCGCCGGCGTGCTGGAAACTGCCAACAGGCCGAACGACAACCAGGTGGTGACTGCCGCCAGCAGGGTGCCCAGCAGGCTCACCGCGGCGCCGCCTATCTGTTCGCGCATCAGGATCGCGTAATCGACACCGATGGCGGTGACCAGCAACAGACCGAACAGACCGAACAGGGTCAGTGGCTGGCCCAGCCAGCCGAGGCTCGCCAGGCTGCACAGCGCCGCCAACAACGGCAGGGCGACGACGCGAAGGGCGCCGCCGACACCGAACGGCCAGGTCAATAACAGCAAGATGAGCACGCAGGAGGCCAGTTTCAATTCGGCGGCGCTGACTTGCGTGGCGGCAAAGACCCGGTTCAGGTCCCCCAGACGATCGACCAGTTGTACGCCGGGCAGATCCAGCGTCTGCACCCTGAGCAGCGCTGCATCATTCAAGCCTTGCAGGCTGACCACCGCCGCCACGCCCTCCGCCGTCGGGCCGAGCCAGAGTGTGCGGTACGGTTCGGCCAGGGGGCCGGCCAGTGCGGTATCGATGTCGGTCACCGGCAAGGCCTGCAATTGCGTCAGTTCGGCTTGCAGTGCGGCGACCGGCACTCCCAGGTCCAGCAGCGGTTGCCAGAACGCCGGCAACCGGGCCAGGGCGTCACGCACTTTCTGCTGTTCGGCGGGCGGGCTGACCAGTTGGTTCAGCGACAGGTAGCCCTCAAGCTTCTCCAGGCCAATCAACTGCTCCAGCCGCTCGTTGAGCACCGTTTGACGTTCCAGCAGGTGTGACTGGTTATCGGCGCGGATCAGGAAGAACTGGCTGGTGGGTTGGAAGCCGGTGATACGGGCGATGGCCTGGGCTTCGTCGGTCAACTGCTCAGGCGTGCCGATCCATTGGCGAATGTCGTTTTTCGTGGTCAGTTGCCAGAGGCCGCCGGCGCAGAAGATCAGCAAGAGCCCCAACAAGACCGGTGTTCGCACCCGCGCCAGCAGCGCTTCGCGCGCCCTGAGCAGGTGTTCGCACAGCCGCAGCGGCCACTGGGCCGGGTGTAAGTCCACGCCCTTGAGCAGTGCCGGCAAGAGGCAAACCGCTGTCAGGTAAGCACCGATCAAACCGGCGGCGGAAAAGATCGCGATCTGGGTCAGGGCCGGGAACGGCGTCCAGGCCAGGGCCAGGTAGCCGATGCAGGTGGTCGCCAGGCTCAGGCTCAGTCCCGGCAGGGTCAGGCGTAGGGCCGACCAACTGCGCCACGGTTTGAGGCTCCAGCTTTTGGACAGGTAGTGCAGCGGGTAATCCACCGCCACACCGATCAGGCTGGAACCCAGCACCAGGGTCATGACATGCATGCGACCGAACAGCGCCACGCAGGCCACCGCGCCGAACAGGATACCCACCAGTACCGGTACGAATGCCAGCCACGCTCGCAAGCGTCGGAAGGCCAGCAACAGCAACAGCAAAATGCCGATTGTCGCCCCGCCGCCCACCCAGGTGATTTCCCGCGAAGCCTGTTGTTGGCCACTGGCGGCGTACAGCAGGCCGCTGGCCGCCAGCAATTGCCCTTGGGTCTGGCCCGCCTGATCACGGCTGCGTTGCAGCAGATCGGCCACTTGCAGCGGCAGGTCCATGTCGAAGGCGTTGCCATGGGTGCGGGCGCGCAACAGCACCCAGTGTTTGCCGTCGGCTTCAGCGATCAGCGCGCCGCTGCCCACATCCAGCTGTATCGCACCGCGTTGGGGCTGGCTGTTCTGGATGCGCCCGGTCAGGCCCAGCCAGTCGTCCTGGCTCGGCACCAGGCTGAAGCCGCTGAACGGATCGAAGAGCGCCTGCACCCGTTGCTGAATGAAAGCCTGGGGCTGATCGATCAGTTGTTGCCGATCCGCGGCCGAGAGCATCGCCAGTCGCCCCTTGAGCAATTGCATGCGCAATGCCGGCAGATCGGTCTGCAACGTCCACTGGACCTTGTCGAACAAACCGCTGGCCTGCCATTGCTCGCCAAGGGTTTGCGCCAGGGCGATCGCCTGTTGGCGCTCGGTGTGCCCGACCAGTAGCAGCACCTCGCGGTTGAGGGGTTCTTGCATGCGTTGTTCGGCGATGAGTTCAAGCGCATCAGGAGCGGTACCGGGCACCAGCTCCATGAGGTTGGCCGACAGCGGCGCGCCATTGCGCCACTGCCAACCGGCCAGCGCCAGCACCGCCAACAGCAGAATCAGGAACAGTCGCGGCAGCTTGTGTTCACTCGGCAAAGTCATGTTGCTCCGCTTCGCTCAAGGCTTTCGCGCTGGTGCTGTCCTGCATGCGCAGCACGGTACGGTCACCCTGGGTTTCCAGCAGTTCGATACGCTGCACCAGTTCGCCGCCATCGATGTTGATCTGGTTGAAGATTTGTTTGAGCAGCACCGAGCGCGGGGTCAAGGTGAGCTTCCACTGCTGCGGTTGGCCCGACAGACTGAGGTCGAAGTCTCGTTGCAGGCCGCTGCTGTCGCCCTGTAACACCGCAAGGAACAACCGATTCTGCTCGGCGCCGGCACTCTTGTTCGGCAGTGTCTGCCAGGTGTCGCCATCGCGCCGGGCGATTCCCTGGGGGGTGATGCGGTAATCCTGCTGCAGCGGGGTTTGCAGCAGCCACAGCAGGCCATGGTTTTTTGCCAATACGAAACGGCCCTTGCTGGTGAGCGGCTGGGGTAGGGCGCGCAGGTGTTTTTCCTGGATGAACTGGCCGTGGATCACGTCCGGGCGCGCCAGTTGTTCGCTCAACTGTTGCAAGTCGAACGCCTGGGCAAAGGGCGCCAGGCCCCACAGCAGCAGCCAGATGAACAGGCGCTTCACGGTAATTTCCTTTCAACGGCTTGGACAAAGACCCGCGGCGAGGCCAACAGCATTTCGCGACTCGCGACGTCCACCGCCACTTGCACCGAGCTGGCGCGGGTCAGGCGCTCACCCGTGGCTGCGTCGCTGATCAGGTAATTGATCTTCAGGCGGCTCTCCCATTCCACCAGGCTGGCGCGCACGGTCAGGGTCTGACCGAACACGGCGCTGCGCACGTAGCGCAGTTGCAGGTCGATCACCGGCCACGCATAGCCGGATGCGAGCATGTCGTTGTAGTTGTGGCCGATCAGGTCGAGCAAGGCGCAGCGGGCCACTTCCAGGTACTTGACGTAATGACCGTGCCAGACCACGTTCATCGAATCGACATCGAAAAACGGCACCACGATCTGCGTTTCGACGTGCAACACCCCTTGGCTACGCATGCAGCCTCCAGTGTTGTTCGGCGATGCGTTGCAGGCACAGGCGCAATTCGCCTTCCAGGGCGCGATCCTCGATGACCGGCGGGAAATCCACGGCCAATTGTTCGTGCATGTCGGCCAAGGCCGACGGCAGCGGTCGGGCATCTTCGGCACGGCTGCGCAGCCACACGCCCTGGTTGGCGGCCAGCAGCGTCGCGGCGGCCACTTGTTCGGTCAGTTCCAGCACGCGGATCGCATCCCGGGCAGCGATGGTGCCCATGCTCACTTTGTCCTGGTTGTGGCATTCGGTGGAGCGCGAGAACACGCTGGCCGGCATGGTGTTTTTCAAGGCTTCGGCGGTCCAGGCGCTGGTGCCGATCTGCACCGCCTTGAAGCCATGGTTGAGCATCGCTCGCTCGGCGCTGGCGCCGGACAGGTTGCTCGGCAAGCCGTGGTTGTAGCGTTCGTCGACCAATAGCGCGAGCTGGCGGTCCAGCAGATCGGCGACGTTGGCCACCAGGTTCTTGAGGCTGTCCATGGCAAAGGCGATATGCCCGCCGTAGAAATGCCCGCCGTGCAGTACGCGCTCGGCTTCGGCGTCGATGATCGGATTGTCGTTGGCGCTGTTGAGCTCGATTTCGATGAATGAACGCAGCCAGTTCAGACTGTCGGCCAGCACGCCAAGCACGTGGGGGGCGCAGCGCAGGGAGTAGCGATCCTGCAGGCGATGCAGCGGCGCGGTGGGGGCGTCGATCGCCAGGTCCTTGCGCAGCCACGCGGCCACTTGCATTTGCCCCGGATGCGGCTTGGCGGCGAACAGGCGCTCGTCGAAGTGCTCCGGGTTGCCTTGCAGCGCGACCACGTTCAGCGCGGTGATGCGGGTTGCCAGTTGCAACAGGTAGTCGGCGCGGGCGAAGGCCAGGCAGGCCAGGCCGGTCATCACGGCGGTGCCGTTCATCAGCGCGAGGGCTTCCTTGGGCCGCAGCACCAACGGAGTCCAACCGAGTTCGCGGTGCACATCGGCGGCCAGGCGGCGTTCGCCAGCGAACATCACTTCCCGCTCGCCGGAGAGGGTGGCGGCGACGTAAGACAGGGGCGTCAGGTCCCCGCTGGCGCCCACCGAGCCTTCTTCCGGAATCAGCGGCAGAATGTCATGTTCGAGAAAGGCCTGGAGCCGCTCCAGCAGTTCCACGCGCACCCCGGACACGCCGTGGCACAGCGACTGCAAACGCGCGGCCAGCACGGCGCGGGTGGCCTGCGGGTCCAGCAGTTTGCCCAGGCCGCAACCGTGGAACGTATACAAGTGACGGGGCAGGGCCTCGACGTGGTGCAACGGCACGGCCACCACGCAGGAGTCGCCGTAACCGGTGGTCACGCCGTAGATCACGCCTTCCTTGTCCAGCAAAGAGTCGAGGAATTGCGCACCCTTGGCGATGCGCTGGCGGAATGCCGGATCATCCTGCAACCGCGTCTGCACCTGACGATTGGCCAGGGCCAGTACGTCCTCGATGCGCAAGGGGCGTTCGCCGAAGGTTACCGGCTCAAGAGTGGGCATCGTCATCGGTCTTCCAGAAAGGGTAAAAGTTGAACCACTGTTGCGGTGCCTGGAGGCAATAGTGCGCCAGGCGCTGGGCGTAGAGGCCGGCCCAATGGGTGATGACCTGCTCGCGGTCGCTGCGTTTCCACACCACGGCCTCGGCGAAGGGTTCGAGGGTGACCCGATAGCGTCCCTCGTGCTTGAGGCACATCAGCAGGTTGATCGGGCATTTGAGAAGCCCGGCCAGCAGCCAGGGCCCTTGGGGAAATGCCGCCGGGCGACCCATGAAGTCCACGGTCACAGTGCGTGCGCCGTGCAGCGGTATGCGGTCGCCGGCTATTGCCAGCCACTCGCCGCGTTCCAGGCGTTCGCTCAGTTGCAGCATGATCACCGGGTCCAGCTCGCTGACCTGGATCAGCCGCAGATGCGTGGCGCCGGCTTCCCCCAGCAAACGATTGAACTGTTCGGCATGCTTGGTGTGCACCAGGACGTTCATGGTCACTTTCTCGCCCAGCTCGGCCAGGGCCCGGCACATTTCCAGGTTGCCCAGGTGTGCGCCCACCAGCATCTGCCCACGGCCGTCGCGCAAGTGATTGCGCAGCAATGCCGGATCGACGATTTCGATCTGTTCCAGGCTCAGCTTGCCGTTCCAGACGTCGAGCTTGTCCAGCAGGGAGTCGGCAAACGCCATGAACTGCCCGAACACTCGCCAATGGCTTGGGCGCAGCTCGGTGCGGCCGCTCCAGTCGGCCAGGCGCTGCTGGTATTGCCAGGCTGCCTGCCGGGCGCTGCGGCCGAAAATGAAGAAGTACAGGACGATGCCGTAGAGCAACGGGCTCAATAAGCGGCGGCCCAACACCTTGGCGGCGAACGCGGTGAGTTTCATCAGCCAGAAACTGCCGCGCTCCTGGCGGTCGGCCCAGTGCTGCTTGTCTGTCTCAAGGCTCATGTTCGCCACCGTCGCCAGAGAATCAGGGGGGAGCGCACCAGCATGCCGAAGAACAACCGGGTGTGCATGCTGGAAATCAGTACGTTGTCGTGGAACAGGCGAAAGTGCGAAACCCCGTCCAAGGGGTAGTGAACCCGGGTACGCAACCAGCGCATCGGTTGATTGCGCCAGGCCAGGCGCACCAGGATGTCGGAGTCGAAATCCATGCGCTTGCCAATGTTCGCCGAATTGATCAGCGTCAGGACCGGTGGCAGGGGGTAGACCCGAAACCCGCACATCGAGTCGCGGATTTGCAGGGACAGGCTGTTGATCCAGACCATGACATGCGTCAGGTAGCGTGCATACAAGCGGCCTTTGGGCACACTCTCATCGTATTGGGGATAACCGCAGATCACCGCCTCCGGGTGAGCGCGGGATTGCTCGATGAAGTTCCTTACGTCGCCAAGATCGTGTTGCCCGTCGGCATCGACCTGCAGGGCGTGGCTGAAGCCCAGGCGCGACGCTTCCCGCAGACCGGTCATCACCGCGCCACCCTTGCCTTGATTGACCGCCAGCCTGACCAGATGAACCTGCTCGCCCTCGGCCAGCTGCTCCAATACCGCCGCGCAGGCCGGGCTGCTGGCGTCGTCCACCAGCACGCAGGGCAAGCCGTTGGCGAGCAGCGCTTGCACCACGGTCGCGACGGCGGTTTCGTGGTTGTAGACCGGGATGACGGCGCAGGGGTTATGCATGGTTTGCGCCTTCCACCGATCCATTGTGAACAGGGCGCTTATTGTGGCGAGGGAGCTTGCTCCCGCTCGAGTGCGCAGCACTCGCCCGGCGATTTGAAACGCTTGGGGCTGCTTCGCAGCCCAGCGGGAGCAAGCTCCCTCGCCACAGGAGGGCGGTGCAATTAGTCATCGGCCACCCCCAGGACAATCCGCCCACTCGAACAGGCCGCCGTGTCATTGCGATAAGCGAAGTACAGCTTGCCGCGCTCGCGGTCGAAACGCAGGTGCAGTTGGATTTCATCGCCGGGGCGCATCAGTTGCTGGAACTTCAGCACTTCCATGCCGACGAACCGCGGCGGCAGGTCCATCAGTTGTCGGCCCAGGCTCAAGGCCCAGTCGACCTGCACCACGCCGGGCAGGACCGGTGCGGTGGGAAAGTGGCCGCTGAAATACGCCAGGTCCGGGGGCACTAGCAGTTGCAGGCTCCATTGCCCGTCGGTTTCGACCTGTTCGAGCACTTGCGGGGCTTTGGGGCGCGCAGCCATCAGCAGGGCTTCGACTTCGGCCTGGGGCAGCTTGCCTTGGGCGTTGAGCGGCAACTGCCGCAGCCAGCGCCAGCGCCGAGGCAAGGCGAGGGTTTCGCAGTGTTCGCTCAAGTGACGGCGCAAGGCCTCGGTCACGGCGCGTCGACCCAGGTTGCGCAAGGCGTGCAGGCCGCTTTCGCTCAGCACTAGCAGCGCCCCGAGGGAGGCGCGATTTTCCTGGACCACCCCCAGTCGGGCTTCGCTGACCCAGTCGTGGGCCATCAACGCCTGTTCCAGCATGGGCAGGGAGATGCGTTTTTCTTCAAGCTTGACGATGCGATCCAGCCGTCCGAGCAGTTCGAAGCGTCCATCCCCGGCGATCCGCGCCGCGTCGGCGGTGTGTTCCACATGGCCGGCCGGCAGATAAGGCGAGGCGATCAGCAAGGCACCGTCACTGTCCTGGCTCAGCTTTACGTCGGCGAAGGGCTGCCATAAGCCTGCGCCCTGACGCCAGGCGATGCCGCCGGTTTCCGAACTGCCAAAGATTTCCGTCGGCCATTGCCCCAGCCGCTGGTGCAGGCTTTGGGCGGCCTCGGTCGGCAAGGCACCACCGGAGGAGAATACCCGGCGTACGCAGCTCAATGCTGGCCAGTCGAGGTTATCGCCCATGCGCTTGAGCAAGGCCGGGCTGGCGACCCAGGCAAAAGCCGGGTACTGGCGGCTGGCGCGTTGCAGGTCTTCGGGAAAAGCCAGTTGCCGGCGCACGAATGTGCGCCCGGCACACAGCGGCCACAGCACCCGAAACAGCAGGCCATAGATGTGCTGGGTGGCGACGCTGCCGATCACGCAGGCCGGGCCCAGGTCGGTGCCCCACAATTGTTCCAGGGCCTGGACTTCGTTGCTCAACTGACGCAGATTTTTCTCGATGCGCTTGGGCTCGCCGCTTGACCCGGAGGTGCACAGGCTCAGCCAGCACTGATCGAGGTCCAGTTCAGTGGCCTCAAGGGGGGCTTGTCGCAGGTCGTCGAGACGGATGTCCGTGGGTTGATCGGTCAACCACAGGTCGACGTCCGCCGACCAGCGCTGGCGGGTCTGGGCTTGCAGGTCGGCCGGGAGCAGGACGCTGGCCCCGGCGCGCCAGGCACCGAGCAGGGCCACCGCCAGGTCGGCGGCGTCTTCCAGGTGCACCGCTATGCGCCGTACGCCGCGGGTCTGCAGACCGGCGGCCAGGCCCAGCGCCGCGTCCCGCAGTTGCGAGTGGCTCAGCGCCGGGTCGACGGCCACAGCACGGTCCGGCTGGGCGCTGAGCAACATCTGCTCAAGTGTTATCCAATTCATGGGCGGCCTCTTACCCGTTGTCGTATAAGCCATTCAATGGCAAACAGCAGCCCCATCAATCCGTAGGAAATCAGGCCGGTGTACAACATCCACCAGCTCAGCGGCGCCCAGAGGGTGAGGGCGGCGGCGAGCAAGCCGTTACACAGGAAAAACACACTCCAGACCACCGTGACCTGGCGGGTATACACCACCGCGTTGGCCGGTAGCTGCGGTTCGCGCAGGCGCGCCAGGCGCTCGACCATCGGCGGACCGTATTTCAGGCTCAGGGCGAACAGCCCGAGCATGAAAGCGCTGATCAGCACCGGATACCAGCGCAGCAGGAGCGGGCTGTCGAACAGCGCGAGCAAAACACTGAAGGCAATTGCGGTAACCGCCATCCAGCGGCTGCCGGGCTCGCTTTTACCGAGCAATGCCCGGGCCAGCCACAGGCTACCCAGCAGCAGGCCGAACTGCCATGGGGCGAAATGCTCCATGCCGAAATACACCGCAAAGGGGTACAACAGGCCCACCAGCAGCAGGCCGAGGCCAATCAGCCGGGTCATGCGGCCGGTTGAACCAGTCGATAGACCGCCTCGACCACGTCGTTGACGGTGCGCACCGACTTGAACTCTTCGGCGGCGATCTTCTTGCCGGTCTGGCGCTTGATGTGGTCGATCAGGTCGACCGCGTCGATGCTGTCGATTTCCAGGTCCTGATACAGGTTCGACTCCAGCGTTACGCGCTCAGGGTCCAGCTCGAAAAGCTCGACCAGAGCATCGCGCAGGGTATTGAAAATGTCGTCACGAGTTTGCATGGTCCGGTCTCAGGCTACGCGATTTGCAGTGACGAAGGCCGCAAGGCTTGCCACATTGCTGAAATGGTTGCGGGTGTCCTTGGCGTCGGCATCGATCTTGATCCCGTACTCCCTCTGGATCGCCAGGCCCAGCTCCAGGGCATCCACCGAGTCCAGGCCCAGGCCTTCGCCGAACAGGGTCTGATGGTCGCCGATATCGTCGGTGCTGATGTCCTCCAGGCCGAGGGCGTCGATGATCAGCTGTTTGATGTCATGGTGCAGATCGCTCATCTTCGGCGAGCTCCTTGATGTAATAGTGATGCAGAAAATCGTTGAGCCTGCGCGAAGCCTGCGGCGCAGGGCCGAGCGCGGCGAACGCCTGTGGATCTATATCGGCCCCCACGTGGAAACTGAAGTGCACGCGGCGCTGAGGGATGCGATACCAGGGTTCGGCCTTGGTCAAAGTGGTGGGGCTGACCTTGATGGTCACCGGAGTGAGGATTTTCGCACCTCGCAGCGCGATGGCCGCTGCGCCCCGATGAAAGGCCGGCGGTTGGCCTGGCCGAGTACGGGTGCCTTCGGGGAACACGATCAGGCTCTGGCCGTCCTGCAGGGCGTCGCTGGCGGCATCGAGCATGTCCATGCTGCCGTCGTTGCTGATGTATTGGGTCGAACGCAGCGGGCCGCGGGTGAAGGGGTTTTCCCACAGGCTTTGCTTGACCACGCAGTTGGCGTCGCGCACCAGGCCGATCAGGAACACCACGTCGATCAGCGACGGATGGTTGGCGATGATCATTTGCCCGGGGCGACCGAGTTTCTCCGCGCCGTCGATCTGATAGGTGAGCACGCCGGTGCGGGCCATGAAACGGATAAAGAACCAGAACAGTCGCCCCACAGTGCGGCGGGCTCGCAGGCGGTGGGCCTGGGCGTCGCCGGGCAGCCAGGCCAGCAATGGAAACACCAGCAATCGCAGGCACAGCCCGCCCAGCCCGAACAGGACGAAGCTTGCCGCAGTCGCGATCAGGCGCCAGTAGTAGGCGTCGCGATGTTTACCGTTCACCGGTTGCGTTGCCAGGTCCATACACGATTCTTCCAGGCATGTTGGCAGGTGGATAGGTTGTTCAGCAGCGTACGCAACAAACCCAGGGCATGGGGCCAGTCGCTGGCGGGCCTTTGACCGGCCTGGGTGGACAGGTCCAGTTGCCAATCGTCGCCTGGAGTCAACAGCAAGCCCACTGCATAGGGGAAGGGCACATCGTTGACCCAGGGAGCGTAGACCTGGGGTGGCTGCTCTTCGGTGATCACCAGCAGCACCGCCGCCGCTCCCTCGTTCAGCAGCGCGACGGCTTCCAGGATCCCGTGTTCCAGCCCGTCGCCCGTGGCCGCCAGGGCGGTCATTTCGCTGGTTTCGCCGCGCAGGATCGACCACAGGCCGATCACGGCGTTATGCACCGACAGGCTGAATTGAGTCGGCGATAACGGTTGGTTGGCTGCCAGGTCCTTGAGAATCTCAAAAGTACGCGGGGTTTCGCCGTGACGGGAAATAAAGACCAACGGCAGGTTCGACCGGCCTTCGGCCAGCGGCCAGCCCACGCTGAAGGCCATCCGCGCCAGGCGACTGAGGCGACGGCGCTGCATGGCCGGCAGAAACGAAACGTCAGGGGCGGCATCGCTGGCGGGCAACACGACCGGCTGTCGGCTCCATGCCTGCCAGTCGTCCACGCTTTCGAGCCCAGGGGCCCACGCGCGCCATTGGGCGATGTTGAAATTGATCACAAATACACCCCACCCCTGCGGGCTTTTATTGTCACGGTTCAGTGGTTTGACCCGCGTCCAACCCTGCATGGTCTTGCGACCCAAGTGGCGCGCATTATCCGGGTGCGGTTGGCTTGTAGCAAATGCTGGTTACATTTTGCTCAGCGAAATGTACCGGTTCGTTCGTCCAGGCGCAGACAAGAGCCATTGTCGCGATTATGACGAGTATGTCTGTCGGACGTTTCTGTCACTCTCGCGCCAAGTTGATGCTTGAAGGGTGGAAAAAAACCTCCGGCGTCGTAGTCCGTCCGCAGCGAAGGTAGCGAAGGGGTATCGAGGCCTACTACACTCGGGAATCTTTGATACACGGAGGTTTTGACATGCGGCGCGTGGTATTCAATCAGAAAGGTGGCGTGGGCAAGTCCAGCATCGCCTGCAATCTGGCAGCGGTCAGTGCCAGCGAGGGGTATCGCACGCTGTTGGTGGACCTGGATGCCCAGGCCAATTCGACTCAATACCTGACGGGCCTTACCGGCGACGACATCCCCATGGGTATTGCCGATTTCTTCAAGCAAACCCTGTCGTCCGGGCCCTTCTCGAAAAAGAACAAGGTGGATATCTACGAAACACCGTTCGACAACCTGCACGTCATCACTGCCACCGCCGAGCTGACGGATCTGCAACCCAAGCTTGAGGCGAAACACAAGATCAACAAACTGCGCAAGTTGCTCGAAGAGCTGGGCGAGGATTACGACCGGATCTATCTGGATACCCCGCCCGCCTTGAACTTCTATGCGGTTTCGGCACTGATCGCCGCTGATCGTGTGCTGATTCCCTTCGATTGCGACAGCTTTTCACGTCAGGCGTTGTACGGTCTGTTGGCGGAAATAGAAGAACTCAAGGACGACCACAACGAAGGGCTCGAAGTCGAAGGCATCGTCGTCAATCAGTTCCAGGCGCGGGCCAGCCTGCCGCAGCAGATCCTTGACGAACTCATTGCCGAAGGCTTGCCGGTTTTGCCGGTGTACCTGAGCAGTTCGGTGCGCATGCGTGAATCCCATCAGGCGAGCTTGCCCCTGATCCATCTGGACCCGCGGCACAAGCTGACCCAGCAGTTCATGGAGTTGCATAGCTTGCTGGAAAGCGCCTGATTGACTGGCGTATACAAGTCCACTGTGGGAGCGAGCCTGCTCGCGATTGCGGTGGCACATTCAACATAGAGGTAGCCAGGCAGTCCGCTATCGCGAGCAGGCTCGCTCCCACAGTGCTGAGGTCAAATCCCCTGGCCGCGCAACCAACTCATCAACTGCGGCAACGGCAATGCCCCGCTCTGGCGCGCCACTTCGCGGCCGTCCTTGAACAGGATCAGGCTGGGTATCGAGCGGATCCCCAGCTGTGCCGATAGCTGCTGGTTGGCTTCGCTGTCGAGCTTGGCCAGGCGGCATTTACCCACCAGTTGCATGGCGGCCTGTTCGAACACGGGCGCGAAGGATTTGCATGGCCCGCACCAATCGGCCCACACATCCACCAGTAACGGCAGGTCACCCTTGATCTGGCTGGCGTAGTCGCCTTGCTTGAGTTCGAACGGTTTGCTCAACAGCACCTGGGCCTTGCAGCGCCCGCACTTGGGCTCATCGCCCAGGCGTTCGGCGGGGATGCGGTTGAGCCCGTTGCAGTGGGGGCAGGGGATCAGCATTGGGACAACTCCAGAAAAGATCATTGGTAAAGATTTGACCACCGTGTAGAGCACACCGCAAACACTTGTGGGAGCGAGCCTGCTCGCGATTGCGGCCTGACAGTCAATACGTCATTGACTGTCCTGCCGTCATCGCGAGCGGGCTCGCTCCCACAGGGGTTACGCGTTGCCGGTTACTTCGCGCTGGTCAGCGTGTTGTAGCTGGTCATCAGGTTGCGGTAGTCCGGGATGTGGTTGGAGAACAAGGTCGCCAGCCCTTCCACATCGTTGCGCCAGTCGCGGTGCAGTTCGCAGGCCAGACCGAACCAGGTCATCAATTGCGCGCCCGAGGAGGACATGCGGTCCCAGGCCGATTGACGGGTCAGCTCGTTGAAGGTGCCAGAGGCATCGGTGACCACGAACACCTCGAAACCTTCGGCCAGGGCCGACAGTGCCGGGAAGGCTACACAGACTTCCGTGACGACGCCGGCGATGATCAGTTGCTTCTTGCCGGTGGCTTTGATCGCCTTGACGAAATCTTCGTTGTCCCAGGCGTTGATCTGGCCGGGACGGGCGATGTACGGCGCGTCCGGGAACAGGCTCTTGAGCTCGGGCATCAACGGGCCGTTGGGGCCGGTTTCGAAACTGGTGGTGAGGATGGTCGGCAGCTCGAAGTATTTGGCCAGGTCGGCCAGGGCCAGCACGTTGTTCTTGAAGCGGTCCGGGTCGATGTCACGCACCAGCGACAGCAGGCCAGCCTGGTGGTCCACCAGCAGAACGGCGGCGTTATCTTTGTCGAGACGCTTGTAGGAAGTGGTCATGGCGTTAGTCCTCTAAGTTTTGGCTGCCGAACGGTTCGGCGTGGTTAAAGTTTTCAGTGTTGGTGTGTTGCTAAGCGATGGACATAGATTAAAACTGGCACCTTTGATGCGCTAGACTGCAAAAATCAGCCTTAGCGTTCTATTTGGAGAACGATCATCGAAGACCTCAACACGCTTTACTACTTCACCCAAGTGGTCGAGCACGGCGGTTTCGCCGCCGCCGGCCGAGCGCTGGACATGCCCAAATCGAAGCTCAGCCGGCGCATTGCCCAACTGGAAGAACGCCTTGGGGTGCGGTTGATCCATCGCTCCAGTCGTCATTGCTCGTTGACGGAGATCGGCCAGGCCTACTACCAGCGCTGCCTGGCGATGCGGGTCGAGGCCGAGAGCGCGGCCGAAGTGATCGAGCGCAACCGCTCCGAGCCCCAGGGCCTGGTGCGTATCAGTTGCCCGACAGCGTTGCTCAACAGCTGGGTCGGGCCGATGCTGACCCGCTACATGCTCAAGTACCCACGGGTGGAGTTGTTCATTGAGAGCACCAACCGCCGGGTCGACCTGATCCATGAGGGGTTCGATATCGCGTTGCGGGTACGCTTTCCGCCGCTGGAAAACACCGACATGGTCATGAAAGTACTGGGCAACAGCACCCAGTGCCTGGTAGGCAGCCCGGCCTACCGCGAGCGCCTGTCCTCACCCGCTTCACCGGCGGACCTGCACGGTTTGCCGAGCGTGCACTGGGGGGCGGCGCAGCGTGAATACCAGTGGGAATTGTTCGGCCCGGACGGCGCCAGCGCGTTGATTCGCCATGAACCACGCATGGTCACCGATGACCTGCTGGCCCTGCGTCACGCGGTACTGGCGGGTATCGGCATCGCTCACCTGCCCGCCGTGGTGGTGCGCGAAGACCTGGCTGCTGGCCGGCTGGTGGAATTGGTGCCGGGCTGGACGCCCAAGTGCGGGATCGTCCATGCGATCTTCGCCTCCCGGCGCGGGTTGCTGCCGTCGGTGCGCACGCTGATTGATTTTCTGGCCGAAGAATTCAGCCAGAGTGATATGGCGTAGGGCGCAGGCAGCATTACCACCGGATTTCCCTTGTGGGAGCGGACTCACGATCCAGGCATTTTCCCAGGACATTTATCAAGACTGCCATTCATCAGGTGCGCCGCACTGAAAACGCCCCAGGCCCTCAAAAAACACACAGCACCTGTTCGCAACCCAGGAGGCCCCATGAGCAATCCTCAAGACCCAACTATCCCCCAGGCACCCACCAACCCTAACGACGACGGCTTCGTACTCGGCACCGCCGGCCGCGACGAAGACCCGAACGCCGCCCCGTCCTACGCCATCGACCGTCGCCACGAACGGGATGAACTGACTCCCGAAGACGCCCGCGGCATGCCCGGCTACCCCGAGAAAAAACCGCCGGCCAAACCGGCTGGTGAAGCAGAGAGTGGCGAGGCAGAACCGGGCATCGAGACGCCTGAGCAGGGCAACGATAAGGTGGGGTGAGCAGGGCTCACATCCGCTCACATTTTTTGCCGAAGTCTTGAGGCCTTGAGTGACTAGGCTAAAAAAACACTTCGGCAACCTTCTGTCTATTTGGCTCTATCGCAATTTGCGATGCGTCCGATCTGTGTTTAACTCCTCCATAGCAAAATGCGATAAGGACATTGCATGCATGTGATCACTGAGAAGCGCATCTGGGAGGCCAAGGAAAAATGGCCGCGCTGCGCCAATTCGCTGGATCAATGGTATCGGCTTATCAAACGCAACAGCCCGGCTGACTTCGCTGCGATGAAATCCATTTTTCCCGCAACCGACAAGGTCGGTCCGCTACATGTGTTCGATATTGGTGGCAATAAATTGCGACTGGTTGCCGTGGTTCGCTATCGGCCTCAGCGCTTGTACATCAAATGCGTGCTGGATCATCAGGAATACGACAGAGGCAAGTGGAAGGAGGAAAAGGGATGAGTGCACTAATCGAACAAGTCGCCGCCCATTGGGAGTTTGTGTCGCCCCTGCTGCGCAAACCCAGGAACGAGGAGGACTACGACCGGTTGGTCGCAGCTCTCGATGAATTGCTGGAATTGATTGGTGAAGACGAAGCCCATCCCCTTATGAGCCTGGTGGACATCATCGGCGAATGGATCGAGGCCTGGGATCACCAACATCGGCCAATGCCCAAGGCCAGCGGCGTCGAGACACTTCGCTACCTGATGCGCGAGCATGGGATGAGCCAGAGCGACTTGCCGGGCGTCGGCACCCAGTCGGTGGTATCGGAGGTGTTAAGCGGCAAGCGCCAGCTCAATTTGAGGCAAATCCGCTGGCTGGCGGGGCGCTTCGGCGTGTCGGTTGAAACCTTTATTTGACGTTTCCCTGTGGGAGCAAAGCTTGCTCGCGATACAGGCTCCTCGGTTTATGGGGAAGACCGAGTTGCTTTCATCGCGGGCAAGCCTTGCTCCCACATGCCTTGCCCTCGCAAGACTGAAGGTTTTACGACGAACAACTGATCTCCAGATGTTTGCCCCACTCCGGCGGGCGTTGCGCGTAGCTGTCCATGCCCGGCTGTTCTTCGAACGGCCTGCTCAGGACGGTGTGCAGGCGGCGGACTTCTTCGTAGTCGCCTGCTTCGGCGGCGTCGATGGCTTTCTGCGCCAGGTAGTTGCGCAGCACATACAGTGGGTTCACCGCGTGCATGCGGACGCGACGCAGGTCTTGATCGACAGGGCCTTCGCGGCTGACGCGGGCAACGTATAGCTCGCCCCAGGCGTCGAAGCCCTTGAGGTCGACGAAGTCATCACGCAGGGCGGCGACGGCCTGTTCGGGGGACTGATCGCCTAGCCGGCGGAAGAACAGGCTGTAGTCGACGCCGCTGTTTTGCATCAATTGCAGCAGGCGCTCCACCAGGTTCTGGTCATCCTCCTCGGCGCTGGTCAGGCCCAGGCGGCGGCGCATCAGGTCCAGGTAGTGGGCCTGGTACAGCGGCAAATACAAACCGAGTGTTTCACGCAGGGCCTCGACGCTGATGAACGGCGTCAGGGCCTGGGCCAGTGCGCTGAGGTTCCATTGGCCGATTGGCACCTGGTTGCTAAACGAGTAGCGGCCCTGGTCGTCGGAGTGGTTGCAGATGAAGTTGGCGTCGAAGTCGTCGAGGAAGGCGAACGGCCCGAAATCGAAGGTGATGCCCAGGATCGACATGTTGTCGGTGTTCATCACACCGTGGCAGAAGCCGTAGGCTTGCCATTTGGCGATCAATTCGGCGTTGCGCTCGACGATTTCGCGGAACATCGCCAGGTACGGCTCCGGTTGTTCGCGGCACTCGGCAAAGTGCATGTTCAGCACATGCTCCGCGAGGGTGGCATGCAACTCGGGCTTTTTGGTGTAGTAGAAGTATTCGAAATGCCCGAAGCGCACATGGCTCGGCGCCATACGCAACACCATGGCGGCGCGCTCCTGCTTTTCGCGCCATACCGGGGTGTCGGAACCGATCACGCATAAGGCGCGTGTAGTCGGTATGCCCAGGGCGTGCAGCGCTTCGGACGCCAGGAACTCGCGGATCGAGGAGCGCAATACCGCCCGTCCATCGCCCATGCGTGAGAACGGTGTCTGGCCGGCGCCCTTGAGGTGCAGGTCCCAGTGGTCCCCGGCCTCGTTGTATACCTCCCCCAGTAGCAACCCGCGGCCGTCCCCCAGTTGTGGGTTGTAATGGCCGAACTGGTGGCCCGAATACACCATCGCCCGGGGCTCGGTTTCAGCCCACAGCTTGTGTCCGCCGAACAGCTCGGCGAACAGCGGTGCCTGGGCTTCGACTGGGTCCAGGTCCAGCAATGCCATGGCTTGGTCGCTGGCAACGACCAGCCGGGGATTGTCGATGGGCTCGGGTAGCACGTGGGCCGAGAAACCGTCGCCAAGACGGGCGAAGCGGTTATCGAAGGTCAATGTTTCCAGGGTTTTCATGGCCGTCTCCGGCGCGATGCCCGCAGGCTTCGCGCGATCAGTCGAGGGTGGCTGCCGGCGGCTCTGGCAAGGACTTGGGCCCTGGCGTGAGGGGAGGCTCAGGCGTCGCGGTTTTGTCTCCAGGCAAGACAGGTGTCAGCTTGTATTCGAGGCCTTGAAGATTTTTCAAGGAAACTTCTACCTGCCGGAACGCAATGCTGATGTTCTGCTTCTTGAATTCGCGACTGATGAACCGGTTGATCTCGTCCAGCACAGGATTGCGGTCACCCAGGTCGCGCACATGCATGCGCAGCTCATGGTCCAGGGTACTCTCCCCGAAGTTGAGGAAGTACACGAGTGGTTCTGGTTCTTTCAGCACGCGAGGGTTCTCGCGGGCAGCCTTGAGCAGCAGTTCCTTGACCAGATCAAGGTCTGATCCGTAGTCGACACCCAGTTTGAGGGTTACTCGGGTGACGGTGTCGGTCAGCGACCAGTTGATCAACTGTCCGGTGATGAACGTTTTGTTCGGAACGATGATGTCTTTACGGTCGAAGTCGGTGATGGTGGTGGCACGGATACGGATCTTGCTGACCGTGCCCGACAGGTTGCCAATGGTGATGGTGTCGCCGATCCGCACCGGACGTTCGAACAGGATCATGATCCCGGAGATGAAGTTGGCGAAGATTTCCTGCATGCCGAAGCCCAGGCCGACTGAGAGCGCGGCCACCAGCCATTGCAGCTTGTCCCAGCTCACGCCCAGGGTGGACAGTGTGGTGACGAAGCCGATACCGGCGATCACATAGGACAGCAGCGTGGTGGCGGCATAGGCGCTGCCCTGGGCCAGGTTGAGCTTGGACAGGACGAACACTTCCAAAAGTCCCGGCAGGTTACGTGCCAGGGCGAAGGTGATGCCGATGATGATCAGGGCGCCGAGCATGTCACCGATGCTGATGGGCACCATGCTCATGGCGGCGCCGGTACCGCTGGTGTACTCGTAGAGGGTGATGTTGTCCAGGTAGGAGAACACGCTGATCAGGTCCGACCAGACCCAGTACAGCGCGGCGATGAAACCGCCCAGCAGCGCCAGGCGGATCAGGCGCAGGGACTGTTCGTTGACCTTTTCGATGTCCAGGGTCGGCTCCTCGACCACTGCTTCGCCATCACCGGCTTCCTTGGTCGCCTGACGCTTGGCCAGGGCGCGCTGGTAGGCCAGGCGCCGCGCCGCGACGGACAGGCCGCGCACGAAGGTGGCCTCGATCACCAGCCAGAACATCAGCAGGTACAGGGTATTGATCAGTCGGTCGCTGAGTTTCAGGGCGGTGTAGTAGTAGCCGAAGCACACGGCTACGAACAAGGCGATGGGCAGCGCGGTGAACATCACCCCGACGGCCTTGCGGAACAGCGAGGTGTTCTGGTGGGTCGGGCTGCTGAGCAACAGGCGGCTGAGCAACCAGGCCATCAGGGCGTAGCAGGTCAGCACCACCGGCATGCCCAATACATCGTCGGCCAGGGCCGAGGGTTGCAATTCGGCCACGGCCACCACCGCGACCAGCGCCAGTACCACCAGCCCGAGCCGGCGGATCCAGCCCTGGAGGAATTCGACCTGGGGTTTTTCCCAGCGGAAATGCAACTCGGCCACGCCACCGGGCGCCAGCACCCTATAGGCGGTATAGAACACCAGCCAGGCCTGGCCGATCTGCAGCAGCGCCGCGCCGAGGTTGGCGTTCTGGCCCCGGGCGTCGATCTGCAGGGCGTAGCCGCACAGGGCCAGCGCCAGGGCTACCGGCATCGCCAGCAGGATATTGATCAGAATCGCCTGGGGGGTGTGCCACTGACTGTCACGCTTGAAGTGGCCGACGTCCTGGTGAACCTTGTTCAGTCGGGCATACAGATTCTTGCGCCGCCACAGCAGTGCACCGATGAGCAGCGCCAGGGGCAGGAACAGCAGCGGCCGCTGGGTCAGGCCGTCCGCCAGCTCACTGAGACTCGAGGCCCAGGGTAGCGAGTCGACCTGTTTTTCCAGACGCGCCGGCACGCCACGCATCCATTCGAAATCCAGCGGCTTGTTGCTGGGAATCCAGAACATTTGCTCTTCCAGGGTCGCCCGCAAGTTTTGGGCGGTACTGAGCAGTTGCTTCTGGTTGAGCTGCAAGGTGATGGATTCGTTAAGCACCGCGCTCAACTCGCGGTTCAGCCTTTCCAGCAGGTCGACCCGGGTCAGGGCCAGTTCCAGCAGGGTCTTGCGCAGTTGCGGCGTGACTTGCTCGGCAGGCTGCGAGGCCAGCAGATTGTCGACATAGGCGCTTGGGTTGTTCAGCAGTTCGCGTTGTTGACTGACTTCGAACTGGTACAGGCGGATGTCGGCAATCTGGTCCGCCAGATTCTTGTCCAGTTCCAGGCGCGGCAGGGTTTGGCGCTGTTTGTAGAGAATCTTGGACAGCAGCAGGCTGCCCTTGAGTACGCTGATCTGCTCGTCCAGGGCCGCGTCGGTCTGGGTAACGCTGTCCAGCAGTTGCTTGGTCTGCAGGTTCTGCTGGGTGACCTCATTGAGGCGGTCGGTGCTTTTGAGCAGATAGTCGGAAAGTTTCAGGTTGGCCGTGCTTTCGGTCGCCAGCAGGCTGCTGCCGCCGGCCTTCTGGGCTTCGATGGATTGCTGGGTCACCGTTTCCTGGGACTGGGCCAGTCGCTTCTGGTTGATCAGCGTCTGCAGGTCCTGGATTTCCTGCTCCATGCGGTCGATCTTTTCCGTCAGCAAGTCGTGCTGACTGTTGCCCAGGTCTTGCAACTGGCTGTTGCCGGCCAGTTCCTGGCGCCGCAGCGGAATCAGGGCATTGAGTGCGGCCAGTTCGGCGTTGAGCTGGTCGCGCTGTTCGCCGTTCAGGGTTTTACCGGCATCCTTGCCCGTCTTGAGGATGGTGTTGATCTGCTGGATGCGGGTCTGGCTGCTGGCGATTTCGGCCTGGGCGCGCTCGGGGCGGGTCTGGGCGGTGATGATCAGGCTGTTGGCATCGGCCAGGGCTTTTTGCAGGTCACTCTGCTGGGTGGAACGGTCCGTCAGCATCTGTTCGAGCTGGGGCACCGGCAGGTTGGCGTAACGCTGTGCCACCGGCACCACGGGGGTGCTCTTGAGCCGGGCCAGCTCGCGCTGGTTTTCAATGTTTTGCTTGGGGGCACTGGCCAGCTGCTGTTTGAGATCGACCAGCTTCTGCTCGTATTCGGCCTTGCTGGTGAGCTGTGCCAGGGTCTTTTGCAGGGTCTCCTGCAAGGCCTTCTGCTCGGCTTCCGGCAGTTTGCGGTCAGCGATTTTGTCCAGGCTGGCCTGGACCGAAGCGCTGGTGAGCGGTTCGGCGGCTTGCAGTGGGCAGACGGAAAGACTCAGGCCCAGCAGGGCAATGGTTAAAAAGGAGCGCAGGGTAGGCATAGAGACCGGTCGAGCAAGTGAAAGTGGGAGCAGTTTAGAGGAACAAGCCGGGACCCGGGCGACTTCCTTCGGGGAATCTGACGCCCACTTTGCCGATCTTGTTCCCGTCCATGACCGCAACGGTCCAAAGGGTGTTGTTCCAATCCACCTGGTCACCGACTACTGGCGCGCCACCGACTTTCTGGGCGATGAAACGGCCCAGGGACATGTCCGGGTCGATGCCGTCCAGCTTCAGCCCGTACAGGGCCGCAACCGCGGCCAGCTGGGCGTCTCCTTCGAGTACGAAATCGCCGAAGAAGCGCAGATCCAAGCCCCTTTGCGGTGCCTGGCTGAACAGTTTTCCAAGGGCCGGCAAATCGTGTTCATGGCCGATCACACACAGCAAATCACCGACTTCCAGCACCGTACTACCCGACGGATGGAGCAGTTGCTGGCCACGAAACAGGGCTGCGATCCGTGTACCGTCGGGCATTTTCAGATCCCGCAGGGGCGAGCCGATGCACCATTTCTCCGCGCCGAGGCGATAGATGAACAGTTCCCACTCGCTGGTGACGTGGACCTCCAGCGCTGCCCGGGAGATCGGCAGGGGTTCTGGCGGGACGGTAACGTGCAACAGTTTGGCGACCCACGGCAGACTCGTACCCTGCACCAGCAACGACACCAGCACGATAAAGAACGCCAGGTTGAAGTAGAGCTGGGCGTTGGGCAGGCCGGCCATCAACGGGAACACTGCCAGGATGATTGGCACCGCGCCGCGTAGGCCGACCCAGGAAATGAACACTTTCTCGCGGCCATGGAAAGCCTTGAACGGCAACAGCCCCACCATCACCGACAGCGGACGTGCGATCAGGATCATCCACAAGGCCAGGCCCAGGGCCGGCAGGGCGATCGGCAACAGGTCATGGGGCGTGACCAGCAGCCCCAGCACCAGGAACATGCCGATCTGCGCCAGCCAGGCCATGCCATCGAGCATGTGCAGGATGCCATGACGGCTGCGCACCGGGCGGTTGCCGATCACCAGGCCGCACAGGTAAACCGCGAGGAAGCCGCTGCCGTGCAGGGCATTGGTCAGAGCGAACACCGCCAGGCCGCCGCTGATGACGAGGATCGGGTAGAGCCCGTTGGCCAGGTTGATGCGGTTGACCAGTTGCAGCATCAGCCAGCCACCACCCAGGCCGATCACCCCGCCGATGCCGAATTCACGCAACAAGTGCCCCAGCAGGTTCCAATGCAGACCGGTTTCACCGCTGGCGAGCATGCCGATCAGGGTTACGGTCAGGAACACTGCCATGGGGTCGTTGCTACCGGACTCGATCTCCAGCGTCGCGCTGACCCGCTCGTTCAGGCCCTTGCCGCCCAACAGCGAAAACACCGCCGCGGCATCGGTCGAGCCGACGATGGCGCCAATCAGCAGACCTTGCATCAGGTTCAGATTGAACAGCCACGCCGCCGCCAGGCCGGTCAGCCCGGTGGTGATCAGGACGCCAACGGTGGCCAGCGACAATGCTGGCCACAACGCCACGCGAAAGCTCGACACCCGCGTGCGCAGGCCACCGTCCAGCAGAATGACCGCCAGCGCGAGGTTGCCGACCAGATAGGCTGTGGCGTAGTTATCGAACAGAATCCCGGCGCCGTCGACACCGGCAACCATGCCCACGGCCAGGATGATCACCAGGATCGGGATGCCCAGGCGGGACGAAAGAGAACTGACCAGAATGCTCGCACCTACCAGCAACGCGCCGATCAAGAACAGGCTGTTGATGGTCGTCGCAGTCAAAGGCAGTACTCCGAGCAAGCGTGGGGGGCGGGCGCAAACTGACCATGCAGTCTGCGTGCCAGCGATTCTAACCTGTTGAAATGTGATGCTGTCAAAAAAGGTTGGCGGATTGTGGGGTACAAGCGCGGCAGCAATACCGTGGCGAGGGAGCTTGCTCCCGTTCGGCTGCGAAGCAGTCGTCGCTTTTGAGGTTATGGGGCCGCTTCGCAGCCCAGCGGGAGCAAGCTCCCTCGCCACAAAAGCTGGAGGGTTGATCGCGCACGGTCTGTGGACGATCAACCGTTACGCGGGTTAAAGGCTGAACCGCCCAACCATGCTGTTCAAGTCCACGGCCAGGCGCGACAGTTCGGCACTGGCGGCGCTGGTCTGGTTGGCGCCAGTGGCCGATTGCACCGAAAGGTCGCGGATGTTCACCAGGTTGCGGTCCACTTCACGGGCCACTTGGGCCTGTTCCTCGGCGGCGCTGGCGATCACCAGGTTGCGTTCGTTGATTTCGACGATGGCGGTGTTGATGGTGTCCAGGGACAGGCCGGCACCACGGGCGATGTTCAGCGTCGACTCAGCACGCTCGGTGCTGTTGCGCATCGAATCCACGGCGTGTTCGGTGCCGCTCTGGATGCTGCCGATCATGCGTTCGATCTCGCTGGTCGACTGCTGGGTGCGATGGGCCAGGGCGCGCACTTCGTCGGCCACCACGGCGAAACCACGACCGGCCTCACCGGCGCGGGCCGCTTCGATGGCGGCGTTCAAGGCCAGCAGGTTGGTCTGGTCAGCCAGGCCGCGAATCACGTCCAGCACTTTGCCGATGTCGCGGGACTCATTGGCCAGGTCGCCGATCAACGTGGCGGTGCTTTGTACATCGGCGCTCATGCGTTCGATGGCGCTGACGGTTTCCTGTACCAGGTCGCGACCGTCACCGGCAGAGGCGGTGGCGTCTTTCGAGGCTTCGGAGGTGCTGACCGCGTTGCGCGCCACTTCTTCGACGGCGCTGGTCATCTCGTTGACTGCGGTGGCGGCCTGTTCGATTTCATTGTTCTGCTGGGTCAGGCCGCGGGCGCTTTCGTCGGTGACGCTGTTGAGCTCTTCGGCGGCGGAAGCCAGTTGGGTGGCCGAGCCGGAGATCCGTTGCAGGGTGTCGCGCAGTTTGTCCTGCATGGTCGACATCGCCCGCAGCAGGCGACCGGCTTCATCGTTGCCATCCACGGTAATCGGTCGGGTCAGGTTGCCCTTGGCGATTTCTTCGGCGGCGTCCAGGGCGCTGCCGATCGGACGGGTAATGCTGTTGGTCAGCAGCCAGGCAAACAGCAGGGTCAGGCCGGTGGCGATAACCAGCAGCGTGACTACCCAATTGAAGGCCGTTGAATATTGTTGGGTCGCACCCTGATTGAGGGCCTCGGCTTGCTGGTTGTTGATGTCCACCAAGCGGGCGATCGCCGCGTTGATGGCGTCTGAGTTGCTCAGCAGTTCAGTGTTGAGCAATGCACGCAGTTCATCGAGCTGATTGTTGCGCGACAACGTTTTCATCCGCTCTTCGAGCTGGCGGTATTGGCCCAGCAATTGAACGTACTGATCGTAGGCGGCCCGTTCTTGCGGGGAGCTGATGAGTTTTTCGTAGGCGCTTTGAGCCGTCTGGATCTGCTGGTTGCGTTGCTCGAACAAGCTGAAGGTTTTCTGCTGGATGTCCGGTTCGCGGTTGACCAGCAAGCGATAGGACAGCACGCGCAGACGCAGGGTCAGCGAGGTGAATTCATCCAGGGCCTTGATGCTGGGCACGCTGTTCTGGACGAGGCTTTCGCCGGATGCACGGATTTTGCTCATCTGGCTCAGGGCGAACACCCCGAGGGCCAGCATCAGGGCGCCGATCAGGGCAAACCCCAGGAACGCCCGCGGCGCGATATTCATATTACGTAGGGACATGGAAAGTACCGGAAGGGGGCGCGTCCGTGCGGGGGGGGTGACAGGTGTTCCCTGACTTATCGGTCATACGACTAAAGTCTTGAGTCGCTGCGTGCTTTTGTCGCAGGGCAGCGCCTGCTGCGCGACGAAGGGCGGGAACCAGATCTTCCATTCACAGTCTTTACAGCTCGCCAGCGAAGCACCGCCGCCCCAAGTCGTGGCATTGACGGTGACTTTTCTTTATCGTACGCGCCCCCTTGAAAAAGCCTGGAAATCAATATGTTGGAAACATCCCTCAGCCAACTGGAACAACTGGTCAATGATCTGGTGCAACAGAACCGTCAACTGGCCGGCCTGAATGAGACCCTGAACGCGGAACTGGCCAAGGCCAAGGATGAAAATGAAAGCTTGCAACTGAACCTGATGGAACAGGAAGAGCTGCACGGCACCACCGCCGCGCGCATCCAGGCCCTGATCGAGCGCGCCAGCGCCGGTCCTGTCAGCGCATGAAGCATGGCGCCGACGGGGTGACAGTCGTCTCGATCCTGGGAGAGGACTATTCAATCAAGGCGCCGGCCGGGCAGGAACAGGCCCTGCTGGACGCCGCTTCGATGCTCAAGGCCGCTCTGGCCGACACCAAAAGGAAATACCCGACGCTGATCGGTGATCGTCTGCTGGTATTGGCGGCCATGAACCTGTGCTCGCAGCAGGTGGAAATGCAGAAGCAACATCAAGCGGAACTCGACCGTTACCAAGAGCAAGTCAGCGCCACGGTCGAGGTCATTTCCAAGACGATTCAGCAGGCTTGAAGTCGCAACTTGGCTTACAAAGCGTCGTTGTCTGTACTTAAGTCATCGCGAGCAGGCTCGCTCCCACATGGGGCTGAGTGAACGCAATATCCGTGTTCACCGCCGATCCACTGTGGGAGCGAGCCTGCTCGCGATTGGATTTCAGCCGCGCCGCAAGACCTGGCTCAGAACCACTCATCCCGCATTCCAAGGCAGGTATCATCCCGCGCCTCAAGCAGCGCCAACTCATGTTGGCAACCCGGGACTTCCCAGGTCAGGAAATACCGCGCCGCTTGCAGCTTGCCCTTATAGAAGTCGGTGTCCGTCGCGTTCCCCTTGGCCAGGCCTTCCTCGGCCCGAATCGCCTGCTCCAGCCAGCGCCAGCCAATCACCATGTGCCCAAACACCTTGAGATACAGCGCCGAATTGGCGAGGCTGCTGTTGACCTTGCCTTGGGCCAGGTCCGTCAGCAGGCCCAGGGTCACCGTTTGCAGGCGCGCCACCAGGGCTTCCAGCGGCTGACGCAAAGGCGTCAACGATTCGTACGCCTGGGCGCGTTCGCTGGTGTCGGCCACCAGGCGGATCAGTTGCTTGAGCCCTGCACCGCCGTTTTGCGCCAGTTTGCGTCCCAGCAGGTCCAGGGACTGGATGCCGTGAGTACCTTCATGAATCGGGTTCAAGCGGTTGTCGCGGTAATACTGCTCGACTGGGTATTCGCGGGTATAGCCGTGGCCACCCAGAATCTGGATCGCCAGTTCGTTGGCTTTCAGGCAAAACTCCGATGGCCAGGATTTGACGATGGGGGTCAGCAGATCCAGCAACTCATGGGCGCGTCTGCGCTCGGCTTCGCTTTCAAGGGTGGTGGTGTCGTCGAACAGGCGTGCGGCGTACAGGCCCAGGTCAAATGCGCCTTCAACGTAGGCCTTCTGGGTCAGCAGCATGCGACGTACATCGGCGTGCTGGATGATCGCCACGGGAGCGGTGGTGGGGTCCTTGCTGTCGGGCACCCGGCCCTGCGGACGTTCGCGGGCGTATTCAAGGGAATACAGGTAGCCGGCGTAACCCAGCATGACCGCACCCATGCCAACGCCGATCCGCGCTTCGTTCATCATCTGGAACATGTAGCTCAGGCCGTGGTGCGGTTTTCCTACCAAGTAACCGACGCATTCGCCGTTGTCGCCGAAGTTCAGCGCCGTGGAGGTGGTGCCCCGCCAGCCCATCTTGTGGAACAGCCCGGCCAGCAGCACGTCGTTACGCTGGCCGAGGCTGCCGTCGTCGTTGACCAGGAACTTGGGCACGATAAACAGCGAGATGCCCTTAACGCCGGGTGGCGCGTCCGGCAGTTTCGCCAGGACCATGTGCACGATGTTTTCCGACAGCGGATGATCGCCGCCGGAGATGAAGATCTTGTTGCCCTTGAGCCGATAAGTGCCGTCGGATGCCGGCTCCGCACGGGTACGAATATCCGATAGCGAAGATCCGGCGTGGGGTTCGGTCAGGGCCATGGTGCCGAAGAAGCGACCATCGATCATCGGTTGCAGGAAACGTTGTTTCTGCTCCTCGCTGCCGAAGCTTTCGATCAGGTTCGCCGCGCCCATGGTCAGGAACGGGTAAGAGGTCGAAGCGGCGTTGGCCGACTGAAAGTGCGCGAAGCAGGCTTGGGACAGCAGCGTCGGCAATTGCATGCCGCCGGCGTCGAAACTGCGTGCAGCGTTGAGAAAACCGGCCTCCAGGAAGGCATCCACCGCCGGCTTTACTTCCGGAATCAGGATCGCCTGACCGTCCTCGTAGCGCGGCTCGTTTTCATCGTTCTTGCGGTTATGCGGTGCGAAATATTTTTCGGCGATGCTGCGGGCGGTGCCGATGGCCGCGTCGAAGGTTTCGCGATTGTGCTCGGCGAACCGCTCGCGCTGGGTCAAGCCCTCGGCATCAAGGACTTCATACAGCTCGAAAGCCAGATTTCGGGAACTGAGCAACGTCTCGGACATGGCGGCTTACCTTTTTTTGGAATGGGCCGAGTCTAGGCGTGGCAATAGAGGCTGAACAGGATGATTGATGGCAGTGATGCAGAGGTGAGGGCAACACTAATCTAAATGTGGGAGCGAGCCTGCTCGCGATAGTGGTGTATCAGTCGACAACACTTCTGACTGAAGCACGGCTATCGCGAGCAGGCTCGCTCCCACAGGGATTTCGATGACCAGGCACCCATTGCAGATGCCTGGTCTACAGCGGTTTAGCCGATGGTCATCAGGCTGGCGTTGCCACCCGCCGCAGCGGTGTTGACGCTCAACGCCCGTTCGATCACCAGGCGCTCCAGTGCGATGTTGGTTTCGCCCTGGGACAAGCCCTGGACTCCGACAATGGCGCCGGCACGCTTGGCCACTTGCTGGCAAACGCTGCGCAGTTGATCCGAGTCGCCATGATGCAGGACGGCGTCGTAAGCCACTTCGTCCTTGGCCCAGTCGGAAACCCGCTGGATGCGTGCTTGAATTTCTTTCGGCAAGCGTGCGAACAGAGCTTTGCTGGTGTCGGTTTCCGGCCAAACAGCCGAGCCGCCTACCGCCAGCACCGCGGCCAGTTGCGTCAGCAGATCGCCCTCTACGTCCGCCAGGCACAGCACGTGCTCGCGGGGCAGAATGGCGTAGCTGTTGCGTTCGCCGGTCGGGCCGGTCAGTTGGCGGGTGATACCGCTTTGCGACTGAGCCGCGAACTGTACGCACAGGGCGCTCAATTCGGCGAGTTTCTGGCTGTCTGCCCAGGCTTGCAGGGCGGTCAGCGGCTTGCTCATGGCGTCGCGCAAACGCAGGTCAGGCGCGTTGAGGGCATCGTCACGGACGAACGATTGCTGGATCGCATCGGTAGGCCGGGTCGACAGCAGGCGGTACAGGTACAGCGGACCGCCAGCCTTGGGACCGGTGCCCGACAGGCCTTCGCCACCGAACGGTTGCACACCGACCACCGCACCCACGATGTTGCGGTTCACATAGACGTTACCGGCATGGACGTTATCGATCACCTTGGCGATGGTCTCGTCGATGCGGGTGTGTACGCCCAGGGTCAGGCCATAACCGGAGGCATTGATCTGGTTGATCAGTTGATCCAGTTCCTTGCGCTTGTAGCGCACCACGTGCAACACCGGACCAAAGATCTCGCGCTGCAGCTCGTCGAAGCTTTCCAGCTCGATCAGGGTCGGCATCACAAACGTGCCGCGCTTGCACTCGGCGCTGTCGGCGATTGCCATCTGATAAACCGTGCGACCTTTATCGCGCATGGCCTGGATGTGTTTCTCGATACCGGCCTTGGCCTCAGCATCGATCACCGGGCCGATGTCTACCGACAGACGCTCCGGGTTGCCGAGACGCGATTCAGCCATGGCTCCCTTGAGCATTTCGATGACGCGGTCGGCCGAGTCTTCCTGCAAGCACAGGACCCGCAGAGCGGAGCAGCGCTGGCCGGCGCTGTCGAATGCCGAAGACACCACGTCGATGACCACTTGTTCGGTCAGGGCCGAGGAGTCGACGATCATTGCGTTCTGGCCACCGGTTTCGGCGATCAGCGGGATCGGACGACCCTGGTTGTCCAGGCGCCCGGCGATGTTGCGCTGCAACAGACGAGCGACTTCGGTGGAACCGGTGAACATCACGCCTTTGACCCGATCATCACCCACCAGGCGGGCACCGACGGTTTCGCCACGGCCCGGCAGCAGTTGCAGCACGCCTTCCGGAATACCGGCTTCGAGCATCAGGCGCACGGCTTGGGCAGCCACCAACGGCGTCTGCTCGGCAGGCTTGGCCAGTACCGGGTTACCGGCGGCCAGGGCGGCGGCCACTTGGCCGCTGAAAATCGCCAGCGGGAAGTTCCACGGGCTGATGCAGACCACCGGGCCCAGTGGGCGGTGGGCATCGTTGGTGAAGTCGTTGCGGGCCTGCACTGCGTAGTAACGCAGGAAGTCCACGGCTTCACGCACTTCGGCGATGGCGTTGGCGAAGGTCTTGCCGGCTTCGCGGGCCAGCAGGCCCATCAACGGCTGGATCTCGCCTTCCATCAGGTCGGCGGCGCGCTCCAGGATCGCAGCGCGCTCGGCCGGTGGCGTGGCCTGCCAGATCGGCGCCGCGTTGAGGGCGCACTGGATGGCGTTGTCGACGTCAGCGACCGTGGCTTCCTGCACATGGCCGACCACGTCACGGTGATCGGACGGGTTCAGCACCGGTGCCGGTGTTTCTTCGCTGGCTGCGCAACCGAGCATCGGCGCGGCTTTCCAGTTGTTATGGGCGGTGGCCAGCAGGGCGCAGGACAGCGAGGCCAGGCGATGTTCGTTGGCCAGGTCGATGCCGCTGGAGTTGGCGCGTTCGCTGCCATACAGGTCACGCGGTAGCGGGATGCGCGGGTGCGGCAGGCCGAAGCCGCCTTCCAGGGTTGCCATCTGCTCGATGCTGGCAACCGGATCGGCCACCAGCTCCTGAATGGAGATGGACTGGTCGGCGATGCGGTTGACGAACGAGGTGTTGGCACCGTTTTCCAACAGGCGACGAACCAGATAAGCCAGCAGTGTCTCGTGGGTGCCGACCGGAGCGTACACGCGGCACGGACGGTTCAACTTGCCTTCGGAGACTTTGCCTACAACCTGCTCGTACAGCGGTTCACCCATGCCGTGCAGGCACTGGAACTCATACTGGCCCGGGTAATAGTTCTGACCGGCGATGTGGTAGATGGCCGACAGGGTATGGGCGTTGTGCGTGGCGAATTGCGGGTAGATGGCTTCCGGCACCGACAGCAGTTTGCGGGCGCAGGCGATGTAGGACACGTCGGTGTACACCTTGCGGGTGTAGACCGGATAGCCTTCCAGGCCTTCGACCTGGGCGCGCTTGATCTCGCTGTCCCAGTAGGCGCCTTTCACCAGGCGGATCATCAGGCGATGACGGCTGCGGCGGGCCAGATCGATGACGTAGTCGATCACGTACGGGCAACGCTTCTGATAGGCCTGGATCACGAAGCCAATGCCGTTCCAGCCAGTCAGCTGTGGTTCGAAGCACAGGCGTTCCAGCAGGTCCAGGGACAGTTCGAGGCGGTCGGCTTCTTCGGCGTCGATGTTCAAGCCGATGTCGTATTGCTTGGCCAGCAGGGTCAGCGACAGCAGGCGCGGGTACAGCTCTTCCATGACGCGCTCGTACTGGGCGCGGCTGTAGCGGGGGTGCAGGGCCGAGAGCTTGATGGAAATGCCCGGACCTTCATAAATCCCGCGGCCGTGGGACGCCTTGCCGATCGAGTGGATGGCTTGTTCGTACGAGGCCAGGTACTTCTGGGCGTCATGTTCGGTGAGTGCGGCTTCACCCAGCATGTCGTAGGAATAGCGGAAACCCTTGGTCTCGAATTTGTTGGCGTTGGCCAGGGCTTCGGCGATGGTTTCACCGGTGACGAACTGCTCGCCCATCAGGCGCATGGCCATGTCGACGCCCTTGCGGATCATCGGCTCGCCACTCTTGCCAATGATGCGGCTCAGGGAGGAAGTCAGGCCCGCTTCATTATGGGTGGCGACCAGTTTGCCGGTCAGCAGCAGGCCCCAAGTGGCGGCGTTGACGAACAGCGATGGGCTGTTGCCCAGGTGCGGGTGCCAGTTGCCGGTGCTGATCTTGTCGCGGATCAGTGCATCGCGAGTACCTTTGTCCGGGATACGCAGCAGCGCCTCGGCCAGACACATCAGCGCCACGCCTTCCTGGGACGACAGGGAAAACTCCTGCAACAGCCCCTGAACAATACCGGCACGGCCGCCGGCACTCTTCTGGTTGCGCAGTTTTTCAGCAATCGAGGAGGCCAGTTTGTTGGTGGCTTCGGCCATGTCGGCCGGCAGGCGCGCCTGCTCGATCAGCATCGGCACCACTTCCGGCTCCGGACGACGGTAAGCGGCGGTGATAGAGGCGCGCAGGACCGATTGCGGCAAAATGCTTTCGGCAAACTCCAGGAAGCACTGGTGCGCGTGGTCGACCTGGACGTCGCCGGCTTCATCGTTGTCGGCGCGGGTCGAACCGTTCAGTTCGGTCAGGGTTGCACCACCCTCGAGTTTTTCCAGGTAATTGAAAATTGCCTGCTTGATCAGCCAGTGGGGCGTGCGATCAATCGAGGTTGCGGCCGCCTTGAGGCGTTCGCGGGTTGGGTCATCGAGTTTGACCCCAAGGGTGGTGGTAGCCATATTTTTATCCTCATGTTTACCACGTATTGCGTGGCATCAGCTGGCGGCAAGATTAGCTGCGAGCTGGCCGAGGTGCAACCGGGTGCAACCTTTTTTCGTCGAAAAAATAAGCAGCTCATCAGGAAAGCAAAATTCGCGGCTTGAGCGGTGCTTCTGCTTAGTGCATTGGCTTCTAGCCAAAGGTTGATACCGCACTAAAAGGGAGCAAAAAACAGTCATTTGGCGAAAAAACCGACTAGGTGCAACTGAATCGAGCGAAACTGGTTGCACCTTATTTCATTTGTTGAATAGCATTCGTCGCCAAGGTGCAACCGGTTCGAAGCCGTTGGCATCGGCTGATGGCTTTCCTGGGGAAACATCAGTCATAAATTCGCGGGTCCTGGAAACGTCAAGCAAGGTCTATGGTTGTCTTGTCGACGCTTCCTACTGCCACCGCTACATAAAAACAAAGCCAGGGCGTAACTCATGAGTGTTAGTAATCCCACCCTGATCACTTTCGTGATCTATATCGCTGTAATGGTCCTGATCGGCCTGATGGCTTATCGCTCCACCAATAACCTTTCCGATTACATCCTGGGCGGTCGCAGCCTGGGCAGCGTCGTGACTGCATTGTCCGCCGGTGCCTCCGACATGAGCGGCTGGCTGTTGATGGGCTTGCCCGGTGCTATCTACATGTCCGGCCTGTCGGAAGGCTGGATCGCCATCGGCCTGATCATCGGTGCCTACCTGAACTGGCTGTTCGTGGCCGGTCGCCTGCGGGTACAGACCGAGCACAACGGTGACGCGCTGACACTGCCGGATTACTTCTCCAGCCGTTTTGAAGATACCAGCGGCCTGCTGCGGATCATCTCTGCGGTTGTGATCCTGGTGTTCTTCACCATCTACTGCGCTTCCGGCATCGTGGCCGGTGCCCGTCTGTTTGAAAGCACCTTCGGCATGTCCTACGAGACAGCGCTGTGGGCCGGTGCGGCGGCAACCATTGCCTACACCTTCATCGGTGGCTTCCTGGCCGTGAGCTGGACCGACACCGTACAAGCGACCCTGATGATCTTCGCGCTGATCCTCACGCCGATCATCGTGCTGCTGGCGACCGGCGGCGTGGACACCACGTTCCTGGCCATCGAAGCGAAAGATCCTACGGCTTTCGACATGCTGAAAAACACCACGTTCATCGGCGTGATCTCGCTGATGGGCTGGGGCCTGGGCTACTTCGGCCAGCCGCACATCCTGGCGCGTTTCATGGCTGCTGACTCGGTCAAGTCCATCGCCAAGGCTCGTCGTATCTCGATGGCCTGGATGATTCTCTGCCTGGGCGGCACCGTGGCTGTCGGCTTCTTCGGTATCGCTTACTTCTCGGCGCACCCGGAAGTGGCCGGCCCCGTGACCGAGAACCCTGAGCGTGTGTTCATCGAGCTGGCCAAACTGCTGTTCAACCCATGGGTGGCCGGTGTGCTGCTGTCGGCGATCCTGGCAGCTGTCATGAGCACCCTGAGCTGCCAGTTGCTGGTGTGCTCCAGTGCCCTGACCGAAGACTTCTACAAGGCTTTCCTGCGCAAGCATGCTTCCCAGTTGGAGCTGGTCTGGGTCGGTCGCGCCATGGTGTTGCTGGTGGCATTGGTTGCCATCTTCCTGGCTGCCAACCCGGAGAACCGTGTCCTGGGTCTGGTGAGCTACGCTTGGGCCGGTTTCGGTGCTGCCTTCGGTCCTGTTGTCCTGATCTCGGTGATCTGGAAAAACATGACCCGTAACGGCGCGCTGGCAGGCATCCTGGTGGGGGCGATCACCGTGATCGTCTGGAAACACTTCGAGCTGCTGGGCCTGTACGAAATCATCCCAGGCTTCATCTTCGCCAGCCTGGCTATCTACTTCGTCAGCAAGATGGGCTCGCCTACCGCCGGTATGCTGCAGCGCTTTGAAGCGGCTGAGAAAGATTTCCGTCTGAACCAGTAAGACCTCCAGCGGGGCCTTGACGGCTCGCGCGAAGGTTCTGAATAGAGAAACGGCCCGTCCTCCCATGGAGACGGGCCGTTTTTTATGGGCATCAGTCCAGCTCTGTGTCGGGCTGATTGAGAAATATCAGCACGCCCAGTAGCGCCATGTAGAACCTGAAGGCTGCGTCCTGGCCATTCCAGATTTCTGATTGCCACATCAGAAACCATTCCCCGCCGACGACCATGAAGCCAAAGAACCAGACGAAGAAACCCACCGTCAAACCGATGATGGCGCAGCGTTTGGCCTGAGCGAAAACCACGCTCGGGGTTTTACGTGCCTGCCATAGTTCGAGCGCGCCATAGCCCAGCAAGCCTGCGGTGAGCGCTTCGCCAAGGATGATCAGCCAGTAGGCGCCGTGCCATGCCCAAGGCTGGTCGATGGCGCGATAGCGCGCGGCATTGTCGGGAAAGGTGGTGTCCATACTCAGCACGTGATGGACGAAATTGAAGTTGGAATGGTAGTCCGTGATGTTGTTGAACACGGTCAGCAAGGCGAAAGCGGCGAGAGCCAGGGTCATTGCGATTTTTGCGTAGCGAGTCGTCATGGGTTGCGTCCTTTGCTTTTTTGCGACGAAAGGACGTTAGCACGGCCCAGTGCGGTCCTGAGGCCGTCAGGTTGTAGGAATTTGCTGATTGTTTCCTGCGGCGACTTCGGTCACCACCATGCGCGGAATGTCTGTCGGAAAACGCAGCGGACAATGCGGCTTTAATCTCCTTGAATGTAAGGCAATTCTGTTTTTCCTGAGGTCCGATCAACTCTCCCTGGTGCTCATGCAGAATCGCCCGCTTTTATTCAGCAGAGGCACATCGGATGTTCGCGCCTGCCAACCAACCACGTTTCACCCTGGCACTCGACAGCGGGCCGAATGAACTCAAGGTGCTTGAGTTCAGGGGCAAGGAAGCCATCAGTCAACCCTATTGCTTTGATCTGGAACTGGTCAGTGAGCGGCCGGATCTGGCGCTGGAAGACCTCCTGCATCGTCAGGCCTTTCTGGCTTTTGATGATCAGGGGCGGGGCATACACGGCCAGGTTTATAGCGCGGCCCAAGGCGACTCGGGCAAGCGCTTGACCCGTTACCAGATCAGACTGGTACCACGCCTGGCTTACCTGGACCATCGAATCAACCAGCGGATTTTCCAGCACCTGAGCGTGCCGGCAATCATTACCCTGATCCTGACGGATCACGGGATTCAGGGTGACGCGTTCCAGTTCAACCTCGGTGGGCAATACCCCGAACGCGAATACTGTGTGCAGTTTGGTGAAAGCGACCTGGCCTTCATCGGGCGGATCTGCGCCGAGGCCGGGATCCATTATCACTTCCGGCACAGCCGCGACGGCCATCTGTTGGTGTTCGGTGACGACCAGACGGTGTTTCCCCGCCTGCCCGAGGCGACGTTGTATCTGCCCGGCAGTGGCATGGCCGCCAGCGAGCCGGCGATCAAGCGCCTGGCTGTGCGACTGCAGACCCGGACTACGGCGGTGACGCTGCGTGACTACGATTTTCAAAAGCCCGGTCTGCTGTTGCAAACCAGTCTGGACAGTCAGCAGCAACCGGCTCTGGAGGCGTATCACTACCCCGGCCGGTTTTCCGATCGCGACCATGGCCGGCACCTTACCCGGCGCGCACTGGAGCGCCATGGCGCCGACCACCGTCTGGCCGAGGGGCGCAGCGACCAATGCGCACTCGTCAGTGGGCACTTCCTCCAAATCAAAGGCCATCCTCGAGCGCAATGGAACGATCTCTGGCTGCTCACGCAAGTCACCCACCATGGTCGCCAGCCACAAGTGCTGGAGGAAACGGTCAGTGACAGCCCGGATGATTTCCAGGGCTACAGCAATACGTTCCTCGCCACCCCGTGGGATGTTTTCTTTCGTCCGCCCCTGTCCCACGAAAAGCCAGCCGCCCACGGTTATCAGTCGGCGGTGGTGACGGGACCGGTGGACAGCGAGATCCATTGCGACGAATACGGACGGGTCAAGGTGCAACTGATCTGGGATCGCCACGGTCAGCGCGACGAGCACTCCAGTTGCTGGCTACGGGTGGCCACGGGTTGGGCCCATGATCGCTATGGCAGCGTGATGATTCCCCGGGTCGGCATGGAGGTGCTGGTGGGTTTCATCGACGGTGATGTGGACAAGCCATTGGTCGTGGGCTGCCTGCCGAACGGCGCGACCCCGGTGCCCCTGGACCTGCCGGCCGATAAAACCCGCAGCATATTGCGCAGCCAGAGCAGCCCTGGCGGGGGCGGTTATAACGAATTGCGCATCGAGGATCGCCAGGGCGCCGAGGAGATTTACCTGCGGGCTCAACGCAACTGGACCCAGCATGTGCTGCATGATCAGCGGGTTCAGGTTGATCACGAACGCAGCATCGTCGTCACCGGCACCGCGCGGCATGAGCTCAAGGCCGATGAGTTGCGCATCACCCATGGTCAGCGCCAGGTTGAGGTCAGGCAGGATGATCATCTGGTGGTGGCCGGCGAGCGGCATATTCGGGTAACCAGTCAGGCCCTCAATGCCACCCAGCAATTTCACGTCAGCGCCGGGCAGCAAGTGGTGCTGGATGGCGGCGTCAGCGCGACCATTCAGGCCGGTGGGCAGTGGATCAACATCGGGGCTGGGGGAATCTTCAGCAGCGTGCCGATCCAGGTGGGTGGGGCACCGATGACGGCCAGGAGTGCCGCGCCAGGTTTACCCGGCTGTCCCGAAACACTTGTCGCGGCCGCAGCCGCGCAACTTTCCCTCGCGCAAGTTTTCAGCCTGCAGGGCCAGGCGCCATTCTGTGAGGAGTGTGAGCGTTGCAAAGAAGGCGTCTGCGAACCATTGCCGGTGATGCCCAGGCGGGCTGGTGTCCAGGAGCGTCCATGAGTACCGGTCAATCTCCCCGCGCCTGGCTTGAGCAACAGCCCTTGCAGGCATCCGAGCAGCTCTACGCCATTTTCAGCAGCGCCAGCACCGCCGGGCCGCTGATGGCCTGGAGGCGTTCGATGACGGTGGCGCCCAACCCGATCTGGGCCGATACGCCTTACGCCGACTGGGAAACGGTCATGCCCTATGTCGGAGCTGTCGACCCGGACAGCGAGTTTCTTGACTGGGTCGCGACGACCGACTCGCTTGATTGGGGCTGGCTGGCGGTGACCGCTTGCAGCCAGCAAAGCCTTGCCGAACATCTGCGTGGGCTCACCCAGGTTCTGCTGCCCGGTGGCAAGTCGGTTTTTTTCCGCTTTTGGGATGGGCGTTTTATCCAGCCGATCCTGCGATCGGATGCGGTGGAGGTCAGCCAGCTGTTGCCCGCCATCAGCCGTTGCCTGATCAACGGTCGGTCTTTCGAGATCCCGGGAAATGCCCTGCGCCCGGCCCGGGCGTTCCCCTGGTGGGAAGTGCCTGCGCTGTTGTTGCAGGAACTGGCCGGGGATACGACGGACTGCCTGCTCAATAACTTGCTCAAGTGGTTGAGCGAAGAGCATCCGTATCTGTTCGAACAGGCCGACGAGAGCATCCTGCGCTGCAAGATCAGGCATTTTCTTGGGGAGCCAGGGATGGTCCATGGGCCAAAAGCCCCCCTGCAAGAATACTTGATGCTGGAATTGGGCTGATGACCACCGGGTGTGGTCACGGCCCGTCCGCTCGGCTGCGACCCCCTGACGTTGGGCGCGCTTCAAGGTAAACTCCTCGGCCTTCGCAGGAGCCGCCATGAATTATCGCCACGCCTTCCACGCCGGCAATCACGCCGATGTGTTCAAACACCTGACCTTGACCCGTCTCATCGCTTTGATGTCGCGCAAGGAGCAGCCCTTCGCCTATCTCGATACCCATGCGGGCATCGGGCTGTACGACTTGCAGGGCGATCAGGCCAATCGTACCGGCGAATACCTTGAAGGCATCGCGCGGTTGTGGGGCCAGGAGGATCTGCCCGCGCTGACCGCCGACTACATGAAAGTGCTGCACGAGATGAACCCGGACGGGCAGTTGCGTTACTACCCGGGGTCACCGGAACTGGCGCGGCGCCTGACCCGTCCGCAGGATCGGGTACTTCTGAACGAAAAACATCCAGAAGACGGTGTGCTGCTCAAGGACAACATGAAAGGCGATCGTCGCGTGGCGGTGCACCTGGGCGAAGGCTGGCATGTGCCCCGGGCGCTGCTGCCGGTGGCGGAAAAACGCGGCCTGATGTTGATCGATCCGCCCTTTGAACAGCTGGACGAGATGCAACGCTGTGCCGCGTCACTCAAGGAGGCCATTGGCCGGATGCGCCAGACAGTGGCAGCAATCTGGTACCCGGTGAAGGACCAGCGGCTGTTGCGCCGTTTCTATCAGGACCTGGCCGGCACCGGTGCGCCGAAATTGTTGCGAGTGGAATTGCTGGTGCATCCGCTGGCCACGCCCAATAGCCTGAACGGCTCCGGCTTGGCGATTGCCAATCCGCCATGGGGGCTGGAGGAGGAATTGCGCGAGCTGCTGCCTTGGTTGTCGAAGAAGCTTGGGCAGACCCAGGGCGGCTGGCAGATGGATTGGCTGATCGCTGAAAGCTGATCAGATGCATTGATACCGTCTGATAGAGCGCCTTCGCGAGCAAGCCCGCGCCCACATTGGTCAGACTCAGAACCCTGTGGGAGCGGGCTTGCTCGCGAAGCTTTTCAGCGGCAAAAAGTCAGATCGGGCAAGTCACGCCCGTACCGCCAATTCCGCAATAACCTTCAGGGTTCTTCGCCAGATATTGCTGGTGATAAGCCTCGGCGAAGAAGAACGTCGGGGCTTCTTCGATCTCGGTGGTAATGACGCCTTTACCGGCCTTGGTCAATTCAGCCTGAAATACTTGCGCGCTGTGCTTGGCGGCAGCCAGTTGGGTTGGGTTGGTGGCATAGATCACCGAGCGGTACTGGGTGCCGATGTCATTGCCCTGGCGCATGCCCTGGGTCGGATTGTGCAGCTCCCAGAACATCTTCAGAAGCTGCTCGTAGCTGACTTTTTCTGGCTCGTAGACCACCAGGACCACTTCGCTGTGGCCGGTAAGGCCCGAGCAGACTTCTTCGTACGTCGGGTTCGGCGTAAAGCCACCGGCGTAACCCACCGCTGTACTGACCACGCCTTCGCGCTGCCAGAACTTGCGTTCCGCGCCCCAGAAACAGCCCAGGCCGAAGATCGCGAAATCCACGTCCATGGCAAACGGACCCAGCAGCGGCGCATCGTGGACGAAGTGTTTTTCCGGCACGGTCATTGGGGTTTCGCGGCCAGGCAGAGCTTGTTCTTGAGTAGGGAGCACGTTTTTGTTCACCAGGATTTCCGAGCGCAAGACCATCATCAGTCCTCTCAGTCAGATTGAGTTGAGCGAATGTAAGCAATGAGACCGTCAGTGTGCCCGAGTGTTACACCGCTTGTCAGGCAATTGGGCCGCGCGGATAGCGCTTGAGCTTCTCGATCAGCTCCGCGCCGGGGATCGGTCGGTCGAACAGGTAGCCCTGGCCGACGTCGCAGCGGTGGCGCCGCAGGAACGCCAGTTGCTGTGCGGTTTCGATACCTTCGGCCACCACCTTGAGTTTCAGGTTGTGGGCCATGGCGATCACCGCGGAAGTGATTTCCATGTCGTCCTGGTTGTCCGGGATCTCGTGGATGAAGCTGCGATCGATCTTGATGATGTCGATCGGGAATTTTTTCAGGTAACTCAGGGATGAGTAACCGGTGCCGAAGTCGTCCATGGCCAGGGTCAGGCCCAGGCGCTTGAGTTGGTCGAGCTGCAGGTGGGTGTCTTCGGTGGCCTCCAGCAGCAGGCCTTCGGTCAGTTCCAGTTCCAGCAGGCGGGCCGGCAGTTGTTCTTCCTTGAGGATGCTGGCGATCGAGGCGACCAGGTCCGGGTCGGAGAACTGCTTGGGCGAGAGGTTGATCGCCACTTGCAGGTTGCCCAGGCCGGCGGCGGTCAATTGCTTGCTCATGCGGCATGCCTGACGGGCGATCCATTTGCCAATGGGGATGATCAGGCCCGTTTCTTCGGCCACGCTGATGAACTGATCCGGGCGAATCATGCCCTTCTCGGGATGGTTCCAGCGCAGCAGCGCCTCCATGCCCAGCAAGCGACCGCTGCGCAGGCACAGTTTTGGCTGGTAGAACACGTCCAGCTCGTTCTGGGTCAAGGCGCGGCGCAGGTTGTTTTCCACGAACAGCTTGTAGCTGGCCTCGGCGTTCAGCGCCTCGGTGAATACCTGGACCTGATGCTTGCCGTTGGCTTTGGCCTTGTGCAGGGCGAGTCCGGCGTTGCGCATCAGGGTCTGGGGGTCGCGGCCGTGCAGTGGCGCGCAGGCGAGGCCCACGGAGCCGGTCACGCTGATCAGTTGGTTATCGACGAACATCGGCTTGTCGAGCGTCATCAGCAACTGGCTGGCGATCTGCTGCCCGGCCTCCAGGTCGGTGTCGTCCAGCAGTACGGCGAATTCATTGCTGGCGAACCGTGCCAGGCTGCCGCTGGGGCTCAGGCTGTTGCGCAAGCGGCGGGCCAGGCTGATCAGCAGCTTGTCGCCGGTCTGATGGCCGAGGCTGTCATTGATGCGCTTGAAGTTGTCGATGTCCACCAGCAACAGGCTGATGGGCGAATCGCTGTCCCGGGCAAAGCGCTCATCGAGGTTGCGGATGAACGCCGGGCGGTTGCCCAGGTTGGTCAGGTTGTCGGTGTAGGCCAGGCGCTCGATGCGCTGCTGGGCCAGTTTGGTCTGGGTGATGTCTTCGTAAATGCCGATGTAGTGGGTCAGTTCACGGTTATCGCCATAGACCTTGGAAATCGACAATTGGCCCCAGTAGGGTTCCAGATTCTTGCGCCGGCTCTTGAATTCACCTTGCCAGCTATTGCTCTGGGCCAGGGCCGACGGTGCATCGAACAGCAGCTCGCTGAGGTTTTCCAGGGCCGGTAGTTCCGACAGGCGCTGGCCGTGGACTTCCTCGGTGGAATATTGGGTGATGGCGGTGAAGCTGGGGTTGACGTATTCCACCACGCCGTCGCAATTGACCAGCAGGAACGCGTTGGCGCTCTGCTCCACGGCGCGCTGGAACAAGTGCAGGGCGTTGGTGGCGGTCCGGCGGTTGTGGTTGTTGATGACCTGGGCGAACTGGTCAGCCAGTTCACCGGCAAAGGCGATCTCGTCGGACTGCCAGGCGCGGGTGACGCCAATTTGCTCGAGGCACAGTACGCCCACCACCTGGCCGTCGATACGAACGCTGGCGTCGAGCATGGCGTTGACTTCGCGGGTGCGCAGGCTTGCGGCCATTTCCCGGGTACGCGGGTCGCGCATCGCATTGTGCGCGTCGATGGCGCGGCAGGTCTGCAGCGCCTCCATGTAGTCAGGAAACTCGTTGGCGTTGATCACGTCCGGCAGAAAGTAGTCTTGGGAGGCGCGGTTATAAGCCGAAATCGGCACCAACTGGCCATCTTCCAGGTTCCAGATGCTGGCGCAATCAATCTGGTAGATGTCGCAGGCGCTGCGGGTGATGAGCTCGGCGGCCTCCTGCAGGGAATTGTTGGCGCTGTAGCGCTGGCGGGTCAGTAGCAGGATCAGGTCCTGCTGGGCGCGCACCCGGTCCAGGTGTTGCAGCTGCTCCTGCTGGGCGCGCTGGTTCAGTTCCAGGGCAATTTGCAGGCGCGAGTTTTGAGTTTCCAGGTCCAGAGCCGGCATCGACGGCTCGCTTGCCAGCAAATCGTCCACGGCCAGCAGGTAGCCGCGTAGTAGATGGCGATTGTGCTGTTTATAGGGCTCGCCCATCTCCAGCATATTCATGGCGCCCTTGGCGGTGTGGAGCGTGTAGCGGATCAGGTAATGCGGGGCCTGGGCCAGCTGCTGCTGGATCGCATCGTGGAGTTGATAGCGCGCTTCGGGCTCCATCAGGCTGGCGTAGGGCGAACTGACCAGCGAGCAAAGCTCGACGGCCGGCAGACCGAAGTAACGCTCGCAGTTGGGGTCGAGGAACAGCAGCGCCCAGCTTGCTTCATTCAGCCGTTCGAAACGCAGCATGCCGAGCCGCGAGGGCACCGGTAACTGCGTCACTACCTCGGCCGCCATACGGCTGGCGGCATCGGGTTGGCTTTTCATGGGGAAACTCGCTTCGAAAATGCTGATCGCGCCGGGCTGACGCCCTCGTTATTACGGACTGCCGCAAGGTTGCATCATTGCGGCACTGGCTGACAAGAGAGATGAAGGCCAAGTGCTATAAACCTTTTATCGGCCGACGAAGGGATTTCTCCAGTCGCCCGCCGATCAGACGGCATGGGTGGTTATACCACCCGTCAGCGCAGCGGGATATCTACTGTCTGTAATGGGCTGCCATCACGGTCGTGAAACGTGACCTGAACGCTCTGCGCCGTGACTTTCAGGTGGGCGAAGTTGTCCTGGCTGATGACCTTGCCGCTCAACCCATAGCGATAGTCCCCGCTGGGCGTCCGAGCCATGGCATCACCAAAAATAAAACTCGCGGCGCTGGCATAAGGAAGCAGTTTGCTGTTGCAAAACGGCGAGGAAACGATGGTATGTACCTCGAAGTCAGGGTCCTGGCTGTGACTCAGGCGACTGGTGAGAGAGCCATGGACGTCGCCGGACACGAAAATAACGTTCTTGATCCGATGGCGGCGAACGGTTTCCAGCAGGCGCAGACGCTGTTCCGGGAAGGCCTGCCAGGCGTCCGAGGTATTGAGCTTGCGGTCCGGGTAGAACATCACGCCGGTCACGATGAACTTGACCCGCGCCGGACTGTTGACCAGCCATTTGATCAGCGATCGTTCCTGCGCTTGATCCAGGATACGTCGATCATCCGCCGATAGATTGCGCTGGGTCCGACTGTCGGTGACGAACCATTCGATATCGCCGTGAGCGAACTGATACCAACATTGTCTCAATGGTTCACTTAATGTTCCGTCACTTAACAGTTCATGTGCCGGACTATGGCTGGCTTGATAAAGCGCATAGGCGTCCATGGCATTGGCATAAAAGTTTTCGTCGCCTTTTTTCTTGCTGGCAGGCCAATTATCTTTGATTTCATGATCGTCGAGAATCATGTAGCTCGGTGTTCCCGCCATCAACTTTCTAATATGCGGCTGGGAAAAGGCGGTGCGGTATTTGAAAAGAATATCCTTTGAGTTCCGGTCCGGGGCGACAATATTCAAATCGTCTAGATAAACCTGGTCGCCGGTCATCACTACAGCACTGATCGGCGGGTCGGCCTGGGCCACGATGCGGTTGATGCCAGCGAAAGTCCGGTCGCCCAGTTCAGGTCTGGACGGGACGCCGGCCGTCACCCGCAGGTAGCGGCAGGAACCCACGATATAGCTGCGCGGCGCACTGGTTTTGCTGGACGGCGTGCGCATCTGATAAATATCCCGAGGCCATTGCAGCGGCAGTTCCTGGACGGTTTCGATTGTATGAGTAGGGCTCAGGCGGCTGAACCAGCCGGCTTGGTATTCATAGACGGTATCGGCCTGAAGGTTCTTCAATACGATGACATCGGACATGTCGCGGTAAGCATGCAACTGAACAAAGTGTCCTTTCGACCAGATTGAATCTCCCTGGCGCCGGTAACGGATGGCGGCGAATACCAGGCTGTTCTTATCGTTATCCCCTCGCAGGAATATCCGCGTGTGATGAGGTGTCGTGTGGCCGACAATAGGGCCAACAGTGGGTTTGAACATCATTCGAGTCCATTCGAAGTTAAAGTTTTTTTAGGTAAGTAGTTAATGGCTTCCCTGAACTCATCCTAAAGCGATGCATGGGATAAATATTGATAGGAGAGGGGGCGTGTGTTGTGAGAAACGTCCAATAGATGACGTAGTCATCTAGGTGAAGTGCAGTAGGAAAGTTGGGCCCTGGAACGGGCTGCTCTGCAAGTTCGACTTTATTTCAGGCAAAAAAAAGCCCCGCCAAACGGGCGGGGTTGAGGTACGAGCGTGGCGCTCGGAAAACAGCGGTCCGAAGGGCCCTCCGTGAGGAGGGCCGCCCGGTGTTACAGCAAGATGGTACGGATGTCGCCCAGCAGGTCGCTCAGACGCTTGGTGAAGCGTGCAGCGGCGGCGCCGTTGATCACACGGTGATCGTAGGACAGCGACAGTGGCAGCATCAGCTTCGGCTGGAAGGCTTTACCGTCCCAGACGGGCTGGATGGTGGCTTTGGAGACCCCCAGGATCGCCACTTCCGGCGCGTTGACGATCGGCGTGAAGCCGGTACCGCCAATGTGGCCGAGGCTGGAAATGGTGAAGCAGGCACCCTGCATGTCGTCGGCGGTGAGCTTTTTGCTCCGGGCTTTTTCGGCCAGGGCAGCGGCTTCGCCAGCCAGTTGCAGCAGGCTCTTCTGGTCGACGTTGCGGATGACCGGTACCAGCAGGCCTTCCGGGGTGTCGACGGCAAACCCGATGTGCACGTATTTCTTGCGAATGACAGCCTTGCCGCTTGGGGCCAGCGAGCTGTTGAAGTCCGGCAATTCCTTGAGCAGGTGCGCACAGGCCTTGAGCAGCAGTGGCAGCACGGTCAGCTTGACGCCAGCCTTCTCGGCCACGGCTTTCTGCGCGACGCGGAAAGCTTCCAGTTCGGTGATGTCGGCCTGGTCGAACTGAGTCACGTGCGGAATGTTCAGCCAGCTGCGATGCAGACTCGACGCGCCGATTTGCATCAGGCGAGTCATTGCCACTTCTTCGGTTTCGCCGAAGCGGCTGAAATCCACTGCCGGGATCGGCGGGATGCCCGCACCACCCGTGGCGCCTTCGGTCGGAGCGTTCTTGGCCTTCTGCATCATGGCCTTGACGTAAGTCTGCACGTCTTCTTTCAGCACGCGGCCGTGTGGGCCGCTTGGGCTGACGGCGGACAGCTCGACACCAAATTCACGGGCCAGCTGACGCACCGCAGGGCCGGCATGCACCTTGGCACCGCTGGGTGCAGGTGTGGCGGCAGGAGCAGGAGCTGTCTCGGCCTTGGCGGCAGGCGCGGCAGCCGGAGCCGGAGCCGGAGCTGGAGCTGGAGCGGCTTCGGCCTTGGCGGCAGGCGCAGCAGCCTGGGCTGGGGCAGCAGGTGCCGCAGCACCGGCCACTTTCAGCTTCAGGATCAGGTCGCCGGTGCCCACTTCGTCTTCCAGCTTGATCTCGACGCTTTCCACCACGCCGGCGGCCGGCGACGGGATTTCCATGCTGGCTTTGTCGGATTCCAGGGTGATCAGCGACTGGTCGGCTTCGACGGTGTCGCCGACCTTGACCAGCACTTCGATGATCTTGGCCTTGCCCGAGGAGCCAATGTCCGGAACATGAATGTCCTGGACCGTGGCAGCGGCAGGCGCGGCGGCAGGGGCGGGAGCCGCCTCGGCAACCGGTGCGGCGGCAGGCTTTTCAGCCGCCGCCGGGGCAGCAGGAGCCGCCTCAGGCGCGGCAGCGGCGCCCTCGACTTCCAGCTCCAGCAGTTCGTCGCCTTCTTTCAGGCGATCGCCCAGCTTCACTTTCAGGCTTTTGACGATACCGGCCTTCGGCGCAGGCACTTCCATGCTGGCCTTGTCCGATTCAAGCGTCAGGATGCTCTGCTCGGCTTCGATACGGTCGCCGACCTTCACAAACAGTTCAATTACTTCACCTTCACCGCTGCCGATGTCAGGTACGCGAATGAGTTCGCTCACGGAAATTCTCCTCAGCAGTCCAGTGGGTTGCGTTTTTCCGGATCGATGCCGAACTTGACGATGGCCTCGGCCACCACCTTGGGTTCGATATCGCCACGGTCAGCCAGGGCTTCCAGGGCTGCCAACACAACGAACTTACGGTCGACTTCGAAGAAGTGACGCAGCTTCTTGCGGCTGTCGCTACGGCCGAAACCGTCGGTGCCCAGCACCTTGAATTCCTTGGAAGGAACCCACTGACGGATCTGCTCGGCGAACAGTTTCATGTAGTCGGTAGAAGCGATGACCGGACCTTTGCGGCCGTTCAGGCATTCTTCGACGTAGCTCAGTTTCGGCTTCTGGCCCGGGTGCAGACGGTTGCTGCGCTCCACGGCCAGGCCATCGCGACGCAGTTCGTTGAAGCTGGTAACGCTCCACACGTCAGCGCCGACGTTGAACTCTTCACGCAGGATCTTCGCTGCTTCACGCACTTCGCGCAGGATGGTGCCGGAGCCCATCAGCTGGACGTGGTGCGCCGCTTCGCGGGTGTCTTCTTCGAGCAGGTACATGCCCTTGATGATGCCTTCCTCCACGCCGGCCGGCATGGCTGGCTGCTGGTAGGATTCGTTCATCACGGTGATGTAGTAGAAGACGTCTTGTTGCTCTTCGGTCATCTTCTTCATGCCGTCCTGGATGATCACCGCCAGCTCGTAGCCGTAGGTTGGATCAAAGGTGCGGCAGTTCGGGATGGTGGCAGCCAGGATGTGGCTGTGACCGTCTTCGTGTTGCAGGCCTTCGCCGTTGAGCGTGGTCCGGCCGGCGGTACCGCCGATCAGGAAGCCACGGGTCCGGCTGTCGCCAGCGGCCCAGGCCAGGTCGCCGATACGCTGGAAACCGAACATCGAATAGAAGATGTAGAACGGCAGCATCGGCTGGTTGTGGCTGGAGTACGAAGTTCCGGCAGCGATGAAGGAGCTCATGGCGCCTGCTTCGTTGATGCCTTCTTCGAGGATCTGGCCCTTCTTGTCTTCCTTGTAGAACATCACCTGGTCTTTATCGACTGGCTCGTAGAGCTGGCCGACGGAGGAGTAGATGCCCAACTGACGGAACATGCCTTCCATACCGAAGGTACGGGCTTCGTCCGGAATGATTGGAACGATGCGTGGGCCGATTTCCTTGTCCTTGACCAGTTGCGCGAGGATCCGCACGAAGGCCATGGTGGTGGAGATTTCACGGTCGCCCGAGCCGTCAAGGATCGCCTTGAGGGTATCGAGCGATGGGGTCGGCACGCTGAAGCTCTGGGCGCGGCGCTGGGGCACGAAACCACCCAGTGCGGTGCGACGCTCGCTCAGGTAGCGGGCTTCGGCGCTGTTGGGCTCCGGCTTGAAGAACGGCAGGTTTTCCAGTTCCTCGTCCTTGACCGGGATGTCGAAGCGGTCGCGGAACAACTTCAGGCTGTCGACGTCGACTTTCTTGGTGTTGTGCGCAGTGTTTTTCGCTTCGCCGGCACCGGTGCCATAACCCTTGATGGTCTTGGCCAGGATGACGGTCGGTTGTTCCTTGTGGTTGACTGCTTCGTGGTACGCCGCGTAGACCTTGTACGGGTCGTGGCCGCCACGGTTGAGCTTCCAGATCTCGTCGTCGGACAGATCGGCAACCATTGCCTTGAGTTCAGGCGTGTTGAAGAAGTGCTCACGGACGAACGCGCCGTCCTTGGCCTTGTAGTTCTGGTATTCGCCGTCGATGACTTCGTCCATGCGGCGCTGCAGGATGCCGTCGACGTCCTTGGCCAGCAGTGGGTCCCAGAAACGGCCCCAGATGACTTTGGTCACATTCCACTGGGCGCCACGGAACACGCCTTCGAGTTCCTGGATGATCTTGCCGTTGCCGCGAACGGGGCCGTCGAGGCGCTGCAGGTTGCAGTTGATGACGAAGATCAGGTTGTCCAGCTTCTCGCGGCCAGCCAGGGAGATCGCGCCCAGGGATTCCGGCTCGTCGCACTCGCCGTCGCCCAGGAAGCACCAGACTTTCTGCTTGCCTTCGGGAATGAAGCCACGTGCTTCCAGGTACTTCATGAAACGCGCCTGGTAGATGGCCTGGATCGGGCCCAGACCCATGGATACCGTCGGGAACTGCCAGAAATCAGGCATCAGCCAAGGGTGCGGGTAGGACGACAGGCCCTGACCATCCACTTCCTGGCGGAAGTTGTTCATCTGCTCTTCGCTGATGCGGCCTTCCATGAATGCACGGGCGTAAACGCCTGGCGAGGTGTGGCCCTGGAAGTAGATCAGGTCGCCGCCGTGTTCGTCGGTCGGGGCCTGGAAGAAATAGTTGAAGCCGATGTCGTACAAGGTTGCGCTGGAGGCGAAGCTGGAGATGTGACCGCCCAGGTCAGAATCTTTCAGGTTCGTACGCATCACCATGGCCATCGCGTTCCAGCGTACCAGCGAGCGAATGCGGCGTTCCATGAACAGGTCGCCGGGCATGCGTGCTTCGTGGGTAACGGGGATTGTGTTGCGGTATGGCGTGGTGATGGCGTAAGGCAATTGCGAACCGCTGCGGGTTGCGAGTTCGCCCATACGGGTCATCAGATAGTGAGCACGGTCTTCGCCTTCTTTGTCGAGAACCGATTCCAGGGCGTCCAGCCATTCCTGGGTTTCGACGGGATCGAGGTCTTGCATGGCTTGCTCCAGGGCGGAAAGGCTACCAGAATCGGTTGCCTGAGTTTGCGACTGGCCTTGTGGGCAGACGGTATAAATTCTTGGATTGCCGAAGGTTGTTTCGGCGGCGTGTAGTTTTACTACAAATCGTCGGCCGTTTCAGCCTTTCGAATGTATAGACGAGTAGTAAAACTACACATGAGCGGCTTATGGCCCCTCGTTTCGTTGTGAGAATAATCGTTACTGTTGGTCGTTAGCCAACTCGTACAGGTAAAAACTTGATGTCGGCTGCCAATAAAATCAGATTTTCAGCTATTTATCATCTTTGTTCGACAGTCGATCAGGTAGTGGCAGTTGAAAAAACACTACATCCAGCCTTTCCCCGCGCCGATCAAGGATAGACCATGAGCCTGCCCCCGCTTACCGAAGTTCCGGCAATTCTCCAGTCATTGGTCAGTCGTGCCGAGCAGTCGTTCCGTGCGGCGGTCGCTTCCCTGGACGACGACCACGGGCTGTCCACCTGGGCGCCCGAACGCTGGAGCGAGTTCAACCGTGTCGCCGCCGCCAGTGATTTTTTTATCGAGCAGAGTGTTCGTGACCCCTCGATGTTGCTGGAACTGGTGCGCAGCGGCGAACTGGACCGCCACCTGGCTCCCGGCGAAATGTGCGCTCAGATTGGCGCAGCCGTCCAGGCCGCCGAGACTGAAGACGAACTGGGTCGCATCTTGCGTCGCCAGCGCAGCCGCCAACAGGTGCGGATCATCTGGCGCGACCTGACCCGCCAGGCCGACCTGGTCCAGACCTGCCGCGATCTCTCCGACATGGCCGATACTTGCATCGACCAGGCCTATCAATGGCTGTACCAGCGCCACAGTCAGCAATTCGGTACGCCTACCGGGCGGCGCAGCGGTGAACCGCAGCACATGGTTATCCTGGGCATGGGCAAGCTTGGTGCGGTGGAACTGAACCTGTCGTCGGACATCGATCTGATTTTCGCCTACCCCGAGGGCGGCGAGACCGTTGGCGCCAAGCGGGCACTGGATAACCAGGAGTTTTTCATTCGTGTGGGGCAGCGCCTGATCAAGGCCCTGGACCCGATGACCGTCGACGGCTTCGTATTCCGCGTCGACATGCGCCTGCGCCCCTATGGTTCGGCCGGAGCGCTGGTGCTGAGTTTCAACGCGCTGGAGCAGTATTACCAGGATCAGGGCCGTGACTGGGAACGCTACGCGATGATCAAGGCGCGGGTGGTGGCGGGTGACCAGGTGGCCGGCGCGCAACTGCTCGACATGCTGCGTCCGTTCGTTTATCGCCGTTATCTGGATTTTTCCGCCATCGAAGCGCTGCGCACCATGAAGCAGTTGATCCAGCAGGAAGTGCGGCGCAAGGGCATGGCCGACAACATCAAGCTGGGTTCGGGCGGCATCCGCGAGGTGGAGTTCATTGCCCAGGCGTTCCAGTTGATCCATGGCGGTCGTGACTTGAGTTTGCAGCAGCGCCCGTTGTTGAAAGTGCTGGCGACCCTGGAAGGCCAGGGTTATCTGCCGGCCAAGGTGGTCGATGAGCTGCGCCAGGGTTATGAATTCTTGCGTTACACCGAACACGCGATCCAGGCCATCGCCGACCGCCAGACCCAGATGCTGCCGGACACCCCGCAGGATCAGGCGCGCATTGCGTTCATGCTGGGTTTTGCCGACTGGGCGGCCTTCCATGAGCAATTGATGTACTGGCGCGGTCGCGTAGCCTGGCACTTCGGCCAGGTCATCGCCGATCCGGATGAAGAGCAGGACGGTGAAAGCGAAGTAACGGTGGGCGGCGAATGGTTGCCGCTGTGGGAAGACAGCCAGGATGAAGGGGCGGCGTGTCGTCAACTGGAGGAGGGCGGCTTCGCCGATGCACCCAAGGCGCTCAAAGCCCTGGCCGCCCTGCGCGGCAGTGCGCAATTGCGCGCCATGCAGCGTCTGGGGCGTGAGCGTCTGGATGCATTCATTCCACGCCTGTTGGCCCAGGCGGTGGAGCATGCCAATCCGGACCTGGTGCTTGAGCGCGTATTGCCGCTGGTGGAAGCCGTGGCGCGCCGATCGGCCTATCTGGTGCTGCTGACGGAAAATCCCGGTGCCCTGCGACGCCTGCTGACACTGTGCGCGGCGAGCCCGTGGATTGCCGAGCAGATCACCCGCTTTCCCCTGTTGCTCGATGAATTGCTCAACGAGGGGCGACTTTTCAAGCCGCCCCTGGCGCCGGAACTGGCGGCGGAGTTGCGTGAACGCCTGACGCGCATCCCCGAGGATGATCTCGAGCAGCAGATGGAGGCGTTGCGGCATTTCAAGCTCGCGCATCGTTTGCGGGTGGCCGCCTCGGAAATTGCCGGCAGCCTGCCGTTGATGAAAGTCAGCGATTACCTGACCTGGCTCGCCGAAGCAATTCTTGAACAAGTGCTGGCCCTGGCCTGGCGTCAGACCGTGGCCAAGTATGGCGTGCCGCTGCGCACTGACGGCAGCCTGTGCGATCCGGGCTTCATCATTGTCGGTTATGGGAAAGTCGGCGGTCTGGAATTGGGGCATGGTTCCGACCTGGATCTGGTGTTCATCCACGATGGTGATCCGCAGGCGGAAACCGATGGCCCGAAACCCATCGACGGCGCGCAGTTTTTCACCCGGCTCGGCCAGCGAATCATCCATTTGCTGACGGCCCAGACCAACTCTGGACAGCTCTACGAAGTGGACATGCGCTTGCGGCCGTCCGGGGCGTCGGGGTTGCTAGTCAGCTCCCTCGGGGCTTTTGCACGCTATCAGGAGAACGAGGCCTGGACTTGGGAGCATCAGGCTTTGGTGCGGGCTCGGGTGCTGGTGGGCAGTCAGGACGTGGGTCAGGCGTTCGAGAAGGTTCGTGCCCAGGTGCTGGGGCGCAAGCGTGATTTGTCGACGCTGCGCCAGGAAGTCAGCGAGATGCGCGCCAAGATGCGCGATAACCTCGGCAGCAAGGTCACCGCTGCCGGAACCGCAGCGAATGCCTTCGAAGCCACCGCGCCGTTCGACCTCAAGCAGGATGCCGGAGGTATCGTCGACATTGAATTTATGGTGCAATACGCGGCCCTGGCGTGGTCCGAGGAGCACCCGTCGCTGCTGCGCTACACCGATAACATCCGCATTCTGGAAGGGTTGCAGGACGTCGGGCTGATGCCGGTCGAAGACGCTACCCTGCTGCGCGAGGCCTACAAAGCCTACCGCTCAGCCGCCCACCGCCAGGCTCTACAGAAAGACGCCGGGGTGATTGCAGGCGACCAGTTTGTGGATGAGCGCAGGCAGGTGCTGCGAATCTGGCGAGAACTGGGGCTGAGCTGAAGATTTAAATGTGGGAGCGGGCTTGCTCGCGAAGGCGGAGTGTCAGGCGACATTGATGTTGGATGTGCCGGCCCCATCGCGAGCAGGCTCGCTCCCACAGTTGTAGAGTGACGGCAGCAGGCAACGTCCTAAGCCACAGTGATTGTCGAGGCGGGGAGGCGTAGGCCTCCCCGCATCGTTTTTGGAAGCCACATGAATATTCTGATCGTAGGGCCCAGTTGGGTCGGTGACATGGTGATGGCGCAGACACTGTTTCAGTGCCTCAAGCAGCGCCACCCACAGTGCGAAATCGACGTGTTGGCCCCCGAGTGGAGTCGGCCGATTCTTGAGCGCATGCCCCAGGTGCGCAAGGCCTTGAGCTTCCCGCTCGGCCACGGTGTGCTGGAGCTGGCGACCCGTCGACGCATCGGCAAGTCCCTGGCCGGTCAGTACGACCAGGCGATCCTGTTGCCCAATTCGTTGAAATCGGCACTGGTGCCGTTCTTCGCCAGTATCCCCAAACGTACCGGCTGGCGCGGCGAGTTCCGCTACGGCTTGCTCAATGACGTGCGCACGCTGGACAAAGAACGCTACCCGCTGATGATCGAGCGCTTCATGGCCCTGGCCTACGAGCCAGGTGCCGAGTTGCCCAAGCCGTATCCGCGCCCAAGCCTTGCGATCGACCCGGTGACCCGCGAAGCGGCGCTGGCCAAGTTCGGTCTGAGCCTGGACCGCCCGGTGCTGGCTCTCTGCCCAGGCGCCGAATTCGGTGAGTCCAAGCGCTGGCCGGCGGAGCATTACGCCCAGGTCGCCGAGACGAAGATTCGCGAAGGCTGGCAGGTCTGGTTGTTCGGTTCGAAAAACGATCATTCGGTGGGCGAGGACATCCGCTCGCGCCTGATCCCGGGTCTGCGGGAGGAGTCGGTGAATCTCAGCGGCGATACCTCCCTGGCCGAAGCCATCGACCTGTTGTCCTGCGCCGATTCGGTGGTGTCCAACGACTCCGGCCTGATGCACGTGGCCGCCGCCCTGAACCGGCCACTGGTGGCCGTGTACGGCTCCACTTCGCCGGGCTTTACGCCGCCGCTGGCCGAAAAAGTCGAAGTCGTACGCCTGGGCATCGAATGCAGCCCGTGCTTCGACCGCACCTGTCGCTTCGGTCATTACAACTGCCTGCGCCAGCTCATGCCGCCGTCGGTGAACGATGCCCTGGGGCGTTTGCAGGGCGCACCGGTGGAGGTTCAGTAACTTGCGGGTATTGCTGATCAAGACCTCTTCGCTGGGGGATGTGGTTCACACCCTGCCAGCGCTGACCGACGCGGCGCGGGCGATTCCCGGCATCAGGTTCGACTGGGTGGTGGAAGAAGGCTTTGCCGAAATTCCTACCTGGCATCCGGCGGTGGATACAGTCATTCCGGTGGCGATTCGTCGCTGGCGCAAGAACCTCTGGCAAACCATCAAAAGCGGCGAGTGGCGACGTTTCAAGCAAAGCGTGCGTGCCAAGAAGTACGATCTGGTGATCGACGCCCAAGGCCTGCTGAAAAGCGCCTGGCTGACCCGCTACGTCAAGGCCCCGGTGGCAGGCCTGGATAAAGAATCGGCCCGCGAACCCCTTGCAGCGCGCTTCTATTCCCGTCGCCTGGGCGTGGCTCGCGGTCAGCATGCGGTAGAGCGCGTGCGCCAGTTGTTTGCTGTGGCACTGGGTTATGACCTGCCCAAAACCATGGGCAGCTACGGCCTGAATGTCGATCGCCTGGTTGAATTGCCGCGCAGTTACCCTTACGTGGTGTTCCTGCACGGCACGACTTGGGAATCCAAGCACTGGCCTGAGCTCTACTGGCGTCAACTTGTTGAGCGCATGGGCCAGTTCGGCGTCGTGGTGAAGCTGCCATGGGGCAGCCCGCTGGAGAAAGCCCGGGCCGAGCGGATTGCCAATGGCCTGCGCAACGCCCTGGTATTGCCAAAGCTGAATCTGGGTGGGATGGGCAAGGTGTTGGCCGGCGCACAGGCCTGTGTGGCCGTGGACACCGGCCTTGGCCATCTGGCCGCGGCCCTGGATGTGCCGACCATTTCATTGCTCGGCCCCACCAACCCGGTGCTGACCGGTGCCTATGGCAAGGGGCAGATTCACCTCGCCAGTGATTTCCCTTGCGCGCCCTGCATGCAGAAACAATGCACTTATCCGCCGACCGCCGAAGATGCCCGTCGGTTTGACCTGAAACGCGAGCAGCCTCTGTGCTTCACGCGTCTGAATCCCGAGCGTGTTGCCAGCCACTTGAGCACGTTATTGGCTGAGGAGCCGCGCTGATGCAATTGGCTTTTGTCCTTTATAAATACTTCCCTTTCGGCGGCCTGCAGCGTGACTTCATGCGCATCGCCCTGGAATGCCAGCGGCGTGGTCACCAGATCCGCGTCTACACGCTGATCTGGGAAGGTGACGTCCCGCCGGGCTTCGAAGTGCTGGTGGCGCCGGTCAAGGCGCTGTTCAACCACCGTCGCAATGAGAAACTCAGTGCGTGGATGGAAAATGACCTGGCCAAGCGTCCGGTCGACCGTTTGATCGGCTTCAACAAAATGCCCGGCCTGGACGTGTATTACGCCGCTGACGGCTGCTTTGAAGACAAGGCGCAGAACCTGCGCAATTCGCTGTACCGGCGTTGGGGGCGTTACCGCCACTTTTCCGAGTACGAGCGAGCGGTATTCGCCAAGGATGCCAAGACCGAAATACTGATGATTTCCGAAGTGCAACAGCCTTTGTTCATCAAGCACTACGCCACGCCGCTGGAGCGCTTTCACCTGCTGCCACCGGGCATCGCCCAGGATCGTCGCCGGCCCGCCGACGCCGATGAGGTTCGCGCCGCGTTTCGTGCCGAATTCGACCTGGCCGATGATGACCTGCTGCTGGTGCAGATCGGTTCCGGGTTCAAGACCAAGGGCGTGGATCGCAGCCTCAAGGCCCTGGCCGCGCTACCTTCGCAGCTTAAAAAACGCACCCGCCTGTTTGTAATCGGCCAGGACGACCCCAAAGTATTCCAATTGCAGAGCGCCGCGTTGGGGCTTGGTGACAACGTACGCTTCCTCAAGGGCCGCAGCGACATTCCGCGTTTCCTGCTGGGCGCCGACCTGTTGATCCACCCGGCGTACAACGAGAACACCGGCACCGTACTGCTTGAAGCGCTGGTGGCCGGCTTGCCGGTGCTGGTCAGCGCGGTGTGTGGTTACGCCCATTACATCGCCGAGGCCGACAGTGGCCTGGTCCTGGACGAGCCGTTCGAACAGGCGCAGCTCACCGAGTACCTGGGGCGGATGTTGGGTGACGCCGACGCACGCGCGGCCTGGAGCCGCAACGGTCTGGCCTTCGCCGAGACGGCCGACCTCTACAGCATGCCGCAGCACGCGGCCGATGTGATATTGGCGGAGCACGCACAATGAAATTGATGCTGGCCGAACCGTTCAAGAGCCTTTGGGCCGGACGCGATGCGTTCGCCGAAGTCGAGGCGCTCAAGGGCGAGGTCTATCGCGAACTGGAAGCCCGGCGCACCTTGCGCACGGAGGTGGATGGTCGTGGCTTTTTCGTGAAAATCCACCGTGGCATCGGTTGGCGCGAGATCTTCAAGAACCTGCTGACCGCCAAGTTGCCGGTACTGGGTGCGGGACAGGAATGGAAAGCCATCCAGCGCTTGCAGCAAGTCGGTGTGCCGACCATGACCGCCGTCGCCTATGGCGAGAAAGGCAGCAACCCGGCCGACCAGCATTCGTTCATCGTCACCGAAGAACTGGCGCCGACCGTCAGTCTCGAAGATCTCAGCATGGACTGGGTCAAGCAGCCGCCACAGCCGAAGCTCAAGCGAGCCCTGATCGCCGAAGTGGCGCGCATGACCGGCATGATGCATCGGGCCGGGGTCAACCATCGCGACTGCTACATCTGCCACTTTCTGCTGCACACCGATAAGCCCGTGACCGCCACGGATTTCAAACTTTCTGTGATTGACCTGCACCGTGCGCAGATCCGTCCGGCCATCCCCCTTCGTTGGCGCAACAAGGACCTGGCGGCGCTGTATTTCTCTGCACTGGACATCGGTCTGACCCGGCGTGACAAGTTGCGCTTCCTCAAGGGCTATTTCCAGCAGCCGCTACGGCGGATCCTGGCCGAAGAAGCTTCGCTGCTGACCTGGCTCGAAGGCAAAGCCAACCGGCTTTATGCGCGCAAGCTGCGGTACGGGGGCGCGCTCTGATGTCGGGTTGGGTACTGGAGCCTTCCTACGCTGAGCTGGCAGAGGATTTCGGCAGTCTTGATGCAGTGTTCGCCCTAGAGGGCGAGCGTCTGACGCGGGACCCGCTGTCCGAGGTGATTCGGGTACAGCGCAGCGGCGTGAATTACTATGTCAAGCGCTACACCGGGGCCGGCAAGGGGCTGCGGCGATACTTGGGTAAGCCGCGGGTCAAGTCCGAATGGCAGAACCTCAAGCGCTTCGCCAAGTGGGGCATCCCCACCGCCGAAGTCGTGGCCTGGGGGCTGGAGCGACGTGGCGCAGCCTATGACCGTGGCGCGATGATCACGCGCGAGCTGCCGGGCACCGAAGACCTCTCGGCATTGGCAAGGCGTCACGATCCAAGGCTGGCCAATCGTGCCTGGGTCGACGGGGTGAGTCGGCAACTGGCCGGCTATACCCGGACCATGCACGAAAATCGTTTTACCCATAACGATCTGAAATGGCGCAACTTGCTGATCGACGAGCAGTCACGGCTGTTCTTTATCGATTGCCCCAACGGCGATTTCTGGCGCGGTTTCTGGCTCAACTATCGCATCACCAAAGACCTGGCGTGCCTGGACAAGGTGGCCAAGTATCATTTGTCAGCCACTCAGCGCCTGCGTTTTTACCTGCAGTATCGCCAGCGTAACCGGCTCGATGCGTGTGACAAGAAGCGCATCCGTCACGTGGTGAGATTTTTCGAGGGGCGTGAATGACTGATTTTCTGGCGACTGAAGACCAGTCATTGTTGCAACGCCACGGCCTGGATAGCTTCGAAGCCCTTTGGGACCTGCAATTGGATGCGGTGGATGAACCCAACACCGCGGGCGGCGGTTGGAGCAGTGTCTTCCGGCTGGAACTGGAAGGGCGGGGTTATTACCTCAAGCGCCAGAGTAATTACCTCACCAGGACGTGGTCCCACCCCTTCGGCGAGCCCAGCTTTTACCGGGAGTTTCGCAACATCAGGCGTTACCGCCAACTGGGGATTCCGGCCCTGCAAGCGGTGTTCTATGGTCAGCGCAACGTGGGCGGGGAGGTGCGGGCGATTCTGCTGACGCGTGCCCTGGACGGTTGGGATGACCTGGATTCATTGCTGCAACGCTGGTCCAGCCTGGCGGCGACGCAACGCGCCACCGTCCTGCAGGCTTGCGGGCAGTTGGCGCGACGCCTGCACGGCATGCGCCAGGTCCATGGTTGCTTCTACCCCAAGCACATTTTTTTGCAAGCCACCGCCAGTGGCTATCAGGCGCAGTTGATCGACCTCGAAAAGACCCGGCCGCTACTGTTCGGTCAGCGGGATCGAATCAAGGACCTGGAGCCCTTGCTGCGTCGCGCGCGAGCCTGGAGTGACGACGATGTGCGCCAGATGCTCTGCACCTACCTGGATCAACCGCTCAAGAGTGCACTGGTTGACCGCTGGATGACTCGTCTGACCGCCCGGCGCAGCCATAAGGAGGCTCGTTGATGCATTTATCCGAATTGAAGAACGCCGGCCGCAGCCCCAACCTGCCTTTGAGCCTGGAGCTGGCGGACGCCGCCGGCCCGGCGCAATTGCAGCTGCTTTCCCTGTTGCGTGTGTTGCCGGGACAGCGCTACGTCGGTGCTGGCGTCTGGCGCGGCCGTCCGGTGTTGGCCAAGTTGCTGGTCGGCAGCAAAGCGGGCAGGCACTTTCACCGCGAACTGCAAGGCGTGCGCCTGCTGGCCGAGCAGGGGCTGACTACGCCGCTGTTGCTGGCCGATGGCCTGAAAGAAGGCGAGGGTGGCTGGCTGCTGTTCGAATTGCTCGAGGGGGCCGAAAGCCTCGGGGACGCCTGGAAACAGGTCGAGGGCCTGCCACTGCTCGCCGACGAACAAACGGCGGTACTGGCCGAGGCGTTGGGAGCGATTGCACAACTGCACAGCAAAGGCCTGTGGCAGGAAGATTTGCACTTGGACAATCTGTTGCGTCACGGCGGCAAACTCTATTTGATCGACGGAGGCGGCATCCGCGCCGAAACCCCGGGCCAGCCATTGTCGCGCAACAAAGTGCTCGAAAACCTGGGGGTGTTTTTCGCCCAGTTGCCCAAATCCCTCGAGCCTTTCAACGAAGAGTTGTTGGTGCATTACCTGCTGGGCAACGCCGAGCACGCCTTGCCCATGGAGGCGCTGCAAAAACAGATCGACAAGGTGTACGCCTGGCGCCTGAATGACTTTCTGGAAAAAGTCGGGCGTGAGTGCAGTCTGTTCAGCGTGCAGCGTGGTCCGTTCGGTTTGCGGGCGATTCGTCGTGATGAAGAGGCGGTCATGGCGCCGGTACTGGAGCAGGCCGATGCCTTGCTTGACCAAGGCCACTTATACAAGACCGGTGGGTCGGCGAGCGTTGGTAAAGTCGATGTGAACGGGCGCTCTGTGTTGATCAAGCGCTACAACATCAAAAACTTCGCCCACTGGCTCAAGCGCTTCTGGCGTCCGAGCCGCGCCTGGCATGCCTGGCGCGAAGGTCATCGCCTGACGTTCCTCGGTATCGCCACGCCCAAGCCGCTGGCGCTGCTGGAAAAGCGTTTTCTGTGGCTGCGTCGCGGCGCCTACCTGGTGACCGAGCACCTGTCGGGGCCTGACATCATCGAACGCCTGGCCCCTTACGTCGAAAACGGCGCCGCTCCCGAGCCTGAGTTGCTGGCGCTGGACCGGTTGTTCGCCGGCCTGATCCGCGAGCGTATCAGTCACGGCGATTTCAAGGGCCACAACCTGCTCTGGCAGGACGATCGCTGGGTGCTGATCGACCTGGACTCCATGTGCCAGCACCGCAGCCTCTCCAGCTTCACCCCCGCCTATGCCAGGGATCGTGCGCGGTTCATGCGCAACTGGCCGCAAGACAGTGCGTTGTATCAGGTGATTGATCAGCGGTTGCCCAAAAGTTTTTGAAGGGTGCCCCGATAGCTGCTTCGGCACGTCCCCTGTGTAGGAACTGCTGAAGGCTGCGATCTTTGTTTTACCCCTTGAGGTTCAAGGGAAAGATCAAAATCAAAAGATCGCAGCTTCGGCAGCTCCTACGAGGCTTGCCAACGCTTTTAAGCTATAATCCCGCCCTTTAGCTGCCCCGCGCCCCGGCGTGCGGCACATCTTTTTTCGAGGCGTTTGTCGCCTCGCATGCAGACATTAAGAGGCTAGACCCCTGTGGCATTGACGATTCTTGGCCTGTCCGGCGCCCTTAGCCATGATCCCTCCGCAGCGCTGTACATCGACGGCAAGCTGATCGCGGCGGCCGAGGAAGAGCGCTTCGTACGCGATAAACATGCAAAGAACCGCATGCCCTACGAGTCGGCGAAGTTCTGTCTGGAACAGGCCGGCATCAAGCCGTCCGACGTCGACGTGGTGGCAATCCCGTTCGCCCCGATCAGCCTGTTCGGCGAAGCGCGCTGGCATTACGCCAAGCGTTACTGGTACGCCCCGGATCGCGCCCTCGATGCGATCCTGATGGGCAACCGTCGCTACAAGCGCTATCGCCGCAAGATTGTCTGGTGCCTGGAGCAGCTGGGTTTTGATCCGAAAAAGATCAAGATCGAGCCGGTCGAGCACCATCTGGCCCACGCCTCCAGTGCGTACCACTGCTCGGGCTTCCAGGAGAAAACCGCGATCCTGGGCATCGACGGCAAGGGTGAATACGCCACGACCTTCTTCGGCTACGGCGAAAACGGCAAGATCCACAAGATCAAGGAATTCTTCGATCCGGACTCCCTCGGCGGCCTGTATGGCGCGATCACCGAGTTCCTGGGTTTCGAGATGCTCGACGGTGAGTTCAAGGTCATGGGCATGGCGCCTTACGGCGATGCCAGCAAGTACGACTTCTCGCGCCTGGCCTCGTTTGAAAACGGCGAACTGGTGATCAATACCGACTACGCCAACGTGATCGGCCTGCGTCGATATAAAGAGAAGGGCAAAGGCTTCTACTTCTCGCCGAAGCTGATCGAATGGCTCGGCCCGAAACGTGAAGGCGACATCGCCGACGAGCCGTACATCCACTACGCGGCCAGCATGCAGGCGCTGTTCGAGAAACTTGCGCTGCAGATGATCGACCACTATCTGGGCGACGTGCTCAAGGAAACCGGCAAGCTGGCGTTCGCCGGTGGCTGTGCGTTGAACGTCAAGCTGAATCAGAAAATCATCGCCCGTGACGACGTCAAGGAACTGTTCGTGCAACCGGCTTCCGGCGACGCCGGCACCGCCGTGGGGGCGGCAGCTTATGTGTCCCACGCCCGTGGCGTGCCGGTGGAGAAGATGGAACACGTCTACCTCGGCCCGGCCTACAGCAACGAAGACGTCATCGCCGCCTGCGCCCGCCATCCGAGCAAGCCTGCGTGGCGCAAGATCGACAACACCCCTGAGCGCATCGCCAAGATCATGGTCGACGGCAACCCGGTGGCCTGGTTCCAGGGGCGCATGGAGTTTGGCCCGCGTGCCTTGGGCGGTCGCTCGATCATCGGTTGCCCGAGCGCCAGCGGCGTGGCCGATCGCATCAACGAACAGATCAAGTTCCGCGAGCGCTGGAGGCCTTTCTGCCCGTCGATGCTCGACACGGTCGCACCGCAGATGATCAAGGTCGATCACCCCGCGCCGTTCATGACGTTCACCTTCGAAGTGGCTGAAGAGTGGAAAACCCGCGTGCCGGAAGTCGTCCACGAAGACGGCACATCCCGGGCCCAGGTACTCAAGCGTGAATACAACCCACGCTATTACGACATGATGAAGGCTCTGGAAGTACTGACCGGCAACGGCGTGTCCCTGAACACCTCACTCAACCGCCGTGGCGAACCGATGATCTGCTCGCCTACGGACGCTCTGAACATGTTCTTTGGCTCTGACCTGCAATACCTGATCATGGAGGATATTCTGGTGGTCAAAGAGGGGGTGGATGTTTATGACTGAAGTTTTGATCAGTGTCGTCATTCCTGCTTATAACTACGCCGATACCTTGCCTCGTGCGGTGAACTCGGTGGTGGGGCAACTGCGCGATGCTCAGGCGGAGTTGCTGGTGATCGATGATGGCTCCACTGATGCAACGCCACAAGTCCTGGAACAACTCCAAGTTGAGCATGCCGGTTGCTTTCGGGTTTTGCGCAAGCCCAACGGTGGTTTGTCCTCGGTACGTAATCGTGGGATCGAGGAGGCTCGTGGGCCATATCTGATTTTCCTTGATGCCGACGATGAGATGGCGCCTGGTGCTTTGGCTGCGTTGACTCGGCATATCTCCAGCAATCCCACCAGCCGCATGATTATCGGTGGTCACTGGTCGGTATTCGCTGATGGTCGTCGTGTCCTGCACGCCGTACAACCCTTGCCCGCCACCCCGCGTGAGCGCGTACGTGGTTATCTGTTGGACAAGACGGTATCGCTGTCCAACGGTGCCTGTGCAATGCATCGAGAAGTATTTGGGCCAGGCAACTACCCGGAGCATTTGCGCTGTGTCGAAGATATTCCGGTGTTTGCTCAGGTGCTTGCGGGTTTCCCATGCAGTGTGCTCGATGCGCCACTGGCGCTGATCCACAAGCATGACGACAGCATGCGTCATGACCTCAAGCAAGCCCTGGCGGCTGGCGTGGGGATGGTTGACGAGGTTTTTTCTCCGGCGCGTCAGCCGCAGTTGCAGGATCTGCGCCGGGCTTTCCTTGCTCAACGCTGCCTGTCGCTGTTCCGCGCTTGCTACAGCGCTGGTGATTATGTCAACGCCAAGGCTTTTTATATTCAAGCCGTGCGTACTGATGTTCGCTCGCTCACGCGCTGGACTTATACGCGCAAGGCTATTCGGTCGCTTTTCAAGTGAGCTCGCCTTTCACCGGTGAAAGTGTGATCCAGGGCCAAGAGAGCTGGGCACAGAAAGCGCGTGAGCTGGACCGGTATCGCTGGAAACTGCTGCGCCAGCGGCATGGTCGCTTCGCCAGCTTGCTACGGTTGGTTCGTGATGCGCTGGTGGAGTTCGTGATCGGCATTCGCGCAAGGGTTTGTTTGAGCGATTCGGTTGTCGCCATGCCCTGTGAGGTGTTGTTGCTGCATTCGGCGCCGAAATCCATGGCGTTGCAGCGCAAGAATATTCTGATCGAGGCTCTGCGCAGCCGGGGGCTTCTTCTGGCGGAGGCAGCGTTACGCTCACCGTCGGATGCCTGTGCCCGACGTATGCTCATGGCGCCGCCGCAGTCTGTACCGTTACGTTATTTGGCATACGCTGCCCATGCCCAGTGGCTGGTGATGACGTATTCACCCAAGTTACTGATCAATGAACGCAATGGTAGTCTTCATGCTCCGTTCTTGCGTTTGGCGCTTGCTGCGCGTGGGGCACGACTGCTACAACTGGCTCATGCCACAACCTTGGAATCTTCAGGGCGACTGGGGATGAACGACTACGACTATTATGGTGTTTTTGGTCGTAGCTCGCTGGTTGCATTGCAAGAGCGAAGATTGCGGTTCGGTGAGTCGACGGTGGTGTTGGTCGGTTCTTACCTTGCTGACGAAACTTATGATCTGCCGGGCGCTGATCCGGCTCTTAAAACGTTATTGATTCTGGGGGTTGGTCCTGACCGAGAAAAAGAATCGGGTTATCAGGACACCTATCGGTTACTGCGTGATTGGGCCGGACAAAATCCGGACTATCGTTTGCTGTTCAAGCGTCACCCTCGCAGCAAGGCGCGATTCTGGGGCGATGCCGCTGCGCAGTTTACCAATATCGAGTTGCTGGATAGCCAGTGTTCGCTGGCTCAGGCTTTGGCGCAGGCCAGTGTCGTCATTAACATCATGTCCAACGCTGGCATTGAGGCGGGTCTGGCGGGCCGACCAGTGATTCACGTGAATGCCGGCAGCGATGTGGATATTTTCTCTCATTCGTTATTTTTCGGGCCTCAAGTGAGCGATGGGCAGGGGCTTTCCCGGCAACTGAAAGCGCTTGAGCAGGATTACCAAGCGCATTCGGCCCAAGCCCGGCGCTTTGCCGATTATCATTTGGTACACGGTTCCCAAGGACTGCTGAAGACCACCCAGCTGGTTGATGACCTGCTTCGCGGCTCCGATCCTGCGTGCAACTTCGAAACCTTCAAGTTAGCCGCCGCTGGCTGACGTCGGCGGCTGGGGGCTCAGGGGTTGAGCACCTGGTTCAGTTCACGCTCGCTGCAGACGTGTTGATTGTTCAGGTAGTGCTCAAGAAATTGGTTGTCCTTGAGCAGCCATTCGCGGTCTTGGCGATAGCGCAATATATGTTTGAAGTTGCGTAGGCGTAGGCCTTTGCGCAGAGGCTTGCATTGAGAGCGCAGGTCTGCGACATCGATCAGTCCAAGCGTGTTGTGGGGCGTCAATACCACGTTGCCCAGATGTGCGGAGCGAAAGTAGATGCCGGTTTCATGTAGGCCGGCAATGAATTCGCCCAGCCGTGCGCGAAGATCATCATTCCCCTCGACGCCGAGTAACTGACGCAGGGTTCGCCCAGGCAATGGGTCGTAATGCACTGCATCGCGCTCGATACTGGGGATGCGATAAATCCGGCGAATTCTCGGACACTCGATTTTTCGTTCCTGCAGTGCTCTGCAGTTGTCGGCGAAGCGCTTGGCGTAGGGTGCCCAGAGGGCAGAGGTCAGCAGGCGTTTACGGCGAAATAGCTTGAGTATCGATCCATCGGCAAGACGCAGAACTTTGTCCCCTTTGCCGTCGGCTTCGAGAACGTCAGCGTCTTCGCGCATGTTGAGGTAAGAAATGTGATCGAGCGTTTGCATCAAGGCTCCAAGGCATGCCCGTGGTGGGCAGCCGGGTATGTTACCGCAGTGTGCATGCTGCAAAAAACCGCTGTGGTATAGTCGTGCCAATTTTCAGGAGGTGCATGCCCCTGTTTGCGCGGGCTGCCCGGGCATTGCCATCGACTAGTTATCTTTTGATTCATGTTGGCAGTCTCCTATGCGCGGGCCGTTGAATAGCGGGATGTTAATGTCTGCGGACTGGTCGCACGGCGGTTATGAAACACTTTGGTAGGTGAATGCGGCCTACTTTCTGGACACCCTATGACGAAAATGCTGTTCATTTCCCTGGCCAAGCATCAGGGGCTTTATTTCAATCGATTGCTTAATGAGACCGAGCTACAAGGTACAGTCGTTACTCCTTCAGAGATGCCCTGGCCGAGATCCTTACGAGTATCCAGGGTGCTTTCGCGAATCGACAGCCCAAACCTGATCGAAAGAAAATGCGAGGAACGGCGCGTCAAGAATAAGAGCACCGGTCGCTTGTATCGCTTATTGTTACGTCTGGAACTCCTCTGGGTTGCGTTGCGTGTCCAGGCCCTGCTCGACCGCGAGCGTCCCGATGTGCTGGTATTCTGGAATGGGGGACATCGATACTGCCAACTGTTAATGGCGTTGGCTGCGCCTGGGTGTAAGACGTTCTTCTTCGAGAATGGCTTGTTACCCGACACCACGACCGTTGACCCCCAGGGTGTGAATTTCCTGAACGCCGTTCCGCGTGAGGTCGATTTTTATCTCAATTATCCTTATCCCGTGCCTGACCATCAGGCGGCGCCTGTCCTGATTCCTCGTAAGCCCCGTGCCAGCGGTCCTCCCCCAATAGTATTACCTGAGCAATTCGTCTTTATTCCGTTTCAGGATGACCGCGATAGTCAGGTTCGGTTGTTTTCTCCTTGGGTTCGGAACATGCGGGAGATGTTTGCCCTGGGTGAGCGCCTGGCCGACGAGACCGGTTTGACAGTGGTCTTCAAAGAACATCCATCCAGCCGCCAGCACTATCCAGATTTGCATGAACGCACTCACGCTCGTCTGTTGTTCGCCAATGGCAACTCCACCCAGCAATTGATCGAGGCCAGTCAGTTTGTGGTCACGCTGAACTCAACGGTGGGCCTTGAGGCTTTGCTTTTGGGTAAGCCGGTGCTGACCTTGGGCCAGGCGTTCTTCAATATCGAGGGGTTGGTGATGCACGCCGATAATGCCGAGCAGCTAATGGGGCTGGCGCGCGCGTTTGCGCAATGGCCGCTCAACGATCAGTTGAGACGCAACTTCCTTCACTACCTCTCTGAACACTATTGCATCAAGGGCGGCTGGAAAAATGCCGACAACGCCCAGTTGCAGCGGGTCGCTAACAGAATGCTGGGGAAAACCGAGTGCTAGCAGCAGTGAGAAGGCTCATCGACAAAGATGTACTGACGTTGTGGGCATCGACCGGATTTCTGATACTGCTGTGTGGAGCATGGGTACTACCGAGTAACAAGCTTTATCACCAGAGTTTGATTTTCCTATTGTGGCTACCCGCCTTGTTGGCGCTGTTTCGTCGGGATTTTCGCTCATTGCTCAGGCAGCCGGAATGTCTGCTCTTCATCCTGTTTGTGGCCTGGACCCTACTGGTATTGGCGCTGCAGGGGGGGGATGACGTCTTCGGCAAGAGCAAGGTGACACTTTACGCTGCGCTAACTCTGCTGGGCGTATTATTGGCTGCACAGAACAGTAAGTGGCGGTTCGAGTCCATGCTGCTGTACGCATCGATTGTCGGAGGTTTTTTTGCAGCGGCTTCGTGGGTCTACTTCTATCAACTGTCCGTCAAGCCATTCAACGCTCGGGTGATTGCCATAGGCTTGTGGGACGCAGCGATCATGGCTGCGCATGCAGTGGGGGCCTTGGCGATTATTGGCGCCTTCACGTTTCAGACCAAACGGTTCAGCCCCCGCGTAATGGTGTTGTTGCTGATTCCGGCCCTGGGGTATGCCCTGTTCCTTGGCTTCAGTCAGACGCGCGGTGTGTGGATCGGTTTGTTGGCCTGTCTACTTGTAATGGGGGCGGCGCGACCGTCACGCTTGTGGGCCGCCTTGATCTTTCTGGTAATCCTGGGCGTGGCATCTGTTGCTCTGTACAAGCCACAGATCCTTCTCCAGCGTGGTGTTTCCTTTCGTCCGGAGCTATGGAGCGGCGGCGTTCAATTGCTACTGGAACACTGGGCGTTGGGGTTAGGATTCCATGAATATCTCATCCCGATCCCTGAAATCGGACGTTCATTCAAGCACCCCCATAACCTCTTCCTGGATATCGGCGTGCGCCTCGGTGTTCCTGGTCTGCTGTTATTCGGATGGCTGTGGCTGGCGGTTGGTTGGCGTGGTTGGATTTCGCGAGCGCAACCGCTGGGGCAAATGTTGCTGGCGCTGTGGGTTTTTTCCGGGGCATCGTTACTGACGGATGGCATTGGTCTTTGGCTCAAACCCAACGCGGACTGGTTGATCACATGGCTGCCGATCGCCGTGAGTATCGTATTGGCTGCTCGTGGGAAAACGGCAACTACAGACGCCAAGCAAAGCGCTTCCGTTTCTTGATGCCTGCGGCGCTGATGCGAACACTGTCTCTGCGCTTTTGGCGGCCGTCCTGACTGAGCCGATGTTGTAATGGGTTCGCTGTTACAATCCGCAGCTTGTCTCTCTTTTCAAATGTCCGAGGCGCACCGAATGGCCAATCCCGACCAGCAATCGAGCATGAAGATTTACCTGCGGTTGCTGAAATACGTGCTCCCTTACTGGGGAGCTTTTGCCATCAGTATCATCGGCTTCGTGCTGTTCGCATCCAGTCAACCGATGCTGGCGGACATGCTCAAGCACTTTCTCGACGCTTTGCAAAAGCCCAGCGACACCCAGTTTATGGGGATTTCACTGGTGCTTGGCGTGCCATTGTTGATCGTGCTCATTGCTGTCTATCAAGGCATAGGCTCATTTCTAGGTAACTACTATTTGGCCAAGGTCGCCCGTGGCGTGGTTCATGACCTGCGTTGCGCCCTGTTCGACAACTTGCTGACCCTGCCTAACCGCTATTTTGACAACCATAACTCGGGGCACCTGATTTCACGCATTACCTATAATGTGACCATGGTCACCGGTGCCGCGACCGATGCGATCAAAGTGGTGATCCGCGAAGGCCTGACCGTCGTATTCCTTTTCGGATACCTGCTTTATAGCAACTGGAAAATGACGCTCGTCTTGCTGGCGATCCTTCCCTTCATCGCGTTGATGGTCAGTAGCGCGAGCAAGAAATTTCGCAAGCAGAGCAAGAAAATCCAGGTGGCGATGGGTGATGTGACCCATGTGGCTTCGGAGACGATCCAGGGCTACCGTGTCGTTCGCAGTTTTGGCGGTGAAGCCTACGAAATCGAACGGTTCCACAAGGCCAGTGCTGACAATATGAACCGCAGCCTGGGCATGACCCGCACCCAGTCGATCTATACGCCGATGCTGCAACTGGTGATTTATATTGGTATGGCCGTACTGATGTACTTGGTGCTTTATCTTCGCGGCGATGCTTCTGCCGGTGAGCTGGTCGCCTACATCACTGCTGCGGGTTTGCTGCCCAAGCCCATTCGTCAACTGTCGGAAGTCAGCGCCACGATCCAGAAAGGATTGGCGGCAGCGGACAGTATTTTCGAGCAACTAGACGAAGAGCCGGAAGTGGATACGGGGACTCAGGAAATCGCTCGTGTAAACGGTCGCCTGGAGGTGCGCAACCTGAGCTTCCAGTACCCAGGCACCGAAAAACTCGTGCTCGACGACATTTCCTTTACCGCAGAAGAAGGGCAAATGATCGCGCTGGTAGGGCGCTCAGGCAGCGGCAAGTCGACCTTGGCCAACCTGATTCCGCGCTTTTATCATCACGACAAAGGTCAGATCCTGCTCGACGGTTTGGACGTAGAGCAATACAAGCTGACTAACTTGCGTCGTCACATCGCCCTGGTGACTCAGCAGGTCACCCTGTTCAACGATAGCGTTACCAACAACATTGCCTACGGTGACCTGGCAGGCGCCCCGTTCGAGGACGTGCGCAAGGCTGCCGAAGACGCCTACGCGGCCGAATTCATTGAGCAAATGCCTCAGGGTTACGACACCTTGGTGGGCGAAAACGGTGTTCTGCTTTCCGGCGGTCAGCGCCAGCGCCTGGCGATCGCTCGGGCCCTGCTCAAGAACGCTCCCCTGTTGATTTTGGATGAGGCCACTTCGGCCCTCGACACCGAGTCTGAGCGCCACATCCAGGGAGCTCTGGACCAAGTGATGAAGGGACGCACCACCCTAGTGATCGCCCATCGCTTGTCTACCATCGAGAAGGCTGACTTGATCCTGCTGATGGACAAGGGGCGTATTGTCGAGCGAGGTACTCATTCAGAGTTGTTGGCACTGAACGGTTTATACGCCCGCTTGCATGAGAAGGATTTCATCGATGGCACCGACGACGTGACGAAAGGTACCTTCGCCTGATTTCGGTTTTGCGCGATTTCAATATTCGCGAGAGGCTCGGCTATGGATGGAACGGTAAAGGTCTCGCTACAACAGCCGCATGGGCTCTCGATTTCTCCCGAGGCCCGGGCGGCGATCAAATCCCAGCAACCGCGATGCATATGGTTGACCGGACTTTCCGGGGCGGGAAAGTCGACACTGGCCAATACGCTGGAAGTACGGCTTCACGGCAGTGGTCTTCATACCTGTCTGCTTGATGGCGACAACTTGCGCCGAGGTTTGTGCAGCGACCTGGGCATGACGTCTGAAGCCCGCAAGGAAAACGTCCGGCGTATCGCCGAAGTGGCACGGTTGATGGTCGACGCCGGACTGATTGTCATCGTTGCGGCCATTTCGCCATTTCGCGCCGACCGCGAAGCGGCACGCAAGTTGTTTCCCGAGGGTGCTTTCCTTGAAGTCTATGTCAGCACGTCTTTCGAGGTTTGTGCCCTGCGTGACCCCAAGGGGCTTTATCGGGAAGCGCGGGCCGGACGGTTGAAAAATTTCACCGGTCTCGACAGCCCGTACGAAGCCCCCCTGGAGCCCGATTGCGATATCGACACGGGCGAGCTAGCGCTGAGCGAGGCCTGCGAGCGGTTGTGGGCATTGCTCCAGCGCTGACTCCAGAACTGCTGTCGCATCCGCTTACAGCCATGCAAGAGCCTTCCTCAACCCTGTGCTAATATCGCGGCCCTGTTCATTTTGTATGTGGGATGCTCCATGAAGTTGTCCATGCCGCGATTCGATCAAGCCCCTGTATTGGTGGTCGGCGATGTCATGCTCGACCGCTATTGGCATGGCGGTACCTCACGGATTTCCCCTGAGGCGCCGGTTCCGGTGGTCAAGGTCGAACACATCGAGGACCGTCCCGGTGGTGCCGCCAACGTTGCCTTGAACATCGCCGCCCTCGGTGCGCCGGCCTCTCTGGTGGGGGTGACCGGTGACGACGAAGCCGCCGATAGCCTGACCAATAGCCTCAATGGCGCCGGCGTGCGGGCGATTTTCCAGCGCGTTGCGCACCAGCCGACCATCGTCAAGCTGCGGGTCATGAGCCGTCACCAGCAACTGTTGCGGATCGATTTCGAAGAACCGTTCGCCACCGATCCCCTGGCCCTCGGGGCGGAGGTCGATAACCTGCTCGAAGGCGTCAAGGTGCTGGTGTTGTCGGACTACGGCAAAGGTGCGTTGAAAAACCATCAGGCGCTGATCCAGGCCGCTCGTGCCCGTGGCATTCCGGTACTGGCTGACCCCAAGGGCAAGGATTTCTCGATCTACCGCGGCGCGAGCGTGATCACGCCGAATCTCAGCGAATTCGAAACCATCGTCGGCGGTTGCGCCGATGAGCACGAACTGGTGAGCAAAGGCGCACAGCTGATGCAAGACCTCGACCTCGGCGCCTTGCTGGTGACCCGTGGCGAGCATGGCATGACCCTGTTGCGTCCCGATCATCCAGCGTTGCACCTGCCGGCTCGTGCCCGTGAAGTGTTCGACGTGACCGGTGCCGGCGATACCGTGATCTCCACCCTGGCTGCGGCCATCGCCGCCGGCGAGGAACTGCCCCATGCGGTGGCCCTGGCGAACCTGGCGGCGGGCATTGTCGTTGGCAAGCTCGGTACTGCCGCCATCAGCGCCCCGGAGCTACGCCGCGCGATCCAGCGCGAAGAAGGCTCCGAGCGAGGCGTGCTGGGCCTGGAGCAATTGCTGCTGGCCGTCGACGACGCCCGTGCCCACAACGAGACGATCGTGTTCACCAACGGCTGCTTCGACATCCTGCATGCCGGTCACGTGACCTACCTCGAGCAGGCCCGGGCCCAGGGCGATCGCCTGATCGTCGCGGTCAACGACGATGCATCCGTGAGTCGTCTCAAAGGACCGGGTCGGCCGATCAACAGCGTCGACCGGCGCATGGCGGTCCTGGCTGGTCTTGGCGCGGTGGATTGGGTGATCAGCTTCAGCGAAGGCACGCCGGAAAACCTGCTGCGCGAGGTCAAGCCGGATGTGCTGGTCAAGGGCGGTGACTACGGGATCGATCAGGTCGTGGGAGCGGACATTGTCGCGGCCTACGGCGGCACTGTGAAGGTGTTGGGGCTGGTGGAAAACAGCTCGACGACGGCGATTGTGGAAAAGATCCGCAATCACTGAGCCTTTGCTGGTGACAATGTGTCAGGCAATGCGCCAACCTGTGGGAGCGAGCCTGCTCGCGATGGCGTTGGCCCCGTCAGCCTCGATTTGGCTGACACATCGCTATCGCGAGCAGGCTCGCTCTCACAGGGCCCATCATCAACTCGATGACGTTAACGAGCCACCTTGCGTGGCACGATCTTCTTGAGCAATTGCCGGGCCTTGCCCCTCAGCCGGGTCAGCCCCGACTCCTTGCCCGGTGGCGTCAGCCCTTGCTGGTGCAGCCAATCCTTCCAGCGAATCCGCTCGTCTCGTACCAGCCATCCGTCCTGCCTGGCAAAACTCTCCGCCAGGTACAGCCCGCGGGTGCTGGCCGGGTACAGTTGATCCTTCTTCAAGGTGTACAGCTCGGGCAAGGGTTGGCCGTCCTGTAGCGGCATCAGGTAGAGATCGGGTCGCTTGCGGTCCAGGCGCGCCACCAGTTGGTCTCCCTCCAGGCGTTCATCCACATGAAACAGGCTCAGGGACTTGGCTTCCTTGGGCACATCCAGGCGCAAATCGTAAATCAGTTGCAGCGAGGCCGTCGGCAGGTGCACGTAGGCGCGTGGTCGCTCGATCAGTTGCAGGTTGGCGCTGCGCACCGGGCGGGCCGAACCGGACAGCGGCGTCAGGCGAAACGGCAAGGCTTCACGATAATGCAGGGCGGTGGCGTAGGGCGCGGGCAACCAGGTGTCATTGAAGCGTCCGCCAAGCCAGCCCTCGGGGGTTTCCAGAAGGCATTCTTCGGCAATTTCACTGATGGCGGTGAGCAGCGGCAGGTTCAGCTCATGGGCCGGGACATAACCGGAAATCAACTTGAGCACCACGTCGCCGCGGTCCTGTCGACGCTGGCGCACCAGCACCCAATAGTCGCGGTTCTGCCAGTGCAGGGTCAGGCGCACCGAGACACCGAGGTTTGCCAGTTCCAGGGAAAAACGCTCGGGGTCGTCCACCGTCACCGGACGGCGCCGCTGCAAGGTCTGGGAAAAATTCAATGGCATCCCGACGCTCTGGTAAGTCAGGCCTTCGGGTGTCGCTTCGACGAACAGGGGCAGGGTCTTGAAGTTGCTGGGGTTTTTTCTGATGAGCGTGCGCGGCATGTCGGCTCCTTCCTTAAGGCCGCGCAGGGCGGCGTCAGTTTTTACGTAGGACCTTGGCTACGGTCGCGACGTTATGGGCGAGGTGCAGCGGATTGATGGTGCCGACAATAGCACTGGCGACACCGGGATGTTCAAACAACAGTTCGAAGCTGGCCCGGACCGGGTCCACGCCAGGGTTCAGGCAGACGTGACCGCTGGCCAAGGCTTTCTTCACCAGAATGGCCTTGCCATGCAAGGCTGCGTAGTCAATGACAGTCTTCTCGTTTCGTTCGTTCAGATTGTAGGTGACCATCGCGCAATCGCCTTGCTCCAGCGCTTTCAAACCGCCCTCGACGGTTTTGCCGGAAAAGCCGAAGCCGCCGATCTTGCCCTCGCGCTTGAGCGCCGCCAGGGTCGGGTAGACCTCACTGTCGTTGAGGATTGCCAGGTCGTTGCCGTCGGAGTGCACCAGCACCATGTCGATGTAGTCCGTTTCCAGGCGCTTGAGGCTGCGTTCCACCGAGAGTCGGGTGTGGGCGGCACTGAAATCGTGGTGCGACTGGCCGTCACTGAACTCTTCACCGACCTTGCTGACAATCACCCAATCCTGGCGCTGGCCGCGCAACAACGTGCCCAGGCGTTCTTCGCTGCGGCCATAGGCCGGCGCGGTGTCGATCAGGTTGATGCCCAGGTCACGCGCCAGTTTGAGCAGCATGCGCGCTTCGTCGTCATCGGGAATCTGGAAACCGTTGGGGTATTTGACCCCCTGGTCGCGGCCGAGCTTGACGGTCCCCAGGCCCAGGGGTGAAACCCGCGGGCCGTTATTGCCCAGCGGGCGATGCATGTCGTGCAGGGTCGGTTGGCTCATGGCAGCAGTTGCTCCCAGGCCGGGATGCCCATGGGCGGTTTCGGCAGGTCCGGTAATGGCGCCGGATGGCTGGGGGCGATGCCATCGCGTTGCAGCGTGGCGATCACTCGATCGGCAAAATCCGGGGCCAGGGCCAGTTTGGTCGGCCAGCCCACCAGCAGGCGATCCTGTTCGGCGAGAAAGGCGTTGTCCGGGCGGGTCAGGCCCGATTGCAGCGGTTCGGCGCGGTCGACCCGCAGCGTGGCCCATTGTGCGGCGCTGAGGTCGACCCAGGGCAGCAATTGGCCAAGTTCTTTCTGGGCGGTAGCAATCTGCGCGGCGGGCTCGCGGGCCACGCCGTCGGCTTCGGCAATGTCGCCGCCCAAGTACCAGACCCATTGGCCATCGGCGGCCGGGTGGGTGGTCACGGTGATGCGCGGCTTCGGCCCGCCCCCCAGGCAGTGAGCGTACAGCGGCTTGAGGCTCGGTCCCTTGACCAGCACCATGTGCAACGGCCGACGCTGCATGGCCGGTTGCTCCAGGCCCAGGGCACTGAGCAGATCGGCGGTGCCGGCCCCGGCGCTGAGGACGATACGCTGGGCGCGGATCTCGCGGCCATCAACCTTGAGGCCGATCAGTTCGTCGCCGTCGCGCAACGGCTCGATATCTTTGCCGGCCAGCAAACCATCGCCGGCCAGATCTGCCAGCCGTGCAAGCAGGCTGGGGACGTCCACCACCAACTCGGCCAGGCGATAGACCTTGCCCTTGAAGCGCTTGTCTTGCAGGGCCGGCGGCAGTTGCTCGCCCTTGACCTGATCGACCCGCCCACGCACGGCCTTGCTGGCGAAGAAGCTGGTGAGGTTGCCGGCCAGGGTGCCGGGAGACCAGAGGTAGTGAGCTTCGGACAGCAGGCGCACGCCGGACAGATCCAGTTCGCCCTCGCCGGCCAGGGCTTCGCGCCAGCGGCGTGGCATGTCGGCGATGGCTTCCGAGGCGCCGGTGAGGGCACCGTGCAAGGCGTACTTGGCGCCACCATGGATGATGCCCTGGGATTTGATGCTCTGCCCGCCGCCGAGGCTGGCGCTTTCCACCAACACAGTCGAAAAGCCCTGGCGGCGCAGGCGCGCATTCAGCCAGAGGCCGGCGACTCCGGCGCCGACAATCAGAACGTCGGTGGAAATAACGGATGGCATGCAGCGACCTCGCGGGAAATGAAGCGGCAAGTTTCAAGCTTCAAGCTGCAAGTTACAAGCAAGAGGGATAGCCTTTGCTTGCAGCTTGCAGCTTGCAGCTTGCAGCTTGCAGCTTGCAGCTTGCAGCTTGCAGCTTGCAGCTTGCAGCTTGCAGCTTGCAGCTTGCAGCTTGCAGCTTGCAGCTTGCAGCTTGCAGCTTCAGTGCCCGGCAGTCTTGGAAAACAGCTGAATCACCACCACCCCCAGCACAATCAACGCCATCCCCAGCATCGCCGGCACGTCCAGCTTCTGCCCGTAGATGAACAGCGCCGCCACGCTGACCATGACGATCCCCATCCCAGCCCAGACCGCATATGCCACGCCCACCGGAACGGTGCGCACCACCAGGGTCAGCATCCAGAATGCGATGCCGTAGCCGGCGATCACCAGCAGCAGAGGCAGGGGTGTGCTCAAGCCTTTGATCGCTTTCATCGACACGGTGGCGATCACTTCGGCGCAGATGGCGATGGCCAGGTAGTAGTAAGCGTTCATAGGCGAAAATCCTCTTGAAGGGTGCGTCTTTCTGTGTGGACATTTTAGGGCGCTGTCAGATGGGGTAAAGTCATTACCTATCTGTATACGAGATAGGTCGGGGCATGAGTGTTCTGTGGAATCTGGAGCAATTGCGGCTGTTTGTCGGTGTCGCCGAGAAACGTTCGTTTTCCGCCGTGGCGCGGGACGAGCGCAAGGCTCAATCGGCCATTAGCAGCGCGATTGCGTTGTTGGAAACCGACCTGGGCGTGACGCTGTTCGAGCGCAGCAGTGGCCGCCAGCCGAAGCTCTCCGAAGCCGGCGAGGCCTTGTTGGAAGAGGCGCGGGAAGTGCTGCGCCAGTGTGAGCGTCTCAATGGCCGGGCCCTGGCCCTGATGCGCGGTCAGGAGGCGATGTTGCGCCTGGCTCAGGATGAGGCGATGCCCTATCAGCCGGTCATCGACAGCCTGGCGGCCCTGGCCGAGCGGTTCCCGACCCTCGAGGTGCAACTGGCCAGCGCTGCGCAGGGCGATGTGGCGCGCAAACTGGTGGAGCGCCGCGCTGACCTGGGGTTGCTGTTTTATCACGACCAGATCCCCGAAGCGCTGGAGCGCCGGGTGCTGGGCAGCGTCGAGATGGTCACGGTCTGTGGCAGGGGGCATCCACTGGCGAGCCATGATTACGTGACCTGCCTGGAAATGGCCCGGCATCGGCAATTGCTCATGGCGACCCAGTCCAGTGTCTACCCTGGGAGTGAACAGGCCAGCCCGCAGGTCTGGCGCGCCGACAGTTTCTACGTCTTGGCCGAATGGCTGAGAAGCGGCCTGGGCTGGGCGTGGCTGCCACGGCATGTGGTGCAGTACCCGGCGTACCTGGGGGATATGGTCGAGCTCAACAGTGAGTGGACCCCGCCGGCCCTGGTGGTGGAGCTGGTCTGGCGCCGCGACGAGCCGTTGGGCCCGGCCGCGCGCTGGCTGGCGGAACGTTTTGCCGTGCAGTTGCAGGCGATCGGCTGAAAACCCGATAAACTCCGCCGCCATGAACAGAACTCTCTATAGCGCATTGTTTTATCTGGGGCTGCCACTGGTAGCGATTCGGCTCTGGTTGCGGGCACGCAAGGCGCCGGCCTACGCCCGGCGCATCGGCGAGCGTTTTTCCTGGGGGTTGCCGGTGATGGTGCCGGGAGGCATCTGGGTCCACGCCGTATCGGTGGGCGAGAGCATTGCCGCCGCGCCGATGATCCGCGCCTTGCTGCAACGTTATCCACAGCTGCCGATCACGGTCACCTGCATGACGCCCACCGGTTCCGAGCGCATCCAGGCGTTGTTCGCCAACGAGCCGCGCATCCAGCATTGCTATTTGCCCTACGACTTGCCCTGCGCGGCCAACCGTTTCCTCGATCGGGTTCGCCCGGTGCTCGCGGTGATCATGGAAACCGAATTGTGGCCCAACCACATTCATCAATGCGCCAGGCGCGGCATCCCTGTTGCCCTGGCCAACGCGCGACTGTCGGAGCGTTCTGCGCGCGGTTATGCACGTTTGCCCAAACTCACCCGGCCAATGCTCGCCGAGATGAGCCTGTTCGCTGTCCAGACCGAAGCCGAGGCCGAGCGCTTGCGCCAGTTGGGTGCCCGGGCGCAAACCGTCGAGGTCACCGGTTCGATCAAGTTCGACCTGACCATCGACCCGCAACTGCTGGAAAACGCCAGCGCCTTGCGCCATGAGTGGCAAGCGACGGAACGCCCGGTGTGGATCGCCGCCAGTACCCATGAAGGCGAAGATGAGGTGGTGCTGGCCGCCCACCGTCGGTTGCTCGCCAGTTATCCCGATGCGTTGCTGATCCTGGTGCCGCGCCATCCCGAGCGTTTCGATTCAGTGCATCAATTGTGTGAGAACGAAGGTTTCGCCACGGTGCGGCGTTCCAGCGCACGGCCCGTCACTGCCCAGACCTCGGTGCTGCTGGGCGATACCATGGGCGAGCTGTTGTTTCTCTACGCGCTGGCCGACAGCGCGTTTGTCGGCGGCAGCCTGGTACCCAACGGCGGGCATAACCTGCTGGAACCGGCGGCACTGGCCAAGCCGGTGCTCAGCGGGCCGCACCTGTTCAACTTCCTCGAAATCGCCGCGCAACTGCGGGCTGCCGGGGCGCTGGCGGAAGTCGAAGATGCCGAAAGCCTGGCCCTGGCGGTACAACGCCTGTTCGAACTGCCCCGCGATGCCCAGCGCATGGCCGAGGCGGGGCTTGCGGTAATGCGCACCAACCAGGGCGCGTTGCAACGGTTGTTGGAGGGGTTGGGGCGGTTGATTGACTGAGCGACTGAATATCTGTGGGAGCAAAGCTTGCTCCCACAGGAGGTTGCTGAGGGGGCTTCCCTCCGAGGGGTTACTGCGCCGGCCGCGAGCGCAGTTGCTCCGCCGCAGCCTGTGCCAGATCCGGCGGTAGAAAGTCCTTGTCCGGGTTGTAGTCGGGTTTGAGATAGCGCGACAGGTCCTGCAGATCCGACGGGCTCAACGTACCCGCTGCCTGCTTGAGCCGCAGGTTGTCGAGGATGTAGTCATAGCGGGCGTTGTTGTAGTTGCGCACCGAGGTGTACAGCTGACGCTGGGCATCGAGTACATCGACGATGTTGCGCGTGCCCACCTGGTAACCGATCTCCGTGGCTTCCACTGCGCTCTGGTTGGAGATGATGGACTGGCGGCGGGCCTGGACCTGTTCCACATCGGTATTCACCGCCCGGTGCAGGTTGCGGGTGTTCTCCACCACCTGCCGGCGCAGGGCCTCGCGCTGTTGTTCGGTCTGAGTCAGTTGCGAGTAGGATTCGCGCACCTGAGAGCTGGTCAGCCCGCCGCTGTAGATCGGGATGCTCAATTGCAGGCCGATGGTGCGTTGCTCGGCATCGCCACCATAACGCTGGCCGGTAGGGCTGGGGTTGGTAAAACCGAGGCCATCGTTGTCGCCTTTTTTGTATTGGGCGATCGCATCGAGGGTCGGGGCATGCCCGGACTTGCGCTGACGCAGGGTGTCTTCGGCGGCCGTGACGGCGTAGTTGCTGGCCAGCAGATTGAGGTTCTGCTTGGCGGCCGTATCGACCCAGGCCTTGGCGTCGTTCGGTGCCGGCGGCAGGATCGGCAGCGTGTGGACGATGCCCTGGAGCGAGTTGTACTGACGGTTGGTCAGGGTGATCAAGGCTTCGAAGGCGTCGTCGACCTGACGCTGGGCCAGGATCCGGTTGGCTCGCGCGGTGTCGTAGCTGGCCTGGGATTGCAGCACGTCGGTCTTGTCCGACAGGCCTACGTCGAAGCGCTCGTTGGACTGGTCGAGCTGACGCTTGAACGCCGCTTCCTCGGCCTTGGTCGAGGCCAGGTTGTCCTGGCTGCGCAGCACGTTGAAATAGCTCTCGGCGCTTTGCAGGATCATGTTCTGTTCAGTGGCCGAGAGTTGCAGCGACGCTTGTTCGTTGACCGACTTCGCCGCCTGGAACTGAAACCAGCGATCGGCACGGAAAATCGGCTGGGACAGCGTGGCCTGGTAGACCGTACCGCTACGGGAGGCGGTCATGGCTGGCTGGTCGAGCTCGGTACGGGTGTTGTTCAGGTCGGCACCGGCCGACAGGTTGGGTAGCAACCCGGCGCGCGCCTGGGGCACCACTTCTTTCTGGGCGCCATACTGGGCGCGGGCGGCGGCCAGGTCGGCGTTGTTGTCCACCGCTTCCTGATACACGCTCACCAGATCGGTTTTGGTGGTCAAGGGCGCTTCGGCAGCCCAGGCCATTCCATTGGACGCACAAGACACGGCAAGGGCCAGTGAGAGTTTGCGCAGCATGAGGCGTTCCCTACTTCTCAAATGATTGCGCACAAGAGGCGCGGCGTAGCGAGTGTAGTTGCGCGGGCGCACGGCAACAATCCTGTATTTGCGCCATTCATCACGCCTTTTGCCGTCGCGATGGCGTTCTGCGGTGGTTGTGTCTAGACTGGCCGGGTTCTTGTCGGGGTGCCTTGCTATGAGGCTGAGATCGAATAATTTCGGATCCCGTTGAACCTGATCAGGTTAGCGCCTGCGTAGGGAACAAGATTTCTCGTCACCCGGCGAGTCCTCTTGTGCTTCGTCCGGGATGTTGTTCGACAATCGACTTTCGATCTTCGAGCATCCTCGAGCAGCAAGCACAGCGTCCGCACTCTCGTGCAGGGACGCGTCCATTCGTTACAGGTTCGCTCCGACAAAAATCCACTGCCTGGATGTGTGTCTGGAGAGCCCGTGATGACGACAAAATCAAAAAACGCGACCAACCTCAGTGATTCGGCCAAGGTCGATGAGCAATCGGTTCAGCCCTTTACCCGCTCGCAAAAAATCTATGTCCAGGGCAGCCGCCCGGATATTCGCGTGCCCATGCGCGAAATCAGCCTCGACGTGACCCCCACCGACTTTGGCGGCGAAATCAATGCGCCCGTGGTGGTGTACGACACTTCGGGTCCTTACACCGACCCGAATGTGATCATCGACGTGCGCAAAGGCCTGGCCGATGTGCGCTCACCGTGGATCGAAGCCCGTGGCGACACCGAACGCCTGGCGGGACTGAGCTCCAACTTCGGCCAGGAACGCCTGGCCGATCCCGAGCTGACCAAACTGCGCTTCGCCCATGTGAACAACCCGCGTCGCGCCAAGCCCGGCGCCAACGTCAGCCAGATGCACTACGCGCGCAAAGGCATCATCACCGCCGAGATGGAATACGTCGCCATCCGCGAAAACATGAAGCTGGAAGTGGCCCGCGTCGCCGGCCTGCTGGACCAGCAACACGCCGGCCACAGCTTCGGTGCCAGTGTGCCGAAAGTCATCACCCCGGAATTCGTGCGTGACGAAATCGCCCGGGGGCGCGCGATCATCCCGGCCAACATCAACCACACCGAACTGGAACCGATGATCATCGGCCGTAACTTCCTGGTGAAGATCAACGGCAACATCGGCAACAGCGCACTGGGCTCGTCCATCGAAGAAGAAGTGGCGAAGCTGACCTGGGGCATTCGCTGGGGTTCGGACACGGTCATGGACCTGTCCACCGGCAAGCACATCCACGAAACCCGCGAGTGGATCATCCGCAACTCGCCGGTTCCGATCGGCACCGTGCCGATCTATCAGGCCCTGGAAAAAGTCGGCGGCGTGGCCGAAGACCTGACCTGGGAGCTGTTCCGCGACACGTTGATCGAACAGGCCGAGCAGGGCGTCGACTACTTCACCATCCACGCCGGCGTGCTGTTGCGTTATGTGCCGATGACCGCCAAGCGCGTCACCGGCATCGTCAGCCGTGGTGGTTCGATCATGGCCAAGTGGTGCCTGGCGCACCACAAAGAGAACTTCCTCTACACCCACTTCGAAGACATCTGCGAAATCATGAAGGCCTACGACGTCAGCTTCTCGCTGGGCGATGGCCTGCGTCCGGGTTCGATTGCCGACGCCAACGACGAAGCGCAGTTCGGTGAGCTGGAAACCCTCGGCGAGCTGACCAAGATCGCCTGGAAGCATGACGTGCAGTGCATGATCGAAGGCCCGGGCCACGTGCCGATGCAGTTGATCAAAGAGAACATGGACAAGCAGCTGGAGTGCTGCGACGAGGCGCCGTTCTACACCCTCGGCCCGCTGACCACCGATATTGCGCCGGGCTATGACCACATCACCTCCGGTATCGGCGCGGCGATGATCGGCTGGTTCGGTTGCGCCATGCTCTGCTACGTCACCCCGAAAGAACACTTGGGGCTGCCAAACAAGGATGACGTGAAGACCGGGATCATCACCTACAAGATCGCCGCGCATGCGGCCGATCTGGCCAAAGGGCACCCAGGCGCGCAAATCCGCGACAACGCCTTGAGCAAGGCGCGTTTCGAGTTCCGCTGGGAAGACCAGTTCAACCTCGGCCTGGACCCGGACACCGCCCGCTCGTACCACGACGAAACCCTGCCGAAGGACTCGGCCAAGGTCGCGCATTTCTGCTCGATGTGCGGGCCGAAGTTCTGCTCGATGAAAATCACCCAGGAAGTGCGCGAGTACGCGGCCAACCAGCGCATTGAAGCGGTGGATGTCGATGTCGCCCAGGGCTTGGCGGAACAGGCTGAGCGGTTCAAGAAGGAAGGCAGCCAGCTGTACAAGAAAGTGTGATTTGAGCTGTGGGGGGCGGTGTTTTCACTGCCCTCATCGCGAGCAAGCTCGCTCCCACAGGGGATTTACTGTGGACGCAAAGTCTGTGTGCACCGTTGATCCTCTGTGGGAGCGAGCTTGCTCGCGATAGCGGCCAAAAAAACAACAAAGATTCCTCTGAGATAACAACCCTTGAACATCCAACCCAGCACCTACTCCCCCGACGCCGCCGTCCCCTTGGACAGGCGCGTCTTCGGCGCCCGCGATCTGTTCTCCCTGTGGTTTTCCCTCGGCATCGGCCTGATGGTCTTGCAGGTCGGCGCCTTGCTCGCGCCGGGCCTGGGCCTGAGCGGTTCGTTGCTGGCGATTTTCCTCGGCACGCTGGTGGGCGTCCTGCTGCTGGCGGCCGTCGGGGTGATCGGCAGCGACACCGGCCTGTCGGCCATGGCCGCTCTCAAGCTCAGCCTCGGCGGCAAGGGCGCGAGCGTGCCGGCGGTGTTGAACCTGCTGCAGTTGATCGGTTGGGGCTCATTCGAAATCATCGTCATGCGTGACGCCGCCAGCCTGCTCGGCGCCCGGGCCTTCAGCGAAGGCAGCCTGGGGTCGAACCCACTGCTGTGGACATTGTTTTTCGGCGCACTGGCGACCCTGCTGGCAGTGAGCGGGCCGCTGACGTTCGTGCGTAAGGTCCTGCGCAAGTGGGGCATCTGGCTGCTGCTGGCGGCGTGCATCTGGCTGACCTGGAACCTGTTTGCCAAGGCTGATCTGGCGGCGTTGTGGGCGCGGGCGGGAGATGGTTCGATGCCGTTTGCCGTCGGTTTCGACATTGCGATAGCCATGCCGCTGTCCTGGTTGCCGCTGATTGCCGACTACTCGCGCTTCGGCAAACGCGCAAAAAACGTCTTCGGCGGCACCGCGCTGGGGTTCTTTATCGGTAATTTCTGGCTGATGAGCCTGGGCGTGGCCTACACCCTGGCGTTCGCGCCGAGCGGTGAAGTCAACGCGCTGTTGCTGGCCCTGGCGGGCGCCGGGTTGGGTATCCCGCTGCTGCTGATTTTGCTGGATGAATCGGAAAATGCCTTCGCTGATATCCACTCGGCGGCGGTGTCCAGCGGCATGCTGACGGGGTTGAAAGTCGAGCACCTGGCCTTGGCGATTGGCGTGGTCTGCACCTTGATCGCCTGCTTCGCGCCGTTGGCTCAGTATCAGAATTTCCTGTTGCTGATCGGCTCGGTGTTCGCACCGCTGTTCGGTGTGGTGCTGGTGGACCACTTCATCCTGCGCAAGCGCGCCAGCCGGGTCGTGTCAGCGGCGTTGTGCTGGCCGGCACTGTTGGCCTGGCTGGGCGGGGTGAGTACCTATCACCTGCTGGCCAACTTCTACCCGGACATCGGCGCCACCCTGCCGTCGCTGGTCCTGGCAGGGGTGCTGCAACTGATACTGGGCCGGGCTTTCAACTACGGCCGGGAAACAGCTCGGGCTTGAGGATGCCATTGAGGCGTGGATAAGCGATCTTCAGTTCGATGTGGCCCAGGGCGTATGGCGCGATGGTGCTCACTTGGTACTTGAGGATCACGCCGCCGTAGGTCAGCGCCACGTTCGGGGTTTTCTGGAACGGCCACTGCTTCACGAACTCCGGTTCCTGATCCAGTTTGGTGCTGATCAGCCAGCTGTTGTGGGCGACCTGCACGGCTTTCCAGAACGCCTCTTCCTGGCCCGGCAGCAGCATGTCCGACAGCGTCAATACTTTGTGCTGCTGGCGCGAATAGTTGATGAAACCGCGCCCCGGCGTACCGTGCGCACCGCCAGTGTCCAGGTAACTGGACAATTCGATGATCACCAAGCCGTCATGCTGCTCCCGTACCTTGGCTTGCAAGTAACTGCTGTTGCGTGGCGCGGCGCTGCGCAAAAACTGCTCGCGGTAGGCGGCCAGCGTCGGCGCCAGCGGGGCGTCCGGTGTGGTGCGGGTCATTTGCAGCAGGCGTTTCTCGATAATGCCGTCCAAGGCCGGCTCGGCGGGAAAGCGCAGGGTGTCAATGTTGACCAGGGGGCAGTCGGCGCTGGCGCATCCTGGTTGCAGTTGTTCCGAGGCATCGCGGGTAGTTTCCAGCGGAGCGCGGTAGTTGGGTTGGAACAGGCTTTGGCAAGCGCCCAGGGTCAGGGCAATAGTGGCCACGCAAAGGGTTTTGAAAAGCGACATGGGCGTCCTTCATGAAACAGGGAAAGGCGAAAAGTTACCCGCTTCGACTGTCGGCAGGGCAATCAGTTCGCCACTAAGCTCATTAGAGTGGCTTTGAGGGCAGCCGTCTATCCCGATGACTGGAAAGGGGCTGCATCAAACGGTACGGGCGCGCTAGGATGGCGCGAAGCCGAGGCTGGAACCTCGCATCGATCCGCTGCAAACGAGGACTGTCATGACCGATTTCGCCAACGCCACACCGAGCGCCGTGGACATCGTAAAGCGTGAAAACTGCTTTCAGGGTTTCTACAAACTCGATCGCGTCCACCTGCGCCACGAGTTATTTGCCGGTGGCATGAGCCGTGAAATCAGCCGTGAACTGTTCGTGCGTCATGACGCGGTGTGCGTGCTGCCCTACGATCCGCAACGCGATGAGGTGGTACTGATCGAGCAGTTTCGCGTCGGCGCCATTGGCAAGACCACCAACCCCTGGCTGGTGGAACTGGTGGCCGGCCTGATCGACAAGGACGAGCAACCGGAAGAAGTTGCTCATCGCGAAGCGCAGGAGGAAGCTGGGCTTGTCTTCGCTGCGCTCTGGCCGATGACCAAGTATTTTCCATCGCCGGGCGGCAGCAATGAATTCGTGCATCTTTATTTGGGGCGTTGCGACAGTGTGGGGGCCGGTGGCCTGCATGGGCTTGTGGAAGAAGCCGAAGACATTCGTGTGAAGGTCTGGGCTTTTGAAGATGCCTTGCAAGCAGTGCGCGACGGGCAGATCTGCAACGCGGCCAGCATCATTGCCTTGCAATGGCTGGCCTTGAATCGCGATGAAGTGAGGGGGCTATGGTCTTAAGCAAGCTGCGCGACCGTTATCGCGTCGATCTGGTCGGGTTGCAGGCCGCCTGCGAGGCCAACTACGCCCGCCTGATGCGCTTGTTGCCGGACATGCGCAACGACCCCGCGCCCCGGCGCATCGCCGTGACCCATGGCGACCAGATGCTCGGCGTGCTGGCCATTGAAGTGCTGCAAACCTGCCCATACACCACCACCTTGCAAGTGCGCCAGGAACACAGCCTGCCCTGGTTGCCGGTGCCGCAACTGGAAGTGCAGGTCTATCACGATGCGCGCATGGCCGAAGTCGTGAGCGCCGAACATGCGCGACGTTTTCGCGGCATCTATCCTTATCCCAATGCGTCGATGCACCAACCGGATGAAAAGGCCCAGTTGAACCTGTTTCTGGGGGAATGGCTGAGTCATTGCCTGGCGCTGGGCCACGAATTCGAGGTTGTTCGGTAGCTGCCGGTCAAAAACTGGACACTGGTTGTGAACCGGTTCCGGTTCGCGGGTTTCCCCTTTCGATCTTCCCCAGCATAATTGCCGCTTCATCCAATGGCGTAGTCGCGCCTGGGAGAGAGCGATTTGCCGAGCGTATCCACCTTGACCACCGCCGATACGGCGCTGCTGGTCCAACTGTCTGACAGTCACCTGTTTGCCGAGGCCGACGCTTCGTTGCTGGGCATGAACACCCGCGACAGCCTGCAGGCGGTCATTGACTTGGTGCTCACGCAGCAGCCGAACATTGACCTGATGCTTGCCACTGGGGATTTGTCCCAGGACGGAACGCTGGAGTCCTACGAAGCGTTTCGGCAACTGAGTGCGCGTATCGACGCGCCGGCGCGTTGGATTCCGGGCAATCATGACGAGCCGCAGGTGATGGTCACGGCGGCGGTCAAGAGCGCGTTGCTTGATCCGGTGGTGGATATTGGCAACTGGCGCGTGACGATGCTCGACTCCGCTGTGCCCGGGTCGGTGCCGGGGTTTTTGGCCGAGGAGCAATTGATTCTGTTGGCCAATGCCTTGAGCGAGGCGCCGGAGCGACATCACTTGGTGTGCCTGCATCATCATCCTGTTTCGATTGGGTGTGCGTGGATGGAGCCGATTGGGTTGCGTAATCCTGAGGCGCTGTTTGCGGTGTTGGATCGGTTTCCTCAGGTGCGTGCTGTTCTGTGGGGGCATGTGCATCAGGAAGTTGATCAGGTGCGTGAGGGGGTTCGTTTGTTGGCTTCGCCTTCGACCTGTATTCAGTTTGAGCCGGGGAGTGAGGATTTTGCGGTGGGGGGGCAGGCGCCGGGGTATCGGTGGTTGCGGCTCTTGCCGGATGGGCGGTTGGAGACGGGGGTTGAGCGGGTGGTTGGTTTTGCGTTCACTCCTGACTATGGCTCCAACGGGTATTAAGTTCGGCCCAACTGTGGGAGCGAGCTTGCTCGCGATGGCGGCCTGACAGCTGGCCAGGATTTTGTTGACCGGGTATATATCCATTTCTGCGGTAACGGCCACTTATGGTTCCGCCCTTACGGCGGGTCACTTTCGAAAAGCGCGAAAGTAACCAAAGCGCTTTTGCCCCACCACTCGGCACCTCGCCTAGGCTCGGTGTGCCCGAACGTAGGCATTGCTCCGTGGGCCCGCCGCGAAGGGCCATCCATGGCCCAGCGCGGCTACCTCGGCATCCATGCCGAGGTGCCCACTACGCAATACCTACGTTCGGCCAGCGTGGTTAACGGGGCGCCCAAGATCAACCTCCACCGCGAGGCGGCCTGATAGCCGGCCTGGTTTTAGCGGGTGTACATCCATCAAACCTGTTTGAGCAGGACCTGTGGGAGCAAAGCTTGCTCGCGAAGGCGGCAGCACATTCAGCATCGATGCAAGCAGACCCACCGCTATCGCGAGCAAGCTCGGCTCCCACAGGGATCGGCGGTGGACACTGATTGTATAAACGACCAAAAATCTGTGTGGGAGCGAGCTTGCTCGCGATGGCGGCCTGACAGCCGACCAGGATTGTGGGAATGGTCGGACAGGCCTCCGGGCTGCAGTAGATTTTTCCGACGAGTTCTGGCGGTTGCCGGGTGGGAAGGGCTGTCGCTAGTCTTTTTCCGTCGCTGCAAATTCAGCGGCCGGGCTTGGAAATCCGATAAGTAGACGGCGCGAAAGCGCCCTTCATAACGTATGCTTGCGGTCGTTTTTTGACCATGCTTTCGTTATGGCAGCTGTGCGCGGGAGACCTTCGGGTCTGTCGGGCTCGTTTACCCCGGTTTTCCAACCTGCGTACGGCTGCCACCCCCTCGCTTGGAAACGAACGTGGTAGCTCCAACCAGTAAACGGAGTGTCACCCTATGTTCAAAGCCACACCCAATCCCCCCGAAACTGATCCCTCATCACCCCACGCCGGTCTCGATCTCCAAAAACTCGATGAAGCCGCCAAGCGCGCCATCGACCATTACCTCGACCCCAAGCCCCAACCCAAGAAGAAACAACCCTCAAGCCAATTGTTCTCCGTCGCGGAGAGCGCAGACACCGAAACCCTCCTAGCCAACCTCAGCGAAACCCTAGCCTCCGCCAACGCCATGCTCGGCGACCTGACCTTCGACCTGGAAGGCTCGCGTCGGCATTTCGCCCTGGGAGTCCAGCAGATGATCGAACTCAGTGAATTGTTGGCGAACCGGGCGTTGGATATCGTCGATCCGCGCTAGCGCCGAGCGGAAGCATTGTGGAGAGCACTTATCGCCGACCTGTCTCCGGCGGCAGTACTTCAATCCGACTGTGGGAGCGAGCTTGCTCGCGAAGATGGTGGTACATCCAACGCTGATGCAAGCTGGTCCACCGCCATCGCGAGCAAGCTCGCTCCCACAGGAGAAACGCGGTCCCACCAAGAACCAGGTCGGCTATCAGGCCGCCTCGTGGTGGACGTTGATCTCGGCGCCCCGTTAACCACGCTGGCCGAACGCAGGCATTGTGGAGTGGGCATCCCGGCATGGATGCCGGGATAGCCGCGCTGGGCCATGGATGGCCCTTCGCGGCGGGCCCACGGAGCAATGCCGGAGTGAGGGCATGCCGAGCCAAAGCGAGGCACCGAGTGGTGGGGCAGAAGCGCTTTGGTTACTTTCGCGCTTTTCGAAAGTGACCCGCTGTAAGAGCGGAACCATAAGTGGCCGTTACCTCAGCAATGGATATGTACTCAGTCAGACCGCCATCGCGAGCAGGCTCGCTCCCACAGGTGCTGTGATCGACGGGTCATAGGAGGCGACAACACGGGCAAATCCCCCCCCAATCACCGCAATCTCCCTGTAAACTCCGCCCTTTGCCCAACACCCAGGGAGTCGGCAATGTCGGGTTCGATCCTTTACATCCACGGCTTCAACAGCGCCCCAGCGTCGACCAAGGCCAGTCAGTTGATCGAAGTAATGGCACGCCTCGGCCTCAGCGACCAGCTACAGGTGCCCGCCTTGCATCACCACCCCCGCCAGGCCATCGGTCAGCTGGAACAGGCGATTGCACAACTGGGCCGCCCACTGCTGGTCGGCAGCTCGCTCGGCGGCTACTATGCGACTCACTTGGCCGAGCGCCACGGGCTCAAGGCCCTGCTGGTCAACCCTGCGGTCAGCCCCCATCGGATGTTCGACGGTTACCTGGGCACGCAGAAGAATTTGTACACCGATGAAACCTGGGAATTGACCCACGACCACGTCACGGCCCTGGCCGAACTGGAGGTGCCGGCGCCCCAGGATCCGCAGCGGTATCAGGTATGGTTGCAAACCGGGGACGAAACGCTGGATTATCGCCACGCCCAGCAGTATTACCGCGCCTGTGCCTTGCGCATCCAGGCCGGCGGCGACCACAGTTTCCAAGGGTTTGCCCAGCAGTTGCCGGCGCTGTTGAGTTTTGCCGGCATTGGCGCCGATTTGTACCAGGCGATCGACTTCACGTCGCTGTGAGCCATCGCCTCTTTTTCATTGAACACTGACGACGAGACCCCATGGCCACTCCCAGCGCTAGCTCTTATAACGCAGACGCCATCGAAGTCCTCTCGGGCCTCGACCCGGTGCGCAAGCGCCCCGGCATGTACACCGACACCAGTCGGCCGAACCACCTTGCCCAGGAAGTCATCGACAACAGCGTCGACGAGGCCTTGGCCGGGCACGCCCGTTCGGTGCAGGTCATCCTGCACGCCGACCATTCGCTGGAAGTCAGCGACGACGGTCGCGGCATGCCGGTGGACATTCACCCTGAAGAAGGCGTGTCCGGCGTCGAGTTGATCCTCACCAAGCTCCACGCGGGCGGCAAGTTTTCCAACAAGAACTACCAGTTCTCCGGCGGTTTGCACGGGGTGGGTATTTCCGTGGTCAACGCCTTGTCGACCCTGGTCCGCGTGCGGGTCAAGCGTGACGGCAACGAGTACCAGATGACGTTCGCCGATGGCTACAAGGCCACCGAACTGGAAGTGGTCGGCACAGTCGGCAAGCGCAACACCGGGACCAGCGTGTATTTTGCGCCGGACCCGAAGTATTTCGATTCGCCTAAATTCTCCGTCACCCGCCTCAAGCACGTGCTCAAGGCCAAGGCCGTGTTGTGTCCGGGGCTGCTGGTCAGTTTCGAAGACAAAGCCACCGGCGAGAAAGTCGAGTGGCATTACGAGGACGGCCTGCGTTCTTACCTGGTGGACGCGGTCAACGGTTTCGAACGCCTGCCGGACGAGCCATTCTGCGGCAGTCTGGCCGGTAACAAGGAAGCGGTGGACTGGGCGCTGTTGTGGCTGCCCGAAGGCGGCGAAAGCGTCCAGGAAAGCTACGTCAACCTGATCCCCACCGCTCAGGGCGGCACCCACGTGAACGGGTTGCGCCAGGGTTTGCTCGACGCCATGCGCGAGTTCTGCGAGTTCCGCAACCTGCTGCCCCGTGGCGTGAAGCTGGCGCCGGAAGACGTCTGGGAGCGCATTGCCTTCGTATTGTCGATGAAGATGCAGGAGCCGCAATTCTCCGGCCAGACCAAAGAGCGTCTGTCGTCCCGCGAAGCGGCGGCGTTTGTTTCCGGGGTGGTCAAGGATGCGTTCAGCCTGTGGCTCAATGCTAACCCGGAAACCGGCTTGGCCCTGGCAGAACTGGCGATCAACAACGCCGGCCGGCGCCTCAAGGCCAGCAAGAAGGTCGAGCGCAAGCGCATCACCCAGGGGCCGGCGTTGCCCGGCAAGCTCGCTGACTGTGCCGGGCAGGACCCGATGCGTTCCGAGCTGTTTTTGGTGGAAGGTGATTCCGCCGGCGGTTCGGCCAAGCAGGCGCGGGACAAAGAGTTCCAGGCGATCCTGCCGTTGCGCGGCAAGATCCTCAACACCTGGGAAGTGGACGGCAGCGAAGTGCTGGCCAGCCAGGAAGTGCATAACATTGCCGTGGCCATCGGTGTCGATCCGGGCGCCGCGGACATGAGCCAACTGCGTTACGGCAAGATCTGCATCCTCGCCGACGCCGACTCCGACGGTCTGCACATCGCCACGTTGCTCTGCGCGTTGTTCGTCCAGCATTTCCGCCCGCTGGTGGACGCCGGTCACGTCTACGTGGCGATGCCGCCGCTGTACCGCATCGACCTGGGCAAAGAGATCTACTACGCCCTGGACGAGGCCGAGCGCGATGGCATTCTTGATCGTTTGGTGGCCGAAAAGAAACGCGGCAAACCGCAGGTCACCCGATTCAAGGGCCTTGGCGAGATGAACCCGCCGCAACTGCGCGAAACCACCATGGATCCGAACACGCGCCGCCTGGTGCAGTTGACCCTGGATGATTTCGAAGCGACCTCGGAAATGATGGACATGCTGCTGGCGAAAAAACGCGCTGGCGATCGCAAGTCCTGGCTCGAATCCAAAGGGGACCTGGCCGAGGTGCTGGCCTGATGCGCAACGGTTTCGCCCTGGCGTTGTTGCTGTGGGCGGGGGTGGTGGTCGCAGGTCCTGCACCGCAGTTGAAGTTGCTGTCCGAGCATGCCGTCGAGGATTTGCGTGGCGGTAACTTGTCCGGGCTGGCCGTGTGCGGGGGTGAAATGTGGACGGTGTCGGATCGCGATGACGATCGGATCTACCGCCTCAAGTCTTCTGATGCGCCGGTCTGGCAGGCAGAAGCCGTTGAAATCGAGGTGCCGCCGGTGCCGGACAGCGGTTTGCCGTGGGGTTTGAGATCGCGGACCTGGGCGGCGTCGTACCTGCGCGGTGGCGAGCTGGATTTCGAAGGCATCAGTTGTGACAGTGCCGGCAATCGCTACGTGGTCAGTGAATCCCATGCCGCGGTGTTGCAGGTGTCGCCGACGGGCGCCGCGTCCTGGTTGAAAATCGGACCGGCGATGATCCGTCAGGCGCGGGCCAGTGGCATGTTGCTGCATTTCAATGCTTTGTTTGAAGGCTTGGCGATCAATCCGGCCGGTGATCAGCTATGGCTGGCCGCTGAGCGGGAGCGTCGCGGGCTGTTGCTGATCAAGCGTCAGCAATCGGTGTGGGAATGTGATGGAAATTGCGTGTTGCTCAGTGAGGCGGGGAAGCAGATGCAGCCGGCGCAGTTTCTCAATGCCCAGGCGGTATCACGGGATTTCGCCGATCTGTCACTGTTCGACGGCAAGCTGTTTACCCTGGAGCGCAACGCTTATCAGATCTGCCGGCGTGACTCGCAAACCGCTCAAGTGGAGCGTTGCTGGTCGTTCGCCGCCGAGGCGTTGCAGGAAAACCGTCGTTATTCACAGAACTACGGCTTGGCCGAAGCGCTGGTGGTGGATGCCGAGGGCGCCTGGGTTGGTCTGGATAACAACGACGGGGCACGGGCCGACGGTGAGCGGCGGCCGATCATCTGGCGCTTTGCCGCGCCGGACGGTGGTTGGGGCGCCACGCCATGAGCCAGCAACCGCCGGGCAAGCGCGCCGGCCGGGTGTTGATGATACTGGCCTGGTGCGCGGCGCTGTTTCTGGCGGCGCGGTTTTTTGCCCAGTGGGAGCAGCGTGCGCAGAATCCCAATACCGAGGTGTATTCGCAAAAGGGTGAAGGTTTTATCGAGGTGAAGCTGGTCAGCAATAAACAGGGGCATTTTGTCGCCAGCGGCCAGATCAACGGCCAACCGGTGGACTTCATGCTCGACACCGGCGCCACGGACGTGGCGATCCCGCAGGAGCTGGCCGCGCGCCTCAAGCTGGAAAAAGGTTTCGGTGTGACGTTGAGCACCGCCAACGGTTTGAGCGAGGGTTATCGCACCCGTATCGACCGTTTGCAATTGGGTGACATCGTATTGCGCGATGTCCGTGCCCTGGTGGCGCCAGGCCTGGGCGGCACGCAAGTGCTGCTGGGCATGAGCGCCCTGAACAAACTTGAATTTACCCAGCGCGGCGGCACCATGTTGCTGCGCCAGACAACGAACTGATGAGGCCCGCATGAGCGACATTCTTGCAGACAGCTTAGACGGCGTAGAGCGCCGGTCGCTGGCTGACTTCACCGAAAATGCCTACCTCAATTACTCCATGTACGTGATCATGGACCGCGCCTTGCCGCACATCGGCGACGGTCTGAAGCCGGTTCAGCGGCGGATCATCTACGCCATGAGTGAGCTGGGGCTGGATGCCGATTCCAAGCACAAGAAGTCGGCGCGTACCGTCGGTGACGTGCTCGGTAAGTTCCATCCTCACGGTGACTCGGCCTGCTACGAAGCCATGGTGCTGATGGCCCAGCCGTTCAGCTACCGCTACACCCTGGTGGACGGCCAGGGGAACTGGGGTGCGCCAGACGATCCCAAGTCTTTTGCTGCCATGCGTTACACCGAGGCACGGCTGTCGCGTTATTCCGAAGTGCTGCTCAGCGAGCTGGGCCAGGGCACTGCGGACTGGGGGCCGAACTTCGACGGTACTCTCGATGAACCCCTGGTGTTGCCAGCGCGTTTGCCGAACATCCTGCTCAATGGCACCACCGGTATCGCCGTGGGCATGGCCACCGATGTGCCGCCCCACAACCTGCGGGAAGTGGCCACCGCGTGCGTGCGCTTGCTGGACGAGCCCAAAGCCACGGTGGAGCAGCTCTGCGAACACATTCAGGGCCCGGACTACCCAACCGAAGCGGAAATCATCACCCCGCGCGCCGACCTGCTGAAGATCTACGAAACCGGTCGCGGTTCGGTGCGTATGCGCGCGGTGTACCACATCGAAGATGGCGACATCATCGTCACCGCCCTGCCGCACCAGGTTTCCGGGGCCAAGGTGCTGGAACAAATTGCCGCGATGATGCAGGCAAAACCGTCGAAAGCACCGCAAGTCGCTGACCTTCGCGACGAATCCGACCACGAGAACCCCTGCCGGATCGTGATTATTCCGGTCAACAGTCGGGTTGATCATGACGCGCTGATGCAGCACCTGTTCGCCAGTACCGATCTTGAGTCCAGCTACCGGGTCAACATCAACATCATCGGTCTGGACGGCAAGCCACAGCTGAAAAACCTGCGGGCGCTGCTGGTTGAATGGCTGGAGTTCCGGGTCAAGACCGTGCGCCGGCGCCTGCAATTTCGCCTGGACAAGGTCGAACGTCGCCTGCACCTGTTGGACGGTTTGCTGATTGCCTACCTCAACCTGGATGAAGTGATTCATATCATCCGTACCGAGGAGCACCCCAAGGCCAGCCTGATCGAGCGTTTCGCCTTGAGCGAAATCCAGGCCGACTACATTCTCGATACCCGCCTGCGGCAACTGGCGCGGCTGGAAGAGATGAAGCTGCGGGCCGAGCAGGATGAACTGCTCAAGGAGCAGGCCAAGCTGCAAGCCTTGCTGGGCAGCGAAGCCAAGCTCAAGAAGCTGGTGCGCACCGAACTGCTCAAGGATGCCGAAACCTATGGCGACGACCGTCGCTCGCCTATCGTCGAGCGCGCCGAAGCCAAGGCGCTGAGTGAGCACGATCTGCTGCCGAACGAGAAAGTGACTGTCGTGCTGTCAGAAAAAGGTTGGGTACGCTCTGCCAAAGGTCATGATATTGACGCGACGGGGCTTTCCTACAAGGCCGGGGATGGCTTCAAGGCCCTGGCGGCCGGGCGTTCCAATCAGTTTGCGGTGTTCGTCGACTCCACCGGACGCAGTTATTCGGTGCCGGCGCATACCCTGCCATCGGCTCGCGGACAGGGCGAGCCACTGACCGGTCGATTAACTCCTCCACCGGGTGCAACTTTTGAATGCGTGCTGATGCCTGATGATGACGGGCTGTACGTTATTGCGTCGGACGCCGGCTACGGGTTTGTCGTCAAGGGTGAGGACCTGCAAGCCAAGAACAAGGCGGGCAAGGCGTTGTTGAGCCTGCCGAATAACGCCAAGGTCATAGCGCCGCGACCTGTGTCCGATCGTGAGAACAACTGGCTGGCTTCGGTGACGACCGAAGGTCGGTTGCTGGTCTTCAAAATCAGTGACTTGCCACAGTTGGGTAAAGGTAAAGGCAACAAGATCATCGGTATTTCCGGCGAACGGGTGGCAAGTCGTGAGGAATATGTCACGGATATTGCAGTGTTGCCGGAAGGCGCCACGCTTGTGCTGCAGGCTGGAAAGCGTACGCTTTCGTTGAAGGCAGACGATCTTGAACACTACAAAGGTGAACGCGGTCGGCGGGGCAACAAGCTTCCGAGAGGGTTTCAGCGGGTCGATGCACTGCTCGTCGAAAACCTCAATTAAGCGTGCTAGAGCGCTCGGTCTGCGATTAAAAGCCGCAGATCGGCACTTTCGCGCTGGAGTCGGAGCGCATATTCACGGATGATAGGCCCTTTCAAGCGCCGGCGTGGCCGAGCGTTCTTCATATTGACCGAGTATTTTTTCACTGTGGTAAGCCTTGTGGCCGCCACCTGGACGGGACGATGACTGCTCTGCGCCTTCCTATTTTGTGGCTCGCCGGCCTGCTTGGCCTGGCGGGCTGTAGCGTCAATCAGCCAGTGTCGCTGTATCAACTCGACAGCGGAAACCCGGCCCAGCCTGCACAAAGCGCAGGCATGGCGGTATTACTGGGCCCGGTATTGATTGCCGATTACCTGCAACGTGAAACCCTATTGCAACGCCAACCGGACGGCAGCCTGCAGGCCGCCACCGACGGTCGTTGGGCCGGCAGCCTGTCGTCGGACATTGACCAGCTGTTGCTGCGTCAGGTCGCCGGGCATCTGGACAGCCAGCGCGTAGTACTCGCGCCGGCCACCCAGGGCTTTACCCCGGATGTTCAGGTCTTGCTGTCGATTACCCGGCTGGATTCGGGCGAATCGCAACCGGCGGTACTGGATGCCCAGTGGCGCCTGATCGATCGTCGCGGAAAGGTTCGCGAGAACCGGATCATTCATCTGCAGGAGCAACATGCCGGCGGTACCGCGGCGCAGGTCCAGGCTCAGGGCGTGCTGCTGCAACGTCTGGCCGAGCAACTGTCCGTGGCGCTCAAGCCTTTGGCCAACCAGCCGCCTGTCGCAGAGGTGCCGCGCAAATCTGCTCCTGCAGCGACCAAAAAGGTCGAGAAGGAAAAGGACAAGATTCCAATGGCCTTGCCGATCCGTACGGACATGGAAGTGTTCAGGTTCTGATGGTTGAACTGGATGCAAAACAAAGCCCGCGTTGATGCGGGCTTTGTTGTTTCTGTGGGGTGCAGTCTCGGGTGTCTATGCCGGCCTCATCGCGAGCAGGCTCGCTCCCACACTGGATCTGTGGCTGGCAGAGGTCCCTGTGGGAGCGAGCTTGCTCGCGATGAGGTAGGCGAAGGCCACAAAAAAGCCCGCAGACAATCATTCATCTGCGGGCTTCGTCATTTCAGGTGTTGAGGCTCAGGCCTGACGCTCATGCATCCGCGCCAGTTGTCGCTCCAGCATCGACGGATAAGGCTCCATCAGTCGCTCGACGCAGCATGCGCCTTCCGGGCTGGCGATAGGGCGGATGCGGGCGCGCTGGCGGATCAGGGCGTCGTCGTTGATCTTGCGCTCCACCAGCAGCAGGTTGCGGCTGTGCTGCGACAGGGCCAGGGCGTCCTGGGCGGTTTCGGTCAGTAGCAGGTCGATCTGGCTCAGGCCGAACAGCCCGTCACCCAAGGTCAGGCCCAACTGCAATTGCAGGGTGATGCCGCTGTCGGCGACTTCGATCTGCAACTGGTGGCCCAGGGCTCGGAGCAACTCACCGCAGCAAATGGCGTTGGTGAGGTAGTCATCACCGCTGTCCTCGGTATGGAACAGCATCAGCGTGCTGCCATCGTTCAGGGTGTGCAGTTGGCCCTGATACAGCGATGCGGCTTGGTCGAGGCAGTCGCGGTAACGCTCAAGCAGTTCCTTCAGGCGCGCCTGGGGCAGCCGGCGCAGTTGGTCCTGGGCGCCCAGTTGCACGGCCAGCACGGCACTGTGCTGGGGCAGGTCCGAGGCGACGGGTCTGGCGACCGATTGCGGCTCATCGGCGATTGAGTCGTCACGCAGGTCGGCGAAAGCATCGTCGTCTTCATCGTCCTCTACCGTGCGGACCACGCGGCGTGGCCCGGGCCTGGAGGCGGGTAGAGGTTGGCTTTCATCGAAGTCCGGGTCCCGCAGGTTACGCACTTCGAAACCTGGTTCGGCTTCGTCGTCGTCACTGTAGTCGATGTCTTCAGGCTCCGGCACGGGGGCAGGTTCCGGGGCGAAGCTGGCGTGCAGTTGCCGAGCCAGATCGCCAATTTCGTCCTGGCGCTGGGTCGCTGGGGTGTGCTCGTCGATATCCCGCAGCCAGACCCGCAGTTGCAGCAGTGGCGTAGAGATGTGCCGTCCCAGGCGCAGGCTCAAGGCCAGCGCCAGCGCGAGCAATATCGCGCTGAGGATGCCCATGCTTTGCAGACTGATGGTCATCGGCTGCTGGAACTGGTCCATGTCCAGGCTGATGCGCAGTTGCCCGGCGGTCACGTCCTGGAAAGTGATCCTGCTCTGGTACATGCCGCCGGATTCGCCCAGCAGGCCCGGCTTGGGACGCTGGCCGGCTTCGGCGAGGATGCGGTTGTCCACGCTATAAATGGCGGCGTGGGCCACCAGTTTGTTTTTGGTGAGGTTGTTGAGCAGCACGTTGAGGCTTAGGATGTCGTTGGACACCAGTAGCTCAGTGGCGGACGTGGCGGTCTGCGTGGTCAGGCTCTCGCCCAGGGCATCGGCCTGCTCGTGCATTGCCTGCTTGAACTGCAGGCCCATCACACAGGCATAGATCACCAGGGCCAGGGCGACCAGGATCACGTTATGGCTGGCAATGCGCAATGCAATCGGCACGCGACGGTGGCGCAGTGCACGGAAGATCAGCAGAAAGAAATTGTCGGTTTTGACTGGCGTGGGCCGGTTCACTGAGCTCGGCTCTTTGTCCGTGAAATTGACGCGCAGTATAGCGACAGGCCCATGACCGGCAAAGCACCGACGGTGCCCGATGGTCACTGAAAGTGGGTAGAATGCGGTTTTTTTCCACCTGCGGGGGTGCGCCTTGCGCGAAATCGTCCTGATAAACATCACTGGCAGTGACCGTCCGGGTCTGACTGCGGCCATTACCGGCGTTCTGGCCCAGGGTGGTGTGAACATTCTCGACATTGGTCAGGCGGTGATTCACGACACACTGTCGTTCGGCATCCTGGTTGAAATCCCGGACGCCGAGCAAAGCAAGTCGGTGCTCAAGGACATCCTGTTCACCGCCTACAAACTCGACCAACAGGTGCGTTTCACCCCGGTGTCCGAAGCCGATTACCAGCATTGGGTCAATGGCCAGGGCAAGAAGCGGCACATCGTGACTCTGTTGACCCGCAAGGTTACCGCCGAGCAATTGCAGCGGGTCAGTTCGATCACTGCCAAATACGACCTGAACATCGACCACATCGACCGTTTGTCCGGGCGCATGCCGCTGGATACGCCGGATGACAAGGGCAAGGGCTGCATCGAATTCTCTGTGCGCGGCGAGCCGGCCGATCCCCAGGCGCTGCGTGCCGAGTTCCTCAGCGTGGCCCAGGAGTTGAATGTCGACATCGCGTTCCAGGAAGACTCGCTGTTCCGCCGCAACCGCCGCCTGGCGGTGTTTGACATGGATTCGACGCTGATTGAAGCCGAAGTCATCGACGAACTGGCCAAGGCCGCCGGCGTGGGCGACAAGGTGTCGGCCATCACTGAGCGAGCCATGGCCGGCGAGTTGGATTTTCGCGCCAGCTTCAAGGAGCGCCTGGCGCTACTCAAGGGGCTGGACGTCAGCGTGCTGGACGCCATCGGCGCTTCCTTGCGCCTGACCGAGGGCGCCGAAACCCTGTTCGCCGAACTCAAGCGCCTGGGCTACAAGACCGCGATCCTGTCGGGTGGCTTCACCTACTTCGCCAAGCAGTTGCAGGCCAAACTCGGCATCGACTACGTGTTTGCCAATGAACTGGAAGTCGTGGATGGCAAGGTCACGGGCGTGGCCGTCGAACCGATCGTCGATGCCCAGCGCAAGGCGGATCTGTTGCGCGAACTGGCCGAGAAGGAAGGCCTGCGCCTGGAACAGACCATCGCCGTGGGCGACGGCGCCAACGATCTGCCAATGCTGGCGATCGCCGGTCTGGGCGTGGCGTTCCGCGCCAAGCCGCTGGTCAAGCAGTCGGCCCGGCAGGCGATCTCAACCCTCGGGTTGGATGGGGTGTTGTATCTGCTGGGCTTCAGGGATCGCGACGGGCAGCTCTGACTCAATCTCCTGTGGCAAGGGGATTTCTGTGGGAGCAAGCTTTGCTCCCACAGAGAGCTTTCTCTTCACAAAGGGTTATGTGTTGGCGGTCTAAAGCGACTTCCACAACGAATCAAAATCCCCTTCATTGTCGTGGTCATCTCCGGTGGTCGCTGAGTCCTCCTGTCGATAAGCAAACTGGTTGAAGCTGTGCGTGCTGGTCACCCGTCGGTCCAGGCTGGCGCGGCGTTCCTGGCCGTTGGTGTTGATCAGCACTTGCTGGCCTTCCTGGAAAGGCAGACGGGGCGCGATCATGGTGGGAGGCAGGTCAATGGCGCTGATCTCAGGCAGCAGCAGCCCTCGCAGGTAGTGACCATGCTCATCCTTCTCTCGTACCAGTTGCAGCCCGCAAGGCTGGGCATGAGGCGCGACCAGCTCGATACCCATTTGCATGGCGCCATTGCGCACTTGCCTGATCCAGCGCACCACGGCGATGCTCCAGGCTTGATCGTTAGTGTCGCGAATGCCGACCATTTCCCCGGCCTGCAGTTGCTCAGGCACCTCCTTCGGCCAGCCGAGGCAGTAACCTCCGGGGCTGTGATTGATGATGGGCAGGTCGTAGGTCGCGAAGTGGTGCTGGTTGTCGGAGCTGGCGCCGTCGTCATCGGCCGGATTGACCGGGTACTCGATTTCTTCATAGGGCAACAGATCACTGTCACCGGTCGCAGCTGCGTCGAAAGCCTGGCTCCAGGTGTCGTTGGTCTTGGTCGGTGTGGCCTCGAACCGGGCCTTGCGCGTTGCAGAGTCCTTGAGGATTTCGCTGAAAGAGCGCTCGCCGCCCAGGTAATAGTGCAAAGCGCTCATGCCCACGCAGAGCGTCAGCGTGCCGTTGCCCTCCGTGCGCTGGAAGCTGCGTTCGACCGCTTCGCCCCAGGCCGCTTGCAGGTGATGCAAGGTGTCGGCGTTCATTGCGCCAGGCACGGGCAAGGTGTGATCGTCGGGTTGTTCCAGATGAGTGGCAATGGCGCGCACCAGCGGCTGCGGATCGAAACCCAGCAGGCTGGGCTGTTGCTCGGCCCTGAACTTGGAGCGATAGCGCGGTCCGATATCCAGTTGCGGTGCAACGGCGAACAGGCTCGTGGCGGTGGTGGCCGGGTCCAGCGTGACCTTCTGACTCCAGGATTCGAGCACCTCGACGAGTCGCGCAATCTGGCCCTGGCGCAGTTGATTGCTGCGTGAGGTGCCCAGCAGCAGGGCGACCACGTAGGTTTGCTCAACATTCAACTGATGCACCTGGCTGGCCAGTTCATCGCTGACGCTGAGGTGTTGCAGCCGATGGTGGCAGGCGATTCGGTACAACTGATGCAAATCGAGCCACAGCCCTTCGGGTACCGGGCTATACAACTGGCTGATACGCAGCAGTGTGCCGTCCAGCGCATGCATCGCGCGTTGCAGCGCGGTGCTCAGCAGCCGGGCGCGGTCCTTGGAGTATTTCGGCGAGATGCGCGCGACGATCTGTTTGTAACCCATGGCCAATTGGGTTTGCAGGGCCTGGCACAGGTTGACGATCTTGCGCGAGCGCTCATCCAGAACGATGGCCTGTTGCAAAAAATGCCGCTCCAGGTGTTTGCAGACGTAATACACCTCGGGCCGCAACAATTCGAGCAGTTGCAGGCGATTCTCGCTGGGGGTGAGCAGTTGGTTGAGTTCGCCGATGGCCTGGTACAACAGGCGTGCGGTTTCGCCGATATTGGCCTTGGGCAGGTTGGCGATCCAGCGCTTGAGGTCGCGCGGCGTGGCGTCGCAGAACGACAGGCGCGACTGGGTCGGTGTCAGAACGCGCGAAAGCTGGAGAGGGCTGGTCTCATTCATGCCGTGGATGGGCTCCGTCGGGAAATGAAAGGGATGTTCCCAACTCTAGCAGCTGTGGCCGAAAGAGCGTGTGGTATCGACGTTCGTTGGGCGCTCATTGCTCGAGGTGCAATCGAAGAGCGGTTGCGCTTCTTCAGCCCCCTTTTTTCGTCTGGTTTTGCAGGCGACCCATTGATTGAGGATCGTACCGCTTCATTTCACCTACGCTCTTAGTGATGTACATGTGGTTGGACGGTACGCTCTTGTTGACGAAAGCACCGGCGCCAATAATGACATTGTCACCCAGCTCGAGATCATCAGAAATAATGCACGCGTGTGCGTGAACCCTTACTCCATCGCCAATGCGCAATGCCGCGAATTCGCGTTGTCCCTTAATGCCAAGTGTGCAGTTTTGCCAGATCCTGAAGTCTTTCCCGATAATGGCATGGGAGGTTATGACTATTCCGTTCGGGTGGGCAATCCAAAGTCCTTCCCCGATGCTGGCTCCCAGCATGATCTCGACGTTGAATTGGCGGCTTATTCGTTCGTTGAGCAGCTTGCCGCGTCGTCTCCAGAATTTACTGTCTTGCTGATGCATGGCATAGGCCAGGCGAAACCAGAACAAATAACGGTATCTGTTGATCTTATGGCACTTCAGGAAAAGCCGTCTCCATTTGAACGGTTTATCCAGGCCACCCAGAATTTCGATGTGCCAGTAACGCTTGGCTGACCGGAAAATATCAATGAGCATGAGCCGCCTCTTTGTGCGGGACAACTGGACGGGTTGTTTGGGAGAGAATTATTCCGATAGGTAACCAGAAGACAATCCAATAGACACCCGGTCTGTTGAATACGGTGTGATAGTCAAACAGGGCGGCGGTAATACCAAATAAGAATAGAGGCAGACCAATCGAACCCATGGGAAGCCTCCAGGCTCTCTTGTCCAGAGAGTATTTGAAGGCGTAAAAAATGGTTAGGAGCATCAGTGCAGCGCCCATGATCCCAAATTCATAAAAGAACTGAAGGAGCAAGTTGTGTGCTTGGTTGAAACATACTGTCCCGGCAATGCAGAAGTCAAAATCACGACCTGCTCCCGCGCCGAATATCCAGAAATCTCCAAAGCGGCTCAGCCAGCCGGCCCATATATCATCCCGCAGGCTGAAGCCACGGCCTTGCTGCTGAATCAGTATGGGCCATAACCATGCCGCGAGAACGATAAAAAATATACCTGCCAGGTACAACCATTTTCTTGATCTGTAATTATGGTGGAAAAGAATGGTGGTGCAGGCGGCCATGCCGTATCCAAGCCAGACAGCTCTGGAGAGGGTGCAAAACAGATACATCGATAAGCCCAGTATGCACACCGAGAATAGAACTCTGGACCACAAACCGAAGGTTTTGGTCAGCAGTAGGTGAAAACCGTAGATACCAAAAAAACCAAAGTAAAGAGCGGCAATGATGGGGTTCTTGAAATTCGCGTAATCGCCATAACCCAGGCTAAATATTCGCTTGCCACTGAACAGGATGTTCTGCCCGTGTTGCACGGAGTGGATCAGCAAGCCAGCAATGGCAAAGAGTCCCGCCACTACAAAGGTAAGGGTGAGGCATTTTTCAAGTAGTCCCTCCCTGTTCAATATATGGATTGCACCCAAGTACAGGGTAATATACAACACGGTTTTGAATTGTATAAAAGCAGGTGTCGCTGCGTTGGGGTTCAGCAATGCCATTAGCATAGAAAAGGCAAGCAGTAGAAGAATGGGTCGATATCGTTTTTGGGTAAGGCTTCTGCGCAGGTCTGTGTCGCCAATACATAAAATCAACGCAGGCAGGAAAAGACCAAGATTGGATATGGTCGTGTAAGTACTGCCGTCAACGATGAAGAGTAACCCGGTTAGGTGTGTAGTGAATCCGATCGTTAAAATGAACAATGTGTATCTTAAAACAGCCGAACTCTTCATGCCTGTTTTCCAGGGGTAATAGATAATAGCTTCGTCAGATTCTTTCGGAGCAGTGGAAGTCTCGCTTGAGAGATGGCGGCTCAATCCAGTCGAGCCGCCTCCCTTTAATCAAGCTGAGGCAGTGCCAACCCCTGGCCCATCTGCACCGGCGAACCGGCCACCAGGTCTTCGACCCATTGCACCTGGTTCGGGCCGAACAGCACGATGGCGGTCGATCCCAGTTTGAAGCGGCCCAGCTCGGCGCCTTTCTCCAGGTGGATCGGCGCCCGGGCGGCTTCGTCGTAACGGAAGGTTTTCAGTTCGCGCTTGGGTGGCGTCACCAGGCCGGCCCAGACGGTTTCGATGGACGCAACGATCATCGCGCCCACCAGCACCACGGCCATCGGCCCGCGCTCGGTGTCGAAAATGCACGCCACGCGCTCGTTACGGGCGAACAGTTCCGGAACGTTTTCGGCGGTGGTCTGGTTCACCGAGAAAATCCGTCCCGGGATGTAGACCATTTCCCGCAGGGTGCCGGCCAGTGGCATGTGCACGCGGTGATAGTCCTTGGGCGACAGGTAGATGGTGGCGAAATCGCCGCCCATGAACGGCGCTGCGTTGGCTGCATCGCCGCCCAGCAGTTCCAGCACGCTGAAGCTGTGGCCCTTGGCCTGGAATACCCGGCCGTGCTCGATGGGACCGAGTTGGCTGACGGCACCGTCGGCGGGGCTGAGGATCGCTCCCGGAGTCTGGTCCAGCGGGCGGGCGCCTTCTTTCAGCGCTCGGGTGAAGAACGCATTGAAGTGCTCGTAGGCCGTAAGGTCTTCGACCAGCGCCTGGGACATGTCCACCTGATAACGTTTGGCGAACCATTGGGTGAAGGCGTTCTTGAACCAGCGCACGCGGCATTCGGCAATGCAGCCGGCCAGCCGAGACAGCAGGTGGTGGGGTAGCAGGTATTGGCTGAGGATGAACAAGCGGTTTTTCATTAACTGTCCTTAAGAACCTTCAGAGCTCGATGGGGGTATCAGGGTGGTTGCCCCATTCGCCCCAGGAGCCGGCATAGCCTTTGACTCGCGGATAACCGAGCGCCTTGGCCACCAGATAGGTGAAGCCAGAGCGGTGGTGGGTCTGGCAATGGGTGATGATTTCTTTGTCAGGCGTGATGCCCAACTGTTCGAGGATCTGCGGCATGTCGCTGCGGATGCGCAGGTTGCGTGCCTGATCCATGCCGGCGGTCCATTCGAAGTTGATCGCGCCGGGAATATGTCCGCCCCTGGCTGCGACGACTTTCTCGCCGGAATATTCCAGCGGCCCGCGTGCGTCCCAGATCGCCAGGTCAGCGGCACCGAGGCGGCTTTGCAGGTATTCGCGGGTGGCGGTGGGTCCATCGTGCAGGGTCAGGCTCACCGGGCCTGTGGCGGGCGGCGGCACTTCAGTGGACACCGGCAGGCCTTCGTCCAGCCACGACAGCAAACCACCGTCGAGGTAGTGGTAGTTCGAATGGCCGATCACATCCAGCAGCCAGATAAAGCGCCCGGCCCAGCCACCGCCTTCATCGTCATAGACCACGTAGACCGCATTCGGGTTGTGCCCCAGTTCGCCGAACAGCGTCTCGAGGTCAGCTTTTGCTGGCAACAGGCCTGGTGCCGGGGGCTGGCCCAGTTGGGTGCGCTTGGGGTCGACGAAGCGTGCGCCAGGGATGTGCCCGGTGCTATAGCGGGCGGCGCTGGTCAGGTCCACCAGAATCAGTTCGCGGGCGTCGAGGCGCGACAGCAGGTCGCTCGGCTCGATTACCAGCGGCAAGCCAGAGAAGTCAGGCATGTGAGGTCTCCAGGGGCGCAAAGGGAAAAGATTGTATCAAGATCAGCGACCGCGGTTGGTAAAGCTGTGCAAGGCGCGTTCGATACACTGCACGGTTTTGCCGAAGGCTTGCACCGTCACGTCCGAGAAGGGCCCGCCGCCCTGGTCCACCGCCACCAGCATGATCACCCGGCTGTTGCAGGTCAGTGAACGCAACAGCAGGTGTTCGCCGCGAAACAGGCTGCGCAGGCCCGGCGGCAGCAACGCCGAAAACTGAGCGTTGTTGTCCGGGTTCAGGCGAACCTGGGCCTGCTGGGCCTGCAACCGTTGCAACACTTTGCTTTGGCTGATGGAAAAACTCATGGCCGCCGCTTCTTTGGGCAGGCCGGCGATCTGATGCACGCGCAAGCTGGTCTGGCTGCGGTCGGCCATAAGAATCATCACTCGCCGCATGCCGCATGCCACCAAGGCGTCCCGTGCCGAGGTGGTCAGGTGCATGGCGTTGCTGAACGGGCTCGGTTCCAGCAGCAATTCGGCGCATTGCTTGCGCCACTGGGTCAGGTCTTCGGCGCTGGGCGGGGCGGCCGGCAGCAGCCCCGGGTGGACGCGTCGGCTGCCCCAGGGCCAGATCAACGCCACAGCCGGATGCCAGAGGTCCGGCATGGTGTTGTGGCGGGCACTGATGACGGCTTGCTGGTGCAATTGCTGCTGGACGTCATCCATGGACATCTGCAGATACAAACTTGTCAGATATTGCCAGCGGGTGCTGTGAGGGCCGTCCCACGCCTGTTGCGCTGAAAGGGCCAGGCCGTTGGCTAGCAGCACGGTGTTGGCTGGCTGATTGAGCCAGCGCCGCAGGGTCGGGTCATCGTCCAGGCGATTCTGCTGGCGCAGCGGGTGTTCACTGTCCCGGGCGATGCGCAGCACTTTCACCAGCTCGCGGCGTTCGTTGAGCAGCAGGCGGTAGCCCTGCGCCACCCAGGCCGGCAGGCGCCAGGTCTCCACCAGCGCCAGGCAGATTTTCAGCAGGCTGACGCCGAACAGCTCGCGCTCCACTTTGCTCGCTGACTGGCCTTTATGGACAACCCGCAATTCCCACTCGCCCAGCAATCCCGGATGAGTCAGGGCCAGCGGCCAGAGCGGTGACAGAAACAGCAGGCTGCCCCAGTGGATGTCTTGCCACAGCCGCGCCAGGCGACTGGCAAAAAAACCATTGGCCTGTTGCGTTGCGTGCTGGCTGATCAATTGCAGTTGGCGCAGCGCGAGGGGGATTTGCTGTTCCGGCAACGAGGGCAGGCGGGCGAGCAGTTCTTCGGTGCGCTTGAGGCCGAGGCGGTTGATGGCCACTTCGAGATTTTCTGCCGGTTCGGCAAAGTTGCCATGGGTGTGATGGTTGGCTTCACGAATGACGCTCAGCGCCAGGGCGGGGCTGTCCTGGATCAGCTCGGCAATGTCGCGCAGTGAGCGGCGGCTGTCGGCAATGGCTTTGCAGACCAGGTCATGACTGGCCTGCGGCACTGGCAGATGGACGCCCTCGAGCAGCTTCACCCAGCCTTCGAGCGTGGTCGGTCGTGGAGTTGGAACCTTCGTTTCATTAGCCATGGCTGGACGCGATCATCATAGGGAGTATCTACGCCCGGAACGGGGCAAATTGGCTTTTCGCCTGAACTGGCTATAGTCTGGCGCAGTTTTGCCGATAAGTAGAAGAAGAGATTTTTCAGCTTCCGAATATGACCTTGAACCCGACTTAAATAAGTACTTTCTATCTATGGCTAAAATTATCGGCATCATTGTCGTGTTCGCGAGCGTTCTGGGCGGATACGTGCTCTCCCATGGCAAGATTGCCGCCCTGATCCAGCCCTTTGAGGTTCTGATCATCGGCGGCGCGGCCCTTGGCGCATTCCTGCAGGCCAACCCCGGCTACATGACGATGCACGTGCTCAAAAAGTCCTTGAGCATGTTCGGCTCGCGTTTCAGCCACACTTTCTACCTTGAGGTGCTGGGGCTGATCTACGAGATCCTCAACAAGAGCCGCCGCGAAGGCATGATGGCGATCGAAGGGGATATCGAAGACGCAGCGTCCAGCCCGATCTTCGCCAAGTACCCCACGGTGCTCAAGGATGAGCGCATGACGGCGTTCGTCTGTGATTACCTGCGCATCATGTCGTCCGGCAACATGGCTCCCCATGAGCTCGAAGGTCTGTTCGACATGGAACTGTACAGCCTCAAGGAAGACCTGGAGCACCCGTCTCACGCGGTCAACGGCATCGCCGACGGCATGCCGGGTTTCGGTATCGTCGCGGCGGTATTGGGCATCGTGGTGACCATGGCCTCCCTGGGCGAAGGCGACCAGGCATCTATCGGCCTGCACGTAGGTGCGGCACTGGTAGGTACCTTCTTCGGTATTCTCGCCGCGTATGGCTTCTTTGGCCCGTTGGCCCATTCCCTGGCCCACGACGCCAAGGAAGAACTCAATGTCTACGAAGCCATCAAGGCATCGCTCGTGGCCTCGGCTTCGGGCATGCCTCCATCGCTGGCTGTGGAGTTCGGTCGCAAGGTCCTGTACCCGGCGCACCGTCCAAGCTTCGCCGAGTTAGAACAAGCGGTTCGCGGTCGCTAAGATGGAAAACAACCAGCCGATCATTATCAAGCGCGTCAAGCGCATAGCCGGCGGGCATCACGGGGGCGCCTGGAAAATCGCCTTCGCCGACTTCGCGACGGCGATGATGGCGTTCTTTCTGGTGCTGTGGCTGCTGTCCACCGCGACTCCAGAGCAGAAAATCGCCATCGCCGGTTACTTCAAGGACCCGGTGGGTTTTTCCGAAAGCGGCACGCCGTACATCATCGACCTGGGCGGCTCGCCGGTCCTGGCGCCGGAAAACACCCTCAACCCTGAAGTCGAATCCCAGCCTCAGCCCGACAAGGCGACGGTAGACGCCAATGACGCCGAAGGCATGGCCGAGGAGGTCGAGCGCGAGCGTCTGGAGTTGTTGCTGCAAGAGTTGCAGAACAAAGTCGAAGAGAACCCAGAGCTGCAGAAGTTCAAGGATCAGATCCTGTTCGAAATCACGCCGAACGGCTTGCGCATCCAGATCATGGACGCCGAGAATCGTCCGATGTTCGACTCTGGCAGCGCGCGCCTGAAACCTTATTTCGAAGATATTCTGCTGGCCATGGCCGACACCATCAAAGCGGTGCCGAACAAGATCAGCATCAGTGGCCATACCGATGCCAAGCCCTTCATCGGCAAAGGCGATTTCGGTAACTGGGAACTCTCCGCCAATCGCGCCAACGCGGCTCGTCGGGCCCTGGTGGCCGGCAGTTATCCGGACGAGCAGGTGGCGCGGGTGGTCGGTTATGCCTCCTCGGCGCTGTTCGACCGCAAAGACCCGTTCAACCCGGTCAACCGGCGGATCGATATCGTGGTGTTGACCAAGAAGGCCCAGAAAGCCATCGAAGGTTCGCAAACCGATGACCCGGCGCCGGACCCGGCCCAGGGCGATGGCGCGCCGGGTGAAGTGCCGGTTACGCCCGGCGCGGCGGCGGATCCGAACGCATTGCCGGCGGACCAGCAGCCTGTTCCCGCCCATGAGGTACGTGAGCGTCTGAATCTGTTCGATGATCTCGCGCCGAAACCGGCCGAGCCGCCTGCGCAGTGACCTGACTGGCGAGCGCAACCTGTGGCGAGGGGATTTATCCCCGTTGGGCTGCGAAGCAGCCCCTCTTTTTTCATCTGATATTCGGGGTTGAATAAAAAGGAGGGGCGCTTCGCGCCCCAGCGGGGATAAATCCCCTCGCCACAACTGTGTCCGGCTTGCCTTCCTTTCAGATCAGTAACTGCTTTCCGGCAAGCTGGCGATGATCGAGCGATAGCTGTTCATCCGTTGCTGTTGCACACGACCGTCTTCCAGCGCCTTGAGCAGGGCGCAACCGGGTTCGCGGTCGTGCTTGCAGTCGCGGAAACGGCAGGTGCCGATCAGGTCGTTGAACTCGATGAACCCCGCTTCCACATCGGCTCGGCTGACGTGACCCAGGCCAAACTCGCGGATGCCCGGCGAGTCGATCAGCTCACCGCCGCCGGGGAAGTGGAACAACCGCGCAGTGGTGGTGGTGTGAGTGCCCTGGCCGGACAGCTCGGACAACGGCCCGACGCGCGTCTCGACTTCCGGCAGCAGGCTGTTGACCAGCGACGACTTGCCGACACCGGACTGGCCGACAAACACGCTGATGCGCCCGTCCAGTTGTTCCTGCAATTTCTCCATGCCATCGCCGTGGTGAGCCGAAACTTCCAGCACCGGGTAGCCCAAGTGCCGATAGACCGAGAGCAGTGCGTTCAGCGCCGGGGCGTTGTGTTCATCGATCAGGTCGAATTTGTTGAGCAGCAACAAGGGGCGGATGCCGGCGTGTTCGGCCGCGACCAGATAGCGGTCGATCAGGTTGGCGTGGGGCTCGGGCAGCGGGGCGAAGACGATGACGATCATGTCGACGTTGGCCGCCACCGGCTTGAGCTGGCCTCGGCTGTCCGGACGGCACAGTTCGGTGTGGCGCGGCAGTTGAGCCACGATCACGCCGATGCCTTGGTTGCCGGCACGCCAGACCACCTGATCGCCGGTGACCAGGGCCGGCAGGTTGGCTCGCAGGTGGCAGCGGAATACCTGGCCGGCCAATTCGCCTTCACGGGCCTCGACCTCGACCTGTACACCGAAGTGCGCGATCACCAGACCGGTCTGTTCAGGGCCCAGGTCGCCGCCCTCCAGCGCTTGTACCGCGCTGGATTCGCGTTTGGCGGCGCGGGCGGCGCGCTCGCCCTGAATCTTTTCGATGCGCCAGTTTTGACGACGATTGAGTTGGCGTTTGGCCATGGGTGTTCCGTACGAAGAATGCAGCGATTAGGTAAAAACGGCCGCGAGTTTAGCACGCTCAAGGCCCAGCCTCGGGTTTGAACGAAAAGTCGCCGAGCAGCGAGCAGGCAGGGCGAAAACAGGCGAGGAAGCAGCGTTGACTGGTGGTCAATGAGCATTCCGAGGCTGTTTTCAACGCAGCATGATCGTCGCGCAGGCACTTTTCGTTCAAAGCCTAAGCTAAACTGCGCAGCTACGCCGAGGAGCTCCCCCATGCAGAACCCGCAGAACCTGATCTGGATCGACCTGGAAATGACCGGTCTGAACCCGGACACCGACGTCATCATCGAAATGGCCACCATCGTCACCGACAGTGATCTCAACACCCTGGCCGAAGGCCCTGTGATCGCGATCCATCACAGCGACGAGGTCCTGGCGGGTATGGACGAATGGAACACTCGCCAGCACGGCGGCTCAGGCCTGACCCAACGGGTGCGCGAGAGCAAAATCAGCATGGCTGAGGCCGAAGCCCAAACCATCGCCTTTCTTGAGCAGTGGGTGCCCAAGGGCAAGTCACCGATCTGTGGCAACAGCATCTGCCAGGATCGTCGCTTTCTCTATACCCATATGAAATCCCTGGAAAGCTACTTTCACTACCGCAACCTGGACGTCTCCACCCTCAAGGAACTGGCCGCCCGCTGGGCACCTGAGGTGCGTGACAGCTTCCAGAAGGGCGGCAGCCACCTGGCCCTGGACGATATCCGCGAGTCCATCGCCGAGCTGCAGCACTACCGTAAGCACTTCATCAAGTTCTAAGTCGGCTCCTCGGCTGTTGTGCGAGCACGCTTTTGTGGCGAGGGAGCTTGCTCCCGCTGGCCTGCGAAGCAGGCCCAACAGCTTCAGGTAGATCGAGTTGTCCGGTTTGGCGACTGCTGCGCAGCCGAGCGGGAGCAAGCTCCCTCGCCACAGGGGTAGTTTGAACGGGCGGCATGGCGCTCAGGCAGAAGACGGTGTCGCGCCCTCTTTTGGTGCCTGCCCAAACTGGCTAGACTGCGCGCCTTCCTGCAAGGACCGCCATCATGTTGCTGATGCTTTACCTGATCGCCATCACCGCCGAAGCCATGACTGGGGCTTTGTCTGCCGGGCGTCGTGGCATGGACTGGTTTGGCGTGGTGCTGATCGCCTGCGTCACCGCGTTGGGTGGCGGCTCGGTGCGCGATGTGCTGCTCGGTCATTACCCGCTCACCTGGGTCAGGCACCCGGAATATCTGGTGCTGACCACCGCGGCGGCGATGCTGACGGTGATCCTGGCGCGCTGGATGCGCCATTTGCGCTCGTTATTCCTGGTGCTCGACGCCGTGGGCCTGGTGGCGTTCACCCTGATCGGCTGCATGACCGCCCTGGAAATGGGCCATGGCATGTTGGTGGCTTCGGTCAGTGGCGTGATTACCGGCGTTTTCGGTGGCATCCTGCGTGACATTTTTTGTAACGATATCCCGCTGATCTTCCGTCGCGAGCTCTATGCCAGCGTTTCGTTTGCCGCGGCGTGGTGCTACATGCTGTGTGTCTATCTGCAGTTGCCGAGCGAGCAGGCGATCCTCATCACCTTGTTCGGCGGTTTCCTGTTGCGGCTCCTGGCGATCCGCTTTCACTGGGAAATGCCGAAGTTCGTCTACAACGACGAGGTCTGACGCTCGGCGTGTTGGCGCAACGCCCACTCCACATGCTCGCGCACCAGTTCCGATGGGTAATCGCGCCGCGCTTCAAGCGCTTGCATGACCGGGATGGTTGAAGGTGCATTTCCCAGCCCCACCGCCAGGTTGCGCAACCAGCGTTCGTACCCGGCGCGGCGCAGGGGCGAGCCCTCGGTACTGCTGAGGAATTTTTCCTCGTCCCACATGAACAACTCGGCCAACCCGGCATTGTCCAGGTTGTGTCGCGGTTTGAAGTCGCTTTCTCCGGACGGTCGGGCGAAGCGGTTCCACGGGCAGACGATCTGGCAGTCATCGCAACCGAACACCCGGTTGCCGATCAATGGCCGCAGTTCCTCGGGGATGGCGCTTTTGAGTTCGATGGTGAGGTAGGAAATGCACCGTCGCGCATCCAGGACGTAGGGGCCGACGAAGGCATTCGTAGGGCAGATGTCCAGGCATGCGGTGCATTTTCCGCAGTGTTCGCTGGCGTGGGGCGGGTCAACCGGCAGCGGCAGGTCGACAAACAGCTCGCTCAAGAAGAAGTAGCTGCCGGCCTTGCGGTTCAGTACCAGGGTGTTTTTACCGATCCAGCCCAGCCCTGCCTGCTCGGCGATGGCTTTTTCCAGCACCGGTGCGCTGTCAACGAAGGCCCGATAACCGAAGGGGCCAATGACCGCCTGAATTTTTTCTGCCAGATGCTGCACGCGTTTACGGATCAATTTGTGGTAATCGCGGCCCAATGCATAACGCGAGACGTAGGCTTTTTCCGGTTGGCCGAGCATCTGCGCCATTTGCGTGTCGCCCGGCAGGTAGTCCATGCGCAGGGAAACCACACGCAATGTGCCCGGCACCAGTTCCTCGGGGTGCGAGCGTTTGCTGCCGTGGGCGCCCATGTAGTCCATCTCGCCGTGATAGCCCGCGTCGAGCCAGCGCTGCAAATGTTGCTCATGCTCGGCAAGGTCCAGGCCGCTGATGCCGACTTGCTGGAAACCCAGCTCGCGGCCCCAGTCCTTGATGGATTGGGCGAGGGCGGGGAGGTCTGTGGGAATGACGGGCATGAGGCGAGAGAAACCGGAGCTGAGATGCGTATAATTCTGCCAGACATCGGAGCCCGAAGACGCATGCCGCACACTAAAGATGATTTTCCCGACGCGCTGTACAGTGCCGCGCAGGTTCGGGCCCTTGACGCACAGCTGATTGCGGCAGGCACGACTGGCTTCGAATTGATGCAGCGAGCCGCCCGCGCCACCTGGCGCGCCATTGTCCGGCACTGGCCAGACGCCAGCGAGCTGACCGTGCTGGCCGGGCATGGCAACAACGCCGGCGACGGTTATCTGGTGGCGACCCTGGCCCGCCGTGCCGGCTGGTCAGTGCGGGTGCTGACGGTGGGTGAGCCCCGGCGTTTACAGGGGGATGCCGCCAATGCCCACGCCGAGGCGGTGGCGGTGGGTGTGCCGGTGGAGCCATGGTCGGACGAGTCCGACTTGCGCGGCGTGCTGCTCGACGCCTTGCTCGGCACGGGATTGAGTGGCGAAGTACGCGAGCCCTACGTTCGGGCAATCGACACCATCAATGTCAGTGGCCTGCCAGTGGCCGCGGTGGATATCCCTTCGGGCTTGTGTGCCGACACGGGACGGGTGCTGGGTACGGCAGTGACGGCCGACCTGACCGTAACCTTTATCGGCCTGAAGCTGGGCCTGTTCACAGGCGATGCGGCGGACCGGGTCGGTGAACTGATATTCAATGATCTGCATGCCGATCCCGACATCGTCGAGGCGGCGCCGGCCACGGCCCGGCTTCTGCAGCCCGCTAATCTGCCGGGTCTGACGCCGCGCGCGCGCGCATCCCACAAAGGCAAGTTCGGTCATGTTCTATTGATCGGCGGCGATCGAGGTTTTGGCGGGGCTATCCAGATGAGCGCCGAGAGTGCCCTGCGTTGCGGCGCGGGGATGGTGTCCATGGCCACTCGCAACGAGCATGTGTCCGCTGCGCTGACGCGTTTACCCGAAGTCATGGTGCAGGGCACCCACTCAGCAAACCAATTGATGGGGTTGCTTGAGCAGGTCAGTGTGTTGGTGGTGGGGCCGGGCCTCGGCCAGGCTGCGTGGGGACGTAGCTTGTTGTCGGCGGCGGCCAACGCATTGCTGCCCCAGGTGTGGGATGCCGATGCGCTGAACCTGCTGAGCAGTGGCGCGGTCAGTTTGCCCGCGCACTGTGTGATCACCCCTCATCCGGGCGAGGCGGCGCGGCTTCTGGGTATCTCCACGGCTCAGGTGCAGGCCGATCGTCCGGCGGCGGCCCACGCATTGAGCAAACAATACGCGGCCACAGTGATTCTCAAAGGCGCTGGCAGCCTGATTGCCAGTCCAGACGGTCGCCTGTCGGTTTGCAGCCAGGGCCATCCGGCCATGGCCACGGCAGGCCTCGGGGATGTGCTGGCCGGGGTGGTCGGTGCGTTGCTCGCCCAAGGCATGGATGGCTTTGACGCCGCCTGCCTGGCGGTGTGGCTGCATGCCAATGCCGGTGCGCAAGCCGGTCAGTCGGGCCGGGGATTGGCGGCGACCGATCTGATCCCGGCCATTCGTCAGTTGTTGGAGGAGCATTCACCGTGTCTGAAGTAACCCTGTACGTGGCGGACGAACAAGCCATGACGCAATTGGGGGCGCGCATTGCGCGTACCACGGCTGGCCATGGTCTGATTTTTCTGGAGGGCGACCTCGGCGCGGGAAAAACCACCTTGTCCCGCGGCATTATTCGTGGCCTGGGACACGTCGGCGCAGTGAAAAGTCCTACGTTCACGTTGGTTGAACCCTACGAAATCGGCGACATTCGTGCCTTCCATTTTGACCTGTACCGACTGGTGGACCCTGAAGAGTTGGAATTCCTCGGTATCCGCGATTACTTCGAAGATGACGCCTTGTGTCTGATCGAATGGCCCCAGAAGGGTGCAGGCTTTTTGCCAAAGCCCGACCTGACCATTACCATTGGCGCGCAGAACGGCGGGCGTTCGTTGATACTGACGCCGCAAGGCTCGCGTGGCGAGTCGTGGTGTGCCGCTTTGGCACTGGAAACTAATTGATGATGGGGTTTGGTATGCGCTTTCGCGCGGTGGTTGCTGTCGTAGGAATGTTGCTTACGGCACTGGCCGTCGATGCTGTGGCACAGACGAAGGTCAGCAGCGTTCGTCTGTGGCGGGCGCCGGACAACACTCGTCTGGTGTTCGACCTGACGGGGCCGGTGCAGCACAGCGTATTCACCCTGACCGCTCCGGATCGCCTGGTGATCGACATCAATGGCGCATCCCTGGGGGCGCCGCTGACAGCCGCCACCGCCAACACGCCGATCACGGCCATTCGCTCGGCTCAGCGCACGCCGACTGACCTGCGGGTGGTCGTCGATCTGAATAAGGCGGTGACCCCGAAAAGCTTCACCCTGGCGCCCAACGCCCAGTACGGCAACCGACTGGTGGTGGACTTGTTCGACAACCCGGGCGATGCCGCGCCACCGCCTGCGCCGCCGACCAAAGTCGCCACAGTGCCGGCGGTGCCGGTCACGCCGACCGAGCCTGCTCTCAAGCTACCGCCGGCGCCTTCCGGCAAGCGCGATATCATCGTTGTGATCGATGCCGGTCACGGGGGGGAGGACCCGGGTGCCTCTGGCTCGCGAGGGCAGCGTGAAAAGGACGTGGTGTTGTCCATCGCCCGTGAGTTGCAGCGTCAGGTCAATGGTATGAAGGGCTTTCGCGCGGAGCTGACCCGTACCGGAGACTATTTCATCCCCTTGCGTGGCCGTACCGAAATCGCCCGCAAGAAGGGCGCGGACCTGTTCGTCTCGATCCATGCCGACGCCGCCCCTTCAAAAGCCGCGTTCGGGGCCTCGGTGTTTGCCCTGTCTGACCGGGGGGCCACCTCCGAGACCGCCCGTTGGCTGGCTGACAGCGAAAACCGTTCCGACCTGATTGGCGGTGCCGGTAACGTCAGCCTCGATGACAAGGACCGCATGCTCGCCGGCGTGCTGCTCGATTTGTCGATGACCGCCTCGCTGACGTCCAGCCTGAACGTCGGTCAAAAAGTCTTGAGCAACATTGGGCGTGTCACGCCGCTGCACAAGCGACGCGTCGAGCAGGCCGGGTTCATGGTGCTCAAGTCACCGGATATCCCGTCGATTCTGGTGGAAACCGGGTTCATCTCCAACGCCAACGAAGCCTCGAAGCTGACATCCTCCAGCCACCAACAGGCCCTGGCCCGTTCCATCAGCAGCGGCGTGCGACAGTTCTTCCAGCAGAACCCGCCACCGGGCACCTACATCGCCTGGCTACGAGACTCCGGCAAGATCGCCCAGGGGCCGCGAGACCATCGGGTCAATCCTGGCGAAACCCTGGCAATGATCGCGGTGCGCTATCAGGTGTCGCCCGCGTCGTTGCGCAGTGCCAATAATCTCAAGAGCGACGAGCTCAAGATCGGCCAGACCCTGACCATTCCCGGCAACGAAGTGGTGGTCAAGCAATGAGCGATGAACTGACCGGCAGCACTGCCCGCATCGAACTGCTCAGCCCCCGGCTGGCGAACCAGATCGCCGCCGGTGAGGTGGTCGAGCGTCCGGCGTCGGTGATCAAGGAGTTGCTGGAGAACAGCCTCGACTCCGGGGCCCGGCGCATCGATGTGGATGTCGAGCAGGGCGGTGTCAAGCTGCTGCGTGTGCGCGATGACGGTGGCGGCATTCCTGCCGACGACCTGCCGTTGGCCCTGGCGCGCCACGCCACCAGCAAGATCCGCGATCTGGAAGACCTCGAGCGGGTCATGAGCCTGGGGTTCCGTGGCGAGGCGCTGGCCTCCATCAGTTCGGTGTCGCGCCTGACGCTCACCTCGCGTACCCGCGAAGCCGACCAGGCCTGGCAGGTCGAGACCGAAGGCCGGGACATGGCCTCTCGCGTCCAGCCCGCGGCCCATCCGGTGGGCACCTCGGTGGAAGTGCGCGACCTGTTCTTCAATACCCCGGCCCGGCGCAAGTTTCTCAAGGCCGAGAAGACCGAATTCGATCATTTGCAGGAAGTCATCAAGCGTCTGGCGCTGGCGCGTTTTGACGTGGCGTTCCATTTGCGCCACAACGGCAAGACCATCCTCAGCCTGCACGAGGCCCATGATGATGCGGCCCGTGCTCGACGCGTTGGCGCGGTGTGCGGTGCCGGGTTCCTGGAGCAGGCTCTGCCCATCGAAGTGGAGCGCAATGGCCTGCACCTGTGGGGCTGGGTCGGGCTGCCGACTTTTTCTCGCAGCCAGGCGGACTTGCAGTACTTTTACGTGAACGGGCGGGCGGTGCGCGACAAGCTGGTGGCCCACGCGGTGCGCCAGGCCTATCGCGACGTGTTGTTCAACGGTCGGCATCCAACGTTCGTGCTTTTTTTCGAAGTCGATCCCGCGGTGGTGGACGTCAACGTGCATCCCACCAAGCATGAAGTACGCTTCCGTGACGGGCGCATGGTGCACGATTTCCTTTACGGCACCTTGCACCGCGCCTTGGGTGATGTGCGCCCCGAAGATCAATTGGCGGCACCAGCGGCAGTTGCCGGCATGGTCCGGCCAACGGGGCTGGAGGCTGGCGAATTCGGGCCTCAGGGCGAAATGCGCCTGGCCGCCAACGCACTGCTGGAGCAACCCCAGCCCCAGCCGACCTACAACGCCGCCGGGACCGGCGCGGGCAGCGGTTACCAGTACCAATACACCCCGCGTGCGCAATCGAGCGTGCCCGCCGCCGAAGCTCAGGCGGCTTATCGCGAGTTCTTCAAGCCCCTGCCTGAGGCCGGTGCGGCGGCGTTGCCGGACGGCCAGGGTGATATTCCGCCACTGGGTTATGCCCTGGCGCAGCTCAAAGGCATCTATATCCTCGCGGAAAATGCCCAAGGCCTGGTTCTGGTAGACATGCATGCCGCCCACGAGAGGATCATGTACGAGCGGCTGAAGATCGCCATGGCCAGCGAAGGCCTTAGCGGGCAACCGCTATTGGTGCCTGAATCCCTGGCGGTCAGCCAGCGTGAGGCCGATTGCGCCGAGGAGCATGTGAGCTGGTTCCAGCGCCTGGGCTTTGAGCTGCAGCGCCTGGGCCCGGAAACCCTGGCGATCCGGCAGATCCCGGCGTTGTTGAAGCAGGCCGAGGCCAACCGACTGGTCAGCGACGTGCTGGCGGACTTGATGGAGTACGGCACCAGCGACCGGATCCAGGCGCACCTGAACGAACTGCTCGGCACCATGGCCTGCCACGGCGCAATCCGCGCCAACCGGCGTCTGGCCTTGCCGGAAATGAATGGCCTGCTGCGGGATATGGAAAACACCGAGCGCAGCGGCCAATGCAACCATGGCCGGCCGACCTGGACCCAACTGGGCCTGGACGACCTGGACAAACTGTTCCTGCGCGGTCGTTGATGAGCCAGTTACCACCTGCGATCTTTCTGATGGGGCCGACCGCAGCCGGCAAGACCGACCTGGCCATTGAGTTGACCAAAGTGCTGCCCTGCGAGCTGATCAGCGTCGATTCGGCCTTGGTCTACCGGGGCATGGACATCGGCACGGCCAAGCCGTCAAAAGAGCTGCTGGCCGAGTTCCCGCACCGACTGATCGACATCCTGGATCCGGCCGAAGCTTACTCGGCAGCGGATTTTCGTCGCGATGCCCTTCAGGCCATGGCCGACATCACCGCCAGAGGCAAGATTCCGCTGCTGGTGGGCGGCACGATGCTGTACTACAAGGCTCTGGTCGAGGGGCTGGCGGACATGCCGGCTGCCGATCCCAACGTGCGCGCGCAGATCGAAGAAGAGGCTGCACGCCTTGGCTGGCAAGCCCTGCATGAGCAACTGGCGATCATCGACCCGGAGTCGGCGGCCCGCATTCACCCCAACGACCCGCAACGGCTCAGCCGGGCGCTGGAGGTCTATCGGGTCAGCGGGCAGAGCATGACGGCCCTGCGACAGCGACAATCTGCGCAAAGTACTGAAGCAGCCGCTTCGGGAATGCAACAATTGCCCTATACTGTCGCCAATCTGGCCATCGCTCCGGCGAACCGGCAAGTGCTGCATCGGCGAATTGAACAAAGATTCACATTAATGTTGGAACAGGGATTCATAGACGAGGTCGTAGCCCTGCGTGAGCGAAGTGACCTGCATGCCGGGTTGCCGTCTATACGTGCGGTGGGTTATCGACAGGTCTGGGACTATCTGGACGGCAAGCTGACGTCAGCCGAGATGCAGGAGCGTGGAATCATTGCCACGCGCCAATTGGCGAAACGCCAGTTCACCTGGCTGCGGAGCTGGACTGACTTGCATTGGCTTGACAGTCTTGATTGCGACAATCTGCCGCGCGCCTTGAAATACCTTGGGACCATCTCCATATTGAGCTGAGTCCTTGCAATTGCCGTCTATCCTTGGGGGTGTGACGGCCCAAGCCATCTGATTCCGATTTTAATTATTGATCCTTAAAGGAGTGCGGCACATGTCAAAAGGGCATTCGCTACAAGACCCTTACTTGAACACTTTACGTAAAGAGAAAGTTGGGGTGTCCATCTATCTGGTCAACGGGATCAAACTGCAAGGCCATATCGAGTCTTTCGACCAGTTCGTCATCCTGTTGAAAAACACCGTCAGCCAGATGGTCTACAAGCACGCGATCTCGACAGTAGTGCCTGTGCGTGCGATTCGTCTGCCTAGCGCAACCGAATCCGAAGCCGGTGACGCTGAACCGGGTAACGCTTGATAGGAGTCTCCTTTGTTCTTTGAGCGCCACGGTGGGGGTGAGCGGGCCATTCTCGTTCACTTGGATGGACAAGACCCTGAGGCGCGCGAAGATCCGCAGGAGTTTCAGGAATTGGCACTTTCGGCCGGCGCCGAGACCGTCGCGTTTTTTAACGTGCCGCGTCATCGGCCAACCGCCAAATACCTGATAGGTAGCGGCAAGGTCGAGGAATTGCGCGACCTGGTCAAAACCGAGCAGGTCGACCTGGTGATTTTCAATCACATCCTCACGCCCAGTCAGGAGCGTAACCTCGAGCGTGTGTTCGAGTGTCGCGTGATCGACCGGACGGGGCTGATTCTCGATATCTTCGCCCAACGCGCCCGTACCCATGAAGGCAAGCTCCAGGTCGAACTGGCCCAGCTTGAGCACATGAGTACGCGACTGGTTCGTGGCTGGACCCACCTTGAGCGGCAGAAGGGTGGTATCGGTCTGCGTGGTCCGGGTGAGACCCAGCTGGAAACCGACCGGCGCTTGCTGCGGGTTCGCCTGCGCCAGATCAAGGGGCGTCTGGAAAAGGTCCGCAGCCAGCGCGAGCAATCCCGGCGTGGCCGCAAGCGTGCTGATATCCCGACGGTTTCATTGGTGGGTTACACCAACGCCGGCAAATCGACGCTGTTCAATAACGTGACCCAGTCCGATGTCTACGCCGCCGACCAGCTGTTCGCCACGCTCGATCCGACCCTGCGCCGGCTCGATCTGGACGACCTCGGGCCGATTGTGCTGGCCGACACCGTGGGCTTCATTCGGCACCTGCCACATAAGCTGGTCGAGGCTTTCCGGGCTACGCTCGAAGAGTCGAGCAACTCCGACCTGCTGCTGCACGTGATCGATGCCGCCGAGCCGGACCGGATGCTGCAGATCGAGCAGGTCATGGTGGTGCTGGGCGAGATCGGAGCCCAGGACTTGCCGATCCTCGAGGTATACAACAAACTCGATTTGCTCGAAGGCGTGGAGCCGCAGATCCAGCGCGATGCCGATGGCAAGCCGCAGCGGGTCTGGTTATCGGCCCGCGACGGCTCCGGCCTCGACCTGCTCAAGCAGGCCGTGGCGGAGCTGCTGGGCAACGACCTGTTTGTTGGCACGCTGAAGTTGCCGCAACGTTTCGCCCGGTTGCGGGCCCAGTTCTTTGAGCTCGGAGCGGTGCAGAAAGAAGAACACGACGAAGAAGGCGTCTGCCTGCTGGCGGTTCGCCTGCCTCGGACGGAGCTCAATCGACTGGTCAGTCGCGAAGGGCTGCAGCCGATGGAATTCATCGAGCAACACACTTTGCAATAAAAGCCTGAGAAAGCTGTGTCAGGCATTCTGTAGCATTGGTCGGCGCGCCGTGGGTGCGTCTTTGCTTTATCAGATGGAGAGCGCTATGGCTTGGAATGAGCCGGGTGGCAACTCGAATAATCAGGATCCCTGGGGTGGAAAACGTCGTAACAACGGCGACCGCAAGGGGCCGCCGGATCTCGACGAGGCCTTCCGAAAGCTGCAGGAAAGCCTGAACGGTTTGTTCGGTGGTGGTAAGAAACGCGGTGACGATGGTGGTGGCCGTTCGGGCAAGGGTGGCGGTTATGGCCTGCTCGGCATTGGTCTTGTCGTGCTCGCGGCTGTCTGGCTGTACAGCGCGGTATATGTCGTGGACGAGCAGGAGCAGGCCGTGGTGCTGCGCTTCGGCAAGTACTACGAGACTGTCGGTCCGGGTCTGAACATCTATTTCCCGCCGATCGACAAGAAGTTCATGGAAAACGTCACGCGTGAGCGTGCCTATACCAAGCAGGGCCAGATGCTCACCGAAGACGAGAACATCGTCGAAGTGCCGCTGACCGTGCAATACAAGATTTCCAATCTGCAAGACTTCGTGCTGAACGTCGACCAACCGGAAATCAGCCTGCAGCACGCCACTGAAAGTGCCTTGCGTCATGTGGTGGGCTCTACCGCCATGGATCAGGTGCTGACTGAAGGTCGTGAGTTGATGGCCAGCGAAATCAAGGAGCGCCTGCAAAGGTTCCTCGATACCTATCGCACCGGTATCACCGTTACCCAGGTCAACGTTCAGAGCGCAGCGGCACCGCGTGAAGTCCAGGAAGCCTTCGATGACGTGATCCGTGCCCGTGAAGACGAGCAGCGTTCGCGCAACCAGGCCGAGACCTACGCCAACGGCGTCGTGCCGGAAGCCCGTGGTCAGGCCCAGCGCATCATTGAAGATGCCAACGGTTACCGCGACGAAGTGGTCTCCCGCGCCAAGGGTGAGGCAGATCGCTTCACCAAACTGGTGAGCGAGTATCGCAAGGCGCCTGAAGTCACCCGTGAGCGTCTGTACCTGGACACCATGCAGGAAGTCTTCAGCAACACCAGCAAGGTCCTCGTGACCGGCAACAAGAACGGCCAGAGCAATCTGCTGTACTTGCCGCTGGACAAGATGGTCGAAGGCAGTCGTAAAACCGGCACGCCACCGTCCAGCACGGCAGCGGCCAGCAATGAAGCCAATGCCCGCGCGGCGGCGGAGCAGCAGCAACAGCAAGCACGTACCAGGGAGAGTCGCTGATGAGCAATAAATCGCTGATCGCCCTTATTGTCGGTGTCGTCGTGGCGATCGCTGCCTGGAACTGCTTCTACATCGTGGCTCAGACCGAGCGTGCGGTGTTGCTGCAATTCGGTCGCGTGGTCCAGGCGGATGTCCAGCCGGGCCTGCATGTGAAAGTCCCGTACGTCAACAAGGTGCGTAAGTTCGATGCCCGCCTGATGACACTGGATGCACCGACACAACGCTTCCTGACGCTGGAAAAGAAAGCCGTGATGGTGGACGCCTACGCCAAGTGGCGCGTGAAAGATGCCGAGCGCTTCTACACCGCGACTTCCGGTCTCAAGCAGATTGCCGACGAGCGTCTGTCCCGTCGTCTTGAGTCGGGCCTGCGTGACCAGTTCGGTAAGCGTACGCTGCATGAAGTCGTGTCTGGTGAGCGTGATGCGCTCATGGCCGACATCACTCGTTCACTGAACGCGATGGCGGAAAAAGAGCTGGGTATCGAAGTTGTCGATGTCCGGGTCAAGGCCATCGACCTGCCCAAGGAAGTGAACCGCAGTGTGTTCGAGCGGATGAGCACCGAGCGTGAGCGTGAAGCTCGCGAGCACCGCGCCAAGGGTAACGAGCTGGCTGAAGGCATCCGTGCCGACGCCGATCGTCAGCGCCGCGTATTGCTGGCCGAAGCCTACCGTGAATCGGAAGAGCTGCGCGGTGACGGTGATGCCCAGGCCGCTGCGATCTACGCCAAAGCCTATGGTCAGGATCAGGAGTTCTACGCGTTCTACCGTAGCCTGCGTGCCTACCGTGAAAGCTTTGCGGACAAATCCGACGTCCTGGTCCTTGACCCAAGCAGCGACTTCTTCCAGTACCTGGAAAAGTCCAAGCCTTGATGCGACGTTGACCTGAAGCACTCCGCCCGGCGGCTAAAGCGTCGGGCGGGGTGATCCTTTGGGAAAACGTGTGTATGATGCGGCAGCCGGGAAATTCCCGGCTTTTTTGCGTCTGCACGTTCGATTGCGGTTTTTGTTGCAGGCGTCGGGTTGAACGGCTCGACAGGTTTTTCGAGGAAAGTGCTTGGCGAGGCCGACTACAGGCCATTCGTCACGTTGCTCATGCGCGGGGTTTGCGCATGGGGCGGGCATTTTCTGCTTCACTCAAGGCTTGCCCGAGGGCTGGCCGCCCGGACCATAGGGGAATGGCGTAATGGCAACGGTAGACCGCTGGCTGCTGCCAGATGGCATCGAAGAAGTACTGCCACCGGAAGCTGCGCGTATTGAAGTAGCGCGTCGGCAGGTGTTGGATCTGTTCCAGAGCTGGGGTTACGAATTCGTCGTTACCCCGCATATCGAGTACCTGGAATCCCTGCTGACCGGCGCGGGCCAGGACCTGGATCTGCGCACTTTCAAGGTTATCGACCCGCAGTCGGGCCGGCAGATGGGCTTTCGTGCCGACATCACGCCGCAAGTGGCACGTATCGACGCCCACACCCTGCGTCGTGAAGGTCCGAGTCGTCTGTGCTACGCCGGCAGTGTGCTGCACGCCCAGCCGCGCGCCCTGTCGTCTTCGCGCAGTCCGATCCAGCTGGGTGCCGAGTTGTATGGCGACGCCAGCCCGAGCAGCGACGTGGAAGTCATCAGCCTGATGCTTGCCATGCTGCAACTGGCCGACGTACCAGATGTCCACATGGACCTGGGCCACGTCGGCATCTATCGTGGCCTGGCGCGTGCGGCCGGTTTGTCCGGCGAAGTGGAGCAGCAGTTGTTCGATGCCTTGCAGCGCAAGGCCATCGATGAAGTGATCAGTCTGACCGAAGGCCTGCCGGCCGATCTGTCCGGCATGTTGCGGGCGCTGGTGGATCTGTGCGGCGGTCGCGAAGTGCTGGCCGCTGCCCGCGAGCGGCTGGCCCATGCGCCGGCACCGGTGCTCGCGGCACTGGACGATTTGCTGGCGATTGCCGAGCGGCTGTCCGTGCGTTTCCCCGAGCTGCCGCTGTATTTCGACCTGGGTGAACTACGCGGTTATCACTACCACACCGGTGTGGTGTTCGCGGTGTTCGTGCCGGGGGTTGGCCAGTCCATCGCTCAGGGCGGTCGATACGATGATATTGGCGCCGACTTCGGTCGTGCCCGTCCGGCGACCGGCTTCTCTACCGATTTGAAAACCCTGGTGACCCTGGGGCGTGCTGAAGTCGAGCTACCGTCTGGCGGTATCTGGATGCCTGACAGTACGGATGCAGCACTCTGGCAGACGGTCTGCCAGTTGCGCAGTGAGGGTCAGCGTGTCGTCCAGGCCTTGCCTGGGCAGCCTTTGGCCGCCGCCCGTGAAGCGGACTGCGACCGGCAATTGATTCAGCAGAACGGGCTTTGGCAAGTATTGCCGCTGGCTTCTTGAGTTTTCCTGCCGGCTGCGGCCGGCACCAAGTTTGCGCGAATGAGGACAAGTGTTATGGGTAAGAATGTCGTAGTCCTGGGCACCCAGTGGGGTGATGAGGGCAAAGGCAAGATCGTTGATCTGCTGACCGAACATGCTGCCGCCGTAGTGCGCTACCAGGGTGGCCACAACGCAGGTCACACCTTGGTGATCGACGGTGAGAAAACCGTACTGCACCTGATTCCGTCGGGCGTGTTGCGCGAAGGCGTGCAGTGCCTGATCGGCAACGGGGTGGTGGTTGCCCCTGACGCCTTGTTGCGGGAAATCATCAAGCTGGAAGAGAAAGGCGTACCGGTGCGCGAGCGCCTGCGTATCAGCCCGTCCTGCCCGCTGATCCTGTCCTATCACGTTGCGCTGGACCAGGCCCGCGAAAAGGCCCGTGGCGAGCTGAAGATCGGCACCACCGGTCGCGGCATCGGCCCGGCCTACGAAGACAAGGTGGCCCGTCGTGGCCTGCGCATCGGTGACCTGTTTCACCGTGAGCGCTTCGCCGCCAAGCTGGGCGAGTTGCTGGACTACCACAACTTCGTTCTGGTCAATTACTACAAAGAGCCGGCCATCGACTTCCAGAAGACCCTGGATGAGTGCATGGAGTACGCCGAGCTGCTCAAGCCGATGATGCTCGACGTCACTGCCGAGCTGCACGAGTTGCGTCGCGCGGGCAAGGACATCATGTTCGAAGGCGCCCAAGGGTCGCTGCTGGACATCGACCACGGTACCTATCCGTACGTCACCAGTTCCAACACCACTGCCGGCGGCATCGCCACGGGTTCGGGTTTCGGCCCGATGTACCTGGATTACATCCTGGGCATCACCAAGGCATACACCACTCGCGTCGGTTCGGGTCCGTTCCCGACCGAGCTGTTCGATGATGTTGGTGCGTTCCTGGCCAAGCGCGGCCATGAGTTCGGCGCCACCACTGGCCGTGCCCGTCGTTGCGGCTGGTTCGATGCCGTCATCCTGCGTCGCGCCATCGACGTCAACAGTATCTCGGGCCTGTGCCTGACCAAGCTGGACGTACTGGACGGCCTGGAAACCATCAACATCTGCGTGGGCTACAAGAATCAGGACGGCGCGGTCATCGACGCACCGACTGACGCTGACAGCTACATCGGTCTGGAGCCGGTATACGAGCAGATGCCAGGCTGGACTGAGTCGACCGTGGGTGCCAAGACCCTGGAAGAGCTGCCAGTAGCGGCTCGCAATTACATCAAGCGCGTCGAAGAGTTGGTCGGTGCACCGATCGACATTATTTCGACGGGGCCGGACCGCAACGAAACCATCGTTCTGCGTCACCCGTTTGCCTGATAAGTCGTTGATGTAAAATACAAAGGACCCTCGTTTGGGTCCTTTGTCGTTTCTGCCTGCCGGACGGCACGACACTTGCTATACACCATGAATAATAAGTGCTTCTTGTGAAGTGCCATCAAATTAATGGCGTTAGTAGAGGGATTCCCTGTGTCGGCCGTTCTCTCATTGTTACAAAGCCGCCTGTTGCGGCCTGTGTTCGTTACTCTTGGTGTCGCCCTTTTGGTGCAGGTGCTGGTCGCTGTCGCGCTGACGCGAAGCACGGTCACTGCGCTGGAGGCAGATCTGGAGGCGCGGCTCGGCGGCGACAGCCAGAAGTTGTCTGGCGAGCTGGAGCAGGCCGGGCGTGAAGTGACGTCGAGCCTGGACAGCTTGTCTGCCAGCACTCGTCAGCGCCTCACCGCCGGTTTATCTGCGCGGCTGAAGGATGAGCAGGCACAGTTGCGGGCGACGCTGGAAAAATCGCTCAAGGACTCTGCCAATGATATGGCGCAACTCCTGGCTTCGGTTGCGCCCCGCGCCATGTGGGACAGCGACGTGCCGGCCCTCTCTGAGTTTGCCCGTCGGGCCCAGCGCAATCCCAACGTACTCTTCGTCATTTATGACGACGCCACCGGCCAGCACCTGACTCGCTACCTGAATCGGGAGAACCCGATCAACAAGGCTTTGTTGGAGAAAGGCCAGGGCGACCGGGCGCTGGACAAGGTGTTGGACGCGGCGAAGAACGACCCTTCGGTGTATTACCTTGAGGCCTCGATCAACCCCAACGGCGTAGAGATCGGCAAGGTGTTGATGGGCGTTTCCACGGCCTCCGTTGAAGCTGACCTGGAGGCGTTGGACCAGCGCTTCTCGGCCTTGATCGCCAGTGGTGACCAGTTGGTGGGTGATAGCCTCAAGGGGGCGGCAGCCGACAGCGCCACGGCAATGCGCGGGCGCCTGGAGTCGGCTCAGTCCACCGCGACGCAAATGCAGGCCAACACCGCCACCACCGTACAGGACGCTGCGGGCACTTTGCGCTGGCGGATCGGCCTGGGTCTAGCGCTGGTGGGGTTTGGCGTGCTGGTGCTGCTGGCGGTGGTGTTGGGGCGGCGAGTGGTCAATCGTTTGAAACTGTTGATTGCCGCGATGAACGATCTGGCGGCGGGTGAGGGCGACCTGACCAAGCGCGTGCAAATCAGCAGCAAGGACGAAATCGGCGAGATGGCCTCGGCGGTCAATCGTTTTGTGGATAAGTTGCAGCCCATCGTGCGAGAGGCGGGGGATGTGGCCCAGCGCACCGGTGTGGAAATCGGTGCAATGACCTTGCGTAACTCCGGTGCCGATGCGGCGGCCGGAATGCAGCGTGATGAAGTGGCCGAGAGCTTGCGGGCGCTGTCGCAGATGGCCGATGAAGCGCAATCGGAAAGCCAGGCGATGCAGGCTGCCTTGCAGCAGGTGGTGGAGATTCGCAAGGCTACCGACGAAAACACCCGAACCTCGGCCAAGGTCGGTGGTTTGATCGAAGCGCTGGCAGGGCAGGTCGATACGGGGGCAAAAGTCATCGAGCGGCTGGCGCAACAGAGCGAGCAGATCGAAGTGGTGCTCACGGTCATTCACGGCATTGCCGAGCAAACCAACCTGCTGGCTTTGAACGCGGCCATCGAAGCGGCGCGGGCCGGGGAAACCGGGCGTGGGTTCGCAGTGGTTGCCGACGAGGTGCGGGCGCTGGCAAGCAAGACCCAGAGTTCGACCGGCGACATCCAGGCGCATATCGTCGCGCTGCAGCAGGGCGCTCGCGAGGCGGTGGCTGCCATCGGCCAGGCCGGGCGTCAGGCCAGTGAGGGGTTGTTGGTGTTGCGTGACAGCGCGCGCTTGCAGCAGTCGGTACAGACCTCTGTAGAGCAGGTGCATGCGGCCATCGGTCTGGCCACGCAAGCGGCGGCTCACCAGGCGCAAGGTGCGCAAGCGGTGCGTGGGCGGGTGGAAACCATTCACGCCCAGGCCGAGAAAGCGGCTCAGGCTGTGGTCGAGACCACGGCCAGTGGCAAGGTATTGGATAGTCTGGCGGCGCAGTTGAAGGCGAGCCTGGGGCAGTTCCGGGCTTGATGGGCTGGCCTCATCGCGAGCAGGCTCGCTCCCACATTGATCCACTGTGAACAGAGTATCTGTGAGCGCTGGAGATCCCGTGTGGGAGCGAGCCTGCTCGCGATAGCGGTTTCAGTGGCTCAGAGGCATCTTGTCGTGAGCGAATAAATCGCCAACCCCAGAAACGCAAAAACCCGCTTTCGCGGGTTTTTGTGAGTTCAAGGCCGTAACCTTGAAGCTTGAATTGGTGCCCAGAAGAAGACTCGAACTTCCACGACCTTGCGGTCACCAGCACCTGAAGCTGGCGTGTCTACCAATTTCACCATCTGGGCAGCATCTTCAGCGTTGCCGCTGTCGATGTGGCGCACTATACGGAGCGAGTTTTGATCTGTAAACCCCTGTTTTTGTTTTAGTAATTACCAGTCGGATTCCAGGGGCCGAAAATGCAAAAACCCGCTTTCGCGGGTTTTTGGGGAGCTGGCAGATCATTGATCTGTCGCTCGAAATTGGTGCCCAGAAGAAGACTCGAACTTCCACGACCTTGCGGTCACCAGCACCTGAAGCTGGCGTGTCTACCAATTTCACCATCTGGGCAGTATCGGCAACGCGTGTGCGTCGTCGATGGCGCGCACTATACGGAGCGTGTTTTTAACTGTAAACCCCTCACGAGAAAAAAACCGCTAAATTTCACGAGCGGTGCATTTCCGGGCTTCAAGAGGGGTCAAAAGGCTTCAGAAAAAGGCATTGGATGCTTGAAATTTCCCGTTTCATTACGCCTATGCCAAACTAACCCGCATATAGACAAGGTGAAAACTCTCTAATGGCCGATTGGCAGTCCCTCGATCCCGAGGCCGCTCGTGAAGCGGAAAAATACGAAAACCCTATTCCTAGCCGCGAACTGATCCTGGCGCATCTCGCCGATCGGGGTTCGCCTGCTAGCCGCGAGCAACTGGTCGAAGAGTTCGGTCTGACCACCGAAGACCAGCTCGAAGCCCTGCGCCGCCGTCTGCGCGCCATGGAGCGCGATGCGCAGTTGATCTACACCCGGCGCGGCACCTATGCGCCCGTGGACAAGCTTGACCTGATCCTGGGCCGCATCGCCGGTCACCGTGACGGTTTCGGCTTCCTGATCCCGGACGACGGCAGCGACGACCTGTTCATGAGCCCGGCGCAGATGCGTCTGGTGTTCGACGGTGACCGGGCTTTGGCCCGGGTTTCCGGCCTGGACCGCCGCGGCCGCCGTGAAGGCGTGATCGTCGAAGTGGTGTCCCGTGCCCACGAAAGCATCGTCGGCCGTTACTTTGAAGAAGGTGGCATCGGCTTTGTCGTCGCCGACAACCCGAAGATCCAGCAGGAAGTGCTGGTCACCCCGGGCCGCAATGCCAACGCCAAGGTCGGTCAGTTCGTCGAGGTGAAAATCACCCACTGGCCAACCCCGCGCTTCCAGCCCCAGGGCGATGTGGTGGAAGTGGTCGGCAACTACATGGCGCCGGGCATGGAAATCGATGTTGCCTTGCGCACCTACGACATTCCCCACGTCTGGCCCGAAGCGGTCCTGAAAGAAGCCGCCAAGCTCAAGCCGGAAGTCGAAGAGAAAGACAAAGAGAAGCGCATCGACCTGCGTCACCTGCCATTCGTCACCATTGATGGCGAAGACGCCCGGGACTTCGACGACGCGGTCTACTGCGAAGCCAAGCCTGGCAAGCTGCGCCTGTTCTCCGGCGGCTGGAAGTTGTACGTGGCGATTGCCGATGTTTCCAGCTACGTGAAACTCGGTTCGGCGCTGGACGCCGAAGCCCAGGTACGCGGCAACTCGGTGTACTTCCCCGAGCGCGTCGTACCGATGCTGCCAGAGCAACTGTCCAACGGTTTGTGCTCGCTCAATCCTCACGTCGATCGCCTGGCCATGGTTTGCGAGATGACCATCTCCAAATCCGGCGAGATGACCGACTACTGCTTCTACGAGGCGGTGATCCATTCCCACGCCCGCCTGACCTACAACAAGGTCAGCGCGATGCTGGAAACCCCGAAACTTGCCGAATCGCGCAAGCTTCGTGGCGAATACACCGATGTCGTGCCGCATCTCAAAGAGCTGTACTCGCTCTACAAAGTGCTGCTGGCGGCCCGTCACGTGCGTGGCGCGATCGATTTCGAAACTCAGGAAACCCGGATCATCTTCGGCTCCGAGCGCAAGATCGCCGAGATTCGTCCGACGGTGCGCAACGATGCCCACAAGCTGATCGAGGAATGCATGCTGGCCGCCAACGTCGCCACTGCTGAGTTCCTGAAGAAGCACGAGATTCCTGCGCTGTACCGGGTCCACGATGGCCCGCCGCCGGAGCGCCTGGAAAAACTGCGGGCCTTCCTCGGTGAGCTCGGCCTGTCCTTGCACAAAGGCAAGGACGGTCCGTCGCCCAAGGATTACCAGGCCCTGCTGGCCAGTATCAAGGATCGTCCGGATTTCCACCTGATCCAGACCGTGATGCTGCGCTCGTTGAGCCAGGCGGTATACAGCGCCGATAACCAGGGCCACTTCGGCCTGAATTACGAAGCTTATACCCACTTTACGTCGCCGATCCGTCGTTACCCTGACTTGCTCACGCATCGGGCGATCCGCAGCGTGATCCACTCGAAGATGGACACCCCGCACGTCAAACGTGCCGGTGCGATGACCATTCCCAAGGCGCGCATCTACCCCTACGACGAGGCGGCCCTGGAACAACTCGGCGAGCAATGCTCGATGAGCGAGCGCCGTGCCGATGAAGCGACTCGCGACGTAGTGAACTGGCTCAAGTGCGAGTTCATGAAGGATCGCGTGGGTGAGTCGTTCCCGGGCGTGATCACTGCCGTGACCGGTTTTGGCCTGTTCGTCGAACTGACCGACATCTACGTCGAAGGCCTGGTGCACGTCACCGCGCTGCCGGGCGATTACTACCACTTCGACCCCGTGCATCACCGCTTGGCGGGTGAGCGCACCGGTCGCAGCTTCCGTCTTGGCGATACGGTCGAAGTGCGGGTCATGCGCGTTGATCTCGACGAGCGCAAGATCGACTTCGAGATGGCGGAAAAAACCATCAGCGCGCCGATTGGCCGCAAGAAGCGCGGCACTGAAACTTCTGCGCCTGCGGCCAAGACCGCCGCCGAGCCTGCTGCGGCCAAGTCCGGGCGTCGCGGTCCGGCCAAGGAAAAGGCCGTCGAAGCCTATCGCCCAAGCGATGCGGCGGCAAAAAACGCCGAGCTGCGCAAAAGTCGTGAGATGAAACAGGCGTTGCTCGCCGAAGCCAAGAGCGGCGGTAAAGCGGCGTCTGGGGGAAAGACCGGACGGTCGGCGCCGGACAAGGCGACCGGCAAGCCGAGCAAACACCGTAAAGGCCCGCCGAAAGCGGGCTCGGCCCCAGCCAAGAGCGGCGGGGCGCGTAAACCCAAGGCCAAGTCATGAGTCAGTTGGAAAAAATCTACGGTGTGCATGCCGTGGAAGCATTGCTGCGTCACCATCCCAAGCGGGTCAAGCAGATCTGGCTGGCGGAAGGCCGCAGTGATCCGCGGGTCCAGACCCTGATCGAGCTGGCTGGCGAGAATCGCGTAGCGGTCGGCCAGGCCGAACGGCGGGAAATGGACGCCTGGGTCGAAGGTGTGCACCAGGGGGTGGTGGCTGAGGTCAGCCCGAGCCAGGTCTGGGGCGAGGCGATGCTCGACGAGTTGCTCGATCGCACCGAAGGCGCGCCATTGTTGCTGGTACTGGATGGCGTGACCGATCCTCACAACCTTGGCGCTTGCCTGCGCTCGGCCGATGCGGCGGGTGCATTGGCGGTGATCGTACCTAAAGACAAGTCGGCGACGTTGACGCCGGTGGTGCGTAAAGTCGCCTGTGGCGCGGCGGAAGTTATCCCGTTGGTGGCCGTGACCAATCTGGCGCGTACCCTGGAGAAACTCCAGCAGCGTGGCCTGTGGGTGGTCGGCACGGCGGGCGAGGCCGAGGTCAGCATTTATGACCAGGACCTGACGGGCCCGACGATCCTGATCATGGGGGCCGAAGGCAAGGGCATGCGGCGCCTGACCCGCGAGCATTGCGACTACCTGGTCAAGCTGCCGATGGCCGGCAGTGTCAGCAGCCTCAACGTTTCGGTCGCGACCGGCGTGTGTCTGTTCGAGGCTCAGCGCCAGCGTAGCGTCAAGGCTGCTGCGGCCGCCAAGAAGTCCTGATCCAGTTGTATTCCTTTGGGAGCGAGCCTGCTCGCGATAGCGGAGTGCCGTTCAACGCAAATGTTGAATGGAGCGCCCTCATCGCGAGCAGGCTCGCTCCCACATTGGTTTGTGTGGGTAAGGATTGGTGGTTGTTCAAATAATCACCAATCACCTTGCGCCGCCCTCGGCCCTTCTCTACAATTGCGCCCCTTGCTGTGATGGCAGGCACTTATGTGTCTAGCGTCCACAAGTCCATAAGTGTCATTCACTCCTTGTCTGACCGTTTTTGAGCGGCAGGCTACAACCCGTAAGGAGCATTCATGCGTCATTACGAAATCATCTTTTTGGTCCACCCGGATCAAAGCGAGCAAGTCGGCGGCATGGTTGAGCGTTACACCAAGCTGATCGAAGAAGACGGCGGCAAAATCCACCGTCTGGAAGATTGGGGCCGTCGTCAACTGGCCTATGCAATCAACAATGTTCACAAGGCTCACTACGTGATGCTGAACGTTGAATGCACCGGCAAGGCCCTGGCCGAGCTGGAAGACAACTTCCGCTACAACGATGCAGTGATCCGTAACCTGGTCATCCGTCGCGAAGAAGCCGTCACCGGCCAATCCGAGATGCTCAAGGCTGAAGAAAACCGCAGTGAGCGCCGTGAGCGTCGCGACCGTCCTGAGCACTCTGACAGCGCCGATGGCGATGACAGCGATAGCGACAGCGACAACAGCGATAACGCTGACGAGTAATCCACGGACCTTTTAAGGAGCCAATCACATGGCACGTTTCTTCCGTCGTCGTAAATTCTGCCGCTTCACCGCTGAAGACGTGAAAGAGATCGATTACAAAGATCTCAACACTCTGAAAGCCTACGTATCCGAGACCGGCAAAATCGTTCCAAGCCGTATCACCGGTACCAAAGCTCGTTATCAGCGTCAGCTGGCCACCGCTATCAAGCGCGCCCGCTTCCTGGCCCTGCTGGCCTACACCGACAGCCACGGCCGCTGAGACCGGGCAGTCGACACGTAGCAAAGGATTGAATGCATGCGCGCCTTAGCTGAGTTCATCATGCGCGGTCGTATGCAGGCCACTCTGGTAGTGGCTGGATGCGCGGCATTGCCGTTGTTGTATTGGTTGGGTGCTGCCGCGGTGAGTCTTGTACTCCTGCGGCGCGGATTGAAGGACGCCCTTGGCGTTCTTGCTCTGGGACTGCTGCCGGCTTTGCTCTGGTGGTTGTATTCCGCTGACCCGCGGGCACTGATGGTGCTGCTGGGGTCTTCGGCGCTGGCGTTGGTGTTGCGCGCAAGCGAATCCTGGAACCGCGTGCTGCTGGTCAGCATAGCGATGGGAGTGGTGTTTTCAGTGGTGCTCGGGGTGGCTTTCGCGCCCCAGATCGAGATGCTGTCGCAGGCTTTGATAAAAATCCTGCCCGAGGCCCTCGGTGATCTCTACCAGCAGATGTCGGTAGAGGAGCAAGCGCGTTTCGCGTCCCTGATCGCACCGGTCCTGACCGGCCTGATTGCGGCCTTGTTACAAATCGTCAGTGTGCTGAGCCTGATTATCGGGCGCTACTGGCAGGCGTTGTTGTACAACCCGGGTGGTTTTGGTCGCGAATTTCGCGCCATCCGTTTCCCGCTTGGGCTGGCGATGTTGCTGCTGGCGGGCATGCTTCTGGGGCCGAACTTCGGTCCGCAGATGGCCATGCTCACGCCGTTGTGCAGTGTACCGCTGGTATTTGCCGCTCTGGCCCTGATTCACGGGCTGGTGGCGCAAAAGCGACTGGCCAGGTTCTGGCTGGTGGGGTTGTACGTCACGTTGTTGCTGTTCATGCAGCTGATCTATCCGTTGCTGGTGGTCCTGGCCATCGTCGACAGCCTGATTGATTTTCGCGGTCGTATGGCGCCGAAAGACGCCGACAACGCGAACGGTGAAGGTTAAAAGTTAGAGGATTTTCACATGCAACTGATCCTTCTGGAAAAAGTCACCAACCTGGGCAACCTGGGTGACAAAGTAAACGTTAAGGCCGGTTACGGTCGTAACTACCTGCTGCCTTACGGCAAAGCCACCGCTGCGACCGCTGCCAACCTGGCCGCGTTCGAAGAGCGTCGCGCTGAGCTGGAAAAAGCCGCAGCAGACCGTAAGACCTCGGCTGAAAGCCGTGCTGCCCAACTGGCCGAGCTGGAAGTGACCATCACTGCCACCGCTGGCGACGAAGGCAAGCTGTTCGGTTCGATCGGTACTCACGACATCGCTGACGCACTGACCGCCTCTGGCGTTGAAGTGTCGAAGAGCGAAGTTCGTCTGCCGAACGGCACCATCCGCAACGTAGGCGAATTCGACGTAGCCGTGCACCTGCACGCCGAAGTTGAAGCCACCGTACGCGTTGTCGTGGTAGCAGCTTAAGCAATACCTGTCGGCTGGCACCCTCGGGTACTAGTCGGTAACATCGGGCACGATCCTGTTTACAGGTCGTGCCCTTTGTCTTTCTGCAATTGCTGATTTTCAAAACCCCCTGCGTTTCCAAAAGAATCAAGTGGCCATGAACGAAATCACCGCTCCCGAGCAATACGATCTGCAAACCGCAGCCCTGAAGGTGCCTCCGCACTCCATCGAGGCCGAACAGGCCGTGCTCGGTGGTCTGATGCTGGACAACAACGCCTGGGAACGCGTGCTCGATCAAGTATCCGACGGCGATTTCTACCGACATGACCACCGTCTGATTTTCCGTGCCATCGCAAGATTGGCCGATCAGAACATGCCGATCGACGTGGTGACCCTGGCCGAGCAATTGGACAAGGAAGGCCAGACGTCTCAGGTTGGCGGCCTCGGTTACCTGGGTGAGTTGGCAAAAAACACGCCGTCTGTCGCCAACATCAAGGCCTATGCCCAGATCGTGCGCGAACGGGCGACCTTGCGCCAATTGATCGGTATCAGCACCGAAATCGCGGACAGCGCCTTCAACCCGGAAGGCCGAACCGCTGCCGAGATCCTCGATGAAGCGGAACGGCAAATCTTCCAGATCGCCGAGGCCCGGCCAAAAACCGGTGGCCCGGTGAGCGTCAACGATCTGCTGACCAAGGCCATCGACCGCATCGACACCCTGTTCAACACCGACAACGCCATCACCGGCCTGTCCACCGGCTACACCGACCTCGATGAGAAGACCAGCGGCCTGCAGCCATCGGACCTGATCATCGTCGCTGGCCGTCCGTCCATGGGTAAAACCACCTTTGCGATGAACCTGGTGGAAAACGCCGTGCTGCGCAGTGACAAGGCCGTTCTGGTGTACTCCCTGGAGATGCCAGGTGAATCGCTGATCATGCGTATGCTCTCGTCCCTGGGGCGTATCGACCAGACCAAGGTCCGTTCCGGCCAACTGGAAGATGACGACTGGCCGCGCCTGACTTCGGCGGTCAACCTGCTCAACGACCGCAAGCTGTTCATCGACGATACTGCCGGTATCAGCCCTTCGGAAATGCGCGCCCGGACCCGTCGCCTGGTGCGTGAGCACGGTGATATCGCGCTGATCATGATCGACTACCTGCAGTTGATGCAGATTCCGGGCTCCAGTGGCGACAACCGGACCAACGAGATTTCCGAAATCTCCCGTTCCCTCAAGGCCCTGGCCAAGGAATTCAACTGCCCGGTGGTGGCGCTCTCTCAGTTGAACCGTTCCCTGGAACAGCGCCCCAACAAACGCCCGGTGAACTCCGACTTGCGTGAATCCGGAGCGATCGAGCAGGACGCCGACGTGATCATGTTCGTCTACCGTGACGAGGTGTACCACCCGGAGACGGAGCACAAGGGCATCGCCGAAATCATCATCGGCAAGCAGCGTAACGGCCCGATCGGCTTCATTCGCCTGGCCTTTATCGGTAAATACACCCGATTCGAGAACCTGGCGCCGGGTAGCTACAATTTTGATGACGACGAGTAACCTGTTTGGCTCCTGTGGGAGCGAGCCCCTTCTCCAGAAGGTTGCACTTCCCCTGTGGGAGCGAGCTTGCTCGCGATAGCGGTGTAACCGTCAGCACATGCATTGAATGTGCTGGCCCTTTCGCGAGCAAGCTCGCTCCCACATTTGATGTGCGGTGCGCCACCGATTTCCGACCATAGCCGTCGGAATTGGTTAATTTTTGTGCTATATTCCGCGCCCGCGATTTTTCATCTTTCATACCGGTCATCGACATGCAAGCAGCCAAGCCGTTATTTGACTATCCCAAGTACTGGGCCGAATGTTTCGGCCCCGCGCCGTTCCTGCCCATGAGCAGGGAGGAGATGGATCAGCTCGGCTGGGATTCGTGCGACATCATCATCGTGACCGGTGATGCCTACGTCGATCACCCGTCGTTCGGCATGGCGATCATCGGTCGGCTGCTGGAAGCCCAGGGCTTTCGCGTCGGGATCATTGCCCAGCCAAACTGGCAGTCCAAAGACGACTTCATGAAGCTCGGCGAGCCGAACCTGTTTTTTGGCGTCGCGGCCGGCAACATGGACTCGATGATCAACCGCTACACCGCCGACAAGAAAATCCGTTCCGACGACGCCTACACCCCGGGTGGCATGGCGGGCAAGCGGCCGGACCGTGCGAGCCTGGTCTACAGCCAGCGCTGCAAGGAAGCCTACAAGCATGTGCCGATCGTGCTCGGCGGTATCGAAGCCTCCCTGCGCCGCATCGCCCATTACGATTACTGGCAGGACCGGGTGCGCAACTCGATCCTGATCGACGCCTGCGCCGACATCCTGCTCTACGGCAACGCCGAGCGGGCGATTGTCGAAGTCGCCCAGCGCCTGTCCTATGGCCACAAGATTGAAGACATCACCGATGTCCGTGGCACCGCGTTCATCCGCCGCGACACCCCGCAAGGCTGGTACGAGGTTGATTCCACCCGCATCGACCGCCCGGGCAAGATCGACAAGATCATCAACCCGTATGTGAACACCCAGGACACCGCTGCCTGCGCCATCGAGCAAGAGAAAGGTCCGGTTGAAGACCCGAGCGAAGCCAAGGTCGTGCAGATTCTGGCGAGCCCGCGCATGACTCGCGACAAGACCGTGATTCGTCTGCCGTCGGTGGAAAAGGTTCGTGGCGATGCGGTGCTCTACGCTCACGCCAACCGCGTGCTGCACCTGGAAACCAACCCGGGCAACGCCCGTGCTCTGGTGCAGAAGCATGGTGAAGTCGATGTCTGGTTCAACCCACCACCCATTCCGATGACCACTGAGGAAATGGACTACGTGTTTGGCATGCCTTACGCGCGTGTTCCGCACCCGGCGTACGGCAAGGAAAAGATCCCGGCCTACGAGATGATCCGTTTCTCGGTGAACATCATGCGTGGCTGCTTTGGCGGCTGCACCTTCTGCTCGATCACCGAGCACGAAGGCCGGATCATCCAGAACCGCTCTGAAGAATCGATCATTCGCGAGATTGAAGAGATCCGCGACAAGGTCCCGGGCTTCACCGGCGTCATTTCCGACCTCGGCGGCCCGACCGCGAACATGTACCGCATTGCCTGCAAGAGCCCGGAAATCGAATCCGCGTGCCGCAAGCCATCCTGTGTGTTCCCCGGTATCTGCCCGAACCTCAATACCGACCATTCTTCGCTCATCCAGCTGTACCGCAGCGCCCGGGCATTGCCTGGGGTGAAGAAGATCCTGATTGCCTCCGGCCTGCGTTACGACCTGGCGGTCGAGTCGCCGGAATACGTCAAGGAACTGGTGACCCACCACGTGGGTGGTTACCTGAAGATCGCCCCGGAACATACCGAGGAAGGTCCGCTCAACCAGATGATGAAACCGGGCATCGGCAGCTATGACAAATTCAAGCGGATGTTCGAGAAGTACACCAAGGAAGCCGGCAAAGAGCAGTACCTGATTCCATACTTCATCGCCGCCCACCCGGGCACCACCGACGAAGACATGATGAACCTGGCGCTGTGGCTCAAGGGCAACGGTTTCCGCGCTGACCAGGTGCAGGCGTTCTATCCGTCGCCGATGGCCACCGCCACGGCCATGTACCATTCGGGCAAGAACCCGCTGCGTAAGGTCACCTACAAGAGCGACGCGGTGACCATCGTCAAGAGCGAGGAGCAGCGCCGCCTGCACAAGGCCTTCTTGCGGTATCACGACCCCAAGGGCTGGCCGATGCTGCGCGAAGCGCTGACCCGCATGGGCCGCGCCGACCTGATCGGGCCGGGCAAGAATCAATTGATTCCGTTGCACCAGCCAGCCACCGACAGCTACCAGAGCGCCCGTCGCAAGAACTCGACGCCGGCTGGCAGCCACAAGGTAGGCAAGGAAACCACCAAGATCCTGACCCAGCACACCGGTCTGCCACCGCGCGCCAGCGACGGCGGCAACCCGTGGGACAAGCGCGAGCAGGCCAAGGCCGCGGCATTCGCCCGCAACCAGCAGGCCGCCAAGGAGCGCAAGGACGCCGCCAAGGGCAAAGGGCCGAAACCGGCGCGCAAGCCAGTCGTACCGCGCTGATCGCCAAGCCACATTGCAAACGCCAGCTTAAAAGCTGGCGTTTTGCTTTCTAGCGGCTGTGCTACTCGTTTGCTATCGTGGCGACCGCCAATGCCAGTCAGTTCCGTGCAATAAAGCCAAACACCGCTCTTGTGGCGAGGGAGCTTGCTCCCTCGCCACAGATGTCAGTGTTGGCCCTGGCAGAGCCCGGCTTGCCCGCAATCACGGCCACACAGGCAATAAAGTTCTCACCCTCGGATTTTCAAGGACGATTCATATGAGTACCCCTTTACCGGGTATCGGCATGGACTACAGCCCCTCCCAGTTCATGGCCCGCCAACGCATCGAAAGCCAGATCAACCTGCCGCGCCTGTTCGCGGCCATCGACGCCGATCCCAGTATCGTCGGCGCTGGCGTGGTGTACATCGATGCCGAATTCAACGTGGTGACCCTGCGCGAGTTCAAGCCGATTTGCAGTATCAAGCCCAAGCGGATCATCTTGCGCGAGGCGCAGAAGTACATTGCGCCGGCTCAGTTTGCTGATCAGGTAAAGAACAACCCGCGTGAGTCTCGTTTAGTGGGAGAGGCTGTCAATACGACGTTATCCTGCGCTGGCGCCATTCTGGGCTGGATTGTGGTTTTCAGTGGCACGATCGCAGTTCCATTTACAGCGGGTGCAAGCCTGGTTGTCACAGCCGTGGGGGCAACCGCCGCCGCTGCCAGTACTGCGCAGTGCGTGGTTGGGAGCATGCGTACCTACAACGAACTCAACGATCCAGCAGCTAATGATGATATGGACAGTGAGGACTGGTATCGCTACGCAATGCCAGTGTTGGATGCCGCGTCATTGCTGGGAGCCGGGGCATCCACTTTAACAACGCTCAAACTCTTGCAAGCGAGGAAGGTCTCGACTGGCAGGAGTTGGTACGAGCTTTCCAAAGGTTTGACTCGTCAGCAAAGAAAGGCATTGACCAAAGAGTTGTTAACACTGAAGGACCCAAGCCTGACTAACAAACTATTGAAGCTTCGCCAGCGTTCGGGGACGCTTGCAAAGCGTTTCACGGCTACCCAGATCAATCACGCGACCGTGACCCAGATTCGCGACTCTCTGGGGGCCGCCATCGGCTTAACGGGCAGTAGCTTGTCTGGGAACCTGAAGACAATTGCCGTGGGGCTGTATGAGGAAGTTGAATAATGGACCGCAAGCATTCATTGAACGCTTTCCTCGCTCATTATTTTCCAACCTTCATCTGCGCTTTTTTTCTAGCCTGTTTCGCGGTTTCCGCTTCAATTTCATTAGTCTCTAGCACTTACTTTCGAGGCGATCCTGAACGGGCCAAGTATTCTTTTCTGGTTGCGTTGATCCTCTCTTTGCTCTTGGCGTTGAGCCATTTCGTCATGATCAGGGGGCGGTCATGGGGTGTTCGTGCCATCGTTGTGTTCTATCTGGCGTGTCTCTTCACGGTCCTCCCCACCTACGGCTACAAGCCGCATCCTTTTGCCTATGTGACGGGGTGGTTGTTCCCGTTGCTGGGGCTGCTATTGCTCAACAGTAAGCGCCATCGAGAGATGCGCCAGAAATTGTCGGAGTTGCGCGAGGAGCGTATGGCGATAAGGTCTGCCGTCCGTTTACAGAAGAAAAGGAAAGGACGCTAGATGGAAAACTATCCGACTTTCATCCATTTTATGAAGCGCTACTTTCCGACCTTCATCGCAACGATATTCGTGGCGAAAATATCGTGTTTACTGGCGCTCTTTGCTCTTCTCGACAGTTTTTTTGTGCGCGCTACGTTGTCGAGCCAAGCGAAAATTTCCGCTGTATGCATTGCTATTTGTACGTTGGTTCTGGTCCATAGCAACTTTATGGTCGTGCGCGGCAGAGCGGGTTGGGTCTGGGTGTTTGCCGGGCTTTTTGTGGTCTGTCTGTTGTGTGTCTTGCCGACTATTGGTTATCGCCCGAATCGATTCGTTTATGCGGCGGGTCTGTTTTTTCCATTGCTCGGGCTGCTACTGCTCAACAGCAAACGTCACCGCGAAATGCGCAGCAAGCTGGTAGAAGTCCGCCGCCAACGCGAACTCTTCATCCAGGCCGCCAAAGCCTCCCGCTCACGGCGTTGAGTCGATTCGCTACCGCCGCTGCCACATTTATGTGCTTAGCTTTGCACCCGAATGCGAGCATCGCGCGCTTTTAGTGCTCTACTGCCTTGAGTAGACGAAGAAAGTGTCCGGCTTGCCTGCATGGCATAAGTCTTGCGCCGCTTTCGATAACGCCCAGGCTCGCAGGAGGTACGTCGTGTCGATTCACGTCGCATTGCACCATGTCACGCATTACCGGTACGACCGCGCTGTCGAGCTCGGTCCGCAGATCGTTCGCCTGCGCCCGGCGGCCCACAGCCGCACGCGGATTCTTTCTTATGCGCTGAAGGTCGCGCCCGATCAGCACTTCATCAACTGGCAGCAGGATCCCCAGGGCAATTACCTGGCGCGGTTGGTGTTTCCCGAGAGAACCCGGGAGCTGCGCATTGAAGTCGATCTGCTGGCTGAAATGGCGGTGTTCAATCCGTTCGACTTTTTCCTGGAACCCTACGCGGAAAAAATCCCGTTCACCTATGCCGCCGACGAGCGCAAGGAGTTGGCGCCTTACCTTGAAACCCTGCCGTTGACGCCGAGATTCCAGGCCTATCTGGACGGCATCGACCGCACGCCGTTGCCGGCGGTGGATTTCCTGGTGGCGCTCAACCAGCGCCTGAGCGAAGACATCAACTACCTGATCCGTATGGAACCGGGCGTCCAGACCCCGGAGCACACCCTGGAGCATGCGTCCGGATCCTGCCGCGACTCGGCCTGGTTGCTGGTGCAGTTGTTGCGCAACCTTGGCCTGGCCGCGCGGTTCGTTTCCGGTTACCTGATCCAGTTGACCGCCGACGTGAAAAGCCTCGACGGCCCGTCCGGTACCGAGGTGGATTTCACCGACTTGCATGCCTGGTGCGAGGTCTACCTGCCCGGTGCCGGCTGGATCGGCCTGGATGCGACGTCCGGGTTGTTCGCCGGTGAAGGGCATATCCCGTTGGCCTGTAGTCCCGATCCGTCCTCGGCGGCGCCCATCAGTGGCTTGGTGGAACCGTGCGAGTGCGAATTCAGCCACGAAATGTCCGTCGAGCGGATCTGGGAAGCGCCACGGGTCACCAAGCCCTACACCGAAGAGCAGTGGCTGGCGATTCAGGCGTTGGGCCGGAAAATTGATGCCGACCTGCTGGAAGGCGATGTGCGCCTGACCATGGGGGGCGAGCCGACCTTCGTCTCGATTGATGACCCGGACGGCGCCGAATGGAACACCGCCGCGCTGGGGCCGGACAAACGTCGCCTCTCCGCCGAGCTGTTCCAGCGCATGCGCAAGCATTATGCGCCCCAGGGGCTTGTGCATTTTGGCCAGGGCAAGTGGTACCCCGGTGAGCAGTTGCCGCGCTGGTCGCTCAACTGCTATTGGCGGCGTGACGGAGTGCCGATCTGGCACAACAGCGCGTTGATCGCTGACGAGCAGCAGGACTACGGCGCCGACGGCGAAATGGCCGGGCGCTTTCTGACAAGCGTTGCCGAGCGTTTGAAAATTCCTGCGCGATTCGTGTTCCCAGCCTACGAGGACAATTTCTATTACCTCTGGCGCGAAGGTGCATTGCCATCGAACGTCACGGCCCAGGACCCCCGCCTGGAAGATGCTTTGGAGCGGGAACGGTTGCGCAAGGTCTTCAGTCAGGGCCTGGACAAAGTGATCGGGCAGGTCCTGCCGCTGGCGCGTACCGCCAAGGGCGATCAATGGCAAAGCGGTCGATGGTACCTGCGCGATAGTCACTGCCGGTTGGTACCGGGGGATTCGCCCCTGGGCTATCGCCTGCCATTGGCTTCCCAGCCCTGGGTGACAGCGGCCGAATACCCCTTCATTCATCCCACCGACCCGAACCAGGACCTGCCGGTGCTGCCCGATGCCGAACGCCTGGCCCGTCATGGTGAGCCGGCAACCGAGCAGGATCGTGCCCCGCAGATTGACGAATCCGCCGACTGGCTGACCCGCACGGCGTTTTGTGCCGAGGCTCGCGAGGGGCGTTTGTACCTGTTCATGCCGCCCCTGGAGCGGGTCGAGGATTATCTGGAACTGGTCAGCGCCATCGAAGCGACAGCCGAGGAGCTGCATTGCCCGGTACTGTTGGAAGGCTACGAGCCGCCGAGCGACCCGCGCCTGAGTAACTTTCGCATCACCCCCGATCCGGGTGTGATCGAGGTTAACGTGCAGCCGTCCGCGACCTGGGATGAACTGGTCGAGCGCACCGAGTTTCTTTACGAAGAGGCGCGACAGACCCGGCTGACCACCGAGAAATTCATGATCGACGGTCGGCACACCGGCACCGGTGGTGGCAACCATTTCGTACTAGGGGGCGCAACCCCGGCCGACTCTCCCTTTCTACGGCGCCCTGACCTGCTGCGCAGTCTCATCAGCTACTGGCATAACCACCCGTCGTTGTCCTACCTGTTTTCCGGCTTGTTCATCGGACCGACGTCCCAGGCGCCCCGGGTGGACGAAGCGCGCAACGATGCGTTGTATGAGCTGGAAATTGCCTTCGCACAAATGCCGCAACCTGGCGAAGAGTGCCCGCCCTGGCTGGTTGATCGGCTGTTGCGCAATCTGTTGATCGACGTGACCGGCAACACCCATCGTGCCGAATTTTGCATCGACAAGCTCTATTCGCCGGACGGCGCCACCGGGCGTCTCGGTCTATTGGAGCTGCGGGCTTTTGAAATGCCGCCCCACGCCCGGATGAGCCTGGCCCAGCAGCTATTGCTGCGGGCGCTGGTGGCGCGGTTCTGGCGTGAGCCCTACCTGCCTGCGAAGCTGGCGCGGTGGGGGACCGAACTGCATGACCGCTTCCTGTTGCCGCATTTTATCGAACAGGATTTTGCCGACGTCATCAATGAACTGAACGCCGCCGGTTACCCGCTGCGGGCCGAATGGTTCGCCGCGCACCTGGAGTTTCGTTTTCCCAAGGTGGGTGATTACGCGGTCAGCGGCATCGAACTGCAATTGCGCCAGGCCCTTGAACCCTGGCATGTACTGGGAGAAGAGGGGGCAGCGGGCGGCACCGTGCGGTATGTGGACTCTTCTCTTGAACGTTTGCAGGTCAAGCTTAGCGGCCTGGCGCCGCAACGGTATCTGCTGACCTGCAACGGTGTTCCGGTGCCGCTTCAAGCCACCGGCCGGGTCGGCGAATTTGTCGCCGGGGTGCGTTTTCGCGCCTGGCAACCGGCCAACTGCCTGCAGCCGACCATTGCGGTCCATGCGCCGTTGGTCTTCGATTTACTCGACACCTGGACGCAACGTTCGGTGGGGGGGTGCCAGTATCATGTGGCCCATCCGGGGGGACGTAATTACGACAGCCTGCCGGTGAATGCCAATGAGGCGGAGAGCCGGCGAATGGCGCGTTTTTTCCGTCTCGGACACACGCCTGGGAAACTTCCGATACCTCACCTGACAGTGGACGACGAGTTTCCCCTCACGCTCGATCTGCGACGTTTTTGAGAGCGCTCCCTAAGTCGTACACGACACCCGGATATTTCAACTATCCGGGTGTCATGCGCTTGCGCTAGTCTCACGTTTCATTGCTGTCTGCCGAGCTTTCCATGCCTGACCTGCTTGACCGTTACCCGCTGACGACGGGCACCTATCACGAATTGATGGACGACAGTGGCGCGGTGCGCGGGCACTGGCGCCGCCTGCTCGACCATTTGCAGCGCAGTACGCCGGCCCAACTGCTCCAGCGTCAGGCACTGTTGGCCCGGCAGATCCAGGAAAACGGTGTCACTTACAACGTCTATGCGGACCCGAAGGGCGCCGACCGGCCGTGGGAGCTGGACCTGCTGCCCCACGTGATCGATGCGCAGGAGTGGAAGCACCTGTCGGCGGGCATCGCCCAGCGTGCACGCTTGCTCAACGCAGTACTGGCCGACTTGTACGGGCCGCAACGGCTGATCAGTGAGGGGCTGCTGCCGGCGGAGCTGGTGTTCGGGCACAACAATTTTCTCTGGCCGTGCCAGGGCATCACGCCACCGGACGGCATTTTCCTGCACCTGTATGCCGTGGATCTGGCCCGTACGCCCGACGGTCGCTGGTGGGTCACGGCGGATCGGACCCAGGCGCCTTCGGGGGCCGGGTATGCGCTGGAAAATCGCATGATCGTCTCCCGGGCCTTTCCCGACTTGTATCGTGACCTGAAGGTCAAGCACCTGGCCGGTTTCTTCCGCACCTTGCAGCAGACCCTTGCGCGTCAGGCCCCCAGTGATGGCGAGTCGCCGCTGGTGGTGCTGTTGACGCCTGGACGGTTCAACGAAAGCTATTTCGAACACCTTTACCTGGCGCGCCAGCTGGGCTATCCGCTGGTGGAAGGGAGCGACCTGACCGTTCGCGACGCCACGGTGTACCTCAAGACCCTGAGCGGGCTACGACGGGTTCACGCCATCATGCGCCGGCTCGACGATGATTTCTGCGACCCGTTGGAGCTGCGCACCGATTCGGCCTTGGGTGTACCGGGATTGTTGGAGGCGGTGCGCCAGGGCCGGGTTCTGGTGGCCAATGCCTTGGGCAGCGGCGTGCTGGAATCACCGGGCTTGTTGGGCTTTTTGCCAAAGATCAGCCAGTTTCTGTTCGGTGAGGAACTGATACTGCCGTCCATCGCCACCTGGTGGTGCGGTGAGCCGCCGGTACTGGCCCAGGCCTTGGAAAAACTGCCGCATTTGCTGATCAAACCGGCGTTTCCTTCCCAAAGTTTCAGCCCGGTATTGGGGCGCGACCTGAACGAACAACAGCGTGCACTTCTGGCCGCGCGCATGCAGGCGCGTCCCTACGCCTATGTCGCCCAGGAACTGGCGCAGCTGTCCCAGGCACCGGTCTGGCAGGCCGAAGACGGTCAGCTTCAGCCGCGGGCCATCGGCATGCGCGTGTATGCCGTTTCCGGGGAGGATGACTATCGGGTGCTGCCGGGCGGCCTGACCCGCGTGGCGGCCGAGGCCGACGCTGAAGTGGTGTCGATGCAGCGAGGCGGCGCCAGTAAGGACACTTGGGTCCTGGGCGAACAGGCGCCCAGTGGCGAACAATGGAAGGCCCAGCGAACCGTGGGCGTCCACGATCTGGTGCGACGTGATCCCTATCTGCCGTCCCGCGTCGTGGAAAATCTGTTCTGGTTCGGTCGCTACTGCGAGCGCTGTGACGACAGTGCGCGGCTGCTGCGGATCATGCTGGCGCGCTATGTCGATGGCGACGACCCGCAAGCGCTGCAGTCGGCGGTGTCCCTGGGGGAAAGCCTGATGCTGTTGCCGGAGGAGGGCGAGCTGCCCGAGCGACTGCTGGCGGCGTTGTTGGGGGACGATTGGTCGTTCAGCCTGCGTTCCAACCTGCAGCGATTGCAGTGGGCGGCCTCCCAGGTTCGCGGCAAGCTGTCCCGGGAGAACTGGCAGGCACTGGTGGAGTTGCAGCGCGAAGCCATGGAGCTGGAAACCGCGGAGCCGGATTTCGGTGAGTTGCTGGATTTTCTCAACCGTTTGGTGATGTCCCTGGCGGCGTTGTCCGGATTCGCTTTGGACGACATGACCCGCGACGAGGGCTGGCGTTTCCTGATGATTGGTCGTCGCCTGGAGCGCCTGCAATTTCTCAGCAGCAGCCTGGCGGCGTTCCTGCGAGGCGAGGCGGTGTTCGATCAGGCGGGGCTGGACTGGTTGCTGGAACTGGGCAACAGCAGCATCACCTATCGTTCGCGTTACCTGGCGGTGGCCCAGTTGATTCCGGTGCTCGACCTGCTGTTGCTGGACGAACAAAACCCTCACGCGGTGCTCTTCCAGTTGAAACTGGTGGCCCGTACCCTCAAGCGCTTGAACGATGACTTCGGCGCGCCCAGGGAAACCGCCTTGCCAGAGCTGGTCGCTCGCCTGTCATGCTTTGACCTGCGTTGCCTGGAGAGTCCGCTGTTCGGCGAGGCCAGCCTGCGCGCAGCCCTCGATGGCTTGGCCGATCTGTTGCAGGAAGTGGCCGACGTCAGCGGCCAGGTGTCCGATCGCCTGGCCTTGCGTCATTTCGCTCACGTCGATGACGTCAGCCAGCGTACGGTGTCCGTCTGATGAGCGCTCGTTACCAGATATTCCACGACACCCACTACCATTACGACAGCCCGGTATCCCTGGCCCAGCAGCTTGCTCACCTGTGGCCGCGCCCCTGTGAGTGGCAGCGGTGCACCGAGCAGCAGTTGTTGATCAGCCCGGAGCCGACGACCCGCCGCGATGAGCTGGATGTGTTCGGCAACCCACTGACCCGCTTGGCGTTCGAACGGCCCCATGACGAGTTGCTGGTCAACGCGCGTCTGAGCGTGGAAGTGTTGGCGCGTCCTGTGCTGGACTTCAGTTTGTCCCCTGCCTGGGAGTCAACCTGCCATGCGTTGACCTACAGCGGCCGGCCACTGGCTGCTCCATTGCTGGATGCGTGCCGCTATCGTTTCGAGTCACCCTATGTGCACCTCAAGCGCAGCTTTGTCGAGTTTTCCGAAAGCTGTTTCGCGCCGGGGCGCCCATTGATGCTCGGCGTGCGGGCGCTGATGGAGAAGATATTCGAGGAGTTCACCTTCGATGCCGAAGCCACCCAGGTGGCAACGCCGCTGGTGGAGGTGCTGGAACGGCGGCGGGGCGTTTGCCAGGACTTTGCTCACCTGATGCTGGCCTGCGTGCGCTCCCGCGGGTTGGCGGCGCGTTACGTCAGCGGCTACCTGTTGACTCAACCGCCGCCGGGTCAGCCACGGTTGATCGGTGCCGATGCCTCGCACGCCTGGATCTCGGTGTTTTGCCCGGTGCTGGGCTGGGTGGACTTCGACCCGACCAACAACGTTCAGCCGGCGCTGGAACACATCACATTGGCCTGGGGCCGGGATTTTTCCGATGTGTCGCCGTTGCGGGGAGTCATTCTGGGCGGCGGTGATCATGACCCCGAAGTGCGGGTGACGGTGATGCCGCTTGAATCGTAAACAGATCCCAGTGTGGGAACGGACTGGGCTGTGAGGGCCGGCAGCGAGGCTGCCGACCCTGGACACAGAACCGGGGGGCCGGATCAGATCATCGGGCCCTGAGGGTATCAGGCGTCGGGCGTCTGATCTTTCGGTGCATCAACATCTACGTCTGCTGCCACGTCGCCTTCGGTATCCGGGGTCAGTGCTGCTGCTTCTTCTTCAGCGGTAGCTTTCTTGCGCTGAAGCTTTTCCTCTTTCTTCTGCTCCTTGGCCAAGTCTCTCTGACGTTTGGCGAAGGAATAATTGGGTTTGGCCATGGGCGATCCTCTGGGGTCGAAGGTGAGGTTGAGCGGCGCGTATTCTGCCCTGTATCGGGGTCGAGCCGTTAGCTGGGTTTTTGTTCGGCCCACTTTGGCTGCACCGACGGTTGCCATTCGTCCAGCGCATCGAGCAGGTGGTGGGGTGATTCGCTCACTTGCAGCATGTCACGGTGGGGCCCACGGACGAAGCCTTCGCCGACGATATGATCAAGAAAACCGGTGAGTTTGCTGTAGAAACCGTTCACTTCCAGCAGCCCCAGCGGTTTGCTGTGATAGCCGAGCTGGCCCCAGGTCCAGACTTCGAACAACTCCTCCAGCGTGCCAAGGCCGCCGGGCAGGGCGATGAAGGCATCGCTGAGCTGAGCCATGCGTGCCTTGCGGGCGTGCATGCCGTCCACCACTTCCAGGCGGGTCAGGCCGCTGTGGCCGATTTCCTTGTCTTTGAGGCTCTGCGGGATGATACCGATCACTTCGCCGCCGGCCGCCAGGGCCGCATCGGCGACGATGCCCATCAAGCCGACCGCGCCGCCGCCATAGACCAGGGTCAGTTTTCGTTCTGCCAACGCACGCCCCAAGGCCTGCGCCGCTTCACGATAGGCTGGGTGGCTACCGGTGCTGGCGCCGCAAAATACACAAACAGACGCTAAAGACATGCCTTACTCCGTGGTCAGTAACTGGACCAGAGTAAAGCCTGGCTTTGGCTGCGCAAAGCAATTAAACCTCGCGCCGGGGTTTTTCGTAGGTGCCACTGGCACCGCAGGCGTAGGCGGCAAGCAAGCTGCACAGCAGGCTGTTGAGGTTCATGATGCGGTACTCCAGAGAGGTGATGGAGCTGATCATATGGCCACCTCATACCTTTGGCTGGTTGATTATGCTCATCAGGCTGATAGCCTTAAGTTGTATACAATCTTTGACTCAGGTCATAGGAACTTGTCTGAAATTCAGGCAGTCTTCCCCATTGACGGAATTTTTCTAACCATGCCTTGGAGATTCACCATGTTTGCCAAACTTGCTGCAGTATCCCTGTTGACGCTGGCCAGCAGCCAGCTGATGGCAGCCGAGTGCAAGACCACCATCGACTCGACCGACCAGATGTCCTTCAGCACCAAGGCCATCGAGATCGACAAGAGCTGCAAGACCTTCACCGTTGAACTGACTCACTCAGGCAGCTTGCCGAAGAACGTCATGGGCCATAACTGGGTACTGAGCAAAGAGGCTGACATGCAGCCGATTGCTACCGATGGCCTGGCAGCCGGCATCGACAAGAACTACCTGAAAGAAGGCGATGCGCGCATCATCGCTCACACCAAGCTCATTGGGGCCAAGGAGAAGGACTCGGTGACTTTCGATGTATCGAAACTGAGCGCCGATGAGAAATACGGCTTCTTCTGCTCGTTCCCGGGCCACATCTCGATGATGAAAGGCACGGTTACCCTGAAGTAATCACATCAGGCATAAAAAAAGCGCCCGTTTCAGGGCGCTTTTTTGTGCCTCGCCAATAACCGCACATCCTGTGGGAGCGAGCCTGCTCGCGATGACGGCAGCACATTCAACATCAATGCAAACTGACCCACCGCTATCGCGAGCAGGCTCGCTCCCACAGGGATTGCCGGTCACGGCGCGTACGGCATCACCCGCTTGTGCTCGGTCTTGCGATAGGTCTCGCAAATGATTCGAGCGGCTTCTTCGCGCACCGGCAGCCCATGCAGGAACGCATCGATCTCGCCATAGGTCACGCCGTGGGCGGCTTCGTCGGGCTTGCCGGGCGACAGGTCCTCAAGGTCGGCAGTGGGGACTTTTTCCACCAGCGATTCCGGCGCGCCGAAGTCTCGGGCAATAGCCCGGACCTGGTTTTTCACCAGACCGCTCAACGGCGCCAGGTCACAGGCGCCGTCACCGAACTTGGTGAAGAAACCCATCACGGCTTCGGCCGCATGATCGGTGCCGATGACCAGGCCTTGCTCGGCACCGGCGATGGTGTACTGCGCCACCATGCGCATCCGCGCCTTGGTATTGCCCAGCACGAAATCCCGGGAGCCCGGCCCTTTGCCTTCGAACGCCAGCACTTCCTTGGCCAGTGCCTTGACTGCCGGACCGATGTTGACGGTATGGCGCTCGTCCGGCTCGATGAAGTCCACGCAGGCCTGGGCTTCATGTTCGTCGAACTGGGTTTCGTACGGCAGACGCACGGCAATGAACTTGTAGGCGGCGTTGCCGGTTTTCTCCCGCAGTTCACGCGCTGCGCGTTGGGCCAGCAGGCCGGCGGTCAGCGAATCGACCCCGCCGCTGATGCCCAGTACGAGGGTCTTGAGTCCGGAGTTGACCAGACAATCCTGGATAAAGCCCACCCGACGAGCGACTTCGGCCTTGAGGGCAGCGTCATCGGCGAACGGTGGCTGAACCTTGAGCTGTTCAGCAATCTCACGCTGTACGGCTTGCATGAATTCACTCCTTGCTTGGTGTGTCAAAGGGCGGCAGGTACTTGGAAAACGTGTCGCATGTAGGCGACGAAATTCGGGTCTTTGCAGTGGGTCTTGCCGGGCTCGTCTGAAATCTTGGCCACGGGTTGCCCGTCACAGCTGATCATTTTAAGCACGATGCTCATCGGCTCCACACCCGGGATGTCACACGTCAGGTTGGTGCCGATACCGAAGCTGACATTAATGCGACCACGCAATGCCCGAAAAATCTCCAGGCATTTGGGCAGTGTCAGGCTATCGGAGAACACCAGTGTCTTGCTCATCGGGTCGATACCGAGCTTGTGGTAGTGAGCAATGGCTTTTTCGGCCCAGATGACCGGGTCCCCGGAGTCATGGCGCAAGCCGTCGAACAGCTTGGCGAAGAACAGATCGAAGTCCTTGAGGAAAGCGTCCATGGTGATGCAATCGGTCAGTGCGATTCCCAGCAGGCCCCGGTACTCACGCACCCAGCAATCGAGGGCGGCGATCTGACTGTCGATCAGCCGCGGGCCCAGTTGCTGATGGGCCATGATCCATTCGTGGGCCATGGTGCCCAGGGGTTTCATGTCCAGCTCGCGGGACAGGTGCACGTTGCTGGTACCGACGAAGCGTCCAGGGAAATCGTGCTTGAGCACGTTGACGACTTCTTCCTGGACGCGATAGGAAAACCGCCGGCGGGTGCCGAAGTCCGCGACCTGCAGTTCGGATAACTCGTCGGCGCTGGCGTTGGCGGTCAGCCAGTCGAACTTGCGATACAGCTGTTCGCGCGCCTGCTCCAGAACGATCTCGCGGTAGCGATAGCGATTACGTACCTCGCTGACGATGGCCAGCAGCGGCACTTCGAACAGAATCACATGCAACCATGGCCCACGCAGGCGGATAAACAGCTCGCCGTTCTCGATGCCGGTGTGCACATAGCGCAGATTGAAACGGAACAGGCCCAGAAAACGCAGGAAATCGGGTTTGAGGAAGCTGATGCGCTCCAGGAAGCCCAACTGATCGACGCTCAGACTCAGCTCGGCCAGGCGTTCGATCTGAAAGCGGATCTCCGCCAGATAGGGGCGCAGGTCTTCGCTGTTGCGGCAGCGAAATTCCCATTCGACTTCGACGTTGGGGTAGTTGTGCAGCACCGCCTGCATCATCGTCAGTTTGTAGAAGTCGGTGTCGAGCAGGTTCTGCACGATGCGATCGGCAAATACACTCTCGCTCATGGCGGGAATCTCCAGACAGGCCGCTGCGGCGGGCAGCGGGGTGCAGCGGTTGGTGGTGAAGGGGCTAGTGGCGCATAACCCTGGTGAGTATTGCCAGCGATTTTTTAACGGCGGATACCCCGTTGGAGTGTCTGGATATGCCAACGGGCCTCATCGCGGGCAAGCTCAAGGTGCCATCGAAACCTCGTTCTGCTCCAGCATCCACTCCACAAAAAGCCGGACCTTGGGCACTTCCGCCGAATGCTCAGGATAGGCCAGGTAATAGGCATCGGTACTGGGCATCGCATAGTGCCAGGGGATCACCAGCTTGCCGTCAGCCAGTTCTTCTTCCACCAGAAACCGCGGCAGCAGGGCGACGCCACAGCCAACCTGGGCGGCCCGGATGCACATGTAGAACGTTTCGAAGCGCGGCCCGTGGTAGCTGTGTTCGGTGTGATAGCCCTGGCTGGCGAACCAGTCGTGCCAGGCCTGGGGGCGTGAGGCGTTTTGCAGCAGCACCAGATCGGTCAGTTGCGTCGGGTCGCTGAAGGGCTGGGCCGGCAGATTGCCAGGCGCGCAGACCGGCACCAGCTCTTCGCCGAACAGTTTCAGGGATTCGGCGCCGGGCCGTGAGCCCTGGCCGAAATAGAACGCCAGGTCGCTGCGCCCCTGAAGCAAGTCGTCGGCCTCCTGCTCGCTGCACAGGTCCAGATGAATTTTCGGGTGCCGCAGGCGCCAGCCTTTGAGCCGTGGGACCAGCCAGCGAGCTCCGAAGGTTGGCGGTGTGGAAACCCGTAGGACTTCGGTATCGCCGCCGTAGGAGCGCAAGTAGTGGGTCGACATCTCCACCTGCGTAAGGATTTTTCGTACCTCCCCCAGGTACAAATCCCCGGCCGGTGTCAGCTGCAAGCGTCGACGTACGCGGCGAAACAGCAAATGCTGTAGCAGTTCCTCCAACTGTGCGACCTGTTTGCTGACGGCGCTCTGAGTCAGGTTCAGCTCTTCGGCGGCGCGAGTGAAGCTCAGGTGTCGGGTCACCGCTTCGAAGCACTGTAGCGCCGTGATCGACGGCAAATAGCGTTTATTGATCATGATGAGGCCTTATTTCTTGTGGCGCTGCTTATCCGGTCATGGCCAGCATGAATAAACGGAATGATATCTCGCTTAAAGGTCGTTTGTTGGCAAGTCTCGGGCCAGCTACAACTACAGGTCTGATCAGCCGTGATCGTCCGGCTGCCAATTCTTTGTCTTTTGTTTGAGGAATTAACCATGGTTGCTGCATTGCTTGATCGTCTGGGTGTCGAACCGGCCTTGTACCAGAGCGGCACACAACCGGTGCATTCGCCCATCGACGGCAGTCGCATCGGCGCCGTGAACTGGGAGGGCGCCGCAGAGGTTGAGCAGCAGGTCAGCCGCGCCGAGCATGCGTTCGACCTGTGGCGCCAGGTGCCGGCCCCTCGCCGCGGCGAGCTGGTACGTCAATTTGGTGATCTGCTGCGCGAGTACAAGGCCGACCTCGGCGAGCTGGTGTCCTGGGAAGCCGGCAAGATCACCCAGGAAGGTTTGGGTGAAGTGCAAGAGATGATCGACATCTGCGACTTCGCGGTCGGTCTGTCCCGTCAGTTGTACGGCCTGACCATCGCCTCCGAGCGTCCGGGCCACCACATGCGTGAATCCTGGCATCCGCTGGGCGTGGTCGGCGTGATCAGCGCTTTCAACTTCCCCGTGGCGGTCTGGGCCTGGAACACCACGCTGGCCCTGGTGTGCGGCAATGCGGTGATCTGGAAACCCTCGGAAAAGACCCCGCTCACCGCCCTGGCCTGCCAAGCGTTGTTCGAACGTGTGCTGAAGAACTTCAGCGATGCGCCACCGTACCTCAGTCAAGTGATCATCGGTGGTCGCGATGCTGGCGAAGCGTTGGTGGACGATCCGCGCGTCGCGTTGATCAGCGCCACCGGCAGCACCCGCATGGGCCGTGAAGTGGCGCCGAAAGTCGCCGCGCGCTTTGCCCGCACCATCCTCGAGCTGGGTGGCAACAATGCGATGATCCTGGCCCCCAGCGCCGATCTGGACATGGCCGTGCGCGCCATCCTGTTCAGCGCCGTCGGCACCGCCGGCCAACGTTGCACCACGCTGCGCCGCCTGATCGCCCATGAGTCGGTGAAAGAAGAGATCGTCACCCGGCTCAAGGCCGCTTATTCGAAAGTGCGCATCGGCCATCCGCTGGAAGGCAACCTGGTCGGGCCGCTGATCGACAAGCAGAGCTTCGAAAACATGCAGGATGCACTGGAGCAGGCCTTGAGCGAAGGCGGGCGAGTATTTGGTGGCAAACGCCAGCTTGAAGACCAGTTCCCGAATGCCTATTACGTCTCGCCGGCCATCGTCGAGATGCCGGAGCAGAGCGATGTGGTGTGCCACGAAACCTTCGCCCCGATCCTTTATGTGGTCGGCTACAAGGATTTTGCCCAGGCCCTGCAACTCAATAACGCGGTGCCTCAAGGCCTGTCGTCCTGCATCTTCACCACGGACGTGCGTGAAGCCGAGCAATTCATGTCAGCAGTGGGCAGCGACTGCGGCATCGCCAACGTCAACATCGGCCCGAGCGGCGCGGAAATCGGCGGCGCGTTCGGCGGCGAGAAAGAGACCGGCGGCGGACGTGAGTCAGGCTCCGATGCATGGCGCGGCTACATGCGTCGCCAGACCAACACCGTGAACTACTCGCTGGAGCTGCCGTTGGCGCAGGGGATTACCTTCGACTGAGAAACTGGATCTTCGACCGATGAAGATCCCCTGTGGGAGCGAGCTTGCTCGCGAAAGCGGACTGTCATTCAACATCAATGTCGACTGGTCTGCCACCTTCGCGAGCAAGCTCGCTCCCACAATTGAACTGTGTAGTGGTTGGGTTTCATTTCCGGAGTCTGGCAATGCCGTTACGCGAAGAATGTCTGTGGGAAAAACTGACGCCGCAAAGACCTGAAAATACCGCCCTCACCGGCGAAATCACGGTGGATGTCTGCGTGATCGGCGCAGGTTTTACCGGTTTGTCGGCGGCGGTGCATTTGCTCGAACAAGGCAAGCGCGTGGCTGTGCTGGAGGCCCATCGGGCCGGGCATGGTGGGTCGGGGCGCAATGTCGGATTGGTCAACGCCGGCTTGTGGATCCCGCCGGATGAGATAGAAGCCGGCTTCGGCGAAGCGGTGGGCAGCCAGCTCAATCGTATGCTCGGGGCGGCGCCGGCGCTGGTGTTCAGCCTCGTCGATAAATACAACATTGATTGCCAGCTGCGACGCGAAGGCACGCTGCACATGGCTCACAACGCCAGGGGCGAAGCGGACCTGCGCAGTCGTGAAGAACAATGGAAGCGCCGTGGCGCCCCGGTGGAGTTGCTCACCGGCCAGGCGTGTGCCCAGGCCACGGGCACCTCGAAAATCGCAGCGGCATTGCTCGACCGGCGTGCCGGCACGCTCAATCCGATGGCCTACACCAGTGGGCTGGCCAAGGCTGCCAGCGACCTTGGTGGCCAGTTGTTTGATCATTCCCCCGTCACGCGCCTGGAACGCCAGGGCCAGCGCTGGTCGGTGCAAACTGCCCAGGGTTCGGTACTGGCCGAGCAAGTGGTGATCGCGTCCAATGCCTACACCGAAGGTGACTGGACCGAGCTGCGGCGCAATTTCTTTCCCGGTTACTACTATCAGGTTGCTTCCGCTCCGCTGACCGACGAAGCGGCGCAGCGCATCCTGCCAGGCGGCCAGGGCTCGTGGGACACCCGCCAGGTACTGAGCAGCATTCGTCGGGACAAGGACGGGCGTCTGTTGCTGGGCAGCCTGGGTAATGGCAATCGCAAACCCACCTGGTTCCTCAAGGCGTGGGCCGACCGGGTGCAACAGCACTATTTCCCTTACCTCAAGCCGGTGGAATGGGAATGCACCTGGACCGGATGTATCGCCTTCACCCCCGATCACCTGATGCGCCTGTTCGAGCCGGCCCCCGGTCTGGTGGCCGTGACGGGTTACAACGGCCGCGGCGTGACGACTGGCACAGTAGTGGGCAAAGCCTTTGCCGACTATCTGTGTCACGGCGACGCCAGCACGCTGCCGATTCCCTTCGCCGCCATGCGGCCACTGGCCGGGACAGGCTTGCGCAGCTGCTTGTATGAAGCGGGTTTTTCGCTGTATCACGCCGGCCAGTGCCTGCGAATTGTGATCTGAATGTTGAAAAATGTTGCCGCAGCGCTCGTTTTCCACCACAACGTCTAGCCTGTTATGGTGCGGGTTGTAGCAGTTGTGCACCGCCAGTGTGCAGTTCGGTGACGCGGGTTGTTACAGGTGGGTTGCACGTCGTTTCGTGTGATGGTTGCAATGATGGCTCAGGGAGGGTTGTACCCATTTGGTTCTATGGTTGTACCTTGTGCGGTTTAGACGGTTGCACGCCCAATAAAAAAGGGCTCGAAACAGTCGAAATAACAATAAAGCAGCGACTTTTTTAAGAATAAAAAACCGATGGCACGGCGCTTGCTCTGAGCTTTTCAGTGAAGTCGCAGTGCCAACTAAAAAAAACCTTGGAGCACCACCTCATGTCCCAGACGTTTTACAAGAAAGGCTTTCTGGCCCTCGCAGTGGCAGCTGCGCTGGGTGTTTCTGCGTTTGCTCAGGCCGACGTCAAGATCGGCGTAGCGGGTCCGATGACCGGTGCCAACGCGGCATTCGGCGAGCAGTACATGAAAGGCGCACAAGCGGCGGCAGACGAGATCAATGCCAAGGGTGGCGTGAACGGCGAGAAAATCGTTCTGGTACAGGGCGACGACGCCTGCGAACCGAAGCAGGCCGTGGCCGTGGCCAACCGCTTTGTCGATCAGGACAAGGTTCTTGGCGTGGTCGGTCACTTCTGTTCCTCGTCCACCATCCCGGCGTCCGAGGTCTACGGCGATGCCGGCATCATCTCCATCACTCCGGGTTCCACCAACCCGCAGGTCACCGAGCGCGGCCTGAGCGCGATGTTCCGTATGTGCGGTCGTGACGACCAGCAGGGCATCGTCGCCGGCGACTACATCGTTGACGTGCTCAAGGGCAAGAAAGTCGTTGTCCTGCACGACAAGGACACCTACGGTCAGGGCCTGGCGGATGCTACCAAGGCGCAGTTGGCCAAGCGTGGCGTGGAGCCGGTGCTGTACGAAGGCCTGACCCGTGGCGAGAAAGACTTCAGCGCCGTGGTCACCAAGATCCGTGCGGCCGGTGCCGACGTGGTCTACTTCGGCGGTCTGCACCCGGAAGCCGGCCCACTGGTCCGCCAGTTGCGTGAGCAAGGCCTCAAGGACGTGAAATTCATGTCCGACGACGGCATCGTCACCGACGAACTGGTCACCACCGCCGGCGGCCCGCAATACGTGGATGGTGTGTACATGACCTTCGGCGCCGACCCACGCCTGCTGCCAGACAGCAAGGCCGTGGTGGACGCGTTCCGTGCCAAGGGCACCGAGCCTGAAGGCTACACCCTGTACGCCTACGCCTCGGTCCAGGCCTTGGCGGCCGGTTTCAACGGCGCCAAGAAAAATGACGGCGAAGCCGCGGCCGAATGGCTCAAGGCCAATCCGGTCCAGACCGTGATGGGCAAGAAGGAGTGGGACTCCAAGGGTGACCTGAAAGTCTCCGACTACGTGGTTTACCAGTGGGACAAGGACGGCAAATACCATCAGCTGGAAAAACAGAAGTGACATGAACGGCTGAATCGCCCGGCGCCCCTGGTGCCGGGCGGTTTACCCGTGTTCATGCAGTACCTGTCTTTTCTCCCGAGAGCTGCGCGCACATCGTGCAGCGTCGGCGGCTGAACCCCGGTCCGTCGCAGCGGTGTGCGTGCAGTCTCTCAAATGCGTGAGATTGCGTTATGGATGGTATTTTCCTGCAGCAACTGATCAATGGCCTGACCCTCGGGTCGGTCTATGGTCTGATCGCCATCGGCTACACAATGGTCTACGGCATCATCGGCATGATCAACTTCGCCCATGGCGAGGTTTACATGATCTCTGCGTACCTCGCGGCGATCAGTCTGGCTCTGCTGGCCTGGTTCGGTATCGAATCCTTCCCCCTCATGATTCTCGGCACGCTGGTGTTCACTGTGGTGGTGACCGGCGTCTACGGCTGGGTGATCGAGCGCGTCGCCTACAAACCCCTGCGTAACTCCACTCGCCTGGCACCGCTGATCAGTGCCATCGGCATTTCGCTGATCCTGCAGAACTATGCCCAGATCAGCCAGGGCGCTCGCCAACAGGGCGTGCCCACGTTGCTCGAAGGCGCCATGCGCGTGGACATCGGCAGCGGCTTCGTCCAGCTGACCTACACCAAGATCTTCATCCTGGTCGCCGCATTCGCCGGGATGGCCTTGCTGACCTACATCATCAAGTACACCAAGCTCGGCCGTATGTGCCGCGCGACCCAGCAAGACCGCAAGATGGCCTCCATCCTCGGGATCAACACCGACCGGGTGATTTCCTATGTGTTCGTCATCGGTGCGGCCATGGCGGCCCTGGCCGGTGTGCTGATCACCATGAACTACGGCACCTTCGACTTCTATGCCGGCTTCATCATCGGCATCAAGGCGTTCACCGCGGCGGTACTCGGCGGCATCGGTTCCCTGCCTGGGGCGATGCTGGGCGGGATCATCCTCGGCATCTCCGAGTCGCTGTTCGCCGGTCTGATCAACTCTGACTACAAAGACGTGTTCAGTTTCTCGCTGCTGGTGCTGATTCTGATTTTCCGTCCCCAAGGCCTGTTGGGTCGCCCACACGTGGCGAAGGTATAAGTATGTCTGCTGCCAATAAACCGATTGATATCAAAAAGAGCGTCATCGACGCGATCCTGGCCGGCCTGATCTCGCTGATCGTGTTCGGGCCGATTGTCGGCGTGGTGCTCGACGGCTACAGCTTCAACCTGCAACCGGCCCGCGTGGGCTGGCTGGTGGCGATCGTGATGGTCGGGCGCTTTGCCTTGAGCCTGTTTCTGCAAACCCCCAAGGGTCTGAAGATTCTCCAGGGGTTCGAAAGCACCAGCTCCGGCGTGCATGTGCTGCCGCCAGACTACAAGTCGCGCCTGCGCTGGATCATCCCGGCGTTGATCGTGATTGCCATCGTGTTCCCGTTTTTTGCCAACAAATACGTGCTCACGGTGGTCATCCTCGGGCTGATTTATGTATTGCTGGGCCTGGGCCTGAACATCGTGGTCGGCCTGGCCGGGCTGCTTGACCTGGGTTACGTGGCGTTCTATGCCATCGGCGCTTATGGCCTGGCGCTGGGTTACCAATACCTGGGGCTGGGGTTCTGGACGGTGCTGCCGCTGGCGGCGATTGCGGCGGCGATGGCCGGGTGCATATTGGGATTCCCGGTGTTGCGAATGCACGGTGACTACCTGGCCATCGTGACCCTGGGTTTTGGCGAGATCATCCGGCTGGTGCTCAACAACTGGCTGTCGTTTACCGGCGGGCCGAATGGCATGCCGGTGCCGTCGCCGACCTTCTTCGGCCTGGAGTTCGGCCGGCGAGCGAAGGAGGGCGGGGTGCCGTTCCACGAGTTCTTCGGCATGGCCTACAACCCCAACGTCAAATTCCTGTTCATCTACATCGTCCTGTTCATCACCGTGCTGCTGGTGCTCTACGTCAAGCATCGCCTGACCCGCATGCCGGTCGGTCGCGCCTGGGAAGCCTTGCGCGAAGACGAGATCGCCTGCCGCTCCATGGGCCTGAACCATGTGCTGGTCAAGCTCTCGGCGTTCACCATTGGTGCTTCCACGGCGGGCCTGGCAGGCGTGTTCTTTGCCAGTTACCAGGGCTTCGTCAACCCCTCGTCGTTCACCTTCTTCGAGTCGGCGCTGATTCTGGCGATCGTGGTACTGGGCGGCATGGGGTCGACAGTGGGCGTGGTCATCGCTGCATTTGTCCTCACCGTGGCGCCGGAGTTGCTGCGCAGCTTCTCGGAATACCGGGTGCTGCTGTTCGGCGTGCTGATGGTGTTGATGATGATCTGGCGCCCGCGCGGCCTGATTCGCATCAGTCGTACCGGGGTGACGCCGCGTAAGGGAGTAGCGCCATGAGCGAAGTCGTGCTTACCGTTGAAAACCTGATGATGCAATTCGGTGGGATCAAGGCCCTCAGCGACGTCAGCCTGCAAGTCAAGCGCAACTCGATCTTCGCCCTGATCGGCCCCAACGGTGCGGGCAAGACCACGGTGTTCAACTGCCTGACCGGTTTCTACAAGGCCACGGGCGGCAAAATCGAGCTCAATGTGCGCGGCGAGCGGACCGATGTCATCAAGCTGTTGGGCGAACCGTTTCGTCCCACTGACTTCGTGTCCCCCAAATCCTTCGCCAGCCGGGTGTTCTACAAGATGTTCGGCGGCACCCACCTGGTGAACCGTGCAGGCCTGGCGCGGACCTTCCAGAACATTCGCCTGTTCAAGGAAATGTCCGTGCTGGAGAACCTGTTGGTGGCTCAGCACATGTGGGTCAATCGCAGTCTGGTGGCGGGCGTGCTCAACACCAAGGGTTACCGCCAGGCAGAAAGCGATGCCCTGGACCACGCCTTCTACTGGCTGGAAGTGGTGGACCTGGTGGATTGCGCCAACCGGCTGGCGGGCGAACTTTCCTATGGCCAGCAACGGCGCTTGGAAATTGCCCGGGCCATGTGCACCCGCCCGCAGATCATCTGTCTCGACGAACCGGCCGCCGGCCTAAACCCTCAGGAAACCGAAGCGCTGAGCGCGATGATCCGGCTGCTGCGCGACGAGCACGATCTGACCGTGGTGCTGATCGAACACGACATGGGCATGGTAATGAGCATTTCCGACCACATCGTGGTGCTGGACCACGGCAACGTGATCGCCGAGGGCGGTCCCGAGGCGATTCGCAACGATCCGAAGGTGATCGCAGCCTACCTGGGTGCCGATGAAGAGGAGTTGGTATGAGTGGACCTATCCTCGAACTCAAGGAGCTGGACGTATTCTACGGGCCGATCCAGGCCCTGAAAAAAGTCTCGATGCACATTGGGGAAGGTGAAACCGTCAGCCTGATTGGCTCCAACGGTGCCGGCAAGTCCACGTTGCTGATGTCGATTTTCGGCCAGCCGCGGGCGGCGAGTGGGCAGATTATCTACCAGGGCGTGGACATCACGCACAAGTCGTCCCACTACATCGCCTCCAACGGCATCGCGCAATCGCCGGAAGGACGGCGGGTATTCCCTGACATGACTGTTGAGGAAAACCTGTTGATGGGCACCATTCCCATCGGTGACAAGCACGCCAGCGAAGACATGCAGCGCATGTTCGAGCTGTTCCCGCGGCTCAAGGAGCGGCGCAACCAGCGGGCCATGACCATGTCCGGCGGCGAGCAGCAGATGCTCGCCATCGCCCGGGCGCTGATGAGCCGGCCCAAGTTGTTGCTGCTCGATGAACCCAGCCTGGGACTGGCGCCGATCGTGGTCAAACAGATCTTCGCCACCTTGCGGGAACTGGCGTCCACCGGCATGACGATCTTTCTGGTGGAGCAGAACGCCAACCACGCCCTCAGGCTGTCGGACCGGGCCTATGTGATGGTCAACGGTGAAATCCGCCTGACCGGCACCGGCAAGGAACTGCTGGTCAACGAAGAGGTGCGCAATGCGTATCTGGGCGGCCATTGACACAAGGCCAGCCATGAAAAAACCGGCGATTGAATCGCCGGTTTTTTATCTTTCAAATCCACCACCATTCCCCCTGTGGGAGCGAGCCTGCTCGCGATGGCGCCGGACCATCCAACCTCTCTGTATCGGACATGCCCCCCATCGCGAGCAGGCTCGCTCCCACAGGGTTTGGTGCTGTGCCCGAGAATTGTGGACAACAATCCTGAGCCTCTGCGAAACCGCGACATAAAGTCGCCGCAAACAGTTGTTTTGTCACGGTTTTGACTTGTCCCCGTTTGCTGTGGAACCGGCTGTGGGTAAGGTGGGAGTAGCTGGCTGTAAGCCTCTGAATACGTGGCTTTCAGGCGTGTGGTTGTTTTTTGATCAGAGGTTTTCGGTCAGGCGGGTACGAGGGTTGTCAACACTTTTATGAGGGTCGCCAAAGGCTTGAAAATCTGTGCGCAAGCCTGTGGATAAGTCTGTGATTAAACTCTGGAAAGACCGCGCTGAGGGCCGAATTTGCTGGCTTGAAGCCATCGTTCTTTTTACCGTCGGCTTATAGCAGATAAGTCGATCTGCACAACCTGCATTGCAGGGTCAAGGGAAAAAATTTTCCAAATCCCTCGCAAAGCCTTATGCACAGCGGCTTGGGGAGTTTGCACTTGCCCCCGATTGCTGTGGACCCGCCTGTGGATAAGGTGCGGGCAACCGCCTGTGGCCCTTGTTTCATAAGGCCTGGCGCCGATTGGTTGTTTTATGAGCAATGCTCGAATGAAACCTCGCTTCCAGAAGTCTTGCCCATGCTGTGCCAGGCCGGGCATGCTGTGGGCCGATTTCCATTCATTGGCTGTTTTGAGCCCCAAGGAGAACACGATGTCCAACACCCTGTTTATTACCGGCGCAACGTCCGGTTTCGGTGAAGCCTGTGCCCGTCGTTTTGCCGAAGCAGGCTGGAAACTGGTGCTGACCGGTCGTCGTGAAGAACGCCTCACTGCCCTGTGCGCCGAGTTGTCGAAGCAGACTGAAGTCCATGGTCTGGTGCTTGACGTGCGTGACCGCACAGCCATGGAGGAGGCGATCGCCAACCTGCCACCGTCCTTCGCCAAGTTGCGGGGCTTGATCAACAACGCCGGTCTGGCGCTGGGCGTTGATCCCGCGCCCAAGTGCGACCTCGATGACTGGGACACGATGGTCGATACCAACGTGAAAGGTTTGATCTACAGCACCCGCCTGCTGTTGCCGCGGCTGATCGCTCATGGCCGTGGTGCCGGGATCGTCAACCTGGGGTCCATCGCCGGCAACTATCCGTACCCAGGCAGCCACGTGTACGGGGCGAGCAAGGCGTTCGTCAAACAGTTCTCCCTGAACCTGCGTTGCGATCTGCAAGGCACTGGCGTGCGGGTAAGCAACATCGAGCCGGGTCTGTGCGAGAGCGAGTTTTCCCTGGTGCGCTTTGCGGGTGATCAGGAACGCTACAACGCGACCTATGCCGGGGCCGAGCCGATCCAGCCGCAGGATATCGCCGACACCATTTTCTGGGTGCTCAACACACCGGCCCACATCAACATCAACAGCCTGGAATTGATGCCTGTGAGCCAGACCTGGGCCGGGTTTGCCATTGAGCGCAACAAGGCGTAAGACCGCGTTATCGTTCATCGCGGGCAAGCCTTGCTCCCACAGAGTGGGCTCATCTATGGGGGCAAGGTCGGCCAAATGCCTGTGGGAGCAAGGCTTGCCCGCGATAGCGATTTACCGGTCAGACCAGATAATCAGCCAGCCCGCGATAGCAGGTCAGCAGGTGATACGGCGTGGTCGATGGCATGTCCTGGCGGCTGACAGTGCCGTCGGCGTCCAGGCATTCGTTCCAGCCGTTGGCATGCAGGAAGTGCTGCTGCAACGCCTGTAGTTGATGCAGCAATGCGCCCTGATTGCCCGGGCGTAATGTCAGTGCCCGCAAATATTCCGCCTGAGCCCAGATGCGCTGGGTGGCGTCCCGCGGTACCTGTGATCCCAGGCTCAGCATGGCGCACACCGCGCCGGACTGCGGGCTCACGCCTTGCTGTTCGGTACGGCTGAAGCTGCTCTCAAGGGCTGTGTGCAACTTGCCGCCGCGCAACAGGGGCGATGAGGCCAGCAAGTAATACCACTCGAACTGATGGCCTGGCTCAAACCAGTTATCCACAGCCTTGACCGGTTTCTCCATCATGACGCGCTGCTGCGGGTCGATGAAGTGCTTGAACATGGCATCGCACAGGGCCAGCAATGCCTGGCGCACGTTGATGTCGTCGCGAACCGAGAGGGTGGCGAGGAAGGCTTCGGCCAGGTGCATCAACGGGTTTTGCAGCGGGCCGGATGCGCGGGTCGACCAATCGCGTCCCAGGCTGGCCTCGTAAAGGCCGTCTCCGGTCGCAAAGCGCCGGGCGATGACTTCCAGGGCCGCGTTGAGTACCGACTCCACCAGCGGCTCGCGGACCTTGCTCCAGTAATGGGCACAGGCAAACAGGATGAAAGCATGGGTGTAGAGGTCTTTGCCGGTGTCCAGCGGTACGCCTTGGGGGTCAATGCTGTAGAACCAGCCACCATGTTCGCCATCATGGAAGTGCCGCTGCAGCGAGCGGAACAGTGCGCCAGCCCGTTCTTCGGCCTGTGGCGCTTCGCCGATCAGGCTGGCGAACACGTATAGCTGTCGCGCACAGGCCATCGCCCGGTAGCGCTGGGGCTCGAGCGGCGTGTGCCGGGTATCGAGGGATTCATAGGGCAGCGCCAGCTCGGCATTCCATCCCGGGCCTTGCCACATCGGCACGATCACGTCGTGAAAGTGCTGACGTACCGTGGCGAACAGGGCAGTCAGTTCAGGTGCAGGAGCGGGGCGGGAAGCATCGGGCATTGGTGGACGTCGTCACGGCTGGAGGGGTGATTGCGCGACATGGTAGCAGAGTGGCAAGTTCGAGAGAGGCGAGGCCTTCCAGTCCGTCATCGCGAGCAGGCTCGCTCCCACATTTATTGGCGTACGCCATACCCTGTGGGAGCGAGCCTGCTCGCGATTAGCCTTGATGGGTGCTGAAAATCAACCCGCCAACAACCACACTCCAGCCGCCGCCGAACCCGCTCCGGCCAGACGCACCAGAGGGGCGGCCGCTTGCGGCAAGACGCGAACCACGGCGTAGCCTGCGCCATGCAACGCCGCCGTCGCCGCGACAAAACCGGCCGCATAAGCCCAAGGGCTTGTCATGTCCGGCAGTTCCAGACCATGGGCCACGCCATGGAACAGCGCGAACACCGCCGTCGCGCCAATCGCCAGGCTCAGCGGCGGGCGCACCGCCAGTGCCACCGCCAGGCCTAAGGCCAGCACCGAGGCGGCAATCCCGCTTTCCAGCGCAGGCAGGTCCAGGCCTTCAAAGCCAAGCAAACCGCCGATCAGCATGCTGACGACGAAGGTGCACGGCAGCGCCCAGCGCGCCGCGCCTTGTTGTTGGGCGGCCCACAAGCCGACCGCCAGCATGGCCAGCAGATGATCCAGCCCGCCGATGGGGTGACCGAGGCCGGCCATCAGGCCGTTATCGCCATGGCCAGGGTGAGCAAAGGCCAAGGCCGGGGTCAGCAACAGGGCGAGGGCGCCAAGCAGGCGTTTGAATGTCATGGATAAGCTTCCTTGTTGAACGTGTGAACAGTTGAAGTTGAAAAATCAGGCGGCGGTCAGCAGGCCCTGGCGTTCGATGAAGGCGATGATCTGCTCCAGGCCCTGGCCGGTTTTCTGGTTGCTGAACACGAACGGCTTGCCGTTGCGCATCCGACGGGTGTCGCTGTCCATCATTTCCAGGGACGCACCCACCAGTGGCGCCAGGTCGATCTTGTTGATCACCAGCAAGTCGGATTTACAGATGCCCGGCCCGCCTTTGCGCGGCAGCTTGTCGCCGGCCGAGACATCGATCACATAAATGGTCAGGTCCGACAGCTCTGGGCTGAAGGTCGCCGAAAGGTTATCGCCGCCCGATTCCACCAGGATCAGATCCAGCCCTGGAAACCGTCGGTTCAATTGATCCACGGCCTCAAGGTTGATCGAGGCGTCTTCGCGGATCGCCGTGTGCGGGCAACCACCGGTTTCCACGCCGATGATCCGCTCCGGCGCCAAGGCTTCGTTGCGCACCAGAAAGTCGGCATCTTCACGGGTGTAGATGTCGTTGGTGACCACCGCCAGGTTGTAGCGTTCACGCAGGGCCAGGCACAGGGCCAGGGTCAGGGCGGTTTTGCCGGAGCCTACCGGGCCGCCGATACCGACGCGCAGAGGTTGTGTATTCATGAGGGTCTCCTAGGAACGGAACAGGCGGCTGTACTGGCGCTCATGGGCCATACACGCCAGGGACAGGCCAAACGTGGCGCTGCCGTAATGGTCGGGATCAATGTTCGAGGCGTTGTGTTGAGCCTGTTGCAGCAGTGGCAGCAGTTCGCTGGTCAGGCGCTGGGCGGCTTGCTGGCCCAGGGGCAGGGTCTTCATCAGGACGGCCAACTGGTTTTCCAGCCAGCTCCATAACCAGGCGGCCAGGGCGTCCTGGGGGCTGATGTTCCAGGCGCGGGCGGCCAAAGCCCAGCCCAGGGCCAGGTGCGGTTCAGTACGTTGTTCAAGAAAGCGCCGTGCCGCGGCATCGAGTTCCAGCAGGCCGCCCAGCAACTGCTGCAACGAATAACCCATCTGCCGACTTTCCTGATGCAGCTCGCGGGTTTCCCGGCTGGCGCGGTGTTCCTCGCAGTGTTGCAGCAAGGCGTCCCAGTCGTCGGCGGCGGCGGCGGTGCAGTGGGCCAGTAGCAAAGGCGCCTCGAAGCGTGCCAGGTTCAACAGCAACTGATCGCTGATCCAGCGACGGGCGTCGTCGCCGGTTTTGACCTGGCCGTTATCCACTGCCATCTCCAATCCCTGGGAATAGCTGTAGCCGCCGATCGGCAATTGCGGGCTGGCCAGACGCAGCAGCGCCCACGCCGGGTTCATGTGCGTACGCCGAACTGATGCAGGCGTGGCGCGTAGTTGAAATCTTCGTCGCCGTGTCGGGAATGATGATGGCCGCCGCCATACGCGCCGTGTTCCGGTTGGAACGGCGCCTCTATGTTTTCGGCACTGGCACCCAGTTGCTCGAGCATCGCCTTGAGCACGTAATCGTCCAGCAGGCGCAGCCAGCCATCGCCCACTTGCAGGGCGACATGGCGATTGCCCAGGTGATAGGCCGCGCGGGTCAGTTCAAATGCATTGGCGCAGGTGACATGCAGCAATTGTTCGGGGCGGGCGCAGACGCGCACGATGCGTCCGTCTTCAGCTTGCAGGCATTCGCCGTCGTATAACGGCGGCTGACCTCGCTCAAGGAACAACCCCACATCTTCACCCTCGGCACTGAAACAGCGCAGGCGGCTTTTGCTGCGGGCGTCGAAGGTCAGGTGCAGCTCGGCGTCCCAGCGGGGTTGAGTGTCGATTCTGCGATGAATCACCAGCATCGGAGTGCTTCCAGCAATGAACGGTGCTGTGTTTAGAGCAAGGGGCTTGCCAATCGAAGAAGGTGTAGGAAATAGCTGGGATGGCGTTTCAGGATGGGGCGGATTGCGTGCCGTTATGGTGCGCTTGTCGATGTCGCGCACCATTTTGCAGCTTGCGCGAAACACTGTGGGAGCGAGCCTGCTCGCGATATCAGTGCATCAGAAAATCAACGCTGACTGACCCACCGCTATCGCGAGCAGGCTCGCTCCCACAAAGGAAACGTCTCGGTGGCTACTCGGTACTGCCCAGCCCTTGCCAATGTTTGAGGCCAATAAAGATGAACCGCAGTTGCTGGGTAATCTTCGCCTGGGGCGTGAGGTGTTCGGGGAGAGCGTGAGCGGGTGGGTCGATGATGTCAGGCAGGGTGGCGAACACGCTTTTGACGATCAGATCGGCCATTACGCTCAAAGCGGCAAGGTCCAGGTGCTGCAACTTGGGCATCAATGCCAGGTCGGCGGCCAGGTCCGAGCTGATGCCTTCACGCAGACAGGCGATGGCCTTGCGCACGGGCAGCGAGCCGCCGTATTGCTCACGGGCCAAAAACAGGAATTGCGAACGGTTGGCTTGGACCACGTCGAGGAAAATACGCACGGAGGCATCAATGATGCCGCCCATGACGAATTCGTTGTGGCGTACCAGCCGGATCGTTTCGCGAAAGGTCTGACCGACTTCGCTGACCAGAGCCAGGCCCAGTTGGTCCATGTCGTCGAAATGCCGGTAGAACCCGGTGGGGACGATGCCGGCGGTCCTGGCGACTTCGCGCAGGCTCAGGCTGCCGAACCCTCGGCCGCACTCCATCAAATGACGGGCTGCATCCATCAAGGCATTTCGGGTCTGTTGTTTCTGTTCGGCGCGGGGCAGCATCGCAGGGCTGACTTCTGATTCACGGAAGCGACGCACTCTAGCAAATCGGCTTTGCCGACGTCGAACGGTAGAGGGGGGATATAGCGGGAAACGAGGTTCTCGGAAAGTCAAAAGCCCGATTGCAGGAATCGGGCTTTTTTCCAGGCCACCATGGGCTCAGCTCACTGCGCTGTTGCGTTCGATCACACGGTCACCACCACCTTCGGCAATGGCGCCCTGTGGGGTGCGCTCGTAGCCACCTTCAACCAGGCCTTTTTCTTCCAGGCGGTCACGGCCACCTTCAGCGACTTCCTGACCCTGAGGGGTACGTTCGTAGCCACCTTCAGCCACTTCCTGGCCCTGAGGGGTACGTTCGTAGCCGCCTTCGGCTACTTCTTGACCTTGAGGGGTACGTTCGTAGCCGCCTTCAGCCACTTCCTGACCTTGACGGGTCTGGTCGAAGCCATCTTCAGCAACGGTCTGGCTATAGACCGAACGGCTGTCTTTAACCTGCGGCGTGGCTTGTTCGGAGGCTGGCAGTGCGAAAGCAGTGGAGGCCAGCATTGAAAGGGTGAGGCTCATCAGTAATTGGCGTTTCATGATCATTGCTCCTTGGGAGGGCGATAAAGTGGGTACGGAGGCAATGCTACTCTCGATAAGTCGATATAAAAGTTCATAAAGACAATGGTAATAATCAACGGAATTGATTGTTCTGTGGAAAGGCTCTAGAACGGGCCTTTGCGAGGCGTGGTTTTGCAGTGGGTATTTTGTACCCATTGATGCCACGCAAAAGTGCGGGGGCGGTAACAGGTAGTTGGCGGTTTGGTCAGGATTTTTTCAGTTTTTTGTACCGCCCGTCGCCCAAAGTGTTAAACCAGTTGGCCGTATCGCCAGTCCTACTCTTCACAACGAGCCGATTACAGGCTCGTGTTTCCAAGGCGTCGCCGTCCGGACGCAGATTTGTCATCAGGAGCCTTGTGCATGACGCGCACCTCAAAAATCTTCGCCTGGACCTTCGCCAGCCTTGTTTTCCTGCTGGCCGTATTGGTGCTGGTCATCGCGTTCTTCGATTGGAACCGGATAAAGCCGCCGCTCAATGCCAAGGTTTCCGAAGAGTTGCATCGCCCGTTCGCCATCAATGGCAACCTGGCGGTGGTCTGGCAGCGCGAACCGCTGGAAGGCGGCTGGCGGGCCTGGGTGCCGTGGCCCCATGTGGTGGCCGAAGACTTGAGCTTGGGCAACCCGGACTGGTCGAAAACTGCGCAAATGGTCACGCTCAAGCGCGTCGAATTACGCATTTCGCCCCTGGCCTTGCTGGCCCGGCGAGTGGCAATTCCCCGCATCGACCTGACCGAGCCCGACGCCAACCTGCAACGCCTGGCCGATGGTCGCGCCAACTGGACGTTCGAGTTCGATCCGAAAGACCCCGACGCCGAGCCGTCCAGATGGGTCGTGGACATTGGCACCATCGGCTTTGACAAAGGCCATGTCACTGTTGATGACCAGACGCTGAAAACCCGCCTGGACCTGTTGATCGACCCGTTGGGCAAACCCATCCCGTTCAGCGATATCGTCGGCGACAAAGCTGCGAAAAAAGCCCGGGACGCAGGTGCGGCTCCCCAGGATTATGCGTTTGCCTTCAAGGTCAACGGCCAGTACCACGGGCAGAACCTGGCAGGCTCCGGCAAGGTCGGTGGCCTGTTGGCTCTGCAGGATGCCTCGCAACCTTTTCCGTTGCACGCTCAGGCGAAGATCGGTGATACCCGTGTCGAGCTGGCCGGCACGCTGACCGACCCGATGAACCTGGGGGCGCTGGATCTGCGCTTGAAGCTGGCCGGGAACAGCCTGGCCAATCTTTATCCGCTGACCGGCGTGACCCTGCCGGATTCGCCGCCCTATTCCACCGATGGCCGCCTGATCGCCAAACTCCACGAGCCCGGCGGGGCACTGTTTCGTTATGAGGCCTTCAACGGCAAGATCGGCGATAGCGATATTCACGGTGACCTGGCCTACGTTGCCAGCCAGCCGCGGCCAAAACTCAGTGGCGCGCTGGTGTCCAATCAACTGTTGTTCAGCGACCTGGCCCCCCTGATCGGCGCCGATTCCAACGCCGAACAAAAGGCCCGAGGCGGCGCGAGCAAACAGCCGTCCGACAAAGTACTGCCCGTGGAAGAGTTTCGTACCGAGCGCTGGGGCGTGATGGATGCCGATGTGGAGTTCACTGGCAAACGAATCGTCCACAGTGAGCAGTTACCGTTCACCGACCTTTACACGCATCTGGTGCTCAACGACGGCCAACTAAGCCTCGAGCCCCTGCGCTTCGGTGTGGCCGGTGGCCGGCTCGACGCGCAGATCCGCCTCAACGGCCGCACCCGGCCCCTTGAGGGACAGGCGAAGCTGACGGCGCGGGGTTTCAAGCTCAAGGAGTTGTTCCCCGGTTTCGCGCCGATGAAAACCAGCTTCGGTGAGCTGAACGGCGATGCCGATATCGCCGGCCGTGGCAATTCGGTGGCGGCGTTGCTGGGCACCTCCAACGGCACGTTGAAAATGCTCATCAATGACGGCGCCATCAGTCGGGAACTGATGGAACTGGCGGGGCTGAACGTCGGCAACTATGTGATGGGTAAAATCTTTGGCGACGAGGAAGTGAAGATCAACTGCGCAGCAGCGGACTTCGACATCAAGACCGGCCTGGCGACCACTCGCCTGTTCGTGTTCGACACGGCGAACGCGATTATTTATGTCGATGGCACGGCGAACATGGCCACCGAACAACTGGACCTGACCATCACTCCGGAGTCCAAGGGCTGGCGCTTGATTTCCCTGCGCTCGCCCTTGTACGTGCGAGGCACCTTCGCCAAGCCGGCGGCGGGCGTCAAGGCCGTGCCGTTGATGCTGCGTGGGGCCGGGATGGTAGCGCTGGGCGTCATTGCCGCGCCGGCGGCCGGGTTGTTGGCCCTGGTTGCGCCCAGCGGTGGCGAGCCGAACCAGTGTGCGCCGTTGCTGGAGCAGATGAAGGCCGGCAGGGCGCCGGTGACGGTCAAGCCAACCCGCTAGCCAGGCTTTGCGGTGAGGTTACTGGCCCCATCGCGAGCAGGCTCGCTCCCACATCGACCGCGACAGGACACGATTCAATGGGGGAGCGAGCCTGCTCGCGATAGCGGTATTACAAATCGGCCAGAATGTCGGCCATGTCATCGGCATGCTCTTCTTCCTGAGCCAGGATGTCTTCGAAGATTCGCCGGGTGGTCGGGTCCTTTTCGCCGATGTACTGGATGATTTCCCGGTAGCTGTCGATGGCGATCCGTTCGGCGACCAGGTCTTCGTAGACCATTTCCTTGAGGGTGTTCCCCGCCACGTACTGGGCGTGGGAGTTACGGGTCAACAGGTCGGGGTTGAACTCCGGCTCGCCGCCCAACTGCACAATGCGCTCAGCGAGCTTGTCGGCGTGTTCGGCTTCCTGGTTGGCGTGTTCGAGAAACTCGCTGGCCGCCACGCTGGCCTTGAGGCCGGTGGCCATGAAGTAGTGGCGCTTGTAGCGCAGCACGCACACCAGCTCCGTGGCCAGCGCTTCATTGAGCAGGCGAATGACTTCCGGTCGATCGGCGCTGTAGCCCTCGGTCACCGCGCCGTTCTGCACGTTCTGCCGTGCCCGTTCGCGCAGGGTGGTTACATCGGATAGGTGCATGTCACTCATAGCATTCTCCTGGAGGCTGATCCGGTAGGGCGTCACGCTCTGTTGGCGTGATCGCTCTAAATCTGAGTGACGCGATCCTCGAAAAGTTTTACCGAATTTATCAGTGCATGAGCGGACTGCCGCGCCTCTTCCTCCAGCCACTGGAAGAATGCCCGCACCGGTGGATGGCGTTCACGGCCTGGAACGCACAGGGCACTGTAGCCAGCGCCGTTGACCTGAATCTGCGGCCGATAAGCCACCAACAGGCCACTGGCGAGGCTTTCGGAAGCGAGGATGTTGCTCGCCAGTACCAGGCCTTGCCCGGCTATCGCCGCTTGCAGGGCGTAATGCTCCTCATCGTACTCGCGCATGCAAGGTTGCCGGGTCAGCCAGGTTTCGCCGGCCTGAGCGCACCAGGCTTCCCAGCCATGGGCATACAGTTTGGAATTGTGCCAGCGCACGCTGATCAGCGTGGGCTGCCTCTGCGCGGCCAGGGCCACTTGTTCCGGCGAGCCGTACACGCCGAAGTGTTCATCGAAAAGGCACAGGCCGTACAGGTTCGGGTAGCTGTCCAGGCTGTAGCGCACCACCAGATCGACGCTGGCGTCCTGATGCAGATCGACCACTTCGCAGTGGGTGTCCAGGCGCACGTTGATATTCGGATGACGCGCATAAAACCGGCCCAGGCGCGGCACCAGCCACAGGGTGGCAAACGCTGCGGTGGTGGACAGTGTCAGGTGAGTGTTGGTGCGTTGCGGGCGCAGGGTGTCGACGCTTTGCGCCACTTCCAGCAGGGCCCCGTGCAGGCTGTGGAACAAGCGTTGGCCGCCGTCGGTGAGCCGCACCTGGCGCGGCTGGCGTTCGAACAGCTGCACACCTAGCCAGGTTTCCAGGGCGCGGATCTGATGGGAAACCGCTGTGGGTGTCACCGACAGCTCCGCCGCCGCAGCCTTGAAGCTGAGCAGCCGTGCGGCAGACTCAAAGGCCCGCAGTGCGTTGAGGGGCAGCGTGGCAAACATTACTGATCTCCTGAAGTGCCATGGGTGAAATTAACTCATCTTGCGTGACGAGCCCTCATTTGCCCGGCTACCGCGTTGGACATCAAGCTTTAAGCCGAAAAGTTCTATTGATTGTAGTCGCAACCCAAGGAGATTCAGATGAGCAAAATTCTTGTCGTGCATGGCAGCCCTCGTGGCGAGCGTTCTCACTCCCGACGCCTGACCGAAAGCTTTGTCTCGGCCTGGCAGGCGGCCCATCCGCACTCCCAGCTGAGCCGGCGCGAAGTGGGGCGCACCGTGATTCCTCCGGTCAACGAAGCGTTCATCGCGGCGGCGTTCTACCCCGAACCGCAAGCCCGACCGCTGACCATGCAGGCGGATCTGGCACTCAGTGATGCATTGGTGACGGAGTTGCAGGCCCATGATCGGTTGGTGATCTCCGCGCCCATGCACAACTTCAGCGTGCCCAGCGGTGTAAAAGCCTGGATCGACCAGATCGTGCGAATCGGGCTGACGTTCAACCACAGCCTGGATAACGGCGTGTCGCAGTACGAACCGCTGGTACTGGGCAAGAAAGCGCTGATCGTGACCAGTCGTGGCGACTTCGGTTTCGGGCCGGGTGGTCAGCTTGAAGGGATGAACCACGCCGACACGCTGCTGCGCACCGTGCTGGGTTTTATCGGTATCACCGATGTGACGGTGGTTGCCGCCGAAGGTGAGGAGTCGGCTGAGCGCAGTTTCGCCCAATCCTGTGCCGAGGCCGAGCAACGCTTGCTGGGGTTGGCGCAGACGTTCTGATGGCGCGGGTGTCATAGACTGGTCATCATCGATACCGATGCTGACCACCTATTGATCAAGGATGTCGCCATGTCACAACAGTGCGCCACTCGTTACCCGCTGGTGCTGGTCCCCGGAATGCTCGGGTTCATTCGTCTGGTGCTGTATCCGTATTGGTACGGGATCGTCTCGGCGTTGCGCCGGGGTGGGGCAGTGGTGGTTGCTGTGCAGGTGTCACCGCTGCACTCATCCGAGGTGCGCGGCGAGCAGTTGCTCGCGCGGATCGAGGAGATCCTCACACAAACCGGTGCGCAGAAGGTCAACCTGATCGGCCACAGCCAGGGCGCCCTCACGGCACGCTACGCGGCGGCCAAGCGCCCGGACCTGGTGGCATCGGTCACTTCGGTGGCCGGCACCAACCATGGGTCCGAGCTGGCTGATTACCTGCAGGCCCATTACCCGGCCAACAGCGCCAAGGGTCGCCTGCTCAGTGCTTTGCTGCGGTTGATCAGCGCCCTGATGAGCCTGCTGGAAACCGGTTATCGCGGGCCCCGGTTGCCGGTGGATATCCAGGCGTCCCACGCCTCTCTCACTACCGCGGGCGTGGCCCTGTTCAACGAGCAATATCCCCAAGGCCTGCCAGAAACGTGGGGCGGGAACGGACCGGAAGTGGTCAATGGCGTGCGTTATTACTCCTGGTCCGGAACCTTGCAGCCAGGCAAGACCAACAGGGGGCGTAACCTGTTTGATGGCACCCACCGGAGTTGCCGGCTGTTCGCCCGCACTTTCGTGCGTGAGGCCGGGCAATGCGACGGCATGGTCGGGCGTTACAGCTCGCATTTGGGCACGGTGATCGGCGATGACTATCCGCTGGATCACTTCGATATCGTCAACCAGTCGTTGGGGCTGGTGGGCAAGGGCGCCGAGCCGGTTCGCTTGTTCGTCGAGCATGCGCAGCGGTTGAAGGCTGCTGGCGTGTAGGGCTTCAGGTCGGGTTGTCCGTCATCGCGAGCAGGCTCGCTCCCACATTCGGATCGGGTTTCTTCTGGCGGAGTGCGGTCAACTGTGGGAGCGAGCCTGCTCGCGATGACGGTCAATCAGGCACGGAAATTCGCGCAGATGAAGGTGTAACAGGCGTTGTCTACACTGCACCTCATCGCCGTACCCATCGTGCGGCAGCCAGGAGAAAACATCATGAAGATGCTGCGTGTTCCTTTGTTGGTGATCGGGTTGCTGCTGTCTTCCCAGGGTTTCGCCGCCACGGCCCAACAGAACAAGATGACCACCTGCAATGCCGACGCTACCGCCAAGGCCCTCAAGGGCGACGAGCGCAAAGCCTTCATGAGCAACTGCCTCAAGGCCACCCCCGTCGATGCCAGCACCCCGCAGGAACGCATGAAAACCTGCAACGCCACGGCCACGACCCAGGCACTGAAAGGCGATGCGCGTAAAGCGTTCATGAGTGAGTGTCTGAAGAAAAAATAACCGCCGGGATTTTTTCAGACGGTGAAGGCCTCATCGCGAGCAGGCTCGCTCCCACAGTTGATTTGCACTGCCCGGTCCATTGTGGGAGCGAGCCTGCTCGCGATGGGGCCGGCAAAGGCGCTACAAAAAAACACCTGCACTGTGATCGAGGTCAGCCGATACAATCCCTAGTGCTGTTGGTGGAACGCTGGCAGACTGCCGATCCTTTCACGCCGTTTTGTTCTGAGGCTGTATGCCAACGTTTTCTCAGCGTCATGTCTTGTTGGTGATCAGTTGGGTGATCATTTTTGGTGGGTTGTTGCTGGTGCTGCCACTGCGCCTGTTGCCGAGCCTTTTGGCCGGTTTGCTGGTGTTCGAGCTGGTCAACATGCTCACCCCGCAGTTGCAACGGCTGATCGAGGGCCGGCGGGCCCGCTGGTTGGCGGTGGCGCTGCTGGGCACGCTGGTGGTCAGTGTGCTGTCGTTGATTTTCGCCGGGGCCTTCAGTTTCCTGCTCCATGAGGCGGAAAACCCTGGCGCATCCCTGGACATGTTCATGACGGTGGTCGACCGCGCCCGGGGGCAGTTGCCACCGTTCATCGACGCCTACCTGCCGGCCAGCGCGGCCGAGTTTCGGGTGGCCATTGGCGACTGGATGAGCAAGCACCTGAGCGAGCTGCAGTTGGTGGGCAAGGATGCGGCCCACATGTTCGTGACGTTGTTGATCGGCATGGTCCTGGGGGCTATCGTCGCCCTGCAGCGCATCCCCGACCTGACCAAGCGCAAGCCCCTGGCGGCGGCGCTGTTCGACCGTCTGAGCCTGTTGGTCAAGGCGTTCCGCAACATTGTGTTCGCCCAGATCAAGATTTCCCTGCTCAACACCTTTTTCACCGGGATTTTCCTGGCGGTGGTGCTGCCGCTGTTCGGCATCCACCTGCCGCTGACCAAGACCCTGATCGTCATGACGTTCCTGTTGGGGCTGCTGCCGGTCATTGGCAACCTGATGTCCAACACCCTGATCACCATCGTCGCCTTGTCGCTGTCGATCTGGGTGGCAATGGCGGCGCTGGGTTACCTGATCGTGATCCACAAGCTCGAATACTTCCTCAATGCCCGCATCGTCGGTGGGCAGATCAGCGCCAAGTCCTGGGAATTGCTCATGGCGATGCTGGTGTTCGAAGCGGCGTTCGGTCTGCCGGGCGTGGTGGCGGGGCCGATTTATTATGCTTACTTGAAGAGTGAGTTGAAGCAGGTGGGGATGGTTTGATCCGGTGGGTGTGGCGTCTGATCTGGCGCCATCGCGAGCAAGCTCGCTCCCACAGTGGACCGGATTTCTTCAGAAGGAACGCGGTTGACTGTGGGAGCGAGCTTGCTCGCGATGCAGGCGCCTCGGTGTCAGGTCAGACCTGCGTGCCGTAGCGCTTCATCGCCTCGATCGCCAGCCCGCTACCGATACTGCCGAAGATATTGCCTTCCACATGCCGCGCTTGGGGCAGCATCGCCGAGACGCTGTTGCGCAGTGCCGGGATGCCGCTGGAGCCGCCGGTAAAGAACACCGTATCCACCTGATCGACGCGTACGTTGGCATCGTTGAGCAATTGCGTGACGCTGCCGCGCACCCGCTCCAGCAGGCCGTCGATGGCCGATTCGAACAGTTCCCGGCTCAGGTCCACACTCAGGCCTGCCTCGATTCGGTCCAGGAGCAAATGGCGCTGGTCGCTGTGAGTCAGCTGGATCTTGGTTTCTTCCACTTCCATCGCCAGCCAGTGCCCCGCGCGCTGTTCGATCAACTTGAACAACCGGTCGATGCCGCCGGTGTCTTCGATGTCGTAGCGCATGCTGCCCAGGGCCAGGGTGGATTTCTGCGAGTACACCGCGTTGATGGTGTGCCAGGTCGCCAGGTTCATGTGGTGGCTGGTGGGCATGTAGGCGCCGCTTTTCATGCGGCTGCCGTAGCCGAACAGCGGCATCAGGCCGGCCAGCGAGAGCTGCTTGTCGAAGTCGGTGCCGCCGATGTGCACGCCACCGGTGGCGAGGATGTCGGCGTGACGGTTGTCATGGGTGCGCCGCTCGGGCGACAGGCGTACCAGGGAGAAGTCCGAAGTACCGCCACCGATGTCGACGATCAGTACCAGCTCTTCCCTCTCGATGGTCGACTCATAGTCGAAGGCCGCCGCGATGGGCTCATACTGGAACGAGACTTCCTTGAAGCCGATGGCGCGGGCCACGTCCACCAGGGTGTTCTCCGCTTCCTGATCGGCCATTTCATCGTCGTCGACGAAAAATACCGGGCGACCCAGTACCACTTCTTCGAATTCCCGACCGGCGGTGGCCTCAGCGCGCTTCTTCAACTGGCCGATGAACAGTCCCAAAAGATCCTTGAACGGCATGGCCGTGCCCAGCACGCTGGTGTCGTGCTTGATCAGCTTGGACCCCAGCAGGCTCTTGAGCGAGCGCATCAGCCGGCCTTCGTAGCCTTCCAGGTACTCGTGCAGGGCCAGGCGGCCATACACCGGGCGGCGTTCCTCGAGATTGAAAAAGACCACCGAGGGCAGGGTGATCTTGTCGTCCTCCAGCGCAATCAGCGTTTCCATGCCGGGGCGCAGCCAGCCGACAGTGGAGTTGGACGTGCCAAAGTCGATGCCGCAGGCACGGGCCGGAGATGCGTTTTTCATGTCTTTCGGATTCCAGTTGAAAAAACGGCCGCGCAGTGTATGTCAGTGCGGCACGGATTCGAAGGCCGGTTATCTGCTAATTCGTAAACTCTGGCCTTGAAAGACAGCGTCGCACCCCCAAACTTGCTGGCATGGGCCTGGCAGCCACAAGGCGAGTACAAGAACCGCCACCGGCTGCCGATAAACTTCTGAAGCGCCGCCCGGTCACAAACCTTGAGATCGGTCAAACCCCAGGACTTGTATCACGAGCATGCTGCGGGTGGCGGTGCGATATCGATAACGGATGGTGATCCTTCGATGGACTTCAAAGACTATTACAAGATTCTGGGTGTGGAGCCGACGGCTGATGACGCCACGATCAAGGCTGCTTATCGCAAACTGGCCCGCAAATACCACCCGGATGTGAGTAAGGAAAAGGATGCCGAGACCAAATTCAAGGACGTCTCCGAAGCCTATGAAGCGCTGAAGAGTGCCGACAAACGCGCCGAGTACGATGACCTGCGTCGCTATGGCCAGCACGGCCAGCCTTTCCAGGGACCGCCGGGCTGGCAAAGCCGGGGCGGTTTTGGCGGTGGACAGGACACCGGCGATTTTTCGGATTTCTTCAGCTCGATTTTTGGTAATCGCGGGCCGGGTTTCGGTGGCGGACAGTCAGGCCGCAGCACCGGCCGTCGAGGGCAAGACGTGGAAATGGAACTACCGATTTTCCTGGAAGAGACCCTGTCGAGCGAATCGAAAAAGGTCAGCTTCCAGGTGCCGCAGTACAACGCCGCCGGCCAGCACGTCAGCAATACCAGCAAAAGCCTGAACGTGAAGATTCCCCTGGGTGTGACCGACGGCGAACGCATCCGCCTCAAGGGCCAGGGTGCGCCGGGTATTGGCGGCGGTGCCAATGGCGATTTGTACCTGACCATTCGTTTTGCCCCGCACCCCAAGTTCGACGTCGAAGGCCAGGATCTGATCATCACGTTGCCCCTGGCGCCGTGGGAATTGGCGCTGGGCACTGAAGTGGCGGTGCCGACCCTCACGGGCAAGATCAACCTCAAGGTTCCGGCCGGCAGCCAGAATGGCCAGCGCATGCGCGCCAAGGGCCACGGCCTGCGCAACAAGGCCGGCGAGCGCGGTTACCTGTTCGTACAGCTCAAGGCCGTGATGCCCAAGGCCAGCGACGAGGCAGTCAAGGCGTTGTGGGCGGAGCTGGCGAAGAAGGCTGCGTTCGATCCGCGGGAGAATTTCTGACTGTTTTGAGGCGCTAGACTCGACAGTTAAAGCATTGGGAGAAGCAGACCATGAACAACCCGATCATTGAACTGAACCTGATGGAATTTTGCGAGGCCGCTGCGTTGGCGGATGTCCATGTGATCGAAATCGTCGAGCATGGCATTCTCGAACCCCATGGCGCGGCCCCGGCGGATTGGCGCTTCACCGATTACGAACTGGTCTTGGCCCGGCGTGCGGCCAAGCTGCGCCGCGAGCTGGAACTGGAATGGGAAGGTGTCGCCCTGGCGCTGGACCTGCTGGAAGAAGTGCAGCAACTGCGCAGCGAAAACCGCATGCTCAAGCAGCGGTTGGGGCGGTTGGTGGAGTAGGTTGATTAAGCCTGCCCGAGACCAGGGCCAGGCACATAATTTCCTCATTCTGTGGCGAGGGAGCTTGCTCCCGCTGGGCTGCGTAGCAGCCCCTCCTTTGGCGGTTGCTGCGCAACCGAGCGGGAGCAAGCTCCCTCGCCACAGGGGTATGTGTCTGGCCTGATTCACCTCAAAACAGAAAATAGCGCTGCGCCATCGGCAGCACATCAGCCGGTTCACACCACAACAACACCCCATCGGCCTTGACCTGGTAGGTCTGTGGATCGACATCGATGTTCGGCAGGTAGTCGTTGTGGATCAGGTCGGTTTTCTGCACATTCCGGCAGCCTTTGACCACGGCAATTCTCTTCTTTAGTCCAAGCTGTTCGGGCAGCCCCGCCTCGGCGGCGGCCTGACTGATGAACGTCAGGCTGGTGGCGTGCCGCGAGCCGCCGAAGCTTGCGAACATCGGTCGGTAGTGCACCGGTTGCGGTGTCGGTATCGAGGCGTTGGCGTCGCCCATCAGGCTGGCGGCAATCGCCCCGCCCTTGAGGATCAGGGTCGGCTTGACGCCGAAGAACGCCGGGCGCCACAGCACCAGGTCGGCCCACTTGCCCACTTCGATGGAGCCCACTTCATGGCTGATGCCATGGGTGATCGCCGGGTTGATGGTGTACTTGGCGATGTAGCGCTTGATGCGGAAATTGTCGTTGCCTTCGCCATCGCCGGGCAGGGCGCCGCGTTGCTTTTTCATCTTGTCGGCGGTCTGCCAGGTGCGGGTGATGACTTCACCGACGCGGCCCATGGCCTGGCTGTCGGAACTGATCATCGAGAACGCGCCCAGGTCGTGGAGGATGTCTTCGGCGGCGATGGTTTCACGACGGATGCGGCTTTCAGCGAAGGCCACGTCTTCGGCGATGCTCGGGTCCAGGTGATGGCAGACCATCAGCATGTCCAGGTGTTCGTCGATGGTGTTGCGGGTGAACGGCCGGGTCGGGTTGGTGGAGCTGGGCAACACATTGGCAAAACCGCAGGCCTTGATGATGTCTGGCGCATGGCCGCCACCGGCGCCTTCGGTGTGATAGGTGTGGATGGTGCGGCCCTTGAACGCGGCCAGGGTGGTTTCCACGAAACCCGATTCGTTGAGGGTGTCGGTATGGATCGCCACCTGCACGTCGTACTGGTCGGCCACGCTCAGGCAGTTGTCGATGGCCGCCGGGGTGGTGCCCCAGTCTTCGTGCAGCTTCAGGCCGATGGCACCGGCCTTGACTTGCTCGATCAACGGCTCTGGCAGGCTGGCGTTGCCCTTGCCGGTGAAGCCGATGTTCATTGGGAAAGCGTCGGCGGCCTGGAGCATGCGCGCCAGGTGCCACGGCCCGGAGGTGCAGGTGGTGGCATTGGTCCCGGTGGCCGGGCCCGTACCGCCGCCGATCATGGTGGTGACACCGCTCATCAGCGCTTCTTCGATCTGCTGCGGGCAGATGAAATGGATATGAGTGTCGATGCCGCCAGCCGTGAGGATCATGCCTTCACCGGCGATCACTTCGGTGCTGGCGCCAATGGCGATGGTCACATCGGGCTGGATGTCCGGGTTACCGGCCTTGCCGATGGCTTTGATGCGCCCGTCCTTGAGACCGACATCGGCCTTGACGATGCCCCAGTGATCGATGATCAGCGCGTTGGTGATCAGCGTGTCGACGACCTCGGCGGCCAGCAGCTGGCTCTGGCCCATGCCGTCGCGAATCACTTTGCCGCCGCCGAATTTCACTTCTTCGCCATAGGTGGTGAAGTCCTTTTCCACCTCGATCCACAGTTCGGTGTCGGCCAGGCGGACCTTGTCGCCGACGGTGGGGCCGAACATGTCGGCGTAGGCTTGGCGGGAGATTTTCATGTGCTTGCCTTGAGATTCAATTGAATGTTGAAACCGTTCGCTGCGCTCACTTATCGCGAGCAAGCTCGCTCCCACAGGGATACGCGATCAAATGTGGGAGCGAGCTTGCTCGCGATGAGGCCAGTACAGGCCTCCATGGCTTAAAGGTCGCCCATCACCCGCCCGGCAAACCCGAACACCCGGCGATGCCCCGCCAAATCCACCAGTTCCACCTCGCGGCTCTGGCCCGGTTCGAAGCGCACCGCGGTGCCGGCCGGAATGTTCAGGCGCATGCCACGGCTGGCGGCGCGGTCGAAGGTCAGGGCGTCGTTGGTTTCGAAAAAGTGATAGTGCGAGCCGACCTGGATCGGCCGGTCGCCGCTGTTGGCGACGTTCAGGGTGAGGGTGCGGCGACCGACGTTGAGTTCGATGTCGCCGGGCTGGACCTGGTATTGGCCTGGAATCATTGCGGTTGCCCCAAAGTCTTGTAGTAAATGGCGGTCGGGGTGTACGTCCCGTCCGGGCTCTGGCAGTAGTCGGGCAGTTCACCGACGCGGGTGTAGCCCATGGCGCGGTAGAATGCCTCGGCCTCGGAACCAGCCTCCGTGTCGAGGTACAACAGGCCGCGCTTGTGCTGGCGGGCGCCGAGTTCCAGGGCGCTCATCAATTGCTGGCCCAGGCCGCGGCGGCGAGCCTCGCCGCGCACCAGCAGCTTTTGCACTTCGGCACGGTTGAGGCCGTTGGGTTTCTGGCACAGGGCAAGTTGGACGCTGGCCTGCACCTGTTCATCCTTGACCACCACCCACAGCAGCAAGTGGCCCTGGTTGAGACTGGCCTGAACCTCATCGAAATAGGCGCGTGCCTGGACCGCATCGAGATCGGCCATGAACCCCACGCTGGCGCCATAGCCGACGGCGTCGAGCAACAGATCGATCAGGCCCTGGCGGTAGTGCGCAAAGCTCTCGGCGTGGACTCGGCGCAACTGGGCGGGGTTCATAGGCATCACTCCTTGTCGACGGCAGGCGGTAGCGCCCCTGGGTTGAGGATCAACTGCATGAAAGTCAGGTCCAGCCAACGGCCGAACTTGGTGCCCACCTGGGGCATCTGCCCGGTGGTGATGAAGCCAGCCCGCTCGTGCAGGCGAATCGAGGCGGCGTTGCCGCTTTCGATGGCCGCGACCATGACGTGTTTGCCGCACGCCCTGGCGCGCTCGATCAGGGCCGTCATCAACAGTGAGCCCAAGCCGTTGCCGCGTTGGTCATCACGTACGTACACCGAATGCTCCACGGTGTGCCGGAAACCATCGAAGGGTCGCCAGTCGCCGAACGAGGCATAGCCGAGGACGTTATCTTCGTCATCGACCACCACCAGCACCGGATAGCCTTGCGATTGCCGGGCGCTGAACCATGCCTGGCGATTGCCCAGGTCCACGGCCTGTTCGTTCCAGATCGCCGTGGTGTTCAGCACCGCGTCGTTGTAGATGTCACGGATCGCTGGCAAGTCGGCGTGGCGGGCGTCTCGAATGTCATAGGTCATGGTGCGGCCTCACGCGATCGGCTGGTGGACAGTGACCAGTTTGGTGCCGTCGGGAAACGTCGCCTCGACCTGGATCTCCGGGATCATTTCCGGGATGCCCTCCATTACCTGTTCGCGGGTCAACAGCGTGGTGCCGTAATGCATCAGCTCGGCCACGGTCTGGCCATCGCGGGCGCCTTCGAGCAGGGCGGCGGAAATATAGGCCATCGCCTCCGGGTAGTTGAGCTTCAAGCCGCGAGCCAACCGTCGCTCGGCGACGAGGCCGGCGGTGAAGATCAGCAGCTTGTCTTTTTCGCGTGGGGTCAGGTCCATGTGCAATCCATAAGGGCAGATAAAAAATTCTTGCTGTAAACACAGATCTCCTTGTGGGAGATCCTTTGTGGGAGCGAGCTTGCTCGCGATAGCGGTGTGTCAGTCGACATTAATGTTGAATGTTCCATCGCCATCGCGAGCAAGCTCGCTCCCACAGGAAAGCAGATTCATGTACTCCAGATTCTGGGCGGCATGGCCTCTCTTCCAAGCAATGCAGGCCTGAGCAAACGCCACAATTCAATCAGCCAACCCCGCGCCAGCAGCGCCTCGCTCGCCAGGCACCGGGCCACGATCAGGCCGGGTAATTGCGTCAAGTCGCCACGCACGTCATGGCCCAGGGATCGGCACCGTTCCAGCAACTCGCTATCAATCTCGCCCGTCACCAGCAGAGTGGCAAACACCGGATCGCCGCCCAGTCCGATGGGCGAGTCGAGCAATCCGTCACCGCCCACAATGCGCTGGCGTTCATGCCAGAGCAACTGCCCGTCGCGGCGGATGTCCAGCCGCGACTGGAAGTGCCCCAGGTCAAATCGTTCACCGCTGGCCGGCCGGCCGAGGGCCACCATGTCCCAGTAGAACAAGCGCCCGTCACCTTGCAGGTCGATGCTGGTGTTGAGTTCGGCCTGGGCGGCGCTGAAGACGATGGTTTCCTGGGGCAGCCATTCCAGGGTCGCCCCCGCGGCCACGCTCAGGTTCAGTTGCTGATAGGCCGGGCTGGCGGCGCGATACCACTTGGCCGCGCCGGGACTGGTCAACTGCGCCCAGGCAGCGGGGCCGACGTGGGCCGCGATGTCCAACCGATCACCGCCGGCAATCCCGCCGGGCGGGTGGACGATGATGTGTTGGCACACTTCGGGGCCCTCGGCGTACAGGTGTTTTTGCACCCGCAGCGGACCTTTGTGGCGGCGCTGCACCGGACGCGTGCAGTCACCGAACCGGGCATAACCCAGTTCCAGCTCGGCATGCCAGCTGGGGGTGAACAGGGCCGAAGGCGCCAGTAAGGAGACAGGTAGGTTCATGATTTCCGATTATCGTTAGAGCGCTACAGACTAGATCGTAACCAGCCCGCGCACACCCTCGGCTTCCATATTTTCTCCGCGCCCCTGCTGCACGATCTCGCCCCGGGACATCACCAGGTATTGATCGGCCAGTTCGGCGGCGAAGTCGTAGAACTGCTCCACCAGCAAAATCGCCATGTCGCCCCGGGCCGCCAGTTTCTTGATGACCACGCCGATCTCCTTGATCACCGACGGTTGAATGCCTTCGGTGGGCTCGTCGAGAATCAGCAGGCGCGGACGGCTGGCCAGGGCCCGGCCAATGGCAAGTTGCTGTTGCTGGCCACCGGACAGGTCACCGCCACGGCGTTGTTTCATTTGCAGCAGCACCGGGAACAATTCGTAAATGAACGTCGGCACCTCCTTGGCCTCGGCGGCGGGAAAACGCGACAGGCCCATCAGCAGGTTTTCTTCCACCGTCAGCCGTCCGAAAATCTCCCGGCCCTGAGGCACGTAGGCAATACCGGCGTGCACCCGTTGGTGCGGTTTGAAGGTGGTGATGGGTTTGCCTTCCCAGCTCACCGCCCCTTCCTTGGCCGGCAACAGGCCCATCAGGCATTTGAGCAGGGTGGTCTTGCCCACGCCGTTGCGGCCCAGCAGGCACGTCACCTCGCCGACCTTCACGTCGAATGACAGGCCGCGCAGGATGTGGCTACCGCCGTAGTATTGGTGCAGCTTGTCGACTTGCAGCATTTTCCAGATTCTCCTCGAACCCCTGTGGGAGCGAGCCTGCTCGCGATAGCGTCAGAACATTCAGAATGGATGCTGACTGACACACCGCCATCGCGAGCAGGCTCGCTCCCACATAAAAAGCAATTTTGCGCCTCAGCGCCCGAGATACACCTCGATCACCCGCTCATTGTCCTGCACCTGCGCCAGCGACCCTTCGGCCAGCACGCTGCCCTGGTGCAGCACGGTGACGTGGTCGGCAATCGCGCCGACGAAGCCCATGTCGTGTTCCACCACCATCAGCGAATGCTTGCCCGCCAGTGATTTGAACAGCTCGGCAGTGAACTCGGTTTCGGCGTCGGTCATGCCCGCCACGGGTTCGTCGAGCAGCAAGAGTTGTGGGTCCTGCACCAGCAGCATGCCGATCTCCAGAAACTGTTTCTGCCCGTGGGACAGCAACCCAGCGGCGCGATTGACCGACGTCGTGAGGCGGATGGTCTCCAGCACTTCGCTGATGCGCTCGTGTTGCTCGCCAGTGAGTTTGGCCCGCAGGCTGGCCCACACCGATTTGTCGGTTTTCAGCGCCAGCTCCAGGTTCTCGAACACGCTCAAGGCTTCGAACACCGTGGGTTTCTGGAATTTGCGACCGATGCCGGCCTGGGCGATCTGCACTTCGCTCATGCTCGTCAGGTCCAGGGTTTCACCGAACCAGGCCTTGCCGTGGCTGGGCCGGGTCTTGCCGGTGATCACGTCCATCAGCGTGGTCTTGCCCGCGCCGTTGGGGCCGATGATGCAGCGCAATTCGCCGACGCCGATGTACAGGTTCAGAGCGTTCAGGGCCTTGAAACCGTCGAAACTGACGCTGATGTCCTCCAGGGTCAGGATGGTGCCGTGACGGGTGTTCAGGCCCTTGCCGGCGGCCTGACCGAGGCCGATGGCGTCGCGACTGCTGCCTTGGTCTTTGTTGGGATCCAGTATGGGTTCGAGCATGAAATCGGCTGTGGGTGGGATTCGCATCATTCGCCCCTTTTCTTGAGTAGCCCGATCACACCCTTGGGCAGATACAGGGTCACAACGATGAACAGCGCGCCGAGGAAGAACAGCCAGTACTCGGGAAAGGCCACGGTGAACCAGCTCTTCATGCCGTTGACCACACCGGCCCCCAGCAGCGGCCCGATCAGCGTGCCGCGCCCGCCGAGGGCCACCCACACGGCGGCCTCGATGGAGTTGGTCGGCGACATTTCGCTGGGGTTGATAATGCCCACCTGCGGCACATACAACGCCCCGGCCAGGCCGCACAACACCGCGCTCAATACCCAGACGAACAGCTTGAAGCCACGGGGATCGTAGCCGCAGAACATCAGGCGGTTTTCCGCGTCGCGCAGGGCGGTCAGCACTCGGCCGAACTTGCTGCGGGCCAGGCGCCAGCCGATGAACAGGCTCGCCACCAAGAGCAGCACCGTGGCCAGGAACAGCACCGCTCGGGTGCCCGGCTCGGTGATGCCAAAGCCCAGGATCGAGCGAAAGTTGGTGAAGCCGTTGTTGCCGCCAAACCCGGTTTCGTTGCGGAAAAACAGCAGCATCCCGGCAAACGTCAGGGCCTGGGTCATGATCGAGAAATACACGCCCTTGATCCGCGAGCGGAAGGCGAAGAAGCCGAACACCAGCGCCAGCAACCCCGGTGCCAGCACCACCAGGCACATGGCCCAGACAAAGCTGTCGGTGCCGCTCCAGTACCAGGGCAATTCGCTCCACGACAGAAAGGTCATGAACGCCGGCAAGCCGTCACCGGCGGCCTGGCGCATCAGGTACATGCCCATGGCATAGCCGCCGAGGGCGAAGAACAGACCGTGGCCCAGGGAGAGCAGGCCGGCGTAGCCCCAGACCAGGTCCAGGGCGAGGGCGACGATGGCGTAGCAGAGAATCTTGCCCACCAGGGTCAGGGTGTAAGCCGAGACATGCAGCGGGTTATCCACTGCCAACAGCGACAGCAGCGGCAGGCTCAACAGCACTGCCAGGATCACCACGCCGACGGCGAGGGTGACTTTCGGGCCGGCCTTTTGCGCGGCCGTGAGCATCAGGGGCTGGTTCATCAGTCGATTACCCGTCCTTTGAGCGCGAAGAGGCCTTGCGGACGCTTCTGGATGAACAGAATGATCAGCGCGAGGATCAGGATCTTGCCGAGCACGGCGCCGATCTGCGGTTCAAGAATCTTGTTGGCGATGCCCAGCCCGAACGCGGCGAACACACTGCCGGCCAACTGACCGACGCCACCGAGCACCACCACCAGGAACGAGTCGATGATGTAGCTCTGGCCCAGGTCCGGGCCGACGTTGCCGATCTGGCTCAGGGCCACGCCACCGAGCCCGGCGATGCCCGAGCCGAGGCCGAAGGCGAGCATGTCCACGCGGCCGGTGGGCACGCCGCAGCAAGCGGCCATGTTGCGGTTCTGGGTCACCGCGCGCACGTTCAGGCCCAGGCGGGTCTTGTTCAGCAACAGCCAGGTCAGCGCCACCACGAACAGGGCGAAGGCGATGATCACGATGCGGTTGTAGGGCAGTACGAGATTCGGCAGCACCTGGATGCCGCCGGACAGCCAGGACGGGTTGGCGACTTCAACGTTCTGCGCGCCGAACACCAGGCGCACCAGTTGGATCAGCATCAGGCTGATGCCCCAGGTGGCGAGCAGAGTCTCCAGGGGGCGCCCATAGAGGTGACGGATCACCGTGCGCTCCAAAGCCATACCGATGGCGGCGGTGATGAAAAACGCCACCGGCAGGGCGATCAACGGGTAGAACTCGATGGCATTCGGGGCGAAGCGCTGGAACAGCATCTGCACCACGTAGGTGGAATAGGCCCCCAACATGAGCATCTCGCCGTGGGCCATGTTGATCACCCCCAGCAGGCCGAAGGTGATTGCCAGGCCCAGGGCGGCCAGGAGCAGGATCGAGCCCAGGGACATGCCGCTGAAGGCCTGGCCCAGCAATTCACCGATCAGCAGCTTGCGTTTGACCTGGCCGAGGCTGGTTTCGGCGGCGGTGCGTACCGTGGCGTCGGTTTCAACGCCGGGTTCGAGCAGGCCTTCGAGGCGGGTGCGAGCCAACGGATCGCCGGTTTCCCCCAATAGCCGCACGGCAGCCAGGCGAACCGACGGGTTGGGGTCCACCAGTTGCAGGTTCGCCAACGCCAGGCTCAGGGCTGCATGCACGTCTTCGTCCTGCTCGCCGGCCAGTTGCCGATCGAGAAACGCCAGTTGGGCTGGGCGGGCGCTTTTTTGCAGTTGTTGGGCAGCGCTCAGGCGCACGCTGGCGTCAGCGGCCAATAGTTGATGGCTGGCCAGGGCGGTTTCAATCAACCCTCGCAAGCGGTTGTTCAGGCGCAGGGTCTTGGGCTGGCCGTCGACGGTCAACTGGCCTTGTTGCAAGGCGTTGATCAGTTCGACACGCTCAGGTTCCGGTTGCGCGGCCCAGGTTTCCAGCAGCGTGGCTTGCTGGGGCGGCTTGGCGGCGAGGAAATCTTCGGCATCACCGGCGTGGGCCTCCAGTGGCAATAGCAGCACCAGGGCGAGGATGAGGCGGTAGAGGGCGGTGGGCATAGAGAGTCGCCTTGCACGGACAATGTGGGAGCGAGCTTGCTCGCGATGGCGGTGGGTCAGTCACATCAGTGTTGAACAGGGGGCCGCTATCGCGAGCAAGCTCGCTCCCACAGGGATTTGTGTCGGCCCGAGCGTCGTGCTCGGGTCGACCCCCCATGGGCTCAGTTGCTCTTCACCGCATAGTCAGGCTTCTTGTCGTTGCCTTCGATGAACGGGCTCCATGGCTGGGCGCGGATCGGGCCCTCGGTCTGCCAGACCACGTTGAACTGACCGTCGGCCTGGATCTCGCCGATCATCACCGGCTTGTGCAGGTGGTGGTTGGTCTTGTCCATGGTCAGGGTGTAGCCCGACGGTGCGTCGAACGTCTGGCCGGCCAGGGCTTCGCGGACTTTGTCGACGTCGGTGGACTTGGCTTTTTCAACCGCTTGCGCCCACATATGGATGCCGACGTAGGTGGCTTCCATCGGGTCGTTGGTCACGGCTTTGTCGGCGCCTGGCAGGTTCTTGGCCTTGGCATAGGCCTTCCAGGAATCGACGAATTTCTTGTTCGCCGGGTTATCCACGGACTCGAAGTAGTTCCACGCCGCCAGGTTACCCACCAGCGGCTTGGTGTCGATGCCGCGCAGCTCTTCTTCGCCCACCGAGAACGCCACCACTGGTACGTCGGTGGCTTTCAGGCCCTGGTTCGCCAGTTCTTTATAGAACGGCACGTTGGAGTCGCCGTTGACCGTGGAGATGACCGCGGTCTTGCCGCCGGCCGAGAACTTTTTGATGTTGGCCACGATGGTCTGGTAGTCGCTGTGGCCGAACGGGGTGTAGACCTCTTCGATGTCCTTGTCTGCCACACCTTTGGAATGCAGGAACGAACGCAGGATCTTGTTGGTGGTGCGCGGGTAGACGTAGTCGGTGCCCAGCAGGAAGTAGCGCTTGGCACTGCCGCCTTCTTCGCTCATCAGGTATTCCACCGCCGGAATGGCCTGCTGGTTCGGCGCCGCGCCGGTGTAGAAGACGTTCGGCGACATCTCTTCGCCTTCGTATTGCACCGGGTAGAACAGCAGGCCGTTGAGCTCTTCGAACACCGGCAACACGGATTTGCGCGACACCGACGTCCAGCAGCCGAACACCACCGCGACCTTGTCCTGGGTCAGCAATTGACGGCCTTTTTCGGCGAACAGCGGCCAGTTCGAGGCCGGGTCCACGACCACCGCTTCGAGCTGCTTGCCGTTGACACCACCTTTGGCGTTGATCTCGTCGATGGTCATCAGCGCCATGTCCTTGAGGGACGTCTCGGAGATCGCCATGGTGCCGGACAATGAATGCAAGATGCCGACCTTGATGGTTTCGGCGGCCTGGACGGTCCAGGCCATGCCCATCGCGGCAATGCTTGCCGAGAGTGTAAAAGCCTTGATCAAGCTACGACGCTTCATTGTGCGATCTCCGTGCAATTATGAGTTTTTTTCGATGGCAGATGCGGACGCTGAAGGGGCTTTTGCAAGGGGTGTGCCCGGTTGAGCAAAGGCATTGAGAATGCGGGGTTGGCGCGCTGGGGTAAAAGTGCGAATGCACCACTAGCGACCGCGGCCTAGGCGCTGGTGCGATCAGATGCGCCACATTGGGGCGAAGGCTTGCAGTTCCCCTGTTATTTGCAAGTCAGGGAAACAGGGGTGGATTCAGCGACGGCGCATCAGGCCGATGAAGAACAGGCCACCGATAGCGGCAGTGGCGACGCCAATGGGCAAGTCCTCCGGTGCGATCAGGGTCCGGGCCGCCACATCCACCCACACCAGGAACAGGCTGCCCAGCAGAACACACGCAGGCAGCAGCCGACGGTGTTCGGCACCCACCAGGCGCCTGGCAATGTGCGGCACCATCAGCCCGACAAAACCGATCGAGCCGCTGATGGACACCAGCACGCCGGTCATCAGCGAGGCGATCAGGAAAATCCACAACCTCACCTTCGCCGCGTTCAGGCCCAGGGTCACGGCGGTCTGTTCGCCCGCCATCAGTGCATTCAGCGGCCGGGCCATGCCCAGCAGCAATCCCAGCCCCAGCAACACACTGGCCGCCGGCACCGCCAGCAATTCCCAGCGCGCCAGGCCCAGGCCGCCGAGCATCCAGAACATCACTGCGGAACTGGCGCGATGGTCACCCAGAAACAGCAAGAGGTTGGCCGCCGCCATCATCACGAATGACACCGCCACGCCGCACAGCAACAAGCGATCGCTTTCCAGACGGCCTTGGCGGCTGGCGATGGCCAGTACCAGCAACATGCTCAACAATGCGCCGATAAATGCGGCCAGCGGCAGGGTCAGCAGACCAATGATCTCACCGACATGCAGCACCACAATGACCGCACCCAGGGTCGCGCCGGACGTGACGCCCAGCAGGTGCGGGTCGGCCAGGGGGTTGCGCGTCACCGCTTGCAGGACCGCACCGATCAACGCCAGTCCTGCGCCCACCAAGGCTCCGAGCAGCAGGCGCGGTACGCGGATCAGCCAAACGATATGTTCCTGGCCGGGCGACCAATACACGTCACCCACACCGAAAGCCTTGTTCAGCAGGATGTCCCAGACCACAGCCACCGGCACCCGCGCCGGACCGAACCCCAGGGACACCACGCACGACACCAGCATCAGTGCACCGAGGCACACCAGCAACGCGCCATAGCGACGATTGCTCATGGACGGTGAAAACCCTTTGCCAGGGTTTGCACCGCCAATACGTTATCGATACCCGGCGTGGCCTGAACGTAAGGGATCACGATGAAGCGCCGGTGCTTGATCGCATCCACTGATTGCAGGGCCGGGTTGTTCAGCAGGAATTGCTGCTTCTGCTCGGCGCTGACTTCGCCGTAATCGACAATCACGATCACTTCGGGGTTGCGCTCGACCACGTTCTCCCAGCTCACCCGGGTCCAACTGGTCTGCACGTCATCGAGAATGTTGCGCCCGCCGGCCGCATCGATCAGGGCCTGTGGCATGCCGAGACGGCCGGAGGTCATGGCGCGGTCTTCGCCACTGTCGTACAGGAACACTCGGGGCTGATCAGCAGGCAACTGCTTGCGCACTTGCGCCACCTGGGCCTGCATCGAGGCGATCAACTCATTGGCGCGGTCCTGCACATCGAAAATCCTTCCCAGGTTGCGCAGGTCGTTGTAGGTGTCTTCCAGGGTGGCCGGCGGGCGTTTCATCACGAACGCGCAGGATTCGGTCAACTCGTACACATTAATGCCCAGCGGTTGCAGGGTTTGCGGCGTCAGGTCGCCGCCCACCCGCATGCCGTAGTCCCAGCCGGCAAAGAAGAAATCCACGTTGGCATTGAGCAGGGTTTCCACCGACGGGTATTTGGCCGCCAGCTCCGGCAGGCCATCGAGGATTTTCTCCATGTCGGGCGTCACTGACTTCCAGCCGCTGATGCCGCTGTAGCCCACCATGCGCGACTTGAGCCCCAGGGCGAGCATCATCTGGGTCATGTTGATGTCATGGCTGACGGCGTGTTTCGGCGCCTGGTTGAAGGTGACTTCGCGATTGCAGCTTTGGATCGTCAATGGGTAGCGGGTGGCCTCGGCCAAAGCATGTGCACTGCCGAGCAGCAGCGGCAGAAGCAGCAGGGAACGCAAGATCATGGTTGGGTTATCCAGGTGATTCGGGGGTGGGCGGCCAAGGGGTGTTCGTCAATCAGCGCCTGCACGCCAAAGACGTCGCGCAATAGCGTGACCGTCAGCACTTCCTTGGGCGTGCCGCTGGCGACGATGTGTCCGTGGTCGATGACGTAGAGCCGATCACAGAACGCAGCGGCCAGATTCAGGTCGTGGATGCTGGCGAGGGTGCCGATCCCCAGGCGTTTGATCAGTTGCAGCAGTTGGAGTTGATAACGCGGGTCGAGGTGATTGGTCGGCTCATCGAGGATCAGCACCTGCGGCTGCTGCGCCAGGGCGCGAGCCAGGATCACCCGTTGCTTTTCCCCGCCCGAGAGTGTGGCGAAAGCATGGTCGCCGAAGCCTTGCAACCCGACCGCTTCGAGGGCCTCGATGACCAGACGGCGGTCTTCGTGACTGTCGCCATCGAACAGGCCTTTGTGGGGCGTGCGCCCCATGGCGACGACTTCCTGGACCGTCAGGCCGAAGGCGTCGGGAAACTCTTGCAGCACCACAGCGATGCGTTGGGCGCACCAGCGCGAGGACTGTTTCCAGACGTTGTGATGGTCAAGTTTGACCTCTCCCGCCTCCGGCTGACTGAACCGATAGGCGCAGCGCAACAGACTGGTCTTGCCGCTGCCATTGGGCCCGATCAACCCGACAAACTCCCCGGCACCCACCTGCAACGTGGCGTCACGCAGCTGGAACTGATGATGGCAGTGGCCATGGCCCAGGGGTGTCCAGGCGAGGTGGGAGAGGGTTAGCGAGGTCATGCATACACTCAAATGATTGGATCGATCCGAAGCCCCTGTGGGAGCGAGCTTGCTCGCGATAGCGGTAGGTCAGTCACATCTCTGTTGGCTGATCCACCGCTATCGCGAGCAAGCTCGCTCCCACAAGGGATGGTGTTCACCGTTTGGAAAGCGGGCGCGATTGTAGAGGTTTCGCGCCGTCTTTCGTTAACGCGCTGTCTTCAACTTGAAGATGAAACCACCTCAGGCTGGCGATTGAAACGGGTGACGAGCCGATCCAGCAACCCCATCACCAGCAGCGACGCCCCCACCAGCGGAAACACCACTGCCAGGGCCAGCATGATGAACACCCCGGTCTTCCAGGTCGGCAAGTCGTGACGCAGTGCTGGTACGCCGAACTTGCCCTGGGGCCGACGCTTCCACCAGATCACCACGCCGCTGACGGCGCTGAGCAGGATCATCAGGCAAATCAGCAGCACGATGATCTGGTTCAGCGGGCCGAACATCTTGCCTTCGTGCAGCATCACGCCGGTTTCGGTGGCGCGGGCGACGACGCCGTAATGTTCCCAACGCACATCCGCCAGGACCTTGCCGGTGTACTGGTCCACATGCAGGGTCGCGTCGTTGCGCGGGTCGTCGGCGAATACAGCGATGGTGAATACGCCGGTGGCGGTGGTCGGCAGGGTGATGCTGTAGCCAGGTTCCACTTTGCGTTCGGTGGCGATGTCCTGCACTGCTTGCAGGCTTACGGTCGGCGCGGCGGGACCTTCATGGGCGCCGCCGTGGGCCATGTGTTCGGCATGGTCGCCGGACATCGGCATCGGGGTATTTTCCACGGCCCAGGGTACGGTCTGGCGGTGCGCATTGTTGAGGCTGCCGGCCGCGACGTCGGACTTGGGCATGTCGTTCCACATGGCAGCCGGGAAGCGGTTCCAGAGGTCAGCATATTGCTTGCCCCAGAAGCCGGTCCAGGTCATGCCGCTGAGTAGCATCACCAGCAGAAACGCCGCGCCCCAGAAGCCGACGACCCCATGCAGATCGCGCCAGAACAAACGACCGCGAGCGCTCCAGCGTGGCCACAATACTCCGGCCGACGACTGCCCTCGAGGCCACCACAGGTACAGGCCCGACACCACCAGGACCACGCCCCAGCCGGCGGCCATTTCCACCAGTCGGTCGCCCACGGTGCCGATCATCAACTCACCGTGGATGGCCCGGGCGATGGCTTGCAGGTTGTCCTTGGCGTCCTGTTCACCGAGGACATCGCCATGGTACGGGTCGATGAACACGTTCAGCTCGCGGCTCTTGTCGATCACCACGAATTGCGCACTGCGCTCGGCATTGATCGGCGGCAGGTACTGTTTGACCTGGCCTTGAGGGTAGGCCTGGCGGACCTGTTTGAGCAGGTCGTCCGCCGCCATCGTGTGATGGCCGGCCGGCACGTTCAGCAGGCTGCCGTACATCAGAGGGTCGAGTTGCGGCTTGAACAGGTAAATAATGCCGGTCAGGGCCAGCATCACCATGAACGGCGCCACGAACAGCCCGGCATAAAAATGCCAGCGCCAGGCCAGGTTGTAGAAGTTGGGTTTCGGTTGGCTCATTTTAGAAGCGCTCCGCAGGGCAAATGTGATCGTTATGTTTTTGGCGCTTTTGATCGTTCCCACGCTCCCGCGTGGGAACGCATCCAGTGACGCTCTGCGTCACCGCAGGACGCGAAGCGTCCCGTGCTGCATTCCCACGCAGAGCGTGGGAACGATCAATCAGGTCAGTTGTTAGAAGCTCATATCCACCTTGGTCCAGAGCGTGCGCCCCGGTTCGTTGATGGCTTGCGGGTCACTCGCCGGGTAGCCGAACCCGGCGTTGCCGGCCAGGTTCAGATGTTCGGCGTAGGCTTTGCCGAACAGGTTGTCGACGCCGCTGCTGACCTTCCAGTGCTTATTGATGCGGTAGGCACCGTTGAGGGAGAACACCCCGAACCCGGAGCTCTTGCCGTAGTCCTTGCCCACCACGTTGCCCTTGTTTTCGTCGACACGGTTTTGCGCGGCCACCACGCGCCACAGGGCACCGGCGCTCCAGCGATCTTCGCTGTAGGTCAGGCCCAGACGGGCGTCGAGCGGCGGCATCTGTGCCAGGGCGCTGCCATCGCTGCTGTTTTTGCCCCAGGCGTAGGCCAATGTTGCATCGGCTTTCCAGCGCTCGGTCAGCTTGTAGGCCGCGCCCAGCTCACCGCCCATGATCCGTGCATCAATGTTCTCGGCCCGGGAGGTGGTGCCCATCATGCCGGGCGTGTAATCGAACAGGATGTAGTCGCGCACCTGCCCGACATAACCCGACGCCCAGGCTTCGAGGGTTTCGGTTTTGTACTGCAGGCCGAAGTCGAGTTGGGTGGTTTTCTCCGGTTTGATCGAGTCGAAAGCATTCAGCGAACCGGCGGGGCCGGCGTTGGCCGAAAACAGCTCCCAGTAATCCGGGAAACGTTGCGCGTGGCCCAGGCCCGCATAGAGGGTAGTAGGGCTGTCGGCCAGATCGTGTTCGTAGCGTACGAAACCACTGGGCAGCGTGTCGGCGCGGGTTTGGTCGGCAGTGGGATTGGGCCGGGCGGACATGCCGGAGCCGATGCTTTGGCGGTAATCCTTGGCCGAGGCGCGGTCGAGGCGGGCGCCGCTGACCAGCCGGTCGCGGTCGGCGGCGTACCAGGTCAACTCACTGAACACGCCGTAGTTATGAAAGTCGGCGTCCTTGGTGCGCGGCCGTTCCTTGTAGGTGTCGATGCCCATGCTACTGCGTTGGCGATGCTCGTTGGTCTGGGCGTCCAGGCCACTGATCAATTGCACATCGGCCCAGCGCCAGGTGGCCTTGATGCGTGCGCCGAGGGTGCGGCGGTCGACGTTGGACGCCATGGGGCCGGCCATCATCCCGGTGCCGGACGGCGTGCGCAGCGTGTAGTTGTCCATCACATGGTCGGCGTAGTTGTAGTAGACCTGCGCTTCGAGCGTATCCAGCACATCGCCCATGTTCGAACGCTCGAAACGCAAGCCCAGGCTTTCACGCTTGAACTGCGAGCCATCCATGCCACGTCCGGCGTAGCGTGCTTCACCGTCGCCCTTGCCAGCGGTCAGTTCCAGCAGGGTATCGGCATCCGGCGTCCAGCCCAGCGTCACGTCGCCGTTCCACTTGTCGTAGCGCGACGGCACCGTGTCGTTGTTGCCGTCACGATAATCGTCTGAATGAGCGGTGTTGCCGATCACCCGCACGTAACCCAAAGATCCGCCGGCAGCCGCATCCACGACCTTGTCGAAGCGCCCGTTGGAACCGGCCAGTACGCTGGCGTTGACCCGGGTGCCCAGTTCGCCGAACTGCTCCGGCTCGCGTTCGAACAGCACGGTCCCGGCCGATGCACCAGGGCCCCAGAGCACGGTTTGCGGGCCCTTGATAACGGTGAGTTTGTCGTAGGTTTCCGGCGAAATATAGGACGTCGGCGCGTCCATCCGGCCCGGGCAAGCGCCCAGCAGCATGCTGCCATTGGTGAGAATGTTCAGCCGCGAGCCGAACATGCCCCGCAGTACCGGGTCGCCATTGGTGCCGCCGTTGCGCACCAGGGCGAAGCCGGGAATGGTCTTGAGATAATCGCCGCCGTCGCTGGCCGGCACCGGTTGGCGCGGATCCTTGGGGTTGGTGACCACGGTCAGGGGCGAGCTGGGAGCGACGGCGGTAATGACCGTCGGGCTCAGCTCTTCGATCTGAGCTTCGTGGTGAGCATGCTCGTCGGCCAGCGCACAGGGCGTGAGCAGCAGGCCGCACAGTGCGGTGGCGGTGTAGCGAAAACGAACCCGTGGCTCGTTCGGGGAGCAGCGAACCTGGGCTGCGCCCAATGCGATGTCGGCAGAAAACCTGGACATGATGATTCCATCGAACAGACGTAAACGACACGGTCGGGCAACCTGGGGCTGTCTTTTGCGACCGGGTGAAGTAAGTGTCGGGGTCTACGCGTCGAGGGGCGGTGCGCGGGTGCGGGCACCGGGGAAGAATGACGTCCGGGCATGGCCCAGGCGTGGCGAGGGGCTGGTGTAGGTGTGGGGTGGCGGGGTATCGAAGACGGCGAAGCTATGCCCCCCCGTCAGCGCAGGGCAATTGAACAGCAGGCTGCAATAACCACACTTTTCCCACAGTACGTGATGCTCGCTCTGGGGCGGGCAATGTTCGGCTTTCGCTGCTTCATGCTCGGCGTGAACGCCCGCCGACATGTCCATTTCCATGTCCATGGTCATGGACGAAGACATGCGCTGATCCATCGGCATCGACTGAGAAATCAGCGGACCGATAAAGATCATCAGCATGGCGAACAGGCTGATCCAGCTGCCGCGTGTCAGGCTCATCAGCTGACGGCGGGGCATGACCGACCTGGCGCGGGGCGTTCGCATGGGCAAAGGTGATCAGTGGGCGTGCGTTTGGGTTTTGCTGCTGTCGGGGGCTTTTTTCTGCACCGCGACATCGACCGTGACATCCCCCGCTTTTTCGAAATGCAGGGTCAGAGGGAAGCGTTTGCCGTCGCTGAGCAGGCTGCGATCCTCCAGCCCCAGCAGCATCACGTGATAAGCCATCGGCGCGAAGGTGACAGTCGCACCGGGGGCGATATCAACGACGGGCACCGCTTGCATTTTCATCAGGTCGTTTTGCATCACGTGTTCGTGGAGCTCGGCTTTGTCGGCAATCGGCGAATCGACGCTGAGCAGTTTGTCGGCGGTTGTGCCCTTGTTGTGAATCACGAAGTACGCGGCCACGGTCGGTGCATTGGGCGGCAACTCCTGGGACCATGGATGAGCGATTTCAAGCTCGCCCGCTTTGTACTGGTGAGCTTGGGCGAAGCCGACGGGAAGCAGCAGGGCGGCCAGCAGGATAAGTCTGTTCAGCATGGGTAGTTCTCCGGAACGATTCAGGACGCAGGGTCATGCGAGAAGAATCAGGCCAGAGGTGAGGCGCGGGGATTGAGGCTCGGCCATTGCTGGCGCGGTGTGGGGCTGTCGAGCAGTGGGTGGGCCGCGCCGCGATGGGCCGGCTGAGCATTCAGGTACAACTGCGGCTCGTGCCCGGTGAGCGCCACCAAGGGCGGCGACCCCGCACAGCACCAGCAATGCTGCATCGTCGAGTGATCGTCGTTCTGCGGCGTGCTCTGCTCGAACTTGCCCAGGGAAATCGCCACCAGTTTCGTGCCGCTGGAAGAGCAGAAACTGCCCCACAGCAATTGCTCGGCTGGCGACTGGGCCTTTGCCATCGCCCCACCGCTGCCGGAAAGCGGCATGGCAAGCATGTTGAACAGCACTGCGAAGCAGGCGATCCAGGCAAATGCAAGCCGTTGTCGGGACATGGGGCAATCCGCTCGATGGTCGATCAGGTGGCGGTATTTAGCCTGATCGGGGTTGATAAGTAAAAAGAGCACGTGCGGTGTAGGGTCGCAGGGCTTGGGTTAACAGTAGCAACAGATCTTCAAGGGAGTGTTTTTATGGCTGGATTTTGATCAGTTGGTATTGCTATAGGTGACAGCGTCGAAACGCGTGAATTTTCGACCATGAAAAGATCAAAGGATCGCAGGCTTCGCCAGTTCCTGTAACACCTCATCCACCGTCCCAAACTCCCGATCCACCCCCGGCAACACCGGCCGCTTCAACACCAGCACCGGCAGCCCCCGCTCCCGCGCCACTTCCAGCTTCGGCTCGGTGGCCGTGCTGCCGCTGTTCTTGCTGATCAGCACATCGATCCGCCGCCGTTCGAACAGTTCGCGCTCACCGTCAATATGAAACGGCCCACGGGCACCTATGACTTCGCAGCGCTCATTACCGGGGTAAACCTCCAGGGCCCGCAGGGTCCAGAATTGCTCGGGCGGGATTTCGTGCAGGTGTTGCAGCGGCTCGCGGCCAAGGGTGAAGAGGGGGCGGTGGAACGGCAGCAGGGCCTGGATCAGTTCGGCCCAATCGGCCACTTCGCGCCAGTCATCCCCGGCCTGGGGTTGCCATGCCGGACGGCGCAGGGCCCAGCAGGGAATGCCGCAAGCGCGGGCTGCGTGGGCGGCGTTGTGGCTGATTTGTGCGGCGTAGGGGTGGGTCGCATCCAGCAACAGGTCGATGCCTTGGTCACGAATGAATTGCGTCAGCCCTTCGGCGCCGCCGTAGCCGCCGACGCGCACCTGACAGGTCAGGTCGGTGGGAACGCGGCCGATCCCCGCCAGGCTGTAGAGGTGTGTTGGGCCCAGGGTGCGGGCGATGGCCAGGGCTTCGGTGACCCCCCCCAGCAGCAGGATGCGTTTCATTTGAAAGCTCCGGCGTGACCGACGACGGCGCCCTGGCGGTCGATGGCGAAGACTTCGACCTGGACCTGGGCCGGTACGATGCCGCGAGCGAAGGCCAAGGCGTGTTCGCAGACTGCGTCGCCGAGGGCGATGCCAGCGGCGCTGGCCATCGCCAGGGCTTGCTGGCTGGTGTTGGCCTGGCGAATGCCCTGTTGCAATGCCTCATCGGCACCGATGGCGGCCGCCCATTGCGCCAGTTGTGGCAGGTCGATACTTGAATGACGGCTGTGCAGGTCCATGTGACCGGCGGCCAATTTGCTGATTTTGCCAAAGCCGCCACAGAGGCTGAGCTTCTCCACGGGCACCTTGCGCACATGCTTGAGCACCGCCCCGACAAAATCGCCCATTTCGATCAGGGCGATTTCCGGCAGGTTGTAGACCCGGCGCATGGTGTCTTCGCTGGCGTTGCCGGTGCAGGCGGCGATGTGCAGGTAACCGTTGGTTTTCGCCACGTCGATGCCCTGGTGGATCGAGGCAATGTAGGCCGCGCAGGAGAATGGTCGGACGATGCCGCTGGTGCCGAGGATCGACAGGCCGCCGAGGATCCCCAGCCGGGGATTCATGGTTTTCAGCGCCAGCGCTTCGCCGCCCTCAATGTTGACCGTGACCTCGAAGCCGCCGGCATACCCGGCTTGCTCGGCCAGCCGTCCCAGGTGGTCGCCGATCATTTTACGTGGTACCGGATTGATCGCCGGCTCACCGACGTCCAATACCAATCCTGGCCGCGTCACGGTGCCCACGCCACGCCCGGCAATGAAGCGCACCCCAGGCTCGGCTGTCAGCCGCACTTGGGAAAATAGCAGCGCGCCGTGGGTCACGTCCGGGTCATCGCCGGCGTCCTTGATCGTCCCGGCTTCGGCGCCTTGCTCGGTCAGGCGGCAGAATTCCAGGCGCATCTGCACGTGCTTGCCTTTGGGCAGCACGATCTCCACGGCATCGGCCTGGATGCCGCAAAGCAGCAGCCGGGCGGCCGCCAGACTGGTGGCGGTGGCGCAACTGCCGGTGGTCAGGCCGCTGCGCAGGGGCGCGGGTTGTTCGGCGGTTTCGTCACGCATCGAAGGGTTTGACCAGGTCGAGCAAGGTGATGGGCAATGCCTGGCGCCAGGTGTCGAACTCGCCCAATGGCTGGGCCTGGGCGATGTGGATACGGGTCAGTTCGCCGCCATGAAGTTCGCGCCAGTTCATCAGCGTCATCTCGCTCTGCAGCGTCACGGCGTTGGCCACCAGCCGTCCGCCGGGCTTGAGTCGAGCCCAGCAAGCGTCGAGCACGCCCTCGCGGGTTACGCCGCCGCCGATGAATACCGCGTCCGGCGGCTCCAGTCCTTCCAGGGCTTGCGGTGCCCGCCCGCGGATCAGTTGCAGGCCGGGCACGCCAAGGGTGTCGCGGTTTCGTTCGATCAACCCTTGGCGGCCTTCGTCGGCCTCGATGGCCAGGGCTCGGCAACTGGGGTGGGCGCGCATCCATTCGATACCGATGGAGCCGCTGCCCGCCCCCACATCCCAGAGCAATTCACCGGGCATCGGGGCCAGACGGGCGAGGGTAATGGCGCGCACGTCACGTTTGGTGAGCTGGCCGTCATGTTCAAACGCAGTGTCCGGCAAACCGGCCAGGCGCGACAGGCGCAACGCCGAGGGTTCGGCGCGGCATTCGATGGCGATCAGGTTCAGGTCCGCGACGGTGGGATCGGACCATTGTGCCGCACAGCTTTCGATCCGCCGTTCGGCGGTGCCGCCCAGATGTTCGAGCACGGTCATGGGGCTGGGGCCGAAGCCGCGCTCGCGAAGTAGCGCCGCCACGGCGGCAGGACTGTGGCGGTCGTTGCTCAGCAGCAACAGCCGGACGCCTGTGGATAAGTGAACGCAGAGTGCCGCCAGGGGCCGTGCCACCAGCGACAGGGTGACCACCTCCTGTAAGGGCCAACCCATGCGGGCCGCCGCCAGCGAACAGGACGATGGCGCTGGAATGACCCGCATCTGCTCGCCAGGCAACTGTTTGGCGAGGCTGGCGCCTACGCCATAGAACATGGGATCGCCGCTGGCCAGCACGCACACGGGGTCTCCGCGCCGTGCCAGCAGCGGTTCGAGGGAAAATGGACTGGGCCACAGCTCCCGTTCACCGCGGATGCACAGCGGCAATAGCGCCAACTGGCGCTCACTGCCCAGAATACGCGAGGCCTGCAGCAAAGCGTGGCGAGCCGCTCGGCCCAGGCCCTTGAAGCCGTCTTCACCGATGCCCACTACGGTCAGCCAGGGGGTCATCTCTGTTCCTCGAATGGATAGGTTTGATCGGCGGGCTTGTTGCGCACGCGAACCGGGCCGCCATCATACCGTGCGCCTTCGGTTATGGCGTGGGCCGTTGGGAGCCTGCCGGCGTGCGGCGCCGATTCAGACAGACCGCTATCGCGAGCAGGCTCGCTCCCACAGTTTTGATTGGGGGAGGCACAAGGTCTGTGTTTGCCACAGGTCCCCTGTGGGAGCGAGCTTGCTCGCGATGGCGCCGGCACATTCAACATCACCTTCTCAAGCAGGCAGCCGATTCATCGGTAGACGTATTTGAGGATATAGGCATACAGATCGTTGTAGACCGAGTCGGGTACGTGTTCAGCATGGGGCTGGGTCTTGAGCAGTGTCAGGTGGCACTCCTTTACCATTTCTTCGCGGTCGCCGATGAGGTGGAGGCGGTTATTGGTGATGATCTCGAAGGCATTTGCATAAACCACCTTCGGTCCCGCGATGAGCAAAGTCCCGTCCGGATCGAGGGTATAGGTGCTTTGGGTGCGCAGGATCCGTTCCTTCAAAGGGCCGAACCCGCGCTCGTACAAGTATATCTGCGAGCCGCTGACTGCTTTGGCCGCCGTCTCGATAGCCAGCAGGGTCGGCTGGGCGTTGCCCAGGCTGGCATTGAGCGCCGATAGCGTGACGAACCTTTCAAGCTCCTGTTTTTCCAGGCTTCTGAGGGCCCTTTTGATACTCGATAGATGAGCGAACTCTTTTTTGCAGGCGATGATGTGGGTTTCCAGCTGATAGCCCGCTGCCGCGGCCATCGCCGGGAAGGCCGCGAAATCGATGCTGTCGAACGCGCATTCCATGATGATGTTGTATTTTTTCCCGAACGCCTCTGCGAAGATTTTCGAGCAAACCTCTCGAACAAAGGCCTCTGTATGCTCATAAGCATGCAGCACACCGCGTTTGATCATTTCGGCGTAGTGAGGGTGTTTTTCCCGGTACTCGGGCAGGTACAGGCGCACATGATTGTCGTAGCGTTGGGAGGGCAGGAGGCTTTTTTCCAGCAGATAGGTTTTACCCGATCCCTGCGATCCGGCGACGATCAGCATTTTGGGGACGGACTCGACCGTAATGCCATTGAACAGCGTGTCGGTGATTCCGGTGAATGCGGTCGTGACCTGTTCCGGGGTGTAGGCGTAATTCGATGCGTGTGGCATATCCTGATGTCCTTATCAAAGATTCCCATGAAGTGAAGTGAGTGGTTGCCCTTTGAATAAAGCGGGGTTTTGCGGCTTGTTCAAATGAGCATGTGTTCCAAGATATGTGACTGTTTTTTAAGGTAAAAATCCCTACATGGAAGGCGCCGGAAACTTACGTCAGCGTGCCTGACACCGAACCCCTTTGGCGGGCTTGCTCGCGAAGGCCCTGGCACATTCAACATCACCCTTTCAGGTGGACCGCTATCGCGAACAGGCTCGCTCCCCCCGTTTTGTGGCCGTGATCGGCTCCCTGGCGCAGCGCGATGCCCGCAATCCGACCAGCAAGCTTTTCATGCCCCCCGGCAAAGCAGGCATAATGGCGGGCCTTCGCCGTTGCGGCGTGCCTTATCGACCGGTTTGCCCTTGAACGAACGTCCATCATCCAGCGTCATACGCCCCTCGGGTTGTCCGGGGTTGCTGCGTGTCGTCCAGGCGCTGGACGGAGGGATCTGCCGGATCAAGCTCGACGGTGGTTCCATCCAGGCGGATCAGGCCGACGCCGTGGCGTTGGCGGCCGAGCGGTTCGCCGGTGGCGTCATCGAGGCGACCAACCGCGCCAACCTGCAAATCCGTGGGATTGGGCCCCAGCACGATGCGTTGATCGAGCCCTTGCTGAACGCCGGACTTGGCCCCCGCAAACTGGCCGGCGATGACGTGCGCAACCTGATGCTCAGCCCCACGGCCGGGATCGACCGGCAGATGCTGCTCGATACCCGTCCGTTGGCCGCGCGGATTCTTTTCACCCTGCAAACCCATGAACGCTTCCATGAGCTGTCGGCCAAGTTCGCCGTGCAATTGGACGGCGGGGAAGGGTTGGCGATGCTTGAACATCACCATGACCTGTGGCTCTCGGCGCTGGTTCGCAACGGCGAACCGTGGCTGGCCTTCGGGCTGGCCGGCACCCCGCTGGATAAGCCGGACGGCGCTGTGCGCCTGGCCCAGGGACATGATTTGGTGGTGGCGGTGCTGGAGTTGTTTCTCGACCTGGCCCGTCCCGACCAGACGCGCATGCGTCACGTGCTGGCCGAAATCCCGAGGGATGAGTTCCTCGTCCAGTTGGCCCGCCGCGTGGCGTTGCAGCCCCCTCCGGATTGGCGGCGGGGCGAGTCCATCGACGGATTGCACATCGGCATCCATTCCCAGCACGACGACCGGGTCTACGTTGGCGCGGCGGCGCCTCTGGGCCGGCTCGACGCCGTCATGCTGCGCGCAGCGGCGCAATTGGCGCGGGACAAGGGCGACGCCAGCCTGCGTTTCAGCCCCTGGCAGAGCCTGTTGCTGCCCAACGTGCGCCGCGAGGATGCGCCCGGTGTGCGGGCGCGGCTCGAGGAGCTGGGGCTGTTGTGCTCGCTCGAGCAACCCCTGGCGCAACTCATCGCGTGTACCGGCTCCAGTGGCTGCGGCAAAGCCCTGGCCGACACCAAGGCCGATGCTCGTCAATTGGCCGAGCTGCTGCAATGCCAGGGCGGTGCCCTGAAGATCCATCTGTCGGGCTGTCCGCGTTCCTGCGCAGCGGCCCATGTCGCGCCCGCCACCTTGCTGGCGGTCGCCCCCGGTCGTTACGACCTGTATTTTCGCGATGCGACGCTGCCGGGTTTCGGCGCGTTGCAGGCGCACGATCTAACTATTGAAGCGCTCGGCCACTGGCTCGACGCTCGCCCCCGGAGCCCCCTTGATGCTTGATTACATCCGCGACGGTCAGGAGATCTATCGCAACTCCTTCGCGATCATTCGCGCCGAAGCCAACCTGGCGCGCATTCCGGCCGACCTGGAAAAACTCGCGGTGCGGGTGATTCATGCCTGCGGCATGGTCGAGGCCGTCGATGGCCTGCAGTTTTCCGAGGGCGCCGGCACGGCGGGACGCCAGGCGCTGGCCGCCGGTGCGCCGATCCTGTGCGATGCGCGGATGGTCAGCGAAGGCGTGACCCGGGCTCGCCTGCCAGCGAACAATCCGGTGATCTGTACCTTGCGCGACGAGAGCGTGCCGGCGTTGGCCCTTGAATTGGGCAACACCCGTTCGGCGGCCGCCCTGGAGCTTTGGCGTCCGCATCTGGAAGGCAGTGTCGTGGTGATCGGCAACGCGCCGACCGCCCTGTTCTACCTGTTGGAAATGCTCGATGCCGGCGCGCCGAAACCGGCACTGATCCTGGGCTTCCCGGTGGGCTTCGTCGGGGCCGCCGAGTCCAAGGCGATGCTGGCGGCCAACAGCCGTGGCGTGCCGTTCGTGATCATGCAAGGCCGGCTCGGCGGCAGCGCCATGGCCGCCGCCGCCGTCAACGCCCTCGCTACGGAGATTGAATGATGCAGCAGCCTGGACGTCTGATCGGCCTCGGCGTAGGCCCCGGTGACCCGGAACTGATTACGGTCAAGGCCCTGCGCCTGCTGCGCGAATCGCCGGTGGTGGCGTACTTCGTCGCCAAGGGCAAGAAGGGCAACGCTTTCGGCATCATCGAGGCGCATTTGCAGGAGGCGCAGACGTTGCTGCCGCTGGTTTATCCGGTGACCACCGAAGCACTGCCAGCACCGCTGTCCTATGAACAGGTCATCGCCGACTTCTACGACACCGCTGCCGAGCAGTTGGCCGTGCATCTGGATGCCGGTCGTGATGTGGCGGTGATCTGCGAGGGCGATCCGTTCTTCTACGGCTCTTACATGTACCTGCACGATCGCCTGGCCGAGCGCTATGACGCCGACGTGATTCCTGGCGTGTGCTCGATGCTCGGTGGCGCCTCGGTGCTGGGTGCGCCGCTGGTCTATCGCAATCAGAGCCTGTCGGTGCTCTCCGGCGTACTGCCCTTTGAGGAACTCAAGCGCCGCCTGGCCGACGCCGATGCGGCGGTCATCATGAAACTGGGGCGTAACTTCCCCAAGGTCCGGCAGGTGCTCCAGGAACTGGGCCTGGACGGTCGGGCGTTGTACGTCGAGCGGGCAACCATGGCGAACCAGAAGATCGTGCCGCTGGATGAAGTCGAGCCGATGTCCTCGCCGTACTTCTCGCTGATCATCGTGCCCGGCGAACGGTGGCAGGGTTGATGACTTCCAAAGTGCCGGCCATTGTCATCCTCGGCCCGGGCAGTCTCGCCACCGCTCGGCGGATCCAGCAGCGCTACCCTGACGCCCTGATTCATGGCCTGAGCGGACGGGTCGAGGGTGTGGATCGTCAATACACCGAGTTCGGCACAACGCTGCGCGAACTCTATCAACAGGACACGCCGATCATCGCCCTGTGCGCGGCCGGCATCGTCATCCGCACGCTGGCGCCGCTGCTGCTGGAAAAAGGCGTCGAGCCGCCGGTGCTGGCGGTGGCCGAGGACGGCAGCGCGGTGGTGCCGCTGCTTGGCGGGCTGGGCGGGGTCAATGTCATGGCCCGTGATATCGCCACAGCACTGCAAGTCACCCCGGCGATCACCACCAGCGGCGAATTGCGTTTCGGCACCTGCCTGCTCAATCCGCCGAGTGGCTACAGCCTCGGCGATCTGGAGCAAGGTAAGCGTTTTGTCTCCGATCTGCTGGCAGGTGAATCGGTGCGCATCGAAGGCGCCGCGCCGTGGCTGGTTCAGGCGCAGTTACCCGAGGATGAACGGGCACGGTTGGCGATCCGTATCGACAGTGCTGCGGGTACACCGGCGGCGGATGAGCTGCGTATTTATCCGCGCAATGTGCTGGTGGCGTTGAGTGCAGGGGCGTCGGCGGACATCGGCGCGATACTGGAGCAGGCCGGCCTCGCGCCGCAGTCGCTGGCGTGCCTGTTGGCGGCGGACAGCGACATGGCCCGTCCTGAGCTGCACGAAACGGCATCGGCCTTGGGTGTGCCGCTGCGTTTTGCCGCAATCAATGGCAACCTCGAAACAGGGTTGAGCGATGCCCTCGGCCAACCGGCATCGCTACAGGTCATGGGCAGCCATGCCATCGCCGTGACTGAGCAGCCCCTTGACCCCGAACAGATCGGCCGCCCGCGCGGGCGTCTTGCCGTGATCGGCCTTGGCCCCGGCGCTGCCGAGTTGATGGTGCCGGCCGTGCGCGCCGAACTCGACCGTGCCACCGATGTGCTGGGCTACGAAACCTACGTGCGCATGGCCGGTCCCTTCCGGTCCGATCAGGTGCAGCACTGCACCGACAACCGCGAAGAAATGCAGCGTGCCCGTCATGCCTTCGAACTGGCGGCCCAGGGCCGTTCCGTGGTGGTGGTGTCGTCCGGCGATCCAGGCGTGTTCGCCATGGCCGCCGCGGTGCTCGAAGCGCTGCACGAGTCGACGGATGCCCATTGGCATAGCGTCGACCTGCAAATCCTTCCGGGCGTCTCGGCTTCCCTCGCCACCGCCGCCCAGGCCGGTGCGCCTCTGGGTCATGATTTTTGCGTGATGTCTCTGTCGGACAATCTCAAACCGTGGTCGATCATCGAGAAACGCCTGGATCTGGCGGCTGAAGCAGACCTGGCCCTGGCGTTCTACAACCCGATTTCCCGTTCCCGACCGTGGCAGCTGGGGCGAGCGCTGGAGATCGTTGCGCAACATCGCACGCCGCACACGCCGGTGGTGTTGGGGCGTGATATCGGTCGTCCGGGCCAGACCCTGCGGGTCACGACATTGGGACAGTTGACCCCGGACCAGGTGGACATGCGCACCATGGTGCTGATCGGTTCCTCCACCACGTGTGTATTCCCGCGCGCCGAAGGGGGCGACTGGGTGTACACGCCGCGTTGGTATGGCAGCAAACCGCTCTGATAAAACCCGGCGGCCCGCCTGGGCCGCCTCTATCTGACTTCGTCATGTTCGAGACTTCGTGGGTACAAGACGACCCGCTGTTTGACGCTGTAGACGTCGCGAATACCTGTTTGTTTGAATAATGAAATAAATATTCGACGCGCGAGCGCTAAGTCATTGTGTTCGGAAACTTATTGAATTCCTTGTGAGTTGAACAGCGTTCGAAGTGTGGGCTATGTTTGCTTCCGCTTTGAAATTGATTGGGACTGTAAAGTGCTGTTTGCGGCCTGAGTGAACGCTGTTGTTGGGGCGCACTGCGGATGGCTGCTACTTATCTATTGCAGGAGAGAGCACGCAACTTCTCCTGACAAGAGTATTTCTTTGGATGACTTGATGCAGAGGCTGCCCGAGTGCTTGGAAGCGCTTGTCGGCGGTCATCGTGCAAGGCTGTCCTGTTATATACGATAAATGGAAGTATTGTTTATGAGTGAACCTGAGCGTTCATCGGCGGATGACTACGTCGATTTTGTGAGTTTGTTGAAACTAAAGGATCTTGAACAGGCCTTAATACCGTACAAGGGTTCGGAACAATATGATTCGGTGCTTCGGTATTACTTTGGTTGTATTGCCCTGTTGGATTCTGCGCGCATGTTGGAACCGTTGGGGCTGCTCAAGCAGGCGGTGGGAACCTTGCAGGGAAACAGCCGGCGCCGTCGTGCGCCGGAGCCGCTGAGCACCGATGGCGCCGGGCCTGCGAACCTGGCGCAGATACAAAACAAAATCGAGGGTTTCGAAGCGCGCCTGCACAACAGCTTCGAGCAGTTGAAACTACCCGCTACCGAAGTGCCGAAAAACCTGCATTTTGTCTGGCTTGGGGGCGGCGTCGGGGCGATTCAGCGTGATTACATCAATATCTGGAAAAAGGTGATGGGCCCGCAGGGCTATCGCCTCAGTCTCTGGTATGACAGCGACGCGCTGCTGGCCTATGAGACCAACCGGATCATTGTCGAAGCCGCGAAGGCCGATGCCATGCTCAATGGCGGGCAGGCCAGTGTCGATCCGTTGGAGTTGGGCGACCGTTATGAAGAACGCGCCATCGTCCTGAAGCAGCAGATGTATGCGCATATCACCAAGGTTGTGAAGAACGGCGGCAGTGCCGATGAGGCTCGAATCGATCTGCTGGTTCGCGCCTACGGCCAGGATAAGGCGCGGCTCAATACCCTGATGAACGATAACCGCCTCAGCCTCACGGCCTTGGCTGAGGGTTGCCTGAGCCTGCGCGACGTTGCCGCCGGTCAAGCACCCCTTCACTTGCGGGATATCTACGAGCGCGAGATCAGTCTGCGTGGCATGTTTGCCGGGGGCTCCGACATTGTGCGTGTCGAAGCCCTGTTCGCCGAAGGGGGCAGCTATGTCGATATCGATCACCTGCCGCCCTTGCTGGAGAAACTGGGGGAGGTGGACATTCGTGAGTTCAAGACCGACGCGCGCCTGGGGGTGTTGCAGTTGTTGCTTGATCGAAACCCGGATTGGATGCCCGGCCGTCAGGCATTGCGCAGCCAGTACACGGATTATCTCCACGCGATCCCGTCGCAGCATCGCGATGCGCTGGAGCGGTTCGCTAAAAGCCAGCCCGAGTTGAACCGCGTTTTTCGCCCGCCGGTGGAGCGTCTGGCGCGTCCGTACGAGCTGCGCGCCGTTGCCGCGCGAAACTCGTTGAGCAACGCTTTTTTGATGGGCCACCCTGGGGCGGCGATGCTCAAAACCGTGCTCGAGCGTTTCAGGCTCAACTATGAAATCGTCGATGCCACCGCGCGCCTGGCCGATGAGCAAAACGTTGCCCTTACCGATGCCCAGAGCATGATCGGCCTTGCGCGTCAGGCCGCAACGCAGGTTTTCGGTGCGTTTCACGAACTGTCGCCGGAAGCGGAAATGGCCGCGGCGTTTCTGGTGGAGGCGGCCGCCACTTACTACAGCGACGGTATCCGCCCCCAGAGCGAAGTGACGATCTACCTGACCGGCCCAGCCGCCATGCGCGAGGGGATGGCCGATTACCACCGGGCGCATTTCACCCCGCGAACCGCCGAGCAGTGGCGCGCGGAGGCGGCCATCGCCGCCGTCGGCAGCGTCAATGGGGCCACCGAGGAGGAGCTGGATCACTCCTGGAAGGAAAACGAAAGTGACACCGGGCAATGGCTCGTTAACGAGAAAAAACGCTGGCAAGAGGGCCGGTTCAAGGCTCGTTATGCCGGCGATATGGCCGAGCTGCTCAAATACCGTACGCTCCAGTTCGATGAAGGCTGGCCGGTGATCGAGGGGCGACATGTGTTGTCCACCGAGCTTTTGCAGCATCTTGCCGATGAGCTGGGTAAGCCGTTCATGCAGATGATGAGTCTGGGCCATGACGGGACGGTGATTTTCGACAAGGCGATACCGCTGGGTTTTGATGAACGTCAGTCGATCCTCGCCCAAAGCGCCAGTGCGTTGCCGCCAGCATCGTTGAGCGATCAGCAAACGCGCCGGTTGTCCGTCGTTGAGCTTCTGGAGCGCCTCGCCAAAGGTGATTTTGAAGTCGCTCAATTGAGTCCCCTGCAACGTCTGCTGCTGGGGGGCTTGACCGGTGCGACGGCCTTGGATAATCGCAGCTTCGATGCGGTACGCCCGCAGTTGGATAACCTGGCCAACAACGTCGCGAACCAGGGAAGCGCCGGCGGCTATGCAACGATCGAGCATGCGTTGTACCAACGTAAGGCGCCGGCTTTTCTGGCCGGGCTTGCCAGTGCGGCCGAGTATCCGCCAGGGCATGAGGAAACCGCCCTGGCCCTGAAGAAAAACGCCCTGGAGCAGCCTTTGACATTGCGCCAATGGGGCCAGCACGTCGCGCGGATCCGCCAGGTGGCGAAGCTTGAATACCGTGTCCGGGTCGTTGAACGCCTCGGTACTGTCCTGGACGATTTCGATGCCGACACAATCAAGCTTGTACCTCAGGATCTGCTGCTCCAGGGCGATGGCGACAGGGTGGGCGGACGTTGTTATCCCTTGGCCCTGGCAATGGCAGCTGCCTTGTCGCAGGACAAGGTTGCGGTCAACACCTTGCGTGAGCGGTTCTACCTGGGGGTGATCGAGCCTCAGGCCAGTGATTCGCAGACGTTCCTCAACTGCGTGGAGTCGTTGCGCGACGTGCAGATCGGCGACGTCGGCCGTGGGTTGGCGCGCTCGGATCTGAATGCGGTGGTGGACATTCTGCAAGCCAGGACAACGACCAGCACGCTGATGCTCAACTCCGACAATCACGCCATGCTGGTGGCCAAGACCCTAGAGGGGGAGCGCAGTACGTATCACTTCTACGATCCGAACTTTGGCGTATTCGAGTTCCAGCAGGCGACACGCTTCAGGCAAGCCTTGGAGCAGTTCTTCCTTCAGCACGAGATGGCCAGTTATTACGCCGCGTATGGCGATGCGGCGCGCCCGACCTTCGATCTCATCGACCTGGACGGTGCCAAGGTGGCGAGCCTGGCATTGTCTGGTGCAATTGAAGTTTCCAAACTGCTGCAACCCGGCGCGCTGCCCGGGCAGGCGCTGCGCCCGGTCAGGCAGCGCCTGGCCAATGCCCGGGGGCAGTCGCTGCAGAGTAATCCTCGACTGGGCAACTGTCTGCTGGCGCTGGATGGCCAGTGGTGGGGGCAACAGATCGCGCAGGCAACGGCCCATCTTCAGCAGGCGGGTCAATTGGCATCAGGCCTTGTGCCGTTGTTCGAAACCCTGGAGGTCATGTCGAACGGATCGTACCGCATAAGCCTGATCGATCCTGAGAGTCCCGAGCACCTGGTACGGGTCGTCACTGACGACCATCGACTCTTGCGTATAAAAAGCTACCTCTCGGAACGTTTTTCAGCCTTGGCCAATAAACCGTCCGTGCCCAGCGATCCCACCGAAGTGGGCAGCGTCCATACCCTGAACGCCGGTTTCGCCATACAGGCATTGATGAATGCATTGAGACGGCAGGAAGGGCCTGATCGCTCCCTGACACTGGCGGTGCGCTTGCATGGCTATGTCAATTACGCGCAATTGGTTCACGGCAACGTGGTGGATATCGCGGGCCTGGTGGGGCTGGTGCGTCAGGCACTGGCTGAAGAAAAACTGATTGCCCGTACCGTCGCGCCAGTGGTGAAGGCGGCGGTGGGAAGCAGCGTGAGCGAAGCGACAGGGGGGCTGCTGCAACTGGCGAATGTCGGCTTCGACATCTATCAGTTGTCGACTGCCCGAAACGAAGTGGAACGCGCGCAGTTCGGCACCCAACTGGCGTTCGACTCGGCCGGTCTGGCGTTGTCGGTAGGCGCTTACGCCGCCGGTGCCACCACCGCCGGAGCGTTTTTGGGCGGCGCCGCGGTGATGCTGGGCGGGCTGGCGGTGGGGGTGGCCGCGCTGGCCCAGGGTTTCGCCACCATTGCTGAAGAAGCCAAGCAAGTCGGGCTTTTCTTCGATGAGGCTACAAAAGCTCATCTTCAGCCTTATCACTTTGATGCCCGCAGTGGGGCATGGCTGCCGCGTTCTTCGTTGATCGTTCAGACGCTGGACCTGACCCGCTCCGAGCTCGTGCTGGACAGCCCCAGGCTGTATCCGCTACGTGATCATTTCGGCGTGCCGACCTTTGATGACGATTACCGCCGGGCAATCGATATCCGTCGAGAGCTGAATCTGCCAGGTCGGGTCAAGTTCACGCCGCCGGCAGACCAGGTCGTCGTCCTGCCTTGCACACCGCAAACCTGTTATCGCTACGAGTACAAGGCGCTGCCCTTCGCGAGCCTGCGCCATGACACCGGTTTCGACACGGCCCGGCGTCTGGAAAAAAGGAAAGCGGATGGTGGCTGGCTGTTCCTGTTTTCGTTCTATTCGTTTCCCAGCGACTACATCCTCTACCGCATGGTGCCTGACTATCGGCCAACAGTGATCGATGTGTGGCTCGATTCCGTCGATCGCTCGCTGGTGGTGCCCGTTCTCCCTGCCGTCTGGCACGCAAAGGTAGCCTATCGGATTCGGGGTGCCGGAAAACGCTGCGCGTTGGGACTCAATCCCGGCGTGGGCCTGATCCTTGAGTCGGGGCCTGCGCAGAAGTCCAGTTGGGTATTGGACGCCCCTTGGGTCGGCGAGAGCGACATCCGTTTCGAGGGTTCAGGGAAACTGTTTATCGGTGAGCTCCAGGTGACGCTAACGGGAACGGGGAGCCATGAAATTGTGCTCAAGATCTCCGACAATCAAGTGTTTCAGGTTGAGCTGCAGGCATGCAAACTCACCCTCGTCGAGCAGGATGTGCCACCGGGCATGAGTCGACAGGCGTTGCAGGGGCACCTCAAGACTCTGGCTCAAAAGCACCGCCTGGTGATGCCGTATACGGCGGTGCACCATTATCTGATTCCGTTCGAGGCACCGGACGAACCCCGCTACGTTACGGCCTGGTACGACGCGAAGGAGGACCGCTTCCTGTACATCCGTGACGATATGCCGGGTGTCGATGCCGCTGTGTTGGGAGCGGTGGCGGGTGCTTCCTGTTACTTCTACGACCCGCAGAACCTGATCATCTGGCAAGTCGACGCGGTGACCGGGCTGTTGAGCCATCGTTATTGGCTGTGGGGCGCAAGCAATGTCGCAAGCACCATCAAGCGCGTCGAGGTGGATGCACAGGGGGTGATTCATGTCGTTCAGCAAATCACCCGCAAGGATCAGGCCCGCGATGTTCTGGTTTATGTGATACATGAGGGGCAACTGCTGCTCAGTTCGATCTCTCGGGACCTGGACTTGGCATTGGAGTCGGTCCTGAGTGCCAGCGAAACACTGGCCGACTGGTCGCTGATCCTTGGTAACGGCTACCCCTTTACCCCATCCGCCAGCGAAAAGGACAGCTTCATCACCGTCAACTGGCGGCCTGCCCCCTTTGTTTCGGTTTGCTGGAAGCCCGAGGCGCAGTGGCGGGACATGGCCTGGGTTCGCCGCAGCGATCACTTGATCATCCGTCCCTCACCCCGCCGCAACCATCACCGTGGCTGGGCCGACTCGATCAAGCACATGACTGACCTGACGTTGCTGACACCGGCGGGCGACAGCGATGTGTTTGTCATCTATGACCGGCTCAGACAGGAACTGTGTCGCAAGCAACGTACCGAGGTGGCGGGAAAGGGACACTGGTCCGAAACATGGATGCGCCCGCAGAAGCTGGAAAACGTCATGGCGGTTGACGGCGGCTACGTCGCCCTGACGTCAGAGGGCCTGTTCTTCAACCTGACGAGCCAGGGCAGACTGGCCTTGGGCGGTTTGAGTGAAGTGTGGCTCAAGGATCGGGCGCACTGGTGGTCCGCATTGGAGCCCTTGGCCCGGCAATACGCAACCGACAGCTTTGCCCTGATCGGCTTGACCCACTTGAACGGTGACGCGAGGTTGTGTGCCTGGTACGTCGGCAACCGATTGTTGCTGGCTGAATGGGGGCATGCAAAGCAAGTGCGCCTGCTCGGCGTTACCCCGGATAGCGAAGCGGCCTGGCTGTTCGATGTATCGAGTGGCGAAGTCTATCGCCAGGCATTCATCGATCCGCAGAAACTGGAGTCCGCTTTTGGCCAGGGTTCGCAGTTGCTGCAGGCTGATGCATTACCCGCCGCGGAGCGTGCATGGGCGCCCTGGCAGTTTGTCGAACTGACGGTCGAAGGAGTGGGGCTGCGTGGCGTGACATTCGAGGGCGTGGTGGTTGTGCTGCGAGACCGGGAGCCGGCGTTGATTACCGGCGTCACTCACGAATGGGTCGTCGCACAAGGTGGCCGGAAGCTCGAGGGCCTCAAACAGCTGGCGGCCCAGCCATTTCGCAGCGCACTGCTGTCAGTGGAGGAGCCCGGTAACCTGCAATGGTTCGTCGCCGAGACCGAGCGTGTGATTCGGGTTCCCAAGACGGTCATTCCAGAGTCCTTTGAACTATTGGGCACCCAGCAGCGGAGCAACGTGCTGCTTCATGAAAGCAGGAACGGAAAGCTGCTGACCTTGCCGGGTATGGAGCATCTTGGGCCACTCAGTTACATCCGGCGTGATGCCGAGGTTCTGGCTATTGAGGGCCAGATGAAGGTTGATGATCTTCTTGCGCTGATGCCGGACGATGTTACGACTCTGGTCCTGCGCATGGGACAAGGCGCGGTGAGTTACAGGTTGTCGAAAGCGGCCTGGTTGAGAGTCAAGTCGGTCATTCTCGATTGCCGGCACTCGCTGGGCAGCGCGCAGACAATCCCCGGTAAGTTGATCTGGGAGCACGATGAGCCTGACCAGTTGTTGCTGAGCCCCATCCATGAACATCTGGTGATCATCGACCCGAACAGTGGGCACAGTGTGATTTTTCGTGAAGTGTATGCGGCGGATGTCAACTTGCGCGGAGAAGTCGTGCTCAGCTTTGGAGGAAACCGGCATTACACCGTCTCGACACTGATTGAGCAGTTGGGTGCTTTGCAGAATGCCAGCAACGGTGTCGCGCTCAAAGAGTTGTACGTATCGTATGAGGAGGAAAGCAATCTGGTGAGTTGACCACGGTCCGATATTCGCGCTGGGGTCTTACGTCGCAAGCAGACCGCTGCTGTGTCAGGGCACCAGATAGCCTCTGACCCCGGTAAAGATGATCTGCGCGGCCAACGCGCAGACAAACAACCCCATCAGGCGGCTGACAATCTGTAAGCCCTGGTCACCGAGAATTCGCTCGATGCGGCTGGACAGGTAAAGCACCACGCCGACGGTAAAGCTGGCCAGGGCGATGCTGATGATGGCCATGAGTTTGTCGTCCCAGTGCGGCTGGCTCACGCCCATCACCAGCAGGGCGCCAATGGTGCCGGGGCCGACCGTCAACGGAATGGTCAGCGGGACAATGGTCACGTCCTGCTGAACATTATCTGTCTGTACGGCTGATTTGCCTTGGGCCATGCCCAGCGCCGAAATGAACAGCACGCTGCCGGCGCCGATTCGGAACGCATCCACGGTGATGCCGAACACGCTGAAAATCACCCGTCCGAACAAATACAGCAATACGCTGGACACCAGCGTCGCGATCGCGACTTTCCAGGCCAGGCGCCGTTGTTCCTTGCGCGAGTAGCCGCGAGTCAGGCCGATAAAACACGACAGCACGAAGAAGGGGCTGTAGAGCACCAGCATCTTCAGATAAACGCTGAACAACACATGAAGCATGGTCGAGGCTCAAGGCGGAGAAAGACGTCGGGGAGTCTATCAGGCGTTTTGGTGTCTGTCGGGTCAGGACGTCTGCGCTGTACGATTCTGCTGGTCGCGCTGGGCCACCCAGTGTTCGATCAGCTCGCGCAGTTGCGACAGTTCCACCGGTTTGGCCATATGGCCGTCCATCCCGGCCTGACGGGCGCGCTCCTTGTGTTCGGCCAGGATGTGCGCGGTGAGCGCGACCACGGGGGTGCGGGTTCGCTGGTTACCCATTTCCCAGGCACGCAGTTGCTGGGTGGCGGAAAAGCCGTCGAGGATAGGCATTTCGCAGTCCATCAAGACCAGGTCGTAGCGCTGCTCCTTCATGGCCTTGAGGGCTTCCTCGCCGTTGCTGGCGGTATCGGGTTGCAGGTTGAGCTTGCCGAGCATGCCACGGATGACCTTGGTGGAAATGCTGTTGTCTTCGGCCACCAGGATGCGGAAGTCGCTGGGCACTTTTACCGGAACGACAGGACCGGCGCCCATCGGAATGCTCGGCGCCTGGCCTTTGTTGCGCTGGTTGAGTTCGTCCGCCAGGGTAGTCTTGAGGGTATAGCCGGCCACCGGTTTGGCGAGGATGCGCTTGACCCCGCTGTTGCGAGCCACGACCTTGCTCGGCGCGTTGCTGATGCCGGTGAGCATGATCAACAGGATGTCGTGATTCAGGCTCGGGTCTTCCTTGATCTTGGCCGCCAGTTGCATGCCGGTCATGCCGGGCATGTTCTGGTCCAGCAGCACCACGTCGAAGTAGTCCCGCAGGTGCGCCTTGGTGCGCAGCAGCGCCAGGGCTTCCTTGCCCGATGGTACGGCGCTGACGTTCAGGCCCCAGGCGCTGCATTGCTGCACGAGCACTTTGCGGCAAGTGTCATTGTCGTCGACGATCAACACCCGCGCCCCTTGCAGCGGACTGTCGAGGTCGGAAGTCGGATGTTCGAGGCGATCCGGGTCCAGGGGCAAGGTCAGCCACAAGGTACTGCCCTGGTTGCTGCCGCTTTTGATGCCGAACTCGCCGTGCATCAGCATGATCAATTGACGGGCGATGACCAGGCCTAGGTTGCCGCCCAGGCGGGTGGCCGAGAGGAAGTTCTTGCTGTGCAATTCGGCATGCATCAGCGTGTCGCGCTCTTCGGCGTCCATGGGTGTTCCGCTGTCCTGCACCGCGATGCGCAGGCGCGGCTGATTGCTGCGCTCGTCCAGCGCAACGACGATCAACACTTCGCCCTCGTCGGTTTTTTTCAGGGCGTTTTCCAGCAGGCTCAGTAGCGCCTGGCGCAACCGTGTCGGGTCACCGCTGATCACTCGCGGCACCTGGGGTTGGATAAAGCTGATCAGTTCGACATTCTGCTGTTCGGCCTTGGCGCGGAAGATACTCAGGCAGTCCTCGATCAGCGCATTGAGGTCGAACTGCACGTCGTCCAGTTCGATCTGCCCGGACTCCAGCCGGGAAATGTCGAGGATCTCGTTGATCAGGGTCAGCAGTTCGTTGCCGGCGCTGTGGATCGTCTGCACGTAATCGCGCTGCTTGACCGACAGCGGCGTGCCCAGCAGCAGTTCGGTCATGCCCAGTACGCCGTTCATCGGCGTACGGATTTCGTGGCTGATCTTGGCCAGGAACTCGGCCTTGGCATTGATCTCGGCATTGCTCGCCGCCAGGTCGCGGCTGATGCTGAAACGGCTCTCGTTGATCGAGCGCTGGCGCTCACCCAGGGCGACACTCATCAGCAGTCCGCTGACGCAGATGAACCCCAGCAGGGTGATGATCAGGCCCTGGGGAGCGACTTCCGTCAGCCCTTGCAGGGCCGGCAGGATGATCAGCGTGCCCAGGTTGAAAACCACCATGGCGGCGACAAACAGCCGTGCCGGGCGATAGCCCTTTTGCCAGTGCCAGGCGCTGACAAACAGCATGCTCAGGCCGGCCAGCGCGACCAGGGCATAGGTCATGATATTGAGCGGCAGTGTGTTCACGAACAACAGCAGCAGGCTGCAGAGCGTGATGAACACGATGTCTCCCAGCAGCAGCCGGTTCAACGGGTGCGGCCCCAGGGGGGCGAAGAAGCGGTAGGCGAACATCAGGCCGCAGGGCGCGGTCAGCAGCAGGGCCAGATAGGCCCCCGGCGTCTGAATGGCCGGCCAGTCGGGCAGCCAGGCTCCAGCCAGGTTCAACAGCAGCACCAGGCTGAGCATCAACAACCCTTCGCAGGCCGCCAGCCACAGGCAACTGCGTGAGCGGGTATAGGCGTAGCGGGTCAGGTTGTGCAGGATCAGCATCGCGATGCAGCCGAACAGCAACCCGTAGATCAGCGTCTGGTTCTGGTTGGCCGCCGCCTGAATCGCCGTTTCCAGGGTGACATAGGGCCGCAGTTCGTGCCGGGACGCCAGGCGCAGGTAGACGTCCAGCTGTTTGTCGCTGCGCGGCAGGGCCAGCATGTAATCGCTGCTGGGCAGGGGTTGTTCGATACGGGGCAGGGCATCGCCGCCGACCTGTTGGTCCACCAGGGTATCGCCGTCCAGCACATAGAGGTTCAGGCGAGACAGGTCGGGTGCAAAGATACGCAGTATTTGTTCATGTGGGTCGGGGGCCAGCCGGAAACGCAACCACAATGCCCCACCCGGCTCGGCGGCCTTCAGGCGGTCCAGGTCGATGGGGCTGAATTGATTGGTGTAGCGGGCAGAACGGATGTCGCTCAGCTTCAGGTCGCCCTGTTCGTCGAGCAATACCGCCCAGCCACTGCCTGGCGCGGCCTGAGCCGGGAGCGTGCAGAGCAGTGTCAGCAGGGTGACGGTTAAACCTATGGCAATCCTGAGCCAGCGCACGGCGAAATCCCTTCGTAGGTTGATGCCAGATTATAACTATGCGCGGCGCCGGAGCAGACAGGCAAGGGCCATGGGCGCTTGCCGGTCTGAATGGCCGGGTTATTCCAGATTTTCGCCACGCTCGCGGGCAATGGCACGGTAGCCAATGTCCTTGCGGTAGAAACAGCCTTCCCAGTCGATCTCGGCGGCAAGCTTGTAGGCCTGCTGCTGAGCCGCGTCGACACTGGACCCCATGGCGGTGGCGCAAAGTACGCGACCGCCGGCGGTGACCACCTGGCCATCCTTCAGCGCGGTCCCCGCATGGAAAACCTTGCCTTCAAGCCCGGCTGCAGCCTCCAGGCCTTGTATCGCATTACCTTTAGCGTAGTCGCCCGGATAACCCCCGGCTGCCAGTACCACACCGACGCTCGGACGCGGATCCCACTGGGCTTCGACCTTGTCCAGAGCCTGGGCCAGGGCCGCTTCGACCAGCAGCACCAGGCTCGATTGCAGGCGCAGCATCACCGGCTGGGTCTCAGGATCGCCGAAACGGCAGTTGAATTCGATGACTTTTGGGTTACCAGCCTTGTCGATCATCAGGCCGGCATACAGGAAGCCGGTGTAGACGTTGCCTTCCTCGGCCATGCCGCGCACGGTCGGCCAGATGACCTGGTCCATGACCCGCTGATGGACCTCGGTAGTGACCACCGGGGCAGGGGAGTAGGCACCCATGCCACCGGTGTTCGGGCCGCTGTCGCCATCGCCAACACGTTTGTGGTCCTGGCTGGTGGCCATTGGCAGGACGTTCTTGCCATCGACCATGACGATGAAGCTGGCTTCTTCGCCGTCGAGGAACTCTTCGATCACCACCCGGGAACCGGCGTCCCCGAAGGCATTGCCGGCCAGCATGTCGCGCACGGCGTCTTCGGCTTCGGCCAGGGTCATGGCTACGATCACGCCTTTACCGGCGGCCAGGCCGTCGGCCTTGATCACGATCGGCGCGCCTTTTTCGCGCAGGTAAGCCAGGGCCGGATCGATCTCGGTGAAGTTCTGGTAGTCGGCGGTCGGAATCTTGTGACGTGCCAGGAAATCCTTGGTAAAGGCTTTCGAGCCTTCCAGCTGTGCGGCTCCGGACGTCGGGCCGAAGCAGTCCAGGCCACGGGAACGGAACAGGTCGACCACGCCGGCGACCAGCGGCACTTCCGGGCCGACGATGGTCAGTGAGACGTTCTTCTCGGCGAAGTCGGCCAGTTGTTCCAGGGCCAGCACGTCGATGGCGACGTTTTCGCATTTGGCTTCGATGGCGGTACCGGCATTGCCCGGTGCCACGAAAACCTTCTGCACACGCGGATCCTGAGCCACTTTCCAGGCCAGGGCGTGTTCACGGCCACCGCTGCCAATGATCAAAATGTTCAAAGAAAGACTCCTTCGGAGAAGCTGCAAGCTACAAGCTGCAAGTAAGAGCGAATACGCGTAGCTCTTGTTTGCAGCTTTTGGCTTTGAATTAGTAAGGCTGCACCGGTAAAAAGAACGACATCTATCTGCTCTTTTCTTGCCGCTTGCAGCTTGAGGCTTTTAGCTGCCGCCACTCAGTGCCTGAAATGACGCATTCCCGTGAACACCATCGCAATCCCTGCCTCATCAGCGGCGGCAATCACTTCGCTGTCACGCATCGAACCACCCGGCTGGATCACCGCAGTGATGCCGACCTTGGCCGCGTTGTCGATGCCGTCGCGGAACGGGAAGAACGCATCGGAGGCCATGACCGCGCCCTGTACCTGCAAACCGGCGTGTTCAGCCTTGATCGCGGCGATGCGGGCCGAGTTCACGCGGCTCATCTGGCCGGCGCCGACGCCGATGGTCTGGCGGTTCTTGGCGTAGACAATGGCGTTGGACTTGACGTACTTGGCGACTTTCCAGGCGAAGATCAAATCGTTGATTTCCTGCTCGCTTGGGGCGCGCTTGGTCACCACTTTCAAATCTTCGCTGCCGATCATGCCGATGTCGCGACTTTGTACCAGCAGGCCGCCGTTGACACGCTTGTAGTCCCAGGCCGGCGCGCGGTCGGCCGACCATTGACCGCAGGCCAGCAGGCGCACGTTGGCCTTGGCGGCGACGATGGCACGGGCTTCTTCGCTGACCGAAGGGGCGATGATCACTTCGACGAACTGACGCTCGACGATGGCCTTGGCGGTTTCGGCGTCCAGTTCACGGTTGAAGGCGATGATGCCGCCGAAGGCCGATTCGGTGTCGGTGGCGTAGGCCAGTTCGTAGGCCTGGCGGATGCCGCCCTCGGCGTCCGGGCTGACGGCCACGCCGCACGGGTTGGCGTGCTTGACGATCACGCAGGCTGGCTTGACGAAGCTCTTGACGCATTCCAGCGCCGCATCGGTGTCGGCCACGTTGTTGAATGACAGTTCCTTGCCTTGCAACTGGGTGGCGGTGGCGATACCGACTTCGGCCGGCTTGGCTTCCACGTAGAACGCCGCGCTCTGGTGCGGGTTCTCGCCGTAGCGCATTTCCTGGGCCTTGATGAACTGGGTGTTGAAGGTGCGTGGGAATTCGCTGCGGCCTTCGGTCGACAGGGTTTCAGCGGCCTGGTTCACGGTGCCCATGTAGTTGGCGATCATGCCGTCGTAGGCGGCGGTGTGTTCAAAGGCCTTGAGCATCAGGTCGAAACGCTGGGCGTAGGTCAGGCCACCGGCCTTGAGGTTTTCCAGCACGCTGGCGTAGTCACTGGCGTTGACCACGATGGCCACGTCTTTGTGGTTCTTGGCCGCCGAGCGGACCATGGTCGGGCCGCCGATGTCGATGTTTTCAATGGCGGTCGGCAGGTCGCAACCTGGCTTGCTGATGGTGGCTTCGAACGGGTAGAGGTTGACGGCCACCAGGTCGATCGGCTTGATGCCGTGCTCGTTCATGATGGCGTCGTCGATGCCGCGACGACCCAGGATCCCGCCGTGGATCTTCGGGTGCAGGGTCTTGACCCGACCGTCCATCATTTCCGCAAAACCGGTGTAGTCCGCGACTTCCACTGCGGCGACGCCGTTGTCCTGCAGCAGCTTGAAGGTCCCGCCGGTGGAGAGGATCTCGACGCCCAGCTGTTGCAGTTCGCGGGCGAATTCGAGGATCCCGGTCTTGTCGGAAACGCTGATCAAGGCGCGGCGGATCGGCAGGCGGGTGGTCTGGTCGGTCATTTCAATTTCCATCAAAAGCAAGGGAAGTCAGCAAAAAAGGCGACCGTTTTTTACGCGGGCGCCTTTCTGGTTTGATTGAATGCTTACAGCAGATCGTACTGCTTGAGTTTCTTGCGCAGGGTGCCGCGGTTCAGGCCCAGCAGCTCACTGGCCTTGGTCTGGTTGCCCTTGACGTAGTTCATCACGCTCTCGAGCAGAGGTGCCTCGACTTCCGAAAGCACCAGGTTGTACACATCCGTGACGGCAGCGCCCTCAAGGTGGGCGAAATAATTGTGCAGCGCCTTCTCGACACTCCCGCGAAGGGTCTGACCTTCTTCGCTGGGCGTATTGAGGTGCTGTTTCAAATTTACGTTGTCGCTCACGGGTGTTATTCCACTCACTAAAGTCTCGGTCATCATCGTCATGCGGCCACCCCTTCGTCCCCTGTCAGGCTCTTGTAACGCTCAGCGAAGAACGCCTGAACGTCGGCGCATTGTGCTTGCGTACCATCCAAACGATTGAAACGGGCGCGAAACTCCCTGGCGCCCGGCAGGGTTGCGAGATACCAGCCCACATGCTTGCGAGCGATGCGTACACCCATGACTTCTCCGTAGAAGGCATGCAGCGCGGCCAGATGCTCTAGCAGAATACGTTCCACCTCGGACAGTTGCGGCGCAGCGAGCTTTTCGCTGGTGCGCAGGAAGTGTTCGATTTCACGAAAAATCCATGGCCGCCCCTGGGCAGCCCGGCCGATCAACAACCCGTCGGCACCCGTCGCGTCCAGCACGTACCGGGCCTTTTCGGGCGAGTCGACATCGCCGTTGGCAAAGACCGGCATCGACACCGCCTGCTTGATCGCGGCAATGGTGTCGTACTCGGCCTCGCCGGTGTACAGGTCGGCACGGGTGCGGCCATGCACCGCCAACGCCGTGATGCCTGCCTGTTCGGCGATCTTCGCCACCGTCAGGCCGTTCTTGTTCTCCCGGTCCCAGCCGGTGCGGATCTTCAGGGTCACCGGCACATCGACTGCGGCGACGACCGCCTGCAGGATCTCGGTGACCAGTGCTTCATCCTTCAACAGTGCCGAGCCTGCAGCCTTGTTGCAGACCTTCTTCGCCGGACAGCCCATGTTGATGTCGATGATCTGTGCCCCCAGCTCGACATTGGCCCGGGCCGCCTGCGCCAGCATCTGGGCATCGCCACCGGCGATCTGCACCGAGCGGGGCTCGGGATCGCCTTCGTGGATCATGCGCAGACGCGATTTGCGGGTGTTCCACAAACTCATGTCGCTGCTGACCATTTCCGAAACTACAAGCCCGGCGCCCAGTCGCTTGCACAGCTGACGAAAGGGCTGGTCGGTGACGCCCGCCATTGGGGCGAGAACCAGGCCGTTCTGTAATGTATATGGGCCGATGCGTACCGCCGACATAGGACTTCCCTGAAGTGGGGCCGGATCATGAGACTTCGAAAAAGGGTTGGCATGATACCCGCTCTCGATGACTGGATAAAGGTCGAATTGGATAAAATCTGAACAGCTATTTTGTTATCGCCAGCGGTTTGGTTCGGGTGCGCTGAGTCAGAAAGCTGTCGCCAATCGCCCGGCCCTGGTGTGCATCACTCTGGTGAATGAAAGCTCAGGCTGTAGTTCACCGCTTTAGGTCCCGGGTCGAGGATATCCAGGGCAATATGAATGGGCGTCTGCGGCGGCATTTCCCCCAGGCCTTCGACATCGCCGCCCAGATATTCACCGGGCTTGAAACGGCGACTGGCGATCAGATGCCCGTTGAGGTCGGCGAAACGCAGCTCCAGCAGCGGGAAAGGCTGGGAGAACGGCGCACGGTTGTAGATGATTGCGTCCACCACCAGGGCGCCGCTGAACTCCGGATGGCTGCGCACCACCAGGTTACTGCTTTTGATTTTGCCGATGTCGACCTTGGACGGCACGTCGCAGCCGATGGTCGGGCAAATCTGCAGGAACCACGGGCGATACTGATCCTGACGGGCCAGTTCTTCGAAGTGGTAGGCGATGTACTGGCCGGCCAGGGCCGCGGCGGCGAACAGGATCAACAGGCCCCACAGCAAACGCCGGCCCCAGGGCGAGCGACGCTTGCGCCAGTCCAGTTGCAGCGGATCGTCATCCAGGTCCTGAAGGGCCTCGGCGCGTAATCCGGGTTCATGGCGCTCGCGTGCCTTGCGCGTCGGCACCGCTTGCAACGGTGCTTCGTCGTGATCATCGCTGGCAGACAGACTTTCCAGGTGTTCGTGGGGCTCGTCGTCCGGCTCCAGGCGTAGCGGGGTGACCGGCTCGTCGTCCGGTTCCAGCGGTTCCAGGGTCAGGGGCAAGGACAAGGACGGTTCGGTGCGCGGTGGGCGGGCCGGTTCATGGGGCTCGAACGGTTCGACCGGGGTTTGTAGGGCCGTTTCGTCGCGCTCGCTGGCGGATTCGCTGTACAGGCTGTCGGACCAAGGCTCCTGATCGTTCGAGAGCGGGTCGCGTTGCGCGCTCAGGTTGTCTTCACGACGGCGGCCGAAGGTATCCGGCGCACGCTTGTCACGGCGCTCCAGTCGAGCCAGTTCCTTGTCCAGATCATCGAGGTCCAGCTCGGCGGCGGTCCATTGTTTCTGGCTGATCGCACGGGGCGGGGATTCGGCGGCGGGCGTCTTGATTGGCGGTGCCAGGGGCGTGACGGTTTCCTTGGCAGTATGCTGTTCCAGCAATTGCCGTGCGGCATTGAACACTTGCAGGCACGAGCCACAGCGAACCACCCCGCGGGCCACGCTCAATTGAGTATGGCTGACGCGAAAACTGGTGTGGCAATGCGGGCACTGGGTGACGAAACTGTCAGTCATGCGGCAATCCGGTTGATACAGGCGGCCATTCTAGCGCCGACGACCGGTGATGCGCACCCAGCCATCGCGATTGGCAATGGGGTCCAGATCAAAGTCCGCGGCATAGGCCGCAGCGACTTCTTCACCCTGTTCGGCCAGGATGCCCGACAGCGCCAGGCGTCCGCCCGGCTTGACCAGGCTCGACAACTGCGGCGCCAGGGACACCAGCGGACCGGCCAGGATGTTGGCCACCAGTACGTCGGCCTGAACCTGTGGCAGGTCTTGCGGCAAGTACAGGGGGAACAGCTCTGGGGCAATGTTGTTGCGCCCGGCGTTGTCGCGGGAGGCTTCCAGGGCCTGGACGTCGATGTCGGTGCCGACCGCTTCCTTGGCGCCCAACAGCAGCGCGGCAATGGCCAGGATCCCCGAGCCGCAGCCGAAGTCGAGCACGTTACAGTCTTTAAGGTCCTGGCCGTCGAGCCATTCCAGGCACAGCGCGGTGGTCGGGTGAGTGCCAGTGCCGAACGCCAGCCCTGGGTCCAGCAGCAGGTTCACCGCATCCGGCTGCGGCGCGGCATGCCAGCTCGGCACGATCCACAGGCGCTGACCGAAGCGCATCGGCTGGAAGTTATCCATCCAGCTGCGTTCCCAATCCTGGTCTTCGATCACTTCGCTGTGATGCTCGGGCAACGGGCTGCCGGTGAGCAGCTCCAGATGTGCCAGCACGCTGGCCGGCTCGGTGCCACCTTCGAAAAGGGCCAGCAGGTGAGTGTGGGACCATAACGGCGTGGTATTGAGTTCCGGCTCGAAGATCGGCTGGTCTTCGGCGTCCATGAAGGTTACCGATACGGCGCCTACTTCAAGAAACGCGTCTTCGTAGGTTTCGGCTTGTTCCGGGCTGATGGCCAGACGTACTTGCAGCCAAGGCATGGCGGGCACCTTTGGAAAAAAATCTACAGGAGGCAGCGCAGGGCTGCAAAGGCGCGCAGTGTACGCCAGGTCGCCATCAAAGTGGATAAGCGAGTCTCGTGCCGCCGGCGTGGTGTTTCGATATATATATGTATGACATGGGGGCAATGCAGGACGGATAAGGTGCGGGTCCACACAACAGGGAGGAATGTGATGGACAACACTGCCGAACGGCACAGCAACACGAGCGGCGCGGGGACGGTCTCTTCCCCGCAGGCGGAAACAGCACAAGTCATTCTGGAGAAGTTGGCACGTTGGCAGGCGGCTATCGACCAGCGATTACACGCTCAGATGCCCTTGCTGGAGGTGCTGGAAGAGTACCTGCTGGTCCAACTGCGCACCCATTATTACCAGGGCAACATCGATCCATACTTCATCGGCACCCTGCTCGATGCGGTGCTGCAACGGATGATCGACCAGACGCCGGTGGCTTTTGATGAAGAACAGGATGCTCCTTATCGCTGGCCCGGCGGGACTGATCCGGGGTTTGCGGCTGAGCGTCGGGAAGTCATCGTGCAGGTGGTGGAAGCAAGCGCTGCGGGCTTTACCCATCACTACAAAGACTATCTGCAACGTCACTGGCGCATGGCCGGGAGCGACGCCTCTCTTGAGGAGGTGATCAAGCACAGGCTCGCTGAATACCTGGCCCGGATCGATAGGATTTTCCAGCCGGAGCAACTGGCGGGGGTGGACGTCGATGAGCTGAGGGAGAAGCTTGAAAACCTTCAGGCGCACTGGCGTCTCACTAACCAGATCACCTCGTTGGCAACCGCTCAGGAACGGCGGAGTCTTCAGGCAATCGCTGGGGGGCAATTGCCTGGCTGGCTGAAGGCGCTGAGTGAAGTCGAGCGTAAACAGTTGAAGGCTTTTGAGGCACGGACCTCGCAGGCGCAGGCGCTGGTGGATGAGCTGCTCGACGGCCTGGGCTCGCTGCAGGCGTTTGCCCGGCGGCTGGCCAGGGACTATGTCAGGCGTGAACTGGACATGGAAGTCGAGCCTGACGGCATTCGAGTGCAGTTGCAGTGGCGAGGGATCATTGACCAGCCGGTGCAGACCCATAGCCTGAGCGAATTGCTGGCGGCAGGTCCGATAAGATCGGACGCTATATCGGTGTTCCTGGTGGAAAATGGCGCCATGCTGCGCAACCAGCCTCTTTCGCCGGCGTTCATTACCCAACTGCTGGCAGACGTGGATGCCCCCGCTGGGTATGGGGCAGCATTGGTCAGCCAATATGGCCGGGCAGACCTGAAGGACGCCATGCTCGATTGGTTCGTGGCGCGCCTGGAGCAAAGCGCGTTCGTGGCACGTTGTGCGGGCCATTTGAAGGTGAGCCATCACGAGGCGCTCAAAACCTTATGGGCAAACGAGACGTCGGCGCAATCGGCCAGTGCCTGGCGTGTGGCCTGCCTTGCGCTTCCAAACGCACTGAAGTGTTCCGATCTTCTGTTGTTCTACCGCGAGGACCGGTCGGGCGAGGTCAGTGATCTGTTGTTGTACGCCCCCGGCAAGCCAGATGGGCAGGAGTGGATCGAGTTGCCCTCGCTTCGGTCCGTGAATGCAGAGATAGGCGCCTGGATTGAAAGCGAAGCGGGTCGCGAATACCTGTTGCAACAACTCTCTGCAGCCGGGCGTGATGTGGCTCGGGAGTACTTTGCCGGCGTGGCGGACAAGCCGACGGCATGGGATCTGAACAAAGACCTCAGGAGCACTGCGATGGCCTTCAAAGCCTGCCTTGAGGCGTCTGTTGCAATGGGCCTGGCCAACAACCTGGCGCAGGTTGAGCAGGACGAATCGCCCCGGTGGTACGCGGCCCTGCCGCTTGACTCCCGACGCATCATCAGCAGTTTGAGCCAGGAGCTTCAGGTTCATCAGCAGGTCTTCAACGAGCAGATCGCCGGCTATGAGGTCTTTGTGGACTTCGCCAAACGTACCGTCACCCAAGCCATCGCACCGTACATGCGTAGCAAGGGGGTGCAGGAACCGGTCGATCCTGCCACGGTGCTCATCGACTACACACCCGGTCTGGCGAGTGGCAAGACCCAGGTTGCCAGCTTGCTGGAGCTGGCCATCCATGGGTATGACGACAACTCGGGCATCGACAACCCCAGAAAAGGCGTGCGCTCATCGATCGGGCAGGACCTGGGGCAGGTTCGCAGTGCGGAGCTGGCGGCCTACATCCGGCGGGCCTACGTGGGCGAGCAGTATGCGCGGCAGATCCGCGCCAGGTTCCTCGATGCCAGCGCTGCCGAATACACCAAGCGGCGTAATGCCTACCGCAACCTGTTGCTGACCCGGATGGATCGCGACCTGCGGATCGCGACGGGCAAGTCCTTGTTGAACGCCCGTGAGTTCTGGTGGCTCACCCGGCAAATCACGCTGCTGAGTGAGTCGACGCCGGTGATCGGCTCAGTGAGTTCGCAGGCGGTGGTGCAGCGCGAAGGTCTGATCCGGTTTACCGTCGGCGGTCATGTGGTATTGGGCGTCTATGTCTTTGCCTACTTTGATCCCAAAGGCGCCTATTGGCTGTACACGCCCGACGCTCCCGACGGCGTCACGTTTCGCCCATACCAGGACTTCCCCGGGGCGGTCGCCGCACGCCTGCGTGATTACGTACTGGAGCGGGTGGCCGTTGGTGCTCGTGCCGCGGTAAGGCGCTCGCTGACGGCTTTGGCGACCACGCCCCGTGGCCTCGATGTATTGCGCGAACTCAATCGGGTGATGGATATCTCGTCGCAGTTCGATGCCTACATCGAGCGCGCTGTCACGGACGTGGAAGATGTCACGAAAAGTCGCGGCGAGGTGATCAGGGATCAGGTGCTCAAGGGCCTGCTCTTCGCCTCCGCGCCGGTGTGCATGGTTTACCCGCCCTTTGCCCTTTTGCTGGATGCCGGCTTCATTGCCCTCAGTTCCAGGCAGGCGATCGAGGCGCATGGGCAGGGCGATACCGATCGCGCCCTCGGCCATTGGCTGCAAGCGACCTGGGGCGCGTTGTTCGGCATGCTTGGGGCAATGAGCATGACCCGGCTGCTCGGTCAGGCTGTCAGGAGTCTGAAGCTCGCCGTAAGGCCCATGTCCTTGGCCGCTCAGCGCCTGAGGCAGGTGACATCAGTCGCTGCCAGGGAGAGCGGGCCGCTGATCCAGCCTATCCGTTTCGATCCGAAACAGGCGGTCAGGGAAACGCCGAAGAATTTGCAGCAGGTGACCGAGGGGGCTTTCAAAGGCACCTATCTCAGCCCGTCCAGCGCTACGCAGCCGCGAAATGCTTTCTACATACTCGACAAGGGCAGGTACTACCAGGTGAGGGGGAATATCTACTTCGATGGTCTGTGCCTGGTGGATGCCCGTTATCCCGGCGCCTTTTACAAACCGCCTGTGTACAGGATGGCGGATGGCAAGTGGGCGCGTAAACCCGTTGGAATGAGTGGCGGCAATGATGATGTGCGTAACCTTGGGCGAGTGAGCGATCTTCGCGAAGCGTTTCCCGGGCATGTCTTCCCGGACGTGGCGCGGGGCGCGTTGCAGGGCGAGGCGGTGGTCGCCAGGTTCAGCGAGACGGCGGCAGACAACTATCTGTTCTCCCTGAACGCCCAGACATGCGTGATCGCTTCCTTGTACAACCCGACCACCAAGGTCGGGGCGGTCATTCATTTTGATCACAACATCCGCGCACTGATCGAGCGCAGTGTTCGCGAAGTGAAGCAGCGTTTGGGAGGGGCAGCGAAGGATATTCGCGCCATTCTGGTGGGCGGCGATTGGCTGACAGGCGCTGATATTGGCGAGCCGGTCAGATCGGTGATGAGGCGCCAGGGGCTGCAGCCAACCTGGGATCACTGGTCGTATTCTTCCTGCTTCGGTAATACCTATGGTGTGTCGCTGGATCTGCGCACTGGGGTGACGTCGGTGTTCAAGACATCACAGAGTCAGGTTGAGCGCTACTACATACCGGTGCTGGCGAGGGCGAAACAGAGTTCCGACCCGGTGTCGGTGCGTGCGCGTGGGTTCATGACGCGCTTGCGTAGTGAGCCGTTGGTAGCCAATGCCAACGGTAGCGTTCGCACCCAGCAGGGCAGGGCGGCGACGAGGGCGCAGATCGAAGCACAGGCACTCCCTACGGTAGCGCTGAGCTGAGTCATTCGCCGCCATTGTGAAAGACAGGCAAAAAAAGACCCCGGCCAATGGACCGGGGTCTTTTTTACATCACTCGGGACATCAAGCCTGATCAGCCAGCTTGTGTTCCAGGTAATGGATGTTGACGCCACCTTTGCAGAAGCCTTCGTCGCGGACCAGGTCGCGGTGCAGCGGGATGTTGGTCTTGATCCCGTCCACCACGATTTCGTCCAGCGCATTGCGCATGCGCGCCATGGCTTCGTCACGGGTTGCGCCGTAGGTGATCAGCTTGCCGATCAACGAGTCATAGTTCGGCGGAACCGCATAACCGCTGTACAGGTGCGAGTCGACGCGAACGCCATTGCCGCCCGGAGCATGGAAATGCTTGACCGTGCCTGGGCTTGGCATGAAGGTTTTCGGGTCTTCGGCGTTGATCCGGCATTCCAGCGAGTGGCCGCGGATCACCACGTCATCCTGGGTGAACGACAGTTTGTTGCCGGCGGCGATGCTGAGCATCTCCTTGACGATGTCGATACCAGTGACCATTTCCGAAACCGGGTGCTCCACCTGAACACGGGTGTTCATTTCGATGAAGTAGAAACGACCGTTCTCGTAGAGGAACTCGAAGGTGCCGGCGCCGCGGTAGCCGATGTCGATACAGGCCTTGACGCAGCGTGCCAGGACTTCCGCGCGAGCCTGCTCGTCGATGCCCGGTGCCGGTGCTTCTTCGAGGACCTTCTGGTGACGACGTTGCAGCGAGCAATCGCGGTCGCCCAGATGGATGGCCTGGCCCTGGCCGTCGGACAGCACCTGGACTTCGACGTGACGCGGGTTGGTCAGGAACTTTTCCAGATAGACCATCGGGTTGCCGAACGCCGCGCCCGCTTCGGAGCGGGTCAGTTTCGCCGAGGAAATCAGGTCTTCTTCCTTGTGTACCACACGCATGCCGCGACCACCGCCACCACCGGCAGCCTTGATGATCACCGGATAGCCGACTTCGCGGCCAATGCGCAGGGCGGTTTCTTCGTCTTCAGGCAGCGGGCCGTCGGAACCTGGAACGGTAGGTACGCCGGCGGCGATCATGGCGTGCTTGGCCGATACCTTGTCGCCCATCAGGCGGATGGTGTCGGCTTTCGGACCAATGAAGGCAAAACCGGAGTTTTCGACCTGTTCGGCGAAGTCGGCGTTTTCCGCCAGGAAACCGTAGCCAGGGTGAATGGCGGTGGCGCCGGTCACTTCAGCGGCGGCGATGATCGCCGGGATGTGCAGGTAAGAGTGCGCAGCCGACGCCGGACCGATGCAGACGGATTCGTCCGCCAGGCCCAGGTGCATCAGTTCTTTGTCGGCCTTGGAGTAAACGGCGACGGTCTTGATGCCCATCTCTTTGCAGGCACGCAGAATCCGCAGGGCGATCTCACCGCGGTTAGCGATCAGAACTTTTTCCAACTTCGCAGTCATCAAAGGCTCTCCGCGGTTCAAACGATGGTGAACAGCGGTTGGTCGTACTCAACCGGCTGGCCGTCTTCAACGAGGATGGATTCGATCACACCGCTGGTTTCAGCTTCGATGTGGTTCATCATCTTCATGGCTTCGACGATGCACAGGGTGTCGCCTTTCTTCACGGTCTGGCCGACTTCAACGAAGGACGGCGAGGACGGGGAAGACTTGCGATAGAACGTGCCTACCATTGGCGAACGGGCCACGGTGCCGTTGAGCGTTGGCGCGGCAGGTGCTGCTGGAGCGGCGGCAACTGGCGCTGCTGTCGGAGCAGGCGCGGCGGCTGGAGCCTGCATCGGTGCTGGCGCGTAGAACTGCTGGGCCGGGGTCTTGCTGTGACGGCTGATGCGTACGGACTCTTCGCCTTCCTTGATCTCGAGCTCGTCGATGCCGGACTCTTCCAGCAATTCGATCAGTTTCTTAACTTTACGGATATCCATGAATCATCAACTCCCAAGGGTCGGTCAGGGGCGTTTAACGCTTGTTGTTCAAGCTGTTGCCTGTTTTTCAAGCTGCTCTAGGGCGGCCTCCAGAGCCAGTCGGTAACCGCTGGCGCCAAGGCCGCAGATCACTCCCACCGCTACATCGGAGAAGTAGGAGTGATGGCGGAAAGGTTCGCGTTTGTGCACGTTGGACAAATGCACTTCGATGAATGGGATGCTCACTGCCAGCAGCGCGTCACGTAATGCGACGCTTGTGTGCGTAAAAGCAGCGGGATTGATCAAAATGAAGTCCACACCTTCGCCACGCGCGGCATGGATGCGGTCGATCAATTCATATTCGGCGTTGCTTTGCAGGTAGAGCAAATGATGGCCGGCATTGCGGGCCCGCTGTTCCAGGTCCTGGTTGATCTGGGCCAGTGTCACGGCCCCGTAGACGCCCGGTTCGCGGGTGCCCAGCAGGTTCAGGTTGGGTCCGTGCAGGACCAATAGGGTCGCCATCTGCTGTTCCTTGTTATCTGTGAGCAGGTGTCAGAACCCGGCGACTATGCCGCAAAGCCTTTATGACTGTCCAGTTCTCTGCAATAGCCAGCACGATGACCGATGTTTGCGCGAAATTTGTGACCATGCTCCAAGATCCGGTCACCGGCCCCTGGGATGCCTGCGCTAAACCCTGTGGGAGCGAGCCTGCTCGCGATGGCGGCGATAGATTCAACATTTCTGCAAGCTGACCCACTGCAATCGCGAGCAAGCTCGCTCCCACAGGGGGGCTGTGGTGAACATCAAGGTTGGGAATAACCCGAAACCCGCGTGGGAGCGAGCTTGCTCGCGATGGCGGCGGCACATTCAACACTGATGCAAGCTGACCCACCGCTATCGCGAGCAAGCCCGCTCCCACAGGGATCTGTGGTGAACATCAATGTTGGGAATAACCCGAAACCCGTGTGGGAGCGAGCCTGCTCGCGATGGCGGCGATAGATTCAATATTTCTGCAAGCTGACCCACTGCAATCGCGAGCGAGCCCGCTCCCACAGGGGATCTGTGCTGCTTAAACCCGAAATGCCTGAACTGCCGTGTGCAAGCGCCCACCGAGCACCAGCAGGTTGTCGCCCTGTTCCCGCCCCTGACCAATGCGCAGCAGATTATCCCCACCCAGTTGATGAATCCGCTCACTGTGATCGCGGATTTCGCTGACGGCGCCGCTTTGTTGGGCGGTGACGTCGGCGATGCGCACTGCGGTTTCGGAAATGGTCTGGATGGCCCCGACGATTTTATCCAGTGCGCCGTCCGCCGCTTGTGCCTGGTTGGCGGTGGCTTCGGCGTGTTCGACCTGGGCGCGCATGCCGTCCACCGACTGGCGCGCGGCCAGTTGCAGGCGGGCGATCAGTTCCTGGATCTCGGCAGTGGCGCCCGCCGTGCGTTGGGCCAGGGAGCGGACTTCTTCGGCCACCACCGCGAAACCTCTTCCCATGTCTCCGGCGCGTGCGGCTTCGATGGCGGCGTTGAGGGCCAGCAGGTTGGTCTGATCGGCAATCGAGCGAATCACTGTCAGCACGCCGCCGATGGTGGCCGATTCCTCGGCCAGTTGTTCGATCATTTGTGCGTTGCCTTGCACTTCGCCCACCAGCGCATGCAGGCCGGTGAGGCTCAGGCCGATGACTTTCTGCCCTTGCTCCACAGCATGCCCGGCGCTACGGCTGGCGTCGGCGGCCTGGCTGGCGTCACCGGCTACTTGTTGAATGGTCGCTTCCAGTTCGCTGAGAGAGTCGCGAATCAGCGCCGTGTCACCGGCCTGGTGCTCGGCGCCGCTGTGCAATTCTCCACTCAGCTCGGCCAGTGCCCGGCTGCTGCCAGCGACCTGCTCGGCATTCAGGCGAATGGTGCCGACCAGATCCACCAGATACGCCCGCAAGCGATTGAGCGAGGCCTGGATGTCTTGTAACTCGCGGTTGCTGGCGCCCACATGAATGTCGCGGCTGAAATCCCCTTCGGCCCAAGTCGACAGGGCGGGTGCCAGATTCGTCAAAGTCCGGGCCAGGCGCCGCTGCAAGGTGTCGATGAGCAATGCGATCAGCAGGATTAGGCCGATCATCAATCCCTGAATCAGCCGAACTTCGCCCTGGATCTGGCCATGTTGGGCGCGAACCGCCGACTCCATGGCATCGATCGCCTGTTGCACATCGGCGATTTTCAAGTGCGTGGCGCTGCTCAGTTCTGTGCGCTTCTGGATCAATGCGCGAGTGCGCCCCAGTTCGGCAGGGTAGCGGCCGAGCAGGCTGTTGAGTTCGCGCTTGAGGGCGATGCCGGCGTCTTCGGCGACGGTTTCTTCCTGGGTCTGCAAGCCCATCAGCGCAGCGAAATCATCGCCCTGCGCTTCGTTGCTGGCTGTCACGCCCAGCAGCGGCAGGCTGTCGAGGCTCTCGGCTTGTGTGCGGATGCTCTGCAGTTCCCGTTCGACATCGGCGGCCAATTCGCTGCGTCCGCTGCTGACCAGTTTGTCCCGGGCGAGGGACAGTCGGCCCAGATGTTGCGAAGCGGCGAACAACGGCGGCAGGTAGGCCGGGGCGCCATTGGCGTATTGCGCAAGGCGGTCCAGGCTCGCGCTCAGTTCCCGTTCGGCCTGCAACAGCAGGGCTTGCGGATCGCCCGCCAGCTTACCGGCGGCCAGCAGATCGGTCTTGCTGAAGCCGTCGAGGCTGGACAGGCTTGGGCGCAAGCTCTTGGCCAACTCGGGCGGAAATTGGTCCAGGTCCTTTTGCAAGGTATCAATGGACTGGGTCGCTGCGCTGAGGCGCAAGGCGTCGCCGCTGGCCAGGTAATCTTCGATGTTGCGCGCCACCTCGCCCTGGAACTGCCGCGACAGGCTCAGGTAGCGCTCCATCAACAGATAGGGGCGCTCCAGGGCGATTTGCGACCACCACAGGGTGCAAGCCAGGCCAAGGCACACGGCAACTAAAAGAAGGGTATTGAGATTGGTCAGCAGCTTCAGGCGCATCAAGGGTCTACCAAGGGCAGAATCGTAAGTGCTTGAAGTTATTGCGTTTGGGTTACAGGTTTATGACTGAATCGGTGGATTCCGATGAAAAGGTGGCACTTTGCTTTGATTGCCGCGCGCTTTGTACCCGATTGCGCCCTGCGTGCTTGGCGCGGTACAGCGCTTCGTCCGCCTGGCTGGCCATCATCAGGCTGTCGGACTCTTCGCTCATCTGCACCACGCCCGCGCTGAAGGTGCACCACAGGTCCTGGGGCTGCGCCGGGTAGTGAATTTCGGCAAAACGCTGGCGGATTTCATCCAGTACCTTGTAGGCCGCATCGATATCCGTGTCTGGCATGACGATGGCGAACTCTTCACCGCCGTAACGGCCGATGAAGTCGGTCTTGCGCAGACGCTGCTTGAGAAACAGCGCCAGGCTTTTGATCACCCGGTCGCCCATGGGGTGGCCGTGGCTGTCGTTGACCCGTTTGAAATGGTCGATGTCCAGCATGGCAAAGCTCAACGGCTTGCCTTCGCGGCGAGCGCGGAAGCAGCAGTCTTCGAGCAATTGCAGGATATGGGTGTGGTTGTAAAGACCGGTGAGGCTGTCGCGGACCATCCGCGCCTTGAGGTTGCGCGCCCGGGCCGCGCGATTGCGCACGGTGGTGATCAGGTGCCGGGGTTTGATCGGTTTGGTCAGGAAGTCGTCGCCGCCTTCACTCATGGCGTCGAGCTGTTTGTCCAGGTCGTCTTCGGCGGACAGGTAAATGATCGGCACGCTGACATAGCGGTCATTGTGGCGGATCACCTTCGCCAGCTCCGTGCCGGTGCAGGCGGGCATGTACATGTCGAGGATGATCAGATCAGGCTGGAAATCCGCCAGCTCGGCCATGGCCTGGATCGGTTCGATCAGCGTGCGGGTGACGATACCGGCGCTGTTGAGCAGGCGCTCGGTGTGCAGGGCCTGGGCACGGGAGTCATCAATGATCAGCACTTTGTAGGGTTCGTACTGGGCAACGCAGGTCAGCACTTCGATCTTTTCCAGCAGGCTCGAAGCTTCCAGGGTGCCGGTGAGGAACTCCTGCCCGCCGGCGCGCACCGCCGCCAGGCGTGTCGGCGTGTCGGTTTCCAGCAGGCTGAAGAACAAGAGCGGCAACGGCTGCTCCAGGCCTTCCTGGGCTTCGGCGGCCAGTTTCAGGCCGATGCCGGGGCCGCTGAAGTCCACGTCCATGACAATCGCGGCCGGCAGGCGCTCGACCATCGAAGCCCGAAACGCCGCCACGCTGTCGAGCGCCTGGGCGCTGAGGCCGAAGAACTCCAACTGCTTGGCCAGCCGCTCGGCGCGGTCATGGTCCTGCAACATCACGTAGATGGGTTTGCGCAGCGGCGGCAGGAAGGTCTGTTCGAGCTGATCGCCATGGCGCAGGCCGGTGCGGGACAGGCGCTGCATCAGTCGATTGATTTCAGTGATCAGGTGGCTGCTCAGACGCCCGCGATTGGCTTCCACCGCTTGCAGCGATTGACTGATGCCCTGGGCGAGCTGGCAATGCTCCGGTTGCTCGAAGCGCTCGGCAAAGCGCAGCAAACGCAGGTTGGCTTCGCTGAGCTCCGACAGGTCGACGCCTGACCATTCACTGCGTTGCAGGCGCTGCCAGATCTCCAGGATCTGACGAGCCTGGTGAATTACCCGCTGGGCAAAGTGGTGCTTGAGGCGCTCACGGCTGGGGTCTTCTGGCTCGGTCATATCCTGACTACTAGTTAGGGTGCATGCTGAGATCGACTGGTGGCTCTATGCTAGCACCTCTTTTCATTCGCATGAGTGTCATACGTCAATAATCTGTCTTGGGAGGGTATTCAGTTTATGACCGGTCAGTTTCGTAGGCTGGTGACAGCGCTTCCTTTATAGTGGCCGTTCGATTGCCCTGTCGTGGTCGGCATGATTTGCGCCGCATTATCGCGTTTCAAATCAGGCACGATGGCGTAGGGTTGTGGTCGAACCGTGAACTCAAGTGATTGAAGGGACATCGCCATGCTGGACTGGAAAAACCGCGCGGGCAGCGCGCCTGAACGTGCCGCCGAGCCGAAATCGGCCACCCGCAGCTACCTGGGTGGGCTTTTTTTCAGCCGGGCACTGGCCACCCTGGTCGGCCTGTACTTGCTGGTGACCATTGCCGTCGGCTGGTACTGGAGCCAGGAGCCCGCCCTGTTCCCCGTGCAGCAGAACGCCCAGGCGGCCGCGGAGAAGGAAGGCCGGCAAATGGTGATCGGCTACACCACCGTCGAGACCCTCAAGACCGTGGCCGAAACGCTGCTGACCAAGCCAGGTGGCTACATTTCCAACGACCGGTTCCCGCCGGGCCTGTGGATGGACAACATGCCGAGCTGGGAATATGGCGTGCTGGTGCAGGTACGCGACCTGAGCCGCGCTCTGCGCAAGGACTTCGCCCGATCCCAGTCCCAGTCCGCCGAGGACGCCGACCTGGCCAAGGCCGAGCCGCGCTTCAACTTCGATAACCGCAGCTGGGTGCTGCCCTCCAGTGAGTCGGAGTACCAGGAAGGCATCACTCTGCTGAGCCGCTATCAGGCGCGCCTGTCCGATCCGAACCAGAAAAGCGCGCTGTTCTATGCCCGCGCCGATAACCTGAATAATTGGCTGGGCGATGTCGGCACTCGTCTGGGTTCGCTGTCCCAGCGCCTGTCGGCCAGCGTGGGCCGGGTCAAGCTCAACACCTCGCTGAAAACCGAAGTCACGGCCCCGGGCCAGGTACCGCAAGTGGACGAGGAGGTGGTCGAAACCCCGTGGATGCAAATCGACAACGTGTTCTACGAAGCTCGCGGCCAGGCCTGGGCGCTGTCGCATTTGCTGCGCGCAATCGAAGTGGATTTCGCCGATGTGCTGGCAAAGAAAAACGCCACGGTCAGCGTGCGGCAGATCATTCGTGAACTCGAAGCCTCCCAGGAGCCGGTCTGGAGCCCGATGATCCTCAATGGCAGCGGCTTCGGTGTATTGGCGAACCATTCGCTGGTGATGGCCAACTACATTTCCCGCGCCAACGCGGCGGTGATCGACTTGCGGCAACTGCTGAACCAGGGCTGACAGATGGAAGAAAGTCCGCGGGAGGTCGCTCATCGAGTGGCCTCGGATGCCGAGCTCATCGCTTGGGTCGATAAAAACGACAACCTGCTTGGCAGCCTGGTGCGTGCGGACCTGCGTGAGCGCGGTCTGATCGGACGCGGCACCTACATCATGCTGTTCAACTCGGCCGGTGAGTTGTGCGTTCATCGGCGGACCCTGAGCAAGGCGATCTATCCGGGTTTCTGGGACGTGGCGGCCGGCGGGATGGTGCAGGCCAACGAGACCTACGCCGAGTCGGCGGCTCGAGAGCTGGCGGAAGAGTTGGGCGTGAGCGGCGTCGAACTGACGGCCCATGACCATTTTTATTTCGAAGACAGCGGCAGTCGCCTGTGGTGCTCGGCGTTCTCGGCCGTGTGGGACGGGCCGCTGATTCTGCAACCTGAAGAGGTACTCGAGGCGCGTTTCCTGGCGGTCGACCAGGTGCTCGATGAAATCCAGCACAAGCCTTACTGCCCGGACTCTCTGGCGGCACTGGAGCGCTATTTGCGAGCCCATGGCGATGATGTCGCAAAGAAGCGCTAAATTGGCGCCGATTGGCCCTTAGCAAGTTAGCTTTTTGCCGTTACACTGCGCGACTTTTCAAGCTGAATCGCTGTCTGCGATCCAGTAGCGCTGCCCCTGCCTGAGTGGGGCTTCGCGGTCGGGGCACTTACTTTTGCCCGGCCAGTCTTTGTCCTCCCAAGAGGATTGCCGGTGGCCAAAAAAGCCGCATCCTTCGCCGCCTTGGGCGGCCTGGTATTTTCTACCGACGCCGGTCGTCATTGCCCTGATTGCCGCCAGCCGGTGGATGCCTGCATCTGCAAACAGACCACCATCCCGGAAGGTGACGGTATCGCTCGCGTGCGCCGTGAAAGCAAAGGTCGCGGCGGCAAGACGGTGACCACGATCACTGGCGTGCCGCTGGCCGAGGACGCGCTCAAGGAACTGGCCACCACGTTGAAGAAACGCTGTGGCACCGGTGGTGCTTTGAAAGACGGCATCATCGAGATCCAGGGCGATCACGTCGAGCTGCTGCTGGCGGAACTGACCCGACACGGCTTCAAGGCGAAAAAGTCCGGCGGCTAGCAGCCTCTGTGAAAACCACCCTCGGCTTGATTCGAACCCTTTCTACGAAGCACGGTTCGAAGTCGCCCACATGGTTTTCACAGAGCCTGTTCTGAACGGGTTTCTAAACTCAGCGCTGTGAGCAGGGTCTACCTTGCTTACAGGCAAATCGTCATTTCCATTCTCTAGACTGCTCCAGCCTCCTACCGGATGGTGCATTTTGACTTCTTTATAGGGGACTTCGATGTCCGTACGACGCACACGCAAAGACGATGGCAGCCAATGGACAGTTGCGGACAGCCGCAGTGTTTACGGGATCCGCCATTGGGGGGCCGGGTATTTCGCGATCAATGACGCCGGTCGCGTCGAAGTCCGTCCGAACGGTCCAGGCAGTTCGCCCATCGACCTGTTCGAGCAAGTCGACCAGTTGCGCCAGAGCGGCCTGTCGCTGCCCTTGCTGGTGCGCTTCCCCGACATCCTGCAAGACCGCGTGCGCCAGCTCACCGGAGCGTTCGACAGCAACATCGCGCGCCTGGAATACCAGAGCCAGTACACCGCGCTCTATCCGATCAAGGTCAACCAGCAGGAAGCGGTGATCGAAAACATCATCGCCACCCAGAACGTTTCCATCGGTCTTGAGGCCGGCTCCAAGCCCGAGCTGCTGGCGGTGCTGGCCCTGGCGCCCAAGGGCGGGACTATCGTCTGCAACGGTTACAAGGACCGCGAGTTCATTCGCCTGGCGCTGATGGGCCAGAAACTGGGCCATAACGTCTTCATCGTGATCGAGAAAGAATCCGAAGTCGGCCTGGTGATCGAAGAAGCCGCGTCGCTCAAGGTCAAGCCACAGGTCGGCCTGCGGGTACGCCTGTCGTCCCTGGCGTCGAGCAAGTGGGCCGATACCGGTGGCGAAAAGTCCAAGTTCGGCTTGTCTGCCGCGCAACTGCTGTCGGTGGTCGAGCGCTTCCGCGCCGCTGGCCTGGATCAGGGCATCCGCCTGCTGCATTTCCACATGGGCTCGCAGATCGCCAACCTGGCGGATTACCAACATGGCTTCAAGGAAGCGATCCGCTACTACGGTGAGCTGCGCAACCTCGGCCTGCCGGTGGATCACATCGATGTTGGCGGTGGCCTGGGCGTGGACTACGACGGTACGCACTCGCGCAATGCCAGTTCGATCAACTACGACATGGACGATTACGCTGGTGTCGTGGTTGGCATGCTCAAGGAGTTCTGCGATGCCCAGAGCCTGCCGCATCCGCACATTTTCTCGGAAAGTGGTCGCTCCCTGACCGCCCACCACGCGATGCTGGTGGTGCAGGTGACCGACGTCGAGAAACACCACGACGACGTGCCGGTGATCGAAAACAAGGAAAGCCTGCCGGAGACCGTGCAGTGGCTGGTTGACCTGCTGGGCCCGACCGATATCGAGATGGTCACCGAGACCTACTGGCGCGCCACCCACTACATGAGTGACGTGGCCGCCCAGTACGCCGACGGCAAGCTGACCCTGGCGGAAAAAGCCCTGGCCGAGCAGTGCTACTTCGCCGTGTGCCGTCGCCTGCATAACTCGTTGAAGGCCCGCCAGCGTTCCCATCGCCAGGTGCTGGATGAACTCAACGACAAGCTCGCCGACAAGTACATCTGCAACTTCTCGGTGTTCCAGAGCCTGCCGGACACCTGGGCCATCGGTCAGGTGCTGCCGATCCTGCCGCTGCATCGCCTCGATGAAGAGCCGTTGCGCCGCGCCGTGCTGCAAGACCTGACCTGCGACTCCGACGGCAAGATCAAGCAGTACGTCGACGAGCAGAGCATCGAAACCAGCCTGCCGGTGCATTCCCTCAATCCGGGCGAAGATTACCTGTTGGGCATCTTCCTGGTGGGTGCCTACCAGGAAATCCTTGGCGACATGCACAACCTGTTCGGTGACACCGACTCGGTGAACATCTACCAGAATGCCGACGGCAGCGTGTACCACGCCGGTATCGAAACCCACGACACCATCGAAGACATGCTGCGCTACGTGCACCTGTCGCCGGAGGAGTTGATGACCCACTACCGCGACAAATGCGCCAGCGCCCGTATCAGCGCCGCCGAACGCACCCAGTTCCTGGATGCCCTGCGCCTGGGGTTGACGCGGTCGTCCTACCTGTCTTCCTGATGGCGGCCTGAACGCCCTCCGGGACTGTCAGAAAATACACCGTGTGCTGCGGGTTTTTTCGGATAGTCCCGGAGGGCGTTTTTATTTGTGCCGCTGTTATTTCCGAACACTGGTGCATTTAACCGGTGGTGTCCTTATTTCGTGTAGTCCCTTTCCTAACTTGTACTTGGGCTCTCTACTCGGCCATGGCTCTCAGCGAGAATCCTCAGCCGCCCCTCCTGTAGAGAAACGCCGATGTCCGATCCAGCCAGCGAGCCGTCATTTCGTCTGGAGATAGCCGGTCTGCCCGAATCCTTTGTTGTCGTGGCCTTCACGGGCAGCGAAGCCATCAGCGAACCCTTTGTCTTTGATGTGGAGCTGTTGATCGGCGATACGCCCCTGGACCTTGCCGGGTTGCTCTACCGCAGCGTCTGGTTGAGTTTCGACGCTGGAGGGCGGGGCATCCATGGGCAGATTCACGAGCTTGTCCAGCATCGTCAGGGCGCTGGTTGCCGGGTGCGCATCGGGCCGAAGCTGACGTGCCTGGCGCAACGATTCAGCCAACGGGTGTTCAGTGCCCGCTCAGTGCCGCAAATCATTCGCCAGGTGCTCAAGGCCCACGGCATTGCCGGACGCCAGGTGTGCCTGGCTTTGAGTGGTGATTATCCGCTGCGCGATTTCTGTACCCAATATCGGGAGTCAGATCTGCAATTTCTCCAACGCGTGTGCGCCGAGGCGGGCATTTACTTCCATTTCGAGCAGGCTCGGGATGGGCATTGCCTGGTTTTTGCTGACAGCACGGACGATTCCCTGCCCGATGGCGAGACGCTTTACAGGCTCGAGGGAACGGCTCCGGCGGTGCGCAACTGGCGTGTACAAAGCGATGTTTCGGGGGAGCAGGTAGCCTTGGGCCGCAGCGATCTGATGGGGCTGCATTGCGGCCGGACGCTGTCGCTGGCAGGGCACCCTGTCGAAGGCTGGAACCAGCCCTGGCTGTTGACGAAAGTCGAGCATCGCGCGCAGGCCGGCGTATATGGCAACCATTTTCGCGCCATTCCTGCGGGATGGCCGTTCGTGGCGACCGGGGTTGCGGCAAAACCTCGCATGCTGAGTCGGCAGCGCGGCTGGGTGGTCACGGTCGATGAGCCGCAGATGCAGGTGACGGGGCGAGTGGCGGTGCAGTTCGACTGGGTCTATCAGGGGGAGGGAGCCAGTCCCAGTCATTGCTGGCTGCCGTTGGCCCCTGAAGTGGCCGCTTGGGGGCACGCCATTGGCAAGGGCACCGAGGTGCTGGTGAGTTTTATCGAGGGCGACCCGGACCGTCCATTGATCAGTGCATTGCTCGACGCGCCGGCATCTCGGGAAGAAGGGGATGAGTCACTCCTGAGCGAAACATCCCGACCAGTCCATGAGGCCTCTGGCATCGACCCGCTTCTGTTGGCGGCGATCCAGAGTGCCGAGCCGTTGGTGTTGTTGTGTCTGTTGCCCGGGGGCGGCAGCTTCAACCCCTGTAGCCAGCCGTTGTGCACCTGCCGCATGCTCACGCAGCTCGGCGCGGGCGCTGCTCCATGAATGCTGCCGCCATGTCTGCATCAGCGCCGCAATGGCTGCTGCTCGACGTACCCGGTGCGCCGGACACCGCGCAGCGTTTGCAGGAGCAGTTCGCCGAGATCCGGCGCTTTGCCTTGTTCGAAGGCACCGAATTGCACGGGCTGAGGGAGCATGGTCCGTTGCTGGTGGATTTGCAGCAATCGCCGGCACTGGCCAGCCTGTGTCACCTGGATGCCGGCGCCTGGCCGGGGCTGTTGTTGGTCAGCGGAGCGTCAGAGGCGCAGTTACTGGCGCATCTGCGGCGCATGTTGACGGTGACGTTAGGCCTGCATCACAAGGCCTTGCTGAACTATTACAACCCTCACACGGCCAGTTATTTCTTCGACGGTTGCGATCCTCGGGAACTCAGTTGCTGGCTGGGGCCGATCAGCCTGGTGCGCTGGTTCGGCGGGACCTGGGGTGACAGGACCATCGGCAGCCAGGGCTGGCAGCAACTCTGCAATCCGGGCCTGGCAGTACCGGCACTGGAAAACGAACACAGTCTCAGCGACTGGCAGCAAAGTCAGTTGCAGCGATGTCTGCTGGAACGCCACGTCTGGCAGTGGTCTTGTTCTACCGGACGGGATTTCCGCCTGCTCTGGGAGGACTTGCAGCAAGGGCTGACCCTGGGGTTCACCGAACGACCGGTACTCGACGACTGGTTATGGCTGCGCCTGCAGTACCCCAATGCCCGACCCGTGCCGGGGCTCAAAGGCGGTTCGCAGCGCGAACGCCTGGATCACCTGCGGCGGCTGTGGCAGGACAATCAAGGTTGAAAAGGTCAATGGGCGCCGGCACCGAACCAGCTATCGCGCTGTTGCATGCGCCAGGCGAAAGCACCCAGGGTCAGGCTGCGCAAAGCCATGAACAGCAGGAAAGTGATCCACAGCCCGTGGTTGCCCAGCGCTTGCAGTACCCAGGCAAACGGCGACACCAGCAACAGGGTCAACAGCATGCCGTTGCGCATTTCCCTGGCACGAGTGGCGCCGATGAACAGGCCATCGAGCAAATAACTCCAGACCGCAATCAACGGCAGCGCTGCCAGGTAAGGCAGGTAGCGGTAAGCGGTGTCGCGCACGTCCGGAATATCGGTCTGCATATCGATGAACAGGTGGCCGGCGAGCAGAAACAGTAAGGCAAACCCCACGCTGGCAATCAATGACCATCCGCAGGCCACCACCAGCGAGCGGCGCAGGGCCAGGCGGTCGCGGGCGCCGATGGCGTGACCGCACAGCGCTTCGACGGCATGGGCCAGACCGTCCAGGGCGTGGGCTGTCAGCAGCAGACCATTGAGCAGCAGCGCGTTGGCTGCCACGGTCGCATCCCCCAGACGCGCGCCTTGCACCGTGATCAGGAAGAACACCGCTTGCAGCGCCAGGCTGCGAATGAAAATGTCCCGGTTCACCGCCAGCAACGGACGCCAGCTTTGCCACACCCCCAGGGCCGCCCAGGCGATCTGCCCCGGCCAGACCCGCAGCGTGTTGCGCGCCAGGATCAGACCGACCAGGGCGCCGGTCCACTCGGCAATCACCGACGCCCGGGCCGAACCGGTCACGCCCCAGTCCAGGCCGATCACGAACCACAGGTTCAGGGCGATGTTCACCAGGTTGGTCACCAGCAGGATCGCCAACGGCGCCCGGGCATTCTGAGCACCGAGAAACCAGCCCACCAGCGCATAACTGGCCAGCGCCGCTGGCAAGCCAAACAGCCGGGTGTGGAAAAAGTCCCGGGTCAACTGCTCAAGCTCGGCGGATGGCTGCATGAAATGCAACGCCACGCCACTCAACGGCACGCCGACCGCTCCCAGCACCAGCGCCAACCCCATCGCCAGCAGCAGACCTTGCAGCAGCACCTGCCTCAACGCCGCTCCATCCCCACGCCCGGCTGCCTGGGCGGCGAACCCGGTGGTGCCCATGCGCAAGAAACCCATGGCCCAGGCCAGCACCGTATACAAACTCGCCCCGACCGCCACCGCGCCTAACTGATGGGCATGGGGCAAGTGGCCGATGACGGTGCTGTCCACCAGCGCCACCAGCGGCACGGAAATGTTCGAGAGAATCATCGGCGCGGCCAGCGCCCATACCCGGCGGTGGGTAAGACGGTCGCGCCAGTCGGTGATCAGGTTGGACATGCGAGCTCCTTGGCGGAGCGCGATTGTAGCGGGTTCTCGCATGATCGTTCTCATGCTCCGCGTGGGAATGCCTCTAGGGACGCTCCGCGTTCGATCTCAAAAAACTCTGTGGGAGCAAGGCTTGCCCGCGATGAAGATGACGCGGTCTTTCAGGGCGCCGAGGCGCCTGTATCGCGAGCAAGCTTTGCTCCCACACAGTGCTCTCGGCCCTAGTGAATGATCCAGCTCAACAACCACAACCCCAGCACCAACCAGATAATGCCCAGGATGATCGATGCCCGCATGAAGGCGCGGATTGCCGAGTACAGCAGCATCAGCCCGAGGATCAGCGCAATGATGCTGATGATCGAGGTGTCCATGCCCAGTGTGCGCGACAGGCCATCGACAAAGTTGCCGCCAGCATTGGCCAGGGTGTTGAACAGGCCGCTGAGCAGGTCGACGATAAACCGGATCACCGAACCGAGCGCCTGGCCGAGCCATTCGAAAAAGCTTTCTACCTGCATGTGTACATCCTGATGAGAGAGATCGGAATCGAGCCTTGGGCTTCTGGTTGTAAGAGCGGCTGAAGGCCAAGATCGTTCGATTATGGGGCAAAACGCCGCTTCGTACTGAGACGCTTGCCTTCCCTCGTCATCCCCCCGAAGCTATGCGCATTCAGGAGACCCCGATGAACCTTGTTGAACTGACCGAACGCCTGCATGCCATTCGTGACCATAACGATTGGCGGCAATTTCACAGCCCGAAAAACCTCGCCATGGCCGCCAGTGTGGAAATGGCCGAACTGGTGGAGATTTTCCAGTGGCTGACCGAGGACCAGTCGCGCCAGTTGCCGGCGGACAAGCTGGCCCACGCTGGGCAGGAAGTCGGTGACATTGTGTTGTACTTGTTGCTGCTGTGCAGCGAGCTGGGGTTGGATATGGAGGCTGTGGTGCGCAGCAAGCTGGCCGACAGCGAGCGGCGGTTCGGCCAATGAGCGATCGCCATTTCGATCAGCTCGCCACGCGCTTTGCTGAAAAAATCTACGGTGGGGCCAAAGGTGCGATCCGCCTGGCGGTGCTGCAGGCCGATCTGCTTGAAGCCTTGCCTGAGCGTCCGTTGCGTGTGTTGGACATAGGCGCCGGCTTGGGTCACATGTCGTTGTGGCTGGCCGAGCGCGGCCATCAAGTGACCCTGGCCGAGCCAGCCGAGCCCATGCTCGAAGGTGCCCGTCAGCGGTTCGCCGATGCCGGTCAGAGCGCAACGTTCATTCAGGCACCGTGGCAGGCGCTGCCCGACCAGCTCACTGAGCCTTACGACCTGGTGCTGTGCCACGCGGTGCTGGAATGGCTGGCCGAACCCCATGCGATCCTGCCGGTGCTGCATCAACTCACGGTTCCGGGCGGCTGGTTGTCCCTGGCGTTCTACAACCGCGACGCGCTGGTTTATCGCAACCTGCTCAAGGGGCATTTTCGCAAGTTGCGCAAAAATGACATGGCCGGTGAAAAACAGAGCCTGACCCCGCAACAACCCCTTGATCCGCGGGAATTGGCGGCGCAACTTGAAGGCGTGTGGCAGGTCGAAACTCAAAGTGGCGTGCGGGTTTTCCATGACTACATGCCGGTGGAGTTCCAGGGCCGCGTGGAGCTGGCGCAGTTGCTGGAGATGGAGCTGGCTCACCGCCGCCATCCGGCGTTTGCCGGGTTGGGGCGTTATCTGCACTGGGTCTGCCGTCCCCTCTGATCTGAAAGAGCAATCGGAGCGCGAAATGAAAGGTCGTTCAGGGTTGTTGGTGTTGTGCCTGGGACTGGCTGCCTGCCAGGGCAGCAACCCGTATGTCGCCACGTCTAACCCGCTGCCACCGGCGCCGCCGCAGGCCGCCACGGTGTTTGACCGCAGCGCTTACCCCGCGCCACCCCGTGACTACGGGCGCTATCGCAGTTGGGCCTGGCTCAACGGGCGACTGCCACCGGGCACCGCTTGGGCGGACTCGGCCCAGGTGGCTGAAGCGGTGAGCAACGCCCTGGATCAACGCGGCCTGCGTCCATTGCATGACAACCGCCCGGCCGACCTGTTCGTCAGTGCCGACCTGCGCCTGGAAACGCGCGTGCGTCAAGTTCGGGACGACTATGATTCCGGTTACTACGGCGGCTATAACCGTTACGACCGCTACGGCCCCGGCTATGGCATGTATCACTCGGTGCCGGTGGTGCGCACTTATCGGGAGCAGGTCGTGGTGGTGCGAGTGGACCTGTTCGATGCCCGTAATGGTCAGCCGGTGTGGAGCGCCAGCGCCGAGACCAGCCAGCGCGGCAGTCAGAGCGCGCGCACCGATGCCATTCGCGAAGCGGTGGAAAAAGCCCTGTCGGCTTATCCTCCAAGTTGATTACGCAACGGAGAAAAACCATGTTTCGCCGTATCGCTCTACTGGCTTTTACCCTGTTGCTCGGCGCCTGTGCGGGTACCCCGGTCAACCACGACTTTGACACCAGCCGGGATTTCTCGGCTTACCGCAGTTGGAGCTGGAAAGAGCCGGCGCTGCAATATCGTCCCGATGATCCGCGCATCAAGAGCGACCTGACCGAACAGCGGATCCGCCAGGCGGTTGCCGATCAACTCGACCAGCGCGGTCTGCGCCCGGCCCAGGCTGGCGGGCGAGGGGATGTGATGGTCCAGGCCTACCTGATCGTCGAGGATCGCCAGCAACAGATTACGACCAACTACGGCGGTGGTTGGGGCAGCCCTTGGAATGGCTATTGGGGCGGGCCGATGTACAACGAAACCCGCAACATCAGCTACAAGGTCGCCACGGTGCAGATTGACCTGCTCGATGGCAAGGACGGCAAGCTGGTGTGGCGTGGCAGTGATGAGCGAATGCTCAGCAACTCGCCCAATCCGACGGATCGCAGTACCGCGGTGCGTGAGACGGTTGCGCGGATCCTGGCGAACTATCCACCGCGGTAGACGGATTCAGCATCGAAGCCAACTGACCCACCGCTATCGCGAGCAGGCTCGCTCCCACAGGGATTTGTGCCGAACGCAGACCCCATGAACACCCGAGAACCCATGTGGGAGCGAGCCTGCTCGCGATGACGGCGGCCCATTCAACATCGATGCAAGCTGACCCACCGCTATCGCGAGCAGGCTCGCTCCCACAGGGGATTTGTTTCGAACGCAGGCCCCATGAACGCCCGAGAACCCATGTGGGAGCGAGCCTGCTCGCGATAGCCATCGCACATTCAACAAAGATGCCGGTCCTCAGCCAGCCGGCCGCCAGCTCCCCACCATATGCTCCAAGTCCCCCGAACCGATCAATCGCAAGTCCCCACTGGACCCCGCGGCACTCGCCAGCAGTGTCACTTCGCTGGGCAGGCGCACCGGCTTCTTGAAGGTGACATCGATCTCGACGTTGGCATCGGGCAAGTGTTCGTCCAGCGCCGCCAGGGTCCTGGCCTTGTTCCACAGGCCGTGGGCGATGGCGGTGGGGAAGCCGAACAGCCGTGCGCTGAGGCCGCTCAGGTGGATCGGGTTGTAATCGCCGGACACCTTGGCATATTGCCGGCCAATGTCAGCCGGCGCGGTCCAGTGCGCCACTTCAGTCAATGCCTGGATCTCTTGCAGCGGCTCTTCCACCAACGCGCCGTCAAGCTGGACGCCCTTGCAAAGCATCTGGCTCTCAGCCTCCCACAACGGCCCCAATTGATCATCGATGCGAGTCACAAGGTCGAACACCGCGCCCTTGGGGTGAGCTTGCAGATTCTGCACGTTGACGCGAGCCTGCACTTGGCTGACCCCGCCCATGGGCCGCAGTAGGCGGATGCGATTGCTCAAGTGGATCAGCCCCAGCAACGGGAACGGAAAGTCCCGGGCGGTGAGCAATTGCATCTGCAGGGCAAACGCCAGTACGTGGGGGTAGGTCGGCGGCAGCAGTCCGTTTTCGGCAAAACCGCAGACTTTGCGATAGGCCGCCAGGCGTTGCGGATCGACCTGTATCACTTGGCGCAGTCCGTCCTGGGGCAAGGTTTTTCCAGTGACCTTGCGCCGTGTCGCGGCTTTCACGTACAGCGAGGACATACCGGGCGCGGCGTTTACTTCATGCCATTGGATCGTCATGGTCATGCTCCCAGGAGGCTTTGCCCGCACACCCGCAGCGTTTGGCCGGTAACGGCGCCCGTCCCCGGCTGGGCGAGCCAGGCCACGGCTTCGGCGACGTCCTGTGGCAGGCCGCCCTGGCCCAGGGAACTCATGCGCCGCCCGGCTTCGCGCAGGGCGAAAGGGATGTCGGCGGTCATGCGGGTTTCAATGAAACCCGGGGCTACGGCGTTGATGCTGATCCCCCGAGGTTGCAGGACCGGCGCCCAGGCCTGGGCCAGACCGATCAACCCGGCCTTGCTCGCCGCGTAATTGGTCTGGCCGCGATTGCCGGCGATGCCGCTGATGGACGCCAGCAGAATCACTCGGCCATTGTCCCGCAGAGTGCCACTGTCGAGCAGGGCCTTGGTCAGCACCTGCGGCGCGTTGAGGTTGACCGCCAGCACCGCGTCCCAGAATTCCGGGGTCATGTTGGCGAGCGTCTTGTCCCGGGTGATGCCAGCGTTGTGCACCACGATGTCGATGCCGTCGGGCAGGTGTTCAGTCAACTGTGTAGCGGCGTCTTCAGCACAAATGTCCAGCGTCACGCTGCGCCCGCTAAGGCGCGCAGCCAGGGCTTCGAGATCGGCCTTGGCCTGCGGGACGTCCAGCAGGATCACGTCGGCGCCATCGCGGGACAGGGTTTCGGCAATGGAGGCGCCGATCCCGCGGGCCGCGCCGGTGACCAGAGCCTTGAGGCCGGTGAGCGGACGCGTCCAGTCCTGGACCTGGGCCTGGCAGGCATCAAGGCGAATGACCTGCCCGGAAACGTAGGCGCTCTTGGGCGACAGGAAAAACCGCAGCGCACCTTCCAGTTGGGCCTCGGCGCCGTCACCCACATACAGCAATTGCAGCGTCCCGCCGTGGCGCAACTCTTTGGCCAGGGAACGGCTGAAGCCCTCCAAGGCCCGCTGCGTGCTGGCGGCAAACGGATCGGCGAGACCTTCCGGAGCGCGGCCGAGGATGACGACATGGGCGCTGTGGTCGAGGTTCTTCATCAGGGGTTGGAAGAACTCGCGCAGTTGCTTGAGCTGGTCGGCCTGCGCCAGATGACTGGCGTCGTACACCACCGCCTTGATTTTCGGACCGTGACCGGGGATCCATTCGGTGGCCAGTGTCGGTTCGCCCCCGTAGATGAAGATCGCATCGGTCAGGCGCTTGGCAAATGCGCCGATCTGTTCGGTCAACGGCCCGCCGCCCAACAGCAACGCACCTTCGATCGGCCGCAGCCGCCCGGCCTGCCAGCGCTCCAGGCGGGCCGGCGATGGCAGGCCCAGCGCACCGACCAGACGCAGGCCCAGGGGCGAATTGGCGAAGTCGATATAACGGTCTGACATGGAACACACTCCGGCTGATGAGGTTCAAAGTGTGGACCATGATTGGCAATCAGTCGTTCGATTGGCCAGATAAAGCCTAAGCTTGTGCGGGAGCCGGGTTTCCGCAGGCCCATTGGCGCATCCGGACATACACAGGGAGTTCTTCATGACACAGCTACGCCGCGTCGCGATCATTGGTGGTAACCGCATCCCCTTCGCCCGCTCCAACGGGGCCTATGCCACCGCCAGCAACCAGGCGATGCTGACCGCCGCGCTCGAGGGGCTGATCGAGCGCTATAACCTGCATGGCCTGCACATCGGTGAGGTGGCCGCCGGTGCGGTGCTCAAGCTTTCCCGGGATCTGAACCTGACCCGCGAATGCGTGCTCGGCTCGCGGCTATCGCCCACCACCCCGGCCTACGATCTGCAACAGGCTTGCGGCACGGGGTTGGAGACTGTGCTGTTGACGGCCAACAAGATCGCCCTCGGGCAGATCGACAGTGCCATTGCCGGCGGCGTAGACACCACCTCGGATGCGCCGATTGGCGTCAACGAAGGGCTGCGCAGAATCCTGCTGCAAGCCAATCGCGCCAAAACCACCGCTGAGAAAATCAAGACCTTCCTGCAACTGCGTCCCCAGCACCTCGTTCCCGAACTGCCGCGCAATGGCGAGCCACGAACCGGCCTGTCCATGGGCCAGCACTGCGAACTGATGGCTCAGACCTGGCAGATTCCCAGGGAGGAGCAGGACCAATTGGCCCTGGAAAGTCATCAGAAAATGGCCGCGTCCTACGCCGAAGGCTGGCAGAACGATTTGATGACGCCGTTTCTCGGCCTGACACGGGACAACAACCTGCGTCCGGACCTGACCCTGGAAAAACTCACCGCCCTCCAGCCGGCCTTCGAAAAAAGCGCCAAGGGCACGATGACGGCGGGCAACTCCACACCATTGACCGATGGCGCGTCACTGGTGTTGCTGGGCAGCGAAGAGTGGGCCAAGTCCCGGGGGTTGCCGATCCTGGCGTATGTGCGCGACGGCGAAACGGCAGCGGTGGATTTCGTCAACGGAGCAGAAGGGTTGTTGATGGCGCCGGCCTACGCCGTGCCTCGGTTACTGGCGCGCAACGGCCTGACGTTACAGGACTTTGATTACTACGAGATCCACGAGGCATTTGCCGCTCAAGTGTTATGCACACTCAAAGCCTGGGAAGACCCGGATTATTGCAAGACGCGACTGGGCCTCGACGCTCCGTTGGGCAGCATAGACCGCAGCCGGCTGAACGTGAAAGGCAGCTCCCTGGCCGCCGGCCACCCGTTTGCCGCCACGGGTGGAAGAATCGTCGCCAACCTCGCCAAGTTGCTGGACGCGGCGGGGCGGGGCCGCGGTCTGATTTCCATCTGCGCGGCCGGTGGCCAGGGTGTGACGGCAATCATTGAGCGTTGAGGGACGCCTCGCGTTGTTGATGAATGAGTTCCCGTTGGCGGTTGGCGTAGCGTTCGGCCAGGATCGAACAGACGATCAGCTGCAACGGGTGATAGATCATGATCGGCAACAGGATCAGCCCCAGGCCGGGGTTGTTGCCGAAAATCAACGCGGCCATCGGCACCCCGGCCGCCAGGGATTTCTTGCTGGCGCAGAACACCGCGGCAATCTCATCGGCGTTGCTGAACCGCAGGACCCGGGCGGTACGGGTGGTCATCCACAAAATGATTGCCAGCAACACGGCACTGCCAAGCAATGCACTGAGCAGCACAGTGTTGCCTTGTTGTTGCCAGATCCCGGACACCATCGAATTGCAGAACGCCGCGTAGACCAGCAGCAGGATCACCAGTTTGTCGATGATGCTGGTGTAGCGTTTGTACCGCCCGAAAAAACCGGCCAGCCAGCGGCGCAGTAACTGTCCGAGCACCAGCGGCAGCAGCAACATCAGGCAAAGGTCGAGCAAAGTCGCACCCAGATCGATACCCCCGGCGCCGCTGCCGACCACGAAACTGACCAGCAGTGGCGTCAGGAAAATCCCCAGCACGCTGGACAGGCTCGCGTTGAGAATCGCCGCCGGTACGTTACCGCCGGCGCTGCCGGTCAGGGCCACCGAGGATGAAATGGTCGAGGGCAGGACGCACAGGTAGAAGAACCCCAGCATCAGCAGTGACGGCACATGGCGGCCCAGAAGCCAATCGCTGACCAGCCAGATCAACGGAAACACGCCGAAGGTAAAGAGCTGCACCATCAAGTGCAGTCGGGTGTTTCTCAGACCGTGGCGGATCTGCTCGCCGGACAGGTTTATCCCGTGCAGGAAGAACACGACAAAGATGCCGATATTGACCACCCACTCGGCATGCATGGAGCCACCCGTGGCGCCAAAGCTGGGAAACAGATACGCCAGCAACGTGGCAAGCAGCATGCCGCACAGGAACCAGTCGGTTACCAGGCGTTTGAGGTGTCTGAAAATGTGCATACGGCACCGCAAGTTGTAAGAAAAGTCGACTTAGCCTAACGTCGGCACTTGCAGCCGTCTTGCGACATAAGGCCAATCCATGCCGACTAACGGACACCAACAACTCGAAAGACGCATTCCCGACCTGACGGAATTGCCCAGGCCGCTTTATGCCCGTGTCGAAAGCTTGAGCGCCGGTTCGTGGACCCAGGCCCATCGTCATGATTGGGTGCAGTTTTCCTACGCCATCAGTGGCGTGCTGGGTGTGCACACCGCCGAAGGCAGTTTTTTCGCCCCGCCACAATGGGCCATCTGGATTCCTGCCGACCTGGAGCATCATGTGGTGACCTCCACCCGGGCAGAAATGCGCAGCCTTTATGTCCGTCGCGAAGCCTGTCCGTGGGCCGATGAACGCTGCCGAGTGCTGGAGGTCACGCCGCTGGCGCGGGAGCTGATCAAGGCTTTTTGTCAGTTGCCGGCCGATTACGCTCAGGGCGATACCCAGCAAGCGCGACTGGTGCAAGTGTTGCTGGACCAGTTGGCAACACTGCCGGAGGTTGGCTTTTGCCTGCCACTTCCCCGGCATGCGCGTCTGCTGGCGTTGTGCAACGAGCTGATCGAACAGCCCGACCAGAACGTGACTTTGCAAGTGTGGGCCGAGCGCCTGGGCACATCGGAAAAAACCCTGATGCGTCTGTTCCAGCGCGAAACCGGCCTGAGCTTTCGCGCCTGGCGCCAGCGCACTCGGTTGTTGTCGTCCTTGGGGTCGTTGGAAAAAGGCGATAGCGTGACCGGCGCGGCGTTGTCCTGTGGCTACGATTCCACGTCCGCTTTCATAGTGGCGTTCAAGGGGATGTTTGGATTGACCCCGGGGGAGTTGTTTAAACATTGAATCAGCTGCACTGGGCATGGCTGTCAGCTCTTGTCGCAAATGCCTTTGCATTCAGTTGCCAACGCTATGCGCTGTCTCGGCTATGATTCGGCTCGGTCGATTAATCCGGCACATTGTGTGCATCGAAGGGTTCATAAGTCGGCAACCCCTCCCCGTGGAGGGAGGATTGCCGTATAACGACTGTCATTCGCGTGTTCGGTAATAAAGGACCCACAATAAAAGCTGATGAAGACTCCAAAACGCATTGAACCCCTGATCGAGGACGGTCTGGTCGACGAGGTGCTGCGCCCACTCATGAGTGGTAAAGAAGCAGCTGTTTATGTGGTGCGCTGCGGCAACGAGTTACGTTGCGCCAAAGTCTACAAGGAGGCGAACAAGCGAAGTTTTCGTCAGGCGGCCGAATACCAGGAAGGCCGTAAGGTGCGTAACAGCCGCCAGGCCCGGGCCATGGCCAAGGGCTCCAAGTTCGGGCGCAAGGAAACTGAAGACGCCTGGCAGAATGCCGAAGTGGCGGCGCTGTTCCGGTTGGCCGGCGCGGGCGTGCGAGTGCCCAAGCCGTACGACTTCCTCGAAGGCGTGCTGCTGATGGAACTGGTGGCAGACGAATACGGCGATGCGGCACCGCGTCTGAACGATGTGGTACTGGAGCCGGATCAGGCCCGTGAGTATCACGCGTTCCTGATCTCCCAGATCGTGTTGATGCTGTGTACCGGTCTGGTGCACGGTGACCTGTCGGAGTTCAACGTGCTGCTTACGCCGACGGGCCCGGTGATCATCGATCTGCCGCAGGCGGTGGACGCCGCTGGCAACAATCACGCCTTCAGCATGCTGGAGCGGGATGTGGGCAACATGGCGTCCTACTTCGGCCGGTTTGCCCCGGAGCTCAAGCGCACCCGGTACGCGAAGGAAATGTGGGCGTTGTATGAGGCCGGCACCTTGCACCCGGCCAGCGTGCTGACCGGCGAGTTCGATGAGCCGGAAGAACTGGCGGATGTCGGCGGGATCATGCGTGAAATCGAGGCTGCCCGTCTGGACGAGGAACGCCGCCAGGCCGTCCGCGCCGCTGACGACGCTCCACCCGGCAAAACCGAAGAACCGCCTCCGCCCTGGATGCAGTGAGCGCTTGACCAGAAACCCGGCCCAGGCCGGGTTTTTTGTGGCCGCCCAAAAAATCCCACAGTGTTTTTGTGAGGCCGCCACCAACTCCCACCTTGGTTCTCGGGTGTGCATGGATCCTGCGTCCTGCACAAATCCCCTGTGGGAGCGAGCTTGCTCGCGATAGCGGTGTATCAGCTTGCATGGATGTAGGATGTGCCGGCGTCATCGCGAGCAGGCTCGCTCCCACATTGGTTCTCGGGGGTATATGGATCCTGCGTCCTGCACAAATCCCCTGTGGGAGCGAGCCTGCTCGCGATAGCGGTGTATCAGCTTGCATGGATGTAGGATGTGCCGGCGTCATCGCGAGCAGGCTCGCTCCCACATTGGTTCTCGGGGGTATATGGATCCTGCGTCCTGCACAAATCCCCTGTGGGAGCGAGCTTGCTCGCGATAGCGGTGTATCAGCTTGCATGGATGCAGGATATGCCGGCGTCATCGCGAGCAGGCTCGCTCCCACATTGGTTCTCGGGGGTATATGGATCCTGCGTCCTGCACAAATCCCCTGTGGGAGCGAGCTTGCTCGCGATAGCGGTGGATCAGCTTGCATGGATGTAGGATGTGCCGGCGTCATCGCGAGCAGGCTCGCTCTCACATTGGTTCTCGGGGGTATATGGATCCTGCGTCCTGCACAAATCCCCTGTGGGAGCGAGCCTGCTCGCGATAGCGGTGTATCAGCTTGCATGGATGTAGGATGTGCTGGCGTCATCGCGAGCAGGCTCGCTCCCACATTGGTTCTCGGGGGTATATGGATCCTGCGTCCTGCACAAATCCCCTATGGGAGCGAGCCTGCTCGCGATAGCGGTGTATCAGCTTGCATGGATGTAGGATGTGCCGGCGTCATCGCGAGCAGGCTCGCTCCCACATTGGTTCTCGGGGGTATATGGATCCTGCGTCTTGCACAAATCCCCTGTGGGAGCGAGCTTGCTCGCGATAGCGGTGGATCAGCTTGCATGGATGTAGGATGTGCCGGCGTCATCGCGAGCAGGCTCGCTCCCACATTGGTTCTCGGGGGTATATGGATCCTGCGTTCGGAACCAATCCCCTGTGGGAGCGAGCCTGCTCGCGATAGCGGTGTATCAGTCTGCATGGATGTAGTATGTGCCGACGTCATCGCGAGCAGGCTCACTCTCACCTTCGCTCAAGCATGCACTGTCTTCTCGCAACACCCCGACGCCAGTTCCTTGAGAATCGGGCAGTCCGGGCGGTGGTCGCCGTGGCAGTGTTCCACCAGGTCCTGGAGGGTGTCGCGCAGTTCGGCCAGTTCGCGGATTTTCTGGTTCAGTTCGTCGATGTGTTGCCGGGCCAGGGCCTTGACGTCGGCGCTGGCGCGTTGGCGGTCCTGCCAGAGGGTCAGCAATTTGCCGACCTCTTCCAATGAAAACCCAAGGTCCCGGGAGCGCTTGATAAAGGCCAGGGTGTGCAGGTCATCGGCACCGTAGATCCGGTAGCCGCTGTCGGTGCGATGAGCTGCCTTGAGCAGGCCAATGGATTCGTAGTACCGGATCATCTTCGCACTCAGGCCGCTCTGGCGGGCCGCTTGGCCGATGTTCATCGCTTGTCCTCCAGGTGTTTGGGTGTCCAGAGTTTCAACAGTAACGCGTTGCTCACCACGCTGACGCTCGACAAGGCCATGGCCGCGCCGGCCAACACCGGGTTGAGGAAGCCGAATGCCGCCAGGGGAATACCGATCAAGTTGTAGACGAATGCCCAGAACAGGTTCTGACGGATCTTGGCGTAGGTCTTGCGGCTGATCTCCAGCGCCGCGGGCACTAGCCGTGGATCACCGCGCATGAGGGTAATACCGGCGGCGTGCATTGCCACGTCTGTGCCGCCGCCCATGGCAATGCCAATGTCTGCGGCGGCGAGGGCCGGGGCGTCGTTGATGCCGTCGCCTACCATGGCCACCACCGCATGGGTCTTCAACTGTTGGACGATGGCGGACTTGTCGGCCGGCAGTACTTCGGCATGAACGTTGGCGATGCCCAATGCCTCGGCCACCACCCGGGCACTGCCGCGGTTGTCGCCAGTCAGCAGGTGGCTGCCGATATGGCGTTCATTCAGGGCGTGTACGGCCGCCAGGGCGCCGGGCTTGAGTGTGTCGCCGAAAGCGAACAGGCCCAGCACCCGTGGCGTGGCGTTTTGCTCAATCAGCCAGGACAGGGTTCGGCCCTCGGTCTCCCAGGCCTGGGCCGACTCGCTCAGCGAACCGGGGGCCAGGCCCAGTTCGTCCAGCAAACGTCGGTTACCGAGGGCCAGACGCTGTCCGTCCAGGCTGCCGGCAATACCGCGTCCGGTCAGCGACTGGCTGTCGTTGATGTCCGGGACAACCAGGCCGCGCTCCGCACACGCATCCAGCACCGCCTTGGCGAGGGGGTGTTCGCTGCCGCGTTGCAGGGCGCCGGCCATTTGCAGCAGCTTGTCTTCGTCACCGTCCAGAGCGCTCAAGTGGGCGATGCGTGGTGTGCCGGAAGTCAAGGTTCCGGTCTTGTCGAACACCACGGTGTCGACTTCATGGGCGCGCTCCAAGGCCTCGGCATCCTTGATCAGGATTCCATGGCGGGCAGCCACCCCGGTGCCGGCCATGATTGCCGTGGGTGTCGCCAGACCGAGGGCGCACGGGCAGGCGATCACCAGCACGGCGACAGCGTTGATCAGTGCCGTCTCCAGGGGGGCGCCATACAACCACCAGCCGATCAACGTCGCCAATGCCAGCACCAGCACGACCGGCACGAAGACCTGGCTGACTTTATCCACCAGCTTTTGAATGGGGGCCTTGGCTGCCTGGGCGTCTTCCACCAGGCGGATGATGCGCGCCAGGACGGTTTCCGTGCCCAGGGCCAGGGTGCGCACCAGCAGGCGGCCTTCGCCGTTGATGGCACCGCCCGTCACCTTGTCGCCGGGCTGTTTGGGCACCGGCAGGCTTTCGCCACTGATCAAGGCTTCGTCAGCGTGACTCTGGCCTTCCAGCACTTCGCCGTCCACCGGGAAGCGTTCGCCGGGCTTGACCAGCACCCGATCATTCAAGCGCAGGGCGCTGATGGCGACGTCCCGCTCCTGCCCGTCAATGACCTGAATCGCCCGCTCCGGTCGCAAGGCTTCGAGGGCACGGATAGCACTGGCGGTTTGGCGCTTGGCGCGGCTTTCCAGGTATTTGCCGAGCAATACCAGGGCAATCACCACGGCCGAGGCCTCGAAATACAGGTGCGGCATGCTGCCAGGGCGGGCAATGGCCCATTCATAAATGCTCAAGCCATAACCCGCGCTGGTGCCCAGGGCCACCAGCAGATCCATGTTCCCGGCCCCGGCACGCACGGCCTTGTAGGCCGCGATATAGAAACGCGCACCGAAAATGAACTGCACCGGCGTCGCCAAAGCGAATTGAACCCAGGCCGGCAGCATCCAATGCACGCCAAACGGTTGCAAAAGCATGGGCAGCACTAACGGTACGGACAGCAAAATCGCCAGCACCAAGGCCAGGCGCTCGCGATTCAGGCGATTGCTTTGTGCGTCATGGGGTTGCTCGGCCTGCCAGACACTGGCGTCATAACCGGCGCCCTTGACCGCATCGATCAGGGTTTGCGGGTCGACCCGGCCGAGCAAGTCCAGGTGGGCCCGTTCGTTGGCGAGGTTGACGCTGACACGGTTCACCCCGGCGACTTTGCTCAGGGCGCGCTCGACCCGGCCGACGCATGAGGCACAGGTCATTCCCTCGATGGACAGTTCCAGCGTCTGGACGGGGACACTGTAGCCGGCCTGTTCGACGGCCTGCATCAAGGCTGGCAGGCTGCCCTCGGGCGCCTGGATCCGCGCCTGTTCGGTCGCCAGGTTCACGCTGACGGCGCTGGCCCCTGTGACGTTGCTCAAGGCGCGCTCGACCCGCCCGGCGCAGCTGGCACAGGTCATCCCGGCAATCGGCAGATCGAAAAGGGTGGATTCAGACATCGGACAGGCTCCCTGTAGTGAATGACTACAGGATCAACCTTGCCACGCCGGGAAGGTCAAGCGCTAATCCAAACGCTTGCACACACACCTTGTGGGAGCGGGCTTGCTCCCACTTTTTATCTAAGGGGTCAATAACCCAGCTCAGCCGGCTTGAGATACATCCCTTCCTGGGTCATGGCAATGCGGAACTTCAGTATGTCGCCAGCCTTGAGCGTCACATCCTGCGACCCCGGCGCAAGCATGCCCGGGCTGCAGCCCGGCGCCTGGCCTGGCAGCAGCTTCAAGCGCAAGGAGAATTTTCCGGGTGGCAGGTTGAAGGAGGTGCTCTGTTCCTGGAACAAACGCCCCGAGAGCTGATCGCCGATATAGATGCCGATTTCGCAGGAAGTCGGCACTTCCAGGCGCTCGCGGGAAATGATCAGCACGCCGTAGTCTTCGCCGACGGCCAACGCCTGAGGGCTCACCGCTGACAAACCGAGCATGCAAAACAGGCTGAACGCTGACCAGCGCATGGCTGAACCTCCGGTGTGAAATCCTTGATGTGTGCAGCTTGGCCGAGCTTGGCAGCGATTGCCAGCCCGGCAGTTTTCGTCAGAACTTGACCTTTCCATGATGGCAAGCTTGAAACTGCTGGCAACCTCAATCCCAAGGAGTCATCTCATGCAAACATTCAATGTTCAGGGAATGTCCTGCGGTCACTGCGTCAAGGCCATCACCCAGGCTGTGCAGGCCAAGGATCCGGGGGCGGATGTGCAGATCGATCTGGGCGCCAGGACCGTTCAGGTCCAGAGTTCGTTGTCGGTCGATGCCGTGCTCCAAGCCATTAAAGAGGAGGGGTACGAGGCCAGTCTCGCCTGAGATTTTTTAATAGTTAGCGACCTATCGGAATGTTCAAGAGCGCCCGGCAGGGCTAGACTGTCGGGCTGCTGACTGACGCCTGAACCTGGACGCCCGATGAACTTCCGTACCATTCTGATTCTTGGCGCCTTGAGCGCATTCGGTCCCTTGGCGATCGATTTCTATCTGCCGGCTTTCCCGGCCATGGCGACCGCCTTCGGCACCGACGAAAATCACATCCAACTGACCCTGGCGGCTTATTTCCTCGGATTGTCCATCGGGCAACTGGCCTATGGGCCGGTGGCGGATCGCTTCGGACGGCGGATTCCGTTGCTGACGGGCGTCGGTCTGTTCACCCTGGCTTCTCTGGCCTGTGCCTATGCGCCGAGTCTGGAATGGCTGATCGGTGCCCGTTTCGTCCAGGCCCTGGGCGGATGCGCCGGCATGGTGATTTCCCGGGCGGTGGTCAGCGACAAATGCGACGCGGTGGGCTCGGCCAAGGTGTTCTCGCAACTGATGCTGGTGATGGGACTGGCGCCGATCCTCGCGCCGATGCTTGGCGGGCTGTTGGTGAACCTGCATGGTTGGCAATCGATCTTCATTGCCCTGACGGTGTTCAGCGCACTGGCGGCGACGGCCGTGGCATTGTGGCTGCCGGAAAGTCTGCCGGCCCATGTGCCGCGTCAACCATTGTCCGGGGCGTTGCGCCAATATGGTCGACTGTTGACCGACACGGTCTACCTCGGGCATGCCTTGACGGGAGGCATCGCTATCGCCGGGATGTTTGCCTACATTGCCGGTTCGCCTTTCGTCTTCATCAAGCTCTACGGTGTGCCGGCCGAACACTTCGGCTGGCTGTTCGGAACCAACGCGGCGGGTTTTATCCTGGTGGCACAGGTCAACGCCCGGTTGTTGTCCAAGCGTGGGCCGGCATTCCTGCTGTCGCGTGCGGTGTGGGTCTATCTCGCCGCCGGGCTGTGTTTGTTGGCGGTCAGTTCCTTGCACCCTGAGCGGTTGTGGCCGTTATTGATTCCGCTGTTCATTTGCATCGCCAGCCTGGGTTGCATCCTGCCCAATGCCTCGGCTTGCGCCATGAGTGGACAGGGTGCTCGTGCCGGTAGCGCCTCGGCGATGCTGGGATGCCTGCAGTTTTCGGTGGCCGCCGGTGCCGCCGCATTGGTGGCGGCGCTGCACGATGGCAGTGCCGTGCCGATGGCGATGGTCATCAGCCTTTGCGGGTTATTGGTGGTGGGTGCAGCGATGCTGACCCGCCGCCTGCAACAGGCCCGGACACTGGCACAAGCCAGTGGCCAGGACTGATTCAGCCGGCCGCTCGCTGCTGCTGTTCAGGGTAGCGGTGAGGTGCGTGAATACGCGCTTGCAGGGTGGTGGCGAAAGCCTGGGCCTCGGCCTCGGTGCGGAAGGTCACGACGTGTTGGTCAAGACGCACTTGCCACTGGGATTTTGCCACTTCTTTTATCAGGATCTTCATTGCTGACCTCCTCACGTAAAAGATTGTGCTGCAAAGGCCTCGAGTGTAGACCTGAATACGATCGCAATTGTGACAAGGGTCAATTCTCAGACTGACGGTGCAGGTTTTTTTTGTGGGAGCAAAGCTTGCTCGCGATAAGCGACGACTTGGCCTGACGGGGAACCGCGCGACCTTCATCGCGAGCAAGCTTTGCCTCTACGAAAAACGCCCCCTTATCGGTGGTTAGAAACCTTCAAGCACAATCTTGCCTTTGGCTTTTCCGCTTTCCAGCAAGGCATGGGCCCGGCGCAGGTTCTCGGCGTTGATGGTGCCAAAGTGCTCGCCCACGGTGGTTTGCAATGTGCCGGCATCGATTAGCGCGGCGACGCGGTTGAGCAGGTTATGTTGCTCAATCATGTCCGCCGTTTCGAACAGTGAGCGGGTGTACATGAACTCCCAATGCAACGACAGGCTCTTGCGCTTGAGCTTGGTCACATCCAGCGCCTTGGGATCATCGATCAGCGCCAGTTTGCCTTGGGGCGCCAGGGCTTCCACCAATTGATCCAGATGCAGATCGGTGTGGGTCAGGCTGGCGACATGGGTCACCTGAGCCTGGCCTGCCTGCTTTAATACATCGCTCAGCGGATGGCTATGGTCCACGACCAGATCGGCACCCAGGCCTCTTACCCAGTCCTGTGTCTGCGGCCGGGAAGCGCTGCCAATCACTTTCAGTGCGGTGAGCTGGCTGGCCAGTTGCGTCAGTATCGAGCCGACACCTCCCGCAGCGCCGACGATCAACAGGCTTTGCCCCTGATCCTCCTGGCCTTCCTGGATTTGCAGGCGCTCGAACAGCAATTCCCACGCGGTAATGGCCGTCAGCGGCAGGGCAGCGGCTTCGGCGAAACCGAGCGTCTTGGGCATCTGGCCGACGATACGTTCATCCACCACATGCAATTGACTGTTGCCGCCGGCGCGGGCAATGGAGCCGGCGTAGAACACTTTGTCGCCCGCCTTGAACAGCGTGACCTCATTGCCCACCGCCTTGACCACGCCGGCCACGTCCCAACCCAGCACTTTGGCTGCGCCGTCTTCAGGCTGGACGTTCTGGCGAATTTTCGTGTCGACCGGGTTGACCGAAATGGCTTTGACTTCCACCAGCAGGTCCCGAGGGCCGGCGGTGGGTTCCGGCAGTTCAATGTCCTGCAGCGATTGCGGGTCGGTGATCGGTAACGAATGGTAGTAGGCGATGGCTTTCATAGGGCGGCTCCTTGAAGTGAGTTCGATGAAGCCAATGGTTAGCTATTTATCGCCGAGATAAAACCGGCTAAAAGAACAGGCTCTTTCAATGTTTTTTTGATAATGAGGCCGTCATGCTTCGATTCGACGACTTGCAGTTGTTCGTCCGGGCCGCAGACCTGGGCAGCCTGTCTGCCGCGGCCAGGGTCATGGACCTGTCGGCGGCGGTGGCCAGCGCCGCATTGAAGCGGATAGAACAACACTTGGGCGCCCGGCTGTTGGCGCGCTCTACCCGCAGTTTGCGCCTGACGGCCGAGGGCGAAGGCTTCCTTGAGTATGCCCGCGCGGCGCTGAGCAGCCTCGACGAAGGACGCAGGTTATTGACCAGCGGCCAGGACCAGGTCAGCGGGGTGTTGCAGTTGTCCGCCCCCTCGGACTTGGGACGCAACCTGCTGCTGCCCTGGCTGGACGCGTTCCAGGAGGAGCATCCGGGGCTGACCGTGCGACTGCTGCTGGGTGATCGCATCGCTGATCTGTTCAAGCAGCCGGTGGACGTCGCGTTGCGTTATGGCGAGCCGGAAGATTCGAGCCTGGTGGCCCTGCCGGTCGCGCCGGATAACCGCCGGGTGCTGTGTGCATCGCCCAGTTACCTGGCTCGGCATGGCGAACCTGTTCAGTTGGAGCAACTGGCCCAGCACAATTGTCTGTTGTACATGCTCGGCACGCGGGTTCATGACCGTTGGCGTTTTCATGACGGCAAACGGGAAATGAGCCTGACCGTCAGCGGCGACCGCTTCAGCGACGATGCCGATGTGGTGCGTCGCTGGGCGGTGGCAGGCGCGGGGATCGCTTACAAGTCCTGGCTGGACGTTTCAACCGATGTGTTGGCCGGACGTTTGAAAATCCTTCTGCCGCATCTGCAATGCGAACGCGCGCCGCTCAATCTGCTGTGTGCTCACCGAGCGCAACTGAGCAAACCCATCAATCTGCTGCGGGAAATGCTCAAGCTGCGTTGTGGCCGGTTGACGGCACAATTTGCCCTCTCGACGGGGGACGACCATTAGTCGCGCGTAAATAGAGACTTTTCCCTCACGAACAATCGCCTCCAAAGGTTTCCGGAGGACAGGAAACCTCGATCCGCACGCTTATACTAGCGGCCGCCTGAAGCGGCGCGCGATTTGCGGCGGTCGAGCCGCTTTGGGCGGCCCCATTGCTGGTCACTAGCGCCAGAGCAGTAGACGAATGATTCAACAGGGAGTGAATACATGGAACATGCACCTTGCATCAGCCAGATCGCCACGCTGCTGGCCGACCCAAAACGCAGCGCAATGATGTGGGCCTTGATGGACGGCACTGCGCGGCAGGCTGAAGAGCTGGCGTTGCTGGCCGGGCTGTCGCCGTCTTCGGCCAGCGCTCATCTGGGCCGTCTGTCCGCCGGTGGCCTGTTGAAAGTCGAAGCCCGTGGCCGCAAACGGTTTTTCCGCCTGGCGGCACCCGAGATCGGCGCTGCCGTCGAAGCGCTGGCCAGCGCGACCCTGGCCAGTACGCCGCGCCAGCTTCCGGAAGTCTTCAAGCGCGGAGTCATGCCGGGCAAGGCCCCGTCGGCTCCCGCTTCGTTGATGCGGGCCAGGCTTTGCGAAGACCATCTGGGCGGCACCCTGGCGGCCGACCTGTATCAGCGCCTGCTGGATGCCGGATGGATCGAGCAGGGCGACCAGCGGGTGATCGTGACTCACAAAGGTGCCAATGAGCTGGCCGGGCACGGCCTGTTCATCCAGGCGCTGGCCCACCGCAACGCCCGCACCGCTTGTGCCTGCCCGGACTGGAGCGAGCGACGTCCGCACCTGGGGGGCGCCTTGGGTGCTGCGTTGCTGCAACTGTTCATGCAGTCCGGTTGGCTGAGCTTGCCCAACGACTCCAGGGCCTTGCAGGTAACGGTGCTTGGCCAGCAGGAAATCCATCGGTTCGCCACGCAGGACACCGTGGAAATGGCGTTCTAGGGCTGCCGACAGGTCGTATTCAGCAATAGCCTCCAGCAAGGTTCGCGCACACTCGAACCTGGGATTTTTTTGGATTGGGGGAAACAGCATGGATACTCACGGCTACAGCGCGGCGGAACGTCTGGAGCGACTGCCCATCAGCGGCTACCACCGGATTATTTTCATCATTATTGCCTTGGCGTTTTTCTTCGATTCCATGGACCTGGCCATGATGACGTTCCTGCTGGGCTCGATCAAAGCCGAGTTTGGCTTAAGCACCGCCCAGGCAGGTTTGCTCGCCAGCTCCAGTTTCTTTGGCATGGTACTGGGAGCATCGCTGTCGGGCATGCTGGCCGATCGGTTCGGGCGCAAGCCGGTGTTCCAGTGGAGCATCGTGTTGTGGGGCGTCGCCAGTTATTTGTGCTCGACCGCCCAGAGCGTCGATTCACTGATGCTGTTCCGTATCCTGCTGGGTATCGGCATGGGCATGGAGTTTCCGATCGCTCAGTCGATGCTCTCGGAACTGATCCCGGCCACACGCCGAGGCCGCTATATCGCGTTGATGGATGGCTTCTGGCCGTTGGGTTTCGTGGCGGCGGGCGTGCTGTCGTATTTCCTGTTGCCGGTGATCGGCTGGCGCGACATCTTCCTGGTGTTGGCGGTGCCGGCGGTGTTCGTCCTGGTCATTCGCTTCTTCATTCCCGAGTCGCCGCGCTGGCTGGAACAGGCCGGCCGGGGGGACGAGGCGGACGCCGTGCTCAAGCGAATCGAAGACAAGGTCCGAGCCTCGTTGGGACGTGGAGAATTGCCTGAACCGATTCGTCTGCCGAGGGGCGAGAGCACGCCGGGCAATTTCTTTTCGGCCCTGACGCAGATCTGGTCACCGCTGTATCGCCAGCGCACGATGATGATCTGGAGCGTCTGGTTCTTCGCCTTGCTCGGTTTTTATGGCCTGACGTCCTGGCTCAGTGCCTTGTTGCAGCAGTCCGGATTCGCCGTGACCCAGTCGGTGTATTACACCGTGCTGATTTCCTTGGGCGGGATTCCCGGCTTCCTCATGGCGGCGTGGCTGGTGGAGCGCTGGGGACGTAAACCGGTGTGCGTGGTCACGTTGCTGGGTGGCGGGGTGATGGCGTTTCTTTATGGTCAGAGCGCGGTGTTTGGCGGCAACGTGGGCCTGCTGATCGGCACCGGGCTTTTGATGCAGTTCTTCCTGTTCGGCATGTGGGCGGTGCTCTACACCTACACGCCAGAGCTGTACCCCACCTCGGCACGGGCCACGGGCTCGGGTTTTGCCTCGGCTGTCGGTCGCATTGGTTCGCTGCTCGGGCCCCTGGTCACCGGGTTGGTGTTTCCCATTACCGGACAGGGCGGTGTGTTCGCCCTGGGCGCGCTGTGCTTCGCCGTGGCGGCGGGGGTGGTCTGGTTGTTTGGCGTGGAGACGCGGGGCAAGACATTGGAGGAGTTGAGCGAGGGTACGGTGGCCGGGTAAACCACTTCACTCTTGTGGGAGCGAGCCTGCTCGCGATGGCGGTAAGTCAGTCGACATCGATGTCGAATGTCATGCTGCTATCGCGAGCAGGCTCGCTCCCACAAGGGGGCATCACCCGTCTTAGGGTTTTACCAGCCGTGCATCCAGGCTGTTCTGCGCCAGGCGTGTGGCCTGGTCCTGGGTCATCCCCAGATGGGTGTGCAGCGCGTGGAAGTTTTCGGTGACGTAGCCGCCGAAGTACGCCGGGTCATCGGAGTTGACCGTCACCTTCACACCGCGTTCGAGCATGTCGAGGATGTTGTGTTGCGACATGTCGTCGAACACACACAACTTGGTATTGGACAACGGGCAGACCGTCAGCGGGATCTGTTCGTCGATGATCCGCTGCATCAGTCGTTCATCTTCAATGGCCCGCACGCCGTGGTCGATGCGCTGGATCTTCAACAGGTCCAGGGCTTGCCAGATGTACTCGGGCGGGCCTTCTTCACCGGCGTGGGCAACGGTCAGGAAGCCCTCGTTGCGTGCACGGTCGAATACCCGCTGGAACTTGCTCGGCGGGTGACCCATTTCCGAACTGTCCAGACCCACGGCCACGAACGCATCGCGGAACGGCAGCGCCTGGTCGAGGGTTTTCTCGGCCTGTTCTTCGCTCAGGTGGCGCAGGAAGCTCAGGATCAGGCCGCTGGTGATGCCCAGTTGCTGTTCACCGTCCTTGAGGGCCGCGGCGATGCCGTTGAGCACCACTTCGAACGGGACGCCACGGTCGGTGTGAGTCTGCGGGTCGAAGAACGGTTCGGTGTGAATTACGTTCTGCGCCTTGCAGCGCAACAGGTAGGCCCAGGTCAGGTCGTAGAAATCCTGGGAGGTGCGCAACACGTCGGCGCCCTGGTAATACAGGTCGAGGAATTCCTGCAGATTGTTGAAGGCATAGGCCTTGCGCAGGGTGTCCACGTCGCTCCACGGCAGGGCGATCTTGTTGCGTTCGGCCAGGGCGAACAGCAGCTCGGGCTCCAGCGAGCCTTCCAGATGCAAATGCAGTTCAGCCTTGGGCAAGGCGTTCAGCCAGTCGTACATGTTCTTTTCTCATCAGCGAATCGATGGCAGGCATTCTACAGGGGCTGGCCGCAATGTCTGGTAAAACCTGACCGGCTGATCCACTACACCGCCTGTTGCTCCCGCCGATAAGCATAGGTGTCAGCGAAGCGTGACAGCAGGAATTCGGCGCAGGTGGTGGTCGGGTACTTCGGTGGGTGGCCCTCATCCTGACAACCGGGCAGGCATTGGATCTGCGTGTCGGGGTGCGGCTCGGCAAAGAACGGCATCGAGTAGCGGTCTACCCCCAGCGGGCTGATCACCCGGTGGGGGGTGGACAGGTAACGGTCGTTGCTCCAGCGCGCCATCATGTCGCCGAGGTTGACCACGAACGTGCCGTCGATGGGCGGCGCGTCGATCCATTGGCCGTTGACGTTGCGCACTTGCAGGCCACCAGCGGCGTCCTGGTAGAGCAGGGTGATGCAGCCGTAATCGGTATGGGCGCCGGCACCTTGCTGCTCGGCAGAGCTGGCGGTGTGACGCGGCGGATAGTGAATCAGGCGCAGCACGCTCACAGGCTCGGTGAAGCGCGTGTCGAAGAAGTCCCGCTCGATGCCGAGCGCCAGGGTCATGGCGCGCAGCAGGGTTTGGGCAAGGGCCTGCATGTCGCGGTAATGCTGCTCCATCAGGGGTTCCCAGCCCGCCAGGTCCGGGTGTCGGTTAGGACCGCGCAGAGGCTTGTGCGCCAGCACGTCGGGATGATCGGCCGGCAAGTGCAGGCCCATGTCGAAGGTTTCTTTCAGGTCGCTGGGTTTGGCCGGGTCCAGTTGTTCGGTGGCGACGGCGCCGTAGCCGCGATGATGGCGGGTCTGGGTGATGTCGATCCTGAGTTTTTCTTCTACCGGCAGCCTGAAGAAGCGTTGGGCATGGTCCAGGACTTCGGTGATGCGAGCCGGGCTGATGGGGTGACCCTTGATGTAGAAAAAGCCCCACTGGCGGCAGGCCTGGTCGATCTGGTTGGCGACCGATTGCCAGGCGCTGGGGCTATCGCCGTAGAGCGGGCTGATGTCGATGATGGGAAGGCTGTTCATGCGGCTTTCCTGATTGTGTGAGGGGGCCGATGTGGGAGCGAGCCTGCTCGCGATAGCGATTTGTCTGTCGACATCAACGTTGAATGTCAGTCCGCTATCGCGAGCAGGCTCGCTCCCACAGGGTTTTGTGTTGACTCGTCAGTTATTTGGGAATCTCAGCCTTCATACCTTCGACGTAGTAATTCATCGACGCCAGTTGCGCATTGGTAGCGCTCACGCCCGCCGGGATTTTCTCGACGCCGGCCTGGTCCTTGATCGGCCCGGTGAACGGATGGAAAGCACCGCTCTGGATGTCGGCGATGATCTGCTCGGCTTCGCCTTTGACCGCCGCTGGCACCAGGTCGCTGATCGGCAGTTTCACCGTGCCTTCCTTCAGGCCGCCCCAGTAGTCCTGGGATTTCCAGCTATGGTCGAGCACGCTTTGGGTGGCCTGGATGTAGTGCGGGCCCCAGTCGTTGACAATCGAGGTCAGCACCGCCTTGGGACCGAAGTGGGCCATGTCCGAAGCGTAGCCGACGGCGTAGACGCCGCGCCGCTCGGCGGCCTGGATCGGCGCCGGGCTGTCGGTGTGCTGGAATACCACATCCACGCCCTGGTCGATCAGTGCGTTGGCGGCATCGGCTTCCTTGCCCGGATCGAACCAGGAGTTGACCCACACCACTTTGATTTCGGTGCCGGGGTTGTACTTGTTCAGGGCCAGTTGGATCGCGTTGATATCGCGGATCACTTCTGGAATCGGGAAGGAGGCGACGTAGCCGATTTTTTTGCTTTTGGTCATCTTGGCCGCGATGAAGCCGCCGACGTAGAGACCCTCATAGGTGCGTGCCAGATAAGTGCCCAGGTTCTTGTCCTGCTTGTAGCCGGTGGCGTGTTCGAAGGTCACCTTGGGGAATTGCTTGGCGACCTTCAATGTCGGGTTCATGTAGCCGAAGGACGTGGTGAAGATCAGGTCGTACTTGTCCTTGGCCATGTTGCGGATCACCCGCTCGGCGTCGGCGCCTTCAGGCACGTTTTCCACGTAGTTGGTGGTGATTCGGTCGCCGAGTTTCGCCACCAGTTCCTTGCGTCCCTGTTCATGCTGGTAGGTCCAGCCGTGGTCACCGATGGGGCCGATATAGACGAAACCGACCTTCAGTGGGTCGGCAGCGCTGGCATTCAGGCCGGCGCTCAGACCGACAGTCGCAGCGACGGCGCAAAGCAACATCTTCAAGGGACGCTTGTGCATGAACTCGAACTCCATTTTGTTGTGAGGTTGGCTGAACAGCGCTAATGCAAAATGCTGACCAATAGGACAACAAAATCTGTGATCTTTTCGAGGCAGCCATCGCGAGCAAGCTCGCTCCCACAAGGACAACGCAATACCTGTGGGAGCGAGCTTGCTCGCGATGAGGTCCTTGAGATCGATAAAGGTGCACCTGCCACCCACTCGCCACTCCCTGGTGCGTCACTTCGCCCGAACGTTCGCCGCCCCCTACAGTCAGTAGCTCATGACCCCGCCCACGTTGATAGGCCCGCGATGCTGACTTTGATCAAGCAAGAAAAACTGCTGTTGCTGGCGCTGATCGCTGCGGTGCTCGCCTATCCGCTGGAACACTGGCTGTTGGGCAGCGGACAGATCGTGGCGTTGCTCGGCGGTTTGGTCCTGATCGGCTTTATCGTCGCGGCTTCCATGCGTGTGGCCCATCACGCCGAGCTGCTGGCAGAGAAGGTCGGCGATCCCTACGGCACGATGATCCTGACCCTGTCGGCGGTGCTGGTAGAAGTGGTGATCCTGGCGATCATGATGAGCAACGAAGCCTCGCCAACGCTGGTGCGCGACACCATCTATTCTGCGGTGATGCTCGATATCAACGGCATTCTTGGCCTTGCGGCGCTGATGGGCGGAATCAAGCATGGCGAGCAGGCTTACAACGATGATTCGGCGCGCACCTACAGCGTGATGATCCTCACCGCCATGGGCGTGTCGATGGTGGTGCCGGAGTTCATTCCCCAAGAGAGCTGGAAGCTCTATTCGGCATTCACCATCGGCGCGATGATCGTGCTGTACACCCTGTTCCTGCGCATGCAGGTGGGGCCTCACAGTTACTTTTTCAGCTACAGCTACCCGGAAAAACGCCGTCGGAAAGAGCCGGTGGAAAACCAGCCGAAACCCATCAGCCTGACGTTCTCCATCGCGGCGCTGGTGTTTGGCGTCGTAGTGATCGGAGCGTTGGCCGAGGTCATGTCCAAAGCCATCGACCTGGGGCTGGAAGGTTCAGGGGCGCCGCCGGTGGTTACGGCGATTCTGGTGGCTGCCATTTCCGCGGCACCGGAAATCCTCACCGCCTTGCGCGCGGCGTTGGCCAACCGTATGCAGTCGGTGGTGAATATCGCCTTGGGGGCTTCGCTGTCCACCGTGATCCTCACCGTGCCGGTGATGGAAGCGATGGCGCTCTACACCGGCCAGCCGTTCCAGATGGCAATGACCCCGGTGCAGACGGTGATGATCTTCATCACCTTGATCGTCTGCGCCATCAACCTCAACGATGGGGAAACCAATGCCATTGAAGGCATGACCCATTTTGTGTTGTTCGCGACGTTTATCATGTTGTCGTTGCTGGGACTCTAGAAGAGTATCGCGGGCAAGCCTTGCTCCCACTGGTCTCACGGCAAGGCTGCTTCATACATCCACCCTTGATGTGGGAGCAAGGCTTGCCCGCGATAGCGTCCGGTCAGGCGCCGGCGATCAACTCCCGCGCCGCCTGGCTGTGATCAGCAATCAACCCCTTCAGGTCCAACCCTTCGACCTGTCCGTCGATGACCCGCCATTGCCCACCGACCATCACCCGGTCCGCCCGGTCCGCGCCGCACAGCAGCAGGGCCGAAACCGGATCGTGACTGCCGGAGAAGCGCAGTTCGTCGAGTTTGAACAGCGCCAAGTCAGCCTGTTTGCCCACCGCCAGCTCACCGATATCGCTGCGCCCCAGCAGTTGTGCCGAGCCGCGGGTCGCCCAGCCCAGCACTCGCTGCGGGGTGATCGCCTGCGCGCCATAGCGCAGGCGCTGAATGTACAACGCCTGGCGGGTTTCCAGGATCATGTTCGAGGCATCGTTGGAGGCCGAGCCGTCCACACCCAGGCCCAGCGGTGCGCCGGCGGCGGTGAGTTCCAGGGTAGGGCAGATGCCCGAGGCCAGGCGCATGTTGGAGCTTGGGCAATGGCAGATGCCGGTGCCGGCGGCGCCGAGACGGGTGATTTCCTCAGGATTGAAATGAATGCCGTGGGCCAGCCAGGTGCGCGGGCCGAGCCAGCCGACGCTGTCCAGGTAGTCCACGGTGCGCAGGCCGAAGCGTTGCAGGCAGAAGTCCTCTTCGTCGAGGGTTTCGGCCAGGTGAGTGTGCAGGCGTACGTCGAGTTTCTCCGCCAGCTCGGCGCTGGCGCGCATGATTTCAGGCGTGACCGAAAACGGTGAACAAGGCGCCAGGGCAATCTGGATTTGCGCACCGTCGCCGCGCTCATGGTATTGGCTGATCAACCGCAGGCTGTCCTCGAGAATCACGTGGCCCTGCTGCACGGTCTGTTGTGGCGGCAAGCCACCATCGGCTTCGCCCAGGCTCATGGAACCGCGGGTCAGCATCGCGCGCATGCCCAGTTCACGGACACTTTGCACCTGCACATCGATGGCATTTTCCAAGCCGTCGGGGAACAGGTAATGGTGATCGGCCGCTGTGGTGCAGCCTGAAAGCAACAGTTCGGCCAGCGCCACTTTGCTCGCCAGAGCGAGCTTTTCCGGTGTCAACCGCGCCCATACCGGGTAGAGGGTTTTCAGCCACGGGAACAGGGGCTGGTTCACCACCGGTGCCCAGGCGCGAGTCAGGGTCTGGTAGAAATGATGATGGGTGTTGATCAGCCCCGGCAGGATCACATGTTCGCCGGCGTCGAAGACTGTGTCGCAGGGCTGGGCGGGTTGCTGGCCGGCCCTCAGCAATTCGACGATCACGCCGTTTTGCAGGACAAGACCGCCACGGGCATCGAGGTCGTTGGCCGTGAAGATGGCGAGGGGATTTTTTAACCAGGTACGGGTCGCAGGCATGGTGGCCGGCTCCTCTGAAAGTGGGTTCAGGTTAGCCAGCTCAGTGATGCCCTGTCTGCTGATCCAGGGTCGCCCGTTGGGTAGGGCGAGGTGCTGAGTTTACTCAGGTTGCGGGGCACATTTCCAGAGTTGAACGGGAGCCATGTGGGAGCGAGCCTGCTCGCGATAGCGGTGTGTCAGTCGACATCATGGTGAATGTCAGGCCGCAATCGCGAGCAGGCTCGCCCCCACAGGGGGAAGGCTTGGGTTACCAGGGAATCGTCTCGCCCTTGTAGTTGACGAAATGATGCCCACCCTTGCCGGCAAAGGCATTGACCTGATCGATCAGGCCGCGGGTGCTGGTCTCGACATCAATGTCCGCCCCTTCGCCACCCATGTCGGTCTTCACCCAGCCCGGGTGCAGCGACAGAACCGTCAATGTCTGCTCGCCCAATTGAGTGACAAAACTATTGGTCATCGAATTGAGCGCCGCCTTGCTGGCCTTGTACAGCGCCAGTTCCGGGGCGTCAGGCATGGTCACGCTGCCCAGCACGGAGCTCATGAATGCCAGCACGCCACTGCCGTCGCGGATCTGGCCGACGAAACGCTGGGCCAGATTGATCGGTGCCACGGCGTTGGTGAAGAACAACTGGCCGACTTCGGCCAGCGTCGCACCGCCGGGGCTCTGGTTGTCAGGGCCTTTGACGCCGGCATTGACGAACAACAGGTCGAAGGTTTCGTCCTTGAGCTGCTGGCTCAGGGTGATGACGGCTTGCTGGTCGTCCATGTCGAGCTTTTCGATCCGCACTGGGCCCAGTGCCTTCAACGCCTCGGCGTTCTGCGGGTTGCGCACGGTGGCGGTCACGCTCCAGCCATCGCTGAGCAGCGTCTTCACCAGGCCGAGGCCCAGGCCCCGGGAGGCGCCAATGATCAATGCGTTTTTTGCCGAATTCATGAGGAGCATCCTTGATGAAAAAAGGTCACGGATTTAATGGACAGCGTTGCCCGAGCCGTTGTTTCAGCTCATGGCGCAACGCGTCGAGTTCGGTCATACGGGTTTCGATCAGGTTCAGTTTGTCTTGCAGCAATTGCGTCACGGCGCAGTCAGGGTCCTGCGCCTGCCACAGGGCGGCGACGCTGGCGCCGATCTCGCCGAGGGTAAAACCCAGGCGCTGGGCGGTCTTGATGTAGAGCACCAGTTGCACCATGTCGGCGGGGTAGTGGCGATAGCCATTGGCGCTGCGCTGCGCCGCGATCAGGCCGCGCTGCTCGTAGAAGCGCAGGGTGTCACGGCTGACGGCACAGGCTTGGGCGAGTTCACCGATGCGCATGGTGGGTCTCCGAAGGGCTTGACCTTGGAGCATACCCCAGGCTTTAGGCTCTTTGCTTCCCAATTATCTGGAGCAAGGTGTATGTGGACTTTGATGCAATATCGCCGGGTGGTGCGCGGCAGCGCCTGGTACGACCTTATCGTGTCGGCCGTGCTGGCCACGCCGTGGAGCTTTGCGGCGTTGCATGGTGTGTTGATGAGTATGACTCAGCTATTTGACCTGCCTGGAGAACTGCCGCCGTTCGCGCCGGCGCATGTGCTGATGGTGAATCTGCTGGGCTCGATTGTCTGCGTGTGGGCGGTGCTGCGGATTCGTGATCCGCAGCCGCTGTACGGGCGTTATGACGCGGCGGGGCGGTTTTTGTTTTCGGCCTGGATGCTGTATGCACTGCTTCATGGGGCCAGTGCGGTGTTGTGGGTTTTCCTGTTTTTCGAGTTGGTGTGGGGCTTGGTTCAGGTATTGCCTGTTCGGGCCTCATCGCGAGCAGGCTCGCTCCCACAGGGAGAGATGGGGCGAGCCTGAAACTGACGGTCACCCCGATCAAATGTGGGAGCGAGCCTGCTCGCGATAGGCGCGCCGCCGTCTACCTCAATGCCCTGCCTGCCAAGGCTGTCCCAGCGACACCGGCGCGTACAGCCGCGTGCGCACCGCGTCCCGGGACAGCAACACCAACACCACAATGGTCGCGACGTACGGCAGCATCGCCAGCAAGCTCGATGGAATCGCCAGCCCCAAGCCCTGGGCCACCAGGTGCAGGATGCTGGCGAGGCCGAACAGGTAGGCGCCCAGCAGCAGGCGCCAGACTCGCCAACTGGCGAACACCACTAGCGCCAGGGCGATCCAGCCGCGCCCGGCGCTCATGTTTTCGGCCCACATCGGCGTGTAAGCCAGCGACAGATAGGCACCCGCCAGCCCGGCCATGGCACCGCCGAACAGCACCGCCAGGGTCCGCACCCGCAGTACCGGCAGGCCCATTGCACTGGCGGCATCGGGATTTTCCCCCACCGCCTGGATAATCAGCCCGACGCGACTTTTCACAATCACCCAGGCCACCAGGGCGAACAGCGCAAAAGACAGGTACACCAGCAGATCCTGGGCAAACAGCATCCGCCCGATCAACGGGATGTCGCTCAAGTAGGGAATCGCCAGCGGCTCGAACCCCGCCAGCGGCTTGCCGACCCAGGCCGCGCCGACAAAACTCGACAGCCCCACGCCGAAAATCGTCAGCGCCAACCCGGTGGCCACTTGATTGGCATTGAACACCAGCGCTACCAACGCGAACAGCGCCGACAACAGCATCCCGGCGGCCATCGCCAGCAGCACGCCAAGCCACAGGTTGCCGCTGTTGAACGCGACGATAAAACCGATCACCGCGCCGAACAGCATCATGCCTTCCTGGCCCAGGTTCAAAACACCACTTTTCTCGCAGATCAGCTCACCCAGAGCCACCAGCAGCAACGGTGTGCCGCAACGGATCATGGCGTAGAAAATATTGCTCAACAGGTCGATATCCATCACAGCGCTCCTGCCTGTACGGCGGTGGTCCGGGTGCGCCGGGCCCAGCGCAGGTTCAGGCGCGGCCGATACAGGATCAGTACGTCGCAGGCCAACAGGAAAAACAGCATCATGCCCTGGAACAGCTGGGTGATTGCCTGGGGAAGGTTCAGCGACATCTGCGCGCTTTCGCCGCCGATGTACAACAAGGCCATCAGCAGGCTGGCGAACAGAATGCCGATGGGATTCAGACGTCCCAGGAACGCCACGGTAATCGCCGCATAGCCGTAGCCCGGTGACACTTGCGGCACCAGTTGGCCGATTGGCCCGGTCACTTCGCAGACACCGGCGAGCCCGGCCAGTGCACCGCTGATCAACAGCGCCAGCCACACCAGCGGCTTCTGGCGAAAGCCGGCGAAGCCGGCGGCCCGAGCGTCCAGGCCCAGCACTTTGATCTGAAACCCGACAAAACTTTTCTGCAGCAACACCCAGACCGCCACCAGTGCCAGCAGGGCGAAATACAACCCGGCATGAAGCCGTCCGTCTTCCACCAGCAATGGCAGGCGACTGGCATCGCCGAACATCGCCGACTCCGGAAAGTTGAACCCGGCCGGGTCTTTCAGCGGTCCGTGAACGCAGAACAGCAGCAGGTTAAGTGCGATGTAATTGAGCATGATGCTGGTCAGGATTTCATTGGCATTGAAGCGCGTGCGTAGCCACGCCGTGAGCCCGGCCCAGGTGGCACCGGCGAGGGTGCCGGTCAGCAGAATCAGCACCAGTGCCCAGCGGCTTTGCATGCCGATGATGTTCACCGCGACGGCGCTGCCGGCCAGGGCGCCCAATAGCAATTGTCCCTCGGCGCCAATGTTCCAGATTCGTGCCTGGTAGGCCACCGCCAGGCCGAGGGCGCAGAGCAGGATCGGCAAGGCTTTGACCAGCCATTCGGACACACCGTATAGATCACTGATCGGGGCGATCAACAAGGTGTACAAGGTTTGCAACGGATCATGCCCCAGGACGGCGAACAGCAGCGAGCCACAGCCCAGGGTCAATACGGCGGCCAGCAGCGGCGAGCACCAGAGCATCAGGCGCGATTGTTGGCCGCGGGGTTCAAGAGACAGCAGCATAAAAACTCCGTTAGACCGTCGCGGGATCAGGGGATTGAGGGGCGTCGAACTGGCCGGCCATCCAGCCGCCGACGTCGCTAAGCCGGGTTTGGACAGTGGGCCTCAAGGCGGACAAACGCCCGCCACACAAAGCGCCGAGGCGGTCGCTGATCTGGAACAGTTCGTCGAGGTCTTCGGAGATCACCAGGATGGCGGCACCCGCATCGCGTAAGGCAATCAGGGCCCTGTGGATGGTCGCCGCTGCGCCGACGTCAACGCCCCATGTGGGATGCGCCGCCACCAGCAGCCTGGGCTGTTGGAGGATTTCCCGACCGAGGATGAATTTTTGCAGGTTGCCCCCCGAGAGGCTGCGCGCCGGGGTTCTGGTGTCGGGCGTCTTCACCCCAAAACGACGGATAATCTCCTCGGCCAGGTGCTCGACCTTGCGCCGTTGAATCAGGCCGCAACGGATCAGTCCTTGTTGGAAGGCGCTGAGCAGGGCGTTATCCGCCAGGCTCAATTGCGGCACGGCGCCGTGGCCCAGGCGTTCGGCTGGAACAAATGCAAGCCCGAGGCGGCGCCGGGCATCGGGGCGCAGATGCGCCACAGGTTGCCCATCGAACCTGATCGTCTCGCCTTTGTGGCGGGGCAGTTGCGTTTCACCGCTGAGTAACGCCAGCCACTCGTCCTGCCCATTCCCCGCCACTCCGGCGATACCGACGATTTCGCCGCTGCGTACCTCAAGGTCTATATCCCGTAACGAGCAACCGAACGGGTCTGGGTTTGGCCATGACAGTTTGTGGATCTCAAGGAACGCTTTGTCTGCGCTGACCTTGGGATAGTCCGCGATCAGCCCGGCCGCTTCGCCGACCATCAACTGCGCCAGTTCCCGGTCCGAGCACTGCGCTGGTGTGCAATGCCCTGACACCCGTCCGCCGCGCAGCACCGTCGCGCTGTGGCACAACGCGCGGACCTCGCCCAACTTGTGGCTGATGAACAAAATGCTGCAGCGTTCGCTCGCCAGGCGCCGCAGGGTCACGAACAGTTCTTCGGCTTCCTGGGGCGTCAGCACCGAGGTGGGTTCATCGAGAATCAGCAGACGGATGTCCTGCATCAAGCAACGAATGATCTCCACCCGTTGACGTTCGCCAATCGACAGGCTGTGGACCAACCGCTGCGGCTCCAGGGCCATGCCGTAGCGTTGGGAAACTTCGCGGATTCGCGGCTCCAGTTGCGCCGGTGTGCCGGCTGCCGCGCCCATGGCCAGGGCGATGTTCTGCGCCACGGTAAGGGTTTCAAACAGCGAGAAATGCTGGAACACCATACCGATGCCCAGGCTGCGGGCCTGGGCCGGGTTGCGCAGGTCGACCCGTTGGCCTTGCCAGATCACCTCGCCCGAATCGGCGTGGGTAACGCCGTAGATAATCTTCATCAGGGTGCTTTTGCCAGCACCGTTTTCGCCGAGCAGCGCGTGGATCTCGCCGGGCTGGATGCTCAGGTCGATGGCGTCATTGGCCAGACAACCAGGGTAGCGTTTGCTGATCTTGCGCAATTGCAGGCGCGGGATGGAATCGGGGTCGGACATGACAGGCTCGGGTCAGGGGACATGAATGCCTGTGGATAAAGCAATTTCCTGGCCAGTAGGTCAGGAAATGTCAGCGAGCCCCGCGCTTTGCCTATCGGCTTGGCTTACCCGCCAACACCCTCGCTGTGGATAGGGCACCGCAATGGGGCGAGCAGGTGATAGAGGCGCTGTTTGTGCCCCGAAACGGGTGGTTAAAAAATGATCAGGCGGCTGCGAGCCATGCCTTTCATGGGACGGCGTGAGCCATGAACGGGTTATCCACAGGATGTTCCACAGTTATTGTGCGCAAGCCTGAAGGTCCGGCATAACCAGCGCCCGGCTTTCTTCTAAAGGTGATAAAACCTTGCAAGCATTTGTTTTGCTGAAGAATTTGTACAGAAAACAGTGCTTTGATCAAAAAACGAACAACAGCCGCAAAGCCGCATGACAGAAGGGTTACAGCGGAATGTGCTCAGGTTATCCACAGTCGGGTGCACAGTGGATGTGGGCAAGTCGCACGATGGCGTTTGCCCTGAAAAGTCGCAGACCCCCTCGCGCTCAACGGGCCAGCAGAATCCGTCCACGGCTCAGGTCGGCCAATTGCTTTTGCAATGTTTCGATCTGCGCTTCACCCACGGCCACGTGCAAGTCCACGCCATTAGCTGTAAAGCTCTCGGTGTTCACCAATCCGCCGCATTCGGCGACCCGCAGTTTCACCAGGGCCAGTTCCGCGAAACCGCAGGTGCAGCGCAGCGCCACACGGCTGATCAACTCAACCTTCTCGGCGTTTTGCAGGCATTTGTTCGCGCCCCCGCCATAGGCCCGGGCCAAGCCTCCGGTGCCCAACTGGATTCCACCGTACCAACGGATCACCAGCACCACGACCTGATCGCAAGCCTGGGCTTCGATGGCCGCCAGGATCGGCCGCCCGGCGGTGCCACCCGGTTCGCCGTCGTCGTTGCTGCGGTATTGGTCACCGAGTTTCCAGGCCCAGCAGTTGTGTGTGGCGTTCAGATCGCTGCGCTGCTCTATAAAGGCCACGGCATCGGCAGGGCTGGTGATAGGGGCGGCGAGGGTGATGAAGCGGCTTTTGCGAATCTCTTCGCGGTATTCACAAAAGCCGGTGAGGGTAAAAGGCATGAGGGTCTTAAAAGGTTGGTTTCAGGCCGCAGCCCTTGAGAATGATGCGGATCAGGTTGTCGCCGGCATCGATCATGTCCTGCTTGGTCAGCTTGCTGCGACCGGTCACGCGGCAGATCTGGGTGGTGAAGTCGGCGTAATGCTGAGTACTTCCCCACAATAGAAAGATCAGGTGCACGGGGTCGATCGGGTCCATCTTGCCGGCATCGATCCAGGCCTGGAACACTGCCGCGCGGCCGTTGAACCAGGTGCGATAATCCTGGTTGAAATATTCAGTCAGGCATTCACCGCCGCTGATCACCTCCATGGCGAAAAGCCGGGACGCCTGGGGATGGCGGCGGGAGAACTCCATTTTGGCGCGGATGTAGCGGGTCAGGGCTTCGGCCGGATCATCCTCGGCGGTGAGGGTATTAAAGGTGCTGTCCCACAACTCGATGATGTTGCTCAGCACCGCCACGTACAACCCAAGCTTGTTGGTGAAGTAATAATGCAGGTTCGCCTTGGGCAGCCCGGCCTTCAAGGCAATGGCATTCATGCTGGTGCCTTTGAACCCGTGACGGGCGAATTCATCTTCGGCGGCCTTGAGGATGGTCTCTTCGTTTTTTTGACGAATGCGGCTGGTGGGCTTGCCACCGTGGGCAGGGACTTCAAAGGTCATGGGCGTTTCCGGGCTGGGTCTGTGGGGCAAGCAAATGCGTTGATAGCGCACCGGCAGCGATCCGACAAGTGCCATCATGCTAAAAGCCTTTCGCTGGGGGCAGGCTAACCCAGCCAATGTCGGACCAAGGGTTAGCGGGTTGCCGCCAGGCTCTGGAGAAAGCTCTCCAGCACCAGATGAGGCCGACGCCCCTTGCGCGTGACTGACGCCAGGCTCAAATCATAGAAACGGGCCGTGGGTTTGAGGGCGCGCAACCGTCCCTGCTGGACCCACAGGCTGGCGTAATGATCCGGCAGGTAACCGATGTAGCGCCCTGTAAGAATCAGGAACGCCATGCCTTCGCGGTCCGAAGCACTGGCAGTGCAATTGAGTGCCTGGTAATGGGCCTGGATCTCGGCGGGCAGGCGGAAGGTCGGTGCGATGGCATCCTGGCTGTTGAGGCGAGCGTCGTCCAGTTGTTGGTCATCCACATAAAACAACGGATGCCCGACCGCGCAATACAACAGCGAGCGTTCGCTGTAGAGCGGTTGATACTCCAGCCCGGAAAGGGCACTGGCCTGAGGCACCACGCCGACATGCAATCGGCCGTCGAGTACGCCTTGCTCGACTTCGTTGGGAGCGATCATGCGAATCTGAATCTGCACGTCTGGACCGCGTTCCTTCAATTGGGCCAGGGCATGGGTGATGCGCATGTGGGGCAGGGTGACGAGATTATCGGTCAGGCCAATGATCAATTCGCCGCGCAAGTGTTGATGCAGGCCGTTGACTTCGGTGCGAAAGCTTTCCAGTGCACTTAATAGTTGCAACGCCGATTGATAGACCTCGCGGCCTTCCTCCGTCAGGGAAAAGCCCGCCCGCCCGCGCTGGCACAACCGTAGGCCAAGACGCTGTTCAAGGTCGCTCATCTGCTGGCTGATGGCGGAGCGACCGATCCCAAGCACCGTCTCCGCAGCGGAGAATCCACCGCACTCCACCACGCTGCGAAAAATGCGCAACAGACGAATATCAAAGTCGCTGACCTGGGCCAGTGGATCGGGACGACGCGCGCTCATAGTTTAGTGATCTGCTGACTGAAGGTTAGAAAAGTTGGATTTCATCGACTTTATCGCCGTGGCAAGTTAGCTGCAAGAACGCCTTTGGATCCCTGTCGCTTCTCTCCTGCGAGGTTCTGTCGATGAACATGCCCGAACATGCTGCCGGCTCCCTGGCCAGCCAGCTCAAGCTTGATGCCCACTGGATGCCTTACACCGCCAACCGCAACTTCCAGCGCGATCCACGTCTGATCGTCGCCGCCGAAGGCAGTTGGCTGGTGGATGACAAAGGGCGCAAGGTCTACGACTCGCTGTCGGGCCTGTGGACGTGCGGCGCCGGGCACACCCGCAAGGAAATCCAGGAAGCAGTCGCCAAACAGCTGGGCACCCTCGACTACTCGCCGGGCTTCCAGTACGGCCACCCGCTGTCGTTCCAGCTGGCAGAAAAAATCACCAGCCTGACACCGGGCAACCTCAACCATGTGTTTTTCACCGACTCCGGTTCCGAGTGTGCCGATACCGCGGTGAAAATGGTCCGCGCCTACTGGCGTCTCAAGGGCCAGGCGACCAAGACCAAGATGATCGGCCGTGCTCGTGGTTACCATGGCGTGAATATCGCCGGTACCAGCCTGGGCGGCGTCAGCGGCAACCGCAAGTTGTTCGGTCAGGCGATGATGGACGTCGATCATTTGCCCCACACGTTGCTGGCAAGCAATGCCTATTCCCGTGGCATGCCAAAAGAGGGCGGTATCGCCTTGGCCGATGAGCTGTTGAAGCTGATCGAGCTGCACGATGCCTCCAACATCGCCGCGGTGTTTGTTGAACCGATGGCCGGTTCCGCCGGTGTACTGGTGCCGCCTGAGGGTTATCTCAAGCGCCTGCGGGAAATCTGCGATCAGCACAGCATCCTGTTGGTGTTCGACGAGGTCATCACCGGGTTCGGCCGCACCGGTTCGATGTTCGGTGCCCATAGCTTCGGCGTGACCCCGGATCTCATGTGCATTGCCAAGCAGGTTACCAATGGCGCGATCCCCATGGGCGCGGTAATTGCCAGCTCCGAGATCTACCAGACGTTCATGAACCAGCCGACGCCTGAGTACGCAGTGGAATTCCCCCATGGCTACACCTATTCGGCGCATCCGGTGGCGTGCGCGGCAGGCTTGGCGGCGCTGGATCTGCTGCAAAAGGAAAACCTTGTGCAGAGCGTGGCCGAGGTGGCTCCGCATTTCGAGAAGGCCTTGCATGGCCTGAAGGGGGCGAAGAACATCATCGACATCCGCAACTATGGCCTGGCCGGGGCAATCCAGATTGCGCCCCGCGATGGCGACGCGATCGTGCGCCCGTTCGAGGCCGGCATGGCGTTGTGGAAAAAGGGGTTCTACGTGCGTTTCGGCGGCGACACTCTGCAATTCGGGCCAACGTTCAACAGCAAGCCACAGGATCTGGATCGCTTGTTCGATGCGGTCGGTGAAGTGCTGAACAAACTCGACTGACGCGTCCCTCTATATAGCTTTTAATACGGGCGTCCGGCAGCGGGCGCCTGTGGATAACATTCTGGAGTCCCCATGAGCCTCATTGCGCATTTGATCAATGGCGAACTGTTGAGCGACAGCGCTCGTACCGCCGACGTGTTCAACCCTTCCACCGGCCAGGCGATTCATCAGGTGCCTCTGGCCGATCGTGCGACGGTCCAGCAGGCTATCGACGCCGCCAAGGCGGCTTTCCCTGCCTGGCGCAGCACACCGGCGGCCAAACGCGCGCAGGTAATGTTCCGGTTCAAGCAGTTGTTGGAGCAGAACGAGTCGCGCATCGCCCAGTTGATCAGCGAAGAGCACGGCAAGACCCTGGAAGACGCGGCTGGAGAGCTTAAGCGCGGCATCGAGAACGTCGAATTCGCCTGTGCGGCACCGGAAATTCTGAAGGGCGAATACAGCCGTAACGTAGGACCGAACATCGACGCGTGGTCAGACTTCCAGCCCTTGGGCGTGGTGGCGGGCATCACGCCATTCAACTTCCCGGCGATGGTGCCGCTGTGGATGTACCCGCTGGCGATCGTTTGTGGCAACTGCTTCATCCTCAAGCCGTCCGAGCGTGACCCGAGTTCGACGCTGCTGATCGCCCAATTGCTTCTGGAAGCCGGGTTGCCCAAAGGCGTGTTGAGCGTGGTGCATGGCGACAAAGCCGCAGTGGACGCGCTGATCGAAGCGCCGGAGGTGAAGGCGCTGAGTTTTGTCGGCTCCACGCCGATTGCCGAATACATCTATGCCGAAGGCACCCGGCGCGGCAAACGCGTGCAGGCACTGGGTGGGGCGAAGAACCATGCGGTCTTGATGCCGGATGCGGATCTGGATAACGCCGTCAGTGCGCTGATGGGGGCGGCCTACGGTTCGTGCGGCGAACGCTGCATGGCGATCTCCGTGGCGGTGTGTGTGGGCGATCAGGTGGCGGATGCGCTGGTCGCCAAGCTGGTGCCGCAGATCCAGTCGCTGAAAATCGGCGCGGGTACGTCGTGCGGACTGGACATGGGACCATTGGTGACCGGTCAGCATCGCGACAAGGTCAGCGGCTATATAGAAGATGGCGTATCGGCGGGTGCGTCGCTGGTTGTCGATGGTCGCGGTTTGAGCGTGGCCGGGCATGAGGAGGGATTCTTCCTGGGCGGCTGCCTGTTTGATCGCGTGACGCCTGAGATGCGCATCTATAAAGAAGAGATTTTCGGGCCGGTGCTGTGCATCGTCCGGGTCAACAGCCTGGAAGAGGCGATGCAACTGATCAACGATCACGAGTATGGCAACGGCACATGCATCTTTACCCGTGATGGTGAGGCGGCGCGGTTGTTCTGCGATGAAATCGAAGTCGGCATGGTAGGCGTCAACGTTCCTTTGCCGGTGCCCGTGGCCTACCACAGCTTCGGTGGGTGGAAGCGTTCGCTGTTTGGCGATCTGCATGCCTATGGTCCGGACGGGGTGCGCTTCTATACCCGTCGCAAGGCCATTACCCAGCGCTGGCCGCAGCGTGCCAGCCACGAAGCGTCACAGTTCGCCTTCCCGAGCTTGTAAGCGGTAGGTGAAGAGGCCGGTGTCTTTGGACACCGGCCTCTGTGTTTGCGGGAGCTTTTGGCTGTTGTGACAGAAATGTGAAAATAGGTGTTGACGGCAAATTCTGGACGTCTATAATTCGCCCCACTTTCGGCGCAGTCGAAACGGAAAACTCCTTGAGTTTCAATGAGTTAAACGATTTTCGGCAGCGCAGGGCTTCAGGTCATCGAAGCTTGGGAAGCAGTTAGTGGGGCGGTTTTTCTGGCTCCGTTAACGGTTCGGTCTTCTCGATCGAAAGCGGTCAAAAAGAGGTGTTGACAGCAGCGAGTAACGCTGTAGAATTCGCCTCCCGCTAACGAGAGATCGGAAGCGCAAGTGGTTGAAGTTGCAGAGGAAACTTTGAAAACTTCTTAAAATAACCGCTTGACAGATACACGGGGCGCTGTAGAATGCGCGCCTCGGTTGAGACGAAAGGCTCAACCCACCGCTCTTTAACAACTGAATCAAGCAATTCGTGTGGGTGCTTGTGGGGTCAGACTGCTAGTCAACAGATTATCAGCATCACAAGTTACTCCGCGAGAAATCAAAGATGTAACCAACGATTGCTGAGCCAAGTTTAGGGTTTTCTCAAAACCCAAAGATGTTTGAACTGAAGAGTTTGATCATGGCTCAGATTGAACGCTGGCGGCAGGCCTAACACATGCAAGTCGAGCGGTAGAGAGGTGCTTGCACCTCTTGAGAGCGGCGGACGGGTGAGTAAAGCCTAGGAATCTGCCTGGTAGTGGGGGATAACGCTCGGAAACGGACGCTAATACCGCATACGTCCTACGGGAGAAAGCAGGGGACCTTCGGGCCTTGCGCTATCAGATGAGCCTAGGTCGGATTAGCTAGTTGGTGAGGTAATGGCTCACCAAGGCGACGATCCGTAACTGGTCTGAGAGGATGATCAGTCACACTGGAACTGAGACACGGTCCAGACTCCTACGGGAGGCAGCAGTGGGGAATATTGGACAATGGGCGAAAGCCTGATCCAGCCATGCCGCGTGTGTGAAGAAGGTCTTCGGATTGTAAAGCACTTTAAGTTGGGAGGAAGGGCATTAACCTAATACGTTAGTGTTTTGACGTTACCGACAGAATAAGCACCGGCTAACTCTGTGCCAGCAGCCGCGGTAATACAGAGGGTGCAAGCGTTAATCGGAATTACTGGGCGTAAAGCGCGCGTAGGTGGTTCGTTAAGTTGGATGTGAAATCCCCGGGCTCAACCTGGGAACTGCATTCAAAACTGTCGAGCTAGAGTATGGTAGAGGGTGGTGGAATTTCCTGTGTAGCGGTGAAATGCGTAGATATAGGAAGGAACACCAGTGGCGAAGGCGACCACCTGGACTGATACTGACACTGAGGTGCGAAAGCGTGGGGAGCAAACAGGATTAGATACCCTGGTAGTCCACGCCGTAAACGATGTCAACTAGCCGTTGGGAGCCTTGAGCTCTTAGTGGCGCAGCTAACGCATTAAGTTGACCGCCTGGGGAGTACGGCCGCAAGGTTAAAACTCAAATGAATTGACGGGGGCCCGCACAAGCGGTGGAGCATGTGGTTTAATTCGAAGCAACGCGAAGAACCTTACCAGGCCTTGACATCCAATGAACTTTCCAGAGATGGATTGGTGCCTTCGGGAACATTGAGACAGGTGCTGCATGGCTGTCGTCAGCTCGTGTCGTGAGATGTTGGGTTAAGTCCCGTAACGAGCGCAACCCTTGTCCTTAGTTACCAGCACGTCATGGTGGGCACTCTAAGGAGACTGCCGGTGACAAACCGGAGGAAGGTGGGGATGACGTCAAGTCATCATGGCCCTTACGGCCTGGGCTACACACGTGCTACAATGGTCGGTACAGAGGGTTGCCAAGCCGCGAGGTGGAGCTAATCCCACAAAACCGATCGTAGTCCGGATCGCAGTCTGCAACTCGACTGCGTGAAGTCGGAATCGCTAGTAATCGCGAATCAGAATGTCGCGGTGAATACGTTCCCGGGCCTTGTACACACCGCCCGTCACACCATGGGAGTGGGTTGCACCAGAAGTAGCTAGTCTAACCTTCGGGGGGACGGTTACCACGGTGTGATTCATGACTGGGGTGAAGTCGTAACAAGGTAGCCGTAGGGGAACCTGCGGCTGGATCACCTCCTTAATCGACGACCGCAGCTGCTTCATGAGCTCCCACACGAATTGCTTGATTCATTGAAGAAGACGATTGGGTCTGTAGCTCAGTTGGTTAGAGCGCACCCCTGATAAGGGTGAGGTCGGCAGTTCGAATCTGCCCAGACCCACCAATTTCATGGTGTTCCCTGTAGAAATACGGGGCCATAGCTCAGCTGGGAGAGCGCCTGCCTTGCACGCAGGAGGTCAGCGGTTCGATCCCGCTTGGCTCCACCATTACAGATTGGCACCAACGTTTAAAGCTTAGAAATGAGCATTCCACCAAGACGGTGCTGAATGTTGATTTCTAGTCTTTTGATTAGATCGTTCTTTAAAAATTTGGGTATGTGATAGAAAGATAGACTGAACGTTACTTTCACTGGTAACGGATCAGGCTAAGGTAAAATTTGTGAGTGCTCTTAGAGCATGCGAATTTTCGGCGAATGTCGTCTTCACAGTATAACCAGATTGCTTGGGGTTATATGGTCAAGTGAAGAAGCGCATACGGTGGATGCCTTGGCAGTCAGAGGCGATGAAAGACGTGGTAGCCTGCGAAAAGCTTCGGGGAGTCGGCAAACAGACTTTGATCCGGAGATGTCTGAATGGGGGAACCCAGCCATCATAAGATGGTTATCTTGTACTGAATACATAGGTGCAAGAGGCGAACCAGGGGAACTGAAACATCTAAGTACCCTGAGGAAAAGAAATCAACCGAGATTCCCTTAGTAGTGGCGAGCGAACGGGGACTAGCCCTTAAGTGGCTTTGAGATTAGCGGAACGCTCTGGAAAGTGCGGCCATAGTGGGTGATAGCCCTGTACGCGAAAATCTCTTAGTCATGAAATCGAGTAGGACGGAGCACGAGAAACTTTGTCTGAATATGGGGGGACCATCCTCCAAGGCTAAATACTACTGACTGACCGATAGTGAACTAGTACCGTGAGGGAAAGGCGAAAAGAACCCCGGAGAGGGGAGTGAAATAGATCCTGAAACCGTATGCGTACAAGCAGTGGGAGCCCACTTTGTTGGGTGACTGCGTACCTTTTGTATAATGGGTCAGCGACTTATTTTCAGTGGCGAGCTTAACCGAATAGGGGAGGCGTAGCGAAAGCGAGTCTTAATAGGGCGTCTAGTCGCTGGGAATAGACCCGAAACCGGGCGATCTATCCATGGGCAGGTTGAAGGTTAGGTAACACTGACTGGAGGACCGAACCGACTACCGTTGAAAAGTTAGCGGATGACCTGTGGATCGGAGTGAAAGGCTAATCAAGCTCGGAGATAGCTGGTTCTCCTCGAAAGCTATTTAGGTAGCGCCTCATGTATCACTGTAGGGGGTAGAGCACTGTTTCGGCTAGGGGGTCATCCCGACTTACCAAACCGATGCAAACTCCGAATACCTACAAGTGCCGAGCATGGGAGACACACGGCGGGTGCTAACGTCCGTCGTGAAAAGGGAAACAACCCAGACCGTCAGCTAAGGTCCCAAAGTTATGGTTAAGTGGGAAACGATGTGGGAAGGCTTAGACAGCTAGGAGGTTGGCTTAGAAGCAGCCACCCTTTAAAGAAAGCGTAATAGCTCACTAGTCGAGTCGGCCTGCGCGGAAGATGTAACGGGGCTCAAACCATACACCGAAGCTACGGGTATCACTTAGGTGATGCGGTAGAGGAGCGTTCTGTAAGCCTGTGAAGGTGAGTTGAGAAGCTTGCTGGAGGTATCAGAAGTGCGAATGCTGACATGAGTAACGACAATGGGTGTGAAAAACACCCACGCCGAAAGACCAAGGTTTCCTGCGCAACGTTAATCGACGCAGGGTTAGTCGGTCCCTAAGGCGAGGCTGAAAAGCGTAGTCGATGGAAAACAGGTTAATATTCCTGTACTTCTGGTTATTGCGATGGAGGGACGGAGAAGGCTAGGCCAGCTTGGCGTTGGTTGTCCAAGTTTAAGGTGGTAGGCTGAGATCTTAGGTAAATCCGGGATCTTAAGGCCGAGAGCTGATGACGAGTTACCCTTTGGGTGACGAAGTGGTTGATGCCATGCTTCCAAGAAAAGCTTCTAAGCTTCAGGTAACCAGGAACCGTACCCCAAACCGACACAGGTGGTTGGGTAGAGAATACCAAGGCGCTTGAGAGAACTCGGGTGAAGGAACTAGGCAAAATGGCACCGTAACTTCGGGAGAAGGTGCGCCGGTGAGGGTGAAGCACTTGCTGCGTAAGCCCACGCCGGTCGAAGATACCAGGCCGCTGCGACTGTTTATTAAAAACACAGCACTCTGCAAACACGAAAGTGGACGTATAGGGTGTGACGCCTGCCCGGTGCCGGAAGGTTAATTGATGGGGTTAGCTAACGCGAAGCTCTTGATCGAAGCCCCGGTAAACGGCGGCCGTAACTATAACGGTCCTAAGGTAGCGAAATTCCTTGTCGGGTAAGTTCCGACCTGCACGAATGGCGTAACGATGGCGGCGCTGTCTCCACCCGAGACTCAGTGAAATTGAAATCGCTGTGAAGATGCAGTGTATCCGCGGCTAGACGGAAAGACCCCGTGAACCTTTACTATAGCTTTGCACTGGACTTTGAATTTGCTTGTGTAGGATAGGTGGGAGGCTTTGAAGCGTGGACGCCAGTTCGCGTGGAGCCATCCTTGAAATACCACCCTGGCAACTTTGAGGTTCTAACTCAGGTCCGTTATCCGGATCGAGGACAGTGTATGGTGGGTAGTTTGACTGGGGCGGTCTCCTCCTAAAGAGTAACGGAGGAGTACGAAGGTGCGCTCAGACCGGTCGGAAATCGGTCGTAGAGTATAAAGGCAAAAGCGCGCTTGACTGCGAGACAGACACGTCGAGCAGGTACGAAAGTAGGTCTTAGTGATCCGGTGGTTCTGTATGGAAGGGCCATCGCTCAACGGATAAAAGGTACTCCGGGGATAACAGGCTGATACCGCCCAAGAGTTCATATCGACGGCGGTGTTTGGCACCTCGATGTCGGCTCATCACATCCTGGGGCTGAAGCCGGTCCCAAGGGTATGGCTGTTCGCCATTTAAAGTGGTACGCGAGCTGGGTTTAGAACGTCGTGAGACAGTTCGGTCCCTATCTGCCGTGGACGTTTGAGATTTGAGAGGGGCTGCTCCTAGTACGAGAGGACCGGAGTGGACGAACCTCTGGTGTTCCGGTTGTCACGCCAGTGGCATTGCCGGGTAGCTATGTTCGGAAAAGATAACCGCTGAAAGCATCTAAGCGGGAAACTTGCCTCAAGATGAGATCTCACTGGGACCTTGAGTCCCCTGAAGGGCCGTCGAAGACTACGACGTTGATAGGTGGGGTGTGTAAGCGCTGTGAGGCGTTGAGCTAACCCATACTAATTGCCCGTGAGGCTTGACCATATAACACCCAAGCAATTTGCTGACCCGATACAGGGCACCAGATTGCGGTGTGTGAAGACGCTATGAACCGAAAGTTCGCACAACACACAAACCTATCGCATACCCATTCGCTGGAACGTGACCGCAAGGCACGCGCTGGCTACCGAATTTCTTGACGACCATAGAGCATTGGAACCACCTGATCCCATCCCGAACTCAGCAGTGAAACGATGCATCGCCGATGGTAGTGTGGGGTTTCCCCATGTGAGAGTAGGTCATCGTCAAGATTAAATTCCGAAACCCCTATCTGCTGACGCAGGTAGGGGTTTTGTTTTGCCCGCAGGAAAGTTCTTACGACAAGCACGGACAGCTCCCGGCTGTCACAGCCCCCCGACAGTGCTAAGGTTCGGCCCTAGCTTTTGCATTTTCAAGGATGCCTTTATGCCGGACGCGACGTCCTTAAGCCCTGCTTTCATGGTGGTCCACGGGAATCGCCTGGATGAGTTGCGCAGCCTGGTGATCAGCTTGATGCGGCGCTATCCGCTGGGGCCTCTTGAAAATGAAATCGCGCTGGTTCAAAGCAATGGCATCGCCCAATGGTTGAAGCTGGCATTGGCTGAGGATCCGGAAGATGACGATACCGGTGGCTGCGGTATCGCCGCCGCCATTGATGTGCAGTTGCCCGGCAGTTTCATGTGGCAACTCTATCGAACGGTCCTGGGACGTGACGAAATTCCGGCCAAGTCGTTGCTTGATAAGGCTCCACTTACATGGCGGCTGATGCGCCTTCTGCCACAGTTGATCGAGCAGCCCCATTTCGAGCCCCTGCGGCGTTTCCTTACCCACGATACCGACTTGCGCAAGCGTTATCAGTTGTCCGAGCGTCTTGCCGATCTGTTTGACCAATATCAGGTGTACCGGGCGGATTGGCTGGAGGACTGGGCGGAAGGTCGGCACCAGACAAGAAATGTCCGGGGCGAAATCAAGCCGCTCGCGCCAGAAAACTGTTGGCAGGCCGAACTGTGGCGGGCCCTTTTGATGGATGTAGGGGAGCAAGGCATGGCCCAAAGCCGTGCTGGGGTTCATCAACGGTACATCGAGCGTATCAACAGTTTGGAAGTGGCTCCCAGGAACCTGCCCGCGCGGGTGATAGTGTTCGGCATTTCTTCTCTGCCGGCCCAAGTCCTTGAAGCACTTGCCGGTCTGTCACGGTTTAGCCAGGTTCTGCTGTGCGTTCATAACCCATGTCGCCACCATTGGGCGGACATCGTCGCCGACAAGGACCTGCTACGCCACCAATACAAACGCCAGGCCCGCAAGGCCGGAATGCCTGTTGTCCTCGACCCGCAGACCTTGCACCAGCATGCTCATCCATTATTGGCTGCGTGGGGCAAGCAGGGGCGTGACTATATCAACCTGCTCGACAGCTACGACGATCCCAACAGTTATCGCTCGGTATTTCGCGATGGACGGATCGACCTGTTCAGCGAGGGGAATCCCACGACCCTTCTCGGCCAACTGCAGGATGACATTCTCGAGCTGCGCCCCCTGAACGAAACCCGGGAACACTGGCCAGCGGTGGATACGGAGCAGGACGGGTCTATCCGTTTCCATGTAGCCCACAGTGCTCAGCGCGAGGTTGAAATCCTTCACGATCAGTTGCTGGCCCGCTTCAGTGCGGATCCGAGCCTGCGCCCCCGGGATATCATCGTCATGGTCCCGGACATCGACAGCTACGCACCGCATATACGCGCTGTGTTCGGTCAGCTTGAAAGGACTGATCCCCGTTTCATTCCTTTCACCCTCACTGATCAGGGCCAGCGTGGACGTGATCCGTTATTGATCGCCGTCGAACACTTGCTCAAGCTGCCGGATAGCCGCTTTCCGGTCAGCGAAATCCTCGATCTGCTCGATGTTCCGGCGTTGCGTGAGCGGTTCGGTATCGATGAAGCTGACTTGCCTACGCTGCACCGCTGGATCGAGGGCGCCGGTATCCGCTGGGGCATGAGTGCCGAACATCGTGCCGGACTGGGTTTGCCCGCGGAGCTCGAGCAGAACAGCTGGCGTTTCGGTCTTCGGCGCATGCTGCTGGGGTATGCCGTCGGCAGCGCGGGCGCTTATGACGGCATCGAACCCTATGATGAAATTGGTGGCCTGGATGCGGTGTTGATCGGTCCTTTGGTTGCGTTGCTGGATGCTTTGCAAGTCGCTCATCAGGAACTCACCCGGCCCGCATCACCGCAAGAATGGGGCTCGCGCCTACATGATCTGATGCAACTGTTTTTCCAGGCGAGCAACGAACATGACGACTATCTGCTGGCCCAACTCGAAGACTTGCGTGAAACCTGGCTGGAGACCTGTGAGTCGGTTGCCCTGCAGGATGAGTTGCCCCTGACTGTAGTCCGTGAGGCCTGGTTGGCAGGGTTGGATCAGGGCCGACTGTCCCAGCGTTTCCTGGCCGGAGCGGTCAACTTCTGCACCCTGATGCCGATGCGCGCGATTCCTTTCAAACTGGTGTGTCTGCTGGGTATGAACGACGGTGATTACCCGCGAGCACAACCGCCCCTGGATTTCGATCTCATGGGCAGCGACTATCGCCCCGGGGATCGTTCCCGACGCGAAGATGATCGATATCTGTTACTGGAAGCGCTGCTTTCAGCCCGGGAAAAGCTCTATATCAGTTGGGTCGGACGCAGCATCCGCGACAACAGCGACCGTCCTGCTTCAGTATTGGTCGGCCAACTGCGGGATCATCTCGCCAGCGGTTGGCGGTTGGCGGATGACCGCGGGGACCTTCTTGAGGCGTTGACCCAGGAACATCCGCTGCAACCGTTCAGTGCTCGTTATTTTCATCAAGGCAGTGCGTTGTTCAGTTACGCCAGTGAATGGCGAATGCTCCACGGTGCCCACGAACACGCCGCCCAAAGCCAGGTGCTGGAACCCTATGTTCAGGAAGAGCCCTTGGGCCTTGGGCAACTGCAGGACTTTCTGCGCAATCCCGTCCGGCACTTCTTCAGTCAACGACTCAAAATATTCTTCGAGGCCATCGAGGCCCCTTTGGCAGATGACGAACCCTTCGTTCTCGATGCGCTGCAACGCTACAGCCTGAGCGACAGCTTGCTGGAGGCCGCCCTGGTTCGCCTCGATCAACCGGATCTGGCACTGGCCACTCATGCCAAAAGACTGCAGAACAGTGGCCTGTTACCGATGGCCGGTTTCGGTGAATGCATGCAACGTGAATTGATCGAGCCCTTGCCTGATTTGCTCCAGCGTTACCAGCAGCTTCTGGCGTTATGGCCCACACCGTTGACCAGTGCCTTGCCTGTCAGTTTGCAATTGCATGGCGTGAGCGTCGAGGGCTGGCTGAGTGGCCTGCACCAGAGTGCGGATGGAGCGGTTCTCACCATCAGCGCGATACCCAACGGTATTGGCTCCCCCAAGACCCGTAAATGGCATCGTCTGATTCGTCCTTGGGTCAATCATCTTGTTGCGTGCGCTAACGGCTTTTCGATGACGACGGCACTGGTGGCCAGTGATGACAGCTTGCTGCTGGCTCCTTTTGAAGAGCCCGTGGCACGACGGTTGCTCGGCGATCTATTGCAAGCCTGGCAGGCGGGTATGCGTCAGCCGCTTCCCGTCGCGGTGAAAACCGCCTTCGCCTGGCTCGGCCAGAGCGATCCAGCCAAAGCCGATGCGGCTGCTCGAAAAGCCTACGAAGGCGACGGGCAGAACTCTGAGGGTGAGCGGCGGGAAAGTCCGGCGTTGGCCCGGCAGTTTGCTGACTTCGATGCCTTGACGGCCGACGAGACATTCCCCGACTGGTGCGATGCACTTTACCGGCCACTGCTCGAAGCACCATGGCGTTCATTGGCCGGCGAGGAGGTAAGCTCATGACTCGCCAGCCTCCACTCGCCCTGGCCTTCCCGCTACGTGGTAGTCAATTGATCGAGGCCAGCGCCGGTACCGGCAAGACCTTTACCATTTCGGCGTTGTACCTGCGTCTGGTACTGGGGCATGGCGGCCCGGCTACCGGCTTTGGTCGCGAACTGCTTCCTCCGCAGATCCTGGTGGTGACCTTTACGGACGCTGCCACCAAGGAGTTGCGTGAACGTATCCGCATGCGTCTGGCCCAGGCGGCGCGCTTCTTTCGTGATGAAATTGCCGCCCCGGATTCGCTGATCGCCGAGTTGCGGGATGAGTTCGATGCAACGCAGTGGCCTGGCTGTGCGAACCGGTTGGACATCGCTGCGCAATGGATGGATGAAGCAGCAGTGTCGACCATCCATAGTTGGTGTCAGCGCATGCTGCGTGAACATGCTTTTGACAGCGGTAGCCTGTTTACCCAGACCCTGGAAACCGATCACAGCGACTTGCTCGGCGAAGTGCTTCGCGACTATTGGCGGCTGTTCTGCTACTCGATGCAAGGCGAGGCGCTGAATTGGGTGCGGACACATTGGGGCGGGCCCGCTGCGCTGCTGCCGCGAGTCAGAGGACTGTTTTCCAGCGAACGCGATGCTGCTGAGGGGCTTGAACCCGCCGAACTGATCGCCGCATCGCTTCAGGAGCGCAGCGCCGCCTTGCTCGATCTCAAGGCGCCATGGCGGCAATGGGCCGTGGAGCTGCTGGAGATCTGTCAGCAAGGTGTCGCCAACAAAAGCGTCGACGGGCGCAAGATGCAGGCCCGGTACTTCGAACCGTGGTTCCAGAAAATCAATGCCTGGGTGGAGGACGAAAGCCTTGAGCTGTTGGACATCGGCAGCGGATTCACACGCCTGACCCCCGAGGGCATGGCCGAGGCCTGGAAAGGCGAAGTGCCCAGTCATCCCGGGCTGGACGCCATGTCCGGTCTCAAGGCCAGCCTGGAAGCCTTGCCCACTCCCGATGCCGCGGTGCTGCAACATGCCGCGCAATGGGTGGGGGCACGTTTCGAGGCGGAGAAACGGCGCCGCGCGGAGATGGGCTTCGACGATATGCTGCTGCGTTTGGACGCGGCCCTTCAGGCCGAGGGCGGAGAGCGGCTGGCGAGCTTGATCCGCGAACAGTTTCCGGTGGCGCTGATCGATGAGTTCCAGGACACCGACCCGATTCAATATCGCATCTTCGAAAGCATCTACCACATCGCAGAAAGCAACCCCGACACCGGGCTGTTCCTGATCGGTGACCCGAAGCAGGCCATTTACGCTTTTCGCGGCGCTGATATCTATACCTACCTGCGCGCCCGCGAAGCCACCGCCGGCAGGCTGCATACGCTGGGAACAAACTTCCGTTCCAGCCACGCCATGGTCAGTGCGGTGAACCATATTTTCCAGAATGCCGAATCTCGCCCTGAAGGGCGCGGTGCTTTTCTGTTTCGTGAACCGTCGGGCAAGAACCCGGTGCCGTTCCAGCCCGTTGAGTCCCAAGGGCGCAAGGAGTCCTTGCAAATCAACGGGCTACCCGTTGCCGCAATGAATATCTGGCACCTGTCTTCTGATCAGCCGCTTTCCGGGGCGGTGTATCGGAAGCACATGGCGGCGGCTTGTGCCAGTGAGATCACGGCGTTGCTCAATGGCGGCCAATCGGGGCGCGATGGCTTTACGGTCGATGAAAAGACGCTCCAGGGATTACGCCCGGCGGATATCGCCATCCTGGTGCGTGACGGCAAAGAAGCTCAGGCCGTGCGCGACGAGCTGTCCGCGCGGGGAGTGCGCAGTGTCTATCTGTCCGACAAAGACTCGGTCTTCGCTTCACAGGAAGCGCGGGACCTGCTGATCTGGCTCAGGGCCTGCGCCGAGCCGGATGTCGAGCGGCCACTGCGGGCAGCGCTGGCCAGCATCACGCTGAATCTTGCGCTGACGGAGCTGGAACGTCTCAATCAGGATGAGCTGGCCTGGGAGCGTCGGGTCATGCAGTTCCGGGGCTATCGTACGGTCTGGCGTACCCAGGGCGTGTTGCCCATGTTGCGTCGCCTGCTACATGATTTCGAGCTGCCCCAGGCCTTGATGACGCGTAGCGACGGCGAGCGGGTGCTGACCAATTTGCTGCATCTTTGCGAGCTGTTGCAACAGGCCGCCGGTGAGCTGGATGGCGAGCAAGCTTTGATTCGGCATCTGTCCGAGCACCTGGCGCTGTCCGGGCAGGCTGGCGAAGAACAGATCCTGCGCCTGGAAAGCGATGAGCAACTGGTCAAGGTGGTCACGATTCACAAGTCCAAGGGACTTGAATATCCACTGGTGTTTTTGCCCTTCACCTGTTCGACGAAACCGGTGGATGGCAGTCGGTTGCCTTTGCATTACCACGATGAAGCCTGCAAGGCACAGATCAGCCTCAAGCCTACCGCCGAGTTGATCGCCAAGGCCGATGACGAGCGTCTGGCCGAGGATCTGCGGCTTCTCTACGTGGCCCTGACCCGCGCACAACACGCTTGCTGGCTGGGTGTGGCTGATCTCAAACGGGGCAATAACAACAGCTCGATCCTGCACCTGTCCGCATTGGGCTATCTGTTGGGCGGTGGTGTGCCGTTAGTCGAATCGGTGGAGTTGAGGCGCTGGCTGGAGGACCTGCAACAAGGCAGCGCAGTGGTCAGCTATCAGGAGATGCCCCAGGCCACCGACGAGCATTACCGGCCGCCACGCAACGAAGCGGTATTGCTTGAACCTTTGATACCCGTACGCAAAGCCAGCGAAAACTGGTGGATCGCCTCCTACAGCGCCTTGCGTATTGGGGAAAGCCTGAGTGCGGGCAGCAATGATGCGCCGGAGAACCCGCAGGCTCAGAAGCTGTTCGACGATGAGCGGCTTGACCCCGATGCCCCAAGGGAAATTGTTGCCGTGGGTGGCGATATTCACCGCTTCCCTCGCGGCCCTGGCCCCGGCACATTCCTTCATGGCCTGCTGGAGTGGGCCGCTGGCGAAGGATTTGAAGCTACGCCAACCGCCATTGAGGATGCCATAGCCCGGCGCTGCAATCGTCGAGGTTGGAAAGGCTGGATCGCTACCCTGGGTGACTGGCTGCAACACCTGATCAAACTGCCTATGCACATAGGTGGTGACCAGGCGCCGGTGGTGCTCGAGAACCTGTCCCGGTTTCAGGTCGAGATGGAGTTCTGGTTTGCCAGCCACAAGGTCGATGTGCTCAAGCTCGACCAACTGGTTTGCCAATTCACCCATGGCGGTGTCGCTCGCGTGGCCGCTGAGCCGGTGTTGCTCAACGGGATGTTCAAGGGCTTCATCGATTTGACGTTCGAGCACGAAGGCCGGTATTACGTGGCCGATTACAAGTCCAACTGGCTGGGTGTCGATGACATGGCCTACACCGAGCAGGCCATGGAACAATCAATCCTCGACAATCGCTACGACCTGCAATACGTGTTGTACCTGTTGGCCCTGCACCGTCAGCTCAAGGCGCGCCTGCCCGACTATGACTACGACCGGCATGTCGGCGGGGCGTTGTATCTGTTCCTGCGCGGTACCCGCTCAGCCAGTCAGGGCGTTTACTTCACCAAGCCTCCACGGGCGCTGATCGAGCAACTGGACCGCATGTTCCAAGGGGTTTGCGAGCCAAAGGCTGAACCGGCATGGGAACAGGGGGAGCTGCTATGAAACGTTCTTTTGCCGATCTGTTACCCAAATCGTCTGATGACGAGAGCCTGATGGATCTGGCTCCGCTGAGCCGCGCGGATGACTTGCTGCTGTTGCTCACCCGCTGGGTCGAACGAGGATGGTTGCGCGCCCTGGACAAGGCATTCGTCGCCTTCCTCCATGAGCTCGCGCCTGAAGATGATCCGTTGGTGCTGCTTGCTGCGGCGCTCACCAGCCATCAGTTGGGTCACGGGCATGTCTGCCTGGATCTGTTCGAAACGCTCAAGGAGCCGGATTTCGCCCTGTCACTGCCGCCTGAAGGCGACTCGCAAACGGGGGTAGAGTTGTTGCCCTCGCAAATACTACGGACCCTCGATGGGGCTCACTGGTGCAAGGTCCTGGCTTCCAGTGCTCTGGTGGCCTTGGCCGTCGATGAGCATGAAGAAGCGCGGCAACGCCCTTTGGTGTTATCAGGTAAGCGGCTTTATCTGCGTCGTTATTGGGCTTATGAGCGGCGGATCGATGAGGCGTTGCGACAACGGCTTGCCGAACATGAAGCGGCACCTGATGATCTTCGCGAGCGTTTGAACGGGTTGTTCGGGCCGGCCAACGCCGCTGGCCCGATCGATTGGCAAAAACTGGCCTGTGCGCTGGCGACCCGGGGAGCCTTCAGTATCATCACTGGCGGCCCGGGTACCGGCAAGACCACCACGGTTGTGCGCTTGCTCGCCTTGCTTCAGGCGCCCGCCGTCGAGGCCGGCAAACCGCTGCGGATCCGCCTGGCCGCGCCGACAGGCAAGGCGGCGGCGCGTCTGACCGAGTCCATCAGCCAGCAGGTTCGCACCCTCGATGTGGTTGACGCCGTGCGCGAGCGTATTCCCTGTGATGTCACCACGGTCCATCGTTTGTTGGGCAGTCGGCCTGGCACCCGACATTTTCGCCACCATGGGGGCAATCGCTTGCCACTGGATGTGTTGGTGATCGATGAAGCCTCCATGATCGATCTGGAGATGATGGCCAATCTGCTGGATGCGCTGCCGACTCATGCGCGACTGGTATTGCTGGGTGATAAGGACCAACTGGCTTCTGTTGAGGCCGGTGCGGTACTGGGGGACCTGTGTCGGGACGCCGAGGAGGGTTGGTACAGCCCCCGGACCCTGGCCTGGCTGGAGTCGGTCAGCGGTGAAAACCTGGCGGCCAGTGATCTGCGGCAAGACCTCGATGGCACTCATGCCTTGGCCCAGCAAGTGGTCATGCTCAGGCATTCGCGGCGCTTCGGTGAGGGCAGTGGGATCGGTCAACTGGCGCGTCGGGTCAACCAGCAACAACCGGAACAGGCCCGTCAACTGCTGCTCGAAGGCGAATTCACCGACCTGTTTTCCCTGGCGCTGAGGGGCGAACACGATGGGGCGCTGGAGCGCTTGTTACTCGACGGCAAGGCAGAAGGGCCGAAGGGTTATCGGCATTACTTGAGCCTGTTGCGTCAGCGCCGCCCGGCCATTTCCCGACCGCTTGAGGACAGCTGCTGGACCGATTGGGCTCGGGAAGTCCTGTCGGCTTTCGACGAGTTCCAGCTGCTTTGTGCCGTACGCAAAGGCCCGTGGGGCGTCGCGGGGTTGAACCAGCGCATCACCGCCGCGCTACTCAAGGCCCAGCTTATCGACAGCGATCATCAATGGTACGAAGGGCGCCCGGTTCTGATGACCCGCAACGACTACGGGTTGGGCCTGATGAATGGCGATATCGGTATCGCGCTCAAGCTGCCCGAGCGTGAGGGGCCAGACGCCGGCAAGCAGGTTCTGCGGGTGGCGTTCCCTCGTAACGATGGCCAGGGCGGTGTGCGTTTCGTCCTGCCCAGTCGCCTGAACGATGTAGAAACTGTCTTTGCCATGACGGTGCACAAATCCCAAGGTTCGGAGTTCGCCCATACGGCTTTGATTCTTCCGGATGCGCTGAACCCGGTGCTGACGAAAGAATTGGTGTACACCGCCATTACTCGGGGCAAGCAGTGGTTCAGTCTGATTGAGCCGCGAGCGGGCGTCTTTGAAGAGGCGGTTCAGCGCAAGGTCAAGCGCTTGAGCGGGTTGATGCTGGCGCTGGAAGGAGCTGTCTGAGCGATCGACTTTCGCGATTCAGTGCCCAGGGCGGCTGTTCTGCACGCTTGTGTCGTAAGCGTCGTAGGGCGCTGCCTCGCTGGCTTTTTGGCACTGTGCTATCTTTCCGGCACTTATTGCATCGACCAAGAGACTTTCCATGAGTGTGGCTGTTCAGGAGACAGTGCGCCGCAAGGGCTGGAGGCAATATTTGCTTGCCGGCCTGCTGTGCTTACTGGCGCCTGTGGTTGTCGCCCAGGATCAGGCCACCACGACCCGGGCTGAACAGCGGGCCGAATCCGTCACCCAGGTTGTGTTGGGAATTCTCAGCTACGCCCGCTGGCCCGTGGAACCAGCGCAATTGCAGTTGTGCATTGTCGGGCCGACTCAATACACAGACGATTTGGTCAAGGGTACGACTCAGGCCACTGGCCGGCCTGTGACTGTGCAGCGGGTGCTGGCCGACCACCCCAGTATTGCCACTGATTGCAACGCGATCTACATCGGCAGATTGACCCATGACGAGCGCACCCGGCTGTTCGCGTCCTTGATCGGTAAACCTGTGTTGAGCATCAGTGAAGGCGGCGATCAGTGCACCGTCGGCAGCCTGTTCTGTCTGCGGGTCGCTGACGAACAGGTCTCGTTCGAGGTCAACCTGGATTCGGTGGCGCGCAGTGGCGTGCGCATTCACCCCAGCGTTTTGCAGCTTTCACGTCGCAGGCCAGCAGCCCCATGAATCTGCCCACGGCACGGATCCGTCCCACACTGGGCTCGGTCATTGGTCGCGGTCACCTGATTGTCGCGTTGGTGGCGATCACCATGGCCAGTGTCTCCCTGACGTTGCTTGGTGTACTGGCGCTGCGAGTCTATGCCGATCACAACCTGCACCTGATCGCCCGCTCGATCAGCTATACCGTTGAAGCGGCCGTGGTGTTCGATGACTCAGTGGCGGCGACCGAGGCGCTGGCTGTGATTGCCTCCACCGAAGAGGTCGCCGATGCCGAGGTGTTCAACGAGCATGGGCGTCTGCTGGCTCGCTGGCAGCGACCGGAAACCGGCTTGTTGTCGGAATTGGAAAGGCACATCGCCAAAACCTTCCTGGAAAAGCCCATCAGCCTGCCAATCATCCATCAGGGACAGAATATAGGCGCAGTTCTACTGTCGGGACATGGCGGCAGCCTTTTGCGGTTTTTGCTTAGCGGCCTGGCGGGAATTGTCCTGTGCACGGCGGTGAGCGCCTGGGTGGCGTTGTATCTGGCGCGGCGCCAGTTACGCGCAATCACCGGGCCGCTGCGCAGCCTCGCTGAGGTGGCCCATGCCGCGCGCAGCGAGCGCGCCCTCGACCGACGCGTACCGCCGGCCGCTATCGCCGAACTGGATAACCTGGGCAATGACTTCAACGCGCTGCTTGATGAGCTGGAGTCCTGGCAAACCCACCTGCAAAGCGAGAACGAAACCCTGGCTCACCAGGCCAGTCATGACAGCCTGACCGGATTGCCGAATCGGGCATTTTTCGAAGGCCGGCTGATCCGTGCACTACGCAATGCCAACAAACTCGACGAGCAGGTCGCCGTGCTCTATCTGGACAGTGACCGGTTCAAGGGTATCAACGATAACTTCGGCCATGCTGCCGGTGATGCGGTGCTGACGGCGGTGGCGACACGGGTCCGGGCACAGTTGCGTGAAGGTGACCTGGTGGCGCGCCTGGGCGGTGACGAATTTGCCGTGCTGCTTGCACCCTTGCACCGGACCGAGGATGCCGAACGGATTGCCGAGAAAATCATAGCCAGCATGGAAATGCCCATTCAATTGCCCGGCAATGCCTCGGTGCTGACCTCTCTGAGTGTCGGCATCGCCGTTTATCCTGATCATGGCGCGACACCAGGCGCCTTGCTCAATGCCGCCGATGCGGCGATGTATCAGGCCAAGCGCCTCGCCAGAGGCGGTCAACACACGGCCGGGTCGGAGCACCCGGTTGCTGATCTTCACGCCAGGAGCTGACTCGTGCGCCTATATCCTCAAATCTCCCTGCAGCGTTTCGCCGCGCTTTTGTTCATCACCGTTCTGGCCCTGACCGGCTGCCAGACGACACCCCAAAAAGGTCTTACCCCGGCGCAAGTCGCCGTGCTCAAACAACAAGGGTTCGAATTGACCGATGAGGGATGGGCTTTCGGCCTGTCCGGCAAAGTACTGTTTGGCAGCGATGTGGAAACCCTCAACCCGGCCAGTACCGAGATTGTCGAGCGAATCGGCAAGGCTCTGCTGGGGGCCGGAATCGAGCGGGTGCGGATCGATGGTCATACCGACGCATCAGGCTCGCAAACCTATAACGAACAACTGTCGATACGTCGGGCCTACAGCGTGAGCAAGGTATTGATTGGCGTGGGCATGCGCGAAGAAAACGTTCAAACACGGGGGCTGGGCAGTAGCAGGCCAGTCGCCTCCAACGACACGGTCGAGGGGCGCACCGAAAACCGTCGCGTCGCCATCGTGGTCATCGCCGACTAGTCGGCGAATACCATCTCTCGGCTCTCGCCCATCAACAATGGCTGATTCTGCTCAGTCACTTCGCGGATGTAATCCCACAACAGCGTGATGCGTTTGAGCTTCCTCAAATCCTCCCGGCAGTACATCCAGAACTGCCGGGTGACGGTGATTTCCTCCGGCAGCACCGGCAGCAGGCGCGGATCCTGGGCGGCGAGGAAGCACGGCAGGATCGCCAATGATCGTCCTTGCTGCGCTGCCACGAACTGCGCAATCACGCTGGTGCTGCGCAGGTGAGCATGGGCGCCCGGCAATACATTCGCCAAGTAGAGCAGCTCGGAACTGAACGCCAAATCATCCACGTAGCTGATGAACGAATGCTTGCTCAGGTCCGCCGGTCGGTGGATGGGAGGATGGCTGTCCAGGTATGGCTGGGTGGCGTAGAGCTGCAGTCGGTAGTCGCACAGTTTGCAGCACACATACGGGCCATGTTCGGGGCGTTCGAGGGCGATGACGATGTCGGCTTCGCGCTTGGAAAGGCTGATGAAGTGCGGCAGCGGCAGGATGTCCACGGAAATGGCCGGGTAGGCATCGACGAAATGACTCAGTTGCGGCGTGATGAAGAAGCTGCCGAAGCCCTCGGTACAGCCCATGCGCACGTGGCCGGACAACGCCACCCCAGAGCCTGACACCTGTTCGCAGGCCATGTGCAGGGTGCTTTCGATCGATTCGGCGTAACCCAGCAGACGCTGGCCTTCGGCGGTCAGGACAAAACCGTTGGTCCGGGATTTTTCGAACAGCAGCGTCCCCAATGACGTTTCCAGCGAGCTGATGCGTCGCGACACCGTGGTGTAGTCGACGGCCAGGCGCTTGGCCGCCGTGCTGGCCTTGCGGGTGCGGGCCACTTCGAGGAAAAACTTGAGGTCGTCCCAATTTAGCGACCCCAGGGAGGTGATGTTTTTTTGCATGATGGACCGGTTTTTATGTGCGTTCTTATTAGAAGTTTGCACATCTATACTCCAAAAACCGTCTCATCACCAAGGTGTCTGTCTATGCACCTTGATCTGTGCTGAACCAGCGCGCTCTATAAGAACAAGTCCCGGAGGCCAGCATGAACGTTTCCCTTACGCCCAGCGACACTGCCCTGCAAACCGTAAAATTGTTGATCGACGGCGAGTGGGTTGAATCCCAGTCCAGCGAATGGCACGACATCGTCAACCCGGCCACCCAGCAGGTACTGGCGAAAGTCCCGTTCGCCACGGCGTCGGAAGTCGATGCCGCCATTGCCGCCGCCCAGCGTGCTTTCCAGACCTGGAAGCTGACCCCCATCGGTGCGCGGATGCGCATCATGCTCAAGCTCCAGGCGCTGATTCGCGAGCACTCCAAACGCATCGCCGCCGTACTGAGCGCCGAGCAGGGCAAGACTATCGCTGATGCCGAGGGCGATATTTTCCGTGGCCTGGAAGTGGTCGAACACGCCTGTTCCATCGGCACCCTGCAAATGGGCGAGTTTGCCGAGAACGTTGCCGGCGGCGTCGATACCTACACGTTGCGCCAACCGATTGGTGTGTGCGCGGGCATTACCCCGTTCAATTTCCCGGCGATGATTCCGCTGTGGATGTTCCCGATGGCCATCGCCTGCGGTAACACCTTCGTGCTCAAACCGTCGGAGCAGGACCCGCTGTCGACCATGCTGCTGGTGGAGCTGGCCATCGAGGCTGGCGTGCCGGCGGGCGTGCTCAACGTGGTACATGGCGGCAAGGATGTGGTGGATGCCCTCTGCACCCACAAGGACATCAAGGCGGTTTCCTTTGTCGGCTCAACGGCGGTCGGCACCCACGTGTATGACCTGGCGGGTCGGCATGGCAAGCGCGTGCAGTCGATGATGGGCGCCAAGAACCATGCGGTGGTGTTGCCTGATGCCAATCGCGAACAGACCCTCAATGCTTTGGTCGGCGCCGGTTTCGGGGCGGCGGGCCAGCGTTGCATGGCCACTTCGGTGGTGGTCATGGTGGGCGCGGCCAAGCAATGGCTGCCCGAGCTCAAGGCCTTGGCGCAGAAGCTCAAGGTCAACGCCGGCAGTGAGCCGGGCACGGATGTCGGCCCGGTCATTTCCAAGCGGGCCAAGGCGCGGATTCTTGAATTGATCGAGAGTGGCGTACAGGAAGGGGCCAAGCTGGAACTTGATGGCCGTGACATCAGCGTGCCGGGTTTCGAGCAAGGCAACTTCGTCGGCCCGACCCTGTTTTCCGGCGTGACTACCAAGATGCGTATTTACACCGAAGAAATCTTTGGTCCGGTGTTGGTGGTGCTGGAAGTCGACACCCTTGATCAGGCAATCGCCCTGGTCAATGCCAACCCGTTTGGCAACGGCACCGGCCTGTTCACGCAAAGCGGGGCGGCGGCGCGTAAATTCCAGAGCGAAATCGACGTCGGCCAGGTGGGGATCAACATCCCGATTCCGGTACCGGTGCCGTTTTTCAGCTTCACCGGCTCCCGTGGTTCGAAGCTTGGCGACCTGGGCCCCTACGGCAAACAAGTGGTGCAGTTCTACACTCAGACCAAGACCGTTACCGCACGCTGGTTCGATGATGACAGCGTCAATGACGGTGTGAACACCACCATCAATCTGCGTTAAGGAGCCGGACATGAAGATCGCATTTATCGGTCTGGGCAACATGGGCGCCCCCATGGCGCGCAATCTGCTCAAGGCCGGCCACTCGCTGAACCTGTTCGACCTGAACCAGACGGTGCTGGCTGAACTGGCCACATTGGGCGGCACCATCAGCGCCTCACCTCGCGATGCGGCCCAGGGCGTGGCCCTGGTGATCACCATGTTGCCGGCTGCTGCCCATGTACGCAGCGTCTGGCTGGGTGAAGACGGTGTACTGGCCGGCATCGCCGCCGGTACGCCCGCGGTGGATTGCAGCACCATCGACCCGCAGACCGCTCGCGATGTTGCCGCCGCAGCCGCCAAACAAGGCGTAGCAATGGCCGACGCGCCAGTCTCCGGCGGCACCGGTGGCGCAGCGGCCGGCACGTTGACCTTCATGGTGGGTGCCACTGCTGAATTGTTCGCCACCCTGCAACCGGTGCTGGCGCAGATGGGCCGTAATATCGTGCATTGCGGCGACGTCGGCACCGGGCAGATCGCCAAGATCTGCAACAACCTGCTGTTGGGGATTTCCATGGTAGGCGTCAGCGAAGCCATGGCCCTGGGCGATGCCCTGGGGATCGATACGCAGGTACTGGCCGGGATCATCAACAGCTCAACAGGCCGTTGCTGGAGTTCGGACACCTACAACCCGTGGCCTGGCGTGATCGAAACAGCACCGGCGTCCCGTGGCTACACCGGGGGCTTTGGTGCCGAGCTGATGCTCAAGGACCTGGGCCTGGCTACCGAAGCGGCGCGGCAGGTTCATCAGCCGGTGGTGCTAGGCGCGGTTGCGCAGCAGTTGTACCAGGCGATGAGTCAGCGGGGCGAGGGCGGCAAGGATTTTTCGGCGATTGTTAACAGCTATCGCAAGCCGCAATAAGAGCTGGGGCACCGACGCCACAGAGCCTGTGCAATTTGGAAAGCTGTTTTCCGAGAGACCATGTCGGGTGGTCTCTCGGTTTTTTGTTTCAGGCAAAGACGAAATATTTACGCACGGTCTCGACCACTTCCCACGTGCCTTTCATGCCCGGCTCGATGACGAAGATGTCACCGGCCCGCAGATGGATCGGCTCCATGCCATCGGGGGTGATGATGCAGTAGCCTTCCTGGAAATGGCAGTACTCCCACTTCACATAGTCGACGCGCCACTTGCCCGGTGTACAGATCCAGGTGCCCATGATCTTGCTGCCGTCTTCGCTGGTGTAGGCGTTGAGGTTGACGGTGTGCGGATCGCCTTCGAGTTTTTCCCATTTGCAGGCATCGAGTACGGGCAGCGGATGGGTATCGCGCAGGACGGTGATGGGGGCGGTCATGTGAACTCCGAAAGGGACAGAAGAGAGCAGGCACCCTAACGCGCGACATGATCGGGCAGATGCCTGTGCTCGACACCGGCCTATCCAGAAGCGCGCATCAGCGAGCGGTCAGGTGCGTGGCAAGGGCTTTGGCGTAGGCGGGCAAGTTGTCGAAGCGGCGGGCGCACAGCCGCAGTGAGCGTTGAGCCCAGGCCTCTTGCAGCGAGACCCATTGCCAGGAAGATTCGGGCGGGCGCCGCGCGATCGCGGCCTTTGGCACGATGGCAATGCCCGCACCATGAGCGACCATGCGAATCACGCCATCAAAACCGTCGGCGCGAATGCGAATGTGCATGCGTCGTCCGCTGTGCAGCGCCTGTTCTTCGAGGTAGATCGCCAGCGCACTGGACGCGTTCAGGCCTACATAATCATGCCCGAGGGTCTCATTGAAACTCAGCAGGCGACCGTCAGCCAGGGGATGTTCCGAGGGCAGGATCAATACCAGCGGATCATCGCGAAAGGGGCGGGTTTCAAGGCCGGCGGTGTCCACCGCGTCGGAGATGATACCCAGGTCCGCCGCACCCTGACGCAGTGCATGGGTGATCCGTGAGCTGGGCAATTCCTGCAGATCGATGTCGAGGTTGGAATGGGCCTTGAGAAACTCGGCCAGCAATTCCGGCAGGTATTCGGTCATGGCGCTGGTGTTGCACAACAACCGCACCCGGCCTTTGACGCCGCGGGCGTATTCGCCGAGGTCCTGTTGCAGGTGTTCGGCATGTTGCAGCAACACCCGGGCATGTTGCGCCAGTGCCTGGCCGGCCGATGTGGGTGTTACACCGCGCCGCCCGAGTTCGAGCAACTCGATCCCCAGGGAGGCCTCCATGGCCCGGACCCGGGCACTGGCCGCTGCCAGGGACAGATGGCTGCGGGCAGCGCCGGCAGTGATGTTGCCGGTGTCGAGGATGTGCAGGTAGAGGCGCAGGTCGGTGAGGTCGAAGTGCATGGGGGATGTGATCCTGTGCCGGGTTCTGGGGTGTCTGGAACATTGTCATCGCGAGCAGGCTCGCTCCCACGAGAACAATGCAGGATCCAAGGTGGGAGCGAGCCTGCTCGCGATGGCGTCTACAGCCTCAGCAAATTCTTCAGCCTCTTGCTCGGCCAGAGGCTGTCTCAGTATATGGCAGATTTAAAACCCGACCGCCAGGGCCCACGATAGCCCCATGAACACACTCATGGCTTTCTATCAAAATCTTGGCCCTGCCCTTTCTTTGCTGGTCATAGGCACTTTCCTGCTGGCCGGCACCATCAAGGGTGTGATCGGCCTCGGCCTGCCGACCATTTCCATGGGCCTGCTCGGCCTGGCTATGGCTCCGACACAGGCTGCGGCGTTGCTCGTCATCCCGGCCACGCTGACCAATATCTGGCAACTGACCTTTGGTGGTCATCTGCAAACCCTGATCAGGCGCTTGTGGCCACTGTTGCTGGCGATTTGCATCGGCACCGCTCTGGGCACGTTGTGGTTCGATACGGTGGGGGGACCTTGGGCGGTGCGAGCATTGGGTGGCGCGTTATTGCTGTACGCGCTGAGCGGGCTGTTGCTGCCGACATTGCGGGTCGCTGCCAGTGTTGAGCCGTGGGCAGCGCCGTTGTGCGGTCTGCTCACTGGCCTCATCACTTGTGCGACGGGTGTGTTCGTCATCCCGGCGGTGCCGTACCTGCAAGCGTTGGGCTTGAGCAAGGACGAACTGGTGCAGGCGTTGGGGTTGTCATTCACGGTTTCGACACTGGCCCTGGCGGCCGGCCTGCTGTGGCGCGGCGCCTTGGGCGGTGGCGAATTAAGTGCTTCGGTGCTGGCCCTGGCGCCAGCGCTGTTGGGGATGTGGCTGGGGCAATGGCTGCGTCAGCGCATCAGCGCCGTGCTGTTCAGGCGGGTATTTTTCATTGGCCTCGCTGTGCTCGGCGGCCATTTGCTGATCAGCGGCTAGCCGAGGACGGGCTGAGCATGTCGACGCGGCGGATCTCGAAATCGCGCTCCAGGTATTCCATGCGCTGCTCAAAAAACTGCTTCATGTGCGGCAGGTTCGAATGCACGTCCAGATGAGCCTGGGATTGCCAGATTTCATAGAAGATAAACAGGGTCGGGTCTTGCCGGTCTCGCAGCATGTGATATTCGATGCAACCGGGTTCGGCACGGCTCGGTTCCACGTAGGCACGAAACAGCGTTTCGAAGGCTTCGGCTTTTTCCGGACGGGTCTTGGCGTGCAGGATGAAACCGTGCAATTCGCTCATCGGAGAGGCTCCTGAATAAAAGTATGCGAATGCTACGGCAAGAATTGGCTACCTATTCGTGCGTATAGATCAAATCAGTTTTGCCGTTGCAGTGCTTACTCCGCCGCAAGCTCATCGGTACTCTGCCGCCATCATTTTCAATCTTTCCATTGGGTGACCGTTCAACCGTGTCCCCTGGAATCCGATGAGGCTCTCCATGAAAAAAGTCCTGCTGCTCAACGGTGGTAAACAATTCGCTCACTCCGACGGTCGCTATAACGCCACCCTCCATGATGCGGCGGTCAGCGTGTTGGACCGTGGCGGGTTCGATGTGAAAACCACGTTCATCGACGGTGGTTACGACATCAAGGAAGAAGTTGCCAAATTCCTCTGGGCCGACGTGATCATTTACCAGATGCCAGGCTGGTGGATGGGCGCGCCGTGGACCGTCAAGAAATACGTCGATGAGGTCTTCACCGAAGGCCATGGCAGCCTCTATGCCAGCGACGGCCGCACCCGCTCCGATGCTTCGCAGAAATACGGCAGCGGTGGCTTGTTACAGGGCAAGCAATACATGTTGTCGTTGACCTGGAACGCCCCGCAGCAAGCCTTCGATGACCCGACCGACTTCTTTGAAGCCAAGGGTGTGGACGCTGTGTACTTCCCGTTCCACAAGGCCAACCAGTTCCTGGGCATGAGCGGATTGCCAACCTTCCTGTCTGTGGACGTGATGAAACGCCCGAATATCGAGGCCGATGTGGCGCGTTATGAGCAGCACTTGATTGAGGTGTTCGGCCTGAAGGCGTGACCTTTCTTTTGTCACGTATCCCGATACTATCCTGGGGCTCGGGCCCGCTTTGCGGCCCGGCGGGGATAGATTCCCTCGCCACAAGAGAGCGCAGTCGACAGGGGGATACGTGAAAGCCAGATCCGACGAATTGCAGATTTTCGTCTGCGTGATCGAGTGCGGGTCGATATCCGCCGCCGCCGAGCAGGTCGGGCAGACGCCGTCTGCGGTCAGTCGCACCTTGTCGCGCCTGGAAGCCAAGCTCGATACCACGCTGATCAACCGCACCACGCGGCGCATGGACCTGACCGAAGAGGGCAAGTATTTCTTCGAGCAGGCCAAGGGCATTCTCGACCAGATGGATGAGCTGGAGGAGCGCCTGTCGTCTCGCCAGAAAAACCCGGCGGGGCGGTTGCGGATCAATGCGGCTTCGCCTTTCATGTTGCACGCTATCGTGCCGCATATCGAAGAGTTCCGCGGGCTCTACCCGGATATCCAGCTCGAACTCAACAGCAACGACCTGATCATCGATTTGCTCGAGCAAAGTACCGACATAGCGATCCGCATCGGCACCCTCAGCGACTCGACGCTACATGCCCGATCCCTGGGGTGCAGTCCGCTGCATATCCTGGCCAGCCCGGCCTATCTGAAGCAGCACGGTACACCTGCCACTGTCGCCGAACTGGCCCGGCATGCACTGTTGGGGTTTGCCCAGAATGAGGGCCTCAATCAGTGGCCGCTGCGTCACGAGCACGGTGATCGTTGGCCGATCCAGCCTGCCATCAGCGCGTCCAGTGGCGAAACCGTGCGTCACTTGGCGCTGCAAGGGCAGGGCATAGCGTGCCTGTCGGACTTCATGACCCGTGAAGACATCCGTGCCGGCCGGCTCAAGGTGCTGCTGGCCGATGCCAACAGCGGATATCGCCAACCGATCAACGCGGTGTATTACCGCAACTCCCAACTGGCCCTGAGGATCCAGTGCTTTCTGGACTTTATCCAGGGCAAGCTCGCCGAATACGCCTCGCGGGAATTCAAAGGCTGATTCGTGGCTTCAAGGCGAGTGTGGTTTGGGTTCGGGGGCTGGCCGATGCGCGCGTACGTCGGTGAGCGGCTGTGAAGCGGCGCTCGTTTGTCGTCAGCCGCGCAGATGAGTCAGCGGCAGTTCGGTGCTGTTGAGCACCTGGTTCAACACGAAGCTGGACCGCACACTGGTGACCCCGTCAATCCGGGTCAGATGCCCCAGCAGCAGTTTCTGATAATGGTCCATGTCCGGCACCACGACCTTGAGCTGGTAATCCGCATCCATGCCGGTCACCAGGCTGCATTCCAACACCTGGGGCAAATTGCGGATGGCGGCTTCGAAGTTCTCGAAACGTTCAGGGGTGTGGCGGTCCATGCCGATGAGCACGTAGGCCGTCAGGCTCAGGCCGAGCATTTTGCGGTCGAGCAGGGCGACCTGACGGGTAATGTAGCCGTCGTCTTCCAATTGCTTGACCCGCCGCGAGCAGGGGGACGGCGACAGGCCGATGCGTTCGGCCAGCTCCTGATTGGAGATGCGCGCGTCGCGCTGCAATTCCGCCAGAATGCTCAGGTCGTAACGGTCGAGTTTGCTCATTGGTCGGGCCTTTGTCTGGATAATTGCTGGATATTATCTATCGCGGGTAAAAAATTGCGCAAGTGATGTTTATTTACGCAATCTTCGCAATCATTCGTCGGTGCTCCGAGCCTATTCTTATCACCAAGATCACTGCTCGGACAAACAGTCCAGTGCGGCCCGCCTAATCCGGCCGGCCGCGGTCGCAGCACCCACCGGTGTCTGGCAGACCCCCGAGCTGCACACTGTCCAGAAGACGGCGTGAGGTGAGCCGACGTCAAAAGCGTCGCGCACGGACGAAGTTCTCAAGGGGAGGCCGACGGGCCTCCCTTTTTTATGCCTGCGAAATAATGGCGGCGACTGATAATCTGTCGCAGAACCGGCCTAGGCTTTTCCAGTCTCATTCATCAGGCCCTGAACCGTTGTGAGGAATTTCATGAAGTCGCGCATCTGGCGTTTGGCAGGTGTTGGTCTGTTGTGGGCAAGTGTCAGTGCGCAGGGAGTGGCCGACGATCAGCAAAATCGTGGCGGCCCGGACGGGCGAGGTGGCAATGGCCAGGGTTATTCAGGCCAACCCCGGCCACAGAGCAACGAGATCATTCGCGGCGACAACAGCCGCCAGTTTGAGGTCCAGCCTCACGCTCAAGGCGGCCAGCCCTACAACCGCCCGCCGCAAGACCCCAATGGTCGTCCGCCGCAGCCACCGGGTAACAGCCTGCCGATCCAGGGCCGCCCCGACAGCGTGACCCAGACTCAGGAGCCGAGGCCGGGTTACTACCGCGATATTCCGCGCCGCAGTGATGGTTATCCGAGCGGTGGGCCACGCCCCAGCCATGACCCTCGCCCTGATCAGCACTGGTCCGGTCGGCCGGAGGGTCATGGCAACGGCTGGGGGCCGGGGCCGCAATATCGTCCTGGGTATGTAATCGATCGTTTTCCGGATCGTCACTACCGCGTGCCTTACCGTGGCCATGACTATTTTTATTCGGGCGGTTACTGGTATCGCCCCCAAGGGCCGCGCTATATCGTGGTTGAGCCGCCGCGCGGAATCCGTACCCGTTATCTGCCCGATTATGCCCGGGAAGTCTGGATCGGCGGTTCGCTGTTTTTCCTCGCCGCCGGTGCCTATTACATCTACGAAGCCAACACCCGGGACTACGTCGTCGTTGACGCGCCGGTGAGCAACCCGCAACCCCAGCCCCAAGGCAACAGCTACGATGTGGTGGCTTATCCAGCCAACGGCCAGTCTCCCGAGCAGGTCAATCAGGATGGCTACGAATGCTATCGCTGGGCGGTGCAGCAGAGCGGTTTCGATCCGCGCAACTACACCTACCCACCCGCGCCGCAAGTGGTGCAGACCTATCGCCAAGCCCAGGGGAGTTGCTTGAGCAGTCGTGGGTATCAGGTGACGTACTGATCACTCGAAAGAAAAACACTCCCCTGTGGCGAGGGAGCTTGCTCCCGCTCGGTTGCGCAGCGACCGTAAAATCTTGGGCCTGCTGCGCAGGCCAGCGGGAGCAAGCTCCCTCGCCACGGGGTTCTGTGTTCGGCGTCAGGCGCTGGTGCGCTTCACCACTTCCGACGGATCGGCATGCACCAACACTTCCGCCTTCGGATAGGCGCGGTGTATGGCATCGGCGGCCTGGTCGCTGATGCCGTGGGCTACTGACAGGGTCAGTTCTCCCGGCAGTTCCAGATGCAGTTGCACGAACCAATGGTTACCTGAGATCCGCGTGCGCAGATCGTGGGCACCCAGTACCCCGGGCACCGCGCAGGCCAGTTCCAGCATGCGCTGGCTGACGTCGGGCGGCAGTTCCTCATCCATCAATACCGCGAAGCTTTCCCGGGCGATCTGGATCGCGCTCCACAGGATGTAGACGGCGATGCCCAGGCCGAACCAGGCATCCAGTTGATGCCAGCCCAACCCGGCCAGCACCAGGGCGACCAGGATGCTGCCGTTGAGCAACAGATCCGAGCGATAGTGCAGCGAGTCAGCGCGCACGGCGTTGGAGCCGGTGGCGCGGACGACCCGATGTTGCAGCGCCAACAAGGCCAGGGTCAGCCCCAGGGAGAATACGATCACGCCGACACTGAGCCAGGCCGCTTCCACCGGGACCGGGTTTTTCAGACGCTCAAACGCCTGTAGCGCAATCAACACGGCACTGCCGCCGATGAACAATGCCTGGGCCATGCCGGCCAGGGACTCGGCTTTGCCGTGGCCGTAACGATGGTCCTCGTCGGCGGGGCGCAATGCGTAATGCACCGCCAGCAGGTTGAGCAGCGACGTGACGCCGTCCAGCGCCGAGTCGGTCAGGCCGGCGAGCATGCTCACCGAGCCGCTCAGCCACCAGGCCAGTGCCTTGGCAATGACCAGAATAAGCGCCACGGCCACCGAAGCACGGGTGGCCAGACGCAGCAGACGGGCATGTTCGGTGCTGGTGGTCATGGCGCGGTCGTTCCTTCAATAGCGCCCATCACGCGGCCGGTTTAAGCCCGAGGGCGGCCAGTTGCTGGGCGTTGCCCTTGCTTTGGATCAAACGTGGGTCGTCCAGGGGGAAACTGCGGCCCAGTTCGCTCTCCAAAATCGCTTGCAGCTTTTGGTTGTTGACGCTGCCGTCGGCGTTGATCGCCGGCTTGAGTTTTTCTGGCTCGATCTGGACGCTTCTGCCGGGCTCGAAATAAATCGCCCCGGTGGCGAAGTCCACGGCGAACGCGATCAGGCCGGGGATGATATAGAACAGCAGGCCGACGGCGTCCAGCGCGGCAATCGCCGGGTCGATCTTGCCGTCGATCTGGCCGCGACGGTCGGGGTAGAAGATCGAGCCGCAGGCGCTGATCTGGGTCAGCAGGGAGGCGACCAGAACGCCGCCGATCACGCGAAAGGGAATACGCATAGCAATCTCCTGAGCAGGTAAAGGCGTTGCTGGTTGGAGTCCAGACCACGCTAAACAGTTCGCCGTTATACTCGGCCCTCTGTTTTGGAGCCAGCATGATTTCTTTGCCGATTGATGAAGTTTTACCTGCCCTGCGTCAAGCCTTGGCGTCGCGTCACGAAGCCGTGCTCGAAGCGCCGCCCGGCGCTGGTAAAACCACCCGCGTCCCCTTGGCCCTGTTGAATGAGTCCTGGCTGGCCGGGCAGACGATTCTGATGCTTGAGCCCCGGCGCCTGGCGGCACGGGCGGCGGCCGAGCGACTGGCCAGCGAGCTGGGGGAAAAGGTCGGTGAAACCGTCGGCTACCGAATTCGTCTCGACAGCAAGGTGGGCCCCAAGACCCGCATTGAAGTGGTCACCGAAGGCATCCTCACCCGCCGCTTGCAGGACGACCCGGCGCTGGAGGGCGTGGGGCTGCTGATTTTTGATGAGTTCCACGAACGCAGTCTCGACGCCGACCTGGCCCTGGCCTTGAGTCTCAATGGCCGCGAGCTGTTTCGCGACGACCAGCCGCTGAAAATCCTGCTGATGTCCGCGACGCTGGAAGGCGAGCGTCTGGCCGGGTTGTTGGACGACGCGCCGATCCTGCGCAGTGAAGGGCGCATGTTCCCGGTGACGGTGCGCTGGGGCCGGCCGTTCCAGCCCGGCGAGTTCATCGAGCCGCGCCTGGTGCAGACCGTGCTCGAAGCGCTGCACGATGAAACCGGCAGCGTGCTGGTGTTCTTGCCTGGGCAAGCGGAGATCCGCCGGGTTCATCAGCAACTGGCCGATGCCTTGGGTGAAGGCGGTAATGTGCTGCTCTGTCCATTGCATGGCGAGCTGGACCTCGCCGCCCAACGCGCGGCCATCGACCCGGCGCCGCCCGGCCAGCGCAAAGTGGTGCTGGCCACCAACATCGCCGAAACCAGCCTGACCATCAATGGCGTGCGGGTGGTGATCGATGCCGGATTGGCGCGAGTGCCACGTTTCGATCCGGGCAGCGGCATGACCCGCCTCGACACCCAGCGGATTTCCCGGGCCAGCGCCACTCAGCGGGCCGGGCGGGCCGGGCGTCTGGAGCCGGGGGTGTGCTATCGGTTGTGGTCCGAAGACCAGCACGAACAACTGGCCGCTTATGGCAGCGCAGAGATTCTTTCGGCGGACCTGGCCGGGCTGGCTCTGCAATTGGGGCGTTGGGGCGTGACGCCGCAGCAATTGGTCTGGCTCGACATCCCGCCCACCGCCGCTTATGCCCAGGCGCAGGAGCTGCTGCAACGCCTGGGCGCGCTGGACGGCGAGCAACTGACCCGTCATGGCCAAGCCATGGCCGAACTGCCGGCTCACCCGCGCATCGCGCATTTGTTGCTGCGCGGGCAGTCGCTGGGGCTGGCGGACATGGCGTGCAACGTCGCGGCGCTGTTGGGTGAGCGAGACATTCTGCGTGGCGCCGGGGCGGACCTGCACACGCGCCTGGCGTTGCTGTCCGGTGAAGAGCGGGCGGCCCGTGGCGCCCAGGGCGGGGTACAGCGGGCGCGGCAACTGGCCCGGCAATATCGCGGTTACCTGCGGGGCAAAGCCGAAGACGCCGTCGCCGACCCCGAACATCCGCGCTGGCTGGGCGCTTTACTGGCGTTGGCCTACCCGGATCGCGTCGCTCAACAGCGGCGGCCCGGCGGGGCGGAGTATCGCCTGGCCAACGGCCGTGCAGCGTTGTTTGCCGAAGCGGACAGCCTGATGAAACAGCCGTGGCTGGTGATCGCCGACCTGGGCAGCCGACAGGGGCAGCGGGAAGAGCGAATCTACCTGGCGACGGATTTCGAGCCGGCGCTGTTTGATTCGGTGTTGGCCGAACAGGTGCGTACGGTGGATCAACTGGATTGGGACGAGCGTGAAGGCGTGCTGCGGGCCGAGCGCCAGCGCAAGGTCGGCGAACTGGTGCTCAGCCGTGAGCCACTGACCGGGCTGGATGAGTCGGCGCGCAGCCAGGCGCTGGTGAACCTGGTACGGCGCAAGGGTCTGGAGTTGCTGCCCTGGACGCCGGAGCTGCGGCAATGGCAGGCGCGGGTGGCACTGTTGCGCCGGCTCGACCTGGAGGCCAAGGGCGAGAGTGATTGGCCAGATGTCAGCGACGGGGCGCTACTGAACACGCTTGAGCAATGGTTGATGCCGTACCTGGGACGCGTGTCACGCCTCAGCCATTTCGCCAACCTGGACCTGTCGAGTATTGTCCACAACCTGCTGCCCTGGCCCTTGCCGCAGCGGCTGGATGAATGGGCACCCCATCATCTGAGCGTGCCCTCGGGCTCGTCGATTCGCCTGGACTACAGCGAGCACCCGCCGATTCTCGCGGTACGCTTGCAGGAACTGTTCGGCCTGGCCGACACCCCACGCATTGCCGGCGGCCGACAGGTCGTCAAACTGCACCTGTTGTCACCGGCGCGGCGACCGGTGCAGGTGACCCAGGATCTGGCGAATTTCTGGCGCAGCACCTATGCCGAAGTAAAGAAAGACCTCAAGGGACGTTATCCCAAGCATTACTGGCCGGACGATCCGCTGGTGGCCGAAGCCACGGCCCGGATCAAACCCCGCAAGTGATAAACCGCCGGTTTGGCCCGCCAGCATGGCGGCGCAAATGGTAGATTCACCGACCCATCAACTGCTTTATACGCAGTCCCGGTTACTTGGCTTCAGATTCGGAACAGTTCATGGCAAAGAAACCAGCAGCGCCCACCTCCCAGGCACCGATGACCTTGGCCACCAGGGGTTCGAGCCTGACGTTGATCGATGTGGCAAAGATTGCAGGCGTCTCGCCAATGACCGTTTCCAGGGCTTTGCATCGCCCGGAACTGGTGAGCGAGAACACGCGGGAGAAGGTCCGCGAAGCGGTGCGCCAATCGGGCTATGTGCCGAACATGCTGGCGGGTAGCCTGGCGAGCAACAAAAGTCGTCTGGTGGCGATTTTCCTTCCAACCATCGCTAACTCCATTTTTGCAGACACCGTGCAATCGCTGATGGACCGCCTGACCCAAGCGGGCTATCAAACCCTGCTCGGTCTGACCGGCTACAGCGCGGAGCAGGAAGAGAAACTGCTTGAAGCCGTACTCGGTCGTCGTCCGGACGGCATCGTATTGACCGGTACGCTCCATACCGAATCAAGTCGCTTGCGACTCGCCCAGGCGGGAATTCCCGTGGTCGAGGCCTGGGATCTGAGTGAAGACCCTTTGGACATGCTGGTTGGCTTCTCCCATGAAAAAGTCGGGCAAGAGACCGCGCGACATTTGCTTGAAAAGGGTTACCAGCGCTTTTCCGTGGTGACCATCAGCGACCCGCGTGGCCTGCGTCGCTGCAACAGTCTTATCGCCGAGCTGCAGCGCCAGGGCATTGAAGAGGTGCCCATGGAAGTCCTGGCGCCCCCCGCCACGCTGGAGGTGGGGCGCGAGGGGCTGCGGCGGCTGCTGGATCTGCCGGTACGCCCCGACATCGTGGTGTGCAGCTCCGATACCGTGGCTCAAGGTGTGTTGGCGCAAGCCGCCAGCCTTGGCTTGAAGGTGCCCGCTGAGCTGGCCGTCATGGGCTTCGGGGATCTCAGCAGCGCGGCGCAGGTTTACCCGGCGCTGTCGACCGTCAGCGTCGACGGCGGCAGGATTGGCCTGCAAGTGGCTGAAGCACTGCTTGAACGATTCGACAATCCCGGCGCCCATCTCAAACCCGTGCGAATTGACACCGGCTTCACGTTCATCGACCGCGCCAGTACCTGAGCCTGGCAGTGGATTTTCCGGGGATTTACGGGATTGAATGATTGCGCAATCAGTGTAGTATCGAGACAAGAGACCTTCTGAAGCATCGACGAAGGTCTTTTTTATGTCTCGTGATGATTGCGCAATCATCGTCGCCTTCAGAGCCTGTCCAAGGAGAGCCCCATGCTCGTACAACAATCGCTCAAGTCCTCCGATGACGACCGAATCGCCTGGGTTCGTGTCGCTTCGGTCATCCTGCCGCTGGCCAATCCCATCAGTGATGCCAAGGTCCTTACCGGACGGCAAAAACCGATGACTGAAATCGCCATCCTGTTTGCCGAAATCGAGACCGTCGATGGGCATCAGGGCCTGGGTTTCAGTTACTCCAAGCGTGCCGGTGGGCCGGGACAATTCGCTCATGCCAAGGAAATCGCCCCAGCGCTGATCGGGGAAAACCCCAGTGACATTGCCAAACTCTGGACCAAGCTGTGCTGGGCTGGCGCGTCGGTGGGCCGCAGCGGTATGTCGACCCAGGCCATCGGGGCGTTCGACGTGGCGTTGTGGGATCTGAAGGCCAAGCGCGCCAACCTGTCGCTGGCGCGCTTGCTCGGTGCTCAACGTGACTCGGTGCGTTGCTACAACACTTCCGGTGGCTTCCTTCACACCCCGCTTGATCAGTTGATGAAGAACACTGACCTCTCGCGAGAAAAGGGAATTGGCGGCATCAAGTTGAAGGTTGGGCAACCGGATTGCGCCATCGACATTGAACGGGTCAGTGCGGTGCGCAAGCACTTGGGTGACAACTTCCCGTTGATGGTGGATGCCAACCAGCAATGGGATCGCCCGACGGCCCAGCGCATGTGTCGGCAGTTTGAAGCGTACAACCTGATCTGGATTGAAGAGCCGCTGGACTGCTATGACGCTGAAGGCCATGCCGCGTTGGCGCAGCAGTTCGATACACCGATTGCCACGGGTGAAATGCTCACCAGCGTTGCTGAACATGCCGAGTTCATCAAGCAGCGCGGCGCTGATTTCCTGATGCCCGACGCGCCACGCGTAGGCGGCATCACCCCTTACCTGAAGGTCGCATCAATGGCCGAGCAGGCGGGCCTGATGCTGGCTCCCCATTTCGCCATGGAACTGCACGTTCACCTGGCAGCCGCTTATCCGACCGAGCCCTGGGTCGAGCATTTCGAATGGCTTGAGCCGCTGTTCAACGAGCGTCTGGAAACCCGTGACGGTCGGATGCTGGTGCCCACTCGCCCCGGTTTGGGACTGACGCTGAGCGAACAAGTCAAACCCTGGACGGTTCAGGAAGCCGAGACAGGTACTCGACCCTGATCAAGCGTGGGTTACTCGGACCAGCGCCACACTCGTCTGACGGCGAATGTGGCTTGGCGTCACGGCGTGGCCGGCAACAGGAATCGGGCAATCACCGGCAAATGATCGGAGATACGCAAGGTATCGTCCTGCCGCACCCGAGCCTCGACCCGCTTGATCCGAGGGCTGTAGAACAGGTAGTCGACAGTGCGGTCAGGGCCGTTGAGGCCGGGGTCGTTCGGGTAGTGGGTCAGCCAGTGGCTGCGATCGATGCCGCTGGCTTCGTTGTTGGTGGGGATCATCGGGTATTTGTCCCACAGCAGGTGCAGAGGGCTGTCGGCGGAGTAGGGCGTGCGCTGCGCGGCTGGCAGGCGCCGGTATTGGCCCAGGGGTAGCAGATTGAAGTCGCCACCGATCAGCCAGGGTTTGCCTCGCGATTCAAGTTTGTCCAGTACCTTGCTCACGGCCTTGACCTGGTTCGGCAGGGTTTCATCCGGCTGCGTGGCCCGTTCCAGGTGGGTGTTGAGCACGACCAGGTGGCCACCACTGCTCAGCGGCAGGTGACTGACCAACAAAGCGTTTTTCGGCTGGAACTGACGGCTGATGAAATTGGCCCCGGCCACCGGCAACTGCACCCGTTCCGCTTGATCGATGCGGTAACGGCTCAACGTCGCCAACTGCCGGCCGACGCTGCCGAAGATATGCGGGTCGGGGATGAAATCGGCTTTCCAGTCAAAGGCGCTGGTGCTGCACGGATACAGGTCGGTCAATCGTTCCTGCAACAACTTGAGCTGGTTCTGGTAGTCGCTGGCCTTGGCGCCGTCGTCCAGTTCCTGGAGCAACACGACGTCCGGTTGCTCGTCGCGAATGACCCTTGCCACTTCGTCGAGGCTGAAGGCCATGTCTTCGAGGGTCGGGCTTTCATCGTCACCCTGGGCCAGGTCGTGCCAGAACACGTAGCGCTTGCCGGCCAGGAACTGGACGTTCCAGGTCATCACCTTCAAGGCCTGGCCAGGCACGAGCGTTGCGGTGTTGGCGGGGCAACTGACCGGCAGTGCTTCCCGGGATTGTGGGCGCCAGGTCAGGCTATAGATCGACAGGGCGGCCAGGCCGAGAATCAACAACAGGCCCAGCAAGGTGTAGCGCAATAGACGGGTCATGGCTCGACTTAAATGTGCAATACGCAAAAGTGATCCCGAGCATAACCGAGAGCAGTTGCCGAGCCCAAGCCCGTAACCTGCGCAGCAGTCGTCAACGGCTGTCAGGTTTTTCCGCGACCAGCATGAACATCCGGAACAGCACCACGGTGGTGAACAGCTGCAGGAAACTGTGAACGCTGTCGATCAGCAAGGTGATCAACGGGTTCTGGGGCGGCGGGTACACCGACAGGCTGGCGCCCTTGAGCAGCCAGAGCGGGACCATCACGCAAAGAATGCACAACAGGATGCGCCAGAAACTGCCGCGGCTCAGGCGCAGGCTTTCCTTCATTGCTGCCAGCGGAGTCAGGCCGCGCAGCACCAGCAGGTATTCGCCAAAGGCCAGGACCACCATCAGCCAAAGGCCCGGCAGGAAGTACAACGAAATGCCCACCAGAATCAGCAACGTATTGAGTGCGGTCAGCAGGGCAAAGCGTGGCCACAGGGTCAGGGCCGTCGCGAGAAGGTCACGGGGACGGGGCGATTCACCGCGACTGCGGGCGTCGAGAAACAGAATCAGCGCGGCGGTGTAGAGCGGGTATATCAGCAGCCCGACGATCAGGCTGTAGCCGGAAAAACCTTCGGGGCCCACGGCGCTGTCCACGCCTTGTTGCAGCACGGCCTCGAGGATCACCAGCGGCAGGCACAGCTGGGCGATCCGGCCAAGATGGCGTTTGAAGAAATACAAAGAGTCGCGCAGCACGTCAAACGGATTCATGAGTCGGTATCGCAGGTCAAAAAGCGGTCCGACACTTTAACCGATCAGGCGCCTGCACAAGCAAACGTAAACATCAGGTAAAGACCATTGAAACCTCTGTGCCCAGCCCCATTACTGGCTGGCACCGGTCCTGTAGGGCCGGCATGGTTTTTCTACCCGGCAATCTGATGAGGTCGCCATGAACAGCGAAGAACAAACCCTGATCGATGGACTGTTTTCACGGCTGCAACAGGCCGAAAAGGATGCAGTCCCGCGCGATGTCCAGGCCGAGGCGCGGATCAAGGAACATATGACCCGCCAGCCCGCGGCGGGCTATTTCATGACCCAGGCGATTCTGGTGCAAGAGACGGCGCTCAAAAGCCTTGACGAGCAGAACAGGCAACTGACCCAGCAGATCGAGCAGTTGCAAGCGGACCTGCAACAGGCCCGGCAACAGCCTCCAGCGCCCAGCGGTGGTGGTTTTCTCTCGAGTATTTTCGGTGGCAGCTCGCGCGACCCACGGCCAACGTCCGCTCCAGGCGCTTCGCCCGCCAGCGGTGGCGGCTGGCGCGAACCGGCGCGGCCTGGCTTCAATGCGCCACCCCAGCAGAACTACGCCGCGCCGCCCGCTAACTACGGCGCCGCGCAACAGCAGGCTCCAGGGGCCGGCAGCTTCATGAGCGGCGCGCTGAAAACCGCGGCTGGCGTGGCCGGGGGCGTGATGCTGGCCCAGGGCATCAGCAGTCTGTTCCACGGTGCCCAGCAGCCTCAGGAAGTCGTCGAGGTCATCGAGCCAGAGCCGGCCCAACCGGTCAACGACACGGCAAGCAGTGACGGCGGCTGGGGCAATGACTCAAACGTCGCTGGTAACGATGCCTATGGCAACGACCAGGGCGGTTTCGCCGACGCCGACTACAGCGACGATTCATCCTTCTTCGGCGATGACGACTCCTTTGTCTGACCTGCCATTCGTCCGGGGCGCCCAGGTGCCTCGGACCGATTATTCGCGGAACATTCCTCTGGGCTGGCATACTGGGCAACTTTTCGGGCCCGCTCTGCCGGCTTGTGCATTCAAGAGGAAACGCGGTGAAAAAAATCGCAGTGTTCGCCGATGTCCAGAACCTCTACTACACCGTGCGCCAGGCTTATGGTTGCCATTTCAACTACGCGGCCTTGTGGGCCGATGTCAGCAAGCAGGGGCAGATCGTCGAGGCCTACGCGTATGCGATCGATCGCGGCGACAGCAAGCAGCAGCAATTCCAGCAAATCCTGCGCAACCTGGGGTTTGTCGTGAAGCTCAAGCCTTACATCCAGCGCAGCGACGGCTCGGCCAAGGGTGACTGGGACGTGGGCATCACCCTGGACATCATGGACGCCGCTGATCACGTTGACGAAGTGGTGTTGGCCTCCGGTGATGGCGATTTCGACATGCTGCTCGAACGCATCATCAGCAAACACGGGGTCCAGGCGGTGGCTTATGGCGTACCGGGGCTGACGGCCAACTCGCTGATTCGCGCCGCCAGCCGCTACGTGCCGATCGAAGGCGCGTTGCTGCTCAAGAATTGATTTTTACGGAGTTCAGACAGGTTTGGAACGCATCGCAGTCATCGACTTTGAAACCACCGGCATCACGCCGAGCAGCAGTTGCCGGGCCACCGAAATCGCCGTGGTGATTCTCGAACAGGGCCGGATTGTGGATCGCTATCAGAGCCTGATGAACGCCGGTGTGCGCGTGCCTGCGTTCATCGAGCAACTGACCGGCATCAGCAACGCCATGCTGCGCAGCGCCCCGCCGGCGGAAAAGGTGATGAACGAGGTCAGCGAGTTCGTCGGCATCACGCCGCTGCTGGCCCACAACGCCGCATTCGACCAGAAGTTCTGGGATTTCGAGCTGGGCCGGATCAAACGTACCCGCTTGCAGAATTTTGCCTGTTCACTGCTGCTGGCCCGGCGCCTGATGCCGACGGCGCCGAACCACAAGCTCGGCACGCTCAACACCTTCGCCGGCCTGCCCCACACGGGCCAGGCTCACCGGGCCATGGCCGACGCCGAAATGGCCGCCAACCTCACCGCGCACCTGGCGACGCAGCTGCGGCAACAGCACGGGCTGCGGGAGTTGTCCCACGATTTGCTGTGCAGTTTGCAGAAAGTGCCGGCGGCGAAGATCAACGAGCACCTCAAGCGGCATCGCGGGTTCTAAACACACCACAGTTTCGATCAGTGTTACTTCCCGTTACCTTCCAACTGCCCCAACGGCACCCGCTTTTCAATCGCGCTGGACAACACGATCGAGGTCTTGCTGAAGCCAAACTTGGCGATGCGGTTGATCAGCTCTTCCAGTTCTGGCATCGAGCCGACCGCCGCCTGCATGATCACGCACGGGTCGCCCGTCACCCGATGGCATTCGGTCAGTTGCGGGATCCTGCACAGTTCATCGTAAGTCTTCTGGTTGCCGTGCTGGTTCATGCGCAGTTCGATGACGCACTGCACCGGCAAGCCGATTTTCGCCATGTCGACTTTCGCCTGGTAGCCGGTGATCACGCCGCTGGTTTCCAGCTTGCTGACCCGCTCGGCCACGGCCGGGGCCGACAGGTTCACTTTGCGGGCCAGTTCGGCATAGGACGCACGACCGTTTTCCAACAGGGCGCTGAGCAGCATGCGGTCGTATTTATCCACGGTTCGGGCTTCCAAGGGGCTGACTTTCGAAAGTACGGTTTATAACGCTGATCTCCGTGTTTTTAAAAGTGTACGGTTCGGATAAACAGGTTTTGTAACTTATTTTCCGCCTGTCGCCTTTCTAGAATAGCGTCTTTCATTGTCCTGACTTCGAGCTGACCATGCCTGGCCCACGCCGTTTCCCCTTGCCATTGATCGCTGCATTTTTTGCCTTGTACGTCATCTGGGGGTCGACCTACCTGGTGATTCGCATCGGTGTGGAGCATTGGCCGCCGCTGCTGCTGGCCGGGATTCGCTTCGTGATCGCCGGCTCGCTGATGTACGGTTTCCTGCGCTGGCGCGGGGCGCCGGCCCCGACTTGGGCGCAGTGGAAGGCGGGGGCTGTCATCGGCGTGTTGTTGCTCAGTTTCGGCAATGGCGCGGTCAGTGTCGCTGAACACACGGGTGTGGCGTCCGGGGTGGCGGCGCTGGCCGTGGCGACGGTGCCGTTGTTTACCTTGCTCTGCGGATATTTCTGGGGCGCCCGTAATACCCGTCTGGAGTGGGCGGGGATTGTGCTGGGGTTGATCGGCATTGCCATGCTCAACCTCGGTTCCAACCTGCAATCGAGCCCATTGGGCGCGACCTTGCTGCTGTTCGCGGCGGCGTCCTGGGCCTTCGGTTCGGTGCTGAGCAAACATTTGCCGCTGCCTGCGGGGGCGATGGCCAGTGCCGTGGAAATGCTGGTGGGCGGTGTGGTGCTATTGGTCGGCAGCGTGGCCAGCGGCGAACACCTGGACAGCATGCCGCCGCTGGAAGGTTGGATCGCACTGGCTTACCTGACCTGCTTCGGTTCGATCATTGCCTTCAACGCCTACATGTACCTGCTCAAGCACGTACGTCCGGCGGCGGCCACCAGCTATGCCTACGTCAACCCGGCGGTGGCGGTGTTGCTGGGCATTGTGTTCGCCGGTGAAACCATCGGGATCGAAGAGGCCCTGGCGATGTTGGTGATCATCAGTGCCGTGGTGTTGATTGGATTGCCCCAGTGGCGCAAACCCAAGCCTGCGCCGGCCGAATCCTGATTTAGGGTAAACTGCCGCGCATTGCACACCTTGCGCTGATTTTCCTACGGTACTTCCATGACTTTCGCCACCCTTGGCCTGATCGAACCCTTGCTGCGCGCCCTTGAGACGCTCGGCTACCAGACCCCAACCCCGGTGCAGGCCCAAGCCATGCCGGCGGTGTTGGCCGGTCGCGACCTGATGGCCGCGGCCCAGACCGGCACCGGCAAGACTGCCGGTTTCGCCGTGCCGCTGTTGCAGTTGCTGACCACCGAGGGGCCGAAGGTCAGCGCCAACTCAGTACGGGCGCTGATTCTGGTGCCGACCCGTGAACTGGCCGAGCAGGTCCACGAAAGCGTGCGCCAATACGCGCAAAACCTGCCGTTGAGCACCTATGCGGTGTACGGCGGTGTCAGCATCAACCCGCAGATGATGAAGCTGCGCAAAGGGGTTGATCTGCTGGTCGCCACGCCGGGACGCTTGCTCGACCTGTTCCGCCAGAACGCGCTGAAGTTCAATCAGCTGCAGACCCTGGTGCTGGACGAAGCCGACCGCATGCTCGACCTGGGCTTCTCCGAGGAGCTGGCGAATATCTATAAAGCGCTGCCGAAGAAGCGCCAGACGCTGCTGTTCTCGGCAACCTTCTCCGACGCGATCCGCTTGCTGGCCGGGCAAATGCTCAACGACCCGTTGAGCATCGAAGTGAGCCCGCGCAACGTGGCCGCCAACACCGTCAAGCAATGGGTGGTGACGGTGGACAAGAAGCGCAAGCCAGAGTTGTTTGTGCACCTGATGCGCAAGAACAAGTGGAAACAGGTGCTGGTATTTGCCAAGACCCGCAACGGTGTCGATGCGCTGGTGGAAAAACTCCAGGGCATGAGTGTCAATGCCGACGGCATCCACGGCGATAAACCCCAGGCCACCCGCCAGCGCGCGCTGGACCGTTTCAAGGCCAGTGAAATCCAGATCCTGGTGGCCACCGACGTCGCCGCTCGCGGACTGGATATCGAAGACTTGCCGCTGGTGGTGAATTTCGATTTGCCGATCGTCGCTGAGGATTACATCCACCGTATCGGTCGTACTGGTCGGGCGGGTTCCACCGGGGAAGCGATTTCCCTGGTCTGCGCCGATGAAGTGAATCTGCTGTCAGCCATCGAAACTCTGACCCGTCAGACGTTGCCACGGCAGATGGAACAGGACTTCGAGCCAGAACACCGGGTGCCGGAGACCGATGCCAGCGGCCAGGTCATCAAGAAGCCGAAAAAACCGAAGAAACCGAAAGCCTCGGGCGGTGGCGGCAAGCGCAACCTGGGCAAGTGGGTCGACAGCGGCGACGCCTCGCCCGTGGAGCCCTCGGTCAAGCCAGTGCGTAAAGTGCCGGTGTTCAACACCGGGCCGCGCAAGCGTAAGCCTTGATGACCCGCAGCGTTTGACAGGCCGCCATCGCGAGCAGGCTCGCTCCCACATTGACGGTGTACACAAATCAAATGTGGGAGCGAGCCTGCTCGCGATAGCCGCGCCTGGGTTTTCAAACCTTGCGCTGTAACCACTCCAACATTCCCAGCCCAGCCGCCTGGCCGCTGGCAAAGCAGGCCGTGAGCAGATAGCCGCCGGTCGGTGCTTCCCAGTCGAGCATTTCCCCGGCGCAGAACACGCCAGGCATCTGCTTGAGCATCAGGCGTTCGTCCAGGGCTTCGAAGGTCACGCCACCGGCACTGCTGATGGCTTCGTCCAGCGGGCGGGGTTTCACCAGGGTGATGGGCAAGGCCTTGATTGCCTGGGCCAGCCGCGCCGGGTCGCTAAAACAATCGGCGGGCGTGAGTTCGCGTAACAGCGCGGCCTTGACCCCGTCGATCCCCAACTGGCTGTGCAAGTGCTTGGCCATTGAGCGTGAACCGCGTGGCTTGCTCAGGGCTTGCTGGATTTTATCCACAGGTCGGCCTGGCAGCAGGTCCAGATGGATCGTCGCGCTGCCATGTTGGTTGATGGCTTCGCGAATCGGCGCCGACAGGGCATAGATCAGGCTGCCTTCGATGCCGGTGGCGGTGATCACGCATTCACCGAGGCGCGGTACATCGTCATTCAGGCCGATGGCGATATTTTTCAGCGGGGCACCGGCGAATTTGCTGACCATCAGATCGCTCCAGGCCGGCACTTCGAATCCGCAATTGCTCGGCTGCAAGGGCGCAAGGCCTACACCGCGCTGTTCCAGTGGCAGCATCCAGGCACCATCGGAGCCCAGGCGTGACCAACTGCCACCGCCCAGTGCCAGCAATGTCGCAGTGGGGCGCAGTGTTTTTTCGCCGTCCGCAGCGGCGACTAGCAAGCTGCCGTCGGGGTTCCAGCCCAGCCAGCGATGGCGGGTATGGATCATCACGCCGGCATCGCGCAGGCGTTTGAGCCAGGCGCGCAGCAGCGGGGCGGCTTTCATGTCGGTAGGAAATACCCGCCCGGAACTGCCGACAAAGGTCTCGATGCCCAATCCGTGAATCCATTGGCATAACTCGTTGGCGCCGAATGCCCGCAGCAGCGGGGCGATATTGGGCGCGCGCTCGCCGTAGCGGGACAGGAACGGCGTGAAGTCTTCCGAGTGGGTGATGTTCATGCCACCGACACCGGCCAGCAGGAATTTCCTGCCCACCGAAGGCATGCCGTCGTACAGGTCGACCTGTATCCCGGCCTGGCTCAACACCTCGGCCGCCATCAGGCCGGCAGGGCCGCCGCCGATGATGGCGACATTTGGGATATGGGGGCAGACGGTTGGGGTCATGGCGTGAGCTGCGGAGGACGGGAATAAGCGGGGCATTCTATCAGCACAGATCCCTGTGGGAGCGAGCTTGCTCGCGATAGCGATCTGTCAGCCGACATCCATGCAGGCTGATCAGCCGCCATCGCGAGCAGGCTCGCTCCCACAGGGGGATGCGGTGATTCTTAGAGCGCTAATGTGTAACTGACGATCAGGCGGGTTTCATCCAGGTCATTGCTGAAGTTCGAACGAACCGTAGCGTTTCTGAGTTTGACCCCGAGGTTTTTCAGCGAACCGCTTTGGACCACGTAACCGATATCCGTATCGCGCTCCCACTCTTTGCCCGTATTACTGCCCCCGACCAACGCGTTGTCACCCTGGACATAACGACTCATGAACGTCAGCCCGGGAATGCCCAGCGCGGCGAAGTTGTAGTCATAACGCAGCTGCCAGGAGCGCTCTTGGGTGTTGGCAAAGTCATTGATCTGGACGAAGTTGACCAGGTATGGGTCGCTATTGGCAATGTACGGGAAGGGATCGTCACCGCTCATGCGTTGATAGGCGGCGGTGAACACGTTGGCGCCCAGAGTGTAGGCAACCAGTCCGTTCGCGGCGCGGTTATCGAGGGGGCGGAAGTTACCGTCATCGGTACTTTTCGAATAACGTAGATCGAACTTCAGCGACTGTTGCGCGGCAAGAGGTATTTCATAGACGACGCCGCCAAAGAACTGTCGATAGACATTTTCCAGATTGCCGTAGAACAGACTTGTGCTAAGGGCTTTGTTGAAACTGTAAGTACCGCCGGCAAAGCGGAAGTCATCACTGACACCGCCGATGCGGTTACCCGTGAAGTCCTGATAGTTCGAGGAACTGTTGAACTTGATTTGCTCCAGCTTGCCGCCTTGCAGGACCAACTGATCAATGTCTTTGGAGGTCAGTAGCGCGCCTTCGAAGGTGGAGGGCAACAGGCGTGTGTCATTGCTCGATACCACGGGCGTACGGAAGGCGAGTGAGCCAACCTTTAGAGCGGTTTCCGACACCTTCGCCTTGGCCGTCAACTCAAGTTTGGAATATTCGTCCTGTGAGCCGCGGCCGTTTTTCGAACTAAGGTCAGCCGGCAACAGGCCCGTGCCACCGGAACCATCACCGCCGTCAAGCTTGAGGCCGAGCATGCCAACCGCGTCGATGCCCAGGCCCACGGTGCCGGCGGTATAACCTGACTCGAATCGCAACATGGCGCCCTGGGCCCATTCTTTTGCCGAGTCCCGCTGGGCCGTGGGAGGACCGTTGCGAAAGTCACGATTGAAGTAGAAGTTACGCAGTTCCACACTGGCCTTACTGTCGGCAATAAAATCTGCAGATGCCGTAAAAGGGAAAATCAACGCGCAAGTACCCGCAATAGCCAAAGTCTTATTGATTGACATGCTCTTTATGCTCCAGATAACAGCAGATTTATGTGTTGGGTTTTATCGTTATTTTGATTGCAAAGTTACATCTACAGTTTTCTGCGGGCAGCACGCGGCAACCGGGTTATTACCCCGTTGCGCGTACTGACTGCGAAAAGAAAAGTTTTAAATCAGAGAGCTGTTTTGATGCGGCCAATGACGGAGCCGGCTTCAAAATAGTCGCCGGCCTGTTTGGCGATCTGCACCTGGCCTTCACAAGGTGCGAGGACCGAGGTTTCCATTTTCATGGCTTCTACAACCGCGATCACTTGCCCGGTGCTCACCGACTCGCCGTCTTCGACGACCCAGGTATGCAGATTACCCGCCACGGGCGTCAGTACCGCCTGCGGATCAGTGACCTCGGAGGGGGCCGTGCTTTCGCTGGCGGTTCCCGCTGCGTTCAGGCTGACGCCTCGCAGCAGCGCAGCCGGAAGGCCCAGTTCGTGGCGCTTGCCGTCGATCTCGACAAACGTGCGCAGGATGCCTGGGTCGGCCGATACCGCGGTACGTGGGGCGAGCGTGATCTGTTCGGCGAAAACGGTTTCGATCCAGCGCGTGTGCACGGCGAATTTATTGGCACCGGTGAAGTCGTCATGGTCCATCACGGCCCGGTGGAACGGCAGCACCGAGGCAATGCCTTCAATGTTGAATTCCGCCAAGGCGCGTCGGGCGCGGACAATAGCCTGTTCGCGGGTGGCGCCGGTGACGATCAGTTTGGCCATCATCGAGTCGAAGGTGCTGGGCACTCGCGAGCCGCTTATCACGCCGCTGTCCAGGCGCACACCCGGGCCAGACGGTGGCAGGAAATCGGTGATCTGACCGGGGGTGGGCAGGAAGCCCTTGCCTGGGTCTTCCGCATTGATGCGAAATTCGAAGCTATGGCCACGTGGGGTCGGCGTCTCACTAAAGGACAACGGCAAACCGTCGGCGATCCGCAGTTGTTCGATCACCAGATCCACCCCAGTGGTCTCTTCGGTCACCGGGTGCTCGACCTGCAAGCGGGTATTGACCTCAAGGAACGACAGGGTGCCATCCTGGCTGAGCAGGAACTCCACCGTGCCGGCACCGACGTAGCCGGCTTTGGCGCAGATATCCTGAGCGGATTGATGAATACGCTGGCGCTGTTCGTCGCTGATAAAGGGCGCTGGCGCTTCCTCCACCAGCTTCTGATTGCGCCGCTGCAAGGAGCAGTCACGCGTGCCGATGACGACGACCTTGCCGTGTTTGTCGGCGAGGATCTGCGCTTCGATGTGCCGAGGGCGGTCGAGGAACTGCTCGACATAGCACTCGCCACGACCAAAGGCTGCTTGCGCTTCGCGCACGGCGGAGGCGAACAATTCAGCCACTTCATCCATGCGCCAGGCGACTTTCATGCCGCGTCCACCGCCGCCAAAGGCAGCCTTGATGGCAATTGGCAGGCCGTGCTGTTCGGCAAAGGCCAATACTTCGGCGGCGCTTTCGACCGGGCCAGGCGTACCGGCTACCAGAGGCGCCCCGACCAGTTGGGCAATTTTTCGCGCCTCGACCTTGTCGCCGAGCACGTCGATGGTCTGCGGGTTGGGACCGATCCAGATCAATCCTGCGTCGATCACCGCCCGGGCGAAGTCGGCCCGTTCAGACAGAAAACCATAGCCGGGGTGCACGGCATCGGCGCCGCTGCGTTTGGCCACGGCAATCAGTTTGCCGATATCCAGGTAGGTTTCGGCCGGGCGCTGGCCATTCAGTGAGTAGGCTTCGTCGGCCTGGCGCACGTGCAGGGCGTCGATGTCCGCGTCGGCATAGACCGCGACAGACTGCACGCCGTAGTCGCGGCAGGCGCGGGCGATGCGGACGGCAATTTCACCACGGTTGGCAATCAGTAATTTTTTCATGGAATTTTTTTCACATCGGCAGTTGAAGAAGCTTGTGTAACGGGTTGAATCTCTTTGAAGCCGTCCACAGGGTTGAAGCGAATCTGCGCATTGATAGGGATCTGGCCAGCCAGGTCGAGATGGTAGCTGGCGACTGCGGCGATCACTGGATAGCCACCGGTCAACGGGTGATCGGCGAGAAACAGAACCGGTTGGCCGCTGGCCGGGACCTGAATGGCGCCCACGGAGGTGCCTTCGCTGGGCAACTCATGGTGGTTGCTGCGCGCTAGCGGTATTTCACCGGCCAGACGAATACCGACGCGGTTGGACTGTGAGGTGACGCGCCAGAGCTGGCTGCTCAGACGCTGGATGGCGTCTTCGGTAAACCAGTCGGTCCGCGGTCCCATGACCACGTCAAGGGTGACGATGTTGGCAGCAGTAGGCAGCTCAAAGGCTGGGGCTTCGTTCAGCGATACGCTGGTTCCCGTTGTCAGTGTCGTAAAGCCCAATAGGTCGCCGGCGGCGAGCGCCGGGGGGCCGACCTGGGCCAGGGTGTCTGTGGACAGGCTGCCCAGCACCGGAGTGACGTCAAAGCCGCCGCGAATCGCCAGGTAGGTGCGCAGCCCCGCGAGGGGGGAACCCAGGCTGACGCGGTCACCCGCGTCCAGCTCGATGGGCTGGTAGTGACTTGCCTGCCATTGCAGGCCACTGGCGTTGGTGATTGTGACCGGGGTTTGCGCACCGGTGACGGCGATCACGGCACGGCCATGGCAAACGAAGCTCAGGCCGCCGAGTACCGATTCCACACAGGCCATGTCCGAGCGGTTGCCGACCGCGCGGTTGGCTGCCCGCAGCGCGCCCAGGTCCAGCGCGCCGGAACGGGATACGCCTTGGCCGGTCTGGCCGGGGCGGCCCATATCCTGCAGTACGCTGTGCAAACCGGGGGTGATGATTTCCAGATAGGCGCCGCTGGGCGCGGCGGCACTTGCCGGTACCGTGGGGGCGGGCAGGCCACCCGCCGGGAGCGGGCCAGCATCGGTGAAGCGCACTTTATAGCCTGGACGCAGCAAGGCCGATTCAGCGCGGTTCAGGTCCCACATCTGCAAAGGCGTGACGCCGATGATCTGCCATCCGCCGGGGCTGGCTTGCGGATAAACACCGCTGAATTCCCCCGCCAGGGCAACCGCACCCGCGGGTATGCGGGTACGTGGAGTTTGTCGGCGAGGAACCTGGAAACCCGCACCGCCGGTGAGGTAGGCGAAGCCCGGCGCGAATCCGCAGAAGGCCACGCTGTAGTCATGGGCGGTGTGGCGTTGGACCACCTCGGCGCGGCTGATCCCCAGCAGCGTGGCGACCTCGTCGAGGTCTTCGCCATTGTAATGGACGGGAATTTCCACCCGGCGATGCTCGATCGCGCGGCGCTGGCTCAGGTCTTGGCTAGCGATACGATTGACGAGCGCCTGCTGCGCAATGGCGCTGGGGCGAAATTGGATCAGCAGCGTTCGTGCGGCAGGAATGATTTCCTCCACGCCAGCAATCGGCTCGGCCATCAGGGCGTCGAACAACGCCAGTGTCTCGTCGAGGTCTTTCAATTCGACGAGCAGGGCGTCCAGGTTGACCGGTAGAAAACGCACAGGAAACTCCTAGACGTGATAGGTGCTGTCAGGCACATCGGTGATGAACATATGGCCGGGCGCATGGGTGATGGCGAAGGGCACGCCCGAGGCCATGACCGCGGCCTGGGGAGTGACGCCGCAGGCCCAGAACACCGGGATCTCGCCGGGTTCGATGCGCACGGCGTCGCCGAAGTCGGGTCGACTCAGGTCCTGGATCCCGAGCAGCGCGGGTTCGCCGATGTGCACCGGGGCGCCATGGACTGAGGGATAGCGTCCGGAAATAGTGCTCGCCTCAGCCACGCGATCGGCGGGGATCGGTCGCATCGATACCACCATTTCACCCTGTAGACGTCCGGCCGGGCGGCAGGCACGGTTGGTCCGGTACATCGGTACGTTGCAACCATCGGTGATATGCCGCACTTCGATGCCGGCCTCTTGCAGGGCGGTTTCAAAGGTGAAGCTGCAGCCGATCAAAAAGGCCACCATGTCGTCGTGTTCAGCCCAGGCCTGAGTGGCATCGCTGACTTCCTCGGCCAGCTTTCCATCACGCCAGATGCGGTACAGCGGGATGTCAGTGCGCAGGTCCGCCCCTTCAGCCAGCAGCGTACTCGGGCTGCCGGCGTCGCTGACGTCAAGGATCGGGCAGGCTTTGGGATTGCGCTGGGCATACAGCAGGAAGTCGTACGCCCAGGCGCGCGGCAGGGCGATCAGGTTGGCCTGGGTCATGCCCGGCGCGATACCCGCCGTGGGGGCGACCCGGCCGTTACGGTAAGTGCTGCGTGCATCCCGGGCAGCGGCAATCGCCGCCTGGCGGGCGAGATCCAGGGCATTCATGGGCGTGCTCCGGCAAAGGGCTGCAAGGACATGTGCGCCTGTTCCAATACCCGGCGCAGCTCGCGGGCCATTTCCACCGCTGCGGGGCTGTCGCCATGGACACAGATCGAGTCGGCCTGGATTTTGGTCAGGCTGCCATCGATCGCTTCGAGGCAGCCGTCTTCAACGAGGCGCAGCATACGTTGGGCGACGAGCTTGGGATCGTGCAGCACCGCGCCTGGTTCGCGGCGAGAGACGAGGGTGCCCTGTGGCGTATAGGCACGGTCAGCGAACGCTTCGGCGATACACTGCAAACCCTCGTTACGGGCCAGTTCAATCAGGCTTGAGCCGGCCAGGGCAACCAATATGAGGTTGGAGTCGATCGCGCGGATGGCTTCGATCACGGCCAGCGCCTGACGGCGATCGTGAGCAATGGTGTTGTACAAGGCGCCGTGGGGTTTTACGTAGCGCACCGACGTACCGGCGGCCTTGGCCAGGCCTTGCAGCGCGCCGATCTGGTAGATCACGTCGGCCGTCAGCTCATCGCTGGCCACGTCCATGTTTCGGCGGCCAAAGCCCACTTTGTCCGGGTAAGCGACATGGGCACCAATGGTGACATTTTTGGCCGCCGCCGCTTTCAGTGTCCGCAGGATGCCGGCCGGGTCGCCGGCGTGGAAACCGCAGGCGACATTGGCGCTGGTCACGACATCGAGCATCGCGGCATCGTCGCCCATGTGCCAGGCGCCAAAGCTTTCGCCCAGGTCGCTATTGATATCTATGGTTGGCATTCACGTGACTCCTTGTTCGTTATCGGGCTCAGGCAACGTTGAGGAAGGCGAAGATCGGCCCAACGGATTTGATTGCCATGTACCAGGTCAGCAGGCAGGTCAGGGCGCCCAGCACCAACAGCCAGCGTGGGTAATGGTAACCGCCCATGAGGTCGGACCGGCGCCAGCCGACGTAGATAAAGATGCTCAGGCCGATTGGCAGTATCAGGCCATTGAAACCGCCCGCGAAGAGCAGCAGTGCGGCGGGAGCCGTTCCCATCAGGGCAAAGATCAGCAGCGACAGGGCGATGAACACGGTGGTGGCGCGGTTGCGCCCCAGCTCAGTGATGTCCGGCTTGAACACGGTGACAAAGGAAATGGAGGTGTAAGCGGCGCCGATCACGCTGGTGATACTGGCGGCCCAGAGGATGAGACCGAAGACGCGCAGGCCGAACTGCCCGGCTGCTGCCTGGAAGGCTTGTGCGGCCGGATTGGCGCCCTGACCCGAGGTGTCGATGACTACGCCGCTGGCAACAACGCCGAGGATGGCGAGAAACAGGATGTAGCGCATGAGGCCGGTGACCATGATGCCGCCCAAGGCTGCCTTGGTCACTGCCTGGAGGTTTTCTACCCCGGTAGTCCCGCGGTCCAGCAGTTTGTGAGCCCCCGCATAAGTGATGTAACCGCCGACCGTGCCGCCGACAATGGTGGTAATGGTGGCGAAGTTGATCTGGTCCGGAAGGACGGTTTGATAGAGGGCTTCGCCCAGTGGCGGGTTGGAAGCGAAGGCCACGAACAGGGTCAGGGCGATCATCACCAGTCCCAGCACGACGATCAGTCGGTCGACGGCCACTCCGGCGCGGTGGGAAAGGAAGATGCCGATAGCCAGCAAGGCGCTGAGACCGCCGCCCCATTTTGCATCAAGCCCCATCAACGCGTTCAGGCCCAGCCCTGCCCCGGCGATGTTGCCGACGTTGAACACCAGCCCGCCGAAAATCACCAGCACCGCCAGCAGGTAACCACTGCCTGGAATCGCGTTGTTGGCCACGTCTGCGGCACGCATTCGGGTCAGGGTGACGATACGCCAGACGTTAAGTTGAACCACGAAGTCGATCAGAATCGACGCCAGGATACCGAACGCAAATGCCGCACCCATTTTGGCCGTGAACGTGGCGGTCTGGGTGATGAAGCCAGGGCCGATGGCGGACGTTGCCATCATGAAAATTGCTGCGATCAGGGAAGCGCGTCGCGTCTTTGTAAAATCTTGAGCGGTCTGTGTCACGGCTGTCTGTGTCACGGCATCAATTCCTACGGTGGGAGATATTTTTTTATTGAGCAACGAGCGTGCCAGAACTCAAACATCGGCCTAGAAGTGTTGATCTATAGCGTCTGAATTGTTCAACAATCAGTTTAGTGTAAGGCTACAATTCGCACCAAATTGTAACCTTGTCACTCGTGGGTGTTACTTAATGATGCAGGCGACACCCTTGCTCCTTGCCATGGGCGGGGCTCTCATGGAACATCAAAGTGACTTCTCTTATTCTTATTCTGGATTGCACATGAACGACGTTTCACCTTCCCTTCCTCGCTCGCTGGGAGAATCCATTACCCAGGAGGTCCGCAGAATGCTGGTCGAAGGTGAACTGGTTCCGGGCCAACGATTGTCCGAAGCGGCCCTGGCCGAAAGCCTGCAGATTTCCCGCAACACCTTGAGGGAAGCGTTCAGGGTCCTGACCCGCGAGGGGTTGCTCAAACACGAACCCAATCGCGGGGTGAGCGTGGCGGTGCCCGATATGGCGTCGATCATCGACATCTATCGTGTCCGTCGCTTTATCGAATGCAAGGCCATTGCCCAGGGTTACCCGCTGCATCCGGGAACACTGCATATGCGTGAGGCGGTGGAGGCGGGCATGCGAGCGCGTGAAGTCAAGGACTGGAAGGCTGTCGGCACCGCCAACATGATGTTCCACAAGGCTATCGTCGAACTCGCCGACAGCCCGCGATTGGTGGTGTTCTACGGTCAGATATCAGCCGAGCTGCGGCTGGCATTCGGCCTGCTCAAAGATCCGGAGTTCCTGCATATGCCCTATGTCGATATGAACGTTTCAATCCTGCGTTGTATCGAAGAAGGGCGATCAGAGGAGGCAACCCGGCTGCTTGAAGCCTATCTGGTGCAGTCGGAGCGCACCGTTCTGGCCGCTTACGAACGCAGTCTGAACCGGTAGCACCCTACGAGCGCGACGAACTCCTCGCCAGCCAAGCCAAGCCTGTCGATAATTGATACCTGGCGCAGCCGCGTGGCTCACTCGATCAAGCTGGGCACGTCGCCTGCGTCTCCCACCTTGATCCCGGCAGCGGCCGTGGGCCGTTTATTTGGGCGTGGCGATTTCGCTTGAGTAGGCGTTGGGGCATGGAGAGGAAGCAAATGGAGCCGATACTGGAACTGCAAAGCGCGCGGTTGATACTGCGCCAGTGGCGCGACGCGGACTTGCCGGAGTTTGCCGCCATGTCTGCCGATGCGCAGGTGATGCGTTATTTTCCGGCGCCCCTGAGCCGCCTGGAAAGCGCCGCACTGATCGGGCGCGTGCGGGGGCATTTTGCCGAGCATGGCTTTGGTTTGTGGGCCCTGCAGCGCAAGGACACCGGGGCCTTTATCGGCTTTACCGGCTTGGGCGTGGTCGGGTTCGACGCGCACTTCACTCCGGCGATCGAGATCGGCTGGCGTCTGGCCCGGGAGCATTGGGGCCTGGGTTATGCCAGCGAAGCCGCATGGACGGCCTTGCGGTGTGCGTTCGATCGCCTGGGGCTGGATGAGGTGGTGGCGTTCGCCGCCGTCGATAACCTGCCATCGCAGAAAGTCATGCAAGCCATCGGCATGCATCATGACCCGGCCGATGACTTTGAACACCCAAAGCTCGCCGTCGGTCATCCATTGCGTCAACATGTGCTCTATCGTATCAACCGTGAACAGTGGCTACAGACCCTGCACGGTTAGCCGACACGGACGTTTACAATGCCCGCCACAATGGCCCGGGCCAACAATCGATCCACCGTCGCAGCACCGACTGCGCGGTTGAGCTGTGTGAGGAAAGTCTGAATGAGCCACGTGTTGGAAGATCTGGTCGACCTGCTGACCCTGGAACCCATCGAAGAGAACCTGTTTCGCGGTCGCAGCCAGGACCTGGGGTTTCGCCAGTTGTTCGGCGGCCAGGTGCTGGGCCAGTCACTGTCGGCGGCTAGCCAGACCGTGGAAGAGGCCCGTCATGTGCATTCGATGCACGGCTACTTCCTGCGTCCGGGCGATGCGGCCTTGCCGGTGGTCTATCAGGTGGACCGGGTGCGTGACGGCGGCAGTTTCAGCACCCGCCGGGTCACGGCGATCCAGAAGGGCAACCCGATTTTCACGTGCAGCGCTTCGTTTCAATACGACGAGCAGGGTTTTGAGCACCAGAACTCCATGCCCCAGGTGGTCGGGCCGGAGAACCTGCCTTCGGAGCTGGAACTGACCCAGCAGCGGGCGCACCTGCTGCCCGAGCACATGCGGGAAAAACTGCTGTGTCCCAAACCGATCGAGGTGCGCCCGGTCACCGAGAAAGATCCCTACAATCCGCAGCCGGCCGATCCGGTAAAGTACGTGTGGTTCCGGGCCGATGGTGCCCTGGCGGACTCGCCGGCCCTGCATAAGTACCTGCTGGCCTACGCCTCGGATTTCGGTCTGTTGACCACCTCGATGCTGCCCCACGGCAAATCGGTTTGGCAAAAGGACATGCAGGTCGCCAGCCTCGACCACGCCTTGTGGTTCCACGCCGACCTGCGCGCCGACGACTGGTTGCTCTATGCGATGGACAGCCCGTGGGCCGGCAACTCCCGTGGGTTCTCTCGTGGCAGCGTGTTCAATCGCGCCGGACAACTGGTGGCGTCGGTGACCCAGGAAGGCCTGATTCGCCACCGCAAGGACTGGGCATGAGTCTGGCCGAGGTGCGGCATTGGGTGTTCGACATGGACGGTACGCTGACCATCGCCGTGCATGATTTTGCGGCGATTCGCGTGGCCCTGGCGATCCCGGCCGAAGACGACATTCTGACCCACCTGGCGGCATTGCCGGCCGACGAAGCCGCAGCCAAGCATGCCTGGTTGCTGGAACACGAGCGGGACCTGGCGCTGGGCTCCCGGCCTGCGCCAGGAGCGGTCGAGCTGGTACGCGAGCTGGCGCAGCGGGGTTACCGCCTGGGGATCCTGACGCGCAACGCTCGCGAACTGGCCCACGTGACCCTGCAAGCTATCGGTCTGGCGGACTGTTTCGCCGTGGAAGATGTGCTGGGCCGCGACGAAGCGCCGCCCAAGCCTCATCCCGGCGGCCTGTTGAAACTGGCCGAGGCCTGGAGTGTGGCGCCGGAGGCGATGGTGATGGTGGGTGACTACCGTTTCGATCTGGACTGCGGCCGTGCGGCGGGTGCGCGGACGGTGCTGGTGAACCTGCCGGACAATCCTTGGCCGGAGCTGGCGGATTGGCATGCGCGCGATTGCGGGGAGTTGCGGCGGATGCTGTCGGCTTGAAAGAGGGGTTGGCTGATAGATAGCTATCGCGAGCAGGCTCGCTCCCACAGTAGATCTGCGGTGGACACACTTTTGATCGACACCGATCCCCTTGTGGGAGCGAGCCTGCTCGCGATGAGGCCCTGTCTACCCCTACAGAACTCACTGACCAAACAGCGCCTTCTGCCCCTCAGCCGAATTGAACATCCCATCCCCGTTATGCCCCACCCCCGGCACTTCGATCAGCCGCTGGTTCAGCCCCTCGGGATGACGCCGGATCAGGTAGTCGAAAAAGAACTGCCCGCGCAGTAACCGATACGGCCCTTGGGTCTGCGCTTCACAGCCTTTATCCAGCGCAGGGTGCTCAGGGTCGATGTCCTGTTGCCCAAGCAGATAAACGATGTCGCGTTTGATGTAGTTGTCTTCCAGTTGAGCGGGGGGTTGCCCGGCGGCATAGGCGGGAAGGTTCTGCAGGCCGTACTTCCAATGGTTGAAGCCGGGACAACCGGCCGGGTCGAAGGCCATGGGGCGCTGCGCATCGAAATAGGCATAGGAGGAGGGGTTGGCGATGACGAATCTGGGGGCGATCCGGGTTTGACCGCGAGCGAGCAGGGCGTAGCGCTGCGCGACCTGCGCGCCGCCGGAATGGCCCGCGATGACGATCTCTTTCACCTCGGGAAACTGCTGCCGGTCACTGACCCGGGCGACGATGTCGTCGATGACTTGAAAGGAACTGACCGCCTTGGGCCCCGTGGATAAGCCGCCGGCCATCCAGTCGTTGCCTTGCCAGCGCAACAGGTCATTGGGCAACTGATGGCGGGCAACGTCATGTTCGTTGAGAAACTGCGGGGCGATGATCAGGGTCGTGGTCAGTTGACCGGCGTGTGCGGCGGCCTTTTCGGCGCTGTGCAGATAGGTCTGGGCGTTGCGCAGCCGGCCATGGAGGATGATCAACACGCGCTGGATAGACGCCGGGGGTGGACTCACGCCGACGACCATGGCGCCGCCCTTGAGCTGCAGTCGCCCTTGAGCGACCACGCCCACGCCCTGTTCGTCTGCCTGGGTAAAAGTGCAGCACAGCAGCAGGCTGAGGAGGGCGCCCCACTTCATTACAGATTTTTTGCCGCGAAGGTGTCGCATTGGCTGACCTGACCCTGGGCAAACCCGGTCTTGAACCAGCGAACCCGTTGCGCCGAGGTGCCGTGGGTGAAGGAGTCCGGCACTACCCGGCCCTGGCCCTGCTGCTGAAGGCGGTCATCACCGATGGCGTTGGCGGCGGTCAAGGCCTCTTCAATGTCCCCCGGCTCCAGCCAGTTCAGGCGCTTCTGTGCATGGTTGGCCCAGACGCCCGCCAGGCAGTCGGCCTGTAATTCCTGACGGACCAGCAGGCCACCATCGCCTTCCATCTGGCGGCCCTGACGGCGAGCCTCCTGGATTTTTGCCGACACCCCGAGCAGGGTCTGGACGTGATGCCCGACCTCATGGGCGATGACGTAGGCCTGGGCGAAATCCCCAGCGGCGGAGAACCGTTGGGACATTTCCTGGAAGAAACTCATGTCCAGGTAGACCTGTTTATCGGCCGGGCAATAGAACGGGCCGGTGGCTGATGAGGCGAGGCCGCAAGCCGAGTTGACCCGACCGCTGAACAGCACCAGTTTGGGTTGTTGGTACTGGCGCCCGGCCTGCTGGAAGACCTGGCCCCAGGTGTCTTCGGTATCACCCAGGATTGAGCGCACGAACTCGGCCTGTTCATCGTTCGCTGGCGGCGCCTGCCGGGTTTGGGAGGAGGCGGGGGCCGAGGTCTGGTCCATCTGCCCGGCCAGTTGCCCGAGAATCTGCATGGGGTCCTGGCCGGTGATCCAGCCGATACCGACGATCAGGACAATGGCCGTCAGGCTCAGCCCCTTGCCGCCACCGAAACGCATCCCACCACCGCCGCCACCGTCACCGCGGGCGTCCACCACGTTGTCACTGCGGCGACCTTTTTTCCATAACATGTGGGAAATCCTCTGATTGACCGTGTGAAGAGTGTTGCCGCTGAGTGGGGTTGCCGCCAGTTCACGGACAGACATTCGCAGTGAGTCTAGCGTTTGAAGGCGCAGGCTGTACGCCTGAGCTCTCAGGCAATCGCCACGGGTTTTGGTTCATCCGTCAACAATGAATGTCTGGTTCCAGAATTTGCATTACACTTCGCATATTTTGGAATCAGCCTCTCTTCTCTGGATTTTTCATGGCCGGCAGTCAAATCGAACGGGTTTTCAATGTGCTGGAAAGTCTCGCCAGCGATCCCCACGGCTGGGCTCTGCAAGGGTTGGCCGAACAATTACAGATTCCCAAGAGCGCCACGCACCGCCTGCTTGCTGAACTGACGCGCCTGGGTTACGTGCGCCAGAATCCCGAGAACCTGCGTTATCACTTGTCGACCCGCCTGGTCGCCCTGGGCTTTCGCTACCTGTCGCGCAGTGGTGCCGACATCGTGCAGCCGGTGCTCGATCGTCTGGCTCGGGAAAGCGGTGAACTGGTGCGCCTAGGTGTGATCGAGGGTGATCGCCAGACCTGGATTGCCAAGTCCCAGGGCGCTCGCTCCGGGTTGCGCTACGACCCTGACATGGGCCGCGAGACGCCATTGGTCTATACCGCGTCGGGCCATGCCTGGCTGGCGTGCATGAGCGATGCCGAGGCGCTGTCGCTGGTGGACCGCCAGGCCCTGAAAATGCCGGCGGACGTGGGCCCCAACGCGCCGCGTGACAGCGTTGAACTGCTTCAATACCTGCGTCAGGCCCGGGAGCAGGGCTATGCCTGTGTCGAGGAGAGTTCGGCGGTCGGCACCTCTGCCATTGCAGCCGTGGTGCGTCATCCGCTGGATGGCCGGGTCTTGGGCGTGCTCAGCATCGCCGGCCCCACCGCCCGGATGACGCGATCGAGGCTGCATGAGCTGGCGCCGACCTTGCTTGCGTTTACCGAGGAATTGTCACACGCCAGCCAGGCATCGGAGTTGTTCAGCTGAATCGCCGTCGCAGACATCGGCTCCCTACATCAAGCAACACAGGATTCCTACATGACCGTCAGCACTCCGCTTTCCGGCGTCAATCAGGCCTTCAAGGGCATCCTGTTGATACTCTGCGCGACGTTCCTGTTCTCCAGCCATGACGCCTTGTCCAAATACCTTTCAGGGTTCTATCCGATCATCATGGTGGTGTGGGCGCGTTATGTGGTGCACACGCTGTTGATGGCCGGGATTTTCCTGCCGCGTTCGGGGCTGCGGGTGCTGCGTACCAAGCGTCCGTTATGGCAGTTGGCGCGTGCGTTGTGTCTGTTGGGCACCAGCCTGTTCTTCACCACGGCGCTGCTATACATCCCTTTGGCGGAGGCGACCGCGGTCAACTTCCTGGCGCCCGTGCTGGTCACTGCATTGTCGGTGCCTTTGCTGGGCGAACACGTGACACGCGGTCAGTGGATCGCGGTGATCTTCGGCTTTATCGGGGTGTTGATCATTGTCCATCCGGGCGGTGACCTGTTCACGCCAGCGGTGTTATTGCCGTTCTGTTCGGCGCTGTTTTTCTGTTTCTATCAACTGCTCACTCGCAAGCTCAGTGAGATTGACAGCCCGACCACCAGCAACTTCTTCGCCGGCTTGTGCAATACGTTGGTGATGAGCGCCCTGGTGCCGTTCTTCTGGCAGGTGCCAAGCCTGGTGCATGGGGCAATGATGCTTGCGTTGGGAGCGTGTGGGATGACGGCGCACCTGATGCTGACCCAGGCCTTCCGCTTCGCCGCCCCGGCGCTGTTGGCACCGTTCGGGTATTGCCAGATCGTATTTGCCGGCCTGTTGGGTTGGTTGCTGTTCAGCCATACGCCAACGTTGACCACGGTGTTCGGCATCGTGCTGATCTGCCTCAGCGGGCTGGCGGCGGCGTGGCAACAGCGGCGGAGCTAACGCGCACCGTGGTGGGATCGATTGTGGGAGCAAGGCTTGCCCGCGATGAAGACGATACGGTCCTGAGTGAACCGAGGTGCCTGCATCGCGGGCAAGCCTTGCTCCCACATGGGGATGAATCCCGGGCTGACTGGTATCAGCTTTCCAGCGTCGGCACCTTGCGTGGTGCCATGAAGTACAACCAGATCAGGGCAATGAAGTACATCGCCGGGATCAGGGTGAACAGTACGGTGTAGTTGTTGTGGGTCACCGTGAGGATGTGGCCCACCAACTGGGTCATGAACATCCCGCCGACGGCGGCGCACATGCCGCCAAAGCCGAACACCGTGCTCATCATGTGCTTGGGCGTGTAGTCCATCACCAGGCTCCAGATGTTGGCGGTCCAGGCCTGGTGCGCGCCGATGGCCAGGGAGATGGCAAACACCGCCATCCACAGGCTGCTGGAACCGGCGGCCAGGATCACGCCGATGATGCAGCAGGCGAACAGCAACATGGAAATCAGCCGTGCCTTGATCGGGTTCAGGCCGCGGCCGATCAGGAATGAGGACAGAATCCCGCCGCCCACGCTGCCGAAATCGGCGGTGAGGTAAATGATGATCAGCGGGATGCCCATCTGGGTCACGTTGATGCCCAGGTTGTATTGCTGGTTCAGAAACGGCGGCAACCAGTAGAGGTAGAACCAGAACACCGGTGCGGTGATCGAGTAGGCCAGGGCGAACGCCCAGGTGCCGCGCATGCGCAGGATACGGGAGAAGGGCACGCGGACCTGATCGGGTTCGTCCTGGGCCTGGATGTAGTCCAGTTCCGCCTGTTTGACGCTGGGATGATCCTCCGGGTTGAAGTATTTCAGGCCCCAGAACACCAGCCAGATCCCGCCCAGCGCGGCCATGCACAGGAACGCAGCCTGCCAGCCCCACACCTGCAGGACCAGCGGCAGCAGCATTGGCGTGAACATCGCGCCAACGTTGGTCCCGGCGTTGAATATACCGGTCGCCACGGCCCGTTCACCGGCCGGGAACCATAGCCGTGTGGTCTTCACGCAGGCCGGGTAGTTGGCAGCTTCGGTCAGGCCCAGGATGAATCGGCAGACCATGAAGCCCACCGCCGACGTGGCCAGGCCATGGGCGCCGGTCGCCAGGCTCCAGAGCAGTACGGCGCAAAAGAACACGCGCTTGACGCCGATCCGGTCGATCAGTCGGCCTTGCAGCACGAAACCGATGGCATAACCAACCTGGAACCAGAAGTTGATGTTGGCGTAATCCATCGCCGTCCAGCTCATTTCCTTGGCGAGAATGGGCTGCATCACGCCCAGTGCGGCGCGGTCGATGTAGTTCAGGGTGGTGGCGAAAAACACCAGGGCGAGCATGCCCCAACGGGTTTTGCCCACGGCCAGGGCGCCGCGGATCTTGTCACCGACGCCAGCGGTGGTGGCACCAAGGACGGGGGGCAGGCGGGAGCTTTGGGAAGGAATCATAGCGTGTACCCGTTTTTGAAATTCTTATGGTGTGGTCTGGGTCTGTTCAAAGGTGCCGACGATCAGGGCGGCCTCAATGAGGGGCCGATGGTGCGCAGTGAGCAAAAAACCGTCAATTCGCTGATCGGGCATTGTGTTCGATAATCGCCCAAAAAACTAACCGGTTGGTACATATTAAATTGCTGAAACAAACCTCCAGCTCAATAATCGGCTCACTCTTTCAAAAGCGGCACACCTGTGTGTAGCCGATGCCTGTCCCGGGAGCCGAAGTCATGCAGCGTTCCATTGCCACCGTGTCCTTGAGCGGTACCCTGCCGGAGAAACTTGAAGCCATTGCCGCCGCCGGTTTCGACGGCGTGGAGATCTTCGAGAACGACCTTCTCTATTACGATGGCAGCCCTCGGGAAATCAGGCAGATGTGCGCCGACCTGGGCATCGCCATCACGCTTTTCCAACCGTTTCGGGATTTTGAAGGTTGCCGTCGCGAACGCCTTGCGCGCAATCTGGAGCGGGCCGAGCGCAAGTTCGACCTGATGCAGGAGCTGGGCACCGACCTGGTGCTGGTGTGCAGTAATGCCTCGGCCGACAGCCTGGGTGATGAGCAGATTTTGGTGGATGACCTGCGATTGCTGGCCGAACGAGCCGGGGCGCGAGGCTTGCGCATCGGTTACGAGGCGCTGGCCTGGGGCCGGCACGTCAATACTTATCAACAGGTCTGGAACATCGTGCGTCAGGCCGATCACCCCAATCTGGGGGTGTTGCTCGACAGCTTCCATACCTTGTCCCTCAAGGGCGATCCGAGTGCGATTGCCCAGATCCCCGGCGACAAGATTTTCTTCGTGCAAATGGCCGATGCGCCGATCCTGGCGATGGATGTCCTGGAATGGAGCCGGCATTTCCGTTGCTTCCCGGGCCAGGGCGAGTTCGATCTGCCGGGCTTCCTGGCACCGATCATCAAGAGTGGCTACACCGGGCCATTGTCGCTGGAGATTTTCAACGACGGTTTCCGCGCCGCGCCACCACGGGCCAATGCCGCCGACGGCCTGCGTTCGTTGCTGTACCTGGAGGAGAAGACCCGCCAGCGGCTGGCCGAAGAGGCCGCACCGGCAAGCCATGCTGACATCCTGTTCGCCACACCACCGGCCAGCGAATACAACGGTATCGAATTCCTTGAGTTTGCCGTGGACGACAGTCTTGGCGCGAAGCTGTCCCATTGGCTGGAACGGTTGGGGTTCGTCAAGGCCGGCCAGCATCGCTCCAAGAACGTGAGCCTGCTGCGCCAGGGCGACATCAACCTGATCCTCAATTGCGAACCCTATTCGTTTGCCCACAGCTTTTTCGAAGCTCACGGGCCATCGCTGTGCGCCACCGCCGTGCGGGTCAAAAACAGCGCCAGCGCCCTGGAGCGGGCCGTGGCCTACAAGGGCCAGCCTTATCGCGGCCTGGTGGGGCCCAACGAGTTGGAGTTGGCGGCGGTGCGTGCACCGGACGGCAGCCTGATTTACCTGGTGGATCAGGACGCCGACGTCTACGGCACCGATTTCAACCTGCAACCGGGCGCTGTCATCGGTGCCGGACTCAAGCGCATCGACCACATGGCGATGGCGCTGCCGGCCGATAGCCTCGACAGCTGGGTGCTGTTCTACAAGAGCCTGCTGGATTTCGAAGCCGACGACGAAGTGGTGTTGCCCGATCCGTATGGCCTGGTAAAGAGTCGCGCCCTGCGTAGCCGTTGCAGTTCGATCCGCTTACCGCTCAATATTTCCGAGAACCGTAACACCGCGATCTCCCATGCGCTGTCCAGTTATCGCGGCTCCGGCGTGCACCACATCGCCTTCGACTGCGATGACATCTTTGCCCAGGTCAGCCGCGCCAAAGAGGCCGGCGTGCCGCTGCTGGACATTCCGCTCAACTATTACGATGACCTCGTGGCGCGTTTCGATTTCGATGATGAGTTTCTCAGCGAGCTGGCTTATTTCAACGTGTTGTACGACCGAGATGCCCAGGGCGGTGAATTGTTTCACGTCTACACCGAGCCGTTCGAAGGGCGCTTCTTCTTTGAAATCATCCAGCGCAAGAACGGCTATGCCGGCTACGGCGCCGCCAATGTCGCGGTAAGGCTGGCAGCCATGGCCAAGTCCCGCAGCGGTGGCTTGCGGCACGCCAAGTTGTAGGCAAATCGTAAACGCGGCGGTAAAGGGCAACCCCGTGGCTTGGCTTGACTGCGCGGTGCGGCCCATAATCGCCAACCTGTGCAGTGATGGCCGTGAGCCCCGCAATGACTACGAATTCAGAGCTTTCCGCAGACCTCGACGAACCTGTCGTCGAGCCGCGCAAGAGTCGCAAGAACAACCCGGAGAAAACCCGGGAAAACATTCTTCAGGAAGCCATCGTCGAGTTCGTCCAGCAGGGCCTGTCCGGCGCTCGGGTCGACGCCATTGCTGAGCGCATCCACACCTCCAAGCGCATGATCTACTACTACTTCGGCAGCAAGGAGCAGTTGTACGTCGAGGTGCTGGAAAAACTCTACGGCGATATCCGCAACACTGAGAGCCGCCTGCACTTGGCGGAACTGGCCCCGGTCGATGCGATCCGGCGCCTGGTGGAATTCACCTTCGACCACCATGACCGCAATGTGGATTTCGTGCGCATCGTCTGCATCGAAAACATTCACAACGCCGAGTACGTCAAGCAATCGGGCGCCATCAAGGCAATGACCAATACCATCCTTGATTCCTTGGGCGTGATCCTGCGCCGAGGTGCCGAAGAGGGGGTGTTCCGCGCCGGCCTGGAACCGCTGGATGTGCATCTGCTGATCAGTTCGTTCTGCTTTTACCGCGTGTCCAACCGCCACACATTCGGTGAGATTTTTCAGATCGATTTGCCGGACGAAGCGATCAAGCAGCGTCATCGCCAGATGATTTGTGAGTCGGTGTTGCGGTATCTGCAGGCCTGACCTTGAAACCTTTGTGGGAGCGAGCCTGCTCGCGATAGCGGTATGTCAGTCACATCAACACTGACTGATTCACCGCTATCGCGAGCAGGCTCGCTCCCACAAGGGTGGTTTCAGTGATTCATGCTCTGGAAATGCTCCAGCATCCGCTGCGCATCCGGCGCTACGCCGCTGAACAGCTCGAACGCCTTCACCGCCTGGAACACGGCCATGTTGCCGCCATCCAGCGTGCGGCAACCCAGAGCGCGGGCGTTGCGCAGCAGTTCGGTTTCCAGGGGGAAGTAGACAATTTCCGCGACCCACAATTGGCCCCGCAGCAGCTCCACCGGCACCGGCATGCCCGGCAGTTTCGCCATGCCCATGGGCGTGGTATTCACCAGGCCGTCCGCCTCGGCCATCGCTGTAGGCAAATCATGCCCGGCCCGGGCGCGGCCAGGACCGAAGTGTTGATTCAGGTTGTTTGCCAGTGCTTCGGCACGGCTGACTTCAACATCAAAAATGCTCAGCGTCTGTATGCCTTCTGCCAACAGCGCGTGGGCCACCGCCGCGCCTGCGCCGCCAGCACCCATCTGGACCACGTGCTTGCGCGCCACTTCACCCAGGCCGCGGCGAAACCCTTCGGCGAACCCCAGGCAGTCGGTGTTGTGGCCGATGCGTTTGCCCTCCTTGAACACCACGGTATTCACCGCGCCAATGCCCCTGGCCTCGGGCGACAGCTCGTCGAGCAACGGGATGATTGCCTGCTTGCAGGGAAAGGTGATGTTCAGGCCGGTGAAGTTCATGCGCTCGGCGGCCTTGAGCAAATCGGGCAGGGCGCCGCTGTCGAGTCCCAGGGCGTCCAGGTCGATCAGTCGATAGAGGTAACGCATGCCCTGGGCATCGCCCTCGCGCTCATGGAGCGCAGGGGTGCGCGAAGCCTGGATGCCCGCACCAATCAGGCCGGCAAGCACGGTGATATTCGACATGCTCATCAACCCTTCAACCGCTGACTGAAATGCTCCAGCGCCAGGCGATAACCATGGCTGCCAAACCCGCACATCACACCGATGGCGACCGATGAAACAAAGGAGTGATGACGGAACGTTTCGCGGGCGTGAATGTTGGACAGGTGCACCTCGATCACCGGGACTTCGCTGGCGACCAGCGCATCACGGATCGCTACCGAGGTGTGGGTCCAGGCTGCCGGGTTGATGACGATGCCGGCACACCGACCGCGGGCGCCATGCACCCAGTCGAGCAATTCGCCTTCCTGATTGGTCTGGCGAAACTCCACCGCCAGGCCGAATTCTTCAGCGGCGCGGCCGCACAGTGCGGAGATGTCCGCCAGGGTTTCGTGGCCATAAGTCGCCGGCTCGCGGGTGCCGAGCAGGTTCAGGTTCGGGCCGTTGAGCACCAGAACGATCGGAGGCATCGCAATTTCTCCACAATTTTTATTGTTGATGTCGGCGGATTTCAGCCGGTGGAGATAAATTGTACTAGATGGTTAATTTGGTCAAACAAAGCCGATGGCATCGGGCAATAAGTGTTCGATGATCGAACATCATCTTGGTCGGGAGGTGAGGGAGGGCAATGGTGGCGAGGGGATTTATCTGTGGGAGCAAGGCTTGCCCGCGATACAGGCGGCTCAAATTCTGAACGACCGCATTGCCTGTATCGCGGGCAAGCCTTGCTCCCACATAGCTTTGCCCTGTCCAGCCCCGCAGCGTTTAGCGCCGCGTCAACAACACCCCGGATTCCATGTGATGGGTCCAGGGGAATTGATCGAACATCGCGCAGCGCGTGATGCGGTGGGTGTCGTGCAGTTGCGCGATGTTGGCGGCGAGGGTTTCCGGGTTGCACGAGATGTAGAGGATGTTCTCGAAACGCCGGGTCAGTTCGCAGGTGTCCGGGTCCATGCCGGCGCGGGGCGGGTCGACGAAGACACTGCCGAATGCGTAGCTCTTGAGGTCGATGCCGTGCAAGCGACGGAACGGGCGGACTTCGTTCAGGGCTTCGGTCAGTTCTTCAGCGGACAGGCGCACCAGGGTCACGTTATCCACAGCGTTTTCGCTGAGGTTGCTCAGCGCGGCGTTCACCGACGTCTTGCTGATTTCGGTCGCCAGCACTTTGCGCACGCGGGTGGCCAAAGGCAGGGTGAAGTTGCCGTTGCCGCAGTACAACTCCAGCAGATCGTCGCTGCGATCGCCCAAGGCCTCGTAGGCCCAGTTGAGCATCTTCTGGTTCACGGTGCCGTTGGGCTGGGTGAAGGCGCCTTCAGGTTGGCGATAGCTGAAAGTGCGGCCACCGACGTCGAGTTTCTCCACCACGTAATCATGGCCGATCACTTCCCGTTTGCCTTTGGAGCGACCGATGATGCTCACACCGAGGTCGCTCGCCAGTTTCGTGGCCGCTGCGTGCCAGTGCTCATCCAGCGGGCGGTGGTAACACAGGGTGATCATCGCATCGCCGGCCAGGGTGGTCAGGAACTCCACCTGGAACAGCTTGTGACTCAGCGGCGCGCTGGCTTGCCAGGCCGCCTTGAGTTGCGGCATCAACTGGTTGATGCGCAGGCTGGCGATGGGAAACTGCTCGATGAGGATCGGCGTGCGCTTGTCGTCCTGGGAGAACATCGCGTAATGCCGTTCGCCGGCCTCGCGCCACAGGCGGAATTCGGCCCGCAGGCGGAAGTGCTCCAGCGGTGAATCGAACACCGCTGGCTCCGGCGCATCGAACGGGGCCAGCAGGTCACGCAAGCGGCTGACCTTGTCCTGGAGCTGAGTGGCGTAGGCCTGGGAATCAAAAGTCATGCGTTGAACCAACCCAACTTGATCACGAACAGAATCGACAGGATGACCAGCGTCGGGTTCAGCTCACGGCCACGGCCAGACACCAGTTTGATGGCGGTCCAGGCGATGAAGCCGAAGGCAATGCCGTTGGCGATGGAATAGGTGAACGGCATCGCCAGCGCGGTAATCACCACGGGAGCGGCCACGGTGATGTCGTCCCAGTCGATTTCCGCCAGGCCTGAGGTCATCAGCACGGCGACGAACAACAGCGCCGGAGCGGTGGCGAAGGCCGGGACACTGGAGGCCAGTGGCGAGAAGAACAGCGCCAGCAGAAACAGGATCGCCACGACGATGGCGGTCAGGCCGGTGCGGCCGCCGGCGCTGACGCCCGCCGCCGACTCGATGTAGCTGGTGGTGGTGGAGGTACCCAGCAGCGAACCGGCCATGGCGGCGGTGCTGTCGGCGATCAGTGCCCGACCCATCTTCGGCATGTGGCCGTCCTTGCCCATCAGTCCGGCGCGCTTGGCGACACCGATCAGGGTTCCGGAATTGTCGAACAGGTCGACGAACAGGAAGGCGAAAATCACGCTCACCAGACCGATGTCCAGGGCGCCCTTGATGTCCAGTTGCAGGAAGGTCGGCGCCAGGGACGGCGGCATCGACATCACGCCGCCGAACGGGGTGAAGCCCATCAGGATCGAAACGACGGTGACCGCCAGGATGCCGATGAGCACGGCACCGCGCACTTTCAGCGCTTCGAGGCCGACGATCAGGACGAAGCCGAGGGTAGCGAGGATCGGCGCGGGTTGTTTCAAATCACCGAGGCCGACCATGGTTGCCGGGTTTTTCACCACGATGCCGGCGTTATTCAGGGCGATCAGCGCCAGGAACAGGCCGATACCGGCGGCGATGGCCGAGCGCAGGGGCAGCGGGATGCTGTTGATGATCCACTCGCGGATACGAAAGATCGACAGCAGGAAGAACAACACGGCGGAAATGAACACCGCACCCAGCGCCACCTGCCAGGTATGGCCCATGTGCAGGACCACGGTGTAGGTGAAAAACGCATTCAGGCCCATGCCCGGCGCGAGGGCGATCGGGTAGTTGGCGATCAGGCCCATGGTGGTGGAGCCGATGGCCGCCGCCAGGCAGGTGGCGACGAACAACGCACCTTTGTCCATGCCGGTTTCGCCGAGGATGCTCGGGTTGACGAACAGAATGTAGGCCATGGCCAGGAAGGTGGTGACGCCCGCCAGAATCTCGGTCCGCACGTTGGTGTTGTGTGCCTTGAGTTGAAACAGCCTTTCCAGCATGTCTGCTCCCCGTGGCGCGCCGGGCGCCGTGAATGTATCGACCTCAACAGCAAAGCACAGACCGCCAGGGGCGCTCGGGAATTTTCTGTGGGTCGGAAAAAGCCGCGCATCATACCAGCAGCGTGGCGCTGTGGCTGCGATCGTCGTCGATGTTTTGCCCAAGCGCCAAGTCGGCCATACTGCGCGCGGTTCCGGGAGGTCTTTATGCATCGTATGAAAAAACACCTATTGGTCGCATGGGGGTGTGCGCTGGGCCTGGGGTTACCCGGGCAGGCCGTCAATGCCGCTTCGGCGCCGCCCCTGAGCGAGGTCAAGGTGCTCAAGGTCGAGTCGCCCGCCTGCGGCTTCGAGGACATCGCCCAAGGGCAAGAGCAGACCCGTTGCAATCACAGCGGCCCGAGTATCAAGGTCTATGTGCTGGAGGTGGGGTATGGCCGTCAGCCTCACGTCACGCTGGACGGCTTTGAAGTCGATGGCACCCGCTCGCCGGTCTGTGCGTTCAGCAATGGCAACCTGAATGATTGTTCCGTGCGGAGCAAAACGGTTGGCTATTTGTATGTCTTCGATCTGAAGGGCAAGCAGGAAGGCACCTTCAGCTTCAGCAACCAGTCGATCAACGCACCAGGCAACCGGATGTCGACCCAGCTGTACATCAAATGACCTTCCAGCCTGACAAGCCGCACGCGGCCCGGCAAACCTGACTAGGCTTCATAAACCACCCAGCGGAGAACACCGATGATGCCTGGAACCAAGATCCCCCGAGCCCTGATAGCCGTCGCCGAGGGTGTCGACGACTTGCAGACCGTTACGCTGATCGACGTGCTGCGTCGAGCTCAGGTCGAAGTGGTGGTGGCAAGTATCGAAGGGCGGCGGATGCTCACCTGTGCCCGCGGCACGCGCCTGACCGCCGACGGTATGCTGGTGGACTTGTTGGCACAGGACTTTGATCTGATCGTCCTGCCCGGCGGCATCATCGGCGCCCAACACCTGGCGGCCCATCAGCCACTGCGACAACTGATCAAGGACCAGGCCGCCACTGGACGTTTCTTCGCCGCCATCGCCGAAGCCCCGGCCCTTGCCTTGCAGGCGTTCGGCGTACTGCGCCAGCGCCGCATGACCTGCCTGCCCGCCGTGAGCCAGCAACTGTCCGGTTGCAATTTTGTCGATCAGCCGGTGGTGGTGGACGGCAACTGCATCACCGCCCAAGGCTCGGCTGCCGCCCTGGCGTTTGCCTTGACGCTGGTGGAACAGCTCTGTGGCAAGGGCGTGAGGGGCGTGGTGGCGGCGGAGTTGCTGGCCTGACAGGCATCAGGCGTGGTGAGGTAAGCGTTCGATCAAAGGTTGTTCACGCTGCTCGGCTTGCCACAGATCATAGTCCGTCTGAACACCCAGCCAGACCCTGGCCTTGCCGATCCCGGCCCGTTCCAGGCGCACCGCCAGATCGGGGCTGACGGGGGCATGGCCGTGCAATACCCGAGAGAGATGCGGTCGGGCGAAGCCCAAATGCCGCGCCAGCTCGGTGACTGTGATGCCCAGTTCGGGCAACACATCCATCAGTAGCGTTTCGCCAGGGTGTGGCGGATTGTGCATGGGCATGTTCCAGCCTCCTGTCAGTGGTAGTCCAGATAATCGACCAGTTCGATATCCGATCCGCTAAAACGAAAAATAATCCGCCAGTTTCCCGAAACACTCAGCGACCAGTATTCAACCAGCTCACCTCTGAGTGGATGCAGTCGCCATCCGGGGATATCCAAGTCGTCAGGCGACTGCGCCCGGTCCATGAACTGGAGCATGCGAGCCAGGCGGTTTCCATGGTCAGCCCGGATTCCACGGGTCGAACCCGTTTCATAGAAGATCCTGAGGCCTTTGTGTCGGAAGGATTTAATCATGGAATCGAGTGTAAGGCGATACATTACACTCGGTGCGGTACATATATACCGCACATGCCAGGCAAATCTGTGTGTCCTGCGATGGCCAAGGCTTTTTCGGCGCGTCGAAATTGCCTTGAACGCTCACCCCACCCCGAAGTCGTACCCCTTATGACGGCGGTTTGCGAAAACGCCGCGAGTGTACGACCAACCGTGAGGTGTTTATGAGCGCGACCCTGTCCGAAGCGACACCGGCGTCCTTCGTCCGCCATCCGATCCGCCTGACGCTCAATGGTCAGGCGCGCGAACTGCACGTGCTGCCCTGGACCACGCTGCTGGACCTGCTGCGTGAGCAACTGGATCTGGTGGGCAGCAAGAAAGGCTGCGACCACGGTCAATGTGGTGCCTGTACGGTGCTGCGCGATGGCAAGCGGATCAACGCCTGCCTGACCCTGGCGGTGATGTGCGATGGCGCTGAGCTGACCACCATCGAGGGGTTGGCCAACGGTGATCAGTTGCATCCCATGCAGCAGGCTTTCATCAAGCACGACGCCTTCCAGTGCGGTTACTGCACGCCTGGGCAGATCTGTTCCGCGGTGGGATTGGCCAATGAAGGCCGGGCACAGACTGGGGCGCAGATCAGCGAACTGATGAGCGGCAATCTCTGCCGGTGCGGCGCCTACAACAACATTCGTGACGCTATCGAAGAGGCATTGCCGGTCTGCCAGCAGGGAGGTGATCAATGAACCCTTTCCAATACAGCAAGCCCGACACTGTGCAGGCCGCCGTCGACTTGTCGAGCCCGGTTTCACGCTTCATTGCCGGTGGCACCAACCTGCTGGACCTGATGAAAGAAAACCTCACCCGCCCCGAGCACCTGATCGACATTACCGGGTTGCCCCTGGCGGACCTCAGCGAAACCCCTTCCGGCGGGGTGATGATCGGCGCGTTGGTGAGCAATGCCGATCTGGCTTGGCATCCCTGGATCCAGCGCCGCTATCCGCTGCTCTCCCAGGCAATCCTGGCGGGCGCCTCGCCGCAGTTGCGCAACATGGCCAGCACCGGCGGTAACCTCCTGCAACGCACCCGCTGTTATTACTTCTATGACGCCAACGTGCCGTGCAACAAGCGACGGCCAGGCAGCGGCTGTCCGGCTCGGGACGGCTTGAACCGTATGCACGCGATATTCGGCGCCAGTGATCAATGTGTCGCCACGCACCCTTCCGACATGTGCGTGGCACTGGCTGCCTTGGAGGCCGTGGTGCATGTTATCGGTCGGGGCGGGGCACGGACCATCGAGTTCGCTGACTTTCACCGTCTGCCCGGCGATGCCCCGGAACGGGACAACCAACTGGCCGATGATGAACTGATCACCGCCATTGAGTTGCCTGCCGCCGGTTTCGCTGAACACAGCCATTACTTGAAAATTCGGGACCGGGCCTCCTACGCCTTTGCGCTGGTTTCGGTAGCGGCGGCGCTCGAGCTGGACGGGCCGGTGATCCGCCAGGCGCGCCTGGCCCTCGGCGGCGTGGCCCACAAACCCTGGCGCGACCGGGCCGTGGAGAGCTGGCTGACCGGCCAGACCGTCAGCCGCGAAACCTTCACTGCTGCCGCTGACGCGCTGTTGCAAAACGCCGAGCCGCTGGAACATAACGGTTTCAAGGTCAGACTGGCGCGCCGGGCGGTGGTCCGCGCCTTGAGCGATGCCGCACTGGTGGGAGGACAAGCCTGATGAATGCTTCGAGCAAATCCATAGGGCAACCACTTGACCGGGTCGATGGCCTGCTCAAGGTCACCGGCCAGGCCCGATATGCCGGCGAATACCCCGAGGACGGTTTGCTGCACGGCAGCGTCGTCTCCAGCAGCATCGCCCGTGGCCGCGTGCTGCGCATCGATGCCACCCGAGCGTTGGCGTTGCCCGGGGTGGTCACGGTGATCGACCACACCAACCGTCCCAGGATCGCCAGCTACGACGAGCCTTACGAGGACGCCGATGCGGCAGAGGGTTCGCCGTTCCGACCGCTGTACAACGATCAGGTACTCTACAGCGGCCAGCCGTTGGCCTTGGTGGTCGCTGAAAACCTCGAGCTGGCCCGCTACGCCGGTTCGCTTATTGAAATCGAATATGAAGCCCAGGACCATCAGACCGATCTGGCAATCCTGCAAAACGAAGCCCATCCGGCGCCGGCAGAATTGCCCAAGCCCCGTGGGAATTTTCAGGGCGAGTACGCCAGTTCGGCCCTCAGTGTGGACGTGTCCTACAGCACACCGATCGAACACCACAACCCGATGGAGCCTCATGCCTCCACCGTGCTGTATCAGCCTGACGGCAGCCTGCACATCCACGACAAGACCCAAGGCACGCAAAACTGCCAGGCCTATGTGCAAAAGGTCTTCGGGCTTGAGAAAGAGCAGGTGCGAGTGTTTGCCGCCTATGTGGGCGGCGCCTTCGGTTCCGGGCTGCGGCCACAGTACCAACTGCCCCTGGCGGTGATGGCAGCGCTGACGCTCAAACGCTCGGTGCGGGTCAGTCTGACGCGCCAGCAGATGTTTACCTTTGGCTATCGACCACGGACCTTTCAGCGCCTGCAACTGGGGGCTGCGGCCAACGGGCGACTGTTGGCGGTGGCGCATACCGCCATCGGCCAGACCTCGCGCTTTGAAGATTTCACCGAGCATGTGGTGGAGTGGAGCGGCATGCTCTATCACTGCGACAACGTTGAATTGACCTACAAACTGGTGCCGTTGGACGTCTATACGCCGCTGGACATGCGCGCCCCCGGCGCTGCCTTGGGGCTGATCGGCCTGGAGTGCGCCATGGATGAACTGGCCTGTGCCCTGGCGATCGATCCGATCCAGCTGCGGTTGCTCAACTATGCCGAGCGTAACGAGAACGAAGACAAGCCATATTCCAGCAAGGAGTTGCGTGAGTGCTACGCCCAAGGTGCCCGTCGTTTTGGCTGGGACAAGCGCAACCCGGAACCGCGCAGCATGCGTGAAGGTCGGCAGTTGGTCGGTTGGGGCATGGCGGGCGGTGTGTGGGAGGCCATGCAGCAGAAGGCCAGCGCTCGGGCCTCGCTGGATGCCAACGGTCAGTTGACCGTCAGCAGTGCCACCACTGACATCGGTACTGGCACCTACACAGTCATGACCCAGATCGCCGCCCAAGCGTCAGGGGTTTCCCTGGAAAACGTCACCTTTGTCCTCGGTGATTCGTCGCTGCCGACTGCGCCGCTGCAGGGCGGTTCGTTCACCGTCTCGTCGGTGGGCACCGCTGTGCAGCAGGCCTGTGAAGCCCTGAAGGAAAAACTCCTGGCTGTGGCGCGGCAGACCTGTCCGGCCTTTGCTGGCGCGACCCTTGAGCAAGTGACGTTTGCCGACGGTCAGCTACGGCTGGGCGAGGCCTGTGTCTCGTTGGCAGAGTTGGCGCAAAAAAGCGGCGAGACGCCCTTGCAGGTTCAGGTCACTGCCGAGCCGGAGGAAAAACGCCAAGCCTACGCCACGGCCACGCATTCGGCGGTGTTTGTCGAAGTGCTGGTGGATGAGGACTTGGGCACGGTGAAGGTCAATCGGGTGGTCAGCGCCATCGCCGCCGGACGGGTGATCAACCCGAAAACCGCGCGCAGCCAGATCCTCGGCGGCGTGGTCTGGGGCGTCGGCATGGCCTTGCACGAAGAAACCTTGACTGACCATGCGTTGGGCCGACACATGAATCACAGCCTGGCGGAATACCATGTGCCGGTGAACGCCGACATCGGGGACATTGACGTGGTTTTTGTCGACGAGCACGACGAGATCGTCAATGCCCTCGGCTCCAAGGGCGTCGGTGAGATTGGCATCGTTGGTGTGGCGGCGGCCGTGGCCAATGCGATTTATCACGCCACCGGCAAACGGGTCCGGGACTTTCCCATCACGCTGGATAAATTGCTTTAGGTTTTCGCAGCGTCCACCGGTTCGTGCATCCGGTCACGGTTGGCCAGGGTCGGGAACAGTTTGATCCAGACCCCGGTCACCAGCAGTGTGCCGACACCGCCCATGACCACCGCCGGCACGGTGCCGAACCAGTGGGCGGTCAGGCCGGACTCGAACTCGCCCAACTGGTTCGAGGCGCCGATGAACAGCCCGTTCACGGCGCTGACCCGGCCGCGCATTTCGTCTGGCGTTTCCAACTGCACGAAGGAGGCGCGGATCACCATGCTGATCATGTCCGCCGCGCCTAGCACCACCAGCACCGCCAGGGAAAACCAGAACGAAGTGGAGAGGCCGAAGGCAATGGTGGCGACGCCGAACACGCCCACGGCGGTGAACATCACCCGACCGACCTTGCGCTCCACGGCAAACCGCGCCAGCCATAGCGACATCAGCAAGGCCCCCACCGCCGGAGCCGACCGCAGCAGGCCCAGGCCCCAGGGACCGGTAAGCAGAATATCCTTGGCGAACACCGGCAAGAGCGCGGTCGCGCCGCCCAGCAGTACCGCAAACAGGTCCAGGGAAATCGCCCCGAGAATGTCCGGGCGGCTGCGGATGAAGCGAATCCCGGCCAGCAACGAATCCATGGTTGCCTTGCCTTTGTTCAGTGGCGTCTGGCGGGCGGGCAGGTTGAGCATCAGGCAGCAGGCGATGACGTAGAGCAACACGGTCGGCCCATAGACCCAGACGCTGCCAAAGGCATAGAGCAGACCGCCCAGTGCCGGGGCGACGATGGTCGCGGACTGCTGGGCCGACTGCGCGGCGGCCACGGCGCGGGGAAACAGCGCGGCCGGCACGATGCTCGGCAGCAGCGCTTGGGTGGTCGGCATCTCAAAGGAGCGGGCGGCGCCCAGCAGGAAGGCGAGGATGAAGATCATCTCCCGGGTGACGTTATCGGTGGCGCTGCCGATGACCAGCGCCAGGGCAATCATCGCCTGCAACGACTGGCAGATCGCCGCGACCTTGCGGCGATCATAGCGGTCGGCCACATGCCCGGTGTGCAGCATGAACAGCACACGCGGAGCAAACTCCACCAACCCTACAAGACCCAGGTCCAATACGTTGCCGGTCAGTTGATAGAGGTTCCAGCCGATGGCCACGGTGAGCATCTGGAAGCCACTGGCGGTGAAAATCCGGGCCAGCCAGAAGGCGATGAAGGGGCGGTGGTGGCGGAGCAGCAATGGCGCTTGGCTGGGCATCTATGACGGGTCCGGTGATGAGGGCATCGAGATTATCACCGAGTTGTAACTGGAGGTTGCGGTTGCTGGAAAAATAGTTAGCCAAGCATCTACTTTTCACATGGCACGCTTTTTTTGTGGCGAGGGGATTTATCCCCGCTGGGGTGCGAAGCGGCCCCAAGCTTTTGCGAGCGCTGCGTACTCGAGCGGGGATAAATCCCCTCGCCACAACAGTGCACTCCTCAAGATTCAAGAAATCTTGGCTTAGAGCAGGATTGCAGCACTGAGACAACCTGTCACGCGACAAAAGACCACGCCGTCCGGCGGCCATAATGCGACTACTCTTTGAGCATTGCTTGATCCAGGTCAATACCCTTCGGGGGCTTGGGCTGGCGGCCATCCGGCCACGTTCCTGCGTTGTGACGGTTTAAAAAAAGAACGATTTGAAAAGCATCGCACTCCATATCCCTGGAGGTTGCGATGCAAGCCCCGCCCGCAGCCGGTTTTACCTGACAGAGGAAGACTTATGTTCGGTTTGGAGGCGCTCGATCTCGCCCGAATCCAGTTCGCGTTCACCATCTCGTTCCATATCCTGTTCCCGGCCATCACCATCGGCCTGGCGAGTTACCTGGCGGTACTCGAGGGCTTGTGGCTCAAGACCCGCGACGACACCTACCGCGACCTGTACCACTTCTGGTCGAAGATCTTTGCCGTCAACTTCGGCATGGGTGTGGTATCCGGTTTGGTCATGGCCTATCAGTTCGGCACCAACTGGAGCCGTTTCTCTGACTTTGCCGGCGCGGTCACCGGGCCGCTGCTGACTTACGAGGTGCTCACGGCGTTCTTCCTCGAAGCCGGGTTCCTGGGGGTGATGCTGTTCGGTTGGAACCGCGTCGGGCGCGGTCTGCATTTCTTTTCCACAGTCATGGTAGCGATCGGCACGCTGATCTCGACGTTCTGGATCCTGTCCTCCAACAGCTGGATGCAGACTCCCCAGGGCTACGAAATCATCGATGGCCGGGTCATCCCGGTGGACTGGCTGGCGGTGGTGTTCAACCCCTCGTTCCCCTATCGGCTGTTGCACATGTCCACGGCAGCGTTTGTCGCCACGGCGTTTTTCGTCGGTTCGTCGGCGGCCTGGCACTTGTTGCGCGGTCGGGATACCCCGGCCATTCGCCGCATGCTCTCGATGGCGATGTGGATGGCGTTGCTGGTGGCGCCGATCCAGGCCGTCATTGGTGACTTCCATGGCCTCAACACCCTCAAGCATCAACCGGCCAAGATCGCGGCCATCGAAGGTCACTGGGAAAACGTCGGCAATGAGCCTACCCCGCTGATCCTGTTTGGCTGGCCGGACATGCAGGCGGAAAAGACCCGGTTCGCCGTGGAAATCCCCTACCTGGGCAGCCTGATCCTGACCCATAGCCTGGACAAGCAGGTGCCGGCCCTCAAGGAGTTTCCGCCTGAAGACCGACCGAATTCGACCATTGTGTTCTGGTCGTTCCGGATCATGGTGGGCCTGGGGCTGCTGATGATTTTCACCGGTCTGTGCAGTCTCTGGTTGCGCCGCAACGACCGGCTCTACCAATCCCGACCGTTCCTTCACATGGTCTTGTGGATGGGGCCGTCCGGCCTGATCGCGATCCTGGCAGGCTGGTTCACCACCGAAATCGGTCGCCAGCCCTGGGTGGTCTACGGCCTGATGCGCACGGCCGATGCTTCGTCCGGCCACAGCTTTGCGCAGATGAGCATCACGCTTGTGCTGTTCGTTGTGGTGTATTTCGCGCTGTTCGGTGCGGGGCTGAGCTACATGATGCGCCTGGTGCGCAAAGGGCCGGAAGCCCATGAAGATGAGCCGGCCGACGGTGGCCCGGGTCAGAAACGTACCCCGGCCCGTCCATTGTCGGCCGCCGATGATGGCGACGACGAAGTGGACCATAACGACAGCTCGCACAAGGGGAATTGAGTCATGGGTATTGATCTTCCGCTGATCTGGGCCGTGGTCATCATCTTCGGCATCATGATGTACGTGATCATGGATGGCTTTGACCTGGGGATCGGCATTCTTTTCCCCTTCATCAAGGCTGAGCGTGATCGTGACGTGATGATGAACACCGTAGCGCCGGTCTGGGACGGTAACGAAACCTGGCTGGTGCTGGGCGGCGCGGGCCTGTTCGGGGCGTTTCCGCTGGCTTATTCGGTGGTGCTTTCGGCGCTGTACCTGCCGCTGATCCTGATGCTCATCGGGCTGATTTTCCGCGGCGTGGCCTTTGAGTTTCGCTTCAAGGCCAAGGCTCACAAGCGCCATCTGTGGGACAAGGCGTTCATCGGCGGTTCCCTGACGGCCACCTTCTTCCAGGGGGTGGCGTTGGGGGCGTTCATTGATGGATTCGAAGTGGTCGATCGCCAGTTCGCCGGCGGCTCCCTGGACTGGTTCACACCGTTCACCGTCTTCTGTGGCCTGGCCTTGATCGTCGCCTACGCCTTGCTCGGCTGCACTTGGCTGATCATGAAAACCGAAGGCAAGTTGCAGGAGCAGATGCATAACCTGGCCAGGCCGCTGGCGTTCGGGGTGCTGGCGGTGATCGGTATCGTCAGTATCTGGACTCCGCTGGCTCACGCCGATATCGCGGCGCGCTGGTTTACCCTGCCAAATCTGTTCTGGTTCCTGCCGGTGCCGATCCTGGTGCTGGTGACCATGTACGGGTTGTTTCGCGCCGTTGCCCGCAACGCCAACTACACGCCGTTCATTCTGACGCTGGCGCTGATCTTCCTCGGTTACAGCGGTCTGGGCATCAGCTTGTGGCCGAACATCGTGCCGCCATCCATCTCCATCTGGGACGCGGCGTCACCGCCACAGAGCCAGGGGTTCATGCTGGTCGGGACGCTGTTCATCATTCCTTTGATCCTGGTGTACACCTTCTGGAGCTACTACGTGTTCCGAGGCAAGGTGACCCATGACGACGGCTACCATTGATTGACCAGCGAGGCATTGAAAATGGCCAAGCCTGATTTGAAAGACATCGAAGCGGCTGAAAAGAAGCCGCTCTGGCAGCGACTTGGCTGGCTGGCGCTGATCTGGGCCGGCAGTGTGCTGGCGCTGTTTATCGTCGCCAGCCTGATGCGGATGTTCATGAACGCCGCAGGGCTGACCACCCACTGACGCTCCCGGGCAGGGTCAAATTATTTGCGGGCCTTGAGGATGATGAATTTCGGGGTTGCGGCCACTTGTTCGACCCCCCGGAACAACCGCGCCAGTTTGCTGTGGTAGCCCAGGTGCCGATTGCCGACGATGTACAGCGCGCCGCCGACCACCAGTGCTTCGCGCGCCTGCTGAAACATCCGCCAGGCGAGGAAGTCGCCCACCACCTGCTGTTGGTGGAAAGGCGGATTACACAGCACTACATCCAATGACTGCGCCTCTTGCCCGGCCAGACCATCCCCAGCTCGTATGGTCACCTCACGCTCGCCCAGGGCGGCGCGCCAGTTCTCTGCGGCCGACTGCACGGCCATGTACGATTCATCCACCAGGGTGTAGTGGGCCTCGGGATTCTGCAGGGCGCTGGCGATTGCCAGTACACCGTTGCCGCACCCCAGGTCCGCGACGCGGGCGGTGCCCAGGTTCTTTGGCAGATGCGGCAGAAATGCCCGGGTGCCGATGTCCAGGCCTTCGCGACAGAACACGTTGGCGTGGTTGAGCAATTCGATCTTCGGCTCTTCCAGCCAATAGCGCGTGGGGTAGGGGGATGCGGCCGGCACTCGGGTTTCTGGCTGGAGCGCTTCTGGCGTGGCGATCAACAAGCGAGCTTTTTTCACTGCCAGCGAGGCCTGCACCGGGCCAACGTAGCGTTCCAGCAGGTCACCGGCGGCCCGTGGCAGATGCTTGACCATCGCAGCAGCAATCACCTGGGCACCGGGGGCCAATTGGCCTTGCAGGCGAATCAACTGTTCTTCCAGCAGGGCCAGGGTTTTTGGCACTTTGATCAGGACGCGGTCGAAAGGTCCGGTCAACGGTTCACTGGCCGGCAACGTCGGCACCGCATCAAAGGGCAGGCCGTTGCGCACCAGGTTTTTCTCCAGCGCCTGCAAGGCCAGGTACGAGTCGCTGCTGCTGATGACTTCAACCTTGCCGGCAAGGCTCGCCGCCAGGGCACCAAAGCCGTCATTGAGGACCAGGACCCGGGTATCGGCGAGCGGCTGTTGCTCGGCCAGATACGCGAGCAGGTATTCGTCGGCTGCGTCAAAGGCTTGCAGCGGCTCGTTCTGCTGTTCGGGTTGGCGGATCAGGTCAAGTTGGGCGAAGGGACTGTCGAGCAAGGGCATGGCTGGGACTCTGGAGATCAACGAATGTCCCGCTGCCCCGGGGCAGGTGTCTCAGCGGGACCGCCTGAATGAACTTCGTCGCGTACTGGGCGCGTCATCATTCAAGTGGAGCCGTAAATGGTACGTTTTTTTTCCAGGCATTACTCGCGGGTTTTTTCAGGTTGGTAAGTGCGCCGCACGGTTCAGATCACATGGATGTGGGCCGCCTTGGCTACCGCTGAGATTTTGTTGTTGACGTTCAGCTTTCGCATGCAACTGCACACATGGAAGTTCACGGTGCGCTCGGAGAGGCAGAGGATTCTGCCCACTTCCGAAGCCGTCTTGCCTTCGGCCGACCACCTCAATACTTCGATCTCTCTGGGTGATAAATGACATTTTTGTGGAGTCGCGGCAGCGTCAGCCAGTTTTTTGCTGGCCAGCGCATGCAATCTTTGACTGGCGAAAATGGCATAGCCCAGATTTGCGTAATGCTCGTCGATATCGATGGGGCAATGAGTCCGGGCCAGGCTGAAAAGGCTGCAGTGTGCCCCCTGTTCATCATGAACGGCCTGGGTCCAGCCATACTTGAGTCCCTGACGATTAAGTTCTCGCCACAACTTGGGGGCCTGAGCAAAAACAGTCTCATCCCACAAGATTGGAAGCGGTGATTGATTGCAATGTGCTACTAGTGGGTCGTTCGATGCATAGCCGTTCTGTTCATATAGTCTGTCCCATCCATAAGGGTAGTTATTCAGGTTTACCTTGTTGGTATGCTTGTCCGGGCTTCCGAGATAGGCTGAGAATGCACAATATTCAAATCCCTGATTGTTAAAGAAATTCAGGACTAGACGATAGGCCGTCTGTAAGTCCTTTTCACAGGATAACTTCCTCAACAGCAAGTCCTTCCACTTGTCCATCGCTCTCTCCTGGGTTGAGTTCGTCCATGCGGATCCAATCCATGATGCGAATTTTTAGTGTAGGACTATTCTTAAATTGCAGTGAGCTTTTTTTTATTTGCTTACAGTTTGAAATGTTTAAGAAATAAACTTTTTGAGTATGATTTTACAGTTGGGATAGTTTTGTATAAGTCTGGTAGAAGATATGCTCGGCGACGGAGGCATTAGTAGCTAAAGTGCCACTACTCGTTGTCAGTGGTGAAGGGGCTCACTTTGCGGGACACTGTAAGTCTTGTCTCGTTGGAGTGGCTCATGATCGACAGCTCAGAGAAGTTCACCCGTCAAACCTTGCTCGATGTGCAGCCCGTGGCACCTCATTTGTTTACGTTGCGTACCACACGGGATCGCGGTTTTCGTTTTCGGGCGGGCCAGTTCGCCCGGCTCGGGGTCGCTAAAGCGGATGGCACCATCGTTTGGCGGGCATATTCCATGGTGTCTTCGCCGTTCGATGAATTCCTCGAGTTTTTTTCCATCGTGGTACCGGACGGCGAGTTCACCAGCGAACTGAGTCGGCTGCAGCCAGGCGACAGCCTGCTGGTTGATCGCCAGGCCTTTGGCTACCTGACGCTTGATCGTTTCGTTGACGGGCGCGATTTGTGGCTGCTGTCCACGGGAACGGGCGTCGCACCGTTCCTCTCGATTCTCCAGGATTTCGAAGCATGGGAAAAATTCGAGACGATCGTCCTGGTGTACAGCGTCCGCGAGGCACGGGAGCTGGCATATCAGGAGCTGATCAAAGGGTTGAGCCAGCGCGACTACCTGGCCGGCTACGCTCACAAGTTTCGTTTCATCGCGACCGTCACCCGTGAACAGCATCCCGGTGCGCTCAGCGGACGAATCACGACACTGATCGAAAATGGCGAGTTGGAAAGGGCGGCTGACATCGAGCTGACGCCGGAACACTCGCGGGTGATGTTGTGCGGCAATCCGCAGATGATCGATGACACGCGCAAGCTGCTCAAGGCCAGGGGCCTGCAACTGAGTCTCAGCCGTCGGCCAGGTCAGGTGGCCGTGGAAAACTATTGGTAGAAAAGGCGCCTGTGGCGAGGAGATAAAAACCCACGCCACAGGCGGCGAAGTGTGAGTCAGGGCCTCTCGTTCTGGGCCTTGAGCAGGTCGCGAATTTCGCTCAGCAACAGTTCTTCCTTGGTCGGAACCGGTGGCGCGCTGGGAGCAACGGCTTCTTCGCGCTTGAGGCGGTTGATGGCCTTGACGCCCATGAAAATGGCGAACGCCACAATGATGAAGTCAATGGTGCTTTGAATGAATTTGCCATAGGCCAATACCACCGCCGGCGCATCGCCTTGTGCCGCCTTGAGTGTGATGGCCAGGTCGCTGAAGTCCACCCCGCCAATCAAAAGGCCGATCGGAGGCATGATGACGTCGCCAACGAAGGACGAAACGATTTTGCCGAAAGCAGCACCGATAATGATCCCGACGGCCATGTCGACGACATTGCCTTTGACCGCGAAGGCCTTGAACTCGTTAATCACGCCCATGAGTTGTTCCTTGTGACAGATGAAGTGGATGGTGGCAGTGTAAATCAGCCAAACGCGTCCTGCTCGAAACGCCTGCTTACAAAGCTTCAGTTATCGACTCGGGACAGGGGGAAAAGTTTACAAAGTGCCATCAATCGCGCGTGATACGCGGTCCCGAGCCGATTCCCTATAAGGATTTTTCTATCGGATCGGTGCGGCATTTCTATTTAGGTTTTTCTTTTTCGAGCACTAGCCTCTGCAAGGCGCACATGGATGCGCTCTATAACATCAGAGGAAACGCCTATGAACATTTCCCTTGGCGGCGGGACTTTTACCCCTCGCCGTGCTTTTTTTGTGCTCACCGCCAGCCTGTTGTCCTTGTCCGTTAACGCGGCCACCCTGACCCGCGATAACGGTGCGGCCGTGGGCGACAACCAGAACTCGCAAACAGCCGGTCCTAACGGGCCGACCTTGTTGCAAGACGTGCAACTGATCCAGAAACTCCAGCGCTTCGACCGCGAGCGCATCCCCGAGCGCGTGGTGCATGCACGAGGAACCGGCGCCCATGGCACATTTACAGTCACCGACGACCTCAGTGACCTGACCAAGGCCAAAGTCTTCGCCGCTGGCCAGGCCACGCCGGTGTTCGTGCGTTTTTCTGCCGTAGTGCACGGCAACCATTCGCCGGAAACCCTGCGTGACCCCCGTGGTTTTGCCACCAAGTTCTACACGGCCGAGGGTAACTGGGATCTGGTGGGTAACAACTTCCCGACCTTCTTCATTCGCGATGCCATCAAGTTTCCAGACATGGTCCATGCTTTCAAGCCCGACCCTCGGACCAACTTGGATGATGACGCCCGCCGTTTCGATTTCTTTTCTCACGTGCCCGAAGCAACGCGCACGCTGACCGAGTTGTATTCCAATTCCGGCACGCCGGCCAGTTATCGTGAAATGGACGGTAACGGTGTGCATGCCTACAAGTTGGTGAATGCAAAGGGTGAAGTTCACTACGTAAAGTTTCATTGGAAAAGTTTGCAGGGGCTGAAAAACCTCGATCCGAAAGAAGTTGTGAAAGTTCAGGGGCAAGATTACAGCCATATGACTAACGATCTGGTGAGTCATATTAATAAGGGCGACTTCCCGAAATGGGACTTGTACGTTCAGGTGCTGAACCCGCAGGACCTTTCCACGTTTGATTTCGATCCTCTTGATGCGACAAAAATCTGGCCGGGTGTGCCTGAGCGCAAAGTCGGGCAAATGGTTTTGAACCGTAACCCGGCGAATGTTTTCCAGGAAACCGAGCAGGTGGCGATGGCGCCGGCCAATCTTGTTCCGGGCATCGAGCCGTCGGAAGATCGGCTGTTGCAGGGGCGGGTGTTCTCCTATGCCGATACGCAAATGTATCGAGTGGGGCCCAACGCGCTTCAGTTGCCCATCAATGCGCCGAAGGTGGCGGTCAACAATGGCAACCAGGACGGCGCGATGAATTCGGGCGCCACTAGCACCGGCGTGAATTATCAGCCGAGCCGCCTGATGCCTCGCCAGGAACAGCCAACGGCACGCTACAGCCAGACCGCGCTGACTGGCAGTACCCAGCAGGCGAAGATCCAGCGTGAGCAGAACTTCAAGCAAGCCGGTGACCTGTACCGCTCGTTCAACCAGAAAGAGCGCAATGACCTGATCGAAAGCTTCGGTGGATCGCTGGCGACCACCGATGAGGAGAGCAAGCACATCATCCTGTCGTTCCTCTACAAGGCTGATCCTGAATACGGCACCGGTGTAGCCCGTGTCGCCAAAGGCGATCTGACCCGGGTCAAGGCGCTGGCGGAAAAACTCAGCGACTGATCCACAGCCTGGCACGTGCATAACCCGTGGGAGCAAAGCTTGCTCGCGAAGCAGGCGCTGCGGTCTGAAGCCAGACCGAGTCGTCTGCGTTGCGGGCAAGCCATGCTCCCACAGCCCTGCATCTACAGCCTTGCGCCAAGGAGACGTCATGCTGCGTAACTTCCTGTTTTCGATGCTCGCAATCGGGTCGTTGAGCGTATGGGCCGATCAGCCCATGCCCACCGATCCGGTGGTTGTACAAGAGCAGTTGCAAACTTATTACTTCGACGCCGCCCGCCGGGGCGACGTGCCGATGCTCGAGACCTTTATCGAGGCCGGTTACTCGCTCAACCGCCAGGACGAAAAGGGCTACACCGCGCTGATCCTGGCCGCTTACCACGGCCATGGCGCGGCGGTGGAGCGGCTGCTGGCCGCTGGCGCCGATGCCTGCACCCAGGACAACCGGGGCAACACGGCGCTGATGGGCGCCATTTTCAAGGGCCAAGTGCAGATCGCGCGCCGTTTGTTGTCCACCGATTGCAACCCGGACCAGCGCAACGGCGCCGGACAGACCGCAGCGATGTACGCCGGCCTGTTCAAGCGCGTCGAGTTGCTCGACGCCTTGGCGGCCAAAGGGGCGGACCTGCAGGCCCGGGATCCGCTGGGCAATACCGCGGCGAACCTGGCCAACGGTGAAATCAGAATGCCGGCCCCGCGCTGACCCCCGCGTGGGCTATCATCGCGGTTTTTATCCCGGAGTTCAGATGGCCAAGGCAAAGCGCATGTATGGCTGCACCGAGTGCGGCTCGACCTTTCCCAAATGGGCCGGCCAGTGCAGTGAGTGCGGTGCCTGGAACACCTTGACCGAAACCATGGTCGAGAGTGGCGGTGCCGCAGCCCCCACCGGTCGCACGGGGTGGGCCGGTCAGCAGGCGCAAATCAAGACCCTCGCCGAAGTCAGCGTCGAGGAAATTCCACGGTTTTCCACCGCGTCCGGCGAGCTGGACCGCGTATTGGGCGGTGGTCTGGTGGACGGTTCGGTCGTGCTGATTGGCGGGGACCCGGGCATCGGCAAGTCCACCATCCTGTTGCAAACCTTGTGCAACCTGGCCACGCGCATGCCGGCGCTGTACGTCACTGGCGAGGAATCCCAGCAGCAAGTCGCCATGCGCGCCCGGCGTCTGGGGCTGCCCCAGGATCAACTGCGGGTCATGACCGAGACGTGCATCGAAACCATCATCGCCACGGCCCGCCTGGAAAAACCCAAGGTCATGGTGATCGACTCGATCCAGACGATTTTCACCGAACAACTGCAATCGGCGCCGGGCGGCGTGTCCCAGGTGCGTGAAAGCGCGGCGTTGCTGGTGCGCTACGCAAAACAGAGCGGTACGGCGATTTTCCTGGTGGGCCACGTCACCAAGGAAGGCGCGCTGGCTGGCCCGCGGGTGCTGGAGCACATGGTGGATACCGTGTTGTATTTCGAGGGTGAGTCCGACGGTCGCCTACGGTTGCTGCGGGCAGTGAAGAATCGCTTTGGCGCCGTCAATGAATTGGGTGTGTTCGGCATGACCGACAGAGGCTTGAAAGAAGTCTCGAATCCTTCGGCGATTTTTCTCACGCGCGCCCAGGAAGAAGTGCCGGGCAGTGTGGTCATGGCGACCTGGGAAGGCACCCGGCCGATGCTGGTGGAGGTTCAGGCGCTGGTGGATGACAGCCATTTGGCGAACCCGCGTAGGGTCACCTTGGGGCTGGATCAGAATCGGCTCGCCATGTTGCTGGCGGTCCTGCATCGACACGGTGGCATTCCCACCCACGATCAGGACGTTTTCCTCAACGTGGTGGGCGGCGTCAAAGTATTGGAAACCGCGTCTGACCTGGCGTTGATGGCGGCGGTCATGTCCAGCTTGCGCAATCGGCCGCTGCCCCATGATCTGCTGGTGTTCGGTGAAGTGGGGCTGTCGGGGGAAGTCCGGCCGGTGCCCAGCGGACAGGAGCGGCTCAAGGAGGCGGCCAAGCACGGTTTCAAACGCGCCATCGTGCCCAAGGGCAACGCGCCGAAGGAAGCGCCTGCCGGGTTGCAGATCATTGCCGTGACTCGCCTGGAACAGGCGCTGGATGCATTGTTCGAATAACTCCGAGGCCTGCTGCGTGGTGCAGGGTTATTCAAATATGTACCAACGCCGCCAATTCCCGCTCAAGCTCAGCCTGATCGGCGAGGTTCAACTCCACCAGCCGGCGCAGATGGGCGATGGAGTCCAGGTCGATATGCTCGCAGACAAAGCCCAGATGGCCATGGTCGTCGTGGGTCAACCGAACCTCCATCTGCACTTCCACGTCGTTGCTCAAGTGAATGTCGGCTACGAAAGTCTTCTCGGGATTGCCAAGCCAGGGCTCGGGCTTTTTGATCAGCAGGCCCTTGAGAGACAGGTCCAGCAGTTCGACCGGCCAAGTCAGTTTGTCCTCGTCCTTGCCCTGACTCAGCTCGGTTCGGGCATGGAACTCGATTCGTACGAAGCGGCGGCGTTCGCTCATTACGCATTCCTTTCTGGAGATTGATTGACTATAGACCCAACTGGCGCGCCGTCGTCACCGTTGGGCTGCTGGGCAGACAAATGTCGGGGGTGGCCTTTGTTCTCGTTAGCGCTAAACTCCGATGGCTGTCTTTCTTGTCCACCCTGGCCGGAATATAAAAATGACAAATAATAATAGCCTGCTGCGCCACATACCCTGGCTACTGCTGGCCGTCTTGGGAGCGAGCGCCCTGGGCGTCGTGGCATTGCGTCGGGGAGAGGCGATCAACGCCCTCTGGATCGTCGTCGCAGCCGTGGCCATCTACCTGGTCGCCTACCGCTACTACAGCCTGTTCATCGCCAATAACGTGATGCAACTCGATGCGCGCCGGGCCACCCCCGCCGTGCTCAACAACGATGGCCTGGACTATGTCCCGACCAACAAACACATCCTGTTCGGCCACCACTTCGCGGCCATTGCCGGTGCGGGGCCGCTGGTCGGGCCGGTACTGGCGGCGCAGATGGGCTACCTGCCCGGTACGCTCTGGCTGATCGCCGGGGTGGTGCTGGCCGGTGCCGTGCAGGACTTCATGGTCCTGTTCCTGTCCACTCGTCGCAACGGTCGCTCCCTGGGCGACATGGTCCGCGAAGAGATGGGCCGCGTTCCCGGTACCATCGCGCTGTTCGGCTGCTTCCTGATCATGATCATCATCCTCGCGGTGCTGGCGCTGATCGTGGTCAAGGCCCTGGCCGAGAGCCCGTGGGGGATCTTCACGGTGATGGCGACCATCCCGATCGCGATGTTCATGGGCATCTACATGCGCTACATCCGCCCGGGCCGCATCGGTGAAATCTCCCTCATCGGCGTGCTGTTGCTGCTGGGTTCGATCTGGCTCGGCGGGCAAGTGGCCGCAGACCCGGTCTGGGCCGAGGCCTTCACCTTCACCGGCGTGCAAATCACCTGGATGCTGATCGGCTACGGTTTTGTTGCCGCGGTGTTGCCGATCTGGCTGATCCTGGCGCCGCGCGACTACCTGTCCACCTTCTTGAAGATCGGCACCATCGTCGCCCTGGCGATCGGCATCCTGGTCACCATGCCCGAGCTGAAAATGCCGGCACTGACCCAGTTCACCGACGGCACGGGCCCGGTGTGGAAGGGCGGATTGTTCCCGTTCCTGTTCATCACCATCGCCTGTGGCGCGGTTTCGGGTTTCCACGCGCTGATCTCTTCGGGCACCACGCCGAAGATGCTCGATAACGAAGTCAACGCCCGCTACATCGGTTACGGCGGCATGCTGATGGAGTCGTTCGTGGCCATCATGGCAATGGTCGCCGCTTCGGTGATCGAGCCGGGTGTGTACTTCGCCATGAACAGCCCGGCGGCGATCGTCGGCGGTGATGTGGTGAGCGTGGCGCAGACCGTCAGCAGTTGGGGCTTTGCAATCACCCCCGAAGCGCTGCAGGCGGTGGCCAATGACATCGGCGAGACCACCATCCTGGCCCGTGCCGGCGGTGCGCCGACGCTGGCGGTGGGGATCGCGCAGATCCTGCACTCGGTGTTGCCGGGTGAGAACACCATGGCGTTCTGGTACCACTTCGCGATCCTGTTCGAGGCGCTGTTCATCCTCACGGCGGTAGACGCCGGCACCCGTGCCGGGCGCTTCATGCTGCAGGACCTGCTGGGCTCGTTCGTACCAGCCCTCAAGCGGACTGAATCCTGGGTCGCCAACCTGATCGCCACCGCTGGCTGTGTGGCGCTGTGGGGCTACCTGTTGTACCAGGGCGTGATCGATCCGCTGGGCGGCATCAACACCTTGTGGCCGCTGTTCGGCATCTCCAACCAGATGCTGGCCGGTATCGCCCTGATGCTCGGCACCGTGGTACTGATCAAGATGAAGCGCCAGCGCTACGTCTGGGTGACCATGCTGCCGGCGGTCTGGTTGCTGATCTGCACCACCACGGCGGGCCTGATCAAGCTGTTCGACGCCAACCCGGCGATCGGCTTCCTGGCCCTGGCGCGCAAATACAACGATGCCCTGGCCGCCGGCCAGATCCTGGCCCCGGCCAAGAGCATCGAGCAGATGCAGCACGTGGTGTACAACGCTTACACCAACGCAACGCTGACGGTGTTGTTCCTGCTGGTGGTCTTCAGCATCCTGTTCTACGCGCTCAAGGTCGGCATCGCTGCCTGGGGTCACAAGGAACGCACGGATAAAGAAGCGCCCTTCCAGGCCGTGCCGGACGCCTGAATCGAGGATTGCAACGATGTTCAATGACTTGAGTCGCCTCGGTAAATACCTCGGTCAGGCCGCCCGCCTGATGGTCGGCATGCCCGACTACGACAACTACGTCGAGCATATGCAAAGCAAACACCCGGACAAACCGTTGATGGACTACGAGGCGTTCTTCCGCGAACGCCAGGAAGCCCGATACGGTGGCAAGGCGGGACCCAAGTGCTGTTGATCAACTGATTTCAGGTTGATGAGGTAACCCTGTGGGAGCGGGCTTGCTCGCGAAGGCGTCGGGTCAGTTACGATGATGTTGACTGACCCACCGCCATCGCGAGCAAGCTCGCTCCCACAGTTGTTTTGGGGTGGCCTTGGGTTCGCATACACCACAGACCCCCTTGTGGGAGCGAGCCTGCTCGCGATGGCGTCGCAACAGTTTGCCTCGCCTCCACATGGGTTCTGTGCGCTTCTTTTAATTTCGCAACAGGAGAATCACGTTGTCCTCTCCCATCCCGGTCACCATCCTCAGCGGCTTTCTCGGCGCCGGCAAGACCACGCTTTTGCGTCATTTGCTCAAGGCCGAGCACGGCCTGAAAATCGCCGTGATCGAGAATGAATTCAGCGATGCCGGCATCGATACCCAGCTGTTGGGCGATGAGCCGGTGCAAGTCATGACTCTGGCCAATGGCTGCGTGTGCTGCACCATTCACACTGACCTGACCAAAGCCCTGTACCTGCTACTCGAACGGCTGGACAGCGGCGAAATTGCCTTTGATCGCCTGGTGATCGAATGCACCGGCCTGGCCGATCCGGCCCCTGTGGCCCAGACATTTTTTATCGATGAGGACCTGCGCGAGCGCTACATCCTCGACGGTATCCTGACCCTGGTGGACGCCGCTCACGCCGAGATCCACCTGACCCAGGCCATTGCCCAGGCCCAGGTCGGATTTGCCGACCGTCTGCTGCTGAGCAAGACCGATCTGGTGGACGCAGCCCATGTCCAAGCCCTTGGCGAACGACTGACGCGGATCAACCGACGGGCGCCGATCAGGGTGGTGGAGCACGGCAAGATCGATCTGGCCGAATTGCTCGACATCCGCGGCTTCAATCTCAACGCAGACCTGGGGGCGGGGTTCAGCCTGCGACCGGTGGGCAAGGCAAGCACCGGGGACCGCATCAGCAGCCTCGTGCTTCGCACCGACAAACCGCTGGATATCGACAAACTCAGCGAGTTCATGAACCAGTTGCTGGAGGAGCACGGCAAGCAGTTGCTGCGCTACAAGGGGGTACTGAGCATCGCTGGCGAATCCCGTCGACTGGTGTTCCAGGGCGTACTCAAACTGTACGGTTTTGACTGGGATACCGAATGGGCGCCAGGCGAAGCACGGGAGAGCGTCATTGTGTTCATCGCCGACGAGTTGCCCGAAGAGAAGATCCGCGCAGGCTTCGAAGCCGCGCTACTTTGACGTCCCGGTGCCTGCGGCCATCAGCAGCTTTTGTTCAAGATGGTCCAGGTGCTCGCTCATCAGTTGCAACGCTTGATCAACGCTGCCACGTTCCATCGCGTCTACGATCGCCAAATGCTCCTGCCAGGCGCAATGCCTGCGGGACTTGATCTCATGCCGCGCCAGGGCCAGCGAGGTTAAGGGCACAAGGCTGCCGAGAAACTGCGCCAACGGCGCATTCCCGGCCATGGCTGCCAATTGCAGGTGAAACTCGCCGGACAGGCGAATCGCCGGGCCGCGTTCGCCGCGATCCAGGCACTGGCGCTCGCGCTCTATCAGATCGCGTAGGCGCTGCAGGTCCTTGGGCTGCGGCGCCTTGCAGGCCAGGCGCACCAGGGTCTGTTCGGCCAGGCGCCGGGCATGCAGTATTTGCCGGGTCTGCTCCAGGTCCGGTGCCGCCACCTGGGGCCGATGGTTGGGCCGCAGGATCACCACTTGCTGGTGGGACAGGCGCGCCAGGACACGGCGAATGATGCTGCGACTGACACCGAACACATCCCCCAGGCTTTCCTCGGTGAAACGGCTGGCCGGAGCAATGCGTTGTTCGAGGATGGCGTCGAAGATCCGCGGGTAGATATCGTCCACCGACGGTTTGCCGACCCGACCGGGCAGCGACAGGGACGCGAGCACGTTGCGCTCAGGCTGATCCGGGTGGGGCATGAGGTTGTTCATGGCGGTCTCCGCAGGGTGTGGCTCAAGTGCCGAGGTTGTCGTCCGGAATGTTCAGTTCGATGCCCATGCGCTGGCCTTCCCTGAGGATATGCCGGCGCATTTCGGTACTGGCCTGGGCGCTGTTCTTGGCGCGGATGGCGCGCACCACGGCTTCGTTTTCCTCCAGGCGTTCGGCCAGATGCTGGGGTGAATTGCGCAACACATCGGCGCTTTGCTTGAGCGCGTTGCTGGTCTGCTGGACCACGTTTTGAAAAATCGGGTTGGACGTCAAGGCAAACAGCTCTTCATGGAAGGCAATGTAGGCGTTGGCGCAAGCGTCGCTGTCGTTGGCCTCCAACGCTTCGCGCATGTCCATGAGGGTCAGGCGCAACTGGCCGACCTCCTTGCTGCTGATGGATTGCGCCACAAGGCCGACGATGAAAGGCTCCAGGGTGTAGCGCAGTTGCAGCACGTCCTCCAGGCTGGCGCCGGCCATGGCGCTGCCTTCATTGGCGGTGTCGGTGAAGTTGGCCTCCAGCACCACGACGCCCTTGCCGGGCATCGAACGCACCAGCCCCAGGGTTTCCAGGACAATCACCGCTTCGCGCAGGCTTGGTCGGCTGATGCCCAATTGCTCGGCCAGCTCGCGTTGGCCGGGCAGCATGTCGCCCGAGCGCCATTGGCCCCGAGCGAGGGCGGCACGTAGTTTCTCCACCACGGAATTGACGACGGTTGATGAACTGATCACTGGTGACTCCTCGAAAATCAATCAGGCGGTACCGGTTCGCGGGCCGGCACCGCAGTCTTTCAGAATTGCTGCTGATGGGCAGTGCCCACCGGTTTCCTGGATTGGAAGGTATAACCGTGTTGGCCGGACAGTACCTTGCGCGCCCGAGGGACATCGATGTCTTTTTCCCAGCGGGCAATCGCCACGGTGGCCACGCAGTTGCCAATCAGGTTGGTCAGGGCCCGGCCGATGCCCATGAACCAATCCACCGCCAGTACCAGCACCAAGCCAACCACCGGGATCGCCGGGACGGCCGTCAACGTGGCAGCCAGGATCACCAGCGCCGAGCCGGGAATCCCGTGGGCGCCCTTGGAGGTGATCAGTGACACCAGCAGGATGGTCAGCAAATCACTCATGGCCAGAGGTGTGCCGGTGGCGTTGGCAATGAACACAATCGCCAGGGTCAGATAGATCGAAAAACCGTCCAGGTTGAACGAGTAGCCGGTCGGAATCACCAGGCCGACGGTGGAACTGCCGATCCCCAGGTGCTCAAGCTTGCGCATGATCTGTGGCAGCACGGCGTCGGAAGAGGCCGTACCGAGCACGATAAGCAGCTCTTCACGCAGGTATTTGAGAAACGGCAACATCGGCAGGCCCGAGACACGCATCACCAAGCCGAGGATCAGTGCAACGAAGGCGATGCAGGTCAGGTAGAACAGGCCCACCAGGCTGCCCAGGTGTTGCAGCGAGTCCAGGCCATATTTGCTGGTAGTGAAGGCGATGGCCCCGAAGACCCCAATGGGGGCCAGACGCACGATCATGCCCATGATGCGGAAGATCACGTGGCTCAGTTCGTTGATCAACCGCGAGATGCCGGACGCTGCATCGCCCACCAGGTTCAGGGCGCTGCCAAACAGCACGGAGAACAACAGCACTTGCAGAATGTTGTTTTCAGCGAAGGCCCCGAGCACCGAGGTTGGGATCAGGTTCATGAGGAACTGGGTGGTGGTGACCAGGTGCTCGCCACGCTGGGCGATATCCCCCATGTCCGCGCTGGAGAGTTGTTCCAGGTGGATGTTCGCACCACTGCCGATACCGGTGCTGAAGGCAAGCACCAGACCGATGACCAAGGCGATGGTGGTCAATACTTCGAAGTAGATGACCGACTTGAGGCCAATGCGCCCGACCTTCTTGAGGTCTCCGGCACCCGAGATGCCGCTGACTACCACACAGAACACGATCAGGCCGATGAGCATCTTGATCAGCTTGATAAAGCCGTCGCCGAGGGGTTTGAGCTGTGCGGAGTATTCGGGAAGGGTCAGTCCACAGACGATGCCGAGCACCAATCCGAGGACAACTTGAAGGAAGATCGAACGCGAGCACCATTTGAGCATGGGAGGGATTCCTGGTTCGGTGTCCTTTTCGCCGTCAATAGAGGCGTCAGGACTTCATTATTGTGGTCTTACCGGTTTGTCCAGTGCAGGCGCAGTCTAGGCCCTGTTTTCGCTGCTGCGCAAGCTGATCTGTAGAGATTTGGCATGACCGGTCTTACCAGTTAGGCCGGAACCCTTGTGCTTGAGCCGTTTGTTGCAGTGAAAAAAATGTGGGTGGCAAGCAGTGCGCCACAGCTCCCTGTGGCGAGGGATCAGCCCTCTCGCCACAAAGTATCGACATGCTCTTTAAAGAACACTCAGGATGAATGTCACTTTCGATTTTTCTTCTGTCTCGGCAAGATAAATATAAGGCGAGCCTCGAACTTTCAATCCGCCGATATATTTTTTATTTTTTGTCATGAACGAGACAGGTAAATGCGGCGTGGAAATATTCTGCCGGGTGATGGCGTTGTTCTGATGATCAACGAGGGTAAAGAGCATCGGATCATCCGTGCCGGAGTCCTGTGCGCCGAGAACCTCAAGCCAGCGTTTACCGATAAGTTTGTTTTCATGTTCCCCCGTGTTTTTAATGACCAGGTTGTAGCCGTTCGGGGTGTGTCGTAAATGCAATTTCAATGGGTTGCTGGATTGACCCTGATTTTTGGGGCGCATGCCGAGCAGGCTGGAGTGGTCGTGGGTTTGCGGGCGGCCGGTAAAGAAGCCGCCGCTGAATAAACTCACGGTGGCCATCGCGGGTTTGCCATGAAGTATTTCAAGCAGGTTGACGTGGTTGTCAAACATTCGAAGTGTGGCGTTAAAAGATTGATCACGGTCCATGTGATTCGACTCCTCGTTGGGTTTATGAAGTGTGCAGTTATGGAGCGATATTATTGATTTATTAGCTGTCGGTGGTGGTGTGTGTATTGCAAGACATTAGATAAGCGTGGGGGTTAATTATTTGGGGTAATTGTTTGCGCCCATGAAAAAGGCCCCCATCTTTCAATGGAGGCCTTTCTTACTGAGGTGTAACGGGCTGATTAAGCGCCGTATACCGGCAGCTTTTTGCAGATCGCCTTGACCTTCTCGCGAACGGCGTCGATCACCGCTTCGTTGTTCAGGTCCGCCAGGATGTCGCAGATCCAGCCAGCCAGCTCCTTGCACTCGGCTTCTTTGAAACCACGAGTGGTCACGGCCGGGGTGCCAAAGCGCAGGCCGGAGGTGACGAACGGGGAGCGTGGATCATTGGGCACCGAGTTCTTGTTCACGGTGATGAACGCCTTGCCCAGCGCTGCGTCGGCGTCTTTGCCGGAGATGTCCTGCTTGATCAGCGACAGCAGGAACAGGTGGTTCTCGGTCCCGCCGGACACTACGTCGAAGCCACGCTCGATGAATACGCCGGCCATGGCCTTGGCGTTCTTCACCACTTGTTGCTGGTAAGCCTTGAACTCAGGCTGCAGCGCTTCCTTGAAGCAGATCGCCTTGGCGGCGATCACGTGTTCCAGCGGACCACCCTGGGCGCCGGGGAATACGGCGGAGTTGAGCTTTTTCTCGATGTCGGCGTTGGCACGAGCCAGGATCAGGCCACCACGTGGACCGCGCAGGGTCTTGTGGGTGGTGGTGGTGACGACGTCGGCGAATGGCACGGGGTTGGGGTAGACGCCAGCGGCAACCAGGCCCGCAACGTGCGCCATGTCCACGAACAGGTAGGCACCGACCTTGTCGGCGATTTCGCGGAAACGTGGGAAGTCGAGGATCTGCGAGTAGGCGGAGAAACCGGCCACGATCATTTTCGGCTTGTGCTCGAGTGCCAGGCGCTCGACTTCGTCGTAGTCGATCAGGCCATTGCCGTCGATGCCGTACTGGATGGCGTTGTACAGCTTGCCCGAAGACGAAACGCTGGCGCCGTGGGTCAGGTGACCGCCGTGGGCCAGGCTCATGCCCAGAATGGTGTCACCGGCCGACAGCAGCGCCAGGTAGACAGCGGCGTTGGCCTGGGAACCGGCGTGAGGCTGGACGTTGGCATAGTCGGCACCGAACAGTTCCTTGGCGCGGTCGATGGCCAGTTGCTCGACCACGTCGACGAACTCGCAACCACCGTAGTAGCGCTTGCCTGGATAGCCTTCGGCGTACTTGTTGGTCAGTACCGAGCCTTGAGCTTCCATCACCGCGGGGCTGGTGTAGTTTTCCGAAGCGATCAGCTCAATGTGCTCTTCCTGGCGCTGAGCTTCTTGCTCCATGGCGGCAAAGAGATCGGCGTCGTACTTGGCAATAGTCAAATCACGGCTGAACATGGCGGTCCTCAAGGATCGGGGGCAGAAAAGGGGGGCATTCTAACCCAACCGGTTTTGGAAGGCATATGAAAGGACGTCATGTCGCGGACGAATGGGATTCACGCTGCCTGTACTGGCCTCATCGCGAGCAGGCTCGCTCCCACAGGGGGGCTGTGGTGTATGTCTATTCCAAGGACAGCCAAAAGCAATTGTGGGAGCGAGCCTGCTCGCGATGAGGCCCGCCCGGCCAGCACAAGCTTTCAGTCGAGCATGAACAGCGCATCATTGCTGAACTGCGCCTCAAACCGGTTGGCCGGCATCGGCCGGCCGAACAGGTAGCCCTGGACTTCATCGCAGCCGTGCTCGCGCAGAAAGTCCAGTTGCTCGTGGGTTTCGACCCCTTCGGCAATCACCGCCAGGTTGAGGCTGTGGGCCATGGCGATGATCGCCCGGGCGATCTGGGCGTCCTGTTCGCCGGATGGCAGGCCATCGACAAAGGTGCGGTCGATTTTCAACACGTCGATGGGGAATTGCTTGAGGTAGTTGAGGGACGAATAACCGGTGCCGAAGTCATCCACGGCGATGCTCAGGCCCAGGTTTTTCAGCCCGGCCAGGATCTGCATCGCCTCGCTGACTTCACGCATCAGGATGCTTTCGGTCAGTTCCAGTTCCAGACAGGCCGGCGGCAGGCCGGTGCTACGCAGGATGTTGGCGATGCGCGTACCGAGCTGGCCATCGGAGAACTGCCGGGCCGAAATGTTGACCGAGACTTTCGGCACCCGGACCTTGGCCTGGTGCCAGGTCTTGAGCTGCCGAGAGGCTTCGCTGATCACCCAGTCACCGACGTCCACCACTAACCCGAGCTCTTCGAGTACCGGGATGAAGTCCCCTGGCGGCACCAGCCCGCGTCGTGGATGGCGCCAGCGCAGCAAGGCCTCGGCGCCGGTCAGGCGTTTGCCGTCGCCGCTGAACTGTGGCTGGTAATACAGCACGAACTCGTTCTGCTCCAGGGCGTGGCGCAGGTCGCTTTCCAGCTCCAGTCGTTCCAGGGCGCTGGCGTTCATGTCGGCCTGGTAGAACTGGAAGTTGTTCTTGCCGCGCTCCTTGGCGTGATACATGGCCGTGTCGGCGTTCTTCATCAGCTGACTCAGCTCGTTGCCGTCCTGAGGGCTCAGGGCGATACCGATACTGGCGGTGACGAAGAACTCCCGACCTTCCAGTACGAACGGTCGGACCAGGCTGGCGAGGATCTGCTCGGCCACGTTGATCGCCCGGTTGAGCGCCATTTCGCGGCTGGAACGCGGTTGCAGCAGCAGGGTGAATTCGTCGCCGCCCATGCGCGCCACGGTGTCGTCGTCGGCCACGCAGCCGAGCAGCCGCGTGGCCATTTCCTTGAGCATCCGGTCGCCGGCGGCGTGACCCAGAGAGTCGTTGATCGGCTTGAAGCGGTCCAGGTCGAGGAACATCAGCACGACCCAGTTTTTCTGGCGCTCGGCCGATTGCAGCGCGGTGTGCAGGCGATCCTGAAACAGCGTGCGGTTGGGCAGGTGGGTCAACGCGTCGTAGTAGGCCAGGCGATGGATGCGCTGTTCGCTGGCCTTGCGTTCGCTGATGTCGCTGAAGAAGCACACGTAGCTGGCCAGGTCGCCTTCATCGTCCAGCACCGCCGTGATGCCGACCCAGGCCGGATAGTGCTCGCCATTGCGGCGCTTGAGCCAGACCTCGCCTTCCCACGTGCTGTGTTGCTGCAACTGCTTGAGCACGTAGCGCAGGTGGGCTTCCTGCTGCTCGTCCACGGTCAGCATGTTGGGCAACTGGTCCAGCACCTGCGACACCGCATACCCGCTGACGCGGCTGAAGGCTTCGTTGGCCTGGACAATGTAACCGGCCGGGTCGGTGATCAGGATCGCCGAGGTCGAATGCTCGAATACCGTGGCGGCCATGCGCAGGTCTTTTTCGGCGCGTCGTTGCTGGCTGATATCGCGGCCCACGCCCAGCACGCCTTCGAACGCGCCGTGCTCATCCCACACCAGTACCAGCCGCAGCTCGATGGGGATCTTGCGCCCGTCGGCGCGCAGGCAGTCGAACAGAAACAGCTGGGTCTGCATCTGGTTGCGCAACTCGGCCAGTTGCTCAGGCTTGTCGAGGGCTTTGCTGACCCGATCCATCAAGGTGTAGATGCCGGTCAGTTGTTGCGGGTTGGCGATGGTTGATTGCCAGCCGTTCTGGAATATCCAGTCAGCGCTGTAGCCCAGCACTGCTTGCACCGAGGGGCTGACGTAGTTGAGCGAAAGCTTGCTGTTGGTGGAGAAAATCACGTCGCTGATGCTTTCGGCGAGCATCCGGTAGCGTTGTTCGCTGTCGCGCAGCGATTCGCTGGCTTCGATCTGTTCGGTGATGTCCTTGGCTACGCCGATGATCCGTGTCACCTGATCGTGCCGGTCCCGGGCCAGGGCTTGTTCGCGAATATCGAAGCGCCGCCATTTGCCATTGCGATGGCGAAAGCGCAGCTGGCATTGCAGCAGTTGCGCATACCCGGCCTGGCGTTGTGCCTGGCGCAAGTTGTGGTAGTGATCGGCGTCTTCGCTGTGCAACAGGATCTCCCAGAAGTATTCGCCCATCTGGTGCAGTTCGGTGCGGTCGTACCCCAGGGTCTGTCCCAGGTGATGGTTGCTGAAGATCATCCGCTGGCTGATCACGTCTTGCACATAGAGATGGTCCGGTACGGTGCGCACCACGTCGGACCAGAAGCCTTCGCGTTCGAGCAGCGACAGTTCGATCAGCTTGCGGCTGGTAATGTCGCTGATGCTCAGGATGACGGCGTTGTAGTCCTGTTGTTTTTCCGGCAGACGCAGCACCAGCCATAGGTGCTGATCACGGCCATGAGCGTCCTGCAGCTTGATTTCCAGCTCCAACTGCTTGTGCTGGTCGAGCAGCGCTTCGAGCAGCTTCGAACCCACCGGGTTGTTGTCCTGGGCAGCATTGCCGACCAGCAGTTGCCAGGCCCGTTCGCAGGAATTGACGTTGAGCAGCTTCAACGCCATCTGATTGACCTCGGTGACGTGAACTTCCTGCTGCAGTTGTTCAAGCTGGTGAGGGACTGCCAACCAGGCGCGCAACTGGTCGCCGTTGCGCAGGCCGGTCCTTTCAAAAAACGCCTTGAGGCTCGACAGGTCAAGCACGCAGAGCGCGACGCCGGTGCCTTCGAAAATATCCTGGTAGCGTCGGCGGCCCTCGTGCAACTGACGCTGGCGGCGGCGCATGCTCAAGAGCGCGATCACCGGCAGCATTGAAAACGCCAGGCCTAGCAGGCATTTGCCGATGAAGGCCGGCAGCAATTGCTCCAGCACCTGGCGCCGGTCGAACAGTCCACGCAACTGCCAGTCGCTGCTGCTCAGGGGCACGGTCAGCACGGTGTTGCTCAGATCATCCGGGGACAGCCGGGTAGGGCTGGCCGAGGGCAGGCTTTCGTCCCGGCTGATGATTTGCTGGTTGAGGCGGTTTTCCACCAGCCACAGTGGGCGCATGCCTGTATCGGCCTGCTTGGTCAGGGTCGAAAAGAAGGTTGGGGTCAGGCGCAGCGCCCAATAGCTGCGGCTGCTGCCGCTGGCCTGGTGCAACAACAGATGCACCACGGAGCCGTCGTCGGCATTGCTGAAATAGTGCGCCTGGGCCCGACTGCGCCGTACCAGCTCTGCCAGGTAATCGGCATCGTGGCTGGCAGGATCACTGTCGCTGAGCACCCGGCCGGAAGGGCTCAGCAACGCCAGGCTGCGTAGCTCGGGCAACGATTGCTGGAGTTTGCGCAACAGGGCCTGCTGTTCGTCGGCGCTCTGCGGTTGTTCGACGATCGGTAGCAGGTTGAGGGCGATCTGCGCATTCAAGGCCATGTTCAGGCTGACTTGCGCGGCCAGGTCGGCGGTGTAATCGATGGTGTACTGGCGCTGTTGCTGCTGGGTTTCGCGCAATTGATCAAGCAACTGCCAGAAGAGCAACCCAAGCAGCAAGAGCACCAGTGTGGCCAGCGCGCCCTTCAATGTCCCGCGCAGGGGCGAGCCGCTCGCAGCAGTCGGTGCGCGTGGGGACAGGGTCGGCGTGACGTTGGACAAGCTGTAATCCTGCAGTTTGCTGGACTGGCGCGACGTGCACTATAAGCCGGACGCCCAAAGGGCGGCTAGCATGCCTTGACTTGTGGCAAAGTGCCAGCCCCTGGCGGCTGGACCTTGACCGATGGTTGAGGTAGCTTTGCCGGTCAAACAAGAGCGCGCAAGCTCCGATCCCCAGGCTTTATCTGCCCGCCGGCATTGATGACCGTCAAGCGCCGGCGCCGCGCATGGCCTGGCTCGTTCTTTTCACCTGTCACTGACGCTAGGTTCACCATGGCTCAATACGTCTTCACCATGCATCGGCTGAGCAAAGTTGTTCCGCCGAAGCGGGAAATCCTGAAAAACATTTCACTGTCGTTCTTCCCCGGGGCCAAGATCGGCGTACTGGGCCTCAACGGTTCGGGTAAGTCCACGCTGCTGAAAATCATGGCCGGTGTCGACAACGAGTTCGACGGTGAAGCCCGTCCGATGCCCGACTTGAACATCGGTTACCTGCCTCAAGAGCCTCAGCTGGATCCGACCAAGACCGTACGGGAAGTGGTCGAGGAGGCGGTCAGCGTGATCAAGGATGCCCAGGCGCGCCTGGACGAGGTCTACGCGGCCTACGCCGAACCGGATGCCGACTTCGACAAGCTGGCCGCCGAACAGGCCAAGCTCGAAGCGATCCTGCAGGCCAGCGATGGCCATAACCTGGATCGCCAGCTGGAAGTCGCCGCCGATGCGCTGCGCCTGCCGGCCTGGGATGCCAAGGTTGAACACCTGTCCGGTGGTGAAAAGCGTCGTGTGGCTCTGTGCCGCCTGCTGCTGTCGGCGCCGGACATGCTGTTGCTCGACGAGCCGACCAACCACCTGGACGCCGATTCCGTCGCCTGGCTCGAACACTTCCTGCACGATTTCCCGGGCACTGTGGTCGCGATCACGCACGACCGTTACTTCCTGGACAACGTCGCCGGCTGGATCCTGGAACTGGACCGCGGCGCGGGTATTCCTTACGAAGGCAACTACTCGGGCTGGCTCGAAGCCAAGTCCGATCGTCTGGCCCAGGAATCCAAGCAGCAGTCGGCCCATGAAAAAGCCATGAAGGAAGAACTGGAGTGGGTGCGCAAAGGCGCCAAGGCCCGCCAGTCCAAATCCAAGGCACGTCTGCAACGCTTCGAGGAAATGCAGTCCCAGGAATTCCAGAAGCGCAGTGAAACCAACGAGATCTACATCCCGGCCGGTCCGCGCCTGGGCGACAAGGTCATCGAATTCAAGAACGTCACCAAGGGCTACGGCGACCGCGTGCTGATCGACAACCTGTCGTTCGCCATGCCCAAAGGCGCCATTGTCGGTGTGATCGGTGGTAACGGTGCGGGTAAATCCACACTGTTCCGCATGCTGATGGGCAAGGAAACACCGGATTCGGGCACCATCGAAATCGGCGAAACCGTGCAGCTGGCCTGTGTCGACCAGAGCCGTGAAGACCTGGACGGCAGCAAGACCGTGTTCCAGCAGATCTCCGACGGTTCCGACCAGATCCGCATCGGCAACTATGAAATTCCGTCGCGCACCTACGTGGGGCGCTTCAACTTCAAGGGCGGCGACCAGCAGAAGTTCGTCAAGGACCTGTCCGGTGGTGAACGCGGTCGCTTGCACCTGGCGTTGACCTTGAAGGAGGGCGGCAACGTCCTGCTACTCGACGAACCGTCCAACGACCTCGACGTCGAAACCCTGCGTTCCCTGGAAGAAGCCCTGCTGGACTTCCCGGGCGCAGCGATTGTGATCTCCCACGACCGGTGGTTCCTCGACCGTGTGGCGACCCACATCCTGGCGTACGAAGACGACTCGCAAGCGGTGTTCTTCGAAGGCAACTACACCGAGTATGAGGCCGATCGCAAGAAACGCCTGGGCGAAGCCGCTGCCCAGCCGCACCGCGTAAGGCACAAGAAGCTGGCCTGATTCGGCCGGCGACCGAGCGACAAACCCTGTGGGAGCGAGCCTGCTCGCGATAGCGGTGGATCAGCCAGCGTAAGTTGCCTGACCCGCCGCCATCGCGAGCAGGCTCGCTCCCACACTGGTTTGGGTCAGCCACAAGCTGCACGGTGGGGCTCGCTCCCACGCTGGTTTTGGGTCAGCCACAAGCTGCACGGTGAGGCGCGATTCCTGTGGGAGCGAGCCTGCTCGCGATGAGGCCGGCAAGATCACCCCGGTTCTATCGCCACCACTTCAATGGTCAAATCCCCCACCGGCCGTTTCCAGATCACTTCATCGGCAACTTTCGTCCCCAGCAACGCCCGCCCCAGCGGCGAGCCCCAATTGACCAGTCCGCTGGCCGCATCGGCCTGATCTTCACCCACCAACTGCACTCGCTGCTCGTGGTCATGCTCATCGACAAAGGTCACCCAATGCCCGATCCGCACCTGATCCAATGAGGTTGGCGTAACGACCTGCGCGCTTTGCAAACGCTGATTGAAATACCGCAGATCCCGTTCGATATCCGCGATTCGCTGCTTGTCCGCCAGTTCTCCCCTGGCCACCTGCTGGCTGTGCAGCGCCTGCAGCTCAGCGACCCGGGCCTGTAATTGGGCGAGTCCGGCGGGCGTGACGTAATTGGGTTGCGCGCTGACCTGGCGTTCGACCGGCTGATCGGCCTGGGCAGCGGCGTTGTCCTCATTGACGAAGGCGCGACTCATGATGTTCTCCTCTATTGGAGTTTGGGCCATGGTCGCAGGCTTTTGGTTTCAGCGGATGTCTGTACGCGACTCACTGTGAGCGATAAGCCCGGGCTGCGTCCTGGTCCTTCTGCTGCTGCCAGGCCCGTTCTCGCTCGTCCCAATGGCGTTCGCGGTAAGCGTTACGCTCCTCACTTTCGCGCATGGCCTGGCATTGACGGAAACCGTCGCTCCAGCCTTCGGCATAGGGAGCGTCCTTGAGATACCGTGGCACGTCCTTCCTGAACTGGCCGGTGATCACGCCGGCTGCCTGCCGGCCGCTGCTGCAACCGTCATCAAAGCCGTCGGCGAATGCCGGAGGGTAACCCCGGGCGATCAGGTTTTCGTGGGTGGTTTCGCAGCCACCGAGCAACATCACCACACTCAGCACCACCGCGCGCCTCATTTTTTTTGCATTCCTGCCTGATCCACTCATAAGAGAAGTTTAGAAGTGGATTCGTCAGGCCGATGTGAAAGCGCTGTGATGAATCTGTTCGCTTAGGTGAGTGCGGGGTATGCCCCGGTCAATAGTGATACCACTTCACCTCCAGCATCACTTCGTTCTCCGGTGACGCCAGATGGCTGAACTCGCGCTGGGCACTCAGGCGCAGACCGAGGTTGCGTGACAGTTCCCACTGCTGGTTCAGGCTCACGCTACGGCGCACTTCGCCGTTGATGAAATAGTCGCCTTTGGCCTCCAGGCTCAAGTTGCCCAGCGGGTTTTTCCACAGCACGCCAGTGTTGAAGCCTGCGGCCGGAGCGATGAACTGGGCGAAGTCGTTGTTGTGTTCGACCCGCACCGTGCCCAAGGCAAACCCCAGCATGTCGTCACCCAGTGCCCAGGTGCCGCCGGCTCCGCCATTGACGTGGCTGACCAGGGTTTCGTCGTCGTGCTTGCCCGGCACCCGCTCCAGGCCGCCGGTGACTTGCCAGGACAGCGGTTGCAGCAGTTCGTTGCGCGGAGTCAGGGAGCGAATGGTCGCAAGGTCCAGCTGCTGTAACTGCCAGTCATTGCCTTCGTACTGGCGCAGCTTCAGTTGCAGGATCTCGATCTGTGCGCCCAACGGGAAACTCTCGGCGTTGTCGTTGAGGTCGTGATAAGCCATGCGCAGGCCATATTCGCCGAACGCCCGGTCGCCACGAGTGCCGAGGCCAGCCTGCCAGGTGCGCGACTCGTGGCCATCCTCGGGCAGGCCCGGTTGCGGGATGTCGAGTTCCGGCGCGGGGTTCTGGTTGATCGCCCGCAATAGTTCGAAACTGCGCTGGGCGCGCTGTGGGTCGCGTTCCTGGCCGTTGGCGCGGTAGCGCTCCAGGCGATAGGCGGTGTCGATGATCAGCGCCTGGCGAGCGCGAGGCAATGCCTTGAATGCTGAAGTCTGCAGTTGTTTCTGGTCGGCGCTGACTTTCAGCACCCACTGCTGCTCGTCGTCGGTGAGTGGTTCGGCGCGGCTGAGCAGTTCCCGCTCACGGGAGGGCCGGTATTCGATGCTTTCCACCAGCCCGGCTTCTTTCACCGCCTTCACGGTGTCGGTGGGAATCGCCGTCAACGGGAACTGTTCGGTCAGCCGCAGGCTGGGACGGGCCACTTGCAGCAGTTCGAGCAGGCGATAGGAGCAGTTTTCGTCGAAGAAAAAATAGTCGAACTCAATCTGCTTGAGTTCCCACACATGCTCGACCATGCGCTCGGTTTCCACCTGGCTCAGATTGAGGCGGTATTCCCACAGGTCGCGGTTTTCCAGGCTGCGGTACTCGGAGAGCTTTTCCTGATAGGGCACCAGGGCGAACAGGCCCGGGTAACCGCCCATCAGGCCTTTCCAGGCATACAGAATGCTGTTGTCCGAGCCTTCGATGTAGGCACCGAAGTTGATCGCATAGCTGAGCAGCGCGGTCTTGTCGCTTTGCACATCGGCCTGGTCGATGCGCAGCAGGGTGTGGCCAAACATCGAAGAAGGGCTGTTCAGGTAGGCGGCCGGAAAAATCATCACCGCGCTGTGGGGCGCGACATCCTTGAACCATTGGGTGAATTCGCTGCAGTCAACCGTCGGCAGATCCGTCAGGTTGAGCTGCGCCTTCAGCCAGCGTGTTCGCGCCGGGTACACACATTGGGCGTGTTGCTGGCCAGCGCTGGCCGGGCCGTACAGCGCTTGCACCGTGGCGGCCAGTTCGTGGTCGGGATGTTCGTTGCCGTCGGGAGCGAGGAAAAACTCTTTGTCGCTGATATAGCTGCGCCAGCCACCGAGCTTGGCGGTTTCGTAGTGGCCCAGGGAAATCCAGAAACGGTCGTTGGCCAGTTGCTGCAAGCGTTGAGGGTCGACATGAGGTGCGGCGGACAACGGGGCGCACACACAGAGCGCCAGCCAGGCAAGGCGTTTGAGCATAGTTGGCTACTTGGACAGTCGAAAAATAAAGACCGGAAGGGGCCCCAAAAAGAAAACCCGCTCCCCGAGAGGAGCGAGTGGTGTCGAGCTTAAGCTGGAGTGGCGTACTTGGCCAGGCGTGGGTCGCTTTTCAGCACGGCCAGGGTGTTGGTATGCACGTCTTCTGCGGTCACATCAGCCTTGCTGAAGATCTGCTGGAAGTGCTCGTGAGTGACAGCGGAGAAATGCGCACGGTCTTCCGGTGCCACGCCCAGTACTACGGCGTAGGTGGTGAGCGCTTCGCCTTGGCCCTTGGCCATGTCTTCGGACAGCTCGTTCATCATGCCATTCATGGCCAGCCAGGACTTGCCACCGTAGGTCAGTGCCGCGTTGGTCGAGCAACCGTTGGTGCCGGATGTCATGCCGAAGGTGGCGTTGCCCGAGGTGCCGTTGGTGGTGGATGCCAGGAAGTGAGCTGGGGTGCCACGCTGACCTTCGAACAGCATGTTGCCCCAGCCGCAATCCGGACCGCCTGGCGCCTGAGCCATGGCGTTGAGGGATACAGCGGTGAAGAGAGTACCGAGAAGAATCCGTTTCATAGCTATGTTCTCTTTTATGTGCATACCAATGGACAGGGTCTGACCCTACAGGCCAGTGGGCCGGTTATTGTTCCAGCCGCGCAATTTGGAGTTTAGGCACGATCCTGGGGTTCCGTGACATTTTGCAAAAAGTAACAGCAGTGTCATGAATTTACGGGCTCGGGCTCAGGGGATGCCCCTGGACTATGCTTTGGCCTGAGGCGCTTCTTGCCAGTCAGGTGCAGGCAGCGCCAGAATGCCGCTATCTGCCCCGCCTGATGTAAGGAAGCCCGATGCCTGATCCTGTTGCTGCCAGCTTGCGTCTAGCGCCCGAAGCGCTGACCCGCCCGTTTTCCGCTGAACAGTTCAGCTTCTCTACCACCAATGATCTGGAACCCTTCCGCGGTGTGCTTGGCCAGGAGCGTGCGGTCGAAGCATTGCAGTTCGGCGTGGCCATGCCGCGCCCCGGTTACAACGTATTTGTCATGGGAGAGCCCGGCACTGGCCGGTTTTCGTTCGTAAAGCGTTATCTCAAGGCCGAAGGCAAGCGTATGCAGACCCCGGCGGACTGGGTCTACGTCAATAATTTCGATGAGCCCCGCGAACCCCGTGCCCTGGAGCTACCATCGGGTACGGCGGGGGCTTTCATCGCCGACATCAACGGCCTGATCGACAACCTGCTGGCGACTTTCCCGGCGGTGTTCGAGCATCCGTCCTATCAACAGAAAAAAAGCGCCATCGACCGTGCTTTCAACCAGCGCTACGACCGTGCCCTGGATGTCATCGAGCGCCTGGCGCTGGAGAAGGATGTCGCCCTGTACCGCGACAGCAGTAACATCGCCTTCACGCCGATGAGCGAGGGTAAGGCCCTGGACGAAGCGGAATTCGCCCAGTTGCCGGAGTCCGAGCGCGAGCGTTTTCATGACGACATCTCGGGCCTGGAAGAACGCCTGAACGAAGAGCTCGCCAGCCTGCCGCAGTGGAAGCGCGAGTCCAGCAACCAGTTGCGTCAACTTAACGAAGAAACCATCACCCTGGCCCTGCAACCGTTGCTGGCGCCGCTGTCGGAAAAGTACGCAGAGAACGCCGCGGTCTGCGGTTACTTGCAAGCCATGCAGGTCTACTTGCTCAAAACGGTGGTCGAGCAGTTGGTGGACGACAGCAAGACCGACGCCATTGCCCGCAAGCTCCTGGAGGAGCAATACGCCCCGAGCCTGATGGTAGGGCACCCAACCAGCGGTGGCGCGCCGGTGGTGTTTGAACCGCACCCGACCTACGACAACCTGTTTGGGCGCATTGAATACAGCACTGACCAGGGCGCGCTCTACACCACCTATCGACAACTGCGCCCGGGGGCGTTGCACCGGGCCAACGGTGGTTTCCTGATCCTTGAAGCAGAAAAAATGCTTGGCGAGCCGTTCGTGTGGGATGCACTAAAACGTGCCCTGCAATCGCGCAAACTGAAAATGGAGTCGCCACTGGGGGAGCTGGGGCGTCTGGCCACGGTCACCCTGACCCCGCAGCACATTCCACTGCAAGTCAAAGTGGTGATCATCGGCGCCCGCCAGCTCTACTACGCCTTGCAGGACCTGGATTCGGACTTCCAGGAAATGTTTCGCGTGCTGGTGGATTTCGACGAAGACATTCCGATGGGGGATGAAAGCCTGGAGCAGTTCGCCCAGTTGCTCAAGACCCGTACTTCGGAGGAGGGCATGGCCCCGTTGACCGCCGATGCGGTGGCGCGCCTGGCCACCTACAGTGCGCGCCTGGCCGAACATCAGGGGCGTTTGTCGGCGCGGATTGGCGATCTGTTCCAGCTGGTCAGCGAGGCGGATTTCATTCGTCAGTTGGCCGGTGACGAGATGACCGATGCCGGTCACATCGAACGCGCCCTCAAGGCCAAGGCCACCCGCACCGGGCGCGTCTCGGCGCGGATCCTCGACGACATGCTGGCGGGAATCATCCTGATCGACACCGACGGCGCGGCCGTAGGCAAGTGCAACGGCTTGACGGTGCTGGAGGTGGGGGATTCGGCGTTCGGCGTGCCGGCGCGGATTTCCGCCACGGTCTACCCCGGCGGCAGCGGCATCGTCGACATTGAGCGAGAGGTCAACCTCGGCCAGCCGATCCACTCCAAGGGCGTGATGATCCTCACCGGTTACCTGGGCAGCCGGTACGCCCAGGAGTTTCCTCTGGCGATCTCGGCCAGCATCGCCCTGGAGCAATCCTACGGCTACGTGGACGGCGACAGCGCGTCCCTGGGGGAAGCGTGTACGCTGATTTCTGCCTTGTCGAAGACGCCGCTCAAGCAGTGTTTCGCTATCACCGGCTCGATCAACCAGTTCGGTGAAGTGCAGGCGGTGGGCGGGGTCAACGAGAAGATCGAAGGCTTCTTCCGCCTCTGCGAAGCCCGTGGGCTGACCGGCGAGCAGGGGGCGATCATCCCCCAGGCCAACGTCGCCACCCTGATGCTCGACGAGAAGGTGCTCGCCGCCGTGCGCGCCGGGCAGTTCCACGTTTATGCGGTGCGCCAGGCCGACGAAGCCCTGAGCCTGCTGGTGGGTGAGCCTGCCGGCGAGCCGGATGAAAACGGTGAGTTCCCCGAAGGGAGCGTCAATGCCCGGGTGGTGGAACGGCTGCGGGTGATCGCGGAGATGATCAGCGAAGACGACATCAAGGAAGCGGAAAAGGAACTGGCGCAACAGGCGCTGGCGGAGGCCAAGCCGGCTTGATGCGTTCCAGGTCGGAGTAGGTCAATGTGGGAGCGAGCTTTGTGGGAGCAAAGCTTGCTCGCGATAGCGGTTTTACAGCCAACAGAGGTGTTGTCTGTGACGACGTCATCGCGAGCAAGCTTTGCTCCCACAGGCTCGCTCCCACAATTGTTTGTGGTGATGGCTAAAAAGTGCCACCACTTTGGCGTCAATATTCACACTATGACCATTCGGCGCATTCTGGTCTCGGCGGGGCTTGCGGCCGGAACTTTTCTTCTATCCTCAGTTCAAGGATAACGAGAGCCATCATCGGATCGAAACAGCCTTGTCCTGAGGCTGAATACCGGATCTATCGAGGGGCGCCGCCATGTCGCGCAACCTTTGCCTCACTCGTCAATGCCTGGGCCTTGTGACCCGTATCGAATGCGCCATCCGTCCGCTGGCGGGAGATACCGGTATGTGGACCTTGCTCTTTGCCGCCGGAATGGCTGGCGAACAACCTTCGGCCATCAAGGCCCAAGGCCCTTTTCCCGGCCCGAATGCCGCTGAGTCCATTCTCGACACCATTGTGCAAAGCCTGACAACGCATGGTTATGAGCTGGCCGACGACCCGCAGATCTGGTGCCTGCACATGCAGGCCCAATTGCGGGAAATCAATGGAGGCCGTTGTCGCAGCGTTGACGGCTTCGAGTTTCGCCCGTTGCATTGAAAGCCGTCATCGTGCGGGCGCTGGCAGTACGGTTTAGCTCCAAGGGCTGAAGTCGCGGATGGGCCTGGCGTTTATGACCCAGGTCGTGACTGATATACTCGCCGCGATTTTTCAGCCCTGGTGTGAGACTCAATGGAACGCTTTATCGAAAATGCAATGTACGCCTCCCGTTGGCTGCTGGCGCCGATCTATTTCGGGCTGTCCCTCGGCTTGCTGGCCCTGGCCCTGAAGTTCTTCCAGGAAGTCTTTCACATCATTCCCAATGTGTTTGCCATGGCCGAATCCGAGCTGATTCTGGTGCTGCTGTCGCTGATCGACATGGCGCTGGTGGGCGGCCTGTTGGTGATGGTGATGATTTCCGGCTATGAGAACTTCGTCTCGCAACTGGACATCGATTCCGACAAGGAAAAGCTCAACTGGCTCGGGACCATGGATTCGTCCTCGCTGAAAATGAAGGTTGCGGCCTCGATCGTTGCCATTTCCTCGATTCACCTGCTGCGCATCTTCATGGATGCCAAGAACGTCGATCCCGAGCACCTGATGTGGTACGTGATCATCCACATGACCTTCGTGGTTTCGGCGTTTGCCATGGGTTACCTGGATAAACTGACCAAGCACTGAGGTCCGTTCATCGCTGCGGCGCACCGCCCGTCTGTTGCAAAGCAGGCGGGCGTTGTCGTTTCTGGTGGCGGCGCTTTGATCAGGGGGCTCGTCACCCGCTGCGGCATCTGTGCTAGTCTGCTCGCCCTTTTGGTTCCGGGCGCTCCGGGAGGCGCTGTGTCAAGCACGGCAAATTCCCGAGCCGTCCGCACAGCGGAGCAGCATCATGTCCGAAGTTAACCTGTCCACCGACGAAACCCGCGTCAGCTACGGCATTGGCCGTCAGTTGGGCGACCAACTGCGCGACAACCCGCCACCGGGCGTGAGCCTGGACGCAATCCTGGCTGGCCTGACCGACGCTTTCGCCGGCAAGCCGAGCCGTGTGGGCCAGGACGAGATGTCCGCCAGCTTCAAAGTCATTCGCGAAATCATGCAGGCCGAAGCTGCCGCCAAGGCAGAAGCCGCCGCTGGCGAAGGTCGTGCATTCCTGGCTGAAAACGCCAAGCGCGAAGGCATCACCACCCTGGCCTCGGGCCTGCAATTTGAAGTGCTGACTCAGGGCGAAGGCGCCAAGCCGAGCCGTGAAGACCAGGTGCGTACCCATTACCATGGCACTCTGATCGACGGCACTGTGTTCGACAGCTCCTACGATCGTGGCCAGCCTGCCGAATTCCCGGTGGGTGGCGTGATCCCAGGCTGGACCGAAGCCTTGCAATTGATGAACGCCGGCAGCAAATGGCGTTTGTACGTGCCAAGCGAACTGGCCTACGGCGCTCAAGGCGTTGGCAGCATTCCGCCGCACAGCGTACTGGTGTTTGACGTCGAGCTGTTGGACGTTCTGTAAGGCATCAACGCTTAAGCAGGCTTTTGTGGGAGCGAGCCTGCTCGCGATGACGGTCGGTCAGTCAATATTGATGTTGAGTGTCACACCGCTATCGCGAGCAGGCTCGCTCCCACAGGGTTTGCGCGCTTCATCCATGAAACCTGCCATTGAAATCCGCCGTAGGGCGCAACGCCCGGGCGTAACAGAACAGGAACAGATTGCGCACCAGTTCCTTGAGCACCAGCGGCTCGCTGGAATTGAGGCTGTTGAGGTCCAGATCCCCCTGGTCCTGCAGTTCGTTCAGGGCTTCTTCTTCAAGCACCGCACAGACTTCCCCGGTTTCCCGATGCAGGATTCTCAGGTAAGGGTGTGGGCGGTCCAGCCAGGCATCGATCAAATAAGTCATGGTTCTCATCTCCTTGATGGGCGTTATGAGAATAATTCTTATTCGCTAAATAGCAAGACTCTATTGGTGTTCGAATTGTTTTTCTGATGGTGGGTTGCGGTGGCTCAATCGGCTTGCGCATGGCTCGGAGGCGCAAACGGGGGTTGGAGCGGGGAGGGTGAAGCACCATCCCACGCGGGGCGTGGGATGGAATACACAAGATTCAGACTTTTCTGACGAACTCGGATTTGAGCTTCATCGGGCCGATGCCGTCGATCTTGCAGTCGATGTCGTGATCGCCATCGCACAAACGGATGTTCTTGACCTTGGTGCCCACCTTGACCACCAGCGACGTGCCTTTGACCTTCAGGTCCTTGATCACGGTGATAGTGTCGCCGTCCTGCAGGACATTGCCGACCGAATCTTTCTTCACCGTCTCATCGGACGCCGTTTCAGCTTCACCACTGGCAGACCATTCGTGGGCACACTCCGGGCAGACCAGTTGAGTACCGTCTTCGTAGGTGTATTCGGAATTGCATTTCGGGCAGGGAGGCAACGTGCTCACTAAGGTTCCTTGGGTATCAGGAGGGCAAAAGGGCGCACATTATATAGGGTTTTAGGCCGCGAAGGGCAGGGCAGTGAAATACCCTTGTGGGAGCGAGCTTGCTCGCTCCCACAGGGGCTTCATGCCATCAATGGGTGCGAGCCACCGCAAACTCGCTCAGTTCCACCAGCGCATCGCGGTATTCGCTGGCCGGCAGGGCGTCGAGGCATTTGATCGCGCGGGCGACGTAGTCACGGGCCAGGTTCGCGGTGTAGTCCAGCGAGCCGGAGGCTTCAACCGCTTCCCGGATGCTCTCCAGGTCTTCGATCCCGCCTTTCTGGATCGCCTGGCGTACCAGTGCTGCCTGCTCAGGGGTGCCTTCGCGCATGGTGTAGATCAGCGGCAGGGTCGGCTTGCCTTCGGCCAGGTCGTCCCCGACGTTCTTGCCCAAAGTCTCGGCGTCGCCCTTGTAGTCCAGCAGGTCGTCCACCAACTGGAAGGCCACGCCCAGGTGATCGCCAAAGGTGCGCAACGCTTCGCTTTGCTCGGCGCTGGCGCCGGCCAGGGCGGCGGCGCTGTGGGTCGAGGCTTCGAAGAGCATCGCCGTCTTGCCGCGGATGACTTCCATATAGGTTTCTTCCGTGGTGCTGGCGTCGCGCACCTTGGACAGCTGCAGCACTTCGCCTTCGGCGATGATGCGCGTGGCCTGGGACAGGATCTTCATCACCGGCATCGAGCCCAGCTCGACCATCATTTCGAACGAGCGCGAATACAGGAAGTCGCCCACCAGCACGCTTGGGGCGTTGCCCCACATGGCGTTGGCGGTCGAGCGGCCGCGGCGCATGCCGGACATGTCGACCACGTCGTCATGCAGCAGGGTCGCGGTGTGCAGGAATTCGATGGTGGCGGCCAGCAGGCGCATGTCGTCGCCTTCGCGGCCCAAGGCCTTGCCACACAACAGCACCAACAAAGGACGCAGGCGTTTGCCCCCGGCCGAAGTAATGTAATCGCCGATTTTCGATACCAGCGGCACTCGGGAAGTCAGCTGCTTCTTGATGATGCCGTCGACGGCGCTAAAATCGTCCGCCACCGCGCGGTAGAAAGCTTGGGGTTGCATCAGCGACAGGTGCTCCAGAAGGGTTGCGCGGCATGCTAGGACCCACGCCTGGGCCTGTCAAGGCGCGATGGACGGCCTCTTGCAAGGCGCTTGCGGCTTGCGTACAATCGCGCACCCTGAACTTCCTGGGCAGCACCTGCCTTACGCAATTGCATCCGGGCCTTCCAGCCCATGCAGCCATGCCAGCCAATACCTCTTCTTATAAAGCGCTGGGTGAGCAGGATTATCGGAGAAATACCATGTCGTACGCAGTAATTGTTACTGGTGGCAAGCAATACAAGGTCGCCCCAGGTGAATACCTGAAGATCGAAAAACTGGAAATCGCTACTGGCGAATCCGTGACTTTTGATCGCGTTCTGTTGGTCGCCAATGGCGATGACGTGAATATCGGCGCTCCAGTCGTTGCTGGCGCTACCGTTGTGGCTGAAGTGATCTCCCAAGGTCGTCACGATAAAGTCCGCATCATCAAGTTCCGTCGCCGTAAGCACCACATGAAGCGTATGGGCCACCGCCAGTGGTACACCGAGATCAAAATCACCGGTATTCAGGCTTAATTTCAGCCTAATTCCTCACTAGGAGAATTGAACTCATGGCACACAAAAAAGCTGGTGGTAGTACCCGTAACGGTCGCGACTCAGAAGCCAAACGCCTTGGCGTCAAGATGTATGGCGGCCAGGCTATCAAAGCGGGCAACATCATCGTGCGTCAGCGCGGCACCCAATTCCACGCTGGCTACGGCGTAGGCATGGGTAAGGATCACACCCTCTTCGCTAAAGTCGAAGGCGTGATCAAGTTCGAAGTAAAAGGCGCCTTCGGTCGTCGTTACGTAAGCGTTATCGCAGCTTAATTGCGAGACCGCTGGAAAAGCCCTGTCTTGCGACGGGGCTTTTTCGTTTGTGGGGTGAGTCTCTTGCAAAACTGTTTGTATGGGCTGTCGGCGCTGCGGTTGGGGCGTGTCATCAGGTCGCTGCGCTCATTTTTGCAAGAGTCTTATGTCTTGTTTTTTTGGCTCGTCCGTATGGCGAGAGGCGTGTGTCATGAAGTTTGTTGATGAAGTATCGATTCGAGTAAAGGCCGGCGACGGCGGCAATGGTTGCATGAGTTTCCGTCGAGAAAAATTCATTGAGAACGGTGGTCCGAACGGTGGTGACGGCGGCGATGGCGGCTCGATCTACATGCTCGCCGACGAAAACCTCAACACCCTGGTGGACTACCGTTACACCCGTCACTTCGATGCCGAGCGTGGCTCCAACGGCGGCAGCACCGACTGCACCGGCAAAAAGGGCGAAGACCTGATCCTGCGCGTGCCGGTCGGCACCACGGTGATCGACTCCGCCACCCAGGAAGTCATTGGCGACCTGACCAAGGCTGGCCAGCGTCTGCTGGTGGCCCATGGTGGCTGGCACGGTCTGGGTAACACCCGTTTCAAGTCCAGTACCAACCGTGCGCCGCGCCAGACCACGCCAGGCAAGCCGGGCGAGCAGCGTGACCTGAAGCTGGAAATGAAAGTGCTGGCCGACGTGGGCCTGCTGGGTCTGCCGAACGCCGGCAAGAGCACCTTCATTCGCTCGGTATCGGCAGCCAAGCCGAAAGTCGCCGATTACCCGTTCACCACCCTGGTGCCGAACCTGGGCGTGGTCAGTGTCGATCGCTGGAAGAGCTTTGTGGTTGCGGACATTCCGGGGTTGATCGAAGGTGCGTCCGATGGCGCCGGCCTGGGGATTCGCTTCCTCAAGCACTTGTCCCGTACCCGGCTGTTGCTGCACCTCGTGGACATGGCGCCGCTGGATGAAACCAGTGCTGCTGATGCGGCTGAAGTCATTGTCAGCGAGCTGACCAAGTTCAGCCCGGCCCTGGCAGAGCGTGATCGCTGGTTGGTGCTGAACAAGTGCGACCAGATCCTCGAAGAAGAGCACGAGGAGCGGGTCAAGGAAATCGTCGATCGCCTGGAGTGGGAAGGTCCGGTCTACGTGATCTCGGCCATTGCCAAAGAAGGCACCGAGCGCCTGTGCCACGACATCATGCGTTACATGGAAGATCGTGCCGATCGCCTGGCCAATGACCCTGCCTACAAGGAAGAGTTGGCCGAGCTCGATCAGCGTATCGAAGACGAGGCGCGTGCTCAGTTGCAGGCGCTGGATGATCAGCGTGCCCTGCGTCGCAGCGGCGTGAAGTCGGTCCATGACATCGGTGACGACGATTGGGACGAAGAAGACGTGGATGACGAAGACGGTCCGGAAATCATCTACGTTCGCGACTGATCGTGTGCTGATGTCACTCAGTTGAAACCAGGACCTGTGGGAGCGAGCTTGCTCGCGATAGCGGTGTGACAGCCGGTATCAATATTGCTGACCCAATGCAATCGCGAGCAAGCTCGCTCCCACAGGTTTAAGTGTTTCAGTGCGGTGTTATCATCGCAACCAGCCAGTTTCCAAGGCGCCGCTCATTCGAGCGGCGTTTTGGTATCTGTAAAACGCAAATACGAATAATCTCATGGGCGGTGCTGGGTCGCGCCGTTCGCTGGCAAAGGTTGAAGATGATGCGGAGCAAGGTGACGGGTGCGCAGCGCTGGGTCGTGAAGATCGGCAGTGCATTGCTGACGGCGGATGGCAAGGGCCTGGATCGCAAGGCAATGGCGGTGTGGGTCGAGCAGATGGTGGCTTTGCATGAGGCTGGCGTCGAACTGGTCTTGGTCTCTTCGGGGGCTGTAGCCGCTGGCATGAGCCGGTTGGGCTGGACATCGCGACCCAGCGCGATGCACGAGTTGCAGGCCGCTGCCGCCATCGGTCAGATGGGGCTGGTGCAGGCCTGGGAGTCGAGCTTTGCCGAGCACGGTCGCCATACGGCGCAGATCCTGCTGACCCATGACGACCTGTCCGACCGCAAGCGCTACCTCAATGCCCGCAGTACCTTGCGGGCGCTGGTCGAGCTGAAAGTCATCCCGGTGATCAACGAAAACGACACTGTGGTCACCGACGAGATTCGTTTCGGCGACAACGACACTCTGGCCGCGTTAGTGGCGAACCTGGTGGAGGCGGACCTGCTGGTTATCCTCACGGATCGCGACGGCATGTTCGACGCCGACCCGCGCAACAATCCTGATGCCAAGCTGATCTACGAAGCCCGTGCCGATGATCCGGCGCTGGATGCGGTGGCGGGCGGTACCGGTGGTGCGCTGGGGCGTGGCGGCATGCAGACCAAGCTGCGCGCCGCCCGTCTGGCTGCTCGCTCCGGGGCTCACACTATCATTGTCGGTGGTCGGCTGGAGCGGGTGCTGGATCGCCTGAAGGCGGGCGAGCGCATCGGCACATTGTTGTCCCCTGAGCGCGGCATGCTGGCGGCGCGCAAGCAATGGCTGGCCGGGCATCTGCAAACCCGTGGCACGCTGGTGCTGGATGCGGGGGCGGTGTCGGCGCTGTCCCAGGGCAATAAAAGTCTGCTGCCGGTGGGCGTGAAGCTGGTCCAGGGCAGTTTTCGTCGCGGCGAAATGGTGGTGTGTGTGGCGTCGGATGGTCGCGAAATCGCTCGCGGCCTGGCCAACTACAGCGCGCTCGAAGCACAAAAAATCATCGGTCAATCGTCTGATGCGATTGTCGGTCTGTTGGGTTACATGGCCGAGCCAGAGCTGGTTCACCGTGACAACCTGATTCTCGTCTAAGGAAAAATCATGGGTTTGGCAAAAGGATTGATCGGCTTGCTGGTGGCATTGCCGCTGCTGGCCTCGGCCGAGGAAATTGGCCAAGTGTCGACGGTGTTCAAGTTTGTCGGGCCAAATGACCGGATCGTCGTTGAGGCCTTCGATGATCCGAAGGTGGACGGGGTGACGTGTTATCTGTCCCGGGCCAAGACCGGTGGTGTGAAGGGCGGCCTGGGCCTGGCCGAGGATCGCGCCGAGGCATCCATTGCCTGCCGCCAGGTCGGTCCCATCAGCTTCAAGGGGGAGCTCAAGGACGGCGAGGAGGTGTTCAGGGAGCGCACGTCGTTGGTATTCAAGACCATGCAGGTGGTGCGCTTCCTCGACAAGAAGCGTAATACGCTGGTGTACCTGGTCTACAGCGACCGTGTGATCGAAGGCAGTCCGCAGAATGCGGTGACGGCGATCCCGATCCTGCCGTGGGCTCGTACCCAATAACCCGACGCAAATCCCAGTGTGGGAGCGAGCCTGCTCGCGATAGCTATATAACAGTCAACTTGTATTGAGTGTTAGTCAGCTATCGCGAGCAGGCTCGCTCCCACATTTTTTTGCGGTATGTGTGGTAAATCCCAGGCAATAAAAAACCGACCCTAAGGTCGGTTTTTTAACGAGCGCGTCGCTTAGGCAGCAGCGGCAACGTTCAGGGCCTTTACGTGGCCATTCAGGCGGCTCTTATGGCGAGCAGCCTTGTTCTTGTGGATGATGCCTTTATCGGCCATACGGTCGATAACTGGCACAGCCAGAACGTAAGCAGCTTGTGCTTTTTCAGCGTCTTTTGCGTCGATGGCCTTAACTACGTTTTTGATGTAGGTACGGACCATGGAACGCAGGCTGGCGTTGTGGCTGCGACGCTTCTCAGCCTGTTTTGCACGTTTTTTGGCGGAAGGTGTGTTGGCCACCGTCGAGCTCCTCGAAAGACTTTTTAGGAAATAGCAAACAAAATAGGCCGCGAATCATGCCGATGAGTTGATGTCTTGTCAAGGGCGGGTGACGCGTTCCGCTGAATGGCAGGTACAACGCACCGGATGATTTCTTTCCGGCGTGCGACCTGTAAACTCGCGGGCTTTGGCTCTGCACTGTTTAGCGGCGCGGAGTATCGCATAAGTGGGCGCGTTGTTCGCCTGCTGTTTATCGACAGGCAAAAACTCTTTTCATGAATCTGCTCAAATCGTTGGCTGCCGTCAGCTCTATCACGATGCTTTCACGCGTCCTGGGGTTCGTTCGTGACACGCTGATCGCTCGGATATTCGGTGCCGGGATGGCCACCGACGCCTTCTTCATCGCCTTCAAGTTGCCCAATCTGTTGCGGCGAATCTTCGCCGAAGGGGCGTTTTCCCAAGCCTTCGTGCCGATCCTGGCGGAATATAAAAGCCAGAAAGGCGACGAAGCGACCCGCACGTTCATTGCCTACGTCACGGGTTTGCTGACGCTGGTGCTGGCGCTGGTTACGGTCGCCGGCATGCTCGCCGCGCCCTGGGTGATCTGGGCCACGGCACCGGGTTTTACCGATACCCCGGAAAAATTCCAGCTCACCTCGGACCTGTTGCGGGTGACCTTTCCTTATATATTGCTGATTTCCCTGTCGTCCCTGGCCGGGGCGATCCTCAATACCTGGAACCGTTTCTCGGTGCCGGCCTTCGTGCCGACCCTGCTCAACGTCAGCATGATCGTCTTTGCGGTGTTCCTGACGCCGTACTTCGACCCGCCGGTGATGGCACTTGGTTGGGCGGTGCTGGTGGGTGGCTTGGCGCAGTTGCTGTATCAGCTGCCTCACCTGAAGAAAATCGGCATGCTGGTGCTGCCGCGCCTGAATCTGCGCGACAGCGGCGTGTGGCGGGTGATGAAGCAGATGTTGCCGGCGATCCTCGGGGTTTCGGTGAGTCAGATTTCCCTGATCATCAACACCATTTTCGCTTCGTTCCTGGTGGCCGGCTCGGTGTCGTGGATGTACTACGCCGACCGCCTCATGGAGTTGCCGTCCGGCGTGTTGGGCGTGGCCTTGGGCACGATCCTGTTGCCGACCCTGGCCAAGACCTATGCCAGCCAGGACCGCCAGGAATACTCGCGCATCCTCGACTGGGGCCTGCGCCTGTGCTTCGTGCTGGTGTTGCCTTGTGCCCTGGCGCTGGGCATCCTGGCTGAGCCGTTGACCGTTTCATTGTTCCAGTACGGTCAATTCAATGCGTTCGACGCCTTGATGACTCAGCGTGCTCTGATCGCTTACTCGGTGGGCTTGCTCGGGATCATTGTGATCAAGGTGCTGGCGCCAGGCTTCTACGCCCAGCAGAACATTCGCACGCCGGTGAAAATCGCCATTTTTACCCTGGTGATGACCCAATTGTTCAACCTGTTGCTGATCGGCCCGCTGGCCCACGCTGGCCTGGCCCTGGCGATCAGTGCCGGCGCGTGCCTCAACGCTGGGCTGCTGTTTTACCAACTGCGCAAGCAGAAGATGTATCAGCCGCAGCCGGGCTGGGGCAAGTTCGGCCTCAAGCTGCTGGTGGCCGTGGGGGTGATGTCGGCGGTGCTGCTGGGGGCGATGCATTTCATGCCAGCCTGGGGCGAAGGGCAGATGCTCGAGCGTTTCCTGCGCCTGGGTGTACTGGTCGCGGCGGGTGTGGTGGCGTATTTCGGCATGCTGCTGCTGATGGGCTTTCGCCTGCGCGACTTCAACCGCAAGGGCTTGAGCTGAGGGTTTACCCTCGATAATCCCGGGCCGGGCAGTGGTTTTGTCGGCTCGATCACTTTGGGTTACGGTGTTGCCTGTCGTCGGCCGCCGGGTGTGGTTATAATCGGCCACTTTATGAGCAAGAAGCGCGTTATGCAGCTGGTTCGAGGCCTCCACAACCTGCGCCCCCAGCATCGGGGCTGTGTCGCCACTATTGGCAACTTTGACGGTGTTCACCGTGGCCACCAGGCTATCCTGGCGCGGTTGCGCGAGCGTGCCCAGGAATTGGGCGTGCCCAGTTGCGTGGTGATCTTCGAGCCGCAACCCCGGGAATTTTTCGCCCCGGACACCGCGCCGGCCCGTCTGGCCCGGCTGCGGGACAAGCTGCATCTGCTGGCCGCCGAAGGCGTCGACCGGGTCTTGTGCCTGGCCTTCAATCAGCGCCTGAGCAAGCTCAGTGCCGCCGAATTCGTCGAGACCATCCTGGTGGGCGGTCTGGACATAAAACATCTGGAAGTCGGTGATGATTTCCGTTTCGGCTGCGACCGGGCAGGGGATTTCGATTACCTGCAACAGGCCGGCAAGGCCCGGGGCTTTACCGTCGAAGCGGCGCAGACCGTGGAGATGGATGGCATGCGCGTCAGCAGTACCCAGGTCCGCAATGCCCTGGCGGCTGCCGACTTCGAATTGGCCGAGCGTTTGCTCGGCCGGCCGTACCGGATTGCCGGACGGATCCTGCACGGGCAGAAACTGGCGCGCCAACTGGGCACGCCGACGGCCAACGTGCAACTCAAGCGTCGTCGTGTACCGCTGACCGGGGTGTTCCTGGTGAGTGTCGAGATCGACGGCAAGACCTGGCCCGGTGTCGCCAATATCGGCGTCCGGCCCACGGTCCAGGGGGATGGCAAGGCCCACCTCGAAGTACATGTTCTGGATTTTGCCGGCGATCTGTATGACCGGCGTTTGACGGTGGTTTTCCACCAAAAGCTGCGTGAAGAGCAGCGTTTTGCCTCTCTGGAGGCGCTCAAGACGGCGATCCATGCAGATATCGCCGCCGCCCGTGCCCTTGTCGCAACCAGCGCCAATCGCTAATGAAGAGCCTTAAATGACCGACTATAAAGCCACGCTAAACCTTCCGGACACCGCCTTCCCTATGAAGGCCGGCCTGCCTCAGCGCGAACCACAGATTCTGCAGCGTTGGGACAGCATTGGCCTGTACGGAAAGTTGCGCGAGATTGGCAAGGATCGTCCGAAGTTCGTCCTGCACGACGGCCCTCCGTACGCCAACGGCACGATCCACATCGGTCACGCGCTGAACAAGATTCTCAAGGACATGATCGTGCGCTCCAAGACCCTGTCGGGTTTCGACGCGCCGTATATCCCGGGCTGGGATTGCCATGGCCTGCCGATCGAGCACAAGGTTGAAGTGACCCACGGCAAGAACCTGGGCGCGGACAAGACCCGCGAATTGTGTCGTGCCTACGCCACCGAGCAGATCGAAGGGCAGAAGTCCGAATTCATCCGCCTCGGCGTGCTGGGCGACTTCGCCAACCCTTACAAGACCATGGACTTCAAAAACGAAGCCGGCGAAATCCGGGCCTTGGCGAAAATCGTCGAGGGCGGCTTTGTGTTCAAGGGCCTCAAGCCCGTGAACTGGTGCTTCGATTGCGGTTCGGCCTTGGCCGAGGCGGAAGTCGAGTACGAAAACAAGAAGTCGTCGACCATCGACGTCGCGTTCCCGATCGCCGATGAAGACAAGCTCGCCGCCGCTTTCGGCCTGGGCAAGCTGAGCAAACCGGCGTCGATCGTGATCTGGACCACCACCCCGTGGACCATCCCGGCCAACCAGGCGTTGAACGTTCACCCGGAATTCAACTACGCCCTGGTCGATGTTGGCGACAAGCTGCTGGTATTGGCCGAAGAACTGGTCGAGTCCTGCCTGGCCCGCTACAACCTCGAAGGCTCGGTGCTGGCTACCGCGCCAGGTTCGACGCTGGAACTGATCAATTTCCGTCATCCGTTCTATGACCGCCTGTCGCCGGTGTACCTGGCCGACTACGTAGAGCTGGGCGCAGGCACTGGTGTGGTTCACTCCGCGCCGGCCTATGGCGTTGACGACTTCGTGACCTGCAAGAAGTACGGCATGGTCAACGACGACATCCTCAACCCGGTACAGAGCAATGGCGTGTACGTGCCGTCGCTGGAGTTCTTTGGCGGCCAGTTCATCTGGAAAGCCAACCCGGCCATCGTCGACAAACTGACCGAAGTCGGCGCGCTGCTGCACACCACCGTCATCGAACACAGCTACATGCACTGCTGGCGCCACAAGACTCCGCTGATCTACCGCGCCACCGCGCAGTGGTTCATCGGCATGGACAAGCAGCCAGCCACTGGCGACACCCTGCGCCAGCGCTCCCTCAAAGCCATTGAGGACACCAAGTTCGTGCCGGCCTGGGGCCAGGCGCGGCTGCACTCGATGATCGCCAACCGTCCTGACTGGTGCATCTCCCGCCAGCGTAACTGGGGCGTACCGATCCCGTTCTTCCTGAACAAGGAAAGCGGCGAACTGCACCCGCGCACCGTCGAGCTGATGGAAGAGGTGGCCAAGCGCGTCGAAGTCGAAGGCATCGAAGCCTGGTTCAAGATGGACGCCGCCGAACTGTTGGGCGACGAAGCGCCGCTGTACGACAAGATCAGCGACACCCTGGACGTCTGGTTCGATTCCGGCACCACCCACTGGCATGTGCTGCGTGGCTCGCACCCGATGGGCCATGAAACCGGCCCGCGTGCCGACCTGTACCTGGAAGGTTCGGACCAGCATCGCGGCTGGTTCCACTCCTCGTTGCTGACCGGTTGCGCCATCGACAACCACGCACCGTACCGCGAGTTGCTGACCCACGGCTTCACCGTCGATGAGTCCGGCCGCAAGATGTCCAAGTCCCTGGGCAACGTGATCGCCCCGCAGAAGGTCAACGACACCCTGGGCGCCGACATCATGCGCTTGTGGGTCGCCTCCACCGACTATTCCGGCGAGATGGCCGTTTCCGAGCAGATCCTGCAGCGCAGCGCGGACGCCTACCGGCGGATACGTAACACCGCGCGCTTCCTGCTCTCGAACCTGACCGGTTTCAACCCGGCCACCGACCTGCTGCCGGCCGAAGAAATGCTCGCGCTGGACCGCTGGGCCGTGGACCGTACCCTGCTGCTGCAACGCGAATTGCAGGAGCATTACGGTGAGTACCGTTTCTGGAACGTCTACTCCAAGATCCACAACTTCTGCGTGCAGGAGCTGGGTGGTTTCTACCTCGACATCATCAAGGACCGTCAGTACACCACTGGCGCCAACAGCAAGGCGCGCCGTTCGTGCCAGACCGCGCTGTTCCACATCAGCGAAGCGCTGGTGCGCTGGATCGCGCCGATCCTCGCATTCACCGCCGACGAGCTGTGGCAGTACCTGCCGGGCGAGCGCAACGAGTCGGTGATGCTCAACACCTGGTACGAAGGCCTGACCGAACTGCCGCAAGGTTTCGAGCTGGACCGTGCCTATTGGGACCGGATCATGGCGGTCAAGGCGGCGGTCAACAAGGAAATGGAGATCCAGCGCGCGGCCAAGGCCGTCGGTGGCAACCTGCAGGCCGAAGTGACGCTCTACGCCGAAGAAGCCCTGAGTGCCGATCTGGCCAAGCTGAGCAACGAGCTGCGTTTCGTGCTGATCACTTCCACCGCCAGTGTCGCACCGTTGGTGCAGGCGCCGGCCGATGCGGTCGTCACTGAAGTCAGCGGCCTGAAGCTGAAGATCGTCAAGTCGAACCACACCAAGTGCGCCCGTTGCTGGCACTGCCGCGAAGACGTCGGCGTGAATCCGGAGCATCCGGAGATCTGCGGCCGTTGCGTCGACAACATCAGCGGCACTGGTGAGGTTCGTCACTATGCCTAGTGCGTCTAACGTGGCGAGCCGTTTCGGCCGGCTGAGCTGGCTGTGGTTGAGCTTGCTGGTGCTGGTCATTGACCAGGCCAGCAAGTTCCACTTCGAAAACTCGCTGACCATGTACCAGCAGATCGTGGTCATCCCCGACTACTTCAGCTGGACCCTGGCTTACAACACGGGCGCGGCGTTCAGCTTCCTGGCCGACAGTTCGGGCTGGCAGCGCTGGCTGTTCGCCCTGATCGCTGTCGTGGTCAGCGGCGTGCTGGTGGTCTGGCTCAAACGCCTGGGTCGCGATGAGACCTGGCTGGCCGTGGCGCTGGCATTGGTGCTTGGGGGCGCGCTGGGCAATCTTTATGACCGGATTGCCTTGGGCCACGTGATCGATTTCATCCTGGTGCATTGGCAGAACCGCTGGTATTTCCCTGCGTTCAACTTTGCCGACAGCGCCATCACCGTGGGCGCCGTAATGCTCGCCCTGGACATGTTCAAGAGCAAGAAACCCGGAGAAGCCGTCCATGACTGAGCAGCGTATCGCTCAAAACACTGAAGTGAAGCTTCACTTCGCCCTGCACCTGGAAAACGGCGACACCGTCGACAGCACCTTTGACAAGGCTCCGGCCGTGTTCAAGGTTGGCGACGGCAACCTGCTGCCGGGCTTCGAGGCGGCGATCTTCGGTTTCAAGGCCGGTGACAAGCGCACCGTGGTGGTTCCACCGGAAAACGCCTTTGGTCAGCCCAACCCGCAAAACGTGCAGACCATGCCACGCTCCCAGTTCCAGGACATGGAACTGTCCGAAGGGTTGCTGGTGATCTTCAATGATGCGGCCAATACCGAACTGCCGGGCGTGGTGAAGGCGTTCGACGACGCCCAGGTGACCGTGGACTTCAACCATCCGTTGGCGGGCAAGACCTTGAATTTCGAAGTGGAAATCATCGAAGTGAAGGCGGTTTAAGGTTTAACAGGCAGTTCCTGCTGCCACCCGATTCACTGTGGGAGCGAGCTTGCTCGCGATAGCGTCGGATCAGTCAATATTGACGTTGACTGATATACCGTCATCGCGAGCAAGCTCGCTCCCACACTGGATTGCCCTGATTCAATTTCTTGCGCGCAAGACACGAGGCACAGCATGCAAATCAAACTCGCCAACCCCCGTGGCTTCTGCGCCGGCGTGGACCGGGCGATCGAAATCGTCAACCGCGCCCTGGAAGTCTTCGGGCCGCCCATCTATGTGCGCCATGAAGTGGTCCACAACAAATTTGTCGTCGAAGACCTGCGTAGCCGCGGGGCGATCTTCGTCGAGGAACTGGACCAGGTGCCAGACGACGTCATCGTGATCTTCAGTGCCCACGGGGTTTCCCAGGCAGTGCGTACCGAAGCCGCCGGCCGTGGCCTGAAGGTATTCGACGCGACCTGCCCCTTGGTGACCAAGGTCCATATCGAAGTGGCCCGTTACAGCCGTGACGGTCGTGAGTGCATCCTGATCGGCCACGAGGGCCATCCGGAAGTCGAAGGCACCATGGGCCAGTACGACGCCAGCAATGGTGGCGCGATCTACCTGGTCGAGGATGAAGAGGACGTCGCCGCCCTTCAGGTGCGTAACCCGGAAAAGCTGGCGTTTGTCACCCAGACCACCCTGTCCATGGACGATACCAGTCGAGTGATCGACGCCCTGCGTGCGCGCTTCCCGGCCATCGGTGGGCCACGCAAGGATGACATCTGCTACGCCACCCAGAATCGTCAGGATGCGGTCAAGCAACTGGCCGACGAGTGTGATGTCGTGCTGGTAGTCGGTAGCCCGAACAGCTCCAACTCCAATCGCCTGCGTGAGCTGGCCGAGCGCATGTCCACTCCGGCGTACCTGATCGACGGCGCTGAAGACATGCAGCGCAGCTGGTTTGACGGCGTCGAGCGTATCGGCATTACCGCCGGTGCTTCAGCGCCGGAAGTGTTGGTGCGCGGCGTGATCCAGCAACTGCAGGCCTGGGGGGCAACCGGTGCCGATGAATTGTCCGGTCGCGAGGAGAACGTCACCTTCTCCATGCCCAAGGAACTACGCGTGCGCTCCTTGCTTTGAGTCCATTTCGCACAAGGCCTGCTCGGTTTTCTCGCTGCGCAGGCTGACGCGACCGCTGCGCGACAGGACCACCTGGTGGTGACTGACCGGCTTATGGTGTGCACAAACGTGTAACGTTCCCGCCTGAAATGCGCCGCTGGGCAGGAGCGGCTCCCCCTGGCTTGCGAATCTCACCGAGTGTTTTACCGGCCCGTTGCCAATGATTCGAGCATGGCGGCTGTGCTGCGTCAGCAGTGGCTGGTCATCGCCGTCCAGCATGATTTGCCAGCCCAGGCTCCAATCGTTGTCTATTCCTTGAATCGTCACTGTCCGATTGCGCGTGATTGCTTCGCTGCGGGCGCTGCGCAGACCGCTGGCCAGCAGCCGTGCGGCGTCGTCGCGGTCAGTGGATTCCACCAGGGCTTTGTATCCGGAACCGGCCCACGGCAGAACAATCGCGGCAATCGCCAGTCCCATGAGCAGTTCGATCAGGCTAAAGCCCTGTTGATACATGACGTCTCCTCCCTGGAGGGCTTGTTGTAGAGAGGGAGCAAGCTCCCTCGCCACAGGCAGTCGTTTGTTCTAGCGTGTAGAAGCAGGTATAGCCAATGGCGACGGAGGGCATCGATGGATCTTCGTACAAAAGGTTTCACGCTGATTGAGGTGCTGGTCGCCCTTGGCGTGCTGCTGCTCCTGATCACCCTGGCGGTACCGGCCCTTACCGGTTCGGTGCAGGGCACCAAGGCCGATACCGATATTGACGACCTGCGCCGGGCACTGAACTTCGCCCGGATGACGGCGATCGACCGTGGTGTCACCACACGGATTCGCCCCACGGTCCAGGGCAGCGTATGGAGCAGCGAGCTGACGGTGTATGACAGTACTGGCGCTGAGCCCAATGTATTGCGGGTTGTTCCAGCGATGAGCAGCGGCGCGACTCTGACGCTAACCTCAGACGTGACCAGCATTGATTTCAACAACCTCGGCGGGTTGTCGGCACCGGCCACGCCGGTGACTTTCAATTATGTAAGGGGGGCGCAGAGCAGGACACTGAGTGTTTGCCTCAATGGACGAATCGTATTGGGTGGAAGTTGCGGATGAAGGGTTGCAGTAAACAGGCACAGGATGGCATGACACTGATCGAGGTGCTGGTGGCGGTGCTGATTCTTGGCGTGGGCTTGCTGGGAGCGGCGATGGTTCAGCTCAATGCCCTCAAATATACCGACAGCTCGCGCATGACCAGCCAGGCCAGCTTCATCGCCTACGACATGCTCGACCGCATTCGTGCCAACTCCGGCGCCGATTACACGGTTACGCCGCCCAGTTCACCCAATCTCAACGTAGCCCGGGACCAGGATCTCTACGATTTCAAGACCAACATCGTCAGCTTCGGCGGCGCCACGGCCACCGGCACTGTTGCGCTGCACCAGCGGGTCTACACCATTACCATCTCCTGGGATGACGCCCGGGCCGCCAACACGACCAACGCCGCCGAGGCGCGACGCAGTTTCGTGCTGACCAGTCGCGTCGCCGTCGACCCACCCGGGGCGACGCCATGAACAGGCATTGCCGGGGATTCGGCCTGATTGAGCTGATGATCGCTTTGGTGCTCAGCCTGATTGTCGTGCTGGGTGTGGTGCAGATTTTCATCGCCGCCAAAAACACCTACGTCAGCCAGGGTGCGGCGGCGGTGATGCAGGAGGATGCGCGGTTCGCTCTGAGCAAGATGGTCCAGGAGCTTCGTATGGTGGGCATGTTCGGTTGCCTGGAGACCGTCCTCGACGCGTCCTCGGCGGGGGATTTCAATGCCAGCAAGGTCACGCCGATCAGCTGGGACAATGCCAATCTGAAGCTGACCCTGGTGACGACGGATGTCGGCAACAGCGGCGGCGTGCCGACCTGGACCGTGATCTCGGATTGTCGCAACACGGCGACCGCCTATACCGGGGCGCGGATACCGGCGGCCGGGCAAATGGCGTTTCCGATACGGCGGCTGGTCTACAGTTTCAGCAATAACCAGTTGTTGATGGGCACCGGGGCTGGCAACCCGACCCAGGCGGTGCTGGTGGATAACGTCCGGGCATTCGATGTGACATTTGGGGTGGCCAGCAGCGCGACAGACATCGCGGCATCGAGCTACAGCCGCAACCCGAGCAATCCGGCCCTGATCCGCAGCGTGCGCCTGACCCTCACGCTCTTTGATCCGAAGAACAACGTGCGTGAGCAGACCTTCAACGTGGTTGCCGCTTTGCGCAACCGGCTTCTGTGAGGGCGACTGATGAATTCAACGCCCATCAAGCATCGCCAGCGCGGTATGGCATTGCTGGTCAGCCTGGTTTTCCTGCTGCTCCTGACGCTGATCGGCCTGTCGTCGATGCAGAGCGCTACCCTTCAGGAAAAAATGACCAGTAGCGTCATGCTACGCAACCAGTCCTTCCAGTTGGCCGAGGCAGCGCTGCGGGTTGGTGAAAGCGCGGTACAGGCCGAGGCCTACTCCCTGCCGGTGTGTACCACCGCGACCCAGTGTGCGCCGCCGGCTGAATCGGCAACCCTCACGACGGCCGGGCGCAATTCATCGTCGGGGGTGACCTGGATCGCCGTCCCTGGCGGGTTCTATGGCGTGCAGAATCTGGGCACCACGCTGACGGCGGTCAACGTGCCGATCAATACGTCGGCGACGCTGTACCGGATCACGGCGGTGGCCGTGGTGGGAAATAACCAGCGCAGCGTCGTGGAGAGCATCTATGCGAAATATTAAGGTGCGTCGCGATTGGAAGCAGGCGTTGTGGGGTGTGCTGCTCAGCCTGTACCTGGCTGCACCGGCCTATGCTTTCACGCCTTCGGATTCGCCGTTGCTGAGTGCCGCCGCAGTCACGCCCAACGTGATGCTGCTGATCGATGACTCGGGGAGTATGAACAACATCATTTGGGCGTCGGGGTTTGATCCGACGGTGACGCAAACGCGCACTTATGCATGCAGCGCCAGTAGCAATTGCAACGATAGGTATGAACTGGATCTGGATGACTCGAACATTCTGTTAATGAGCCTGTTGCGGGGCGGTTGCTCGTCTGGCTGGTACGGTTTCTACCGGCCCGGCCTTGGTCGGATCTGTCTGCGGCTGCCAGACCCGGTGGGTGGGGGCGATACACGCTACACCGCCAAGTACCTGGCGTATCTGGTAACCCTGGCCAACGGCTCGAACCGGGACTACACCAATGGCTCAATCCCCAGGGATTATCGAATCAACGTGGCACGGGATGTCTCCAACGACCTGGTCGCCAACAACCGTGCCTTGCGCATCGGGCTTGCCACCTTCAATCCTCCCAACTTCAGCAACTCCGGCCCGGGGGGCTACATCGCCCGTGTCGTCAGCGATCTGTCACCCGTCAGCGGCAGCGTGACCCAGACCCAGGCCAACGCCAACTACAGTGCCCTGATCAACGCCATCAACGGTCTGGGCGCGGTCGCCAATACGCCATTGGCCGAGAGCTATTACGAGGTCACCCGTTATTTCAGGGGCATGGCGCCGTACCACAACAATAGCCCCAGCACCTACACCAGCCCGATCCAGTACCGGTGCCAGAAGAATTTCGGTGTGGTGATCACCGACGGCTTGCCCACCTACGACCGTACCTTTCCCACCAACGATCCGTTAGGCGGATCCCGTCTGCCGAACTGGGATGGCATCAGTACCAACGATGGTGCTGACCGCAACGGTGACGCTGAGGGCGATACGCTTTATCTGGACGATATCGCCAAGTTCGCTTTCGACATCGACATGCGTTCCACCGGCACCGACGTCACTGGCCAGAGCTGGAATGCCACGGATTTTCCCCGGCAGTACCTCAATACCTACACCGTGGGTTTTGCCGTCACCAATACGATGCTGTCCGACGCCGCTCGCTACGGCGCGGGTAAATATTATCCAGCGTCCGACAGCGAAGGCCTGAACTCGGCCTTGTCATCGGCCTTGAGTGACATCACCTCCAAGGCCGGATCGGGGGGCGGCGGCACCACCAACGGTGCAACGTTGTCCACCACCTCCAGCTATTACCAGACCACCTATGACCCCAAGGACTGGCGAGGCACCATCCGCGCATTCGGTTTTACCTCGGCGGGGACGGTCGATACGGCGGCCGTGCAATGGACCACCAACACCAGCATCGTGCCGGGTGCCACGGCACCGACCTATCAGTCCTGGAACACCGCGACCAACACGCCGGTAACCTTGGCCTACGGCAACTTTTCACCGGCCCAGCAAACCAGCCTCAGCCAGGGCCTGCCCACGGGGATCACCGGCAGCGATCTGGTGGAATGGAGCAAAGGTGTCAATAAAACCGGGCTGAAGGTGCGCAGCGCGTTGCTGGGGGACATTATCAACTCGCCACTGCTCCTGGCCTCGCCGAACGACCAGACCGCCTCGGACCTGCTGAACGACACCAGCTACAGCACTTACCTGGCAACCAAGGCGGCGAACATGAACGCCAATCTCGTGGTGAATGCCAACGATGGTTTCTTCAGCGTCATCAACAGCGCAAACGGCACGCGGCGTTACGCTTATATGCCCTCGAGCGTCCTGCCCTCGTTGCGGGACATCGCTGACACCAATTACATCAACGGCGTGAGTCACAAGTTCCTGGTGGATGGGCAGATCGGCGTATTCGATGCGCAATTGGGCAATGCCTGGAAGACCGTTGCCCTGGGCGGGACCGGAGCCGGGGGCAAAGCGTTCTATGCGGTGCAATTGTTCGACGCAGCGGCAGGCAATGCGCTCCGGGCGTTGTGGGAAATCAGCGCACCGACCGTCGCCAATACGGCCAACGCCTTCAATGACCTGGGCTACGCCTATGCGCGTCCCGAAGTCGCGCGCCTGGCCGATGGTCGCTGGGCCGCGTTCATCGCCAATGGCTATGGCAGCAACACCGGCGTAGCGGCGCTGTATGTGGTGGATATCCGTGATGGCTCGCTGATCAGGAAAATCACGGTCAATAACAGCGAGACGGGTAACGGCCTGTCGTCGGTCAAGCTTCGGGTCAATTCCCAGAACGTGGTGCAGGCCGCGTACGGTGGCGATTTGAAAGGGCGGATGTGGAAATTCGACCTCAGCGGCACTTCCCCCACCGCCTGGGGCGTTGCGTTTGCCGGGCAGCCGTTGTTCACCGCGCCCGGTGGTGCAACCCAGCCCATCACCGTCCAGCCGTTGCTGGCGGAAAACCCTCAGGGCGGGACCCAGGTTTTTTTCGGCACGGGCAAATTCAACGAAGCGGTGGACAAGCTCAATAAGGATCTGCAGGGGTTCTATTCGATCTGGGACGCCGTCGGCGGTACCGGACAAATCCCGGTTTCGAGCCTGCAAGCCCAGTCGATCACCGGGGTGTTCTCAGGCAGCACCGGGCAATTCGTGACGACCAGCCAGACCGACGTGACGTATCCTGCAAAAAATGGCTGGTATCTGCCCTTGGTGTACAACAACGCATTGACTGGGGAACGGGTGATCAACCCGGCCAGTCTGGTGCTCGGGCGCGTGGTTTTCACCACGGCCGCGGTGGACACCACCGATCCCTGCGCCAGCTTTGGTACTGGCAAACTGATCGAGGTGGATGCGTTCAACGGTAAGATGCTCAACTACGCGGTGCTCGACACCAACGGTGACGGCATGCTCAACAGCCTCGACACGGTCTCCAGCGGAGTGATTTTCACGGGCGGGATCCCGACCTTGAGCGCTGTCGTCAGTGCCAACGGGGCCACCAACATGATCGTGAACGACTCCGGTGGCGGTATCACCGACCTGCTGGGGAAATCCGTCGGCGGCAGCCGCCGCATCATGTGGCGGCAAATACAATGAGAGATAAGGTATGCGCAGATCCAACCGGGGTTTCACCTTGATCGAAATCATGATCGTGATCGCCATCATCGGTATCGTGATCACCGTCGGCTATCCGAGCCTGACCGAATACATGAAAAAGGGCCGAAGGGCCGAAATCGCCGGGCTGCTATCGGAGCAGGCGCAGATTCTTGAGCGCCATTACTCCAAGAACAATGTCTACACCAACGCGACCGGGCTGAGCAGCGGTAATGATTTCTACACCATTACCCAGACGCTCATGGATCAGAGTTTCACCCTGACTGCCGTGCGCAACAGCGCCTCGTCCATGGCCACCGACAAGTGCGGTGATTTCACCATCAACAACACGGGCGCGCGAAGCATCATCAACGCTGCTGCCGGGCTGACTGCCAAGGATTGCTGGGGTCGCTGAGTTTATTTTTTCGGGCGCTGTCCTGCGCCCTTTGTCTTGTGAGTTGAAATAGAACATGACCAGGCAACAGCAAGTGGTGATTGTCGGCGGCGGAGTCATTGGCCTGCTGACGGCGTTCAATCTCGCGTCCGAAGGGCAGCGCGTGGTGCTGCTGGACCGCTCCAGTGTCGGCCAGGAATCGTCCTGGGCCGGCGGCGGTATTGTTTCGCCGCTGTACCCCTGGCGCTACAGCCCGGCGGTCACCGCACTGGCCCACTGGTCGCAGGACTTTTATCCACAGCTGGCCCAGCGTCTGTTCGCGGCCACGGGGGTTGATCCGCAGGTGCATGTCACCGGTCTGTATTGGCTGGACCTGGACGATCAGGCCGAAGCACTGGCCTGGGCCGAGCGGGAAGGGCGCCCGTTGCGGGCTGTGGAAATCTCGGCTGTCCATGACGCGGTGCCAGTACTGGGCGCGGGTTTCTCCCGGGCGATCCACATGGCCGATGTGGCCAATGTGCGCAATCCCCGGTTGGTGAAGTCCCTCAAGGCTGCGTTGCTGGCGCTACCCAATGTCACGCTGCATGAGCAATGCGAGGTCGGCGGGTTCATCCGCGACGGTGGGCGTATTGTGGGGGTTAACAGCTCCGAGGGGCCGATCCTTGGCGATCAGGTGGTCCTGGCGGCGGGCGCCTGGAGCGGTGAATTGCTCAAGACTCTGGGGCTGAAGTTGCCGGTCGAGCCGGTCAAGGGCCAGATGATTCTGTACAAATGTGCGTCGGATTTTCTATCGAGCATGGTCCTGGCCAAGGGCCGTTATGCGATTCCGCGTCGCGACGGGCATATTCTGGTGGGCAGTACGCTGGAGCGCGAAGGCTTCGACAAGACCCCGACCGATGTTGCGCTCGATAGTTTGAAGGCGTCGGCGCAGCAGCTGATTCCTGCGCTGGCGGACGCCGAGGTGGTCGGGCATTGGGCCGGGTTGCGGCCTGGATCGCCGGAGGGCATTCCCTATATTGGTGAAGTGCCGGGGTTCTCGGGGTTGTGGTTGAACTGTGGGCATTATCGCAATGGGTTGGTGTTGGCTCCGGCGTCGTGTCGGTTGTTTGTTGATGTGATGTTGGGGCGTGAGCCGGTGATTGATCCTGCGCCGTATGCGCCGGCGGGGCGGTTGTAGGGTTCGGCTTTGGCTTGGGGGTGAGCTTGGTGACGAGGCGGCCTGACAGCCGGCCTGTCTCTCACGGTTGTACCCGGATCCAACTGTGGGAGCGAGCCTGCTCGCGATGGCGGCCTGACAGCCGGCCAGGGTTTTGTTGGTTGGGTATATATCCGTTTCTGCGGTAACGGCTACTTATGGTTCCGCCCTTACGGCGGGTCACTTTTGAAGAGCGCAAAAGTAACCAAAACGCTCTTGCCGGTATGACTCACCCACATGGGTTACAAATCAGTTCACGCACATAGGTAACAGTTTTTAACTGGCAGGGTCGATTTCGCGAGGATCTGACCATGCCCTGGAGAGAGCTGAAACCTATGGACCTCAAAGTGATGTTCATCGCTGAGTATCTGTCTGAAAAGCACAGCTTTAGCCAGCTGTGCCAGGACTATCAGATCAGCCGAAAGACTGGCTACAAATGGGTCGAGCGCTATGAACTGGAGGGTCCCAGTGGGCTCGACGAACGTAGCCGCCGACGGCACAACCAAACCTATGTGGTGCCATTGGTTGTGAGGCAGGCAATCATTGAGTTTCGCTCTACTGGCGAAACAGTTCCGGGTCCTAAAAAGATCCAGAACGACCTGATGAAACGCTTTCCGGGGCAGGATCCGCCGTCGAAAACGACCATCTACAACATCCTTAAGGCAGCGGACTTGATTCTGTCTCGACCGTTACGCCAGCGTGTTGCTGTCTACCCCAAGCCTTTGCGTAAGGCAGAAACGCCTAATCAGCTCTTCAGCGCAGATTACAAAGGCCAATTTCTCACCGGGGCGGGCGTTTGGTGCTATCCACTGACGATCATGGATCATGCCAGTCGCTTCTTGCTTGCCTGCGAGAGCATGGCCAATACCAATCTCAAGGAGACCCAGCAAACCTTCGAGCGCGTTTTTCGTGAATACGGGATGCCTGAACGTATCCGCACCGATAACGGCGTGCCGTTTGCCAGTACGGGTCGTGCAGGGTTATCGCAGTTGTCGATCTGGTGGTTGCGCCTTGGGATTATTCCTGAGCGAATTGAGCCCGGTCGGCCAGATCAAAATGGGCGTCATGAGCGCATGCACCGAACATTGAAAAGTACTTTTCCCAAACCGCCAGCCATTGCCTGGGAGGCTCAGCAAAAACACTTTGATCGATTTATGCAGCACTACAATCACGAGCGGGGACACGAGGCGCTCGGCCAGAAAACCCCGGCCTCCTGCTATACACCCTCAACCCGAGCTTACCCGGAAAAACTACCGGAAATGGGCTATGCGAGCCACGTTGAGTGTTACCTGGCTGATAGTTGCGGAATCATTAATCGAGCGGGTCTGCGGATATACGTGGGGAATCTGCTCAGGCATCAAAACATTGGAATGGAGATGATCAAAGATGGGGTATGGAATGTGATCTTCGGTCCGGTGATCCTAGGTCACGTCAACGCTAGGGACGCAAAGAATGGCTATGTTTCAATCAAAGTGTCACCTATGTGAATGCACTTTTTTGTAACCCATGTGGTTGTCCCGTACATGCCCCACCACTCGGTGCCTCGCCTAGGCTCGGCATGCCCTCACTCCGGCATTGCTCCGTGGGCCCGCCGCGAAGGGCCATCCATGGCCCAGCGCGGCTACCTCGGCATCCATGCCGAGGTGCCCACTCCACAATACCTGCGTTCGGCCAGCGTGGTTAACGGGGCGCCCCAGATCAAAATCAAAAGCGAGGCGGCCTGACAGCCGGCCTGTTTTTTGCGGGTGTACACCCATCGGACCTGTGGGAGCAAAGCCTGCTCGCGAGGCGGCCTGACAGCCGGCCTGTTCTTGCGGGTGTACACCCATCAGACCTGTGAGCCGGACCTGTGGGAGCAAAGCTTGCTCGCGAGGCGGCCTGACAGCCGGCCTGTTCTTGCGGGTGTACACCCATCAGACATGTTGAGCCGGACCTGTGGAAGCAAAGCTTGCTCGCGAGGCGGCCTGACAGCCGGCCTGTTCTTGCGGGTGTACACCCATCGGATCTGTTGAGCCGGACCTGTGGGAGCAAAGCTTGCTCGCGAAAGCGGTCTGACAGCCGACCTGTCTCTTGCGGGCGTAGCCCTATCCCAGTGTGGGAGCGAGCCTGCTCGCGATGTCAGCCCATCCACCCTCGATGCAACCGAGGTGCCGCTATCGCGAGCAGGCTCGCTCCCACAGGAGAAACGCGTTCGCCCAAAACCAGGCCGGCTGTCAGGCCGCCTCGCGGAGGACGTTGATCTCGGCGCCCCGTTAACCACGCTGGCCGAACGCAGGCATTGTGGAGTGGGCATCCCGGCATGGATGCCGGGATAGCCGCGCTGGGCCATGGATGGCCCTTCGCGGCGGGCCCACGGAGCAATGCCGGAGTGAGGGCACACCGAGCCTAAGCGAGGTGCCGAGTGGTGGGGCATGAGCGCTTTGGTTACTTTCGCGCTTTTCGAAAGTGACCCGCCGTAAGGGCGGAACCCTAAGTAGCCGTTACCGCAGAAATGGATATACACACTCACAATAGCGCCTTCACAGCCAACCAGAATTTGTGGGAATGGTCGGACAAGGCCCCTAATTCGAGCCGAATTTTCCGACGAGTTCTGGCGGTTGCCGGGTGGGAAGGTCTCTCGTTAACCTTTTCCCGTCGCTGCCAATTCAGCGACCGGGCGTCGCGGCCCGCAAACTTGGTAATCCATTCCTTCCTTTGGAGTACCGCAATGTGTGACAAATCTCCATCCGCTTCAGAAACCAATAACGAGTCCCCATACTCCAGCCTTAACCCAAAACAGCTTGATGAAGCCGCCAAGCGCGCCCTCGACTATTACCTCGGCCCAAAGCCCGAAGCCAAAAAGAAACCCGCCTCAAACCAGCTATTCACCGTCGTGGACGGCATCGACACCGAATGCCTCCTCGCCAACCTCAGCGAAACCCTGGCCTCAGCCAACGCAACCGTCAGCGATCTGGCCTTCGAGCTTGAAGGCTCGCGACGGCATATCGCCTTGGGGGTACAGCAGTTGATTGAGTTGAGTGAATTACTGGCCAATCGTGTTCTGGACGAACGGGTACCAGTGCCGGAGGGCTAGAGAAGGGGTGCAAATCAGCCAAGGCGAACGCCGAACCTGTGGCGAGGGAGCAAGCTCCCTCGCCACAGGTTAAGTAGGGGCTTCAGGACCGCGCCTCAATCCAACCCCAACTTCTTCAACCGATACCGCATCGACCGAAACGACAACTTCAACCGCTGGGCCGCCGCCGTGCGGTTCCAGCGGGTTTCCTCCAAAGCCTGGAGGATGAGTTTGCGTTCGACGTCCTCCAGATAGTCTTCCAGGTTATCGACCCGCATCAGGTCGGGGCTGCCCGCGTCGGCGGTGCTGATGCCCTCGGCCAGGCGCAGGTCGTGGGCTTCGATCAACTGGTGCTCGCAAAGGGTGTAGGCGCGTTCGAGCATGTTTTCCAGTTCCCGAACGTTGCCCGGAAAGCGGTAGTTTCGAAGGGCGTCCAGGGCTTGGGGATGGAGCTTGACCGCGGGGCTGCCGGTGTTGGCGGCCAGGCGCTGGAGGGTGTGATTGGCGAGCGATTCGATGTCTTCGCGGCGTTCGCGCAGCGGCGGGACGCGCAGTTCGATGACGTTGAGTCGATAGTACAGGTCCTGGCGAAAGCGCCCGGCGGTGACTTCGGCGTCCAGGTCCTTGTGGGTGGCGCAAAGAATTCGTACATCCACCACTTCTTCCTGCTGGCCACCAACGGCCCGCACGGCTTTTTCCTGGATGGCCCGCAGCAATTTGACTTGCATCGCCAGGGGCAGGTCGGCCACTTCGTCAAGGAACAAGGTCCCGCCGTGAGCGGCCTGGAACAGTCCGGGTTTGTCTTCGATGGCGCCGCTGAAGCTGCCTTTTCGATGGCCGAAAAACTCGCTTTCCATCAGCTCCGTGGGAATCGCCCCACAGTTGACCGGCACAAAACGCTGGGCGGAACGCGGGCCTTGCTCATGGATCAACCGGGCGACCAGTTCCTTGCCGCAACCCGATTCCCCGCTGATGTAGACCGGCGCCTGACTGCGAGCGAGTTTTTCGATCTGTTTGCGGACGTTGTGCATCGGCGGGGAGTCGCCCAGCAGACAGCGCTCGATGGACGCCGCCGGGATGGCGACCGACGGCAGGCGTAATGCGCTGGTGACCAGCTCACGCAGCCGTCCCAGGTCGACCGGTTTGGTCAGGAAGTCGAAGGCGCCGGCCTTGAGGGCGTCGATGGCGGTTTCCAGGCTCCCGTAGGCGGTGATCATTGCCACGGGCAATTGCGGGTAGCGTTGCTGGATATGTTGCACCAGCTCCAGGCCAGTGCCGTCGGGCAGGCGCATGTCGGTCAGGCACAGGTCAAAGGTGTCTTCAGCCAGCAGGGCCCGGGCCTGGGCAAGGTTCTCGGCGCTGCGGGTGTCGAGTTTCATCCGGCCCAGGGTAATGTCCAGGAGTTCGCGGATGTCCGGTTCGTCATCGACGATCAGGATTCGTTGCCGTGAGCGCGTAGTCAAATCTGTTTCCGTCCGTGAGCAAAAGTGATGCGAAAGCAGCCGCCGCCTTGGCGTGGTTTGAAGTCTAGGCGGGCCTGGTTGCTTTCGCACAGCTCACGGGACAGATAGAGCCCAAGGCCGGTGCCCTGGCTGCTGGTGGTGAAGAAAGGTTCGAACAAATGCGCTTGCTGGTCCGGTGTCACGCCGGGGCCGTTGTCGATAATGTCCAGCGTGGACAGCTGGCTGTGGGGATCGATGAACAGCTTCAGCCAGACCTCGGCCTCTTCATGGGCCATCGCGCTGTGACGCCAGGCGTTGCGCAGGAGGTTGTCGAGCACCTGGGTCAACTGATCGGGGTCCATCAGCGTGAGGTAGTCACCCGGGTCGATGCTCAGGTGCAAGTGCTGATGCCCAGCCGCGTTTTCCCGGGCTTGTCGGACGAACTGGTCGAGCCAGATCCGCAGATCCAGGCGCTGCGGCGTGGTCTGCTGGCGGCGGGACAGTTGCAGGACGTTTTCAATGACGCGGTTCATTCGTTGGGAGTGATCCTGGATGATCTGCGTCAGACGCCGATCCGCGCTGTTCAGTTCCTCGGACTCGCGCAGCAATTGAGCCGCATGGCTGATCGCCCCCAACGGGTTGCGGATTTCATGGGCGATACCGGCGGTGAGGCGCCCCAGGGAGGCGAGTTTCAACTGCTGGGCGTGCTGGGCCACTTGGGCCAGGTCTTCGAGGAAGACCAGGATCTGATGCTGATCGTGATGCCCCAGGGCAATGAAACTCGGTTGCAAGGTCAGGCCGGTGCCGTTAATGGTCAGGCTTTGCGGACGCAGGCTGGGGTTGTTCAACCACAGCTGCAGCCGCTCCACCAGGGCGCCGGAGCAGTCGTCGAGCCGCTGGCCGACCAGGTCGTGCATGCCCAACAGGTTCAATGCGCTTTCGTTAGCCAATTGCACCCGGCGCTGGCGATCGAGCACCAGGATGCCGGTGCGCATGCGTTGCAGGATCAGTGCGTTGAGCGCTTCCAGGCCGACTACTTCGCTGGCCCGTTGTTCGGCGAGGATTTCACTGGCTTCCAGGCGTCGGGTCAGGCCTTGCACCAGCAGCGCGGCGGCAAAACACAAGGCCCCCAGGGTACCGGCCTGCAGATAACTGCTGGGACGGCTCGAATCGCTGAGGTCAAGGAAGAAGCTCGATCCGACGATGCCCAGCGTGGCGACAGCGGCAATCAACAGGCCGATTCGGCCTCGCAACAACGTATTGCCGATGGCCACCGAGACGATGAGCAGGTTGCCGATGGCGCTGGGGGCGCCGCCGGCAGCGTAGAACAGCCACGACAACAACAGCACGTCGGTCAGAGCCAGGCCGAACAGCCGGGCTGGGCGGCGGGTATTTTCAAGAAACACCACCAGCAGGATATTCAGCACCAGGTACAACCAGCTGCCGCTGCGCAGCAAATCGTCGTTGGCGAACTCCAGCAGGCGGTTGTCCATGTTGCTGGAGATCAGCAGCACCAGGGTGATGCCGATGCTTAGACGGTACAGGTGATAGAGACGCAGCAGGCGCTGCGCCTGTTTGACGCGAGGGCTTGAGGCTTGCTCAGCGGTCACGAGTGCCCGGGCCTTGCTCGAGGTGAGCCTGGCTGCAATACCACTGTTGTTCGAGGGCCAGTGCCCGATCTCGCGGCAGGTGCACGCCGCAATGGGCGCAACGGACCATGGGTGGTGCGTCCTGTTCCCGAGGGGAATTCGGCGCGGCAGAGGTCCCCTTGAACTTGCGCCACAACCATATCGCGGCGGCAATCAGGGCGATCCAGAACAGTAAACGAAGCATGATGGGCGGCTTTTTGGCTAATGATCAGGCAGTTTAGCCAAGGACAGGAACGGCGCACAGCGCTATAAAATCCAGGCACAAAAAAGGGAGACCCGCGGGCCTCCCTTTTGCTGACACCTGGCCTCAGTCGAACAGGCCGAAGGTCATGTAGCTGAACCAGGAGCGATCGCTGGATTCGCTCTCAGGCTCTTCTTCTTCGAGCACGTCGCCATTTTCGTCCTTGGGCTTGAGCTCGTTTGGAATGGCTTCCTTGGCATCCTGGAACTGGCGCTGAACGTCCTGGTTGGCGCGGGTTTCGCCCGGCGGCAGAGGTGGACGGGATTCGATCAGGCCCAGGGTCGCCTTGCTCAGCCACGAACGGTTGTCGGCCTCGTCAACTCGTGGAGTGAACTGACCATCCTCCAGGGACGGGTGATCCGGGTAGTTGAGCTTGAGGGTTTCCAGGCTGGTGGCGGCCAGGTCGTCCAGGTGCAGGCGCTGGTAGGCTTCGGTCATCACTGCCAGGCCGTCGCCCACCGAGGGGGTTTCCTGGAAGTTTTCCACCACGTAGCGGCCACGGTTGGCGGCAGCGACGTAGGCCTGACGGGTCAGGTAGTAGTCAGCCACGTGGATTTCGTAGGCGGCCAGCAGGTTGCGCAGGTAGATCATGCGCTGCTTGGCGTCCGGCGAATAACGGCTGTTGGGGAAACGGCTGGTCAGCTGGGCGAACTCGTTGTAGGAGTCGCGCGCGGCGCCCGGGTCCCGCTTGGTCATGTCCAGCGGCAGGAAGCGCGCCAGCAGGCCGACGTCCTGGTCGAAGGAGGTCAGGCCCTTGAGGTAGTAAGCGTAATCGACGTTCGGGTGCTGCGGGTGCAGACGAATGAAGCGCTCGGCGGCGGATTTCGCAGCTTCCGGCTCGGCGTTCTTGTAGTTGGCGTAGATCAGCTCCAGCTGGGCCTGATCGGCATAGCGACCAAACGGATACCGCGACTCCAGGGCCTTGAGCTTGGCCGTGGCGCTGGTATAGCTGTTGTTGTCCAGGTCGGTCTGCGCCTGTTGGTACAGTTCGACTTCGCTCAGGTTTTCGTCTACGACTTCCTTCGACGAGCAAGCAGCAGTCAATGCGAGGATGGCGATCAGCAGCAGGTGTTTCACTTGCATGGCGGCTTGCGTCCCTATGACGGCCGCTGTCTTGGGCGGGGCCGTCCTGTTATGATGAGCGCCCCGTTGAGAAGCCTCGGGGCAAAAGACGCCGTATTTAACCACAAGCGCGCAGCCGAAACCAAAGGCTGTGCCGACGCCTAGTCCGAGCATGTCCGATAAAATAGAACTTCGCGCAGAGGTGCCGTCCGAATTGGGCGGCCAACGCCTCGATCAAGTCGCCGCACAACTCTTCGCCGAGCACTCGCGCTCGCGCCTTTCCGCCTGGATCAAGGACGGCCGCCTGACTGTGGATGGGGCGGTGATCCGCCCGCGCGACATCGTCCATGGCGGCGCCATCCTCGAACTGACTGCCGAGCAGGAGGCCCAGGGAGAATGGGTCGCCCAGGACATTGCCCTGGACATCGTCTATGAAGACGACGACATCCTGGTGATCAACAAGCCTGCGGGCCTGGTGGTGCATCCGGCCGCCGGTCATGCCGATGGCACCCTGCTCAACGCCTTGTTGCACCACGTGCCGGACATCGTCAACGTGCCCCGCGCGGGCATCGTGCACCGCCTGGACAAGGACACCACCGGTCTGATGGTGGTGGCCAAGACCATTCAGGCGCAGACACAACTGGTCACACAGCTGCAAAGTCGCAGCGTCAGCCGCATTTATGAATGCATCGTGATCGGCGTGGTCACCGCCGGTGGCAAGATCAACGCCCCCATCGGCCGTCACGGCCAGCAGCGCCAGCGCATGGCCGTGATGGAAGGCGGCAAGCAGGCGGTCAGCCACTACCGTGTGCTGGAGCGTTTCCGTTCCCACACGCATGTGCGAGTCAAGCTGGAAACCGGTCGTACCCACCAGATCCGCGTGCACATGGCCCACATCAACTTCCCGTTGGTGGGCGATCCGGCCTATGGCGGACGTTTCCGCATTCCGCCGGCCGCGAGCATCACCATGGTCGAGTCGTTGAAAAACTTCCCGCGCCAGGCGCTGCATGCACGTTTCCTGGAGCTGGATCATCCGACCACCGGCAAGCGCATGAGCTGGGAATCGCCGCTGCCGGATGACTTCGTCTGGCTGCTGACGTTGCTCAAGCAGGACCGCGAGGCGTTCATCGGATGAATGACTGGCTGATACCCGACTGGCCCGCGCCGGCCTGGGTAAAGGCCTGCGTCACTACCCGTACCGGCGGCGTCAGCCTGGCTCCGTTCGACAGCCTCAACCTGGGCGACCATGTGGGCGATGAGCCCACGGCCGTCGCTGAGAACCGTCGTCGCCTCACCGATCGATTTGCCATCCGTCCGGCCTGGTTGCAGCAGGTCCACGGTATTACCGTGGTCGAGGCTGATCCGGCTCAGGTGGCCATCGCCGATGCCAGCTGGACCGCCACACCGGGTATCGCCTGCACGGCGATGACGGCGGACTGCCTGCCGGTGCTGTTCTGCAACCGTGCCGGCACCCGCGTCGCGGCAGCCCATGCCGGTTGGCGCGGGCTGGCCAACGGCGTGCTGGAAGCGACTCTCGACAGTCTCCAGGTCCCGGCCGACGAAATCCTCGCCTGGCTCGGCCCGGCCATCGGTCCGCAAGCCTTTGAAGTGGGGCCAGAGGTGCGTGAAGCGTTCATGGCGCAACTGCCTAGGGCGGCAGACGCCTTCGTGCCTGGCGACACTGCCGGCAAGTTCCTGGCCGATATTTATGCACTGGCCCGCCAACGGCTGGCGGCGCGCGGTGTCACGGCGGTCTATGGGGGCGGCCAGTGCACGGTGACCGACCCACGCTTCTTTTCCTATCGGCGCAACTCGCGTACCGGTCGCTTCGCCTCCCTGATCTGGCTCGACCGCTAGACTTCTCTGATCTGTATCAATAGCGCACTGCTTGAATCTTCCAGAATCGTCCACATCTATAGCGGTATCTGGCAGGTTTCTTCATTCAGGATGTTTTTAAGGTCCGGCCTGCTCAAAAGGAAGGTGACCCATGCGTATTGACCGTTTAACCAGTAAGTTGCAATTGGCCCTGTCCGATGCCCAGTCATTGGCTGTCGGCCTGGACCATCCCGGCATTGAGCCGGCGCATCTGATGCAAGCCATGCTCGAGCAGCAGGGCGGCTCCATCAAGCCACTGCTGATGCAGGTGGGCTTTGACGTGAGCAGCCTGCGTAAAGAGCTGGCCAAAGAGCTCGACCAGCTACCCAAGATCCAGAATCCGACAGGGGACGTGAACATGTCCCAGGATCTGGCGCGCCTGCTCAACCAGGCCGACCGCCTGGCCCAGCAGAAGGGCGATCAGTTCATCTCCAGTGAGCTGGTGCTGCTTGCCGCCATGGACGAGAACAGCAAGCTGGGCAAGCTGTTGCTCGGCCAGGGCGTGAGCAAGAAGGCCCTGGAAAATGCCATCAACAACCTGCGTGGCGGCGAAGCGGTAAACGACGCCAACCACGAGGAGTCCCGCCAGGCGCTGGACAAATACACCGTCGACCTGACCAAGCGTGCCGAGGAAGGCAAGCTTGACCCGGTGATCGGCCGTGACGACGAAATCCGCCGCACAATTCAGGTGCTGCAGCGTCGCACCAAGAACAACCCGGTGCTGATTGGTGAGCCTGGCGTGGGTAAAACCGCCATCGCCGAAGGACTGGCCCAGCGCATCATCAATGGCGAAGTGCCGGATGGCCTCAAGGGCAAGCGACTGTTGTCCCTGGATATGGGTTCGTTGATCGCCGGTGCCAAGTACCGCGGCGAGTTCGAAGAGCGGCTCAAAGCCTTGCTCAATGAATTGTCCAAGCAGGAAGGGCAGATCATTCTGTTCATCGACGAATTGCACACCATGGTCGGCGCGGGCAAGGGCGAAGGCTCGATGGACGCCGGCAACATGCTCAAGCCTGCGCTGGCCCGTGGTGAGTTGCACTGCGTTGGCGCGACAACGCTCAACGAGTACCGCCAATACATAGAGAAGGACGCGGCGCTGGAGCGGCGTTTCCAGAAAGTGCTGGTGGAAGAGCCCAGCGAAGAAGACACCATTGCCATCCTGCGTGGCCTTAAAGAACGCTATGAGGTTCACCACAAGGTGGCGATTACCGATGGCGCGATCATTGCGGCGGCCAAGCTCAGCCATCGCTACATCACCGACCGTCAGTTGCCGGACAAGGCCATTGACCTGATCGACGAAGCCGCCAGCCGCATCCGCATGGAAATCGATTCCAAACCGGAAGTGCTGGATCGTCTGGAGCGGCGCCTGATTCAACTCAAGGTCGAATCCCAGGCCTTGAAGAAAGAAAGCGACGAAGCGGCGAAGAAACGCCTGGAAAGGTTGCAGGAAGAGATCGTGCGCCACGAGCGCGAGTACTCCGATCTCGAGGAAATCTGGAATTCGGAGAAAGCCGAAGTCCAGGGCTCGGCGCAGATCCAGCAAAAGATCGAACAGTCCCGCCAGGAACTGGAAGCGGCCCGCCGTAAAGGCGACCTCAACCGCATGGCCGAGCTGCAGTATGGGGTGATCCCGGATCTGGAGCGCAGTCTGCAAATGGTCGACCAGCACGGCAAGAGCGAAAACCAGTTGCTGCGCAGCAAGGTCACCGAAGAAGAAATTGCCGAAGTGGTTTCCAAGTGGACCGGCATTCCGGTGTCGAAAATGCTCGAAGGCGAGCGCGACAAACTGCTGAAGATGGAAAGCCTGCTGCACCAGCGCGTGATCGGTCAGGAAGAAGCGGTAGTGGCGGTTTCCAACGCCGTGCGCCGGTCTCGAGCCGGGCTGTCGGACCCTAACCGTCCGAGTGGCTCGTTCATGTTCCTCGGCCCGACCGGTGTCGGTAAAACCGAGTTGTGCAAGGCGCTGGCCGAGTTTCTCTTCGACACCGAAGAGGCCATGGTGCGCATCGACATGTCCGAGTTCATGGAGAAACATTCCGTGGCGCGGCTGATCGGCGCACCACCGGGCTATGTCGGCTATGAAGAGGGCGGTTACCTGACCGAGGCTGTGCGACGCAAGCCGTACTCGGTGATCCTGCTCGATGAAGTCGAGAAGGCCCACCCGGATGTGTTCAACATTCTGCTGCAAGTGTTGGAGGATGGTCGTTTGACCGACAGCCACGGACGCACGGTGGACTTCCGCAATACCGTGATCGTGATGACCTCCAACCTGGGCTCGGCGCAGATCCAGGAACTGGTGGGTGATCGTGAGGCGCAACGCGCGGCGGTGATGGATGCAATCTCCACTCATTTCCGGCCGGAGTTCATCAACCGGGTGGACGAAGTGGTGATCTTCGAGCCGCTGGCTCGTGATCAGATCGCTGGCATCACCGAGATCCAGCTGGGACGTCTGCGCAGCCGCCTGACCGAGCGCGAGCTGAAGCTGCAATTGAGTGACGAGGCGCTGGATAAGCTGATCGCGGTGGGTTACGACCCGGTCTATGGCGCGCGGCCACTCAAACGTGCCATCCAGCGCTGGATCGAAAACCCGCTGGCACAGTTGATTCTGTCCGGGCGCTTCATGCCGGGCGAAACCGTGACCGGCACGGTGGAGAACGACGAAATCGTCTTCAACTGAAAGCCTGCGGATCGGGTGATTGGAATGGCCTCGCACTGCGAGGCCATTTTTTTCATCAGGCCGTTGAACTCAAAGGAAAAGGCTTGTAAAGTGCGCCCCGCAGTACGTCACCCCCAAGGGCCACTTCTCTGTGAGAAGCAACCCAAAATAAGTTGCAAATCATTGTCTTGAAAGCAATTTAAGGGGTTGACAGAGGTTTTTAAGATTGTAGAATAGCGCGCCTCAGACACACGAACGCAGCGATGCGAACGGGTAGAAGAGGTTGAAGCTGGCTTCAATGTTGTAGCTTCAAATAGCAGTAACTTGAAATATCAGTTCCGTGATAGCTCAGTCGGTAGAGCAAATGACTGTTAATCATTGGGTCCCAGGTTCGAGTCCTGGTCACGGAGCCATTTCAATCGGGGTATAGCGCAGTCCGGTAGCGCGCCTGCTTTGGGAGCAGGATGTCAGGAGTTCGAATCCCCTTACCCCGACCATTTTTGGGTCGTTAGCTCAGTTGGTAGAGCAGTTGGCTTTTAACCAATTGGTCGTAGGTTCGAATCCCACACGACCCACCATTTTTGAAACCAGTTCGCTGGAATCGAATCTTAAGATCAGAGGCCAAAAGCGCTGATCGAGGAAGGCGACTTGCGAAGGTCGCCTTTTTTTTACCGGGGTATAGCGCAGTCCGGTAGCGCGCCTGCTTTGGGAGCAGGATGTCAGGAGTTCGAATCCCCTTACCCCGACCATATTAAAAATCCTCGTATCGAAAGATACGGGGATTTTTTTTGCCTGCGATAAAGCAGATTGCCTTAAGTCATCGTACAACCTGCCGATAACCCACCGACAGGGGCATGGCCCCACTTCAGGCCAAAATAAAAAAGGCGCTCCCCATGGTTCTTCGTCAACTGAATATCGCCCCCCGTGCCGCGTTGGGTTTCGCTTTGATCGCCGTGCTGGTGGCGTTGCTCGGGGTGTTTGCGCTAGGACAGATGTCGAGTATCCGTGACAGTGAAGTCGCGGTAGAAACCCAGTGGTTGCCCAGTATTCGCGGCGGTGACGAGATCCGTGAATTGATGTTGCGCATCCGCACCATTTCTCTGCGCATGGCCTTGGACCAGGACCCGAAGAACATCCCGGTGTACCGTGGGCAAATGGACACCCGCGACAAAGAACTGAGCGAAAAAATCCTCAGTTACGAAAAGCTCGTCATCACGCCTGAAGGCAAGGCGCTTTATGACCAGTTCAAGCAAACCTTTGCCGCTTACCGCACGGGCATCGCCCAATCCTTCGCCCTGGCAGAGCAGGGGCGTCGGGACGAGTTGATCAAGCTGCTGCTGGTGGACATGAAGACCGTGGTGGACGGTTCCGGCAAACAGCTCAACGATCTGGCGGAACTGTTCTCCAGACAAGTCTCCATCGAGAGCCAGAAATCCCAGGAACACTACGTCAATTCCCGGATGATCGTCAGCCTGTTCATTGTGCTCGCCGCCTTGGCGACGGTGGCCCTGGCCATGCTGCTTACTCGCAGTATCGTCAAGCCTTTGGGCGAGGCGTTGAATGCCGCCGAAAACGTCGCCCGAGGTGACCTGACCCGACCGATCAAGACCCACGGCAGCGACGAAGTCAGCCGCTTACTCAAGGCGCTGGCGACCATGCAGCAGAACCTGCGTGAAACCTTGCAGGGCATCAGCGGCTCAGCTACCCAACTGGCGACCGCCGCCGATGAGCTGAACGCGGTCACGGTCGATAGCACCCACAGCCTGCAACAGCAGAATAACGAAATTGAACAGGCCGCCACCGCCGTCACCGAGATGACCACCGCCGTGGAGGAAGTCGCGCGCAATGCGGTTTCCACCTCCGATGCCACGCGTCAGTCCAGTGAGTCGGCGTCCCTTGGGCAGCAGCGGGTCAGCGACACGGTCGACGCCATCGGCGCCCTGGCCAGTGATGTGCAGGTGACTGGCGGCCTGGTGCAGTCCCTGGCCAACCAATCGCAGGATATCGGCAAGGTGCTGGACGTGATCCGGGCCATCGCCGAGCAGACCAACCTGCTGGCCCTCAACGCGGCCATCGAGGCGGCCCGGGCTGGCGAAAGCGGTCGTGGATTTGCGGTGGTGGCCGATGAGGTGCGGGCGCTGGCTTATCGCACGCAGCAATCGACCCAGGAAATCGAGCAGATGGTCCAGGGCATGCGCAGCGGCGCCACTCAGGCGCTGGATTCGATGCAGGCCAGCTCCAGTCGCGCCGCCAGCACTCTGGCAATGGCGGAGCGGGCAGGGGAGGCGCTACAGACCATCACGGCGTCGGTCAACGAGATCCACGAACGCAATCTGGTGATCGCCAGCGCCGCTGAAGAACAGGCGCAAGTGGCTCGGGAGGTGGATCGCAACCTGGTGAACATTCGGGATCTGTCGGTGCGCTCGGCCACCGGTGCGGACCAGACCAGCGCGTCCAGCCATGAGTTGTCGCAACTGGCGAATTCATTGCGCACCATGGTGCAGCGGTTTCAGGTTTGATCGATGGATGGCTCGGACAGTGATCCTGCCCGAGCTCAAGTATTGACTGGACCGCCCCCATCGCGAGCAAGCTCGCTCCCACAGGATGACCGCGATCAACTGTGGGAGCGAGCTTGCTCGCGATGACGGTGGATCATTCGATGTCAGTACGGCTGACTCAATGCAGCTTCAGCCGAGGCTCGGTCCCACGCCCGATCTTGCTGCCCAGCATCAGCATGGCCGTGCGGAACATGCCGTACAGCGCCATCTGGTGCATGCGGTACAGCGAGACATAGAACATCCGCGCCAGCCAGCCTTCGAGCATCACGCTGCCGGTGAGGTTGCCCATCAGGTTACCCACCGCCGAGAAACGCGACAGCGAGATGAGCGAGCCGTAGTCGGTGTATTTGTATTCCGGCAGTGCCTTGCCTTCGATCCGCAACTTCAAGGACTTGGCCAGCAGCGAGGCCTGCTGGTGGGCGGCCTGGGCGCGGGGTGGGACGTTGCGGTCGGTGCCAGGTTGCGGGCAGGCGGCGCAGTCGCCGAAGGCGAAGATGTTCTCGTCACGGGTGGTTTGCAGGGTCGGCAGCACTTGCAACTGGTTGATGCGATTGGTCTCCAGACCGTCGATTTCCTTGAGGAAGTCCGGGGCGCGAATCCCGGCGGCCCAGACTTTCAGGCTCGCGTCGATGACCTTGCCATCGACGGTGATCAGGCTGTCGGCTGTCACCTGGCCAACAGCGGCGTTGGTCATGACATTGACCCCAAGTTTCTCCAGGGTCTTGTGCACAGGGCCGCCGATGCGCTCCGGCAAGGCCGGCAGGACCCGCGGTCCGGCTTCGATCAGGGTGATGTGCATGTTCTCCGGTTTGATCCGGTCCAAGCCATAGGCTGCCAGCTCATGGGCGGCGTTGTGCAGCTCGGCCGCCAGTTCAACCCCCGTCGCCCCGGCGCCGACGATGGCAACGCTGATGCGTTCGACCACGTCGGTTTGCCCGGCATGGGCGCGCAGATAATGGTTGAGCAGTTGCTGATGGAAACGCTCGGCCTGTTTGCGCGTGTCGAGGAACAGGCAATGCTGCGCCGCGCCTTCGGTGCCGAAGTCATTGGTGGTGCTGCCGACGGCGATCACCAGAGTGTCGTAACCCAGCTCCCGGGCGGGCAATAGTTCCAGGCCCGCCTCGTCATAGGTGGCGGCCAGCTGGATGCTCTTGCGCTCGCGATCCAGACCGCTCATGCGCCCCAGTTGGAACCCGAAATGGTTCCATTTTGCCTGGGCGACGTAGTTGAGTTCGTCTTCGGAGGAGTTCAGGGAACCGGCAGCCACTTCGTGCAACAGCGGTTTCCAGATATGGGTCAGGTTCGCGTCGACCAGCATCACACTGGCCGTGCCGCGCTTGCCCAGAGTCTTACCCAGACGGGTAGCCAACTCCAGACCGCCGGCGCCGCCGCCAACGATGACAATACGATGAGTCATGGGGATATCTCGCAAGGCTAAAGGAAATCGGTGCCGTTACCCGCGCGAGCATCAAGCGGCTCATAGCGTCAGGTAACTGATCAGTCGGCTCAACAGGCCCAGGCCGATGGTGATGGCCAGTACCACCACCAGAAGCATCCACGGCCGGAAAGGCCGGCGCTCGACTCGGTGCTGGGACAGTTGCAGGTACTCTTCGACATGCTTCTGGTCTTCCGGGTTCAGGCGGCTGGTCATAAAGGCCTCGGCAGGTAGACGTTGCGAAAGGTATAGACGCTACAGCGTCTGGCTATCCGGCATTGAAAGCAGCGTAGCCGCTCGCCGGAACAGGTTCGACACTCAAGCTGTCGTCCAGGCGAATGATTCCACTTTTTAACACCCGTGCGGTGATTCCGCCATGGCCGCGCACGGCCTGGAACGTCCCTTCGCCGAGGTTGCGCTCCAGTCGCGCGCACGGCTGGCACCAGCCGGTGGTTTCGAAGATGGCCTGGCCGATGCGAAAGCGCCGGCCCTTGAGGCTGAACAGATTGATACCGCTGACCACCAGGTTGCGTCGCAGCTCTTGCGGCAACACCGGCTGATCCACCGGGCGGCCCATCAGTGAACCGATCACGGCCAGGTGTTCCCACTGAATCAAGGTGACTTGCCGGGCATTGCGCACGCCGGGACGGGCATGATCGCCCGTCAGGCCGGCCTCCAGGCGTGCCTCCACGGCGTCGAGTTCAATCATGGGTGCATGGCCCTGGGGTCGCACGCCTATCCAGCGTACGCGGCCTTGCTGGGGCACGGCGGCAATCAGTTCCTGCAACGGGCTCACAGGCTGATCCCGACATCGAACACGATGCTGCGCCCCAGATTGCTGCGCAGGAAATCCGGCGCATCGGGATGGGCGAACAGCACCCGGGCAAACGTCGGCCCCACCAGCGACAGCGAGCGCCAACCCTGGCGCAGGTATTCGGTCGGCGGCGGGAAATGGCTGTTGAGGTCCAGCACCTCGCGCTTGAGGCTGGCGAAGGCGATGATGTCCAGCTCCCCCAGATCCATGCCGCGTTCGGTGTAGTTGTGGGCTTTCTTGCGCAGGGTCGGGGCCAGGCGCAGCAGGAATTCATTGGCCGGGATGCGTCGGGGCTTGGCTTCGCGGCGCACCAGTTGGCTCAGGGAGAAAGCGCTACGGCGGCGCTGCAGCTCGTCGCGCCATTCGTCATTGAGGCGACGGCCTTCGTCGAGGACAAAAAACACCTCGAAGTTGGCATCGCGAAACAATACGTCCGGCGGCTCTCCCGCAGGGGCGAACTCATCAGCGCGATAGGGCACGTTCAGCCCTTGCAGCAGACGCTGGCAGACCCAACGCTCACGCTCCCATTTGCGGGCATTGGACAGAAAAGCGTTGGCTTGCTCGGCCGCGATGGTCAGCAGGCGTAAATAATCGGAATCATCCATGAGCCCAAGCTTAGCGTTCAATTGCGACAAGCTGGAAGCGTTGCATTGATTTATGGCCGGTTAAGGGTGGGGTGTAGACTGCTGGCTTGAATCCTGAGGTGATCATGGAGTCTTTGATGCAAGGACAAGCCAGAGGAGTAGCGCCATGATCGGTGCCGAACTGCTGTCTGCGCAGACGTTGACGGTCGGCTGGCTGATTTATGTGCCGGTGCTGGCCTGGGCCGTAGCACGGGCGCCATGGGTGGAGCTGTTCACCGACAGCCGTCGCCAGCACTTGCTGTTCGGCACGGTCCTGGCCGTGTTCATGTTGTGGCTGGTGCGACGGGATTTCGATACCGGCGTCTCGTATCACTTCATCGGCATGACCGCCGTGACACTGCTGCTGGACTGGCCGCTGGCGATTCTCGGCGGCCTTTGCGCCCAGCTTGCCCTGGTGCTGCTGGGACGCCAGGACATGGCGGCGGTGGGTATCAACGGTGCGTTGCTGATTTTGCTGCCGGTGCTGGTCACCGAGTGCTGCGCGATCCTGGTGGAACGCGCCCAACCGCGCAATCTGTTCGTGTACATCTTCTGTTCGGGATTTCTCGCCGCCGCGCTTTCGGCGTTGTTGTGCCTGCTGGTGGGGCTTGGCCTGCTGTGGTACGACGGAGTGTTCGCCATGCCTTACTGGCTGGAAGATTTCATCGGCTACCTTTGGCTGATCATCTTTCCCGAGGCGTTTATCAACGGCATGGTGGTCAGTGCGTTGGTGGTTTTCAGCCCCGAATGGCTGGAGACCTTCAACCGTACGCGCTATCTGTCGGCCCCCTGGAAGGATGACGACAAGCCTTGATTCACATCAAGGCTGAGCAGCCGGGTGCGCTTCATGCTCTGGAAAAATTCCAGGAGCACAACCATGAGTGTTTATGAGTGGGCGAGACAAGAGATCAGGCGCAGCCAGGACGCGGCAGTGGAAATCGGCTTCGACCCGGGCCTTAGCCTGCGGGCCTTGCTCAGTGCGATCGTGCAGCAGAGCAAGGCGGTGCGCAGTGCTGAAGACCTGGCCGATGAACTGAGTTTCCTGGCGGAGAATCTCGACGATGAACAGGACTACGGTTTCATGCGGCCTTAAAGCGACAACGCGGTGAGGAAACTCATGGCTCCCTAGTGGCGAGGCTCGAACTCTTCGCTGAACAGGTCGTCCTCGGCATCGGGGCTGACCGGGATCTTGTGTTCTTCCGACGCCCAGGCGCCCAGGTCGATCAGTTTGCAGCGGTCGGAGCAGAAGGGCCGGAAGGTGTTTTCCGGGCTCCATTCCACAGGGGCGCCACAGGTTGGGCAATCAACGGTTGGGGTTTGGCTCATGACTGGCCTCCACGCAAAGTAAGGTAAAAGTGATGCAGGCGCTCGACCTCGCTGTGCAGCCAGGCGAGGTCGCGGTCATTGACCACCACGTCGTCGGCATGGCTCAAGCGATCCTGACGGCTGGACTGGGCCTTGAGGATCGCCTGGACCTGTTGCTCGCTGGTCTTGTCGCGCTGCAAGGTGCGTTCGATCTGTAGTTGTTCCGGTACATCGATCACCAGGATCCGCTGGGTCATGGCGTACTGGCCGGACTCGATCAACAGCGGCGACACCAGAATCGCATAGGGTGATTGTGCCTGGGCCAGATGATGAGCGATTTCCTCGGCGATCAACGGATGCAGCAGCGCCTCGAGCCAGCGGCGTTGCTCGGCATTTTCGAAAATCAGTTGGCGCAGGGCCGCTCGGTCCAGTGTGCCGTCGGCCTGCAATACGCCGGGGCCAAAATGTTCGGCGATCTTGGCCAGCGCCGGGCGTCCGGGTTCGACCACCCAGCGCGCCGCGTGATCGGCGTCGACGACGTGCACGCCCAGGTCGATAAAGTGCTGGGCCGCCGCGCTTTTGCCGCTGCCGATACCGCCAGTCAGGCCGAGAATCCAGGGTTTTTCTGCGGGGCTATTCATTAAAGTCGACATTAGGAACCGACAGACTGCCAATAGAAGTCGGTTATTTGACCACCCCAGAGCAAGGCAATCCAGCCGGCAATGGCCAGATAGGGCCCAAAGGGGATTTGCGTCGATGTCGGAGCATCACGCAGGCGCAGCACAATGACCCCTATAACGGCGCCCACCAGCGATGACAACAGCAACGTCAGCGGCAGGATCTGCCAGCCACCCCAGGCGCCCAGCATCGCCAGCAGCTTGAAATCCCCGTAGCCCATGCCTTCCTTGCCAGTGATCAATTTGAACACCCAGAACACCGACCACAGCGCCAGATAGCCGGCCACGGCGCCCCACATCGCCTGATTCAAGGGGACGAACAACCCGAAGCTGTTGACGATCAAGCCCAGCCACAACAACGGCAGCACCAGGGTGTCGGGCAACAATTGGTGCTCGGCATCGATCAGGCTCATGCCCAGCAGGCCCCAGGTCAGCACCATCACCATTGCGGCCTGCCAGCCAAAGCCGAAATACCAGGCGACGAACGCCGACAGGATGCCGCAGGCCAGTTCGGTCAGGGGATAGCGCCGGCCGATGGGCGCGGCACAACTGGAGCAACGACCGCGCAATGCCAGGTAACTCAATAGCGGAATGTTTTCCCAGGCCCGGATGCGGTGGCCGCAGTGCGGGCACTGGGAATGCGGCAGCATCAGGTTGTAGACCGGGCCAGGGGCTTCGGCGGGCAGGCCCAGCAAGTCATGGGCTTGCAGCCGCCATTCGCGCGAGAGCATCTTGGGCAGGCGCCACACCAGGACGTTGAGGAAACTGCCGATGATCAGTCCGAGCAACAACGCGGCGAGCACAAAGGCCAGGGGATACAGCGCGAAAAACTCAGTCAGGGGCATGTCAGATCGCAGAGCCGAGTTGAAAGATGGGCAGGTACATGGCAACCACCAGGCCGCCGACGACCACCCCCAGGACCACCATGATGAACGGTTCCATCAGGCTGGTGAGATTGTCCACCAGATTGTCCACCTCGGCTTCATAAAAGCTCGCCACTTTGTCGAGCATGTCGTCCAGCGCGCCGGACTCCTCGCCGATGGCGGTCATCTGGATCGCCATGTTCGGGAATATGCCTGAAGCACGCATGGAAAAATTCAACTGCATGCCGGTCGAGACATCCTGCCGGATGCGTTGTACCGCGCGTTTGAACACCACGTTACCGGTGGCGCCTGATACCGAGTCCAGGGCTTCCACCAGCGGCACGCCGGCCGCGAATGTCGTGGACAGGGTCCGGGCGTAGCGGGCCACGGCGGATTTGTACATCAGGGTGCCGATCAGCGGCAGTTTGAGCAGCCATTTATCGCGCCAGTCACGCAAGCCCTGGGAGCGCTTGAGTGCATGTTTGACACCGAAGAACGCCGCCACCGCGCCGCCCAGCAGCATCCACCACCACTGCTGCATGAACTCCGACAGGCCGATGACCATCACCGTGAAGGCCGGCAGTTGGGCGCCGAACCCGGAGAATACCGATTCGAACTGCGGCACCACCTTGACCAGCAGAATACCCGTGACCACGGCGGCGACGAGCACCACGGCCGCGGGGTAGGTCATGGCTTTCTTGATCTTGGCCTTGAGGGCTTCGCTTTTTTCCTTGTAGGTCGCGACGCGCTCCAGCAGCGTATCCAGGGCGCCGGCCTGTTCACCGGCGTCCACCAGGTTGCAGTACAGTTCGTCGAAGTATTGCGGGCTCTTGCGCAACGACGCGGCGAAGCTGTTGCCGGCGGCGACTTCCTGTTTCACCTCGTCCACCAGCTTGCGCATGTTGGCGTTGTCGAAGCCTTCGCCAATGATGTCGAACGCCTGCAACAAGGGCACGCCGGCCTTGAGCATGGTCGCCATCTGACGAGTGAACAGGGCGATATCCAATGGCTTGATACGCTTGCCCTTGCTGAATATCGAGGTGGACTTCTTGCGAACCTTGCCTGGGTTGATGCCTTGTTTGCGCAACTGGGCCTTGACCAGGGCCGGGCTCTGCCCAGTCAGTTCGCCGGTCATTTTCGTGCCTTTGCGGTCTTTGCCTTCCCACGTGAAAACGTCGGTTTTTATTGCCTTGACCGCCATGTTCAATCCTTGGTGACCCGGTTGATTTCTTCGAGGCTGGTGATGCCTTGCATCACTTTGAGCAGTCCCGAGGCGCGCAGGTCATTAAAACCGTCCTTGCGCATTTGCAGGTCGATTTCCAACGAGTTGCCCTCGGCCATGATCAGCCGTTGCAGCTCGGGCGTATTCCTGACCACTTCGTAAACCCCCACGCGCCCCTTGTAGCCGTTGTTGCACTGTTCGCAACCGACCGGCTCATAGATCGTGAACGAGCCGATGCGTTCCCGCGGAAAGCCTTCCTTGAGCAGGGTTTCTTCGGGAATCTCGATGGCCCTTTTGCAATGTGGGCACAGCTTGCGCGCCAGTCGCTGGGCGATGATCAGGTGGACCGCCGTGGCGATGTTGAAGCCGGGAATGCCCATGTTGTGCAGGCGGATCAGGGTTTCGGCGGCGCTGTTGGTGTGCAGGGTGGAGAGCACCATGTGTCCGGTCTGGGCGGCCTTGATGGCGATTTCGGCGGTTTCCAGGTCGCGGATCTCGCCCACCATGATCACGTCCGGGTCCTGGCGCAGGAACGAGCGCAGGGCCTGGGCGAAATCCAGACCCTGGCGCGGATTCACGTTGACCTGGTTGATGCCTTCCATGTTGATTTCCACCGGATCCTCAGCGGTGGAAATATTGATGTCCACAGTGTTGAGGATATTCAGCCCGGTATAGAGCGACACGGTTTTGCCAGAGCCGGTGGGCCCGGTCACCAGGATCAACCCTTGTGGTTGTTTGAGCGCCGCCATGTACAGCTCTTTCTGGTCCGGCTCGTAGCCCAGGGCATCGATACCCATCTGCGCGCTGGAGGGGTCGAGGATCCGGATCACCACTTTTTCACCCCAGAGCGTCGGCAGGGTGTTGACCCGGAAGTCGATGGACTTGTTTTTCGACAGGCGCATTTTCAGGCGCCCGTCCTGGGGTTTGCGCCGCTCGGAAATATCAAGGCTGGCCATGACCTTCAGGCGCGCGGCGATGCGGGTGGCCAACTGGATCGGCGGGCGGGCCACCTCTCGCAGCATGCCGTCGGTACGCACCCGCACCCGATAGATTTTTTCATAGGGTTCAAAGTGCAGGTCGGAGGAGCCGCCCTTGATCGCGTCCAGCAGCATCTTGTTGACGAACCGCACCACCGGCGCATCGTCGGTGTCCTGGCCGGCGATGGAGTCTTGCTTGTGATCATCGATCGACTCGATGTCCAGGCCGTCGAGGTCGACATCGCCCATGCCTTCCAGGCCGGTGCTGGTGGATTCGAAAAACTTTTCGATGGCGTCGCTGAGCTTGTCGTCCTCCACCAGGATGGCTTCGGTGGTCAGGCCGGTGCTGAACTGAATGTCATTGATGGCCTGGTGGTTGGTGGGGTCGGAGATGCCCACGAACAGCTTGTTGCCACGCCGCCACAGCGGCAGGGCGTGATGCTGGCGCACCAGTTTTTCGCTGACAAGGCCGGTGGGTTGGGTTTCCTTGTCCAGGCTGTTGAGGTCCAGCAGGGCCACGCCGAAATGCTCCGAGGCAATTTCCGCCACCTGGCGACTCTGGACCAGTTTGTTCTGCACCAGGTAACTGACCAGGGGCATGCGACTGCTTTGGGCTTGTTGGTACGCCTGCTGCGCACTTTGCTCGGTGATCAGTTCGGCCAGCACCAATTGCTTGGCCAGACCGCTTAAGGCGATGTCATTCATGGGAATCCCGGACGCGGACAGTTCATGACTTATAGCCTAGTCAAGCATCCAGACCAAACCAGCGGGGCGCAGTGACAAAAAACGTCAGATAGTGCGCTTGTTGGGGTAGGACATAGGGACGCGGCGGGTCGAAGTCCCTTGCCAGCGGGCGCGACAGGGTTGGCACATGCCATGCAATGGCCTCCTCAGGTCATGAGACTCCACCTCATGCTTTGGAGATTATCTATGAATAAGCAAAACGGTTTTACCTTGATCGAGTTGCTGATCGTTGTAGCGATCATCGGCATCCTGGCGACGTTTGCGTTGCCGCAGTATTCCAAGTATCAAGCGCGGGCGAAGGCTACGGCGGGGCTGGCGGAAGCGTCCGCGTTGAAGGTGCCGTTCGAGGACACTATGAACCAGGGTACCAACCCAACCTTAGACCTTATCGGGGGAACTGCCTCTACCAGCAACTGCACGATGAGCGCCTCTGGCACTGCTTCCGCTGGAACAGGCTCCATCGCGTGTGTCCTTCGTAATGCGCCTGCTCCAGTGGCTGGTCAAACAATCACCTTAAGTCGGTCTGCGACGGGCGTCTGGACATGCGGTTCCACGGCTGCTCAGGAGTTCCTGCCTGCCGGGTGCACTGGTGGTGCTGCTGCGGCTACTGGAGGTACGCCTACTGGAGGTTAATGAGTTCGAACCTGATTTGTCTGGGCTGCGTGGCGGCCCTTTTTTTAGAGGTTGGGCGCTCAGCGGGAATAATCTCGGGCCTTAGAGAAAACCCTTCGTAATTCATAAGCTTAGAAAAGAGTCCAAAACCCGCAAGTTGCATGTCCAGAATCGCCTCTTCATGCATTTTGCATGATTGCGAAAACCTCCGCTTCGCTTAACCGCTTGATTTAAAACGAATTAATTACTTCGTGAAAACTGGCACAGCCTTCGCACTACTCCTGATAACCCTGCCGGGAAACACCTCCGGCAGTTTTTGAGAAAAACAGGAGTTACTCGTATGAAGAAGTTCGCTATCACTGCCGCAGCTGCCACCGCCCTGACTCTGACCATGGCTAGCGCTTTCGCCGAGACCACTCAAGCAACTCAGGCTCCGATGATGCTGGCTGCTGGTGAAGTGACAGAAGCCAAAGAAGATGTTTCTGATACCTGGATCACCACCAAGGTCAAAGCCGATCTGGTCACTGAAAAAGGCATCCCAGGTTCCGATATCAAGGTAGAAACCAATAAAGGCGTAGTGTCGCTGTCGTCGACTACTGTTCTGACCGACGCGCAAAAAGACACCGCCGTGGCGATTACCAAGAAAATCAAAGGCGTCCGAGACGTTTCGGCTGACGGCCTGAAATCCGAGTAAGACTCAAGGCTTCTCGCCTGGACCGGGAGAAGGCACGGCAAGCGGGCTGAGACATACGTTTGCCGTTGCTTTGGAGTTCATGCGAAGGCCACACGGAAGTGGCCATTACAGGCCCCCGGCATTCGTGCCGGGGGCCTGTTCTATTGCGCAATGGAAAAGTATTCAGGGACCCATCTGGGAAATCGACTGGCCGATTTCGCGAGCAGGCTCGCTCCCACAGTGGACGAGCTTCTTCGGCAAGATGCGTTCGAATGTGGGAGGGAGCCTGCTTGCGATTGGCGGCGGCACATCCCACGCCATCTCAACTGAATGACAGAACCGCTCAGCGCCCCCGCTTGCTGGTGATCTGCACCAACCGATTCCCCTCGAAACGCAGGTACTGGTACATGCCACTGTTGGGGCCGTAGGTCCATTCTTCCACCGGGTATTCTTCCCGGCGATTGACGCTGCGTTTGTAGCCCAGGTCATCCCGCGCCGCGGGTTGCCCGCATTTTTGCAGGACTTCGCTGGAGCGGTCACCGACGCTGATCAACTGGCTGCCACAGCGCAATGTATCGGCTGCCGACGTCTGGCCGCTGGCGAGCAGCAAGATCAGGCTAAGCCCGTACAGACGTTTCATCTTATTCGGCATCCAGATGCATGGGGGTGATCACGCGCCCGTCGCTTTCGGCCTGACCGAGGCTGGCGTCGATGAAATACACACGGTCATCGGCCAATTGCCCTTTGTCCACCAGGAAATCCTTGATGCTGCTGGCGCGCTCCTGTCCCAGCTGGCGCAACAGCACTTCGTTGCCACTCCAGAACGAGATCACGCCTTCGCGCAGTTTTTCCGTGCGGGCCTTTTTATCCAGTTGCGTCCATTCGACCGGTGGCTGGGTCTTGAGACGGGTGCGATAGATGCCTTCGAGCAGCGGTGCCTTTTCATCCTCGGGCACCTCCAGCAGCGAGGCCTTGGCAGGGACTTTGTCGCCTCTGCGCTGCAGCATCTTGTAGTAGTTGTACTGGTATTCGCGTTCCAGACGCTGGGCGGCGAGCAGCGGACCGTCGCTGCTTTGGGCGGCGGTGCCTTCGATCTCCAGGCGCAACTCCGGACGTTTACCGAGGGCTTCGGACAACTTGAGCAGCGTGCCTTCGTTGTCCGGGTTCAGTTCGCTTGAGCCCGGGGCGAATGACACGCTGCCCAAGTCTTGCGAGGCACCCCCGGCCACCAGCCCACCGATGAGTTTGAATGGCGCCTGGGCCGCCCGTACCACCAGGTTGCGCAGGGTTTGCCAGACAATTGGCATCACGCTGAATTGCGGGTCATTGAGGTCGCCGGAAACCGGCAGCTCGATGGAAATCCTGCCTTCGGAATCCTTCAGCAGCGCGACGGCCAGCTTGAGCGGCAGGCTCACGGCGTCCGGGCTGTCGACCTTTTCCCCCAACTGCAGTTGCTCGACCACCACTTTGTTGTCGGCCAGCAACTTGCCTTTGGTGATCCGGTAGTGCAGGTCGAGGTTGAGTCGGCCCTTGCGGATGCGATAGCCGGCGAATTTGCCGGAATAGGGTGTCAGGGTCGTCAGTTCGACCCGTTTGAAACTGGTGGCGATGTCGAGGCTGGCCATCGGGTCGAAGGGGTTGAGCGCCCCTTTGATGGTGACAGGCGCGTAGCGGTCGACCTTGCCGTTGATGTCCACGGTGGCCGGCTTGGCCTGGCGGCTGTCGATGGTGCCGATCTGGCCGTTGAGCTGCTGGATGGCCGTGGCGAAGTTCGGCGTCAGGCTGAAGTCGGCGAAGTTGGCCGAGCCATCGTTGATGGCAATGCCGCCGACGTGGATGCCCAGCGGTTTCTCCTGGGATGCCGGTTTTGCCGGGCTGTTGTTCGTACCACTGTCGGCCGGTTGCGGGATCAGCAGGTCATCGACGTTGGTGGTGCGGTCTGGGTTGATCATGAATCGCGCGTAAGGCTGGTACAGGTTGACCTTGTCGATCGACAAGCTGTCGCCGTGCTGATAGTTGAGCCCTTCGAGCACCAACTGTTTCCACTTGATGAAGTCCCGGGTCCTGAGGGTATCGAGGGTGTGCAGTTGATCGACCTGGGCGCGACCGGTGACGGCGAATGCCAGCGGCTCGGTGCTCTTGAGGTCCACCGCCAGGTCGCTGCCGAGCATCCCGGAGCGCAGTTCCAGGCGAATGAACGGGTTGATGTAGGCCTGGGCGACCCGCAGGTCGATGTCCTGGGTCTTGACCTTGAGCCGGGCGGTGATCGGGTTCAGGTTGACCTCGCCGTCAGCCAGGATCTTGCCCTGTTTGCCTATCCCGGTATCCAGCTTGAGGGTAAAGGGTGAGCCGTTGAGGGTGTCGTAGTTCTGCAGGTCGAGGTTCAGCGGGCCGACCTCCAGGGCCACCGCCGGCTGCGCCTGACGGTCGGCCAGGTGCACCTGGTAATTGCGCAGTTGCACGTCCTTCAACAGCACCTGCCAGGGCTTGCTCGGTGCCTGGGGGGCAGGCTCGGGCGAATCGGCGGCTGCCGGGGCCGACGCCGGTTCGACCTTGACCTGCGGTTTGGCCGGCTGACTGGCGAAGAGTTTTTGCCAGTCCAGTTGCCCATCCGCCTCGCGCGCGGCCCAGGTTTCCAGCTTCTGGCTGCGGATCTTGCCGACGATGACTTGTTGCTTGGCCAGGTCGACGGTTGTATCACTCACATCCAGGCGTTCGAGCTTCGCCAATGGACGGCCATCCGGCGCCTTGATGGAGAAGGGGGCCACGCTGACGGCCACGTTGTTGAGCAGCAGTTCGGTGCCCTTGGCCAGGTTGAGCTTGTAGTCGGTACTCAGGTTCAGCACGCCGTTTTCCAGCACCAGCGGTACCGCGTCGCGTACGTAGGGCCACCAGACTTTCATCTGGCCGTCGGTGACTTTGATCTTGCCCTCGGAGGCGATCGGCGTGAGGCTGAAGTTGCCGGTCCAGTCGACCCGACCGCCTTGAGGGCTGACGGCCACCAGGGTCATGTCGGCGTTGTCGTCGGGCAGTGTGCTGAGGTTCTTGAGCTCGAAATCAAGGGTGTCGTACAGAAACTCGATGGGCTCGCTGGGACGCAGGTCCTGAAAATGCAGGTAACCGCCGGCCAGTTTGATCCGGTCGATTCGCAGGGGAAACGGCTTGGCGTCGGGGTCGGCCGGGGTGGGTTCGCTGGCCGGCAGCTTGAACAGGCCCAACAGGTTCAACTGACCGTCCTTGGCGAACATGATCTCGGTCTTGGGCTTGTCCAGCTCGATATCGGTCAGGTGCAGGGCGCCGGACCAGAGGCTGTCGAGCTGCAGGTTGGTGTACAGCCGTTCGAAGGCGACCTGCTCCTTGCCCGGTTCGCCGACATTCAGGCCCCAAAGCGTGACTTCGAGGCTGAAGGGATTGAGCTCGATACGCTGAATCTGGGCTGGCACCGTTGCATGGTCGGCCAGTTGTTGATTGGCGATCCGCAAGGCGACACCGGGTAATATCAGAAAACCCAGCAGGCTGTAGAGGGCCAGTACGGTCAACAGGGCGCCGAAAGCGCGAATCAATCCTTTGGGCATGTGCGGCTTCATCTGGTGTGAATTCGGAGTGCCTTGGAGTATGGCATGCGTTTACGGTTCCGAAGCCACTGTGATTTATCAGATTTGTCCGTTTTCGGCGTAGGAGTTGAACCGCTGGTTCAGAGCTGAAGGATCAACGTCTTGAGTGGCGGCTGCTGGTCCAGCGAGGGGAAATCGCTGCCGGGTGTCAGTATTTTCCATTCGCGCACCGGGCGGCCGGCCTTTTCCGCGCAGCGCAGCACCTGCTCGCGCCAGTCGTCCATGGAGACTTTTGCCAGGTTGTTGCAGCAGATCAGCACGCCATTTTCAGCGGTGGTGAGCAGCGCCGGCTTGAGCAGGCTCTGGTAATCGCGCAAGAGGTCGACAGTGCCGAACGCGCTCTTGGCCCAGGCGGGCGGGTCGAGCAGCACCAGGTCGTATTGGCGTTGCTCCAGGCGCACATAACCTGGCAGCTTCTGCCCGCGTCGCTGACTGATGGGCAGGCCGGCCAGTTGGCGGATGGCCGGGAAGTAATCCGATTGCACGAAATCCATGGGCGGCAGATCAGGGTTGAGCAAACCGTTCTCGCGCCCCACCGCCAGGTTGCCTTCGGCAAAGTCCAGGTTGCACACCTCGCGCGCGCCACCGGCCGCGGCGCTCAGGCCGACGCCGCAGGTGTAGGCGAACAGGTTCAGCACGCTTTTGTGACGGCTGTGTTCCTTGACCCAGCCCCGGGCGTTGCGCAGGTCGAGAAACAGCAATGGATCCTGCCCGGCATGGCGCCCGCGCACGCGGTAGTTCAGACCCCATTCACGGCCGACAAGGTCTTGCAGGGCGGTTTCGTCAGCCTGGTAAACGGTGTCCTGGCGGTCGACGCGCGAATTGCCCCGGGCGCGATCGTTGTAGACCAGCAGGGTGTCCAGGCCCAGGCACTCGTTGACGATACCGTGCAATTGCAGCAAGGCATCGCGTTCCAGTGACTGATGGAAACTTTGCACCAGCAATTGCGGGCCGTAGCGGTCGACCGTCAGGCCAGGGGCGCCTTCCTGGCTGCCATGGAACAAGCGATAGCAATCGGTGCCTTGCTGGTGCAATTGGCCGAGCAGGTCCTGACGCTGATCGAGGGCGGCGCGCAGCGCCTGATTCAAGGAAGACATGCCGGGCGCGCCTTAAGGAAATGAGGCGCGGGAGTTTAGCAGTTTCTGTGGCGAGGGGATTTGTGGGAGCAAGCTGTGCTCCCACAGTCCAGCGACGCAAGGACTCGATGCCTCAGGGGAACCGAGTCATTCGCTCAGCGATTAAGGCGCTTGTCGATCAGCCCCTCCACCACGCTTGGATCGGCCAGGGTCGAGGTATCACCGAGGCTGTCGAGCTCGTTGCAGGCAATCTTGCGCAGGATGCGCCGCATGATCTTGCCCGAGCGGGTCTTGGGCAGTGCCGGCGCCCACTGGATCAGTTCCGGTTTGGCGAAGCTGCCGATCTCCTTGCTGACGTGGTCCAGCAATTCCTTTTTCAACGCGTCGTTGGCCTCGATTCCGTCCATCGGCGTGACGAAAGCGTAGATGCCCTGGCCTTTGAGGTCGTGGGGGTAACCGACCACTGCCGCTTCGGCGATGTTGTCGTGCAGCACCAAGGCACTTTCTATTTCGGCAGTGCCGATGCGGTGACCGGAGACGTTGATCACATCGTCGATGCGCCCGGTGATCCAGTAATCGCCATCTTCGTCTCGACGGGCGCCGTCGCCGGTGAAGTAATAGCCGGGGTAGGGCTTGAAGTAGGTGTCGACCATGCGGGAGTGGTCGCCATAAACGCTGCGAATCTGCCCCGGCCAGCTCGCCTTGATCGCCAGCACACCGCTGCCTGCGCCATGGATTTCCTTGCCGGTTTCATCCAGCAACACCGGTTGCACGCCAAACATCGGTCGGGTGGCGCAGCCCGGCTTGAGCCGCGGCGCACTCACCAGCGGGCTGAGCATGATGCCGCCGGTCTCGGTCTGCCACCAGGTGTCGACAATCGGGCAGCGCTGTTCGCCGACCACGTTGAAGTACCATTCCCACGCTTCCGGGTTGATCGGCTCACCGACGCTGCCGAGCAATCGCAGGCTTTTGCGCGACGTTTCCTGCAACGGTCCGGCACCTTCGCGCATCAGCGCTCGCAGGGCCGTCGGCGCGGTGTAGAAAATATTGACTTGATGTTTGTCGATCACCTGCCAGAAGCGCGAACTGCTGGGGTAGCTCGGTACGCCTTCGAAGATCAGCGTGGTGGCGCCGTTGGCCAGCGGGCCGTAGACGATGTAACTGTGACCGGTGACCCAACCGACGTCGGCGGTGCACCAGAACACTTCGTTGTCGCGGTAATCGAGCACGTACTTGAACGTCATCGCCGCTTGCAGCAGATAACCACCTGTGGTGTGCAGTACGCCCTTGGGCTTGCCGGTGCTGCCGGAGGTGTAGAGGATGAACAGCGGGTCCTCGGCGTCCATCGGTTCCGGCGGGCAATCGTCGCTCATGTCGTGCATGGCCTGGTGGTACCACAGGTCGCGGCCTTCGACCCAGGCCACTTCGCCCTGGGTGCGCTCGACCACCAGCACGGTGCTGACGTTCGGGCAACTTTCCAGGGCCTTATCGACGTTGCGTTTGAGCGGTATGAATCGTCCGCCGCGCACGCCTTCGTCGGCTGTGATCACGGTGCGGCAATCGGCGTCGAGAATCCGGTCGCGCAGCGAGTCCGGTGAAAAACCGCCGAACACCACCGAATGCACCGCGCCAATCCGTGTGCAGGCAAGCATGGCGTAGGCCGCCTCAGGGATCATCGGCATGTAGATGCAGACCCGATCGCCTTTCTTCACGCCGCGGCTTTTCAGCACGTTGGCTAGGCGGCAAACATGGTGATGAAGTTTTTTGTAGGTGATTTCTGCCGATTCGGCGGGGTTGTCGCCTTCCCAGATGATCGCCGTCTGGTCGCCACGTGTCTCCAGGTGGCGGTCGATGCAGTTGGCGCTGACGTTCAGCTTGCCCCCGGCGAACCAGGTGGCGTCGCCGATCTTGAGGTCATAGCGCTGGACGGTTTGCCAAGGCGTCATCCAGTCGAGAAAGCGCGTGGCCTGCTCGCCCCAGAAAGCGCTGGGATGTTCGATGGATTCTTTGTAGAGCCGCGTGTACTCGTCCTGACTCAGTTGCGCAGCCCGGCGGACGGCATCGGCTTGGGGGTACTGGCTGATATCGAACATGACGGTTCCTTATTCTTGTTTTTGCGACAAGTCATAAAGATGCGCCGAGTAGCCGGAGGGTTCAAGTCATGTACAAATCAACTGTGGGAGCGAGCCTGCTCGCGATGGCGCTGTGTCAGTCAACATCTGTGTCAACTGATCCACCGCCATCGCGAGCAGGCTCGCTCCCACAAAGGTAACGCGGGCCTTGATAACTACTTGAGGATCAGCCGCGATGACGCCCGCGGAAGTAGTTGATCAAGCCCTGGGTCGAAGGGTCTTCGGCCGCGCTTTCTTCGCTGCCCACCAGACGGTTGTAGACGCCCTTGCCCAATTCCTTGCCCAGCTCCACGCCCCATTGGTCGAACGCGTTGATACCCCAGACCACGCTTTGCACGAACACTTTATGTTCATACAGCGCTACCAATGCGCCAAGGCGACGTGGGCTGATGCGTTCGACCACCAAGGTGTTGCTCGGACGGTTGCCCGGGATCACCTTGTGGGAGGCCAGTTTCTGCACGTCTTCTTCGCTCGCACCTTTGTCACGCAGTTCCGCTTCGGCTTCGGCGCGGGTCTTGCCCAGCATCAGTGCCTGGCTCTGGGACAGGCAGTTGGCGTACAGCCACTGGTGGTGATCGGAAACCGGGTTGAAGCTGACGATCGGCACGATGAAGTCTGCCGGGATCAACTGGGTGCCCTGGTGCAGCAACTGGTGGTAGGCGTGCTGACCATTGCAACCGACGCCGCCCCAGATCACAGGACCTGTGTCGGTAGACACCGGCGTGCCGTCCTGGCGCACACTCTTGCCGTTGGATTCCATGTCCAGTTGCTGCAAGTGCTTGGTGATGTTGCGCAGGTAGTGGTCGTACGGCAGGATCGCGTGGCTTTGCGCGCCCCAGAAGTTGCCGTACCACACGCCCAGCAGCGCCAGCAGTACCGGCATGTTCTGTTCGAACGGCGCGCTCTGGAAATGCTGGTCCATGGAATAGGCGCCGGAGAGCAATTCCTTGAAGTTCGACATGCCGATGGCCAGGGCGATCGGCAAGCCGATGGCCGACCACAGCGAGTAGCGCCCGCCGACCCAATCCCACATCGGGAAGATGTTTTCTTCGCGGATGCCGAAGGCCACGGCGGCGGCGTTATTGCTCGATACGGCGATGAAGTGGCGGTACAGCTCGGCTTCGGAACCGCCCTGGGCCAGGTACCAGGCACGGGCAGCCTGGGCGTTCTTCAGGGTTTCGAGGGTGTTGAAGGATTTCGACGAGACGATGAACAGCGTGGTCTCGGCGCGCAACTTCATGGTCAGTTCATGGAACTCGCTGCCGTCGATGTTCGCCAGGTAGTGACAGCGCACGCCTTTTTGCGCGTAAGACAGCAGCGCTTCGGAGACCAGTTCCGGGCCGAGGAAAGAGCCACCGATGCCGATGTTCACCACGTCGGTAATCGGTTTCTCGGTGTAGCCGCGCCACAGGCCGTCATGGATGCGCCCCACCAGATCAGTGATCTGGTTCAATACCTTGTGTACGTCGGGCATGACGTCGGCGCCGTTCACCAGCAGTTTATCGCCCACAGGGCGGCGCAGCGCGGTATGCAGGGCCGGGCGGCTCTCGGAGGCATTGACGATTTCGCCTTCGAACAGCGCCTTGATCGCGCCCTTGAGGTCGACTTCATTGGCCAGGCACACCAGCAGGTCACGGGTCTGGGCGTTGATCAGGTTCTTTGAGTAGTCGAGAAACAGGCCGCAGCTCGACAGAGTGAATTGATTGAAACGCTGCGGATCGGCATGGAACGCTTCGCGCATGCTGAAATCCTGCATGGCTTTGCGGTGGTCATTCAGCGCTTGCCAGGCAGGCAGAGCGGTCACGTCGTGAGGGGTTCGGTAATACGCCATCGCTGCGGGTTTCCTTTTTACTTGAACGACCTTTTGTACACTAAAAATTCCGGCATGGCCTCAGGGGGCGTCCGGACAACTGCGTCGACACGATCTATGGGCACAGGGCGACTACAGTAAACCTCGCGTTGCGATCTGTCTTGGCTTTGTCAGACCGTTTCCCGGTACTTTTTTATACAACAGGGGCGGGATTGGTCCGACAGACGGAAGCGCGGCGATGTTCCCTGGCACAAAATCCCTATTCTGGGGAATGCCCGCTGTGGGAGCAAAGCGTGCTCCCCCAGGCTTGCACACCGAGGGGGCGGCACAGGGTTCGGTCAGGCGACCTGAACCGGGATGGCGTTGCTGGTGTGGCTCAGTTCGTTGCCCGGGGCCATGTACAGCATGCGGGGCTTGAAGTTGGCCAGTTCGGCTTCGCTGTAATGGGCGTAGGCGCAGATGATCACCCGGTCACCCACCTTCGCCTTGTGCGCCGCAGCGCCGTTGACCGAAATCATTCGCGAGCCTTCTTCGCCCCGGATCGCATAGGTGGTGAAGCGTTCACCGTTGTCGACGTTGTAGATCTGGATCTGTTCGTATTCGCGGATACCCGACAGGTCCAGCCACTCACCATCAATGGCGCAGGAGCCTTCGTAGTCGAGCACGGCGTGAGTGACTTCGGCGCGGTGCAGCTTGGCCTTGAGCATGATGGCGTGCATGAATGTTTCCTCTGGTCGGGTCCGAACGGCGGGCAGTTTGCCCGAAGGCTCTGGAGGCAGCAATACACAAGAGATGTGAGAATGCAGTCTGTAAAACACCGTCTATCCCTTGTGGAAACGAAGGCTGTGGGAGCAAAGCTTGCTCGCGATGACGCCGTCAAATTCAGCACATATGCCGACTTTTAGACTGCTATCGCGAGCAAGCCTGGCTCCCACAAGGCCCCCCATTGGGCTAGGGTGTTCAGGCGAGTGCGTCGAGGTCCAGGTGCAGGTTATCGATCAACCGGGTGGTGCCCAGGAAAGCGGCAACCAGAATCACCAGATCACGATCCTCGGCCGTGGCCGGACGCAAGGTACGGGCGTGGCGGACTTCCAGATAATCAGGACGCAAGCCGGCAGTTTCCAGTTGCTTGACCTGCTCGGCCACCAGCACCGGGAAATCCCGCCGCCCTTGCCTGATCGCCTCGGCAATCTGGCTCAGGCTGCGATAGACCACGGGGGCCACCGCGCGTTGTTCAGGGCTGAGGAAGCCGTTGCGTGACGACAGCGCCAGACCATCTTCGGCGCGAACGGTCGGCTCACCAATGATCTGGATCGGCATGTTCAGGTCATGGACCAGCGCGCGGATCACCGCCAGTTGCTGGAAGTCCTTCTGGCCGAACACCGCAAGGTCAGGCTGGACCATGTTGAACAGTTTGCTGACCACCGTTGCCACGCCCTCGAAATGCCCCGGACGGCTGGCGCCGCACAGGCCTTCGGACAGTTGCGGGACACTGACCCGGGTCTGTCCGGCCATGCCGTCGGGGTACATTTCTTCGACGGTTGGAGCGAACAGCAGATGGCAGCCGGCCTGGAGCAGTTTTTCCTGATCGGCAGCCAAAGTGCGCGGGTATTTGTCCAGGTCTTCGCCGGCACCGAATTGCAGCGGGTTGACGAAAATGCTCGCCACCACGAAGTCGGCCCGCTGCGCCGCTTTGGTGATCAGCGCCATATGGCCGCTGTGCAGGTTGCCCATGGTCGGCACGAAAGCAATGCGTTTGCCTTCGCTGCGGGCGCGGGCCACGGCGGCCCGCAGTTCGCGTACGGTTTTGACGGTGTTCATGCAGAAAATCCGTGCTCGACGCCAGGGAAGGTCGCCGCTTTGACTTCGGCAACGTAGGCGCCCAGGGCGGCCTGGATGGTCGCCTGCCCGGCCATGAAGTTCTTCACGAACTTGGGTACGCGACCGGTGATCGACAAGCCGAGCATGTCATGCAGCACCAGTACCTGGCCGTCGGTGGCGCTGCCGGCGCCGATGCCGATGACCGGGATCTTCACCGCCTGGGTGATTTCCTCCGCCAGTTCGCTGGGCACGCATTCGAGCAGCAACATCGCGGCACCCGCCTGCTCCAGCGCGATCGCATCGGCGCGCATCTGACGGGCCTGGTTTTCATTGCGGCCCTGAACCTTGTAGCCACCGAGGATGTTCACCGCTTGGGGCGTCAAGCCCAGGTGTGCGCACACCGGGATGCCGCGTTCGGCCAGCAGGCGAATGGAATCGGCCAGCCACAACGCGCCTTCTATTTTCACCATGTGGGCGCCGGCCTGCATCAGCATGGCGCTGTTGGTCATGGTTTGTTCGAGGGTGGCGTAGGCCATGAATGGCAGGTCGGCAAGGATCAGCGCATCGGTGTTACCGCGTTTGACGGCGGCCACGTGATAGGCCATCTCGGCGGTGGTCACCGGCAGCGTGCTGTCGTGACCTTGCAGCACCATGCCGAGGGAATCGCCCACCAGCAGCACTTCGACACCGGCCTCATTGCAGGCGTGGGCGAAGGTTGCGTCATAGCAGGTCAGCATGGTGATTTTTTCACCTTTTTGCTTGAGACCTTGCAGCGTGGTCAGGGTAATAGCTGGCATGAAAAAGTCCTCATTAGGCGCCAGGGGATGTTCTCAATCGGTTTCCCTGACTGAGAACACCTCCTTGAACTACTGCGAGTAACGCGCATGATTCGTCATTTATACAGGCGCACCCTCTATGCGTGGTGCTTGTAAGGCCTGGATTGCGCCCTTTAGCGCCGCGTTGGCGGCGACGGGACGCCTATAGTCGTGAGGAGTACCCGGGAAGTCAATTGGATGTGTTACCGCCGGGTGTTACCGGGGTTACTGATGCGTTTCAGCGTGGGGGGGAGTCTCGAAAGTGACTGTAGGGTCCGAATCTTGTGGGAGCGAGCCTGCTCGCGATTGCGGTGTGTCAGTCGACATTTGCATTGGTTGAATCACCGCTATCGCGAGCAGGCTCGCTCCCACAGGCTATCTACGTCAGTTGGAGGGCAAGCGTTCCAGGCCGACAAACGGGCACGCTGCAAGCAGGTCCTTGAGCAGGCGTCCATCGCTCAGGCGCAGGTCGGCGGGTGCCAGTTCTGCGAGGGGATAGAGTACGAAGGCCCGGGCATGCATGTGGTAGTGAGGGACTTTCAGGCGGGGCTCGTCGATCAGGCGATCGCCGAACAGGAGAATGTCCAGGTCCAGGGTGCGCGGACCCCAGCGCTCCAGGCGTTCGCGACCTTGCCCGGTTTCGATGGCTTGCAGCGCATCGAGCAGGTCCAGCGGCGCCAGGCGACTGTCCAGCGCCGCGACCGCATTGGTGTAGCGTGGCTGGCCAGGCAGCAGGGAGTCGCTCTGGTAGAACGCTGACACGCCCGTCAGTTGCGTGTCGGGCAGTTGCGCCAGCGCCTGGACAGCGCTGCGCAATTGTTCGGCGGGCTCGGCGAGGTTGCTGCCCATGCCGATGTAGATGCGCTCCATCGATTACTCGTCCGAAGCGCTCGGGACACCGGCACGTTTACGCTTGGCGCCGCTGCTGCGACGACGCTTGCGCGGGCCGCTGGCACCGTCGTCCTTACCACTGAGTTCGCGGATCATGTCGCGGCGCTCGCTGTCGTTGGCGTCCTGGTAGTCAGTCCACCATTCACCGAGGCCATCGGTTTGTTCGCCGGCGCTTTCACGCAGTAGCAGGAAGTCGTAGCCAGCCCGGAAACGCGGGTTGTCCAGCAGCAGGTCGGCACGTTTGCCGCTGCGCCGTGGCAGGCGTTCCTGCATGTCCCAGATTTCGCGGATCGGCATCGTGAAGCGTTTCGGAATCGCGATACGCTGGCACTGTTCGCTGATCAGCTCGTGGGCGGCTTCCTGCATGGCAGGGATTGGCGGCATGCCGCGCTCCTGCAGGCGCAGCACCCGGGCCGGGAGGGCAGGCCAGAGCAGTGCGGCAAACAGGAAGGCCGGGGTCACCGGTTTGTTCTGCTTGATGCGCAGATCGGTGTTGATCAACGCTTCGCTGATCAGGGTGTGGGTGTAGGTCGGGTTGTGCTCCAGCGCTTCGGCGCTGGCCGGGAACAGCGGGTCGAACAGTTGCAGGTCCACCAGCATTTCAAAGGTGTCCGCCGCGTTGCCCGACAGGAACAACTTGAGCACTTCCTCGAACAGACGGGCCGACGGGATTTCCCGCAGCATCGGCGCCAATTCGCGGATCGGCGTGGCGCTGTGTTTTTCGATGCCGAAATCCAGCTTGGCGGCGAAACGCACGGCTCGCAGCATGCGCACCGGGTCTTCCTGGTAACGCTGCTTGGGGTCGCCGATCAGGCGGATCAGGCGATTGCGGATGTCGTGTACGCCATTGGCGTAGTCGAGGATGCGTTCGCTGACCGGGTCGTAATACAGGGCGTTGATGGTGAAGTCGCGGCGTTGCGCGTCTTCTTCCAGCGTGCCGTAGACGTTATCGCGCAGGATGCGCCCGCTCTCGTTGCGCGAAGACTGGCTACTGTCTTCTTCTTCATCGTTTTGCGGGTGGTTGGCGCGAAATGTCGCCACTTCGATGATTTCGCGGCCGAAGTGGATGTGGACCAGCTTGAAGCGCCGGCCAATGATCCGTGCGTTGCGAAATTCGGCGCGGATCTGTTCCGGCGTGGCGCTGGTGGCGACGTCGAAATCCTTGGGCGTGATGTTGAGCAGCATGTCACGCACACATCCGCCCACCAGATAAGCCTGGTAGCCGGCGTTCTGCAGGCGTTCGACGATGTTCACCGCGTAACGGCTGAACTGGGCCTTTTGCAACGAATGCTGGCCACTGTTGAGCACTTCAGGCGTGCTGCGAATGTGTTGCGTACGACGCAAGGGAGAACGGAATGACTGGAACAGCTTCTTCAGCATGGGATGCACTGTTTGAAGGAATATTCGGCCAAAAACGAAGAGTGACCGCATGATGGGCGGGGATTCTAGCATTTAGTCGAGGGATGGTGTAGGACACAGGAGTTTTGAGCTGCAAGCCTCAAGCTACAAGCTTTGTAGGCTGCGGGGGAGACGGAACGACAGAAACCACAGGGGGAGCCGAAGCTCCCCCAGAATTAGTTGCGTGCTCTGTTTTTATTATTGATTTCGGGCTTCTTGTTTTTGTTGAGTGCCCGCGCCACGAGGTTTTCCCTGCGTGACACTCCCATTCGGGAGTCAAGAGCAAACGGATTGCTTTGGTCGCTGTGTTGCAGTGATCAATCGATCCAACCAGTTCAGGCACCTGTCTTGGGACAGTTTTATTGTTCTCGGCCTGGTTGTGGGGCAAGCCCCAAATACAACGCCTCTCCAAAAGAATCAGTTAGCTGCGCCTCTCGCCGTCTTGTTTTTATTGTGCGTGAGTCGATTCGTCTTATTTTTATTGTCGTTTACACGGTTTGTTATTGTTCTTGTACCAAAGCTATAGCAGGGTGCGTGCCAACTTTTGCAAACCCCAGCAAAGTCGGGGGGCTGGCGGGGTTGTTGGTTTTTTCGGGGCGAAAAAAAGCCGGGGTTTCGTTACCGTAAACCCCGGCTTCTGTTACGTGAAAAAGCTGAGGTAACAGTTTTTTCACATTGGGCGGTGTTACCCGCGCACCTCAGCTTTCGCTGGCGACCCCGGTCTTGCGGCGTGGGATACCCAGGCGCTGGCGGCGTTCCCACAGGCATTTGCGGCTAACCCCCAGCTTGCGCGCCAGTTCGGTCTCAGTCATGTGGTCCTGGTGTTCGAGGACGAAATGCTGGAAGTAATCTTCCAGGGACAAGTCTTCGGTAGGCTCGTGACTGGAGTTGTTGGCACCACCCTGTTGCGGGGCCAGGCCGATGAACTCGTCATCGTCCAGGTCACTGAGCTCGATGTCGATGCCTAGCAGGTCGGCCGAGATTTCCGGGCTCTCGCAGAGGATCACTGCTCGCTCTACCGCGTTTTCCAGCTCTCGAACGTTACCCGGCCAGGCGTAGTGACGGATGGCCTGCTCGGCATCCGGGGCGAACTTGAGATCGGTGCGGTTGACCCGCGCGCTCTGGCGGGCAAGGAAAGCATTGGCGATTTCGTTGACGTCGGCGCCACGCTCGCGCAGGGCCGGCAGCTTCAAGGCGATGACGTGCAAACGGTAATACAGGTCTTCACGGAACTGGCCGATCTTCGCCAGGCTCTTGAGATCGCGGTGCGTGGCCGCGATCAGGCGCACGTCGACTTTCTGCGACTGCACCGACCCGACCCGACGGATCTCGCCTTCCTGAAGCACCCGCAGCAAACGTGCCTGGGCTTCAAGGGGCAGTTCACCGATTTCATCGAGGAACAGCGTCCCGCCGTCCGCCGCTTCCACCAGCCCGGCGCGCCCGGCGCTGGCACCCGTGAACGCACCCTTTTCGTGACCGAACAGTTCGGACTCGATCAGGCTTTCCGGGATCGCCGCGCAGTTCACCGAAATCATCGGGGCCTTGGCCCGTCGGGACAGGTTATGCAGCGCCCGGGCTACCAGCTCCTTGCCGGTGCCGGACTCGCCCTGGACCAGGACATTGGAGTCGGTGGGCGCCACTTTGCGGATCTTGCTGTACAAGTCCTGCATGGGCGGGCAGGAGCCGATGATGCCGATTTCGCCGTTATGGTTGCCGGCGCCGCCTTTAGTGGAGGCTGTCGCCTTGCTCGCCGGTTCCGGCGCATGGCTGGCCGCCGTCTGTCGGTCGCGCAGGATGCGGGCCACGGCCTGGAGCATCTCGTCGTGGTCAAACGGCTTGGCGATGTAGTCCACCGCGCCCATTTTCATGGAGTCCACCGCCGAGCGCAGGCTGGCGTAACTGGTCATGATCAGCACCGGCGTGCCCTGGCCGAGCTTGATCAGTTCGGTGCCGGGGGCGCCAGGCAAGCGCAGGTCGCTGACGATCAGGTCAAACGTTGGAATGCTGAAACGTTCTTGTGCTTCCTGCACTGAACCGGCTTCGCTGACCTGGTACTGATTGCGTTCCAGCAGGCGGCGCAAGGCGGAGCGGATAATTGTTTCGTCTTCGACGATCAAAATGTGCGGCATTGATTCGATTCTCTCGACGGTCTCAGTTCACAGCGGACGTCGCTTCGACATGACGCGGCAAGGTCACCCGTATACGGGTGCCGCGTTGGCTTTGTACATCGGCCGGGCTGTCGATGGTGATTTGTCCATAATGCTCTTCAACGATGGAATAGACCAGTGCAAGGCCCAGACCGGTGCCTTCGCCCGGGTCCTTGGTGGTGAAGAAAGGTTCGAACAATCGGTCCATGATGTTCTGGGGGATACCGCTGCCTTCGTCTTCGACGATCAGGTCGATCGTGTGTTCGCTGGCTTCGCTCTTGACCCGCACCGCGCTGCCCGCAGGTGAGGCGTCGCGGGCGTTGGAGAGCAGGTTGATCAGTACCTGGGCGAGCCGCTGGGGATCGCCGTCGACCCAGTGATCCGGGTCGCACAGGTTGAAGAATTGCACCTCGAAATTGCGCCGGTTCAGGGCCAGCAGACCAATGGCGTCCTGGGCCACTTCGGCCAGACAGACGGGCTCGTCGTTGTGCTGGTGGCCGCCGGCATGGGCGAAGCTCATCAGTGACTGGACGATACGCGACACACGCTTGGTCTGTTCGAGGATCTGGCCGCTGATTTCCGTCAGTTCGCCGTCGTCCTCGCGCTCTTCGCGCAGGTTTTGCGCCAGGCAGGCGATGCCGGTGATCGGGTTGCCGATTTCGTGGGCCACCCCGGCGGCCAGCCGACCGATGCTTGCCAACCGTTCGGAGTGGACCAGCTTGTCTTCGAGCATCTGAGTATCGGTGAGGTCTTCCACCAGCAATACCAGGCCACTGTTACCCGGCGCCAGCGGCTCGTCGATCGCCGCCTTGTGCAGGTTCAACCAGCGAGTCTGGCCGTCGAGGGCCAGGTGCTGCTTGTGCAAATGCTCATCCGGCAGGTCGATGAAGCCTTGCAGCAGGCCTTTCCACGGCTCACTCAGGGTACTCAGTCGTGAACCGACCACGCGCTGGGCGGCGATTCCAGTCAGTTCCTCCATGGCCTTGTTCCACATCAGGATTTCCTGGTCCTTGGCCAGGGAGCACACGCCCATCGGCAGTTCCTGCAAGGTCTGGCGGTGATAACGGCGCAAGGCGTCCAGTTCGGCGGCCAGGCCGGTGAGGCGCGAGTGGTAGTCTTCCAGACGGCTCTCGATGAAGTGGATGTCTTCAGTGACATAGTTCTCGCCGCCGGCCTTGTAGGGCAGGAACGTCTCGACCATGTCCTGGGCCACGCTGGGGCCCATCAGGCCGGACAGGTTGGCTTCGATCCGGTCCCGCAGGCGACGCAGGGCATATGGACGGCGTTCATCGAAGGGCAGGTAGAGGTCGCGCAGGGCCTGTTCGACTTCTTTTTGCGCGGCCTTGGCGCCCAGGGGCTTGGCCAGTTGCGTGGCGAACTCCTGGGGTGAGGCGGCGTGCAGTTCCCGGCGCTGAGGGCGGCGAACGTTGTCCACCGCGCAGGCTTCGGCGGCGCTGGCCTCTTCGCTGCTGGCGTTGGTGAACAGTGAAATCAGGGTGAACATCAGCACGTTCGCCGCCAGCGAGGCGATGGCCGCCATGTGCCAACTGGTGTCGTCGAGCACGTAGATCATGTTCAGCAACGGGATATAGAAGCCCTGCATGTTGCCCAGCAGTGGCAACAGCATGGCGACCAGCCACACCAGGATCCCCGCGAGCAGACCGGCGATAAAACCACGGCGGTTGGCTGTGGGCCAATACAGCACCGACAGTACGCCGGGCAGGAACTGCAAGGTGGCGACGAACGCGACAATGCCGAGGTTGGCCAGGTCCTGTCCGTCGCCCAGCATCAGGTAAAAGCCGTAGCCGGCCATGATGATGGCGACGATCAGTGCGCGGCGGGTCCATTTCAGCCAGCGGTAGATATTGCCCTCGGCTGGCGGCTGGTAGAGCGGCAGCACCAGATGGTTGAGCGCCATGCCCGACAGCGCCAGCGTGGTAACGATGATCAGGCCACTGGCCGCCGACAGGCCACCGATGTAGGCCAGCAACGCCAGGGCCTTGCTGTTGGCGGCGATGCCGATGCCGAGGGTGAAATACTCAGGATTGGTGCTGGCTCCCAGCTTCAGTCCGGCCCACAGTATCAGCGGCACCGCCAGGCTCATCAGCAGCAGGAACAGCGGCAGGCCCCAGCTCGCGCTCACCAGCGAGCGCGGGTTGAGGTTTTCGGTAAAGGTCATGTGGTACATGTGCGGCATGACGATCGCTGACGCGAAGAACACCAGCAACAGCGTGCGCCACGGGCCTTCCTGCAGAGGTGTGTGCAGGGCGGCGAGGGCGGTCTGGTTCTGCAGCAGCCACAGCTCCAGTTGTTGCGGGCCATCGAATACGCCGTACAGGGCATAGAGGCCGACGCCGCCGATGGCGATCAGTTTGATCACCGATTCGAAGGCGATGGCGAACACCAGGCCTTCGTGTTTCTCCCGGGTGGCGATGTGGCGGGAACCGAAGAAAATCGTGAAGAGAATGATCAGCGCGCAGAAACTCAGTGCGACCCGGTGCTGCACCGGTTCGCGGGTGAGGATGCTGATGGAGTCGGCCACCGCCTGGATCTGCAGGGCCAGCAACGGCAATACGCCCACCAGCATGAAAATCGTGGTCAGCGCGCCGGCCCAGGTGCTGCGAAAGCGAAAGGCGAACAGGTCGGCCAGGGATGATAGCTGGTAGGTGCGGGTGATTTTCAGGATCGGGTAGAGCAGCACCGGTGCCAGCAGGAATGCCCCCGATACACCCAGGTAGCTGGACAGAAAACCGTAGCCGTACTGATAGGCCAGCCCGACCGTGCCATAGAACGCCCACGCGCTGGCGTAGACGCCCAGCGACAGGGTGTAGGTCAGCGGGTGGCGGATGATCGCCCGGGGGATCATGCCCCGTTCGCTGATCCAGGCGACGCCGAACAGCACTGCCAGGTAGGCTGCGCTGATCAGGATCATCTGGGTCAGGCTAAAGCTCATCGGCATCTTTTTGGCTCTGCAGGATGAAGGTCACGACGATCAGGATCAGCCAAAGCAGATAGGGCCGATACCAGGCACCCGTGGCGTCGATCCACCAATCCATGATGGCCGGGGAGAACAGATAAATCCCCACTACCAGGAGCAGGACCAAGCGATAGATGTACATCCCGGCCTCTCTTTTTTAAACGCGTGCCCGAAAACGTGCGGCGATGGTAACGGATGGGGGCCAAGCTGCAAGCGCCGTCAACGTATTTGCGCCTCTGGCAGGGTCAAAGTGCGCGGTATCTTCCCCGCATCCCAATGGCGAATGCCCCAGTCCAGCAGGTCCCGGGGGCTGGCGTCGACCCGTTCGGGGCCTGGCTGTTGGCCCAGCGCGCGCAGTGCCCGCAACAACAATGGCGTGGCCTGATCGGCCGCCAGCGGTGGCGAACGGTAGGACTTGCCGAGTTTGTGTCCGTCCGGTTGGGTTATCAGCGGCACATGCAGGTAGCGCGGTTGTGGCAAGCCAAGCAGCTCTTGCAGGTACAGCTGACGTGATGTGGAGTCCAGCAGGTCGGCACCGCGCACGATATCGGTGACCCCCTGCCAGGCGTCGTCCAGCACCACCGCCAGTTGATAAGCATAGAGCCCGTCGCGACGGCGAATCACGAAATCGCCGACTTCACGGCCCAAGTGCTGGCGGAACGGGCCTTGTACTCGGTCGTTGAAGTGATACGCCAACTCAGGAACGCGCAGGCGGATGGCCGCGTCTTTGGTGTCGTGACCGGCGTTGCGGCACAGGCCCGGATAAATGCCCTGATACGGCTCCAGTTGTTTGCGCGAGCAGGTGCAGGCATAGGCCAGACCCTGGCTGAGCAGGCGATTGATGACCTGGTCGTAGGCCTCATGGCGCTCACTCTGACGGACCATCTCGCCGTCCCATTCAAACCCGTAGCTTTGCAGTGCCTTCAAGATTGCCGCTTGCGCGCCAGGCTCTTCCCGTGGTGGGTCAAGGTCCTCCATGCGCAGCAACCAGCGCCCGCCCGCGGCCCGGGCATCCAGATAGGACGCCAGCGCGGCGACCAGGGAGCCAAAGTGCAGGTGGCCGCTGGGTGTGGGGGCGAAGCGGCCGATGTAGGGGGCAGTGGCGGTCATAAAGCGAATGTTACTGGGTCCGGGCTGTTGGAATACATATCCTGCTGACGAAGCCACCCCTCTGTGGGAGCGAGCCTGGTCGCGATAGCGTCTTATCAGTGGGCATTGATGTGGCTGACCCACCGCTATCGCGAGCAGGCTCGCTCCCACAAGGGAACCGGGTGTGCGGGAAGTATCAGAAACAAAAAACGGAGCGTGTGAACGCTCCGTTTTTCGATGACAGCCCAGGCAATTTACTTGCCGACCTGTTTTTCCTTGATTTCCGCCAGGGTCTTGCAGTCGACACACATGTCGGCGGTCGGACGTGCTTCCAGCCGCTTGACGCCGATCTCGACGCCGCAGGACTCGCACCAACCGTATTCTTCGTCTTCGATCAGTTGCAACGTCTTGTCGATTTTCTTGATGAGCTTGCGCTCACGGTCGCGGGCGCGTAGTTCGAGGCTGAATTCTTCTTCCTGGCTGGCACGGTCGGCCGGGTCAGGGAAGTTCGCCGCTTCGTCTTTCATGTGATCCACAGTGCGGTCGACTTCCTGCATCAAGTCCTGTTTCCACTTGTTCAGGATCTTGGTGAAGTGCGCGCGCATGGGGGCGCCCATGTACTCTTCGCCAGCTTGCGGCACGTACGGCTCAAACCCGCTGAGCGACTGATTTTGATTCTGCTTTGCTTGGGTGGGCATGAATGGACCGCCTCTACTCTTGTAATCCACTACGCAGGATTGCTCCATCACCGACACCTGCCGGCCCTGCGGCTGCAAGCGGGCGAACTTACCAGATCAAATCGGGCCGCGCTACTCCCGGTTGTCGAGCCTGCGGTGGCCGGGGCTTGCAAAGCGTGGTCAAGTTCAGTCCGGTGGAGTGACAAACCTGCTCAATGCTTGATTCTAGTCAAGCCTGAGCCGATCGCTGGAGACATTTGCTGCAAGCGGCCGGGCCCTGAGTTCGTGCTCGCTTGCGCAGTTGTTTCTGGGTTGGCCGGAGAGTTAGGTAGAATCGGTTCTTTTTTACCAGAAGGAAGGCTAATGGCTCAGCCCTACAGTGCGCGTAGCCGCGCCATCGAACCTTTCCATGTGATGGCGCTCCTGGCCCGTGCCAATGAGCTGCAGGCCGCCGGGCACGATGTCATCCACCTGGAGATCGGCGAGCCGGACTTCACCACGGCTGAGCCGATCATCCAGGCCGGCCAGGCCGCGCTGGCGGCGGGAAAGACCCGTTACACGGCGGCCCGTGGCATCCCCGAGCTGCGCGAAGCCATCGCCGGTTTCTATGGGCAGCGCTACGGTGTGGACATAGACCCACGGCGCATCCTGGTCACGCCGGGCGGATCCGGCGCGTTGCTGCTGACCAGCGCGTTGCTGGTGGACCCGGGCAAGCACTGGCTGTTGGCGGACCCCGGTTACCCCTGCAATCGCCACTTTCTGCGGCTGGTGGAAGGTACGGCTCAATTGGTGCCGGTAGGCCCGGACGTGCGCTACCAGCTGACCCCGGACCTGGTGAACCGCTATTGGGACTCGAACAGCGTGGGTGCGCTGGTCGCGTCGCCGGCCAACCCGACCGGGACGATTCTCAGCCGGGACGAACTGGCCGGCCTGTCCAAGGCAATCAAGGGCCACAACGGTCACTTGGTGGTGGATGAGATCTATCACGGCCTGACTTATGGCACCGATGCCGCGAGCGTGCTGGAAGTTGACGACGAAGCTTTCGTCCTTAATAGCTTTTCCAAGTATTTCGGCATGACCGGCTGGCGACTGGGCTGGCTGGTGGCCCCTTCGGCGGCTGTTGGTGAGCTGGAGAAGCTGGCGCAGAACCTTTACATCAGTGCGCCGAGCATGGCCCAGTACGCGGCGTTGGCCTGTTTCGAACCGGCGACAATCGAGATATTCGAGCAGCGTCGGGCCGAGTTCGCGCTGCGGCGCGACTTTCTGCTACCGGCCTTGCGTGATCTGGGGTTCGGCATCGCAGTGGAGCCGGAAGGGGCGTTTTACCTGTATGCCGACATTAGTGCATTCGGCGGCGATGCTTTTGCGTTCTGCCAGCACTTTCTGGAGACCGAGCATGTGGCGTTCACGCCGGGGCTGGATTTCGGTCGCCATCAGGCTGGGCACCATGTGCGTTTCGCCTACACCCAGAGCTTGCCGCGGCTCCAGGAAGCGGTGGAGCGAATCGAGCGCGGACTGCGGAGTTGGCAAGGCTGATGCTTTTTTCACCTGCGCTGGAAGAAGGCCGGCTGATTCGACGTTATAAGCGTTTTCTTGCCGATATCGAGACCGTTCATGGCGAACTGCTGACGATTCATTGCCCCAACACCGGTTCGATGCTCAATTGCATGGCCGAAGGTGCGCGAGTCTGGTTCAGTCGTTCCAGCGACCCCAAGCGCAAATTGCCCGGCACCTGGGAAATAGGCGAAACCCCCCAGGGGCGGTTGGCCTGCATCAATACCGCGCGAGCCAACCCGCTAATCGAAGAGGCCCTGCGTGCCGGTGTCATCAGCGAGCTGAACGGTTTTACCGGGCTCAAGCGTGAAGTGGCTTACGGTCAGGAAAACAGTCGTATCGATTTCCGACTGGACTACGACGAAGGCTCTGCCTGGGTCGAAGTCAAAAGTGTCACGTTGGGTTTTGACGGCACGACCGTGGCGGCGTTTCCCGATGCGGTGACCCAGCGGGGAGCCAGGCATCTGCGCGAACTCGCTCACCTGGCCCGGGACGGCGTGCGGGCGGTGCAGTTGTATTGTGTCAACCTGAGCGGGATCGACGCCGTGCGCCCGGCACAGGAAATCGACCCGCTGTACGCGGCGGCGTTGCGCGACGCTGTGGCCGCGGGCGTGGAAGTGCTGGCCTACGGGGTGACGCTGACGCCCGAGCAAATGTGGGTGGATCGGCCGTTACCGGTGCTGCTCGACCCAGATGCCTTGCTCGTCCTCCCGGCTCTCTAACGCAGCCAGGGACTGCCCGGCACAGGGGCCGGCGACGCATTCACCGCTTTCAATCAGAAACAGTGCGCCGTGGGTGGCGCACTGGATCAGGCTGGCGCTGGGGTCGAGAAACTCATCGGGCCGCCATTCCAGCGGTACGCCGCGGTGCGGGCAGCGGTTGAGATAGACATACACCTGGCCGGCGCGACGCACCGCCAACAACTTGCGCCCATCGAGGTCGAAACCGCGACTGCTGTTGTCGGGCAATTCGGCGCCGGTACAAAGAAACTTCATGTGGGTCTCTATGGTTATGAGTGGGCGAGTTTGTGTGGGAGCGAGCCTGCTCGCGATAGCGGTCGGTCAGCCAGCAGCAATGGGTCGACACACCGCTAATCGCGAGCAGGCTCGCTCCCACAGAGGCAACCCCCCCAAAGGTTCATGCTTGACGTCCAAATGAAAACAATTATCAAATGGCGCCTCCTTCGCAGGGGGCTGAGGATACTTTGCCTGCGGGGTTCATGCCCGGCCCTGTGAACATTTCTTCGAGGAAGCTGCCCGATGCGCCTGAATATCCGTGTTGTCACGCTCTGTGTTGTCATGTTAGCCAGCCAGGGCTTGGTGGCGGCTGAACTGCCGCAGCGCTGGGTCAGTGCCGGCGGGGCAGTGTCCGAATGGGTCAGCGCGCTGGGCGGTGAGTCGAAACTGGTGGGCGTGGACACCACCAGCCAGCATCCCGAGGCCTTGCGGGATTTACCCAGCATCGGTTATCAGCGACAACTCTCGGCCGAGGGGGTATTGAGCCTGCGTCCGCAGATCCTCGTAGGCACCGAAGAAATGGGGCCGCCACCGGTGCTGTCGCAGATCCGCAGCGCCGGGGTACAGGTTGAACTGTTCTCGGCCACGCCCGACCTGTCGACCCTTCAGGGCAATCTGCGGCACCTGGGTCAACTGCTGGGCGCCGAGGCCAAAGCCGCGCAGTTGTTCGACAGTTATCAACAGCAGATCAGCCAACAGAAAGCTCGAGTGAGTAAAATCCAGCTTGAGCAACAGGCCCCCGGCGTGTTGCTGTTGGTCGCAAGCTCCGGCGGCAAGCCGATGGTCGCAGGCCTGGGCACCTCCGCCGATTGGCTGGTGCAGCAGGCCGGCGGTCACAACTTGGCGACACACCATGGTTACAAGGCATTTTCGGTGGAGAGCCTGGCCAGCCTGAATCCCGAAGTACTGGTGTTCGCCGATCGCGCGTTGAGTGGCGAAGAAGCGCGTGCGGCGTTGTTCAGGGAAAATCCGATTCTTTCCTCCACCCGTGCCGCCAGGGCCGAGCGCGTTATCGAGCTTGACCCGACACTGTTGGTCGGCGGGCTAGGCCCGCGGTTGCCGCAAAGTCTGGTGAAGCTGACGGCCGGTTTTTACCCGACCGAACCGGCCAAGGCACCATGACCCCTCTGGTCAAACCGCGCACCTTGTTTATTGGCCTGGGCCTGTTGTGTCTGCTGGCGATCTGGCTGTCCCTGGCCCTGGGGCCGGTGAGTTTGCCGCTGTTCGATACCTTGCGCGCCGCGTTGCGCTTGATGGGCTTGCCAGTGGCCGCCGAAGGTCTGGAGCAGGCCGAACTGATCCTCGGTCAGATCCGTCTGCCACGCACCCTGCTGGGGCTGGCGGTGGGCGGGGTATTGGCATTATCGGGGGTGGCGATGCAGGGGCTGTTCCGCAACCCGTTGGCCGACCCGGGGCTGGTCGGGGTGTCCAGCGGTGCGGCGCTGGGCGCGGCGTTCGCCGTTGTTGGCGGCTCGGCGCTGGGTGGCTTGCCCGAAGCGTTCGGCCCCTATGTGTTGTCGTTGTGTGCGTTCCTCGGCGGGCTTGGGGTTACGGCATTGGTTTATCGCCTCGGTCGGCGCAACGGCCAGACCCATGTCGCGACCATGCTCCTGGCCGGTATCGCCCTGACCGCGCTGTCCGGCTCGGCGGTGGGCTTGTTCACTTACCTGGCGGACGACGCGACCCTGCGCACCTTGACGTTCTGGAACCTGGGGAGCCTGAATGGTGCCAGCTATGCGCGGTTGTGGCCGCTGTTGCTGGTCAGCGTTGGCGTAGCACTCTGGCTGCCACGACGGGCCCGGGCACTCAATGCTCTGTTGCTGGGTGAATCCGAAGCCGCCCATTTGGGCGTTGATGTCGAAGGGCTCAAGCGTGAACTGGTGTTTTGCACGGCCCTGGGGGTTGGCGCGGCAGTGGCGGCGGCGGGCATGATCGGCTTTGTCGGGCTGGTAGTGCCGCATCTGGTACGGTTGATGGCCGGCCCCGATCATCGCGTTCTGTTGCCGGCTTCGGTGCTGGCGGGGGCGAGCCTGCTGCTGTTCGCCGATCTGGTGGCGCGTCTGGCGCTGGCTCCGGCGGAACTGCCGATCGGCATCGTCACGGCATTCATCGGGGCGCCGTTCTTCCTCTATTTATTGCTGCGAGGACGCGCCTGATGTTACGAGCGCAGAACCTGCACATCCAGCGGGGTCACAAAACCGTGTTGGCTGATGTCAATCTTGATCTGCATCCCGGCCAGGTGCTGGGCGTGCTCGGGCCCAACGGTGCAGGTAAAAGTACTTTGCTGGCGGGGCTGTGCGGTCAATTGCCTCCTGCGCAGGGACAGGTCTGGCTCGATGATCGGCCTTTGTCCCAGTGGGACGGCGCCGAGCGTGCCCGCCGCCTGGCGGTATTGCCGCAGTCATCGACCCTGGATTTTGCCTTCCGCGTCGAGGAAGTAGTCGGCATGGGGCGCCTGCCTCATCAGTGTGGTCGAGTGCGTGATGAGCAAATCGTTGCCTTGGCGTTGCACGCTGCAGACGCGGCGCATCTGCACGGTCGCAGTTACTTGGCGCTGTCGGGCGGCGAGCGTCAGCGGGTGCACCTGGCGCGGGTCTTGGCACAGTTGTGGCCAGGGGAAGCGGGGCAGACCCTGCTGCTCGACGAACCGACCTCGATGCTCGATCCACTGCACCAGCACACCATCCTGCAAGCGGTGCGTGAGTTTGCCGATCGCGGCGCGGCCGTATTGGTGATCCTGCATGACCTGAACCTGGCAGCGCGTTATTGTGATCGCCTGTTGTTGCTCGCGTCTGGCCTGCCGGTGGCCCTGGACACGCCGCAGCAAGTGCTGCGCCCGGAACCGCTCAAAGCGGTGTTTGGCCTGGAAGTGCTGGTGCAACCCCATCCGGAGCGCGGACATCCATTGATCATCGCCCGCTGAGGGTTGCCTGAGGATGTAGACGTGCGCCTGATCCTGATTCTGGCATTGAGTGTGCTGACGGCCTGTCAGAGCACCGCGCCGCCCCCGGTCGACGGGCAGATCCTTGATTTGCACAATGGCCGGGCTGTCACGCCTCAAGCGTTGATCGAGCGTCTGGCCCGGGCGCCGCGATTGGTGGTCGGCGAGCAGCACGACAATCCGGATCACCACGCGCTGCAGCTATGGCTGCTTCAGGCCCTGACCGCGCAACGGGCCCAGGGCAGCCTCCTGCTGGAAATGCTGACACCCCACCAGCAGCCTCGCGTTGACGGGGTCCGCCAGTTACCTGCCTTGCCAACTGATCTTCCCGGTGCCCTGGATTGGTCGCCGGGATGGGACTGGAGCCTGTATGGTCCGGTCGTGGAGTTCGCCCTGACGCAACGCTATCCGTTGTTGGCCGCCAATCTGGACGCCGCCGAGATCCAGCGCGTCTACCGGCAGGCGCCGGACTTGCGAGGCGCCCGTGCGAATGCGGCAAGTGTGAAGGATCAGTTGCTGGAGCAGATTCGCCAATCCCATTGCGGCCTGCTGCCCGAATCTCAGATGCCGGCGATGCTGGCTGTCCAGCAACAACGTGACCGACGCATGGCCGAACGTCTGCTGGCTGCGCCATTACCTGCGTTATTGTTCGCCGGTGCCTGGCATGGACGGAAAGACGTTGGGGTGCCGCTGCATGTGCTGGACTTGGGGGCCAGTGAGGCGCCGACCGTCCTGATGCTGGCCGAGGAGGGCAGCGAGATGACATCGGTCATGGCAGATTACGTGTGGTACACCAAGGCCACTCCCCCTCAGGATTACTGCGCGCAGATGCGTGAACACAGCGCATTTCCTCCAGACAAAAAAAGACCCGACAAAAGTCGGGTCAAATAACCGTGATTAGCCTGATGAGGAGATATCTGAGAGTCCGAACCAAGGGCTTTTCAAATATCGACCAGTCTCGCGACCGGATGCGCTAATCATAGCGATTCTCATTACCATGTCAAACGTTGTTTTTTGGATTGGCCCAAATAACTTTCAAGCGCAGGCCGTGTGGCGACAAACAAGGAGAATGGTCAGGCTTTGTGACGCGTCGAAACGGCGTCCAATTGTTTGTTCAAGGCTTCCTTGCGTTCGGCGGGGATGTCATTCCAGTGCACATCCATCAATGCGCCCTCAATGGCATAGAGCAACACCTTCGAAGCCCGGAACCCGCGAGTGCGTACTGCGCGATAGGCATCAACCGCTCCGAGGCGGCGCAGATCCGAGGCGCTGTGGATGCCCACGGCATGCAGCCACTGGGCTGATGTCTTGCCCAGGTTCTTCAGGTGTTGCAGTTCATCATTCATCGAACCTCCTTGCGACGGCCGACTGGTGCAGTGGGCAAGCTTCTCAGGAGTGTAGCGGTCAGTAGGAAAAACGTGATTCTTTGGTGGGATTTGAAGCAAAAGCTTCTAATGCATTACGCACGATAGGTGGGGGCGCGCGGCAAGATGCAGCGTCCAGCGCAGGCAGGGGCGCTGGAGATCAATTGGGTTGACGGCAGATTCGGCCCGATTCAGCGGGTGCGGTAGCGCAGCCGGGTGCCAAAGTTCATCGACATCAGAATTTCGTCGGCAGACAGTTCTGCCGGGAAATAGGCGCCCGATATTTGCGCATGGGCCAGGCTGGCACCTTCCAGGGACGACTTGCGAAAATCGATGCCGCGCAAATCCGCGGAGCGGAAGTAAGCGTCGGTGAAATCCACGTCGTCGGCATTGAGCTCTCGCAGATCCAGACCGCGAAAATCGCCGCCACGCATATCAACCGGGCCTTGTGGCCGTTCGTTGTTGAAACCGGCAATGTCGTCTTCGCGCAGCAAAGCATAAAGCGGGGTACTGAGAAGCTTGGGTAGGCTCATTTCATATCACCTGTTGGTTTTATGACGCCAGTATAGTGCCACTGTTTGACGGCCGTGAAGGGTGGGCAGACTCCACGGCCGAAATAGTTTTTTACAGGCCTGGCAAGCGTTGACGAATCTGCGCGACCACGATGTCGAGCGTGCCGCTTTCATTGGTCTGGACCCGTTTGCTGCACAGGATTTCCGCAGGGGTGAGTGCTTCGCGGCTGGCCTGTTGGGCGGCGATAACGGCCAGATTTGCGTCGGACGGATCTGTCTGATCGGCCTGACGCTGCGCCAGCCTGCTCTCGATAACCGCTTGTGGCGCATTGCAATCGAGGATCAGGAACGGAGCGCCCGTGGCCTCGGCAACTTTCGCCGCAGCATCGCGCTGATCGTGTTTGAGGTACGTGGCGTCGATCACTGCTGGGAAGCCGGCATGCAGGATGACACTGGCGATTTCATGCAAGCGGGCATAAGTGGCGTCGCTGGCGCCGCTGCTATAGATGCCGGCTTGTGGATCATTGGGCACTTGCTGCTCACCAAACAGACGCTTGCGCTCAACGTCCGAGCGCAAGCGAATGGCGCCCAGGGCTTCCACCAGGCGCATCGCGACATGGCTTTTGCCAACGGCCGAAACGCCGTGGGTGATGGCCAGAAAGCGCGAGGGAATGGTGCTGTAGCTTTCGGCCAGGTTCGCGTAGTTGCGGTATTGGCGCAGGGTTGTGGCGCGCTGCACCGGGTCGGCTTCGGCCGGCATGCTGAACAGCGCGACCTTGGCGCGGACCAGGGCGCGGTAGGCTTTGTAGAAGTTCAGCAGCTCCAGGCCTTGATAGTCGCCGGTCAGCTCCAGGTATTGGCTGACGAAACGTCGCGCCAGCGACTTGAGGCCGCGGTCTTCCAGGTCCATCGCCAGGAATGCAGTGTCGGCATAGACATCGGTGAAGCGGAACGGCTCGTTGAACTCGATGCAGTCGAAAATCACTACCTTGCCATCGATCACCGTGGCGTTGCCCAAGTGGATGTCACCGTGGCATTCGCGGATGAAACCTTCGGCTTTGCGTTGGGTGAACAGCGGTTTGAGGCGTTCGAAGCTGCTTTCGGCCCAGGCTTGCAGGGCTTCGAGCTGCAACAGGTCAGCCTTGTCACTGAGGAACGGACGAATCTGTTCGAAGTTCTGCCGCACCGGTGCCATAACGCTGTCGGGGGTGCCGGCGGCGTTTTCGGCAGGCACGGTGGGCGTAGAGAGATGGAAGCGGGCGATCTGCGCGGCCATTTCGTCAATGTGCGCGGTGGTCAGTTCGCCGTTGGCCTGGAGCGTGCTGAGCAGTTGGCTCTGGGGAAACTGACGCATCTTCAGGGCGTATTCGATGGCCGGACCTTCGCCACCCAGTTGCGGCACTTGCGGGGTGCCGGTAATCGGCATGACTTCCAGGTACAGATCCTGGGTCAGGCGCTGGTTCAAGCGCAGTTCTTCCCCGCAGAAATGCTTGCGTGCCTCGAGGCTGGTGAAATCAAGGAAACCGAAATTGACCGGTTTTTTGAATTTGTAGGCATACGGCCCGGTGAGCAATACCCAGGAAATGTGGGTCTCGATGACCTGGAACCCTTCGACGGGATGCGGATAGAGGGCCGGGTTTTGCAGGGCAGCGATCAGGGACTGGCTCACGGGCGATCCTTCAGAGACTGGGAAAATTCAAGGCCGTCATTATGGCGGCAAGCCGCGTTAACGCAAACAGGAGGGGGCCGTTGTGTGGTCATGTTGAACCGCGGCAAAGTGCGTATAATCCGCCGCCATGACTCGTACCCGATCCCCCCGTACCCCCAAGAAACCACCCGCCAGTCGCTTGCGGCCCTGGCTGGGCTGGGCCCTTAAACTCAGCCTGGTGGGCCTCGTCGTGCTCGCTGGCTTTGCGGTCTACCTCGATGCCGTGGTCCAGGAGAAGTTCTCCGGCAAGCGCTGGACCATCCCGGCCAAGGTCTACGCCAGGCCCCTGGAGCTGTTCGTCGGACAAAAGCTGAGTCGGGACGATTTCCTGACCGAGCTCGATGCCCTCGGCTATCGCCGTGAAAGCGTTGCCAATGGCCCGGGTGCTGCGTCCGTCAACGGCAATACCGTCGACCTCAATACCCGCGGTTTCCAATTTTATGAAGGCATGGAGCAGGCGCAGGCGGTGCGAGTGCGTTTCTCCGGCGACTACGTGGCTGCGCTGACCGGTGCCAACAATGCGAAGCTGTCAGTGGTGCGCCTTGAACCGCTGCTGATCGGTGGCCTGTACCCCAAGAACCTTGAAGACCGGATCCTGATCAAGATCGACCAGGTGCCGCCGTTCCTGCTCGATACGCTGATCGCTGTCGAGGACCGCGATTTCTACCATCACTTCGGCGTCTCGCCCAAGTCGATTGCCCGGGCCATCTGGGTCAACACCTCCTCGGGCCGTATGCGCCAGGGCGGCAGTACCCTGACCCAGCAATTGGTCAAGAACTTCTATTTGACCAACGAGCGCAGCCTCAGCCGCAAGCTTACCGAAGCCATGATGGCGCTGTTGCTGGAGCTGCACTACGACAAGCGGGAGATTCTCGAGGCGTACCTCAACGAGGTCTTCGTCGGTCAGGACGGCCAGCGGGCGGTTCACGGTTTCGGCCTGGCCAGCCAGTTCTTCTTCAGCCAGCCGCTGTCCGAGCTCAAGCTGCATCAAGTGGCATTGCTGGTGGGGATGGTGAAAGGGCCGTCCTCCTACAACCCGCGGCGTAATCCAGAGCGTGCCCTCGAGCGGCGCAATCTGGTACTCGACTTACTGCAACAGCAAGGCGTGGCAACGGCCGAGCAAGTCGAAGCGGCGAAGAAGATGCCTTTGGGTGTGACCAAGCGTGGCAGTCTGGCAGACAGCTCGTTCCCTGGTTTCATGGACCTGGTCAAGCGTCAACTGCGTGAGGACTACCGCGACGAAGACTTGACCGAAGAAGGCCTGCGGATCTTCACCAGTTTCGACCCGATCCTGCAGATGAAGGCCGAAGCATCGGTCAATGACACCTTCAAGCGACTGGCCGGGCGCAAGGGCTCTGATGAAGTGGAAGCCGCGATGGTGGTGACCAACCCGGAAACCGGCGAAGTCCAGGCCATGATCGGCAGTCGGCAGGCCAGTTTTGCCGGTTTCAACCGGGCGCTCGATGCGGTCCGCCCGATCGGCTCCCTGATCAAGCCGGCGGTCTACCTCACCGCCCTGGAAAAACCGAGCCAGTACACCCTGACCAGTTGGCTGTCCGACGAGGCGTTCTCGGTCAAGGGCGCGGACGGCCAGGTGTGGAAGCCGCAAAATTATGATCGCCGCTCCCACGGTACGGTGTTCCTGTACCAGGGGCTTGCGCATTCCTACAACCTGTCGACGGCTCGCCTCGGGCTTGAAATCGGCGTGCCGAATGTCCTCAAGACCTTGGCCCGCCTGGGTGTCAGTCGCGAATTCCCGGCATTCCCATCGATGCTGCTGGGAGCCGGTGGCCTCACGCCGATTGAAGTGGCAGCCATGTACCAGACACTGGCCAACGGTGGCTTCAACACGCCGATGCGCGGCATTCGCAGCGTGCTTACCGCCGACGGCGAGCCGCTCAAGCGCTATCCGTTCCAGATCCAACAGCGTTTTGATCCCGCGTCCATTTATCTGATCCAGAGCGCCATGCAACGGGTCATGCGTGAAGGCACCGGCAGTTCGGTTTATAACGTACTACCGCGTAACCTGACCCTGGCGGGCAAGACCGGTACCAGCAACGACTCGCGCGACAGCTGGTTTGCCGGTTTCAGCCAGGACCTGCTGGCAGTGGTCTGGCTCGGCCGTGACGACAATGGCAAGACCCCGTTCACTGGCGCCACCGGGGCATTGCAGGTCTGGACCAGTTTCATGCGCAAGGCCGATCCGTTGCCGCTGGACATGCCGCAACCAGACAATATCGTTCAGGCCTGGGTGGATTCGCGCACCGGTCAAGGCTCCGACGCCAGTTGCCCGGGCGCGGTGCAGATGCCGTATATTCGCGGCAGCGAACCACCACCCGGTGCAGCCTGTGGCATTCCAAACCCCGCCGAATCGGTCATGGATTGGGTCAAGGACTGGATGAATTAAGCAAAGAGGGTTTCAAGTGAACAAGTGGTTGATTCCAGCGGTTACGGCCGTGGCATTGCTCAGCGGTTGCTCTACCGTACAACGCGGTTCGATTCCGGTTGTCGATTCCGGCACTGCCGTTTCCAATAGCGAGCGGGTCTCGGCCAATGGCGGCTTCCGTCAAACGACGGTGCAGCGGCCGGTGCAGGGACAGGTCCAGGCGATTCCCCAGGGCGATACCGGTGTCGTCGTGATGGTGCCCGGTGGCGGCGCCACGACGTCGGCACCGATCAGCAGCACACCGATCACGCCAGGGCCGATCACGCCGGGCCCTATCGATACTTCACCAATCGACCAGGGCAGCTTCAACATGCCTTCTGCACCGAGCAGCATTCCCTCGACCAGTTCGGGAGGTCTGTCCGCTGATGAACAATTGGACGGTCCAGTACTGGCATTGCTCACCACAGCCCAACAGCAACAGGCCGGTGGTGACCTCAATGGTGCGTCCTCCAGCCTTGAGCGAGCCCAGCGTGTTGCGCCGCGTGAACCCCAGGTTCTCTATCGCCTGGCCCAGGTGCGCATGGCCCAGGGCGATGCGCCGCAAGCCGAGCAACTGGCCCGCCGTGGCCTGACATTCGCCAACGGTCGTCCGGCGCTTCAGGCCAGCCTGTGGGAATTGATCGCTCAGGCCCGTGAGAAACAAGGCGACTCCGCCGGCGCGGCATTGGCCCGTCAGAAGGCCAAGGTTTCGCTCTGATGGATACGCGTTTTCCCAAGATCGCCGATCAGTTGCTGCTGATTGAGCGCGAGTTGCGGGTCCAGGGCTGGTGGAGCAGCGTTTCGCCGTCGGCCGAGGCGTTGGCCAGTGTCGAGCCGTTCGCGGTCGACACGCTGGACTTCGAGCAATGGCTGCAATGGATTTTCCTGCCGCGCATGAAAGCCATCCTGGAAAATGACCTGCCGCTGCCCAACGCCTCGGGCATCCTGGAGATGGCTCAAATGGTCTATGCCCAGCGGCCGGGGCAAGGCGTGGAGTTGCAGCGACTGTTGGCGCAGTTCGACCAATTGATCAGCGACGTTAACTGACCGCCATTTATTGGCAGTGCTCCTCGATCTGCTTGCGGGTTTCGTCGATGCGCTGGCGCCGCTCCTCTTCTGTGAGGCGGCGCATTTCCCCTTCCACATCCTCGCGTACCCGCGGGTTGTTCTGCAGTTGCGCCAGATTGGTCCGAGTCTGTTCGCAGAAGGCCTTGAGCTGGGCTTGCTGCTCGGCAATCTGTTGCTTGACCTGTTGGTCAATCGCCTTCTGGTCACCAATGACCCCGGCAGGCGGGGGGGCTGCTGGCTTGGCGGCGGAAGGGGAGGACTTGATCACCGTCGTGGCCTGTCCTTCAGGCGGTGGCTGGGAGCCAAAGTGGGTAACTCCTTGGGCGTCCACCCATTTATAGACCTGACCGGCCATGCACATCGGGCTCAGGCCAACCAGCAGGCTGGCCGTCAAGAAGAACATTCGCATGCTGTTTCCTTGTCATGGGTTGCGCAATTGAAGCTAACACAGTTGCTGTTTAAAGGTTTTTTCTTGCGTTCTCATGCGCTTACTTCGAATAAAGCACATTGACGGCTTGACTTGCAGAGGGCGAAACAGAAGAATCCAAAGTCCGCTGTAGAGGGACTGCCAGAAGCAGGCCCACTCGGCAGATCATGAGGCGCACATCCGCGCCGACCTGTTACACCCGCAACGCGTTACCTCGCGCTGGGTGGGAAAGGCCCGCAACACTTGGGACGATCCCAATACTTGCTCAGTCAGTGCTGACGTAGTCGGCGACCACCGTCGCTCATGCTCTGCCGAGAAGTAAACCTATTAAGACCCGTCCCTTTTTGTGGGTCGGTATTCTGGCGTTTTAGAGGTGAACAACGTGGAGCTTTTATCTGGCGGTGAGATGCTCGTCCGCTTTTTGCGTGACGAAGGCGTCAAATATATCTACGGGTACCCCGGTGGTGCTCTTCTTCATGTCTATGATGCCCTGTTCAAAGAACCGGAAGTGACCCACATCCTGGTTCGTCATGAGCAAGCGGCGACCCACATGGCTGACGGTTATGCCCGTGCCACCGGTAAAGCCGGCGTGGTCCTGGTGACTTCCGGCCCTGGCGCCACGAACGCCATCACCGGTATCGCCACGGCGTACATGGACTCTATCCCGATGGTGATCATCTCCGGTCAGGTGCCCAGCACCATGGTCGGCACCGACGCGTTCCAGGAAACCGACATGATCGGTATTTCCCGGCCGATCGTGAAGCACAGCTTCATGATCAAGCACGCTTCGGAGATCCCGGAGGTCATGAAGAAGGCGTTCTACCTGGCTGAATCCGGTCGTCCGGGCCCGGTTGTGGTCGATGTCCCGAAAGACATGACCAACCCGGCCGAGAAGTTCGAATACATTTTCCCCAAGAAAGCCAAGCTGCGTTCCTACAGCCCGGCTGTGCGCGGTCACTCCGGGCAAATCCGCAAGGCAGCCGAAATGCTGCTGGCGGCCAAGCGTCCGGTGCTGTACTCGGGTGGCGGCGTCATCCTCGGTGGTGGCTCCGCGCCGCTGACCGAATTGGCGAAAATGCTCAACCTGCCGGTCACCAATACGCTGATGGGGTTGGGCGCCTACCCGGGCACTGACCGTCAGTTCATCGGCATGCTCGGCATGCACGGCAGCTATACCGCCAACCTGGCGATGCACCATGCCGATGTGATTCTGGCGGTCGGCGCGCGTTTCGACGACCGTGTCATCAACGGCCCGGCGAAATTCTGCCCGAACGCCAAGATCATCCATATCGACATCGACCCGGCGTCGATCTCCAAGACCATCAAGGCAGACGTGCCGATTGTCGGTCCTGTGGAGAGCGTGCTGAGCGAAATGGTCGCCATCCTCAAGGAAATCGGCGAGGCTCCGAACAAGGAGTCCGTGGCCAGCTGGTGGAAGCAGGTTGATGAGTGGCGCGGTGATCGTGGCCTGTTCCCTTACGACAAGGGCGACGGCAGCGTGATCAAGCCGCAGACCGTAATCGAAACCCTGTGCGAAGTGACCAAGGGCGATGCCTTTGTGACCTCCGACGTGGGCCAGCACCAGATGTTCGCCGCGCAGTACTACAAGTTCAACAAGCCCAACCGCTGGATCAACTCCGGTGGTCTGGGCACCATGGGCTTCGGTTTCCCGGCGGCCATGGGCGTCAAGTTGAGCTTTCCGGATAGCGACGTCGCCTGTGTCACGGGCGAGGGCAGTATCCAGATGAACATCCAGGAGCTGTCGACCTGCCTGCAGTACGGTTTGCCGGTGAAAATCGTCAACCTGAACAACGGCGTACTGGGCATGGTTCGCCAGTGGCAGGACATGAGCTACGGCAGCCGTCACTCGCACTCCTACATGGAGTCGTTGCCGGACTTCGTCAAGCTGGTCGAAGCCTATGGTCACGTGGGCATCCGCATCACTGACCTGAAGGACTTGAAGTCCGGGCTCGAAGAAGCTTTCGCCATGAAGGATCGCCTGGTGTTCCTCGATATCAAGGTCGATACCAGCGAGCACGTCTACCCGATGCAGATCAAAGACGGCTCCATGCGCGATATGTGGCTGAGCAAGACGGAGCGTACCTAATCATGCGACATATTATTTCCCTGCTTCTGGAAAACGAACCGGGTGCTCTGTCTCGCGTAGTGGGCCTGTTTTCGCAGCGCAACTACAACATCGAAAGCCTGACCGTGGCGCCAACCGAAGACCCGACCCTGTCGCGTCTGACGCTGACCACTGTGGGGCACGATGAAATCATCGAGCAGATCACCAAGAACCTGAACAAGCTGATCGAGGTGGTCAAGCTGGTGGACCTGTCGGAAAGCGCGCACATCGAGCGCGAGCTGATGCTGGTCAAGGTCAAGGCCACCGGTGCCCAGCGCGCCGAGATCAAACGCACTACCGATATTTATCGTGGGCAGATCGTCGATGTCAGCGCCAGCGTCTATACCGTTCAGTTGACCGGTACCAGCGACAAGCTCGACAGCTTCATTCAATCGATCGGCACTGCCTCGATTCTGGAAACCGTACGCAGTGGCGTCACCGGGATTGCCCGTGGCGACAAAGTACTGAGCATCTAAACCAAATTAGCGAATGGCCTGAATGGCCGGAAATAGGGGTAATTCATGAAAGTTTTCTACGATAAAGACTGCGACCTGTCGATCATCCAGGGCAAGAAAGTCGCCATCATCGGTTACGGTTCCCAAGGCCACGCCCAGGCGTGCAACCTCAAGGACTCCGGTGTTGACGTGACCGTCGGCCTGCGTAAAGGCTCGGCCACCGTTGCCAAGGCCGAGGCCCATGGTCTGAAAGTCACCGACGTGGCTTCTGCCGTTGCCGCCGCCGACCTGGTCATGATCCTGACCCCGGACGAGTTCCAGTCTTCGCTGTACAAGAACGAAATCGAACCGAACATCAAGAAAGGCGCCACCCTGGCCTTCTCCCACGGTTTCGCGATTCACTACAACCAGGTAGTGCCACGCGCCGACCTCGACGTGATCATGATCGCGCCGAAGGCCCCGGGCCACACCGTTCGTTCCGAATTCGTGAAGGGCGGCGGTATCCCTGACCTGATCGCGATCTATCAGGACGCCTCCGGCAACGCCAAGAACGTCGCTCTGTCCTACGCTGCCGGTGTTGGCGGCGGCCGTACCGGCATCATCGAAACCACCTTCAAGGACGAAACCGAAACCGACCTGTTCGGCGAACAAGCCGTTCTGTGCGGCGGTACTGTCGAGCTGGTCAAGGCCGGTTTCGAAACCCTGGTTGAAGCTGGCTACGCGCCGGAAATGGCCTACTTCGAATGCCTGCACGAACTGAAGCTGATCGTTGACCTCATGTACGAAGGCGGTATCGCCAACATGAACTACTCGATCTCCAACAACGCTGAATACGGCGAGTACGTGACGGGTCCGGAAGTGATCAACGCCGAATCCCGCCAGGCCATGCGTAACGCCCTGAAACGTATTCAGGACGGCGAATACGCCAAGATGTTCATCAGCGAAGGCGCTACCGGCTATCCTTCGATGACCGCCAAGCGTCGCAACAACGCCGCTCACGGTATCGAAATCATTGGCGAGCAGCTGCGCTCGATGATGCCGTGGATCGGTGCCAACAAGATCGTCGACAAAGCCAAGAACTAAGTCGCGAGCTTGATCGGAAAACGCGGCCCTGGCCGCGTTTTTTCGTTTGGGCGGTGGCTTCTGGTATAAAGCTGCATCGTTTGCGGCCGAACCCTCGTCCCAGACACCTGTCGAATTTTTCACACCGTTGCAAGGTACTGTCCATGAGCGAACGCCCCGACGAGCCCAACCAGGCTCCTGACGCCGAAAGCCTGCTGCCCATCGATGAGCACGTCGAAGAAGGACATGACGCTGAAGGCCGTAAGGTCCGGCACCGTGGCATCTATCTGCTGCCGAATCTGTTCACCACCGCGAACCTGTTCGCCGGTTTCTATTCCATCATCAGCTCCATGAGCGCCCAAGCGGCCTTGAGCGCCGGCGATAGCGCCGGGGCGAGTCGTTACTTTGCCTTCGCTGCCATCGCGATCTTTGTCGCCATGGTGCTCGATGGCCTGGACGGGCGTGTGGCCCGCATGACCAATACCCAGAGCGCGTTCGGTGCCGAGTACGATTCGCTGTCGGACATGGTCGCTTTCGGCGTGGCCCCGGCCTTGCTGGCGTTCGGTTGGGCGCTGGGGGACATGGGCAAGGTCGGCTGGATGGTCGCCTTCGTCTATGTTGCCGGTGCCGCGTTGCGTCTGGCACGTTTCAACACCCAGGTCGGTACGGCTGACAAGCGCTACTTCATCGGCTTGGCGAGTCCTGCCGCTGCGGGTGTCGTAGCCGGTGTTGTCTGGGCTTTCAGCGACTACGGTATCCAGGGATCGAAGATGTCGTTCCTTGTGGCGCTGCTGGTAGCGGCGTCCGGTATGCTGATGGTCAGCAACATCAAGTACAACAGCTTCAAGGAGCTGGATCTCAAAGGGCGGGTGCCGTTCGTGGCGATTCTGGCGGTGGTGCTGGTGTTCGCGGTGGTCTTCAGTGATCCGCCACGTATCTTGTTGCTGGTATTCCTCGCCTATGCCGCTTCCGGCCCGGTTCAATACCTGTTGCGCCTGCGCCGACACAAAAAAGCCGAGTGATGTAATTTCCCTCATACTCCGCAGTCTATTGGTGCATCTGCCCTCCAATGCTGCGGAGTTGTCATGCTGATCAAGATCCCCAAGTCGTCCGACTGCCTTGAGTCGGACGTCACGCCAGAATCCCTCTATCTATCCCGTCGCCAAATGCTTGGGGCCGCCATGGCGGGGCTTGCCGTCAGCGGTCTTCCGCGTTGGGCCAGTGCTGCCGATGTTGCGCGTTATGCGGATGTCGAGCCCGGCAAGGCGCCGTCCTGGTTTGCCGAGAAGCTGCCGTCCACCCAATGGGGCGCGGTTACGGTCAAGGATGAGTCCATCACTCCTTTTAAAGACGCCACCCATTACAACAATTTCTATGAGTTCGGAACCGGCAAAGGTGATCCGGCGGCCAATGCCGGATCCTTGAAAACCGAGCCCTGGAGCGTGGTGGTCGATGGGGAAGTGGGCAAGCCGGGGCGCTATGCGTTGGAAGACTTCATGAAACCTTACCAGTTGGAGGAGCGAATCTATCGCCTGCGGTGCGTGGAGGCCTGGTCCATGGTTATCCCATGGATTGGCTTTCCCATTTCGGCGTTGCTCAAGCAGGTCGAGCCGACCTCCAAGGCCAAGTACATTCGTTTCGAAACCCTGCAGGATCCCAAGACTATGCCAGGGCAGCGCTCAGGGTTTGCTTTGATCGACTGGCCTTATGTCGAGGGCTTGCGACTGGATGAAGCGATGAATCCGCTGGCAATCATGGCGGTTGGGATGTATGGGCGAGAGTTGCCGAATCAGAACGGTGCACCGTTGCGCTTGGTGGTGCCGTGGAAGTACGGGTTCAAAAGTGTGAAGTCCATTTCGCGCATCAGTCTGGTCAGCGAGCAGCCCAAGACCACCTGGCAGAGCATTGCGTCCGACGAGTACGGCTTTTACGCCAACGTCAATCCGACGGTCGATCACCCGCGTTGGACCCAGGCACGGGAGCGCCGTCTGCCGAGCGGGCTGTTCAGTCCTAACGTGCGCGATACGTTGATGTTCAACGGCTATCAGGATGAAGTCGCTTCTTTATATGCAGGGATGGACTTGAGGAAGGACTACTGATGCGTTTTCCAGTCTGGCGAATCGGCGTCTTTGTCGCGGCGGCGGTTTGGCCGTTGCTCTGGCTCTACGAAGCGTTGATGAATAAGTTGGGGCCTGACCCAGGCAAGGTGCTGGTGGATCGGCTCGGGTTGGGCACGCTTATTTTGTTGTTGATCACCTTGAGCATGACGCCGTTGCAGAAACTCACGGGGTGGGCAGGGTGGATCGCGGTCAGGCGTCAGCTGGGATTGTGGTGTTTTGCTTATGTGGTGCTGCATTTGAGTGGGTATACGGCGTTCATCCTGGGGTTCGATTGGTCGCAACTGGGCGTCGAGCTGAGCAAGCGACCTTATATTATCGTCGGAGCGCTCGGGTTTCTGGGGCTCTTGGCGCTGGCGATTACTTCCAATCGCTACAGTCAGCGGCGACTGGGCGCGCGCTGGAAAAAACTGCATCGCCTGGTTTATCCGATCTTGGGCCTTGGATTGCTGCATATGTTGTGGATTGTGCGGGCGGATCTTAAGGAGTGGTCGATTTACGCCTTTATAGGTGCTGTGCTTTTGATGCTTCGAATTCCTGTGGTTACGCGCCGGATACCGCGTTTAATTGGACGCAAAGCACCTTCTGCAACAAAAGCGTAATTAACGCTTGACGGCAAATCCTGGACGTCTATAATTCGCCCCACTTCCGGCGCAGTCGAAACGAAAAACTCCTTGAGTTTCAATGAGTTAAACGATTTTCGGCAGCGCAGGGCTTCAGGTCATCGAAGCTTGGGAAGCAGTTGGTGGGGCGGTTTTCCTGGCTCCGTTAACGATTCGATCTTCTCGATCGAAAGCGGTCAAAAAGAGGTGTTGACAGCAGCGAGTAACGCTGTAGAATTCGCCTCCCGCTAACGAGAGATCGGAAGCGCAAGTGGTTGAAGTTGCAGAGGAAACTTTGAAAACTTCTTAAAATAACCGCTTGACAGATACACCGGGCGCTGTAGAATGCGCGCCTCGGTTGAGACGAAAGGCTCAACCCACCGCTCTTTAACAACTGAATCAAGCAATTCGTGTGGGTGCTTGTGGAGTCAGACTGCTAGTCAACAGATTATCAGCATCACAAGTTACTCCGCGAGAAATCAAAGATGTAACCAACGATTGCTGAGCCAAGTTTAGGGTTTTCTCAAAACCCAAAGATGTTTGAACTGAAGAGTTTGATCATGGCTCAGATTGAACGCTGGCGGCAGGCCTAACACATGCAAGTCGAGCGGTAGAGAGGTGCTTGCACCTCTTGAGAGCGGCGGACGGGTGAGTAAAGCCTAGGAATCTGCCTGGTAGTGGGGGATAACGCTCGGAAACGGACGCTAATACCGCATACGTCCTACGGGAGAAAGCAGGGGACCTTCGGGCCTTGCGCTATCAGATGAGCCTAGGTCGGATTAGCTAGTTGGTGAGGTAATGGCTCACCAAGGCGACGATCCGTAACTGGTCTGAGAGGATGATCAGTCACACTGGAACTGAGACACGGTCCAGACTCCTACGGGAGGCAGCAGTGGGGAATATTGGACAATGGGCGAAAGCCTGATCCAGCCATGCCGCGTGTGTGAAGAAGGTCTTCGGATTGTAAAGCACTTTAAGTTGGGAGGAAGGGCATTAACCTAATACGTTAGTGTTTTGACGTTACCGACAGAATAAGCACCGGCTAACTCTGTGCCAGCAGCCGCGGTAATACAGAGGGTGCAAGCGTTAATCGGAATTACTGGGCGTAAAGCGCGCGTAGGTGGTTCGTTAAGTTGGATGTGAAATCCCCGGGCTCAACCTGGGAACTGCATTCAAAACTGTCGAGCTAGAGTATGGTAGAGGGTGGTGGAATTTCCTGTGTAGCGGTGAAATGCGTAGATATAGGAAGGAACACCAGTGGCGAAGGCGACCACCTGGACTGATACTGACACTGAGGTGCGAAAGCGTGGGGAGCAAACAGGATTAGATACCCTGGTAGTCCACGCCGTAAACGATGTCAACTAGCCGTTGGGAGCCTTGAGCTCTTAGTGGCGCAGCTAACGCATTAAGTTGACCGCCTGGGGAGTACGGCCGCAAGGTTAAAACTCAAATGAATTGACGGGGGCCCGCACAAGCGGTGGAGCATGTGGTTTAATTCGAAGCAACGCGAAGAACCTTACCAGGCCTTGACATCCAATGAACTTTCCAGAGATGGATTGGTGCCTTCGGGAACATTGAGACAGGTGCTGCATGGCTGTCGTCAGCTCGTGTCGTGAGATGTTGGGTTAAGTCCCGTAACGAGCGCAACCCTTGTCCTTAGTTACCAGCACGTCATGGTGGGCACTCTAAGGAGACTGCCGGTGACAAACCGGAGGAAGGTGGGGATGACGTCAAGTCATCATGGCCCTTACGGCCTGGGCTACACACGTGCTACAATGGTCGGTACAGAGGGTTGCCAAGCCGCGAGGTGGAGCTAATCCCACAAAACCGATCGTAGTCCGGATCGCAGTCTGCAACTCGACTGCGTGAAGTCGGAATCGCTAGTAATCGCGAATCAGAATGTCGCGGTGAATACGTTCCCGGGCCTTGTACACACCGCCCGTCACACCATGGGAGTGGGTTGCACCAGAAGTAGCTAGTCTAACCTTCGGGGGGACGGTTACCACGGTGTGATTCATGACTGGGGTGAAGTCGTAACAAGGTAGCCGTAGGGGAACCTGCGGCTGGATCACCTCCTTAATCGACGACCGCAGCTGCTTCATGAGCTCCCACACGAATTGCTTGATTCATTGAAGAAGACGATTGGGTCTGTAGCTCAGTTGGTTAGAGCGCACCCCTGATAAGGGTGAGGTCGGCAGTTCGAATCTGCCCAGACCCACCAATTTCATGGTGTTCCCTGTAGAAATACGGGGCCATAGCTCAGCTGGGAGAGCGCCTGCCTTGCACGCAGGAGGTCAGCGGTTCGATCCCGCTTGGCTCCACCATTACAGATTGGCACCAACGTTTAAAGCTTAGAAATGAGCATTCCACCAAGACGGTGCTGAATGTTGATTTCTAGTCTTTTGATTAGATCGTTCTTTAAAAATTTGGGTATGTGATAGAAAGATAGACTGAACGTTACTTTCACTGGTAACGGATCAGGCTAAGGTAAAATTTGTGAGTGCTCTTAGAGCATGCGAATTTTCGGCGAATGTCGTCTTCACAGTATAACCAGATTGCTTGGGGTTATATGGTCAAGTGAAGAAGCGCATACGGTGGATGCCTTGGCAGTCAGAGGCGATGAAAGACGTGGTAGCCTGCGAAAAGCTTCGGGGAGTCGGCAAACAGACTTTGATCCGGAGATGTCTGAATGGGGGAACCCAGCCATCATAAGATGGTTATCTTGTACTGAATACATAGGTGCAAGAGGCGAACCAGGGGAACTGAAACATCTAAGTACCCTGAGGAAAAGAAATCAACCGAGATTCCCTTAGTAGTGGCGAGCGAACGGGGACTAGCCCTTAAGTGGCTTTGAGATTAGCGGAACGCTCTGGAAAGTGCGGCCATAGTGGGTGATAGCCCTGTACGCGAAAATCTCTTAGTCATGAAATCGAGTAGGACGGAGCACGAGAAACTTTGTCTGAATATGGGGGGACCATCCTCCAAGGCTAAATACTACTGACTGACCGATAGTGAACTAGTACCGTGAGGGAAAGGCGAAAAGAACCCCGGAGAGGGGAGTGAAATAGATCCTGAAACCGTATGCGTACAAGCAGTGGGAGCCCACTTTGTTGGGTGACTGCGTACCTTTTGTATAATGGGTCAGCGACTTATTTTCAGTGGCGAGCTTAACCGAATAGGGGAGGCGTAGCGAAAGCGAGTCTTAATAGGGCGTCTAGTCGCTGGGAATAGACCCGAAACCGGGCGATCTATCCATGGGCAGGTTGAAGGTTAGGTAACACTGACTGGAGGACCGAACCGACTACCGTTGAAAAGTTAGCGGATGACCTGTGGATCGGAGTGAAAGGCTAATCAAGCTCGGAGATAGCTGGTTCTCCTCGAAAGCTATTTAGGTAGCGCCTCATGTATCACTGTAGGGGGTAGAGCACTGTTTCGGCTAGGGGGTCATCCCGACTTACCAAACCGATGCAAACTCCGAATACCTACAAGTGCCGAGCATGGGAGACACACGGCGGGTGCTAACGTCCGTCGTGAAAAGGGAAACAACCCAGACCGTCAGCTAAGGTCCCAAAGTTATGGTTAAGTGGGAAACGATGTGGGAAGGCTTAGACAGCTAGGAGGTTGGCTTAGAAGCAGCCACCCTTTAAAGAAAGCGTAATAGCTCACTAGTCGAGTCGGCCTGCGCGGAAGATGTAACGGGGCTCAAACCATACACCGAAGCTACGGGTATCACTTAGGTGATGCGGTAGAGGAGCGTTCTGTAAGCCTGTGAAGGTGAGTTGAGAAGCTTGCTGGAGGTATCAGAAGTGCGAATGCTGACATGAGTAACGACAATGGGTGTGAAAAACACCCACGCCGAAAGACCAAGGTTTCCTGCGCAACGTTAATCGACGCAGGGTTAGTCGGTCCCTAAGGCGAGGCTGAAAAGCGTAGTCGATGGAAAACAGGTTAATATTCCTGTACTTCTGGTTATTGCGATGGAGGGACGGAGAAGGCTAGGCCAGCTTGGCGTTGGTTGTCCAAGTTTAAGGTGGTAGGCTGAGATCTTAGGTAAATCCGGGATCTTAAGGCCGAGAGCTGATGACGAGTTACCCTTTGGGTGACGAAGTGGTTGATGCCATGCTTCCAAGAAAAGCTTCTAAGCTTCAGGTAACCAGGAACCGTACCCCAAACCGACACAGGTGGTTGGGTAGAGAATACCAAGGCGCTTGAGAGAACTCGGGTGAAGGAACTAGGCAAAATGGCACCGTAACTTCGGGAGAAGGTGCGCCGGTGAGGGTGAAGCACTTGCTGCGTAAGCCCACGCCGGTCGAAGATACCAGGCCGCTGCGACTGTTTATTAAAAACACAGCACTCTGCAAACACGAAAGTGGACGTATAGGGTGTGACGCCTGCCCGGTGCCGGAAGGTTAATTGATGGGGTTAGCTAACGCGAAGCTCTTGATCGAAGCCCCGGTAAACGGCGGCCGTAACTATAACGGTCCTAAGGTAGCGAAATTCCTTGTCGGGTAAGTTCCGACCTGCACGAATGGCGTAACGATGGCGGCGCTGTCTCCACCCGAGACTCAGTGAAATTGAAATCGCTGTGAAGATGCAGTGTATCCGCGGCTAGACGGAAAGACCCCGTGAACCTTTACTATAGCTTTGCACTGGACTTTGAATTTGCTTGTGTAGGATAGGTGGGAGGCTTTGAAGCGTGGACGCCAGTTCGCGTGGAGCCATCCTTGAAATACCACCCTGGCAACTTTGAGGTTCTAACTCAGGTCCGTTATCCGGATCGAGGACAGTGTATGGTGGGTAGTTTGACTGGGGCGGTCTCCTCCTAAAGAGTAACGGAGGAGTACGAAGGTGCGCTCAGACCGGTCGGAAATCGGTCGTAGAGTATAAAGGCAAAAGCGCGCTTGACTGCGAGACAGACACGTCGAGCAGGTACGAAAGTAGGTCTTAGTGATCCGGTGGTTCTGTATGGAAGGGCCATCGCTCAACGGATAAAAGGTACTCCGGGGATAACAGGCTGATACCGCCCAAGAGTTCATATCGACGGCGGTGTTTGGCACCTCGATGTCGGCTCATCACATCCTGGGGCTGAAGCCGGTCCCAAGGGTATGGCTGTTCGCCATTTAAAGTGGTACGCGAGCTGGGTTTAGAACGTCGTGAGACAGTTCGGTCCCTATCTGCCGTGGACGTTTGAGATTTGAGAGGGGCTGCTCCTAGTACGAGAGGACCGGAGTGGACGAACCTCTGGTGTTCCGGTTGTCACGCCAGTGGCATTGCCGGGTAGCTATGTTCGGAAAAGATAACCGCTGAAAGCATCTAAGCGGGAAACTTGCCTCAAGATGAGATCTCACTGGGACCTTGAGTCCCCTGAAGGGCCGTCGAAGACTACGACGTTGATAGGTGGGGTGTGTAAGCGCTGTGAGGCGTTGAGCTAACCCATACTAATTGCCCGTGAGGCTTGACCATATAACACCCAAGCAATTTGCTGACCCGATACAGGGCACCAGATTGCGGTGTGTGAAGACGCTATGAACCGAAAGTTCGCACAACACACAAACCTATCGCATACCCATTCGCTGGAACGTGACCGCAAGGCACGCGCTGGCTACCGAATTTCTTGACGACCATAGAGCATTGGAACCACCTGATCCCATCCCGAACTCAGTAGTGAAACGATGCATCGCCGATGGTAGTGTGGGGTTTCCCCATGTGAGAGTAGGTCATCGTCAAGATTAAATTCCGAAACCCCTATCTGCTGACGCAGGTAGGGGTTTTGTTTTGCCCGCAATAAAATTGCGCCGAGGCTCGGAATAAATTTGCACAGTTATTTTCAAGCCAGCGCACTAGAATAGCCTCCACCTTAGTTGAGCCAGAGCTCTTTATGCCCGATCCGTTTGACGCCCCTCGGTTGTCAGATCTGCCGTTGGATGACTTGGTGGCGTGCCATGAGTGCGACCTGTTGATGCGCAAGCCCCAGCTGGCCCATGGCGAAAAAGCCGAATGCCCTCGCTGTGGGTATGAGCTCTACGCTCACCGACACAATGTGGTCGAACGCAGCCTTGCATTGGTCATTGCCGCTCTGCTGTTGTATGTGCCGGCGAACTTTTTACCCATCATGCAGCTCAATTTGCTCGGCCAATCCTCCCAGGACACCGTTTGGAGTGGTGTGGTCGGCCTGTTCAATACCGGCATGCAAGGTGTATCGGTGGTGGTTTTTCTGTGCAGCATGGGTATTCCGCTGCTTAAACTGCTTTGCCAATTGGCCGTGTTACTGACCATTCGCTGGAATATCGGCCGTAGCTACGGCTTATTGCTCTATCGCATTTATCACCATTTACGCGACTGGGGCATGCTGGAGGTTTACCTCATGGGTGTGCTGGTGGCCATCGTCAAGTTGGCAGACATGGCGGCCATTACCGTGGGGCTTGGTCTGGCGTGTTTTATCAGTTTGTTGCTCGTCCAGGTCTGGCTGGAGGTGGTGATGTCGCCGCATCAGATCTGGCAAGCGTTATCAGGAGAGGACGCTCATGCGGGCGATTGATGCGGGTATTTTGATCTGCACAGAATGCCACGAGCTAAACCGGCAGGAAGCTGACGTCGATACACAAACCTGTACCCGCTGCGGCGCCCTGGTTCATCCTCGTCGCCCAAACAGCTTGATGCGGACCTGGGCGTTATTGGTCACTGCCGCGATTCTCTACATTCCGGCCAACATGCTACCGATCATGACCATCAACTCGTTGGGGCAAGGGGCTCCGAGCACCATCATGGCCGGGGTCATCGAACTGGTTCAGCACGGGATGATTCCGATTGCCGCCGTGGTGTTCATCGCCAGTATCGTCGTTCCGACTTTCAAGTTGGTAGGCATCGCCTTGCTGCTGTTTTCCGTGCAACGGCACCAGCCCATGTCTGCGCGGCAACGCATCCTTATGTACCGTTTTATCGAGTTCATTGGGCGCTGGTCGATGCTGGATATTTTTGTGATCGCCATATTGGTGGCGGTAGTGAATTTCGGTCGACTCGCCAGTGTCGAAGCCGGTCTTGGTGCAATTGCTTTTGCCAGCGTAGTGATTTTGACAATGATTGCCGCAGTAACCTTCGATCCCCGACTGATTTGGGATAACACGGAGTCGGATGACGACCATGACTGATTTGCCTACCGCTAAAACCCGACCGGCTTCGAACTGGTCCGCGATTTGGGTCTTGCCGCTGATTGCCTTGATTATCGGCGGCTGGCTCGGCTGGCGGGCCTATAACGAAACCGGCATCGAGATCAACGTGCGCTTTGAAAGCGGCGAGGGTATTCAGGTCAACAAGACTGAAGTCGTCTACAAGGGTATGCCGGTTGGCAAAGTGAAGTCCCTCAAGCTCGATGACGAAGGCAGCTCGAAAGGCGTGGTCGCGACCATTGAGATGAACAAGGACGTCGAGCAATACCTCAAGACCGGGACACGCTTCTGGTTGGTCAAGCCGAGCGTGACCCTGGCCGGCATCACCGGCCTGGAAACCCTGGTTTCCGGTAACTACGTGGCTATCAGCCCGGGGGAAGGGGAGCCGATCCGTAAATTCAAGGCCCTGGCCGAAGAGCCGCCGCTCTCGGACGCCAAGCCTGGTTTGCACCTGACCCTCAAGGCCGAGCGCCTGGGCTCGCTGAACCGTGGCAGCCCGGTGTTCTATAAACAGATTCAGGTCGGGCAGGTGAAAAGCTACCTGCTATCGGAGGATCAGAGCACGGTCGAAATCAAAATCTATATCGAACCGACTTATGCCAGCCTGGTGCGTAAACACACGCGTTTCTGGAATGCCAGCGGCATCAGCATCGATGCCAACCTGTCGGGCGTCAAAGTGCGCAGCGAATCCCTGGCGAGCATCGTGGCCGGTGGTATCGCGTTCGCCACGCCGGAGAGTCGCAAAGACAGTCCGCCCACAGACCCGAGCCTGCCGTTTCGTCTTTATGAAGACTTCGACGCTGCCGCTGCCGGCATCCGCGTGAAGGTCAAGCTCAGCGACTTCGAAGGGTTACAGTCCGGTCGTACTCCGGTGATGTACAAAGGCATTCAGGTCGGCAGCCTGAAGAACCTCAAGGTCGATCCGGATCTGTCCAGCGCTACCGCTGAATTGACCCTAGACCCACTGGCCGAAGATTACCTGGTGACCGGCACCCAGTTCTGGGTGGTCAAGCCGTCGATCTCGCTGGCGGGGATTACGGGCCTTGAGGCATTGGTCAAAGGTAACTACATCGCCATACGTCCCGGCGACAAGGGAGGCGCGCCGCAGCGCGAATTTGAAGCCAGGCCGAAGGCGCCACCGCTGGACTTGCGTTCGCCCGGGCTGCACCTGGTCCTGCTCACTGAAAACCTGGGTTCGCTGGAGGTCGGCAGTCCGATTCTCTACAAACAGGTCAAGGTTGGATCGGTGCAGAGCTACCAGTTCTCCCGCAAGAAAAAGCAGTTGATCATTGGTGTGCACATCGAGAAGGAATACGAAGGTCTGGTCAACGGATCGACCCGGTTCTGGAATGCCAGTGGGATTACGCTCACGGGTGGTTTGACGGGGGGGATCCAGGTCAAGAGCGAATCCCTGCAAAGCCTGATGGCCGGCGGCATTTCTTTCGATACGCCGGAACCCAATGTGCCGTTGAAAAGGCGCATCCCACGGTTCCGTCTGCATGCAGACCGAGAAGCCGCGCAACAGAAAGGCACAATGGTGACGATCAAGGTCGATCGCGCCGACGGTTTGCGCAGCGGCACGCCGATTCGTTTCAAAGGGCTGGATGTGGGCAAGATCGAAGACGTGGACCTCAGCGCCGACATGCAATCGATCCTGCTTACCGCACGTATCACCGAAGTGCCGGAGCGTATTGCTCGGGTCGGCTCTCAGTTCTGGGTGGTCAAGCCCGAACTGGGGCTGATGAAGACCTCGAACCTGGAGACGCTGGTGACCGGGCAGTACATCGAAGTACAGCCACCGGTGAAAAACCTGGGGCCGCAGAAAAACTTCGTGGCCCTCGCCAGCCCACCGCAAAACGCCGTCCCTGAAGCCGGTCTGAGCCTGGTGTTGAGCGCCGCTCGCCGTGGTTCGTTGAAGACCGGCGTGCCGGTGACGTATCGCGAGATTACCGTGGGCAAAGTTACTGGCTATGAATTGGGCCAGACGGCGGACCGTGTGCTGGTTCATATCCTGATCGAGCCCAAGTACGCGCCATTGGTGCGCAGCGGCACGCGATTCTGGAATACCAGTGGCTTCGGCATGGACTTCGGGTTGTTCAAAGGCGCGACAGTGCGGACTGAGTCGCTGGAGACGCTGATTCAGGGCGGCATCGCTTTTGCCACCCCGGATGGCGAGCGGATGGGCAACCCGGCGCGACCGGAGCAGACCTTCCCCTTGTTCGATCAGTTTGAAGAGGAGTGGCTGACCTGGGCGCCGAAGATCAAGCTGGGTAAGTGATCAGGGCAATCAGTCTGTTCTGACGCCATCGCGAGCAGGCTCGCTCCCACGAAGTGTCATCTGATTGCGACGCTAAACCTGTGGGAGCGAGCCTGCTCGCGACAATCCTAAAAAGCCCAATAAAAAAGGCCGCGATCCATTGGATCGCGGCCTTTTTTGTGTCCGGCTATTTACCTCAAACCGGATCCAGCTCCGGCTCGTCGGCCTGCACGTTCACCGTGGCTTTCACCGCATCGTGACGGCGGATGTACTTCCAGTCCGCCTCGTCGATGTAGATGCCGTTGGGGCCGCTGCCGCCTTCCAGGTCGATGGCGACGCTGGCGCAGACTTGCGGTTTCACACTGGCCAGGATCGGCACAAAACCCAGCTGCAAGCTGGTTTCCAGCAGCGCGGCCTGGTTTTTCTCGTCGATGTCTGCCGCTTCGTCAAGGTAGTACGGCAGACGCACGCGACCGGCCTGTTCGCGGTCCATCAGGTGCAGCAACAAATACATGTTGGTCAGCGCCTTGATGGTCATCGTGGTGCCGTTGGACGCCGCGCCATCGATATCGGTGTGGATCACGGGCTGGCCGTTGACCTTGGTGATCTCGAAGGCCAGTTCGAACAGGTCCTTGAGGCCGAGCTGGTTGTGGTTGGCCGCCACCAGGCGGGCCAGGTATTCCTTGGCCTCTTCGTTCTTGTTGTCCTGCTCGGCGCTCTGGCTGAGGTCGAACACCGACAGGGTCTCGCCTTCCTCGTACTGGCCGGCGCTGTGGATGATCTGGTCGATGTGCTTGAGCGCTTCCTTGTTCGGCGCCAGGACGATCCGGAAGCTCTGCAGGTTGGACACCTGACGCTTGTTGATCTCGCGGTTGAACAACGCCAGTTGATGCTCGAGGCTGTCGTAGTCGCTACGGATGTTGCGCAGGGTCCGGGCAATGTCAGTCACCGCCGCACGCCGTGCCTTGCCCAGGGTCAGGGCTTCGTCGGTACGGTGGGCATAGGCGTTGATCAACAGTTGCAGGCGGCGCTCCATGTCGTCTTCGCTGTCGAACTTGGCCACGCCCTTGAGGCGGACCTGGGCGTACAGTGCTTCGATCTGGCCATCGACCCGCAACAGACCCTGCCAGCTGTCCTGGTAATCATTGAGCAGTGGCAGCAGGTTGTCCATGGAGTCGTCGACCGGGTCCATGAACGGTGTGCCGAACGGCAGGTCCGCTGGCAACAATTGACGACGGCGCAGGGCGTCGTCGAGGGTACGTTGCTTGGCTTCCATGTCGGCGATCTGCCGGCCCACCAGTTGCAACTTGGCGGACAACTGCTGGACACGTTCGGTGAAGGCATCGCTGGAGCGCTTGAGTTCGTCCTGGGCGGCTTCCATCTGCGCCAGTTGCTCAAGCTTTTCGCCTTCCTCGGCACTCAGGGTCTGGGTGCGGCGGAAGTCTTCCAGGGCTTTCTGCGCATCCAGAACCTGCTGGTACAGCGCCTCGGTCTGGGTCTTGCTCGCGGCGCGGTCGGCGGCCACAGCTTGCTGGGTCTTGAGCTGCTTGAGTTCTTTTTCCAGGCGTTCTTTCTGGTCCCGCAGTGCGGCGCGATCGGCCAGGGCTTGCAGGGCCGGCGGTTCGATGTGGGACAGGTCGATGGACAGGCCCGGTACTTCGAAACGCTCACCTTTGAAGCCGTCGAGGATCAGCTCCATGGATTTGACCCACTCGCCGTTCTCGTCCAGCGCGATACCGTGCTCGCCCAGCGGCAGGCTGAACAGCGCACTGTTGAACAGGCGCATCAGGCGTTCAACGTCCTGTTGCGAGAATTCTTCCCGCAGGCGGGCGTAGCTGTTGTTATCGGCGTGATCGAGTTGCTGCTTGACCGACTTCAGGCGTTTTTCCAGATCCCGCAGGCGCTCATCCAGGTCTTCGGCGCTGAACTGCCGGGACTGGGCCAGGGCACCGGCCAGTTCGTCGTGGGCATCCTTGGCCGCGAGCAGTTGTTGCTCGAGGACCTTGACGTCATCCACCAGGGCAAAGCGGTTCTTGAGCACCGACAGTTCGCCAATCCAGCGCTGGATGCCGCTGATTTCCCGTTCCAGGCGCATCAACTCCTGAGTGCCGCCGCGCTGGTCGTTCTGCAGCGAATCCTGCTCGTTACGGTAGTGTTCGGCCTGGATGGTCAGCTCTTCCTTGCGCGCACTGGCGTAGTCCGACCAAGTGCCGAGCAGCGAGTCGAGCAACGGTGACAGGCGATGCAGTTTGCCGCGCAGTACATCGCGCTGCTTCACGCCATTGGCCAGGGCCTCCACCAGCGGACCGGCAGCCACCAGGGAGTTGTAGTCCTGTTCCATGCGTCGTACATCACGGAAGGCCTCTTCACACGCGGCGATGTAATCCACGCTACCGGAACGCAGGCTGTGCTCGAACGCGTCGAGGAACAGTTGCTTGAGCTTGGCCGCAGTAATTTCGCGCATGTGCAACAGGTTGATGAACAGCGCGCGGAAGGTCTTGAGGCTTTGCTCGCTGGTGGAGCGCAGCGGGATCAGCGTCAGGTCCAGCGGAATCGAGGTATGACCGCCCACCAGCAGGCGTCGCAGTTCATCAGGCTTGAGTTCGTAGGCTTTGAGGCCTTCGCGCTCCAGGTTGGTGAACAGCTCTTTCTGACGCAGGCAGGTGTCGTCTTTCTGATAATGGGCCAGGTCCAGCTTGCCGGCGTAGGCAAAGAACTGGTGGCCGAAACCGCCGCCGGGGCCGCGCCCGACCACACCTATCACGTGCGGGCCGTGGGGCAGGGCGACTTCCACCAGGATGTAGCTGGTGTCCGAGGCAAAGTAGAACCGCCGGGATTGCTCCAGGCTGTACTTGCCGAAGCTCATGTCCGACATGCGCGCCAGGATCGGGAACTGCAAGGCGTTGATCGACGCGGATTTACCGAGGTTGTTCGCGCCGTACACCGACAGCGGTTCTTCCAGCGGGAACAGGCCCAGGCTGTAGCCTGCGGTGTTCAAAAGGGCAAAGCGGCGGATGCCGTAGCGTTCCTTGCTCATGCGTCGGTCTCCTGTTCTTCGGCAATGGCACGGGCCAGTGCGTCTTCTTCGCTTTCACCTTCGAATTCGCTCAGATCCAGCGGATCATCGGTTTGCAGCAACTTTTCGTCGCTGTCTTCGTCGATCAGTACCGGTGCAGGCAACGGCAGCACGCTGTGCAGGCTGGCGGCCAGGTCGCGGTCCTGCTGGACCGACAGGCAGACGTCGAGGAAACGGTGCATCGGTGGCAGGAAGCGGTAGACACCGTTCTCTTCGCCGGCAAAACCCAGTTGGGTCATGCGGCGCATGATTTTTTCTTCCAGCTCTTCCTGGGTCTGCACTTCGGCCTGAAGGAACAGGTCGCGGTACTTTTCCAGAAGCGAGGGCAGCTCATCGCGGCCCAGGCTACCACCGTCGAGCACGGCAATCGGGTCGCGGCCCTGGTCGGCCAGGTGCTCGACGAGGATGAAGGTGAACAGCGCCAGGCGTTGGGCGGTCTTGTTCACCGCAGCGGCGGCGAGGTCCGGCACGAAGTAGTAGAAACCACGGGTGTCGCACACCAGTTCGAAACCCAGGGCCTTGAACAGCGTGCGGTACTGGTCCTGGAAGTTCGACAGTTGCGCGTACAGCTCCGGGTCGCGGCGGCTGACGTGGTAACCCTTGAACAGCTCGCGAAAAATCGGCGCCAGTTGGGACAGTTCGGATAGATCAAGATGCATGGGGGATGCTCGCAGAATCCTCGGCGGCGGTGTCGCGGGCCGAGAGCAGGGCGAAGGAGCGCAGGCTGACCTGATGCTCGTGAGTGTGGTAGTCGCGGCGTTCCAGACGCTCGCGCTTGAAACGTTTTTCCCGCGACAGACGCGAGAACCAGTACAGCAATTCGTCGGTGGCGCCGTCCGGCTCCTGCTCCAGCAACCAGGTCATCAGGTCCGGCATTGGCAGCGCGTCTTCGCAACGCTCGACCATCTCGCGTACGGTGCGTGGCGCGCGAGGAGCCTCGCCGCCCTTGTGGGTCTTGTGGGACTTGGGGAAGCGCGCCGGTTTCGGCTCGAAACGGGCCAGGGCGTACACGTAGGCTTCGACCTGACTGGCGCTGCCCAGGAAGGTGCTTTGCGGACGGGTGAACAGCGGCATGGCGGCTTGGGGCACGGCATCGAGGCCTTTGCGCCGAATGGCGGCCAGGGCCAGGGCGGCGCCACGGGTCACCGCGTTGTGACGGCGGGCCTCTTCGCGTAGCGGCAGGAGCAATTCGCGGGCATGGCGCAGGGTCAACTGGGCGCTGGTCTGCATCTCGAGGATGCGCGCGTGGGTGCGCAGCAGCATGTCGTCGTCCACCAGATGGCCGAGGCGCTGCTGTTCGGTGAGCATGCGTAAAAGCACATTCTCGACCTTGCGCACGCCTTGCTCGAACGCACCGTCGGCGTTCACCAACTGGATCATCGGTTCGACGTATTCATCCCAGGTCGCCAGTACTTCGGCGTAGCGCTGGCGCAACGGAATCTGCCGGTCGCTGGTCTTGGCCCGTTCGGCCACCGCTACCAGGGCCTGTTCGTCGTTGGCGAGTTTCTTGAGTACGTCGCGCACGCGCATGTCCAGCAGACGCAACTGGCGGGCCAGATCGTTGCCGTCGCGAATGTCGAACGCGTCCTGAATATAACCGGCCAGGCGCTCGAGGTGGCGCAGGTAGGCTTCGATTTCCAGGCACAGGCCGAGGCGGTGTTCGCGGCGCAGGTAGGCGAGGAAGTCATGGATCTGGGCGTTGAGCTCGAAACGGTTCGGGCTTTTCGCCACCGGTACGAGGATGTCCAGGCGGATCCACACGTCCAGCAGGTTGGTGATGTCCTGGGGCGTGCTGTCCAGTTGTTGGGCGGCCAATTGTGAACGCAATTCGTTGAGGCTCAGGGTGCCCTGGTCGAAGTGCTCGCACAAAGGTTCCAGCAATGCCCAGTGTTCAGCGAGGGCGCGCAAGACGCGCTTGGGTTCGATCATCGCAATGGCCGTCGGGTTGGCAATTAAAAGGGGCGATTGTACTGCATCAGGCCGGTTGCGATTCACCCCTGAGACGGACTGTCGGTTGAATCGCTCAACTATTGATTCAACAGGGAAGCGATCTGTCTCGAAGGGCGGTAGAATCCCTTCCACTTTCAGTTATCCACAAGTGGCCGACCCTTGCTTATCGAGTCCCGCCGCCGCGCCTATCTGACCGCCATGCAGGTGGTCAACTGGCTGCCGCGTACCGAATTGCCGTTTGCCGCCCCGTCGCGGCCCGAGCTGCTGGAAACGCCCGAGCCGCTGGATATCGAGCCGGTCGTGAGCGCGCCCGTGGCCAGGACGGTGGCCGAGCCGGTGGCGCCCGTGGTCGAACGGCCGAAGATCGAGGTTCCGCGCCCGAGCCTGGCTTCGACCCGCACCAACGCCAAACCGGTAGAGGCCGCCGATGAGACCCCGGCCCCGGTCAAGGCACCTTACGTCGCACCACCGCGTTTCGCGCTGCAACTGCTACGGGCAGGACGTTGCCTGCTACTGGTGGAACTGCCCACGGGCGAACCGTTTCAAAGCCGCGATCCGGCGTATCTGTTGCTCAAGGACATGCTGCGCGCCGCCGGTCTGCCGGACAGCCCACAGATCATTGGCGAGCCAGTGCGCTGGCCGTTGCTGTCACGCGGGACCATGGACCAGGGACCAGAAGCGGCGCGGGATTTTGTCCAGGGTTTTGTCTCGGCGCGGCTTGAGGATGAGCCCTGCGTGTGCCTTTGGCTGATCGGCCTGCCGGCGGTGAAATTTGCTGGTGAGGTGGATGCTCAAGCGTTCAATCGCGAACTGCAGGTCGAAGGCCTGGGCTCGGCCTGGGCGTTGCCCGGCCTGGAATTGTTAATGGAGACGCCACAGCGCAAGGCTGATGTCTGGCAAGCCATGCGCCGGCTGATGGCGCGTTGGAAAGAATCGAATGAGTGACGCTGTATCGTTCCGCCCGATGACCGAGGCGGACCTCGACGCTGTGCTGAAAATCGAATATGCGGCCTACAGCCACCCCTGGACCCGAGGGATCTTTCTCGACGGGCTGGGCAAGTACCAGATCTGGCTGATGTTCGAAGGCCAGCAGCAAGTGGGCCACGGCGTGGTGCAGATCATCCTGGATGAAGCGCACTTGCTCAACATCACCGTCAAACCGGAAAACCAGGGGCGCGGCTTGGGTTTGCGGCTGCTGGAGCATCTTATGTCCATTGCCTACAAGGCCGAGGCTCGGGAGTGCTTCCTGGAAGTGCGTGACAGCAACCGCACAGCGTTCCGGCTGTATGAGCGCTATGGCTTCAATGAAGTCGGCCGTCGCCGCGATTACTACCCTGCGGTGGGCGGACGCGAAGATGCGGTGGTCATGGCGTGTACCTTGGTGGACTGAACTTGCCACATCGAGGTTAACCGCAACGCCGTCATCGCGAGCAAGCTCGCTCCCACAGAGAGCTTGGCGATGTGCATCAAATTTGCGCTCGAACACAAAACCCTGTGGGAGCGAGCTTGCTCGCGATGACGGCGGCACATTCAACCCCAGTGCAAACTGATCCACCGCTATCGCGAGCAGGCTCGCTCCCACATTGGATCTGCATCGCTCAAGACATTGGGTTATGACGCAGAACCTGTGGGAGCGAGCCTGCTCGCGATGGCGTCAGCTCTATCGACACTTACCGCTTGCCATCCAACGGATCGATATCGGCCATTTCCGCTTCGTCGAGCCCGTCACCCCCGCCTATGTCATTTTCATCCACCACGCTCAGGTCCCAGTCCGCCCGTTTGTCGTCACCGGCTTCATGGGCGTCCCGGGCACCGTCTTCGCGGATCAGTGTTTCCGGGCTCATGTCGTCGTCGGTGGGGTCGTGATCATCCGTTGAAGCCCCTGTCAGCCCGGCTTCACGCACGCGTTCACGCGGCATCAACTGTTCGCGTTCATTTTCCGGCAGTTCGTCGCCGATTTTCGCACTGGGCTCTTGTTCGTCGAATTCCAGTTCATGCATCGAGCCCATGCGGTCTTCGTTATCGTCGATGGGTTCCGGCTGGACCGCGTCGAAAGGACGTCGTGAATCATTCATGGCAATTCCTCATACTGTGGGGCTTACTGGGGGTGGACCCACAGCCGTGGCGAGAATTCCAACGGCATTCTGGACGTGACCTCGACGGGCGGTCGTCTGTCAAAGTTGCGCACTATTCTCGAGGGCTAGATAGCATGAACGAATTACAAGATCTGATTGATAACAACGCGCGCTGGGCCGATGCGATCAAGCAGGAAGATCCTGATTTCTTTTCCAAGCTGGCCCGTCAGCAAACCCCTGAGTATCTGTGGATCGGCTGTTCCGATGCGCGGGTGCCGGCCAACGAGATCGTCGGCATGCTGCCCGGCGATCTGTTTGTGCACCGTAACGTGGCCAACGTGGTGCTGCACACCGACCTCAACTGCCTGTCGGTGATCCAGTACGCGGTGGACGTGCTCAAGGTCAAACATATCCTGGTCACCGGGCATTACGGCTGTGGCGGCGTGCGTGCCTCGATGCAGGATCGTCAACTGGGTCTGATCGACGGCTGGCTGCGTTCGATTCGCGACCTGTACTACGAGCATCGCGAAACGTTGGCCCAATTGCCGACCGAAGAAGAGCGCGTGGATCGCTTGTGCGAGCTCAATGTGATCCAGCAGGTGGCCAATGTCGGCCACACCAGCATTGTGCAGAACGCTTGGCATCGCGGGCAGAAACTGTCGATCCACGGCTGCATCTACGGGATCAAGGACGGCCGCTGGAAAAGCCTGGACACGACGATCAGCGGTTTCGAGCAGTTGCCGCCGCAGTATCGGCTACGTCCGGTCGGCGCGCCCTGATTCGGCTCATTCAGTCGCGATGACAGCGGCGACGCCAGTGCCGTAGAAATTTCATCCCTCGCTCGTTGGGCGGTTCGTCATAGCCTGTGATCCAGCCATGACAGTTGGACGAACCGCACCGGCAGGCGAACTGTCGATACAATTTCTGCTCGGTACTGGCGTAATCCATCGTCAGGCAGTCACCTTCCTCGATGATGGTCAACGCCCATAACCACAGTTCGCTCATGTCCAGGAAAACGTTCGGGCTGCAGGAGTGCTGCAGCAATCCGGCGAAGCGCGGGTCATACATGTGGATGTCCGGCAGGATCTGCAGTGTATGCAGGCGTCGTCGGCTGACGATCAGTCCCGATACCCTGCACATCCTTTCCAACGGCGCAAACCGCTTGCGGGCGACGATGCCATTGCCGCGGCCGTTAGTCGTCTGGCGCACTTCGAAATCGCGCCTGGATGGATAACCCATGCGCGTGCTGAGTTGTTTCTCGGGGTAGATGCCGTCCCCGTTCGGTGAGGATGCGCTGTCTGCAAGGAAGGTGGTCATGACGGTCCCTGTCGCGTAGGACGCTCGGCCTTCTGGCGCTGGCGATCCTGCCAGCGATCATTGAAACCTGCCTAGCTTCGCGCAACCTTGAAACGACATCTACTGTCGACTCTGACAGGAGCCAAAGGCGCTTTCCTGCGTGAGCCCAGGCTTACGCAGGAAAGTCCTTGGGGTTTACACCGCGTCAGGCAGCGCTGGCATGGGGACTTTCAATTGTGGAAGTTGTGATTTGATCGCCGGCTCCGCGCATTTTTTCGCCGCTTCGTCCGCAGACAGCTTGCGGATCGAGGTATAGAACAGCTCACAGGTTTCTTCCTTTTGCGTGACCTGCCAGGTCTGTGTGCATTGATTCAATTGCGCACTCGGATCGGTGCCCGGTTTGCTGCCCATGCCGGCTTGCCAGCATGCAGCGCTGAGGTCCTGCCCCATGACTTTCAAACCTGCCGCATCCGCCTTGGCCTGATCACCGTTGTAGCTGTCAGGGTCGGCGGCATACCAGATGTAGCTCGGGTGGTTGGAGCCCAGGACCGGAACCTTGACACCCGCAGTCGGCGTAATGGTCGCCAGACCCAGCACGTCCACGGTCTGGCCGTACTGTGTCTTGATCCAGTTCCGCACGGGAGCACCGAAGGCCACCATCGGCAGGGCGTCGCCGCTGGCGTTCTGGCTGACTTGCTTGACCATGGTGGTCTGGTAGTCATTGAAATAGTCGTAGACCCCGCCCAGCGCCTGGCCGGCATTGGATGGCGCCGCAATCGGCGCGATGTCGACAATGGTCTGGAAGGCCGGGGTCTGTTCGGCGGCGATGCCGTTGGCGGTCAGCAGCGTGGCCCAGCGATCGGTGGTGGCCGATTCCAGGTAGTCCTGCGCCTGGGTCAGGGAGTAATCCGGCGGGAAGTGCAGCAACTCAATGCTCTTGCGGTTCTCCAGGGCCATGCCCAGAGGCAGGAACAGGTACCAGTCGTAGGCCCACTTGTTATCGCTGTTGAGTTTGGTGGCGCCCTTGTATGCCAGATCACCGGCATCCAGCAGCGCAGTCAACGGTTTGCCGTAGTCTTGCGGCACGCCGCTGATACTGGCGTAGACCTTATCGTTGTCGCTTTTGACGCTGACCTTGGCCGTGCTGTAGCCGTCACGCTGCACGCTTTGGGTCAGGTAATGCTCAACGGTCTGCTCCAGCGTCCAGTCGCGAAAACAAATGACGTTGCAGTTGTTGGGGTAGGCGAAGAGACGGGTGACGCGTTCGGTACTGCCCAACTGAACATCGATGTCGGCATGGGCGGCGGCACTGAAGGCCAGGGTGGCAAGAGAAAGTACGGCGAGTTTGGACATGCTCAGATCCTTTTCAGCGTGTGGACCCCTCGAACAGGGTGTAGCCATACTGAAACAGACCGGAGCGAAGAAAAAGTGGGCCGACGAAAATATCGGCCCTTTTTATGGCTTTATGGCATCACGGGCGGCAGATAAGACAATGTCGTCCCCAGCGCCCACAGCAGCACCAGCACCAATGGCGTGTGAACCAGTAATTGCACGAAGGAGAAACCGATCAGGTCCCGGGCCTTGAGCCCCAACACTCCCAGCAGCGGCAGCATGTAGAACGGATTGATCAGGTTTGGCAGCGCTTCGGCGGCGTTATAGATCTGCACCGCCCACCCCAGGTGATAGTTCAGATCATTGGCCACCTGCATGACATAGGGGGCTTCGATGATCCATTTGCCGCCTCCCGAAGGAATGAAAAAGCCCAGCACCGCCGAGTAGGCGCCCATCAACACGGCGTAGGTATCGTGGGACGCGATCTGTACGAAAAAGGTGGATATGTGATGGGCGAGCGTCTGGGCGTCGCTACCCTTGACCGTGGTCAGCAGCGCGGCAATCGAGCCGTACAGCGGGAACTGGATCAGCACGCCGGTGGTGGTCGGCACCGCGCGCGCCACGGCATCGAGAAAGCTGCGCGGCCGCCAATGCAGCAACGCGCCAAGCATCAGGAACAGGAAGTTATAGGTGTTGAGTCCGGAGATGGCGCTTATCGCAGGTTTGGTCGAGAACTCGTGGAACAGCCAGCCGGCGGCCAGTAGCGCCAGGGCAATGGTCAGCAGCGGGCTATGTTCCAGCCATTCTCCCGGGCGGGTGCGAGGCTGCAATGCCGGCATGCTGAAGCTGGGATCAATCCCGCAGGCGGCGGCGTCACGGGCACTGTTCGGGCCGGGAGCGGTGGCATAGGCCACGATCAGCGAGATCACGATCAACGCCAGCAACATCACTCCCGATTGCCAGAGAAAAATGGTCTGGGTGAACGGAATGACCCCGGTGATCGACAGGATAGACGGTGGCAGGCTGGCCGGGTTGGCCTGCAATTGCGCCGCCGAGGAAGACAAACCCAGTGCCCAAACCGCGCCCAGGCCCAGGTACGCGGCGGCGCCCGCGGCGCGGTAGTCCATTTTCAGATCGGTGCGACGGGCCAGGGCACGTACCAATAAACCGCCAAATACCAGGGAAAGCCCCCAGTTGAGCAGCGACGCGACCATGGAGATCAGTGCGACCCAGGCCACCGCGGAGCGACCGTTTTTCGGGATGCGTGCCAGGCGATCGATCAGTTTGACGGCGGGCGGCGAGCTGGCGACCACGTAACCGCCGATCACCACGAAGGCCATCTGCATGGTGAACGGTATCAGGCTCCAGAAGCCATCGCCGAACGCCATGGCGGCGGCCGTGGGTTTGGCGCCGATGAACAGTGTCGCCACCGCGACTACCAATACTGCCAGGGCGGCAAATACCCAGGAGTCAGGGAACCAGCGCTCGGCAAAACTGGAACAGCGTAAGGCGAAGCGGGCGGAACGGCTGTCTTGTATGTCGGTGGTCACGGCAATTACCTCGATTTTTATGGTTATGGGTATTGGGTGCGGCAGGGTCTTGGCGTCAGGCGCCAACACTGGAACATTCCAGTGACCATGGGAGGCTAATCGGGGTTCGCGAGCGCGCAGGATTATTTTCAGAAGCGGCCCGGGGCGCTCTTTAGAAAAAAATCGGCGAGCCGATGGCAAGAGAACAGGCCACCTAACTCTCCTGCTCTCGGAGCATGCCATGTTCAATAAACGCTTGAAGCAGGAGCTTTCGGCTCTTCGCCAGGAACTGTCCAGCCTTGTGCAGGTGAAGGAGAGTTTGGACCGCGAGATGCTGGCCCTCACTCTGGATGCCGAAGGGCGGGTGCAGACGGTCAATCAGAATTTTCTCGACGAAATGCACTACAAGACCCAGGACCTCATCGGCCGGTCTGTCGAAGAGCTGGTGCCGGCTTACCTGAAATCCAATGAGTTCCAGTTGCGTTTCAAGACGGCGCTGACTAGAGGCGAGCATTTCTCCGGCGCCGTACGGCTGCTCCGGGGCAACGGTAAGGAAGCCTGGTTGCGTTCGATTCTCCAACCGGTTCGGGCGACTGATGGCCGAATCCGCTATTTCTCGATGTACTCCAGCGACCTGACCCGTACCATCGAGGCGTCGCGCGAGCATGAAAACCTCATTGGTGCGCTGGTGCGCTCAACGGCGGTGATCGAATTCGACCTGGGCGGTCACGTACTGACAGCCAATGATCGCTTCCTCAATGCCATGGGTTACAGCCTGGCGCAGATCAAGGGCAAGCATCACCGCATGTTTTGCGAACCGGAGGAGTACAACAGCGCCACCTACCAGCAGTTCTGGCAGCGTCTCAATAGCGGCGAGTTCGTCGCCGGTCGCTTCAAACGCTTGGACAGCAACGGCCGTGAAGTCTGGCTGGAAGCCTCTTACAACCCGGTGCTTGATGCCAACGAGCGACTGTACAAAGTGGTCAAGTTCGCCACGAACATCACTGATCAGGTCAACCAGGAAAAAGCTGTCTCCGAGGCGGCCGGCATTGCCTACAGCACCTCGTTGCAAACCGACAACAGCGCCCAGCGCGGCACCACCGTGGTGACCCAGGCCGTGGGCGTGATGCGTGACCTGGCCCGGCACATGCAAACCGCCGGCGAAGGCATCGAGGCCCTGAATGAGCAATCCCTGGTGATCGGCACCATCGTCAAGACCATCAGCGGCATTGCCGAACAGACCAACCTGCTGGCGCTCAACGCGGCCATCGAAGCCGCCCGGGCGGGTGAGCAGGGCCGGGGCTTTGCGGTGGTGGCCGATGAAGTGCGGCAATTGGCGTCGCGTACCAGTCAGGCCACTGATGAGATCGTCGGCGTGGTTCGCCAGAACCAGGACATGGCCCGCAACGCCGTGGCACTGATGACCGACGGCCAGCACCAGGCCGAACAGGGTCTGGCCCTGGCAGCGGAGGCGGGGACGGTGATCGTCGAGATTCAGGATGGCGCGAAGAAGGTGGTCGATGCCGTGAGCCAGTTTGCCAATCAGTTGTCGACTTGAGTTTGATGTTATCGTTTTTTACATATTAATTATTGTTCTGCGATAATTTCACCGCTATGGTTTGCGCTTCCTTTGTTCTGTGGAGCCTTCCATGTCCTCGAATCGTCTCGCCCTGTACAGCCAGCGCATGGCTGTCATCACACTTGTCTTCATTATCACGATGATGGTCCTCAACGCCGGGGTCTGGCTGTTTCCTGACGTTGCTTCAGAATACGGTCTGGGCTTTGCCCTGACCGAGCGACAGCTGTCGAGCTTGTCAGCAGAGGCTATGCGCTTGACTGGTTGGCAATGCCTTGGCGCAATGCTGTTGTCGAGCATACCGCTGCTGGCCCTGGCGTTCGGGCTGGGCCATTTGCGGCAGTTGTTCCAGCGATATGCCCAAGGCGAGTATTTTTCCAGCGAAGCAGCCGTTTGCCTGGGGAAGGTAGGTCGCGCTGTGGCGCTGTGGGTGCTGCTGGATTTCCTGTGTGAGCCGTTTCTCAGCCTGCTGGTGACGATCAATGCACCGGTCGGTCAGCGTCTGCTTACCCTCAGCGTTACCGCCCCGTCGTTTGTCGCGTTGTTTCTTGCAGCCTGCATTGCAATCATTGCCCGGATATTGTCCCGGGCCAGTGAAGTCGATTCAGAAAACCGGACTTTTGTTTGAGAGCCCTATGCCTATCGTTATTCAACTTGATGTGATGCTGGCGACGCGCAAGGTTAAATCCAAGGACCTTGCCGCCGCGATAGGCATTACGGAAGCCAACCTTTCCTTGTTGAAGCAAGGAAAGGTCAAGGGTATTCGCCTGGCTACCCTCGAAGCCATTTGCAGCCATCTGCAATGTCAGCCCGCCGATTTGCTGATTTACCAACCGCAGAGCGATCCCCCCAAGGCCTGACCCCTTGGGGGAGCGAGCCTGCCCGCGATGGCCGGCGACGCGACTTCGCAGACTGGCCAGATAGCCGCGACGCTCAATCCCCCAGCGCCTGCCCCTCACGCCGCGGGTCCGCTCCACCGGCCAGTGAGGTTTTGCCTTGGGCATCACGGACTCGGACGATTGCCTGGGTCCCGCTGGTCATGTCGATTTCACTCACGGCATGGCCTTTGTTTTTCAACGCCTGGATCAGCGTCGGGCTGAACTGACCTTGTTCCAGTTCGGTGGGGCCGTTGCGGCTGCCGAAGTTGGGAAGATTGATGGCGGCTTGCGCGTCCAGGTCCCAGTCCAGCAGGCCGATCACTGACTTGGCGACGTATTCGATGATTTGGGAGCCTCCCGGTGAGCCAACAGCGGCCAGCAGTTCACCGCTCTGGCGATCGAAGATCAGGGTCGGCGCCATGGACGAGCGGGGGCGTTTGCCGGGTTCGACGCGGTTGGCGACCTTTTGCCCATTTTCTTCGGGGATGAACGAGAAGTCGGTCATCTGGTTGTTGAGCATGAAACCCCGGACCATCAGGTGTGAGCCGAACGCTGACTCCACCGTGGTGGTCATCGACACGGCGCCACCCTGGTCATCCACTGCCACCACTTGCGAGGTAGAGATGCGCAGGGGCGAACGGTCCGGGGCGTAGGCCACCTGGACGCCCGGTGGTGTGCCGGGTTTGGCGATGCCCATGCTGCGTGGACCGATCAGGCTCGCGCGGCTGGCCAGATAACCGGGATCGACCAGGCCTTTGACCGGTACGGGGACGAAGTCCGAGTCAGCGACATACAGGGCGCGGTCAGCGTAGGTCAGGCGTTCGGCTTCGGCGATCAGGTGCACTGCTTCGGGCGTCGGCTCAATGCCGGCGGGTTTATCGGTCTTGACGGGTTTCATGGGCGCGAGGGCCGTGCGGCGGTCGCGCTGTTCCAATGCCTGCAAGGTCCCGAGGATCTGCGCCACGGCGATCCCGCCCGAAGACGGGGGCGCCATGCCACAGACTTGCCAGCGCTTGTAGTCAGTACAAAGCGGCGCACGCTCCCGGGCGGCGTAGCCCTGGAGGTCATTCAATGACAGGCTGCCGGGGTTGGCATGCTTCTGCACCTTGGCGACGATTTCTTCGGCAATCGGCCCTTTGTACAAGGCGTCGGGACCTTCGCGGGCGATGCGCTTGAGCACGTCGGCCAAAGCGGGATTTTTCAGCAGGGTGCCGACCGCCTTCGGGCTGCCGTCGGCGTTCAGGAAATAGGCGGCCATGTCCGGCGACCCCGGCAAGGATGCGTCGGACGCAATCATCGAGTGCAACCTGGGCGAGATCGCAAAACCCTGTTCGGCCAATGCGATGGCTGGCTCGAACAGCGTGGCCCATTCAAGTCGGCCATGTTTGCGATGGGCCAGTTCCAGTGCCCGCAACACGCCCGGAGTGCCCACGGAACGGCCGCCTATCTGCGCGGCGGTAAACGGCATGGGTTTGCCATCTGCTTGCAGGAAAAGTCTCTCGGTGGCGCCGGCCGGTGCCGTTTCGCGACCGTCGTAAGTACGTACTGCCTTGCCGTCCCACAACACGATGAATGCACCGCCACCGATCCCGGAGGACTGCGGCTCCACGAGGGTCAGCACCGCCTGCATGGCAATCGCCGCGTCGATGGCCGAGCCGCCGCGCCGCAACATCTGCCGCCCGGCTTCGGCCGCCAGCGGGTTGGCCGCTGCGGCCATGTGCTTGTCGGCGTGGCGGGTCTGCAGGTCGGTGCGATAGCCGGAGGCGATCTCCGGTGCGACGGGCAATACTGGGGTTGTGGAGGAGGGCGGGGCCTTACAGGCAACGAGTGCCAGGGCGACAGCCAGCAGCGAAACGGCTGACAGGCGATGAAGATTTGGTTTCAGATCTGCAAGCATGTGTCGCTCCATCCGTGGGCCAGGGGATAGGGATCGACTGTAGCGATGCGAGGCGTCGGGCGCAAATCAGCGCGGACTTGGGGGACGGCTTTTATCAAGGCATAAAAAAACGGCTTATCTTTCGATAAGCCGTTTTTAGTACTTGGTGGCTACACAGGGACTTGAACCCCGGACCCCAGCATTATGAATGCTATGCTCTAACCAACTGAGCTATGTAGCCAAGTGGCGCGCATTATTCGCCGGTAACGAAGATGTGTCAAGCGTAAATCTGAAATATTTCTCAGCGCTTTCAACCGCTTATCAATCCTCGCCGCAAATAGCCGTCAACCGAGTTGAAATCTCCCTGTGTTGGCGCTCAGGGCCTGGCTGCCCTGGCTCAAAGTATCCGCCGCGAGGTTCACGGCGCGTGCCCCTTCAAGCAATCGCATGGCCGCCTGGTCGACCTGCTGGATATTGCCGCTGACCTCGTCGGCGGTGCTGGCTTGTTCGTCCACCGCGGTGGCGATTTGCGCCAGGGTATCGGTGACGCTCTGCACGGCGCTGGCAATTTCTCCCAGGCGCTCGCCAAGGCCGGTAACGGCTTGCGCGTCGGTCTGGGCCTGGCCGCATGCGGCTTCCATCAGGCTGACCGCTTCGTTGACCGTAGCGCGCAGGCTGTCGACGGTGCCAGCAATCTGTTGGGTGGAGGACTGGGTGCGTTGCGACAGGCTGCGTACCTCATCGGCCACCACCGCGAAACCACGGCCCTGTTCCCCAGCGCGAGCGGCTTCGATGGCGGCATTGAGGGCCAGCAGGTTGGTCTGCTCGGCCACGCCGCGGATGGTGTCGACCACCATCTGGATCTGTTGCCCCTGTTCGCTGACCCGGCCCAATGCGGCGGCGGTTTCGTTGAGGCGCTGGTTGAGTTGCTGGATGCTCGCCGTAGTGCGTTGACTGTCGCGGCTGCTGTCGGCGGCGATACGCCGGGTCTGCTGGGCGCTGTCGGAGGCCTGCTCACAGCTTCTGGCGACCCCTTGAGAGGTGGCGGCCAGTTGCGTGGCGGCCGCGGCGATCTGGCTGATCTGCATCTGTTGGGCTTCGACTTCGCCCAGGGCGCCGCTGGAGTGCGTGTTGAGGGTGCGAACGGCATTACTCAACTGCAATGTTTCGTGGTCCACGCCCAACAGGCTGTTGCGCAACTGCACCACTGCAACGTTGAGAGCGGTACTGATGGCCGCCAGTTCGTCGCGTCCTTGCACCGGCACTTGCAGACTGAGGTTGCCGTCACGCAGGGCTTCGGCCAGTAATGTGATGCCACTGGCGCTGCGGCGGATGGACGCTTGCAGGCAGACGAAGAGGTAAAGCGCGGCCAACAGCAGACAACCCAGCACCGTGGCCACCAGGGTGAATTGGCGGATGGCCGAGGAGTGGTAGTGGTCCAGTCGCGCATCCAGAGCCATCAGAGACTGCTGGCGCAAGGTCGCCAAGTCCGCCAGGAGCGCATCCATGTGTTTCTCGAATTCTTCCGGCTTGAGGCTGATGGAGCCGGCGAAGACCCCTTCATCCAGGACTTTCAGGCCGGAATCCAGATGCTTGAGGCTGTCCTGGAATTGTCCGGACCAGGCTTGCAGTTCGTTCGGCAGGCGCGCTTGCAGTACTCCACCGGTTTTGACCAGTTGATCCCGGGCATCGCCGATCCGGCTGCGCAGGTCGCGCAATTGCAGGCGGCTTTGCAGGGTGAACTGACCCGACACAACGGAGGCCTGGCCAACGCTGGCCAGGCGACCGACCCGCTCGATCAGGTCCGGTGTCTGCTGGGTCGAGATCTGGATCAGCAGGTAGGTTTCCAGCCAGGAGGCGAGGGTCAGGCGATTGTCCATGACGATCTGCTCGCGCAAGGCTTGCAGGGCACTCAAGGCCGCAGTGAAGCGGTCATAGCCGTCCGGCCACCAACCGACGGTGCCCAGGCTTTTCGAATCAAGACCATTGAGACTGGTTTGCAACGTTTGGAAGCGAGCCAGGGTGTCGGCTTCGGCACCTTCGGTTTGCAAGGTGCTGCCCAGATCATTGGCGGCCTGGTTGAGGGCTGGCTGCACGGCATCGAAAGCCGCCATCGCGGCAAGCGTTGCGGGTGTTGCCTGGCGATTGGTTTCCGTGGCTCGCCAACGGGCCGCGCGGTTGCGCTGGGCGGCGAGCAGATTGTCCAGGTTATCCAGGGCCAGCAACTGGCGAACCCCGGCGCGTTCTTCGGAAATCAGGCTGAGTTTGTCGCGATAGTCCTGGCCGATGATCCACAGGCTGCCCATGAGTGGCAGGATGAAAAGCAGGAACAGCAACTGAAATTTGCGGGCAAAGCCGAAACGCCCCAGCAACCTGATTCCCGGTGATAGAAAAGCCTGCATGCCCATACTCCCCTGAACACCTTTGCACTATTTTTGTGCGTTTCGACACAGTGCCGAAACAGGTGCCCTTTTAAAAGGCCTCGAAAGTTTGTCCAGGCCCGCTCTGTAGGCTGGCTCTGTAGCGAAACTTCCCATTCTCGGTCCCCTTTGTAAGGGGCCGCGTTGTAGACCGTTAACAAGGCAAGATTCAGACCATGGCTTTGCGCTATTACCGAGCTCGCTGACAATATTTCAAGTCGATAGCAAGCTAAGGGGATAGCCTTGCTGCACCGAAAAATGGCACATTGATGAATCCGCTTCCTGTGCAAACCCCGTATGGAAACTCCCATGGCTATCAGCGATACCCAGGTCGATACCGCGTCTATCCCTGCCACACCTCAAAGCAGCCCTTTGGTCATGCGCATCATCGGTGCCGTGGCGTTGGCGCATTTGATCAACGACCTGATCCAGGCGGTACTGCCGTCTATTTACCCGATGCTCAAGGCCAGTTATGGGCTGACCTTCACCCAGGTTGGCTTGATTACGCTGACCTTCCAGTTGACGGCATCGCTGCTGCAGCCCTGGGTGGGTTATCACACGGACCGGCACCCCAAGCCCTGGCTGCTGCCGGCCGGTACGGTCTGCACGCTGATCGGGATCGTGATGATGTCCATGGTTGGCAGTTTTGCCATGATCCTGCTGGCCGCCGGTCTGATCGGTATTGGCTCCTCGACCTTTCACCCTGAAGCCTCGCGAGTCGCACGCCTGGCGTCGGGCGGGCGTTATGGGTTGGCGCAGTCGACGTTCCAGGTCGGCGGTAACGCCGGCTCGGCTTTCGGCCCGTTGCTGGCAGCGGCGATCATCGTTCCTTTCGGGCAAGGCAATGTGGCCTGGTTCGGCCTGTTCGCACTGTTTGCGCTGTTCGTGCTGTACCGCATCAGCCGCTGGTACGCCAATCACTTGAACCTGTTCAAGCTCAAGCAAGGCCAGGCGGCTACTCACGGTCTGTCCAGGGGCCGGGTCTTGAGTGCATTGGCGGTGCTGGGTTTGCTGGTGTTCTCCAAGTATTTCTACATGGCCAGTTTCACCAGCTACTTCACCTTCTACCTGATCGAGAAGTTCGACCTGTCGGTGGCGTCGTCGCAGTTGTATCTGTTCCTGTTCCTCGGCGCTGTGGCGGCGGGGACCTTCTTTGGCGGTCCGATAGGCGACAGGATCGGACGTAAGGCGGTGATCTGGTTCTCGATCCTTGGCGTGGCACCGTTCACGCTGATCCTGCCTCACGTTGACCTGCTGTGGACCAGCATTCTCAGCGTGGTCATCGGCTTCATCCTGGCTTCGGCATTTTCGGCCATCGTGGTGTATGCCCAGGAACTGGTGCCGGGTAACGTCGGCATGATTGCCGGCGTGTTCTTTGGCTTGATGTTTGGCTTCGGCGGGATTGGCGCCGCGCTGCTGGGGCATCTGGCCGACATCCGCGGCATCGAGTATGTGTATTGGTTGTGCTCGTTTTTGCCGTTGTTTGGAGCCCTGGCGATTTTTCTGCCCAAAAGCAGAAAAAACTGACGTGTACTCAACCGGCGGAGGCGAGTGGGCCCCGCCGGTCGTTGCGAAACAACTGAATTTCAAAGCATTGAAAAATACCCGCCCACCAGAGCGATTTGATTAGTTGCTTGGAACCGCGACTAAAGTACCGTTTTGTATAAGTCTTAAGTTTGATTTTGTATAAAAGTCGGTCATGTTAATTTGCTGCTGTGGTTGATGGATTGAATGGACGCAGCGGCAATCTTCAAGGGAGTCCGCTGGGGTGACCGGAAAGCAGCTTTCCACATTCTTTCCACCCGCCGCTCTTATTGTCTTGGGACATAAGGCCTTCGGCTCTTGATCTGAATACCTTCACCCCTCGGGTGAGGTGACTCACGCCCCTACCTGCCACGCTTCAAATACTTATAAAGCAGTTGTATCGCCGCGTCCGTTCAAGGCGATTGCCTCGTGGACAGCGTAAACAGCCGTGAGCGATTGTTATTTGCCGTGTCGTGCACAAGTTTGAGGCTGTCGTCTTAAACGTTGGCAATAAAAATAATCAGGCAGGGGATGATATGAAGTTCAAGTCGTTGCAGGCACGCATTTGTGTCACGGCAGGCGTATGTCTGTTTGTTTCATCAATTAGCCTGGTTATTTACGGGCTCTTTACCGCCAGGGCTAATGAGCAATACGTGGCGACCGAAGTCTCGGCGTTGGTTGAAGAATCAACGATCCGGGAAATTCAGAACCTGGCCGAGTCCCGTGCCAATGCCATTCAGGCCAAGTTGCAAAATGCTCTGGATGCGGCCCGCACCATGGCCAATACCTTTGCCTCCAGCAAGGCTTCGCAGAGCCCTTTGGCGTTGGGACGTGAGCAGATCAACACGGTATTGCTCAGCGTTCTAAAAGATAACCCGGACTTCAATGGCACTTACTCCTGCTGGGAACCGGACGCGTTGGATGGTCAGGATCTTGTGTTGCGCAATGCTCAGGACGGCAGTAATCCGTTGACCGGGCGCTTCACGCCTTACTGGACGCGCAGCGCTGGCGGACATGTGGCAGTACAGCCATTGGTCGAGTATGACTCCCCGGATCGTCACCCGAACGGTGTACCCAAAGGGGGTTGGTACAGCGGCCCACGCGACACTCTGAAGGAAAGCGTGCTGGACCCCATTCCTTATGTGGTTCAGGGCAAAAACGTATGGCTGACCACTTTGTCGGTGCCGATCGTATCCGATGGCAAGTTCTACGGCGTGGTCGGCGCTGACTTCGATATCGACTTTATCCAGAAACTCAGCGAGCAGATGTCGGCCGATCTCTACGGTGGCAAGGGCACGGTGTCGATTCTGAGTAACCAGGGGCTGGTGGTCGCGGACAGTCAGCGTACCGACCTGATTGGCCAGCCCATCAAGGCCTTGTTGCCTGACTCTTGGGAGAAAGTGCTGCGCGATATCCAGAGTGGTCGTGGTGACGGTCTGCTCAATCCGCACACCCAGCATATCGAAGTGCTGATGCCCATTGAGCTGGGGCGCACAGGTAAACCCTGGGCGGTGCTGATTCGCCTGCCAAAGGCAGTGGTCATGACTCAGGCCATTGCCCTGGAGCAGGAGCTACAGGCGCGCAGTATCAGCAACAGCATCTGGCAGGTGTCGGTTGGCCTTGGCGTTTCGCTACTGGCGCTGGTCGCCCTGTGGTTTGCCGCTGCAAAAATCGTCGGGCCAATTCGCGAAGCCGCCGCCTTGGCAGCCAACATCAGCCTGGGGGACTTCTCGCGTCGCCTGGTGCAGAAATCCGAGGACGAAGTGGGCCAGTTGTCTGTCGCGCTCAACGATATGTCTGAAAGCCTGCAACGGCAGGTCAGGGTGGCCGAGCGCATTTCCGAGGGAGATCTGGACCTGGAGGTCCGGTTGTCCTCGCCCCACGATACCCTTGGCAGGTCACTGGAGAAGATGGTGGGTAATCTGAACCAACTGATTGGCGAAGTTCAGGCCAGCGCCACCCAGATCACCGGCAGCTCGGCGCAGGTTACCGACCTGAGCCAGTCATTGTCCGATGGGGCGTCCAATTCCGCGTCGTCCATCACTGAAATCAGCGCGGTGATGACACAAATGGCCGCACAGACCCGGGACAACGCCGCCAATGCCAAAAAGGCCGATGAGCAGTCCCAGGCATCACGGGCCGATGCCGGGGAAAGCGACAAATTGATGAGTGAGCTGATTGCCGCCATGGCCGAAATCGACAATTCGGGCAAAGACATTACCGCAATCATCACCACCATCGATAATATCGCCGCACAAACCAACCTGTTGGCGTTGAACGCGGCTATTGAAGCCGCCAGGGCAGGTGAGCTGGGGCGTGGTTTTGCTGTGGTGGCGGATGAGGTGCGTAGCCTGGCCGCCCGCAGCGCCGAGGCCGCCCAGCAGACGGCTGCATTGATTGCCGACTCCTCGAGCAAAACGCAACGCGGCATGATCATCGCGGGCCGGACCGCCGAATCGCTGAAAAACATCGTCAGCGGAACCAGTGCTGTTTCCAACCTGGTTTCATTGATCTATCAAGCCTCCAGCGAGCAAGCCTCAGGCCTGCAACAGGCCAGCATCGGGTTGGAGCAGATCGATGAAGTGACGCAGAAAAACCAGTCCAACTCACAAGAGTGCGCGGTGGCGGCCAAGGATCTTTCGGAGCGAGCATCTTTGATGCAGCGCGTGCTGGGGCGCTTCAAAGTCAAAAGGGGGTAGTGGGTTTCCTGGCCACGCGTGACTCAAGATTTATTGTGCGAGGGACCAAGCTCCCTCGCCACAGTTCAATCCAGTTCTTGAATGACCGCATTTGCATTGCTTTGTCCAATAGGGTCTCGATAACGCCCCCGAGGGTGTACTATCGATACTCGCCCATCGGATATCAGTTAGCCATGTCCACGCTAAGCGAAGAGAGCCGTCAGATCGTAGCTTCTCTGGCGCACCGCGTTGGCCCCAACGCTGACATTGCAAAGACCGCCCACGCGATCGTTTCCATTTTGCAGGATATAGAAGTGGCCCTGACGCCTGTCATTGGTCAGCAAGGGGTTGTCGCGTTGTATCGCCGCAGCCTGCATCTGTGTGGGGCCGCTCATCCGCGCCTGACCAGCACCTGCAACAAGGTGCCGTCCGGCATGGTTCTGACCGCCCTGAATTCAGTGCTTGTTGAGCAAAGCGAAGCCGATGCGCTGTTTTTCGGTGAAATGGTGCTGACCACTTTCTATGAGTTGCTGACCACGCTGATCGGACCCTCGCTTACCGCACGTTTGCTTCGTGGCGTGTGGGATTCTTCTTTGAGCGACACCCCTTCGCAGGAAAATTCGCCATGAGCAGCAAAGTGACTATCAACCGCTTGGCCACCGGCGTGCCAGGACTGGACGAGGTCTTGGGCGGAGGATTGCCGGAGTTTTCGTTCAATCTGATCGCCGGCCCACCCGGTTGCGGCAAGACCACCCTCGCGCACCAGATGATGTTTGCCCTGGCGACCCCCTCACGTCCGGCGCTGTTTTTTACCGTGCTGGGTGAGCCGCCACTGAAGATGCTGCGCTATCAGCAGCAGTTCGATTTCTTCGATAGCGACGCGATCAATCATTCGATCCGCTACGTCAACCTGGCTGACGATACCCTGGCCGGGGATCTGGACGAAGTGCTGCGGCGCATTGTCAGCGAGGTGGAGGCGCACTCCCCGGCGCTGGTGTTCGTTGACTCGTTCCGCTCGGTGGTGCTGGCCAGCCAGACCCAGGACAACCCGAACAACAACTTGCCGCAGTTCGTCCAGCAACTGGGCATGTTGATGACCACCTGGCAGGCCACGACTTTCCTGATTGGTGAGTACTTTACCGAAACCGATACCAACCCGATTTTCACCGTGGCCGACGGACTGATCTGGCTGCGCCAGAGCGTTCAGCGCAATTCCATGGTGCGCAAGATGGAAATCATGAAGATGCGTGGCCAGCCAACGCTGCCGGGTCTGCACACTTTCCGTATCGCCCCATCGGGAATCAAGGTATTTGCCCCTGCGCCCTACAATCCGATCGAAGCCCCGCTGGAGTTCCCCATCAAACGCTTGGGAATGGGTGTGCCACAGCTCGACGAAATGCTCGGCGGTGGCCTGCCGCGCGGTTACTCCCTGTTGGTTGCTGGCCCGTCGGGTTCTGGAAAAAGCATTCTCGCGGCATCGTTTCTCGCTGAAGGCGCGCGAAACGGTGAAAACGGCGTGATCGCCGTGTTCGAGCAGCGCCCGAATCACTCCCAGAACGCCACCCTTTCAAACTTGATTAAAAGCGGCAAAGTCGGGCTGGTGGATAGCCGTGCTCCAGATCTGTCCATCGACGAGATCGTGCAGTTGCTGTTGAGCGAGATTGCTCGCCTGAACGCCACGCGGGTGGTGATTGACTCGCTGTCGGGGTTCGAACTGGCCCTGGCGCCGACCTTTCGCGAAGACTTTCGCGAGTCGCTGTCGCGCATGGTCACCGCGTTGACCAGCGCCGGTGTCAGTGTATTGCTGACCTCGGAGTTGGAGGATCGCTACACGGATCTGCGTTTCAGTCCTTACGGCACGGCTTTTCTTACCGACGCAATCATCGTTCAGCGCTACATTGAAGTGCAAAGCCGTTTATTGCGCATCATGGCCGTGGTCAAGGTGCGGGCCAGCGCTCACTCCGATGAGTTACGCCTTTACAGCATTGACGATAGCGGTTTGCAGATCGGTGACATGTTGCCGGATCAGGAAGGTTTGCTCGGAGGCCGGCCTACCCGGCAGATGTCTGGCAAAGGTACTGGATGAGGCATCATCATGAATGAGGCCAATGGCGGGAATGAGCAGGCGAAGGCGATGGCCGCTCGCGAGCTGTTCCTGCTCGGCCAGAAAACTGTCGAGGCGCGTGCGGTGCTGGCCGCGCTGCGCAAGGAGCTGAACGACGCCAACACCCAACTTGCCGACAAGCAACATGTCGAGCAACTGATCGAGGCCAATCAGCAACTGGTCCTGGCGATCCTGTCGGCCCAGTCCGAGGCTGAAAAGCCACCTTCCACGCAGGCAGAACAACAACTGTATCGGCAGATGCGCGAGGCCAATGAGCAATTGGTCATTGCTGCCCTCAGCGCACAGCATCTGCAAGACGCGGCCGAACGGGCGCTGGAGCGCCAGCGTAGCGTTCTCGCTTTGGTTGCCCACGAACTGCGTCATCCGCTGACGCCCATCAGCATGATTGCCGGCCGACTGGTGCGGGTGCCCAGTGAGGAGTTGCCGCGCATGCAGAAGCTGATCGAAGGTCAGGTCCGGCACATGTCTCGATTAGTGGAGGACTTGCTCGATGTCTCCCGCGTCAGCACCGGCAAGTTTCGCCTAGATTGCCAGATTGTCGATATGGTGCAGATCGTTCGCGAGGCCATCGATATCTGTAAACCGGCCATGATTAGCGGCAAGTTGATGTTCAGCGCCACACTGCCCGAGTGTGCCCTGCTGGTGTACGGCGATCCGGTACGGCTTGCTCAGATTCTCGGCAACCTGCTGGGTAATGCGGTCAAATACACCCCTGTGGGCGGCACCGTCGAATTGTCGGTTATCGTCGAAGGGAGTGTCTTGCAGGTCAGCATCCGTGATACCGGCATAGGTATTTCGGCCAAGGCGCTGCCGTTTATTTTTGAACCCTTTGTGCAGGATGTTCACGCCATCGGCTTCAACGGCGTTGGCCTGGGCATTGGTTTGACGGTGGTGCGCGAGTTGGTCGAAAGCCACGGTGGCACAGTGGTCGGCAAGAGTGAGGGGGATGGCAAGGGGAGCGAGTTCGTGGTGAGGTTGCCGTTGGCAAATCCATGAAGCTGCGCGGTCGTCCCATCTGCCGCCGCGTGCGGGGATGTCAGATTCTGTAATAATTCGATGCGTATGACGCGTTCGGAAACATTATAGGATCACTTCCCCAATTATTTTCAGGTCTATATGAACACCCTTCTGGAGCCTCCCAGTCGTTTTTTTCAATCCGCGCCCTCTACAAGTCCGCTCTTCGTTACCGAACGTATATCCGGTTTTTCTGGATCGCTGGACATCCAAATCCCATCCGTAGGCTTCTCATCGATTTCTCCCAGTGAGACCAACAGTGTCGCCTCCCAAGTCATGCCTTGCTCTATCCGCTCGATAAAGCTTCTTTCCCTGGCACCTTTCGCCCCGACTCTACGAGAGGTTGAATAACCCTTATGGAATGGATTGCTGATCCGACGGCATGGCTTGGCCTGCTGACCCTGATCGTGCTGGAGCTGGTGCTCGGCATTGATAACCTTGTGTTTATTGCCATCCTGGCTGACAAGCTGCCGCCGGAGCAGCGCGATCGTGCCCGGATCATTGGCCTGTCGCTGGCATTGTTGATGCGCCTTGGCCTGCTGGCCAGCATCTCCTGGATGGTGACCCTGACCGAGCCGTTGTTCGAGGTCTTCGACAAGACGTTCTCGGGCCGGGACCTGATCATGCTGTTCGGTGGTGTATTCCTGTTGTTCAAGGCCACCATGGAGTTGCATGAACGACTCGAGGGGCATGTCACCGAGCGTACAGGTAACGCCGCCTATGCGATGTTCTGGCCTATCGTTGCGCAGATTGTGGTGCTGGACGCGGTCTTCTCCCTGGACGCCGTGATCACGGCCGTGGGCATGGTGGAACATCTGTCGGTCATGATGATCGCGGTGATTTTCTCCATCGGCCTGATGATCATCGCAAGTAAGCCCCTGACCCAGTTCGTCAACAGCCACCCAACCGTCATCATGCTCTGTCTGGGCTTTCTGATGATGATCGGCTTCAGCCTCACGGCTGAGGGCCTGGGCTTCCACATTCCGAAAGGCTACCTCTATGCCGCGATCGGTTTTTCGATCCTGATCGAACTGTTCAACCAGTTGGCTCGCTCTCGTCGCAAGAAGAGCATGCAGGGGCATCGTCCTATGCGCGAACGCACTGCCCATGCGGTCATGCGTTTACTGGGTGGGCACAAGTTGGGGGCTGATGAAGTCGGTGAAGAGATCGCTGACATGCTGTCAGGCGACGAAGCCGAACAGGTCTTCCACCGACGTGAGCGGGTCATGATCAGTGGTGTGCTGCAGTTGGCGGAGCGCCCAATACGCAGTGTCATGACTCATCGTGCGGAAATCGACCACCTCGACCTGGCCGATTCCCCAGACGAGATCCGCACCAGGCTGATGCACTCGTCGTATTCCAGGTTGCCGTTGATCCGCGACGGCCGTGTGGATGAGCCTCTGGGGTTCATCCACAAGAAGGAGTTGCTCAAGGAACTGTTGGCGGGCAACGAGCCGAATCTGGAAGCCATGGCTCGCAAGGCCATCAACCTGCTGGACAACTTCACGATTCTCAACGCGCTGGAACAGATGCGCAAAGAGTCGACCCACATCGCCTTCGTGGTGAACGAGTTCGGTGATTTCATTGGTCTTCTCACCATGACCGATATTCTCGAATCCATCGCGGGTGAACTGCCCGATGCCAGTGAAATAGAGGGTCCGAACATCGTGGCCCAGGATGACGGATTTCTGGTCAGCGGCGCGCTGAATCTCAGCCAGGTGCGCGAACACATCGGCTTCCAGGCAAAAGCGACGGATGACTATCAGACGCTCGCCGGGTTGGTCATGAGCTTGCTGGACCGCTTGCCGATCATCGGAGACAAACTCGATTGGCAAGAGTGGAGCATGACCGTTGTCGAGGTTGAAGAGCGTCGAGTGACTAGGGTGCTGTTGCGTAAAAGCTAACGTGGAAGAATTGGGGCCGCATCCGCGGCCTCGTTTGTTTGAAGCGTATGGCGAGCCTCTGTCACCGGTGGAAATCCCTAGACGAAAAAAATCCCCGTATCAGTCATGATTACGGGGATTTTTTCGTCTAGGGAAGTCCGTGTGATTCCACGGGCTCTCTTAGACGTTGAAGCGGAAGTGCATCACGTCGCCATCCTTGACGATGTATTCCTTGCCTTCCAGGCGCCATTTACCGGCTTCCTTGGCGCCAGCTTCACCCTTGTACTGGATGAAGTCTGCGTAGGCGATGACTTCGGCGCGGATGAAGCCTTTTTCGAAGTCGGTGTGGATCACGCCAGCGGCTTGCGGGGCAGTGGCGCCGACGCGTACGGTCCAGGCGCGGACCTCTTCGACACCGGCAGTGAAGTAAGTCTGCAGGTGGAGCATTTCGTAACCGGCGCGGATCACGCGGTTCAGGCCGGGCTCTTCCAGGCCCAGGGCCTCGAGGAACATGTCTTTCTCCTCACCATCGTCCAGCTCGGCGATTTCCGCTTCGATCTTGTTGCAGACCGGAACGACCATGGCGCCTTCTTCTTCGGCGATGGCCCGGACCACGTCCAGGTGCGGGTTGTTCTCGAAACCGTCTTCAGCGACGTTGGCGATGTACATGACCGGCTTGGTTGTCAGCAGGTGGAAGCCCTTGATCACCAGCTTCTCATCGGTGCTCATGTTCTTCATCAGGCTGCGCGCGGGCTTGCCTTCGGTGAAGTGGGCGATCAACTGCTCCAGCAGGCCCTTCTGGACCACTGCGTCCTTGTCGCCACCCTTGGCGTTGCGAGCGACTTTCTGCAGTTGCTTCTCACAGCTGTCGAGGTCGGCGAAGATCAGCTCAAGGTCAATGATCTCGATGTCACGCTTGGGGTCGACGCTGTTGGAGACGTGAATGACGTTCTCATCTTCAAAGCAGCGCACCACGTGGGCGATTGCATCGGTTTCACGGATGTTGGCCAGGAACTTGTTACCCAGGCCTTCACCTTTCGAGGCGCCGGCGACGAGACCGGCGATGTCGACGAATTCCATGGTGGTCGGCAGGATGCGTTTGGGATTGACGATGGCCGCCAGCGCTTCCAGGCGTGGGTCGGGCATCGGCACGATGCCGCTGTTAGGCTCGATGGTGCAGAAGGGGAAGTTTTCGGCCGCGATACCGGACTTGGTCAGGGCGTTGAACAGGGTGGACTTGCCGACGTTAGGCAGGCCGACGATGCCGCAATTGAATCCCATGGTGTTTCCCCTCGGAGTAGAGTCAGGCCTTCTGGCTGTGCAGGTTTTTCATCGCGCGGTTCCATTCACCGGCGAGGATATCCGGCAGCACGCCGAGGGCAAAGTCGATGCTGGCATCGAGTTTTTCCTGTTCGGCGCGAGGCGCACGACCCAGGACAAAATTTGAAACCATGCTGGCAACGCCCGGGTGGCCGATGCCGAGCCGCAGGCGGTGAAAGGTATTCTGATTACCCAGTTGCGCGATGATGTCGCGCAATCCGTTGTGACCGCCATGGCCGCCGCCCTGCTTGAGCTTGGCGACGCCCGGAGGCAGGTCGAGTTCGTCGTGGGCCACCAGGATTTCTTCAGGTTTGATGCGAAAGAAACCGGCCAATGCCGCCACGGCCTGGCCGCTGCGGTTCATGTAGGTAGTGGGAATCAACAGACGAACATCCTGACCCTGGTGTGAGAAACGCCCGGTCAGGCCGAAATATTTGCGATCGGCCGCCAGGCTGACGCCTTGTGCGTGCGCGATGCGCTCAACAAAAAGGGCCCCTGCGTTATGCCGGGTCTGTTCGTATTCAGCGCCTGGATTTCCCAGGCCAACGATCAGTTTAATGGCAGTCACGATAGGGGCCCTTCCTGGAGTGTGGATAACAACGTCGCGCTCAAACGGTGTTGCGACAGTGGGACGAAAATGGCGGATCTACCGTTAAGTAAACTTCGCGTTCTCGCCCGCTGTCTCGCTACGTTCCAGTCCGCGATGTTTCCGGTCACTCCGGCGACAGAGTGAAATTACTCTGCAGCTTCTTCTTCAGTCGCTTCTGGAGCAACACGTGGAGCGTGGACGTTGGCAACAGCCTTGTCATCGCCGTGCGCCAGGGCAACAAACTCAACGCCTTTAGGGGCCTTGAGGTCGGACAGGTGAATGATCGTGCCGATTTCGGCGTCAGCCAGGTCGACTTCGATGAATTCAGGCAGGTCTTTCGGCAGGCAGGAAACTTCCAGCTCGGAAGTTACGTGCGAGATTTCGCCGCCTTTCTTGACCGGAGCAGCTTCGTTGATGAAGTGCACTGGAACAACAGCAGTCAGCTTCTGACCGGCAACAACGCGTACGAAGTCAGCGTGCATCACGTGGCCTTTGGCCGGGTGACGCTGCAGGGCTTTGATCACGACGTTTTGCTTGGTGCCGCCAACGTTCAGCTCGATGATGTGGCTGTAGGCCGCTTCGTTTTCGAGCAGTTTGGCAACTTCTTTGGCCAGCATGCTGATGGACTCAGGGGCTTTGTCGCCACCGTAGACTACAGCTGGAACCAGGCTTGCGAGACGACGCAGGCGGCGGCTCGCACCTTTCCCCAGGTCGGAACGCACTTCAGCATTCAGGGTAAATTCGTTCATGTTGTATCTCCAAAGTAACCACATTCACCCCAGCGCTTGCGACCAGCGCTAAAGGCGATATGGGCAAAAAAGCCCCGCCCCGGCAGGTAATGTCGGGGCGGGGCGCTTTTCGTCAACGAGATGTAATGGAAAGGGCAGGGCCCTTAACGGAACATCGCACTGATCGATTCTTCATTGCTGATGCGGCGAACCGCCTCGGCAACAACCGGTGCGATATCCAGTTGGCGGATACGCGCACAGGCTTGTGCTGCAGCGGACAGCGGGATGGTGTTAGTGACCACCAGCTCGTCCAGCACGGAATTTTCAATGTTTTCGATCGCTCGACCCGACAGCACAGGGTGTGTGCAGTAGGCAAAGACCTTGGCAGCGCCATGCTCTTTCAGGGCCTTGGCCGCGTGGCACAGGGTGCCGGCGGTATCGACCATGTCGTCGACCAGAATACAGGTACGCCCTTCGACGTCGCCGATGATATGCATCACTTCGGAGTGATTGGCTTTCTCACGGCGTTTGTCGATGATACCCAGATCAACGCCCAGGGATTTGGCAACGGCCCGTGCACGCACGACGCCGCCAATGTCCGGGGACACGATCATCAGGTTTTCGAAGCGCTGATCTTCAATGTCATCCACCAGAACCGGGGAGCCGTAGATGTTATCCACGGGAATATCGAAGAAGCCCTGAATCTGGTCAGCATGCAGATCGACCGTGAGCACACGATCGATGCCGACTACGGTAAGCATGTCAGCCACGACTTTCGCGCTGATTGCCACACGTGCGGAACGCGGACGGCGATCCTGACGGGCATAACCAAAGTAAGGAATAACAGCAGTAATACGAGTAGCCGAGGAGCGGCGGAAGGCATCAGCCATCACGACGAGTTCCATCAGGTTATCGTTGGTCGGAGCGCAAGTCGGCTGAATAATGAAGACGTCTTTACCGCGAACGTTTTCATTGATCTCGGCAGTGATCTCGCCGTCGGAGAACTTACCGACAGAAATGTCACCGAGAGGGATATGCAGCTGACGTACAACACGCCGAGCCAGATCGGGGTTAGCGTTCCCCGTAAAGACCATCATCTTGGACACGCGCAGTACCTGAAGGCTGAGGGTATACCTGGATGAGTATAGGAAAATGGCAGGGGCGGCTGGATTCGAACCAACGCATGGCAGGATCAAAACCTGCTGCCTTACCGCTTGGCGACGCCCCTGTATCTGTTGCTTCGAGTGCCCAGCACTCGATTCCGTTAGAGCAGACTTTGCAGCTTGCGATGCAACATCGAAACGTTGCTTCCTTTTGCTACAAACCCTGTAAGGGTCTCTGTCAGAAGGGCCGAGACTTTATCAGCTTCAGCTTTGCTTGGGAAGCCCCCAAACACACAACTTCCAGTTCCGGTGAGTTTTGCTTCGGTAAATTTACCTAACAAATTCAAAGCGTTACGAACATCTGGATAACGCCTTGCTACCACCGGTAAGCAGTCATTTCGACTGTTTCCCTTGGGAACGGGGCGCACTTTAATGGGAGGAGAGTTACGTGTCAACAGTGGATCTGAAAAAATTTCTGCTGTACTTACAGATACTTGCGGCACCAGCACCAAGTACCAGGGTTCCTCGGGCTCTACCGGTGTGAGTTTTTCCCCGACGCCCTCGGCAAAAGCCGCGTGGCCCCGTACGAAAACCGGCACGTCGGCACCCAGCGTCAGGCCCAATGCGGCCAGGCGATCGGCGTCCCAACCCAGCTGCCACAGGTGGTTGAGCCCCAGCAAAGTCGTCGCCGCGTTTGAGCTGCCGCCGCCGATGCCGCCGCCCATGGGCAGGATTTTTTCGATCCAGATATCAATGCCCAGCGAACACCCGGATTGCTCTTGAAGTTTTTTCGCGGCTTTGACGATCAGGTTGCTGTCGTGAGGAACACCTTCGAATTCGGTGTGCAGATGAATCACGCCGTCGTCACGCACGGCAAAGGTGATTTCATCGCCGTAGTCGAGAAACTGAAAAATCGTCTGCAACTCGTGATAGCCGTCCGGGCGACGGCCCAGGATGTGCAACATCAGGTTGAGCTTGGCCGGGGAGGGCAGGGTCAGGCGCGCAGCGGTCATGTCATTGCCCCAGCTTGCGCGGCTGCCATTGCTTGATCACCAGCGTGACGTCCAGGTTGCTGCCGTGCAGTTTGATGCGCTCGGGCAACCAGTAACCGTTTTGCTCGGCGTAGCTTAGGTATTCGATCTGCCAGTCGTCCTGCTCCAGGTTGGACAGACGACTGTCGGCATCGAGGGTCAGGCGGCTTTTGCTGTCCGGTGCCGGCAGGCCGCGAACCCACCAGGTCAGGTGGGATACGGGCAGCTTCCAGCCCAGTTGTTCTTCCAGCAAGGCTTCCGGCGAGGGTGATTCGTAGCGACCCTGATTGGCCACTTCCAGCGAAACCTGGCCTGGTCGGCCGGTCAGGCGCGCCGCGCCACGACCCAGCGGACCGGACAGGCGAATGTCGTAGTAGTCCTGGCGTTGCAGCCAGAACAGCGTGCCACTGCCCGAGTCTTTCGGTGCGCGTATGCCGATCTTGCCGTCGATCTGCCAGCCGTCGAGACCGCTCAGTTGTTCCTTGTGCTCTCGCCATTGGGCCGTGTTGCCGTGGCCCTGGACGGATTCTCGGGCGCCGAAGCCGGCGCAACCGGCGAGCAGGGCGATAAAGCTGAAAACGATGAAGTGGCGCAAAAGCATAATTTTAAAGGGTCTCTGATCCGGTCAGGCGTTTGATGGTGCTGCGCAGGATGGGGCTGTCGGGCTGTTCCTTGAGGAACTTGCTCCAGATCTGCCGGGCTTCGCGCTGTTTGCCGTTGGCCCACAGGACTTCGCCCAGGTGCGCGGCGACTTCCTGGTCGGGAAAGCGCTCCAGGGCCTGGCGCAGCAGGCGTTCGGCCTCGTCGAGGTTACCCAGGCGGAAATGCACCCAGCCAAGACTGTCGAGCACCGCCGGGTCTTCCGGGTTGAGCTGGTGGGCCTGTTCGATCAGCACCTTGGCTTCGGCGTATCGGGTGGTGCGATCAGACAAGGTGTAGCCCAGGGCATTGAGGGCCATGGCATTGTCGGGGTCGCGCTGGATGATCAGGCGCAGGTCTTTCTCCATTTGCGCCAGGTCATTGCGTTTTTCCGCCAGCATGGCGCGGGTATACAACAGGTTCAGGTCGTCCGGGTACTGCTTCAACGCCCGATCGAGCACGGTCCAGGCTTTGTCGCCCTGATTATTGGCCGACAGGGTTTCAGCCTCGATCAGATACAACTGGATGCCGTAGTCCGGCTGGGTGTCCCGCTGCACGGCGAGGCGACTCTGGGCCTCGGCCGTTTTGCCGTTGCTCATCAGGATATCGGCCTGGCGCAACTGGGCCGGCAGATAATCGTTGCCTGGGCCGACCTGGGCGTACTCGAGCAGTGCACTCTCGGGATCGTTGCGCTCTTCCGCGATGCGGCCCAGGTTCAAGTGGGCGGAGTCGACATGCGTTCCCCGCGCAATCAGGTCTTCCAGGTGACCCTTGGCTTCTTCCCACGCTTTGGCTTCCAGGCAGACCAACGCCAGGGAATAGCGCAATTCATCGTCTTCAGGGTACTGCTGGACCAGGCTGGAAAACTCCACCTTGGCGTCGTCCATGCGGTCGTTTTCCACCAGCATGCGCGCGTAGGTGAGACGCAGGCGCTTGTCGTCCGGGTATTGCCTGATGGCTTTTTCCAGCAACGGCAGGGCTTCGTCGCCGCGGTTCGCCCCTTGCAGCAAGCGAGCGCGCAGCAGAATCGGCGCCACTTCGCCCGCTTGCGGAGGGTTGTCTTCCAGCAGGGAAAGGGCGCCCTGGATGTCACCATCCTGTTGCAGCAGCAGGGCCTTGCCGAAAATCAGCTGACCGTTATCGGGATGGCGCTGCAGCAGTCGGTCGAAGCTTTTAGTCAGGCCGTCGCGGGTTTCCTGGTCGGTATCGGCCGCTGATAGCGCAAGGAAGTCGAAATGGGTGTCGCCCTTGCCCAGCAGGACTTTCTCCATATACACCATGGAGTCGTCGTAGCGTCCGGCCCGGGCCAGTTGCACGGCGGCGGCGCGTTGCGCTTCGAGGTCTTGCGGGGCGTTTTTGGCCCAGATCAGTGCGGTATCCAGGGCGGGCTGGTCGGCACCCAGGTATTCGGCAATGCGAAACGCCCGCTCGGAGATGCCCGGGTCCTGTGTGTTGATGGCCTGGGTGACGTAGTTGTCCAGCGCAATGTCGAAGCGATTGCGCTGGCCTGCCAGTTCGGCGCTCAACAGGCTGAAAATGGTTTCTTCGCTGAATGAGCTATAGACCTTGGGCTTTTCAGGGGCCTGGGTGCTGTCTTCGACCGGCGGCGTACCGTCTGTCGACACGGGGGCCATGGACTGACAGCCGCCGAGCAAGGCAAAAGCGAGGAGCAACGCGGAAGATCTATTCATATAGGAAAAGGACGACTAACCTGCGGTCGGATCATCATGACACAGCCTTCGGTCAAACATAACCGGCCCGTCGATTTACGGCACGGGGCAGGGCGATAGATATCGAGTGGTTGTTCTGAATCTGGCGAAGTAGGACAATTGCCGGCTTCACGTCACTATCAGCGACCTTGAATGGCCTTCCTTGCACTTGGTATTAACCACAAGACTGCTTCCGTAGACGTCCGCGAGCGCGTGGCCTTTACGCCTGAGCAACTGGTTGAGGCCCTGCAGCAGCTTTGCCGACTCACCGAGAGCCGCGAGGCTGCCATCCTCTCCACCTGCAATCGCAGCGAGCTTTATATAGAGCAGGATCACATTTCGGCCGATACCGTGCTGCGCTGGCTGGCCGAATATCACGATCTGAGTCTTGAAGAGCTGCGCGCCAGTGCCTATGTGCATGAAGACGATGCGGCCGTTCGTCACATGATGCGCGTTGCCTCCGGGCTCGATTCGCTGGTGCTGGGCGAACCGCAGATTCTCGGCCAGATGAAGTCGGCCTACGCCGTGGCCCGTGAGGCCGGCACGGTCGGGCCTCTGCTGGGGCGCTTGTTCCAGGCCACGTTCAATGCCGCCAAACAGGTGCGCACCGACACCGCCATCGGCGAAAACCCGGTGTCCGTGGCATTTGCCGCGGTCAGCCTGGCGAAACAGATTTTCAGCGATCTGCAACGCAGCCAGGCGCTGCTGATCGGCGCGGGGGAGACCATCACCCTGGTGGCGCGCCATCTGCACGACCTGGGGGTCAAGCGTATCGTGGTTGCCAACCGTACCCTGGAGCGCGCCAGTACCCTGGCCGAGCAGTTCGGCGCCCATGCTGTGCTGCTGTCGGACATCCCGGCCGAGCTGGTGCACAGTGACATCGTCATCAGCTCCACCGCCAGCCAGTTGCCGATCCTGGGCAAAGGCGCGGTGGAAAGCGCCCTGAAACTGCGCAAGCACAAGCCGATTTTCATGGTGGATATTGCCGTTCCCCGGGACATCGAGCCGGAAGTGGGCGAGCTCGACGACGTTTATCTGTACAGCGTCGACGACCTGCACGAAGTGGTCGCCGAGAACCTCAAGAGCCGGCAAGGGGCGGCCCAGGCGGCCGAAGAAATGATCACCATTGGCGCCGAGGACTTCATGGTCCGCCTGCGCGAGCTGGCGGCGGTGGATGTGCTCAAGGCTTATCGTCAGCAGAGCGAACGCCTGCGCGACGAAGAGCTGCAAAAGGCCCAGCGCCTGCTGGCCAACGGTGGCAGCGCCGAAGAGGTGCTGGTGCAACTGGCTCGCGGCCTGACCAATAAATTGCTTCACGCGCCCAGTGTCCAGCTCAAGAAGCTGACCGCCGAAGGCCGCCTCGATGCGTTGGCCATGGCCCAGGAACTCTTTGCCCTCGGTGAGGGTTCACCGGATAGTTTTTCGGATAAAAAATCGCAATGAAAGCGTCACTGCTCAATAAGCTGGACATTCTCCAGGACCGTTTCGAGGAACTGACCGCCCTGCTGGGCGATGGTGAAGTCATTTCCGACCAGAACAAGTTCCGCACGTATTCCAAGGAATACGCCGAAGTCGAGCCGATCGTCGCCACCTATAAACAGTTGCTCAAAGTGCAGGGCGACCTTGAAGGCGCCCAGGCGTTGCTCAAGGACAGCGATCCGGACATGCGCGAAATGGCGGTCGAGGAAGTCCGTGAAGCCAAGGAGCAGTTGCTCGAGCTTGAAAGCAACCTGCAACGCATGTTGTTGCCCAAGGATCCGAATGACGGTCGCAATGTGTTTCTCGAGATCCGTGCCGGCACCGGCGGCGACGAAGCGGCGATATTCTCCGGGGACCTGTTCCGCATGTATTCGCGTTACGCCGAGCGTCGCGGCTGGCGGGTGGAGATCCTCTCGGAGAACGAAGGCGAACACGGTGGCTATAAAGAGGTCATCGCCCGGGTCGAAGGTGACAACGTCTACGGCAAGCTGAAATTCGAATCCGGCGCCCACCGCGTGCAGCGTGTCCCGGCCACCGAATCCCAGGGGCGTATCCACACTTCGGCCTGTACCGTGGCGGTTTTGCCCGAGCCGGACGAGCAGGAAGCCATCGAGATCAACCCGGCGGACCTGCGGGTCGACACCTACCGCTCCTCGGGTGCGGGCGGTCAGCACGTCAACAAGACCGATTCGGCTATCCGTATCACTCACCTGCCTTCGGGCATTGTGGTCGAGTGCCAGGAAGAACGTTCCCAGCACAAGAACCGTGCGCGCGCCATGTCGTGGTTGTCGGCCAAGCTCAATGATCAACAGACCAGCGCTGCGGCCAACGCCATCGCCAGCGAACGCAAGCTGTTGGTGGGCTCGGGAGATCGCTCGGAGCGGATTCGTACCTACAACTTTGCCCAGGGTCGGGTCACCGACCATCGAGTCAACCTGACGCTGTATTCGCTCGACGAAATTCTCGCCGGCGGCGTCGACGCAGTAATCGAACCGTTGCTGGCCGAATACCAGGCCGACCAGTTGGCCGCGATTGGCGAGTAAGCACAGGTGAACATATGACCATCATCGCCAGTTTGTTACGCGCCGCCGAGCTGCCGGATTCGCCCACGTCCCGACTGGATGCCGAATTGCTGCTGGCCGCGGCACTGGGCAAGCCCCGCAGCTTCCTGCACACCTGGCCCGAGCGAATCGTGCCAAGCGAAGCGGCGTTGTTGTTCTCTGAATACCTGCGCCGCCGTCGTTCTGGCGAGCCAGTGGCTTATATCCTCGGGCAGCAAGGCTTCTGGAACCTGGACCTGGAAGTGGCGCCTCACACCTTGATTCCGCGCCCCGACACCGAACTGCTGGTGGAAACCGCGCTGGCCTTGCTGCCGGCCGCACCGGCGAGGGTTCTGGATCTGGGCACCGGCAGCGGCGCGATTGCCCTGGCATTGGCCAGCGAGCGCCCGGCCTGGACAGTCACCGCGGTCGACCGTGTGCTGGAGGCGGTGGCCCTGGCCGAACGCAATCGCCAGCGCCTGGACCTGCGCAACGTCACGGTACTGAGCAGCCACTGGTTCAGCGCTTTGGACGGTGAGCGTTTTGAGCTGATCATTAGCAACCCACCTTATATAGCCGCCACCGATCCTCATCTGGCGGAGGGCGACGTGCGGTTCGAGCCGGCCAGTGCCCTGGTGGCAGGGCACGACGGACTTGATGATTTGCGCACAATCATCGCCCAGGCCCCCGATCATCTAGAAACGGGTGGCTGGTTGATGCTCGAGCACGGTTACGATCAGGCCGACGCGGTGCGTGATCTGCTGCAAACCCAAGGGTTTACTGAAGTCCACAGCCGCCAGGACCTGGGTGGGCATGAGCGCATCAGCCTGGGGCGCCTGCCGTGCTGAACGATCAGGAGTTGTTGCGCTATAGCCGGCAGATTCTGTTGCAGCACGTCGACATCGACGGGCAACTGCGACTCAAGCACAGCCGCGTATTGATTGTCGGCCTCGGCGGACTTGGCGCTCCGGTGGCGTTGTACCTGGCCGCTGCTGGCGTCGGTGAGTTGCACCTGGCGGATTTTGACACGGTCGACCTGACCAACCTGCAACGCCAGATCATCCACGACACCGACAGTGTGGGCCTGAGCAAGGTCGATTCGGCGATGCGTCGCCTGACGGCGCTCAACCCCGACATCAGCCTGGTGCCTCACCCACAGGCCATGGACGAAGACAGTCTGTCTGCTGCCGTTGCGGCAGTGGATGTGGTGCTGGACTGTTCCGACAATTTCTCCACCCGCGAAGCGGTGAATGCGGCGTGTGTCGCTGCAGGCAAACCGCTGGTCAGCGGTGCGGCGATTCGTCTGGAAGGGCAGTTGTCGGTGTTTGATCCACGCCGCCCGGAAAGCCCCTGCTATCACTGCCTCTACGGCCACGGCAGTGAAGCCGAATTGACCTGCAGCGAAGCCGGTGTGCTCGGGCCGCTGGTGGGGTTGGTAGGCAGTCTGCAAGCCCTTGAAGCCTTGAAACTGTTGGCCGGCTTCGGCGAGCCACTGGTGGGGCGCCTGCTGTTGATCGACGCCTTGGGCAGCCGTTTTCGTGAGCTGAGGGTCAAGCGTGATCCGGGGTGCAGCGTCTGCGGTGGCAGCCAGCATGAGTGAAGCGCCGGTCGGTGTGTTCGACTCGGGTGTCGGCGGGCTGTCGGTGCTGGGGGAGATCCGTCGGCTGTTGCCCAATGAGTCACTGCTCTACGTTGCAGACTGTGGGCATATTCCCTACGGCGAGAAAACCCCGGAATTCATCCGGCAGCGCTGCGCAATCATCGCCAACTTTCTCCATCAGCAGGGCGCCAAGGCGCTGGTGGTGGCTTGCAATACCGCGACGGTTGCCGGGGTCGCCGATTTGCGTCGCGATTATCCCCACTGGCCCATTGTCGGCATGGAGCCGGCGGTCAAACCGGCGGCGGCCGCCACTCGAAGTGGCATTGTCGGTGTGCTGGCAACCACTGGCACATTACAAAGCGCCAAATTCGCCGCGTTACTTGATCGGTTCGCCACCGATGTGCAGGTGATCACCCAGCCATGCCCCGGGCTGGTAGAGCTGATTGAAGCAGGCGATCTCCAGAGCCCGGCTTTGCGTCAACTGCTGCAGGGCTATGTCGAACCGTTGCTGGCCGCCGGCTGCGACACGTTGATCCTGGGTTGCACGCACTATCCCTTCCTCAAGCCATTGCTCAAGCACAGGGTTCCCGCGCACATCAGCTTGATCGATACGGGGGCCGCCGTTGCCCGGCAACTTCAACGCCTGCTCGCTGAACGCGGCCTCCTGGCCGCCGGTCCCGCCAGCGAAACGCGATTCTGGAGTAGCGCAGATCCGATACATTTAAGAAAAATCCTACCAACGCTATGGAATTCGTCCGGCGTTGTGCGAAGCTTCAGTCTGTAAAAAAACCTGAAAAATACCTAAATCAGGCTGAACTTCTGTTTTAACGCGGATTTCTATAGCTTTGTCTGTTTGTAACAAAACTAACTAAGTCTGTTCGGAAAAGGATGTTTCTAATGAAGCGTTTATTCTGCTTGGCCGCACTTGCGGCTGCATTGTTGGGGCACACTTACTCCGCACAAGCGGCAGGTGTGGAGTTTGGGGTGGGCCAGACCGGCGAGTCGACCATGACTTACCGCTTGGGTATGCAGTTCGATTGGGACAAGAGCTGGTTACAGAGTGATGTCGGTCGCCTGACCGGCTATTGGAGCGGCGCTTACACGTATTGGGAAGGGGATGAGGCCTCGAGCAACCACAGCCTGTCGTTCTCGCCTGTCTTTGTGTATGAGTTTGCCGGTCAAAACGTAAAACCCTACATCGAGGCGGGTATCGGTGTTGCGTTGTTTGAAAATACCCAAGTGGAAAACAACCAGCTCGGTACGGCTTTTCAGTTCGAGGACCGCATTGGTTTCGGCCTGCGCTTCAACGGTGGACATGAAGTGGGTATTCGCGCCACTCATTACTCCAACGCCGGCATCAAGTCGACCAACGACGGTGTCGAAAGTTACGCGCTGCATTACACGATGCCGCTGTAACCCAAACCCGTGGGAGCGAGCCTGCTCGCGATAGCGAAGTATCAGACAACCTCATATTGACTGGTCTACCGCTATCGCGAGCAGGCTCGCTCCCACGGCTACCGATATGCAGTCGCAATCCCTTTGCGTTCTTCAATACATTCCGGCGCGCCCATCTCGAACTCGCGGCAGATCAGCGGGCGTTTTTCGTAGATCGTGCACCTCATACTGTCGCGATCCAGCGCCGCGCACCAACCATCGTCGAGCCGCAACATCACTTCTCCACCCCATTCGTCCGTGTCGATAAAGCGTTCGGGCACGCCAGTGTCAGTGAGCAGCATCACTTCCAGTTGGCAACAGCACGCCGCGCACGTCGAACAAGTGACGGCAGGCTGGGGGATCTGATGGACAGGGATGGTTTTCATGGCGCGCAGTGTAAGGCAACCGCGCCCCTCAGGGTTGGCCCTTGATCGGGCACCCATTCCCCGCTTTATCTGAGTTGACGTCAGTGAGCATCGATTCGGTCGATGAAGGTAGCGGCCAGAGGACGGTCATGGACGAAACGGGGAGCGCCACTTCATGGGGGCGCTCGGCCAGTTGTGTCAGCACGTGATGTGCCGCCGTTTCGGCCGTCCACTGGACTGGGGCCGGAAAACAGTCGTCGAGGCTGAGCGAAGGGCTATCGAAGCCTGGGTGAACCAGCGTCACGTCGATGCCCTCGGCCATCAGGTCGACGCGAGCCGACTCAAACAGAAAACGCATGCCTTTGCCGTCGGCCTCGCTATATGACGGTGGCAGATAAGTCGCCGGGCTGGTGATGCCCACCAGATGGGACCGGTTGCCTGCACGCAGCAATGGCAGGGCAGTGTGAATGCAGAAGCTGGCCGCTATCAGATTGCTGCGCACAATGTGTTCGATGATCAAAGGGTCGGCGGGTTGGCCGTCGATGTATTCGGCGGTTCCTGCATTGAGAATCACGGTGTCCAGCGAGCCCCACTGCCGGGCAATCTGTTCGCCGATCTCGCGTACGGTCTGGCTGTCGGTCAAGTTGCCGGGCACCGCCAGTACTTGTCCCGGATAACGTGCCGAAAGGTCTTCACTCGAGCGCGACGAGCGCGAGCTAACGGCCAGGTGTGCGCCGGTTTTGAGTATCGCTTCGGCCAACGAAACGCCGATTCCGTTGCCCGCGCCGGTCAGCCAATATCGCTTACGAGTTTCTAGACCCATTCCATACTTCCTTCGCCGAGCAGAGTGCACGAATTTGGTATAAGACTGTATGGCCGCAGGGTTGAAATTGCATCTTACGGTCCGTGTTTTTCTGTTCGCTGATCGCCCGATTTCTTGGTTTTACACTTATCGAGTTGGCAGGTTTCTGAACGCCTGCAATGCACGAGCCCGGGACTGACCCAGGTCGACAATCGCCGGAGGATAATCCGTCACGCCAAACAATCGGCCCTGCATGTTTGGATTATGGACCTGTTGCTTATCGAGATCGTTCAGTTCAGGTAACCAGCGTTTGATGAACAATCCTTCACGGTCGAATTTCTCCGATTGACTCAAGGGGTTGAAGATCCGGAACCAGGGCGCCGCATCCGTCCCGGTTGAGGCGCTCCACTGCCAGCCGCCGTTGTTGGCGGCCAAGTCGCCGTCGATCAGGTGTTGCATGAAAAAGCGCTCACCCTCGCGCCAGTCGATCAGCAGGTTCTTGGTCAGAAACATCGCCACCACCATCCGCAAACGGTTGTGCATCCACCCGGTTTCCAGCAACTGGCGCATGGCCGCGTCGATGATCGGCAAGCCAGTGCGTGCCTGTTTCCAGGCCTCCAGCTCTTCGGGGGCGTTGCGCCAGGCCAGCGCTTCGGTTTCCGGACGGAACGCGCGATGGCGAGACACACGTGGATAGCCCACTAGAATGTGTTTATAGAACTCACGCCAGAGCAATTCATTGATCCATGTCACAACACCGACATTTCCGCTCTCGAATTCACCCTGGTTGGCCTGCAGCGCCGCATGCAGGCATTGGCGTGGCGAGATCACACCCCCCACCAGGTACGCCGAGAGCTGGCTGGTGCCTGGTCTGGCGGGAAAGTCCCGTTCGCTCTGGTAATAATCGAGGTGTTGCTCAGCGAAGGTGTCCAGGCGCCGCCGGGCTTCGTTTTCACCCGCAGGCCAGAGGGCGCGCAGCGTTTCACTCGCAGGCGAGAAGCCTTCGACTTGTGTGGGCACCGGGTCGCTGACAATGCCGGTGGGTGCCTGCCGGGCCGGTTTGGCGACCAGGCTTGGCAGCGAAAAGTGCAGGCGGCTGTAACAGACCTTGCGGAACTGGCTGAACACCTGGAAATAGGTGCCGGTCTTGGTCAGCACACTGCCGGGCTTGAACAGCAACTGGTCGAGGTGGCTGTGAAATTCGATGCCCTGGCCCTGCAACGTTCGGGCAACTTCGGCATCTCGGTGGGTTTCGTTCAAGCCGTATTCTTCATTGACATGGACGGCGTCGATTGCCAGTTCGTGGCACAGCGAGAGCAGAATCTGCGGTGCCTGATCCCAGCGTGCAGCGTGGCGGATCAGCAGCGGGATGTTCAAAGCCTCCAGGGCAGAGCTCAACGAGGCGAGGTTACGCAGCCAAAAGTCGATCTTGCACGGTGCATCGTCATGCGCGCGCCATTGTTCCGGGCTCGGCAGGTACACCGCCACACAAGGTCCCCGGGCTGCTGCGGTGGCGAGGGCGGTGTTGTCGTGCAGGCGCAGGTCGCTGCGCAGCCAGATCAGTTGCGTGGGCTTTTTCATTCAAATAAGTGCTCTGCGACTCAGTTCGCGGTAAGCCGATAACGGATCTTCGGCCCACGTAAGGTTGTCGGTCGAAATGCCTGTGGATAACCGAGCGTGATGGATCGATGCGGCCGGGCCGGCGATGATGATCGGGCAATCCACCCCACTGATCAGCTTGGGCAGTTGGGACAGGTTCAGCGCGTTGCTGGAGTACAGCAGCACTCCACGGGCTTTGAGGCGTTCGACGGCCAAGGCCAGTTCGCCTGCGGGTATCGGCCCATCGAACACTTCCACGGGGCAATCGGCGCTGCTGGCCAGCCAGGCGCTAAGCCACAATTGGGGCTCCAGGGGCAGGTCCGAATGGTTGACCAGCAGCAATGGCGCACCGCGCAACTGACGATTGTTGTGGTAGATCCGACTGCCGAATTTGCTGCGCAGCCAGGAGTACAGAAACACCCGCTCCAACTGCGCACCGAACTGGCCTTGCCAGCGCAATTGCAGTTCGGCCAGCAAAGGCAGCAACAACTGCTCGCACACCGTCCAGGGCGGATAAAGCGCCATAGCCTGGTTGACCAGATCATCGACCTGACGCTCGGCCAGTTGCGTGACCGCCAGCATCAGGGCGTGGCGCTGACGCTGCCAGTCGTTTTCCAACGGTTCACTGGGCGGCTGCGGTGTGTCGAGCAGCGGTTTTATCTTGCTCACCGCCACCCCCCGATCGATCCAGGTGAGGATGCTCAAGATACGTTGCACATGATCGGCATTGAACAGTCGGTGACCCTTGGGGGTGCGGTGCGGCACGATCAGGCCATAACGGCGCTCCCAGGCTCTCAGGGTGACGGCATTGACCCCGGTTTGGCGGGCAACTTCGCGTATGGGCAGCCAGCCCTGCGCCAGGGCTTTGGCGAAGTCGGCGCCCAGGTCTTCGCTGGCGCTGGAATCAGGTTCGCTTTTCATCAAATGGCATTTCGCAGACTGAGGTTTTCCGGGTGTGGTTGCAGGTAGACCTGCTGCGCCAGATAGGGATCGGGATGCAGGCGCAAGTGATGCTTGAGCAAGGTCAGCGGAACTACCAGGGGTACGATGCCGAGGCGGTATTGCCCGATGAGGTGTTGCACTTCCTGCTTGTCTTCGGCGTTGATGGCGCGTTTGAGGTAACCGCTCAGGTGCTGCAGCACATTGGTGTGAGTGCGGCGGGTGGCGCATTTCTTCAAAGCAGCCATCAAGGCGCTGAAGTAGCGTGCGCCCAGCTCGTCAGGATCGGCCTTGCCCATGTTGCCCAACAGATTGCCCAAGGCCTTGTATTGCACCGGGTTATGGGCCATCAACAGATATTTGTAGCGCGAGTGAAAGTGGATCAGGTCGCGGCGTGTCAGGCCTTTGCGGCGCAGCGGTTGCCAGGCCGCGTAGGCAAATACCCGGGTCAGGAAATTTTCCCGCAGCACCGGGTCGTTCAGGCGACCGTCTTCCTCCACCGGCAAGTCGGGGTGGCGCTCGCAAAACGCCTGGGCATAGATGCCGCGTCCGCCGCCGTCCTGTGGCACGCTGTTGTGATCGTAGACCTTGACCCGCTCCAGTCCGCAGGACGGCGACTTCTGCATGAAGATGTAGCCGCAGATGTCATCCAGTTCCTCGGCCATCTGCTCTCCGTAAGCGGCCAATGGCCGGGTTACATTGAGGTCGTGCCTGACCGTACCAACCGCGTCAGGCCGTTCGGGATTACCCACCAGCCGGATCGGCTCGCGGGGGATGCCCAGGCCAATGGCGACTTCAGGGCAGACCGGGACGAAGTCGAAGTAGTCGACCAAGGTACGGCTGCATAGCTGCGATTGCTTGTGTCCGCCGTTGAAGCGAACTTCAGCGCCCATCAGGCAGGCGCTGATAGCGATTTTCGGTTTGACGACGGCATCATGGGGCATGGGCGACCTCTGATTTCAAATCTTGTACAAAATAACATTTGTGTACAATATTTTCATCATAGATCCGAACGCGCACAAGTCAACCGCTTTTGCGTGTGGGGCGATGTGGTTTTTGCGCAGACAGGCTGCTGCCTGTTTCGACAGCAGCGGGTGACGTAGGCTGGCGCGTTCTATTGCAGGCTGGCGTGCAGACGGCGTGCGGCTTCCTGACCGCTTAGCCAAGCACCTTCGACACGACCGGACAGGCACCAGTCGCCACAGACATACATACCCAGGTCGGCATCGGCCAAGGCGCCCCATTCATGGTTGCCGGCGGGGCGCGCGTAAAGCCAGCGATGGGCCACGCTGAAGCTGGGCGCAGGCATGGCACTGTGCAGCAGCTCGGCGAACGCGCCGTGCAGGTGTTCGATCACCGCTTCCTTGGCCATGTCGATATGTTGGCGACTCCAGTCGCTGGTGGCGTGCAGCACCCAGGTGTCGAGCGTGCTGTCGCGCCCCGGTTTGCTGCGGTTGCGAGCCAGCCAGTCGAGGGGGCTGTCCTGGACGAAGCAGCCTTCCATGGAGGTATCCAGCGGTGTTTCGAAGGCCAGGGCCACGGCCCAGGTGGGGTCCATCTTCACGCCCGCCGCCACTGCGGCCAGCTTTGGCACGGCCGCCAGCAATGCCGTGGCCTGGGGCGCGGGCGTAGCAATCACCACCTGGCCGAAGGGGCCGTGGGTGAAACCTTCCGCGTCCTGCAAGTGCCAATGCTCCTGACCGCGGTACACCTCAGTGATGCGGCAGGAGAACTGCACCTGCAACTCGCCAAGCAAGGCGCGGGTGATGGCGCTCATGCGCGGAGTGCCGACCCAGCGGGTCTGCTCATCCGGCGACGGGCTCAGTTGCCCATCCTTGAAATGATAAAGCTGAGGTGTCCATTCCGCCGCCCAGCCCTGGGCTTGCCAACGCTGGACTTCCATCACGAAGCGGCGATCGCGGGCGGTGAAATACTGTGCGCCCATGTCCAGTGCGCCGGCATCACTGCGCTTGCTGGACATGCGTCCGCCGCTGCCATGGCTTTTATCGAAGAGTTGAACGACATGCCCGGCCTCCGTCAGGGCCTGGGCGGCTGAAAGTCCGGCGATGCCGGTGCCGATGATTGCGATAGGTACAGTCATGAGGGCCTCGTTTACCTTTCTGTACAGACTACGCCGTCGTTTAAACCTGTACAATTAGGGTTTTTGGTATAAGTTTTACCGTTCGCGTTTTGACAGGGTGACCTATTGTTAAACACAGACCCTGCCTGATACGAAAAATCCCTGCTTATAAAAATAGACTAATGGGCTGGGTAAAACGCGATGCGAGGAACACTTCATGCACATATTGCTGACCGGCGGTACTGGTTTGATCGGACGTCAGCTCTGCCGCCACTGGTTGGCGCAGGGCCATCGCTTGACGGTGTGGAGTCGTCGCCCCGAAGACGTGGCGAAGATCTGCGGCGCGCAAGTGCGGGGTGTCGCCAGGCTCGAGGAGATTGCCGAGCCGGTGGATGCGGTGGTCAACCTCGCGGGGGCACCGATTGCGGATCGACCCTGGAGCCATAAACGCAAGAAGTTGTTGTGGAGCAGTCGCATCACCCTGACAGAAGCGTTGCTGGCTTGGCTGGAGCGTTGCGAACACAAACCCGGGGTATTGATTTCCGGTTCCGCGGTGGGGTGGTACGGCGACGGTGGCGAACGTGAGCTGACCGAGGACTCAGGACCGGTGAGCGAGGACTTCGCCAGCCAGTTGTGCATCGCCTGGGAGGAAACCGCGCAGCGCGCCGAGGCGATGGGCATACGGGTGGTACTGGTTCGTACCGGTCTGGTCCTGTCGGCCGAGGGCGGCTTTTTGTCGCGGCTGCTGCTGCCGTTCAAACTGGGGTTGGGCGGGCGTATTGGCAATGGCCGGCAGTGGATGCCGTGGATTCACATTGCCGATCAAATCGCTCTGATTGATTTTCTTCTGCTCCGCGATGAGGCCAGCGGTCCTTATAATGCCTGCGCGCCGAACCCGGTGCGCAACCGCGATTTTGCCAAGGCCCTGGGGGGCGTGTTGCATCGGCCGGCCGTGGTGCCGATGCCGGAGCTGGCGCTGAAGGTCGCATTGGGAGAATTGTCATTGCTGCTGCTGGGCGGCCAGCGCGCAACGCCGGCCCGATTGCAGGCGGCGGGTTTCACTTTCCGGTTCACTGATTTGCATGCGGCTCTCGACGATTTGTCGAACCGCCTTTGAAATAGGACGTTGCATGACCGATCACGCGTTGCTTCTGGTGAATCTGGGTTCGCCTGCTTCTACTTCGGTGGCCGATGTGCGCCGCTACCTCAATCAGTTTCTGATGGACCCCTACGTCATCGACCTGCCGTGGCCGGTGCGGCGCTTGCTGGTGTCGCTGATCCTGATCAGGCGCCCAGAGCAATCGGCCCATGCCTATGCGTCGATCTGGTGGGACGAGGGCTCGCCGCTGGTGGTGCTCAGCCGTCGCTTGCAACAAGCCATGACTGCGCAATGGACCCAGGGGCCGGTTGAGTTGGCGATGCGTTATGGCGAGCCGTCCATTGAGTCGACCCTGGTGCGCCTGGCAAGCCAGGGCCACAAGAAGATCACGCTGGCGCCGTTGTATCCGCAATTTGCCGACAGCACAGTCACCACGGTGATCGAAGAAGCCAAGCGGGTAGTGCGCGAAAAGAAGCTCAATGTGCAGTTCTCGATTCTCCAGCCGTTCTACGATCAGCCGGAATACCTCGACGCCCTGGTTGCCAGCGCCAAGCCGTATCTGATGCAGGATTACGACCACCTGCTGTTGAGCTTCCATGGTTTGCCGGAGCGGCACCTGACCAAGCTCGACCCTACGGGTTTCCATTGCTTCAAGGACGCCGACTGCTGCAAAAATGCGCCGCCTGAGGTCATGGCTACGTGTTACCGCGCGCAATGCATTCGCACCGCAGACCTGTTCGCCCAGCGCATGGGGCTCAAGGATGGCCAATGGTCGGTGTCGTTCCAGTCGCGACTGGGGCGCGCCAAGTGGATCGAACCCTACACCGAAGCGCGCCTGGATGAATTGGCTAAAAGTGGCGTGAAGAAAGTGCTGGTGATGTGCCCGGCGTTCGTGGCCGACTGCATCGAAACCCTGGAAGAAATCGGTGATCGCGGGCGCGAGCAATTTCGTGAGGCGGGCGGGGAGGAGTTAGTGCTGGTGCCGTGTCTCAATGATGATGTGCAATGGGCGCAGGCGTTGAGCACCCTGTGCGAGCGGGCACCGATCGCTTTGTAAAATTCAAGGGCCCAATCGCGAGCAGGCTCGCTCCCACAATGGATCTCGAGTGTTCAAAGATCCGCTGATGTGGGAGCGAGCCTGCTCGCGATAGCTATCTGACTGGCAGCACAAAACTTCAAGCTTGAGTCAGATCAGCGGCTCATCCGCCTTCTTCTGCTTCCAGCCGTCATTGCCCGGCAGGATCAGGTTCAGGGCGATCGCCACCACCGCGCACAGCGCGATGCCTTTGAGGCCGAAGTCGTCCGGGCCGGTGCCGGTGCCTACCAGCACACCGCCGATACCAAACACCAGCGTCACCGAAACGATCACCAGGTTGCGCGCTTCGCTCAGGTCGATCTTGTGGCGGATCAGCGTGTTCATCCCCACCGCCGCGATCGAACCGAACAACAGGCACAGGATCCCGCCCATCACCGGCACCGGGATGCTTTGCAGCAGCGCGCCGAACTTGCCGATGAACGCCAGGCTGATGGCGAAGATCGCCGCCCAGGTCATGATTTTCGGATTGTAGTTTTTGGTCAGCATCACCGCGCCAGTGACTTCGGCGTAGGTGGTGTTGGGCGGGCCGCCGAACAGGCCGGCTGCCGTGGTGGCGATGCCATCGCCGAGCAGGGTGCGGTGCAGGCCGGGTTTTTTCAGGTAGTCGCGACCGGTCACGCTGCCCACGGCGATGACCCCACCGATGTGCTCAATGGCTGGCGCCAAAGCCACTGGCACGATGAACAGGATCGCTTGCCAGTTGAACTCCGGCGCGGTGAAGTTCGGCAAGGCGAACCATGGCGCGGCGGCGATTTTGGCGGTGTCCACCACCCCAAAATAAAACGCCATGGCAAAGCCCACCAGCACGCCGGAAATGATCGGCACCAGGCGGAAAATGCCTTTGCCGAACACCGCGACGATCAGGGTGGTGAGCAGCGCCGGCATCGAGATCAGCATCGCCGTCTGGTAGGCAATCAGCTCGGTACCGTCGCCGGCCTTGCCCATGGCCATGTTGGCGGCAATCGGTGCCATGGCCAGGCCGATGGAAATGATCACCGGCCCAATCACCACCGGCGGCAGCAAGCGGTCGATAAATCCGGTGCCCTTGACCTTCACCGCCAGGCCCAGGAAGGTGTAGACGAAACCGGCCGCCATCACCCCGCCCATGGTCGCGGCCAGGCCGAACTGGCCCTTGGCGAGAATGATCGGGGTGATGAAGGCAAAGCTCGATGCCAGAAACACCGGCACCTGACGCCCGGTGACGATCTGGAACAGGATTGTTCCCAGGCCTGCGGTGAACAGCGCTACGTTCGGGTCCAGCCCGGTGATCAGCGGCATCAGTACCAGCGCGCCGAAGGCGACGAACAGCATCTGCGCGCCGGATAAGACCTGGCGCCAGAGCGGATCGTTGAACTCATCCTGCATGCTCAAGCGTCCTTCTGCTTGGTACCGAAGATCTTGTCGCCGGCATCGCCCAGGCCTGGAATGATGTAGCCGTGCTCGTTGAGTTTCTGGTCGATGGAAGCGGTGTAGATGGTGACGTCGGGGTGAGCGTCTTCCACGGCCTTGATGCCTTCGGGGGCCGCCACCAGCACCATGGCGCGGATGTCACGGCAACCGGCTTTTTTCAGCAGGTCGATGGTGGCGACCATGGAGCTGCCGGTGGCGAGCATCGGATCGATGATCATTGCCAGGCGCTCGTCGATTTCCGGCACCAGTTTTTCCAGGTAGGTGTGCGCCTGCAGGGTCTGCTCGTTGCGGGCCACGCCCACGGCGCTGACTTTGGCGCCCGGGATCAGGCTCAGCACGCCTTCGAGCATGCCGATGCCGGCACGCAGGATCGGCACCACGGTGATTTTCTTGCCGGCGATTTTTTCCACCTGGACCGTGCCGGCCCAACCGTCGATTTCATAGGACTCCAGCGGCAGGTCCTTGGTGGCTTCGTAGGTGAGCAGTGCACCGACTTCCTGGGCAAGTTCGCGGAAGTTCTTCGTGCTAATGTCGGCGCGGCGCATCAGGCCAAGTTTATGTCTGATCAGCGGGTGGCGGATCTCGAGGATGGGCATGGGGAAAGCTCCGGCGGCGGGCAAAAAAACCGGCCTAGATTAATCTATCCGAGGGTGTTGTCCTATAGACAATACAGAACGTTAGTCCACAAACGCTTGATCTGGCCGGGCGGGATGCGTACCTTTGCCCGCTTTTCCGACCTGCCACCCCTGGAGAGCGCCATGTCCGCTGATCTCGAGCATATCCGTCAAATCATGCGAGAGGCTGACTGCCTGTACACCGAAGCCGAAGTCGAAGCGGCCATCGCCCGTGTCGGCGCGCAAATCAACGACCAGTTGGCCGATTCCAACCCGGTGGTGTTCTGCGTCATGAACGGTGGGCTGATTTTCTCCGGCAAGCTGCTGACCTACCTGAACTTCCCGCTGGAAGCGTCCTATCTGCACGCCACCCGTTACCGCAACGAAACCAGCGGTGGCGACCTGTTCTGGAAAGCCAAGCCGGAAGTTTCGTTCATCGACCGTGACGTGCTGATCATCGACGACATCCTCGACGAAGGTCACACCCTGGGCGCCATCATCGACTTCTGCAAACACGCCGGTGCCCGCGCCGTGCACACCGCCGTGCTGATCGACAAGGACCATGACCGCAAGGCCCGTCCGGACCTGAAAGCCGATTTCGTCGGCCTGCCGTGCATTGACCGCTACATCTTCGGCTACGGCATGGACTACAAAGGTTACTGGCGCAATGCCAACGGTATTTTCGCCGTCAAAGGAATGTAATCGATGAACCGGCCGGGTTTTCTGGATCAAGCGCTGTTCAACGAACTGGCCGAGAAAGCCACGGCCAGTCCTCGCGGGCGCCAACACCACAATTTTCATCAGATGGACGAGCCTTGCCATCGCATGGCGGTTGGCTTGCAGCCGTCCACTTACATCCCGCCGCATCGCCACCTGAGCGCTGACAAGGCTGAAACCCTGCTGGTGCTCAAGGGCCGGCTCGGTGTGTTGATCTTTGATGAAACCGGGACGGTGGTGGACAAGCGTATCCTGCAGGCCGGTGGCGATTGCCTCGGTGTCGACCTGCCGGCGGGCGTTTACCACGGTTTAGTGGTGCTGGAAGCCGACAGCCTGATGTTCGAGTGCAAGGCCGGGCCTTACCGCCCGGTGGGCGACGGTGAACTGGCCCCCTGGGCGCCCCGCGAAGGCGAGGCGGGGGTGGCGCAGTACCAGGCCTGGATGCGCGCTCAGTTCGACTGAGCGGTGCGGTAGCGAGGCTTCTGTGGCGAGGGAGCTTGCTCCCGCTGGGCTGCGCAGCAGCCCCAATTGCAGGTGGATGCTACGCACCCAAGCGGGAGCAAGCTCCCTCGCCACAAAAAGCTGCGTGGCAACAGATCAATCAGGCCGGGCTCGAGTGTGCAGCGCTACCGGCGAGCCATTTTTCGCTTTTGGCCCGTGCCTGCTCCAGGGTCTGCACATACGCCAGTTGGCGCTGCTCGCGATGGATGCCGGCGCGGCGCAACTTCAGGCGTACCCGTGGCGCGGTTGCCACCAGAATCAGGCCGATGCCCTGCTTGCGGTAGTCCTTGAGGATGCTTTCAAAAGCCGCCAGCGCAGTCATGTCCAGCATCGGCACGGCGCTCATTTCCACCACCATCACCCGAATCCCCGGATCGAATTTGCGCAGCACATCCAGGGCCTTTTCTGCCGCGCCGAAAAACAGCGGTCCGCGAATGGCGTAGCAGCGAACGTGCTCGGGCATCTCCAGCAGGGCCTGATGGAAATGGCGCGGCAGTTCGGCGGTGTCCGTCAGCTCGCTCATGCGTTTGATGAACAGCCCGGCGGCCAGCAGCAGGCCGACGGCGACGGCCAGGACCATGTCGAACAGTACGGTCAGGCTCAGGCAGGTCAGTAGCACCAGCACGTCACTGCGTGGGGCGATACGCAAGGTGTGCAGCACGTGTCCGGCTTCGCTCATGTTCCAGGCCACCATCACCAGCAACGCCGCCAGCGCTGCCATGGGCAGATAGCTGAACAACGGCGCCAGCAGCACAATCGCCCCCAATACCACGAGGCTGTGAATGATTGCGGCCAATGGCGAAAACGCGCCGCTGCGCACATTGGTGGCGCTGCGGGCAATCGCCGCCGTGGCAGTGATGCCGCCGAACAGTGGCGCCACCAGATTGCCCAGGCCCTGGCCGATCAGTTCGGCGTTGGGGTCGTGTTTACTGCCGGTCATGCCGTCGGCCACCACCGCGCACAACAGCGACTCAATGGCACCGAGCATGGCGATGGCAAAGGCAGGCCCGAGCAATTGGCGGATCAGATCGTAGGACAGTTCCAAGGAGCGGCCCTGATTGTCCGGGAGATTCCAAGGCCAGTCGAAACTCGGCAAAAATGGCGGGATGCCGGGGTAACTGATGCCGTCGACCACGTAGCTGAAACGTTCGCCCAATGTCGCGATTTCCCAGCCGCCGCTTTCCAGCGCCAGCCCCAACAGCGCACCCACCAACAGGGCGACCAGATGTCCCGGAACACGCGGCACCCAGCGCGGCCAGGCAATCAATACCGCCAGGCAGATGAGGCCGATAAGGCCGTCGCCGAGCCGGGCGCTGGGCAGCGCCGTGATCAAGGCGCCCAATTGCTCGATGTAATGCTCGGCGTTGCCGACAGTGGTCAGGCCCAACAGGTCTTTGAGTTGCAGGGTGGCAATGACCACGCCGATCCCAGCGGTAAAACCGAGAACGACCGGATAAGGAATGTACTGGATCAGCCGCCCGGCCCGCATCAGGCCCAGCGCTATCAGGATCATGCCCGCCAGCATCGTGCACAGCAGCAGGCCGCCCAGGCCGTATTGCTGGGTAATGGGCAGCAGGATCACCACGAACGCCGCTGTCGGCCCGCTCACGTTGAAGCGCGAGCCGCCGGTGAGGGCGATCAGGGGGGCGGCTACCAGCACCGTGTACAAGCCATGCTGCGGCGGCACGCCCACGGCGATTGCCAGGGCCATGGCCAAGGGGATGGCAATGATGCCGACGGTCAGCCCGGCCACCAGATCGCCACGCAGGCGATCAAGGGTGTAACCGGCGCGCCAGGTTTGGCGCCAAGCGGCGAATATCGGTGGGGCGGAGAAGGACATGGGCACTCCACGCATGAAAGAAAGGGATACATCCTGAGCTTTGCCAAACACAAAACCCGTGGCGAGGGAGCTTGCTCCCGCTCGAGTGCGTAGCGCTCGCAAAATCTTGGAACCGCTGCGCAACCCAGCGGGAGCAAGCTCCCTCGCCACAAAGGCATACACCGGCAGGCCGGGGCTGATGGCTCTTTGAGTATGCCGTGCTCGTGGCGCGGATGTATTGACCTGGATCGTTATTTTTACCGCCTGGGCTCATGCTAGAGTGCCGGGCCAAGACCCTGGAGCCTGTCATGAGTGTACTGACCCGTCGCTGCGCCGCTCTGCTGCTGATGTCCAGCCTGTCGTGGGCGGCCGTTGGCGCGCCGATGCACAATCAATTTCTGCCCCCCGACGATCTGGCGGTACGTCAGGAACAACCCGAACACCAGCAATTGCTCCAGGTCACCGAGTATTCGGTGGTGCTGGGCAATCAGCGTCAGTCCAACCAGCAACCGATACCGGTTACATCGCCGTTGCTGGTGCGCCTCAAAGGTAAACCCCTGAACAAAGGCGCCACCCTCAACCAGGTGATCCTGAACTTCGATGGCGAAAGCAAAAGCCTGAAAAAACCTGCCTTCGACGAGGCGAGCAAGACTCTGACCCTGTCTTATCCACAGGCCCAGTATCAAGTGGTGATCGATCTGCTGCGCAGCGACACGGTGTACGTGCAGTTCCTCAGCTACGCCAACGGCCATATCTGGGCCGACCTGCACACCGGCGCTGTACGCCCGCGTTGAGCCCCGAGGCCTGCCGGGGGTAAACTGCCCGCCCCCGTGAACTGTGCGAGCTGGAGCCCGGCAATGCGTAAAGACAAGAAACAAGTGATTGGTGACGAGATTGGCGATGAGCAGATCAAGCTGTTCCTCAATTTCGATCCGGTCGATGCTACTTCGCCGTCGCTGCACAAACTGATCAAGGCCTACCGTGGCCTGCGGGTCGACGACTTCGAGCGTTTTCTGACGTTTTTCGTCGAGGCCGGCTACGACCTCAACGGCAAGGATGAGCATGGCAACGATTTCGTGGCGCTGATCCAGGACCAGCGTAATGCCGAGGAATACATCGAGTTGATCAACAAGGCTCGTGGCTGATTACTTGGCGGCCTGCCTCGCAGGCCAGCGGGAGCAAGCCCCCTCGCCACGACAGCTTCTCCCATAAAAAAACGCCCCGTTCTCAGAAAGAACGGGGCGTTTTTTTATCCGGCAGAATCAAGCGAAGCTGGGTGTCTCGCTGCTTTCTTCAACCAGTTCCAGGGCGACGTTGTTCTGCGCATTGACCTTGCGATACAGCGCCGCGTCGGTTTCCAGCACTTTTTCCCGCGCCGGGAAGATCTCAGCGAGTTTGCTCGCCCATTCTCCCTTGGCTTTGTCCGGGAAGCAGCGCTCGATCAGGTCCAGCATGATCGAGACGGTCACCGAAGCACCGGGCGAGGCGCCGAGCAAGGCGGCGAGGGTGCCGTCCTTGGCCGCCACCAGTTCGGTGCCGAACTGCAGGACACCGCCTTTCTTCGGGTCTTTCTTGATGATCTGAACCCGTTGGCCGGCCACTTCCAGGCGCCAGTCCTCGGCTTTCGCCTCGGGATAGAAGCGACGCAGGGATTCCAGGCGCTGCTCCATGGACTGCATCACTTCGCTGATCAGGTACTTGGTCAGGTCCATGTTGTCCCGGGCCACGGCCAGCATCGGGCCGATGTTGCCGGCACGTACCGACAGTGGCAGGTCCATCAGCGAGCCATGCTTGAGGAACTTGGTGGTGAAACCGGCGTATGGCCCGAACAGCAGGGATTTCTTGCCATCGACCACGCGGGTGTCCAGGTGCGGCACGGACATCGGTGGCGAGCCCACGGCGGCCTGGCTGTAGACTTTGGCCTGGTGATGTTTGACCACTTCCGGGTTGTCGCAACGCAGCCACTGGCCGCTGACCGGGAAGCCACCGAAGCCTTTGCTTTCTTCGATGCCCGACGCTTGCAGCAGCGGCAATGCCGCCCCACCGGCGCCCAGGAAGACAAACTTGGCATCGACGTCACGGCTGCTGCCGGAATTGACGTCCTTGATGCTGACGGTCCAGCCCGCGCCGTTGCGCTTGAGGCCGGTGACGCGCTTGCAATACTTGACCTGGGTGTCCGGGGCGCTGGTCAGGTGCTTGAGCAACTGGTTGGTCAGGGCGCCGAAGTTGACGTCGGTGCCGTTCATGACGCGGGTGGCGGCGATGACTTCGTCAGCTGGCCGGCCCGGCATCATCAGCGGCATCCACTCGGCCATAACGGCCTTGTCCTCGGTGTATTCCATGTCAGCGAAGGCGTGATGCTGGCGCATCAGTTCAAAGCGCTTTTTCAGGAACGACACGCCTTTTTCACCCTGCACGAAGCTCAGGTGCGGGACGGGGGCAATGAAGGATTTGGATGAGCCGAACGTGCCTTTTTTGGTCAGGTACGTCCAGAACTGCTTCGACACCTCGAACTGGGTGTTGATGTGCACGGCTTTCTTGATGTCGACACTGCCATCGGCCGCCTGGGGCGTGTAGTTCAGCTCACACAGCCCGGCGTGGCCGGTGCCGGCGTTGTTCCACGGGTTGGAACTCTCCGCGGCACCGGAATCCATCAACTCGACGACTTCCAGCGAGATCGCGGGGTCGAGTTCCTTGAGCAGCACGGCCAGGGTGGCACTCATGATGCCGGCCCCTACCAGAACTACATCGACTGCTTCGTTATGCGCCATTTAACGCGTCTCCAAAATCTGCAGCACCAAATTGTCGGCATGGCGGCCAGGAGTGGCGGGGCAGGTCAGTTGCGCCCCAGGTATCCATGGCCAGGATCGCCATGTCCGAATCTTCGCAATTTTTCGCAACTACTGCGGATGCATGCAGCCTGGCCTCAGAGTCCCATGAACTCATTTAAGCGCCGGGCAGGCAATTCGACTTATGGCCGAGACATCCGTTCGTGCAACCAAATCCGTAGCGGACAGGCTTCAGGCGCCGGTTCTTGAACGATAGGCGGTCCTGTGTCGTTGGGCTGTTTCAGACGCTAATGGTGCTTGTTCAGACGCAAAACTATTCATTTGCTCGCCACACTCTCGTGAAGTTGTGAAAACCCGTTTTTTCACGCTCTTTTGAAGACGTGAACCTCAAAAAAGGGCTGTCCCAGCCTGGCACCGCGCCCGGTTTGGTTTGCCCCCATGTAATACATGACAGGCAAAACGGGCAGACAGCTCAGTGACCGAGCGTAATGACAGCTCTGCAGATTCGCGAAAAGTGGTGATTTGCTTGAAAAACAGCAAGCGCGCCAGCTTCACTCGATCTGTGTGGGCGGCTCTCTGTGGGCGGTGCGGGGTGCCAATACCAGCGCATTAGCGGTGTTGCGAGGCCCGATCAGGAGACGTCCTTATAATCGGGGGCAGATTGTATCGAAGAAACGCAGGGAAATGGTCGTGTTTAATGACTTTTATTAGCCATCCGGTCAGACGGCCAACAGTTGACGGTTGCGTGGGCGAGCGCCAAGGGTTTGCACGCGGGCGCTGGCGGGCAATGGCTGGTGCAGCCAGTTCAGGCGAATCTCTTCGATTTCCACCCAACCTTCACCCATGGGCTGCAGGTTGCATTGCTTGAATGCCTGGCAACGGCCGTTGCGGTCCAGCAGGGCGAAGCAGCGGTGCTGTGGGCGCGGAGTGAACAGGGAAATGAGAAAACGCATGGTCGGACACCGTGTCGGGGAGCTTGTGCCAAGGCTGACAGGAGGCCATGACATGCCGATGTAAGGATCATGACAATGGCATGACACGAACCGGTTTTCCCATGGGGTGTCAGACATTTGAGTATTCATCGTGCAGCGCTAGTTCACCGCCATAGCGCACCGCTATACTGCGGGCCTGTTTGTGCCCGATTCTGGAGAGAAGAGCATGTTGCAACGCCTGTTGTTCGGTTTGATCGCTGTGACCAGTCTGGCCCTCGTCGGCTGCGCCCACAGCCCGCAACAACTTAACCCGGAGCCCAAGCTCAACGCCCAACTGGCGCCCGTGGGTCGCGGCCAGCCGGTGGTGGTACGGGTGGTGGACGGTCGTCCGTCGCCGACCCTCGGCACCCGCGGCGGGCTGTACCCGGAAACCAGTGTGATCACGGTGCAGGGCGCGCAGATTTTGCCCAAGCTGCAGGCCCAGGCCGAAGCGGCGGTACGTTTGCTGGGCTTCACCCCTACCGCCAATGCGATGAATGCACCGCAACTGACCGTCACCCTGGCCGAGTTGAAGTACCAGTCGCCCAAGGAAGGCATGTATGTGACCGAAGCCACCATCGGCGCGACCTTCCGCTCCGAGGTGCAGAACGCCAATCGTCGTTACAGCGGTCGTTACGGTGCCTCGCTGGACCAGCGCTTCGGCATGGCGCCTAACCAGGACACCAACACCAAGCTGGTCAGCGACGTGTTGAGCGATGCCCTGACACGCCTGTTCAAGGACCCGACCATTGGTCAGGTGCTGGCTGAGTAAGTAGGACGTTCCGTACCCCCTGTGGGAGCGAGCCTGCTCGCGATGGCGGATCAGTCAACATTGAGGTGACTGACACTCCGCTATCGCGAGCAGGCTCGCTCCCACAGTTTTTTTGCAAGCAAGAAACCTTCATGCAGCCTGGGAATACAGCTCCAGCACGCTGATCCCAGTCAGCAGATCGGTCTCCGGAAGGTCGGCGTGTTGATGGCCGCCAAGGGCGCAATACACCAGCCAATGCCGATCCTGTACGTTGAAGGACAGGCTGCCGACGAGGTTCTGTTGTTCGTCGCTCGGGCTGATGAGATAGAGACGATCCTGGTTTTCGGCGTGGAGCATGGTGGGTTCCGGGCAGGTTTGAAGGGCGACAGGGTGGCCTATTCAGATGACGAAACCGTGACGTGAAAAATTAACCCAGGGCTTGCTGACGGATTCTGTGGCGAGGGAGCTTGCTCCCGCTGGGCTGCACAGCAGCCCCAAACTTGTCGCTGCGGTGTCTGAGGTTGATTGCCTCAGCTTCATTGGGGGCGCTTCGCACCCCAGCGGGAGCAAGCTCCCTCGCCACAAAGGAATATGGCATGCAGGGCAAGGGGATCGTTATTGGTCGGAAAAAGTGCAGTAGGCGAGGGCGCTTTCGGTAGAATTCACGCCGTTCGTAGGTCCCGGGCGCGTCCTGTCCGTTTATTGCTTGAGGTTTGTGATGTCGCTGCATTTGTTTTCGTTGTTCGCTGCTCACCCCGCCAAACTGATCAACCTGCTCGCATTGTTGTTTGCCTGCCCGGGCGGTTGGGTGCTGCATGCCACGCGTCGCCGTGAACAACGGGCGCGGGCCTGCCTTGAGGCGCGCAAGAGCGACGGCGACGAGCGATTCGAAGCCTTGCTGGACCTGGCGACCCAGCGCATGAACCGGTTTTTCTACCGTTTCGGCTTTGCCTGCCTGGGCCTGGCACTGCTGGTGTCGTGGGTCAGCACCCAGTTCTGATGGATAAAAAAAGATCGCAGCCTTCGCCAGCGCCTACAAGATGAACAATCGATTCATGTAGGCGCTGGCGAAGGCTGCGATCTTTTTGACAGGCGTCGCTTAAAGCGCCAATCCCGCCTTGACCCGATACTGATTACGCACCGGTGTCGCGTATTGCAGCACCAGGAATGGGCGGTGCTCCGCCGGGCAAGCGTCCAGCCGGCGCTGCCATTCTTCCTGGGCCTTGGCCAGTTCATCGGCGCCGAATACCTGGGCCGCTGTCGGCACCTGCAACTGCGGGTCGGCGTCGGCCCATTGGGCGTAAGCCAGGTAATGCACCGGGAACAGGCGGTAGCCGCCGAGAATCTGCCGGTCCATTTCCTGGGCCAGTTGCTTGGTGTCCTCGAACAGCTCGGTGATCGGCGCGGCGAAGTTCACGTGGACCCGACCCTTGTAGCCGGTAATGCCCTTGGCGATGCTCACGTCGTCTTCGCCCGGTGCCTTGGTGTAGGTGCCGGTGGTGGCGCGGATGTACAGCTCGCGGGCCTTGGCCTGGTCGCACGGGTCGTATTCGTAGCTGATGGACACCGGCGTGAGGTTCAGCGACTGGATGACCTCGCCGAAGGGTTCGTCCTTGCGGCTCATGTGGAACATCTTGAGGATCGCCGATTCGGTGCGGTCGTCACCGTCCTTGGCCCGACCCTCGGCCTGGGCAATCCAGATCGAGGCGCAGTCGTTGCGGATCGAGTGATTGATATAGGCCGAGAGCAACTGGTACGCGGCCATTTTTTCCCGCCGTCCGGTGATGGAGCGGTGCACGATGAAGCTTTTGTTCAGACGCATCAGATCGCTGACAAAGGGCTTCTGCAGCAGGTTGTCGCCGATGGCGATGCGTGGCGTCGGCAAGCCGGCGTGGTACACGGCGTAGTTGACGAAGGCCGGGTCCATCACGATGTCGCGGTGGTTGGCGATGAACAGGTACGCGCTACCGGATTTGAATTGCTCCACCCCGGTGTAGGTCACGCCATCGGTGGCACGCTCGATCGTGTGGTCGACATAGAACTCCACTTTGTCCTGCAAAGTGGCGACCGATGTCACGCCGGCGAACTCACGACGCAACCTTTGCGCTATAAGAGGCTTGAGCATCCAGCCGAAAGCCCCGGCCAGGCGTGGGAAGCGGAAGTGGGTGAGGATATCTAGAAACGCCTTGTCGCCGAGCAGCCGTGCCAGCACCGCTGGGACTTCGCTGTCGTCGTAAGGTCGGATGGCATCGAATTCGCCCATCATGCTCTCTTGTAGGAAACGGCTAGGGTAAGTAAAGGTTCGATCGAAAAACCGACAGGGCACGGCCTGGAAGATCCGCCAGACAAAAATAGCCCTGCAAATAGACCGGCGATTATACGCACAAGTCACCTGGGAGACCGCGATGCTGGAAACCGCTCCGTATGAATGTCCGTATTGTGGTGAGGAAGTGGAAACGCTGGTGGACCTGTCCGGCGGTGATCAGACCTATATCGAGGACTGTCAGGTCTGTTGCCGACCGATAACATTTGTCCTGCAGGTCCACGATGAGGAATGGCATCTGGAAGTCTTCAGTGAAAACGAATGATGGGGGACGTCCATGCAGCGAATCTACGAGCTGGAAAACCTGATGGAAGGCGAACTGCTCCAGGGCATGCTCGCCAGCGAAGGCATCACCGCCCACCTGGTGGGCCGTGACCTGGTGGGCGGCGCCGGCGAGTTGCCGATGTATGGCCTGCTGGGACTGGCGGTGGAGGACGACCAGGCGCAATACGCCCGGGAGCTGATCGCCGCCTACAATGCCGCGCTGCCATTGCCCGGCGATGAGCCGGACAGTTACCCCGGCACATTGGTCTGTTAGGCTGGCGACCGTTTGATCAAGAGTCGTGTTGCCCCATGTGTGGACGTTATGCCCTGTTTCGCTGGAACCCCGCCTTTGCGGCCTTGCCCGGCTTCCCTGCCGACCAGAAGGCCCAGTGGAATATTTCGCCCAACGATTCGGTGCTGATGCTGCGCGCCGGCGCTGAGGGGCAGCGCGAACTGGCCCGGGCCCGCTGGGGCCTCACGCCGCCCTGGCTGACCGACCTGTCCCGTACCCCGGCCCACGCCCGGGCCGAAACCGTGGCCGAGCAGCCGATGTTTCGTGAGGCCCTGCGCCTGCGCCGTTGCCTGCTGCCGGCCAACGGCTTCTATGAATGGCGCGGTGGCACGCGCAAACGCCCTTACTGGTTGACGCCGGGTGAGGGCTCTTCGTTGTTTTTCGCCGCGATCTGGGAAGCCTATCCCGTGCAGGAACAGGTGTGGCTGAGCACCGCAGTCGTCACCCAGGCGGCGGCAGGGCAGCGTCGGCCGTTGATCCTGGATGAAGAGGGCCAGCGCCTGTGGCTCGATCCCGAGACGCCCCTGCATGTATTGCAAGGCTTGCTGGCCAGTGAGCCGGCGGCACTGCGCGAGCGGGTACTGGCCAACATGGTCAATGATCCGAAGCTCAACGGGCCGGAGTGCCTGACTCCGGCTTGAGTGTTGAGGCGCCTGTGCTGGCCCCATCGCGAGCAGGCTCGCTCCCACATTGGACTGGGGGATACACAGAAATGGTGTTCACCCCCCCGCCCCCTGTGGGAGCGAGCCTGCTCGCGATGGGGCCCGAGGATCAAACCTTGAACTGATTGATCAACCGCCGCTGCTGCTCCGCCAGTTTGGTCAGATCCGCACTGGCCGCGCTGGATTCGTCCGCGCCACCGGCCACTTCATTTGCCACTTGCCCGATGTTGATCACGTTACGGTTGATGTCATCGGCCACCGCGCTTTGTTCCTCGGCGGCGCTGGCGATCTGGGTGTTCATGTCATTGATCACCGATACCGCCTGGGTGATGGTCTCCAGGGCCTGGGCCGCTTTCGCTGCGTGTTGCACGCTTTCATCGGTGCGGTGCTGGCTGTCTTCCATCACCCGCACCACATCCCGGGTGCCTTGTTGCAACTGTTGGATCATCGTCTGGATTTCTTCAGTGGCCTGCTGCGTTTTCTGCGCCAGGTTGCGCACCTCATCGGCCACCACCGCAAATCCACGCCCCTGTTCACCGGCGCGAGCTGCTTCGATGGCCGCGTTGAGGGCCAGCAGGTTGGTCTGTTCGGCGATCCCGCGGATGGCGGTGAGAATCGCGTTGATGTTCTCACTGTCCTTGGCCAGAGCCTGCACCACGCCCACGGCCTTACCGATTTCCACGGCCAGGGCGCCGATGGAGGTGGAAGTGTCCCGCACGATCTGCATGCCCTGGCTGGCAGCCTGGTCTGCGTGACCAGCGGCTTGGGCGGCCTGGGTCGCGTTGCGGGCCACGTCCTGGGCGGTGGCGGTCATCTCGTGCACGGCGGTGGCGACCTGATCGATCTCCACCATTTGCTTGTGCACGCCCTGGTTGGTGCGGATGGCGATGTCGGCAGTGTGCTCCGAGGAATCGCTGACGCTCTGCACCGAGGTGACGACCTGGGTGATCATCCCTTGCAACTTGCTCAGGAAGGTATTGAAGCCCTTGGCGATCGCACCCAGTTCATCCGCGCGGTCGCTCACCAGGCGACGGGTCAGGTCGCCTTCGCCCTGGGCGATGTCATCGAGCATCGCCACCATTTGCTTGAGGGGACGGGCGATGCCGTGGGCCACCAGCCAGATCACCAGCAGGCCGATGCCGGCAATCACCAGGCCCACCATGGCCATGCCGAAGATGTCGGTCTGGCGTTGCGCATCCAGGTCTTTTTGCAACGCTTGCAGTTCGGCCATCACCGCATCCAGTGGCAGTTGCAGCATCAGCGTCCAACGGGCTTGGGTTTCACCGATGCCGAACGGCATGTACACCTCGATGTGCCCATGGGCTTCATCGACGTCGTAACGTACCTGGCCGACGCTGAGCTTGGACAGGTTGTCCAGTTCATTGGCGTCCAGCAGGTCGCTGGCCTTTTCTCCCAGTTTGGACGGGTCCTTCGTGAAGGCCACCAAGCGGTTGTTGCTGGAGAGCAACGCCATTTCTCCGGCGCCCTCATACAGCTCGCGGTCGGCAGCGACGAGCATGTCCTGGATGAAGTTCACCGACAGGTCGGCGCCGACGATGCCCTGGAACTTGCCATCGACCATGATCGGCTCGATGAACGAGGCGAGCATGGTCATGGTGTTGCCGACGCGATAAGGCGCCGGGTCGATCACGCAGGCTTTCTTGCTGTCCCGGGAGCACAGGTAATACTCACTGGCGCGAATACCGGTGGACAGCAGTTTCTGGTCCGCCACATCGGCGAGCTTTTCCAGGCCCAGGGTGCCGTCCTGGTTGCGAAACCACCACGGCAGGAAGCGCCCGTCGGTTTCCATGCCCAGCACCGGGCTGTTCACGTAATTGGCGTCGTCGTGGTCAATGGCGTTCGGTTCCCAGGCGATGTAGGCGCCGAGAATCTTCGGGTTGCGCACCACGGTTTCGCGCAGCAGGCTGATCATCTGCTCGCGGGGCACCTTCAGTTGTGCGTTGCCGTCCGGGCCGTTCATGCCCATCAAGGCATTGGTGGTCGCCAGGCCCCGGGCAAGCAACAGCGGTGCCTCCAGTTCTCGCTGGATCAGGCTGGCCTGGGTGCGGGCCAGCGCGTCGAGGCGTTGTTCGATCAGATGCTCGAACTGCGCCTTGGTCCGCTGTTGCACCATGTCCTGGGTGCGGGCGCCGGCAAACAGCGCGTACAGCACCAGGGCGCCGACCACACTGAGGATGATGGCGCCGGCCAGAGCGGCCACGGAAAACTGGATCGATTTGAATTTCATAAAGGCTCCGGACGCGGGAATGACGTCTGAAGCCTGTATCGGCGATTCTTTGGCCCAGCATGAGGCGCTGTTCGTCGGATGACTGTTTTGGCTTTGTGGGTGTCGTAAATGGACTGGAGTAGGGTCTGTCTGAAAAAACTGTAATCCCACGCTATGTATCTGGCGCCGATACAAATCAGCGCCTAGGATACGCCCACGTTTCCAGGGAGCTTCTTACATGAACAAGATATTGATGGTGAGTGCACTGAGTGTGGGCTTGCTGCTTGCCGGTTGCCAGTCGGTCAACACTACCAGCGGCGGAGCCGTGGGCGTGGAGCGCAAGCAATACATGTTCAGCATGCTGTCCACCGACCAGGTCAATCAGATGTATGCCCAGTCCTACCAAAAGACCATGGGCGAAGCGAGCGCCAAGGGTGTATTGGACAAGACGAGTAGCGATGCCAAGCGCGTCCAGGCCATCTCCAGTCGGCTGATCGCTCAGGCACCTGTGTTCCGCCCGGATTCGGCGCAATGGAACTGGGAAGTGAACCTGATCAAGAGCGATGAGCTCAACGCCAGTTGCGGCCCTGGCGGCAAAATCATTTTCTATACCGGCTTGATCAACAAGCTCAAGCTCACTGACGATGAAATCGCCGCGATCATCGGCCACGAAATCGCCCACGCCTTGCGCGAGCACGGCCGCGAAGCGATGTCCAAGGCCTACGGCATCGAAATGGCCAAGCAGGGCGCCGGTGCATTGTTCGGTCTGGGCCAGGACAGCCTGGCGTTGGCCGATACTGTGGCCAACTACGGCATGACCCTGCCCAACAGTCGCGGCAATGAGAACGAAGCCGACCTGATCGGCCTGGAACTGGCCGCTCGCGCCGGCTACGACCCGAATGCCGCGATCACGTTGTGGAACAAGATGGCCAAGGCTTCGGAAGGCGCGCCGCCGGAATTCATGAGCACCCACCCGTCCTCCAGCAGCCGGATCGCGTCGCTGCAGGCGGCGATTCCGAAGGTGATGCCGCTGTATCAGCAGGCTAGAAAGTAATCATCGTTGTGGGAGCAAAGCTTGCTCGCACAGAGGCGACGCAGACTTCAATCAGACCGCGTCATCGTTCATCGCGGGCAGGCTCGCTCCCACAAGAGATTGGCCGTGTTCGATATTCTTGTGAACACCCGCAGCCAGTGTGGGAGCGAGCCTGCTCGCGATGAACGATAACGCGGTATTACTCACCTACCCGATCAAACCCACCCACTGCTCTGCATCGCCTTGTACACCGCCACGATCGCCAGGACCAAGAACGCCGAGGCGGCCAGACGGCGGATCAGTGTCAGAGGCAGCTTCTCGGCGGCGAAATTGCCCGCCAGGACCACCGGCACGTTGGCAATCAGCATGCCCACGGTGGTGCCGATGATCACCAGCCACAGTTCCGGGTACTGCGCGGCGAGCATCACTGTGGCGATCTGGGTCTTGTCGCCGATTTCCGCCAGGAAGAACGCGATCAGCGTGGTCAGGAAAGGCCCGAACTTGCGGGCCGTACTGGCTTCGTCATCGTCCAGTTTGTCCGGCACCAACGTCCACAGCGCCGTGGCGGCAAAGCTCACCGCCAGGATCCAGTGCAGGACCGCGTCCGAGAAAATACTACCGACCCAGGCTCCCACCGCGCCGGCTGCCGCATGGTTGGCCAAGGTCGCGGCAACGATGCCGGCAATGATGGGCCAGGGTTTGCGAAAGCGAGCCGCGAGAATAAGCGCGAGCAGTTGCGTCTTGTCGCCGATTTCGGCCAGCGCAACGATAGCGGTAGGTACGAGGAAAGAGTCCAGCATCAGGTGATTCCTAGAGGGGCGGGTCGACACGGCTATGACACGTACAGCCTTCCCGCCCCGGGTAAGGTGTGCGTGTCATAGGTCTTGTCAAACCCAGCGACCATCTGCGTGGACGCTTGGGCCGCATACGCCATGGTCTGCTGACCAAGTATGTTGACGTATGCCGGGCGAGCATGGCGCTCGCGGGAGACTACTCCCCTAGGACGGAGCGGATTCTGCCTAGGCAAATCCGATTGGGCAAGTGCTGTTTCTTAAATTTGCTTCAGCCGCGCTTGGCCCGGTAGATGCGAAAACCCTGGCCTTCGGCCTTGATCGCGCACACGCCCAGATGCTCTTCGATCAGTGGCTGATACTTGAGGAAACTGTTCGCCACCAAGCGCAGTTCGCCGCCATTTTTCAGATGTTTCGCTGCTTTTCGCAGCAGATTTTCCGTGGCGTGATAGTCGGTGTGCACGCCGACATGGAACGGCGGGTTGCTCAGAATCGCGCTTAATCCCATGGGCGCGGCGTCGATACCGTCGCCGGTCAGCACCTCGGCCTCCAGACCATTGGCGGCCAGGGTCAGGCGGCTGCTGGCGGCAGCGAACGCATCCACGTCCAGCAGCGTGACGGTGTTGTGCGGATAGCGACGCTTGACCACTGCCCCCAGCACCCCGGCGCCACAACCGAAGTCCAGCAGGTGGCCGCTGGGCAGTTTATCCAGGTGTTCCAGCAACAGCGCACTGCCGCGATCCAGGCGACCGTGGCTGAACACCCCCGGCAGGCTGATGACCTTCAGTGCGCCTTCGGCCAGGGGCAGCTCGTAGGTCTGGGCGAGGCTTTCCAAAGGCTTGGCCTCGGGGACGTCGGCCACGGTGACCTGCCATAGCTGACAATGGCGCGCGCTGTCGAGCTTGCGCGGCTTGCCGAAGGCATTGAGCTGCTTGGACGCGCCTTCGATGCCGCTGCGCTTTTCCCCCACCAGATACACCTCGCGACCGGCCAGGCGCGAGGCCACGGCGTTGAGGATGTAGTCGGTCAGGTCCTTGGCCTTGGGCAGGAACACCACGGCGGTCTCGAACTCACGGGCCGGCACGTTCACGCCAAAGTGGCTGCGCTCGGGGAAGCGGGCATCCAGCGCGGCCTGATCACCGGCGTGCCAGCACCAGCCGTGGGCTTGGGGCAAGCGGCCGAGCAGATCGTCGGCGGGCAGGCCGGCCAGCAGGACCGAACCCTGAAACAACTCGGCCTGACGAAGCAGTACTTCACTGCGCGGATCCATGGTCTGCTCCTTGAAAAAAAGTGCGGCAGTTTATCAACTGACGACTCGTAGCGCTGTACCGCTGAAAAAACCTTGGGCGTTTTCCGTCAGTTGGCCAACGATCCGTTGCCGCGCCTCGCGGCTGCCCCAGGCGTTATGGGGCGTGACGATCAACCGCGGAATGTCGGCGGCCAGCAGCGGATTGCCCTGGGTCGGTGGCTCCACGCTCAGTACATCGGTGGCCGCGCCGCCCAAATGGCCGCTGCGCAAGGCATCGGCCAGGGCCTGTTCGTCGATCAGGCCGCCGCGGGCGGTGTTGAGCACAAAGGCGCCGGGTTTGAGCTGCGCCAGTTGCCGGGCGCCGATGAAGTTGCGCGTGTGTTCGTTGAGAGGACAGTGCAAGGTCAGGGCATCGATCTGCGGCAACAGTTGATCCAGAGGCAAGCGGTCGGGACGAGCAGGGCGTCCGGGGATCTGCCCCAACAGCACGCGCATGCCAAAGGCCTCGGCCAGTCGTCCGACGGCGCTGCCCAGTTCACCATGACCCAACAGCCCGAGGGTTTTGCCTTCCAGTTCGACAATGGGATAGTCCAGCAGGCAAAACTGCGAAGCCTGCTGCCACCGACCTGCGCCGACTGCTTTTTGGTAATCACCCAGGCGCGTCGCCAGATTCAAGAGCAGCATGATCGTGTGCTGGGCCACCGACGGCGTGCCGTAGCCCTGACAGTTGCACACTGTTATGCCGTGTTGGCGCGCGGCGTCCAGGTCGACGTTATTGGTGCCGGTGGCGCTGATCAGGATCAGCTTCAGCTCGGGGTTGGCGGCCATGGCGGTCGCATCGATCACGACCTTGTTGGTGATCGCCACCGTGGCGCCCTTGAGCCGCTCGCTCACTTCATCCCGGCTCGTGCGGGCGAACAGTTGCAGTTCACTGAAGCAGTTGCGCAGTGGTCCCAGGTCCAGATCGCCGAGGTCCAGGGACGGGTGATCGAGGAAAACTGCGCGGCCGTTGTTCGTCATCAGCTGTACCTTTTATCGCAGGAATCGAAGGCGTAATGTGGCGAGCCTATCAGATGTCTGTGGGAGCAAGCTTTGCTCCCACACAGCCCCTCACTCACAGTTGATGTTTGTCTTGAGATTGAGCTAGCCAAGGAGTCCCCATGTACCTCACCGAATTCCTCACCGTCGCCCTGATCCACCTGTTGGCCGTGGCCAGCCCCGGGCCGGATTTTGCCGTGGTGGTGCGCGAGAGCGTGACCCATGGTCGCCGCGCCGGAACCTGGACTGCGCTGGGCGTGGGCACGGCGATTTTCCTGCATGTGGGGTATTCGCTGCTGGGCATTGGCCTGATCGTGTCGCAATCGATCGTGCTGTTCAACGCGCTGAAATGGGCCGCCGCCGCCTACCTGCTGTACATCGGCTTCAAGGCGTTGCGGGCGCAACCGGTCAAGCCGACGGCGGACAACCTGCACAAAGAGGCCGGCCAACGTACCGCCCGTGGCGCTTTCACCTCGGGCTTCGTCACCAACGGCCTGAACCCCAAGGCGACGCTGTTTTTCCTGTCGCTGTTCACCGTGGTCATCAACCCTCATACCCCCCTGGCAATCCAGGCCGGTTACGGCGTGTACCTGGCGGCGGCGACGGCAGTGTGGTTCTGTCTGGTGGCCATGCTGTTCAGCCAACAGCGAGTGCGCGCCGGGTTTGCCCGCATGGGCCACTGGTTCGACCGGACCATGGGCGCGGTACTCGTTGCCATTGGCGTCAAATTGGCGTTTACCGAGATGCGTTGATCGCCCCGACTCCTGACTGCAGGTGACGGTATATGGCTCAAGGCTAGTATTTGCGGGCGGATCAAATCATTCCTTTGGCTGATTTGATCCGCGTACCGGCGCTCTACAGTGCTTACTTCCAGCCAAGACCGTGCAGTCAGAAAAGGGACTCTTATGTTGCAGACTCGCGTTATTCCTCCAGCCGAAGGCGCTTATCAATACCCGCTGCTGATCAAGCGGCTGCTGATGTCCGGTGCGCGTTACGAGAAAACCCGCGAGATCATTTACCGCGACCAGTTTCGCTACAGCTATCCGACCCTGATCGAACGCGTCGCGCGGCTGGCCAATGTGCTGACCGAGGCCGGGGTCAAGGCCGGGGATACCGTGGCGGTGATGGACTGGGACAGCCATCGTTATCTGGAGTGCATGTTTGCGATCCCGATGATCGGCGCGGTGATCCACACCATCAACGTGCGCCTGTCACCGGAACAGATCCTCTACACCATGAATCACGCTGAAGACCGCTTCGTGCTGGTCAACAGCGAGTTCGTCGGTTTGTACCAGGCGATTGCCGGACACCTGACAACCGTAGAAAAAACCCTCCTGCTGACCGACCTGCCTGAAAAAACCGCCGACCTGCCGAACCTGGTGGGCGAATACGAACAACTGCTCGCCGCTGCCAGCCCCGCCTACGATTTCCAGGACTTCGACGAAAACTCGGTCGCCACCACGTTCTATACCACCGGCACCACCGGCAACCCCAAGGGCGTGTATTTCACCCATCGGCAACTGGTGCTGCACACCATGGGCGTGTCGACCATCATGGGCGCCATTGACAGTGTGCGGTTGCTGGGTACCAACGACGTGTACATGCCGATTACGCCGATGTTCCATGTCCATGCCTGGGGCCTGCCGTACGTGGCGACCATGCTCGGGCTCAAGCAGGTCTACCCCGGTCGTTATGACCCCGAATTCCTGGTCCAGTTGTGGCGCAAGGAGAAAGTCACCTTTTCCCACTGCGTGCCGACCATCCTGCAAATGGTCCTCAATGCCAAGGGCGCCCAGGACACCGATTTCGCTGGCTGGAAAATCGTCATCGGCGGCAGCGCGCTGAACCGCAGCCTGTATGAAGCGGCCAAGGCCAGGGGCATCCAGCTCACCGCCGCCTATGGCATGTCGGAAACCGGCCCGCTGGTGTCCTGCGCCCACCTCAACGACGAATTGATGGCCGGCAGCGAAGACGAACGCATCACCTACCGGATCAAGGCCGGCGTACCAGGGCCATTGGTGGAAGCGGCGATTGTCGACGCCGAGGGGCATTTCCTGCCCGCTGACGGCGAGACCCAGGGCGAGCTGGTGCTGCGCGCACCGTGGCTCACCGAGGGTTATTTCAACGAGCCGCAGAAGGGCGCCGAGCTCTGGGCCGGCGGCTGGCTGCACACCGGCGATGTCGCCACGCTGGACAGCATGGGCGTGATCGATATTCGCGACCGCATCAAGGACGTGATCAAGACTGGCGGTGAATGGATCTCGTCCCTGGACCTGGAAGACCTCATCAGCCGTCACGTCGCGGTACGCGAAGTAGCAGTGGTGGGGATTCCCGATCCGCAGTGGGGCGAGCGCCCATTTGCCTTGCTGGTCATCCGCGAAGGGCATCAGATCGGGGCTCGCGAGCTCAAGGAACATCTCAAGCCGTTCGTCGAATTGGGGCACCTGAGCAAGTGGGCGATCCCGAGCCAGATCGCCCTTGTTACGGAAATTCCCAAGACCAGCGTCGGCAAGCTCGACAAGAAGCGTATCCGCATCGACGTCACCGAATGGCAGAGCAATAACAGCACCTTCCTGTCGACGCTTTAAACGTTTTTGCCGTGTCCAAAAGGGCACGGCAGCCCCACCAAGCAAGCGCTTGCCTTGTCAAACCGAAAATTTCAGCCATCCTTGCCGTGCCGACATCTGTCGGCCTGGCGAAAGGACTGTTCCAGAGTGGTCGCGGGCTGCAAATCACACTTTAGAGGGATCAAGCCGTACTACCTGCTGGCTATAGTCCGTTTAAGGATTTTCAAGAACGGGGCGCACGCACTAAACGGGCGATGCGACTTTGAACGGGGTGGAACGTTGCCATTCCCAGCCGTTGAAAGTGTTCTTGGAAAATACTGACTGCCATAAAAATAAAAGCACATGGAGTAGCGTCGATGACCTCAGCAAACACGTTCTGGCGCCGGGCAAAACTGCCTCTGGCGGTCAGTCTCGCCTCTTCGCTCGCCGGGCCAGCATTCGGCGTCAGTTTCAACATCGGTGAAATCGAGGGCCAGTTCGACTCGTCCCTGTCGGTCGGCGCAAGCTGGTCCACGGCCAAGGCCAACAGGGACCTGATCGGCGTCAACAACGGCGGCAAGGGCCTGTCCCAGACCTCCGACGACGGTCACCTGAACTTCAAGCGCGGGGAAACCTTTTCGAAGATCTTCAAGGGTATCCACGACCTGGAACTCAAGTACGGCGATACCGGCGTGTTTGTGCGCGGCAAGTACTGGTACGACTTCGAACTCAAGGACGAACATCGCCTGTACAAGGACATCAGCGACAGCAACCGCAAGGAAGGCGCCAAGTCGTCCGGCGGGCAGATCCTCGATGCCTTCATCTACCACAACTACGCCATTGGCGATCAGCCAGGTTCGGTTCGCCTGGGTAAACAGGTGGTCAGCTGGGGTGAAAGCACCTTCATCCAGGGCGGGATCAACTCGATCAACCCGGTCGACGTGTCGGCGTTCCGTCGTCCTGGTGCCGAGATCAAGGAAGGCCTGATTCCGGTCAACATGTTCTATGTGTCCCAGAGCCTGACCGACAACCTGTCGGCCGAGGCGTTCTACCAGTTGGAGTGGGACCAGACGGTCGTCGATAACTGCGGCACGTTCTTCTCGCAGCCGGACGTGGTTGCCGATGGTTGCAGCGACAACCTGCGAGTGCTGAACAAACGCTCTACGCTCCCGGCCGCCGCCCTGGGCCCAGCGGAGGCGCTTGGCGTCAACGTCAACGAAGAAGGCGTGCTGGTGCGTCGCGGTCCGGATCGTGATGCTCGCGACAGTGGCCAGTGGGGCGTGTCGTTCAAGTACATGTTCGAGCCGCTGGACACCGAGTTTGGTGCCTACTTCATGAACTACCACAGCCGTGCGCCGATTTTCAGTGCCACCGGTGCTCCACAGTCCGTCTTTGACCTGGCAGCAGGACTGCCGCCTGCGTTCGCCGCGCTGTCGCCTCTGCTGGTGGCGGGTAACTCGAACTATTTCATCGAGTACCCTGAAGATATCCGTCTCTACGGTTTGAGTTTCTCCACCACCTTGCCTACCGGTACGGCGTGGAGCGGTGAACTGAGCTATCGTCCGAACGCCCCGGTGCAACTGAGCACCACGGACATTCTTTTCGCCGGTGTGACCCCGCTTCCCGGTCTTGGCAATGCTTCGATCCTCCCTGGCTCGCCGGGTCAGGACCTGCATGGCTATAACCGTAAGGAAATCACTCAGTTCCAGACCACGTTCACCCACTTCCTGGATCAGGTCATGGGCGCCAGCCGTCTGACCCTGGTGGGCGAAGTCGGCGTGACCTACGTGGGCGGCCTGGAAAGCAAATCCGACGCTCGTTATGGCCGTGACCCGGTGTTTGGCCCGGGAGAACTGCCCAACGGTTTCTGTAACGTGCTCAATGGCTCGACTGCGGCCGGTGGTGGCCAGACCAGTGCCGATGTGAACAGCAACTGCAACAACGACGGCTTCACCACCTCCACTTCCTGGGGCTACCGTGCCCGCGCCATCTGGGAGTATCCGGATGTGTTCGCCGGCGTGAACCTCAAGCCCAACGTGGCCTGGTCCCATGACGTCAAAGGCTACTCGCCAGGCCCGGGCGCCAACTTTGAAGAAGGCCGCAAAGCCGTCAGCCTCGGACTGGATGCCGAGTACCAGAACACCTACAACGCGAGCCTGGCCTACACCAACTTCTTTGGTGGCGACTTCAGCACCGTGGACGATCGCGATTTCCTGGCGCTCAGCGTCGGCGTGACCTTCTAAGCACAGTATTTCAGGACGACACACTATGAAAATAACAAAGAGTCTGTTGCAGGTCGGTGTTTTGGGGCTATCCCTGCTGGCCGCCAGCGTCATGGCGGCGGTGCCTGCCGCCGAAGCCGACAAACTGGGCAAAAGCCTGACGCCGATGGGCGCCGAAATGGCCGGCAATGCCGACGGTTCGATCCCGGCCTGGAAACCCATGGCCAAGAACGCCGGCAGCGTAGACAGCAAGGGCTTCCTTTCCGACCCGTACGCCAGTGAAAAGCCGCTGTTCACCATCACTGCGCAGAACGTCGACCAGTACAAAGACAAGCTCGCGCCGGGCCAGTACGCGATGTTCAAGCGTTACCCGGAATCCTTCAAGATGCCGGTCTACCCATCCCATCGCGGCGCCACCGTGCCGGATGACGTGTATGCCTCCATCAAGAAAAACGCGGTGAACACCAAGCTGGTGTCCGGCGGTAACGGTCTGGAGAACTTCGAGACGGCTGTGCCGTTCCCGATTCCCCAGAGCGGTGTGGAAGTGATCTGGAACCACATCACCCGCTATCGCGGCGGCAGCGTGACCCGCCTGGTGACCCAGGCCACGCCGCAGCCCAACGGCTCCTACAGCCTGGTGTACTTCAGGGACCAGTTCGTGTTCCGCGACAAGATGAAGGATTTCGATCCGGCCAACCCTGGCAACATCCTGTTCTACTTCAAGCAGCAAGTCACCGCGCCGGCGCGTCTGGCCGGTGGTGTGCTGCTGGTGCACGAAACCCTCGACCAGGTGAAGGAACCGCGTTCTGCGTGGGTCTACAACGCCGGCCAGCGCCGTGTGCGCCGTGCGCCACAGGTCTCCTATGACGGCCCGGGCACCGCTGCCGACGGCCTGCGTACCTCCGACAACCTGGACATGTACAACGGTGCGCCGGATCGCTACGACTGGAAACTGGTGGGCAAGAAAGAACTGTACATTGCTTCCAACAGCTACAAGATCGATTCGCCTCAGCTCAAGTACGCCGACATCATCAAGGCCGGCCATATCAACCAGGACCTGGCTCGCTACGAGCTGCGTCGGGTCTGGCATGTGACCGCGACCCTGAAGGAAGGCCAACGCCACATCTACGCCAAGCGTGACTTCTACATCGACGAAGACACCTGGCAAGCCGCGGTGATCGACCATTACGACGGTCGTGGCCAACTGTGGCGCGTTGCCGAGGCCCATGCCGAGAACTACTACGACAAGCAAGTGCCGTGGTACGCCCTGGAAACCCTCTACGACCTGCAGTCCGGCCGCTATCTGGCGCTGGGCATGAAGAACGAAGAGAAATCGGCCTACGACTTCGGCTTCACCGCCAGCACCGCCGAGTTTACTCCCAACGCATTGCGCCAGGAGGGTATCCGCTAAACAGCTTCACCCGAGGCCGCATCCTCGAAAAAACGCCCCGACTGGTTCGGGGCTTTTTTTTTGCCCAACACAACTCCCCTGTGGCGAGGGGATTTATCCCCGCTGGGCTGCGAAGCCGCCCCAAAAAGCTCTAGCATTCCCTCGCTCCTGCGTGGGAATGATCAAAACTCCCTCGCCACAAGAGCGGTGGCTGCCTGAGTTTTTCGAATCGGTCGGCTTGTAGCCTTTTTGTAGCCATTTGTAGCAACTCCCTTCAATACCTCCTCGTTTACCGCTAGTCTGCGGACATCTGCAACGCCGCCACCCGCATTTCAACAAGAGCCGGCCATGACTGATCTGTCTTCACTCCCGGGTTCTGCCCGCACCGCCGTCGCGGTCCAGGACGGGCGCTTCTACCGCCCGCCCTTGCCTGACGGCCATGTCGTGCGGCCGCGGTTGTGCGAGCGCTTGAGTGCGGGGCTTGGAGGTCGGTTGCTGTTGGTGAGCGCCCCGGCGGGGTTCGGCAAAAGCTCACTGGCGGTGGAGTTCTGCCAGAGCCTGCCGGCCCACTGGCAAAGCCTCTGGCTGGGGCTCAGTGCCCGGGACAACGACCCGGGACGCTTTCTGGAGCGGCTGCTCGAAGGGCTCCAGGCGTTCTTCCCGCAGTTGGGAGGTCGGGCGTTGGGGCTGCTGAAAATGCGCCAGCGCCACCAACCTTTCGCCTTCGAAGAATGGCTCGACGGCCTGCTGGATGAACTGTCCGCGCATCTGTCGCCGGATACACCCTTGCTGCTGGTGCTCGACGACTACCACCTGGCCCAAAGCCCGGTGCTGGACCGTTGCCTGCAATTTTTCCTTAATCACCTGCCCGAAGGTTTGCTGGTGCTGGTCACCAGTCGGCAGCGCCCGGACTGGCATCTGGCGCGCCTGCGTCTGTCACGCCAATTGCTCGAACTGAACGAACAGGACTTGCGCCTGACCCATGAAGAAGCCCTGACCCTGCTGCAGCACCACAGCAGTTCGTTGCGCGGGGAAGCCCTGGAGAGCCTGATCCAGCGCAGCGAAGGCTGGGTGGCCGGGCTGCGTTTCTGGTTGCTGGCCGCTTCCGAGGCCGGGACTGAGGGCCGCATGCCCCAGGCTCTGCATGGCGGCGAAGGGCTGATTCGCGATTACCTGCTTGAGGAAGTCATCGACTGTCTGCCCGCCGAAGTGCAGGCGTTTCTCTACGACACCGCGTCCCAGGAACGTTTCTGCAGCGAACTGTGTGATGCCGTGCGCGAAGCCCATGACAGCGCCGAAATCCTGGAGTATCTGGCGGCGCACCAGGTGTTCCTGGTGCCGCTGGACGAGCATGGCCACTGGTACCGTTACCACCATCTGTTTTCCGATTTGCTGCGCAGCCGTCCCAGTGCGCCGGCCATGGTGCCGGCTGCGACCCTGCACCTGCGGGCCTGCCGCTGGTTCAATGCCCAGGGCTTGATCGACGAGGCCGTGGAGCAGGCGCTGCGGGCCGGGCACCTGGATGTGGCGGCGAACCTGGTGCAGAACCTCTCGGAGGAGCAATTGCTGGCCGAGCAGAACGTCGGCATGTTGCTGCGCTGGAAAATGGACTTGCCCGACAGCCTGCTCATCAGCACACCGCGCTTGATCGTGCTGTACAGCTGGGCGCTGGGGCTGGCCTGCCAGTTGGACGCCGCTGAAGAACTGGCCGCCCACCTGAGCCGGTTCCTGCCGGCGCCTTCGGCCACTGCGCAAAAATCCATGCTTGCCCAATGGCTGGCCCTGAGCGGGATCATTGCCCGTGGCCGTGGGGATCGCGAGGCCACTGTGCGTTACTGCACCGAAGCCCTGGAGAGCCTGCCGCAAAAGCGCTATGGCCAACGTCTGATGTGCCTGTCCACGCTGTCGAACCTGGCGATTGCCGACGGTGACCTGTGGCGCGCCCGGGCCTTGAACCGTGACTCCCTGGAGCTGGCGCAGCGCGTCGGTAACCCGTTGTTCGAGGCCCTGGCCCATTACGACCGCGCCCGGGTGTTGCAAGCGCGAGGGGAGATCTTGCGGGCGCTCGATGAAGTGCGCCAGGGCCTGCAACGCCTGCACGCACTCTCGCCGCAACGGCTGTATGCCGTGCGGGCGCGATTGATTCTGTACGAGGGGTTCCTGCTGACCTTGCGCATGCAGCCCCAGGCCGGCTTGGCGCGGTTGCAGGCCGGTCTTACCGAAGCGCGGGCGTGCCGCGACATCAGCGTGTTGATCGGCCACTGCGTGATCGCGCGGGTTGAAGGCCACGCTCGTGAATTCGCCCGGGCCTTTGCCGAACTGGCCGAAGCCGAGCGCCTGATGCATATCTGGGACGTTCCGCCGATTTATTACCTGGCGATGATCACCCTGGTCAAATGCGAACTCTGGCTGGCCCAGGGGCGTACGGACCTGGCCGAAGCCTGGCTGGCGCGGCTGGGGCAGACCTACACCGGTGAGCGGGCCGCCGCGCCGCCGGAATTCCACCCGCAACTGCCGCTGCACGTCGAACTGCAACAGGCGGTGCTGGAGTCCATCCGCGGCCAGCCCATGTTGGCCGAAGGACGGCTCAATGCCTTGCTTGAACACGGCCAGCAAACCGGCCGGCAGATGCTCAGTGTGATGGCGCTCAACCAGAAGGTCGCCTTGCTGCTGAGCGTCGGCCGCGAACCCGAAGCCCGCAGTACCCTGGCCCAAGCCCTCGAAGCCGCCGCTGGCGGTGTGCTGCAGCCGTTCGAATGGTTGCTGGGCGAACATCGGGAGTGGCTGCGCGAGCAATTGTTGCGCGCACCCCCCAGCCCCTTGCGCCAGAACCTGCTTGAGCGCTTGCCGTCGACGGTGGCTGCTGATTCACCGGCCCCCGTCGAAACCCTCAGCAGCCGCGAGCGGGCGGTGCTGCAATTGATTGCCCAAGGCTGTTCGAACCAGGAAATCAGTGAGCAGCTGTTCATCTCGCTGCACACGGTCAAGACCCACGCCAGCCACATCAACAGCAAACTCGGCGTGGAGCGCCGCACCCAGGCCGTGGCGCGGGCGAAGGTGCTGGGGTTGTTGGGCTAGGACTGGTTACTTGTGCCAAGCAGTTGGTCAGCGATAAGGAATGCTTGATGTTACCCCTGTACAAAACCATCCCATCCCCCGTAGGCCAACTGATCCTCGTCGCCCGGGATACAAAACTGGCGGCCATCCTCTGGGAAAACGAGCGTCTCAACCGCGTGCGCCTGGGGCCTTTGGAAGAGGACAGCCAGCATCCGATCCTCAAGGAAACCGAGCGCCAGCTCATGGAGTATTTCGCCGGCCAGCGCCGCCGTTTCGACCTGGCGCTGGACTTTGCCGGCACCGACTTCCAAGTCCGGGTCTGGCAGGCGCTGCTGACCATTCCGTTCGGTGAAACCCGCAGCTACCGCGACATCGCCATCCAGATCGGCCAGCCCACGGCGGTGCGGGCGGTAGGCGCCGCCAACGGCCGCAACCCCATCTCCATCATCGCCCCCTGCCACCGCGTCATCGGCACCTCCGGCAGCCTTACCGGCTTTGCGGGCGGCCTTGCGGCCAAACAGTTCCTGCTGAGCCTGGAAGGTCAGCAGACGCTGCAGTTGGTGTTTTGAGTTATTTCATTTGGCCGCAAACCCATAACACTGCAAATCCCTTGTGGGAGCGAGCCTGCTCGCGATCGCGGAAGGTCAGCTTGCATGGATGTTGGATGGGCCTGCGCTATCGCGAGCAGGCTCGCTCCCACACAGGACTCACTCGGTTCAGGCCGAAGGCTCTTGCGGCGCCAGCATGCGCGTCGGCGGTTGGCCGTTGGCGTTGTGCTGGAATATCTGCGTCGGCTGCCCCTGTTCATTGAAGAACACCTGCCCGATCCCCGCCGAGTTCCACAACCGCTCTCCCGCCTCGGCGTGTTCGGGGGTGTGAGGAATGATGCGCATGCTGCGACGCTTGGTGAACCAGTTCAGGGGCGAGCGGGGAGAGTAGAGCCAACGGTTCAGACGATCGAACCATTCCAGCAGCGCCGGCGGGAACTCATTCTTGATGCCGCTGCTGGTGATCTGCCAGATGCGCGGACCGCCCTTACGGTGTGGGATCAGCACCTCATAGACGAAGGAATAATGCACATCCCCGGACAGCACCACGTAATTACCGGGCGTGCGCGAGTGCCGGAAAATGTTCAGGATCACTTGCGCCGCGCCGCGATGGGCCATCCAGTTTTCCGCGTCCACCAGCAGTGGATAACCGCACCAACTGAACACCCGTTGCACGGTTTCGATCAGCTTGACACCGAAGATCGGCGCCGGTGAAACGATGATCGCCGAGGGATGATCCAGCAGTTCCTGCTGAAGTTCGCTCAGGGCTTCCCAATCGAGCAGTCCCGAAGGCTGCTTGAGGTTGCGCTCGCTGCGCCAGCGGCGGGTGCGGGTGTCGAGCACCACCAGGGCCGGGGTGGTGGGCAACACGTAGTGCCATTGCTGGAAACCCAGCAGCGTGTCGATCAGTTTGTCCTGTGGGCCGCTGTCCAGGTAGCGGTCCCGGGCGGTGTCGCTCAGGGCCAGGGTTTGCTGGATCACCTCATCAAACGCGTCGGGGTTGTTGCCCCAGCCCTGGCAGAGCATGTAGGCGATCAGTGCGTTGCCGATGATGCGCTTGGAGAACGGGTGGCCGTAGGCCGTTTCTTCCCACTGCGCGGATAGATTCCAGTCATCGGTGATGTCGTGATCGTCGAAAATCATCAGGCACGACAGGTGTGCAAACACCCGCGCCGCGCCCCCAAGACCGGTCTTGAAACCCTCGATGCGCTGCTGTTCCAGCGCATAGCGCTGGCGCCGCTCGGCGGTCAGTTCCGGCGGTTGCGGGTCGATCAGGGTCCACGGCACGGGTGACCACACCAGCAAATACATCGCCATCACTTCAGCGAAGGTCACCAGATGATTGTCGGCGCTGCTGCTGGTGAATATTGGCTTGCGGGCCCCGCCGAAAAAACGCTCGCGCAGGGTTTCATTGCTTTCCAGCGCCGGTAATAAATCGGCGCGGTGGTAGTAGCTGGCCGGGTGTTCATAGAGCTTGGCGCTGTCTTCAACCACCGCGCCGTCCAGGCATTCCTCGAACAGCCCCAGCCGCTCGATCAACGCATGAATCGCCCGCAGCATGGGCCCGGCGACGTCATCGGCATAGACCTGATCGCCGCTCATCATCAACAACGCCGGACGCTGCTGTGGGGCTTGTGCCAACAGCCGGTCGACGCAGAGCAAGCCGTCGTGGGTCGGATAGTGGGGTTTGCGGCAGGAACCATGGACCAGTTGATCGATACGCGAATGCAGGACGAAGTTCGGGCACTGCGCCTGGCCATACAACAGATGGGGCGCCCATTCGGCAATGGGCGCGCCGTCCACCAGCAGGTCGTAGTCAATCACCACGTCCTGGGGCAGGGCGGTGTCGAGTCGTACATCGATCAGGTGCACAAAAGCCTGCTGCCCCACCGGCACTACGGTGCAGCGCGGGGCATCCAGGGTGAGATCGCCCACACCGGCCACACGCAGCGTCAACGTGAGGGGGCGTGTACCCACCAGCCACATCACCAGCCGTGTGGGCTCCAGTCGCCGCAGCAGCGGGCCGACCAGGACAGGGGGCAGGGCAGGGGAGATGTCAGATGAGGACGGCAACATTCGCGGGTAAAGCTCTGGCTCCGATGGAGGCGGGGATCATAACGCAATGCGCTGGAGAACTGGGACTCGGTGAAAAGGCGACGTGCTCCAGCTCTTGTGGCGAGGGAGCAAGCTCTCTCGCCACAGGCTGCACTGGGCTTTGCTGCCTCACTGCGCCTGATTGGAAGCTTCAGCGGCTTTAATCAGATCCGGCCCAATCTCTTTTTCAAACTTTGCCCACACCGGTTTCATCTTCTCGCGCCAGGCGTTGCGCTGCTGGGGGGTGAGGCTGATGATCTCGGTGGTCCCGGCGTCGAGGATGAACTGCTTGTCCTGCTGGTTCAGTCGGTCCGCCTCACTGTTTGCATAGGCGGTGGCCTCGACCACGATCTTGTCCAGTTCGGTACGGATATCCGGCGGCAGGCCGTTCCAGAAGTCGGACGAGGCGATCAGCATGTAGTCGAGAATGCCGTGGTTGGATTCGGTGATGTACTTCTGCACTTGATGCTGTTTCTGGTTGTAGAAGTTTGAGTAGGTGTTTTCCGTGCCGTTGACCAAACCGGTGCGCAGGCCCTGGTATACCACAGAGAAAATCATCGGTTGGGGGATGGCGCTCACGGCCTTGAATTGTTCTTCCAGCACGGCCGAACTCTGCACCCGGAACTTCAAGCCACGGGCATCCTCGGGTACACGCAGTGGTTTGTTGGCCGACAACTGCTTCATGCCGTTGTGCCAATAGGCCAGGCCAGTGACGTTCTTGCTTTCCATGGACTTGAGCAGTTTCTGGCCTTCCGCGCTCTGCTGGAAGCGGTCCACCGCGGCAATGTCGTTGAACAGAAACGGCAAGTCGAACAACTGCACGGATCGGGTGTACTGATCGAACTTGGCCAGCGAGCGCGCAATGATCTGCACGTCACCCAGCAGCAGCGCTTCCATCTCCTTGTCATCGCCAAACAACGTGGAGTTGGGATACACCTCGACCTTCACCCGGCCTGGCAATCGTTCATCCGCCAGTTTCTTGAACATCAACGCGCCCTGGCCCTTGGGCGTTTGCTCGGCCACGACATGGGAAAACTTGATCACGATCGGTTCAGCCGCCATGGCTGAGCCCAGCAGGCTGAAACTCAAGGTACAGACGAGCGCTTTGCAAAGAGGTTTTAGCATGGTGAGGCTTCCCTTTTATTGGTCGACGGTGCGACACGCAGGCTTAGCCCGACAGCGCAGTGGCGAGGGAACAAATGCCCTCGCCGCTGCGCCTGTCTTGAGTCGGGGCTAGTTCATCCCCAACCAGTTCGGCAAGGCCAGCGAGATCCATGGCACATAGGTAATCAGCATCAGGAACGCCAGCAGGATCATCAGCCATGGCATGGCTGCGCGGATGGTGGCGGGCAGCGACATGCCGGTCACCGCCGAGGTGACGAACAGGTTCAGCCCCACCGGAGGCGTGATCAGGCCGATCTCCAGGTTCACCACCATGATGATGCCCAGGTGGATCGGGTCGATGCCCAGTTGCATGGCGATAGGGAACAGAATCGGCGCCAGGATCAGGATGATCGCCGAAGGCTCCATGAACGCACCGGCAATCAACAGCACGATGTTCACCACCAGCAGGAAGGTCACCGGCGTCAGCCCGGCCTCGATCACCCAGGCGGTGATTTGCTGCGGCAGTTGCTCGGTGGTCAGCACATGGGCGAAGAGCATGGCGTTGGCGATGATGAACATCAGCATGATGCTCAGCTTGGCCGATTCGAGCAGCACCTTGGGCGTCTCACGGAACGTGAGGTCCTTGTAGACGAACAGTGCGATGAAGGCTGAATACACCGCTGCCACAGCCGCCGCTTCGGTGGGTGTGAACATCCCGGAATAAATCCCGCCGAGGATGATCACCATCAGCAGCAGACCCCAGAGGGCCTTGCGCGCCGTGGACAGCCATTCACGAAACGTCGCCCGAGGCAGGGCCGGCAGGTTTTTCTTCACAGCAACGACGTAGATCGCCACCATCAACGACAACCCCAGCAGCAGGCCCGGAATCACCCCGGCCATGAACAGCTTGCCCACCGAGGTTTCGGTCGCGGCGGCGTACACCACCATCACGATCGACGGCGGAATCAGGATGCCCAAGGTGCCGGCGTTGCAGACGATGCCGGCGCCGAACGCCTGTGGATAACCCGAGCGCACCATACCGGCAATGGCGATGGAACCGACCGCCGCCACCGTCGCAGGGCTTGAACCCGACAACGCGGCAAACAGCATGCACGCCAGTACCGCCGCAATCGCCAGACCGCCACGGATATGCCCGACGCAGGCGTTGGCAAAGTCGATCAGGCGTCGCGCCACGCCACCGGTGGTCATGAACGCACCGGCCAGCAGGAAGAACGGAATCGCCAGCAGTGTGTAGTGCTCAGAGGTTTCGAACAGCTTGATCGCCAGGGAGCGCACGGAGTCCGGGCTGAAGAAAATGATGGTCAGCGAACCGGCCAGCCCCAACGAAATGGCGATGGGCACGCCGATAAACATCAGCACGAACAGCGCCACGAACAGGAAGGCAATGGTCATGGCTTGTCTTCCTCGTGTTCAGTCAATTTGATGGCTTCGGCCGCTTCATCGGCCAGGCCCAGGCCGGTCTGACGATTCATCAGGATGCGCACGAGAATTTCCGCGAAACGGATAAACACCAACGCAAAACCCACCGGCACGATCAGGCCGATGTGCCATTGCATGATGCCGAAGTGGCCCAGGTCCTCTGCGCCGATCTGCGCGATCATCAGGGTATTGATCCACTCGTAACTGGCGACGGCCAGCAGCCCGGCGTAAGTCAGGCAGCACAGGCAAGCGATCACGCCGATAAAGCGTTGTACCGGTTTGCTCGCCAGTTTCACCAGCGCATCCACGCCGATATGCCCGGCCGTGCGCACGCCGTAGGACAACCCGAAAAAGATCAGCCAGCCAAACAGAGCCTTGGTCAGCGAGGTGCTCCAGGTCATCGCCTGGGCCATGCCCATGATGCCGTCACCAATGGCGAACGCCGGCTCGCTGGCGGCTGGCCAGTTGTCGCCGAGGCTATAAAAAACGGTGTAGAGGTTGTTGAGCACCACGTAGACGAAAGTAACCAGCGTCATGGCGGCCAGAAGAAAGGCAATGAAACCTTCCTCGAAGTGTTCCCAGATGCGCCGAAGGGCGTTCATGGATGACATCTCCTGCAGGGGGGACGACAGGCCGGCGCTGCCAGGGCGGCAGCACCGGCCAACCCATTACTGAGCCTTGTTGGAGGCTTCGGCGGCTTTGATCAGATCAGCACCGATGTCACCTTCAAACTTCTTCCACACCGGCTTCATCTTGTCGCGCCACTCGCCGCGCTCTTCAGGCGTGAGGGTGATGATTTCGGTGGTCTTGGCGTCCAGGATGCGCTGCTTGTCTTTCTGGTTCAGTTGCGCCGCCTCGTTGTTCACGTGGGCAGTGACTTCAACCAGAATCTTGTCCAGCTCGGTACGGATGTCAGGTTGCAGGCCGTTCCAGAACTTGGTGTTGGTGATCAGCATGTAGTCGAGTACACCGTGGTTGGACTCGGTGATGTACTTCTGTACTTCATGCATTTTCTGGCTGTAGATGTTCGAGTACGGGTTTTCCGCACCGTTGACCACGCCAGTCTGCAGGCCTTGATACACCTCGGCGAAACTCATTTTGCGCGGGTTGGCGTTCACCGCCTTGAACTGCTCTTCCAGCACGGCCGAGGCCTGCACGCGGAACTTCAGGCCACGGGCATCCTTGGGTTCACGCAGTGGCTTGTTCGCCGACAACTGCTTCATGCCGTTGTGCCAATAGGCCAGGCCGGTGATGTTCTTGCTTTCCATGGACTTGAGCAGCTTCTGGCCTTCAGGGCTCAACTGGAAGCGGTCCACGGCGGAGATGTCATCGAACAGAAACGGCAGGTCGAACAACTGCACGGACTTGGTGTAGTGCTCGAACTTGGCCAGCGACGGCGCAATCATCTGCACGTCGCCCAGCAGCAGGGCTTCCATTTCCTTGCCATCGCCGAACAGCGAGGAGTTGGGGTACACCTCGACCTTCACTTTGCCTGGCAGACGCTCTTCCACGAGCTTCTTGAACATCAGTGCGCCCTGGCCCTTGGGCGTTTGTTCGGCTACTACGTGGGAGAACTTGATGACGACAGGATCCGCCGCCATGGCCGTGCTCAACGCACTGAGTGCCAGCGTACAGGCGAGCGCTTTCCAGATAGGTTTGAACATTGTGGGGTTTCCTCTTTGTTTTTGTATTTATCGTGCGGGCTCATTCAAAACACAGCGCACGGCGGACAGTTGCAAGTCTAGGCAGAAAAACAGTTTGCCGGGGGATTGTGACGGTCAGTGCGGGAAAAATCGCGAGTATTGGCTAACGCCTCAAAAGGGTGCGTTAGAGCCTTCCAGGGCTGGGGCGACAACCATCGGGACCGAAACAGGGCGAAAGGTTTCAGCCTGCAACCGTAACGGGGGTCAGGAAACCATAAAAGCGAAATAATGGCTACTGGCCTGTTCGCTTGCCTCGCGCCTGGTGTCGGAGGCGCTAGGCCGATGAGCAGGAGAATGGGGGCCGCCGTAGTCTTGTGACGTCATCCGGGGCTGAGCCAGAATCCCCACGCCCTTCTCTGTATGGGCCCAGGAAGTCTGGAACGCTTTTCAACCCCACAAGGATTTACCGATGATCGACTTCAACAACAAAGGCTTCTTCAAGCTCAAGCAGAACGATGAGTACGCCGAACGCGTAACAGCCCTGCTGCTGGATGGCGAACAGGTCATCGACGCCTATAAGTCCATGCGCGACGGCGTAGTCTTCACCAACAAACGCATCATCGCAGTGAACGTGCAAGGCATCACCGGCAGCAAAAAAGACTTCACCTCTCTGCCTTATAAAAACATCGTGGCCTACTCGGTAGAAACCTCCGGCACCTTCGACCTGGATTCGGAACTGGAGATTTACTTTTCATCCCTGGGCAAGGTGAAGTTCGAATTCACCGGCAAGACAGGCATCGTCGAAATATCGAAGCTGATCTCCAGGCATCTTTTGGCCTGATGTCAGTGACCCTGAGTGAATACGGAAACTCGGGGGGTGAAGTGGCGCAGGGTGACAGCCACATGCCACTTCAATGAGGGGGCATGTGGCGAGTCCTTCGGGACCGTTCATTTGCAGTACATGTCGGTCACTATTTTGCTGCTGGAGCTGTCGGTAACCACAGTGAGACGATCACTTCTCAAGTCCTTGGTCATGACTACTCCGGTGACCCTGACCGCTTCCAGGTTCAGTTGCGTTACGTACTCTTCTTCGGACAGAGCCGTTTCACCCATCCCCCTGGTTTCAAATCCTTGGCTTGCGCGACCTTGTCCGCACTGCAAGGCTCGCGTCCTGCCGCGAAAGCTTGAAAAGTCATGCCGCTCAATAATAGGGAAAGAGCCAGCAGGGTCGGTTTAGTGGGACAGTATCTTGTGTTCATCATGAACTCCTTGCGGGTCATCGAAGATTGGCTTCGCGTACTTGCGAGGCTGGATCAGGTTAGAAGTGAGCCGCAGTGAGGACCACTGTCATATCTGACAGTAGCCAAGACCTGATGGAAGTAAGTGAATACGGATTTTGTATTGGAACGCTATAAGCGAAAGCCCGCCACACATCCCCTGTGGGGGCGAGCCTGCTCGCGATGACGGCGGCCCATCCAACATCACCGTTTCAGGCAGACCGCTATCGCGAGCAGGCTCGCTCCCACAGTTTTGATCGGTGTGTTCACGAATTTTGTGCTCGCAACACATCCCCTGTGGGAGCGAGCTTGCTCGCGAAGACGGCGGTCCATCCAACATCACCGCTTCAGACAGACCCCTATCGCGAGCAAGCTCGCTCCCACAGTTTTGATCGGTGTGTTCACGAATTTTGTGCCCGCCACAGATCCCCTGTGGGAGCGAGCCTGCTCGCGATGACGGCGACCCATCCAACATCACCGTTTCAGGCAGACCGCCATCGCGAGCAAGCTCGCTCCCACAGTTTTGATTGGTGGTGTTCACGAATTTTGTGCCCGCCACACATCCCCTGTGGGAGCGAGCCTGCTCGCGATGACGGCGGCCCATCCAACATCACCGGTTCAGACAGACCCCTATCGCGAGCAAGCTCGCTCCCACAGTTTTGATCGCGGTGTTCACAGATTCTATGCCCGCCACAGATCCCCTGTGGGAGCGAGCTTGCTCGCGATGACGGCGGCACATTCAACATCACCGTTTCAGGCAGACCGCTATCGCGAGCAGGCTCGCTCCCACAGTTTTGATTGGTGGTGTTCACGAATTTTGTGCCCGCCACAGAACCCCTGTGGGAGCGAGCTTGCTCGCGATGACGGCGGCCCATCCAACATCACCGGTTCAGACAGACCCCTATCGCGAGCAAGCTCGCTCACACAGTTTTGATTGGTGGTGTTCACGAATTTTGTGCCCGCCCCACATCCCCTGTGGGAGCGAGCCTGCTCGCGAAGACGGCGGCACATTCAACATCACCGGTTCAGGCAGACCGCCATCGCGAGCAAGCTCGCTCCCACAGTTTTGATTGACGGTGTTCACGAATTTTGTGCCCGCCACAGATCCCCTGTGGGAGCGAGCTTGCTCGCGATGACGGCGGCCCATCCAACATCACCGGTTCAGACAGACCGCTATCGCGAGCAAGCTCGTTCCCACAGTTTTGATCGCCGGTGTTCCGGTCTTTCCAAGTCCTACCTGGTAACGCTGTGGTATGACGACTTCTGTTTTTTATGATGTGAGAAATAACCTCTTCGCTATGGAGACCCCATCATCTGTTGGTTTTTGTGTGATTTACCGGTTGACAGTCTGACGGAAACGTCCGAATAATCAGCTACGTTGTATGACGACATACAAATAAAAATCACAATACATGGTGTTCTTCCCCTTATGAGAATCACAGGCGTTCACGTCGAAGTCTTTTCCACCCCTTCGCGCCGCGCTCAAGACAGCGCCGGCCACGCTCATCCGGGCGAGGAGGTTCTGATCAAGATGGCCTTGCTGCGAATTGGCTGCGATGACGGCAGCGAGGGCTATGCCTTCGGTCCGCCTGAGTTGGTTCGTCCGCACATCATCGAGTCCTTTGTGCGCAAGGTGCTGATCGGCCGGGACCCAATGGACCGCGAAAGCATCTGGCAAGACTTGGCGCACTGGCAGCGCGGCAGCGCCGGGCAGTTCACCGACCGCGCGTTGGCGCTGGTGGAACAAGCGCTGTGGGACCTGGCCGGGCGCAAGCTCAAGTTGCCGGTACACAAGCTGATTGGCGGCTATCGCGACAAAGTGCCGGCGTACGGTTCGACGATGTGTGGCGATGATCTGCCGGGGGGCTTGTCCACGCCGGACGAGTACGGCCAGTTCGCCGAAAAACTGGTCCAGCGCGGCTACAAGGCCATCAAGTTGCACACCTGGATGCCGCCGATTTCCTTCGCCCCGAATCCGCAGATGGACATTCAAGCCTGCGCCGCCGTGCGTGAGGCAGTCGGTCCGGACATCGCGCTGATGCTCGACGGCTACCACTGGTACAGCCGCATGGACGCGCTGACCATTGGCAGGGCGCTCGAGCAACTCAATTTCGCCTGGTTCGAAGAACCGATGATGGAAGATTCCGCTGAGTCCTATGCCTGGCTGGCGGCCAATCTGGACATCCCGGTACTGGGCCCGGAAAGCATCGCCGGCAAGTTCCACAGCCGCGCCAGTTGGGTCACCCATAAGTCCTGTGACATCCTGCGCGCGGGCGTGGCCGGGGTCGGGGGGATCGGGCCGTGCCTGAAGGTGGCGCACCTGGCCGAGTCGTTCGGCATGGACTGTGAAGTCCACGGCAATGGCGCGGCGAACCTGGCTGTAGTCGGTGCAATCAGCAATTGCCGCTGGTACGAGCGCGGCCTGTTGCATCCCTTCCTCGACTACGAAGAAGTCCCTGCGCACCTCAATAGCATCGTCGACCCGATGGACGCCGACGGTTTTGTGCACCTGTCTGATCGGCCTGGGTTGGGCGAGGACATCAACTTCGCGTATATCGAGGCCAATACCTTGTCTCGACATTGATCGCGCACCACGTCCGCGGCCGATAGCTGCCCGGACGACAAGTCTTTATAAATATAAGAAAGGACTGAACCATGAAACTCTGGCCCAAGCGCCTGACCAGGCTGCTGTGTGTCACCGTGGCCCTGTGCACAGTGCAGGTGCCCGTCAGCCTGGCTCAAGGCGAAACGCCCGCCGACCAATTGGTGGTGGGCATGAGCATGATAAACCTGCTGTCCCTGGACCCCGCCGCGGCAACCGGCCTGGAGGTCGCCGAGGTTAACGCCAACGTTTATGACATGCTCCTGGAGCAGGACGCGGCGCAACCGGACACGCTGATCCCGGCCCTGGCGAAAACCTGGGAGGTCAGCCCCGACCGCATGCGCCTGACCTTCCAGTTGCGCGATGACGTGCGTTTTCACTCCGGCGCACCGCTCACCGCGCAAGACGTCGCCTGGTCGCTACAACGGGTGGTCACCCTCAACCGCGCCCTGGCTTCGACCTGGAAAGCCTACGGTTTCACCGCCGACAACGTCAGCAAACTGATGCGCGCCGAAGGGCCGCATACCTTTGTCATGGACCTGCCGCGCAGCACCGACCCGATGCTGGTGCTTAACACTCTGGCGACCTCTCCCAGCGCCTTCATCATTGATCGCTCGGTCGCTTTGCAACATCAGGTCGGTGACGATCAGGGCGCCGCGTGGCTGGCGACCCACACAGCCGGCTCCGGTGCCTTCAAGCTCGACATCTGGCGCGCCAACGACGTGATTCTGATGAGTCGTCATGACGACTATTGGCGCGGCCCCGCGAAGTTGCGCCGGGTGATCATGCGCAACATGACCGAGTCCCAGGCCTTGCGCCTGATGGTCGAGCGCGGTGACCTGGACGTCGCCCGAGGCATGGCGGCCACTGACATCAAGGCGCTGGGCAAGGTCGATGAGGTACGCATCCAGAGCATCGCCCGTGGCACGCTGTATTACGTGGCGATGAGCATGCAACAGCCGCTGTTCCAGGACATCCGCGTGCGCCAAGCCATCCGCCTGCTGATCGACTACCAGGGCATCAACGATGTGGTGATGCCGCACTACGGGGTGATCAATCAGCGGCCGATGCAACTGGGGCTGCCGGCACGCCTGGAAGATCCTGGCTATCGCCTGGATGTGGCCGAGGCGAAGCGTCTGCTGGCGGCGGCGGGGCACGCCGAAGGCTTCAAGGTGAGCATCCGCTCGCTGACCGATCCGCCGTTCATCAACATCGCCACCAGCCTGCAAGCGACGCTGGCCCAGGCAGGTATCCAGGCCACGATCATCACCGGCACGGGAAATCAGATTTACGGTGCAATGCGCGACCGCCAGTTCGACATCCTCGTCGGTCGTGGTGGGGGCGGGGCGGAGCGTCATCCGCATTCAAGCCTGCGGGCCCTGGTCTACAACCCGGACAACCGCACCGAAGCCAAGCTGAGCAACTTCCAGGGCTGGCGCACCTCGTTCTTCAACCCGCAGCTCAATCAGTTGATCGAGCAGGCCGAGCGCGAGCAAGACTCCGCGCGCCAGCGGGAAATGTACGCGCAGATCCAGACCCTCTACGACCAGCAGGCCGGAGCAATCATGCCGGTTTCACAGATGGTCGACGAAGTGGTGATCCACGCTGACGTGCGCAACTACATCGGCCATACCGCCGCCACCACACGTCTTCGGGACGTTTACAAGCAGCGCTGAAATCGACGGCCGCAGGGCCAAGGCAGGAATGAACATGTCGACTGCATCCTTTTCAATCTGGACATCCCGGGTCGCTTCGGCGTCCCGGCGCAGCGGGTCGGTGGCGGTGACGCTGCTGGGGCTGCTGCTACTGACCTTTTTCATCGGACGGGTCATGCCCCTGGACCCGGTGCTGGCCATTGTCGGCCCGGACGCTGACACCTCGGCCTATGCCCAGGTGCACCAAGAGCTGGGCCTGGATAAACCGTTGTGGACGCAGTTCGCGATCTACCTCGGGGATCTGCTGCACGGTGACTTCGGCATGGCCTTGCTGACAGGCAACCCGGTCATCACCGACATCGCCCGGGTCTTCCCGGCCACCTTGGAACTGGCCACCCTGGCCATTCTGTTCGGCGTGTTGGCGGGCTTGCCGCTGGGCGTCTACGCGGCGACACATCAGGGGCGTGCCGGGGACCATATCGCGCGGCTGATCACGCTGTTCGGTTACTCCACGCCGATTTTCTGGATCGGCATGATGGCCTTCCTAGTGTTCTACGCCTGGCTGGGTTGGGCCGGTGGCGTCGGGCGCATCGGCCTGGCCTACGATGGGCTGATCCCCAAACACACCGGGCTGCTGTTGATCGACACCGCCTGGTCCGGCGACTGGGAGGCCTTTCGCAGCGCGTTGCGCCACATCCTGCTGCCGGCGGTGATCCTCAGTTTCAACTCGGTGGCTTACATCAGCCGCATGACCCGCAGCTTCATGCTCGAGCAGCTGTCCCAGGAATACATCATCACCGCCCGGGTCAAGGGTTTGTCCCAGCGGCGCATTGTCTGGGGCCATGCCTTCGGCAACATCCGCGTGCAGCTGTTGACCATCGTTGCGCTGGCCTACGGCGGGCTGTTGGAAGGCGCGGTGCTGATCGAAACCGTATTTGCCTGGCCGGGCTTCGGTCAGTACCTGACCAGCAGCCTTTTGCTTGGCGACATGAACGCGGTGATGGCCTGTGTCCTGCTGATCGGCCTCATCTTCGTGACGCTGAACCTGATCAGCGACGCGCTGTACAAGATCTTCGACCCGAGGACTCGCTAATGAACCTGCCTCTTGCTTCCAGCGCAGCCGGCAGTGCCGCGCTGCCATCTTCAAGTACGGCAGCGATGGCCGTCAGTGCCTTGCGCCTGCTGCGTTTCCTGCTGCGCAACCCGATGACCTTTGCCGGCCTGATCGTCGTCTCGACCCTGATGCTGGTCGCGGTTTTCGCGCCATGGATTGCCGGTCACGATCCGCTGTTGCAGAACCTTGCCGGGGCGTTGCAAGCACCCAGCAGCGTCCACTGGTTCGGCACTGACGAATACGGTCGCGATGTCTTCGCCCGCTTGGTTTACGGCTCGCGCATCACCCTGTACATCGTTTTGCTGGTGACCGTGATTGTCGGGCCAATCGGCTTGCTGGTGGGCACGGTGTCCGGTTACTTCGGCGGTTGGGTCGACAGCCTGTTCATGCGCATCACCGACATCTTCATCTCGTTTCCCAGCCTGGTCCTGGCGCTGGCGTTCATCGCTGCCCTCGGCCCGGGCCTTGAGCATGCGGTGATCGCCATCGCACTGACCGCCTGGCCGCCGATTGCCCGACTCGCTCGCGCTGAAACCCTGCCGCTGCGCAACGCTGACTTCGTCGTGGCGGTGCAGCTTCAAGGCGCGTCGAGTACCCGGGTCATCCTGCGCCACATCATTCCGATGTGCCTGTCCTCGGTGATCATCCGCCTGACCATGAACATGGCGAGCATCATTCTCACCGCCGCCGCCCTGGGCTTTCTCGGCCTCGGCGCCCAGGCACCGTTGCCGGAATGGGGCGCTATGATCTCGACCGGACGGCGCTACATGCTCGAAAGCTGGTGGCTGGTGGCGGCGCCCGGTGCGGCGATCATGCTGGTCAGCCTGGCCTTCAACCTGTTGGGCGACGGTTTGCGCGACGTCCTTGACCCACGTAGCCAATCCTGAGGAGCAGCCCCATGACTGAGATAAAACTTGCCGTACAGGACTTGTGTGTGGAGTTTCGCAACGCCGGCAAAATCTCCCGGGCGGTGCGTGACGTGTCGTTCACTTTGGGCCGGGAAAAACTCGCCATCGTTGGTGAGTCCGGTTCGGGCAAGTCCACCGTTGGCCGCAGTCTCTTGCGCTTGCATCCGCCGACGGCGCGAGTCACCGCCAAGACGTTGCGTTTTGCCGATATCGACTTGCTGGCCGCCAGCGAAAAGCAGATCCAGGCGATTCGCGGTGCGCGCATGTCGATGATCATGCAAGACCCCAAGTACTCGCTGAACCCGGTGGTGCGGGTCGGCGAACAAATCGCCGAGGCCTATCTGGCCCATCACAAAGTGCCCCATCGCGAGGCCCGCGAACGCGCCCTGGACATGCTCGCCAAGGTACACATTCGCGACCCGCAGCGGGTCTACGACCTGTACCCCCATGAAGTCTCGGGCGGCATGGGCCAGCGGATCATGATCGCCATGATGGTGATCACCGACCCCCAGGTGATCATCGCCGACGAACCCACTTCTGCCCTGGATGTGTCGGTGCGCCGGCAGGTGCTCAACGTGCTGGAGGAGTTGGTCAGCGAGCGCGACCTCGGGCTGATTTTCATCAGCCACGATTTGAATCTCGTGCGGAATTTCTGTGACCGCGTGCTGGTGATGTACGCCGGCCGCGTGGTCGAGTCGATTGCCGCCGCCGACCTGGATCAAGCCAGCCATCCCTATACCCGTGGCCTGCTGGCCGCACTGCCGAGCCTGGATCATCGACGCGCCACGCTGCCGGTGTTGCAGCGTGACCCGCAGTGGTTGAATGCTTGAGGAGCCTGTCATGAGCATGATTGAAATCGCCGGCCTGAACCTTTGTTTTGGCACCGGCGCGGCACTGAACGCGGTATTGCACGACGTCGATTTGAGTGTTGCCGAAGGCGAGGCATTCGGCCTGGTAGGGGAGTCCGGTTCGGGCAAGACCACCGTGCTGCGCTGTCTGGCCGGGCAGTATCAGCATTGGACCGGGCAACTGCAGATCGCCGGCCAGGCCGTGACCCGCAACCTGCCGCTGAACCACTATCGTACGGTGCAGATGGTGTTCCAGGATCCCTACGCCTCGCTGCATCCGCGCTACACCATTGATGCCGCGTTGCAGGAACCGTTGCGCATCCACGGCATCGACGGGCGTGCGCAGAAGGTCAGCGAGATCCTGCGCAAGGTCGGCTTGAACGACAGCTTCCGCTTTCGTTACCCGCATCAATTATCCGGTGGCCAGCGCCAGCGCGTGGCGATCGCCCGCGCGTTGATCCTGCGTCCCCGGGTGCTGTTGCTGGACGAACCGACCTCGGCGCTGGATGTCTCGGTGCAGGCGGAAATCCTCAACCTGCTGGCCGACTTGCGCCGCCAGGAAGGCCTGACCTACCTGATGGTGACCCACGATCTGGCGGTGGTTGCGCACTTGTGCGATCGGGTCGCGGTGATGCAGCAGGGCAGGGTGGTGGAGACGCTCGACAGTCAGCTTCTGGCGAGTGACGGTGCCACGCACGCGTACACCCGTTTGCTGGTGCAGGCCAGTCGCGACATACAAGGCATCCCTGTCGCCGTTTGAATTAAACCCTGATTCATCAGTTGCATTTGTTTTAACCCGTAAAAGACGTTGAACCCCAGGTTTCAATGCCGCGCACGCGCTCGCCTGTGATTTAGCGTTTAACCCAACTAACCCGTTCAACCAACAAGAATAAAAAAACATGAAAAAGACATTGGTAATACTTTCTCTCGCTTCCTTGTTTACTTCGGTTATTGCCCAGGCCGATACCGGCTATATCAATGTACGCCACCAATATGCGGAAAAAAGTCGCATGCATGCCGACCGTGCCAAGTTTGGTATTCGGCTGGACAGTGGCCTGGGTCTGGAGGGTGAACTCAAATACAAGACCGCCGGTGACCGGCAAGACGTCGCCTTCGACAATACCGTCGGCAGCGGTCATGAATTTACCGTCAACTACCAGCACAAGATCAATGATCGCTGGATGCTGACGCCCTCGTTGGCCTTGGACAGCGACGAAGAATCCACCACCTACAAGCTGGGCCTGCGCCTGGGTTACCGCGTGACCAAAGAGTTGAGCATCGCCGGTCGCTACCGTTTGGATTCAGCCAAACTGGACCGCGACAAGATCGACCGTGACGTGCCGCATAATGGGCAGGACGATCAGACGGTCAATCGTTACGATGTATATATCAACTATGGCCCCCAAGGACCGTGGGCCTATGAATATCAGTTGACTTACTTCGATGCCGACTACATTCGCTATAACGGCGGCACCGACGACTATGAACAGAACGCCGTGGTCAAATACCAGTGGGATAAACGCTGGGCACCGTTCTTTGAAGTGGGTGATATTAAAGTCAACTCGGTCGACAGCGATCGCCAGTTGCGGCTGCGGGTCGGTGTTAAATACAGCTTCTTCTAAATTGTAGGAGCACGGGTCGACGCTAAGTCTGTGAACACCGGGATCAAAACTGTGGGAGCGAGCTTGCTCGCGATGGCGTCGGATCGGCAGACATCGATGTTGAATGTACCGCCGTCATCGCGAGCAAGCTCGCTCCCACAGGGGGGCGGGGGGTCATTCGTTGTAAAAAGCCTGCCGCTGCTGCGTTTCACACAGGCGCATGCGGCTATTGCTCAAATGCAGGTACATGGCCGCCCGCGCCGCGTCGACATTACCACTGGCGATGGCGTCGAAGATCTGTTGATGTTCGGCGTTGATCCCCTGCAGGTAGGCGCTGCGATCACTCTGCCCGGAATAGGCGGAGTTCATCCGGGTACGTGGGATCAGCTTGGTACCCAGGTGCTTCATGATGTCGATCAGGTAGTAATTGCCAGCGGCCTTGGCGATTTTCAGATGGAACTGGAAATCGGCATTGATGGTGGTGCCGGACTTTTCCGGGCCTTGCAGCAACGCTTCCAGCGCCTGGGCCAGTTCGGCCAGGGCTTGGGGCGTGGCGCGCTCGGCAGCCATGCCGGCGGCCTGGACTTCCAGGCTCAGGCGAAACTCCAGCAGGTTGAGCACATCCGACAACGTGGCAATCGTCGCCGGCCCGAGGGTAAAGCCCTCCGGCGCCGGCATGTCCAGGACAAAGGTGCCGACCCCATGCCGCGTCTCCACCAGCCCCGCCGCCTGCAAGCGCGACAGCGCTTCACGCACCACCGAACGACTGACGCCCTCGGCTTCCATGATATGCACTTCGGTGGGGAGCTTTTCGCCGCGCTTGAGAATGCCTTCACGCATGCGCTGGGCAAAGCGGTCCACCAGTGTTTCGGCGAGGCGGCGCGGTTTATTCAATGGAGATAACGCTTGATCCGTCATCGGCTTGCTCTAGTGTGATCAGCCGGCATTATAGTGCGTTTCGACGTTAGGTCGCGGCTATAATGCCGCGATCGTCTGGCTTTAATGGATAGGTGCAATGGACCGTGTCACACCCGATCGACGCCTGAGCATGACCCAGCAACTGGTGGTCGATCTGACGCAGCAGATACTGGCCGGCGAACTGCCCGCAGGCAGCAAACTGCCGACCGAGCAGGTCATCATCAAGGACCGTGGCGTCAGTCGTACGGTGGTTCGCGAAGCCATGTCGCGGTTGCAGGCCGAAGGCCTGGTGGAAACGCGTCACGGCATCGGCACCTTCGTGGTCGACACTGCTCGCCCGGGGGATTTCCAGGGCAGCAAGCACGTCAAGGGTGGCGCGTACGACGCGCTGGCGGTGATCGAATTGCGCCAGAGCCTGGAAGTCGAAGCCGCTGGCATCGCCGCCCAACGCGCTACGCCGCAGCAGTTACTGGCGATGCGTGAAGCGCTGGATGTGGCGAACGCTTCTGAAGCCGCGGATGCCGAAAGCGCCCAGGTGGATTTCGAATTTCATTTACAGATCGCCCAGTGCACCGGCAACAGCTTCTTTATCGATGCCATGGCCCATGTGGGCAATACGTTGATCGCGGTGGTTCAACAGGCCGGGCCAGCTGTCACGGCTGAGAATCGCGCCTTGGTGATTCGTGAGCGCGAGCAGATCTACGCAGCGTTGGCGCGCCATGATGCCGAAGCAGCCCGGGCTTCGATGCGGTTGCATTTGATCAACATGCTGCAGCGGGTGCGGGGAGCGGTTGAGTCGACGACGCAATAACCTCCACAAAACCTGTGTCCACCACACCCCCCTGTGGGAGCGGGCTTGCTCGCGAAGACGGCGACCCATCCAACATCACCGTTTCAGACAGACCGCCATCGCGAGCAGGCTCGCTCCCACAGTTTTGATTGACGGTGTTCACGAATTTTGTGCCCGCCACAGATCCCCTGTGGGAGCGAGCCTGCTCGCGATGACGGCGGCACATTCAGCATCACCGGTTCAGACAGACCGCTATCGCGAGCAAGCTCGCTCCCACAGTTTTTTGGTGGTGTTCACGGATTTTGTGTCCGCCATACATCCCCTGTGGGAGCGAGCTTGCTCGCGATGACGGCGGCCCATTCAACATCACCGGTTCAGACAGACCGCTATCGCGAGCAAGCTCGCTCCCACAGTTTTGATTGGTGGTGTTCACGAATTTTGTGCCCGCCACAGAACCCCTGTGGGAGCGAGCCTGCTCGCGATGACGGCGGCACATTCAGCATCACCGGTTCAGACAGACCGCTATCGCGAGCAAGCTCGCTCCCACAGTTTTGATTGGTGGTGTTCACGGATTTTGTGTCCGGCATAAATCTCCTGTGGGAGCGAGCTTGCTCGCGATGACGGCGGCCCATCCAACATCACCGTTTCAGACAGACCGCTATCGCGAGCAAGCTCGCTCCCACAGTTTTTTGGTGGTGTTCACGGATTTTGTGTCCGCCATACATCCCCTGTGGGAGCGAGCCTGCTCGCGATGACGGCGGCCCATCCAACATCACCGCCCCAGACAGACCAAGAAGCTCAGGTCTCCAGCGCGGGCCCCTTCAGCTCAATCTGATTGCCATCCGGATCGAAGCAATAGATCGACCAACCTTTCCCCTCCGCGCCATAGCGCATCTGCGCTTTCTCAACACTCAGGCCGGCTGAGGCCAAATGAGCGATGAGGGCTTGTTCATCAAACGGTTCGATGCGCAGGCAGAGGTGGTCGACGTTGTGCCCTTGCTTGCCAGCCGCCGGCCCACCCTCGCGCCCCAGCGGCCCGTCGACAGCCACCAGATCAATCATCGAAACACCGGTGCTGAGGTGGAGCATTCCAAGATCGTCCCGGCGCTTCTTGAGCTCGCAACCGAGCACGGACGTATAGAAAGCGAGGCTGCGCTCGATGTCTTTTACGCGCAGGACGATGTGGTCGATGTGTTGGATCGTGAAGTTCCTCATGCGGGCCTCCTGTTCAGTGCTAGCCGCTAACGGGTTACTTCACCTTAGCTACCCATGCAGGAATGTCGTCGTAAAAGTCAGCTCTGCTGTGCCTGATTAACATCCTCTTGCGCACCGGATGATGCCTGGGGCCCATGACTTAAAAAAATTTTGTTTGCCCTTTGGGACCAACTCAGGAAAACCTCCTCGATACGATTGAACTCCGGCTCATCCAGATACATATGAAAAATCCCATGGGCCAGATACTCGGTGACGCCAATGAGTTTTTCAGTTTCTGTGTAGGTGGCGTTTTTTACGCAAGGAGGGTACTTGATCGTCGATTTTGCGCCGGAGCCGGGCGCCGTTCGTTGACTTTCGATATTCCAGCCTGTCTTCAAATCAGCCAATAACACTTTGATCGAGGCGCAGAATTCGGATGTCAGCAGGGCGAGAACTGCATCCCTATGCTCAAAGGGGGAAATTTTTTCCAGTTGCTCTACAAATGCTTCCAGTTGCCGAAGCTGTACGCGAATGTCGGCAGCCTTGAAACCCAGTGACCGCCATTGTTTGCCGCCTGTTATTTTCAGGTCGGGCTCGCCCTTGCGCGGGCCGATATCCTTGGCTGACAGACTCTTGTCATAGGCATTCTCACGCACGTAGCTGAAGCTCATGAACGCGCGAAGCACGATCTGGTAGATCGCCCTGGTGGTTTCTATCTTCTCTTGGTTGACTCTTTGGGCTTCACGTCTGTGATCTTCTGCTCGTTCCCGTCTGCTTCTTTCCTGGGCATTTCGGCCTTCATGCCGGGATACGAGTATTGCCACGATGATTGCGTAGATGCTGCCGATGCCTTGAAGCCACGCGGGAAGATCCTTGCTGCCCCAAATCAGTACCGCAGACATGATTATGATGAAGGACGTGGCAATGGTGCCGTACATGAACAACTGAGAGTCTTGATTCGATTTTTGATGGGCTTTGCTCAAGGTCTTCGTGATGCCCAGGACAAGCAAGCAGGATAAAACGATGATGAAAAACGTAGCACGTTGCCCGATGGCGTCGGCGGTGAGGAGGGTCATGAGCTGATCTTCGTTGTGACGCTCAGAGGGGCGGGCGTTCCAGGCATTTTCGGGCTTCCTTGAGGATTGATGGCTCAATGCTATCCTCTGGGTCTTCATTCGGGCAAGGCTCGCGAAGACGCCAACCCATCCACCACGAATATCCGGACACACCGCCTCATGATGAAATGGTTCAAGACCCTCACCCGCACAGATGGAATTGCGACGCTCGCCTTACTCGTCTCCATTGCATCCGCTTTCTTCAGTTACCAGCAATATCAGGACAGTGTCGCCAGCCGCAGGACTCCGATCATCATCCGGGTCGGCGCCGAACACAGCAAGGTGTCGTTCTACAAGGCCTATAAAGATGATCAGGACGTACTCTTCAAACAGCGCTACAAAATCATCCTCACCAACAACAGCTTCAACCCGGAAAGCGTCATCGATTGGCGAATATGGGAGCGCAGGGAAGAAGGCGGTGGGGAATACGCTGGTATGAAATACAAGCTGCTGGATTCGACGGGCACACCCATGACCTTGCCTTTCCTGATCGCCGCGAAAGAAAGCAAGGTGGTCTTCCTGGATGTCGGCCAGAAGGTCACGCCAGAGGCATGGGCAATGGTGGAGCAACGTGTGAGCCTTGATAAGGAGATGGACTGGTTCGAAGCTGACAGGATTTTTGCCGACGCGGGCTATCCGCTGTTCGGGCAACTCACGCCCGGGGAAAGCTCCAGGTATCAAGGTCTGCAAGTTAACCGTTGGCTGGCCGGTCCTGCTTATCAGGAGTTTCAGTTGAACTTCAGCAAGGCTGATGGTTATGAGGTGGCTGCGAAGTTGTCGTTGAATGTCAGTGATATTTATCCACAGGGGGAGGCGGAGCGTTAGGTTGGGGCATCGAACGTTAAATCCCAGTTTGGGATGTGCACAAATCGAAGGAGCATCTACTTTCAATCACCAGAGGCGTGTCGTGCTCTGACTTAGATGTTCGTCTCCAACCGTTCGAGCCTTTGGTGACAATAAGTTCGGGATGACGCTCGAGGACATGCCCTACGTCGTAACAACTTTCTCGCACGCTATCAATACATCTGATAGCGTGCAAAAAACATGATTCAAGTGAGGCGGAAGGCTTCTTCAATCGTCTTGATCAAACGGTGGCCATCTACACCTTTGTAGGCTTGGGGATTTGACGCCAGCTCAGCAGGCACTTGGTCAAGAAAGCTCTTCAAATCGCGCGCCAGCCGTTCCGGTAGCTGGGCCATTCCTTCGGTGAGACCGACGGTCAGTACGATCACATCCCTAAAGTGTTTTTTGATATCGCGACTGTCTACTGGAATACCTTGCTCAAGCTGCGCCTTCTTGTTAAGCCACGCATGGGCTTTGAGGGGAACGAGCCGGTCGGCACCAATGTGGCTGATATCCTGGGTGTGATCGACGCCGTCCAGAAGAAAGGCGTAGTACTCGTCATCAAGAATGATCGCAGACAGGCTGGCGGCTTGCTCCTCCACGGGGACCTTGGTCATTCTGGCCGCTTCTTCGTGCTCCAGGCCATCCGGGACACGGGAAAACAGCTCGACCTGAACGGGAAAGGATTTGTCCTCCGGATTCTGGAAGCGATAAAAAACCGGGGAGTCCCCATCGCTGTCACCATTCTGGCGAATGGCATAGCCACCGTCCTTGATGAACTTCCAGAACTGCCCGACGAACGCACGATCAAGCGCCTCGACGACCAGGACGATATCCAGATCCTTGGTCAGTCGAAATTCCTCACCCAGTTCCTCCATGGCAATCGAAGCAGCCACCCCGCCAATCAGAACGTAGCTGCCCTGGAAATCCCTGAAATACTCTCGAAACCGGTCGACACCCACTACCATTTCACGTTCTCCATCATTTCATCCAGACACATTTGCACGCGTTCATCATGGTCATCCTTGAGGCTCAGATAGAGAGAAAAGGGGTCCACCGTTCCAGTGGCGATGTTGCTGCGCGGCGGCTCATAACTCCAAAACTGAATGCAACACGCGGCATGGTTTTGCGGCACTTCAAGGTAGGGCGCCGTGGTCTCGAGTTTCGACTTGGCCGTTTTCGAAGTTGAGCCCCAAGCGCCGAATTCCTCCCCGTAGGCCGCATTCTTTTCAGTTTGAGCATGCTCCCGAATATGCTCGAACTGCGCTGCCGTCATCGCATAGCAAGGGACTTTTGGGCCGGCGAGAAGACTCATTTCAGCCAGGGCCGTTTCTCCGGCCAGCAACATTGGGGTGTCGTCAAAAACCTGGGGAATTGCATTGAGCCAAAGTGCTTTTTTGACCGGCGTACGCATGGACTCCTTGGCCATCTCCCAAGTCTCCCTGGGGGACAAGTGAAACAGGATCGCGGCCTCACCCATTTCCTTTCCAGGCTTAACAATGTCCAAGTCGGTCAGTTCCTTGATCGCTCTGCTGACGGTCATTTTCGCGTAGGTAAAGGACTTCTCGAAGGTAGCGCGAGTGGTCAGGAGCTGGTGGTGCCATCCCTTGATCAGAAATTGAATCAGCATGGCTTGGGTGGCGGGGCTCAGGACCTGAGGTTTTTCCAGGCGCTGGCGGTAATACTCACGCAAATCCATACCAAAGGCCGGAAGAAAAAGCTGATTGCCCGGCACGATGAACTGGACGCCTTTCTCCACCAGTCGCTTGCGGTCATAGCTCGGAAGCGTGTCGGTGACGAAAATCATCAGGTCGCCGGTATCGGGCAACTTGTTGGATGCCTGCAAGTTGTGGATGGCCTGGATATGCTTGGCGACATCCGCAACGCTGGCTTCACGCTGTGGACGCTCCTTGAGAATGAGGCAGCCGGCCCCGAAGATCTCTGTGACAAAAAATTCGTAGCGGTCACGCAATGCATACGGAAGGATCTTGACGTGCTCCCACGGTTTCAAGCGCAGCTTCAGGCCTAGCACGTTCTCTACGTAGACTTTGAGCTCGATCAGATCACGCCTTTCGGAGAGCTCATGGTCTTGGCGGATAGCAGTCATGGTCATTCTTCCGTATCACGATTCCAGCACGGTATCAGAGGTTGTGATAACGTGCAAAATTCTTGATATTTTATGGTGGATATTGACGCGTAGGGTGATGGAGAGGACGTTCCAATCCATTCTGCCGAACCCCAACCTTGTGGCGAGGGAGTTGCTCTCACCAGGCGGCAATGGCCTTTTCCATCAACCGCAAACGCAGCTCCGGCTTGTCTTGCCTGGCCCCGATATCAATCCAACCATGGTGCCTGTAAAACCGTGCCGCCCTGTGGTTCGTGTCGCTCACAGACAATCTCATCCGCTCGCACCCCAACCCTGCAAGAAAGTCGGTCGCGTAGGCCAGCAGCAACTTCCCTGCACCACGTGATCGCCACTCAGGGGTTAGGTAGAAAAAATGGATGTAGCCCACTGCGGGCTCAGCCTTCAGCCGCGACATTTCTATCTGGCCCACGATCTGCGTTTCATCCCAGGCATGGACAATGCTGCCAGGAAGCTCGGCTGCTTTTTCTTGGAGAGATTGAAGGTAACGCTGTGTGCCATCCGGGTCGTGCAGTTTTTGTGTGGAACCAAACGCGCAGAGCAGCATGTCTTCAAAGAAACGTACGCAAACGCCGCTGTCCTGGTCGAGGTTGACTGGACGCAAGTGCAGGAGAAAAACGGGTTGAGCGTCGCTGCGCATCATGGTTCGTGACCTCATGCTTCAATGGGTTGCTACGCTGGTACTGCCAGAATTTGGAACCGACCAGCAACGGACCCAAAACCATGAAAAGACAAGACCTTCTCCAGACCCTGAAAACCCGCTTCGACCAGAACCCACATCGCCACCCGGACATCCTCTGGGCCGACGTCCAGGCCAAGTTGGAAAGCAACCCTAACGCCCTGAAGTCACTCCAGGCAATGGAAACCACCGGCGGCGAACCCGACGTCATCGACCAGAACAAAGAGACCGGTCTCATCACTTTCTGCGATTGCGCCAAAGAAAGCCCGACCGGTCGCCGAAGCCTCTGCTACGACCGCCCCGCCCTGGACGCACGCAAGGTAAACAAACCCAAAGGCAGTGCGGTAGAAATGGCCGAAGAAATGGGCATCGCCCTGCTGACTGAAGACCAGTACCGAGCCTTGCAGCAGCTTGGCGAGTTTGATGCCAAAACGTCCAGTTGGCTGGCAACACCCCCTGAACTTCGCGCCCTCGGCGGTGCGCTATTCGGTGACTATCGTTATGAACGGGTGTTCGTTTATCACAATGGTGTGCAGTCGTATTACGCGGCGCGAGGGTTTCGGGGCTGGCTTTGTGTTTGAGCAGGGTAAGCCCCTATGCCTCACCAAGCCGAGAAGCCACACCGATGATGTATGTCACCCGGCGACAAAGTACTTGGGCGACAGGCATTCAGCGCGCAATTCAATCGTAAGGTCTTTCTGCCTGAGGTCTCGAATGGTACGCCCTCAGGAAGTTGTAGTACTCGCGGTAGTACTCATCTGGGATGCCCGCATTTATGGAATCGTCGATAACGGCGCGTAGGCTTGGCCGGTACACCGTCTTGATCTCTCTCATCCTCGACACTCGAATTTGATCGAAGACATCAGGACCGTCATAGGAGCTATAGAGGTATCGCTCGCCAACTGAAAAACCCCGTTTTGCAAGCATCGCGTCGACGATGGATTCCGCCTGTTCAGGATGGATTCGGAACCATTCTGACGAGCGTCCGGTGGCGAGGTGCCCGATCGGTGTACCGAACACAGCTCGGCGATGAATGTAGCGTTCGATATCAGCCAGCTCTTTGGCTGACGTACCCCAAGTACACCGCGCGAGATCGTAGGTGGTGAACAGCACGAGAAAGGGGTTGTAGGTTCTTCCTTCTGCGATCCGCATCTCGGGAGTTCGCTTGGTCGTTAACCCGATTTTGGCGATTCCCATATCCCTGACATCCACTGCAATGTAAAGCCACGCATGGGGAGAAGGCGGACAAGCCGCGTAGTACTCACTCCTTTCTGCCGGCTCATCATCGGAATCGAACCCCATACCACTCCCTCTGTTTTTTCAGTCGAAACTCAGAACATCACTACCTTTGGTTTCAAGTATCTCAGCAAACCCCGGCAACCGCGCCACAAACTCCGCCTCAAACGCCAGATACCGATCCTGCGCCGCCAGGTAACGAATCTCCGGCTTGACCCGCGCAATATCCTTGGACGACAGCTTCATCACCTCACTGCTGCACTGATTCCAAAACCACGCCAAGGTCTGCGTGCCAAACGTATTCGTCCGGTAGTTCCACACCCACCAATCCCCATGCCCCCGGGCAACATGCAGTTGCCCATGAAACGTGCGCAACGTGATGACCTGCTTGGGCTGCGTAACCAGCAGGCGCGTGTCCTGGCGCAGATCACTGCCAAAGCCGTCCAACAGCGCCTTCGTCGTAGCGCCGGTCACGAAGTTGAAGCGCCACGCCAGCAGCACCGTCTCCTGATAGCCCGAGTGCTCAAGGTTCTGCCGCTCGCCTTCGCTGAACAGCAGGACCTCGTCACCTCCCAGGTACGCGGTCGCCGCCCGCAGTTTATAGGCGTCAGCGGGCATCGGCTTGGCGGCAGTGGCCTGGTGCGGCGGGTCTTGATTCCAGATCCAGCAGCGCGGGCCGTTGTGCTGCATGAACAGCAAGCGGCGCGGGCCGATGGGCAGGATCGTCAGTTCATCCGCGTACTCGAAAATGACCTCGCTGGAGTCTGCCGTGATCCGCCAGATCCGCGTCAAATGCTCGGGTTCGTAAATACGCTGACGTTCGAATATCTCTGAATCGACCACGACACAGGGATCTTCAAACTCCGACCATTGCATCCCGGCAGGTCCGAAACTTTGGATGTCATCGCCCTGGCGAATCTCATATTGGTAGCGGTCATCCGAGCTGTAAGCGCCGCTTTTCACCCGACGCCTCCACAGGCTGCGCTGGGTGTTGGCATCGATGAGCTGCAAGTCTGCGCCGTCCACCCCATCGGTGCGGTGTTCGAGCATGTCCTGCTCAGCGGGCGGCCATGGGTTGTAATCGATCAGAAAACACAGCCACTGGTCTTCCTCCTGCTCGGTGATGGCGGCCCAGCCGTTGCGGTAGTTGTAGTCATGCACGTAAGTGGGGCCGGGATAGTCGTGGACTTCCTGTAGCCAGTTCAGCTTGCTGCGCTTGGGCTTGCTGGATTTACGGTCGGGGGCGGCAGGCTTTTGCGGCTCGATCAGCCTCGGCGTGAACCTCGGTTCTGCGCTTTGGCCTTGCCAGTGTTGTGCAAAGGCTTCGCGTTGATCGGCCGGGACAATCACCGGTCGGTAATCATCGCCACCGGCGTCCAGGTTCCACAGGTCAAAGCCGTGACGCGCCAGCACAGGTGCCAACGCCTCGAAACAGACCTCGGCCATTTCGTTGGAAAGCTCATCCAACAGCGCCTCGAATTCCGGCCCGGAAAACACACCGATGTCGGGATAGTAATGCTGCAGCAGCCCAAGCAACTCAGCGCCGGGTGTTTTCCAATCGATATGAACCAAGGGATCAAAACGGGATTGCATCACGCCAGCCTTCCTTGTGAACTCGCCTGCGCGCCATCTTAGCCGTACACCGCCTGAAAAGAATAACTACCACGGTGGCGAGGGAGCTTGCCCCCGCTGGGCTGCGCAGCGGCCCCAAAACCATCCTGCCGCCCATCAGAACTCCCCACCCAAATAACAAACCGGCGAACTCCCCTCCGCCCGCTTCTCCACCTCATCCTCCAACCATTCAGCCAACACCACGGCATTGTTCTCGACCGTGGATTTGGCGGCGTATACCAGGGTGAGATTGCCGCCCCGCGCAACATCCACCAACCGCCACCAACACTGCGGCCGCGCAGCCAACTCCTTGCGATAGGCCACCTTGAACTGCTCAAACGAAACCGCCCCCGCTTTGAACGCCTTGCGCAGCTCATGAGAAGGCGCCACCTCTGGCAACCACTGCGCGATGGGGAGTTCGTCCTTGCGACAATTACGCGGCCATAGACGGTCCACCAGAACCCGTACGCCGTCCTCGGTGCTGGCTGCTTCGTAGGCTCGTTTGCAGTGGATCATGGGGCCTGCCTGTGGGAGAGGGGACAGCGTCAGAATAGGCCGAGGTCAGTGATCGGGTTGAGTCCCCCCGCGCAACCTGCTGAGATAATCCTAATATCGATGCTCGACTGGGGTCCTGGGAAGTGCTGATCCACAGCATGGCGGCCGCAAAGGTGTGGGGCTTGACAGGTCTGGGATACTGAAAGTAGTACCGCGGTTACGCGATGCGTCTATCACGACACAAGGTGCCCTATGCGCAGTGAAGACCTCAAGATATTGTTCGACCAGCAAGCTGTCAGCTACGACAAGCAATGGGAAAGGATGGCGCCGATTCGCGCCGCTCTCTATTTGCTGCTCGAATCTCAGTTCGCCGGCCTGCCGGAAAATGCCCGGATACTCTGCGTCGGCGTTGGCACGGGGGCGGAACTTGCCCATCTGGCGGAGCGCTTCCCCGGCTGGCATTTCACTGCTGTCGACCCTTCGGGCGCTATGCTTGATGTCTGTCGTCAGAGGGCCGTTCAGCATGGCTTTCTCGCGCGCTGCCATTTTCACGAAGGCTACCTGGATACGCTCGTCGCCGAGGCCAGCTACGACGCGGCTACCTGCTTGCTGGTCTCCCAATTCTTGTTGGAAAAAGGTGCCCGTATCAGGTTCTTTCGCGAAATAGCCCAGCGCCTTAAACCCCACGGAATATTGGCGAACGCCGACCTTGCCTCTGATACCGAATCGCCTGCCTATGAGGTGCTGTTACGCAGTTGGATGACATTGATGTCCTCCGATGGTCTTCAGCCAGAAGTGCTGGAGCGAGCGCGTATTGCTTACGCCAGAGATGTTGCGATCCTGCCTGCGCAACAGGTCGCGAGCCTTATCAAGGCCGCCGGGTTTGACGCCCCTGTACAGTTCTTTCAGACGGGATTGATGCACGGATGGGTCTGTACGCGGCGAGCACATCTGGAGTGAGTTAGAGACATTTTCATAAGCGTGCGTAGATGACGGGTAGGGCCTTGAAGACTGAGCGGGTGGAGCGAGGCGCGGTGTGCCGTTTGTTACGGATGCTGACTCATTCATATTAATGCTGCTTGTTTGCACAATTTTGCTGTAGCGCGACTCGCCGCCCACTCCTGAAGCACAGTGTGCCGCCCAGCGCCGTCAACAAGCTCAAGGCATAGAACATCGTCGGCGCTGGGGTGTGCATGAGCAGGAAGCCGCAGATCACCGGGCTCAACGCGCCGCCCAGGGCCGCGAGGTTCTGCGCGCCGTAGTAGCTGCCGCGCAGTTCTTCCGGTGCCAGGGTGTCAACGAAGAGGAATTCGGCAGGGTAAATGATCATCTCACCGAGGGTGAAAATGAACATCGCCACGCACCAGGACACCAGGCTGTCGGCCAGGCTGAAGCCGATCAGACCGAGGATGAATAGGCTGGTGCCACCGGCGATCCAGTAGCGCAGCTGTTCGCGCTTGAGAAAGCGGCCGATCTGGTATTGCAGCAGGATCACGGCAATCGCATTGCAGGCGAGCAGGGCCGCCATGGTTTGCAGCGCGCGCTGGGAGTCCTCGACCACCAGCAGGTATTGCGACAGGTACAGGGTAAAACGCCCGTGGACCACGGTACTGAGCAGGCAGCCGCAGGTGAACATGATCAGCGTGCGGTCGTTTTTCAGGGTCACCAGGGTCTTGAGAAAACTCTGTGGCTGACCGATCGCGGGGGCCGGGGCCGAGTCGCTGGGAATGCCGCTCATCAGGAAGATGCTGCCGAAAGCGATGGCGCCGGCAATCAAGAACGGTGCAATCGGGTACACCCCGGCAATCACCACGCCGAGCATCGGGCCGGTGGCGTAGCCGATATTGGTAAGGGTGTAGCGTAGGGAAAACGCCTTGGCCCGCTGTCCCACGGGCAGGTTTTCGCTGAGGATCGCCTTGGAACCGATCAGGAACAGGGCCGACGCGGTTTCGGTGATCACCAGGGTCAGGGTAGTCAGGTAGAGGTTCTGGGCGAAGGTCAGCAGTACGAATCCGATGGCGCTGGAGAGCATGGTCAGGATCAGTAGCCGGCGTTTCTCCAGGCGATCGATGATGTAGCCACCGTAGAGCGCGAGCAGGGTGGCAATGAACACCGCGATGCCCAGCAACAAACCGACGTCCTGTTGGTTGAGACCGAGTTTGTTGCTCAGGAACAGGGTGAGCAACGGGCTGGTAATGGCTCGGCTGACGACGATAGTCAGTGAAACGATCATCAGGCGGCGGATGACGAGCGAGTAAGTGGCCACGGTGGGGCAGATGTCCTTATTCCAGTTTTTAGCGTTTGTTTGCGCCGAGGCACTGCCATCGCGAGCAGGCTCGCTTCCACAGGGGAAGGTAATTCAATTGTGGGAGCGAGCCTGCTAGCGATAACGCCCGATCAGGCAATAAAAGTTTCAACCCAACCACCGATCGAGCAGTCCAACCGACTCCAGCGTTTCCAGCCGCGCTAGTTGCCCCAGCAACGCCTCGGCCTGCACCCGCGGCATCACTCGCTCCGCCAGGCTGAAAAATTTCTGCTCCAGCGCCGCATCGCTCAACGGATTGGCTGGCGCACCCAAGGGCGGATCGACGCACAGCCGCGCCTGCCGACCGTCCACGGTCCGCACGCAGACCACGGGTTCGCCATCCTCTGACCGTCGCGGGTCAACTTCAAGGCGAATGCGCGACAGCCAGCGGTCAATCCGCGGGTCGCGGCGCGCGGTCTCGTCATAGGCTTCAAGTCCGCAATGCCCGTGTACCAGCCGCGCCGCCAGGGCGTAAGGCAGGCTCATCTGCGCTGCCGGCAGCGTGCTGACATCCTGGCCACCGCACATGTCCTGTAGAAACCCGCACAACGACACCTGAATGTCTTCGACCTGATCGGCGCCGACTTGCAACTGATCCAGCAGCAACCCCAGCGCATCGATGGCCGAATGGGTGCCACGGCACGAGGCATAGGGCTTGATCGAGCAGCGTGCGAGTTTCCACACCGATCCGAGATCCGCGTCCATCGCTTGCGGTTCTGCCGTCGGCCCGGCCAGGGTCTTGAGAAAACCGCCCCAGACGTCATCGAACAGCCTGGCCGGCCCGGTGATGCCCTGCTGGGCAAATCGCGCGGCCAGCAATCCTCCTTCAGCCGCACGACCGCTGTGCAGCTTCTTGCTTTGCGAACCGTCATGGATGAACGCCCACAAGCCGCCGCTGAAACTGCCCGCAATGCCAAGCGCAGCGAGCGTTTGCCCGGCGTCCAGTCTCAGGATGCGCGCACTGGCGGCTGCTGCGCCGAACACCCCGCAGGTGGCAGTGGAATGCCACCCCGCGCCGTTGTGCGCCGAATAGCCGCCGCAGGCTTCGAGCACCCGGCGACCGACTTCATAGCCAAGCACCACGGCCGTGATCAGCTCACGACCGTTGACCGTTCCGGGCGCCATCGACACCGCGGCCATCACCGCCGGTAGGACCACCGCTCCGGAGTGGTCGCAGCCACCGGTGTCGTCCAGTTCCAGCGCATGGGCGGCGACGCCGTTGAGCATTGCCGTCTGGGCGGCGCCGAGTCGCAGGTTGGTGCCCCAGACCAGGCTGTTGCCGGTTTCGCCCTCGAAGACCTGACGTGCCTGCCGTGCGACGTCGCTGTCCGCGCCGGCCAATGCCGCTCCGAACGTATCGAGGATGTGCCGTTTGGCCTGCGCCACCAGCGCCGCAGGCAAGTCTTCGAAGCGAGTGTCGACGCAGAACTGCGCCAGTCGCTGCAGGCGCTCGGTCATAGCAGGTAGTCCCGATAGTGCCGCTCGTACACCGAGGCGGGGTGATCGCCGGCCGTTGGCAGCGCCGAGTCCGCCCACCATTGGGCGACTTCGCAACCTCGGGCGATCCATACATCATCGTGCTGCTGGATGCTCCGCAGCAGCTCGCGCAACACGCCGATTCGCCCCGGCGTGCCGATGATCTCGGGATGCAGGCGCAGCACGTAACACAGGCCGAAGCGGTGAAACCCGGCGAAGTCCATTTGCAGATTGCCCAGAGTGTGACTGTAGGAAGCGATCCGCGATTGCGCAGGTGGCACCGCCGGGCTCAGGTTGAAGGCGAAGTAGGGCTCGTCCTCCAGTTCATAGTGCAACGGCAGTTCGATAATCCCGGGTGCGGTAGGGTGAGCGAAAGGCAAATCATCGCCACGCCATGACGACGACCAGCTTATGCCGTGTTCGCCCAAGGCCTCGATGAACCCCGGTGCGCCATTGCCGGCGGGGATGCGAAAACCGCTGGGGCGCTGGCCGGTCAGCGCCTGCAACGCTGCACACCCTCGGGCGACTTCGTCACGCTGCTGCGCCAGGTCGAGAGTGTCGTAGTTGCAGTGGCGATAACCGGCGCAGGCAATTTCGTGCCCGCCTGCTTGAATCGCCTGGATGTGTTGCGGGTTTTCTTCGGCAACGATGCCGGGAATGAACCAACTGCTGCACACCTTCAGTTCGTCGAACAGCCCCAACAGGCGCTCGACACCCCGTTGTGTGCCGTAACGCCACACGGACAGGGTCTTGTCGCGCCCGGCGACTTCCGGGGCTTGGGTGAGAATGCCGTGGATGTCGTTGTAATCGACCGTCAACACGACAGCGCAGCGGTAGCCCTGGGGCCAGAAAACCGAATCAGCCATGGTGATGCTCCTTGAGCCACCACTGCGCGACATCGCGGCAGGTGGCAAACCACACGTCGTTGCGCTGGCGCATGTGTTCGAAGAGTTTTTCCAGCAGCAGGATGCGTCCCGGCTTGCCGGTGATCTTGGGATGGAACAGGGTGGTCAGGCACAAGCCTTCATTCATGGCACCGTCGTATTCGCGACACCAGTTGTCCAGGGTCAGCTCATAGCTGGCGGTGCGATCCAGCCCTGACGGAAAATCCGGCGCGCGGGTATAAGCCAGTGAGGCGTAGTCATCCATCTCCCAGCGACCGGGTATCTCCACCAGGGGCGTGTCAAAACCCGGCACCTTCACCAGGTACGGGCGGTCGTCGCCACGCATGCTGCTGGAATAGGTCACGCCGGCCTCGACCAGCATCGCCGGGGTCTCGGCGCGCCAGTCGCCGGAGGGGGTGCGAAAGCCTTCGGCGCGGATGTTCAAGTGGTTCCAGAACACCTCGCGGCAGCGCTTCATCACGTCCTTCTGCTGTTCCAGCGTCAGGGCGTAAAAGGATTCGTGCTTGTAGCCGTGGTACGCCACCTCATGCCCGCGCTCGACAATCGCCTGGCACTGCTTCGGCCAGTTCTCAACGACCCAGGCCGGGACGAAGAAGGTGGTCGGGATGCCGAAGGCGTCGAGCAGATCGAGCAGTCGCGGCAGCGCCCGGTAAGGACCATAACCGCCAAATCCGAAATACTCAGGCTTGTGCCAGATCGAGCCGTTGAGCATGGCATCGCCGGTGGGGCCGTCGAGGTCGAAGGCCAGGGCGAGGCAGGCTTTGTGCGGCGCCGGCCAGGTGGGTTGGGGTGAGGAGGACATCGTGGTGCTCCAGCTATTTCATAGGTAAAGCCCAATCCGTGTGGGAGTGAGCCTGCTCGCGATGGCGTATCAGCGCACCCGTGTCGACTGACACACCATCGCGAGCAGGCTCGCTCCCACAACAAACGGACAGGCTTGTTCCTTGCGGTTACTTCCCGGCGTTAATGGTCGCCGTCTTGATCGCGCCCAGCTCCAGCTCCCACTTCTTCAGGATCGCCTGGTAGCTGCCGTCGTCGATCATGCTCTGCAGTGCGACTTTCACCGCTTCGCTCAGCTCAGGTTTTTTCTTGCTGACGCCCAGGCCGGTGAACTGCGACGAGATCGGCAGGCCCACGGTCTTGTACATGTCCTTTTCCTGGGTCTTGAGGTACGGCAGGGTTTCGCTGCCTTGCATCGCCGCGTCGATACGGCTCTGGCGCAGTTGCGCACGGGCGTCGGCGGAGCCTTCGGTGCCCACCACGTTGATCGCCGGTTTACCCGCCGCTTCGCAGTTGGCCTTGCTCCACTCGGCGATTTCCGTAGGGAAGGTGGTGCGGCGGCTGGTGCCGACTTTCTTGCCGCACAGGTCGATGATCTCGTTGATGTCTTTGTTCTTTTGCAGGGTGTAGAACTGCGGACCGCTGGTGAAGTAGTCAACGAAGGTCACGCTGGCCTGACGTTCGGCGGTGTCGGTCATGCCCGACAGCACCATGTCGACGCGGTCGGTGGTGAGCGCGTTGATCATTTGTTCGAAGCCAGTTTCCTGCCATTTGATCTTGATGCCCAAGCGTTCGGCCAAGGCGTTGCCCAGGTCATAGTCCAGGCCGGTCAACTGGTTGGTGGCCGGGTCCTTGAAATCCATCGGCGGATAGTTCGGCATGATCGCGACGACGATCTCGCCCTTGTCCTTGATGCTGGCCGGCAGTTCGGCGGCGAAGCTGAAGCTGGAGGCCATCAAGCCTGCGAGTACTGCTGGGATTACGAAGTTCTTCATGGTCGTTCTCTTTTGAGTGTTGTGAGCGCCAAAGGGCGCTTAGGTTCGAACGGCAGAAATGAAGCTTTGGGTGCGAGGGTTTTGCGGACTTATTAGTATTTCTTCGGGGCTTCCAGCCTCCACGATCTGCCCGCCGTCCATGAACACCATGCGATTGGAAACCTCGCGAGCGAAGCCCAGTTCATGGGTGACGACGATCATGGTCATGCCGGTCTGCGCGAGGTCGCGCATCACCGACAGCACCTCACCGACCAGTTCCGGGTCGAGTGCCGAAGTGGGTTCATCGAACAACATCAGCTTGGGGCGCATGGCCAATGCACGCGCAATGGCGACGCGTTGCTGCTGGCCACCCGAAAGTTCGATCGGGTAGCTGTTGCGCTTGTCGGTCAGGCCGACGCGGGCGAGCAATTCCAGGGCTTCTTCATTTGCCTCTTTGGGCGAACGCTTGAGCACCTGGCAGGGCCCTTCGATGATGTTTTGCAGCACAGTCATGTGCGGAAACAGGTTGAAACGCTGGAACACCATGCCGGTGGACAGACGTTGACGGGCGATCTGGGACTCGTTGAGTTCGTGCAGTTTGTTGCCGACGATGCGGTAACCCACCAGTTCGCCATCGACCCACAGGCCACCCTTGTCGATCTTTTCCAGTTGGTTGACGCAACGCAGCAAGGTGCTTTTACCGGAACCGGACGGGCCGATGATGCACAGCACTTCACCTTGCTCGACTTCGATATTGATGTCTTTGAGCGCGTGAAACTGGTCGTAATACTTATTCAGACTCACGGCCTTGACGATGCTTCTCATGTAGGGCTCCTCAAGAACGCTTGCCGGCGCCGCGAGCGAAACGACGCTCCAGACGGCTTTGACCAAAGGACAGGACGGTGACGGTGGCCAGGTACCAGATACCCGCGACGATCAGCAGCTCCATCACCCGGGCGTTGGCGTAGTAGATGTTCTGGGCGTTGTAGAGCAGTTCCGAGTACTGGATGACGCTCGCCAGCGAGGTCATTTTCACCATGCCGATAAACTCGTTGCCGACCGGCGGAATGATGATCCGCATCGCCTGCGGCAGGATGATCCGGCGCAGGGCTTGCAGGCGTGGCATGCCAATCGACTTGGCGGCTTCGTACTGCCCGGTGTCCACCGACAACAGGCCGGCGCGCACCACTTCGGCGGTGTAGGCGCCCTGGTTGATGCTCAAGCCCAGGAGGGCGGCCGCGAATGGCGTCATCAGGCTCACGGTGTCCATTTCGAACAGGCCGGGAATGCCGATGGTGGGGAAGATCAGCGCCAGGTTGAACCACAACAGCAGTTGCAGGATCAGCGGCGTGCCGCGAAACAGCCAGGTGTAGGTCACCGCGACGTAACGCAGGATCGGGTTGGCCGACATGCGCATGATCGCCGTGATCACCCCGAACACAATACCCAGCCCCATCGCCAGCACGGCCATGACGATGGTATTGAGCAAGCCCCACATGATCGCTTGGGAGGTGAGGAACTGGCCGATGTACGACCATTCGATCTTGCCTTCGGCAAAGGCGCGCACCAGGCCGATGATCGCTATGAGGATCACGGTGGCGAAAAAAATCCGCCCGTAGTAACGACGTGGCACGTGGTCGTACTGGGTTATATCAAACTGGTTTTCCGCCAGTTTGCGCTCCGCCTGAAGTCGTTCTGCCTGAGTCTGACTCATGTTGTTTCTCCGAACACGGGTATTGCAGGTCAAACACATTTCCTTGCAGGTGCCGGCTTGCCAGCTCCTACCGGGGTTTTGCGTTGTCTATCAGAGGCGGAAGCCCTGATAGTTCTTGGTCCATTCGTGTTGCGCGGCGAGGGCGGTCTTCAACCGGCCGATCTGCTCGCGCACCTGCTGCGGCGCGGTACCACCCCAACCGCTACGGGCAGCGATGGCGGCTTCTAGCGTCAGGCTGTCGCGTACTTCCGGGGTCAGGCGCGGATCGATTTCGGCCAACAGCGCCGGCGAGGCTTCCCACAACTCGATGTCGTGTTTCTCACAGGCCTGAACCAGCGCGCCGGTGATTTCATGGGCTTCCTTGAACGGCACCCCGCGCACCGCCAGCCAGTCGGCCACTTCGGTCGCGAGGGTGAACCCGAGCGGTGCCTGGCGGCGCAACTCTTCAACGTTGACCTTCATGGTCGCGACCATCCCGGCCATAGCGGGCAGGACCAGCAGCAAGGTGTCGACGCTGTCGAGCACGCCGTTCTTGTCTTCGCTCAAGTCGCGGTTGTATGACAGCGGCAGCGATTTCAGGGTAGAGAGCAGACCGGTGAGGTTGCCGATCAGGCGACCTGCCTTGCCCCGGGCCAGTTCGGCAATGTCCGGGTTTTTCTTCTGCGGCATGATTGAGCTGCCGGTGGCGTAGGCATCGTCCAGGGCAACCCAGCGAAATTGCCGCGATGACCACAGACAAAATTCTTCGGCAAGGCGGGAAATGTTGATCCCGAGCATGCTGGCAATAAACAGGAATTCGGCGACGTGATCGCGGCTGGCCACCGCATCGATGGAGTTTTCGCAGACGCCGCTGTAACCCATTTCCCTAGCCGACTGCTGCGGCAGGCGCGCGATGGCGGAACCGGCCATGGCGGCGGCGCCGAGTGGCGACAGCGCGGTGCGGATGTCCCAGTCCACCAGTCGTTGCACGTCACGCAGCATCGATTGGGCGTGAGCGAGCAAGTGATGGGCAAAGACGATCGGTTGCGCCTGTTGCAGGTGAGTGAAGCCTGGGCAGATGCTTTCGATGTGTTGTTCGGCCTGATCGACCAGCGCTTGTTGCAAGGCAAGTACTTCGACGGCCAGGGTGCGCACGTGGTCGCGCAGGAACAGACGCAGGTCGTTGGCGGTCTGGTCGTTGCGCGAACGGCCGGCGCGCAGCTTGCCGCCCAATGGGCCGAGGCGCTCGGTCAGCAGGCGTTCGATGAACGTGTGGACGTCTTCGTCATCCAGCGTTGGCGCGATGCTGCCGGCTTTGAAATCAGCGCCGATACCTTCCAGCGCGTCGAGCATGGTGTGGGTTTCCTGCTCGCTCAACAGTCCGGCGCGTTGCAGCTCACGGGCATGGGCCTTGGAGCCGGCGAGGTCGTACGGGGTCAGGCGAAAGTAACGCTCAGGGCAACGGGACAGGGCCGCCAGGGCTTCGGAGGGGCCGCTTTTGAAACGGGCCCCCCAGAGACGTTCGGTGGGTTGAGACATTGTTGTTTTCCTCGTCGGTAAAGCGAACTGAAATGGATGCGAAGAGCCGAGAAAACCCGCCGGAAATAATTCGGGCGTGGTTCGGCCTAAGCAGTTTTCAAGAGGGCAGTTGCAGCGTCGCGGGAGCTGATCGAAGTGTCAGCTTTTAGCAGTTCGAAGTCAGTGAGTTGGCACTGAAGTACGGGGATTATTAGCGGTTGCCAAGCCTGGTTTTCTGTGTTCATTATTATTAGCCAGCTTTATTTTTGTTGTTGGACACAGGTTGTTGAATAGCGCGCCAGAGGTAAATAAGCATTATGGAAACCCCACTTTCCAATTCTGGAAACCCGGCGCCGAAAACGGCGCATCGGGCGCCGCTGGCCCTCAGCGGGCTGGATTTCAAACTGCTCAAAGTGTTCAAGGCCGTGGTCGAGGCTGGCGGTTTCAGTGCGGCGCAGAACGAGCTCAATGTGGGGTTGGCGGCCATCAGCAAACAAATCTCCGACCTTGAAATTCGTATTGGTATGCGGTTGTGCACCCGAGGTCGCGAGGGTTTTCATCTGACCGAAGAAGGCCGATTGGTCTATCAGGCGTCGATTGATTTATTTGCCTCGGTTGATAACTTTCGTGATCGGCTTAGTTCTGCGCAGAACGAACTTGTTGGTGACCTGGGAGTGGGCGTCATTGACAATACTATTTCCGACGTTAATTCACCGTTAGTTTCAGCGCTTAAACGAATAAACAAAGAGTCACCGAAAGTAAGGTTTCAACTTCAGACCTCACAACTGGATGAGGTTGAAAGAGGGGTCGTAGAGGGGCGCCTGGTGGCCGGTATCGTGCCGGTTTATCAGAAGCGCGAAGAGTTCGACTATTACGCGTTGTATGAAGAACGCTCAGAGGTTTACTGCGCGATCGGCCACCCGTTGTTTTCGGTGTCGGACGCAGAAATCGGCAGCAACGTACTTAAGGAATACGAGTGCATCAACCATCGCTACGCGATCCATCGCGACAAACTGAATTTTGCCCGGTACGACAGTTTTTCCGCCTCGGCGACCCAGGTGGAAGCCGTGGCGCTGCTGATCAAGACCGGGCGTTTCGTGGGTTTTCTACCGCAGCATTACGCCGCGTCGATGGTGTCTGACGGGCAATTGCGAGCCTTGCGGCCGGACCTCATTCACATCAGCACACCGTTTAATCTGATCCTGCGTCACAACACCGTGCGCAGTCCGCTGGTGAAGGCATTTGCCCAGGCATTGGGCGTCGATTTGAAGGTGTCGACTTGATAACAATCATTAAGTAATAGATAGCTCCCGCCCCGACGACGCGGCAACCAAACTGATCTGGCTTGGGTTGCGTAATATCACAGCAAAGTGGGGCCCAGCGGCACATGACATCCCGCCGTACGGCCACGCAAGAGCACCCGAACTTGTGGCGAGGGGATTTATCCCCGCTGGGCTGCGCAGCAGCCCCAAAACCACCCAACCCGATACACCCGGCCCCGGAATTATTTAGTGGCTTGAAATTAAACCCGTTCCCTTCGCTATGCAGCCTTATCTGCAGGATTCGGCACTTAGGCCTTCTCCCGCAGGCCCGTCTTGCTAAAGTTCGCGATTCATAGGCCGACAGACTTCGTTTCCACCTCACGGATGAATCTAATGTTCCGCTCTGTTTTTTCTGGCGTTGCTTTGCTCGCTGTCGCCGCTGCCTGCAATGCCCAGGCTCAGACCGTCACCACGCCCGAACAACTGCTGACCGAATTTTCCCGTTGCGATGCGCATTTCTTCGAGAGTCTGCGCGACGCCCGCCTGCCGGCAGGTACCGTACGCCTGAGTGATTACGGCTCGGTCAAGGCACCGACCATCATGAGCCCGCTACAGGAAGGCGGCACTTACCAACACTTCGAAACGCCCCTGATCGTCAACGGCGTGCAGATGGTCGGCTATTACAACCAGGCCGAAACCATCAAGAATGTCGGCAATTTTCTGTTCTGGGGTTTCGTAGCCGATGGTTCGCCGCAAGAGGTGGCCGCAAAACTCAAACCGTTGATCGTCGATAACGCGCGTTTTGTCGGTCAGGGCAAAGCCATTACCCGCGCCGAAATTCGCCGCGTTGGTGACCCGATCGGCCAATGGCGCACCGAAGGATTGACCGGCCCCGGCGTCGTCACTCCGTTTGGTTTCGTAGACCGCGTGTTGATGGTCGACACGGGCGACACAACACCGCCGCTGGCAGGGCACACCACCGTGTTCTGCTCGCTACAAGGCACCGTGACCGCGCCGCTCTTGCAGGTCTATCGCCCTGACCTCAACGCTCGTCTGTTCGACTAACAAGGATGCTTTTCATGAATGCTCGCTGGCCCGCACTGATCGCCTGCTCCTTCATCCTCACAGGATGTGCCGGAATGCAGAACCCGCAAAAAGCCAACCTCGCGCACTGCACAAATCAGATTAAGGCGTCCAAAGCCGAAAATTACCCCCTGGCGCTACAGGAAGGTGATCTATGTCTGCAGAAAAATACCTTGCCCGCCTCGCTGGAAAGTTTGATTTACGCGGTGCAGGCCGACGCCCACAGCAACCTCAAGCATTTCCCCGAAGCGGTGGCTGCCAAGGAAAAATCCATCCAATTGGAGGCCAAGCCTGATGCGCGCGCCAATCTGGATTTGAGCAGCATGTATCGCGACGCTGGCAACCCGAAAAAAGCGCTTGAACTTGTGCAGTACAACCTCGACAACGGACTGGGAGAAGCCGGAAAGGGCTCCGGCTTCCACATGCCGACCTACTATCATCAGGGCCTCGCGCTGACAGACCTGGGTCAGTACCGAGAGGCCGCTGAAGCATTCAGCACCGGCCTTGAGCGCCAGGCGGACTATGCCTGGGCCTATTACGAGCGTGGGATCGCGTACGACCATTTGGGAGATAAGGACGGCGCCAAGGCCGACTTCATGAAGTTCTCGCAGATCGTCAACAAGAAGTACGTACGTGAGGAGCACAAGGCCAAGCTCGCCGAGTACAAGATTTCCATGCCGTGAGGTGGTTTCCCAAAATAAACAGCATCGCCACCGAGCTACACACGTATCGCTCCGGTTTTTTGTCATGACTGGCGGTGTACTGCTGACATTGGTGTTCCTGTGTATCTCCTTCAGGACGTTCGGTCGCATTTATCGCATGAAAGAAGAAGACCGCTTCTATTGAAACGGTTGTCAGTCATGGCGCCCAGAGCCCACATTCATCCAGGTAATCGGTTTCCCCACCCATGAAAAAGTTGATTCTCGCGTTGCTTTCGGTCGTCCTGCTTTCCGGGTGTGTAACCAAGTCTTTGAGTGTCGAAGACCGCCACCAGATCAAAACGATCAAGATCCTTCCCGTGTACTTTGCGGTAGAAAACTTCAAATACACCAGCATGACTCAGGCTTGGGGAGCAGGACTGGGGGCCGGAGCAGGTGCAGCGACTGGCATGTTGGCCGGAGCATCGAGCGCTGGCACAAGCGCGTTGACGGGCGCCGGCTCGGTCGTGGGTACCAAGGCGGCCGATGGCGCGACGGCGGATATTTCCCAAGCGATTCTGAACAACATGCAAGCCCACGGTATCGATGTGGGCAAACTGGTGCGTGAAAGCTTCGAGAGGCGCATCAAGCAAGAAGGGCTGTTCACCATCGTGGCGCAAGGCGAGAGAGCGGACGCCGACGTTGAAATCATGATCATGCAGTGGGGGCTTAGCCTGAAAAACTACAGCTCTGTGCTTTACCCAGTCATTGGTGTCAACGGCTCCATGAAACGCAGCGGCACCTCGGTTTGGCGCAACTTCAATACCATTTCGGCATTCAATGAAAGCAACACCCTCGCTTACACCCCTGAGCAGTACGCCACCGATCCCGAAGCAGCGCGTGCGGCGTTTTCCCGGGTGTCTGATTTGGCTGTAGGCAAGCTGATTGAAGACCTGAAGCAATAACCGCATAGGCAAACCGAAGTGCTGTAGGGGCATCGGGGCAGGCGCGCATCAAGGCGGTGGGGAGGAACAAGATTGTCTTGAGCAAATTGACCAGCGGCGCTTAGTCGGTACCATTTGCGAAACGCCCGTCAGCTAAGACAAGCTCCCCGTCTTCCCAGACTCGATAAGGATGCGAGCATTGAAGTTTGAAAACGGTCAGTTTTCTGGCAGCCATGGAATTATCTTCAGCGTATCGCGCTTTACCCTGTCGGCCGATGAGCGGGGTAGTCTCAGAACACTGCATTTTGGTGAAGCGAAAGCCGCCCATTATGAAGTGAGCAACCGGGTGGTGGAGCTCTACGACAAAATGCTCGCCAAGGATCTACCCTGCCAAATGATGGTCGGGATTTCCAACCCCTTGACCCGGCAGCAGGGTGATTTACTCAACACCCAACGAATGAGTATCGCCAACCTCACCAGCGGGGTTTTCGCCGCAGCGGCCGGCAAGTTCATGCCCGGTGCGGTCATCCCTGTGGGATGGGCTGTCCGCGAGTTCACGTTGGGCAAATTGCCGACCTATCACGCCGGTGATGTCATCGTAAGCTTGGATGCACAGGTCAGCGGTGGCATAGGTCCGCAACACTCCGCTTCCTCTATGATCATCAAGGCTCAAGGCGGCTAAGACTATGAATGAATTTGGCCTATACGCCTTGGCATATGCAGTGTTCCTGCTGTTGTTTTTCTATATGAAATCCTACGGCCTCAGGAAATGGCTAGGCATCGCCCTGGTTGCCCTGGGGTTTGCGAGCATTTTTACACTGCCGTCTTTCGTCTCCGGTTTTGATCTGGGGATCGCCTCAACCAGTGCTATTGGTATCGGAGCGGCACTGTTTTTCAGCCGGGCCCGGTATATGGCATGAATCTGTGTTCCTCTTTTATTGACCACTCGCTCCGTGGCTACCAGCTGTCTCGATAGTCGAAAGCAATCTGATAGTCGTAGCTGCTCCAATCAATTGAGTGTTGAAAGTGAGGTTGGAGGGTTTTTACCCATTCTTGGGGAACATCAAACCCTCCGTTATTGACATTGTTTTCGATTGGAATCCCTAGGGCTTCAATGACAGAGCCGTCTTCACCCAAGTCTTCGGAATACTCCTCCCCCTCGCAGGATTCGGTTTGCTTGCTATACCACTCAAGTCTTAGTTTGAGTCCCATTTGATCCTCACAAATATTTTTTTGATATTACGGTTTTTTTTCGGGCCGTCTGTCTGCTCGCCCGTAATATGATCGAAGGCCCCTAGATGACTTCCATCGCTCGAACGATAGGCTTCCAATTCACCATGTGAAGAATCCCATTCGTAAATGGTTCTGCCCTTCGCATCAAGCCAGCGATCCCTTAGGCCGCCACCTCCTTGTACAGGTGTTTTTTTCTTGCCTCTTTTCAATCCAGGGAAGCCAACAATTTCATGGGTTTTCGGAGCTGGGTGATAGTCGTGGCCGGTCTCGGCCATGCCCTTTCGAGGAACACTCAAAACCACATAAACCGGCCGAACCCCCGAATCAGCCGGAAATACCAGAATGAAATCCCTGTACTCCGGCGGATAAATCGGGTCGACGATGACGCTGTCGGCCATCGGCGTCGGCGGATAGATCCAAATAGGTGGTGCCTGGGGCGCCGCTTCCAGAGCGGGAATGCCAAGGATGTCGGACGGGTTGGTAGCCGGCGTCCAGATCAGTTCGATGCCATCCCCCAGGTCGGCGATGAACTGATCGGCTCGCGGGGTGAACTGAACAACGTCGACCATTTCCCAATCGCGGTTCTGGCCGGTGTAAAAGCCGTAGCCCTTGAGACTGCCATCGGCCTGCTGCTCGATGCTCAAGCGCACGCGGCTGCGGGCCTGTTTGAGGTTGCGTAACTGGTCTTCGCTGTAGAGCGCGCTGTCACCCAGATTGGACGGCCACAGCAGGGCGATGATGCCGGTCAGCAGCGCTGCGCCGACGGTGCCGCCAGCAGCGGCAGCCGTGGACGTTGCCGAACCGCCCAGCGCGAGCCTGCCCAAGGTAACGGGAACCGTGCCTGCGCCGATCCGCTTGAGGGGGATGGTGCCGGATGGGTCGGCGCTCCGGCCGCCGAGCCACATGAGATCGCCGTACTGCTTGACCAGATCTGCCGGCACGTAGCCGTTGGGGTTGTTGTAATCGATGATGCCGTTGGGGAGCTTGCAGCTCTTGGCAAACACGCATCCGGTAGCGGTGGACAAAGGCTTGTTATCCACCGCGGCCCAGCGCGTTTGTTCATAGGCAGCTTGCCGGGCAAGCATGGCTTCGTAAGCCTGCTGCCGGGTTTCGCGCTCGGCCAGTTCGCTGGCGGTCATGTCCCGATAGGTGACGTGATGCCCATCGCCGCTGGGCGGGTTTCGGACCTGGGGGATGTCGTTTTTGCGTGCCGCCACGTAGTGAGTCTCGTCCGGAAAAATGCAGGACAGACGCTAACGCGGGAAGAGAGGGGCGCGATGTAGGAGGTTTCTTGAAGTCGTTGTTCTGGTTTCCTCAATACGGGTAGGCTGGCTATTTGAGGTTCGGAACAATCTGAAGCGTCAGATCGGGCTGTCAGACATTGGGCGCCCGCAACTCGCCAGCCGACCTCGCCTTGCGCCTTTGCCTACAACTACGCCAGAATCCGCCGGCTTGTTCGCCTTGGGTTGCGTCGGTAGTTTGGGACCTGTCACTGCTCATCAGTGATCGGGTTTAGCAGCTCGCGGTGAAACAGGTTGTGCAAGGCGTTATCCAGTCGGGATTCCCATCCTGCACTTGATGGTGGCTGTGCGCAGGGCGTCCCCGGACGCGCCGGTTTCTTGTTTCCCCGGTCTGCTAACCTGCGTACAGCTGCCTCCCATCGTTTAGCAGCGAGCGGGTGATGGCTCCAACTACAGGAAGCAAGACGATGGCAAAAGTTACTCCGAATCCCCCTGCGGCAGACGAACCTACGTCCCGCGTCCAGTCCGCCCGCAACAAAAAAATCGACGACGCTGCCACGCGAGCGTTGGATTTTTATCTGAAGCCCAAGCCTGAGAAAGAAACGTCTGACAAGTCCGACTCCATTTTACGGATTGATCCGGGGGTTGATTCTGAGTGTTTGCTTGCGAATCTCAGTGAAAATCTGGCTTCGGCGAATGCGATGATCAGTGATTTGGCGTTTGATCTGGATGGGTCTCGGCGGCGGGTTGCGTTGGGGATTTTGCAGGTGATTGAGGTGAGTGAGCTGTTGGCTAATCGGGCTTTGGATATTGTTGAGGTGAGGTAGGGCAGCAGCGTTGCGTGCCGCCTGGATTGGAAAAGGTCTTGCCTAGCAAGACCTTTTTTGTGCCGATCTTTTTCGTGGCCTGTAGTCGAATTATATCATTAGGGATACACATGGGATGCATAGCCTGCTCTTCTGCAACACCTGTACGATTCGAAGCCTCCTCCGTTACTTCGCTGCACTCATGTTGCGAGACCACTGTATGGGGAAACACACCGTGTGAGACTCGAGGCCCTTCATGAGCGGAAATCGACCTCCAATACGAGGCCTCGATTTTGCCGAAGACGGAAAAACTTAGGTTAAAGGAAGCTTCCATGGAGGAACATCAATGGTAGGGAGATCTTGGTGATCGTCCAATGTCAAGCTGACGTCAATCCAGTCGTAAAATGCAGGTGTGGCAAGCATACCCATTGAGCCTTTTGGAGCACTTGGCTGCATATCACCATTGTTTCGATATGCGTCCGCACGGGACGAAAGAGCACGCGAATCAGGAAATTTACGCCAAATTTCATCAAGAGTCTCTTCGTTAAGTCGCTCTTTGGTCTTGCTTATAAGCTTCCAAAAGTCCTCTTCGTTCTGAGGACGTTTTTTTGACCTGCCAGCCGATGCTTTTATCGATTTACCCGGCGAAGCCGGTAGTTTTTTTATTAAATTACTTTGTGTGACTTCCCAATTAATAGTCTCAATGATTGGTATGTAGGCGACAAGTTGTAATGGGGACGGCATTGTTTGAGGACGAGGCCTGCCCTCCATCATATTGTGTGGATCAATATCTGCTATTACTAAAGCTTGGTCCTGTGCACTTAGGGCATCATCTCTATTATTATAGTAGATGCCTTTAGACCAGCCATGATAGGGTGTTATCTTGGACAGATAGCCCAGCGCTGTTTCTTCTGTCTTCCAGCTTCCTCGACCGATGAAGCAGCTGCCACCAACGAGCTTCTTTCCATCAATACTGTTGCAAAACACAGTAGTTGTCCCGCCGGCTAAGAAACATCCCTGTCCTGCAAACCAATAGTCCGCAGACCTCGAAGTAGCGGCAGGAACAGCTAGGATAGATCGTCGACCCGTTTTTCCATCTCCGGTTATTGACAGTCTTGCAGATAATACTTTGATGTCGTTCATGACTTCGTCTCCATCCGCTGATCTCCCAAACCTACTCCACATGGCTTTTAAATCTTCGCTCATATGTAGGTAGTTTGCTGGGCTAGAGACCAGAAACGCTTCTGAACATATTAGTTCCATAAAGTGTTTTAGGGGGAGTTCAGATTCTGTAAATAAATGACTTATTACATCAGCTGTGGGTTCAAAGCCGGTAGCTTTTTCGAGCTCTGTTGCTAATTCATTAAGGTTGAATAGTGGTTTTAAGGGGTGAGATGATGGTCGGAAGAACTCATCTAGGGCAATTGAGCGGTATTTCTTATTTCGTGCAAAGTCGAGGACGTGGCCGCGATCCAGCGCGTCGAAATGTTTGTGTTCGCCGAGATTCCTCTTTTGTAGCGAAGCGGTATAAATATTGGAGATTTTGGGGGGTAGAGGCCAAAGAAGAGTCAGTGTGGCAGATAAATAATCTTTATCTGAGGTGTTGCATGTATTCATGTAAGTTCCGGCGAGAACAGAAACGCTCTTTTTCTGAATGTAAGATTTTATCCATTCAATAGTATCTCTCCGGACTGAATATTCAGGCAGCACCAATAGATCCACGCCAAAGTTCTGGCATGCATCTATAGCTCTGCTAATAATCCTCCTCCGGCGATGTTCTGCCCAACTTGGTAGTGATTCAAATGCTGTCCATAAGTGTGCTGTGTTATGTTTTTCAGTCGCTCTTAGCAGTCGCTCATATACGGAGTCCACATCACTTCTCAAACTTGTAGTGATCGCTTCGATTGTTTTGGTGCAAAACGGCCACTGGCTAGGGCAAGCTTCTATTAATGGATGTTGATAGGTCAAGTCAAAGTCAGCTTGCAACAGCGCGATTCTAACTAGCCCTTGTGGTTTGCACTTTTCTCCACGCCTTGTCCACTGTTCAGATTGTTGTTTGCGAAAAGCGTTCGCATCGCGACTATATTCTGCGTTTTTAGATAAGTGAGAAGCGGTTCCTTCACTGGAAAAAGGTGCCAGGCTCTCTACAGAGGAGAGTGATTCTTCATCTGAGATATCTGGCTGAGTGCTTGCGACTTGTTCATCTATGGAAGATGCGTCGTTATTGCTTACGTTGGCCGCTGGCAAAGCTGCTGGTAGCCCTAATGTACCTTCGTGATGTTTTGGAATTTCCGAGTTTTGTTCTTCGGCTATAGGCTCACCTTCAGTTTGCAATAAAGACTGAGGGTTCGGCTTAGAAATTGCTATAGAGGCAAACGGTTCACCCAGCGCTGATACCGATAAAAGTTTTCCACTCGCTTTGTCGAAAACCTCGGTCCACACTCTAAGAAATTGATCGTTATGAGATATCTCTTCGATGTGCTTCGTCAACCTAGGAAATTGAGTAATCATCCAAGGCGTAACGTCGCGAACCCCATTCCTTGAGTCAGTAAAGCGTTTGTTTTGCGGGTTATATCCATATGATTTTTCAATTACCAAAATCGGCTCGAAGCCGAGGTGGTTATCGATCATACCAATCAGGGCCGCAACGGATTCCAATAGCTCTAAATTAAGGAGGTTTAGGCTTTCGCTGCTCAATAACTCAAAAGGCCACTCTAAGAGTGTTTCATTTTCAATATCGGTGTTTTCGATTTGGGCCAGGGTTTTTGCTATTGAGCTTAGGCTATCATATATGGCTAAAGGCACACCGCCGGAAGAACCTATAACTATCCTATGGGCCAAATGCTGCACTAGGAGTCGGCATTGTTCGATCAGTGGGATACGTTTGTTTACTTGTGAGCTTTTTTTATTGGTGATTATGTCGTTGATTTTCTGTTCTGTTGCCCTTGGGATATTCCAGTCGTCAGGGAAATCGAAATTAACGTTACGTTCGTATGAACCATGACTTCTGAGAGAGGCGATCAAGCCATCAAATGCTGTTGCAATACCAGTACAAATTATACCTGCGCGCAAGGCTTTCCAGGCCGGGAAATCAGTAATGGGTGAGTCGTGCGTTACGGAGAATAAGCGCTTTGCAAAGCAAAGTTGGCCAGCCAAGTCTCTCCGAGTTGAGCTCGGACTAAGATCAGAAGTTGAAAGAGCTTCTCCTACAGAAAGTGGAAGACGGTTTAGAACTTTGTTTGTAAGTGAAATTAGAAAACCAGAAGCATGATCGTTTTCAAATTGGTCGCGAAGAGCTAGATACATCCCAGCGGATTCAGATTCAGCAGTCAGGACATAGAGCAGTTGATCGGATTGTCCGCTGTCAGCTTTTTCTTCCGGAAAAGTTTCTAACAAACGGAGAGCTCGGACTATCGTCGCTGGCAGTGAGTTACCTTCGCTACGTCTTTTACCAATTTTTGAGTCAGCGTAAGCGCCACGAAGCTTGCGTAATTGCGACCGCAGTACGTATCTAGCAGGATTGGCTAGAGCGGCCTCGTCCAAAGAGATATCAGCGTCAACGCTACTGAATTTTGTAAAGTCATCGTGAAGTCCGAGGTAGTCTGAGATAGCTACTCCTACCCTCCAGAGATTAGCTTCATAAATCGGAACTTCAGCCGTTCTTAGGGCTCTCCCACCATCTCTAACGAAAACACTGCTCCCCAACTGATCTCTCGATACACCCTCGGCGACTAGGTAGTAGAAATTCGATTCCACATCAGTGGCAATATACGGCCAAGCAGGAACTAATTCCTTGTTCTCATGGTTCTCTGAATACGTTATGACGATTTGGGCCATTGCCCTATATATTTTTGCAGCTAGCTTAAGTGTTTCTGCTGATACATAAGTATTAGCAGGTGCGACGAATTCTCTAAGTCGAATTTGCTCCTCTTTTGATAGATTGGCTTTAAGGCGAGTTAGAGATGTAGCGATAGTCTCAGGGGTCCAGGTGGGCCGTAATTCTCTTATGGATTCGCCATTCTCGGAGCCAAGAAAGGTTGGCATTTGTTCCACTTTAGAGAAGTCCAGTGCCTCAAATTCTTGAATGTTTACGATGCCGTCTTTTTCAGTTTTACCTAAACAGGAAAACAGACGTGATGTAATGATTCCCGGAAGGGGCGGAAGTATGACTCGGTTTAGGGAATCTTTGGATTGCGATCCCCAGATTAGATTGCTCCTTCGACTCAAACATACAGGTAACTGATCCTTTGCAACGATACTTGCCAAAGTTTGTAATGCGATTTTTTCGGCGGAAGGGCTCTCATTTCTTAGCTGATCAGGTTGGTGATCTTCCGAAGGCAGCAAAGCTGAGAAAACGTCTGCTGCAAAACCTGACATAGTTCCATTTCGTTTATGGTTCGCTGTTTGAGCCAAAAAGGGAGTCAATGGGTCTTGGTCTGAATGGTCCGCGTTCACAAGGAGGCTAACCGCTTCATGCATCCATTCGAATGGTTTCCACTCTTGCACCAGTTTATAACGTTCTGCTTCAAGCATTGATGTTGAGTGAGGATGCACGCCAATTAGTCGCATCGCCTTCCATTTTATCAATGATAGGCGAACAGTTAATTGATGTTTTGGACCTTGGGCGAAGTCTAGTACGTAGGAGTCGAATCCTTTGCTTAGTATTAATTCTGCAAGCCAGGCAATTCGTTTGCGTCTCACGGAGTTTTCGTCTGCGGACAATTCGGGAATATCGCGTGATTGCTTGTCTAAGAGATGTTCAAGTCCCTCAAGTGCAAATAGAATTGGCGATTCCCATTCGTTTTCGGCTGGATAAAGGCTCCACGGAGCATCCAGCACACACTCATTCCAGTCGTCTAAATATTGCTTAAGAAGCTCAGTAGTTTCCTTATTTCCTAGATGCTCCACTGCGATAGCGTACCAAATTAATCTGGCGGCTTTGGGCAGTTCCGATGCACGAAGATCAGGTGCTTGGAATGCTGTTTTTACAGTTTTAAAAAGGGTTGACTTAGATGCCTTGTAGAGCTCTACGTTGTGGAGTAACTGTAGAGCTGATTGACGATCGGTCGCCGGAGCAACAGACCAAAAGTCCCAGCCAGATTCTCCATCTCCTATTAATGGAGGCTCCCAAGCGGGACCGTACGCGGCTAAAGCTCTACCTTGATTTATATACGTCGAAAAGTCTTCGGCGCTCATAGCGGGTATTTCGTCTGCCTTAGCTAACAGTGTTAACTCAAGCTTGCGAGCGCATTGATCAATTGCTTCTCTCATTTCAGCTAGCGTTATCGGATCATCAGCAAGAAGTACGATATCATCAACATATCGGGCATAGCCAACACGCTTTTTGTTGGTGTTGGTACGCATCATGAAGCGATGGGCTACTTCATCAACAGGAAATAATGCAATTGATCCGATCCAAGCTGATAAAACTGGGCCCTGTGGAATGCCCATAGAAGGGTCCGTACTATCTTCGGTTCCAGTATCCGGTTTTAAATAATTTACACCAAAAAGATGTTCGTCAAGGCGATTTAGAATTGTACTTGCTTTCGTAGCGGCGTCAGGATTTAAGATGTCAAAATTTAATAGTTCTGCGAATTCTGGAGTATTACCTGTCACTGATGCTACAGCGCTTTGAAGAGGAGCGAGTAATCGATCACGCACGACATATCGCCTAAGCCTATCGTAGTAGCGCTTAACATCAAGCCGGATCGAGTGTACGGTCCCAATTTCTTGAGCCTGATCTGTCAAGGAAGCCATAAACTCACGCCAGCATTCAGCATAAGGTCTGTACATTCCTTGATCTGTGGCGGGTTGGCGCCCCTCAAGAACATCCATGTCAATTTGGTAAGCAAAACTAAGTGTTGGCGTTGTTAATACTGTCCTAGTTCCATCTCCTTTGATGTCGAATCCCGTGGTTATAGTTTTTCGAGTCTCCCGGTAGTAACGTACTGCAGGGATCGAATAGCTAAATCCTGAACCGGTATAGGTATTCTGGTCCCATCTTTCGGTGAGTATTTCGTTTAGTAGGTATTGCTGGATTACCAAGTCTTCGGGGCGAGGCATTATTTTAAGTCTATGTTCGTTCCCGCCGAAAGACCTAGGCACCCAAACTGCGTTATAAGCGCTTATGGGGGCGCTGGCTTGACTGCTATCTAATCTGTCAGCGAGTAGCGTGTTGAAGGCAGTCGCTGCAATATCCAAGCGCTCCCATCGAGGTTCATCACACGGAAGTTCTCCTCGTCTGGATCCCATATATGCGAGAATTCGAGAGTGGTTAAGCCGAGCGCCAGCGTTATTCAAAAACTCTTCACTATGAGTTTTGTGGTTTTTTACCCGAGGCTCATCTATAAAATCAATCCACTCATTGAGAGCTGTGGTATTAAAGCTTGTTGGCCAAATTGAGATAGAGCTTTTAAATGTTTCTATTGTCTGAGAACCAATCGCTTTCTCTATATGGTTGAGTGCTTGATTAAAAGCCCGGAATCGTCTAGCTCTTGGCGCGGACGACCATGTGTCTTTGTCAAGTAACTCATCGGCAGTTGTGCCGAAAGCGTAAGCCAGAATTGCTAATGCCGGTGCATATGTCGAATCACTGAGACCTTGGCGGATTGATTCGACGTCATAGCACTGAAGGTAATCATCGGGGTCTTTCGTACTGTCCGGATCACCTCCCATACTTGCGATATGTGAGTCCGACGGCCAAAGGAACTCACACTCAAGAGCGGCATTCATTAGTTTAAGACAGGCGTCCGCTGCTCCTCGTAAACCTGCTTCATCCCTGTCAAAGCTTAAAGCAATAGTCAAAGTTGTATCTTTTGGCAGGCTGTCTCTCAACGATGCTAGTAAGACTATTTGCTGCTCACTGATTGAACTGCCCATAATGGCGACGGATGTAAGTCCGAACTGCTCAAAGCGAAGGGAGTCAAAAAAACCCTCGCAGATATAAATAGTGACGTTTTTACTGCCTTTTTTTGCTTCCCCTCTAATAGCCTTGAAGGCAGTATCGGCGCGATACAATATGGAGGACTTTGGAAACTCTCTAGTCAACTGATATTTCGGTATCGTTGATCTTGAGGTTTTGTTGGCAGCCCTGCCGGCTAATCCAACTAATTGACCTTTCTCATCATTTATAGGTAGGATAATTCGATCTTCGATGAAAAAATCGCTGTATCTGTTGAGTGAATCTATTCTGGAATTTAGTTGTAGGTGCGTATTGGTACTCACGCCAGGTACTACTTTGCGGATCAGAAGTGCATCTTCTAGGTCGCCAGTGTACTCTCGCCTGATAGAGCGGTCTTTTTGGCTTTCTAATGTTCGAGACAGAATGTTGCGTGGTGCATAGGTAAGTCCTGCTTTTTTTGCAAGTTCGAAGTCAATTTTGCGTTGGTCTAGCCAAGACTTTAATTTGGCGGTGTCGGATTCTTTTTTGTATAAGTTGTAGCCAAACTGTAGGGCGGGAAAAGAGGCGGCGGGGATTGAATTTTTGTGGGCTGTGTTCTTGTTGATGTTTCGATTCGCAGAGATATTGCTAGAGGGACTTAACCATTCAACTGCATCTTTAAATCCAAGCCCAAGCTTTTTCTTGACGAGATCAATGGTGTCACCATGTTCGCCGCAGGAAAAGCAATGATAGTGTTGTTGACCATTATTTTTGTTTGTATCAATGAGTAGTGATGGATTTTTGTCATCGTGAAAGGGGCAAAGTGTTCGGAATTGATTGTTTCCGGTTTTTTTTAATGTCATGCCTAGGCGGGTGGCAATATCTTCAATTGAAATATCGTTTAGTAGTTTTTGGTAGTCAATCCTAGGCACTTAATTGCTCCCTATTTTGAAATTTGATAATGATAGATATTCTTATCTTTTTTAAAGTTGTTATTCTTTTCTGTGCCCCGGCAAATATTTTTCCCTGTAAAAGGAGGTTTGCTGATTCGATAGTAGCGATATCTCTCCAATAAACCAATCTAGCTGATTTTTATGAGCCTAACGGCTAGGACCTCCATAAAAAGACGGACATCCCTGTAGTTTTTTCCGCTAGAGGAAAGCTGCGAGTCTGATAACACGTGTAGGGGCGGCCCCTAGGGAGGACCCATGATTCCAGGCTTCGCCCAGCTGGCCTGAAGTCGCTTACTAGGTCAGAGCGGATGATCTGGATCACGAGCGAGCCAAAAAAGACGCGCAACTCCGTGGCGGTGGCGCGTACTCCTCCGCTGAGGGCCACCGCTTGGCATGGGGCACGGGGGCTTTCAGATAGCTGTAAATTGGGTGTTCCGCGTGTTCCATGTGTTCCATCTACGCTGGAAGCACCGGTTTACAAGGGTTTCGCTGGTGGAACACCAAAAATGAAAAACCGGAACACAAGCTAAGTGGTACACGTTTGGTGTTCCGCCTAGGGGCTCCGGTTTTGGAATATCACCGCTTCAGCGGTGATAGGTACGGGTCAGGCTACTAGCAACTCCTCGATAGAAATTGCCTGTGCCATTTCAAGGATTTTGCGATGGGTGATGTGTCTGGGACCCATTGGGGCCTGCAAAGGGACGTTGAGATCCTCCAAGTTGCTATAGCGACGCCCGAGCGCTTTCTTGTGGCGGTGAACTGCGTGGCGACTTTGGCAGAGTCTTGCGCCGCCTTGTACAAGCGTTCTGCCCAGAGTAGGCGTGCAGCGTTCAGCTGATCTTGGCGATAATCCGCTAGTCGCTGCTTCGCGTCTGAGATCGCAACATCCAATTTCTCGATCTCGGGCGTTAACGTAGCCAGAAGCGTATTGAGTCCACGTTTATCTTAAGCGGCTTGTGTCATTGCTTCCGATGCTAGCTTGAGAGCCTTTTCGGCACGCTCTTCGGCTGCGTCGTCACCGTCGGCCAATGCTGTTGCGTATGCGTCGGCAGCAAAGTCGTTCAGCGGTTTGAGCTTTTTCGATTTCGCCGTGTTGCTCCCGTTGTGCTTTCTTAAGCTTGGAGGAGATTTTCGGGAAAAGAGACGAGTTTATTTTCCTTCAGGACGGAATACTGATACGGAAAAAGGGGTGGTACATGACGATAGATGATTTACAACGGTTGTCCGCGTCTCAGAGCGAACTGGTTCTTCCCTACCCGCATGCGATGAACGCTTTGGAGCTTCTTGAGGCCGCAGGGGTATCGTTGTTGGGATGGGAAGGTTGGCTACGCTACCCGGACGGCAGGTTAGGACATTCGCTCTTGCATCAAGGCGCCGACACTTCGGGGCTCGATCCGTCAGAGGCATACCGGATGGCCAGAAATACCATTTGTCTTTCGCAAAAGGAACACGAATCCCAGGCCTCAATGGCCGGTGTTCACTTGCTGTTCTGTATTACCGTAAAAGCTGAGTGATCGCCGCAGATTATCTAGCCGCTGAACAGTTGAGAATTCCCCTGTCTTGGATGAAGCAGGGGTGTCAGTTCCTGACGAAGCCCGTCCGTCAAACGCTATTCACTGAATATCTTTCAGATAACCCGTCAGCGCGATGAGTGGGGCATCAAGCTGTTCCATCGTCTCCACTGTGCTGAACTCTGACGCCAACCGATGCAGCTCACGGCCAAGAACTGTATTAGCGCCCCCAACCGACTCCAGCGCCAAATCCAGGCACCGCTCCACCTTCACCTGAATTCCTCGAACATCCCCCTTACGCACCAACAACCCAAAAACCTCCCGATCACACCCGCCCATCAACGGATCATCCCGCAAAATCGGGCTGTGGCCTTCCGTCTCATAAGCCAGTTTGAGCGAGTAAAGAGCGACCGTTTCCAGCAGCAATTCCATGGGGTGAAATCCTTAGTGACTGGGTGGGGAGGGTGGGGTGGAGCTGGGTTGATGGGTTATGCCTTTGCAGTGGCAGATCGGAGCATCGGTGGGGGCGGTGATATTTTTGTGAGCGCTTTGCGCTCAAGCGGGAGCAAGCTCCCTCGCCACGGGTTTTTCCCCCCACCACCGGTTCTTCTCTACCACTGGCTCTTCCTCACCATGAGGTTGGGTATTCTGGGGCCGCTTTGCGGCCCAGCGGGGATAAATCCCCTCGCCACAAAGGGGAGCGGTGATTTATCCATCCACCACAAAAGCGGGTGGGGGATTGGTTGGGATCTGCGTTAGCCGCGGAAAACCACTTTCCTGCAGGCGAAAAAAAAGACCTTGAATTTCAAGGTCTTTCTTTAAGATGGTGCCCCGAGGGAGACTCGAACTCCCACTCCTTTCGAAAACGGATTTTGAATCCGCCGCGTCTACCAATTCCGCCATCAGGGCTCAATGGCGGCGAAGTATAGAGAGGTGCCTACCGTTGGTCAATCACGTTTCATGGTGAATTTTTGATAATTCCGCTAGACTTTCCGGCCCTGCTAGACGAACCCCATCATGCGTGTTGCTGACTTTACCTTCGAACTCCCTGATTCGCTGATCGCTCGCCACCCTCTGGCCGAGCGTCGCGCCAGTCGACTGTTGACCCTGGACGGGGTCAGCGGTGCCATGGCTCACCGTCAATTCACTGATTTGCTTGAGCATTTGCGCCCGGGCGATTTGATGGTGTTCAACAATACCCGGGTGATTCCGGCGCGGTTGTTTGGCCAGAAAGCCTCCGGTGGCAAGCTGGAGATTCTGGTGGAGCGGGTGCTGGACAGTCATCGGGTGCTGGCCCATGTGCGGTCGAGCAAGTCGCCCAAGCCGGGTTCGTCGATTTTGATCGACGGCGGCGGTGAGGCGGTGATGGTGGCGCGGCATGATGCGTTGTTCGAGCTGGAATTTGCCGAAGAGGTGTTGCCGCTGCTCGACCGTGTCGGCCACATGCCGTTGCCTCCTTATATAGACCGCCCGGACGAAGGTTCGGACCGCGAGCGTTATCAGACCGTGTACGCCGAGCGCTTGGGGGCGGTGGCGGCGCCGACGGCGGGGCTGCATTTTGATCAGCCGTTGCTGGAGGCGATTGCCGCCAAAGGCGTGGAGACGGCGTTCGTGACGCTGCACGTCGGCGCCGGCACGTTTCAGCCGGTGCGGGTCGAGCGTATCGAAGACCACCACATGCACAATGAATGGCTCGAAGTGAGCCAGGAAGTGGTCGATGCCGTGGCGGCCTGTCGTGCGCGCGGTGGGCGGGTGGTGGCGGTGGGGACCACTAGCGTGCGGTCGCTGGAAAGCGCGGCGCGCGATGGCGTGCTCAAGCCGTTCAGTGGCGACACCGACATCTTTATCTACCCGGGCCGGCCGTTTCATGTGGTCGATGCCCTGGTCACCAATTTTCATTTGCCCGAATCCACGCTGTTGATGCTGGTTTCGGCGTTCGCCGGTTATCCCGAAGCCATGGTCGCCTACAAGGCCGCCGTCGAGCATGGATACCGCTTTTTCAGCTACGGTGATGCGATGTTCATCACCCGTAACCCCGCGCCACGCGGACCCGAGGAAACAGTATGAGTCGCACCTGTCGCATGTCCTTCGAGTTGCTTGCTACCGATGGCAAGGCTCGTCGCGGTCGTCTGACCTTCCCCCGCGGTACGGTGGAAACCCCCGCGTTCATGCCGGTGGGCACGTACGGCACGGTCAAGGGCATGCTGCCACGGGATATTGTGGCCACGGGCGCGGAGATCATTCTGGGCAACACCTTCCACCTGTGGCTGCGCCCGGGCATGGAGGTGATCAAGGCCCACGGTGACTTGCACGATTTCATGCAATGGAAAGGCCCGATTCTGACCGACTCCGGCGGTTTCCAGGTGTTCAGCCTGGGCGCGATGCGCAAGATCAAGGAGGAGGGCGTGACCTTCGCTTCTCCGGTGGATGGCGCCAAGGTGTTCATGGGGCCGGAAGAGTCGATGCAGGTCCAGCGTGACCTGGGCTCGGACATCGTGATGATCTTCGACGAATGCACGCCGTACCCGGCCGATGAAGACGTGGCGCGGGTGTCCATGGAGCTGTCGTTGCGTTGGGCCCAGCGCTCCAAGAACGCCCATGGCGAGAACACGGCGGCGCTGTTCGGCATCGTCCAGGGCGGCATGCACCAGGATTTGCGCATGCGCTCGCTCGAAGGCCTCGACAAGATCGGCTTCGACGGCCTGGCCATCGGCGGTCTGTCGGTGGGCGAACCCAAGCATGAAATGATCAAGGTGCTCGATTACCTGCCGGGCCAGATGCCGGCTGACAAACCTCGTTACCTTATGGGCGTTGGCAAACCGGAAGATCTGGTTGAGGGTGTGCGCCGCGGTGTGGACATGTTCGATTGCGTGATGCCAACCCGTAATGCCCGCAATGGGCATCTGTTCATTGATACAGGCGTGCTGAAGATCCGTAACGCGTTCCATCGCCATGATGAATCGCCGCTGGATCCGACCTGCGATTGCTACACCTGCCAGAACTTCTCCCGTGCTTATCTGCACCATTTGGACAAGTGCGGCGAAATGCTGGGTAGCATGTTGAATACCATCCACAATTTGCGCCATTACCAGGTGCTTATGGCTGGTTTGCGCGAGGCTATTCAACAGGGTACATTGGCCGCCTTTGTCGATGCCTTCTATGCCAAGCGCGGGTTGCCTGTTCCGCCCTTGGACTGAGTTTTCCGATCCTAAGATTCAATACTTGCAACTGGAGTGCTAAATGAGCTTTTTTATCTCTAATGCCATGGCTGATGCCGCTGCCCCTGCAGCAGCGCCAATGGGTGGCGGTTTCGAGTGGATTTTCCTGGTTGGCTTTCTGGTCATCTTCTACCTGATGATCTGGCGTCCACAGGCCAAGCGTGCCAAAGAGCAGAAGAACCTGCTCAGCAGCCTGCAAAAGGGCGATGAAGTGGTCACCACCGGCGGCATCGCTGGCAAGATCACCAAAGTGGCCGATGACTTCGTGGTACTGGAAGTGTCCGACACCGTTGAAATGAAATTCCAGAAGGGCGCCATCGCGGCCACGCTGCCAAAAGGCACGCTGAAAGCGATCTAAGTAACAACTTCTATTCAATCGACGGGGCGCGCAAGGCGCCCCGCGTCATAAGCGGGCGGCGTGATGCTGAACAAATACCCTCTGTGGAAATATTTACTGATCCTGGCGGTGCTGGCGGTCGGTCTGATTTATTCCGCTCCCAATCTTTATCCTGATGACCCGGCCATTCAGGTCAGTGGCGCAAGCACTGCCTTGCAGGTCACTCAGGCCGATCTGGACCGTGCGAGCGCTGCGCTCAAGGCGTCCGGTATCGACGTGAAGGCCGCGACCGTTGCCGAAGGCGGCAAGGGCGGTTTGTTGCGTCTGCTCAAGGCTGAAGACCAGCTGCCGGCCAAGGACGTGGTGCGCAAGGCCCTCGGTGACGACTATGTCGTGGCCCTGAACCTGGCCCAGACCACCCCGCAATGGCTGCGCAACCTCGGCGCGCATCCGATGAAGCTGGGTCTGGACTTGTCCGGTGGTGTGCACTTCCTGCTGGAAGTGGACATGGACAAGGCGCTGGATGCACGCTTGAAAGTCTACGAAGGCGACGTCAAGAGCCTGTTGCGTAAAGAGCGTCTGCGCTATCGCAGCCTGCCGCAGCTCGACGGTGCCATTCAGCTGGGTTTCACTGACGAAGATGTACGCGAGAAGGCCCGTGCGCTGATCCGCAAGAACTTCAACGATTTCGACATTGTGCCAGCCGACCTCAATGGTCAGCCGGTGCTGCGTCTGGCGATGACCCCGGCCAAGCTGGCGGAAATCCGCGAATACTCCATCAAGCAGAACTTGACCACGGTGCGTAACCGGGTCAACGAGCTGGGTGTGGCCGAGCCGATCGTGCAGCGCCAGGGCGCCAACCGCATCGTGGTTGAGCTGCCGGGCGTGCAGGACACTGCCGAAGCCAAGCGTATCCTCGGCAAGACCGCCAACCTGGAATTCCGTCTCGCGGCCGAACCGGGTGCTTCCCGCGCTACCACCGAGAGCTTCGAGTTCCGTGAAGGCGGTCGTCCGGCGGCGCAGATCGAGCGCGGCCTGATCATCACCGGTGACCAGGTGACCGACGCCCAGGCGGGCTTCGACGAGCAGGGTCGCCCACAGGTGAACATTCGCCTGGACGGCCACGGCGGCGAACTGATGAGCCGCGCCACGCGCAGCAACGTCGGTCGCAGCATGGCGGTGATCTTCATCGAGCAGAAGCCGACCACCACTTACACCAAGCAAGTGGTCAACGGCGTCGAGAAAGACGTACCGGTCCAGACGTTCAAGGAAGAGAAAAAGATCATCAGCTTGGCGACCATCCAGTCGCCGCTGGGCAGTCAGTTCCGCATCACCGGCCTCAATGGCCAGGGTGAATCCTCGGAACTGGCCCTGCTGCTGCGTGCCGGTGGTCTGGCTGCGCCGATGTACTTCGCTGAAGAGCGCACCATTGGCCCGAGCCTGGGTGCCGACAACATTGCCAAGGGTGTCGATGCGTCGCTGTGGGGCATGCTGTTTGTCTCGCTGTTCATCATCGCCATCTACCGCTTCTTCGGCCTGATCGCCACGGTTGCGCTGGCGGTGAACATGGTGCTGCTGCTGGCGCTGATGTCGCTGCTGGGGGCTACGCTGACCCTGCCGGGTATTGCCGGTATCGTGTTGACCATGGGTATGGCGGTGGACGCCAACGTGCTGATCTTCTCGCGGATTCGTGAAGAGATCGCCGCGGGCATGTCGGTCCAGCGGGCAATCAACGAAGGCTTCGGCCGGGCATTTACTGCGATTATCGATGCCAACCTGACCACCTTGCTGGTGGGCGGGATTCTCTTCGCCATGGGCACCGGTCCGGTGAAGGGCTTCGCAGTGACCATGTCCCTCGGGATCTTTACCTCGATGTTCACAGCCATTCTGGTGACCCGTGCAATGGTCAACCTGATTTATGGTGGCCGTGACTTCAAGAAGTTGTGGATTTAAGGGGCTGCCATGTTACGTACAATCAACTTCATGGGCGTTCGCAACGTTGCGTTCGGCGTCACTGTATTGCTGACCTTGCTGGCGTTGTTCAGCTGGTTCAGCAAGGGCCTGAACTACGGCCTGGATTTCACCGGCGGTACGCTGATCGAGCTGACCTACGAGCGTCCGGCCGATGTCACCAAGGTGCGCGAGCAACTGATGACCTCGGGTTACACCGACGCTGTGGTGCAGAGCTTTGGCGCGACCACCGACCTGCTGGTGCGGATGCCGGGTGAAGACCCGCAACTGGGTCAGCAAGTGGCCGAGGCCTTGCAGAAGGCTGGTGGCGACAACCCGGCGCAGGTCAAGCGTGTCGAGTATGTCGGCCCGCAAGTGGGTGAAGAGCTGCGCGACCAGGGCGGCCTCGGCATGCTGATGGCGCTGGGCGGGATCCTGCTGTACCTGGCTTTCCGCTTTCAGTGGAAGTTCGCGGTGGGCGCGATTGTCTCGCTGATCCACGACGTGATCGTGACCGTGGGCATCCTGTCGTTCTTCCAGGTCACCTTCGATTTGACGGTGTTGGCGGCGGTGCTGGCGATCATCGGTTACTCGCTCAACGACACCATCGTGGTGTTCGACCGGGTGCGTGAAAACTTCCGTGTGCTGCGCAAGGCGACGCTGATCGAGAACATCAACATCTCGACCACCCAGACCCTGCTGCGGACCATGGCGACGTCGGTCTCCACGTTGCTGGCGATCGGCGCGCTGCTGATTTTCGGTGGCGACAACCTGTTCGGCTTCTCCATTGCGCTGTTCATTGGTGTATTGGCGGGTACTTACTCGTCGATCTACATCGCCAACGTGGTGCTGATCTGGCTGAACCTGAGCACCGAGGATCTGATTCCTCCGGTGGCCACAGATACGGAAGTGGACGACCGACCGTAAGGTTTGGTCTCCGCCCGTCACGGCCTGAAAGGCGCGAGTTGAACTCGCGCCTTTTTTTGTGCTCCAAGGCTGGGAGAAGCGCGGATAAATCCGCATGTGATGGTCAGGAGGTTCAAGTGAACAAATCGATGCTGGTTGGTGCGGTATTGGGTGCTGTCGGTGTGACTGCCGGTGGTGCGGTAGCCACCTACAGCTTGGTCAAAAGCGGCCCTGAGTATGCGCAAGTATTGGCCGTGGACCCGGTTAAAACACAAATCAAGACCCCCCGTGAAGTGTGCAAGGACGTCACCGTGACCCGGCAGAAGCCGGTCCAGGATCAACACCAGATCGCCGGTACCGTATTGGGCGCAGTGGCCGGTGGCCTGTTGGGTAACCAGATCGGCGGCGGCACCGGCAAGAAAATCGCCACCGTGGCGGGTGCGGCCGGCGGCGGTTATGCCGGTAACAAGATTCAGGAAGGCATGCAGGAGCGCGACACCTACACCACCACCCAAACTCGCTGCAACACGGTCAACGACATCAGCGACAAGGTTGTAGGTTATGACGTTCGCTACATGCTCGATGGCAAGGAAGGCAAAGTCCGCATGGACCGCGACCCGGGCAACCAGATCCCGGTGAACAAGGAAGGCCAACTGATCCTGGGTCAGAACGAACCGGCTCAGTGATCCAGCGGTTATGAAGAAGCACCCTTCGGGGTGCTTTTTTATGCCCGCATTCTATGGCCCACCCCAAATTCCCTGTGGGAGCGAGCCTGCTCGCGATAGCGGTGGTTCAGCTTGCATCCATTGATCGTTCCCACGCTCTGCGTGGGAATGCCGCCAGGGACGCTCCGCGTTCCGCTTCTAGAGGTGACGCAGAGCGTCACCGGATGCATTCCCACGCAGAGCGTGGGAACGATCAGTGAGTGGTGTGAGGCAGGCATAAAAAAAGCACCCCGAAAGGTGCTTTTTCTGTAGCCGAGCTGCTTAGCGCTTCAACGAAGCCGGCAGGTGCGGCTGGATGGCCGTCAGCACAGCCTTGAAGCATTTGGTGTTGCCGGCAACGATGTGGCCTTTTTCAAGGAAGTCATGGCCGCCGGTGAAGTCGCTCACCAAACCACCGGCTTCCTGGATCAGCAGGGCGCCTGCTGCCATGTCCCACTCGGACAGGCCCGACTCCCAGAATGCATCGAAACGACCGGCGGCGACATATGCCAGGTCCAGGCTCGCGGCGCCAGCGCGGCGGATGCCGGCGGTCTGGCCGACCAGGGCGCGGAACATGCCCAGGTAGTTGTCCAGGTTGTCCATCTGGTCATCGCGGAACGGGAAGCCGGTACCCAGCAGGGCGCCGTCCAGGCTGGTGCGACCGCTGACGCGCAGGCGACGACCGTTCAACTGGGCGCCACGGCCACGGCTGGCGGTGAATTCTTCCTGGCGAACCGGGTCCAGCACGACGGCGTGTTCCAGGCGACCACGGTATTTGCAGGCGATGCTGACAGCGAAATGAGGGATGCCGCGCAGGAAGTTGGTGGTGCCGTCCAGCGGATCGATGATCCACAGGTACTCTTCACCTTCGATGCCGGTGCCGGCGTGCATGCCGGTCTCTTCACCCAGGATCGAGTGGTTCGGGTAAGCCTTGCGCAGTGCGTCGACGATTTTCTGTTCGGCGGCGCGATCAACCTCGGACACGTAGTTCTTGGCGTCTTTTTCATCGACCTTGATGGTATCCAGGCGCTCGATGGAGCGGAAGATCAGTTCACTGGCGCTGCGGGCGGCGCGCAGCGCGATATTCAGCATGGGCTGCATGGATGTGTCACCTAAGGTTGTTAAAGAAAGCCGCGCATTCTATCAGAAAGTTTTCCCAGGAGAAGGTTGGTGTTCGCTTTCATAGCTTAACGGTAGGTGCTTAGGTAAGATTTGCTCCCTTTATCGTGTTCGAGAGCGCCTCCCTTGTTGCAGAACATTCGTGTCGTCCTGGTCAATACCAGCCATCCGGGAAATATCGGCGGGGCTGCGCGGGCCATGAAGAACATGGGCCTGTCGCGGCTGGTGCTGGTCGAGCCACGCTCGTTTCCCCATCACGAAGCCGATGCCCGGGCTTCCGGTGCCGGTGACATCCTGGCAGCCGCCCAAGTGGTCGCCACCCTGGAAGACGCCTTGGTGGGCTGCAACCTGGTGCTCGGCACCAGCGCCCGTGACCGCCGTATCCCCTGGCCGCTGCTCGACCCCCGCGAATGCGGAACCAAAGTGGTCGAGGAAGCCGGGCAGGGCGCTGAGATCGCCCTCGTGTTTGGCCGTGAAGATTCCGGCCTGACCAACGAAGAGCTGCAGCGATGTCACTTTCACGTGCATATCCCTTCCGACCCACAGTTCAGTTCCCTGAACCTCGGGGCGGCGGTGCAGGTGTTGAGTTATGAAGTGCGCATGGCCTGGCTGGCAGCCGAAGGCAAGCCCAGCAAGGTGGAAAAATTCGAGGCCACGTCGCCGCGCAGTGAGACACTGGCGACCATGGACGAGCTGGAGCGGCTCTATGAGCACCTGGAACAGACCCTGGTGGACATCGAGTTTCTTGACCCGGACAAGCCCCGGCACTTGATGGCGCGCCTGCGTCGGTTGTACGGACGAAGCTCGGTCAGCCGGGCGGAGATGAATATATTGCGCGGCATCCTCACGGAAACCCAGAAAGCGGCCCGTGGCGAGCTGATTAAGCGGAAGGAATAAAGATGTTCGATCGTTTGCGTGAAGATATCCAAAGCGTTTTCCATCGTGACCCGGCGGCGCGCAATGCCTTTGAAGTGCTGACCTGCTACCCGGGCATGCACGCCATCTGGATCCATCGCCTGTCGAGTGCCTTGTGGGGCATGGGCTGGAAGTGGTTGGCTCGAGTTGTCTCCAACTTCGGACGCTGGCTGACCGGAATCGAGATCCACCCGGGCGCCAAGGTCGGTCGCCGGTTCTTCATCGACCACGGCATGGGCATTGTCATTGGTGAAACCGCCGAGATCGGCGATGACGTGACGCTCTACCAGGGCGTGACCCTCGGCGGCACCAGCTGGAACAAAGGCAAGCGCCACCCGACGCTGGAAGACGGCGTGGTGGTTGGCGCCGGCGCCAAGGTGCTCGGGCCGTTCACGGTGGGGGCGGGGGCGAAAGTCGGCTCCAATGCGGTGGTGACCAAGGCTGTGCCGGCCGGTGCAACCGTGGTGGGCATTCCGGGGCGGATCATCGTCAAGACCGATGACGAGCAGGACGCCCGCCGCAAGGCCATGGCCGAGAAGATCGGCTTCGATGCCTACGGTGTTGGCGAAGACATGCCCGACCCGGTCGCCCGTGCCATCAATCAACTGCTCGATCACCTGCAGGCCGTCGATGGGCGCCTGGAGGGGATGTGCGGCGCCCTGAAGGACCTGGGCAGTAATTACTGCGCCAAGGACCTGCCTGAACTGCGCGAGGAAGATTTTGCGTGTGTGAAGGATAAGGATGAGAGTCAGGCCAGCTGAGACCCTGCTGGCCTCATCGCGAGCAAGCTCGCTCCCACAGGGGATTTGCAATGGCCACAAAATCGAAGGCCGCCGCAGATCCAATGTGGGAGCGAGCTTGCTCGCGATGAACGATAACGCGGTATCACTGGTCGCCACTGGCCAGCCTTTGCTATGATGCGCGCGCTCTTTTGCGGGTAAACCTGAGTAAAGCACTAGGTCTTATACTTGACTTAAATACTCGGGAATTGCATACTCGCCCCATTCCGAACTCCGTGGTAATTGTCCATGCGACTGACTACAAAAGGCCGATACGCCGTGACCGCGATGCTGGATTTGGCATTGCATGCGCAGCACGGGCCGGTGTCCCTGGCCGATATCTCCGAGCGCCAGGGCATTTCCCTGTCTTACCTTGAACAGCTGTTCGCCAAGCTGCGCCGCAGTAACCTGGTTTCCAGTGTGCGCGGCCCCGGCGGCGGTTATCAGCTGTCACGCGACATGCAGGGCATCCAGGTTGCCCAGGTGATCGACGCGGTGAACGAATCGGTCGATGCGACCAAATGCCAGGGCCTTGGCGACTGCCATGGCGGCGATACTTGCCTGACCCACCACTTGTGGTGTGACTTGAGCCTGCAGATCCACGAATTTCTTAGCGGTATCAGCTTGGCTGACCTTGTAACTCGTCGTGAGGTGCAGGAAGTAGCCCAGCGTCAGGACCAGCGTCGTTGCAATGGCAAGACGCCGCACCTGGACAAGATTGAAGCGTCCGCCGTCGAATGACCGCCGCAGAGCAAGCGGAACGCCAGCCAGCCTGATTTAGGAGAAAGTCCATGAAATTGCCGATTTACCTTGATTACTCTGCGACCACCCCGGTTGATCCGCGTGTCGCGCAAAAGATGAGTGAATGCCTGCTGGTCGACGGAAACTTCGGTAACCCGGCGTCCCGCTCCCACGTGTTCGGCTGGAAAGCTGAAGAGTCGGTCGAAAACGCCCGTCGCCAGGTCGCTGACCTGGTCAATGCCGACCCGCGTGAAATCGTCTGGACCTCTGGTGCTACTGAGTCCGACAACCTGGCAATCAAGGGTGTCGCGCACTTCTATCACACCAAGGGCAAGCACCTGATCACCTCCAAGATCGAGCACAAGGCTGTCCTGGACACCATGCGCCAACTGGAGCGTGAAGGCTTCGAAGTCACCTACATCGAGCCAGGTGAAGACGGCATCATCACCCCGGCCATGGTGGAAGCCGCACTGCGCGACGACACCATCCTGGTTTCGATCATGCATGTGAACAACGAAATCGGCACCGTCAACGACATCGAGGCCATCGGCGAGCTGACCCGCTCCAAGGGCGTCCTGTTCCACGTCGACGCGGCTCAGTCCACCGGCAAGGTCGACATCGACCTGTCGAAGCTCAAAGTCGACCTGATGTCGTTCTCTGCCCACAAGACCTACGGCCCTAAAGGCATCGGCGCGCTGTACGTGAGCCGCAAGCCGCGTGTTCGCCTCGAAGCGACCATGCACGGCGGCGGTCACGAGCGTGGCATGCGTTCCGGCACCCTGGCGACCCACCAGATCGTCGGCATGGGCGAAGCCTTCCGTGTGGCCAAGGAAGACATGGCCGCCGAGAACGTACGCATCAAGGCCCTGAGCGACCGCTTCTTCAAGCAGGTCGAGCACCTCGAGGAGCTTTACGTCAACGGCAGCATGATCGCCCGCGTACCGCACAACCTGAACCTGAGCTTCAACTACGTTGAAGGCGAGTCGCTGATCATGGCGCTCAAGGATCTGGCCGTGTCGTCCGGTTCGGCATGCACCTCGGCGTCCCTCGAGCCTTCGTACGTACTGCGCGCCCTGGGCCGCAACGACGAACTGGCCCACAGCTCGATCCGCTTCACCTTCGGCCGCTTCACCACCGAAGAAGAAATCGATTACGCCGCGCAGAAAGTCTGCGAGGCCGTTACCAAGCTGCGCGCTCTTTCGCCGCTGTGGGACATGTACAAAGACGGCGTCGACATCTCGAAAATCGAGTGGGCGGCGCACTGAAGAAGTCGCCACCAGAGCGGCTCACTGATGAGGATTGAAGCAAATGGCATATAGCGAAAAGGTCATCGACCACTACGAAAACCCGCGCAACGTCGGCAAGATGGACGCGCAGGATCCTGATGTTGGCACCGGCATGGTCGGCGCCCCAGCGTGCGGCGACGTCATGCGTCTGCAGATCAAGGTCAACGAGCAAGGCATCATCGAAGACGCCAAGTTCAAGACCTACGGCTGCGGTTCGGCCATTGCGTCCAGCTCCCTGGCCACCGAGTGGATGAAGGGCAAGACCCTTGATGAGGCTGAAACCATCAAGAACACTCAGCTGGCCGAAGAACTGGCTCTGCCGCCAGTGAAGATCCACTGCTCGGTACTCGCCGAGGACGCCATCAAGGCTGCCGTTCGCGATTACAAGCAGAAGAAAGGCTTGATCTGATCCGCGCACAGGTAAGGAGTTTTCATGGCTATCCAGATGACAGAAGCGGCAGCTAAGCATGTGCAGCGCTCTCTTGAGGGGCGCGGCAAGGGCGAGGGTATCCGCCTGGGTGTTCGCACCACGGGCTGCTCTGGTCTTGCCTACGTGCTCGAATTCGTCGACGAAGTGGGCGAAGACGATCAGGTGTTCGAGAGTCATGGTCAGAAAGTGATCATCGACCCGAAAAGCCTGACGTACCTGGACGGCACTGAGCTGGATTTCGTCAAGGAAGGGTTGAACGAAGGCTTCAAGTTCAACAACCCCAACGTGCGCGGTGAATGTGGCTGCGGCGAAAGCTTCAACATCTGAGGCGGCTTGTGGGTACTCCTTGTCATTTTGCTTTGTTCCAGTTGCAGCCGGGCTTTTCCCTGGATCTCGAGCAGTTGTCCGCTCGTTATCTGGAGCTGGCCCGCGGTGTCCATCCCGACCGCTTCGCTGATGCCTCGGAGGCAGAGCAGCGGCGCGCGCTGGAACAGTCGGCGAACCTCAACGACGCTTACCAGACGCTCAAGAACCCGGCCAAGCGCGCGCGTTATCTGCTGGCCATCAGCGGTCATGAGTTGCCTCTGGAAGTCACCGTGCATGATCCCGAGTTTCTGTTGCAGCAGATGCAGTGGCGCGAAGAACTCGAAGATCTGCAGGACAGCGCCGATCTGGCCGGTGTCGCGGTGTTCAAGCGCCGCTTGAAGGACGCCCAGCACACCTTGAATGAAAGCTTCGCAGCCTGTTGGGACGATGCCGCGCAACGCGAACAGGCCGAACGCCTGATGCGGCGCATGCAGTTCCTCGACAAGCTCACCTACGAAGTGCGCCAGCTCGAAGAGCGCCTCGACGATTAACCCAGTGCCGCTCCGGTCGCACGCCTGATTACAGATAAGTCCTGATTACGATGGCCCTACTGCAGATCGCCGAACCCGGCCAAAGTCCACAACCGCACCAGCGTCGCCTGGCTGTGGGAATTGACTTGGGTACTACCAATTCCCTGGTCGCTGCGTTGCGCAGCGGTCTTTCCGAACCGCTGGCCGATGAGCAGGGGCAAGTGATCCTGCCGTCCGCCGTGCGCTATCACGCCGATCATGTGGAAGTGGGCGAGTCAGCCAAGCTGGCCGCCGCGACCGATCCGTTCAATACCATTGTGTCGGTCAAGCGCCTGATGGGGCGTGGTCTGTCCGACGTCAAGCAATTGGGTGATCAGCTGCCGTACCGTTTCGTCGACGGCGAATCCCACATGCCGTTCATTGAAACGGTGCAGGGCCCGAAAAGCCCGGTGGAAGTTTCCGCTGACATTCTCAAGGTGCTGCGCCAGCGCGCCGAAGCGGCATTGGGCGGCGAATTGGTCGGTGCGGTCATCACTGTCCCGGCCTATTTCGACGACGCTCAGCGTCAAGCCACCAAGGACGCGGCCAAGCTGGCCGGTCTGAACGTGCTGCGCCTGCTCAACGAGCCGACCGCCGCTGCGGTGGCCTACGGTCTGGACCAGCACGCCGAAGGCCTCGTCGCGATCTATGACTTGGGCGGCGGCACCTTTGATATCTCCATTCTGCGCCTGACCGGCGGTGTATTCGAAGTCCTGGCCACCGGCGGCGACAGCGCCCTGGGCGGCGATGACTTCGATCACGCCATCGCCGGCTGGATCATCGAGCAAGCGGGCCTGTCCGCCGACCTTGATCCGGGCGCGCAACGTCACCTGCTGCAAACGGCCTGCGCCGCCAAGGAAGCCCTGACCGACGCTGCAAGTGTCGAAGTGGCATACGGCGACTGGAAGGCTGCACTGAGCCGTGAGGTCTTTGATGCGCTGATCGAGCCCATGGTCGCCCGCAGCCTCAAGGCTTGCCGCCGCGCCGTGCGTGATTCCGGCGTGGAGCTCGAAGACGTCAAGGCCGTGGTCATGGTCGGTGGTTCGACCCGTGTGCCTCGGGTTCGCGAAGCCGTTGCCGAGGCCTTTGGCCGCCAGCCGCTGACTGAAATCGACCCGGACCAGGTGGTTGCCATCGGCGCCGCGATCCAGGCCGATACCCTGGCTGGCAACAAGCGCGACGGCGGCGAGCTGCTGTTGCTCGACGTGATTCCATTGTCCTTGGGGCTGGAAACCATGGGCGGCCTGATGGAGAAGGTGATTCCGCGCAACACCACCATCCCCGTTGCTCGCGCCCAGGACTTCACCACTTACAAAGACGGCCAGTCGGCCATGATGATTCATGTGCTGCAAGGCGAGCGTGAACTGATCAGCGACTGCCGTTCCCTGGCCCGCTTCGAATTGCGCGGCATCCCGGCGATGGTGGCCGGTGCGGCGAAGATCCGCGTGACCTTCCAGGTCGACGCCGACGGTTTGCTCAATGTTTCCGCCCGCGAGCTGGGTTCGGGCGTCGAGGCGAGCATCCAGGTCAAGCCGTCCTACGGCCTGACCGACGGCGAAATCGCCAAAATGCTCAAGGATTCGTTCCAGCATGCCAGCGACGACAAGGTCGCTCGGGTGTTGCGCGAGCAGCAGGTCGACGGCCAGCGTCTGGTCGAAGCCGTGCAGGCAGCTCTTGAGGCCGATGGCGACCGTCTGCTGGACGCCGAGGAACGCATGGTGATCGAGCTGCAAATGCAGGAGTTGTCTGAATTGATCAAAGGCACCGATGGTTATGCCATCGAGCAGCAGACCAAGCGTCTGTCGCAAGTCACCGATGCCTTTGCTGCCCGCCGCCTGGACTCGACGGTCAAAGCCGCCCTGGCGGGGCGCAACCTGAATGAAATTGAGGAATAACTGATGCCGCAGGTGATTTTTCTGCCCCACGAGAAGTTCTGTCCCGAGGGCATGGTCGTGGAGTGTGAGCCCGGAATTTCCATTCTCGAGCTGGCCCATGAGCACCATATCGAGATGGAAAGTGCCTGTGGCGGCGTCTGTGCGTGCACGACTTGCCATTGCATTATTCGCGAGGGCTTCGATTCGCTCGAAGAGGCAGACGAGCTGGAAGAGGACTTCCTCGATCGGGCCTGGGGCCTGGAAGCGCAATCGCGCCTGGGCTGTCAGGCGATTGTCGGTACGGAAGACCTGACTGTCGAAATCCCAAGATACTCGCTTAACCACGCTGCCGAAGCGCCGCACTGATTCAAGGAGCTGTCATGGGCCTTAAATGGGTTGATGTACAAGAGATCGCTATCCTGTTGGCTGATGGTTATCCGGATACGGATCCCTATTCGGTAAACTTTGTGGCATTGCGTGACATGGTCATGGCTTTGCCGGGGTTTGACGACGATCGGGATCGCGGCGGTGAAAAGGTCCTTGAAGCGATCCAGACTGCCTGGAAAGAAGAGCAGGACTGAAGCTTCCCTTACGCAGTTAGGCAATACCCAAGAACCCGCGTATAATTCGCGGGTTTAATTTTTCGCAAATTACCGTTTCTGGAGTTACACCATGGCTGTTCAACGTACTTTCTCCATCATCAAGCCTGACGCCGTTGCTAAAAACGTGATCGGCAAGATCGTTACCCGCTTCGAAGACGCTGGCCTGCGCGTTGTAGCTTCGAAAATGAAGCAACTGTCCAAGGCCGAAGCCGAAGGCTTCTACGCTGAGCACAGCGAGCGCGGCTTCTTCGGTGAGCTGGTTGCCTTCATGACTTCCGGTCCGGTTGTCGTTCAGGTGCTGGAAGGCGAAAACGCCATTGCTCGCAACCGTGAGCTGATGGGCGCCACCAACCCTAAAGAAGCTGCTGCCGGCACCATCCGTGCTGACTTCGCTGAGTCGATCGACGCCAACGCCGTTCACGGTTCGGACTCCGAAGCCGCTGCTGCTCGCGAAATCGCTTACTTTTTCTCCGCTACTGAAGTAACCACTCGCTAAGCCCAGGCTTTTGAGTGAAGGTGAATCCATGACTACATCGAACGGCAAAACCAACCTGTTGGGCCTGACCCAGCCGGAAATGGAGAAATTCTTCGACTCGATCGGGGAGAAGCGTTTCCGTGCCGGCCAGGTGATGAAATGGATTCACCACTTTGGCGTCGACGACTTCGACGCCATGACGAATGTCAGCAAGGCCCTGCGCGAAAAGCTCAAGGCCGTTGCTGAAATTCGCGGTCCGGAAGTGGTCAGCGAGGACATCTCCAGCGACGGCACCCGTAAGTGGGTGGTGCGCGTGGCGTCCGGTAGCTGCGTCGAGACCGTCTACATTCCCCAGGGCAAACGCGGCACCTTGTGCGTTTCGTCCCAGGCAGGCTGTGCCCTGGATTGCAGTTTCTGCTCCACCGGCAAGCAAGGCTTCAATAGCAACCTCACCGCCGCCGAAGTGATCGGCCAGGTGTGGATTGCCAACAAATCCTTTGGCAGCGTCCCGGCGACCGTCGACCGTGCCATCACCAACGTGGTGATGATGGGCATGGGTGAGCCGCTGCTGAACTTCGACAACGTCATCGCTGCCATGCACCTGATGATGGATGACCTGGGTTATGGCATCTCCAAGCGCCGGGTGACCCTGTCCACCTCCGGCGTGGTGCCGATGATCGATGAGCTGGCCAAGCACATCGACGTCTCCCTGGCGTTGTCGCTGCACGCACCCAATGACGCATTGCGTAACCAATTGGTGCCGATCAACAAGAAATATCCGCTTAAGATGCTGCTGGAATCGTGTCAGCGCTACATGTCGTCCCTGGGCGAAAAACGCGTGCTGACCATCGAGTACACGCTGCTCAAGGACGTGAACGACAAGGTTGAACACGCGGTCGAGATGATCGAGCTGCTCAAGAACATCCCTTGCAAGATCAACCTGATCCCGTTCAACCCGTTCCCGCATTCCGGTTACGAGCGTCCGAGCAACAACGCGATTCGTCGCTTCCAGGACCAGCTTCATCACGCGGGCTTCAACGTCACCGTGCGTACCACCCGCGGCGAAGACATCGATGCCGCGTGTGGCCAATTGGTAGGACAGGTGCTGGATCGCACCCGTCGCAGTGAACGCTACATTGCCGTGCGTGAGTTGAACGCCGCCGACGATGTTGCGCAAAACGCTGCGAACAGTCACTAAGAGAGGAACTCTATGTCCCTGCGCTTCGCGCTGCTGTTGCTGTTGGCCGGTCTTTGCACCGGTTGTGTTCTGTCGGGTGACTACAACCCCATGAAAACCAGCAAGGGGCGCGACGAGGCGCGTGAAGCCTATGTGCAATTGGGCATAGGCTATCTGCAACAGGGCATGACCGAGCGGGCCAAGGTGCCGCTCAAGAAAGCCCTGGAGCTGGACGATTCAGATGCTGATGCCAACGCGGCCCTGGCGTTGGTATTCCAGGCCGAGATGGAACCTGAACTGGCCGACGCGCATTTTCGCAAGGCGCTCTCCGCCGTGCCGCAGGATGCGCGGATCCTGAACAACTACGGCAGCTTCCTTTTCGAGCAGAAGCGTTACAAAGAGGCCTACGAGCGCTTCGAGCAGGCGACCGCCGATACCCTTTACCCCGAGCGTTCGCGGGTGTTTGAAAACCTGGGCATGACGGCCTCGAAACTCGGCCAGCGTGATCTGGCTCGCCAGCAGCTTGAAAAAGCGCTGCGGCTCAACCGCCAGCAGCCACGGGCATTGCTGGAAATGGCTGAGTTGTCTTACGAAGACAGGCATTATGTGCCCGCGCGCGATTATTACGAACGTTTTAGCCTGCTGAGCGAGCAAAATGCACGTAGTCTATTGCTCGGTGTTCGGCTGGCCCACGTGTTCGAAGATCGTGACAAGGCCGCCAGTTTTGGCCTGCAACTAAAAAGACTCTATCCCGGTACGCCGGAATATCAGCAATACCTGTCGGAGCAATGATGAAAGCGGCGCATCCTGAAGTTGTAGCAGCGACTCGCGTAAATCCCGGTGAGACCCTGCGCCAAGCTCGCGAAAGCAATGGTTGGTCGCTGGCAGAGGTGGCCCTCAAGCTCAATCTCACCGTGGCTTCCCTGGGCAACCTGGAAGCCGGCGCGTTCGATAAATTGCCTGGGCATACATTCGCTCGGGGCTACATCCGTGCCTACGCCAAATTGCTCGGCATGGACCAGACCGAACTGGTCCAGCAATTCGATCAATACACCGGTTCCGACGCCCAGGGCAGCAGTGTGCACAGCCTGGGCCGCATCGAAGAGCCGGTTCGCGTTTCCCACACCATTTTGCGAATCGTCAGTTTGTTGCTGTTGATCGCGGTGATTGGTGGCGGTTTCCTCTGGTGGCAGGACCAGGCCGCCTTGCGCGCCAAGGATCCCATCGCCATGAACCCTGAGCATGTCGAGGTCGAAGGCGCCGACGGCACCACCCGCATACATCCGCTGGACGAGCCGGAAGATCAGGCTGTGGTGGAAGGCCAGAGCGCAGGGGAGACCAACCTGGTGTTGCCTCAGGGGCAGGATGGCGCAGATCCGGCCGTCGGTGCTGAACCGAGTGTGCCGGCCGCTCCGGCAGACGCGCCTGCTGCACCCGCCACGCCAGCCCCGACCGCCAATGCGCCGGCTACTCAAGCGCCGGCTGTACCGAGCACACCCGCCCCTGTCGTCGAGACTCCGGCTGCGCCCGCCGCAGCGCCAGCAACTCCGACAGCCTCCACCACTGCGGTAGCGCCCGTCGCTCCCGCAGCCGGTCAAGGCCAGGTACAGATTCAATTTACCGCCGACTGCTGGACGCAGATCACCGATGGCACCGGCAAGGTGCTGTTCAGTGGCCTCAAGCGCAAGGGCGACAGCACTTCCGTCAACGGCACGCCGCCGTTTGCCGTGCGCCTGGGTTATGCCCGTGGCGCGCAGGTCAGCTACAACGGCCAACCGGTCGACGTGGCTCCGTTCACCAGTGGCGAGACCGCTCGCCTGAAGTTGGGTCAATAAGTCATGCACGGCGAATCTCCAATCAAACGTCGCGAATCGCGAAAGATCTGGGTCGGCAACGTTCCTGTTGGCGGCGATGCGCCCATCGCTGTGCAAAGCATGACCAACAGCGACACCAACGACGTGGCCGCCACCGTTGCGCAGATCAACCGACTGGAAGCCGCCGGTGTCGACATCGTGCGGGTTTCCGTGCCGGACATGGACGCCGCCGAGGCGTTCGGCAAAATCAAGCAGTTGGTCAAAGTGCCGCTGGTGGCCGACATTCACTTCGACTACCGCATCGCCCTGCGCGTGGCCGAGCTGGGTGTGGACTGCCTGCGCATCAACCCGGGCAACATCGGTCGCGAAGACCGCGTGCGTGCGGTGGTGGATGCTGCCCGCGACCGTGGTATTCCGATCCGCATCGGCGTCAACGCCGGTTCCCTGGAAAAAGACCTGCAAAAGAAATACGGCGAACCGACCCCGGCTGCGCTGGTGGAGTCGGCCCTGCGCCATGTCGAGCACCTGGAGCGCCTGAACTTCCAGGACTTCAAGGTCAGCGTGAAGGCTTCCGACGTGTTCATGGCCGTCGAAGCCTATCGCTTGCTGGCCAAGGAAATCGTCCAGCCGCTGCACCTGGGCATCACCGAGGCCGGTGGGTTGCGTTCGGGCACGGTGAAATCCGCCGTCGGCCTCGGTATGCTGCTCGCCGAAGGAATTGGCGATACCATCCGCATCTCGTTGGCGGCCGATCCAGTGGAGGAAGTGAAAGTCGGCTACGACATTCTCAAGTCCCTGCACCTGCGTTCCCGTGGCATCAACTTCATCGCCTGCCCAAGCTGCTCGCGGCAGAACTTTGATGTGGTCAAGACCATGAACGAGCTGGAAGGGCGCCTGGAAGACCTGCTGGTGCCGCTGGATGTCGCGGTGATTGGTTGCGTGGTCAACGGGCCGGGTGAAGCCAAGGAAGCCCATATCGGCCTCACCGGCGGTACACCGAACCTGATTTACATCGACGGCAAGCCGTCGCAGAAACTGACGAATGACAATCTGGTGGATGAACTGGAACGGTTGATCCGCCAGAAAGCGGCCGAAAAGGTCGAAGCCGACGCTGCTGTAATCGCGCGTGGTTGAGTCGAACGAATTTAAGGATTACCTGTGAGCAAGTCCCTGCAAGCCATTCGTGGCATGAACGACATCCTGCCCGAGCAGACGCCCCTGTGGCGCTATTTCGAGGGCACCGTTGCGCGTTTGCTGGATAACTACGGTTACCGGCAGATCCGCATGCCGATCGTCGAGTTCACCGAACTGTTCAAGCGTTCCATCGGCGAAGTGACCGACATCGTCGAAAAAGAGATGTACACCTTCGAAGACCGCAACGGCGATTCGCTGACCTTGCGCCCCGAAGGCACGGCGGCGTGCGTGCGTGCGGTGCTCGAGCACGGCATTACCGGTGGTGGCCAGGTGCAGAAACTCTGGTACATCGGCCCGATGTTTCGCCACGAGCGTCCACAGAAAGGTCGTTATCGCCAGTTCCACCAGATAGGCCTGGAGGTATTCAACCTCGACGGTCCGGACATCGACGCCGAGCTGATCGTATTGACCTGGCGCCTGTGGGGCGAGCTGGGCATTCGTGATGCGGTCAAGCTCGAACTCAACAGTCTGGGCACCAGCGAGTCCCGTGGGCGCTACCGCGAAGCGCTGGTGGAGTTCCTGTCCGCTCACCTGGACAAGCTGGACGAAGACAGTCAGCGCCGCCTCAAGACCAATCCGCTGCGGGTGTTGGATACCAAGAACGCCGACACGCAGGCGATCCTGGTCGATGCGCCGAAAATGGCTGACTACCTCGACGATGAATCTCGTGCGCACTTCGAGGGGCTGAAGGCGCGTCTGGATGCCGTCGGTATTCCCTATGTCATTAACCCGAAGCTGGTCCGCGGGCTGGATTACTACAGCAAGACCGTCTTTGAATGGGTCACCGACAAGTTGGGCGCCCAGGGAACTGTGTGTGCCGGCGGCCGTTACGACGGGCTGGTGGAACAGATGGGCGGAAAGCCGACCTCGGGCGTGGGTTTTGCCATGGGCATCGAACGTCTGGTGTTGATGCTTGAGACGCTGGACAAGATCCCGCAGGAAATCGCCCGTCAGGTCGACGTTTACCTGTGCGCCTTCGGCGAAGCAGCCGAACTGGCGGCCCTGGCGCTGAGCGAGCGAGTCCGCGACCAGTTGCCCAACCTGCGCCTGCAGACCAACGCCGGCGGCGGCAGCTTCAAGAGCCAGTTCAAGAAGGCCGACAAGAGTGGTGCGCTGTATGCACTGATTCTCGGTGACGACGAATTGGCCCAGCAAGTGGTAGGTTTCAAACCCCTGCGTGGCCAGGGCGAACAACAAAGCATTGCCTGGGATGCGCTTGCCGCACACCTGGCCACCTGCGTCGTGCAGGGTTGAAGCTGTCAAACAGCCGATTTAGCGATTAAGGAGTATTGGGGTGTCGAGTACCGAAGATGAACAGCTGGCGGATTTGAAGGACTGGTGGACGCGCAACGGCAAGCCGCTGGTCACTGGCGGCCTGTTGGCGCTGGTCATCGTGTTCGGCTGGCAGGCCTGGCAGAAATACCAGAGCAACCAGGCGCAAGGCGCTTCGATGCTCTATCAGCAGTTGCTGGAAACCACCCTGACCCCGGACGGCAAGCCTGACGCTGCCCGCGTGGCGGAGTTGGCCGGCAAGCTCGACAACGAATTCGGCGGCACGGCCTACGCGCAATATGGCCGTCTGTTCGTGGCCAAGGTCGCGGTAGACACCGGCAAGCTGGACGACGCCGCCACCGAGCTGAAGGCCATTGTCGACAAGCCGGTCAACCCGACCCTGGGCGAAGTGGCGCGTCAGCGCCTGGCGCAGGTGCTGGCGGCGCAGAACAAGGCCGAAGAGGCGTTGAAGCTGCTCGACGGTGATGCCGACAAGGCGTTCCTGGCGACCCGCGAAGAACTCAAGGGCGACCTGCTGGTACAGCTTGGTCGTGCTGATGAGGCCCATGCGGCCTACCAAAAAGCCAAGGCTGCGCTGTCGGATGAAGCCGCGGTCGGTGGCCTGCAAATCAAGCTGGACGACCTGGCCAAAGGGGATGCGTGACGTGATCCGTTGGAAACATGCAGCATTGCTGGCTCTGGCCATTCTGGCCGCGGGTTGCAGCAGCAACAGCAAGAAAGAACTGCCACCGGCCGAACTGACCGACTTCAAAGAAGAAGTCGTGCTGCAGAAGCAATGGAGTCGCTCCATCGGTGACGGCCAGGGTGAAACCTACAACATGCTGGTGCCAGCCATCGATGGCGACACTATCTATGCCTCCGACGTCACTGGCGTGGTGATGGCGATGGATCGCACCAATGGCGACGTCAAGTGGGAGCAGGATCTCGAACTGCCCGTTTCCGGCGCCGTTGGCGTGGGTTACGGGTTGGTCATGATCGGCACGCTCAAGGGCGAAATCGTGGCCCTGGACGCCAGCAGCGGTGAAGAGAAATGGCGCGCTCGCGTGACCAGTGAAGTCCTCGCACCGCCGGCCACCAACGGTGACGTGGTCGTGGTACAGACACAGGATGACAGCCTGATCGGTCTGGATGCCGCCACTGGCGAGCAGCGCTGGTTGTACGACAGCACCCCGGCGGTACTGACCCTGCGCGGCACCAGTGCGCCGATCGTCACCAACCGCCTCGCGGTGGCCGGGTTGTCGACCGGTAAAGTGGTGGCCCTGGATATTTCCAACGGCGTGCCGGTCTGGGAACAGCGCGTGGCCATCCCGCAGGGCCGTTCGGAGCTGGAGCGCGTGGTCGACATCGACGGCGGCCTGCTGTTGTCTGGCAGTACGCTGTACGTTGCCAGCTACCAGGGACGCGTTGCGGCGCTGGACCTGGAAAGCGGTCGCCCGCTGTGGCAGCGCGATGCCTCCAGCTACGCCGGCGTCGCCGAGGGTTTGGGCAGTGTCTACGTGAGCCTGTCCTCGGGCACGGTTGAAGGCGTCGACGAGCGTTCCACCACCGCATTGTGGAGCAACGACTCCCTGGCCCGTCGTCAACTGTCGGCCCCGGAAGTGTTCTCCAGCTACGTTGCAGTCGGTGACCTGGAAGGTTACCTGCACCTGCTCAGCCAGGTGGACGGTCGCTTCGTCGGCCGTGAGCGCATCGACAGCGACGGCCTGCGTGCCCGTCCGCTGGTGGTGGGCAACATGATTTATGTGTATGGCAACAGCGGCAAACTGGAAGCCCTGACCATCAAGTAAGACTATGCTTGGGTTAATCCCAAGCGGCTTCATTTTTGTGGGCGCGAGCCTGCTCGCGAATGCGGTGGTCCAGTGGCATGGATGTCGACTGATCCAACGCTTTCGCGAGCAGGCTCGCTCCCACAGGATGGCCCCCGAGCACCAGCCGCTGCCTCGCAGCGGCTTTTGTATTTTCTGAAATAACGAAGTGGAGAGCCGCATGGTTCCCGTAATCGCCCTGGTGGGCCGACCGAACGTCGGCAAGTCCACCTTGTTCAACCGCCTGACCAGGACTCGCGACGCCATTGTCGGCGACTTGTCCGGTCTGACCCGTGATCGCCAATACGGTGAGGCCAAGTGGCAAGGGCGTACCTATATTCTGGTCGACACCGGTGGCATCTCCGGTGATGAACACGGCATGGACGAAAAAATGGCCGAGCAGTCGCTGCTCGCCATCGAAGAAGCGGATGTGGTGCTGTTCCTGGTAGACGCCAAGGCCGGTTTTACCGCCGCCGACCAGATGATCGCCGAGCATCTGCGCAAACGTAACAAGCGTTCCTATGTGGTGGCCAACAAGGTCGACAACATCGACCCGGACATGGCCCGCGCCGAATTCGCGCCGTTGGGCATGGGCCAGGCGATCCCGATCGCCGGCGCCCACGGTCGTGGCATCACCCAGATGCTGGAAATCGCCCTGGCTGATTTCCCCAAAGACGACGAAGACGAACCGGAAGACGGTGAAGAAGAAATCGTTGCCGAAGGCGAGGAAGCCAAGCGCATTCCTGGCCCTAGCGAAAAAGACGGGATCAAGATCGCCATCATCGGCCGCCCGAACGTCGGCAAGTCGACGCTGGTCAACCGCATGCTCGGCGAAGACCGGGTCATCGTGTACGACCAGCCCGGCACCACCCGCGACAGTATCTACATCCCGTTCGAGCGTAACGAAGAGAAGTACACGCTGATCGACACGGCCGGTGTGCGCAAGCGCGGCAAGATCCACGAAGAAGTCGAAAAATTCTCCGTGGTCAAAACCCTGCAGGCGATCAAAGACGCCAACGTGGTGATCTTCGTGATGGACGCCCGCGAAGGCGTGGTCGATCACGACCTGAACCTGCTGGGCTTCGCCCTGGAAGCCGGCCGTGCGTTGGTCATCGCGATCAACAAGTGGGACGGCATGACGCCTAGCGAACGGGATTTCGTCAAGGTTGAACTGCAGCGTCGCCTGTTCTTCGTTGACTTCGCCGACATCCACTTCATTTCGGCCTTGCACGGTACGGGCGTGGGCAACCTCTACGCGTCGGTGCAGAACTCGTTCAAGTCGGCGGTCACCCGCTGGCCGACCAATCGTCTGACCCAGATCCTCGAAGACGCCGTCGGCGAGCACGCGCCACCGATGGTCAACAACCGCCGGATCAAGCTGCGTTACGCTCACCTGGGTGGCGCCAACCCGCCGATCATCGTGATTCACGGTAACCAGATCGAGAAGGTGCCCAAGTCGTACGTCCGGTATCTGGAAAACACTTATCGCCGCGTCCTGAAGCTGGTCGGCACGCCGATCCGCATCGAGTTCAAGGGCGGCGAGAACCCGTACGAAGGCAACAAGAACACGCTCACCGACCGTCAGGTCAACAAGAAGCGCCGCTTGATGTCGCACCACAAGAAGGCTGACAAGAAGCGTCGTGATAAACGCTGATCGATAGTCACCGCAGTTCCACTGTGGGAGCGAGCTTGCTCGCGATAGCGGCAGTACATCAACAGGGATGCATGCTGATCCACCGCCATCGCGAGCAAGCTCGCTCCCACAGGGTATGAGTTGTGTCAGCGTAAGAAGGGTGCCCTTGGTGGCACCCTTTTTCATGCCCGGCGATTGGGCTATCCTCGACCTCTCCCGCGCCGCACCAGAGCCGGGTGTAGACGCAGGGAACCCCCAATGATCACCAGCAAGTTGCCGAATGTCGGCATCACTATCTTCACCCAGATGTCCCAGCTCGCCGCGCAGACCGGCGCGCTCAATCTGTCCCAGGGGTTTCCCGATTTCGATGGTCCGCAGGCCCTGCGCGATGCAGTCGGCCGGCATGTCGCCCAAGGGCATAACCAATACTCGCCCATGACCGGTTTGCCGGCGCTGCGCCAGCAGATCGCGGCGAAGATCGCCCGCAGCTATGGCGTCACCGTCGATGCCGACCAGGAAGTGACCGTGACCCCCGGTGCGACCCAGGCGATTTTCTGCGCCATCGCGGCAGTGGTTCACAGCGGCGACGAAGTGATCGTGTTCGACCCTTGCTACGACAGCTATGAGCCCGCCGTCGAGTTGGCCGGTGGCCGTTGTGTGCATGTGCAATTGGGCCTGGATGATTTCGCCATCGATTTCCAGAAGCTCGCTGAAGCCCTGAGCCCGCGTACGCGCATGATCATTCTCAACACACCGCACAATCCCAGTGGCGCGCTGATCAGCCGCGCCGAACTCGACCAGTTGGCGGCGCTGATTCGTGACCGCGATATTTACCTGATCAGTGACGAAGTTTACGAACACCTGGTGTTCGACGGCGTCGCCCACGCCAGTGTCCTGGCCCATGAAGAACTGTACCGGCGGGCCTTTGTGGTCAGTTCGTTTGGCAAGACCTACCACGTCACCGGCTGGAAAACCGGCTATGTGGTGGCGCCACCCGCCCTGACGGCGGAACTGCGCAAGGTGCATCAGTACGTCAGCTTCTGCGGCGTGACGCCGTTGCAGTACGCCCTGGCTGACTACATGGCCGATCACCCGGAGCACGTCGAAGAACTGCCGGACTTCTACCAGGCCAAGCGTGACCTGTTCTGCGATTTGCTGGCCCCCTCGCGCTTCAGTTTCAAGCGAGTACCCGGCACCTATTTCCAACTGGTGGATTACTCGCAGATCCGCCCGGACCTCAATGACGTCGACATGGCAGTCTGGATGACCCGTGAGCACGGCGTGGCGACGATCCCTGTCTCGGTGTTCTACCAGAACCCACCCGAAGGCCAGCGCCTGGTGCGCCTGTGCTTTGCCAAACGCGAGGAGACGCTGCGCGAAGCGGCGGAAAAACTATGCGTGATCTGAGTACCTTGCCCAATCTCAATGTTGCGCTGATCCAGACCACCCTGGCCTGGCACGATCGCCAGGCCAACCTGGAACATTTCGAGGGCTTGCTTGCGCAGGCGCGCGGGGCGGACCTGATTATCCTGCCGGAAATGTTCACCACGGGTTTTTCCATGGAGTCCGAGACCCAGGCTGAGCCGGAAAACGGTCCTTCGCACAAGTGGCTCCAGGCTCAGGCTGCGAAGCTCGGAGCGGTGATCACCGGCAGTGTGATTATCCAGGCCGCCGACGGCAGCCATCGCAATCGTCTGCTCTGGGCACGACCGGACGGCGAAGTGCTGCATTACGACAAGCGTCATCTGTTCCGCATGGCCGGTGAGCATAATCACTACACGCCGGGCGAGCGCCAGGTGCTGTTCGAACTCAACGGCTGGCGGATCCGCCCGCTGATTTGCTATGACCTGCGTTTCCCGGTGTGGAGCCGCGACGCCGAGGACACCGACCTGTTGCTGTACACCGCCAACTGGCCCGGCGCTCGGCGCCAGCATTGGAACCGTCTGCTGCCGGCCCGAGCAATCGAGAACCTGTGCTACGTGGCCGCGGTAAACCGCATCGGCCACGACGGTAAGGGCTTTGCCTATACCGGTGACAGTCAGGTGCTGGACTTCCAGGGTGAAACCCTGCTCAGCACCGGTGAGGCCGACGGGGTATTCACTGTGTGTCTGAGTGCGGCGGAGCTGGCGGCATATCGCACTCGCTTTCCGGCGAACCTGGATGCCGATCGTTTTGAATTCACAAATTGAAACGATTCAGCCTCAAGGAACGGTGTTGCGTGCCGATAACCGGTCAGCCAAGGAGAAGTCCCTATGACCAGCATCAGCGCAACCACCGTAAATCCTTATCCGTTGTCAGCCCCTAAAGTCTCCATTCGTGGGGCTGAAGAAGAGAAAGCGGTCAGTCCAGTGGCATCGACTGACAGCAGCGAAGACAAAGACAAGAAACTGAAAGTCGACACCAGCGGCGCGAATATCGCAGGAGCGGGCGGCAGCAGCGGCAGCGGCGATGTCATCGAACAACTGAAGAAGCAGATCGAACAGACCGAGAAGTTGCTGGCCGAACAGCAAGCCCAGCTGGCTCGGGTGCAAAAAAGCCGGGCTGATGAGGAGCAGAAAGCCCAGGAAACCATGGCGATTCAGACCCAGATCATGGCGACCCAAGCGACCTTGCAGACCTTGCAGGCCGCGCTGTTGCAGGCGATGACAATTTCGATCGATACCCATGCCTGATATTTGGGTTGTCTGACAGGCCGCCATCGCGAGCAAGCTCGCTCCCACAGGGGAGCTGAGGCGGGCACAGGATTTCGGCCCCACTGAAGATCCCGTGTGGGAGCGAGCTTGCTCGCGATGAGGCCCTGACAGGCAGTACAAAACCACCCGCCAAACAAAAAGGCCCCAGGGTTCACACCCCGGGGCCTTTCGCATTTCATCGGTGGATCAGGCCGCCTTGGCCTCCGGCTGGCTCAGCGACCGGTTCAGCGCACTGAACAGCGCCTTGAAGCTGGCCGTGGTGATGTTCTCATCGATACCCACGCCATGCACCGCACGCTCACCGTTGACCCGCAGCTCGATGTACGCCGCAGCCTTGGCGTTGGTGCCGGCGCCGATGGCGTGTTCGTTGTAGTCCATGATCTCCACCGGAATCGGCAGCCCGGCCACCAGCGCTTCCAGCGCGCCGTTGCCCTTGCCGCGCCAGTGCAGGTTGGTCTCGCCCTGGCCCTTGCTGGCCACTTCGACTTCCACGGCGCTGTTGCCGTTTTCTTCCTGCAGACGATGGCTGACCAGCGCGTACGGGGTGTTGGCTTGCAGGTATTCGCTGTGGAGCAGGGCATGGATCTGCTGGGCGGTCATTTCCAGGCCCAGGCGATCGGTTTCGCGCTGAACCACCTGGCTGAACTCGATCTGCATGCGACGCGGCAGGCTGATGCCGTATTCCTGTTCCAGCAGGTAGGCGATACCGCCCTTGCCCGACTGGCTGTTGACGCGGATCACCGCCTCGTAGCTGCGGCCAATGTCGGCCGGGTCGATCGGCAGGTACGGCACTTCCCACAGGGTGTCCGGTTTCTGCTGGGCAAAACCTTTGCGAATGGCATCCTGGTGCGAGCCGGAGAATGCAGTGTGAACCAGGTCGCCCACGTACGGATGGCGCGGATGCACCGGGATCTGATTGCACTCTTCGACCACTTTGCGCACGCCGTCGATGTCGGAGAAATCCAGCTCAGGGTTGATGCCCTGGGTGTAGAGGTTCAGCGCGACGGTCACCAGGTCGACGTTACCGGTGCGTTCGCCGTTGCCGAACAGGCAGCCTTCGACACGGTCGGCGCCGGCCATAAGGCCCAGTTCGGTGGCGGCTACGCCGGTGCCACGGTCGTTATGGGTGTGCAGGCTGATGAGCACGCTGTCGCGACGGGTGATGTTGCGACCGAACCACTCGATCTGGTCGGCGTAGACGTTCGGAGTCGCGACTTCCACGGTGGCCGGCAGGTTGAGGATGACCTTTCGCTCAGGCGTCGGGTTCCAGACCTCGATCACTGCGTCGCAGACTTCCTTGGCGAATTCCAGCTCGGTGGCGCTGAAGGTTTCTGGCGAGTATTCGAACTGCCACTGGGTTTCTGGCTGCTGCGCGGCGTATTTGACGAACAGCTTGGCCGCATTCACCGCGATTTCCTTCACGCCTTCCTTGTCCTGGTTGAACACGATGCGGCGGAACGAAGGGCTGGTGGCGTTGTACAGGTGGACGATGGCTTTTTTCGCGCCGCGCAGGGATTCGAACGTGCGGGCGATCAGGTCTTCACGGGCCTGGGTCAGCACCTGGATGGTGGTGTCGTCCGGGATGTGGCCTTCTTCGATGAGGGTACGCACGAAGTCGAAGTCGGTCTGCGAAGCCGCCGGGAACGACGCTTCGATTTCCTTCACGCCCACGGCGACCAGGGTTTTCCAGAAACGCAGCTTCTTGGCGGCGTCCATCGGCTCGATCAGCGACTGATTGCCGTCACGCAGGTCGGAGCTGCACCAGATCGGCGCGGCGGTGATGGTCTTCGACGGCCAGGTGCGATCCGGCAGGTTGATGGTCGGGAAGGCGCGGTACTTGAAAGACGGGTCTTTGAGCATGCTCATCGCAGAATCCTTTTATTGTCGTGGCCGGGAAAAGGCGGCCTGCCGGTGGTTCGAACGGGGTGGCTTTACAGCCGGAACGAGGTGCCGCGATTCAGCCCGGCAGTCGTGCGCTGACGAGGCACAGGCTGCGGTGCTGGCGAAGCTGAATGAGGGTGTGAGAGGTTTTCATGCCTTCAACCCTAACCGCGCGGAGGGCGGATCGCAAGCAGTCGGGAAAAATTGAGATAAGTTCTGTTTTTAGGCGGGTTTGCGCGATTTAATCGCGCAGGTTCGAAGTGTTGATCTTGGAAATTGCGTCGATGTTTTGAGCTTGGCAATTCGCTGGATGGTGGTGATGTGGCTGCCGTCATCGCGAGTAGCCTCGCTCCCACAGGGATTTTCTGTTGGTCACAAATGTTGTGTTCACAAGAGATCCAAGTGTGGGAGCGAGCCTGCTCGCGATCAGGCCGGCAGCTTCACCGCAAAAATCAGGGCTGGAATGCCCCGATAAAAATCGCCGGATCCACCCGCGCATCGTTCAGGCTGATATTCCAGTGCATGTGCGGGCCAGTTGCCCGGCCCGTGGAGCCGACTTTGCCGACGACCGTGCCGCGCTTGAGCTGCTGGCCGACCTTCACGTCGATCTTCGACATGTGGCAGAACATGCTGATGAAACCCTGGCCGTGATCGACAAACACGGTGTTGCCATTGAAGAAGTAATTGCCGGTGAGGATCACCTTGCCAGCGGCCGGAGTCTTGATGGGTGTGCCGGCGGGCACGGCGAAGTCCAGGCCGGCGTGGGGGTTGCGTTCTTCGCCGTTGAAGAAGCGCCGCACGCCGAACTTGCTCGACATCGGCCCATTGACCGGCTTGTCCAGCAGCAGGTTGCTGGGGATGTTCGGGCTGAAGCTGCGGTACGCCTTCAGTTGCACGGCCAGTTCGGCGTTGATGCGTTTGAGGTCCGCCGGATTCGGATTGACCTGGCGCTTGTTCTTCAGGGTGATGTGTTGCTCGGGGTACTTTTTATAGCCGACCACGAACGGCTGGGTGCTGCCGCCACTGCTGATCTGCTGGGTGCCGGGCTTGACCGTCAGCGGGATGCCGACAATCGCCAGCCAGTTGTCCTTTTCCTTGACCACCAGCACCGGTTTGCCCTGGTAACTGGCTTTTGGCGCCTGGGCCGCGCTGCCCAGGTCCACCACGGCCACGCCGCCGGGCACCGGTTTGTTCAGCAGGCGGGTGATGTAACTGTCGGCGTTGGCGTTGAAGGTCAGGCACAGCAAGAGCAATGGGGCGAGATATCGCGACATGAATCAATCCAATAGAGAAAGGGTGACCGGCGTCAGGTGATTGTCTTCGACCCGCACCAGCAGTTCGCCTTCACCGAGCCGCGCGGTCAGGCGCTGGCCGGTTTGGGTCTGCGCGGCGTTGCGGATCGCCTGGCCGCGTTCGTCCAGCAAAATACTGTAGCCGCGGCCGAGGGTCGCCAGGGGGCTGACGATGTGCAGCGTCTGCATCTGGTTTTGCAGTTGCAGGCGTCGCGCCTTCAGGCCCTCGCGCATGGCCCGGGGCAAGCGCGCGGCGAGGCTGTCCAGGCGTTGGCGCAGCAGTGCCAGGTGCCGCCCCGGATGTTGCCCGGCCAGGCGGGTTTCCAGGCGGATCAGGCGTTCGCGGCGGGTATTGAGGCTGCGCTCGAAGGCCCGGCGCATGCGCATGTCCAGGTCGTCGAGGCGCTGGGCTTGCTGGCGCAGGCGCTCACCGGGGTGGCGCAGGCGTCGGGTCAGGCCTTCAAGGCGCAGTTGATCGCGCATCAGGCGGTCGCGCATGCGCATCACCAGCCGCCGGTGCAGGCTTTCGACCCGGCGCACCAGGTCGCCGGCATCGGGGGCCAGCAGTTCGGCAGCGGCGGACGGGGTCGGGGCGCGCACGTCAGCGACGAAATCGCTGATGGACACGTCGGTTTCATGGCCGACGGCGCTGACGATCGGCGTGACGCAGGCGTCCACCGCCCTGGCCACGGCTTCTTCGTTGAAGCACCACAAGTCTTCCAGCGAGCCGCCGCCTCGGGCCAGGATCAGCGCATCGAACCCCCGGGCATCCGCCAGTTTCAGCGCGCGGACGATTTGCGCCGTGGCTTCGCGGCCCTGTACGGCGGTGGGGATCAGCGTCAGGGAAATCTGCGGCGCACGGCGGCGGAAGACGCTGATGATGTCGCGGATCACCGCGCCGGTGGGCGAACTGATGATGCCGATGCGTTGCGGATGGGCCGGCAGCGGCACCTTGCGCTCGGCGCTGAACAGGCCTTCGGCGCTGAGCTTTTCCTTGAGCGCATCGAAGGCCAGGCGCAGGGCGCCATCGCCGGCCGGTTCCACGGTGTCGAGAATCAGCTGATAGTCGCCGCGCCCCTCGAACAGTGAGACCTTGCCGCGTACTTTCACCGCCAGTCCATCTTTGAGGGCTTGACGCACCCGCGCGGCATTTTGCCGGAACAGTGCGCAACGTACCTGGGCGCCGCTGTCCTTGAGGGTGAAATACACATGGCCGGAGGCAGGGCGGGCAAGGTTGGAAATTTCGCCCTCGACCCAGATGTTGCTGAACACGTCTTCAAGCAGCACCCGCGCACGGCCGTTGAGCTGGCTGACAGTCAGGACCTCGCGGTCCAGGCCCAGTCGGGCAAAGGGATCTTTAATCATGGGCAGCATGATAAGGGCATTCGCCGATGAATCTCCATGTGTGCAGACAAATCAGACCGAGTCGTCTGCATCGCGAGCAAGCTCGCTCCCACAGTTGATCTTCAGTGCGGCATAGATCCAGTGTGGGAGCGAGCTTGCTCGCGATAGCGGTAGCCCAATCACCACAAATGTTGGATATGCCCCGACACATCTGGCTAAAGTCCCCGCTCTCCTCATCAAGGAAGTGCCGGATGAATCTTCTGTCGTGGTTAGGCCAGTGGGCATTTGCCCCTATGGAGTGGCTGCTGATCGGCCTGGCCATCGCCCTGGCTTACATCGTGTTCGGCATCGCCGGCTTCGGCACGGCGCTGGTGGCCGCGCCCATCCTGCTGCTGTTCATGCCGCTGTCGAAGATCGTCCCGCTGTTGGTCTTGCTCGATTTTGTCGCAGCCTTTGGCAACCTGTTGCCATCGCGTCGGGACGTGTCCCGACCGGAGCTGCTGCGGTTGCTGCCGTGCATGGCAGTGGGCTGCACCCTGGGGGTGATTTTCCTGCTCAACCTCAAGTCCGACCTGTTGTTGCTGTTGATGGGGCTGTTCATCTGCAGCTATGCCATCTACAGCCTGTTGATAAAGACCCGGCCCACGCAGTTGTCATCGCTGTGGGCGTTTCCGATGGGCACGGTGGGCGGGATGTTCGGGGCATTGTTCGGCAGTGGCGGCTTTTTATATGCAATCTACCTGAACAGCCGCCTACCTAAAGATCCGGCCCGAGCCACGCAAAGTGCCTTGATCAGTTGCAGCACCGTGGTGCGCTTGAGCTTGTTTATCGTCGCCGGTGTGTATGCCGAGCTACCCTTGCTGGTACTGGCGCTGTGTTTGTTGCCGGCCATGGCGCTGGGGTTGTGGGTAGGGCGTCGCTTGACCATGAGGTTGTCGCGCGAGGCATTCGTGCGATTGGTGACCTGGCTGGTGCTCGCCAGCGGCATTGCCTTGATCGGGCGTTACCTGAGTGCTTGACCTGGCCCCGCCAGGGATTAAGCTGCCGGCCTTTGATCAGACCCTGCCAGGGAAACAGCCAGGCCTCGCCATGAATTCGCAAAGCATCATCGTCCCGAAAATTTCTACCCTGCCGGTCCACGAGCCTCGGGCCCGGGCGGTTGTGCGCTGGCTGGTGCGCAAGAATATCGTAGAAGAACAACTGACCACCTGCGGGCGTACCGGCAATCGCATGGCCCACGCCATCGCCCCCGGTGCTCGCGACGTGGTCATGCACCCCGAAGCCTTGCCGTTCGGCGAATCGATCAACGGCCTGGAGATCATCACCAAGCGCTGCATCTATACACCGGCCAAGGGCTTTCTCGAAGAAGCCGGTTGTGCCGAGTGTCGCCGGGAGGTTGGCGAAGCGTTGTTCGAAAGCCTGGAAGACTGGATGCCGGCGCGCACCGACAACTTCACCTGCCCCGAATGCGGTCATGAAGACGACATCAATGGCTTTCTGTTCCTGCAGCCCTGCGGCTTCTCGAATTTGGGTTTCATTTTCAATAACTGGCTGGAAGCGGGTTTCAAGCAGGTGTTTCTGGATGAATTCGCCGATTGGCTGGATCAGCCGGTGAGTTGGGTGAAGGTGGAGCTATAGAGGCGACGCGGTAACCGGTGTGGGAGCGAGCTTGCTCGCGAAAGCGGTGGGTCAGCTACATATAAGTGAATGACACCCCGCCATCGCGAGCAAGCTCGCTCCCACAGGGAAATGCGTTGGCAGTCAGGCATTGATTTAGCCCATCGATCACCCCGGCAATAATAGACAGAGTTTTACATTGAGCCAGAGGGGGTGCATGTATATAATGGCGCGCTTCCATTTTCCCGCTCGGGAGCCCCCGCGATGCTGCGTATCAGCCAAGAAGCTCTGACCTTCGACGACATTCTCCTAGTGCCCGGTTATTCCGAGGTACTGCCTAACGAAGTCAGTCTCAAAACCCGTCTTACCCGTGGCATCGAACTGAATATCCCGTTGGTTTCCGCCGCCATGGACACCGTGACCGAAGCCCGTCTGGCCATTGCCATGGCCCAGGAAGGCGGTATCGGTATCATCCACAAGAACATGACCATCGAACAGCAGGCCGCCGAAGTGCGCAAGGTCAAGCGGTTCGAGGCTGGCGTGGTCAAGGACCCGATCACCATCGAGGCTGACGCCACGGTTCGCGATCTGTTCGAACTGACCCGCATGCACAACATCTCCGGCGTTCCGGTGCTGCACGATGGTGACCTGGTCGGCATCGTCACCTCCCGCGACGTGCGTTTCGAGAACCGCCTGGACGCCACCGTCCGTCAAGTGATGACGCCTAAAGAGCGTCTGGTCACGGTCAAGGAAGGCATCGGCAAGGACGAAGTTCGCGAGTTGCTGCACAAGCACCGCATCGAGCGCGTGCTGATCGTCGACGACAAGTTCGCCCTCAAGGGCATGATGACCGTCAATGACATCGAAAAAGCCAAGGCTTATCCGCTGGCCAGCAAGGACGACCAGGGTCGTCTGCGCGTAGGCGCTGCGGTCGGCACCGGCAAGGACACTGGCGACCGCGTCGCGGCCCTGGTCAATGCCGGCGTCGACGTGGTGGTGGTCGACACCGCCCACGGTCACTCCAAAGGCGTGATTGACCGCGTTCGCTGGGTCAAGCAGAACTTCCCTGAAGTGCAGGTGATCGGCGGCAACATCGCCACCGGCGCTGCCGCCAAGGCCCTGGCCGAAGCTGGCGCCGATGCGGTCAAGGTCGGTATCGGCCCAGGCTCGATCTGCACCACCCGCATCGTTGCCGGTGTCGGCGTGCCGCAGATCAGCGCCATCGCCAACGTCGCCGCAGCCCTTGAAGGCACTGGCGTACCGTTGATCGCCGACGGCGGCATCCGCTTCTCCGGTGACCTGTCCAAGGCCATCGTCGCCGGGGCCTCCTGCGTGATGATGGGGTCGATGTTTGCCGGTACTGAAGAAGCGCCGGGCGAGATCGAGCTGTTCCAGGGCCGTAGCTACAAGGCTTACCGCGGCATGGGCTCGCTGGGTGCCATGTCCCAGGCCCAGGGCTCCTCCGACCGTTACTTCCAGGACTCCTCCGCGGGTGCCGAGAAGCTGGTGCCCGAAGGCATCGAAGGTCGCGTGCCATACAAAGGCACCCTGAGCGCCATCATCCATCAACTGATGGGCGGCCTGCGTTCTTCCATGGGCTACACCGGCAGCGCCAACATTGAAGAGATGCGCACCAAGCCGGAGTTCGTCCGCATCACCGGCGCCGGCATGGCCGAGTCCCATGTCCACGACGTACAGATCACCAAGGAAGCGCCGAACTACCGCGTAGGTTAAGGCCTTCAGCAAAACGTTAATCACCGGGGCTGTTCATTCAGCCCCGAGTTGTTTCTGATTCACTACATGAGAATGAGTCATGGCCCTCGACATTCACGCTCACCGCATCCTGATCCTCGACTTCGGTTCCCAGTACACCCAGCTGATCGCCCGCCGCGTGCGTGAAATCGGCGTGTACTGCGAATTGCATCCGTTCGACATGGATGACGAAGCGATTCGCGAATTCGCGCCTAAAGGCGTCATCCTCGCCGGCGGCCCCGAGTCTGTGCACGAAGCCGATAGCCCGCGTTGCCCGCAAGCGGTGTTCGACCTGGGCGTGCCGGTCTTCGGTATCTGCTACGGCATGCAGACCATGGCTGAACAGCTGGGCGGCAAGGTAGAAGGCTCCGACCTGCGTGAGTTCGGTTACGCCCGCGTCGACGTGGTCGGCAAGAGCCGCCTGTTGGACGGCATCGAAGACCATATCGATGCCGACGGCCTGTTCGGTCTCGACGTGTGGATGAGCCACGGTGACAAGGTCACCAAGATGCCGGAAGACTTCCACATCCTGGCCAGCACCCCGAGCTGCCCGATTGCCGGCATGTTCAACGATGATCGCCGTTACTACGGCGTGCAGTTCCACCCGGAAGTGACCCATACCAAGCAAGGCGGTCGCATCCTGTCGCGCTTCATCCTCGATATCTGCGAGTGCGAAGCCCTGTGGACGCCATCGAAAATCGCTGAAGACGCCATTGCCCAGGTTCGCGCCCAAGTTGGCACCGACAACGTACTGCTCGGCTTGTCCGGCGGCGTGGACTCCTCGGTGGTTGCCGCGTTGCTGCACAAGGCTATCGGCGATCAACTGACCTGCGTCTTCGTCGACAACGGCCTGCTGCGCCTGCACGAAGGCGAGCAAGTGATGGCTATGTTCGCCGAGAACATGGGCGTCAAGGTGATCCGCGCCAACGCCGAAGAGCAGTTCCTGAACAACCTGGCCGGCGAGTCCGACCCGGAGAAGAAGCGCAAGATCATCGGCCGCACCTTCATCGACGTATTCGATGCCGAATCCTGCAAGCTGGACAACATCAAGTACCTGGCCCAAGGCACCATCTACCCCGACGTGATCGAGTCGGCCGGCGCCAAGAGCGGCAAGGCCCACGTGATCAAGTCCCACCACAACGTCGGTGGCCTGCCGGAAGAAATGAACCTCAAGCTGGTCGAGCCGCTGCGCGAGCTGTTCAAGGATGAGGTACGTCGCCTCGGCCTGGAACTGGGCCTGCCGTACGATATGGTCTACCGCCACCCGTTCCCAGGCCCGGGCCTGGGCGTGCGGATCCTTGGTGAAGTGAAGAAGGAATACGCCGACCTGCTGCGTCGCGCCGACCACATCTTCATCGAAGAACTGCGCAAGGCCGACTGGTACCACAAGGTCAGCCAGGCGTTCGTGGTGTTCCAACCGGTGAAATCGGTGGGCGTGGTCGGCGATGGCCGTCGCTACGCCTGGGTCGTGGCCCTGCGCGCCGTGGAAACCATCGACTTCATGACCGCTCGCTGGGCGCACCTGCCGTACGAGCTGCTGGAAACCGTTTCCGGTCGCATCATCAATGAAATCGAAGGTATTTCTCGCGTGACGTATGACGTGTCGAGCAAGCCGCCGGCGACGATTGAGTGGGAGTGATCCTGACCAGGCCTTGATGACCTGAGCTGTATGGAAGAAAAGCCCTGTGGATAACTTTCCCAGGGCTTTTTTCATTTTCGCTGGCTTTACGCTTTCTTGCCGAAGCGCAGGGGTGGCGTGGTGCTGAGGACTAGGAAATGGAATACACCTTTACCTTGAAATATCAGCTCGCTGGTGATGACTGTCCCGCGGATGAACTGGTCGAGCGGCTGGGTGAGGCTGGCTGTGACGACGCTCTGGTAGGCATTGGGCAACCGGGGCGGCTGGCGCTTGAGTTCACTCGCGAGGCTGCGGATGCGATCAAGGCCGTGCTTAGCGCCCTGGGCGATGTCCGCCGCGCGGTGCCGTCGGCCAAACTGATCGAGGTTGCTCCTGACTGGGTCGGGCTGACCGACGTAGCCGAAATCGTAGGCGTATCTCGACAGAACATGCGCAAGCTGATGTTGGCTCATCCTGGCAGCTTCCCGACGCCTGTGCACGAAGGGAGTTCGTCTATCTGGCACTTGGCAGACATCCTGACCTGGCTGCAGGCCAAGGGCAGCTATTCACTTCCCAAGCACGTGCTGGATCTGGCGCAGGTGGCTTTGCAGGTCAACGTTGCGAAAGAGGGGCGGCGGTTACCTGGCTTGGCTGCCAGAGAGTTGGAAGCTTTGGTTGGGTGACGGTCTGAACCGCTTGGGGCGCCATTAGGCGCCCTTGTCGCATCTGACGATCATGGCTCGACCGGGTGGCGCGACAATCCTTCACTTAATATTTCTCAATTGCAGGTGTATCGTATTCGCCTTTTGCGGGCCCCAGGGTCCGTCGCAGATTCAAGAGGTGGTAGCTCCATGTCCTTTACCCGTCGCCAAATACTCGGTGGCCTGGCCGGTCTTGTTGTCGTTGGCGTAGGGGCGGGGGGCGCGTCACGGTATTGGTTGGGCAAGATGGCCGATGCCGAGGCCGGTCACGACTATGAGTTGATCGCCGCGCCCCTGGACGTGGAGCTGGTGGCCGGGCACAAGACCCAGGCTTGGGCCTTTGGTCCGTCGGCACCGGGTACTGAATTGCGGGTGCGTCAGGGCGAATGGTTGCGGGTGCGCTTCATTAATCACCTGCCGGTTGCGACCACCATTCACTGGCACGGTATCCGTCTGCCGCTGGAGATGGACGGTGTGCCGTATGTCTCGCAATTGCCGGTGCTGCCGGGTGAATACTTCGATTACAAATTCCGCGTGCCGGACGCCGGCAGCTATTGGTATCACCCCCACGTCAACAGCAGCGAAGAGCTCGGTCGCGGGCTCGTTGGGCCTTTGATTGTCGAGGAGCGTGAGCCCACCGGCTTCAAATACGAACAAACCCTCAGCCTCAAGAACTGGCATGTGGATGAGCAAGGCGAGTTCGTCGCCTTCAGCATTCCCCGTGAAGCGGCGCGTGGAGGGACGGCCGGGCGTTTGTCGACCATCAACGGCGTGCCGCTGCCGGTGATTGATCTGCCGGCCGGACAGATCACCCGGGTGCGTTTGCTCAATCTCGACAACACTCTGACTTACCGCATCAACATCCCCGGCGTTGAAGCGCAGATCTATGCGTTGGACGGCAACCCTATCGAGCCGCGCCCGCTGGGCAAGGAATACTGGCTGGGTCCGGGCATGCGCATTTGTCTGGCGATCAAGGCGCCGGCGGCCGGGGAGGAGTTGTCATTGCGCAATGGTCCGGTGCGGCTGGGCACTTTGCGCTCCGTGCCCAACAACGAGGCGCCGGCCCAGTGGCCGCCTGCGTTGCCACCTAACCCGGTGGCCGAGCCAGACCTGGCCAATGCCGAGAAACTCAACTTCAATTTCGAGTGGGTCGGTTCGGTGTCGGTCAATGTCGACAACGGCAAACCACCGAGTTTGTGGCAGATCAACGGCAAGGCCTGGGACATCACCGACAAGACCTGCGCCGACCGGCCAATCGCCACGCTGAAAAAAGGCCAGAGTTACATTTTTGAATTGAAGAACATGACTCAGTACCAGCATCCGATCCATTTGCACGGCATGAGCTTCAAAGTGATTGCGTCCAACCGGCACAAGGTCATCCCATATTTCACCGACACTTACCTGCTGGGCAAGAACGAGCGAGCGCAGGTCGCGCTGGTGGCGGATAACCCGGGGGTGTGGATGTTCCATTGCCATGTGATCGACCACATGGAAACCGGCCTGATGGCCGCCATCGAGGTGGCGTGATGCGCCAGATTCGCCCCGCCAAAATCATCGACCGCAGCCGTGACCAGGATTTCATGCGCGAAGCCCTGAGCCTCGCCGCACAAGGCGCGGCTTTGGGTGAAGTGCCGGTGGGCGCGGTGCTGGTGCAGGACGGTGAGATCATCGGCCGCGGCTTCAACTGCCCGATCAGCGGCCACGACCCCAGCGCCCATGCGGAAATGGTCGCCATCCGCGCCGCCGCCCAGGCCGTGAGCAACTATCGCCTGCCCGGCAGCACCCTCTATGTGACGCTGGAGCCGTGCAGCATGTGCGCCGGCCTCATCGTTCACTCGCGCATCGCCCGGGTCGTCTACGGCGCCCTGGAGCCCAAGGCCGGCATTGTGCAGAGCCAGGGGCAGTTTTTCAGCCAGGGGTTTCTCAATCATCGAGTGATGTTCGAGGGCGGGGTGTTGGCTGAAGAGTGCAGTGCGGTGTTGAGCGAGTTCTTCAAGGCCCGCAGAGCCAAATCCCAAGACTGACGCTGTACCCTGTGGGAGCGGGCTTGCTCGCGAAAGCGGCGTGTCAGTCACATAGATGTTGAATGGTCCGCCGCCATCGCGAGCAAGCTCAGCTCCCACATGGGGTCCCGGGTGTCCACAGATCCTGCGTTCACCACAATCCCTGTGGGAGCTGAGCTTGCTCGCGATAGCGGTGGGTCAGCTTGCATTCATGTTGAATGTGCTGCCGCCTTCGCGAGCAAGCCCGCTCCCACAGAGGGGTTTGTGGTACCTGGGCGATTTATTTCCGCGCCACAATCACCGCCCGCATTGGCGCCGGCAGTCCTTCGATGGTTTTGCTGTGGTCGGCGGGATCGAGAAAGTCGCTAAGCGACTGATACTTCATCCACTCGGTGCTGCGCTGTTCTTCCACGGTGGTCAAGCTCACGTCCACACAGCGCACATCGCTGAACCCGGCGCGGCGCAGCCAGCGTTCCAGGGCTGGGACTGAAGGCAGGAACCAGACGTTGCGCATCTGTGCGTAACGGTCCTCGGGCACCAGAACCTGATGTTCATCGCCCTCGATCACCAGGGTTTCCAGGACCAGTTCGCCGCCCTTGACCAGGCAATCCTTGAGCGCCAGCAAATGCTCGATTGGCGAGCGACGGTGGTAGAACACACCCATGGAAAACACTGTGTCGAAGCCTTCCAGCTCCGGCGGCAGCGCCTCGAATGGAAATGGCAGGTGCCAGGCGTTGGGCTGCGCGAGGTAACGCTGCACGGCCTGGAACTGGCAGAAGAACAGCCAGTTGGGATCGACGCCGATCACCGTGTCGGCGCCAGCGCCGAGCATCCGCCACATGTAATAACCATTGCCGCAGCCCACATCGAGAATGCGCTTGCCCACCAGGTCCAGGTGCGGGGCGACCCGCGACCACTTCCAGTCCGAACGCCATTCGGTGTCAACGTGCACGCCAAACAGGTCGAAAGGCCCTTTGCGCCATGGCGACAGGCCCATCAGCGCCGTACGCATTTGTGCTCGGGTTTCGTCGGAGCAATCGGTGTCGAGGGTCAGGCCGTTCAGCAGGTCGATCCGGGTCGGTTGCAGCACCGGCAAGGCATCGAGGGCGCTCTGCCAACGCTCCAGGTCGCCATGACCCTTTTCCATTTTGCTGTCCAGTTGCGTTTGCAGCGTCGCGGCCCAATCGGCCAGAGGGGTGCCGGCCAGATGGCGGGCCAGGGGAGACAGATCAATCATGGCAGGGCAATCAACGAGGCAAAATTAAGACACTGGAACCACGGCACGACTTTCGAGAACCCGGCCGCCAGCAGGCGTTCGCGGTGTTCTTCGAGGCTGTCGGGCTTCATGACGTTTTCGATGGCGCTGCGCTTCTGGGCGATTTCCAGCTCGCTGTAGCCGTTGGCGCGCTTGAACGCCACATGCAGGTCGTTGAGCAGCGCGTGCTCTTGTTCATCGTTAAAGCGCAGCTTCTCCGAGAGGATCAACGCACCGCCGGGCAGCAGGGACTGGCGAATGCGGCTCAACAAGGCGGTACGCTGATCCGGCGCGATGAATTGCAGGGTGAAGTTCAGCGCTACCACCGAGGCCGGCTGGAACGTCAGGGCGAGGATGTCGCCTTCGATCACTTCAACCGGCAGCAACTCCTGGAACATCGAGTCCTGGCCGTTAAGGTACTCGCGGCAGCGCTCGACCATGGCCGCCGAGTTATCCACCGCAATCACCCGGCAACCGTCGGTGCGCACATGGCGGCGCAGGGCCTGAGTCACCGCGCCCAGGGACGAGCCCAGGTCGTAGAGGACGCTGCCCGGCTGGGCAAATTGCGCGGCGAGCACGCCCAGGTTCTCGACGATGGTCGGGTAACCCGGCACCGAACGCTTGATCATGTCCGGAAACACCCGCACCACGTCCTCGTTAAAGGCGAAGTCAGGCACCTGGGCCAGGGGCTGGGCGAATAGACGATCGGGTTCTTTGCTCACGGCAGTTCCAGCGGCATGGGTGGTGAAAAGGCCGGCATTTTAACCAAAAAACCTCTGGGAGCGAGCCTTTGTGAGCGCCGGGCTTGCTCTCTGGTTCAGTGGTTTTTTTGGGTGAAGGCCGACGCCGCAATGCCCCACTGGCCCAGCCAATAACTGATGATGATCAGGTAAGGCGCGGCATGAAAGGGCGCCACGAACCGGTTTATGCCAATGACGCTGTCGGAAAACACAAACGCCAGAGCCCCGGCAGCGGCCAGCCAGGCCGAGCGCTCGGGGACTGCAGTGCCCAATCGCGCCAGCGCACGCCAGAGCATGGCGCTGATGGCCAGGCCGTAGACAATCACCGGGACGAGCAAAGGCCCCAGACCGCTCGATATCAGAATCCCCAGCAGCGTTGCGCCAAGCCCCAATGCCAGGGCCAGCGATAGCAACGCCGGACGGCGACAGTCGCTGAGGTAGGCTTTCAGATAGGCCAGGTGCGCCAGCAGAAACGCGCCAAGGCCGAACACGAACAGATCCCCGGGCCACGCCAGCAGCACATCGCCCACCAGCGAGAAAATCAGGCCCAGGCTGATCCAGCGTCGATATTCGCTGGGTGGCGCATCGTGCAGCCAGCCGAGCAGGGCCAGCACCGGCATCGGCTTGACCAGCAGGCACAGCAGGGTGGCATGCACAGTGAGCCCGTACACATAGGTGGCCGCGCCCATCAATGCAAGGATCAGCCAACCCATGGTCAATTCACCGAAATGGCGCAGTCGAAGGTTTCCACCGGCGGTACTTCAGGTGCCCAGGGCTGTTGATAAGTCAGGCGCAAGCGACCGGTTCCGGCAGCAAATGCCTGGAAACGCCAGGTTGATACCCCGGCCGCGCCGACGATGCCGGCGTCTTCCGGGTTGCGGTAAACCTCAGGCCCCAAGGCCTTCAGCACGCCGCCAGCCGAATCCTGGACCGCCCAGCGATAACCGGTGCTGGGGTTGCTGGGCAAATTCAGGATCAGGTTCTGGCCGTTAGTGAGCTGCACCGGGCACTGGCTCAGTTTTTCCACGGTCACGTTGTGTTTCGGTTGCGTGGCGCAGGCACTCAGCAGGGCGAGGCTGAAAGGGACGAGCAGGCGGGTGAGGGACATAAGGGCTCCGGCATTCACGACGAACGGCGAGCATAACCGAAGATGCTACTGGGTGTGTCAGCGGGGCATGCGTTGGATCTCATGGCCTTATCGCGAGCAGGCTCGCTCCCACAAGGGTTTGGTGTGGATCACACATGTTGTGAACAACACAAAGCCACTGTGGGAGCGAGCCTGCTCGCGATGAGGCCCGCACAAGCGCTACAGGACTATCAGAACAACACCTTGGCCACATCGGCAAACCGCTTGGCGAAGTGCACGGTGACGCCTTCCTTGAGGTAGTCCGGCAGTTCTTCGAAGTTGCCCCGGTTGGCTTCCGGCAGGATCAGCTCATTGATTTTCTGCCGTCGCGCCGCGATCACTTTCTCGCGCACCCCACCAATGGGCAGCACGTGCCCGGTGAGGGTCAGTTCGCCGGTCATGGCCACGCCTTTTTTCGGCGCCTGGTTGCGAGCCAGGGACAGCAAGGCGCTGGCCATGGTCACCCCGGCACTCGGACCGTCCTTGGGGGTGGCGCCTTCCGGTACGTGCAAGTGAACGAAGGCTTCGTCGAAGAACTTCGGATCGCCGCCAAACTGCTTCAAATGCGAGCTGACGTAGCTGTGGGCGATTTCCGCTGACTCTTTCATCACCTCCCCCAGTTGCCCGGTGAGCTTGAAGCCGCGATTGAGCGTGTGGATGCGCGTCGCTTCGATCGGCAGCGTCGCGCCGCCCATGCTGGTCCAGGCCAGGCCGGTAATCACACCGATGCCGGACAGCACTTGCTCGTTGCGGAACACCGGCTTGCCCAGCGATGCCTCAAGGTCCTTGGGCCCGAGCTTGATCACGGCTTTCGGGTCATCGATCAGTTTCATCACCGCCTTGCGCACCAGCTTGCCCAGCTGTTTCTCCAGCTGCCGCACCCCGGCCTCACGGGCATAACCGTCGATCAGGGCCTTGAGGGCGCTGTCGGTGATATTCAGGCTGCCTTTGGACACGCCGGCCTTGGCCAGTTGTTTGGGCCACAAATGGCGCTTGGCGATGGCGACCTTCTCTTCGGTGATATAGCCGGACAGGCGAATCACTTCCATCCGGTCCAGCAGCGGGCCAGGGATCGAGTCCAGGGTGTTGGCGGTGCACACGAAGAGCACTTTCGACAGGTCCAGGCGCAGGTCCAGGTAGTGATCGAGGAATTCGACGTTCTGCTCCGGGTCGAGGGTTTCCAGCAAGGCCGAGGCCGGATCGCCCTGGTAGCTCTGACCCATCTTGTCGATCTCGTCGAGCATGATCACCGGGTTCATCACTTCGACATCTTTAAGCGCCTGCACCAGCTTGCCCGGTTGAGCACCGATGTAGGTGCGCCGATGGCCCTTGATTTCGGCTTCATCGCGCATGCCGCCGACGCTGAAACGGTAGAACGGCCGACCCAGGGTTTCGGCGATGGACTTGCCAACACTGGTCTTGCCCACCCCCGGCGGCCCCACCAGCAGCACGATGGAGCCGCTGATTTCGCCTTTATAGGCACCCACGGCGAGAAACTCGAGGATGCGGTCCTTGATATCCCCCAGCCCGGCATGGTGCTGGTCGAGCACCTTGCGCGCGTGCTTGAGGTCGAGTTTGTCCTGGCCATACACGCCCCACGGCACCGACGTCGCCCAATCGAGGTAATTGCGGGTGACCGCGTATTCCGGCGAGCCGGTTTCCAGGATCGAGAGCTTGTTCATTTCCTCTTCGATGCGCTTTTGCGCCTGGGCCGGCAAGTCCTTGCCCTCCAGCCGCTGCTCGAATTGTTCGATATCGGCGCTGCGATCGTCCTTGGTCAGCCCCAGCTCCTGCTGGATGACCTTCAACTGCTCCTTGAGGAAGAATTCGCGCTGATGCTCGCCAATCTTGTTGTTGACCTCGGCAGAAATCTCCTTCTGCAGCCGCGCGACTTCAACTTCCTTGCGCAGCATCGGCAGCACTTTTTCCATGCGCTTGAGCATGGGGACGCAATCGAGCACTTCCTGCAACTCACTGCCGGTGGCCGAGGTTAGTGCGGCGGCAAAGTCAGTCAGGGGCGACGGGTCGTTGGGGCTGAAGCGGTTGAGGTAATTCTTCAGCTCTTCGCTGTACAGCGGATTGAGTGGAAGCAGCTCCTTGATCGCATTGATCAACGCCATGCCATAGGCCTTGACCTCGTCGGTCGGCTCGCTTGGCTGGTGCGGGTATTCGACTTCCACCAGGTACGGTGGGCGATGGTGCTTGAGCCAGGTGCGGATGCGCACGCGGGTCAGACCCTGGGCAACGAACTGCAGTTTGCCGCCTTCGCGACTGGCGTGGTGCACCTTGACCAGCGTGCCATACAGCGGCAGCGCTGAGGTGTCGAAGTGGCGCGGATCTTCCTGGGGCGTGTCCATGAAAAACAGCGCCAGGGAATGGTGTTCGGATTTGGCGACTAATTCCAGGGTTTCAGCCCAAGGTTCCTCATTGACAATGACCGGCAGCACCTGGGCCGGGAAGAACGGGCGATTGTGGATTGGAATGATGTAGACCTTGTCCGGCAGGTTTTGGCCGGGCAGGGCCAGGCCGGTGCCGGAGGAGGTGTGTTCGATGTGTTCGGAGTCGGCGTAATCGTTCGTGGCTTCAGTAGAGTGCTGGTCGCTCATGGGGCACCTGCGCAATGGAGTATGGGTCTTAGATGGGGCAGGCGAGGGGTGGTTTCAATGGTGGATGATTGTTAGCTGTTATTTCATTGCAAGGCATTCAGCCTTGTGACAGGTTCGGTGCGGGCCTGTTGCCGGGCCCGCACCGAGGGTTCAGGCGACCCTGTTCAAATCGTTATGGCGCGTCTCTTTCAGGCACAGTACCGCGATCACGCTGAGCACCGCGGCCCCCGAGACATAACCACCGACGTAGCTCAAACCGCCCATTGCCACCAGTTTCTGGGCAAAGAACGGGGCGGCCGAAGCGCCGACGATGCCGCCCAGGTTGTAGGCGGCCGAGGCGCCGGTATAGCGCACATGGGTGGGAAACAGCTCCGGTAGCAGGGCGCCCATGGGGGCGAAGGTCACGCCCATCAGAAACAGCTCGATGCACAGGAACAGCGCCACGCCCCAAGTCGTGCCGTGGGTCAGCAGCGGTTCCATGAGGAAACCCGAGGCAATCGCCAGCACTCCCCCGATGAGCAGGATCGGTTTGCGCCCGTAGCGGTCGCTGGCCCAGGCCGACAGCGGCGTCGCGGCGGCCATGAACAGCACCGCAAAGCACAGCAGGCCGAGGAAGGTTTCGCGGCTGTAGCCGAGGGTGGACACACCGTAGCTCAGGGAAAACACGGTCGAGATGTAGAACAGCGCATAACACACCACCATCGCCGCGGCACCCAGCAATGTCGGCGCCCAGTACTGGCTGAACAGCTCGATCAGCGGAACTTTCACCCGTTCCTGGCGGGCCATGGCATCGGCGAAGACGGGTGTTTCATGAAGCTTGAGGCGCACATAGAGGCCGACGATCACCAGCACCGCACTGAGCAGGAACGGGATGCGCCAGCCCCAGGAACGGAACTGCTCGTCGTCCAGGGTCATGGCCAGGGTCAGGAACAATCCGTTGGCCGCCAGAAAGCCGATCGAGGGCCCCAGTTGGGGAAACATACCGAACCAAGCGCGTTTGCCCTTGGGCGCGTTCTCGGTGGCAAGCAACGCTGCGCCACCCCATTCACCGCCCAGGCCCAACCCCTGGCCAAAACGCAGCACGCACAACAGGATCGGCGCCCAGGCGCCAATACTGGCGTAACCGGGCAGTACGCCGATCAGCGTGGTACACACACCCATCAGCAGCAGGGACGCCACCAGCGTGGACTTGCGCCCGATCCGGTCGCCGAAGTGGCCGAACAGCGCCGAACCCAGCGGGCGAGCGAGGAATGCGATGCCGAACGTCAGGAAGGACGAGAGCATCTGTGCCGTGCCTGAGGTTTGCGGGAAGAACACCGGCCCGATCACCAGGGCCGCAGCCGTGGCGTAGACGTAGAAGTCATAGAACTCGATGGCCGTGCCGATGAAGCTTGCGGTCGCCACGCGGGTGGCGGAGTTCGTCGGCGGGGCAGACACAGCTTCGTTGCAAGTGGTCGTTGTCATGCGGTTATCCCTGACAGTCATATGCTCCGTTGGAGCTAATTATTATGGTCGAACTCCCTCGGCTCGCTGGCGCGCGCTGGATAAGCGGGTTGAGTATAGGAAGGGGGCTAACGATTCAACAAGAGAGCCCGTACACAATAGTGGCGCTTGCGCACAACCCTGTGGCGAGGGCTTAGGACGCCAGCGGCACCGAACTGTTGTGCCACACCAGCACCTGGCTGACGCGGTTATCCACGGTTTCGATGATTTCCAGCCGATAGCGGCCGATCTTCAGGCAGACCGGGCTTTCGGGAATGGTCTCCAGTGCTTCGGTCACCAGGCCGTTGAGGGTCTTGGGGCCTTCGCAAGGCAGGTGCCAGCCCAGGGTCCTGTTCAGTTCGCGGATCGACGCGGCGCCATCGATCATGAGGCGTCCATCAGGCTGGGGATGGACGTGGGGGTTGTCGAGGCTGTGCTCGCTTTCGAACTCCCCGACGATTTCTTCAAGGATGTCTTCCAGGGTGACAATGCCCAGCACTTCGCCATATTCGTCCACCACCATGCCCAGGCGCCGTTGCTGCTTGTGGAAATTCAGCAATTGCAGCTGCAGCGGCGTGCTTTCGGGAACGAAGTAGGGTTCGTGGCAGGCAGCCAGCAGCGCTTCCTGGGTCAGGCTCGCATCCTTGAGCAGGTGGCGGATCTGGCGGGTGTTGAGCACCGCTTCGACCTGGTTGATGTCGCTGTGAAACACCGGCAGGCGAGTACGGCGGTTCAGGCGCAACTGTTCAATGATGTCGCCGATGGGGTCGTCGAGGTTAATGCCATCGACCTCACTGCGGGGCACGAGAATATCGTTGACGGTAATGTTGTCCAGGGCATGGATGCCGGAAACCGGATGCGGCCGACCGCTGTTGTGTTCGGGTTCGTGATCGTTGCGCGCGGGTGTGGGCATTTCATCGTCGTTTTGCTGTACCACGCTTGCCTGGCGGGCAAACGGACGCAGCAGCAATTGACTGATGCCATTCAACAGCCAGGCAAATGGATAAAGAATCTTCAAGGGTACGCCAAGCAAGGCGTTGCCCAATGCCAGCACCGCATCGGGATGGCGGGTGGCCAGGGTGCGCGGCAGGTAATCGGCAAAGACCAGCAAGGCCGCACTGGTACCGAGCCACGCTACCAAGGGGCCGTGTTGCAGCCAGGTAAAAATCGCCAGCAGTGTTCCGATCACCACCGCGAGGGCGCGGCAGAGGGTATTGCACAGAATCAGACTGTCCCGGGGGAAACTCAGCTTCGCCAGCGGTTTGTCACCGGCGCGCGAAGCTTTGCGTTGGGCCAGCAAATGTTGCTGGGCGGCTTCGATGGCCGTGAACAGGGCGGACCAGAGGATCAGCACGACCAGTACAGCGAACAGCGGGCCCACGGGCAACATATCCATCAGAGGCGTCCGTCAGACATGCAGAATGTATTCACGAACCAGCTTGCTGCCGAAGTACGCCAGCATCAGCAGGCAGAAACCGGCCAGGGTCCAGCGAATGGCTTTATGGCCGCGCCAGCCCAGACGATTTCGGCCCCACAGCAGTACGCTGAACACCACCCACGCCAGGCACGCCAGCAGGGTTTTGTGCACCAGGTGCTGGGCGAACAGGTTTTCGACGAACAGCCAGCCAGAGATCAGCGACAGCGACAGCAGTGTCCAGCCGGCCCAGAGGAAGCCGAACAGCAGGCTTTCCATGGTCTGCAAGGGCGGGAAGTTGCGGATCAGCCCGGAGGGGTGCTTGTGCTTGAGCTGGTGATCCTGCACCAGCAGCAGCAAGGCCTGGAACACCGCGATGGTGAACAGGCCGTAGGCGAGGATCGAGAGCAGGATATGGGCCAGGATGCCCGGTTCTTCATCGATGATCTGCACCGTGCCCGACGGCGCGAATTGCGCCAGCAGCACCGTGGCCAGGCCCAGCGGGAAAAGCAGCACCAGCAGGTTTTCCACCGGGATGCGTGAACAGGCCAGCAGCGTCAGGGCGATCACGGCCACGGCAATGAGGCTGGCGGCGTTGAAGAAGTCCAGGCCCAGGCCAATGGGCGTCATCAGGTGGGTATAAAGGCTGGCCGCGTGGCCGAGCACCGCCAGCACGCCAAGCATGACCAGCAGGCGTTTGTTCGCCTTGGCGCCGGTGGCCAGGCGGGAGCCTTGATAGAAGGTCGCAGCGGCGTAAAGACAAGCGGCGGCGAGGGAGGCAAGCAAACTGGGTGACAAGGGGAGCATAAATCCTGTTAGGCAGGCCCGAAAGGCGCTGAGTTTGGCATAGAATCCCCATCGCACGAAAGACCAGCGCAACTGACGGCGAGGTGTGCGCCGGGCGCAGTCTTCGCTATAATCCGCGACCTGCCCACGCCGCAGGCTCGCCGAGCACATTTTTTACGGTCTGGGCCGCCATTATCCCGGTCTTATCTGGGCCTGAAAGGATCGCGCATGTTTGAAAACCTAACCGACCGTCTCTCGCAGACGCTGCGCCATGTTACCGGCAAGGCGAAGCTGACCGAGGACAACATCAAAGACACCCTGCGCGAAGTGCGCATGGCGTTGCTCGAAGCCGACGTCGCCCTGCCGGTGGTCAAGGACTTCGTCAATTCGGTCAAGGAACGCGCCGTCGGCGCCGAGGTGTCGCGCAGCCTGACGCCGGGCCAGGCGTTCGTGAAGATCGTCCAGGCCGAACTCGAAAGCCTGATGGGCGCTGCCAACGAAGACCTGAACCTGAGCGCCGTGCCGCCAGCGGTGGTGCTGATGGCCGGCCTGCAGGGCGCGGGCAAGACCACCACGGCCGGCAAGCTGGCGCGCTTCCTTAAAGAGCGCAAGAAGAAGTCGGTGATGGTGGTGTCCGCGGACATCTATCGCCCGGCGGCGATCAAACAGCTCGAAACCCTGGCCAACGACATCGGCGTGACGTTCTTCCCGTCCGACCTGAGCCAGAAGCCGGTGGACATCGCCCAGGCGGCTATTAAAGAAGCAAAACTGAAATTCATCGACGTGGTCATCGTCGATACCGCCGGTCGCCTGCACATCGACGAAGAGATGATGGGCGAGATCAAGGCGTTGCATGCCGCGATCAACCCGGTGGAAACCCTGTTCGTGGTCGATGCCATGACCGGCCAGGACGCGGCCAACACCGCCAAGGCGTTCGGTGATGCGCTGCCGCTGACCGGCGTGATCCTGACCAAGGTCGACGGTGATGCCCGTGGCGGTGCCGCGCTGTCGGTCCGTGCCATCACTGGCAAGCCGATCAAGTTCATCGGTATGGGCGAGAAGAGCGAAGCGCTCGAGCCGTTCCATCCCGAGCGTATTGCCTCGCGGATCCTCGGCATGGGCGACGTGCTCAGCCTCATCGAGCAGGCCGAGCAGACCCTCGACAAGGACAAGGCCGACAAACTGGCCAAGAAGCTGAAGAAGGGCAAGGGCTTCGACCTCGAAGACTTCCGCGATCAGCTGCAACAAATGAAGAACATGGGCGGCCTCGGCGGCCTCATGGACAAACTGCCGAGCATCGGTGGCGTGAACCTGGCGCAGATGGGCAATGCCCAGGGCGCGGCTGAAAAGCAGTTCAAGCAGATGGAAGCCATCATCAACTCCATGACCCCGGCCGAGCGCCGCGACCCTGAGCTGATCAGCGGTTCGCGCAAACGCCGCATCGCCATGGGGTCCGGTACCCAGGTGCAGGACATCGGTCGCTTGATCAAGCAGCACAAGCAGATGCAGAAGATGATGAAGAAATTCTCCGCCAAGGGCGGGATGGCCAAGATGATGCGCGGCATGGGCGGTATGTTGCCCGGCGGCGGCATGCCGAAAATGTAAAGAATCTGCGCCGGCTGTCATGCCGGCGTTGCCCCGCACGGATGCGGGGATCTCCAGCAAACCCGTGCTGCACGGGAGCTGACCTGCCGTTTTTCATGACGGCTCTATGGCAAATCTTGATCGCATGGCGCCAGGCGCCGGAAAAAGACATTTGCAAAAGTCCGGATATTCCTTAGAATATGCGGCCTTTCGGGCACCTATGCCCGCTGTGCATTTAGATTTGCAGCACCGACTACAGGAACGATGTTCACATGCTAACAATCCGTCTTGCCCTTGGCGGCTCCAAAAAGCGCCCGTTTTACCACCTGACCGTAACCGACAGCCGCAACCCGCGTGACGGTTCCCACAAGGAGCAGGTTGGTTTCTTCAACCCTGTTGCCCGTGGTCAGGAAGTTCGTCTGTCCGTGAACCAAGAGCGCGTAGCCTACTGGCTGAGCGTTGGTGCACAACCTTCTGAGCGTGTTGCTCAGTTGTTGAAGGAATCGGCTAAGGCTGCGGCCTGAGCAATATGAACGCGACGCCAAAAGATGCTGATGATTTGATCGTTGTCGGCAAAATCTATTCTGTTCATGGCGTTCGCGGCGAAGTGAAGGTGTATTCCTTTACTGATCCGATCAAAAACCTGTTGGACTACAAAACCTGGACGCTCAAGCGCGAAGGTAGCGTGAAACAGGTTGAGCTGGTCAGCGGACGTGGGAACGACAAGTTCCTGGTCGCAAAGCTCAAGGATCTCGATGATCGTGAAGAAGCGCGTCTTCTGGCCGGTTTTGAGATCTGCGTGCCACGCAACCTGTTCCCTGAACTGACCGACGGCGAGTACTACTGGTACCAGCTGGTGGGTCTGAAGGTCATCGACCACCTCGGGCAATTGCTCGGGAAAATCGATCACCTGCTCGAGACCGGTTCGAACGATGTCATGGTGGTCAAGCCTTGCGTCGGCAGCCTGGATGATCGCGAACGCCTGTTGCCCTATACCGAGCAATGCGTGTTGGCCGTCGACCTTGCAGCAGGCGAGATGAAGGTGGAATGGGATGCGGATTTCTAAACGTGGCTAATTTGCGCGTTGAAGTCATCACGTTGTTTCCCGAGATGTTTTCCGCCATCAGCGAGTACGGCATAACCAGCCGCGCGGTGAAACAGGAGCTGTTGCAGCTTACCTGTTGGAATCCGCGGGACTACACCACGGATCGGCATCACACTGTGGACGATCGCCCGTTTGGCGGTGGTCCGGGCATGGTGATGAAGATCAAGCCCCTGGAAGACGCTCTGGTTCAGGCCAGAACCGCAGCCGGGGAGGGCGCGAAGGTGATTTACCTGTCGCCCCAAGGCCGTCAGCTGACTCAGTCGGCGGTACGCGAGCTGGCAAATTCGGATGCATTGATCCTGATTGCCGGCCGTTATGAAGGCATTGACGAGCGTTTTATTGAAGCTCATGTCGATGAAGAGTGGTCGATTGGCGACTATGTACTGTCTGGCGGCGAGCTGCCGGCGATGGTCCTGATCGATGCGGTTACACGACTGCTGCCTGGAGCTTTAGGGCATGCAGATTCCGCCGAGGAAGATTCCTTTACGGATGGTCTGCTGGATTGCCCGCACTACACCCGACCGGAGGTGTATGCGGATCAGCGTGTTCCCGACGTGTTGCTAAGTGGCAACCACGCGCACATCCGGCGTTGGCGTTTACAGCAGTCCCTTGGTCGGACCTATGAACGACGCGCCGATCTTCTGGAAAGCCGCTCGCTTTCTGGAGAAGAGAAGAAGCTGCTCGAGGAATATATCCGCGAGCGGGACGATAGTTCACAACGTATCGATGGTAAGTCCGACGACTTGCCTTAGGAGCACAGCATGACTAACAAAATCATTCTTGCACTCGAAGCAGAGCAGATGACCAAAGAAATCCCTACCTTTGCCCCGGGCGACACCATTGTCGTTCAGGTGAAAGTGAAGGAAGGCGACCGTTCGCGTCTGCAAGCGTTCGAAGGCGTTGTTATCGCCAAGCGTAACCGCGGCGTAAACAGTGCATTCACCGTTCGTAAAATCTCCAACGGTGTTGGCGTAGAGCGTACTTTCCAGACCTACAGCCCGCAAATCGACAGCATGGCTGTCAAGCGTCGCGGTGACGTACGTAAAGCCAAGCTTTACTACCTGCGTGACCTGTCCGGTAAAGCAGCTCGCATCAAGGAAAAACTGGCTTAAGTCCAGCTTCCGATGCAAAAAAAGCAGCCTGCGGGCTGCTTTTTTGTTGCCTGCGATTTGGTCTTTGAGCACCCTGCATCTCATCATTTCCATTTCGATGCCGCGTACGCACGCATCCCTCATGAGTTTTTATGCCAGCCATTGATCACCCGCTGATAGACCAGTTTCTCGACGCCCTATGGCTGGAGAAGGGGCTGTCCGACAACACCCGCGATGCCTATCGCAGCGACTTGGCGCTGTTCAATGGCTGGTTGCAGGAACAAGGCCTGGAGCTGGCCAACGCCGGGCGAGAGTTGATCCTCGATCACCTGGCGTGGCGCCTGGAGCAGAACTACAAGCCGCGCTCGACCGCACGGTTTCTCTCGGGTTTGCGTGGGTTTTATCGTTATTTACTGCGGGAAAAGCTGATTGCGGTGGATCCGACCTTGCGCGTGGAGATGCCGCAGCTGGGGCGACCGTTACCCAAGTCCCTGTCTGAAGCCGATGTAGAGGCGCTGCTGGCGGCGCCGGATCTCAGCGAAGCCATCGGTCAGCGCGACCGGGCCATGCTGGAGGTTTTGTACGCGTGCGGCCTGCGGGTCACCGAGCTGATCAGTCTCACGCTGGAGCAGGTCAACCTGCGTCAAGGCGTGCTGCGGGTGATGGGCAAAGGCAGCAAGGAGCGTCTGGTGCCGATGGGCGAAGAGGCAATCGTCTGGGTCGAGCGCTACATGCGCGATGCGCGTCATGAACTGCTGGGCGGGCGTCCCAGTGACGTGCTGTTTCCCAGCCTGCGCGGCGAGCAGATGACTCGCCAGACCTTCTGGCACCGCATCAAGCACCAGGCCAAGGTGGCTGGGATCGGCAAGTCACTGTCCCCACACACCTTGCGCCATGCCTTCGCCACGCACCTGCTCAACCACGGCGCCGACTTGCGTGTGGTGCAGATGCTGCTGGGTCATAGCGACCTGTCCACCACTCAGATCTACACCCATGTGGCTCGGGCGCGGTTGCAGGATCTGCACGCCAAGCATCACCCCCGAGGCTGAATGAAGATCCCTGGATTGATGAGTACCCGATAGCCCATGCGGGAGCGAGCCTGCTCGCGATGACGGTGGCGCATTCAAAATCAATGCAAGCTGACCCACCGCTATCGCGAGCAGGCTCGCTCCCACAGGGAGTTGTGGTGAGCGCCAGATATGTGAACCCACGCCAGCACACAGAAAAAAGGCATCCATATGCCTTGTATCACCGGCATTCGGCCATGCGGGCCTTATGTGGTAGGCTTTGCCGGTTTGCACAGTGGGCGGTTGGAACCCGAATCTGCCGGTCGGCGTTCCCCGTCCCATTTGTCCGTCTCAGGAGCTCCCATGCGTTTGATCCAGATGTTCACCGCCGCCGCCATTGCGTTGGCCAGTACTGTTGCCATCGCCGACGACGCGGCCGACAAGGCTATCCGCAAGAGCCTGGAAAACCTTCAGATGGAGGTGCCGATCGAAACCATCACCGCCAGCCCCATGTCCGGCCTGTATGAAGTCAAGCTCCAGGGCAGCCGCGTGCTCTACGCCAGCGCCGACGGTCAGTACATCGTCCAGGGCAACCTGTTCGAGCTCAAGGGTGGCAAGCCGGTCAACCTCACCGAGAAGACCGAGCGCCAGGGCATTTCCAAGCTGATCAACGGTATTCCTGTTGCCGAAACCGTGGTTTACCCGGCGGTCGGCGAAACCAAGTCCCACATCACCGTTTTCACCGACACCACCTGCCCGTATTGCCACAAGCTGCACGCCGAAGTGCCGGAGCTGAACAAGCGCGGCATCGAAGTGCGCTATGTGGCGTTTCCGCGCCAGGGCCTGGGTTCACCGGGTGATGAGCAGTTGCAGGCGGTCTGGTGCTCCAAGGACAAAAAAGCGGCCATGGACAAGATGGTCGATGGCAAGGAAATCAAGGCCGCCAAGTGCGAAAACCCGGTTTCCAAGCAGTTCGCCCTCGGTCAGTCCATCGGTGTGAACGGTACGCCGGCCATCGTTTTGGCGGACGGCCAGGTGATTCCGGGCTACCAGCCGGCGCCACAAGTCGCCAAACTGGCCCTTGGTGCCAAATGATCATGGGCAGTGCGTTTATGAAGATCACGGCTCGGCGAAAACCTTCGTCGGGCCGTTAAACACAAAGTCGCGTTGCTGCGCGGCTGTATTTCACGGCCGACCTTGCGTCGGCCGTTTCATGGGGAGTCAAGAGTGAATCCGGTCAAAGTAGGCATCTGTGGGTTAGGTACCGTCGGTGGCGGCACCTTCAACGTACTTCAGCGCAACGCCGAGGAAATTGCTCGTCGTGCCGGGCGTGGAATCGAAGTGGCACAAATTGCCATGCGCACGCCAAAGCCTCAGTTCCAGACGACCGGTATTGCGATTACCAACGATGTCTTCGAAGTGGCCACGAACCCTGAGATCGACATCGTCATAGAGCTGATGGGCGGCTATACCGTTGCCCGCGAGCTGGTACTCAAGGCCATCGAGAATGGCAAGCATGTGGTCACCGCGAACAAGGCGCTTATCGCTGTTCACGGTAATGAGATTTTCGCCAAGGCGCGGGAAAAGGGCGTGATCGTTGCGTTTGAAGCCGCCGTGGCCGGTGGCATTCCGGTGATCAAGGCGATTCGTGAAGGCCTTTCGGCCAACCGCATCAACTGGGTCGCCGGGATCATCAACGGCACCGGGAACTTCATTCTCACCGAGATGCGCGAAAAGGGTCGCACCTTCGAAGACGTGCTCGCCGAGGCCCAGGCCCTGGGTTACGCAGAAGCCGATCCGACCTTTGACGTGGAAGGCATCGACGCGGCGCACAAGCTGACGATCCTGGCGTCCATCGCCTTTGGTATTCCGCTGCAATTCGACAAGGCCTACACCGAAGGCATCACCAAGCTGACCACCGCTGACGTGAACTACGCTGAAGCCTTGGGCTACCGCATCAAGCACCTGGGCGTAGCCCGTAGCACGGCCAGTGGCATTGAGCTGCGCGTGCACCCGACCTTGATCCCGGCCGATCGCCTGATCGCCAACGTCAACGGCGTGATGAACGCTGTGATGGTCAACGGCGACGCCGCGGGCTCCACGCTGTTCTACGGTGCTGGCGCCGGCATGGAACCGACCGCTTCCTCGGTGGTGGCCGACCTGGTGGATGTGGTGCGTGCGATGACCTCCGACCCGGAGAACCGTGTGCCGCACCTGGCTTTCCAGCCGGACTCGCTGTCGGATCATCCGATTCTTCCGATCGAAGCATGCGAAAGTGCCTACTACCTGCGTATCCAGGCCAAGGACCACCCAGGGGTACTGGCTCAGGTGGCGAGCATCCTTTCGGAGCGCGGCATCAACATCGAGTCGATCATGCAGAAGGAAGTCGAGGAACACGATGGCCTGGTGCCGATGATCCTGCTGACCCACCGAGTGGTCGAGCAGCGCATCAACGACGCGATCACCGCGTTGGAGGCTCTCCAGGGCGTCGTCGGGCCGGTGGTCCGTATCCGCGTCGAGCATTTGAATTGAAGCAGCTACAAGCTCCAAGCTAAAAGCTGCAAGTTAAATCAATACAGCTGCAAGCCATGAGCTGCAAGCTACAAATAAAAGCCCGGCTGCTTTTAACTTGTAGCTTGCAGCTTGACGCTCGAAGCTCAAACCAAAGGTTTGCCCCCATGCGCTATATCAGCACCCGCGGCCAGGCACCGGCCCTGAATTTCGAAGATGTCCTGCTGGCCGGCCTGGCCACGGACGGCGGCCTCTATGTGCCGGAAAACCTGCCGCGTTTCACTCAGGAAGAGATCGCCTCCTGGGCCGGCTTGCCGTATCACGAGCTGGCCTTCCGGGTCATGCGCCCGTTTGTCACCGGCAGCATCCCGGACGCCGACTTCAAGAAAATCCTGGAAGAGACCTATGGCGTCTTTTCCCACAACGCCATCGCGCCGTTGCGTCAGCTCAACGGTAACGAATGGGTGATGGAGCTGTTCCACGGCCCGACCCTGGCTTTCAAGGACTTCGCCCTGCAATTGCTCGGTCGTCTGCTGGACTACGTGCTGCAAAAGCGTGGCGAGCGTGTCGTGATTGTCGGTGCCACTTCCGGCGATACCGGTTCGGCCGCCATCGAAGGCTGCAAGCATTGCGAGAACGTCGACATCTTCATCCTGCACCCGCACAACCGTGTCTCGGAAGTGCAGCGTCGGCAGATGACGACGATTTTCGGCGATAACATCCATAACATCGCCATCGAAGGCAACTTCGATGACTGCCAGGAAATGGTCAAGGCCAGTTTTGCCGACCAGAGCTTCCTCAAAGGTACGCGGCTGGTCGCAGTGAACTCGATCAACTGGGCGCGGATCATGGCCCAGATCGTTTATTACTTCCACGGGGCCCTGCAACTGGGCGGCCCGGCCCGTTCGGTATCGTTCTCGGTGCCTACGGGTAACTTCGGCGATATCTTTGCCGGTTATCTGGCGCGCAACATGGGGCTGCCGATCAACCAGTTGATCGTCGCCACCAACCGCAACGACATCCTGCACCGCTTCATGAGCGGCAACCAGTACGTCAAGGAAACCCTGCACGCTACGCTGTCGCCGTCCATGGACATCATGGTGTCGTCGAACTTCGAGCGCTTGCTGTTCGACCTGCACGGTCGCAATGGCGCGGCAATTGCCGGCCTGATGGACAGCTTCCGGCAGGGCGGTGGTTTCAGCGTCGAGCCTGAGCGCTGGACCGAAGCGCGCAAGCTGTTTGACTCCCTGGCGGTGGATGATGCGCAAACCTGCGAGACCATTGCCGAGGTGTTCGAGCAGAGCGGTGAATTGCTCGATCCACATACGGCCATCGGTGTGAGAGCCGCTCGTGAGTGCCGTCGCAGTCTGGACATTCCGATGGTGATCCTGGGCACTGCTCATCCGGTCAAGTTTCCGGAAGCGGTGGAGAAGGCCGGTGTAGGAAAAGCGCTCGAACTACCCGCACATCTTTCTGATTTGTTTGAGCGAGATGAGCGTTGCACCGTGTTGCCCAATGACTTGAAAGCCGTGCAGGCCTTTGTCAGTCAGCATGGCAACCGCGGCAAGCCTCTCTGAGCGCTGAAACCTGTCACATTTTGAAGCCCGTCTCCTGACGGGCTTTCTTGTTTCTGCATGCCAAACTGATCGGGTTTTCGCCCTTGGAGGGACGGGCGAGTAATCTCGAAGGATATGCAGATGTTGTTTTTTATCAGACGCAAACCAGCCCTGGGCTGGATGATGGGCCTGGTCCTGGTGTATTGGGCACTGGGGGTGGACGCCGCACAGTTGGCGACCTACGAAACGCCACCGTTCGGCCCCGGCGAACGGTTGGTGCTGGATCCGCAGGAATTGAAATGGATCGAGCAAAACCCGCAGGTCATCGTGGCCTCGATGCAGTTTCCGTTGTACCTGTTCAAGAATGAGCATGGGCAGTGGAACGGCCTGAACAACGACATTCTCCAGCGTATTGCGCGCATGACAGGCCTTGAGTTTGTGCATCGGGAGTCGTTCTCCCCTGAACAATTGCTGGCGATGCTGGAAAACGCAGAGGCCGACATGACGACCACGCTGGCGATGAACGACGAACGCAGGGATTTTCTGAGCTTCAGCCACGCCTTTGGCGGTTCCGGCTGGGTATTCGTCGGGCGCGACGGGGAGTCCGTCCCCGATTCGCTGGAGCAGCTCAATGGCAAGATCCTGGCATTGCCGGCACGGCATGCATTGGAGGCGCAGATCCGGCGCGACTACCCTGCCATCGAGTTGCGCACGGTCAAGACTTACGGGGAAGCGAGGGCCCTGGTGGAGAGCCGGGAGGCCCACGCCACCATTGAAAACGAAACCGGGGTGCACCTTTATCCGGCGGGACAATTGCGCGTAGGAAGAAGTCTGGAGGGCAAGTGGGAACCGGACTATCTGGCCGTGCGTCAGGATCTGCTTCCATTACTGAGTATTTTGAACAAGGCGCTGGAAGCTTTTCCGGCCGAAGAAATGCGGGCGCTGCGTTCCAAATGGATGGCCGGTATCGCCCCTGGCCAGGCGCCATCGGTCTGGTTGCGGATTTCCCGCTGGGGTTATTGGTGTGTGACGGTGGTCGTGTTGTTCGCTCTGCTGTCCCTGCTCTGGAACCGCCGCCTGCAGATACAAATCGACCAGCGCCTCAAGGCCGAGGCTGTCCTCAATGATCAGTTGATGCTCCAGAGGGCCTTGATGGATGCCATTCCCGATCCGATCTTCATTCGTGACCTGGAAGGGCGCCTGATCATGTGCAACAAGAGTTACGAAGAGCAGTTCGCGACGCGCTTTGAAAAGTTGCGGGGGACCCGGCTGACGGATTCCGCGGTGTTCCCGCCGGCGACTGCCGAGCTGCTGCATGGAGAGGTCATGGAGCAACTGCGAACCGGCCAGTCCCGGTTCGTCGATCGTCAACTGATGTTCAGGAGTGGATTACGCAAAATCTATCATTGGTCGGTGCCTTTTTATGGGGCCGATGGGCAGTTGCGCGGTTTGCTGGGAGGCTGGATCGATGTCGGGCGCCGGTGGAACCGCGCTGAGCCATTGCTGGCTTGATGCAGGCTGCTCGTGAGGAAATTTCTTCAAGCGGTAGCTGTTGTTTGCCTGTCATATTGGACGCGCATGCTCGGTTGAACGACGTCGAGGTGTACCGGCTCGGTATGCGAACGAACTTTCTGCTGCGGCCCACGGTCATTTACTGTGAATACGCAGTTGTTTTCGGACTATTGAAGGGTGAGCGAATGGAAAGTATCAGCCTATTGCTGGGTGAGGCTTTGAGCCCGTATCAGGTGACGCTGACTCCCTCTGGCGCCAGGGGCGAGTGTCTGGTAACGCTGAAGAATGCCTCCGGGGCCATCATGGTCGAACGTATGTTCAACCAAGCGCAATTGACCGACAGACGCCAACTGACGGACGTGGTCGATGGCCTGCACCGCGACGTGCTGATTGCCGAGGGCCGGCTTGAGCCTTGTGTGATCGCGGCGCTGCGTAATCTGGCACGTGACAAGGTGATGGCTCTCCCGAATTGAACACTATTTCGTGGGAACCTTCCTACGTCCTGATGAGTCAGACCCTTTACCAGCAAGATCAAGCATTGTGCTCCGGTGCTTGTCGCTTGTTGTACGGACCTGAATGGTCACGTTTAACCCCGAGTTGTCTCCCCACTTCTCGGGGTTTCTTTTTGCCCGGCGTTTAAGGTTTTAGCGTGCTCTGGCGCTGAGCGATGCCGCTCCCACAGTTGATCTTCAGTGGCCACAGACTTTCGTTCACCGCATCAAATGGCGCCGTCGATGCGCAGTTGGGCGATCTGCTGTGCATCGTAGCCAAGCTCGCCTAGCACTTGGGCGTTGTGCTCACCCAGCGTCGGTCCCACCCATTCAGAGCTGCCCGGGGTGTCGGAGAGTTTGGGGACGATGCCCGGCATCTTGAACGCCTTGCCGTCCGGCAGCTTGGCCTGGAGAAACATTTCCCGGGCCAGGAACTGCGGATCGCTGAACATATCTTCGGCGCTGAAAATCCGACTGGCCGGCACTCCCGCCTGGTTCAAGTGCTCGATAACGGTATCGAGCGGGAGTGAATTGACCCAGCGATCAATGACCCCGTACAGCTCATCGCGGCGGCTGTCGCGCCCGTCATTGCTGGCCAGTTGCGGGTCATTGGCCAGATCCTCACGACCGATGACCTGCATGAAGCGCTTGAAGATCGCGTCGCCGTTGGCGCCAATCTGCACGTGCTTGCCATCAGCACTGGTGTGGATCGACGACGGGGTGATGCCGGGCATGATGTTGCCGGTGCGCTCACGGATGAAACCGAACACGTCGAACTCCGGCACCATGCTTTCCATCATGGCGAAAATCGCCTCGTACAGCGCCACATCCACCACTTGCCCGGTTCCGCCGTTGACCTCGCGATGACGCAGCGCCATCAGTGCGCCAATCACGCCCCAGAGGGCGGCAATCGAATCGCCGATGGATATGCCGGTGCGCACCGGTGGCCGATCTTCGAACCCGGTGATGTAACGCAGGCCGCCCATGGACTCGCCCACTGCGCCAAACCCGGGCTGATCTTTCATCGGACCGGTCTGACCGAAGCCCGAGAGCCGCACCATGACCAGTTTCGGGTTCAGCGCATGTAGGACTTCCCAACCCAGGCCGAGCTTTTCCAACACGCCGGGGCGAAAATTCTCGATCAGGATGTCGGCTTCGCCGATCAGCTTTTTCAGAATCGCCAGACCTTCGGGGTGCTTGAGGTTCAGGGTCAGGGATTTCTTGTTCCGCGCCTGGACGAACCACCACAAGGACGTGCCTTCATACAGCTTGCGCCATTTACGTAACGGGTCGCCGCCATCGGGCGATTCGACCTTGATCACTTCGGCACCGAATTCACCGCAGATCCGCGAGGCAAAAGGTCCGGCGATCAAGGTGCCGAGTTCGATGACTTTGACGCCCGCAAGGGGTTTGGCAGTAAGCGACATGACGGATCCTGTAGAACAAAGGCAGAACGAAAGAGCGTTTTATCATAGGCCGGCGTCAGTCGCCGCAGGTTGATGGTCGGCAATTCGTGGAATGCTCGCCTCATCGGTTAGACTTGCCGCCTTTCCTCGTATCAAGAAGCCCGTTCATGGCCCAGCCGTCCACGACCTATAAGTTTGAACTGAACCTCACCGACCTCGACCGCAGTGTGTACGAGAACGTGAAGCAGACCATCGCCCGTCATCCTTCGGAAACCGAAGAACGCATGACCGTGCGCCTGTTGGCCTACGCTTTCTGGTACAACGAGCTGCTGGCATTTGGCCGAGGTCTGTCGGATGTCGATGAACCTGCGCTGTGGGAAAAAAGCCTGGATGACCGTGTGCTGCACTGGATCGAAGTGGGCCAGCCCGACGCCGACCGCCTGACCTGGTGCTCGCGCCGCACTGAACGCACCAGCCTGCTGGCCTACGGCAGCCTGCGAGTCTGGGAAGGCAAGGTGATCCCGGCGGTAAAGAACCTCAAGAACGTCAACATCGCCGCCGTGCCCCAGGAAGTGCTGGAGACGCTCGCTAAGGACATGCCCCGCGTGATCAAGTGGGATGTGATGATCAGCGAGGGGACGATTTTCGTGACCGATGATCGCGGCCAGCATGAAGTCCAGTTGCAATGGTTGCTGGGTGAGCGAGGCTGAGCCATTGACCCGGTATTGAGTGAGCCATTGTGGGAGCGGGCTTGCTCGCGAAGGCGGCAGATCAGTTTGCATTGATGTTGAATGTGCCGCCGCTTTCGCGAGCAAGCCCACTCCCACCCAAGCTTTCCTTGCCACAACCTTCACGATTTCCAGAGAAAACTTTGTCACCCCATGCGCATAGAACCCCGCCAGCTACCCGACACCCTGCCATTCCTCGGTGACTTGCCACCCCTGTTGACGCGCCTGTATGCGGCCCGTGGCGTGCAGTCCGAGGCTGAACTGGACAAGAGCCTGGCGCGCTTGATTCCTTATCAGCAACTCAAGGGTATCGACGCGGCCGTGGATCTGTTGGTGGTGGCGCTGGAGCAGCGCCAGCGCATCCTGATCGTCGGCGACTTCGATGCCGACGGGGCGACAGCCAGCACGGTGGGCATGTTGGGCCTGCGTTTGCTCGGTGCGGCCCATGTCGATTATCTGGTACCCAATCGCTTCGAGTATGGCTACGGACTGACCCCGGAAATTGTCGAGGTCGCCCTGACCCGTGAGCCGCAGTTGCTGATCACCGTGGACAACGGCATTTCCAGTGTCGAAGGTGTGGCAGCAGCGAAAGCGGCGGGGCTCAAGGTGCTGGTTACCGACCACCATTTGCCGGGCCTCGAACTGCCGGCGGCGGATGCCATCGTCAACCCGAACCAGCCGGGCTGTGAGTTCCCGAGCAAGGCATTGGCCGGTGTCGGTGTGATCTTTTATGTGCTGATGGCCTTGCGGGCGCGTCTGCGCAGCCTGGGCCGGTATGCCAGCAGCCCCCAGCCAAACATCGGCGAACTGCTGGATCTGGTGGCACTGGGCAGCGTGGCGGATGTGGTGCCTCTGGACGCCAACAACCGGATCCTGGTGCATCAGGGCCTGGAACGCATTCGTGCAGGGCGCGCCCGACCCGGCATCAAGGCGATCCTGGAAGTGGCCAGGCGCGATCATTCTCGTATCACTTCCACGGACCTCGGATTTATCCTCGGCCCGCGCCTGAACGCAGCCGGGCGTCTGGACGACATGAGCCTGGGCATCGAATGCCTGCTCACTGACGATCCGGCCTTGGCGCGGGAGATGGCGGCGCAACTGGACGGCATGAACCAGGATCGCAAATCCATCGAACAGGGCATGCAGCGTGAAGCGCTGGCCCAGCTCAAGGACTTGCCGGTGGAGTCCATGCCGTTCGGTCTATGTCTGTTCGATCCTCAGTGGCACCAGGGCGTTATCGGGATCCTCGCCTCGCGGATGAAGGAGCGGTATTTCCGCCCGACCATTGCTTTTGCCGATGCCGGAGACGGCCTGCTCAAGGGCTCGGGGCGCTCGGTGCCGGGTTTTCATATTCGTGATGCCCTGAGTGTGGTGGCGGCGCAACATCCAACGCTGATCAGCAAGTATGGCGGTCACGCCATGGCGGCGGGCCTGACGTTGGCGCAAGAGAATTTTCCACTGTTCGCCGAGGCGTTCGACGCTGAAGTGCGCCGCCAATTGCGCGAAGAAGACCTGACCGGACGCCTGTTGTCGGACGGCACCCTGGCGGTGGAAGAGTTCCACCTGGAGCTGGCTCGGGCGCTGCGTCACGCCGGGCCCTGGGGGCAGCATTTCCCAGAGCCGATGTTTCACGGTGTGTTCCAGTTGGTCGAACAGCGCGTGGTGGGCGAACGGCACCTCAAGGTCGTCCTCAAGAGCGAATGCGGCTCGGTGAAACTCGACGGTATCGCCTTCGGCATCGACCGCGATATCTGGCCAAACCCCACCGTGCGCTGGGTGGAACTGGCCTACAAACTCGACCTCAACGAGTTTCGCGGCCAGGAAACGGTGCAGTTGATGATTGCCCATATCGAACCGCGGTAGACACGCCGCCATCTTGCGTTCGTACTCTGTGGCGAGGGAGCTTGCTCCCGCTGGACGCGCCAGCGTCCCCTTGCGATGTGATGGCTGCAATGCCGGGGCTGCTTCGCAGCCCAGCGGGAGCAAGCTCCCTCGCCACAGGGGTACACCATTGCGTCACACCGTCGATTTTTAAGTTCTGAACCCTCCCGCCTCCCAGGTTGTCGACTAGGCTCTAAGCACTGCTTGATAGCCCTTGTGACGTCTTGTCGGATTTCTTTGCCCGCGGGGGCGGGTGTTGCACCTTTTGTCACTCGTCGACTTTTCAAACAGAACCCTGGAGCCTGCCCACTGATTCGAGAGGTGCCCCATGAGTCTGCTGCTGGAACCCTATACCCTTCGCCAATTGACCCTGCCCAATCGTATCGCGGTGTCGCCGATGTGCCAGTACTCGAGCGCCGATGGCCTGGCCAATGACTGGCACCTGGTACACCTCGGCAGCCGCGCCGTGGGCGGTGCCGGCCTGGTGTTCACCGAAGCCACTGCCGTCACTGCCGACGGCCGCATTACTGATCAGGACCTGGGGTTGTGGAACGATGAACAGATCGGCCCCCTGCAACGCATCACCCGCTTCATCACCGCCCAAGGGGCCGTGCCCGGCATTCAACTGGCCCACGCCGGACGCAAGGCCAGCACCTGGCGACCCTGGCTCGGCAAGCATGGCAGCGTAAAACCGGAAGAGGGCGGCTGGGTCCCGGTCGGCCCGTCGCCGATTGCCTTCGATCCGCAGCACACCCAGCCGATCCAACTGGACGAGGGGCAGATCGCCGGTGTCATCCAGGCGTTCGTGGAGGCGGCCAAACGTAGCCTGACGGCCGGATTCAAAGTCGTGGAAGTCCACGCAGCCCACGGCTATCTGCTGCATCAATTCCTGTCTCCCTTGAGCAATCAGCGGCGCGATCAATACGGCGGCTCGTTCGAGAATCGCATCCGGCTGGTGCTGCAAGTGACCGAAGCGGTCCGGGCGGTATGGCCTGAGGAATTGCCGGTGTTCGTGCGCGTATCGGCCACCGACTGGGTCGAGGATGGCTGGAACCCGGATGAAACCGTGGAGCTGGCGCGGCGATTCAGGGCGCTGGGGGTGGACCTGATCGATGTGTCATCGGGCGGCACCGCTGTGAATGCGGAAATTCCCACCGGTCCGGGGTATCAGACGCGCTTTGCCGAACGGGTGCGCAAGGAGTCGGAAATCGCCACCGGCACTGTCGGCATGATTACCGAACCGGCCCAGGCCGAGCACATCTTGCGGACCTGCCAGGCCGACATCATTTTCCTGGCCCGCGAACTGTTGCGTGATCCGTACTGGGCGTTGCATGCCGATGATGACCTGGGGGGCCGCAAGGCCACGTGGCCGGCGCAGTATCAGAGAGCCACGCATCGGGACCAGCCGATTCATGAGTCGGATTTGCGCGATTAAGGGTTAGCTTGAAACCAAAAGCCCCGGTCGTTTTGGCCGGGGCTTTTGTTTATTGGGCTGGATGGTTCGGCGTCTGTACTTGCCTCATCGCGAGCAGGCTCGCTCCCACAGTGGATTGGTGTTGCTCACAGAATTTGTGATCCACACCCTACCCTGTGGGAGCGAGCCTGCTCGCGATGGCGTCATCCCTGACGCGCAAGGATCAAGGGTATTTACGCTTATCCGGCGCCGGCGGGAAGTACTGGTACAGCCAGGTCTCGCTCAAGGTCCGGTCATTGGTGCGCAGGAACAGGCGCATCTCCACCGGGTCCACGCGATCGTCGGTCGGGTACCAGTCGAAGGTGATGCGGTAACCCTTGATCGCATCGAGCACCAGCACGTTGAAGTCCTTCACCTCGCCGTGGGAGCAGGTCACTACCGGTTCGATACCGGTGCCAGGGGGGAGCTGATCGAGGCCGCCGCCGTTAAAGTCCACGGCAAAACGTCGGGCCCAGACGGTGGGGTAGTGCTCGCCCGGTGCCCAGCCTTCGATGAAGCCGCCCATGCCTGAACGGGTCGCGTTGACCTGGGCCAGCTCGGTGCTCACCGGTGGTAAGGCGCTCCAATAGAGCTTGTAGCCGTAGTTCAGCGATTCACCGGCAGCGACCGGCTTCTTCGGCGTCCAGAAGGCGACGATGTTGTCCAGGGTTTCACCGGTCGTAGGAATTTCCAGCAGATCCACCGAGCCTTCGCCCCAGGCCGTTGTCGGTTCGACCCACAGGCTCGGGCGCTTGCTGTACCAGTCCACGGTGTCCTGATAGCTGGCGAAGTCGTGATCGGTCTGCACCAGGCCGAAGCCTTTGGGGTTGTTGTCGGCGAAGGCGTTGAACTGCAGGGTGGCGGGGTTGTTCAGTGGGCGACAAACCCACTCGCCATTGCCGCGCCACATCGCCAGCCGGTCGGAGTCGTGAATTTGCGGGTGGATGGTGTCGCACATGCGCCGCTCAACGGTGCCGCAGCTGAACATGCTGGTCATCGGCGCGATGCCCAATTGCTCGATGGCGGTACGGGCATTGATGTGCGCATCGATTTCCATCACGACGCGGGTGGGCTGACAATCGATGTCAAAACGATAGGCGCCGGTGGCGCTGGGCGAGTCGAGCAGGGCGTAGACCACGAAACGGGTACTGTTCTTGTCCGGGATTTCGAACCAGAACTTGGTGAAGTCCGGGAATTCCTCACGCTTCTTGGCGTAAGTGTCGATGGCCAGGCCCCGGGCCGACAATCCGTACTGGCCGGTGTTGTCCACGGCGCGGAAATAACTGGCCCCCAGAAACGAAACGATATCGTGCCGGTCCAGCTCCGGCGCCTTGAACACCCTGAACCCTGAGAAGCCCAGGTCACCGGTCAACTGCGAAGTGTTGACCGTGGTTTTCTCATAGTTGAACAACTCCGGGCGGAAGTGCACTTCACGGGCCATGCGGGTCTTGGCATCGACACTGTACATGCGCACCGGTTGCTTGAAGCCCATGCCGACGTGGAAAAACTGCACGTCCAGTTGACCGTCCAGCTCCTTCCACAGCGAGTGGTTGGCGTCGTAGCGGATGGCGTTGAATTGCAGCGGGGACATCATCGCCAGTGTCGGCGGCAAAACTTGCTTGGTGTCGACGTAACGGCTCTTGGCCAGTTCCCGGGCCTGTTCTTTCAACCCATTGAAATCGAAAGGACGGGCCTCGCCGTCGGCGGTCCGGTCAGCAGCCCAGGCGCGTGCGGCCATAAGCCCTGAGGCCGAAAGCCCGGTGTAGGCAGCGAAAGCCATGGACGCCTTGAGCAGATTCCTGCGGTGCATAAATACAACCTTTCTGGAAACAATCCCGAGCCTTTCCTGGCAACAGAGACTGGTAAAGAAGTTCGGACATGCCTTTGGCCAAACGCGACGGACGTTAGAACAGATACCTGAGAGCTGGATCGGTTCACCGAGGCGCAAAATCATAGGGGATACGTGGCACGGGAGAGAGAGGAAAGCGTGGTTTAGTTAAATTTCCTTACAGATATTTCCTTTTTTAACGGGTAACTCTGCATTTTTTGACTAATTACTCTAAAACTCCCTGTTCACGGTGTGAATCCTCCCTATCCTTTAGCGTGATAGAGGTTGAACCCGCGGATTCAGCAGGTGCTATCGGTCAATTCGACGTACAGAAGGACAAGGCTCAATGACAAAAATACAGGGCATCACCCAATTGCTGGGGATCCTTCCATGCTTGACGAGCGCGCGCCGGACCCGGCCGCTCAGCATGGACGAACTAAGACTGGTGGAACGCTATCGCGAACTGTCGGAAAACGACCGGATCGCCATGCGTTGCCTGATGGATGCGATGCGCAGTGTTTCGAGGTTTTGAATGAGTGCGGATCTGCTCGTAGAGAGCTCGGATTGCGCCTTTATCCATCTTTCTGGTTTCACATCAGCCAGTAGGAGGCGGGAAAAATAACGTGCTGGCCGATTTTTTTATCGGTGCCCATGCGGCTGTGAATGGCCTGCCTTTGCTCACTCGTGATGCCAAACGCTACCGAAGTTATTTTCCCTCAGTGGCGTTGGTAGTGCCGTCATGACACTTGAACCGCCACGACCAGACTCTGCCGTCCGGCCGTGGTAGTCGTTCTTTGGTTCAATGCTTGAACATCACATGCCGCACTACTGTGTAGTCCTCCAGTCCATACATCGACATGTCCTTGCCATAACCGGAACGTTTCTGACCGCCATGGGGCATTTCGCTGACGAGCATGAAGTGGGTGTTCACCCAGGTGCAGCCATATTGCAGGCGTGCCGCCAAGCGATGGGCGCGGCCGATGTCAGCGGTCCAGACTGAAGACGCCAGGCCGTAGTCCGAGTCGTTGGCCCAGGCCAGCACCTGCGCTTCGTCGATGAACGGTGTGACGGACACCACCGGCCCAAAAACCTCGCGGCGCACGATTTCGTCGTCCTGCTGGGCGTCGGCCAATACCGTTGGTTCAAAGAAGAATCCGTTGCCGTCCACGGCCTTGCCACCGGTAATCAGGCGAATATGCGACTGGGCGATGGCCCGTTCGACAAAGCCGGCCACGCGGTCGCGGTGCTGGGCAGTGATCAGCGGCCCCATCTCGGTGTCCGGGGCGGTTTGCAGGCCGTATTTGATGCTGGCCACCGCCGCACCGAGTTTCTCGACGAACCTGTCGTAGATGCCTTGTTGGGCGTAAATGCGGCAGGCAGCGGTGCAGTCCTGGCCGGCATTGTAGAAACCGAAGGTGCGGATGCCTTCCACGGCTGCGTCAATGTCGGCATCGTCGAAAATGATCACCGGGGCCTTGCCGCCCAGTTCCATGTGGGTGCGTTTGACGCTGTCGGCGGTGCTGGAAATGATGTTCGCGCCTGTGGCGATGGAGCCGGTCAGCGAAACCATGCGCACCTTTGCGTGAGTGACCAACGGTTGCCCGACCGTCTGACCACGACCGAACAGCACGTTGAGTACACCCGCGGGGAAAATTTCCGACGCCAGTTCCGCCAGCCGCAACGCCGTCAGTGGGGTCTGCTCCGAGGGTTTGAGCACTACGGTGTTACCGGCGGCCAGGGCTGGGGCGATTTTCCAGGCGACCATCATCAACGGGTAATTCCACGGCGCGATGGAGGCGATCACGCCCACCGGATCGCGGCGGATCATCGACGTGTGCCCCGGCAGGTATTCGCCACCCGCCGAGCCGCTCATGCAACGGCTGGCGCCGGCAAAGAAACGGAACACGTCGGCAATTGCCGGGATCTCGTCGTTCAGCACGGCGTTCAAAGGTTTGCCGCAATTGTCCGATTCGAGCCTGGCCAGTTCTTCGCCGTGGGCTTCGATGGTGTCGGCCAGCTTGAGCAGGAGCAGGGAGCGGTCCTTGGGCGATACCTGGGACCAGCTTTGGAAGGCACTGTCGGCCGCGCGCACGGCGGCATCGACCTGAGCTTCGCTGGCTTCGTTGATTTCCACCAGCACCCGGCCCAGCGCGGGGTTGAACACGGCCTGGCCGGGCCCGTCGCCGTTCACCAGGTGACCATTGATCAGCAGTTTGGTTTGCATGTCCAAGCCCTCGTCAAAGCTGTTTTTGCTGCGGTTTTTCAGTTGATTCGAGTCTATATCGTTTTATCGGGTTCGCCGCAGCCACAGGAAAATTGGCAAGCAACATCTCGAAGCACTCTCACCGACAGACTCGGGCACTTTCGAACTAGGCTGATTGCCTTAATGATCCGGTTACCCGAATGCGTGGAGGCAGCAAATGAACACCCGTGGATTGCTCGATCAGCTTCTCAAGTCCGGTCAGGAAATGTTGCAGAACAAGGCTGGCGGCTCCCAAGGCAAGTCATCCGGCGGCCTGGGCGGTTTGCTCGGCGGTGGTGCTGGCAATTTGGGCGGGATGCTCTCCGGCGCGGGTGGCGGGGCGCTGGCCGCCGGAGCCATGGGCCTGTTGCTGGGCAACAAGAAGGCTCGCCAGTTTGGCGGCAAGGCCCTGACCTATGGTGGTCTGGCGGCATTGGGCGTGATCGCCTACAAGGCCTATGGCAATTGGCAAGCCCAGCAGGGCAGTGCGCCGAAAACTGAACCGCAGACGCTGGATCGTCTTCCCCCGGCCCAGGTCGAGCAGCACAGCCAGGCGATCCTCACGGCCCTGGTGGCGGCGGCCAAGGCCGATGGCCACGTCGACGAGCGTGAAAAGCAGTTGATCGAAGGCGAGTTCACCAAGCTCGACAACGATCAGGAGCTGCAACACTGGCTGCACGCCGAGCTCAACAAACCCCTGGACCCCGCCGATGTCGCCCGGGCCGCCAGCACGCCGGAAATGGCCGCCGAGATGTACATCGCCAGTGTGATGCTGGTGGATGAGGAAAACTTCATGGAGAAATCCTACCTCGATGAACTGGCGCGCCAGCTCAAACTGGAGCCGGGGTTGAAGACTGAGTTGGAGAAGCAGGTACGTCAGGCGTCTCTTTGAGTCAGGCCTGACCCCTGGGTAAACATCACCTCTTGTGGGAGCGAGCCTGCTCGCGATAGCGGTATGTCAGTCGACACTATTATTGACTGATGCACCGCAATCGCGAGCAGGCTCGCTCCCATAGAACTTTTGCATCGACTGCCACATTGATGCCTGGCTTGAGCTGTTTGAACAGCTGAGCGAATCACCAAACTCCTTCCTCACCGCCATACAGCCGCAACGTCGCCCTCGGCTATACTCCCCAGCATTTCAAAATGCCCGAGGTTGTACTGTGAAGAACTGGACGTTGCGCCAACGCATCCTGGCGAGTTTTGCGGTGATCATCGCCATCATGCTGCTGATGGTGGTCGTCACGTATTCGCGGTTATTGAGGATCGAGGCCAGCGAAGAAAAAGTACGCGTCTACGCGGTGCCGGGGGTGTATTACAGTTCCATGATTCGCGGTGGCTGGGTCGACAGCTACGTCAAGACCCAGCAGATCGTCGGCCTCTCCGGCCAGCGGGAAATCACTGCCGAGGACAAGGCCCTCTACCAGGGCTACGAGCAGCATCTGCGCGAGGAAATCCAGCACTATCAAAAGCTGATCCAGGACCCTGCCGATCAAGTCTCCTTCGACGAATTCGAGGTCAATCATCAGGACTTCAACAAGGCCCTGGCGAAGGTTCTGGACCTGTATGAACGCAAGGATTTCGAAGGGGCACAGCTGGCGCTGGAGAAGGAGCTGACGCCGGCATGGCTCGACGGTCGCGGACATTTGAACCAGATCATCGAACGCAACCGGGAGCTGGCGGAAAAAGCCGCCCTGACCATCAGTCAGTCGGTAACCGCCGCTGAAGTTGCCATGGGGCTGTCGTTTCTCGTGGCGGTGCTCATTGCCATGCTTTGTGGCCTGTTGTTGATGCGCGCGATCATGGCGCCGATGAACCGCATTGTGGAAATCCTCGGCATCATGCGCAGCGGCGACCTGAGCGGGCGCCTGAACCTTGCGCGTAAAGACGAGTTCGGTGCGGTGGAAACCGGCTTCAACGACATGATGGCCGAGCTGACATCGCTGGTGTCCCAGGCCCAGCGCTCTTCGGTACAGGTCACCACCTCGGTCACCGAGATCGCCGCCACCTCCCGCGAGCAACAGGCCACGGCCACCGAAACCGCCGCTACCACTACGGAGATCGGCGCGACCTCTCGGGAAATTGCCGCCACGTCCCGGGATCTGGTGCGCACCATGACCGAAGTTTCCAGCGCCGCCGACCAGGCCTCGGTGGCGGCCGGTTCCGGCCAGCAAGGCCTGGCGCGCATGGAAGAAACCATGCACTCGGTGATGGGCGCGGCGGATCTGGTGAACGCGAAGCTGGCGATCCTCAACGAGAAGGCCGGCAACATCAACCAGGTGGTGGTGACCATCGTCAAGGTGGCCGACCAGACCAACCTGTTGTCCCTCAATGCCGCCATCGAGGCCGAGAAGGCGGGAGAGTATGGCCGCGGTTTTGCCGTGGTCGCCACTGAGGTTCGGCGCCTGGCGGATCAGACAGCCGTGGCGACCTACGACATCGAGCAGATGGTGCGCGAGATCCAGTCCGCCGTATCCGCTGGAGTGATGGGCATGGACAAGTTTTCCGAAGAAGTGCGCCGTGGCATGGCCGAGGTGCAGCAGGTCGGCGAGCAACTGTCGCAGATCATCCACCAGGTACAGGCGCTGGCGCCGCGGGTGTTGATGGTCAACGAAGGCATGCAGGCCCAGGCCACCGGCGCCGAGCAGATCAACCATGCCCTGGTGCAATTGGGCGATGCCAGCAGTCAGACGGTGGAGTCCCTGCGCCAGGCCAGTTCTGCCATCGATGAACTGAGCCAGGTGGCCGTGGGGCTGCGCAGCGGCGTCTCGCGTTTCAAAGTCTGATGAGCGAGTTCGAGGCCAGACGTGGCGCCGTGTCGGCGGCCCGTCAGTCGTTGTTCCTGGTGTTTTGCATCGGCAACGAACGCTACGCCCTGCAAGCCATCGATGTGGTGGAAGTGCTGCCGCGCTTGCCCCTCAAACCGATTGCCCAGGCACCGTCCTGGGTGGCGGGGGTGTTTGCCTGGCGTGGCGCGGTGGTGCCCGTGATCGATCTGTGCACGCTGACCTTCGGTCAGAGCGCCCAGGCGCGTACCAGTACGCGGCTGGTGCTGGTGCATTACCGACCCGACGCGCAGCAGGCGGGGCAGGTTCTGGGGCTGATTCTGGAACAGGCCACCGACACCTTGCGTTACGATCCGGCGGATTTCCGACCTTATGGCTTGGATAACCCACAGGCGCCGTACCTGGGCCCGGTGCGCGAAGACGCGCAAGGCCTGTTGCAATGGGTGCGGGTCAATGACCTGCTCGACGAGTCGGTCCGTGCCGTGCTGTTTCCCACGCCGCCCTTGAACTTCGATGACCTCGAGGGACGGGCATGAACAGCGACCAGCGGTTTTTCGATTTTCTCAAGGTGCGCATCGGCCTGGATGTCACCTCCGTCGGCACCGCCATCATCGAGCGGGCCGTGCGCCAGCGCATCATTGCCGTGCCTGGGCGTGCGGCAGATGAGTACTGGCAATGCCTGCAACATTCTGCCCAGGAGCAACAGGCGCTGATCGAAGCGGTGATTGTCCCGGAGACCTGGTTCTTCCGTTATCCCGAGTCCTTCGCCACCCTCGCCAGGCTGGCCATCAAGCGTCTGGCCGAGATCAAGCACCTGCGTGCGCTGCGCATCCTCAGCTTGCCCTGCTCCACTGGCGAAGAGCCTTACTCCATTGCCATGGCGTTGCTCGACGCGGGCCTGGGGCCGCATCAGTTCAAGGTGGACGCGCTGGACGTCAGTCCGCTGTCGATAGAACGTGCCAGGCAAGCGCTTTACGGCAGGAACTCTTTCCGTGGCGCCGACCTCGGCTTTCGCGAGCGATATTTCAGCGCCGAGGCAGAGGGTTATCGCCTCAGCGAGCGGGTGAGTGAACAGGTGCGTCTGCAAGTGGGCAACCTGCTGGATCCGACCCTGCTGGTGAACGAGGCCCCTTACGATTTTGTGTTCTGCCGCAATCTGCTGATCTATTTCGACCAGCCGACCCAGCAGCAGGTGTTCGAGGTGCTCAAGCGCCTGACCCACCAGGACGGCGTGCTGTTTATCGGCCCCGCCGAGGGCAGTTTGCTGGGGCGGTTGGGCATGCGTTCAATCGGGATTGCCCAGTCGTTCGCTTTCAGTCGCCAAGGTGCCCCGCAGCCACAGCCGCTGCCCGCCTTGATGTCGACGCCTCTGCCGGCCCCGCTGCCGCTTGGCCAGGTCGCGCCTCGAGTCATTCCACCGGTGGTCCGGCCCCGGCCGTTCGCAGCCAGCGTGGCTCCGATCACTGAGCCGAAAAACAGCGACGCCACTACCTTACTGGCCAATATCGCGGCGCTGGCCAATGCTGGCAAAAGCGCCGAAGCCCGTGCGGCCTGCCAGCAGTACCTGCGCAATCATGCGCCGGCGGCCCAAGTGTTCTACTGGCTGGGGCTGCTCAGTGACATGGCCGGTAGCGCGCTTGAGGCCCAGGGTTTTTATCGCAAGGCGCTCTATCTTGAACCGCAACACGCCGAGGCCCTGGTGCATCTGGCGGCGCTGCTGGCTTCCCAGGGAGACGCGGCCGGTGCCCGTCGATTGCAGGACCGCGCCGCTCGCAGCGGGCGCATGGCTGACAGTGAGCGTAAACAATGAGTGGTTCGGCTAATGACAACCTGACCCATGACGATGCCCTGGCCATCGACGATTGCTGGAATCGCATCGGGGTGCATGGCGACAAATCCTGTCCGTTGCTGGCCGAGCATATTCACTGCCGCAACTGCGCGGTGTATTCGGCGGCTGCCACCCGTTTGCTCGATCGCTACACCTTGCAGCACGACGACCGGGATCTGGCCCACGCGCCGCTGGACACCGATATCGTCACACGATCGCTGTTGATGTTCCGACTGGGCGAAGAGTGGCTGGGCCTGACCACCCGCAGTCTGGTGGAAGTGGCGCCGTTGCAGCCGATTCATTCGCTGCCCCACCAGCGCTCGCGGGCCTTGTTGGGCGTGGCGAATGTGCGCGGGGCCTTGGTGGCCTGCCTGTCGCTGGTGGAACTGTTGGACCTGGAACCCGGCGGGGCGGTGGTGGCCGGCGCACGGGTCATGCCGCGCATGTTGATCGTCGCGGCCCAGGGCGGTCCGGTGGTGGTGCCGGTGGACGAGGTGGACGGCATTCACGCCATCGATGAGCGCGTCCTGGGCGCGGCCTCGCAATCGGTGGCCAAGTACACCCGTGGCGTATTGAAGTTCAAGGGCCGCAGCCTGCGCTGGCTGGACGAAGAACAGTTGTTGTCCGCCATGACCCGGAGCCTGTCATGACCCCTGATCAAATGCGTGACGCCTCGTTGCTGGAGTTGTTCAGCCTGGAAGCCGAAGCCCAGACTCAGGTGCTCAGCGCCGGCCTGCTGGCCCTGGAACGCGACCCGACCCAGGCCGATTATCTTGAATCGTGCATGCGCGCGGCCCATTCCCTCAAGGGCGCGGCGCGGATCGTTGGAGTGAACGCCGGGGTCAGCGTGGCCCATGTCATGGAGGATTGCCTGGTCAGCGCCCAGGAGCGCCGTCTGGTCCTGCGCGCCGAGCACATCGACGCCTTGCTGCAAGGCACCGACCTGTTGACGCGAATTGCCACGCCAGGCAACAGCATCGGAGCCCAGGACGTCGATGCGTATGTGGCGTTGATGGGGCAACTGCTCGATCCTGCCGCTGCGCACACGCCTGCCGGGTCGCCGCGAGTCGAGATGCAAACCGAGACTTTTCGCGTTGAGCCGGCCGAGGCAGAACCGCTCGCGGCAACGGAACCGCTGCCCAAGGGTAAGCGTGTTACCGAAGGGGGCGAGCGGGTGTTGCGGGTCACCGCCGAGCGCCTCAATAGCCTGTTGGACCTGTCCAGTAAATCCTTGGTGGAAACCCAGCGCCTCAAGCCCTGGCTGGCGACGATGCAACGGCTCAAGCGCCAACAGAGCAACGGCTTGCGGGCCTTGGAAGAGCTGAATGTGCACCTCAAGGAACATGCGTTGAGTTTGCAGGCCGAGGAAGCGCTCAACGACGCCCGCCGCTTGCTGGCCGAAACCCAGCAATTGCTGGCGCAGAAAACCGCGGAGATGGACGAGTTCGCCTGGCAGGCCGGTCAGCGAGCACAGGTGTTGTACGACACGGCGCTGGCCTGTCGCATGCGACCGTTTGCCGATGTGCTCTCCGGCCAGGCCCGGATGGTCCGTGACCTGGGGCGCAGCCTGGGCAAGCAGGTGCGCCTGGAGATTGAGGGCGATAAAACCCAGGTCGACCGCGACGTGCTGGAAAGACTCGAAGCGCCGCTGACCCATCTGCTGCGCAACGCCGTGGACCATGGCATCGAATCTCCAGAGCAACGGGTGCTGGCCGGCAAGCCCGCCGAAGGCCTGATCCGCTTGCGCGCCTCCCATCAGGCTGGCCTGCTGGTGCTGGAACTGGCGGACGACGGCGCCGGTGTGGACCTGGAGCGGGTGCGGCGTAGCGTCGTCGAACGAGGGCTTTCCCCTGAGCAGACCGCAGCCAATTTGAGCGAAGAGGAACTGCTGACGTTCCTGTTCCTGCCCGGCTTCAGCCTGCGCGACACCGTCACTGAGGTGTCCGGGCGCGGCGTCGGCCTGGACGCCGTTCAGCATATGGTCCGGCAGTTGCGCGGCGCGGTGGTGCTGGAGCAGACAGCGGGCGAGGGCAGCCGCTTCCATCTTGAGGTGCCGCTGACGCTCTCAGTGGTGCGCAGCCTGGTGGTGGAAGTCGGCGGTGAAGCCTACGCCTTTCCCCTGGCTCACATCGAGCGCATGTGCGATCTCGCTCCTGAGGACATTGTGCAGGTCGAAGGGCGCCAGCACTTCTGGCACGAAGGGCGGCATGTCGGGCTGGTCGCCGCCAGTCAGTTGCTCAATCGTCCGGCATCACAGAACAGCAGCCAGGCGCTCAAGGTCGTGGTGATCCGTGAGCGCGAGGCCATCTACGGCGTGGCGGTCGAACGGTTCATCGGCGAGCGCACGCTGGTGGTCCTGCCCCTGGACGAACGCCTGGGCAAGATCCAGGACATCTCCGCCGGGGCCTTGCTGGACGATGGTTCGGTGGTGCTGATCGTCGATGTCGAAGACCTGCTGCGCTCGGTGGACAAGTTGCTCGACACCGGGCGCCTGGAACGCATCGCTCGCCAGAACCAGACGCAGACACCGCGCAAGCGGATCCTGGTGGTGGACGACTCCCTGACCGTGCGCGAGCTGCAACGCAAGCTGTTGCTCAATCGTGGTTATGACGTGGCGGTGGCCGTGGACGGTATGGACGGCTGGAACGCGCTGCGAGCGGAGGATTTCGACCTGCTGATCACCGACATCGACATGCCGCGCATGGACGGCATCGAGCTGGTGTCGCTGTTGCGGCGCGATAACCGTCTGCAGTCTCTGCCGGTGATGGTGGTGTCCTACAAGGATCGTGAAGAAGATCGTCGCCGTGGCCTGGATGCCGGCGCTGACTATTATCTAGCCAAGGCCAGTTTCCATGACGACGCCTTGCTCGATGCCGTCGTCGAATTGATCGGAGGAGCACGGGCTTGAAGATCGCCATCGTCAATGACATGCCCCTGGCGGTCGAAGCCCTGCGCCGTGCCCTGGCTTTCGAGCCGGCGCACCAGTTGGTCTGGGTGGCCGCCAACGGTGCCGAGGCGGTTCAGCGTTGCGCCGAATACACCCCGGACCTGATTCTGATGGACCTGCTCATGCCCATCATGGATGGCGTGGAGGCGACCCGGCGGATCATGGCCGAAACCCCGTGCGCCATTGTGATTGTCACCGGTGACAGCCAGCAGAACGTTCACCGGGTGTTCGAAGCCATGGGGTATGGCGCGCTGGATGTGGTTGATACCCCTACCTTGGGGGTGGGCAACCCCGCGGATGCGGCGGCACCGCTGCTGCGCAAGATCACCAACATCGGCTGGCTGATCGGTGAGCGCAATCACCGTGAGCGCGCTGCGCCGGCTGCGCAGCGGATGTCGGTGTCACGCAATAGCCTGATTGCCATCGGGTCGTCGGCGGGTGGGCCGGCCGCGCTGGAGATCCTGCTCAAGGGCCTGCCCCGTCATTTCGCCCCGGCCATTGTGCTGGTCCAGCATGTGGACGAGGTGTTTGCTGCGGGCATGGCCCAATGGCTGAGCAGTGCGTCAGGCCACCAGGTGCGCCTGGCCCGGCACGGCGAGCCGCCGCAAAGCGGTACGGTGCTGCTGGCCGGCACCAACCACCATCTGCGCCTATTGAAAAACGGCACCCTGGCCTACACCGCCGAGCCGGTCAACGAGATCTACCGGCCGTCCATCGACGTGTTTTTCGAGAGCGTCGCCCACTTCTGGAGCGGTGACGCGGTGGGCGTTTTGCTCACTGGCATGGGCCGCGACGGTGCCCAAGGGCTTAAACTCATGCGCCAGCAGGGCTATCTGACCATCGCCCAGGACCAGCAGAGCAGCGCGGTGTACGGCATGCCCAAAGCGGCCGCGGCCATCGACGCGGCTGCGCAGATTCTTGCGCTGGACCATATAGCGCCACGGTTAGTGGAGATTTTTACCCAATGAAGAACCCCGGCAGCCTTGTCCACCAGCCGTATTCAGGTGAGTTCCCATGAGTGATTTACAGCTCGACGATTTCAAGCGTGACGAGAACGCGGCCATGGTCTTGCTCGTCGACGACCAGGCGATGATCGGCGAGGCGGTGCGGCGCGGGCTGGCCAATGAAGAGAACATCGACGTTCACTTCTGCGCCGACCCACACCAGGCCATCGCCCATGCGGTCCGCATCAAGCCAACGGTGATCCTCCAGGACCTGGTGATGCCCGGTCTTGATGGCTTGAGCCTGGTGCGCGAATACCGTAACCATCCGGCGACCCGGGATATTCCGATCATTGTCCTGTCCACCAAGGAGGACCCGCTGGTCAAAAGCGCGGCGTTCGCCGCCGGGGCCAACGATTACCTGGTCAAGTTGCCGGACAACATCGAACTGGTGGCGCGCATCCGCTACCACTCGCGGTCCTACATGATGCTGCTGCAACGCGATGCGGCCTATCGCGCCCTGCGGGTCAGCCAGCAGCAACTGCTCGACACCAATCTGGTGCTGCAACGGCTGATGAATTCCGACGGTCTGACCGGGCTGTCCAACCGCCGGCACTTCGATGAATACCTGGAGCTGGAGTGGAGAAGGGCGCTGCGGGACCAGTCCCAGCTCTCGCTGTTGATGATCGACGTGGATTACTTCAAGTCCTTCAACGACAATTTCGGCCACCTGGAGGGGGACGAAGCACTGCGCAAGGTCGCCACGGCGATCCGTGATGCGTGCAGTCGTCCGTCCGACCTGCCGGCCCGTTACGGCGGCGAGGAGTTCGCCCTGGTCTTGCCCAGCACCTCGGCTGGCGGCGCGCGGTTGATGGCCGAAAAGCTGCGCCAGAGCGTCGTTGCCCTGAACATCCCCCACATCACGCCTCATGAGGGGGCGAACCTGACTGTCAGCGTTGGCGTCTCGACCTTCACGCCACAGCAAGGTGGCGATTGCCGCCAGCTGATTTCGGCGGCGGACAAAGGGCTGTACACGGCCAAGCACAATGGGCGTAATCGGGTGGGTATCGAGTAGTGCGTCCGGCCGGCTGGAGAGTTCTTGTGGCGAGGGAGCTTGCTCCCGCTGGGGCGCGTAGCGGCCCCTAAACCAGATAACTCGGTGAGTCAGGTTGACTGAGCTGTTTTTTAGGGCTGCTGCGCAGCCCAGCGGGAGCAAGCTCCCTCGCCACAAGAATTGGTGTCCCTAAAGCCGCCAGGCGGGCTGCCGCTGGCGCTTGATTACGTTATACTCGCCGGCTTTCAAAAGTTCGCCAACGAGTGCTGCCCGCCATGGAAATCAACCCGATCCTGAACACCATCAAGGACCTGTCCGAGCGCTCCGAAACTATTCGGGGGTATCTTTGACTACGATCAAAAGCATGAGCGTCTGACCGAAGTCAATCGCGAGCTTGAAGATCCGAATGTCTGGAATAACCCGTCGTACGCCCAGGAGCTGGGCCGCGAGCGCGCTGCGCTGGCGCAGATCGTCGAGACCCTGGATGAAATGTCCAGCGGCCTGGCCGACTGCCGCGACCTGTTGGACATGGCTGTCGAAGAAAACGATGAAGGTGCCGTCGGTGATGTCGTCGCCGAGCTGACACGCCTCGAGGAGGCGTTGGCCAAGCTGGAATTCCGGCGCATGTTCAGTGGCGAGATGGATGCCAACAACGCCTACCTGGACATCCAGGCCGGTTCCGGCGGCACCGAAGCCCAGGACTGGGCCAACATCCTGCTGCGCATGTACCTGCGCTGGGCCGACAAACGCGGTTTCGACGCGACCATCATGGAACTGTCGGCCGGTGAAGTCGCCGGAATCAAGGGTGCCACCGTGCACATCAAGGGCGAATACGCCTTTGGCTGGCTGCGCACCGAGATCGGCGTGCATCGCCTGGTGCGCAAAAGCCCGTTCGACTCCGGTAACCGTCGTCACACGTCGTTCTCGGCGGTGTTCGTTTCGCCGGAAATCGATGACAACATCGAAATCGACATCAACCCGTCGGACCTGCGCATCGACACCTACCGTTCCTCCGGGGCCGGTGGCCAGCACGTTAACACCACCGACTCGGCCGTACGGATTACCCACGTACCGACCAACACTGTGGTCAGTTGCCAGAACGAACGCTCCCAGCACGCGAACAAAGACACCGCGATGAAAATGCTGCGGGCCCGTTTGTACGAGCAGGAAGTGCAGAAGCGCAACGCGGCGTCCCAGGCCCTGGAAGACACCAAGTCGGACATCGGCTGGGGTCACCAGATCCGTTCGTATGTACTTGACGCCTCGCGCATCAAGGACCTGCGCACCAGCATCGAACGCAGCGACTGTGACAAGGTGCTCGATGGCGACATCGACGAATACCTGATCGCCAGCCTCAAACAAGGGCTGTAACGCGACACCCATGCGGCGGGCAGGCGCGCTTCCACCCAGGAGCGAGGCCTGGCCGCAAACTCCGGCCCGGGGCCGGGGGCAACGAACCTGTGATGGAATCTTTAAAGACATGAGCGACCTAGAACTCGACCCGCAAGCCCTGCAACAGGAAGAAAACTCCCTGATCGCCCTGCGCAAGGAAAAGCTTGCTGCCGAGCGCGCCAAGGGCCAGGCCTTCCCCAACGACTTCCGCCGCGACGCCTACTGCGACGTCTTGCAGAAGCAGTATGCGGACAAGACCAAGGAAGAGCTGGCCGAGGCGGCGATTCCAGTCAAGGTGGCCGGTCGTATCATGCTCAACCGTGGTTCGTTCATGGTGATCCAGGACATGACCGGGCGCATCCAGGTCTACGTCAACCGCAAGACGCTGCCGGAAGAAACCCTGGCCGCCGTCAAGACCTGGGACCTGGGCGACATCATTGCCGCCGAAGGCACCCTGGCCCGTTCCGGCAAGGGCGACCTGTACGTCGAAATGACCAGCGTGCGCCTGCTGACCAAGTCCCTGCGCCCACTGCCGGACAAGCACCACGGCCTGACCGACACCGAGCAACGCTATCGTCAGCGTTACGTCGACCTGATCGTCAACGAAGACGTGCGCCAGACCTTCCGCGTGCGCTCGCAGGTCATCGCCCACATCCGCAGCTTCCTGATGAAGCGTGACTTCCTTGAAGTCGAAACGCCGATGCTGCAGACCATCCCCGGCGGTGCGGCGGCCAAGCCGTTCGAAACCCACCACAACGCTCTGGACATGGAAATGTTCCTGCGTATCGCGCCGGAGCTGTACCTCAAGCGCCTGGTGGTGGGTGGCTTCGAGAAAGTCTTCGAGATCAACCGCAACTTCCGTAACGAAGGCGTTTCGACCCGGCACAACCCCGAGTTCACCATGCTCGAGTTCTACCAGGCCTACGCCGACTACGAAGACAACATGGACCTGACCGAGGAGCTGTTCCGCGAACTGGCGCAGCTGGTGCTCGGGACCACCGACGTGCCGTACGGCGACAAGGTGTTCCATTTCGGCGAACCGTTCGTGCGCCTGTCGGTGTTCGACTCGATCCTCAAGTACAACCCGGACATCACCGCGGCCGACCTGCAGGACATCGAAAAGGCCCGCGCCATCGCCAAGAAGGCCGGCGCCAAGGTGCTCGGCTTCGAGGGTCTGGGCAAGCTGCAAGTGATGATTTTCGAAGAGTTGGTCGAGCACAAGCTGGAGCAGCCGCATTTCATCACCCAGTACCCGTTCGAAGTGTCGCCGCTGGCCCGTCGCAATGACGAGAACCCAAGCGTGACCGACCGTTTCGAGCTGTTCATCGGTGGTCGCGAAATCGCCAACGCCTACTCCGAGCTCAACGACGCAGAAGATCAGGCAGAGCGTTTCATGGCCCAGGTGGCCGACAAGGACGCCGGCGACGACGAGGCCATGCACTACGATGCCGACTTCGTTCGCGCCCTTGAGTACGGCATGCCGCCGACGGCCGGCGAAGGCATCGGCATCGATCGCCTGGTGATGTTGCTGACCAACTCACCGTCGATCCGGGATGTCATTCTTTTCCCGCACATGCGGCCCCAAGCGTAAGTGTTTCAATTAAAAAGCCGCCTCGAACAGGCGGCTTTTTATTGCCTGTCTGGTACAAACGTATCAATTGGTTGATTTTGAAATAGCGAGGAAAGACCTGTCGTGAATCGTGTAATGGCTCCAGAAGGTGCGGCGGGCGTCGCCACTGCTGTCGCTGAAAGTGTTCAGTACCAGGGTCGCAAGGCCAGCCGGCAGGGCAGTGAACAGCGTCGCCAGGAGATTCTCGATGCGGCCATGCGCATTGTGGTGCGTGATGGTGTGCGGGCGGTACGCCACCGAGCCGTGGCCGCCGAAGCGGGTGTGCCGCTGTCGGCCACGACTTATTATTTCAAGGACATCGATGACCTGTTGACCGATACCTTCGCCCAGTACGTGGAGCGCAGCGCGGCGTTCATGGCCAAGTTGTGGACCAACAATGAAGGCCTGCTGCGGGAGATGGTTGCCTACGGAGACGGCAGCGCCGAATCCCGCTCGCAGCTGGCGGATGACATCGCCCGGATGACTGCCGACTACGTGCAGCATCAATTGCACAGCCGGCGCGAATACCTGATGGCGGAACAGGCTTTTCGTCAGGAAGCGCTGCTCAACCCGCGCCTGGCGGAGCTGGTGCGCTCTCACCAGCAGATCCTGTTGCACGGCACTTGTCAGTTTTTCCAGGTTTTGGGCTCGCGTGAACCCCAGCAGGATGCCAAAGTGTTGACGGCGATTATCGGACGGATGGAATATCAAGGCTTGCTCAATGGCGCCGAGCCGGTAGCGGCAGAAGAAATGCTCGGCATCCTGACCCGCTACATGCATCTGGTATTGGCGTCGGTTTAGTTTTTCAGGAGCACCACATGTGGCGAGGGAGCTTGCTCCCGCTGGGCTGCGTAGCGGCCCCTTTTGTGAGCGCTGCGCACTCAAGCGGGAGCAAGCTCCCTCGCCACAAAGGCTCCTCACAAAGACTAGGCGCCGTATGCCATAGGGAGTTCAAATGAAAGCCTGGCGTGCCGTTGTAATGGCCGTGTCGTTGCTGCTGCTCAGTGGCTGCCTGGTGTCCTTCAAGGCGCCGTTGCCCGACAGCGAAGCCGCGCCCCAAGGGCTGGTCGGCCACTGGACCAGTACCAACGCCTGGGGCGAGCCGCTCAATCTGGAGTTGGTCGAAGTGGGCCCGCGCCGTTATCAAGCCGTCACCTACTTCAGGGCCAGGCCTCTGGAGCGCGAAGCCATCCCGGTGACCGTCTCCCGTCACGGCAGCCGCTGGTATCTGTCGGCCAAGGTGCCGGCCCGCTTTGGAGGGCATTTCGTGATCGCCGGTTTTGAACTGACCGACAAGCAGGAACTGGTGATCTACAACCTGGATATGGATCAGATCAACCAGGCCATCAGCCATAAGATCCTCAGTGGCCAGCCGAACCAGAGCGAAGAAGGTGACGGCGTGCTGGTGGACAGCGACATGGGGACGGTTTTCCGTTACCTCGACGACCCGGCCAACTCCGATGTGTTCTCGGAGGCTGTGCGCTACCAGCGGCTGGTCAAATCCCAATAATTGCAACAAGCGGACGTTTTTTCACAGGAGTTCCGGGTGGACGATTACCAGCAGACGATACGCACCTTGTCCGATCGCATTGTGCTGGCGCAAACGCCGATTCGCATTCTCGACGCAGTAAAGTGGGACGAAAGCATCCGCAAGGGTTTCCTCAAGGCCAAGGGCAAGGAAATGCCCGCCGTGGACCGCGACTATTACCTCAACCGGCCCCTGTCGTTCGATTCCAGCAAAGTGAAGCTGGAATTCCAGAACATCGAACGCGACATCACCCGTCAACTCGGGCAGTTCAACCCGGTCGGCCAGATCATGCGTCGCATGTGCAAGGAATACCGCATGGTGGTGCGCATGCTCGAAGCACGCGGCACCGAGGATTTCGGGCTGATCTCCCAGGAGTTGTACGGGGCCGCTTCCGATGCGTTCCATGCCGGCGACCCGACCCTGGCTGACCTGGGCTTGATGCTGTCCGATTACCTGAACAACATTGATGGCCGTGGCGACCTGAAGGACGAGCCGAAGATTCTGACCGCCCAGGACGCTGTCAGCCTGCTGCAGCATCGGCTCAACCGGGTTTTTGGCGAGGCCGAGGAAACCATCCGGGTGTTCGAGTCCGACGGGATCGTGGCCGATGCGGCGGCTGGCGCCGATTACATCAAGATTCGCACTGATGCGATGTTCAACGACCGTGACGTTCGGGCCCTGGAGGTCCATGAAGGTCTGGTGCACGTCGGCACCACCCTCAACGGCCTGAATCAGCCGATCTGCACCTTCCTGTCCAAGGGGCCACCCTCGTCCACGGTGACCCAGGAAGGCCTGGCGATCCTGATGGAGATCATCACCTTCGCCTCTTACCCAAGTCGCCTGCGCAAGCTGACCAATCGCACCAGGGCCATTCACATGGTGGAGGAGGGGGCGGACTTTCTGCAGATATACGAGTTCTTCCGTGAGCAGGGCTTTGAGATGGGCGAAAGCTACGGCAACGCCAGCCGGGTTTTCCGTGGTTCGGTGCCGACGGGTCTGCCATTCACCAAAGACTTGTCCTACCTCAAGGGCTTCATCATGGTTTACAACTACATTCAGCTGGCCGTACGCAAAGGCAAGCTGGAGCAGGTGCCGCTGTTGTTCTGCGGTAAAACCACCCTTGAAGACATGCGCACGATGCGCCAACTCGTGGACGAAGGCTTGGTCGTGCCGCCCAAATACCTGCCGGAACAGTTCCGCGACATGAACGCGCTGTCGGCCTGGATGTGTTTCTCCAACTTCCTCAACCACCTGAGCCTGGACCGGATCGAAGCGGATTATTCCAATATCCTTTGAGCACCCTGTGGGAGCGAGCTTGCTCGCGATAGCGGCGGGCCAGTCACAGCCGTATTGACTGTACTGACGCTATCGCGAGCAAGCTCGCTCCCACAGGGGGGACTGCGTTTCACTTCTGACTTGCGAGGTTTCACCGGATGCGAACCCTCGGCATCTTATGCCTGCTGCTGACCCTGAGCGGTTGCAGTTCCCTGCTGTTCTACCCCGAACGCGGCCTGCCCTTTACCCCGGAACGGGCCAAGCTCGACTACCGCGACGTCACCCTGACCACCGCCGACGGTGTCAGGCTCCACGGCTGGTGGCTGCCGGTCAAACAAGGGGTGGAGGTCAAGGGCACGGTACTGCACTTGCACGGCAACGGCGGCAACCTGGCCTGGCATCTGGGGGGGAGCTGGTGGTTGCCCGAGCAGGGTTACCAGGTATTGATGGTGGATTACCGCGGTTACGGCCGGTCCGAAGGCGAGCCGAGCCTGCCGGCGATCTATCAGGACATCGACGCGGCGTTCAAATGGCTCGACCAGGCGCCACAGGTTCAAGGCAAGCCACTGGTGCTGCTCGGCCAGAGCCTGGGCGGCGCGCTGGCGGTGCATTACCTGGCCGATCATCCCGAGCGTCAGCCGCAACTCAAGGCCTTGGTGCTCGATGGCGTGCCCGCCAGTTATCGCGACGTGGGGCGTTTCGCCCTGAGTACTTCATGGCTGACCTGGGCATTGCAGGTGCCGCTGTCCTGGCTGGTGCCCGACGGTGACAGTGCAATCGGTTCGGTGGCGCAATTGAAGGGCGTACCGAAATTGATCTACCACAGCCTCGATGACCCGATCGTGCCTCTTTCCAACGGCATCCGTCTGTATCAAGCTGCGCCGCCGCCCCGGGTCCTGCAACTGACTCGCGGTGGGCATGTGCAGACATTCGCCGACCCGGTCTGGCGAACGGTGATGCTGCGCTATCTCGACGACCCCTGGCACTTCGACGGCCTGCGCCGCCTGGGCGAGATCCCGAATTATCCGAAATCATCCGTTGAATCTTCAGAGAGCCCGCAATGAGCGAAGAACGTAACGCCATCCCCCTGATCATCACCGGTATCTGCAGCATCCTCGGCACCGTCGCGGTGCTCTGGTACTACGGCTACCTGCACTTCGCCAAGCCCGAGGATGCGTTGCTGCTCAACGAGTTCACCATGCTCAAGACCGTGCCGGGCGAAGACTACAAGGTCGCCCTGGAGCCTGCCCCCCAGGTCGCCCAGTGCATCGATGGTGTGCTGGTGCTGTTCGACACCGAACAGAAAGGCCTGACCGGCGTGCTGATCAACGAGAAGAAGCGCGCGGTGCGCTGCATGGGACAGGAGACGCCGCAGAAGCTTGAGCCATAACCCAGCCTCAATTTCCCTGTGGGAGCGAGCCTGCTCGCGATAGCGGTGGACCAGTTGCAACTGCATTGACTGACCCACCGCTATCGCGAGCAGGCTCGCTCCCACAAGGGAAATGTGTTGGCCATGAAAAAGCCCCGCCTGATCACGTCAGGCGGGGCTTTCAGTTGCAGTCAGCCGATCAGTTGGCACTCATGGTCGAGCGCGGGGCGACTGGCTGGTTGTCGTTGGAGATGGTCACCTCGACCCGACGGTTCATGGCACGGCCCGAGACGCTGGTGTTGTCCGCTACCGGGAATTCCTTGCCGTAACCCTGGGTCACGATGCGCGCCGGGTCGACGCCCATTTTCACCAGAGCCATACGCACGGAGCTGGCGCGGCGCTCGGACAGCGACTGGTTGTAGGAGTCCGAACCGGTGCTGTCGGTGTAGCCTTCGACAATCACCTTGCGGTCGGGATTTTCCTGGAGGAACTGGGCCAGTTTATTCACGTTGACCAGGCCGCTGGAACGCAGCTCGGACTTGTTGGTGGCAAACAGCACGTCACCGAAGGTCACCAGCGTGCCGCGTTCGGTCTGCTTGGCGTTGAGGCTGTCTTGCAGCTGCTTGATCTGCGCGTTACGGGCCTCGAGCAATGCGCGGGCGCGTTCATCACCGGCGTTTTTCAGCTCGGCTTCGGCGGTGCGCAGGGCGATGGTCTGCTTGGCCACCTCCACGCGCTGGTTGGTCAGATAGGCCAACTGGTCGACCTTGGCTTCATCTTCCTTGTCCATGTAAGCCTTTTCGGCTTTGGCCAGGAAGTCGGCGGCGTCCTTGGTTTCCAGAGCTGCAACCTTGGTCGCCGCCGGGTCAGCCTGCAGACCGTTGTAGTTGGTACGGGCCTGTTCCAGATTAGCGTTCGGATCTGTGGAACACGCGGCCAGCGAGACGCAGGCGGCCAGCAGGGCGGGGATCATCAAGTGTTTGTGCATCATAGTCTGTCGTCCTTTTATCAATGAGAAGTACGTCGCGGCGTGAACGGCTTACTGAAGCTTGTTCATGCCTTCCTGACGCAGTTCCTGAACCCCTTTCTGGGAGTCCTTGAGAGCCTGTTCGGCCTTGGCGGCCTGGGCCTTGCGCTCAGCGACGCGGGCGTCCCACTCGGCCTGCTCGGCCAGACGCTTGGCTTCTTCGTAGTTCTTGTCGTGCATCGCGATCTCGGCCTGCTTGAGCTTGTCCTGGGCCGACTTCATTTCCACGGCGGCGAATTCGGTACCGCCGGCGCTGACGGCGCTGTTGACCGCCGATTGGGTCACCGCGTACTGCTCCGAAGGCGGGTTGCCGGCGCAACCGGCGAGGATGAAGCTGCTACCGATTGCCAGGGCAGCCAACTTCAGGCCGCGCAGGCCAGTGGATGAGGGTTTGGCAGTGCAGGTATTCATAGGCTTCAACTCCATTGGAAAACTCCTGAAAAAACTACAGATCCATGCTGGGACCGAAGCCGGGACGTCTGTTTCGGCGCTGGCGCCGGGGCGCGTTTATTTAAACGACCGTTCCAGTATGGTTACTCGGTGTGACCTGAGGCGTTTTTCAAAAGTTCAGCGAGGATGGCCAATCGCCAAAAGTTTTACTGACTGATTGGTCAACAGCAGAAAAGCTGAACTTTCAAGGCGCGCAGCGGTATTCCCGGCGTAGGAGGCGTGGGTTTTTTTGGGGGCGCGTGTAGGAACTGGCGAAGGTTGCGATCTTTTGACCTGGCGTCTAGGAAAGATCGCAGCCCCGCTCCTAAAGAAAATTAGTGCTTGGACTTGTCGTTCTGCGAGGAGAGTTGATGCAGATGACGCCGCGACAGAGCGAGAAAACGCGGGGTCGGGCCGACGTCTTCGTAGAGCGGGTCACCCTCTTCATCGGTGGCCACCACTTGCGAGCCCTTGATGTAAGGGAAGCTGGCTTCCAGTTCTTCCAGCGCCGCCCCGATCAATTCGCCGAGCAGTTCCTCGGGTTGGCGCTTGGGGTACATCTCGCAGATCGCCGCCAGTCGTGCGGCGGCCTCCACGTCCAGGTGAATGGTGTAGCCGGTCTGGGTCAGGCAACCTTTGGCGTTTTCTTCCCAGTGTTGGGCGAGTTCACGGATTTTCATGATGGCCTCAATAGCCCGCGGATGGCAGGCGCGCAGAGTGACAAGCCGTTGTGTGGCTTACTGTTAAGACTAGCTTTGTCCGACAAGGTTTAATGTCCCCTCGTCGCTTGTCATAAACGTCTTGCGTCGGCACTCTCTGTAAAACGTCTAACCCAAGAGCTGTCCGGACCTTTTGCTGGAGAACTGCTGATGACCGATATCGATGCACGCTTGCGCGAGGATGTTCACCTGCTCGGCGAGCTGCTGGGCAACACCATCCGCGAACAGTACGGGGACAGGTTTCTCGACAAGATCGAGCAGATCCGCAAGGGTGCCAAGGCCGATCGACGCGGCTCCATGGACGCCGAACTGAGCGCCAGCCTCAATCAGTTGGGCGAGGACGAACTGCTGCCGGTGGCGCGGGCGTTCAATCAGTTCCTCAACCTGGCCAACATCGCCGAGCAGTATCAACTTATCCACCGACGCGAAGAGTCCAAACCGGCACCGTTCGAGGCGCGGGTGTTGCCCGAACTGCTTGCTCGATTGCGGGCCGAGGGTCATGGCGCCGAGTCCCTGGCGCGGCAATTGGGACGGCTGGAAATCGAACTGGTGCTCACCGCCCACCCCACGGAAGTGGCCCGGCGCACGCTGATCCAGAAATACGATGCCATCGCCGCGCAACTGGCGGCCCAGGACCACCGCGATCTCACCAGCGCCGAGCGCGCGCAGATCCACGAGCGTCTGCAACGGCTGATCGCCGAAGCCTGGCACACCGAAGAAATACGCCGCACCCGGCCGACCCCGGTGGACGAGGCCAAGTGGGGCTTTGCGGTGATCGAACATTCGCTGTGGCAAGCCATTCCCAATTACCTGCGCAAGGCCGATCAGGCCCTGCATGCCGCCACCGGCTTGCGCCTGCCGCTGGAGGCTGCACCGATCCGCTTTGCCTCGTGGATGGGCGGCGACCGGGATGGCAACCCCAATGTCACCGCTGCGGTAACCCGCGAAGTGCTGTTGCTGGCGCGGTGGATGGCGGCGGATCTGTACCTGCGCGACGTTGATCACCTGGCGGCTGAGCTGTCCATGCAAAAAGCCAGCGAGGCTTTGCGCGCCCAGGCCGGTGATAGCGCTGAACCCTACCGTGCCGTGCTCAAGCAATTGCGTGAACGCCTGCGCGCCACGCGCAATTGGGCGCACGCGTCCCTGAAAGTCACCACCCCAGCCTCTGCCGATGTGCTGCAGAACAACCGCGAACTGCTGGACCCGCTGGAGCTTTGCTACCAGTCCCTGCACGAGTGCGGCATGGGCGTGATCGCCGACGGACCGCTGCTCGACTGCTTGCGCCGGGCGGTGACGTTCGGGTTGTTCCTGGTGCGCCTCGATGTGCGCCAGGACTCCACGCGCCACAGCGCAGCCATGACTGAAATCACTGACTACCTGGGCCTGGGCCGCTATGAGGACTGGAGCGAGGAGCAGCGCATCAGCTTTCTGCTGGAGGAGCTGAACAACCGGCGTCCGCTTTTGCCCGCTCATTTCAAACCGTCGGCCGATACCGCGGAAGTCCTGGCCACGTGCCGGGAAGTGGCGGCGGCGCCGGCGGCGTCCCTGGGCTCGTACGTGATCTCGATGGCGGGCGCCGCTTCCGATGTGCTCGCGGTGCAGCTCTTGTTGAAAGAGGCCGGCGTGTTGCGACCCATGCGGGTGGTGCCGCTGTTCGAGACCCTGGCCGACCTGGACAACGCCGGGCCGGTGATCGAGCAATTGTTGCTGCTGCCGGGCTATCGCTCGCGGCTGCAAGGGCCTCAGGAGGTGATGATCGGCTATTCCGATTCGGCCAAGGATGCCGGCACGACAGCGGCGGCCTGGGCACAGTATCGAGCCCAGGAACGGCTGGTGGACATTTGTCGCGAACAGCAAGTCGAACTGCTGTTGTTCCATGGCCGCGGAGGCACTGTGGGGCGTGGCGGCGGTCCGGCTCACGCGGCGATTCTGTCGCAACCGCCGGGTTCGGTGGCCGGGCGTTTCCGTACCACTGAGCAGGGTGAAATGATTCGTTTCAAATTTGGCCTGCCGGACATCGCCGAACAGAATCTCAATCTGTACCTCGCCGCCGTGCTGGAAGCGACGCTGCTGCCACCGCCGCCGCCCACTCCTCAGTGGCGTCATCTGATGGATGAACTGGCGGCCGACGGGGTCAAGGCTTACCGCGCCGTGGTGCGGGAAAATCCGCAATTCGTCGAGTATTTCCGCCAGTCCACACCGGAGCAGGAACTGGGCCGTCTGCCGCTGGGCAGCCGGCCGGCCAAGCGCCGGGCCGGAGGCATCGAAAGCCTGCGGGCGATCCCGTGGATCTTCGGCTGGACCCAGACGCGCCTGATGCTGCCGGCCTGGCTCGGCTGGGAAACCGCCCTGGGCAAGGCGCTGGAGCGCGGCGAGGGCGAGTTGCTGGGGCAGATGCGCGAACAATGGCCGTTTTTCCGCACCCGCATCGACATGCTAGAGATGGTGCTGGCCAAGGCCGACGCGGACATTGCGCGCTCCTACGATGAGCGTTTGGTCGAACCTGGGCTGCTACCGTTGGGCGAGCATTTACGCGACCTATTGTCGCAGGCGTGCGCGGTGGTCCTGGGGTTGACCGGCCAGTCGCAGCTACTGGCACATAGCCCTGACACCCTGGAATTCATTCGCCTGCGCAACACCTACCTCGACCCGTTGCACCTGTTGCAGGCTGAACTGCTTGCCCGTTCGCGGCAGCAGGACGTTGCCCAGGGCAGCCCCGTGGAACAGGCGCTTCTGGTGTCTGTGGCGGGGATTGCCGCCGGTTTGCGCAACACCGGCTAAGGTTAAGCGGCGTACCGAAACGGCCCGCCCGGTATCCCCCGGGCGGAGGCCGGGTGGGCAGGGAAGAGGTCGGTCGGGCGACAGTTTGTTGTCCGGTTGCGACGATCGCCACCTCCTCCCAAGGTCGCGTCAGGCGCGGGTTCCTTCGACTTTCGGCGGCTTGTGTGGGTCGGGCCTGCTGTGTATCTTGATCAGCCTTTGGCCGTTTGGGCGGTCACGATCCTGTTTTCCGAGATTGGCCCCACGAGGCGAATCCGAGCGTTTACATAAAAAAATTGAGGAGCACATCGATGCGCGTCATTCTGCTGGGAGCTCCCGGGGCCGGTAAAGGTACTCAGGCAAAGTTCATCACCGAAAAATTCGGTATCCCGCAAATCTCCACTGGCGACATGCTGCGTGCCGCGGTCAAGGCCGGCACCGAGCTGGGCGTCAAGGCCAAGAGCATCATGGATGCCGGCGGCCTGGTGTCGGATGACCTGATCATCGCGCTGGTCCAGGATCGCATCGCTCAAGCCGATTGCGCCAACGGCTTCCTGTTCGACGGTTTCCCGCGCACCATTCCGCAGGCCGAAGCCTTGGTTACGGCTGGCGTGGAGCTGGATCACGTTGTCGAAATCGCCGTCGACGACGAGGAGATCGTTCAACGTATTGCTGGTCGTCGTGTCCACGAGCCGTCCGGCCGTGTCTACCACACCGTCTATAACCCGCCGAAACTCGCCGGCAAGGACGACATCACCGGTGAAGCACTGGTGCAGCGCAAGGACGACACCGAAGAAACCGTGCGCCATCGCCTGTCGGTCTACCACTCCCAGACCAAGCCGCTGGTGGAGTTCTACCAGAAGCTGTCCGCCAAGACCCAAGGCAAGCCCAAGTACAGCTACATCGCCGGCGTTGGTTCGGTTGAAGCGATCACCGGCAAGGTGCTTGAAGCACTGAGCTGACAAGTCTGCTGTGCAGCAAATAACAACGGCCCGCTTGCGGGCCGTTGTTGTTTATACTGGCGCACTTTTCCCTATCTGATTTACGGACACACCGATGAGCACCTTGCTGGCCCTGGATACCGCGACTGAAGCTTGCTCCGTTGCCTTGCTGCACGACGGCAAGGTCACGAGCCATTACGAGGTGATCCCGCGCTTGCACGCCCAGAAGCTGTTGCCGATGATCCAGCAATTGCTCAGCGATGCAGGGACCACCTTGCAGGCGGTGGATGCGATTGCCTTTGGTCGTGGGCCGGGAGCGTTCACCGGCGTGCGCATTGCCGTCGGCGTGGTGCAGGGCCTGGCGTTTGCCCTGGAGCGGCCGGTGTTGCCGGTGTCCAACCTGGCGGTACTCGCCCAGCGCGCCTTGCGTGAACAGGGCGTCAGCCAAGTCGCGGCGGCCATCGATGCGCGCATGGATGAGGTGTATTGGGGCTGCTACCGCGAGTCCGAGGGTGAGATGCGCCTGGTGGGCGCCGAAGCGGTGCTCCCCCCCGAAGTGGCGGCGTTGCCTGCCAACGCCAGCGGCGACTGGTTCGGCGCCGGGACCGGTTGGGGCTACGGCGAGCGGATTGCCGTCCCCCTCAGCGGCCAGGACGCCTCGATGCTGCCCCATGCCGAAGACCTGCTGACCCTGGCCCGCTTCGCCTGGGAGCGCGGCGAAGCCATTCCGGCCGACGATGCACAACCAGTGTATTTGCGGGACAAGGTTGCAACGCCCAAATCCGAACGGTAGGCACAGGCTTTGTGAGAGCAAAGTTGCTCGCGATACCGGGGGGCTCTGTTCTCTGGCGGACCGCGTCATCTTCATCGCGGGCAAGCCTTGCTCCTACAAAGTCATTTGCTCCCCCAAAAGTCACGCCCAATATTACCAGTCGTCATTTTTTCGAGCCGGTTTTAAACCTTTTTGACTTTATGTGCTCTAGTTATCACTTGCGCATTTGCGCGGCTGTGAAAGTGCCGCTAAATTGCCATCATTGATACCGAGCATTCTGTTATGCGTATAGACGGCGTTTCATCCCAGTCCTACCCCATCAAACGCAGGCCTCGTGCAGGCAAAGTTGCTGCGGATGAGTCCTTCGATGACATCGATGGCGAACTGGAATTTCCGTCCGAAGAGCAGTTGGCCGCTCGCGCTGCCAAAGCCTCGGCGCAACGCCTGAGCAATCTTCCGGCCCGTCAGCAAGACATGCTGTATCACCGCGCCATGAGCCGCAGTGTATCCGCGGCCCTGGCCAGCTACCTGAGCACTGCCGGTTTCGTTGACTGGGATATGGAAGTGCTGGGACTCGACCTCTACATCTGATGGGGTTGCCTTACTACCTGGGCTGCCCGTCCTGGAGCGAAAACGCCTGGCGCGATTATCTTTATCCGCAAGACGCCAAAAGCTCCGATTTCCTGAACCTCTATTCTCAAGTGTTCAATGCCGTGGAAGGCAATACGACCTTCTACGCCAGCCCCTCTGCGGCCATCGTTCAGCGCTGGGCGCAGACCATGCCCGAGCAGTTTCGCTTCACCGCCAAGTTGCCCGGTGAGATCAGCCACAATGGCGATTTGCGTGAGCACCTGACGGCCATCGAAACCTTCGTGCAATTGCTCAGCCCCCTGGGCGAACGGGTTTCACCGTTCTGGTTGCAGTTATCCAAGGCCTTTACCCCGAATCGCTTGCCGGAGTTGGCGGGCTTCATTGATGCCTTCGAGCGCCCCTTGGCCGTGGAGGTCCGTCACGGTGACTTCTTTGCCAAGGGCGATGCCGAACGACAGCTCAACCGCCTGCTCCTTGATCGCGGGGTAGAACGCATCTGTCTGGATCCCCGGGCATTGTTCAGTTGCACCTCGACCGATCCTGCCGTGCTCCATGCTCAATCGAAGAAACCGCGTGTACCGCCCCGGCCGACCGCGTTCACCGACTGCCCGCAGGTGCGTTTCATCGGCCATCCAGTGCTGGAGGCCAACGAACCGTTCCTGACCCCCTGGGTGGAAAAAATCGCCGGGTGGATCGAAGAGGGGCGCACGCCTTATATCTTTCTGCACACCGCCGACAACGTGCTGGCGGCCAAACTCGCGCAACACTTTCATCGCCGATTGATGAGCCGTTTGCCTGGCTTGCCGGCCCTGCCTGAGCTATACAGAGAGCCCGCCGCCGAGCAACTGGGTTTGCTCTGAGGCGAAAATTTCCTCTGCCCAGGAGTGATTTCCATGGATGCGCAAACCCGTCGAGCCCAGGCCTTCAAAGCCTTGCATGAACGCGAAGGCGCGTTCGTCATTCCCAACCCGTGGGACGCCGGTTCGGCAAAGATGCTTGCCAGTCTCGGCTTCGAGGCCCTGGCCACCACCAGTGCCGGTTACGCTTTTTCCTTGGGACGGCCCGATGGTGCCGCGGGGCTGGATGACACCCTGGCCAATGTCCGGGCGATTGTGGCGGCCACTGACTTGCCAGTGGCGGTCGATCTGGAGAACGGCTTCGCCGATGCCCCCGAGGCGTGCGCCAGCAGCCTGATCCGCGCGGCGCAGGCCGGCGCGGTGGGTGGCTCGATCGAAGATGCCACAGGGCGCGAAGACAGCCCGATCTATGGCTTCGAGCATGCCGTGGCGCGGGTTAAAGCTGCGGCTGACGCGGTGCGCAGTCTGCCGTATCCCTTTGTGCTGACCGCCCGGGCGGAGAATTTTCTGCACGGCAAGCCCGACCTGGATGACACCATTGCCCGCCTGAAGGCGTTCGCCGATGCCGGTGCCGACGTGCTCTATGCCCCAGGCTTGAGCTCGGCCGAGCAGGTGCTGGCGGTGGTCCGGGCGGTGGCGCCGAAACCGGTGAATGTGTTGATGTCCGGGGCGCTGGACCTGACGGTTGCGCAGTTGAGCGAGATGGGCGTCAAGCGCATCAGTGTCGGGTCCGCGCTGGCCCTGGCGGCGTATGGCGAGTTTTTCCGCGCCGCCGAGGAAATCCGCGAACAGGGTTCGTTCACCTTCACCCGTCGTTCGATGCCCTTCAACCAGGCCAACCAACTATTCAAGGGTTGAGGCCCGAGGCATTGTCGTGCGGGTTTTGAAAGGTTTTACGCTATTGGTGCTGGTTGTTGGCGTCGCAGTGCTGGGGGTATGGCGCGGTTGGCTGTCGGTGCCGCCACAATGGAATCCCTGGGCGCCCCTGGACGTCAATGCGCCGCCGAACCTGCTGACCCGTTACAAACTCATGGCCCTGCGCAACGATCCGCAGTTATGCGACCAGGCGCTCGCGACCTCGGGGCTGCGTGCCACCCGCCAGGCCGACAGCAGTCCCCAGGCCAGTTGCCCGCTGAGCAATGTGCTGAGGGTGCAGGGCGGCGAGGTGGCGTTGAGCAGCAGCTTCCTGGCCAGTTGCCCGCTGGCGGTGGCGTTCGCCTTGTTTGAACGTCACGCGCTGCAGCCGGCGGCGCAGGCGACCTATGGGCAGAAAGTGGTGCAGGTCGATCATCTGGGCAGTTTCGCCTGTCGCAATATGTACGGTCGGGAGAGCGGGGCGCGCAGCCAGCATGCCACGGCCAGTGCGCTGGATATCGCCGGGTTTCGCCTGGCGGACGGCCGTCGCGTGAACGTGCTCAAGGACTGGCCGAAGGACAACACCCACGCCCAATTCCTGCGCCAGGTGCGCGACGGTGCCTGTGACGTGTTCAATGTGGTCTTGAGTCCGGATTACAACGCGGCGCACCGCAACCATTTTCATCTGGATGTCGGGCCGTGGTGGATTTGCCGTTGATTCAGGCGGCGATGCGCAGGTTCTGCAACACGATCGGGCGCGCCCAGCGGGTATCGAAGTCCAGTTGCTTCTGCTGTGCCACCAGTTCCTCTTCCGGGAACGGCGGGAACGGCTTGTCCAGCAGGTCCAGTTCGAATTCGGCAATCGGCAGGTGCAGTGGACGTGGCTGAGGCGCAGGTCCCGGTTCTGGCAGCGGTTGGCCGGCGGCAAGCACCAGAGGGCGAACCCAGTTGCTTTCGAAGGTCTGCTGTTTTTGCTGGGTGGCGATTTCTTCCGGCGGGAACGGCGGGAAGGGTTTGTCCAGCAGGTCGAGTTCAAATTCAGCGATTGGCAGGAACAGCGGCTCAGGCGGTTTGACTTGGGTTTCAGTCACTTGGCAGTTGCGCTGGCTGACAATGTGCTCGAGCAATTCGGCGCCGAGGGTCGGTTCAACAGCCTCATCGAGGGCAACTGGCTGGTAGCTGCCAGGCGCCGGTGCGTTATCACCCAGTTGATCGGCCAGGGCCCGGGCAAAAAAATCCTGCCACAGGTGACTGACGCCGCTCAGGGCTTGGGTGTTGCGCAGGCTGTAATCGCCGTAAGGGGAGATGACGCCTATCGATGTGGATTGAATGTCTGACATTTTTCTCGGTCGACGCTCAGCTCTGGCAAAATGCCGTTCACCGTTGTTATCGGCCGCTTTTGCCGATCCTTAATTTTTTGAGCATGTTTCCAAGAATGAACAACTTCCATGAGTGATCAACCCGCGGCCTGCCGCATCCATGTTGAGGCCCTGGCCCCGGCCTTCCAGCCGCAGGCCGAGCACTGGGCACAGCGCCTTGACCTGCCGTTGCAGGTGGACGATGGCGAGTTTGCCTTGCAGGTCGGTGAGCAGGGGTTGCAGTTGCAGCAACTGGGGCCGGATGCGCCGGGACCGGTGCGGGTGGACTTCGTCGAAGGCGGCGCGGCCCATCGCCGCTTGTACGGCGGCGGTAGCGGCCAGATGATCGCCAAGGCCGTCGGTGTGGCCCAGGGCGTACGTCCGCGTGTGCTGGATGCCACGGCCGGGTTGGGCAAGGATGCGTTTGTGCTGGCCAGCCTGGGCTGTGAAATGAGCCTGATCGAGCGCCAGCCGCTGATCGGCGCATTGCTCGAGGATGGCCTGGCCCGAGGCGCGGAGGACTTCGATGTGGCGCCGATCGTCGCCCGCATGCGGTTGCTCAAGGGCAATTCCATCGAGGTGATGCGCAACTGGCAAGGCGAGCCGCCCCAGGTGATCTACCTGGACCCGATGTTCCCTCATCGTGAGAAAACGGCCCTGGTGAAGAAGGAAATGCGCCTGTTCCGGCCGCTGGTGGGCGACGACCTGGACGCTCCGGCGTTGTTGGCCGCGGCCCTGGCCCTGGCGACTCACCGCGTCGTGGTCAAGCGTCCGCGCAAGGCACCGTGCATCGAAGGGCCAAAACCCAGCCACGGGCTTGAGGGTAAATCCAGCCGCTACGACATCTATCCCAAGAAGGCGCTCAAGGCCTGAGACCGCGTCGCCTCCATCGCGAGCAGGCTCGCTCCCACAGATGTGTGTTGTGTTAACTACACCTTACCCTGTGGGAGCGAGCCTGCTCGCGATGAGGCCCGCCCAGTCGGCGAGAATCTATCAGATGATCTGCGGCCGATAAGCGCGCATAAACAACCCCACCACTTCCTCGACATGAGCCTCGGCCGCTGCGGCTTCCAGCGGTGCGCCGCAGCCATACAGCAAGCGGAAATTCGCCGCACCCTTGATGAGGCAGAAGAAGTGTTCCGCCGCATTGCGCGGTTTGTCGATGCTCAGGGCGCCGCTCTGGTTGACCTTGTTCAGCAGCCTTTCCATGCCTGAGAGCATCCGTTGCGGGCCTGCTTCGAAGAAGATCGTCGACAGCTGCGGGTCCTGACTGCCCAAGGCCATGATCAACCGATGCAGGTTCACCGATTCGTCGCTGTTGATCAGTTGGTGAAAACCACGGGCAATGTTCAGCAACACATGTTCGATCGGCACGCCGTCAGGCCATTCGAAGAAAAGCGGCGGCACTTGCTCTTCACACTTGGCCACCACGGCAGCGGAAAACAGCGTTTCCTTGTCGTTGAAGTGGCTGTAGACCGTCAGCTTCGACACACCGGCCTCGGTGGCGACCGCGTCCATGCTGGTGTTGGCATACCCCAGGCTGACGAAGAGTTTTTTTGCCGCGTCGAGAATGGCCTGGCGCTTGGCCAGATCCTTCGGACGGCCTGGGCCGTTGGGAGGTGAAAGATTGTTCGACATTATTCGCTTTTAATACTGGACTGGTGAGTTTGCTATTAATAACATACTCGTCAGTATAATTATTCCAAGCACCATTAGCGAAAGGTCACTCGCCATGTTCCGCTATGCCTTGCCCCTCGCCCTGCCAGTGAGCCTGGTTTTTTTATTGTCTGCGTGTGGTCAGGACGAACCCGTGTCCCTTGCCGTGCGCCCCGCCATGGTGGTGCAGCCAGAGCCTTCGGGCCAGGCGATGGAAAGTTATCCGGGGGAAGTCAGGGCGCGATTCGAGCCAGACCTGGCCTTTCGCATCGGCGGCAAAGTAAGCCGACGACTGGTCGAAGAGGGCCAGCGAGTCAAGGCCAACCAGGCCCTGGCCGAGCTCGATCCCCAGGACGTGCGCCTGCAGCTGGAAGCCACCCGTGCCCAAGTCGCCGCCGCCGAAGCCAACCTGAACCTGGTGCGCGCTGAACGTGATCGCTACAAAACCTTGATGGAGCGGCAGATGGTCAGCCGCTCCCAGTACGACAACGCAGAAAACCTCTACCGCTCCGGTGCCGCGCGGCTCAAGCAGATCAAGGCTGAATTCGATGTCGCCAGCAACCAGGCCAGTTACTCGGTGCTGCGTGCGCCTCAGGATGGCGTGGTTGCCCGGCGTTCCGTGGAGGTCGGGCAGGTGGTATCGGCCGGTCAAACGGTCTTCACCCTCGCCACTGACGGCGAGCGTGAAGTGCTGATCAGCCTGCCGGAGCAGGGCTTTGGCCGGTTCAAGATTGGTCAGCCGGTCTCGGTGGAGTTATGGAGCCAGCCCGATCAGCGTTTCAGCGGACGCATCCGCGAACTGTCGCCAGCCGCCGATCCCAGATCCCGCACCTTCGCCGCTCGCGTTGCCTTCACCGCCGGCAGTGTTCCGGCTGAGTTGGGCCAGAGTGCCCGAGTGTTTATCCAGACCGGCGACCAGGTGTCGCTGTCGGTGCCGCTGTCTGCACTCACCGCCGAGAACGGCGCCACTTACGTGTGGGTAGTCAACGGCAATAACACCCTGAAAAAAGTCCCGGTGCGCGTCGGCCCGTTTGGCGAAAAAACCGTTCCGGTGCTTGAAGGGCTGAGCCCCACTGACTGGGTCGTCGCAGCCGGTGTGCACGTGCTCCTCGACGGCCAGCAGGTGCGGCCGGTGGATCGCTCCAACCGCGTGGTCAATCTGGCGGCCAAGGAGTAATCCCCGATGGGCTTCAATCTTTCCGAATGGGCGCTGCGTAACCGCCAGATCGTCCTGTTCCTGATGTTGTTGCTGGCAATCGTCGGCGCGCTTTCCTACACCAAGCTCGGCCAGAGCGAAGACCCGCCGTTTACCTTCAAGGCCATGGTTATTCGCACCAACTGGCCGGGGGCTACGGCCGAGGAGGTTTCTCGCCAGGTCACCGAACGCATCGAAAAGAAACTGATGGAAACCGGCGATTACGAAAGAATCGTCTCGTTCTCCCGCCCGGGCGAATCCCAGGTGACTTTCATGGCTCGCGATTCCCTGCATTCGGCGCAGATTCCCGAGTTGTGGTACCAGATCCGCAAGAAGGTCAGTGACATCCGTCACACCTTGCCGCCGGGCATCCAGGGGCCGTTTTTCAACGATGAGTTTGGCACCACCTTCGGCAATATCTATGCGCTGACCGGTGATGGTTTTGACTACGGCGTGCTCAAGGATTACGCCGATCGCATCCAGATCCAACTGCAACGGGTCAAGGATGTGGGCAAGGTCGAACTGCTGGGTTTGCAGGACGAGAAAATCTGGATCGAACTGTCGAACGTGAAGCTGGCGACCCTCGGCGTGCCGCTGGCGGCAGTCCAGCAGGCGTTGGAAGAGCAGAACGCAATATCGACCGCAGGTTTTTTCGAAACCGGCAGCGAGCGGGTCCAACTACGGGTATCGGGAAATTTTCAGACAGTAGAAGAGATCCGCGACTTTCCCATTCGTGTCGCTGATCGCACGTTCCGTATCGGCGATGTCGCGGATGTGCATCGCGGTTTCAACGATCCGCCAGCCCCGCGCATGCGCTTCATGGCCGAAGATGCCATTGGTCTGGCCGTGGCGATGAAGGACGGCGGCGACATTCTGATTCTGGGCAAGGCCCTGGAGGCGGAGTTTGCCCGTATCCAGAACAACCTGCCGGCCGGCATGCAATTGCGTAAGGTCTCGGACCAGCCGGCGGCGGTGAAAACCGGTGTTGGCGAGTTCGTCCAGGTGCTGGTGGAGGCCCTGACGATCGTGTTGCTGGTGAGCTTCTTCTCCCTCGGGCTGCGGACCGGGATGGTGGTCGCCCTGGCGATTCCGCTGGTGCTGGCGATGACCTTCGCCGCGATGTATTACTTGGGCATCGGCCTGCACAAGATTTCCCTTGGCGCGCTGGTGTTGGCGTTGGGTCTGCTGGTGGATGACGCGATCATCGCGGTCGAGATGATGGCGATCAAAATGGAGCAGGGCTTCGACCGGATCAAGGCCGCCAGCTATGCCTGGACCAGCACCGCATTCCCGATGCTCACCGGTACGCTGATCACCGCTGCGGGTTTCCTGCCGATCGCCACGGCGCAGTCAGGCACCGGCGAGTACACCCGTTCGATTTTCCAGGTCGTCACCCTGGCGCTGCTGGCCTCCTGGGTGGCCGCGGTGGTGTTCGTGCCGTACCTGGGGGAGAAACTGTTGCCGGACCTGGCGAAAATTCATGCCGCCAAACACGGCACCGCTGATGGCCAGTTCGACCCCTACGGCACGCCGTTCTACCAGCGTGTCCGGCGCTTGGTGGAGTGGTGCGTGCGGCGGCGCAAAACCGTCATCGTGCTGACCGTGCTGTTATTTGTGGGCTCGGTGGCGCTGTTCCGTTTCGTGCCACAACAGTTCTTCCCGGCCTCGGGGCGACTTGAGCTGATGGTCGACCTGAAGCTGGCCGAAGGCGCGTCCCTGAGCAACACCGCCGAGCAGGTCAAGCGCCTTGAAGCGCTGCTCAAGGACCACGCGGGCATCGACAACTACGTGGCTTATGTCGGCACCGGTTCACCGCGTTTCTACCTGCCGCTGGATCAACAACTGCCGGCACCCAGCTTCGCCCAGTTCGTGGTGCTGGCCAAGACCATCGAAGACCGCGAGCCCCTGCGCAGCTGGTTGATCACCACGTTGAACGAACAGTTCCCGGCCCTGCGCTCGCGGGTCACGCGCCTGGAAAATGGCCCGCCAGTGGGTTATCCGGTGCAGTTTCGCGTGACCGGTGAGCACATCGAACAAGTCCGGGCCCTGGCCCGGAAAGTGGCGACCAAGGTTCGTGAAAATCCCTACGTGGCCAACGTGCATCTGGATTGGGAAGAGCCGAGCAAGGTGGTGTACCTGAACGTCGATCAGGACCGCGCCCGAGCGTTGGGCGTGAGTACGGCTAACCTGTCGAGCTTTTTGCGCAGTTCCCTCACCGGCTCCAGCGTCAGCCAATACCGGGAAGACAACGAACTGATCGAGATTCTGCTGCGCGGCACGGTGCATGAGCGCACCGAATTGTCGCTGCTGCCGAGCCTGGCGGTGCCGACCGACAATGGCACAAGCGTTGCGCTGTCGCAGATCGCGACGCTGGAATACGGCTTCGAAGAAGGCGTGATCTGGCACCGCAATCGCCTGCCAAGTGTGACCGTGCGGGCTGATATCTATGGCAAGGAACAACCGGCGACCCTGGTGCAGCAGATCTTCCCGACCCTGGCCCCGATTCGTGCCGAGCTGCCGGACGGTTATCTGCTGGAAGTGGGCGGTACGGTAGAGGATGCCGCCCGTGGCCAGCAATCGGTGAACGCCGGCGTGCCGCTGTTCATCGTCGTGGTGCTGACGTTGCTGATGCTGCAATTGCGCAGTTTTTCCCGCACGGCCATGGTGTTTCTCACCGCGCCCCTGGGACTGATCGGTGTCACGCTGTTCCTGCTGGTGTTCCGCCAGCCGTTCGGTTTCGTCGCCATGCTGGGCACCATCGCCTTGTCGGGGATGATCATGCGCAACTCGGTGATTCTGGTGGACCAGATCGAACAGGACATCAAGGCGGGGCTCGCCCCGTGGCAGGCGATCATCGAAGCCACTGTGCGACGGTTCCGCCCGATTGTGCTCACCGCGCTGGCGGCGGTGCTGGCGATGATTCCGCTGTCACGCAGCCTGTTCTTTGGCCCGATGGCGGTGGCGATCATGGGCGGGCTGATCGTGGCGACGGCGTTGACGCTGTTGTTCCTGCCGGCGTTGTATGCGGCGTGGTTCAGGGTCAAGAAGACCTGACACGATTTTGATAACACTGAAGATCGAATGTGGGAGCGAGCTTGCTCGCGATGGCGGAATATCGCGATGGCGGAATATCAGTCAACACAGATGTTATGGCTGATACCGCTATCGCGAGCAGGCTCGCTCCCACAGTGTTTTTGCGCTGAATCTCAGAGCGTACCAAACACCTTCTTGGCCAAACTGCTCGCCGCCGCCGCAGGGTTCTGGCGGATGGTGGCTTCCTGTTTGCCGATCATCTCGAACAAACCGTCCAGCGCTTGTTCGGTCACGTAGTTTTCGATGTTGGCGCTTTTGGCGTCCAGCACGCCGAAGGTCGCCGCTTGGCCTGCGAACGTGTTGTATTTCTGCGCCAGGCCAACCTTGTCGGTGGCTTGCTTGACGATGGGCAGGAACTTGGCGCGGATCTGCTCGCGGCTGCTCTTGTTCAGGTACTGCGTGGCGGAATCGTTGCCGCCGCTCAGGATCCCCTTGGCATCGCTCACACTCATGTTCTTCACGGCATTGACCAGGATCGGCTGGGCCTGGACCACAGCGGCTTCAGCGGCCTGGTTCATGCTGGCTTCCAGTTGTTCGACCTGATCGCCCATGCCAAAGGCTTTCATCTTGCTGGCGACTTTACCGAGCTTGCCCGGCAGTTCGATCTTCACCTCGGGATTGTTGCTGAAGCCACCGGGTGTGCCCAACTGCTTGACGGCTACTTGGGCGCCCTGGGTCAGTGCGTCCTTGAGGCCGCCGGTGGCGTCCTTCTGCGAGAGGTCGGCCAGGGACAAGGCCATGGTGTTGGCGCAGAACAACAGGCCGGCGCACAGGCTGGTGAAACGGAGCGTAGAGCGGAGCATGGCAGCTTCCTTGAAAAAATTAGAAAGAGAAATCAGCGGGCGGCGTTGACGCGGATCTTCAGCGGCTGTGGATCTTTGCCATCGAGCTGCACGGTGTGTTGTTCGGTGGTGATGAACATCAACTGGCCGTCCACTTCAATGCGCGCGCTCACGGCATAACGATGGCCGGGTTTGACCTGGGCCGGATCATAGCTGAGGTGAAACGGCAGCGGGACCTGGCCCTTGACCGGACCGCTCTGTTCATCGAGCACCACCGCGGGGGCGTCGGCCAGGGACACATCCTGCAGGCTCACGCTTAAGACAGCGGTGGGCGGCAGGGCGATGCGCTGCAGGTAGAACACTTCACCGTCGAGACTGTTTTTGCTCGCCAGCGGTGCGCTGGAGCAGGCACTGAGTAACGTGGCAACGGCGACGAGAAGAAGCTTTTTCATTGGGGGCATTTCCATATTGAGGGCGCCAGAGAGAACCTGGCGCCTGTGGGGTCAGTCCGCAACCACCGGGATGACCTGATCTGCCGCATCTTCACTGCGATGCAACGCCACCTGACGGATCGACAAACGGATCTCCGCCGGCAGGACTCGCTTGGCCGCACCTTCGGCCAGTTCACCCAGCAGCTCGTGATAGCTTAGCTTGCCCGCTTCGTCCCGGCGCAGCACGTCCAGGTCCAGCATTGTCTGGATGAAATGCCGGAACAGGCTCTTGTCGAAGAATTCCGGTGCGTTCAGGCCATGCAGGATCGACAGGCGCTGGGCCATGACCGTGCAGAGGTCTTCCAGTTCTTCGGCGCTGATGCTGTTCTGGCCGCTGTTGAGCAGCAGGGAGACGGTCATGTAGAAGCGCTGCAAGGTCTGCGCGATGCTTTTGGACAACAGGGTCAGCAGCACGAAATGCCGCGAACTCGGGGCTGGGCGCAGGTACAGGTCTTTTTCGAAACGCAGCAGCCCTTGTTCGACGAACGCTTCGAGCCATTGGTCGATCACGACGTCCAGTTCTTCCAGTGACCAGCGAATGAACAGTTCCGATTGCAGGTAGGGGTACAAGGCGCGGGTGTAGCGCAGGATCTGTTCGCGGCTCATGCGCGAGGTGCTCTGGAAGAAACTCGCCAGCAACGCCGGCAGGGCGAAGATGTGCAGCACGTTGTTGCGGTAGTAGGTCATCAGGACGGCATTCTGCTCGTCCAGATACAGAATCTTGCCCAGGGCATCGCTCTGTTCCGACAGCAGGTCCATGCCTTTGACGTGCTCGATCAGCGCACGCCCATCGCCCTCGGGCAACGTGGTGTGAGGCGAGTACGGCACTTTGCGCAACAACGCCAGGTACAGGTCCAGCACCCGGGCCATGGCCCGGTCGTCCAGGGCCAGGCGGCTGGTGGACAGCAGTGCCAGGGCGACCAGGTTGACCGGGTTGATGGCCGCCGCTTCGTTCAGGTGCCGGGCCACCCGCTCGCCGAGGCGATGGGTGGTTGCGTTGAGCCAGGCCGGTTTGAATTGCGGGCCCAGCTCCTGTTGGCGCCAACCCGGCTGTTCGCCGTCGAGAAACTCCGCCAGTTTGATCGGCTCACCGAAGTTCACCGCTACTTGGCCGAAGCGCTGCTTGAGGGCGCCGATGACCTTGAAAATGTCGAAGATCGATTCTTTCTTCTTGCTCGCCCCACGCAGTTCACCCAGGTAGGTGCGGCCTTCCAGGACGCGCTCATAGCCGATGTAGACCGGCACGAACACGATGGGCATGCGCGATGAGCGCAGGAAGCTGCGTAAGGTGATGGCGAGCATGCCGGTCTTGGGTTGCAGCATGCGTCCGGTGCGCGAGCGACCGCCCTCGACGAAATACTCCACCGGAAAGCCTTTGGTGAACAGTGTGTGCAGGTACTCGTTGAACACCGCGGTATAGAGCGGGTTGCCCTTGAAGGTGCGACGCATGAAAAACGCCCCGCCCCGACGCAGCAGGCCGCCGATCACCGGCATGTTGAGGTTGATGCCGGCGGCGATGTGCGGCGGGGTCAGGCCGTTGCGAAACAGCAGGTACGACAGCAGCAGGTAGTCGATATGGCTGCGGTGGCACGGCACGTAGATGACTTCGTGGCCCTGAGCGACCTTCTGCACGCCTTCGATGTGGTTGACCTTGATGCCGTCGTAGATCTTGTTCCAGAACCAGCTCAGCACCACTTCCAGGAAACGGATCGCGGTGTAGGTGTAGTCCGAGGCGATTTCGTTGCCGTAACGCAGCGCCTGGGCCTTGGCTTTTTCCGGGGTGATTTTTTCCCGCTCGGCCTCGTCGGCAATCGCCTGTTTGACCAGAGGCTGGTTCAGCAGCCCCTTGACCAGGTTGCGTCGGTGGGAAATGTCCGGGCCAATGACCGCCGCTTTCAAGTTGCGAAAATGTATCCGCAGGATCCGCTGGGCCATGCGCACGGTGCGTTCGTGGCCCTTGTCGTGCTCGATCAGTTCGCGCAAATGGATCGGCGCGGAAAACTGCACGCGGGTCTTGCGCCCCAGGATCATGATGCTCAGCAAGCGCCGCAGCCGGCCAGTGACGGCCCAGCTGTCGGCGAACAACAGTTTCCACGGGCTGGATTCGCTGTCGGGCGACTGCCCCCAGAACACGCTGACCGGGATGATTTGTGCGTCTTCGGCGGCGTTGTGGGTCAGGGCATTGACCAGTCGCGTCAGGGTCGGCGGCGCGCCGCGTTTGTCCTGCCGGCCGAGCCAGTCCGGCTCCGGGGTCAGGTAGAAAAACGCCGCCGGTTCCAACAGGTTGCCCACGGACACCGGCAGTACCGGGCGGGGCAGGCCAGCCTTGGTGCACTCGGTGTCGAGCACCGCCAGGTCGGTGAGCGAAGGGTTTTGCAGGACGTAGAACACCGGACGACTGCGGTCGAGGTTGAGGGTGAAGGACGACTGATTGATCGTCTCGGAGCGAACCCAGAGGTACAACAGTCGGCGCAGGGTGCCAAACACAAGACGGCGGAACGGGGAACGGGTCATACGGCTTCTGCATGAGTGGATAAGATAAAGCGGCGGCTAGTGTGCCGGATTCGTCGAAAATCGGCAAAAAAGCGCCGAAGTAAAGTCAGTTGAGAGTTTTTACGTCTGTCATATACTCGGGCGGCTGACTGCCTCTGCCTTCCTCGTGGACGGCCGGACGGCGGCGAAGATCGTACGGCTTTCTATCGAAAGGCCGACTTAAAAATAAAAATGGGAGTGAGCAATCATGGCAGCACGCGAAACCGGCAATGTGAAGTGGTTCAACGACGCCAAAGGCTACGGCTTCATCCAGCGTGAAGGCGGGGCGGATGTATTCGTGCATTACCGCGCGATCCGTGGCGAAGGCCATCGTTCTCTGACTGAAGGCCAGCAGGTCGAGTACGCGGTGGTGGAAGGGCAGAAGGGCTTGCAGGCTGAGGATGTGGTGGGGTTGTAACCCGCATTCACTGGCTACACAAAACCCATTGTGGGAGCGAGCTTGCTCGCGATAGCGGTGTATCAGGCAATGCATCATTGACTGTCACACCGCTATCGCGAGCAGGCTCGCTCCCACATGGGTTGTGCTTTTACCTTTGTATCTGCGGCGGGCATCGCGAGGGTGGCCCTCAGATAGTCACGCCGTCTTCCAGGTAATCTCTTCTTCCCCATCGGCGCTGATGCGAATCCAGCGATCCGCCGACTCTTCACCTTCTTCCTCCACCCACGACCCAGGTGCGCAGCGCACTTCGACGTTCAGCGCGGCAAAGGCTGCACGGGCGCAGGCGATGTCGTCTTCCCACGGGGTCTGGTCGCTTTCCAGGTACAGGCTGTTCCATTTGCCCACAGCCTTGGGTAGCCAGGTCACCGGGATATCGCCGGCCTTGCACTTGTAGGTCTGGCCTTTCTGGACCCAGTCGCTGCACGGGCCCAGGGCCTGGCCGAGCCACGCGGCAATGGCCTTGTGATCGACGTCGGCGTCTTTGAGGTAAATCTCGATATCGGGTTGGCGCATGGATGTCCTCACTGCGGTCTTGAAAAATCCATTCGCGGATTTAACTGGCCTCTGGCGGTTGCCCGAGGCCGGGAATTAAAAGTTATTGAAGAACGAAATAATCGTAGCGCATCGACACCGTGACCTCGAACGGCTCGGCCTGCTCGATCACGCTGGCGCGGCGTTCGGCACTGGCGCGCCAGCCGTGGGGCGTCATCGCCAACAGGTTGGCGCGGTCCTGGCCACTTGTGAGCATGAGCTTGAACTCGAGGGTTTCGCTGTGATCGAGCACCATGCCCGACGGCACCAGGGCCAGGTGTTTGTCATCCGTGTACTGGCGCACTTCGTCGTACAGTCGCTCGCGCAATTCCATCAGGTGGCCGCTGGTCGGGCCGACCTTCATCAGGCCGCCACCGGGGCTGAGCAGGCGTTTGGCCTCCTGCCAGTCCAGCGGGCTGAACACGCTGGCCAGAAACTGGCAGCAGCCGTCCGCCAGCGGTACGCGGGCCATGCTGGCGATCAACCAGGTCAGCCGTGGATCGCGTTTGCAGGCGCGTTTGACCGCCTCGCGGGAGATGTCCAGGGCGTAGCCATCGGCATCCGGCAAGGCTTTCGCGATCTGCGCGGTGTAGTAACCCTCGCCACAGCCGATGTCCAGCCAGCGACCGGGCGCGCGCTCGGCGGCCAGTTCGGCCAGGCGCCGGGCGACAGGGGCGTAATGCCCGGCGTTGAGGAAGTCGCGGCGGGCTTCGACCATCGCCTGGTTGTCGCCGGGATCGCGGCTGTTCTTGTGCTGCACCGGCAGCAGGTTCAGGTAACCCTGCCGCGCGCGGTCAAAGCGATGGCCGGCCGGGCACACCACGCCGTTGTCCACCGCGTTCAGCGGTTCACTGCAGATCGGGCAGGCGAGCATCAGGCGAGCAACTTGATCAGCGTCTTGTAGTAGATCTCGGTCAGCACGTCGAGGTCGGCCGCCAGCACGCGCTCGTTGACCTGGTGGATGGTCGCGTTGACCGGCCCCAGTTCCACCACTTGGGTGCCCATGGTGGCGATGAAGCGACCATCGGAGGTGCCACCGCTGGTGGAGGCTTTTGTCTCGCGACCGGTGACATCCTTGATGCTCGAAGACACGGCATCCAGCAAAGCGCCTGGTTCGGTGAGGAATGGCAGGCCCGACAACGCCCAATCGATGTGCCAGTCCAGTTGATGCTTGTCGAGGATATCGGCGACGCGTTTTTGCAAGCCTTCGACGGTGGACTCGGTAGAGAAGCGGAAGTTGAACATCGCCACCAGATCGCCAGGGATCACGTTGGTCGCGCCAGTGCCGGCGTTGAGGTTGGAAATCTGGAAACTGGTGGGCGGGAAGAAGTCGTTGCCGTGGTCCCAATGCTCGGCGGCCAACTCTGCCAGGGCCGGCGCGGCCAGGTGGATGGGGTTCTTCGCCAGGTGCGGATAGGCCACGTGGCCTTGCTTGCCGCGCACCGTTAGTTTTGCGCCGAGGGAGCCGCGGCGGCCGTTCTTGACCACGTCACCCACCAGGGTGGTGCTCGACGGCTCGCCGACGATGCACCAGTCCAGGCGTTCCTGGCGGGCCTTGAGGCGCTCGACCACGGCCTTGGTGCCGTGGTGGGCCGGGCCTTCTTCGTCGCTGGTGATCAGAAAGGTGATCGAGCCTTTGTGGTCCGGGTAGTCGGCGACAAACCGTTCCGCTGCCACCACCATCGCCGCCAGGCTGCCTTTCATGTCCGCCGCGCCACGGCCACAGAGCATGCCGTGTTCATCGATGACCGCATCGAACGGGTCGAGCTGCCAGGCTTGCACCGGACCGGTCGGCACCACGTCGGTGTGCCCGGCGAAACACAGCACCGGGCCGTCATGCTTGCCATGGCTGGCCCAGAAGTTATCCACATCCTCGATGCGCATCGGTTCGAGCGTAAAGCCCGCGCTGCCCAGGCGCTGCATCATCAGTTTCTGGCAATCGGCATCCACCGGCGTCACGGACGGACGGCGGATCAGGTCGCAGGCGAGTTGCAGGGTCGGCGAGAGGTCGGCGTGGGCCGTCATGGAAAACTCCGAAAGCTGGAAAGGAGATCACAGTCCATGTGGGAGCCGGCTTGCTCGCGAAGCTTTTAGCGTCAGTGATGACGCCTTCGCGAGCAAGCCCGCTCCCACAGGTCCTGAGTTCGACCGTTGGATTGTATTCGGTCGAGGCTTACAAAATGGCGGTTATCTTATAGCAAAACGACCCCGGTGGGCCCCTGGTGCTGGTCAGTTGGACCACGAAACCTGTGGGAGCGAGCTTGCTCGCGATGGCGTCGGATCAGCCGCATCAATATTGACTGACACACCGCTATCGCGAGCAAGCTCGCTCCCACAAGGGAAATTGGTCGGATTCATTTCGCGACCGGCTCGAATTGCCGCAGCAAAGCCCTATAATGCGCGCCGGTTTTTGGGGTAATGGTCATGAGTACAGAAGATCCACGGTTTGCCGGTATCGCCCGTTTGTATGGCATCGAAGGCCTGGAGCGCCTGCGGGCGGCCCATGTGGCGATTGTCGGGGTGGGCGGTGTTGGTTCCTGGGCGGCGGAAGCCATCGCCCGGTGCGGCGTGGGCGAGATTTCGCTGTTCGACCTGGATGATGTCTGCGTCAGCAATGCCAACCGCCAACTGCACGCCCTGGACAGCACCGTCGGCAAACCCAAGGTCGAGGTGATGGCCGAGCGCCTGCGCGGCATCAACCCCGACTGCACGGTGCATGCCGTGGCGGATTTCGTCACCCGCGACACCATGGCCGAATACATCACGCCGAACATCGACTGCGTGATCGACTGTATCGACAGCGTCAACGCCAAGGCGGCGCTGATCGCCTGGTGCAAACGCCGCAAGATCCAGATCATCACCACCGGCGGCGCGGGTGGGCAGATCGACCCGACGTTGATCCAGGTGTGCGACCTGAACCGCACGTTCAATGATCCGCTGGCCTCGAAAGTGCGTTCTACCTTGCGCCGCGATTACGGTTTTTCCCGTACCGTGACCCGCCACTACAGCGTGCCTTGTGTGTTCTCCACCGAGCAACTGCGCTACCCGAAACCGGACGGCAGCATTTGCTTGCAGAAGAGCTTTGTCGGCGATGGCGTCAAGCTCGACTGTGCTGGCGGGTTTGGTGCGGTGATGATGGTCACGGCGACGTTCGGCATGGTCGCGGCGACCAAGGCTGTGGATAAGATTGTGGCGGGTGTGCGGCGGCCGGCGGACCGGGTTAAGCCTCAGGTTTGAGCACTGGGGCTGATGGCCTCATCGCGAGCAGGCTCGCTCCCACATTGGATCTCATGGAACACAAGTTTTGTGTACGACACGGATCCCCTGTGGGAGCGAGCCTGCTCGCGATGGCGATCATTCAGTCAACTCAAGCATCCGCTTCAACACCGCATTCAAACCATTGCTGCGCGACGGCGACAACTGCCGCGACAATCCCAACTGATTGAACCAATCCGGCAAATCCACCTGTTGCAACTCGTCAGCCGACAAACCGTTGACCCGCGCCAGCAGCAACGCCACCAGCCCACGAATCAACCGCGCATCGCTGCTGGCGGCAAACTGCCAATGTCCGTCCTGCAGCCCTCCCACCAACCACACCTGACTTTCACAACCATGGACGAGATTGGCGTCGCACTTATCCGCATCGCTCAAGGGCGGCAGGCGCTCGCCCCATTGCATCAGCAGCCGGGCGCGTTGCTCCCAGCTCGATGCGTCCTGGAAAATCTGCAGCGCCTCGGCGGCCTCGAACGGCAGGCTCATCGGAGCAGCTCCAAGGCCTGGTCCAGGGCTTCGAAGAAGCGTTCGATATCGGCGGAGTCGTTGTACAGCGCCAGCGACACGCGAATCGCCCCCGACAGCTTCAGATGTTTGAACAGCGGCATGGCGCAGTGATGCCCGGCGCGTACAGCGATGCCTTGTTCGGTCAGCAAGTGGGCCAGGTCGGCGTTGTGCACGCCTTCGACCACGAAGCTGACCAGGGCCAGGCTCGGATTGCCCACCAGGCGGACGCCATTGCGCGCCAGCAGCCCGTGAAGCAGGTAGTCATGCAGTGCAGTTTCATGGTCGCTGACTGCCTGCGGGTCGAGGCCGGACAGGTAGTCGAGGGTCGCGCCCAGGCCGATCACACTGGCAATCGGCGGCGTGCCGGCTTCGAAGCCCAGTGGCGCCGGACGGAACGTGGCGCTGTGGTAGTCGGCCTGTTGCACCATCTCGCCGCCGAACTGCCAATGACGCAGTTGATGAAGCGCTTCGGTGCGGCCGAACAACACGCCCAGTCCTTCGGGGCCATAGAGCTTGTGGCTGGAAAATACATAAAAGTCGCAGCCCAGTGCCTCCATATCGTGACGGCCATGAACCACACCCTGGGCGCCATCGATCACCGTCAGCGCGCCTTGGACCTTGGCCAGGGCCAATAGCTCTGGCAAGGGCTGCCAGGTGCCCAGCACGTTGGACAGCTGGCTCACCGCCAGCAGGCGCGTACGTGGGCCGATCAGTTCGGCGGCGGCGCTGATATCGATCACCCCGTCGGCATCCAGTGGCAACACCACCAGGGTCAACGAACGGCGCTCGGCCAGTTGCTGCCACGGCAGCAGGTTGGCGTGGTGTTCCAGGGCGCTGATGACGATTTCATCGCCCGGATTGAAAAGATGTTCCAACCCATAGGCCAGAAGATTCAGCGCCGAAGTGGCGCCATGGGTGAAGACGATTTGCCCGCAATCCCCGGCATTGAGCCATTGCGACACTTTGAGTCGGCTGTCTTCGAATGCTTGGGTCGCATGGGCGCCCGGCAGATGCTGTGCGCGGTGCACGTTGGCCGCGCCATTGGCGTAGTAATGCGCCAGGGCGTCCAGCAGGGCTTGGGGTTTTTGCGTGGTGGCGGCGTTGTCCAGGTAAGTCTGGCCTTGCCGTTGCAAGGCGGCGATGGCCGGGAAGTCGGCGCGCCAGGGAGAGGGAATCAACATGCTTTCGGGCCCTGCTGGAGTTACGCCGGACCCTGTGGGAGCAAAGTTGCTCCCACAGGTGATGGTGTGAAGCGGCTTAGTTGTGGGCGTGCAGTGCTTCGTTCAGCTCGATGGCCGATTTATGGGTTTTGCATTCCACCGCGCCGGTCTCGGAGTTGCGGCGGAACAGCAGATCGGGCTGGCCGGCCAGCTCGCGGGCCTTGACCACCTTGACCAGTTGGTTGTTCTCGTCCAGCAGCGCCACCTTGGTGCCGGCGGTCACGTACAGGCCCGACTCCACGGTGTTGCGGTCGCCCAGCGGAATGCCGATGCCGGCGTTGGCACCGATCAGGCAGCCTTCACCGACCTTGATCACGATGTTGCCGCCGCCCGACAGGGTGCCCATGGTCGAGCAACCGCCGCCCAGGTCAGACCCCTTGCCAACGAATACGCCAGCCGATACACGGCCTTCGATCATGCCCGGGCCTTCGGTGCCGGCGTTGAAGTTGACGAAACCTTCGTGCATCACTGTGGTGCCTTCGCCTACGTAGGCGCCCAGGCGGATCCGCGCGGCATCGGCGATACGCACGCCAGCCGGGACCACGTAGTCAGTCATTTTCGGGAACTTGTCCACCGAGAACACTTCCAGCAGCTCGCCGCGCAGACGGGCTTCGAGCTGGTGCTCGGCCAATTCGCCCAGGTCGATTGCGCCCTGGCTGGTCCAGGCCACGTTCGGCAGCAGCGGGAAAATACCGGTCAGGTTCAGGCCGTGAGGCTTGACCAGACGGTGCGACAACAGATGCAGCTTGAGGTAGGCCTCGGGCGTGGAGCTCAGTGGAGCGTCTTCAGCCAGCAGAGTGGCGACCAGCGGCTTGTGGCTCTCGGCCAGACGGGTCAGCAGCGCGGCTTGCGCGGCATCGACGCCCTTGAGCGCGTCAGCCAGTTGCGAAGCCTGTGCGGTGGTGAAGGTGATGGCCTGGTTGCCTTCGCTATAGCCCAGAATCGGCGCGATGGCCTTGACGATCTCGGCCGAAGGGTTGAGCAACGGTTGGGCGTAGAACACTTCCAGCCAGCTACCTTGACGGTTTTGCGTGCCGACACCGAAGGCCAGGCTGAACAGAGTATTGGACATGAAATTACCTCTACAAAATGGACTGGGCAGGCTTACTTGATCTCTGCCGCATAAATATCTGGCTTGAAGCCAATCAGGGTTCGGTCACCGAGATCAAGCACCGGGCGCTTGATCATCGAGGGTTGGCCGAGCATCAGTTCGATGGCTTTCGTCTGGTCGAGATCGGCTTTGCGTTCGTCGTCGAGTTTGCGAAAGGTCGTACCGGCACGGTTCAACACCACTTGCCAGCCATGCTCGTTGCACCATTGGGTCAGGTGCTCACGGTCGATGCCGGCGGTCTTGTAATCGTGAAAGTCATAGTTGACAGCGTGTTCATCGAGCCAGGTGCGCGCCTTTTTCATCGTGTCACAGGCTTTGATACCGAAAAGGTGCAACGTTTTACTTGAATCGGTCAAGGAATTGCCCCCTTTGCAGGTGCTGGAAATAAAAGGTCAAGGATTATGCCATGACCGGACGGTTTCGCGACGGCCCAGGTTGATGTGCAGCAAAACCTGTGGGAGCGAGCTTGCTCGCGATGGCGTCCGATCAGCTTGCATTGATATCGACTGATACACCGCTATCGTCGGATCGCCGCCCGGAGCAGGCTCGCTCCCACAGGAGGTGGGCTGCGACATAGGTGTAACGGCCAAGTTAATGCTAGGCGGTTAATATGGCACTTCAACGGCAAGCTGTTGCCGGATGTGTGTCGCTGTAAATGGAAACTCGTTATGCAAAGCGCTTATACCGTGCTGATCCTGTTGACGCTGGTGGGTGTTTCACGGCTGATCGGACGGTTGATCCCGCTGCCGTTGCCCTTGGTGCAGATCGGCGCAGGGGCGTTGCTGGCCTGGCCATCCCTGGGTTTGCATGTAACGCTCAATCCAGAATTGTTCCTGTTTTTATTCCTGCCACCGCTGCTGTTCTCCGACGGCTGGCGTATGCCCAAGCGCGAATTCTGGCGCCTGCGCGGGCCGATCCTGACGCTGGCGGTGGGGCTGGTGCTGTTTACGGTGGTGGGCGCCGGTTATTTCATTCACTGGCTGCTGCCGAGCATCCCGCTACCGGTGGCGTTTGCCCTGGCGGCGGTCCTGTCGCCGACCGACGCGGTGGCGGTGTCGGCAATTGCTCGCGACCGCTTACCCGGCCCCCTGATGCACATGCTCCAGGGCGAAGCGCTGATGAACGACGCCTCGGGCCTGGTCACCTTCAAGTTCGCCCTGGCGGCGGCCATCACCGGGGTGTTTTCCCTGGCCAACGCGAGCCTGACCTTCATGCTGGTGGCGATCGGCGGACTGCTGGTCGGCGTGGCCTTGAGTTGGCTGGTGGGCCGTATGCGGGCCTGGATGATCGGGCGCGGCTGGGACGACCCGGCCACCCACGTAGTGTTCATGTTGCTGTTGCCATTCGCGGCCTATGTGCTGGCTGAACGTTTGGGCGCTTCGGGGATTCTCTCGGCAGTGGCGGCCGGCATGATGCAGAGCTGGCTCGACCTGCTGCCGCGCCAGACCGGCACACGGTTGCTCAACCGCAGCGTCTGGTCACTGCTGGAGTTCGCCTTCAACGGCTTGATCTTCCTACTGCTGGGCCTGCAATTGCCGGACATCGCCAAGGCGGTGACCAGCCACGAAACCACATTGTGGCCGACGCTGTTCTACCGCTGCCTGGACGTGGTGGCGATTTTCCTGGTGTTGCTGGTGCTGCGGTTTGTCTGGGTGCAAAGCACCTGGCGCCTGTCCGGGCTATTGCGCCGCTGGCGTGGCAAGGGCGAGCTGACCCTCGTGCCGACTGCGCGCTCCTGCTGGTTGCTGACCTTCGGCGGGGTGCGCGGAGCGGTGACACTGGCGGGCGTGCTGTCGGTGCCGATGCTGTTGGCGGCGGGCGAGGTGTTTCCCGAGCGAGACTTGCTGATCTTCATTGCCGCCGGGGTCATTCTGCTGTCATTGATCGCCGCCTGCATCGCGCTGCCATTGCTGCTGCGAGGTGTCGAGAAAAGCCCCGATGACAAGCGCCGCAACGAAGTGCGCGATGCCTGGCGCAAAACTGCTGAAGCGGCGATCCATGCATTGGAAGTGGACGAAACGAGCGAGGCTGCCAGCGCGCCCGACGCGACCCAAGCGGCGCTGGCGACCGAGGTCAAGGCGCGGTTGATGTCTGAATATCGCCACCAGTTGGAGGTGTTCAACGACTCCGCCGAAGCCCAGGCGCTGGCGTTCGAAATGGACCTGCTGGAACGCCGGCTGCGCTTGAAGGCCTATCGGGCGCAGCGGCTGGAGTTGTATCGCCTCAGCCGTCATCACCAGATTGGGGATGATGTGCTGCGAGAGGTGCTGGGGGAGTTGGATCTGGCGGAGGCGAATTTGGGGTTGGGTAAATAACGGTTGGGGTTAGAGCGGAAGGTAGGCCTTCACACCGGCGATCACGCCTTGCATGTCTTCAGAGCCCAGGCGAGGAACGAAGTACTCTCGGCCCTTGGATCGAGTCTTTTTATGCAGCTTGTCCAGACGTTCAAAACTCACGGTATAAATCATGTCGCACTTCACCCACAGCTCTTTGTAGCCATCGGACTGGAGGGGGTTGGTGCGGAGCAGGTGGTGCCAGTCCTGCTGAGTTTGTGGAGTTGTGGAGGAAATCGGCACCACAGTGCAGAGCTTGCGACTGTGTGTGGCAGTAGGAGAGATCACCACCACCTTGCGGATCTTCAGCATCTCAGGCGCAACAAAGCCCCGCGTGAAGTCGCAAAGAAGAACATCGCCTTGCTTGGGATGGTAATAAAGAGGCATTCCTTATCCTCATAAAAAAGCAAAGCCGCCCGAAGGCGGCTTCAATCGACACGCAGTTGAGCTTGCTTCGCCCTTTCTGCGCCGCTGGGTCAACCTCGAGAGGGACCCAGACTCCTGCCAGCTTTCGCTGGTGACGGGGAGGATTATGGCTACAGGGGATAGCGAATTCAAGCCAGCTTGAACCCTCGTAACAGGGTTGAATGAGATCTTTCGGTGTACAAAGTAAGCGAAATCAACGGCTTGGCGTTCGCGGTACGTTTTATGTCTTTTCTTGTCTGAGCAGACAGACCGTGGTCCGTCAGACGCGCCGAAGTTTCCGACAAGTTTTTAAGGTTGTCCCTCGGAAGCGAGGGCTCTAGCCTCTGGGTGTCGCTGCCAATTCAGCGACCGGACGTGAGAATCCGAACAAAACCTCTAGGAGCACGGGCTTCTGCGCTATCCAAGCGCGGGGCTTTACATACTTCAGCTCTAGGGAGCAATTTTGATGGACCACAAAGAGACTCAAAACGCACCAACGCCCGCATCCACTTTCCCCTACGGCGATTACGCACCCGAAAAACTGCAAGAAGCCGCTGATCGTGTGCTGGATCACTATCTCAAACCTGACGACAGCAAGTCAGAACCCAAGCCCTCAGTGCAGTTATTCACTGTGGCTGACGGTATCGACACCGAAGTGTTGCTGGCCAATCTCAGCGAAACCCTGGCTTCGGCCAATGCAATGCTCAATGACCTTGCCTTCGATCAGGACGGCTCGCGACGACATGTAGCATTGGGAGTGGCCCAGATGATTGAGTTGGGGATGTTGTTGGCGAACAAGTGCCTGGATCGGGTAGAGCTTCGGGCTTGATGTAATAGTGCCGGCCTAATCGCGAGCAAGCTTTGCTCCCACAGGATCCGGTATCGATCACAAACTTTGTGAACAACACCAAACCACTGTGGGAGCAAAGCTTGCTCGCGATAAATCGAAAGGCAAACACAAAAATCCCGGCAGAGCACTAAACCTGTGGCGAGGGAGCTTGCTCCCGCTGGGGCGCGAAGCGGCCCTGAAACCGCACAACTCGGTATGTCAGGCAGATTGAGTTGACTGCTTTGGGGCCGCTGCGCAGCCCAGCGGGAGCAAGCTCCCTCGCCACAACAGCGTCCGCTTCGGCGGGATATAGCCATCAACCCCGACGCTGAATGAACGCGCGAATCCGCTCCGCCGCTTCCACACATTCAGCCAATGGCGCGACCAGGGCCATGCGCACGCGTCCGGCGCCTGGGTTGACGCCATCCACTTCGCGGGACAGGTACGAGCCCGGTACCACGGTCACGTGTTCCTGTTCGAACAGGTCATGGCAGAACGCCGCATCATCGCCCGCTACGTTCGGCCACAGGTAGAAGCTACCGTCGGGGCGTTGCACGTCCAGTACCGGGCTGAGGATTTCCAGTACCGCGTCGAACTTTTCCCGGTACAGCGCGCGGTTGGCCCGTACGTGCACTTCGTCGTTCCATGCGGCGATGCTCGCCAGTTGGGTCTGAACCGGCATCGCGCAGCCGTGGTAGGTGCGATACAGCAAGAAGCCCTTGAGGATGTCCGCATCGCCGGCCACGAAACCGGAGCGCAGGCCTGGCAGGTTGGAGCGTTTGGACAGGCTGTGGAACACCACGCAGCGCTTGAAATCCTGGCGACCGAGCTCGACGCAGGCGCTGAGCAGCCCTGGTGGCGGGGTCTGTTCGTCGAAGTACAGCTCGCTGTAGCACTCGTCCGCGGCAATCACGAAGTCGTGCTCGTCGGCCAGGGCAATGAGCCTCTTCAGCACATCCACCGGGATCAGCGCACCGGTCGGGTTGCCCGGGGAGCACAGGAACAGGATCTGGCAGCGTTTCCAGATGTCCGGCGAGACCGCATCGAAATCCGGATTGAAGCCGTTTTCGTCCAGGCACGGCAGGTAGTGTGGCTTGGCTCCGGCCAGGAACGCGGCGCCTTCATAGATCTGATAGAACGGATTCGGGCTGACCACCAGGGCGTCGTCGCCACGGTTGACCACGGTCTGGGTGAAGGCAAACAGCGCTTCACGGGTGCCATTGACCGGCAGCACGTGGCGCGCCGGGTCCAGCCAGCCGTTCGGCACGTTGAAGCGGCGCTCGCACCAGCCGGTGATGGCTTCACGCAATTCCGGGATGCCGAGGGTGGTCGGGTACACGGCCATTTTTTCCAGATTGCTGGCCAGGGCTTCAGCCACAAAGCTTGGCGAGCGGTGCTTGGGCTCGCCGATGGACAGCGCGATCGGGCGTTTGTCCGGGTTGGGCGTGACGCTGCCCAGCAGGGCGCGGAGCTTTTCGAACGGGTAGGGCTGCAACTGGTTCAGAGCGTTGTTCATCGGGGGCCTCGTCAATGTGGGCGCGGTCCTTGTGGGAGCGAGCTTGCTCGCGATAGCGGTGGGTCAGCAGAATCGATGCCGGATGTTCCGTCGCTATCGCGAGCAAGCTCGCTCCCACAGGGGGAGCGTTGATTCAGATATTGATACGCGTCAGGTTGGCATCAGGTTCCTGGTTGACGCTCAACTGCCGGACAATCGCGTCCTGCAAGCGGCTGCACAGCTGCGGATCGGACAGCGGCTGGTTATGCGCGTCAGTGATGAAGAACACGTCTTCCACCCGTTCGCCCAAGGTGGCGATCTTGGCGTTCTGCAACGACAGGTCGAACTCCAGGAATATATGCCCGACCCGCGCCAGCAGGCCAGGGCGGTCCGGGGCGCTGAGCTCCAGCACCGTGACCTGACGCTGGGCGTCGTTGTGGATCGTTACCTGGGGAGCGAAGGCGAAGTGCTTGAGCTGGCGCGGGACCCGGCGCTGGATGATGGTCGGGTAATCCGCCGGGTTGCGCAGGGCCTCGGTGAGACCGTCGCGGATCTGTTTGACCCGCGTCGGGTTGTCGCCAATCGAATCGCCATCGGTGTCGAGCACAATGTAGGTGTCGAGGGTGAACTGGCTGCTGGAGGTAATGACCCGGGCGTCGTGAATGTTGAGGTTGAGCTGGTCCATCGCCGCCACAGTCACGGCGAAGAAGTCGTGCTGGTCCGGGGCGTAGATGAAAATCTGCGTGCCGCCCTCGAACTCGCGCTGGGTGGTTTCCTTGATCAGCACCAACGGCCCGCCATCGGCCGGTTGCTGCAGAATCGCGTCGCTGTGCCAGGCGACGTCGCCGGCAGTGTGGCGCAGGAAATAGTCATCGCCCAACTGCGACCAGAGCTGTTCGACGTCGTCCGGATCGGTGCCGCCGCGCACCAGGATGTCCAGGGCGGCAGTTTGGGTGCGACGGATCTGCTCTTCGCGGTCCACCGGGTTTTCCAGGCCGCGGCGCAGGGCACGCTTGGTCTCGGTGTAGAGCTGGCGCAACAGGCTGGCGCGCCAGGAATTCCACAGGCTCGGGTTGGTGGCATTGATATCGGCCACGGTCAGCACGTAGAGGTAATCCAGACGTGTTTCATCACCGACGATCTGGGCGAAGTCGTGGATCACCTGCGGGTCGGACAGGTCCTTGCGCTGGGCGGTGGTCGACATCACCAGGTGATTCTGCACCAGCCAGACGATCAGCCGGCTGTCCCATACCGGCAGTTGATGGCGCTGGCAGAACGCCTCGGCATCCACCGCGCCGATCTCGGAGTGGTCGCCCTGGCGACCCTTGCCGATGTCGTGGTAAAGCCCCGCCATGTAGATCAGTTCGGGCTTGGGCAGCTTGCCCATGAGCTTGCTGGCCAGCGGGAATTTTTCCGATACCTGGGTGTATTGCAACTTCCGCAGGTGCTTGATCAGGTTCAGCGTGTGGGCATCGACCGTATAGATGTGGAACAGGTCGTGCTGCATCTGACCGACGATGAAACCGAACTCCGGCAGGTAGCGCCCCAGAATGCCGTAGCGGTTCATCCGCCGCAGATTGCGATGCACCCCGATCCTGCACTTGAACAGCTCGATGAACAGGCTGGTGTTGCGGATATCGTGGCGGAAGTCGTCATCGATCAGATGACGGTTTTCCCGCAGCAGGCGAATGGTGTCGGCGCGCACCCCCTTGATTTCCGGCTGCTGGGCCATGAGCACGAAAATCTCCAGCATGGCGAACGGCGTACGGCGGAATACATTGGCGTTGCGCGCTTCGATGTAACCATCGTGGAGCTGGAAGCGTGAGTTGATCGGCTGCGGCGGTTCTTCGTCTTCGGGGGCGAGGATGACCTCTTCGAAGTGCTGGATGATCAGTTCGCTGAGCTGGGCGATGCTCATCACCACCCGGTAGTACTGCTGCATGAAGTTTTCGATGGACTGCTTGGCATCCTGGCCCTCGAAACCCAGCAAGCCCGCGATGGAGCGCTGGTGATCGAACAGCAAGCGGTCTTCGGAGCGCCCGGCAAGCATGTGCAAGGCGTATCGCACTTTCCACAGGAATTCCTGGGACGAGGCCAGCAGGGCATTTTCGCTTTCCACCAGGAAGCCTTCGCCAGCCAGGGCGCGCAGGTTCAGGGTGCCGTACTGGCGACGGGCAACCCACAGGATGGTCTGGATGTCCCGCAATCCGCCAGGGGAGCCTTTGACGTTGGGTTCCAGGTTGTATTCGGTGTCGTTGTACTTATGGTGGCGGGCCTTTTGTTCGGCGTGCTTGGCCAGGAAAAAGTCCTTGCTGGGCCACATGTGCGCGGTGCTGGTGACTTCGAGCATACGCTGGCGAAGGCGCTCGGGACCGGCGATGGTGCGGCTTTCCATTAGGTTGGTGATCACCGTCAGGTCGGCGCGGGCCTCGTCGGCGCATTCCTGCACCGAGCGCACGCTCTGACCGACTTCCAGGCCGATGTCCCACAGCAGTGTCAGGAAACGCTCGATGGAGTCGCGGAAAACTTCATGGTCGGCGCTGTCCAGCAGGATCAGCAGATCGATGTCGGAGTAAGGGTGCAGCTCACCGCGCCCATAGCCGCCCACCGCCACCAGGGCAATGTCGGCATCTTCGCTCCAGTTGAACTGCTCCCAGGCCTTTTGCAGGATGTTATCGACGAACCAGGCACGGTCTTCGATCAGCCGGCGAATATCCCGGCCACTGCGAAAGCGCTGGTCGAGCACTTCATGAGCCTGGCGGATCGCCTTCTTGAAGGCCGATATGGGGCTTGCCTTCAGGGCCAGTTCAGCCTGGAACTGGCCGCGGTCGAAGAGTTCGGGATCCACCTGCGGCATCGAATGGCTTTCCTTTCTTTCTATCTATAGCTGGGTTGTGGATCAGGCGGAAACGCGAGCGATGGTGTCATCGCTGCGCAGGGTGAAGATCTCGTACCCAGTCTCGGTAACCAGCAAGGTATGTTCCCACTGGGCCGACAGCTTGCGGTCCTTGGTGATGGCGGTCCAGCCGTCGCCCAGTACCTTGGTGTCGGCGCGACCCTGGTTGATCATTGGCTCGATGGTGAAGGTCATGCCCGCTTGCAGCTCCATGCCGGTGCCGGCACGGCCGTAGTGCAGGATCTGCGGTTCTTCATGGAACACTTTGCCGATACCGTGGCCGCAGAATTCGCGCACCACCGAAAAGCCGTTCTTCTGCGCGTGTTTCTGGATCACCTCACCGATGTCTCCCAGGCGGCAGCCCGGTTTCACCAGTTCGATGGCCATGTACATGCATTCCTGGGTGACTTTCGACAGGCGCTGGGCCCATTCCGGCACGTTGCCGACATGGAACATGCGGCTGGTGTCACCGTGGTAGCCATCCTTGATGACGGTAACGTCGATGTTCAGGGTGTCGCCATCCTTCAACGGTTTTTCGTTGGGGATGCCGTGGCAGACCACGTGGTTGATCGAGGTGCAGATCGACTTGGGGAAGCCTTTATAGTTGAGCGGGGCAGGGATGGCTTTCTGCTCGTTGACGATGTAGTCGTGGCAGATCCGGTCCAGTTCTTCGGTGGTAACGCCCGGCTTGACGTGTTCGGCAATCATTTCCAGCACGTCGGCGGCGAGTTTGCCGGCGACACGCATTTTTGCGATGTCCTCGGGGGTCTTGAGGGTGACGGTCATACAGGCTCTCTCTGCGCCCGGCGGCGCTGTTCAAAACGAAATAGGCGGCGGATGATGAGCAGCGCGGCCCTGAAAGAGGCGATTCTAACAGACGATCAGCGCAATGAACCCTATCGCCTGGATGGAACTCTGTGGCGAGGGGATAAAACCCCTTCCACAGGGGTTTCAGAATCCGTGTTCCGTTTTCGCCCTTGCTGTGGTATAAAATGCGCCGCTTTCCGGGGATGACCCCGCAAGCTTAAATCCACACACGTGTCGACACGATGACCTGGGTGCCTTCGGCTTATATAGGCCGCTGGTTGGTCATTGGGATACGTGGAGGCCAAACCCGACTTATCAAGGAACTATCATGTCCCAAGTCAACATGCGCGATATGCTGAAGGCCGGTGTGCACTTCGGTCACCAGACCCGTTACTGGAACCCGAAAATGGGTAAGTACATTTTCGGCGCGCGTAACAAGATCCACATCATCAACCTTGAAAAAACCCTGCCGATGTTCAACGAAGCACTGACCTTCGTAGAGCGCCTGGCCCAGGGCAAAAACAAGATTCTGTTCGTCGGCACCAAGCGTTCCGCTGGCAAGATCGTTGCTGAAGAAGCAGCACGTTGCGGTTCGCCGTACGTCGATCACCGCTGGTTGGGCGGCATGCTGACCAACTTCAAGACCATTCGCGCTTCCATCAAGCGTCTGCGTGACCTTGAAGTGCAGTCCGAAGACGGTACTTTCGCCAAGCTGACCAAGAAAGAAGCGCTGATGCGCACTCGCGATCTTGAGAAGCTGGACCGCTCCCTGGGCGGTATCAAGGACATGGGCGGTCTGCCTGACGCACTGTTCGTGATCGACGTTGACCACGAGCGCATCGCGATCACCGAAGCCAACAAGCTGGGTATCCCGGTCATCGGCGTTGTCGATACCAACAGCAGCCCGGAAGGCGTTGACTACATCATCCCAGGCAACGATGACGCCATCCGCGCCATCCAGCTGTACATGGGTTCGATGGCTGACGCTGTTATCCGTGGTCGCAACAATGTTAATGGCGGCACCGAAGTCTTCGCTGAAGAAGCTCCGGCAGCAGCCGCTGAGTAATTGACGCCCTGGCGTTGACTCAGTAAGCAAAAAGGGGGCTTGGCCCCCTTTTTGCCACCTCGAAAACCATTTGTCAGCAGCGCAGCTACAGCATCTGTAACGTGCAGCGGCTAACAAGGGTGGTTCGGGAAGAATTGCACGCCCGTTCAATCGGGTGGAATGGTTGAAAACCTATCCAAGAGGATTTTGAAATGGCAGAGATTACTGCAGCGTTGGTCAAAGAACTGCGCGAGCGTACCGGCGAAGGCATGATGGACTGCAAGAAGGCCTTGACCAAGGCCGGCGGCGACATCGAGAAAGCCATTGATGACATGCGTGCTTCGGGCGCCATCAAGGCTGCCAAGAAAGCTGGCAACGTCGCCGCTGAAGGCGCCATCGCCATCAAGGACGACGGCAAGGTCGCCGTTCTGCTGGAAGTCAACTCCCAGACCGACTTCCTGGCTCTGCAGGATGACTTCAAGGCATTCGTCGCTGCCAGCGTCGAAAAAGCCTTTGCTGACAAACTGACTGATGTCGCTCCGCTGATCGAAGCTCGTGAAGCTGATCGTCTGGTTCTGGTCGGCAAAACTGGCGAGAACGTCAACATCCGTCGTCTGGCTCGCGTTGAAGGTGACGTGGTCGGTACTTACCTGCACGGTAACAAGATCGGTGTTGCTGTTGTCCTCAAGGGCGGTTCCGTTGAACTGGCCAAGGACATCGCCATGCATGTAGCGGCCAGCAACCCTGAGTTCCTGCTGCCATCGCAAGTTTCCGCTGAAGCCATCGAACGCGAAAAAGCCGTGTTCATGAGCCTCAACGAAGACAAGATGAAAGGCAAGCCAGCTGAAATCGTTGAAAAAATGATCGGCGGCCGCATCAGCAAATTCCTGGCTGAAGCTAGCCTGGTCGAGCAAGCTTTCGTCAAGGACCCGGAAATCACCGTGGGTGCCCTGGCCAAGAAAGGCGGCGCTGAAATCGTTTCCTTCACTCGCTTTGCGGTAGGTGAAGGCATCGAGAAGCCAGTCGACAACTTCGCTGACGAAGTTGCTGCTCAGGTAGCGGCTGCTTCCAAGCAATAAGACGGTTTTTTTAACTGTCGCCCTGAAGAGGCTGCCCGCTTACGCGCGCAGCCTCTTTTTGGATGGGATGCCGATTTTTATTGGTTTCCTGTCGGAACTGGCTTACAAAGCCGTGTTTCGATGGCGCTGTGTCAGCGTCAAGCTAGAGTGAACGCAGGCTGCAAACAGCCTGAAAGAATTTTTGAAAATACGCCGCAGGAGAGATTCGCAATGGCTCAGCAGGGCAGTGGTTATCAGGCTCGCTATAAACGCATTCTACTCAAGCTTAGCGGCGAGGCCCTGATGGGCTCGGAAGAGTTCGGGATCGATCCGAAAGTGCTGGATCGCATGGCGCTGGAAGTCGGCCAGTTGGTCGGAATTGGCGTTCAGGTCGGCCTAGTCATCGGCGGCGGCAACCTGTTCCGCGGCGCAGCGCTGAGCGCGGCCGGCATGGATCGGGTTACGGGCGACCACATGGGCATGCTGGCCACTGTGATGAACGCCCTGGCTATGCGCGATGCGCTGGAGCGTGCCAATATCTCGGCCATCGTAATGTCGGCCATTTCCATGGTCGGCGTGACCGATCACTACGACCGCCGCAAAGCCATGCGCCACCTCAATGCCAAGGAAGTGGTGATTTTTGCCGCCGGCACCGGCAATCCGTTCTTCACCACGGATTCGGCCGCCTGCCTGCGAGCGATCGAGATCGATGCCGATGTCGTGCTCAAGGCAACCAAGGTCGATGGCGTCTATACCGCTGACCCGTTCAAAGATCCGCATGCCGAGAAGTTCGATCATCTGACCTACGATGAAGTACTGGATCGCAAGCTGGGTGTCATGGACCTGACGGCTATCTGTCTGTGTCGCGACCACAAGATGCCGCTGCGCGTCTTTAACATGAACAAGCCCGGCGCCCTGCTGAATATCGTGCATGGCGGCGCCGAAGGAACACTGATCGAGGAAGTACAACAATGATCAACGAAATCAAGAAAGACGCTCAAGAGCGCATGCAGAAATCCGTGGAATCGCTGGCACACAACTTCGGTCGCATTCGTACCGGCCAGGCGCACCCAAGCATTCTCGAAGGCGTGATGGTGCCGTACTACGGCGCTGATACGCCGATCAAGCAAGTGGCCAACATCACCGTCAAGGATGCCCGGACCCTGCAAGTCGTTGCCTTTGAGCGCAACATGCTGGGCGCGGTCGACAAGGCCATCGGCAGTGCCGGCCTGAACCTGAACCCGACCAACCTGGGTGAGTTGCTGCTGATTTCCATGCCGGCCCTGACCGAGGAAACCCGTAAGGGCTTCACCAAGCAGGCCCGTGATGTGGCTGAAGACGCTCGCGTCGCCGTGCGCAACATCCGTCGTGATGCCAACAGCCAGCTCAAGGATCTGGTCAAGGAAAAGGAAATCAGTGAAGACGAAGAGCGTCGCGCCGCTGGCGAGATTGATGATCTGACCAAGAAGTACGTGGCTAAGATCGATGCGGATTTGGCGCAGAAAGAAAAAGACCTGATGGCCGTATAAGGGTCTCGTTTTCATGGAAAAGACCAAACAGGCCGTGCCGTTTGCGATTCCGCGTCACGTGGCGATCATCATGGATGGCAATAATCGCTGGGCCAAGAAGCGCTTTATGCCTGGCGTGGCCGGGCACAAGGCGGGGGTCGATGCAGTTCGCGCGGTCATCGAGGTGTGTGCCGAGGCCGGGGTCGAGGTGCTGACCCTGTTCGCCTTCTCCAGCGAGAACTGGCAGCGTCCGGCCGATGAAGTCAGCGCCTTGATGGATCTGTTCCTCAAGGCTCTGCGGCGTGAGGCCAAGCGCCTCAACGACAACAGCATCAGCCTGCGCATCATTGGTGACCGCTCGCGCTTTCATCCCGAGTTGCAGGCTGCGATGCGCGAAGCCGAGGCCGCCACGGCGGGTGCCAATCGGTTCGTCCTGCAAATTGCCGCCAACTATGGCGGCCAATGGGACATCGCCCAGGCAGCCCAGCGGCTGGCGCGGGAGGTCCAGGCCGGGCATTTGCGGCCGGAAGACATCACGCCTGAGCTGCTGCAGACCTGTCTGGCCACTGGCGACTTGCCGTTGCCGGACCTGTGCATTCGTACCGGTGGCGAGCATCGCATCAGTAACTTCCTGCTCTGGCAGCTGGCTTACGCCGAGCTGTATTTCTCCGACCTGTTCTGGCCGGACTTCAAACACGAAGCCATGCGCACGGCGCTGGCCGATTTCGCTTCCCGTCAGCGTCGTTTCGGTAAAACGAGCGAGCAGATCGAAGCTGGAGCCCGGGTTTAATGCTTAAACAACGAATCATCACCGCTCTGATCCTGTTGCCCATCGCCCTGGGTGGATTCTTCCTGCTTGAAGGTGCCAGTTTCGCGCTGTTCATCGGGTTGGTCGTGACCTTGGGGGCATGGGAGTGGGCGCGCTTGGCGGGCTTCCCGGCGCAGTCTGCGCGCGTGGCCTATGCCGTGGCCGTGGCGGCGATGCTGTTCGTCATGTACCTGGTGCCGGGTATCGCGCCCTGGGTTCTGGGGGCAGCGGTATTGTGGTGGGCCACGGCGACCTTCCTGGTGTTGACCTATCCGCGGACCACGCATCATTGGGCAGGTGCTGCCGCGAAGCTGGTGATTGGCCTGCTTATCCTGCTGCCGGCCTGGCAAGGGCTGATCTGGATCAAGCAAGGCCCGTTGGGCAACTGGCAGATCATGGCTGTGATGGTGTTGGTCTGGGGGGCGGATGTCGGTGCCTATTTCTCCGGACGGGCGTTTGGCAAGCGCAAGCTTGCTCCCAAGGTCAGTCCCGGCAAGAGCTGGGAAGGGGTCTATGGAGGCCTGGCCTTGAGCCTGGTGATCACAGCGGTGGTCGGCGTCGTGCGGGAGTGGAGTGCCGGGCAGTTGCTGATGGGCCTGTTTGGGGCTGCTCTCATCGTATTTGTATCGGTGGTCGGCGACCTGACCGAAAGCATGTTCAAGCGTCAGTCCGGCATCAAGGACAGCAGCAATCTGCTGCCCGGCCATGGTGGCGTGCTGGATCGCATCGACAGCCTGACCGCTGCGATTCCGATCTTTGCCGTGTTGCTATGGATGGCGGCATCGTGAGTCGCCCTCAACAAATTACCGTCCTGGGTGCTACCGGTTCGATCGGCCTGAGTACGCTTGATGTCATCGGCCGTCACCCGGAGCGCTATCAGGTATTTGCCCTCAGTGGTTTTACTCGCTTGAGTGAGCTGCTGGCGCTGTGCATACGCCATACCCCGCGTTTCGCCGTGGTGCCTGAGGCTGGCGTTGCCCGAGCCTTGCAGGACGACTTGCGCGCGGCAGGCTTGCCTACCCGTGTGCTGGTGGGGGAGGAAGGGTTGTGTCAGGTCGCCTCCGATCCTGAAGTCGACGCGGTGATGGCGGCGATTGTCGGCGCGGCGGGTTTGCGTCCAACGCTAGCGGCGGTAGAGGCAGGTAAAAAAATCCTGCTGGCCAATAAAGAAGCACTGGTCATGTCCGGCGCGCTGTTCATGCAGGCCGTGCGCAAAAGCGGTTCGGTGCTGCTGCCCATCGACAGCGAGCACAATGCGATTTTTCAATGCATGCCGCAGGACTTTTCCCGCGGCCTGGGCGCAGTGGGGGTCCGGCGGATTTTGCTGACGGCTTCCGGCGGTCCGTTCCGGCAGACTCCGCTGGAAGAGTTGGTGCATGTTTCACCCGAGCAGGCTTGTGCTCACCCGAACTGGTCCATGGGGCGCAAGATTTCCGTGGATTCGGCCAGCATGATGAACAAGGGCCTGGAACTGATCGAGGCCTGCTGGTTGTTCGATGCCAAGCCGTCCCAGGTGGAAGTGGTGATTCACCCGCAGAGCGTGATTCACTCCCTGGTGGATTACATAGACGGTTCGGTGCTGGCTCAATTGGGCAACCCGGATATGCGTACTCCGATCGCCAATGCACTGGCCTGGCCTGCGCGGATTGATTCGGGCGTGGCGCCGCTGGACCTGTTCGCCATTGCCCGCCTGGATTTCCAGGCGCCTGATGAGCAGCGCTTTCCATGCCTGCGTCTGGCGCGACAAGCGGCTGAGGCAGGCAACAGTGCTCCGGCCATGCTCAATGCTGCCAATGAAGTGGCGGTTGCAGCGTTTCTCGACGGACGTGTCCGTTACCTCGAGATCGCGAGTATCATCGAGGAGGTCTTGAACCTCGAGGCTGTGGTTTCGCTCGATGACCTCGATGCGGTATTCACGGCGGACGCCAGGGCTCGTGAGCTGGCGGGCCAATGGTTGAAGCGCCACGGGCGTTGAGGCTGCGGTACGTTAGCCAGGGTTGTCCTGGGCAGGATTGCGGAGAAAACAGATGAGCGCGCTCTATATGATTGTCGGCACCCTGGTTGCATTGGGGGTGTTGGTCACTTTTCACGAATTCGGTCATTTCTGGGTCGCGCGGCGCTGTGGCGTCAAGGTTCTGCGTTTTTCCGTCGGTTTCGGCATGCCGCTGCTGCGCTGGCATGACAAAAAGGGCACCGAATTCGTTGTGGCCGCCATTCCGCTGGGCGGCTACGTGAAGATGCTCGACGAGCGCGAAGGTGAAGTGCCGGCCGATCAGGTCGACCAATCCTTCAACCGCAAGACCGTCCGTCAGCGTATTGCCATCGTGGCGGCGGGGCCGATAGCCAACTTTTTGCTGGCCATGGTTTTTTTCTGGGCCCTGGCCATGCTGGGCAGCGAGCAGGTGCGTCCGGTCATCGGTGGGGTGGAGGCCGGCAGCGTCGCCGCCCGTGCCGGGCTGGGTGTCGGGCAGGAAATCGTTGCCATCGATGGGGAGCCGACATCGGGCTGGGCGGCGGTCAACCTGCAACTGGTGCGTCGCCTGGGTGAGAGCGGTTCGTTGCAATTGATGGTGCGCGAGCAGGGTTCCACGGTGGATTCGCCTCGCGAACTGATCCTGGACAACTGGCTCAAGGGCGCCGACGAGCCGGATCCGATCCGTTCCCTGGGGATCAAGCCATGGCGTCCGGCCTTGCCGCCGATACTCGCCGAACTCGACCCGAAAGGCCCGGCCCAGGCTGCAGGCCTGAAGACCGGTGATCGGCTGCTGGCGCTCGATGGCCTGCCGGTCAGTGACTGGCAGCAGGTGGTCGATTCGGTTCGTGTACGTCCGGACAGCAAGATAGTGCTGCGCGTCGAGCGCGATGGTGCGCCGATCGACGTCCCGGTAACCCTGGGCGCCCGTGGCGAGAGCAAGGCGCCGACCGGCTATCTGGGTGCCGGCGTCAAGGCTGTCGACTGGCCGCCGGAAATGATCCGCGAGGTCAGTTTCGGCCCTGTGGCGGCGATTGGCGAGGGCGCGCGTCGTACCTGGACCATGAGCATCCTGACCCTCGATTCGCTCAAGAAAATGTTGTTCGGCGAGCTCTCGGTAAAAAACTTGAGTGGACCGATAACCATTGCTAAAGTGGCGGGCGCTTCTGCCCAGTCGGGCGTCGCTGATTTCCTGAATTTCCTTGCTTATCTGAGCATTAGCCTGGGGGTTCTGAATTTGCTGCCCATTCCGGTACTGGATGGGGGGCATTTGTTGTTTTATCTGATCGAGTGGGCGCGTGGTCGTCCCTTGTCGGATAGGGTGCAAGGTTGGGGGATACAGATCGGTATCAGCTTGGTGGTCGGGGTGATGTTGCTTGCCTTGGTCAACGATCTGGGTCGTCTGTAACGCTTCGCTGAATTGCGAATCTGCCGCATTTTGCGGCAGTTTGTTTATTGCCAGTTGGAATAAGAAAGGACTTCATGAAACGTCTGCTGCTAACTGCGGTTCTCACCGTATTGATGATCGCCGAAGTTCACGCCGAGTCCTTCACTATCTCTGATATTCGCGTCAATGGCCTCCAGCGGGTCTCCGCGGGTAGTGTCTTTGGTGCCTTGCCGTTAAACGTCGGCGAGCAGGCGGATGATCGGCGTCTGGTGGAATCCACTCGCGCGCTGTTCAAAACCGGCTTCTTTCAGGATATCCAGCTGGGTCGTGATGGCAATGTACTGGTCATCACGGTAGTTGAGCGTCCATCGGTTGCCAGTATCGAGATCGAAGGCAACAAGGCGATCTCCACTGAAGACCTGATGAAGGGCCTCAAACAGTCCGGCCTGGCCGAAGGCGAGATCTTCCAGCGCGCCACCCTCGAAGGTGTTCGTAACGAGCTGCAACGCCAGTACGTTGCCCAGGGCCGTTACTCGGCCACCGTCGACACCGAAGTGGTGCCGCAGCCGCGCAACCGCGTAGGCCTGAAGGTCAACATCAATGAAGGCACGGTGGCGGCGATCCAGCACATCAACGTGGTGGGCAACACCGTTTTCCCTGATGAAGACCTGATCGACCTGTTCGAACTCAAGACCACCAACTGGCTGTCGTTCTTCAAGAACGACGACAAGTACGCCCGTGAAAAGCTCTCCGGTGACCTGGAACGTCTGCGTTCCTACTACCTGGACCGCGGCTATATCAACATGGATATCGCTTCGACCCAGGTGTCCATCACCCCGGACAAGAAGCACGTCTACATCACCGTCAACGTCAACGAAGGCGACAAGTACACCGTTCGTGACGTCAAGCTCAGCGGCGACCTGAAGGTGCCGGAAGACCAGGTCACCTCGCTGCTGCTGGTGCAGAAGGGCCAGGTGTTCTCGCGCAAGCTGATGACCACCACTTCCGAACTGATCACCCGTCGTCTGGGTAACGAGGGCTACACCTTCGCCAACGTCAACGGCGTGCCGCAACCGCACGATGAAGACCATACCGTCGACATCACCTTCGCCGTGGATCCGGGCAAGCGTGCCTACGTCAACCGCATCAACTTCCGTGGCAACACCAAGTCCGAGGATGAGGTGCTGCGCCGTGAAATGCGCCAGATGGAAGGTGGCTGGGCGTCGACCTACCTGATCGACCAGTCCAAGACCCGTCTGGAGCGCCTGGGCTTCTTCAAGGAAGTCAACGTCGAGACCCCGGCAGTACCGGGCGTCGATGACCAGGTCGATGTGAACTACAGCGTTGAAGAGCAGGCGTCCGGCTCGATCACCGCCAGCGTCGGTTTCGCCCAGAGCGCCGGCCTGATCCTCGGTGGTTCGATCACCCAGAACAACTTCCTGGGTACCGGTAACCGGGTCAGCGTTGGCTTGACCCGCAGCGAATACCAGACCCGCTACAACTTCGGTTTCGTGGACCCCTACTGGACTGCTGACGGTGTGAGCCTGGGCTACAACGCCTTCTATCGCACCACTGACTATGATGAGCTCGACTCCGACATCTCCAGCTATGCCGTGGATAGCCTGGGTGCAGGCGTAAACGTGGGTTATCCAATCAGCGAGACTTCGCGTCTGACGTTCGGTCTCACCGCACAGCAGGACGAGATCAGCACCGGGCGTTATACCGTTGACGAGATTTTTGACTTCGTTGAAAAGGAAGGCGACAAGTACCTGAACTTCAAGGCGTCTGTCGGTTGGTCCGAATCGACCCTGAACAAAGGTGTGCTGGCGACCCGTGGTCGTTCCCAGAGCCTGGTATTGGAAACTACCACCCCTGGCAGCGACCTCTCGTTCTTCAAGCTCGACTATCGTGGCCAACTGTTCCAGCCGCTGTCTGATAATTACACCATGCGCCTGCACACTGAGCTGGGTTATGGCGACGGTTATGGTTCCACCGACGGCTTGCCGTTCTACGAGAACTACTATGCTGGTGGTTTCAACTCGGTCCGTGGCTTCAAGGACAGCACCCTTGGCCCGCGCAGTACGCCAAGCAAGGGCACCAACCCGGGAACCATACGTGATCCGGACCAGGATCCGCTGCCGTTCGGTGGTAATGTCCTGATCCAGGGCGGTGTCGAGCTGTTGTTCCCGATGCCGTTCGTCAAGGATCAACGCTCCTTGCGTACCTCGGTATTCTGGGACGTGGGTAACGTATTCGACTCTTCGTGCGAGGACACCACCAACGCCGACGGCACCAGGTCCAATACCAAGTGCAACGACATCAGCCTGAGCAACATGGCAAGTTCCGTGGGCGTGGGTGTGACCTGGGTCACCGCGCTCGGTCCATTGAGCTTCGCCCTGGCGATGCCGATCAAGAAACCGGATGACGCTGAAACCCAAGTGTTCCAATTCTCCCTCGGCCAGACGTTCTAAGCGTCTGACCCAAGATAACGACAATGGATTTTGTAGGAGTACATCGTGCGTAAGTTGACTCAATTGGTTCTCCTGGCGACCTTGATGGTCGCAGGTCCGGCTTTTGCCGACATGAAGATTGCCGTACTGAACTATCAGATGGCCCTGCTGGAATCCGACGCGGCGAAGAAATACGCCGTGGATGCCGAGAAGAAGTTCGGCCCGCAACTGACCAAGCTCAAGAGCCTGGAGAGCAGCGCCAAGGGTATCCAGGATCGTCTGGTCTCCGGTGGCGACAAAATGGCCCAGGGCGAGCGTGAGCGTCTGGAGCTTGAGTTCAAGCAAAAGGCTCGTGACTTCCAGTTCCAGTCCAAGGAGCTGAACGAAGCGAAAGCCGTTGCCGACCGCGAGATGCTCAAGCAGCTCAAGCCAAAGCTCGACCGGGCGGTGGAAGAAGTCATCAAGAAAGGTGGTTTTGACCTGGTGTTCGAGCGTGGTGCAGTGATTGACGTCAAACCCCAGTACGACATCACGCGCCAGGTTATCGAGCGCATGAATCAGCTGAAGTAATCCATGACAGCGATTATCAAGCTCGGCCAACTGGCTGAGTTCCTCGGCGCCACCCTGCGTGGCGACCCGGAGAAGGTCATCACTGGGCTAGCCACTTTACAAGAGGCTGGCCCAGCTCAGTTGAGCTTCCTGGCAAATCCTCAATATCGCAAATACTTGGCCGACAGCCGGGCCGCAGCGCTGTTGCTCAAGCCTGCCGATGCCGACGGGTTTGCAGGCGATGCGCTGATCGTGCCGGATCCCTATCTGGCGTATGCGCGGATTTCCCACCTGTTCGACCCCAAGCCCAAGTCGGCCCCCGGCATTCATCCCAGCGCGGTCATCGCGGCGGATGCGGTGGTTGATCCCACGGCCAGCATCGGTCCTTTTGTCGTCATTGAAAGCGCCGCCCGGGTCGGCCCGGGCGTCACGCTGGGCGCCCATTGCTTCATCGGTGCGCGCTGCGAGATCGGTGAGGGTGGCTGGCTTGCTCCGCGGGTCACGTTGTATCACGACGTGCGTATCGGAAAGCGGGTGGTGATCCAGTCGGGCGCGGTACTGGGCGGTGAGGGTTTCGGTTTTGCCAAGGAGAAGGGGATCTGGCAAAAGATCGCCCAGATCGGCGGCGTGACCATCGGTGATGACGTGGAAATCGGTGTCAACACCGCGATCGACCGTGGTGCCCTGTCTGATACGGTCATCGGCAATGGCGTCAAGCTCGACAACCAGATTCAGATCGCTCACAACGTCCAGGTCGGTGATCACACCGCCATGGCCGCCTGCGTAGGCATTTCCGGCAGCACCCGGATCGGCAAGCATTGCATGCTCGCCGGTGGTGTGGGGCTGGTGGGGCACATTGATATTTGTGACAACGTATTCCTCACCGGAATGACCATGGTGACCCATTCGATCACCGAGCCGGGTGCTTATTCTTCCGGCACGGCGATGCAACCGGCGGCCGAATGGCGCAAGAGCGCGGCCCGAATCCGCCAGCTCGATGACATCGCGCGGCGTTTGCGTCAGTTGGAAAAGCGTGTAGGGGACGTGACCCCTGACGGTAATGCTTCATCAGATGGCTGATACCATTTCCATATCAAGTGTGCACAGCCGCTAGACTGCCTCCTTGATTTGCTAGAGGGGCGCGCGTCGATCGTGCGCTTCCAATCTTTACATAGGCTTCCCCCCGAAATGATGGACATCAACGAGATTCGCGAATACCTGCCTCACCGTTACCCGTTCCTGCTGGTGGACCGGGTGGTGGAACTTGACGTTGAAGGCAAGCGGATTCGCGCCTACAAGAATGTCAGCATCAACGAACCGTTCTTCAATGGTCACTTTCCCGCGCATCCAATCATGCCCGGCGTGCTGATCATCGAGGCAATGGCTCAGGCTGCCGGGATCCTTGGTTTCAAAATGCTCGACGTGAAGCCTGCCGACGGCACGCTTTACTACTTCGTGGGCTCCGACAAGCTGCGTTTTCGCCAGCCGGTCACCCCGGGCGATCAGCTGATCCTCGAAGCCACATTCATCAGTTGCAAGCGCCAGATCTGGAAGTTCGAATGCCAGGCTTCGGTCGACGGCAAGCCAGTCTGCTCCGCTGAAATCATCTGTGCGGAACGCAAACTATGAGTTTGATTGACCCTCGCGCAATCATCGATCCGGCGGCAGTCCTGGCCGCCGATGTCGAGGTCGGCCCATGGTCGATCATCGGCCCAGGTGTGGAAATCGGCGAGGGTACGGTGATCGGGCCCCATGTAGTTCTCAAGGGTCCGACCCGGATCGGTCGGCACAACCGCATCTACCAGTTTTCTTCGGTAGGCGAGGACACGCCCGATCTCAAGTACAAAGGTGAAGAAACCCGGCTGGTCATTGGCGATCACAACGTGATCCGCGAAGGCGTGACGATTCACCGTGGCACCGTTCAGGATCGTTCCGAAACGACTCTGGGCAACCATAACCTGATCATGGCCTACGCCCATATCGGTCATGACAGCGTCATTGGCAACCATTGCATCCTGGTCAATAACACCGCGTTGGCTGGCCACGTGCATGTGGACGACTGGGCGATCCTGTCCGGTTTCACCTTGGTCCATCAATATTGTCATATCGGCGCCCACAGCTTCTCGGGCATGGGCACCGCCATCGGCAAGGACGTACCGGCCTATGTCACTGTGTTCGGTAACCCGGCCGAAGCCCGCAGTATGAATTTCGAAGGCATGCGCCGTCGTGGTTTCAGCGAAGAGGCGATCACGGCATTGCGGCGCGCCTACAAGGTTGTGTACCGCCAGGGGTTGACCGTCGAACAGGCCCTTGTCGAGCTGGCCGAGGCTTCGGCGCAGTTCCCGGAAGTCGCGATATTCCGTGACTCCATCCAGTCCTCGACTCGCGGCATCACTCGCTAACCATGGCTAACTTGCGTATAGCACTGGTGGCGGGAGAGGCTTCCGGTGACATTCTGGGTGCCGGTCTGATGCGCGCGCTCAAGGCGCAGCACCCAGCAGTGGAGTTCATCGGTGTCGGTGGCCCCTTGATGCAGGCCGAAGGGCTGACGTCATATTTCCCCATGGAGCGCCTGTCGGTGATGGGGCTGGTTGAAGTGCTCGGACGGCTGCGCGAACTGCTGGCTCGCCGCAAGAAGCTGATCGCCACCCTGATCGACGAAAAACCGGATGTGTTCATCGGCATCGATGCGCCGGATTTCACTCTTAATATCGAACTCAAGTTGCGTCAGGCCGGTATCAAGACGGTGCACTACGTCAGCCCTTCGGTCTGGGCCTGGCGGCAGAAGCGCGTGTTGAAAATCCGCGAAGGCTGCGACCTGATGCTCACGCTGCTGCCGTTCGAAGCCCGATTCTACGAAGAGAAGGGCGTGCCGGTGCGGTTTGTCGGTCATACCCTGGCCGATACCATTCCCCTGGAAGCGGATCGTGGCGCGGCGCGTCAGACCTTGGGCCTGCCCGACGGCCCGCTGGTGGCCTTGATGCCCGGTAGCCGTGGCGGCGAGGTCAGTCGCCTGGGAGGCTTGTTCTTCGACGCCGCCGAGCGTCTGCGAGCGATGCGTCCCGGCGTGCGTTTTGTTCTGCCCTGTGCCAGCCCGCAACGACGGGCTCAGCTTGAAGCACTGCTGGCCGGGCGCGATCTGCCTGTCACATTGCTCGATGGCCGCTCTCATCTCGCACTGGCTGCGTGTGACGCCGTGTTGATTGCGTCCGGCACTGCTACCCTTGAGGCGTTGCTGTACAAACGCCCGATGGTGGTCGCCTATCGCTTGGCGCCGTTGACGTTCTGGATCCTCAAACGCATGGTCAAGAGCCCTTACATCTCCTTGCCCAATCTGTTGGCCCAGCGCTTGCTGGTGCCTGAATTGCTGCAGGACGAGGCAACCGCCGATGCGCTGGCCCGTACGCTGTCGCCCTTGATCGACGGTGGCCAGGAGCAGACCCGGGGCTTTGATGACATTCACCGTACCTTGCGCCGTGATGCCTCCAACCAGGCCGCCGACGCAGTATTGACCCTGATCGGCGCCAAACCATGAGTAACGTGAAATTGCAGATGGGCCTGGACTTCAATCTGGTGGCTGAAGTTGAAGAACTGGTGGCCGGTGTTGATGAGGTCGGTCGTGGGCCGTTGTGCGGCGCAGTGGTGACGGCAGCGGTGATTCTCGACCCGAACCGGCCCATTCTGGGCCTCAACGACTCCAAGAAGCTCACCGAAGCCCGTCGTGAAAAGCTCTACGACGAAATCTGTGAGAAAGCCCTGAGCTGGTGCATTGCCCGGGCTGAAGTGGAAGAGATCGACGAGCTGAATATCCTGCACGCCACCATGCTTGCGATGCAGCGTGCCGTGGAAGGCCTGCACATCACCCCGAAACTGGCGATGATCGATGGCAATCGGTGCCCGAAGCTGTCTATGCGCGCCGAAGCAGTCGTTCAGGGGGACGGCAAGGTGCCGGCCATTGCGGCGGCATCGATTCTGGCCAAGGTCAGCCGTGATCGGGAAATGAGTGCCTTTGAATTGATTTACCCAGGCTACGGCATCGGCGGCCACAAGGGCTACCCGACGCCCGTTCATCTGGAAGCGCTGGCGCGCCTTGGGCCAACGCCGATCCATCGGCGCTCGTTCGCGCCGGTGCGGCTGGCTTATGAAGCCCGTGAGGGTTTGATCGTAAGTCATCAGACTACGGTCTCTTGATGCAGGCTTTTGTGACAAGGCAATCATGCTGATGTTTTACCCAAGGCTCGGTACAATCCGGGCCTTGTTGTTTTCATGACTTAACGCAGGATCACTATGCCGGCTTCATTCGTTCATCTACGCCTGCACACTGAATACTCCCTGGTCGATGGCCTGGTGCGGATCAAGCCACTGGTCAAGACCCTGGTGGGCATGAACATGCCTGCTGTGGCGGTCACCGACCAGAACAACATGTGTTCGCTGGTCAAGTTCTACAAAAATGCCATGGGCGCCGGGATCAAACCGATCTGCGGGGCCGACCTGTGGCTGTCGAACAAAGACCCGGACGCGCCGCTGAGCCGCATCAGCCTGCTGGTGATGAACGCCGTGGGTTACCGCAACCTCACCGAGTTGATCTCCCGCGGTTTTATCGATGGCCAGCGCAACGGCTCGATCATCATCGAGCGCGAATGGGTAGCTGAGGCCAATGAAGGTTTGATCATGCTGTCGGCGGCCAAGGAAGGTGAAATCGGCCTGGCCCTGCTCAGTGGCAATCCAGAAGAAGCCGAAGTGCTGGCCCGCGATTGGATGGCGGTGTTCCCGGACCGCTTCTACATTGAAGTGCAACGCACCAATCGCCCTAACGACGAAGAACACCTGCATGCCGCCGTGGCCCTGGCCGACCGGATCGGCGCGCCGCTGGTGGCGACCAACGACGTGCGCTTCATCAAACAGGAAGATTTCGAAGCTCACGAAACCCGCGTCTGTATCGGTGAAGGCCGGGCGCTCGATGATCCGCGTCGTCCGAAAAACTACAGCGATCAGCAATACCTCAAAAGCGCCGAGGAAATGGCCGAGTTGTTCAGCGACCTGCCGGAAGCGCTGGAAAACACCGTCGAGATTGCCAAGCGCTGCAACATCGAAGTGAAGCTGGGCAAGCACTTCCTGCCCAACTTCCCGATCCCCGATGGCATGACCATCGACGAGTATTTCCGCAAGGTGTCCTTCGATGGCCTGGACGAACGTCTCAGCGTTCTCTTGCCCAAGGACACCACCGAAGATTACGAGGCCAAGCGCCAGGTCTATGTCGACCGGTTGAATTTCGAGCTGGATATCATCATCCAGATGGGCTTCCCCGGTTACTTCCTGATCGTGATGGACTTCATCCAGTGGGCCAAGAGCAACGGCGTGCCGGTGGGGCCAGGCCGGGGGTCGGGTGCAGGCTCCCTGGTGGCTTACGTGCAGAAGATCACCGACCTCGACCCGCTGGAATATGACCTGCTGTTCGAACGTTTCCTCAACCCGGAACGGGTGTCCATGCCCGACTTCGACGTCGACTTCTGCATGGACGGTCGCGACCGGGTGATTGATTACGTGGCCGAGAAGTACGGTCGCAATGCGGTGAGCCAGATCATCACCTTCGGTTCCATGGCCGCCAAGGCTGTGGTGCGTGACGTGGCGCGGGTGCAGGGCAAGTCCTACGGTTTGGCGGATCGTCTGTCGAAGATGATCCCGTTCGAAGTCGGCATGACCCTGGAAAAAGCCTACGAGCAGGAAGAAATCCTGCGGGACTTCATCAAGGTCGATGAAGAAGCCGCGGAAATCTGGGAGATGGCCCGCAAGCTTGAAGGCGTGGTGCGTAACGTTGGCAAGCACGCCGGGGGCGTGGTGATCGCGCCGACCAAGCTGACTGACTTCTCGCCGATCTATTGCGATGAAGAGGGCGACGGCCTGGTGACCCAGTTCGACAAGGATGACGTCGAGGCGGCGGGCCTGGTGAAGTTCGACTTCCTCGGCCTGCGGACACTGACGATCATCGACTGGGCGCTGAAAACCATCAACCGTGATCGGGCCAAGGTCGGCGAAGCGCCGCTGGACATCGCGTTTATTCCGCTGGATGACAAGCCGACCTACAGCTTGTTGCAAAAAGCCGAAACCACGGCGGTGTTCCAGCTTGAATCCCGGGGTATGAAGGAGCTGATCAAAAAGCTCAAGCCCGACTGCCTCGAAGACCTGATCGCACTGGTGGCCCTGTTCCGTCCGGGCCCGCTGCAATCGGGCATGGTGGATGACTTTATCAACCGTAAGCACGGGCGCGCCGAGCTGGCGTACCCGCACCCGGATTATCAGTACGACGGCCTCAAGCCGGTACTGGCGCCGACCTACGGCATCATCCTGTACCAGGAACAGGTGATGCAGATTGCCCAGGTGATGGCCGGTTACACCCTCGGCGGCGCGGACATGCTGCGTCGGGCGATGGGTAAGAAAAAGCCTGAGGAGATGGCCAAGCAGCGCGGTGGTTTCATCGAGGGTTGTGCGAACAACGGCATCGATGCGGACCTGGCCGGTAACATCTTCGACTTGGTGGAAAAATTCGCCGGTTACGGCTTCAACAAATCCCACTCGGCCGCCTATGGCCTGGTGTCGTACCAGACCGCGTGGCTGAAGGCCCACTACCCGGCGCCATTCATGGCCGCGGTACTGTCGGCGGATATGCACAACACCGACAAGGTCGTGACCTTGATCGAAGAAGTGCGGACCATGAAGTTGCGCCTCGACGCGCCGGACGTGAACGCTTCGGAGTTCAAGTTCACGGTGAACGACGAAGGCCGCATCATTTATGGACTGGGGGCGATCAAGGGCGTGGGTGAAGGGCCGGTGGAAGCCATCACCGAAGCCCGTCAGGATGGACCGTTCAAGGACCTGTTCGATTTTTGCGCCCGGGTCGATCTCAAACGCATCAACAAGCGTACCCTCGACGGTTTGATCCGCAGCGGTGCATTGGACCGTCTGGGCCCGTACTTCCAGGATGAACCCAAGGCCTACCAGGCCAACATCGACCGCAACCGCGCGGTGCTGCTGGCGGCCATGGAAGAAGCGATCAAGGCCGCCGAGCAAACCGCCCGGACCCATGACAGTGGTCACGCCGACCTGTTTGGCGGGTTGTTTGTCGAGGAAGATGCCGATGTCTACGGTAATCACCGCAAGGCCAAGGAGCTGACGCTCAAGGAGCGTCTCAAGGGTGAGAAAGACACCTTGGGCCTGTACCTCACGGGTCACCCGATCGACGAGTACGAAGGCGAGATCCGCCGGTTCGCCCGCCAGCGCATCATTGATCTGAAGCCGGCGCGTGACACGCAGACCGTCGCCGGTATGATCATTGCCCTGCGGGTAATGAAAAACAAAAAGGGCGACAAGATGGGCTTTATCACCCTCGACGACCGCTCCGGGCGCATCGAGGCGTCGTTGTTTGCCGATGCGTTCCATTCGGCCCAGTCGCTGTTGCAGACTGACGCGATGGTTGTGGTGGAAGGCGAAGTCAGCAACGACGATTTTTCCGGTGGCCTGCGGCTGCGGGTCAAACGGGTGATGAGCATGGAAGATGCCCGGACCAACCTGGCCGAGAGCCTGCGCCTGAAATTGCAGACCCAGGATCTCAAGGGCGATCAGCTACGCTGGCTGGGGGAGTTGTTCAAGCGCCATCGCGGTGCTTGCCCGATTACCATGGAGTACGTGCGCCCCGACGCCAAGGCTGTGCTGCAGTTCGGCGAAGGCTGGCGGATCGATCCGGCGGATGCGTTGATTCAAGCCTTGCGTGACCAGTTCGGCAAAGACAACGTCTTCCTCCAATACCGTTGACGGCCAGGTGCCACTCCTGAACCTTGGAGCGGCCCTGATCTCGACCCGAATTTTTAATCTCGACCTGAACGCGCCTCTCCCTTAAGGTAGGGCGCGAATAGACAACCGGCCGGCCCAAGCTCTCTTGGACGTCGACCCAAGACGGACGCCTATGAACCCGAATTTTCTAGATTTCGAACAGCCGATCGCCGACCTGCAAGCCAAGATCGAAGAGTTGCGCTTGGTCGGTAATGACAATTCGCTGAATATCGGCGATGAAATCTCTCGTCTGCAGGACAAAAGCCGCACGCTGACCGAAGACATCTTTGGCAAGCTGACCAGCTGGCAGATCGCCCGCCTGGCGCGTCATCCGCGTCGTCCCTACACCCTGGACTATATCGAGCACATCTTCACTGAGTTCGATGAGCTGCACGGCGATCGGCATTTCTCCGACGACGCCGCGATCGTGGGTGGCGTCGCCCGTCTGGACGACCAGCCAGTGATGGTCATCGGCCATCAGAAAGGCCGCGAAGTCCGCGAAAAGGTGCGCCGCAACTTCGGCATGCCGCGTCCGGAAGGCTATCGCAAGGCGTGCCGCCTGATGGAAATGGCCGAGCGCTTCAAGATGCCGATCCTGACCTTCATCGACACGCCGGGCGCTTATCCGGGCATCGACGCCGAAGAGCGCAACCAGAGCGAAGCGATCGCCTGGAACCTGCGCGTAATGGCACGACTGAAAACCCCGATCATCGCCACCGTGATCGGCGAAGGCGGTTCCGGCGGTGCGCTGGCCATTGGTGTCTGCGATCAGCTGAACATGCTGCAATACTCCACCTACGCGGTGATCTCGCCGGAAGGCTGCGCCTCGATTCTGTGGAAAACCGCCGAGAAGGCGCCGGATGCCGCCGAAGCCATGGGCATCACCGCTGAGCGTCTCAAAGGCCTGGGTATCGTGGATAAAGTGATCAGCGAGCCTGTAGGCGGCGCTCATCGTGATCCGGCCGCGGCTGCGGCGCTGATTCGTGCCGAGCTGAGCTCGCAACTGTCGATGCTCAAGAAGTTCGACAACGAGGCGCTGCTGGCCCGTCGCTATGAGCGGCTGATGAGCTACGGTCTCTGATCCGACCGCAATACCCATGTGGGAGCGAGCCTGCTCGCGATACGGTTTAACATTCAACAAATGAGTTGACTGATATACCGCCATCGCGAGCAGGCTCGCTCCCACAGTTGTTTGTGCCAAGGCTGACTCCTATGAACTCAAGCGCGGATCTGCCAACCCGGCTCCTCACACAGCTATCCCCCTGGCGCAACGCCGTCACCTGGCGCATCGCCTTCTCCGGTGGCCTCGATTCCACCGTCCTGCTGCACCTGCTCGCGTCTCTCTCCAAAAATGAAGCCCTGCCACCGTTACGTGCTGTCCACGTCCATCATGGCCTTCAGGCTGTGGCCGATGCATGGCCGGACCATTGTCACTCGGTCTGCAAGGCCCTTGGGGTGCCGCTTGAAGTAGTGAACGTGCAAGTCCCGGCCGGCGCCAGCGTCGAGCGTGCCGCCCGGGAGGCGCGTTATGCTGCCTTCGAGGCGCTGCTTCACAGCAATGAAGTGCTGCTCACCGGTCAACATCGCGACGATCAGGCTGAAACCCTGTTGTTTCGTTTGTTGCGTGGGGCAGGGGTGAGGGGCTTGTCGGCGATGCCTCGGCAGCGTCCTCTGGGCCAGGGGTACTTGCTGCGACCCTTGCTCGATGTGTCCCGGGCGGAGCTGGAAGCCTACGCGACGCAACAGGGCTTGAACTGGATCGAAGACCCTTCCAACGACGATCACCGGTACGCGCGCAATTTCCTGCGCCAGCGAGTTTTCCCGGTATTGACCGAGCAGTGGCCCCAAGCCTCGACGACCTTCGCCCGCAGCGCTGCGCACCTGAGTGAGGCCCAAGGCTTGCTGGATGACCTGGCGCGAATCGATCTGCACCGAGCCATCACGCCCAGCGCGTTCGACTGGCTTGGGTTGCGGTCGCTTGAGTTGGCCCCGTTGCGAGCCTTGTCGCCGGCCCGTCAGCGTAATGCGTTGAGTCATTGGCTGGTTTCGATGACAACGCTGCCCGACAGCGATCATTGGTCTGGCTGGGACTCGTTGCGCGATGCAGCGGACGATGCCCGGCCGATCTGGCGGCTGGCCGGTGGTGAACTGCACCGCGCCGGCGGGCGCGTCTGGTGGTTATCCGACCGCTGGCTGCGACCGGCTGCAGGCCCCGTAGAATGGACGCTGACTGCTCAAGCATTGACCCTGCCAGACAACGGCACGGTGACCCTCGACGGTAAAATGCCCGACGGACCGCTCTGCGTCCGCTATCGTCAGGGAGGTGAAGCCATGATGTTGCCTGGTCGTGGTCACCGGGACCTCAAGCGTTTGCTCAACGAAAGAGGCGTGCCGGCGTTTGCGCGCGGTCGATTGCCGCTGCTGTATCGGGACGAGCAATTGCTGGCAGTGGCTGGCTTACCAGGACTCGACAGCGGCATTGATGGCAACTGGCAACTGATCTGGCAGCCATGAAACCAAGATCTGGGTTTGAGCTGAAAGGGGCTTTCCGGTAGACTACGCTCCCTTCTTGATACAACTTCTGTGGATTCGCCTGAATTGCAGGAGTTGCCGATTACCAAGCAGTCTTTGCTGGGCGATTCCAAAAAATGTGTAGCGAGCAACGTACCGGTGATTTCACTTCCGGTCTGTCCCAACGCGGCGGTTTTTTTGAAAGGTGCACTGTGATTAATGCAGGTGATCGGGGGCTTCGGCCTTCCTTCGCTTTCCCCGGCGGCTCGGACCGCTTTAACGCAGACTTCTAGGGTTTTTCATGACGCGCTACATATTCGTCACGGGCGGTGTTGTTTCTTCATTGGGGAAAGGCATTGCCTCGGCTTCATTGGCGGCCATCCTGGAGGCGCGGGGACTTAAGGTCACCATGCTCAAGCTGGACCCGTACATCAACGTCGACCCGGGCACCATGAGCCCGTTCCAGCACGGTGAAGTGTTCGTCACCCACGACGGCGCCGAGACCGACCTGGACCTGGGCCACTACGAGCGGTTCATCCGCACGACCATGACCCAGAACAACAACTTCACCACCGGCCGTGTCTACGAGCACGTGCTGCGCAAAGAGCGCCGTGGTGATTACCTGGGGGCGACCATCCAGGTCATCCCGCACATCACCGACGAAATCAAGCGCCGCATCATCAAGGGTGCCGGCGACGCCGACGTGGCGATGGTCGAAATCGGCGGCACTGTGGGTGACATCGAGTCCCAGCCGTTCCTCGAAGCCATCCGCCAGTTGCGTTTCGAAATCGGCGCCAAGCGCGCGATGCTGATGCACCTGACCCTGGTTCCGTACATCGCCACCGCTGGCGAAACCAAGACCAAGCCCACCCAGCACTCGGTCAAGGAACTGCGCTCCATCGGTCTGCAGCCGGATGTGCTGATCTGCCGCTCCGACCACCCGATCGATATTTCTTCGCGGCGCAAGATCGCCCAGTTCACCAACGTTGAAGAGCGTGCGGTGATCGGCCTGGAAGACGCTGACACCATCTACAAGATCCCGGGCATCCTGCACTCCCAGGGCCTGGACGATTTCGTCGTCGAGCGTTTCGGCTTGCAGTGCGCCAGCGCCGACCTGTCCGAATGGGAAGCGGTGGTCGATGCCAAGCTCAACCCGGAACACGAAGTCACCATCGCCATGGTCGGCAAGTACATGGAGCTGCTGGATGCCTACAAGTCGCTGATCGAGGCGATGAGTCACGCCGGTATCAGCAACCGTACCAAGGTCAACCTGCGCTATATCGACTCTGAAGACATCGAGAACCAGGGCACCGGTCTGCTCGAAGGCGCCGATGCGATCCTCGTGCCGGGCGGCTTTGGCCTGCGGGGCGTGGAAGGCAAGATCACCGCTGTTCAATACGCTCGCGAAAACAAGGTGCCTTACCTGGGCATCTGCCTGGGCATGCAAGTGGCGGTCATTGAGTTCGCCCGTAACGTGATGGGCTGGAAGGACGCCAACTCCACCGAATTCGATCGCGCCAGCGGTCACCCGGTCGTGGGCCTGATCACCGAGTGGGAAGATGCCACCGGCGCTGTGGAAGTACGCACCGAAGCCTCCGACCTGGGCGGCACCATGCGTCTCGGTGCCCAGGAATGCCTGCTTGAAGCCGGCTCCAAGGTGCACGATTGCTACGCCAAGGATGTGATCGTCGAGCGTCACCGCCATCGCTACGAAGTGAACAACAACCTGCTGCCGCAACTGATCGAGGCCGGCCTGAAAATCTCCGGTCGTTCCGGTGACGGCGCGCTGGTGGAGGTGGTCGAAGCCCCGGATCATCCATGGTTCGTTGCTTGCCAGTTTCACCCCGAGTTCACCTCGACGCCACGGGACGGCCACCCGCTGTTCAGTGGTTTCGTGAAAGCCGCATTGGCTCAACACCAGAAGAAGGCATAAAACGATGGCCCAGAAGATCATTCGCGTCGGCGACATCGAGATTGCCAACGACAAGCCCATGGTGCTGTTCGGCGGCATGAACGTACTGGAAAGCCGTGACATGGCGATGCAGGTCTGCGAGGAGTACGTGAAGGTCACCCAGAAGCTGGGCATCCCTTATGTCTTCAAGGCCAGTTTCGACAAGGCCAATCGCTCGTCCGTGACCTCTTACCGTGGCCCTGGCCTGGAAGAGGGCATGCGCATCTTCCAGGACATCAAACAAGCCTTCGGCGTGCCGATCATCACCGACGTCCACGAGCCTGAGCAGGCCGCGGTGGTCGCCGAGGTCTGCGACATCATTCAGTTGCCGGCCTTCCTGTCGCGCCAGACCGACCTGGTGGTCGCGATGGCCAAGACCGGTGCGGTGATCAACATCAAGAAAGCCCAGTTTCTCGCGCCCCAGGAGATGAAACACATCCTGAGCAAATGCGAAGAGGCCGGCAATGACCAGTTGATCCTCTGCGAGCGTGGTTCGAGCTTCGGCTACAACAACCTGGTGGTGGACATGCTTGGCTTCGGCATCATGAAGCAGTTCGAATACCCGGTGTTCTTCGACGTGACCCACGCGCTGCAAATGCCCGGTGGTCGTTCCGATTCCGCAGGGGGGCGGCGCGCCCAGGTCACCGACCTGGCCAAGGCCGGCATGAGCCAGTCCCTGGCAGGTCTGTTCCTCGAGGCCCACCCGGACCCGGACAATGCCAAGTGTGATGGCCCTTGTGCCTTGCGCTTGAACAAGCTGGAACCCTTCTTGTCTCAGCTCAAGGCGTTGGACGAACTGGTCAAGAGTTTTCCGACGATAGAAACCGCGTAACGCGGTTTTCTCCGGTAAAGTACCGCTCGATTATCGCTCTGGCCCGCTGGCCGCACTGCTTTTGTGGGAGCATGGCTTGCCAGCGATGACGTCCTTCGGGACCGTCGTCGGCAAGCCTTACTGTTACAGCGTTTCGTCAACTTTGGAGTGTTTACAACAATGGCAAAAATCGTCGACATCAAAGGTCGTGAAGTTCTCGACTCCCGTGGCAACCCCACTGTTGAAGCGGACGTGCTTCTCGACAACGGTATCATCGGCAGCGCCTGCGCGCCGTCCGGTGCTTCCACTGGCTCGCGCGAAGCGCTGGAGCTGCGTGATGGCGACAAGAGTCGTTACCTGGGCAAGGGCGTGCTCAAAGCCGTCGCCAACATCAATGGTCCGATCCGTGACCTGTTGCTGGGCAAGGATCCTGCCGACCAGAAAGCCCTCGATCACGCGATGATCAAGCTCGACGGTACCGAAAACAAAGCCACCCTGGGCGCCAACGCGATCCTCGCCGTGTCCCTGGCCGCTGCCAAGGCTGCCGCCCAGGATCAGGACCTGCCGCTGTACGCACACATCGCCAACCTCAACGGTACCCCGGGTGTCTACTCGATGCCGGTGCCGATGATGAACATCATCAACGGTGGCGAGCACGCCGATAACAACGTCGACATCCAGGAATTCATGGTCCAGCCAGTGGGCGCCAAGTCCTTCTCCGAAGGCCTGCGCATGGGCACCGAGATTTTCCATCACCTCAAGGCTGTGCTGAAGGCCCGTGGCCTGAGCACTGCCGTTGGCGACGAAGGCGGTTTCGCACCGAACCTGGCGTCCAACGAAGACGCGCTGAAAGTGATCTCCGAAGCCGTGGCCAACGCCGGTTACAAGCTGGGCACCGACGTGACCCTGGCCCTGGACTGCGCGGCCAGTGAGTTCTTCGAAGACGGCAAGTACAACCTGTCCGGTGAAGGCCAGGTATTCACCGCCGAAGGTTTTGCCGACTACCTCAAGGGCCTGACCGAGCGCTACCCGATCATCTCCATCGAAGATGGCCTGGACGAGTCCGACTGGGCCGGCTGGAAAATCCTCACCGACAAGATCGGCGAAAAAACCCAGCTGGTAGGCGACGACCTGTTCGTAACCAACACCAAGATCCTGAAAGAAGGCATCGACAAGAAGATCGCCAACTCGATCCTGATCAAGTTCAACCAGATCGGCACCCTGACCGAAACCCTGGAAGCCATCCAGATGGCCAAGGCCGCCGGCTACACTGCCGTGATCTCCCACCGCTCCGGCGAAACCGAAGATTCGACCATTGCCGACCTGGCCGTGGGCACTGCGGCAGGCCAGATCAAGACCGGTTCGCTGTGCCGTTCCGATCGCGTCTCCAAGTACAACCAACTGCTGCGTATTGAAGAGCAGTTGAACGGCAAGGCCAAGTACAACGGTCGTGCCGAGTTTCGCGGTTAAGCGGTAGATGGTAAAAAGACACCGGATGATGTCGAAAAAGTCGCAATAGCGGCGGTTTTGCCTCTAATCTGATGCCTTATCAAGCACAAGCCTGGTTTTTCCAGGCTTCGTGCTATCAGACGCTTCAAAGTGTGGCATGGCTGTCTTTTTCACTGGAAACCTGAGATTCGATGCGCAGTCCCAATTGGTTGTTTCTTGTCTTGCTCCTGTTGCTGGCTGGCCTGCAGTACCGCCTTTGGGTGGGTAATGGCAGCCTGGCGCAAGTGGCGGACCTGACTCAGCAGATTGCCGAACAGCATGCCGAAAACGAGGCGTTGCTGGAGCGTAACCGGGTGATGGACGCCGAAGTCAGTGAACTGAAAAAAGGCATGGAGACCGTTGAAGAGCGGGCTCGCCATGAACTGGGCATGGTTAAAGAGGGCGAAACCCTCTACCAGTTGGCCCAATGAGTATCCGTTTGCCGGCCTTCTGGGCCGTGATTCCTGCCGCGGGCGTTGGAGCCCGTATGGCTGCGGACCGTCCCAAGCAATACCTGCAACTGGGCGGACGCACAATTCTCGAACACAGCCTTGGCTGTTTCCTCGATCATCCGACCGTAAAAGGCGTGGTGGTCAGTGTTGCCCACGATGACCCTTATTGGCCGACCCTGGCCTGCGCCAGCGATACACGCATCCAGCGCGTGGACGGTGGCGAACAACGTTCGGATTCGGTGCTCAATGCCTTGCTGCATCTTCACGGACAGGGTGCCGATGATCACGACTGGGTCTTGGTGCACGACGCCGCCCGGCCCAACCTGGCCCGGGACGATCTGGACACATTGCTCAGGGAACTGGCGAATGATCCGGTCGGCGGCCTCCTGGCTGTGCCGGCGCGTGACACCCTCAAGCGAGTCGACAAGCACGGCCGTGTAGTGGAAACCGTTGACCGCAGCGTCATCTGGCAAGCCTATACACCGCAAATGTTTCGTCTCGGTGCCCTGCACCGGGCCCTGGCTGACAGCCTGGTGGCCGATGCCGTGATTACCGATGAAGCGTCCGCCATGGAATGGGCAGGTCAAGCGCCACGCCTGATCGAAGGGCGGGCCGATAACCTCAAGGTCACACGCCCTGAAGATCTGGAGTGGTTGCGCCAGCGTTGGGCGAATCGCCATTAAGTGGAATCGCCATCGCGAGCAGGCTCGCTCCCACAAGGGACTTTGGCTGTACACAAAATTTGTAGCCGCTGAAGATCCAGTGTGGGAGCGAGCCTGCTCGCGATAGCAATCGCTCAGGTCACATGAAAACCAGTGTTACCCCCGATACTCCGGCCGCTGCGCCAACCCCTCCTTCAAGTAATCCACCAACTTGCGCACCTTCGGCGACAAATGCCGTTGCTGCGGATACAACGCCCACACCGCTGTATTCGGCGGCTGGTGAGCCTCTAACAGCGATATCAACGCCCCGCTGTGCAAATGTTCCAACACGTAGTAATCCGGCAACTGACACAATCCCACCCCTTGCAAAGCCGCATCCAGCACCGCCTGCCCGCTGTTACAACGCCAGTTTCCCTGCACTCGTTGGGAAAATTCCCGCCCGTTCTGCTCCAGTTGCCAGAGGTCGGAGCTGCCGATCAGGCAATTGTGGCGGCTCAATTCCGACAAGCTATGGGGGCGACCGTAGCGCTCCAGGTAGGACGCCGATGCGCACAGGTACATGCGCCGTGGCGCCAGGCGCGTGGCAACCAGGCGTGAGTCCTGCAAACGGCCCAGGCGAATCGCCAGGTCCAGGCCTTCGTGAACCAGATCGAGGGGGCGGTTGCTCAGTTCGATGTCCACCCGCAATTGCGGATAAAGCGTCATGAACCGTGTCACCAGCGGCACAATGAACCGCTCGCCGTAGGCCACGGCACAGGTCATGCGCAACATGCCCTTGGGTTCGCTGGTGAGGTCGCCCACCGCCCGCAGTGCTTCTTCGCGTCCGTCCTGCAGGCGCTGGCAATGCTGCAAGAACGTCTGGCCGGCCTCGGTCAGAGTGACCCGGCGGGTACTGCGATACAGCAGTCGTGTCTGCAGACGCTCTTCAAGCCGTACGATTTGTCGACTGATGTGGGAAGACGAAACCCCCAGGCGTTCGGCGGCGGCGGTGAATTGGCTGCATTCGGCCACGGCGACGAATTCGTCAATGCCCTCCCAGCGGTTATCGGACATGAATGATTATCCCTGTGCAGCAATAATGTTTTGCTTTTGGTTGGATTATTCATCGTCCGGTGAGGGATTACACTCCCTGTCTTGTTTTTATTTGCTGGAGACTCCCCATGATCAAGTCACGCGCGGCCGTTGCCTTCGAGGCCAAGAAACCCCTGGAAATCGTTGAAGTCGACGTCGCCATGCCCAAGGCGGGCGAAGTGTTGCTGCGCGTGGTGGCCTCGGGTGTCTGCCACACCGATGCCTACACCTTGTCGGGCGCCGACCCGGAAGGGATCTTCCCGTCGATCCTCGGCCATGAAGGCGGCGCTATTGTCGAGGCCATCGGCGAAGGCGTGACGTCGGTTGCGGTGGGCGATCACGTCATTCCGCTGTATACGCCGGAGTGCGGGCAGTGCAAATTCTGTAAGTCGGGCAAGACCAACCTGTGTCAGGCGATTCGCGCCACCCAAGGCAAAGGCCTGATGCCAGATGGCACCTCGCGCTTTTCCTACAAGGGTGAGACGATTTTCCACTACATGGGGACCTCGACGTTCTCCGAATACACCGTATTGCCAGAAATTTCCGTGGCGAAAATCCCCAAAGAAGCGCCGCTGGAAAAAGTCTGCCTGCTGGGTTGCGGCGTCACCACCGGTATCGGCGCGGTCCTCAACACCGCCAAGGTCAAGCCAGGTGACACCGTGGCGATCTTCGGCCTGGGCGGCATTGGCCTGTCGGCGGTGATTGGTGCGGTGAAAGCCAAGGCATCGCGCATCATTGCCATCGACATCAACCCGGCCAAGTTCGAAATCGCCAAGCAACTGGGCGCCACCGATTGCGTCAACCCAAAAGATTTCGACCGTCCGATCCAGGAAGTCATCGTCGACATGACGGACGGCGGCGTGGATTTTTCCTTTGAGTGCATCGGCAATGTGCAACTGATGCGCGCCGCATTGGAATGCTGCCACAAGGGCTGGGGCGAGTCGGTGATCATCGGTGTGGCCGGGGCCGGCCAGGAAATCGCCACCCGTCCATTCCAGTTGGTGACCGGGCGCGTCTGGCGCGGTTCGGCGTTTGGCGGTGTGCGCGGGCGCAGCGAATTGCCAAGCTACGTGGAAATGGCCGAGAAGGGCGAGATTCCGCTGGATACCTTCATCACCCATACCATGGGCCTGGAAGATATCAACAAGGCGTTCGACCTGATGCATGAAGGCAAGAGCATCCGTACCGTTATTCATTTCTGAGGTCGGTCATGAGTCTTGAAAACATTTCCTGCCAGAAAAGCTTCGGCGGCTGGCACAAGCGTTACCGGCATCGTTCCGAAGTGCTTGGTTGTGACATGGTGTTTGCCGTGTACCTGCCGCCCCAGGCCGAGCAGGGCGGCAAGTTGCCTGTGGTGTATTGGTTGTCCGGGTTGACCTGCACCGACGAGAACTTCATGCAAAAGGCCGGCGCCCAGCGCATGGCTGCCGAACTGGGCCTGATTATTGTCGCGCCGGACACCAGCCCGCGCGGCGCCGACGTGCCGGGCGATCCGGACGGTGCCTGGGACTTTGGCCTGGGTGCGGGGTTTTATCTGAACGCCACGCAGGAACCGTGGGCGCGGCACTATCGGATGCATGACTACGTGGTGCAGGAATTGCCGGCCTTGGTCGAAGCGCATTTCCCGGCCTCGGATAAGCGCGGCATCAGTGGTCACTCCATGGGTGGCCACGGCGCGCTGGTCTGCGCTTTGCGTAACCCAGGGCGTTACCGCTCGGTGTCGGCATTTTCGCCGATCAACAATCCGATGGATTGCCCGTGGGGCCAGAAGGCGTTTTCTCGTTATCTGGGGGAAGACCGCTCGAAGTGGCGTGAGTGGGATGCCTGTGCATTGATCGCCGAAGCTGGCGAAAAGCTGCCGTTGCTGGTGGATCAGGGCGATCGCGATGATTTCCTGGCCAACCAGCTCAAGCCCGAAGCCTTGCAGCAAGCGGCCAAGGCTGCCGGTCATCCGTTGGAGCTGCGCCTGCAACCGGGCTACGACCACAGCTACTTCTTCATCGCCAGCTTCATTGAGGATCACTTGCAACATCATGCCCACGCTTTAGGGGGCTCTTAGTCTGTTTCCCCTTGGCGAGGGAGCTAATTGAGGGCGCTCCCCACGCTGAATGCAGGTAGAATCACGCCCTGACAAAAATCGGGGCGTTTTTTTATGCGTATTGGCCACGGCTACGATGTTCACCGTTTCGCTGAAGGCGACTTCATTACTCTGGGCGGCGTGCGTATTGCACACAGCTTCGGGCTGCTCGCGCATTCTGACGGTGACGTCCTGCTGCACGCCTTGAGCGACGCCTTGCTTGGCGCGGCTGCGCTGGGGGATATTGGCAGACATTTCCCCGACACCGACCCGCAGTTCAAGGGCGCCGACAGCCGGGTGCTGCTGCGCCACGTGGTCTCGCTGATCCACGCCAAGGGCTGGAAAGTCGGCAATGTCGATAACACCATCGTCGCCCAGGCGCCAAAAATGGCGCCACACATCGAAACGATGCGTCGGTTGATTGCCGAGGACCTGCAAGTTGAGCTGGACCAGGTCAACGTGAAAGCCACCACCACCGAGAAACTTGGTTTCGTCGGTCGCGAAGAAGGCATTGCCGTTCATAGCGTTGCCTTGTTGCTGCGCCCATGACCGAACTGGAACTATTAGGCCCCCGTGCCTACGGCGAGTCGCTGGGCAGCGCAGTACTCAAGGCCACTGCTGAAGATTTTCAGGTCGACGAAGTGCTCGACATCCCGCTCACGGGCGAAGGCGAGCACTTATGGATCTGGGTTGAAAAACGCGGTTTGAACACTGAAGAGGCGGCCCGGCGAATTGCCAAGGCCGCCGGCGTATCGTTGCGCACCGTCAGTTATGCCGGTCTCAAGGACCGCCAGGCGCTGACCCGCCAGTGGTTCAGCGTCCAGTTGCCGGGCAAGGCCGACCCGGACCTGTCGGCGGCGGAAAACGAAACGCTGAAGATCCTCAAGACCGGTCGCCATAAACGCAAGCTGCAACGCGGCGCGCACTCGGCCAATGGCTTTACTTTGCGCCTGACCCAGTTCAAGGGCGATCCAGCGGCGATCGATGCGCGTCTGCAACAGATCGCCCGTCTGGGCATTCCCAATTATTTCGGCGCCCAGCGCTTCGGGCATGACGGCGGTAACCTCGTCGATGCCCGCGCCTGGGCGGCGCGCAAGGCTTTGCCGGAACAGCGCAATGTGCGTTCGCGGCTGTTGTCCACCGCCCGCAGTTTTCTCTTCAACCGGGTGTTGGCGGCTCGGGTGGCCGATGGCACCTGGCAGCACGCGCAGGTGGGCGACTTGCTGGCCTTCACCGACAGCCGCAGTTTTTTCCCCGCCGGCGAGGCCGAGTGCAGTGACCCACGCCTAGCGATTCTCGACCTGCACCCCACCGGGCCGCAGTGGGGCGAGGGACCTTCGCCTGCCGCCGGCGCGGTCCATGATCTGGAGCAGGCCATCGCCGAGGCGGAGGCCGATCTGCGCGACTGGTTGATAAACGCGGGAATGAGTCACGAACGTCGCATCCTGCGACTGCCCATTGGCGGCCTGTCGTGGCATTATCCCTCGCCTGACATTCTGCAACTGGAATTCGTCCTGCCGGCCGGATGTTTCGCCACTGTCTTGGTGCGCGAACTCGTCGATCTGGTGCCGGTGGGGCAGACGGACAGCCCATGCGTATTCTGATTTCTAACGACGACGGGGTGACAGCACCCGGCCTTGCCGCGCTTTATGCTGCGCTGGCGGATTTTGCCGAATGCGTGGTCATCGCCCCGGACCAGGACAAAAGCGGCGCCAGCAGTTCGCTGACGCTCGACCGACCATTGCACCCGTGCTATCTGGATAATGGTTTCATCAGCCTCAACGGCACCCCCACCGACTGCGTGCACCTGGGCCTCAACGGCTTGCTGGAGCGCGAGCCGGACATGGTGGTTTCGGGCATCAACCTGGGGGCCAACCTGGGGGATGACGTGCTTTATTCCGGCACCGTGGCCGCCGCCCTTGAGGGCCGTTTCCTCGGGCATCCGTCGTTTGCCTTTTCGTTTGTTTCGCGGCAAGTCGATAATCTGCCTACTGCCGCCTACTTCGCTCGCAAGTTGGTCGAGGCCCATGGCGAGCTGGACCTGCCACCGCGCACGGTGCTGAACGTGAATATTCCGAACCTGCCACTGGATCACATCCGAGGCATCCAGCTCACTCGCCTGGGTCATCGTGCCCGCGCGGCCAAACCCATGCAGGTGGTCGATCCCCGGGGCAAGGCTGGTTACTGGATCGCCGCCGCCGGTGATGCCGAGGATGGCGGGCCGGGCACCGATTTTCATGCAGTGATGCAAGGCTATGTCTCGATAACGCCGTTGCAGCTGGATCGGACCTTCAACGATGCTTTTCGAACGCTCGATGGCTGGCTGGAGGGGCTGCGCTGATGGCTCGCGAGCAAGACGATATACTGCGCCGCGGAATCGGCATGACCTCCCAGCGTACCCGGGAGCGCCTGATTCAACGGCTCTATGAAGAAGGCCTTTCCAACGCTCAGGTGCTGGAAGTGATTCGCCGCACCCCACGGCATTTGTTCGTCGATGAAGCCTTGGCCCATCGCGCCTACGAAGACACCGCATTGCCGATCGGCCACAACCAGACCATTTCCCAGCCTTATATGGTGGCCCGCATGAGCGAGTTGCTGCTGGAGGCGGGGCCGCTGGACAAGGTGCTGGAGATTGGCACCGGTTCGGGTTACCAGACGGCGGTGTTGTCGCAGCTGGTGGAGCGGGTGTTTTCCGTGGAGCGGATCAAGGTGCTGCAGGATCGCGCCAAGGAACGCCTGGTGGAACTGAACCTGCGCAATGTGGTGTTTCGCTGGGGCGATGGCTGGGAAGGCTGGCCGGCCCTGGCACCTTATAACGGCATCATCGTGACCGCCGTTGCCACTGATGTGCCCCAGGCCTTGCTGGATCAACTGGCCCCCGGCGGCCGGTTGGTCATTCCGGTGGGGGCTGGTGAAGTCCAGCAGTTGATGCTGATCGTGCGCGAAGAACAGGGTTTTTCACGTCACGTGCTGGGGGCGGTTCGGTTCGTTCCGTTGCTTAACGGGCCATTGGCCTGAGCATTTATAAACAGACGCTGAATTCCGTGGCGTGGGTTGTGTCTTACACCGGCGCTGATCAATTAACCGTTGATTGGTTAAACGGATTGCAACGGCGTCGAGCAAACGTGTGCGGCAGCGCCTCGCGCTTCATTAATAGAGGTGGGGTTGCGGCCAGTTGTATTTGTAATACCGTTGCCTGCACAGGCAGTTTCCAATTTTTCAACCACCACAAAGGGAGCGGCGGGTGAGTCTCACAGTCATTGCGCAGCGTATGGGTATCACGAGCTTTCAGCGCCTGGTGACTGGCCTTGTCTTGAGTACCTTGCTGGTCGGTTGCTCCAGTACCCCGTCGGGTAACGTCCGGGTTGTCGATCGCACCAACGCGACGCCTCAACGTCCTACAGTAACGACCGGTCAGTATGTAGTCCGTCGCGGTGATACGCTGTTTTCCATCGCTTTTCGCTATGGCTGGGACTACAAAGCCCTCGCTGCGCGAAACAATATTCCTGCGCCTTATACGATTCATCCGGGTCAGAGAATTCGCTTTGATGGGCGTAGTGGTTCAACGCCTACCGCGGTGGTGACTCAGTCCGGTTCGACGGCTTCGTCGTCGAGTAGAACCACGGTGATTCAACGTCCGGTCGGTGCCGCAACGGCAACAGTACCGTCCGTCGCGAGCAAACCGACACCTGCTCCTACCCCCGCGCCAGGCCCCAGCCCGAGCGGCTGGGGATGGCCTTCTAATGGCGTTCTTATTGGAAAATTCTCTTCAAACGGTAGTTTGAATAAAGGAATTGATATCGCCGGGGATTTGGGACAGCCTGTTTTAGCCGCGTCTGATGGCACGGTTGTGTACGCCGGGAGTGGTTTAAGGGGCTACGGCGAACTCGTGATCATCAAACACAGCGATACCTACGTCAGTGCCTACGGTCACAACCGCAGGCTGTTGGTTCGGGAGGGGCAGCAGGTCAAGGTCGGGCAAAAAATTGCCGAAATGGGATCAACGGGAACGGACCGGGTGAAACTGCATTTTGAGATTCGCCGACAAGGTAAGCCAGTCGATCCGCTGCAATTCCTGCCACGTCGTTGATTTGATTGTCAGCCTGTTCCGTCACGTAGAGGGAACAGGCTCCAGCGTTGCCAAGGATAAAGGCGTCGCTTGAGCTTGAGGTCGAACTCACCAAAGGACTATAACAATGGCTCTCAGTAAAGAAGTGCCGGAGTTTGACATCGACGATGAGGTTCTCCTTATGGAGACCGGCATCGCTATGGATTCGATGTCGAATGATGAAGGGGCGACTCCACCTTCCGTTCGTGCCAAATCCAGACACTCCGCTTCGCTTAAACAACATAAGTACATCGACTACACACGGGCGCTGGACGCCACTCAGCTGTACCTCAACGAAATCGGCTTCTCGCCGCTGCTCTCCCCCGAGGAAGAAGTTCATTTTGCGCGTCTGTCGCAAAGTGGCGACCCGGCCGGGCGAAAACGCATGATTGAAAGCAACCTGCGCCTGGTGGTGAAAATCGCCCGACGCTACGTCAATCGTGGCCTATCGCTGCTGGACCTGATCGAAGAGGGTAACCTGGGGCTGATTCGCGCTGTCGAGAAATTCGACCCCGAGCGAGGCTTCCGTTTCTCGACCTACGCGACCTGGTGGATTCGTCAAACCATCGAGCGGGCGATCATGAATCAGACCCGGACCATCCGGTTGCCGATCCATGTGGTCAAGGAGCTGAACGTCTACCTGCGGGCTGCCCGTGAACTCACCCAAAAGCTCGACCACGAACCCTCACCCGAAGAGATCGCCAACCTGCTGGAGAAACCGGTGGGCGAGGTCAAGCGCATGCTTGGGCTCAACGAGCGGGTTTCTTCGGTTGATGTCTCGCTGGGTCCGGACTCGGATAAGACCCTGCTGGACACGCTCACCGATGACCGACCTACCGACCCGTGCGAGCTGCTCCAGGACGATGACTTGTCCCAGAGCATCGACCAGTGGCTCTCGGAGCTCACGGACAAGCAACGGGAAGTGGTGATTCGCCGCTTCGGCTTGCGCGGTCATGAAAGCAGCACCCTTGAAGATGTGGGCCTGGAAATTGGGCTGACCCGTGAGCGGGTCAGGCAGATTCAGGTCGAAGGCCTCAAGCGTCTTCGGGAGATCCTGGAGAAGAACGGCCTGTCGAGCGAGTCGTTGTTCCAATAACGGGAACGCACGCGTAATAAGAAAAGCCCCGACTGGTTCGGGGCTTTTTCGTTTCTGTGGCGGCTGTTGCAGCGCTTACTCTGTTTGCCGGGTTGGCGTGTAAGCTTTTGCCTAGTGTTGCGTAAGCGTTTGGTTTCCCGTCGAAGGGATAGACGACTATAAAGGCCGTCGTATTTTTCGTATCTTATTGATATATAACTATATTTTTATGTATTTCAATCCTGTGACGAGGCCCGGCGACGGCGTTTGGCCAATTGCACTCGCTGGGGAAAATACTAATATCAGTCCTGTGTCGACGGACAGACACACCTGTCACGGACGATGGGGAAGGAAGGACATCGCAGGATGCGATTCATCAGGACGATGAAAAGGATCAAAGGGATTAGGGAAAAAATGTGGGCGGGTCAAACCGCCCCTTTTTTTTGCCTGCGATTTATTGAATCCGAGAAAACAAAAAGGCCCGCAAGGGGCCTTTTTCAACGAGCGCAGGGTGATATCAGCGTTCGAGGTCTTTGAGCTTGTCTGGTTTGCCATCCCACTCTTTGGCGTCTGGCAACTCGTCTTTCTTTTCGGTGATGTTTGGCCAGATGTCCGCCAGTTCAGCGTTCAGCTCGATGAAGTTCTCCATGCCGGCCGGCACTTCGTCTTCCGAGAAGATGGCATTCGCCGGGCATTCCGGTTCACACAGGGCGCAATCGATGCACTCGTCCGGGTGAATGACCAGGAAGTTCGGCCCTTCGTAAAAGCAGTCCACCGGACAGACTTCTACGCAGTCGGTGTACTTGCACTTGATGCAGTTGTCGGTGACGACGAAGGTCATTTCTAATTCTCTCCTCAGGCGGCGGCAGCGGAACCCCTTCACGGTGGGCTCGCCAGGTTCGGGAGCGATAGTCTGCGGACCAGGCTAATAGTCCGCAGCATCCCAAACCGCGCGAGATTCTACCAGCTTGAACGCCAGTGCGTTAGATCCGTGTCTTCAATGAATAAAGCAATTCAAGTGCCCGACGTGGCGTCAGGTCGTCCAGATCCACTTTGGCCAGTTCATCAAGCACCGGATGCGGCAGGCTGGCGAACAGGTCGCTCTGCTGCGGAGCCGCCGGTTTGCCTTTGCTCGGGCGCGGTGTTTCGTGGGGCAGGCTGGTGGTTTCCAGACGGCTCAGGTGCTCGCGCGCACGGCTGATCACTTCGCTGGGGACGCCGGCCAGTTGCGCCACCGCCAGGCCGTAGCTCTGGCTGGCCGGGCCGGGCAGCACATGGTGCAGGAATACGATGCGCTCGTTGTGCTCGGTGGCATTGAGATGCACGTTAGCCACCAGTGGCTGGCTTTCCGGCAGTACGGTGAGTTCGAAATAGTGGGTGGCAAACAGCGTGTACGCCCGCAGGTGCGCCAGCCGTTCGGCCGCTGCCCAAGCCAGGGACAGGCCGTCGAAGGTGCTGGTGCCGCGTCCGACCTCGTCCATCAGCACCAGGCTCCGTTCGGTGGCGTTGTGCAGGATGTTCGCGGTTTCGCTCATTTCCACCATGAAGGTCGAACGCCCGCCGGCCAGGTCATCGCTGGAACCGATGCGGGTAAAGATCCGGTCCACCAGGGACAATTCGCAACTGGCTGCCGGCACGAAACTGCCAATGTGGGCCAGCAGCACGATCAAGGCGGTCTGACGCATGTAGGTGGATTTACCGCCCATGTTCGGACCGGTGATCACCAGCATGCGGGTGTTGTCATCCAGGCTCAGGTCGTTGGCCACGAACGGCGTGGTCAATACCTGCTCAACCACCGGGTGACGACCCTGGGTGATGCGCATGCACGGCTCGCTGACAAACCGCGGGCAGTTGAGGTCCAGGTTCAGCGCGCGTTCGGCCAGGTTGCTCAGCACGTCCAGCTCCGCCAAGGCGCCGGCGGTGTCCTGCAGCGGCGGCAGTTGGCTGATCAAGTCTTCGAGCAGCGCCTCATAGAGCATCTTTTCCCGGGCCAGGGCACGGCTCTTGGCCGACAACGCCTTGTCTTCGAACGCCTTGAGTTCCGGGGTGATGAAACGCTCGGCGCCTTTCAGCGTCTGGCGACGAATGTAGTCAGCCGGCGCCTGTTCGGCCTGTTTGCTCGGCAATTCGATGAAGTAACCGTGGATACGGTTGTAACCGACCTTGAGGTTGGCCAGGCCGGTACGGGCTTTTTCCCGGGCTTCGAGGTCGATCAGGAACTGCCCGGCGTTCTCGCTCAGCGATTGCAACTCGTCGAGTTCGGCGTCGTAGCCGGTTTTCAGCACACCGCCGTCACGGATCACCGCTGGCGGGTTGTCGATAATGGCTTTTTCCAGCAGCGCGGCCAGCTCCGGGTAAGTGCTGGTGGTGCGCGCCAGTTGTTGCAGGTGCGGCGCTTCCAGGTCGGTCATCGCCACCTGAAGCTCGGGCAGGGCGCCGAGGGCATCGCGCAGGCGCGCCAGGTCACGGGGGCGGGCGTTGCGCAGGCCGATACGCGCCAGGATCCGCTCGATGTCCCCGATTTCCTTGAGCTGCGGTTGCAACTGCTCGAAGCGATAACGATCCAGCAGGCAGGTAATGGAGCTCTGACGCGCCAGCAGCACCGTCAGGTCTCGCAGCGGACGGTTCAGCCAACGGGTCAGCAGACGGCTGCCCATGGCGGTCTGGCAGCGATCGACCACCGATTGCAGGGTGTTGTCGCGCCCGCCGGCCAGGTTGGTGTCCAGCTCCAGGTTGCGTCGGCTCGCGCCGTCCAGCACCACGGTGTCATCCAGGCGCTCATGACGCAGGCTGCGCAAGTGGGGCAGGGCGGTGCGCTGGGTTTCCTTGGCGTAAGCCAGCAGGCAGCCGGCAGCGCCAATGGCCAGGGTCAGGTTTTCGCAACCGAAGCCTTTAAGGTCCTGAGTGGAGAACTGCTGGCAGAGACTTTTCAGCGCCGAGTCGCGCTCAAAATCCCACGGCGCCCGGCGCCGCACGCCACGGCGTTTTTCCGCCGGCAGGTCTTTGGGCCAGTCATCCGGGATCAGCAACTCCACCGGATTGACCCGCTCCAGCTCCGCCAGGAGGTTTTCCCAGCCCTTGATCTCTAGCACCGAGAAATTGCCGCTGGTGATGTCCAGCACCGCCAGGCCGAACAGGCGCTCATCGCCCAGCACGGCGGCGATCAGGTTGTCCCGGCGTTCATCCAGCAAGGCTTCATCACTGACCGTACCCGGCGTGATGATCCGTACGACTTGGCGTTCCACCGGTCCTTTACTGGTGGCCGGGTCGCCGACCTGCTCGCAGATCACCACCGACTCGCCGAGCTTGACCAGCTTCGCCAGGTAACCTTCCGCCGCGTGGTAAGGAATCCCACACATCGGAATCGCCATGCCCGCCGATTGCCCACGCGCCGTCAGGGTGATGTCCAATAGCTTGGCGGCTTTCTTCGCGTCCTCGTAGAAGATCTCGTAGAAGTCGCCCATGCGGTAGAACATCAGCTGATCGGGGTGCTGATTCTTCAGGCGCCAGTATTGCTGCATCATTGGCGTGTGGCTGGAGAGGTCGTTTACGGCTGTATTCATGGGTCTCAGGGAGGCTCGTTGAAAGGTGTGGGGCAAAAGGAGGGGCATTGGTCCGGCTTTTCCGCGATGGGCGCAAGGTTAACATGGGCGGTCGGGGGGGACCCAGGGATGAGTGTTGTTGGGATCGTATGTATATCCGTTGCTGCGGTAACGGCCGCTTATGGTTCCGCCCTTACGGCGGGTCACTTTCGAAAAGCGCGAAAGTAACCAAAGCGCTTCTGCCCCACCACTCGGTGCCTCGCTTAGGCTCGGCATGCCTGAACGAAGGCATTGCTCCGTGGGCCGCCGCGAAGGGCCATCCATGGCCCAGCGCGGCTAACCCGGCATCCATGCCGGGTTGCCCACTGCGCAATGCCTTCGTTCAGCCAGCGTGGTTAATGGGGCGCCGAGATCAACGTCCACCGCGAGGCGGCCTGACAGCCGGCCTGGTTCTTCCGGTCGTACACCCATCATATCTGTGGGAGCAAAGCTTGCTCGCGAGGCGGCCTGAAGCCGGTCTGATTCTCCCGGTTGTATACCCATCATATCTGTGGGAGCAAAGCTTGCTCGCGAGGCGGCCTGACAGCCGGCCTGGTTCTTCCGGTCGTACTCCGATCCAATTGTGGGAGCGAGCTTGCTCGCGATAGCGGTGGTTCAGCTTGCGTTGATGTTGGACGGAAACACTTCACCATCGATATGCACACTTATGCAAAACAGCATTTGTCTTCTGCAAAAAGAACACGCATCATGCGCGTTATGCAAAAACGCAACGTTTCTACCGTATTAAGAGCATTGCTCGATCAGCACGGGATCTCCCCCACGGAGCTTCACCGTCGTACCGGCGTGCCTCAGTCAACCCTGTCGCGGATTCTCAGCGGCAAGATCGTCGATCCTTCGGATAAACACATCTCCCGGATCGCCGAATACTTTGCCGTGAGTACCGATCAGTTGCGCGGGCGCGCGGACATTGCGTCTGCCGGCCATCCGCGCCGCGACGAGCCGCATTCCGAACTCAAGGACATAAGCCTGTGGGATGACGACACCCCCGTCGAAGAAGACGAGGTGTCGGTCCCTTTTCTGCGTGAGGTTGAATTGGCTGCTGGATCAGGAAGATTCGTCATCGAGGAGAGCGAGCGCTCAAGCCTGCGCTTTGGCAAGCGCAGCCTGCGTCATAACGGCGTGCAGTTCGATCAGGCCAAATGCGTGACGGTACGCGGCAACAGCATGTTGCCGGTGCTGCGCGATGGCGCAACGGTCGGGGTGAACGCAGGCAAGTGCGGGATCGGCGACATCGTCGACGGCGACCTCTATGCCATCAACCACAACGGTCAACTGCGGGTGAAGCAGCTTTACCGTCTGCCCACCGGCATCCGTCTGCGCAGCTTCAACCGCGACGAGCATCCGGATGAGGACTACACCTTCCAGGACATGCAGGATGAGCAAATCGTCATCCTCGGCCACGTCTTCTGGTGGGGCATGTACGCCCGTTAACCCCTCCGCTGTCAGATAAAACCCGCCATCGTGCGGGTTTTTTTACGCCTGTGAAAATCCCCTGACCCCTGTGTTTGCTGGGCTTTATGCGTCTATGCATTCATCGCGCATAAATAAATGCATTTACGCATTGACTGTATATGCATTCATGCATATTCTGTGTCCAAGCCGCTCGACAAAGCGGCTGGCAACGAAGCTCTTTAGTTCCACCAACAGGCAGCGATGAACCGGCCTTAACGGTTCAGAGGGTTGGCAACTGACCCGGGTGTGCAGCGTAAAGCACCAGAAGCAGTTATCCGGCGGGCAGGGACCGCGGTCGGAAAAACAATTTGAATGGATCCGTACCGCGCCAGTCGCGCCGAAAGATCAACTTCCTTCTGGCCATCGGCCAGGGAAGGCGAAGGACCGCATTACTGAAAAGCCCGGTTCATCCCGGGCTTTTTGGAATGCCTACCTCAAGAGACATCGTTTGAACCCAACACACATTTCTCATCCATCACCCCAGGAGGCGTGACATGACAAACGAGCAACAAGCGTTGCTGGACATGCCGATCTGGCTGGTCATCGTGCTCGCCCTGGTGGGCGGCGTGACCGGCGAGATGTGGCGTGCCGACAAAGAGGGCGCCCGCGGCTGGTCGCTACTGCGTCGCCTGGCCCTGCGTTCCGGCGCCTGCATGGTCTGCGGCGTCTCGGCGATCATGCTGTTGTACGCCATGGGCCTGTCGATCTGGGCCGCAGGAGCCTTCGGTTGCCTGACGGCGATGGCCGGGGCGGACGTGGCCATCGGGCTTTACGAACGCTGGGCCGCCAAGCGGATGGGCGTCAGTGAGCTGCCGCCGCGTGATTCCCGTTCCGACCAACATTGATCCCTCGCTGCTGATCTTCGTGCCGCCATAAAAAACAGGAGGCCTTGATGCCTGCCGTCCTCGAAAAACCGTCGCAGCTGCTCTTCGCCATTGCCCAGACGCTACGCGCCACTTACCCCACCTTGAAAATCGGCAGCCCCCAGGAGTTCGATGGCACCGACGACCAACCCTGGGTGCTGATTGCCCTCGAGCGTGATGCGTCAGGCAACCGCGCCAATGACGGACGTATTGCCCATGTCCTGACGGTTTCCCTGCAAGTGGTCATGGCCGTTGCGGGATGGGAGGCGTGCGATCTCGCCGGTGAGCTGAAACATCTGGTGGTGGATAACCGCTGGGGACTGTCGGGCGATCAATGTGATCTGCCCACGGAGATCGATGGCCTTGCATCCACGTTCACCCATGAAGCTGGGGCGTACACCGCCTGGACCCTTTCATTTACCCAAACTCTCTACCTCGGCCCGACGCTGCTGGAGGACCCGCTGGGCATCCCGAAATTCGCCCGGACCTGGGAAGTCTCGAACATCGACGACCCGGCTCAATACACCGCACTTGAGGGCTAACCCATGTTTGATGCGCTGTTACGGATGCATCTGGGGCCGCTCATCGAGCGTCTGGCCGAGATGGAAACCGAGCTTGAGGACCTGCATCGGCGCGCCGACAGTTTCTGTCGCATCGGCGTTTGTCAGGAGGTCGATGCGGCCAGCAACACCTGCAAGGTCAGCCATGGCGAATTGCTGACCCCGGCGATCCGTTTTTTCAATCCCAGTGCTGGCGAACAGAGCGAGTCGCGGATTCCCTCGGTGGGCGAGCAGTGTTTGTTGCTCAATCATGGCGGCGGCGAGGGCGGTGGGCAGTCAGTGGCGTTGTTCGGTCTCAACGGCGGTCAATTCCCGCCCGTCTCCACACAGGCATCACTGACGCGCCGCCGCTATCAGGACGGTACGGAAAACGGCTACGACCACGCCAGCCATGTCCTGCACTGGCAAAACGGCCCGACGGCATTCACCGGTTCCCGTGAGTCCATCGACTTAAGCATTGGCCCGGCGAGGTTGGCGATGACGCCGCAGGCCATCGAATTGCAACTGGGCGCCGTCGGCATACGGCTCGACGCGTCTGGTGTGCACCTGAGCGGCCCGGTGGTGGATCACCAGGGGCGCGTCATCAGTACCGCATAAGAGATTTCCTCATGATTGGAATCGATCGAAATACCGGCGCCACGGTCGACGACTGGCTGCAGTTCGTGCAGCGCGCCACTCGAGCATTGACCACGCCGCTGGGCACTCGCCAGAAGCGCCCTCTGTATGGCTGCGCCCTCACGCAGTTGCTCGGGCAGAACCTCGGCGACGACTTGCTGATCCTTGCCCAGAGCCACGCGGCCCAAGCGTTCTACAACCCGGACAACGGCATTGGCGACTTCGAGCCGCAGGTCATTGTCGCCAGCCGACACGGCGCCGGCTTGTTGTTGCGCTTCGCCGGCACCTGGAAAAACCGCAAACAGACTTTCGAGGTGGTGACATGAGCATGTTGATACCCGGCCAGAACCAATTGGCCGAACCGGCAATCGTCACTGTCGAAGCGTTCGAAGACTTGCTCGCAGAGTTCAAGACCTTCGTGGTCGAGTACGTCGCCGCACGCTCTCCCGCCAGCGCGGCGAAGCTGGTGGACAGCCTCGAAAACGAAAGCGAATTGCTGACCCTGGCCCTGGAGGCGTTCTGCGTCCGCCTGCAAACCCACGAACGCAAATACAACGCCCGCATCAAGCAGATGCTGGCGTGGTGGGCCACGGGGACCAACCTCGATGCCCGCCTCGCGGACATGGGTCTCGAACGCCAGTTGCTCGATCCTGGCGACCCGGCAGCATTCCCGCCCATCCCTCCGGTTTACGAGAGCGATGATGACGCCCGCTTGCGCTATTACCTTGCGCCCCATGCCCCGGCGGCCGGCTCGCGCATGCAGTATCGGCGGGAGATTTTTACCCTGGGTGAACGGCCCGTCGTGAAGGTGGAAAACGCCTCGGCCGGTGTCGTGACGGTTACCTACACCTTCAACCCGGATGGCTATGCGGCGCAGGTCAAGGACGGCAACGCACGCCGCACCGCGCCGGGTGAAGTCACGGTCACGGTGCTGTCCCGGGAAGGCGATGGCACACCGTCCGAGACACTCCTTGAGGGTGTTCGTCAGCACTTCGCTCGTCCTGATGTGCGACCGGAGACGGATCACGTCATCGTCCAGGCTGCGCAAATCAAACCCTACAAAATCCGCGTCGTGGCGAAGATCAATGCCGGCCCGGATTCGGGCTTGACCCAGGTTGCGGCACAACAGCAGCTGCAGGCGTACGCCGAGGCCTGTCATCACTTGGAGGGCCGGGTGGACCCGAGCTGGATCGACTACACGCTGCACAGCGCGGGGGCGGTTCAGTTGCAGATTCTCGAACCGCTCGAGCCGATTGTGACAACGGCTTTTCAAGCCCCGTACTGCATGGGTGTCGAGGTCGAGGTGGATACGTTATGAGTGACGACACACCTCGCCCAAGCCTGCTGCCGGCCAACAGTTCGCCGCTGGAAAGGGCGCTCGATCTGGGGTTCGCCCGGCTGCTGGAGCGTATCGATCCGCCGTTTCCCGAGTTGATGAATCCGGCAGCCACGCCTTTGGCTTTCCTGCCCTATCTCGCGGCGGATCGCGGGGTCAGTGAATGGAGTTCCTCAGCGCCCGAAGCTGAAAAGCGCCTGACGGTTGAACTGGCCTGGCCCACCGCACGGCAAGCCGGGACGCGAAAGGCGCTGGAAAACGCCGCCAAGGGTTTGCAACTGATGCCTGAGGTGCGCGCTTGGCATGAGCAAACGCCACCCGGCCCGCCCTACAGCTTTTCCGTCAGGGCGTTTACCGAACAGCCCTACAGCGAAGCCATCGACGCCCGTCTCGACCGCCGTCTGGCCGACGCCAAAAGCGAGCGCGACACCTTGACGGTCTCTGTCGGCTTGAGTGCGTTCGGCCGTCATGTCATCGGCGCCGCCACGGTGTGCGGCGAACTCACCACGGTTTATCCGATTGTCATCGAAGGGCTAGAAGCCTCGGGCCGGGCCTTCATGGCCGCCGCGCTCTACACCGTCGAAACCTCCACTATTTATCCACAGGGGTCCTAAATGGCCGACTACTACACCCTGCTCACCGATGCGGGGATCGCCTACGAAACCGCCTGCAAGGCGGCGGGCACACCGATCAAGCTGTCGCAGATTTCTGTCGGTGACGGCGGCGGCGAAGTTTACAACCCGGCCGCAACTGCCACGGCGCTCAAACGCGAAGTGTGGCGCGGGCCACTCAATGCGCTGTTCCAGGATGAGAAAAACCCGAGCTGGTTGCTCGCTGAAGTCACCATCCCGCCCGACGTGGGCGGCTGGTATGTACGTGAGGCCGGGATCTGGACCGATACCGGGATTCTGTATGCGATCGTCAAATATCCGGAGTCGTTCAAGCCGGTGTTGGCGACGTCGGGTTCGGGGAAAGAGTTTTATATCCGGTCTATTTTCGAGACCAGTAATGCTGAGTTGGTGACGCTGCTGATTGATGACACGGTGGTCAAGGCGACGCGGGCTTGGGTTGCCAGCTACGTCGCTGATGAGCTGGCCAAGCTCGACAGGAAGCAGTCTGTGCGGGTGGCGACGACGGCTAACATTGTTTTGAGTGGTGCCCAGGCGATTGACGGTGTTGCCGTGGTTGCCGGGAATCGGGTGCTTGTTAAATCCCAGACCTTGGCGAAAGACAACGGTATCTACGTTGCTGCGAACGGCGATTGGGTTCGGGCAAAGGATGCTGATGCGAACGCCAAGGTTACTTCGGGATTGAGTGTTCCGGTCGAAGAGGGGGCGACGCTTGCTAATACGATTTGGCAGTTGGTTACGGATGGTGGGATTGTTCTGGGCACTACGGCGTTGAGTTTTCAGAATGTGACGCAGGGGTTTGCGCCTCTTAATTCCCCGGCCTTGTCGGGCACACCAACGGCCCCGACAGTAGCGGGAACCGACAACAGCTCCCAGATTGCTACGTCAGCGGCGGTTCGGGCCATCATGGCTCAGTTTGGTTTGGGTGCTTCCGCATTCAACTATGCCGGGAACCTCGACACTCTCTCGCTGACTGGCGTGTACATGGTCACCACCAGTACAACCGGTACCAAGCCAGTTTATCCAGAGCCGCAAGGCACGGGGGCAATCCCGAACGGTACTGTTTTTCACATGGAGCGCGGCAATAGCAACATGGCTACGCAATTTTGGGATTCATTGGTGAACTCCATTCTGCCGATCACCTGCATGCGCACGCGTACTGCTAACGGTGTCTGGACTCCCTGGACGCAGATATGGAGTAGCGGCAACACGCCAAAACAGGCTAACCCGCTCGATTTAACTCCGGGCGCCATGCTCGGCACAGGGTCGTTTGGGGTCGGCCGGGCAATCGTCGGTACAGCACAGGATTTGAATGACTACACAGTGCCTGGTGATTACCTGACAGCCGCGGCTGGCCAGCTCAACCTCCCACCTGGTTGGAGTCCTACCAGACGCTACGGTCTCAAGGTTTCTGGCCTTTCCAATGTTGGCGAGCGTCTGACGCAAACGCTGATCTCGGGAATGTCGGGGGATGAGGTTGGTATGGCGATCCGTGCACGTCGTGAGGATGGCCAGTGGAAAGACTGGGAGGAAATCACAACCAGTCGACACGGCCCTTTCAAGGCGACTCAGACCTACAAGGCCGCAGGGGTGTTTACCTGGGCGGTGCCAGCCGGGGTTAAGAAGGCATGGGTTACGGTCATCGGCGGCGGGGGAGGCGGTGGTCGTGCAGGAGTCTCCGGGGCAGGATCAGGTGGCGGTGGTGGCGGTGGTTGGGCGCAAAAGCTAGTCGATCTCTCGAACGTAACCAGCGTTACGGTGACTGTAGGCGCTGGTGGCGCCGGGGCTATCGTGGAAGGGGTATCCGGTGATACTGGAGCAACGTCGTCCTTTGGGGCCTATCTATCCGCAACCGGAGGGTTCGGAGGCATGGGCAGCGCGCCGTCCGGCTATGCAAATGGACCTGGTAGTGGTGGGCTTGGTACAGGAGGGGACTTCAATACTTCTCTTGGAGTTGGGCATGTCAGCTACGGACCTGTTGGCGGTTCAGGTGGAGGCCCCGGTGCTCGATGTACGCAAGGATTGTATCCGGGTAATACGGGCGTAGGGCCTGGAGGTGGTGGCTCGGGAGCGTACTTCGGTTACAACGGCGGTGCAGGTGCCGCCGGCAACGTAATTATTCAGTGGTGATCAGCATGTGGGCAAGAATCGAAAACGGGACGGTAGTCGAAACTACCGACGTTGATCCAACGGAACGCTTCCACCCGGATCTGTTGTGGCGGGCTTGTCCCGAGGATGTTCGGCCGGACTGGACGTTAACGGACGGCGAGTTTTCTCCGCCACCGGCAATTTCTACTTCCGAGCAGGTCGATACCGAGCGGGTATGGCGTAACTATGAATTGCAAAGCACGGAATGGCTTGTAACACGACACCGCGATGAACAGGACATTGAGCACGAGACCACGCTTACGGCCGCTCAATACTCTGAATTACTTGGCTACCGGCAGGCACTTCGGGATTGGCCGCAAACAGTTACTTTCCCAAGTACTGAGTCGCGGCCGATTGCACCCCCTTGGCTCGCTGACCAACCCCAATAAAACGCCCCGCACCGATGGGGCGTTTTCTTTTCCGCAACATCAAAAACCTGACAAAAGCCCCGCACACACGGGGCTTTTTCGTATCTGGAGAACCCCAAATGGCACCACGCCAAACCTACACCGTACTCCTCCCATTCCCCACCGGCGGCGGCCATTGGTCAAGCGTCGGCCAGGAACTCGACCTGCTCGACGTCGAGGCCAACGCCTTGCGCAGCGCTGGTCGCCTGGAGCTGAAAAAAACCGAAGCCGTCGAACCGGCTTCTGCATCCACCCCGGCCAAAAAGGCCACAACCAAAAAGGCTGAATAACCATGGCTGAGGTTTTGAACTTCGAGCACAACGGCATTACCGTCAATGCCACTGAATCTCCCGAGGCCATGGGTGGCCTGGGTGACAACGTCATCGGGCTGGTCGGCACCGCGCCGAATGCCAACCTGCTGATTCCGAAAAACACCCCATTTCGCATCAACAGCTTCACCACTCAGGCCCAGTTGGACCCGACCGGTGCTGAGGCGGGGACGCTGTTTCAGGCGGTTTACCAGATCCTCAAAGTGGTCAAGGTGCCGGTCTACGTGGTCATCGTCGAAGAGGGCGCCACACCGGCCGACACGCAGAACAACGTGATTGGCGGCATCGAGGCCGAGACCGGGCGCAAACTCGGTCTGGCGGCGCTCAGTGGGGTCGCTGAAGACCTGACCATCATCGGCGCGCCAGGCTTCACCGGCACCAAGGCGGTGGCGAGCGAGTTCGCCTCGTTCGGCAAGCGCATCAAGGCGCGTGTGGTGCTCGACGGCAAGGACGCTGCGGTTGCTGATCAAGTGACCTACAGCCAGGAATTGGGCGGCGCGGAACTCGGTTTCGATCGTTGCCTGGTGGTGCACAACATGCCGGCGGTGTACTCGAAAGCGGCGAAGAAAAACGTCTTCCTGGCGCCGTCGAGCCTGGCCATCGCCGCGCTGGCCAAGGTCAAGCAATGGGAGAGTCCGGGCAACCAGGTGACCTATGCCGAAGACGTCTCGCGCACCGTGGAATACAACATCCTCGACACCTCCACCGAAGGCGATCTGCTCAACCGCTACGGCGTTTGCTACTACGCCCGGACCATTCTCGGCGGCTTCTCGCTGCTGGGTAACCGCTCCGTCACCGGCAAGTTCATCAGCTACGTCGGCCTGGAAGATGCCATCAGCCGCAAGCTGGTGAAAGCCGGTCAGAAAGCCATGGCCAAGAACCTGACCAAATCTTTCATGGACCAGGAGGTCAAGCGCATCAACGACTGGCTGCAAACCCTGGTCGCCGACGAAACCATCCCCGGCGGCAGCGTGTACCTGCACCCGGAATTGAACAGCGTCGAGAAGTACAAGAACGGCACCTGGTACGTGGTCATCGACTACGGCCGCTACGCGCCGAACGAACACATGATTTATCAACTCAATGCCCGCGATGAAATCATCGAGCAGTTCCTGGAGGACGTTCTCTAATGTTTACCAACCGCGTAAGACAGGCCATCGCGGCCACCCTGCAAGGCCTGCCGTTGTCGGCGACAGTGGAAGAGTTCACGCCGCCGAAGATCGAGTTCGACATGGAGGCGATGGTCGGTGGACGCTTCATTGCCGAAGAAATGGCCAAGAGCGGCAAGGTGCTGAACGCTACCCTCGTACTGCAAGGAGCCGGGCCGGAAATCATGCTCGCCCTGGGTGTGCAACTAGGCGATGACATTCTGCTGAACGTGCGTGAAGCCGGTCAGGATCAGGATGGCAACACCTGGTTCACCTACCACACCGTCGGCGGCAAGCTCAAATCCCTGGAAGAGGCCAAGCTGAAGATGGGCGACAAACCCACCACGACACTTGAACTGGCCTGCCGCACCTACAACCGTCTCGAAAACGGTGTCCCTGTGATCGACATCGACGTGCGCACCCAGAAGTTCGTGCTCAACGGCGTCGACATCCTCGGCGATGCCCGTCGTGCGGTGTTGTTGCCTTAACCACCCCTCAGCCGGCTGAACAAAACCCCTGTGGGAGCGAGCTTGCTCGCGATAGCGGTGAGTCAGCCAACATCAATGCTGACTGATCCGATGCTATCGCGAGCAAGCTCGCTCCCACAGGGGCACATCTTGACTGACCGGCGTTGCGCACCCCCTCCCCAGTATCCACCAAGGAATTCACTTCATGTCCTGGACACCTCCTGTTCACGTCTTGCTGTCGCCGATCACCGGTGATGACGGGGCGCAAATCGAGCAGCTTCAGCTCAAGCCGCTGCACTACGCCGCACAGAAAGACGCCCTGGCCCGTGCCGGCGACGATGAGGACGATCAGTTTTTCGAACTGGCCAAATTGGCCACTGGCCTGTCGGTCAAGGAGCTGGATCAGCTCAAGCGCCCGGACTACGTGAGCATTGCGCAATACGTGCACGAAATGTCCACTCGCCCGACGTCCCACTTTCTGGAATCGACGGAAGGCGCAGCAGTCGACCCCGACCAGGTGCAACTGCTCCAAACGCTCAACGTCGCTGGCCGCAGCCTGACCTCGCTGACCCTGGAAATGCCCGTGCTGCGAGCGACCAAGGCGATGAAAAAACTGAAGACGGCCAAGGAACGCGCCGAGTTCATCACCGCCCATTGCACCGGCCTGATGATTCCCGATCTGGACCTGCTGACCGTGCCCGACTGGACACAGCTTCAGGTACGCATCGACGATTTTTTAAACAAACCGGCGGACTTCTTTCGGAGCGCGACATCGAGGTGATCCTCGATGTGGTGCCGCTCATTTACCCGGTAAGTGAAGCGGAAATTCTGGAGTGGGACGTCGGCAAGGCATTACGTCGTTACGACATCGCGATGACTCGCCTTGGCGTGAAAAAGGAGTAGGGCCGGATGGCGGACGATAAATATTCGCTCAAATACGCAGCCTTCAATGAGAGCGGGCTGGCGTTCGGTAATACCAGCCTCACGAGTGGTGTGGCAGCGCAAGGTGCGTTCGCCGGGGATCAGCTGTCGAGCCTCGATCTGGTGCTGGACAAGCTCGGGCTCAAACTCGGGTTGCTGACTACGGCGATCGAGTCGCTGACCGTGAAACTGTCGGCGCAACGATTGTTCTCCCAAACGATGGGCGCCGGCGCCAAGGGCGAGTCGGCCAGTGAGCCCAAGGGGAAGTCGGGTGGCGGTATCGAACCACCAGCACTGCTCGAACCTGCGATAGCGATGGATTCGGCCATGGCCGATCTGAAAAAGGCCAGCCAATTCGGGCCGCGTCAGATTCAGCAGGTGGCTGAGTCAACCCAGCAGATCGCCACCGCACCGCTGGTGGCGGCCGGGGGCACCACGGCGGTTGAAGTGGTGAGGATGCAAAGCCTGGCGGCCAGGAAAGGCATCGGTAGCGACGTGCACGATGCCTCGGAGCGACAGTTGGTCCTGTCGAACTTCGCCTCGGATGCTGGCGTCACCGCGGCGGCGTTCGAGATGCCGGCCATGAAGGCCGCCGAAATGCTGGCCGACTGGCGCATCTCCATGAAGCTCAGCGGCGCGCAAGCCTTTGACCTGGCGGATGCCGCTAACCAATTGGGCAAATTACCCAACGGTGCGAAAGCGGCTGAGATCGGTGCGGTCTTGCAGCGTGAAGGTGCCGCTGCGACGACGGCGGGCCTGGCCCCTGCACAAGCCGCCGCGTTGACGGCGGCATTGCTCAATACCGGTACCCAACAAGCTGAAGCCGGGGTGGCGCTGGATAGTTTCACGACGGCCCTGGGCAAGGGTGACCAGGCCTCCGCCACCGAGCAAACGGCCTGGAAACAGCTGGGTCTGGCGCCCACGGCGGTGGCGAGCGGCTTGCGTGACAAGGACACGGCGTCTGGCACGGTGATGACGGTGCTGGCGGCCTTGAACGCGCAACCGGCCGACAAGCGCTCGGCCCTTTCCGCCACGCTCTTCGGCAATGGCGATGAGGCGGTGCTGCGCATGGCGCAGAAACTGCCTGATGTGAACGCAGCCTTCTTGCAGGTGAAAGACCCAGGCCAATATGCCACGTCGCAATTGGGCAACGACGGCTCGGTGCGGCAGGACGCGTTGGCGCTGTCGAAAACCCAACAAGGCCAGCTGAACATCCTCAACGCCCGTAGCGAGCGTTTGTCGGTGGCTACGGGAAATGCCCTGATGCCTTCGGCGGATACCTCCTTCCAGTGGCTGGGTTCGTTGGCCGATGGCATGAGTGAATTGGCTGAATCCTCACCTAAAGCCACCGCTGCAATTGTGCTTGTTGCCGCGGCGATCAAACCGCTGGTGGGTGTGCTGCTCAAGGCCGTAGTGGATGAGATGTCCAGTCAGGTGGCCAAGCGGGTGTTAGGTAGGGCCGCCCCGCACCTTCCCGGCCGATTGGGTGAGGTGATCTCCGAAGATTTCAGAAATCCTCGTGTGGGCAAGCTGGATACAAGCAATGCCAACCAGCGTCCCGAATCCACGAGAAGGCCACGAGGCTCACAGGGAGGCGCAGGGCGTTTTTCACTCGCGCCAACGGCCTCATTGCGCTCGATGACTCGCAAGGCGCCCGGCCCGTTGAAAGTCGTCGGCGCCGTCGCTGATGTAGCCGAGGGAGTGCTCACCGGCGACAAACGGATGATGGGCGCAGGCCTGGGAGCCGCAGGTGGCGGCTGGGCAGGCGCTGCCGCAGGTTCCGCGGCCGGTGCCGCTTTGGGCAGCGTCGTTCCGGTGATCGGCACTGCCATTGGTGGGCTGATCGGCGGACTGCTGGGCGGTTGGTTGGGGAGCGATGCCGGGGCGTCTCTGGGCGAAAAACTCGTCGCACCCACCGACAGACTCGCCGCTCCAGAGCAGGTCAGCAAAGACCTGACCAGCACCCCGACAACCACTCATCAGAACACCATGACCGCAAACATCTACATCAACGGCCAGGACCAGGCCAGCGCCAGTCAGTTGGCCAACCTGGTTGTGCAACAGCTCTCGGGCCAGTTCGGCCTGACAACCATGCCCAACTCACTCGCCATGCGCAGTGACGCGGCGCTGACTGACGGAGGTACGTGATGCGTCAGCAAATGGCACTGGGCAGTTTCATTTTCGGTCTGTCCAGAAACTTCGCCTACCACTCCTTGGTCCGCACCTCGGATGGCGGTTGGAAAAGCATCGACATCCTCACCAGCAAACCCAAATCCAGTCAGGTCGGTCAAGGGCTGCAAGCGCTGACGATCACCGGCAAGTCGATGTACGCCACTGCCATGGACCGACTCGATGAGCTGCGTGCATTACAGGCCCGACGCGCTCCGGTGCCGTTGGTTGACGGCATCGGCCGCAACTGGGGGCTGTGGCAGATCAACAAGGTGTCGGAAACCCAGACCGAGGTCATTGATGACGGCACCGCGATGGTGGTCGGCTGGGTGATTGAATTGACGGAGTTCGCCAATGCGTAGGGTTCGAAGTATCGCCGGTGATTCGGTGAATCTGTTGCTGTACCGCGAGCTGGAGCGTTGTGACGATGCCGCCGAAGAGGCGCTCTGGCGACTCAATCCGAAGCTGGCCGAGTGGGGGCCGGTATTGCCGGCGGGTGTATGGATTGTCCTGCCGGAAGTGGATCTACAACCCGTCGCACCCACACCGGTTTCGGCCTGGGATTAAGGAGGCAATATGTCACTGGGTTTCACGCCAGCGGTGGAAATCTACGGTGCGAACGCGGCGCTGCTCAACGAACGCTTGCTCAGTTGGACGCACATCGACGCGGCGGGGATTGAGTCCGATCAACTGACGCTCACCATCAGCCTGGAAGGGCTTGAAGGATTGCCCAGCCTGGGCGGGAAAATCGGCCTGCGGGTCGGTTATCTGGAGTCGGGGCTGGTGGATAAAGGCGAGTTCGTCGTGACCCGGCGCACACCGACGCTGTTTCCCCTGCGCCTGACGCTTGTCGCGACGGCGGCGCCGTTCAGTGCGGCCGATCAGACCGGTTTCAAGCAGCGCCGATCCGTCAGTCATGGCCCGACGACCCTGGGCGCGCTGTTTCGTCAGTTGACCTCCAGACACGGGTTTTCCCCGCGTGTGGCGCCGGACCTGGCGCTGATAAAAATCGAGCACATCGATCAGTCCAACGAAACCGACATGGGTTTTCTGACGCGACTGGCTCACCGTTATGACGCCGTCGCCAAGCCGGTCAACGAGCTGTATGTGCTGGCGCGCCGGGGGCAGGCGAAGTCTTTGTCGGGCAAAGTCCTGCCCGAGACAAAACTGTCGGTGACGACGAATAACCGCCCGGGCGACAACGCCTTTATCTCCGCCGTCCTGGATGACACCGCCCGGGCGAAATACCAGGGCTGCAAGGCCAGTTGGTGGGATGCGGCGGCAGGGAAAATGCGGGTCGAGGAGAGCGGCATCGCGCCGTTCAAGACCCTTCGCCAGCGCTTTCAAAGCGCCAACGATGCTCGCGCCGCCGGTGAAGGCGAGGTACGCCGGATGATGCGCGAAGCACTCAAGGTGGCGATCGAATGCCCCGGCAATCCAGGCTTGTGCGCCGAAGGCATCGTGCTGCTGGACGCCTCCTGGCCGGACTTCATGCGCGGGCGCTGGTCGATCGACAAAGTCACCGCCAGCGGCGACCGGGAAAAAAGCTATCGCAGCAGGATTGATGCAACCTGCCTGGATGCCAGGGCCTAAACACCACTCCCCTGTGGGAGCGAGCCTGCTCGCGATGAGGCCGTCATAGCCAGCATTGATGTTGCCTGACACACCGCCATCGCGAGCAGGCTCGCTCCCACAGTTCTGACTGCGCCTTCCATACAACTGGAGCACCTCCATGAAGATCACTCCGATCCTCACGCAACTGCGTGAGCAATGTCCGACGCTCGGCAATCGCGCGGCAGCAGGGTTTGACCTCGCCACGTTGCAAGCCGACACGCCGCTGCAAACACCCTGCGCCTATGTCCTGCCAAGCGCCGACATTGCCGGCAAGAACGCCGCCCAGAACGCCACGCTGCAAGCGGTGCGTGACCGTTTCGACACCGTACTGGTGCTCGACGCCACCGATGCGACAAAAGCGCTGGATCTGTTGCACGACCTGCGCGCCGAACTGTGGCGGGCGCTGGTGGGGTTCAAGCCCGGTGGTGACTACACCGGCATCGAGTACGACGGCAGTGAACTGGTTTCCATCAACAGCAGCCGCGTGTTGTACCGGCTGCACTTTTTCGCCGAGTTCCAGCTGGGCCGCAATCTGGCGAGCCAGCCTGCCGAAAGCTGGCACGAGCGTGAACTGGACGGCTTGTCGTCCTTTACCGGGGCCACCGTGCGGGTCGATGCCATCGACCCGGCGGACCCCAACCTGAAACGTCCCGGCCCTGATGGGCGCGTGGAACTGACCTTCTCTGGAGACGTAACCCCATGAGCAAACGCATCACCGTGCTGCCGGCCCCGGGCCGTGCCGTACCGGACCCGGAAGCGGGCGATCTGTTGCCCCTCGAGGGCCGTGAAGTACCGGACAGCGCCTGGTGGCGTCGACGTCTGGCCGATGGCGATATCACTACCAAAACCGTGAAAGCGGCAAAACCACAGGGAGCCAAATAATGGCGATCGGATTCAGCAACATTCCCGCGGACATTCGTGTTCCGCTGTTCTACGCCGAAATGGACAACTCGGCGGCCAATAGCGCGTCGTCGGCCATGCGCCGTTTGATCGTGGCCCAGGTCAACGACAACGTGGCCCCGGCCGAGGTCGGTAAACTGGTGCTGGTGTCCAGCGTTGCGCTGGCCAAAAACATCGGCGGTCAAGGTTCGATGCTTGCCTCGATGTACGAAACCTGGCGCAAGACCGACCCGCTGGGCGAGATCTGGTGCCTGCCGCTGCACAACGTCGAAGGTGCCATTGCCCAGGGCGTGCTGACCCTGACCGGCGCCGCCACTCAAAGCGGCATGCTCAATCTGTATGTGGGTGGCGTGCGTGTTCAAGCGGCTATCGTCAATGGAGCGACGGCCGCTCAAGCCGCCACTGCGCTGGCCTTGAAGATCAACGCGGCGGCCGATCTGCCGGTGATTGCTGCGGCTGCCGAGGGTGTTGTGACCCTGAGCGCCAAATGGACCGGCGACAGCGGTAACGACATCAGCCTGCAATTCAATCGCCTGGGCAAGAGCAATGGTGAAGACACCCCTGCCGGCCTGACCACAGCGATCACGGCAATGACCGGTGGGGCCGGTGTGCCGGACCAGACCGCCGCCGTCGCGGCGCTGGGTGACGAGCCGTTCGAATTCATCGCGATGCCGTGGTCCGATGTGGCAAGCCTCAACACCTGGCAAGCGGTCATGGACGACAGCACTGGTCGCTGGTCCTGGGCCAAGCAGTTGTTCGGCCATGTCTACAGCGCCAAGCGCGGCACCATCGGCACCCTGGTGGCGGCCGGTCAGGCGCGCAACGACCAGCACATGACTATCCAGGCCCTGGAATTGGGTGTGCCGCAACCGTTCTGGGTCCAGGCCGCTGCATTGGCCGCCCGTACTGCGGTGTTCATTTCCGCCGACGCCAGCCGTCCGACCCAGAGCGGCAGTCTGCCAGGCCTGGATCCGGCGCCGGCCAGCGAACGTTTCACCCTGACCGAGCGTCAGTCGCTGCTCAACTACGGTATCGCCACGGCGTACTACGAAGGTGGCTACGTGCGCATCCAGCGTTCGATCACCACCTATCAGAAGAACGCTTTTGGCCAGGCTGACAATTCCTACCTGGACAGCGAAACCATGCACCAGTCGGCGTTCATCGTGCGTCGCCTGCAAAGTGTGATCACCAGCAAATATGGGCGCCACAAACTGGCTGCCGACGGCACCCGTTTCGGCGCCGGCCAGCCCATCGTGACGCCGAGCACCATTCGCGGCGAGTTGATCGCCCAGTACGCCAAGCTGGAGCTGGAAGGCCACGTGGAAAACGCCGAGCTGTTCGCCGAGCACCTGGTTGTCGAGCGTGACAGTCAGGACCCGAGCCGGGTCAATGTGCTGTTCCCGCCGGACTACATCAATGGTTTGCGGGTGTTCGCACTGCTCAACCAGTTCCGTCTGCAATACGACGACGCCGCCTGAAAGTCGCGTTTGAACGTATGAACTGCGCCCACCTCGTGTGGGCTTTTTATTTGAAGGGAGAAACACCATGGGTCAACTGATTGCGGGCACCTGCTACGTCAAAGTGGACGGCGCTCAACTGACCATCAACGGCGGTTGCGAAGCGCCACTGATGTTCACCAAACGCGAAACCGTCGTACCGGGTTTCTACAAGGAAACCGACATTGCCCCGTCCTTCAAGGTGACGGCGCTGCACACCGCGGACTTCCCGCTCAAGCAACTGGTCGCCGGCACCGACATGACCGTCACCTGCGAATTCAACAACGGCAAGGTTTACGTACTGGCCGGCGCCTATCTGGTGGAAGAGCCGGTGTCCAAGGGCGACGACGCCACCATCGAACTGAAATTCGAAGGCATCAAGGGGACCTGGCAATGAGCGATGTCGTGACGCTGCGCGTGGCCATCGAGGCCCACGGCGAGCCGCTGAGCGAACTGACCCTGCGCCGTCCGACGGTGCAGGAGGTCCGGGCGATCAAGGCGCTGCCGTACAAGATCGACAAGAGCGAGGAGGTGAGCCTGGACATGGACGTCGCGGCCAAATACATCGCGGTCTGCGCCGGCATCCCGCCGTCGTCGGTCAACCAGTTGGACCTGGCTGACCTCAACGCATTGAGCTGGGCCGTCGCGAGTTTTTTCATGAGTGCGGCGTCGCAGCCATCGGCGACCTGATCGCAGCCGCCTATGACCTGGCCTGGTTCTGGAAGGTTGACCCCGAACAGATGATGGCCAGGCCACTGGATGTGCTCCGCGAGTCCCTGGAGCACGCGCAACGGATCAATGCGATGCAGCAGGTGCAGTGATGGCAGAGACACAAAAGGTAGAGAAAAAAGCGGTGCTGCTGACCGGCATCGATGAGCTGTCGCCCAAGCTTGCCAGTCTTCGAGCGAAGGTCGCCAGCTTCAAGCAGAACCTCGATGCCACGGGCCTTGGCAGCCTGGATATTTCCGCTCTGCTCCCCGAGGGCGGCCTGGCCAAACCGTTCATGGAGGGGCTCACGTCAGCAGAGGCTTTCAAAGGTGAAGTGGGCGCGGCGAACGCGGCGGCCAGCAGCTTGAAGGCACCTGAAGCGCCGCGTGTGGCGGCACAAAGCCTGGATGGATTGAAGACTTCCATCAGCAATGTGTCGGTGCAGTTCGGTTCGGCCCTGGGGCCGGCGGTCAACGCGGCGGCAGCCAACTTGCAGCCGATGGTCACGGGTGTGGCCCAGGTGCTGCAGGATAACCCGCAATTGGTGCAGGGCCTGGCGACTGGCGTCGTGGCGTTCAATGCGATTCAAACGGCGGTCAGTGGTGCAAGCCAGGCGCTGGAAGTGGTCAACCTGGCCTTGAAGATGAATCCCATCGGCTTGATTGCCATGGGCATCGCCTTGGCGGCCGGGATGATCATCGCCCACTGGACACCGATCTCGGCGTTCTTCGCCGGGCTTTGGCAGAAGCTAGCGCCGATCGTCATGCCGATGGTCGAGTTCTTCAAGACGATGTTCGCCTTCACCCCGATGGGGTTGGTGATCAGCAACTGGGGCCCGATCAGCAGTTTTTTTGGTGCGCTCTGGAATGTGATCGTGGCGGCGGCAACGCCGGTCATCGGTTTCATGCAGACGCTGTTCGCCTGGTCACCGTTGGGTTTGATCATCAGCAACTGGGCGCCCCTGAGCGGGTTGTTCGCAGCGATCTGGGATCTGCTCAAGGCGTTGACGGTGCCGGTAATGGACGCGCTGAAAGGTCTGTTCGACTGGACGCCGCTGGGGCTGATCATGGCCAACTGGGGCACGATCGGGGAAGTCTTCGCCGGCATTTGGGAAGGCATTCGCAATCAGGTGTCGATCATGCTGGCGGTATTCAGCGGCCTGTTCGACTGGTCGCCCATCGAGGGCCTGACCAAACAGTGGGGGCCGGTGGGCGATTGGTTCAGCCAGTGGTGGGACGAACTGCAGGGCGTGATTGCACCGATCAAGGCGTTCTTCAACGGCGGCTTCGGCGAAATCATCACCTCGTTCACCGGCAAGGTCGAAGGGTTGACCGAGGCGCAGCGCCAGACCAATGCCGAAGGCAAGGGCGAGCTGGCGCCGGCGTTTTTTGGTGGGGCCAGTGAGTCGCCAGCGGGCCTGTCTTCCAGTCTTGCGCCGGCGTCCGGCAACCTGCCGATGAAAACCTCATTGACGCCAGGCGCATTGCCGCAAACCTCCAGCGCCCTGGTGCAACAAAGCGCCGCCAACAATCGCACGCAGCTCGAAGGCGGCCTGACCGTGCGCTTCGAAAACGCGCCGGCCGGTTTGCGCGCCGATCCACCACAGACCAATCAACCGGCCCTGGCGGTGAGTTCGCGCATCGGCTATCGCTCACTTTCCACAGGAGGTTCCAATGAGCTGGCGTGATCGTTTGTTGCCGGCGTCGTTTCGTGGTGTCGGGTTCTGGGTCGATCAGGCGAAAACCCCGGTCGGCCACAAGGGTCAGTTGCATGAATATCCCCAGCGTGACCAGCCGTTCTTCGAAGGTCTCGGTCAGCAAGCGAAGATTCATGAGCTGACCGCGTTCATCGTCGGCCCCGATTGCCTGGAGCAGCGCGACAAGTTGCTCAAGGCCCTGGAGCAGGGCAGCGGCGAACTGGTGCATCCGTGGTTGGGGCGCCTGCAGGTCAAGGTCGGTGAATGCGACATGACCCACACCCGCCAGGACGGTGGCCTGGTGACCTTCGCCCTGAAGTTCTACCCCGACCAGCCGCTGCAATTCCCGTCGGCCGCGATCAACAGCCAGAAACTGTTGCTGGTGTCGGCTGACAGTTTTCTGGGGGCGGCGGTGCGGCGCTTCGAAGAGGCCATGACGCTGATCAAGGCCGCGCGGATCGGCATCGCTGACCTGCGCAACAGCCTCAAGGATGTCTACGGCGTCATCGAGCAGGAACTCAAACCGTTGATCGAGACTTATCGGCAACTCAGCGATCTGGTCAAGGCGGTGAAGGAGCTACCCAAGGAAGTGGCGGCCGAGTTCAAAGGGTTGCTGGGGGACATCCGGGAATTGAAGGACTTTGCCCGTGACGGCTATCGCGGCGTGATTGCCAGCGTGTCGCAACAGGTCGAGGCGATTCGCAAGGCGGACGCCCCCAAACTCACCACTGGCAAGGACACCACGGCGGCGGCCCAGGCCGTGGCCGATCTGGTCCAGGACACGCTGTTGGTGCAGGCCGCGCAATGGATTGCGGCGATGCCGGTGGCCGCACCGGCGGTCAAGTTGGGCGCCACCCCATCGGTGGCGCAGCAGGCGGTGCAGCCGGTCCAGCGTCGTGACGTGCCGGTGGCCGACGATGTGCTGGCCCTGCGCGATGCCCTCAACGAGGCCATCTGGCAAGCCTCGCTCAAGGCCGATCCGGATCACTACCAGGCAATGAACAATTTGCGTCAGCAGATGGCCGCGCACCTGACGGCGGTAGCGTCGTCGGGCGTAAGGCTGATCAACCTGTCGTTCAAGCAAAGCCTGCCGGCGTTGGTGGTGGCGTATCAGCAATTTGCCGATGCTACCCGGGTCACCGAAGTGACCCAGCGCAATGGCGTGGCTCACCCTGGTTTCCTGCCGCCCAACGACCTGAAAGTCTCGGGGGAATAAACCATGAACGAGCTCGACAACGCTGTCTCGCTCACCGTCGGCGGGCTGGATTACGGCGGCTGGAAAAGCGTGGAAATCAGTGCGGACCTGGAGCGGCAGTTCCGCACCTTCAAACTCGACATCACCTGGCAATGGCCGGGGCAGACTCAGTCGGTGCCGATTCGACCTGGGGATGAATGTCAGGTGCGCATCGGTGCCGACCTGGTGCTCAGCGGCTACGTGTTCAAAGCCCCGGTCAGTTATGACGGGCGCCAGATCAGCCTGAGCATCGAGGGTGGTTCCAGGACCCAGGACTTGGTGGACTGCGCGGCGATCAATCGCCCGAGCCAATGGCGCGGGCAAACGGTGCTGAGCATTGTCCAGGCCCTGGCCTCGCAATATGGCGTGGGAGTGATCAGCGAGATCCCTGAAACCGCTCGGTTGAGCGAACACAGCATCGTGCCGGGGGAAACGGTCTTTCAATCCATCGACCGTCTGCTGACGTTGTTCCGGGTGTTTTCCACTGACGACGCCGAAGGCCGCGTGTTGCTGGCCAAACCCGGGAGTGGCGGGCGAGCCAGTGATGTGCTGGAACTGGGTAAAAACATTCTCTCGGGCAATGCACCGATGGACTACAGCCAGGTGTTCTCCGAATACCGGGTCATCGGCCAGCACAAAGGCAATGACCAGCAGAGCGGGGCGGCGGTGAGCGAAGTCTGCGGCACCGCGACCGACCTGGGCTTCAAGCGCAAGCGGGTCACGGTGATCAGCGAAAGCGCGCAATTGACCTTCGAGCTGGCCCAGCAACGGGCCGATTGGGAAAGCGCCATCCGCACTGGCAAGGCCCTGACCACGACCTACCGCGTGCAGGGCTGGCGTCAGGCCAATGGTGATTTGTGGCGACATAACACTCTGGTGCGAGTGATCGACCCGGTGCTGGGGTTTGACGGCGACATGCTGATCTCCAAAGTGACGTATTCACTCTCCGCCCAAGGCTCCGTCACCACCCTGCAGGTCGCCCCGCCCCATACGTTCGACGCGAACCCGGTGCCGCCCAAAACCTGAGCCCAACGCAAAACTCCTTGTGGGAGCGGGCTTGCTCGCGAAAGCGGTGGGTCAGCTTGCCTCAATGTTGAATGAGCCCAGGCCATCGCGAGCAGGCTCGCTCCCACAGGGGGATCTTTGCCGAATACAAAACTTGATCCACTGGATATCTCTTGTGGGAGCGAGCCTGCTCGCGATGGCGTCGGTACAGCCAACAGAAGTTATGGCCAATAAACACCGCTTTCAAACTTCCGATTCCGAAGGAAACCTCAATGAGCCTACTGACCCGCCTCCTGGCGCGCGGCACTGTCGTGCTCGCCAATTCGGCCACCAAGTTGCAATCGCTGCAAATGCGCCTCACCGCCGGTGAAGTGAACGACGACATGGAGCACTTCGAACCCTACGGCTTCACCAGCAACCCGTTGGCGGGTGCCGAGGGCATCGCCACGTTCCTGGGCGGTGACCGTTCCCATGCCGTGGTGCTGGTGGTCGCCGACCGTCGTTTCCGCCTCAAGGCCCTGGCCCCTGGCGAAGTGGCGATCTACACCGATGAAGGCGACAAGATCCACTTCAAGCGCGGTCGGGTCATCGACATCGACACCGCGACCTTGAACATCCGCGCCAGCAGCGCGGTGAATATCGACAGCCCGGTCATCAACCACACCGGCAAGTTCGTTTCCCAGGGCGACCAGATCGCCGGCGGCATCAGCCAGATCAAGCATGTGCACGTCGGCGTGCAGGCCGGTAACGGCCAGACCGGCGTGCCGGCGGGAGGCCAATGATGTTCATCAGCCAGAACCTGCACGCCGCGCTGACCCGCTCGGTGCTGATCAGCCTGTTCACCTGGCGCCGCGCCGCTGACGACGATGCCGTGGATGACGAGCAACGTTTCGGCTGGTGGGGCGACACTTTTCCCACCGTCGCCGACGACCGCATCGGTTCGCGGCTGTGGCTGTTGCGCCGGGTCAAGCTGACCCGGCAGACCCAGCTCGACGCCGAATTCTATGCCCGCGAAGCCTTGCAATGGCTGATCGACGACGGCCATTGCAGCGCCATCGACATCATCAGCGAACGCCTCGACGCCCAGCGCCTGAATCTGCGCACGGTTTTGACCCTGGCCGACGGCGAGCGCCTGGACATCAACCCCGATAACAGTTGGCAGGTGACCTATGCCGTTTGAAACCCCTTCGCTGCCGGTGCTGATCAAGCGCGCCCAAAGCGACCTGGCCAGCGATTCGCTGCGCCAGTCCGATGCCCAAGTGTTGGCCCGCACCCTGGGTGGCGCCGCCTATGGCCTGTATGGCTACCTGGATTGGATCGCTGAGCAGATCCTCCCGGACAAGGCCGACGAATCCACCCTGGAGCGCATCGCCGCCCTGCGCCTGAACCAGGCGCGCAAAGCGGCCCAGGTGGCCAGCGGCAGTGTCAGTTTCACCGCCACCACTGGTGCGGTGCTGGATGTCGACACGCTGCTGCAATCCAGCGATGGGCGCACCTACAAAGTGACCAGCGCCCGCACCACCAGCAATGGCCTGAACAGCACCACTGTCGCCGCGTTGGACGCCGGTAGCCTGGGGAATGCCGATGCCGGCCTGGTGTTGACGCCGGTGCAGCCGATCCTTGGGATCGGCAACAGCTTCACCGTGCTCGCGCCCGGGCTGACCGGCGGTCTCGCCCGGGAAAGCCTCGAATCCCTGCGAGCCAGGGTGATCCGCTCCTACCGCATCATTCCCCACGGCGGTTCCGCGCAGGACTATGAAACCTGGGCCCTGGAATGCCCTGGCATCACCCGCGCCTGGTGTCGCGGCAGCTACCTTGGGCCCGGCACCGTTGGCGTGTTCGTCATGCGTGACGACGATCCACTGCCGATTCCCAACGCCGAACAACTGGAAGAGGTCCGGGCCTATATCGAGCCGCTGCGCCCGGTCACCGCCGAGGTGCATGTGCTGGCGCCAACCCAGGTGCCGGTGACCTACCGGCTGCGCATTACCCCGGACACCAGCGCCGTGCGCGCCGCCATCGAAGCGCAACTGCGCGACCTGCATAACCGCGAAGCTGGCCTCGGCGAAACCCTGTTGCTGACCCACATCGCCGAAGCCATCAGCAGCGCCACCGGCGAAACCGACCACAAACTCACCGCACCCATCGCTGACGTGGTCGCTGCCAGCAATCAGTTGCTGACCTTCGGAGGCTGCGTATGGCTGGAATAAGAACCGCCGAGCAGTACCAGGCCCAACTGCGCAGCCTGCTGCCCAGCGGCCCGGCGTGGGACCCGGAGCGTGTGCCGGAACTGGAAGAGGTGCTCGAAGGCATCGCCCAGGAACTGGCGCGTCTCGACGCCCGCGCCGCCGACCTGCTCCACGAAATGGACCCGGCGGGGGTGAGTGAGCTGGTGCCGGATTGGGAGCGGGTGATGAACCTGCCCGACCCGTGCCTCGGCGCTACACCGCTGTATGACGATCGTCGTTTGGCGGTGCGTCGGCGGTTGTTGGCGGTGGGCAGTCAGACGGCGGCGTACTTCATCAATATCGCGCGCAGCCAAGGGTACCCCGACGCGACCGTGACTGAGCATCGGGCACCCCGGATGGGACTTTCGCGGTTTGGCGTAACGCATTTCGGAACCTGGCAAGTGCAGTTCATGTGGACGCTTAACACTGGCGGACGCCTCTCGCTCGGCCGCCGTTTTGGCGCCAGCTATTGGGGTGAACGCTTCGGCATGAACCCAGGCTCTGCCTTGGAATGCCTGATCCATCGTAGCGCACCGGCTCATGCGCAGGTGCACATCAATTATGACTAAGGAGTAGAAAATGGATTATCCAAAGAGCGTGCCCAGTGTTGGGTTGGTTAATGGCAAGTTTGTCGATGAAAATCCAGTTACTGGCGCACCAGGCTCATTGATTCCGGCGGCTTGGGGCAACTCTGTTACTCAAGAGCTATTGGGGGTAATTACCGGGGCAGGGATGGTTCCTGATGAAGGCGACCTTGGGCAGTTGCTCTTGGCTGTGCGCAAAATCAACCAGTCGGGATTGGTCGATTACGCATTGGATACTGGTACCGTCAATGCTTACAGTGCTACTTACAAACCTGCGCCGTCAGTTCTGGTTGATGGTTTGATATTGCGTTTCAAAGCAGCCCATGCCAATACCGGTGCCAGCACTTTCGCCCCAAATGGGCTGCCGGCCAAGTCAATTGTGGGGCTTGACCATAACGCCATTCAAAGCGGGGAAATTACTGTCGGTGGCGATGTTTGGGTGCAGTGGAATAGCTCCATCGGAAGCGGCGCGTGGGTCATGATCGCCAGCACTGGGATGACCAAGGATACGGGCAGTGATGTAGGTGACATCAAAGTTGTAGCGACCGCGGAACCGCCCCAAGGCTGGCTCAAATGCAACGGTGCTTTGGTTTCACGTGCACAATATGCGGCGCTGTTTGCGGCGATAAGTACGCGGTTCGGTACGGGTGATGGCAGCACGACCTTTGCCTTGCCGGATCTGCGTGGCGAGTTCATTCGAGGCTGGGATGACGGGCGGGGGGTTGATTCAGGAAGGGTTCTGGGTACAGGCCAAACCGGGCAGAACGCGTCACATATCCATACGGCAACGGCTGCTGACGCTGGGGCGCATACTCATGTATTAAGTGCCACTGCGGCGACCACTGGGGCACATACTCATACGCTGAGCGCTTCGGCTGCTTCTAATGGAGCGCACACACATACAATCAGTGGTACTGCAGCAAGTGCGGGAGAACATACTCATACCGCTCCGCGAGCCCAAAATAACGACGTGGGTGGTGGCAGCCCCAATTTTACAACCGCCAACTTGCAAAGTGGTGTAACCGCTCCAACTAACCCGGGTGGAGCACATACCCATACTATTAGCGGTACAGCAGCATCGGCTGGAGCCCATACTCATACTGTGTCGGGGGCGGCGGTGTCAGCGGGGGATCACACCCACACCATTTCCGGTACAGCAGCCTCTGCCGGAGATCACTCACATACTATCGCTGTGGCCGCTTCTGGTGGTAATGAGGCGCGTCCCAGGAACGTAGCGATGTTGTATGTAATTAAATACTAATAAACGAAATTCGCCCCTCTGATGGGGGGCGCATAACTGGAAATTCATTTAAGAGTGAGTGATGGAAAGTCTAAAAGTTTATTAGGGGAAGAGGCGTGTATAAAATTTAATAGCTGACTTGATATGACTGTTCCAGTTTCCTCTCCAGAGTGCATCGTCATGGAAAACCGCATTTTTATATGTCGCTAGATGCCAGGTGAGCAGGTTGTTGACCGAGCAACCTTGATCAACAGGTCTCTACGGTCCTGTCGATCTTTGAGGCTGATACCGAACACTGCATCAACCGACAGTTTGCTGATATCCCTGGGTTTCATCTAATCGTTCCGGACGCTATGAGCGGCTGATAATTACGATGTTTCACCAATGTCCGTAGCCCATTTAATGGATCCCAAGAATGTCCATCAATCGCTTTAAGGAGAGCGCCATGCCAATCACGCAGGCACAACTGCTGCAGATCCTCCCGAACGCCGGTGCCAATGCCAGCGTTTTTGCACCTGAGCTGAACGTAGCCATGGGGCGTTATAAGGTCATCGGATTGAAACGTGTTGCCGCGTTCATTGCCCAGGTGGGTCATGAATCCGGTCAGCTGCGCTACGTGCGCGAGTTGGGCAATGATGGCTATCTGTCGAAATATGACACCGGCCCATTGGCCCTACGCCTGGGTAACACACCGCAAGCCGATGGTGACGGCCAGAAGTACCGGGGCCGGGGTTTGATTCAGATTACCGGCCGGGCCAACTACCAAGCATGCGGCGAATCCCTGGGCCTGGACCTGGTCAGTGCACCAGAGTTATTGGAGGAGCCACATTGGGCCGCTCATTCTGCGGCTTGGTTCTGGGCGGTCCATGGGCTCAATGCCCTGGCTGACGCAGGACTTTTCGACAAGATCACGCAAAGGATCAACGGCGGCCAGAACGGCGCGACGGAGCGTCGGGTTCTTTATGCACAGGCTTTGAAGGTGCTGGGATGAACCCCGTCGTCATGAGGTTCGTCCCGGTGCTTGTGCTGGCGTTTCTGCTGTCGGCGGCCGGTGTGACGTGGAAAGTTCAGGATTGGCGTTATGGCAAGGCTTTGACGGCGCAGGCCAAGCTCCAGGCCGAAACGCTGCGTCAGTTGACCTTGTCGGCCGCTACTGCGCAGCAGAACGAAAGAGACAAGCGCCTAGCCCTGGAACAACAACTCTCCGCCAGCGAACAATCCCATTACCGAGCCTTGAGCGATGCCCAACGTGATCAGGATCGCTTGCGCGATCGCCTTGCTACTGCCGATGTCCGGCTGTCAGTCCTCCTCGACGCCGACGATGTTGCCGCCGGTTGTGCAGTGCCTGCCACCGCCGGCGCCGGCGGCGTGGATCATGGCCCCCCACGCGCCCGACTTGACCCGGCGCATGCTCAACGAGTTATCGCCATCACCGACGCAGGGGATCGTGGATTGATCGCTCTGCAAGCCTGTCAGGCGTACGTCAGGGCATTGGGGCGCTGATCCGGCGAGCCTTGCAAGCCTGGAATGCTCGTGTACGGTAGGGCCCTTGCATCGAATCAGGAGAGCATCATGGACGACATTACCGAATTGGCCGCTGAACTGGGCCGACGCCTGCAGCGGGTCAATGCCCATGTGAGCACGGCCGAATCCTGTACCGGAGGCGGGATTGCCGAGGCGATTACCCGCATTCCCGGGAGTTCGGCGTGGTTCGAGGCGGGTTATGTCACCTATTCCAACCGCCAGAAGACTCAGCAGCTGGGTGTGCCTGCCGAGCTGTTCGCAACGGTGGGGGCGGTCAGTCGCGAGGTGGTCGAGGCAATGGTGCGGGGCGCGCAGCAAAAAAGCCTGGCGCGTTTTGCCGTGGCGGTCAGCGGCGTGGCCGGCCCCGATGGTGGTACGCCGAACAAACCAGTGGGCACTGTATGGCTGGCCTGGGGCGTTGGCGAGACGGTCATCAGTGAGCAGCGATTCTTCCCGGGTAACCGCGACGAGGTCCGCCGACAAACGGTGAAGGCCGCGCTAGAGGGGCTGTTGCAACATGCCGCTGTAGAAATCTCAAATCAGGGGTAGGCGATCTGTAATCGCTGTGGAATAATACTGGCTACTTATACAGGTGTTGGCCGTCAGGCCTTATTGATTACGTGAGGACTTTAATGGACGACAACAAGAAGAAAGCCTTGGCTGCGGCCTTGGGTCAGATCGAACGTCAATTCGGCAAGGGTGCCGTAATGCGTATGGGCGATCAGGACCGTCAGGCTATTCCTTCCATCTCCACCGGCTCCCTGGGCCTGGACATTGCGCTTGGCATCGGCGGCCTGCCAAAAGGCCGTATCGTTGAAATCTATGGTCCTGAATCTTCCGGTAAAACCACGCTGACCCTGTCCGTGATCGCCCAGGCTCAAAAAGCCGGTGCGACCTGCGCCTTCGTCGATGCCGAACACGCCCTGGACCCGGAATATGCCGGCAAGTTGGGCGTTAACGTCGATGACCTGCTGGTTTCCCAGCCGGACACCGGTGAGCAGGCCCTGGAAATCACCGACATGCTGGTGCGTTCCAATGCCGTTGACGTGATCATCGTCGACTCCGTGGCTGCACTGGTACCAAAAGCGGAAATCGAAGGTGAAATGGGCGACATGCATGTGGGCCTCCAGGCTCGTCTGATGTCCCAGGCCCTGCGCAAGATCACCGGTAACATCAAGAACGCCAACTGCCTGGTGATCTTCATCAACCAGATCCGCATGAAGATCGGCGTGATGTTCGGTAGCCCGGAAACCACCACCGGTGGTAACGCGCTGAAGTTCTACGCTTCGGTTCGTCTGGATATCCGCCGCACTGGCGCCGTGAAAGAAGGCGACGAGGTTGTCGGCAGCGAAACCCGCGTCAAGGTTGTGAAGAACAAGGTCGCTTCGCCGTTCCGTCAGGCGGAGTTCCAGATTCTTTACGGCAAGGGTATCTACCTTAATGGCGAGATGATCGACCTGGGTGTGTTGCACGGTTTCGTCGAAAAATCCGGCGCCTGGTATGCCTACAACGGCACCAAGATCGGTCAGGGCAAGGCCAACTCGGCCAAGTTCCTGGCGGATAACCCGGAAATTGCAGCAACCCTCGAGAAGCAACTGCGTGACAAGCTTCTGAGCCCAGTTGCGGACGTCAAGTCGGTGGCTAACCGCGAGACTGCAGACGACCTGGCTGACGCTGACATCTGATCGATTCGATGACCGTCGTACTCGATAACCTCGTCGCGGTGCGGCGAACCGCGATGGACCTGCTCGCCAGGCGCGAGCACGGTCGAGTCGAGCTGACGCGTAAGCTGCGTCAGCGCGGCGCTCCAGATGAGTTGATCGACACGGCCCTCGACCGTTTGACGGAAGAGGGCTTGTTGTCGGAGTCTCGTTACCTTGAGAGCTTTGTCTCTTATCGCGCTCGCTCTGGATACGGCCCCTTGCGAATTCGTGAGGAACTCGGTCAGCGTGGCTTGCAGCGCCCGGATATCGAACTGGCCTTGCGCGAAAGCGGTATCGATTGGCAGGCGCAACTGACGGACACCTGGCGTCGCAAGTTCTCAGGGCATCTGCCCATCGATGCTAGGGAGCGAGCCAAGCAAGGACGTTTCCTGGCATATCGAGGATATTCCATGGAAATGATCAACCGTTTATTCAGCGGTCGCGGCATGGACGACTAAACAACAACGGCCCGCTATTTTGATAGCGGGCCGTTTTTTTATGGACTCAGGTCACCTTGATCGGCTCCCAGGTGAGGGGTTGGGCCTTGGTGGCGGGCTGGGCCCAGTTTTCCGACAGGTTGATGTAATCCACCAGTTCCCTCAAACGACCGTGATCGCGGGCATTGAAGGTAAAGGCCAGTCGGGTCAGATGGCTGAAACGGGCCTCGTCGTGTTCCTCGCCGGCGTAGGCGTGTTGATGAAAACAATCGTTGAGGCACAGGTCGGCAAACTCCGCCTGCAAATGCCCAAGGGCCTGCTCGTTCAGCTTGTGATTCATACGGATCACGAATTGATGTTTGAGCCAGCGGCTGGAGTGGAAGTTGCTGTAAAACTGATTGATCTCCTCTACTGCCTCTTGAGCGCTGTACACCAGGCGCATCAACTTCATATCGGTGGGCAGGATGTAGCGGTTTTCTTCCAGTTGCTCACGGATGAAGTGCAGGGCGCCTTGCCAGAACTTGCCTCCCGGTACATCCAGCAGCACCACCGGCACCAGCGGGCTTTTACCGGTTTGCACCAACGTCAGGACTTCCAACGCTTCATCGAGGGTGCCGAAACCGCCCGGGCAGAGCACCAGTGCGTCGGCCTCTTTGACGAAGAACAGCTTCCGGGTGAAGAAAAAGTGGAACGGCAGCAGATTCTGCGTGCCGTCAACGGTCGGATTCGCATGCTGTTCGAAAGGCAAGGTGATGTTGAAACCCAGGCTGTGGTCCCGGCCAGCGCCTTCATGGGCGGCCGCCATGATGCCACCGCCGGCGCCAGTGATGACCATCATGTCCGAGCGTGCCAACTCCGCCCCCAGTTCCCGGGCCAGGCCGTACAGCGGATGTTCGATGGGCGTTCGGGCCGAACCGAAGACCGTGACCTTGCGTCGGCCCTTGAATTGTTCGAGCGTGCGAAAAGCGTGCTCCAGTTCTCGCAAGGCCTGCAGCGTGATCTTGGCATTCCAGCGGTTGTGATCTTCCTGGGCCATGCGCAGGACGGTCAGGATCATGTCTCGGTAGATGGGGAGGTTCGGGCTGTTGGGGGAGACCAGGTTGAGTTGCTCTTCGACCTTGCGGGTGAGGTCGTGTCCATGGTTCTCAAAATGACGACTCAGCAAGTCATTCGGTTTGTAAGGCATTCAGCTTCTCCTTCTTGGCAAAACCCCAGCCCGAACGAGAGATTCGTCAGGGCCACGACACTCCGTGTGTCGTTGTCAGCCCAGGACCGTGCCTGGACGTTCGACCTGGTTCGACGCGGCGTGCGACAGGCGACCAAGCCATCCTGCGGGTTCTGCGTTTCCCTTGTATGAAAGAACTGTCACGCGCAAAGGTGTCGGTAGGGCAGCCTCGTTCTGCCTTAAGCAAAGAGATACTTTTGAATCTAGTCCCTCGCGCGGATCTTCGCTGTCTTGATCATGGCGCTCAAAAAATATCGTTGGCAACCGCTCAAATGTCATGCCGCTCGTCAGATTGCCAACTAGGTGCGTGCCGCTCTGATTAACTGATTAGCAAGCATTCAATGCTATGGCGCGTCCAGGACTGGACGCTGCGCGATGGATTGAAGTGGATCGGGCATGGAGGCGGGACTGATGACCAGAGTAACTTTGGAGCTCGACAAGCAGTTATACCTGACGCTGTTGAAAGCGGCTCATGCTAATCGGGTAAGCCTCGAGGAGGAGTGCTGTCGCCGGTTGGAAGGCCGAGCATGGCGCTCGCGCTACCTGCAGGCGCTGGTGGCGGAACTGCGCGCCGACGATGAGCAGCGGCGCGCCAGTTCGGGTTGATTATTTTTTGGTCTTGGCCGGTTTCGGGCAGTCGGATTCCTGGAAGCGCTCAGTCGCAATGGGGCGATTGGTCTTAACTTCGGTGAACTCGTAGCGCATGGTCGCGCCTTGGGCCATCAATTTGCGCAAGCCTGGGTTGGTACACACGGTGGCACCCAGCTGGAAATAGACGGCCTTGGGGTCGGCCCGCATTTTCTGGGCGTGGCTGCTTTGCACGCTCAGATGATTGATCAGCTCAGTGCCTTCTACGGTGTAGCCCTGGTCGAGAATGTCCTCGTTGATTGCCCGGGGCGTGCCGGCGCTGCTTTGCGCGGCTACATTGCGCAGCATCTTGTTCAGTTCGAGTTCTTTCAGCGAAGCGGCCTGTGCGGTGACGGACGTCGCCAGTAGCACGGCAACGGTGGGGACGATAAGGCGCAGCATGAAACTCTCCTGGTTCAGTGACTGGTGGTTCGACCGGTCACATGGCTGTGCGTTCAGTGGTGGCGAATTATAGGGTAGGCCGGGTGGACGGTACAGGTTTGCGCGCTCTGGTAGACTGCCGGCCTTTATCCTGCCGAGTCTTGTTCGTGTCGATTTTCCCTGCCTGTCGGCGTCGCCTGCGATGAACCATGCCCCTAACGCCGTAGCCCGTCTGCGCGACCTGCGCATCGATGAAGGTATCAAGCCGATTCAGGCCCGTGGCTGGCGCGCGCCCCGTTGCAGCGCCTGCCGGGTGATCGAGAGCCATTGCCTGTGCGCCTGGCGTCCGAGCGTCGAGGCTCATTCGGGTGTCTGCCTGATCATGACCAACAAGGAAGTGTTCAAGCCGAGCAACACGGGTTGGCTGATTGCTGACGTAGTGCGCGACAATCACGCGTTCATCTGGTCACGCACCGACGTCGACGAACAACTGCTGGCGCTGCTCAACGACCCGCAATGGCAGCCATATCTGGTGTTTCCCGGTGAGTATGTCGAACCATCGCGGGTCACACATACCGTCAACCTCGATCAGGGCAAGCGTCCGTTGTTCATTCTGCTGGATGCGACCTGGACCGAGGCGCGCAAGATTTTCCGTAAAAGCCCGTATTTCGACCGTTTGCCGATTCTGAGCCTGCTGCCCGACAGGCTGTCGCGCTACCGCTTGCGCCGCTCGACTCGCAGCGACCATCTGTGCACCGCCGAAGTGGCGGCGTTATGTCTGGAACTGGCTGGGGACAGTGACGCTGCCTCGGCCCTGGATGCCTATTTCGATGTGTTCAGCCAGCATTACCTGGGTGCCAAACGACAGCAGGAGGTGGATGTGTCCACTGCGGCCCACGCTGAGTTGCAGCCCTTTATTCGTACGGCGCAGCCAGTGTTGGCTTAATAGTGGCCCATACTGAACACGGTAGCGGCCGTGCTGCTTGACCACCCCGGTTTCGCTGGGCATGCTTGGCGCCGATTAGGGTACGGCCAAGGTTTGAAACGCCGTGTTTTTACGTGTTGGCGTTGAACGTACCCCTTTGATGCCGCGGCATGTCGGTATCTTGAGTTGCTTGGGCAAGGCGTGAGTGCATCAGGCCTGCCATTAAAAACAGGATCATTTGAAAAATGGCCACATACGAAATCCTGATAGCCGATGACCATCCGCTCTTTCGCAGCGCGTTACATCAGGCGGTGACCATGGGGCTGGGCCCCGATGTCCGACTCACGGAAGTGGCCAGTATTGCGGAACTGGAGGCCCGGCTGACTGAAAAGGCCGATTGGGATCTTGTGCTGCTGGATCTGAACATGCCGGGCGCTTATGGTTTTTCCGGGCTGGTCTTGCTGCGCGGCCAATACCCGCAAATTCCTGTGGTGATGGTATCGGCCCAGGAAGAAGCTTCGGTGATGGTCAAGGCCCGGGAGTTCGGCGCCAGTGGCTTCATTCCTAAATCCAGTTCCCTTGAGATGATCCAGGTAGCCGTCAAGGCGGTCCTGGATGGCGATGTGTCCTGGCCTCCCCAGGCATTCGAAGCTGTGAGCGTGTCCGACGAAGCCAAGGCCGCCAGCGAAGGGCTGGCCAGCCTCACTCCGCAGCAGTTCCGCGTGTTGACCATGGTGTGTGAAGGCCTGCTGAACAAGCAGATTGCCTATGAGTTGAACGTGTCCGAAGCCACCATCAAGGCCCATGTCACTGCAATCTTTCGTAAACTGAATGTGCGCACCCGGACCCAGGCGGCCTTGCTGCTGCAGCAACTTGAGTCCATTTCACCGCAATCGTAGCGTTTTGTTCACGCTTTTTTGACCGGGTTTGAATTAGCTTCTCCACCCCTTTTGATCAGTTGCCCACTTATGTCGCCTTTTAAAGGCCAAACCGGCCTGAAACGCATCCTCAACGCCTCCGGCTATTCTCTGGACGGCCTGCGCGCGGCCTTCGTTGGTGAAGCCGCGTTTCGTCAGTTGGTCTTGCTCAACGTCATCCTGATTCCGTTGTCGTTCTTCCTGAATGTCAGCCGTGTCGAGCAGGCGCTGCTGATTGCGGTCTGCCTGCTGGCATTGATCGTGGAGTTGCTCAACTCGGCGGTGGAGGCGGCCATCGACCGCATTTCCCTGGAGCTGCACCCGTTGTCGAAAAATGCCAAGGACATGGGCAGTGCCGCTCAGTTCGTTGCTTTGAGCATGATTGCCTTGGTGTGGGGCCTGATTTTGCTCTAGTGCCCCGGCGCTCAGGCAATGGGGGGCAGGACGATTTCGTCGCTGCGCTGCACGCCAGCGGTGAATGCCCGGCACAGCTCGAGGAATTCGCGCATGGCCGACGTCTGGTATTTTTGTTTGTGCCAGATGAAATAAAACTGCCGGGCCAGGTCCATGTCCGGGGTTTCCACGGCTACGAGACTGCCGCGCCGGAAGGCGTCACGCAGGGCCAGGCGTGAAATGCAGCCAATCCCCAGGCCTGATTCCACGGCTCGCTTGATGGCTTCGGTGTGTTCCAGTTCCAGACGTACGTTCAGCGCACTGCGATGGTGACGCATGGCCTGGTCGAAGGTCAGGCGGGTGCCGGAACCTTGCTCCCGCAGAATCCACGCCTCATGGGTCAGTTCCTCCATGTTCGCCTGGCCGCGTTTGGCCAGCGGATGTTGAGGGGCGCAAAACACCACCAGTTCATCCTCGACCCAGCTCTGGACCTCGATGTCCGGATGGCTGCAGTCGCCTTCGATTAGACCCAGATCAATTTCATAGTGAGCAACCTGGTGCACGATATTGGCAGTGTTTTGCACATGCAGCTTCACCTGGCTTTCCGGATGACGCTGCATGAAACTGCCGATCAGCAAGGTCGCCAGGTAATTGCCGATGGTCAGGGTGGCGCCCACCGCCAGTGAGCCGAAACCGGACTTGCCGTTGAGCAGGTCTTCGATCTCCTTGGATTGGTCCAGCAGCGCCACCGCCTGGGGCAGCAGTTGTTTGCCCAAGGCATTGAGACTCAGGCGTTTGCCGGCGCGGTCGAACAATTGGCAGCTGGACTGGCGCTCCAGTTCGGTGATGGAGGTGCTGGCCGCCGACTGCGAAAGATTGAGCAGGCCCGCGGCACGGGACACGCTCTCTTGCTGGGCGACGGCGACGAAGACTTGAAGTTGACGTAGAGTAAATCGCATATCGATATAACCGATAACCCTTATCTTAATAATTCATTTAACAGATATTGTCGCCGCCATTAGAATGCGATGCAATTGCGCAAATTAACGACGCAGGCATCATTCCCAGGAGTCCCCGTACATGAGCAACATGAACCACGAGCGTGTCCTCAGTGTTCATCACTGGAACGACACTCTGTTCAGCTTCAAGTGCACCCGTGATCCGGGCCTGCGCTTCGAGAACGGTCAGTTCGTGATGATCGGCCTGCAGCAGCCCAACGGCCGCCCGCTTATGCGCGCTTACTCGATCGCCAGTCCGAACTGGGAAGAGCATCTCGAATTTTTCAGCATCAAGGTGCCTGACGGCCCGTTGACTTCCCAGTTGCAGCATCTGAAGGAAGGCGACGAGATCATCATCAGCAAGAAGCCCACCGGCACCCTGGTGCTGGACGATCTCAAGCCTGGCAAGCATTTGTACCTGCTGAGCACCGGCACCGGGCTGGCGCCATTCATGAGCGTGATCCAGGATCCGGAAACCTACGAGCGTTTCGAAAAAGTGATCCTGTGCCACGGCGTACGTTACGTCAATGAAGTTGCCTACCGCGAGTTCATTACCGAACACCTGCCGCAGAACGAATTCTTCGGCGAAGCGCTGCGTGACAAACTGATCTACTACCCGACCGTTACTCGCGAACCATTCGAGAACGAAGGCCGCCTGACCGACCTGATGCGCAGCGGCAAGCTGTTCCGCGACATCGGCCTGCCGCCGATCAACCCGCAGGACGACCGCGCCATGCTGTGCGGTAGCCCGAGCATGCTCGACGAGACCAGCGAAGTGCTCAACAGTTTCGGCCTGACTGTTTCGCCACGCATGCGTGAGCCGGGTGATTACCTGATCGAGCGGGCGTTTGTAGAGAAGTAAACCTCGGTTTATGCGGTGTTGATCGATCGCCATCGCGAGCAGGCTCGCTCCCACAATGGAATATGTGGGAACACAAATCTTGTGGCCACTGAAGTTCAAAGGTGGGAGCGAGCCTGCTCGCGATAGCCGCAACCCGGTCTGCAGTTACCCATGAAAAAGCCCGCGCTACCTGAAGAAGGCAGCGCGGGCTTTTTCGTTTCTGGCTGTTACGATTTCGCCGGAATCACTTCCAGCACCTTGATCACCCCGGGCTGCGGATAGTGCCAACGCACATCCAGATCCCAGAACTGCGCACCATATTCCCGTTCGGGCGTAGGAATCTGGTACGCCGGACGTGGGTCTTGGGCCAGGCACTGTTCGATCAGCTCCACCAGGGGTTCTTCCAGGCGCTTGGCGTGGTCGCGGGCCTGATGCAGGGCAGAGCTGGCCCATCGCACCGCAATCAGCTCAGGCGCTGCGCTGGCGATGTTGTTGTGCGCCGAGCCGATGATGTCTGCGTAGGGCACGTAGGGTTTGATATCCAGCACTGGGGTGCCGTCCAGCAAGTCGATGCCCGAGATCCACAGGCGCCCGGCTTCGACCCGCTCCAGTTTCACCACCGACTGGCCGATGCCGTTGGGGCGATGGGTGGCGCGAGTGGCGAACACCCCCATGGACTTATTGCCGCCCAGACGCGGCGGGCGCACTTTCAGCCGTGGCTTGTCTTCCAGGGCCTGGTGGAACAGAAACAGCAGCCAGACATGGCTGACCTGCTCCAGGCCCTGCACCGCATCGCCCTGATCGAATGGCGCCACCAACTCCAGCACACCGCGGGCGGCCGGGGCCAGTTGCGGTTGACGGGGAATGGCGAACTTCTCCTTGAAGCAGGAGCGGACGTAGCCGATGGGGGAGACGTTGTAGGCCATTTCAAGAGCTTCAAGTTGCAAGCTGCAAGCTGCAAGTTATGAACTTGTCGCTTGAAGCTTTTAGCGGTTGTTTAAGCTCTGACGCGCAGCGTCAGCCCCTTGAGGAAGTTGCGCAGTAACTGGTCACCGCACGGGCGGTAGTTGGTGTGGCCGAACTTGCGGAACAATGCGCTCAGTTCCGGCTTGGACACCGGGAACTCCGCGGCCTTGAGGATGGCGTGCATGTCGTCTTCCTTCAGTTCGAAGGCCACCCGCAGCTTCTTGAGGATGATGTTGTTGGTGACCGGCACTTCGATTGGCTGCGGTGGACGGCTTTCGTCCTTGCCGCGCTTGAAGATCACCAGGCCGTCGAGAAAATGCGCCATGACTTCGTCAGGGCAGAACACGAAGCCTTCTTCCTCGTCTTTCTTGAGGTAACCCACCAGATCCGCCATGGGCACTTCCAGGCCACCCAGTTTGATGATCTCGATGACTTTTTTGTCGCTGATGTCGAGCATGTAGCGCACGCTGCGAAGTACGTCGTTGTGAACCATGTGTGCAATCCTGATCAATCGGCAGTGGGCACCGCAGCTCGGTGCGGCGCCGGAAAAAGAAACTAGAACTTCTCTTTGGTGGACAGGTAACGCCACTGGCCCAGGGGCACCTTACCGATGGACACGCCGCCAATGCGGATGCGCCGAATGGCCACCACCTTGAGGCCGACCGCCTGGCAAAACAGCGCGATCACCCCCGGTTGCGGGTTCTTCATGGCAAAGCGCAAGCGGTTCTCGTTCTGCCAGCTGGCCTTGACCGCCGGCAACTCCTTGCCTTTGTAGGTCAGGCCATGGTTCAGGCGATTGAGGCCATGGGCGACCATTTCGCCTTCGACTTCCACCACGTATTCCTGCTCGATCTTGGCGGCGTCGGCGGTGAGCTTGCGCAGAATCTTCCAGTCCTGGGTGAACACCAGCAACCCACTGGCGTTGGCCTGCAGGTCGGCACTGGCGGTCAGACGCAGAAAATGGCCCTTGAGGGGGCGCTTGCCGAAGCGGTGTTCTTCGCTCAGGGTCTGTGGTCCAAGGGACGCCATCGCCGTGTCTGCATCCATGCCCGCCGGGGCGTTCAACAGAAGGGTGACCGGCTCTGGCGCGGTGGCCTTGGCCTCGGGGTCGAGTTCGACTTTCTGGGTAGTGACCTTGAACTGCGGTTCGTCGATCACTTCGCCGTCCACGGTGACCCAGCCGCCCTCGATGAACAGCTCAGCCTCCCGACGGGAACAGCCGACGAGTTCGATGAGGCGTTTGGAGAGACGAATCGGGTCAGTCATGACAGGGCCGTAACAAAAAGAGGGTGGGCATTGTACCTGCCTGGCGCCGGTTAATCGCGGGTCCATTTGCCTTTTAGCCGCGTTGGACCTTCAGGTCGGGCTGTTTGTAGCGCATGTGCAGCAACGGGTACGGCTGGTTCATGCCGTCCTTTGCCGAACGGCCGACCACTTCGAAGCCTTGCTTGAGGTAAAAACCCAAGGCTTGCGGGTTCTGTTCGTTGACATCCAGTTGATCGGCGTTCATGTGCTCCATGGCATAACGCAACAGCTGTTTGCCCAGGCCCTGGCCACGGTGTTGCGGGTCGATGAAAAGCATCTCGATCTTGCCGGCTGCGACGCCGGCGAAACCGGTGATGCGCTGGCGAGTGTCCCGGGTGCAGATGAGCATGACCGCGTCCAGATAACGGGTGAGCACCAGGTTCTTCAACAGTTCGATGTAGCTGTCCGGCAGAAAATCGTGGGTGGCGCGTACCGAGGCCTCCCAGACCCGGGTCAGTTCCTGATAGTCGCTGGATTTCGGTGTGTGGATGACCGAATGCTGACGCATGCCCGCCTGCTCCTTGTGCTGGATATCTCCATACGATAGCTGCAAAAAAGCCTCGCATCTTGTGAGGATAGCGAGGCTCTTCAATTTTTCGGCCTGTGAAAGAACCTGTGGGAGCTCGGCTCCCACAGGTATCACATTGAGTCTGTTAAGCAGCAGCTCAACCGATCTGTTCAGCCCACAAGTCGTATTCGTCGGCGTCAGTCACCTTGCACCAGACCTTGTCGCCCGGCTTGAGATTGCTGCCGTTGTCGATGAATACGTTGCCATCGATTTCCGGGGCGTCGAAGAAGCAGCGGCCCACGGCGCCTTGCTCGTCCACTTCATCCACCAGTACTTCGATTTCACGGCCGATGCGCATTTGCAGGCGCGCCGAGCTGATGGCCTGCTGGTGCGCCATGAAACGCTCCCAACGGTCCTGCTTGACCTCGTCCGGCACCACATCCAGGTTCAGGTCGTTGGCCGGTGCGCCTTCAACGGGCGAATACTGGAAGCAACCGACGCGGTCGAGCTGGGCTTCGGTCAGCCAATCCAGCAGGTACTGGAAGTCCTCCTCGGTTTCGCCAGGGAAGCCGACGATGAAGGTCGAGCGGATGATCAGGTCCGGGCAGATCTGGCGCCAGTTCTTGATGCGGGCCAGGGTCTTGTCTTCGAAAGCCGGGCGCTTCATGGCCTTGAGGACTTTCGGGCTGGCGTGCTGGAACGGGATGTCCAGGTACGGCAGGATCTTGCCGGCGGCCATCAGCGGGATCAGTTCGTCGACATGCGGATACGGGTAGACGTAATGCAGGCGGACCCACACGCCGAGGGTGCTGAGGGCTTCGCACAGTTCGGTCATGCGGGTTTTCACCGGCGCGCCGTTCCAGAAGCCAGTGCGGTATTTCACGTCGACGCCATAAGCGCTGGTGTCCTGGGAGATCACCAGCAGCTCTTTGACGCCGGCCTTGACCAGGCGCTGGGCCTCATCGAGCACATCACCCACCGGGCGGCTTACCAGTTTGCCGCGCATCGAGGGGATGATGCAGAAGCTGCAACTGTGGTTGCAGCCTTCGGAAATCTTCAGGTAAGCGTAGTGGCGCGGGGTCAGCTTGATGCCTTGCGGCGGCACCAGGTCGATCAGCGGGTTGTGGTCCTGGCGGGGCGGCACTACGTCGTGCACGGCATTGACGACCTGCTCGTACTGCTGCGGACCGGTCACGGCCAGCACGCTGGGGTGCACGTCGCGGATATTGCCTTCTTCCACACCCATGCAGCCGGTCACGATGACCTTGCCGTTTTCCTTGATGGCTTCGCCGATCACTTCCAGGGACTCGGCCTTGGCCGAATCGATGAAGCCGCAGGTGTTGACCACTACCACGTCGGCGTCCTGGTACGTGGATACGACGTCATAACCTTCCATGCGCAGCTGGGTCAGGATGCGCTCGGAGTCGACCAGAGCCTTCGGGCAACCCAGGGATACGAAGCCAACCTTGGGGTTGGCCGGCGCGGTAGTGGTGGACATGTCTAACCTCGGTGTAGGGGAGATCGTCTCTTGTGGAGACAGGACGCTTGACGCGCCTCTGATCAAAAAGTGCGCAATTCTAGCGGTGCTGGAAGCGCTTGACCAGCTTTATACGGGGAAAAACGACGAGTGCTGCGCTATGCTTCGCGCCGTCCAGCGCAACTGAATCTCTACAGTCAATCATTTGTCTGTAACAGGAAGTAAGGTGGCGTGGGCGCAAGGTCAATCAGGGTGCTTCTTTCCAGCGGCGCGGATCAGGTAGTGGGAGTGTTGGATGGAGCAGGCAGAGAGTCAGGTGTCGGGTGCCGGGCATGCAGCGGCCAGGCCCGTGGGAATGTTGGTGGCCGCCGCGGGGGTGGTCTATGGCGACATCGGCACCAGTCCCTTGTACACCATCAAGGAAGTGTTTTCCGGTCAATATGGTGTGCAGGTCAACCATGACGGAGTGTTCGGGATTCTGGCGCTGATCTTCTGGTCGCTGGTCTGGGTCGTCTCGATCAAATACGTGTTGTTTATCCTGCGCGCCGACAACCAGGGCGAAGGCGGCATCATGTCGTTGACCGCGCTGGCCCGGCGGGCGTCCACCCCTTATCCCCGGTTGCGTTCGGTGCTGGTGATTCTCGGGCTGATCGGCGCCTCGTTGTTTTACGGTGACAGCATGATCACCCCGGCCATTTCCGTATTGTCGGCCGTGGAGGGTCTGGAAGTGGCCTTTGATGGGCTGGATCATTGGGTTGTGCCGATGGCGCTGGTGATTCTGGTGGCGCTTTTCCTGATTCAGAAACACGGGACCGATCGGATCGGTAAATTGTTCGGGCCGGTCATGGTGCTGTGGTTCGTGGTCCTTGGCGGCCTGGGCATTCATGGCATTGTCCAGCATCCGCAGGTGCTCGAGGCGTTGAACCCGGCCTGGGGCGTGCGCTTTTTCATGGTGCATCCGGGGGTTGGCGTTGCGATCCTGGGGGCCGTAGTACTGGCCTTGACCGGCGCCGAAGCCTTGTATGCGGACATGGGGCATTTCGGCCGCAAACCGATTGCCCGGGCCTGGTTCGTCCTGGTGTTGCCAGGACTGGTGCTCAACTATTTCGGTCAGGGCGCCTTGCTGTTGGAGAACCCGGAGGCCGCTCGTAACCCGTTTTATCTGTTGGCCCCAGGCTGGGCGCTGGTGCCGCTGGTGGTGCTCTCGACCCTCGCCACGGTGATCGCATCCCAAGCGGTGATTTCCGGCGCGTTTTCCCTCACACGCCAAGCCATCCAGCTCGGCTATATCCCGCGCATGTACATCCAGCACACCTCCAGCGCCGAACAAGGGCAGATCTACATCGGCGCGGTGAACTGGGCGTTGATGGTTGGCGTGATCCTGCTGGTGCTTGGCTTCGAGTCGTCCGGCGCGTTGGCCTCTGCCTATGGCGTGGCAGTGACCGGCACCATGCTGATCACCAGCATCCTGGTGTCGGCGGTGGCGTTGCTGCTGTGGAAATGGCCACCTCTGCTGACGGTGCCGTTGCTGGTCGGTTTTCTATTGGTGGACGGCCTGTTCTTTGCCGCCAATGTCCCGAAAATCCTGCAGGGCGGCGCATTTCCGGTGTTGGCGGGGATCGTGTTGTTCATTCTGATGACCACGTGGAAGCGCGGGAAGGAACTGTTGGTAGATCGGTTGGATGAAGGCGCTCTGCCGTTGCCGGTATTTATCAGCAGCATCCGCGTCGAACCTCCCCACCGGGTCAAGGGCACGGCGGTTTTTCTCACTGCCCGCCCGGATGCCGTGCCTCACGCGTTGCTCCATAACCTGTTGCACAACCAGGTGCTGCACGAGCAAGTGGTGCTGCTGACGGTGGTGTACGAAGACATCCCCCGGGTGCCGCCGCAACGGCGCTTCGAGGTGGATTCCTACGGCGAAGGTTTCTTCCGGGTGATCCTGCACTTTGGTTTCACTGACGAACCGGACGTGCCACAGGCGCTCAGGCTGTGTCATCTGGATGAGCTGGACTTCAGCCCGATGCGCACCACCTACTTCCTCAGCCGCGAAACAGTCATCGCTTCCAAGCTTGAAAGCATGGCCCGATGGCGCGAAGTGCTATTCGCCTTCATGCTGAAAAACGCCAACGGCAATTTGCGCTTTTTCAATTTGCCGCTGAACCGGGTGATTGAACTGGGGACCCAGGTGGAAATGTAGCCCAAACAAAAAAGCCCCCGTTGCCTTGTGGCAGCGGGGGCTTTTTGGTGGATCACACAATACCGATACCTACGCTAAACCCTTGTGGGAGCGAGCCTGCTCGCGATAGCGGTGGATCAGTTGATGGCGATGTTGACTGTGCTGTCGATATCGCGAGCAGGCTCGCTCCCACCTGGGTGGATCAAATAAACCCATCTGCTCACGGTTGGGTCGCCTTGTTCTGACGTTTGTTGATTTCGTCCACCAGGCGCTTGGCCAGCGCCGGATAGTTCTCGTCGAAATGATGGCCACCAGGCAGCTGGATGGCTTCGCCCACCGCGGTCTTGTCGGTGCAGCCACTTTCAGCCGCTTCTTCTACGCCGTAGATGCACACCACTTTGTCGGCGGGCAGCTTGGCCATTTCCGGGCCCGTGGCAGCTTCGGTGCCGGCATTGCCGAGCCAGCCTTCGACTTCGATCTCGAAGCTGCCGGTGCGCGCGAAGGCCAGCAGGATGATTGCGTCGACCCCTTGCTGCTCGCTGGCCGGAAGGCGATTGTAGATTGCCGGCAGTACGTCGGCGCCAAAGGAATAACCGGTCAGGATGAAGTGCTTGGTGCCCCAGACCTGACGGTAGTGCTGCATCAGTTCGGTGAGGTCCTGGGCGCTTTGTTCCGGGCTCTTGTGCTGCCAGTAGTAGCGCAGGGTGTCGATGCCGACGACCGGGTAACCGATCTTGGCCATTTCTTCGGCCACGTCCCGATCCAGATCCCGCCAGCCGCCGTCTCCGGAGAGAAACAGCGTCACGGTGTCCCGGGCCTGGCTGGCCGGCACTTCCACTACGGGAATGCTCAGGCCGCCCTGGTCGGTGCCTACCAGGATCTTGTGCAGTTCGTTGTTCAGCACCTGTGGCAGGTTGATGTCGTAGTTGCTGATGCTGGTTTCAGCGTTCGGTTGATCCCGTACGAAACCGGCGCTGGTGTCGTCGGGGTTGTCATTCCAGGCCACCAGCCAGTGGCCGTGGGCCGCGCTTTTAGGCAGCAGGTGGGTGCAGCCGGGTTTTTCCAGGGCCAGGTCCACCGAGACGGCCTGGGCCTTGTCGTTCTTCTGCTCCGCCAGCCAGCGCCAGGCCAGCACGGCTCCGGGGCCGATACCGCTGACCAGCGTTGCCGGCCCCTGGAGCTGCTTCAGGCCGGCCTGCAGGGCACGGCCTTGCAGCATGCAGTCCTTGGGCAGGATCACCTGGACGATTTGCGCCGAGCCGCTGCGGCTGAGGGTCAGCAATTGCGTGTCGCTGAGTTTTTGCTCTTCGTTGACCGCCACCAGCACTTGGGCGCGGGGCGGGGTGCCGGGAATGATCCGGGTCATGGGGGCACCGTCGACCGGCGTCAGCTGTTCAAGGGTCGGTTGCGGGGCAGGGCGGTTCCAGTACCAGTAACCGCCACCGAGAATTACCGCCACCACCAACAGGGTGGCCACTACGTATCGCCAGGAGCGTTGCATCATCAGCGTTTCACCAATCCAGTCAGGCCGCCTGCAATCAGGGCGGCGGTATCGGCCAGGGCTACCAGCGGATCGAGTCCGGCGGGCACGGCCATGTAACGAGGTTCCCAGTCAGGCTGGAATTTATCTTTGAAACGGCGCAGGCCCTGGAAGTTATAGAGCTGTTCGCCACGGCGGAACACCATCGAACCCAGACGCTGGGTCAGCGGTGCGCCGCGTCGCGGTTGCAGGCCCGACAGGGGGACCATTCCGAGGCTGAAGCGGGCATAGTCATGGGCTTTGTAATGCTGAATCAGCCCGACCATCATGAATTCCATGGTCAGTTTGGGGGCGTCGGGGTGGGCGCGCATCAGGTCGAGGCTGGCCAATTCATGGCTGTGCGTCTCCAGCAGATTGGCGAACGCCACCGGGCGGCCTTCGAAACGAATCACGGCGATGCGAAAATGCTTGAGGTAGTCATCACTGAACCGGCCAAGTGAAAAGCCCTTTTCCCGCACGTTCTTGCCGGTCAGCCAGGCGTCGGAAATGACCTTCAGCTCATCCATCGGCGCCTGGCCCGGTTCGTGGATCTCCAGCGACAGGCCGTCCCGGGTACCGCGGTTCCAGGTGTAGCGCAAGTCCTTCATCTCTTTGCCCTTGGCTTCGAGATCGAAATGCTTGAGGTCGACCCGTGCTTCTTCACCCAGCTTGATCGCGGTCAGGCCGATGTCCATGTAATACGGCAGGTTCTCGGCGCGAACCTGATAGAACACCGGGCGCGCATGATGGATATCGCACAGGTCGCGGAACTGCCAGATCATTTCTGCGCGTTGCTGGGTAGGGCCGATCGGGTCGTACAATGCCACCAGACTGCGGCCACGGCGGGCATACATCAGAAATGCTTCGTCGTTGGGATGAAACAGCAATGCCTTGTCACCGGTCAGGGCCAGGCCGCCATCGGCTTGTGAAGAGGCCATGAGAATCTTTTTGGCTCGCTCCAGTTCTTCTGCCGCCGGCAGCTGGATCACCGGGCGGGCGGTACGCAGCAGCCAGGTAAGGGACACCACCACCAGCAGCACCGCCGCGCCCAGCAGTGAGCGCAGACCACGAGGGGCGTCGGCATCGAGGGTGAATTGCCACCACAGTTCATGGCTGTAGGGCACGTCCTGGTATGCAAACAGCAGCAGCCAGATTGACGCGCCGAGCACGCATAGGCTGGCAATCAGAAACAGCGGCGAAAATGGCAACTCGGTCAGGCGACTCGGACGATAAAACGAACGCCGGAACACCGCCAACAAACTGGCCGTCAGCGTCAGCAGCGTGGCCTCTTCCCAATCGAAGCCCTTGAGCAGTGAGAGCAGGGCGCCCACCAACAGTAAAACGGTGGTCAGCATCCAGGCGGCGGACAAGCGACGGCGCAGACCCTGGGCGAGCAATAGGCACAACACGCCCACAAGGCTGGCGCCCAGGTGCGAGGCGTCCACCAGCCGATGAGGGATCAGGAAACCAATGTGCTCCAGGCGAGTATCGATTTCCGGGGTCACGCCGGAAAACAGCAGCACCACGCCCGAGAGGAACACCAGCACCGCCAGGATCGGCGCCGCCAGGCCCGACGCTACCCGCAGGGACTGGCGGGCCTGGAACAGCCGTTGCGCCTCATTGATCAGCAACAACACACAGGCCACCAGCATCGGCAGCAGGACATAGATCAAGCGATATAAAAGCAGGGCGGCGGCCAAAGGCGCGGCCCCTAGTGTGTCGGCGAAGGCCGCCAGCAGGATCGCTTCGAACACCCCGACCCCGCCCGGTACATGACTGAGTACGCCGGCTGCCAACGCCAACAGGTACACCAGCAGGAAGGCGCCGAACGGTGGTGTTTCGGGCAACAACAAGTACAGCACCGTGGCGGCCGCCGCGACATCCAGCGTGGTGATGATCAGTTGCAGGAGCGTCAAGCGTCGGCCCGGCAGGCGCAGGGTGCGGCGCCCGGCCTTGATCAGCAGGCTGTCCCGATAGGGCTGTTCTGGCAGGCGCCGACGATAGATGCCGATAGCCAGCGCACAGGTGAGTAGCAGCACCGCCACGCAGATCGCTCCCAGCCAGGTGGCCGGCAAGTGCAGGGCGGCGGAAGCGGCGGGCAGATCACTGAGGGTTGCCAGGGCTGCCAGCGGCGGCAGTGCACAGCCCAGGGACAGGCTGGCGAACAGGGTCATGTGGGCGACATCTGTCGCGCCCAGGCCATGGCGGGCATACAGCCGGTAGCGAACCGAGCCCCCCGACAATAACGAGAGCCCGATGGCGTTGCCGATGGCAAAAGCGCTGAATCCGCCCAGGATCAGCGTTTTCGCGGGCAATTTCACACCGGCATAACGGCTGGCGGACCATTCATAGCCCAGCAAGATGACGAATCCGACGACCGTCGCGGCGACTGCACCGAGCAGGGCTGAGCGCGGCACCTGCATGATCGAGTCGTGCAGAGCGTACAGATCGAGCTCGCTCAGCAGGTGGCGACAGGCAATCAATGCAAGGGCGAACAACAACAGTGTGACGGCGAGGCCGATAGGCTGACGGTACTGACTGATACGCTCCAGCCAGCGCAAGCGCCCGGCCTTGATCGGTTGTACCGCAGTAACAGTGTCTTGTGGGGCAGACGAGTGAGCGCGCATCAATCACCTCTTGAGCTATGCGCGACAGGATGGGGGCAACCCGCTCAGTTACCAATCCCTGCTGAAAAAAATAATTACAAAATATTTGTCATGAAAACTTTTTTCGACAGGCACAAAAAAGGCCACTCTTTCGAGTAGCCTTTCTTGATGTTTGGTTGCGGGAGCCGGATTTGAACCGACGACCTTCGGGTTATGAGCCCGACGAGCTACCAGACTGCTCCATCCCGCGTCTGTGTGGCGGCATTCTACAGGCGAACGCCTGAGTGTCAACCGTTAAAAGGTGGTGAGGTCAAATAAACGGCCAATTCGTCGCCAACCGAGCTAAACACAAGAAATCAAAAGGAAATTGTCCTACAAGCAGGCAGTCTGCATTGCGTCGCCGTGGGGTTGGGCGAGGTTCGCAGGTCTTCTCTTCACGGCGCCCTGCTCAAAAACAAACGGCCACAAAAAAGGCCACTCTTTCGAGTAGCCTTTCTTGATGTTTGGTTGCGGGAGCCGGATTTGAACCGACGACCTTCGGGTTATGAGCCCGACGAGCTACCAGACTGCTCCATCCCGCGTCTGTGTGGCGGCATTCTACAGAGGATCGGCTGGCTGTCAACCCTGACGCCAGGAAAATCTGTTCCGCTTCAATTGCTTAGCCTAAGTCCTGGGCATTGTGACAGCGCTGTGACGCAAGCCTGGCAAGGGCTGGCGCTCTATTGGACGCTTCGCAACGATTGAAGAAATAAATTCACGTAGGCTTTTTCCAGCCGCAGTGAAGGATCTTTTCAACTACTGGTGCTATATACAGTTGTCGGTGCGATACTGGCGTCCCGACTTGTCGCACATCCGCTTCTCTTATGACGCAACGCAAAATCATCCACGTCGACTGTGACTGCTTCTACGCCGCTATCGAGATGCGCGATGACCCGCGGCTGGCCGGCAAACCCCTGGCGGTCGGTGGTTCGGCGGACCGGCGCGGGGTCATCGCGACTTGTAACTACGAGGCTCGGGCCTACGGTGTGCGCTCGGCCATGTCATCCGGACACGCCTTGAAGCTCTGCCCCGACTTGACCATCGTCAAGCCGCGGATGGACGCCTATCGGGAGGCGTCGAAGGAAATTCATACGATCTTCAGCGATTACACTGACTTGATCGAGCCGCTGTCCCTGGATGAGGCCTACCTGGATGTCTCCGCCAGTACCCATTTCGGTGGGAGCGCCACCCGCATCGCCCAGGACATTCGGCGGCGGGTTTCCAATCAACTGCACATCACGGTGTCCGCCGGCGTCGCCCCCAACAAGTTTCTGGCCAAGATCGCCAGCGATTGGAAAAAGCCCAACGGCTTGTTCGTCATTACCCCGGATCAGGTCGAAGACTTCGTTTCGGCCCTGCCGGTGAGCAAGCTGCATGGGGTGGGTAAAGTGACCGCCGACAAACTGAACAGGCTCGGCATTGTCGATTGCCTGCAGTTGCGTCAATGGGACAAGCTGGCGCTGGTGCGCGAATTCGGCAGTTTCGGTGAGCGCCTCTGGAGCCTGGCCCGTGGGATTGATGAACGTCTGGTGCACAATGACAGCCGTAGACAGTCCATCAGTGTGGAAAATACCTACGACGTCGATCTGCCTGATCTGACAAGCTGCCTCGATAAACTGCCGGAGCTGATGCAGTCCCTGAGTGGGCGCATCGCCCGGATCGACAGTAGTTATCGACCGGGCAAGCCGTTCGTCAAAGTGAAATTCCACGACTTCACTCAGACCACCTTGGAGCAGGCCGGGGCAGGGCGCGATCTGGGCAGCTACCAGTTGCTATTGACCCAGGCATTCAACCGCGGCGGCAAGCCGGTGCGTTTGTTGGGGATAGGGGTACGGCTGGAGGATCTGCGAGGCGGGTTTGAGCAGTTGGAATTGTTTGAGCGGTGAGGCTGCCACTTACATGAAGGCTTTGCCGGCTCTTGTGGCGAGGGAGCTTGCTCCCGCTGGGCTGCGCAGCAGCCCCAGAAACAGTTGATTCAACTTATCTGGCACACCGAGGTGGCAGGTTTGAGGGCCGCTGCGCGCCCCAGCGGGAGCAAGCTCCCTCGCTACAAGGTTTTGCTGCTAGTTCGCTCCTGGATCCGCCACCAAGCGCCCGCCATCATTGGTCAGGGCTTTGAGGAATTCGGTCTGTAACTCCGGATCATTGCGGGTCAGTTCGATCAGGCTCTGTTCCAGCTCGCTGGCCTCTTCTTCAAGCCCCAACTCCGACAGCCGCTTGACCCGATGAACCCACTGGCTCACCTCGTCATCTTCCAGATCGTCGTAGATCAACCCATGGGCTTCCACCAGCTTGCTGCGCAACGTGCTGCTGATGCTCAGGGACGAGTCGGTGTGTACCTCATCCAGGGCGTCCGTCACGCTGATCTGCAACTTGCCGAAGTGGCTCAGATCATGCTCGGCGAACGGGCTTTCCAGCAGATTCAAACGCAACACGCCATTGCGGTCGGTGCTCAGTTCGAAGGTTTGCCGGGCAGCCTTGACCTGTACCGGGCGTTCGCTCCAGGGCAGGCTCGTGTGTTCGACGCGTTTGTCGCGTTGCACTTCGTCGATTCCGGCCAGGTTCTGCTGGGCGCGGCCATGGGACGGCACGTTCATGAATGGATTGAGCCCGGCGAAGCCGTAGCTGATCCAGTCTCGAGTCGCGCTCTCTGGGAGGTTGCCAAGAGCGAACACATTGACCACATTGGCGCCGACACCCGCCACCACTGCCACCGCGCCCAGCGGAATTTCGTAAACTTCGCGCCAGGGCTGATACGGCGTATAGCGATCATAATGGCGGGTGACTTCGAATTCGGTGACTTCGAAGGTCTTCTGCTCATTGATCCGCACCCGACGTTGCGGCAGTTCGAGTACTTTGGGCTCGCCCACTTCGATATGCAGGCTATGGTCGAGCAGTTTGCGCTCGACCCGCTCTTCGTGCTCGCTGCGTTGCGACATTTGGTTGGCACAGCCGCTGACCAGCAGGGCGCCGCACAGCGCGGCGCCCCCGAGGCCTAAGGTGTTTCGCTTGAACATGACGTCTCTATCTGGTGTCAGCGGCGGATACGGGCCTGGAGGAACGACAGCACGTCAGCGACCGGCAGCGCTTGCGGCTCGGCCTCGGTGCGACTTTTGTATTCCAGGTTGCCTTCGGCCAGGCTGCGGTCACTGACGACGATCCGATGCGGGATGCCGATCAGCTCCATGTCTGCGAACTTGATGCCGGGGCTGGTTTTTTTGTCGCGGTCGTCCAGCAGCACTTCGAAGCCGGCCGCCGTCAGTTCGGCGTAGAGCTTGTCGGTGGCTTCGCGAACCAGTTCGGTCTCGTAGCGCAGCGGCACCAGGGCAATCTGGAATGGCGCCAGGGCGTCGCTCCAGATGATCCCTTTCTCGTCGTTGTTCTGCTCGATGGCCGCGGCGACCACGCGGGATACGCCGATCCCGTAGCAACCCATTTCCAGGGTCACCGGCTTGCCATTCTCGCCCAGCACTTCGCACTTCATGGCTTTGCTGTACTTGTTGCCCAGCTGGAAGATGTGCCCGACTTCAATGCCGCGCTTGATTTCCAGGACACCTTTGCCGTCCGGGCTCGGATCGCCGGCCACAACGTTGCGCAGGTCGGCCACGGCCGGAACCGGCAGGTCGCGCTCCCAGTTCACACCGAAGTAGTGCTTGTCATCGATGTTGGCGCCGATGGCAAAATCGCTCATCAGCTCCACCGAGCGGTCGATGATGATCGGCAGCGGCAGGTTCAGCGGGCCGAGGGAGCCGGCACCGGCGCCGATGGCATCGCGCAGCTCGGCGTCGGTGGCCATGACCAGGGGGCTGGCAACACCAGGCTGGTTGCCGGCCTTGATTTCGTTCAGCTCGTGATCGCCGCGGATGATCAGGGCGATCAGCTTGCCTTCTTCTTCGGCGCGCACGATCAGGGTCTTGATGGTGCGTTCGATCGGTAGGTTGTAGCCTTCCACCAGTTGAGCGATGGTCTTGGCGTTTGGCGTGTCCACCAGGCGCAGTTCTTCGGTCGGTGCAGGGCGGGAGGTTTCCCGTGGCACGGCCTCGGCTTTCTCGATGTTGGCGGCGTAGTCGGAGCCGTTGCTGAAGACGATGTCGTCTTCGCCGGACTCGGCCAGTACGTGGAACTCGTGGGAGCCGGCGCCTCCGATGGAACCGTTGTCGGCTTCAACCGGACGGAATTTCAGGCCCAGGCGGGTGAATACGTTGCAATACGCCTGATGCATGCGATCGTAGGTGACTTGCAGCGAGGCCAGGTCGGTGTGGAACGAGTAGGCGTCCTTCATGATGAATTCGCGGCCGCGCATCAGGCCGAAGCGTGGACGGATTTCATCACGGAATTTGGTCTGGATCTGATACAGGTTGATAGGCAGCTGCTTGTAGCTGCTCAACTCGTTGCGCATCAGGTCGGTGATCACTTCTTCGTGAGTCGGGCCTGCGCAGAAGTCACGACCGTGACGGTCTTTGATACGCAGCAACTCCGGGCCGTACTCTTCCCAGCGCCCCGATTCCTGCCACAGTTCGGCCGGCTGGGTGCCCGGCATCAACACTTCCAGAGAGCCGGCGGCGTTCATTTCTTCGCGAACGATGGCTTCTACCTTGCGCATCACACGCAGACCCATCGGCAGCCAGGTGTACAGGCCCGAGGCGAGTTTGCGGATCATGCCGGCGCGCAGCATCAGCTGGTGGCTGATCACGACGGCGTCGGAAGGCGTTTCTTTCTGTGTGGCGAGCAAAAATTGACTGGTGCGCATGGTTGGCCGTTGTCGGTTGCTGATGACGAGAAGTGACGGAGCATTGTACGGGCGAGATGCCTTGGCGTACAGGCGCGTGGCCGGTCGCCAGGCATGAGCGCCGGTTTCGCCGGCGCTTGCTGGAAGTTTCCTACGATTCTTGCGCAGGTCGCGTGGGTGTCGGCTCCGGCTCCGAAGCCGAGCCTGAACCCTGGCGGCGGTTTTCCTGATACCAGTGCAAGGCAATCAGTAACAGGGTCGGAACCCCCAGCAAGGCGGTGATCAGGAAGAAGTCGTGATAGCCGAATTTCTCCACCATCACCCCTGAGTACCCGCCGATCAAGCGCGGCAGCAACAGCATGATCGAACTCAGCAGGGCGTATTGGGTGGCCGAGAACTTCAGGTTGGTCAGGCTCGACAAGTAGGCGACGAACGCCGAAGTGGCCAGGCCGGAGCTGAAGTTGTCCAGGGAGATGGTGACAACCAGCATCTGCAGGTTGGCGCCCATGTCGGCGAGCATCAAAAACAGGATATTGGTGCCGGCGGAGGCAACGCCGCCGATAAACAGGATCGGCAGGATACCGAAACGCACGATCAACAAGCCGCCCATGCCGGCGCCGACGAGCGTCATGATCAGCCCGAAAATCTTGCTGACGCTGGCGATCTGGTCCTTGGTGAAGCCTTGGTCGATGTAGAACACGTTGGCCATGACGCCCATGACCGTGTCGGACATCCGGTAGGTGGCAATCAGCCCAAGCAGCAACAGGGCCTGCCAGCGGTAACGCAGGATGAAATCGTTGACCGGTGTCAGCACCGGTGCCAGCCCGCGACGCCCCATGGCCGACAGGCACAGGGCGGTCAGGGTGATATAGAGGATGGCCCGCAGGAAGGCGCGGTCTTCGAGCAGCAGGTCCAGCAGGCTGACGCCTTCGAACAGGACACTGGCAAAGTCGGTGTTATAGAGCTGGGTGAACATCGCCGGTACCGACACCAGCAGCACGATGAGTACGAACACCGAGGCCAACTGGTGGACGAAGCTATAGCGACCGGCCTGCAGCTGGGTGCGTAGCGGCACCGGCGGTTCGCGCATGAATAGCGAGGTGAGCAGCGCAGGGACCATCAGCACGCCGAACAACAGATAGGTGCCTGCCCAGGCCGAGTGCTTATAACTGAAACCGGTGGAGCCGAACCCTTCGGCGAAGAACAGTGCGCCCGCGGTGGCCAGCAATGCCGCGATCCGGTACCCGGACATGTAGCTGGCGGCGAGGGCCGCCTGGCGGGTGTCGTCGGCGATCTCCAGGCGATAGGCATCGACGGCAATGTCCTGGGTGGCCGACGCGAAAGCCACGATCACGGCGATGGCGATCAACCATGACAGGTGCTTTTGCGGGTCGCAGAAGCCCATGCCGATCAGGCCGAGGATCACCAGAGCCTGGGAGAGCACCAACCATGAACGCCGACGGCCGAGTTTGCCCAGCAGCGGCAGGCGCCATTGGTCGAGCAGGGGCGACCAGACCCATTTAAAGGCATAGGCCAGGCCGATGAGGCTCGCGTAGCCAATAGTCTCGCGGGCCACGCCAGCTTCGCGCAACCAGACCGAAAGCGTGGAAAACACCAGCATGTAGGGCAGGCCGGCGGCGAAGCCAAGCAGCAACAGCACGAGCGTCGAGGGACTGGCATAGGCGGCGAGGGCGGCGCGCCAGGTTTTACGGGGCATGGGCTGGAGTCTGCCTCAAAAATTGCGAAAACAAAGCGCGCACTCTAACCGCTGTGCTCTACCGGGCGCCAGCCATGGCGCTGAATATCAACACGATTATTCAGGACACTCACCCCTTCCGTGCGCAGGCGCGCGCGTTGTTCATCCCCTGAAGCGCTGCCGGCCGGCAGGCTGATCCGACCGCCGGCAGCCAATACTCGATGCCATGGCAGCTTTGTGTCGTTCGGCAACTGACTGAGGGTACGCCCTACCCAGCGCGCCGCTCGGCCCAGACCGGCCATCTCGGCGAGCTGACCATAGGTCACGACCTTGCCGGCCGGCACTTGTGCCAGGGTCAGGTACAGGGTGGTGCGGCGGATCTGGGCGGCGTTCTCGGGGGCCGCGGGAGCATCAGTCACGTTCAGGTGTCCTGGGCAAGGGCGTATTGCCGTTTGTAGATTAAATCCCACAAGGTTGGTTGAGAAATGAACTCATTACAAATACTTCGGTCAGTCCTTGCTAAGGTGTCGTCCCGGGGGATAATGCCGCCTTTTTACCGCAAACTTGAGCTCTTTATACGCTTATGTTGTCTAGAACCCTGCTATGCCTAGCTGTCACCAGCGCCTCCATGCCATTGCTTGCCGATACCGTTTGGTTGAAGAACGGCGACAAGCTCAGCGGCAAGATCACCGTTTTCGATGGCGGCAAGTTGCTGATCCAGACCGATTACGCCGGCGCGATTCCCATCGACTGGAAACAGGTCAAGACCCTTGAGAGCGACCAGCAATTGCTGGTCAAGCAGGATGCCTACACCGGCGAAAAAGCCAAGGCGCTGCAGGCTGCCGAGGACGGCAAGGTGACCCTGGCCAACGGCGACGGACCCAAAACCGTCGAGTTGGCCAGTATCCAGCAAATCCTCAAACCCAAACCGGTGGTCGAGGATCTGGTGTGGAAGGGCAATATCGATGCTGCCCTGGATTATCAGCGCGCGGAAAACGATACCGATGATTACGACATCGATTTCAAGACATCGGCACGCCACGGCAGATGGCGGCATACCGCTGAAGGCGAATACAACCGTGAATTCCAGGATGACGTGGTTTCCACCGACAACTGGGCCATGGAGTATTCCCTCGACCGCTTCCTGACGGAAAAATGGTTCTGGCAAGGGCGCCTGAATTACAAGCGCGACAAAGTCGAAGAGCTGGCTCGCCAGCGCGTGGTGGGTACCGGTCCGGGCTATCAGTTCTGGGATGACGAACTGGGGGCTTTCTCGTTGGGTTCGCTGTTCAACCGCACCGATTACGAATACCGCGACGGTGGCACCGACAACTTCTATTCCATCGCCATGAAGTGGGACTACAACCGCTACCTGATTGGCAAGCGCGTCGAGTTCTTCACCAATGGCGAAGTCGGCAAGCCGCTGTCCAGTGTTGCCGAATATGCCTACGACGCCGAGGTGGGGCTGCGCTACAAAGTTACCGACTGGGCTTCGCTCAACCTCAAGGCCGAGAAAGATGTCATTGAGGGCACCGAAGACAGCGACTTGAGCAAGACGCGCTACACCGCAGGGTTTGGCGTGACCTGGTAATCCCGGGCTAGCAACCAACCCGTGTGGGAGCGAGCCTGCTCGCGATAGCGGCGGATCAGCACATCAACGTTGACTGACACGCCGCTATCGCGAGCAGGCTCGCTCCCACATTTTTTTTGTGCGTGGGCAAAAACACACAGGCACAAAAAAGCCCCGCTTTTGAGGGCGGGGCTTTTTACTAAAGCAAGGACAAGTTAGATAACTTGAACTTCTTCAGCTTGCATGCCTTTCTGACCGCGGGTAGCGATGAAAGAAACCTGTTGGCCTTCTTTCAGGCTTTTGAAGCCGTCGGATTGGATTGCTTTGAAGTGAACAAACAGGTCGTCACCGGATTGTGGAGTGATGAAGCCGAAGCCTTTTTCATCGTTGAACCACTTAACGGTACCAGTTTGGCGATTAGACATGGTGTAACTCCTTGAACAAAGATAACTGCGACTCAGGAAGAACCCTGGCCGAGACTGAGTGCAAAGAGCAGGAAAAATTCTTGTAGATGGTTGGATCGAAATTCAACATATCGTGTAGAGATTCTCAGTGACACAAGCAACACAGTGACGTCACCTTAACCCTTTTTCCTGAATGTGCCAATGGTCTTTGCGAAGGTTTCTCGGTTTTGGTGACTGACGGCCAGCGGTATTGCCGTCAGGACCAGGAAATCAAGGTGGATCGGCGAGATTTACGTCCCGCACTTTGAACCCGGCCTCGCGCCCCGGTAAGATGCCGGACGTATTTTTTCCACCTCGCTATTTCAGGAAACCGCCATGAGCATCAAATCGGACAAGTGGATTCGCCGCATGGCGCAAGAGCACGGCATGATCGAGCCCTTCGTCGAGCGCCAGATGCGTGGCGAAGGCGCCGATCGGCTGATTTCCTTCGGCGTCTCCAGCTACGGCTACGATGTGCGCTGCGCCGATGAATTCAAGGTGTTCACCAACATCAACTCGGCCACCGTGGACCCGAAGAACTTCGACGAGAAGAGCTTCGTCGACGTCAAGAGCGACGTCTGCATCATTCCACCGAACTCATTTGCCCTGGCACGCACCGTCGAGTATTTCCGTATCCCGCGCAACGTGCTGACCATCTGCCTGGGTAAAAGCACGTACGCGCGCTGCGGCATCATCGTCAACGTCACGCCGCTGGAGCCTGAGTGGGAAGGCCATGTGACCCTGGAGTTCTCCAACACCACGACCTTGCCGGCAAAAATCTATGCCAACGAGGGTGTGGCGCAGATGCTGTTCCTTGAGTCCGATGAGGAATGTGAAGTGTCCTACAAGGATCGTGGTGGTAAATATCAGGGCCAGCGCGGCGTAACGCTGCCGCGTACCTGATTCTGACGAACAGTTTGAATTCCTGGGCGGGCAGGCACTCTATGGGGTGTACTGCCCGTTTTTTTGCCTCAGCGCAGCGGGCCTTCGCCCAGGAGTTGCTCTATGAAGATCGATCCGCGAATCAGTGCCGAACTGGCAAAGCTTGAGCCCAATCAGATCGGTGTCATGGCTTGGTCATTGCTGGCCCACCCTGCCGAAGCGGCGGGCGGTATTCCAGGCCAGCCTGATCCCGATACCCCCAACGAACAGCCCCTAGAACCCAGCGAACCCGGTGAACCCACCCTGCCGGATGAGCCGCCTCCTGCGCCTGTTGCCTGATCGCAAAATGGCCCGTCAGTGGAAAGCACGTGTGCTTCAACTGACGGGCCATATTTCGTTATCCCCAATGACAAAGATCCTGCAGTCATTGTCCTGTTCGACCCGATGACCCCCTGTGAATGCGCCAAAGGCCGGTAGCAGGCTGATGTCGCTGGCGAGCCGGAAGCAGGCCAGGCGCAGCCGTTGCCGTCCTTTGCCGCTCAGGTGGTAGACGGGATGGACATGGCCCGCCAGGACGTGGCGGCAGGGATGCGGATTGGGCTCATGTTGTACGGCGAAAGGTCCGAGCAACAAAGGCTCCGGCACGACCCGGATGTTCAGCGCTGGCGGCGGGTCGCCGGCACGTTTGTCGTGATTGCCGCGAATCAGCGTCATGGCCAGGTGCTGATGTCGTTCACGCCAGCTACAAAGGGCCTTCAAGGTGCCTGGGGCATGGGAACCTGGACCGTGGAGAAAGTCGCCTAGAAAGATCAGTTGGCGACATGGCAGGCTCGCCAGTAGCCCGTCGAGCACGGCGATGTTGCTGGCCGTCGTACCATGGGGCACCGGTTGGCCAAGGCTGCGATAAGCAGCGGCCTTGCCGAAATGCACATCGGCGACCATCAGGGTTTGCTGGGCAGGCCAGTACAGGGCTTTTTCCGGCAATAGCCAGAGTTCTTCGCCGGCCAGGCTGACGGGATAGGGCGCCGGCATCAGGCGTCACCACGATCAGCGGTCGTTTCCAGTTCGCTGACCATCCGCCGGATGCGATCAGCGAGCTTCTCCGAACTCATGCTTTCCCTGAATCGCTCCACCAGCAAGGGAAAACCCAGTGGGGTGGGGCGTTTAATGGCATGCAGGTCGAGCTTCAAAGTATTGAGGCGTTCCAAGGTCTGCTCCAGTCGACGTATATCCAGTTCTTCACGCAGGACCTCTTCCCCGGCCTGGGCCAGCAAGAGGTTGTCGGTGTCGTATTGCTTGAACACCTGAAAGAACAACCCGCTGGACGCCTGGACTTGACGGGTACTTTTTGGCGCGCCGGGATAGCCGGCAAATACCAGTCCGGCGATCCGGGCGATTTCGCGAAAGCGTCGAAGCGCCAGCTCTCCGGCGTTCAGGCTCGCCAGCACATCGGCCAGCAGGTTGTCGACGCTCAGGAGTTCCGGCCCCAGGTGCTGCGTCCAGTCCAGTGCCGTGGCACTGAGCAGTTCCAGGCCGTAATCGTTCACCGCGATGGAAAACGTCACCGGCTGTTGTTGGCTGACGCGCCAGGCCAGCAGGCTCGCCAACCCCAGATGAACCTGGCGCCCGGCAAAGGGATATAGAAACAGATGCCAGCCCTCGCGGGATTTGAGGCGCTCGGCCAACAATGTTTCTTGCGTGGGTAAACCGGACCAGCGTTGTTGAATCGATAACAAGGGCTGCACGGTGCTCATCTCCGGGCCCTCGAAGCGGTCTGTGGCGGCCTCGCTCAGACGGGCCACGACGGCGCCGGCCAGCTCGCTGGAAAGCGGCATCCGCCCGCCGTTCCAGCGCGGCACGGCGGCTTTTTTGGCCTGGCTGCGTCGCACGTAGGCGGTCATGTCTTCGACGCGGACCAATTCCAGCAAGCGTCCGGCAAACAGAAAACCATCTCCAGGCCGCAGGCGAGCGATGAAGCCTTCTTCCACGCTGCCCAAGGTCTTGCCGCCACCGCCTTTGCTCCAGAACTTCAATTGCAGGCTGGCGTCGCTGACGATGGTGCCGATGCTCATGCGATGTCGTCGGGCCAGTCGCGCATCGGGGACTCGCCACACGCCGTGTTCGTCCGGCTCGACCCGCCGGTAGTCGGGATAGGCGGTCAATGACAGCCCACCATGGCGCACGAAGGCCAGGGCCCAGGCCCATTCGGCTTCGTTGAGGTCCCGATAGGCCCAGGCGCCGCGCACTTCCTCAAACAGCTCGTCAGGCAGGAAACCGCCGCCCAGGGCCATGCTGACCAGATGCTGGACCAATACATCCAGCGGCTTGTGGGGCGATTCCCGGGGTTCGATGCGCCGTTGAGCCAGGGCGTCTTGTGCGGCGGCGGCTTCGATCAGCTCCAGGCTGTGGGTCGGCACCAGCGTGACCCGCGAGGTCCGCCCCGGCGCATGACCAGAACGCCCGGCGCGCTGCATCAGCCGCGCCACGCCTTTGGCCGAGCCAATCTGCAGGACCCGTTCGACTGGCAAGAAGTCCACCCCCAGATCCAGGCTGGAGGTGCAGACCACCGCCTTGAGCTGCCCTTCCTTGAGGGCCTGCTCTACCCAGTCGCGAGTTTCCCGGGACAATGAACTGTGATGCAGCGCGATCAGCCCGGCCCAGTCCGGCCTGGCTTGGAGAATGGCCTGATACCAGATTTCCGATTGCGCCCGGGTGTTGGTGAAAACCAGGCAACTGCTGCTGGCGTCTATTTCAGCAATGACCTGGGGCAGCATCTTCAGGCCGATGTGGCCGGCCCACGGAAAACGTTCGAGGGCCGGGGGGAGCAGCGTATCGACCCGTAGCGCCTTGCCGTTGGCCCCCTGCACGCTGATGCCATTGCCTTGCGGGATTAATACCTGTTCGGCGTGGGCCTGGTTACCCAAGGTGGCGGACACACCCCAGACGATGAGTTGGGGATGCCAGCGCCGCAAGCGCGCCAATGCCAATTGCAACTGCACCCCCCGTTTGTTGCCGAGCAACTCGTGCCATTCATCCACCACGACCATGCGCAGCGTCGAGGTGGCCGTTTGCGCATCGGCACGGGCGAGCATCAGGGTCAGGCTTTCGGGCGTGGTGATCAGCGCGGTGGGCAGACGCCGACCCTGGCGGGCGCGTTCGCTGGCGCTGGTGTCGCCGGTGCGCAGGCCGACGCTCCATGGAATCTGCAGCTCTGCCAGTGGTGCCTCGAGGGCTTTGCCTGTATCGGCGGCCAGCGCGCGCATCGGCGTGATCCACAGGACCGTCAGCGGTTCGGTCACTGGTTTGCGTTTACGGGGTTTATCCGGCGGTGGCGCCGCGCGGGCGAACCGGTTGAGCGCCGCGAACCACACGGCGTAGGTCTTGCCGGCCCCGGTGTTGGCGTGCAACAGCCCGGATTCGCCGCGTTTGACGGCAGCCCACACTTGTTTTTGAAAGGCGAACGGCTTCCAGCCGCGGGCGCTGAACCACTGGTTTGCGTAGTTGTTGGATGTCGCCATACCCGCCGCGTGCGCCCTGAAAGTCCTCTTTCAGTGACCGCGGTGAGGGATGAAAGGTTTAATGAAGAAAATCGTGGCGAGGGCGCTTTTGTGGCGAGGGAGCTTGCTCCCGCTGGACGCGCAGCGTCCCCAGCAGTGTGTCATCCAGCGCCTGGGGGCTGCTTCGCAGCCCAGCGGGAGCAAGCTCCCTCGCCGCAGAAGCAGTCTTTCAGGTTTGTCGGGTTTATTTCAGGTTGCCACTGAGAAACTGCTGGAGCCGCTCGCTTTTGGGATTGCCCAGCACGTCTTCCGGCGCGCCTTCTTCTTCCACCAGGCCCTGGTGCAGAAACAGCACCTGATCAGACACCTTGCGAGCGAAGCTCATTTCGTGGGTCACCATGATCATGGTCCGGCCTTCTTCGGCCAGGCCCTGAATCACCTTCAAGACTTCTCCCACCAACTCCGGGTCAAGGGCCGAGGTGGGTTCGTCGAACAGCATCACCTCCGGCTCCATCGCCAGTGCGCGGGCGATGGCCACGCGCTGTTGCTGACCACCGGAGAGGAACGCCGGGTACTGTTCGGCCACTCGCGCCGGCAGGCCGACCTTGTCGAGATAACGACGGGCACGGTCTTCGGCTTCCTGCTGACTGACGCCCAACACCCGGCGCGGCGCCATGGTGATGTTTTCCAGTACGCTCATGTGGCTCCACAGGTTGAAGTGCTGGAAAACCATGGCCAGGCGGGTGCGCAGGCGCTGCAGTTCCTTTTCGTCGGCCACGCGCATGCCGTGGCGGTCGTTGATCATGCGGATCGCCTGGCCGTCCAGGCTCATTGCGCCGTCGTTGGGTTGTTCCAGAAAGTTGATGCAGCGCAAAAAGGTACTTTTGCCCGAGCCGCTGGCGCCGATCAGGCTGATGACGTCGCCGGTCCTGGCCTTGAGCGAAACGCCTTTGAGCACCTGATGTTCGCCATAGCTCTTATGCAGGCCTTCGATGGTCAGTTTGTACATGGGGCATGCATCCTCAAGGCGAAAGTAGGTAGCCGCTGCGGTAGGCTTCGGCGCCGGCGACATGGGCGATCACCATGCCGGCAGTGGCCATGCGACGCAGCGAGCGGGCGTACAGCAGCCCGGCATTGCAGCAATGAACGGGGGTGACGGTGTCGTTGATGGGGTCGATGATTTGCGCCACCAGTTGCCCCGCCTCCAGGTACTCCCCGGGCACGGCGCTGTAGACCAGCAGGCCGCCGACCGGTGTCGCCACCGGCTCCACGCCGGCCAGCGGCGTAGCCGGGTAGGGCAGGTCGGGCAAGGGCATCGGTTCGCCGTCAATGGCACCGAAGCGGATCAGGTATTCGATCAGGGCCTGGCAGTCGAGACTCGCCAGGTCGTGGGTGACGTCGCCCTGGCCGCGCAGTTCGACGGTGACCGAAAAACTGCCCAGGGGAATCTCGAATTGTTCGCCGAAGCGCTCCTTGAGTTGCCACCAGAGCAGGGTGAAGCATTCATCGAACGACTGACCGCCCGAATCCGTTGCCAGCAGGCTCGCTTCGGCGCCGATGTAGCGGGCCAGCGGCTCGACCTGAGGCCAGGCTTCGGGGGTGGTGTAGAGATGAGCGACCGCTTCGAAATCACAATGCAGGTCCAGCACCATGTCGGCGTCGCAGGCCAGCCGTTGCAGAACCAGGCGCTGGGATTGCAATTGCGTGCTGGCGGTCTGGCGGGCGAGGGCGTCGCGCAGGTGTTCGCGGATCAGCATCAGGTTGTGCTGTGGATCATCCGTGAGCTGGCCTTCGATCTGGTTGCCGATCTCTTCGCTCAGGTCGACGAACCGGCGGTTGAAATTCTGCCCGCTCTCCATTTCGTAGCGGCCCAGCGGCACGTCCATCAGCACTTGTTCCAGGCCGATGGGGTTGGCCACGGGCACCAGCACGATTTCGTGCCGCAGGTGACCGGATGCCTCAAGCTCGGCCAGACGCTGCTTGAGGTGCCAGGCCACCAGCATGCCGGGCAACTCATCAGCGTGCAGGGACGACTGGATGTAGATTTTGCCGACGGCTTCTTCCGGGCCGAAGTGAAAGCTGTGGATCTTGCGTGCGGTCCCCGGCAGTGGGGCCAGCAGGTCATGAATCTGGTGGCGCATTTGCGTGTATGTCCTGGAACAGAAGCCCTAGTGAGTCGGCCCGAGAAAGGCCAGCCAGCGGCGTTCGGCGAGGCGGAAAAGGCCCACCAGTGCAAAGGTCACGGTCAGGTAGATCAACGCGGCGATACCGAACGACTGGAAGGTCAGGAAGGTGGCCGAGTTGGCGTCCCGGGCGACTTTGAGCACGTCTGGAACGGTAGCGGTGAACGCCACGGTCGTCGAGTGCAACATCAGGATGACTTCGTTGCTGTAGTACGGCAGCGAACGTCGCAACGCCGACGGCATGATCACGTACGCGTACAGCTTCCAGCCCGTCAAGCCATAAGCCTTGGCCGCTTCGACTTCGCCATGGTTCATGCTGCGAATCGCCCCGGCGAAGATTTCCGTGGTGTAGGCGCAGGTGTTCAGGGCGAAGGCCAGGATCGTGCAGTTCATCGCATCGCGAAAGAAGCTGTCGAGCAGGGGCTGGGCGCGCACGGCTTCGAGGCTGTAGATGCCGGTGTAGCAGATCAATAGCTGTATGTAGAGCGGCGTGCCGCGGAACAGGTACGTGTAGAACTGCACTGGCCAGCGTACGTAGACTTTGGGGGAGACCCGGGCGATGGACAGCGGGATCGAGATCACGAAGCCGATCAGCAGCGAGGCGCTGAGCAGCCACATCGTCATGGCCAGGCCAGTGATGTGATTGCCGTCGCTGTAGAGGAACGGTCGCCAGTATTCCTGAAGAAGTTCGATCATCGCACCGCCTCCCGTGCACCGGCGGCGTAACGGCGTTCAAGCCAGCGCAGCACGACATTGGACGCGCTGGTGATCAGCAGATAGATCAGCGCCGCGAGCACGAGGAAGTAAAACAGTTGGTAGGTGCTTTTGCCGGCATCCTGGGCGGCCTTGACCAAATCGGCCAGGCCGATGATCGACACCAGCGCGGTGGCCTTGAGCATCACCATCCAGTTATTGCCGATGCCCGGCAGGGCAAAGCGCATCATTTGCGGAAACACCACGAACCGGAAACGCTGGCCGCGCTTTAGGCCATACGCCGTGGCGGCTTCGACCTGACCCCGGGGCACCGCGAGAATCGCCCCGCGAAAGGTCTCGGTGAAGTACGCGCCATAAATGAAGCCCAGGGTGATGACCCCGGCGCCGAATGGGTTGATCTCGATGTATTCCCATTCCATGAAGTCGGTAAAAGAGGTCAGCCAGGTTTGCAGGCTGTAGAAGATCAGCAGCATCAGCACCAGGTCCGGCACGCCGCGAATCAGCGTGGTGTAGAGCTGGGCCGGGATACGCAGCAGTTTGACGCTGGACAGCTTGGCGCTGGCCCCCAGCAGGCCGAGCAAAACGCTCAGTAACAAAGACAGGACCGCCAGCTTGATGGTCATCCAGGTGCCCTGCATCAGCAGCGGGCCGAAGCCCTGCAGGCTGAAGGCGCTGAGCCCCAGATTTTGTAGGAGTTGTTCGAACATGGAAGAGGCCTTTGGCAGAAAAAAAGCGCCCATCCGAGGCCGGATGGGCGCTGCGCATTATTTGCCGCTGTACAGATTCAGATCGCCAAAGTGTTTCTTCTGGATCTCGGCGTACTTGCCGTCTTCGTGTAACGCTTTGATACCTTTATCCAAAAGAGCCTTCAGCTCTTTGTTACCTTTCTTGATACCGATGGCGGTCTTGGAAGGCAGCAGTTCGCTGTCCACGGGTTTGCTGACTTCATAGTCACCACCTTTTGGCGATTTCAAGAAGCCCAGTTCGGCCTGCAGCATGTCCTGGATCGACGCATCGAGGCGGCCGGAGGTCAGGTCGGCATAAACCTGGTCCTGGTTCTGGTAGGCCTGGGTCTTGACCCCAGCCTTGTCCAGCACGGTTTTGGCATAGGTTTCCTGGATGGTGCCTTGCTCGTAACCGACGGTCTTGCCTTTGAGGGACGCGACATCTTCGCTCAGGCCGGAACCCTTCTTGAACACATACGAGGTCGGGCCGGAGAACAGCTCGTTGGAGAAGTCGATGACTTTTTCCCGGGCCGGGGTCACGGTCATGGACGAGATCACGCCGTCGAACTTATTGGCCTTCAGGCCAGGGATCATGCCGTCGAAATCGCTTTCGACCCAGCGGCACTTGACCTTCAATTCTTCGCAGATTGCATTGCCCAGGTCGATATCGAAACCTACCAGGCTACCGTCGGCGGCCTTGGATTCAAACGGGGCATAGGACGGGTCGACACCAAAACGCAGTTCCTTGTATTCCTTGGCCGTGGCGACGCCGGCGGCCATGCACAACGCCAGTGCAGAAAGGGTCAGCAGTGCTTTTTTCATTATTCAATCCCTAAAACCAATATGAGCGCTTGTGGCGCGTAAGTATTGTTACCGGTGAAGGCGAGAACGGTATGACGGCATAAAGGTAGCAATTTCCGAACCAGAGTGCCGAACAAGCGTTTTAAAAACTTTGGCGGCAGCCAGCGGGACGTGATGGTGCGCGGGGATGAGCAGGCATTAAAAGATGCACCAGGATGGCGCGGACGCTGCTGTTTTTTCACGCCTCGGTATCAGGTCTCAATACCGGACCGCTGTGCGAGGGGGTGTTGCTAAGCGCTCGGCCAAGGGATTGCCCGGTCATTTCGACATATCGGTAGGTGAACATCGACACCAGGACTACCGATCCCGCTACCAGCAAAGCGATGAGGTTGTTGAGCAGTACATTACCGAGGTCCAGGTAGCGAGTCCCGTCGATCACCGGTGCAATGTCAACGCCAACGATTTTCTTCGCCACCATGAATGCCGACACTACGCAAAACAGAACGGCCGCGTGGGTCAGGTAGATGGAATAAGACAACTTGCCGAGAAAACCGAAGCCACGGCCCGCCAACAGCCGCGACACGGCTCCACGATCAAAGGCGAATATCACAACGATGACAGCGAACAACGGACTGGCCCACAACTGCTTGCCTGCAAAATCGTTGATCACGAAAATCAGCGCCACTGTCACAGCCGCCACTTCAAGCGTGCTCAATAACCAGGTCTGGGCCCGGCTGGGCTGAGGGAGCCTCAGGTACACGGCGTAAGCCAGACAGCCAGTGAAAAAGTAAGCGAGGCCGCGCAGCGACTCGATGGTGAAGAAGGTATTACCGGCATACATCAGCGCCAAGGCCACGAGCACCACCGTCGCCCATATCCATGTTCTGATGCCGAAAGCGATACACACGATCAGGGCGAAGATCATGTAGGTGTAATACTCGATACTGATGCTCCAGGACGGATAGTTGAATGACAGTGGGTTAGTCAAATGCGTCCAGGATTGCAACAGCAGTGCATTCGGCAGGATTTCAGAAGGGGCGAACTTTCCTGAGAATGGCGCATTGTTGAAGTCCATGCCTTTTTGCGCAGCCCAATATCGACCGCACTCTAACAGTATAAAGACGCCCAACATAAAGAGGTGCAAGGGAAGCAAGCGGAAGGTTCGTGAAATGAAGAACTTTCTAAAGTTAAATTTTACCGAGCTGCCATAGGCGTGCGTCAATACAAAGCCACTCAATACAAAAAAGAAAGATACAAATACTTCAGCGTGACGGAATAACAACCATTCGGTGAAACTACCGCTGACGCGCAAGTGATAGAGCATTACTGAAATGGCCATCAACCCCCTGAAACTGTCCAGTGAATGAAACCGCTGCTCTGCGCGCATGTCAGGCTCCCTTGCTTGTACGATTGGCACGTCTTGGGTTTCACTCCGGTCGCCACGTCATTGGGGCAGCACCCTGGGAGGGCGGCTGCCCACTCCCTGAATGAGGGTATCCCCGTCACTGTGCATGAAGGGCCTGGCGCAGGATCTGGACGGTTTAAGACACTTAAATAAATAGTGGGCTCTGATGTCACGTTAGCATTGCTCTTTAAAAGAGCAAGTCGGTTTTTTATTGTCGTGATAGATACCCTGATGACGCAATTACGGCGTCAGAAAAACTGCTAGTGGGCGGGGCATCAATAGTTTTTTTAGAAACGCATAAAACGCCATCTGAATACATATCTTCAAATGCCGTTCATCGACGATTCACACTATTTTTCTCACGCCTGTTACACAGCGACTACTGTATAAAGCGATGATGGCAGAGCGCTAGCGCGCCTCAGTTAGATGGTGAAAAGGACATTATGAAACGCATCGCCGTGATATTAACGCTGGCGTTCAGCAGCCTGGCCCAGGCCGCACCAATGCGCTGGGGCGATGTGCGTGACGGCAGCCTCTATTTGCAGGCAGGGCGCGACGACACCTTGCGCGTCAGTTGGATGCCGGCCTGGCAAACCGACGCTAATGAAGAACGCATCTACTTGCTCGACGGCCAGGGGCAACTGCGCGACGAGCGTTTTATTCCCGCCAGCGAAGGGAGCGGCAAACAAGACTGGGCATTGCCCGCCAGCGCCGCCAGTTACCGTGTCGAAGTCCCGGGCTATAGCTTCAGGCGCTATCGCTTCGAGCACGACGACAAGACCGTCGCCCTGTTCGCGCCGACGAAAGTGCACTTCAGCGTCGAGACCGCCGCCAACGTCGAGTTGTATTTCAAGGTCCGCGGTGGCGAGCAGGCGATCTTGGCAGGCAAGTATTTCGGCGGCGTCAGGGCTCTGAATGCCGAGCGCCTGGGCGATGGCAAAACAGTCGAACTGAGGCTCAAGCCCTACCAGGAGTACCCGAAGTTCGACCAGGTTGCCTTACCCGTCAGCGATAGGGATCAAGACTGGCGCCTGCGCCTGCAAGGTAGAGGTAAAGCGGCCTTCTGGCTGGACGGCACCGCCAACCTGTTCGCCCAGCGCCCGCAGCACCTGCAGCCGCTGCGGCAGGACAGTGGCCGCACCGAACTGGCCCTGCACCCCGACATGCTGGGCCCCACGCCGCGCCTGGGCTTGGCCTTGCCCTACCTGCTTCCACCGCCGGCAAGCTACAGCGCGCTCGACGCGCTCAAGCCCCGTGCGGGCAGTTTTTACAGCGCCGTCGACATCATGGCCGCTGACCCCCATTACGAAGATGCCTTCAGGCGTTTTTACCTGGAACGCGGTGGCATTGATACGAACATCACCTTGCTGGCCGCCACTGGGCGTAAGGCCGACCTGAAGGCCAACAGCCAGAGCAACGCCGGCCTGAACGCCTGGCTGGCGGCCACCGTAGCCCTGGGTAGCGGCACGCACTACCTCTCGTTTGCCGACGAACCCAATTACAACTATCCCGACTATGCGACGTACAAGCACTTCTTCGACGCCATGTATCGTCAGGTGCTCGACTACCCGGGGGCGCGGGAGGCCGGTGTGCGCATCGCCATGCCCGCCAGCTCGCGTTTCGTCAACGGACCGTTTACGCGACGAGGCGCCCAGCACCGTGGCATCGACTGGGCTCGGCGGATGCTCGACGAATCGGCAGCACAAATCGATGCCTTGGCCTGGCACGAGTGGATGATTCGCGACCTGCTGGCCACCCGGGTCTACCGCGACTCCGTGCGCCGGGCTGCCGAAGTCGTCGGCCTGCAAGCCAATGGCCGGCCACGCAAGGCGCTGTTGCTGGACCAGACCAATATCTCCAGTGGCTCAAGCGTGAGCCCCTACGAACAGGAGACGCACTTCGCATCGCTCTGGTGGGCCTCGGTTGCGATCAACTCAGCCCAGGATGGTTTGCTCGACGTGCTCAATTGGTTTCAGGCCGCTGACGATCCGCACCACCTCAAAGGCATGATCCGCCTGCCAGGACCCGATCGCTTCGAGCTCAAACCGGTAGGCTTGGCGCAGCAATTCATCCAGTCGCACTGGCTCGATCAGGTTCTGCGTATGGACAACAGCGCGTTCGAGGTCGATGCCCTGGCGATGGCCCGCGGCAACGAACGCAGCGTGCTGGGGGTAAACAAGGGCGACCGTCTGCAACGGATCAGCCTGCAGGGCGCAGGCACTGCCTGCCCATCCCTCGCCCTTTTCGGTCCTGATAGCCGCCAGCGCGATGCCCCTGTCCAGTGCCGGGATGGACGCATACGTTTTGAAGTACCGGGTGAAAGTATTTTCGCCTTGATGTGGAGGGCGTCATGACACGGGCCGACGCTGGCCCTGTTCGGAGGGGAACGGTCAACCTTTCAACAGATCCTGAAGCGTCGCCAGCGTGTCAGCCTCCTCGACGCTTTTGTCCTGGCGCCAGCGCAGCATCCGCGGGAAGCGCACGGCGATCCCACTCTTGTGGCGTTTGGACAAGGCTATACCTTCGAAGCCCAGCTCAAAAACCAGGGTCGGCGTGACGCTGCTCACCGGGCCGAACTTCTCCACGGTGGTCTTGCGCACGATGCTGTCGACCTGACGCATTTGTTCATCGGTCAGCCCCGAATACGCCTTGGCGAACGGCACCAGTGTGCGTTCGCGGCTGCCCGGCGGGTTGTCCCAGACGGCGAAGGTGTAGTCGCTGTACAAGCTGGCGCGGCGGCCATGCCCGCGTTGCGCATAGATCAGTACCGCGTCGACACTGAACGGGTCGATCTTCCACTTCCACCACACGCCCATGTCCTTGGTCCGGCCAACGCCGTACAGCGCGTCGCGGGCCTTGAGCATCATGCCTTCGACGCCGAGGCTGCGGGACGCTTCGCGCTGCCGGGCGAGGTCGAACCAATCCTTGCCGGTGATGATCGGGGAGGGCAACAGCACCGCGCTGCGGCAGTGGGCAATCAGGGTCTGCAGTTGTTCGCGGCGCTCGGTCTGCACACGACTGCGCCAGTCCTCGCCTTGCCATTCCAGCAGGTCGTAGGCCATCACCACCACGGGGGCGTCTTCGAGGACTTTCTTGCCCAGGGTTTTGCGGCCGATGCGTTGTTGCAGCAGGGCAAAGGGCTGCACCCTCGGTTCCAGCGGCGTATCCGGATCGAAGGCATCCGCGGTGGATGGCGGCGCGGCTTTCCATACCACGATTTCGCCGTCGATCACCGTGCCGTCGGGCAACGCCTGCGCCAGGCTGTGCAATTCGGGGAAGCGCTCGGTGACCAGCTCTTCGCCCCGGGACCAGACCCACAAATGGCCATCGCGCTTGACCACCTGGGCGCGGATTCCGTCCCACTTCCATTCCACCTGCCAGTCACTGGCCGGTCCCAGCGTCGTGTCGAATTGCTCCACCGCTTGCGATAACGCATGAGCCAGGAAGAACGGATAAGGCTGGCCGCCGCGCTGGGCGTGCTCATCAGCGGATTCGGCAGCGATGAGCTTGAGGTAGCCTGCAGCGGTCGGACGATGGGACAGGTCGGTATACCCCACCAGCCGCTGGGCGACCCGTTTGCTGTCCAGCCCGGCCATGGCCGCCAGCGCGCGCGTGACCAGCAACTTGGACACGCCCACGCGGAAACTGCCGGTGATGAGTTTGATGCACAGCATCAGGCTGGCTCGGTCGAGTTGCGCCCACAACGCCGGCAACCGCACCGCCAGCACCTCGGGCGATTCACCGCGCAGCGGCAGGAGTTTCTCTTCGATCCACAGCGCCAGGCCTTCGTCGGAACGCTGAGGTGATTCTGGCAGGACCAGTGAGATGGTTTCAGCCAGATCACCCACGGCTTGATAGCTTTCTTCGAACAGCCACAGCGACAACCCGGATATCTGCACCGCCAGTTCCCTCAAGGTCTTGACCGGTACCAGTTGTCGCGGGCGCCCTCCAGACAGGAAATACACGGCCCACGCTGCGTCCTGGGGCGGGGCCTTGGTGAAGTAATCCTGCATGGCGGCGAGCTTGGCATTGCTGGAGGTGGTGGCGTCCAGTTCGGCATACAACTGGGCGAAGGCTTTCATGACGCGTCCTCGTCGGTGGCGCTGCCTGAGTCTTCTTCATCGTCACCGTATTCGGTGCTGAAGCCTTGGGCATCCAGGCCTTGCTCGCACAAATGGCGCACCAGTACGCCCACTGAACCGTGGGTGACCATCACCCGCTCGGCGCCGGTCTGTTCGATGGCCCAGAGCAAGCCGGGCCAATCGGCGTGGTCGGACAGCACAAAGCCGCGATCCACGCCGCGTCGCCGACGGGTGCCCCGCAGGCGCATCCAGCCGCTGGCGAAGGCGTCGCTGTAGTCACCGAAACGGCGCATCCAGGTGCTCCCACCGGCAGAGGGGGGAGCGATGATCAGCGCCTGGTTCATGATCGGGTCGTTCTTTTTGATGTCGCCGGCATAGACCGTCGCTGGCAAACGGATCCCGGCCTCGCGATAGACCCGGTTCAGGGGTTCTACCGCACCGTGGGCCAGGATCGGACCCAGGCTCGCGTCAATTCCGTGGAGAATCCGCTGGGCTTTGCCGAAGGAATAGCAGAACAGCACGCTGGCCCGGCCGACGGCAATGTTGCCGCGCCACCACTGATTGATTTCGTCGAAGACCTGCGCTTGAGGCTGCCAGCGATAGATCGGCAGGCCGAAGGTGGATTCGGTAATGAACGTATGACACTTCACCGGTTCGAACGGCGCGCAGGTGCCGTCGGGTTCGACCTTGTAGTCCCCGGACGCCACCCAGACCTCGCCTTTATATTCCAGGCGCACCTGGGCCGAACCCAGCACGTGGCCGGCAGGATGAAAACTCAAGCTCACGCCGTGGTGCAGCAAGCGCTCGCCGTAGGCCAGGGTTTGCAGGTTGATGTCCTGGCCCAATCGCGAACGCAAAATGCCTTCGCCGGGGGCCGCTGCCAAGTAGTGTTGGTTGCCACCACGGGCGTGATCGCCGTGGGCGTGGGTGATGACCGAATGTTCCACCGGGCGCCAGGGGTCGATGTAGAAATCTCCGGGCGGGCAGTACAGGCCTTCGGGGCGGGCAATGACAAGATCCATGCATTCACCGGGAAGATGGGCTTGTCTGGTAGAGGCGGGGGCGGGAGGAGAAGTTCTATCGGGTTTGGTGCGGCAGGATCAGGTGGCAGGGCGGACAAATGTGGCGAGGGGGTTTAGCCCAGCGGGGATAAATTCCCTCGCCACACAGGACAGCCTACTTACCGGGCACCAGGGTCAAGCGCGCCTTGCCGTACGCCCGCTCAAAGTTCTGCGGCTGCAATGGCAGGTTCTGATAGTTCCCCTTGATCCACGGATCAATGCCATTGATGTAGTTCGGGCTGGCGGGGTTGCCAGACTGGCCGGTGCCGCCCTGGATCATCAACGGCTCGGGCTGGCCGAAGTCGACGATGAACCGCATGGCCGGCGCCAGGGTGGTGTTGAAACTCTCGCCCCAGGCGAATGCCGAGCTGTTGAGCGTGGAGGCATCGCCGCCGGCGGGCAGGGGGCCGCGCACGATTTGGCCGCTGCTGTTCTTCCATTCGTAGCGATGCAGCTTGCCCCACTGCCAAGCCTTGTGGTCACCGCCCAACTGGCTGTCGCCAGCAGTGATGGCCGCTGCCAGGCTGCGGGCCAGGATCACGGATTTGTCTTCCTTCTGCGGTGTGCGCACGTCATCCCAGAACGGGCTGTCTTCGCGACCGAGCAAGTGATCGGCCTGGGCCGAGTAGGACAACTGACCGTTGGCGAGCAGCGCTTTCCACGCCGGGCTGCTGTCCGGACCCAGTTCGTCGAGGAAGATCTGCTTCATGCTTTCCTGCAGAAACAGTTCATAAATCGCGGCGTCGGCGGAGCTTGGGCTGAGCCGGCCATCGAAAGCCATCAGCCGGGTATAGGCCTCGCGAGCCTTGGCCCGGTCCGCCACTGTTAGCGCATCGATCGCCTGCTTGAGCGGTTGGGCCATGCCCGGGGCTTCGAAGACTTTCTTGAGCTTGGCGGCAAAGGTCGTGGTCTGGTCATATTGCATGGCAGTCAGGCTGCGGCTGTCGTGCTTGCCGGCCCCGGCCAGCTCGGCTATACGCTCGCCGCGCTCCGGTGCGCCCCAGGAATTGGACAACTGCATGCCGTAGCCGTCGGGAATGACTCGCTGGTTGGCGGCGCCGAGCCAGCCCTGGGCCGGATCCTGATCGTAGGGGTGCAGCATCGGGTCGGCGTAGCCATCCCAATCGTAGCGACCTTCCCAACCGGGCGATGGCAACAGGCCTTCGCCTTCGCGGCGGTTCGGATAGCGCCCGGTAACTTGCCAACCAATGTGGCTGGCGTCGGCAAAGATCATGTTCACCGCGATGGCGCGGATTTCACGGCTGGCATCGGAGGCTTTCTCGACATTCTGCGCTCGGGACAAGTCAAAGAACGCGTCCAGGGTTTTGTCGTCGCTAAAGCTCGGCGTCTGTAAGGCCAGGCCAAGACCGTTGGCCATGGCCGAGCCCTGGACACTGTTGAGCAGCGGGCCGTGGCGGGTCTCATACACCGCTTCGCGAATCGGTCGCTGGCCTTTGATGAAGTAGGTCTCGTTGCGGACCATCACCGGCTGCCATTTGCCGTTGACCTCGTAGGACAGACCATTGCCCTGGCGTCGGATTTTTTCCAGGAACAGGTCCTGGTTGTCGCCCAACACGCTGCTCATGCTCCAGGCCACTTTGCCGTTGAACCCCGCCAGAATCATCGGGATGCCCGCCACGGAAACCCCGGCGGCCTGATACTTGGGCGCACGAATCTGCACAGGAACCCACAGTGACGGCACGCTCAATGGGCCATGGCTGTCGCTGGCCAACAGACTCTTGCCGTTGCGGCTGCGCTGCGGGGCGATGGCCCAGTTGCTGGAGGAAGCAATATTCAGCAAATTCAGTTCGGACAACTGAGCGCTGGCCTTGCTGACTTCGTTGAGGCCCGGGACCTGACCGCTGAGCCGCAGGCCCTGGAGCTTATCGGCCTCGGCCATCGGCAGTTGTTCATCCGGGTACGAGGGGCTCAGCCAGGCCAGCTTGTCCTGGGTGACCGTCTGGGCCAGCACCAAGGCGGCGATTTCTTCCGGCAGGTTGGCCGATTGGCTGAAATTGAGCAGGCAAAACATCAGCGCCGAATCTTGCGGTTTCCAGTATTCGGGTTTGTAGCCGTTGGCGGCCAGATCCGGCGGCAACTTGTCGCGATAGCGGAACAGGTACGCGTTGACGCCGCGGGCATAGACTTCGAAGAAGCGTTTGAGCCGCGGCGAGGAGGCTTTGTACAGCTCGTCGGCGCTTTTCTTCAGGTTGACCGCACGCATGTAGCGATCGACGTCCAGTCGTTCGGCGCCGGACATTTCTGCCAGACGACCCTGAGCCAGCAGGCGCATGGTCACCATCTGGCTGATGCGGTCGCTGGCATGGACGTAGCCGAGGCTGAACAGGGCGTCATGGAAATTGTTGCTCTCGATCAGTGGCATGCCCATGGCATTGCGTCGAACCGAGACGTTCTGCGCCAGCCCCTTGAGCGGTTGCACGCCGGACGTCGGAGGAACCGTGTCCTGGGCGTTCCAGGTCTGGCAACCGCTCAGACCGAGCACACTGGCCACTGCGGCGGCAACGCCGAGCCGGGGGAAGGGAAAAATAGAGGCTGGCGAGGCCATGGCAAAGCTCCTGCGGGAGGGGGGGGCACCGATAAAGGCGCTACGTTAGTGAGCAGGAGGAGGGCGCGCAAGCGGGGGCAGGGGTTATTTGTTGATTTGGCGATGAAAGCCTGCTGTGAGGCTTACCCACAGCAGGGTTTTGGGTGTATCAGGAGGGCTCAGGGCTTGGGCGGGTTGACCTTGTCCACCAGGGCATAGGCCTTGGCAGTGGCCGGGCGCTCCTTGATGCGATTGAACCAGCGCTGCACGTTCGGGAAGTCTTCCAGCCGCTGGCTTTGCCATTGGTGTGAAACGGTCCAGGGATAAATCGCCATGTCGGCAATGCTGTAGTCGTTGCCCGCCACGAATTCACGGTCCGCCAGGCGGCGATCCAGCACACCATACAGACGAGCGGTTTCGTCGACATAGCGTTTGATCGCGTAGGGGATTTTTTCCGGGGCGAACCGGCTGAAGTGATGATTCTGCCCGGCCATCGGCCCCAGGCCGCCCATCTGCCAGAACAGCCACTGCAACGCTTCTTGCCGGCCGCGCAAATTCTCTGGAATGAACCGGCCGGTTTTTTCCGCCAGGTACAGCAGGATCGCGCCCGACTCGAACAGCGAAATCGGCTCGCCGCCATCGGCGGGTTCGTGGTCGATGATCGCCGGAATGCGGTTGTTGGGAGCGATTTTCAGGAAGTCGGGCTTGAACTGCTCTGCCTGGCCGATGTTGATCGGGTGCACCTTGTAAGGCATGCCGGCTTCTTCAAGGAACAACGAGATTTTATGGCCGTTGGGCGTGGTCCAGTAATACAGGTCGATCATGGAGGGCTCCAGATAAGACAGCGTGATGGATGGACAACACATGACGGCGGGAGGTCGTCCTGATTGCCGAAAGGCTTGCCTGTAGGAAGAGGTGATGCTCAAGTGTGGAAAATTCAATGACCGAGCACGAGAAAACCGGCATGGAGTTACAGAAAAACGCAGCGTTGATTCTTATCGACCAACAAAAAGGCATCCTTCACCCCAGGCTAGGCCCTCGCAACAACCCCGATGCGGAGCTGCGCATGCTCCAGTTGCTCGATTTCTGGCGACAATCGGCACGGCCGGTGATTCATGTCCACCACCTGTCCCGCTCACCGGACTCAGTGTTCTGGCCCGGGCAGTCGGGCGTGGAGGTTCAGGAGCGGTTCGAGCCGTTAGCCGGGGAAAGGCTGGTTCAAAAGCAGGTGCCGGATGCGTTCTGCGGCACGCGCCTGGAGACAGACTTGCGGGAAGCGGGGATTGGGCAATTGGTGATCGTGGGCGTGGCGACGAACAACTCGGTGGAGTCCACGGCGCGTACGGCCGGCAATCTGGGATTCGACACTTGGGTGGCCGAAGACGCGTGTTTTACCTTCGACAAGGCTGACTATTTCGGCCATGCCCGTTCGGCTAGCGAGGTCCATGCCATGTCGCTGGGCAACTTGCATGGCGAGTATGCGACGGTGGTCAGCGTGAAGCAGATTCTTGGGGCGGGTTGAAACCGAGTGTGTGGGGTTGCCCCAGCCGGTATGGATTAGCCTCAAACGCCCCATCGCGAGCAGGCTCCCACAGGGCTCAGTAGTGAATCCAGATTTTGTGTTCGCCGCAGGCCCCTGTGGGAGCGAGCCTGCTCGCGAGGACGATTCAATAGGCGAAGATTATCTTCGCCCGGATCATCAAGCGCCGTGGCACTTCTTGAATTTCTTGCCATTGCCGCATGGGCAAGGGTCGTTGCGGCCGACATCCTTCAGGGTGTTGCGCACCGGTTCCTGGTGGGCGTGGCCACAGTTGGGGCCATGGACATGTCCGTGATCATGATCGTGGTGATGGTCATGATCGTGGTTGCAGTCAGGGCCATGGACGTGGGGTTGCTGGGTCATCGGGGTTACTCCGCAATAAAATCGGCGGCGATTATCACGCCATTGCGCCTCAGGTGCACGTAGTGGGCGATGAATAAACCGGTTTCCAGCTCACCCTCCAGGCGATAGGGGATCTGCTGGCGGGGTTTTTCGAGCATTTTCACCAGCTTGCGTACCTGCGGCCACAGGTTGGTGCGGATCGGAACCCTGAAGTAGCGGCTATGCCCGGGACGCACCGTGAACCAGTGCTCGTGCTCTCCTTCGGTCAGCAACAGGTCGCCCAGATGAATGCGGTAGGTTATGCCGCGCACGGTCAAATCACTGTCGTCGGGGTTGTCCACACGAAAGTGCAGCATGAACTTCTGCTCCACCAGCCGCGCCCGTACCACCTCGACCTTGGTCAGATGCACCTGCGGTTCAGGGGCCTCATCACCTCGCCAGGACGCACAACTGCCGAGCCCGATGAACAGCAGCAGGCAGGTGATGCGCAGCAGATGTGATGAAAAGGTCATGTCCGTGCCTCTGGTTTATCCCAGTCTAGCCTGCTGGCGAGCGCAGCAGTGTCGGACGATTCCGATATCAGCGATTAAAGTAGCCTGCGCAGCACTTCTTGAATTTGTGCCCACTGCCGCACGGGCAGGTGTCGTTGCGTCCGGTCTTGACTGGCACTGTCGGGTCGATGAAGTACCAGCGTGCGCCGTTCTGTACGAAGGATGACTGTTCGCGGTGGCTGTGTTCCCCCTGGCCGTCGTGCCAGCGCGCGGTGAAGGTGACAAAGGCGTGTTCGGGTTGGCCACCGAATACTTCGCTGCTTTCCACCTCCAGTCCGAGCCATGTGCTTTTGGCGCTCCACTCGCTGATGGATTGGCGATCCAGGCCGTCCTGCTGGGCGGGCAAGGTCGTGGCTACCAGATAGTCCACCAATCCCAGCACGTAGGCACTATAACGCGAACGCATCAAGGCTTCGGCGCAGGGCGCCGGGTGACCATCGTGGTAATGGCCGCAGCAGGCGTCCAGTGGGTTGCCACTGCCGCACGGGCAAATGGTTGTGTGCATGCTTGTGTTCACGGCTACCACCAGTATTTTCCAAAGTTTTCCGGGTTGGCCCAAAAGCGTGAGTTGAGCCAGTCAGGGACTTGTTTGTATTCAAGCAGATCGTAGGTAAACAGGGTCAGCACCTGTTCCTCGCGCTGGAATCGCTCACTGGCCTGCAGGGCCAGGGAAAAGAAATCAGTTTCTTGCCAGCCGCAGGCATTGAGGTCCGCCAGCACGGCGATACGGCTGGCGTTGAGATTGCGGATGCCCCCCAACAGATTCAGACCGTCGCGTTTGGGCAAATGCTCCAGGCAATCAAGCGCCAAGGCCAGGTCGAAACGCCGCGCCGCCACGTCCGCCGCAAGGGCGCCAGGGGCGGCGTGGACCACTTCAGTATCAGGATGCGCTTGCTGGAACGCCTCAAGGGCAGGGAAGCTGCTGGCCCCGATCAACAGCAGTTTTTTCGGGGCATAACGGTCCAGCACGGCAGCCAGGGCTTGCTGGGGCGTACGGGAAGAAATGGCAACGGTCATCGAAGTTCCTCTGTCAGAGCCGCCACGATAGCCTGCGCGGACCCCATGGCCTAGAGCGGTTTGTGCTTAAACGTATCGATCTACGGCAAATAGGGGGCAAAAACCGCGATAGCGTGATGCTGGCGCGGATGCGGAGTCGGGTCTTTACTCCCCTGAATCGGCGCAAAGCCGATCCCACAAGGAGAAAACCCAATGAGCATAGTTCGCACAGCGTTACCCTTGGTTCTGCTGACCGGTGTGTTGACTGGTTGCGCAGGTTTGCAGAAAACCGATTGGCCGACCTGCGCGGCGGTTGGCGGTGTGACGGGCGCTGGATTGGGCGCCATCGAAAGCACCTCCTGGGCCGGCGGTGGTGCATTGTTTGTCGGCACCATGGCGGCGGCTTATTGCTGGGTGCATGGCGACGGCGATGAGGATGGCGATGGCGTGCCGGACAGCCGCGACAAATGCCCGGGCACGCCTAAGGGCGTGCAAGTCGATGCCGACGGCTGCCCGCCACCGGCACCGGCGCCGATGGTTGAAGAAGTCGTGGTGGTCCAGGAAGAAACCATTGTGATCCGTGACGTGCATTTCGAATTCGACAAGGCCACGCTGACGGCGGCAGACAAGGAGGTCCTGAGCACGATTGCAACCCGACTCAAACAGGAAACGTCCACCGCGCAACTGCGCGTCACCGGCCACACTGACAGCGTCGGCAGCGATGCCTATAACCAGCGCCTGTCTGAACAACGGGCCAACGCGGTGGTGCAATACCTGGTTGAGAGCGGCGTGCCCCGTTCCAGCTTCGTTTCGGTGGAGGGTGCCGGTGAGAGCCAGCCGGTGGCGGACAACAGCACCGCCGATGGTCGGGCCATGAACCGCCGCACGGAGATCAAGATAAATCGCTGAAGCCCCCGTCATCCGCGGCTTGTACAGTCGCGGATGCGGGTCTTTACTCCTGTGTGACCGGTATGGGCCGGTAACACAGGAGCATTCACCATGAACGTTCTACTCAGGGCCGCCTTACCGGTACTGCTGGCGGGCAGTCTGTTGTCAGGTTGTGCCACTCACAGCGATGGCGGCGCACCGCTCAATCAACGCACCTGGCCAGTCTGTAGCTTGATCGGCGGTCTGGTTGGCGGCGGCCTGGGGGCCCTCGAAAGCAGCGGTTGGGCGGCGGGCGGTGCTGCGCTGGGGCTGTTGACCGGCGGCCTGATCTGCTACGCCCAGGATGGCGACGAGGACGATGACGGCGTGTTCGACCGCCGTGACCGTTGTCCCGACACGCCGGCCAATACCCCGGTTGAACATCATGGTTGTCCGTTGCCGCAATACCCGGCCAGCGCTCCGCCGGTTGAACCTCAGGCACCGGCCACGGAAGTGATCACCCTCAACGATGCCGGCAAGGTGCTGTTCGACTTCGATAAATCCGATCTCACTCAAGACGCGCGAAGCCAACTCGATGGGCTGATGAGCAAATTGGGTCATGCCAATGTCGCCAGCATCCGCGTGGTGGGGCACACCGACAGCGTCGGCACTGATGCCTACAACCAGGGGCTGTCCGAGCGCCGAGCAAGCAGCGTGGTGGAATATCTGCTTACTCAGGGGCTTTCACCGGACAAGCTCACCAGTGAAGGCAAGGGTGAAAGCGAGCCGGTGGCCGACAACGAGACCGATGAGGGGCGGGCGCAGAATCGTCGGGTTGAGTTGCATATCCAGCGCTGAGCCGCGTGCCAGAGCCGTCGGGTCGCCAGTGGGGCGACCCGACGAGTCGAGGTTTGCGTCAGATTAAATTTGCCCTGGCCTCTGGCTTATTCTGCGCGCAAGCCGTTACTGTGCGTGCAAAGAATAATACTTACCGGGGGGATGTATGAAGCTGTTATGGGCGCTGGGGCGCTTGTTGACCCTGCTGTTCTGGCTGGTGGTGCTGGTCAACCTGGTCATGCCGTTCGTTCATCCGCTGCATCTGCTGGTCAATTTTGGCGCAGCGATATTGCTGGCGATCCATTTGCTGGAACTGGTGTTGTTTCGAGCCAGCTTGCGCGGCCGGCCAGCTTCAGGCCGTGATCGCCTGCGAGTGCTGCTGTTCGGCATCTTCCACCTGCAAACCCTCCCGATCGCCGCCGAGGCTTCCCATGCGTAAATTGTGTCTGCTTGTCGCACTCGTGTGCCCCTGGGCCAGTGCCCAAGTGATCCAGGTCGAAACCCATTCCTTGATGCGTCTGCCCAATACCACCAGCGCCCTGACACTGGAACGGCTGGAGGTGGCCGATTACGGCACGTTGCTGGTGCCTGCCAACGTCACTGAATTGACCATTGGCCAACTGCACCTGGGGCGCGAAGCACGGATCGCCATCGTGCCTGGGCAACAGACACTGCAGATAAAAGTTGCCGAGGGCGAACTGGCCGACGGCAGTCAGATCACGGCTCGGGGCGCGCCCGGAACCTATACCAAAGCGGCACGAGCGGGACGTGATCTCAATCTGCGCTTCAATGCCTTGAATGCGCCATTGTTGTCGGTGGATGCCCGCGGTGGAACCGGTGCGCCAGGTTACGTGGGCCTCGACGGCGCCAACGGCCAGGCGCCGGGTTGTACGTGGGGGGCAGCCGGTCGCGGTGCCGACGGCAGCAATGGCAGTGACGGCCAGCCGGGTGCGGCGGGTGCGCAGGTGCGTCTCGAATTGCCCCGTGATTATCCCGATGAGCAGATCAAGGTTACGGTGGAGGGTGGCGCGGGCGGCGCCGCTGGAGCCGGAGGTAAACCCGGCGCTGGCGGCAAGGCCAAGGGGTGCTTCGTCTATACCGCCGACGGTGGCAAAAGCGGTCGCCCTGGTGCCGATGGCCAGCCGGGACCAGCCGGAGCAGCGGGGGCGGTGACGGTGCAGCGATTCTAAGAGGACTGAGCTCGAGAACTGTGGGAGCGAGCCTGCTCGCGATGGCAGGGTATCAGTCAACCTTGATGTGACTGACCCACCGTTATCGCGAGCAGGCTCGCTCCCACCAGGGGATACGCTAAGTTCAGAACATCGGCCGCGCCGCGCCAATCGCCACCACCAGCAACCCGATCAACAGATTAATCCCCACCAACTGCCGGATTTTCCCCAGTACCGCCGCGCCCGTCGGCCAGTCCTGGGCTGCTACGGCCTTGCGCAGGGCCGGCAATTGCAATCCCTGGATGCGGATAAACAGCGCCGTCATCACCACATACAAGCCGATCATGATCTGCACATACCGTGGCGCGGTCTCGAAGCCGGCAAAGCGCATGTGGATCAGGCCCACGCCGCTGATCGGCAAAAGCACCACTGCGACCCAGACCCAAACGAAAAAACGCTGAAACACTTCTGTCCATAATTTGAGCCGGGCCGGCCCCTCAAGGGCCGCGATTGCGGCGGGGCGCAGGATCATCCAGGCGAAGAACATACCGCCGACCCAGACCAGGGCCGCCAGTAAATGCAGGGTGTAGACGAGGGCAAAGGGTGTCATTGAGTTACTCCGTTCTGCGCAGGATTGATTAGCGGGGTATGATAGCCGCCGATCCGAACCACTGAAAATTTATCCAGCGTTTTTAGCGCCCGACCATTCATGATCAGCACCGAACTCAAAACCACGATCCAGGGCGCCTATTCGCGTTTTCTCGAAGCCAAGAGCCTCAAGCCGCGATATGGCCAGCGCCTGATGATTGCCGAAGTGGCAAAAGTCCTGGGTGACATCGACACCGACGACGAAGGCCGGCGCAGTGGCGAGCCTGCCGTCGTGGCGGTGGAGGCCGGCACCGGCACCGGCAAGACCGTGGCCTACAGCCTGGCGGCAATCCCCACCGCCAAGGCCGCCGGCAAACGCCTGGTGATCGCCACGGCCACGATCGCCTTGCAGGAGCAGATCGTTTTCAAGGACCTGCCTGACCTGATGCGCAACAGCGGGCTGAATTTCAGCTTCGCCCTGGCCAAGGGTCGTGGGCGCTACATGTGCCTGTCCAAGCTCGACATGTTGCTTCAGGAAGGCCAGGCGCAGACCGCCACGGCCCAGTTGTTCGAGGAAGAAGGCTTCAAGATCGAAGTCGATGAGGCCAGTCAGAAGCTGTTTACCAGCATGATCGAAAAACTGGCCGGCAATAAATGGGACGGCGACCGCGACAGCTGGTCCACCGCCCTGGAAGACGCCGACTGGTCACGCCTGACTACCGATCATAGCCAGTGCACCAACCGTCATTGCCCGAACTTTGGCCAGTGCGCCTTCTACAAGGCCCGCGAAGGCATGGGCAAGGTCGATGTCATTGTCACCAACCACGACATGGTCCTGGCCGACCTGGCCCTGGGCGGTGGCGCGGTGCTGCCGGATCCGCGTGACACGATCTATGTGTTCGACGAAGGTCACCACCTGCCGGACAAGGCCATCGGCCATTTCGCCCATTACACCCGGCTGCGTTCCACCGCTGACTGGCTGGAAACCACCGCCAAGAACCTCACCAAGCTGTTGGCCCAACACCCGCTGCCGGGTGACCTGGGCAAGTTCATCGAGCAGGTGCCCGAGCTGGCCCGGGAAATCAAGACGAACCAGCAGTTCATGTTCAGTGCCTGCGAACAAGTGGCGGATTTCAAGCCCGGCGAAGACGTCGAGGGTCGTGATCGACCTCGCCATCGCTTTGTCGGCGGCGTCATTCCCGAGCACATGCGCGAGATGGGCATCGAGCTCAAGAAAGGCTTTGCCCGCCTGACCGACCTGTTCACCCGTCTGACCGACCTGCTCAAGGAAGGCATGGATGGCGAGGTCAATATCGGTATCGCCAGCAACCAGGCCGAGGAGTGGTACCCGTTGTTCGGCAGTCTGCTGTCCCGCTCTCAGGGTAACTGGGAGTTGTGGACCGCGTTCACGACTGAAGACCCGGAAGACAACCCGCCGATGGCGCGTTGGTTGACCCTGGCCGAAAGCGGCTCGCTGTTCGACATCGAGGTCAATGCCAGCCCGATCCTGGCGGCGGAAATGCTGCGTCGCAACCTGTGGAATGTCGCCTACGGCGCGCTGGTGACTTCCGCCACGCTGACGGCCCTGGGCACGTTCGACCGTTTCCGCATGCGCGCCGGCCTGCCGAAAAAAGCCGTGACCGCCGTGGTTCCGAGCCCCTTCCATCATGCCGACGCCGGCGTGCTGCGGGTCCCGGACCTCAAGGCTGATCCGCGGGATGCCGCCGCCCACACTGCGGCAATCATTCGCGACCTGCCGGAACTGGTGGAAGGCTCGCGGGGCACCCTGGTGCTGTTTTCCTCGCGCAAACAGATGCAGGACGTGTTCGACGGCCTCGACCGCGACTGGCGCAAGCAAGTGTTCATCCAAGGCAACCTGTCCAAGCAGGAAACCCTGAACAAGCACAAAGCGCGGGTCGATGGCGGCGATTCCAGCGTGCTGTTCGGCCTGGCGAGTTTTGCCGAAGGCGTGGATTTGCCCGGTGCCTACTGTGAGCATGTGGTGATCGCCAAGATCCCGTTTTCGGTTCCGGACGACCCGGTGGAAGCCGCGTTGGCCGAATGGATCGAGGCCCGCGGTGGTAACCCGTTCATGGAGATCTCCGTGCCGGACGCCTCGCTGAAACTGGTCCAGGCCTGTGGTCGATTGCTGCGCACCGAAGAAGACCGCGGCACCATCACCTTGCTCGACCGCCGACTGGTGACCCAGCGCTACGGCAAGGCGATCCTCAACGCCCTGCCACCGTTTCGGCGGGAGATATCCTAGCCTCCCGGTGATTTTTGACTGAGGAGGTCTCTGTGGCGAGGGGCTGTGCCAGTCCGGTCAGCCGTCTTGCGGCGGTTCCCAAAAACCTCAATGGCTGAAACAATGCAGGCCACTTCAAAAAAGTGTTTGTTTCAAGGGAGTTGCGGGTGCAGATTCAAGGCCATTATGAGCTTCAATTCGAGGCGGTGCGTGAAGCCTTCGCCGCGCTGTTCGACGATCCTCAGGAGCGCGGCGCGGCGTTGTGCATTCAGGTTGGTGGCCGCACGGTCATCGATCTGTGGGCCGGCACGGCCGACAAGGATGGCAGTGAGGCCTGGCACAGCGACACCATCGCCAATCTGTTTTCCTGCACCAAGACGTTCACCGCCGTCACCGCCCTGCAACTGGTGGCCGAAGGCAAGCTGCAGCTGGACGCCCCTGTCGCCCGCTACTGGCCTGAGTTCGCGGCAGCCGGCAAGCAAGCCGTCACGCTCCGTCAGTTGCTTTGCCACCAGGCCGGGTTGCCGGCGTTACGTGAATTGCTGGCGCCCGAAGCACTTTATAACTGGCAGACCATGGTCGATGCTCTGGCCGCTGAAGCGCCCTGGTGGACGCCGGGAGACGGTCACGGCTACGCGGCGATCACTTATGGCTGGCTGGTCGGCGAACTGCTGCGCAGGGCTGACGGTCGTGGGCCGGGGGCATCCATCGTGGCCCGTATTGCCAAGCCGTTGGGCCTGGATTTCCACGTCGGCCTGGCTGATGAAGAGTCTCATCGCGTGGCCCACATCGCTCGCGGCAAAGGCAATGTGGGGGACGCGGCGGCCCAGCGCCTTTTACAAGTGACGATGCGCGAACCCACGGCCATGACTACCCGGGCCTTTACTAACCCGCCCTCGATCATGACCAGCACCAATAAGCCAGAGTGGCGGCGCATGGAGCAACCGGCGGCCAACGGCCATGGTAACGCCCGCAGCCTGGCCGGGTTCTATGCCGGCCTGCTGGACGGCAGCCTGCTGGAGGGCGAAATGCTCGACGAACTGACTCGCCAGCACAGCTTCGGCGAGGACAAGACATTGTTGACCCAGACCCGTTTCGGCCTGGGTTGCATGCTCGATCAGCCGGATGTACCGAACGCGACCTACGGCCTCGGCCCTCGGGCATTCGGTCATCCTGGGGCAGGGGGCTCCATCGGTTTTGCCGACCCGGAGCACGATGTGGCTTTTGGCTTTGTGACAAACACCCTCGGGCCATACGTTTTGATGGATCCGCGGGCGCAGAACCTTGCGCGGGTACTTGCCACTTGTCTATAAAACGTTAGCGAAGGCGGCGGGCACAGGAACCTCGTGTTCCTTTCAGTTTCCAACCGTCTGTTTATGCGGCCCGAACATGGCCTTTGTTTTTTTTTACATCATTTTGTGGATATCCAATGTCATTGAATAAATCTTTCGCTCTGGCGCTGTGCTTCGCTATCACCGGTTGCGCACAAACCCCACAAAATGATGCCGAGGGCGGCAGTGGCTGGTGGCCGTTCGGCGCCTCCGACAAGGTCGCGGCCAAAGAACCGACGTCAGCGGCGCCGCTGAAACCGGCTGCCGTCGCGCCACAAGCCAAGGCCGAGGGTGCCACTCACTGGTGGTGGCCGTTTTCTTCCGATGACGCCGCCGACGGCGTCGCCAAAAAAGTCGACGCCAAACCTGAAGTCAAGACGCCGGTTACCGTCGCCAAGGCTGAAGCTGAAAGCAACGGCAAGTGGTGGTGGCCATTCGGCGGTAAAGATCAGGAAACCGCCAAGACGGTGCCGATGCCGGATCCGAAAGTCACCCAGGCTTGGCTCGACGACTACGAGCCGAAATTGCGCACGGCCATCAAGGACAGCAAGCTCGAACTTGAACGCCGCGACGACGTGCTGGTGGTCACCGCACCGGTGGACGGCTCCTTCAACCCGGATCGTCCGGCCATGCTGCTGCCGGTGAGCCTCGGCCCGTTCACCCGCGTTGCGAAAATTCTGGAAGCTGATCCGAAAACAGCCGTGCTGATCCTCGGCCACGCCGACACGTCGGGCGCCGCGCCGGTCAACCTGAAGCTCAGCCAGGAACGCGCCCAATCCGTGGCGGCGATTTTCCGTCTCAGCGGCTTGCAGCGTGATCGCCTGATGCTGCGTGGCATGGGTTCGGTTGCGCCCCGTGCCGCCAATGACAGCGTTGAAGGTCGCGCTTTGAATCGTCGTGTCGAGCTGCTGGTCACGCCGCAAAACACCATGGTTGCGCTGCTGAGCAAGTACAACATGCCGGCCCCGGCGCCAGTAAGGTTGGTGGCGGTCCAGGACGTGAAACCTGCGGCTTTGGCGCCAGCGCCCGCGCCGGCGGCTAAAAAATCCAAGGCCGTTGCCAGCAAAAAAGCGCCGGCCAAGAAGGCCGCCGCCAAGGCTCCTGCCAAAAAAGCCCCGGCCAAGAAAGCGCCGGTGGCGAAGAAGCCGCAACCGACCAAAGCCGCTACCGATGCCAAGAAAGTCGCGGCTGCCGATGCATCCAAGCAGTGATGGGCTAACTACAAGGAACGCGCCATGACCCAGACGCTGGCTGATATGCGCCGCGACTACACCCGCGATGGCCTGACCGAGGCGCAGGCCCCGGCCGAGCCGTTCGCGCTGTTCCACCAGTGGTTCGCCGACGCGGTGAAAACCGAACAGGCGCCGGTGGAGGCCAACGCCATGACCTTGGCGACCGTGGATGCCGATGGGCGCCCGCACTGCCGGATCCTGCTGCTCAAGGGGCTCGATGCCCAAGGCTTCACGTTCTTCACCAACTACGAGAGCGCCAAGGGGCAGCAACTGGCCGCGAACCCGTTCGCGGCCATGACATTTTTCTGGCCGACGCTGGAGCGTCAGGTGCGTATCGAAGGCAAGGTGCAGAAGGTCACGGCGCAAGAGTCGGACGCCTATTATCAGGTACGGCCATTGGGCAGTCGCCTCGGGGCCTGGGCTTCACCTCAAAGCCGGGTGATTGCGGGTCGAGGTGAGCTGGAAGACTTGCTCAAGGCCACCGAACAACGCTTCAGTGACAGCCAGCCTCACTGCCCGGAGCATTGGGGGGGCTATCGTCTGCTGCCCGAGCGTATCGAATTCTGGCAGGGACGGGCCAGCCGTCTGCATGATCGCCTCAACTACCGCCTGCAAGAGGCGAGCTGGATCCGCGAGCGTCTGGCGCCTTAGCCCTGGGTATACCCTGCCGCCGCGGCCTGAAGCCATTGCGGCAGGTCGCGCCGCTTGATCCCTTGCTTCTGGGCGTGGGCCAATTGTTGCAGCATGTAAGTTTTTTTCAGCTCATCCTGCCCCGCCAAAGACAGCGCCAGATCGCGGTCCATCCAGCGTTTGATCCGCACGTACAGCCACCAATGAAAGTACAAACCGGCGACGGTGGTAGCGGCTATGATGAAATAATCCATGAGAAATCCTCAGGCCAGTGACGCGGATAGCGGAAATTGGCGCTACTGTTTGGGTGAATTTTTCGGGCGAGTCTGTATCCCACCTGAATGAAAACAATTTTATCCCGGCGAGGCCGTGACAGGCGTCAAGCTGCGGAGTTTAATGAATACCTGTCTTTTGGAGTTTGATGCTATGCGTAAGTCTGTTTTGCTGGTTGCTTCCTTTTCCACGATGGCGATGTTGCTCACTGGCTGTCAGTCGAGCCTGACCGGTGACTCCTATTCCCGTGACGAAGCGCGTCGCGTGCAGACGATTCGCATGGGGACCATTGAAGCCTTGCGTCCGGTCAAGATCGAAGGCACCAAGACCCCGATCGGCGGCGCGGCGGGTGCGGTGGTAGGTGGTGTGGGTGGCAGCGCCATCGGTGGTGGCCGTGGCAGTATCGTTGCTGCCGTGATCGGCGCCGTGGCCGGCGGCCTGATCGGCTCCGCGACCGAAGAAGGCCTGACCCGTACCCAGGGTGTGGAAATCACCGTTCGCGAAGACGACGGCAGCATGCGCGCCTATGTGCAGCAGGTTCAGGAAAACGAAGTGTTCCGTGTGGGTGAGCGGGTTCGTATTTCCACTGTGGATGGTACGAGCCGCGTATCGCACTAAGCTGGAATCGCTAAGAGAAAATCGCGCTTTTTCCTGAACGGGGAGGCGCGATTTTTTTTATGGCTTCGTTTCGGGGGGCGCGCGGCGTGTATATCCGTTTCTTCGGTAACGGCTGCTTATGGTTCCGCTCTTACAGCGGCTCACTTTTGAAGAGCGCAAAAGTAAGCAAAACGCTTCTGCCCCACCACTCGGCACCTCGCTTAGGCTCGGTGTGCCTGAACGAAGGCATTGCTCCGTGGGCCGCCGCGAAGGGCCATCCATGGCCCAGCGCGGCTAACCCGGCATCCATGCCGGGTTGCCCACTGCGCAATACCTTCGTTCAGCCAGCGTGGTTAACGGGGCGTCCAAGATCAACGTCCACCGCGAGGCGGCCTTATAGCCGGCCTGATTCTTGGTGGGACCGCGTTTCTCCTGTGGGAGCGGGCTTGCTCACGCAAGCGGTATCACAGTCGATGAAGATGTTGGGTGTGTTGGCCTTTTCGCGAACAAGCCCGCTCCCTCAGTGGTTCTGTGTTGGATATAAATTTGTGCTCACTGAAAGATCGAATGTGGGAGCGAGCCTGCTCGCGATGACGGCATCCAATTCAATCGCTATGTAACTGAACTATCGCAAGACTGAGAAGGCGGCTACACAGTTGACGAAGATGTTGCATGTGTCGACCTCTTCGCGAGCAGGCTCGCTCCCACAGGAAAAACGCGATCATCAAAAAAAAACAGGCCGGCTATCAGGCCGCCTCGCGGTGGACGTTGATCTTGGACGCCCCGTTAACCACGCTGGCCGAACGCAGGCATTGTGGAGTGGGCATCCCGGCATGGATGCCGGGATAGCCGCGCTGGGCCATGGATGGCCCTTCGCGGCGGGCCCACGGAGCAATGCCGGAGTGAGGGCACACCGAGCCTAGGCGAGGTGCCGAGTGGTGGGGCATGTACGGGACAACCACATGGGTTACAAAAAAGTGCATTCACATAGGTGACACTTTGATTGAAACATAGCCATTCTTTGCGTCCCTAGCGTTGACGTGACCTAGGATCACCGGACCGAAGATCACATTCCATACCCCATCTTTGATCATCTCCATTCCAATGTTTTGATGCCTGAGCAGATTCCCCACGTATATCCGCAGACCCGCTCGATTAATGATTCCGCAACTATCAGCCAGGTAACACTCAACGTGGCTCGCATAGCCCATTTCCGGTAGTTTTTCCGGGTAAGCTCGGGTTGAGGGTGTATAGCAGGAGGCCGGTTTTCTGACCGAGCGCCTCGTGTCCCCGCTCGTGATTGTAGTGCTGCATAAATCGATCAAAGTGTTTTTGCTGAGCCTCCCAGGCAATGGCTGGCGGTTTGGGAAAAGTACTTTTCAATGTTCGGTGCATGCGCTCATGACGCCCATTTTGATCTGGCCGACCGGGCTCAATTCGCTCAGGAATAATCCCAAGGCGCAACCACCAGATCGACAACTGCGATAACCCTGCACGACCCGTACTGGCAAACGGCACGCCGTTATCGGTGCGGATACGTTCAGGCATCCCGTATTCACGAAAAACGCGCTCGAAGGTTTGCTGGGTCTCCTTGAGATTGGTATTGGCCATGCTCTCGCAGGCAAGCAAGAAGCGACTGGCATGATCCATGATCGTCAGTGGATAGCACCAAACGCCCGTCCCGGTGAGAAATTGGCCTTTGTAATCTGCGCTGAAGAGCTGATTAGGCGTTTCTGCCTTACGCAAAGGCTTGGGGTAGACAGCAACACGCTGGCGTAACGGTCGAGACAGAATCAAGTCCGCTGCCTTAAGGATGTTGTAGATGGTCGTTTTCGACGGCGGATCCTGCCCCGGAAAGCGTTTCATCAGGTCGTTCTGGATCTTTTTAGGACCCGGAACCGTTTCGCCAGTAGAGCGAAACTCAATGATTGCCTGCCTCACAACCAATGGCACCACATAGGTTTGGTTGTGCCGTCGGCGGCTACGTTCGTCGAGCCCACTGGGACCCTCCAGTTCATAGCGCTCGACCCATTTGTAGCCAGTCTTTCGGCTGATCTGATAGTCCTGGCACAGCTGGCTAAAGCTGTGCTTTTCAGACAGATACTCAGCGATGAACATCACTTTGAGGTCCATAGGTTTCAGCTCTCTCCAGGGCATGGTCAGATCCTCGCGAAATCGACCCTGCCAGTTAAAAACTGTTACCTATGTGCGTGAACTCATTTGTAACCCATGTGGGTGAGTCATACCGGCAGAAGCGTTTTGGTTACTTTTGCGCTGTTCAAAAGTGACCCGCCGTAAGAGCGGAACCGCCAGTGGCCGTCACCGAAGAAACGGATATACACACCAATACACACCAATAAACACACAACAAACATCACCCCGATCAGGTAATTTTAGTTGGCTTTAAATGCTGTCTGCTTACGACTAGCCGCCGCTGTCACCGCATAACCCAGCAACGCCGCCAGGATCGAGCCAGTGAGAATACCCATCCGGTCCATACCGGCATACTCGCTGGTGCCGGGCGCGAACGCCAGGGAGCCGACGAACAGGCTCATGGTGAAGCCGATGCCGCACAGGATTGCCACGCCCAGTATCTGCCCCCAGTTGGCGCCGGCGGGCAGGCTGGCGATACCGATCTTGACCGCCAGCCAGGTCAGGCCGAAAACGCCGACGGTCTTGCCCAGCAACAGGCCGATGGCGATGCCCATCGGCACGTGATGGGTGAAGCTCTCGACGGTGACGCCGCTCAGGGACAAGCCGGCGTTGGCGAAGGCGAAGAGCGGCAGGATGCCATAGGCCACCCAGGGGTGCAGGGCATGTTCCAGGGTCAGCAGCGGCGAGGTCTCGGCATTTTTTGTGCGCAGCGGAATGCAGAATGCCAGGGTCACCCCGGCCAGGGTGGCATGGACGCCGCTCTTGAGTACGCAGACCCAGAGAATCAGGCCGACAACCATGTAGGGGCCGAGCTTGACCACTCCCGCGCGGTTCATCGCCACCAGCGCGGCGATGCAGGCGGCTGCCAATACCAGTGACAAGGTCGACAGGGCGCCCGAGTAGAAGATGGCAATGATGATAATGGCGCCCAGGTCGTCGATGATCGCCAGGGTCATCAAAAACAGCTTGAGCGACACGGGTACCCGTTTGCCCAGTAGGGCCAGCACGCCAAGGGCGAAGGCGATGTCGGTGGCCGTTGGAATCGCCCAGCCTGCGAGGGCGGCCGGATTGTCGCGGTTGAGGAACCAGTAGATCAGGGCGGGGACGACCATGCCACCGATCGCTGCCGCACCCGGCAAGACGATCTGCGAGGGTTTCGACAGCTGCCCGTCGAGAACCTCACGTTTGACTTCGAGGCCGATGAGCAGAAAGAACATGGCCATCAGGCCGTCGTTGATCCACAACAACGCCGGTTTGGCGATTTTCAGCGCCCCGATCTGGGCCACCACAGGGGTGTCCAGAAAGTCCGTATAGAGCCACGACAGCGGTGAGTTATTGAGTATCAGGGCCAGCACGGCGGCGGCGATCAATAGCAGGCCGCTGGCAGCTTCCAACTGAAGGAAACGGGTCAAAGTATTACGTAGAGGCACGGTTGCTCTCCATGGATCAAATCAAAAAGATGGTCCACCCTAACCGGTACTGTTAGTTGTTAAAACAAAAGTTATATTCTTTTTTGTTATATGTCGTTACAACGCATGCAACGCGTGGTCAGGCAGTGACAGGCCATATTGGACCTTAGCTGTACCTGTGCGCGATGTCGGTTTTTTCCTAAGCTTGCGACTGGTTTTTCCGAGACAAGTCGTGCCTGCCTGTACGTCAGGTTCCTCGCGTCGCATTGATCCAGTGAGAAGACATCATGAATGACCACCGCCAGTGGGCGCGTGAAGCGATCCGTATCATCGAGGCTGACTTCCAGCGCAGCGCCGACACCCATCTGATTCCACTGGCGCTGCCAGGGCTGCCGGGTATCGAGTTGTACTTCAAGGATGAGTCCAGCCACCCCACCGGCAGCCTCAAGCATCGACTCGCCCGCTCGCTGTTTCTCTACGCGCTGTGTAATGGCTGGCTCAAGCCTGGCGCCCCGGTGATCGAGGCTTCAAGCGGATCGACGGCTATTTCCGAGGCTTACTTCGCGAGGCTTTTGGGCTTGCCCTTTATTGCGGTGATGCCGGCGACCACCTCCCGGGAAAAAATCGCACAGATCGCCTTCTATGGTGGCCAGAGTCACCTGGTGGACGATCCTACGCAGATCTACGCCGAGTCCGAGCGTTTGGCCCGTGAGCATGACGGCCACTTCATCGACCAGTTCACCTACGCCGAGCGCGCCACGGACTGGCGCGCCAATAACAACATTGCCGAATCGATCTTCCAGCAGATGCGTTTCGAGCGGCATCCGGAGCCGAGCTGGCTGATTTCCAGCCCCGGCACCGGCGGCACCACCGCGACCCTGGGTCGTTACGTACGCTACCGCCAGCACTGTACCCGTGTGCTGTGTGCCGACGCCGAGCGTTCGGTGTTTTTCGACTATTACCGCAGCGGCGATGCGAGCCTGCGCCTGGATTGTGGTTCGCGGATCGAAGGTATCGGCCGGCCAAGGGTCGAAGCGTCGTTTTTGCCCAAGGTGATCGATGCGATGGTCAAAGTGCCGGATGCCCTGTCGCTGGCGGCCATGCACTACCTGGCCCAGCGATTGGGCCGACGGGTCGGCGGATCCAGCGGCACCAACCTGATCGGCGCGCTGATCGCCGCCAGGCAGATGGTGCAAGCAGGTGAGACGGGCTCGATCGTGGCAATCTTGTGTGACGGCGGTGAGCGCTATGCCACGACCTATTACGATCCGGCGTGGCTCAAGGCCCAGGGCTATGAGCTGAGTGGATTGATGGACGCCGTGGCGGCGAGTGTGGAGCGGGGTGAGGCGCTGCCGGAAAGTGTGCTCCGAGCCAATATCTGAACACTGGAAAACACTGAATTTCCTTGTGGCAGCGAGCTTGTGTGGGAGCTGGGCTTGCCCGCGATAGCATCACCTCGGTTCACCTGATAGACCGAGCTGCCTGCATCGCGGGCAAGCCCAGCTCCCACAAAGCTTCTCCCGCAGTGGGTAGGGGTCAGGCCTTGAGGCCCAGGATATCCCGCGCCACCGCCTCGGCAATCCGGATTCCGTCCACGCCCGCCGAGAGAATCCCGCCCGCGTAGCCGGCGCCTTCACCAGCCGGGAACAAGCCCTTGACGTTCAGGCTTTGCAACGTTTCGTCGCGGGTGATGCGCAGCGGCGACGAGGTGCGGGTTTCAATGCCGGTCAGCACGGCGTCATGCAGCGAGTAGCCGCGAATCTGCTTTTCGAACGCCGGCAGGGCTTCACGGATGGCTTCGATGGCGAAGTCGGGCAGGGCCAAGGCCAGGTCGCCCAAAGACACTCCCGGTTTGTAGGACGGCTCGACGCTGCCCAGCGCCGTAGACGGTTTGCCGGCAATGAAATCGCCCACCAGTTGTGCCGGGGCTTCGTAGTTGCTGCCACCGAGCACGAAAGCGTGGGATTCCAGACGCTCCTGCAATTCGATGCCCGCCAAGGGGCCGCCCGGGTAATCCACTTCAGGCGTAATGCCCACCACGATGCCGGAGTTGGCGTTGCGCTCGTTACGTGAATACTGGCTCATGCCGTTGGTCACGACGCGGTTCGGCTCGGAGGTGGCCGCCACTACGGTGCCGCCCGGGCACATGCAGAAGCTGTACACCGAGCGACCGTTCTTGGCGTGGTGCACCAGTTTGTAATCGGCGGCGCCAAGCTTCGGGTGGCCGGCATATTTGCCCAGGCGCGCGCTGTCGATCAGCGATTGCGGGTGTTCGATGCGGAAACCCACCGAGAACGGCTTGGCTTCCATGTACACGCCGCGGCCGTGGAGCATGCGGAACGTGTCCCGGGCGCTGTGGCCCAGGGCCAGAATCACATGTTTTGAATGAATACGTTCGCCACTGGCCAGTTCAACACCGACCAACTGGCCGTCCTCGATCAACACATCCGTGACCCGCTGCTGGAAGCGAACTTCGCCGCCCAGGGCGCGAATCTGCTCACGCATGTTTTCCACGACGCCTGTCAGACGGAACGTACCGATGTGCGGCTTGCTGACGTAGAGGATTTCTTCCGGCGCGCCGGCCTTGACGAATTCGTGCAGGACTTTGCGACCCAGGAACTTGGGATCCTTGATCTGGCTGTAGAGCTTGCCGTCGGAGAACGTCCCCGCACCGCCTTCGCCGAACTGCACGTTGGATTCGGGGTTGAGCACGCTTTTGCGCCACAGGCCCCAGGTGTCCTTGGTGCGCTGCCGCACTTCGGGGCCGCGCTCGAGGATGATCGGTTTGAAGCCCATCTGTGCCAGCAACATGGCGGCGAAGATCCCGCACGGGCCGAAGCCGACCACGATCGGCCGTTCGCTCAGGTCAGCCGGTGCCTGGCCCACCACTTTATAACTGACATCCGGCGCCTGGTTGACGTTACGGTCATCGGCGAACTTGCGCAGCAAGCCGGCTTCATCGCGCACCGTCAGGTCGATGGTGTAGATGAAGCACAGTTCGGAGGACTTCTTACGCGCGTCGTAGCTGCGTTTGAACAGGGTGAAGTCGAGCAGGTCATCGCTGGCGATGCCCAGGCGCTGCACGATGGCTGGGCGCAGGTCTTCTTCGGGATGGTCGATCGGCAGCTTGAGTTCGGTGATTCGTAACATGACAGGATCCGGTTCGCGGGACGCACAACTGCGCCAGGGCGTGAGCCGGCGATTATAAGCCAAAAAACTTCGAATCAGTCGTTACGCGCACCGCCGAAGTAAGCGCATCCGCGCTGGACCTGACCGTTGACCCGCAGCTCGGCACTCATGTGCTGCACGCTGCCGGTCACGCTGTCGACGCAGCGCTGGGGAGTGACCCAAAGCTCGACCTTCTGGCCGTTGGCTTCGGTGCCGAGATTGAAGCGGCCATCGCCCAGTTGTTCTTCAACGAAAGGCACTGCCAGAGGCGGCTGGCCCTCACGTTCGAGCACCAGGCCTTTGCCGCTGGCGTTCAGATTCCACTCGGGGCCATGGCCGGTGGCGCGCAGGAGCAGCCGCTTGAAGTCGGCGTCGTCGCAAGCGCTGCCCGAACGCTCCAGGCGATACAGCTGCTCAAGATTCAACTGGCTGTCGGTACCGGCCGCTGCGCTGGTGACGATATGGCCGCGCACATCGGCAAACAGTTTGCCCTGATCATCGGCCAGGCTGGCGGCCTGTTGCAGTACGCTGGTGCCGCCGCTGTCGTTGACGATGTAGCGACGCTGCTCCTGGCAGGGCTGGAACACCAGCTTGCCATCGGCCGCCGTAAGTTCGCCCTGCATGCGCATCTGGCCGGCATGGGAAACGCTCTGGGGTGGAGCGTCGAGCAACTGGCAGCCGGCGAAAAGCGGCAGGAGGGCGACAAACAGCAGGGAACGGGCGGCACGCATCATTGAGTCTCCAGACAAGTGCCGCCACGTTACGCAGACTGATCCTGCATCACAAGAGGTCAACCGACGTGAAAGGTCTGGCCAGTCTGCAGGCCTTCGACACTCTTGGCGTAGGCCAATGCGACATCGGCGGCTGGTACCGGCTTATAGCCACGGAAGTACGGGGCATAGTTGTCCATGGCTTCGAGCAGCACGTTCGGACTGACCGAGTTGACCCGCAAGCCCCGGGGCAATTCGATTGCCGCGGCACGCACGAAACTGTCCAGGGCACCGTTGACCAGCGCCGCCGACGCACCGCTTCTGATCGGATCGTGGCTGAGCACGCCAGTGGTGAAGGTGAAGGACGCACCGTCATTGGCGAATTCGCGGCCGATCAGCAGCAGGTTGACCTGGCCCATCAGTTTGTCTTTCAAACCCAGGGCGAAGCTGTCCTGCGTCATCTCGTCCAAGGGCGCAAAGGTGACGTTGCCCGCGGCGCAGACCAGTGCATCGAAGCGACCGGTTTTCTCGAACAGGGCACGGATCGAAGAGCTGTCACTGATATCCACGTGCAGGTCGCCGCTGTGACGGCCGATGCGGACAATCTCGTGACGCGGCGACAGTTCTTTATCAATGGCCGAACCGATGGTGCCGCTGGCGCCGATCAACAGGATTTTCATTAGCTGTTCCTCAATGGGCTGGATGAGATTGCAGTCTAGAGAGGTTCTTTCTCTTGATAATCGTGGTAATAGGCAACCTTTGGTTTTCAATTGGAAACAATCCGATGAGCGAAATGGACGACCTGGCGGCGTTCGCCGTGTTGATCGAGGCCGGTAGTTTCACCCTGGCGGCCCAGCAATTGGGCTGCAGCAAGGGCCAGTTGTCCAAGCGCATCAGCCTGCTGGAGAGTCGGTTTTCGGTGGTGTTGCTACAGCGCACCACGCGGCGCTTGAGTCTCACGGCAGCGGGGGCGGCGTTATTGCCCCAGGCCCAGGCGTTATTGGTGCAGGTGCAAAGGGCGCGTCAGGCCCTGGCTCGCCTGAAGGATGACATTTCCGGGCCGGTGCGTATGACGGTTCCGGTGTCGTTGGGCGAAACCTTCTTTGAGGGTTTGCTGACGGAGTTCGCCCAGCGCTACCCCGACGTGCAGATTGAACTGGAACTCAACAATGGCTACCGGGATCTGTCCCGTGATGGTTTCGACCTGGCGATCCGCTCCGACGCTGCCCTCGATGAGCGCCTGGTGGCGCGTCCGTTGCTGGCCTGGCATGAACTGACCTGCGCCAGCCCGGCCTACCTCGAACACTACGGCGAACCCCTGACGCCCCAGGGCCTGGTCGAACATCGTTGCCTGCTCAACAGTCATTACAGCGGCCGCGAAGAATGGCTCTATCACCAGCAACACGAATTGTTGCGGGTGCGGGTATCGGGACCGTTCGCCAGCAATCACTACAGCCTGCTGAAAAAAGCCGCCCTGGCCAACGCCGGGATCGCCCGGTTGCCGTCCTATCTGTTGCATGAGGAATTGGCTGACGGACGTTTGCGCTGGTTACTCAGGGATTTTCAGACCCGTCGCATGCCGATGTACCTCGTGCACCCGTACCAGGGCGGTTTGCCCAAGCGCACCCAGGTGCTGGCCGATTATCTGATCGACTGGTTCAAGCGCAGTGGCGAGGCGCTGGATCGGCTTCAGCGATAGCAAGGCATCACACGAACCTTGTGGGAGCGAGCCTGCTCGCGATAGCGGTGGGTCAGGCAACAATTGTGCTGAAGCTGACACTGCTATCGCGAGCAGGCTCGCTCCCACAGGAGTCCCGATCTTGATCAGCGAGCGTAGTGCCTGGCGATCAGGTGGTCGAGCGACAGCTTGCCCGGCCCGCGCGCCATCAGATAAAGCAGTACCGCCGCCCAGGTGCCATGGGTCGGATAGGCGTCGGGGTAGACGAACAGTTGAATGGTCAAGGTCATGCCCAGCAGGGCCAGGGCCGAGAAGCGTGTCGCCAGGCCAAACAGGATCAGGATCGGGAACACATGCTCGGCCGCTGCCGCCAGATGCGCTGCCAGTTCTGGCGACAACAGCGGCAAGGCGTATTCGCTTTTGAACAGGGGAATGGTTGAATCGGCCAATCGCGGCAGGCCGAGCTGGAAGGTGCCGTCGATCAGGTCGATGGCCAGGCCTTCGATTTTGGTCTGGCCGGATTTCCAGAACACCGCCGCGATGCAAAAGCGCCCAACGAAGGCGATCAGGCTGTGAGGGATTTTATCCAGCCATTCAATGGAGCGAGTGATCGGGGCGTTCATGGCAATACCTGCTCGGCTAACAGATGGGTGACGGCTTGATGGCTGATGAGCTGCGCCAGGGTGTGCTCCAGTTCCAGATCGCTGTCGCGCCTGGTTGCAGCATCAATGGCCGCGCCCAGGAAACAACCTTGCAGCAGGTCCTTGAGGAAATCATGGGCGCCGGGACTGATCGCAAACACCTCCACGTCCAGGTTGTTGCGCAGGACCAGGGCGCATTGCGGCGTGAAGGGGTCGACCGGCATGACGGGCTCTTGCTGATGGGCGGCCCAGATCGCCACCACGGCGAAGGGCGATTGCAACAGGTGCAGTGACGGGTGAAGACCGACCCTCAGATGATCATGGGATGCCGGCGATGACAGCACTTGCATGACCTGTTCTGCGTCCATGGGCCGGGCGTCGGCGGCGTGCCAGGCTTGCACCTGCAGGCGCTCCAGTCGGGCGACATCCGCCAGATACGGCACGCTGGCGGCGGGTTCGAAATGTTCGATGAACCCGGCAAAGTCAGCACCATAGTCACTCATGACTGGGCTTCGCGGTGCGGCGCACTGGGCGTACATTCCGGCCATCGCGCCGAAGAACTCCTCGCCCACCAGTTGTGCCACCACCGGATAGTTGTCGGCCAGGGCGTTGATCAATGAGCTGAGCACGTTGTTGCGATACACCGCGAACCGGCTCTCTGGATCGGCGCCGGTGGCGCAGGTCAAACCCTGCGGACAAGCTTTGCGCGGGTCGAGCAGGGCGGCGGCGAATTCGCTGTAGCGGCTCATGGCTGGACCCTGGCGGCGTTTAATAGTTGGTCGGCCTGACCGGCTTCGGCCAACAGCACTGCCAACGCCGGGATGCGGTTGTCGCGCTCGATCAGCGTGGCGACTGGCCCGGTCCGCGCCAGCGCCGTGCGATACAAGCGCCAGACCTCGTTATCGATTGGCGCACCGTGGTCATCGATCAGCAAACGCTCGCCCAGGCTGTCGGAGTCTTCGGCAAACCCGGCCAGATGAATTTCGCCGGTGGCCTGCAGGGGCAGGGCGTCGAGGTAAGCCTGGGGATCACGGCAATGGTTGATGCATGAAACGTAGACGTTGTTCACATCCAGCAGTAGTCCGCAGCCGGTGCGACGGATGACTTCACTGATGAAGTCAGGCTCGTCGAGGGTCGAGTCCTCGAACGCCAGATAAGTGGCCGGGTTTTCCAGCAGCAGTGTGCATTTGAGGCTGGACTGGACCTGATCGACGTGTTCGCAGACGCGCCTGAGCGTCGTTTCATCGTAGGCCAGGGGCAGCAGATCGTTGAGAAACACCGGGCCATGGCTGGACCAGGCCAGGTGTTCGGAAAAAGACTGGGGCTGATAGCGTTCGATCAGTGTGGCCAGGCGCTGCAAATGCGCAACATCCAGCGGCCCCTCTCCACCGATCGACAAACCGACGCCGTGCAATGACAGCGGATACTGTTCGCGTATCCGCCCCAGGAAGTAATGAAACGGCCCGCCGGCCACCATGTAGTTTTCCGCGTGCACTTCGAAGAAACCCAGATCCGGTCGGGTCTGGAGCACTTCACGAAAATGCTCGGTCTTGAGCCCCAGCCCCGCCCGCGGCGGTAGCCGGGTATCGAAGGCGAGGGAAGCGGTGTTCGACATGGCGGCAGGCCTCAGGCGGTGCGATCAGGACTTGGCTTTATAGGCTTCAAGCTGGCCGAAGCCGGTGGGCGAGGTTTCGCTTTTGAGGGTGGTGCAGGTGCCCTTGGGGACCGATTTCCAGGCGTTGGCCTGATAGTCCATTTTCGCGGTGCCGGCACAGGTGGTGCCAGCGCCGGCGGCGCAGTCGTTCTTGCCTTTGAGAGCGACACCGAAGCATTTTTCCATGGTGTCGTCGGCGGCATGGACAGTCGAGACGCCTGTCATGCTCAAGGCAGAGCCAAGTGCCAGGGCCAGGGCGGCGGCGGACAGGGTGCGGGTCGAAGCAGTCATGATGATTCTCCAGTTTCAGGAAATGAACCGGCGTTAGCGCCGGTCTGCTGAACTAGAGAGGGGGTGGGGGAATGCGTTACAGCAGGTTCTCGATTTTTTTTTGTTTGTTTCGAAATCCATTGTGGCGAGGGGATTTAGCGAAACGTCGCACCGCCCCGTTGGGCTGCGAAGCAGTCCTAAAACCAGCTCCACAGTGAGTCAGGAAGATTGAGTTGCCTGCCTTAGGGGCTGCTTCGCAGCCCAGCGGGGATAAATCCCCTCGCCACAACAGCATTCACTTGAGAACTGGGCAAAAAAAAACGGCCCGAAGGCCGTTTTCTCATGCAGCAACAGACTCAACCGCCCAGATACGCCTCGCGTACTTTCGGGTCGGTCAACAGCGCCTCACCCGTGCCTTGCATCACCACGCGGCCGTTCTCCAGCACGTACGCCCGGTCAGCGATTTTCAGCGCCTGGTTGGCGTTCTGCTCCACCAGGAATACCGTCACGCCATCCTTGCGCAGTTGTTCGATGATGTCGAAGATCTGCTGGATGATGATCGGCGCCAGGCCCAGGGACGGTTCGTCGAGCAGCAACAACTTGGGCTTGCTCATCAGCGCACGGCCGATGGCGAGCATTTGCTGTTCGCCGCCGGACATGGTGCCGCCGCGCTGGCTAAAGCGTTCTTTCAGGCGGGGGAAAAGGTGCAGCACCTTGTCCATTTGCTCCTGAAAATCACCCTTTTCGGTGAAAAAACCGCCCATGGCGAGGTTTTCTTCCACGGTCAGTCGGGCAAATACCCGACGGCCTTCCGGCACCACGGCGATGCTCTTGCGCATGATTTGCGAAGAGTCCTGGCCCACCAGTTCCTCACCCATGTAGCGGATGCTGCCACTGTGGGCCTGGGGCGAACCGCAGAGCGTCATCAGCAGGGTGGATTTGCCGGCACCGTTGGCACCGATCAGCGTCACGATTTCGCCCTGGCGGACTTCGACGTTGACGCTGTGCAGGGCCTGGATCTTGCCATAGAAGGTGGAAACGTTTTCGAACTGCAGCATTTACGCTTCCCCCAGGTAGGCTTTGATCACTTCAGGATTGTCGCGGATCTGTTCCGGCGAACCGTCGGCCAGCGGCGTGCCCTGGTTGATCACGACGATATGGTCGGAAATGCTCATGACCAGCTTCATGTCGTGCTCGATCAGCAACACGGTGACATCGTGCTCCTCGCGCAGCACGCCGATCAGCGCTTTGAGGTCTTCGGTTTCCTTCGGGTTCAGGCCGGCGGCCGGTTCGTCGAGCATGAGGATCCGCGGGCGGGTCATCATGCAGCGGGCGATTTCCAGGCGCCGTTGCTGGCCGTAGGCCAGGGTGCCGGCGGTACGGTTGGCGAACTCCTTGAGATTGACCTTCTCCAGCCAGTACTCGGCGAACTCCATGGCCTCGCGTTCGCTCTTGCGAAACGCCGGGGTCTTGAACAGACCGGCAAAGAAGTTGGTGTTCAGGTGACGATGCTGGGCGATCAACAGGTTCTCGACCGCCGTCATGTCCTTGAACAGCCGCACGTTCTGGAAGGTGCGCACCACACCCTTGCGGGCGATGTGGTGACCAGGCAGGCCCTGGATCGGCTCGCCGTCCAGCAGGATGGTGCCGCCGGTAGGCTGATAGAAGCCGGTCAGGCAGTTGAACACGGTGGTCTTGCCCGCGCCGTTCGGCCCGATCAATGCAACGACCTGTTTCTCTTTCACGGTCAGGGCCACGCCATTGACCGCCAGCAAGCCGCCGAAGCGCATGCTCAAGTTTTCGACTTTCAGGATCTCGCGGCTCATTTGCGCAGCTCCATGTGCGGGCGTTGCATAGGCAGCAGACCTTGAGGACGCCAGATCATCATCAGCACCATCAAGGCGCCGAACATCAACATGCGGTATTCGCTGAATTCACGCATCATTTCAGGCAACAGGATCATCACGATTGCCGCCAGGATCACACCCAGCTGCGAGCCCATCCCACCCAGCACCACGATGGCGAGGATGATCGCCGACTCGATGAAGGTGAAGGATTCCGGCGTCACCAGGCCCTGACGGGCAGCAAAGAAGCTACCGGCGAAACCGGCGAAGGCGGCACCGAGGGTGAAAGCCGAAAGCTTGATCACGGTCGGGTTCAGACCCAGGGCACGGCAGGCGATCTCGTCTTCACGCAGCGCTTCCCACGCACGGCCGATAGGCATGCGCAGCAGGCGGTTGATGACGAACAGCGCAGCCAGGGCCAGCAACAGCGCAACCAGGTAGAGGAAAATCACCTTGTTGATCGAGTTGTAGGGCAGTCCGAAGTATTCGTGGAAGGTCTGCAGGCCTTCGGCGGCTTTGCGTTCGAAGGTCAGGCCGAAGAACGTCGGTTTCTCGATATTGCTGATGCCGTTCGGGCCACCGGTGATGTCGGTCAGGTTGCGCAGGAACAGACGGATGATCTCGCCGAAACCCAGGGTCACGATTGCCAGGTAGTCACCGCGCAAGCGCAGCACCGGGAAACCCAGCAGGAAACCGAAGGTGGCGGCCATCATCCCGGCAATTGGCAGGCAGATCCAGAAGCTCAAGCCGAAGTAATGGGACAGCAGCGCGTAGCTGTAGGCGCCGACGGCATAGAAGCCGACGTAACCCAGGTCCAGCAGACCGGCCAGCCCTACCACGATGTTCAGGCCCAGGCCCAGCATCACGTAGATCAGGATCAGGGTGGCGATGTCCACCGCACCGCGAGAGCCGAAAAACGGCCAGACCAACGCGATGACGATCAGGGCCAGGATGATCCAGCGCTGGGTAGTCGGCAGGGTCAGGAAGTTGCTGGCCTTGGCCGGGACTATCGGCAGGCCGGGCGAGGCCTTCCAGGCGGCGCTGATCTGCGTGCTGAACAGCACCCGCAGGAACATCAGCACCGAACACGCGGCGATGGTCGCCAGGATGGCGGGGCTGGTGCCGTGCACTTCAAGATCGATGCCCACGATGGTCAGTTTCAGGCCGAGTACCGGGTACGCGACCGCCCAGACCAACAGCGCGCTGAAGAGCGCCGATTTAAGATGTTTAGTCATACCTTCTCAACCTCCGGACGGCCCAGGATGCCGGTCGGCCGGAACAGCAGCACCAGAACCAACAAGCCGAACGCCACGACGTCCTTGTATTGATCGCCGAAGATGTCGGCACCAAAGGCTTCCGCCACGCCCAGCACCAACCCGCCGAGCATGGCTCCGGGGATGCTGCCGATGCCGCCCAGTACCGCGGCGGTGAAGGCCTTCAGGCCCACGAGGAAACCGGCGTTGGGGTTGATCACACCGTATTGCATGCTCAGCAGCACGGCGGCGATGGCCGCCAGGGCCGCGCCGATGACGAAGGTCAGGGCAATGATGTTGTTGGTGTTGATGCCCAGCAGGTTGGCCATCTTGATGTCCTCGGCGCAGGCACGGCAGGCGCGGCCCAGGCGGGAACGGGAGATGAACAGCGTCAGGCCGAGCATGGCGACCAGGGTCACCACGAACACCACGATTTGCATGTAGGAAATCAGCACTTCCTGTGCCCCCCCTGGCCCGAAGGTAAAGTTACCCGGAATCAGGTTGGGAATGGATTTGTCCTTGGAGTCTTGCGACAGCAGAACGGTGTTCTGCAGGAAGATCGACATGCCGATGGCCGAAATCAGCGGGATCAGACGGTTGCTGCCGCGCAAGGGGCGGTAGGCGATCCGTTCGATGCTGTAGCCATAGGAACTGGTCACCACGATGCTCGCGATGAACGCCGCGGTCATTAACAGCGGGACACTGTCGAGTCCCATCATGGCCAGCCCGGCGATGGCGATGAACGCCACGTAGGAGCCGATCATGTACACCTCGCCGTGGGCGAAGTTGATCATTCCAATGATGCCGTAAACCATCGTATAGCCGATGGCGATCAGGGCATACGTGCTGCCAACGGTCAGGCCGTTAACCAGCTGTTGGAAGAAGTGATAGATGTCAGGCATTACAGCGCTCCTAAAAACCTGATACGCATTTCACTGGTGGAGTCATTTTCCCGCCCGGCCCCGTGGATCTGCATCCACTTCGAGCACGAGGTTTGCCAGCGAACCGCTGATGACGGTTTTGAGATTTTCAGGTGGGGAGACTGGCGGATCACGCCAGCGCGGCCCAATACATTTAAAACAAAGCCCACGGCACGCCGTGGGCTTTATTGGCAGTCAGTCAGGCCAGGCCTTACTGAGGCGAAGCTTCGGTTTTAGGTTTGCCGAAATGCCACTGGTAAACCACAAACTTGAAGTCCTTCAGGTCGCCCTTGTCGTCGAAGCTCAGGTCACCGGTCGGAGTCTTGAAAGTACCGGCGTGGATGGCTTCAGCCACTTTTTCCGGGTCTTCGCTCTTGGTTTCGGTGATGGCCTGGGCAATCACTTGAACGGCCGAGTAGGACGGGAACACGAACGGACCGCTCGGGTCTTCCTTCTTGGCTTTGAACGCGTCAGCCAGGGCGATGTTGGCCGGATCCTGGTCGAAGGATTTCGGCAGGGTCACCAGCAAACCTTCGGAAGCTTCCTTGGCGATCTGCGAGATCGAGTCGTTACCCACGCCTTCCGGACCCATGAACTTGGCGTTCAGGCCTTTTTCCTGGGATTGACGCAGGATCAGGCCCAGCTCCGGGTGGTAGCCGCCGTAGTAGACGAAGTCGACGTTGGCTTGCTTGAGCTTGGCGATCATCGAGGAGAAGTCTTTGTCGCCGGCGTTCACGCCTTCGAACACGGCGACTTTCACGCCTTTCTTCTCAAGGGTCGTTTTCACGGCACTGGCGATACCTTCGCCGTATTGCTGCTTGTCGTGCAGGACCGCAACGACTTTCGGCTTGACGTGGTCGGCAATGTAGTTACCGGCGGCAGGGCCCTGGGCGCTGTCCAGGCCGATGGTGCGGAAGATCATCTTGTAGCCGCGAGCGGTGATGTCCGGGCTGGTAGCGGCTGGCGTGATCATGATCACGCCTTCGTCTTCATAGATGTCCGAAGCCGGTTGGGTGGAGCTGGAGCACAGGTGGCCGACCACGAACTTGACGCCGTCGTTGACGACTTTGTTCGCCACCGCGACCGCTTGTTTTGGATCACAGGCGTCATCGTATTCAACGGCGACCAGTTGTTTGCCGTTGACGCCGCCCTTGGCGTTGATCTGCTCGATGGCCATTTTGGAGCCACTGAATTGCATGTCGCCGTATTGGGCTACGGGGCCGGTCTTTGGGCCGGCGATGCCGATCTTGATGGTGTCGGCGGCGAACGAATGGCTGGCAACCCCGGCCAGAACCATAGCGGCAAACAGTTTGGAAATCTGCTTAGTAGCCTTAGTCATAGTGCTCCACTCATGCTGTTGTAGTTTTTATAGTCCTGGCGCCGAAGCAGCAGAACCGGGTCAGATATCTTGGATATCCTCGCGGAAAATGCCCCCGGCAACTGTACCGGTACAGTGTAGAGCGCCGATTGTTGGCAAGGGAAGCTGGCGCTTGGGGGCAAAACCTGAGGGTGTCGCTTAATTGAAAGAAAAAGACAGAATGGCGGCGGGGTTCGTCCGGACAAATCGGCAATCCCTGGCTTTCCTGCGCTTTCCAATCGGTACTCCAATTGCTACCGGGTTTTTCTGCCAGACCACCGACGTTATCATTCGCGCCGATTTCTTTTCCGGACAGCTCCCATGAATCAAGAACCTAGCACCCTCTATGCCAAACTGCTTGGTGAAACCGCATCCATCACCTGGAAGGAGCTGGAGCCGTTCTTTGCCAAGGGTGCCCTATTGTGGGTCGACCCGGCCCTGGATCTGATCGCCGCGGCCGAGGCCGTTGCCCAGGACGAAGGTACCAAAGTCGCCGCCTGGCTGGCTGCCGACCAGTTGGCCAAGCTGTCTGAAACGCGGGCGCTGGACTTTTTCGAACGCGATCCGCAGCTATGGGCGGTGGTGGTTTCACCGTGGATTATGATCCAGGAAAGGGCATCGGTTTGATGCTCGCACCAAGTTGGTTCGTATTTTCTGCGGAGTAAAAGTGTGTAGGTGAGTAGCGTGATGGCATCCTGCCGTGGTGAAACGCCACAGCGGAGGGTGACGTATACGTAACGGGAACAGTTTATTGGGCAGCCGTTGGGCTGCTTAATTGTTTCTGAATGTTGATTTTGTGTTTTGGTCAAGGCTGCCAATCGCGAGCAGGCTCGCTCCCACAGTGAACCGCGTTTCTTCAGAAAGAACGCGATTAATGTGGGAGCGAGCCTGCTCGCGATTGGCGCGACGCGGTCCTGCGCCTACCTCAATAAGTCTTGCCCGTATGGTTATTCAGGGAAATAACCTTGGTCTTGCCGATGCGGTGACGGTAGATCTCACGCAAATACTTGATCGCCTTTTTCACGCAGTCGCGGGACAGGCGGATGTCGTTGATCGAGACGAACTTGTCTTTATCGCTGATCAGCTCGCGGTATTTCTTCTCGTACATCGGCTTGATCGCGTACCAGTTGGTGTCGAGGATCTTCGCCGGATTTTCGAACTCGTTGAGCAGATCGTCGATGCGCTCTTCGTCGAAGTCTTCGTTGATGATGAAGTCCAGGATCGAGTTGTCCAGGGTGTCATCGAAGCGATACGGGGTGCGGGCAAAACAGCGCTTGATGAACGCCACGATCAGGGTCAGGAAGTCATCCGACAGGCAGGGGCTCTTGGCGATCAGGGTGGTCAGCGACAGGTTGGCCGAGGCACCGATCACCAGCGCGTAACGCTTGAGGGTGGTGTTGGGGAACAGGCTGTTGAGGTGGGTCTTGAGCCGGTTCAGGTCCATGTAGGACAGCTTGTAGTCCTTGGGCAACGAGACGATCGACACCACCGACGAGCAGTTCTTGAAGAAGTGCAGGTCATGCAGGGCCGCGGCGTCGTAGCCGGAATTCTTGTACTGCTCCAGCGAGGCGCGGTAGCGCTTGGATTCGATCGGCAACAGGCTGATGCCTTCAATGGCCTGGGTGACTTTGTTGAAGTGCGGCAGGTCGATGGAGCGGAAGAACAGGTCGTCGATGTTCAGGCGCGGCGGCTCCTTCTCGAACACCTTGAACTTGTCGCCGCTGGGCGCTGGGGTTTCCGGAACGACGGACTCGGCGTAGGCAATCGCCACCGGGCCGGCCAGGCTCATGAACAGGTCGTTGGCGTCCAGGCGAATGGTTTCGCCAATGTCGATGCCGGCACGACGGAAATAGTTCTGGTCGTAGTCGGTGGTCACCGCCTGGGCGGTCAGGATGTTGAAGATCTGCTGGGAGATGTACTGGTTGGCGTGCTTCTCCATGGCATTGACATCGATGTTCTGGATGTTGCCGTCATCGCTCTCTTCGGCGTAGCGCATGATGTCGTTGGAGATCAGCATCATCGCGTTCCAGGGGCGGATGCGGCCCATCACGCTGGCTTCGCTGCTGTCTTCGTTGGCGAAGTTGTACGAGAAATCCCATTCTTCCGACAGGTACTTGCACAGCAGGCGTCCGGCGTTGATGTGCAGCGCCTCGGACATTTCGCTGCGGTGATCGGAAATATTCGGCAGTACGCAAATGCCGCTGGTGAAGATCGGCTCGAAGACGAAGGAATGACCGCTCTTGCTGTCGTGTTCGTCCATCGGCTTGGTGTCGAACGTCTTGTTCATGTACGAGTACTGCTGAGCCAGGCCGAACTCCGAGGCCATGCCCGAACCGGTACCGCCACCGGCACTGAAGATCGAGAAGTACAGGCGCGACTGGTTGGCCTTGATGCCGCAGCTGTCGATCAGGTACGAGTGGATCATTTTCCAGTCGGGGCTGGAGAAACGCTGGGTGTCCTTGTTCAGGATGATCTTGGCCAGGTACTGGCCCAGGATCGGCGCGTTACCGGCGCCGCCGGCATGGACTTCCGACAGGTCCATGATTTTCATTTTGCTGTAGTCGCGCAAAAAGCCGCTTTTTTCGCCTTTGCGCGAAAAACGGATGCGTCCGGCGATGTCCTTGTCCAGGTCGCCGAGCATCACCAACGGCTCGACCAAAAACACCGGCTTGCTCACCTTGCTGGTGCCCAGGCGCAAATTGTTGCGGATCCACTGCGCCGGGCTGTAACCCTTGTCGCTGTAGCCCTTGTCTTCGGCATTGAACTCGTTGAGGTAGAACTTGCGGGCGTTGTACACCAGCTCGGCTACGTCCAGGGCGATGTTGGAGCCACAGCGACCCAGGCCGATCAGGCATACGGACGGGAACTCCTGCTGATCGCGTTCGCTTTCGTCGTCCACCAGGTGCGGCGGGCGCGGGAACACGCTGTCACGCAGGCCGTCGAGGTTGTCGAGGATGCGGTCGGTGTTGGTTTCGGTGAAATACAGATACTGCTGAGTCGACAGGGAACGTGAGCGCCTCGGCGGCTTCGGGGTTTCAGGACCGTTGGCGGCCGGGCTCAACGTAAGATCGGATACTGCAGTGGCTGTTTTTTTAGAGGTCATTGTGCGCCATATGCCTGAACTGGTCGGTTCGATGACCACTGTCATCAAACCATCGCGGATGGGAGCTCGCGTCCTTGACGGCGCGAAGGTCGGCCCAAGCGTTCAGGGGGGGCAGCCTGAGCAGCGCTCGGGAAAATCTTTCCTGATAGGTTGAATCGGCCATCAGAAGGCGATCTTTAGTCGAAATAAGGCAAAATGATGTCAATTGCTTCAGGGAATTGACCATAGTCACTAAACACGCCGCCCGCCATGGCCGGGTATCAGTCATGCGAATGATTGGAGACAGCCTGCGCGCCGCTGTCTAGATTGCAGACTCCGGGTTCGGATGCCTCGCCGTGCCCCATAACAATAAAGAGACGGACCCATGCAGAACTCGACCCAAGCGGCGAATGCCTGGCGCATTCTGTTCCTGCTGTTCCTGGCCAACCTGTTCAACTTCTTTGACCGCACCATCCCGGCGATCATCATCGAGCCGATCCGTATGGAGTGGAGCCTCAGCGACTTCCAGATCGGCATCATCGGCACCGCCTTCACCATCGTTTACGCCATCGCCGGGCTGCCGCTGGGGCGCATGGCCGATACCGGTTCGCGCAGCAAGTTGATGGGCTGGGGCCTGGCGACCTGGAGCGGGCTGACGGCGGTCAATGGCTTGGTGGGCAGTTTCTGGGCGTTTCTGGTGGTACGCATGGGCGTGGGGATCGGCGAAGCCAGTTACGCGCCAGCGGCCAACTCGCTGATCGGCGACCTGTTTCCGGCCCACCGTCGGGCGCGGGCCATGGGCATCTTCATGCTCGGCCTGCCGATCGGTCTGCTGCTGGCGTTCTTCACCATCGGGGCGATGGTCAAGGCCTTCGACAGCTGGCGCGCGCCGTTCTTTATCGCGGCGGTGCCGGGGTTGGTGCTGGCGGTGTTCATGTTTTTCATCAAGGAGCCCAAGCGCGGCGCGGCGGAAGCGGTGCAGATCTCCCAGGAAAAAATCGACAAGCCGATCCGACGGGTGCTGGCGATTCCTACTTTTCTGTGGCTGGTGTTGGCGGGGCTGTGTTTCAACTTCGCCACCTATGCCTGCAACTCGTTCCTGGTACCCATGTTACAGCGCTATTTCCTGATGCCGCTGCACGACGCGGCGGTTGCCACCGGGATCATGGTGGGCGTGACCGGGCTGTTCGGCTTGACTCTGGGTGGCTGGATTGCCGACAAGATTCATCAACGGGTGCCCAACGGACGCCTGCTATTCGCCGCGTTCAGCCTGGTGATCTCCACGGCCACCACCGCTTGGGCGTTGTATGCCGGACGGATTGAAATTGGTGTGTTCGTTGCGGTGTTCAGTGTCGGCTGGCTGTTTGCCTATACCTTTTATACGTGCGTATACACGGCGATCCAGGACGTAGTCGAACCGCGTCTGCGGGCCACGGCGATGGCGTTGTTCTTTGCCGGGTTGTATCTGTTGGGTGGCGGCATGGGGCCGGTGGTGGTAGGCGGCTTGTCTGACTACTTTGCCCATGCGGCCATGGCCGCGACCGGCGCCTCGCAGATGACCGAGGCGTTCAAGGCCATTGGTTTGCATGACGCGATGTTCCTGATTCCGGTGGCGCTGTTCCTGACCATGGTGTTCCTGTTCCTGGCGTCGCGCTGTTTCGTGCGCGATGCCAAGCGGATGAAGGATGGGATGAGCGCGGTGGCGCCGCTGGAGGGAGTGGTGGCGCCGGCTTGAAGAGATTTTGTGGCAATGATGCTTTTGTGGCGAGGGAGCTTGCTCCCGCTGGGCTGCGAAGCGGCCCCAAAAATGTTGCGGTCGCTGCGCAACCGAGCGGGAGCAAGCTCCCTCGCCACAGAGAACGTGTGTTACAGGTTATTGAGCCTTGTCATCCCGCCCACGCAACACGCGATTGGGCATCGCCACTGCCGCCGCCAGCCCCAACAACGACACCGCGGCGCTGATCAGCAACAAATGCCGGAACGTCGTCTGCAATTGCTGACGCAAGGCGTGTTGTGCTTCGCCGGGGGCAGCGTTCAAGCCATCCAGCAAAACATTGCCGGAATGCCCTTCACCCAACGGCGACGAACCGGCGAATTGGGCAACGTTTGAATCCTGCAGCAAGGCCAGCAGCAACGCCGACATCAGCGCCACGCCCACGGCGCCGCCGAGGGAGCGGAACAGGTTGGTGGTGCTGGTGGCGACCCCGATGTCCTGCTGTTGCACCGAGTTTTGCGACCCCACCAGCGAAGTCGGGAACTGCATGCCGGAGGCGATGCCGCTGAGCAGCATGAACAGGCTGCTGAGCCAGAACGCGTCGGGCGGGGTGAAGGCCATGCCGAGGATGGCAAACGGGAAGAGCAGGGCGCCGCTGAGGATCATCGGTTGGTAGTAGCCAGTGATCGAGGTACGGCGTCCGGCGAAATAAGCACCTATGGGCAACCCCATCGCCAGCGGCAACAAGTGCAACGCTGCGCTGTCGGCGCCAGCCCCGGTCACGCTCTGATAGCGCAACGGCACCAGCACGGTCAGGGAAATCGCCTGGAAACTGGTGAAAAACACCGTGCACCAGCACAACACCGCGTTGCGGTTGACGAACAGGTGCATCGGTAACAACGGTTCCCGGGACCGGCGCTCCTGCCAGATGAATAATCCCAGCGCCACCACGGCGCAACCCAGCAGCCCCAGTACGTCGCGGCTGTGCCAGGCGTGGCCCTGGCCAACCTCGGTGATGCCTAGCAGCAGCGCGGTCAGGCCGATGATCAACAGCACGGTGCCCAGGTAATCGATGATCGGCTTACGGTGCGGCACCGGCAACCCGACGAGGGTGCGCCGGGCAATCAGCCAGGCCCCCAGGCCCAAGGGCAGGTTGATCAGGAACACCCAGCGCCACGACAGGTACTCGGTCATGTAGCCGCCCAATACCGGCCCCGCCACACTGGCCAGCGCATACATGCTGCTGAAATAGCCCTGATAACGGCCACGTTCGCGGGGCGGCACGATGTCGCCGATGATCGCCTGGCTCACCGAGATCATCCCGCCGGCGCCGATGCCCTGGAATATGCGCGCCAGCACCAGTTGTTCCATGTTTTGCGCCAGCCCACAGAACAGTGAGGCCAGGGTGAACAGCCCCATGCCGAACAGCATCAACGGCCGCCGACCGTAGAGGTCACCGAGCTTGCCGTAGATCGGCACCGCCACGGTCATGGCGACCATGTAGCCGGAAATCACCCAGGCCAGCAGGCCGACATCACCCAATTGGGCGGAAATGGCCGGCATCGAGACGGCGACGATGGTTTGATCCAGTGCGCCGAGAAAAATCGCCAGCATCAGGGCCACCAGCACACTACGGACGGCAGGCTGTGGGGCGTGGGAGGTATGGAGTTGAGTCAAGGCAGAACCTGCGGGCATCACGCCTGGGGGGCGAATAGGACTGAGCCCGCAGTTTAAGTCGATAGCCGGCTATTCGATAGCCTCGTAAGGAAGTCCGACGTAGTTTTCCGCGATGGTTTTTCGACCCGCCTCGGAGTCGACGAAATATTCCAGCTCCGCTTCGCTGATGCGCTGGTTGAAGGCGTCGTCGTCGAAGCGGTGCAGCATGGACGTCATCCACCAGGAGAAACGCTCGGCTTTCCACACCCGCCGCAGGCAAATGGCGGAATACTTTTCCAGCAAGTCCGTACGGCCGTCGCGATAGACCTTGAGCAGAATGTTGAACAGCGTGCTGACGTCGCTGGCGGCCAGGTTCAGCCCCTTGGCGCCGGTGGGCGGAACGATGTGGGCCGCGTCCCCCACCAGGAACATCCGTCCATACTGCATTGGCTCGACCACGAAGCTGCGCAGCGGCGCGATGCTTTTCTCGATGGAGGGACCTGTCACCAGGGCTTGGGCCAGGTCGGCTGGCAGGCGGTTTTTCAGTTCAGACCAGAAGCGCTCGTCCGGCCAATCGGCCACTTGCTCCTCGGCGGGCACTTGCAGGTAATAACGGGTGCGCGTCTTGGAACGCATGCTGCACAGGGCAAAACCACGTTCGTGACGGGCGTAGACCAACTCCTCGTGAACCGGTGGGGTGTCGGCCAGGATGCCGAGCCAGCCAAACGGGTAGACCCGCTCGAAAACCTTGAGTTTTTCCGCGGGGATCGACTGGCGCGCCACACCATGGAAACCGTCACAACCGGCAATGTAATCGCAGTCCAGGCGCCAGGTTTGCCCTTGGTGCTCGAAGGTCACGAAGGGGCTCTCGGTTTGCATGTCGTGGGGCTGGGCATTGCCGACCTGATAAAGCGTGCGGGCGCCGGCGGCTTCTCGGGCGGCCATCAGGTCGCGGGTGACTTCAGTCTGGCCGTAGATCATGACGTTTTTACCGCCAGTCAGCCCCTTCAGGTCGATGTGCACCCGACGGCCGTTGAGCGCCAGCTCAAAGCCGTCATGGGGCAGTCCCTCGGCGTCCATGCGCTGGCCGACGCCGGCCTGGCGCAGCAGTTGGGCCATGCCTTGCTCCAGCACACCGGCGCGGATGCGGCTCAGCACATAGTCCGGGGTCTGGCGTTCGAGGATCACCGTGTCAATTCCAGCGTTGTGCAACAACTGGCCGAGCAGCAGCCCAGAAGGGCCGGCACCGATAATGGCAACTTGGGTCTTGAGGGTTTTCATTGTTGTTATGACTCGCACGAAGCACCTGACCAGGGTCGGTGTTGATTGGGGTGCTTGCATTTTTCGCTTGCGGACCTGTCAATTGAAGGGGAAAACTGAGCCGATACCTGTACTTTCTACCAATCGGTGCGATTATCGCCCGCAACCCAGGCCGATCCTCGTGATGAAAAAAACAGACCTGCCTTCAATCCCGGTATTCAAGCTCTACGGCGAGAGCCAGGATTGGCCGACCCCGGACCTGCTGCACTGTGAAACCATTTCCAAGCGCAGCCGAGAGCACCAATGGGAGATCAAACCCCATCGGCACGCCGATCTCTGTCAGTTGTTGTTTGTCTTCAAGGGCCAGGCGGAGCTGGAAATCGAAGGCCAGCGCACACAGCTCGACGAGCCGGCGGTGCAGATCCTGCCGCCGTTGTCGGTGCATGGCTTCCGTTTTTCCGAGGATGTGCAGGGTTACGTGGTGACCCTGGCCGCACCGCTGGTGACGCACCTGCAATCGCAGCTGGGTCATTCGGTCAACGTGCTGGCCCAGGCCGAAAGCTACCCGGCCCTGGAAGATGCCGAGTACCTCAATAGCCTGTTCAGCGCCCTGCAGGCTGAATACGGTGGGCATCAGCCGGCCCGGGAAATGCTGATGCATGCCTTGGTCAGCGTGATCATGGTCTGGGTCAGTCGTCAGGTGATGCAGCGGCGTACGCAGGCCCAGCGCCCACAACGCGCGCGGGAGTACCTCAACGGGTTCATTCAGTTGGTGGAAGAAACCTATCGCCAGCATGTCAAGGTCGAAGACCTGGCCCATCGTCTGGGCATCTCCGTGTCGCACCTCAACGGCACCTGTCGGGAACTGGCGGGGCAGCCGGCCCTGCAGATCATGCATGAGCGCCAACTGCTGGAGGCCAAACGGCTGCTGACGTACACCGGCATGACCATCTACGAGATCTCTGAAATGCTCGGCTTTTCCGACCCGACCAATTTCACCCGGTTGTTTCGCCGGCGGGTTGGCATCTCTCCCAAGGCATTCCGGGACCGGCTCAAGACCGATCAACCGGACGACTGAACACGCCTCAGCGCAAGGCGTTCAGGGTCGCGGTGTGAGGAATGCAGCGTTCGAAGTTGCAACTGGCGTATTCACGCGGCAACTGCCTAGTCTGTTCGACCCGATAGGCCGCCGTGCCATACAGCGCAAGCGTGGCGGTGCAGGTGATAAAAATGGCGAGGCGTCTTCTTGTTTTAATGTTCATGGCGATGACCTCTGAACGAATACCCGTGGGTACTACTTTCAGCATAGGTCAGCCGTAGAGGGTTGCCAGCCAGTCAGTGGTTTGATGTAACCGATATTCAGGACGCTGATAACCCTTTGTGGGAGCGGGCTTGCTCGCGAATGCGGTGGGTCAGCCCCCATTGATGTTGACTGTTGCACCGCTATCGCGAGCAGGCTCGCTCCCACCGGGAATTGGGGGGCTTTGAACCAGGTTACTCCAGGTGTTCAGGCTTCATCGGGTCGCCCGGCTTGACGTCCAGTTGCTTGCGTACGTCTTCGAACATCTCGTCGTAGTACTTGTGCATCGAGCCGATGCTGGCGGTCTTGGGCAGGCCGTATTTCTGGGCGATGCGCGTGGCATGGCGGGCGAAGTCGAAGGCTTGGTCCTTGGCCAGGAAAAATTCTTCGTCCACAGGCTTGTCTTCAACGGTGCCATGCACCCGGAACGACATGCCCGTGCCCTCTTTTTTGTTCTGGTCGACCTTATAGTCGATGCACAGGTTATAGCTGAAATCATCCTTGTTCAGTGCATGGCGTTCCATGTGCAGGTGACCGGGTTCGAACATGGCCATAAACGACTCTCCTTCGAAGGCGTGGGTGTAGGGCAGACCGTGAATCTGCCCCGCAAGTTTCCTGTTATCGATAAGCGATGCCAAGTTGGGCCGTGCTGATGCGGGTGCCGGCGGTGCCTTGGACGATCGCTTCGATGTCCGAGAGTGAGCCGATCACCGCGACCTTGCCAGTGTTGCGGGCAAATTCGCAGGCGGCCTGGACTTTCGGCCCCATGGAACCGGCGGCGAACCCCAGCTTGTCCATTTCATCGGGGTGGGCCTGGGCAATGGCTTTCTGGGTCGGCTTGCCGAAATCGACGAACGCGGCGTTGACATCGGTGGCAATCACCAACAGATCGCTTTCCAGTTGTTCAGCCAGCAGCGCCGAGCACAAGTCTTTGTCGATCACCGCTTCCACGCCCCGTAGCTTGCCGTCGGCGTCGTACATCGTCGGGATACCACCCCCGCCAGCGCAGATCACGATGCTGCCTTTTTCCAGCAGCCACTTGATCGGGCGGATTTCGAAGATGCGCTTGGGGCGAGGGCTGGCGACCACGCGGCGGAACTTGTCACCATCCGGGGCGATGGACCAGCCTTTTTCAGCCGCGAGTTTTTCCGCCTCAGCCTTTGTGTAGACCGGGCCAATGGGCTTGGTGGGGTTCTGGAAGCCTGGGTCGTTGGCGTCCACTTCGACCTGGGTCAACAACGTGGCGAACGGCACTTCGAAGTCCAACAGGTTGCCCAGTTCCTGTTCGATGATGTAACCGATCATGCCCTCGGTCTCGGCGCCGAGCACGTCCAGCGGATACGGCGAGACCGAGGTGTAGGCCGCGGCCTGCAGCGACAACAGGCCGACCTGGGGGCCATTGCCGTGGGCGATGACCAGCTCGTTGCCGGGGTGGATTTTGGCGATCTGTTCGGTCGCCGTGCGGATGTTGCTGCGTTGGTTGTCGGCGGTCATGGGTTCACCCCGACGCAGAAGGGCGTTGCCGCCCAGGGCTACGACGATGCGCATAATGCTGTCCTCTGACAGAGAAATAATGGACGACTCGGCCCCCTTGTGGGAGCTGGCCTGTGGGAGCATGGCTTGCCCGCGATGGCATCGCCTGGTCCATCAGCTACACCCAGGTGTCTGTATCGCGGGCAAGCCTTGCTCCCACAGTTCTGCTCCAGAACGCGCGAGTTGCCTGAGGTTCTAGATATCCGCCAGCGCCGACACCAGGATCGCCTTGATGGTATGCATGCGGTTTTCCGCTTGCTCGAAGGCGATGTTGGCCGGGGATTCGAACACCTCCTCAGTCACTTCCACGCCGTTGGCCAGGTTCGGATAGCGCGCGGCGATGTCCTTGCCGACCTTGGTCTCGCTGTTATGGAACGCCGGCAGGCAGTGCATGAATTTCACCCGCGGGTTGCCCGAGGCCTTCATCATTTGCGCGTTGACCTGGTAGGGCAGCAGTTGCTCGATGCGCTCGTCCCAGGCTTCCACCGGCTCGCCCATGGAGACCCAGATGTCAGTGTGGATGAAGTCCACACCCTTGACGGCTTCCTTCGGGTCCTCGGTGATGGTGATGCGTGCGCCGCTTTCGGCGGCGAAGGCCTGGCACTGGTCGATGAAATCCTGGTGCGGCCACAGGGCCTTTGGCGCACCGATGCGTACGTCCATGCCCAGTTTGGCGCCGATCATCAGCAGCGAATTGCCCATGTTATAGCGGGCATCGCCCAAGTAGGCGTAGCTGATGTCGTGCAGCGGCTTGTCGCTGTGCTCGCGCATGGTCAGGGTGTCGGCGATCATTTGAGTGGGGTGGAATTCAGCGGTCAGGCCGTTGAACACCGGCACGCCGGCGAATTTGGCCAGCTCCTCGACGATCTCCTGCTCGAAGCCGCGATACTCGATGGCGTCGAACATCCGTCCCAGCACCCGGGCGGTGTCTTTCATGCTTTCCTTGTGGCCGATCTGCGACGACACCGGGTCGATGTAGGTGACGTGGGCGCCCTGGTCATGGGCCGCGACTTCGAAGGCGCAGCGGGTGCGGGTCGAGGTTTTCTCGAAGATCAGCGCGATGTTCTTGCCCTTGAGGTGTGGCTGCTCGGTGCCGGTGTACTTGGCACGCTTGAGGTCGCGGGACAGGTCCAGCAGATAGTGCAGTTCGCGGTTGGTGTGGTGCATCAAGCTCAGCAGGCTGCGGTTGCGCATGTTGAAAGCCATGATTTGGATCTCCTTGGGTTTCGGTTATCCCCTGGGCCGGTATTGGGTGAATACCGGCCCAGGCTCAAAGGTCAGTAGTCGATCGGGTCGCGAATGATCGGGCAGGTCATGCAGTGACCACCGCCGCGGCCGCGGCCCAGTTCGCTGGCGCTGATGGTGATGACTTCCACCCCGGCCTTGCGCAGCAGGGTGTTGGTGTAGGTGTTGCGGTCGTAGCCGATCACCACGCCCGGTTCCAGGGCCACCACGTTATTGCCGTCGTCCCATTGTTCGCGTTCGGCGGCAAAGCTGTTGCCGCCGGTTTCCACCACCCGCAGCGCCGGCAGCTTGAGGGCCGCGGCGACGGTGTCGAGGAAGCTGCCTTCTTCGCGACGTACATCGATGCCGCCGGGCTTGCTCTCGTCTGGGCGCAGGGAGAAGGCGACGATCTGGCTCACCACTTCCGGGAAAACCGTCACCAGGTCGCGATCGCAGAAGCTGAACACGGTGTCCAGGTGCATGGCGGCGCGGGATTTCGGCAAGCCGGCGACGATCACCCGTTCCACGGCCTTGTGCTTGAACAGGTTCAGCGCCAGTTGACCGATGGCCTGGCGCGACGAGCGTTCGCCCATGCCAATCAGCACGACCCCGTTGCCAATGGGCATCACGTCGCCGCCTTCGAGGGTCGCGTTGCCGTGATCCTGGTCCGGGTCGCCGTACCAGATCTGGAAGTCGGCCTGGGTGAACTCGGGGTGGAATTTGTAGATGGCGCTGGCCAGCAGGGTTTCCTGGCGGCGTGCCGGCCAGTACATCGGGTTCAGCGTCACGCCGCCATAGATCCAGCAAGTGGTGTCGCGGGTGAACTGGGTGTTGGGCAGCGGCGGCAGGATGAAACTTGAGTGCCCGAGAAAGTCGCGGAACATCTGGATGGTTTTGCCGCCGAAGCTGTCCGGCAGGTCATCGGCCGAGACGCCGCCGATCAGGAATTCGGCGATATGGCGTGGCTCCAGGCTGCGCAGCCAGGAACCGACTTCATTCACCAGGCCCAGGCCCACCGAGTTGGCGGTGATCTTGCGCTGCAGGATCCAGTCGAGGGCCTCGGGGATGGCGACGATGTCGGTCAGCAGGTTGTGCATTTCCAGCACGTCGATGTCACGCTCGCGCATCTTGGTGACGAAATCGAAATGATCGCGCTTGGCCTGGTTGACCCAGATCACGTCGTCGAAAAGCAGCTCGTCGCAGTTGTTCGGGGTCAGCCGCTGATGGGCCAGGCCTGGGGAACACACCATGACTTTACGTAATTTACCGGCTTCGGAATGAACGCCGTATTTCACTTTTTCCGTGGTCATTACAAATCCTCCAGTTAAGACAATCAGCCAGCTACAAGGTCAGGAAGCCGTCGTAGAGCCCATAGGCGGCCACCAGGGCGCCTGCGATCACTGCGGCGAAAATCAGCTTCTCGACAGAGGTGAAAATCGGTTTGCCCAGCTCGCGCTTGGCCTTGGCGAACAGGATCGCGCCGGGGGCGTAGAGCAGGGCGGAGAGCAGCAGGTATTTGATCCCGCCGGCATACAGCAGCCACACCGCGTAGATCAGGGCGATAGCCGCCACAGTCAGATCCTTGCGGCGGTCGGCCAGGGCGTTTTCGTAGGTCTCGCCGCGCACCGCCAACAGCACGGCGTAAGCCGCCGACCACAGGTAGGGCACCAGGATCATCGAGGTGGCGAGGTAGATCAGTGACAGGTAAGTGCTGGCCGAGAACAAAGTGATGATCAGGAACAGCTGGACCATCGCATTGGTCAGCCACAGGGCGTTGGCCGGTACGTGGTTGGCGTTCTCCCGGCGCAGGAACTCGGGCATGGTGTGGTCCTTGGCCGCGGCGAACATGATCTCGGCGCACAGCAGCACCCAGGACAGCAGGGCACCGAGCAGCGAGATGATCAGGCCGACGCTGATCAGTACCGCGCCCCAATGGCCGACGACGTGCTCCAGCACGGCGGCCATGGACGGGTTCTGCAACTTTGCAAGTTCAGGCTGGGTCATGATGCCCAGGGACAGCACGTTCACCAGTACCAGGAACAGCAGCACGGTGATGAAACCGATCACGGTCGCCTTGCCTACGTCTGTGCGTTTCTCGGCACGGGCGGAAAATATGCTTGCCCCTTCAATGCCGATGAACACCCACACGGTGACCAGCATCATGTTGCGCACCTGATTCATCACGCTGCCCAGGTCCGGGTTCTTCAAGCCCCAGATATCGGCGGTGAAGATATCGAGCCTGAAGGCGAACACCGCGATCAGCACGAACAGCAACAGCGGCACCACCTTGGCGATGGTGGTCACCAAGTTGATGAACGCCGCTTCTCTGATGCCCCGCAGGACCAGCCAATGCACCGCCCAGAGCAGCACTGATGCACCGATCACCGCCGCGACGGTATTACCCTCGCCAAACACCGGGAAGAAGTAGCCCAGGGTGCTGAACAACAGCACGAAGTAACCGACGTTGCCCAGCCAGGCGCTGATCCAGTAACCCCAGGCCGACGAGAAGCCCATGTAGTCACCGAACCCGGCCTTGGCATAGGCATATACACCGCCGTCCAGATCGGGTTTACGGTTGGCCAGGGTCTGGAATACGAAAGCCAGGGTCAGCATGCCGACGGCGGTAATGGCCCAGCCGATGAGCACGGCGCCGACATCGGCACTGGCCGCCATATTTTGCGGCAAGGAAAAGATTCCGCCGCCGATCATCGAACCGACGACCAGGGCGACCAGTGCACCCAATCGAAGTTTTGCGGGGGTATCAGACATTTGCGAGACTCCAGCGCAGGAGAAGAGAATCAACAGACTAAGTCGATTTGAAAGTTGAATAGCTGATCTGGATCAGTGCATGACAACATTCCATTGTTAATGAAGGCGTTAACGGCGTCCGTAGGCGTCTGTAGTTGTGCGAAAGGCCCACTCTATGGGGCGTTCGGCAGGGGAATATAAAGTTTCCTTCCCTCGGGATTATTCACGCTAGTTGATTTTCAATGAGTCGCAACTATTTTGTAGGCTGCTGACATGACAAAAATAATCTTGCCACATGGACTTTTTAATTGATGCCATTGGACAATGGTCGGTCCATAAGTATTTGGAATTTTCGTGGATGGCGTTATTCAAAAACGTTATGTCGCTTTATTTACTTATTTAAATAGTGAGAGAACATGCCGCAGCCCATCGAAAAGTTACCCCTCGGCGCCCTGATCGCATTGGTGGTGGGGTCGATGATCGGTGGAGGGATCTTTTCCCTGCCGCAAAACATGGCGGCTCGGGCGGATGTCGGAGCGGTGCTCATTGGCTGGGCCATTACCGCCGTCGGCATGCTGACCCTGGCCTTTGTGTTCCAGACCCTGGCCAATCGCAAGCCGGAACTGGACTCGGGCGTGTATGCCTATGCCAAGGCCGGGTTCGGTGACTACATGGGTTTTTCGTCCGCCTGGGGGTACTGGATCAGCGCCTGGATGGGCAACGTCGGTTACTTCGTGCTGCTGTTCAGTACCTTGGGCTATTTCTTCCCGGTGTTCGGCCAAGGCAATACGCCGGTGGCCATCGGCTGTGCATCGTTGCTGCTGTGGGCGGTGCATTTCCTGGTGCTGCGGGGCATCAGAGAAGCGGCGTTCATCAACCTGGTGACCACCGTGGCCAAGATCGTGCCTCTGTTGATGTTCGTTGTAATGGCCGGGGTGGCCTTCGAGGCCGAGATTTTCACCCGCGATATCTGGGGCACACTGAGCCCGGACCTGGGCAGTGTGATGGACCAGGTGCGGCACATGATGCTGGTCACGGTGTTCGTGTTCATCGGTATCGAAGGCGCCAGTGTGTATTCGGCGCGGGCAGAAAAACGCGCGGACGTAGGGCGTGCGACAGTGATCGGATTCCTCGGGGTGTTGGCGTTGCTGGTGCTGGTGAATGTGCTGTCCCTGGGGGTCATGAGCCAGCCTGAACTGGCGCAGTTGCAGAACCCATCCTTGGCCGGCGTCCTGGAGCATATCGTCGGGCCGTGGGGCGCGTTGCTGATCAGTGTGGGACTGGCGGTGTCACTGCTCGGCGCGCTGCTGTCCTGGGCGTTGTTGTGCGCGGAAATTCTTTACGCCACCGCCCGGGACAAGACCATGCCGGCATTCCTGACCAGGGAAAACGCCAACCATGCGCCGGTCAATGCGCTGTGGCTGACCAATGGCATGATCCAGCTGTTTTTGTTGATCACCCTGTTTTCCGCAGGCACCTATACCAGCCTGATCTATCTCGCCTCGTCGATGATTCTGGTGCCGTATCTGTGGTCGGCGGCCTATGCGGTGCTGCTGTGCGCCCGTGGGGAAACCTATGAACAGGCCTCGGCTCGGCGCATGAAAGACCTGTGCATCGGTGGCGTTGCCCTGTGCTACGCGGTGTGGTTGTTGTATGCCGGTGGCGTGAAATACCTGCTGTTGTCGGCGCTGTTGTATGCCCCCGGGGTGATTCTGTTTGCCCAGGCCAAGCGCGAACAGGGGCAGCCCTTGTTCACTCACGTTGAGAAGGGGGTCTTTGCGTGCGTGATGGCCGGGGCGGGCATGGCGGCTTATGGGTTGTACAGTGGGTTTTTGGCGCTTTGAGGCGAAGGTCACTGTTTTGGGGGAGTTGAGGGGGGCTATGGGAGCGAGCCTTGCTCCCACATAAATCCCCTCGCCACACGGACGGTCGTCACCACCGGGCCCGATGCGCGCCCAATTCCGCCGCCGGCAAGGTCCATTGCAGGGGTGTTCCGGTGATTTTCAAGGGCACCTGCAGGCGATGGGCCGGTCCCCACGGCGTCTGTTCGACCACCAGTCCCTGATCATCCTCGGCCTCGGCCCGCAATGAGGTCGGATCCCCCGCGCCACGCTCGATCAACAGCTTCGCCGTGCGCGCCAGTGACAAGCGTGCCGAGCCGCCCTGGCCGCTCATCAATCGTCGGGACAGCAACACAATCGCGCTGGCGGCCATCAGGTATCCGGTGCCGTGGTCCAGGGCTTGCACCGGCAGCGGGGTTGGCTTGTCTGTGTGTTTCCAGCCCATGCCGGCTTCGGCGATGCCGCTGCTCATTTGCACCAGGCTGTCGAAGCCGCGCCGGTTCTGCCAGGGGCCGCTCCAGCCGTACGCGTTGAGGCTGACATCGATCAGGCCCGGGGCGATTCGCTGGCGTTGTTCTGCACCGTAGCCCAAACGTTCCAGGGCGTCGGCGCGGTAGCCATGCAGGAGGATGTCGGTGTCCTTGAGCAGAGCCTCGAAGGCCACGCGATCTTCAGCTCGGTGCAAATCCAGGCGCGCGCAGCGTTTGCCGAGGGTGACCTCCGGCACCACGCCGGGCTCGTTCCAGGTCGGTGGGTCGATGCGCAGCACGTCGGCTCCCAGGCCTGCGAGGAACCGGCTGGCGATGGGGCCTGCCAGTACGCGGGTCAGATCCAGTACCTTGAGGCCCGCCAGTGGCTGGGTCACGGAGCCGAGCCAGGGCTTGCGCTGCTCTCCAGTCGTTTCACTCAGGTGCACCAGCGGCTCGGCATTGACTGCCAAGCCTTGAGGGTGGGTTTGCCACGCTTGCCATGAACGCATCTCGGCGGCGCAACCGCCCGCCTCGACCACCGACTGCTCCAGCTCGGCCTTGTTCCAGCGGGCCACCCTGGCCGCCATGTCGGCGCGGTCGGTGCAGGTGCCGAGGACTTTTTCCGCAGCAAGGCGATGATGCGGCGCATTGGTGTGCAGGCGAATCCAGCCGTCGGTGGTTGGGTAGTCGCCGGCTACCGGATCCCACATCGGCGGTACGCTCCAGCCGATGGGGCGCAAGGAGGTGGAGAACCAGAACGACGCCAGCCGTCGGTCGACCTCCAGGGCCGGCAGACGGCCGGTTTGCTGGTGGATGAGCTCGGCGGCGGCTTGGCCGGCTGCGGCGATACTGGCGCAGGCCAGCTCCGTGACGGCGAACGCCGACGGCAGGGCGCCGACGCCGGTGAAGGTGATCGGGGTCGTGGGCAAACCAAGCGCGGCTTGCATGGACGTGAGCAGATCTGACATCGAAAGCCCTCCGGAACGAGAGGGCGATCATAGTTCAAAATCGCGTTTGGGGGCCGCTTTGCGGCCCAGCGGGAGCAAGCTCCCGCACTTGTTCCGGGCGGAACCAGATCCACAGGTTACCCAGGACCATGCCGGCCAAGGCCAGATACACCGGCCAGCCGTGGTCGAGCATCACCAGCATCAGCCCGGCGCAGAACAGCATGCTGGCGGTGGCACCGACCTTGGTCCGGCGCGGGATGACCTTGCCGTTGCGCCAGTTGTGCAGCATCGGCCCGAACAGCCGGTGATTTTCCAGCCAGGCGCTCAGTCGCGGCGAACTGCGGGTGGCGGCCCAGGCTGCCAACAGGATGAACTCGGTGGTCGGCAGGCCGGGCACGACGATGGCGACCAGGCCGATGGCCAGGCTGGTGTAGGCGAGCAGGGCGAAGAGTAGTTGGGCGGTTTTCGAGGCTGGACAGTTCATGAACTTCTTTCAGGCCTACGCATTTCCTTGTGGGAGCGAGCCTGCTCGCGATAGCTGTGTGCCAGGCGCCATCATTGGAGGCTGACACACCGCAATCGCGAGCAGGCTCGCTCCCACAGGCAGTGGTGGTGAATTTCAGGCCAGTTCAGCTTCATAGGCGTGCTCGAGCAACACCGTAAACCGATTGAAGGCATCCAGCGCGCCTTTGTCCGCTTCGGCTTCCTGCTGTTCAGTGAAGGCCAGGCCGTCGAGGGTGCGGATGAAGGTTTTCCAGCCTTCAGCACGACTGCCGGCAGGTTCTGCCAGGTGCCGAGCGCCGAAGGTTTCGCTCAGGCCCAGTCCGACGGCGCGCTTGATCAAAAATGCAGCACCGAGCTTGGAGCCTTCGGAGACAAACAGCCAACCCAGAGCCTCGGCCTGGGTCGGATTTTTTACCGCGCCGGCTACTGGCGCGGGGACGTCGGTGTCCAGGTCCGCAAGATCTGCCTTGGCCGCTTCTGCCCGGCAACGGGCCGGCAGGTCGGGGATCAGGGTGGACAGTTCGGCGTCGTTGTACAGCGCCACCAGTTCCGATTGGAACAGGTACTGGGCCACGACGAAGCGGGCGAAGTTGGCCTTGGTTTCGAACGGGGCGTGGGCCTTGACCAGTGCATCGAGCCTGCTGTGGGGCTCGTGGGTGATCTGGTTCAAGCGTTGGGAGCGTAAAACGGGGTGTTGGGTAGTCATGAAAAACTCCTTCGAATGAGCACATTGTGGCGAGGGGCTGTGGGAGCAAAGCTTGCTCGCGAACAGGCGCCTCGATTCCTGGAAGACCGCATCACCTTCATCGCGGGCAAGCCTTGCTCCCACATGACGCTCCTCGCCACAGGTATTTGTTTTGCCTGGCAACCGAGTCAGATATCCCAGATCAGATTGACCGCGAAATTACGCCCGGGCTGGGTCAGACGGTCGAGGTTGGCGGGGCTCAGCACCGCTGCTTCGCCAACGCTGTCGTAGCCACGCACGTCATCCCACAGCCAGTACTTCTTGTCGGTGAGGTTGTAGAGACCACCGCTGACGGTGACGTCGTGGGTCACCTTGTAGAAACCGGTCAGGTCGAGGATGCCGAAGCCCGGGGTCTTGAACTGGCTGCTGACGCCATCGGGCGAGTTGAAGTTGCTGTCGTCGACGCGGTCTTTTTTCTTGACCAGGGTCCAGCTGAGCAACGTGCCGAACCGGTCCTGCTCGTAACCCAGGCCGAACACGCCGGTGAGCGGGTTGACGCTGTTGATCGGCTCGCCTGTGTCGTTATTGCGACCGTAGGCATAGGCCACCGAGCCTTGGGTGTACAGGCCTTGCGGTGCGCCGAACAGATCCAGGTTCAGGCGTCCCTTGACCTCGGCGCCCTTGATGGTGGCGTGCTTGATGTTGTTGCTCTGGAAGGTCAGCGCATCGGCCCCGGGCGTGATCGCATCTTCGTTGATGAAGTCGCGATACTTGTTGTAGAACACCGCCACATCGAACGAACCGGAGTCGAAACGGCCCCGCAGGCCAGTCTCATAGCTTTTGCTTTTTTCCGGTTCCAGATCGGGGTTGGGTTCCACGCTGTAGCCGGCGCCGGGATTGTCAAAGCGACCATACAACGCCTTGGCGGTTGGCGTGCGGAAGCCTTCGGCGTACTGGCCGTACCAGGTGTACTGGTCGCTAAGGGCGTAGGTCAGGCCGAATTTGGGCGAGACGCGATGCCAGGTCTTGTTCTTGTCGCTGACTTCACCGCCGCTGGTGGGGTCCACGGTGTTGAGGAATGCCTCGGTCAGGTGAGGCTTGAGCCGCGTGTAGTCGTAACGCAGGGCCGGCGTGAAAGTCCATCGGTTCCAACGGATCTGATCCTGGGCGAACAGGCTGTAGGTGTTGATGGTCGGGTCCGGGAAGTCGCTGGCTTTTTCCAGCACGTCCCGGGTGCTGATGGCACCGACGGCTGAGCAACCCACGCCGACGGCCAGACAGACGCCATTGCCACTGCGCGAACCGGTGACTTTCTGCTGCTTGATCGTGGTGCCGTAGGTCAGCGCGTGATCGGTGTCGGCGAGGCTGAAGGCCTTGTCCAACTGGGCGTCGAGAACCCACTGTTTTTCTTCGTAGAGGGTCTCTCGTGTGCGTAGCACCTGGCGGGTGATGGGGAAGTAAAACTCGGCGGTGCTCTGGTCGGTCTTGGCGATCTGATGGTTCAGGCTCCACTTCACGTGGTCGGCGAGCAGGCTGTCGAGGGCGAAGCTGTGCTCCAGGCCGAAGCGCTCGCGGCTGATGGTGTCGTTACCGGTGCGCCACTGATACATGCCGCCGGGCAATACAAAGTCAGGAATTGCCGGCTGGCCGTCGGAGTAGGGGCCGCCATAGGCACTTTTCAGATCGGTGTCCCGGTCATCCTTGTACTTCTCGTAGACCAGACCCAGGCGCGAATCATCGTTGTAGTTCCAGCCGAGCTTGGCCAGCACATTGTGGGTGCGCACGTCTTCGGGGTTGGCCGCGGTGCGGTCTAGGCCGGTGCCGTTGTTATTGCCGTAGGATTGGGTTTCATGACCGTCGCGCTGGCTGTAATGCAACAGGCCGTCGAACGGCCCACTGCGACCTGCGAGGGTGGCGGATTTGAGCCAGCTTTCGTCGGCGGAGCTGTAGCCGGTCTTCAGGCGGGCGCCGACGTCGTTACCCGGTTTGATGATGTCGTCCGGATCAAGGGTGAAATAGCTGACAGCGCCGCCGATGGCATTGCTGCCGTACAGCACCGAGGCCGGGCCGCGGAGGATCTCCACGCGCTTGACGATTTCCGGGTCCACGTAATTGCGCTGGGTCTTGGCGTACGGGCCGTTGAAGAAACCCCCGGGAATTTCCACACCGTCGACCTGCGTCAGCACCCGGTTGCCGTCGATTCCGCGAATGTTGTAGCCGCTGATGCCGCCGCGCTGGCCTGCCCCACCCACTGAAACGCCGGGTTCATAGCGCACCAGATCCTTGAGGGTGTTGACGTTGTTGCGGTCCAGTTCCTGCCGGTCGTGGACGCTGACGCTGCTGGGTACGCTGACGATGTCCTGTTCCTGGCGGGTGGCGCTGATCGTCACCTGCTGCAGGTTCAGTACGCTGCTGGTGCTGTGCTTTTGCAGAACAATGCTGGTGTTGCCCAGTTTGCGGTAGCTCAGGTTGGTCCCCACCAACAGGCGCTCCAGGGCTTTTTCCGCTGGCAGCGAGCCGTTGACGCCAGGCGACGCGACGCCTTCGGCCAGTTCTGCGGGCAAGCCGACCTGCCAGCCCGTGACGGCGGTGAACGCATTCAGTGCCGAGACCAGCGGTTGCTGGGCAATGGCAAAAGTGTAATCACCAAGATTGCGCGCAGGCGGCTGCACGGTGGTGGCGGCGAGGGCGGTCGGCGCGGTGCCGGCGATCAGGATGGCGGCGGTCAGCAATGACAGCGTGCACGCAGGGGCAAGGGACCGGCGGGTAAGGCGAGAGGACATCGATAGCGCTCCGTGTCGCATCTGTTATAGGTGCAGATGATGTCGCTGGATGCGAATCAATTGCATTGGCTATAACGAGACGAACCAGCGAAGCCTATCGAGTAAAAATAATTCTCATTTAGTTCAGGATCACCAGCGCCGGGAATTCCTGGAGGCGCGCAGAGGTGATGTGGGCCAGAGAACGGACCACGTCCAGCGGCTGGTCGAGGCGATAATTGCCGGTCACTGCGACCTGGGCCAACTGTTCGTTGTTGTTGATGATCCAGCCAGGGTAGTAGCGTCGCAGCTCGGCCAGTACCTGGTTCAGCGGTCGATTCTCGAACACCAGTCGTCCCTGGACCCACGCCAGATCGGTGCTGGCATCCATCCGGGCAGGGCGATCGAAGCCGTTGGGGCCGATGCGGATGCTTTCCCCGGCCGACAGCCTGACATGGGCGTCATAACGCGTGGCCCGCAAATCCACATCACCGCGCTGCACCTGCACTTGCGTCACGCCATCGAGGTAGCGCACCGCGAAGGTGGTGTTGCTGACGCTGGCGATGACCGGCCCGGCGTCGATTTGCAGAGGCAGGGTGCGTGTGTCCGGGACTTCGAAAAACGCCTCGCCTTTGTACAACCGGGCTATGTGCCGTTGGTCGTTGAACGTGCTGGAAAAGGCCGAATCGGTGTTGAGCAGGACCTTGGAGCCATCCTCCAGTTGCAGGCGCTGGCGTTCACCGACCACGGTCAGGTGATCGGCCTGCAGACGCAGGGGCAAGTCGCTGAAGTTGAACAGGCCCAGAAACAGCACGGCAGCGGTGGCCAAGGGTTTCCAATGGGCGCGCAAGCGTGACAGTGCACTGGCTTGGGGGCGGCCTTTGAGTTGCCGGGCGCTTTGCATCACTTGCGGGCCGTTCCAGATCGCCTGGGCCCGCTTGAATGCCTGACCATGGCGCGGATCGGCCGCCAGCCAGGCCTGGAACTGCCGGGTCTGCTCCTCGCTGGGGTTGTCCAGCAGAATGAGCCAGTCCAGCGCCTGTTCCATGGCATGGGCGGTGTCCTGCGCCGCAGCGTGCTCAGGGGCACGTTGTTTGTCTGTCACGGTGGTTCCTCGCAGTGTCTTTTGCACGGCTATTTAGCGTCAGCGACCAAGCCTAGCAGGGTCGCAGGCCAGCGCAATCGGCGACGGCCTCTTAGAGAAAATCCTTACAGGTTCAGTCGCCACCAAGGCGTTCGGCCACGCCCACACAGATCGCCATGATCAGCTTCAGTTCCTTCTGCACGGTGCTCAGCGACACGTCCAGCCGTTTAGCGATGTCCTGGTAACTGTGGCCATGCAGCCGGCTGAGGATAAAAATCTGCTGCTGTCGCGGGCTCAGCGCTTGCAGGCGGAGATTGAGGCGTTCGAGCATCTGCTCGGCATGGGCCGCGTCTTCGGCGCTGCTTTGGGGGGCGGCCACGTTGTGGACAACTTCCTGCGGCACGTCGTCCAGCAGGGTCCGGGACTGAATACGCCGCGCACGCAAGTGGTCCAGCGCCAGGTTGCGGGCGGTCTGGAAAACGAAGGGTTCGAGGTGCTCGACCGTGCGCTCGCCCAAGGCGCGAGTGACACGCAGGTAGGTTTCCTGAAGCAGGTCTTCGGCGGTGCTGGGGTTGTTGACCATGCGCTGGAGGGTGCGCAGCAGTGGCGTGCGCTGGGCAAGGAAGACGTGATGAAAGCGCGATTGACTCACGGTAGGGCCCGATTCGATTTGACTAGATGATAATGCTTATCATCTAGTTGATGGGTCAAGCCCTCATTTCACCACCCCGATTCCATGTGGGGAGCAAGCCTGGGAAGCAGGCCTGCGGAAGCAAACCTGTGGGAGCAAAGCTTGCTCCCACATTACCGGCTGCGCGGTGAGTTACTCGGCGTTACACAACGCCAGGCAGTTATCCAGCATGCGGTTGGAGAAGCCCCATTCGTTGTCATACCAGGCCAGTACCTTGAGCAGCTTGCCGCTGGCCTTGGTGTGGTTGGCGTCGAAGATCGACGACAGCGGGTTGTGGTTGAAATCGCTGGAGACCAGCGGCAGGGTGTTGTAGCCGAGAATTTTCGAATGCTGGCTGGCCTGGCGCAGCAGTTCGTTGACTTCTTCGGCCGACGCTTCACGCTTGAGCTGCACGGTCAAATCCACCAGCGACACGTTGATCACCGGCACGCGCACGGCCATGCCGGTCAGCTTGCCCGCCAGTTCCGGCAGCACCAGGCCCACCGCCTCGGCGGCACCGGTCTTGCTCGGGATCATGTTCTGCGTGGCCGAACGGGCGCGGTATGGGTCGCTGTGGTAGACGTCGGTCAGGTTCTGGTCATTGGTGTAGGCATGGATCGTGGTCATCAGGCCGCTTTCGATGCCCAGCTCGCGGTGCAGCACCTGAGCCACCGGGGCCAGGCAGTTGGTGGTGCACGAAGCGTTGGAGATGATCTGGTGGGACTGGCGCAAAATATCGTGGTTCACGCCGTACACCACGGTGGCGTCGGCACCCTTGGCCGGGGCCGAAATGATCACCTTGCGGGCGCCGGCGCTGATATGGGCGGCGGCCTTGGCGCGGTCGGTGAACAAACCGGTGCATTCGAACACGACGTCGATTTTTTCGGCGGCCCAGGGCAGTTCGGCCGGGTTGCGGATAGCGCTGACCGAGATACGGTCACCATTGACCGTCAGGCTTTCGTGATCGTGCTGCACGTCGGCATCGAAGGTGCCGTGAACCGTGTCGAACTTGAGCAGATGAGCATTGATTGCGCTGTCGCCCAGGTCGTTGATGGCGACGATCTGCAAGTCGCGACGATAACCTTGGGTATACAGTGCACGGAGGACGTTGCGGCCGATGCGGCCAAAACCATTGATTGCGATTCGAAGAGTCATTAACTGCGCCGCCGTCGATTTGTTGTTGGAATTACAAGATTATTCGCATAAAAATAGAAAACAAGCCTTTTTAGTGGCAATATTTTGTTTTATCTACAACGAGTGACCTGAATCAACTGGTCCGAATGGTCAAGAAATCCGCTGTTGCCCAATGCGTGGCGGGGTTTTGACCAGCATAGACAATCAGGTCGCCACACCCGTTAGCCTGGAGTTCTACACATGCATCCCCGCGTACTTGAGGTCACCGAACGGCTTATCGCCCGCAGCCGCGCCACGCGTCAGGCTTACCTTGCATTGATCCGCGGTGCAGCCAGCGACGGTCCGATGCGCGGTAAGTTGCAATGCGCCAACTTCGCCCACGGCGTGGCCGGTTGCGGCACCGAAGACAAGCATCACCTGCGGATGATGAACGCCGCCAACATCGCCATCGTGTCTTCCTACAACGACATGCTCTCGGCCCACCAGCCCTACGAAACCTTCCCGGAACAGATCAAGAAAGCCTTGCGCGAGATCGGCTCGGTCGGCCAGTTCGCCGGTGGCACGCCGGCCATGTGCGATGGCGTGACCCAAGGTGAGGCGGGGATGGAACTGAGCCTGCCGAGCCGCGAAGTGATCGCACTGTCGACGGCGGTCGCGTTGTCCCACAACATGTTCGACGGCGCACTGATGCTCGGCATCTGCGACAAGATCGTGCCAGGCCTGATGATGGGCGCGCTGCGTTTCGGTCATTTGCCGACGATTTTCGTGCCAGGCGGGCCCATGGTCTCAGGCATTTCCAACAAGCAGAAAGCCGATGTGCGTCAGCGCTATGCCGAGGGCAAGGCCACCCGCGAAGAGCTGCTGGAGTCGGAGATGAAGTCCTACCACAGCCCCGGCACCTGCACCTTCTACGGCACGGCCAACACCAACCAGTTGTTGATGGAGGTAATGGGCCTGCACTTGCCGGGTGCCTCGTTCGTCAACCCGAACACGCCGTTGCGTGATGCGCTGACTCGCGAAGCGGCGTTCCAGGTCACGCGCCTGACCAAGCAGAGCGGCAACTTCATGCCCATCGGCGAAATCGTCGACGAGCGGTCGCTGGTCAATTCCGTTGTCGCGCTGCACGCCACCGGCGGTTCCACCAATCACACCTTGCACATGCCGGCCATTGCCATGGCCGCAGGCATCCAGCTGACCTGGCAGGACATGGCCGACCTCTCCGAGGTGGTGCCGACCCTGAGTCACGTCTATCCGAACGGCAAGGCCGACATCAACCACTTCCAGGCGGCGGGCGGCATGTCGTTCCTGATCCGTGAACTGCTGGAAGCCGGCTTGCTCCACGAAAACGTCAACACCGTGCTGGGTCACGGCCTGAGCCGCTACACCCAGGAACCGTTTCTCGAAGACGGCGAGCTGGTATGGCGCGAAGGCCCGATCGAAAGCCTCGATGAAAACATCCTGCGCCCGGTGGCCCGCGCGTTCTCGGCCGAGGGCGGGTTGCGGGTGATGGAAGGCAACCTGGGGCGCGGCGTGATGAAAGTCTCGGCGGTGGCCCTGGAAAACCAGGTCGTCGAAGCCCCGGCCATGGTCTTTCAGGATCAACAGGACCTGGCCGATGCGTTCAAGGCCGGCCTGCTGGAAAAAGATTTTGTCGCGGTGATGCGCTTCCAGGGCCCGCGCTCCAATGGCATGCCGGAGCTGCACAAGATGACACCGTTCCTCGGTGTATTGCAGGATCGCGGTTTCAAAGTGGCGTTGGTGACGGACGGACGCATGTCCGGCGCGTCGGGGAAAATTCCGGCGGCTATCCACGTCAGCCCCGAAGCCTACGTTGGCGGCGCATTGGCCCGCGTGCAGGAGGGCGATATCATCCGCGTCGATGGCGTCAAAGGCACCTTGGAGTTGAAGGTGGACGCCGAGGAATTCGCCGCACGCACACCGGCCAAGGGTTTGTTGGGCAACAACATTGGCACCGGTCGCGAGCTGTTTGGTTTCATGCGCATGGCCTTCAGCTCGGCAGAGCAGGGCGCCAGCGCCTTCACTTCTGCCCTGGAGACGCTTAATTGAAACTGGCTTTGGTCGGTGACATCGGTGGGACCAATGCGCGGTTCGCCTTGTGGAAGAACCACAACCTGGAAAATATCCAGGTGCTGGCGACCGCGGATTACGCCTGCCCCGAAGATGCCATCAAGGTTTACCTGAGCGGCGTGGGCCTGAAGCCGGGTTCGATCGGTTCGGTTTGCCTGTCCGTGGCGGGGCCGGTCAGCGGCGATGAGTTTCGCTTCACCAACAATCACTGGCGCCTGAGCAATCTGGCCTTTTGCAAGACCCTTGAGGTCGAGAAGCTGCTGCTGGTCAATGACTTTTCGGCCATGGCCCTGGGCATGACGTGCTTGCGTCCCGATGAATACCGGGTTGTCTGCGAGGGCACGCCGGAGCCGTTGCGTCCGGCGGTGGTGATCGGTCCTGGCACCGGGCTGGGTGTGGGCACGTTGCTGGATTTGGGCGGCGGTCGTTTCGCGGCATTGCCGGGGGAGGGTGGCCATGTCGACCTGCCCATGAGCAGCCCGCGGGAAACCCAGCTGTGGCAGCACATCTACAACGAGATCGGTCATGTCAGTGCCGAAACCGCCCTGAGCGGCAGCGGGTTACCTCGGGTGTACCGCGCCATCTGCGCGGTGGATGGCCATACGCCGGTGCTCGACACGCCCGAATCCATCACCGCCGCCGGCCTGGCCGGAGACCCCATTGCCCTGGAAGTGCTCGAGCAATTCTGCCGCTGGCTGGGGCGGGTGGCCGGTAACAATGTGCTGACGGTGGGTGGGCGTGGCGGTGTATACATCGTCGGCGGGGTGGTCCCGCGATTCGCTGATTTTTTCCTTGAAAGCGGTTTCGCCCGTTGCTTCGCCGACAAGGGCTGCATGAGCGATTATTTCAAGGGTATTCCAGTCTGGCTGGTGACGGCGCCGTATTCCGGGCTGATGGGCGCGGGTGTGGCGTTGGAGCAGTCGAACCCGGTTTAAAGTTGAAGTGTGGCCTCCCCCTGTGGGAGCGAGCCTGCTCGCGATAGCGGTGTATCAGCCAACATTCGTGGCGACTGAAACACTGCTATCGCGAGCAGGCTCGCTCCCACAGGGTTTTGCAGTGTTTGTAGATTCCGTCCTTCAGGCATAATCCGCCCAACCCAAACAACAAGGACGAGGCCCCGTGAGTTCAGTGAACAAATCGATTTTGTTGGTCGACGACGACCAGGAGATTCGCGAACTGCTGGACACTTACCTCAGTCGCGCGGGTTTTCAGGTACGTACTACCCCTGATGGCGCCGGGTTTCGCCAGGCACTTAACGAAGCAGCCAGCGATCTGGTGATCCTCGACGTGATGTTGCCCGACGAGGACGGCTTCAGCCTTTGCCGCTGGGTTCGCCAGCACCCGCGCCAGGCCCACGTACCAATCATCATGCTCACGGCCAGTTCCGACGAGGCCGACCGGGTTATCGGCCTTGAGCTGGGGGCCGATGATTATCTGGGCAAACCTTTCAGTCCGCGTGAACTCCAGGCGCGCATCAAGGCGCTGTTGCGTCGTGCGCAGTTTGGCCAGGAACGCTCCGGCGGCGAAGTGTTGGCCTTCGACGAGTGGCGGCTGGACATGGTCAGCCATCGGCTGTTCCACACCGACGGCGAAGAAGTGATCCTCTCCGGCGCCGATTTCGCCTTGCTCAAGCTGTTTCTTGACCATCCCCAGGAAATCCTCGACCGCGACACCATTGGCAACGCCACTCGCGGTCGGGAGTTGATGCCCCTGGACCGAATCGTCGACATGGCGGTCAGTCGTCTGCGCCAGCGCCTGCGTGACACCGACAAGCCACCACGGTTGATCCGCACGGTGCGCGGCAGTGGTTATCAACTGGCGGCCAGTGTGATTGCCAGCAATGGTCATTGATTGGATCAAGAAAATAGCCCGCCGGGTGCCGGTGCCGCGTTCGTTGCTTGGAAGAATGCTGCTGCTGACCCTGCTGGTGGTGCTGTTCGCCCAGACCTTGTCCAGCCTGATCTGGGTCTCGCAACTGCGCGCCACCCAGCTCGAAGGCCTGGTCACCAGCGCCCGTAGCCTGGCCCATTCGATGACCGCCAGTGTCAGCTATCTGCGCTCGTTGCCGGTGGCTTACCGGCCATTGGTGCTGGATCAATTGCGCAGCATGGGCGGCACGCGGTTTGTCGTCACGCTCAACGACAAACCCCTGGGCATGGACGTGCTGCCGGTTACGCCGCGCAAGTTGGCGGTGCTCAAGGCGGTGGACGACGTACTGCGAAAATCCCTGGGCAACAGCGCCGACATCTCGGTGAAGTTTGTCAGTCCCGAAGACCTGCGGATTTTCAACGGCGGCCTGAAGCTTGATGAATTGCCGCGCTCCTGGGCCCACTACGCCTTGACCCTGGAACCGGTGAACCCGCCAGTGCTGGTCACGCAAATCCAGATGGCGCCGGGCGAATGGCTGTACATCGCTTCGCTGCTGCCCGAGCCCTACACCAGCCTTGAAGAGCAGAGCCTGCCGACGCAGCAGGTCGGTTTCATCGTGCTGACCAGCAGCCTGTTGTTGCTGTTCATCGGTTTGCTGGTGCATTGGCAGAGCCGGCCCCTCAAACGCCTGGCCCGCGCGGCACGCGACATGTCCCTGGGCGCCGAAGTGGAACCGGTAGCTGAAGGCGGCGGCAGCGAAGTGGTGGAAGTGGGCAGGGCATTCAATGCCATGCGTGAACGCATCAGCCGTTACCTGACCGAACGCAGCCAATTGTTCAGCGCGATTTCCCATGACCTGCGCACGCCGATCACGCGGCTGCGCTTGCGGGTCGAACTGCTGGAGGACGAAAACCTGCAGGCCAAGTTCGGCCGCGACCTGGACGAACTGGAGTTATTGGTCAAAGGTGCGTTGCAATGTGTCAAGGACACCGACATTCACGAAAACATCGAGCCGGTGGACCTCAACCATGTGCTCGATTGCCTGGTCGAACCGTACCTGGCGCCCAACGGCAATGGCCGGGTAACCCAGGATGGCCGCGCGTTGGCGCCGTATCCCGGCAAGCCGCTGGCCCTCAAGCGCTGCATCGGTAACCTGATCGACAATGCGCTGAAGTACGGGCAAAACGCCCACCTGCACATCGATGACGATGACACCGCGTTCATCCTGCACGTCGACGACGAGGGGCCAGGTGTGCCGGAGCAACGTCTGGAGCAAGTCTTCGAACCGCACTTTCGCCTGGCCGGGCAGCAGCAGGGCTATGGCCTGGGCCTGGGCATCGCCCGCAACATCGCCCATAGCCATGGCGGCGAAGTCAGCCTGCAGAACCTGCGCGAGGGTGGGTTGCGGGTGACGTTGCAGTTGCCTCGCAGTGTGGATTAGCCGGACCGCGTTATCGTTGATCGCGAGCAGGCTCGCTCCCACAGGGCTCGGTGGTGGCCACAAAAATTGTTTATTCCCTGGCGCAAATGTGCGAGCGAGCCTGCTCGCGATGATGCCGTCAGCTTCAGCACATCGCTCAAGTGAATGTCACAAGTCGGTGACATAACTCGCCCCTTTCGTTACCTGCCACCCGCCATCCCTTGTTTAGACTCCCTGCGTCAAAACAACAAAAAAAGGTACTCCCATGGACACCTTCCAACCGGCCTTCAGCAGTTGGCTGAATGCGCCTGCCCACCAGCAATGGCTTGCCGCCGAAGGCTTGCGTCTGCTGGCGTTCGCCAAGGCTTCGAAGCTGCCGGACGGCTTTGGCAACCTGGACGAGCAGGGTCGCCTGCCGGACGATGCCCGGGCTGAAACCATGAACACCGCACGCATGACCCATAGCTTCGCCATGGCCCATATCCAGGGGCTGCCGGGGTTCTCCGAGCTGGTGGACCACGGTGTCCAGGCCCTCAGCGGCCCTCTTCGGGACGCTGAGCACGGCGGCTGGTTCGCCACGGCGCAACCCCATGAGAACGACACCGGCAAGGCCGCCTACCTGCACGCATTTGTCGCCTTGGCGGCCAGTTCCGCGGTGGTGGCCCAACGTCCTGGCGCCCAGGCGTTGCTGGATGAAGCCGTGCGGGTGATCGATGCGCACTTCTGGAGCGAAGAGGAGGGCGCCCTGCGCGAGTCCTTCAACCGCGACTGGAGCGACGAAGAAGCCTATCGCGGCGCCAACAGCAACATGCACGCCACCGAAGCCTTCCTGGCCCTGGCCGATGCCACGGACGAGCCCCGCTGGCTGGTCCGCGCGCTGCGTATCGTTGAGCGGGTAATCCACGGCCACGCCGCCGCCAATGACTACCTGGTGGTGGAGCATTTCGACCACGATTGGCAACCGTTGCGCGAGTACAACCACGACAACCCCGCCGACGGTTTTCGCCCTTACGGCACCACGCCCGGCCATGGTTTCGAATGGGCGCGGCTGCTGTTGCACCTTGAGGCTGCACGGGTGCAGATTGGCATGTTGACCCCGGGCTGGCTGGCCCAGGATGCGCAGAAACTTTTTGACCAGAATTGCCGCCACGGTTGGGAGGTCGACGGCGCCCCAGGCCTTGTCTATACCCTGGATTGGGACAATCGCGCGGTGGTTCGCCATCGCTTGCATTGGGTGCATGCCGAAGCAGCCGCCGCCGCCAGTGCCTTGCTCAAACGCACCGACGAGGCGCAATACGAAGCCTGGTACCGGCGGTTCTGGGAGTTTTGTGACAAACATTTCATCGACCGTTGCAACGGCAGCTGGCACCACGAGCTCGATCCGCAAAATCGCCCCAGCGCCGACATCTGGCCGGGCAAGCCGGACCTGTATCACACCTGGCAGGCCGTGCTGATCCCGCGTTTGCCCCTCGCCCCCAGCATGGCGACGGCGTTGGCGAAACTCTCCAGTCCCGCGCCTGTGTAACCATACCGTGACATTTACGCGTCCCTTCGTTACCTGCGAAGGGATTTCCCCTGTTTAGAATCCATGCAGCGCAAGCACCAGACTTGCATGCATAACAACAAGAAAGGTACTTCTAGATGAATGCGATTTCTCGCCTCGCTACTGTCATTTCTCTTGCTTCCCTGCTTCCCGTCGCAGCATTCCCTGTCAGCGCCCTTGCCGCCGAATCCAAAGGCAGCGTGGAAGTCGTTCACTGGTGGACGTCCGGTGGCGAAAAAGCCGCGGTCGATGTGCTCAAGGCCCAGGTAGAGAAAGACGGCTTTACCTGGAAGGATGGCGCTGTTGCCGGTGGTGGCGGCTCAACTGCCATGACCGTGCTCAAGAGTCGTGCCGTGGCCGGTAACCCACCGGGTGTGGCCCAGATCAAAGGCCCGGACATCCAGGAGTGGGCGTCTACCGGACTGCTCGACACCGACGTCCTGAAAGACGTTGCCAAAGAAGAGAAGTGGGACAGCCTGCTCGACAAGAAAGTCTCCGATACCGTGAAGTACGAAGGTGACTACGTTGCCGTGCCGGTGAACATCCACCGCGTCAACTGGCTGTGGATCAACCCGGAAGTCTTCAAGAAAGCCGGCATCACCAAAAACCCCACCACCCTCGAAGAATTCTACGCCGCCGGCGACAAGCTCAAGGCAGCAGGCTTCATTGCACTGGCCCACGGCGGCCAGCCTTGGCAGGACAGCACGGTGTTCGAAGCCGTGGTGCTCTCGGTCATGGGTGTCGATGGCTACAAGAAAGCCCTGGTCGATCTGGACAACAAAGCCCTGACCGGTCCGGACATGGTCAAGGCGTTGACCGAGCTCAAGAAAGTCGCGACCTACATGGACGTGGACGGCAAGGGGCAGGACTGGAACCTGGAAGCGGCCAAGGTCATCAACGGCAAGGCCGGCATGCAGATCATGGGTGACTGGGCCAAGAGCGAATGGACCGCTGCGAAGAAAGTCGCCGGCAAGGACTACGAGTGCGTAGCTTTCCCGGGGACCGACAAGGCCTTCACCTACAACATCGACTCCCTGGCGGTGTTCAAGCAGAAAGACGAAGGCACCGCGGCCGGTCAGAAGGACATCGCCAAGGTCGTGCTGGGTGAGAACTTCCAGAAAGTCTTCAGCATCAACAAGGGTTCGATCCCGGTGCGCAACGACATGCTGGCCGACATGGCCAAGTACGGTTTCGATTCCTGCGCCCAGACCGCTGCCAAGGACTTCCTGGCGGACGCCAAGTCCGGCGGCCTGCAGCCGAGCATGGCGCACAACATGGCGACCACGTTGGCAGTACAGGGCGCGTTCTTTGACGTGGTGACCAACTTCATCAACGACCCGAAAGCCGACCCAGCCGACGCCGCCAAGAAGCTTGGCGCAGCGGTTCAGTCGGCCAAGTAACCGTTAGCACCGCGACCCCCTGTGGGAGCGAGCCTGTGGGAGCAAGCTCAGCTCCCACACAAGCCCGCTCCCACAAGGGATGCGAGTAGTCTTTTTCTCAAGTACTGGATCTTCCCATGAGTTCTGTTGCTGTGTTCAGCAAGGCCTCGCCGTTCGATGCATTGCAGCGCTGGCTCCCAAAACTGGTGCTGGCGCCGAGCATGTTCATCGTTCTGGTGGGCTTCTACGGTTATATCTTGTGGACGTTTGTTCTGTCGTTCACCACCTCGACCTTTCTGCCGAACTACAAGTGGGCGGGCCTGGCGCAATACGCGCGGCTGTGGGACAACGACCGCTGGTGGGTGGCGAGCAAGAACCTGGCGCTCTTTGGCGGCATGTTCATCGGCATCACCCTGGTGATCGGCGTGCTGCTGGCGGTGTTTCTTGACCAGCGCATTCGTCGTGAAGGTTTCATCCGCACCATTTACCTGTATCCGATGGCGCTCTCGATGATCGTCACCGGTACGGCCTGGAAGTGGTTGCTCAACCCGGGCATGGGCCTGGACAAATTGTTGCGTGACTGGGGCTGGGAAGGTTTTCGCCTGGACTGGCTGATCGACCCGGACCGTGTGGTGTATTGCCTGGTGATCGCCGCAGTGTGGCAGGCCTCGGGTTTCATCATGGCGATGTTCCTGGCCGGCCTGCGTGGGGTGGATCAATCGATCATCCGGGCTGCGCAGATCGATGGCGCGAGCATGCCGCGCATCTACTGGAAAGTGGTGCTGCCGAGCCTGCGTCCGGTGTTCTTCAGCGCCGTAATGATCCTGGCGCACATCGCGATCAAGAGCTTTGACCTGGTGGCGGCGATGACAGCCGGCGGCCCGGGTTACTCCTCTGACCTGCCTGCCATGTTCATGTACTCCTTCACATTCAGTCGCGGCCAGATGGGCATGGGCTCGGCCAGTGCGATTCTGATGCTCGGTGCGATTCTCGCAATCATCGTGCCTTACCTGTACTCCGAGCTGAGGACCAAGCGTCATGACTAGTCTCGCTGCCAAACCTTCCATCAGCCTGAGTCGCATCGCGATCTACGCGGTATTGATCCTTGCTGTATTGCTTTACCTGGTGCCGTTGGTGGTCATGCTGTTGACCAGCTTCAAGACCCCGGAAGACATCAGCACCGGCAACCTGCTGAGCTGGCCGACCGTGGTCACCGGCATCGGCTGGGTCAAGGCCTGGGCCACGGTTGACGGGTATTTCTGGAACTCGATCAAGATCACCGTCCCGGCGGTGCTGATCTCCACCGCGATCGGTGCATTGAACGGCTACGTGTTGTCGATGTGGCGCTTTCGCGGTTCGCAGTTGTTCTTCGGCCTGCTGCTGTTCGGCTGCTTCCTGCCGTTCCAGACCGTCCTGCTGCCGGCTTCGTTCACGCTCGGCAAGATGGGCCTGGCCAGTACCACCACGGGGCTGGTGTTCATACATGTCGTCTACGGCCTGGCGTTCACCACGCTGTTCTTCCGTAACTACTACGTGAGCATTCCCGATGCGCTGGTGAAAGCGGCGCGACTGGACGGTGCGGGTTTCTTCACCATCTTCCGGCGGATCATCCTGCCGATGTCCACCCCGATCATCATGGTCTGCCTGATCTGGCAGTTCACCCAGATCTGGAACGACTTCCTGTTCGGCGTGGTGTTCTCCAGCGGCGATTCGCAGCCCATCACGGTGGCGCTGAACAACTTGGTCAACACCAGTACCGGTGCCAAGGAATACAACGTTGATATGGCGGCGGCGATGATCGCCGGGCTGCCGACCCTGCTGGTCTATGTAGTGGCAGGCAAGTATTTCGTGCGCGGTCTGACGGCCGGCGCAGTCAAGGGGTAATCATGGCAACGCTCGAACTTCGCAATGTAAACAAGACCTATGGTGCCGGCCTGCCGGACACCCTGAAGAACATCGAGTTGTCGATCAAGGACGGTGAGTTCCTGATCCTCGTCGGCCCTTCGGGCTGCGGCAAGTCGACGCTGATGAACTGCATCGCCGGCCTTGAAACCATTACCGGCGGCGCGATCATGATCGGTGACCAGGATGTCAGCGGCATGAGTCCGAAGGATCGCGACATCGCCATGGTGTTCCAGTCCTACGCGCTGTACCCGACCATGAGCGTGCGGGAGAACATCGAGTTCGGTCTGAAGATTCGCAAGATGAGCCAGCCGGCCATCGACGAAGAAGTCACCCGCGTGGCCAAGCTGTTGCAGATCGAACACCTGCTCAACCGTAAGCCCGGCCAGTTGTCCGGTGGCCAGCAACAGCGCGTGGCCATGGGCCGGGCGCTGGCGCGGCGGCCGAAGATCTACCTGTTCGACGAACCGCTGTCCAACCTCGACGCCAAGCTGCGGGTCGAGATGCGCACCGAAATGAAACTGATGCACCAGCGCCTGAAGACCACCACGGTCTACGTCACCCACGACCAGATCGAAGCCATGACCCTGGGCGACAAAGTGGCGGTGATGAAGGACGGCATCATCCAGCAGTTCGGCACGCCGAAAGACATCTACACCAACCCGGCCAACCTGTTCGTGGCGAGCTTCATCGGTTCGCCACCGATGAACTTCATCCCCCTGCGCCTGCAACGCAAGGACGGCCGTCTGCTGGCCTTGCTCGACAGCGGCCAGGCTCGTTGCGAGCTGCCGATGGGCATGCAGGATGCGGGTCTGGAAGACCGTGAAGTGATCCTCGGCCTGCGCCCGGAACAGATCATGCTGGCGGGCAACGAGCCCAATGGTTTGCCGACCATTCGCGCCGAAGTCCAGGTCACCGAACCCACCGGACCGGACACGCTGGTGTTCGTCAACCTGAACGACACCAAGGTCTGCTGCCGCCTGGCGCCGGACGTGGCGCCGCAGGTGGGGGAGACCCTGACGCTGCAATTCGATCCTTCGAAAGTGCTGCTGTTCGACGCCAAGTCCGGCGAACGCCTGGGCGTGGCCGGCCAAGTGCAGACAGATGCCCGGACCGCAAACGTAGCGCAGTTCAAAGGCCGATGAAGAACAAATGGGGGAGGGGGCTTTGCTCCCAAACAAGCTCTCTCCCACAAGGGAGTATGCGGTGAGTGGGGGACCATTCGCCGCAATCGTTGTAAACCGCGTTAGATAAAAACAGTTAATAACAATAAAGACGAGGATGTAGGGATGAAGAAGAACAACAACGCCCGGCGTGTCTGCCAATTGTCCGCTGTTGCGGCGATGATGCTGGCCGGTAGTGCGCACGCGGCCGAGGCTTTCAGCGCCGATTCGCAGTGGATGACGGGCGACTGGGGCGGCGAGCGGACCAGGCTGATCGAGCAAGGTATCGATATCAAGGCTGATTTCGTCGGTGAGATGGGGGCCAATCTCGACGGCGGTTACAACGATGACAAGACTGCGCGTTGGTCCCAGCAGTTTGGCTTGGGTGTAGCCCTCGACCTGGAGAAACTGGCAGGTTGGGGTGATACCACGGCCAAGATTCAATTCACTCGCCGTGACGGTCGCAACATCTCCAACGACCGTATCGGTGATCCACGTGCCGGCACCCTCAGCTCTTCCCAGGAAGTCTGGGGCCGTGGGCAAACCACCCGTCTGACGCAGTTGTGGATCAAGCAGCAGTATTTCGACAGTAAGCTGGATGTCAAAGCCGGTTATTACGGGGTCGGTGAAGATTTCAACAGTTTCCCGTGCGAGTTCCAGAACCTGGCGTTCTGCGGTTCGCAAGCGGGTAACTGGGCAACCGGCATCTGGTACAACTGGCCGATCATGCAGGCGGCGATTCGCGTCAAGTACAACCTCACGCCCGAACTCTATGCGCAGATCGGTGCTTACAACCAGAACCCTTCGCAGCTGGAAAACGGAAACCGCTACAAGCTCAGCGGCAGTGGCACCAAGGGCACGCTCATTCCGGTCGAGTTGGTCTGGTCGCCCAAGCTCAATGGCCTGCCAGGCGAATACCGTATCGGTTACTACAAAAGTACGGCCAAGGCTGACGACGTGCGCGAAGACGACAATGGCCAGGATGCCGCGACAACCGGTAACGCCTACCGCAGCCACAGCAGCAAGGATGGCTACTGGTTCGTGGTGCAGCAACAGCTCACCACCCACAACGGTGATGCATCGCGCGGTCTGAACATTGCGGCCAACGCCACCTTCCATGACAAGGAAACCAACGTCGTCGACAACTACCAGTCGCTGATGTTCGTGTACAAGGGGCCGTTCAATGCGCGTCCTAAAGATGACGTCGGGATTGGTTTCTCCCGCATCCATGTCAACGAAGATGTGAAGAAAAACGCCGAGCTGGTCAACGCGGCCAATGGTGTCAGCGACTACGACGATCCGTTGTTCTCGCCGTTGCGTGGCACCGAATACAACTACGAAATCAACTACGGTTTCCACGTGACCAACTGGCTGACCGTACGCCCTAACCTGCAATACATCACTCATCCGGGTGGTGTGAATGAAGTCGACGACGCGCTGGTCGCCGGTCTGAAAATTCAGTCGGTGTTCTAACGCTGTTGCGATAAGCTCCTCTCTATGTGCGCATATTTGCGGATGGCCAAGGCTGTCCGCTTTTTTTTGCGGAGTGTGCTTGGTTGACGCTGGGCTTGTGGCGAGGGAGCTTGCTCCCGCTGGGTTGCGAAGCGACCCCAAAGCCATTCACTGCGGTGCCTCAGCCAGGCCGCATTTGCCTTGTTTACGACTGCTTCGCAGCCGAGCGGGAGCAAGCTCCCTCGCCACAAAAAATGCGTTGCAAACAGATGAGTAACTCAATGATTTCCAGGACCGCAGCTCATGCATGAGCATCCGCTACAACGCTTTTTCAGATCCTTGCGCGAGCGCCCGGTGTTTGCGTGGGAGCGCTATCAGCAACGTGATGTGTTGGTGATCGATCATCCTCTGTGCCAGGCGGTGTTCAGTCGCCAGGGCGCGCAGCTGTTGCACTTTCAGCCGCGGGGTCAGAAACCCTGGTTGTGGTGTGCGGCCAGGTGGCCACAAGTCGGTGCGATCCGCGGCGGTGTGCCGGTGTGCTGGCCGTGGTATGGCCGTCATCCCAGCGAAAACGCCTGGCCGTCCCATGGCTGGGCACGGTTGATCGACTGGAAACTGCTCGACAGCCGCAGCGATGAAGACGGTGTGCACCTGCACTGGCAGCTCCAGTTGTGCGACTGGCAGGTCGATCTGTACGCCGATCTGGGCGAACGCATGGAATTACGCTTGAGCACCGAGCATCAAGACAGCCTGCCGTGCCAATTGAGCCAGGCTCTGCACGCCTATTGGCGTATTGGTGACGTGGGTGAGATAGCGCTGTCTGGGCTTGAAGGCGCGCTGGGCTACGACCAGTTGAACCGTGCAGCCTGCCAGCAGGAAGGCGATTTGCGGGTCGAGGGCGGTTGTCAGCGGGTGTTCCAGCATGAGGGTGAACTGCAGCTTAAAGACCACGCCTGGCAGCGTGAGCTGTGCATCGACACCGGCGCCAGTGCCGATACCGTGGTGTGGCATCCCGGTGCCCGGCCTTTGCTGGGGGTGAGCTGGGATGAGGTGTCGGAGTTCGTCTGCGTCGAAGCGGCCAGCGGTGGCACTGACAGCCTCTGCCTGGCGCCGGGGGAGCGGGCGCATTTGAGTTTGCAGGCGCGGGTGGGGGCTTAGTTCGGGATCTGGAGTGTTGCTGCTGGCCCCATCGCGAGCAAGCTCGCTCCCACAGGGGGCTTGTGAACGCCAAAGATCCAGTGTGGGAGCGAGCTTGCTCGCGATAGCGGTTTATCAGGCGACAAGATACCCAAGGTCGAATCAGTTGAACTCATCCCCCACCGGATACCGGCTGGCATTGAGGCTTTCCTTGATCTTGCGCAGATGCGGCTGGAAGTCCACACCGCGGCGCAAGGTCATGCCGGTGGCGAGCACGTCCAGCACAGTGAGCTGGATGATCCGCGAGGTCATCGGCATGTAGATGTCGGTGTCTTCGGGCAGCGGGATGTTCAGGCTCAGGGTGCTGGCCTTGGCCAGGGGCGAGCCTTCGGCGGTCAGCCCCAGTACCGACGCGCCGTTCTCCCGGGCGATGCGTGCGACTTCCACCAGCTCGCGGGTACGGCCGGTGTAGGAAATGATCACGAACAGCTCGCCCGTGTGGGCCACTGACGCGATCATCCGCTGCATCAGCACATCGGCGTGGGCGGTCACCGCCAGGTTGAAGCGGAAGAATTTGTGCTGGGCATCCAGCGCCACCGGTGCCGAGGCACCGAGGCCGAAGAAGTGAATCTGCCGGGCCTGGATCAGCAGATCCACGGCACGACTGATCAAATTGGGATCAAGGGCCTGGCAGGCGCTGTCCAATGAGGCAATGGCACTGCCAAAGATTTTCCGGGTGTAGGCTTCCGGGTTGTCGTCGGCCTCCACTGCGCGACTGACGTAAGCGGCGCCGCTGGCCAGGCTTTGGGCCAGTTGCAGCTTGAGTTCCGGGTAGCCGCTGACGCCGAATGAACGGCAGAAGCGGTTGACGGTGGGTTCGCTGACCGAAGCGGCCTGGGCGAGGGCGGCGATGCTGAAGCGGGTGGCCTGCTGTGGGTTGAGCAGGATCACTTCGGCCACTTTGCGTTCTGCCTTGTTCAGGTCTTCAAGGCGACTCTGGATCTGTTCCAGTAAATTTCGCACGCGGTCCATACAAGATTCCTAGAAAGACGGGTCTTTGATACGACCCTTTGCGGTGGCCTATCCTACTGATGGCTCCGGTGTACCACCACTCGGAATCGGTATTTTCGAAAAATGTTGTGGTTATTACTACATTTTTCCTTGAGTGATGCCTTGAAAAAAGGTATTTGTAGCTTAACTTGATAAAAGAACAAACATCATGCATTCGATTACGGTTGAACCGTGCACCTTCGCCTTGTTCGGCGCGTTGGGCGACCTGGCCTTGCGCAAGCTGTTTCCTGCCCTTTATCAGCTCGATGGCGCGGACCTGCTGCACGAGGACACGCGGATCATTGCCCTGGCCCGGGAGCCGGGTAGCGAACAGCAACACCTGGCGTTCATCGCCGCGGAGTTGCGCCGTTACGTGGGCGACAAGGATCTGAACGAGACCGTGGTTGAACGCTTCCTGGGGCGCCTGACTTATCTGCACGTGGATTTCCTCAAGGCCGAGGACTATGTCGCCCTGGCCGAGCAGGCCGGTTCAGCCCAGCAAGTCATTGCCTATTTTGCCACCCCAGCGGCGGTGTATGGAGCGATCTGCGAGAACCTGGCGAAGGTCGGCTTGTGCGAAAACACCCGCGTCGTGCTGGAAAAACCCATCGGCTCGGACCTGGAATCGTCGCGCAAGGTCAACGACGCCGTGGCGCAGTTCTTCCCGGAAAACCGCACCTATCGCATCGACCACTACCTGGGTAAAGAGACGGTCCAGAACCTGATCGCGCTGCGGTTCGCCAACAGCCTGTTCGAAACCCAGTGGAACCAGAATTACATTTCCCATGTGGAAATCACCGTCGCCGAGAAGGTCGGCATCGAAGGCCGCTGGGGCTATTTCGACAAAGCCGGCCAACTGCGCGACATGATCCAGAATCACCTGTTGCAGTTGCTCTGCCTGATTGCCATGGACCCGCCGGCCGACCTGTCCGCCGACAGCATCCGTGACGAGAAGGTCAAAGTGCTCAAGGCCCTGGCGCCCATCAGCCCGGAAGGCCTGACCACCCAGGTGGTGCGCGGCCAGTACATCGCCGGCCACAGCGAGGGCAAGTCGGTGCCGGGTTACCTGGAAGAGCCCAACTCCAACACCCAGAGCGATACCGAAACCTTCGTGGCCCTGCGCGCCGACATTCGCAACTGGCGCTGGGCCGGGGTTCCGTTTTACCTGCGCACCGGCAAGCGTATGCCGCAGAAACTGTCGCAGATCGTCATTCACTTCAAGGAACCGTCCCACTACATCTTCGCCCCCGAGCAGCGCTTGCAGATCAGCAACAAACTGATCATCCGCCTGCAGCCGGACGAAGGGATTTCCTTGCGAGTGATGACCAAGGAGCAAGGCCTGGACAAGGGCATGCAATTGCGCAGCGGTCCGTTGCAACTCAACTTTTCCGACACCTATCGCAGCGCGCGGATTCCCGATGCCTACGAGCGGTTGTTGCTGGAAGTCATGAACGGCAATCAGAACCTGTTTGTCCGTAAAGATGAAATTGAAGCCGCGTGGACGTGGTGTGACCAGTTGATTGCCGGATGGAAGAAATCCGGCGATGCGCCCAAGCCGTATGCGGCCGGGTCCTGGGGGCCAATGAGCTCCATTGCACTGATCACGCGGGATGGGAGGTCATGGTATGGCGATATCTGAAGTGAAACTGCCGCAGGGTGTCAGCGCCCACGAATTCAAAACCCCGGTGCTGCTGGCCGAGGGCTTGGCGTTGAAGGTTGCCGAGCAATTACGCGAGGCCATCGAGGCGCGCGGCACGGCGACCCTGGTGGTCTCCGGCGGTCGCAGCCCCGTGGCGTTTTTCCAGAGCCTGGCCAAACAGGCGCTGGACTGGTCGAGCGTGGTGGTGAGCCTGGCCGACGAGCGTTGGGTGCCGGTTGAGCACGCTGACAGCAACGCCGGTCTGCTCAAGCGTTACCTGCTCCAAGGTGCGGCGGCCAAGGCCCAGTTCCTGAGCCTCTACAGCGCCAGCGCCGACCTGGAAGCCGCAGCCGAGCAGGCCGATCGTTTGCTGGCCGAGCTGCCGCCCATCGACGTACTGATATTGGGCATGGGCGATGACGGGCACACCGCCTCGTTGTTCCCCGACAGTCCGAACCTGGCTCAAGCCTTGGATGCCAATGGTGCTCGCCGCTGCTGGCCGATGCTGGCGCCCACCGTGCCGCACCAGCGCCTGACCATGAGTCGCGCTTTGCTGGCCTCGGCGAAACACAAAGTGCTGTCGATTTCCGGTCAGTCGAAATTGACCACCCTGAACGCTGCGGTGGCCGGTGACAATGTCGCCGAAATGCCGATCCGCGCGTTTTTGCAACCTACGTTAGAGATTTACTGGTGCCCATGAACCAAGGATCAGCCGCTATGACAAACCCATCCCCGACCGTTTCCATGGCGGACAAAGTTACCCTGATCGACAGCCTCTGCGCCAAGGCGCGGATCCTGCCGGTGATCACCATCGCCCGTGAGCAGGACATCCTGCCGCTGGCCGATGCCCTGGCCGCCGGCGGCCTGACGGCGCTGGAAGTGACCTTGCGTTCCCAGTACGGCCTAAAGGCCATCCAGGTGTTGCGCGAGCAACGTCCGGAACTGGTGACCGGAGCCGGTACGGTGCTGGACCGTCATATGCTGGCCGCTGCCGAGGCTGCCGGTTCGCAGTTCATCGTCACCCCAGGCATCACCCGTGATCTGCTGGAAGCCAGCGTCGACAGCCCGATCCCGTTGCTGCCGGGCATCAGCAACGCCTCCGGCATCATGGAAGGCTACGGCCTGGGTTATCGCCGCTTCAAACTGTTCCCGGCGGAAGTCAGCGGCGGTGTCGCGGCCATCAAGGCCCTGGGCGGCCCGTTCGGCGAAGTGAAATTCTGCCCGACCGGCGGCGTAAGCCCGGCCAATATCAAGAGCTACATGGCGTTGAAAAACGTGATGTGCGTGGGCGGTAGCTGGATGCTTGATCCTGAGTGGATCAAGAACGGCGACTGGGCCCGCATCCAGGAGTGCACCGCCGAGGCGCTGGCGCTGCTGGACTGATTGTCTTACCGAACCTTCGTTGGGTGTTCTACGGTTTTACGGTGCGCTTGGTCGGCGCGCCGTTTTTTTTTGCCTGGGTTTTATCGTACCGCGCTGGATGAACGCTGGATTTGTGGCGAGGGAATTATCCCCGCTGGGGCGCGCAGCGGCCCCGAAACCTGACATCTCGGTGCGTCAGATAGGTTAAGTCCTCCTTGCTGGGCTGCTGCGCCGCCCTGCGGGGATAAATCCCCTCGCCACAACTACATTCGGCTCAGGTTAATCAGCGCCGCAGTCAACCGCTCGATATCCTTCGCCAAGGTGATCAACCCTGGGGTAATGCGAATACACGGCCCGACACTGGTGTTGCGCACCACGGTGAAGATCCCGTAGTCATTGAGCAGTCGATCGGCCATCGCCTGTTGATCGGGCTGGGCGCTGAAGCGCATCGACGTGATGCCACAGTACAGGCGCGGATCGTCCGGCGTCATGATTTCGATCCCCGGTACATCACGCACGGCGTTCACCCACAGGTCGCGCAGATAACTGAGCCGCACGCCCTTGGCCGATGCGCCACCCAATGAGCGGTGCTCCTCCAGGACCAAGGGCAGGGTGAGCAAAGCCGGGATATTGGGCGTGCTGTGGGGCGTTCGCGAGCGCACGTCTGCGGCTGGATAATGATCTTCGTCCATGTCCGGGTCGATGTCGGCCAGCCGTTGCGGTGCGATGTATAAAAAGCCCAGGGCCAGCGGCCCGCCGATCCACTTCTGCAGGTTGAACCCGGCGAATTCGATACCGAGCTTCTTCAGATCGAAATCGATCTGGCCCAGGGCGTGGGCACCGTCGAGAATGATATCGACGCCAAACTCACGGGCGGTCTCGGCAATGGCCTGGACCGGCATCACCAGCCCAGTGAGGTGGTTGACGTAGGTCAGCGCCATCAGCTTGAGGCGCGGGTAACGAATGAACGCTTGGCGATAAGTGCCCACCAGGCTTTCGAAACTGGCGGGGTGCGGGTGGACGAGTTCAATCACCTCTACGCCACGCTGCCGGGCCAGCCAGCGCATTGCGCTTTTGACCGACGCGTATTCCAGATCACAGATCAGCACCTGATCGCCAGGCTTGAGACCGTTGTAGTTGCGAATCAGCGTTTGCAGGGCGTCGCCGGCACTGTTGGCCAGCGCTACGCTAGCGGGGGACGCGTGGATCAGTTGCGCCACTTGCTGGCGAATCGCTTCGCCATGGTCCCGGTCGAAATGCTGGCGCACGTACACCGAGTTACCGCGATTGACGAACTCAATATTGCGTTGGTACTCCTCGACCACGGTCCGGGACATGCGGCCGAAGTAGCCGTTTTCCAGATTGAGCGGCCCATTGGGGTCGACATCGTAGCGACCCACAAAAGTTTCCCAGAAAGCTTCATCGTGGGCGCGCAGGGTGTTCTCGGGCATGGCGTGGCTCAATCAATGTTGGGGCTTGGGTTTGCCGTGTTTGGCACGCAGGGGGTCAAGCAGATCCGACAGACCGTTGTGGTCGATCTCCTGCATCAGCGCCAGCAAACCGCCCAGTTCCCCGTGAGGAAAACCCTCGCGAGCGAACCAGTTCAGGTACTGCCCGGGCAGGTCGGCCAGGATTCGGCCTTTGTATTTGCCGAAGGGCATCTGGCGTGTCACCAGCAGTTCGAGCTTTTCCGGGTTCATGGCAGGGGTCTTGATTCAGTCAGCCTGGAAAATACAGGCATTCTGCATGCAGGCCAAATGACAGATCATGCAAAGAACACGGATACAGTTATCGAGCGATTGATTAACTTATTGATTTTTAATGTTTTTATTTGTGATTGCGGCTGGCACGACCGATGCAATATTCCTTGTAGGTTTTTTATTCACCAAGCAAAGGAATTGAAAAATGACCGACATCAACAAAGAATCCATCTCCGTCCTGAACGACCTGATCGAGACCAGCAAAGATGGTCAGGAAGGTTTCAAGACTTGCGCTGAAGACATCAAGCATCCACAACTCAAGGATTTGTTCGTCCAGCGCGCCGCAGACTGCGCTGCCGCCGCGGCTGAGCTGCAAGCTGCCGTACGGGCCCTGGGTGGCGATCCGGAAACTTCCACCAGCGTTGCCGGTGATATGCATCGCCGTTGGGTGGACGTGAAATCCATGTTCACTGGCAAGGACGAAGAAGCAGTGCTCAACGAAGCCGAGCGCGGTGAAGACCATGCCCTTAAGGCTTACAAAGAAGCCATGGAGAAAATCAGCAAGCACAACCTGGTTGGTATTCGCGATCTAGTTGAGCGTCAGTACCATGGCGTGCAGCGCAACCATGACCAGGTAAAAGCCCTGCGTAACCAGGCGCGCGCCAGCTAAACAAGCGCGCTGTACAAAAAAACGCCAGCCTGTCTGGCGTTTTTTTATGCCGATCATGTAACGGTGGCTCTGGACTCAAATACATAGCCAGCTAATAATTGCACCCTCCATCACCCTTTATTGCATCTATCGTTACTGCGTCCCCATAAGAGTTTTTCGCGTGCCCATTACTTTCCAGGCCCTGTTCGCTCCCGACCGCCTCGCTGTGCAATTCGCCATCAAGACCGTGCTTGGTGGCGGCTTGGCGCTTTGGCTGGCCTTGCGCTGGGGCTTGGAGCAGCCTTCATGGGCGTTGATGACCGCGATCATCGTGGCGCAACCGCTGTCCGGGATGGTGGTGCAGAAAGGCTTGGCGCGATTGGTCGGCACCCTGGTGGGCACCGTCATGTCGGTGGTGTTCATGGGGCTGTTTGCTCAGGCACCCTGGTTGTTCCTACTGGCGCTGGCCGTGTGGCTGGGCTTGTGCACGGCTTGCTCCACACTGCTGCGCAGCGCCTGGTCCTATTCGTTCGTGCTGGCCGGGTACACAGTGGCAATCATTGCCTTGCCGGCTATCTCCCATCCGCTGGGGGTGTTCGATCAGGCCGTGGCGCGCTGTACGGAGATCAGTCTGGGCATTGTCTGCGCCACGGCGGCCAGCGCGTTGCTCTGGCCGTTGCGGGTCGAGCGGCAATTGGCCGATCAGGCCCGTGTCGCCTGGCAGAGCGGCATGCAGGCGGCCCGTGCCACCCTGACGGGCGACGCCCAGGCCCGTAAAGGACTGCTGGAAATCCTCGGCAAGATCGTCGCCGTGGACGCCCAGCGTGAACACGCCTGGTTCGAAGGCAGCCTGGGTCGGCAACGGGCTCGGGCCATCAGCGCTCTGAGCCAGAAACTGTTGATGCTGCTGCGCATCTCCCGCTCGGTTCGGCGGCAATGGAAACAACTCGATCCTGAGGAAGCCGAGGCCCTCAAGCCGTGGATGAGCGAGGTGCAACGAGCCCTCGACGCCGACAGCGCGACTCTGCAAGCCTTGCGACCACGGGTGCTGGATGCATCCCACGATCCACTGATCAGCCCGGCGCAAAGTTATTGCCTGGCCCGCTTCGCCTTGTTGCTCGATACCGCCCTGGCTGCCTGCGCAGCCTTGAAGGCGGTGCAAGAGGGCAGGGAGGCGGTGGATCCGCCGCGCACCCTGGCGCCCCATCGTGACCTGCCCCTGGCCATGGTCTTTGGTGCGCGTAGCGCCCTGGCGTTTCTGGCGGTCGCCTGTTTCTGGCTGGCGACTGCCTGGCCCGCCGCCTCAGGCGCGCTGGTGCTCACCTGCGTGGTGTGCAGTCTGTTCGCCAGTCGCGAAAACGGCGCGCAGATCGGCATGAGTTTTCTTCGGGGAATTCTGTTGGCGGTGCCGACGGCGTTTGTCATCGGTGAGATTTTGCTGCCGCAGTGGAGCAGTTTTGCGATGTTGTGCATGGCCATGGGCGTGCCGCTGTTCCTGGGAGCGCTGGGTATGGCCAAGCCGCAGATTTTCGCCACGGCCACCTCGTTCTGTCTGCATTTCGTGGTGCTGATATCGCCGCTCAATGCCATGAAATATGACGTGGCGGCGTTCTTCAACAATGCTCAAGCGATGATGATCGGTGTGGGTGCGGCGGTGTTGGCATTCAACCTGCTGATTCTGCGCGATCCGGCCTGGCATAGCCGGCGCCTGCTGGCCGCCACGCTGGATGATCTGGTTCGCCTGACGCGCCGTAGCCTGCGGGGCGCCGAGAGCTGGTTCGGCGGACGCATGGCTGATCGGCTGTTGCAACTGGCGCGGCATTATCCCGAACTGCCGGTGCCGGCGCGTAGCCGTTGGGATGACGGATTGCTTGGCCTGGACATGGGTGACGAGTTGCTGCACCTGCGTTTGAGTCTGGCCGTCGCCCAAATGCCCGACAACCGGGCCCAGCGCCGTTACTTCGATGCGCTGGAGCAGGTGCTTGAGCGCGGTCCGGCAGTTGATCAGGCCGAAGCACTGGCCCCGGCGAGCGACGAGTTCCTGAAGGTGTTGTCGACGCAACCGCCCGGCGATGCGCTGAAACTGGCCCAGGGTGCGGTGGTGCAATTGCAGAACAGCTGGCGCGCCTGGTGCCGTCAGCACGAACCTGAACAACGGGAGCAGAGCCATGGGCTTGCGTGAGTGGTCGATAGGCGGGGTATTGCTCAGCCCGTTCTTGATTTATGTGGTGCTGGCCTTGCTGGTGACCGGTGGGCTTCGCCTGTTGCTCAGCCTCGTGCCGGCCGGGCGCTGGATCTGGCATGAAGCCTTGTTCGACTGCGCCCTGTATGTCTGTGTCCTGACTGTTATTACCGTGGTCCTCGGACCGCTATAAGGAGTTGAACATGCGTACTTCCGTACGTGTTGCCGTCACGCTGAGCGTGGTGGCCGTGGCGATCTTCGCCGGGTTTCATCTGTGGCAGTACTACATGCTCACGCCCTGGACCCGGGATGCGCGGATTCGCGCCGACGTGGTGGTGATCGCCCCCGACGTGTCAGGTTGGGTGCGCGAGCTCAAGGCGGTGGATAACCAGCAGGTCAAGGCCGGCGATGTATTGCTGAGCATCGACCGCGAACGTTTCGAGGCCGCGCTGGAGAAAGCTCGGGCGGTGGTCCAGACCCGGCAGCAGCAACTGAGTTTGCGTGAACACGAAGCCAGTCGACGCGCCGCTCTGGGGCCCCAGGCTATCAGCGCCGAGTTGCGGGAAAACGCCCAGATCAACGCCGGCATCGCCCGGGGCGAACTGCGCGAGGCCCAGGCCGAGGCCAAGGTCGCCGAACTCAACCTGGCCCGCAGCCAGGTCCTGGCCCCACGGGGTGGCCATATCACCAACCTGCGCCTGGCCGAGGGCAACTACGTGAATGCCGGGCAACCGGTCATGGCGCTGATCGACGATTCAACGTTTTATGTGCAGGCCTATTTCGAAGAAACCAAACTGCCCAGGATCCGCGTGGGCGATCCGGTCAAGGTCTGGTTGATGAGCGCCGGTCATGCCCTGCAAGGCCACGTCGAAAGCATCAGCCGCGGCATCACCGACCGCAATACCAATCCCGATGCGCAGTTGCTGGCGGAGGTCGAGCCGACCTTCAATTGGGTGCGCCTGGCCCAGCGGATTCCGGTGCGGATCAAGCTGGACAAGGTGCCAGAAGGGGTAAACCTGAGCGCGGGGATGACGGCGAGCGTGCAGGTGCGTGAAGACCCGCAATAACCTTTGTGGCGAGGGGATTTATCGAAACGTCGCACCGCCCCGCTGGGGCGCGAAGCGGCCCCAATATCTCAAGACCTCTGAGGTGTGTCTGCCCGAGCGCAGGGGGCTGCTTCGCAGCCCAGCGGGGATAAATCCCCTCGCCACAGGTCATTCACTTTAGATAGTGGTAATCAGCCGACGGTGATCGCCGGCAGCGTCGGCAAGGTCACGGTCTGTTGCTTGCGTGGCGCGAGGATTTCCGCTTCGCCGTCCACCACCAGCTCGTCGCGCTGATTGAACACGCGAGTGGCAATGCGTACGCGAAACTTCGGCAGTTTCTCTAGGATCTCCAGGCGCACGGTCAGGGTGTCGCCAATCTTCACCGGCTTCTGGAAACTCATCTGCTGGCCGATATAGATGGTGCCCGGCCCAGGCAGCTCGCAGGCCACCGCCGCGCTGATCAGCGCACCGCTGAACATGCCATGGGCGATGCGCTCCTTGAACATGCTCGCCGCAGCGAATTCGGCATCCAGGTGCACCGGGTTGTGATCGCCCGACATGGCGGCGAACAGCTGGATGTCGCGCTCTTCGACGGTCTTGCTGTAGCTGGCGGTCTGACCGACTTCGAGGGCTTCGTAGGGGATGTTGGTAACCTGGGTCATCTATCAAATCCTGTGACGAGTAAAGGAAAACGCTGCAAACCTATTCGCTGCGTGGCGGTCGCTTGTGACTCAGGGCCTGGGCAATCCAGGCCAGCACGTCGGCCGTCACTTCATCGCGGTTGGTTTCATTGAACAGTTCGTGCCGGGCTTGCGGGTAAATCGTCAATTGCAAGTGCTGGCTGCCGGCGCCGCGCAGGGCGTCGGCCAGATCCTTGAGACGTTTGCCTTCACTCACCGGATCACATTCACCGCCGATCACCAGCAGGGGCAGGCCCGGATCGATCTGGGCGAGATTGGACGCTTTGCTGATCTGCTGCAACCCGCCGAGCAGGTCGACCCACAACTGATTGGTGCAACGAAAGCCGCACAGCGGGTCGTGGAGGTACTTGTCGACCTCGGCCGGGTCGCGGCTGAGCCAGTCGAAGGGGGTACGCGTGGGTTTGAATTTCTTATTGAAACTGCCGAAGGACAGCCACTCGATCAGGGCGCTGCGGCCCTTTGGGCCCTGGCGCATGCGCTCGAAACAGGCGATCAGGCGCGCGGCACGATAGAGCGCCACGGGCTGGAAATTCGAACCGCTGAGAATCGCCCCGTGCAGACTGGCACTGTGATGCAACAGGTAACCCTGGGCGATGTAGCTGCCCATGCTGTGACCCAGCAATACAATGGGAACATCGGGGTGTTGCTGGCCGATGTGTTGATTGAGGCTGGCCAGGTCGCCGACCACCTTGGCCCAGCCATCCTCGTCGGCAAAATGGCCAAGCGTCGCTGCTTCGCCGGTTTTGCCATGGCCGCGCAGGTCCGGCGCGTAGACACCGTAGCCTGCATCGCACAGCGCCCGGGCCAGACGCGCGTAGCGGCCGCTGTGTTCGGCCATGCCGTGGGCCAGCATGATCACCGCTTCAGGGGCGGTTTCAGGCAGCCACTGATTGACGAACAGGCGGGTGTGGTCGGTGGCGGTGAGCATGAACGTTTGGTGGATCATGGTCATTCCTTTACTCACGGGCATACACAAGGGCAAACACAGCGTCGCTGCATTGTATAGCGCATCCGTTGCGTCTCGCCTGATCAAGTCACGTTACGTTACGTCGTGGCAGGTAGATTCACACAATCTATGAAGCAGGTTGCCATATTTGCCTGATTGGCCATAGCTGCTAGTGTCCCAAGAGCACCGCCTGTGCAAGAGCCACAGAAGCGGCCCGGACACGTTCAGGTAAAGAGGATAAAAACAATGCAGCCTGATTTCTGGAATGACAAACGCCCGGCCGGCGTGCCCCTGGACATTGACGTGGGGGCCTACAAATCGGTGATCGAGGTGTTCGAGCGTTCCTGCAAGAAATTCGCCGACCGTCCGGCGTTCAGCAACATGGGGGTTACCCTGACCTATGCCGAACTCGAGCGCTACAGCGCTGCCTTCGCCGGCTACCTGCAAGCCCATACCGACCTGGCGCCTGGCGATCGTATCGCGGTGCAGATGCCCAATGTCCTGCAATACCCCATCGCCGTGTTCGGTGCCTTGCGCGCCGGGCTGATCGTGGTCAACACCAACCCGTTGTATACCCCGCGGGAAATGCGCCACCAGTTCAAGGACTCCGGCGCCCGGGCACTGGTGTACATGAACCTGTTCGGACAGAAAGTCCAGGAGGTGCTGCCTGACACCGATCTGCAGTATCTCATCGAGGCGAAGATGGGCGACCTGATGCCCACTGCCAAGGGCTGGCTGGTCAATACGCTGGTGAGCAAGGTCAAGAAGATGGTCCCTGACTATTCGCTGCCCCAGGCCGTTTCCTTCAAGAGCACGTTGCGCCTGGGGCGGGGCCATGGCATCAAACCGCTGAAAGTCAGCCTCGAGGACATCGCGGTGCTGCAATACACCGGCGGCACCACCGGCCTTGCCAAGGGAGCGATGCTGACCCATGGCAACCTGGTAGCGAACATGCAGCAGGCCCGGGCATGCCTGGGCCAGTTCGGCGACGACGGCCAACCGTTGCTGCGCGAAGGCCAGGAGGTGATGATCGCGCCGCTGCCGCTGTACCACATCTATGCCTTCACGGCGAATTGCATGTGCATGATGGTCACCGGCAACCACAACGTGCTGATCACCAACCCGCGGGACATCGGTGGCTTTATCAAGGAGCTGAAGAATTGGCGTTTTTCGGCGCTGCTGGGGCTCAACACGCTGTTCGTGGCGCTGATGGACCATCCGGATTTCAAGACCCTGGATTTCTCCAGCCTCAAACTCACCAACTCCGGTGGCACTGCGCTGGTCAAGGCCACCGCCGAGCGTTGGGAACAGCTCACCGGCTGCCGGATCACCGAAGGCTATGGCCTGACCGAAACCTCGCCGGTGGCCTGCACCAACCCCTACGGCACCAAGTCCCGGCTGGGCACGGTGGGGCTGCCGGTGCCGGGCACGCTCATGAAAGTGGTCAGCGACGACGGCGCCGAACAGCCATTGGGTGAGCGCGGTGAGTTGTGCATCAAGGGCCCGCAAATCATGAAAGGCTACTGGAACAAACCCGAAGCCACCGCCGAGGTGCTGGACAGCGAAGGCTGGTTCAAATCCGGTGACATCGCGGTGATCGACCCGGACGGTTTCGTGCGCATCGTCGATCGCAAGAAAGACATGATCATCGTCTCGGGTTTCAACGTATACCCCAACGAAATCGAAGACGTGGTGATGGCCCATCCGAAAGTTGCCAACTGCGCGGTGATCGGTGTGCCGGACGAACGTTCGGGGGAGGCGGTGAAACTGTTCGTGGTGCCACGCGAGACGGGCGTCAGCCTTGAAGAGCTCAAGGCTTACTGCAAGGAGAACTTCACCGGCTACAAGATACCCAAGCACATCGTGCTGCGAGAGTCGTTGCCGATGACGCCAGTGGGCAAGATATTGCGGCGGGAGTTGCGGGATATCGCCTGAGGCCAGCCATCCTTTGGAATAAACCCTGTGGGAGCGAGCCTGCTCGCGATGGCGGTGTATCAGTGACAGAGATGTCGACTGAGGCGCCGCCATCGCGAGCAGGCTCGCTCCCACGGTTTTTATGTATTCGCAGTGATTAACCAGTGCCTAGTATTTTTACTCTAAAAATGACCACTGAATATTCTTGAGTCATATTTATGACTGTAGGGGCCACTTTTGGCTCTAGGCGACCCTTGGCAAAGCTGCTACTCTCGGCGCGCTTTTGTGACTTCTCGGCGTTGAATTAGGCCAGATTCACCAATAAACACACACCAATAATAATCGCATCAAATGCGGTGAGAATTCGCGTTGCTGAGGAGTGGGCTTCCATGATCGAAGACTTTTGGAAGGATAAGTACCCAGCTGGGATTGCTGCCGACATCAATCCAGACGAGTATCCGAATATTCAGGCGGTGTTGAAGCAGTCCTGCCAACGCTTCGCCGACAAGCCGGCATTCAGCAACCTGGGCAAGACAATTACCTACGGGGAACTGTATGAATTGTCCGGTGCCTTTGCTGCGTATCTGCAACAGCATACCGACTTGCAGCCTGGCGATCGAATCGCCGTGCAACTGCCCAACGTTCTCCAGTACCCGGTTGCCGTGTTCGGTGCGATTCGCGCCGGCCTGATCGTGGTCAACACCAACCCGCTGTACACCGCGCGGGAAATGGAACACCAGTTCAACGACTCCGGCGCCAAGGCGCTGGTGTGCCTGGCGAACATGGCGCACCTGGCCGAGGCTGTGGTGCCCAAGACGGGCGTCAAGCATGTGATCGTCACCGAAGTTGCCGATCTGCTGCCGCCACTCAAGCGTCTGCTGATCAACAGCGTGATCAAGTACGTCAAGAAGATGGTCCCCGCTTATCACTTGCCCAAGGCCATCAAGTTCAACGATGTGCTGAGCAAGGGCCACGGCCAGCCAGTGACCGAAGCCAACCCCACCAGTGACGACGTGGCCGTGTTGCAGTACACCGGCGGCACCACTGGCGTGGCCAAGGGCGCGATGCTGACCCATCGCAACCTGGTGGCGAACATGTTGCAGTGCAAGGCACTGATGGGGTCCAACCTCAACGAAGGTTGCGAGGTCCTGATCACACCGCTGCCGCTGTATCACATCTACGCTTTCACCTTCCATTGCATGGCGATGATGCTGATCGGCAACCACAATATCCTGATCAGCAACCCGCGCGACCTCCCGGCGATGGTCAAGGAACTGTCGAAGTGGAAGTTCAGCGGTTTTGTCGGCCTCAACACGTTGTTCGTGGCCCTGTGCAACAACGAAGCCTTCCGCAACCTGGATTTCTCGGCAATGAAGGTGACGTTGTCCGGTGGCATGGCCCTGCAACTGGCGGCGGCCGAGCGCTGGAAAGCGGTTACCGGCTGCCCGATCTGCGAAGGTTACGGCATGACCGAAACCAGTCCGGTCGCCACGGTCAACCCGATCCAGAAAATCCAGATTGGCACCATCGGCATTCCGGTGCCGTCGACGCTGTGCAAGATTATCAATGACGCCGGCGAAGAACTGCCATTGGGCGAAATCGGTGAACTGTGTGTGAAAGGTCCACAGGTCATGAAGGGCTACTGGCAGCGCCAGGACGCCACCGACGAGATCCTCGACAGCGAAGGCTGGCTCAAGACCGGCGATATCGCGCTGATCCAGCCGGACGGCTACATGCGCATCGTCGATCGCAAGAAAGACATGATCCTGATCTCCGGTTTCAACGTATACCCCAACGAGCTGGAAGACGTGCTGGCGACCTTGCCGGGCGTCCTGCAGTGCGCGGCCATCGGTGTACCGGACGAAAAATCCGGCGAGGCAATCAAGATTTTCATTGTGCCCCGCCCGGGTGTCACGCTGACCAAAGAGCAGGTGATGGAACACATGCGCGCCAACGTCACGGGCTACAAAGTGCCCAAGGCGGTGGAATTCCGCGACGCGCTGCCGACCACCAACGTGGGCAAGATCCTGCGACGCGAGTTGCGTGATGAAGAACTGAAGAAGTTGGGTCTGAAGAAGTAAAACCGCTGCCAATAAAAAGCCCCGCCAGTGCGGGGCTTTCTATTACGCGGCAATTCTGGGGCGTGGCAGCTGTTGTGGCGAGGGAGCTTGCTCCCGCTGGGCTGCGCAGCAGCCCCTCCGATCCAACTGATCCACTGCAAGGGGCCGCTACGCGTCCAGCGGGAGCAAGCTCCCTCGCCACAATAGCGCCTCTGCGCCACCCACCTGTGTAGAGCGTTACAACCGAAACTGCGCAAAATCCAGGTTAGTGCCACCCGGGCGCATGTCCTGCAGGTACGAATCCTTGTCGGCGCTCAGCTCCAGGCTCAGGGCCGCCTTGCGCTTGCCCTGGTTGCGTACTTCCAGGCCTTCCATTTTTTCGCGCAGGAACACGGTCGGCACCTTCAGGTGCAGCAGCTCATCGGTGGCCGGCGTGTGCAGCAGCAGGTGAATCCATTCGTACTGACCGATGGCCAGGCGTGCCACCGGGATATCGAACCAGAAGATGTTGCGGTTGCGGTTCAATTCGCTGAAGTGGCAGTTATTGACGCCCAGTACGGCGCCGCCCAGTTCCTGGTTTCTGCGGGCGATGGCCTGCTTTTTATCGAGTTTCATAACGTTCCTACGAGATTGGAGCTTCAGGTCGCAGCCTGAATACGTGGGGCATTCTCGGGGGTGGATCGGCAAACATAAAGCGCAACCTGCATCTGACGATGAAATGCGCTGCTGAAAAAATGAAACTCCCCGCAAACGGCCTCGGTCAACCCTTATGTAATGACTTTTCGTACAGTTGTTCACAGGAGAGACATCATGGGTAGCACGAGCGATAAAGTGAAGGGCGTTGCCAACGAAGCCGTCGGCAACATCAAGCAAGGCGTCGGCAAGGCCACCGACAATGACCGCATGCGCGCTGAGGGCGTGGTCCAGGAGAAAAAAGGTGAGGTTCAGCAAAACGTGGGCAAGGCCAAGGACGCAGTCAAGAAAGGCGTTGACGAGGCATAACCGGCCTGTTGAATAACCGATTGGAACGGCCATCCGCGGGTGGCCGTTGTCATGTCTGCTCGAACTTGCACCGGGGAAATTGTTCCAAAGTCGCCAAACAGGTTACTTTTGTCTTGGATAGCAACCCCGAGAGTCGCCAGGCGACCTTCCTTTTTTGCGGCGAAAGGAGACGCACATGATGTTCCCGGCCTTGAAAGGCTTGCCCTTGCATCGTGTGATGATGCGCACCGTGACCGAGTTTCTCGACGACGAGATGTCGACCTACGCCTCGGCATTGGCCTACCAGATGCTGTTTTCGCTGTTCCCCTTCATTCTGTTCCTGATCGCACTGATCGGTTTCCTGCATTTGCCGGACTTCTTCTCCTGGCTGCGCCTGCAATCGGAGCTGGTGTTGCCACCCCAGGCCCTGGAGCAGGTCAACCCGGTGATCGACCAGCTTCAGCAATCCAAGGGGGGGTTGTTGTCGGTGGGTATCGTCATTGCGTTGTGGACTGCCTCGGCCGGTGTCCGGTTGATGATGAGTGCGATGAACGCCGCCTACGATGTGGTAGAGGGCCGTCCGATCTGGAAGCGCTTCCCGCTGTCGATTTTCTACACCATCGGCATCGCCGGCATGTTGTTGGCCGCCGCGGCGCTGATGGTGCTCGGGCCGCAGGTGATGGGCTGGATCGCGGCCCAGGTCGGGCTGGAGGAGTTCATCGTCACACTCTGGACCATCGTGCGCTGGCCGGTGATCGTGTTTTTGCTGATGGTGGCCGTGGCGTTGATCTATTACGTGATGCCTGACGTCAAACAGGAGTTTCGCTTTATTACACCGGGGTCGGTGCTGGCGGTGGTGGTGTGGATCATCGCGTCCCTGGGCTTTGCGTTTTACGTCAAGACCTTCGCCAACTACAACGCCATGTATGGCAGTATCGGCGCGATCATCGTGCTGTTGCTGTACTTCTACATTTCTTCGGCGGTGCTGTTGCTCGGTGCGGAGATGAACGCGGTGATCGAGCACATGTCCGCCGAGGGCAAGGACCGTGGTGAAAAGAGCCCGGGCGAGCACGAAAAACAGCATGTGTCGGGCCTGGGCCGTGACCATTCCATTCCTCACCCCCACACTGACGAAACCTGACCATGATTCGTGAAATCCTGAAAATGGGCGACGAACGCCTACTGCGTATTGCCCCGCCGGTGCCGCCGGAAATGTTCGACAGCCCAGAGTTGTGGCAGTTGATCGACGACATGTTCCAGACCATGGAAAGTGTGGGCGGCGTCGGCCTGGCCGCGCCGCAGATCGGTGTCGACCTGCAACTGGTGATCTTTGGCTTCGAGCACAGCGAGCGTTACCCGGACGCCGAGGCGGTGCCCCAGACGATCCTGATCAACCCGCTGATTACGCCGTTGGGCCCACTGATGGAGGAGGGGTTCGAGGGCTGCTTGTCGGTGCCGGGCCTGCGCGGTGCGGTCGATCGCTATCAACACATTCGCTACGAAGGCTTTGACCCCAAAGGCGAAGCCATTGTGCGCACGGCCTCGGGCTTTCATGCGCGGGTAGTGCAGCATGAGTGCGACCACCTGATCGGGCGGCTGTACCCCTCGCGCATCACCGATTTCAGTAAGTTCGGCTTTACCGAGGTCATGTTTCCGGACCTGGACCCGGCGGCGGACGACTAGCCTACGCAAACCCTCTGTGGGAGCGAGCCTGCTCGCGATAGCGGTGAGTCAGCTATGAAGCTGTTGACTGACACGCCGCTATCGCGAGCAGGCTCGCTCCCACATTGGATTGTGATGCGCTTCAGGAGAGTGTTTTAGGCTCCATCCCCATCGCAATCATCGGCTTGCTGCGCGCATAGCGACTCAGGCGCTCGGCCATCGCATAAGGCAGCACGGGGTCGAAGCTGAACCCCAGCCGCTCATAAAAGCCGCGCAAATCAGGATGGCAGAACAACCAGACCGGTCCTTCCACGCCTTTCACCGCTTCGTCGATCAAGCGCGCCGCGATCCCCTGCATGCGATACGTCGGGTCGACAAACAACCCCGTCAGCCAATGCCCACCCGACACCGCTCGCAAGCACAGGGCCGCGATGATTTCATCCTGCCGCGCCACCCACAACTGCGCTTCACGCACCGCTTTCATTGAAGATTGGTGGGCGCGATAAAACTTGTTCATCAGCGGCCACAAGGGTTCGTCGAGCCGCGTGTAGTGGATTTGGGACATGGCAAAGTCAGGGGGCGGTGAAGGGGAGGGTGATTATAAAAGAACATGTCTGCGGCGATAGGTGTATACCTGACTTCACATCCCGTATGAGTGGAGTACGTATCATGGCCAAAGGCATGGATTCAAAAAAAGCGGCAAAGAAAAAACCGGCGAAGACCGCCGATGAAAAGCGCGCCGACAAAAAGGCCAAGAAGGTGAATCTGTTCGGTCATTGAATCGACGCCAGCGGGCGACGGGCCAGGGATGCATCCCGGCCATCGGCCCGCTGACCCCAGCAGCCTATCAAAGCGAGGCGAGGAACATGTCCGTAGCCGGGTCTTTGCCGGAGGTGCGACTTTCCTGGTCCTTCTCGACCTGCGCCATCGCCGTCTTGTCCTGCATGCGCTGGGCAATCTCCTGACTGACCGCCAATTGCTTCTCGGGCGGCATCGCCTCGAACTCTTCCTGGGTGATGCCCATTTCTTCAAGAATGCTGTCGCGCAGACGCTCTTCAGGCGTCTTGCTCATGTAGTCCTTGAATGCGTCCAGAGCAGAGCTGCCCTGTGCCTTGGCCTCATCGGAGGCTGATGAAGCAACGGTCTGCAACTGAACCCGGGTCTTGGCAAACGCTTCATCAACCTTGTCGCTGATGGCGGTGGCGGCATTGACCTGCTGTGTGGCTTGTCGCGCGATCGAAGCCTGCACCTGCGTGCTGCCCTGGCTGGCCTGAGCCTGGACGTTATCGCGCAATGCCTGCAGCGCGGCGCTTTGCAGGCCGCTGGCGGCTTCTGCGGTGGGATCCTCGCCCGGACGCTTGGGCAGCAAAATCATCGTTTGCTGTTGTGCACTGACCAACATGATGGATACCTGCGGTTATGGCTGAGCCATGTGCAGGAGCAAATCCCATGCCGCCGTCGCGAGCCCTGGATCCAAAGGACTGTGTAGCATCTGTCGGCGATCATGGCGGCCAATCCTTGCCGTCGGACGGCATGGATCGACCGCACATGACCGTCGGGCTCAGGTACTTTCGCGAACCTTGAGTTCAAATCCCATGTCCACCACCGGCTGAGCGATGCGGTTGCCGGCCATCAACGTGAGCATCTGTTCGGCGGCGCGCTGGCCGATGGCTTCCCGTGGCGTGCTGATGCTGCTCAGGCGCGGCACCATGTGGGCCGAGGCGGGCAAATCGTTGAAGCCCAGGACCGCAACCTGTTCGGGAATCTTGATGCCACAGCGCAGGGCTTCGAACAGCGCGCCGTGGGCCAGGTCGTCGTTGCCGAAGAAGATTGCATCGACGTCCGGATGGCTGGCGAGTAACTGCAGGAACAGTTCGCCGCCCAGGCCCACCGAGGATGGCCGTGGGGTCAGCAGTTCCAGATCCGGGTCGTACAGGCCGGCTTTCTGCAAAGCACGGCGAAAACCTTCGCCACGCAGCAACGTGCGCTGGTCCAGTTGCGCGCCGACATAGGCCAGGCGCTTGCGACCCCGGGAGATCAAGTGCTCGGCCGCCGTCTCGCCGGCCTTGAGTTGCGAAAAGCCGACGCAGTTAAGGCCCGCACCGGGGTCCAGTTCCATCATGTACACGCAGGGAATGTTGCTGGCCTCGATCATGCGCCGGGCGCTTTCGGTACGGTCGAAGCCGGTCAGCAGCAGACCGCGTGGCTGATAGGCCATGTAGTTGCGCAGCAGGTCTTCTTCTTCGTCCCGGGAATAGTGATAGTTGCCGATGACCACTTCGAAGCCCTTGGGCCTGAGCACACGATGAATGGCTTCCAGGGTGTCGATGAACAACAGGTTGGACAACGACGGCACCAGCACCACCACCGAATGGCTCTGGGCCGAAGCCAGGGCGCGGGCGGCGGGGTTGACCACGTAGTTCAGGTCGCGGGCGGCCTGGCGGACTTTTTCCACCAGGCTTTCGGCAACGGTGCTGACGCCGCGCAGGGCACGGGAGGCGGTGATAGGACTGACACCGGCCAGGCGTGCGACTTCGTTGAGCGTGGGGCGACCGGTGGTGCGGGTATTCTTATCGTTTTTAGTGACGGTCATCAGGGCGGCTTGCCAAACAAAAATCAAGGCACTAAGGTAGCGCTGTCTCGACGCGGCTGCAAATGCGTGAGCGGGGTTTGCCTGAGCCCTGACCGTTAGCGTTGTGAACGAACATGCTGCAACCACAAAAATGACAAGAAGGCGTCGGCAACTTCTGCTTTTGCTCTGGTGTCACAACTTGCAAAGGTAGCGCTGTCTGCGCGCTGAGGTGTTACATGAATAATCCCATCACCGCCCTGGTCATCATGGGCGTTGCCGGTTGCGGCAAGACTTGCGTCAGCCAGGCCCTGTGCCAGTTGAGCGGCGCCACCGCCATTGAAGGCGACACTTTCCACCCTGCGGCCAACATCCAGAAGATGAGCGCCGGTATCCCCTTGAACGACGACGACCGTGCCGGCTGGCTTGACAGCCTGTGCGACGAGTTGCGCCGTGTCGATGCGATGGGCGAGCGTCCGGTGCTGACCTGTTCGGCCCTCAAGCACAGTTATCGCGAGCGTCTGCGCAGTGCCTTGCCGGGCCTGGGCTTCGTATTTCTTGAGTTGACCCCTGAAGTGGCCGCCGACCGCGTGTCCCATCGTCCGGGGCATTTCATGCCGTCGACCCTGATCGACAGCCAGTTTGCCACCCTTCAATCCCCTGTTGGCGAGCCCCTGACCCTGGCTCTGGACGCATCCAGCCACAGTGTCGATGAACTGGCTCATCAGGCTTACGTCTGGTGGGTGGATCACGGTTTGAAGCTGGCCAGTTGAGTTGCAAAAATTTTGCGTCAGAAAGATAGCGCTGTCCCGACGGCTTACAAATAACCGCTTCAATAACAACAACAAATCAGGAGACACCTCCCATGTTCGGCATGTCCCACGAGACGTTTCTGCTGCTTGATGCAGTGGTTACGGTGATCGGACTTATCGTCCTTATCACCAAGTTCAAACTCCACCCGTTCATTGCACTGACCATCGCGGCCGCTTTTCTGGGCCTGACCTCGGGCATGCCGATCGGCACCATCATCAAGGCGTTCCAGGACGGCTTCGGTGGCGTGCTGGGCTTTGTCGGCATCATTCTGGCGTTGGGTACGATGCTCGGTAAAATGATGGCCGAATCGGGCGGGGCCGATCAGATCGCCCAAACCCTGATCCGCGCCTTCGGCAAGGATAAAGTGCAGTGGGCCATGATGTTCGCCGCCTTCCTGGTGGGCATTCCGCTGTTCTTCGAAATCGGTTTCGTGCTGCTGATCCCGCTGGTGTTCATCGTGGCGCGTCGCACCGGTGTCTCGATCATCAAGATCGGTATCCCGCTGCTGGCCGGTCTTTCCGCGGTCCACGGCCTGGTGCCACCGCACCCGGGCCCGCTGCTGGCGATTGGCGTATTCGGTGCCGACATCGGTAAAACCATTCTCTATGGCCTGATCGTGGCGCTGCCGACGGCCATTATTGCCGGGCCGATTTTCGGTACATTCATTGCCAAGCATATCCCCGGCCATCCGAATCAGGAGCTGGTGGACCAACTGGCACGTGAGACCGATTCTGCCGATCTGCCGAGCTTCAACATCACGCTGATCACCGTGCTCTCGCCGGTGTTCCTGATGCTGCTCAAGACCTTTGCCGATGTGGTGTTGCCTGAAGGCAATTTCTTCCGCACCTTCATGGACCTGATCGGGCATCCGATTTCTGCACTTCTGTTGGCATTACTGCTGTCGCTGTACACCTTCGGCTACAAGCAGGGCATCGGTTCGAGCCAGATACTCAAGTGGCTGGACGCGAGTCTGGCACCGACTGCGGCGATCATTCTGATCATCGGTGCAGGCGGTGGCTTCAAGCAGATGCTGGTCACCAGCGGTGTGGGTGATGTGATCGGTCACATGGCGGTGAGTGCGCAGATTTCACCGATCCTGTTGGCCTGGCTGGTGGCGGCGGTGATTCGCATCGCCACAGGCTCGGCGACCGTGGCAACCATTACGGGTGCCGGGATCGTGGTACCGGTGGTCGGGATGATTCCGGGTGTGAACCGTGAGCTGCTGGTCCTGGCGACCGGTGCCGGTTCGCTGATCCTGTCTCACGTCAACGATGCTGGCTTCTGGCTGGTCAAGCAGTACTTCAACATGACCGTGGCCGAAACCTTCAAGACCTGGACCGCGATGGAAACCATCCTGTCCGTGGTAGCGCTGATCTTCATCCTGTTGCTGTCGCTGGTGATCTAAGCGACGACGCATCACCCATTGTGGGAGCGAGCCTGCTCGCGATAGCTCACTGACCGTCAGCAACGAAGTCGACTGTCATGCCGCTATCGCGAGCAGGCTCGCTCCCACATTGGCTTCTGGTGATCTGAAGATCCAGAGTGGGAGCAAACTCCCACATTGATTTTGGTGTCAGGCGTTCGGTTTGCTGACCAACCCATCCGCCCGGAACATCCCGCGAATGCCGCGAACGGCCTGGCGAATCCGGTCCTGGTTTTCGATCAGTGCAAAGCGCACATGATCATCGCCATACTCACCGAACCCCACCCCCGGCGAGACGCAGACCTTGGCTTCGGCCAACAGTTTCTTGGCAAACTCCAGCGAACCCAAGTGTGCATAAGCCTCGGGGATCTTGGCCCAGACGTACATCGACGCCTTGGGGTTTTCCACCATCCAGCCCAGTTCATGCAGGCCCTTGACCAGCACATTGCGGCGCTGGCGGTACTGTTCGGCGATATCCCGCACGCACTGCTGATCGCCTTCAAGCGCGGCGATGGCCGCCACTTGCAGCGGTGTGAAGGTGCCGTAGTCGTGGTAGCTCTTGATCCGCGCCAGGGCGTTGACCAGTTCCGGGTTGCCCACCATGAAGCCGATACGCCAGCCAGCCATGTTGTAGCTTTTGGACAGGGTGAAGAATTCCACGGCGATGTCTTTTGCACCCGGTACCTGCATGATCGACGGGGCTTTCCAGCCGTCGTAGACGATATCGGCGTAGGCCAGGTCGTGAATCACCAGCACGTCGTACTGTTTGGCCAGGGCGATGACCCGTTCGAAGAAATCCAGCTCCACGCATTGCGCGGTAGGGTTGGACGGAAAGCCCAGGATCATCATTTTCGGCTTGGGAATCGAGCCGCGAATGGCGCGCTCCAGCTCGTCGAAGAAATCCACCCCCGGCACCAGTGGCACCGAACGCACCTGGGCGCCGGCTATCACCGCGCCGTAGATGTGGATCGGATAGCTGGGATTGGGCACCAGCACGGTGTCGCCCTGGTCCAGGGTCGCCAGCATCAGATGCGCCAGGCCTTCTTTGGAACCGATGGTGACGATGGCTTCGGTTTCCGGGTCGATGTCCACCTCGTAGCGGTCCTTGTACCAGCGCGAAATGGCGCGGCGCAGGCGCGGTATGCCTTTGGAGGTGGAGTAACCGTGGGTGTCTTCACGCTGGGCGACGGTGACCAGCTTTTCCACGATGTGTGGAGGTGTGGCGCCGTCGGGGTTACCCATGCTCAAGTCAATGATGTCTTCGCCGCGCCGACGCGCAGCCATCTTCAGCTCGGCAGTGATATTGAATACATACGGGGGGAGTCGATCGATGCGCGCAAAGCGGCGCGGCGAACCTTTGTTGGCCATTGTTGCCTCGAGATACGTGAGCGCCCGGAACCGTCCGAGCGACGTTGGCCACTGCGGTGGCCTGCGGCGCAAGATAAAGGGGCTGATGGCCAATTGTCCAGTAGCGGCGCGCAACTATTTTCGACGACACTGTCGATCCGCTCAGGGGACTTTCAGTAACACCTGCGCACTGTACGACTCGCCCTGTTCAAAAAACGAATGGACTGAATGATGGAATTTTCCAGCGGTTTCCTGCTGAGCCTTTCTTTGTGCCTGGACATTGGCGTGGCCAATATCGCGATGATTACCCTGGCCATGCAACGTGGCTATTTCCAGGGTTTCGCCCTGGGCCTGGGCACATGTGTGGGGGACCTGGTCTACGCGGTCCTGGCCTTGGCCGGCATGACGGTGCTGCTGCAATACGAAACGGTGCGCTGGGTGCTGTGGATCGGCGGCTCGGTGGTGCTGCTGTATTTCGCAGCGAAGATGATTCATTCGGCGATCTATCACCATGCGGCGTTGGCCGAGGCTGGCGAGGTGCGGAGTCATTCATCCGGGCAGGAGTTTTTTCGCGGGATTTTCCTGGCGATGTCGTCGCCCAGTGCCATTCTCTGGTTCGCGGCGGTGGGCGGTACATTGATCGCTCGCTCGGGCGGCGGAACGATCCTCAGCTCGGCGCTGTTCCTGAGTGGATTTCTCTGTGCCGGACTTCTCTGGTGTGCAGGCCTGTGCCTGGCAGCAACCCAGGGTGGCAGGTTGCTGGGGGATAAACTGTTGCGCTATTGCTATTGGGCATCGGCCGCCATCTTCTGCTATTTCGCGGTGTACGTGATTGTTTCTGGCTACAACGAGTTTATCGGGAAAGTGGTGCCGGCCGTTGTGCCTGGACTCGGATAAGCGAAACGGGCCTGGCAATCTTCATCAGGCTTCTATACTGCAACACCCGACCTCACGTTTCTGGAGTGTTGACGCATGGAAAAGCACGAACCCGATAACGCAGCCGAACCACGCTTCGAACACGGACGCTTTCAGATTATCGCCGGTTTTGGTGGCTGTTTTACCCCGGACACCGCCGAGGATATCCCGCTGCTCTGGGAAAAGTTTTTGCCCTGGCTCGGTAAAGTGCCAGGGCAGAAAGACGAGGTCACCTATGGCGTGTGTTGCAACCCGGACGGGAAGGGTGGGTTTGAATACATTGCCGGCGTGGAAGTCAGCCGGCTCGATGATTTGCCTGAACAGTTGCGCTGGATCGAAATACAGCCTGCGCACTACGCAGTGTTCGAACACAAAGGCCCGTTGAAAGCCCTGCCGCAGACGTTCCACTACATCTGGAAAGAGTGGCTGCCGCGATCCGGCCACACAGCTGCCGAGGCCCCGGAGTTCGAACGCTACAGCGAAGACTTCAACCCCAGGACCGGCGAAGGCTCTCTGGAAATCTGGATTCCTCTCAAACCGAGCTGATTGCCATCCTCTCGGCAATGCAAACCGGTGGGAGCGAGCCTGCTCGCGATAGCGGTGCCATATCCAACATCAATGCAAGCTGGCCCACCACAATCGCGAACAGGCTCGCGCCCACAGACAGGTTATCTCCTGGTCAAAACACCAGCCCCATCCGCCGCTCATAACCGATGCGGCCCTTGTACGCTTCGCCACTGTCGACCCAGCCCAGCCGGGTATACAGGCCGATGGCCGAGACATTATCGGCGTCGACCGAAAGCTCCAGTCCTCTGATTTGCGGCCATGCCGCCCGAGCCGCGGCAGGAAGCGCTTGCAGGCAGGCCCTGCCGTAACCCTTGCCCTGGGCCCGATAATCAACTTGCAGGGCGTGCAGGGTGGCGCTGTGTTCGTTGGCCCAGGCGGGCAGTACTGGCGGGCGCTTGAGTAACAGGAACGCCACGGGCACCTCGCCAGCCAGCAACGCAAACCCTTTGACGCCAGGGCCGGGCCTGGACAACAGCGTGTGCAGTGCGCCGTGGATATCGCCGGCGAACTTGATCTGTTCGGGGTGGATTTCGATGGCTTCGACCTGCGTGCGCTGCAGCTCGGTGAGGTCTTCGTAGGGTACGAGCTGAGCGGTCACAAAAGCATCCGTTGTTTGCCGACAGAATGGGCCTGGGATTCTAGCGAATTTTTTTCTTTGAATTATTTTTGTTTGGGTTGTCGATTCGCAGTTTCTCTAAACGACAAAGGGTGTCTTCAACAAAAACCTGCGGAGAATCACCATGAATACCCAAACCACCGAAACCGAAATCAAGGCCTTGATCGAGACTTATCGCCAGGCTGTCATGGAAAAAAATGTTGAAAAAGTCATGGCGCTCTATGACGACAACATCGTTTCGTTCGATGCCATCCAGGCCCTGCAATTCAAGGGCAAAGTCGCTTACCGGGCCCATTGGCAGGCGTGCATGGAGATGTGCCCTGGACCGCACAAGTTCGACTTCCATCAGATCGAGATTACCGCAGCTGACACGATCGCCTTCGCTCACTGGCTGGCCTATTGCGGCGGCACCAACGACAAAGGTGAAGAGCAGGCTTGCTGGATGCGCACGACCGCTTGCTATCAACGGGTGGCCGGGCAATGGAAGATTGTCCACGAACACTGGTCCGCGCCGTTTGATCCGATGGCCGGTACGGTGATGTTCGACCTGCAGCCCTGATCGTCGGTTTTTTCGCTGAGCGCTTTTCTGCGGTCCATAGTTGATCAGTTCGATCACGGAGCTTTCCATGAAGTACTTATGCCTGGTCTATAGCAACGAGCATGCGCTGCACAACTCACCCGACAGCCCGCAGGACGCTGAATGCATGGCCTACGCCGAGTCGATCCAGGGCAGCGGTCGTATGATTGCCGCCGAGGCCCTGGAGTCGGTGCAGACCGCTACCACGGTGCGCATGCGCGGCGGCAAGTTGTCGATCACGGACGGTCCGTTTGCCGAGACCAAGGAGCAACTGGCGGGCTTCTACCTGATCGACGCCAAAGACCTGAACGAAGCCCTCCAGGTCGCCGGCAACATTCCGGCGGCCCGGGTCGGCTGCGTCGAGGTCCGACCGGTACGCCAACTGAATCCCTGAACAACAATCACAAACAGGATTTCATTCATGAACCTCAAACCTGCCGCGTTCGAGTTATCCATCAGCCGGGTGATCGACGCCTCGCGTCAGAAGATTTTCCGCGCCTGGACCGAGCCGGCGCTGCTTGTCCAATGGTGGGGACCCCACGGCATGACTACGCCGGAGTGCGAAATGGAGCTGTGGGTCGGTGGTCAGTTTCGCACCCTGATGCGTGCCCCGGACGGCAGTGAGTATCCGACCATGGGCGTGTTCCTGGAAATCGTCGCCCCGCAGCGGCTGGTCTTCACCGATGCGTTTGTGCCCGGCTGGATCCCCTCCGGCAAAGCCTTCATGACCGGCGAAGTGTTGCTTGAGGAGATGGGCGATAAAACCCTTTACACCGCCCGCGCCCTGCACTGGAACGAAGAAGACCGCCAGGCCCACGAAGCCATGGGCTTTCATGACGGCTGGGGCCAGAGCCTTGACCGGCTCGAAGCGCTGGTGACCCAGGGCATGCCCGACTGATGTCGGCCGAAGAAGTCAGCGCACGGGTCGAGCAGGTTTATCGGCAAGACTCGCGGCGCATCCTGGCGACGCTGATTCGCCTGCTGGGGGATTTCGACCTTGCTGAAGAGGCCTTGCACGAGGCCTTCTTCATCGCGGTCGAGCGCTGGCAGCGCGACGGTGTGCCGGACAATCCTCGGGCCTGGCTGGTGTCGGCCGGGCGCTTCAAGGCCATCGACAGTTTGCGCCGGCGCGCTCGCTTCGCGGCGAGCCGGCCGATGCTGATTGCCCAGCTCGAAGAACTGGAGCAGAGCGACTGGAGTGATGAGGACGTGGAAGACGATCGCCTGCGGCTGATCTTCACCTGTTGCCACCCGGCCCTGGCCGCTGATGCCCAGGTGCCGCTGACGTTGCGGGAAGTGTGCGACCTGACCACCGAAGAGATCGCCCGGGCTTTTCTCGCCGCCCCGGCGGCCATCGCCCAGCGCATCGTGCGGGCCAAGGCAAAAATTCGCGATGCGAAGATCCCCTATCAGGTGCCGTCCCGCTCGGAACTGCCCGAGCGGCTGGACAGTGTGTTGCGCGTGATCTACCTGGTATTCAACGAAGGCTATTCGGCCTCGATGGGGGCTGAGGTGACGCGTGAAGATTTGACCCGCGAAGCCATCCGCCTGGCCCGCCTGTTGATGGAGCTGTTGCCTGAAGCCGAAGTCATGGGTTTGCTGGCATTGATGCTGCTGCACGAGTCGCGGCGGCGAGCGCGAACCTCTCCCAGCGGTGAACTGATCCTGCTGGATGAGCAGGACCGATCCTTGTGGGACGCCGACATGATCGCCGAAGGCTGCGCCCTGGTGGAAGCCGCGCTCAATACCCGAAGGTTCGGGCCTTATTGCCTGCAAGCTGCGATTGCGGCAGTGCATGCCGAAGCCCCCACGGCGCAGGAGACCGACTGGCCGCAGATCGTTGGCCTCTATGATGTGTTGCTGCGTGCGGTGCCTTCGCCGGTGATCGAACTCAACCGCGCCGCGGCCCTGGCCAAACGCGATGGACCGCAAGCGGGCTTGCAGCGGATCGACGCGATTCTGGACCGGGGCGAGTTGCTCGATTATCACCTGGCCCACTCGGCGCGGGCAGAACTCTGTCGGCAGTTGGGACGCGTGGAGGAGGCGAGGGCGGCATATCGACGCGCGCTTGAATTGACTCAACAATTGCCGGAGAGGCGGTTTATCGAGGGGCGGCTTGCGGGGTTGCAGTGATGACCACAAGCGATGAAATTTCCTGTGGGAGCGGGCGTTGTGGTGTGCATCGTATTTATGAACAGCCGAAACCACTGTGGGAGCGAGCCTGCTCGCGATAGCGTCATGTCAGTCACATTGCTGTTGGCTGAAACATCGCTATCGCGAGCAGACTCGCTCCCACAGGGTTTTATGGCTTGGCTGACGGGCATAACCCGTCAGTCAACCAGCCTTGATCAGAACTCGTGATCAGCGCTGTCCGGGTTCAGGTCGCTGATGCCCAGTTTGCCCGCGGCCTGTTCGATCGCGCCGGTCTGCTTGACCAGTGCGGCAATGGCGTCGCGCACGACCTGGTTGCCAGCGGTGTTGCCCGCAGCGATCAGTTGGTCGTAGTGCTCACCCTTGTTGGCGTGATCGACCATGACTTGGATCTTGGCTTCGGTGTCGGCCAGGTCGGCCTTGAGGGCGTTGTCAGCGGCCGGGTCAGCCTTGGCCACCAGGGACGACAGGCTGGCGCCGGTCATCTTGGTGCCGTCGACGCGGGTGTATTCGCCCAGGTAAACGTTGCGCACGCCTTTGGCATCGTAGAAGTGCGAGTTGTGGGTGTTGTCGCTGAAGCAGTCCTGCTCGTCTTCTGGCGAGTTGGCTTCCAGGGACACCTTCATGCGTTCGCCCGCCAGTTCGCCGAGGGACAGGCTGCCCATGCCGAACAGCATCTTGCGCAGGCCGGTTTCGGCAGGCTCGGCTTCCAGGGTGGCGCGGTAGTTGTCAGCCACGTTTGGCTTCCAGTTGCCGACCATTTCTTCCAGATCGCTGACCAGCAGTTGGGTCACGGCCTTGAGGTAGGCGCGACGACGGTCGTTGTGGCCGCCAGTAGCACCGGCGCCTTCCAGATAATCGGAAGCCGGACGCTTGCCGGCACCAGGGCCGGTGCCGTTGAGGTCCTGGCCCCACAGCAGGAATTCGATGGCGTGGTAGCCGGTGGCGACGTTGGCCTCGGAACCGCCCAGCTCGTTCAGGCTGGCGAGTTTCTCCGGGGTGATGTCTTTCACGTCGACCTTGTCTTCGCCTACCTGGACTTCGGTATTGGCGATGATATTGGCGGTGGCGCCCGGGTTACCCAATGCGTGCGCGTAGGAGGTGTCGACGTAGTCGATCAGGCCTTCATCCAGCGGCCAGGCGTTCAATTGGCCTTCCCAGTCGTCGATGATGGTGTTGCCGAAGCGGAACACTTCGCTTTGCAGGTAAGGGACGCGCGCAGCGACCCAGGCGGCCTTGGCGGCGTTGAGAGTCTCGTCGTTCGGTTTGGCCAGGAACGCATCGATCGCGGTTTGCAGGGTTTTCGCGGTGGATTCGGCATCGCTGTAGACCGCATGGACGATGTCGGCGTAGTGCGCGACAACGGCCTTGGCAGCGGCTTCGTCGATTTTGCCGGCTGCGGCTGGGGCGGCGGTGCTGGCTGCAGGCGTGGGCGCTTGCGGCGCGGCGGCCTTGTCTTTGCCTTCGCCGCAACCGGCGAGGGAAATAGCGATGGCCAGCAAACTGGCGGTAGCCAGAGGCATACGAATCATGGCGAACATCCTGCTTCGGTGATGGATGGGACAGGCGCGAGGTGCGCAAAGCTGCGACATAATGCGAAAGATTTGCATTATGTGTAAAGGGTTGTAGCTGTAAATATTTCTTATTTGTGATGCGGCGCGGGCAGCCTTCCGTAGGCGCCGCCGAGCGAAGCGAGGCGGCGATCTCTGCCCAGACGCTTGAGTCTCAAGCGAACAAACCAAAGAGCGCAGGCTTCGCCAACTCCGGCAGAGGCATGACTACCCGAGGAGAAAGAATCAGATGATGGAGACTTTGCTGCGCTGCGCCTGCTTGAGATAGATGCCCAACTCCCGTGCCGGCAGCGGTTTGCTGTAGTAATACCCCTGACCTTCATGGCAGCCCTCGGAGATGATGTAGGCTTCCTGCTCGACCGTCTCAACCCCCTCGGCGATTACCTGCATCCCCAGGCTCTTGCCCAACTGGATGATGGCCCGGACGATGGTCGCGTCATCCTCGTCATCGAGCAGGTCCTGGACGAAGCTCTTGTCGATCTTGATCTTGTCCAGCGGCAGGCTCTTGAGATAACTCAGGGACGAATAACCGGTCCCGAAGTCATCGATGGCAATCAGCGCGCCGGAGCGGCGCAGGCTGAGCAAGTGCTGGGCGGCTGTCGTGATGTCTTCCATCAGGCCGGTTTCCGTGACCTCCAGCTCCAGGCTGCGCGGCGGCAGGCGGTACATCTGCAGCAAGTTGTTCACCACCCGCGGTAGTTCGGCATGGTGCAATTGTACGGTGGACAGGTTGACCGCCATGCGCAGGTCAACGAAGCCCTGGTCATGCCATTCGCGCAACTGTTTGCAAGCCTGATCCAGGACCCATTCACCGATGGCGATAATGGTGCCGTTCTGTTCGGCCAGGGGAATGAACAGGTCCGGCGGCACGAGGCCGTGTTCGGGGTGATGCCAGCGAATCAGCGCCTCGGTACCCACCACTCGCAGGTCGCGATAGCTGACCTGCGGCTGGTACACCAGGCTGAACTGCTCGAGGAGCAGAGCCTCGCGCAGGTCTTTTTCCAGCTCGCGACGGCGGCGCATTTCACTGTCGACGCTGGCGATGTAGAACTGGTAGCGATTGCGCGACCGGGCCTTGGCCAGGGTCATGGTCTGCTCGGCTTTCTGCAATAGCTTCTCGGTGCTGTCCCCGTCCTCGGGAAAGAGGGTGATGCCGATGGTCGCCCGCAGGCGGATTTGCCGATCGTCGAGGACGAACGGCGCCTCCAGGTCATCGAGGATGCTCTGGGCCAACTCGGCGGCTTCGTAAGGTTGTTCGATATCGGCCTGGACCAGGGCGAACTGGTCGCCCCCCAGTCGCGCCAGCGCGCCAAGGCGGCCGCTGTGGGCTCGCAGCCTATCTGCCAGGGCCAGCAGCAACTGGTCGCCGGTTTGATAGCTGAACTGTTCGTTGATGCCCTTGAAGTCATCCAGCCCCACACACAGTACGGCCACCCGGCGTTGCAAGCGCCCGGCATCCACCAGGATCTTGTCCAGTTGCTGTTGAAGCTGTTGACGATTGGGCAGGCCGGTAAGGAAGTCATATTGGGCCATGCGCAGCAGGCTGTTTTCCGCCTCGTGGCGCAGGTGTGTATTGCGCTCGATGGAGGCGAGCAATTGGTTGGCGGTGTTGATCCAGAGCCCCAACTCATTTTGTTCGTGGCCGCGTAGCTGCGGGATCTTGTGTTCACTCGGCCGGTCGGGGTTGATTTCGGTCAGGTGTTCGATGATCCGCGACAGTGGTTTGGTCAGCAGCCAGTGATAGACCAGGTACAACACCAGGCCCATCGCCAGGGCTCGCAACATGCCCGATATAAAAATGATTACAGAGTTGACGATGAAACTCTGGCCGTAGGTGGCGGTGTCGAGAGTAATGCTCAGGTCACCGTAATATTCACTATAAGGCCCGCGACCCACCAGTTGCGTGGTGAATGTGCGTTCCTTGCCAAGGATCAGGTCGGTCAGCCAGCGACTTCCAGAGTGCTGCAAAGGCCGGGTTTTTTCGGCGAGCATGGTCTCGTGAGGGTGACCGATAGAAGCCATGCGCACCGCTTGGTCCTGAAACAGCCCCTCGATCACTTGCATGCCCATCTCCCGGTCAAGGCTATAGACGGCCTGGGTCGAAGGGTCGCGGAACATATCAAGAATTCGTTGGGCATCGCTGGCGACGGCATGGTCGGTTTTGTAGGCATCGAAAACGATCTGGGCGCAGCTCAATACCACGCCGACGATCAATGCCGAAAGGAGCACGACCCGGAGCAACTTCACAGACAAGCTGTTCTTGAGTTCCAGCTTCAAAGAGGGGGTTCCTTGTTCCGTGCGAGTAGCGTCAAGTTGCCATGAGTATTGGCAATCCTGTGATGTCAGTCAAAGGGACAATCAAACACAAGGGTCTTCGCCTGAAACCTGGCCGTTATACGGTGTTTCCAGAGTTATTGCTCTACGACCATTGTGTCGGATGGAAGGGCCCCCAACTTGAGGCCTGGGTTTGATTTTTGTTGGATTTCAGACACGAGGTAGGGGGCCGGACAAGATCCGAGGGCTTTGTGCCAGCTAAAAAAAAACCCGGCAAAGCGCCGGGTTCTTTTGTCTGGCATTACGGATCAAGCGGTGAAGGTCTTGCCTTCGAACTGCTCGGCCACGAACTTCCAGTTGACCAGGTTCCAGAACGCTTCGACGTATTTCGGACGAAGGTTGCGGTAGTCGATGTAGTAGGCGTGTTCCCAAACGTCGCAGGTCAGCAGCGGGGTGTCGCCGCTGGTCAGCGGGTTGCCGGCGCCGATGGTGCTGGCCAGGGCCAGGGAACCGTCAGCCTTTTTCACCAGCCAGCCCCAACCGGAACCGAAGGTGCCGACGGAAGTCTTGGTGAATTCTTCCTTGAACTTGTCGAACGAGCCGAACGCACTGTTGATGGCGTCGGCCAGCGCGCCGGTAGGTTGACCACCGGCGTTTGGCGCCAGGCAGTTCCAGTAGAAGGTGTGGTTCCAGACCTGAGCGGCGTTGTTGAAGATACCGCCCGAGGAAGTCTTGACGATTTCTTCCAGGGTCTTGCCTTCGAACTCGGTGCCAGGTACCAGGTTGTTCAGGTTCACGACGTAGGTGTTGTGGTGCTTGTCGTGGTGGAATTCCAGAGTCTCTTTGGAGATGTGCGGCTGCAGTGCATCGTGTGGATAAGGCAGCGGCGGCAATTCGAAAGCCATGGTGATTCTCCTAATCAGGTCAGTTGCGGTGAGCGCAAGGCCGATCACGGGCGGCCAGACTAGCGCCGGGGAGTTTGTACTCATTGCGGCGCAGGAGTCGGATCATAGCACCGGGGGAACGGCATAACCACGCAACAACTGTGTGGGATAGAGGTTCCAGAGCGGTTTGGAATAATCAGCCAGAGACGATCAACTGTATGGCCACGCTGAACATCATCGTTGCCACCAGCACATCCAGTATCCGCCAGGTACTCGGCCGGGCCAGCCACGGTGCCAGCCATGCCGCACCGATTGCCAGTGTGAAGAACCACAGCAACGAGGCACTGGCCGCTCCCACGACATAGGCGCCAGGCACGCTTTGCTGGGCTCCGAGGGAACCGATCAGCAACACGGTGTCGAGATAGACGTGGGGGTTGAGCAGGGTCACCGCCAACGCACTGAGCAGCACCGCCCGTAACGAGCGCACGACCTGTTTTTCATCTTGTTGCAGGCTTTGTTTCGAACAGGCCCGACGCAACGCCAGGCTGCCATACCAGAGCAGGAACCCGGCGCCGCCCCAGCGGGCTATTGAAAGCAGCAACGGGCTTTGGGCCAGCAGTGTCGCCAGCCCGAACACCCCGGCGGCCACCAGCAACGCATCGCAAGTTACACACAGGGCGGCGACCGGCAAGTGATGTTCGCGGCGCAGGCTTTGCGCCAGCACGAAGGCGTTCTGAGCGCCGATGGCCATGATCAGCCCGAGGGCCACCAGTAGTCCGTTCATGTAGCTTTGCCACATAAATTACTCCCCGAGTAGGTATGAATGCGGGTGTCATTCTCTGGTGCAAAGCGGTATAAGAAAAACCAATATTGCTGATTGCTCATTAGGAAAACTGATGTTCGATTACAAATTGCTTTCCGCTCTGGCGGCGGTTGTCGAACAGGCCGGATTCGAGCGTGCCGCCCAAGTGCTGGGTTTGTCGCAGTCGGCGATTTCCCAGCGGATCAAACTGCTGGAGGCGCGGGTCGGCCAGCCGGTGCTGGTGCGCGTCACGCCGCCGGCACCGACCGAAATCGGTCGCCGCTTGCTCAACCATGTGCAGCAGGTGCGGCTGTTGGAGCGCGACCTGCAAAGCCTGGTGCCAGCGCTGGATGAGGAGGGGCTGCCTGAGCGCCTGCGGATCGCCTTGAATGCCGACAGCCTGGCCACTTGGTGGGCGGTAGCCGTTGGGGATTTCTGCGCCGAACATCATCTGTTGCTCGACTTGGTGGTGGAAGACCAGACCGTCGGCCTCAAACGCATGCGTGCCGGTGAGGTGGCGGCGTGCGTCTGCGCCAGTGAACGTCCGGTGGCTGGTGCTCGTAGTGTGTTGTTGGGGGCCATGCGCTACCGGGCGTTGGCCAGCCCGGCGTTCATCGCCAGGCATTTCCCCGATGGGGTGCGCGCCGATCAACTGGCGCGCACGCCGGCGCTGGTGTTCGGCCCGGATGATTTCCTGCAGCATCGCTACCTTGCTTCCCTGGGGGTCGAAGGCGGTTTCGAACATCATCTCTGCCCGTCGTCCGAAGGTTTCATTCGGCTCGCCGAAGCGGGGCTTGGCTGGGGACTGGTGCCTGAGTTGCAAATGCGTGAGCAACTGGAGCGGGGCGAGTTGGTGGAATTGCTGGCAGATAAACCGATCGATGTGCCGTTGTACTGGCATCATTGGCGCAATGGTGGGCAGTTACTGGGTTTGTTGACTGAACGATTGATCAAGGCGGCAAGCAGCAAGCTCCAAGCGGTAAGTTGAAAGCGATTGGCTTGAAGCTTGTAGCTTGAAGCTCGAATCTGATTTTAGGAGTCTTCATGAAAATTCTGGTTACCGGCGCAAGTGGCTTCATTGGCGGGCGCTTTGCGCGTTTCGCTCTGGAGCAGGGCCTGGATGTGCGGGTCAACGGTCGCCGGGCCGAGAGCGTTGAGCACCTGGTGCGTCGCGGGGCGCAGTTCATTCAGGGGGATCTGAGTGACCCGTTGCTGGCTCGCGACCTGTGCCTTGATGTTGACAGCGTCGTGCATTGCGCCGGTTCCGTGGGGCTTTGGGGCCGCTATCAGGATTTTCACCAGGGCAACGTCCAGGTCACGGAAAATATTGTCGAGGCCTGCCTCAAGCAGAAGGTCCGGCGTCTGGTTCATCTGTCATCGCCGTCTATTTACTTCGACGGCCGGGACCATCTGGACCTGACCGAAGAACAGGTGCCCAAACGCTTCAAACATCCCTACGCCGCCACCAAATACCTGGCTGAACAGAAAGTCTTCGGGGCCCAGGAGTTCGGTCTCGAAGTACTGGCTCTGCGCCCGCGCTTTGTCACCGGCGCCGGCGACATGAGCATTTTTCCCCGGCTGTTGAAAATGCAACGCAAGGGCCGCTTGGCCATTGTCGGCAACGGGTTGAACAAGGTGGATTTCACCAGCGTGCAGAATCTCAACGAAGCGCTGCTCAGCAGTCTTTTGGCCGGCGAATCGGCCCTTGGCAAGGCTTACAACATCAGCAACGGCACGCCGGTGCCGTTGTGGGATGTGGTCAATTATGTGATGCGACAGATGGAAGTCCCACAGGTCCGGCGTTATCGTTCCTACCGGCTGGCCTACAGCGTCGCCGCCCTGAATGAAGGTTTTTGCACGTTATGGCCGGGCCGTCCCGAACCGACGTTGTCGCGCCTGGGCATGCAGGTCATGAACAAGAATTTCACCCTGGACATCAGCCGGGCCCGGCATTATCTGGATTACGATCCACAGGTCAGCCTGTGGACCGCTCTTGATGAGTTCTGCGCCTGGTGGAAAGCCCAGGATGCCCGCTGATCGCCCCGTCATGAACCGAGTGCCAGGTTCGGGGTCAATCGGTGCGGCGGGCGAGGGGGTTATACTCGCTGCATCAAGCCAACACCGGTTTCCCAAAGGTTGAACCCAATGCCCATGCGTAACGATTCCAACGACGACTTCGATGATATACCGAGCTTGCGGATGCGGGCCGACATTCCCGATGACGATGACTTTCTGCCTGAGCGCGAACGCCCGCCCCACGTGCAAGCGCGCCCGGCACCCGTTGCGGCGGCCAAGGTCAAGGGGGCCAGTACCGGGCCACTGTGGGCACTGGTCGGTGCGCTGTTGTGTGCGCTTGCCTTCCTGGCGTGGTGGAGCTTCCAGCAGATTTCCTTGATGGAACAGCAACTGGTGGCCACCCAGGAAAGTTTCGCCCGTATCAGTGAAGATGCGGCGGGACGCTTGCAGGACATTTCCGGCAAGGTGGTAGCCGGTCAGTCCAGTGTCATGAGCGACAGTGAAGCCTTGAAGTTGCAGATCAAACAGCTGGAAGGCAAGCTTCAGGAGCAGGGCAAGCAATTCGAAAGCAAGCTGCAGGAGCAGTACAAACAACAGATGGTCGCGTTCGGTCCGTCCGCCGACCTGGACAAGGAGCTGGCCCAGATCATTGCCCAGACCACTGAGCAGCAGAACGCCAGCACTCAGTTGCAAGCTTCCAACAAGGAACTCCAGGATCAGGTCAAAGCGCTGGCGGCTGAAGTTTCCGCCCTGAAAAACCAGGGCGAGGATGGTGCTCTCGATGCCCGGCTCAAGAGCATCGGTGCCGACATCACCGCCCTGAAACGCGCCACTTCCAACTCTGCCATCGAGCGTCTGGAGCAGGACGTGATCGTGCTCAAGAGCCAGCAGGACAACGGGGGCAACAACACCGCCGAGTTCGACGCCTTCCGCGGCCAGGTCACCCGCAATATCAACACGCTGCAAGCGCAGATCCGCAACCTGCAGCAGCAACTTGGCAGCCGAGCTCAGTGACGAGGCTGTAGTCGCGAGCGGTGGGTCAGTCAGTTTGCATCAATGGCTGATGTGCCACCGCCATCGCGAGCAGGCTCGCTCCCACATCGTGAGTCGTGCGCTTGCAAAGTGTTCAGCCGCTGCAAACCGGTGGGCTTGCCGATCCTTGCGGTGATCGGCAAGTGGGACCAGACAAATGCACAAAAAAAGGCCCGCATCGCTGCGGGCCTTTTGTTGAGTAACGGCGGCAATTCAGCCCGCCACCAACACCCGTATGGCCTCCAGGCGCAGCGCCGCCTTCTCAAGCATCGCCAGACCTTGCTCACGCTGTTGGCGCAGAGCCACCAGTTCGCTGTCGCGTACCGTCGGGTTGACCGCTTGCAGGGCGGTCAGGCGCGCCAGTTCTTCGTCGGTATCGGCTGCCAGGCGACGCTGGGCTTCGGCCACGCGTTCGGCGTGACGCGGGGCGATCTTCTCTTCACCGGCGTTGATCCGTGGCGAGAGCTGGTCACGCTGGGCCTGGATGAACTTGTTGGCGCTGGCCCGAGGCACGCTTTCCAATTGATCGTTCAAAGTCTCGAACGAGACTCGGGCGGCGAGGTCGTTGCCGTTGGCGTCCAGCAGGCAGCGCAGGGCGGCCGGCGGCAGGTAACGGCCCAGTTGCAGGGAGCGCGGGGCAACCACTTCACTGACATAGAGCAGTTCCAGCAACACGGTGCCGGGCTTGAGGGCCTTGTTCTTGATCAGCGCTACGGCGGTATTGCCCATGGAGCCGGACAGCACCAGGTCCATGCCGCCTTGCACCATCGGGTGCTCCCAGGTAATGAACTGCATGTCTTCGCGAGACAGCGCCTGGTTGCGGTCGTAGGTGATGGTCACGCCTTCGTCGTCGCCCAGCGGGAAGCTGGCGTCGAGCATTTTTTCGCTCGGCTTGAGGATCAGCGCGTTGTCCGAATGGTCCTCGCTGTCGATGCCGAACGCATCGAACAGGGTTTCCATGTAGATCGGCAGGGCGAACTGGTCGTCTTGTTCGAGAATGGCCTCTACCAAGGCATCGCCTTCACCCGCGCCGCCAGAGTTGAGCTCCAGCAGACGGTCGCGACCGGTGTGCAGCTCGGCCTCCAAGCGTTCGCGTTCGGTGCGGGCTTCGTCGATCAAGGCTTGCCACTGGCCGTCATCGGCTTCTTCCAGCAATGGCAGCAGGCGCGGGCCGAACTGATGCTGCAAGGCGTTGCCGGTCGGACAGGTATTGAGGAACGCGTTCAGGGCCTCGTGATACCACTGGAACAGCCGCGCTTGCGGGCTGGTTTCCAGGTACGGCGCATGCAGCTCGATGGTGTGCTTCTGGCCGATCCGGTCCAGACGGCCAATACGCTGTTCCAGCAGGTCCGGGTGCGAGGGCAGGTCGAACAGCACCAAATGGTGGGCGAACTGGAAGTTGCGGCCTTCGCTGCCGATTTCCGAGCAGATCAGCACCTGGGCGCCGAACTCTTCGTCGGCGAAATAAGCCGCCGCACGGTCGCGCTCCAGGATGTTCATGCCTTCATGGAACACCGTGGCCGGGATGCCGGAACGTACGCGCAGGGCATCTTCCAGGTCCATGGCGGTTTCGGCGTGGGCGCAGATCACCAGCACTTTGGTGCGCTTGAGCATCTTCAGGGTGTCGATCAGCCACTCGACCCGTGGGTCGAAACGCCACCAGCGCTGTTCTTCGTTGGCGTCCGGCTGAGCCTGGAAGCTGACTTCCGGGTACAGCTCGGCGTGATCACCCAACGGCAGCTCGAGGTATTCGTCCGGGCACGGCAGCGGGTAGGCGTGCAGTTTGCGCTCCGGGAAACCCTGTACGGCGGCGCGCGTATTGCGAAACAGCACGCGGCCGGTGCCGTGGCGGTCCAGCAGTTCGCGGACCAGGCGGGCGCTGGCTTCTACATCGCCATCATTGACGGCGGTCAGCAGCGCTTCGCCCTCGTTACCCAGGAAGCCGTGAATGGTCTTGTGCGCCTCGGGTGAGAGACGGCCCTTGTCCAGCAGCTCCTGCACGGCCTCGGCCACCGGGCGATAATTCTCGCTCTCGGCGCGGAAGGCCTTGAGGTCATGGAAGCGGTTCGGGTCCAGCAGGCGCAGGCGGGCGAAGTGGCTGTCCTGGCCCAGCTGTTCCGGGGTCGCGGTCAGCAGCAGTACGCCGGGAATCGTTTCGGCAAGCTGTTCGACCAGAGCGTAATGCGGGCTGACCTGATCTTCGTGCCAGACCAGGTGATGGGCTTCGTCGACCACCATCAGGTCCCAGCCGGCGGCAAACAGCGCGTCCTGGGCCTTCTCATCGTCCACCAGCCACTCCAGCGCCACCAGGGCCAGTTGGGTGTCTTCGAACGGGTTGCTGGCATCGCTTTCGATGAAGCGTTCTTCGTCGAACAAGGCGACCTGCAGGTTGAAACGCCGGCGCATTTCCACCAGCCACTGATGCTGAAGGTTTTCCGGTACCAGGATCAGCACGCGGCTGGCGCGGCCGGAGAGCAGTTGGCGGTGGATGATCAGGCCGGCTTCGATGGTCTTGCCCAGGCCCACTTCGTCTGCCAGCAATACCCGTGGCGCGATGCGGTCGGCCACTTCACGGGCGATGTGCAATTGGTGGGCGATGGGCTGGGCACGTACGCCACCCAGGCCCCAGAGCGGCGACTGCAACTGGCGGCTGGTGTGTTCCAGGGTGTGGTAGCGCAGGGAAAACCATGCCAGCGGGTCAATCTGGCCGGCGAACAGACGGTCACTGGCCAGGCGGAACTGGATAAAGTTCGACAGCTGGGTTTCCGGCAGGGTGACAACCTCGTTCTGCCCATTGAGGCCGTGGTAGACCAGCAGTCCATCGACATCGTCGACTTCGCGCACGGTCATTTTCCAGCCTTCGAAGTGAGTGATCACATCGCCCGGCGAAAACCGCACGCGGGTGAGGGGCGCATTCCGTAGCGCGTACTGGCGAGTGTCGCCAGTGGCCGGATAGAGCACGGTCAACAAGCGGCCGTCCTGTGCCAGAACGGTGCCTAAACCCAGCTCGGCTTCGCTGTCACTGATCCAGCGTTGCCCCGGTTGATACTGCTGCGCCATGCTGCCTGACTCCCGCCTTGAAAAAGCCGGTTATCTTAACGGAATGATCCCTCAGACCAAAGGATTTACGTAGACATCGGGTCGCCATGGGCATTGATTACTTACCGGCGGTGCGGAACTTAAGTGTGCTGGGTGATCAAACAAGCTCGGCCCGGCCTATTGTGATAATGCCAACCGGGTCACAAGTTTCAGACCAGCGGTTCAAGCTGTTCCTCGCTCAGCCGACAACCTGAAGACAGGAGACCTTTATGTTGCCACCCATGCTCCCTTTGAGCGCCGTACCCATCACCGCTCAACAGGATCCGGTCCGCCAGCGACCGGACATACCGCCCGTGGTCCCGGTGCAGCAAAGCTCCAACGAAAGCACCATCGACCTGAAGAATCGCGACCCTGAGGAGGCTGCTCTGTTGCTGCGCGAGGAGCAACAGCGCCAGCAGGAACGCAACAAGCGCCGCCGCGAAGCCGACGAAGATCCCGAAGCGCACCTGGCCGTACCGGGCACTGAACTGAACGCCGATAACACCGTGCCTGTGGTGCCGTTGGTGGAAGGGGAAGAGCGTCAGGGCTTGTGGGTCGATATCCAGGTCTGATCCAGGCTTTTGTCGACGCATGCAGGCTGGTCAACCCGCTCGACAGCCTTCATCATGAGAGCATCCGCAGTTCACCGTACGATGCCGACACGCCATGAGCCAAGACGACAAACTGATCGACCTCAGTGCTGAGCGCGCCAAGCGCGTTCACGACCTCAACGAAAAACGCCTTAACGAAGTCCGCCAGGCTTTTGAGCAAGCCATGCCATTGGGCAAAGCCCAGAAAAAACCGAAGAAAAAACCCAAAAAGCGCTGACTCCCCCCTCTATCCATTGATACAGATCAGTTATTTCCCTTCCTTTTCGCCGCGTCGCGAGCGTTATTGACCCCGGTCAATTTTCATCCAGGCCTGATTGGTTAACTTGCACCCATCGCAACAGGGGCAAGACCAGGAGGCCAGTCATGTTTTTCGATAATGTGGTGTTTGCCGGAGTGTTGACCGTCGGCCTCATGTTCGTGTTTTTCGCCGGCTTCGGATTATTCATCTGGAAAGATGCACACAAGCGCAAAAAGCCGTAGGTCTTTCCAGCTACAACGAGCACGCAAGGCATTTTGGGCGACTTCGGTCGCCCTTTTTTTTTGAGCAGATTTCCCCTGTTCCACACAAGCCCATTGTGGGAGCGAGCTTGCTCGCGATAGCGGTATGTCTGTAGATACATGTGTTGACTGACCCGGCGCCATCGCGAGCAAGCTCGCTCCCACAGTAGTCAGGTGTCCGGGCATAAAAAAAGGTGCGATCCGCCAGGACCGCACCTTTTTTATTAGCCGCTGATATCAGCTGCCGATGGCCTTGGACGCCAGCCAGAACAGCGCGGCCGAGAGGGCCACTGTCGCCGGCAGGGTCAGTACCCAGGCCAGCAGGATGGTCCGTACCGTGCCACCTTGCAGACCGCTCTTGTTGGCGACCATGGTGCCCGCCACGCCGGACGACAGTACGTGGGTGGTGGAAACCGGCAGGCTGAAGATGTTCGCCGCACCGATCATGCACGCCGTGGTGATTTGCGCCGACATACCTTGAGCGTAGGTCATGCCTTGCTTGCCGATCTTCTCACCGATGGTCAGCACCACACGCTTCCAGCCGACCATGGTGCCCAGGCCCAGGGCCAGGGCGACTGCCAGAATCACCCAGAACGGGGCGTATTCGGTGGTGGCGGTCAGGTCCTTGCGCAGCTTGTTCAGGTCGTCTTTTTCCCGAGCTGCCAGGCCTGGCAGCTTGCCAACCTTCTTCGCCGTGTCATCCAGGCAGAGCAGGTAGCGGCGAACCTCGATGCGGCTTTCCGACGGCAGCGATTGGTAATCCGCCACGCCTTTGAGGGTGTCGAGCAGCGCCGCAATGGTGGGCTCGGTCTGCTGCGGGTTGCAGCGGAATTTCTCTGGCAGATCGCCCTTCACGCTTTTGCCCAGCGCCAGATATTCACCCAGCGATTCGCTGTTGCGCTGGTAGAACTGGCTCAGGTGCAACGTCGCGTCGCGGGTACGTTCGATCTGGTAGGTGGTGCTGTTCAGGTCAAGCACGAACTGCGCCGGTACGATACCGATCAGCACCAGCATGATCAGGCCGATGCCTTTCTGGCCATCGTTGGAGCCGTGGACGAAGCTGACGGCCATGGCTGAAATGACCAGCACCAGGCGATTCCAGAACGGGGGGTGTTTCTTGTCATCGATCTTGCGGCGCTGTTCCGGCGTCTTGTGCATCTTCGACAGCGGACGCCACCACTTCAGACTGATCAATACCAGTGCGGCAATCAGGAAGCCCGCCATGGGCGAGAACACCAGGGAGGCACCGATATCGATTGCCTTTTGCCAGTTCACTCCGTCGGCCAACGGGATATCGTTGATCAGCGCGTTGGCCAGGCCCACGCCGAGGATCGAACCAATCAGCGTGTGGGAGCTGGAGGCTGGGATACCGAAATACCAGGTGCCCAGGTTCCAGGTGATGGCCGCTGCGAGCAGCGAAAACACCATGGCCAGCCCGTGTCCGGTGTTCACATTGATCAGCAGCTCTACCGGCAGCAGGTGAACGATGGCATACGCCACGCCCACACCGCCCAGCAGCACGCCGAGGAAGTTGAACACACCGGAAAAGAACACCGCCAGATGAGGCGGCATGGCTTTGGTGTAGATAACAGTGGCCACCGCGTTTGCGGTGTCATGAAAGCCGTTGATGAACTCGAAGGCGAGGACAAAGGCCAGGGCGAGCAAGAGGCTCACAAGCACCCAAGCATCCAGTCCGCTAAATAAATCGATCATGAAGGTTTTCTGACCCGGTCGTAAGGGGGCGCGATTATGCCAGAAAACCTCGGTAATCGATGCATTGCCTGCTCATCGGTAACATTCTTCAACGAAATAATTTGCAGGCACCCCTTCGAACCCTGGCTTTTAGCGGGTTGCGCAACCCATTGATTCGGGAACGGAAAACGCGCCAGGCAAGGGGCCGCTCGTCGTTGTAAGAGCCTTAAGCGGTTGTGCGAAAAATCCGAAAAGAAGGTAAGCCAGGGCCATTCCTCGACCGTTGTCGGGGAAATGGCGGCCCGCTCATGGCGGGCGTCCGGTACGGGGCCGGCCAGGGTGTCGGCCGGATACCGCTTCACAAGAACATCAAGCGCTGAGCATTACCGCTCTTCCGCTTTGAGTTCCTGTTCCATTTTCTGAAGTTCCTGGGTAAAGGCCTGGTCCTGAACGGTGGCGCGTTTACGCCAGGGTTTGCGTTCCGGTTCAGGTTGCGCGGCGTAGGTGGTGATTTCCCCGCCGTAAACTTCCTTGTAACGTTGTTCCTGGCGCTCAAGTTCCGCGCGCAGTTCGTCTTTCGTCACAGTATTACCTAATGGATTGAATTGGATCTGGTGATACGCACTGCATGTAGACATGCAGACGGCCACGGCACCAGAGCTGACAGCTGACGTAGCATCAGGAGTTTCGTATACCGCCGATACGGGGAAGCGCCATCCGGGTGCTTCGGGCACCGGCTGCCGGCACCACGCAGGATAGAAACCTGCAATGCCTGCGGACGGGAGCGGTCGATTGCCGCACCGTCACTGTGGTGCATTATAGCGGGCTGCCCGAAGAACACTATCGGGAAAAGTTAAAAGAATCTGTTGTTGTGTGAATCAATATTTGTATGTGCAACTTGTGGCAATTAGGTTTCAGGCAATGCCAGACAATGTCGCTATCCACTCTGCTGGCGCGAACTACGTTCAATACTCGTGTCGTCTTACTTATTTATCAACCCTTCACACAGAAGCAAGAGGGGGGTAGGGTGCCTTGATTGCGATTATCGGTTGATGGTTCGATAATCGAACGGTGCTGACAGCCAGCCCTTGTCTGCTCAGCGGGCAGCCGCTTGTAATAGCCGCCATTCCCCGGGAAGGACCAGATATGAACGACCAATTGCGCAACGCCTTTGCTTCTGTAGCGCCACCCATCGTTGCTTCGCCGGCCAAGCGCATCCAGGCCCTGACCGGTGACCCGGACTTCATGACGTCCCTGGCCCGAGGGTTGGCCGTGGTCCAGGCGTTCCAGGAGCGCAAGCGGCACTTGACCATCGCTCAGATCAGCCACCGCACGGAAATTCCCCGCGCCGCCGTCAGACGTTGCCTGCATACCTTGATCAAACTCGGCTACGCCACCACCGACGGACGAACCTATTCGCTGCTGCCCAAAGTATTGACCCTGGGCCATGCCTATCTGTCATCGACGCCTCTGGCCGTGTCCGCGCAGCCGTATCTGGATCGCATGAGCGAACAGTTGCATGAGGCCTGTAATATGGCGACGCTTGAAGGCGACGACATTCTTTATATCGCCCGTTCGGCCACCACCCAGCGGCTGATATCCGTGGACCTGTCCGTCGGTGGACGTCTGCCGGCCTATTGCACCTCGATGGGCAGGATTCTTCTGGCGGCACTGGACGACGCTTCCCTGCGTGATTACCTCGACCATGCCGACCTGCAGGCCAAGACCAGCCGGACCCTGCACACTCCCCAGGCTTTGCTGGAGTGTTTGCAAGAGGTGCGGCAGCAGGGATGGTGCATCGTCGATCAGGAACTGGAGCAGGGGCTGCGCTCGATTGCCGTGCCAGTCTACGACGCCTCCGGCCAGGTGGTGGCGGCGCTGAATGTCAGTACCCATGCCGGGCGGGTCAGCCGCAATGAACTGGAACAGCGCTTCCTGCCGGGGCTGTTGGGAGCCAGCCGCGACTTGAGCGCGCAACTGTTCACTTAAGCTGTTCGATAAACGCACAGAGTCGCCTCTGACGAATTGACGGTATTTGCCTCGGATCATTAATGTCGCGGCAGCGTCATCCGACGTGATCGAGCCTGGCTCGACCGATGGATGGCGGCCCAACAATAATGAGAGGCACACCTGCCATGTATACCTTCCTCGGCCTTCACCTTGACGATCGATCGACCTGTCTGTCCCGGATCGCCCGCTAACCAACACCTTTTTTGCAGCCTTGCGGTTTATTTGCCGGGCCTCTGTTCGCCTGCGTTTTCTTGCGTGGAATAAAAACAAGATGAACCAACCCCAGACCTCCGTAGGCAATTGCCTCGACGTGCAGTCCTTCATCAACGCTCAACCCATCTCGCGCTATCAATGGCGGGTAGTGATTCTGTGCTTTCTGATTGTTTTTCTCGACGGCCTCGACACTGCGGCCATGGGCTTCATCGCTCCGGCGCTCTCCCAGGACTGGGGCATTGATCGGGCCAGCCTCGGTCCGGTCATGAGTGCGGCGCTGATCGGCATGGTCTTCGGTGCTCTTGGTTCCGGTCCGTTGGCAGACCGTTTCGGCCGAAAAGTTGTGCTGGTAGGCGCGGTCGTGCTGTTCGGCGCGTTCAGCCTGGCATCGGCTTACAGCACCAACATCGATCAATTGCTGGTGCTGCGCTTTCTGACCGGCCTGGGGTTGGGCGCCGGTATGCCGAACGCCACTACCTTGCTGTCGGAATACACCCCGGAGCGTAAAAAGTCGTTGCTGGTGACCAGCATGTTCTGCGGCTTCAACCTGGGAATGGCCGGTGGCGGGTTTATCTCGGCCAAGTTGATACCGGCGTTCGGTTGGCACAGTCTGCTGCTGATCGGCGGGATCCTGCCGTTGATCCTGGCGGTGGTGCTGGTGTTCTGGTTGCCGGAGTCGGCACGTTATCTGGTGGTGCGCAATCGCGGCACGGACAAGGTGCGCAAGACCCTGGCCCCGATCGATCCGCACACCGTCGCCCAGGCGGCGAGTTTCAGTGTGCCGGAACAAAAAATCGTTAAAGCCCGCAACGTGCTGGCGGTGATTTTCTCCGGCACCTACAGCGCCGGGACGCTCTTGTTGTGGCTGACCTATTTCATGGGGCTGGTAATTGTTTACCTGCTGACCAGTTGGTTGCCGACGCTGATGCGCGACAGCGGCGCGAGCATGGAGCAGGCGGCGTTTATCGGGGCGTTGTTCCAGTTCGGCGGCGTATTGAGCGCGGTTGGGGTGGGTTGGGCGATGGATCGGTTCAATCCGCACAAGGTCATCGGCATTTTCTACTTGATGGCCGGGATATTCGCCTACGCGGTAGGGCAGAGTCTGGGCAACATTACCTTGCTTGCCACGTTGGTGCTGGTGGCCGGCATGTGCGTCAACGGCGCGCAATCGGCGATGCCGTCGCTGGCGGCGCGGTTCTATCCGACCCAAGGCCGGGCCACCGGAGTCTCATGGATGCTGGGCATCGGCCGGTTCGGCGCGATCCTCGGCGCCTGGATGGGCGCGACATTGTTGGGCCTGGGCTGGAACTTCGAACAGGTCCTGACCGCCCTGGTCATTCCAGCGGCCCTGGCGACTGCGGCGGTGGTGATCAAGGGCATGGTCAGTCATGCGGATGCGACGTGAGCCAATGATCTGAACCTTGCGACAGACCGGTGGGAGCGAGCCTGCTCGCGATAGCGGTGGGTCAACTTGCATAAGTGTTGACTGACCCACCTCAATCGCGAGCAGGCTCGCTCCCACAGGATCAGGGTGTCTGGGAAATCGATAGCCAAACAACAATCTGTTCGATAAACGAACACTCAGTCGATTATCGGATTGTTTGGCTGTCACCCCGAGCTTAATCTTCAGTCACTCCGGCGCTTAACCTCGCGCCTTTTTCTTCATCTTGGTCTACTGAAAAACGGGAGCCTGCCCCATGGCTGAAATCCTTTCGCTGCACGACGCAGTGAAGCAATTCGTCAATGACGGCGATACCGTCGCGCTCGAAGGCTTCACTCACCTGATTCCGACGGCGGCGGGTCATGAAATCATTCGCCAGGGCAAGAAAGACCTGACCCTGGTGCGGATGACGCCCGACCTGATCTACGACCAGTTGATCGGCGCCGGTTGTGCTCGCAAGCTGATTTTCTCCTGGGGCGGCAATCCTGGGGTGGGCTCCCTGCACCGGCTGCGCGATGCCGTGGAAAAACAATGGCCGCAGCCGCTGGAGATCGAAGAGCACAGCCACGCCGACCTGGCCAATGCCTACGTCGCCGGGGCCTCGGGCCTGCCATTCGCGGTGCTGCGGGCCTACGCCGGCTCCGACCTGCCAAAGGTCAATCCGTTGATCAAAACCGTGACCTGCCCCTTCACCGGGGAAGTGCTGGCCGCCGTGCCATCCGTGCGTCCGGACATTACAGTGATCCACGCTCAAAAAGCCGACCGCAAGGGCAACGTCCTGTTGTGGGGCATTCTCGGCGTGCAGAAAGAAGCCGCCCTGGCCGCCAAGCGCTGCATCGTCACCGTGGAAGAAATTGTCGATGACCTCAACGCACCGATGAACGCCTGCGTGCTGCCGACCTGGGCGCTGAGCGCGGTGTGCCACGTACCGGGCGGCGCTCATCCGTCCTACGCGCATGGCTACACCGAACGTGACAACCGCTTCTACCAGGCTTGGGATCCGATCGCCCGGGACCGTGAGACCTTTACCGCATGGATCAATGAATACATCCACGCAACGAAAGATTTCAGTGAATTCCAGGCCCGACTGGCTGCCACTTCGCAGGTGAAATAATGACGTACTCCACCAATGAAATGATGACCGTCGCCGCAGCCCGTCGATTGCAGAACAAGGCTGTGTGCTTCGTGGGCATCGGCCTGCCATCGAAGGCAGCCAACCTGGCGCGGCTGACCTCGTCGCCGGATGTCGTGCTGATCTACGAGTCCGGTCCGATCGGGGCCAAACCCAGCGTATTGCCACTGTCTATCGGTGATGGTGAGCTGGCTGAAACCGCGGACACTGTCGTGCCGACCGGTGAGATTTTTCGCTACTGGTTGCAGGGCGGACGCATCGACGTCGGCTTTCTCGGTGCAGCTCAGGTCGACCGGTTCGGCAACATCAACACCACGGTGGTGGGCGACTACCATCAACCGAAAGTCCGCTTGCCGGGCGCCGGTGGTGCACCGGAAATCGCCGGTTCGGCCAAGAGCGTGCTGATCATCCTCAAGCAGTCGGCGCGCTCGTTCGTCGACAAGCTGGATTTCATCACCTCGGTCGGTCACGGCGAGGGCGGGGATTCGCGTAAACGCCTGGGCCTGCCGGGCGCAGGTCCGGTCGGTATCATCACCGACTTGTGCATCATGGAGCCGGAAGCCGGCAGCCATGAGTTCGTGGTCACTGCGCTGCACCCCGGCGTGACCCGCGAGCAAGTCGTTGCCGCCACCGGTTGGGCGATTCGTTTTGCCGACCAGGTGCAAACCACCGCCGAGCCGACCGAAACAGAGCTGCGCGCACTGCGCGACCTGGAAGCTCGCACTGCCGCGGCCCACGGCCAGGCACCGGGAGAAGCGTGATGCGCGACGTTTATATCTGTGATGCGATTCGAACCCCCATCGGTCGCTTCGGTGGCGGTTTGGCCGCGGTGCGCGCCGATGACCTGGCCGCCGTGCCGATCAAGGCGCTGATGGAACGCAACCCATCGGTGGACTGGACTGCCGTGGACGAAGTGTTTCTCGGTTGTGCCAACCAGGCCGGGGAAGACAACCGCAACGTGGCGCGCATGGCGCTGCTGCTGGCTGGCCTGCCGCAGAGCATTCCCGGCGTAACCCTCAACCGCCTCTGCGCCTCGGGCATGGACGCCGTCGGCACGGCGTTCCGCGCCATTGCCAGCGGCGAAATGGAATTGGCCATCGCCGGCGGCGTGGAGTCGATGTCCCGCGCACCGTTCGTGATGGGCAAGGCCGATGCCGCGTTCTCCCGCAACATGAAACTGGAAGACACCACCATCGGCTGGCGCTTCATCAACCCGTTGATGAAAGCCCAGTACGGTGTGGACGCGATGCCCCAGACCGCCGATAACGTGGCCGATGAATACGCAGTGTCCCGCGCTGACCAGGATGCTTTCGCCTTGCGCAGCCAACAGCGCACGGCAGCAGCCCAGGCCGCAGGGTATTTCGCCGAGGAAATCGTCCCGGTGCGCGTAGCCCACAAGAAAGGCGAAACCGTGGTCGAGCAGGACGAGCATCCTCGCGCCGACACCACGCTGGAGACCTTGAGCAAACTCAAGCCGGTCAACGGTCCGGACAAAACCGTCACGGCCGGCAACGCCTCGGGCGTGAATGATGGCGCGGCGGCTATGATCCTGGCTTCGGCCGAAGCGGTGAAGAAACACGGGCTGACGCCTCGGGGTAAAGTGTTGGGCATGGCCAGTGCCGGCGTGGCTCCACGGGTGATGGGCATCGGCCCGGTGCCCGCGGTGCGCAAACTCACTGAGCGCCTGGGCCTGGCGGTCGCAGACTTTGATGTGATCGAACTCAACGAAGCCTTCGCCAGCCAGGGCCTGGCGGTGCTGCGCGATCTGGGTCTGGCGGACGACGCGCCGCAGGTGAACCCCAATGGCGGCGCCATCGCCCTCGGTCATCCGCTGGGTATGAGCGGAGCACGGCTGGTGCTGACGGCGTTGCATCATCTGGAAAAGACCGGCGGCAAGAAAGGCCTGGCGACCATGTGTGTCGGCGTCGGCCAGGGTCTGGCGTTGGCAATCGAACGCGTCTGACACGTCGTTCCACTAATAAGAAACCGAGGAATGCTTCATGACTGACAAGCCTGGTTATCGTCGCCCCCAAGCGGGCACCCAACCGGAGTACCTGCACCCGCCGTACCAGTCCACCAACCTGCGCTCGCCTTCAAAGCCGTTGGTGTACCTGCCTCATTCGCTGTCGGAAATTACCGGTCCGACCGTAGGTGCCGATCGCCTGCAGGAGAAGGACAACGACCTGACTGCCCAGCATGCCGGCGAGCCACTGGGGGAGCGAATCATCATTCACGGGCGCGTGCTGGATGAGCATGGCCAACCCGTGCCTGGCATCCTGGTGGAGATCTGGCAGGCCAACGCCGCCGGTCGTTACAACCATGACCGCGACCTGCACGACGCACCGCTGGACCCGAACTTCACCGGCACCGGTCGCACCGTCACCGACGCCGATGGCTGGTACCAGTTCCAGACCATCAAGCCCGGCGCCTACCCGTGGGGCAACCATCACAATGCCTGGCGCCCGGCGCATATCCATTTCTCACTGTTCGGCCCGAGCATCCTGACGCGGCTGGTGACGCAGATGTATTTCCCCGGCGACCCGCTGCTGGCCTACGATCCGATCTACAACTGCGTGCCGGACACCAGCGCCAAGGAACGTCTGATCGCCCGTTTCGACCTGGAAAAAACCATTCCTCACTACGCCCTCGGTTATCGCTGGGACATCGTATTGCGCGGCCGCGATGCCACGCCGATGGAGAAATAAGATGACGCTCACTGCCACCACCTCCCACACCGTTGGTCCTTACTACCACATCGGCCTGACCTGGCTGAACCGCGAAGACCTGACCGTTGCCCAAACCCTCGGCCAGCGCGTGGCGATCACCGGGCAGGTGATCGACGGCAACGGCGAATTCGTCAATGACGCGATGCTGGAAGTCTGGCAGGCCAACGCCGCCGGCAAATATGCACACCCGGAAGACGACCAGGACAAGCCCCTGGACCCGAATTTCGAAGGCTTTGGCCGGGTGCCGGTGGATGCCGAAGGGCGTTTTCGTTTCACCACCATCAAGCCGGGCTCCGTGCCGGGCCTTGGCGGCACGACCCAGGCGCCGCACCTTGTAGTGCTGGTGTTCGCCCGCGGTCTGGTCAAGCATTTGCTGACGCGAATCTACTTCGATGGCGAGCAGGCCAACGAAACCGACCCGCTGCTGGCCTGCGTGCCCGAGGAACGTCGCGCCACTATCGTGAGCAAGCCCGATGCTTCGGGCGTGTATCAGTGGAACGTGGTTTTGCAGGGGACGGATGCCGAGACGGTGTTCTTCGACTACTGATTGAAACCCGTGTGGCGAATGCTCTTGGCCCAGCCCTGTAACAACGGTGGGGCGTGGGTTGTACAAAATACTGATGACCCTGTTCCACCCGAAGGCGTAGGGTTGGCCTGCGCGGGTGATGAATAGGATGTGCGACAACCCACGTATTTACGTTGCAGCTTTTGACCCAACCGCGTCAGGCCGGCAGACCTGCACACCCAAGGACTTTTTATGAGCGAACGACCGGGTAATCAGCTCTTTGATGCCTACTTCACCACCCGCCACATGCGCGAGGTGTTTTGTGATGCGGGCCGGGTGCAGGCCATGCTCGATGTCGAGGCGGCGCTGGCCCGGGCGGAAGCGAAGGTGGGCTTGATCCCTGTCAGTGCAGTGGCTCCGATCGAGAAGGCCTGTGACGCGCAGTTGTACGATTTTTCGGCGTTGAGCGAGGCGATTGCCACGGCGGGTAATTCGGCGATTCCACTGGTCAAGGCCCTCGGCAAGCGCATTGCCGCGCAAGACGCCGAGGCTGAGCGCTACGTGCACCTGGGGGCTACCAGTCAGGACGTGATGGACAGTGGGTTGGTGCTGCAACTGCGCCAGGCATTGGGTTTGATCGAAGGCGAACTGGCGCAACTGGCCACGATTCTCGCCCGCCAAGCCGAACGCTACGCCGCCACGCCATTGGCCGGGCGCACTTGGTTGCAACACGCAACACCGGTGACCCTGGGCATGAAAATCGCCGGTTGGCTGGGAGCCATCACCCGTAGCCGCCAGCGCCTGAATGAGCTCAAGCCGCGCTTGCTGGTGTTGCAGTTCGGTGGTGCCTCCGGAACGCTTGCCGCACTGGGTGAGCAGGCCTTGCCCATCGCCGAAGCCCTGGCCGCCGAGCTGCAACTGAGCTTGCCGGAGCAGCCGTGGCACACCCAACGCGATCGCCTGGTTGAGTTCGGTTCGGTACTGGGGTTGATCGCCGGCAGCCTGGGCAAACTGGGCCGCGACATCAGCTTGTTGATGCAGACCGAGGCCGGTGAAGCGTTCGAACCCTCGGCGCCGGGCAAGGGCGGTTCGTCCACCATGCCGCACAAACGTAACCCGGTGGGCGCGGCGGTGCTGATCGGTGCGGCGACCCGAGTCCCTGGCCTGTTGTCGACGCTGTTCAGCGCCATGCCCCAGGAGCACGAACGCAGCCTGGGCCTGTGGCACGCCGAATGGGAAACCTTGCCGGAGATCTGCTGCCTGGTGTCCGGCGCCCTGCAACAGGCGCGGCTGCTGGCCGAAGGTCTGGAAGTGGACGCGGCACGCATGGCTCGCAATCTGGAACTGACCCAAGGGCTGGTGCTGGCCGAGGCGGTGAGCATCGTCCTGGCCCAGCGGGTCGGACGCGACACCGCGCATCATCTGTTGGAGCAATGTTGCAAACGCGCCGTGGCGGAGCAGCGTCATTTGCGGGGCGTGTTGGGGGACGAGCCCCAAGTCACTGCGCGGTTGTCTGCCGCTGAGCTGGATCATTTGCTCGACCCCGCCCACTACCTCGGCCAAGCCCAGACCTGGGTCGCGCGCGCGGTGGCTGAACACCTTGCCTTGAACGCCTGAAAGGAGACTGTTGTGGGATTCGTCAAACTCGCCGAAGGCGAACTGAACTATTGCTTCGATGGGCCGCAAGATGCCCCGGTGCTGGTGCTCTCCAACTCCCTGGGCACCGACCTGCACATGTGGGACGAGCAGATCGCCGCCTTCAGTGAACACTTTCGCGTGCTGCGTTTCGACACGCGCGGGCACGGTCAATCATTGGTGACTGAAGGGCCGTACAGCATCGAACAACTGGGCCGCGACGTGCTGGCGATGCTCGATCAGCTGAACATCGACAAGGTGCATTTCTGTGGGTTGTCCATGGGCGGATTGATCGGCCAATGGCTGGGGATCAATGCCGGTGAGCGGCTGCACAAACTGGTGGTGTGCAACACCGCCGCCAAGATCGGCGACCCATCCGTATGGGACCCGCGGATCGAAACCGTACTGCGTGATGGCAAGGCGGCGATGGTCGCGCTGCGGGATGCCTCGATTGCTCGTTGGTTCACGCCGGACTTTGCCCAGGCTCATCCAGAGAAGGTCAGGAGAATCACCGACATGCTTGCTGCCACTTCGCCCCAGGGCTACGCGGCTAACTGCGCGGCGGTGCGCGATGCCGATTTCCGCGAGCAGTTGTCGTCGATTCGCGTGCCGCTGCTGGTGGTCGCCGGCACCGAAGATGCCGTGACCCCACCGTCGGGCGGGCACTTTATCCAGGAGCGGGTCAACGGCGCCGAATACGCCGAATTCCATGCCGCGCATCTGTCCAACGTCCAGGCCGGCGCTGCGTTCAGCGAACGGGTGCTGGCTTTCCTGCTGGATTCCAGTCGTTCTTGAGGGAGTATTCTGTGGACGAGAAACAACGTTACGACGAAGGCATGCAAGTACGCCGCGCGGTGCTGGGCGATGCCCACGTCGACCGCAGCCTGAATGCCTTGACCGAGTTCAACAGCGAATTCCAGGAGATGATCACCCGTCATGCCTGGGGCGACATATGGACCCGCCCCGGCCTGCCGCGCCACACCCGCAGCCTGATCACCATCGCCATGCTGATCGGCATGAACCGCAGCGAAGAACTCAAACTGCACTTGCGCGCTGCTGCCAATAATGGTGTGAGCCGCAGCGAGATCAAGGAAGTGATCATGCAGAGTGCTATCTATTGCGGCATCCCTGCGGCCAACGCCACCTTCCACCTGGCCGAGTCGGTGTGGGATGAACTGGGTGTCGAGTCCCGGACTTAAGCATCACCCTAACCCTGTGGGAGCGAGCTTGCTCGCGATAGCGGTGGGTCAGTTTGCATCGATGGTGAATGTGATGACGCCATCGCGAGCAGGCTCGCTCCCACACTGGATCTTCAGTGAACACAAATTTTATGCTCGACACTGATCCCTTTGTGGGAGCGAGCCTGCTCGCGAAAGCGGTGGGTCAGCTTGCATCGATGTTGAATGTGATGACGCCATCGCGAGCAGGCTCGCTCCCACACTGGATCTTCAGTGATCACAAAATTTTTTGCTCGACACTGATCCCCTTGTGGGAGCGAGCCTGCTCGCGAAAGCGGTGGGTCAGCTTGCATCGATGTTGAATGTGATGACGCCATCGCGAGCAGGCTCGCTCCCACACTGGATCTTCTGTGAACACAAATTTTTTGCTCGACACTGATCCCCCTGTGGGAGCGAGCCTGCTCGCGATGATGCCGGTACAGCCTCCACCCATGTTTGGCTTTTACAACAAGCTGATCGGATAGCTGACGATCAGCCGGTTCTCATCGAACTCATTGGTGCTGTAATCCCGACGCATCGTCGAATTACGCCATTTCACATTGAGGCTCTTCAACGCACCGCTCTGTACGGTGTAGGCCAGTTCGCTTTCGCGACCCCATTCCTTACCGTCGGTGATGGTGCCTGTGTGTACGTTGTCACCGCTGATGTAGCGGTTCATCAGGGTCAGGCCCGGTACGCCGACGGCGGCAAAGTTGAAGTCGTGGCGCACTTGCCAGGATTTTTCCTGGGCGTTGTCGTAGCTGGAGTTGTAGCTGTCGTTGGCCAGGGTGCCGCCGCTGGTGCCGTTGACGCGCATCCAGCCATCGTCGCCGCTGAGTTTTTGCAGGCCGACGTAGAAGGTGTTGCCACCGTATTTGGCCGAGAGCATGGCGAAGGCGGTCTTGTTGTCCAGGTCGCCCGCCAGGGCACTGCCTTCTTCCTTGCCGATGAAGTAGCCCAGGTTGGCGCCCAGGGTCCAGTCACCGATGGGCTGGCTGTGGGTCAGGTTGAAATATTTTTGCTGGTAGATGTCCGAGAGTTCCGCGTACCAGACGCCGACCTGAGTGCGCTTGTCGTTGAAGGCGTATTCGCCGCCGCCGAAATTGAAGCGGTCGGACGTGAACGCGCCGCGGCCGTTCATCGACATGTCTTCCATGCTCGCGTCGTTACGCGGGCTGTTGGCGCGGAACTGGCCGCCGTACAGGCTCAGGCCGTTGATCTCGGTGGAAGTGACCTGACCACCGCGGAAAGTCTGCGGCAGGGAGCGACCGTCGTCAGAGCGCAGGATCGGCAGCACCGGCATCCATTCGCCCACTTTCAGCTCAGTTTTCGACACCTTGGCCTTGAGTGCGACACCCAGGCGACCAAAGTCATCGGCCGGACGGCCATCGTCATGCACCGGCAACAAGGCGGTATTGGCAGTGCCGCGACCACCGTCGAGCTTGAGCGAGTACATGCCCAGCACGTCCATACCGAAACCGACTGTGCCCTGGGTGAAGCCGGACTTAGCGTCGAGAATGAAACTCTGGGTCCATTCCTCGGCTTTGCCTTGGGCGTTAGCCGGGTTGGTGAAGTTGCGGTTGATGTAGAAGTTGCGCAGGTTGAGATTGACCTTGGCGTCCTCGACAAAACCCGACTCTGCGGCCAGGACGGGCAGGGTGGCGCCAGACAGGGCGATAGCGATAAGACTGGGGAATAAATGCTGTGTAGGTTTCATGGGCATGTCTCTAGTTTTTGTGGGCAAAGCGGGTCGCTGCCGCAACCTTGGGTTGCAGTCGGCACTGTGGAGCTGGACGGTAAGGCGATCGAAGGATCAGCCGGATGAGGCGGGGTCTATGGGCATGGCATCGAACCTGTTGTTATTGGTTTTGTGCGAGCGATGGTGAAGGGCCGGCTGGGATCGGTTCAATTGCCGTTTGCGGGTTTTGGGCGATTATCGAACGGCAAAAACTGATTGGATCTCTGTGGGAGTGAGCCTGCTCGCGATGGCGGCCTGACAGCCGGCCAGGGTTTTGTTGATTGCGTACATATCCGTTTCTGCGGTAACGGCCGCTTATGGTTTCGCTTTTACAGCGACTCACTTTCGAAAATCCGGAAGCCGGCCCAGGCGAAAGTAAGCAAAGCGCTTTTGCCCCACCACTCGGCACCTCGCTTAGGCTCGGTGTGCCCTCACTCCGGCATTGCTCCGTGGGCCCACTGCGCAACGCTGCGTTCGGCCAGCGTGGTTAACGGGGCGCCCGAGATCAAAATCAAAAGCGAGGCGGCCTAGTAGCCGACCTGGCTCTCCCGGTCGTACGCCGATCCCATTGTGAGAGCGAGCCCGCTCGCGAAGGCTGTATGACAGCCGACCTGTCTCTCCGGCCATACCCCGATCCAACTGTGGGAGCGAGCTTGCTCGCGATGGCGGAGGGACAGTTTGCGGTGGTGTTGGATGTGCTGGCGTCATCGCGAACAAGCTCGCTCCCACAGGTTTTTGTATCGTGTGCGAATGTTGTGAACACCCGCAAACCTATGTGGGAGCGAGCCTGCTCGCGATAGCGTAGGGTCAGTTTGCGGCGATGTTGGATGTGCTGGCCTCTTCGCGAGCAAGCTCGCTCCCACAGTAGGAACGCGATCACCAAAAAATCAGGTCGGCTATCAGGCCGCCTCGCGGTGGACGTTGATCTCGGGCGCCCCGTTAACCACGCTGGCCGAACGCAGGCATTGCGCAGTGGGCACCTCGGCATGGATGCTGAGGTAGCCGCGCTGGGCCATGGATGGCCCTTCGCGGCGGGCCCACGGAGCAATGCCGGAGTGCGGGCATGCCGAGCCTAGGCGAGGCACCGAGTGGTGGGGCAGAAGCGTTTTGCTTACTTTTGACTGGGCCGGCTTCCGGGCTCCTCAAAAGTGAGCCGCCGTAAGGGCGGAACCCTAAGTGGCCGTTACCGCAGAAACGGATATGTACGCAATCAACAAAACCCTGGCCGACTGTCAGGCCGCCATCGCGGGCAAGCCTTGCTCCCACACAGCGTGCACAAACAAAAAGCCCACCTTCCGGTGGGCTTCGTGTTTCAGCGTTCAGGCATCAAGTCAGAACAGTTTCAACGGCGGTGCTTTCTCCGCCACCGGTTCGTTCTTGCCGGGTTCGGCATTCCAACCACCGCCCAACGCCTTGTACAGATTGACCTCGCTGGTCAGTTGCGCCAAGCGGTCGGTGATCAGCGATTGTTGGGCGCTGAACAACTGACGTTGGGCGTCGAGGAAGGTCAGGTTGCTGTCGACGCCGATGCGATAGCGACGCTCGGCCAGGCTGTAGTAGTCCTGGTTGGCGGCGACGAAGGCGGTCTGGGCCTGCAACTGTTCATTGTAGGTCCGGCGTGCGGCCAGGCCGTCGGAGACTTCCTGAAACGCGGTCTGAATCGACTTCTCGTAATTGGCGACGTTGATGTCTTTCTGGATTTTGGCGTAATCCAGGCTTGCCCGCAGGCTGCCGGCGTTGAAGATCGGCAGGTTGATTTGCGGAGCGAAGGTCCAGGTGCCCGAACCGCCCTTGAACAGGCCGGACAGGTCCGGGCTCAGGGTGCCGGCGTTGGCCGTCAGGCTGATGCTGGGGAAGAACGCGGCCCGTGCGGCGCCGATGTTGGCGTTGGCGGCCAGCAGGTTGCGTTCGGCCTGGAGGATGTCTGGGCGACGTTGCAACAGGTCTGACGGCAACCCCGCCGGCACTTCGCTGAGCAGGTCATCGCTCAGCGGTTGGGTGCTCAGGTTGGATGGCAGACCGGTGCCCAGCAACAGGGTCAGGCTGTTTTCATCCTGAGCCACCTGGCGGGTATAGCGCGCCAGTTGTACGCGGGCGTTTTCCACCGCCGTGCGTGCCTGGCTCAGGTCCAGGGCCGAGGCCACGCCGACTTCGGCGCTGCGGGAGGTCAGCTTGAGGCTTTGCTCGTAGGTGCCCAGGGTTTCCTGGGTCAGCTTGAGCAGTTCCTTGTCGGCCTGCCAGGTCAGGTAGGCGTTGGCAACGCTGGCCACCAGGCTGATCTGGGTACTGCGACGGGCCTCTTCGGTGGCGAAGTAGCTTTGCAACGCTTGCTCGCTCAGGCTGCGCACCCGGCCGAACAGGTCCAGTTCATAAGCACTGATGCCCAGGGTCGCGGAGTAGGAGCTGCTGATGGCCGCCTCACCGGTTTGCGACGCCCGTGCCGGCACTCGCTGACGGCTACCGGAACCGGTGGCCGAGACCGCTGGGAACAGGTCCGCCCGCTGGATGCGGTATTGCGCGGCGTAAGCATCGATATTCAGCGCCGCGACGCGCAGGTCGCGGTTGTTTTCCAGGGCAACCTGGATCAGCTGTTGCAAGGCCGGGTCATGGAAAAACTGTTTCCAGCCCTGTTCGGCGGCGGCCTGGCTGGCCGCCTTGGCCGGCTCGTAGGCCGGACCTTGCGGGTACTGCGTGGCGACCGGTGCTTCGGGCCGCTGATAATCGGGGATCAGCGAGCAGCCGCTGAGCACGACGGCGGCGATGGTCAGAGAGAGGAGCGACTTGCTCATTGGCCAGCCTCTTTAGAAGTTTCAGGAGTGTCGTCCTGGTCGATATTTTTGCGACGGCCTATCGACGACACAGTCACGAAGAACAATGGCACCCAGAAAATCGCCAGGATGGTGGCGGTCAACATACCGCCGATCACACCGGTGCCGATGGCGTGCTGGCTGCCTGAACCTGCGCCGGTGGAAATCGCCAACGGCACCACGCCGAGAACGAACGCCAGGGAGGTCATGATGATCGGCCTTAGACGCATCCTACAGGCTTCAATGGCGGCTTCCACCAGCGTGCGGCCCTGCTCGTGGAGTTCCTTGGCGAATTCCACGATCAGAATAGCGTTTTTCGCCGCCAGACCGATGGTCGTCAACAAGCCCACCTGGAAGTACACGTCGTTGGACAGGCCGCGCAGGCTGGTCGCCATCAAGGCACCGATGATCCCCAGTGGTACCACGAGCATGACCGCGATCGGAATCGACCAGCTTTCATACAGCGCAGCCAGGCAGAGGAATACCATCAGCAGCGACAAGGCGTACAACGCAGGCGCCTGGGAGCCGGAAAGACGTTCCTCGTAGGACAGACCCGTCCAGGAAATACCGACGCCGGCCGGCAGTTTCTGGGCGATGGCCTCGACTTCGGCCATGGCTTCACCGGTGGAGTAACCCGGGGCCGGCGACCCCAGAATTTCCATTGCTTCCACGCCGTTGTAACGGGCCAGTTTCGGCGAGCCGTAGACCCATTCGCCCTTGGCGAATGCGCTGAACGGCACCATAGTCCCGGCGCTGTTGCGCACATACCACTTCTGCAGGTCTTCGGGGCTCATGCGTGCATTCGGCTGACCCTGGACGTACACCCGCTTCACCCGACCACGGTCGATGAAGTCGTTCACGTAGCTACTGCCCAGGGCAATCGACAGGGTGTTGTTGATGTCCGAGAGGGTAATGCCCAGGGCGCTGGCCTTCTCGTCATCGATCTCCAACTGGTACTGCGGCTCGTCATTCAGGCCGTTCGGACGCACCTGGGAGAGAATCTTGCTTTGGGAAGCCATGCCCAGGAACTGGTTGCGGGCTTCCATCAGCTTCTCATGGCCGATGCCGGCGCGGTCCTGCAGGAACACGTCGAAACCGGTGGCGTTACCCAGTTCCATCACCGCCGGCGGAGCGAAGGCAAACACCATTGCGTCGCGGAAGGTGAAGAAGTGTTGCTGGGCGCGGCCAGCGATTTTGAACACGGTGTTCTCAGCGTCACGCTCTTCCCACGGCTTGAGCATGATGAACGCCAGGCCGGAGCTCTGGCCACGACCAGCGAAGTTGAAGCCGGTCACGGTGAACACCGAGGCCACGCCATCGCCTTCACCGCCATCCTTGCTTGGACGCAGCAGGAACTCGCGCATGTTGTCCACCACCACCTGGGTCCGTTCGGCGCTGGAACCCGCCGGGGTCTGCACTTGGGCAAACAGCACGCCCTGGTCTTCTTCCGGCAGGAACGCCGTCGGGATGCGGGTGAACAGCCAGACCATGCCAACCACGATGATCACATAGGCCAGCAGGTACGGCGCCTTGTGCTTGAGCATGTTGCCCACGCCGCGCTCGTAGCTTCTGACGCCGCGGTCGAAGGTGCGGTTGAACCAGCCGAAGAAGCCGCGTTTTGGCGTGCCGTGCTCACCCTTGGGAATCGGCTTGAGCATGGTGGCGCACAGGGCCGGGGTAAAGATCAGGGCCACCAGTACCGACAGGGCCATGGCCGAGACGATGGTGATGGAAAACTGCTTGTAGATCACGCCGGTGGAGCCACCAAAAAACGCCATCGGCAGCAGCACCGCCGAGAGCACCAGGGCGATACCCACCAGGGCGCCCTGGATCTGGCCCATGGATTTCTTGGTGGCTTCCTTGGGTGACAGACCTTCTTCACTCATGACCCGTTCGACGTTCTCCACCACGACGATGGCATCGTCCACCAGCAAACCGATGGCCAGCACCATGCCGAACATAGTCAGGGTGTTGATGCTGAAGCCGAATGCCGCGAGGATCCCGAAAGTGCCGAGCAGTACCACCGGAACCGTCATCGTGGTGATGATGGTGGCGCGGAAGTTCTGCAGGAACAGGAACATCACCAGGAACACCAGGGCAACCGCTTCGATCAGGGTTTCAACCACACCCTTGATCGACTCGCTCACCACCGGTGTGGTGTCGTAGGGGAACACCACTTCCAGGCCTTGCGGGAAGAACGGCTTGAGATCTTCGACGGTCTGGCGCAGGGCCTTGGCCGTGTCGAGGGCGTTGGCACCGGTGGCCAGTCTCACTGCCAGACCGGAGGCCGGGGCACCGTTGAACTGGGCATTGATGCTGTAGCTCTCGCCGCCCAGGGCGACATCCGCCACGTCGCCGACGCGCACTTGCGAGCCATCCGGATTGACCTTGAGCAAGATGGCCTTGAACTGTTCAGCGGTCTGCAGGCGGGTCTTGCCAATAATGGTGGCGTTCAGTTGCTGACCGGGCAGGGCAGGCAGGCCGCCGAGTTGGCCGGACGCGATCTGGACGTTCTGCGCGGAAATGGCGTTGGTCACATCTACCGGGGTCAGGCTGTAGTTATTCAGCTTGGCTGGGTCGAGCCAGATTCGCATTGCGTACTGGGCACCGAAGACCTGGAAGTCACCGACACCGGCTGTGCGCGAGATCGGGTCCTGCATGTTGGACACGATGTAGTTGGACAGGTCTTCCCGGGTCATGCTGCCGTCGCGCGACACCACGCCGATCACCATCAGGAAGTTTCTCACTGACTTGGTCACGCGGATGCCCTGTTGCTGCACTTCTTGCGGCAGCAGCGGAGTGGCCAGGTTCAACTTGTTCTGGACCTGGACCTGGGCGGTATCGGAGTTGGTGCCTTGTTCGAAGGTCGCCGTGATGGTCATGCTGCCGTCGGAGTTACTTTCCGAGGAGACATAACGCAGGTTATCGATGCCGTTGAGCTGTTGCTCGATGACCTGCACCACGGTGTCCTGCACGGTCTGCGCGGATGCGCCCGGGTAGGTGACCTGGATCGCAATGGCCGGCGGCGCGATGCTGGGGTATTGGTTGATCGGCAATTTGAGGATCGACAGGGCCCCGACCAACATGATCACCAGGGCGATAACCCAGGCGAAAATCGGACGGTCGATAAAAAATTTCGACATGGTTTACTCCCCTTTGCCGCCGGCGGCTTTGTCAGCTGCCTGTGCGGGGGCCGGGTTCTTTGCGCCAACGTTGGTGGCCTCAGTGGCTTTGACTTCCACCCCTGGCCGTACGTACTGCAACCCTTCGGTGATAAGGCGATCGCCAGCCTTGAGCCCGTCTTCGATCAGCCACTGGCTACCGACGGTACGGCTGGCCTTGAGCTGGCGCAGCTCGACCTTGTTGTCCGGGCCCACCACCAGGGCGGTCGGCATGCCTTTGAGGTCGCGGGTCACGCCTTGCTGCGGCGCGAGAATCGCCGCGCTGTCCACACCGGCCTGCAGTTGTGCGTGGACGAACATGCCCGGCAGCAGGGTGTGGTCAGGGTTAGGGAACACCGCGCGCAGGGTTACCGAACCGGTGGTTTGGTCGACCGACACTTCGGAGAACTCCAGCTTGCCCTCATGGGCATATTGGCTGCCGTCTTCCAGGGTCAGTTTGACCATGGCGGCGTTGTCGCCAGCCTTCTGCAGGCGGCCGCTTTCCAGTTCACGGCGCAGTTGCAGCAGTTCCACGGAACTCTGCGTCACGTCGACGTAAATCGGGTCCAGTTGCTGAATGGTTGCCAGGGCATCGGCCTGACCGTTGCTGACCAGCGCACCCTCGGTCACCGAGGAGCGACCTATGCGACCGGAAATCGGCGCGTAAACCTTGGTGTAGCGCACGTTGATCCGGGCGGTTTGCAGATTGGCTTCCGACTCCAGGCGGTTGGCCACGGCGGTGTCGTATTCCTGGCGGCTGACGGCCTGTTCGTCCACCAATTGTTTATAGCGATCGGAAATGGACTTGGTTGAGCGCAGGTTTGCTTCGGCGCTTTTGAGGGTCGCTTCGTACATGGCCGGGTCAATCTGATACAGCTGCTGGCCGGCCTTGACGTCGGCACCTTCCTTGAACAGGCGCTTGAGGATGATGCCATTGACTTGCGGACGAACTTCCGCGATGCGGAACGCGCTGGTGCGACCGGGAAGCTCCGACGTCAGGGTGAACGGCTGGGTCTTGAGGGTTACGACGCCGACCTGAGGAGCCGGTGCGGCAGGTGCCGCCTCTTCCTTTTTACATCCGCTGAGCAGCGATGCCAGGGCGATGGCGGTAACCAGAGCGGTAACAGCTGGCTTGAATTGCATGGAAATCCTCGGGTCCAGGCGCGTAAGAGGCGCACAAGAAAGTGGAAGGTGAAAAAGAGCGAGATAAACAATTAGTAGGATGCTAAGAAATATACTTACGTACACGGTTGTTTGTAAACACCCAAATTGCGTACCATCGGTATTTACAAAAGCCTGACAAAAGGCCTGCGCAGGTCGCAGAAGCGTTGTGAAGAACGCCGCCTCACATTTTGTTCAGTTGATCCTTACGCATTGCTTACGCATCCTGATTGAGGTGTTTACTGCCATGGTCCGTCGTACCAAAGAGGAAGCTCTGGAGACTCGCAGCCAGATACTCGAAGCGGCCGAAAAAGCCTTTTTCGAGCGCGGTGTGGCCCGCACGACACTGGCTGACATCGCGACGCTGGCCGGTGTAACGCGCGGTGCCATCTACTGGCATTTCAGCAATAAGGCGGACCTGCTCCAGGCCATGCTCGATACGTTGCACGAGCCGCTCGACGATCTGGCCCGCGCCAGTGAAAGTGAAGAGGAGCTTGACCCCCTGGGTTGTGTTCGCAAGCTGCTGGTGCGGTTGTTCCAACAGGTGGCCCTGGACCCGAAAACCCGACGCATTAATGAGATTTTGTTTCATAAGTGCGAATTCACCGATGAAATGTGCGATTTGCGCCAGCAGCGGCGCCAGGTCAGTCTCGATTGCAACGTGCGTATCGCGTTGTCGTTGCGCAATGCGATGAAGCGTGGCCAGTTGCCGGGCGATCTGGATCCCGAAAGGGCAGCAGTCGCCATTCATGCCTACATCGACGGCATTTTGTACCAGTGGCTACTGGCTCCCGACAGCTTCGCACTGGCGGGTGAGGCCGAGCGCTGGGTGGAGATCGGGCTGGATATGCTGCACCTGAGCCCCAACCTGCGCAAATAAAACAAAATGCTCAATTTCATCGGTTTGTGTCAATAGCTGAACGGCGAGGACCCCGCCGGGCCTTGATCCCGGCAGAGTCATTTATAGACGAACTGCAGACACGTTGATCGCTCGCGATTCGCGATTGTGCAGGAGGATTATGGCGTGTTGATGTACCGGCGCCATTGAGGCGCCTGTACTTGTCGTGCTGGCCTGTTACCGACCCTCTGGTTTATTCAACAATGAGGCGCACGGAATAGTTGAAAGGGGGTTCGAGCATCTTCTGGAAGATTTCCGAGCGGCAGGTATATTCACCATTGCCGGTATACGCAGTTTTGCTTTTCCTGTTTGGCCTGTAACTGGATTCCAGGACGCCAAAACCGATGGGGGCTTCAAAGCGGGTTTGCATTTGGCAGCCGAAGTTGAAGGTGCTCATTTGATAGGAGAGAACTAATTCAATCGGTTTGATTTTTCTCAGCGTCGGTTGCCAGCCAGCAGCGGGATAAGTGAATTTCCTGTTATGGGCGAAATAGAATTCGCGGGTTGTTTTGGCGGGGACATCATAAGCGCTCAAGGACATGTCCGGGGGCGTGGGTTGCTCACTTAAAATGTTGGTCATTTCCAAGGCGTGAGAAGTTTTGTTTACCAGCTCCACGGTGATGCCGGTGTTGGCCAGGCTGGTGGCGACGGCTGCCGGTCCCAGTAGCAGAGCGAGGATTAATTTTTTCATCATGTTCATTGTAATGTGTCTCTCATGTATTACGAGGCGCGCTAAAGCCTGCGTAAGATAATGGCGCGTAATTGAAGTTACTCGGTTTAGTGTTGTTTTTTACAAGAATTGAAGTTGCTTATTAAGTTTGATAGATGTCGGTTAAATCCATTGGTTGAGTGGGTTGTTGTTCGGGCTTATTATTAGCGCTGTCCGGTGTGTTAATCCATAGTGAGTAAGTGTGGTGTTGTTATTTGATGTTTCGATGTCTGCGGAGTTTGATTGCGTCAGCCGTCAACAGATGTAAAAAAGCCCCGGCTCTTGCGAGTCGGGGCTTTTTGTAAGGCCGGTTTTTTATTTACATCACGGGGTAATCGATGTAACCCACCGGGCCTTTCCCATAGAACGTTTCCGGATGCGGCTCGTTCAGCGGTGCGTCAGCTTTCAAGCGCGCCGGCAGGTCCGGGTTGGCAATGAACGGCACACCAAAGGCAACGGCATCCGCTTTGCCCTCGGCCAGCCAGGCGTTGGCGCTGTCCTTGGTGAAACGTTCGTTGGCGATGTACGGGCCACCGAAAGCTTGCTTGAGCTGCGGGCCGATGCTGTCTTCGCCTTCCTTTTCACGGGAGCAGATAAAGGCGATGCCACGCTTGCCCAACTCGCGGGCCACATAGCTGAAGGTTTCCAGGCGGTTCTCGTCGCCCATGTCATGGGAGTCGGCGCGTGGCGCCAGGTGCACGCCAACCCGGCCGGCGCCCCAGACTTCAATGGCAGCGTCGGTCACTTCCAGCAGCAGGCGGGCACGGTTTTCCAAGGAGCCGCCATAGTTGTCGGTGCGCTGGTTGGTGCTGCTTTGCAGGAACTGGTCGAGCAGGTAGCCGTTGGCGCCATGGATTTCCACGCCGTCGAAACCGGCGGCCTTGGCGTTCTCGGCGCCTACGCGGTAAGCCTCAATGATATCGGCGATCTCCTCGGTTTCCAGCGCGCGTGGCGTCGGGTAGTCGGCCAGCGGACGCACCAGACTTACATGGCCCTTGGGCTGGATGGCGCTGGGCGCCACCGGCAATTCGCCGTTCAGGTAAGACGGATGGGAGATCCGGCCCACGTGCCACAGTTGCAGGAAAATCTTGCCGCCGGCGCCGTGGATGGCCTTGGTCACGTTGCTCCAGCCGCGCACCTGGTCGTTGGACCAGATGCCGGGGGTATCGGGGTAGCCCACGCCCATGGGCGTGACAGAGGTGGCTTCGCTGAGGATCAGGCCAGCGGAGGCACGCTGCACGTAGTACTCGGCCATCAGCGCGTTGGGCACACGGCCGGCGTCGGCACGGCAGCGGGTGAGCGGCGCCATGATGATGCGGTTCTTCAGCTCGATGTCGCCGAGTTTGATTGGATCGAAAATAGTCGTCATCAATTACAACCTCGAAAGTTAAGGGTTAAAAGTCAGTGAGTGGCAGGGGCCAGGTCGGCATTGCCGCCCTGGCGGAAAGTGATCAGGGTGACCAGCAGCGCCAGCACGGCCAGCGCACCGGCGGCCAGGGGCACGCTGGTCAGGCCCAGGCCGTGGTCGATGACACTGCCGCCGACCCAGGCGCCCAAGGCGTTGCCGATGTTGAAGGCGCCGATGTTCAGGGTGGAAACCAGGTTTGGCGCGTCTTTGCCGAAGGTCACCACGTTGACTTGCAGGGCCGGCACGGCGGCGAAGCAGGCGGTGGCCCAGAGGAACAGGGTGATTTCAGTGGGGATCAGCGCGACGCTGGTCCAGCTCAATACGGTGGACACCACAGCCATGGTGGTGAAAACCCCCATCAGCGTGTTCGCCAGGCTCTTGTCCGCCAGCTTGCCGCCGATGATATTGCCCAGAGTCAGGCCCAGGCCGATCAGCACCAGGGTCCAGGTCACGCCGCGGGGCGATACGCCAGTGACTTCTCCCAGCAGCGGGGCGACGTAAGTGAACAGGGTGAACACCGAGGCGGAGAACAGCGCGGTCATGCTCAGGGACAGCCACAGGCCTGCGCCCTTGAGGGCGACGAGTTCCGAGCGCATGTCGAGTTTTTCTTCATCGCGCTTGGCCGGCAGAAAGCGGATCAGGCCGATCAGTGCAATCACGCCGATGACGGTCACGGCCCAGAAGGTCGAGCGCCAGCCGGCTTCCTGACCCAGCGCGGTGCCCAGCGGTACGCCGAGTACGTTGGCCAGGGTCAGGCCGGTGAACATCAGGGCCACGGCCGAGGCGCGCTTGTTGGGTGCCACCAGGCCGGCGGCCACCACCGAACCGATGCCGAAGAACGCGCCATGGCACAGGGCGGTGACGACCCTGGCGAACATCAGCACGTTGTAATCACTGGCGATGGCGCAGAGCAGGTTGCCGACGATGAAGATCCCCATCAGCGCGACCAGGGCGGCCTTGCGCGGCAACCGTGCGGTGGCCAGGGCCATGAACGGTGCCCCGATGGCCACGCCCAGGGCGTAGCCGGTCACCAGCCAGCCGGCGCCGGGAATCGATACACCCAGGTCGGCCGCCACCTCAGGCAACAGGCCCATGATGACGAACTCGGTGGTGCCGATGGCGAAGGCGCTCAGGGCCAGGATGAGAAGTGAGAGGGGCATGGTGGATCCTTGTCGGGTCAGAGCTCTTGGCTCATTTGCTTGAGGAACTGCTGGATCACGTCCTCGTTGCGTTTGAAGAAATGCCATTGACCGACCTTCTGGCTGGTGATCAGCCCCGCCCGTTGCAACACCGCCAGATGGGCGGACACCGTGGACTGCGACAGGCCGCAACGCTGGTCGATCTGCCCGGCGCAAATGCCGAATTCGTGGTTGTGCAACTGTTCGGGGAACTGGACCTTGGGGTCTTTGAGCCAGTTGAGGATGTCTCGCCGTACTGGGTGTGCCAGGGCTTTTATTATTTCGTCGAGGTCGAGGGGCATGGTTGGTTGCTCGGAATGAGTAAAACGCTATATCGCGATGGGGCGAACTTTAAATCGTTATTTCGCGATACACCAATATGGATTTGATCTGAAAACCGAATAAATCGCTATATCGGGTTATAACGATATTGGCGCGGCAGTGCTAAGCTTCGCGCCATGAACTATCTCGCACACCTGCACCTCGGCGGTCCCGGCCGGGAACGACTGCTCGGCAGCCTCTACGGCGACTTCGTCAAAGGGCCGTTGCAAGGGCTGTACGATCCGCAGATCGAAGCGGCGATTGCCCTGCATCGACGCATCGACATGTACACCGATCGCCACCCCGTGGTGGATATCGCTTTGTCGCGCTTTTCCACCGTACGGCGGCGCTATGCCGGAATTGTGCTCGACGTGTTTTTTGATCATTGCCTAGCCCGGGACTGGGCGCTGTATGGCGAAGGGCCGTTGATGGATTTCACCTCCCAGGTCTACCGAGTGCTCGCCGCCGAGCCGCAGTTGCCTGGGCGTCTGGCGCAAATCGCGCCTTACATGGCGGCGGATGACTGGCTGGGGTCTTATCGAGAATTCGATGTGCTTGGGCAAGTATTGCGGGGGATTTCCCGACGCCTGTCCCGGCCGGAGGAGCTGGCCGGGGCCATGGAAGAATTGATCAGGCTCTATGAACCGTTGAGCGAAGACTTTCAGCTGTTCTACCCGCAGTTGCAGGATTTTGCGTTGAGCCAGACAACACGGCAGGGGTGATGTTGGAGCCGGTTCTTGCCGTCACTGAAGTTCAAATGTGTGAGCGAGCCTGCTCGCGATGAAGGCCTGGCAGTCAAGAACCAACTGACTGACCGCTATCGCGAGCAGGCTCGCTCCCACAAGGGCTCTGCATAGGGCCGCCGGATCAGGCCGCGATCGCAGGCCGCATCGGCACTTGCTGCTTTTGTGGGATTTCGCCAAACAATGCCTTGTGCACCGCCTGTTGCGCCTGGAAGGCCAGGGCAGCTCGCTCCTGGCCGTGGCAGGCAATCGGTTCCAGCAGATGGATGTGCACCTCGCCCCGGTCATTGGCGAACAGGCGCATCAGGTGCGACAGCAAATCATCATCGCCAACGAACGGCGCCAGCGAGTCCGGTTCACCGTTGCGCAGGTAGCGGATCGCCACCGGTTGCAGCGCCACGTCCGCATCGATGGCCGCCGACAATAAACGACCGTGGAAAGTGCGCAGGGAGCGGCCATCGGTGGTGGTGCCTTCGGGAAACATCAGCAGCGGATGGGCCTGTTCCAGGTGTCGGCTCATTTGCTTGCGGATCAACTGGCTGTCGCCCGAGCCGCGCCGGATAAACAGGCTGCCAGCCTTGGCCGCCAACCATCCGGCCACTGGCCAGGTGCGTACTTCGGCCTTGGACAGGAACGACATTGGCGTGAGCATGCCCAGCAGCGGGATATCGGTCCAGGACACATGGTTGCTGACCCACAGCATGGGCTGTTGCGGCATTTGCCCGTGCACCGTCACGCAGAAGGGCAGGGCATTGCTCAGGCGCGCCATGAAAAAACGCGACCAGCGCTGGCGGCGCACCATGGAGTTGGCCACACCCAACCGTTCGAACAGCCCGAATACGCTGGCCATGCTCAGGCCCAGCGTCACCACCAGCAACACTCGCGCGATTCGCGCGTACACCCGCAACCGACTCATCACACCGCTGCCTTGAAGTGGCGGGCGTAGCGTGGGCAGAGTTCGTCACGCTTGAGCAGGATGAACACGTCGGCCACCTGGAAATCCTCATCCCAGCACGGCTCACCGCAAATCTTCGCGCCCAGGCGCATGTAAGCCTTGAGCAGAGGCGGCATTTCGGCGATGACGTTGGACGGTACGTCCAGGGCCGGCAACGGTTTTTTCGGCACCGCCCGCAGGTGTTCGGTGCACAGATAACGTTCGCGCAGACGCTGCATGATCGCTTGGGCCTGGACGCCGCCGTCCTGCATTGGAATGCTCGCGCATCCCATCAGGTAGCTGTAGCCGCCCTCGTTCAGCACCTCGGCCAGTTCGCCCCACAATACAGCGATGGTGCCACCGTTGCGGTAGGCCGGGTCGACGCAGGTGCGGCCGATTTCCAGGATCGGGCCCTTGAGATGGACCAGGCCGTGAAGGTTGAATTCTTCTTCGCTGTAGAACCGGCCCAGGCTGCTGGCAGCGTGGTGATCGAGCAGGCGTGTCGTCGCCACGAGTCGGCCGGTATTCAGGTCGCGTACGCCGATGTGGGCGCAGTGAACATCATAGTCATCCATGTCCAGACCCATTTCCGCGCCTTTGAGCTTGGCGTTGAATTCGCCGCTGAAGACGTTGAAGCGCAGGGCCTGGGCTTCTTGCAAAGCCTTGGCGCCAATCAGGCGTTCGGCTTGCAGGCGGCGTTCATTGCCAGTGTCGCTGATGCGGGCGATCTGAGTCATAGCGAATCTCCGTGCGGGCTGTTCAGTTGCAGCCGATCGACTTTCTTTATGCAGCCATGTTGTGCAAAGTCAGGCTATGTAGCCCCGGTGTCATCGCCATGAAGCTTTGGTGATGCTTATATGACAGCCCATTGAGGAGCCTCCCATGCCCTGGCAAAACCTGATCGAACGCGGCGAACGGTTGCCCGCCCATCCGGACCTGGCTGAGGGTTATGCGGCCTTGCTGCAACGCCTGGGGCCGGTTACGCCGTTCGAACTGGCCGTCATGGGGGCGCGATTGATGGCAACGCCGGGGTTGGCTTTTCTGGTGGGGTATCAGGCGGCGCTGCGGGTGCTTTGGCCGAGCGCGCCCCAGAGCCTGGGCGCCTTGTGCGCCACGGAGCAGCGCAGCCTGCGCCCGGCGGACATGCAGACTCGCATCACCGACCTGCGATTGAACGGGCGCAAGGATTTCGTTACTGCGGGCGATGCGGCCGAGTGGCTGCTGATCGCCGCCCGCAGCGAAGCACCCGGCGAGCCGCCGCGGTTGAATCTTGCGGTGGTTTATCCCGGAGAGCCGGGGGTGACCCTGGAAAAACTCCCGGCCATCGCCCTGATGCCAGACATCAGCCATGGCCGGGTGCTGTTGGACGGCGCGCTGTGCGAGTTGTTGGCCGGGGACGGTTGGGACGCCTACGTCAAACCGTTCCGCACCCTGGAAGACCTTTATGTGCTCAGTGCCATGGCCGCCTGGCTGTATGGCGTGGGACAGGAGTGCGCTTGGCCCCAAGCCCTGCAGCTGCGTCTGCTGGGATTGCTGGCCGGTTGCGCTGAAGTGAGTCGTCACAACCCGTCCAGCGCGGCCGGGCATGTGCTGCTGGGTGGGTTGTTCGCTCAGTTCAGCGGGCTCGATGAAGAACTGAACGACGCCCTGGCCGCCGGCCCGGCGTTGTGGCGCGAGATGTGGACGCGAGATAAAGCCGTGATGGACATGGCGGCGGGTGCGCGGGCCAAGCGGTTGGCCAAGGCGTTGGGATAACCCTTTGTGGGAGCGAGCCTGCTCGCGATAGCGGAGTGTCAGTTGACATCAATGCTGCTGAGCCAGCGCCATCGCGAGCAGGCTCGCTCCCACAGGGAAATGCCACCCATACCCAAATTGTCATCAAGTCTGAATAGGCTCCGAAGGTTCAATCCTGCGAGCCCCGAGCATGTCCAAAGGCTGGTTCCTGATCCCGCTGCTGTTGCTCAACCTGTACGCCCAGGCTGAAGACTGGCCCGGTGAGCAATGGCCAAGTGGCCCGACCCCCACCGGGCTGGCCATCGAAGCCCTGGAGCAATACGCCTTCCCACCCCGCGACGATGCCTCTCGCCAGGGCATCCGTACCGATGCGCTGCTGGTGATCCTGGACGGGCGGCTGGTCTACGAGCGTTATGCCGGGCCCACCCGTGCCGACACTGCGCACCTGACCTGGTCGATCAGCAAAAGCCTGATGGCGACGGTGTTTGGCGTGGCCTATGGGCAAAAGCTGTTCAGTCTGCAGGATCCTGCCGCCAGGTATTACCCGGCGTTGAGCAAGCATCCGGACATGACCTTGGCCGATCTGTTCCATTGGGCCTCGGGGCTGGATTGGCAGGAAGATTACGAATACGCACCGCTCAAGTCCTCGGTGGTGGCGATGCTTTATACCCGTGGGCGTCATGACATGGCGGCGTTCACTGCGCAGCATGAACGCGACAGTCCGCCGGGGCAGGTGTTTCGTTACTCCAGTGGTGACAGCAACCTGCTGGCAGCGGCATTGAAAAATATCGTTGGCCCGGCGCGGTATGCCGATTATCCCTGGACGGCCCTGTTCGAGCCGCTGGGTATCCGCCACGCCACCTGGGAAACCGACGCCGCCGGCACGTTTGTCGGGTCCTCCTACGCCTACCTTACGGCGCGGGACCTGGCGCGTGTGGGGCTGTTGATGCAACGCGAGGGACGCTGGGGCGAGCGGCAACTGATCCCGCAAGCCTGGGTGGCGTTCAATCGCGAGCCCTTCGCTCGCTTCCGGGCCGGCCAGGACGAAGCGGTGCCCGGTGGGCATTGGTGGCTCAACCGCGCGGTCGACCCGGCCATCCACCCGTGGCCCGATGCGCCGCCGGATACGTTTGCCGCGCTGGGCCATTGGGGGCAGGCGTTGTACGTGATCCCCAGCGCCCGGTTGGTCATCGTGCGCTACGCTGATGACCGCGACGGCAGCTACCGCCACAACGAGTTGCTCAAGCGAGCCATGGCGGCGTTCGCCGGGACGGTGCAGCCATGAGACGCAGACCGCTGCTCACGCTGATGTCGGTGCTTGTTGTGGCGCTGCTCGGCTGGATCTGGCTCGAGCGGGTGGCGCTGCGGGCCTTCCCCGACATCATCAGCGCCTACACCGCCAAGGAATATTGCTCGTGTCGCTACGTGATGGAGCAACCGGCTGACTATTGCCGTGGCTATGTAAAGCAGTCGGTGCCCATCAGCGATTTTCTCGAAACGCCTGAAGCCAAGCGCATCACCGTCGCCGGGCTGGGGCGAAGCAATAGCGCACGATGGCTGGGGGAGCGGCAGGGCTGTCGGTTGGAGCCCTGACCGGACCTGTGTATTCCCATAGAGGATTGAAACAGAAGGTTTGCAAGTGCCCTCGGCCCGGTTAAGGTTCGCCACAGGTTTATCTGCCCTCCGAGTGTGTATGTTCAAGCGGTCTTTTTCTCACGCTGTCGCGACCTTGCTGCTGGCCTGCGCCGCGCTGCCGGTCCAAGCCAATTGGTATCTGGACGGCGAATCGTCGCGGCTGTCGTTTATCAGCAGCAAAAATGGCAACGTTTCCGAGGTCCAGCGTTTCCTGGTGCTTCATGGTCAGGTCCAGCCCAAGGGGATGGTCCGGCTGGAAGTGGAGCTGGAGTCGGTCAACAGTGGCATTCCCCTGCGTGACGAGCGCATGCGCGCCGATTTGTTCGAGATCAAGCAATTTGCCGACGCCTCCATTACTGCGCAGCTCGACCTGTTACCGATTCAGGACCTGGCCAACGGCGCTCAACTGGAACTGCGTTTGCCGCTGACCGTTGACCTGCACGGCAAGCAACATGTGTATCAGGCCGAACTGCTGGCAACGCGCCTGGATGAACGACGGTTCCAGGTCGTGACCCTGGAGCCGGTGGTGCTCAATGCGGCGGATTTCGATCTGGCGCCGGGATTGGAGAAGTTGCGCAAACAGGCCGGGCTGTCGGCCATCAGCCTCGCAGTGCCGGTGAATGCGGTGCTGATTTTCACGGCGCGCTGACATGGGAGGCCCGGTATTTCCGTGGCGCGAGGGCAATCGCTTCGAGCTGTTGATCGATGGCCCGCAGTTTTTCCCGCGCATGCTGGTGGAAATTGCCCGCGCCCAGGAACAGGTCGAGCTGGAGCTGTACCTGGTGGAGGCGGGAACTTGCGCCGAGGCTATGGTCCAGGCACTCGTCCAGGCTGCCGAGCGCGGTGTTCGCGTGCGTTGCCTGTTCGATGACTACGGCAGCCTGGCGTTTACCCAGGACCTGCGCCACCGCCTGATCGAGGCGGGCGTGGAGCTGCGTTTTTACAATCGGCTGAGTTGGCGCCGCTGGGTACGGAATTTATATCGGGACCACCGCAAGCTGCTGTTGGTGGACCAGCGCCTGGCGGTGGTTGGCGGCACCGGGGTCACCGATGAGTTCTGGAGCCCGCTGGATGACCGCTGCGAGTGGCACGAGGTCATGGTGGAAATCGTCGGCCCCTTGGTGCTCGACTGGCAGTTGCTGTTTGACCGCCAATGGCTCGCCAACCGCCATCGCCGTGCCTGGAAACCGGCTTCCAACTTCGGCTTGCCGCGCTTGCCCCGGGTTCCGCCGATGGGTGAGGGCATGGGGCGAGTGGCTTATGCCGATGCCCGCCAGAATCGCGACATCCTGCAATCGTTGTCCCGGGCCCTCAACAGCGGCCAGAAGCGGATCTGGATGGCGACCCCGTATTTTTTGCCGACCTGGAACGTGCGTCGCTCCTTGCGCAAGGCTGCCGCCCGGGGCATCGATGTGCGCCTGCTGCTCACCGGCCCGCGCACCGATCACCCGTCCGTGCGCTACGCCGGGCACCGTTATTACCCGCGTCTGCTCAAGGCTGGGGTGAAAATCTTCGAATACCAGCCGTGTTTCCTGCACCTGAAGATGGTGCTGGTGGACGACTGGGTCAGCATCGGCTCCTGTAATTTCGATCACTGGAACCTGCGCTTCAATCTGGAAGCCAACCTCGAAGCCCTCGACTCCGCACTCAGCACGGCAGTGGCGGCGAGTTTCGAGCGAGACTTCGCCCAGAGCCTGGAGGTCAGTCTCGACACCTGGAAGCGCCGGCCGCTGTGGAAACGGGTCAAGCAACGGGTGTGGGGGTTGGTGGATCGGTTGGTGGTGAATGTGCTGGGGCGGCGGGGTTAAGGTTCAGCAAAAACAATGTGGGAGCGAGCCTGCTCGCGATGGCGGCCTGACAGTCAATGATGCGGTGACTGGTAGGCCCTCATCGCGAGCAGGCTCGCTCCCACGGTTATTTGCGCTGTTGATGAATCAGAGCAACTCGAAACTCTGTTGTTTCACATCCTGGGAATCCAGGCCGATCTGGACGTTGAACTTGCCCGGTTCAGCGGCGTATTTGAGCTGGGCGTTGTAGAACTTCAAGTCGTCTTCGGTGATGGTGAAGTGAATGACTTTCTTCTCGCCAGCCTTGAGCATCACCTTGCGGAAGTTCTTCAGCTCCTTCACTGGGCGGATGATCGAGCCGGTCACGTCCTGGATGTACAGCTGCACCACGGTTTCGCCGTCACGCTCGCCGGTGTTTTCCAGGGTCACGCTGGCATCGAGCTTGCCGGTCTTGTTCAGCGTGGTGGACGACAGGGCCATGTCCGTCAGGCTGAATTCGGTGTAGCTCAGGCCGTAGCCGAACGGGTAGAGCGGGCCTGTGGTGTCATCGAAGTATTGCGAGGTGTAGTTGCCCGGCTTGCCCGGCGTAAACGGTCGACCAATGCTCAGATGGTTGTAGTAGGTGGGAATCTGTCCTACCGAGCGCGGGAAGGAGATCGGCAGTTTGCCCGACGGGTTGTAGTCGCCGAACAACACGTCGGCGATGGCGTTGCCGCCTTCGGTGCCGCTGAACCAGGTTTCCAGGATCGCATCGGCTTGTTGCTTTTCATCCACCAGCGCCAGCGGGCGGCCGTTCATCAGCACCAGCACCAGTGGTTTGCCGGTAGCCTTCAGGGCCTTGATCAACTCGCGCTGGCTGGCGGGGATGCTCAGTTCCGTGCGGCTCGAGGATTCGTGGGACATGCCGCGCGACTCACCCACGGCGGCCACCACCACATCGGCTTGCTTGGCGGCCTTCACGGCTTCGTCGATCAGCACTTGGGCAGGGCGCGGGTCATCCACCACTTCCGGGGCGTCGAAGTTGAGGAAGTTCAGGTAGTCGAGCACCTTCTTGTCGCCGGTGATGTTGGCGCCACGGGCGTAGATCAGTTTCGATTCTGCGCCCAGTGCGCGGGTCATGCCGTCGAACAAGGTCACCGATTGCGCAGGGCGCCCGGCAGCGGCCCAACTGCCCATCATGTCGATCGGAGCCTTGGCGAGCGGTCCGACCAGGGCGATTTTTGCGTTTTTGTTCAGGGGCAGGGTCTGGTTGCGGTTTTCCAGCAGGACCAGGCTGCGGCGGGCCACGTCACGGGCATCGTCGCGGTGTAGGCGGCTTTCAGCGTAGGTGTCGGCCGGGTCGTCCTCGGCCTTGCCGATGCGCAGGTACGGATCCTTGAACAGGCCCATGTCGTATTTGGCGGCGAGGACTTCGCGCACCGCATTGTCGATGTCGCTCTGCTCGATTTCACCGGCCTTGAGCAGTCCAGGCAGCTCCTTGCCGTACAGCGAGTCGTTCATGCTCATGTCGATGCCGGCCTTGATCGCCAGCTTCGCCGCTTCGCGACCGTCCCGGGCCACGCCATGCTTGATCAGTTCGAAGATGGCGCCGTGGTCACTCACCGCCAGGCCCTTGAACCCCCATTCCTTGCGCAACAGATCGTGCATCAGCCAGGTGTTGGCGGTGGCGGGCACGCCGTTGATGGAGTTCAGCGCGACCATCACCCCGCCGGCACCCGCATCGATGGCGGCGCGGTAGGGTGGCAGGTAGTCCTGGTACATTTTCACCGGGCTCATGTCCACGATGTTGTAGTCCCGGCCACCTTCCACCGCGCCGTACAGGGCGAAGTGCTTGACGCTGGCCATGATGCTGTCGGCCGCGTTGGCGCCACTGCCCTGGAACGCTTTGACCATCACCCCGGCGATGCGCGACACCAGGTAAGTGTCCTCGCCAAAGCCCTCGGAGGTCCGGCCCCAGCGGGGGTCGCGGGAAATATCCACCATCGGCGCGAAGGTGATGTCCAGGCTGTCGGCCGCCGCTTCCTTGGCAGCGACGCGGCCGGAGCGGTAGATGGCGTCCATGTCCCAGCTGGAGGCCAGGGCCAGGGGGATCGGGAAAATCGTGCGATGGCCGTGGATCACGTCATAGGCGAAGAACATCGGGATCTTCAGCCGGCTGCGCATGGCCGCGTCCTGCATCGGGCGGTTTTCATCCCGGGTGATGGAGTTGAACGTACCGCCGATGTTGCCGGCGGCGATTTCCTTGCGAATCATCTCCCGAGGCATCTCGGGGCCGATGCTGATCAGGCGCAACTGGCCGATCTTTTCCTCGAGGGTCATCTGCTTCATCAGGTTGCTGATGAAGGCATTCTTGTTCTCTATCGGGGTTGGCAGGTTGTCGGCTAATACGGATTGACTGGCCAGTGTGACGAACAGGCCCAGCAAACACAGCTTCTTCATGAATGGTTTCTCGCAAGCCTAAGGGCGGTAATCAGGACTCGCCGGTCAGCAAAATGTGAGGAGCGGCTATTGTTGTTCGAGTATTGTCTGAATAAGAGCAGCACTGTTTTCGAACGCACGCGGATGAACTTAGTTTCGCACCGGGCATCTTTTAGCCCATCGACCCGATTCAATCCCGTGGCGGCGGCAGATTATGCCCCAGACGCTGGTGAGATAGGTGGCTGTGTTTTCTTCAATGGACTGTATAGGGGAGTTTCAACCGATGAATCTACGACTCGATCACCTTCGCCACCTGCCAATACTGGCGCTGATACTGTTCACCACGCTGCTGGCCGGTTGCGGCATCAACAACATTCCAACCCTGGACGAACAGGCCAAGGCCGCCTGGGGACAGGTGCAGAACCAGTACCAGCGCCGAGCCGACCTGATCCCCAACCTGGTGGAAACCGTCAAGGGCTATGCGCAGCACGAACAGGAAACCCTGACGGCGGTGGTCGAGGCGCGGGCCAAGGCCACGTCCATCCAGGTCGATGCCGGCACCCTGGACAACCCGGAAAAACTCAAGCAGTTCCAGCAGGCCCAGGACCAGTTGAGTGGTGCGTTGAGCCGGCTGATGGTGGTGGTCGAGCGTTATCCGGACCTCAAGGCCAACCAGAACTTCCTGGCCTTGCAATCACAACTCGAAGGCACCGAGAACCGCATCGCCGTGGCTCGTCGCGACTTCATCCTGGCGGTGCAGAAATACAACACCGAAATCCGCACTTTCCCCGGTCGTTTGTGGCACAGCGTGCTGTACAGCGATCTGCCGATCCGCGAAACCTTCGAAGCCACCAGCCCCAACGCCGAAAAAGCCCCTGAGGTGAAGTTTTGATAAAGCAGCTGCAAGCTTCAAGCTACAAGCCTCAAGCACAGTCAATACGCACTGCTTTTGCTTATAGCTTGAAGCTTGCAGCTTGCAGCTGCGCCTTGCTGCTGCTCTGCATGTTTGCCATCACGGCCCAGGCCGAGTTGAGTTTTCCGGCACTGACCGGGCGGGTGGTGGACACTGCCCAGATGCTGGAACCCTCGGTGCGCACGCAACTGGATGCACAGCTCAAGGCCCATGAACAGGCCACCGGTGAACAGGTGGTCGTGGTCACGCTGGCGGACCTGCAAGGCAGCAGCATCGAAGACTTCGGTTATCAACTGGGGCGTCACTGGGGCATTGGGCAGAAGGATAAAAACAACGGCGCGCTACTGATCGTGGCCCGGGATGACCGTAAACTGCGGATCGAAGTGGGCTATGGTCTGGAAGACCGCCTGACTGACGCCCAGAGTTCGGTGATTATCAATCAGGTGATCACTCCGGCGTTCAAGGCCGGCAATTTCAACAAAGGTATCAGCGACGGCGTAGCGGCGATGCTGATGGTGCTGGGCGGCAATGCGCTGGATGAGCCGGCTGCGGTGTACGGTGCCGACGGCCAGGAGGAGGGCGATTTCGTCGGGCGCCATCCGGGGCTGTTCGTGTTGTTGGTGCTGCTGTTCATCGTAACGGTGTTCGTGTGCCAGATGCTCGGTATCCTGCCGGCCGGACGCGGTGGTTCCGGGGGCGGCTATGGCGGTGGCGGCGGTTTTGGCGGCGGCGGTGGCGGCGGCTTCAGTGGTGGTGGGGGCAGTTTCGGGGGCGGCGGTTCGTCGGGCGGCTGGTGACAATAATAATGAGTGGGCACTTTTAACCATGGCATTACTGACTGAACACGAACAACGCAAGGTCGCCGAGGCCATTGCCCGGGTGGAGCGCGATACCGACGCCGAGCTGGTCACCGTGCTTGCTGCCCGCGCCGACGACTACGCCTACATCCCGCTGCTGTGGGCCAGCCTGCTGGCCTTGGTGGTGCCCGGCATGGTGCATTACCTCACGGGCTGGCTGAACATGCACAGTCTGCTGCTGGTGCAGTGGGTCCTGTTTATCGTGCTGTGCCTGGTGTTTCGCATTCCTGCAATCACCACTCACCTGATCCCCCGTTCCGTGCGCCACTGGCGCGCCTCCAATCTGGCGCGCCGGCAGTTTCTCGAGCAGAACCTGCACCACACCGTCGGCGGCACAGGAATGTTGATTTTCGTTTGTGAGGCCGAGCGGTATGTGGAAATCCTGGTGGACGAAGGCATTTCCAAGCATCTCGACAACACGCGCTGGGAGGCCATTGTCGCCACCTTCACCCAGCAGGTCCGCCAAGGACAGACGTTGCAGGGCTTCGTCACCTGCATCGAGGCCTGCGGCGAATTGCTCAAGGAGCATGTACCCGTGACTCACGCGCGCAATGAGCTGCCGAATCGGTTGGTGGTGCTGGGCTGAAAAATTTTTGCCAGCACACGCCTGTGGGAGCAAAGCCTTGCTTCCACAGAGGCTACTGCTCGCCACACGAACTTTTCCGTGCCCTCACCGCCCATCCCCCCTAAAATACCCGCCATTCCCGATCCGCCCGCCCCGAGGCCGCTTTTTCCATGTCTGTCACCGCTACCCCCGCCCGTCCTGCGCCGGATCACCACGCCCAGTTCATCGAGCTGCTGCAAAGCAGCCTTGAGCAGAACGCCTTCATCAAACTGGTGCTGGCCAAGTACGTCGGTGACGAAGCGGACCTGCAACGGCTGATCATCAAGCAGTTGACGGTCAAGGATCAGCCCTGCCTGTCCTTCGTTTACCGCTACAAAACCCGCGACATCACCAAGAATTTCCCGCTGGCCGAAGGCGTGGCGACCATCGCCGCGTTGTTGCCGATGTCGTTCAAGAACGCGCACCTGCTGGCTGTCACCGACGAAGCGCAGCTGGAATACAGCAAAAAGGGCAAAAGCTCGCTATTCAAGAGCAAGCCCCAGCAACTGCGAGAAGTGCCATCGGCCGAGCACAATCGCGAGAAAAACCGCTTCCTCGACCTGAACCGCCCGTTCCTGGCGGATTTGGGCGTGACCAACCATAAGCACGAGCTGATCCCGGCGATGTCGCGCAAGTGGAAGCAGATCAACAAGTTCATCGAAGTCTTCAGCCACGCGCTGACATCTTCGCCGCTGGCCTTGGATCAACCGGTGCGGGTGTCGGACTTTGGCTCGGGCAAGGGCTACCTGACGTTCGCCATCCATGACTACCTGCGCAACACCTTGCAGGCTGAAGGGATCGTGACCGGCGTCGAACTGCGAGAGGACATGGTCAAGCTGTGCAACGAAGCTGCCGCGCGGCTGGAGCACCCGGGCCTGAGCTTCCAGCACGGCGATGTGCGCAGCGTGGCGCCGGCCGCGGTGGATGTGATGATTGCCTTGCATGCCTGTGATATCGCCACCGATTACGCGATCCACATGGGCATTCGCTCGGGCGCTTCGATCATCATGTGCTCGCCGTGCTGCCACAAGCAGATCCGCTTGCAAATCCAGAGTCCGGCGTTGCTCAAGCCGATGCTGCAATATGGGCTGCACCTGGGCCAGCAGGCAGAAATGGTCACTGACAGTCTGCGGGCGCTGTTTCTGGAGGCGTGCGGTTACGAAACCAAGGTGTTCGAGTTCATTTCCCTGGACCACACCAACAAGAACAAGATGATCCTGGCGGTCAAACGCGCCGAACCGGTGGACCCGGCAGAGCTGCTGGCGAAGATCCAGGAACTCAAGGCGTTCTACCACATCACCGAGCACTGCCTCGAAACCCTGCTGCGCGCTGACGGTTACCTCGCCTGAGTGACTGACACATTACCCTGTGGGAGCGAGCCTGCTCGCGATTGAACGATGACGCGGTGTACCTGAAAAACCGCGTCGCCTGAATCGCGAGCAGGCTCGCTCCCACACGTTGCATTCAGCATCCAGCGATGTGCAGCCCGTCAGGTAATCGCCGCTTATCCCTCATCTACCGACGTACCGGTCTACCTTTAATGCGTTCACCCCCTACGCATTTTTCAAGGAGTCCACCCCATGGCCGCAAAGAAAATCCTCATGCTGGTCGGCGATTACGTCGAAGACTATGAAGTCATGGTGCCATTCCAGGCCTTGCAGATGATCGGCCACACCGTTCATGCCGTGTGCCCGGACAAAAGCGCCGGGCAGACCGTGCGCACGGCGATCCACGACTTCGAGGGCGACCAGACCTACAGCGAAAAACCGGGGCATCTGTTCGCACTGAATCATGATTTCGTCGGTGTCGAGGCCGCTGATTACGATGCGTTGCTGGTGCCGGGCGGACGTGCGCCGGAATATCTGCGCCTGAATGAGAAAGTCCTGCAACTGGTGCGCGAATTTGACCAGGCGGGCAAGCCGATTGCAGCGGTATGCCACGGTGCGCAATTGCTGGCAGCGGCGGGTATCCTGGAAGGGCGTGAATGCAGCGCCTATCCCGCCTGTGCCCCGGAGGTGCGTCTGGCGGGAGGGACCTTTATCGAGTGCGCGGTCACCGAAGGCCACGTTCAAGGCAATCTGGCGACCGCGCCCGCCTGGCCGGCACATCCGAACTGGCTGGCGGGGTTCCTGACGCTGCTGGGCACGGCCATCACCTTGTAAGGCACTGGCAGAACAAGCGCAGCGGGTCTTTACTCTTGGGGATGCCTCAACCGCCCAGGAGAAAAAACATGTCCGGATGGTACGAAGTCAGCAAAAGCAGCAACGGCCAGTTTAAGTTTGTGCTCAAGGCGGCGAACGCCGAAACGATTTTGACCAGCGAGCTGTACACGACCCGCAGCGGTGCCGACGGTGGCATCGCTTCGGTGCAGAAGAACAGCCCACTGGCCGAACGTTATGAACTCAAGAGCACCAAGGATGGCCATCCTTACTTCAACCTCAAGGCTGGCAATCACGAAGTGATCGGCAGCAGCGAAAGCTATTCCTCTGACGCCGCCCGGGACAAGGGCATTGCCAGCGTCATGGCCAACGGACCGACGACGGTGATCAAGGACAAGACGCTGGCGGCGCTTTGACAGGACGCCAAAAGCCGAGGGGCAATGTGGGAGCAAGCTTTGCTCCCACCGATAAATCCCTTCCCCACAAGCTACGGGGCCGTGCCTGCCCTGGCTCTAAACCTCCACCGGCACCGACAGTTTCGGGTTGCCCAGCGGATGCGTCTTGGCATCGAAGAACCGCAGTTCAACCGCCAACCCCTGGAACACCTTGGCGTAATGGCGCTTCTGGTGCTGAATGAACGCCTGGCTGCGGGGGTAGATCGAGATTGCCACGGTTTTCGGCGCGGCCTGGCGCAGGGCATGGACGATGTGACTGTCCTGTTCGCCCAAGGCATGGCCGAACAGGCACAGGTTGTCGCCGTGGTGCAGCAACTGGTCGTAGCAGAACGATAGGTAATCAGAGCTGCGAATGGTCTTGAGCTTGTCCTGGCTCGGGCCTTCATTGACGAACAGCGGCACGTCGTCAAGGGTCTTGATCGTATTGTTGATGGCGAAACTGCCCAACAGCGTGCCTTCGGTGGCGGTCAGCTTGCGTGCCGTGCCGTCCTGGTTGCGTACCAGGTGCAGGCCACCGTGCAGGTACAGCAGACGTGGTTTGTCCGTGTCTGCCTGGCTCAGATCAAAGCTGTGATCGTTGCCCAGGAACAGGTCGGTGACAGTCTCGGGCGCATGCTGGATCGCCCAGTAGTTGAGCAGATCGTAGTTGGTGGTGAACACCGTGCGATAGCGGCCCAGCTCCTGATTAAGCGTCGCCAGGGTCGAGGGTTCGACCAGTCGCCACGGGATATGCACCGCGTGCACGGTGTTGATCAGTGCTTCCTTGATTGCGTAGTAGCGGTTGCGCGGTGCAGCGGAACTGACGGCCAGAGCCTTGTTGACCCTGCTGGTGGTTTTCAGCGCGCCGAGTACCTGTTCGAAACTGCGTGTCTGCATCGCGTCGAACACACTCATTTCCGACGGGCTCAAGGGTTTTTCTTCGACTGTGCGAGCGTTTTCGAACAGCGAGTCGTAGCCGAAATCGTCCCAAACGGCGCGGCTGGCGCCGTTACCCAGCAGCAAGCCGCTGAAAGCGGTGCTGGCGCGCAAGGCATCCCAGTCTTCGAGCTGGGCGTCGTATTGCTGGAAGTCGGTCATTGCGAAAGTTATCTCAAAACGTGGTTAAGGCAGGGCGCGACTTTATCACGACCCAGTCTTGAGCCAGATCAAGATGCGCTGTGACCAGTCGGTCATTCTGGTAGCCCTGCCAATCCCGGCCTCTTCCAGGAGCATCTCCCATGAGCAGCACCTTTTTCATTCCCGCCGTGAACGTCATGGGGCTGGGTTGCCTCGACGAGGCCATGACCGCCATCCGTAACTACGGCTTTCGCAAGGCCCTGATCGTCACTGACACAGGGTTGGCCAAGGCCGGCGTCGCCAGCAAGGTGGCCGACCTGCTGGCGCAACAGGACATCGACTCGGTGATTTTCGACGGTGCCAAACCCAATCCCAGCATCGCCAATGTCGAGCGTGGGCTGGGGTTGCTGAAGGAGAGCCAATGCGATTTCGTGGTGTCGCTGGGTGGTGGCTCGCCCCACGATTGCGCCAAGGGCATCGCCTTGTGTGCCACCAACGGCGGGGAAATTCGTGACTACGAGGGCGTTGATCGCTCGAGTAAACCGCAGTTGCCGCTGATCGCCATCAACACCACGGCAGGTACTGCCAGCGAGATGACCCGTTTTTGCATCATCACCGACGAGACCCGCCACGTGAAAATGGCGATTGTCGACCGCAACGTGACGCCGCTCATGTCGGTCAACGATCCGGCGTTGATGGTGGCGATGCCCAAGGGGCTGACGGCCGCCACCGGCATGGATGCGTTGACCCATGCGATCGAAGCTTACGTATCCACTGCCGCCAATCCGATCACCGATGCCTGCGCGCTGAAAGCGGTCACGTTGATCAGCAACAATCTGCGTCAGGCCGTGCGCGACGGCAACGATCTGACGGCGCGGGAGAACATGGCCTACGCGCAGTTTCTCGCGGGGATGGCGTTCAATAATGCTTCGCTGGGTTTTGTGCATGCGATGGCCCATCAACTGGGCGGATTTTATGACTTGCCCCACGGCGTGTGTAATGCCGTGCTGTTGCCCCATGTGCAGAGTTTCAACGCCTCGGTATGTGCCGCTCGGCTGACCGACGTGGCCCATGCCATGGGCGCCGATACGCGCGGACTCAGCCCGGAGGAGGGCGCGCGGGTGGCCATTGAGGCGATCCGCAGTCTGGCCCGGGACGTGGACATTCCGGCCGGCCTGCGTGAGTTGGGCGTACGCCTCAACGACGTGCCGGTACTGGCCACCAACGCATTGAAAGATGCTTGTGGTCTGACCAACCCACGGGCGGGGGATCAACGGCAGATCGAGGAGATTTTCCGCAGCGCCTTTTAAGCGACCCGTGGCGGCATGAACCGCACGCACAGCATCGCTGCCACCGCCAGCAACGTGCACAATGCCGCCAGCGGCCAGGCCTGTTGACTCAACAACAGGCTGGCCATGGCGCCGATCGCCGATGCCATCAGTTGATGCAGGAAACCGCTCAACGCCATGGCATAAGCACCGGCCACCGGTGAACCCTCGTTGGCCAGGGACAGGCTGATGGGGTAATTCAACGATTGGCCGAACACCGCTAAGCAGTACGGTAACCAGAACAGCAGCGCAACACTGCTCAGCGCGACGCTCCCCAGCAGCATGGTTGCGCTGCCACCCAGCACCAGCGCAATGCCCCAGCTCATCAGCCGTCGCTGACCGGTGCGCAGCACAAAGGCGTTTACCGCCAGCGCGCCGAACAGGTACGCCGCACTGATCGGCCAGCCCAGCAGGCCGTACTCAATCGCTGACCAATGAAAGCTTTCCTGCAGGATCAGTGGCGCGGCGGTGTTGAACGCGACGATCACGCCGTAACCCAGACCACCGGCCAATGCCGGCAGTAAAAAACCTCGGTATCTGAGAATTCTGCCGTAGACGCGCCACGCTGATTGCCCGTGGCTGCTTTCTGTCAGCACTGGGAAACCGACCCGGGACACTGCCACCGCCATGGCCAGGCTGACCGCACCCAAACCGTAGAAGATCGCTTCCCAGCCGAAGGCAACCTGGATCAAGGAGCCCAGATACTGGCCAATGCCAAGGGCAATCACGAAGGCTATCGAGATCCATGACAGGGCCTTGGCCAGCAGATCGCCGCTGAAACTGTCACGGATCAATACCCTGGCCATCACCGAGATACCGCTGGCGCCGATGCCCTGAATCAACCTGAGCGTCAGGAACGCCTCGACTGTCGTACCCAGCGGTAAGGCCAGGTTACTCAGGCCGTACAACCCCAATGCCGCCAGCAACACCGGTTTGCGTCCCAGACGCTGGCTCACGCTGCCCCACAGCAACATTGGCAGCGCCATGCCGATCAGGTAAACCGACAAGCCCCAGGAAACCCGGGACGCATCGGCCCCCAGATCCCGGGCAATGTCGGGCAGGGCCGGCAAGTAGATGCTCATGCCCAGTTGTGCCAGGAAGACAGTGGTGCAGGTGATGATCAGGGTCGTACGGTTCTTCATCAAGGCGCTCGTTCAAGGACGGATGTCACGCCCGTGTGCCAGCAGCAGATCGGTGATCCGTTCGCAGAACGAGCGAATCACGTTCGTCTCCATGTCGGCGCGCAGGGTGATGCGGATTGCGGCCTTGTTTTGCGGCACTACGGGGAAAAAGACCGCTGAAGTGAAATACCCCAGGTCGGCCAATTCGACCGCCAGGCTGTTGGCCAGGGCTGCTTCACCGCATGTCACCAGGCGGATCGCCATGGCATTGCCGAGCTGTTCGGTGCGGATGAGGCTGTCGAAGAGGCGGATATTAGCCTGCAAACGCTCCTGCAAGGCGCTGAATTCTCGACTGCGGTGCAGGCGGATCGAGGCAATGCCGGCGCCAATGGCCGCCGCGTTCAGGCTCTGGGACCAATTGCTCGGCCCGCCGTAGCGCTGCACCAGTGTTTTTTGCCGTTCACTGCCAAACATCGCCAGGCCGCCACTGGCCCCGAATGATTTGGCCAGCGAGGCGACAATCAGCGTGCGCTCGTCCACGGCGTGCAAGCGTGCCCGGACCAGGCCCGCTCCGCATTGCCCTACGGCGGACAGCGCGTGGGAGTCATCCAGATAGAGAAACAGGCCATAGCGCTGTTTGAGGTACAGCAGGCTGTCCATATCCGTCACCCCGCCCATGCTGTAGGCCCCATCGGCCACATACGCCACGTTGCGCTGTCGTTTGCACACGTCCTCGAGAAAGTCCATGTCGTTGTGGGGCCCGGTGATGACTTGGGTTTCATCGGCGCAGGCAGCCTTGACGTGGTTCATCGAGTAATGGGCATGTTTGTCAAACACCATGACCGGCGGCCGATTGTCGGTGAGCACGCCGCTGGCCAGCAACGGCAGGATCCCGGCGCTCGCTGCGCTGCATGACAGGGCGCTGAGACAACTGGCGCCAAACAACTCCGACAATTGGGTTTCGTATCGGTCCAGGATCGCCAGTTTGCAGCGGTTTTTCGAGTTAGCGACGCGCAAGGTCCCGGTTTCCCACAGGGCCGTCATGGCCCCGTCCAGCAACGCCGGATGGTGATCCAGGCCCAGATAGGACGTGGTACAGAAGTGGTGAAAGGTTCGGCCGTACTGGTCGACCAGGACATTGGGTGTCTTGACCTCGACATTCAGCCCTGAGATTTTTCCGACTTCGGCGCTCTGCCAGTCCTGGTCCGCCAGGGAAATGACCTTACGGTAGTTGGTGTAGCGATGGGTTGGCTGTGCAGTCTGGTTCATGGTGCGCTTACATTCCTTGGTTGAGTGGTGCTGTCCGTGGGTGGTTTCGATATCTGTGTGTTTCCAGACTTTACAGATCGTTATGCAGGGCTTTGAATCGGCCGTTTCCGGCGTGTTTGAGTGTTACCGGAGACTTCTGTGTAGGATCTTGCCTAAGGGGCTGGGCGGGGAATCCATTTGCGCTGTCGGAGCTGGGCAAAGCGATGCTTTCACCCTTGAGCCTGCTGCACTTGACCCATCCGTTTCTTTTCCAAAGGTTGCTTGTCGATGCTCTCAGGCTTCAATCATCTGACACTTGCCGTCACCGAGCTGGACCCCAGTGTGGTTTTTTATAGCGAGCTATTGCAGCTTCGTCTTGAGGCCAGATGGGACAAAGGGGCCTATTTGTCGCTGCCCGGACTATGGCTGTGCCTGTCTGTTGACCCGTTGCGCAAAAAGGAGGCTGCGGCGGACTACACCCATTACGCATTCAGTATCCGTGCCGAGGACTTCCCGGTGCTGGTGGCGCGGCTCAATGCGGCCCGGGTGGTGACGTGGCGCGACAACCGCAGCGAAGGTGACTCGTTTTACTTTCTCGACCCGGACGGGCACAAACTCGAAATCCATGTGGGAGATCTGACGTCCCGCCTGCAGGCCTGTCGACAGGCGCCTTACGCCGCCATGGAGTTTTTTACGGCTCCCTGAATCTTCGCCCCGCCTGTGCAGCCGTGCCGAGCTGCTGCATGGGTCGATATTGCCATTGCTGATAACAATCAGTTTTTTGGGCGGCCCGTTGGCCTACGCTATCCTCATGGGTATTGTTGGCGCGAATCGGTTGTTGGCCAGCAAGGCGCAGGGCTGACGTGCCGGCTGCGCAGGCAAGGCTTTTTTCAACGATGCATTATCGGAAGACCACCAGCCCCATGGACACTCGCAATCGTGCGCCGCTGGCCAGTTACATGGATCTTTTGCTGGACGCCGTGTGTGCCGTCGACGGCCAGGGGCGTTTCGTGTTTGTCAGCGCCGCTTGTGAACGCATTTTCGGTTACACCCCGCAGGAGCTGATCGGCCAGCCGATGATCGACCTGGTGCATCCTGCCGACCGCCAGCGGACTCTTGATGCGGCGCGGGAGATCATGGACGGCGAACCCAAGCTCAATTTCGAGAACCGCTACCTGCACAAGGACGGTCGGGTGGTGCATATCCTGTGGTCGGCGCGCTGGTCGCCGGCGGACCAGTTGCGGATCGCCGTGGCCCGGGATATCACCGAGCGCAAGCAGGCCGAGTCTCGGCAGGCGGCGTTGTATGCGATCTCCGAGGCCGCCCATGCGGCTGCGGACCTGCTGGCGTTGTTCAAGCGCATCCACCTGATCATTGGCGAGTGGCTGCCGGCGCTGAATTTTTCGGTGGCGCTGTATGACGAGCAGTGCGAGCAGTTGAACTTTGCCTATCACGTCGATGACCTGGAACGACAGCCCGATGGGCCGAGCTCGGTCACCAAGCGCCTGTGCGCCGAAGTGATTCGCAGCGGCCAACCAATCCTGCTGACGCCCGGTTGCAGTCAGTTGCCATCGGGGTTTTGCGACCTTGTGGCGCAACCGAACGCTCCCTGCTGGCTGGGTGTACCGCTGATCTCGCAAAACGGCACGATCGGTGCGTTGATCGTCAAGAGCACGCAAGACAACCAGCGCTACACCGAGCAAGACAAGGAGTTGCTGCAATACGTCTGTGCGCAGCTCACCATCGCCATCGAGCGCCAGCAATTGCACGCCCGGTTGCAGCGCATGGCTCAGTACGATCAGTTGACCCAGGTGCCAAACCGCGAATTGCTGCGCGAACGCTTCAAGGCCGCACTGGCCACCGCCCGGACGGCGTCTGGGCGCATGGCGCTGCTGTATATCGACCTGGATCGCTTCAAGCAGATCAACGATACCTACGGCCACGCGGTGGGCGACATGTTGTTGCAGGCGGTGGCCAGCCGGCTCCAGGGCTGTGTGCGCGACACCGATACCGTGGCGCGCATTGGCGGCGATGAGTTCGTTGTGCTGCTCCATAGTGTCCAGGCCTTGGAAGATGCCCACCATGTGCAGGAAAAGATCCGTCATGCACTGACCCAGCCGCTGCGCCTGGACGGGCATTGCCTGAGCATCGAGCCGAGCATCGGGGTGGCCTGTTTCCCCGAGCATGGCCTGGAAGATGTCGCACTGTTCCGCCACGCCGATGAGGCGATGTACGCCGCTAAACGCCAGAATCACAAGGCGTTCGATATTTGACTACGGGCCACCGTTCGTCGTGGCGCCCAACGATTTTTCAAACCTTTCAGTTCGCGACCCTTTCGAATATCAGGTGGGGCCCGCTCGCCGGAAACATTGCCCTGGATCGAACGAAGGCGTCTGGATCGGGTCGCACATGTGGGAGAACCACCCACTTCATCGTCGTCCAGAGGCACCCGTTGAAGCCGGTATCGGCCGTATTCGGGACAGACGTTTGTCCACATCGTTACAGGTGGTTCTGATTCAGCGGCGAGAAATCTGCCGCAACTTTTTAGAGGAGGGCGTGACCATGAGCCGGATGGCCACCTTTTTACGCAGCACCAGTCTCGTCGTGCTGATGGGCCTGGGGATTAACAGTGCCTGGGCACAATCGCCTGCCGAGTTTATCAATGATGCTTCGGCCAAAGGCATGGCCGACATCGAGGCCAGCCGCATGGCCCACGGCAAGGCCGAGTCCAGGGAAGTCAAGGATTACACCATCATGGTGATCAACGACCGCACCACCGCCAACCAGCATCTGGCCAAGATTGCGAAGAAACTCGACCTGCCTGTCGCGCCACGGGAAGAAGTGGCAGACAAGGCCAAGACGCTGATGCCGCAAGTGCCGGAAGGCGAGTCGTTCGAGGCTGCCTATGCCGCCAGCCAGGTCAAGGCTACCGAGGAAGCCATTGCGCAGATCCAGGAACAGGCCAAGACCACGGAAGTGCCGGAAATCAAGGCGTTCGCCGACGAAACCCTGCCTAAGTTGCAGACCCACCTCGAAATGGCCCGGGCGCTCCAGGCCAGTCGCTGATTCGCCGCACGTTTAACATTCAGGGCCAGGGCGCTTGCGTCCCGGCTCACCTTGCCCGCCGAAAAGGAGAAGCTCGATGTCCACACGCCGAGAACCCAACCAATACGCGATGCAGAACCCGTTGACCCAGTATCCCCGTCCCCCTTTCCCCGACCAGCCGCAGTCGCCACCGGGTATCGATCAGGACATGGTGCCCAAGCCCGATCACGGTGAAAAAAGTTACCAGGGTTTCGGGCGCCTCGAAGGGCGTAAGGCCTTGGTGACCGGTGGCGACTCGGGCATCGGTCGCGCCGCCGCCATTGCCTACGCCCGGGAAGGCGCTGATGTAGCGATCAACTATCTGCCCAGCGAAGAGCGGGATGCACGGCAAGTCATCGAGCTGATCGAGGCCGAGGGTCGCAAGGCGATTGCAATCCCGGGCGATCTGAAGGATGAGCAATTCTGCGTCCAACTGGTGAAAAGCGCCCATGAGCAACTGGGTGGCCTGGATATCCTGGTGAATGTTGCGGGTAAACAGGAAGCACAGAAAGACATTGCCGATATCACCACCGCGCAATTCGATGACACCATGAAAACCAACATCTATGCGATGTTCTGGATCTGCAAGGCCGCATTACCGCTGATGCCGGCGGGGGCGACGGTTATCAATACCGCGTCGATCCAATCCTATGATCCGTCTGCCACCCTGCTGGACTACGCCACCACCAAAGCGGCCATCGTCGCATTCACTAAGGCGCTGGCGGGGCAGGTGATCAGCAAGGGGATACGGGTCAATGCCGTGGCGCCGGGGCCGATCTGGACCGTGCTGCAACCCAGCGGCGGACAACCCCAGGAGAAAATCCCCACCTTTGGTTCTCAAGTTCCGATGAAGCGCCCAGGCCAACCGGCCGAGTGTGCACCGCTCTATGTGCTGCTGGCGTCACAGGAGTCGAGCTACATCACCGGGGAAGTGTTTGGCGTGACGGGTGGTAATCCGCTGCCCTGACTTCACGCTTGGCCGCGCGAGTGGCGAAGGCTGCTCGCGCGCCAGTATCAGCACTGATTCAGATCGATCTTGTTTTTTGGCTCCAGGCCTTGCTCGGCACCGAGGTTCTTGGCCTCCTTCTCGCCCATGGCCTGGTAGTGCCTTCTCATCGCCTCCAACTGCTTGAGGTCCAGCGACTCCAGCCCGAGCATTGCATCGTGTGCATTTTTGTTCGCCCTGATCAATTCGTCGACCTTCAGATGCAAGATGTCGGTATCGCGGTTCTGTGTGTTCTGAATCAGGAACACCATCAGGAATGTGATGATCGTGGTCGAGGTGTTGATGATCAGTTGCCAGGTATCGTTGAACTGGAAAAACGGCCCGCTGACTGCCCAGAGCACCAACAACACCAGCGCCCCCAAAAACGTCTTGGGACTGCCTGCCCACAGGGCCAGTTTTTGTGCGATTTTTGCGAAGTTCATTGCTGCGTTTCCTTCTGGGACTTACCTGTCTGGTGTGACAGCAATGAAGCGATGAAAATTCTACTTACATTTGCCGCGCAGCCTGAAGTTCAGCGAGCTGCAAGGTCATCGCAACCATTCACCGTATTCAGAGGTCACTGCTTAAAGCCCTCAATCGGAGTACACCATGAATCTCACGCGCACCTTTTTCCTCACCTGTTGCCTGTTCGCCCTGCAGGGCTGCTTCGACAACTCTGACAACGAGACCAAGGACAACACCGATGGCACCAAGTCGTCGGTGCAGATGCAGGAGTCCGGTTCGGAGAAAAAATAACCGGCTTATTGCAAAAAAATTGTGGGAGCGAGCCTGCTCGCGATGGGCAGATCAGCAGGATTGTTCTTGGCTGACATGGCGCCATCGCGAGCAGGCTCGCTCCCACAAGGGGTTAGGGTCTGGGGCAGGTTGGTTTTCAACGTCCTTGCTGCAACACCTTCAGCGCCGCCGAGGCCAGAAACCCGGAACGGCTTTTTTCTTCAGGATGGTGCAGCACGTATTCGTCAATACGGTTCAGCAGATAGCCAGGCAAGGTGATGTTGAGCTTCTGCGCCTTGCCCAGATATTTGGTCACATCAATATCCACCAGCGCCCAGGTGCAACCTGCGTATTTCGCATTGGCCGCATGCAAGGTGACTGTATTGGCCGATGGAATCGGCGAGCCGTCCTCAGCCAGAATCTCGAAGTGCCCTTCAATCGCCTCGCGGGCCATCGCCATGGCATCGTCCAGGTCATCTCCAGCAGAAAAACAACCCGGAATATCCGGTATTTCTACACCCCAGGCGTGCTTCTCATCGCCCATGGAAATTGCAATCGGGTAAAGCATGTCAATCGTTCTCCGGGAGGGCATCACCTCCGCGTGGTGTGCGTGGTGGGTACTATACCCACCTTGCTCTGATGATCAACACTATAACCACCGAGTGTAAGCAAGCGCAGTCATCGCAATCCAGTCTAGAAGCCGCGTTAGGGTTATTTCTGGATGTGAAGAACAACGAAATGCATCCGCACTACGACTGCTGCACAAACGTCAGCCGCACAGCAAACCCAATCAAAAGACTCCCGAACAACCACTGCTGCATACGCTGGGCCGAAGGAGAGCGCTGGAGCCAGCGACCGAGCGCCACGCCCACCAGCGCATAGGTGCTGTCAAACAGCAAGCCGACGCAGACCAACACCAGGCCGAGGGTTGCAAACTGCCCAAGCACTGGCCCGTCCTGTGGGTCGATGAACTGCGGCAACAACACCGAGCAAAACAGCAGCGCTTTGGGATTGAGCAGGTTGGTCAACAACCCGCGTCGAATCGCCTGGTGCCACTGTCGTCTTCCTGCCTCAACGCCGGCCCCTTCAAAGCTGGGCAACAACGAAGTGCGCAGGCATTGAAAACCAATCCATAGCAAGTACGCGGCACCGGCCAGGCGCACCACGTCAAAGGTCCAGGGCGCGGTCTTGAACAACGCCGAAAGCCCCAACGCTGCCAGCGCGACGTGACACCCCCGAGCGATCCCCAGACCCACTGCTGTCGCCAGCGCCGCACCTTTACCCTGACGAGCGCCGGTTTGCAGCAGCAGGATCATGTCCGGGCCGGGCAACAGATACACCACCATCAACGCCATCAAAAACAACCAGAGCTCTGCCACACCATCCCCCTGCATATCGACGATTTCGGTAGGGCCAGTCTAGGGCTGACGGGCAGGGCAGGTGGTTGCGAAGTCAGCTTCTAAAGCTTATGGAATTGGCATAACCTGCCAAGTAATCGTGAAGTTCAATCGGGAACTACCAATTCATGAAACTGGACGCCTTCGATCGCAAAATCCTCGCCGCGCTGCAACGCGACGGCCGCTTGAGCAACGTGCAACTGGCGGAGGAAATCGGCCTGTCCGCGTCGCCATGCCTGCGCCGCGTGCGGATGCTGGAAGAAGCCGGCGTCATTCGCGGTTACCAAGCCATCCTCGACCGTGATGAAGTAGGACTTGGGTTGACGATCTTTGTCGGCGTCAAGGTTGAACGGCACAACGACGAACAGGCCGAAGCGTTTCGCCAAGCGGTCACGGCGTTGCCGGAGGTGATTTCAGCGTTTCTGGTCTCAGGCGAATCGGACTTTCTGTTGCAAGTGGTGGTGCCGGACTTGCGGGCCTACGACCGTTTTCTCACTGGGCGGCTACTGAAGTTGCCGGGGGTGAGTGACATCCGGAGTAATTTTGCGATTCATACGGTGAAGACTCCCGGGGCCCTGCCGTTGGGGCATTTGCCGGGGGGCGGTTGATATTTTCGCAACTGGGCGTACTCAATGACGATCGTAGACCCGAACGGACCCTATCACGTGTTTTTTGAGATACGTCGGGCTGCCAAGGATAAGCCTCAGGACCTGAACCTTGTCGTTGAAAGCGCCTATCACCAAACCGACAAACCGCCTCGATTACTGGGCCGGATGGGCTTTATATTGCTGTGCGGCAAGATCCACATGCGGCAGCCAACATCGACCAAACGTTAGAGACAGAAACGAAAAAAGACGCCGCAGGCGTCTTTTTCGTATTCGGTAAAGCAGATCCAGACACCACTTACGAACCGCCTTGCGCGATTACGACTTACGTCGCTGGGAAGCGCTCAATCTCATCTGGTCAGTCGCTTCGATGGGGATGAATCTAGAGAGAATTGCCACGTTCGTCAACCCATTTTCTGCTTGTTAGCGGGGGCTGACGTGAACGGGTCATTTACCGGGAGGCTGATATTTTCGGATTCTCGCCCATCGCGTTCGCGAACGTAACGTTGGAGCTGCATTTGTCATGCAAGCGTAACTGGCACGCACTCCCCAAACCCGGCCCTCGCGCCGGGTTTATTGTTTTCGTGTAGCGCCGCCACCTGTTTGGATCTAAACCTGCGAGCGGGCAGAGGCCTGGTCGCGGGTTTTCCAAAGCGATAGCAGCACACCGCCCAGCAGCAAAGCCAGGGTCACGCTTAGGGAAATCACCGGCGCAATCTTGCCGATGATGCCGACCAGGAAGATCTTGCCGCCGATAAACACCAGCACAAGCGCCAGGGCGTACTTGAGATAGGCGAAGCGGTGAATCATCGCCGCCAGAGCGAAATACAACGCACGCAGGCCAAGGATGGCGAAGATGTTAGAGGTGTAGACGATGAAGGGATCCTGGGTGATGGCAAAGATCGCCGGCACGCTGTCCACAGCGAACACCAAGTCGGCACATTCAATCAGCACCAGGGCCAGGAACAACGGCGTCACCCAGAGCACGGACTTCCCACTGGCATCCGCCTGGCGGACGAAGAAGCGCCCTTCATGCAAGCGATCGGTCACCCGCATGTGCTTGCGCAGGAACTTCACCAGCAGGTTTTCACTAAGGTCCGGATGGTCATCGATCTTGCTGAACAGCATCTTGGCCCCGGTCAACAGCAGGAAGATGCCGAACACATAGAGAATCCAGCTGAACTCGGCGATCAGCGCCGCACCTAGGCCAATCATGATCGCGCGCAGCACTATCACACCGAGAATGCCCCAGAACAGCACCTCGTGCTGATACTTACGCGGGATTGAGAGAAAGCTGAAGATCATCGCCATAAGAAATACGTTGTCCATCGACAACGATTTCTCGATCAGAAAGCCTGTGTAGAAATCCATCCCGGCATCACCGCCCTTGACCTGCCAGACCCAGAGCCCAAACAGCAAGCTGGCCGTGATATAGCCAGCAGACAGCAGCAGGCTTTCACGAACGCCGATTTCTCGATGCTCACGGTGTAGCACCCCGAGGTCGAAGACCAACAGGCTGATAACGATGCTGATAAAAACGAGCCACAACCAAGTAGCGGTGCCGAGAAACTCGGCAAAAAAGAACGGTTCCAGGGCAGTCATAAGCCCCTCCTCTCAGTGTCGAAGTTGTACAAACTGCAACTCCGACATGGCAGCGATTCGCTGTCAGAGGGGCCCGGCGTTGTGGGAAAAAATTTAGAAAAGCGCGTGGGATTTCTCAATCAGGCAAGAGTTGCAAGGTATTTCAATGGGGGAGGGTGTTGCTGAAGTCGGCGTGTTGATTGACGGAAATTGAATAAACCCTGCGTCCATCATCGCAACCTGCAACCTGCAACCGTCAGCCCTGGAACAAAGGTAAATTGGTCGTGCAGAAACCCCGCTACGACTGAGAGATATCTGGGCCATCCGAGTAAGGCTTCAAATTGCAGAAAAAACTCCGGATCTGGCTCTCTTCGATCTGGCCATCGACAGCAAGCTTCGAGCTTGCGATTTAACCAAGCTCGGCGTGCGCGACGTTGCCCATGGCGAGTACGTATCATCACGAGCCATGGTGATGCAGCAGAAAACGCAGCGGCCAGTGCAGTTCGAGATCACTGAGCAAACACGGTCCGCTCTCACGGCCTGGATACATCAGGCCCATCTACGCAGCGAAGACTGCCTTTTTCCTAGCCGGCTACATACCTCAAACCATCTATCCACTCGTCAATACGCTCGTATCGGCAAAAAAAAATGGGTGAAAGCCGTTGGCCTTGAACCAGCCATGTATGGCACTCACACGATGAGACGTACGAAGGCATCGCTCATCTATCGCAGGACGAAGAACTTGCGGGCGGTTCAGCTGCTGCTCGGCCATACGAAGCTGGAGAGCACCGTTCGATATCTGGGGATTGAGGTCGATGACGCCCTGGAGATGGCGGAACAAACTGAGATATGACCATGCATGGCGACGGTCGAAGTCAGGTTGTCGCTAACCGGCCGATTCTGTTGAAAAAGTCGGCTTCGGTTCCCACGGTAGAAAAGTACGCGCCTGAGATTGAAATCTGTGTTTTGCGTAGAAGGTTCAGGACTCGGATTTCACGTAGCAGCGTGCAAAAAAGGTGTTTTCACCCATTAATATTCGAGCATTTTGGGCAAACCGACTTTTTCAACAGAATCGACCCAAAGCGGACATCATTTATCTATGTAGGCGGACTCACCTGGCTTCTACAAGGTGTTCCTGCACAACATATCATCCCCAAGTTTCTTTGAGCACCGAGCGAAAAAGTTCGGAAAGCAATGGTTCAACTTCTTTACGTTCGCTACGGGTCGGCTTAATGGATTCGAGTCTATTGAGCTCACGCTCAATGAATTGCTGGATGGGCGTGATCTGAGGCGATAACCCCATTTCTGGAGACTCACGCTTGACGGCAAGCAAGTCATCAATGGTCCGCTGGAATTCGGGCTCCCTTTCGATGACACCGCGCAGCTTGTCAAACTCTATAGGAGCAGGCGTTTCAAACTGCTCTAGCCACCGTATCGATAACAAAGGACGCAGTACATAAAAGTATTTTTTCAAAGGGACATAAGGTGCCTGCAAGTACCCCCTGTAGTTGGTTTTAGCCATGCTGCGATAATGGTAGATGCCGCTTTCTACCGAATACACCTGCGGCAGTAACTCCTTGGCGCGACTGTGAAAGGAACCGATATGCTCGTAGATGATGGGCGATTGTATCCACTCAACAAAGCCTGGATTGGACTTCCAAAATAGCCTAAGTGCCTTTCGTAGATCCCAGCCATTGATGTCCATGTCGTCAATGATGGGGTATTCGATGACGTCGCGCTGCTCCTCAAGACCGACAGAGAGATACCACTCAGGTTTATTCACATAGATGAAGCGTGCGTCATAGTCGCTGTTGGGAGAGGCGAACCCCCAAGCACGACTTCCTGATTCAACAGCTAAAAGTATTTTCACATCGTGCTCGTCTTCTGCACGGCGTAGCCGGCCTCTAACTTCTTCCAGAACGTCCATAGAAACCACGAGGGAACTCCAACTAGTGTCATTTAGATTGCACGCTACTTTTCCAGGGGCAAACTGTCCAGTGATCGCTTCTGGCCGGTGAGCGACGGTCTGACTTCGACCGTCGCTATACATGATCAAACCGCGGTCTGTTCCGCCATCTCTAGGGCGTCATCGACCTCAATCCCCAGATATCGAACGGTGCTCTCCAGCTTCGTATGGCCGAGCAGCAGTTGAACCGCCCGCAGGTTCTTGGGCCTGCGATAAATCAGTGATGCCTTCGTACGTTTCATTGTGTGAGTGCCATACATGGCTGGATCAAGGCCAACGGCTTTCACCCAGCATTTCACGATACGAGAGTATTGACGAGTGGATAGGTGGTCTGAGGTATACAGCCGGCTAGGACAAAGGCAGTCCTCGCTGCGTAGCTGGGCCTGATGTATCCAGGCCGCGACAGCAGGCCGTGTTTGCTCAGTGATCTCGAACTGCACTGGCCGCTGCGTTTTCTGCTGCATCACCATGGCTCGTGATGATATGTGGTCGCCATGGGCGACGTCGCGCACGCAGAGCTTGGTTAAGTCGCAGGCTCGAAGCTTGCTGTCGATGGCCAGATCGAAGAGAGCCAGATCCCGAGTTCTTTCTGCAATTTGAAGCCTTGCTCGGGTGGCCCAGATATCTCTCAGTCGGAGTGGGGTTTTTTGCCCGACCAATTTTCCTTTGTTCCAGGGCTGACGGCTGCGGGTAGCGATGATGTTCATGACATGTCGTCCATGTGTGGAAGGACAAGGATGGCTAACTAGAGCGGTCGCTAACCGGCCAGAAGCGGTCGTATAGAATGCCGTAACCCATCATCAATTAAATGCAGCCGACGCCATGCCCCAGCCCACAAGCCATCTGTTTGCTTATGTAAGGACAGTCAGTGATTTCCGGCCTGACGTTACCGCTATCGTGCTTTTCGGCCTGGAGGTAAAAGACGATGACCCGGTGTATCTGCTAATACGTTTTGAGGACTACGGAAAACTCCAGATTGAAGGCGACCACTTGATACTTGGATTGGATGAGGCACTGGAAAGCGCTGAGTTCGAGTACGGTATTTTGCCAAATGATTGGCGAGTGATGAGCGAGGCGGAAATTCAGCGAATCGATTCGAACATCCGTTCTAGCGATTTACCCGCTTAGGGTCGGAAGCGGATTCTCACGAAGGGCTCCTCTTGGCCGATTACGGCCTTTCGCGCCGGACAGCCATCGTCGACAAACTATATAGCAGAGGGAAATCGGCAAACTGTCCGCCCGTCATATTACCGCTCACCAGCCTATCGACGCTTTGAGGTGCCTGCTGCGCGCAACCTGCGGCGGGTGGCGCGTTGCTGGCGGGTCTGGTGGTGGGTGTTGTGACGCTGATCAGCCACTGGCTTTGTCGGCCAGTTCGAGCCAGCGATTGATTTCGCGCTTACACACGGGGACAAGTGAAATGGGCGAGCTGCTTCCTCATAATTGGCAGCCAGGCTCCGCTTAGAATGTCTGTTCGCACATTGAGTATTGTGGGTCGCGATCTCACTGCTACTGGATTTCATGCGTCACGTTGGGGGAATCCAGTGCCGTCAGCTCATCAAGTCAAAAGGGAATTTTACTCATGTCAGAACCACGCATTCGTGCCCTCGCGCTCTGTATCTTTCATCATCACGGAAAAATTCTGGTTAACCAATTCTATGACTCCGTTGAACAGCGAACCCTTTTTCGCCCTATTGGCGGCGGCATTGAGTTCGGCGAACGAGGTATCGATGCCATCGTTCGTGAAGTGCAGGAAGAACTGGCTCTTTCGATCAGTGATGTTCGATTGATTGGCACTTTGGAAAGCATTTTCACCTACGCAGGCAAGCCAGGACACGAAATAGTCCAGGTCTACGATGCAAGGTTTGATGATGTAGACGTCTATGAGCGATCTTGGTTAGACGGTCATGAAACCAATGGTGATTCGTTCAAAGCCACGTGGTGCCTGGGTTCCAGCTTCACCGCTACGTCTGCGCTAGTTCCTGAAGGGCTTTTCGAATTGCTCAAACAGGCTTCGTTGCTGGACTGAATAACTGTTGGGGGGCGTAAGTGCCCCCACAACAATCCCTGGCGACTAGCCAGGCTTGTGGTTATCCAGTACTCGATTGACCGCTAACTCACCCAACATGATGACCCGCTGCAGCACCAGCATCGTTTGGCGTCGTGGGCCGTCCGTCAAGTCGGTGAGGTCGCTGACCATCACGCTGGCGGATGCCAAGGATTCGCACGCCTCAACGAGCAACGTTTCGTCATCCACCGCTGCGTCGATGGTGAAAATCGTGCTGGGCTTGCGGGGCCGTATCTGCGTTTTCGGCGCCCCCGGGTTCAGGTAGTGCTTGAGTGCGCGGTCTGCCGCCTCTTTCAACTTTTCAGGGTCGAGAGAGTCGCCGTAGAGTACCGAGTCGATATCCGGGGGGTTGGGGGTAACCTTGAACATATGTCTAATTCCAGAGTTGGGGCCGCAACCGTTCTCGACTAAAAGAGGGTGGCGGCTGTACGCAGGTTAGTCGACCGGTGGAATTAGCAAACCCGGCGCGCCCAAGGGCGCCCTGCGCACAACCACCATCAAGTACAGGAATAGAATGACCTGACTGAATGGTACTCATGCACTTTACTAAAACCGACCGAGCGACTAAACCCGACCACTGATGGGCAGTGGCAGGTAAACGATAGGGGCCGGGGGGAAAGCGCACAAGCCGGCGGATTCTGACGCACGCGTAAGTAAGGACGCAAGGTCTCGTAGCCTCTAGGGCGTAACGTGGAATGTATTTAAACGTGTCTTCGCCGGATGTGTTTACGAAAATTAAACAGGTCGAGTTTTCTTCGCTCTCATCCTGGGTCGGTATTACTGCAAGCACTGTGCTTTAAGGGCGGAGCCCAACAAACTGCGGACGAAAAAAAACCGGCCACCAAGAGCCGGTTTTTTCATATCCCCCGCCAAAACCACGCGACGTGAGACCAGAATTCGATTGGAGCGGGTGAAGGGAATCGAACCCTCGTTATCAGCTTGGGAAGCTGGAGTAATGCCATTATACGACACCCGCTCAGAGCGGCTGACTTTGTACCAGATGTGGACGCGGATTTGAAGTTTTTCTTTACGGGCGCAGCGGTGATGCGTCTACGCAAACCTCAAACCAGAGCGGTCGTTCGCGGGCAAGCCCCGTGTCTGTTGGGGCAGAGCGGGGCTTGCTCGCGAGGACTCGGTTTCACATAGCCAGGGCATGGTAGTCCTGCACGTAGTTGTAGCGCGGCCGGCTTTCTTGATGGGGCTGCTTGAGGAAACCCAGCAGGGCATCACGGCTGTCGCGGCAGGCGGCTTTGTGTTCCATGTCCAGGAAATGCCCCGTGGCTTGCAGCGTGCTGAAGGTGCTGTGCTGCACGTGGTCGGCGAAAACCTTGGCATCGCTGGCTGAGGTGTATTCGTCCCATTCGCCGTTCAGGAACAGCACCGGCACGTTGATTTTTTTCGCCGCGTTGACGTAGCACAACCGGTCGCTGTGGAGCACGTCGTTGATGTGGAAATGCATCTGCCCATATTCGTGCTCGGCCAGGCTGCTGACGTGGCGATAGTTGAAGCGCTTGAACAGCGGCGGCAAGTGTTTGCCGATGGTGCTGTTGACCAGGTGTCCCACGCGGTCGCCGTCCAGGCTGCCCAGGTAATCCACGCCGCGTTCCAGGTAGTCGCGCATCGGTGCATTGAGCACTGGGGAGAACGAGCTGATCACCGCTTTTTCGATGCGCCGTGGACGCTGGGCCAAGGCGGTGAGGGTGGCGGCGCCGCCCCAGGAAAAAGACAGCACATGCTCTGCGGCAAAGTGATCGATCAACTCCAGGAGGATCTGGCCTTCGATCTCTTTGGTCAGCATTTTTTCATGGCGGTTGTGGGGCTTGGACTTGCCCGCATAGGGTTGGTCGTACAGCACGACGTTGAATTGCGGGTAGAGGTTTTTGGCGGTCTGTGCGAACGACGCGGTGGTGGCCATCGAGCCGTTGACCAGGATGATGGTCTTTTGCGCGGCGTCTGCGCGATAGAACTCCGTGTAAACCCGATACTGACCCTGTATATCCAGCACAGCGATTTCTGGCCTCATGTCATAAGACTCCTGGCAAGCGGGTATGCGCGCAATGAGATTGCACGAGCAATGTGACAGGTAGGCATACGCCTGAAAGATAAGGCCCATGTCGATCCACGAAAGCCGGTCGACGGGTATTGTTATGGCGGGCAGTTTGCCGGAGTTAAGAAGGAACCCGAGGAGGCTCCGGCCGGCAAAAAGTTTCTTGGAAGTATGTGGTGACTCATCGGTCACATTTCGGCCGACGGTTTGATTCAAGCAGTGGACCGGCCGTCGCGCAAGTGTTGTTTGACAATTGTCCGACACTTCTGCCGAGCGGTCATACGATCAGATCAGCTGGATCTCTTCAGGGCTCAGGGCGCGGTATTGGCCTGGCTCAAGCTCGGCGTCCAGCAGCAGCGGTCCCATGCGTTCACGGTGCAGGCGCAACACCTTGTTGTCGAAGTGGCCGAACATGCGTTTGACCTGGTGATAGCGGCCTTCAACGATGCTCAGTCGCGCCGATCTTGGCCCCAGCAGGAGCAGTTCCGCAGGCTGGGTGGTGAGGTTTTCGAAAGCGAAGTACAGCCCGCGCGCGAAGGTAACGGCGTATTCGGCGGTGATGAGTTGCTCGGTCTCGACGTAATAGACCTTGGGCAGTTTGGTCTGCGGTTGGGTCAGGCGCCGTGACCAACTGCCGTCATTGGTGATCAGCATCAGCCCGGTGGTGTTGAAGTCCAGCCGCCCGGCGATGTGCAGGTCGTCCTTGTCTGGCTCATCCAGCAGGTCCAGCACGGTGGGGTGTTGCGGGTCGCGGGTGGCGCTGACGCAACCGGGCGGTTTGTGCAGCATGAAATATCGGGGTGGGCGACCGGCTTGCAGCACCTGTTCATCGACTTCGACCCGGCTGAATTCGCGCACCTGTGCATGAGGGTCGCTGATGATCTGCCCGTCGATCCGCACTCGGCGTTCCACCAACAATAACCGGACTTGTTGGCGATTGAAACGCGGCAGATTACTGAGGAAGCGGTCAAGGCGCATGGGGCAGGTCAGGCAAGAGAGCGAAGGGCGGGCATCTTACGCGATCGGCTGCGGCTTGGCCCGCAACTGGGTTTCGACCTGGGCGCAACGTGGGCACAGGCAGGACTGATCGCGCAGCTCGGCCGGCAATGCTTCAAGCACGGCCGGGTCGATGCTCACGCCGTAACACCAGCAGGCGCGGTCGGCGGTTCGCGGGTCGGCCAGGGTGCAGTCATTGCTGGCGCCACAGGCCGGGCACAGGTCAGGTTTATTCATAGCTGGAGTGAGGCATCTGTACACAGGTTCGGTTGTTCCCGGTTTGCCGGGCGCGTTGCAGCGCATGATCGGTCCGCGACAGTAGGCTGTGCAAGGTGTCTTCGTCCTGCAAGGTGGTGAGGCCGATGCTGACGGTGACCCGCAGCTCTTTGCCACTGCAGAAATAACGTTGTTGTTCGATCCGTTGACGAATTTTCTCAGCGATCTTCAGACCGTTCTGCCCGTCGGTGTCCTTGAGCAGCACAATAAACGTCTCGCCACTCCAGCGACACACGATGTCCGAATGCCGCAGGCTGTCGGTCAAGTCGCGAGCGAACCCGGTCAACAACTGGTCGCTGGCGATGTGACCATGGGTGGAGTCCAGTCGCTTGAACTCGTCCAGTTCCAGCAGCAGCGCCGCCAGGGGTTGGGGTTCACGTTGGGCTTCGTGCAGGGCTTGTACCGCCAACAGGTCGAAGCCACGGCGGTTGGGAAGTTCAGTCAGGCTGTCGAGGGTCGCCTGGGCGTCGATGCGGCGTTGGTAGCTGTCAATTAGCCGATAGAGGATTGCCAGGACAGCCAGGGTCACGAGTACGCCGATCAGCAGATTCAAGTAGAGCGTTTTTAGAATGTTGTCGCGTACCGAGGTATGGGCGGCGTAATAGCCCAGCAATGCAATGACCAGGAAACCCGTACCGAGCAGCCCCACCACGAGCAGGAGCGGCTTGCGCTGGGAATACAACGGCGAACGGAGCGACATGGCGATTTCCTTGGCGCAGACCCAATGAAATCAGTTTAGTGGCCTTGTAGGAAAAGGTGCTCGGATTTGCAGGTTTGTAAATTGTGGCAAGAGGATTTATCCCCTCGCCACAGGGTTATGTTTATTGACGGGTATTAAGGTAAGCCCGCCATCCCCCCAAATGGCTGATGTCCTGCGCGTCCGTCAAACCATACGGCTCACAAATGAATCCGCTTTCCCAGCGGCCGTCGGCCAGTTGTACCTTGCCCAGCCCAAGCGGCGCGGGGATGCCGGTCAGGAACGAACCGAGTTCGCTGCTCGGCAATTCCCAAACCTCCACCTCGATGGCCACGCCGTCTTCACTGACCCGCAGCATGCCGGGGCGCAGAGGCGGGCCACCGGCCAGTGCGTAGAGACGGTAATCGGCTGAGCTGTGGGTGGCCTCGACCAGACGGGCTCCGCGTTGCTGGAGCTGCCAGTTCAGTGCCAAACCGTCCAGATGCGCCCCGCACACCACCAGCCGCGCCCGGTCATGGCGAGCCGGGTTGGCCGGCGCTGGCACGGCCGGCGCTTGCTGGCGCTGCAAGGCGTCGGCGACGCTTAACAGGTATTGATCGGTGAAGGCCCGACCGAACAGCGTCACGCCCCAAGGCAAGCCGTTAGCCATGAATGCGCTGGGAACAGCGACGGCAGCGTAGTCCAGCAGGTTCATGAAGTTGGTGTAGTAACCCAGCTCCGAGTTGCGCAGCACCGGTTCGGCGGCCAGTTCGGCGAGGGTCACCGGGCGACCGATGGTCGGGGTGAGGACGCAATCGAGCGTTTCCATGACGCGATCGCATTGGGCTTTGAGCACTTGCAAACGGTACTGGGCACGGAAGGTTTGTACGCCATCCACGGTAGGCGCTTTCGCCAACACGGCGCGGATAACTGGCAGTACGGCGTCGGGCTCGCGCTCCATCAACTCCCCGGCAACGCTGTAGCGCTCAGCCACCCAAGGCCCTTCATAAAGGAGCCGGGCGGCTTCCAGAAACGGGGACAGGTCCAGTTCCACCGCTTCGCCGCCCAGGCCCTTGAGGCGCTCGATGGCCGCTTGAAACAGTTGTGGACCTTCGTGGCAGCCGAAAAAAGCCAGGTCTTGCCGACGAGGCACGCCGAAGCGAAAGCTGCGTGGCGCGCCGAACGCTGAGCCGTCGTTCCACTGCGGGTTGCGGCGGCTGTACTCATCGCGTGGGTCGAGACGGGCTGTCAGCGCCAGTAACTGGCTGGCTTCCCGCGCCGTTGCGGTGAAGGTCGTGACGCAGTCCAGCGTGCGACAGGCCGGCACCACACCCGCCGTGGAAATCAATCCTTTGGTGGCCTTCAAACCCAGCAGATTGTTCAGCGCCGCCGGCACCCGACCCGAACCAGCGGTATCGGTGCCCAGGGCAAAACTTGCCACACCCAGGGCCACCGCCAGTGATGAGCCGGCGCTTGAACCGCCGGCCGGATAGTCGGGCAGCACGCTATTGCGACAGGCACCGTAAGGCGAGCGGGTGCCGTTGAGCCCGGTGGCGAACTGGTCGAGATTGGTCTTGCCCAGAGGAATCGCGCCCAAGGCCAGTAGCTGCTCGACAAGGGTGGCCGAACGTTGCGGCACGTAGCTGAACGCCGGGCAGGCGGCCGTGGTGGGAATACCTGCCAGGTCGATGTTGTCCTTGATCGCGAACGGCACGCCATACAGCGGCAGGTTTTCCAGATCCTGGCCCTCCAGCGCGACGAGGTAAGGTTCCAGCTCCTCGGGCGTCAGCAGGTGGATGAACAGGTGGTAGTCAGGGTTCAGCGCCGCGGCTTTTTCCCGCAGGCTCAACAGTAAATTCCGAGGTATAAGTTCGCCGCTGCGGTAGGCGTCGCGCAAATCGTCCAGGCGTAAAGACGGGGTCATGGCATTAATCCTTTGATTGAGTTCAGTCACGTTCCAGCACCACCACACGTTGTCCGGCGCGCACCGCCGAGCCGGGCTGTACACGAATCTGGCGCACCACTCCGGACACGGGGGCGAGGAGTGGGATCTCCATCTTCATCGACTCCAGAATCACCAGTACGTCACCCGCGCTGACCCGAGCATCCACCTGCACCTGGACCTGCCAGAGATTGCCAGCGATGTGGCTATCGACACTGAGTTGATCTTCGCTCAGCAGCGAATCTTCGCTGGGCGCGGGTGCCGGTTCTTCGCTGTCGAAGTGTGCCTGGCCACTGGCGATCCAGCGCTCGCGCTCGGCATTGAAGGCGCCTTGTTGCTGCGCTCGGAACGCGGCGATGCTGTCCGCCTCCTGCGCCAGGAAGCGCTGGTAATCAGCAAGGTTGAGTTGACCGTGTTCGATGTTCAGGTCGAAGCGGCCCAGCGGGAAGTCCCGGCGGATGCGCAGCAGTTCATCGGCGCTGACCGGGTAGAAGCGGATCTGGTCGAAGAACCGCAACAGCCAGGGTTTGCCGTCGAATGCGGCGACCTCGCGATAACGATTCCACATCTGCAACGTGCGCCCGACGAACTGATATCCACCTGGGCCTTCCATGCCATACACACACATGTACGCGCCGCCGATGCCCACCGAGTTTTCCGCAGTCCAGGTGCGGGCCGGATTGTATTTGGTGGTCACCAGCCGATGCCGAGGGTCCAGTGGCGTGGCGACCGGCGCGCCGAGGTAGACATCCCCAAGGCCCATCACCAGGTAGCTGGCGTCGAACACCGTGCGTTGCACTGCGTCGAGGTTGGGCAGGTCGTTGATACGGCGGATGAACTCCAGATTGCTCGGGCACCAGGGCGCGTCCTTGCGCACCGTGGTCATGTATTTTTCGATGGCCAGCTGGCAAGCCGGATCGTCCCAGGACAGCGGCAGATGCACGATGCGTGACGGCACCTGCAGATCCTGCGCGGCGCACACCGCGTCCCATTCACCGCTGAGGATTTGCAGTAGTTCGGCCAGCGGCAGTTGTTCGGGTTGGTAATGCACTTGCAACGAACGAATGCCCGGCGTGAGGTCGATTACGCCGGGCAACTGTTTGTGCTCCAGCGCCTGCATCAAGGCATGGGCGCGAAAACGCAGCACCAGATCCAGTTCGGGAGCGCCTATCTCAAGCAGCAGGTGCGTGTCGCCGGCCAATCTCGCCACCAGACGGGTATCGTCCTGACCGATATCCAACACCACTGGCGACCCAAACCCCTGTGGGAGCGAGCCTGCTCGCGATGGGGCCAGATCAGACACCGCATCCACTTCATCGCGAGCAGGCTCGCTCCCACATTGATCCCATTTCACGGTCAGTGAGCGGGCGGTCGATATATCCACCGGCACGAACCGCACCCTGTCCCCGGCCTTCAGTTGCCCCAGTTGCCAGAGATCCGCCTCGATCACCGTCACCGGGCAGACGAAACCACCCAGGCTCGGGCCGTCGGGCCCGAGGATGACGGGCATGTCGCCGGTGAAGTCCACGGCGCCGATGGCATACGGGTTGTCATGGATGTTGGAGGGGTGCAGGCCGGCCTCGCCGCCGTCGGCGCGTACCCATTCGGGTTTCGGCCCGATCAGGCGCACGCCGGTTCGGCTGGAGTTGAAATGCACTTCCCAGGCCGTGTCGAAGAAGGTGTGGATGTAGCGCTCGGTGAAGTATTCCGGCGCGCCATGGGGGCCGTAAATCACGCGGATCTGGCGCACGTCGGGCAGCTCCAGAGTGGGTTCGCTCGTGTGCGCCACGGTCGCGCGCTCATCCAGGGGCGCCAGGTGCAACACGTCGCCGGTACACAAGGCCCGCCCCCCATGGCCGCCGAACTGGCCGAGGGTGAAGGTGCTTTTACTGCCCAGGTAATCCGGCACTTGCACGCCGCCTTGCAGGCACAAGTAACTGCGCGCCCCGGCGCCGGCGATGGTGCCGATCGCCAACGTGGAACCGGCAGGAATCGACAGGGCAGTGTTCATCGGCACAGCTTCGCCATCGAGGGTCAGCGCAATGGCCGCGCCGGTCACGGCCACCCTGGCAGCGCAGTTGAAACGCAGCAACGGTCCGCTCATGGTGATTTCCAGCGCCGCGGCGCCTTCTTCATTGCCCAGCAGGCGATTGCCCAGGCGCAACGAGTGGCTGTCCATCGGTCCCGATGGCGGAACACCCACCGCCCAATAGCCGAGTCGGCCGGGGTAGTCCTGAATGCTGGTCTGGGTGCCGGGGCTGAGCACTTCAAAAGTGTGGGCGCGATAGACCAGCGCCTCAAGGCAGCGAGTCCAGGGCTGGCCGCTGGCAAAGGGTGAATCGAGGAGAATCTGTTGCAGGTAGTCGCGGTTGGTTTCCACGCCGTACAACAGGCTTTCATTCAGCGCTTGATGCAAGCCCAGGCGTGCCTGCTCACGGGTCGGCGCCCAACGAATGACTTTGGCGATCATCGGGTCGAAGTAGGATGGAATCTGGCAGCCGGCCTCGACCCAGGTGTCGATGCGCAGTTGTCTGCCGTCGGCTGGCGGCCATTGCACAGCGGTCAGTAGCCCCGGGCTCGGCTGGAAGTCCCGGCCTGGATCCTCGGCATACACGCGCGCCTGAATCGCATGGCCCTGGGCTCGCAACCCCTGGCTCAACTCGCTCAGGGGTGGCAGGTCCCCGGCGGCCAGTTGCACCATCCAGCGCACCAGGTCGATGTTCCACACTTGTTCGGTGACGCCGTGCTCCACTTGCAGGCGGGTGTTCACTTCCAGAAAGTAAAAGCGCCCGGCGTCACTGTCGAACACGAACTCCACGGTGCCGGCGCTGCGGTAGTTGACCGCCTGGGCCAGTTGGATCGCCGCTGCGCAGAGCTCCTCGGCCATACCTTCGGGCAAGTTGGGCGCAGGGGTTTCTTCGATGACTTTCTGGTTGCGCCGCTGCACCGAGCAGTCGCGCACGCCCAGTGCGATCACCTGGCCCTGGCCGTCGCCGAATACCTGAACCTCAAGATGTCGAGCCCGCTCGATGTACTTCTCGATGAACACGCCGGCATCGCTGAAGTTGTTCTGGCCCAGGCGTTTGACCGCTTCGAATGACTCGCTCAACTCGGCGGCATCGCGACAGACACGCATGCCGATGCCACCGCCCCCGGCGGTGCTTTTGAGCATGACCGGATAGCCGACCTGGTTGGCGGCCAGTAGCGCGGCGTCGAGGCTGTCGAGCAGTTCGCTGCCTTCGAGCAGTGGCACGCCGTGCCGGCGAGCCAGGTCGCGGGCGGTGTGCTTGAGGCCGAACACACGCAGTTGCTCTGGCGTCGGGCCGATGAAAGCGATGCCGGCGGCCTCGCAGGCCTGCGCGAAGGCGGCGTTTTCCGAGAGAAAGCCGTAGCCGGGATGGATCGCCGTCGCGCCGCTGCTTTTGGCGATTGCCAGCAGCTTGTCCACCGCCAGATACGTACCCGCTGCCGCACCTTCGCCCAGGCAGTGGGCTTCGTCGGCCTGCAGGATATGCAAGCTGGCCGCATCGGCCTGGGAATACACCGCGACGCCTTCGACCTTCAGCTCACGCAGGGTCCGCAGGATCCGGCAGGCAATGGCGCCACGGTTGGCGATGAGGATTTTTTTGAACATGGCGTAACCCCCTCAGGCATGACTGTCAGCCTGAACTGGGATGCGGGCCGTCCCGCAGTTTTCGATGGCCGCCGGGGTCGTCCCCGTGAGCGAAACCTTCCTTAAATAACACCGCTAGACCCTGTGGGAGCGAGCTTGCTCGCGATAGCGGCGGCTCATCCAACCTTGATGTACCTGACAGATCGCTATCGCGAGCAAGCTCGCTCCCACAGGGGATCAGGGCGTTATTTGATGCACTGCCCCGACCGGCTCTGGCACAAGGCAAACAGCCAGCGGCGCAGGCGGGTGAGTTTCAGTTCCATATCAAAAGCTCCGCTGGCGTGGGGTTGTAGGCGTTGCACGGGTTGTTCAGTTGCGGGCAGTTGGAGATCAGGACGATCACGTCCATCTCGGCCCGCAGGTCGACGTATTTGCCGGGCGCCGAAATCCCGTCCTCGAACGTCAGGCCGCCGTCGGCGGTGACCGGCACGTTCATGAAGAAGTTGATGTTCGGTCCGATGTCGCCCTTGCCCAGACGACCGTCGTGGGCGCAGGCCCGCAGGTAGTTGTCGCGGCAGCTGTGCATGTAGCGTTTTTCCAGGGCGTAGCGCACGGTGTTGCTTTCCTGGGCGCAGGCGCCACCGAGGGTGTCGTGGCGCCCGCAGGTGTCTTCAACGATGGTCAGCATGGGCCGGCCGAGGTTGGAATACAGCACGCTCCCGGTGCTCAGGTACACGCCGTTCTGCCGGCGCAGGGTGCGCTGCACGTCGTAGCGTTCCTTGGGATTGGCCAGGCTGTAGAACAGCGTATCGACCGCCTGGTTGCCTTCCAGGTCGAGGATGCGCAGGGTCTGGCCGGCCTTGACCTCCACCAGCCAGGGTTCCCCGGCGGGGATGGTGGCGCGGTAGATGGCGGCGTCGGGCTGCTTTTGCAGGGTGGCGATGGCAAGTGACATGGCAGCGATCCTCAGGCGAACAGGCGGTCGGTATTGATGAAGCCGCGCTGGTTTTCCGGGCGCGAGTTGCGGCAGTGCTCGGCCACGCTGGGCTCGGCGTTCATCCAGCTGAGCTTGAGCGGTTGCGGGGCGTATTGCGGGTTCGGGTCCATTGGGTGTTGCAGCGCAGTCAGCACCACCAGGGTATCCATCGGCGCGTAGAGCTCGATGTAATCGCCGGCCTTGGAATGGTCTTCAACGAAGTGAAAGTTGCCGGCCTCGTCGACATCGACCCGGCTGAACAGGTTGAGGGTCATCAGCAGGTCGGACAGGCCCAACCCCCATTTGCCCAGCTCCACCAACAGGTTGTCGGTGCCGTTGCGGAAGAACCCGTTACGCAGTTCCTGATAGCGGCCCTGGCCGTATTTTTCAGCCACTTCCTTGGCGCAGAGCACACCGCCTAGGCTATCGCTCCAGCCGCACGTGTCGGCGGTGATCGCCGCCAGCACCCGGCCCATGTCCGAGTACAGGCAATGGCCGGTGGTGAGTTTGGCGGTGTGTTGGCATTTGAGGCTGTCGGGCAGGTTCAGGCGCTCGGTTTTCTCATTGGCATTGAGCAGCGTCAGGCTCACGTTGGCCCCGCCGCGCAGATCGGTCAGGCGCAGCAGTTGACCGCGCTTGAGCACGAAGGAACGGTGGCCGCCACCGGGCAGCAGCTCTTCGGCGAAGGGAGCAAACAATTGGGTTGAATCGGTCATGGGAAAACTCCTTTCAAGCGATACGCAATGCGCCGGCCAGTTCGGCGGGCAGGGCGTCGACGGCGGCACGGGCGGTGCGGCGGTCGCTGTTCAGTGGAATGTCGTAGGTGATGCGCGCGCCATAGGCGCCGGGGGCATGGGGATCGACGCGAACCTTGTCGAACACCAGCAGGCGGGTGCCGAGGCTGAATCCTTCGGACAGGTCATGGGTGACCATGAACACCGTCAAGCGGGTTTCGCGCCACAGCTCCAGCAACAGGGCGTGCATGTCTTTGCGAATGCCTGGATCGAGTGCGCCGAAGGGCTCGTCCAGCAGCAATACACGGGGTTTCATGATCAGCGCCTGGGCGATGGCCAGCCGCTGCTGCATGCCCCCGGACAACTGCGCCGGGTATTTGTCCAGTGCATGGCCGAGGCCGACCTTGTTCAGCAGATGCGCGGCCTCTTCACGGGCCTGGCGTTTGGCGCTGCCGAACAGGCGTCCCAGCAGCGGCGAGCGCGGCAGTTCCAGGCCCAGGGCAACGTTGTTCAGCACCGTCAGATGCGGGAACACTGAGTAACGCTGGAACACCACGCCACGGCTGGCATCCGGCTCACCGGCCAGAGGCTCACCGTCCAGCAGAATCTGCCCGCGACTGGCGCGCTCCTGGCCCAAGAGCAGCCGCAGAAAGGTTGATTTGCCACAACCCGACGCCCCCACCAGCGTGCAGAACTCGCCTTCGGCGACGCTCAGGTTCAAGCGTTCGAGCACCACCTGATCGGCGTACTGCTGCCAGACGTTATTGACCTTGATGAAGCTCATGCCTTCGCCCCCTCATACCAGGGGAACGCTCGCCGGGTCAGGTGCTTGAGACCCCAGTCCATCAGCCAGGCGAGCAAGGTGATCCACACCACGTACGGCAAGATCACATCCATCGCCAGGTACCGGCGCACCAGGAAAATCCGATAGCCCAGCCCATCGGTGGAGGCGATGGCTTCGGCGGCGATCAGAAACAGCCAGGCCGAACCGAGCATCAGCCGCAGGGAAATCAACAGGCGTGGCAGCAATTGCGGCAGCACCACCCGCAGCATCAGGGTCCAGGTCGAAGCGCCGAGGGTCTGGGCCTTGATCAGCAGCTCGGGCGGAATTTCCCGGGCGCGCTGTTCCAGGTCCCGGGCCAGACACGGGGTGATGCCAATGACGATCAGCATCACTTTCGACAATTCTCCCAGACCGAAGACGATGAACAGAATGGGCAGGATCGCCAAGGGAGGCACCATCGACAGCACGGTGAGCAACGGCGACAGCGGCGCGCCGAACAGCGGCAGCGTGCCGGCGGCGATGCCCAGGCACAGGCCGGCCAAGGCGCTGATGCCCAGGCCGATTGCCAGTCTGCGCAGGCTCGATGCGGTGTCTTGCCAGAGCAGGTAATCGCCACTGCGCACGTCAGCGGTGAAGGCCAGGCGTTTGACTGCATCGGCCATCTGCACTGCGCTGGGCAGCAGCTTGTCGTTGGGGTTGTCCGTCAACCGTTCGGCCGAGCCCATGAAGTAGGCGAACAGCACCAGCGCGAAGGGCAGGATCACCAACAACAGGCGGCTGGGGCGATCCGGATAGCGGTTGATCAGGCGCATGCCAGCTCCTCCGGTTTACAGCTTGGCGTCGGCGGCCAGCTGCACGTAGGTCGGGTCAAAGCGCAGCTTGAGGTTGGCCTTGTCGCCGCTGGTCACGCCATTGGCAAACGTCATGCCGACTGCGTTGGTGTCCTTGGCGCCTTCGCCGAGCAAACCGTGCTGGAACGAAAACTCGGCGACCTTGCGCATGGTCGCAGGCAGTTGCTCACTGGTGGCGAAGCTCAGGGCCTCCTTGGGCGTGGCGAACAGCTTGGTGGTGTCCAGTTGCGATTGGAATCCGGCCAGATCGGTGCCCGAGGCTTTGGCCATGTGTTCGAGTGCGGTCTTGCTGGCGGCGTTTTTTGCATCCATCAGCGCCACCACTTCAAACCAGGCACCGGTCAATGCTTTGCCCAGGGCCGGGTTGTCCTGCAGGGTCTGGGTGTTGACCACCATCATGTCCATGATCTCCCCCGGGATCTGGCTGGAATTGAACACCTCGCTCACGCCGGGCTGGGCCTTGATGTCCGAGAGCATCGGGTTCCAGGTGGTGACGGCCTTGACCTGGTCGGTATTGAAGGCCGCGGAGATATCGGCATCGGAGGTGTTGACGACTTTCAGGTCTTTCTCGGTCAGACCGACCGAGTCCAGGGCGCGGGCCAGCAGGTAATGGGAGACCGACAACTCCACCAGGTTGACGTCCATGCCCTTGAGGTCGGCGACTTTCTTGCCGTCACCCTTGAGCACGATGCCGTCATTGCCGTTGGAAAAATCGCTGACGATCAGCGCGGTGCTGTCCACGCCGCCGGCGGCGGGAATGGTCAAGGCGTCCATGTTGGTCATGGTGCAGCCGTCGAACTGACCGGCGGTGTATTGGTTGATGGATTCGACGTAGTCGTTGAGCTGCACGACATCAATGGTGATGCCGTATTTTTTCGCCCATTTATCGACAATGCCTTGGCTGCCGGCGTACTCCCAGGGCATCCATCCGGCGTAAATGGTCCAGCAGACGCTGAAATGGTCTTTTTGCGCGGCAGGGGACGAGGGGCTTACGAGGGCCGAGAACGTAGCGAGGAGCAGGGCGCAAAGACGAAGCTTGAGCATGGTGGTTCTCCAGTTGATCAAGGGCGGACAGGAGCAACGCGGCACCGCGAACGGTGGCTTGTCTCCCGGGCTTTTGTCCCGCCGTGTAACCTCAACTGGAGGTCGCCAACTCTCGGACCAGCCACTCGCCAGAGGCGAGCCGGAACCCTAGTCAGCCATTGCAAATTGTGGTGCCGCGAACCTGTGATGACTCCTGCACGGAGTTTGTTAAAGCGAGAGCCGTGCCAAGTAGCGTAAAGGCCCGGTCCAAAGCGGGTGGGGGGAGAACAGCGCGGCGTCGCCAGTGGGTTTGTGCATGGTTGTGGTGCTTTGCCGCACCGGGATGAGGCACGGAGCACATGTTTCAACTTATTGCCGTGGCGCACCAGATTCGGATTTCGCTGTCAGATTAATCGTCAGTCACCCAATAGATGACTGCCGCCCGCCAGCGTCGCTGATGTGGCTCATTAGCGGTCCAGGAGGCCGCCATGTATCGACGACTTCTGCTCATTGCGTTTCTGGGTTTGACACTTTCGGCATGTGTTCCTTACGACGGAGGCTCAAGCTACTACCGTTCCGAGGTCTACACCTCACCGGCGCCGGTCTATTACGGTGGCGGGAGCTACTACTCGGCACCGCGCGGCTATTACGCACCGCGGTATTACTCGGCACCACGCTATTACTCGGCGCCGCGCTACTACCAACATGGCCCGCGCTACTACTCGCCACCGCGCACGGCATACCGGTCTCATCCACACCGGGGCGGCTGGGACGGCCATAACCGGGGCGGCTGGAATGACGACCGTCGTGGTCGAGGCGGACGTGATCATCGGGGACGCGGTGATCATGATGGACGGCGTAACCACCGCTGATTCATCGGCAGCAAAAAGCGGCGCATTGAGCGCCGCTTTTTTGTGCCTGTAACAAACCCGATGGGATAACACTTGTGGGAGCAAAGCTTGCTCGCGATGACAGGGGATCAGTTAGCTTCCCGGTGACTGGCATACCGCTATCGCGAGCAAGCTTTGCTCCCACAGATGTGGCTCTCACTGAATGTCACTCTCACGGGTGTGCCACCCAGGTTCTTTACTCGTTAGACAAATCCGCCAGCGGATGCCGCCCTTCCCAGGCCTTGTGAAAATGCGCCTCGACCGCTGCTGCGGGGACATGGTTGATGTCCGGCCAGTGCCAGCGGGGCTTGTGGTCTTTGTCGATCAGCCGCGCCCGCACGCCCTCGCTGAATTCAGGGTGTCGGCAGCAGTTGAGGCTCAAGGTGTATTCCATGCGCAACACACTTGCCAATGACAAATGCCGGGCTCGGGCGATCTGTTCCCAGACCAGATGAGCAGTCAGCGGGCAGCCTTCGGTCATGGTCTTGGCCGCCCGGGCGATCAATGGGTCTGAATGGTCCACCAGCAGGCTGAGGGTTTTCCAGGCGCAACGTACATCGCTGACATCCAGCCATTCGTCGATTTTCTGCCGGCGCGGTAGCCATTGCGCCTCGGGTAATTGGGCGACGGCTTCCTGTTGCAAGGCCTTGAGCAAGCTGTTGAGCTGCATGGGCGTCTGTTCCTGCCAATTGAGTTGCAGCAGGCCTTCGATCAGATCGTCCTGTTGTTCATCCAACAGGAAACGGTCGGCCAGACCCAGGTCAATGGCGTCCCGGGCATTCATATGGGCGCCCGTCAGGCCCAGGAACAGGCCAAGCTTGCCGGGCAGCCGCGACAGGAACCAACTGGCGCCGACATCCGGGTACAGGCCGATGCTGATTTCCGGCATCGCCAGGCGCGTGCTCGGTGTGACGATCCGAATATTCGCGCCTTGCAACAGCCCCATGCCGCCGCCAAGCACGTAGCCATGGCCCCAGCACACCAAGGGTTTGGGAAAAGTGTGCAGGTTGAAGTCCAGTCGGTACTCCGCGGCAAAAAATTGCGCCGCCAAGGGCGGTACTTCACCTGGTTGAGCGCGGCAGGCCTCTACCAGGCTGCGCACTTCGCCGCCGGCGCAAAACGCCTTGGCGCCGTTGCCGCGCAACAATACACAGACGATTTGCGGTTCTCTGGCCCAGGCGTCGAGACGATCGCGCAGGGCGTTGATCATCGGCAAGGAGAGGGCATTCAGGGATTTTTCAGCATCCAAGGTGGCGATGCCGATACGGGCGCCATTGATGCCGGTGAGTTCTTCGAAGTGCAGATTCATCGTGACCTCGATCAGAAATTTGAATGATCAGTATGACCGCTGCGTAGGAAAGTGCCGGTTCTGCGTCAGATCAATTGACAAGCCATGTAGGCTTTCCTAGGGTGCGCCCATTGTTTTTACCGGGTGCAACCATGACTGCTGACGACCGTATCAAACTCGAACCGAGCTGGAAGCACGCCCTGCGTGCCGAGTTCGACCAGCCCTATATGGCAGAGTTGCGTGAATTTCTGCGTCGGGAGTACGCCGCCGGCAAGGAAATTTACCCACCGGCATCGTTGATTTTCAATGCCCTCAACTCCACGCCGCTGGACAAGGTCAAGGTCGTGATCCTCGGCCAGGACCCTTACCACGGCCCAGGCCAGGCTCATGGTTTGTGCTTTTCAGTGCAGCCGGGCGTGCCGGCGCCGCCCTCGCTGGTGAACATCTACAAGGAATTGAAGCGCGACCTGAATATCGACATCCCGAATCACGGCTACCTGCAAAGTTGGGCCGACCAGGGGGTGTTGCTGCTCAACACCACCATGACCGTGGAGCGTGCCAATGCCAATTCCCACGCGGGCAAGGGATGGCAGCACTTTACTGATCGGGTCATTGAAGTGGTCAGTGAGCACCAGCCGCATTTGGTCTTTCTACTGTGGGGCGCTCATGCCCAAGGCAAGCAGAAGCTGATTGATGCCACCAAACACTTGGTGCTGACCTCCGTCCACCCGTCGCCGCTGTCGGCTTACCGCGGTTTCCTGGGGTGCGGGCATTTCAGTCGGGCCAACAAGTTTCTTGAGCAACAGGGCGAAGCGCCGATTGATTGGCGGTTGCCGCCGGTTTAATGCGCCCAACTGACGGGCCCCATCGCGAGCAGGCTCGCTCCCACACTGATTTGTGTACGCCGCAATATCCTGTGGGAGCGAGCCTGCTCGCGATGAAGGCGCCGCGGACGATCAGACCGAACCCGGCTTGCGAATCCAATACCTGAACAACGGCTCCGCCAGAAACAGCACAAACAGCAGTCGCATCACCTGCAACGCCGTCACCAGCGGTACCGACAGTTGCAGCGTCTCCGCCGTTAGGCTCATTTCCGCAATACCGCCGGGCATCATGCCCAAGGTCAGTGACCGCAAGTCCAGGTGGGTCAGCGTGCTCAGGCCCAGGGCCGCGAGGGTTGCGATCAGCATCGTCAACACCGTGCCGATCAGCGTACGTCCCATGAACGACGGCGCGCGGCGGAAGAACTGCCGGTTGAAATGACAACCCAATCCGCTGCCGATCAGCCACTGGCCGATCTGGCTGCCACCGTCGGGCAGGCCGATGTGCAGATCCCAGCCGATGCTCACCGCCGCACTCACCAGCAACGGTCCGAACAGCCACGGGTTGGGTTGGCGCAAACGCTCCCAGCCCCAGGCGAGCAGGGCGCCCGCCGGGAACAGCAGCGCCAGCCACAGCCAGTCCACCGTGGCAGCGTGCTGCACCGGGGCGCCTTCGCCGAGCAAGTATTTGAAAGCGGCCGGTACGCACAGCACCACCACCAGTACCCGCAGGCTCTGGCCGGCAGCGACGCGGCTCAGGTCGGCGCCATTGCGGGCACCGAGGTTGACCATCTCGCCGGAACCGCCCGGCATGCTGGAGAAAAAAGCGGTGGCGCGGTCTTCGCCGGTGCGGCGCATCAGCCACACACTCACCACGCTGGACACGCTGGTGATCAGCGCGCCGAAGAAGATCAGGCCAAAATGGCTCAGCACCTGCTCCATCACCACCGGGGTGAAGTGCAGGCCGATACCGATGCCGACCACCCACTGGCCGCATTTACGGCCGCCAGGGATTTCCATCAGTTGCCACGGTGTGAGGCAGCGCACCAGGATGATCGCCAGTAACGAGCCAACCATCCAGGGCAAAGGCCAGCCGATCAGGCTGGCCAGATAACCGCCGGCCAGACCGACCAGCGGTGTTCCCCACCATTGTCTGAGTGTTGCTTTAGACATTGGCCAGGGCGCGACGTTGAGCCGAGCGACGGCGCCAGATCCGCAGCAATGGCATCAGCAGCATGATGACGGTCAATACCCAGCAACCCAGGGTGATCGGGCTCGACCAGAGGATTTCCAGCGCACCGTTGGAAATCGACAGCGCACGACGCAGGTTCTGTTCCATCAGGCCACCGAGGATGAAGCCCAACAGGACCGGCGACAACGGGAAGTCCAGCTTGCGCAGGATGTAACCGAAGATGCCGATGCCGATCATCAGGAACAGGTCGAACGTGGTGGCATGCACCGCGTAGACGCCGATCCCGGTGATGATCGCGATGACCGGTACCAATGCCCAGTTCGGCACGGCCAGGATACGGGTGAAGACGCGGATCATCGGGATGTTGAGGATCACCAGCATGATGTTGGCGACGAACAACGAGGCGATCAGGCCCCAGACGATGTCAGGTTGTTGCTGGAACAGCAGCGGACCCGGAGTGATGTTGTACAGCGACAGTGCGCCGATCATCACCGCCGTGGTGCCGGAACCCGGAACACCCAGGGTCAGCATCGGTACCAACGCACCGCAGGCGGCGCCGCCGATGGCGGTTTCCGGAGCAGCGAGGCCTCGCTTGTCGCCCTGGCCAAACGTACCGTCTGCACCGGCGATGCGTTTTTCCGTCATGTACGCCACGGCACTGGCCAGGGTCGCACCAGCGCCTGGCAACACGCCCATGACGAAGCCAAGCACGCCGCATCGCACGTTCACCCAGAACACCGATGCCGCTTCCTTGACGTTGAACATCATCCGCCCGGTGGCTTTCACTGCTTCCTGGCCGCGATGGGTCTTTTCCAGCAGCAACAGAATTTCACTGATGGAGAACAGGCCCAGCACCAGCACGACGAACTGGATGCCGTCGGTCAAGTGGATGTTGTCACCGGTGAAACGGTATACGCCGCTGTTGGCGTCAATCCCGACGCAGGACAGGAACAGCCCGATCAGCGCCGCAATGAAGGTCTTGAGCGGGCGGTCTCCGGCCATGCCGCCGAGACAGACAATGGCGAACACCATCAGCACGAAATATTCCGCCGGTCCGAAGGCAATCGCCCATTTGGCCAGCAGCGGGGCGAACAGCACCATGCCACAGGTGGCAATGAATGCACCGATGAACGAGCTCCATGCCGACAGCGAAAGGGCGACGCCGGCCATGCCTTTGCGGGCCATCGGGTAACCGTCCAGGGTGGTCATGACGGTGGAGGCTTCACCCGGGATGTTGAGCAGGATCGAGCTGATTCGTCCGCCGTATTCGCAACCCAGGTATACGGCCGCCAGCAGGATCAGGGCCGACTCCGGTGGCAGACCGAGGGCGAATGCAATCGGGATCAGCAACGCCACGCCATTGATCGGGCCCAGGCCCGGCAGCAGGCCGACCACGGTGCCGATCAGGGTGCCGCTCAGGGCGGTAACGAGGTTGTAGGGGGTCAGTGCAACGCCAAAACCCTGGCCGAGATAATTCAGGGTATCCATATCAATTCTCCAGGACGTCGAGCAGGCCCAGGGGCAGCGGCACGTCCATCAGCTTGTCGAACAACAGATAGAGACCGATGGCCATCAGGCTGATGATCACCACGCTCGGCACCCAACGACCGCCATACAGGCGCGCCATCGGAACCCCGACCACAATGCTGGCGAGGATGAAACCCAGGGGTTCGAAGGTCCCGGCGAATATCAGCAGCAGCACTACGCAGATGCCGATTTTCTGCAGGGTCTCGCGATCCAGTTGCGGATCTTCGTCGCTGTGCACGATGGGCGTCGGACGAAACACCATATAAAGCAGGGCCAGGCTCAGCAGCCCGATCATCAGCAAGGGGAAGGCGCGCGGCCCGACCGGTTCATAGGAAAAGGCTGCCTGGTAGGGCCAGGCCATCAGCGCGAGGCCGACGCAAACCAGCAGCAGCACTGAAGCGAAAATACGTTGGATGAGCATGACTAACTCCTGGGCGGCGCCGCAGTGATGCAGGCGCCGCCGCGAGAACAGAGGCGATTACTGGACCAGGCCAAACTCTTTGGCCAGCATCTTGTAGTCGGCCACTTGCTTCTTCACGTAGGTGTCCAGTTCCGGACCGGTCATGGCGAACGGAAACAGTTCGCGCTGGTCACGCAGCTTGGCGAAGTCTTCGGAAGCCAGCAGCTTGTCGAATGCGTTTTTCCACCAGGCGTAGTCTTCATCACTGACCTTCGGCCCGAGGTAGAAGCCACGAACCACTGGCCAGACGATCTCGTAGCCTTGTTCGCGAGCGGTCGGGATGTCTTTCATTTCCGGCTCATCCAGGCGCTTCTCGGCGAACACTGCCAGCAGGCGCATGTCGCCGCTCTGGATGTGTGGCATGGAGTCGGAGATGTCCGTACTGCCTACCTGAATATGGCCGCCCAGCAGGGCCGTTGCGATCTCGCCACCGCCTTCGAGCGCCACGTAGCGCAGTTTGCGCGGATCGATACCGGCGGCCTTGGCGATCAGCGCAGTTTGCATCCAGTCCTGGCTGCCCACGGTGCCGCCGGAACCGATGACCACGGAACCTGGATCTTTCTTCAGTGCCTGTACCAGATCATCGAGGTTCTTATAGGGCGAATCGCTCTTGACCGCGATGGCGCCATAGCTGGTGCCAACGGCTGCCAACCAGCGAACGGCGTTTTCGTCGAAACGCCCGAATTTGCCTTGGGCCAGGTTCAGCAGCGAGCCACTGGACCAGGCCACCAGCGTGCCGGCGTCGGCCGGGCGCTGAGCGACCACTGCGTTGTAGGCCACTGCACCGACGCCGCCGGGCATGTAGGTCACACGCATCGGTTTGGTCAGCAGTTTTTCGTTCACCAGGGCGCTTTGGGCCAGTTTGCACGTCAGGTCAAAACCGCCGCCAGGCGCGGCCGGGGCGATGCATTCCGGACGCTTGGGTTCGGCGAGCAATTGCCCGGCGAACATCAGGCAACCAGCGGCCAGGGCTACTTTACGCAGTGATAGGTTCATTTTTGTCTCCACAGGAGTTGTTGTTGTGTGTTGCACATTTGCCGTTGCCGGACCCTTCGGGAATCGACAGCGGGCCATCAGGAGCGATAGGTCACGTGGCGTAGACGCACAGCGACGACGGTGCAAGACCGGCGAAAGCGGTGGCGCAAGTGAAGGCGATCTGGTTGAGGCGGGAAGGGCGAGCAGGCGTCGGGGCCTGGGGCTGTATGGACAGCATGGTGAATACTCCGCTCTATTGTTCTTATTTGGCGAAAACGCTTCGGGGCGTTTTTCGTTCGCGAGGTGCCTCGCGACCGGCAGTCGAAACTGGCCGTTGGAGGACTGTAACCGGCCAACCTTTCGCTAACCTTTCAAAAGCTTTCACGATGTTTTTGGCTTCACAGAGGTGGATGCGGCTGTAAACTCCGCGCCACAGAATGGTGCCGACCATCCCTGAATCGAGGTGAAATCCAATGCGTGTCCTGCTCGTCGAAGACCATCTCCAGCTGGCCGAAAGTGTAGCCCAGGCGCTCAAGAGCACCGGTTTGACCGTGGATGTGCTGCACGACGGGGTGGCGGCCGACCTGGCTTTGAGCAGCGAGGAGTACGCGGTCGCGATTCTCGATGTAGGGCTGCCACGCATGGACGGTTTCGAGGTGCTGGCCCGGCTGCGGGCCCGTGGCAAGACCTTGCCGGTGTTGATGCTGACCGCCCGTAGCGACGTCAAGGACCGGGTCCATGGCCTGAACCTGGGCGCTGACGATTACCTGGCCAAGCCGTTCGAACTCACCGAGCTGGAAGCTCGGGTAAAGGCACTGTTGCGCCGTAGCGTATTGGGTGGCGAACGCCAGCAGCGCTGTGGTGGGTTGATTTATGACCTGGACACCCGCCGCTTCACCCTCGACGACGAATTGCTGACCCTGACTTCCCGCGAGCAGGCCGTGCTGGAAGCCTTGATCGCCCGACCAGGGCGGGTGATGAGCAAGGAGCAGCTTGCGGCCCAGGTGTTCGGCCTGGACGAAGAGGCCAGCCCCGATGCCATCGAAATCTACGTCCACCGCCTGCGCAAGAAACTCGACGGTCATGCCGTGGCGATCGTGACATTCCGTGGCCTGGGCTACCTGCTGGAAACCCGCGATGCATAAGCCCGACAGTTTGCGTTGGCGGCTGCTCTGGAACCTCGCACTGCTGTTGGTGGTACTGATGCTCGCCAGTGGCCTGAGTGCCTATTGGAACGGTCGCGAAGCCGCGGACACGGCCTACGATCGCACGCTATTGGCCTCGGCCCGGACCATCGCCGCCGGCCTGTCGCAACGCGACGGCAGCCTCAGCGCGGATGTGCCTTACGTGGCCCTGGATACCTTTGCCTACGACAGCGCCGGGCGTATTTACTACCAGGTCAATGACATCCACCAGAAGCTGATTTCCGGCTACGAAAACCTCCCAGGTCCACCGCCCGGTACGCCGCGTACCGACGATTACCCGGCCCTGGCGCGCTTTTATAACGCCAGCTATCAGGGGCAGGATGTGCGGGTGGTGAGCCTGCTCAAGGCGGTGAGTGAACCGAACATGAATGGCATGGCGGAGATTCGCGTGGCGGAAACCGAAGAGGCTCGGATCAGCATGGCCCGCGGCTTGATGGCCGACACACTGTTGCGCCTGGGTATGCTGGCGGTGGGCGCGCTGCTGATGGTGTGGTTCGCCGTCAGTGCCGCCTTGCGCCCCCTGGAGCGCTTGCGCACGGCGGTGGAGGAACGTCAGCCGGATGATTTGCGGCCATTGCCCCTGGTGGAGGTCCAGCATGAACTCTGGCCACTGGTGCGGGCCCTCAACCATTTCACCGAGCGTCTTCGCGGGCAATTCGAGCGTCAGGCGCAATTCATCGCCGACGCCGCCCATGAACTGCGCACGCCTTTGGCTGCGCTGAAGGCTCGGCTTGAGCTGGGGCTGCGCGCCAGCGAGCCGGCAATCTGGCGTGAAACCCTGGAAACCGCGGCCCAGGGCACGGATCGGTTGACCCATCTGGCGAATCAGTTGCTGTCCCTGGCACGTGTCGAAAATGGTGCCCGGGCCATCGCCGAGGGCGGCGCGCAGTTGCTTGATCTCAGCCAATTGGCACGGGAGCTGGGTATGGCCATGGCCCCGTTGGCCCATGCCCGTGGCGTGGCGTTGGCTTTGGAAGCCGACGAACCGGTATGGCTGCGAGGTGAGCCGACCTTGTTGAACGAGTTGTTGAGCAACCTGGTGGACAACGCCCTGGCCCATACCCCATCGGGCGGCAATGTGATCCTGCGGGTCACAGCGCCTGCGGTGCTTGAGGTCGAGGACGATGGGCCGGGCATCCCGCCGCATGAGCGAGACCGCGTGTTCGAGCGCTTCTATCGACGCAATCAGCAAGTGGCCGGTTCGGGCCTGGGGTTGGCGATCGTCGGTGAAATCTGCCGTGCGCACCTGGCGCAAATCACGCTGCATGATGGGCAGGAGGGTGGTTTGAAAGTTAGGGTGAGCTTTATCCCCGGTTCAGATTGAGAGTCGAACACTATCTTGTGGCGAGGGAGCTTGCTCCCGCTCGACTGCGCAGCAGTCGCACGCTGATGGGGCCGCTTCGCGGCCCAGCGGGAGCAAGCTCCCTCGCCACAAAAACGTTTCTTGCCTCCGGACGTTCTAGTAAAACATCGACCGCGCTTCTTCGATCTCCGCGCACCGGGCTTTGTTTTCCGGGTCGATGCCCAGCTTATTGAAGGCCGGTACCCCGAAGGCATCGATCCTGCCCAGGGGGTGGTCGGAGTCCTTGTAGCAATACAACGCAGCAACCTGCACCAGGTCGACGTAATCGAGTTGCTTCGAATCTCGGGTGAAGTCCAGATACAGCCCCGGCAGCTTCACCAGTCTTTCTGGAAACTCCCAAACACTGAGCAACTTGTCTCCCAGCACCGGGTGAATCGTCTCGATAACGTGATTGAGACTGACCGGGTCAGACAGCAATTCATTGTTGTCTTCGGCGTAGGTGAGAATCGGCAGTACGCCGATCTGATGCACCAGCCCACCCAGCGCGGCCTGATCGGGTTTGAGTTGCGTATAGATCCGGCACAACGCATAGCAGACACCGGCGATTTCCAGGCTTTTACGCCAGACTTCGCGCATCTTCTGTTCCACCACTTCGGAACGGGCATGGAAAATCTGCTCCATGACCAGGCCGATGGCCAGGTTGCTGCTGTAGTTGACCCCCAGCCGGGTGATGGCTGTGTGCAGGTCAGTGACTTCCTGGGTCGCACGCAGCAGTGGGCTGTTGACCACTTTTATCAGGCGCGCCGAAAGCGCCGTGTCACGACCAATCACCTTGCTCAGGTTGCTGACGCTGATTTCCGGGTCTTCGGCGGCCCGGCGAATCTGCAGGGCCACTTCCGGTAATGTTGGCAGAACCAGGTCATCGTTATCGATGGCCTCCACCAAATCCCGTTGGACCTTATCCGCCAAATCGCTCATTTCGTTTCTCTAGGGTATTACGACAAAATGCTGCGATCAGCGCTGGATTTCGCGGTCGCGGTCCAGTTCGTAAGGCAGGTCGAGCAATTGCAGGCCCGGGCCTTCCAGCGCGCCGAGGTGCAAATTGTCATCTACTGCAGCTTCGGCCTGTACCACTGCCAGCAGTTCAATGTTTCGTTCGGCGTGAGCGGCCATCACCACTTCACCGATAGAGCTGCCGTGCGTGGGTGAAAATAAGGGGGTGCCAGGCTCGGGCAGTTCACCGGCATCCATTTGCAGCCGATACAGGCGCCGCTTGAGTTTGCCCAGGTACTGCATGCGGGCGACGATTTCCTGGCCGGTGTAGCAACCTTTCTTGAAGCTCACGCCGCCAACGGCTTGCAGATTGAGCATCTGCGGAATGAACAGTTCGCGGGTAGCCGGCATGACCTGGCCGATCCCGGCGCGGATCTGACCCAGCAGCCACTGGTTCAGCTCGCCCTCGGTCAACTGTTCGCGCAGCCGGGCTGACAGCGGGTCGGCCTGTTCGGCGGGCGCCCAAAGTTCGGCGCGGTTTGGAGAGACGCGAATGGCAATCAGGCAATCATGACGAACGACGCTGTCGGTCTCGGCCGGCAGCTCAAGGCCCAAGGCTGCGAGCGCCGTGTCGGCGTTCTCCAGGCCGAAGCGAGCCCAGGCGGTGCTTTCATCGGTCAGTCTGGATTTGGAGAACACGGCATACTTTTTCAGGTCCGCCAGTTGCGGTTCGAGCAATTCGCTGGCCATTGCCATCAGTACACCATCGCCCTCGAGCAGGATGCGGAAACTCGATTGCATCCGGCCCTTCTGGGTGCAGCGGGCACCGAGGCTGGCCCGGCTGTCGCTCAGGTAGTTGAGGTTGCAGGTCAATTGGCCTTGCAGGAATTTGCCAGCGTCCACGCCGCGGACCGCGAGAACGCCTTCGTGGGACAGGGTGCAGAAAAAAGCGGAATCAGCCATGGGTCATCGCAGGGTAAAAAGTCTGGTGGACATCATAAGGGGGCGCCCTTGAAATGGGTAGTTCACAAAGGATCGGTGGTGCCTGACCCGAGCCGTCTGTTCCATCGCGGCGGGGCCTGTATACTTGCGCTCTATTTGAGGAGCGCTCCATGGTCGAAGATGTTGAACTGAATCGCCTTTACTGGCACAGCCGCCGCGGCATGCTTGAGCTTGACGTGTTGCTGGTGCCGTTCGTGAAAGAAGTTTATCCCCACCTTAACGACGTCGACCGTGCGTGCTACGTGCGTCTGCTCGAGTGCGAGGATCAGGACATGTTCGGCTGGTTCATGGAACGCAGCGAATCCGAAGACCCGGAGCTGCAGCGCATGGTTCGGATGATTCTGGACCGTGTCCAGCCCAAGTAATCGCTTTGAATGCCGCTGGCAGGCTTCCGGGCAACTGCTGGCGGCCTATCTCCTGGCCCAGGCCTTTGCCTTGGGTTCGTTGTTGCTGTTGTCCGTCCCGTTCTGGTTAATCAGCCTCGGCGTGCTGCTGTGCCTGGCCCATGGTGCCTGGACGCTACCGCGGCATCTATTGTTGACCCACCGGCAGGCTTTTTGCCGGTTGCGTCGTGACGCCGATGGCTGGCAGCTGTGGAACAGGGCATCTGGCTGGCAGGCGGTGCAATTGCGCCCTGACAGCCTGGCATTGCCGATGATTATCGTGCTGCGTTTTCGCCTGCGGGGGGAGTGGTGGGTCCGCTCGCTGTGTGTGCCTCGCGATGCGCTGGCGCCGGATCTGCATCGGCGCCTGCGGGTTCGGCTCAAGTTCAGCCGGCGTAGGTGGGCGGCACCAGGATAGTGTCCAACGCTTCGGGCAGCAGGCCCGGGTAGTCGAGCGTGTAGTGCAGCCCGCGGCTTTCCTTGCGTTCCATGGCTGAGCGGATCATCAGTTCAGCGACCTGGGCCAGGTTGCGCAACTCGATCAGGTCGCGGCTGACCTTGTAGTTGCTGTAGAACTCATCGATTTCATCCAGCAACAGCCGCACCCGATGCTGCGCCCGTTGCAGGCGTTTGTTGGTGCGCACGATGCCGACGTAGTCCCACATGAAGCGCCGCAGTTCGTCCCAGTTGTGAGCGATGATCACATCTTCGTCCGAGTCGGTGACCTGGCTGGCGTCCCACGAGGGCAGGGCGGATGGGGCGGCGATCTGTGGCAATTGCTCAAGAATGTCCGCTGCCGCCGAGCGGGCGTAGACGAAACATTCCAGCAACGAGTTGCTGGCCATGCGGTTGGCGCCATGCAGGCCGGTGAAGCTGGTTTCGCCAATGGCATACAGGCCCGGTACGTCAGTGCGCCCCTGTTGGTCGACCATCACCCCGCCGCAGGTGTAATGCGCCGCTGGTACCACCGGAATCGGTTGCTTGGTGATGTCGATGGAAAATTCCAGGCAACGCTCGTACACCGTGGGGAAATGGCTCTTGATGAACGCTTCGGGCTTGTGGCTGATGTCCAGGTAGACGCAGTCGATGCCCAGGCGCTTCATTTCGTGGTCAATGGCCCGGGCGACGATATCCCGGGGCGCCAGTTCGGCACGGGAATCGAAGCGCTGCATGAAACGCTCGCCGTTAGGAAGTTTCAGGTGAGCACCTTCGCCGCGCAGGGCCTCGGTGATCAGGAAGCTCTTGGCCAACGGATGGTAGAGGCATGTGGGGTGGAACTGATTGAACTCCAGGTTCGCCACCCGGCAGCCTGAACGCCAGGCCATGGCAATGCCGTCCCCGCATGCGCCGTCGGGGTTGCTGGTGTAAAGGTAGACTTTCGCGGCACCGCCGGAGGCCAGGATCACGAAGCGGGCGCCGTAGGTGTCGACCTCCCCGGTGCCACGGTTGAGCACGTAGGCACCCAGGCACCGATCACCGTCCAGACCCAAGCGTTTTTCGGTAATCAGATCGACCGCGACGCGTTGTTCCAGAAGCTCGATATTGGGCCGCTGGCGGGCTTGGGCCAGCAACGTCTTGAAAATCGCCGCACCGGTGGCATCGGCAGCGTGAATGATGCGCCGATGGCTGTGACCGCCCTCGCGGGTCAGGTGAAACTCGAAACCACCGTCTTCGGTACCGGATTGCTCGTCACGCGTGAAGGGGACGCCCTGGTCGATCAGCCACTGTATGGCTTCCCTGCTGTGTTCGACGGTGAAACGCACGGCTTCTGGATTGCACAGGCCGCCCCCGGCATTGAGGGTGTCATCGACATGCGATTCAATAGTGTCGGTGTCATCCAGCACGGCCGCGACGCCACCCTGGGCCCAGAATGTCGAACCGTTGGCCAGGTCGCCTTTGCTCAGTACTGCGATGCGCAGATGCTCAGGCAGTGTCAACGCCAGGCTCAATCCGGCGGCGCCGCTGCCGATTACCAGAACATCGTGTTGGAACTGTTGGCTCATTTGAAAGGTTTCCGCTCAAAACGACCCGGGTCGGGGTTGGCGCAAGACTTCCATTTCAATGGGTCAGGCAGCCATGCAGCCCACTAGTATATAGAGAGGGGGATCGGCACAATAGCGGCGTATTCATGGCAATGTGAAACCAGAATGACACAATGGTGACGCTTCGTCGGATCACGATTTTGGTGGATGGGCGACAAGGCGACCGTTTCGAGGATGAAAGGCTGTTTATCTCGTCAGGGTTGCTCGATGTTCCACACACAAGGCTATAAATAGTTGGAACTTTTGCCGAGCGACTGGGTTCAATAGACGGTTGTCTGCAAAAGGGAACAGCGTCGGGTTGGTGCAAGATTAGGATTTGAATCTTTGCCGACAGGCCCGGCGACAGATTATTCGCGCAGCCGGGGAATCTCGTGCTGCGTTTTTCGTGCGTGCCGGATCAGAGCGCGCCGGAAACTTGCTTGGAGGGGAGAACTTTTGCGAAAAGCCCGAGTCTATGGTTGCAAGCCCGGTCGATTAGTAATGCAAGCCTCCTTCGAGCTTATCGAGGAGTGTTCATGCTAACCCAGGAAGAGGATCAGCAACTGGTCGAGCGCGTTCAACGCGGCGACAAGCGAGCTTTCGATCTGCTAGTGCTGAAATACCAGCACAAAATTCTCGGGTTGATCGTGCGTTTTGTGCACGACACCCATGAAGCCCAGGATGTTGCTCAGGAAGCCTTCATCAAGGCTTACCGTGCGCTTGGTAATTTTCGCGGAGATAGCGCGTTTTACACGTGGCTTTACCGCATCGCCATTAACACGGCGAAAAACTATCTGGTTTCACGCGGCCGCCGGCCGCCGGATAGCGATGTGAGTTCTGAAGATGCAGAGTTCTATGATGGCGATCACGGCCTCAAGGATCTTGAATCACCGGAACGAGCGTTGCTGCGGGATGAGATCGAAGGCACTGTCCATCGGACCATCCAGCAACTGCCCGAAGATTTGCGTACGGCTCTAACTTTACGTGAATTCGACGGTCTGAGTTACGAGGACATTGCCAGCGTCATGCAGTGTCCGGTGGGTACCGTGCGCTCCCGGATTTTCCGCGCTCGGGAGGCCATCGATAAAGCCCTGCAACCTTTGTTGCAGGAAAACTGAGACAGCGGCGACAGCCAAGAGAGGAACGCCATGAGTCGTGAAGCCCTGCAGGAATCGCTGTCCGCAGTGATGGATAACGAAGCGGACGAATTGGAATTGCGTCGGGTACTCAATGCCTTCGACGATGTTGAAACCCGTGAGACCTGGGCTCGTTACCAGATCGCCCGGGCTGTCATGCACAAGGACCTGCTGCTTCCGCGTCTGGACATCGCTGCGGCTGTATCTGCTGCTCTGGCTGATGAAGCTGTTCCGGCCAAAGCCTCCCGCAGCCCTTGGCGCAGCCTGGGTCGTCTTGCGGTTGCCGCTTCGGTTACGGTGGCCGTGCTGGCCGGGGTTCGCCTCTACAACCAGGATGAGATCGCCGGTGTGCAAATGGCCCAGCAGTCCAATCAGCCTGGCTTGGCCGCTCCACAGGTCAAGGGCCCGGCAGTGTTGGCCGGTTATAGCGAAAGCTCGGAAGTCGCCGGTCCAATGGCCAACGGTGTGCTGCAAGGCCAACCAGGCTGGCATGATCAGCGTCTGCCCAACTACCTGCGTCAGCATGCCCAGGAAGCAGCCCTGAAAGGTACTGAAAGCGCGCTGCCTTACGCCCGTGCAGCCAGTCTGGAAAACCGCTAAGGAGGACCATTGCGCGCCATACCTCTATTTTCGCTTCTGTTGGGTGGCTGGTGCGTTATCCCAGCCTATGCCGGTGAAGCTCAGGACTGGCTTAATCGTCTGAGTCAGGCCGAGCAACAGCAAAGCTTCCAGGGCACTTTCGTTTACGAGCGTAACGGTAGTTTTTCTACCCATAACATCTGGCATCGTGTCCAGGATGGCAAAGTCCGCGAGCGGTTACTCCAGCTCGATGGGTCGGCACAGGAAGTCCTGCGCATTGATGGACGTACTCAATGCGTAAGCGGCTCCTTGATCGCTGGGGTGGGGAATACGCCTGAAGGCACGGCACGTGCGCTCGATCCGCAAAAACTCAAGAATTGGTATGATCTTGCCGTCATTGGCAAGTCGCGCGTGGCCGGGCGCCCTGCGGTGATTGTGGCGCTGACGCCCAAGGACCAGCATCGTTATGGTTTCGAACTGCATCTGGACCGAGAGACCGGCCTGCCGCTCAAGTCTCTGTTGCTCAATGACAAGGGCCAGCTGCTCGAGCGTTTCCAGTTCACACGTTTGAATATCACGGCACCGTCCGACGCTGATCTGCAAGCCACTGCCGAATGCAAGGTAGTAGCGCAGACCCCAGCTAAAAGTGCCATGGCGAAAACTGCATGGCGTTCGGACTGGCTTCCGCCGGGCTTCGAACTGACCAGCAGTGCGCTGAGAAAGGATCCGGAAACCAACGTTCAGGTCAATAGCCTGATGTACGATGATGGCTTGGCTCGTTTCTCGGTGTTTCTGGAACCGTTGAACGGCGCGACCGTCACCGACACGCGTACGCAGCTCGGCCCGACAGCAGCTGTTTCGCGTCGACTCACGACTCCCCAGGGCGAAATGATGGTCACGGTGGTCGGCGAAATTCCCATCGGCACAGCGGAACGGATCGCGCTCTCCATGCGTTCCGATGCCACGGCGACTCAATAGCTGCCAGGGTGGTTCGATTGGGCAAGAGGCTTACAGCGTCGGGACTTGATCGAAATGCCGAAACTTTCTGTCAGTATTTTCATTTGCAAAACTTCAATTTTTTTTCTATAGGTCAGAGCCGCTCGGCTCTGGCCTTGCCTGTTTGCGGAACAAAAATACCGGCGTATCTTCCTCTGGTATTTCTTGCTCCATATCGCTTAACCACGCTCGTCGTAACGGGAGCCGTATGTCGATACCACGCTTGAAAACCTATCTTTCCATCTTTGCCACTGTGCTTGTGCTCGGTCAGGCCGTTCCCGCTATGGCGGTCGAATTGCCTGACTTCACTGAGCTGGTCGAGCAAGCCTCGCCTGCGGTGGTGAACATCAGTACCACCCAGAAACTGCCGGAACGCCGGGTGATGGATCAGCAGATGCCGGACCTGGAAGGTTTGCCGCCGATGTTGCGCGAGTTCTTCGAACGCGGGATGCCGCAACCGCGTTCGCCCGGCGGTGGCCGTCAGCGTGAAGCGCAGTCCCTGGGCTCGGGTTTCATTATTTCGCCCGACGGTTACATCCTGACCAATAACCACGTGATTGCCGATGCCGACGAGATCCTGGTGCGCCTGGCAGACCGCAGTGAGCTCAAGGCCAAGCTGATCGGCACTGACCCGCGTTCTGACGTGGCGTTGCTGAAGATCGAAGGGAAAGATCTGCCCGTGCTCAAGCTGGGCAAATCCCAGAACCTGAAAGCCGGCCAGTGGGTCGTGGCCATCGGTTCGCCGTTTGGCTTCGACCATACCGTAACCCAGGGCATCGTCAGCGCCATCGGTCGCAGCCTGCCAAACGAAAACTACGTGCCGTTCATCCAGACCGACGTGCCGATCAACCCAGGCAACTCCGGTGGGCCGTTGTTCAACCTCGACGGTGAAGTCGTGGGGATCAACTCCCAGATATATACCCGTTCGGGCGGCTTCATGGGCGTGTCCTTCGCGATTCCGATCGACGTCGCCATGGACGTGTCCAATCAGCTGAAAACCGAAGGCAAGGTCAGCCGCGGCTGGTTGGGCGTGGTCATTCAGGAAGTGAACAAGGACCTGGCCGAGTCGTTCGGCCTGGAGAAACCAGCCGGTGCGCTGGTGGCGCAGATTCAGGAGGGTGGTCCGGCTGCCAAGGGTGGCCTGCAAGTGGGCGACGTGATCCTGAGCATGAATGGCCAGCCGATCGTCATGTCCGCTGACTTGCCACATCTGGTGGGCGCCCTCAAGGCCGGTTCCAAGGCTAATCTGGAAGTGATTCGCGAAGGCAAGCGCACAAACGTCGAATTGACCGTCGGCGCCATCCCTGAGGAAGGCAAGGAGCTGGACTCGCTGGCCAAGTCAGGCGTGGAACGTAGCAGCAATCGTCTGGGCGTGGCTGTGGCGGAGCTTACGCCAGAGCAAAAACGGACCCTGGAGCTGCAAGGTGGTGTAGTGATCAAGGAGGTGCAGGAGGGGCCTGCGGCCATGATCGGCCTGCAACCAGGCGACATCATCACTCACCTGAACAACCAGGCAATCGGTTCGGCCAAGGAGTTCACCGACATCGCCAAGGCGTTGCCGAAGAATCGTTCAGTCTCGATGCGGGTTCTGCGTCAGGGCCGTGCGAGTTTCATTACCTTCAAGCTGGCCGAGTGATCGCTTAGCTGTCCCCAAAAAAAACCGCCTCGAAAGAGGCGGTTTTTTTGTGTCCGAAAAGACTCAGCCCATCATGTCCTTGACCATGCGCTCCTGTTCCATGAGCTCGCGCTGCCTGGCGTCGATGCGTGACGACAGCGGGAAATTGCTGCCCGCGCGCCGTTTGGCGAAGTCCAGTTGCTGGATGGCCTGGCGGTAGTCGCCCACCAGGGCGAAGTATTCGGCGCGGGCCTGGTGCAGGCCGATGATGTTGCCCGACAGTCCGCGGGTCTCTGCCACCATGTACCAGACATCCGGATCGTCTGGACGAGTCTTGAGCAGGTTCTCCAGAGCCTTCTCTGCGTCGGCGGGGCGGTTCTGCTTGAGCAGCAAGTCGACGCGCACCTGATTCAGCGGATAGTTGCCCGGGTACTGGGTCAGCATCCGGTCGACGCGAGCCTGAGCGTCTGGCAGCTTGTTGCTGGTGATATCCAGATCGACCTGGGCCAGGTTATAGATGATCTCGTTGGGCGATTTGGCCAGTAGCTGCTTGAGGTTTTCCCGGGCCTCATTCAACTGGCCACCCTTGATCTGCGCGATCGCCAAGCCATAGCGGGCCACGTCGTTCTTCGGATTTTCATCCAGCTGCGCCCGGAAGCGCTTGGCGCCCAGCCCCGGAGTTTCTTCGTAGATCAACTTGACCCGTGCGCGAATCAATTGATAACGCATGCTGTCTTCGATGCCACCTGGCCTTGCCTGTTCGGCACGGTTGCGGGTGTCGGCGATTCGGGACTCGGTCACTGGGTGAGTCAGTAGGAATTCAGGGGGCCTGGCGTCGAAACGGTACTGGCGCATCAATCGTTCGAACATGGTCGGCATGGACCGCGGATCATAGCCGGCCTTTTCCAGGTTCTGGATGCCGATGCGGTCGGCTTCCTGTTCGTTCTGGCGAGAGAAACGCCGTTGTTCCTGGATGGCTGCCGCCTGGGTGCCGGCAATGGCCGCGATCCCGGCGTCACCCCCACCGGCGGCGGCGATCACGATGCCGGCCAGCAGCGCTGCCATCATCGGCACCTGCATGCGTTGTTGGGCTTCGACGCCCCGGGCAAAGTGGCGTTGCGACAAGTGCGCCAGTTCGTGGGCCATGACCGAGGCGTATTCACCTTCGGTCTGCGCATTGAGGAACAGTCCACCGTTGACCCCGACGATTCCGCCGGGTGCGGCGAAAGCGTTGAGCTGCGGGCTGTTGATCAGGATGAATTCCAGGCGTCGGTCGTTGACCTGGCTGGTCTCCACCAGTTTGTAAACGCTGGACTCGACGTAGTCCTTGAGCTGTGGATCGTTGAGCTGTGAGACCTGACTGCGCAGCAAGGCCAGCCAGGCGCGACCCAACTGGTGCTCCTGTTGCGGCGAGACGATGGCAGAACTGGCGTCGCCAAGTGACGGCAGGTCGTCGGCGAAGCCCGGTGAGGCAAGCAGGCAAGCGAGCGTCAGCAGGGTGGGGCGCAGAAATGTCATGCACGAAGCCTTAGTCGACAAAGACCCTACTGTAGCCGGACACCAGGCCCGGGACCAGATATTCTAAGTCGCTCAACGACCTGTTGCGGAGTGAACCGATGACCGATGCTGTAGCCCCCGATGCCGAACTGGACGCCAGCGGCCTGAATTGTCCGTTACCACTGCTCAAGGCCAAGCTGGAACTCAATCGCCTGGCCAGCGGCGCAGTGCTCAAGGTGACCGCAACGGATGCGGGCTCCCAGCGCGATTTTCGCACCTTTGCCCGACTGGCCGGTCATACGCTGCTGCGTGAAGAAGACGACAACGGCGTATACCGTTATTGGCTGAAGAAAGCCTGAAAATCAACAGCGGCCCTTAAGGATTTTTAATGTTCAAAGTGTTACGCGACTGGATCCAGCGCTACTTCTCCGACGAAGAGGCGGTGGTGCTGGCAGTGTTGCTGTTCCTGGCCTTCACGGCAGTCCTCACGCTGGGCGGCATGCTCGCGCCGGTGCTGGCAGGGATGGTGCTGGCGTACCTGATGCAGGGGCTGGTCATGACACTGGAACGGATGCGGCTGCCTGGCGCCATGGCGGTAGGGCTGGTGTTCGCCCTATTCATGGGGTTGTTGGTGGTGTTCGTCGTCGTGATCATGCCGCTGCTCTGGCATCAGTTGGTGACCTTGTTCAACGAATTGCCCGGGATGCTCGTCAAATGGCAGTCGCTGTTGTTGCTGTTGCCGGAGCGCTATCCGCATCTGGTGTCCGATGAACAGGTACTGCAGGCCATAGAGGTGGTGCGCGGCCAGATCGGCAAGTTCGGCCAGTGGGCGCTGACGTTTTCTTTGTCCAGCCTGCCGCTTCTGGTGAACATCATGATCTACCTGGTGCTGGTGCCGATCCTGGTGTTTTTCTTTCTCAAGGATCGGGAAATGATCGGGCGCTGGGTCCGTGGCTATCTGCCTCGCGAGCGGGCGCTGATCACCCGGGTGGCCCAGGAAATGAATCGCCAGATCGCCAACTACATTCGCGGAAAAGTCATCGAGATTTTCATCTGCGGCGGCGTGACCTACATCGGCTTCGTCGCCCTGGGGCTCAATTACGCGGCATTGCTGGCGCTGCTGGTGGGCATTTCGGTGGTGGTGCCGTATGTCGGGACCGTGGTGGTGACCGTGCCCGTGGCGTTGATCGCGCTGTTCCAATGGGGATGGAGCGATCAGTTCATTTATCTGATGGCCGTCTACGGGATCATCCAGGCGCTTGATGGCAACGTGCTGGTGCCGCTGCTGTTCTCCGAGGCGGTGAACCTGCATCCGGTGGTGATCATCTGCGCGGTATTGCTGTTTGGCGGGCTGTGGGGGTTTTGGGGCGTGTTCTTTGCCATTCCCCTGGCAACACTGTTCAAGGCTGTGCTGGATGCGTGGCCGAGCCGTGAGCCGGTGGTGGCGCCGTTGCTTTAGCTTGATTAATCAGGTGATGCTGATGGCCCCATCGCGAGCAAGCTCGCTCCCACAGGGGATTTATGGTGTTCATCAATCCTGTGGGAGCGAGCTTGCTCGCGATAGCGTCAGGACAGACAGAAAAAACTTCAGGCCTTGTTCAGAGCCTGCGCCGCCGCCAACACCGCATCCACATGCCCGGGCACCTTCACGCCGCGCCATTCCTGGCGTAGCACGCCATCTTTGTCGATCAGGAACGTGCTGCGATCAACGCCCAGGTATTCCTTGCCATAGAGCTTTTTCAGCTTGATCACGTCGAACAGCTGGCAGACGGCTTCGTCCTTGTCGCTGATCAGCTCGAACGGAAACTCCTGCTTGCACTTGAAGTTCTCGTGGGACTTGAGGCTATCGCGCGATACGCCGAACACTTCGGTGTTGGCAGCCTGGAACTGGGCGTACTGGTCACGAAAACCCTGGCCTTCGGTGGTACACCCCGGGGTGCTGTCCTTGGGATAGAAGTAAATCACCACCTGCTTGCCTTTAAGGGCCGCGAGGCTGACGGTGTGCCCGCTGGTGGCGGGCGCCTGGAAATCGGTAACCGGTTGGTCGATGGCAACGGCCATGAACGCTTCCTTACATTGGGTTTTGGGGGCGCCACGGTTCGATCAGGGCATCGAGGTTCATCGCGTCGGCGAAATCCAGGAACTGATCGCGCAGCCAACTGATCTGGGTGCCGGCCGGCAGTGTCACGGTGAACGTGGCATTGAGCATGGTGCCGCCCGTCTGCGGGGCCTGGTAGGTGTCGCAGGTCAGGTTTTCCAGCTCGACATGGTGGTCCATGAAGAACTGGCACAGCTCGTTGATGATGTCCGGGCGATAGGCCGAACTCACATACGCCACGTAGGGCAGGGCCTGGGGGCGGTTCTCCAGGGCGGCGCTGCGCACCACGTTGACGGTGAAGGCGTGTTTCTTGGCCAGCACCGGCAGGCTCGCTTCCAGGCGGGCCAGGGCGTCCCAGCTGCCGGAAATCTCAAGCACGAGCGCACTGCATTCGCCATGACGGGTCAGGCGTGAAGTTACGACGGCGCAGCGATTTTCATGGCTGGCGCGGCACAGGACGTTAGTCAGCTCCATGGGGTTGGCGCCAAGGGCACTGATAACAAGGAATTGTTCGCGGACTGTGGGGGTGGACATGCAGCATTCCTAAAGCGATGAGCGGTCGGCACTTTTGCAGCTCGGCACGGCGACAGACCGGGATAAACGAACGACTCAAGCCCTGTGCCTGGGGTTGCGCTGCATTCCGGGACGGCGGGAATGCGGCAGGACAAACGCAGGAATGGGGCTTGTGGCGACGAATAACGGAGGCTGGGAACCGGCGTATGAGCTTATCGGTACCGATCAAAGCCTGAAGGGTAGCGAAAACCATCGCCAAGGGGAATGGTAGTTCGCTTGTACAAGCATCTTGGCGCCAGTACCATTACCGCTCTCTTTTTCCGGCAGGAGCGGTTTCATGATTGCGGGCAGTATGGTGGCACTGGTCACACCCATGGATGCACAAGGGCGTCTTGACTGGGCCAGCCTCAGCAAACTCGTGGACTTCCACCTTGAAAACGGCACCCATGCCATTGTCGCCGTCGGTACCACTGGCGAATCGGCAACCCTCGATGTCAACGAGCACATCGAAGTCATCCGTGCCGTGGTCAAGCAGGTCGCTGGCCAGATTCCTGTTATCGCCGGTACCGGCGCCAACTCGACCCGCGAAGCCGTCGAGCTGACCCGCAACGCCAAGGAAGCCGGTGCCGACGCGTGCCTGCTGGTCGTGCCGTACTACAACAAGCCAACCCAGGAAGGCTTGTACCAGCACTTCAAGCACATTGCCGAAGCGGTCGACATCCCGCAGATCCTCTACAACGTTCCCGGCCGCACTTCCTGCGACATGCAGGCCGAGACCGTGATTCGCCTCTCCACCGTGCCGAACATCATCGGTATCAAGGAAGCCACCGGCGACCTGGACCGCGCCAAGGCCATCCTCGCTGGCGTGAGTGATGACTTCATCGTGCTGTCCGGCGATGATCCGACCGCGGTCGAGCTGATCCTGCTGGGTGGCAAGGGCAATATCTCCGTCACCGCCAACGTCGCTCCGCGCGAAATGGCCGACCTGTGCGAGGCTGCGCTCAAGGGCGACGCCGAGACCGCGCGGGCAATCAACGAAAAACTGATGCCGTTGCACAAGGATCTGTTCATCGAAGCCAACCCGATTCCGGTGAAGTGGGCTTTGGTTGAAATGGGCCTGATGCATCAAGGCATCCGCCTGCCGCTCACCTGGCTGAGCGAAGCCTGTCACGAACCGCTTCGGCAGGCCATGCGCCAGTCGGGCGTCCTGGTTTAATTGAGGAAGTACAACGCATGAAGCGAATGGCCGGACTTTCCGCACTTGCCTTGATTATCTCCAGCACCAGTGGCTGCGGATGGGTCTGGGGCCCGGAAGGTTACTTCCGCGACCGTGGTAGCGATTACCTGGAAGCGCAACAGACTGCACCGATGCAACTGCCTCCCGATGTCAATGTCGCCAAACGTCTGGATCCGCTGTTGCCGATCCCGCGTAATGTGGCCGACGACAGCGTCAAGGGCGAATACATCGTCCCCCGTCCGCAGCCGCTGTCGGCCATGGCCGATGCCAGCGACTACACCCTGCAGAAGAGTGGCGATTCAAGCTGGGTCATGGCCCAGCATCCACCGGCCGAAGTCTGGCCCGTGGCGATCCAGTTCTTCCAGGACAACGGTTTCCGCCTGGACGAGCAGCGCCCGCAAACGGGCGAATTCACCACGACCTGGCAACGTGCCGATGAGCTGTCCGCCGCCATGGCCAAGCGCCTGAGCGCCGCCGGTGTCGGTGCCGACAGCGAAAGCCGCGTGCGGGTTCGCATCGAGCCGGGCGTGCAGCGCAACACCAGTGAAATCTACGTGGTCAGCGCTGAACGCCCTGCCGGCAGCACCGCTGATGTGGCCTTCACCAACCGTTCGGTCAACACCGGCCTGGACGCTGCGCTGGTGGACGACATGCTCGCCAGCATGAGCCGTACCGCAGAACAGGGCGGTTCGGTTTCGATGCTTGCATCCCGGGACTTCGACGTCCCGAGCCGCGTCAGCCTGAGCGAAGACGGCAGCGGCAACCCGGTGCTCAACGTCGGCTCCGACCTGGATCGCGCCTGGTCGAGCGTAGGTCGTGCGCTGGAACAAGGTGAGTGGCGGGTTGAAGACATCAACCGCAGCCTGGGCCTGTACTACATCAACCTCGCCGAAAAGGCCGAGAAGAAAGATGAGAAGCCTGGCTTCTTCAGCGGTCTGTTCGGCAGCGCGCCGGACAAGGAAGAAATTGAAGCCCGTGCCGAGCGTTATCAGGTTCGCCTGAGCAAGGTGGGTGACAACGTTCAGGTGACCGTCGAGAAAAACATCAACACCGTGGCGCCGGCCGATGTGGCCCGCAAGGTATTGAGCGTGATTCAGGACAACCTGGGCTGATCCGATGCGTTTTGCCGTTCTCGGCAGCGGTAGCCAAGGGAACGGCACGCTGATAGCCAGCGCCGGCACGTATGTGCTGGTCGATTGTGGTTTCTCTTTGCGAGAAACCGAGAAACGCCTGTTGCGCCTGGGTGTGCACCCGGCGCAATTGAGCGCGATACTCGTAACCCACGAACATGCCGACCACGTGCATGGCGTGGGTTTGCTGTCTCGGCGCTACAATCTGCCGGTGTACCTGAGCCGTGGAACACTGGAGGGGCTGCGTAAGCCCATCGAACCTGCTGGCTTCGTCGCCGGTGGCGAGCAACTGCGCATTGGTGCTCTGGAAGTCAGTGTGGTCAGCGTGGCGCACGACGCCCGGGAGCCAACGCAGTATGTGTTCAGCGACGGTGAGCGGCGCTTTGGGTTGCTGACCGACCTGGGTTCGTATTGCGACAGGGTGATGGACAGCTACCGGGATCTCGATGCATTGATGATCGAGTCCAACCATTGCCGTGACATGCTGGCGCGCGGGTACTACCCGTACTTTCTCAAGCAGCGGGTAGGCGGGGAACACGGACATTTGAACAACCACCAGGCGGCGTTCCTGGTGGCCGAGTTGGGCTGGCAAGGCCTGCAACACCTGGTCCTGGCCCATCTGAGCAGCAAGAACAACCTGCCGCAGCTGGCCCGGCAATGTTTCGTCGACACCCTAGGGTGCGACCCGGACTGGCTGCAACTGGCCGATCAAGATTCAGGGCTCGACTGGCGACATATCGCCTAGCCCATCTACTTAGCAAGCGGAGCCCATCATGGAAAAACGTGAAGAACTCTACCGCGGCAAAGCCAAATCGGTTTACAAGACCGACGACGCAGACCGCTTGATCCTGCTGTTTCGCAACGACACCTCGGCGTTCGACGGCAAGCGCATCGAACAGCTGGACCGCAAAGGCATGGTGAACAACAAGTTCAACGCCTTCATCATGCAGAAGCTCGAAGCCGCTGGCGTGCCGACTCAGTTCGACAAGTTGCTGGGCGACAACGAATGCCTGGTCAAGAAGCTGGACATGATCCCGGTCGAATGCGTCGTGCGTAACTACGCCGCCGGCAGCCTGGTCAAGCGCCTGGGCGTGGAAGAGGGCATGAAGCTCAACCCATACACCTTCGAGCTGTTCCTGAAGGACGACGCCAAGGGCGACCCGTTCATCAATGAATCCCACGTTGTGGCGTTCGGTTGGGGCACCGCCGAGCAACTGGCGCGCATGAAGGAGTTGTCCCTCAAGGTCAACGAGGTGCTGACCAAGCTGTTCGACGACGCCGGTCTGCTGCTGGTGGACTTCAAGCTTGAATTCGGTGTGTTCAGCGATGGCTCCATCGTCCTGGGTGACGAATTCAGCCCGGACGGCTGCCGCCTCTGGGACAAGGACACCAAGAAGAAGATGGACAAGGACCGCTTCCGCCAGGGTCTGGGTGATGTCATCGAAGCCTACGAAGAAGTTGCCCAGCGTCTGGGCGTGCCGCTGTAATCGACGCAAGCATCTGATAGCACGGAAAAAATTTCGCCCGGGGGTTCGCTTCCGGCGAATGTGCTGGTATGATGCGCGCCACTGGAGAGATGCCGGAGTGGCCGAACGGGACGGATTCGAAATCCGTTGTACTGGCGACAGTACCTAGGGTTCAAATCCCTATCTCTCCGCCATTATTGAATACGACTAAGCCCCTGAAATGGTTGAACATTTCAGGGGCTTTTTCGTTTCTGGGGGTAGGGCATTTTTAGGGCCAAAAGGCTCGCTATGATGTCGTCCGATGCTAAAGGTCCGAGGGCTGGTCAAATACTCATGGTGAGCCATTTTTGATTAGAGCTATGCGGCGTCACTCATCTAGGTCGGGAAAAATGATTTTTTCTACGATCCAAGGTTCCACAATGTCGCTATGAACCGTACGTAAAAACGATCCCCATTCCTTCCGATTGTGAGCATCTGGTCCAATGATCGTCAGCATTAGGTACGCATCTTTGAAATCATCATAGGCATAGATAAGCCAGAAGTCGTTGTCAGGGTCTTCTGTTAGGGCTGTGCGGTAGTACTGGCGGCCGATTTGAGTCCAACGAGCTTGTGTTTCTGCAGTGCTCGCCAAATGATGTGACACATATCGCTCAGATCGAGCTGTTCATCTCTGCCAAAGATAGCCGGAAGCTCGCCGCACACCTTGTAGTTATAAAAGTGTGCGGCAATATTTTTCCAGTTCTGTGTTTGTTCAAAAAGTGCGGAAATTTTAACGGCTGGCATCCACGCCTACTTTGTAATAGGAAGCTTGCCAGTGATTACAAAATTATCGAACACTTTCTGACCATCACGTGCAGCTTGTCGAACGTCAAGAAATGTCAGCTCTTCGTGAGTGACTTTTCTGCGCGCTTTCTCGACTTTTTTTGTGGTAGCCATCGGAGCCTCCGAGGTGTGTGTATTCATGCTGATCAGCTTATGTGATTAATCGAGTCCGGGCAAACCGGAGGGTTTCAGTGTCATCGAACCATGCTCGTTTCGACGAAATGGGCCCCGTCAGGGGCCCTTTGAACTAGGCCGGCTCTGCATCCAATCGTCGGGCTATGACATCGAGCACGTCACAGCCATCTCTCAAGGGGATACAGCACAGCTGTGCAAAGTCCTGAAGGATTACCGAGTCGCTGGGAATGTCCCCGCGCATTGCGAGGTTCTCTAAAAGCTGGGTAACTGCGCGAATTCTATAGCCCGCCGTGTCAAGCAGTATGTGCAAAGGCGCAGAGGTATCGACGAAGAGGGGTTGATCGTCGGCATTACTGGTAAGAGCCATGTATCTATTCATTTTTTAAATTCCATTTGATTGAGGACCTTCTTAATCGTCGCCAAACGAATAAGGTGGTAGCTGTACGCGGGTTGGCGAACCGGACAAATAGAAAAACCGGCAGATCCGAAGATCTCCCACGCACAGCTACCGAAAAGCAGCATATTGCGCACGGTAGCGTTCCGCAATCCGCGAGAGGTTCCTGCATATTTGTCATGGGTCGCCAAACCCAAGCCGCTCCTACGAACGACGCTTGGACTATAGGGCCCTTCTGTAGAAATTATCAATCAGATGATGCGTAAGAAGATTCCCTGAATTATGTGGCCGGGAAATGTCAGAAAAGTCCCCGCAGCAATTGCGTCTCCCCACCTTTTTCGATCCCGGCCAACCCCCTCCACGACCTGCATAACCACAGTGTCTTCCAGGCCGAAAGCTTTGTGTCAATCAGACTAATGGTCTATAGCTCAAGGCATGCCTGCCGATAAGAAGGCTAACCCCCATAGAAGGAGTGCCCCCCATGATGCGGTTCTTTGCCGACCTGGGCTTTCGCTGGAAAATTACCCTGCCGATTGCTTTTCTGGCGCTGTTGTTGGTGTTGATGGGGTGGTCAGGCATGCGAGGCATCGACCAGGTGACGGCGTCCAGCACACAGCTGACCAAGCGTTACTTGCCGGCCATCAGCTTGCTGCTCAATGCCGATCGCGATCTTTACCAGGCTTTTGTTGCCGAGCGTAGTCTGCTCGATGGTCATGCGGACGAGCATCTGACAGCGCTGAGCGCCAGTCATGAGGAGAATGCGAAGCAGGCTTATGATCGCGTGCAGCAATATGCCGCGATGCAGCCCGGTGCCGAGGCGCTGGCGTTGGTCAGTCAGTTCAATGACGCTTTTGTAAAGTGGAAGCAGGTTTCGAGGCGCGTAATGGAGCTGTCCGTGGGGGATATGGAGGCGGCCAGCAAACTGAGTTTTGGTGACGGCGAACGCCTGTTCGAGGCCATGCGTGATCCCATCGACAAACTTGGCGAGCTGGAAGACCAGGCGTCCCACCGCGAGGGAGACGCGGCGATAGAAAATGGCGAGGAAGTGGGGGTGCATCAGGGCGGCATTCTGTTGATCGGTCTGCTTGGCTGCATTCTGGTCGTTGTTGCCTTGCCAATGGTCGTGCTGCGTCCTATGCGTCGTTTGCTCAGCCGCGTCGAGCAGATTGCAGAGGGTGGCGGTGATTTGAAGGCGCGTCTTGAGGTTCGTTCGGCTGACGAGCTGGGCCAGCTCGGCAGCGCATTCAACCGCTTTCTCGACAAACTGCAGCCGCTGATCGCCGAGGTGGGCCGGGTGACCGGAGAGGTCGATGCCGCGGCACGCGCCATGGCCAGCATGGCTGCGACCAATGACCAATTGATCAGCAGCGAGCATGCGGCACTCGATCAGGTCAGCACCGCCGCGACCCAGATGAGCGCCGCCGTGCATGAAGTCGCCCACAACGCGCTGAATGCCTCGGATGCTGCACAACAGGCCACCAGTCAGTCCCGTGATGGTGCCGACGTTGTCAGCAGCACCATCGAATCGATCCGCCAACTGGCCCAGGAAGTGGAAAGCGCGTCGGGAACCATCGAGGCCTTGGCCCAGGAAACCTCCAGTATCGGCGCGGTCCTCGAGGTGATCCGTGGCATCGCTGAACAGACCAATCTGCTTGCACTGAACGCCGCCATCGAGGCTGCGCGAGCCGGCGAGCAAGGCCGCGGTTTTGCGGTCGTGGCTGACGAAGTCAGGGCGCTGGCGGCGCGGACCCAGGATTCGACCAAGGATATCCAGGTCCGTATCGAGCGCTTGCAGTCGGGTGTCGCCAAGGCCGTTCAAGCCATGCACGTCGGTAGCACCAAGGCCCGTGACAGCGTCGAGCGGGCAGCGAGTGTCGATCAGGTGCTCAGCGGCACGGGCGGTTCCATACAGCGGATCAACGATATGGCCGCGCAGATCGCCAACGCTTGCGAAGAGCAGAGCAGTGTCACTGAGGAAATCGCCCGCAACATCTCCGACATCCGCGACCTGTCCAACGAAGCGGCGCAGAACTCTGCCCAGAGCATGCATGCCAGCCAGCAGCTTTCCGGGCTGTCGAGGACATTGGCGGAGTTGACCGGCCGTTTTCGCACCTGAGTCCAGGCGCGATGGTGGCCACCCTCCCAGCCTTGGCGGCGCTCACCGGCGAGCGCTTGCGAGCCCTGCATCAGGACGGTTTCGTCCTGATGCCTGCGGTGTTGAGCACCGCGCAAATCACCGACCTGCGCCATGCAATCGATCGCCTCAAGCCTCAGCACTGGGACTACAGCGGCGTGATCGATCACTACAAATGCGTGTTCAATCGCGATCCGTTCTGGTTGCCGTTTCTCGATATGGAAGGGGTGATCGAGCTGGCCGAGGCGGCTCTGGGGGATGATTGCCACATCATTGGGCAGACTGCCTGGCGGTGCCATCCCGGTTTTGTCGGCGCCCCGTTGCACCTGGATTACCTGGCAATGGCATTGCCACCTCAGCTTCTGGCCGATCCAGCTTTCGAGTTGCCGATGCAGATTTTCACCGCACAGTTTTACCTCGATGACATCAATGCCGAACTGAGCCCCACCTGCGTCATTCCCGGCAGTCATCGGGCGGGGCGGGCGCCCGTGGCGGGCGAAACGCAATGGCAAGGGCGCGTCGCGCAACCGGTATTGTGCCGGGCGGGGGATGTGCTGGTGCTGCGTAGCGAGTTGTGGCATGCCGGCAGCGAGAACCGCAGCGTCGATCGTTCACGTTATATGCTGCAGGTTCACTATGGCCGGCGGATGATCGCGCAGAAGTTCTCGCCTTATCTGTACTGGCAATTCAACCCTGCTGTGCTGGCCGCCGCGACACCTCGCCAACGGCGCCTGTTGGGTGATCATCAGGAGGCTGAGTACGATTGACCTCCTGGCATCGGTTACGTCACGGGGCGACGTCAGATCCAGACATCATTCACCGCTGTTCGCTCATTGGTTTCATCGCCCGTGTTAATGACACCGCGAGGTTCGATCAACAGCAATTTCACTTCCAGTGCGGCGCTTGGCTTGTGCTCGACACCTTTTTTCACCACGTACATCTCGCCTGGGCCAATCGTCACCGCGCCGTCGCGAAAATCAATGCGAAGCTCGCCTTCCAGCACGATGAAGGTTTCATCGGTATCGGCGTGGGTATGCCAGACGAAGTCACCTTCGAGCCGGACGATCTTGAACTGGTAGTCGTTCATTTCGGCCACGACTTTCGGGGCCCACTGTTCCTGGAAGAGTGTGTATTTCTGAGCGAAATTGATGGGGGAGTAGTGAGTGCTCATGGGGAATGCTCGTCTTGTGAAGGGGGTGAGCGCGACCTTACTGCCTGAGCCTGAGCAGGTATTGGATGATTGTGCAGCTTTTGTGGGGGCTGGCGCCCGACGTCAGCGCAGCATTTTCAGCCAGCGTGCTGGTGAAATGCCGAAAGCCTGGCTATGTAACCGGGTCATGTGGCTCTGATCGAAAAAACCGCACGCCAGGGCCGCTTCACTCAATGGCATGCCCTGGATAACCAGGCGACGGGCTTTATTCAGGCGTCGCTGGTTGATATACCGATAGGGGCTGGTGCCGTACAGCGCTCGAAAGTCCCGGGACAGGCTCCATCGATCCCGGCCACTGGCTTGGACCAGATCATCCAGACTGATGGGCTGGTCAAGGGCATCATGAATGAACAGTCGTGCGCGCTCTGCCGCCGAGTAGTCGATCAATCGCCGCCCACGCCGGTTACCCGCTGCGCTGTCCAGTGCCTGGGCCACATCGTAGATGCCGTCCTCCTCTTCCAGCGGATCGAGTGGATGATCCATGCAGCGCAACAATCTGCGCGTAGCCACATTGAGGTGAGGATCGTTCGACAAACCTCCTTCGATGAAGGGCAAGGGTTTGCCGCCCAGCACTTGCTGGATCACGGAGGGCTCTACATAGAACATCCGGTAACGAAAGCCGTCGCTCGTGCCTGCTTCGCCATCGTGAACTTCGTCCGGGTGCAGGACGATGGTTCCGCCGGGCTGGCTATGGCGTTTTCTATGGCGGTAGTTGAAGCTCTGAACACCGCAAAGCGTGACGCCGATGGCGTAGGTGTCATGCCGGTGGGTGGTGTAACCATGGCCACTGAAATAGGCTTCGATGCGTTCCATTTTCCGCGATTCAGGAGCCCGCACCAGCCAGTCGCGATCACGATTCGATTGAGTCATTTAGACCGGCCTCTCGCTTTTGTCTGCACACGATACCTGTCTGATATGCCTTGGCGCAGTAAAAAGCGAGACCCGGATTCTTCAGGACGCAGAAAGCTGCTCGTTACGCAGGGCGGCTTACTGGTCGTACAGTGCGTCGCTGTTTCAGATTTCTTTCACGGGTGTCTCACCCTGGGCACTCTTGATCAGCCCGATGACGTGAAGGCAGTCAGCCTTGTTCACATAGGATTCGCCGCTGGCGATGGTTTCGTGGTTGCCGGCTCTCAAGCGCCACCGCCATTGGCCTTTTCCAGTGCTCTGGGTGCCTCGGGTCTGCCTGTAGATCTCAAAATACATCGGTTCGCTCCCTGCGATTAATTCATTCAAGACATGCTTTGCACATGTCGCTCCAAGCCTAGCCAAGCTGATAGTTTTGGCTATGGGAAATTCGTTTCCATTCGTTATCAAATATTGCCGATGTGGATTCGGATTTGCTCCGGCGACCCTTTTCAGGAAACAGGTCATCTTGGGGGCGCGGGGCTGGATAAAGTTCCGGTTTCGTTCTTGCGTTGCCTTGTGCGGTCCTGCTTAATACATTCCGATTCAGACGTTTGTCATTGACGTCCGGTCCGGGGAACCCGGGGGCTGGGAGCCCGATGGGACTGGAAAAACCTATAAGAAAAAGAGCCATCAAGTGACTGAATATCCAGGAGCGGATCTGCAAGGATGTCTAGCGCTTTCGCTTGTCATTCCAGTTTTCAACGAAGTCCAGTCCATAGATTTGTTTATCGCCAGAGTCGATCGGGTTTTTGCGAACGAGCCGCTGGTGACCCTGGAACTGGTGTTCGTCAATGACGGCAGTGTCGACGAAACATTGGTGCTGTTGCTGGAAAAACAGCGAGCCGACCCGCGCATCCGGATCGTCGACCTGAGCCGCAATTTCGGCAAGGAAGCGGCGCTGAGTGCCGGTCTGCAAGCGGCTCGTGGCCAGGCGGTGGTGCCGATCGACGTCGACCTGCAGGACCCGCCCGAGGTGATCCTGCAAATGATCGCCCACTGGCGCAACGGTGCCGAGGTGGTACTGGGCCATCGCATAAACCGTGACTCCGACTCTTGGGCCAAACAGGTTTCCGCCAACGGGTTCTATCGGCTGCACAATAAAATCGCCGACCACAAGCTACCGGAAAATGTCGGTGATTTTCGGCTGATGGATCGTTGTGTGGTCGATGCGCTGCAGAGCCTGCCCGAGTCCCGACGCTTCATGAAGGGCTTGTTTGCCTGGGTAGGATTTCGAACCACCGTCGTGGATTACGTCAGGCCCGAGCGTGCGGCCGGTGAAAGCAAATTCAACGGCTGGCGTCTGTGGAACTTTGCCCTGGAGGGCATCACCAGTTTCAGCACCGAACCGCTGCGTATCTGGACCTACCTGGGGCTTAGCGTCTCGCTGGTGTCCTTTTCGTTTGCGGTGTTCATTGTGCTACGGACGCTGATTTCCGGGGTCGATCTGCCAGGCTACGCCTCCCTGATGGTGGCCGTCACGTTCCTGGGCGGGTTGCAACTGATCGGCATCGGCGTACTGGGTGAATACCTGGGCCGGACCTATATCGAATCCAAACGCCGACCGGTTTTTCTGGTACGGCGCATCTATGACGCCAAGGACTGACAATGGATCTCAAGGAAACCGACATCCTGGGGCCCGATATCGGGCAGCATTGGTACTATCGTTCCAAGGCGCGCGCCATGCTCCACATGCTCAAAGGCACATCGGCCAAAACACTGCTGGATGTGGGGGCCGGATCGGGCTTTTTTTCCCATCACTTGTTGTCCCATACCGAGACGGCCCGGGCCTGGTGCGTGGACATCAGTTACCCGGCCGACTCCGATGCCAGCACCGCCGGCAAACCCGTCCACTACCGGCGCGCCATCGACGCGCTGGACGCGGATCTGGTGTTGTTGATGGATGTGTTGGAACACGTGGACGATGACGTGGGCCTGCTCAAGGCTTATGTCGACAAGGTGCCCTCTGGCACCCGCTTCCTGATCACCGTGCCGGCGTTCCAGTTTCTCTGGAGCGGGCATGATGTGTTTCTGGAACACAAGCGTCGTTACACCCTCGGGCAACTGGAGGGGGTCGTGGCCCAGGCGGGTTTGCAGGTGCACAAAAGCGCTTACTATTTCGGCCTGGTGTTTCCAATCGCCGCCGCCGTGCGCCTGTTGCAACGCAACACGTCCGGCGCGCCGGCCAGCTCGCTCACTCGGCATCATCCGCTGGTCAATGGCGTGTTGAAGTCGCTGTGCAGCCTGGAGCTTGCGTTTATGGGCGCCAATCGCGTGGCCGGCCTGACGGTGTTCTGTCTGGCACAAAAACCATGATCTGGACGCGGTCGCCGTTGCTGCGACGTGGGCTGCGGTTCGCCATGACGGGCTTGTTCGTGACCGCTGTGCATGTGTTGGCTGCCGTGTTGTTTGTGCACCTGATCCTGGCCAGCCCGCCGTTGGCCAACGGTTTTGCGTTTGTGGTGGCAACCGTGGTGTCTTACCTGATCAACACGCTTTGGAGTTTCTCCAGCCGATTGCATGGCCGCACGCTCGGCCGTTTCGTGGTGGTGTCGATCGGCGGATTCTGGCTGGCGATGCTGGTGGCCTGGGTGGCGCAGAGCGCGGGGCTGAATTACCTGGCGGGCATTGCTGCCGTGGCGCTGATCATCCCGGTGTTTACCTTCATCTTGCATAATTTCTGGACGTATCGATGACCGTTCGTGGCGAGCGTTATCTGGTTTCCCTGTTGCCCGTATTGCTGGGCGTGCTGGCGTTTCTGATGGTCATCGGCCCTCGGGTGTTGAACCCGACGAATATCGCCTGGCTGGGGGAGGGCGATGCGGCGACTCATTATCTGGGATGGGCGTTTTTCCGTGATTCGCCCTGGACCTTTCCGTTGGGCATGAACCCTTCCTATGGCTTGGAGTTGGCCAACGGGATCATTTTTTCCGATTCCAACCCGCTGCTGGCGTTCATATTCAAGCCCTTCAATGCTTGGCTTCCCGAGACGTTCCAGTATTTCGGGCTGTGGCTGCTGGCGTGTTTTGTCCTGCAGGCCTGGTTTGCCTGGAAGCTGGTGGGGCTGCTGACGCCTTCGGTCTGGATCAGGTTGTTGGGGGCCGGGTTGTTCGTGTTTTCGCCCCCGATGTTTCTGCGCATGGGAGGGCATCTTTCCTTGTCCGGGCATTTCCTGATCCTGGCGGCGCTGTACCTGGCGTTGCGGCCCGGTCTGCAAAAGCGACGCCTGGCCTGGGGCGTGCTATTGGCCGCGACGGCGCTGGTGCATGCCTATCTGTTGGCGATGGTGGCATTGATCTGGCTGGCTGATCTGGCCAGCAAAGCCATCAAGGGTCGGTTACCCCGGCGCAATGCCTTGATTGAGCTGGCCGGTCTGTTTCTGCTGGTCGCATTCTGCTGCTGGCAAGCGGGTTATTTCAGTGTGGGCGGCGGGACCGTGGCGGGTGGTTTTGGCTTGTATCGTCTGAATCTCTTGTCGGTGGTGAACCCCAGTGGCTGGTCATACGTATTGCGCGACATGCCCCAGGGACCCGGGGACTACGAGGGTTTCAATTACCTGGGGTTGGGGGTGCTGATGCTGGCCATCTGCGCCGGCGTGGCACTGCTGCAAGGCAACACCGGCCTGGCGGAGGCCGTGCGTCGCAGACCTCTATTGCTGTTGGCGCTGATCGGGCTGACGCTTTTTTCACTGACCAACAAGCTCGGTATTGGCATGCTGGATGTGCATTACTGGTTGCCGAAAACCATCGAGCAGTTGGCGAACGTCTTTCGCGCGGCCGGTAGAATGTTCTGGCCGGTGTTCTACATTCTCGTGTTTACGCTGATCTTTTTGGTGGTCCGAGGCAATAAGCCACGAGCTGCGGTGTGTCTGCTGGCCGTGGCCCTGGTGGTGCAGGTTCTGGATACCCGCAGCGGGTGGGCAGGCCTGCGCAAGAGCCGGATGATGCCGACCGCCGCGAGCTGGCCGACGCCCCTGGCCGACCCGTTTTGGGCCAGCGCGGCAAATCACTACGCCAAGGTCCGGTCGTTGTTGCCGCAGAATCAGCCGGACAACTGGCTGTTGATCAGCCAATACGCCCAGAACCATGGTCTGGAAACCGATAGCGTGTACTTGGGGCGGATGGGCACTCGGGAGATCGAACACGCTCAACGGCACGCTGGCCAAATGCTCGCTACCGGTCAGTATGAAGCGGATTCCCTCTACATTCTCGACAGCCGCACCGCGCTCGAAGCGATCAAAACCGTTAATCGCCAGACCGATCTGCTGACCCGTCTTGATGGCCTCGTGGTGCTGGCACCGGGATGGAAGACCTGTACTCAATGCCCACCGATAGCGCAGGAGACGCTGGACGTGCAGGTCAAGCCAGGTGAGCGCCAGGTGTTCAACCGAATAAACGCGATGTTGGTCAGCGGCTGGGGGCGCGTCGAAGATTGGGGTACCTGGTCGGAAGGTGCTCAGGCAGAGCTTGTATTGCGTGTACCCCCTGAGGCCCGCGCCCTCTCGATCGAAGCGGCGGCGTTCGTACAGCCCCTGCATACCAGGCAGAGAATCGAGGTCTCGATCAATGGCGTTCCGGCCCTGTCGACGCAACTGACCCGCATGCAGGAGAACACCCTGGAGCTGTCATTGAGCCCGGCCATCCGCGAAGCGATTGCCGCAGATGGGCAGGTGCGTGTGCAGTTTCATCTACCCGACGCGGTCAGTCCCAAGGCGCTGGGGTTGGGGAGCGACGAGCGAGTCATGGCGTTGGGGCTGAAGTCTCTGACGGTGAATTAAGCCGGACGTCTTTATCGTGTGCTTCAAGGTTTTTTGCGCAGCGCTGAATGCACAATTTGAGGCTGTTTTTCGAAACGCTGATACGGCTGGAAGCGTTCATGCGTGAGCGCGCCGGCGCGGTGCAAATTCCGCTGCGCGAAACAAAAACCTGCGTCAGCCAAGTAAAGTCGAGGTATGGTTGCGACGGCTGAAACCACATCGTTATATTTTCGAACAGGAGTCGAACACATGCCTCACCTGCACATGGAGTACACCGCCAACCTGCCCAAGTTTGACGAGGGTGTCGTACTGCTGCGTCTGAATAATACGCTGGTGGCCTCCGGTCAGTTCGCTGCCGAGTCGGACATCAAAAGCCGGGCTGTGAAAATCGAGAATTTCCTGGTGGGCACCCTTTTTGAAAAGCGCGGTTTCGTGCACGTGAAGCTGGCCTTGTTGAGCGGCCGTTCGCCAGAGGTCAAGAAGCAGTTGGCCGAAAAACTGTTGGAGGTGATCCAGGAGGTGGGCGAATGGCCGGCTGACGTTTCCGTGCAACTGTGCGTGGAAATCCTCGACATCGACCGAGGCCCCTATGCCAAGGCTGTCGTCGGCGCCTGAGGGGCAGGTGCTTCGCGTCTTGACGATCCGCTCGCGCAGCCAGGTGCTATCAGCGGCTTGGCTGCACGGCGTTTCAAGGTGAATCCCGACAAGCCTTCAGGCGCTTGATGGTTTGCCGGGTGGGATCAACCGTGGCCGCACCGGCATGGCACAGGTTGATACTCTGCAAGATGGCGCGCACATGCTTGTACATGCCCTCGGCTTTATAAGTGGGGCGCATGCCAGTGCGGGTGTTGATGAACAACTCGTCGTCGAAACAGGTCCGCAGTTTCTTGAGGCAGTAGCTGACCGTTGACTGGCTGACACACAACGCCTCGGATACACCGGTGACGCTGCTTTGCTCGTACACAGCGTTAAACACCATGAGGTCTTGCATATCGAGTTTTCTGAGGGAGTTACTGTTCAGCATCCGTTCTGTCTCTCTCTGTGCTCCTTGCGCGGATCTTGCGCAAACCAGACCTTTGATCCTAACGGAACGATCGTCCCAGGAGAATGCCAGGCGAGCGGTTTCACGGTCGCGAGTGGGACAGATAATGTAATGAACACGACGGATCGTTCAGCATTCGATTCTCTGGCCGATTGTTTAGCTCGTTGCGATCCAAGCTCCATCAAATCAAGGTTTAACCGGCTTTGGTGACGTGGGACTCTGCCAGGGTGTGTTTCCTGTGATGTCTTTTATGGACGGTTGGCCCGCAGCAATCCAATACCCTTCATTCGCCGCAATGGGGCCGGTGGGCAGGTTTATGTCCGGGGTCTCTCCCACGCTGTGTGCGCTACCCTCTGAACTGGCTTTTTGGGCACTCTGGCATTGTCGCCACGCCCGTCCTCCAGATACTTGTATTTCCTGTTGATCCTAAACAGTGTTCGTTGATCGCGAGCACAGGCTGACGGTGCTTTGTCGCCCGTCCGACATGAAAATACGAGCGTTCTCATGAGTTCTGCCCACCTCTCTTTTGCCCCCCTGCATCAAGCCCAGGCGTTCCTGGAGCAAAATCCGGATATTGAGCTGTTCGAGCTGTTTATTCTCGACAGCAACGGTGTGCCTCGGGGCAAACTGCTGCACCGGGATGAGTTGCTGGCGCTTTACGAAAGTGGGCGGCCCTTGCCCAGTACCATTCTCGGGTTGACCATCAATGGCGACGATGTGGAAAACTCCGGGCTGGTGTGGGATGTTGGCGACATCGATTGCCGGGCTTATCCCATCAGCGGCAGCTTGCAGCGAATGCCCTGGCGGCTGATCCCCACTGCGGCAGTGCAGGTCAGCATGCATCCTCAGGAAGGCATGCCCGCGACCATCGCCGATCCGCGTTATTTGCTCAGCCAAGTGATCGACGCTTTGCAGGCCGATGGCTATTACCCGGTGATGGCGGCGGAGCTGGAGTTCTATCTGTTGGACGCGCAGCGCGACAGCCAGGGCCGGCCGCAACCGGCGCGGGACGCTGATGGCGGCCGACCCGGTGCCACGCAGGTCTATGGCTTGCGCGAGCTGGAACAGATCGAACCGTTCCTGGCGGACCTCTATTCCGCCTGCAAGTCGCAGGGGATCCCGGCTCGAACGGCCATTTCCGAATACGCGCCGGGCCAGGTGGAAATCACCCTCGAACACCGCACCGATGCCTTGCAGGCCATGGATGAGGCGGTGCGCTACAAACGTCTGGTCAAAGGCGTGGCGCATAAACACGGCATGCAGGCGTGTTTCATGGCCAAGCCTTTCGCGGAACTGGCAGGTTCGGGCATGCACATGCACGTCAGCCTGGCGGATAGCGAGGGCCATAACCTATTTGCCAGCGAAGCCGCCGATGGCACGCCGCTGCTGCGTCATGCGGTGGGCGGGATGCTCGACACGTTGCTCGACTCACTGCTGATGTTCTGCCCGAACGCCAATTCCTACCGACGCTTCCAGAGCAACAGCTACGCGCCGCTGGCGGCAACCTGGGGCGTGGACAATCGCACCGTGAGCCTGAGGATACCGGGCGGGCCAGCATTTTCGCGGCATATCGAACATCGTATTTGTGGTGCCGACGCCAACCCGTACCTGGCCGCCGCCGCGATACTGGCCGGCATCCATCGCGGCATTCGTGAACAGTGCGATCCCGGTGCGCCAGTGGCGGGCAACGGCTATGCCCAGGCGAGCGAATTGCTGCCCACCGACTGGCTCACCACCTTGCGCACGCTTGAAGCCTCGACCTGGGCCAGGCAAGCCTTCGGCGATGAGTTCCTCAGGGTGTACCTGGCGGTCAAACGCGCCGAATACCGTCAGTTCATGGGCGAGGTCGGAGAGCAGGACTGGCGTTGGTACATCCATCAGGCTTGAACTGAGCCACAAGCTGCACGTCGGATCGGACGTGCGGCTTGCTACTTGAAAAATTATTTAATGGCAACTTTTTCACGAAAAATTGATAGTGCCCTGCCTAAAGTTTGTGTTGCCGTAGCACAGTAGTTTTTCAAACTTTCCTGCGGTATTTGCTTTCCCTAGCGCAACTTCCAGGAAACTTTAAAACCTCATGCTGACCATTAAACCCGTGCGCCCCGAGTGGGTGACGCTGGTCGCCAGTGTCTTTTTATTAGTGGGCTTCAACGTTGTGCTCTGGCAGCACCTGCATACCATTACGGCAGGTGACGGCGGGGGCGTGCTGATCGGCGTGGCGTTTGCGGTGCTGGTGTTGTTCGCCTTCAACCTGGTGCTGACACTGGTAGCGTTCCGTGGGCTGCTCAAGCCTGTGCTGATGTTGCTTTTTCTGATCAGCGCCGGTGTGGCGTACTTCATGGCTCAGTATGGCGTGCTGATCGATGCCGGGATGTTTCGTAACTTTGCTGAAACCAATGCCACAGAGGTGCGTGATTTACTGTCGTTAAAGTTGTTTGCCTACCTCGGTTTATTAGGCGTGTTGCCGTCCTGGTTGTTATTTAAAACGCCGATCAGCTATCGCCGCTGGCCCAAAGAACTGTTAAGCAAGTTAGTGGTGAGTGGGGTGTCGGCGGCGGTGATCGGCATGGTCGCCCTGGCCAATTACCAAGGGTTGTCTTCATTGTTTCGCAATCATCATGAATTGCATTTGATGGTGGTACCGAGCAACTACATCGGTGCGTCGATCGGGTACTTGCGTGAACAGGTCGCGTCGGCCAAACAGCCCTTCATCACCTTGGGTGAGGATGCGAGTCGTAATCCGGTCTGGCAAACACATGCCCGCAAGTCCCTGACCGTACTGGTGGTGGGGGAGAGCGCCCGTGCCGAGAACTTCGGCATTCTGGGCTATAACCGCGATACCACGCCGCAACTCAATCAAGAAGCCGGCCTGATCGCCTTCACTGATGTGCACTCCTGCGGTACGGAAACCGCGGTATCGGTGCCGTGTATGTTTTCCAACATGGGCCGCAAGAACTACGACGCCAGCAAGGCCAGGAACGAAGAAGGCCTGCTCGATGTGCTCAAGCGCGCCGGGCTGGAGGTGATCTGGCGTGACAATCAGTCGGGCTGTAAAGGCACTTGCGACCGGGTCACTGTGCAGGATGTCAGCAATCTCAAAGACCCGGCCCTGTGCGCCAACAGTGAGTGTCGCGACGAAATTCTGCTCCAGGGCCTGCAGCATTTCATCGACACCCTCGACAAGGACACCGTGCTGGTGCTCCACCAAATGGGCAGTCACGGGCCGGAGTATTTCAAGCGCTATCCCAAGCAATACGAACATTTCACCCCAGTGTGCCAAAGCAATGCGCTGAACAATTGCAGCCGCCAGAGCATCGTCAACGGCTACGACAACACGCTGGTGTACACCGACCATGTGTTATCGACCCTGATCGACCTGCTGCGGGCCAATCAGGACAAGGTCGACACAGCGATGCTGTACCTGTCCGACCACGGCGAGTCCCTGGGCGAGTACAACCTGTTTCTCCATGGCACGCCCTACATGCTCGCCCCGGAACAACAGAAACACGTGGCGATGCTGGCCTGGTTTTCCGACAGCTATCAGAAGTCCTTCTCCGTCGACACCCATTGCCTGCAACTGAGCCGGGACAAGCCCTTGAGCCAGGACAATCTGTTTCATTCGATGCTCGGGCTGCTGGAAGTCAACAGCAAGGTCTACAACCGGGACCTGGACCTGTTTGCCGGTTGCCGTGGCGCGGTCATTGACGGGGTATTGGCCCGGCAGTGAGCGCCTCGACTTTTTTTTCACGTACGGGTGGTTAGCCTGTTCCTATTCATCTTTCCCAAGAGCGGTTGGTATGTCTGGGCAACCCCCATCCCCCGTAGAGATCGAGTTCGCCAGGCATCATGACCGGGAACACGCGCGCATTTGCCGTCAAGCGGCGCCCAGGCGACTGCGCCTGGCGTTCTGGCGTGACGAGCAATTGGTCCGCAATGCCTTGAAAGCCGCCGGTGAACCGGGGCTGGTGCTGGATGTGACCTGTGGCGCGGGCCGGTTCTGGCCGGTGCTGGCCGAACATGCCAACCGGGTGATCCTGGCGGCGGACCCCTCGCCAGACATGCTCGATCACGCCCGCACCCACCATGGCGGCGCGTTGCTGGAGCGGGTCACGACCTTTCCCAGTTCGGCATTCACCCTCGGCCTGTCGGCTAACGCTGTGGACTGTATTTTGTGTCTGCAACTGTTTCGGCACGTCAAGGCCAGTGAGCATCGGCTGGCGCTGTTGCGCGAATTTCATCGGGTCAGCCGTGACACGGTGATTGTGTCGGTGCAAATTGAAGGTCGCCTCAACATCGGACCTGCGCCGCACCGCGGCCTGGCGGACAAGGCTGAAGTTGAAGCCGAGTTCCGCCAGGCCGGTTTCACCCTGCTGTGGTACCAGGATTTTCTGCCCGGGTTTGCGCTGACGCGGGTTTATGCGTTGTGCAAGGCCGGTTAATTCCCGATGTAGGACTATTCTTGCCTTCGCGCAGGCGATTTCTCTCAGGCTCCCGCTCTATGGATGCTCGCAATCGCTGACGGCGATATATACTGCGCGCCATTCTTCAAGGGAGAGCCGTGTGGCCATCGATATTCACTGGATTCGCGACAACGATAGCCTCGGTCAGTTTTGCGCCCAATGGCAGCAGTTGCCATTCGTCGCCCTCGACACTGAATTCATGCGGGTCGACACGTTTTATCCCATTGCCGGTTTGTTGCAGATCGGCGACGGCGAGCGTGCCTATCTGATCGACCCCTTGACCATCGACAACTGGAAGCCCCTGGCCGCGTTGCTGGAGAACCCGGCAGTGCTCAAGGTGCTGCACGCCTGCAGCGAAGACCTTGAAGTGCTGCTGCGCTTGACCGGCAGCCTGCCTGCGCCGCTGTTCGACACTCAATTGGCCGCCGCCTACCTGAACCTGGGTTTTTCCATGGGTTATTCCCGGCTGGTACAGGACGTGTTGGGCATCGACTTGCCCAAGGGCGAAACCCGCTCTGATTGGTTGCAAAGACCCCTGTCGGAAACGCAGATCAGCTACGCCGCTGAAGATGCAGTGCATCTGGCGGAAGTTTTCGTACAGCTACGCCCGAAGCTTTCTGACGAAAAATACGCCTGGGTCCTGGAGGATGGCGCCGAGCTGGTGGCCAACCTGCGTCGCGAAGTCGACCCCTATGAGGTTTATCGCGAGGCCAAGCTGGCCTGGAAACTTTCCCGTGCCCAACTGGCCGTGCTGCGCGAGCTATGCGCCTGGCGCGAGCGGGAAGCGCGGGCTCGTGACCTGCCGCGTAACCGGGTCATTCGCGAGCATTCGCTGTGGCCCCTGGCCCGCACTCAGCCGGATAACCTCGGTGCGCTGGCGAAAATCGAAGACATGCACCCGCGTACCGTGCGCCAGGACGGCGAGTTCCTGCTGGAGCTGATCAAACGCGCCGCCAGCGTGCCGCCCGAACAATGGCCGCCAGCCGTGGCCGAGCCCTTGCCCATTGAGGCTTCGGCGCTGGTCAAGCGTCTGCGGGCACTGGGGCAGGTTGAGGCCGAGCGCCTGGGAATCGCCCCTGAACTGATGCTGCGCAAGAAAACCCTCGAGGCGCTGATCAAGAGCGGCTTTCCCGAGGGCCCTTACCAATTGCCCGATTCGCTGCGTGGCTGGCGCCGCGAATTGATGGGCCAGGCGCTGCTCGACAGCCTGGCCACCGCCGGAGAACAGCCTTGAAACGTATCTGCTCGATCTACCGAAGCTCGAAGAAAAACGAGATGTACCTGTATGTGCTCAAAAGCGATGCCCTGGAGCGTGTGCCCGAGCCCCTGATGGCTGCCTTTGGCAAGGCGATCCATGCCTTTGACCTGGTGCTGAGCCCCGAGCGCAAGCTGTCCCGGGAGGACATCAACCTGGTGCTGGAAAACCTCGATACCCAGGGTTATCACTTGCAGATGCCACCGGCTGAAGACGAATACATCGAGCATCTGCCGGAAGAGTTGCTGCGACGCAACGACCCGGTCTGACGGTACCCCGAGGCACCTTTCCCGGGCCTCTTGAAACACTGGAATGGTTTATTGGCGATGGCCGCAAGGATGGAGCGACACTCTGTCGGCGGTCGTCTGCATAGTTTTTGAAAGGTTTGATCCATGCGCGTTCTGATTGCCGAACACGATCACGCGGTGTACGCCCAGCTTCTGCGACAGGCTGCACCCGATATCCAAGTCCTGACCAGTGGCGACTCCGCCGAACTGTCGCGACTGGCCGCCGACTGCCCGGTCTGGCTGGGCCAGCCCGATCTGCTGGCCACCCTGTTGCGTCAAGGCCATCAGCCCCAGTGGCTGCAATCGACCTGGGCGGGCATCACGCCGCTGCTGGCCGAGGGCTTGACGCGTGATTATCGCCTGACCCGTGCGGTGGGCATTTTCGGCCAGGTGATGGCCGAGTACGTCCTTACCTATATGCTCGGTCATGAGCGCGAGGTGCTGGCGCGGCTGGTCAGCCAGGTCGAGCGCAAGTGGGACAACCGTCAGGGCCAGAGTCTGGCCGGGCGCAAGGCACTGATCGTTGGGACCGGCGATATCGGCCAGCGGGTAGCGCAGTTCCTGCTGCCGTTTGGTGTGCAGCTGTATGGCATTGCCAGCGAAGCCCGGGAGCTGGCGCCGTTCATTGAGGTCGGGGCGCTGAAGGATCTGCCGCGCATGGTGGGGGAGGTGGATTATGTGATCAACCTGCTGCCCAACACGCCGGACACCCACGATATATACGACGCGACGCTGTTCAGGCAATTCAAACCCACCGGGCTGTTCATCAATGTCGGACGCGGCGTGGCCGTGGTCGATGCCGATCTGGTGCAAGCCTTGAAGGAAGGGCATCTGGCCGGCGCGGTCATTGACGTTTGCCGCCAGGAGCCGTTGCCACAGCGGCATCCTTTCTGGACGGCCTGGGGCCTGCTGCTGACCGGCCATAGCTCGGCACCGACGTCGCCGGCGATGATGGTGCAGTTGTTCCTGGAAAACCTGCGGGCCTACCAGGCCGGCGAAACCTTGCGCGGGGAAGTGGATTTCGATCGGGGATATTAGACCGAGCCAATCAACTTGTGGGAGCGAGCCTGCTCGCGATAGCGGTTTGCCAGTCGGCATCAATGCTGGCTGATCCGGCGCTATCGCGAGCAGGCTCGCTCCCACAGTGATCTTCAGCGGTCACCCCATCGGTGTTCTCGGCCAATCCATTTACGGACTTCGCCAACACAACGCCCTACCGACAGTCGCCCATGCTTGGCCTGAAGAGGCCCCGGCACTAGACTGACGGCCTTTTCACCATCTGATGCTGATTGCTTGAGCCATGGCCGCCAAAGTCGAACCGTTCTGGATACGTAAAACCCTCGATCAGCTTGATGCGCAGGAATGGGAATCGCTGTGTGACGGCTGTGGCCTGTGCTGCCTGCAAAAACTCGAAGACGAAGACGACAACAGCGTCTACTACACGCGCATCGCTTGCAAATTGCTGGACTTGAAAACCTGCCAGTGCACCGACTATTCCCGGCGCCGCGACTTTGTTCCCGATTGCATCCAGCTCACACCGGGCAAGGCCGATGAGTTCAAATGGTTGCCACCGACCTGCGGTTATCGCCTGGTCAGTGAGGGCAAGGATCTGCCGTTATGGCACCACCTGGTCTGTGGCGATCGCGATGCCGTGCACCACGAACGCATTTCCCAATCCGGGCGCATGCTGGCCGAAGGCAGCGTGCCCGAGGACGATTGGGAAGATCATCTGATTTTTCGCGCCGGCTGAATGCCGGGCATCGCACCATCAGGGAGAACCCATGGCAGCAGGATTGAAAAGGATGCTCGCAGCCGGGCTGTGGGCGGTGTGCGGGCCGCTGTGGGCGGCGCAGAAAGTCGATCTGGATTATCACGTGCATCTGTTGCCGCAAAGCGATCAGGCCGAAGTGCGCCTGACCCTGGCGCGGGGTTCGGCAGTGCGCAGCCTGGACTTCGACCTCGGCGATGGCAGCCGCTACAGCCACTTCAAGGCCGACGGTCAATGGCAGCTCATCCCGGGCAAGGACACACGCGGCGTTTGGCGTCCCAGTGCCGACAAGGCGAGCCTGAGCTATCGCGTGCGCATCAGTAATACTCGCAAGAACGGTACGTTTGAAACCCGTATGACCCCGGGATGGGGGCTTCTGCGTGGCGACGATCTTGTGCCGCCGGCCAAGTTGGATCAGCAGGATGGCACTGAGCTGGTGTCACGTTTGCAATTTGAACTGCCCGACGGCTGGAAAAGCATCGAAACGGCCTGGCCGCGCATCGGCAAGCAACGCTTTCGCATCGACAACCCCGCGCGGCTGTTCGATCGTCCCACCGGCTGGATGCTCGCCGGCAAACTCGGCAGCCGTCGCACACGCCTGGGAGAGACCGAGGTGACGGTGGCTTCGCCCCAAGGCCAGGGTATGCGCCGGATGGATGTGCTGACGCTGCTGACGTTCGTCTGGCCGCAGGTGCAGGCGCTGGTGCCGCGTCATCCCGGCAAGCTGCTGATCATCGGCGCGTCAGATCCGATGTGGCGTGGCGCCCAGGCCGGGCATGAATCGATTTATCTGCACAGTCGTCCGCCGCTGGTCAGCGAACGCGGCAATAGCCCGTTGTTGCGCGAGTTGGTGCAGATGCTGGCGCGGGTCAACGATCGTGAGCGCAGTGACTGGATCAGCGAAGGGCTGGCCGAGTATTACGCCATCGAATTGCTGCGTCGGGCGGGCGGCATGAGTGATGAGCGCTACCAGAGCCTGAACGACCGGTTGGCTCGGGACAGCAAAGGCGTCAGCACCTTGCGTGGCGAGCAGGTCCGCCCGGCGACGGTGGCCAAGGCGGTGTTGCTGTTGCAGGAGCTGGACCGCGAGATTCGTTTGAAAACCCGCAACAAGCGCTCGCTCGATGACGTGCTGCACGCCGCCATGCGTCTGGAGACGGTTGATACCCAGGAGTTTGTCCAGCTCAGCGAGAGCGTTCTGGGGGAGAGTTCTACTGTGCTGGATACCCGGTTACTTCAGTAATACCGCTATCGCGAGCAGGCTCGCTCCCACATTGACCAGCGTTGCACTCAAAATGTGGGAGCAAGGCTTGCCCGCGATGGGGCCATCAGCCAGTAAAATCAAAGCCCAACCTTCGGCGAACTCAACGAATCATTCCCCGTCACTGTAGCCGTGCTGGTCGCGGCCTCGGCGCTGGCCTTCATGCGGCTCAGCTCATCACCGGCCTGCTCGATGCGGGCACGGGCGTGGTGCAGGTTCTGACGATTCTTTTCCAGCAACGTCTTGGCCGAGCAGTGCCCGGTGATGCCGCGTGCCAGGGCCATGCCGCCGATCGCCAGTTGGGCCAAACCGATCACGCCGCCACGGCGCAAGCCCTTGCCCATCATCAGGACTCCGCCGGCCAATGAGCCAATGCGTTCCCAGCCATGCACGTTTTGCGGCGGATGAGATTGGAAAGGGGTGGTCTCAATCGGCTCGAACGGGTTGTTATCGCTCATGATCTGTCTCCAGTGTGGGGTTGGTATAAAACTGACTGCCCGAGCGATTCCCTTGTTCAATCCAATTGCGCACCGATCAGCGGAATTGCGGCCCCGAACGGGTGTTATTGCCTTTGGCCATGCGGTCGTACAACACGACGTTGACCGTGGCCGCCAGGTTCATGCAACCGGTGGTGGGGATGTACACCACGTCTTCGCACCAGTCACGGATGTCTTTATCCAGCGAGCCATCTTCCGGGCCGAAGATATACAGCGCCCGGTCCGGGTGAGTGTATTCGGGCAAGGGACGAGCACCGTCGACCAGTTCCACGGCCACTGGCACACAGCCCAGGGGCAGGATTTTTTTCAGGTCGTCGATGCCGATCAACGGGATGTCGTAGTGGACTTTCTTGGTGTCAGTGACGAAGTCTGCGGCGCGCTCATAGCGTTTGCCGGTGTAGAACACCGATGCCACGCCGTAGCAGCCGGCGGCGCGCATGACCGAACCGACGTTTTCCGGAGACTTGGGGTTGAACAGACCGATGCAGCTGTAGCGTTTGTTGGCCACGGGCGGGGTGCCTTTGGGGAAAAGGCGCGATTATACGGGGATTGGAAGAGGGGGGGCAGCTTGTAGATTGATGGTGATCGTTTGATCGCCATCGCGAGCAGGCTCGCTCCCACATAAATCCTCTCGCCACAAATGGCTGGCTACTCGTCCTTTTTCATCAACCCGGCCAGTGCGGCGAACGGGTTGTGGGTCGCCTTGGCGATTTTCGGGGTGCTCAGGGAGCCGTCGCCGAAATATTGCTGGTCGGTGTAACGCGAGTGTTCGTTGTCGTGGCAGTACAGACACAGCAGTTCCCAGTTGGAACCGTCCTGCGGGTTGTTGTCATGGTTGTGGTCGCGGTGGTGAACAGTCAGTTCACTCAGGCGCTTGCCGGAAAACTCACGGGCGCAGCGGCCACAGACGTGGGGGTACATTTTCAGGGCTTTGTCGCGGTAACCCATTTCCCGGTCACGCTGGGCATCGGCGAGGATGCGATCCAGCTTGGCGGTGTTGGACGGTGGCGTTGACGAACTCATGGGTTCACCTTTGAAAAAAAGACTGATGACGGTTGAACAGAGTTTAGCTCAGCCCTTGAGCTTCTCGGCAATCCAGATGGTGTGGCGGGTGCCTTTGTTGCCGTGGGCGAAGACTTGCACCTCTTCGGCCTTGAAGCCGGCCTTTTTCAGTTTGTCGGAAAACTGCCGGTCGGCGCTGGCCGACCATACTGCCAGCACACCCTTGGACCGCAGGGCCTTGGCGCAGGCGGCCAGGCCGCCGGCTGAATACAGCCAGCTGTTGGCTTTCTGCGTCAGGCCTTCGGGGCCGTTGTCGACGTCCAGCATGATGGCGTCGAAGCCCTGGGGTTCGGCTTGCAGCACCTTGGCCACATCTTCCATGCGGATCACGGTACGCGGGTCCGACAGTGGGCGACCGGCCTTTTCGCCCAAAGGGCCACGGTTCCACTCCACCACGCCGGGCACCAGTTCGGCCACCACCACTTCGGCATTTTTGCCCAGGTGCTTGAGCGCCGAGGCCAGCGTGAAACCCATGCCGAGGCCACCGATCAGTACGCGCGAGCCGGGACGGCCGGCCACCTTGCGGCAAGGGATCTCTGCCAGGGCGTCTTCGGAGCCATGCATGCGCGTATTCATCAACTGCCCACCGTCACCGCCCTGGATCTTGATGACGAAGTCGTCGCCGTACTCGAACAGGCAAAGGGCACCGCCGTTGTCAGGGATGGGGGTGGTGTCCAGTAGAACGAAACGTTTCATGGATGTCTCATGCAAAGGAAGGGCAAAGCGGCGCGGTAAGGACTAGCCTGAAGACAGACAATCGCCACGGAGCCATTGATGAAGCGCACCATTCTAACGGCCATTGCCCTGGCAGCGCTCTCGATAAGTTGGGTGCAGGCCCAGCAGCCCACGATTCCGGTGAGCCCACCGAGCATTCCCGGTTCGCCCGGCACCCCTACACCGATGCCATACCCGCCGGTCACGCCCAGCGGCGTACCCACGCCCAGCCCCGGAAGCGGACCGCCGTTGCTGCCGCCAATCGAAATGCCCAAGCCACCCAAGGACCAGCCGATACCGGGCATGGAGCCGAAACCACCGAAGGCCAAGTCGCCGGGGGGGTAGGCCCAATGCTTGTTAATGAGATCACTGAATGGCAAAAAACTTGTGGGAGCGAGCCTGCTCGCGATAGCGATAAACCAGTCAACATTGATGTTGGCTGATCCGACGCTATCGCGAGCAAGCTCGCTCCCACAGGTTCTGCATTTCAACTGATAGAGCGAGTCAGACCTGCTGCGACAACAACTGCCCATCGGCCATGCGCAGGCGCTTGGACAGGGAAACGGCGAGGGCGCGGATGATCTTGGCGGCGATCTTCGGTGCATCGTTGAGCATTTTTTCCAGGGAATCCTTGCCCAGGTTCAGCAATTGGCAATCACTGGCGGCGATGCAACTGGCCGAGCGCCGTTCTCCGTCCAGCACCGCCATTTCCCCGAATGCCCGGCCGCTGCGCAGCGTGGCGATGGTGACGGGTTGACCGTCGGGGCCGGTTTTCTGCACGGCCACTTGCCCTGAGTGGATGATGCACATGAAGCTGCCGGCATCGCCCTCGCGGAAAATCGCTTCCCCTTGGGCAATGGCGCTGATGCTGAAGTAGCCCGACGCCGCGGCGAAGTCGACAGGCTGCAACTGGTCGAACAGGCCGCAGTCCATCAGCCAGTCGCGGATTTCGTTGTTCAGTAAGGTCGGTTCTGACATGTTGTCACGGTCTTTTTCTTGTGTCTGGGGCGGTTGCAAGGGCTTGGATGTAAGGCGATTCCTTTGTGGGAGCAAGGCTCGCTCCCACAAAGGATGGTGGTATCAGAGCCCTGCGCATGCAGCTAAGACCCGGCCATCCCACGGAGTTCCTCAGACCAACCCCAAAACCTTCAAAACAAATGCATATTCGAGGGCTACGTCACGTAACCCCTGGTAGCGCCCGCTCATTCCGCCGTGGCCGGCGCCCAGTTCGGTCTTGAGCAGCAAGGGGTTGTCATCGGTCTTGGTGGCGCGCAATTTCGCCACCCATTTGGCTGCTTCCCAATACTGCACGCGGCTGTCGTTGTAACCGGCGATCACCAGCAGCGCCGGATACGCCTGGGCGCTGACGTTTTCGTACGGGGCATAGGCTCTGATCCGATCATAGACGGCGGGCTCCTCGGGATTACCCCACTCGTCGTATTCGGTGACGGTCAGCGGCAAGTCCGGGTCGAGCATGGTGTTAAGCACATCGACGAACGGCACTTCGGCAATCGCGACCTTGAACAGATCCGGGCGTTGATTGAGCACCGCACCGATCAACAAACCACCGGCACTGCCGCCGCTGATCGCCAGTTGATCGGCGCGGGTGACGCCATTGGCGATCAAATGCTCGGCGCAGGCGATGAAGTCGCTGAAGGTGTTGTGTTTGTGCTCCTGCTTGCCGGCGCGATACCAGGCTTCCCCTAGCTCACCGCCACCACGCACATGGGCAATGGCAAACGCCACGCCGCGATCGAGCAGGCTCAGCCGCCCATGGGAAAACCACGGATCGAGGCTCTCGCCATAGGCGCCGTAGCCATACAGGTACAGCGGCACCGGCTGGCCGAGGGCCTGGCGCTTGACCACCAGGCTGATGGGCACCTGCGTGCCGTCCGGTGCGGTCGCCCACAGCCGCTGGCTCACGTAGTCATCGGCATCGAATGGACCCAGGACCGGGGTTTGCTTGAGTACGACCTGTTCGCCGCTGGCCAGGTCCAGCTGGCGAATCTGTGCCGGACGGTTCAGCGCCTCGTAGCGCAAGCGAATGCGGGGGCTGACGAACTCCAGGCTGTTCTGCACATGCAGGCTGTAGGCCGCGTCCGGCAGTTGCACCCGATACGCTGGCAAACCCTGTGGGTGAACTTCGATGATGGGCAGGCCGCCTTCACGCAGGCTCAGGGTCATGGCGCCGGCGTTCAGGCTCAGGCCGTCGATCATCACCGTGTCGCTGTGGGGAATCAGGTTCTGCCAGTCGGCCTCGGTCGGCGCCAGGCCCGTGTCGGCAGCCTGGTACAGCGCGAAGTTGATCCCGTCGCGGTTGCTGCGGATCAACCAGCTCCACTGACCGTCGAGCAAACCATGGTCGACGTCGTATTCATGGTCTTCCACCCGTGGCGCCAGGCAGGTGAAAGGCTGGTCTGGCTGGGTGGCGTCCAGGACCCAGACTTCACTGGTGGTTTTGCTGCCCAGGGACAGGATCAACTGTTTTTCCGAGCTCGAACGGTAGCAATGCAGGAAAAAACGTCCGTCCGGCTCATGAAACACTTCTTCGGCCGCCGTTCCGTCCAGGCGATAGCGCCAAAGTTTGTGCGGGCGATGGGTGTCATCCAGCTCACCAAAGAACAGCGTCAGGCTGTCATTGGCCCAGGTCATGCTGCCGTCGCAATCCTCAAAGGACAGTTCACTGACTTTATCATTGGCCAGCTCTTTGACGAACAGGGTGTAAATCTCGTCGCCAGTGGTGTCCAGGCTGTAAGCCAGACGCTGGTGGTCGGGGCTGATGCTGAAGGCACCCAGGGAAAAGAAACCGCCGCCAGCCAGCACGTTAGGGTCCAGCAACAATTGCTCGCGGCTTTCATCCACCGTCAGGCTGTCGTCCACCGGACGCGGGCAGCGGTAGTGACGTGGGTATTCGTCCCCGGCCGTGGTGCGGGTGTAATACAGGTACGGACCCCAAGGCGAAGGCAGGGACAGATCCGTCTCCAGGATCCGGCCCTTGATTTCCTGGAACAGGGTTTCGCGCAGTTCGGCCTGGTCAGCCAGTTGCGCGTCCTGATAGCTGTTTTCAGCCTTGAGGTAGTCGAGCACGGCGTCGGTGTCGCGCTCCTGCAGCCAGGCGTAGGGATCAACACCGGGGTCCCTGCGGGCAATCGGGGCGTTGCAAACGTGGGCAGATAGGGGCATGAAAGGCTCTCGAACGTTGTACGAAATAGGGACTGATGGCCGGTGTGGTTAGTTCGGTCAGCCACCTGCGGCGGCAGAAATTAACCGACAGATACTGCGGCACAGACCACTCGACAGACGCCGGGGCAGCCTGACGAGCGAAAAGCCGTTACTATAAGCGCCTATTTGCCTGCCTTGCCATGGACACCATGACCGAGAACGACTATCTGATCGCCTGGGGCCTCTATGCCTTCGCCGCCCTGGGCTGCCTGCTGGTATGGATGCGCATGACCCGCTGGATCTGGCGCTGGTTGCGCGAGCCGCTGCGTCTGTTGATGGCGGTGTTGCTGTTCAGCCCCACTATCGTCGACCCCGTGAAGGAACAGGTTGCTCCGGCCCTGGCCATCGTTGCCCTGGACGTGCTGTTCAAGGTCGGCAACAACGCCTGGCGTGCGGTATCCGATCTGTTCATGTACGGCATGATCGTCTTTGGTCTTTATTTGATCTTCGTGCTGATCCGCTTCCCCATCGAGCGTGCAGCCAGCGCTCGCAAGGAAAAAGCCGCTGCCGCCAAAGCCGCCGCCGCGGCCGATGAACTACAGGATGAGCAGCCGTTCGGCGTGGCGGGTGATGACCGTTACGGTCGCCCGCCAGTACCGAGCAACCCTCAGCGTTCGCGCATCGAACCGCGGCTGTAGCCAGGCTTGTCCCATTGAAGCGAGGGTCCGAGCATGTGTGAGTTACTGGGCATGAGCGCCAACGTGCCGACCGATATCGTGTTCAGCTTCACCGGGCTGATGCAGCGTGGCGGCAAGACCGGACCGCACCGGGACGGCTGGGGCATTGCCTTCTATGAAGGTCGTGGCCTGCGCCTGTTCCAGGACCCGGCCGCCAGCAGCGAGTCGGAAGTGGCGAACCTGGTGCAGCGCTATCCCATCAAGAGCGAAGTGGTGATCGGGCACATTCGCCAGGCCAATGTCGGCAAGGTCTGCCTGTCCAACACCCACCCGTTCGTACGTGAGTTGTGGGGCCGCAACTGGTGCTTCGCTCACAATGGCCAGCTCGCCGATTTCCAGCCGGGCGCAAGCTTCTATCGTCCGGTGGGCGATACCGACAGCGAGGCGGCGTTCTGCGATTTGCTCAATCGCGTGCGCCAGGCGTTCCCGGAACCGGTGGAGGTGGAGCAACTGTTGCCGTCGTTGATCCAGGCCTGCACCGAATACCGCAGCAAGGGCGTGTTCAATTGCATGCTCAGCGATGGTGACTGGCTGTTCTGCTTTTGCTCGACCAAACTGGTCCATATCACCCGTCGCGCGCCGTTCGGCCCGGCGCGGCTCAAGGATGTGGACGTGATCGTGGATTTCCACGCCGAAACCACGCCCAATGACGTGGTCACGGTAATTGCCACCGAACCCTTGACTGAAAACGAAACCTGGACCCGCTACGAACCGGGCCAATGGAGCCTGTGGCGGCGCGGCGAATGCGTCAGCCATGGCCAGACCGATTAAGGACGTCACGATTATGTTGCTCAGTTATCTACGGCTGGTGTTGTTCGCGGTAGGCCTGTTGGTGGGGGTGCAGGTGCCTGGTTTCATCAGCGATTACGCCAAGCGGGTCGAGGCGCACCTGATCGAAGCGCAGACCGGGTTGCGAGGCTTCCAGGGCACCGCCAACCAGTTTTTCAAGGGCGACATGCAAGCGCTGGTGGCTCACTACCGTGCCAGCGAAGACCCGATCTTTCGCAGTGATGCCGACAGCCTGAACACCTTGCTCGTCCGTCAGCAGGCGTTGGACAAGCAATTTCAGGCGATGCAGGGGCCGTGGTACATCCGTTTGCTGCAAGTGGCCCTGGCCGCTGACCCGGAAATTCGCAAGGAAACCTGGAACGGCTACAGCTACCAGATCCTCCTGACCCCCGAGGCTATGATCTGGGGCCTCAGTGGCGCCATGTTGCTGTCGTTTGGCCTGGAGTGCTTGTTCCGCCTGATCGACTGGGTGGTACTGGGCGGCAGGCGTCTGCGCCAGAGCCGGCCGATTGAAGAGCGCGATTTGCGCGGGCTGTAACATCGCTCGGAGGCTGAAAGCATCGCGAGCAGGCTCGCTCCCACATTGGACTCGAGACCCTGTGGGAGCGAGCCTGCTCGCGATGAGGCCCTAAAGGGCGGAAAAAATCTTACTTGGAAAGAAACCGCATCCCTTCTTCCAGCCCTCGCAAGGTCAGCGGGAACATGCGGTCCTCCACCAGTTCGCGCACGATGTTGGTCGAGGCAGTGTAGCCCCAGGTGTCCTTCGGGTATGGATTGATCCAGATGAGCTTCTTGTACTTCTCCATAAAGCGCTGCATCCAGACATACCCCGGTTCTTCGTTCCAGTGCTCGACGCTGCCGCCGGCCTGGGTGATTTCATACGGGGCCATGGCGGCGTCGCCGATGAAGATCACTTTGTAATCGGCGCCATACTTGTGCAGCAAGTCTTGGGTCGAGGTGCGTTCGGAAGTGCGGCGCAGGTTGTTTTTCCACACTGATTCATAGACGAAGTTGTGGAAGTAGAAATACTCCAGGTGCTTGAACTCGGTCTTGCAGGCCGAGAACAGTTCTTCGCAGATTTTTACGTGGGCATCCATCGAGCCGCCGATGTCGAACAACAACAGCAACTTGACGGTGTTGCGTCGCTCCGGGCGCATCTGGATATTCAGAAGGCCGGCGTCCCGGGCGGTGTGGTCGATAGTGCCATCGATGTCCAGTTCTTCGGCGGCCCCCTGGCGGGCAAACTTGCGCAGGCGGCGCAGGGCGACCTTGATATTACGGGTGCCCAGTTCCACCTGGTCGTCCAGATTCTTGTACTCGCGCTGGTCCCAGACCTTTACGGCTTTGCCCTGGCGCTTGCCGGCGTCACCGACGCGGATACCTTCGGGGTTGAAACCGCCGGAGCCGAACGGGCTGGTGCCGCCGGTGCCGATCCATTTGTTGCCGCCGGCATGGCGTTCCTTCTGTTCTTCCAGGCGTTTCTTGAACTCCTCGATCAGCTTGTCCAGGCCGCCCAGGGACTGGATCTGCGCCCGCTCTTCGTCGGTCAGCGAGCGCTCGAACTCCTTGCGCAGCCAGTCTTCGGGAATCAGCGCCTGGAGATGATCATCGAGTTTCTCCAGGCCATTGAAGTAGGCGGCGAACGCCCGGTCGAATTTATCGAAATGCCGTTCATCCTTCACCAGGATCGCCCGGGATAGGTAATAGAACTCGTCCATGTCGGCGAAGATCACCCGCTGTTTCAGGGCGTTGATCAGGTCCAGCAGTTCACGCACCGACACCGGCACCTTGGCGGCGCGCATTTCATTGAACAGGTTAAGCAGCATGGCAATCGCCCTCGCTCTTGTTAAAACGAAGAGGGTTCAGCGGGTGCCACGGCGGCTCATGAACGCCAGGCGCTCGAGCAGTTGCACGTCCTGTTCATTCTTGACCAGGGCACCGGCCAGAGGCGGAATGGCCTTGGTTGGGTCGCGCTCGCGCAGCACCGCTTCGCCGATGTTGTCGGCCATCAGCAGCTTGAGCCAGTCCACCAGTTCGGAGGTGGAAGGTTTTTTCTTCAGGCCCGGCACCTTGCGCACGTCGAAGAACACGTCGAGCGCTTCGCTGACCAGGTCTTTCTTGATATCCGGGTAATGCACGTCGACGATTTTCTGCAGGGTGACGCGGTCGGGGAAGGCGATGTAGTGGAAGAAGCAGCGGCGCAGGAAGGCGTCCGGCAGTTCCTTTTCGTTGTTGGAGGTAATGATGATGATCGGCCGCTGTTTGGCCTTGATGGTTTCATCGGTCTCGTAGACGTAGAACTCCATCTTGTCGAGTTCTTGCAGCAGGTCGTTGGGGAATTCAATGTCGGCCTTGTCGATCTCGTCGATCAGCAGAATCACCCGCTCTTCGGACTCGAACGCTTCCCAGAGCTTGCCCTTCTTCAGGTAGTTGCGCACGTCGTGCACCTTGTCCACGCCCAACTGCGAGTCCCGCAGGCGGCTGACCGCATCGTACTCGTAGAGGCCTTGATGGGCCTTGGTGGTGGACTTGATGTGCCAGGTGATCAGGCGCGCGCCGAAGGATTCAGCCAGTTGTTCGGCCAGCATGGTCTTGCCGGTGCCCGGTTCGCCCTTGACCAGCAAGGGACGTTCCAGAGTGATGGCGGCGTTGACGGCCAGCTTCAGGTCATCGGTGGCCACGTAGGCGCTGGTGCCTTCGAACTTCATCTGTAATTTCCTCGAACGTGACGCCGGCCTGACGAGGCGGGGCGCGCGAAATAAATGTCGTGCCCGACTATAACGCGGTGCCCCGCCGACTGTGAACGCAGACGCTGTATTCAGTCTCTGAATGGAGCGTCACATGTTGACTCAGTCGGCCGACGGCGGCGGCTGCTCATACCGGGCATTGAAGGCCTGGACGAAACCGTTGCGCAGGATCTGCAGGAAGGCTTCGAAGGCGCTGATGTCCTGCTGATGGACATTGCCGCTGAGCTCCACCCGGGTGGCAAACTGGTTCTTGCGCTGGTTCTTCAGGGCCGTTTCGCCCGCGCCCACCAAGGCCTCCCAGACCGAACGGAAGATGTTCTTTTTTTCGTTTTCCACATCCTGCTGCCAGTCGAACACGTCAACGTCGCGCAACAGCGGTTTGATGTAGCCGCTGAGCTGGGCGTTCTCGGCTTCTGCCTCCACCACCAGATCGCCATGGCCGGCATTGAAATCGAATTTGCCATAGGCCGCGGCGAAATCGTTGAGGCGCTTGAGTTCGATGTCCCTGGCGCGCAAGCGGAAGTCGAAATCCTCGAAGTCGCTCAACGGGTCGAAGGTCGCCTGCACCTCCAGCGGCGCATGTTCGGCCACCAGGGCCTTGCCCTCGAAACGGGCGTCGCGCTTGCCTTCGGTGTCGACCACGTTGGTCAGGTTATAGAAGCTGGCATTGACGTCGGTAGCCCGCAGGTTAACGGGCGGCTTGGAGTTGAAGTTGCGAAATGTCACCTTGCCGTCCCGGATTCGCACTTCGTTGAAGGTAATGGGCAGCAGCTTGCTCAGTTGCTCGCGCCAGTTGGTGCCCCGACCGGTCTGGGAGTTCTGCCGGTCGGCTCCGCCGTCGACGAAATTCACTTCGGGACGGACGAACTCCGCCTCGGCCACCACCGCATGGTCGTACCACAGCGAATGCCAGCTGACCGACAGGTCGATCAGTGGCGCCTCGACAAATGGCACAGGAACCTTGCCGTCGACCTTGACGATCTCCAGGCCGTTGATCCGGTAGGCCCCGCGCCAGAGCGCCAGGTCCACATCGGTCACTTGGCCGCGGTAGTCACCCATGTCGGCCAGTTTGTCGTTCAGGTAGTCGCGCACCAGGAACGGCAAGGTGAAATGCAGGGCCACCAGCACCGCAACGATGGCGGCGAAAGTCCACAGTGGCCAGCTGTATCGACGCTTCATTTCAGTCAGTCTCCCGCGTTGTTAAAACATTGACTGTTGTAACAACTGGAACGTTCGGTGCAACTGGACGCCCATGGGCAACAGGCATACCTTTAAGCGCTAAATCCCCGCTGCATTAAGGACCCAGTCATGAGCCGCATATTCGCTGACAACGCCCATTCCATCGGCAATACGCCACTGGTGCAGATCAATCGCATTGCCCCGCGTGGCGTGACCATCCTGGCCAAGATCGAAGGGCGCAACCCAGGTTACTCGGTCAAGTGCCGGATCGGCGCCAGCATGATCTGGGACGCCGAAAGCTCGGGCAAGCTCAAGTCCGGCATGACCATCGTCGAGCCGACTTCCGGCAACACCGGGATCGGTCTGGCGTTCGTGGCCGCCGCCCGCGGCTATAAGCTGATGTTGACCATGCCGGCCTCCATGAGCATCGAGCGGCGCAAGGTACTCAAGGCCTTGGGCGCGGAGCTGGTGCTCACCGATCCGGCCAAGGGCATGAAGGGTGCCATCGAAAAAGCGGCCGAAATCCTCGCCAGCGACCCTGCCAAATACTTCATGCCGCAGCAGTTCGATAACCCGGCCAACCCGGCCATTCATGAAAAAACCACCGGCCCGGAAATCTGGAACGACACCGACGGCGCTGTGGATGTGCTGGTGGCGGGCGTCGGCACCGGCGGGACCATTACCGGGGTTTCGCGATACATCAAGAACACCTGCGGCAAACCGATTCTGTCGGTGGCGGTGGAGCCTGTGGTTTCGCCGGTGATCACCCAGGCGATGGCGGGGGACGAGATCAAGCCCAGCCCCCACAAGATCCAGGGGATCGGTGCCGGTTTCGTGCCGAAAAACCTCGATCTGTCGATCGTCGATCAGGTCGAGCGGGTTACGGATGAGGAGTCCAAGGCCATGGCCCTGCGCCTGATGCAGGAGGAGGGAATCCTGTGCGGCATTTCCTGTGGCGCGGCGATGGCTGTAGCCGTGCGCCTGGCGGAAAAGCCGGAAATGCAAGGCAAGACCATTGTGGTGATCCTGCCGGATTCGGGTGAGCGCTACCTGTCGAGCATGTTGTTCAGTGATCTGTTCACCGAGCAGGAGACTCAGCAGTAATCGTGCCCCCCGGCGACTGGTGAGCGAAGGTTATTGTGGCGAGGGGATTTATCCCCGTTGGACTGCGCAGCAGTCCCCAGAACAGCTCAGTCACCTCGAGGTGTCAGCTATGGGGGCGCTTCGCAACCCAGCGGGGATAAATAAATCCCCTCGCCACAAGGGTGGGGGATGTTCAGTTGCGCTGGCCTGGGAGCGGCTCCTTGGTCGCGCTCGCCGCTGGTTTCAATACCAGCCACAGCGCCGCCGCAATCAGCACCCCGCCATACAGGTGCGCCATCCCCAACGGTTCGTCCAGTAGCAACGCCCCCCATAACACGCCAAACGGCGGGATCAGGAAGGTCACGGTCATGGATTTGACCGGGCCAATGGAACTGAGCAGGCGGAAATAAAGAATGTACGCCAGCGCTGTACACACCAGGCCCAACCCCAGCAGCGACAGCCAGACGCTCCAGCCACCCCAGCTGGCCGGAGGGTGACTGATGACGCTGTAGCCAAACAATGGCAACAGCAACACCGTGGCGCCGAACATGCTGCCCAGGGCCGCGAGACGGCTGTCCAGCCCGCCTTGATGATCAAGCCAGCGGCGGGCAAGGAACCCGGCGAAACCGTAGCAGGTGGTGGCGAGCAGGCAGGAGAGGGCGCCCATCAGCAATTGCAGGTCGAAGGCCACCGGCCCCGCGCCGGTCAGGATGCCGACGCCGAACAATCCCAGGAACACACCGCTGACCTTGGTCATGGTGAGTTTTTCGCTGAAGAACAGCGCGCCGATCAACACCCCCATCAAGGGTGTGGTGGCGTTGAAGATTGCCGAGTAACCGGCCGGCAGCACCTGGGCCGCCAGCGAATAAAACGTGGCTGGAATGCCCGAGTTGATCAGGCCCAGCACCATCACGATTTTCAGCTTGCCGCGAAAATTCCAGTCGATACGCATCAATGCCAGGATCACCAGCAAGCCGACAAAAGCGATGGACACGCGAAAAAATGCAGTGGGGATTGTGCCAATGACAGGGGCGATAATGCGCATGAACAGGAAACTGGCTCCCCAGATGGCGGCCAATGACAGCAAACGCAGGATATCAACGGGGTTCACAGCACATTCCTTCCTTGATCGGGTCGCAAGTGTCGCCTTGCTCAAGACCGATGGCAATGGTTGCGTTGCCGCGCGATTGGCCTCTAAGCTCAGTCGCCAATAACAAGCATGACCCGCCGAGGTTTACCCTATGCCGCAGCCATGGCCCGCCGCCGATATCGCCCGTTCGATCCTCGAAGGCTTTGACGATTACCGTGAGCATTTCCGGCAGATCACCGATGGCGCCCGCGCCCGGTTCGAGCAGGCCCGTTGGCAGGAGGCACAAGAGGCGTCTGCGGCGCGGATCAACTTGTATGAAGAAAAGGTCTTCGAAACCGTCGCCCGCTTGCGCAAGGCTTTCGAAGCCGAGGCGCTGATGGACGTTAGTTGCTGGCCGCTGGTCAAAAGCGCCTACATCAGCCTGATCGACCTGCGTTTCGACGATGAGCTGTCCGAGACCTGGTACAACTCGATCTTCTGCGGGCTGTTCAGCCATGACCTGATCAGCGACGGCACCATGTTCATCCATACCACCCGGCCCAGCCTGCGCCGCGCCCGAGCCGCCCAGACCCGTACCTACAAACCCGAGGGCCAGCTGGACCGGATGCTGGCGGCGATTTTCGCCGATTACCGTTTCAGCGAGGATTACGCCGACTTGCCGGGCGATTTGCAGCGCCTTGAAGCCCAATTGCGGGAGAACCTGCCCGACTGGGTCTGCAAGGACCCGCAACTGACGGTGGAATTGTTTTCGTCGGTGCTCTATCGCAACAAGGGCGCCTACCTGGTGGGCCGGATCTATACGCAGGACGACCAATGGCCGTTGGTGATCCCGCTGCTGCACCGCGAAGGCCGGGGCATCCAGATCGATGCGCTGATTACCGACGAGGCGCAGGTGTCGATCATTTTCTCGTTCACCCGCTCGTACTTCATGGTGGACGTGCCGGTCCCGGCGGAATTCATCGGCTTTCTCAAGCGCATCCTGCCGGGCAAGCACATCGCCGAGCTGTACACCTCCATCGGTTTCTACAAACACGGCAAATCCGAGTTCTACCGGGCGCTGATCAACCATCTGGCGAATACCGACGACCAGTTCATCATGGCCCCTGGTGTACGTGGCATGGTCATGAGCGTATTCACCCTGCCGGGCTTCAACACCGTATTCAAGATCATCAAGGATCGTTTCTCGCCGTCGAAGAACGTCGACCGCGCGACCGTGATCGAAAAGTACCGGCTGGTGAAAAGCGTCGACCGGGTCGGGCGCATGGCCGATACCCAGGAATTCGCCGATTTCCGCTTTCCCCTGAGCAAGTTCGAACCGGCATGCCTGGAGGAACTGCTGGACGTGGCGCCCTCCACGGTGTCGGTGGAAGGCGACACGGTATTGATTCGTCACTGCTGGACCGAACGGCGCATGACGCCACTGAACCTCTACCTGGAAAACGCCAACCAGGACCAGGTGCGCGAGGCGCTGGAAGACTACGGCCTGGCGATCAAGCAACTGGCGGCGGCCAACATCTTCCCTGGCGACATGCTGCTCAAGAACTTCGGCGTGACCCGCCACGGCCGCGTGGTGTTCTACGACTACGACGAAATCTGCTTTCTCACCGAAGCCAACTTCCGTCACATTCCCCAGCCGCGGACCCCGGAAGACGAAATGGCCTCCGAGCCGTGGTATTCCATCGGGCCGCTGGACGTTTTTCCCGAAGAGTTCCCACCTTTCCTGTTCGCCGACGCGGGGCAACGCAAACTGTTCGATCAACTGCACGGCGAGTTGTACAACGCCGATTACTGGAAGGGCCTGCAAGAGGCGATTCGGGCGGGCAAGGTGATCGACGTGTTCCCCTATCGGCGTAAAGATCTGGACAGCGAATAACCCCGAAATCTGCGCAAAACCTCTGTGGGAGCGAGCCTGCTCGCGATAGCGGTGGATCAGCCAGCATTAATGTCGACTGACACACCGCTATCGCGAGCAGGCTCGCTCCCACAAGGGAACAGCGGGCGGGCTGCCATGGGTCGGCGCAGCCTGCGCAAATCTGCGACAATCGGCCCCCTGCACAAACCGACGACCCTTGCGTACCTGATGACTGACCAAGCCCCCGCTATCGACAAGCTGCTGAAAAACCTCGACCACGCCATGCTCGCCGACCGTCACCGGTTGCGGCGTCAGTTGCTCGAGCTGCGCAAGAAACCCGACGAGGCCAAGCTGGCCCAGTGGGTGACGCGCATGCAGGCGTCGTGTGATCAGGTGTTGGCGCGCAAGGCCAGCCTGCCGGTGATTCGTTACGACGACAGCTTGCCGATCGCCGCCAAGCGCGACGAAATCAAGGACGCACTGCTCAAGCACCAGGTGCTGATCATCGCCGGCGAAACCGGCTCGGGCAAAACCACGCAACTGCCGAAAATCTGCCTGGAAATCGGTCGCGGCCAGCACGGTTTGATCGGCCATACCCAGCCGCGCCGGATCGCCGCGCGCAGCGTGGCAAGCCGGGTCGCCGAGGAGCTGGCCACGCCGCTGGGGGCGCTGGTGGGTTACCAGGTGCGGTTCGAAGACCAGAGCGACGCCAACACCCTGATCAAGTTGATGACCGACGGCATCCTGCTAGCCGAAACCCAGAACGACCGTTACCTGGAACGCTACGACACGATCATCGTCGACGAAGCCCACGAGCGCAGCCTGAACATCGATTTTTTGCTCGGCTACCTCAAGACCCTGCTGCCGCGTCGCCCGGACCTCAAAGTCATCATCACCTCGGCGACCATCGACCTGGAGCGTTTTTCCAAGCACTTCGATGACGCGCCGATCGTGGAAGTCTCGGGTCGCACCTTCCCGGTGGACACCTGGTATCGCCCGTTGACCCTGGAGCAGGACGAGGAGGGCAACCGCGTCGAGGACGACTTGACCGTCGACCAGGCGATCCTCGCCACCCTCGATGAAATCGCCGCCTATGAGCGTAGCGAACGCCGCAGCCCCGGTGACGTGCTGGTGTTCCTGCCGGGCGAGCGGGAGATTCGCGACGCGGCGGAAATGCTGCGCAAGGCCCAGCTCAAGCACACCGAAATCCTGCCGTTGTATGCGCGATTGTCACCGGCCGAACAGCAGCGAATCTTCCAGTCCCACCCGGGCCGTCGCGTGGTGCTGGCGACCAACGTCGCTGAAACGTCGCTGACCGTGCCGGGCATCCGCTACGTGATTGACAGCGGCACCGCGCGCATCAGTCGCTACAGCTATCGCGCCAAGGTCCAGCGCCTGCCCATCGAAGCCATTTCCCAAGCCAGCGCCAATCAGCGCAAGGGCCGCTGCGGGCGGGTCGAGCCGGGGATCTGCGTGCGGTTGTACAGCGAGGAGGATTTCCTCGGCCGGCCGGAATTCACCGACCCCGAGATCCTGCGCACCAACCTGGCGGCGGTCATCCTGCAGATGTTGCACCTGCGCCTGGGGGAGATTACCGATTTCCCGTTCATCGAACCGCCGGACGGCAAGGCCATCAGCGACGGCTTCAACTTGCTGCAAGAGCTGTCGGCGGTGGACCGCAACAGTCAGTTGACCCCGCTGGGCCGCCAGTTGGCGCGCTTGCCGGTGGACCCGCGCATGGGCCGTATGCTGCTGGAAGCGGCGAAACTGGGCAGCTTGCAGGAAGTGCTGATCGTCGCCAGCGCCATGTCGATCCAGGACCCGCGCGAGCGTCCACCGGAGCGTCAGCAGGCGGCTGACCAGGCCCACGCCCAGTGGAAAGACCCCGACTCGGACTTCGCCGGGCTGGTCAATCTGTGGCGCGGTTTCGAAGAGCAGCGCCAGGCCCTGACCGCCAGCCCGCTGCGCAACTGGTGCCGCAAGAATTTCCTCAACTACCTGCGCCTGCGCGAGTGGCGCGATTCCCATCGCCAGTTGAGCCTGATCTGTCGGGACATGCAGTTGAGCCTCAATAAAGAGCCGGCTGATTTCCCGAAACTGCACAAGGCGGTACTTTCCGGCCTGTTGAGCCAGATCGGTCAGAAAACCGAAGACGGCGACTACCTCGGTGCCCGTCAACGACGGTTCTGGGTTCACCCCTCGTCAGGCTTGGGCAAGAAGCGTCCGCAATGGCTGATGACCGCCGAACTGGTGGAAACCACCAAGCTGTACGCGCGCATGGTGGCCAAGATCGAACCGGACTGGATCGAACCGCTGGCCGGCCACCTGATCAAGAAAAACCACTTCGAACCCCATTGGGAGAAAAAGCGCGGGCAGGTGGTGGCGTATGAGCAGATCACCCTGTTCGGGCTGATCGTGGTCGGTCGCCGGCCGGTGCATTACGGGCCGGTGGACCCGGTGGTGTCGCGGGAACTGTTCATCCGCGAGGCGCTGGTGCGCGGCGAGATCCAGTCCCGGGCCAAGTGCCTGAGTGCCAATACCCAACTGCTGGAGCAACTCGACGAACTGGAAGCCAAGGCCCGCCGTCGCGACATCCTGGCGGACGAGGAAACCCTGTTCGCCTTTTACGATGCGCGCTTACCGGCCGAGATCCATCAGACCGCGACCTTCGACAGCTGGTACCGGATCAACAGCCAGAAAGACCCGCAACTGCTGATCATGCGCGAAGAAGACGTGCTGGCCCGCGAGGCCAGTGAAGTCACTGCCGCGTACTACCCTGACACGTTGCGCGTCGGTGAGTTGACCTTGCCGCTGAGCTACCATTTTGAACCCAACCATCCCCGCGACGGCGTGACCTTGCGCGTGCCGGCACCGCTGCTGCCCATGTTGCCGCCGGAGCGTCTGGAATGGCTGGTGCCCGGGATGATCGAAGCCAAGTGCATCGCCCTGGTGCGCAACCTGCCCAAGGCCCTGCGCAAAAACTTCGTGCCCGTGCCGGATTTCGTCAAGGCCGCGCTGCAACGCATCACCTTTGCCGAGGGCTCGTTGCCGCAATCCCTGGGCCGCGAGCTACTGCGCATGACCGGCGCGCGGGTTAGCGACGAAGCCTGGACGGAAGCTGCGCAGCAGGTGGAAAGCCATCTGCGCATGAATCTGGAAATCGTCGATGGCCAGGGCAAGTTTCTCGGCGAAGGCCGTGACCTGGCCGAGTTGACGGCGCGCTTTGCCGAAGCCAGCCAGGCCGCCTTGGCCGTGCCGCAGACGGCGAAAAGCCAGGCGCCGGTGGAAGCGAAAATCTTCGCCCCGGTGGCCGAGAAAACCCAACAGAAGATCGCCGGGCTGTCGATGACGGTGTACCCGGCGCTGGTGGAAGAGGGCGGTGTGGTCAAGGAAGGCCGCTTCCCGACCCCGGCTGAAGCCGAGTTCCAGCACCGTCGCGCCTTGCAGCGGTTGCTGATGCAGCAATTGGCAGAATCGGCCAAGTTCCTGCGCGGCAAACTGCCCGGGTTGACGGAACTGGGCCTGCTGTACCGCGAACTGGGACGCATCGACAGCCTGGTGGAAGACATCCTGCTGGTCAGTCTCGACAGTTGCGTGCTGGAAGGCGAGGCGAGCCTGCCCCGTGATGGCGCCGCACTGGCATCCCTGGCCGAGCGCAAACGCGGCGGCTGGACCGAACACGCCGAACGCCTGGCGAAGCTGACCCTGGAGATCCTCAAACTCTGGCACGGCCTGCAAAAACGCTTCAAGGGCAAGATCGACCTGGCCCAGGCCGTGGCCCTGAACGACATCAAGCAGCAACTCAGCCATCTGGTGTACCCGGGATTTGTGCGCGAAACCCCGCATCAGTGGCTCAAGGAGCTGCCACGCTACCTCAAGGCCATCGAGCAGCGCTTGGAGAAACTCGGCAGCCAGGTGCAGAAGGACCGGGTCTGGAGCGGTGAACTGTCGAACCTCTGGGCCCAGTACCAGACCCGCGCCAGCAAACACGCCCAGGAAGGCAAGCGCGACCCGCAACTGGAGCTGTACCGCTGGTGGCTGGAGGAGTACCGGGTGTCGCTGTTCGCCCAGCAACTGGGCACCAAGGTGCCGATTTCGGATAAGCGCTTGAGCAAGCAGTGGGGGCAGGTGGAGCCCTGACCCCGGCGCAAGACCTGTGGGAGCGAGCAGGCTCGCTCCCACAGGGTTTGGTTTTGTAATTCACTGAGAATGGGCCAAACGCCAGCGTTTATGGCAAACTTCGCGCCTATAAATGCCGGTCCCGTGGTTTTTAGCGTCGATAATCACGGGCGGATCGGAATAAAGCGCTGCCAGGTCTGCTTCCCCTGGATGGGAAAAGACCCCTTGTGTGTTGGTACGTCGGTGCCAACGCTTTCTGCCTGAACAGATCAGAGACACGACCATGCATAACGTCGTCATCAGCGGCACCGGCCTGTACACCCCGGCCAACAGCATCTCCAATGAAGAGCTGGTGCAGTCTTTCAATACCTACGTCGCGCAATTCAACGCCGACAATGCCCAAGCCATCGAGCGGGGAGAAGTCGAGGCGTTGACCGAATCCAGCGCGGCGTTCATCGAAAAAGCCTCCGGCATCAAGAGCCGCTTTGTCATGGACAAGGATGGCATCCTCGACCCGCAACGCATGACCCCGCGCCTGCCCGAGCGCTCCAACGATGAGTGGTCGGTGCTGTGTGAAATGGCTGTCGGCGCGGCAAAACAGGCGCTGGAGCGCGCCGGCCGCACCGCCGCCGACATCGATGGCGTGATCGTCGCCTGTTCCAACCTGCAGCGTCCGTACCCGGCCATCGCCATTGAAGTCCAGGAAGCGCTGGGCATCGAAGGTTTTGGTTACGACATCAACGTGGCCTGTTCCTCGGCGACGTTCGGCATCCAGGCCGCGGCCAACAGCGTACAACTGGGCCAGGCCCGGGCGATCCTGATGGTCAACCCTGAGGTGTGCACCGGGCACCTGAATTTCCGCGACCGCGACAGCCACTTCATCTTCGGCGACGCGGCCACCGCGGTGATCATCGAACGGGCGGACCTGGCGACCTCGCCGTATCAGTTCGACGTGGTCAGCACCAAGCTGCTCACCAAATTCTCCAACAACATCCGCAACAACTTCGGCTTCCTCAACCGCGCCGGGGAAGAGGGCATCGGCAGTCGTGACAAGCTGTTTGTCCAGGAAGGTCGTAAAGTCTTCCGCGATGTCTGCCCGATGGTGGCCGAACTGATTGGCGTGCACCTGGAAGAAAATCAGCTGAGCGTCGGTGAAGTGAAGCGTTTCTGGCTGCACCAGGCCAACCTGAGCATGAACCACCTGATCGTGCGCAAGCTGCTGGGTCGCGAAGCCACCGAAGAAGAAGCGCCGGTGATCCTCGACCGCTACGCCAACACCAGCTCGGCGGGTTCGGTGATTGCGTTTCACTCCTACCAGGATGATTTGCCCAGCGGTTCGGTCGCCGTACTCAGCTCGTTCGGCGCCGGGTATTCGATTGGCAGCGTGATTCTGCGTAAACATTGATCCTCTGGCGGCGACGAAATTTTTTGTGGGAGCAAGGTCATGTGGGAGCAAAGCTTGCTCAAGAAACAGGCAGCGCGGTTTATGAAGGACCGCGTCGCCCGCATCGCGGGCAAGTCTTGCTCCCACATCAGCCCCCTCGCCACAACCGCGATCTATTCAGCAATGGGCGTTGAATGACCGTCACCGACGACACACAACTGCTCCAACGCCTCCTGGCCGGTGAGCAGCAGGCCTTCAAAGAGCTGGTCAGCACCTACCAGAGCCCGATGCGCGCCGTGGCCTACGCCATCGTGGGCAGTCGGCATGCCGATGAAGTGGTGCAGGACGCCTGGTTGTCAGTGGTGCGCAACCTCAATGGCTTCCAGGGCCGCTCCAGTCTCAAGACCTGGCTGCTGACCATCACCGCCAACGCCGCCAAGGGCCGCTACAAGCAGAACCGTCGGGAGGTGTTGCTCGATGATCTGCCGTCGCCCCACGGGACCCTGGGCGATGATCGTTTCGCCGCGGATGGCCATTGGCTGCTAGCACCGTTCGCCTGGCATCAGGACACACCGGAGGCGCTGCTCACGATGAGTGAGCTGCGCGAATGCCTCGAGCACACGCTGCTCAGTCTGTCGCAACTGCAAAGCAGTGTCTTGACCCTGCGCGAACGTCAGGGCCTGGAACTGGAAGACATCTGTAATCTTCTGGACATCTCGCTCTCCAACGTACGTGTGCTGTTGCATCGGGCACGGCTGAAGGTCTTTGCGACCGTGGAACATTTCGAGGAAACCGGCGAATGCTGACCTGCAAGGAACAAGTGGCGCGCTCCAGCGATTTTCTCGACGGCCAACTGAGTTTTCGTGAGCGCCTTATGGTGCGCCATCACCTGATGTTCTGTGCCACGTGCCGGCGTTTCATTCGCCAGATGCGCCTGATGCAGGCCACGCTCAGAAAGCTGCCCGAATCGCCGGTTCCCGACCTGGATCAGTTGGCTGAAAAACTCGCGGCCGAGCGCAAACGTCACCACCCATAACCCCTTGCACAAGTCGATCGCTCTAACTTGCCGCTTGCAGCTCACCTCTTGAAGCTGCTTCTGGGTTATTCCCTTTCGAAGTAAAAAGTTCCCCTGTCATAAAATCTTTATCTGACAGCAACTGCGCTGACACAACCCATCGCCAAGATCCCCTCCAACACCAGCGGGCTCAGTTCCGCGTGTTTTCTAACGGCATAGACTACCAACAGGGGAATTCTTCGATGATCCGTAAGCACTTCGCAGGTGTTGCCGCCAGCGCACTGGCAATGGCAGTAACCGCCCAGGCTTTCGCCGGCACCGTCACCACCGATGGCGCCGATATCGTGGTCAAAACCAAGGGCGGCCTTGAGGTCGCTACCACCGACAAAGAGTTCAGCTTCAAGCTTGGCGGTCGTTTGCAGGCTGACTACAGCCAGTTTGACGGTCTCTACACCGATAATGGCAATTCGGCCGACGCCGCTTACTTTCGTCGCGCTTTCCTGGAACTGTCCGGCGTGCTGTACACGGACTGGGCCTACACCATCAGCTACGACTTCTCGCATAACGCCGGCAGTTCAGACGACGGTTACTTTGACGAAGCGTCCATGGCCTACAACGGCTTCAAGCCGGTCTCGATCAAATTCGGTCGTTTCGACCCGGATTTCGGCCTGGAAAAAGCCACCAGTTCCAAGTGGGTGACCGCGCCGGAGCGTAACGCCGCTTACGATCTGATCGACTGGGCCAACGGCCACCAGAACGGTCTGGGTCTGCAAGCGTCCAGCACCTTCGCCGATTCGTTCTATGCCTCCGCTGGCGTATTCGCCAAGGACAACAACGACACCGACGGTGACAGCGTCAAGCAGGTCAACGGTCGCTTCGTATTCGCGCCGATGCACGACTCCGGCAACGTTCTGCACTTCGGTGTGAACGTCGCTTCCCGTGACGTCTCCGACACCGTATTCGATGCACGTTACCGTTCCCGCCTGGGCATGCGTGGCGTCGAAACGCTGGGTGGCAACGATGCCGGCCCTAACGGCAACCGTCCGTTGCTGGGTGGCGCGAACAACTCGCCGGCCGGTTCGTACGACACCGACACGGCGTTCGGCCTGGAAGCCGCTTTCGCCATGGGGCCTGCGTCGATCCAAGGTGAATACATTTCGCGTAAAACCAAGGCTGACAGCGACGCCTTCGAAGACATCAAAGGTCACGGCTTTTATGTCCAGGGTGCCTACACCCTCACCGGTGAATCCCGCGGCTATAAGATCGGCAAGTTCGACGCGATCAAGCCCGCCAACAAGTCCATCGGCGCCTGGGAAGTGTTCTATCGCTACGACAGCATGACCGTCGAAGACGACAACATCACCACTGCCTCCGCGACCCGTGACGTGGGCGATGCCGAAGCCAAGGTGCACAACCTGGGCGTGAACTGGTACGCCAACGAAGCGGTGAAAATCTCCGCTGCCTACGTCAAGGCCAAGGCCGACAACGTGACCAATGCCAACGGCGACGACGATGGTGACGGTTTTGTCATGCGCGCCCAGTACGTGTTCTAAGTCGGCTGATTTGATTCAACGCTTCATGTTTCATCCGTTATAGCTCCTTTGAACCCCGCCTCTGGCGGGTTTTTTTTTTTACGTCCGTCCGCTCAGGATCGGCGATACTCGCCCCATCCGCATTCTGGATATCGGGGAGCCGCATGCCGCTACACGTTCTGGACAGCCTGTCCGCCATCGCGCCGCAAGAGTGGGACGCGCTGGTGCCCGCCAATCAACCTTTCCTGCGCCACGCTTTCCTCTCGGCCCTGCAAGACAGTGGCAGCCTGGGCCCGCAATCAGGCTGGCAGGCCGAGCATCTGCTGCATATTGAAGACGGGCGTGTGCTGGCGGCTCTGCCCAGTTATCGCAAGTGGCATTCCTACGGCGAATACGTGTTCGATCACGCCTGGGCCGACGCCTGCGCCCGGGCCGGGATCGACTATTACCCCAAGCTGTTGACGGCGGTGCCGTTCAGCCCGGTCAGTGGTCCACGACTGCTGGCGGCAAGTGGGGAAGACGGGTTGGAGTTGCTTGCCAGCCTGCCGGGTTATCTGGAAATCGAATCGCTCTCCAGTGCCCACATCAACTTCACCGATGCCTTTACCGACGCAGCGCTGGCCGGGCAGGAGGGCTGGCTGCAGCGGATTGGTTGCCAGTACCACTGGCGCAATCGCGGGTATCGGGACTTCCAGGATTTTCTCGACGCGCTCAGTTCCCGCAAACGCAAGCAGATGCGCAAGGAACGTGAGCAAGTGGCGGGGCAGGGTATCGAGTTCCAATGGCTGGAAGGTCATCAACTGGACCAGGCCCAGTGGGATTTTGTCTACGCCTGTTACGCCAATACTTACGCGGTGCGTCGGCAAGCGCCGTACCTGACCCGGACGTTTTTCAGTCTGCTGGCCGAGCGCATGCCCGAGGCCATTCGCGTGGTGTTGGCCAAGCAAGGTTCACGGCCGGTGGCGATGGCGTTCAGCCTGGTGGGCGGTGACAGTTTTTATGGGCGTTACTGGGGTTGCCTGGCGGAATTCGACCGTTTGCACTTCGAGACCTGTTTTTATCAGGGCATGGATTACGCCATTGCCCACGGCGTGCAGCGTTTCGATGCCGGTGCCCAGGGCGAGCACAAACTGATTCGTGGTTTCGAGCCGGTGATCACCCGTTCCTGGCACTACTTGCGCCATCCGGGCCTGAAGGCGGCGGTTGCAGACTTTCTGGTCCGGGAGCAGGAGGGCGTGTTGGCGTATGCCGAAGAGGCGAAGACCGCACTGCCTTATCGGCAGTGCTGATCTTCGCCGGCGTGACTCAGCTGTTTTCCTTGCCCAGCCAGCGGTAAGCAACACCGCCGACGATGGCGCCCAGCAGCGGTGCCACCCAGAACAGCCACAATTGCTCGATGGCCCAGCCGCCGACGATCAGTGCCGGACCGGTACTGCGGGCCGGGTTGACGGAGGTGTTGGTGACCGGAATCGAGATCAGGTGGATGAGCGTCAGGGCCAGGCCGATGGCAATCGGTGCCAGGCCGGCTGGCGCACGTTTGTCGGTGGCGCCGAGGATGATCAGGATGAACATTGCCGTCATGACCAGCTCAGTCACAAAGCCGGCCACCATGGAGTACTGACCGGGCGAATGTTCGCCGTAACCGTTCGCTGCCAGGCCGGAAGCGACCAGGTCGAAGCCTTCCTTGCCGCTGGCGATGAAGTAGATCAACGCGGCGGCGAGCACCCCACCAATGATCTGGGCAATGATGTAGGCAGGCAGTTCCTTGGCCGGAAACCGCCCGCCCACGTACAAGCCCACCGACACGGCCGGGTTCAGGTGGCAACCCGAGATATGGCCGATGGCGAACGCCATGGTCAACACCGTCAGGCCGAATGCCAGGGCAACCCCCAGCACGCCGATCCCGGAAGCGGCCAATACAGCGCTGCCACAGCCGCCCAACACCAGCCAGAACGTACCCAACAACTCAGTCGTTGAACGTTTGAGTAAAGACATAAGCATCCTTGATAAAACAGTCGTGATAATCGGTTATGCATCCAGCAGAATTACGACAGGTTCATCTCCAGAACCTGGGCTGAGTACAGCAGAACGTTGCGACAAATCCAGCGGCATTAAAAAACCGCCAGAGTCATGGACTGTGGCGGTTTCGGCCTTGGACGGTGGGGAGTATGCGGTTGCGGTGTGGGGCAAATCGATCCTGGACAGAATTTTTCAGAAAGGTCTTACTGCACTGACCTTGCGGTTTAAACCCGGTCCTGTGGCCAGGGAGCAAGCTCCCTCGCCACGGGTTAGGTGGAGCCTGGTTGATTCAATCAATCCCCACAAACCCACCCGTCTGATGCTGCCACAGCCGCGCATACAACCCGCCATGGGCCAGCAGTTCGGCATGGCTGCCGGTCTCGGCGATGCGGCCGTTTTCCAGCACCACCAGCCGGTCCATTCGCGCGATGGTGGAGAGGCGGTGGGCGATGGCGATCACGGTCTTGCCTTGCATCAGGGTCTCGAGGCTTTCCTGGATCGCCGCTTCGACTTCCGAGTCAAGTGCTGACGTCGCTTCGTCCATAATCAGGATCGGCGCATCCTTGAGCAGCACCCGTGCGATGGCAATACGCTGACGCTGGCCGCCGGACAGCTTCACTCCGCGTTCACCCACATGGGCATCAAAACCGCTGCGGCCTTCAGCGTCCGACAGCAGCGGGATGAACTCATCGGCCCGGGCCTTGTGCACCGCCGCCCAGAGTTGCGCATCGGTGGCGTCGGGTTTGCCGTAGAGCAGGTTGTCGCGAATGGAACGGTGCAGCAGCGACGTGTCCTGGGTGATCATGCCGATGCGCTCGCGCAGGCTTTCCTGGCCCACTTCTGCGATGTCCTGCCCATCGATGAGAATGCGCCCGCCTTGCACGTCATACAGACGCAGCAGCAGGTTGACCAGCGTGGATTTGCCCGCACCGGACGGGCCGATCAGGCCGATCTTTTCCCCCGGCTTGATCACCAGGTTGAGGTCGCCGATCACCCCGCTTTTCTTGCCGTAGTGGAAATCCACATGCTCGAAGCGCACTTCGCCACGGGCCACCGCCAAAGGCTTGGCCTGGTCGCGGTCGGTAACGCTGACGGGCTGGGCGATGGTCTGCAAACCGTCCTGGACCATGCCGATGTTTTCGAAGATGCCATTGACCACCCACATGATCCAGCCGGACATGTTGACGATACGGATCACCAACCCGGTCGCCAGGGCAATCGCGCCCACGCTGATCAGCGACTGGGTCCAGAGCCACAGGGCCAGCGCCGTGGTGCCGACGATCAGCAGCCCGTTCATGCTGGTGATGACCACGTCCATGCTGGTGACCACGCGGCCGGCCAATTGGGCTTTCTCGGTCTGCTCCTGGATGGCTTCGCGGGCGTATTGCTGTTCGAAGTTGGTGTGGGCGAACAGCTTCAGCGTGGTGATGTTGGTGTAGCCGTCGACGATCCGGCCCATGAGTTTGGAGCGGGCATCGGACGATACGACGGAGCGCTCCTTGACCCGCGGCACGAAGTAGCAGAGTGCACCGATGTAGGCGGCGATCCAGATCAGCAGCGGGATCATCAGGCGCCAGTCGGCTTCGGCAAACAGCACCAGTGAGCTGATGGCGTAGATCAGCACGTGCCACAGCGCGTCCACGGCCTGCACCGCTGAGTCGCGCAAGGAGTTGCCGGTCTGCATGATGCGCTGGGCGATGCGTCCGGCGAAGTCGTTCTGGAAAAAGTTCAGGCTCTGCTTGAGCACGTAGCTATGGTTTTGCCAGCGGATCAGGCTGGTCATGCCGGGGCTCAAGGTCTGGTGCACCAGCAGGTCATGCAAGGCCACGAAGATCGGCCGGAAAACCAGCGCCACCACCGCCATCCACGCCAGCTCCAGGCCGTGGAGCTTGAAGAAGTCCACGTTCGGCGTGCCCTGGGTCAGGTCGATGATGCGGCTCAGGTAGCTGAACAGCGCCACCTCGATCAGTGCGCCGATCAGGCCCACCACCAGCAGCACGGCGAAGCTGGGCCAGACTTGTTTCAGGTAATAGGTGTAGAAGGGCAGGACGCGGTTCGGTGGTGCCGAGGTCGGGGCGTCGCGGAAAATGTCGATCAGTGTTTCGAAACGGCGATAAACCATGGGTACATAGCCCGGGCCGGGCTCTCCTTTTTTCCTGTGAGCGGCGCGGGATCGCCGCCGCCGCTCAGGCTTGCCCTGTGCTGTTTAGTCGATGCGCTTGGCCGACTTGATGATCACAGGATCGATCGGCACGTTTTGCATGCCTTGTTTGGTGGTGGTCTGGGAGTTGACGATGATGTCCACCACGTCCATGCCCTTGACCACTTTGGCGAACACCGCGTAACCGGCGTCACGGCCCGGGTCGAGGAACGCATTGTCGGCCACGTTGATGAAGAACTGGCTGGTGGCCGAGTTCGGGTTGGAAGTACGCGCCATCGACAAGGTGCCACGAACGTTATGCAGGCCGTTGCTGGCTTCGTTCTTGATCGGTGCCTTGGTGTCTTTCTGTTGCATCTGTTGGGTGAAACCGCCGCCCTGGGCCATGAAGCCCGGGATCACGCGGTGGAAAATCGTGTTGTTGTAGAAGCCGCTGTCCACGTACTCAAGGAAGTTCTTGGTACTGATCGGCGCCTTGACCGGATCCAGCTCGATTTCGATCTGACCGTTGGTGGTGTCCAGCAATACGTGGGGCGCCTTGGTCGGCTGTGCGGCCATCAGGTTGGCGGCAAACAGGACGGAGCCGGCGGCGAGGGCGATTTTTTTCAGCATGGGTTCAGTGATCCTGAGTAGTTGAGTCGATTGCGGTCAAAAATTCGAGCAGGGTTTGGTTGAAGCGTTCGGGTTGATCCAGCGGGGTCGCGTGCCGTGAGTCGGCAATGACCACCAGCCGGGCATCGGGCAGCAGTTTCACATAGGCCTCTTTCAAGGCCACGGGGGTGTAGTCGTGGTCGGCGCAAATGACGAGGGTTGGACAGGCCACCTGCGACAGTCGTTCCTGAACCCCCCAACCAACAATGGCATCGAAGCTGGCGAGATAAGCACGTTTGTCGTTTTTTGCCCAGCGCCGGGCCATTTCCAGGCGTAACTCGGTCTGTTGCGGTTTGGGGAACAACTTGGCGCCCAGGGCCTTGCCAATGGTTTCAAGGCTCAGAAGGCGCATCAGGCTCCAGCGCTTGAACCATTGCCAGCAGTCATCAGGCGTGCGGACTTTGACTTGCGGCGCGCTGTTGACGATGCACAGGCTCCTGACCCGCCCGGGCTCATCCACGGCCAGTTGAAAACAAATCATGCCGCCCATGGACCAGCCCACCAAGTGCACCGGGCCCAGGTCCAGGTGTTCGATCAGGGCGATCAGGTCGGCGCTGAAACCTTCGATGCTGTAAGGCCCGCGAGGTTTGTCGGAGCGTCCATGGCCGCGCACGTCCACCACGATCAAACGGTAGTGGGCGGACAATACCGGGATCTGTTTTTCCCAGTCGCGGGTGCTCGAGCCCAGCCCGTGGACCAGGATCAAGGGCGCGCCGTGGCCGTATTCCTCGTAGTGCAGGTTGCAATCTTCCTGGGCGAAATAGGCCATTGGCAAAATCCTTGTCAGGCTTGTTCAGGGGAGGCGAACGGCGCATCCAGCGGCGCGGTGTCGAAGGTGCGCAGCAGTTCGATGAGGATTTGCGTGGCCGGGCCCAAGGGTTTTTCCTTGTTGGAAAAAAGATAGAAGGTGGAGTTGCGAGTGCCGCCCTGTTCCAAGGGTAAACGCTTGAGCAAGCCTTCCTTGAGTTCCCGCTCGATCATGTGCCGCGGCAGCCAGGCGAAGCCCAGGCCGCTGCCGACGAACGTCGCGGCGGTGGCCAGGCTGCCGACGGTCCAGCGTTGCTCGGCACCCAGCCACCCGACGTCGCGGGGTTGCTGGCGACCGGAGTCGCGGATCACCACCTGCAATTGGCTTTCCAGATCCTGGAAGTTCAGTTCGCGGTTGAGGCGATGCAGGGCGTGTTCGGGATGGGCCACCGCGACGAATTCAACATCGCTCAGTTCGGCGCCCAGGTAACCGGGAATGCTGAAGCCGCTGATGGCCAGGTCCGCCACGCCTTCGAGCAGCACTTCCTCGACACCCGATAGCACTTCTTCGCGCAAGCGCACGCGACAGCCACGGCTTTGCGGCATGAACGCGGTCAAGGCGCGTACGAGGCGGGCGTTGGGATAGGCGGCATCGACCACCAGCCGCACTTCCGCTTCCCAGCCTTGCTCCATGTGATGGGCCAGGTCTTCCAGTTGGCTGGCCTGTTTCACCAATTGACGGGAACGACGCAGCAATACGCCGCCGGCTTCGGTCAACACGGCCTTGCGCCCATCGATACGCAGCAACGGCACGCCGAGCTGGTCCTGCATGCGGGCCACGGTGTAACTCACCGACGACTGGGAGCGGTGCAGCACCTCGGCGGCCTGGGCGAAGCCGCCGTGGTCGACCACCGCTTGCAAGGTTCGCCATTGATCCAGGGTCACGCGGGGCGCTTTCATATTGAGCTCCTCTTGTCCTAAGCTGGCGGTCCCTTGGTGGAGACTGCCTAATGAAAAAAATCTGTTGTGTGGTGCTGGCCCTGTTGCCGCTGACTGCGTTCGCGTACCCGATCGATGTGGAGAAACACCTCAACGGCCTGAGCATCGACTACACCGCCTATGACACCGACGCCGACATTGGCTCCATTCAGGTCAACAACTACGGCGGCACCGACGCGGCCTGCACCGTGGTATTTCGCAACGGCCCTGAAGCGCCACGCACCCGCAAGATCGAAGTCGCCGCCGGCAAGTTCAAGAACGCTACCGCCAAGTTCAACCGCAACATCATCAAGCTGCGCATCACACTGACCTGCCAGCCGAAATAAGTCGGTGACACAGGAGCGAGCCAATCCTTGCTCCGCTTATAAACGAATTTATCGATGTTTTGCAGCAATTATTTGCGCTTTTTGATCGATGTAACCATGTTTAAGCTTCATTCCATCGACTGACAACATTCTCCGATGGAGGCTACAACCCATGTCCCGCGTTCTGATCATCGAAAGCAGTGCCCGCCAGCAAGACTCGGTTTCCCGTCAACTGACCCAGACCTTCATCAACCAATGGAAAGCTGCGCACCCGGCCGATGAAATCAGTGTTCGTGACCTGGCCATCCATCCGGTACCGCACCTGGACGCCAATCTGCTCGGGGGCTGGATGAAGCCCGTCGAGCAGCGCAACGACATCGAAAACGCTTCCCTGGAACGCTCCAACCAGTTGACCGATGAATTGCTGGCCGCTGACGTGCTGGTGATGGCTGCGCCGATGTACAACTTCGCCATCCCGAGTACCTTGAAAGCCTGGCTGGACCACGTACTGCGTGCCGGTGTGACCTTCAAGTACACCCCCACCGGTCCCCAGGGCCTGCTGACCGGCAAACGTGCCTTCGTCCTGACCGCTCGCGGCGGCATTCATGCCGGCGCCAGCTCCGACCATCAGGAACCCTACCTGCGTCAGGTCATGGCCTTCATCGGCATCCACGACGTGACCTTCATCCATGCCGAGGGCATGAACCTGGGCGGTGATTTCCAGGAGAAGGGCTTGAATCAGGCCAACGCCAAGCTGTCCCAGGTCGCCTGATCCGTTAATCCTCAGGTAATCGCTAGGTGGTCTAGTGGCCTGGCGCTCCCTTCAAGCTGTTTTGCGCATCGAACCTCCCTTTGCACTTGTTGCTCCTGAGTGCAGTCGCCCGATTGAACGCTTTAGCGAGATCGGGCTTTTTTTTGCCTGCAATTCCAGGCCAGCCACACAACCCTGTGGGAGCGAGCCTGCTCGCGATTGCAGTGTGACTGTGTAAGAGAAATCACCTGACACTCCGCCATCGCGAGCAGGCTCGCTCCCACAGGGTTCAGTGCCTGGGTTGGCTACTGCGGTTAGCGACAACCGGCAAAAACCGCTATCTTCGCCGCCATCCGAAACGAGGGGCGTATGGGCTATCTACTTTTTGTCACGCTGATTCAGGCGTTTTCCTTCAGTCTGATTGGCGAATACCTGGCCGGGCATGTCGACAGTTACTTCGCGGTGCTGGTGCGGGTTGTGCTGGCGGGGCTGGTGTTCATTCCGCTGACCCGCTGGCGTCAGGTGGAACCGTCGTTCATGCGCGGCATGCTGTTGATCGGCGCCTTGCAGTTCGGCGTGACCTACGTGTGCCTGTACTTGAGCTTTCGTGTGCTGACGGTGCCCGAGGTCCTGCTTTTCACCATCCTGACGCCGCTGCACGTGACCTTGATCGAAGACGCGCTCAATCGTCGCTTCAATCCCTGGGCCTTGATCGCGGCGCTGGTGGCGGTGGCTGGCGCGGCGGTGATTCGTTACGACCGGATCAACCCGGATTTCTTCATGGGCTTTTTACTGCTGCAACTGGCCAACTTCACCTATGCGGCCGGGCAGGTGCTGTACAAACATCTCGTCGCTCGCCATCCCAGCGACCTGCCGCACTACCGGCGTTTCGGCTACTTCTACCTCGGCGCATTGGCGGTGGCGTTGCCGGCCTTCCTGATGTTCGGCAAGGCGGATTTCTGGCCAGAAGCACCGCTGCAATGGGGCGTACTGATATTCCTCGGCCTGGTCTCCACCGCTTTGGGGCTTTACTGGTGGAACAAAGGCGCGTGCATGGTCAACGGCGGCACGCTGGCGGTGATGAACAACCTGCATGTGCCGGTGGGGTTGCTGGTCAACCTGCTGATCTGGAACCAGCACGAGGAACTGGGGCGGTTGCTGCTGGGCGGGTCGGTGATATTGGCGGCGGTGTGGATCAGTCGGTTGGGGGTACGCCAGCCGCTGCCTGCACACTGACCCCCTGTGGGAGCGAGCCTGCTCGCGAAGGCGTCGTATCAGTCGCTGTATCTGTTGTCTGACACTGCGCTTTCGCGAGCAGGCTCGCTCCCACAGGGGATCTCTGCGACTTGAAGGTCAAACCACCTGCTTCTGCGGCTCCGGCAGAGGACTGGCCCCCAATGCCGCGGGCAACAGCCCCGAACGCAGATCCATGCCACTGGGCTGTTGATACAGGTTCAAGCCGAACTCCGGCATCACCGCCAGCAGGTAATCAAAAATATCCCCCTGGATACGCTCATAGTCGGCCCACGCAGTGGTGCGGGTGAAGCAGTAGATTTCCAGCGGGATGCCCTGGGCCGTGGTCTGCATCTGGCGAACCATGCAGGTCATGTTTGGCTGGATGTCCGGGTGGCTTTTCAGATACGCCAAGGCGTAGGCGCGGAAGGTGCCCAGGTTGGTCATGCGCCGGCGGTTGGCCGACATCGCCGCGACGTTGCCCTGGGCTTCGTTCCAGGCCTTGAGTTCGGCCTGTTTGCGGCTGATGTAATCGGTCAGCAGATGAACCTGGGTCAGGCGCTGTTCTTCCTCGTCCTGCAAAAACCGCACGCCGCCGGCATCGATGAACAGGCTGCGCTTGATCCGCCGCCCGCCTGATTGCTGCATGCCGCGCCAGTTCTTGAACGACTCGGACATCAGGCGCCAGGTGGGGATCGAGACGATGGTCTTGTCGAAGTTCTGCACCTTGACCGTGTGCAGCGTGATGTCCACCACATCACCGTCGGCCCCCACCTGAGGCATCTCGATCCAGTCACCGACCCGCAGCATGTCGTTGCTGGTCAGTTGCACGCTGGCGACGAACGACAGCAAGGTGTCCTTGTAGACCAACAGAATCACCGCCGACATGGCCCCCAAACCCGACAGCAGCAATAGCGGTGAGCGGTCGATCAGGGTGGCAACAATGATGATCGCGCCAAACACATACAGCACCATTTTCGTCAGTTGCACGTAGCCTTTGATCGAGCGGGTGCGGGCGTGTTCGGTGCGGGCGTAGACATCCAGAAGGGCGCTGAGCAGGGCGCTGATGGCCAGCACCATGAACAGGATGGTGAAAGCCAGGGCAACATTGCCCAGGAAAATCATGCTGGTCTTGCTCAGTTCCGGCACCAGGTGCAGGCCGAACTGGATGACCAGCGAGGGCGTCATCTGCGCCAGGCGATGGAAAACTTTGTTCTGGCGCAAGTCGTTGACCCAGTGCAGGGCCGGCTGGCGACCCAGCAATTTGGCACCGTGCAGGATCAGGTAGCGCGCCACGCGCCCCAGCACCAGGGCAATCACCAGCAGCAGTATCAGTGCAAGGCTGGAATGCAGGAGGGGATGCTTATCGAGAGCACCCCAAAGGTCTTGAATGTTGACCCAGAGCTGTTTGATGTCCATGGACGAAACGGTTCTTCTATAAAGACGCGACGGTGCGATTAGAGCATTTAAGCCAGGTTAAGTGACCCTTGATGACGAATCGGCTCACAAAAAAGCCACTGATTAGCGCCGTTCGTATAAAGAAACTCGGCCTTCGCGCTCGAAACCGTTACCCTATGCAGCTGTTTTTTTGCATTTCTTCGAGGTAGCACCCGTGTTTTCCCAATTCGCCCTGCACGAACGCCTGCTCAAAGCCGTGGCCGAGCTTAAATTTGTCGAGCCAACGCCGGTGCAGGCAGCGGCTATTCCGCTCGCGCTCCAGGGGCGTGATCTGCGGGTGACGGCGCAGACCGGCAGCGGCAAGACCGCGGCGTTCGTGTTGCCGATCCTCAACCGCCTGATCGGCCCGGCCAAGGTTCGTGTCAGCATCAAGACCCTGATCCTGCTGCCGACCCGTGAACTGGCCCAGCAAACGCTCAAGGAAGTGGAACGCTTCTCGCAGTTCACCTTCATCAAGTCTGGCCTGATCACCGGTGGCGAAGACTTCAAGGTCCAGGCCGCCATGTTGCGCAAAGTACCGGACATCCTGATCGGCACGCCAGGGCGGATGATCGAGCAACTGAACGCCGGCAACCTCGACCTGAAAGAAGTCGAAGTACTGGTGCTGGACGAAGCCGACCGCATGCTCGATATGGGTTTTGCCGAAGACGTGCAGCGCCTGGTGGACGAATGCACCAACCGCCAGCAGACCATGCTGTTCTCCGCCACCACCGGCGGTTCGGGCCTGCGGGAAATGATCGCCAAGGTGCTGAACAATCCTGAGCACTTGCAGCTCAATGCGGTCAGCCAGCTAAACTCCACGACCCGTCAGCAGATCATCACCGCTGACCACAACCAGCACAAAGAACAGATCGTGAACTGGCTGCTGGCCAACGAGACTTACGAAAAAGCCATCGTGTTCACCAACACCCGCGCCATGGCCGACCGCCTCTACGGTCGCCTGGTGGCCCAGGAATACAAGGCGTTCGTGCTGCACGGCGAGAAGGACCAGAAAGACCGCAAACTGGCCATCGACCGCCTCAAGCGGGGCGGCGTGAAAATCCTCGTCGCCACCGACGTCGCCGCCCGCGGCCTGGACGTGGAAGGCCTGGACATGGTCATCAACTTCGACATGCCCCGCAGCGGCGACGAATACGTGCACCGTATCGGTCGTACCGGACGCGCCGGCAACGATGGCCTGGCGATTTCGCTGATCTGCCATGGCGACTGGAACCTGATGTCGAGCGTCGAGCGCTACCTCAAGCAGAGCTTCGAGCGCCGCACGATCAAGGAAGTCAAAGGCACCTACGGCGGACCGAAAAAGGTCAAGGCCTCGGGCAAGGCCGTTGGCGTGAAGAAGAAAAAGGTCGACGCCAAGGGCGACAAGAAGAAAACCGGCGCCAAGGCCCCGACCAAGCGCAAGATCGCCAACCGCCCGAAGACCGACGCTTTGTCGCTGGTCAGCAAGGACGGCATGGCCCCACTCAAGCGCCGCAAGCCGGAGGCGCCAGCGGCTGAGTGAAGCTGCGTCAGCGCTTGATAAAAAAAACCGGACCTTGAGTCCGGTTTTTTATGGATAACTGAATCTGAAACCCGTGGCGAGGGAGCTTGCTCCCGCTGGGCTGCGCAGTAGCCCCAACAAAGTGGAATTTACAATCATCTAACGAGTTGACGCTTCGATTTCAGGGGGCGCTTCGCACCCAGCGGGAGCAAGCTCCCTCGTCACAAAAGCAAGCTGTATCTGCTCCGGGCGTCACCCCGCTTTCTTCTCCGCATTCTTGAGCTCTTGAAGACGCTCATCAATCAACTGGCACTTGTCCGGCACATCTTTGCTGGCGGTCTCCAGGTCCATGGCCTGCAGTTCCTTATTCATTTCCTTAGCCTTCTCCGGGTTCTGTTCGGTGAGCCTGGTCACTTCCTTGGCCAATTGTTCACGCTTGGCGGTGGCTTGCTCGGGCGTGCAAGTGGCCCAGGCAGGCAGGGCGCAGCTGAGGGTGGCGGCGAGGGTGAGTTTGAGGAGGGTTTTCATGGCAGGGGCCTCGTATTTCTTGTTGAGCAGGTAATGGGTTGAGGCCGCTGCCGGGTGGAAAGTTCATTAGCCTGGCGCTTGGCTGGCGTTCCCTTGCTGCGCAGGCGCAACCATGAGTGGAAGTCTTTTTCAGGATTTCCCTCGCCGATATTAAACACTCGTCTACCATGGAGAATGCGAGGATAGCCCGGTGCCGGCAACGCAGGGGCGCTCTTTAACACAGGATGTAAGTGCTGTCAGGACGTACCCGCGGCCTGTCATAGTCAACAATTCAAAGGAATGAAACTCATGAACCTTAGATCGATACTCAGTCGACTGATGTTGTGCCTGTGTGGTTTATTCGCGGTCTCATCGGCTTATGCGGAAAGTGTGATTATCGCCACGTCGCGACCCGATGAGGGGATCGTAGTTGATGTGTTTGACAGTCCTGATGCCGTAAACGCCTTACCTTCTTCGTCGGGCATGGTGCCATTTACCTCGATAGGGTTGGCTACACCCGCGGTGCAATCGTTCAAGGGTAAGGTTTATATGTTTTGGGCCAACGATAGTGATTCCACTATCTATTTTTCCACTTCGGCGCAGGGCAGTAATTGGTCCCCCCCACAGCCCATTCCCGTGTCTGACATCCTGGGTAATGTCTCAGTGACCGTGTTTCAGCAAAAGCTGGTACTGACCTTTACCGACAAGAGTCACATAAATAGCATCAGCTCTGAAGACGGCATAACCTGGTCCAACGTTAAACCTATCGCGGTCTCCAGCGACGCCGCTAATAACAGTCCTGTGGTATACAACGGAAAGTTATTTGTCCTCTACAGCGAGGAAGATGATCACACGATTAACTATGTCACCTCGGATGATGGCGTGCTGTGGAGTAAGGAAAATCTCGGGTTCAGTGCAAACGCTTTCCGAGTGTTGAGTTTGGTGCCCGTGGTCTATAACGGTGAGCTGTTGGTCTATTACTCTTATGATCTTAGTAATTTTGCCGTGCGCAGTTACGACCGGGGCGGTCACTGGGGAGATGAGCAAAGACTATCGGGCCTGGCAAAAAGCGAGCTTTTCCTGAACCGCGCAACCATCACCGGTAACCGCGTTTTTATCAGCAGTGGCCCTAGCACTTATGGTTCAAGCGATGGGGTCAACTGGAGTCCCTATTATTCCAGGCGATTCTCTGACAATTTGACCGGCCCATCGGGATTGGGCGTTTCCTATACCATTACCCCAAACGATCTAACGATGGACAACCCGCAGCTGCCAGCAGATCTGGCGACGGGCCTCAGCCATACCGATTATGCCACCTTCGCCTGGCGAAGCTTTTTCGCCCTGAACAATACGGCCAAGGCGCCATTGCCCGCTAACCGTGGTGTAGGCAATCCGGAAAGCAGCTTCGCCGACTCGGGCAAGGTTCCAAAATCTCCCAGTCCGTTGTTGTGGCAAACCTTCGCCCACCGCAGCGAGTTGTTTCCAGCGCTAAATCCAAACTCCGTGGGTGGTCCTACGCGTCCGTTTACTTCCGAGCCGCAATACAGCTATATCAAGTTTCCCACCGGTGCGCCTTTGGCGCCTGGCGCCAGTTATGCTTATTACAACAATCTGGATGAAGCGACCCAGATAGGCCAGAACGCTATATTTTTCCCGGTCAACCCTCCGCAGATCGCCAAGACAGGGAGTGACTATGCCCCTTCAAACGATAGCCAGATCCTGTTTGAAGCCAAGGCGAATCCCGTCGTTTACGAGTATGCCAAAGGCTTGACCCGTTACCCGGAACACATACTCCTGCCCGACGGCGCAGTAGAGGTCAAGGCGGCATGGCGCAAGCTGGCAGACATCCCGGTACAGAATCGCGCGCGCTACCATACGGCGACTGTGGTGACCTATCAGGGCAAAGATGATGCACCGGTGGCGTACAATGAAGACTACGCTCTGGTAGCCCTGCATATCATCCATAAAACACCCAACTACCCGACTTTCATCTTTGCCACATTCGAGCACGAAGATGCTCTGACATTGCCCGATGGCACCTCGCCGACCGGTCTCTACTACGTCGCTAACTATGACGAGATCGCCTACCCCGGTTACGATGAAAAAAATCCCCCGACTGCGATGTTCTCTGACGGTAACAAAAACTATACGGTTTCCCTGCCCGCAGCGGGCGCAGTCGCCAATCCAAACCTTGATCCGCCCGTCTATTCCGGCACTAACGGAATCCCCGAGGGGCAAGCCGGCCCGATCCGTGTCGTGCAACCGCTGACTATCTATTCCGAAGTCGCAGCGGTGAACAACCAGGTCAAGCAGCTCATGGATGCCAGCAGCGAATTCACCAATTCGGTCTGGAAGCACTATCGGCTTAAAGGGGTGCAGGCTATCCCCTCGATGACTTCAACCGACCCGGATTATTACCTGGCCAATATCATGGTCGAAAGCAGCCAGCCGGGCATTCAGCTGTTTCGCGGGAGCAACGTGTTCCCCATCCCGAATGACAACACCCTGACCAATGCGCGTGAGCAACCCAACATCATGGTGCCGGATTACGAGCACAGCACTCAAAGCCTGACCATGGGCGGCTGTATGGGCTGTCACGGCATTGCCCAGAGCTCGCTGAAACAGGGTTTCAGTTTCCTCTTCGATGCGATCAATCCCACGCTTGCCAAGGGCACCACCGGTTTTGCGAACCCGGAGACCGTAGGTTTACCTGATCCGCGGACCTCGAAGGCACGGGCCCTGAAATACTCTTTCGGTCCTCAGAATACGGCAGCCGTCGAGGAGGCAAGCAAGTAGCCGCCAAACATCGGCGAAGCGAGATAGCCCTGCTTTCTGAGGCCGGCGCGATAGCCCTTTCGATAAAGAACCGGACCTTGAGTCCGGTTTTTTATTGAAATCCCAACCTGAATTTGGCTCTGCCTTTTATGGCGAGGGAGCGATGATCGACTTGAGGATTGTGCTTAGTCGTATCAGCAACCGTGGGGCTTTCCTCCTTCGTATTCACCGTGATGCGAAGTCAGTCCCCCCGTTTCCTACTACGACCTGTTTGCCAACATATCTGTCCGTTTCGCAGGAGGTTTCCACCTCTGGCGGTGACTATTCGCCTTGATGCCGATGTGGTCGAGTGGTTCAAGGGGAAGGGCGCGGGCTATCAGACACGCATCAATCAGCTTCTTCGCCAATACATGCAGGATCAGCAGGGCCATCGTCGGTGAGCAAATTAATGCTATGAAGCGGGCGACTGAGAAGTCGCCCGTTGTCGTTAATTCTGTTACCTGCGTCCGCACCTCCCCCGATGACATCAAACCTATCGCGCAGCGCTGTGGTTAAGGCAAAACTGGCGATTGCGGCGCAATCCAGCGGGAGCAAGCTCCCTCGCCACAGGGTTCGCGCTCGACTGGGCAGGTTGGCGCGTCAGCTGTGGCAGCAGCTATGGGGTTTAGCCTCTTCGTACTTATCGTGATGCCGCACCCAGTCCATGATTTCGTCTTCGTTGCGGCCCTTGGGCGTGAGATCGAGGTAGTTGTAGGTGCCGACCAGGATGTCGAGGCCACGGGCGTAGGTGGAGTAGGTGTGGAAGATATCGCCGGCTTTGTTGCGATAGAAGACGCTCAGGCCGGGGAGTTCGCCTTCGGTGGTGTCGGTTTTTTCGTAGTTGTAGGTGGCTTTTCCGGCGGCGGTGTCTTCGGGTTTGAAGCTGACGCCGAAGTCGTAGTTGAAGTCGCAGCCTTCTGACGAGACCCAGTCGAAGACCCAGCCCATGCGACGTTTGAACGGCTGGAACTCGGCGAACGGCGCGCGGGACACCGCGACCACGGCGACGTCGTGGTGGGCCAGGTGTTGGTTGGCGCCGTCGATGTGGTCGGACAGGAATGAGCAGCCATCACAGCCTTCTGTCCAGCCGGGGCCGAACATGAAGTGGTAGATGATCAGTTGGCTGCGGCCGCCGAACAGGTCGGCCAGGCTCAGTTCGCCGTTGGGGCCCTGGAAACGGTAGGGTTTTTCGATTTTTACCCAGGGCAGGGCGCGGCGTTCTGCGCTGAGTTTGTCGCGTTCGCGGGTGAAGGCTTTTTCGTGGATCAGGTGCTGGCGACGGGCGGTGAGCCATTCTTCCCGCGAGACGACGGCATGATTTTCTACGTTCATGGTGAATTCTCCTGCGTGGCAGAGCCGCTGATTCGGCACTTCTGTCAGTGGTCGTTTGGCCCAGTGTGAATTCGACAGGCCGTTGGTCGGCTTGGGCAATAGCCCACCGGTAAGCCCGGCTGAACGGCAGCGCAGCGCCTGGGTCACACTTTAAGTAGGCATCTCACTCTTTGGAGGATGGACCAGGATGACGACTTATAACTGGGACTTGATCGAACGGTTGTTGCACGAAGTGCAAAACGGCGCCGGCCACAGCTTTACCCCTCGGCCTTATGCGGAGCAGTACGCGGCAGAGAAGGCAGCCGCAGGCGAGCCGATCGAGAACCTCGATCATCTGAAAGCGGTCGCCGGGGAGTACGAAAAGCTGCTGTTGGAGCGTAACTATATCGAGCCTCGGCCGGAGGAAGAGGGCGGTAACGGCGAGAACTTTGTGCTGACGCCCCGTGGCTCGCGGTTGTTGAGCCTGATCGACAGCAGCATCCCGGGCAATGATCATCCGCGCCAGGTGCTGGATGAGCAGGAAGATGCGCTGGATGAGTTTACTTTTGATGAGGTGGCTTCGAAGGCGCAGATTGCCTGACAGGCCTGCACTGAGCCCTGTGGGAGCGAGCTTGCTCGCGATAGCGGTCTGACATCAACAGGTGTGTTGCCTGTTCTGCCGCTATCGCGAGCAAGCTCGCTCCCACATTCGATCTCCCACATGCATCTCAGTGGTGTTATGAGCGTGCTGCCTTCAGGCACTTCAAATCACTGAAATCCTTTTTCACCCGGTCGATCTTCCTCAGCAAGTGTTCGCGTTGCGTCGGGGTGCTGTCGGCCATCACGTCCACCAGCAGGCTGCGGGCCTGGGCTTCGGTTTTGTCGAAGGCCTGGCGGTAGGCGGGGGTCCAGAGGCTTTCGCGGTCGACCAGCAGTTGCTCGATGCGCTTGGGGAAATCGGGGTTGTGGCGTTGGGCCACAGCTTCGCTGAACTGGTTTTGCCAGTGCGCGCGGTTGGCGATCCATTGCTGGTTTTGATCGCCCAAGGCGCGGGACCAGGCCTGCACGCGTTGGCGCTGGGTTTCGCTGAGCGGGCCGAGCCAGTCGTTCAGGCGTTTCTCCATGCGTTCGCTGCGCTCCTGGATTTGCTGCTGCAACGTCGGCTTGAGGTATTGCTGCTGGCGTTTGCGTTGGTCTTTGACGAACGCGGCGTCCATGTCCGCGACCTGATCGTCGTTCAATCCCTGTAATAACTCGATGGCCGACGGGGTGATTTCCCGGGCGGTTTCGGCGATGGCGGCCTTGGCTTCCCGGGTACGCTGTTGCAGGGCCTGGTCGGTCACCTGGTTGGTTTGCACCATGTTCTTCAAGCGGTCCAGCCAGTCAAGGTAGCCGGGCAGTTGTGTGGTGCAATGCCAGTTCAAGTGTTCATTGAGACGGTCGTTGAACCAGTCCTTTTGCTCGCCATTGATGTCCAGATAGTCGTTGAGCGTCCAGGGGATGATCAGGTCGAGGTTGCGGTAGGCCAGGCCCACGCGGCTGCAGGCGGTGACGGTGAGCAGCAGGGCCATGAGCAGGGCGATGCGGGTGAACCAGCGCGACATGAGCGAGTCCTTGCGAAGGCATGGGTTGCGAAGGCGTAACTGTCTTGTTTGAGCATGGCAGGTGCGCGGCAGTTCAGCCGGTCGAATAAGTAACGCTTAGTAAAAAGGGTGGGCCATCTTGAGGGTCAGCAGGCCGTCGCATTCGCTGTTGTGGCCGGAGTACGCCGAGCAACTGCTGCCGCTCAGGCTTGAGTCGCTGTAGATCAGGTCCAGGTCGATGCCTCTCCAGGGGCGGGAAATTTTCAACGACCAGTCACTGAAACTGCCTACATAACCGTCCTCCACCGACACGGGTGAGTTGTACTGGTGGGTGGTGTATTTGGCGCTGACACCAATGCCAAACGGCACGTTGCCGCCCAGGTCGGCAAACAAGGTGCTGTTCTGTTTATCCGGGTCGTTGCTGAAGGCCGCGCCGAACCGGCTGCCCAGCACGGTCAGGCCGCCAAAGAATTCCTGGCTGTCGAGCGTGTCGAGGGTGGGGTAGCTGTAGTGGATCAGGCCGATTTCGTAACCCAGGGTCTGGTCGAAGGGCTGTTTGAAGCCCATGTAGGAATCGACTTCAAGATTGCTCGATGGGCTCAGGCCAACGCTGGGCGACCACTGGCCCACGTACCAGCCGCTGTCGTGGCTCAGGTCCAGGCCGCCATGAAACGAGCCGGTGCTCGACGGCGTGACCAGGCCCTGGGCCATGCTGCGGCTGGGCGTGGTGCCGAGTTTGAGGTCGAAGTCGCCGAGCTCGCGCTGAAACACCTGCCCATGGGCGAAGGGGCACGCCAGCAGGCTGAGCGTCAGGGAGACAATGGGAATGCGCATGCTTCACTCCATGGATAGCGAGGAGCAGGATCGGTCATCAAGCTGAAACACTTGAGCTAGAGAGGTGCAAGCATACCGGCGAATGCTCGGCAGCGAGGGCCGTTCGTCGATTTTTGCAGGATGAGGGTAAGCGGGGAGGTTCCAGTCCAAGCGCTTCGAAGCTCAAAGCGCTTTGGGACCAGGTGACGCGCGGGTTACTTTTTGCCCAGGCTGATCTGCTTGGACGGGCCGAATGTCTGGCCGCTGACGCCCTTGGCAATTTGCTGGATTTCACCGCCGGACTTGAGGAATGCAGCGATCTGGTCGTTGATAGACTCGCTGGTTTCCACGGCTGGAGCGGGCTTTGCTTTGCTGTTGGATGCTTTTACGCGCATGACGGCCATTAACCTGTAAATAATTAATTGGGCCAGGCATCGTACAGGAAATACTTGACAATTGCTTGGCAAATATACTCCCTCAATTATCACGCCGGGCGCTGGAATAAGGGGCGGTTTATGCCGTCATTATTGCCCTAAGCCACTGTTTTAAATAGCAACCCTTTGGACTGTATAACTTAAAAACGGCTGGCCGAAACGGCCTGGAGGGCCGTTGTCCGCCTGACGAATGGCCGCATACGCGAGGAAAACCCAGGGAAATCAACGGCTGCACAAGGCCCTTCCGGCCGCCCGCGCCAGAGGCCACGAATCACGCCGCAAAACCGGGTAGAATGCCGCCCACGCAATGAGGGTATTGGAAATGGCTTTAGTCGGGCGTTACAACAGTTTGCAAGTGGTTAAACACACTCACTTCGGTTTATATCTGGACGGCGGTGCGGACGGCGAAATTCTGCTGCCCAATCGTTATATCCCCAAGGATATTCCCAGCGAAGATGAAGACTGGCTCAATGTTTTTATTTATCTGGACAGCGACGACAAACTGATCGCTACCACGGAAAAACCCAAGGTTCAGGTCGGTGAGTTTGCCAGCCTGAAAGTGGTTGAAGTCAACAGCATCGGTGTATTCCTGGACTGGGGCCTGCCCAAGGACTTGCTGCTGCCGTATTCCGAAGAAAAGCGCCAGATGACCGCCGGCGAATATTGCGTGGTGCACGTCTACCTCGACAAGCACACCCGCCGCATCACCGCCACGGCGCGTCTGGACCGTTATCTGGACAAGACCCCGGCCAACTACACGCCGGGGCAGGAAGTCGATTTGCTGGTCGCCGAAGCCACCGACATGGGCTTCAAGGCGATCATCAATAACAAGCACTGGGGCCTGATTCACAAGAACGAAATCTTCAAGTTCATGCGCGCCGGCAAGCAGGAAAAAGGTTTCATCAAGGAAATCCGCCCGGACGGCAAGATCAGCTTGAGTTTGCAACCGGTGGGTCAGGAAGCGGCGACCAGCCTCAATGCCAAGATCCTCGCCAAGTTGCGCGAAAACAACGGCACGCTGCCGGTCAGCGACAAGAGCGACCCGGTGCTGATCAGCAGCCTGTTTGGTGTCAGCAAGGGCAACTTCAAGAAAGCCATTGGTGCGCTCTACAAGAATGGGCAAATTGTCATTCATGCTGATCGGATTGAGTTGAGCTGATCTTCAGTCGAGCCACGGCAAATAAGGATTCATGTGGCCAGGGGAGGCCGCTGTGGGAACAAGGTTTGCTCGCGATGGAGACGATGCGGTCTTTCTGATACCGAGGCGCCTGTTTCGCGAGCAAGCCTTGCTCCCACAGCGGTGCGCCGTTCCTCAAAATCTCCTGGCCACAGGAGCGGTGTTCGGCTCTCCTCTGTATACAAAACCCTGCACCTTTAGCATGCACCCGCGCCCTGTTCGTGGGCGCGTGCCTGCTCCTGCCCGGCTTTAGTCCCCGCCACACACCGCAGTTTGTCTCATATTCCCCACCTCTGGCACGCATTCTGCGTAGCAACCCGTATACAAACCATGCCGGCTCCCGTGCGCAGTATGGTGAGCAGGTTGATACGGGGGCACGGCGGTCCTCAAAAGGAGCCTCGCAATGTCCGAGCAACTGCCCAACGGCTACAGCCCTCGTCTCTATAACGAAGACCTGGGTCCGCTGCCGCAGAAATGGAACTGGTACAACATTTTCGCGTTTTGGATGAGTGATGTGCACAGTGTCGGCGGTTATGTGTTCGCTGCAAGCCTGTTCGCGTTGGGGCTGGCGAGTTGGCAGGTGTTGATTGCGTTGCTCTGCGGCATCTGCATCGTGCAGTTGATCGCCAACCTGGTTGCCAAGCCGAGCCAGCAAGCGGCGGTGCCGTATCCGGTGATCTGTCGCCTGGCGTTTGGGGTATTCGGGGCGAATATTCCTGCGGTGATCCGCGGCTTGATCGCTGTGGCGTGGTACGGCATTCAGACGTACCTGGCTTCCAGCGCGCTGATCATTGTGGTGCTGCGGTTTTTTCCTTCCATGGAAGTCTATGCCACGCCGCAATTTGCCGGATTGTCCTACTTGGGCTGGTTCGGTTTCCTCAGCTTGTGGTTCGTCCAGGCGCTGGTGTTCTGGGCCGGTATGGAGTCGATCCGTCGCTTTATCGACTGGGCCGGACCGGTGGTGTACGCCGTGATGTTCCTGTTGGCGGGTTGGATCGTATGGAAAGCCGGCTGGAGCAACATCAATTTCACTCTGGCGGAGAAGTCCTTGTCCGGCTGGCAAGCGTTCGGTCAGGTGATCGTCGCGACGGCGTTGGTGGTGTCGTACTTCTCCGGCCCGACCCTCAATTTTGGTGATTTCAGTCGCTACTGCCGGAGCATGTCGGACGTGCGCCGTGGCAATTTCTGGGGGCTGCCGTTGAATTTCCTGGCATTCTCCCTGGTGACCGTGGTGATTGTTTCCGGGACGTTGCCGGTGTTCGGCGAAATGCTCCATGACCCGATCGCCACCGTGGCGCGTATTGACAACGACGTGGCGGTGTTGCTGGGCGCCTTTGCCTTTGTGACTGCCACCATCGGCATCAATATTGTCGCCAATTTTGTTTCCCCGGCGTTCGACTTCGCCAACGTCGCCCCCAGCAAGATCAGCTGGCGTGCCGGCGGCATGATTGCTGCGATTGCATCGATATTCATCACGCCGTGGAACCTGTTCAACAACCCCGAAGTGATCCACTACACCCTGGACGTGCTGGCAGCGTTCATCGGTCCGTTGTTCGGAATCTTGCTGGTGGATTACTACCTGATCAAAAAACAGCAGATCGACGTCGATGCGCTGTTCAATGACGGGCCCAGCGGGCGCTATTACTACAGCGGCGGCATCAACTGGACGGCGGTCAAGGCGCTGGTGCCGGCGACGTTGATGGGCGTGGCGATTACCTTCACGCCGATGTTGCAACCGATGGCCAATTTCGCCTGGTTCACCGGTTGCTTCCTGGGCGGGGTGTTGTATTTCGCCTTGGCACGGCGTGACTCGACCGTGCACCTGAGCCCATCGCTCGGCCAGGCCTGATTAACGCAGGGCGGTCTGGGCGCAAGGGCTCACCGTAGCCCGGCTGGCGGGCCGCAGTAACAGCCCGCCGGCCAGCAGCAGGCCACTGCCGGCAATGATCAGCGCCGGTTGCAAGCCACCGCTGAAGTGGCTGCTCAACGCCGCCAGCAATGGCCCGCTGAGCTGGCCCAAGGCAAAGCAGGCGGTCAACAGGCCCGCGTTGCGCTGGGTGGCGTGGGGTGCCAGTTCCCGGGAACGCAGCATTACCAGTTGCATGCAGGCCAGGAATGGTGCTCCACACAGGATTACGCCCAGCGCCAGTCCCGGCCCGCTGCCCAGCAGGCAGGCGAACACTCCGGCGGCTTGCAGCCAGAGTGTACCGATCAGCCAGCGACCGGTGGTGTTCGGGTTGGGGCGACGCAAGCTGACCAGCAACACGCCAGTGGCGGCGGCCAGGCCGAAGCAGGGCCAGAACAGGTCTGCTTGCCATTGCCCGTGGAACTGCGCCGAGGCCATCTGCGACAGGAAGGTGGCGGGAATGATGTAGCCCAAGCCGTACAGGGCATACACCACGCCAAGTCGAGCGATGCCACGGTTCGGCGAGGTGCTGACGGGCGCTGTAGCGGTCGCGGCTGCGGCGGGTTGCGGCAGAATGGGCAGAATCACCAGCAGCATCGCCAATGCCACGCCGGCATACACCAGCCACAGGGTCGCGGAGGTCTGGCCGAGCAGGTTCGAGCCCAAGGCGAGCAAACCGGTCAGAAAAATCCCCAACCCTGGGCCGGCAAACACCAGGGCGCCGAGCCGTGGCCGTCCCGCCGCCGCAGCCAAGGGTTGGCTCAGGGCGGTGATCATCACCAACACCCAGGCGCTTGCCACTCCGGTACCAAAGCGCAGTGCCAAGTGTGGCCAGAAGCCCCAGGCCCAGAACGAAGCCAGGGTCAGCAGCACGGACAGCCACAGCCCCCCGATCAAACGCCGGCGCACCTGTTCCGGACGGCGGGCGAACATGGCGTCCAGCGCGCCGAGGAAGTAACCCAGGTAGTTGGCCGCGGCAATCAGACCGGCGGCGGTCAAGTCGATCTGACCTTCGCCGATTAAATGAGGTAACTGCGGTGTTAAGGCGAAGCGGCCAATACCCATGGCCATCATCAGGGCGATGAAACTGCCGAGCAGGCGAATCAGAGGTGACATGGCGGGTCTCCAGCGTTGAGGCGAATGACCGTCAGGCTAGGACTGATTGACTTTCATTAAAAATGAATAATAGTGAGTAACTTGTTCATTTTTGGAGAATGTCGTGGAGTTCAGCCAATTGCGGATTTTCCAGGCCGTGGCCGAGGAAGGCTCCATTACCCGCGCTGCCGAGCGGTTGCATCGGGTGCCGTCGAACCTCTCGACCCGGCTCAAGCAGCTTGAGGAGCAACTGGGCGTGGATCTTTTCCTGCGCGAGCGTCAGCGTTTGCAGCTGTCGCCGGCGGGAAAAGTCCTGCTGGACTATGCGATCAAGCTTTTTGCTCTGCACGACGAAGCCCATGCTGCCGTGCAGGGCGGGCAACCGGCCGGGGATTTTGTGTTGGGTACGATGTACAGCACGGCGGCGATTCATTTGCCGGACCTGCTGGCCGGTTATCACCGCACGTACCCGGCGGTGAACTTGCAGGTGCAGTCGGCGCCCAGCGGTGAACTGCTCGAAGGCTTGCTCACCGGGCGCCTTGACGCGGCGCTGGTGGACGGCCCGCTGGAGCTGGCGGGGTTGGACGGGGTGCCGTTGTGCGACGAGCGGCTGGTGCTGATCACCGAGGCCGACCACCCGCCAGTGCGCAGTGCGTTGGATGTGCAGGGCCGCTCGGTATTCACCTTTCGCCAGGGCTGTTCCTACCGCATGCGTCTGGAAGCCTGGTTTGCCCATGACCATGCGGCCATGGGCCGGGCGATGGAGATTGAGTCTTATCAGGGGATGCTGGCCTGTGTGATTGCCGGCTCCGGGGTGGCGCTGATGTCCGAGTCGATGCTCGCCAGCCTGCCGGGCCGCGAGCGTGTGAGGATGCATCCGTTGGCCGAGCCGTTTGCCAGTGCCACGACCTGGCTGATGTGGCGCAAAGGGATGGTGGGGGCCAATCTCACCGCCTGGATTGAACTGCAGCAACAGGCCTGGCCGCGGGCGCCCGTGATGACGACGCGATCAGCTTGAACTCCGGGAGGTGGATTTGGATCAATTCAGTAACAGATCATTGCAATGTGTGACGAGCATTGCGTAGGACTTCGGACTATTATCAGTGCGAAGGGGCCACAGAATTTTGCCGCTCGTACCACCCTGAAGGGGGCACCACGATGAAAGAGAAAATCCAGAACTGGCTTCACGACTTGGGTGTCGCGCTCGGCCTGATCGAGCCGCCCATGCAACCGATCCCTATCCGCACCGATGACGAGCAGCGCCGCCGCCAGCCGCGCCGTCGGTAAAAACACCGCGAATATCGGAGAGATCGCAGTCTCAGGCTGTTTCAGTTGAAACAGCCTGAGACTGCGATCTTTTTTTGTTTTGTAGCTAAACCTGTGGCGAGGGAGCTTGCTCCCGCTGGGCTGCGCAGCAGCCCCAAAACAGGGCGCTCAACTTATCTGGCACACCCGAGGTGTCTGGCTTTGGGCGCGCTTCGCGCACCAGCGGGAGCAAGCTCCCTCGCCACGGGGACAGTGTTTGGGCTGGCTGCTTCGGTAAAAAAGCAAAAAAAAAAAGGTGTGGCAACCGACGCCACACCCTCGAAGAAAAACTGCTTTCAGACCGCCTTGGCCATCATTTTCGACCGTGGTGACAACAGACTCACCACCACGAAACTCACCAGCGCCACGCTCAGGCTGTAGTAGATCGGCGTATTGGCGTCCAGGCCGTCCTTGATCATGAAGAACAGCGCGGTCAAAAAGCCCAGCGACATGCTGGTGATCGCGCCGGCCGTGGTTGCGCGTTTCCAGTAGATGGCGCCGATCAGCGGAATCAGCATGCCGCCCACCAACAGGTTGTAGGCCAGGGTCAGGGCACTGATCACATCGCTCACCACCAGGGCGATGCCCAACACCACCACACCCAGCAGCAGGGTCGCGATGCGGTTTTCATGAACGTCGCCATTGCCGCTTTCACGACCCTGGCGCAGACGCGGCAGCAGGTCCTGGACCACAGTGGTGGAGGCTGCCAGCAGGCCGGCCGCGGCGGTGGACATCAAGGCCGCCAGGGCGGCGGCGATCACCAACCCGCGAATGCCGTTGGGCAGGCTGGTCTGGACGACGCTGGCAAAGGCGTTGTTGACGTTTTCCAGGTCCGGCAGCAATACCTTGGCGGCCATGCCGATCAAGGCCCCGGCCAGGCCATACAGCACGCAGTACAGGCCTGCGGCGGTACCGGCCACTTTCGCCACGCCTTCGCTACGGGCGGTGAACACCCGCTGCCAGATGTCCTGGCCAATGAAGATGCCGAAGAAGTAGATCAGGAAGTAGGTGAGGATGGTGTCCCAGCCAATCGCGGTGAAATCGAAGTAGCTGGCCGGCAAGGCCGCCACCATCGCGTCCCAGCCGCCCGCATCGCTGATGGACATCGGCATCAGCAGGAACACCAGGCCGACGGTCATGATCAAGAATTGCACGATGTCGGTGAGAGTCAGCGACCACATGCCGCCGATGGTGGAATACAGCACGACGACACCGCCGCCCACCAGGATCGACACCCAGAACGGCAGGCCGAACAACACCTGCATCACCGTGCCGATGGCGATGGTGGAGGTGGCGCCGATCATCAACGCATAAACCAGCATGATCAGTGCACTGGCGTGGCGCGCGGCGGGGTTGTAGCGGCGCTCCAGCACTTGGGTCACGGTGTAGATCTTGAGTTTGAGCAGCGGCTTGGCGAGGAACAGGCTCAGGCCGACGATGCCCAGGCCGATGGCGCCGCACAGCCAGAACCCGGAAATCCCATGGACGTAGCCCAGCCGCACCGTGCCGATGGTGGAGGCGCCGCCCAGAACGGTGGCGGCCATGGTACCCAGGTAAAAGCCCGGGCCGAGGTTGCGCCCTGCGACCAGGTAGTCGTCACGAGTCTTGGCACGGCGCATGCCGTACCAACCCAGGGCAATCATGCCGGTGGCATAGATGAGAACGACGATTAAATCCAAAGCCATGATGGCGTGTCTCCGATTATCTTTTTTATAGTGAAGTCGGTTGGTACCGTGCCCTGGCACTGCAACCTCTGTGTGAACGCGCTTTTGTGGCGAGGGAGCTTGCTCCCGCTGGGCTGCGAAGCTGCCCCTGATGGCGACTGCTGCGCAGTCGAGCGGGAGCAAGCTCCCTCGCCACGGGTATTTCGTTTGCTCAGGTCAGGCGGTCTGTCTGAGGGAGGGTTTCTCGATTGGCACCGAAGAACCCTTGCTACGCGGATCATCCGGCCCATACACCGCCGCCGGCTCGGGAAACAACCCAAGCAGCACCAGGTAAATCACCGAGGCCAGGCCCAGGGTCACCGGCAGGCCGATGTCGATGCCACCGGCCAGTTCGCCCAGCGGTCCGACGAACTGCCCAGGCAGGTTGACGAAGCACAGCCCCACCAGCGCGCTGGGAATCCAGGCCCCCAGGCCGCGCCAGTTCCAGCCGTGGCTGAACCAGTAGCGCCCGCCGGTTTCGCCACGGGTGAACACTTGCAGATCATCCGGGCAGTAGAAGCCGCGGCGCACCAGCAGGCCGATGATCATGATCACCATCCATGGCGTGGTGCAGGTGATGATCAGCACGGCGAAGGTCGATACGCTCTGCACCAGGTTCGCGGCGAAGCGCCCGATGAAGATGAAGGCAATCGACAGCACGCCGATCAGCAGTGTTGCCTTGACCCGCGACAGAACTCGTGGGAACACGCTGGACATGTCCAGCCCGGTGCCATACAGCGACGTGGTACCGGTGGACATGCCGCCGATCACCGCGATCAGGCACACCGGCAGGAAGAACCAGCCCGGCGAAACCGCCAGCAGGCCGCCCACATAGTTATTGGCTGCGATGTAGTCCGGTGCCTTGATCGCCACGATGGTGGCCGTGGCAAGGCCGAACAGGAACGGGATCAGCGTCGCCAGTTGAGCGGCGATCACCGCCAGCATGATGCGTCGCTTGGGCGTGTTGCGCGGGATGTAACGCGACCAGTCACCGAGGAACGCGCCGAAGGAAATCGGGTTGCTCATGGCGACCAGTGCCGCGCCGATGAACGCCGCCCAGAAGCCCGGCTGGCCTAGGCCGACGGTGCCGGCGAACTGGCTGTCGAAGGCCGGCGCGAAGGCGGCGATGCCCAGCAGAAACAGCAGGCTGGCGGCCCACACGGCGATGCGGTTGACCCACAACATGAAACGAAAGCCGTAGATGCACACCGTCAATACCAGCAAGGCGAACAGGCCGTAGGCCAGGCCCAGGCTCAAGTCGGTTTCCGGTACGCCGATCAAGCGCTTGGCGCCACCGATCAACGCATCTCCCGAACTCCACACCGACAGGGAGAAGAACGCGATGGCCGTCAGCAGCGACAGGAACGAGCCGACGATCCGCCCGTGTACGCCGAAATGCGCCCCGGAGGACACCGCGTTGTTGGTGCCGTTGAGCGGGCCGAACAGGCCCATGGGCGCGAGGATGATCGAACCGAGCACCACCCCCAGCACAATCGCCCAGACCCCGGCCTGGAACGAGAGGCCGAACAGCACCGGGAAACTGCCGAGCACGGCGGTGGCGAAGGTGTTGGCGCCGCCGAAGATCAGTCGAAACAGATCCGTCGGGCCAGCGGTTCGCTCATGGTCCGGGATCTGTTCGACCCCGTTGGTTTCGATTTGCGTAAGGCTTTTGTCATTATTGTTATGCATGATCTGCTCCGATCATAAAGGCGCGCCCATCGTGTGCGAGCGTCGTCTGTTTGGCTAAGGGGGTGGCAGCCCTTCCGGCATAGCGGACAAATGTTCATGGCAGGCCAGCCATAGGCCCTGTTGTTCTTGTGTGCGTCCTTCCTGCTTGCGGAACAGAATGGTTTCGCGCTCCTGGCTAAAGTGTCGCTCCCCTTGCATGCGCAACTCGGTGGCCACGTCATGGATGAAAATCGCCACGTCCCCTTGCAGGCTGACGAAGGCGTTGCTCGAGGTACACGACAGCACCTCGAAGCCATCCTCGGACCGCCAGCGGTCCCACAACGCCTGGTAGGCATTGCGAGACAGCAGAGGTTGTTCGAGGGTGTAGAACACGAAACTCGCGTCGGGTGTGAAGGTGCCGAAGTAGGCGTCACGGTCATTGCGGGCGAAGGCCGACACCAGTTCAGCGGCGGCCTTGAGCACTTGAGCCTGATCGTTCATGACCGCGCCTCAGCGATGGACCACACCGGGCAGTACGCAGAGCATCTCGTACAGCAGGTTGGCGCCCAGCAGCGAGGTGTTGCCGGTGGTGTCGTAAGGCGGCGAGACTTCTACCAGATCGCAACCGACCAGGTCCAGGCCCTGGCAGCCACGCACGATTTCGATGGCCTGGATGGTGGTCAGACCACCGATTTCCGGGGTGCCGGTGCCAGGGGCCCAGGCCGGGTCGATGCCGTCGATATCGAAGCTCAGGTACACCGGGCCGCCGCCGACCTTCTCGCGGACTTCGGCCATCAGCGGGGCGAGGGATTTGTGCCAGCACTCTTCGGCCTGGACTACGCGGAAACCCTGGTTGCGGCTCCAGTTGAAGTCATCGGCGGTGTAGCCCTGGGCCCGCAGGCCGATCTGCACCACGCGGTCGCAATCGAGCAGGCCTTCTTCCACCGCGCGGCGGAAGGTGGTGCCGTGGGCGATTTTCTCCCCGAACATGTGATCGTTCACATCGGCATGGGCGTCGATGTGCACCAGGCCGACCTTGCCGTGTTTCTTGTGGATCGCCCGCAGGATCGGCAGGGTGATGGTGTGATCGCCGCCCAGGGTCAGGGGAATGACGTTGTGTTCCAGAATCTTGTGGTACGACTCTTCGATGATCCGCACGGCGTCCAGCAGGTTGAAGGTGTTGATCGGCACATCACCGATATCGGCCACCGACAGCGAGTCGAACGGCGCGGCACCGGTGGCCATGTTGTAGGGACGGATCATTACCGATTCAGCGCGGATCTCGCGGGGCCCGAAACGGGTGCCGGCGCGCAGGGAGGTGCCGATGTCCAGCGGCACGCCGACGAAAGCAGCGTCCAGGCCGGCAGCGGTTTGTAAATGGGGGAGTCGCATCATGGTGGCGATGCCGCCGAAGCGCGGCATTTCGTTGCCGCCCAGTGGTTGGTGAAGAATCTTGTCCACGGGTAGGGCCTCATCGTTGTTTTATTTATCAGGGGTCGATTCTGCGAAAAGCCTGGGAGTGGAAGAATCGCTGGGGGCAAATACTTAGTTCAGATTTTTCTAAACTAATGCGGGATGGGGCGATAGACTCCGCTTCAGCGCAGTCCTGGGGGACATGATGTCCCCTGTGGCGAGGGAGCTTGCTCCCGCTGGGTTGCGAAGCAGCCCCAAAATCATTCACCTCGGCGCATCAGTTAAATCGCGTCGACAGGTTTTGCGACGGCTGCGCCGTCGAGCGGGAGCAAGCTCCCTCGCCACAAGGGCACGGCAAGTTCTATGCATTGTGTAATCTGGAGTTCCCCATGGCCAACGCTCTACCCGACCTGAAACTGTTGCGCATTTTCGTCAGCGTCGTGCGGCACCAGGGGTTCGCCAATGCCCAGCACGAGCTCAACCTTTCCACGTCGGCCATTAGCACCTACATGAGCCAGCTCGAATCGGCCCTGGGCCTGGTGCTGTGTCATCGTGGGCGGGGTGGGTTCAGCCTGACCAGCAAGGGCGAGTTGTTCCACCAGGAGACCCTGCGTCTGTTGGGCGAGCTTGAAGGGTTCGAGCAATACGCCGCCGCGCTGAAGGGCGAGTTGCGCGGCACGCTGAACCTGGGGGTGATTGATTCCACCGTCAGCGACAAAGCCCTGCCGTTCGCCGAAGCCATCGGCGCCTACAGCCAGGAGCATCCGGCAGTCCACCTGCACCTGTCGGTCATGAGCCCGTACGAACTGCAACTGGGCGTGCAGGACAACCGCCTGGACCTGGCCATCGGCGCGTTTTCCACGCGCATGAGCGGCCTGGTCTACATGCCGCTGTACCGTGAGCAGCACTGGTTGTATTGCAGCAACCGTCACCCGCTGTTCAACGAGCGGCGTATCCCTGAGCAACTCATCACCCAGCAACGCATGGTCGGGCGCGGTTACTGGAGCCAGGCCGAACTGGCCCGCCACGGTTTCAAGCACAGCGCGGCGACGGTGGAGAGCATGGAGGCGCAGTTGATCCTGGTATTGTCCGGTGCCTACGTCGGCTATCTGCCCGAACACTATGCCCAGGCCTGGGTGGACAAGGGCGATTTGCGCGTGTTGTTGCCGGCCACTTTTGGTTATCAGGCACCGTTTTCGATGATCGTACGCCGTGGCCGCAGCCGTGAGCCGCTGATCCAGACTTTTCGCGATCTGCTCAAGGCGCAGCTCAACCAGGCCTGAGGTGCCGTCATGTCCAGAATTCATTGTCCGCGCTGCCACAGGCCGCAAAGCCATTGTTTGTGCCCGCTGATCCCCAGCCTCGACAGCCGCACTCGGGTGCTGTTGTTGCAGCATCCCAGCGAGGTGAACCATGCCCTGAACACCGCGCGGCTGGCGGCGTTGGGGCTCAATAATGCCGAGTTGATCGTGGGCGAGGTGTTCGAGGATTTGCCTGGGCTGCTCAATCAACCGGGTTATCAGGCGCGGCTTTTGTTTCCCGGCGAAGAGGCGCAGCCCATGCATGCTTATGCTCTGTCTGAGGATCCGCTGCTACTGGTCGTCCCGGACGGCACCTGGCGCAAGGCGCGCAAGTTGCTGCACCTCAACCCTCTGTTGGCGGCGCTGCCGAGGGTGACACTGGCCGCGGGCAGTGTGTCTCGATACCGCTTGCGCAAGGCGCCAGGGCCAGGGGCGTTGTCGACGGTGGAGGCGGTTGTCCAGGCGCTGCAAACCCTTGAGGCACCGGCCCGTTTTGAGCCGTTGCTGAGGCCGTTCGAGGCGTTGATCGAGGGGCAGATCGCTGCGATGGGGGAGGAGGTTTTTCGGCGTAATCATGCCGAGAAATGAGTGGTGCCTTTGCTGGCCTCATCGCGAGCAAGCTCGCTCCCACAGTTGATCTCCAGGGCATGCAAAATCTGCTAACACCACAGATCCAATGTGGGAGCGAGCTTGCTCGCGATAGCGGTAGCACAATCAACCAAAGTCTCAGCTCAAGGCCTACCGCTCACGCATCGCCTCAGTCCGCGCCTTCAACACCGGCTTGAGCAGGTAATCCAGGACACTTTTCTCCCCGGTAATGATGTCCACCGTCGCCACCATCCCAGGAATGATCAACAACGGTTTGGCATCGCCGCCCAAGTGATTTTTATCTGTGCGCACCTGGATCAGGTAGAAGCTGTTGCCCTTGTCATCGGTGATGGTGTCGGCGCCGATCAGTTCGAGCCTGGCGCTCATCCCGCCGTAGATCGTGTAGTCATAGGCACTGAACTTGACCATGGCTTTCTGGCCCGGATGCAGGAAGGCCACGTCCTGGGGGCGGACCTTGGCTTCGATCAGCAGGTTGTCTTCCAGCGGCACGATTTCTGCCATGTCGCTGCCCGGCTGCACTACGCCGCCGATGGTGTTGACCTTGAGCTGCTTGATCACCCCATGTACCGGCGAGACCACGGTGGTGCGGGTCACGCGGTCGTCGATGGCAATGCTCGAAGCGGTGATTTTTGACAACTCCGTGCGTTTCTCATTGAGTTCCTTGGCCGCTTCGGAGCGGAAGGATTGTTCCGATTCGTCGATCTTGCTCTTGATCTCGTTGATCGCCGATTCGGCCCGAGGAATCGCCAGGGTGGTGGCGTTGAGCGAACCACGGATTTCCACCGCGCTGCGTTTGAGCCGCAGGATTTCCACCGGCGACACCGCCCCGGTGCGCACCAGTGGTGCCGACATGTTCATCTCTTCTTGCAGCAAGGCCAGGCTGGAACTGAACTGGCCCTGCTTGGAGCGAAACTCCGCCAGCTCCTGGGTTTTCTGGCGCAGTTGTTCGGACAGCGTCCGCTGTTCGCTGGCCAGGCGCCGCTGTCGTTGTTCATACAGCGAGCGTTCGTCCTCGGCCACTTGCGGGGCCTTGCTGATGACTTCAGCGGACAGTTCGAAAGGCCGGCCTTCGGCTTCGGCCGACAAGCGTTCGACCTGGGCGGTCAGGGCATAACGGTCGGCCTCGCTTTCGCCCTTGTTCGACAGAAACCGTGTGTCGTCCAGGCGCAGCAGGGTGTCGCCCTTGTTCACCATCTGCCCTTCGCGCACGAAAATCTCGGTGACGATGCCGCCCTCCAGGTTCTGGATCACCTGAATCTTGCTCGAGGGAATGGCCTTGCCTTCACCGGTGGTGACTTCCTGCAAGACTGCCAGTTTGGCCCACACCAACGCGGTGATGATCAGTCCGGCCGCCAGCCACACCGTGACCCGCGAGCGACGGGGTGAATCCTGCAACGCGGCACCGGCGGTTTCTGGCATGAACTCGCTTTCGGCGCTTTTGCTGAAACTGCCGAAGTAGCTTCGGGCCGCTGAATCGGGTGTTTGAGCAGACATGGGCGATACCCGTCAGTTAAAAGAGCTAAGGTCGGTGCGGCTTTTGTGGTGAGGGAACTGTGTGGGCTGTTACACCGCCGCAGACCCCACCCGTCCTTTACGCAGTGCATCGATCACCGCTTCCTTCGGCCCATCGGCCACAATCCGGCCGTTGTCCAGCACCACCAGCCGATCCACCAGACTCAGCATCGACGTGCGGTGGGTCACCAGCAGCACCGTCTTACCCTGCACATGGGTATGGAGCTTTTGCCGCAACACGTCTTCGCTGCTGTTGTCCATGGCGCTGGTGGGTTCGTCCAGCAGCAGGATCGGCGGGTCGAGCAACAGGGCTCGGGCCAGTAGCACGGCCTGGCGTTGCCCACCGGAGAGCAACTGCCCGCGCTCGCCCACCGGGCGGTCGAAGCCCTGGGGATGCTGGCGGGCCAGTTCGGTAACGCCGGTCAGTTCCGCCACTTCCAACATGCGTGCATCGCTGATGTAGCGGGCGCCGAGGGTGAGGTTGTCCCGCAGGCTGCCGGCCAGCAGCGGCAGGTCATGGGCGACATAGCCGATCTGCTGGCGCAGGTCCGCCACGTCCAGTTGCCGAAGGTCGAGCCCATCGAGCAGCAACTGGCCTTCCTGGGGCTCATAAAATCCCATCACCAGGCGCGCCAGGGTGCTTTTGCCCGAGCCACTGCGACCGATGATCCCGACCCGTTCGCCGGGCTTGAGGCTGAAACTCACATTCGCCAGCGCCGGGGCGTTCTGGCCGTTGTAATGGAAGGTCACGCCGCTGACGTCCAGCGCGCCCTGCAATTGGGTGCGATCCAGCGGCCGTTGTTTGGCATCGCGCTCCTGGGGCAGCGCCATCAGCGCATCGGTGCTGCGCATGGTCAGCTGTGCCTGCTGGTAGCGGGTGATCAGCCCGGCGATCTGCCCCAGCGGCGCCAGCACCCGGCTGCCGAGCATGTAGGTCGCCACCAGCGCGCCGACGCTGAGGTTACCGGCGATGATGCTGTAGACCCCGGCAACGATGGTCGCCATGCCGGCCAGTTGTTGCAAAAACAGCGTGCCGTTGGTGGCCAGCGCCGAGAGGCTGCGGGCGTGGCTGTCCAGGCGGGTGAGGGCGCCATGGGTGCTTTCCCACTGATACTGGCGCTCGCTTTCGGCGCTGCAAGCCTTGAGGGTTTCCAGGCCGCCGAGGGTTTCAATCAGCAATGCCTGGCGCTGGGCGCCCAGGGCCAGGCTTTTCTGCACGGTGTCACGCAGGCGTGCCTGGATGATCATGGCGAAAATAATGGTGAGCGGAAAAGCCACCACCGGAATCACCACCAGCCAGCCACTCAGCAACCCGATCACCACCAGCATCAGCACGGCGAAGGGCAGGTCGATCAGGCTGGTGAGGGTGACAGCGGTCAGGAATTCGCGCAGACCCTGGAAGTCATGGATGCTTTGGGCGAACCCGCCGATGGTCACCGGTTTGGCCTTCATCGCCATGCCGGTGATGCGTTCGAACAGGGTCGCGGAGAGGATCACGTCGGTTTTCTTGCCGGCGGTGTCCAGCAGATGGGCGCGCACCACGCGCAAAACCAGTTCGAAACCCGTGCCGATCAACAGCCCCACGGCCAGCACCCACAACGTCGATGTGGCTTGGTTCGGCACCACGCGGTCGTAGGTCTGCATGACGAACAGCGGCACCATCAGCCCCAGCAGGTTGATCAGCAAACTTGCCAGGATCGCGTCGCTGTACAGCCAGCGTGACAGTTTCAAGGTGTCACGAAACCAGGCCTCGACCCGTGGAACCAAGGGTGCACGCAGGTCTTCGAGTTCATGGCGCGGCCGGGCGAACAAAGCCTGGCCGCTGTAGACGGCGCTCAGTTCGTCGCGGCTGACCCACTGCTCGCCGCCATCGGCTTCGCTGGGCAGGATCAGCGCCTGGCCGTCCTCGCTCCAGCGCCGCAACACGGCGCAACGACCACCGGCCAGAATCAGCATCACCGGCAGGTTGAGTGGCGAAATATCGGCCAGTTCTCGGCGCAGCAAGCGCGCCTGCAAACCGGCCCGGGCCGCTGCGCGCGGCAGCAGGTCCAGGCTCAGGCGTTGGTGCGCCATTGGAAGCCCGGCGCCAAGGCTGGCGCGGCTGACTGTCGCGCCATGGAGTTTGCAGAGGATCAACAGACCGTCCAGCAAGGGATCATCGACATTCAGCCGCGGATCGGTGCTGGGGGTTGCGGGTTCCATGCTGGTCACATTGATCGCTCCCATTTTTTTGGGGGGCTACTTCAGTTCTGGCAGCCGCGCTTCGTTTTTGACTTCTGTTTGAGCGACCGCGTCGGCCGGCAGCACCACCCGCTGTTTGCTCAACAGCTGGCCCATGTTCGCCAATACCCGATACATCGAGTATTCCTCGGTGTAGCGCACTTCGGTGTAGCGACGGTTGGCGTTGTACAGCTCGTTTTCGCTGTCGAGCACATCGAGCAGGGTCCGCTGGCCGAGACCGAACTGATCCTGATAGGCGGCGCGTACGCGGGAAGTGGTTTCGGCGTATTCCCGGGCGGTGGGGGTCTGCTTGCGGGCGTTGAGCATCGCGTTCCAGGCCAGGCGGGTGTCTTCGTTGAGCTGGCGCAGGGCGTTGTTGCGGATGTCCATGGCCTGGTTGATCTGGTGGGCATTGGACGCCAACCGGGCCTTGTCGCTGCCGCCGCGGAACAGGTTGTAGTTCATCACCACGCCGACCCGCCAGTTGTTGTCGTGGCCTTCTTCGCCGCCGAGGTTGTTATTGGCGCCCACCGCCGCCTCGGCGTCGAACCGCGGATAGAACGGCGACTTGGCCACTTCATACTGGCTTTCGGCGGACTGCACGTCGGCCTGGGCCGATTTCAGGTACGGGTTGTTGTCCACCATGCTTTGCTGGGCTTCGCGCAGGTCAGCGGGCATCTCGCCTTTGGTCGAGGGCGGTGTTTCCAGCTCATCGGGCATGCGTCCGACCACGCTGTAGAAGTTAGCCTCGGCGTCGGCCAGGTCGACCTGGGCGGTGTCGTAGTTGTTTTCCGCCAGGGCCCGGCGAGCATTGGACTGATCGGAGTCGGCGGTACTGCCCACGCCACGCTCGGTGCGCAGGCCGATCTGGTCGTTGACGCGCAGGTGAGCCTGCAGGTTGTTCTTGGCCAGGGTCACCAGCTCGCGACGCTTGAGCACTTCCAGGTAAACCTCGATGGTGCGCAGCGCCAGGTCCTGGGCGGTGCCTTGGGCGTAGTAGGCCCGGGAATTGACCACGCCTTTGGTGCGTTCCACTTCATTGGCAGTGTTGAACCCGTCAAACAGCATCTGCCGCAGGCGCAGCTCCGACTGGGTGTAAGTCAGGATATTGGTGTGGTGATTGCCCAGCGCCCGGGTGTTGGTGTTGTCGCTGTAGCCGCGCCCGTAGCCGGCATTCAAGTCCACCGATGGGAAGAACCCCCCTCTGGCGACCTTGACGTCTTCATTGGCCGACAGACGGCTATCGACCCGTTGCGCCAGTTCCGGGTGAGTAGCAATGGTGCTCTGGATCGCTTCGGTCAACGACATGGCCTGCGCTGAAGAAGAGCAGGCCATGGCCAGCAAAACCGCGCTGCAGAGGGGGGAAAGAACGCGCATGGGGTGCATCTCCTAAGGTCTGTTGTGCTTCGCTGTCGCCAAAATATTGACGTATTTAAGATCAAAACCGTTTCAAGCTTGTAACAACACAGCTAAGAACATCCTGCGCAAAACCTAAGAAGAATTTCTCATAAGACTTATGCCAAAAAAAACTTATGTGCTTGGAAAAAAGCGGCACATTGTTCAAAGCGAAAGCCTTTGAATCTGCGGGTCCTGACGGATTTTGGGCGTCAATAAAGTTCCATAATCATTTTGAAGCGATGTGAAGAGGTGCCGAAAAGGACGACTTGAAAGGCGATTTTAAGTGACGGTTTTTTGTCATTGTGGCGAATAGCTAGCGCCTTTTACGTCCCCGAAAGCTGGCAGATTTTCCAGATTCCCTGGCTGCCAACCCGAGCACCAATTCTTCACCCAGACAGGTGCCGACTGCGGTTGGCAACGGAGGAATGCACATGGCAGCGCTCATCGGTACCGTCAGCAAGGTGGTAGGACAGGTTTTCGCAGAAGCCGTCGGCGGTCTGCGGCGACCTCTGGTTGAAGGTGATCGGCTCTATGCCGGCGAGCACCTGATCACCGGGGCCGAAGGGGCGGTGGCTGTGCAGTTGCAAAACGGCAAGGAGTTGACCCTGGGCCGCGGAAGTGACCTGACGCTGAGCCCGCAATTGCTCGCCAACCAGGCCTCTGCTAGCGATACGCCTGAGGCCACCACACCCAGTGATGCGCAACTGACCGATGTGCAAAAACTGCAACAAGCCATCGCCGCCGGCGCTGACCCGACCCAGACCGGCGAGGCGACGGCTGCAGGCGCCGAGGGCGGTAATCCGGGGGGCGTGGGTGGCGGGCACAGTTTTGTGTTGCTGGAAGAGGTCGGCGGGGAAGTCGATCCGCAGATCGGTTTTCCCACCGCCGGGTTCAACGGGATACCCGAGTTTCCAGACCTGCGTCTGGCCGGTGATCCGGATGACGGCGGCGACGATGCAATCGTGCCACCGGTAGACCCTGAAACCCCGGACAACCCCGTTACCCTTGATGGCTTGACCGTGGATGGCGGTGAATTGACCGCCAATGAGGCGAACCTGTCTGACGGTTCCGCCAGCAATCCCGGCGCGCTGGTGCAAAGCGGGAGTTTCACCATTTCCGCGCCCGATGGGCTGAGCAGCCTGAGTATCGGTGGAGTCGCCGTGATCACCGGTGGCGTGCCCGCAGGTTTTCCCCAATCCATCACCTCGGCGCTGGGCAACACGTTGACCATCACCGGTTACAACCCCGCGACCGGTGTGGTCAGCTACAGCTATACCCTGACGGACAATGAAAGCCATCCAGCCGGTGGTGGGACCAATACCATCAGCGAGCAGTTCCCCGTCGTGGCCGTCGACAGCGATGGCGATACAGCTACGGGGACCCTGGACGTCAACATCACCGACGACGTACCCCAGGCGATTGACGACAGCCACGCCAGCACCGCATCGGAAAGTCTTGTCACGCTCACCGGCAACGTCTTGCCCAACGATCACCAAGGCGCCGACCGCATCCCCACCGGTCCTGACAGCGGGCCGATCATTGGCGGCACGTTCACCGGCACCTACGGCACCCTGGTGCTGAACCCCAACGGCACGTACACCTACACCCTCAACACCAGCGACCCGCAATTCGTGGCGTTGCACGGCGGCGGAAGTGGCACTGAAACCTTCACCTACACCCTGACCGACTCCGATGGCGACACCAGCACCGCCAATCTGGTGCTACAGGTACACAACAACGACGACCCGGTGATCATCGAAGGCCTGGACACCGAAGGCGGTGAGCTGAACCTTCAGGAGAAAAACCTCAGCGACGGCACCAGCCCGGACGCTCCAGCGCTGACCCAAAGCGGCACCTTCACCATCACCGCGCTGGACGGTGTACAGACCCTGAGCGTGGGCGGCATCAATGTCGTCACGGGTGGTGTTGCAGCCGGTTTCCCACAATCCATCACCACGGCATTGGGTAACACACTGACCATTACCGGCTTCAACGCCGCCACGGGCGTGGTGAGTTACAGCTACACCTTGCTGGACAACGAAGCCCACGCAAATGCCAACGGCGCCAACAGCCTTAGCGAGCAATTTGCCGTCGTGGTCACCGACGACAACGGCACCACGGCCACCGGCAACCTGGACGTGAATATCGTTGATGATTTGCCTCAAGCCGTGGACGACAGCAACGCCGGCACCGCCTCGGAAACCAACCTGACCCTGACGGGCAGCGTGCTGACCAATGACACCGAAGGCGCGGATCGTGTGGCGTCCGGCCCGGTCACGCCCGGTACCTTCGCCGGCACTTACGGCACGCTGGTTCTCAATGCTGACGGTTCCTACACCTACACGCTCAACACCGCCGACGCCGACTTCAAAGGCCTGCACGGCGGCGGTAGCGGTAGCGAAACCTTCACCTACACCCTGACCGACGCCGATGGCGACACCAGCACCGCCAACCTGGTGTTGCAGGTACACAACAACGACGACCCGGTGATCATCGAAGGCTTGGACACCGAAGGCGGTGAGCTGAACCTTCAGGAGAAAAACCTCAGCGACGGCACCAGCCCGGACGCTCCAGCGCTGACCCAAAGCGGCATCTTCACCATCACCGCGCTGGATGGTGTGCAGACCCTGAGCGTGGGCGGCATCAATGTCGTCACGGGCGGTGTTGCGGCCGGTTTCCCACAATCCATCACCACGGCATTGGGTAACACACTGACCATTACCGGCTTCAACGCCGCCACGGGCGTGGTGAGTTACAGCTACACCTTGCTGGACAACGAAGCCCACGCAAATGCCAACGGCGCCAACAGCCTTAGCGAGCAATTTGCCGTCGTGGTCACCGACGACAACGGCACCACGGCCACCGGCAACCTGGACGTGAATATCGTTGATGATTTGCCTCAAGCCGTGGACGACAGCAACGCCGGCACCGCCTCGGAAACCAACCTGACCCTGACGGGCAGCGTGCTGACCAATGACACCGAAGGCGCGGATCGTGTGGCGTCCGGCCCGGTCACGCCCGGTACCTTCGCCGGCACTTACGGCACGCTGGTTCTCAATGCTGACGGTTCCTACACCTACACGCTCAACACCGCCGACGCCGACTTCAAAGGCCTGCACGGCGGCGGTAGCGGTAGCGAAACCTTCACCTACACCCTGACCGACGCCGATGGCGACACCAGCACCGCCAACCTGGTGTTGCAGGTACACAACAACGACGACCCGGTGATCATCGAAGGCTTGGACACCGAAGGCGGTGAGCTGAACCTTCAGGAGAAAAACCTCAGCGACGGCACCAGCCCGGACGCTCCAGCGCTGACCCAAAGCGGCACCTTCACCATCACCGCGCTGGACGGTGTGCAGACCCTGAGCGTGGGTGGCATCAATGTCGTCACGGGTGGTGTTGCGGCCGGTTTCCCACAATCCATCACCACGGCCTTGGGTAACACACTGACCATTACCGGCTTCAACGCCGCCACGGGCGTGGTGAGTTACAGCTACACCTTGCTGGACAACGAAGCCCACGCAAATGCCAACGGCGCCAACAGCCTTAGCGAGCAATTTGCCGTCGTGGTCACCGACGACAACGGCACCACGGCCACCGGCAACCTGGACGTGAATATCGTTGATGATTTGCCCACCGCCCATGCTGATTCCGCCTCGGTGGACGAAGGCGGGACGGTCAGCGGCAACGTTCTGAACAACGATGTGGGCGGTGCCGACGGACCCGCCGCAAGCGGCGCGGTGATCGGTGTGCGTGCTGGCAGCGACACCTCAACCTCGGCGGTTGGCGGCCTCAACACCCAGATCAACGGCACCTACGGCTATCTCACGCTGGACGCCAATGGCAACGCCGTTTACCACAGCAACCCGAACACCGTCAGTGCACCCGGTGCCACCGACGTATTCACCTACACCGTGCGCGATGCCGACGGCGATGAAAGCACCACCACCATCACCATCGATGTCTACCACAGCTGCCTCGTCGCTGAAACCGATCAGGACATCACCGTCTACGAAAAAGGCCTGGACCTGAATCAGGACGGCCAGGACCTGGCTCCCGGTACCGTCACCGGCAGTGCGCCGAACGCTACCAGCGAAACCGCCAGCGGTAGTCTTGTCGGCTCGGTCACAGGTGCAATCGGCGCCGTCACCTTCGCCCTGGTAGGCAACGCCACCGGTGCCTATGGCCAACTGATGCTCAACCCCGACGGTTCGTACACCTACACCCTGACCTCGCCAGCCACCACCGCACCTTCGGCCAACGATGGTCCGAATGTCCTGAGTGAAAGCTTTACCTATCAAGCCACTGATTCGCTGGGCAATACCGTCACCAGCACCATCGTTATCAACATCGTCGACGACGTGCCCAACGCCCAGGCCGATTTGGCTTCGGTAGTGGAGGGCGGCACGGTCAATGGCAATGTGCTGGACAACGACGTGCTCGGCGCCGACGGTGGCGCAGTGATCGGCGTACGTGCCGGCAACGACACCTCAAACCCTGCAATAGGTGGCCTCAACTCCCAGATCAACGGCACCTACGGCTATCTCACGCTCGACGCCAATGGCAACGCGGTCTACCACAGCAACCCGGACGCCGTCGGCGCGCCGGGGGCCACTGACGTATTCACCTACACCGTGCGCGATGCCGACGGCGATGAAAGCACCACCACCATCACCATTGATGTCTACAACAGCTGCCTCGTCGCCGAAACCGATCAGGACATCACCGTCTACGAAAAAGCCCTGGACCTGAATCAGGACGGCCAGGACCTGGCTCCCGGTACCGTCACCGGCAGCGAGCCGAGCGCCACCAGCGAAACCGCCAGCGGTAGCCTGGTCGGTTCGGTGACTGGTGCCAGTGGTGCGCTGACGTTCAGTCTGGTGGGCAACGCCACCGGCGCTTACGGCCAGTTGTTGCTCAACCCCGATGGCTCTTACACCTACACGCTGACTTCGCCCGCCACGACGGCGCCCAACGCCAACGACGGCCCAAATGTATTGAGCGAAAGCTTCACCTACCAAGCCACGGACGCCTTGGGCAACAGTGTCACCGGCAACCTGGTGGTGAGCATCGTCGACGACGTGCCCACGGCCGTCGCGTCCGAGCGTTCGGTGACGGCGGTGGAGATCGACTCGAACCTGTTGATTGTGCTCGATGTGTCCGGGAGCATGGCCGACCCCTCGGGTGTACCGGGGCTCTCGCGGCTGGACCTGGCGAAACAGGCCATCAGTGCCTTGCTCGATAAATACGACGATCTGGGGGATGTGAAAGTCCAGCTCGTGACCTTCAGCAGCAGCGCCACCGACCAGACTTCCGTGTGGGTGGACGTGGCGACCGCCAAGTCGCTCCTCTCCGGCCTGTCAGCGGGCGGTGGGACCAACTACGATGCGGCGGTAGCGGCGGCCAAGACCGCGTTTGTCACCTCGGGGCAACTGACCGGCGCACAGAACATTGGCTATTTCTTCTCCGACGGCAAGCCCACGACGGGCCAGGGGATCGATGCGGCGGACGAAGCGGCGTGGAAAGCATTCCTCGACGCCAACGGCATCAAGAACTACGCCATCGGTCTGGGCGGTGGGGTCAGTGACACTCACCTTGACCCGCTGGCCTACGACGGCAGTACCCACACCAACACCGACGCGGTGCTGGTCACCGACCTGAACCAGCTCAACTCGGTGCTCTCCGGCACCGTGCAGGGTGTGCCGGTCACTGGTAGCCTGCTGGGCGAGGGCGGCTCGTTCGGCGCCGACGGCGGGTTTGTCAAAAGCCTGGTGGTCGATGGCACCACCTACAGCTACGATCCGGCCGCCAACGCCGGACAGGGTGCGCTGACCGCCAGCGGCGGGGCCAACCATGGCACCTTCAACAAGGCCAACAACACGCTGAGTATCGCCACCGACCACGACGGCACCCTGGTGGTGAATCTCGACACCGGCGAGTACAGCTACACCTCCCAGACCGCCACCAGCACATTGATCACCGAGACCATCGGCTTCACTGTCAGCGACCACGACGGCGACCTGGCCAGTTCCAGCCTGGTGATCAAGGTTCTCCCCAACAGCCCGCCCGTGGCAGTCGACGACAACATCATCACCAACGTCCTGTCGGGCAACATCGTGATCCCGGGAGAAATGCTGCTGGGCAACGACAGCGACGCCAACGGCGACCCGCTCACGGCGTCGCCCACCGGCTTCAACACCGGCTGGGTTGCCAGGGGCGCAGACTTCACCGGCAGTACCGGCACGGTCAGCTTCACCGGTAACAACGTGCAGTCGATCAACCTCAACCGCGGCGCTTTTGTCGCCAATGCCGCGACCATGACCGCGGTGCTGGTGGTCAGCGGCGCACTGGGGATGGTGTCCAACCACAACACCAACGATGAAGACCGGCTCAACATCAGCCTCAAGCAGGGGGAAACCCTCACCCTGGACCACAACCTGGCGGCCGGACGGATCGCCCTGGAGTACTCCCTCAACGGCGGGCCTTTCATCGCGATCACCGACGGTGCCTCGTTCACCGCGGCGGCGGATGGCAACTACCAGATCCACGTCACCAACATCGCCAATGGCAGTGGTGGCAACCCCAACGGCGCGGAAAACTACCAACTGACCTTGACCGTCAACTACGCCGGCGCCCAGGACAGCACGCCGGATTACCATGGCAGCTACACCGCCAGCGACAATCACGGTGGCAGCGACAGCGCAGCGGTCGGCATCAGCTATCAGGCAGGCCACACCCTGACGGGTACGACAGGGGACGACGTGCTGATCGCCGGTGAGGGGGACAACATCCTCAACGCGGGCGACGGCAACGACATACTCAGCGCCGGTTCGGGCAACAACGCCTTGCACGGCGAGGCGGGCAACGACTTGCTCTACAGCGGCGCCGGCAACGACCTGCTCGACGGTGGCACCGGCAACGACACCGCCAGCTACGCCCACGCCAGTGCCGGGGTTACGGTGAACCTGGGTCTGTTAGCCGCGCAAAACACCGTGGGCGCCGGCATCGACACCCTGGCGGGCATCGAAAACCTGGTCGGCTCGAACTTCAACGACACCCTCACCGGCGATAGTGCCAGCAACCGCATCAACGGCGGCCTGGGCGACGACGTGCTCAATGGCGGTGGTGGCGATGACGTGTTGATCGGCGGCCTGGGCAACAACACCCTGACCGGAGGCAGCGGCGCTGATACCTTCCAATGGCAGGTGGGCAACAGCGGCCATGACCTGGTCACGGACTTCACTCCAGGTCTCGACAAACTCGACCTGTCGCAACTGTTGCTGGGGGAAAACGGCAGCAGCGCGTCCCTGGACGACTACCTGCACTTCAGCGTCACCGGCAGTGGTGCGTCGGTCATGACCAGCATCGACGTCAGCTCCACGGCTGGCGCCGCGCCGAACCAGACCATCGACCTGGCCGGCGTCAACCTCGCCAGCTACTACGGCGTCACACCGGGCGTGGACGGCATGATCGCCGGCGCGGATACAGCGACCATCATCAACGGAATGTTGAATGATCATTCGTTGAAGGTGGACACCGTGTGAGGTGAGCTGAAACGACAAAACCCGTCATGTTCAAATAGGACATGGCGGGTTTTTGTTTCCGAGGGGGATGCACGCTTTTCGGGTGAAGGACATCCATACTCCTGTGGCGAGGGAGCTTCGCGCCGGCTTCAGGGCTTATGCAGGGTTTTTTGCTTGAGGATATAAACCGTCACCAGCACCGCACTGGTCAGCATGAATGCCCGCGCCCACGGCAGGGGCACCAGATAGCAGGACAACAGGATGCTCACCCACATCAGCCCGATGGCGTAGACCTTGCCCTTGAGCGGGATGCCGTTGCCGCTGAGGTAGTCAGCGATCCAGGGCCCGAGCCGCGGATGGCCCACCAGCCAGCGATAGAAACGTGGCGAACTGCGGGCGAAGCAGGCCGCGGCCAGTAGCAGGAAAGGGGTAGTGGGCAATACGGGAATGAAGATCCCGATGACCCCCAGCACCACGCTCAACCAGCCAATGGCCAGCAGGGCGTAGCGCAGGATCAGCGAGCGGTTGCCGATGGGCGCGGGCACCCGGTGGCTCAGTGGTGGCGCGGCTTGAGGATCGCCGGTTTCTCGTCCGGGGCGTTGCACAGCAGGTACAGGGCGGTGAGGGCTTCAGGGATCTGCACGATCATGTCGTCCATCAGGTTCGCGTCGGCGGCGATGTCGGAAAACTCCGGTTGCTCGTCGAACAGACCGGAACCGACCATGATCGGCAGCAGCATTTCGCTGACTTCTTCTTCGGCGGTTTCGAACCAGGCGGCTTCGCGCAGGAACACGCCTTCCATGAAACCGATGCACCAGCCACGCAGTTCCGAATCGTCCGGGTCATCGCCCAGGTCCAGCTCGCATGGCAGTTCGAATTCTTCGTCGGAAGCCAACTGACGGGCGATGTGGGCCTTGAGCAACACCAGCGTGGTTTCGATGACCTCACGCTCGGCATCGTCGGCGTAATGCGGCTCTTCGGCGAACAGCGCGTCGATCCACTCACGCTCCGGCACCTGTTCGGAGCAGATGGACAGGGCGGTCAGGTAGCCGTGAGCGGCCACGTAATCCAGCGCCTCTTCGTGCAGCTCATCGGCGTCGAGGAAGACTTGCAGGCGGGTCAGTTGCTCAGCGAAGGACATTACAGGCTACCTTGGGGAATAAACAATGCGGGAATTCTAGGCCTTCTTGAGCGCCCAGGCCAGCCGCGTGGTGTATTTGCCTCTCCAATGCCCGGGGTGGACACAAATTTGCGCTCGCCCACAGATCAAATGTGGGAGCGAGCCTGCTCGCGATAGCGGTGGAGCAGCTTGCATTGATGTTGAATGGGCCGATGTCATCGCGAGCAGGCTCGCTCCCACAGGGACTGATGGCAACCGGAAGACCCCCGACACCTCTTGTCAGCATCACCCTTCACAACGAAACCCTCGGGTATACTGCCGCGTTTTGTGATGCCCTGCGGCGTCCCGGCGTTTCGAAACGCGCACTTACGATTTGCCGGTGCAGCGTTTTTGATTCTGAACCAGCCTTGCAGGGATGTTTCGGTGATTTTTGGAGTTTTTATGCTCGAACAGGCTCAACGCGTCCTCAAGGACATCTTCGGCTACGACAGTTTCCGTGGCCGCCAGGGTGCCATTATTGAGCGCGTGGCCAGCGGTGGCGATGCCCTGGTGCTGATGCCCACCGGCGGCGGCAAATCGTTGTGCTTCCAGGTGCCGGCGCTGTTGCGCAACGGCCTGGCGGTAGTGGTCTCGCCGCTGATTGCGTTGATGGACGACCAGGTCGCGACCCTTGAAGAGCTGGGGGTTGCAGCCGCTTCGCTGAACTCGACCCTCAGCGCCGAGCAGCAACGGGACCTGGCGGCGCGAATCAAGCGCGGTGAAATAAAAATGCTCTACCTGGCCCCGGAACGCCTGGTGCAGCCGCGCATGCTGGCCTTCCTGCAGAGCCTGGAAATCGCTCTGTTTGCCATCGACGAAGCCCACTGTGTGTCCCAATGGGGCCACGACTTCCGCCGTGAATACCTGCAACTGGGGCAACTGGCCGAACTGTTTCCCGACGTGCCACGCATCGCCCTGACCGCCACCGCCGACAAACGTACCCGCGAAGAAATCGTCGAACGCCTGCACTTGCAGAACGCCGAACGCTTCCTTTCCAGCTTCGACCGACCCAACATTTTCTACCGCATCGTGCCCAAGGAGCAGCCGCGCAAGCAGTTGCTGGCGTTTATTGCCGAACGGCGCAGCGATGCCGGCATCGTTTATTGCCTGTCGCGCAAAAAGGTCGATGAAGTGGCGGCGTTTCTCTGCGAGCAAGGCTTTCCGGCATTGCCGTATCACGCCGGCCTGCCCAATGACCTGCGAGCCTATCATCAGAAGCGCTTCCTCAATGAGGAAGGCCTGATCATGGTGGCCACCGTGGCGTTCGGCATGGGCATCGACAAGCCCAACGTGCGTTTTGTCGCGCACCTGGACCTGCCCAAATCCCTCGAGGCGTATTACCAGGAAACCGGGCGCGCCGGCCGTGATGGCTTGCCGGCCGACGCGTGGATGGCCTACGGCCTGCAAGACGTGGTGATGCTCAAGCAGATGCTGCAGAACTCCGAGGGCGACGAGCGCCACAAGCGTCTTGAACAGCACAAGCTCGACGCCATGCTTTCGCTGTGCGAAGAGACCCGCTGCCGGCGCCAGACCTTGCTGGCCTATTTCGATGAAGACATGCCCCAGCCTTGCGGACATTGCGACAACTGCGTCGACGGCGTGGAAACCTGGGACGCCACCGAACCGGCCCGTCAGGCGTTGTCGGCGATTTATCGCACCGGCCAGCGCTATGGCGTGGGGCATCTGGTGGACGTGCTGCTGGGCAAGGACAACGAAAAGGTGCGCAGCTTTGGCCACCAGTATCTTTCGGTGTTCGGTGTGGGCAAGGCACGCACGGAAAGTGAGTGGCGTTCATTGTTCCGCCAGCTCGTGGCCCGCGGGTTGGCCGATATCGACCTGGAAGGCTACGGCGGTCTGCGCCTGAGTGCGAGCTGCCGTCCCTTGCTCAAAGGCGAGGTCTCCCTCGAACTGCGCCGTGATCTCAAGCCGGCAACGGCGATCAAGAACAGCAAGAGCCAGGCCAGCCAACTGGTGCGCGGCGAAGAGCGCGACCAGTGGGAAGCCTTGCGCGCCTTGCGTCGCAAGCTGGCCGAAGAGCATGGCGTGCCGCCGTATGTCATCTTCCCCGACTCGACGCTGCTGGAAATGCTCCGCAGCCAACCCACCTCCCTGGCGGAAATGGCCCGGGTCAGTGGCGTGGGCGCGCGCAAGCTGGAGCGTTACGGCGAAGCCTTCCTCCAAGTGCTGGGCGGCGAGGTCGAGGCGCCGAAAGCGGTGGCCGATGTTCGTCACGAATTGATCACCCTGGCCCGCGCCGGCATGACCCCGTTGCAGATTGCCGGACAACTGCAATGCTCGGAAAAGAACGTTTATACGATGCTGGCCGAGGCCATCGGCAAGCAGCAGTTGTCTTTGGAGCAGGCGTTGGATTTACCCGAGGAATTGATGGGCGAGGTGCAGGATGCGTTTCTGGACGGCGAAGGCGAGTTGCCAGCGGTGTCGGAAGTTGCAGCACTGTTTGTCGGTCGGGTTCCGGAAGGTGTCCTGTATTGTGTCAGGGCTGCGTTGCAGTCGGAATTTGAAGTCTGATCAGTGAGTTACCTTCCTTTAACGATTCACTACAGGGTAAACCTTGCCTGAATCCGAAGCTCATGCTTAGCTGACTAATAATTAGTTTTTCTCTATTTCAGATCTGATGAGTTTTTTTATGCCGTTAACCGATCAACACCGTTTTGGCATGCAGTTGGCACAGATGTCTCGAGGCTGGCGCGCCGAGCTGGATCGTCGCCTGGCCGGGTTGGGTCTGTCTCAGGCCCGCTGGCTGGTGCTGTTGCACCTGGCCCGTTTCGAACAGGCGCCGACCCAGCGCGAACTGGCCCAGAGTGTCGCTGTCGAAGGCCCGACCCTGGCCCGGTTGCTCGACAGCCTGGAAGCTCAGGGCCTGGTGCAGCGTCAGGCCGTGGCCGAGGATCGTCGTGCCAAGAAAATCGTGCTTTGTGCACCGGCGCTGCCGCTGATCGAACAGATCGAAACCATTGCCACGCAACTGCGCCGCGAGTTGTTCGAGGGGGTCGATGAAGCCGACATGCGCGTGTGCATGCGGGTCCATGGCACGATTCTGGCCAATCTGGAAAAATCCTGAGGCATATCCCAGGCATCAGACTTTTGAGATTCGGCGGTTCGCGAACTATAACCAGTACTTAGGCGCTCAGTCTGGTAATCAAAAGGGATGCCCATGCTTGTAAGTTTGCAGTTCACGTTGCGCAGTTGGCTCAACGTGTTGGTAGTCGTGGCAGCCATGGGGTATTCGGCTTTGGCATCGGCGCTGGGGCTTGGGGAGATCACCCTCCATTCCGCCCTGAATCAGCCGTTGCGTGCCGATATCGCCCTGGTCGATGTGACCGGGGTAAGTGAAAGCGATTTGTCGGCCAGCCTGGCGAGCGCGGACGATTTCAGCCGTGCCGGCGTGGAGCGGGTGTTCTATCTCAATAGCTTGCGCTTCACGCCAGTGCTGCGCGGCGAGCGCGGCTACATTCGGGTGACCTCCAGCAAACCGGTGGAGGAACCCTTCCTCAATTTCCTGGTGCAGCTCAATCAACCCAACGGGCGTCTGCTGCGCGAATACACCGTGCTGATCGACCCACCGGGCACGCCGGGTATCGTACCGGCGCGGGACGAGCCTTCCGCCGCGGCCCAGGCAACGCCTGCGATCAAGCCGCCTGCGGCTACTCAAGGCAAGCGCTATACCGTCGTGCAGGGAGACAACCCCTGGTCCATCGCCAAACGACTGCATGACGCCGGCAGCAATGCTTCGGTCAATGAGCTGATGCAGGGCATCCAGGCCCTGAACCCCGGCAGTGACCGGCTTTCCGTGGGCCAGCGTTTATTGCTGCCAGATTCTGCGGTGCTGCCATCAGCGGCAGAAACGGCTGCCGTCCCGGCCTCCGCCGTGTCCGACGAGCAACTGGCCGCCAGCGTGCTGCAAAACGAGCAGCAACAAAAAACCATCGAGCAACTGCAGGCGCTGCTCCAATCCCAGGACGAAGAAATCGCGAGTCAGCGCAAGCAGATCAGCGAGTTGCAGACACAACTGGCCGAGGTCGCGCCAGCCCCTGCTGAATCTGCGCAGCCGGAGTCTGTGCCTGCCGCAACCCCCGCGCCGCCAGATCAAGCACAACCCGTCACAGAACCGGTCCCGGAACCAGAGGAGGGCATTAACTGGTTGTGGATAACGGCGCTGGTGGGGCTGTTGGGGTTGCTCGGGTTATTGCTGTTTCTTCGTCGACGGCAGCAAGAACAGGCGGAAATGGAGCCCCTGCCCGAGCGTCCTGAACCGATGCTTGAAGACGACACCCAAACCTACGCTTCGACCGCCGACACGGAACAGCCTGAGGCCGCCACGTCGTTCAGCAACGGTGATGCACCTTTGGGGGACGTGCTGGAAGGGGTCGGGATTTACCTGACCTACGGTCGTTTCACCGAAGCGGCGGGATTACTGCGCGCCGCGCTGCTGACAGAGCCCGCGCGCACCGACCTGGGCCTCAAGTTGCTGGAAGTGCTGGGCAAGCAGGGCGATACCATCGGTTTCCAGGCCCAGGAACATCATTTGTTGGCGCAGGGCATTGACGTCAGCACACTCGAAGAAATCCGCGGGCGTTATCCGAAGGTCGCCGCGGTGGCCGCGCCCATGGTGACAGAACCTCAGCCGCCGCTGACTGACGTTGCTCCTGCGTCCAGTGACGAGTTCGAACTCGATCTGGATGCGCTGTCCATGGAAACCAGTTGGGACCTTGCCGAGCCGCAGCACAGCACCACTGAAAAAACACCTGTTGCGCCCGAAGGCTTTGGGGACTTGTCGCTTTCGAGTTTCGACGAGCCCGACCTGCAGTGGAGCGCGCCGTCGGAAACCGAATCGCTGGACGATGCATTTCTCGACGGGTTTGCTGATGAAGAACAGTCGCTGGAACTGGAGCCGATGGCCCTCGAACCTGTCCGCCAAGAGCCTCAGGTACCGGAACACTCCGACAAGCTGGAGCAGGCGCAGAACTGCATTGACGATGGCGATCTGAAAACCGCCGTCGAACTGCTGGAAGAGTTGCTCGAAGAGGGCAACGAACCTCTCAGGCAGACCGCGCGCGTGCTCCTGGCGGGGATTCGCTGAAGTCCTTTATTAGTGAGCCTGCAGGCCCCTTCGCGAGCAGGCTCGCTCCCACAGGGGGTTTGCGGTGAACGCCAAGCCCGCGAACGACACGAAACCAATGTGGGGGCTGCTGCGGATACAGGGCCATCAAAACGTCTGCCCCAGATTCAGATACACCGCCCGCTCATCATCATCGTTAAACCCATAGCTGAAATTCAGTGGCCCCAACGGCGTATCAAACCCCAGGAAAATACTGGCGGCATTGATGTAGCCGCTGTCGAACTCATTGTCGTTGTTCCACGCCCGGCCGCGTTCCAGGGAGCCGCCGATGTACAGCGGGAAATCCAGCGGCAGGTAGGCTCGCGGTGTGAGCCTTCGGTAATACACAGCGCGCATCAGGCTCATGTTCTGCCCGGAGATGCCGTCTTCGCGAAAGCCCGACAGTTGCCGCGCACCACCGAGGACAAAGCTTGAGGTCACCACTTCAGCGGTGTCCAGGGTACGCCCGTAACGCCCGCCGAGGATGAAGGTGTCCGGGCCGTGGCTCAGCGCCTTGTCCAGATTGAGTTCCCATTGGCGGTAACGCTGGTCGGAACCCAATCCCGGCTCATACTGGCGCCAGGTCAGGCCGATGTCTTCGCCTTCATGGGGGAAGTACACATTGTCGAAGGAGTCGAATGAATACTTCAGGTCGTAGAAGCCTTCATTGAAACTTTCGCTGGGCTGGTCGTGATCGCCAATGCGTACATCTGCCTCGCCCCAGGCTTGGCCGACACCGAAACGGATTTCGCCGCTGTTGCCAATCTGCCGGCCCAGGTTCAGGCCAAAGCCATAACGTTCGACGCGGTACTGGGCCACCGGGTCGTTGTCCAGGATGGACTCGACGTTGCGGGATTCGAATTGTCCGTAAGGTGCGATGAAGTAGCGCGAGCCGACATCCAGCGGCTGGTAGAACTCGCTGTACAGCTCCTGCTTGTCGCCAATCTGTGCCCGGGTCAGCCACTCGGCGCCGAGGCGATTGATGCCATTGACCCGATAGCTGGCGCCAAGGTTGAAAGCGCTGTCGCCGCGCATGTCGTCCGACAGGCTCAACCCCAGCCGCAGGTAATCGGTGCCGGTGCGTTTGCCCCGGGCACTGATGACCAGCGTATGGTCCGGGGCCTTGTGCACTACGCGGTACTGCACCTGCTCGAAGTAATCCAGCCCGTACAACGTGCCCATATCGGTCTGCAAACGACCCAGGTCCAGCGGCTCGCCGACTTGCTGGCGAACGTAATAGCGAATCACGTCGTCACCGACTTTGGAGTCATTCTCCACACGAATGGCGGTGATGACCGGCGTGCGCTCGCTTGGGGTACGCGCCGCCATGAGCTCGGGGTCGGCCGGCTCCGTGGGGCGCAGGTGCGCCAGGCGGGCCTCGAGTATTTGGGTGGCACGGTAACCGGCGTCGATCATTTCCTGGGCGCGGCCGAAGTCTGTGGCGCCGAAGCTCGCCAGCGCCGGCTGGATCAGCACATCGTCTTCTCTGAGCGTTGCCAATTGTTCTTCTGAGTTGCGCCGGGTCATCAGGGTGGTCGACTGGTTCAGGACGTCGATCACGGTGACCAATTGCTTGCGGGTGCTCAGCGGGGTGCCGATGTCCACCACGATGGCCCTGTCCACGCCCATTTCCCGGGCCACATCCAGCGGGATGTTGTCGGTCATGCCGCCATCCACCAGCAACCGGCCGTCCAGTTCCACCGGCGCGAACACCGCCGGGATCGACATGCTGGCGCGGATGACCTTGGGCAGGTGGCCCTTGCGAAACACCACTTTCTCGCCACTGGCGATGTCGGTCGCCACGGCGCGGAAAGGGATTGGCAGTTTGTCGAAGTCCCGGGTGTCGCTGGCGTGGGCCAGCAGGCTTTCGAGCAGCAGGGCCAGGTTCTGCCCCTGGATAACGCCCAAGGGCAGGCCGAGGCTGCCGTCATCACGAAAGCTGAGTTTCTGTTTCACCAGAAAGTCCCGATCGTCCTGCTTGCGCCGGAACGGCACGTCCTTGCGCGGCGGAGCGTCGGACAGGGCCTGTTGCCAGTCGATGCCCAGGGCGAGTTTTTCCAACTCGTCGATTTTGTAACCTGAGGCATACAGTCCACCGATCACTGCGCCCATGCTGGTGCCCGCGATGGCGTCGATCTGGATGCCTTGTTCTTCCAGGGCCTTGAGCACCCCGATGTGGGCCAGGCCCCGGGCAGCGCCGCCGGACAGTACCAGGCCAATTTTCGGACGCGGCGCCTCGACGGCGGGCTCGTTGGCATGAACGAGCAGGGGCAGCAGTAGCAGAAGCAGGCAAGGCAGCAGGCGGCGCATCGTCAATCTCGGGGCGGGCAATCAAAGGCAGGTATTATAGCGATGCCTTTGCCCCCAGGAGTTCACCCGCAATGACCGAGCACAAACCGGAAGTCGTCATCATCTATTGCACGCAATGTCAGTGGCTGCTGCGCGCCGCCTGGTTGGCTCAGGAACTGCTCAGCACGTTTAGCGACGACTTGGGCAAGGTGTCGTTGGTGCCGGGCACCGGTGGGGTGTTTCATATCAGTTGCGACGGCACGCAGATCTGGGAACGCAAGGCCGATGGTGGTTTTCCCGAGGCCAAGGTTCTCAAGCAGCGGGTCCGCGACCGGATCGACCCGGAGCGGGACCTGGGCCACAACGACCGGGTTCAGTGAGACGCGGCTTGGGCGCCTACACCCGGTTTCTTTGTGCCGCCACTGAGTTGGCTCGACATCACGATCGCGACGATGATCAGCGCGCCACCCAGCAGCATGCGCAACGTCGGGTTTTCATCGAATAGCAACCAGGCGATGGTGATGCCGTAGACCGGTTCCATGGCAAACACCACCGCCGCCGTGCGGGCCTTGATCACCGCCAGGCTGGCGACGAACAGGCTATGGGCCAGGCCGGTGCAGAACACCCCCAGCAGGGCGATCCACAGCCAGTCGACAGGGCGCACGTCAAGCAGCTGCGGCGCTGCCATTGGCAACAGGCAAAAGCCGACCACCAGGTTCTGGCACAAAGCGGCCTGTACCGGCGGCACCCGTGTGGAACCGGCGCGGTTGACCAGCGAAAGCAGCGAGAACAGCAACCCCGAAAGCACGGCCCACAGCAGGCCGGTGGTGGCGCCGCTGGCCAGGTCGAAGTGCGGTGTGACCAGCACCAGGCCGATGCTTACCATTGCCACCAACAGGATTTCATTGGCACGGATCCGCTCGCGGAAAATCAACCCTTCGAGCAGCACCGTGAAGGCCGGGAAGCTGGTAAAGCCCAACGTGGCGATTGCCACACCGGCGACTTTGACCGATATGAAGAAGCTCACCCAGTGCCCGGCGAGCAATAGGCCGCCCAGCAGCAGGCGTCGAAGGTCCTGTGCGTGGAGCTTGTGCCAGCGGGCGCTGCTGGCGAAGCGGGCAAAAAACGCCAGGGCCAGCACGGCGAATACGGCGCGGCCGAACACAATGACCGCTGGCGAGGCGGCGGCGAGCTTGCCGAATACACCGGTCAGGCCAAACATGAGTGCGCCAATGTGCAGGGCGCCGAGGGCGGTACGGGGAGTCATTGCGATCCTTGTCCAACGGTTGAGCGTCTGGGTATTGAACCCGCTACCGGCCGTTCATGTCTGTCGCGATCCTCGCGTTTTTTAGCGCGAAGCTAGCGCTGGCGCCGCAGCTTGCCCGGTGAGGCGCCGAATTCGCGCAGCACTGCGGCGGCAAAGGCGCTTTGCGAGCTATAACCGACCCGGTGGGCGATTTCACCGATGGGCAGTTGCGAATCACGCAGCAGGTCCACCGCCTTGTGTAGACGGCGACTGCGGATGTAGTCCATCGGGGTTTGCCCGCATTCGGCGACGAAGCGTGCATGCAAGCGGGCACTGGAGAGCCCGGCGACCTGGGCCAGGTCCGCCACTTGCAGCGGATAGGCGGCGTACTGGTCAATGTGGGCGTTGAGCGCCGCATAGGGCAGGCGCCGGCCGCCGACGATGTCCTGGCCAGTGCCATTGAGGCTGGCCAGGAGCAGCACGGCCCCTTGTTGGGCGATCACCGGGTCGTCCACCGGGCTGCCCGCCAGCCAGCTGACCAACTGGCTTTGCCCCGCATCCAGGGGCCTGCGCGCGGCATTGTCGAGCAATCGGCGGCTGGCGTCGGCGTGATCACCCAAGGCTTGCCCGATCCAATCATCGCTCGGCACATCCAGCACCAGGCAACGGCTGCCACGGGGGCTGCCGCAGGCGTGATGGGCACCGGCGGGTATCACCACGAAACTCTGCTGCACGACCTGGCTGCCACAACCTTCGACCTCGAAATCCAACAGCCCGGACAACCCGAACACCAGTTGGGCGTGGTCGTGGCTGTGGACAATCAGGTCGTGGCTGTAATGGCGTAGCGTCAGGGTCGGTCTCATCGCGGTCTCCCGGGGCAGGCCGTCAGCATACACCGAGGCCACGCTGCTTCGCGCTGTCATGTAACGGACTTGTGTTTGTCATGGGGTATTAACCGCAGGAAGGCACAGTGGCTAAAACGATCAGAGGGTTGCCCATGACCAGCGCCGAGCTCGCCAGACCCAGCCGCAAACAGCGTGTTCGCACCTTATGGATTTCCGATGTGCACCTGGGCACCCGGGACTGCCAGGCCGAGCATTTGTCGCAGTTTCTCAAGGGCTACCATACCGACAAGATCTACCTGGTGGGTGACATCATCGACGGCTGGAAGCTGCGCGGCGGCATGTACTGGCCACAGGCTCACACCAACGTCATTCGCCGCTTGCTGACCATGAGCAAGCGCGGCACCGAGGTGATCTACGTCACCGGTAACCATGACGAATTTCTGCGGCGATATTCGAAGCTGATCCTGGGCAATATCCAATTGGTGGACGAAGCGGTGCACGTCACCGCGGACGGCCGGCATTTGCTGGTGATCCATGGCGATCAGTTCGATGTCATCACCCGGTACCACCGTTGGCTGGCGTTCCTTGGCGATTCGGCCTACGAGTTCACCCTGACCCTGAACCGCTGGCTCAACCATTGGCGGGCCCGTTATGGCTACGGTTACTGGTCGTTGTCGGCGTACCTCAAGCACAAGGTCAAGACGGCGGTCAGCTTCATCAGCGACTTCGAAGAAGCCATCGCCCATGAATGTGTGAAGCGTGAACTGCACGGTGTGGTGTGCGGACACATCCACCATGCCGAGATGCGCAGGGTGGGCGAGGTGGAGTATCTCAATTGTGGCGATTGGGTCGAGTCGTGCACGGCGCTGATCGAGCATTGGGACGGGTCGATCGAGTTGTATCGGTTGGCCGATGCCCAGGCGCGGGAGGCGTTGATCCGGGCTGAGTTGAAAGTCACCGAACCGGCGTGAGCCGATCTGACGCCATCGCGGGCAAGCCTTGCTCCCACAGGTATTCACAGCCTGCGAGAGCAAGCACCACCTGTGGGAGCAAGGCTTGCCCGCGATGGACCGCATAGCGATCCCAGCAATCAGTCAGGCTTGAGCCTGTTCAGCCATCGCCGCCTTGTAGATCGACTGCTTCGGTGCGGCAAACAGCCTTTCCAGCATCGGCTCGAAGAAACTCAACGGCAGGGTGTCGTACTCGGCATCGAACGCCGCGGCGTCGTATCGGGCGCAGAAATCAATGGTCGCCTGGTATTGGGGATGCGCTTTGAATTGCTCGCGCAGGTGCCGGTCCATGCCCAGGTGATGGAAGAAGTAATAGCCCTGGAATATCCCGTGTTTCTCCACCATCCACAGGTTTTCGGCGCTGACGAACGGCTTGAGGATGGCGGCGGCAATGTCCGGGTGGTTGTAGCTGCCCAAGGTGTCGCCGATGTCGTGAAGCAAGGCGCAGATCACATATTCATCGTCCCGTCCGTCACGATAGGCGCGGGTGGCGGTTTGCAGGGAATGGGTCAGGCGATCCACCGGAAAACCGCCGAAATCGCCGTCCAGCAACTTCAAATGGGTCAGGATTCGACCCGGTAATTGCCGGGCATAGGCGCTGAAGTCGGCAGCGATGATTGCCCAGTCTTCCTCAGTACCGTCCTTCATGTGGGTAAAGCGCGCGTGGGTGTTCATGGGCAGTCCTTTGAGAGTGGCTAGAACGCAACTTTGCCCCGCAGCATGTCGCGGTACATGACGAAATCGCCGAGCAGGCTGTAGAACGGGTGCTGGAACGTGGCGGGACGGTTCTTTTCAAAGAAGAAATGCCCGACCCAGGCAAAGCCGTAGCCGGCAATGGGCAAGACGATCAGCCACCAGCCGTTGCCGACGATCAGAGCCAGGGCAACAATCAGGATGACCAGAGAGGTGCCGATAAAGTGCAAGCGCCGGCAGGTGCTGTTGCTGTGTTCGCTGAGGTAATAGGGATAGAACTCAGCGAACGTATTGAAGCGTCTGGTGTTTTCCACGACTGCGGGCTCTGTGGTTATTGTTCTGTTGGTTCTGGGCGACCAACGGTTTGATTGAAGTCTAGAGCGATCACTTGCAACGACCAGTGACAATGGGCGCCACTTTAGTATCCTTCGCAAATCCAGCCGTACCCTGCGGCTCGTCATGCAAGTAAAACGTCATGAGCGAACGAACGACTTCTTCAAGCTGGGCGATGGGGATTGTCAAGGCACTGGAAATGGACGGCCTGGATTGTCGGATGCTGTTCAAACAGCTGGGGCTGGACTATGACGCGCTGGAAGATCCAGATGCACGTTTCCCCCAGGATTCGATGACCCGACTCTGGCAACGCGCCGTGGAGTTGTCGGGCAACCCGGCCATCGCCTTGAACATGGGTAAAGTGGTGCGCCCGGCGTCGTTTCACGTGGTCGGGTATGCCTTGATGTCCAGCCGCACGCTGGTCGAAGGTTTCCAGCGGCTCGTGCGTTATCAGCGGATCATCGCTGAAAGCGCCGACCTGAGCTTTCGTCAGATGGAGGGGGGCTACGGGTTGGTTCTGACAGTGCATGGCGACCATCTCCCGCCCACCCGCCAGAGTGCCGAGGCTTCCCTGGCTTGTGCGCTGGCCATGTGCAACTGGTTGACCGGACGCACCCTGCACCCGATGAAGGTGCTGTTCCAGGGCGCCGAACCGGTTGATCTGGCGCCTTATCAACAGGCGTTTCCCGCGCCACTGATGTTCGGCGCACCTTACGACGCGTTGATCTTCGAACGTAGTGACATGGAAGCACCGTTACCCACCGCCAACGAGGCCATGGCGCAGCTCCACGACCGGTTTGCCGGTGAATACCTGGCGCGTTTTTCCGAAAGCCGCGTGACCCACCAGACCCGGCAAGTGTTGTGCCGGCTGCTGCCACGGGGCGAGCCTAAGCGTGACGTGGTGGCGCAGACGCTGCACCTGTCCCAGCGCACCTTGCAGCGACGCTTGCAGGAAGAGGGCACCACTTTCCAGAGCCTGCTCGATGACACCCGCCGCGAACTGGCCGAACAGTATCTGGCGCAGCCGGCCCTGACCCTGCTGGAAATCGCCTATCTGCTGGGCTTCGCCGACCCGAGCAATTTTTTCCGGGCCTTTCGACGCTGGTTCGACACAACGCCCGGCGAATACCGGGCGCGGTCAAACGGCCAGCCCGGTCAGTGACGCCAGAACGCCGGGATACACAGCACGAACACGGTGATGATCTCCAGTCGGCCCAGCAGCATGCCAGCCGACAGAATCCACTTGGCCGCATCCGGCAGCGGCGCAAAGTTGCCGGCCGGGCCGATGGTCTCTCCCAGTCCCGGGCCGACGCCGGACACGGTGCTGGCCGCGCCGGTCAGGGCGGTCATCCATTCCACGCCCAATAGCGAGAGCAGCAGGGCGATCACGCAGATGGTGATGGCGAAGAAGAATGAGAAGGTGAGAATCGAGCGTACGATTTCTTCGTCGAGGCGGTGGCCGTTGTATTTCTGCTTGATCACCGCGCGCGGGTGGATCAATTGCTTGAGGTTGGCCCTGAGCAGGATGTAGGCAACCTGGAAGCGGAAGATCTTGATCCCGCCGGCCGTCGAACCGGAACAGCCGCCGACGAAACCCAGGTAGAAGAACAACATCAGCGAGAAATTGCCCCACAGGCTGTAGTCTCCCAGCGCGAAGCCTGTGGTGGTGACGATCGACGTCACGTTCAACGCCACATGCCGCAGGGCCTCCAGCCAGTGCAGGTCGGTTGTCGCCCAATACCAGGTGCCCAGTACCACCCAGGTCACCAGCAGCACCGCCAGCAGGCCTTGGACCTGTTGGTCCTTGATCAGCGCCCGGCGATTGCCCCGCAGTGTCGAGACGTACAAGGCAAACGGCAGGCTGCCGAGAATCATGATGACGATAGTGACCCAATGCACCGCCGGTTCGGTCCATTTGGCCAGGGATTTGTCCGACGTCGAGAACCCGCCGGTGGAGATCGCCGACATCGCATGGTTGATGGCATCGAACAGGTTCATCCCCGCCCACCACAGTGCGAGGGTGCCGAGAATGGTGATGCCTACATAGGACGCCACGATCAGCCGCGCCACCATGTGGGAGCGGGGCATGACTTTCTCCGAGCGGTCGGAGGATTCGGTCTGGAACAGCCTCATGCCACCGATGCGCAACAGCGGCAGGATCGCCACCGCCATCGCAATGAAGCCGATCCCGCCGAGCCAGTGCAACAACGACCGCCACATCAGGATGCCGGGGGACATGTTATCCAGGCCGCTCAGGACCGTGGCGCCGGTGGCGGTGATCCCGGACATGCTTTCGAAGAACGAGTCGGTGTAGCTGATGTGCTGGGTCAGCAGGAAGGGCAACGCGGCAAAGATACACACCACCAGCCAACTGCTGACGGTCAGCAGGTACATGTCCCTGGGCCGCAGATGCACGTGTTCCGGGCGTCCGGGAAGGATCAGGGCCAGGCCGGCGACAAAAGTGATCATGCTCGACCAGAGGAACGATGGCAGGTCGTTGGTGCGCTCGAAGATCAGCAAGGTGGCCATGGGCACAACCATGAAGATCGCCAGGGTGATCAGGAAGATGCCGATGATGAAACCAATGATCCGTAGGGTCGGCAACGCCATGAAGTCCGCTCGGGCTGAAAGGGAAGGGCGTCATTCTACCCGCGACAAGCGGCATGTAAACCGGCACCCGGTGGCGCGTGAGGCCAGTGGCCTGCGTAATGGACTTCTGGTTGCGGAATTTGAGCTAACGAACTCGCCGTACAAGCCACTAGAATAGCTGGACATTTTTTCAGGAGGTGGCCGATGCAGGCTCTCGACGCTTTGCTCAACCGTGTTTCCGTCCCGCGCCTGGTGGACCCGGCGCCTACCGCCGAACAGCGCGAGGTCATGTTCGCCGCGGCGATGCGGGCTCCGGATCATGGCCAGTTGCGGCCATGGCGTTTTCTGACGGTCGAAGGGCAGGCGCGTCATCGCATGGGCGAGCTCCTGGCCGAAGCAGCGCGGTTCAATGATCCGCTGGTAGCCGAGGCCGTCGTGGAGAAGGCGCTCAACGGCCCGCTGCGCGCGCCGCTGGTCGTGGTGGTGATTGCACGGTTGCAGGACCATTTCAAGATTCCCAAATCCGAACAAATGCTGGCGGCCGGCTGTGCGGCCCACGCAATCCTGTTGGCGGCGTATGCCCAAGGGGTGGGCGGAGTCTGGCGTACGGGTGAGCTGGCGTATTCACCTCATGTGGCCAAGGGGCTTGGTCTTGAGGACGGGGAAGAGGTGATCGGTTTTCTCTACTTGGGCACACCGCAGAAAGAAGCACGCACGGCGCCGAAGGAAGACGTCGGTCAGTTTGTCCGGGAGTGGACGGGCCCGCAGGTCTAGCGTCTGGCGCAGCTACTGTGGTGAAAAGGTCTTATCTGTGGTGAGGGGATAAATCCCCCTCGCCACAAGGGGATGTGTTCAGCTATTCAAAGGCTGGTTACTTGCACACGTCAGCAATAGCCTCAGCCAGCAAATCCAGGCGCGTGGCGTCGATGCCTGCCACGTTGGCCCGGCCTGTGCCGACCATGTACACGCTGTGGCGTTCGCGCAGGAGCCTGACCTGTTCCGGCGTCAGGCCGGTGTAGGAAAACATTCCCCGTTGCACGCCGATATGGGCGAAGCGCTCACGCAACCCGTGGGGTTCGAGCGCTTCCAGCAGGCCGCTGCGCAACTGCGCAATGCGCAGGCGCATGGTCTGCACTTCGTCGGCCCACAGGCTTTTGAGGTCCGGGTTGCCCAGGATCGTCGCCACTACCGCCGCGCCATGATCCGGCGGCGTCGACCACAGGTTGCGAGCGATGTTCGCCAGTTGGCTGCGGATATCCACCAGTTTGTCGGCATCGCCGGCGCAGACGATCAGCGCACCGGTGCGGTCGCGGTACAGGCCGAAGTTCTTCGAACAGGAACTGGTGATCAGAACTTCAGGCAGTGCCTGGGCAAACAGCCGGACGGCCCAGGCGTCCTGCTCCAGCCCATCGCCGAAACCTTGATAAGCGAAGTCGATCAACGGCAGCAGGTTGCGGCTGCGCATCACTTCCAGCACCTGGCGCCATTGTTCCTGGGTCAAGTCGAAGCCGGTGGGGTTATGGCAGCAGGCATGCAGCAACACCACATCGCCCTTGGGTGCCTGGCTCAGGGTCGCCAGCATCGCTTCGAAATCCAGGCGGTTGTCGGTGCCTACATAGGGGTAATGGCTGGCTTTGACCCCGGCGGCGGCGAAGATGGTTTCGTGAATCGGCCAGGTCGGGTTGCTCAACCAAACGCCGCGGCCCGGCAGGCACTGGGCAATGAAGTCGGCACTCAGGCGCAGGGCGCCGGTGCCGCCCGGCGTCTGGGTCGCACCGGCGCGTTTGTCCTTGATCAGCGTCGAGTCGGCGCCCAGCACCAGTTCATTGATCAACTGGTCGAACGCGGCGTCGCCATGACCGCCGATGTAGGTCTTGGTGCTCTGGCGGTCCACCAGGCGCTGCTCGGCCTGTTTGACTGCCGCAAGAATCGGCGTCAGGCCTTGGGCGTCTTTATAGACGCCCACGCCCAGGTCGAACTTGCCCGGATTGCTGTCCGCCGCGTAAGCCTCCATCAGGCCGAGGATCGGATCGCCGGGCACCCGGCCGATGGCATCGAAATGCATTACTTGCGGCCCTCGGCGGTCTTGGCCACTTCATCGGTGCGGGCGGCCATGATGAAGTCGTTGCGGTGCAAGCCCTTGATGGAGTGGCTCCACCAGGTCACGGTGACTTTGCCCCATTCGGTGAGCAGACCCGGGTGATGACCTTCGGCCTCGGAGATTTCCCCGACGGCGTTGGTGAAGGCCAGGGCGTGCTTGAAATTCTTGAACAGGAAGACTTTTTCCAGCTGCATCACGCCGTCGCGCACTTCGATGTTCCAGTCCGGGATCTGCTTGATCAGTACCGGCAGTTCTTCGTCGCTGACTTGTGGCGCGTCGGCGCGGCAGGCTTCGCAATGGGCTTGGTTCAGAGTGTTCATGGTGTGTTCCCGGATCGAATATTTGAAAAACGTCGATGCACTCACGCTAAAGCAAAGCCGCGTTGTGCAACAGACTCAATTGAGATTAAAAGACGCGGTTCACGCAGCTTTTGGCGGAAATTTCGGAGCGTGCAGGCCCAGTTCGCGACCGCGCTTGACCATGCCCATGATGTCTTCGTGGGCCAGGTCGAACAGGCGCTTGAGCTCGGGGAGCACGAAATACACCGGCTGCAGGATGTCGATGCGATACGGCGTGCGCATGGCTTCCAGCGGATCGAAGGCTTGATGCTCCGGCTCGTCTGACAAGCAGTAAACGGTTTCCTTGGGCGAAGACAGGATGCCGCCACCGTAGATGCGTCGGCCTTGCGGGGTTTGCACCAGGCCGAACTCAATGGTCATCCAGTACAAGCGCGCCAGGTAGACGCGTTCTTCCTTGGAAGCCTGTAAGCCGAGTTTGCCGTAGGTGTGGGTAAATTCTGCAAACCAGGGGTTGGTCAGCAGCGGGCAGTGGCCAAATATCTCGTGGAAAATGTCCGGCTCTTGCAGGTAATCCAGTTCTTCGCGGGTACGAATAAACGTCGCGACGGGAAACTGCTTGCTGGCGAGCAATTCAAAAAAGGTCTGGAAGGGGATCAGTGCTGGTACTCGCGCCACTTGCCAACCGGTGGTTTCGCCCAACACCTTGTTGATTTCACCCAATTGCGGAATACGGTCGTGGGGCAGGCCGAGCTTGTCGATACCGTCCAGGTACTCCTGGCACGCACGGCCTTCGATGACTTTGAGCTGGCGGGTGATCAGCGTGTTCCACACCGCGTGTTCTTCGGCGGTGTAGTGAATAAAACCTTGCGCATCGGGCTCGCGGGCCACGTATTGCGTCTGCTTCATGCTGCTCTCCTGCTGATTTTCCTCGGGGGACGGCTTGTTTGTTGTTATGTCCAGCGATGCATTAGAGATAACCCGAAGCAGGGATGTGTGCAGCAGGCAGACAAGAGCGGGTATCGCGATAAAGGTGTGGTTTCGTAAAGTTTTCGTTACAGGTCTGGCTGTTCTTCGCTATTGTCGGGTTTTTCGACTGGGAAATGGCCTACAACTGTCACATAATCTTGACGTTTATTTGCGCTGCCACGCAGAAAAAACTTGTGGCGAGGGAGCTTGCTCCCGCTGGGCTGCGAAGCAGCCCGCTCTCCCATGCTTGCATACACATCGATATCGGGCCTTTTCATGCGCATCAAAGTCCATTGCCAGAACCGCATCGGCATCCTGCGGGACATCCTCAACCTGCTGGTGGAGTACGGCATCAACGTCGCCCGCGGGGAAGTGGGCGGTGAGCACGGCAATGCGATTTATCTGCACTGCCCGAATCTGATCAACATCCAGTTTCAGGCGCTTCGCCCGAAGTTCGAAGGCATTGCCGGGGTCTTCGGCGTCAAGCGGGTGGGGTTGATGCCCAGTGAACGTCGGCACATGGAGCTCAACGCGCTGCTCGGCGCCCTGGAGTTTCCGGTGCTGTCCATCGACATGGGGGGTTCCATCGTCGCCGCCAACCGGGCTGCGGCGCAGTTGCTCGGGGTGCGAGTGGACGAAGTGCCGGGGATTCCACTGTCCCGGTACGCCGAGGATTTTGACCTGCCGGAGCTGGTGCGCGCCAATCAGTCACGCATCAACGGTTTGCGGGTCAAGGTCAGGGGCGATGTGTTTCTGGCGGACATCGCGCCACTGCAATCGGAGCACGACGACAGCGAGGCCATGGCCGGTGCGGTGCTGACGCTGCATCGGGCGGACCGGGTTGGCGAGCGCATTTATAACGTGCGCAAGCAGGAACTGCGCGGCTTCGACAGCATTTTCCAGAGTTCGAAGGTGATGGCGGCGGTCGTCCGGGAAGCCCGGCGCATGGCGCCACTGGATGCGCCGCTGTTGATAGAAGGCGAAACCGGCACTGGCAAAGAGTTGCTAGCTCGCGCCTGTCACCTGGCGAGTCCGCGCGGGCAGTCACCGTTGATGGCACTCAACTGTGCGGGGTTGCCCGAATCCATGGCCGAGACCGAACTGTTCGGCTACGGTCCCGGTGCTTTCGAGGGGGCCCGGGCCGAAGGCAAGCTCGGTTTGCTCGAACTGACCGCCGGAGGCACGTTGTTCCTCGACGGGGTAGGGGAAATGAGCCCGCGCCTGCAAGTGAAATTGCTGCGCTTTTTGCAGGACGGTTGCTTCCGTCGTGTAGGCAGCGATGAAGAGGTGTACCTGGATGTCAGGGTGATCTGTGCGACCCAGGTGGATTTGTCTGAGCTCTGCGCCCGAGGGGAATTTCGTCAGGATCTGTACCACCGTTTGAACGTCCTTTCGCTGCACATCCCGCCTCTGCGCGAATGCCTCGACGGCTTGATGCCGCTGGTGGAGCATTTTCTTGACCAGGCCAGTCGGCAGATTGGTTGTGCGCTACCGAAACTGGCCCCGGCGGCGATGGACCGTCTCAGCCACTACCATTGGCCAGGCAACGTTCGGCAGCTGGAAAACGTGCTGTTCCAGGCTGTCTCCCTGTGTGATGGCGCAACGGTGAAAGCCGAGCATATCCGTCTGCCGGACTACGGCGTGCGTCAGCCTCTGGGGGACTTTTCCCTGGAGGGTGGGCTGGACGACATCGTCGGGCGATTCGAGAAAGCCGTGCTTGAGCGGCTGTATTCCGAACACCCCAGCAGCCGGCAACTGGGCAAGCGGCTGGGGGTTTCCCATACGACCATTGCCAATAAGTTGCGTGAGTATGATGTGGGTAAGGCCGGCTCATAATAGTTGCTTACCTGTTGTGTTTGGTGGGGACTTCTATTGCGAGCAGGCTCGCTCCCACAGGGGTATCGAGTGTTCAAAAATCCTGCGAGCACCCAAGATCCATGGTGGGAGCGAGCCTGCTCGCGATGACGGCAGTAGCCGTTGCCAGAAGGTCAAGCGTTGCCACCAAACGGCATGACACCGCCGGTTTTTCGTCTTCGATACATTTACCCCAATCCCTTCAATAACCCTGAAGCCCTTTGTTTGTGCGGCTCGACGGCGCCAGAAAAAAGTTGGTCTGCAAATTGCTTAGTGCTCAGCAGTACAGCAGTGGACGGCAAACGTCCGGCATGCAGAGGAACGACAGTGGACAAGTACCTTTATGTGGCAATGACCGGCGCCAGCCAGAACGCACTGGCGCAGCGGGCCCATGCCAACAACCTGGCGAACATCTCCACCAACGGTTTTCAGAAAGACCTGGAGCAGGCTCGTTCGATGCCGGTGTTTGGCGACAGCTTTCCGGCGCGGGCATTTGCCATGTCCGAGCGTCCAGCCACCGACTTCACCCCTGGCGCGCTGGTGGAAACCGGCCGCGACCTCGACGTGGCAGTCAGCGGGCCGGGCTGGATGGCTGTGCAGAACCCTGAAGGCGGTGAAAGCTACGTGCGCACCGGCAGCCTCAACGTTGACGCCCTGGGCGTGCTGCGGGCCGGCAACGGTATGCCGGTGATGGGCAACGGTGGTCCGATCGCCGTGCCGCCAGAGCAGAAAATCGAAATCGGCCAGGACGGCACCATCAGTATCCGCGCCATGGGTGAAGGCCCGCGCGTGATGGCTGAAGTCGACCGCATCAAGCTGGTCAACCCGGATCTTCGCAACATGACCAAGGGCCTGGACGGCACCATCCGCACCAAGGACGGCCAGCCGGCTGTCATTGATGCCAACGTGCAACTGGTGTCGGGTTTCCAGGAAGCGAGCAACGTCAATGCCGTGGACGAGATGACTTCGGTGCTGGCCCTGGCCAAGCAGTTCGAGCTTCACGTCAAGATGATGAACACCGCCAAAGAAGGCGACGAAGCCATGGCTCGGGTCTTGCAGATCTAATCATTAATTACAGCGTCGCGCCGAAAAACAGGCGTACGAGGAGAATCGAATGCTTCCGGCTCTTTGGGTTGCCAAAACAGGTCTGTCCGCCCAGGACACCAACCTTTCTACTATTTCCAACAACCTGGCGAACGTGTCGACCACGGGTTTCAAGCGTGATCGCGCCGAGTTCCAGGACCTGCTGTACCAGGTCAAACGCCAGCCAGGCGCCCAATCGACCCAAGACAGCGAATTGCCGTCGGGCCTGCAAGTGGGGACCGGTGTGCGCATCGTCGGCACCCAGAAAAACTTCACCGCCGGTAGCCTGCAAACCACCGAGCAGCCGCTGGACATGGCCATCGACGGTCGCGGTTTCTTCCAGATCCTGCAGCCCGATGGCACCACGTCCTACACCCGTGACGGTACGTTCCACCTCGATTCCAATGGCCAGATCGTCAACGCCAGCGGTTTCGCCCTGGAACCGGCGATCATCATCCCGAACGACGCCCAAACGTTCACCGTGGGCCGCGACGGCACCGTGTCCATCACTGTGGCGGGCAACCCTGCTTCGCAGGTGATCGGCAACCTGCAGACTGCCGACTTCATCAACCCGGCCGGCCTGCAAGCGGTGGGTAACAACCTGTTCCTGGAAACCGCGGCCAGCGGCGCGCCACAAGTCGGCACGCCAGGCCTGAACGGCTTCGGTACCACGCTGCAGAACACCCTGGAAACGTCCAACGTGAGCACCGTGGAGGAGATGGTCAACATGATCACCACCCAGCGCGCCTACGAGATGAACTCCAAGGTGATCTCCACCGCCGACCAGATGCTCTCGTTCGTTACGCAGAATCTGTAATCACGTCTATAGGGCGGCTTGAGGCCGCCTGCAACACCAAGAGGTAGGGTCATGAATCGCTTCGTATCTGTTCTGGCACTGAGTGGAGTTACTGCGCTCGCGGGCTGTGTCGCGCCAACGCCCAAGGCCAATGACCCGTACTACGCTCCGGTGTTGCCGCGCACGCCGTTGCCGGCCGCTGCCAACAACGGTTCGATCTACCAGGCTGGCTTCGAGCAGAACCTGTATAGCGACCGTAAGGCTTTCCGGGTTGGGGACATCATCACCATCACCCTGAACGAACGGACCCAGGCCAGCAAGAACGCCAACTCGCAGATCGACAAGACCAGCGAGACCAGCGTTGGCCTGACGTCGTTGTTCGGCTCCAGCCTGACCACCAACAATCCCATCGGTGGCGGGGACCTGAGCCTCAACGCCGGTTATGGCTCCGACCGGGCCACCAAGGGCGACAGCAAGTCCGGACAGAGCAACAGCCTGACCGGCTCGATCACCGTGACCGTCGCCGATGTGTTGCCCAATGGCATCATCGTTGTGCGGGGCGAGAAGTGGCTGACCCTCAACACCGGTGACGAGCTGGTGCGCATCGCCGGCATGGTTCGCGCCGATGATATCGCTACCGACAACACCGTCTCGTCGACCCGTGTAGCCGATGCACGTATTACCTACTCGGGCACCGGTGCTTTTGCCGATGCGAGTCAGCCAGGCTGGTTCGACCGTTTCTTCCTCAGCCCGAAGTTCCCTTTCTAGGTGGCCCAGTTGAATCTTAAGCGGTTGAATCTCAAGCAGCTGTTGATGGGGGCACTGCTGATGTCGGCGGCCTTCACCGCTCAAGCCGAGCGTCTGAAGGACATCGCCAGCATTTCCGGCGTGCGCTCCAACCAGTTGATCGGCTATGGCCTGGTCGTGGGTCTCAATGGCACGGGCGACCAGACCACCCAGACCCCGTTCACCCTGCAAACCTTCAACAACATGTTGTCGCAGTTCGGTATCAAGGTGCCGGCGGGTTCGGGCAACGTGCAGTTGAAAAACGTGGCGGCGGTGTCGGTCAGTGCCGACCTGCCGGCGTTCGCCAAACCCGGACAGCAGGTGGATATCACTGTTTCGTCCATCGGTAACTCCAAGAGCCTGCGCGGCGGCACCCTGTTGCTGACGCCGCTCAAGGGCATCGACGGCAACGTCTACGCCGTCGCCCAGGGCAACCTGGTGGTGGGCGGTTTTGACGCCGAAGGGCGTGACGGTTCCAAGATCACCGTCAACGTTCCGTCGGCTGGCCGCATTCCTGGCGGTGCGTCGGTGGAACGTGCGGTGCCGAGTGGTTTCAACCAGGGCAACAGCCTGACCCTGAACCTCAACCGTTACGACTTCACTACCGCCAAGCGCATCGTTGACAAGATCAACGACATGCTTGGCCCTGGCGTGGCCCAGGCCATCGACGGCGGTTCGGTGCGCGTCACCGCGCCTCTGGATCCGAGTCAGCGGGTCGACTATTTGTCGATCCTGGAAAACCTCGAAGTCGATCCAGGCCAGGCGGTTGCGAAAGTCATCATCAACTCGCGCACCGGCACCATTGTGATCGGCCAGAACGTCAAGGTTTCACCCGCCGCGGTGACCCACGGCAGCCTGACCGTGACCATTACCGAAGACCCGATCGTCAGCCAGCCTGGACCCTTGTCCAATGGCCAGACCGCCGTGGTGCCCCGTTCGCGGGTCAATGCCGAGCAGGAAGCCAAGCCGATGTTCAAGTTCGGCCCGGGCACCACCCTGGATGAAATTGTCCGTGCGGTGAACCAGGTCGGCGCGGCGCCGGGCGACTTGATGGCGATTCTCGAAGCCTTGAAGCAGGCCGGCGCGTTGCAAGCCGATCTGATCGTGATTTAAAGGAACGAGCCATGGATATGCGTAAGGGCGCTTTGATCAGCGGGGATTCGGGTTCCTACTCGGACCTCAATCGCCTGAACCAGCTCAAGGTCGGCGACAAGAACAGTGACGGCAACCTGCGCAAAGTGGCGCAGGAATTCGAGTCGCTGTTCATCGGTGAAATGCTCAAGTCCATGCGTGCGGCCACCGAGTCGATGGGCAAGGACAATCCGCTCAATACCGCTGAAGCCAAGCAGTACCAGGAAATGTACGATCAGCAGTTGGCCGTTTCCATGTCTCGCGAGGGCGGTGGTATCGGCCTGGCCGACGTGCTGTTGCGCCAGATGTCCAAGAACAAACCCCTGGTGTCAGGCGAGGCGGCAACGCTGTCGGCCGGCAAGCAGGAGCAAGCGTTGGACGAGGCCGTCAAGGCCTCGGTGCCGACGCCCATTGCCGCCGGAACATTATCCGACGGGCCATTGTCGCGCTCCAACGGCCAGCGTCCGCTGTGGGCTTCGCGGGCCGTGAGTGCGCCGCAAGGGGCGGGCGAGGGCGTTCACCGCAACGACATGGAATTGCTCAACCAGCGCCGCCTGGCCTTGCCGCCAAAACTGGCCGATCGGCTGCTTGCCGGGCTGGTGCCTTCGGCTGCCGCAGCGCCTGACGTCAAGGCGCAGAATATTTTGCCGGATCGTGCCATCACCGCCGTCAAGCCTGCCACCGGCGAACTGGCCAATGGCGACTGGCTGGCCGCGCTCAAGGCGTCAGAGCCGAGCGGGTCCATGCAGGTGTACGGGCGTGCCGTGGCGCAGCCACCCCTGGCTCCAGCCCGCAAGGCCTTCCGCGATGCTGACGAGTTCGTCGATGCCATGCTGCCAATGGCCAAGGAAGCCGCGGACCGTATCGGCGTGGACCCTCGTTACCTGGTGGCCCAGGCGGCCCTGGAAACCGGCTGGGGCAAGTCGGTCATGCGTCAGCCTGATGGCAGCAGCAGCCACAACCTGTTCGGTATCAAGGCCAGCAAGAACTGGACGGGCGATTCGGCGCGGGCGATCACCAGCGAATTCCGCAATGGCGAGATGGTCAAGGAGACGGCCCAGTTCCGTTCCTACGCCTCGTATCGCGACAGCTTCCATGACCTGGTCAATCTGCTGCAAAGCAACAGTCGCTATCAAGATGTGCTGAAGTCGGCCGATAACCCGGAACAGTTTGTGCGTGAGTTGCAGAAGGCCGGTTACGCCACCGACCCTAACTACGCCAGCAAGATTTCGAATATAGCCCGGCAGATGACCAGTTACCAAAACTACGCTTCGGCTGGCGCCACCACGACTTTATAAGGTCTGAACCATGAGTTTGCTCAACATCGGGATGTCGGGTCTGTCCGCAAGTCAGACCTCATTGGTGACCACGGGTAACAACATTGCCAACGTTGATACCGCCGGTTATTCGCGTCAGCAGACCGTGCAGACCACCAAGGCGTCCAATCAATACGGCAACGTGTTCATCGGCTCCGGCACCACCCTGGCCGATGTGCGCCGGGTCTATAACGCCTACCTTGAAGCGCAGTTGAAGACCACGACGTCGCTCAACAGCGATGCGGCCGCTTATCAAGGGCAGATTACCCCGCTCGATGCCTTGCTGTCGGACAGTGGTACGGGCCTCAATGGCGCGCTGACCAAGTTCTTCGCGTCGGTGCAGAACGTCAACGCCAAGCCGGGCGATGATGCGTCCCGTCAGTTGCTGCTTAGCGATGCGCAAGCCTTGAGCAACCGTTTCAATTCGGTCGCCAGCCAATTGACGGAGCAGAATCAGAACATCAACGGCAACCTGTCGAGCATGGTCGATCAGGTCAACAAACTGGCCACCACCGTCGCTCAGTTGAACAAGAAAATCGCCGAAGTCTCCAACTCCGGCGGCGCCCCCAACGACCTGCTCGACGCCCGCAACCAGACCATTCTCCAGCTCTCGGCCTTCACCGGCACTCAGATCGTGGAGAACGGCAGCAGCCTGGACATCTACTTGGGTTCCGGCCAGCCGCTGGTGATGGGCAATACCGTCAACACCCTGGAAACCGTACCGGACAAAAACGATCCGGGCCGTCTGGGGATCCAGCTCAATAGCGGTTCCAGTGTCATGGACCTCACCCAGGTACTTACCGGTGGCGAGATCGGCGGCCTGATGCGCTATCGCAGCACTGTGCTTGACCCGGCCATGAATGAACTGGGCCGCGTGGCCCTGGTGGTCGCCGACCAGATGAACGCGATCCAGGCTGCGGGCATCGACAAGAACGGCGCCTTCGGTTCCAACCTGTTCACCAACATCAACAGTGCCGCGCAGATGAGTCAGCGCAGTGTTGCCGCGTTGAACAATAGCGCCGGTTCCGGCAACTTCAACGTGGCCATCGAAGACACCGGCGCGCTGACCACCAATGATTATAAGGTGAAGTTCACCAGCGCTACCGACTACACGGTCCAGCGCCTGCCCGACGGCACTTCGATGGGTTCGTTCAATACCGCGACGACGCCGCCGCCGGTGATCGACGGTTTCTCGATGACCTTCGCCAACGGCACCGCTGCCGCTGGCGATTCGTTCAAGATCACCCCGACCCGCAACGCGGCGAGCAGTATCAAGACCGAGATGACCGACTCCAAGCGGCTGGCGATTGCCGCGCCGCTGGGCGCAGCCATCGTGCCGGGCGGCAGCGGTACGCTGACCATTCCGGCCAGCGGCCAGCCGACCATGACGTCGCAGTTGGACATCTACGACGAAGCCACCACCACCATCATCCAGAACGGCATCAAGACCTCGATGCCAGTCAAGGTGGTCTTCGGCGCGACGTCCGCCGACGGCACCAGCCAGGCTTACCAGTTGCTCGATGCCACGGGCTTCGAGATCAGCAATGGCACGATCAAGCCCGGCCAGAGCAATACCTTGAGCCTGAGCGTTCCACTCCAGGATGCCAGCGGCAACCCGATCATGGATTCCTCGGCACCGCCGGTGCAGCGTACCGTCACCTTCGACATGTCGATTGCTGGCGCACCGTCCAACGGTGCCGCGATCGATGTGAGCGTCAGCCAGGCCGGCAGCCTGGATAACCGTAACGGCACTGTCCTGGCCGGTTTGCAGACTGCCAAGACCGTGGACACCGGTTCCGCCAGCAAGGGCATTTCGTTGAACGATGCCTACGGCAAGCTGGTGGAGGGCGTAGGTTCCAAGGCCGCCCAGGGCAAGCTCGACAGCGCCGCCACCGGCGCGATCCTGGATAACGCCAAGGGCGCTCGCGATTCGCTGTCGGGCGTGGACCTGGACGAAGAAACCGGCAACCTGGTCAAGTATCAGCAGTACTACACCGCGTCTTCGCAGATCATCAAGGCTGCGCAGGAAATCTTCAGCACATTGATCAACAGTCTTTAAGGAGTCGTAGCCCATGCGAATTTCTACCGCCCAGTTTTACGAATCCACGGCTGCGAACTATCAGAAAAACTTCGCCAATGTGGTCAAGACCAGCGAAGAGGCCAGCAGCCTGGTGCGCATCAATACCGCCGCCGATGACCCGGTAGGGGCTTCGCGTTTGTTGCAGTTGGGCACACAGGCCTCGATGCTGGCCCAGTATGAAACCAACGCCAACACCATCAAGGCAACCCTGGGCACCACTGAAGCGGTGATGACCAGCATTGGCAACGTGCTGCAGCGCGCCAAGGAATTGGCCGTCGGTGCCGGCAACGCTGGCTACACCGACGCCGACCGCCAGGCCAACGCCTCGGAGCTGGCGCAGATCGAAGAGCAGTTGCTCAGCCTGATGAACAGCAAGGACGAAAACGGCAAATACATTTTCGCCGGTTCCAAGGGCGATACCATCCCGTTCACCCGCAACACCGATGGCAGCTACAGCTACAACGGTGACCAGGTGACCCTCGACCTGCCGGTCGGCGACACCATGTCGATGGCCACCAACAGCACCGGCTGGGAAGCGTTCCAGCTGGCCGTCAACACCAGCCGCAGCCAGGTCACCATGACCGCGCCGGCGGTGGACGATGGTCGTGTCGTGCTGTCCAACGGTCAGGTGTCGTCCAGTGTCAGCTACAACAGCAAATTCCGCAGCGGCGAACCGTATACCGTTGAGTTCACCAGCGGCACGCAGTTGAGAATCACCGACTCCGGCGGCAACGACGTCACCGCCGAAGCCAGCCAGGGCGGCGCTTTTGATCCCACCAGCAAAAGCGGTCAGGCGGTGCAGTTCCGTGGTCTGGAATTGACCCTGAACATCAATCTGCAAACCGGTGATGATGCCAATACCGTGTTGCCGGGCCATACCTTCACCCTGGCCGCCAAGCCGGACACCTTTGCCGCGACCCGCAGCCCGGGCAATCCGACCGCCGTCCAGGTCACGGGCAGCGAGATCACCGACCCGGTGGCGTATCACGCCAGTTTCCCTACCGGTTCGGCCGTATTGAAGTTCACCAGCGCCACCGATTTCGACCTGTACGCCGCGCCGTTGACCGCCAACAGCCAGCCGGTGTCCAGCGGCACCCTGGCCGGCAACGTGGCCACTGCCTCGGGCGTGAGCTTCACCCTGAACGGTACGCCCGGTGCGGACGATCAGTTCAGCATCGCGGTCAATACCCACGAGACCCAGAACATTCTGGACACCGTGAACCAGCTGAAAACCGCGTTGAACACGCCGACCAACAACGATCCGATTGCGCTGCAGAAGCTGCAGGCTTCGCTGGCTTCTGGTATCGGCAACCTGGCCAGCGGCACCGATCAGTTGTCCAGCGCCTTGAGTTCGGTAGGTGGGCGTGGTCAGGCTCTGGAAGCCCAAAGCGACACGAACCAGAGCCTGTTGTTGGCCAATAACCAGACCCAATCGTCGATTCGTGATTCCGATGCCGCCGAAGTGATGACTCGCCTGACCTTGCAGCAGACCATGTTGCAGGCTTCGCAACTGGCTTTCAGCAAGATCGCCCAACTGGGCCTGTTCAACAAGATCTGAGCCGGTATCGACCGAGCCGCCAACCGTCTTTTTTAAGCGGTTCCGGGGCTCCGGCCTGAAAAGGTCGGGGCCCGCCGCTCGAGAGTTTTCGCCGTGAAACCATTGCCCCTCGTCAGTATTGTCATTCCTGCGTACAACCCCCGGTTCTTCGATCAGGCACTGCTCAGTGCCCTGGCCCAGACTTACGAGCAGATCGAAATCGTTGTCTGCGACGATTCGTCTGGCGATGAAATTCGCCGGATAGTCGATTCCTTCACTGAGCCGTCCCATCCGATCCGCTATCTGCGAAATCCGCAGCGACTGGGGCTTCAGGGCAACCTGTTGCGTTGTGTCGAAGAGGCCAGGGGCGAGTTCATCAAAGTGCTGTGCGACGATGATCGGCTGTTTGCGCCGAGCATTGCCAAGCAAGCTCAGGTGCTGATCGATCACGCCGATGCCAGCGTGGTATTTGCTCTTCGGTTGTTGTGTGATGCGGGTAATTTTATTCTCCCTCCGCGAGTCGACAATTGCCGTTTTGCGCCGAATGATGCTCTGCTCAAAGGCGACGACATGCTCGCCATTTTCGAGAAAACGCCGACCAATTTCGTCGGTAATTTCAGTTCGGCTCTGATGCGCCGGGCTGATGTACAGGCATTGTTGCCAACCCTGGTGCAAGAGGGCGTGGGGTTTGTGGCCATGCTCGACTTCGCCCTGTTCGTCTGCCTGATGCGTCGCGGCAATCTGGTAGCGCTCGGTACCGTGTTGAGTATCGAGCGCCTGTACCCCGAGCGTTTGAGTAAGACCCCCGAGATGCTCAAGGCCGCCAAGGTAGAGTGGGACTGGCTGGCGCAGATGTTGGCGGTGCGCAACGGTGAGTCGGCACCGGCCTCGGGATGGGTGCGTTATATTGACTTGATCGACATTACTGACCAGCCCCATGCATGGCGGGAGCTGTGCATAACACGTGTGCTGGGCAATCGCAGCACGGTGGTCAATGGCCGGGTGGGGGCGCAGAGCGAGAGTTACGCTGAGTTTTACCGCGAGTGGCTGGCGATCCGTCGGTTCAGCGATGCTGAACAACGGGTCATGCCCCAGCGCATCGACAGCTGGCCGGTGAGGCCAAAAATCGTTCCCGTGGTCATCGACAGTGTCGGCAGCAGTGCGGCGCTGGACACAACGCTGCGCAGCATTGCTGACCAGTTGTACCCGGCTCAAGCGGTTTTGGTGTTATCCGATGCCCATTGCGAGGCTGATGAACGTGTGATGCAGTTGCCGTACCAGCCGAACTGGGCGGTTCAGCTCAATGCCATCGTTCCTCAGTTGGAAGGCGCGCACTGGTTCTATCTGTTGCGAGCTGGCGACACCTTGCGCGATTCAGCGCTGTTGATCCTGGCCGAGCGAGTGGCGGGTTCGCCCGGCATTCTCTGCGCTTACAGTGACGAGGGCGCACTGGTGGGCGGGGAGTCCGTGGAGCCGGTGTTCAAACCCGATTTCAACGTTGATCTGATGCGTGCCTATCCCTACGTTGGCCGGACCCTTGCCTTCGAGCGTGAGCGTTTTATGACCCTGGGCGGTTTTGACCCCGCTCGTGGTGAGCTGGCGCCCCACGATTTGCTCTGGCGCTTTGTGGAGGAGACCGGACCTCAGGCCATCGGGCACATCGCCGAGATTCAGGTTGAATCGACGCTGACCTTCGCCCAATGGCTATCGTGGCCCGAGGTTATCGAGGGTAATGCTGCAATGGTGGGGGCGCATCTTGACCGCATTGGCATGCCCCATGAAATTCGCCAGGATGGGTTGCCACTGATCAATCGCATCGACTACCGGCAGGATGTGCGTCCGTTGGTATCGATCATTGTGCGCACTGGCGACTCGCTGCATGCCTTACAGCGTTGCACTGAAAGTCTGATCGAGCTTACTGCCTATTCGCAGTACGAAATCTTGATTGTCGATAGTGGTACACAAGAGCCCGCCATGCTCGACTGGTTGGCGAACATGGCGCAGTTGGGCGCGAGCATGTTGAGAGTCTTGCGTTACGCCGGTGATGACAGCGATGCGGCGGTGCATAACTTTGCCGTGAGTCAGTCCCGGGGTGAATACTTGTTGTTTCTCAGTCCGCAAACGGTCATTTGTGAAAGTGACTGGCTGGATGAGTTGCTCAACCACGCCCGGCGGCCGGAAGTTGCCGTTGTGGGGGCGAGAATACTCAGCCCGCAGGGCGCAATTGTCGGGGGCGGGCAGATTCTGGGATTGGCGGGACCGGTGGGATCGCCGTTTTATGGCGAGCCGGCTGATACCCGCGGTTATATGCAGCGCTTGCACGTTACCCAGAACTGGAGTTCGGTGAGCCGCGATTGTCTGATGGTCCGCAAGCAGGTATTCGATGACCTCGGATACTTCGATGAGACAACTTTTACCCGCGGCCTTAGCGACGTCGACTTATGTCTGCGTGCGGGCAAAGAGGGGTATCTGGTGGTTTGGACGCCTTACGCCAGTGTCATGCATACGGGGAAAACTGTACGCTCGCTTCAGCCAGAAGCCTCTCCAGTATTGGAGCGTGAGACAGAGGTTTTTTATCGCAAGTGGTTGCCACAGGTTGCCCGGGATCCGGCTTACAACCCCTCTTTGAGTCTGGGAGCGTCGAGCTTTAGCCTGGAGCCCTCGCTGCGTAGCAACTGGAACCCTTTCTGCAGCCGCACCTTGCCACTGGTGCTCGGCTTGCCGGTCAACACCACCGCTGTTGGAAGCTACCGTGTCACTGCTCCATTGTCCGAACTCGAATCCGCCGGGCGAGTGATTGCCCGTGTGGCTTATGAGTCGCCCTCAATGGTGGATATCGAGCGCCTGTCCCCAGACACCATAATTTTGCAGTGCCGCTATAGCGAAGGCTCGACCGACGATATCCTGCGGATGAAGAAATACTCTGGTGCCTTGCGGGTTTTCGAGTTGGACGACTATGTCGTGAGTGCTCCGAAGAAAAACACCCACGCTCGCAATAAACCGGTCAACACCGAACAGCTGTTGCGTGAGGGAATTGCTTTGTGCGACCGCTTGGTCGTCACGACCCAGGCGCTGGCGGATGCCTTGTCGAGCACACACAGCGATATTCGAATCGTGCCGAACATGTTGCCGCCCAATCCTTGGGCGACACTGACCAGCCGTCGAGGTATCTCTCGCAAACCGCGAGTCGGTTGGGGTGGGGGGACCAGCCATACCGGTGATCTGGAAATTATCGCGGACGTGGTGAGAGAACTGGCCAGTGATGTTGATTGGGTATTCTTCGGCATGTGTCCCGATGCGCTGCGGCCATATATCCATGAGTTTCATCCCAGTATCAGTTTCCAGAGCTATCCGTTCAAACTGGCCAGCCTGAACCTCGACCTCGCGCTGGCGCCGCTGGAGTTCCACATCTTCAACGACTGCAAGAGCAACTTGCGCTTGCTGGAATACGGCGCCTGCGGCTATCCGGTGATCTGCACCGACACCAAGGCCTACGACGGCTTCCTGCCGTGTACCAAGGTACGCAGCAACAGCACCGAGGAATGGATTGGGGCCATTCGCATGCACCTGGCCGACCCTGACGCCAGCTACCGCATGGGCGATGAACTGCGCGAAGCGGTGCTTCGTGATTTCATGCTCAGTGGCGACAACTTGCAGCATTGGTTGTGGGGCTGGTTGCCGGACTAGCCCTGACAGGACTTGGAACAATGGCGACTTTAGTCGCCTTTTTTTCCGCCTCAACCTCCATGCCTACAAGCCGATACAGGCTGATGATTTCTTTTGGTCACAAGCAGTTGTATCCATCGCTGCTTGAAAAATATTCGGTTTCTCAACAGAGCAAGGAAGAAGCAAATGGCAGTGATAAATGGAACGAGTGGCGCGGATACACTGGCCGGGAGCAGTGATGATGACGAGGTCTATGGATTGGCCTCCAATGATGTACTCCTGGGTAGCGCTGGGGCGGACAGACTGGATGGGGGGACGGGGGTCGATACGGTGGATTATTCCGCGTCGGCGGCTGCCATCGACATTGATATTCGCAACGGTGTCGGCCGGGCTGGTGTCGGTGGTGATGCAGAAGGCGACACGTTATCGGCAGTGGAAAAAGTCGTCGGTACAGCTTTTGACGACACGTTCACCAGCGCGATCGGTAACGTGACCTTTGAAGGTGGTGCCGGCAACGATATCTACAACGTTGCCTCCACCGGTGTGAAGATCATCGAACAGGACAATGGTGGCTTCGACGAACTGCGCACCAGCGCTGCAACGACCACCATGGACATGTTCGTTGAGAAAATGGTGTACACGGGTACAGGCTCTTTTACCGGATACGGCAGTGCCAGTGACAACATCATTGTTGGTGGTGCGGGTAACGACGTGCTGTTCGGCGGTGATGGCGCCGACCAGTTCTTTGGTGGTGACGGTCTGGACGTGGCTGGTTATACCGACAGCAAGGTGGCGGTGAACATCAACCTCAAAACGGGTGTCCACTCCGGCATCGCTACCGGCGATACCTTCACCGACATCGAAGTCATTCGTGGAACAGGCGCCGCTGATACGGTGGTGGCGGATGACCGGGCAATCGGTTTTGATGGTGGCGCAGGTGTAGACACCATGGACTATTCTGGTTCCTCTGCTGCCATTGACGTCGACATCCGCAACGGTGTCGGCAGGGCTGGCATCGGTGGCGACGCAGAAGGCGACACGTTATCGGCAGTGGAAAAAGTCGTCGGTACAGCTTTTGACGACACGTTCACCAGCGCGATCGGTAACGTGACCTTTGAAGGTGGTGCCGGCAACGATATCTACAACGTTGCCTCCACCGGTGTGAAGATCATCGAACAGGACAATGGTGGCTTCGACGAACTGCGCACCAGCGCTGCAACGACCACCATGGACATGTTCGTCGAGAAAATGGTGTACACGGGTACAGGCTCTTTTACCGGATACGGCAGTGCCAGTGACAACATCATTGTTGGTGGTGCGGGTAACGATGTGCTGTTCGGCGGTGATGGCGCCGACCAGTTCTTTGGTGGTGACGGTCTGGACGTGGCTGGTTATACCGACAGCAGGGTGGCGGTGAACATCAACCTCAAAACGGGTGTCCACTCCGGCATCGCTACCGGCGATACCTTCACCGATATCGAAGTCATTCGTGGAACAGGCGCCGCTGATACGGTGGTGGCCGATGACCGGGCAATCGGTTTTGATGGCGGCGCAGGTGTAGACACCATGGACTATTCTGGTTCCTCTGCTGCCATTGACGTCGACATCCGCAACGGTGTCGGCAGGGCTGGCATCGGTGGCGACGCAGAAGGCGACACGTTATCGGCAGTGGAAAAAGTCGTCGGTACAGCTTTTGACGACACGTTCACCAGCGCGATCGGTAACGTGACCTTTGAAGGTGGTGCCGGCAACGATATCTACAACGTTGCCTCCACCGGTGTGAAGATCATCGAACAGGACAAGGGTGGCTTCGACGAACTGCGCACCAGCGCTGCAACGACCACCATGGACATGTTCGTTGAGAAAATGGTGTACACGGGTACAGGCTCTTTTACCGGATACGGCAGTGCCAGTGACAACATCATTGTTGGTGGTGCGGGTAACGACGTGCTGTTCGGCGGTGATGGCGCTGACCAGTTCTTTGGTGGTGACGGTCTGGACGTGGCTGGTTATACCGACAGCAAGGTGGCGGTGAACATCAACCTCAAAACGGGTGTCCACTCCGGCATCGCTACCGGCGATACCTTTACCGACATCGAAGTGATCCGTGGTTCGAATTTGAACGATACCTTCGTGGCGGACGGTCGGACGATCGGTTTTGACGGCGGCGCTGGCGTCGACACGGTGGATTACTCGACGTCGGCTGAGGCGATCAATGTTGATATTCGCGTCTACAAGGGCCTGCCTGGTGTTGGTGGTGATGCTCAGGGTGACACGTTGGAAGGCATCGAAAAGGTCATAGGCACCGCGTTCAATGACACGTTCACCAGTGCCTGGGGAGCCGTGACGATGGAAGGCGGGGCAGGGGACGATCTCTATACCGTCAATACCAGCGGCAACAAGACAATCGAGTTGGCTGATGGCGGCTATGACGAAGTGCGCACTAATCAGGCTACCTTCACCCTGAACCCGTTTATCGAGAAACTGACCTATACCGGCACAGCGGCGTTCACTGCTTACGGCAACGCCACCGACAACATCATCATCGGCGGTGCAGGCAACGACGTGCTGTTCGGCGGTGATGGCGCCGACCAGTTCTTTGGTGGTGACGGTCTGGACGTGGCTGGTTATACCGACAGCAAGGTGGCGGTGAACATCAACCTCAAAACGGGTGTCCACTCCGGCATCGCTACCGGCGATACCTTTACCGACATCGAAGTGATCCGTGGTTCGAATTTGAACGATACCTTCGTGGCGGACGGTCGGACGATCGGTTTTGACGGCGGCGCTGGCGTCGACACGGTGGATTACTCGACGTCGGCTGAGGCGATCAATGTTGATATTCGCGTCTACAAGGGCCTGCCTGGTGTTGGTGGTGATGCTCAGGGTGACACGTTGGAAGGCATCGAAAAGGTCATAGGCACCGCGTTCAATGACACGTTCACCAGTGCCTGGGGTGCTGTAACTCTGGAGGGCGGGCTCGGTGACGACGTATACATTGTCAACACCAGCGGGAACAAGACGGTCGAGTTGGCCGATGGCGGCTTCGACGAAGTGTTTACCAACCAGGCTATCTTCACTATGGACCCGTTCATTGAGAAGATGACTCATACAGGCACGGTTGCATTCACAGGCTACGGCAACACCGGCGATAACATCATCATCGGCGGCGGTGGCAACGACATACTGTTCGGCGCAGCGGGCGCGGATCAACTTATCGGCGGTGCAGGCGTTGATGTAGCCAGCTATGGTGACAGCCGGGTAGCGGTTACCCTCAATATGACGACAGGCGTCCATTCCGGTATTGCGGCCGGTGATACCTATCAAGAAATTGAAACGCTGCGCGGGTCGAGTTTTAACGACACCTTCGTCGGCGGCTCTCAAGCGATGGGTGTGGATGGCGCGTTGGGAACGGATCTGGCCAGCTATGAACAGTCCTCCAGCGCGGTGACCATCGACCTGACGACCAATGTGAACGCCGGCGATGCTGCGGGTGATACGTTTACCGCGATCGAGATATATCAAGGTTCCGGCTTCGATGACACTCTGTTGGGCTCGGCTAAAGCCGACATTTTTATCGGTGGTGCGGGCGCCGATATCATCGATGGGCGTGGGGGGGTGGACCAGGCTTGGTATATCAACAGTGCTGCCGCTGTGGAGATCAACCTTCAGACGGGCATTAATCAGGGAGGCGACGCCCAGGGGGATGTGCTGACTAACATCGAGCGGATCATGGGCAGCCAGTTCAACGACTCGATGACAGGAGACAGCCTGGCTAACTGGCTGGAGGGTGGGTTGGGCAATGACACCATCTACGGGGGCGATGGTGCCGATTACATCTATGGCGGCTTGTACACGGCTACAGGCCCGATGCTTCCCGGTAGCTCTACCAACGCAGCCCAGGCCGACCAGCTCTATGGCGGCCTCGGCAATGATGCGATCACCACGGCCAACTTGGACACCGGAACAGTGGCTTATGGCGAGGCTGGCAACGACGGCATCGCGGTGTTCAGTGGCACTGCTGACGGTGGGGATGGCAACGATATTTTGTTGGGCAAAGGGGATGGTTTCCGTTTATTGGGCGGCTCAGGCGATGACACTTTGACTGTCGCCGAAGGCGGACAGGGGTTCGTCAATGGAGGCCAGGATGATGATACCTACGTCATCGATACCTACGGCCAGGTCACGATCAAGGATGATGGTACGGGAGGGTTTGACCGGGTGTTGCTGAACGGAATGGAGTCGATGGACACCATAACGACCGTGCGAAGTGGCAATGATGCCTATATCTTCAATACCTCCAGCTACCATTCAGGCCAACCTCTTTCGGACATGGGCGTGAAGCTGCAAGACTGGTATGCAGGCTTTAACACGATCGAGCAGTTCCATACGTCCAATGGAGATGTCTTTACGATCCCTGCCTAATACCTGCGCGTGACCCCTTGCCCGCGGAACTCGATATAGGGCAGGGCTACAGAAACGCCTCTGGGTCTTATTGATCCGGAGGCGTTTTTTCATGTGCTTCCAGCATGGGCGCAATCTTGCGGGTGCGGGGCCTGCCGTAAACAGACTGTCTGGTGCGGAACTTGCAGATCCAGCGCAAAGCGCTCGAAGAGCGTCAAGTTTTCATACGACTTCTTTCATCAAGTCAGTAACGACTGGCGACATGGATTTCACGAACACCAAGGGACGGATAACAGTTGAAAACCCACAACGCTGTCAGTGCGCCTGTTGTCGCGTCTCCATTGAAAACGGCACTGCGCCGGGGCCTGATAGGTGCCGCGCTGTTTTCCGGGGTGATCAATATCCTGGCGCTGATTGGCCCGGTATTCATGCTGGAAGTGTATGACCGGGTCATTCCCAGTCAGAGCGTCCCGACTCTGGTCGCCTTGGGCCTGCTGGCGCTGGGGGTTTATGCGCTGTCGGGCCTGCTGGATATCATTCGCTCTCGAGTCATGGTGCGAATTGCTTCCTCACTGGATCTGGCGTTGTCTTCGAAGGTCTTCAGTGTGATTGCCGGTGCGTCGCTGAAAACACCCATTACCGGGGACGCCTTGAAACCAGCCCAGGAGCTGGACCAGATTCGCAGTTTTATTGGTGGGCCGGGCCTGGTGGCGTTTTTTGATTTGCCGTGGATGCCGGTTTATCTAGCGGTCTGCTTTTATATTCATCCGCTGTTTGGACTGTTGACCACCGGCCTGATGATTATCCTCATCGCGCTGACTGTACTCACTGACCGGCAGACCCGCAAATTGATGCAAGCGTCGGCCGATGCGTTGAACAAGCGCAATCATTTGGGACAGCAAGCGCACCAGAACGCCGAAGCCCTGATAGCGATGGGCATGCTGGCCAACACCTCGGCTATTTGGCAACAGACCCACAGCTCCTTTACCACTCTGCAACGACGTTCCATCGACATCGGCGGTTTTTACGGCGGGATTTCCAAAACTCTACGCCATGTCGTTCAGTCAGCTGCACTGGCCCTGGGTGCCTGGTTGGTGATCAAAGGTGATTTGAGCGCAGGTACGATGATCGCAGCCTCGATCATTGTGGCGCGAACGCTTGCTCCGGCCGAGCAGGTCATCGCCGCATGGCGCAGTTTGCTGAGTGCCCGTATCGCCTGGAATAAGTTGCTGGAAGTGTTCGCGTTGTTTCCGGATGCCCAGAGCAAGACCGAACTGCCCGCTGCTCATAGCAGTTTGCAGGTGGAGGGTATCTTTGCCGCTCCGCCCGGCGCACAACGTCTGACCTTGCAAAACATAACCTTCATGGTTTCCGCGGGTACCGCCGTCGGCGTGGTGGGACCGAGTGCATCGGGCAAGTCTTCCCTGGCGCGCGTGCTGGTCAATGCCTGGACGCCCGCGCGAGGGCATGTCCGGCTCGATGGTGCGCCACTGGATCTGCTGACTGAGCAGGCTCGAGGCAGATTGATCGGTTATTTGCCGCAAAGCGTTGGGCTGTTCACTGGAACCGTTGCCCAGAACATTGCCCGGCTGGACCCTTTGGCACAGGACAGCGCGATTGTCAGTGCCGCGCAATTGGCCGGCGTTCATGAGTTGATTCTGCAATTGCCCCAAGGCTATGAAACCCAAGTGGGAGAAGGTGGGGTCAACCTCTCGGCCGGTCAGCGACAACGGGTGGCACTAGCCAGGGCTTTGTTCGGTGATCCGTTCCTGGTGGTGCTGGACGAGCCTAACTCCAATCTGGATGCCGAGGGCGAGCAGGCGCTGGCCAAGGCAATACAGGCGGTCAAAGCTCGTGGCGCAATTGTCGTGGTGATTGCCCATCGCACCAGTATTTTGTCGGTAATTGACCATGTGCTGATTCTCGAAAACGGCATGCAGGCAGCTTTCGGTCCCAAGGATGTCGTCCTTAAAAGGCCGCCTGCGCCAGTTCCCCGGCCCGCCAACAATGTAGTGGAAATGGGAGTGTCCAACTGATGCAGGCCGATCAAGAAGTCAATCTGACCGATTCTGTATCCCGTCATCTGCGTTGGGGGGTGGTGTCATTGGTGGTGCTGCTCGGCGGAAGTCTGGCTTGGGCGATATTGACCAACCTGTCTGGTGCAGTCATCGCTTCGGGGGTGGTGGCCGTGGAGGGCAGTGTCAAGACCATCCAGCATCCTACCGGGGGAGTGGTGGCCGAATTGCTGATCAAGGAAGGGGATACAGTCGCGGCAGGGGACGTGTTGTTGCGTCTCGATGCCACCTTGCCAGCCGCTAGCCAGGCCATCGTAAGCAAGTCTTTGAACCAGGCCTGGGCCCGCCTGGCTCGCCTGGAGGCCGAGCGGGACAATGCCAGCGAAGTGACGGTGCCAAAAGAGTTGCTGAGTCGAATGAGCGTGGAAGAGGCCAAGGCAGTCATGGCCAGCGAGCAGCAACTGTTCATCGACCGCCGTGCTTCCCGGGAAGGCCAGAAGAAGCAACTGAGCGAACGCGTCCAGCAACTCAACGAAACCATTGCCGGCCACGACATCCAGCAAAAAACCAAGCTTGAGGAAATCGAACTGATCGATAGCGAATACCAAGCCGTCAAAAAGCTGTTCGACAAAGGCATGATGACCCTCGACCGGGTTAACGCCCTGGCACGAGGTATTGCCCGCTTGCGTGGAGAGCGGGGACAGTTGATGGCGTCCATCGCCGAGGCCCGGGGCAAGATCGCCGAAACCGAGTTGCAGCGGCTCCAGGTAGACCAGACTTTTCGCAGCGAAGTATCCCAGGAACTGCGGGATTTGCTGGCTCGCCAGGGCGAATTGATCGAGCGGGAAATCACTGCCAGCGACCAGCTCAGACGCATCGACATCACCTCGCCCATCGCTGGCCGGGTGCAGCAATTGGCGGTGCATACCATTGGAGGGGTCATTTCCCCCGCCGAGGGACTGATGCAAATCGTACCTGTTGACGATGAACTGCTGGTGGAAGCGAAGATCAGCGCCCAGGACATCGACCAGCTAACGGTCGGGCAATCGGCAACCTTGCGCTTGAGTGCGTTCAACCGCAGTACCACCCCTGAATTGACCGGAACTGTGGTGCGATTATCGGCGGATCTGATTCCGGACGAACGTACCGGGGTAGGATTTTATCGGGCGGGTATCAAGATTCCTCAAAGTGAATTGGCAAAACTGCAAGGACTAGCCCTCGTGCCGGGAATGCCAGTTGAGTCGATGATTCAGACCGGCTCCAGAAGCGTCATGTCTTACCTGCTCAAACCAATCAGCGACCATGCCCAACGAGCATTCAGGGAGGGCTAGTTCTTCATGCTGAATGGCTTGGCGAGGTAATAAACGCTAGAGCTTCAGATACCAGCATTTGCTGGCGCGTTTCCTGCAAGCCCCCCTCATATCGCCATAAAACGAGCGCTTGCGGCATACCGCGGCGCCCGGATCGGCATCGAAGGTGTAATCCCCGCGCCCGCAAAGCGAAACAACGCTTGGCCGAGCCCGGTGATGGACAAGAGGGGAGACGATGAAGGCAGTTATCTTGGCAGGTGGTCTCGGCACGCGGATCAGCGAGGAGTCGCACCTCAAGCCAAAACCGATGATCGAAATCGGTGGCAAGCCAATTCTTTGGCACATCATGAAGCAGTATTCCGCTCATGGAATCCACGACTTCGTCATTTGCCTGGGCTACAAGGGCTACGCCATCAAGGATTTCTTCGCCAACTACTTCCTGCACACCTCCGATGTCACGTTCGACATGTGCAACAACCGCATGGACGTTCACCAGAACTACAGCGAGCCGTGGCGCGTGACCCTGATCGACACGGGCGAAGAGACCATGACCGGCGGGCGGTTGCGTCGGGCGGCGCGTTATCTGGAAAACGAAGAGGCGTTTTGCTTTACCTATGGCGACGGCGTCTCGGACCTCAACATCGGTGCGCTGGTGGATTTTCACCTGGCGCACGGCAAGCTCGCCACGGTGACGGCGGTCCAACCTCCAGGACGTTACGGTGCGCTGGAGCGCAATGGTGATACGGTCCTTGGCTTTACCGAAAAACCCCGGGGCGACGGTGGCTGGATCAACGGCGGTTTCTTTGTCCTCTCGCCGAAGGTCCTGCCCTATATCGCTGACGACCAGACTTCCTGGGAGGCCGAGCCGCTGGCAGCGTTGGCAACGCAACAGCAACTGCAGGCGTTCCAGCACGACGGTTTCTGGCACCCGATGGACACCCTGCGCGATAAAAATCATCTTGAGGCCCTGTGGCAAAGCGGGGAGGCCCCATGGAAACAATGGGGTTGAGCCCGGAGTTCTGGCGCGGCAAGCGGGTGCTGGTCACCGGCCACACCGGTTTCAAGGGCAGTTGGCTGGCGCTGTGGCTGCAAAGCCTGGGCGCTCGGGTCAGCGGTTTTTCCCTGGATCCGGCCACCGAGCCCAGCTTGTTCGAGCTGGCACGGGTAGGCGAAGGCATCGATGATCGGCGCGGTGATTTGCGCGACCTCGGCGCGTTGCTGGAAGTGCTCGCCGACGTGCAGCCGCAGATCGTCCTGCACCTGGCGGCTCAACCATTGGTACGCGAGGGTTATCGCGATCCGCTGGGCACTTATTCCAGTAACGTCATGGGCACCCTGAACCTGCTCGAAGCGGTCCGCCAGATCGGCGGCGTGCGTGCCTGTGTTCTGGTCACTACCGATAAGGTCTACGCCAATCAGGAATGGCTGTGGCCCTACCGCGAAAACGAAGCCCTGGGTGGCCATGATCCTTACAGCAGCAGTAAGGCCTGCTGCGAGTTGCTGGCGCAGTCTTATGCCGCCTCGTTTTTCTCCGCCGATGGTTACGCCGAACACGGCCTGGCCCTGGCCACGGCCCGGGCTGGAAACGTACTGGGTGGCGGTGATTTTGCCCCTGAACGGCTGATTCCAGACGTGCTCAAGGCCTGGTCGGCGGACGAACCGGTGACGCTGCGTTATCCCCAGGCCGTACGCCCCTGGCAGCACGCCCTGGAGCCGCTGGCCGGTTACCTGCAATTGGCCGCGCGCCTCTATGAGCAAGGCCCGGAGTTTGCCGGTGCCTGGAACTTTGGCCCCGGCGAGGCCGACATGTGCAGCGTCGGCGAAGTCGTCCAGTTGCTCGCCGAGCGCTGGCCGCTGGCGCCGGGCCTACGGATCGAACCGAGTGATTTGCATGAAGCCGGCCTGCTGCGCCTGGACAGCAGCCGTGCCCGACAGTTGCTGGGTTGGCAGCCGCGTTGGTCGTTGCAGCAGTGTCTTGCCCAGACTCTCGATTGGCATTTGGCGTGGCAGAACGGCGATGACATGCGTGCGATAACTCTGAATCAATTGAATCTCTACAGAGGTCGGTTATGACTGATTTCACCCTTCAGGCGTTGGCGCTGGAAGGCTTATATCTGATCCGGCAAAAAGTCTTCTGCGATGATCGGGGGCGTTTTGCCCGATTGTTTTGTCAGTCCCGCCTCACGCTTCAGGGACGTCCATTCGCTATTCGCCAGATCAACCATTCACGTACGGTCGAAAAAGGTAGCGTTCGCGGTCTGCACTACCAAAAGCCCGGATATGCAGAGTCCAAGCTGATTACTTGCGTCCGGGGCGCGGTATGGGACGTGGTGGTCGACTTGCGGCCGCAATCCCCAACCTACCTGCAGTGGCATGCCGAGGAGCTGCGAGCCGATGACGGCCGCAGTTTGTTGATTCCTGCCGGTTTCGCTCATGGTTTCCAAGCCCTGACCGATGACGCTGAAGTGCTGTACCTGACCGATGCTGACTACGCTCCGGATCATGAAGCCGGCCTTTCGGTGATTGACCCTGCACTGTCTATACCCTGGCCGTTGCCGGTTAAAAACCTGTCGGCCAAAGACGCGAGTCATCCGTTGCTGGACAAAGACTTCAGTGGAGTTGAGCTGTAATGGGGCATTCCTCGACCGTACTGGTTACGGGAGCCACCGGCTTTGTCGGTCGGCATCTGGTCAGTGCTTTACTCGCTAAAGGCTTCAAGGTTCGAGCTTCTGGCCGAAACGTCGAAATCGCGCGTGCCATGCCATGGTTTGATGATGTGGAGTTCCGCACGGCAGACATCCACGCACCGGACCTGGACGTGGCCGCTCTGACTGACGGGGTCGAGGCCATCGCGCATCTGGCTTGGCCAGGCCTGCCGAACTATCAGGCGCTGTTCCATTTCGAGCGAACCTTGCCTTTGGACTACGCGTTTCTCAAGCGCGTGATCGAGGCTGGTGTCAGCCATGTGCTGGTCACCGGTACCTGTTTCGAATACGGGCTGCAAAGTGGCCCATTGAGCGAGACGGTGATCGCACAGCCTTGCACGCCGTATGGCCTGGCGAAACATACTTTGCACCGGTTCCTTGAAGCCTTGCAGCGCGAGCGCGCCTTTACGTTGCAGTGGGCACGCCTGTTTTATTTGCACGGCGAGGGACAGAACCCTAACAGTCTGTTGGCCAGTCTCGATCGGGCGATCAACGAAGGTGATGCGCAGTTCAACATGTCTGCGGGCGACCAGTTGCGCGATTACCTGGAAATCGGACAAGCCGCTTCTCAATTGGCCTCGCTGATTGCGCGGCGCGATGTCGATGGGGTGATCAACTGTTGCAGTGGTCATCCGGTGTCGGTGCGGGCTCTGGTTGAACAGCGAGTGCGTGAGCGCCAGTCGGCCATCGCCTTGAACCTGGGGCACTACGGGTACTCGGGGCATGAGCCCATGGCGTTTTGGGGTGATGCTCAGCGGATTTCGCAGCTCAGGAGAGAAGATCATGCAGCATGAACTGTATCGGGCGAGCGGACTGCCGATTCTGCAGAACCGCACATTTGCCACTGCCGAACAGGCTCAGGCGTCGGCCAGCGCGGATATCGTGCTGGTGCAGGACAGCCAGAGCGGTCTGATCTTCAATCAGGCATTCGACGCGAGCAAACTCAGTTATGACGTCGACTATCAAAACGAGCAGGCCCACTCAGTGCAGTTTCAACAGCACCTGAATGACGTCGAAGCGATCCTGGCGCGACATTTCAAAGACAAAAGCCTGATTGAAGTTGGCTGCGGCAAAGGTTATTTCCTCGAGATGCTGCGAGGCATGGGCTACGCCATCACCGGGATCGATCCTTCCTATGAAGGTGACAACCCTGATGTGATCAAGGCTCCCTTCAGTCGGGAGTTGGGGATGGCGGCTGATGCCATTGTGTTGCGCCATGTGCTGGAGCACATCAGCAATCCGGTTGGTTTTCTGGCTGAAATCGTCGCTGCCAACCAGGGCGGACAGATTTATATCGAAGTGCCGTGTTTCGACTGGATTGTCGAGCACAGAGCCTGGTTCGATGTGTTCTACGAGCACGTGAATTACTTCCGCCTAGCCGATTTGCGCGCAATGTTCGGGACGGTGCACGAGGCGGGGCATTTGTTCGGCGGCCAATACCTTTACATCGTTGCGGATCTTTCCACTTTACGCAGCACACCCGCCGAGGCACCACAGTCGCTGATACTGCCGGAAAACTTCACCGCCAGCCTCGACCGTGCCGTGCAGATCATCCGGGGCGCGCCTGAGCAAGGTTCGGCGATCTGGGGCGCTTCCTCCAAAGGCGTGATCTATTCATTAGCGCTGCAACGTGCAGGCGTGGCAGTGGATCGCGTGGTGGATATCAATCCAACCAAGCAGGGGCGCTACTTGCCTCTGAGTGGTGTGCGAGTGTCCTCCCCCCAGGAGGCGATGGACACCTTGCCCGAAGGCGCCAATCTGTTTGTGATGAATTCCAATTACTTCGAAGAGATCAAGCGGATGACCGGTGGGCGATACGTCTATCACGCCGTTGACAGCGCTTCGTTCCAATAACCGCGAGATTCGAACATGACCGACAATACTCTTCATAAAACTTTCGAAGCCCAATGCCAGGCTGAGATTTCAGCTCAAGGCCAAGACAAGAAAGTCGTTGCGCTGGCCAAGGAGTTTTTCAACGAATCGGCCCGTCACAAGTACAGCTACCATTTTTCCTGGATGGGCCGCCCCATCATCCAGTTGCCGCAGGACATGATGGCCATGCAGGAACTGATCTGGCAGATCAAGCCTGACCTGATCATCGAGTGCGGCATCGCCCACGGCGGTTCGATCATCTACTACGCCTCGTTGCTGGAACTGCAAGGCCATGGTGAAGTGCTGGGCATCGACCTGGATATCCGCCCCCATAACCGTGAAGCCATCGAAAACCACCCGATGAGCAAACGCATCTCGATGATCGAGGGTTCGAGCATCGATGCGGCTATCGCCGAGCAGGTCCATGCAGCGGCCAAAGGCAAGAAAGTCATCCTGGTGCTCGATTCCAACCACACCCACGACCATGTGCTCGAAGAACTGCGTCTGTACGCGCCGCTGGTTTCGGTAGGCAGCTATTGCGTGGTGATGGACACCGTGGTCGAGGACATGCCGGCGGACTTTTTCCCGGATCGTCCATGGGGCCCGGGCGACAACCCGAAAACCGCGGTGTGGAAATACCTCGAGGAAAATGGCGATTTCGAAATTGACCGGCAGTTGCAGAACAAGCTGCTGATCACCGTCGCACCGGATGGCTATCTGCGCCGGGTTCGTTAATTCATCCGTATCAAATCATTGGCGTCTGGCAGGTTGTGGGGACAGGAAATATGCAGGTTCGAAACAATGCTCAAAGCAACGTGGCACCGCTGAACGAGCGGTTCACAGTGGTGGTGATCTCCCACAACCGCAGTGCGTTCCTGCGCCGGACATTGCATTACTACAGCGGTTATCCATGTTCGGTGCTGGTGCTTGATTCATCGGTCGAGCGCGATGAGCAAATTGCCCGGGACTTTCCCTCGGTCGATTACCGGCACTTGCCTCAGTTCACCTACAAGGGGCTGCAAGACAAGCTGGTGTACGGCGTCAATCAGGTCACGACGCCCTACATGGTGTTCGCCGCCGATGACGATTTCCTGCTGCACGATGCCTTGACCGAATCGGTGGAGTTCCTCGAAGCCAACCCTGACTATGGCCTGTGCCATGGCTACGGAATGATGTACCTGGCTCGCGCGGCCGAGGTGAATTACTACCGCCGTGATTGCAGGGTGCAGGAGGACTACGGCAGCGAATTGGCTGAAGAGCGAGTCATACCCTTCATGGGGCAGTTCCTGCCGCCATTTTATGCGGTAACCCGTACGGACCTGCTGCAACAGTGGTATAGCCTGTTGCCGCCAGGTACCAGTTTCGAGTGGCAGGAAATTGGGCATACCTTTTATCTGCTGAGTTGTGCCAAGGCACGGATTCTGCCAATTCCGTTCGCCGTTCGGGAAATCGCCTATGGCGGCTCTGAACACAGCACCAACGTGTTAACTGTGCTCACCTACAATGATCCAAAAAGTGTTGTTGAGCGTGAGCAGTTCGCCGAGTTTCTGGCCTCCATTCCTACGCAGTTGAGTGAACAGGCGCCGGAACGGGTCAAGCAGATTGCCCTGGACAGTTTTGCAGCCATGGCTGATTGCCTGCTCCACGGGCGTTCGCTCAACGCGATGCAAATCGTTCGTTCGGCCTGGACCGAGGTCGGGGGCGAACCGATTCGTTCGTTTGGTCCGCGGCAGTTCGTCGAGATGCCGTTTTATAACCAGCGGATGTTCGACTTGTTGACCGAGTTCGAATTTCTCATTCATGCGATGCCGGCCGGCCGACTGCAACTCCAGGAGCTGGAAGGCATCCTGTTGCGCCAGAGGGAGTTGATGTGCATCCATCCCAACGATAATGAGCGCACTATCCGCGCCCGTCTGTGGGAGGCCTTGGCTCTTAATGTGTTCAACCGCTCGGTGGTCAGGCACCTGACGGAGTCGCTTAAGGGCACCGAGGAGCACGAAGAGTGCCTCAAACTGCAGGCCTGGGCGCAGCGTCTGGACTCGGTGCCGGGACAGCAGGATCGTCAGCTACTGGAGAACATGCACTCCGGCCGCTTGTTGAGCTGGCTTGAAGCACGTAACCCTGATGAACAGCAACTCAAGTCCATCGCCGCCCACCTGGCCGAACATCAGGGCGGGCCGCGGTTTGGCATCCTGTTGCTGGATCTGGACGCTGACATGTTCAAGTTGCAGGCTACCTTCGACAGCCTGGTCAATGGCCATTGCAAAGCATTCAACGTCGTGGTGTTCACCACGGGTGACTTGCCGGCGACCACCACCGCGCGTGACACCGTGCACTTCGTCAAAGTCAGCACCACCAATTACGTCGAGCGCATCAATCAGATCGTCGGGCAATCCACCGCCGACTGGCTGTTGCTGGCCGAAGCCGGTGACCAGTTCACCCAAAGCGGCCTGCTGCGCGCCAGCCTCGAACTGATCGGTGCCGAGGGCGTGCGCGCGGTGGCCATGGATGAAATCCAGCGCAAGGCCGATGGCGGCCTCACCGACGTATTCCGTCCGGGGGTCAACCTTGATCTGTTGCAATCGGTGCCTTCGTTGATGGCGCGGCACTGGCTGATTCGCCGTGAAGTGCTGACCCAAGTCGGTGGTTTTACCGCGCAATACACCCAGGCCCTGGAACTGGACCTGCTGTTGCGCCTGATCGAGGACGAAGGGCTCAGCGGCCTGGCGCATCTGGCCGAGCCGTTGTTGATCTGCAACGCCCCGACGCAGGAAGAAAACCCTCAAGAGCGTCAGGTGTTGACCCGTCACTTGACTGCCCGGGGTTATCGCGCCCAGGTCACTTCGGCCCAGCCGCTGACCTACCAGATCGATTACCAGCACGCCGAACGGCCGCTGGTGTCGATCATCCTTGAGAGCCGCGACAACTTCGAACACATCCAACAGGCGTTGGTCAGCGTGCTGCAGCGTACCCGCTACCATCGTCATGAAATCGTGATTGCCGACAACCACAGCCAATCCGAAGACCTGATCCAGTGGCTGGATAGCCTGGAAGGCAAGGGCGACCGGATTAGCATCCTGCGCAGCGACCGGCGCTTGAGTACTTCGGCGTTGTACAACTGGGCCAGCGGCCAGGCCAAAGGTGACTATCTGGTGCTGCTGTCGGCCCAGGTGCAAGTGATCAATGCCAACTGGCTAGACAGTCTGCTCAACCAGGCCCAGCGGCCTGAAGTGGGGATCGTCGGCAGCAAACAGATGGACATCCGCGGTGTCACCACCCAGGCCGGTCTGGTGCTTAAACCCGACGGCCAGGTGGGCTCGGTGTTTGTAGGCGAACGCAAGGACGCCAAGGGCTACCTCAACGGCCATCAGGTGGAGCAGAGCTACTCGGCGGTGTCGGGCGCTTGCCTGATGATCCGCAAGGAGCTGTTCGAAGCCGTGGACGGCCTGGACGAGGAGCACTTCGCTGACGCGTTAGCCGATGTCGATCTGTGCCTGAAAGCGGCCGATGCGGGTTATCTCACCGTCTGGACCCCTCAGGCCCAGATGCTGCACCCCGGCACATTCGCCCAAGCGCCACAGGCTGCCGGCGCTCTGCAGGACAAATGGCAGGCGCGCTTTGAACACGACCCGGCCCGTAACCCCAATTTGGCCTTGACCGGCACCGGCTTTGCGCTGGGCACTGCTACGGCTGTCGATTGGTCGCGGTTGCTCGCATAAGCCTGCCAGGCAAAAGGAATCAGGTATGTTCAACGGCAAATCGATTTTCATCTCAGGCGGCACCGGTTCGTTCGGGCGCAACTTCATCCGCCGGTTGCTGGAGCAGTACCAGCCCAAGCGGGTGGTGGTGTTTTCTCGTGACGAACTCAAGCAGTACGAGATGCAACAAACCTTCAATGCCCCGTGCATGCGTTATTTCTTGGGGGACGTGCGTGACGCCGACCGTTTGCGCCAGGCTATGCGTGGGATTGACTACGTGGTGCACGCGGCCGCCCTCAAACAGGTGCCGGCGGCGGAATACAATCCCACCGAATGCATTCGCACCAACGTCAATGGCGCCGAGAACATCATTGCGGCGGCCATCGATAACGGTGTGAAAAAAGTTGTTGCGCTGTCCACCGACAAAGCGGCCAGTCCAATCAACCTGTACGGCGCGACCAAGTTGCTGTCGGACAAACTGTTCGTGGCGGCCAACAATATCGCGGGTGAACAGCAGACCCGGTTCGCCGTGGTGCGCTATGGCAACGTTGCCGGCTCCCGGGGCTCGGTGGTGCCGTTCTTCAGCAAGCTCATTGCCGAGGGTGCGACGCAGCTGCCGATTACCGATGAACGCATGACCCGCTTCTGGATCACCCTCGACCACGGCGTGCAGTTTGTGCTCGACAGCTTTGCCCGCATGCACGGCGGTGAAGTATTCGTGCCAAAGATTCCGTCGATTCGTATCGTCGATCTGGCGTTGGGCATGGCTGGGCATTTGCCTCACAAGAACGTTGGAATTCGTCCTGGCGAAAAACTCCATGAGCTAATGGTGCCGCTCGATGACGCGCGCATGACCATCGAGTTTGCCGATCACTACACCATCCAGCCGTCGATTCGCTTCACCAGCGTGGATGTGGATTTCGCGCTGGACAATCTGGGGGAGTGCGGCAAGCCGGTGGCGGAGGACTTTGAATATCGCTCCGACACCAATCCGCACTTTTTGTCGGTGGATCAGATTGCCGACCTTCATGCCCGGTTGCCGACATGATTCCCTACGGGCGGCAAAGCCTCGATCAAGCTGACATCGATGCGGTGGTCGCGGTATTGCGCTCCGATTGGCTGACCCAGGGGCCGGCGCTTGAGCGTTTCGAACAGGCCATGGCCCTTCGTTGCCAGGCCGATCACGCCGTGGCGGTGTGCAATGCGACCGCTGCGCTGCACATTGCCTGCGTGGCGGCGGGGCTGGGGCCAGGTGATCGTTTATGGACCACCCCCAATACCTTCTTGGCCTCGGCCAACTGCGGGCGTTATTGCGGTGCGCAGGTCGATTTTGTCGATATCGATCCGCTGACCTGGAATCTCGATGCCGATGCCCTTACCACAAAACTTGAAGAGGCCGAGCGCGATGGGGCGCTGCCCAAGGTGTTGGTAGCGGTGGCGTTCTCGGGGCAAAGCTGTGACATGCGCAGAATCGGCCAGCTATCGGAGCGATACGGTTTCACAGTGATCGAGGATGCTTCCCATGCCGTGGGTGCGTCTTATGCGGGTCGACCGGTGGGCTGTGGCGAGTTCGCGGACATGACCGTGTTCAGTTTTCACCCAGTGAAAATCATCACCAGCGCCGAAGGCGGCATGGTCCTGACCAATCGCCCGGACCTGGCACAGCGCCTGCAACGCCTGCGCAGCCACGGAATGACCCGCGAGGCCGGCCAAATGACTGAGCCCAGCCATGGGCCGTGGTATTACCAGCAAGTCGAGTTGGGTTTCAATTACCGCATGACAGACCTGCAGGCCGCGCTGGGGCTCTCGCAGTTGAACAAGCTGGATGGGTTTATCGCACGGCGCCGTGAGCTGGCAGCGCGATACCATCGTTTGCTGGGCGGTTTGCCATTGACCTTGCCCGGCTTACAGCCCGACGCGGAGTCGGCCTGGCATTTGTATGTGGTGCGCTTGCAACTTGACGGCATCACCCTCAGCCATCTTCAGGTATTCGAGGGCTTGCGAGCGGCCGGGATTGGCGTAAATCTGCATTACATTCCGGTTCATTTGCAACCGTATTACCGTGACCTGGGATTCGCCACAGGTGATTTTCCCCAGGCCGAACGTTATTACAGTGAAGCCATCAGCTTGCCCATGTTTCCTTCCCTCAGTGATGAACAGCAGGACTATGTGGTCGAGCAACTGCGCCGATTGCTTGAGGAGTAACGAGGTGAACGCCATCGCGATCATTCCCGCCCGGGGCGGCAGCAAGCGGATCGCTCGCAAGAACCTGAAGCTGTTCGCTGACGTGCCCATTATTGTCCACTCGATTCGCACGGCCCTGGCCTCGCGGCTGTTCGATGAGGTGATTGTCAGCACCGACGACGAAGAAATCGCCGAGCTGGCGCAGGTTCATGGCGCGCGGGTACCGTTCATGCGTCCGGGCGCGCTGGCTGATGATTTCACCGGGACGGCAGCGGTGATCGCCCATGCGGTGGGCGAGTTGCGCGAGCGGTCGTTCGATTTCGCCTGTTGTATCTATGCCACCGCGCCGCTGTTGCAGGCGCGGTTCCTGCGTGAGGGATTTGAGTTGTTACGCGAGCACTCCGACAAGTCGTTCGCGTTTTCAGTGACCGGTTTTGGTTTTCCCGTACAACGGGCCTTGACCCTGGATGAGCAGGGCGCGCTGACCCCGCTTTATCCGCAGTTTCGCGACACTCGCTCTCAGGACCTGCCGGAAGCTTTCCAGGATGCCGGCCAGTTTTATTGGGGGCGTCGGGAGGCCTGGTTGCGGGGTGACGTGCTGTTTTCCCCCAACAGCCTGCCGGTGATCCTGCCCCGCCATCTGGTGCAGGACATCGATACCCCTGAAGACTGGAAGCGGGCCGAATACCTCTACGCCGCCTTGAAAGCAGGCGGGGAACTGCAATGAGGGTGCTGATTCGCGCGGACGCCTCGCCAACCATTGGCAGCGGGCACATTGCTCGCTGCCTGACGCTGGCTCGCGTGCTGCGCGGGCAGGGGGCACACGTCGCGTTTGCCTGTCGCTCGCTGTCAGGGCATCGATTACAGGCACTAGAAACCGAGGGCTTCGAAACATTTGCCTTGCCGGATCTTTATCCCGGTGAGGACCCGCTGCAGGCGATCGAGTCGTTGCTGCCCTGGCAGGCGGATATCACTGCGTTGGAACAGGCCTTGCGCGCTCAGCAGCGTTTCGACTGGATCATCGTCGACCATTATGGCCTGGACCATCATTGGCAAACCGCCGCACGGCGCTTTGCGCCCCGGATCATGGCCCTGGACGACCTGGCAACACGTACCTATAGCGTCGATCTACTGCTCAATCAGAACCTGTCCGGCACCCGGGCCGCGTACGCAGGGCTATTACCCGAGCACTGTCAGACACTGCTCGGGCCGCGGTACGCGTTGTTACGTGATGAGTTTTGTGGTCGGGCGATTGAACCAAAACCCGAGGTCAGACGGGTACTGGTCAACTTCGGCGGGTTTGATGCCGCGATGCAAACCCATCACGCCATGCAAGCGCTGGCGGATTTTGATGATCTTGAGGTCGACTTTGTCGCCGGTGCCGACAACCCGGCCTGGGCTCAGATGCAGGCGATGGTGGCGGCTCGGCCGCGCTGGCGGTTGCACAGTTTCGTGCGCAACTTTCATCAGCTCATGTTCGAGGCGGACCTGTTCGTCGGCGCCGGTGGAGGTACCAGTTGGGAGCGCGCCGCGATGGGCCTGCCTACGATTTGCATTGCGGTGTCGAACAATCAGCAGGCCAATGGCGAGGTGATGGCGACGTTCGGCGCACACGTTTATCTCGGACCTCGGGAGACGGTCAGCATCGAGCAGTTGCGCCAAGCCATCGGGTTCGTTGCGGACAATCACGGCATGCGCTGTAGTTTGGCCCAGCGCTCACGGCAATTGGTCGATGGCTTGGGCGCAAAAAGGGTCGCAGCGACGCTGGCCGGTGCTTTGCTGCGGATTCGCCCGGCCACGCAAGCCGACGCCCGGCTGCTTTTTGACGGACGTAACGCCGAGGCCGTGCGCCGCGTATCGCTGGATACGTCGATCATTGACTGGGACGGTCATTGCCAATGGCTGCAAGCAAGCCTGGTGAACGCACAGCGCCTGTTGCTGATCGGTGAAACCACGGACGGGCCCGTGGGCGCGTTACGTTATGACTTGCAAGGCACCGAGGCGCTGGTGTCGATTTATCTGTTCGAAAGTCGCCTGGGGCTGGGGTGGGGCAGGGCGCTGCTGGCCCATGGCGAAGCCTTTGCCAGCGCCCATTGGCCTCAACTGCGGACTCTCACCGCGCAAATACTGCCCGGTAATCAAGCATCCCTGAACCTGTTTCGGCAGGCCGGTTTTATTCAAAGTACCTGCGTGCTTACGCGTGTAGTGAAGGATCACCCCCATGAGTAGTTTCAAGATCGGCCACCGCAGCATCGGGTCGCAGGTGCCACCGTTCATCATTGCCGAAATGAGCGGCAACCATAACCAGTCCCTGGAGGTGGCGTTGCAGATCGTCGAAGCCGCCGCCCGGGCCGGTGCCCACGCCTTGAAGCTTCAAACCTACACCGCCGATACCATGACGCTGGATTTGAGCGAAGGTGAGTTCTTTATCAAGGACCCCAACAGCTTGTGGGCCGGGACCTCGCTTTATGACTTGTACGAAAAGGCTCATACACCGTGGGAATGGCATGCGCCAATTTTCGCCCGGGCCAAGGCGCTGGGCATGCTGGCGTTCTCGACGCCGTTTGACGAGACAGCCGTGGATTTCCTCGAGAGTCTGGAGGTGCCGGCCTACAAGATCGCCAGTTTCGAAAACACGGACCTGCCGCTGATCCGTCGGGTCGCCGCCACCGGCAAGCCGTTGATCATTTCCACCGGCATGGCCAGCATCGCAGAACTAGACGAAACCGTGCGTGCTGCCCGCCAGGCCGGCTGCAAGGATCTGGTGCTGCTCAAATGCACCAGCACCTATCCGGCCACGCCGGCCAACAGCAACGTGCGCACCATTGCTCATTTACGAGAATTGTTCGGCTGTGAGGTGGGCTTGTCGGACCATTCCATGGGCGTCGGGGTGTCTGTCGCCGCCGTGGCGTTGGGAGCCACCGTGGTGGAAAAACATTTCACTCTTGATCGCGCCGCCGGCGGAGTGGATGCCAGTTTCTCGCTGGAACCGGCGGAACTCGCGGCGCTGGTGATCGAAACCGAGCGCGCCTGGCAGGCGCTTGGGCAGGTGCACTATGGGGTGACGGAGGCTGAGCGCAAGTCGCTGGTCTATCGCCGGTCGCTGTACGTGACGCAAGACATGAACCCTGGTGATGCGTTTACGCCGCAGAACCTGCGGGCCATCCGCCCGGGCCTGGGACTGGCTCCCAAGCATGCAGACGCCGTGATGGGCCGGCACGCGCGCCAGGCGATCGCGCGGGGTACACCCCTGGCCTGGGCACTGGTTGAATAGCTTTGTGATCGAGCTAATCAGTAAAATCGCGTGACCTGTGAGTCATAACGCGCATCTTCACTGTATTGTATTGACCGGGAAGATGGCGCCTGGCCCTTATCAGGCCCAGTGATAGCCCTTTACACTTCCCGTTTGTCGGCGCCCCTCGAATCCTTGCGAGCGGTGGTATTGGGCTGTTTTTAATTGGGAAGCCGTAATGATTGGCATAAAAGGCATTGCGAGCTACGTTCCTGTAGCCGGCGTGGACAATTACGCACAAGGTGCGAAGTTCGACAAGGATGAAGAGTTCATCCTGGGCAAGATCGGTTCCGCCTTCTTGCCGCGCAAGGATGATGGACAGGAAACCTCGGACCTGTGTGTAGAAGCGGCCAATGCGCTGTTTGCCAACAATCCCGGACTGAAGCGCGAATCTGTCGATGTACTGATCGTCGTTACCCAGAACGGTGACGAAGAAGGCTTGCCTCACACGGCGGCCATCGTTCAGGACAAGCTGGGTTTGCCGACCACTGTCGCAGCGTTTGATATCTCCCTGGGCTGCTCGGGTTATGTCTATGGCATCTACGCCATCAAGGGCTTCATGGAAGCCGCCGGCCTGAAGAATGGCCTGCTGATAACGGCGGACCCGTATTCGAAAATCGTTGATCCGGAAGATCGCAACACCACGATGTTGTTTGGTGACGCCGCTACCGCTACCTGGATGGGCGAGGATGCACCGTGGCACCTGGGCAAGGCCAAGTTCGGCACGGACGGTTCCGGTGCGCCGCACCTGAAGGTCAGCGACGGGGTGTTCTTCATGAACGGTCGCCAAGTGTTCAATTTCGCCTTGATCAAGGTTCCGGCTCATTTGCATGAGTTGCTCGCCGATTCCGATCTGCAAGCCAGCGACATCGATGCGTTCTGCATTCACCAGGGCAGTGCGGCGATTGTCGATGCGGTGGCGCGGCGTTTCGAAGGCGAGCCGGAGAAGTTCATCAAGGATATGGTCGAGACCGGGAACACCGTGTCGTCGAGCATTCCATTGCTGCTGGAAAAGCACGTGCTCGATTCCGACTGGAAACGCGTGGCGTTAAGTGGTTTTGGCGTGGGCCTGTCCTGGGGTTCGGCGATCATTTATCGTCCTTGAGCCGTTAATGCCCGAGCACAAAAAATAGCGTCCAAGGTGTAACCTTGAACGCTATTTTTTTGCCTGATGGAAAAGCGAGACGCCATGAGCGAGTTCTTTGAGCGCAATTTCCAGGTGATCGAGCAACGCTGGCCGGCCGTGGCCCAGCGGTTGCTGCTGGAGAATGCCGGTGAGTTGCAGGCCGATCTGGTGGAGGGCCTGGGTTCGACCCTGAGCATCAACGGCATCCAACTGACCAGTCGGCATGACCGTCTCGCCGAAGCTGAACTGCAAGCGACCAGTCTGCCGCAGGACGCCACCATGGTGCATGTCTACGGCACCGGGTTGGGCGACCTGCAAAACCGCTTGCTGGAGCGGGCAGGGCTCGAGCGGTTGTATGTTCATGTTCTCAACGGCGCGGTGTTTTCCCTGGTACTGCAGGTACTGGATCAGATGCCATGGCTTGCCGATCCCAGGGTGGTGTTGCTCTACGCGGGCGATCTGGCGGAAATCCAGTTGCCATTCTTCGCGCTCCCCACCGAGCTGGTACTGGCCGATGATTACAGTGCCAAGATTCGTGATCGCCTGATCAGCGAAATTCATCTGGACTTCACTAATCGGGAGTTCGATCCCCAAGCCCCCGAGATCGTCGAGCGGCTGCAATCGACATTCAATCTCGTGCGGGACGACCGCGATGTTGCCGAGCTGTTCGGCGCGTTCAAGGGGCGTGAGGCGTTCGTCGTTGCCACCGGTCCCAGCCTTGAGCAACATTTCGAGAGGCTGCGCGGCTTGAATAGCCAAGCCGAGCGGCCGCTGTTGATCTGTGTCGATACGGCCTATCGGCCCTTGATCACCCAAGGCATCCGACCGGATATCGTGGTCAGCATTGATCAACGCATTTCGGCGCGCCACCTTCCGCCCGAAGACACCGGCGACATTGCCCTGGTTTACCTGCCAATGGCGGATCCATCGGTGATTGAAGCCTGGCAGGGTCGCCGTTATGCCGGTTATTCCGCCAGCCCTGTCTATCATCAAATGCGCCAGCAACTGCCTCGGGGCGAGCTGTACGTAGGTGGCAGCGTGATTCATCCGGCCGTGGACCTGGCCGTCAGGATGGGTGCGACGCAGGTCACTTTGTTCGGAGCCGATTTCGCTTTTCCCCATGACAAGACCCATGCGGGTTGGGGCGACGGCGACCTGGGGCCTCAGTTGGACGCATCCAGGCACTGGGTGCTTGATGGCCATGGCCAGCGGGTCAAGACTCAGCTCAACTTCCGTAGCTATTTGTGTGAGCTGGAGCGATTTGTCGCCAAGCACCCTCAGGTGCGCTTTTATAACAGCAGTCGAGATGGAGCGATGATCGTGGGTACTGCTTTTCATCCGGAGTTTGTGCGATGAGCGGCCTTGAGGTGGTCATCGAAGACGCGCGCGGGTGTGCTCGGCTGTTCCGTCTTGGCCGCGATGTCGAGGCGGGGCTGGCGATGGTTGCAGTGGTCGAGGCGGCCCAGCCTTTTGTCGAGCTTATGCCTGGCGATGTCCAGTCATCGTGGGGCGGTTTGCTTGGCTTGATGTTCAACGATCAGCAGGCTCAGAACTGGCTTTCGCTGGCGGACTATCTGGAGTTCGAGTTGATTGAGCTATTGACCGCTGGTCAGGCGGTTTAAGTCTTTTCTCCCCTTTGCTAGGGCCGCTGGCTGGACGAATGGCGGCTCCGGCATTTCCCTGGCGTCATTTTTTTACCTTCTGAGCGCTGCCAAGTCCTTGATTTACGAGGGGTGGCACCCTGATGGCAAATTATTTGAAAAAACAGCTAAAGCAAGTTCCGATTACGACGATAACTATTACGAAGGTTCTCTAGGCCACACCCGGCGGTTGCCAGGGCCGGAAGCCGCAGTACCCAACCAACGAGGAATTCGTCATGGCTTTAACAGTAAACACTAACGTCACATCGTTGAACGTTCAAAAGAACCTGAACAAGGCTTCCGATGCACTGTCCACTTCGATGACTCGTCTGTCTTCCGGCCTGAAAATCAACAGCGCCAAAGACGACGCCGCCGGCCTGCAGATCTCTACCCGTATGACCTCGCAAATCCGCGGTCAAACCGTTGCGATCAAGAACGCCAACGATGGTATCTCCATCGCTCAGACCGCTGAAGGCGCTCTGCAGGAATCCACCAACATTCTGCAGCGTATGCGTGAACTGGCAGTACAGGCTCGAAACGACAACAACGGCACTGCTGACCGTGTCGCTCTGGACAAAGAATTTGCCCAGATGTCGGACGAGCTGACCCGTATCGCCGATTCGACCAACCTGAACGGCAAGAACCTGATTGACGGTTCCGCTGGCACCATGACCTTCCAAGTCGGTTCCAACACTGGTGCCACCAACCAGATCACCTTGACTCTGAGCGACAGCTTCGATGCATCGACCTTGGGTGTTGACTCTGGCACCATCGTGATCAGCGCTGTTGACAGTGACACTGCTGAAACCAACACCGCAGCAGCAATCGTCGCAATCGACGCTGCTCTGGCAACCATCAACGCCAGTCGTGCTGACCTCGGTGCTGCACAGAACCGTCTGACCAGCACCATCTCCAACCTGCAGAACGTCAACGAAAACGCCGCCGCTGCACTGGGTCGTGTACAAGACACCGACTTCGCTGCTGAAACTGCCCAGCTGACCAAGCAGCAGACTCTGCAACAAGCTTCCACTTCGGTTCTGGCCCAGGCCAACCAACTGCCATCCGCTGTACTGAAGCTGCTTCAGTAATCGCCGGATGAGTTTTAGCGGGGGAGTGCGCTTGCGTACTCTCTCGCTTTTTCCGTTCAAGAGGTGATGGACATGGATATGAGCGTGAAGCTGAACTTGTCTTATCCAGCTGCGAAGCCGGCAACGACATTTGCCGACAAACCAGTGGAGAAGCCTCGAGCCGATGCTGCCACCGTGGTACCGGTCAAGGATGAGCCAAAAGACGCTGAGGCCGAGCAGGAAAAGCTGAAGAGAGCGGTTCAGGAAATCGAAACCTTTGTTCAGTCGGTCAAGCGCAACCTGGAGTTCTCAATCGATGAGCCTTCAGGCAAAGTGGTCGTCAAAGTGATTGCCAGTGGCTCCGGTGAAGTGATTCGCCAGATCCCTAATGAAGAAGTGCTTAAACTGGCGAACAGTTTGAATGATGCAAGCAGCCTGTTGTTCAGCGCACAAGCCTGACAGCTGGCACGAATTTTGTTGTTCGGTTCTTTTGAGCGTTGAAAGGTCAAAAGGCCGGCGGCACACTGAAGGGAGTCCCACATGGCAAGTCCAATTCTACCTGGCTTGGGTTTAGGCTCTGGCCTTGACACCGGTGCTATCGTCAAGGCATTGGTGGATTCTGACAAAGCAGCCAAGCAGGGTCAGATCGACCGCGCCACCAAGACGAACACGGCCAATATTTCCGGGATTGGCACCCTGAGGTCGCTGCTGGCTACATTCCAGTCTGCTCTTAAAGGCTTGGGTAGTACCACCACGCCTCAATTTACCGGAGTGGCCGCGACTTCAGCCAATACCAGCGCGCTGACGGTGACGGCCGGCAACTCGGCGGTGAGCGGTACCTACTCGATAGACGTCGATACGCTGGCGACCTCTTCAAAGGTTGCGACCGCCGCATTCGCCGGTGGTACTTCCAGTGCGGTGGAGGCCGGTACGCTGACTATCAGTCAGGGCGGGACTAATTACGCCCTAGAGATACCCGCCGACGCGACACTGCAATCGGTGCGGGACGACATCAATAGTAAATACTCCTCCAGTGGATTGACCGCCAACATCGTGACTGACAGTTTCGGTTCGCGTCTGGTGGTGGGGTCGACCAAAACCGGTGCGGGTAACGATATCTCCCTCAGCGGTATCGCCAGCTTGGCGGCGGACGGCTCTACTTTGATGGGCACGCCTAGCGCAACCTCCTCAGGTTCGATCAGTCTCGCCAAGGACGCAGTATTCACTGTCGACGGACTATCGATGACCAGTCCGACCAATAAACTGGACAACGTCATCTCGGGCCTGAGCATGACGTTGCTCGTCGAAAAAACCGGCCCGACGACCGTCACTGTTGCCCCCAATGCCGACGGTTTGAAAGCTTCGATCCAGAAGTTTGTTGATGCCTATAACGCTATTGCGAAAGCCGTGACATCCCTGACCAAGCCGACCACAGATGCCGAAGGCAACTCTGTCCCGGCCGCACTGACCGGTGATTCGTTACCACGCTCGATTTTGGCAGCCATTCGTGGTCCGTTGTCGCAAACCGGCGCCGGTGACAAGCTGACTGTTCTATCTCAGTTAGGGATCACCACCAATCAGTCGACCGGTGCTCTGGATTTCGATAGCACGAAATTTAGCGCAGCGTTGAACGAAAAGCAGTTGGGTGGGGAGATCCAGACACTGTTTGTCGGTGAAAATGGTCTGCTTGAGCGCATGGAAAATGCGATCAAGCCTTACACGGAAGGTATCAAAAACGGTGAGGGTACGGCTGATGATGTGGAGGCCATTCTGACCACGCGCTCCAAGAACCTCGACCGCGTAAAGGCAAAACTGGTCGAAGACCAGCTGGCCCTGGATCGTCGTATCGAAACCCTCACCGCCGTACTTACCAAGAAGTACAACGACATGGACACCCTGGTCGGCAGGCTTAAAGCCACCGCCAGCAACATTACGTCCATGTTCGAAGCGATGACGGCGCAACAGAGAAATAGCTGAGTTTCGATCGATACAAAAAAGCCCGGCAGCGTTTTGACAGCGCTCCGGGCTTTCGGCTTTTTCGATCTAAAGTTTTTTGACGCGGCGTCGATACGCTGTTTATACGAACCGAAGTTTTTTTTGATGAGGTAGAACATGAATCCGATGTTAGCCCTTCGCCAATACCAGAAGATTGGCGCCCAGGCGCAAACCTCCGAAGCAAGTCCCCATCGTCTGGTGCAGATGCTGATGGAGGGCGGTTTGGACCGCATTGCCCAGGCCAAGGGTGCGATGGAGCGCAAGGATATCGCCAATAAAGGCGTACTGATCAGTAAGGCCATCGGCATCATTGGCGGTTTGCGTGAAGGCCTGGACCTGGAAAACCAGGCCGAGTCGGTCACCGAGCTGGATAGCCTCTATACCTACATGATGAAGCGCCTGGCCGAAGCCAACGCCAAGACTGATCCGAAGATCCTCGACGAAGTCGCCGATCTGCTGAGCACGGTCAAGGAAGGTTGGGATGCCATCGCCGTACCGGGTCCGCAATTCTAAGGAGCACGCTCATGAGTCTTGTCTTGCAGCGAATCGAACAAACCCGTGATGCCCTGGTCGGTGCCCTGGCCGAGCGCAACTGGGAGGCAATCGGTCAATTGGACCTGGCTTGCCGTTCCTGCATGGAAGACGTTCTGAGCGAGCCTGAGGTAGACGAGGCGGCGTTGCGGAGCAATCTTGAGGAGTTGCTGGGGGTCTATCGGCAACTGCTGGAGGCGGCCACTGGCGAGCGTCAGGCGATTGTCGACGAGATGTCGCAGATCCATCAAGCGCAGAACGCGGCAAAGGTTTACCATCTGTTCGGTTAACGCTCAGTTAATCCGAACAAAGTGCGCCATAAATTTGACTGTGCACGGTTTTTTGACTTAACTAGTGGCTGTTTACAGATTTCAGGCGTCTACAGGCATGACAAGTCTGCAAGCGTCTAGCTTGCCCCCAAATTCCGGGCATTGAGTTGACTAGGGAAGTTGCTATTGCATGTGGCGTGAAACCAAAATTCTCCTGATCGATGACGATAGCGTCCGCCGCCGCGATTTGGCGGTGATCCTAAATTTTCTTGGTGAAGAAAATTTACCCTGCGGAAGCCATGACTGGCAGCAGGCCGTCGGCTCTTTGTCGTCCAGTCGTGAGGTCATTTGCGTTCTGATCGGAACCGTAAATGCACCCGCAACGCTTTTGGGCTTGCTAAAGACACTCTCAACCTGGGATGAGTTCCTTCCGGTTTTGTTAATGGGCGAAAATTCTTCCGTTGACTTGCCTGAGGACCAACGCCGCCGGGTACTTTCCACCTTGGAAATGCCGCCCAGCTACAGCAAGTTGCTCGATTCGCTGCACCGCGCCCAGGTTTATCGCGAGATGTACGACCAGGCGCGCGAGCGCGGCCGGCATCGCGAACCCAACCTTTTCCGTAGCCTTGTCGGCACCAGTCGGGCGATCCAGCATGTGCGCCAGATGATGCAGCAGGTCGCCGATACCGACGCCAGCGTGTTGATCCTGGGTGAGTCGGGCACCGGCAAGGAAGTGGTTGCGCGTAACCTGCACTACCACTCCAAGCGTCGCGAAGCGCCGTTCGTGCCGGTCAACTGCGGTGCGATCCCGGCCGAGTTGCTCGAGAGCGAACTGTTCGGACACGAGAAGGGAGCCTTCACCGGCGCCATCACCAGCCGGGCCGGGCGATTCGAGCTGGCCAACGGCGGCACGCTGTTTCTCGATGAAATCGGTGATATGCCGTTGCCGATGCAGGTCAAGTTGCTGCGAGTCTTGCAGGAACGCACCTTCGAGCGCGTGGGCAGCAACAAGACCCAGAGCGTCGATGTGCGAATCATCGCCGCGACCCACAAGAACCTCGAGAGCATGATCGAGGTGGGCAGTTTCCGCGAAGACCTCTATTACCGCCTCAATGTTTTCCCGATTGAAATGGCACCGCTGCGTGAGCGGGTCGAAGACATCCCGCTGCTGATGAACGAACTGATTTCGCGCATGGAGCACGAGAAGCGCGGCTCGATCCGTTTCAACTCGGCGGCAATCATGTCCCTGTGCCGCCACGGTTGGCCGGGTAACGTCCGTGAGCTGGCCAATCTGGTCGAGCGCATGGCGATCATGCATCCCTACGGTGTGATCGGCGTGGTCGAGTTGCCGAAGAAATTCCGTTATGTCGACGATGAAGACGAGCAAATGGTCGATAGCCTGCGCAGCGATCTGGAAGAGCGCGTGGCGATCAACGGCCATACGCCCGACTTCACCGCCAATGCCTTGCTGCCACCAGAAGGCCTTGACCTCAAGGATTATCTGGGAGGCCTGGAACAAGGCCTTATCCAGCAGGCCCTGGACGATGCCAACGGTATCGTGGCCCGCGCCGCCGAACGCCTGCGCATCCGTCGTACCACCCTGGTGGAGAAGATGCGCAAGTACGGCATGAGCCGTCGCGAAGGAGATGAACAGGCGGATGATTGACGCCTGTTTTCCAACCGCCTGATTTTTCAGGCGGTTTTTTTTCGGCACGGGTATTGCTACATCCCTCGCAACGTTCCGTTTAACTGACGGTCAGCCAAGCGAGAGAGCACGATGACCCAAGCCGCCCAGATCTCACCTGTCCCCGAGCCGGGGATCATGCCGTCCGCCGAGCAGGCAAGCCGGGTTGGACTTGAGCAGGCCTTTTCGCTGTTCGACCAGATGTCCAGCCGGTTGACCGATTCCTACAGCCTGCTCGAAGCTCGCGTCACTGAGCTCAAGGGCGAGCTGGCAGTGGTCAGTGCCCAGCGCATGCAGGAGCTGGCGGAAAAGGAACGGCTGGCTAATCGGCTGCAAAATCTCCTCGACCTGTTGCCCGGTGGCGTTATCGTCATCGATGCCCATGGTCGCGTGCGCGAAGCCAATCCGGCGGCCTGCGAGCTGCTTGGCCTGCCATTGGAGGGCGAGTTGTGGCGGCACGTCATCGCCCGCTGCTTCGCCCCGCGTGAAGACGACGGCCATGAAGTGTCGCTCAAGGACGGTCGGCGCCTGTCCATCTCCACTCGTTCGCTGGACGCCGAGCCCGGGCAGCTCGTGTTGCTCAATGACCTGACTGAAACCCGTCATCTGCAAGATCAACTGGCCCGCCACGAGCGTCTGTCTTCCCTGGGGCGGATGGTGGCCTCGCTGGCTCATCAGATTCGTACGCCGCTGTCGGCCGCTTTGCTGTACGCCAGTCATCTGACCGAGCAGCAACTGCCGGTGGAAACCCAGCAACGCTTCGCCGGGCGCCTGAAAGAGCGGCTGCACGAGCTGGAGCATCAGGTGCGCGACATGCTGGTGTTCGCTCGTGGCGAGTTGCCATTGACCGATCGCGTCACCCCCAAGGTCTTGCTGCAATCCTTGCAAGCCGCCGCATTGACTCACGTGCAGGACCTGCCAATTCGCTGGCAATGCGACAGCCATGCTGGCGAGGTGTTGTGTAATCGCGACACCCTGGTGGGCGCAGTGTTGAACCTGATCGAAAACGCCGTCCAGGCCAGCGGCGGCGACGTCCGGCTCAAAGTGCACTTGTACACACGGGGCAACACCTTGCGCTTGTGTGTCAGTGACAGTGGTAGCGGCATCGAGCCAGCGGTGCTGGCGCGTTTGGGCGAACCCTTTTTTACCACCAAGACCACAGGCACGGGCTTGGGCCTGACCGTAGTCAAGGCAGTGGCGCGTGCCCATCAGGGAGAATTGCAACTGCGCTCGCGTCTGGGGCGTGGCACCTGTGCACTGGTGCTTTTGCCATTGTTTTCCAGTACGCCGGGAGTGGAGTGAAGGTCATGGCGATCAAGGTGTTACTGGTTGAGGATGACCGGGCCCTGCGTGAGGCGCTGGCCGATACCCTGGTGCTGGCCGGGCACGATTACACCGCCGTCGGTTCGGCGGAAGATGCTTTGCTGGCCGTGGCTCAAGAGACCTTCGGCCTGGTGGTCAGTGACGTCAACATGCCGGGCATGGATGGGCACCAGCTGCTTGGTTTGTTGCGCGCCCGCCAACCTCAATTGCCGGTCCTGCTGATGACTGCCCACGGTGCCGTCGAGCGCGCCGTGGATGCCATGCGCCAGGGGGCTGCGGATTATCTGGTCAAGCCGTTCGAGCCCAAGGCGCTGTTGGATCTGGTGGCCCGCCATGCCTTGGGCAGCCCTGCCGTCGAGGGTGAAGGCCCGGTCGCGATCGAACCGGCCAGTGCGCAGTTGCTGGCGTTGGCCGCGCGGGTGGCTCGCAGCGACTCCACTGTTTTGATTTCCGGCGAATCCGGCACCGGCAAGGAGGTGCTGGCGCGCTACATTCACCAGCAATCCCGGCGTGCCAGCGAACCGTTCATTGCCATTAACTGTGCGGCGATTCCCGACAATATGTTGGAGGCGACGCTGTTCGGTCACGAGAAGGGCTCGTTTACTGGCGCCATCTCGGCCCAGGCCGGCAAGTTCGAGCAGGCTGACGGTGGCACCATTCTGCTCGATGAAATTTCCGAAATGCCCCTTGGCCTGCAAGCCAAGCTGTTGCGCGTGTTGCAGGAGCGGGAAGTGGAGCGGGTGGGTGCGCGCAAGCCTATCAGCCTGGATATCCGCGTGGTGGCGACCACCAACCGCGACCTGGCTGGCGAAGTGGCAGCAGGGCGTTTTCGCGAAGACCTTTACTACCGTCTGTCAGTATTTCCGCTGGCCTGGCGACCGTTGCGCGAGCGCACCGCCGATATCCTGCCGCTGGCCGAGCGTCTGCTGACCAAACACGTCAATAAAATGAAGCATGCGGCAGCCAGGCTGTCCCCCGAGGCCCAGGCGTTTCTGATCGCCTACCCCTGGCCTGGCAACGTACGGGAGCTGGATAACGCGATTCAGCGGGCATTGATTCTGCAGCAGGGCGGTCTGATCCAGCCGGAAGATTTTTGCCTGAGCGGGCCGGTGGCCTGCGCGCCATTGCCGGCCGTGTCAGCGGTCCCGGCGTTCGCCCCTCCGGCGGAAGTGGAGGGCGAATCGGCCGGTGCTTTGGGAGACGACCTGCGTCGTCGCGAATTCCAGATGATCATCGACACCCTGCGCGCCGAGCGCGGGCGTCGCAAGGAAGCGGCCGAGCGCTTGGGGATCAGCCCGCGCACCCTGCGCTACAAGCTGGCGCAAATGCGTGACGCCGGCATGGACGTCGAGGCCTACCTGTTCGCCAGTTGAGTGATGTGCACCGAATATCCCTTGTGGGAGCGGGCTTGCTCGCGAAAGCGATTTACCAGTCGCCGTTGCATTGACTGAACCACCGCCTTCGCGAGCAAGCCCGCTCCCACATGCATTTGTTTTTTACGGTCACGGAGCTGGCACCCTTGTTGCTAATACCTGTGTACCCGCTGAGTAAGTGTCAAAAAAATGCGGGCCGCCAGAGAGAGTAGACCATGAGCCAAGGTATTGAATTTAATCGGTTGATGCTGGACATGCGGGCCATGCAAATGGACGCCATGGCACAGCCTAAGTCGGTCGCGGTCCCGGAAGTGGGCGCCAGCAGTTTTTCCGACATGCTCGGTCAGGCCGTCAATAAAGTGAACGATACCCAGCAGGCATCGAGTCAGTTGGCCAGTGCTTTCGAGATTGGCAAAAGTGGCGTCGATCTGACGGACGTGATGATCTCTTCGCAGAAAGCCAGTGTCTCGTTTCAGGCGTTGACCCAGGTTCGTAACAAGCTGGTTCAAGCCTACCAAGACATCATGCAGATGCCGGTCTAAGGAAATTATTGAGTCATGGCAGAAGCAGTCGCTGATAACGTTCCGGCCAAGGCCACTCCGCCCGACGGCAAACCGCCGCTGTTCGGTCTGTCCTTCCTGGAAAACCTCTCCGAGATGACCATGCTGCGTCAGGTGGGCCTGTTGGTCGGCCTGGCTGCCAGCGTGGCGATCGGGTTTGCCGTGGTGCTGTGGTCCCAGCAGCCAGACTACCGTCCTTTGTACGGCAGTCTGGAGGGCATGGACGCCAAGCAAGTCATGGAAACCCTGGCTGCCGCCGACATTCCTTATACCGTCGAACCCAATTCCGGCGCCTTGCTGGTCAAGGCCGACGACGTGGCGCGCGCGCGCCTCAAGCTCGCCGCTGCTGGCGTAACGCCCACCGATGGCAATATCGGTTTCGAGATCCTCGACAAGGACCAGGGCCTGGGTACCAGCCAGTTCATGGAGGCGACCCGTTATCGTCGCGGCCTTGAAGGCGAATTGGCGCGCACCATTGCCAGCCTGAACAACGTCAAGGGTGCCCGTGTGCACCTGGCGATTCCAAAAAGCTCGGTGTTTGTGCGCGATGAGCGCAAGCCAAGCGCCTCGGTACTGGTTGAACTGTATTCCGGTCGTTCTTTAGAGCCCAGCCAGGTCGTGGCCATCGTCAATCTGGTGGCTACCAGTGTTCCCGAGTTGAGCAAGTCCCAGATCACCGTGGTCGACCAGAAGGGCAACCTGTTGTCCGATCAGGCGGAGAACTCTGCTCTGACCATGGCCGGCAAGCAATTCGACTACAGCCGTCGCATGGAAGGCATGCTGACTCAGCGTGTGCACAACATCCTGCAACCGATCCTGGGTAACGACCGCTACAAGGCCGAGGTGTCGGCCGATGTGGATTTCAGCTCCGTCGAATCGACGTCCGAACAGTTCAACCCTGATCAACCGGCGTTGCGCAGCGAACAGTCGGTGAACGAGCAACGCACCGCCAGCAATGGCCCGCAAGGCGTGCCTGGTGCGCTTAGCAACCAACCGCCGTCGCCGGCCAGCGCGCCCCAGACCACCGGTGGTGCCACTGCGGCCGCTGGCATGGTGCAACCGGGCCAGCCGCTGATCGACGCCAACGGCCAACAGATCATGGACCCGGCCACCGGTCAGCCGATGCTGGCGCCATACCCGGCCGACAAGCGCCAACAATCGACCAAGAACTTCGAGCTCGACCGTTCCATCAGCCACACCAAGCAGCAGCAGGGCCGTTTGAATCGCCTGTCGGTCGCGGTGGTGGTGGACGATCAGGTCAAGATCAACCCGGCCAATGGCGAAACCAGCCGTGCGCCGTGGAGTGCCGACGAACTGGCGCGGTTCACTCGCCTGGTGCAGGACGCGGTCGGTTTCGACGCCAGCCGTGGCGACAGCGTGAGCGTGATCAACGTGCCGTTCTCCCAGGAGCGCGGCGAAGAAATCGCCGACATTCCATTTTATTCGCAACCCTGGTTCTGGGATGTGGTCAAGCAAGTATTGGGTGTGCTGTTCATCCTGATCCTGGTGTTCGGCGTGCTGCGTCCGGTGCTCAACAACATTACCGGTGGCGGCAAGAACAAGCAGTTGGCTGGCTTGGGTGATGTAGAGCTGGGAGGCATGGGCGGCCTGGATGGCGAATTGGCCAATGATCGCGTCAGCCTCGGTGGGCCGCAGAGCATTCTGCTGCCAAGTCCGAGTGAAGGCTATGACGCTCAGTTGAACGCTATCAAGAGTCTGGTGGCAGAAGATCCGGGTCGTGTGGCCCAGGTCGTGAAAGAGTGGATTAACGCAGATGAGTGATAATCGAGCCGCTGTTGCCAAATTGTCCCGGGTCGACAAAGCCGCGATTTTGCTGCTGTCCCTGGGGTCGACCGACGCCGCCCAAGTGTTGCGTCACATGGGGCCCAAGGAGGTCCAGCGCGTGGGCGTGGCCATGGCGCAGATGGGCAACGTGCACCGTGAGCAGGTCGAACAGGTGATGAGCGAGTTCGTCGACATCGTCGGCGACCAGACCAGCCTGGGCGTCGGATCTGACGACTACGTGCGCAAAATGCTCACCCAGGCCCTGGGCGAGGACAAGGCCAATGGCCTGATCGACCGGATTCTGCTGGGCGGCAATACCAGCGGCCTGGACAGCCTCAAGTGGATGGAGCCGCGCGCGGTGGCTGACGTGATTCGTTACGAGCACCCGCAGATCCAGGCGATCGTGGTGGCTTACCTCGACCCGGACCAGGCTGGTGAAGTGCTGGGCAACTTCGATCATAAGGTGCGCCTGGACATCATCCTGCGGGTATCGTCGCTCAATACCGTGCAGCCGGCGGCCCTGAAAGAATTGAACCAGATTCTCGAGAAGCAGTTCTCGGGTAACTCCAATGCCTCGCGCACCACTCTGGGTGGCATCAAGCGCGCGGCGGACATCATGAACTTCCTCGACAGTTCGATCGAAGGCCAGCTCATGGACTCGATCCGCGAGTTCGACGAAGACCTGTCCGGTCAGATCGAAGACCTCATGTTCGTGTTCAACAACCTGTCCGATGTCGACGATCGCGGCATTCAGGCGCTGTTGCGCGAAGTGTCCTCCGACGTCCTGGTACTGGCCCTCAAGGGGTCGGACGAAGGCGTCAAGGAAAAGATCTTCAAGAACATGTCCAAACGGGCGGCCGAACTGTTGCGCGACGATCTCGAGGCCAAGGGCCCGGTACGTGTCAGCGACGTGGAAACCGCACAAAAGGAAATCCTCACCATCGCCCGCCGTATGGCCGAAGCCGGAGAGATCGTGCTCGGTGGCAAGGGCGGCGAAGAGATGATCTAAGGTCGTTATGTCTGCCAAGAGTGATGGTTCACCCAGCGACCTGATCCGCGCTCGGGACGTCGGTGGTTTTGACGTCTGGTCGCTGCCCAGCTTCGATCCCCACGTGCCCGAGCCTGAGCCTGAGCCCGAGGAAGAACTGCCGGAAATGGAGGAGGTGCCGCTGGAAGAAGTCCAGCCACTGACCCTCGAAGAAGTCGAAAGCATTCGTCAGGAGGCCTACAACGAAGGCTTCGCCATTGGTGAAAAAGAAGGTTTCCATAGCACCACGCTCAAGGTTCGCCAGGAAGCCGACGTAGCGCTGACAGCCAAGCTCCGCGCGCTGGAATCGCTGATGCTCAACCTGTTCGAGCCCATCGCCGAGCAGGACACTCAGATCGAGAAGTCCCTGGTCGGGCTGGTGCAGCACATCACTCGACAAGTGATCCAGCGGGAACTGGCCATTGATTCGAGCCAGATCGAACACGTCATGCGCGAAGCCCTCAAGCTTTTGCCGTTGGGCGTGGGCAATGTGCGGCTGTACATCAATCCTCAGGATTTCGAACTGGTCAAGGCGCTGCGTGAGCGTCATGAAGAAACCTGGCGCATCGTCGAGGACGAATCCCTGCTGCCGGGCGGTTGCCGCGTGGAAACCGAGCACAGCCGCATTGATGCGACCATCGAAACCCGCATCAGCCAGATCATGGCCAAGCTCTTCGACCAGTTGCACGAACAGGCACTGCACCCGGCTGCTGCCGACCTGAGCCTGGAATTGCCGGACGAGCCCCAGGTTGACACCTCTATTGATCCAGACGCCGCAGAGTCGGATGCTCTTGAACTCAGTCCCCCTGAACTGGACGGCCGCGATGCGCCTTGAGCGAACCAGTTTCGGCAAGCGCCTGGGCAGCTACGCCGAGGCCACCGAGCTGGCCGGGCAGCCGATCCTGGAAGGGCGCTTGCTGCGCATGGTTGGCCTGACCCTCGAAGCCGAGGGCCTGCGTGCCGCCATGGGCAGTCGCTGCATGGTGATCAACGACGACAGTTATCACCCGGTCCAGGTCGAAGCCGAAGTCATGGGCTTCTCCGGCAGCAAGGTCTTTCTGATGCCGGTGGGCAGCGTAGCCGGCATCGCACCTGGCGCGCGGGTTGTGCCTTTGGCTGACACCGGTCGGCTGCCCATGGGCATGAGCATGCTCGGACGGGTGCTGGACGGCGCCGGGCGTGCCCTGGACGGCAAGGGCGGCATGAAGGCCGAGGATTGGGTGCCGATGGACGGCCCGACGATCAACCCCCTCAAGCGCGACCCCATCAGCGTGCCGCTGGACGTGGGCATTCGTTGCATCAACGGTTTGTTGACGGTCGGGCGCGGTCAGCGTCTGGGCCTGTTTGCCGGTACGGGGGTGGGCAAGAGTGTGCTGCTGGGCATGATGACCCGATTCACCGAGGCGGACATTATCGTGGTCGGGCTGATCGGCGAGCGGGGCCGCGAGGTGAAGGAGTTCATTGAGCACATCCTCGGCGAAGAGGGCCTCAAGCGATCAGTGGTCGTGGCTTCGCCAGCCGATGATGCACCGTTGATGCGCCTGCGGGCCGCCATGTACTGCACGCGGATCGCCGAGTATTTCCGCGACAAGGGCAAGAATGTCCTGCTACTGATGGACTCGTTGACCCGTTTCGCCCAGGCCCAGCGGGAAATCGCCCTGGCCATCGGCGAACCGCCGGCCACCAAAGGCTATCCACCCTCGGTATTCGCCAAGTTGCCCAAGCTGGTTGAGCGCGCCGGTAATGCGGAAAAGGGCGGCGGTTCGATCACGGCGTTCTATACCGTGCTGTCCGAAGGCGACGATCAGCAGGATCCCATTGCCGACTCGGCCCGTGGCGTGCTCGACGGTCACATCGTGTTGTCCCGGCGTCTGGCCGAAGAAGGGCACTATCCGGCCATCGACATCGAGGCGTCCATTAGTCGCGTCATGCCGTCGGTCATCAGCGCCGAGCACCTCAAGCGCGCCCAACAGTTCAAGCAATACTGGTCGCGCTATCAGCAAAGCCGCGATCTGATCAGCGTCGGTGCCTACGTGCCCGGCGGTGATCGTGAGACCGATACCGCCATCAATCTCTATCCGGCAATGGCGGTCTATCTGCGCCAGAGCCTGAACGACAACATCGGCATGGGCGCCAGCGAAGCGCACCTGCAGAGCATCTTCACTCCGGTCGCCGGCGGGTAACCGGCCATGGCCACGAGTCGTGCGGCGCGTCTGGCGCCCGTGGTGGAGATGGCGGAAAAAGCCGAAAAAACTGCCGTCCAGCGTCTGGCATATTTCCAAGGGCAGGTGGCTGTCGCCGAAAGCAAACTGGCGGACCTGGAAAATTTCCGTCTCGAATACCAGGAGCAGTGGATCGCCCGTGGCAGCCATGGGGTTTCCGGCCAATGGTTGCTGGGTTACCAGGGCTTTCTTGCGCAATTGGGCACCGCCATTGACCAGCAGCGCCAGAGTCTGGTCTGGCACCAGAACAACCTGGAAAAGGCTCGCCAGAGTTGGCAGGAGGCTTTCGCCCGGGTCGAAGGGCTGCGCAAACTGGTACAGCGTTATATCGACGAAGCGCGGCGATTGGAGGACAGGCGCGAGCAAAAACTGCTGGATGAATTGTCCCAGCGTTTGCCACGTCAGGATCCGTATTGATCATCGGGCCGGGATTTTGAGAGGGAAGTGTTCCAAACCTTGCTCAGACTTCTACCAGGTGCTAAACCTTGTACACGTATGTCCATGACAAGGAAGCCGAACATGTCAGTCGTTACCGAAGTATCCCCCGATGGGCAAAAGCTGACGATCTCGATCAAGGGTCGTTTCGATTTTGGGCGGCATCAGGAGTTTCGCGAGTCTTACGAGCGGCTCAACAAAAAGCCCGAATCCATTGTGGTGGACTTGAAAGAAGCCACTTATCTCGACAGTTCCGCCTTGGGCATGCTCCTGTTGCTACGCGATCATGCCGGCGGCGAAGATTCGGATATCCGGATCGTGAACAGCAACAGTGACGTCAAGAAAATCCTCGCGATCTCCAACTTCGACAAGCTGTTCGATATCTATCCTAAAGAAGAAGCAGGGAAAGACAGCTCGGGAGAAAAAGACAAGCCACAGGCAGGCCATCTCCAGGATAAACTTCATCCCGGAAAAGCTTGACCGGCAGCCATGTTGTCCGACCTCGAACCGCTGACGGTCCTGATTGCCGAAGACAGTGCCGCTGACCGACTGCTGCTGTCGACTATTGTCCGTCGTCAGGGCCATCACGTGCTCACTGCGGCTGACGGTGCCGAAGCGGTGGACATCTATATCCAGCAGCGTCCGCACCTGGTGCTGATGGATGCGATGATGCCGGTGATGGATGGTTTCGAGGCGGCGCAAAAGATCAAGCAACTGGCCGGGGAGCAGTTGGTTCCGATCATCTTTCTCACCTCGTTGACCGAAAGCGAAGCCTTGGCCCGATGTCTGGAAGCCGGGGGCGACGATTTTCTGGCCAAGCCGTATAACCAGGTCATCCTGGCCGCCAAGATCAAGGCCATGGACCGCTTGCGTCGGTTGCAGGCCACTGTCGTGGAGCAGCGTGACCAGATATCCCGGCACCATGACTACCTGCTCAACGAGCAGCGCGTGGCCAAGGCCGTGTTCGACAAGATCGCCCATTCCGGCTGTCTGAGCGCACCGAACATCCGTTACCTGCAATCCCCTTACGCCCTGTTCAACGGAGATCTGCTGCTGGCCGCATTCAACCCGGCGGGCGATATGCACATCCTGCTGGGGGATTTCACCGGACACGGTTTGCCGGCCGCTGTCGGCGCGATGCCGCTGGCGGAGGTGTTCTACGGCATGACCGCCAAAGGTTATGGCCTGGCGCAGATCCTGCGGGAGATGAATGCCAAGCTCAAGCGCATCCTGCCGGTGGACATGTTCTGTTGCGCGACCCTGTTATGCCTGAGTTTCCAGCGCTGCACGGTGGAAGTCTGGAACGGCGGCATGCCCGATGGTTACCTGCATGACAGCCTCAGCGGTGTGCGCTCGCCATTGCCGGCGCGGCACCTGCCGCTGGGCGTGCTCACTCCCCAGTTGTTCGATGACCGCACTGAAGTACACCCCATGTCGCTGGGTGACCGGGTATTCCTGCTGTCCGATGGCGTGATCGACACCGCTGACGACAATGAGCAGCTGTTTGGCGTGGAGCGTTTGCAACAGGTCTTTTCGGCCAATCGTGAGCCCGACTGTCTTTTCGAAGACATCCAGCAAGCCTTGCGGGACTTTCGCGGCGAGCCGCGGGACGACTTCAGCATGGTCGAGGTGCGCTTGGTCGCGCCGACGCAACTCAACCCGCCACCGCCGGTCTATTCCGATAGCGGCCAGTCCAGTCCGCTGGACTGGTCGATGAGTTTCGAGTTTCGCGCGCAGACGCTCAGGCGGTTCAACCCGATGCCGTACCTGTTGCAGCTGTTGCTTGAGGTTCATGGGCTCAGGGCTCAGAGTGGCGCTCTTTACAGCGTGCTGTCGGAGCTCTACTCCAATGCGCTGGACCATGGCGTATTGGGGCTCGATTCGAGTCTCAAGCGCGACGCGTCGGGTTTCGCCCGTTACTACAGCGAGCGCAACCAGCGCCTGGATGAATTGAACAGCGGTCACGTCCGGGTTCATGTGCACGTCACGCCTCACGGTGACGGTGGTCGTCTGGTCATTGAAGTTGAAGACAGTGGCCAGGGCTTCGATGTCGCCCGGGTGTTGGCACGACCTGCGGACAGTAACCGGTTGTCGGGGCGCGGCGTGAGCCTGGTGCGCCAGTTGAGCCATCAGGCCTGCTGGTCCGACGATGGTCGTAGTGCACGCGTGGAGTTTTTCTGGGAGGCTCTGGCATAATCGGCGCCATTCTTGATCAGGGAGCGAACAAGTGAGTGAGATTCATCTGGACCGCGACGTACTGAGTACGTTGAAGGAAGTCATGGAGGACGGGTATCTGGAGCTGCTGGATACCTTTCTTAACGATTCCGAAGCACGCCTGCGTGTGCTGCATGAGGCTCGGGACGCGGAAAAGCTCAGTGCCACGGCCCACAGCTTCAAGGGCAGCAGCAGCAACATGGGCGCCATCCGCCTGGCAGAACTGTGCGGCGAACTGGAGCAACGTGCCAAACAGCCGTCGTTAGGCGGGATTGAAAAGCTGGTCAGCGAAATCGACAGTGAATTCGCCCACGTTCGCAAGCTTTGCAGGGAAGAGCGTGAAGGGTTCCACTGCTGAGATTCGAGCATTGCCAATAGGTTGGCCCGTCCCTTGCATTGTCATCTCTCGACTGTACCTATGATTCCAGTGCAGTGGAGACCTTTTTATGTCCGTAACGCCCAATACACTGCTTCAGGCCACCCCGCAGGCCACCCCGCAGGCCAAGCCTCAGGCCGCCGTCAATTCACCGGCAGCGGCCCCTGAGTTCGGGAATAAAGCCTCCAGCTTCGCCCAGGTCTTCGCCCGCCAGGCCCCCGCCAAGTCGTCGACCGCCCCCGAGCCATCGGTTAAACAGGTACGCGACCAGGCTTCTGATAACACCGTCAAAAAAGACGAAGGCAACGAAACGGCTGCCGCCTCCGAGACGACGGTTGCCGATAGCGGCAAATCCTTGCCCGCCGACAAACCGTCAACGGCCGATGACAAGGTGGCCAGTGATGACGGTGCCGACACGACTGAAACCCCAGTGGCGGAAGTTGATTCTGACGATCCGGCTGTGGACCCCGCGCTGCTGCCGGATATGATCGCAACGGTTGTCGCAACCGAGGCAGAACCCGCCCCCGTGGTGGCCACGACGACGCCTCAAGTCGCCGCTGCGGCGGCGCCGGTTGCTCCATTGGCCACAGCGGCCCAGGCTTCGGTGGCGGTCGATCCTGAATTCGATCCGGCGGCCGATCCGCTTGATGCATTGCCTGCCTTGCGCCTGGCGATGGAGCAGAGCGGCCATGTTTCCGCTGCCAGCCACGCGCAGTCCAAGACGCCTGCCCCTGCATCGGTTGACGGTGAGCCGTCATCGGCCCAAACCTTTGCCGCCGGCATGGCAAGCATGCTCACCGTCCAGGCTGATCAGAACAGTACTGGCCCCGGCAGCCAAGGCGGTGAAAAGGCATTTGGCGGTTTGATCAATGAGGGTCTCAAGGATCTGACCGCCGCCTCCAGCGATACTCGCGTGGATGACTTCGCTAACCGTCTGGCGGCGCTAACCCAGGCCGCCACGCCAAAAACCGCCAATGCGATACCGGTCAACCAGCCTATCGCCATGAATCAGAGCGGCTGGACCGAAGAAGTGGTCAACCGGGTGATGTACCTGTCGAGTGTCAACCTCAAGGCGGCCGATATCCAGTTGCAGCCGGCCGAACTCGGTCGTCTGGATATTCGGGTGAACATGGTTCCGGATCAGCAGACCCAGGTGACGTTCATGAGCGCTCATTCCGGCGTTCGCGAAGCGCTCGAAGGTCAGATGCATCGCCTGCGCGACAGTTTTGCCCAGCAGGGCATGGGCCAGGTCGACGTCAGCGTGTCCGACCAATCCCGTGGCTCCCAAGGGCAGGAACAGCAAGCGCAGCAACAGGCCCAGGCTGGGCGCACAACATCGTCCGGCGGTCGGGTGGATTCGGTAGAGGAAGACCTGCCAGCCAGCATTGCTGAAGTAGCAGCCACTGCCACCAGCGTGATCGGCACCAGCGCGGTCGATTTCTACGCCTGACCCCAAGATGTCCCCCCCCCTGTGGGAGCGAGCCTGCTCGCGATAGAGGTGAATCAGTCCCAAAATGGGTGACTGACACTCCGCTATCGCGAGCAGGCTCGCTCCCACATTGGTTTTATGGCGTTCTGCAGATTGCATCCCAATCGTGATCCTTGTGCCCCGACACTTCTGGCATAACACTTGCTCCTGCCTTGCCGTGCAACAGTGAAAACCCCGATTAGTGACGGATTATTGGCATGGCGAAGAGCGAAGCAGCAGCTGTAAAGGACCCGGCAACCAAGGGCAAAATCAAGCTGATCATCTTGATCGTGGTGGGCTTGCTCCTGGCCATTGGGGTCTCTGTGGGGGCGACCTGGTATTTCATGCACAACGCTCAAAGCAAGCCGGCCGTCGCGGTCGAGGCCGCGCCGGTGGGCAAGCAGCCGGCGATTTTCGAGCCGATGGCGCCCGCTTTCGTGGCCAACTACACCCAGAACGGCCGCCAACGCTACATGCAGGTCAGTATCACCCTGTTGGGCCGCAACCAGGCTGATCTGGAAGCGCTGCGGGTGCACATGCCACTGATCCGCAATAACCTGGTGATGCTCTTTTCCGGACAGAATTTCGACACCCTGGCCACGCCCGTCGGCCAGGAAATGCTGCGTCAGAAAGCCACGGCCAGCGTGCAGGAAGTGGCTCAGAAAGAGCTCGGCAAAGTGGTGATCGAACAGTTGCTCTTCACTAACTTCGTATTGCAGTAGGAACCCGACATGGCCGTGCAGGACCTGTTGTCCCAGGATGAAATCGACGCGCTGTTGCATGGTGTCGACGATGGCCTGGTGCAGACCGAAAACGCTGCTGAGCCGGGCAGCGTCAAAAGCTACGACCTGACCAGCCAGGATCGCATCGTTCGCGGACGGATGCCGACCCTGGAAATGATCAACGAGCGTTTCGCCCGATACACCCGCATCAGCATGTTCAACATGCTGCGCCGTTCGGCCGATGTGGCCGTCGGTGGCGTGCAGGTGATGAAGTTTGGTGAATACGTGCATTCGCTGTATGTACCCACCAGCCTCAACCTGGTGAAGATCAAGCCGTTGCGCGGCACTGCGCTGTTCATCCTTGACGCCAAACTGGTGTTCAAGCTGGTGGACAACTTCTTCGGCGGTGACGGTCGTCACGCCAAGATCGAAGGGCGTGAATTCACCCCGACCGAGCTGCGGGTAGTGCGCATGGTGCTGGAGCAGGCCTTTGTCGATCTGAAGGAGGCCTGGCAGGCGATCATGGAAGTGAACTTCGAGTACATCAACTCGGAAGTGAACCCGGCCATGGCCAACATCGTCGGCCCGAGCGAAGCCATTGTGGTTTCGACCTTCCACATCGAGCTCGATGGCGGTGGTGGCGATCTGCACGTGACCATGCCGTACTCGATGATCGAGCCGGTACGGGAAATGCTCGACGCCGGCTTCCAGTCGGATCTCGACGATCAGGACGAGCGCTGGATCAATGCTTTGCGTCAGGATGTGCTGGATGTCGACGTGCCGATCGGCGCGACGGTTGCCCGGCGTCAGCTGCGCCTGCGGGACATCCTGCATATGCAGCCGGGGGACATTATTCCTGTCGAGATGCCTGAAGACATGATCATGCGCGCCAACGGTGTACCGGCCTTCAAGGTCAAGATGGGCTCTCACAAAGGCAACCTGGCGTTGCAGGTGATCGAGCCGATCGAACGCCGCTGAGCGGTGTCGAATCCTTACGTTTTTAACTGAATTTTTGCCCGCCGAGGACAAATGATGGCTGACGATATGAACACCCAGGATGACCAGGCGCTGGCCGACGAGTGGGCTGCGGCCCTGGAAGAAACCGGCGACGCCGGGCAGGCCGACATTGACGCTTTGCTGGCGGCCGACACTGGCGCTCACGCCTCCAACCGCCTGCCGATGGAAGAGTTTGGCAGCGTGCCCAGAAGCAACGAACAGGTGACGCTGGACGGGCCGAACCTGGACGTGATTCTCGACATCCCGGTGTCGATTTCCATGGAAGTGGGCAGCACCGACATCAACATCCGCAATCTGCTGCAGCTTAACCAGGGCTCGGTGATCGAGCTGGATCGCCTGGCTGGCGAGCCGTTGGATGTACTGGTCAACGGCACGCTGATCGCCCATGGCGAGGTAGTGGTGGTCAACGAGAAGTTCGGCATTCGCCTGACGGACGTGATCAGCCCGAGCGAACGCATCAAGAAGTTGCGCTGAGTGAAAGGTTTTTTCGCCGCAGCCTTGATGCTGCCATTCAGCGTGCTGGCGGCCGAACCGGTAGCCACCGTAGCGGCTGCGCCGGCGGCGGGTAGCGGGATCGCCGGGCAACTGGCGCAATTGGTGCTCGGTCTGCTGCTGGTGCTGGGGTTGATCTTCTTCCTGGCCTGGTTGCTGCGGCGTGTGCAGCAGGCGGGGCCAGCCGGCAAGGGGCAGGTCATCGACATCGTCGGTTCCCGCGCGCTTGGCCCGCGGGACCGGCTGGTGCTGGTTCAGGTTGGCAACGAGCAGATTCTGCTGGGGCTGAGCCCGGGCACCATTACTGCATTGCATGTTCTCAAGGAGCCGGTGCAGGTGCCTGCCACCGACCAGGCCACCCCCGAGTTTGCCCAGCGTCTCATGGAACTGTTGGGTAAAGATCAGAAGGATAAAAAGTAATGCCATTGCGCATTCTGTTGGCGGTGGTCCTGATGCTGGCCGCGCCGTTGGTGCTTGCCGCCGATCCACTGTCGATCCCGGCAATTACCTTGGGCACCAACGCCGAAGGGGCTCAGGAGTATTCGGTCAGCCTGCAGATCCTGCTGATCATGACCGCGCTGAGTTTCATCCCGGCGTTCGTCATGCTGATGACCAGTTTCACTCGGATCATTATCGTCTTTTCGATCCTGCGCCAGGCCCTGGGCTTGCAGCAGACGCCGTCGAATCAGATTCTTACCGGCATGGCGCTGTTCTTGACGATGTTCATCATGGCACCGGTCTTCGACCGGGTGAACCAGGATGCGCTGCAGCCCTATCTGGCGGAAACCATCACCGCCCAAGACGCGGTGGCCAAGGCTGAAGTGCCGATCAAGGATTTCATGCTGGCCCAGACCCGCACCAGCGACCTGGAACTGTTCATGCGCCTGTCCAAGCGCACTGACATTGCCAGCCCGGATCAAGCGCCGCTGACGATTCTGGTGCCGGCGTTCGTGACGTCCGAGCTCAAGACCGCGTTCCAGATTGGTTTCATGATTTTCATCCCGTTCCTGATTATCGACCTGGTGGTCGCCAGTGTGCTCATGGCCATGGGTATGATGATGCTGTCGCCATTGATCATTTCCCTGCCGTTCAAGATCATGCTGTTCGTGCTCGTGGACGGCTGGGCCCTGATCATCGGCACCCTGGCGGGCAGTTTCGGCGGTGTTTAGGCCATTTGTGCGGGTAGCAAGAATATGACGCCTGAAGTAGCGGTAGACCTGTTCCGCGAAGCGCTCTGGCTGACGACCATGATGGTCGCCGTGCTGGTGATACCCAGCCTGCTGGTGGGCTTGCTGGTGGCGATGTTCCAGGCCGCGACCCAGATCAACGAACAGACCCTCAGTTTCCTGCCGCGTCTGCTGGTGATGCTGGTGACGTTGATCGTCGCCGGTCCCTGGCTGGTGCAAACCTTCATGGAATACATCCTGCAGCTTTACGGCAGTATTCCGCAGTTGATCGGCTGACCGATGTCGATGCTCGAACTGACGGATACCCAGATCAGTACCTGGGTGGCGTCATTTATCCTGCCGCTGTTTCGTGTCACCGCGGTGCTGATGAGCATGCCGGTGTTTGGCACTACCCTTGTGCCGACCCGCGTACGGCTGTATTTCGCCCTGGCGATTACGGTGGTCATCGCGCCAGGGTTGCCGCCTATGCCGCCGGTCAACGCTCTGGACCTCAGTGCATTGATGCTGGTGGCCGAGCAGATTCTGATTGGCGTCTTGATGGGCTTTTCGCTGCAGCTGTTTTTCCAGGCGTTTGTGGTGGCCGGGCAAATCATTTCGATCCAGATGGGCATGGCGTTCGCCTCCATGGTCGACCCCACCAACGGCGTGAACAGCGCTGTGATCGGGCAGTTCCTGACGATGCTGGTGACCCTGCTGTTTCTGGCCATGAACGGGCACTTGGTGGTGTTTGAGGTGTTGACCGAGAGCTTCACCACATTGCCGGTGGGCAGCGCGATGCTGGTCAATCATTTCTGGGACATCGCAGGCAAGCTTGGCTGGGTTCTAGGGGCGGCGATGGTGTTGGTATTGCCCGCGATTACCGCGTTGCTGGTGGTCAATATTGCCTTTGGCGTGATGACCCGGGCGGCGCCGCAGTTGAACATTTTCTCCATTGGCTTTCCGTTGACCCTGGTGCTGGGCCTGGTGATTTTCTGGATCAGCCTGGGGGATCTTCTTAACCAGTACCAGCCGCTGGCGACCCAGGCCCTGCAGCTGTTACGCGACATGGCACAGGCGCGCTGAACCATGGCCGAAAGCGAGAGTGGGCAGGACAAGACAGAAGACCCCACGGAGAAGCGCAAGAAGGAGTCTCGGGACAAGGGCGAGATTGCGCGCTCCAAGGAGCTCAATACCCTGGCGGTGATGTTGGCCGGGGCGGGCGGTCTGTTGATTTATGGCGGCGGGCTGGCCCTGGATCTGCTGGAAATCATGCGCCTGAATTTTTCCTTGCCCCGCGAGGTACTGCTCAGTCCCGGTGCCATGGGGCAATACCTGCTGCACTCCGGCAAGATCGCGATCCTGGCCGTGCAACCGGTCCTGATCTTTCTGCTGTTGGCGGCCATTATTGGCCCGATTTCCCTGGGGGGCTGGCTGTTTGCCGGTAAGAGCCTGGCGCCCAAGTTCAGTCGGATGAACCCGGCCAACGGCCTCAAGCGAATGTTTTCCAGCACGGCGCTGATGGAGTTGCTCAAGGCGCTTGGGAAGTTTTTCCTGATCCTGTTTGTCGCGCTGACGGTACTGCAGGCCGATATCGACGACTTGCTGCGCATCGCCCATGAACCCTTGGAGCAGGCCATTATCCACAGCGTGCAGCTGGTGGGCTGGAGTACCTTGTGGATGGCTTGCGGCTTGATTCTGATCGCCGCCATCGACGTGCCGATCCAGCTGTATCAGAGCAAGCAGAAGCTGATGATGACCAAGCAGGAGATCCGCGACGAGCATAAGGACCAGGAGGGCAAGCCGGAGGTCAAGCAACGGATTCGCCAGTTGCAGCGTGAAGTGTCCCAGCGCCGGATGATGGCGGCGATCCCGGACGCCGACGTGGTCATCACCAACCCGACTCACTACGCCGTGGCACTCAAGTACGACCCCGATAAAGGCAATGCTCCGGTGTTGCTGGCCAAGGGCAGTGATTTCCTGGCGCTGAAAATCCGCGAGATTGCCGTAGCCAACGAAGTGATGCTGCTCGAGTCCCCCGCGTTGGCGCGATCGATTTACTACTCCACCGAACTCGACCAGGAAATCCCCGGAGGCCTGTACCTGGCCGTGGCCCAGGTGTTGGCCTACGTCTATCAGATCCGTCAACACCGCGCCGGCAAGGGCAAGCGCCCCGAGCCTCTCAAGGATTTGCCGATTCCACCGGATTTGCGCCGCGACTCCTGATTCGGGCCTGCGTTGATTGCGCTCGGATGCAGAACCAGTGGGAGCGAGCCTTGATTGCATACGGCGCCTTGGCTAGCGCCTCTATTTCAGCCTCTGACAAAAGTTGGAAGGCTTCTTGCAACACCCCGTCTACGCCCGTTCCGGGCGTCAAAAGTTTGCTTCACAGGAACGGGGATTATTGGTGGATCGCTCTCAGTTATTCAACACCGCGCGCAACAACGTAGCCGACCTCAGCCGGGGTAATCTGGGCGTGCCGTTGTTGCTGCTGGTCATGCTCGCCATGATGATGCTGCCGGTGCCACCGTTTCTGCTGGACGTGTTCTTCACGTTCAACATCGCTTTGTCCATCGTTGTACTGCTGGTGTGTGTGTACGCATTGCGGCCACTGGATTTCGCGGTGTTCCCGACCATTCTGCTGGTGGCGACGCTGATGCGCCTGGCGCTCAACGTGGCGTCCACCCGGGTGGTGATGATCCACGGGCATGAAGGCCACGCCGCTGCCGGTAAGGTGATCCAGGCCTTCGGTGAAGTGGTGATCGGCGGAAACTACGTGGTGGGTATCGTCGTCTTCGCCATTTTGATGATCATCAACTTTGTCGTGGTGACCAAGGGTGCCGGACGGATTTCCGAGGTGAGCGCGCGTTTCACCCTCGATGCAATGCCCGGCAAGCAAATGGCAATCGACGCCGACCTCAACGCTGGCCTGATCGATCAGGGCCAGGCCAAGGCCCGTCGTCTGGAAGTGGCCCAGGAAGCCGAGTTCTATGGCTCCATGGACGGTGCCAGCAAATTCGTGCGCGGCGATGCCATCGCCGGCCTGCTGATCCTCTTCATCAACCTGATCGGCGGTATGGCTGTCGGTATCTTCCAGCACGGCATGACATTCGGCGATGCCGGCAAGGTTTACGCGCTGTTAACCATTGGTGACGGTTTGGTGGCGCAATTGCCATCACTGTTGTTATCCACAGCTGCCGCGATCATGGTGACCCGTGCGTCCGGCTCCGAAGACATGGGTAAGCAGATCGGCCGGCAGATGTTTGCATCGCCCAAGGCGTTGGCCGTTGCAGCCGGACTGATGGCCGTGATGGGCCTGGTCCCCGGGATGCCCCATTTCTCGTTTCTGAGCATGGCCGCATTGGCGGCGGGTGGCGCCTACCTGTTCTGGAAGAAACAGAACGTACAAAAGGTTCAGGCTCTGCAGGAGGTCAAGCGTCAGCAGGAACTGTTGCCGTCGCCGGCTCGTGCCATGGAAACCAAGGAGCTGGGCTGGGACGACGTGACGCCGATCGACATGATCGGCCTGGAAGTCGGTTACCGTCTGATCCCCTTGGTGGACCGCAATCAGGGTGGTCAATTGCTCGCGCGGATCAAGGGTGTGCGCAAGAAGCTGTCCCAGGACCTGGGCTTTTTGATGCCCACTGTACATATTCGTGACAACCTCGATCTGGCGCCAAGTGCCTATCGCTTGACGCTGATGGGGGTGATCCTGGCCGAAGCCGAGATTTACCCGGACCGTGAACTGGCGATCAACCCGGGACAGGTCTACGGTTCGCTCAACGGCATTACCGCCAAGGATCCGGCTTTTGGCCTGGAAGCGGTATGGATCGAAATCAGCCAGCGGGCCCAGGCCCAGTCCCTTGGCTATACCGTGGTGGACGCCAGTACCGTGGTCGCGACCCACTTGAACCAGATTCTGTACAAGCACTCCAGCGAGCTGATCGGTCACGAAGAAGTCCAGCAATTGCTGCAAGTGCTGGCCAAAGGCTCGCCGAAGCTGGCCGAAGAGCTGGTGCCTGGCGTGGTTTCGTTGTCGCAATTGCTCAAGGTGTTGCAGGCGCTGTTGGCTGAGCAGGTGCCGGTGCGCGACATTCGCAGCATTGCCGAGGCTATCGCCAACAACGCTTCCAAGAGTCAAGATACCGCCGCTCTGGTGGCTGCGGTGCGGGTTGGCGTATCCCGCGCAATCGTCCAAAGCATTGTAGGCACTGAGTCGGAGCTGCCTGTGATCACGTTGGAGCCAAGGTTGGAACAGATATTGCTCAATAGTCTGCAGAAGGCAGGACAAGGCTCGGAAGAGGGCGTTCTGCTGGAGCCAAGCATGGCCGAGAAGCTGCAGCGTTCGCTGATCGATGCAGCCCAGCGGCAGGAGATGCAAGGCCAACCGGTGATCCTGCTGGTGGCCGGTCCGATTCGCGCGATGCTTTCGCGATTCGGGCGCCTCGCGGTCCCGGGGCTGCATGTGCTGGCGTACCAGGAAATACCGGACAACAAGCAAGTGACCATCGTTGCGACAGTAGGGCCCAACGGCTGAGGTAGTGGTTTATGCAAGTGAAGCGTTTTTTCGCCGCCGATATGCGTCAGGCCATGAAGCTGGTTCGTGACGAGCTGGGCGCTGAAGCCGCCATCATCGGCAACCGTCGGATCGCCGGCGGTGTCGAGCTGACGGCGGCTCTGGATTACAAATTGTCGGCGCTGGCCCCACGTGTTCCCAACATGGAACTCGAGGATGAGCTGCGCAAGACCCAGTCGCGCATCGCCAGTGCCCAGGCCGAATTGAGCTTGCGCAGCAGTGACGGCGAAGCCAGCGCGGGCACCAATCGTCAATTGTTCGCCGGCCAGCCTCTGACCGCTGGATTGCCGTTGACCGCTGCTGAGCCACTGGTCGAGCAGGCCAAGGCCGAGCCGCGTCGTCCGGCGCCGGTTCAGGCTGCCTCAGGCGGTGGCGTCGACCCGCGCGCCCTGGACTCGATGCGCTTCGAACTCAACAGCCTGCGTGAACTGATGGAAGTTCAGCTCGGCTCCCTGGCCTGGAACCAGTTGCAAGGCAACCGTCCGGCCCAGGCAAACCTGTGGCGTCGCCTGCAACGTATCGGCTTGTCCGGCCCGTTGTCCCGCGACCTGCTGGCGCTGATCAACGATATCGAAGAACCTCGTCAGGCCTGGCGCATGTTGCTGGCGCACCTGGCGCGGATGATCGCCACACCGGAAGTCGAGCCTCTCGAAGAAGGTGGCGTCATTGCCATGGTCGGCCCGGCCGGCATGGGCAAGACCACCACCCTGGCCAAGCTCGCGGCGCGTTATGTACTCAAGTACGGCGCCCAGAGCATCGCCCTGGTGAGCATGGACAGTTTCCGTATCGGTGCCCAGGAACAACTCAAGACCCTTGGCCGGATCCTCAATGTGTCGGTGACCCATGTGGATCCGGGCCAGTCCCTGGCCCAGGCGCTGGAACCGCTGCTGCGCAAGCGCGTCGTGCTGATCGATACCGCCGGCCTGCAAGCCAGCGATCCGGCCCTGCGCATGCAGCTTGAAAGCCTGGCCGGGCGTGGGATCCGGTCAAAAAATTATCTCGTGTTGGCAACCACCAGCCAGAAACAGGTTCTAACCGCCGCATACCACAGCTACAAACGCTGCGGGCTGGCCGGCTGCATCCTGACTAAGCTGGACGAAACGGCAAGCCTGGGCGAGGTGTTGAGCCTGGCGATCGGTCATGATTTACCGGTGGCCTACCTGACCGACGGGCCGCGGATCCCGGATGATTTGCATCTGCCGCGCCGTCATCAACTGGTCAGTCGTGCCGTGAGTGTGCAAATGCAGGAAGAACCCAGCGAAGAAGCCATGGCTGATATGTTCGCTGATATCTACCACAGCCCGACCAAGCAGGTCGGCTGAGGTAATCATGAATATTTTTTGTACCTACATCGATGGTCTGCCATGCATTGTTCCTTCATGCGAGCGCGCAGCCAGTAATGTGGCCTCCGTCTAAGTAAGACAAGGTAAAGAACGAACATGGGCAGCATGCATCCCGTACAGGTGATCGCGGTGACCGGCGGCAAAGGTGGCGTCGGCAAGACTAACGTGTCAGTGAACTTGTCCCTGGCTCTGGCAGAGCTTGGCCGACGGGTCATGCTGCTGGACGCCGACCTGGGCCTGGCGAACGTCGACGTGCTGCTGGGGCTCACGCCCAAGCGCACGCTGGCGGACGTGATAGAGGGCCGCTGCGAACTGCGCGACGTGCTGCTGCAAGGGCCGGGCGGGATTCGCATCGTGCCGGCTGCCTCGGGCACCCAGAGCATGGTTCACCTGACCCCGGCTCAACACGCCGGCCTGATCCAGGCCTTCAGCGACATCGGTGACAACCTCGATGTGCTGGTGATCGACACCGCTGCCGGTATCGGTGATTCGGTCGTCAGTTTCGTACGCGCTGCCCAGGAAGTCTTGCTGGTGGTCTGCGACGAACCGACGTCCATCACCGACGCCTATGCCCTGATCAAGTTATTGAACCGTGACTACGGCATGAACCGCTTCCGCGTCCTGGCCAACATGGCCCAGAGCCCGCAGGAAGGTCGCAACCTGTTCGCCAAGTTGACAAAGGTCACGGATCGTTTCCTGGACGTCGCCCTACAATACGTCGGCGCTGTGCCCTACGACGAAAGCGTACGCAAGGCCGTCCAGAAGCAACGTGCGGTTTATGAAGCCTTTCCCCGTTCCAAATGCGCACTGGCGTTCAAGGCTATTGCCCAGAAGGTTGATACCTGGCCACTGCCAGCCAACCCTCGCGGGCATCTGGAGTTTTTCGTCGAGCGTCTCGTGCAACAAACAGCAGGGCCCGTGTTATGACAGCCAGCGGTTACAACCATCTCTACAAGAAATCGGCACGGGACGCCCAGTACGAATTGATTGAGCGATACGCGCCTCTGGTCAAGCGTATCGCCTATCACTTGCTGGCGCGGTTGCCGGCCAGTGTCCAGGTTGAAGACCTGATCCAGGCGGGCATGATCGGCCTGCTCGAAGTGTCGAACAAATACGACGCGAGCAAGGGCGCCAGTTTCGAGACCTATGCCGGTATTCGCATTCGCGGGGCGATGCTCGATGAAGTCCGTAAGGGTGATTGGGCGCCGCGTTCGGTGCATCGCAATACCCGCATGGTCAGTGACGCCATTCGCGCCATTGAAGCTAAAACCGGGCGTGACGCTAAAGATCACGAGGTTGCGGCCGAACTCCAATTGAGTCTCGATGATTATTACGGGATTTTGAACGATACCTTGGGCAGTCGCCTGTTCAGTTTCGACGACCTGCTGCAGGACGGCGAACACGAAGGGCTGCACGAGGACGGCGCGAGTGCTCACATGGAGCCATCGCGTGACCTGGAAGATGAGCGTTTCCAGAGCGCGCTGGCGGATGCGATTGCCAATTTGCCGGAGCGTGAGCGACTGGTCTTGGCGCTGTACTACGACGAAGAGCTGAACCTCAAGGAAATCGGTGAGGTCCTGGGTGTCAGCGAATCGCGGGTCAGCCAGTTACACAGCCAGTGCGCGGCCCGTTTGCGGGGGCGTTTGGGGGAGTGGCGAGCGCGCTGACAGCAGTGTGGGGACACTGCGAACGAGGCTGGCCTGGCATGTGCTGAGCCAGTCTTTCTCTGTTGTCCTCCAGACCGTTGTCGAGTGTTGTGCCGGATTGATTGAAATGGCGCGTTCAGGTGCTGGGCGCGTTTAAGACTGCTTGGAGGTCGAATTGGACAAGAACATGAAAATCCTCATCGTTGATGACTTCTCAACGATGCGGCGGATCATAAAAAACCTGTTGCGTGACCTTGGGTTCACCAACACGGTCGAGGCCGACGATGGCACCACTGCCATTCCGGTTCTCAACAGCGGAAGCATCGACTTTCTGGTGACTGACTGGAACATGCCCGGCATGACCGGTATCGACTTGCTGCGCCACGTGCGCGCCGACGAAAAACTCAAGCACCTTCCGGTGCTGATGGTCACTGCCGAAGCCAAGCGCGAGCAGATCATCGAAGCGGCCCAGGCCGGTGTGAACGGCTACGTGGTCAAACCCTTCACGGCCCAGGCGTTGAAAGAGAAGATCGAAAAAATCTTCGAACGCATCGGTTAACGGCGCCACGGGGGAGCTATGGATAACGAATCTTCAATGGGTGATTTCGAATCGACCCTGAAAAAACATGCCCGCGAACTGGTCGACAGCCTTGAGAAAGGCCGCTTTGGCGATGCGGTTCAAATGATCCATGAGCTCAACCAGACCCGTGACCGCGGTCTGTATCAGGAAGTGGGCAAGCTCACGCGTGAACTGCACAGCGCGATTGTCAATTTTCAGATCGATCCGAACATGCCGCAGGCCGAGGAGGTCTCGCAGATCACCGACGCGACCGAGCGTCTGGGTTATGTGGTCAAGCTGACCGAGGCCGCGGCCAACCGCACCATGGACCTGGTGGAGAACGCAACGCCGCTGGTCAATGGCCTGAGCGATGAAGCCCAGGCCTTGAGCACCGACTGGGGTCGCTTCATGCGGCGCGAAGTCGGGGCTGAAGAGTTTCGCGAGCTGGCCCGTCGGGTCGACGGTTTCCTGACGCGCAGTAGCGCCGAGAACCGCGCCGTGGCGAGCAACCTCAACGACATTCTGCTGGCTCAGGACTATCAAGACCTGACCGGCCAGGTGATCAAGCGGGTGACCCAACTGGTCACCGAAGTGGAAAGCAACCTGCTCAAACTGGTGTTGATGGCCAGCCAGGTAGACCGCTTTGCAGGCATCGAACACGACCGTGAAGCGATGCTCGCTGAAAAAGATCCACAAAAACATCTCTCTCAGGGTGAAGGTCCGCAAATTCATGCCGATAAAAGAGAAGACGTTGTGTCCGGTCAGGACGATGTGGACGATTTGCTGTCCAGCCTTGGATTTTAGGTTTTAGACCTCTAGGAGCACCCATTAATGAGCTTCGGCGCCGATGAAGAGATCCTTCAGGATTTCCTGGTTGAGGCCGGCGAGATTCTAGAGCAACTGTCCGAACAGCTGGTCGAGCTGGAAAGCCGACCTGATGATGCGGATCTGCTCAATGCAATTTTTCGCGGTTTCCACACTGTAAAAGGAGGCGCCGGCTTCCTCCAGCTCAATGAGCTGGTGGAGTGCTGTCACATTGCCGAAAACGTGTTCGACATCCTGCGCAAGGGTGAGCGTCGCGTTGACTCGGAATTGATGGACGTGGTGCTCGAAGCGCTGGATGCGGTCAACAGCATGTTCAGTGAAGTGCGCGAGCGCTCGCCGATCACCGCTGCTACGCCTGAGCTGCTCGCCGCGCTGTCGCGCCTGGCCGAGCCGCAGTCGGCTGACGAAGCTGCACCGGTAGCCGCGCCAGTGGTTGAGGAACCGGTCGCCGAGGAATCAGGCGACATCACCGATAACGAATTCGAACAACTGCTGGACTCGCTGAACGCCGTCAAGGCTCAAGCCCAGGCTCCGGCAGCGCCTGCTGCCCCGGCTGCGCCGGCCGCCGATGCCGCCGCCAGCGATGAAATCACCGACGCCGAGTTCGAGTCGCTGCTCGATCAGCTTCACGGCAAGGGCCAGTTCGCCGTGGATGCCGTCGCCCCCCCGAGTGCCCCGGCCGCCCCGAAAGCGGCGGGCGACAACTCCGATATCACCGACGATGAGTTCGAGGCTTTGCTCGATCAGTTGCACGGCAAGGGTAACTTCGCCGTGGACGCACTGGATTCGGCTATCGCCTCCGCGCCGACCCCAGCCAAGCCTGCCGCCGCAGCAGCGGGCAGCGACCTGATCAGCGATCACGAATTCGAATCACTGCTCGACGAACTGCACGGCAAGGGCAAGTTCAGCGAAGTCGGCACCGCCTCAACAGCCACTGCGCCTGCCGCCACTGCCACAGCGGCTGCGCCAGCGGAGAAGGCCGCGGCCAAACCCGCCGCCAAGGCACCGGAACCGAAGGCTGAGACACCCAAGCCTGCTGCCGCTGCCCCGGCGCCAGCCCGCGCACCGGCGGCCGCGCCGGCGGAAAAGCCGGCCAGCGAAGCCGAGACCACTGTACGGGTCGACACCGCTCGCCTGGACGAGATCATGAACATGGTCGGCGAACTGGTGCTGGTGCGTAACCGCCTGGTGCGCCTGGGCCTCAACAGCCAGGACGAAGCCATGGCCAAGGCCGTGTCGAACCTGGACGTGGTCACGGCTGACTTGCAGACGGCGGTCATGAAGACCCGGATGCAGCCGATCAAGAAAGTCTTCGGGCGCTTCCCGCGCCTGGTTCGCGACCTGGCACGCCAGCTCAAGAAAGAAATCAACCTGGAACTAGTGGGCGAAGAGACCGACCTGGACAAGAACCTGGTCGAGGCTCTGGCCGATCCACTGGTCCACTTGGTGCGCAACGCGGTCGACCACGGTATCGAGTCGCCGCAAGAGCGCGAAGAGTCAGGCAAGCCCCGCAGCGGCAAGGTGGTATTGGCCGCCGAGCAGGAAGGCGACCACATCCTGCTGTCGATCTCCGACGACGGCAAAGGCATGGACCCGAACGTACTGCGCTCCATCGCGGTGAAGCGCGGTGTGATGGACAAGGATGCCGCCGACCGCCTGAGCGACACCGAGTGCTACAACCTGATCTTCGCCCCGGGGTTCTCGACCAAGACCGAGATTTCCGACGTGTCGGGCCGTGGCGTGGGCATGGATGTGGTGAAAACCAAGATTTCCCAGCTCAACGGTTCGATCAACATCTACTCGACCAAGGGCCAGGGCTCGAAAATCGTCATCAAGGTCCCGCTGACCCTGGCGATCATGCCGACCCTGATGGTGATGCTGGGCAACCAGGCATTCGCCTTCCCGCTGGTCAATGTCAACGAAATCTTCCACCTCGACCTGTCGCGCACCAACGTGGTGGACGGCCAGGAAGTGGTGATCGTGCGGGACAAGGCACTGCCGCTGTTCTACCTCAAGCGCTGGCTGGTCAGCTCCGCCGCTCATGTCGAGCAGGGTGAAGGCCATGTGGTGATCCTTTCGGTGGGCACCCAGCGGATCGGCTTCGTCGTCGATCAGTTGGTGGGCCAGGAAGAAGTGGTCATCAAGCCGCTAGGCAAGATGCTCCAGGGCACCCCGGGCATGTCCGGCGCCACCATCACCGGCGACGGTCGCATCGCGTTGATTCTCGATGTGCCAAGCATGCTCAAGCGTTACGCCGCACGGCGTATTTGATTCTGGAGGGGCGCGGCCCGCAGCCGCGTCTCGTCTAACGGAGTGTTTATGGTAGTTAAAGTCCTGGTGGTGGACGATTCGGGGTTTTTCCGCCGCCGCGTCTCGGAAATTCTCTCGGCGGACCCGAGTATTCAGGTCGTCGGTACGGCGACCAACGGCAAAGAGGCAATCGATCAGGCGCTGGCGCTCAAGCCGGACGTGATCACCATGGACTACGAGATGCCGATGATGGATGGCATCACGGCGGTGCGGCATATCATGCAGCGCTGCCCGACCCCAGTATTGATGTTCTCCTCCCTGACCCATGAAGGCGCCCGGGTGACCCTCGATGCGCTGGACGCCGGGGCGGTGGATTTCCTGCCGAAAAATTTCGAAGACATTTCGCGCAACCCCGACAAGGTTCGGCAGTTGCTGTGCGAGAAGGTCCACAGTATTTCCCGCAGCAACCGGCGTGTCGGTGCCTATAGCACACCTGCGCCAGCGCCTGCACCAGCCCCGGCTTCATTGGGCAGCTTCAATCCGGCCCCAGCGCGCAGTGCCCCGGCCCCAGCGCCAGCTCGTTCCGCGCCCGCCAGTACGTCATCGTCGCCGGCCCCCAAGCGCAAAGCCTACAAACTGGTCGCCATTGGTACGTCCACCGGCGGCCCGGTGGCGTTGCAGCGGGTCCTGACCCAGTTGCCGGCCAACTTTCCGGCGCCGATCGTGCTGATCCAGCATATGCCTGCGGCCTTCACCAAGGCGTTCGCCGAGCGTCTGGACAAGCTGTGTCGTATCAGCGTCAAGGAGGCCGAGGATGGCGACATCCTGCGTCCGGGCCTGGCGCTGTTGGCGCCAGGCGGCAAGCAGATGATGATCGATGGTCGCGGCGCGGTGAAAATCCTGCCCGGCGATGAGCGCCTCAATTACAAACCGTGTGTGGACATCACTTTCGGCTCCGCCGCTAAATCCTACGGCGACAAAGTTCTGGCGGTGGTGCTCACCGGCATGGGTGCCGACGGTCGCGAGGGCGCGCGCCTGCTCAAGCAGGGCGGCAGCGCCATTTGGGCTCAGGATGAAGCCAGTTGCGTGATCTATGGCATGCCGATGGCGATTGTCAAAGCGGATCTGGCCGACGCGGTGTACGGGCTGGACGACATCGGTAGACACCTGGTCGAGGCGTGCCTGTAATGGATGTGCTCAGCCTGATCGGCATCATCATGGCGTTCGTCGCCATTATTGGTGGCAATTACCTGGAAGGCGGTCACCTGGGGGCCTTGGCCAACGGCCCGGCGGCGTTGATCGTGATCGGCGGCACCGTGGGCGCGGCGCTGTTGCAATCGCCCATGAGCGCCTTCAAGCGCGCCATGCAGGTGCTCATCTGGATTCTGTTCCCGCCGCGCGTCGACCTGGCCGGTGGCATCGACCGCGTGGTGAACTGGAGTCTGACCGCCCGCAAGGAAGGTTTGCTGGGCCTGGAAGGGGTGGCCGACGCCGAACCCGACAACTATTCGCGCAAAGGCCTGCAACTGTTGGTGGACGGCGCTGAGCCGGAAGCCATCCGCAGCATCCTGGAAGTGGATTTCTACACCCAGGAAAGCCGTGACATCGAAGCGGCCAAAGTCTTTGAAAGCATGGGTGGCTATGCGCCGACCATCGGCATCATCGGTGCGGTGATGGGCCTGATCCACGTGATGGGCAACCTGGCCGATCCGTCGCAACTGGGCAGTGGTATCGCCGTGGCTTTCGTCGCGACCATTTATGGTGTGGCCAGTGCCAACCTGGTGCTGCTGCCGATCGCCGCCAAGCTCAAGTCAATTGCGTTGCGCCAGTCGCGTTATCGCGAAATGTTGCTGGAAGGGATCCTGTCGATCGCCGAAGGTGAAAACCCGCGTTCCATTGAGTTGAAGCTTCAGGGCTTCATGGACTGATGGGAGACATGGAAAATGGCACGTCGCAGGCATCGTGAAGAACACGTCAACCATGAACGCTGGCTCGTCTCTTACGCCGACTTCATCACGCTGCTGTTCGCTTTTTTCGTGGTCATGTATTCGATCTCGTCGGTCAACGAAGGCAAGTACAAGGTTATTTCCGAGGCGCTGATCGGCGTGTTTACCGACTCCGACCGCGCCCTCAAGCCTATCCCCATTGGTGATGAGCGGCCCAAGACCACCACGCCGGCCAAACCGCTGGTCAGGGACTCCGAGCAGGTCGATGCCGGTATCGCTGGCGGCAGCGATCCGTTGAAAAGCATTGCCGATGACATCAGCGCGGCGTTTGGTGATCTGATCAGCTCCAATCAGATGACCGTGCGCGGCAACGAGTTGTGGGTTGAGATCGAACTCAATTCCAGCCTGTTGTTTGGCAGCGGCGATGCCATGCCCAGCGACATGGCGTTCAACATCATCGATAAAGTGGCCGCGATCCTCAGGCCTTTCGACAACCCGATCCACGTAGAAGGCTTCACAGACGATCAGCCGATTCGCACTGCGCAGTACCCGACCAACTGGGAACTCTCCTCGGCGCGTTCGGCGAGCATCGTGCGCATGCTCGCGATGCAGGGCGTAAACCCCGGCCGGCTGGCGTCGGTGGGCTATGGTGAATTCCAGCCGGTGGCCAACAATGCCACCGCCGAGGGGAGGGCGCGCAACCGGCGAGTGGTGTTGGTGGTGTCGCGCAACCTTGAGGTGCGCCGCAGCCTGACCGGGACCGGTACGGCCCATGCAACACCGGATGCGGCATTGAAGCGTGCTGGCACACAAACTGCACCGACCCAGCCCAAGTCGCCGGGAAGACAGAGCGCCGTCAATTCTCCGTCACCCGCTTTATAACCGAGCTATTTCTCGGTCGAGCCTTTATCGACCGGGAGGAACAATCCGAATGAGAGTCTGGGCAGTCGCCAATCAAAAAGGTGGTGTGGGTAAAACCACATCTTCCATCGCTTTAGCCGGATTGCTGGCCGAGGCGGGCAAGCGCGTGGTCATGGTCGATCTGGACCCCCACGGCTCGATGACCAGCTACTTTGGTTACGATCCCGACAGTCTGGAGCACAGCAACTACGACCTGTTCCTGCACAAGGGCGGTGTGCCCGAAGGCCTGCCGGGGCAGTTGCTGCTGTCCACCAGCGATGAGCGGATTTCCCTGTTGCCATCCAGCACCGCCCTGGCGACCCTGGAACGGCAGTCGCCGGGACAAAGCGGTCTGGGCTTGGTGATCGCCAAGAGTCTGGCGCAACTGTGGCAGGACTTCGATTACGCGATCATCGACAGCCCGCCGCTGCTTGGCGTGCTGATGGTCAACGCCTTGGCGGCCAGCCAGCAATTGGTTATCCCGGTGCAGACCGAGCATCTGGCAGTCAAGGGCCTGGAGCGCATGGTCAATACCCTGGCGATGATCAACCGCTCACGCAAGCAATCGTTGGCCTTCAACATCGTGCCGACCCTGTTTGATCGTCGCACCCAGGCGTCCCTGGGCACCCTGCGCGTGCTGCGGGACATGTACCCGGATGACATCTGGCAAGGCTACATTCCGGTCGACACGCGTTTGCGTGACGCCAGCCGTGCCGGTGTGACCCCTTCGCAATTCGATGGCAAGAGCCGCGGCGTGCTGGCCTACCGGGCGCTGCTCAAGCACCTGCTGGCCCAGCAGCTCGTTTCGCAGCAGGTGGCTTAAGGTGACGAGGCTTACCAAAGGCATTGCACTCGCTTGTGAGCGCTCAAGTCCAGGCGCATACATGCCGATAACCTTTTCAAGTGGCGCACTGTTCCCATGAGCCGCCCGATAAAGACAACCTCGCGTCCGCAACTGGCCCTGCAGTCTTATCTGGATGGGCTGCTGCAGGAAGCAACCGAAGAACTGCCACTGCAACCGAGCGTGATCGAGGCGTTGCCCGAGACCGTCGAAGCCGAAGGTGGACTGGATGAATTTCAGGCGGCCGTGCTCGAAGAGCAGGCCCGTGATGCACACAAAACAGTGATTGCCGCGGCAGTCGAGGCTCCGTTCATCAAGCCTCAGGTGGCAGTGATGCAAGCGCCTGCGCCGATCCTGGCGCCGGTCTCGACCGTTGCACCGTTGCTGCAGGGCCTGGTGACGCCGGTGGTGGAAGTCCATCTGCCACCAAGCAGCCCACCGCCGCCGGTGCCGACCGACGACCGTCCGGCCTGGGCCGCCGAGCCGTTCGAGTGTTTGTTGTTCGATGTGGCCGGGTTGACCCTGGCGGTGCCGCTGGTATGCCTGGGATCGATATATTCCCTGGCCGGGCAGGAACTGACGCCTTTGTTCGGTCAGCCGGAATGGTTCCTGGGGATCCTGCCGAGCCAGGCCGGCAACCTGAAGGTGCTGGATACCGCGCGCTGGGTGATGCCGGACCGTTATCGCGATGATTTTCGCCAGGGCCTGCAATACGTGATTTCGGTGCAAGGGTATGAATGGGGTTTGGCGGTGCATCAGGTCAGTCGCTCGCTGCGCCTGGACCCGAACGAGATCAAGTGGCGTAGCCATCGAGGCCAACGGCCATGGCTGGCCGGTACGGTGATCGAACACATGTGCGCCTTGCTGGACGTTTCCGAGCTGGCCGAGCTGATCGCCAGCGGCGGGGCAAAACACCTGGGCGGCGCCAAGCCGGTTCAGAAACCGAAATAAGACAACCCGTGGCGCACCACGTCACGGGGCAGAACACACACCGCCACAGGCGGTTTTTCGAGGGGTCAGGGTATGAATGATAAGGCGTCGTCTCTCAAGGGTTCCGAAGATCCGATTTTGCAATGGGTAACCTTCAAGCTCGATAACGAAACCTACGGCATCAACGTGATGCGCGTTCAGGAAGTGCTGCGCTATACCGAGATCGCCCCGGTTCCCGGTGCGCCAAGCTACGTGCTGGGCATCATCAACCTGCGCGGTAACGTGGTCACGGTGATCGACACTCGCCAGCGGTTTGGCTTGAACTCCACCGAGGTCAACGACAACACCCGTATCGTGATCATCGAGGCCGACAAGCAAGTGGTCGGCATCCTCGTCGACAGCGTCGCTGAAGTGGTTTACTTGCGTCAGTCGGAAATCGAAACCGCGCCTAACGTCGGTAACGAAGAGTCGGCCAAGTTCATCCAGGGCGTGTGCAACAAGAACAACGAGTTGCTGATCCTGGTCGAGCTGGAGAAGATGATGAGCGAAGAGGAATGGTCGGAACTGGAGAGTATCTGATTTGATTCTTGAGGTAGCAGTCATTGTCCTGTTCCTTTTCTGGGCAGGCACGCTGGCGATGTTTGTCGCGTACATACGCGCCCAGCGGCAGATCGCCGCTCAGCAGGCCCAGGGCGATGCGTTGCGTGATCAACGCATCAGCGACCTGGCCAAACGCGTCGACGATTACCAGAACGGCACCGTGCGCATGGGCGAAGCCCTGCACGAGCTACGCGCCGTGGTCGCTCCGTTGCCGGACAAACTGGCCCAACTGGAGCAGCGCGACCCCTCCAGCCTGTCCTTCGCCCAGGCCGCTCGCCTGGTGGGCATGGGCGCCAGCGTCGACGAACTGACCCAAGCCTGCGGCCTGACCCAGGCCGAGGCGGAGTTGATGAGCAAGTTGCATAAGGGCGGCTGATAGTTTCAAGCGGCAAGCTGCAAGAAAGATCAAGAGATCGCAGCCTTTGGCAGCGTCTACAGGGTTCACATTACCCTGTAGGCGTTGCTGAAGGCTGCGATTTTTTTTACAAAGGCCCACCGATCTTCAGTGAATACATCACCGTGGCGAGGGAGCTTGCTCCCGCTGGGCTGCGCAGCGGCCCCCACGCTTTTTGCGGTCGCTGCGCCTGGGGCGGCTGCGCCACCCAGCGGGAGCAAGCTCCCTCGCCACAAGAGCGGTCCTTGCTGGATCTGGAGATCAATAATCGTCGCCGCGATCGGTCACATCCTTCTCGACACTTGGCGCGTTCGGGTCATAGCCCTGGGGGAATTTGCCTTTCAAGTTCCAGGCAAAGGCAATGATTTCGGCAATGGTGCGATACAACTCTTCCGGGATGCTGTCGCCCAGTTCCATCCGCGCCAACAGCTTCACCAATTCAGCGTTTTCATAGATCGGCACTTCGCTTTCGCGGGCGATCCGCAGGATTTCCTCGGCCAGGGCTTCGTCGCCCTTGGCGGTGAGGGTCGGGGCGTGGAGGCCGTCGTACTTGAGGGCGATGGCCTGGCGTGGTGCGGTGTCGGTTGTCATGCGGTTTCGTCCACCCAGCGTTGTTCCAGTCGCGTCTTGGGGCCTTGGGGCGGGGTGCCGAGGTGGCAATCCAGGTCGCCAACGTTCAGGCCGCAGGTCACCAGGCGTTCACGCAGCGCGGTCAGATTGTTTTCGATCAGGCTGGCGGTGTACGGCCGCTCTGCCCATAGCTGGCTCGACAGGCTGCCGCTGAGCAACTGGGCCTGAATCTGCAGCGGCCCCAGTGGCTCCATGTCGAACGCCAGCTCGACCCGCCAGAGCTGCTGTTTCGGCTCGCGTTCTTCACGGCGTTCCGGTGACTCCTCCCGGGGCGGGGTTTCCTCGCGCTGGAACTTGACCTGCAGCGGCACGATGTCCTGCAGGTTGCGCATGGGGATTTCCAACTGCCAGGTGCTCATCAGCCGACCGTCGTCGGTCAGGCCCGTCTGTTCCAGGCTCGACAATTGATGGCTTTGCAGGCGCGACACGGCGGCGGCGGCCAGACGCAACAACTGTTCCAGGTCGCCTTCATCGTCCTGGCCTTTCAACAGGCGCGAGGGCAGGGGGAAACTGGTGGGTTGCGGCTTGACGCTGACCTGGCCGAGGGTGCCGAGGGCGTTACGCACGAAGCTGGGCAGCACCTGGGCCAAGGTGTTGGCGGCGATGATGGCGGCGAGGTTGGTTGAGGCGGGCAGGGCCGGGGTCAGTTGGGCGATCAGTTTCAGCAGATCGCCCTTCATGTCTGGCGCCAGGCTCGGTACTTGCCCGGCCAGCAGTTTGCTTTCCAGGAACGCGCCGCTGGCGGCCATGGCCTGGGCCAGGCCCTTGGGTGTGCTCAGTTGCTGGATGTCGGGCAGGCCCGCCAACAGGCGTGTCACCGCAGCGCGCAACTCGGCGCCAGTGTCGTCGCTGGCCGGAAGCTTTTGCAGCGCGGTGTTTTGCAGCGCGGTGACCAGGCTGTCCAACGAGCCCTGGCGGCTCATCTGCGTGACCAGTTGCTGGCTCACCGCCAGTTGTTGCTGGCGGTTGCTCAAGGGGACAAATTTCAAGGTTTGGGCATCTTGTACCTGAGCGCTCAATAGCGTGCCGATGCGCAGCGGTTGCGGGCTGTCGATGTCCAGGGTACTTCCGGCCTGGGCGGTGTTGAGCAGGCTCACCAGCGACCGGTACACCGCGGGTTGCCCCGGCAACTGCGGCAACGCCTGGCTGGTCAGTACCTTGCCTTGCAGCAGCGTGCCGACCGGCATCTGTGCCGTGTCGATACGGGTCAGGGTGGCGACGCTCGAGGCGATGGCCTGCTGCACGGTAATCGCCAGGTTGCTGGCGGACGGCTGAGTCACGGCCAGGCTGGTGCCTTGGGGCAATGGCTGGGTGCTGGTGGCTTGCACGGTGGTTTGGCGACCGCTCTCCAGGGTGACCTTGAGCAACAGCTGGAAGGTCTGTTCCGCCTGCTTGAGCGACAACACCTCGGCCTTGGCGGTCTGGCCCGCACCGATCAGGCCTTCGACCGGCGTCAGCAATTTGAGCAGCTCGCCCGTGACCGCCGGCATACGGGTTGTTGCCGAGGCCTGAGGCAACGGCGGGATGTTCATGTCGCCTGTCATCTGCGGTCTTACCTTGGGAAACTAATTGAGCACGCCCCCTGGGGCATGACATGTATAATGCCGCCGGTCTTTCAGGGAGTGGCGAAAACCTTGCAATTGTTTGACGCAGCTCTGTGGAACCGGCCGCCAAAGCATCTATGCTGCACCTCTTTAACGGCCGCTGCATTGCCGACTTGAACCGTATAAGGCCCGCTATCCCTTGACCAGTCCTCTCCTGCAAACCGTTGGCCTCGCCTGTGAGCGAGATTTGCGGCTGCTTTTCGAGAATCTCCAATTGAGACTCTCGCCTGGCGATATGGTGCAGATCAGCGGTCCCAACGGCAGTGGCAAGACCAGCCTGTTGCGCCTGTTGGCCGGGTTGATGCAGCCGACTGCCGGCCAAGTGCTGCTCAATGGCCAGCCGTTGCACAGCCAGCGCAGCGAACTGGCCCGCAATCTGCTCTGGATCGGCCATGCCGCTGGCATCAAGGATTTGCTGACGCCTGAAGAAAACCTCAGTTGGCTCTGCGCGCTGCATCGACCGGCCGGGCGCGAGGCGATCTGGCAGGCGCTGGCGACGGTGGGCCTGCGCGGCTTCGAAGACGTGCCGTGCCACACCCTGTCCGCCGGCCAGCAGCGCCGCGTGGCCCTGGCCCGGTTATATCTCGACAGCCCGCCGCTGTGGATTCTCGACGAGCCGTTCACCGCTCTGGACAAGCAGGGCGTGGCGCAGCTCGAGGAGCATCTGGCCGGGCACTGCGAGCGTGGCGGCATGGTGCTGTTGACCACTCACCACACATTGGCGCGGATGCCATCCGGTTATCGCAACATCGATCTTGGGAACTGGGCTGTATGAGTGTGTTTGGCCTGCTGCTTGCCCGCGAGGCGCGCCTGTTGTTCCGCCGTCCGGCCGAACTGGCCAATCCGCTGGTGTTCTTCGCGATTGTCATCGCACTGTTCCCGCTGGCGGTCGGTCCCGGGACTCAATTGTTGCAAACCTTGTCGCCGGGGCTGGTCTGGGTGGCGGCCCTTTTATCGGTCCTGCTCTCGCTGGACGGGCTTTTCCGCAGTGATTTCGAGGACGGATCCCTGGAGCAGTGGGTCCTTTCGTCGCACCCCCTGGCCCTTCTGGTTTTGGCCAAGGTACTGGCACACTGGGTTTTTTCCGGCCTGGCACTGGTGCTGCTCTCGCCGCTGCTGGCAATGATGCTGGGCTTGCCCGCTGCCTGCATGCCGGTATTGTTGGTATCGCTGTTGCTGGGCACGCCGGTGTTGAGCCTGCTCGGCGCAGTCGGCGCGGCGTTGACGGTGGGGTTGAAGCGCGGCGGCCTGTTGTTGGCGCTGCTGATCCTGCCGCTGTATATCCCGGTGTTGATCCTCGGCAGTGGCGCCTTGCAAGCCGCGCTGCAAGGCATGCCGGCAACCGGTTATCTGCTGTGGCTTGGGAGCCTGACCGCCCTGGCGATAACCCTGACACCCTTTGCAATAGCCGCTGGCCTGAAAATCAGCGTCGGCGAATAATAATGAGGCCTGGTCAAGAACTGACCACTTCTTTTGAAGTAAAGGCAGACCTGGCGACTCGTAATGACGAGTCGCAACCGTGATGGAAACAGCAATGAACTGGACCTGGTTTCATAAGCTCGGCTCACCCAAGTGGTTCTACGGCATCAGCGGCAAACTGCTGCCCTGGTTGAGCATCGCCGCACTGCTGTTGATCGGCATCGGCGTGGTCTGGGGCCTGGCCTTCGCACCGCCGGACTACCAGCAGGGCAACAGCTTTCGCATCATCTACATTCACGTTCCCACGGCGCTGTTGGCCCAGTCCATCTACGTGATGCTGGCGGTGTGTGGCGTGGTCGGGCTGGTGTGGAAGATGAAACTGGCGGACGTGGCCCTGCAATGCGCCGCGCCCATCGGTGCCTGGATGACCGCCGTAGCGCTGGTCACCGGGGCGATCTGGGGCAAGCCGACCTGGGGCTCATGGTGGGTCTGGGATGCCCGACTGACGTCGATGCTGATCCTGCTGTTTCTGTACTTCGGTCTTATTGCGCTGGGCAACGCCATCAGCAATCGTGACAGCGCCGCCAAGGCCTGCGCGGTACTGGCGATTGTCGGCGTGATCAACATCCCGATCATCAAGTACTCGGTGGACTGGTGGAACACCCTGCACCAGGGCGCGACCTTCACCCTCACCGAAAAACCGGCGATGCCTGTGCAAATGTGGCTGCCGCTGTTGCTCACCGTGCTGGGTTTCTACTGTTTCTTCGGCGCGGTGCTGCTGCTGCGCATGCGCCTGGAGGTGCTCAAGCGCGAGTCCCGGGCCAGTTGGGTGAAGGCCGAAGTACAGAACAGCCTGGAGGCCGCTCGATGAGTTTTGCATCATTCGGCGATTTTCTCGCCATGGGCCATCACGGCCTGTATGTCTGGTCCGCCTATGGCATCTGCCTGGCGGTGCTGGCCCTCAACGTGGCGGCGCCGATCCTGGCCCGCAAGCGGTATCTGCAACAAGAGGCGCGTCGTCTGCGCCGGGAGAATGGTCAGTGAATCCGCTGCGCAAAAAACGTCTTGTCATCATTCTTGCCATCCTGGTGGGGGTCGGCGCCGCAGTCGGCCTGGCCTTGAGCGCCTTGCAACAGAACATCAACCTGTTCTACACCCCGACCCAGATTGCCAACGGCGAAGCACCCAAGGACACGCGCATTCGTGCCGGCGGCATGGTGGAGGAGGGGTCCCTGGAGCGTTCCGGGGACTCGCTGGACGTGAAATTCAACGTCACCGATTTCAACAAGACCGTGACCATCACCTATCGTGGCATCCTGCCGGACCTGTTTCGCGAAGGGCAGGGCATCGTCGCCCTGGGTAAGCTCAATGCCGAAGGCGTGGTGGTGGCCGATGAAGTCCTGGCCAAGCACGACGAAAAATACATGCCGCCGGAAGTGACCAAGGCTTTGAAAGACAGCGGCCAGTCGGCGCCCGCTCCCGTGAAGGAGGGTTGATCGATGACCGGTCTGTTTATTCCCGAGCTGGGTCACCTGGCGATGATCCTGGCCTTGTGTTTCTCCATCGTTCAGGCGGTGGTGCCTTTACTCGGTGCCTGGCGTGGCGATCGTTTGTGGATGAGCCTGGCCCAGCCGGCGGCTTGGGGGCAGTTCGCCTTCATGTTGTTCGCCTTCGGTTGCCTGACCTACGCGTTCATGGCTGATGATTTCTCCGTGGCCTACGTTGCCGGTAACTCCAACAGCGCCTTGCCTTGGTACTACAAGTTCAGCGCGGTGTGGGGCGCCCATGAAGGGTCTCTGTTGCTCTGGGCGTTGATCCTCGCCGGCTGGACCTTCGCGGTCTCGGTGTTCTCCCGGCAGTTGCCCCAGGTAATGCTGGCCCGGGTGCTGGCGGTGATGGGGATGATCAGCATCGGTTTCCTGTTGTTCCTGATCGTTACCTCCAATCCGTTCGAGCGCATCCTGCCCCAGGTGCCGATGGACGGTCGCGACCTCAATCCGTTGCTGCAGGACATCGGCCTGATCGTTCACCCGCCGATGCTCTACATGGGCTACGTTGGATTCTCCGTGGCCTTCGCCTTCGCCATCGCCGCGTTGCTGGGCGGTCGTCTCGATGCCGCCTGGGCGCGCTGGTCGCGTCCCTGGACCATCGTCGCCTGGGCCTTCCTGGGCATTGGCATCACCCTGGGTTCGTGGTGGGCCTACTACGAACTGGGCTGGGGTGGCTGGTGGTTCTGGGACCCGGTGGAAAACGCCTCCTTCATGCCCTGGCTGGTGGGCACCGCGCTGATCCACTCCCTGGCCGTCACAGAAAAACGTGGCGTGTTCAAGAGCTGGACCGTGCTGCTGGCCATCGCCGCATTCTCCCTGAGCCTGCTGGGAACCTTCCTGGTGCGTTCCGGCGTACTGACTTCGGTGCATGCCTTTGCCTCTGACCCTGAGCGTGGCGTGTTCATCCTGATGTTCCTGCTGTTCGTGGTCGGCGGCTCGCTGACGCTGTTCGCTGTGCGCGCACCGGTGGTGAAAAGCCAGGTCGGCTTCAACCTCTGGTCCCGGGAAACCCTGCTGCTGGGCAACAACCTGGTGCTGGTGGTTGCCGCGTCGATGATCCTGCTGGGCACGCTGTACCCGTTGGTGCTCGACGCGCTGACCGGCGCCAAGCTGTCGGTCGGCCCGCCGTACTTCAATGCTCTGTTCATTCCGCTGATGGCGATCCTGATGGTGGTGATGGCTGTCGGCATGCTGGTGCGCTGGAAAGACACACCGGTCAAATGGCTGATGGGCATGCTGACGCCCGTGCTGCTGGGCACTGCTGCCCTGGCCGTCATCGCCGGGATCGCGTATGGCGATTTCAACTGGGCGGTGCTGGCGACCTTCGTGCTGGCGGCCTGGGTGTTGCTGGCCGGGGTCAGGGATATCTTCGACAAGACCCGCCACAAGGGCTTGATCAAGGGCCTGCCAACCCTGACCCGCAGCTACTGGGGCATGCAGCTCGCCCACCTGGGTATCGCGGTCTGTGCCTTGGGCGTGGTGCTGTCCAGCCAGAACAGCGCCGAGCGCGACCTGCGCCTGGCGCCCGGAGAGTCCATGGATCTGGGTGGCTATCAGTTTGTCTTCGAGGGTGCCAAACATTACGAAGGCCCGAACTTCACTTCCGACAAAGGCACCGTGCGGGTGCTCCGCGACGGCCAGGAAGTGACCGTGCTGCATCCGGAAAAGCGCCTCTATACCGTGCAGAATTCGGTGATGACCGAAGCCGGGATCGATGCCGGTTTCACCCGCGACCTCTACGTAGCGCTGGGTGAGTCCCTGGGCGATGGCGCGTGGGCTGTGCGGGTCCACGTCAAGCCGTTCGTGCGCTGGATCTGGTTCGGCGGCTTGCTGACCGGCCTGGGTGGCGTGCTGGCGGCCTTGGATCGTCGTTATCGGGTCAAGGTAAAAACCCGGGTGCGTGAAACCCTGGGCATGACGGGAGCCCCTGCATGAAACGTTGGTTGATGCTGTTGCCGCTGGCGCTGTTTTTGTTGATGGCGGTGTTTTTGTACCGGGGGCTCTACCTGAACCCGGCCGAATTGCCCTCGGCAATGATCGGCAAGCCGTTCCCTGAGTTTTCCCTGCCGTCGGTGCAGGGCGACAAGACACTGACCCGGGCGGACCTGCTGGGTAAACCGGCACTGGTCAATGTCTGGGGCACCTGGTGCATTTCCTGCCGGGTTGAACATCCGGTATTGAACAAACTGGCCCAGAACGGCGTGGTGATCTACGGCGTCAATTACAAGGACGTCAACGCCGATGCCTTGAAGTGGCTGGCCGAATTCCACAACCCGTATCAACTGGATATCCGCGATGAAGAGGGCTCCCTGGGCCTGAACCTGGGCGTCTACGGGGCGCCGGAAACTTTTTTCATCGACGCCAAGGGTGTCATCCGCGACAAGTTCGTCGGCGTGATCGACGAACAGGTCTGGCGCGAGAAGCTGGCCGCCAAGTATCAGGCGCTGGTCGACGAGGCCAAGCCATGAAGCGCTGGTTAGCAGCCCTCATCCTCGGGGTGAGCCTGGCTGGCGTGGCCCACGCCGCCATCGATACCTATGAATTCGCCAACGAGGGCGAGCGCGAGCGGTTTCGTGAATTGACCAAGGAGCTGCGCTGCCCCAAGTGTCAGAACCAGGACATCGCCGATTCCAACGCACCGATTGCCGCCGACCTGCGCAAGGAAATTTTCCGCATGCTCGGCGAAGGCAAGGACAACCAGCAGATCATCGATTTCATGGTGGACCGCTATGGGGAGTTCGTGCGCTACAACCCGGCCTTGACCTCCAAGACCGCGCTGCTCTGGTTTGGCCCCGCCGGGCTGTTGTTCGGTGGTTTCGTTGTCATCGCGGTGATTGTGCGCCGCCGCCGGGTCCAGCGCACGGCTGCCCCGGACACGCTTTCTGTCGAAGAGCGCCAGCGCCTCGACCAACTGTTGGATAAAACCAAGCATGATTGATTTCTGGCTCGCCGCAGGTCTGCTTCTCCTGATTGCCCTGAGTTTTCTGTTGATCCCTGTATTGCGCGGTCGCCGCGCCCAGCGCGAAGAGGACCGTACCGCGCTCAACGTGGCGCTGTACCAGGAGCGTGTCGCCGAGTTGCAGGCCGAGCAGGAAGAGGGCGTGCTGAACGCTGCGCAACTGGACACCGGCCGCGCCGAAGCCGCGCGTGAACTGCTCGCCGACACCGAAGGCGCCGATGCGCCGCGCGAGTCTCGCTTGGGGAAACCGTTGCCGTTACTCGCCGCCGTGCTGGTGCCGGTGTTGGGCCTGGGGCTGTATCTGCATTTCGGCGCCAGCGACAAGGTCGAGCTGACCCGTGAGTTCGCCCAGGCACCGCAGTCGATGGAAGAAATGACCCTGCGCCTGGAGCGCGCGGTGGCCGCGCAACCGGATAACGCCGAGGGCTTGTATTTCCTCGGTCGCACCTACATGGCCCAGGACCGACCGGCGGATGCGGCGAAGATCTTCGAGCGCACCGTGGTGGTGGCCGGCCGGCAACCCGAGCTGCTCGGGCAATGGGCTCAGGCGCAGTATTTCGCCGATGGCAAGAAATGGTCGGACAAGGTCCAGGCCCTGACCGACGAAGCGCTCAAGCTCGATCCCAAGGAAGTCACCAGCCTGGGCCTGCTGGGAATCGCCGCGTTCGAAGGCGAGCGTTATCAGCAAGCCATTGATTATTGGGGCCGCCTGCTCGCGCAACTGCCGGAAGGCGACAAGTCCCGTGAGGCGCTGCAGGGCGGTATCAACCGCGCCACCGAGAAGCTTGAGGCCAGCGGCGGCAAGGTCGCCCAAGCAGTGAGCAAGGCTGCGGCATTGCTCAAGGTGCGCGTCGAGCTAGCGCCAGCGCTCAAGGCCAAGGTGCAGCCGGGCGACAGCGTGTTCATCTTTGCCCGCGCCGCTTCCGGCCCGCCGGCGCCGCTGGCGGCCAAGCGCCTGACCGTCGCTGACCTGCCTGTTACCGTGGAGCTGGGCGACGCGGACGCCATGATGCCGCAACTGAAACTGTCGAACTTCCCTGAAGTCCAACTGGTGGCGCGTATTTCCCGGGCCGGTCAACCGACCGCCGGTGAATGGATCGGCCGCAGCAAGCCTCTGGCGAGCAGCACCACGGCGCAGCAACAACTGACTATCGACAGCCCGGATAAATAACAGGAATTCGCACCATGACCGCCATCGCTCGTATCACCCTGCTCACGCTCGTCCTGGGCCTGAGTGCTTGTGCGGTCCAGCGTCCGCCGCAGCCGTCGGCGCCGCTGCCTCCCATCCCGTCTTCAGGCCCGGCCACCAAGCCGGGGCCGTCGACCGCCCCAAGCAAGCCCGTCACGCCGAACACACCGGCCAAGCCGTTGCCTCGTACTTCCGCCAGCTTCGCCCCACCACCCGGCGGCAATAGCCACTGGGACGCCAAACTTGGGGTCTATGTGCTGGACAACCACACCAACACCTTCTATCGCCAGCGCACCTATTACCGCTGGAGCAACGGCTGGAGCCGCTCCATCAGCCCGAACGGGCCGTGGGAAGAAACCACCATCGAAGGCGTTCCGGCGGGGTTGGGGCGTCAATTCCACTAAGAGAGACCAGCCTGTGGCGAACCGGCTCGCCCCGGCTGGGCTCGACAGCTGCTACGCAGTTTGGCCGGTGATGAGTTCAAGGTTCGACCTGTCATGCCCGGCGTCGTAGAATGCGCGCCTTTGCGAGCCTTCACCGGCCAACCGCGTATTTATCGGAGCACCTGACCATGACGACTACCCCGACCGGCGACTATCTGGAAACCCTCTACGAAGGCTACGGCCAGCGTTTTCGGATGGACAAGCTGCTGCACGAAGTGCGCACCGAGCACCAGCACCTGGTGATTTTCGAGAACCCGCGCATGGGCCGGGTGATGGCGCTGGATGGCGTGATCCAGACCACCGAAGCCGATGAATTCATCTACCACGAAATGCTGACCCATGTACCGATCCTCGCCCACGGCGCGGCCAAACGCGTGCTGATCATCGGCGGTGGCGACGGCGGCATGTTGCGTGAAGTGACCAAGCACCTGGGCGTTGAGCACATCACCATGGTGGAAATCGACGGCACCGTGGTGGACATGTGCAAGGCGTTCCTGCCCAACCACTCCAAGGGCGCCTACGACGACCCGCGCCTGAACCTGGTGATCGATGACGGCATGCGTTTCGTCTCCACCACCCAGGAGAAGTTCGACGTCATCATCTCCGACTCCACCGACCCGATCGGCCCGGGTGAAGTGCTGTTTTCGGAAAACTTCTACCAGGCCTGTCATCGCTGCCTGAACGAAGGCGGCATTCTGGTGACCCAGAACGGCACACCGTTCATGCAACTGGGCGAAGTACAAACCACTGCCGGGCGTCTGCGTGGCCTGTTTGCCGACTGGCATTTCTACCAGGCCGCCGTGCCGACCTACATTGGTGGCGCCATGACTTTCGCCTGGGGCTCGACGGATACTGCCTATCGCAAGCTGACCCGCGAGACCCTGCGTGAGCGCTTCATTGGCAGCGGCATTGTTACCCGCTACTACAACCCTGAAGTTCACATCGGCGCGTTCGCCATGCCGCAGTACGTCTTGCGGGCGATCAACAAGCCAAGCAACGACTGATCAGGACTCACAAGCTGTGGCGGGGGTTATATCCCCTGACCACAGAGAGGTTCGACACAGACTCATCGGGCAATCCGGAGTTTTTTGTGTTTGCGAATAGTCATTGAACAAAATTTTCACAGGACCTTGCGGACAATCCCGGCGCCTGTTGCCGTCGGTGAATGAATGGCGATGCTCAGCCATTCATTCAACGCTCGCGCACTCGCGCAGACCCAGGGACCCGGGTGATGGTCGGCATAGGACGCGCCGTTGTTCTATTCGCCCTCAACCCCATTAGGTCCTTACACGACATGGCAATCCCGGACGCCCTGAGTCAGCAACGCACCACGCATCGCCTGCTGCAACCGACCGTCAAATCTCACCTGGCCTACACGTTGCTCTGTGCCTTGGTGATGATGATCATGTTCAGCCTGTTGCGCGTTGCGCTACTGGTCTACAACCGCGAAATGATCCTCGACACCCCGGCCTCGACCTTCGTCGAGGCGTTCGTCAACGGTCTGCGTTTTGACCTGCGTCTGGTGGTCTATCTGTGTATTCCGCTGCTGCTGGCCTTGTTCAGCGCGCGGGCCATGGCGGCTCGTGTTTTTTTTCGTTTCTGGCTGACCGTGACCGCCAGCATCGCGCTGTTCCTCGGTCTGATGGAGATGGACTTCTACCGCGAGTTTCACCAGCGTCTCAACGGCCTGGTCTTCCAGTATGTGCAGGAAGACCCGAAAACCGTGATGAGCATGCTCTGGTATGGGTTCCCGGTGGTGCGCTACCTGTTGGCGTGGGCCGTGGGCACGCTGATCCTCACGATGGCGTTCAAGGGCGCCGACCGCGCGACTCGACCGCGCGGGCCGTTCAGTGGCGGCACCATTGGCACACGCCAGGTGGCTCCGTGGTACGGGCGTGTCGCGGTGTTCATGGTCTGCTTGGTCGTGGCCGTGGGCGCCGCCCGGGGTACCTTGCGCCAGGGGCCGCCGCTGCGCTGGGGTGACGTCTACACCACCGATTCGAACTTTGCCAACCAGTTGGGCCTTAATGGCACGTTGTCACTGGTGGCCGCGGCCAAGAGCCGGATGTCCGAACACCGCGACAACATCTGGAAAGCCACCCTCGAGCAACCGCTGGCCCAGCAGACGGTGCGGGACATGCTGGTGATGCCCGACGACAAACTGGTCGATGCAGACACCGCCGCCGTACGTCGCGACTACACGCCACCGGCCGACAAGACTTTGCCGATCAAGAACGTGGTAGTGATTCTCATGGAAAGCATGGCGGGGCACTCGGTAGGTGCCTTGGGCGCGCCGGGCAATATCACGCCTTATCTGGACAAACTGTCCAAGGAAGGTCTGCTGTTTGACCGCTTCTTCTCCAATGGTACTCACACCCATCAGGGCATGTTCGCCACCATGGCCTGCTTCCCGAACCTGCCGGGCTTCGAGTATCTGATGCAGACACCTGAAGGCAGCCACAAGTTTTCGGGGCTGCCGCAACTGCTCAGTGCCCGCAACTACGACGACGTGTATGTCTACAACGGTGATTTCGCCTGGGACAACCAGTCGGGTTTCTTCAGCGGCCAAGGTATGACCACGTTCATCGGGCGCAATGATTATGTGAACCCGGTGTTCTCCGACCCCACCTGGGGCGTGTCCGACCAGGATATGTTCGACCGCAGCCTGATCGAACTCAAGGCACGGGAAAACGGCAAGCCGTTCTATGCGTTGCTGCAGACCCTGTCCAACCACACGCCGTATGCGCTGCCGACACCGTTGCCGGTGGAACCGGTCACTGACCGTGGCAGCCTGAATGCGCACCTGACTGCCATGCGCTATTCCGATTGGGCCCTGGGTCAGTTCTTCGAAAAGGCCCGCAAGGAGCCTTATTTCAAGGAGACGCTGTTTGTCATCGTCGGAGACCACGGCTTTGGTAACGAGCGCCAGATTACCGAAATGGACTTGGGCCGTTTCAACGTACCGATGCTGTTGATCGGCCCGGGTATCCAGGAAAAGTTCGGCCAGCGCAACCACACCGTGGGCACGCAGGTCGATATCGTCCCGACCATCATGGGCCGGATCGGCGGGCAAGTGCGTAACCAGTGCTGGGGCCGCGATCTGTTGAACCTGCCGCCAGGCGACAGCGGATTTGGCGTGATCAAACCGTCGGGCAGTGATCAGACCACGGCGATAATCCGCGACGACAAAATTCTGGTACTGCCAAGGGAAAAGGAAATGGCGCCGAAGCTGTACCGCTACCAACTGGGTGCCCAGCCACGCGCGGATGTCATCTCCGACGCGCCGCAGGCTCTCGAAATGAAACTCAAGCTGGAGGCGTTTCTGCAAACCGCCACCAAGAGCCTGCTGGATAACACCGCCGGCGTGACACAAGGTGTTCCGGACTGAGAAGTTCCGCCCATAAAAAAGAGGCCTTAACGGGCCTCTTTTTTTGTCACTTAGTGGTTCATATCTTGCCCAGTAATAGCAGGATCAACAGCACTACCAGTACGACACCGATGATTCCGGACGGACCGTAACCCCAACTTCTAGAGTGCGGGAAGACCGGCAGGCCACCGATCAGCAGGAGGATCAGGATAATGATGAGTATTGTGCCCATTGTTGATTTCCTTATTGGTCAGTTCTGGAGTGATGCAACTTTCAACTACCAGCACGCATGCGTTAAATCCGGGCGGCTTAATAAGTACGACCGTAACGTCCTGTAAAAAATTCAAAGTCTTTTTGAGGCGTGAAAGAACCCGTCTTCGGGAGCAAAGCGGGCTCGCGCTGCAAACGACACCATCTTCCAGAACTGCGTCGCGCCGATCGCGAGCAAGCTTTGCTCCCACAGGCGGTTCCACTGGGTTGTTCCCCTCAAAACCTATTAAGGTTTGCCCTCGCCATTCAGCACTCTGATGGAGCGTGGGTGCGGCGGGGTCCTTCGCTACACTCGGCGCATCTCTCCCGGAACAACAAGGCTGTTTCCTATGCAAAATCGCATGATGATTACCGGTGCCGGTTCTGGCCTGGGTCGCGAAATCGCGCTGCGCTGGGCCCGCGAAGGCTGGCGCCTGGCCTTGTCGGATGTCAGTGAGCCGGGCCTTCAGGAAACCCTCAGGTTGGTGCGTGACGCTGGCGGCGACGGTTTTGTCCAGCGCTGCGACGTGCGCGACTACAGCCAACTGACGGCGTTTGCCCAGGCCTGCGAAGAGAAGCTCGGTGGCATCGACATCATCGTCAACAATGCCGGTGTGGCCTCGGGTGGGTTCTTCAGTGAACTGTCCCTGGAGGATTGGGACTGGCAGATCGCGATCAACCTGATGGGCGTGGTCAAGGGTTGCAAGGCGTTCTTGCCGTTGCTGGAAAAAAGCCGCGGCAAGATCATCAACATCGCCTCCATGGCCGCCCTGATGCAGGGCCCGGCCATGAGCAACTACAACGTGGCCAAGGCTGGTGTGGTGGCGCTGTCGGAAAGCCTGTTGATCGAGCTGGCACAGCAGGAAATCGGTGTGCATGTGGTGTGCCCGTCGTTTTTCCAGACCAACCTGCTGGACTCCTTCCGCGGCCCGACGCCGGCAATGAAAGCCCAGGTCGGCAAGCTGCTGGAAAGCTCGCCGATCAGCGCTGCCGAGATTGCCGATTACATCTATGAACAGGTCGCCCAGGGCCAGTTCATGATCCTGCCCCACGAGCAAGGGCGCATGGCCTGGGCCATCAAGCAGAAGAATCCGCAATTGCTGTACGACGAAATGACCGTCATGGCCGACAAGATGCGCGCCAAGGCTCGACAGAACCCGAGTTGACCTGAGTGTCCGGCGTCCTCAGGATGGCCGCATTCGGCCCTCCTGATGGACGCTCACATGCTCAACTATTTTTGGTTCTTTCTCGCCGCGCTGTTTGAAATCGCCGGCTGTTACGCGTTCTGGATGTGGCTACGCCAGGGCAAGAGCGCCTGGTGGATTGTGCCGGCCCTGTTGAGTCTTACGCTGTTCGCCCTGTTGCTGACCCGCATCGAAGCGACCTACGCCGGTCGTGCCTACGCCGCTTATGGCGGTATCTATATCATCGCCTCGATCGGCTGGCTGGCCGTGGTGGAGCGAGCGCGGCCGCTGACTTCCGACTGGGTGGGGGTGGCGCTCTGCGTGTTGGGGGCGAGTGTGATTCTGTTCGGTCCGCGGGTTTCCGCCTCTTGAATAAGTCCGCTATCCGACAGGGTTTTGCAGGACGTTTCCTTCAGTTGCCAGAGTGTTGCTTGTAGGGCGTTACTGAATTCTTGAGGGTCTCTTGAGAACCTCAGGCGGGGCGGGCATGGTCAAGGTCCAGATATTCTTAAGGACAAGAACCATGCTCGTACTTAGCCGCGCTGTGGGTGAACTGATTTCCATCGGTGATGATATTTCCGTCCGAGTGCTCTCGGTCAACGGCACCACTGTTCGTTTTGGCGTGGAAGCGCCACGGCACATCGACGTTCATCGCTCCGAGATATACGAAAAGATTCAGAAAAAAAGGGCCCTGGCCAATCGCAAGGTCTGCTCAGTCGAATAGATGCTTGGGCACGTCGTGCTTGAGCATCAACTGGCACTGTTCGCTTTCCGGGTCGAAGACGATCATCGCCTGGCCTTTGGTCAAGGCCTGCCGGACCCGCAATACGCGGGTCTCCAGCGGCGTGTCATCGCCATTGTCGGTGCCGTCGCGGGTCACGAAATCTTCGATCAGGCGAGTGAGCGTGTCGACTTCGAGTTGGTCGTAAGGGATCAGCATGGGGTACCTCGGCTAGACAATGTCGCGATGCTACGACCAAAGGGCTTTTGCGGCTAGCCTGGCTTGGGGCTTGCGGTGTCTGTTGCGGCGCTATCGCGAGCAGGCTCGCTCCCACAGTGTGCCTGCGTCGGGCACGAACTTTATGCTCAACGAAGGTCTCCTTATGGGAGCGAGCCTGCTCGCGATGGCGTCATGACGGGCACTGAGATTCTGGAACTGTGCTCAGTTATCCGACCGCTGCCCAATCAAACTATCTACCGACGGCACCCGGGTATCGCTTTCCATCTGCGCATCGTGTTCGAGCTGATGGCTGAAGCGGTCCAGCGAACCCTGGGCCGGTTGGGCGTCGCTGGCGAATACCGGTGGGCTGAGAATGTAGGCGCCCAGCAGGCGGCTCAGGGCGGCCAGGCTGTCGATGTGGGTGCGTTCATAGCCATGGGTGGCGTCGCAGCCGAAAGCCAGCAGGGCGGTGCGGATATCGTGGCCGGCGGTGACGGCGGAATGGGCATCGCTGAAGTAATAACGGAACAGGTCGCGGCGCGCCGGCAGTTCGTTTTCCCTGGCCAGCTTCAGCAAGTGCCGTGACAGGTGATAGTCGTAAGGGCCCCCGGAATCCTGCATCGCCACGCTCACTGCGTGTTCGCTCGAGTGCTGGCCCGGTGCGACCGGCGCGATGTCGATGCCGACGAACTCGCTGACATCCCAAGGCAGCGCAGCCGCCGCGCCGCTGCCGGTTTCTTCGGTAATCGTGAACAGCGGGTGGCAGTCGATCAGCAGTTCTTCGCCACTGTCGACAATCGCCTTGAGCGCCGCCAGCAGCGCCGCGACCCCGGCTTTATCGTCCAGGTGCCGAGCACTGATATGGCCACTCTCGGTGAACTCCGGCAAAGGATCGAACGCCACATAGTCGCCAATGCCCACCCCCAGTGTTTCGCAATCGGCGCGGGTGGTGCAGTAGGCGTCCAGGCGCAGTTCGATGTGATCCCAACTGATGGGCATTTCGTCCACGGCGGTGTTGAATGCATGCCCGGACGCCATCAGCGGCAGTACGCTGCCTCGGATCACCCCCGTGTCCGTAAACAGGCTGACGCGACTGCCCTCGGCAAAGCGGCTGGACCAGCAACCCACCGGAGCCAGGGTCAGGCGCCCGTTGTCCTTGATGGCGCGCACCGAGGCGCCGATGGTGTCCAGGTGAGCCGACACGGCCCGATCGGGGCTGCTCTTGCGGCCCTTGAGGGTGGCGCGGATCGTGCCGCGCCGGGTCATTTCAAACTCGATACCCAACTCTTCGAGCCGCTCGGCGACGTAGCGCACGATGGTGTCGGTGAAGCCGGTGGGGCTGGGAATGGCGAGCATTTCCAGCAGGACTTTTTGCAGGTACTCAAGATCGGGTTCGGGAATTTTGCTGATCATGGAAACTCCTCCAGGAAGGTTTAAGTAAGGGAACCTGTGGCGAGGGAGCTTGCTCCCGCTCGACCGCGAAGCGGTCGCCGTTCAGATTTCCGGCCTGTCCCACAAACCCGGTTATAGATGGAGGGGGCTGCTTTGCAGCCCAGCGGGAGCAAGCTCCCTCGCCACAGAGAAAAGACCTAGGCCACCGCCTGACTATGGGGAAACAATAAATCCACAAAGCGTTCGGCAGTGGGTTGCGGTTCGTGGTTGGCCAGGCCGGCGCGTTCGTTGGCTTCAATGAACACGTATTCGGGCTGATCGGCCGCCGGCACTAACAGGTCGAGGCCAACCATGGGAATATCCAAGGCCCGCGCGGCGCGTATCGCAGCTTCAGTCAGGGTCGGATGGAGGATGCTCGTGACATCTTCCAGCACGCCGCCCGTATGAAGGTTCGCCGTACGCCGTACGAACAGGTGTTTGCCGGCGGGCAGCACACTGTCGTAGTCATAGCCTGCCGCGCTCAATGTGCGTTGGGTCTCGGCGTCCATGGGAATCTTGCTTTCACCCCCCGTGGCCGCCTGTCGGCGGCGGCTTTGGGCCTCGATCAGCGCGCCGATGGTGTGCCGACCGTCGCCGATCACCTCCGCCGGCCGCCGGATCGCCGCTGCCACCACTTCAAAGCCAATCACCAGTACGCGCAGGTCCAGGCCCTCGTGGAAGCTCTCCAGCAGCACCCGGCTGTCAAACTGGCGGGCCGTTTCAATCGCGCTCTGCACCTCTTCAATCGTGCGCAGATCCACCGCAACACCCTGGCCCTGTTCACCGTCCAGTGGCTTGACCACTACCCGTTCGTGCTCATCGAGAAAGGCCAGGTTGTCATCGGCGTTGCCAGCCAACTGTTGGGCCGGCAAGTTCAAGCCGGCGTTTTTCAGCACCTTGTGGGTCAGGCTTTTGTTCTGGCACAGGGTCATGCTGATAGCGCTGGTCAGGTCGCTGAGGGATTCACGGCACCTGATCCGGCGGCTGCCGTGGACCAGGGTAAACAATCCACCTTCGGCGTCGTCCACCTGGACTTCGATGCCCCGGCGGTGAGCCTCTTCGACAATGATGCGCGCATAAGGATTGAACTGCGCCTCGGGGCCCGGCCCCAGGAACAACGGCTGATTGATGCAGTTCTTGCGTTTGATGGCGAACGTCGAAAGATTACGGAACCCGAGCTTGGCGTAGAGACTTTTTGCCAGGCGATTGTCGTGCAGCACCGAAAGGTCCAGGTAACTCAGGCCCCGGCTCATGAAGTGCTCGATGAGGTGGCGCACCAGGACCTCACCGACACCGGGCCGCGAACACTGCGGATCCACGGCCAGGCACCAGAGGCTGCTGCCGTTTTCCGGGTCGTTGAAGGCTTTCTGGTGATTCAGGCCCATGACGCTGCCGATCACCGCGCCGGTGTCATCATCTTCGGCCAGCCAGTAGACCGGCCCGCCTTCATGGCGCGGTGTGAGTCGTTGCGGATCGATGGGCAACATGCCCCGGGCCTGATACAGCAGGTTGATCGCCTGCCAGTCGGCGTCGCTCTGGGCCCGGCGTATCCGGAAACCGCGAAATACCCGGGTGGCCTGGCGATAGTCGCTGAACCACAGGCGCAAGGTGTCGGATGGGTCGAGAAACAGCTGCGCCGGCTCCAGCCCGAGTATTTGCTGGGGGGCGGCGACGTACAAGGCAATGTCGCGCTCACCCGATTGCTCATTGAGCAGCTCTTGGGCCAGGCTTGCCGGGTCCGGGAAGGTGTGGCCGATCAGCAATCGGCCCCAGCCGCAGTGCACCGCGATCGGGTCGGCGCCCAGTTCGCTGCCGTCTTCGGCCAGTCGCGCCTGCAGGCGTTCGTAGGAGGGCGCCTGGCCCCGCAGCAGGCGTTGATTGTGGGGTTTCATCGATCAGATTCCTTGCTCGCTGAGCCACAGGTTCAGCGCCGCCAGTTGCCACAGCCTTGAGCCGCGCAACGGAGTGAGCTGGCCGTTGGGGTCGGTCAGCAGTCGATCAAGCATCGCCGGGTTGAACAGGCCGCGATCCTGGCTCGGATCCAGCAGCAGTTCGCGGACCCAGGCCAAAGTGTTGCCTTCCAGATGCTTGAGACCGGGTACAGGGAAATAGCCTTTTTTACGGTCGATGACCTCGCCAGGGATCACCCGTCGAGCGGCTTCCTTCAGGACCTGTTTGCCGCCGTCGGGCAGCTTGAATTTCGCCGGGACCCGTGCCGAGAGTTCCACCAGTCGGTAATCCAGGAATGGCGTGCGCGCTTCCAGGCCCCAGGCCATGGTCATGTTGTCGACGCGCTTGACCGGGTCGTCCACCAACATCACCGTGCTGTCCAGACGCAGGGCCTTGTCCACCGCTGCGTCGGCGCCCGGTTGGGCGAAGTGTTCCTTGACGAAATCACCGGCCGCGTCATTGGCCGTCAGCCATTTGGGCTGCACGGTAGCGGCATATTCTTCGTAGCTGCGATCAAAGAATGCGGCGCGATAGGCCGCGTATGGGTCACTGGCACCGTCCACTTGTGGATACCAGTGGTAACCGGCGAACAGTTCATCGGCGCCCTGGCCGCTTTGCACCACTTTGCAATGCTTGGACACTTCCCGCGACAGCAGGTAGAAGGCGATGCAGTCGTGACTGACCATCGGCTCGCTCATGGCCCGAAACGCCGCCGGCAGTTGCTCAATGATTTCTTTTTCGTCGATGCGTAACTGGTGGTGATGAGTGCCGTAGTGCTTGGCGATCAGGTCCGAATACTGGAACTCGTCACCGCGCTCGCCACCGGCATCCTGGAAGCCGATGGAGAATGTGGAAAGGTTTTCCACACCGACCTCCCGCAGCAGGCCCACCAGCATGCTGGAGTCCACGCCGCCGGAAAGCAGCACGCCGACATCCACGGCGGCACGCTGACGAATGGCGACCGCTTCACGGGTGCTGTCGAGCACGCGGTCGATCCAGTCTTGCAGGGTCAGGTTTTGCTCATCGGCCCGTGGACCGTAGGGCAGGGTCCACCAGGTTTTCTGCTCGGTGGTGCCGTCGGCTTCGACCCGCATCCAGGTGGCAGGCGGCAGCTTTTCGACGCCGGCCAGCAGGGTGCGGGGCGCCGGGACCACGGCATGGAAGTTCAGGTAATGGTTCAGCGCCACCGGGTCGAGCATCGGGCTGATGTCGCCGCCCTTGAGCAGCGCCGGCAACGCCGAGGCAAAGCGCAGGCGCTGGCCGGTGCGCGACAGGTACAGCGGTTTGACACCGAGGCGGTCGCGGGCGATGAACAGCCGCTTGGCGTCGCGTTCCCAGATGGCGAAGGCGAACATGCCGTTGAGCTTGGGCAACAGTGCTTCGCCCCAGGCGTGGTAGCCCTTGAGCAGTACTTCGGTGTCGCCACCGGAATAGAAGGCGTAGCCCAGGCCTTCCAGCTCGGCGCGCAATTCAGGGTAGTTGTAGATCGCGCCGTTGAAGGCCAGGGACAGGCCCAGTTGATTGTCGATCATCGGCTGGGCCGAACCGTCGGACAAGTCCATGATTTTCAGGCGCCGATGGCCCAGGGCAATGGGGCCCTGACTGTGGAAACCCCACGCGTCGGGGCCGCGAGGAGCCAGGTGATGGGTGATTCGCTCTACGGCCGCAAGGTCCGCAGGTTGTTGATCGAAACGTAACTCTCCAGCTAATCCGCACATAAGTCCTTACCGGTTTTTCCGTTGGGGAGGGGTCAAACACCATACGCCAAAATGGCGGGTACTTTGAAACTGACCGGTGGGATTGGTGTGAGTTTTAGATCAATGCGTTATAAGCAGCTGAAGTAGGGGCGCTCGGGCGGCTGAAAAACCACGGCAAAACATCAACCTGTGGGAGCGAGCCTGCTCGCGATCGCGGTGTGCCAGTCACTTGGATGCCAGATGATCTGGCGCAATCGCGAGCAGGCTCGCTCCCACAGGTTTTTGTGGCATACCGGCAATCTGCATTAGGCCTTGCCCCGAACCAGCGCCCGCAACGCAAACCGGTTCGGATGGCAGGCCTCGGCCACGCTTCGGGGCAGGGGCAAAGGTTCGTTGTCCAGCCAGGCGGCAATCAACTCGCCCGACAATGGCGCGGTGATCAGGCCCCGGGAGCCGTGGCCGCTGTTGATGTACAAGCCATCGAGCCAGGGGCATGGGCAGTCCGGCACTTGGCGGGCGTCCTTGCTCAGCGCCGAGTATGCCTGGGTGAAGGCCTGACTCTCGGCCAAGGGGCCGACAATCGGCAGATAGTCCGGACTGGTGCAACGGAACGCCGCGCGGCCCTGGAGGTGTGCCGGGTCCAGGGTGCTGGCGTCCAGGCGTTCCACCAGATCAGCGGAGATTTGCTCCAGCATCTGCAGGTTGCCGGCGTGCTCGGCGGCGGTAGGGGTCAGGTCGTCGTTCTTGAAATCGAAACTGGCCCCCAGGGTGTGCTCGCCCAACCGTGCCGGAGCCACGTAGCCTTCGGCGCAGACCACCGTGCGCAGTGCCTGGCTGTGGGCGGTTTGCGACAGGCGGGTGATCTGCCCGCGAATGCGCTTGAGGGGCAAGTCGGCGGCCGCATCGAAGCGTTTGATCTCGGCGGCGCTGGCGAGGATCACTATCGGTGCGCTGGCCAGGCAACGCTCGCCGTCCCAGGCCTGCCACTGACCGTCGACACAGCGCAGCTCGAGGACTTCATGGTGGGCTTGCACCTCAATCTTGGGGGCGGATGCCTGCCAACGGCACAGCGCGGGCGGATGGACCCAACCGCCTTGCGGGTAAAACAGACCGCCACAGGCCAGGCCGATACCGGACTGCGCCTCGGCCTGGGACTGATCCAGGACGTGCAGCAAATCCTCGGCAAAGGCCTCGGACAATTGCGTCTGGCGCTCGGCTTCCTTGGCGCTGAAGGCCAGTTGCAAGACACCGCAGCCGTCCCAGTCCACACCTCGCTGCAGATGTTCGAGCAGGCGCCGGGTGTAACCGAAACCGCTGAGGATCATCTGCGACAGCGCCGTACCATGGGCCGAAAGCTTGAGATACAACACGCCCTGCGGGTTGCCGGACGCTTCTTCGGCCAACCCGGCATGCCGTTCCAGCAGCGTCACCTGCCAGCCACGGGCCGCGAGGCTGGACGCGCTGGCGCAACCGGCCAGGCCGCCACCGATCACCAGGGCTCGACGCTCGCCGCTGTGCGCCGTGGGGCGGGTGTACCAGGGTCTTACCGGGGGCGGTGCGGGTGTCAGCTGCGGCCAGCCGAGAAACACTCCGCGAAGGATTTCCCATTTATGGCCAATGCCCGGCGTACGCTTCATCTTGAAGCCGGCCGCGTTCAACAACCGTCGCACCCAGCCGGTGCTGGTAAAGGTGCTGAGGGTCGCGCCGGGCGCAGCCAAGCGCGCCAGTTCGGCAAACAGCTCGGCGGTCCACATCTCGGGATTTTTCGCCGGCGCGAAACCGTCCAGGAACCAGGCATCGATTTGCGCATCCAGCTGCGGTAATTGCTCCAGGGCGTCGCCGATCAACAAGGTCAGGGTCACCCGGCCGTCTCCCAGCGTCAGGCGCTGGAAGCCCTGATGGATGGCGACGTACTGCGCAAGCAATTGATCCGCCTGAAGCTTGAGTTGCGGCCACAAATCCAGTGCCCGGCGCAGGTCGGGGGGGCTCAAGGGGAATTTCTCGACACTGACAAAATGCAGCCGCGCCCCGGCCGGTGCGCACTGCTCGAACAACTGCCAGGCGCAGAGAAAATTCAGCCCGGTGCCAAACCCGGTCTCGCCGATCACCAGCCGCCCGTCGTCCGGCAGCGCGGCAAAACGCTCGGTCAGGTTGTTCTGTTCAAGGAACACATAGCGGGTTTCTTCCAGGCCCGACTGGTCGGAAAAATACACATCGTCGAACACCCGCGAGCGCGGGCGACCCTGATCGTCCCAGTCGAGTTGGGCGTGGTGCTGTACGGGTGTCATGGCAGGCTCGGTCAAAACTGGGAGGCCATTCTAGCCGATCGGTATGGGCTTGCTTGACCCATCGCAATACAGCGTTCGTCTGGATGGAATCTGCTGCACCGGCCCGCGTCCAATCCGCTAGTCTTGCCCCATTCCCTGGAAGGAGCTGTCCATGTTCGAATCTGCTGAAATCGGTCACGCCGTCGATAAAGACACCTATGACGCCGAAGTGCCGGCACTGCGTGAAGCGTTGCTCGAAGCCCAGTACGAGCTACACCAGCAGAGCCGTTTTCCGGTCATCGTGCTGATCAACGGCATCGAAGGCGCCGGCAAGGGCGAAACGGTGAAATTGCTCAATGAGTGGATGGACCCGCGGCTGATCGAAGTGCGTACCTTCGATCAGCAGACCGACGAGGAGCTGGCGCGGCCACCGGCCTGGCGATATTGGCGGATGCTGCCGGCCAAGGGACGCATGGGGATTTTCTTTGGCAACTGGTACAGCCAGATGCTGCAGGGGCGCGTTCATGGCCAGATCAAGGATCCACGGCTCGACCAGGCCATCAATGGCGCTGAACGGTTGGAGAAAATGCTCTGCGATGAAGGCGCACTGATCTTCAAGTTCTGGTTTCACCTGTCCAAGAAACAGATGAAAGCCCGGCTCAAGGGGCTCAAGGACGACCCGCTGCACAGCTGGCGCATCAGCCCGCTGGACTGGCAGCAGTCCCAGACCTACGACAAGTTCGTCAAATACGGTGAGCGGGTCCTGCGTCGCACCAGTCGAGACTACGCCCCGTGGCATGTGATCGAAGGCATGGACAGTTATTATCGAAGCCTTACGGTCGGACGGATCCTGCTTGACGGGATGCGCCAGGCCTTGCACCGCTCGAGGATCAAAGCGGAAAAGGTCAATGTGGCGCCACTGCCGCCGCTGGACGACCAGGTCACGCTGCTGGACAGCCTGGACATGACCCTGCGTCTGGACAAGGCCGATTACGAAGAACAACTGATCGCCGAGCAGGCGCGTTTTTCCGGCCTGTTGCGCGATAAACGCATGCGCCGCCATGCCCTGGTGGCCGTGTTTGAAGGCAACGATGCGGCGGGCAAGGGTGGGGCGATCCGGCGGGTCGCGGCAGCGCTCGACCCGCGCCAGTACAGCATCGTACCGATTGCCGCACCCACCGAGGAAGAGCGCGCCCATCCCTACATGTGGCGGTTCTGGCGGCATATCCCGGCGCGGGGCAAGTTCACCGTGTTCGATCGCTCCTGGTACGGCCGGGTGCTGGTGGAGCGGGTCGAAGGTTTTTGCAGCAAGGCCGACTGGCTGCGGGCCTACGGCGAGATCAACGATTTCGAGGAGCAGATTGCCGACGCCGGAGTCGTGGTCGTCAAGTTCTGGCTGGCCATCGACAAGGAGACTCAACTGGAGCGCTTCCAGGAACGCGAGGAAATTCCTTTCAAACGTTTCAAGATCACCGAGGACGACTGGCGCAACCGTGACAAATGGGATGCCTACCGGGCGGCGGTGTGCGACATGGTTGACCGCACCAGCACCGAGATTTCTCCCTGGACCCTGGTGGAGGCCAACGACAAGCGCTGGGCGCGGGTCAAGGTGTTGCGCACGCTTAATGAAGCGCTGGAGGAGGCCTTCGAGCGCTCAGCAAAGCAGGCTCGCAAGGCGAGCAAGGGCAAATAGTGGGCGATGGGAACGCATACGCGGGGTGAATGATCGTCGCGGTCGGTTATGCAGTGGATTTATGCTCAATTGACTCCTAACCGACAATAACAATTGAGGTACAGCCATGCGTGAAGTGGTGATCGTCGACAGCGTGCGGACCGGCCTGGCCAAGTCTTTTCGCGGCAAGTTCAACATGACCCGTCCGGACGACATGGCGGCCCATTGTGTCGATGCATTGTTGGCGCGCAACGGGATCGATCCGGCCAGCGTCGAGGACTGCATCGTCGGCGCCGGTTCGAACGAGGGCGCCCAGGGCTATAACATCGGCCGTAACGTGGCGGTGCTTTCGCAACTGGGTATCGGCACTGCCGGCATGACCCTCAACCGCTTCTGCTCCTCGGGCCTGCAAGCCATCGCCATCGCCGCCAACCAGATCGCCTCCGGTTGCAGCGAGATCATTGTTGCCGGTGGCGTGGAATCCATCAGCCTGACAATGAAAAGCGTCAATACCGATCACCTGATCAACCCGCTGCTCAAGGAGCAAGTGCCGGGGATTTATTTCCCCATGGGCCAGACCGCCGAGATCGTCGCCCGCCGTTATCAGGTCAGCCGTGAAGAACAGGACCGCTACGCCTTACAGAGCCAGCAGCGCACTGCCCAGGCCCAGGCGGCCGGGCTGTTCGACGACGAGATCGTGCCGATGGTGGTCAAGTACAAGGTCGAGGACAAGAACACCGGTGCGGTGCAGATTCTCGACGGCGTGGTTGATCGCGACGATTGCAACCGCCCCGACACCACCTATGAAAGTCTGGCGGGCTTGAAGCCGGTGTTCGCCGAAGACGGCTCGGTGACAGCGGGCAACTCATCACAGTTGTCCGACGGGGCTTCGATGACCCTGGTGATGAGCCTGGAAAAAGCCCTGGCCCTGGGGCTCAAGCCCAAGGCGTTTTTCCGTGGCTTTACCGTGGCCGGTTGCGCGCCGGACGAAATGGGCATCGGTCCGGTGTTTTCGGTGCCCAAACTGCTCAAGGCCAAGGGCTTGCATATCGATGACATCGACTTGTGGGAACTCAACGAAGCCTTCGCATCCCAGTGTCTCTACAGTCGTAACCGGCTGGAAATCGATAACGAGAAGTACAACGTCAACGGCGGTTCGATTTCCATTGGCCATCCGTTCGGCATGACCGGTTCGCGCCAGGTCGGCCATCTGGTGCGCGAACTGCAACGGCGCAGCCTGCGCTACGGCATCGTGACCATGTGCGTGGGCGGCGGGATGGGGGCGACGGGGTTGTTTGAGGCGGTGAGATAACCGGGCGCTGACAGTTAGCGAGATGATTACTTGTGGCGAGGGGATTTATCCCCGCTGGGTTGCGCAGCAACCCTATAATCTACAACCGAGGTATATCAGGCTGACAGAGTGGTTTGCTTTGGGGCTGCTTTGCAGCCCAGCGGGGATAAATCCCCTCGCCACAAGGGGGGCTGCGTCAGCTGCGCTAGCTGGCAACCTGGGTCAGTTGCTGCATCCGCGCGATATACGCTTTTATCTCCCGTTCTGCCGCCTCGCGGCTGGCGAACGGGCCTTCCTGCGTGCCTTCTCGGGTATTGAAATAAAACTCGCCGTTTACCCGGCAGATCCGGTCGCTGCGAAAAATCGTCGTAGGGGCGGGATCCTGGGCGCGTTTGCCAAACATGGCGGTCTCCAAAGGCAGCGGGGGCAATGTCATTTGAGCTTATGCGCAGTCCTTGGTTTGCGCCTGGCCAGGCGATCGACGGCAACGACCCGTACAGTCCCATGGACGTCCACGGCCTAACTGTCCCTGTGTCCTGAAGCGATCCGCGCCTAGAATGGGAGCTCTTTGTCTTGAGCTGCGAGGGTTGCATGCACATATCGTCCGGTCGCTGGGTCTACGGCCTGTTCCTTGCCCTGCTGACCGCCCTGCTGTGGGGCATCCTGCCGATCAAGCTCAAGCAAGTGCTGCAGGTGATGGATCCGGTCACCGTGACCTGGTTTCGCTTGCTGGTGTCCGGTGGCTTGCTGTTCATCTACCTGACGGCCACTGGCCGTTTGCCCAGTCGCAAGGTGTTGGGCCCCCGGGGCGGCTGGCTGGTGGCGATGGCGGTGTTGGGGCTGGTCGGCAACTACGTGCTGTACCTGATGGGCCTCAATCGCTTGAGCCCCGGCACCGCGCAACTGGTGGTGCAGATGGGGCCGATCATGTTGCTGGTGGCCAGCCTGTTTGTGTTCAAGGAGCGTTTCAGCGTGGGACAGGGCATCGGCCTGCTGGTGTTGTTGATCGGCTTCACGCTGTTTTTCAACCAGCGCCTCGGCGAGCTGCTGACGTCCCTGAGCGACTACACCGCCGGGGTCTTGATGGTGTTGCTGGCGTCGACGGTCTGGACCTTCTATGCCCTGGGCCAGAAGCAACTGCTGACGGTGTGGAATTCGTTGCAGGTGATGATGGTGATCTACCTGTTCTGCGCGCTGCTGCTCACGCCCTGGGTACATCCGCTGGAGGCGCTGCAACTGAGCCCGTTGCAAGGCTGGCTACTGCTTGCTTGCTGCCTCAATACCCTGATTGCCTACGGCGCCTTTGCCGAGGCCCTGGCTCACTGGGAGGCGTCGCGGGTCAGCGCGACCCTGGCGATCACGCCGCTGGTGACCTTCGCCGCGGTGGCGTTGGCAGCCTGGTGGTGGCCTGACTACGTGCATGCCGAGCAGATCAATCTGTTGGGGTATGGCGGGGCGGTGCTGGTGGTGTTGGGATCGGCATTGGTTGCCCTGGGGCCGTCGCTGATTGCCGGGCTCAGGGCCCGGCGTGAGCGACTGGCTGTCGGGCGATAGACCGCGACTGCAAGAAGAACCGCTTTTTTGTGGGAGCGAGCCTGCTCGCGATAACGGTCTGGTCGTCGATGATGATGTCGAGCCGACCGGCTTCATCGCGAGCAGGCTCGCTCCCACAGGGGCGGGCGTTGAACGCACGAAGCACACATCTCAGCCCTGGCTTCCGGCCTCCAGCATATTCTCCGGCCGCACCCAGGCATCGAACTCTTCGTCGGTCAGATACCCCAACTGCAAGGCCGCTTCGCGCAGGGTCAGCCCTTCGCCGTAGGCTTTCTTGGCGATTTCGGCGGATTTGTCATAGCCGATGTGTGTGTTCAGGGCGGTGACCAGCATCAAGCCACGTTCCAGATGCGCCGCCATCTGCTCGGCATCCGGTTCGAGCCCGGCGATGCAGTGCTGCTGGAAATTGCTGCAGCCATCGGCCAGCAGACGGATCGACTGCAACAGGTTGTGAATGATCACCGGCTTGAACACGTTCAATTGCAAATGACCCTGGCTGGCGGCGAAACCGATGGTCACGTCGTTGCCCATGACCTGGCAGGCCAGCATCGACAAGGCCTCGCACTGGGTCGGGTTGACCTTGCCGGGCATGATGGAGCTGCCCGGCTCATTGGCCGGCAACTTCACTTCGGCGAACCCGGCCCGTGGCCCGGAGCCCAGTAGGCGCAGGTCATTGGCAATCTTCATCAGGGTCACGGCCAGGGTTTTCAGCGCGCCGGACAACGTGGTCAGGGGCTCATGGCCGGCCAACGCCGCGAACTTGTTTGGCGCGGTGACGAAGGGCAGGCCGGACAGCGCCGCCAGTTCAGCGGCGATCGCCTCGCCGAAGCCGTGGGGCGAATTGAGCCCGGTGCCCACTGCCGTACCGCCCTGGGCAAGTTCGCAAACCGCCGGTAGCGCCGCACGGATCGCCCGTTCGGCGTAATCGAGTTGAGCGATGAAGGCTGACAACTCTTGGCCGAAGGTGATCGGCGTGGCATCCATCATGTGGGTGCGGCCGGTCTTGACCAGTTTCATGTGGCGCGCCGCCAGTTCCGCCAGTGCGCCGGACAACTCGGCGATCGCCGGCAGCAATTGCTGATGGACCGCCTGGATGGCGGCGATGTGCATGGCGGTGGGGAAGCAGTCGTTGGAGCTCTGGGAGCGGTTGACGTGATCGTTCGGGTGCACCGGGCTCTTGCCGCCGCGGGGATTGCCCGCCAGCTCGTTGGCGCGCCCGGCGATCACTTCGTTGACGTTCATGTTGCTCTGGGTTCCGCTGCCGGTCTGCCAGACCACCAGCGGGAATTGGTCGTCATGCTGGCCGGCCAGGACTTCGTCGGCGGCCTGTTCGATCAGGCGCGCGATGTCGGCGGGCAAGTCGCCATTGCGGTCATTGACTCGCGCGGCGGCTTTCTTGATCAGCGCCAGGGCGTGCAGCACCGACAGCGGCATGCGTTCGTTGCCAATGGCAAAGTTGATCATGGAGCGCTGCGTCTGGGCGCCCCAGTAGGCTTCATCCGGGACTTCAACCTGGCCAAGGCTGTCGGTTTCGATACGGCTCATCGGGTCAAACTCCTGTAGGTCTGAATGCGCAGTTTAGGCCCTGAAGGGCGACACGGGTTCCCTCAATCATTTTTCGATCGTTTCGGCCCGTCAATCGGACGCGTAGAGCGATGGGGTTGAGGCTCGACGTTTATTAGGCGCAGAATGATCGCCCTTGGGGTTTTACCTCGCCTGTAGAAAAGGAAACTCGATGACCCGTCTTCGTGCCATCTGTACCGCAGTTGCTCTGGTGTGTGCCAGCAGTCCTGTTTTTGCCGATACCGCCAGCCACAACGCAAGTGCCGAAGAGTTCCTGACCCTGGCGCACGCCGACAAACTGGGTACCCCGGTGTACATGCAAGTGCAGCAGATGTTTGCCCAGCGCTTTGAACAGACCAAGGCTCCCGAGTCGAAAAAAGCCACCCTCGAAACCTACCAGGCCAAGGCCAACGCCGCGCTGGATCAGGCCATCGGCTGGAAGAAGCTCAAGCCGGACATGGTCAAGCTTTACACCTCCAACTTCAGCGAGCCGGAACTCAAGGAACTGGTGTCCTTCTACCGTTCGCCCCTGGGTAAGAAAGTCCTGGAAAAAATGCCCCAGCTGACCCAGCAATCGGCCCAGTTGACCCAGGCCAAGCTGGAAAGCGCGGTGCCGGTGGTCAACAAGCTGCTGGCGGACATGACCGCCGAGCTTGAGCCCAAAGCCGCCCCTGCCAAGAAAAAGCCGTAAGCGGAGCCCGGTATGAGCATGCAACAACGCATCGAATCGACGCTCGGGCTGTTGCAGCCCGAGCACCTGCAAGTGCTGGATGAAAGCCACATGCACAGCCGTGGGTTACAGACCCACTTCAAGGCCGTGGTGGTCAGCCATCAGTTCGAGGGGCTCAATCGCGTCAAGCGTCATCAGAAGGTCTACGGCACGCTGGGCGAGCTGATGGGTGAGTTCCATGCGTTGGCGCTGCACACCTATACCCCCGAGGAATGGGCGCAGATCGATACAGCCCCGGCTTCGCCGACTTGTGCCGGTGGCAGTAAGCACTGATCTGCAGAGAATGACTGCTGTTGTGACTGCACTCCTGCAACCCCCCTGTTTTTTGTTAGAATCCGCAACGCGCCTCACAGGGCGCGTTTTTTTTCGTATCCGGTTCACCCTTTGCGAGGGTAGCCACCTGGAGAAATACCCATGACACAATCCATTGTCGTGGCGGCACTGTATAAGTTCGTCACCCTTGAAGATTACGTCGAGCTGCGTGAGCCATTGCTCAAGGCCATGCTCGACAACGGCATCAAAGGCACGCTGCTGATCGCCGAAGAAGGCATCAACGGCACCGTTTCCGGCACTCGCGAAGGCATCGACGGATTGCTGGCCTGGCTCAAGAACGACCCGCGCATGATCGACATCGACCACAAAGAGTCGTACTGCGATGAGCAGCCGTTCTATCGCACCAAGGTCAAGCTCAAGAAGGAAATCGTCACCCTCGGCGTCGAAGGCGTGGACCCCAACAAACAGGTTGGCACTTATGTCGAACCGCAGGACTGGAACGCACTGATCAGCGATCCGGAAGTCTTGCTGATCGACACGCGTAACGACTACGAAGTGTCCATCGGCACCTTTGAAGGCGCGATCGACCCCAAGACCACCAGCTTTCGCGAGTTCCCCGAGTACATCAAAGCCAACTTCGACCCGGCCAGGCACAAGAAAGTCGCGATGTTCTGCACCGGTGGCATTCGCTGCGAAAAAGCTTCCAGCTACATGCTCGGCCAGGGTTTCGACGAGGTCTATCACCTCAAGGGTGGCATCCTGAAGTACCTTGAAGAGGTGCCTCAGGAAGAAACCAAATGGCGCGGCGACTGCTTCGTGTTCGATAACCGCGTGACCGTTCGCCATGACCTTAGCGAAGGCGACTACGATCAGTGTCATGCCTGTCGTACACCGGTGAGCGTAGAAGACCGTGCTTCGGAGCACTACGTGCCAGGCATCAGTTGCCCGCATTGCTGGGACAAGCTGAGCGAGAAGACCCGGCGCAGCGCCATCGACCGGCAAAAGCAGATCGAACTGGCCAAGGCCCGCAACATGCCGCATCCGATCGGCTACAACTATAAGCAATCACCTTCCGAGGCTTGAACCATGGCGCCACGCCTGCTCTATGTGATGGACCCGATGTGTTCCTGGTGCTGGGGTTTTGCGCCGGTTGCCGAGGCACTGGTCGAGCAGGCGCAGGCCGCCGGGGTAGAACTGCACCTGGTGGTGGGCGGTTTGCGCACTGGCAGCGGTTCGGCCCTGGAGCCGACCACCCGACGCTACATCCTCGAGCATTGGCAGGCCGTCACCCAGGCCACCGGCCAGACGTTCAAGCTTGAAGGGGCGCTGCCGGACGGTTTTGTCTATGACACCGAGCCGGCCTGCCGGGCACTGGTGACGGCCCGTGGCCTGGCGCCGGATCTGGCCTGGAAGCTGTTGAAGCTGATCCAGCAGGCGTTTTATGTCGAGGGTCGTGATGTGACCCACGCCAGCGTCCTGGTGGAACTGGCCGAACAGGCTGGACTGCCACGCATCGAGTTCGCCGCAGCCTTTGACCGCGCCGAGCAACATGCGGCCACTGCCGCGGATTTCACCTGGGTGCAGGATCTTGGCATCGCGGGTTTTCCTACGCTGCTGGCCGAGCGTGACGGTCAATTGGCTTTGCTTACCAACGGCTACCAGCCCCTGAGCCAGTTGTCTCCACTGTTGGGCCGCTGGCTGGAGCGCGCGGCCTGTGCCTGACCGGGCGGATGACGCATCCCCTGGGCAGCGCGTCGACCGTTTGAGCTGGGCAGAAATCCGCCGTCTGGCCCTTAAACACAAGAAAGCCCTGTGGATCGCCAACGGCGTGGCCGTGCTGGCGACGCTGTGCAGCGTACCGATCCCGCTGCTGCTGCCACTTTTAGTGGACGAAGTGCTGCTGGGCCAGGGCGACGCGGCGTTGAAGGTCATGAACCATGCGTTGCCCAGCGGCTCGCAAAGCGCGGCCGGTTATATTGGCCTGATGCTGGTGGTGACACTGGTCCTGCGATGCGGCGCTTTGCTGTTCAACGTGCTGCAGGCGCGATTGTTCGCCAGGCTGGCGAAGGACATCGTCTATCGCATTCGCGTCCGATTGATCGAACGGCTCAAACGTATTTCCCTGGGCGAGTACGAAAGCCTGGGCAGCGGTACCGTGACCACACACCTGGTCACCGACCTGGACACCCTGGACAAATTCGTCGGCGAAACCCTCAGTCGTTTCCTGGTGGCGATGCTGACACTGGTGGGCACTGCCGGCATTCTGGTGTGGATGCACTGGCAACTGGCGCTGCTGATCCTGTTGTTCAACCCGTTGGTGATCTACGCCACGGTCCAGTTGGGCAAACGGGTCAAGCACCTCAAGAAGCTGGAGAATGACAGCACCTCGCGCTTCACCCAGGCCCTGACCGAAACCCTGGATGCCATCCAGGAGGTGCGTGCCGGTAACCGCCAGGGTTATTTCCTGGGTCGATTGGGGACACGGGCCAGGGAGGTCCGTGATTACGCAGTGAGTTCACAGTGGAAAACCGATGCTTCGAACCGCGCCAGCGGTTTGCTGTTTCAGTTTGGTATCGATATTTTCCGCGCAGCGGCGATGCTCACCGTACTGTTCTCCGACCTCTCCATCGGCCAGATGCTGGCGGTGTTCAGCTACCTGTGGTTCATGATCGGACCGGTGGAGCAACTGCTTAATCTGCAGTACGCGTTTTATGCCGCCGGGGGCGCATTGTCGCGGATCAACGAGTTGTTGGCCCGTGCCGACGAACCGCAATACACCGGCAGTGTTAACCCGTTCCAGGGGCGTGCCACCGTGGGTATCGAAGTTCAGGGGCTGAGTTTCGGCTACGGCGACGAACTGGTGCTGAACCAGATGAACCTGTCGATTGCCCCCGGTGAGAAAGTCGCGATTGTCGGGGCCAGCGGGGGTGGCAAAAGTACCTTGGTCCAGTTGCTGTTGGGGCTGTACACGCCGCTCGCCGGGACTATCCGTTTCGGCGGTTCGACTCAGCAGGAAATCGGCCTGGAAACCGTGCGCGACAATGTTGCCGTGGTCCTGCAGCATCCCGCGCTGTTCAACGACACGGTACGGGCCAACCTGACCATGGGCCGCGAGCGCACGGACGAGGCCTGCTGGCAGGCACTGGAAATCGCCCAACTGCACCAGACGATCATAAGTTTGCCCAACGGTCTGGACAGCATCGTCGGCCGTTCCGGCGTGCGTCTGTCCGGCGGGCAGCGCCAGCGCCTGGCCATTGCCCGGATGGTACTGGCCGAGCCCAAGGTGGTGATCCTCGACGAGGCGACGTCGGCGCTGGACGCCGCCACCGAGTACAACCTGCACCAGGCGCTGGCGCGGTTCTTGAGCAACCGGACCACCTTGATCATCGCGCACCGGTTGTCGGCCGTGAAGCAGGCCGACCGCGTGCTGGTGTTCGACGGCGGACAAATCGCCGAGGATGGCGACCATCAGCAACTGATTGCGGACGGTGGTTTATACGCCAAGCTCTACGGGCATCTGCAGCAGCATTGATCGCCAGGGATCAATCGGATTCGGTTGAAGAGCTCATTTCAGTTGCCGGACGCTTACGGCGCTGTCCCCAGATAACGTTCAACGCAGCGGCTCCGCGCTCATGACCGAACTCCTTCATGACAATCGCGCAGGATTCGCAAGGAGGCAGGGTGGTGGCAAGCGTGATCGACTTGATGTCTTCAGGGTTTGGATACTTTTCGCTGATGTAGGCAATCAGTTTGCTTTCGCTGTCCGCAGAAGTCACTCGACTGAGCCTGTCCGAGGTGCCCGGAGCATCCATCAGATGAGGGATAGCGAGCAATTTTCCATCGGCGCTCAGAGTGAGGGAGGCAGGGTCAATCGCGTTCCTGATGCCATCAACATTGAAGTAAGTGGCCTCTTTGACGTTGACTTGCGTATAGCCACTGTGGGATTTGAACAGCGGCAGGTGCTGGGTGTAGTCCTCGATTCCGGAAACACTGACATATATTTCGTTGTTTCCGGATGCCGTGATGACGTGGGCAAAAGCTATGTTCTTTTGATTTTTGGTCGGAAGGGTTTTTTGCAGTTCTCGCATGGCGTCATTGATGGTCACCGCTCGGGTGGTGGATTGAGACGGGCCGGCAATGGACGGCGATGTAAAAAGCGCGTTGAAGATGCTTGCGGTTGATTTTTGTATGGCTTCGGGCGCTTGTGTGGTGGGTTGCCACACGGCTGCTCCGTTAGGCAAATCAGAGACAATCATCCTGGTGCGACGATCGAATAACACCGCCTCGGCGGGGTAGGTACTGACTTTCAGCCACTTCATATTGGAGGGTGGATGGCTCGGTGCGCCAATGGGTATCGAAATTTCATCGATCTTGTCCAGTGCCCGTTCGACCTGGTCTCTGCCGTAGATTCGCGCGGCGTTGTTGGCGTTCAACGAACCGATATAAACCCGTTGCAGCTCTTCTCCCAAAGAGCCGGGCGTCAGGTCGCTTGGGCCAAGCCTTTTCAGGCTCAGAGCAGACTCGACACTCTCAGTGGAGAGCAATCTGGTCATGTAATAATCATCCATGTTCAAGCGGGTGAATATGTACGTGAACTGCTCATCGATCGAGGGAATGATGAGCGCGCCGGTTTGATGGATATCGTCAATTTTTTCTGCCGAACCGGTTACTTTGATGCCACCGTACAGACCGGTTTGAAATTCCAGGGTCGCCGTAATGGTTTCTCTGGGGATGGGGACTCTGCTGGAGAGACCGATCCATTGCGGTTTGCCTTTGTAGGTGTTGAGCTTGCCGTCCTTGAGCTCATAGATTTTCCCTTCGAAGGCGAGCAGGGCGCGATCGTTGGGATGCTTGGGCGTGGAGGGATAGAACGTTGCGTCACCAAACCAGGGCGCCCAGCTTAACTCAGTGCTGAATTCTCCGGCGGGTGGGCGCTCGGCAGGTTTGTCTTGCACTACATACCTGGTTTTGCACACCTCATCCGGCGCACGACGAACACGGCACGCCAGTTTCCTGAAGGGTGGATTGTCATCCGGGTGGCTGATGCGACGCAGGGTTCCGGCCTTCAAACGATAGGGCACGCCATCGACATAGAAGAGGCGGCTGCCATCGGCTTCAAGTTCTTCTAGTACCCGGGCATTTTCCGGTAACTCAACGAGGGTCTCGGTGTCGGTTTGCGCCCGTGTGTTGAAGTGGGAGCGGCCCGGTGACACGTCAGCACCCAGCCCAGGGCCGTAAGGCCTGGACGATAAAGGGTCAATCAAACGGTAATCGGCGCTGCCTGTGGCTGTGGTGTTGCGCACAGGAACATCGTCAACTCCGCGCACAGTGCTCAACTGGTCATTCATTGTCAGTGGACGCCAGCGGCCCGGGTCCGTGGCTTGGGCCATGCCTTGGACGAAATCGTATTGGCCGGCGCGCCCGGACAACGTCTTGAGACTCAGATAGCCCTTTTTACTGAACCTGTACACGCTCTGGCTGCCTGCCCGTAGCAAGGACGCAATGCCGTCGAGCGGGTTCAGGGTGGCGTTGAGCAAACTACCTGTCAGCGTTGCAAAGGCAGGCAGTGCTTTGCCAATGCTCAACTTGCCCGCGGCGCTGACCAACTTCAGCGAGCCTGACGCAAACTTGCCCATGGGTCGGGCGAATGCAACAAAATCTGTGAACAGGCCAAAGGCTCCACTCACCAGGCGATCACGGTCCCCCGAAGCCAAGTCTTCGATACTGCCCCAGAAGGGCACAAACATTTTGAGGATTTCCAGGTTTTTTTCACGCCTGGCCTTTTGACGGTCGAATTCGGTTTCGCCATAACAACTGTCGTAGAGCTGTTTTTCGTCAACGAAAAGCAGCTTCTCGCAAATGTACCCGGCCAGGTCCAGGGTGACTTTCGACTCCAATGTCCGCGGTAGAGTGTGGTTGGCGTCGCTATTGTTCGATTCGCCGAACGTGCCGCCAAGTGGGTCCAGGATGGCTTGGCATTCTTTGTGAGCGCCGGGGAGGGTGCCTTTTACGTGGGCATCCCAATCGAACGGAAGGGTTTTATGGCGAAGAACATCCACACTCACTGCCGAGCCGCGGCTGATTCTCCACTTTTCGATTTTGCGCTCTGCGCCAATATGGTGTGGCTGAATATCCGGTCGTGGGCGGATCACCCCAGCCCGCGGGAGCAGTTCGTAGTACGAGGTTTTGCGCTGGCTCGTCGTTTCCAGGATGAAGCCATTACGCGCGCGCAGGGGCAGCGTCTTATCTTCGGATTCATTGTTTGCTTCAATGCCCGTGGTTTCTTTTCTGAGGGTGTAGACCTTTGTCACGCCGTACTCCAGGGCTTGGCGATCAGCCAGGGGTAGGGATGCGAGCAGGTGGGTGATCAACGTGCGATAGGAACTTCTGATGAAGCTGAGGTAGATGTCGAAATGGGTTTTGAACGTTTGCTCGATATCGGGGAGCTTCCTGTCCTGCTGGGCAATAGCGCTAAAGCCGGGCGCGGCAAAGTTAGTCTGTAGGGTCGTATCGTGGTCGATCTTGAACCAGACATCGGTGATGACTTTTCCATCGGGCCGGGTGACGAACCATTTATGCTCAGTGAGTTGGCCGGCTGCATACACATCCGTGAATGTGTAGGTTTGGGGGGCGAGTCTTGCGATGGGGCCGCTGAGCCGAGTCACGGGGGCGGCATAAGTGCTGGCCTCCTTCACCAGCTTCCTGCCATCCGTCACGAACCGGCCGTCTGCGAAGAGCTTCGCCATTTTAAGCCGGGCGATGTTCAGCCTCTCGGGGGGCGGCTATCCAGCCAGTTGACCGCCCGGGTCAAGCTATCGATGGTGAAGTCGAGCTTTTCTGCAGCAGTCTGTATGTCCTGCAGGGTGTAGTGCCCGTCGGCCTTATGGGCAACCAGGCCGTTTGTCACGGCCCATTCCAGCATGGGTTTCAATCTGGTCAGGGTGACCAGTTTCAGGTCATCAGCCGTGGCTTCACTGGCGTATTGGCCAGGGAAGTCGACCAGTTGCTGGAAACTCAGTCTTTGCAGCAATGTCGGGTCGATCGCGTCAGCCAGATACACACCATGAGCAAAATTTACCCAAACGGTAGAGCTTCGGTAAGGCAGTTGCGACGGTATATCGTGAATCTGGAAGTGCGGCGGGAACAAGGGTTGATAAAGACGCGCGAGCAGAATGGATTCGTTCACTGACGCGGCGCGTTTTGAAGACAGCAGATGCGCCTCGAACTCGGCCCGAATCTGCCCATAGCTTTTCCCCCAGTTGGACGAACGTTGCCACGGGTAACCGGCGATACTGTCCGGGCTCTCGTTTTGCCCGTTTTCAAGCCAAAGACGAATGGCGTGGGCGAGCAGCTTGGTGCATATCCCTGCAGCCGTGTCCTCACCGGGTCTGCCGCCAAACCAGCCCAGCACTTGCAATAACCTGGTTGCCAGCTGCCGGGCGTTCGTCGATTGCAGAATAGCCTCCAGATACGCCGAAGGCTTCGCCCGGATTTGCGTCGTCGTCAATGTGTCGATATCCGAAGCGCCGAGGTAGGCCAGCAATGGGGTGTGCGGCGTAGGCAGGAATTGACGCACTGTGTCAGTGATCAGGTTCTCAGTGTGGGGGCTCAGGGCGTCGATGTTTATTCCATGTCCAAGTCCCAGCGTGTGGTGAGCGCGTTTCTCTTCCAGCGCATTCATCGCGGCGTTGCGTTGCTCGGTGTTTTGCCGATTGCATGGGGTAATACCGTAAAACCAGGTCATTCGTGCAAATGTTACTTGGCCGTCGAAACGAATTTGCCCGCCCAATAGTCGAGCAGTTTTTTCAATCTTTGCAGGCAGCCCGTTCCAAGAGGGGTCGTTGTTCAGTGGAATCTGAATGCTGGTTTCTCTGTTCCTTGACAGTGTCTCGTAGAGGGCTTTGCCGTTTTTTAAAGTGACGATCAAGTGGTAATGAGGGGCGCTCAGCGTTTTGCACAACGCCTGATAGTTTTTATCCTGGATGAGCGTGTGCAGTGCTCGTTGTCCGGTTTCATTTTCCAACGCCATGGGTGAACAAAGCCTGGGCTTGATCAGGCTGTCGGCCAACGTCTGCAGCGGTATCTGATGGTTTCGAACGAGCGATAGCATGGCCTCGTAATCGCCCAGCAAACCCTGATGTTTCTCGGCATAAGAGGGTGTCGGGCTCAGACTCGTTGAAAGGCCGGGGGCGGCGGTAGATTGCATATGGAGGTTTCCTGGTGATTAACGAACGTTTCTCTATGCGCCTCGATAAAGTGCAAGGTCTAGAGAAGTTCCGTATCAAAACAGTCCAGGCAAACCCGGGGTGGTAGATATGTATGGGGTGCAGGAAAGTTGTAACGGCGTTTGGCAATTACCAGGGCTTTATCACCGCTGTTGTCTCAGGCATCCAGGGGCATGGGGTGTCAAATAGTGTCCGGCCTCTTGCGGGGAGCTGCTACGCCTCCTAGTCTTGCGGGAATGAGCGGTCTGAATGCTGATCGCCTACGCCTATGCAAGGGATCTCATGACTCAAGCGCGGACTCTCGGAACCCCCCGGTTGTTGGGCATCGTCTGGCCTTTTATCGCCGTCGTCCTGTTTCAGGCATTGTTGGGGGGGTCAGTCTTTACGTGTTGTCTGCGGTGCGCGGCTACGTGGCGGGAGAAAGCCTTTGGTCCAAGGGTCAGAAAGACGCCATTTACTACCTCAATCTTTATGCCGACAGTCGTGACGAAACAATCTTTCAAAAGTACCAGCGGGCCATCGCCGTACCTGAGGGCGGGCATGAGCTGCGGGTGGCCCTGGACCGTCAGCCGCCGGATCTGGAGGCGGCACGGGCCGGAATCCTCAAGGGCGGCAACCACCCGGACGACGTGTCCAGTCTGATCTGGCTCTACCTGAATTTTCGACATTTCAGTTACCTGGAAGAGGCTATCGATCTCTGGACGGTGGGCGACGGCTACCTGATTGAACTGGATGACGTCGCCCGCCAGATGCACAGCCGGATTACCGCAGGTCAGGCTTCTGAGGCAGATATTCGCGGCTGGAAGGCGAAAATCTTTGCCATCAACGATTCCGTCACCCCGGCAGCCAAAGCTTTCAGCGATGCGCTGGGGGAGGGGTCGCGCTTCATCCTGCGCCTGTTGCTGGTGACCAACTTCGCCACCGCACTGGGGTTGATCGTGCTGGCGCTGTTGCGCACGCATAAACTGCTGGCCCAGCGGCAGGTCTTCGCCAATGCCCTGCAACTGGAAAAGGAGCGGGCGCAGATCACCTTGCAGTCCATTGGCGATGGCGTGATCACCACCGATGTGGAAGGGGCAATTGCCTACATGAATCCCGCCGCCGAAGCGATGACTCACTGGAAGGCCGAGCACGCCACGGGACTGCCTCTGGCCGCCCTGTTCAATTTGCTCGATGACAACGCCCAGAGTGAAGGCCTGACCCTGATCGAGCATATTCTCAGCGGCCGGCTCGGTGGCGGCAGCGAGCATTCCAAACTGATCCAGCGCCTGGATGGCAGCACTGTGTCCGTCACGCTCGTAGGCGCGCCGATCCGCCATGCCGGCAAGGTCAGCGGAGCGGTGCTGGTGTTGCACGACATGACCCAGGAACGCCAATACATCGCCAACCTGTCGTGGCAAGCCACCCATGATGCGCTGACCGGCCTGGCCAATCGCCGGGAATTTGAATATCGCCTTGAGCAAGCCCTGCACAATCTGACGCGCCAGGTGGGGCGCCATGCATTGATGTTCCTCGACCTGGACCAATTCAAGCTGGTCAATGACACCTGTGGCCATGCGGCGGGTGACGAACTGTTGCGGCATATATGCGCACTGCTGCAATCGGGGCTGCGGGAAAACGACACCCTGGCCCGACTGGGGGGCGATGAGTTCGGTATCTTGCTGGAGAACTGCTCGCCGGAGGCCGCGGAAAAGATCGCCGAAGGGCTGCGCCAGACCGTACAGAACCTGCATTTTGTCTGGAAGGGCCGGCCATTCGTGACCACCGTGAGCATCGGTCTGGTGCATATCGCTCAAAGCCCGACGACGCTGGAGGCGTCCCTGCGTGCCGCCGATATGGCCTGTTACATGGCCAAGGAAAAGGGCCGCAACCGCGTCCAGGTCTATCACGCCGACGACTCGGAGCTGTCCCTGCGCTTTGGCGAGATGGCTTGGGTCCAGCGCTTGCACATGGCCCTGGAGGAGAATCGCTTCTGTCTTTATGCCCAGGAAATCGCCGCGCTGGGTCCGGGCGACCATGGCGGTGGGCATATCGAGATCCTGTTGCGCCTGCATGATGAGGCCGGAAGGATGATTCTGCCGGACAGTTTCATTCCCGCGGCAGAACGCTATGGCTTGATGACTTCCCTGGATCGCTGGGTGGTGGAAAACGTCTTCAAGATCATCCGCCAGTGCCTGAACGATTCGCGACAGGGACCGATGGCCATGTGTGCGATTAATCTGTCAGGCACAACTATCGGAGATCAGGCATTCCTTGATTTCCTGCGTAAACAGTTCGCGGCCTACTCGATTCCACCAGAAATGATTTGTTTTGAAATAACCGAGACCAGTGCTATTTCGAATTTGGGCAGCGCCATCCGCTTTATCAATGAACTCAAGAGCTTGGGTTGTTACTTTTCGCTCGATGACTTTTGTGCCGGAATGTCTTCATTCGCTTACCTGAAACATTTACCTGTAGACTTCCTGAAGATCGACGGGAGTTTCGTAAAGGATATGCTGGACGACCCGATTAACCGTGCAATGGTCGAGGTGATCAATCACATCGGCCACGTCATGGGTAAGCGCACGATTGCCGAGTTTGTTGAAACTACCCAGATCGAGCAGGCGTTGCTGGAGATTGGGGTGGACTACGCTCAAGGGTATGTGATTGAACGCCCGCAGTTGTTTACCTGTGATACGTTGCAATGCAGGCCGGCCCGGCCGCAGCCGCTGTTATTCAAGGCCCCCGGCACGTTCCGCTGAACCTCTTGTTGATCCGGAAAAAATCACAATCAAAAGGAGCCCGACAGTGATCGACACATTCAACCGAACAGGCCCGCTCATGGACGCCACAAGCTATCCGAAATGGGCACAACAGCTCATTACCGATTGCAGCGAGAGCAAGCGCCGGGTTGTCGAACACGAGCTGTATCAACGCATGCGCGATAACAAGCTCAGTGCCAAGACCATGCGCCACTACCTTATTGGTGGTTGGCCGGTCGTTGAACAGTTCGCCTTATACATGGCACAGAACCTCACCAAGACGCGCTTTGCCCGCCATCCCGGCGAGGACATGGCGCGTCGCTGGCTGATGCGCAACATTCGTGTCGAACTCAACCATGCCGATTACTGGGTCAACTGGAGCGCCGCCCATGGCGTGACCCTGGAAGATCTGCAGGCGCAGCAAGTGCCACCCGAACTCCATGCGCTGAGCCACTGGTGCTGGCATACGAGTTCTTCGGACTCGCTGATCGTGGCCATCGCCGCGACCAACTATGCCATCGAGGGGGCAACCGGGGAGTGGTCGGCACTGGTGTGTTCCAGTGGTATCTACGCGGCGGCTTTCGCCGAGGAAGACCGCAAACGAGCCATGAAGTGGCTGAAGATGCACGCCCAGTACGATGATGCTCATCCCTGGGAAGCCCTGGAAATCATCTGCACCCTGGCGGGCATGAACCCGAGCAAGGCCTTGCAGATCGAACTGCGCCAGGCTGTCTGCAAGAGCTACGACTACATGTACCTCTTCCTGGAGCGCTGCATGCAACTGGAGCAAGCGGAATCGGTGGGGAAAACCTCATCGCCCCGTGAGCGCCTGGCGTTGGCCGGGAGCTGATACCCGATAGCCAACCCAGGTGGGAGCGAGCGTGCTCGCGAAGGGGTCAGGACAGTCAACGGGGAGGTTGATTGCCTGATCGCCATCGCGAGCAGGCTCGCTCCCACATTTTTCGACGGTGTTCACAGAATCTGTCATTGCTGGTTTTCAACCCGCCATCGCCAGCCGGTTGCGGCCCTCGCGCTTGGCCACGTACAACGCGTTGTCGGCCCTGCGCAGCAGGCTTTCGACTGACTCACCCGGCAGCAGCGTCGCGCAACCCAGGCTCACCGTCAGTTCGATCCGCGTACCGGCGGCAAAATAATCCTGCGCCTGGGCGGCATGACGCAGTCGTTCTCCGACCAAGGCCGCGGCGTCCCGGCTGGTGTTCGAGAGCAGAATCAGGAATTCTTCGCCGCCGAACCTGAACACCATGTCCACATTGCGCAGCTGATTCTTGATGGCCTCGGCTACGCCCTTCAACACCTCATCGCCGATACCGTGCCCATGACTGTCGTTGACGCGCTTGAAATGATCGATGTCCAGCATCAACAGTGACAGCGGTTGCAAATGACGCTTGGCCATATCAATTTCACGGATCAGCGTCTGGTCCATGGCGATGCGGTTGCCGGTGCCGGTCAGTGGGTCACGCAGGGCACTTTGGGTCGCGGCGCGGTAGAGCAGAGCATTGCGCAACGGAAACAGCAGCGTCGACAACACAGACTCAAGATCGGCTTGTTCGGTCTCGGTGAAGCGTTGGTTGCGGCGAAACACCAGCTCGCCCAAGTACTCGCTTTCATGGCTGAGGTTGTAGGTGAGGGTGTGATGCCCGCGTTGCCCCAGCTCCAGGCGCAGATCGCTGGGGCTGTGGCGGTAGATCAGCGCGTCCAGCGGCACCAGCCGCTGAACCTCACGAAAAAACAGCCCCAGGATCCGTTGCGGCTCCAGGCTGGTCTGCAATTGCTGGCTCAGCTGCTGACGCAACTGCGAAAGATTGACAGAGCGTGCCACCAGCGGTGACGGCTGGCCAAAGCCCAGGCGCTGCAGTTTGGCGCTGTCGAAATCAATCGCGTTGATCTGGGTTGGCGTTTTCATATGGCGTGAGCCCCTAAGCAAATCTGTCCTGACAGGTTGGGTGAGGCGGCTTTGGGCGGCGCGTCGTACTGGTCCTTCAGTCCCGTAGGACATCTGATTTGAGTTTAGTCCGCTTTACCTGGCAGGCATAAGTCTCATCTCAACATCCATTACCCGCCGAACATGGCGTGTTTGAGGATCTTTAGAGCGAAAGTCGTGCCATTCGGTTCAGTAGAATAAAAACCGCTTTTAAATCAATAAATTGACTTCAAGCGGCGAGCGCCTCGTCGGCATGGGGTGACATGGACTTGGCGGTTCGCCTGGCTACGTATCGGGCGCAGGGAGGTCGCGACGGTAAACCGACGCGACGCGAAGGTGAACAATTATTGGGCGTTGAACGCCTGACCGTTGACGCCTGTGCTATCCGGCCCCATGAGGTACAGGTAGACCGGCATGATTTCTTCAGGCGTAGGATTGTTGAGCGGGTTTTCCCCTGGGTAGGCCTGGGCGCGCATGCTGGTGCGGGTGGCGCCGGGGTTGATGCTGTTGGCGCGCATGGGTGCGACGGTCTCGACTTCGTCGGCCAGGGTTTGCATCAGCCCCTCGGTGGCAAACTTGGAGACGCCATAAGCCCCCCAGTAAGCCCGTCCCTTACGCCCGACGCTGCTGGAGGTGAACACCACGGACGCGTCCTTGGACAGCTTGAGCAGCGGCAGCAAGGTGCTGGTGAGCATGAACATGGCGTTGACGTTCACCTGCATCACCCGCATGAAGTTCTCGCCGGACAACTGCTCCAGCGGCGTACGCGGGCCGATGATCGAGGCGTTGTGCAGCAGGCCGTCCAGATGGCCGAATTCGGTTTCAATCATCGCCGCCAGTTCATCGTACTGATGGGGCAGGGCGGTTTCGAGGTTGAACGGGATTACCACCGGCTGTGGATGCCCGGCCGCTTCGATTTCATCGTAGACCTGGGTCAGGTTGGCTTCGGTCTTGCCCAGCAGCAATACAGTAGCGCCGTGGGCGGCATAGGCCTTGGCGGCTGCGGCGCCGATGCCGCGACCAGCGCCGGTGACCAGGATGACCCGGCCATTGAGCAGGTCGGGGCGGGCGGAATACTCAAACATAAAAAAACCTCAACAATTAAAGCAGCACGGTTCCTGTGGCACAGAACTGTCATGGCGAGTGAGCTTTTGTGGCGAGGGAGCTTGCTCCCGCTCGGCGGCGAAGCCGTCGCCAGCTGACTCAGGGACCGCTTCGCGGTCCAGCGGGAGCAAGCTCCCTCGCCACAAGAGCGGTCAGCTCAGCAACTGCACAGCGCGTTATCCAGCACTTCACGCAGCGCCGAGGGGTGATCGATCACCACATCTGCGCCCCAATGGTTCGGGTTGTCGTCCGGGTGAATGTAGCCGTAGGTCACCGCGCAGGTCCTGGTGCCGGCGCTGCGGCCAGACTCGATGTCCCGCAGGTCGTCGCCTACGAACAATACGCTGGCCGGATCCAGGTCGAGCATCTTGCACGCCAGGGTCAGCGGTTCGGGGTCCGGCTTGCTGTTCTTTACATGGTCGGGGCAGATCAGCACTTTCGAGCGTTCGGCCAGGCCTAGCTGCTGCATGATCGGCTCGGCAAAGCGCACCGGTTTGTTGGTGACCACCCCCCAGATCAGGTTGGCGGCCTCAATGTCGGCCAGCACCTGGGCCATGCCGTCAAACAGGTGGCTGTGCACCGCGCAGCCCTTGAGGTAGCGGTCGAGGAATTCCTGGCGCAGTTCCTCGAAACCCGGCGACTCCGGGTCCATGGAGAAGGTCACCGCGACCATCGCCCGGGCGCCCCCGGAAATCTCGTCGCGAATATGCTGCGTGTTCATCGGTGGCAGGCCACGGTCGGCACGCATGGCCTGGCAGATGGCGATGAAGTCCGGCGCGGTGTCGAGCAGCGTGCCGTCCATGTCGAAGAGAACCGCTTTGAGACGCATCGACTTACTCCTCGCGCAAGGTCTGGATCATGTAGTTGACATCAACGTCGGCGGCCAGCTTGTAGTGCTTGGTCAGCGGGTTGTACGTCAGGCCGATGATGTCCTTGACGGTCAGCCCGGCCATGCGGCTCCAGGCCCCCAGCTCCGAAGGCCGGATGAATTTCTTGAAGTCGTGAGTGCCACGTGGCAACAGCTTCATAATGTATTCGGCGCCGATGATGGCGAACAGGTAGGCCTTCGGATTGCGGTTGATGGTGGAGAAGAACACCTGTCCACCGGGCTTGACCATGCGAAAGCACGCGCGGATGACCGATGATGGATCCGGTACGTGTTCAAGCATTTCCAGGCAAGTGACCACATCGAACTGCTCGGGCATTTCCTCGGCCAGGGCTTCGGCGGTGGTCTGCCGGTATTCCACGCTGACGCCGGATTCCAGTTGATGCAGTTGCGCAACCGCCAGCGGTGCTTCGCCCATGTCGATGCCCATCACCGTCGCTCCGCGCTGGGCCATGGCTTCGCTGAGGATGCCGCCGCCGCAGCCGACATCGAGCACCTTCTTGCCAGCCAGGCTGACTCGCTCGTCAATCCAGTTGACCCGCAGCGGGTTGATATCGTGCAGCGGTTTGAATTCGCTTTCACGGTCCCACCAGCGATGGGCCAGGGCTTCGAATTTGGCGATTTCAGCGTGGTCGACGTTGCTCATGTGCAGATCCTCGAAAAACTTGAAAAATCGTAGGGCCCGAGCCGTGGCTCAAGGGACCTGGTTATTCGTTGTGGCCGCTGATGCGACGACCCCATGCCTGTGCCGTGGCACTGAGCTGCGATTCGTCCAGGCGGGTCAGGCGGCCGTCCTCAAGCAAGGGCTTGCCGGCCACCCACAGATGTTTCACGCAGTCGCGACCGGTGGCGTAGATCAGTTGCGACACCGGGTCATAGACCGGCTGCTGGGCCAGTCCCGACAAGTCAAAGGCCACCAGGTCGGCGGCCTTGCCGACTTCCAGCGAGCCGACCGTCGCTTCGATGCCCAGTGCCCGGGCGCCATTGAGCGTGGCCATGCGCAACGCCCGGTGGGCGTCCAGGGCCGTGGCCGAACCGGCGACGGCCTTGGCCAGCAATGCGGCGGTACGCGTCTCGCCCAACAGGTCCAGATCGTTGTTGCTCGCCGCCCCGTCAGTGCCGACCGCGACATTGACCCCGGCCTGCCACAAGCGCTCCACCGGGCAGAACCCGCTGGCCAGCTTCATGTTCGATTCCGGGCAGTGGATCACGCTACAGTTGCTTTCTACCAGCAACGCCTGGTCTTCATCGCTGACCTGAGTCATGTGCACCGCCTGAAAGCGTGGCCCCAGCAGGCCCAGGCGCCCCAGCCGGGCCATGGGTCGCTCACCGGTGTTATCCACAGCCTGCTGTACTTCGAAGGCGGTTTCGTGAACATGCATATGAATGGCCGCGTCCAGTTCTTCGGCGATCACCCGGATTTTTTCCAGGTTCTCGTCGCCGACGGTGTAGGGCGCATGGGGGCCGAATGCCACTTTGATTCGTGGATGATGCTTGAGGTCGCCAAACAATTCGATGCCCTGACGAATGGCATCGTCGGCGCTGGCGGCACCGGGGATCGGAAAATCGAGGATCGGAATGGCGATTTGTGCGCGGATACCGCTGTTATGCACACGCTCGCTGGCAACCTTGGGGTAGAAATACATGTCCGAGAAACACGTGATGCCGCCCTTGAGCTGCTCGGCGATCGCCAGGTCAGTGCCGTCGCGAACAAAATCTTCGTCGACCCATTTGCCCTCGGCCGGCCAGATGTGTTGTTCAAGCCAGGTCATCAAGGGCAGGTCGTCGGCCAGGCCGCGGAACAGGGTCATCGCCGCATGGCCGTGGGCGTTGATCAATCCGGGGCTCAGGAGCATGCCCGGCAGTTCGCGGACCTGGGCTGCGTCACACTTGAGGGCTTCTGCCCGTGGACCGATGAACACGATGCAGCCGTCGCGGATGCCCAGGCCATGATCCTTGAGCACGACACCGGCGGGTTCGACAGGCACCAACCAGGTCGGCAGCAGTAATAAGTCGAGCGCAACGGCAGGCTTGGGCATCGTGGAACGGTTCCATGGCGTATAAAGGATGGCGAAGTATACCCGAGCGTCTTCGCGGAGGGATCGCTATAATCGGCGGCTTTTGTTCATGAGTGCGGGGTGTGGGATGCGCGATCGACTGTTGGCTGCGGAGAAGGTGAAGGCCATCGATTGGCGTGATGGCGCCCTCTATCTGTTGGATCAGCGTATTTTGCCGTTCGAGGAAACCTGGATCGCCTATACCTCGGCGGCCGGCGTGGCCGAGGCCATTCGCTCGATGGTGGTGCGGGGCGCGCCAGCCATCGGCATCAGTGCGGCCTATGGCGTGGTGTTGGCAGCGCGGGCGCGGGTGGCCGAGGGCGGGGACTGGCAGGCGGCGCTGGAAGCTGATTTTGCCCTGCTGGCCGACTCGCGGCCGACGGCGGTGAACCTGTTTTGGGCGCTTGACCGGATGCGCGACCGGCTGGGGCGCTTGAAAGAGCACGCCGAACCGCTGGCGGCCCTTGAGGCCGAAGCCATCGCAATCCATGAAAGCGACCGCGAAGCCAACCTGACCATGGCTCAGTTGGGTGTCGACCTGATCCGCAAGCATCAGGGCAACGCCCAGGCCATCCTGACCCATTGCAATACCGGCGCCCTGGCCACCGGCGGCTTTGGCACGGCCCTTGGCGTGATCCGGGGGGCGTTTATCGAGGGCATGGTCGAGCGCGTCTACGCCGACGAAACCCGTCCGTGGCTGCAAGGCTCGCGTCTCACCGCGTGGGAGTTGGCCAATGAAGGCATCCCGGTGACCCTCAATGCCGATTCCGCCGCCGCCCACATCATGAAGACCAAGGGCGTGACCTGGGTCATCGTCGGCGCCGACCGCATCACGGCCAATGGCGACGTCGCGAACAAGATCGGCACCTATCAACTGGCGGTCTGCGCCATGCACCATGGCGTGCGCTTCATGGTGGTGGCGCCGAGTTCGACCATCGACATGAACCTGGCCAGCGGCGAAGACATTCCAATTGAAGAGCGCGACGGGCGCGAACTGCTGGAGGTTGGCGGCAAGCGGGTCGGGGCGGAGGTGGATGCCTTCAACCCGGTGTTCGACGTTACCCCGGCGGACCTGATCGACGCCATTGTCACCGAGAAAGGCATCGTCGAGCGCCCGGATACGGCGAAGATGGCGCAGTTGATGTGTCGCAAGCGGTTGCACTGAAGGCTTTGAGTGGCGGGTCTGCCGCTATCGCGAGCGGGCTCGCTCCCACATTGGATCGGTGTTGTGGCCGGAATCTTCGGCATACACAGATCCCCTGTGGGAGCGAGCCCGCTCGCGATGAGGCCCTGAAAGTCAGCAAATGAGCCTGAATTGAACCTCAAATCTGCTTTCGGCAAGCCTCTAAGCCCCTCTCGTCCCATATCAGCCTGTCACCGGTCAACTAACTATGCTCCATGCGCATCAGGGGGATAGGTGCGTGGCGGCTCTTGTGATAACATCCGGCGGTTTCCAGGGCTGCCTCACGAGGTGGCCTTTACTGCGCAGATCCATGGCATAACTCGTTGATTTGTCGTAAGTCGCTGCATGGCACTTGTTCTGCAGCGGCGAGCTTCGTTCGTCCCATCTGGATGTGACGAGGTTTCACCAGAAAAAGGAATCAGGCTTCTCATGGGCGAACTGGCCAAAGAAATCCTCCCGGTCAATATCGAAGACGAGCTGAAACAGTCCTACCTCGACTACGCAATGAGCGTAATTGTCGGGCGGGCGCTGCCGGATGCGCGCGATGGCTTGAAGCCCGTGCACCGGCGCGTGCTGTTCGCGATGAGCGAGCTGGGCAACGACTTCAACAAGCCGTACAAGAAATCAGCCCGTGTCGTCGGTGACGTGATCGGTAAGTATCACCCCCACGGTGACACCGCTGTGTACGACACCATCGTCCGGATGGCCCAGCCATTCTCCCTGCGCTACTTGCTGGTAGACGGCCAGGGCAACTTCGGTTCCGTGGACGGCGACAACGCCGCGGCCATGCGATACACCGAAGTGCGCATGACCAAGCTGGCCCACGAACTGCTGGCCGACCTGCATAAGGAAACCGTGGACTGGGTGCCGAACTACGACGGCACCGAAATGATCCCGGCGGTCATGCCGACCCGTATCCCGAACCTGCTGGTCAACGGCTCCAGCGGTATCGCCGTGGGCATGGCGACCAACATCCCGCCGCACAACCTCGGTGAAGTCATCGACGGTTGCCTGGCCCTCATCGACAATCCCGAGTTGACGGTCGATGAGCTGATGCAGTACATCCCTGGTCCTGACTTCCCGACCGCTGCGATCATCAACGGTCGCGCCGGCATCATCGAAGCCTACCGCACCGGTCGCGGCCGCATTTACATGCGCGCCCGCTCGACCATCGAAGACATCGACAAGGTCGGTGGTCGCCAGCAGATCGTCATCACCGAACTCCCGTACCAGCTGAACAAGGCCCGTCTGATCGAGAAGATCGCCGAGTTGGTGAAAGAGAAGAAGCTTGAAGGCATCACCGAGCTGCGGGACGAGTCCGACAAGGACGGCATGCGCGTCGTGATCGAACTGCGTCGCGGCGAAGTGCCCGAGGTGATCCTCAACAACCTCTACGCCCAGACCCAGCTGCAAGCGGTGTTCGGCATCAACATCGTGGCGCTGATCGACGGCCGTCCGCGGATCCTGAATCTCAAGGACCTGCTGGAAGCCTTCGTGCGTCACCGTCGCGAAGTGGTCACCCGCCGCACCGTGTTCGAACTGCGCAAGGCCCGCGAGCGCGGTCATATCCTCGAAGGCCAGGCCGTTGCCCTGTCGAACATCGACCCGGTCATCGCCCTGATCAAGGCCTCGCCAACGCCGTCGGAAGCCAAGGAAGCGCTGATCAGCACGCCTTGGGAATCCACCGCGGTAGTTGCGATGGTCGAGCGTGCCGGCGCCGACTCGTGCCGTCCGGAAAACCTCGACCCGCAATACGGCCTGCGCGACGGCAAGTACTTCCTGTCCCCGGAACAGGCGCAAGCCATCCTGGAACTGCGTCTGCACCGCCTGACTGGCCTGGAACACGAGAAGCTGCTGGCTGAATACCAGGAAATCCTCAACCAGATCGGCGAGCTGATCCGCATCCTCAACAGCGCCACGCGCCTGATGGAAGTGATCCGCGAAGAACTGGAAGTGATCCGCGCCGAATACGGCGACGTGCGCCGCACCGAGATTCTCGATGCGCGCCTGGACCTGACCCTGGGTGACATGATCCCGGAAGAAGAGCGCGTGGTGACCATTTCCCACGGCGGCTACGCCAAGACCCAGCCGTTGGCCGCCTACCAGGCCCAGCGTCGCGGCGGCAAAGGCAAGTCGGCCACAGGCGTCAAGGACGAGGATTACATCGCTCACCTGCTGGTTGCCAACAGCCACACCACGCTGTTGCTGTTCTCCAGCAAGGGCAAGGTGTACTGGCTCAAGACCTACGAAATCCCCGAAGCGTCTCGTGCCGCCCGTGGTCGTCCGCTGGTCAACCTGCTGCCGCTCGATAGTGATGAGTACATCACTACCATGCTGCCAGTGGAGGAATACACCGAAGGTCACTACATCTTCATGGCCACCGCCAAGGGCACCGTGAAGAAGACTCCGCTGGAATCCTTCAGTCGTCAGCGCAGTGTCGGCCTGATCGCCCTGGAGCTGGACGAAGGTGACGTGCTGATTTCCGCTGCCATCACCGACGGTGAGCGTGAGGTCATGCTGTTCTCCGACGGCGGCAAGGTTACTCGTTTCAAGGAATCCGACGTTCGCGCCATGGGCCGTACCGCCCGCGGTGTGCGCGGCATGCGCCTGCCGGAAGGCCAGAAGCTAATTTCCATGCTGATCCCCGAAGAAGGCAGCCAGATCCTCACCGCTTCGGCGCGTGGTTATGGCAAGCGCACGGCCATCAGCGAATTCCCTGAGTACAAGCGTGGCGGCCAGGGCGTGATCGCCATGGTCAGCAACGACCGTAACGGTCGTCTGGTCGGCGCTGTCCAGGTGCTCGATGGCGAGGAGATCATGTTGATCTCCGACCAGGGCACCTTGGTGCGCACGCGGGTGGCCGAAGTGTCGAGCCTGGGTCGTAACACCCAGGGTGTGACGCTGATCAAGCTGGCCAGCGACGAAACGCTGGTCGGGCTTGAGCGGGTGCAGGAGCCATCGGAAGTCGAAGGCGAGGAGCTGGAAGGCGAGGAGGGCGTGGCGTTCGACGGCACTCTTGCTACCGACGTTGACGACATGACCGGCGACCAACCGCTCGACGCTGCCGCAGACGAAGAAGAACCGCAGGACTAAGCGGACATGCAGGGGGCGGATGAAGATTCGCCCCCTTGTTGTTTGTCCCGTTTGAAAATTTGCGACACTGCGCATTCCGCTCTTTGTAGGAGCGAGCTTGCTCGCGATTTCGGTGGATCAGCAGCATTGATATTGACTGACACACTGCAATCGCGAGCAAGCTCGCTCCCACATTGGGCCCTATGTGCAGAACACAAGATTGATGTGACCACCAGATCAGAGCGAGATTGGATGTGAGCAAGAGAGCCTATAACTTCTGTGCCGGCCCGGCGGCGCTTCCTGAAGCGGTCCTGAAGCGTGCCCAAGGTGAACTTCTCGACTGGCATGGCAAGGGCCTGTCCGTCATGGAAATGAGCCATCGCAGCGATGAGTTCGTGTCCATTGCCACCAAGGCCGAGCAGGACTTGCGTGATCTGCTGAGCATCCCCTCCAACTACAAGGTGCTGTTCCTGCAGGGCGGCGCCAGCCAGCAGTTTGCGCAGATCCCGCTGAACTTGCTGCCCGAAAGCGGCAAGGCCGACTACATCGACACCGGGATCTGGTCGCAGAAAGCCATCGAAGAAGCCTCGCGCTACGGCCACGTCAATGTCGCGGCCACGGCCAAGCCCTACGACTATTTCGCCATTCCCGGCCAGAACGAGTGGAACCTGTCCAAGGACGCGGCCTACGTTCATTACGCGCCGAACGAAACCATCGGCGGCCTGGAATTCAACTGGATTCCGGAAACCGGCGACGTGCCATTGGTGGCTGACATGTCTTCGGACATCCTGTCGCGCCCTGTGGACATCTCCCGTTTCGGCATGATCTACGCCGGCGCCCAGAAGAACATCGGTCCCAGCGGCATCCTGGTCAGCATCATTCGCGAAGACCTGCTGGGACGCGCCCGTTCCTTGTGCCCGACCATGCTCAACTACAAGGTCGCCGCCGACAACGGCTCGATGTACAACACCCCGCCGACCCTGGCCTGGTACCTGTCCGGCCTGGTATTCGAGTGGCTCAAAGAACAGGGCGGTGTCGAGGCCATCGGCAAGCTCAACGAAGTGAAGCAGCGCACGCTCTATGACTTCATTGACGCCAGCGGCCTCTACAGCAACCCGATCAACAAGACTGATCGTTCGTGGATGAACGTACCGTTCCGCCTGGCCGACGATCGTCTCGATAAGCCGTTCCTGGCCGGTGCCGACGAGCGCGGGCTGCTGAACCTGAAGGGTCACCGTTCGGTCGGCGGCATGCGCGCTTCCATCTACAACGCCGTCGATATCAACGCGGTCAATGCGTTGATTTCCTACATGGCAGAGTTCGAGAAGGAACATGGTTGATGTCTGAGCAAGAACTCAAGGCGCTGCGCCTGCGCATCGATGCCCTGGACGAAAAGGTCCTGGAGCTGATCAGCGAGCGAGCGCGCTGCGCCCAGGAAGTGGCGCGGGTGAAAATGGCCTCCCTGGCCGAAGGCGAAGTGCCGGTGTTCTATCGCCCGGAGCGTGAAGCGCAGGTACTCAAGCGTGTCATGGAGCGCAACAAGGGGCCTCTGGGCAACGAAGAAATGGCGCGGTTGTTCCGCGAGATCATGTCTTCGTGCCTGGCCCTCGAGCAGCCTTTGAAAGTCGCTTACCTGGGCCCTGAAGGCACCTTCACCCAGGCTGCCGCCATGAAGCATTTCGGCCACGCCGTGATCAGCAAACCGATGGCGGCCATCGACGAAGTCTTCCGTGAAGTGGCGGCGGGCGCGGTGAACTTCGGCGTGGTGCCGGTGGAAAACTCCACCGAAGGCGCGGTCAACCACACGCTGGACAGTTTCCTTGAGCACGACATGGTGATCTGCGGCGAAGTCGAGCTGCGCATCCACCATCACCTGCTGGTGGGGGAGAACACCAAGACCGACAGCATCAGCCGAATCTACTCCCACGCCCAGTCCCTGGCCCAGTGCCGCAAGTGGCTGGATGCCCATTACCCGAATGTCGAGCGCGTGGCGGTCTCCAGCAACGCCGAGGCGGCCAAGCGGGTCAAGGGTGAATGGAACTCGGCGGCGATTGCCGGCGACATGGCAGCCGGCCTCTACGGCCTGACCCGCCTGGCGGAAAAAATCGAGGATCGCCCGGACAACTCCACGCGATTCCTGATGATTGGCAGCCAGGAAGTGCCGCCGACCGGCGACGACAAGACGTCGATCATCGTCTCCATGAGCAACAAACCCGGCGCGCTCCATGAGCTGCTGGTGCCGTTCCATGACAATGGCATCGATCTGACACGGATCGAGACCCGTCCGTCGCGCAGCGGTAAATGGACCTACGTGTTTTTCATCGATTTTGTCGGCCACCACCGCGATCCACTGGTAAAAGGTGTGCTGGAAAAAATCAGTCAGGAAGCAGTGGCACTCAAGGTGCTGGGTTCCTACCCCAAAGCAGTTCTTTAAGGGCGGATAGCTAATGAGTGGCAACTTCCTCGCTCTGGCTCAGCCAGGCGTGCAACAACTCTCGCCTTACGTTCCAGGCAAGCCGGTGGACGAATTGGCCCGTGAGCTGGATCTGGACCCGGCCAGCATCGTCAAGCTGGCAAGCAACGAAAACCCTTTGGGGGCGAGCCCCAAGGCGCTGGAAGCGATCCGTGACGAGCTGGCCGAGCTGACCCGTTATCCCGACGGCAACGGTTTCGCCCTCAAAAGCCTGCTGGCCGAGCGCTGTGGCGTGGAGTTGAGCCAGGTCACCCTGGGCAACGGTTCCAATGACATTCTCGAGCTGGTGGCGCGTGCCTATCTGGCGCCGGGCCTCAACGCCGTGTTCAGCGAGCATGCGTTTGCGGTCTACCCGATCGCCACCCAGGCTGTCGGCGCCGACGCCCATGTGGTGCCGGCCAAGGATTGGGGGCACGACCTGCCCGCCATGCTGGCGGCCATCGACGCCAACACGCGGGTCGTCTTCATCGCCAACCCAAACAACCCGACCGGCACCTGGTTCGATGCCCAGGCGTTGGACGACTTCCTGCAGGACGTGCCCGAGCACGTGCTGGTGGTGCTGGATGAGGCCTACATCGAATACGCCGAAGGCAGCGATTTGCCCGATGGCCTGGATTTTCTCGCCGCCTACCCGAACCTGCTGGTCTCGCGCACGTTCTCCAAGGCCTATGGCCTGGCGTCTTTGCGGGTTGGCTATGGCTTGTCCACCGCCGTGGTGGCCGATGTGCTCAACCGCGTGCGGCAGCCATTCAACGTCAACAGCTTTGCCTTGGCCGCTGCCTGCGCTGCGCTCGGGGACGACGCCTACCTGGCCGAAAGTCGCCGTCTGAACGAGGCTGGCATGCGGCAGTTGGAAGCCGGGTTCCGCGAGCTGGGCCTGAGCTGGATTCCATCCAAAGGCAACTTCATCTGCGTCGACCTGGGCCGTGTCGCAGCCCCGGTGTTCCAGGGCTTGCTGCGCGAGGGTGTGATCGTGCGTCCGGTGGCCAACTACGGCATGCCGAACCACCTGCGCGTCACCATTGGCCTGCCAGCGGAAAACAGCCGCTTTCTCGAGGCGTTGAGCAAGGTTCTGGCTCGTGGTTGATGTCACTTCACTGCAATCTGCTGCACCTATGATCGGTCGCCTAGTGGTGGTCGGTCTGGGGTTGATCGGCGGCTCTTTCGCCAAAGGCCTGCGCGAAAGCGGTCTGTGTCGTGAAGTGGTGGGTGTCGATCTGGACCCGCAGTCGCGTCGGCTGGCGGTGGAACTGGGAGTGGTGGATCGCTGCGAGGACGACCTGGCGATTGCTTGCCAGGGTGCGGACGTGATCCAGTTGGCCGTGCCGATCCTGGCCATGGAGAAGCTGCTGGCACGCCTGGCGACCATGGACCTGGGGCAGGCGATTCTCACGGACGTCGGCAGTGCCAAGGGCAATGTCGTGCGGGCGGCCACCGAAGCCTTCGGCGGGATGCCGGCGCGCTTTGTGCCCGGTCATCCGATTGCCGGTTCCGAGCAGAGCGGGGTGGAAGCCTCCAACGCCGAACTGTTTCGTCGTCACAAAGTGATATTGACGCCACTGGACCAGACCGATCCGGCTGCGCTGGCAGTGGTGGATCGCCTGTGGCGCGAGCTGGGTGCGGACGTCGAGCACATGCAGGTCGAGCGCCACGATGAAGTATTGGCCGCCACTAGCCATTTGCCGCACCTGTTGGCGTTCGGTCTGGTGGATTCATTGGCCAAACGCAATGAAAATCTTGAGATCTTCCGTTACGCTGCCGGCGGTTTCCGCGATTTCACGAGAATCGCCGGTAGCGACCCGGTCATGTGGCACGACATCTTCCTCGCCAACCGCGAAGCTGTCCTGCGCACACTCGATACATTTCGCAGCGATCTCGACGCCTTGCGCGACGCGGTCGATGCAGGGGACGGGCACCAATTGCTGGGCGTTTTCACACGCGCCAGGGTGGCCCGCGAGCATTTCAGTAAAATCCTGGCCCGTCGGGCCTATGTGGACGCTATGAACTCCAACGATCTGATTTTCCTGGCACAACCTGGTGGCTCCCTGAGTGGGCGTATTCGTGTACCGGGCGATAAATCGATTTCCCACCGTTCGATCATGCTCGGCTCCCTGGCTGAAGGCGTGACCGAAGTGGAAGGCTTTCTCGAAGGTGAAGACGCCCTGGCGACGCTGCAAGCGTTCCGCGACATGGGCGTGGTCATCGAAGGCCCGCATCACGGTCGCGTGACCATCCATGGTGTCGGCCTGCACGGCCTCAAGCCGGCCCCGGGCCCGATCTACCTGGGCAACTCCGGCACGTCGATGCGCCTGCTGTCCGGCCTGCTGGCTGCCCAGGACTTCGACAGCACCTTGACCGGTGACGCTTCGCTGTCCAAGCGGCCGATGAATCGCGTGGCCAACCCCCTGCGGGAAATGGGGGCGGTGATCGAGACGGCGGCCGAAGGTCGTCCGCCAATGACCATTCGCGGTGGCAACAAGCTCAAGGGCCTGACCTACACCATGCCGATGGCCAGCGCCCAGGTGAAATCCTGCCTGCTGCTGGCCGGTCTCTATGCCGAAGGCAAGACCACTGTTACCGAGCCGGCCCCGACCCGCGACCACACCGAGCGCATGCTGCGCGGCTTCGGCTACCCGGTCACGGTCAACGGCGCCACGGCCTCCGTCGAGTCCGGCAGCAAACTGACCGCGACCCACATTGAGGTGCCGGGCGATATCTCGTCCTCGGCGTTCTTCCTGGTGGCCGCCTCGATTGCCGAAGGCTCCGAGCTGGTGCTCGAGCATGTGGGCATCAACCCGACCCGTACCGGTGTGATCGACATCCTGCGCCTGATGGGCGCTGACATCACCCTGGAAAACCAGCGTGAAGTGGGCGGCGAGCCGGTTGCAGACCTGCGCGTACGAGCAGCTAAACTCAAGGGTATCGAGATTCCCGAAGCGCTGGTGCCACTGGCCATTGACGAATTCCCGGTACTGTTCGTGGCGGCGGCCTGTGCCGAAGGGCGCACCGTGCTGACCGGCGCCGAAGAGCTTCGGGTCAAGGAATCGGATCGTATCCAGGTGATGGCTGATGGCCTGATCGCGTTGGGCGTGAAATGCCAGCCGACGCCGGACGGCATCATCATCGACGGCGGCCAGATCGGCGGCGGCGAAGTCCATGGTCACGGTGATCACCGTATCGCCATGGCCTTCAGTGTTGCGTCTTTGCGCGCCAGTGCGCCGATCCGCATCCATGATTGCGCCAACGTCGCGACGTCGTTCCCGAACTTCCTGGCACTGTGTGCCCAGGTCGGTATTCGAGTAGCACAAGAGGCACAGTCGTGAACATCAAGGCACCGGTCATCACCATCGATGGCCCAAGCGGCTCAGGCAAGGGCACCATCGCTGGAATACTGGCCAAACAATTGGGCTGGAACCTGCTCGATTCGGGTGCCTTGTATCGCCTGCTGGCGTTCGCCGCCGCCAATCATGGCGTCGATCTGACCAACGAAGAGCTGCTCAAGGCCCTGGCTGCGCATCTGGACGTGCAGTTCATCGCGGCGACCGACGGTCAGCTGCAGCGCATCATTCTGGAGGGTGACGAAGTCAGCAATGTCATTCGTACCGAAAGCGTCGGGGCCGGGGCCTCCCAGGTCGCCGCGCTGCCGGCGGTGCGCGAGGCGTTGCTGCAGCGCCAGCGCGCCTTCCAGGAGCCGCCAGGATTGGTGGCCGATGGGCGCGACATGGGGACCGTGGTGTTTCCCGATGCCCCGCTGAAGATTTTCCTCACCGCCAGTGCGGAGGAGAGGGCTCGTCGCCGATATTTGCAGTTGAAGGGCAAAGGCGAGGATGTTAGTCTGTCGAGTCTGCTAGATGAGATCCGTGCACGCGACGAGCGTGACACCCAGCGCGCAGTAGCCCCGCTCAAGCCGGCGGCTGACGCGATACAGCTGGATTCCACGGAGTTGTCCATCGATCAGGTGTTGCAACGCATCATGAGCGAAATCGCCATCCGCGATATCGCCGGGTGACCAGGAAGCTCCGCAGGGGACCAGTCATAGTCCTGCGGTGCTTCTTTTATATGAAACTAACCCACACCGTCTGGGGTGTGGAGGCGGGCGTATTCTTCGCCCTAATCAACAGGAATTAAAATGAGCGAAAGCTTTGCGGAACTCTTTGAAGAAAGCCTGAAAACCCTGAACCTTCAGGCAGGCTCCATCATCACCGGTGTTATCGTTGATATCGATTACCAAGCTCGCTGGGTAACCGTTCACGCTGGTCTGAAGTCTGAAGCACTCATCCCGCTTGAGCAGTTCTACAACGACGCTGGCGAACTGAACATCAACGTCGGTGACGAAGTTCACGTTGCGCTGGACTCGGTTGAAGATGGCTTCGGTGAAACCAAGCTGTCCCGTGAAAAAGCCAAGCGCGCTGAATGCTGGATCGTTCTGGAAGCGGCTTTCGCAGCTGAGGAAGTGGTCAAGGGCGTTATCAACGGTAAGGTTAAAGGCGGCTTCACTGTCGACGTTAACGGCATCCGTGCGTTCCTGCCAGGTTCCCTGGTTGACGTCCGTCCAGTGCGCGACACCACGCACCTGGAAGGCAAAGAGCTGGAATTCAAGGTCATCAAGCTGGACCAGAAGCGCAACAACGTTGTCGTTTCCCGTCGCAGTGTCCTGGAAGCCGAGAACTCCGCCGAGCGTGAAGCTCTGCTGGAATCGCTGCAGGAAGGCCAGCAGGTCAAGGGTATCGTCAAGAACCTCACCGATTACGGCGCATTCGTCGATCTGGGTGGCGTCGATGGCCTGCTGCACATCACCGACATGGCCTGGAAGCGTATCAAGCATCCTTCGGAAATCGTCAACGTTGGCGACGAGATCGATGTCAAGGTTCTGAAGTACGATCGCGAGCGCAATCGTGTTTCCCTGGGCCTCAAGCAACTGGGTGAAGATCCATGGGTTGCTATCAAAGCCCGTTACCCAGAAAGCACCCGCGTCACCGCTCGTGTTACCAACCTCACCGACTACGGCTGCTTCGCTGAGCTGGAAGAAGGCGTTGAAGGTCTGGTACACGTTTCCGAAATGGACTGGACCAACAAGAACATCCACCCTTCGAAAGTCGTACAAGTCGGCGACGAAGTGGAAGTCATGGTTCTGGACATCGACGAAGAGCGTCGTCGTATCTCCCTGGGCATCAAGCAGTGCAAATCTAACCCATGGGAAGATTTCTCTGGCCAGTTCAACAAGGGCGATAAAATCTCCGGCACCATCAAGTCGATCACCGATTTCGGTATCTTCATTGGTCTGGACGGCGGCATCGACGGTCTGGTTCACCTGTCCGACATCTCCTGGAACGAAGTGGGCGAAGAAGCCGTACGCCGCTTCAAGAAGGGCGACGAGCTGGACACCGTTATCCTGTCGGTTGACCCAGAGCGCGAGCGCATCTCCCTGGGCATCAAGCAACTGGAAAGCGATCCGTTCTCCGAGTACGTTCAAGAGAACGATAAAGGCGCAATCGTTAAGGGCATCGTGAAAGAAGTTGACGCTAAAGGCGCCATCATCACCCTGGCCGACGATATCGAAGCGACTCTGAAAGCCTCCGAAATCAGCCGTGACCGCGTTGAAGACGCGCGCAACGTTCTGAAAGAAGGCGAAGAAGTAGAAGCCAAGATCATCAGCGTTGACCGCAAGAGCCGCGTAATCCAGCTCTCCATCAAGTCGAAAGACGATGCTGAAGAGAAAGAAGCAATCCAGAGCCTGCGCGACAAGCCAGCTACCTCTGACATTGCTGCTGGTCCTACCACTCTGGGCGACCTGCTGCGTGCACAAATGGAAAAGCAGAACTGAGTTCTGTCAGACCATAGAAAAAGGGCGACTTCGGTCGCCCTTTTTTGTGGGCGCGATTCGGCAAAAACTGGCCTGTTTGTAAGTTGGCTCCTCTGTCTGACTCGGCAGTGAAACCAATCCTGCAATCAAACTGTCTCTTTCTTTAAGCAGATCAATCACCTACTCAGGGCTAGACTGCGGATGCCCTAGTCTCCCCGGGCTCATGTGGGAGCGGGCCTGCTCGCGATAGCGTCAGGTCAGACACCACCCAGTCGGGTGCTGGCTATTTAAGGAGACGAATGAACAGGTTCATCCTGGTATTCGCGGTATTGGTCTTGGCAGGTTGCACCACAAGTGCCAAGACCCATGCAGTGCGTGGCGTCAGTGGCATTGAGGTCGATTGTTCCGGCCTGGGATCGGGCTGGGAAAAATGCCACAAGCGCGCTGCGAAGGAGTGCAAGGGCGCAGGGTACAAAGTCATCACTCGCTCCGATGATGCCAAGGATGAAGATCAATACCCATTCGGCTTCAATCCAGCAGGCTACCTGACCCGCACAATGTTGGTCATTTGTCGCTGAATGCGCTCAAGTGCAAGGCTTGTGCAGAAATGGGGCAAATACGACAGGGTGAAGATATGTCAAGACTTGGGCTGTTCAAAATCTTCCGGTCATGCTAAAACCTTTTCAAGCGATTTTCCTAGCTGCTTGAAAAAGAAGGGAAAAATATGACGAAGTCGGAGTTGATCGAACGAATTGTCACCCATCAAGGGCTACTCTCATCCAAAGATGTGGAGCTGGCCATCAAGACCATGCTTGAGCAAATGTCCCAGTGCCTGGCGACCGGAGATCGAATCGAGATCCGTGGCTTCGGCAGCTTCTCTCTCCATTACCGCGCCCCGCGGGTGGGCCGCAATCCTAAAACCGGTCAGTCCGTGAGCCTGGACGGTAAATTTGTTCCGCATTTCAAGCCGGGCAAGGAACTCAGGGATCGCGTCAATGAGGAGGAGGGGGATGACCTGTAAGGAGGCGTCTATGCAAGGGGGAATTCATGCGCAGCTTTAAACGTTTTTCTCTTGTCGTGCTCGCGTTGCTAGTGGCCGCAGCCATCGTTCTGTTCGTGCTTGAAAATACCCAACCTGTCGCGCTGTTGTTCCTGGGCTGGTCGGCTCCGCAACTTCCTGTTTCAGTTTGCGTGCTAGTGTCACTTCTCGCTGGTATGATGGTTGGCCCGTTGCTCGCGTGGTTCATGGGGGTGCGTAGGCGATTGAAATAAATGGATGTGTGGCCCAGCAGTCTTGGTAAGGATCACTGTCTACAATTTTTTCTGACTTTGGGTGCGTTTTGTTCGTATTTAATCTAACTCAGTTTGCCGCTCAGTCCGACGCGGCCTTGCCCGTCTTGCCTTTTGATGCGTTTGGTGTGTACACGAACGTGATGCCAAGCGAGGCTTTCCATGCAAAATGATCGTATTGATGCGCGTCGTGATGATGAAATTGATCTGATCGAACTTGTTCGGGGGCTCTGGGCTCAGAAGTGGTTGATTCTGGGTATCACTCTTCTGGTTACTGTTGGGGCCGGCCTTTACGCGTTCCTTAGCAAGCCTGTCTATGAAGCCAAGCTTTTTATCATGCCACCTACTCAGAATGATATTGCTGAGTTGAATTATGGTCGTGGGAAAAGTACAGAGCTGTCCACTTACTCGATCGAATATGTTTATGAGGTGTTTGCCCGTAATTTGCAGAGTGCATCACTTCGACAAGTCTTTTTCAATGAAATCTATCTTCCCTCGCTTGATGAGTCCCAACGCAGAGGCTCGGTTGACCGTTTGTACGAGCGTTTCTCCCGCGAGTTAGTTGTCAAAGGGCCTAGCAAGAATACTCCGGACCGCTTCTCTGTTGTTGTTAAAGGTAACGATCCGGTCCAAGCAACAGACTGGGCAACAACATATGTCCAACGCGCCAGTAAAGCCGCTAAGACTGAGCTGATAAAAAACGTTACATCCGAAGCGTCAGTTAGATCTCGCAATTTGGAGCAACGGATCGTCAGTTTACGTGAGACCGCGCAGCGGATTCGCGAGGACAGAATTCAACAACTCCGTGAAGCGTTGAAAATTGCTGAGACAATAGGCTTGACTTCGTCGACAATAAATTCCGGCGCAGCAGTGGATATTACTGTAGATACAGGTAATAAACTGGACTACCAACGGGGAAGTAAAGCTTTGGCGGCAGAGGTCGCGGCGTTGGAATCAAGATCCTCTGATGACGCTTTTATATCAGATTTACGGTCGTTACAGATGCGTTATGGTTTTTATCGTAAGTTGAATATTGATCCTGACACAATTTCCACTTATCGCCAGGATGGCAGCCTTGAGGTCCCGGAAACTCCCATTAAACCTAAGAAATTTTTTATAGTGGTCGTGGGGGTGTTTTTTGGGTTAATTATTGGTGGATTGATTGCTTTTATTCGATTGCGCTTCGATCATATTTTTCCCGATCCAAAAAGTGATCGGGTGAAAATTAAATAAATGATGTGGCATAAGTGAAGAACTGATAGCTGATTTTTGAAGTAACTAGGTGGGGCTTAATGCCCCGCTGTTTTGTTATTAGTGTTTGTTAAATTCACTAGCGGATGTGAATTTACCAAAAAATAATCGCTGTTCGATAATGCCGAGTGTTTCGGTCCCTGTGATCACCATACGGCACTGCTACCACCAGATTTATCAGTTCTAGGTTGTGCTGAGGTTGTGCTGAGGTTGTTGGAGGCGAGAGGAGTAGGGCTGTCATTAGCATACGAACCGAACTAAAAACTAATCAATTATTTAGGGATAAGAAAGCTAGCCCCCAAGATTATCCAGGCAACGGTAAGCCTTGGAACCGAATCCTCCAATATTTGAATGCGATGATGGCGACAATAATATTGATGTTGCCCAATCTTTAATTAGAGGCGGGGTGGGAATTACACTCTCGGGGACAGAATAGTTGTTTTGCATGACAAATGCTCAAAATCGAACGTGAGCTGATGGCTAGCGGCGATGAGGAATCTGTCGCAAGGGGCTGCTGAAATTGAAGAGCATAAATTTAGATTGTTCGGAGTTTAACAAGGTTTTCGGAAACAAGATATTCTGTACGGTTGCATGATGGAATGCCTCCTAATGGAAGCAATAAATTTTGAATTCATTCGTTAATTGGGTTTGACTATGCGCCAGCTGAAAGATATAAAACTTGCCATTATCGGTCTCGGATATGTTGGCTTACCGCTCGCTGTCGAGTTTGCTAAGCGCCGTTCTGTGGTTGGATTTGATATCAACCAAAGTCGTATTGATGCATTGAAGGCTGGTCGAGACTCCACCCTTGAGGTAGATGATAAAGAACTTGAATCTGCTACCTATTTGAGTTTCTCCACCGATCCCTGCGACCTCTCTGAATGTAATGCTTTTATTGTCACTGTGCCAACACCTATTGACCAATATAATAAGCCGGATTTGACCCCATTAATTAAAGCGTCAGAGTGTATTGGTAAAGTTTTGAAGAAGGGCGATTTGGTTATTTATGAGTCAACGGTGTACCCAGGCGCGACGGAAGAGGACTGCGTACCAGTTCTTGAAATGGCTTCGGGGCTAAAATTTAACGTCGACTTCTATGCGGGCTATAGCCCAGAGAGAATCAACCCAGGAGACAAAGAGCACCGTGTTACTAACATTAAAAAAGTGACATCCGGCTCTACTCCTGAAGTTGCCGATTTGGTTGATGCGCTTTACAACGAAATCATTATTGCAGGAACGCATAAAGCTAGCTCTATACGAGTCGCCGAAGCCGCGAAAGTAATTGAAAATACTCAGCGCGATCTAAACATTGCTCTAATTAATGAATTGGCTATCATTTTCAATAAGATGGAAATTGATACTGAGGCCGTGCTCCAGGCAGCAGGGACCAAGTGGAACTTTTTACCTTTTCGGCCGGGATTAGTGGGTGGTCACTGTATAGGCGTCGATCCTTATTATCTTACCCATAAAGCTCAAGCTATTGGATACCACCCAGAAATAATTCTTGCTGGGCGTCGTCTTAACGACGGAATGGGCGCTTATGTTGTATCGCAATTAGTGAAGGGCATGCTTAAACGAAGGATTCACGTGGATGGTGCGAAAGTTTTGATCATGGGCTTGGCATTTAAGGAAAACTGCCCTGATCTACGTAACACGCGTATTGTAGATATCGTTCGAGAGCTTGCGGAATATAATATCGCTGTTGATGTATATGATCCATGGGTCAATAGTGAGGAGGCCCAAGAGGAGTACAATATTTTCCCTGTTCAAGAGCTTTTACCTAATACGTATGATGGGATAATATTGGCCGTAGCCCATGAGGAGTTTCGTAACATGGGGGCCGGAAAAATTCGAGAATTAGGTAATGAAAACCATGTCATATATGATCTTAAATACATACTTAATTCCAATGAGTCGGATATACGGTTGTAATAATTAAAAATATTCGCCTTTTGTTGTTTTTGTACTTAAAGATAGCGTTACAAGTCAAAAGGCGAACTTTGTTATATGCAAACTTAAAGGATGTTGATATATGGGGCAGTATGAGCTCTTGATAAAGTCTTTAGTTTCCAATCCCAAGACATGGCTTATTACTGGTGTTGCTGGCTTCATCGGCTCCAATTTGTTGGAAGTCCTTTTAAAGGCAAACCAGAATGTCGTAGGTTTGGACAATTTTGCAACTGGACACCAGCATAATCTTGATGAAGTTCGAGGAGTAGTAACTGGAGCGCAATGGTCTCGATTTACATTCGTCCATGGTGATATTCGCGATATTAGAGACTGCCAGTTAGCATGTAACGGAATCGATTATGTACTCCACCAAGCTGCGTTAGGTTCTGTCCCTCGTTCCCTTGTTGACCCGATAGCTACGAATGCTACTAATATTGATGGTTTTCTCAATATGTTGGTAGCTGCCCGTGATGCTAAAGTAAAGAGCTTTACCTATGCGGCTAGCAGTTCGACCTATGGAGATCATCCAGGTTTACCAAAAGTTGAGGATAAAATTGGAAAGCCGCTTTCCCCATATGCAGTTACAAAGTATGTGAATGAGCTTTATGCTGAAACATTTGCTAGGAGTTTTGGATTCCGCACTATTGGCTTGCGTTACTTTAACGTTTTTGGACCGAGACAAGATCCCAACGGCGCTTATGCAGCTGTAATACCAAAATGGGTAGCAGCCATGATAAATAATCAGGAGGTTGTAATCAATGGCGATGGCGAAACAAGTCGCGATTTTTGTTATATAGATAATACGATTAGGGCCAATATATTAGCGGCAGCTGCTACGGAAAATTGTGCGCTGAATCAAGTCTATAACGTCGCGGTGGGTGGACGGACATCTCTCAATCAACTAGTTGAAATGATTGCGAATGCATTAAGTGCGAAGGGAATTGTGTACGATAAAAAACCGCGCTATCAAGAGACTCGAGTAGGCGATGTTAAGCATTCGCAAGCTGATATCAGTAAGATAAAAGATAAACTAAAATATGAACCTGCCTTTGATATTATAGAAGGGATGGTGCGGACAGTGGATTGGTATGTTGCCAGAGTAACGAAAAACTGACGAGCAAATCATGAAAGTATCTTTCTTAAAGGAATACGTCTTAACATTAGGGACTGCTCTTGCGGTGTCAGGATTTTCATTTGTTCTGTATAAACTAATGTTGATTGCCTACTCCCAAGTGGGGCTTGATTATTTTGCAGTTATTCGAAGATACCAAGCGGCACTCGTACCTTTGCTTATGCTCGGTTATGGGGTTATGTTACCTAAGGCCATAGCCGCTAAGAAAATCGATAGTGGTACTGTTAATTTCGCCTTATTGACCTCTGTATCGTGCTTTACACTACTATCAGTTTTTTCATATCTCACTGATGAAAAGTATTTTTATGCCTTGTTATTTTCTGGGCCAATAGTTATCACGGGCTTTATATATTGTATATATAGAGGGCTTCAAGACTTTAAATTGGGGGCGGTTTCGAATGTTTATTTTCTAATTGTTTTGCCGCTAATATCTTTTTTTGCCACTTCAAGTTTAAAGTTTTTTATTGTTATATATTTTTTGCTTTCAGCTTTTTCTTTTGCGTGGTGGTATTTTTTAATTTCTCCTTCTCGAATTGTTTTTTCAGGTGTCAAGGCGACGATAGGAAACAAATTATTTTTTATTATGAGTTTGGCTCGCGTTCCTGGAGATTTTTTTAACCAGTTTATATTTGTGCTGCCTGTGGTTTTCGTAGATGGAACAAAGTATTCGTCGGGAGAGCTATCATTGGCTATTGCTGTAATGATTGCGTTTGCAATTCCATTAAGACCAATCAGCACCATCTTGTTAGTCAAAATAAGTGCAGGGGGAGGAAGTAAGCGAGAGTTTGTCAGTTCGCTTATGATTTATATTGCACTATCTGTTGTCGTCTCAATAGGGTTCTATTTTTGTTGTGATGTCTTTAATTATTTTTATTACAATAATGATTCATTTGGCGATGTGCTGAAGTCTCTAACTTTTGCTGTTCTCTTAAATTCATTGTATGTCTTGCTTAGAAGTTACGCTGATGCGAAATTTGATAAGCCTGTATTGTCTTATATAAATGCAGTTGGCCTGATGATTTTGACATTATTATTAGTCTCGGGGGTCGATGTGGTCATGAGCTTGATATTTAGCCTTTCCGTTAATATGCTCTTATTAGGTGGGCTTTTGTTGTCTAGGAACTTGTCATGGACGGATTGATTTTCTTTGTAGTTAGCTGTTTTATATTGTTGACTCTCGCGATGGGGAGCAGTTTTTTTTCGAAAAAAGAAGGGTTGTTCTCTACTTTTTTTGTGTTTTCAACCGGTGCAATGATCTACTTCTATCTCATACCCTTAGAGTTTACAATAAATGGTGCAGAAGGGTACGTGAAGCATGGTTTTTTTGTGGAGGTTTCTAATATTGCGAATTTTGTAGTGTTTGAATATTTACTGAGTATTGTTTTTTTTGCGATTGCAATCTTTATGACTAAGTTGCCAGTTTCCAGTGTGCGTCGGCTTGGCCCGGAATGTGTGAGTTTTAGTTTCTTCAGGTTGATAATTATAACGGCACTGTTCTTATATTTTTTTCGCGCACAAATATTATTGACATTGAATGCATACGAGCAGGTTGCGCAAGTTGCTTACTCGAATCAGCTTTATTCATTAATAAAGTATGTTTTGCTTCTTAATTTTTCTGTTATGGGGGTGTTGCTAGTAAGCGCGAACAAACAGGTGGCCGGTTGGTTTTGTTTGGCGGTTCCTATATTCGCTGGGCTTATTACTAGTGACAAAAATCCAATACTTATATTTTTAATTTCGATGGGGATAATTTTTCTGAATGGGAAGATTAAACTTAGAAGTTTTTGTTTGTATGCTCTTGTAGGCCTTCCTCTAATTTATTTAATATTAAACTTGATCTTCGCTTTTTCATTTTGGCGTGCAGGCTTTGATATCGCCGAGTCTTTAAATATGAGTTATGAAAACTTTTCGTTTTCTCGTATTGATCCAGCTGGTCCTTTTGTATCCATATCAATCTCCGTTGATACAGATGAGTATAAACTGGGTGGTACTTATCTAGACAATTTACAGCAGTTTTTACCAAAGTTTATTTCCTCAGAGAGGCCTCCCGGAATATCTGATGCATTTGCCATTGAAATGATTCCTGCGTGGGTGGAGGGACAAGGGCTTGGTTACTCACCTTTGGCCGAAGCAATAAATAACTTTGGTTATTTCGCCTTTATACACTTTTTTATTCTTGGTTTGTATTGGGGAATAATGTGGAAGGTGTTTATATTTTTCGGACAGCGATGGTTGTCTTTCGACGTGTGTCAGGTCTTCTATAAGATTTATGGTTTTTATTTGTTGATGGTTGGTTTTAGAGTTGACAGTCTTCACTTTATGAAGGTAGCGCCGCTTTATGTTATTCTAGGATTTATATGTTTGATGGTTTTTACTAGGGTGAAAAAATGAAAGTACTATGGTTGCACAATTTTGATCCGAAAATAAAAAATTCCGGTGTATTTATGCACCAGGCCTTCAATCATATTCAGAGTAACTATAATAAAGATTTTAGAATCGAGATGTTGTATTTGGGGAGCTTAAGGAATCCCATAAATATAATTCGTGCGATATTTAAGGTGTATTTTTTAAGTAAAGATTATGATTTGATACATGCGCAGTATGGATCTATGTGTGGTTTTATCTCTAGTTTTGCACGTGGGAAAAAAATTATCACGTTGAGGGGGTCCGATTGGTATAGAAAAAAGCGAGGAGCGCTTAAAGTCATACTGCATAATGTTTTTCAGAATGCGCTTACGTTATATAGTCTTAAAAGATATGATAAGATCATTGTTGTTTCTGAATCTATGGGGAAATCCGTGAGATCTAGATTTCCTAATTCCGAAATTGTAGTAATTCCAAGCCCTATTGATTGTGAAAAATTCAAGCCTCTTGATAAAGCTGCATGTCGAACTCGTTTGAATATGTGCCAAGAAGATAAAATTTTTCTCTTTCCCGTAATGAATGCTCTTAACTCAGTGAAGAGGCCGCAGCTAGTTGAAGAAGTAAAAAAGTATCTTCCTGCACACATTAAAATTATTACTGCCACAGGTGTAGATCATTCTCATATGTGTGAGCTTTATAATGCAGTAGATGCGGTACTACTTCCTTCCGAATATGAGGGGTGGCCAAACGTCATCAAAGAGGCGTTGTTGTGCAATGTCCCTTTCATAGCTACGGATGTCAGCGATCTGAGAAGTATCAGTGAACGTTATCCGAGTTGCAAAATTGTCGAGCCGAATGCACAGAGTATTTACGCGGCTATCATATCGTTTGAGTCCAATCAAGAACCTTTAAGATTGGCGGTGTCTTGGATGTCGCTGGAGTTTCTTAATAAAAAAATGTTAACCGCGTGCTATTCGGGATAATGTCTGATGATTATTGTCTATTTGCATCAATACTTTAAGACGCCTGATCAAGCTGGCGGAACTCGTTCCTATGAAATGGCCAAACGTTTAGCTCAGTTCGGACATGAAGTTCATATAATAACTTCGTCAAATGAAGGGGCTAAATTTCGTTGGCAGATGAGAGAGATAGAGGGGTTCAAGGTTCATTCAATATGCGTGCCCTACGATAATAAAATGAAGTTCTGGCAGAGGATTAAAGCTTTTGTTTCTTTCTCGCTTCAGTCTTCTAAAAAAGCTATTGCGTTTAAGGCAGATGTTATTTTTGCTACAAGTACCCCTCTGACTATAGTGATTCCTGGATATATCGCTTCAAAATTCTCACGTTGCCCAATGGTTTTCGAAGTGCGAGATCTTTGGCCCGAAATTCCCATCGCTTTAGGATACTTAAAAAATCCGTTGCTAAAGTTTTCTGCCAAGTGGTTGGAATCATTCGCATATAGCAAAGCAACAAAGATTGTTGCGCTTTCAAGCGGAATGGCGCGTGTTCTTGTAAGTCGGGGTCTAAAAAGTGAAAAAATCTGCACGATTCCGAATAGTTCAGATCTTTCATTGTTCGATCCGGCTCGTTTGGAGTTAGGGGTATTCCGTGGACGGTTTCCTGAAATTGGTACAGGGCCAATTGTACTTTATCCTGGAACGTTGGGTGTTGTTAATGATGTTTCGTATCTTATAGATATCGCAAAAAGCAGTAGAGAAAACAACAGTGATGTAAAATTTGTTGTTGTAGGGGAGGGGGCCGAAAAAAATAAGTTACTTGACTATGCGTTGAGTGTTGGGGTGCTTGGGCAAAATTTCTTTATATTTTCGGAAATGCCCAAAAATGATCTGGTGTATGCATTTAGGGATGCAGCGTTGATCGTATCATTGGTGGCCGATGTTCCGGAGCTGGAGAATAATTCAGCAAATAAGTTTTTCGACGCCCTAGCTTCAGGGACACCAATTGCTATTAACTATAAAGGTTGGCAATACAGTGAAATTCAGCAACATGCTGTAGGGTTATGCTTATCTAGAAGTATTCAGGTTGCCGTAAATCAGTTGTCTGTATTTTTATCAGATCCAGAGCGGGTAAAAATAACAGGTGAGCGTGCACGGGTTTTAGCAGAACAAAAATACTCGAGGGATATATTAGCTAAAAAGCTGAATGATCTATTATTAAATAGTGTGGGCTAGCAGGGCTTAAAATGAAACGTATATTTGATGTGTTTTTTTCGATGTTCGGGCTTTTGGGTCTATTACCGATAATTTTGGTTTGTGCTATTTTGATTCGCTTCAAACTTGGCGGTCCGGTATTTTTTCATCAGCTTAGACCAGGTTTGAATGGAAAGCCCTTTAAAATGATTAAATTTCGGACTATGCGAGAGTTAAACGACGCTTCCGGTCAACCTCTTCCTGATGCATTGCGCCTTACATCTTTTGGAAGCTTCCTGCGCTCTACCAGTTTAGATGAGTTGCCGGAGCTCTGGAATGTACTGTTGGGCGACATGAGTCTTGTGGGTCCCCGCCCTTTGCTTCTAGAATATTTACCGCTTTATAGCCCTGAACAATTGCGTCGACATGAAGTTAGACCTGGTATCACGGGATGGGCGCAGATCAATGGTCGTAACTCACTAAGCTGGGAAGATAAATTTGCTCTCGATATCTGGTATGTCGATAATCATACCATTTGGCTGGACGCAAAAATAATAGTTCTTACTCTAAGGAAGGTGTTGCTCAGAGAGGGTATTGCGGCTGAGGGAGAAGTAACCATGTCTAAATTCAAGGGAGAACAATAGTGAACCAGTTGGCAATATTGGGTGCTAGCGGACATGGTAAAGTGGTAGCGGATACAGCCGAGTCTTTGGGTTGGGGGGCGGTGATTTTTTTTGATGATGCCTGGCCCATATTGCAGCATAATGGTGTTTGGCCTGTTCAGGGAAATACTAATACCTTGATGGAAACACTTGATATGTTTTCGGGCGTCATCGTCGCCATTGGAGATAATCAAACTCGACAGGAAAAAATGAAAGAACTGATCGAGCTCAATGCCAAGCTCGTTACCCTTGTGCATCCCTCTGCTACTGTGAGCCAATATGCAACTATCGGCCCCGGCTCTGTAGTTTTTGCGGGTGCGATAGTCAATGCAGGGACTCACGTTGGACTTGGTGCTATTCTAAACACCGCATGCAGTGTTGATCATGATTGTATTTTAGGTGAGTTTGTTCATGTTAGTCCTGGAGCGCGACTTGCTGGATCCGTGACGGTGGGGGATCTATCTTGGGTAGGGATTGGTGCTAATGTGAAGCAGAAAATAAATATAGGCAGCAAAGCTATTGTTGGTGCTGGAGCAGCGGTGGTACATCATATAGAGGCAGGTCATACTGTAGTAGGTGTTCCGGCTGTACGCTTGATTAGTTGAGTTATATAATTTTTGCTAGGTGGCACTTGTTTTGTGTCGCTGACTATCTATATAGGTAAGGTTGTGCTTAATACTCCATTTTCCCCTTGGCCTTCTTTCACCGATGAAGAAGCAGATGCGGTACGAGCAGTCATATTGTCTAATAAAGTAAATTATTGGACCGGACAGCAGTGTCGTGAGTTTGAAAGAGAATTTGCTGCTTGGGCTTGTGTCAATTATTCTGTCGCTGTTGCCAACGGCACTGTGGCTTTGGATTTGGCCTTAAAAGCGTTAGATATTGGCAATGGAGACGAGGTTATTGTTACATCTCGTACCTTTCTCGCTTCTGTGTCAAGTATAGTTAACTGCGGTGCAACTCCTATTTTTGCTGATGTTGACCGAGATACGCAGAATCTTACAGCTGACTCCATTCGAGCGGTGGTGACCTCTCGGACCCGAGCAATCATTTGTGTCCATCTAGCGGGTTGGCCTTGCGATATGGATCCAATAATGTCTCTGGCTAATGAGTTTGCTATTAAGGTAGTCGAGGATTGCGCGCAGGCTCATGGTGCTACATACAAAGGAAAGCCGGTAGGTTCTATTGGAGATATTGGCGCTTGGTCTTTTTGCCAAGATAAAATCATGACCACTGGTGGTGAGGGAGGGATGGTCACCACCAATGATCGTGAGCTATGGTCTCGGATGTGGTCGTTTAAAGATCATGGGAAGAGCTGGGAGGCGGTATACGAGCGAGAACATCAGCCCGGCTTTCGTTGGCTCCACGACAGCTTTGGAACCAACTGGCGGATGCTTGAAGTGCAAGCGGCGATTGGCCGAATTCAGCTAAGTCGGATGGAGAACTGGCATTCAAGGAGATTGTATAACGCTCAAAAAATCTGGGAACGTGCACGGGGATGCGATGGTTTAAGGGTACCAGTCGTTTCGAACAATGTTGTCCATGCGGCATACAAATGTTATGTTTTTGTGCGACCTGAGAAGCTTAAAGCTGACTGGAATCGTGATCGAATTCTGGCTGAAATTTCCAGTCGTGGAGTGCCCTGTTTTTCGGGATCATGCTCCGAGGTTTACCTAGAAAAAGCATTCGATAACACAGTTTGGCGTCCTGCCCAACGATTGGAAGTGGCTAAAGAGTTAGGTGAAACTAGTCTTATGTTTATGGTGCATCCTACATTGACTGAGTCAGAAATCTCTAAAACCTGTGATGTCTTAGAGTCTGTAATGAGTGAAGCAACGAATTAATTGGGTGGCGGCTATCTTGTATTAAGTGTTTTTCAGCTTAATACACATGCTTAATATTTTATAAATTTCGTTGTCGCCTTCTGCTTTCCGCTCTTTTCTATAGGGGAGCGGATTCGGGTAATCAAAGACGAAACGTTAAATGGATATACCGATCGCGGAGGAATAATTTTTAAAGTGATGAGTGATCGCGCGGTATTTTTCATAAGTTAGTAGCGTATGCCGCCCAGTGTAGTACTTTGAATTTTTTCGAACTGGTTACTTCACATAGGCCGTATGACGCGTTGAAGCTCCAATTGATAATGTTGTCCGATTAGGATTGTGCTTGCTAGATGGAAATCAGTGAAACGTACTGGATCCTGGGTAGGTATGTGCAGGGTGTGTAAATGCTTAAGGAAGAGACCTGATAGCTTGAATCCAGCTTTAGACGAGGCTCGGTACTGGACGTGTATATTTTTTTTCCCTTGATTGTCTGTGGTTTTTCGGCGGTGCTAACTTGGTTATGGGGGCGTTACGCACTGACGCGGAGCTTCATCGATAGTCCAAATGCTCGTAGTTCGCACGAGACTCCAACACCTCGTGGAGGCGGGATAGCATTCGTCTTTAGCTTTATATTTGCATTACCGCTCTTGGCAGTCGCTGATTTACTGCCTTGGAAAACTGCGTGGGCGATGTTGGGTGCGGGGGCGGCGGTGGCCATACTTGGTTTTCTTGATGATCACAGGGACATCGCCATCCGTTGGCGACTGTTTGGGCATTTTGGGGCATCAGTTTGGGCGCTTTATTGGCTAGGTGGGTTACCAGCAATTACAATATTTTATCTTGTGATCGATTTGAGCTGGCTAGGAAACGTTCTTGCGGTTTTTTACTTGGTTTGGATGCTCAATCTTTATAATTTTATGGACGGTATAGATGGTATTGCATGTGTTGAAGCCATCTGTACTTGTCTTGGCGCCAGTTTTTTGTATTGGGTGTGTGGCTTCGATACGCTCATCGCGCCGCCGTTGCTGCTCGCAATGGCAGTGGCAGGCTTCATCTACTGGAATTTCCCTTACGCAAAAATTTTTATGGGGGACGCAGGTAGCGGATTCCTTGGCATTATGATGGGCCTGTTTTCAGTCCAGGCAGCGTGGGCTTCCTCCCAGCTATTGTGGGCCTGGCTGATTCTACTTGGTGTCTTTATTGTTGACGCATCATTCACTCTCTTACGCCGTCTATTACGAGGTGATAAGGTATATGAAGGGCATCGCACTCATGCTTATCAATTTGCTTCTCGCCATTATGGCACACATCCCCCTGTGACCTTTGCGGTTGCTGCGATTAATTTACTTTGGTTATTACCTTTGGCGCTATCTGTTGCGCTGTGGAATTGGGATGGGGCCTCGGTTTTATTATTGGCCTACACGCCACTTTTGCTTTTAGCAGTCAAGTTTCATGCAGGGGCCCTTGAAAAAACCTGATTTTGGAGTAATGTTCATTTTTTTGTATGTAGTGGTTTCAAGTGCGTGGGCACATGGCTGCCCTACGTAGAAATGCTTTTTAGGAGCTGGCCAAGGTGCAAGAAAGGGTTATGGACAAATTAAGGGCCGCCATGCTTGGGTTGCCGAGACGCCATAAGCGCGCGATCCAGGCGGCTACGGATATCGTGTTGGTCTGGATAGCCTTATGGCTGGCTTTCATCGTTCGGCTGGGTATCGAGGAATTGGTCAGCCCTATCAAAACGCATCTTTGGCTTTTTGCATCCGCTCCTATCATCGCCATTCCGATTTTCATCCGCTTTGGCATGTATCGTGCCGTTATGCGCTATTTTGGCAATGACGCATTAATCACTATTTGCAAGGCGGTTAGCCTCTCTGCCTTGCTCCTCGCTTTGCTTGTTTATTGGTACAGCAACCATAAAACGATGGTCCCCCGCTCCATTATCTTTAACTATTGGTGGTTGAGTTTGATAATGATCGGTGGCTTGCGGTTGATGATGCGTCAGTATTTCCTGGGGGATTGGTTCACCGCTGCCCAGCATGTGCCGTTTACCAGCCGTGATGACGGGCTGCCAAAAGTTGCCATTTATGGGGCGGGAGCCGCTGGTAATCAACTTGTGGCAGCGTTGCGCATGGGGCGAGTGATGCGCCCGGTTGCTTTCATCGACGATGATAGCAGTATCGCAGACCGTGTCATTGCCGGGTTGCAGGTCTATGAGCCCAAACATATCCAAAAGATGATCGATACCACGGGGGCGCAGGAAATTCTGCTAGCTGTTCCATCTTCGTCTCGAGGCCGTCGACGGGAGATATTAACGCTGCTTGAAGGTTTTCCACTGCATGTACGTAGTGTTCCGGGTTTTATGGATTTGGCTAGCGGCCGAGTCAAAGTTGATGATATCCAGGAAGTGGATATCGCTGATCTCCTTGGGCGCGACCCGGTGCCTGCTCAGGCGGAGCTGCTTGAGCATTGCATTTTGGGACAGTCGGTTCTAGTGACTGGGGCTGGGGGATCGATCGGCTCAGAGCTTTGTCGGCAAATCCTGGCGCTCAAGCCAAAAATATTGCTACTGCTTGAGCATAGTGAGTTCAATCTCTACAGCATTCTGTCAGAGCTCGAACCGCGAATCGCCCGAGAATCCTTATCAGTACGTATGTTACCCATCCTAGGGTCGGTACGAGATCAGGACAAGTTGCTTGACGTGATGAAGACCTGGAATGTTGACACGGTCTATCACGCCGCCGCTTATAAGCATGTACCCATGGTTGAGCACAATATTGCTGAAGGTGTCTTGAACAACGTGATCGGGACGTTGAATACCGCACAAGCCGCGCTGCAGGCGGGCGTATCGAATTTTGTATTGATTTCCACCGACAAAGCCGTGCGCCCCACCAACGTTATGGGCAGCACCAAGCGCCTTGCAGAACTGACCTTGCAGGCTCTGAGTCGTGAACTGGCGCCTGTGCTGTTTGGCGATAAGTCCAATGTCTCGCGCGTTAATAAAACCCGCTTCACCATGGTCCGGTTTGGCAATGTACTGGGCTCGTCAGGGTCGGTTATTCCGCTGTTCCATAAACAGATCAAATCCGGCGGCCCGTTAACCGTTACGCATCCCAAGATCACGCGTTATTTCATGACCATTCCCGAGGCCGCTCAGTTGGTGATTCAGGCCGGCTCCATGGGCTTGGGGGGCGATGTGTTTGTACTGGACATGGGGGAGCCGGTGAAGATTGTCGAGCTGGCGGAGAAGATGATTCACCTGTCTGGCTTGAGTGTTCGTTCGGAAAAGAACCCCCATGGCGACATTTCAGTCGAGTTCACAGGCCTGCGTCCTGGCGAGAAGCTTTACGAGGAGTTGTTGATTGGCGATAACGTTGTCGCGACCCGGCATCCGATGATCATGAGTGCCAACGAAGATCACCTGCCCTGGGATGTGCTCAAGGCCCGGCTGGCGGAGCTGCTGGCTGCCATCGAACACGATGACTACGCCAGAGTCCGTCAGTTGCTGCGCGATACCGTCAGTGGCTACGCCCCGGACGGTGAGATCGTCGACTGGATCTACCAGCAGCGCCGCCTCGAACCCTGATTGTTACACACCCTGTAACGTACACACTTTTGACAGTCCCCTATCGTCGCCTAAGTTTGAGAAGCAGCTTCGGAAAAGCTGCTTCTCTCTTAACGATGTCATGGAGCGTCACTTATGCGTACAGGCTATTTCTACTCTCTGGTTTTTGCCCTTCTGACCAGCGCCTCTATAGCTGTTATCGCTGCGCCCGCGGTCAAGCCAGAGATGACGGCGGCGCCGCAGGCACTGGAGTTGTCGGCTAAACCGCAAGGCGCCAAGGTGGATCTGAACGTGGCGGACGCCGCTACGCTACAACGCGAGCTGGCCGGGATAGGCAAGGCCAAGGCTGAGTCGATTGTTGCGTATCGCGAGAGTAATGGAGTCTTCTCTTCGGTAGAGGAGTTGCTGGAGGTCAAGGGGATTGGCAAGGCGATTCTCGATAGGAATCGTGACAAGCTGGAGGTGAACTAAGGTGTGAGAGTGAAAGAGGCCGGTCTGGTATGACTGGCCTTTTTGCGTCGGGCGGGGAAAGCCAGGCGATGTCAAAGGCCGAGAGAACGTATTGGGAGATGTCCTTTGGTTCCTACTCTAGCACCTCACTGATCAGGGGGTGGTGCCAGATTGATTGACCACAGCATTCAGGTTATTGCATAGCGAGTATCAATAGTGCTGAGGTCTGAGGCTCCTAAGGCAGCTCGTAGGGCCTCTTCGGTGGTACCGGGGATGTGAACTCTTCCGTAAAGTGTTGATCGAGATGGTACGCTATGCCCTCAGCATGGTTTCCTTCAGATAATATGTCAGCGTACCTATTTCATTGTCATCTGGCCTTTTCGGGTATTGCCACTTCCTCTTGACATGACGAAGTAAGTCTATACTGACCATAGCTTGATGCGGCGCTGCCGATTTCCAATGGCGTAGCGATGTGCAAAAGCGCGGTAAGCGATTGCTGACTACTTTACATAACGCTAAACTTGACGACTTTGCAATCTCATCGGAGATCAGCAATGATTTTCTGATAGCCAGGCGTAGGCAAACATGAGTACTTACCTAAAATATAGGCCAGACATTGATGGTCTACGTGCTGTAGCTGTTTTGGCAGTTGTGCTGTATCACGCATTTCCGAGAGATTTTCCGGGCGGGTTTATTGGTGTAGATGTTTTTTTTGTCATATCAGGGTATTTAATTACCGGTATTCTAATCAAAAGCCTCTCTAGAGATTCATTCAGCATTCTTGATTTCTATGCAAGACGTATCCGAAGGATATTTCCGGCCCTGTTACTTGTCCTTTTTTCGTGTTTGCTTTTTGGCTGGTTTTTTCTTATAGACTCCGAGTTTCAGCAGTTAGGAAAGCATGCGGCGTCTGGAGCTGGATTTGTTGCAAATCTGGTACTGTGGAGTGAATCAGGTTATTTTGACTCCGCTGCCGAAATGAAGCCGCTTTTGCACCTTTGGAGTCTTGGGATTGAAGAACAGTTCTATTTGGTGTGGCCTTTTGTTTTATGGTTAGCTTGGCAGTTCAGGAGAGCATCTTTAGCGCTCGTTCCTGTATTATTATTTATTATATCATTTTATTTTAGCGTAACGATGGTTCATGTTGATCCGGTGGGAGCGTTTTATTCGCCATTAACGAGATTTTGGGAGTTGGCCGTTGGGGGGGGGTGGCTTATTTTAGTGTAAAGAAAGGGATTGGTTCAAACATTCGCTCTGGCTGGATTCCAGAGATATGCGCTTTAGTTGCTTTTGTGCTGCTGGGATTGGGTTTTTTACTAATCGATAAAAGTAAAAATTTTCCTGGAGCTTGGGCGTTGATACCTGTGCTAGCAGCATTATTGCTGATCGGGCCGGGTGGCGGTTCGAAAGCAAGTCGCATCGTGCTGGCCAATAAGTTTTCCGTTTGGGTTGGTCTCATCAGCTTCCCGCTCTACCTCTGGCACTGGCCTCTGCTATCGCTAGCTAGCGTGACTCAGGGTGAGACCCCAGGTAGTAAATATCGAGCATTGGCCGTTGTCACCTCCTTGGTGCTGGCATGGCTTACATATAAATTTGTTGAAACGCCCGTACGAACATCTCCACGCGCCGGCGCGGTTCTGGTTTTGCTCTTTCTAATGTCTTTCGTGGGTATTGGTGGTTTTTATGTATATAAAGGCGGAGCAAAGGATGTCAGGGGGCTTAAGCAAGTGGCTGGAGATTTAGGGCATGAAAAATATTTTGATTATCTGAGCAATAATTACTATACGTGCACAGAAAAGACGGTCAGGGATAATGCTCTTGTTTATAAGGGGCATATAAGGTGTATGCAGTCAAAACCTAGTTCTAATATTGATATAGCGATTATCGGTGATAGTCATGCTGAGCACCTATTTAATGGGTTGGCAAGAGCTCTGCCGAATTTAAATGTTGCATACTATATAAAGGGGAGTCCTCCTTTTGTTAGTAATTCAGAGTTTACGGAAATCTATAATTTTATTGTTGGTAGCCACTCAACAAAAAAAGTCCTAATTACTATGCATTGGATCAAGCGCCTTAGTCAGGTTCCACACGATTCCACCGTGGAGCACGAGGTTTTTGCTTCCTCCGAATCGCTGTTGGCAAGTGGCAAAGAAGTATACATAGTTGATGATATTCCAAGGTTTCCATTTGATCCAAAAAAATGTATAACCGATGCCGAATATCTGAAAAACGGTTGCACCATTTCCATAAGCGATGCAAATAGAGAGCTAAATGTTTACAGGGAGCAGCTTCTAAATGTTTCGAGGCACGACCCGCGAGTCAAATACATTTCTCTTAGCCAATATGTGTGCAAGGATGACAAGTGCGGGATGGCTAGGAATGGTCATCTACTCTATCGCGATCGAAACCATCTTAATGTTAATGGATCGAATTTTATCGGCGCATCAATCGTTAGAGATAATCCTGATCTGCTTAAAGGATTTGACCGGTCTTCAATCGACAGTAACTAGGATGAACTTAACATCTGCACAATTAAGTTTGTACTTGTCATTGTAAGGTCGCAAGCCGGGATTCTTTTGTCCGGTGAAAGAATATATCCGGAACCGAGAAGTAGTCCTCATCCTCGTGCGCGCGTTATACGACGAAGTTGGGTGGGGTTTAGCCGACAAAATTATCTTTTTTGCAATCTGCACCTTGTTAAGATGGATCTGCACGGCGACTACAAGCTAGACTGGCGAGGTGAGGGCTACGCGGCCATCGGTCTGAAGTCGAACCACCATGGTGCGCGGCGAAGAGGGGAGCGAGCTATTAAGCGCGTATCGTTGGATGTATAGTTCCGGATAGCTATCTATCACAAGCTGCGCCATTTATGGATTCAAGAATGACTGGATGTCATGTAGTAAACGGCTTGCTACCTGTCTAGAACCATCTAACGATAGGTGCGTTGAGTCAGACAGTAGGAGTTTCCCATTTTCTTTCGTTCTGCAGACGCCTTTATTGCAAAGAGATTTTTCTGTATCTACATAGTAGGTATTGGGATGCGACTGAGCAAATTCCTTTAATAGCGAATTAATTTTCACTGAGCTGGTGTCGGCGAGTCTGTAGTTTAGCTTTTCTTGGCAAGGCTGATCAAAGTACGTTGGTCGCATCATACAGGAAACGGGGTTGAACTGTCGGTCCGGATGTGGGTGCGTTCCAATAATTATAAACTTGCGATTTCCGATATCTTTTCTGGTCTTGGTTAGTATATCTTCAATAACTTTAAGGTAGGAGGTGGCATTTTTCGTGTCCACGAAGCTACCGTCGGTACGAGAAATAACATTTTTATAGCGGTTCCAATCATAAGCTACAATAAATGCAAGATTGTTTCCCTTTAGTAGTTTTATGGCGCCTCTGTAGGATACACCGCATTCGGCGCGCGGCTCGTTGTTTCTTTTGACTGTGTATTCATCAGATAACAAACAGCCGTGCCTGAAAATACCATAAATCGAGCGGTTCTCTGATTTTAGTATCTCCCTAAGACCTCCGGCATATTGGTGGGCAAAGCTATCTCCAGCTAGCACCCCTATTAACTCACCACCAGTATCGCCAAGTCTAGATAATGTTTTTATTCCATGTCCGCCATAATTTATTATATGGAACTCTGCGGGGTTGTTATAAGGGGGCATAAGGCTCTCTGGAATTCTTGATGGCACCCCGCTAGATGACATCGTATAGGTGGTTGTTGCGCTGATCAAAGCTAGTGATGTTGATATAAATATATATCCCCGAAGCCTCGATGTCCTTTTTTGGGTCATGAATGGCTTTTCAATAAATTTGTATAGGGCAATACCTGCAGCAATAGATGAGATGAGGAGTACGAGTTTTTCGGGCGTAGTAATTTCCCGAAAAACGTAATACTTGAAGAAGACGATCATCGGCCAGTGCACGAGATAAACTGAGTATGAGATCAACCCCATCGCGACCATAGGCTTTGTCCGCAATACTGCTGCTATTTTACTTTGCTCTCCTGCATAAATACATGCCGCCGCGCCAATGCAAGGAATCAGTCCTAAAAGTCCCGGAAAAGGGGACTGGCTGTTAAGGAAGAAGGGAGAAGCGAGGGTAAGAAGGATTCCGAATAGAAAGACTGCTTCAGCCAAAGTCGCATTTTCTCGGATTCGCGGTGTAATTACTAGAATGGCACCGAGTGACAGCTCGAAAATTCGAAACGGCATCATGTAGTAGGCTGCTGAGGAATCAATTCCTATCATTATTTGTGATGCGGTAAGGGAGGTCAGCGTAATGATCGACAAGGTCAAAGTGAGTGTGTTTTTTTTACATTTGAGAAGTCCCCAAATTATGGCAGGCCAGATCAGATAAAACTGCCATTCCATTGCCAATGACCAAGTGTGAAGCAATGGTTGTGTCTTAGCGTCGGCATCGAAGTATCCCTGGTTCAACCAAAAATAAAAATTTGAGATCGACAGTAGTGAGTATTGAGCTGATCTGGCCAGGCTACTCAACGATCCTGGATCCATCAAAATAAATCCTGCCACCAAAGACAGGGCGACGGTGATGATTAGTGCAGGATGCAATCGAAGTAGGCGACGTGCGTAGAAATCTGTAAGTGAAAATCGATTAGAAACTACCGATGCTCTGATTACGGCGGTTATCAAGAAGCCGGAAATCACAAAAAAAACATCCACCCCGACAAATCCCCCGGGTACGCCAAGATCTAAATGAAACAACAACACTAGGATGACAGCTACCGCGCGAAGGCCGTCTATGTCAGGTCGGTAATTTGTGTTTTTGCTGTGCATTAATTCCCTTTCTGTGGCTTCGCCGGGGCAATTTGATTAGGGGTAAGATTCTACAAGTGAATGCTGTACGTGTCAGGCCTGACATATGGGTAGCGTATGATGGTGACGGGATGTGGTTAGGAGCGTGAATCGCAATCGTGCGTCCATGATCAAGATCCGGATACAAGACGAGGCCGTCAGGGCGAGCGGGCCATAAATCGCGAAGCATTGGTGGTCAAAAGTCAGCCAGCGTTGATCAGGCGGTCGCACAGAGAAGGATTACGTTCTTACCTGGTGTATCTCGTAATCTGCCTGAGAGGGCGACGTTGCAAGTCGTAGTTAGAAGTTAGCGGAGGTCGTAGTATTTTTTTGACGAAAGGGCCGAACGAGCAGAAGCCTATGGCTTATGCCCGATGAGCCGTGTTTCCAGCGCCTTGTCTTGCTCGCGATCCGCAAATTCATCACTGGCTGGGCTATGACGACAAGCGCACAGCGCACGAAGCGATGAGCATTTATCTCGGCGATTCCGAGCAACTGCTGCTTCTGCAATTGCTGGCTCACCCATCACCACCGATTAAGGACCCACCCTATGCACAAAAACTACCCAGCCGCCTACCAAGTCAGCAAAGGCTCGGCTCTGCAAGTGGACAAACCCTTCTACGACCGCATCCGCACCCAGCAGGACAAGCGCACTCTGATCGAACAGTTCGAGGTCCCCATCCGCACCGGCCGCGCTTGGCACGTACCTGCCGGTCATGTGTTCCGCGTTACGACTCCGGTGGGCCCGCAGGTGGGGGACTTCAACGTGTGGAATGCCCACGATCCACGGGAGCGTCTGTGGGCTGCGCGCACGCGTCAGCTGCAGGGCGCTCATGTCAGCACTCATGATCGGTTGTGGTCGAACCTGCCATTCTTGCGTCCATTGGTGACCATTACCGATGACAGTCTGGCCGATTATGGCATCGACGAGCACGGTGGACGGTTGCACGATCTGCTGGGTACGCGCTGTGATCCGTACGTGAACAGGATGCTCACCGGCGAGGATTTTCACCATCATTGCCACTCGAACCTGACCCGTGCGGTATTACCCCATGGCCTGACCGAGTTCGATGTGCACGATGTGTTGAATATTTTCCAATGTACTGGGCTCAATCATGATGACATGTACTTCATGAAGGCCTGTCCGGCGAAGAAGGGCGATTATTTGGAGTTTTTTGCCGAGATCGATTTGCTGTGTGCCTTGTCCACTTGCCCCGGCGGCGATCTGTCGCTCGCGATGTGGGGGCCGGATGCGCAGGATCCCCTCAGTGTCTGCCGTCCGCTGGGGGTGGAGATCTATCGATTGGAGGATTCCTTGCTGGCGGGCTGGAGCCAGCCTGAGCGGGCGGCGTACAAGGGGTTGCATGGCTTGCAGATTGCCAAGGCTGATTGGGAACAGTGATGTAGCAAGCGCTGGCTTTTGTGGCGAGGGAGCTTGCTCCCGCTGGGCTGCGTAGCAGCCCCAACAGTCAAAACCCGATTAGCCTGACACTCCGCGCCAGCAGATTCAGGGCCGCTTCGCGCCCCAGCGGGAGCAAGCTCCCTCGCCACAAAAGCGTCATGCAATCAGCACTGTAACGGCTCAACGATCCTTGGCCTCCTTCGCATCCATCTCGGCATTGCGCTCGGCAACACGCTTGCGTTGTTCATCCGTCAGTTCGACCTTGTGGGCGGTGTCACGCAGCATCATCAAGCCACCCACGATCGAGCCGATTGCAACAATCAGAATTAACCAGGCGTACCAGGGCATAGGGTTCTCCTTGAGGGGGCGATGGACGACGAACGTTTCGCCTGTCCATCGCACCTACCACTTATGAGCGAAGGTTGTTCGCAGTGGTTCCATACTACGCCCGTTGTGCCGGGTTCACCTCAAAGCCCGGTGAGCATCGCATCGGCCGGGGCATCGGCGCGCAGTTGTGCGGTCAGCACAAAGTACAAGAAGCCTACCGCCATGAAACCGAGGAAGATCAGCCCGATCAGGGCATTGAACCAGGCCATCGCTACCAGGCACACCACTGCCAGTACCAGGGCGATACCCGGGATGATCGGATAACCCGGCGCCCGGAAGGTGCGTTCCAGGTTGGGTTCGGTTTTACGCAGTTTGAACAGGCTGAGCATGCTCATGATGTACATGACGATCGCGCCGAACACCGCCATGGTGATCATCGCTGCGGTCAGGGTCATGCCGCCGAGGTTGATCAGGCCGTCGCTGTAGATCGCCGCGATGCCGATCAGGCCGCCGGCGATGATGGCCCGGTGCGGGGTCTGGAAGCGTGACAGTTTGGCGAGGGAGGCGGGCAGGTAGCCGGCGCGGGCGAGGGCGAAGAACTGGCGCGAGTAGCCGAGGATGATGCCGTGGAAGCTTGCCACCAGGCCGAACAGGCCGATCCACACCAGCATGTGCAACCAGCCGGAGCTTTCGCCGACTACGGTTTTCATGGCTTGGGGCAGCGGGTCGTTGATGTTGGACAGGGTGCGCCAGTCGCCCACGCCTCCGGCGAAGAACATCACGCCCATGGCCAGGAACACCAGGGTCAGGATGCCGCTGATGTAGGCCTTGGGAATTGTGCGTTTCGGGTCCTTGGCTTCTTCGGCGGCCATGGCTGCACCCTCAATGGCCAGGAAAAACCAGATGGCGAAGGGGATTGCGGCGAACATCCCGGCGATGGCCGGCGCGCCGAACACATCGGAACCGGCCCAGCCGTTCAAGGCGAAGCTGCTGAAGCTGAACGCCGGGGCGACTACACCCATGAACACCAGCAGTTCGGCTACCGCCAGCACGCAGACGATCAGTTCGAAGGTCGCCGCCAGTTTCACCCCGAGGATGTTCAGGCCCATGAACACGATATAGGCACCGACCGCCGCATGTTTCGGGTCCAGGGCCGGGAATTGCACGTTCAGGTAGGCACCAATGGCCAGGGCGATGGCCGGTGGTGCGAAGACGAATTCGATCAGCGTTGCCAGACCGGCGATCAACCCGCCTTTTTCGCCGAATGCCCGGCGGCTGTAGGCGAACGGCCCGCCGGCGTGGGGAATGGCGGTGGTCAGCTCGGTGAAGCTGAAGATGAAGCAGGTATACATGGCCGCGACCATGAATGATGTCACTAGAAAGCCCAGCGTTCCGGCAACGCCCCAGCCGTAGCTCCAGCCGAAGTACTCGCCGGAAATCACCAGGCCGACGGCAATGCCCCATAGATGCAGGGTGCCCAGGGTGGGTTTGAGTTGTGTGTTCATCGGTGGCTCCCCCTCGATCCATAGCAAAAGCGCTGGGGTGGGGCAGTGCAGTGGGCGTGCCAGTGTGGCGGTTGTGGTCGTAATGGGTGAAATTGTGTCGTATCGGGGATGTTCGCCGCCGGATGGCCTGATTTTGTGCTCCAGTTCGGAGCGTCAGTGCCGGCGCGGGCCTCATCGCGAGCAGGCTCGCTCCCACAGAGGATCTTCAGTGGAGGCAAACTCTCTATTCACAACAGATCAAATGTGGGAGCGAGCTTGCTCGCGATGAGGCCCGCCCAGCCAGCCACCAACCCCTTTTTTACACATTCTTTATCCCCCAACCCCTCTCTCGATCTCGTTCCTTTACGCCCTCCCTGCCGACAATCACTCCACACACGGCATGACGCCGTACGACGGAGAAATCCCATGAGCCTTCTGGACGGGGTGTCGCTGCTGCTGGCAGCGGCGCTGTTCATTTATCTACTGATTGCGCTGTTGCGCGCGGATCGGAACTAGGAGTGGCTATGCACGGTTATGACTACGGGCTGATCCTCGCCTTCTTTGCGCTGGTGCTGATCCCTGCACCGTTTCTGGGGCGTTTCTACTACCGGGTGATGGAAGGCCAGCGCACTTGGCTTTCACCTGTTCTTGGCCCGGTGGAGCGTGGTTGCTATCGCTTGGCCGGCGTCGATCACACCGTTGAGCAGAGCTGGCAGAAATACACCCTGGCCTTGCTCGCTTTCAATCTGGCCGGCTTTTCGCTGTTGTTCGCGATTCTGCTGTTACAGGGGCATTTGCCACTCAACCCCGAAAAAGTGCCGGGTATGGAATGGACCCAGGCATTCAATACGGCGGTGAGTTTCACCACCAATACCAATTGGCAGTCCTACAGCGGTGAAGCGTCGTTGAGCTACCTGAGCCAGATGCTTGGCCTGGCTGTGCAGAACTTTGTCAGCGCTGCTACCGGCCTGGCCGTGCTGGTGGCGCTGTGTCGCGGAATTGGGCGCAAATCCGCTGCAACGCTGGGTAACTTCTGGGTCGACATGACCCGCGCCACCCTCTACGGGCTGTTACCGCTGTGCCTGTTGCTGGCCCTGTTCCTGGTGTGGCAGGGCGTGCCGCAAACCTTCGCGCACTATGTGCATGGGTTGACGATGCAAGGCGCGGATCAAGTGATTCCATTGGGCCCGGCCGCCAGCCAGATCGCGATCAAGCAACTGGGCACCAACGGTGGTGGTTTCTTCGGCGTCAATTCGGCACACCCCTTCGAGAACCCGACGGCCTGGAGCAACCTGTTCGAAGTCGCCTCGATCATCCTGATTCCCGCCGCGCTGGTGTTCACCTTCGGCCATTACGTCAAGGACCTGCGCCAGAGTCGGGCGATCATCGCCTGCATGCTCGTACTGTTTCTGATCGGCGGCGCTACCTCGTTGTGGGCCGAATCCCAACCCAATCCGGCGCTGCATAACGCTTCGGTGGAGCAGACCGCGCCACTGGAAGGCAAGGAGGCGCGCTTTGGCACCACGGCCACGGTGCTGTGGTCCGTCACCACCACGGCGGCCTCCAATGGCTCGGTCAATGGCATGCATGACAGCCTCAATCCTCTGAGCGGCATGGTCTCGCTGGTGAACATGATGGTCGGCGAAGTCATTTTCGGCGGCGTCGGCGCGGGGCTCTACGGGATGCTGCTGAACGTGCTGATCGCGGTGTTCCTGGCTGGATTGATGATTGGCCGTACCCCGGAATACCTGGGCAAAAAGCTCGCTGCCAGGGAAGTGCAACTGCTGGTGATAACCCTGTTGGTCATGCCGGTGAGCGTGTTGGGGCTGGGGGCCATTGCTGCGAGCCTGCCCGGACCTGCTGCAGCGGTGAGCAACCCTGGCGCCCATGGTTTCAGCCAGTTGTTGTATGCCTACACCTCGGCGGGTGCGAACAACGGTTCGGCCTTCGCCGGTTTTGGTGCCAACACACCCTTTCACAATCTGATGCTGGGCCTGGGCATGTTGATCGGTCGTTTCGGCTACATCCTGCCGGTGCTGGCCTTGGCCGGTAGCCTGGCGCTGAAGAAAACCGCGCCGATCGGCCCGAACAGCTTCCCGACCCACGGCCCGCTGTTCGTGACCCTGCTCACCGTGACCATTTTGTTGGTGGGCGGCCTGACCTTCCTGCCGACCCTGGCCCTGGGGCCGATTGCCGAACACCTGAGCCTGGGTTTCTGAGGATCTGATGATGAATATGCCAATGAGCAAAACCGTCGTCGCCAAGGCGTCGGAGCAACCGAAAACCGCGATTTCGGCCTTGTGGCGGCCAGCGCTGGTGCAAGCTTTCGTCAAGCTCGATCCGCGCCAGTTGCACCGCGCCCCGGTGATGCTGGTGGTGGAGCTGACCGCAATTCTCACCACGGTGTTGTGTTTCGTTCCGGACAGCAGCGTGCCGACTTTTGTTGCCGCGCAAATTGCCCTGTGGCTATGGTTCACGGTGCTGTTCGCCAACTTTGCCGAAGCCCTGGCCGAAGGTCGTGGCAAGGCTCGGGCAGACAGTCTCAAGGCCGGTAGCGAAGGCCTCAGCGCACGTCGCCAGACGGCCAACGGCTTTGAGGTGATAGCCGCCACCCGCCTGCGAAAAGGCGACGTGGTACGCGTCGAGGCGGGGGAGATGATTCCTGGCGATGGTGAAGTGATCGAAGGCATCGCCGCAGTGAACGAGGCGGCGATTACTGGCGAATCGGCCCCGGTCATCCGCGAGTCCGGCGGCGACCGTTCAGCTGTCACCGGCAACACGCGCCTGGTCTCCGACTGGCTGCTGGTGCGCGTCACCAGTAACCCCGGTGAATCCACCCTGGACCGTATGATCGCCCTCGTCGAAGGCGCCAAGCGGCAGAAGACGCCCAACGAAGTGGCGTTGGATATTCTGCTGATCGGCTTGACGCTGATCTTCCTGCTGGTGGTGGTGACGCTGCAGCCGTTCGCGCATTTCGCCAACGGTAATTTGCCGCTGGTGTTTCTGGTGGCGCTGCTGGTGACGTTGATTCCCACCACCATCGGCGGGCTGTTGTCGGCCATCGGCATCGCCGGGATGGATCGACTGGTGCGCCTGAACGTGATCGCCAAGTCCGGCCGCGCCGTGGAAGCGGCGGGGGACGTGCATGTGCTGATGCTGGACAAGACCGGCACCATCACCTTCGGCAATCGTCGTTGTGCCGCGGTTCACGCCGCGCCCGGCGTGAGCGTCAAGGAACTGACCGAAGGCGCGTTATTCGCTTCGTTGGCCGACGACACGGCGGAGGGCAAGTCCATTGTCGAGTACCTGCGGGGTTTGCATTCGCAACCCGAGCCTGGCGCCGAACTGCTGACCGCTGTGCCGTTCAGTGCTGAAACCCGCTTGTCCGGTGTCGATTACCAGGGCCGGGTGTATCGCAAGGGTGCCGTGGATTCGCTGCTGAGTTTTATCGGCCTGTCGAAAAGCGAACTGCCACCTGCACTGGCGCGGGAGGTGGACAAGATCGCCCAGAGCGGCGGTACCCCCTTGCTGGTGTGCGTTGACGGCAGGCTACTGGGGGCGATTCATCTGAAGGACGTGGTCAAGCCCGGTATCCGCGAGCGCTTTGCCGAGCTGCGCAAGTTGGGGATTCGCACGGTGATGGTCACCGGCGACAACCCGCTCACCGCCGCCGCCATTGCTGCCGAGGCCGGTGTCGATGACGTGCTGGCCGAGGCCACACCGGAGAAAAAACTGGCGCGCATCCGTCATGAACAGAATGACGGTCGTCTGGTGGCGATGTGTGGTGACGGTGCCAACGATGCGCCGGCCCTGGCCCAGGCTGACGTCGGCATGGCGATGAACGACGGCACACAGGCGGCGCGAGAGGCGGCCAACATGGTCGATCTGGACAGCGATCCGACCAAGTTGCTGGACGTGGTGCAAATCGGCAAGGAACTGCTGGTGACCCGTGGGGCCTTGACGACGTTTTCCATCGCCAACGACATCGCCAAGTACTTCGCCATCCTGCCGGCGCTATTTGCCTCGATTTATCCACAACTGGGTGTGCTGAACGTGATGCACCTGAGCAGCCCGCAAAGCGCGATTCTGTCGGCCATTGTGTTCAACGCCTTGATCATCGTGGTGCTGATCCCGTTGGCGTTGCGTGGCGTGCGGGTGCAGGCCGCCAGCGCTGCTGCGCTGCTGCGGCGCAATCTGCTGATCTATGGCCTGGGTGGGATCGTGGTGCCGTTCGTGGGGATCAAGGCGATCGACATGTTGCTGACGGCGCTGGGGCTGGTTTGAGCGGATAACCAACGCTCGCCTTCACCTTGTGGGAGCAATTGCTCCCACAAGGTACTTGTTTCATTCAATTCGAGGATTTCTGGATGTTCACTCTGATACGCCCGGCCTTGAGCCTATTGCTTCTGATGACCCTGATCACCGGCGTTGCGTACCCCTTGCTGGTTACGGGCGTGGCGCAAGTCGCGTTTCCCGCCCAGGCCAACGGCAGCCTGATCGTTGATGCCGACGGCAAGGTCCGCGGCTCTCTGTTGATCGCCCAGGATTTCCAGGGCGATGCCTGGTTCCATCCACGTCCATCGGCGGGTGCTTTCGCCACGGTAGCCAGCGGCGCCAGCAACTTTTCCCCGAGCAATCCGGCCCTGGCCGCACGGGTGATCGGTGACGCCCAGGCCTTGCAAGTGCCGGGTCAAGGCCCAGTGCCGTTGGCGCTGCTGACCACCTCGGGCAGCGGACTGGATCCCCACTTGCCACCGGCAGCGATTGCCTATCAACTGGCGCGTGTCGCCGCCGCACGCAATCTGCCGATATCGTCCGTGCAGCAAGTGCTCGACGCTCACATCGAGCAACCGCTGGTGGGGCCGCCGGTGGTGAATGTGCTGGCGTTGAACCTGGCGCTGGAAAAACTGTAGCCCCCTGTGGAAGTGGCACCTGTGGGAGCAAAGCTTTGCTCCCACAGGGCGTTTGATCAACATCTGAAAGAGAACCCCAACACATGAGCGACTCCGGCCGCGCCGATGCACTGTTAGCCAAGCTGCCCCGCAATGACCGGGGCCGGCTCAAGGTCTTCCTGGGTGCGTCGCCGGGTGTGGGCAAGACCTACGCCATGCTGCAGGCGGCCCACACGCAACTGCGCCAAAGTGTCAGGGTGGTTGCCGGCGTGGTGGAGACTCACGGCCGCAGTGAGACTGAAGCGCTGCTCGGCGGTCTGGTGCAGCAGCCGCTGGTGCGATCGGAGTATCGCGGTGTGATGCTCGAGGAAATGGACCTTGATGGTCTGCTCGCGGCTCGACCGGCCTTGGTGCTGGTGGACGAACTGGCCCACAGCAACGCGCCCGGCAGCCGACATGCCAAACGCTGGCAAGACATTCAGGAGTTGCTGGCCGCCGGCATCGATGTCTACACCACCGTCAATGTCCAGCACCTGGAAAGTCTCAACGATCAGGTGCGCGGTATCACCGGCGTGCAAGTTCGAGAGACGCTGCCCGACTGGGTCCTGCAGGAGGCCGATGAACTGCTGTTGATCGACCTGCCACCGCGCGAGCTGCTGGAGCGCCTGCGCGATGGCAAGGTTTATGTGCCGGAACAGGCGCGCGCTGCGATCGATGCATTTTTCAGCCAGACCAACCTCACCGCATTGCGTGAGCTGGCCATGCAAACTGCCGCTGCACAGGTGGACAACGATCTTGCCCAGGGCTATCGCCAACTGGGCCAGGCGGCTCCGGCGGTGCGGGGACGATTGTTGGTGGGGGTTGACGGTGATGCCCAGGCCGAACGTCTGGTACGCCACGCCAGCCGTGTCGCCCAGCGTCGGCATCTTCCCTGGAGCCTGGTACACGTGGACAACGGCAGCACGCGGGACGAGCCATCGCGCCAGCGCCTGCAAAACGCCCAGCAGTTGGCCGAGCGCCTGGGCGGGGAGGTGGTGCTGCTGCGGGCCGGTGAAGTCGCCAGGACCTTGATCCAGCACGCCACCGAACGTCGCGCTACGCTGGTGCTGGTGGGACAGTCCAGGCGGCGTCTGCGCCGGCGGCTGTTCGGTGGTGGCTTGGCTTCGCGTTTGCTGCGCGATGCCAGGGGGCTGGAAATCAACGTACTGGATCGCGATGAACAGCCCCCTGCGGCCCGTGAGCGTTCAAACGCCGCCCTGGCTGGTTTCGACTACGTGCTGGCGCTGTTGGCGACGGCGGCGGCCAGTGCGCTGGCTTGGGGGGTCTCCGGGCTTCTTCCCTTGCCTAATATCTCCCTGGTGTTTCTGATGGCGGTGTTGCTGGTGGCGGTTCGCAGCAGCCTCGGCCCTGCGCTGGCCTGCGCGGCGCTGTCGTTCCTGGCCTATGACTTTTTGTTCATCCCACCGAATTTTTCCTTCACCATCCAGCGTGAAGAAGACGTACTCACTCTGGTGTTCTTCTTGCTCATGGCGGCCCTGACCGGCAACCTTGCGGCCCGCCAGCGACGACAGTTGCAGGCGCTACGCGAGACCCAGCAGGAAACCGGCGAGCTGCTTGATCTGTCCCGCAAACTCACCGCCGCGACCGACCGCCAGGCGGTGATCAGCGCCGCCGCGCAACACCTCAACGGCTGGCACGACCTGCAACTATGCCTGCTCAACCGTGACGGCCAGGACGGCTGGAAGGTTGAGACAGCTGAACCATTGACCTTCACTGAAGCTGAGCGCGCGGCCGCCGATTGGGCTTGGCAACACGACCAACCGGCCGGCGCCGGCACCGGGACGCTGCCGTCCGGGCGCTGGTGGTGGTGGCCGTTGTCGACAGAGGAGGGCCCGCTGGCGTTGCTGGGCGTTTGCCCGAAAGAAGGCAAGCCGTTGAGCGGCCAGCGGCGTCGTCTGCTGGCGGCCCTCAGTCAACCACTGGCGCAGGCCCTGGCTCGGGCGCAACTGGCCCAGGATCTGGAAGCGGCGCGCCTGCACGGTGAAACCGAGCAACTGCGCAGTGCGTTGTTGGCGTCGGTGTCCCACGATTTGCGCACGCCGCTGACCTCCATGCGCGGCAGTATCGACAGCCTGTTGGCGTTGGGAGAGGCGATCCCGCTGGCCGATCGCCGCGAACTGCTGGAAGGCACCCGTGATGAAGCTGAGCGCCTGGATCGCTACATCCAGAACTTGCTGGACATGACTCGTCTCGGCCATGGGGCTCTGAAGCTGGCGCGGGACTGGGTGTCGCCGGCCGATATCGTCGGCAGCGCGTTGAACCGGTTGCGGGCGGTGCTGGCACCGTTGACGGTGGGCATCGAAGTGCCGGCCGAGTTGCCGTTGTTGTATGTTCACGCGGCGTTGATCGAACAGGCCTTGGTGAACGTGCTGGAGAACGCCGCACGATTTTCACCGACTCACGGGCGATTGCTGCTCAGCGCAGGGGCGACGGACAGCGAAGTTTTTTTCGCCGTGGCCGACGAGGGGCCCGGGATCCCTGAAGAAGAGCGCGAGAAAATCTTCGACATGTTCTATACCGCTGCGCGCGGGGATCGCGGCGGGCAGGGCACGGGGCTGGGGCTGGCGATCTGTCAGGGCATGGTCGGTGCCCATGGCGGGCGGATCAGCGTGGACACCGGCCTGGACGGGCGCGGAACCTGCATCACCCTGCACCTGCCATTACAGACACAACCGGGCCTGGACGATGAAGCCTGAGCGGCGCTGGGTTACTCTCTTTCCACCTGATTGCATTGAACGGACCTCATGAGCCAGACCGCGACCCTTTTGGTCATCGATGACGAACCGCAGATTCGCAAATTCCTGCGCATCAGCCTGACTTCTCAAGGCTACAAGGTGCTCGAAGCCGGCACCGGCGCCGAAGGCCTGGCCCAGGCGGCGCTGAACAAGCCCGATCTGCTGGTGCTCGACCTGGGCCTGCCGGACATGGACGGCCAGCAGGTACTGCGCGAGTTTCGCCAATGGTCCACGGTGCCGGTGCTGGTGCTCTCGGTGCGGGCCAGCGAAGCGCAGAAAGTCGAGGCGCTGGACAACGGCGCCAATGATTACGTCACCAAGCCGTTCGGCATCCAGGAGTTTCTGGCGCGCATTCGTGCCTTGTTGCGTCAGGCCCCGGCAGGCGAGGCGCGGGAAGCGGCGCTGACGTTTGGTCCGCTGACGGTGGACCTGGCTTATCGCCGGGTCCTGCTCGATGGCACCGAAGTGGCCCTGACCCGCAAGGAATACGCCGTGCTGGCGCAATTGGCGCGCCATCCCGGGCGGGTCATTACCCAGCAGCAATTGCTCAAGGACATTTGGGGCCCGACCCACACCGAAGACACCCATTACCTGCGGATCGTGGTCGGTCATCTGCGGCAAAAACTGGCGGACGACCCGACCCGGCCCCGGTTCATTGCGACCGAGGCGGGGGTTGGGTATCGGTTGTTGGGGGAGGGTGGACTTTGAGTTTGATGTTGGCTGAGCTGCCGTCATCGCGAGCAGGCTCGCTCCCACAGGCGTTGTGATGTTCTTGAATCCGCAGATCTAGTGTGGGAGCGAGCCTGCTCGCGAAGAGGCCCTCACCGCCACGAGCGCTCTATCAGTTCTGCTCATTCTCATAGCGATCCAACGTATCGCTGGCAATCTCCCGCCCCAGGGCGATCAGCTCCGGCGCCTTGTAGAACTCGAAAAACCGGCACACCCGTTTCGGCACGTTGATCAGCACATCCGGTGGATACCCGGCGATCTTGTATTGGGCCAGGGACGTCTGCATCACCTCGAAACTCTGGTTGATCAGATCCATCAGCGAGGCCGGGCCAACGTTGTCGATGATGAACGAACCGGTCGCCGATTTCGGCGCACCTTCGGATTCCGGCGTGGCGGCCGGTTGTTGGCCCTCGGGCTCGGCGGATTCCAGCCATGGATTGATCTCGGCGGCTTCGGCTTTTAGCGCCTCCTGTTCCAGCAGCAGCAACTGCTCGGCTTGCTTGCGACGGAACGGTAGACGCGAGCCCAGGGAACTGACGAGGGTGTCGAAGCGACGCTTGAACGCTGCCGGGCGCTGGATGACCGGCAGTCGGTACTGTTTCTGGTTGGTGGCGTTGAGGTTGACCGCGATGATCAGGTCGCAATGGCTCGACACCACCGGCACGATGGGTAACGGATTGAGCAGGCCGCCATCCACCAGCATGCGGTTGCCTTGCATCACGGGGGTGAACAGGCTGGGAATCGCCGCCGAGGCGCGCATTGCCTGATGCAGGCAACCTTCCTGGAACCAGATTTCCTGCTGATTGGTCAGGTCGGTGGCCACGGCAGTGTAGGGAATACGCAGGTCTTCGATATTGAGTTCGCCGACGATCTTGCGAATTTGCCCGAAGACTTTCTCGCCGCGAATCGCCCCCAGGCGAAAGCTGACGTCCACCAGTCGCAGCACATCCAGGTAATCCAGGCTTTCAATCCAGTTACGGTAATCGTCGAGCTTGCCCGCGGCATAGATTCCGCCCACCACGGCACCCATGGAGCAGCCGGCGATGCAAGCGATGTCGTAGCCACGTCGTTCGATTTCTTCGATCACCCCGATATGGGCGTAGCCCCGGGCGCCACCCGATCCCAGTACCAATGCGACACGTTTTGTCATGACCCGGCCTCTTGTAAAACAGACTTTAACAATGCACTTATCGACGGCTGGGCTCAATCGTTGTGGCGCAGGTGTCGTTTTTTGATACGCCGTGCCGGCATTTGCGTATGCTCGCCCACACTTGTATTTACGCGGTCGGGCATTGGCACTTTTTGCGGGCTGGACCGTCTTACTTGCACGACTGTTGACCTGACTTGAGGTGTAATTGATGAAAGCCCGAATTTGTCTGCCCCTGGTGGCATCCTTGATGGTTTTGGCTCTGGCCGGTTGTGCCGGCAAGACCGCTTACCGCGATAGCTGCGGCAGCCAGCTCGACAGCGCCTGGCGCGAACTGGACCTGGCCAAGGCCGAAGGTTTTGCCGGCACCGTGAGTTATTCCAAGGCCCTGTCGTTGTTGACCGGCGCCAAGACCCAGCAGCAGTTCGAAGCGTTTGAGGGGTGCACCAAAAAGGCCGAGAAGGCCCGTTTCTACATCCGCGAATCCCGCGCAGGGCGTTAATAGCAGCGACAAGCTGTCAGCGGCAAGCTACAAGTTAGGGGAGCACTCTGCTCCTCACTTGAAGCTTGCCGCTTGACGCTCAACGCTACGTACGGAGTACGTCCCCATGATTGATCGGCTGGTGGCCCGGATACTGGGCCTGGAAGTCCGGCTGCTGGCCTGTCAGGCCCGCCTCAATGCCCATACCGACAGTGAAGCCCTGCATGACCTGCGGACCACGGTCCGCCGTTTGCGCAGCTTGCTTCGTCCGTTGCGCGGTTTGCCGGGTGTCGAACAACTGGAAACGGCGGCTTCGGCGGTCGGCGCGCTGACCACGCCCCTGCGTGACCGGGAAGTGCTGGCCGCCTACCTTGAGCAGCACGGCAAGATCGAAGCCGCGCGGCAGCGCCAGGTGCAAATGGCCGATGCTTATCCCGCCGTTGCCGGCAGCCCGGAGCTGGCCCAATTGCTGATGGTGCTCGATGCTTTCCCGCGCTTCATTCGCGCGGCGCAACGTCAGGACCTGCTTAAAGGTCTGCGCAAACGCATCGAAAAGCGCCTGGACAAACAATGGAAGAAACTCGGCGAAGCCTTGGGCGATCCGGCCCATGATCGCCATCGTTTGCGGCTGCTGATCAAGCGCGTGCGCTACGCCATCGAAGCCTACCCCGAACTTGACCGCCTGCCCGAAGCAGCCATGCCACGGCTCAAGTCCGCCCAAGGCGCTCTGGGGGACTGGCACGATTGCTGGCAATGGCTGGCCCGGGCCAAGGAGGAAAGCGACTTGCAATCCTGCGTGCCGGTCTGGCTCAGCACCATGGAAAAGGCCGAGGCCAAGTCCGATAAAGTGCTCGATAAACTCGTTGCCAGTTGCTTCAAAAAATCCTGAGTCCTGCAGATATTCCCTTGTGGGAGCGAGCCTGCTCGCGATAGCGCCGCGTCAGTCACCAGTTATTCAAGCTGACTCACCGCTACCGCGAGCAGGCTCGCTCCCACAGTAGATTGGCGGGGTTGGTGTCAGTCTCTTTGGCCAGAATGAGCGCTGTGCCACCCGTCTGGGCTGGTTAAGATTCCTGCATCTTTTCCCATGTTTTCGAGGTTGTCATGCGCTTTTCCGATTTGATCGATGCCGTGCGTCGTCAGCCTGACTGCGTGATCATCGCGCCTGAATGGGGCCAGGGACGCGCCAGTTTTGGCGGTCTGGTGGCGGCGCTGCAATATGAAGCGATGCGTGCGCGGGTTCCGGCGGATCGCCCGGTGCGTTCGCTGGCGATCACCTTCGTCGGGCCGGTAGCGGCCGACGTACCCGTCAGTTTCGAAGTCGACGTATTGCGTGAAGGCAAGGCGGTCAGCCAGGTATTGGGGCGAGCGGTACAGAACGGTCAGGTAGTGACCGTGGTACAAGGCAGCTTCGGCGCCTCACGCTCTTCCGTGGTGGCGGTCCAGGCCGACCCCGCGCCTGAGTTCAAAAGCGTGGAGCAATGCCAGGAACTGCCCTACATCAAGGGCGCTACACCGGAATTCATGCGTCACCTGGCGCTGTGCTGGAGTGTTGGTGGCCTGCCGTTTACCGGTAACAAATCCCGCAGCATGGGGGGCTGGGTGCGCTTGCGTGGTGATGTCAAAGAGGAGCCGCTGAACGAGGGGCACATCCTGGCATTGGTCGATGCCTGGCCTCCGGCGCTGCTACCCCATCTCACTCAAATGGCGCCGGGCAGTACGCTCACCTGGACCATTGAATTCGTCCAGCCACTGCTGGAACTTACGACACTGGATTGGTGTAAATACCTGGCCGAGATCGAGCATGCCCAGGACGGCTACGGCCATGTCGCCGCCAGGTTCTGGAGCGCTGATGGTCGCTTGATCGCCCTGAGCCGGCAGACGGTGACAATTTTCGCCTAAGGCTCTTCATGACCGTGGCACTGCAACACGAGTGCGGCAATCATGCCGAGGGAGCCGATGGCGACATTGGCCAGGCTCAGGCTGAACACCCCCGATACCATCAGCAAAAACGCGACGATGAACAGCGGTACGGCAATCTGGTGCAACACCGGATTGCTCGGGTGACCATGATGGTCAAGGCAGGTGCGCCATTGCCAGGCCGGGAAGTGGGGGTGACGTTTGCCCATGATGCTGATCCTTGAGTTCGCTAACCGAGTAACCCAAGCGTAAGCCCGGCCGGGCAGCGCGACGAATCGCGGTTGGCTATCGACGTGATAGGTGGCCATAGCCTTGCTCCCACAGATAAACCCCAGGCCGCAAGAACTCTCCCAGGCAGGTCAATTGGCAGCGGGGTCCTAAAGCCTGAGCTGCCCGATCGCCTTGTTCAGCTCACCGGCCAACGTTGCCAGTTCATGGCTGGTGGTGGCCGAGTCCACCGTCTGGCGCACGGTGTTTTCAGTCACGTCACGAATACTCACGACCGCCCGGTTCATTTCCTCGGCAACCTGGCTTTGTTGCTCGGCCGCCACGGCGATCTGGGTGTTGCTCTCGCGCATCTGCGCCACCGCCCCGGTGATTTGCTCCAGAGCCTCACCGGCTTCCCGGGCCTGTTGCACGCAATCGTCGGCCTTGTAGGAGCTTTCCTGCATGAAATCCACCGCGTCCCGGGTTCCCGTCTGCAAGGCCGACACCATGGCGGTGATTTCATCCGTGGAGGTCTGTACCCGCTTGGCCAGGTTGCGTACTTCGTCGGCCACCACTGCAAACCCTCGACCCATTTCCCCGGCTCGCGCCGCCTCAATGGCCGCGTTGAGGGCCAGTAGATTGGTTTGTTCGGCGATGCTGTGGATCACGCTGACCACGCTGTTGATCTTCTGGCTGTCCTCGGCCAGGCGCTGGATCATTTCGGCGGTCTGCTGCACGCCGCGGGAGAGCCCGGTGATCGACTGTTGCACCCGGCTGACTACTTCGCGGCCATTGCCGGCCAAGGTATCGGCGCTTTTCGACAGGTCGCGGGTGGCACCGGCATGTTGGGCGATGTGATAAACCGTAGCGGACATCTCGTTGATCGCCGTCGCCGCCTGATCGGTTTCGCTTTGCTGGCCGAGCATGCCGTGGCGAACATCGTTCATGCTCGATGCCAGGCGTGCTGCACCGCTGTCCAGTTGCCGAGCAGTGCTGGCAACGGTGTCAACCACACGTTGATATCCGGCTTGCATGGCATTGAACGCCGCCGCCATCTGGCCCACTTCGTCCTTGCAGGCCAAGGGGACGCGGGCGGACAGGTCACCGGTTTTTTCCACGTGCAGCATCACATCCTTCAGGGTGTTGAGCTGGCTGAGCAGAAACCGGATTAGCAGCTGCGATGCGCCCAGCATGGCCAGCATCAACACGAACACCGCCACGGCGTATTGGCTGAAGCGTTCCCTGAACACCTGGCTCAGGCTTGCGCCTTGGGCCAGCACGGCCAACTGTTGGCCGTCACCGCCACGGATTACTTCGGCGCCCAGCAGTGGGTTGTCGCCCAACAGGGGGCTGGCCGAGAGTGCTACCCAGCCGTTGGCCTCTGCTATTGAAGGCAATGATTGATCGTTCAATGTGGGAATCTGGCCGCGCTGGAATGCCAGCAGGTGATCGGCCTTGGGCAATGGCTGCCCGGCAGGCCAGGCATTGAGCAAGCGTGCCTGGGCCTGGGCGTTTGCCTGGGCCGCATGGTTGCGCGCTTGTTGTTCAAGCTGCACCGCGTAGAGTACGAGCAGCAAGGTTGTGACAAAGGCGACCGCATTGACCGCCCAGAATTTGTACTTCAGTGAGATATTGCTAAGCCAGGCACCCATGGAAGGTCTTCTCTGATAGCGGAAACAGTTTTGGCAAGGTGCCATTATTGTGCCGCTATCCAAGGTGCGGGGTGTTGATATGGGTCAACAGACAACGCCTATCCCCTTTGGGAGCGAGCCTGCTCGCGATAGCGGTGTACCAGTCGGCCTATGGGCAAGCTGATCCATTGCTATCGCGAGCAGGCTCGCTCCCACAGGTTTTCATTGGGTCAGGAGAGGGTGGGCAAGCCAAAAAACGCGCGGGCACAGGCGGTGCTATGGGCAGCGAGGTCTTCCTGGCTTTCCCCCCGGTGCAAGGCGACTTCGCGCAAGGTTTCCGTCAGGTAGGCCGGTTCGTTTCGACCATTCTTGGGTTTGGGGCGCAGTGTGCGAGGCAACAGGTACGGTGCATCGCTTTCAAGCATCAAGCGAGTGCGAGGAATTTCCCGTACCAATGGATGCAAATGGGTGCCCCGGCGCTCATCGCAGATCCAGCCTGTGATGCCTATATGCAAGTCCAGGTCTAGATAGCTGAACAGGGCCTTTTTTTCACCGGTAAAGCAGTGCACCACCGCTGCGGGCAATTGGTCGCGAAACTCCCGCAGGATTTCCAGCAGTCGCTGATCGGCATCACGTTCGTGAAGAAAGACCGGCAATTGCAACTCCACCGCCAGGGCGAGGTGTTCTTCCAGGACTTTTTCCTGCTGCGGGCGCGGGGAGAAGTCCCGGTTGAAATCCAGCCCGCATTCACCCACTGCGCGAACGCGGTCTTGTTTCAGCAGGTCTTTGAGGTGCCTGGCGCTATCGGCGGTCCAGTCGCTGGCGCTATGGGGGTGAACACCGGCGGTGGAAAATAGCCGCTCCCCGGTGTCATCGAGGCGCTGGCACAGCTCAAACGCCTGTTCGCTGCCGTCGACGCTGGTACCGGTCAAGACCAGTTGGCAGACACCGGCCGCATAGGCGCGCTCAAGCACGGCCTCGTGTTTGTCGGCAAAACTGGGGTTGGTCAGGTTGACGCCGATATCGATGAGTTGCATGGTGCTACCTCGACCCAAAGGCCGCAAAGCATATCAGAGCTGTAGATTTATAAGAAAAGCCAAGAACTACAACGAGTTGAGGCTGTCTGTTGAGGCCGCCAGACCGGTCGGGTTGGTATAAACGCCAGCACTGTGCCAGTCTTTCGCACTTTTCAGCGCCCCAGGTGCTCTGTTTCTGTCGACCCCAGCTTCGATATTTCAAGGCTGCGGGCCGCGGTATCCTTTCGGAGAGTGGATGACACGTCCCCAAGTGTTGTTGCTGCTGTGTTGTTCGCTGTTGCTGCCGATGCCGGCCGAGGCGCGGCTGCCCGGCCCGGTACAGGTGGTAGCGCCGACTACGGTGCGCGACCTTGCGCAAATCCGCAGCAGCCGGGTGCTGAAAGTTTTGGTCAACCAGAGCCGCAACAGCTCTGGCGAAGTCAAGGGGCAACCCATTGGCGTCGAATATCATCGCTTACGTGCCTTCGAGCAATACCTCAACGGCCACGCTCGGGATGACCAGAAAATCACCCTCAAGATCATTCCCAAGGCCAAGGACCAACTGCTGGGCGCCTTGCAACGCGGAGAAGGCGATCTGGTCGCGCCCGGCGAGTTGCTCGAGCCCCTGGCTGGCCTTGCGGTCAGCGCCAGCAATCCGATTCGCACCGACGTGCCGTTGCTTCTGGTGGGAGCCAAGGGCCAGCGGCGCTACACCCGCGTAGAGCAACTGTCGGGCAAGACCCTGGCCCTGCCCAACGGTAGCGCCGCAGGGGAGGCCCTGAGTCAGATCAACCAGAAGCTGGCGCTGCGTAAATTACCGCCGGTGAAGATCGAGTGGGTCGACCCGACCCTGGCGGTGGAAGATGTGCTGGAAATGGTTCAGGCCGGGATTTTCCATCTGACCATCGTCGAGCAGCCCATTGCCGAACGCTGGAGCAAGATCCTGCCCAAGCTGCGTTTCGACCGGCAGGTGCTCATTGGCGAGCCGGCTGACGAGTATTGGTTTGTCCGTCGTGACGCCGCCATGCTGCGAGCGAGCATCGACCGCTTCCTGACGACTTATAAGGCGCCTTCCAATCAGGACGCGGCGTTTCTGCGTATCTATCGCCGCTTGTACCGGGTTCACTATCCGCTGGCCCGTGCCAATCGCCAGCGTCTTGAGACACTGCGCCCGGTGTTGCAAAAACATGCCACGGCCCAAGGCATGGATTGGCTGAACCTGGCGGCACTGGCGTTCAAGGAGTCTTCCCTGCAACCCAATGCCCGCAGTGGCAGCGGCCCTACGGGTCTCATGCAGATTACCCCTTCAGCAGCCCAGAGGGTCGGGGTGCGCAACATCCAGAACCTGGACGCCAACGTGCAGGCTGGCGCTAAGTACCTGGCCTTGATACGCCGAAAGTTTTTCGCCAGCCCCAAGCTCAATGAGCGCGAGCGAATGGCCTTCGTCCTGGCCGCATACAACATGGGGCCTGAGCGTGTCCAAGGCATGCGGGCCGAGGCCAGGCGGCGGGGACTCAATCCCAATCAGTGGTTCTTCCAGGTCGAACGCATCGCCATGGAGCAGGTGGGAATGGGCGCAGTAAGCTACGTTAATAGTGTGAACAAATACTATCTGGCATTTGATCGTGAACGGGAGTCGCTGGAACCCAGGGAACAAAAGGTTGTTGTGCGTAAATGATCGAGTAAACTGATTGGTATCACGGATTTTTTCCGCTTTTATCATGCATTTTGTTGATTAATATAGCGGCCAACCCACTTATCCCAAGGAATGAACCTAATGAGCACTTTCATCAACAAAGTTCTGTTTACTCGCGCTGGCTATGGCCTGACTGTCCTGCGCATCGTTGTCGGGATCATCTTCGCCGCCCACGGCTCCCAGAAACTCTTCGGCCTGTTCGGTGGCTACGGCCTGACGGGGACGGCGCAGTGGATGGAAAGCATTGGCCTGACCCCCGGTTATCTGATGGCGACACTGGCCGGCGGTACTGAGTTTTTCGCCGGGCTGGCCTTGATCATCGGTCTGCTGGCCCGTCCAGCGGCGCTGGGACTGGCCTTCCTGTCGCTGGTGGCGATTTTCTCCGTGCACATTGGCAACGGTCTGTTCATGGCCAACAACGGTTATGAGTTTGCCCTGGCTTTGCTGGCAGGCAGCGTCGCGGTGCTGATCGAAGGTGCTGGCAAGTTGTCGGTCGACCAGGCCATCGCCCGCTGATTGCATACCTGAATCATTGAAGGCCCGTCTGGAACGGGCCTTTTTTGTGCGCGCAGATTCTTGACACTGGCCGGTCAGCTTCTCTAGGATGCCGCTCATGCGCCGATTTAAACAGCTACTTGCGGGGCGCCAGGTGACTCATTCAGTCACCGATAGAAGCCGGTCACACGGGGCTTCGAAATACCGCTAAAGCGCTGGTTCGGTGTTGCCTCTCACCTGCCATGCAGACTTTTGAGGCAGAGACACGACACGATGAACGCATCCAGCCCCCTTGTACGTCTTGCGCCGATCACGGCGAACCTTCTGCAACGCAATCCAAAAATCCTTCTGGGCGGTACTCACCAGCCTACGCTATTGCGCTATCTCGACGGCTGGCCGCGACGCAATCACGGGCCGGCGGCGTTCCTTATCCAGTTTGTCGAAGACGGTGAGTCTCTGGCGCGTTTTGCCGATGACAGTTTCGATCTGGCCGTTATCCAGTCCCCCAGTGCGGCGCACGCCAGCGAAATGATCCGGCAATTGACCCGCGTGGCCCGACAGGGGCTGATTACCCGCCGCTGAGGTGAGCTGAGATGACTTGGTTTTTCGGGCCTTGGGCTGGTGAAGCTTTATATGTATTCAATGTGAGTGACATATAAAAGTTGTTCACCTGCGGGTGTCTGAACCTTGATCTCAGCATCCAGCGCTTTGCCGATCAACGCCCGCGCCAAGGGCGAGTCGATGCTGATGAGGTTCTTTTTCAGGTCCAGTTCGTCGGGGCCGACGATGCGATAGCGAGACTCTTTGCCGTCCTCATCTTCAACCGTGACCCAAGCGCCGAAATACACTTTGTTCGGGTCACTGGGTTTTTCACTGACCACCTTGAGGGCTTCCAGGCGCTTGGTGAGGAAACGCACGCGGCTGTCGATTTCCCGCAGCATTTTCTTGCCATAGGTGTATTCGGCGTTTTCCGAACGATCCCCCTGGGCCGCCGCCTCGCTGACTGCTTGGGTCACCTGAGGGCGGCGCACATGCCACAGTTCATGAAATTCAGCGCGCATCCGCGCCTCGCCCTCAGGGGTGATCAACGCGGTGCCGGCGGTGCGGGGTGGGCGATAACGGCTCATGGCAACTTCTTGTGGTGGCGAAGCCGGGAGTCTATCAACCCTCGCGCAAGACTGTCAGCGGGCTGGCATTGAGGGCTCGACGGGTGCCGAACACACCGGCAGCCCCGATCAATAACGCTCCCACCAAAGGCAGTACCAGCAACCATGGATGCGGATGCCAGGGCAGGTCGAACGCGTAACGGTAAAGCACCAGGCTCACCAGTTCCGAACCCAAGGCCGCGAGCAAGCCACTGACCGCACCCAACAGCCCGAACTCGATGCGCCGGGCCTTGACCAACAGGGCTCGTTCGGCACCCAGGGCGCGGAGCAGCGCACCCTGGTGGATCCGTTCATCGAGGGTGGCTTGCAGGCCGGAGAACAGCACGGCCATTCCCGCAGCCAGTACAAACAGCAACACATATTCCACGGCCAGGGTGACCTGGGCCAGGATGCTGCGCAACTGCTCGAGCAGGGCTTCGACTTGCAGGATCGTCACCGCCGGGAAGGCCCTGGACAGGTCGACAATCTGCTGGTCGTGGCCTGCCGCCAGATAGAAGCTGGTGAGATAGGTGGCCGGTAGATCCTTCAGCGTGCCGGGTTGGAAGATCATGAAAAAGTTAGGCTGAAAGTTGTCCCAGTTGATTTCTCGCAAGCTGGTGACCTTCGCCTCGCGATTGACGCCGCCCACGTTGAAAACCAGACGGTCCCCCAGCTGGATCTTGAGGTTCTCGGCCACCTTGCCTTCTACCGAAACGCCCGGAATATCGTCCGGCGGTTGCTGCGGCCACCAGGTCCCGGCCGTGACGACGTTGCCCGCCGGCAGGTCCGCAGCCCAGGTCAGGCTCAGGTCGCGCTGCAGGGCCCGGTCACCGGCCGAGTCCTTGGTGACAAATTCCTTGGCCGGCTCGCCGTTGATACTGATCAGGCGTCCCGGTACCACGGGGTAGAGCGGCGCCGATTGCGCCGACAACGCCAGCAGCTTGTCGGTGAAGGCCTGCTTGTCGTTGGGCAAGATATTCAGGGCGAAATAGTTCGGGGCGTTTTTCGGCAACTGGTTTTGCCAGGTGTCCAGCAGCTCGCCGCGCAAGAGGGCGATCAGCGCCATGGACAACAGAATCAAGCCGAATGCCAACGCTTGGCCGGCCGCCGCCAAGGGGTGGCGCAGCAACTGGCCCAGGCCGAGCCGCCAGGGTAACGAGGCGCGGGCCAGCATCCTGCGCAAGCTTTGGAGCAGCAGCAACAGCAGGCCGCCGAGCACCAGTGCTGCGATGACGCCACCGCCGAGCAGGGCGAACGTCAGGACCAGGTCCAGGCTCAAGCGCCACATGATCAGGCCAAGGGCACCCAGGGCGGCCCCATAGACCACCCAGGTGCTGGAAGGAATCGGCAGCATGTCCCGGCGTAAAACGCGCAAGGGGGGTACCCGTCCCAGCGCGGCCAGAGGGGGCAGGGCGAAGCCGGCCAACGCCACCATTCCGGTGCCGATTCCGGCAATGGCCGGCAGCAGGCCACCCGGCGGGACGGTCGTGGGTAACAGGTCATGCAGCAGTGCAAACAGTCCCAGTTGGGCGACCCAGCCAAGCAGCGCACCGCTGAGGCTGGCCAGCAGGCCCAGCACGGTCAATTGCAGGCTGAACAGCACCATGGTTTCCCGGCGTGACAACCCCAGGCAACGCAGCAGTGCGCTGGCATCAAAGCGTCGGGTGGCAAAGCGGTTGGCCGAGAGGGCGACGGCGACGCCGGACAGCAGCACCGCCACCAGGCTGGCCATGTTCAGATACCGTTCGGCCTTGCCCAGGGCGCCACCGATCTGCCGGTTGCCATCGCGTGCATCCTGCAGCCGCTGATTGGGCTCCAGGCCCGGCTTGATCAGGTCGCGGTAGGTTTGCAGCGCTGGTGCCGGGCCGCGCCACAGGTCGCGATAACTGACGCGGCTGCCGGGCTGCACGACGCCGGTAGCGTCCAGGTCCTTGAGGTTGATCATGACCCGGGGCGTGAGGCTATAGAAATTGCCGGCGCGATCCGGTTCGTAGGTCAACACACGGCTCAGGCGCAGGGGCTGGTTGCCGACGTCGATGCTGTCGCCTATTTTCAGGTCCAGTGCCGTCAGCAGCCGTGCTTCAACCCAGGCCTCGCCTGGGTTCGGTCGCCCGCCGGTTTCTTCCGGGGCGAACGGGGCAGGGGCGCTTTTCAGTTCGCCGCGCAGGGGGTAGATGTCATCGACGGCCTTGACGCTGGAAAGTTGAATGCCATTGTCGGTGGCCACGACGCTGGAAAACTCCACCACCCGGGCATGTTCGAGGCCCAGATCGGTGCCGCCGCGAATCTGTTCGGGACGGGCAGGCGAGCTGCCTTCGAGCAGCAGGTCGGCGCCAAGGAATTCGGTGGCGCGCATCATCATCGCGCCGTTGAGACGGGCTCCGAAGTAGCCGATGGCGGTACTCGCCGCCACCGCCACCAGCAGGGCGAAGAACAACACCCGCAGTTCGCCGGCGCGGGCGTCGCGCAGCAATTGGCGGACAGCGAGACTGAACAGACGCAACAGCGGCAAGCGTGCCATCAAGGCTCCAGGGGGGCGACCATCTGGCCGGCTTCAAGTCGAATCAGGCGCCGGCAACGATGGGCCAGGCGTTCGTCATGGGTGACCAGCACCAGGGTCGTGCCGCTTTCCTTGTTCAACTCGAACAGAAGATCGCTGATGCGCTCACCGGTGTGGCTGTCGAGGTTGCCAGTGGGTTCGTCGGCAAACAGCACGTCCGGCTCGGCCGCAAAGGCACGGGCAATCGCCACGCGTTGCTGCTCGCCGCCGGAGAGCTGGCGGGGCGAATGGGTCAGACGCTGGCCCAGGCCGACCCGCTGCAGCAATTCCGTAGCGCGTTCGCGGGCATCCTGGCGACCATCAAGCTCCAATGGCAGCATGACGTTTTCCAGCGCATTGAGGCTGTCGAGCAACTGGAACGACTGGAAGACAAAGCCGACATGCTCGGCGCGGATCCGGGCCCGCTGGTCTTCATCCAGAACGCTGAGGGCTTGACCTGCGAGGGTCACTTCACCGCTGCTGGGCAGGTCGAGGCCGGCCAGCAGGCCCAGGAGGGTGGATTTGCCGGAACCGGATGCGCCGACAATGGCCAGGCTGTCGCCCTTGTTCAGTTCCAGGCTGAGTTCGTGCAGGATAGTCAGTTCACCTTCCGCGCTGGGAACCACTTTGCTAAGGTCCTTCGCGGTGAGAATGCTTGAGCCCATGGAGAATCCGATGCGTGTGTGGTTTTTGAGTGCCGGCCTGGCCCTGATGTGCATGGCCCAGAACGCAGCGGCGGGTACAGTCCTGATCGTTGGCGATAGTATCAGCGCCGCTTTCGGCCTGGATACCCGGCAAGGTTGGGTATCCTTGCTCGAACAACGGCTCAAGGCCGAAGGTTTCGACGACAAAGTGGTCAATGCTTCTATCAGCGGTGACACCAGTGCAGGCGGCCAGGCGCGGCTGCCGGCGCTGCTTGCAGCCCATAAGCCGGACCTGGTGATCCTGGAACTGGGTGGCAACGATGGCTTGCGTGGACAGCCGCCAACGCAATTGCAACAAAACCTTGCAGCGATGATCGACAGCTCCCGCGCCAGCGGTGCCAAGGTACTGCTGCTGGGCATGCAGTTGCCGCCCAATTATGGGCAGCGCTACACCGATGCCTTCGCCCGGGTCTACAGCACTCTGGCCGAGGAGAAAAACGTGCCGCTGGTGCCATTTTTCCTTCAGGACGTTGGCGGTGTTCCGGGGATGATGCAGGGCGATGGCTTGCACCCGTCCGTCGCGGCCCAGGGCAAGTTGCTGGAAAATGTCTGGCCGACGCTAAAACCGCTGCTGTGACGCTTTTCTACAGGCGGTCTTTCGGCTAATGTGGCGCCCCCGATTTGGAGCCCCCGATGCCGCGTCCCGCCTGGTCCCTGTTTGCCTACCAACTGATCGAGCCTGACGAACAGCTGGACCTGTTCGCCTGCCAGGAAGTGCGGGTGCATCTGGTGACCCGGCAACTGGAACTCGGTGGCTCGGCCGACCGGACCCTGTGCGGCAGCCTGCTGCCGGCCCAGCCGCGCTGGTCGGCTGTTGACCGCAAGATATTCCAGGACCATCGCCTGTGTTCATTGTGCCGGGCGATCCTGGAGTCCCAGAAGCGCGGTACCTCGCCGATCTGGCCGGAACTGCGGTTCGAATTGTAATTCCCCAGATTCCCCGCATGCCCCTTGTGGGAGCGAGCCTGCTCGCGATGGCGGTGGGCCTGCTTGCATTGATGTTGGATGTGCCGCCGCTATCGCGAGCAGGCTCGCTCCCACAGGTTTTTATTTCAGTCTCCAGGCATGCTAGGCATCGGACGCCTCATTCCTGCCCTCCCCGAAATAACGGGGGCCGGTGTACAATCACAGTCTTCATACCCTCTGTTCGACCTGCAAAGGATTTCCCGGATGTTGCTGCGCTTGCCTGCCGTCACCCGCTGCCTGTCTCTTGCCGCCCTGTGCATGGCTGGTCCCGTTGCCGCCCTGGAGCTGCCTCTGCCACCGCCAGGCGAAGACATTGTTGGCCAGGTGCAGGTCATCAAGGCCAAATACGAAGACACCTTCGCCGACCTGGGCACTACCTACGACCTGGGCTACACCGAGATGGTCGCTGCCAACCCGGGCGTCGATCCCTGGTTGCCGGGTGCGGGCACCGAGGTCGTGCTGCCGACCCGTTTCATCCTGCCGCCTGGCCCGCGCGAAGGCATCGTGATCAACCTCGCCGAGTACCGTCTCTACTACTTCCCCAAGGGCCGGAATGTGGTCTACACCTTCCCGCTGGGCATTGGCCGTGAAGGTTGGGGATCGCCGATCGCCCACACCAGCATCATTGCCAAGACCCCGAATCCGACCTGGACTCCGCCGGCCTCGATCAAGGCTGAGCATGCCGCCGACGGCGATCCGTTGCCGAACGTGGTGCCGGCCGGTCCCGATAATCCCTTGGGTCCGTTCAAGTTCACCCTGGGCACCCCGGGTTACCTGATCCACGGTTCGAACAAGAAGTTCGGCATCGGCATGCGCACCAGCCACGGCTGCTTCCGCATGTTCAACAACAACGTACTGCAGATGGCCGGCATGGTGCCGGTGGGCACCTCGGTACGGATCATCAACGATCCCTACAAGCTGGGTGTGAGCGGCGGGAAGGTTTATCTGGAGGCCCACACGCCGCTGGACGACAACGGCAACCCATCGGTGGTGGACAAGCACACCGCGGTGATCAACACGATGCTCAAGCGTGAGGACATCACCAGCAACCTGCGCATGGACTGGGATGTTGTGCGTGATGTGGTGGCGGCCGAAGACGGCCTGCCGGTCGAGATCGCCGTTCCGAATACTTCGGCACCGATGGTCTCCAGCGCGCCGATCGATCTGCAACAGTAAAACCTGCAATAGAGACCCGCCGGCGTTTTGCGATGTCGGCGGGTTTTTTATCGCCTGGGGAAACGCCGGGCAATAAAAAAGCCGACCCAAAAAATGGGTCGGCTCGATAACAATCCCGGAGGACTATTACTTGCGGCTAGCTTTTTCCAGCATGCGCAGAGCACGCTCGTTAGCTTCGTCAGCAGTCTGTTGTGCTTTTTGAGCAGCAGCCAGAGCTTCATCAGCTTTACGGTAAGCTTCGTCTGCACGAGCTTGGGCGCGAGCTGCTGCGTCTTCGGTAGCAGTCAGACGTGCTTCGGTTTCTTTCGATGCGCTGCTGCAACCGGTAGCCAGAACTGCGGCCAGGGCCAGAGCAGAGAATTTCAGAACGTTGTTCATCGTGTTCCCCTTCAAGGACTTTCTATTAAGTGACTGTCTCCTCACAGCGAGGAGTTAGCCGGCGTACATACTACCCATTACTTGTAGTAAGTAAACTGACGTCGCGCAAGAAGCAAAAAAATTGTAGGCGGTGATTCTTTTCCGAGCAACTTTTTGGGGTGTTGTTTAAAAAATATGCAGCCGCCGGCACCCGGGTTGAGCGCGTCATTGAGCAAAAGTTCCGTGCACGGGAGAACTTTTCCTTAACCCGTTAACGTCGTTGTTTATTGATTCGCCTGCACTTTTGAGCGTTTTTTGCTCAGTGGGGCGGCTATCTTTATTGGTGTTGGCGGTGACTTTAATAACCGGCGCTCGTCTCACGACTCAACAACTGGCGATGTTCAGCTATTGCGCCTTGGCCGACTAGCGCGTGACGGTGGCGCTCAATCGATAAACCCGACCGGGTTTTACCCCCTTTGACGGGCGTGCCTTGAGCATTTGCGTCATTGGTGCCTACTATTCACGACGTGCTCGGGGTTGAGCGGTGGGTGTTGGCGCTCGGTGACCAGACAGGCACGGGGTGGCGTAGATGTTCCTTCGCCGGAAAAACATCGGTAAGGTAGGGGTCAGCATTCAGACCCGCGAGGAGTAGTGATGAGCGAGGCGTTGTCCATCCACCATGACCAGGCTGGTCATCAGTTCGAGACCAATGTGGACGGTCATCGTGCCTATCTGACTTATATGGACCTGGGCAAACAGACCCTGGATATCTATCGCACCTTCGTGCCCAACGCCTTGCGCGGACGCGGCATTGCGGCGGCGCTGACCGAAAGGGCGCTGCAATACGCCGACGAAATGGGCTACACGGTGATCCCGTCCTGCTCCTACGTGGAGCGCTACATGGAGCGTCACCAGCGTCACGCGGCCAAGCTCTGACCTTACGGATTCCCCAATAAAAACGCCGGGCTGAAAAGCCCGGCGTTTTTTTTAGCCTTGAAAAGAGCAAAGGTCGCAGCCTTCGCCTACACATAGCCGGCGTAGGCGCCGTCGAGTGCAACGAGGCTGCGATCCTTTTAGCCACGCTGACGTTTAGGCAACACGTCCTTGAGCTTGGCATGCATGCTGCGCAGGGTGTTCTCGGTTGCGCTCCAGTCGATGCAGGCATCGGTGATGGACACACCGTACTGCAAGTCCGCCAGATCCTTGGGGATCGCCTGGCAGCCCCAATTCAAATGGCTTTCGACCATCAGGCCGATGATCGACTGGTTGCCTTCCAGAATCTGGTTGGCCACGTTCTCCATCACCAGCGGTTGCAGCGCCGGATCCTTGTTGGAGTTGGCGTGGCTGCAGTCGACCATGATGTTCGGCTTGATCTTGGCCTTGTTCAGTGCCTGCTCACACAGCGCGACGCTGACCGAATCGTAGTTCGGTTTGCCGTTGCCGCCGCGCAGCACCACGTGACCATAAGCGTTGCCCTTGGTGGTGACGATCGAGACGCCACCCTCCTGGTTGATGCCCAGGAAGCGGTGAGGGCTGGAAACCGACTGCAAGGCGTTGATCGCCACGGTGAGGCCGCCGTCGGTGCCATTCTTGAAACCCACGGCCGAGGACAAGCCGGAGGCCATTTCACGGTGAGTCTGGGATTCGGTGGTCCGCGCACCGATGGCCGACCAACTGATCAGGTCCTGCAAGTATTGCGGGGAGATCGGGTCCAGGGCTTCGGTGGCGGTGGGCAGGCCCATTTCGGCCAGGTCCAGCAGCAATTGGCGACCGATGTGCAGGCCATCCTGGATCTTGAAGGAGTCGTCCAGGTACGGGTCGTTGATCAGGCCTTTCCAGCCGACGGTGGTGCGCGGCTTTTCGAAATACACCCGCATCACCAGGTAAAGGGTGTCGGAAACTTCCGCCGCCAGCACTTTCAGGCGCTCGGCATATTCGTGGGCGGCCTTGATGTCATGGATCGAGCAGGGCCCGATGACCACGAACAGGCGATGGTCGGTGCCGTCGAGAATGTTGCGAATGACTTCCCGGCCCTTGGTCACGGTGCGCAGTGCAGCGTCGCTCAGGGGGATATCGCGCTTGAGCTGGTCAGGCGTGATGAGGGTCTCGTTGGAGGCGACGTTAAGGTCATTGATCGGTAAATCAGCCATCGTGTTACTCGTCAGGTCACGGGTGCCGGCCGCCAGCGATCCCCGCGCGGCGGTGCACAGCGGATTTAAGCGCGTCGGGGAGCGGAACCTTAGCGCGTTACGAGGTTGCTCGACAATGGGCAGGCACGGGTTAATTGCGGCGGGGGGGCTTGCCCGCGCTTGACGGCGCAGCCTTCACAAAAGGACCTGCTGCGCCCGAACGCGAACCGGCCCGGCGGAACCCGGCTGCCTCGCCACGTTGGCCCGCACCTATGTAATGATGCGCATGGACTGTTAGCTGAGGAGTGGCAATGATGCAGGCAGGCGTTAAACCGCGGATCGGGATGATTGGCACCGGTGCGATCGGTGGGTTCTATGGCGTGATGCTGGCTCGCGCCGGTTTTGACGTGCATTTTTTACTGCGCAGCGAATTTGGGGCGGTGGCCGAGGGCGGCTTGCGAGTCGACAGCGCGGTTCATGGCGCTCTGACGCTCAACCCGGTCCAGGCGTATCGTTCGGCGGCGGACATGCCGCCCTGCGACTGGCTACTGGTCGGTGCCAAGACCACCAGCAATGCCGACCTGGCCCCGGCCATCATTCAAGCTGCCGCTCAGGGTGCAAAAGTCCTGTTGCTGCAAAATGGCCTGGATGTTGAGGACGACCTCCGACCGTTGCTGCCCGATTCGCTGCATCTGCTGGGCGGCCTGTGCCTGATCTGTGTGCATCGGGTCGGTCCTGGCGTCATTGCCCACCAGGCCCTCGGTGCAGTCAACCTCGGTTACCACAGCGGTCCTTGCCACGATCAGGCGCAACGCATGGCGATTGTCGAGCAGGGGGCCGGGCTGTTCCGTGCCGCCGGCCTGGATTCCCAGGCCATGCCCGACCTGCGGCAGGCGCGCTGGCAGAAACTGGTGTGGAACGTGCCCTACAACGGTCTTTCGGTTCTGTTGGGTGCCAGTACCACGCCGTTGATGGCCGACAGTGACAGCCGGGGCTTGATCCAGGCCCTGATGGGGGAGGTGGTGCGGGGTGCTCAGGCTTGCGGTCACCAGATTGCGCCGGGCTATGCCGAGTATCTGTTTGCGATGACCGAAAAGATGCCCGACTACTGGCCGAGTATGTATCACGATTATTCCCACCAGCGCGCGCTGGAGCTGGAGGCTATTTACAGCCGACCATTGGCGGCGGCGAAAAAAGCCGGTTGTGAGCTGCCGAAAATCGAAGCCTTGTATCAGGCGTTGGCATTTATGGACCGACGAAACCGCTGATCAGGCGAAAGGGGGAGCGACATGGCAAACAACATCGACGACAAACTGGTGCTGGCGATTTCCTCGCGGGCGCTGTTCGATCTGAGTGACAGCCATAAGGTGTATCTGTCGGGCGGCGTCGAGGCTTACCGGCAATATCAGATTGAGCATGAGGACGAAGTCCTCGAACCCGGCGACGCCTTCGCTCTCGTACAAAAGCTGCTGAATCTCAACGAGCATCTGGGGCGTGCGCGAGTCGAGGTAGTTCTGGTTTCGCGCAACAGCGCCGACACCGGCCTGCGGGTGTTCAACTCGATTCATCATTACGGGCTGGCGATTTCCCGCGCGGCGTTCGTCGGCGGCCGCAGTCCTTACCCTTATCTGAAGGCGTTCGGCTGTGATCTTTTTCTGTCCACCCACGCTGAAGATGTGCGCAGTGCCCTGGACGCCGGATTCGCCGCTGCGACCATTCTGTCGGGTGGCGCCAGCCGCGCCGCCAGCGAGGAACTGCGTATCGCTTTCGACGGCGATGCGGTGCTGTTTTCCGACGAATCCGAGCGTGTCTATCAGAGCGGCGGCCTGGCTGCATTCCAGGCCAGCGAACGGCAAGCGGCTCGTGAGCCGCTGCGAGGCGGGCCGTTCAAGGGGTTTCTGGCGGCACTCAATGCACTGCAACGCGAGTTCCCCGAAGACGCCTGTCCGATTCGCACGGCGCTGGTCACTGCCCGTTCGGCGCCGGCCCACGAGCGCGTCATCCGGACGTTGCGCGAATGGGACATTCGTCTGGATGAGTCGCTGTTTCTCGGTGGCCTGACCAAATCGGCATTTCTCGAAGCCTTCGCCGCCGACGTCTTTTTCGACGACCAGACCGGCCACTGCGAACTGGCTCGCGAGGTGGTCGCCACGGGGCATGTGCCTCACGGCATCAGCAATGAAGTGAAGCTCTGACTGCCCGTTGTTTAGGGCGTTACGCTGGACGTCGTACTCCTCAAGGCGCTGCTAAGCTGAATCCATCTCCGCCATTCTGGCACGCGAGGAGGTCACATGATTCGTTCGATGCTGTACGCCACAGACCTGGGACTTTACGCCCCTTATGTGATGCAGCATGCCTTGGCGTTGGCACGGACGTTCGAAGCCGAGTTGTATGTGGTGCACGCGGTAGAGCCAATGGGGCTGTTCGCGGAGTCGGTGTTGCAAAGTTATCTCGATGAGCAAGCGCTGAACGAATTTCATCGCCAGGGTCTGAATACGGTGATGGCCAACATTGAGCAGCGGGTGCTCGACAGCTTTCGTGAAGAGTTGGGTGAGGGGCAGCAGGACTTGAAGCTGATCAAGTCGGTGCGGGTTTTCCAGGGCGATCCATCCCAGGTCATTCTCGATCAGGCTGCGAAACTCTCTGTGGATTTGCTGATCGTAGGCAGTCACTGCCAAGGGGCGAGCGGTGAAACGCCGCTGGGCAGGACCGCTGCGCGGGTATTGCAGTTATCCCGGGTACCGGTCTACCTGGTGCCGTTGGTGCAGCGGCGACGTCAGGGGGAGGCTTGAGGCAAAGTAGTGGCTTTTTTATGAAAAGTTCTAGATTAATTGATGCAACCATTCATATAGTTATATACCGTCGCTGATGCCCGTGGCGTCCAACTGCTTTGAGGGATACATATGAAGCTTCAACAACTGCGCTACATCTGGGAAGTGGCGCACCACGACCTCAACGTTTCCGCTACTGCCCAAAGCCTCTACACGTCGCAACCCGGCATCAGCAAGCAGATCCGCCTGTTGGAGGATGAGCTGGGTGTCGAAGTTTTCGCCCGCAGCGGCAAGCACCTGACCCGCGTGACTCCGGCCGGTGAGCGCATCATCACCACGGCCGGGGAGATCCTGCGCAAGGTCGAAAGCATCAAGCAGATTGCCCAGGAATTTTCCAACGAGAAAAAAGGCACGCTGTCGATTGCCACCACCCACACCCAGGCCCGTTATGCACTGCCTCCGGTGATCAGTAACTTCATCAAGCAATACCCGGACGTGGCCTTGCATATGCACCAGGGCTCGCCGATGCAGATCGCCGAAATGGCGGCGGACGGCACCGTGGATTTCGCCATCGCCACCGAGGCTCTGGAACTGTTCGGCGATCTGGTGATGATGCCGTGCTACCGCTGGAACCGCTGCGTGGTTGTGCCTCAGGGCCATCCGCTGACCAAGCTGCCAAAGTTGACGCTTGAAGCCTTGGCCGAATACCCCATCGTGACTTATGTGTTCGGTTTTACCGGCCGTTCGAAACTCGACGAAGCCTTCAGCCACCGCGGCCTGACCCCGAAAGTGGTGTTCACCGCCGCCGACGCCGACGTCATCAAGACCTATGTCCGCCTTGGCCTGGGCGTGGGCATCGTGGCGAAAATGGCCGTCGATACCAAGCTGGACGGCGATCTGGTGGTGCTGGATGCCAGCGAGTTGTTCGAGTCCAGCGTGACCAAGATCGGTTTCCGGCGCGGCACCTTCCTGCGTGGCTTCATGTGCGACTTTATCGAAAAGTTCGCGCCACACCTGACCCGGGAAGTCATGGCCAAGGCCATCCAGTGCCACAACAAGCAGGAACTCGAAGAGCTGTTCGACGGTGTGGAATTACCGGTGCACTGAACAGTGAGTGCTAGATCGCCTCGGTGACAGCGAACTGTTGCCGGGCGCCTGCGACGACGATCTCTACTTCATCCCCTTCGAACTTGCCCAGCAGGCTTCGTCCCAGCGGCGAGCGAGGGGTGATGACGGTGATCGGCTGGCCCACCAGTGACACTTTCAAGCCCGCGGCATCCGGTCCCAGAAACAACCATTGCTGGCGGTCATCTTCATCCGCCAGCCCGATCAGGGTGCCAATCTGAATGCCGCGCTGTTCGTCGTAGGGCCGGAGTATCAGGTTCTGGCAGAGGGCGAGGGCCTGGCGGATTTCTTCGACACGCCTGGCTTGCCCGGCAGCGAGGTAAGACGCTTCAAGACCCAGGGTGTCGTATTTGTTCTCGGCGATGTTTTCCTCGTGGGTCGCGGTTTCGTAGGCCGTCTGCGCGGCGCGCTCAGCGATACCCAGGTCAATCCTGAGTTTGTCGAGAATCAGTTGGTGAACGATCTGTTTGTTCATGATCAATCGCAAAACTGCAAAACGTTGGCCCGGCTCTTTTCACTGGGCGCGTTCTGGTCCTGTTGCAACCAGAACTGACACTTGGGGTTGGACAGGTTGCGAGGATCGCTGCGGGCTTGATCCAGGGCTTGTCGTTGTTCGTTTCGTTGCAGATTTTGCTGGTACTGCTCGAACATGGGGGTTGGTGGTTCCGGGGCCGGTTGCACCGCCGGTGGTTGCCCCAGTTGCTGCACGGCCGCGGCCACTGGCGCCAGTTGTTCGTTGAACAGGAATCTGGACAGCAGCCAGCCGGTCAATACGATGGCGAGGAACCCCAGCCACAGGCCCAGGGCAATGCTGACGGTCAATTGCAGGGCTGTAAGGCGTGGCGCTGGCGGGTGATCGGACATGGCTGCTTCCTGGCAATGAACACGTGATAGGCGGCGATTGTCGCATGAAGATTAATCGCCGTCGGCTCTTCTGCATCATCGGTTTAATGCGGGACAATCAGGCCTTTGCCACAGGGAGTCGGGAATGACCGTGCGCTGGGATATTTTTTGCACCGTCGTCGATAACTTTGGCGACATCGGCGTCACTTGGCGCCTGGCTCGGCAATTGGTGGCCGAGCATCAATGTGCGGTGCGGCTATGGGTCGATGACCTGCGGGCCTTTGAACGACTGTGTCCGCAAATCGACATCACGCTGTCCGAGCAATGGCAGCAGGGTGTGCAAGTCTGTCATTGGCCTGAGGTCTGGCCGTTCACCGACGCCGCCGATGTAGTCATCGCCGCGTTTGCCTGCCAGTTGCCGAGCGCCTACATGGATGCGATGGCCGAGCGGCAGACCACGCCGTTGTGGATGAACCTCGATTACCTGAGTGCGGAAGACTGGGTGATCGGGTGCCACGGATTGCCCTCGGTCAAATACAAGCACGTGCAGAAATATTTCTTTTTTCCGGGCTTCCGCGAGGGCACGGGCGGGCTGCTGCGTGAAGCCGGTCTGCTGGAGCGGCGTCGGCAGTTTCAGCAGGATGCCCAGGCGCAACGGATTTTCCTGGAGGCGTTGGGCGTCCATCGGACGCCGGACTCGCGCCTGATCTCGCTGTTTGCCTACGAAAACGCCGGGCTTGCCAGTTGGTTCGATGCCATGGCGACCGATACCCAGGCCTCTCATGTATTGATCCCCGAAGGTCGGGTGCTCGGCGATGTCCAGCGTTGGCTGGGCATCGATGGCCTGAAGGCCGGTGCGGTACAGCAACGTGGTGCCCTGACGGTGCAGGTGCTGCCGTTCGTCCGCCAGGATCAGTACGATCAACTGCTATGGTGCTGCGATTTCAACGCCGTGCGGGGTGAAGACTCCTTCGTGCGCGCCCAATGGGCGGGTCGGCCGCTGCTCTGGCATATCTACCAGCAGGAAGAAGACGTTCATCTGGAAAAACTCGAGGCATTCCTCCGGCTGTACACCCACGGCCTTTCGGAGCCGGCTGAAAAAGCGATCAGCGGTCTCTGGCGATCCTGGAATGCTGGCCAAGACATGGCCGAACATTGGAAAATGGTCGATCAACAGCAGCAGGAACTGCTTGATCATGCCCAGGCATGGTGTCTGGAACAGGCCTCGCGACCCGATCTTGCCGCAGCGCTGGTGAAGTTTTATGTAAATTGGATATGATACGCGGCCTAGATTTTTGTAAATCCCATCCAAATTCGGATATTCGCAATGAAAACTGGTAAAGAACTGAAACCCGGGACCGTGATCCGTCTCGAAAACGATCCTTGGCTGGTTCAGAAAGCTGAGTTCACCAAGTCGGGTCGTAACAGCGCGATCATGAAGACCAAGCTGAAGAACCTGCTGACCGGTTACAAAACCGAGATCGTCTACAGCGCCGATGACAAACTGGACGACGTGATCCTCGACCGCAAAGAAGCGACCCTGTCCTTCATCAGCGGCGACACCTACACGTTCATGGACACCACTGACTACACCATGTACGAGCTGAACGCCGAAGACATCGAAAGCGTTCTGCCGTTCATCGAAGAAGGCATGACCGACGTCTGCGAAGCCGTGTTCTTCGAAGAGCGTCTGGTCTCCGTAGAACTGCCGACCACCATCGTGCGTCAGGTTGACTACACCGAAGGTTCCGCTCGCGGTGACACTTCCGGCAAGGTAATGAAGCCTGCCAAACTGAAGAACGGTACCGAGCTGTCGGTTGCTGACTTCATCGAAATCGGCGACATGATCGAGATCGATACCCGCGAAGGCGGTTCCTACAAAGGCCGCGCTAAATAAGCGAAGTCTTGTGTATGAAAAAGCCCGACCATTGAGTCGGGCTTTTTCATGCCTGCGGATTATGTTCAGACAGAGGGCAGGATGGAGACGGTGGCGAGGGGATTTAATCCTGCCCTGTGGGAGCAAGGCTTGCTCGCGATCCAGACGCCTCGGTTCCGCGCTGTGTTCATCGCGGGCAAGCCTTGCTCCCACAGGGTTGCGCCACAAGTCACTTCAGATGTTGTTTCAGTTCTTGGGATACCTGCAACATCGCCGAACGCACCGCTGGCACCTGGCTCACCACATTGAGCAAACCATAATCGTGAATCATGCCGTTGTAGCGCACCGCCGTGACCGGCACGCCAGCCGCGTCCAGTTTACGGGCGTAGGCTTCACCCTCATCGCGCAACACGTCGGCCTCGGCGGTCTGTACCAGCGCGGGCGGCAGGCCCTTGAGTTGCGCGGTGCTGGCGCGTAACGGGGAGGCATAGATCTCGCTGCGTTGCCCGGCATCGGTGGTGTAGTTGTCCCAGAACCACTTCATCATGTTTTTACTGAGGAAGTGTCCCTCGGCGAACTGGTTGTAGGACGCCGTCTCGAAGCTGGCGTCGGTCACCGGCCACAACAAGGCCTGGAATTTGATCGCCGGGGTACCTTTGTCCTTGGCCATCAACGCCACGACCGCTGCCATGTTGCCGCCGACGCTGTTGCCCACCACGGCCAGGCGCTTGCCATCGACATTGATTTGCTTGCCATGCTCGGCCACCCATTTCGTCGCGGCGTAGGCCTGATTAATCGCTACCGGGTAATGCGCTTCCGGCGAAGGCGTGTAGTTGACGAACACCGCGACGGCACCTGATCCGGCCACCAGATCCCGAACCAACCGTTCGTGGGTTGGGAAATCTCCCAATACCCAACCACCGCCGTGGAAGAACATGAACACCGGCAGCTCACCCTTGACGCCGGCCGGCCGGACGATGGTCAGGCTGATCGGCTGACCATCGACCTCAATAGTTTTCTCGCTGACGTCGGCCTTGGGCAAGCTCAGTTTCACCCCGGCCTGGGCGCCGACCAGTACCGCGCGGGCGTCCTTGGGCGACAGTTGCTCCAATGGCTTGCCGGTGCCGGCATTCAGCGCGTCGAGAAACGCCTGGGTGTTGTGTTCCACGATGCCGTCGGCGAACGCGCTGCCGACGCTCAGTGCCAGAAGGGTGCCGGTCAAGGCTTTGCTGAAGGTGTTCATGTGCATCTCCTTAAGTGCAGGCTGGAAGGCGTTGGTTAAACGGTGACGTGCAGGCGCACATCGACGTTGCCACGAGTGGCGTTGGAGTACGGGCAGACTTGGTGAGCTGCGTCCACCAGGCTCTGTGCATCGGCCAGGTCCAGACCGGGCAAGCTGATGTGCAGGTCGATGTCGAGGCCGAAACCACCGGGAATCTGGCCGATACCGACATGGGCGGTGATCGAGGCGTCATCCGCAATCTTGCGCTTGCTTTGGCTTGCGACGAATTTCAGGGCACCGATGAAGCAGGCCGAGTAACCGGCAGCGAACAGTTGTTCCGGGTTGGTTGCCGCGCCGCCTGCACCGCCGAGTTCTTTGGGGGTGGCGAGTTTGACGTCCAGGATGTTGTCGCTGGAGATTGCACGACCATCACGGCCACCGGTGGAAGTTGCGATTGCGGTGTAGAGCGTTTGCATGGTGAGAGCCTCGTTTTTGGTTGCTGTTGCAGCGCTAAATGTTTGTGCGCTAAGTAGGTGTGAGGCAAATGTTTAGCGCTAATATTTTGTGCGCAAGATAAATTTTTAAGAGAATTGAATTTTGCTCGCTCAAACGGCGTAGATCCCTTGAGCTAGAGCGGTTTCATCAGCTGAAAATTTTTTTTCAGGGAGGGGGCAGGAGGTGATCGGACTGGTGCCATCGCGAGCAGGCTCGCTCCCACAACGATCTGTGTTGAACACAAAAAGTGCGTCCACCAAAGATCAAAATGTGGGAGCGAGCCTGCTCGCGATAGCGTTGGGGCAGTTGACGGTGCTGCTAGACAGGCTGCGTTTCAGAGGCTGTCTTGCAAATTCCCGCGCAGCTCTTGCAGGTCATGCTGCAGCTTCTTCAATTGCTCCAGGGTCTGGCCACTGGCGCCGAGAATGCACTGGGGAATGTTGAGGGCCTTTTCCTGCAGGGCGCGTCCCTGTTCGGTGAGCTCGACGATGACCACGCGTTCATCCTCACGACTGCGGGTGCGGCTCAGCAAGCCCTCGGCCTCCAGGCGCTTGAGCAACGGGGTCAGTGAACCCGGATCGGTGAGCAGGCGGTTGCTGATTTCCCCGACAGTCAGGCCGTCCTTTTCCCACAGCACCATCATCGCCAGGTACTGCGGATAAGTCAGGCCCAGGGCTTGCAGCAGCGGCTTGTAGACTTTGGTCATCAGCAGCGACGTGGAGTGCAGGGCGAAGCACACCTGGTTGTCGAGCAACAGGGCTTCGCAGGGGGCGGGGGTGTCGCGTTGGGTGCTCATGGCAGAACCTTCAATCAATGATCGCTACGAATCTAGCGGGCGAACCTTTAATGCGCCAGATAATTCTGACGTTCTGATCGGAAGTTGCGTTCCCCCGCGAGCGCCGACTGCGTAGGATAAGCGCCCTGATCAAGGGGGAATCGGTGTGATCGAAGGTGTGGTGTATCTGGTGTTCGGTGCCGCATTGGGCACTTTGGGGGGATTGTTCGGGATTGGTGGCGGGTTGATCGCCATTCCGGTGCTGGGCCTGTTGTTCGGCCTCGATCAGCAGATCGCCCAGGGCACGGCCCTGGTGATGGTCGTGCCAAACGTGATGCTCGCCTTGTGGCGCTACCACCAGCGCAATCGCATTGAAATGCGTCATGTACTGCCACTGGCCTCCATGGGTTTTTGCTTTGCCTGGCTTGGCTCGATCTGGGCCGTGGGCATCGACGCGCAAAGCATGCGAATCGGCTTCGTGGCCTTCCTGATCGTGCTGGCGGCCTACAACCTGATTCGCATGTTCGCCGCCAGCCCCCCGGCTTCGGCGCAGATGCGTTATGGCTGGCCGTGGCTCGCCGTGTTGGGGGCGGCGTCGGGGACCATGGGCGGATTGTTCGGTGTCGGCGGGGCGGTCGTCGCGACGCCGTTCCTGACCAGCCTGTTCGGTACCAGTCAGGTGGTCGCCCAGGGATTGTCTCTCTCGTTGGCCTTGCCCAGTACCGGCGTGACGCTCGCCACGTATGCGGTGCATCACCAAGTGGACTGGTGGATCGGCCTGCCGCTGGCCGCTGGTGGCCTGCTCAGTATCAGTTGGGGGGTAAAAGTCGCCCACGCCATGCCGGAGCGGCTGCTGCGCGGGCTGTTCTGCGGTTTCCTGGTGCTGTGCGCGATCTTGCTCGCCTTTAAAGTTTGAAACCTTCGACGATGTGCTCGGCCAGGCACTCGGTGATCGGCGACGGATTATGCAGGTTGCGGATCAGCATGATGCTCGCTTCGGGCAACTGCGGCAGGTTTTCCGCCTCGCCCAGCACGCGCATGTCCGGGGTCAGCAGGCTTTCCAGTTGCGCGGTGATCGCCAGGCCCGCGCCAACCACTGCCATGAGCGCCGACAGGCTCGAGCTGTTGTACGCCACGCGATAATCGCGGCCCATGGCATCCAGTGCATTGCAGGCCCATTGCCGGCAGAAGCAATCACTGTTGAACATCGCCAGCGGCAACGGTGTTTGTTCGTGGACGTTGAAGCATGCCGCTTCGGCCCAGACAAAGCGCTCCTTGCGCAATAACTGGCCGATTTCGTCCCCCGGTTTGCGGGTGACGATGGACAGGTCCAGATCCTGGCGCAGCAGCAACTGCTTGGACGACTCGCAGTGCACTTCAATTTCGATCAAGGGATAGAACTGAGCGAAGCGCTGCAGGATCCCCGGCAAAAAACGCATCACATAATCGTCCGGGGTGCCGATGCGCACCGTGCCGACCATGTGCGGCTCACGCAGGGTGTTGAACACTTCGCTGTGCAGCTTGAGGATCCGCCGGGCGTAGCCGAGCAACACCTGGCCTTCGGCGGTCAGCTTGACCTGGCGCCCGTCACGCTCGAACAGCCGCCGCTGCAATACATCTTCTTCCAGTCGCTTCATCTGCATGCTGACGGCGGACTGGGTGCGATTGACCAACTCACCGGCACGGGTGAAACCGCCCTGGTCAGCGATGGCGACAAAGGTACGCAGCACTTCCGTATCGATGCTCGGGTAACTCGACAATTGATCAATCTCCGAGATGTATTGCATCAGAAACATTCGTTGGATTGATCTTAGCGTTAGCGTGAGACTTGAGCCATCCCCAACGGAGGACATCACGATGAAAGGTCAAAAAGGTTATCTACTGATAGAAAAACTCTCATCCCATGGCTTTTCCATCAGCGCTCTGCTGCACAAGTTTAGCCGCTGGTACGAATTGCACCACGAACGTGAACTGCTTGCCGGAATGAGCGATGAGGCGCTCAAGGACATCGGCGTCAGCCGTGCCGACGTCGAAAAGGAAGTGGTTCGGCCATTCTGGGATGACCCGATGCACAAATGAGCCATCCTTCCCTACACAAACCGCTTAATGGTGAGGTAGGTTGCGAGCAGACAAGGAGATCTTCATGCCCGCGACTCTGTCCTTTACCCTCAAACAGGCCCGGCGTCTGGCGCTGGCCGCCCAAGGATTCGACGGGCGGCCGACGTCAGCTTCGGTGCAACCGGCGCGCCTTAACCGCCTGATTGAACGCCTCGGCGTCCTGCAGATTGATTCAGTCAATGCATTGGTGCGTTCGCACTACCTTCCGCTGTTTTCCCGTCTCGGTCACTACCCCCCTGATTTGCTCGACCAGGCAGCCTGGAGCCAGGGCCGACGTCGTACGCTGTTCGAATACTGGGGTCATGAAGCCTCATTGCTGCCGCTGGCGATGTATCCGCTGATGCGTTGGCGCATGGAGCGTGCGTCCCGCGGTGAGGGCATTTATCGACAGTTGGCGCAGTTCGGTCAGGAGCGTCAGGATGTCATTCGCCGCGTACTGGCTTCGGTCCGCGAGCAAGGTGCGGTGGGGGCGGGCAGCTTGTCCACGCGCCAGGAAAAGGCCGGCCCCTGGTGGGACTGGAGCGCCGAGAAGCATGCGCTGGAATGGCTGTTCGCGGCGGGTGAAGTGACGGTGGCGGGGCGGCGGGGCTTCGAGCGGCTTTACGACTTGCCGGAACGCGTGTTTCCGTCCTCGGTCCTGCAACAATCGCTGCCGGACGAGCCCCAGGCTCAGCGCGCCTTGCTGCTGCATGCCGCCCAAGCCTTGGGTGTGGGCACCGAGAAAGATTTGCGCGACTATTTTCGACTCGATCCGGCCGATAGCCGTGGACGACTGGCCGAACTGGAGGAGGCCGGTGAACTGGTGCGCTGCCAGGTGCAAGGCTGGAAGCAACCGGCCTGGTGCCGACCCACCGCGAAGATTCCCCGTAAGGTGGCGGCCAGTGCGTTGTTGTCGCCCTTCGATTCATTGGTCTGGGAGCGTAGCCGTACCGAGCGGCTGTTCGATTTCCGTTATCGACTGGAGATTTATACCCCGGCTCACAAGCGGGTGTATGGCTACTACGTGCTGCCATTCCTGCACAACGAACGTATCGCCGCGCGGGTGGATCTGCGGGCGGAGCGGGCTTTGGGTCGATTGGCGGTGCATGCCGTGCACGAGGAGGCGCCGGGGCTGGACGAGGAAGGGATGCAGGCTTTGGCGCTGAACCTGCGACGCTTGGCCGACTGGCTGGGGTTGGCGCGGGTCCAGCTCAATTGCGCTCGGGCGGGAGGGGTTCGGCTGGCGGGGGCGTTGGCTGAGGTGGGGGCTGACTGAACTGGCCCCATCGCGAGCTGGCTCGCTCCCACAGTTGACCTTTGGTGAACACAGGATTTGTGAACGCCGCGGTCAATGTGGGAGCGAGCCTGCTCGCGATAGCAATCCAACAAACGGCGAATGACTTACTGACTCAGCGCCTCACCTGCTTCAACGTCTCGGCAATCAAAAACGCCAGTTCCAGCGACTGATCGGCATTCATCCGCGGATCGCAATGAGTGTGGTAACGGTCCGACAGCCCGTCCTCGGTGATCGGCCGCGCGCCGCCAATGCACTCGGTGACGTTCTGCCCGGTCATTTCGATGTGGATGCCCCCGGCATAGGTGCCCTCGGCTTCGTGAACCTGGAAGAACTGTTTCACTTCCCCGAGGATTTGCGCGAAGTCCCGGGTCTTGTAACCGCTGCTGGCCTTGATGGTGTTGCCGTGCATCGGGTCCGAACTCCACAGCACCTGCTTGCCTTCTCGTTGCACGGCGCGCAATAGCTGCGGCAGGTGATCGCCGACCTTGTTCGCGCCCATTCGCGCGATCAGGTTAAGCCGCCCCGGATCATTGTCCGGATTGAGCACGTTGATCAGACGGATCAAGTCGTCGGGGTTCATGCTCGGGCCGACCTTGACGCCGATCGGGTTGTTCACCCCGCGCAGGAATTCGACATGGGCACCGTCCAACTGACGGGTGCGGTCACCGATCCACAGCATGTGGGCCGAGCAGTCGTAGTAGTCGTTGGTCAGGCTGTCGCGACGCACGAAAGCTTCTTCGTAATTGAGCAGCAGCGCTTCGTGGGCGGTGAAGAAGCTGGTTTCGCGCAATTGCGGCGAGCTGTCCATGCCGCAGGCGCGCATGAAGGCCAGGGTTTCGTCGATACGGTCGGCCAGGTGGCTGTACTTCTCAGCCAGGGCCGAGTTGGCGATGAAGTCCAGGTTCCACTTGTGCACCTGATGCAGATCGGCGAATCCACCCTGGGCGAAGGCCCTTAGCAGGTTCAAGGTGGCGGTGGACTGGTGGTAGGACTGCAGCAGCCGCTCCGGGTCCGGCACGCGACTTTTCTCGTCGAAGCCGATGCCGTTGACGATGTCGCCGCGATAGGCCGGCAGGGTTACCCCGCCAATCGTCTCATCGTTGGCCGAGCGCGGTTTGGCGAACTGTCCGGCCATACGACCGACCTTGACCACCGGGCAACCGGCGGCGAAGGTCATGACGATGGCCATTTGCAGCAATACCTTGAAGGTGTCGCGGATCTTCGCCGCCGAGAACTCGGCAAAGCTCTCGGCGCAGTCGCCGCCCTGCAGCAGGAAGGCCCGGCCTTGGGTGACTTCGGCGAACTGACGGCGCAACTCCCGGGCTTCACCGGCAAACACCAGCGGCGGATAACTGGCCAGGGTCTGCTCGACCTGCAGCAAATGCGCCGCGTCGGGGTATTGGGGTTGCTGCTGGATCGGCAGGGCGCGCCAGCTGTCAGGGCTCCAGGGTTGGCTCATCATGATCTCTAGGTGGTTTACGCTCGGGCTGCCATGTTATCAGCAAATTAGTGCGTGACCTGTTTGCGTCGCTTCGCGGACAATCGCGCTTTTGCCCCGGTTATGTTCAGGGTCAGCGCAGCCACAGGAGATGAAATGACAGAGGAGCGCGTCGAGCATTTGCTCGCCGAAGTGCATGACGAGTTCGGTGTTATCCGGGTTCTCGAAGTGGCGGACTACCGTTTTCTGGAATTTGGCGATGCCATCGAACAGAGCTGCGTGTTCACGGCCGACCCGAGCTGGCTCGAATATGATTACACCCGCGCCATGTTGATTGGCGCGTTGTGCCACGAGCAGCCGGAAAGCGCGCTGTTTCTTGGGCTGGGCGCCGGGACTCTGACCCAGGCTTGCCTCAAGTTTCTGCCGCTGGAAGATGTCGAAGCCATCGAACTGCGCCCCGATGTGCCGCGCCTGGCCATCCAATACCTGGGGCTGGACGACGATCCGCGGCTGTACATCCGTGTCGGCGATGCCCTGGAGCTGCTTGAAACCGCCGAGCCTGCGGATTTGATCTTTGTCGACCTCTATACCGACGTCGGCCCTGGCGTCGGGCACCTGGCCTGGGGTTTTCTGGAGAACTGCCAGAAACGCCTCAACCCCGGCGGCTGGCTGGTGATCAACCAATGGGCCACCGACGACGGCAAGCCATTGGGCGCGGCGCTGCTGCGCGGCTTGTACCACCGGCATTACTGGGAGCTGCCGGTTAAAGAAGGCAATGTCATCCTGATCGTGCCGGCGGATCTGGACCAGGAATTGGACATGCAAGGACTGGTCGCCCGGGCCGAAGGGCTGGCGCCGCGGCTGGGTTATTCGTTGCAGTCGTTGATCAAGGCCATTCGCCCGGCGACTTGATAGGCAAGCTGTCGGAAGGTAAATCGTTTAAGCCGGCTGTCCCGACGCCCATGACAGCCAGTCCCATAACCGGGTTTGGCAATAAAAAATCTCCCTTTTCGGGCGATTTCCGGTATAGTGCGCGCCGGCCTTTAGCCGGGCCGCGTCAAGGTAGCGCAATTCCCCGAAGCCAGCTTCGGTTGCATGTCCGCACAACGGATGCTTCCACGACGTTCTTTTTCATTCATTCGTTTTCGCAAATCCCCGCCGACAAAGCAGCCAGGGCGACTCTTGAGTCTCAACACGGCATGCGCAGCTTTGGAGCATGGGTCTTTGCGGATGCACTTAGAGGCAGACCCATGACCCAGGAAACCGGCGGCTTCGTCGCTTTTAATCTTAATCCGAACATTCTTGCAGCCGTCATTGCGACCGGTTACGAAGAACCTTCGGCTATTCAGCAGCAATCGATCCCGATCATCATGGCCGGTCACGACATGATTGGTCAGGCGCAAACCGGTACGGGTAAAACCGCCGCGTTCGCCCTGCCGATCCTGCATCGCATCGATCCTGCTAAGCGCGAACCGCAAGCCCTGATCCTGGCGCCAACTCGTGAGTTGGCGCTGCAAGTAGCAACCGCTTTTGAAACCTATTCCAAGCAAATGCCTGGTGTAACCGTTGTGGCTGTTTACGGCGGCGCTCCAATGGGCCCGCAACTCAAAGCCATCCGTAACGGCGCGCAGATTGTTGTCGCCACTCCGGGCCGTCTGTGCGACCACCTGCGTCGTGACGAAAAAGTCCTGGCCACCGTGAACCACCTGGTTCTCGATGAAGCCGACGAAATGCTCAAGCTGGGTTTCATGGATGACCTGGAAGTCATCTTCAAGGCCCTGCCAGCGACCCGTCAGACTGTATTGTTCTCGGCCACTCTGCCGCAGTCGATCCGCGCCATTGCCGAGCGCCACCTGCGCGATCCGCAACACGTAAAGATCCAGACCAAGACCCAGACCGTCACCGCGATCGAACAGGCTCACCTGTTGGTTCACGCCGACCAGAAGACCTCGGCCGTACTGAGCCTGCTGGAAGTCGAGGATTTCGACGCCCTGATCATGTTCGTACGTACCAAGCAAGCGACCCTGGACCTGGCCAGCGCCCTGGAAGCCAAAGGCTACAAAGCCGCTGCGCTGAACGGTGACATTGCCCAGAACCAGCGTGAGCGTGTGATCGACTCCCTCAAGGATGGCCGTCTGGACATCGTTGTGGCCACTGACGTTGCCGCCCGTGGCCTGGACGTTCCGCGCATCACCCACGTGTTCAACGTGGACATGCCGTACGATCCGGAATCCTACGTTCACCGTATCGGCCGTACTGGCCGTGCCGGTCGCGAAGGTCGTGCACTGCTGCTGGTCACCCCGCGTGAGCGCCGCATGCTGCAAGTGATCGAGCGTGTAACCGGTCAGAAGGTCGCCGAGGTTCGCCTGCCGGACGCCCAGGCAGTTCTCGATGCCCGCATCAAGAAGCTCACCAACAGCCTGTCGCCACTGGTGGCTGACGCCGAATCGACCCACGGTGATCTGCTCGATCGCCTGACCGCCGACATCGGTTGCACCCCACGTGCCCTGGCCGCTGCTCTGCTGCGCAAGGCCACCAATGGCCAGGCGCTGACCCTCGCTGCGATCGAGAAAGAACGTCCACTGGTGCCGAACAACGCACCGCGTGGCGATCGTCCAGAGCGTAGCGGTGATCGTCCGGACCGTGGTGATCGCGAGCGTCGTGCGCCGATCCCGTTGGCCGAAGGCCGTGCGCGCTGCCGTACTGCGCTGGGTGCCCGTGACGGCATCGCGGCCAAGAACCTGCTGGGCGCCATCCTCAACGAAGGCGGTCTGGCTCGTGAGGCCATCGGTCGCATCCAGGTACGTGACAGCTTCAGCCTGGTAGAGCTGCCGGAAGATGGTCTGGAGAAGTTGCTGACCAAACTGAAGGACACTCGTGTCGCCGGCAAGCAGCTTAAACTGCGTCGCTATCGCGAAGATTGATCCGCTCTCGGGCTGATTGATCGAACATAAAAAATCCCCGACTGGTTCGGGGATTTTTTTGCCTGAAGCTGGGTGTCTTTTCAGGGCGAGCCCATCGCGAGCAGGCTCGCTCCCACAGTGGCACAGGTAAATGCAGTCAAATGTGGGAGCGAGCCTGCTCGCGATTGAACGCGACTCGGTTCATCAGTCAAACCGATAGATGTCCATCCCCAAAGCGCCCAGGGTGAACCCCTGATGGGCAACGCTGAATTCACCTCCCGCACCCCGGGCAAAATACAACGGCAACAAGTGCTCGTCACTGGGATGGCTGCGCACGGCGTTGGGGGCCTGGCGACGGTAATCATGCAGCGCGGCTTCGTCGTCCTCTGCCAATTTCTCCACCATCCAGTCACGAAAAGCCTTGGCCCAGGGCTCAATGCTTTCGGGGCCGGCGTTCCAGTCCAGGTCGCGCAGGTTATGGGTGATGCTGCCTGAGCCGATCAGCAACACGCCTTGCTGGCGCAGGCTCGCCAAGGCCCGGCCGACCTGGGTTTGCAGGGCCGGCCCTTGTCGGCTGGGCAGGGAGATCTGCACGACGGCAATCTCGGCCTTGGGGTACATCAAGGACAACGGCACCCACACGCCATGATCGGAGGGGCGCTCTGTGTCCAGGCGTGCCGGCAGGTGTGCGGCGTTGAGCAGGTCCGCCACTTGCACTGCCAGTTGTGGATCGCCCGGCGCCGGATATTGCACCTCGTACAGAGCCGGCGGGAAGCCGCCGAAGTCATGCCAGGTTCGTGGATGCGGATTGGCGCTGACCAGTAGTTCACTGCTTTCCCAGTGCGCGGACACGATGACGATGGCTTTGGGTGTGGGCAGTTGCGCGGCGAGGCGAGCCAGTGCCGGGCCGCTGTCGCCGGGTTCCAGGGCCAGCATCGGTGAGCCATGGGAGATAAACAGGCTGGGCAGCATGAACGGACTCCTGAGCGTTAAGATGTCGCCATCTTCTGTCAGGTCTATGATCTAAATCTAATATAAGTTTTAGCCCGTTTTAATCGGTTTTTCTGGAGTGAGTGATGGAGCCTGAGTTTTGGCACAAGCGCTGGTCAACGAATCAGATCGGTTTTCATCTGCCAGAGGTGAATCCCTATCTGCAACGTTTCTGGTCGCAACTGGGGGTTGAGCAGGGCAGTCGGGTGCTGGTGCCCCTATGCGGGAAGACGCTCGACCTCTTGTGGCTTGCCCAACAGGGGTATTCGGTACTGGGGGTGGAGCTGTCGGAAAAGGCCGCCGCGGATTTCTTCCTTGAGCATCAGCTTGAGCCGAGCGTGAGTGAAGAGGGCGCATTCAAGGTGTTCCGTGCCGCTGACATTGAAATCCGCTGCGGTGATTTCTTTGCCCTGAGCCCGGAGGATGTGAGCGATTGCACGGCGCTGTACGATCGCGCTGCATTGATCGCCCTGCCTGGGCCGATGCGGGAGCGGTATGCGGCTCATCTGCAGAAGATACTGCCGCAGTGTGTCGGATTGCTCATTACTCTGGATTACTCACAGGATGAAATGCCTGGCCCGCCGTTTTCCGTAGGGGATGACGAAGTGCAGAGGCTGCTGGGCGAGGTCTGGCGGCTGGAGGTATTGCAGGAGCAGGATGTGCTGGGGGAAAGCTGGAAGTTCTTGCAGGCTGGGGTCAAAAGGCTGGATGAGCGGGTGTATCGGGTTTCCGGTCGTTGATGTGGCGTGCCCGCTGGCCTTATCGCGAGCAGGCTCGCTCCCACAGTTGATCCGTTGCGAACTGTGAATTGGCGCTCGCTGAAGCCCCTTGTGGGAGCGAGCCTGCTCGCGATGGGGCCAGACCAGGCAACTCATAAATCAGGCAGAAAAAAAGCCCGCATCGCTGCGGGCTTTTTCTTGAAGCTTGAACCTGTCAGCCGCGACGACGCAGTGCGTCGATACGCTCTTCCAGTGGCGGGTGACTCATGAACATGCGAGCCAGGCCTTGCTTGATGCCACCGTTGATGCCAAAGGCATTGAGGGTGTCGGGCATGTGTACCGGCAAACCTTGCTCGGCACGCAAGCGTTGCAGGGCGCCGATCATGGCGCTGGTGCCAGCCAGGCGTGCGCCGGCATCATCTGCGCGGAACTCACGTTTGCGCGAGAACCACATGACGATGGCGCTGGCGAGGATGCCCAGTACCAGCTCGGCGAAAATGGTCGCCACGTAGTAGGCGATGCCCTGGCCTTCTTCATTCTTGAAGATCACCTTGTCGACGAAGTTGCCGATGATGCGGGCAAAGAACATGACGAAGGTGTTCACGACACCCTGGATCAGCGCCAGCGTCACCATGTCGCCGTTGGCGACGTGACCGATCTCATGGGCCAGCACAGCCTTGACTTCATCCGGCGAAAACCGCTCGAGCAAGCCCTGGCTGACGGCGACCAGCGCGTCGTTCTTGTTCCAACCGGTGGCGAAGGCGTTGGCCTCGTAGGCTGGGAAGATGCCCACCTCCGGCATCTTGATGCCGGCTTCGCGTGACAGCTGCTCGACGGTTTGCAGCAGCCATTGTTCGTGGCGAGTGCGCGGCTGAGTGATGATCTGGGTGCTGGTGCTCATCTTCGCCATCCACTTGGAGATGAACAGCGAGAACAGGGAACCGGCGAAACCGAACACCGCACAGAAGATCAGCAGCTGACTGAGGTTGAGGTCAACCCCGTTGGCCGCCATGAACCCGTTGAAGCCAAAAAGGCTCAGGGTGATGCTGGCAATCAGCACGACCGCCAGGTTAGTGGCCAAAAACAGCAGGATGCGCATCATGGTTGTGGAAATCTCCTCATGCTAAAGATGTAGCGTTATGCGGGGTATATAAGGTGCCGCCGCAGGCTATTCAACACGCCGACTATTTCAAACTGTGTCCTACACGCGTCGCAAATGTTTGAAAGACTTTTCTGAAAGTGACCGCGGAAAAGAAAAGGAGCGCCCGTACCCCGTGAACGTTGAGTCGCGCCGCGCACCGTCTGCCGCGCCTTCAGTGTAGAAGGCCTGCCGCAACGGGCGAAACGGATGTGTTGCTGAATCAAACAGCGTGCGAGTCGTCCCCTCGCACGCCACCTGGATTACTGGCGGTAGGACTTGAGGAAGTTGCCGATCCGGCCAATGGCCTGGTCCAGGTCGTCGACCCGGGGAAGGGTCACGACGCGGAAATGATCCGGCCATGGCCAGTTGAACGCCGTGCCCTGGACCACCAGCAGCTTTTCGGACAGCAGGAGGTCGAGGACGAATTTTTCATCGTTGTGGATCGGGCAGACCTTCGGGTCGATCCGCGGAAAGGCGTACAACGCACCCATTGGCTTGACGCAACTGACACCAGGAATGTCGTTGAGCAATTCCCAGGTACGGTTGCGTTGCTCCAGCAACCGGCCCTGGGGCAGGACCAGGTCGTTGATGCTCTGGTAGCCACCCAGCGCCGTCTGGATCGCGTGTTGGCTCGGTACGTTGGCACACAGGCGCATATTGGCCAGCATGTCGATGCCTTCGATGTAGCTCTGGGCGTGATGCTTGGGACCGGAAATAACGATCCAGCCGGAGCGGAAACCCGCCACCCGATAGGATTTGGACAGGCCGTTGAAGGTCAGGCACAACAGGTCCGGCGCCAGTGACGCGGTGCAGACGTGCACGGCATCGTCGTACAGGATCTTGTCGTAGATCTCGTCGGAAAACACCACCAGGTTATGCTGGCGAGCCAGTTCCAGCATGCCCAGCAGGACCTCCCTGGAGTACACCGCGCCAGTGGGGTTGTTCGGGTTGATGATCACCAGTGCCTTGGTGTTCGGGGTGATCTTGGCCTTGATGTCCGCCAGGTCGGGAAACCAGTTGGCCTGTTCATCGCACAGGTAATGCACCGGATTGCCGCCCGACAGGCTCACGGCGGCGGTCCACAATGGGTAGTCCGGGGCCGGCACCAGCACCTCATCGCCGTTGTTGAGCAAGGCCTGCATCGACATCACGATCAGTTCGGACACGCCGTTGCCCAGGTAGATGTCTTCGATGCCGACACCTTCGACCTGTTTCTGCTGGTAGTACTGCATCACGGCCTTGCGGGCGCTGAACAGGCCCTTGGAGTCGCTGTAGCCCTGGGCGGTCGGCAGGTTGCGGATAACGTCCTGGAGGATTTCATCGGGCGCTTCGAAACCAAAGGGGGCCGGGTTGCCGATGTTCAGCTTGAGGATGCGATGGCCTTCCTCTTCCAGGCGTTTGGCGTGCTTGAGCACCGGGCCGCGAATGTCGTAGCAGACGTTGGCGAGCTTGTTCGATTTGCTGACCTGCATGGCGATGTGTTCCCGAAAATGAACGATCCAGGCGGCGAGTGAACTACCGTACTGGGGATCCTGCGTCTGTGCCCAGGCTTGACGCGGTACATGCGTGACAATCCGTTTGAATGCGCATGACGTGACTGCCAGACTGGCGTCTGACGAGGCGCAATCATACGTGCCGCCCGATCTGCGGAAAAGCGTCGGATCGGGCTTTTTCAATTGCCGAGGTAGGACGATGGAAAAGTTGCAGAAAACCCTTGAAGAATGGCGCGCCATGCTTGACCCGGAGCAGTACAACGTCTGTCGGTTGAAGGGCACCGAACGGCCATTCTCCGGTAAATACAACGACACCAAGACTGATGGTGTGTACCACTGCATCTGCTGCAACGAGCCATTGTTCGATTCGCAGACCAAATTCGATTCCGGCTGCGGCTGGCCCAGTTTCTACGCGCCGATCGAAGGCAGCGCAGTGGTGGAAGTGCGCGATGTCAGCCACGGCATGATCCGCACCGAAGTGGTCTGCGCCAAATGTGACGCGCACCTGGGCCACGTCTTCCCTGACGGCCCGCCACCCACGGGCTTGCGTTATTGCATCAATTCGGTGTGCCTGGATCTGGTGCCCCGAGGGTAACTCTGTGGGAGCAAAGCTTGCTCGCGATGAAGGCACCTCGATCTCTGAAAGACCGTGTCGCCTTCATCGCGGGCAAGCCTGGCTCCCACAATCTGTGATGCGGGTATTTTTGGATAATTAAATTGCATGCAATTTAATTGCTCGCTATCTTCAGTGTCCTCTTCTTCCCATCTGGAGCCTTGCCATGAGCGACAACCTGCTGAGCATCCCGTGCACCACGATCAAGGGGGAGCAAAAGACCCTCGCCGATTTCGCCGGCAAGGCTGTGCTGGTGGTCAATACTGCCAGCCAGTGCGGCTTCACTCCCCAGTACAAGGGGCTTGAGGCGTTGTGGCAGACCTACAAGGACCAGGGCCTGGTGGTGCTGGGCTTTCCCTGCAATCAATTTGGCAAGCAGGAGCCGGGCAACGAGGGGGCGATTTCCGAGTTCTGCGAGCTGAACTTTGGTGTGAGTTTTCCGCTGTTCAAGAAAATCGAGGTCAACGGCGCCAATGCCCATCCGCTGTTTGTCCAGCTCAAGCAGCGGGCGCCCGGCGTACTGGGGTCCAAGGGCATCAAGTGGAATTTCACCAAGTTCTTGATCGGCAAGGACGGCCAGGTGGTCAAGCGGTTTGCGCCGACCACCAAACCCCAGGACCTGACCGGTGAGATCGAAGCCTTACTCAAATGAATGATCTGTCAGTCGATGCGCTGAAACTCGACAGCCAGTTGTGCTTCAAACTGTACGCCGCGTCGCGGGCGGTCATTCGCGGCTACAAGCCCATGCTCGATCAGCTCGGCCTGACTTATCCGCAATACCTGGCGATGCTGGTGCTGTGGGAGTGGCAGGTAAATGCGCCGGAACAACCCACGGTCAAGGCTCTGGGCGAACGGCTACTGCTGGATTCGGGCACGCTGACGCCGTTGCTCAAGCGCCTGGAACAACTGAGCCTGGTTCAGCGCCAGCGTTCGGCCCGCGATGAGCGGGAGGTGCATCTGAGCCTTACGCAAACCGGCTGGGAATTGCGTGAGCAGGTCGGTCCGCTCAAGGCCCGCCTGTTATGCGACAGCGGGCTTGACCTGGACCGCCTGGGAGAGTTGCGAGACGGTCTCGATCATCTGTTGGGGCAGATCAAAGCGCTGACGTAAGCGGCACCCACTGGTCCAGTAACGCCGCCAGCTCTTCGCGCCGAAACGGCTTGGACAGGTAATCGTTCATGCCGGCGGCCCGGCATCGCTCACGTTCCTCAGGCATGGCGTTGGCTGTCAGTGCGACAATCGGCAGATCCGGCCAGCGCCCGCTGCGACGGATCTGGCGACTGGCTTCGTAACCGTCCATGACCGGCATGTTGCAATCCATCAGGACCAAATTGAAATCCCTCTGTTCGAGCAGGTCCAGGGCTTCGGCGCCATGGGCCGCGACGATGACTTCGCAACCGAGCTTCACCAGCATGCCCTTGGCCACCAGTTGGTTGACCGGATTGTCTTCCACCAGCAACACCCGCCCGCGTTTGGACGGCGCCAGGGTTTCGATCTGAGCGTCATTGATGGTGGTGGCGTCGCTTTGCAAGGCGCGACGCAGGATCTGATAGAGGGCATGGCGCGCCAGGGGCCGGGCCTGCTGTAACAAGGGGGCGAGGGCGGCGGCTTCTTCGCTGGGCAGAAAACTGCCATATGCGGTGACCAGCAGGATGGGCGCGTCGAAGGTGGGACGCATAGTGAACAGGCATTCCGGGCAGTCGGTAATCAGGATGTCAGGCTTGAGGCCCAGCAATCCGTCATCCACTGAACGTCTTTCATAGTCCAGCCCCCAGCCGGGCAATAGCATGTTGAGCAATTCGGCCAGGCCGCTGCCGCGGTCGGTGATGGCCACGACATTGCCGTGCAAGGGTTCGACGGGCGTCGCGGCGGTATGGCAGGGCAGGGGCAGGTCAGCGCAGAACTGGCTGCCGAAACCGGCTTCGGAGGTGATCGTCAACCGGCCTTGCATGGCTTCACAGAGGTTGTAGGTCAACGCCAGGCCCAACCCGGTGCCCCCGAACTGGCGGGTAATGCCAGCACCGGCCTGGGTGAACGGTTGGAGAATTCTTGCTTGGGCTTCCTGGGGGATGCCGATACCGGTGTCACAGATCTCGATTCGCACGCCGTCTTCATGTGGACTCAAACGTACGTCGACCCGGCCGAAGCGGGTGAATTTCAGCGCATTGGACAGCAGGTTGCTGACGATCTGGCGCACCCGGGTCGGGTCACCCAGGACCTGGGCTGGAAGCGCCGGGTCGATCAGGCAGGCCAGCTCGACGCTGGGAGCGGCGTTCTGGGAAAGCAGGTTGGCGGTGTCTTCGACCAGCGAGCCAAGGTCGAACGGGATGCGTTCGAGTTCCAGTTGACCGGCGTCGAATTTCGACAGATCAAGGATATCGTTGAGCAGTTCAACCAGCACCTTGCCCGAGTCATGGGCGATCGATAGCTGTTGCTGTTGTTCGGCCGTCAGGGGGCCATCCAGTGACAGCGCGATCATTCCCAACAGACCGTTGAGCGGCGTGCGGATCTCATGGCTCATGTTGGCCAGAAAGACGGAGCGGGCTTCGGCCATATCCAGGGCGGTGCGCCGGGCCACTTCCAACTCCTCGTTGGACTGGCTGAGGCGGGCATTGATGGCTTTGAGTTCGGCGGTACGGGCCGAGACAATGTTTTCCAACTGCGCCAGGTAATCGGTGAGGCGATTTTCGGCCGTGCGCCGTTGCTGAATCTCGGTGGCGATATTTTCGAACTGCTGGTTGGCCACCGAGACCAGTACACCGATCTCGTCCTGCTGGTGGCCGGAGGGGCATTCCAGACGACTCTGCTCGCCGCTACTGGGATCGCGGCTGCTCAGTTCGCGGATCACCCGAACCAGCGGCTTGGTCAGCATCACATAAAACAACGCCAGCAGCAGACCGGTCAGGATCAGGCTGCGGGCGAAACCATTGAGCAGCGTCACTTCGGCCCGGCGCAGGAACCGGCTGCCGAAAGCATAGGTGTCGACCTCCAGCCGCAGCACGCCCAGGGACTCGGCCGGCAGGTGGTCCAGATAGAGGCGGTCTTCGAACTGGCGCTGGGCCCCGAAGAGAAAGTCGCTGATGAACCGATAACTGCTCTGCAGTTCGGGGCGTTTGACGCTGGCCAGCACGGTGTTGTTGTTATCGATCAGTTGGGCACCGATGATGGCCGGTGAGCGCAACAGGCCCAAGGACAGCTCCTGGGCGAGTTCGGCATCGATGTTATAGGCGATACGCGATGCCGGGTTGTGGCTGATTTCCAGCAGCGACAGGATTTCACGGTTGATCGACGCGTCTTCGCTGGCATAATCGATGCCGATCTGCATCAGGCTGAGCAAAGTACCCAGCACGAAACCCACCAGAACGGTCAGCCGGGCCTGCTTGTAGGACAGCCGTTGGGTGAATCTGATGTCCATGGAATGATGAACCACTTACGTTTCCCTTCGCCGCTCAAGCATAGCTGATCATCTCTGAATACCGATGCAGCCGGTTTATGTTGTGTGGGATAGACCCGCCATTGGGTACGGCGTTTCGTCGCTGTAGCGCCATCATCACTGTGAACCTGTCCGAGGAGAAGACATGGACTCTCGATTGAATGCTTTTCTTGAGCGTGCCGATGCGGTGCTGGCTCGCATAGAGCCCTTGTTGCCTGCTCCACGGCCGGCTATCGATTGGACCCGAACGCTGGCGGCCCGTTGGCAGCGCGACGGGCGCAGTGGTTACCTGCTGCCGCTTGAAGTCAGCCTCGACATGCGCCTGTCGGACCTGATCGGCGTGGATCGTCAGGTTGAACAGCTGGGTCGCAACACCCGCCAATTCATCGATGGCATGCCGGCCAACCATGCGTTGCTGTGGGGCTCGCGTGGCACTGGCAAGTCGTCTCTGGTGCGCGCGTTGCTGGCCGAACATGCCCAGCATGGCTTGCGGTTGATCGAGATCGAGCGCGATCACCTGGCCGATCTGCCGCGGGTGGTCGAACAAATCGCAAAGCTGCCGCAGCGCTTTGTGCTGTTCTGCGATGACCTGTCGTTCGAATCCGGGGAGGGCGATTACCGCGTTCTTAAAAGCGTGTTGGACGGGTCTCTGGAACAGGCGCCGGACAACGTGCTGTTGTACGCCACCTCCAACCGCCGTCACCTGGTGCCGGAAAAGGAAAGCGACAACGAGAACTGGAAGCGGGTCGATGGCGAGCTTCACCCCAGCGAGGCCGTGGAGGACAAGATCGCCCTGTCTGACCGTTTCGGGTTGTGGCTGTCGTTTTATCCGTTTACCCAGGAGCATTTCCTCAACGTGGTGGAGCACTGGATCGGCGAGCTGGCGGCCAAGGCCGGGCTGGCCTGGCAGCGTGATGAAGCGCTGGATGTGCAGGCAGTGCGTTGGGCCACCGGGCGCGGCAACCGCAACGGACGTTGCGCTTATCAGTTTGCCCGATATTGGGTGGGCCTCAAACTTCTGGAGAATAAGGCATGATCGATTTGAAAGGCACCGGCGAAGGTCTCGACGGCTATGGCTTGTTAGCGGCACAGCTTGAGTCCTTGCTGGCCGATGAGCGTGATTTCATCGCCAATGCCGCGCAGTTTTCGGCCTTTCTGTTCAGTCAGCTGGACGACTTGAACTGGGCCGGCTTTTACCTCAATCGCAACGAAGAACTGGTGCTGGGCCCATTCCAGGGGCAGATCGCCTGCGTGCGAATTCCCTTTGGCCGTGGTGTGTGCGGGACAGCGGCGGCGACCCGCCAGACTCAGCGTGTTGAAGACGTCCATGCCTTTGCCGGGCATATCGCCTGCGACAGCGCGTCGAACAGCGAACTGGTGGTGCCGCTGGTCAAGGGCGGGCGCCTGATCGGCGTGCTCGACCTGGACAGTCCGAAACTGGCACGTTTTACCGAGCATGACCGGGCCGGTATCGAGCAACTGGCCGATATCTTCCTGCGCCTGACAGACTGCTGACCCGCTTGCCGTAGCAGTTGGCCAAAGCTCGGACCGCGTTCGGCTCGGCAGCGCCTACAACGGCGGCTTTCATGCCTTCAGTCCGGCCTTGTCCAACAGGCTGTCCGGGTCGACCTCATCGATCTGGCGCGGATCGAGAAACTGGTTGGCGTAGCTCAGGTAGATCTTTTCATCGATGAACAGCCCGAACAGCTCTGGATCGATGTGGGCGTCACGGCACATGGTGGCCATGATGCCCAGGGCTTCACTCAGTTTCTTGGCCTTCTTGTAAGGACGATCGGCAGCCGTCAGTGCTTCGAAAATGTCCGCAATCGCCATCATGCGTGCCGGCAGGCTCATCTCCTCGCGTTTGAGCCGCTTGGGATATCCCGTGCCGTCCATCTTCTCGTGATGCCCGCCAGCGATCTCCGCCACGTTGCCCAAATGGCTGGGAAAGGGTAACTGGCTGAGCATCAGGATTGTTTGCACCATGTGATGGTTGATGACGTAACGCTCTTCACGCGTCAGCGTGCCTCGTTTGATGCTGAGGTTGTAAAGCTCGCCGCGGTTGTACTTCCAGGGCGGCACGTCGAGCTGGAACCCCCACGGGTTGTCTGTCGGGATCAGCTCGGCTTCGTGCCGCTCCAGCAGGTGCTCGGGCTTGTCCGCCAACAACCGTTCAGTGACTGGAAGCGCAGGCTTGGGCGTGCGTGCCTGGCGCCGGTTCTCTTCCCAGGAAACCCCCAGGCGGTCATCCAGGGTCCGGGTCCAGGGGCGTTGGGCGATATCTTGCAAACGTTGCAGGTCGGCGTCGGCCATGGCCTCGGAGCCGAGGTTGCAGCGGGCGACGAAAGCAAAGTCGTCATCGAGGCTGGCCAGTGTGGCGTCGCGTCGCTGGGCCAGGGATGACGGCTCGCCACCCGTTGCCAGGGCCTGCCAATAATCGACCCAGGCGTCGCGCTTGAGCACCTCGAAGCGCGTGCGGATCTCGTGGATCCGGTCGTTCAGGGTTTCCAGTTTGGTGGCTTTGTCGACCACGTATTCGGGGGTGGTGACCTTGCCGCAATCGTGCAGCCAGGCGGCGATGTGCAGCGCTTCCCACTCATCTTCCGTGGGACGGTAGGCCTGGAATGCCGACGCCTGGCTGGCAGCGGCGGCCTGGGCGAGCATCAGCGTCAGGGCTGGCACCCGCTGGCAATGACCGCCGGTGTAAGGACTCTTGGCATCGATCGCCCCAGCCAGCAGTTGAATGAACGAATCGAGCAGTTGTTTTTGCCGGGCTTGCAGGCGCTGGCCTTCAATGCTCACGGTGGCGGCGCCGGACACGGCCTGCAGGAAGGCGATGCGGTCTGGCTGCAGTTTTTCCAGGTCGGCTTCGGTGCCGCTGTCGGTTATCAGCAACACCAGAACCCCGACGGTTTCCTGGTGACGATTGCGCAGGCGGATGCCGATCAGGTGAACCCGTGGCGCATCCAGTGCCAGCAGGACACTCTTGAGGTCGCCGACCTGCTCGAAGCCCAACGAGGTGACGAGGTTGTCCGAGGCGTCCAGTTGCTGCAGCCATGGCGGGCTGTCCTGTGCCTTGAGCGCATGACCTTGCAAGCCGAAGGCAGCAAGGTCCCGAGGCCTTCCATCGATGACCAACCCATAGGGCCTGACCTGATCGTCATCGTTCTCGCGCAGGTAAATCAGGCCGGCCTGGGCCTGGCCGATTTTCACTGTTTCGAACAGCACCCGCTCCAGCAACGGGGCAAAGCGGGTTTCGGCGCGCAGACTGGCGGTGATTTCGAAGAAGCTTGCCAGGGTCTCTTTCATTCGCGCCATCGAGACGCCCAACTGATCGACCTCCAGCACGGGGGAGCGACGGGACACCGGGTAGTTGAAATCGAAGCTGCGAATGGCGTCCGCCTCCTGCACCAGTGCGCGCAGGGGCTTGACCAGAATCCTGGAGGTCAACCAGCCCAGGGGCAGGCACAGGAGCAGAGTGGCGAGGGTAATCAGCGCGCCTTGCCAGCGCATGCGATAGGCATCGGCCAGCAACTCATCCTCAGGGACCAGCAACGCCAGTTCCAGGCCCTGCGGCCCGCCTTCCTGCATGTGGCTGCGCGAAACGATCCATTGGCGTCCACCAGCCTCCAGGCGTGGGGTGTCGGTGTTGTCGTCGAGTGCGGCGGCGATGGCCGGGCTGAGGTCGCGGGCCTTGATCAGGCGTGCCGACTGGGTGTCGGTGATCAGCCGATGACTGTCGGGGTAGGCGACTGTATTGCCTTGGGGGTCGAGCAGCACAATCTCGGTGCCGGCGGTCACCCTGTGCTTGGCCAGGGTCTGGGACAGGGACGCCAGGGTCAGGTCGGCAGCGATGACCGCCTGTTCGCCACTGCGCCGGGCGAGGGTGGTGCCCAGGTTTTGGGTGGAGAAGAATACGTAGGGTTCGGTGGTGATTTGCTCGGCGCTTCCCAGCGCGCTGCGAAACCAGCCTCGGTTGCGCGGATCGTAGGATTCGTCGGCAATGTCCTGACGGCTGACGAGCGTCAGGCTCTGGTCGTAGAACAGCGACTGGGCACGAACCTGTCCGGGGGTAGCTGTCCTATCCACGGTCCAGACCTGGTAGGCCGCGTTGGCCGGTGCTTTCAGCGCGGTCTTCAGGGCTTCGGTACGCAAGGGACGGACCATCAGGAAGTCGCCATTGCTGTCGCCCAGGTACAGCGACGCCAGGTTCGGGTTGTCCCGCAGCGCCTGGCTGAAGGGGGCGAGCAGGGCCAGGCGCTGAGCGATCCTGGGTTCACGTGTCGCCGGGTAATCGGCTAGCAGGCCCAACAGGTGGCGGATGGGTTCATAGGTGTCATACAAATCCAGGCGTACGTCCTGCTCGATGCGGTTGAACAGTTTTTCACTGCTGGACAGGATGATTTGCGTGGTCTGGCGATAGTTGAAAATGCCTAGCACCACACCGGTCAGCAGCAGGAGCAACGTAAACATCACGCTGATGTGTACGTGCAAGGGGAACCGGCGTTGTTGCGGACGCGGTGCGCTGGGCATTGCAGTCACTCCAAGTGTTGGTGGGCGTTCCCAACTCATTCCCTGCCGCGCCGGGGGAAACCAATCGAGAACGCCCCTGGTGCGCACTGCTGAGCGATCAGCATAGTAAACGCTGGATTATTTTGCCTTGGCGATCTCTGTTTCCAGGGCGCGCTCCAGTTCGGTCATGGCCTGGTCGAGCGCCTCGGTACATTCGCCAATGGGTTGCGCACCCTGTGCCTGGTGGCAGGCGTGTTCCAGCGCCTCACATCTTTGTATCAACGAGGTCGCCTGCACGATTCGGGCGACGCCTTTTATTTTGTGCGCGGCCTCGGTCAGTGCCTGTCGGTCCCCACTGCGGGCAATATCGAGCAACTCCCGGCGGTCCGAGCGATTGCTGCTGAGCAGTTCTTCCAACAGGCGCCGGATGGACAAGGGGTTGCCACCGGTCAAGGTCTGCAGGCTTTGCACATTGAAAGCCTTGGGCCGGCTGGTGGATCTGACTGTTTTCATCCATTGGCTCAGGGCGCTCAGGCTGATCGGTTTGAACAGGCAGTCGTCCATTCCGGCGTCCTGGCAGCGTTGTTTTTCCTCCGGTTGTGCGTTGGCGGTAAACCCCAGGATGGTGCAGCGCGGCAGTTCGCGTTCGCACTCATGGCGACGAATCGAACTGGCCAGTTCGTAGCCACTCATGATGGGCATGTTGCAATCGGCGATGACCAGGTCGAAATCCCCTTCATGCCAGGCTTTGAGTCCTTGTGCGCCATCATGGGCGACCTGATGGTGATGACCCAGGTACTCCAGTTGTTGCGACATCAACAAGCGATTGGCCGGATGGTCATCCACGACCAGGACGCTCAAGGCGGCCGTGGCCGTTTCAACGACAGGTTCCGGGGGCACGCAAACCGTGGTGGTCGGCAGGGTAGTCAGTTGCAGTGAAATCTGGACCCGGGTGCCGACGCCCGGCTCACTGCTCATGTGCAGACTGCCGCCCATCATCTGACACAGGTTGCGACTGATCACCAGGCCAAGTCCTGCGCCCGTTCGCGCCATCCGGCCGGTGTTGTCGACCTGGGAAAACGGCTCGAACAGACGTTGCAGGTCTGCCGCACTGATGCCGATGCCGCTGTCGCTGACCTCCAGTTGCATGTGCAGGGTGTCATCCGGGGCGGTCGGAGACAGTTGGACCTTGATTTGAACTTGACCCTGTTCGGTAAATTTGAGGGCATTGCTGATCAGGTTCGAGAGCACCTGTTTGAATCGCAAGGGGTCTATCAGGACGTCCGGGTTGCCTTCGGCCGGGTCGAACAGCAGCGACAATGCCAGGTTCTTTTGTCGAGCAACGCCTTCGAAAACCCGTATGACCGATTGCAGCAAGGCCCTGAGATTGACCCGCTCGGGCGCCAGGCTCAGGTGACCTGACTCGATCCGTGCAATGTCCAGGATGTCGCCGATCAGCTCGAGCATGCCGGAAGCCGATTCGTACGCCACTTCTATGGTCGAGCGGTCCAGATGGCCCTTGTCGGCATGTTTCAAAGCCAGCTCCAGCATGCCGATCACCGCGTTCATGGGGGTGCGGATCTCATGGCTCATGGTCGCCAGAAACGTGCTTTTGGCGCGGTTCGCATTGTCGGCCCGCTCCTTGGCGGCGCGCAGTTCGTCGAACAGCTGGCGTCGCTCGCTGATGTCGATCCAGCCGCCAATGATGCCCTGTACTTCGGCGTTTGAGTTGCGATAGGGGAGAATCCAATGGTAGATGGTCAGCTTGTCAGCCCCGATATGTAACGGGCGATCCAGGACCAGCGGAGTGCTTTCGGCCATGACCCGCTGATAGTCCGCCTGGTACTCCTGCGCTTCGAAAGCATTGCTCATGGACCCAGGCATGACGTTCTTGCCGATGACCTCTTCGCGTTTCACGTTGAACGTCTGCAGGTAACTGTCATTGCAACTTTGCAGGAAACCGTTGCGATCTCTGACGTAGATCGGGTGAGGGGTGCCGTTGAGCAGTGAGTGCATGAACTCAAGCTGGTCATTGAGGGCCAGCTCCGCCCGTTGACGTTGCCTGATCTGGCGCTGCATGTAGGCATTCCATGCCAGCGACAGCAGCAACAAGAGGCCGACGCCGGCGACGATCTGGAAAAACAGGCGGTTATAGGTGCGCCACGCGTGTTCCGATGCCGACACGTAACCTCGCCAACGATTATTGATCACGCCCAGTTCGTCCGGGTCGATGCTGGTGAGGGCTTTGTCGAGAATGGAGTTCAGCTCCACGGCGTCTTTGGCAGTGGCCAACGAGAACATGGCCTGGCGGGTTCCTACGGTGCTGCTGATTTGCAAGGTGTCTCGCAACGAGTGCGACGAGATGAAGTAGTTGGCCATGACCAGAGAGTTCACGCTGCCATCGATCTGGCCCTTGGCGAGCATTTCAACGGCATGGAGAGGGTCGTCGGTTTCGATGATCTTGATGTCCGGATACTGGCTGCGTAGCCATTCAATGACCGGATTGTCTTGAGTGATGGCCAGGCTTCGGTCCCCGAACTGGTCGAGGGTTGCCGGGGTGTCGGCTTGCTTGCGGGTCAGCAGGACGAATGAGCTGTCGACGTAGGGGCGGCTGAACTTCAACTGTTGCTGCCGCGCGCTGCTCGGCAAAAGCGCTGCAATCATGTCGGCCTGACCGTTCAGGACCGCGGCAATCATTTCGCTGTCATTCTGAGTGCGCTGGATCTCCAGGCGGATGCCGGTGCGCAACCGGATCAGTTCCAGCAGGTCGGCACTGATGCCGCGAAAGTCACCATCGGAGTCAAAAAAAGTGAAGGGCGCCGCGGTTTCGTTGACCACGACTCGCACCACCGGGTGCCGTGCCAGCCAGCGTTGCTCCCGGGCGGTCAGTTGTATCTTGTGTTCCGTGAGATACAAGTCGCTGCCAGCGCTCCAGCGTTTGGAAATGGCCGCTTGCTCGGTGATGGAAATCTGGTTCAGCGTGGCATTGATGGCCTCCAGCAGCCGGGTATCGTGACTTCGAACCGCGAAACCGAATCCATAGGACTCATGCTTGCCGAAGCTGGCCATGCGGATGTTGCTCAGGTAACCCTTGCTGATCATGTAGTGGGTGGAAATGGTATCGCCGAGAAAGACATCCGCCTGGCCGAAAGCGACGGCGTTTATGGCGTTCTGGTAGGAGGGGTAGGTGCTGATGATTGCCTTGGGGTAAAGCTTTTCGATTTCCCGCAGCGGCAGGTAGTGATAAACCATGCTCAGCCGCAATCCCTGGAGATCTTCGGTCAGGGAACGGCTTTCATTCGTCCGGGTGACGAGAACGGGCTGGTCCACTGCATAAGGGGTCGATAGCACAATGCCGGGGGTGCGAGCTTCGAAACCATTGGCGGTGCCGAGCAGGTCGATTTTTCCATTCTTGAGGGCAGCAATGGCCTCGTCCCGGGAAGCGAAACGCAAAACCCGCATTGGCAGACCGATCGCCCTGGCGATGACGCCGGCGTAGTCGGCAGTCATGCCCTCGTAGTCTTGCCCGCTGGTGGACAGATCGAAGGGCGGATAATCAGGGGCAGACGTTCCCAGTACCAATTCCTGCCGGTCCTGTAACAGGCTACGGTGAGCGTCATCCAGCAGGACCTCGACATGAGCCGCCGTCGAACGACCCAAAAGCGTGTAGTGCTCGGGCGTGCCCGGCGTCGCCATGAGGACGTGCGCATATAACCCCGCGCTTAATAGCAGGAGGCATCTATTTATGCATTTGAGCATCCGGTCTTTTCTCACACCAGCGCGTTGCGCTTCGCCATTTCAATCAGTTCTACCAGGGACTTGACCTTGAGTTTTTGCATCAATCTTTTTTTGTAAGTGCTGACGGTCTTATTACTTAGAAACATACCTTTGGCTATTTCCTTATTGGTGCGGCCCTGAGCAAAAAGTTGCAGCACCATCAACTCTCGGTCATTGACGCTCTTGAACAAATCCAGCTCTATGCTGCGAGGATCATCCTGGCGGACCGGGTTCAGTGCCTGGCTGGGGAAATAGTTATAACCGGACAAAACGGCCTTGATTGCACTGACCAGTTCGCTGAGGTCTTCCTGTTTACAAACGTATCCCGAGGCACCGGATTGCATGCACCGGATACCGAAAAGCGTTGGGGACTGAGCGGTGAGCACCAATGTTTTAAGGGGCGTGGTCATGGCGTTGAACCGTGAGAGAATTTCCAGCCCGTCAAGCCTGGGGATGCTGATGTCCAGAATGACCAGGTCCGGCATGCATTCGCGCACCATTTGCATCGCATCCACACCGTTGTCAGTTTCCCCTACGACTTTATAGCCCTCATGCTCCAGGAGCATGCGAACGGCGAGGCGGATGACCGGGTGGTCGTCGACAATGAAAACGGAGTTCATGAATAAAGTCCCTACGAGCTTAATAAAGCGCGCACCTTAGCCCAGTTAATGCCGGGGTCGTATGAGGAGACAGGCATACATATTCAATTTCAGAAGTTTCCTACAAAAAAAGAGGCGGGGTACTACGGTGTGATTGGGTTTTTAGTAGGTGAATGAACTAGGAAGGGGAATTATTGCCCGTTTTAAAGGGGAGATTTCTTTCAGGATGTTGTTTATACAAACAAATAGAGGAAGGGTTTTATTCAGTATTAAATGGCAGGTCATCGACTTTTCAGAAACGAGTACGACGCTTCATTGCCGTTTACCCCGCCCCGTGGGGCGGGCCTGCCAAACCTCAATGACTGTGCCTTCGCATCCAGGCTTGCCGCTGACGCCCTCTCATTGGCGAGTACGGCCCGTCATCTCCTGAGCCATTTCGCTGGCGTAGCTGTCAGTCATCCCGGCGATAAAATCGATCATCCGCAAGAATGCACCATGCAACGAACCGTTCGGATCGGGCGCGTTGTTACCCAGCAGGTCGAGAATTCGCCGATTCTTGAACGAAGGCGTGCGACCGCCATGTTGCTCCAGGGCGGCGCCGCAAAATCCGTTGAGCAGGATTTCCAGCGTGGTGTAGGCGCCGATCTCATGCAGGGTCTTGCGCTTGTCCTGGAAGATCTTCTTGCGCGCCATGTCCTTGGCATTCAATACGCAACGTTTGGCTGGGCCATGCATGTGTTCCACCAGGTCCCCTGGCAGCGTACCGGCCAGCAACGCTTGCTGCTGCTCGACGAAAGCCCTGGCTGCGGCGTTGGTCAGATGTTCGATGGCCTTGCCCCGCAGGATCGCCAGTTTGCGTCTTCGCGAGTCCAGTGGTCCAAGTTGACGGTAAGTGTCCGGGAGATCGTCGCCCACCAGGTCCAGAAGCAGCGACTCCACTTGCGGGTATTCCAGCAGCTCCATTTCCACGCCGTCTTCCAGGTCGATCAGCGCGTAGCAGATGTCATCGGCGGCTTCCATCAGGTAAACGAGCGGATGCCGTGCCCAGCGCTGGTCTTCGAGCTGAGGCAGGCCGAGCTTGTGGGCGATCTGTTCCAGCAACGGCAGTTCGCTCTGGTAGCAACCGAACTTGTGCTTCTTGTAGCCCAGGGAGTCCGCGTGACGGGCGGTCCAGGGGTATTTGAGGTAAGTGCCGAGGGTGGCATAGGTCAACCGCGTACCACCGTCGAACTGGTGATATTCAAGCTGGGTGAGCACCCGGAACCCCTGGGCGTTGCCTTCGAAATTGAGAAAGTCGTTGCGCTCGGCCTCGGTCATGGCGTCGAGCCAACCGCGGCCTGCGGCCTGCTGGAACCAATAGCGGATGGCGTCTTCACCGGAATGACCGAATGGCGGGTTGCCGATGTCATGGGCCAGGCAGGCCGATTGCACCACCATGCCCAGGTCACTTGGCTCGCACCACTCAGGCAGGGCGCTGCGGATGGTTTCTCCCACGCGCATGCCCAGGGAGCGTCCGACGCAACTGACTTCCAGCGAATGGGTCAGGCGTGTGTGGATGTGGTCGTTGCTGGAGACCGGATGCACCTGGGTCTTGCGTCCGAGGCGCCGGAACGCGCCGGAAAAAATGATGCGGTCATGGTCTTTGTGGAACGGGCTGCGGCCCAACTCTTCCGGGCTGTGCAGCGTTTTTCCGAGGCGCTCGCGAGTCAGCAGGGTGTGCCAATCCAAGGCTGGTTGCTCCGTTTGATAAGGTCGATGTCCTAGCTTCGCGGTTCGCGGGGCACCTCGCAAGGCCTATAGGCTATTGCTACGTCAGGGTTTGCGCACACTTTTGGCCAGCTTGATGAGCGGCAGCAGGGTCGTTGCCAGCCGGATCAGTCCCGTCAGGCTGCTGGTACGGCCGCTGCGGGTCCGTTTGCCGGTGAGAAAACCGAGCAAGGACACCGCCGCCACGCCCCAGAGCGGCGCGTGCTTGATGCCGAAGCCCTCGTGCCAACTCTGCGTGAAACCGCGCACCCGCTGCAGAGGTTGCAACAGTTGACGGGTTTCCTGGCGGATTTCCTGTCGGTGCATTTCCATGCGCAGACGTACCAGCGCCTTGCGCATTTCCTGGCGGGTCCGGGCTTGAGGAATATCAGGCAGGCTCATGGCAACAGGCGCTCCCGGTCGTTGGCCAATTCTTCCAAAGTGGCATGGAAAGGGGAGGACTCGTCATAGATCGCTGCTTTGAGTCGCAGGCCGCAGAACAGGGCGGCCAGCAGATAAAACAGGCACAAGCCAATAATCCCCGCCAGACGATAGGTATCCCATACCAGGATCAGTACCAGCGCCGAGAGCCCCACCAGCAGCAACAACGCAAATACCAGCGCCAGCCCGGCGAACAACAGCAGGCTGACTGTGCGTGCTTTCTGTTCCTGCAATTCGATGCCGAACAATTCGACATGACTGTGCAGCAAGCCAAGGAACGCGGCGCCCAGGCGGCGTGCTGTAGGTTGGGTGCCCGCTTCGGACGAGCCGGATTCGTCAATGCCCATCATTAGCGCCGTGTCGCCAGCAGGCCGATCAGAAAGCCCACGCCAGCTGCGATGCCGACGGATTGCCAAGGATTGGCCTGAACGTATTCCTCGGTGGCGATCACCGCCGCCTGGCCGCGCTCACGCACCGAGTCTTCGGTCAACTTCAGGGTCTCGCGGGCGCGCAAAAGGGTTTCATGGATCTGACTGCGCAGCTCATCTGCCTGGTCGCCAGCCAGTGTCGCGGTGTGATCCAACAGCCGTTCGGTGTCGCTGACCAGCGTCTGAAAATCTTCCATCAGGATTTCTTGAGCAGTCTTTGCCTGGGTTCTGGCCATGGGGGAATCTCCGTAAGTGACGTCTGAAGCGTTCGAGTATGAGCCATACCGGAAGGTTCAGTGAAACTGGCTGGTACAACTTTTGCTCAGGGTTTTGCCATGTACTGGTGCGTCCCCCTGCGCCTGTGCGCTGAAGCTGGGCGTCAGCCCGCAAAACCTTAACCCAGAAAAACAAAATCCGCGAAGCACTCCAAGCGCAACACCGCATTGTCGATTTTTTGTGCACTCATTCGGTTCATCGGTTTTTCGGTAGTCAGATGAGATGTCTCGACTTGGTGCGTCGTCTGGGCGGGCGAACCGGTTTGGTGCTTTTTTCAACTTTTCAGGTCTGCCAACCATGGAAAATATGCAAAGCGCTGTGGACACTCTGGTCCACAGCTCCAACACGCTGTTCATTTTGCTCGGTGCGGTCATGGTTCTGGCGATGCACGCCGGTTTCGCGTTCCTTGAAGTGGGAACTGTCCGACAGAAGAACCAGGTCAATGCACTGTCGAAAATTCTCAGTGATTTCGCCGTCTCCACCCTGGCCTATTTCTTCGTGGGCTACTGGGTTTCCTACGGCGTGACCTTCCTGCAACCTGCTGCGGCGCTCAACGTCGATCATGGTTACAGCCTGGTGAAGTTTTTCTTCCTGTTGACGTTCGCCGCCGCGATCCCGGCGATCATTTCCGGCGGTATTGCCGAGCGTGCCCGATTTGCCCCTCAGTTGTGTGCCACGGTGTTGATCGTCGCGTTTGTGTATCCATTCTTCGAAGGCGTGGTCTGGAATGGCAATTTCGGCCTGCAGGCCTGGTTGCAAGCCCAGTTCGGCGCTGGCTTCCATGATTTTGCCGGTTCGGTGGTCGTGCATGCCATGGGCGGATGGCTGGCGCTGGCGGCCGTGCTCTTGCTGGGGCCGCGTAACGGCCGTTACCGCGACGGTCGTCTGGTGGCGTTCGCGCCATCGAGTATTCCTTTCCTGGCCTTGGGTTCGTGGATCCTGATTGTCGGCTGGTTCGGCTTCAACGTGATGAGCGCCCAGACGCTGCCGGCGGTGAGCGGGTTGGTGGCGATCAATTCATTGATGGCCATGGTCGGCGGGACCGTGGCGGCGTTGGTCGTCGGACGCAATGACCCCGGCTTTCTGCACAACGGTCCGTTGGCCGGGCTGGTAGCGGTCTGTGCCGGTTCGGACCTGATGCACCCGATCGGCGCACTCGTGACCGGCGCTATCGCCGGTGCCTTGTTTGTCTGGTTTTTCACCGCGGCCCAGGGCAAGTGGAAGATCGACGATGTGCTCGGTGTCTGGCCGCTCCACGGGTTGTGTGGTGTCTGGGGCGGCATTGCTTGCGGGATCTTCGGCCAGAGCGCTCTGGGCGGCCTGGGCGGGGTCAGTTTGATCAGCCAACTGATCGGCACCACGCTGGGCGTTGTCGTTGCCCTGTGCGGCGGGTTCGCGGTCTATGGTGCGATCAAGGCTGTGGTGGGACTGCGGCTGACTCAGGAGCAGGAGTACTACGGCGCCGACCTTTCGATCCACAAGATCGGCGCGGTCAGTCAGGACTGATCCTAAGGCTCTTTGTCCTGATTCCCAGGATAAAAACCGTGTAGCAAGCGATAGCGGTCGTGGCGGACCTGATCCACATGCTGCTGGACCTGCTGGTTCGGCAGCCCGAGCATGATCAGGGCGTGGGAGGCCAGCATCAGGCTTGACTCCAGCAGCTCCGGGACCACTTCGCTGGCCCCGGCAGCCTGCAACTCCGCCAATTGGCTGTCATCGCGGGTACGCACCAGAATCGGCACCTGGGGATTGAGCCGGCGGGCTTCCTTGAGCACGCTGATGGCGATGTCGGTTTTGTCCACGGCGATCACCAGCAGCTTGGCGCGACTCAGTCCGACGGCGGCCAGCAGGTCGCCCCGGCGTGAATCTCCATAGTGCACGCAGCTTTCCCCGACGCTGGCTTCCTGAATGATGACTGGATCGTCGTCCAGGGCCACAAACGCCTGGCGTTCCCTGCGCAGAAACCTGCCGATTGACTGGCCGACGCGACCATACCCGCAAATGACTACATGACCCGACAAATCGGCATTGAGTGCGCTTATCTGGTCCAGCTGTGCCTCTTCGTTGGGTTTGCGGTGCAGGCGGGCAGCAATGCGCGGCGCGGCACGCAACAGCAGTGGCGTCAGCAGCATCGAGCAGAAGGTCGCTGCCAGCAGCAGGCCGCTGATGTCGGCGGGCATGAGGCGGTTCTGCTGCATCAGTGCCATCAGGGCAAAACAGAATTCGCCGCCCTGGGCCAGGGCCAGGCCACTGCGCCAGGAGGTTTCGCCGTCGTCCCCTTGCCATTTCACCAGCACTGCGACCACGCAGCCTTTGATAAGCATCAATCCCAGGGTCAACCCGAGGATCAGCAAGCCGTCCTCCACAAACAACTGCAGATCGATCAGCATGCCGATGCTGACGAAAAACAGCCCCAGCAGAATGTCGCGGAACGGCCGTATGTCTGCCTCGATCTGATGTCGGTAATGGCTTTCCCCCAACAACATGCCTGCCAGAAACGCCCCAAGCGCCGGTGACAGACCCAGCAGATGGGTCAGCCACGCTGTCAGCAATACGATCACCAGGGCCAGCAGCACGAACAGCTCAGCGGACCGGGATTCGGCCACTTCATGGAACAGCCGTGGCAGCAGTAGACGACTGGCCAGCAGTAAACCGCCGAACAGCACCAGGGTCTTGCCCAGGGTCAGGGGCAACGCCCAGTACCATGGTTGCTCGCTGCTGCCGGCGAACACGGGGACGAGGGTCAACAGCAACACCGCGACGACATCCTGGAACAGCAGCACACCGATTGCGTTCTGGCCATGGCTGCTGAATATTTCCCCCAGGCTGGTCAGCTCCTTGCTGACAATAGCGGTGGAGGACAAGGCCAGCCCGGCGCCGAGCAGCATGGCGGCGACAGGCGGGGCGCCGAAGAGCAGCAGCAGACTGCCCAGCAGTATCCCTGAGCACAGCACCTGCAGGCTGCCAAGGCCGAACACGACCCTGCGCAGTTCGATCATCTTCGCCAGGGAGAACTCCAGCCCCAACGAGAACAACAGGAAAACCACCCCGAGCTCGGCCAGGTCTGGCAGTTCCTCGCTGTCGTTCACCCAGTCCAGGGCGGTGGGGCCGACCGCCAGACCGACACACAGATAACCCAGTACCGGCGGCAGGCGCAGTCGCCTGAACAGGGCGATGACCACCAGGGACGAGGCAAGAATGATCAGCAGATTGGCAAACAAGGGGTACTCCGTTTCAAGGTTTGCGCCACACAGCGTAGAAGGAAAATAAGCGCCGGGCATTGCCGGAAAAGTATTGGCGCTCAATGATTTGCACAGCGTTTTACCGAAGCACTGTCAGATTTTCTACCCGGCTCGACGGTTTTGCAGGGTGGGCCTAGAATGACCGTCTCTCTTTAGTGGGTCTACCTGCCATGCCTCCTGAATGCCAGTTGTTCGGCACCCTGGGTTGTCATCTTTGTGAAGTTGCCGAAGGTGTATTGATGTCTTTCGTCGAGCATGGATTGTTGGTGGAGCTGGTGGATATCGCCGAGAGCGAGGTTTTGTCCGAGCGTTATGGGCTGCGAATCCCGGTCCTGCGCCGGATCGATACGGGCGCGGAACTGGATTGGCCTTTTGACGATGCTGATCAGGTGGCCGCTTTCCTGAGTTGAAGCCTGCCATACGTCGCGTCCGGGCACTGCCATTGGCGAAAATCCCCTTCTTCGGTTACTGTATGCCCATACAGCTATCTGGAGTGCGTCCCTTGGTCAATGTCGAACAACTGAAGAACAGCGTGAACAGGATGTCCGTGGACGTTGTGCGCGAGGCGGTCCAGGAGTTGCGCCTGGACGGGCTGGTAACCGAAGGCAAGACGCCCTTCAACAAACTGCATTTCAACACCTGCTTCGCCGAGATCGAAGCATTGTTCCAGCGTGCCGGCTACCACAAGCAACTGGACGTGGTGGGTTACCAGGGCCTGTTGTATGCATTGTACGATCCGGGTCGCTGGGAGGCGGTGGAGGTGCTGCGCTGGCTGAAAGAGTTCACTGAAGCGGCAGCAAAGACGACGTCGATGCCGGCGTGAAGCAATCATTGCTGGGCTGACATGCGCGGCTGGCGGATAATGCCGCCCTGTCAAAAGATTAGAGTTTTCAATGTCCCGGTCATCGTTTTGCGCCGCTCACCATCAGGCCAGCACCTTGTATCTTCCGCCCGGCTCCTGGCAGACGGTGCTGGAGTGCCTGTGCGAGCATTTCAGCACCATCAGTCGCGAGCAGTGGCTGGACCGGATCATCCGGGGTCGGGTATTGGACGGCGAGGGCAGGGCCATTGCTGCCGACCTGCCGTACCGGGAAGGCCTGCGCATCCACTACTTTCGTGAGGTGCCTGACGAGAAGCCGATCCCGGTCGTGGAATCGATTCTGTATGCCGACGAACATCTGGTGGTAGCAGACAAGCCGCATTTTCTGCCTGTCACTCCAGCGGGCGAGTATGTCGAGCAGACCCTGTTGCGACGTCTGATCCGACGTCTGGACAATCCCCATCTGGTGCCCTTGCACCGTATCGACCGGCATACGGCGGGGCTGGTGCTGTTTTCAGCCAACCCGCAGACCCGTTCGGCTTATCAGTCGCTGTTTCCAACGCGCAAAATCGAGAAACGCTACCAGGCCATAGCCCCTGCGTTACCTCAGATGACCTTCCCTCGGGTGCATAAGAGCCGAATGATCGATGGCGAGCCGTTCTTCCGGATGCAGGAAGGGCCGGGCGAGCCCAATACCGAAACGGCCATCGAAGTCCTGGAAAAGAACGGCGAGTTGTGGCGCTACGGTCTGTCTCCGGTCACGGGCAAGAAGCACCAGTTGCGAGTGCATATGAATGCCCTCGGGGCGGCTATCTGTAACGATCCGTTCTACCCGGACGTGCTGCGGGACGTGGAGGACGATTACGCCAACCCGCTCAAGCTGCTGGCCGAGGGGTTGAGTTTTATCGATCCTGTCACCGGCCAGGAACGTGTTTTTCAAAGCGATATCAGCTTGCAGTGGTAATCGGGCTGACTTTCGAACAGGCATCAAAAAGCCCGCAAGTATCGCGGGCTTTTCTGTAGCTGGCTGTGGCGTTGAAGGTTACAGGTCTTTAACGGTACGAACCTGATCCTTGTTCACGCGAGTCTCTTTACCGTCCAGTTGCTCGAATTCGTAGAAGCCGGTGTCTTCGTCGTACTCGGGGGTGTCGACGGCCTGGATTTCGCGACCGTCATTCAAGGTAATCACTGTTGGCGATGCGCACCCGGCGAGAGTGGCGAGGCCCAGTGCGAGCATGAAAGTGGCGAGGGTCCGTTGAGTCATGGTGTTTCTCCGAAATAGGATTCTTCAAGTTACTGACCTTCAGACGTATACAGCGCGCGCAAGTTCCTGGCTAGTGTCAATCTGACACACCTTTGTGGCCGCTGAGCAGTTCAGGCGTGTTCAGATTTGCCAGGCGAATATCGTTGGCAGGGCATTGCAGTGCAGTCGCATGCAACGCCCGCATGATGCGGCCCGGGCTGCGTTCGCCTTCGCTCCAGGCCTGTTCGAAAGCCGGGGCCAGCGCCACAGGAATGACGCACAGCAACGGTTCCCAATGTTCACCATGACGTACCATCAGTGGCTTGTCGGGATGCTGGCTCGCCTCGCTGAGCATGCTGTCGAGCAGGCTGGAGTCGATCTGCGGTACATCACACGGCAGCACCAGCAGAGAAGGGTATCGTGCCACCTTGAGGCCCGCCCGGATGCCTGCCAACGGACCGGGGAAGCCCCCTTCATCGTCATGCACCAATTGATCGGCATACAGCGCATAGCGTTCCGGATTGCGGTTGCAGGAGATAATCAGGTCGTCGCTCAGTGCGCGCGTCTGTCGATGCAGATGGGCGATCAACGGTTCGCCCTGCCACTGCAACAGGCCCTTGTCCTGCCCGCCCATGCGTTGTCCGCGCCCCCCGCCAGCAGCAGGATGGAGCATGATGGCGGGGAAGTATTCGAGGTCATGGTGTGTCTCCGCACGGGCGAAAAAATGAAGCGCTGTGATATAACACCGGGCTGTTTCCTCTACAACTGGACGAGCCTATGAAAGCCAAGGCTGATGTACCTTTCGTGCCGCTCAATATCGCGGTGCTGACAGTCAGTGATACCCGCACCCTTGAAACCGATACGTCGGGGCAGGTCTTTGTCGATCGGCTCACGGCGGCCGGTCACAACCTGGCGGCGCGGGTTCTGCTCAAAGATGATTTGTACAAGATCCGCGCGCAAGTCGCGAACTGGATCGCCGAGGACGTGGTGCAAGTGGTGCTGATTACTGGCGGCACCGGTTTCACGGGGCGCGACAGCACTCCAGAAGCCGTCGCGTGCCTGCTGGACAAACAGGTCGACGGCTTCGGTGAACTGTTTCGCCAAATATCGGTGGCGGACATCGGCACTTCCACCGTCCAGTCTCGGGCGCTGGCAGGTCTGGCCAATGGCACGCTGGTTTGTTGCCTGCCTGGCTCAACCAACGCGGTGCGTACTGGCTGGGACGGGATACTGGCCGAGCAACTGGATGCGCGGCATCGTCCGTGTAACTTCGTGGCCCATCTGAAACAGGCAGCGCCTTGTGAATCCCGTGGGTAAACCGGGCAAGGCCGGTGCCTTGATGGCCGTGGAGGTGGCGTTGGAGCGTTTGCTCGAGATGGCGGCGGCTACGCCGATTGTCCAGCGTGAACGTTTGCCTTTGGCCGCGGCGCAAGGCCGGGTGCTTGCAGAAGATCTGGTATCGACCCTTGATTTGCCGCCATGGCCCAACAGCGCCATGGACGGCTACGCGTTGCGGCTGGCTGACTGCACAGGTGAGCCGCTGGTGGTCAGTCAGCGAATTTTCGCCGGCCAGGCCCCGGAGCCGCTGGCTGCAGGAACCTGTGCACGGATCTTCACCGGAGCGCCTGTCCCTGCCGGCGCTGACTGCGTCGAGATGCAGGAAAACGCCGTGGTTGAAGATGACCTGCGCATACGCTTTACCGAGCCGATGGTGAGCGGGCAAAACATCCGCCCGCAGGGGCAGGAGACAACTGTCGGAGAAACGGTTCTTTCCTGCGGTACTCGCCTGGGGCCGATCGAGCTGGGGCTGGCGGCGTCTCTTGGCTGCGCATCGCTGGAGGTAGTGCGCAAGGTGCGTGTTGCAGTGCTCTCCACCGGTGACGAACTGGTAGAGCCAGGTCAGGCGCTGGGCCCTGGCCAGATCTATAACAGCAATCGCGTACTGCTCTGTGGCTGGTTGCAGCAGCTGGGTTGTGAGGTGGTCGACGCAGGTATTCTGCCCGACGACTTGCCCGCCACCCGCCAGCGTCTGGGGCAGTTGTCGGATGTCGATCTGATCCTGTCCACTGGCGGCGTATCGGTGGGGGAGGCTGACTTCCTGGGGACCGCCTTGCGCGAAGAGGGTGAACTCGCGCTCTGGAAGCTTGCCATCAAGCCTGGGAAACCGCTGACGTTCGGGCATTTTCGTGGTGTGCCTGTGATCGGCCTGCCCGGAAACCCTGCCTCGACCTTGGTGACGTTCGCATTGTTAGCCCGGCCTTACTTGTTACGCCGCCAGGGTGTTCAGGCGGTAACGCCGCTCAAGTTCAAGGTACCGGCTGGCTTCGACTGGCCGAAGGCAGGCGGTCGACGAGAATACTTGCGAGGTCGCCTCGAGAACGGTCGGGCGATCATCTACCGCAATCAAAGCTCCGGTGTGCTGCGCAGCGCGGCCTGGGCTGAAGGACTGGTTGAGGTGCTTGAGGGGCGAACCCTGGTCGAAGGCGACGAAGTGGGTTTTATTCCCTTGAGCGAGGTCCTGGGCTAGCGCTGCGGCAGTGGGAGTATCCGGCCCGAGTCGAGTGCTCGGGCTTTTCATGCCCATCGGCTTTATCGCGAGAGCAGCATGACCAGTTGATCGAATCGACTGTTCGCAATCCAGCCCAGCAGGCCAAAGACCACCGCTGCTGCGCCTGCTGAATAGGCGAGCCTGTGGCGGATGACCTTCACATCGGTTCGGATTTCATCCATGTCTTTACGGATGTATTTAAGGTGAGTTTCCAGTTCAACGACGCGCGGTTCCAAATCAATTCCTCCTGCGGGATTACTGCAACTTTTGCATTCGTTTTGAACGTTGGCCTGTTCGCTTCCAAATGATGCGAGCTGCCGGGGCGACAGCTTGTATTTATGGCTATGCATGGGGCGTTTCATCCCTTTGGCCATAACTGTTCGAACCACTGTTCCGGCCCCTGCGGGCCGTGATGTATCCATCCATGGGTTAAGACATCCTTGTGTAATGAGCATTTAAACGATCCAGCACAACAGAGCACCAAAGTGTCTCAATACCGTTGACGGGTCAATTGAGCTGATTCGCCAGTTCTTGTAAGAAAATTCTTCGAGTCGAGAAGTGGGCGGCGGGGGCTGTCCGCCGGTTTTCCCCATGGGCGCGCGGCGCAGTCTTTTATTTAATTTGAATCGGTCCGGGCTTTTTCGGCCGTGTGAGTGGTCCCATTCTCTGAACCTTCCCATGACGGAGATAACAATGAGCAAAGGCAAGGCGCTGTTGATTTTGCATGGCAAGCAAGCGCTCAACGATGAGGTTCGCGCCGCAGTGATGCTCAAGCGCAAGCAGGGCTGGGACCTTGCGGTCCGAGTGACGTGGGAGGCCGGCGATGCCCGACGCTGTGTCGATGAGGCGCTGGATGCCGGTTACACGACGCTGATCGCCGGCGGTGGGGACGGGACCTTGCGTGATATCGCCGAGGCGATCGTGCGTAAATCGAGTGAGGTCAGCCTGGTATTGCTGCCGCTGGGTACGGCCAATGACTTTGCCCGTGCCGCCGGTATCCCGCTGGAGCCGGAGCAGGCCCTGGATCTGCTGGATGTGACGCCCCAGGCTATCGATTTGGGCGAAGTGGGCGGTCAGATCTTCCTGAATATGGCCACGGGCGGTTTTGGCAGCCAAGTGACGGCGAACACCTCCGAGGACTTGAAAAAGGTCTTGGGTGGCGCCGCCTATTTGTTCACCGGTTTATCACGTTTCAGTGAACTGAGTGCGGCCTACGGTGAGCTGCAGGGCCCGGATTTCCACTGGCAGGGCGATTTGCTGGCGCTGGGCATCGGCAATGGCCGGCAGGCCGGAGGGGGGCATGTACTGTGCCCTGAGGCGCTGGTCGATGATGGATTGCTGGACATCAGTGTCCTGCCGGCGCCTCAGGAGGTGGTCAGTACCCTGAAGGATTTGCTGGCCGGTGGCCTGGGGATCGACAACATGTTCGTGCGCGCACGCCTGCCATGGGTGGAAATCAAGGTCGCTCAAGGCCTGGATATCAATCTTGATGGCGAACCGTTGCAGGTCGACAGTTTGCGTTTCACTGTGCAGGCCAAAGCGCTGCGTGTTCACCTGCCCGCCGATTCGCCTTTGCTGAGTACCTCGGTGGCGCTTAATCGTCCAGGCTGATGATCTGCTCGCGCACGGCGAACAGCACCAGCCCGGCCACATCATGGATCTGCAGGCGTTTCATGATCTGCGCCCGATGGGTTTCTATGGTCTTGATGCTCAAGCTCAGGCCGTTGGCGATTTCCCGGGTGGACTTGCCACGCACGATCAGCCGCAGGATCTCCAACTGGCGGGCGGTCAGATTATGAGCTTGGCCAGGATCGGGTTGCGGTTTCTGGGTACGGGTCAGTGCCTGGTTGATCACGGTGTGGGCAATGGCAGGGCTCAGGTAGCGTTCGTTGTTGCGCAGCGCTTCCAGCGCGTGTTCCAGCTCGGTGGCGGTGGTGTCCTTGAGCAGATAGCCATGGGCTCCGGATTCCAGCGCCTGCATGATTAACGCCGGATCGGTGTGCATCGACAGAATCAGCACTTTGCTCTGGGGACGCACGCGCTTGAGCTGTTGCAGCGCGTCCAGGCCGCAGGTGTCTTTCATGGAGATATCCAGCAAGACGATATCTGGAACCAGCCGTTCAACCAGTTCCAGCAATTGCGTCCCGTCACTGGCTTCGCCGATCACGGCATATCCGGGCAGATCCATGACCAGGGCGCGCACACCGGCCCTGATCAGCGAGTGGTCATCTATCAGAAGCAAATTACAAATCAATGGAGAACCTTATTCTTGCTGGCCCGTTCCAGGGCGCGAGGTGTCCAGGGAAAGCTTGCCTCAATATGGGTGCCTTTGCCGGCCTCGCTGATGACCTTCAAGGTGCCGCCCAGTTGTTCAACCCGCTCCGACATGCCGGCCATGCCGCGTTGTCCTTCATGAGCGGGGTGGGAGGCCGGGACGAATCCCTTGCCATCGTCACTGATCAACAGGGTCAGGCCTTCGGGCAAGCGTTGCAGGCGCACCAGCAGGTTTTTCGCCTGGGCATGGCGCAAAATATTGGTCACGGCTTCCTGGGTGATTCGAAACGCGGCGACCGTCATTTCCTCAGGGATGCCGGTCATGCGTTGTTGGCAGTCCAGGCTCCATTTCAGCGGCGTATTAGCCAGCGTCTTGAGCAGGTGCGCGCGCAGGCTGGCTTCAAGTCCCAGGCTGGTCAGTTGTCTTGGGTTGAGAATGGCTGATACGTCGCGAACCTTGTTGAGCGTTTCGTCCAGCGTCTCGCAGAGGATCGTGCACTGGCCGTGCAGTTCTTCCGGAATACGGCGCTTGAGCCATTCGCTTTGCAGTTTGGCTGCGGTCAGCAACTGGCCGATATCGTCGTGCAATTCACGGCTGAGCCTGTGACGCTCGTTTTCCTGGACCTCAAGCAACCGATCGGCCAATTCCTGGGGCTGGAACTTGATGGATTTGTGTGACAGGCGATGCTGGATCCAGACACAGGTCATGGCTGCGCTATTGAGCGCCAGCAAACTCAACGGGACGGTCGAGGCGAACAGATAGGCCAGCAGGCTGCCAAGGGTCGAGCAGATGCACAACAACAGCGTGAAACGGCGGGCATTTTCTCGGGAGGGTGGCCAGGTGATGATTGACTTGAGGCTGGCGTACATGACGGATGGAGCCAATGAATGTTCGCTGCGGGCAGGCTGGTCAGCGTATCTGACAGGCCGGGACGGATAAACGTTTCAGGTCGAAGATGGCCTCAGTTGGCGGCTTAATGCCACTATCTTGAAGCCTCTGACGCGGGAGATAGTACCACTTCATATTTCGTTGGTCGCGTTCAGCATGGTGGCGTGAAAGTGCCAAGTGTCAGCCGCATCGGGTCGAACCGCACTCATCGGCCTCAGGCCTGCTTTTGTGAGTAGGGCACCAAACCCAGGGGGCGCGAAGCAGGCAATGTCTGGCCAGGACTCTGGCCTACCTGGAAGGCAAAGGCTTCGATCAACGAGGTCTGTTCGCTGCTGTCCAGGCTGAGCTGGCCGGTGGTGTGATCGACCAGTTCCAGTTGCCAGGCCATCAGGGTGAAGCAATCCTTCAGCGCGCCCAGCGCCTGCTCATGCAATTCAACGTGACTCTGCGCGTTGCTGAGCAAGCCATGGATATGCAGCGAAAATTCTGAAATGGCTTCCAGCGCCAGGGCGTCGGCCTTGTTTGCCAGCTTCAGCAAGGTGCTGAGCATGCAATCAATGGCGTCCCTGTCGTCGTTGATCAGCTGCAGATGGGTCAGGCATTCCTCTGACTTGGCCAAAAGCGTTTCGGCCTCGATCAGAAATTCGGGAAGGCGCTGATTCCAGTTTTTACGATCGTTCGGCATGCTTATCTCCACAACATCATGTCAGACGCAAGAAAATCGCGTGTGGCGAACGGCTGGACTTCTCGGCCGGCAACTGACGAAGACCCGCAGGCACTCTTTCGCCCGTAGACAAAGGCATGCGCGCAAACGATTGCACTGGCGGGATCGGCCAAATGGCTGGAAGTCCGGTGTCCTGCGGTCGCGCACAAAGGCCTGACTCCGTTCAGCAATGAGAATGGCGTCACATTAATGGCTATTGGATAGCGGGAATATCAGGTTGGACCTGATTGTCCCTAGGGGAAACCCCTAGGCGGGGGAACTTTGTGCGCAAACTGAGGTCGCGCAGCGGCAGAGCTGGGGGATGAAATCCGTGAAGCAAGTAAAGCATGATGCTAATGTGACATCAATGCCCTGCGCGAGATTTTATACAGGGGTCAAGATCCCGTCTGCACGGCCGATATCTCCTTCATGGATTCATCCGAACAAGCCCAGGAGTCATAGATGGCCGGCATTCTCGACACAGTAGATCAACGAACCCAACTGGTGGGTGAGAATCGCCTGGAAATTCTCATGTTTCGCCTGGCAGGGCGGCAGTTGTTCGCCATTAACGTGTTCAAGGTCCAGGAAGTACTGCAGTTGCCGAAGCTGACGTTGATGCCGCAGCGCCATCCGTTTGTGTGCGGTGTAGTCAATCTGAGGGGCCAGACCTTGCCGGTGATCGACCTGTCCCAGGCCATCGGTATGCGTCCGCTGGTGCCGGGAGCTAACAGCACCATTATCGTCACTGAATACAACCGTTCGGTTCAGGCGTTCCTGGTGGGCGGCGTGGACCGCATCGTCAATATGAACTGGGAAGCCATCTTGCCGCCCCCGACCAGCGCCGGGCGTGAGCACTACCTGACGGCGATCAGCAAGGTTGACGACCAGTTGGTGGAAATCATCGACGTGGAAAAGGTCCTGGCCGAAATCGTGCCTTACAACGCCAAGGTTTCCCGGGACAAGCTCGAAGATCCGGTACTGGAGCGCGCCCGCGGACGCGAAGTGCTGCTGGTGGACGACTCCAATGTCGCGCTCTCTCAACTGCGCGATACGCTGGGTCAGTTGGGTGTGAAGATGCACGTTGCCAGCGACGGTTTGAAAGCCCTGAACATGCTCAAGGCCTGGGCCGACACTGGCGAAGTGATGACCGACAAATTACTGATGATTTTCACCGACGCGGAAATGCCGGAAATGGACGGCTATCGCCTGACTACCGAGATCCGCAACGACCCGCGTTTGCGCGGGCTCTATGTGGTGCTGCACACCTCGCTGTCCGGCAGCTTCAACGATTCGATGGTCAAGAAGGTCGGCTGCGACAACTTCCTCTCCAAATTCCAGCCGGACAAGCTGGTTGATGTGGTGCGCCAGCGACTGATGCTCGACTGAGGCTGATCATGGTTTGCTTCAATGGCCGGCTCGTATAAGGTGGCGTTTTTTCGTCACCGGGGAAGTCGACCATGTTGCGGCTGAGCGCGCTGTATCGTTATCCGTTGAAGTCCGGCAAGGGCCAGCTCCTGCAAGGCATAGGCCTGGACAAGTTGGGCCTGGACGGTGACCGGCGCTGGATGCTGGTGGACGAGGGCACCGGGCGCTTCCTGACCCAGCGGGCGGTGCCCCAGATGAGCCAGCTCTCGGCATTGTGGAATGAGGCCGGCGGTCTGACGCTCAGTGCGCCAGGTTTTGCCACCCTGGATGTGCCCCTGCCACCTGTTGACGAAGAGCAACGGCGCGGTGTGATCATCTGGCGCGACACCTTGCGCGTACCGGATGCCGGTGACGAGGCGGCGGCCTGGGTCAGCGAGTTCATCGGCAAGCCCACCCGGCTGGTTCACGTTCCGGTGGAACTGGCGCGCACCACCGCCGCCGGTTACGGCAAGGATGACGACAAGGTGGCGTTCGCGGACGGTTTCCCCTTGCTGCTGATCGGCCAGGCCTCTTTGCAGGACGTGTCCGATCGGGTCGGCCGCCCTTTGGAGATGCTGCGCTTTCGTCCCAACCTGGTTATCGAGGGCAGTGAGGCATTTGCCGAGGATGGCTGGAAGCGCATTCGTATCGGCGATGTGGAGTTCCGGCTGGTCAAGCCCTGCTCACGCTGCATCATGACCACGGTCGACCCGCAAACCGGCGAACGCGACCCTGACCGCGAACCCTTCGCCACGCTGCAGCAGTATCGTTCGACACCGGACGGTGCGATGTTCGGCCAGAACCTGGTCAATGACAGCAATGGTTGGCTTGAAGTGGGTATGCCGGTTGAAGTGCTCGAATAAACACCGCTTTTGAAAAAACAATGCCCGTGTCCACTGGACACGGGCATTTTTCATTACCCGATACCACGCCGGGGCTTTTGTGGCGAGGGGATTTAGCGAAACGTCGCACCGCCCCTCGCCACAGGCTTAGCCGCGGTATTCACACAGGTAGGCGGTGTCGACGGCGACCTTGAGCTGGAACTTGCTATTGGCCGGTACATTGAACTGGCTGCCGGCCTCGAAGGTTTCCCAGTCGGTGCTGTCGGGCAGTTTCACGGTCAGGGCGCCGGAGACGACGTGCATGATTTCCCGCTGGGCCGTGCCGAATTCGTATTCGCCCGCAGCCATGACGCCGATGGTCGCAGGGCCTTCGGCAGTGCCGAAAGCGATCGACTTGACGGTGCCGTCGAAGTACTCGTTGACTTTAAACATGGGCGATTCCTCGAAAAAAGGGGCTGGAAAAGGCCGGCCAGTATGCACAAGGCTTGAACGTTCGTCATCTGCCGCGCCGCGGTCGTGGCTCGCGTTCAGCCTGGGAGTACCAGGGGTAATAACCGCGCCGTATTGCGCGCATCTTCCAGGGCCCGGTGTTGTTGACCGCAGAATTGCAGGCCGGCCAGTTGCAGCGCCCCGTTGAGCCCCAGTGGTCGCTCCAGCCGGCGGGCTTTGGCGAAGCGCTGCTTGAGGTTCATGTGCGGCACTTGGCCGAGAAAGCTGTGCAACCGCTGATGCTGCCATTCCTGAAGCAATTGCTTGCGGTCGTAATCGCCCCAACTGACCCAGCTCTCCAGGTTCGCGTGGTACTGCGCCAGCCAGCGTTCGAACGCCGGCCAGACCTCGGTCAAAGGCGCGGCGCTGTCGATATTGGCCTGGGTGATATGGGTCAGCTCGCGACAGAAAGGTGTGAGCAAGGGACGCCTCAACGGCTTTACGAACCGCTGGAAGTGGTCCAGCTCGCGGCCATCCCGATTCACCAGTGTGGCGCCGATTTCGATAATTTCCATTTCGGTTACCGGCCAGCCACCTTCATCGGTGGTGGCCTCCAGATCAATCACCAGCCAGTGAGGCATCGCAAGGTTCCCGGTATCGGCGTGCTGATGGGTTTGAGCGTAGTCAAACCCTGGGCATCCGCCTAGTGCGCTGTTTCAACCTGCAATAATAACTGGCGGTTTTTCACCTGATCGCCTGGCTTGACGTGTAAGGTCCTGACTACTCCATCAATACCTGCCTTGAGTGGGTGCTCCATTTTCATCGCTTCGAGCACCATCAGTAGCTGTCCCTGGCGTACTTCCGCCCCTTCGCTGACCAGTACTTCGACGATAGCGCCGTCCATTGGCGCCTTGAGGGAGCCATCGCTGACGCTGGCCCTGGCGGCGACGGGGGCCTGGGTCCGATCCTGTAAATGCAGGCCGCCTGGGCGAGTGAACAGCCACAGGTCATTGCCATCGAGGTGCCAGGCATGGCGTTGGCGAATACCGTCGATCATCAGCGTTGTGCCGCACTGATCAGCTTCGAGCAACTTCAACTCGATCACTCGCTCGGCTATCTGGATATGCAGCGTGCCGCCGGTTGCGGCTATCAGGGTCAGGGACCAGTCGTGCTCGCCCAGGCCAATGCGATAGCGCCGCACCGCGCCGCTATTGTTGCTCCATCCTCCCAGGCCGGGCGCATGACGTGCATGCATGGCCTGATAGAACAAGGCTGCGGCGATGGCGAGCTGCTCAGCCGAGGGGGCGTGGATCTGCAGGGCGGGATGATCGGCGAGGTGTTGCTGGATGAAACCGGTGCCGAAATCTCCATCAATGAATTGTGGATGAGCCAGCAACCCCGCCAGCAAGCGCTGATTGGCCTGTACACCCAGGAGCACGCAGTCCTCCACGGCTCGCAGCAATTTGCGTCGGGCCTCTTCACGGGTAGCGCCGCGGGCGATGACTTTGCCCAGCATCGGGTCGTAGAACGGGCTGATGGTCTGGCCTTCGAGCAAACCATGGTCGATTCGTACACCGTCGCCGATAGGGGGTACCCAACTGAGCAAATGGCCGGTTTGCGGCAGAAAGTTCGCAGCCGGGTCTTCGGCATACAACCGCACCTCCATGGCGTGACCACTGAACTGGACCTGGTCCTGGCGCAGGGGCAGTGGCAGGCCGGCGGCCACATCCAGTTGCCAGGCCACCAGGTCCAGTCCGGTGATCAGCTCGGTGACCGGATGTTCGACCTGCAAGCGCGTATTCATCTCCAGAAAGTAAAAACCGCCGTCCGGGGCGAGCAAAAACTCCACGGTTCCGGCACCCACATAATTGACCGCGCGGCCAGCCTTGAGCGCGGCGTCACCCATGGCCTGGCGCAGATCGGCGGTCATGACCGGGCAGGGCGCTTCTTCAATGATTTTCTGGTGGCGTCGCTGGATCGAGCAGTCCCTTTCGCCCAAATGGAGCAGATTGCCGTGATGGTCAGCGAAAATCTGGATTTCCACATGCCGTGGATTGATCAGGGCCTGTTCGAGGATCAACTCATCGTTGCCAAAACCATGCAACGCCTCGGAGCGCGCGGTGCGTAACTGTTCCAGCAGGTCTTCAGCCCGCCAAACCAGGCGCATGCCTCGGCCACCACCGCCGGCGCTGGCCTTGATCATCAACGGATAGCCGATGCGTTCGGCTTCACGGCACAAGGTGTCGTCGTCCTGATCGGTGCCTTCGTAACCGGCGATGCACGGTACGCCGGCGGCGATCATGGCGACTTTCGAACGGCGTTTGCTGCCCATCAGGTCGATGGCGTCGGGGCTGGGGCCAATGAACACGATACCGGCCTCTGCGCAGGCCTTGGCGAACCCGGCGTTTTCCGAGAGAAAACCGTAGCCGGGGTGGATGGCGTCGGCGCCAGTACGCCGGGCCGCATCGAGAATGGCCGGCTGATTGAGGTAGGACTGCGGCACCGGTGCTGCGCCGATGAGTACCGCTTCATCGGCCATGCGCACATGCAGCGCGTCGGCGTCGGCCTCGCTGAACACCGCCACGGTGCGATAGCCCAGGGCCTGGGCGGTACGCTGGATCCGGCAGGCGATTTCACCGCGGTTGGCGATGAGGATCTTGCTGAAGGCGGGCATGGTGGTCATTCCTGGGTTTTTCGGTGGCAGTCAGGGCCTCATCGCGAGCAGGCTCGCTCCCACAATGGAGAGTGAACACAGTCATTTTTTCTTGCCCGGCAAAATGCCCATGAGTTTGCAGATGATGCCCAGCATGATCTCGTCCGCACCGGCGCCGATGGACACCAGTCGCACGTCGCGATACGCCCGCGCCACCGGGTTGTCCCACATGAAACCCATGCCGCCCCAGTATTGCAGGCAACTGTCGGTGACTTCCCGGGCCAGGCGCCCGGCCTTGAGCTTGGCCATGGACGCCAGCCGCGTCACATCCTGGCCGTTGATGTACTGCTCGGTGGCCTGGTAGACCAGCGCCCGCAGGCATTCGATCTCGCTGGCCAGTTCCGCCAGGCGAAAGTGGATCACCTGGTTGTCGATCAGGGCGGTGCCGAAGGTCTTGCGCTCCTTGCAGTACTCGATGGTGCTGTCGATGCAGTGCTCCAGCCCCTTGAGCATGTTCGCCGCGCCGAACAGGCGTTCCTCCTGGAACTGCAACATCTGCATCATGAACCCGGCGCCTTCCTGGCCAACGCGATTGCGTTGCGGCACCCGTACGTCGTCAAAGAACACCTGGGCGGTTTCCGAACTGCGCATGCCGAGTTTGTCCAGGTGCCCGCCGAGGCTGATACCCGGGCTGTTCATCGGCACCATGATCAGTGATTTGTTGATGTGGGGCTTGTCGTCCGAAGTGTTGGCCAGCAGGCACATGAAATCGGCGCTCGGTGAATTGGTGATCCACATCTTGCTACCGTTGATGACGTAGTCATCGCCATCCTTGCGGGCCGTGGTCTTGAGCCCGGCGACATCAGAGCCGGCGCCGACTTCCGAGACGCCGATGCAACCGACCTGCTCACCGCTGATGGCCGGGCGCAAGAATGCTTCACGCAGCTCATCGGAGCCGAAACGCGCCAGGGCCGGGGTGCACATGTCGGTCTGCACGCCGATGGACATCGGCACGCCGCCACAATGAATGGTGCCGAACTCCTCGGCGGCGACGATCGAATAGCTGTAGTCCAGGCCCATGCCGCCGAACTGCTCCGGCTTGGATATACCCAGCAACCCCAGTTCACCGGCCTTGCGGAAAACCTCGTGGATGGGAAACCGTCCGGCCTTCTCCCATTCGTCGACATAGGGGTTTATCTGCTGGTCGACAAACTGGCGAACGGTGCGCCGCAGAGCTGCGTGTTCCTGGGTGAAGATCATTTTATTGTTCTCCTGTGAGCAGCGATCAAAAGTCCTTCACACGTTCAGAAACGGGCCACACCGAAACTGTTGGGTTGCAGCGGGCGAAGCTCAGCCGCGTGGCAGATGTCCAGCAGGTAGCCTAGCAACGTGCGGGTGTCGCGCGGGTCGATGAGCCCGTCATCCCACAGGTTGGCGCTGCCGTATAGCGCAGTGGACTGGCTGTCGAGTGTCTGCGCGGTGGTGTGTTCGAGCAGGTCCAGCATCTTCGGGTCGGGGGTGAGGCCATTCTTGATCTGCGTCGCCTGCGTGACGATGCGCAAAACCTTGCCGGCCTGGGCTCCACCCATCACCGCCGTGTGGCTGTTGGGCCAGGCGAAGATGAAGCGTGGGTCCAGCCCTCGGCCGCACATGGCGTAGTTGCCGGCGCCGTAGGAGCCGCCCACCACAACCGTCAGCTTCGGCACTCGGGCGTTGGCCACGGCCTGGATCATCTTCGCCCCATGCTTGATCACCCCTTGTTGTTCCGACTCGGTGCCGACCATGAAGCCGGTGGTGTTGTGCAGGAACAGCAACGGTGTGCGGCTCTGGTCGCACAGCTGGATGAACTGCGCGGCCTTGCTCGCGCCCTTGGGCGTGATCGGGCCGTTGTTGCCGATCAGGCCACAGGCATGACCACGAATGCGCAGGTGGCCACAAATCGTCTGTTGATCGAACTCGCTTTTGAATTCCAGGAAGTCCGAACCATCGGCGATGCGGGCGACGATTTCCCGCACGTCATAGGGCTTTTTCGGGTCGTCGGGGATCAACCCCAGCAACTCATCGGCCGGGTAGAGCGGCTCTTTCCAGGTGCGTTCAGGCGGTGTCGGCCGTTGCTCGTTCCAGGGCAACAGGCTGACGATCTCCCGGGCCAGGCGTATGCCATCGGCGTCATTCTCGGCCAGGTATTCAGCGGTGCCGGCCACCTGCGCATGCATTTGCGCACCGCCCAGTTCTTCTTCCGTGGCGACTTCGCCAGTGGCGGCCTTGAGCAGCGGGGGGCCGGCCAGAAACAGCCGTGCTTTGTCGCGCACCACTACTACGTAATCCGAGAGCCCCGGCTGGTAGGCCCCGCCCGCCGTGGCCGAACCATGCACCACAGTAATCTGCGGCAAGCCCATGGCGGACATCCGCGCCTGATTGGCGAAGCTGCGTGCTCCTTCGACAAAAATCTGCGCGGCATAATTGAGGTTGGCGCCGCCGCTTTCGGCCAGGGTGATGATCGGCAGTTTGTTCTCCATGGCGATCTGTTGCAGACGCAGGGTCTTGTTCAAGCCGCTGGGGGAGATGGTCCCGCCCTTGATCGCGCTGTTGTTCGCCACCACCAAGACCTGAGCGCCGGAGACGTAGCCGATCCCCGCGATCAAGCCGCCCCCGGCCTGGCTGCCGTCCTTGTCGTCATGGAGTTTGTAGCCGGCCAGGCTCGCCAGTTCCAGGAACGGCGCGCCGGGGTCCAGCAGCAGGTTCAAACGCTCGCGCGGCAGCAGTTGGCCGCGTTGCTCGAACTTGGCCTGGGCCAGGGCGGCGTTCTCCAGCACCGCCTGTTCGATCTGACGCAGGTGTGCGACGCCAGACAGCATGGCCGCGTGGTTGCGGGCGAAGTCGGCGCTGTGTGGGTCAAGGTGCGATTCGATGACTGGCATGGGTGTTCCTTGTGCTCGAACCGAACGCCATGGCGATCGTCCTTTAATTGACCTGATCGGCGATGCTCTGGGGCACCGGTATCTGGATCTCCAGCAATTGCTGAGCGAACGCCTTGCCCTGCGGGTCGATGCGCAGGCTGGCGACACCGCCGCCGCCAAGGGCATTTTCCAGCACGAAGTTCAGGCTGTGGGTGCCCGGCAGATACCAGCGTTCGACGCGCCCCAGCAGTGGGTCGAGCGCGTGGCTCATCCAGTCAACCAACACTTGGGGCGTCAGCGCCTCGGCGATCCACGGCAAGTATTCGGGGGCGCGGGCGAGTACACCGATGTTGCTGTGGTTGCCCTTGTCGCCGGAGCGCGCCACCGCCAGTTTGACCAACGGCACGCTGGCATCAGCCCGGCCCTGGGGTTTGGGCAGGTCGGGAGCGACCGGCAAGTCGCGGGTTTTCAGCGCTTTGACGGCGGGCAGCAGGCAAGGATGACTCTGCCCGTCGAGTTCGATGTGGAGCCGGCAGGCGGATTTGTCGATCAGGAACGAGAACAGGCGAATCAACGGATACACCGTCGGGCGACCGCCCATCAGGCCGGTCAGCCCCGGCACCATGCCGGTGGCGGCCTGGGCGATTTCCCTGGAAAACAGCACCAGCGGCTGTTTGTCGGGGTGGCGCACCGCCAGTTTGATCACCACTTCACGGCTGTCCTGGCGCCGGCCGTGCTGGCCGTAAGTGGCTTCGCTGCCCAGAAGCTCGATGTTCACCTCGCTGTAGGGCGCCCAGCCGCGCGAACTGAACAGCTGCGAAGTCCTGGCGATGATCGCCTGGCTGACCCGTTCGGCCTTGGCCACCGCATCGATGCCGGCGATCAGGCACAGGGCGGTGCAGCGAAAACCATCGGCCCAGGTGGCGCAGACCTTGTATTGTTCGGTGGGCGGCAAGCCCTTGGCGCCTTGGACGCGCACCGCGTGTTTGCCTTGCTGGATCAACCTGACCTGGCTGAAGTCGCAGATCACGTCCGGCAAGAGATAGCCTTGGGGATCGCCGATTTCATAGAGCAGTTGCTCCCCGACCGTCAGCGGCGTGACCAGCCCGCCGCTGCCTTCGGCCTTGGTGACGATGAATTGGCCGTCGGCGCTGACTTCAACGATGGGAAAACCGATGTGCTCGTAATCCGGTACTTCCCGCCAGTCGGTGAAATTACCGCCCGTGCATTGAGCCCCGCACTCAATGAGGTGTCCGGCCAATGCGGCCTGGGCCAGTTTGTCGTAGTCGTGCCAGGCCCAGCCAAACTCATGCACCAGGGCCGCGCTGACCACGGCGCTGTCCACCACCCGGCCGGTGATCACGATGTCGGCTCCCAGACGCAAGGCCTCGACAATGCCGGGGGCACCCAGGTAAGCGTTGGTGGACACGCACACCGCCGGCAGGGGCGCGCCGCTGAACATCTCGATAATGCCCTGGCTGGCGAGCTGTTCGAATTGTGGTTGCAGGTCGTCCCCCTGCAGCACCGCGATCTTCAAGGGCACGCCGGCCTTGTCGCAGGCCGCTTGCAGAGCGGCGGCGCAGGCCTGGGGGTTGACCCCGCCGGCATTGCTGATGACGCGGATCTTGCGTTCATGCAAACGAGCAAGCAGCGGTGTGAGCACTTCGATGAAGTCCGTGGCATAGCCGCCCCGAGGGGCTTTCATGCGCGCCCCGGCCATGATCGACATCGTGACCTCGGCCAGGTAATCGAACACCAGGTAGTCCAGTTCGGCGCCTTCGACCAGTTGCGCCGCAGCGGTACAGGTGTCGCCCCAGAAGGCGCTGGCACAACCGATACGTATCGTTTTTGGCATGGTGCTCCCTCCGGCCGACGTCGCTCGAGACTACCAAGCAAGCGCTTGGTTTGTAAACGACCGCCGGTTCTTCGATCCAAGCGCTTGCTTGGGTGCCCCGGCCAGCTTAAATTGCCCGCGCCACCTCGCCGGTTCCGCAAGCGTGGCCCGACGTTGATCGATCGACTGTAGGAGAGAATGGGTGGATGAGCAAAAAGCCCTGAACGTGATGCGTGAGCTGGTCGATAACGGGCAACTGACCGATCCTGACAGCGCTCGCGGCAAACTGCTCCAGACCGCCGCCCACCTGTTTCGCAACAAAGGGTTCGAGCGCACCACGGTGCGCGACCTGGCGAGCGCGGTGGGCATCCAGTCGGGCAGCATCTTTCATCACTTCAAAAGCAAGGACGAGATCCTGCGGGCGGTGATGGAAGAGACCATTCGCTACAACACGGCGTTGATGCGCGCGGCGCTGGCCGAGGCCGATAGTGTGCGCGAGCGGGTCCTGGCGCTGATTCGCTGCGAGTTGCAATCGATCATGGGCGGCAGCGGCGAGGCGATGGCGGTCCTGGTCTACGAATGGCGTTCGTTGTCTGAGCAAGGTCAAAGACAGGTGCTGGCTTTGCGTGATATTTATGAGGCCCTGTGGCTTGAGGTTCTTGGGCAGGCCAAGGACGCGGGGTATATTCGGGGCGACGTGTTCATCACCCGTCGTTTCCTGACCGGCGCCCTGTCCTGGACCACCACCTGGTTTCGCGCCGAGGGCAGCATGAGTCTTGATGAGTTGGCCGAGCAGGCCTTGATTCTGGTGCTTGAAGAAAAATAAAAAGAGGCAGCAATGCCGCTGAGTGGTCGCCCTGCGTGCCCTGCGTGATGCATTGAGATGCCTGGTTGGATTCACTGATGATTAATTTTCTGGGGAGTGAGCTGTCTTGACGTTTTCAACGATGGGGATAGCCTCGCGCGTCTTGCTGGCTGCGTTTATTGCAGTGTTCGCGTTGCCGGCCACGGCTGCGCAACTGGTCCGGATTGGCGCAGCGCATTTTCCGCCCTACACGATACGCCCCGAAACTGGCGCGGATACCGGTTTGCTGCCGCAGTTGGTAGAAGCCTTGAACAAGGCCCAAAGCGACTATCAATTCGTGCTGGTTCCGACGTCGATTCCGCGCCGTTTCAATGATTTCAAGCAGGGCCGGGTCGACATGGCCATTTTCGAGAACCCGGACTGGGGCTGGAAGGATGTGCCTCATACTGCGGTAGACATGGGCCTGGAAGATGCGGAAATCTTCGTTGCCCAGCGTCAACCGGATCGTCAGCAAGACTATTTCTCTGATCTGAGGGGCAAGCGCCTGGCGCTCTTCAGCGGCTACCACTACGCCTTTGCCGAATTCAACGCCGACCCCAAGTTCCTGACCGGCCAATACAACGCCACGCTGACGTATTCCCATGACAGCAACCTGCTGATGGTCTTGCGCGGGCGTGCGGACATTGCGCTGGTCACCCGTTCGTACCTCATCGACTACGTGCTGCGCAATCCTGACGTCGACCCTCAATTGCTGATATCCGAACGTATCGATCAGATTTACCACCATTACGCGCTGATCCGCCCCCAGGCGCCGATCTCTGGCGAAGCGTTCGAGCGACTGCTGCAAAAGCTGCGGGACGACGGGCAGATGCTGGCGATTTTCAAGCCCTACCAGATACAGCTGGTGCCAGCGCACGATCATTGAACGGGGCACTAAATTTCCCTGCCTGGCTCACGTCACACGTTGACTACCGACGACTACGTGAGCCCCGCCCATGTCCAATCTCAAGCACCCGACGACGCTGCCTTTACCCGGCGGTCGCCGTCTCGGCGCCGATGAAACCGAACGCCACCTGAGCCTGATGCTTGAGGGCGCGCCGCTGATCCGGCTGCGCCTGGAGCGTGGTACCGAGCTGCATGTGCATTTGCAGGAAATCAACGATCGGCCCGTAGGCCCGGCGCTTTGGGCGGCCTGCTATTGGCTGTTCGCCCGCGATCCTGAATGCCGGCGCCTGACTTGGCATCTGCCCGAGCGCCCCGGTGAAGCCTTGCTCAGCGGACTGCTGACGCCCGGCGAGTGTGCCGACGAATACATCTGTGAGCGCACGATGTTCTGGCAACTGCCGCAACCCTGGCTGGGGGAGTCGTTCAACGGCAGCTATCCGCAACAGATGATTATCACCGATGGCAAGCGTCATCCGCGCCGGCCCATGAAGCCGCGAGGCGAGGTGTATCGGCGCTTCGATGCGCGCCTGGGAGCCTGGGTGTCCTTGCGCACCCTGGAAATCGAACAGGACCTGACGCGCTTCAACCGCTGGCAGAACAGTCCTCGGGTGGCGAGTTTCTGGCAGGAGGAGGGCAGCCTGGAACAACATCGCGAGTATCTGAGCACACTGCAGCGCGATCCCCGGGTGCTGACCTTGATCGGTTGTTTCGACGACCAGCCTTTCGCCTACTTCGAAGCCTATTGGGCCAAGGAGGATCGGATCGCGCCGTTCTATGACGTGCACAATTATGATCGCGGCATTCACATGTTGGTGGGCGAGGAGCAACACCGCGGCCCGCACAAGGTGGCGAGCTGGCTGTCGGCGCTGGTGCATTACCTGTTTCTCGACGACCCGCGCACCGAGCGGGTGGTGGCCGAACCTCGAGCCGACAACGCCCGGATGATCGGTCATCTGCACAACCAGTGTTTCCACTGTGAAAAGGAATTCGATTTCCCCCACAAGCGCGCGGCGCTGATGATTCTGGGGCGTGAGCGGTTTTTTGATCGGTGTGGGTTGAGGTGAGGTTGTAAGCCCCTAGGGCTCCATCGCGAGCAGGCTCGCTCCCACAGGGATTGCGCACAGCACAGACTTTGTGAGTGCGCAGATCCATTGTGGGAGCGAGCCTGCTCGCGATAAGGCCCGAAAAATCAGTGCAAAATCACCGCCGGGCAAAGATATCCCCACGCACTCCCGACACCTTGCGGCAATGCACCAGGGCGTCGCGGATCATGAAGTTCACCAGGGTCGGTGAGACCCCCAGCTCCTTGGCGATATCCTTCTGTGGCACACCGTGCAGGCGGTACATCTCGAAGGCATAGCGGGTGCGGCTGGGCAGTTCGGTGAGCGCGTCGGCGATGTGCTCCAGCGTCGAGAAATTGATGTGTGACGTTTCTGGCGAAGCACCCTGGATCACCACATTCAACCCTTCCTCTTCCGGCCCCGAGTATTTCTGTTCCAGCGCCTGCTTGCGGTAATGGTCGATCGCCAGGTTGCGCACGATCTGAAACAGGTAACTGAGCTGAGCCTTGAAGGACGAGGTGATCTGGGGCGCCGATTGCAGCCGGAAAAACGCATCCTGCACCACGTCTTCTGCCCGGGACCGGCACCCGGTGATGCGTGCTGCGATCTTGACCAGGATCATCCGGTTATCCACGAATGCCTGAAGTAACGGTGAGTCGCACCTGCTTGTGGATACTTGTTCCGTCATGGAATTCACCTTGTTGCAAAAAGTTAGCAGGACGAGGGATCTGTCCGACTCGTCCTGCATATCGAGCGACAAATTAGGCTGAATGATAATGATTGTCAATTGAGAAGGAGAATTATTGATGCTGAGAGGTCCAGCGTGAGAACTGCGACCCGTTGCCGCGGTGTTCTGCTTTCCGGCGGGTCTGGATCAAGAGGCCGCTGACTAATTATTTGCCGGCGGTATCCGTTCTCAGGGATGAAGGTTTCGGGCGGCAGTCCCGATGCCGCACCGCATTCCGCAGGCCACCAGATACCACTAGCAAGCCGAATTTCAGGCAGGAAACCTCATGACCGACGCGTTCGAACTCCCCAGCACCCTGGCTCATGCCCTTCAGCGCCGCGCCGCGTTGTCGCCGGACCGTGTGGCCTTGCGCTTCCTTGCCGACGTCCCGGAGCAAAGTGTTGTACTGAGTTATCGCGACCTGGACCTGCGTGCCCGGACCATCGCCGCCGCCTTGCAGGCCGAAGCGGCGTTCGGTGACCGTGCGGTTTTGCTGTTTCCCAGTGGCCCGGACTACGTCGCGGCGTTTTTTGGCTGCCTGTACGCGGGGGTGATCGCGGTGCCGGCCTATCCGCCGGAGTCCGCTCGTCGCCACCACCAGGAACGCCTGCTGTCGATCATTGCCGATGCCGAGCCGCGCCTGTTGCTCACCCGCAGCGATCTGCGCGAGCCACTGCAAGCCATCGAGTCGGCTCCGCCGGTGCTGTGCGTCGATACCCTTGATCCGGCCCGCGCCGGGCAATGGCTGCAACCAAATCTGCAGGACCATGACATCGCTTTCCTGCAATACACCTCCGGCTCCACCGCATTGCCCAAGGGGGTGCAGGTCAGCCATGGCAACCTGGTGGCCAACGAATTATTGATCCGCCACGGCTTCGGCATTGATCTGAACCCTGATGACGTGATCGTCAGCTGGCTACCGCTGTACCACGACATGGGCCTGATCGGCGGCCTGTTGCAGCCGGTTTTCAGCGGCGTGCCCTGCGTGCTGATGTCGCCCGCGTACTTCCTAGCCCGGCCGTTGCGCTGGTTGGAGGCGATCAGCGAATACGGCGGCACCATCAGCGGCGGCCCGGACTTCGCCTATCGGCTGTGCAGCGAGCGGGTCAGTGAATCAGCCCTCAAGCGCCTCGACCTGAGCGGCTGGCGCGTGGCTTATTCAGGCTCCGAGCCGATCCGTCTCGACAGCCTGGAACGCTTTGCCGAGAAATTCGCGCCGTGCGGCTTCACGCCGGACAGTTTCATGGCGTCCTATGGCCTGGCCGAAGCCACCTTGTTCGTCGCGGGCACACCGCGCAGTCAAGGCATCCCGTCGTTGCAAATGGACGACACGGCACTGGCGCACCACCGTGCCGAGCCAGGGCAGGGCTGTACGGTGATGAGTTGCGGCGTGAGCCAGCCCGGGCATGCGGTGCTGATCGTCGAGCCCAACACGTTGCAGCCGCTGACCGACAACCGGGTCGGCGAAGTCTGGGCCTGCGGGCCGAGCATTGCGCATGGCTACTGGCGAAACCCTGAGGCCAGCGGCAAGACATTCGTCCAGTACGATGGCCGCACCTGGCTGCGCACCGGCGACTTGGGTTTCCTGCGTGAGGGTGAGCTGTTCATTACCGGCCGCCTGAAGGACCTGATGATCGTGCGCGGTCATAACCTCTACCCCCAGGACATCGAGCAAACCATCGAGCGGGAAGTGGAAGTCGTGCGCAAGGGCCGGGTGGCGGCGTTCGCGGTCGACGATGGCGGCGAGGAAGGCATCGGCATCGCGGCGGAAATCAGCCGCAGCGTGCAGAAGATCCTGCCACCCGAAGCGTTGATCAAAGCCATTCGCCAGGCGGTGGCCGAAGCCTGTCAGCAAGCGCCGAGTGTGGTGGTGTTGCTCAATCCGGGCGCATTGCCCAAGACCTCCAGCGGCAAGTTGCAACGCTCGGCCTGTCGGACCCGATTGGCCGACGGCAGTCTCGACAGTTATGCGCTGTTCCCGTCAGTCGAGGTTGAAGCAAGCCTTGACGTCCGCTCGTCATCGCCGTTGCAAACATTGATCGGCCAAGTCTGGTGCGAGCAGTTGCAGATTGAACACGTCCATGGCGACGATCATTTCTTCCTGTTGGGCGGTAACTCCATCGCCGCCACTCAAGTGGTCGCGCGGCTGCAAGAAAGGCTGGGGCTGGCGCTGAATCTACGCTTGTTGTTCGAAGCGCCGACCCTCGCAGCGTTCACGGCAGCGGTGGCGAATCAGCAACAGGCAGGTGGCGAGGCCCAAGGCGTGATCAGCCCGTTGCCGCGCCACGAAGCGTTGCCGCAATCCCTTGCCCAGAATCGGTTGTGGATCACCTGGCAACTGGATCCGGCGAGCAGCGCCTACACCATCCCCGGCGGCTTGCACCTGCACGGTGAGTTGGACGAAGACGCACTACGGGCCAGTTTCCAGCAACTGCTCGAACGCCACGAAGCCCTGCGCACACGATTTCTGGAGCGCGAGGGTGTCGCCCTGCAACAGGTCGATCCGGCCGGTGAGTTCAAGCTGCGCGTGATCGACCTCAGCGACCTGCCCGCCGACCAACGCGAAGCCCAGGCGCGGCAGATGCGTGACGATGAAGCGGCGCTGCTGTTCGATTTGCAGAAGGGCCCACTGTGGCGGGTCACCTTGTTGCGTCTCGATGAGGGTGACCACCAATTGTTGGTCACGCTACACCACATCATCGCCGACGGCTGGTCGATGAGCGTACTGATCGATGAGTTTGCCCGGTTGTATGCTGCTGCATGCCAGGGGCAGGTCGCCGCGTTGGCGCCGTTGCCATTGCAGTACGCCGACTACGGCAGTTGGCAGCGCCAGTGGTTGGCTCAAGGGGAGGCCGAGCGGCAGCTGACATACTGGAAACAGCAACTGGGCGACGAACATCCGACCCTCGCCCTGAGCACGGACCATCCCCGCAGTGCGCAACGCCAGCGCAGCGCCGCCCGCCATAGTCTGCGCCTGGACAAAGGCCTCGGCGATGCCTTGCGCCAAGTGGCCCAGGCCCACGATGCAACCCCGTTCATGCTGTTGCTGGCGGCCTTCCAGGCGCTGTTACAGCGTTACACCGGCCAATCCGACATCCGCATCGGCGTGCCCAACGCCAACCGTCCACGCCTGGAGACCCAGGGGCTGATCGGCTTTTTCATCAATACCCAGGTGCTGCGCGGGCAGATCGATTCGCGCCAGCCGTTTGCCGCACTGTTGGCCCAGGCCCGGGAGGCCACGCTCGGTGCCCAGGCCCATCAGGACCTGCCGTTCGAACAACTGCTCGAAGCGTTCCCCCAGGCGCGCGAGCAAGGTCTGTTCCAGGTGATGTTCAACCATCAACAGCGAGACCTGAGCGCCTTGCGTCGTTTGCCGGGGCTGTTGGCCGAGGAGTTGCCGTGGCACAGCCGCGAAGCCAAGTTCGACCTGCAACTGCACAGCGAAGAGGATCGCAACGGCCGGCTGACGCTGTCGTTCGACTACGCCGACGAGCTGTTCGAGGCTCCGACCATCGCGCGGTTGGCGATGCATTACTGCAACCTGTTGCACGCGGTCTGTGCCGATCCGCAGCAGGCCATCGGCGATGTGCCGTTATTGAGCGCCGATGAATACACCCAACAGCAGCAGTGGGGCGCGGCCCCGTGCGCGCCGGCCGGCCAATGGCTACCGGAGCTGTTGAACGAGCAGGCCCGGCGCACGCCGCAACGCACTGCGCTGCTGTGGGACGATGGCTGCCTGGATTACGCCGAGCTGCACACCCAGGCCAATCGCCTGGCCCATTACCTGCGCGACAAAGGCGTCGGTCCGGACGTGTGCGTGGCGATTGCCGCCGAGCGTTCGCCGCAGTTGCTCATCGGTGTCCTGGCGATCCTCAAGGCCGGCGGCGCCTACGTGCCGCTGGATGCCGATTACCCGGCCGAGCGTTTGGCCTACATGCTCAAGGACAGCGGCGTCGATCTGCTGCTGACGCAAACTGCATTGCTTGAACGCTTGCCCCTCTGCGAGGGCGTCAGCGTCATCGCCATGGATGCCTTGCACCTGGAGCAATGGCCGAGCAACCCGCCGGGCTTGCACCTGGATGGCGATCACCTGGCCTACGTGATTTACACGTCCGGCTCCACCGGCCAACCCAAAGGCGTCGGCAACACCCATGCCGCCCTGGCCGAGCGTCTGCAATGGATGCAGGACACTTACGGGCTGGACGAAACCGATGTGTTGATGCAAAAGGCGCCGATCAGTTTCGACGTGTCGGTGTGGGAGTGTTTCTGGCCGCTGATCACCGGTTGCCAACTGGTGCTGGCCGGCCCTGGCGAACACCGTGACCCGCACCGCATCGCGCAGTTGGTCCAACAATTTGGCGTGACCACGCTGCACTTCGTGCCGCCGCTGCTCAGCCTGTTTATCGACGAGCCCCTGAGCGCCCGCTGCACCAGCCTGCGCCGGGTCTTCTGTGGCGGTGAGGCCTTGCCGGCCGAACTGCGCAACCGCGTGCTGGCGCAGCTGCCGTCGGCGCAATTGCACAACCGTTATGGCCCGACCGAAACCGCCATCAACGTCACCCACTGGCATTGCAGCGTCGCCGACGGCGAGCGTTCGCCCATCGGCCGGCCGCTGGGCAATGTGGTGTGCCGCGTGCTCGACAGTGAACTCAACCCCGTGCCCGCCGGTGTGCCGGGTGAATTGTGTATCGGCGGCCTGGGGCTGGCTCGGGGTTACCTCGGGCGTCCGGGTTTGAGCGCCGAGCGCTTTATCGCCGACCCGCTGGGTGTGGCGGGCACGCGGTTGTATCGCAGCGGTGACCGGGTGCGCTGGAGCGCCGATGGCGTGATCGAATACCTTGGCCGTCTCGACCAACAGGTCAAGCTGCGTGGCTTCAGGGTCGAACCACAGGAAATCGAAGCGCGGCTGCTGGCCCAGGACGGCGTGGCCCAAGTGGCGGTGCTGGTACGCGAGACCTCGGCCGGCCCGCAACTGATCGGCTATTACACCGCTTGCGATGTCGGGCAAGATCAGGACCTCCAAAACGCCCGACTCAACGCCGCCCTGGCCGCCGAACTGCCGGACTACATGGTGCCCGCGCAATTGCTGCGCCTGGACGCCATGCCCCTGAGCCCCAGCGGCAAACTCGACCGGCGTGCCTTGCCCGAACCGCACTGGCAAGTACGTGAACACGTCGAGCCGGTCAGTGCCCTCGAGCAGCAGGTCGCTGGCATTTGGCGCGACGTGCTGGGGCTCGACCGCATCGGTCTGCGGGACGACTTTTTTGCCCTGGGCGGTCATTCGCTGCTGGCGACCCAGATCATTTCCCGCACCCGCCAGGCCTGCGATATCGAGCTGCCGTTGCGCACCTTGTTCGAGGCCAGCGAGTTGGGTGCGTTCGCCGAACAGGTGCGCTTGATAAAGGCCAGCGGCCAGACCAACCGGCAACCGCCGATCGAGAAGGTCGATCGCAGCCAACCGGTGCCGTTGTCTTATTCCCAGCAGCGCATGTGGTTCCTCTGGCAAATGGAGCCCGACAGCCCGGCCTACAACGTCGGCGGCATGGCGCGGTTGCGCGGGGTGCTGGATGTCGGGCGTTTCGAGGCGGCGTTGCAGGCGTTGGTCCTGCGCCATGAAACCCTGCGCACCACTTTCCCCAGCGTCGATGGCGTGCCCCGGCAACAGGTGCACGCCAACACCGGCCTGCGCATGGACTGGCAAGATTTCTCGACGTTGGCCGTCGATATTCGCCAACAGCGGGTGGAGCAACTGGCCGACAGCGAAGCCCACAAACCCTTCGACCTGGAAACCGGGCCATTGCTGCGGGTCTGTCTGGTCAAGACCGCCGAGCAGGAACATTACCTGGTGCTGACCCTGCACCACATCGTCACCGAAGGCTGGGCAATGGATATTTTTGCCCGGGAACTGAGTGCGCTGTACGAAGCCTTTATCGACGACCGTGAATCGCCACTGGAACCCTTGCCGGTGCAGTACCTGGACTACAGCGTCTGGCAGCGCCAGTGGCTGGAGTCTGGCGAGCGTCAACGGCAACTGGACTACTGGACCACACAACTGGGTCGCGAACACCCGTTGCTCGAATTGCCGGGCGACCGTCCGCGTCCGCTGGTGCAAAGCCATCGCGGTGAATTGTTCCGATTCGACCTCAGTGATGATCTCGCCTCCCGAGTCCGCGCCTTCAACGCGCAACAGGGCTTAACCCTGTTCATGACCATGACCGCCGCCCTGGCCGTGCTGCTTTATCGCTACAGCGGCCAGACCGACCTGCGCATCGGCGCGCCGGTGGCCAACCGCATCCGTCCGGAAAGCGAAGGGCTGATCGGTGCGTTCCTCAATACCCAGGTACTGCGCTGCCAGCTCGATGGGCAAATGTCGGTGGCTGAGTTGTTCGAGCAAGTGCGTCAGACGGTGATCGAAGGCCAGTCCCATCAGGATTTGCCGTTCGATCATCTGGTCGAAGCCCTGCAACCACCGCGCAGTGCCGCGTACAACCCGCTGTTCCAGGTGATGTGCAACGTGCAGCGCTGGGAGTTCCAGCAGAGCCGCACGCTGGCCGGGATGAGCGTCGAATACCTGGCCAACGACGCCCGGGCCACCAAGTTCGACCTGAATCTGGAAGTCACCGACCTGGACCATCGCCTGGGTTGCTGCCTGACCTACAGCACCGACCTGTTCGACGAACCGCGCATCGCCCGCATGGCCGGACACTGGCGCAATCTGCTGGAGACACTGCTGGCCGATCCGACCCAGCGGCTAAGCGAATTGCCGTTGCTCGATGCCCGCGAGCAGCAACAGATGCGCGACAGCCTCGGCGTCGAACCCGGCGAACACCGCCTGGATCAATGCATCCATCAACTGTTCAGCGAACAGGCCCTGGCGCGCCCCGACGCACCGGCCCTGACCTTTGCCGGGCAGACCCTGACTTACGCCGAACTCGAACGCCGTGCCAACCGCCTGGCCTGGATGCTGCGCGAGCGCGGCGTCGGGCCGCAGGTGCGGGTGGGCCTGGCCCTGGAACGGTCGCTGGAGATGGTCGTTGGCCTGTTGGCGATCCTCAAGGCCGGCGGCGCCTACGTGCCGCTGGACCCGGAATACCCGCTGGACCGTTTGCATTACATGATCCAAGACAGTGGCCTCGGTCTGCTGCTCAGCGACCGGGCGATGTTCCAGGCCTTGGGCCCATTGCCGGCCGGTGTAGAGGGCTGGTGCCTGGAGGACGATAGCCCGGCCCTGGCCGGCTACCCGGACCAGGCACCGCCGCTGATCAACCTGCCGCAGCATCAGGCCTACCTGATCTACACCTCAGGTTCCACTGGCAAGCCCAAGGGCGTGGTGGTGTCCCACGGTGAAATCGCCATGCACTGCCAGGCGGTGATCCAGCGTTTCGGCATGCGCCCGGACGATTGCGAGCTGCATTTCTATTCCATCAACTTCGACGCCGCCACCGAGCGCCTGCTGGTGCCGCTGCTCAGCGGTGCCCAGGTGGTGCTGCGCGCACAAGGGCAGTGGGACGCCGAACAGATCTGCGGGCTGATTCGCGAACAACGCATCAACATCCTCGGCTTCACCCCCAGCTACGGCAGCCAGTTGGCGCAATGGCTGGCGACCCAGGGACAAACCCTGCCGGTGCGCATGTGCATCACCGGTGGCGAAGCCCTGACCGGCGAGCATTTGCAACGCATCCGGGCGGCGTTCAAGCCGAGCCTGTTCTTCAACGCCTATGGCCCGACCGAAACCGTGGTCATGCCACTGGCGAGCCTGGCCCCTGAGCAACTGGAAGAGGGCGCGGCGAGTGTGCCGATTGGCAGCGTGGTCGGCGCGCGGGTGGCCTATATCCTCGATGCCGACCTGGCCCTGGTGCCCCAAGGCGCCACCGGGGAGTTGTACGTCGGCGGCGCGGGATTGGCCCAGGGCTATCACCAGCGTCCGGGCATGACCGCCGAACGCTTCGTCGCCGATCCGTTTGCCGCCGATGGTGGACGGCTGTACCGCACCGGTGACCTGGTGCGCCAGCGCGTCGATGGTCAGGTGGAGTATTTGGGGCGGATCGACCATCAGGTGAAGATCCGCGGTTTCCGCATCGAACTGGGGGAAATCGAAAGCCGCCTGCTGGAACATGACGCCGTGCGCGAGGCGGTGGTATTGGCGCTCGATCTGCCAGGCGGCAAGCAACTGGCCGGCTACCTGGTGACCGACGTCGATGAACAGGACACCGAGCAACAAGCGGCCCTGCGCGAAGCGCTGAAAAATCACCTCAAGGCTCAACTGCCGGACTACATGGTGCCCACCCACCTGATCCTGCTGGCGAGCATGCCGCTGACCGCCAATGGCAAGCTCGACCGGCGTGCCTTGCCAATGCCGGATCCTGAGCTCAATCGCCAACATTACCTGGCACCGAGCAGTGCCCTGGAGCAGGCCCTGGCGGCGATCTGGTGCGAGGTACTGAACGTGAAGCAGGTCGGCCTGAACGACAACTTCTTCGAACTGGGCGGCGACTCGATCCTGTCCATCCAGGTCGTCAGCCGTGCCCGGCAACAGGGCATTCACTTCACGCCCCGCGACCTGTTCCAGCACCAGACCGTGCAGGCCCTGGCCTGTGTTGCCAGCCACAGTCAGTCAGTGAGCGCTGAGCAGGGGCTGCTCGCCGGTGAGTCGGCGCTGACGCCGATCCAGCATTGGTTCTTCGATAGCAGGATTGCCAACCGTCACCACTGGAACCAGGCGTTGTTGCTGGAGCCGGCCATCACCCTGCAACCCTCCGTGCTGGAACAGGCATTGCGCAGCGTTTTCCAACAGCACGATGCGTTGCGCCTGGGCTTTGCCGACATGGCCGGGCATTGGCGCGCCGAGCACCGACCATTGTCCGAAGCGGCGCTGTTGCGGCAGGTGGACGTGGAGAGTGAGCAGGCCTGTGAAACGGTGTTTGCCCAGATGCAGCGCAGCCTGAATCTGTCGAGCGGGCCTTTGCTGCGCGCGGTGTTGGCGCAGTTGCCCGATGGCCGCCAACGTCTGCTGATCGTGATCCATCACCTGGTCGTTGATGGTGTGTCGTGGCGGGTGTTGATGGATGACCTGCAAACGCTCTACCGCCAGATCAGCGCCGGGCAAACCGCAGACCTGCCGGCCAAGACCAGCCCGTTCCGGGATTGGGCCGCGCGCTTGCAGGCCTACGCCGGCAGCGAGTCGCTGCGCGAGGAACTGGGTTGGTGGCAAGCGCGGTTGAGCGGCCCGGATGTGGCGCTGCCCTGCGCCCATCCTGACGGCGGGCTTGAGGAACGTCACGCCGAAACCGTCAGCGTGCGCTTGGACGCCGAGCGCACCGGGCAACTGTTGCAACAGGCACCGCGGGCCTACCGCACCCAGGTCAACGACCTGCTGCTCACCGCCCTGGCCCGGGTGCTGTGTCGCTGGAGCGGCCACGCATCGGCGCTGATCCAACTCGAAGGGCACGGTCGTGAGGCGCTGTTCGATGACATCGACCTGACCCGTACGGTGGGTTGGTTCACCAGCGTTTATCCGTTGCGCCTGAGCCCGGCGGGTGACGACTTCGGCACCTCGATCAAGGCCATCAAGGAACAACTGCGCGCGGTGCCTCACAGGGGCCTCGGTTACGGCGTGCTGCGCTACCTGGCTGACGCCGCGACGCGCCAGGCGATGGCCGGCCTGCCGCACGCGGCGATCACCTTCAACTACCTGGGGCAGCTCGATCAGACCCTGGGCCACGACGCGCTGTTCCAGCCGCTGGACGCTGCGTTGGGGGCGATCCACGACCCCGATGCGCCGCTGCCCAACGAGCTGAGTGTCGACAGTCAGGTCAGCGGCGGCGAGCTGGTGCTGCGCTGGACGTTCAGCACTGAGCGGCACGATCGCCAGGCCATCGCTGCGCTGGCCGATGCCTACCTCAATGAGCTGCAGGGTCTGATCGAACATTGTCTGACGGACGCGGCGGGCGGCCTGACGCCCTCGGACTTCCCCTTGGCGAAACTGACCCAGGCCCAACTCGACAGCCTGCCGGTGCCGGCCGCGCAGATCGAAGATGTCTACCCGCTGACGCCGATGCAGGAGGGCATGCTGCTGCACACATTGCTGGAGCCAGGCACGGGCCTGTACTACATGCAGGACCGCTACCGCATCAACAGCGAACTGGATCGGCAACGTTTCGCTCAAGCCTGGCAAGCCGTGATCGCTCGTCATGAAGCCTTGCGCGCGTCGTTCTGCTGGAATGTCGGCGAAGAAATGCTGCAAATCATCCACAAGCCTGGCAGCACGCCAGTGGATTATCTGGACTGGTGTGAAGTGCCCGAGGATCAGCAGGACGCCAAACTCCAGGCGTTGCTCAAGCACGAGCGCGAGGCCGGTTTCGATCTGTTGAACCAGGCCCCGTTCCACTTGCGCCTGATCCGGGTTGGCGCGGCGCGTTACTGGTTCATGATGAGCAACCACCACATCCTGATCGATGCCTGGTGCCGTTCGTTGCTGATGGAGGATTTCTTCGAGATCTACACCGCCCTTGGCGAACACCGCGAACCGCGACTGGCCGAGCCGCCGCGTTATCGCGATTACATCGGCTGGTTACAACACCAGAGTCTGGCCGAGGCGCGGCAATGGTGGACGCGCAACCTGCAAGGTTTCGAACGGACCACGCCGATCCCCACCGACCGGCCGTTGCTGCGTGAACACGCCGGTGACAGCGGCGGCATGATTGTCGGTGACTGCTACATCCGCCTCGATGTCCACGACGGTGCCCGGTTGCGCGAACTGGCCCAGGCTCACCAACTGACGGTCAACACCTTCGCCCAGGCCGCGTGGGCGCTGGTGCTGCGGCGGGTGAGCGGCGATCGGGACGTGCTGTTCGGCGTCACCGTGGCCGGACGCCCGGTGGAACTGCCGCAAATGCAACGCACCGTAGGCCTGTTCATCAACAGCATCGCCTTGCGCGTGCGGATGCCCGACGATCATCAGCGTTGCAGTGTGCGCCAATGGCTCAGTGAGTTGCTCGACAGCAACATGCAACTGCGCGAGTACGAATACCTGCCATTGGTGAGCATCCAGGAAGTCAGCGAACTGCCCAAGGGCCAACCGTTGTTTGACAGTCTGTTCGTGTTTGAGAACGCGCCGGTGGAAGTTTCGGTGCTGGATCGCGCCCAAAGCCTCAACGCCACCTCTGACTCGGGCCGCACCCACACCAACTTCCCGCTCACGGCGGTCTGCTACCCGGGGGATGACTTGGGGTTGCATCTGTCCTACGACCAGCGTTACTTCGATGAATCCACTGTCCTGGGCTTGCTGGGTGAGTTCAAGCGCTTGCTGCTGGCACTGATGGAAGGTTTTCACGGTGACATGGCCGAGCTGCCGCTGATTAGCGCCCAGGAGCAGGACTTCCTGATCGAAGGCTGCAACCAGAGCAAGCGTGCCTATGCGTTGGAGCAAAGTTACGTCGAGCTGTTCGAGGCCCGGGTCGCGGCCCATCCGCAACGGGTGGCCGCCACCTGCCTGGACAGGACGTACAGCTACGCCGAGTTGAATGCACGGAGCAACCGCCTCGGCCATGCCTTGATCGCGTCGGGCGTGGGCCTCGATCAACCGGTGGCGTTGCTGGCCGAGCGCGACCTGGACCTGCTCGGCATGATCATCGGCAGCTTCAAGGCCGGTGCCGGTTACCTGCCGCTGGACCCGGGCCTGCCGAGTCAGCGTCTGAGCCGCATCCTTGAGCTGAGCCGCACGCCGCTGCTGGTCTGCACCCAGGCCTGTCATGCCCAGGCGCTGGCGCTGCTGGACGAGTTCGCCTGTTCCGGGCGGCCGAAGTTGCTGGTGTGGGAAAGCGTCCAGGCCAGCGATGTTTCGCAGCAAAACCCTGGCATCTACAGCGGCCCGGACAACCTGGCGTACGTGATCTACACCTCGGGCTCCACCGGGTTGCCCAAAGGCGTCATGGTGGAACAACGCGGCATGCTCAACAACCAGCTCAGCAAGGTGCCGTACCTGGCCTTGGGCGAGACTGACGTGATCGCCCAGACCGCCTCTCAGAGTTTCGACATTTCCGTGTGGCAGTTCCTCGCCGCGCCGCTGTTCGGTGCCCGGGTGGACATCGTGCCCAACGTTATCGCCCACGACCCGCAAGGGCTGCTCGAGCATGTGCAACGCCAGGCCATCACGGTGCTGGAAAGCGTGCCGTCACTGATCCAGGGCATGCTCGCCCAGGACCGCATCGGCCTGGACGGCCTGCGCTGGATGCTGCCCACTGGTGAAGCGATGCCGCCGGAGCTGGCCCATCAATGGTTGTTGCGTTACCCGGACATTGGCCTGGTAAACGCCTATGGCCCGGCGGAATGCTCCGATGACGTGGCGTTCTTCCGGGTCGACATGGCTTCGACCCGTGGCAGCTACCTGCCGATTGGTACGCCCACTGACAACAACCGTTTGTACTTGCTCGATGGCGCGCTGGACCTGGTGCCGCTGGGTGCGGTGGGCGAGTTGTGCGTCGCAGGCACCGGGGTAGGGCGCGGCTACGTCAGTGACCCATTGCGCACTGCCCCAGTGTTTGTGCCCAACCCGTTTGGTGCGCCAGGGGAGCGCTTGTACCGCACTGGCGACCTGGCGCGGCGGCGTCGCGACGGCGTGCTGGAGTACGTCGGACGCATCGATCATCAGGTGAAGATTCGTGGTTACCGCATCGAGCTGGGGGAAATCGAAGCGCGCTTGCATGAACAGCCCGAGGTGCGCGATGGGGCGGTGGGGGTGCAGGAAGGCGCCAACGGCAAGCATCTGGTGGGCTATCTGGTCGCCGCCGATTCGGCATTGAAGCCCACCGAACGCCTGGAACGCATCAAGCAGCGCCTGCGCGCCGAACTGCCGGAGTACATGGTACCGCTGCACTGGCTGTGGCTTGACCGCTTGCCCCTCAACGCCAACGGCAAACTCGACCGCAACGCCTTGCCGGCCCTGGAAATCGGCCAGTTGCACAGCCAGGATTACCAGGCGCCAGGCAATGAGCTGGAGCAGACCCTGGCGGACATCTGGGCCCAGGTGCTCAAGGTCGAGCGGGTGGGGGTGCGAGACAATTTCTTCGAACTGGGCGGCCACTCGTTACTGGCGACGCAAATCGCTTCGCGGGTGCAAAAGGCCCTGCAACGCAATGTGCCGCTGCGGGCGATGTTCGAGTGCAGCACGGTGCAGGAACTGGCCGAATACATCGATGGGCTGGCGGCCAGTGAAATAACCGAGGAGAAGGTGGATCGGTTGAATGATTTGATGGCGCAATTGGAAGGATTGTAGTTCTGCGGCGTCTATAAGAGGCCTCATCGCGAGCAGGCTCGCTCCCACAATGTGGATTTGTGATCGACGCAAATCCCCGGTGGGAGCGAGCCTGCTCGCGATGGCGTCATTACTAACACCGCAAAGCCCACGGTTGACGCCTCGCCCCGTACGGCTCAGTCTCCCAAGGCTTTTTCTCCATTCAACACAAGGAGGTCTCAATGCCTTTTGCAACCCTTGATGGGCAATCACTTCACTACCTGGACCAAGGCCAGGGCCCGGTGGTGCTGCTGGGCAGCAGCTACCTGTGGGATCACACCATGTGGGCACCGCAGATCGAGGCACTGTCCCGGCATTACCGGGTGATCGCCCTGGACCTTTGGGGCCACGGCCAGTCCGGGCGTTTGCCTGAGGGCATGACATCCCTGGACGATCTGGCTCGCCAGGCACTGGCGTTGATGGATCATCTGGAGGTCGATTGCTTCAGTCTGGTGGGGCTTTCGGTGGGCGGGATGTGGGGCGCACGGCTGGCGCTGATGGCGCCCAAGCGGCTTGAGGCGTTGGTGTTGATGGACACTTACGTGGGGGTCGAACCTGAACCGACTCGCCAGTATTACTTTTCGCTGTTCGACAAGATCGAAGCCAGCGGTAGCATCCCCGAGCCGTTGCTGGACATTGTCGTACCGATCTTTTTCCGGCCGGGCATCGATCCGCAGTCAGCGCTCTACCAGCAGTTTCGCGCCACACTGGCCGCACTGCCGACCGACCGCCTGCGCGACAGCGTCGTGCCGTTGGGACGGATCATTTTTGGTCGGGACGACATCCTGCCGCGCCTGCCTGAGCTCGACGCCGGGCGCACGCTGGTGATGTGCGGCGACCAGGACAAACCGCGACCACCGTCCGAGGCGCTGGAAATGGCTGAGCTGATCGGCTGCCCGCATGTGCTGATTCCAGAGGCGGGGCATATCTCCAACCTGGAAAACCCGGAATTCGTCACCCGAGCCTTGCTGGAGTTTCTGCGCAGCTGACCTGACGCCATCGCGAGCAGGCTCGCTCCCACATTTTGATCTGTGCCTGACGCTGAATTTGTCGTCGCCACACATCCCCTGTGGGAGCGAGCCTGCTCGCGATGAGGCCCTCTAGGTCGATCTCACTTCGGCCCGAGAATCTTCACCAGCTTGTCCGGCGCCGGTGCGCCTTGCTGCTGTTGCAGTTCGCCCTTGTCATCCAGGTAGAAAATCGCCGGGGTGGCGGACAGTTCCAGTTCTTCCATCAACTGCAGGTTGGCGTCCAGTTTTGCCTGGATGGCCGGCGGTATGTTCTTGAGGGGTTTGAGCGCGCTGCCCTTGCCGGCCTTCTCGTGGGTTTCCAAGGCCTGCTCAGGGTCCTTGGCCGCCAGCAATGCGGCGGATTTTCCTGGGCTGTCTTCACGGATGATGCCCACCATGATGTGGCGTAACTGCACCTTGCCGGCTTTGACCCATGGCCGTGCCTGTTCCCAGAACATGTTGCAGTACGGGCAGTTCGGGTCACTGAACAGATAGACGGTGCGCGGCGCGTCCTTGCTGCCGTCGGCGATCCAGTTGCTCGCTTCCATCTTCCCCCAGATGGCCTTGGCCATTGGGGCATAGACCAGCTTTTGCAGCGGCTCGGCGCTCAGGTCCTTGCCGTCGGCGTCGTACAGGTTGCCCAGCAAGACATGCTGGCCATCGGGTGTCAGGTACAGCGCCATCCCACGGTTCTGGTATTGCGCCGCGTAACCGCGCAATCCGTCCGGCGCCTCGAACGTGCCGACGATTTTCGCGCCCTTGGCTTCGATTTTCTTGATGGCCGCGGGCAGTTCTTCGGCGTGCAGCAGCGGTGCCTGCGACAGCGTGGCGGCGACGGCCAGGGTCAGCAAGTGGCGGAGGCGGGGCATGAGGGTTTCCTTGTGGCGGAGTGGGGAGCCGAGGTTGAATCCGGCGTTTCGAAGTTCTCCAGGGCGCGGGCCAGGCTCGCTTCTGACAATTCGCCCAAGTGACTGTCCAGCAGGCGGCCGTCGGCGCTGTAGAACAAGGTGGTTGGCAGTGCCATGGAACCGACGGCTTGACCGAGGCGACCGCTGCCATCAAACAGCACGTTGTCCAGGCTCAAGCCCTGGGTGGCCAGATAAGTGCTGACGCTTTGCATGCTTTCGGCCTGGTTGACGAACAGGAACGTCAGGTCCGGGCGCTGCTGCTGGGCCTCTTCCAGCACGGGCATTTCGCGCCGGCAGGGTGGGCACCACGTGGCCCAGAGGTTGATCACCAGGGGCCCGCCCTGATAATCGGTGAGTTTCACCGTCTCGCCGTTGGCGTTACGCAGATTGATTTCCGGCAGTCGGGTGCCTTGTTCATAGATCGTCAACGACATCGTCGCCACCAGCCAGAACAACAGGCCGCTGCCCACGCCGAAACCCAACGGCCGGCGCAAGGCCGGTCGGTGCCGGCTCCACAGCAACGCGCCAATCACCAGCGCGACAATCCCCGGCCAGGCCAGGAAACCGCCGTCGCGCAGGTCGACGATCTGCCACAGGTCATCCTGGTAGTGGTTCCAGTAGGCGCCGACGAAGCCGATCCGTGCGGCCAGAAGCCCCAGCAAAAACAGCACGAACAGCACCGATTCCGGGTTTTCGCCACCGCGCTTGGCTACTCGCCAGCCCACCAGGGTCGCCAGTGCCAACGCGCTGATCAGCAATAGATGGTTAAGCGCAATGGCAAAGGTGCCGAGGGTAAACGTCAGCATCAGCGCGCGTTCCGAGTCATGTTCCAGTGCTCCAGGAATTCCTTGGCATTGACTTCCCCGGTGATCCGCTGGCTGCGCCGCTCTTGACCGTCGGCGCCAATCCACAGCAGGCTCGGTGGCCCCGGCACTTGATAGCGGCCCAGCAGTTCGCGACTGGCGGCATTGTCGGCGGTGACGTCCAGACGCACCAGACGTACGTCTTTCAAGGCGTCCAGCACATCGGCGCGGCCGAACACCTGTTTTTCCATGATCTTGCAGGACACGCACCAGTCGGCGTAGTAGTCCAGCAAGACCCATTGGCCCTGGGCCTTGGCCGCATCCAGTTCCCGCTGCAGGGCGGCAGGCTCGCTGACCGTGATAAAGGCATCATGGGTGCTGACGGCCGAGCTTTCCGAGGTGCCTGCATAGACCTCCAGGGGCTGGAAGAAATCATCGCCGCCACCCGCCGCGCCGATCACCAGCAGGCTGCCCCACAGACCGAACAGCAGCGACGCGCTGCCGCATACATAGGCTGTGCGACCGAAACCTTCGGTCTGCCGCCAGGCGCTATAGGCGGCAATCAACAACAGCGTGCCCCACAGGCCGATCCACAGCGAGCCGTCGATGACCGGGCGAATCATGAGGATCGCGGTGCCCAGGAACAGGAAACCGAACACGCCCTTGAGCACATTCATCCAGGCGCCGGGTTTGGGCAGGAAACGATTGCCCACGGTCACCAATAGCAACAGCGGCAGGCCAATGCCCACGCCCATGGCGAACAGGATCAGCCCGCCGTGCAACGCATTGCCGCTTTGGGCGATGTACAGCAGCGCACCGGCCAGCGGGGCAGTCATGCACGGGCCCACCAACAGGCCGGACAAGGCTCCGAGAATGCCGGCGCCCACCAGGCTGCCGCCGCGGCGTTGGCGTCCGGCACTTTCCAGGCGGTCGCGCAGGGCGGCCGGTAACTGCAATTCGAAAAAACCGAACATCGGTAGCGCCAGCACCACGAAGATCGCCGCGAAAGTGCCCAGCAGCCACGGTTGCTGCAGCAGCGCCTGAAGGTTGGCCCCCAGCAGCGCGGCGATTACGCCCATGGCGGCATACACCAGGGCCATGCTGATCACGTAGCTGATGGCCAATGCCAATCCACGCCGAGGGCTGGCACCGCTGCCCACCACCACCCCGGCCAGGATCGGCAGCATGGGCAGCGAGCACGGCGTAAACGCCAGCAACAGGCCCAGGCCAAAGAACACCAGCAGGCTCCAGCCCAAGGCCCGTTGCTGCAGGCCGCTGGCCAAGGCCTGGTCCGGCGCCTCACCATTGGCAACCGCTGGTGCAGTGCCACCCAGGTCCACCACTTGGGTCTGGGGCGGATAACACAAGCCCGCGTCGGCGCAGCCCTGGAAGCCGACCTTGATCTTGCCGGTGGCGCCGGCGGGAATCTTCAGTTCCAGCGCCTGACGATAAACCTGTTGGTCGCCAAAAAACTCGTCGCTATGGGCTTCACCCTCCGGCAACTTCGGCTTTTGCGCCTCGGCAAGACCGTCGAATTTGAGTCGCTGCTGATACAGGTAGTAGCCGTCGGCAATCTGCCAGAACAACTGGGTTTCACCGGAGTCCAGGCGTTCGGAGGTAAACACGAAGGCCTTTTCCACCGGCAGGAAATCGGTTTTGGTCTCGAAGGGATTGGCGGCCTGGGCCAGGCCCGAGATCAGGAGCAGCCACAGAAAAAACAATCGACGCATGGATAAAGCCTTAGAACGGAGCAAGTGGAATGCACGATGGCGACTGGCGATTAACCGTCGATTAACCCGGCGACGATCGGCAGGTAGCAATGATCGCCCATGTTTGCCGTACTCGTCGCATAATGTCGGCTTAATCGGCCGGCGGCCTAATGTACCTTTTTCCACGGGGCTTACCATGCACGTACTGGTCTGCGAAGACGATGAGTTGATCGCCAGCGGGATCGTCGCCGGGCTCACGGCCCAGGGCCTGACCGTCGAACACGTCGCCACGGCGTCGGCGGCGCGGGCGATGGTTGGCGTGGCCCGGTTCGACGTCATGGTGCTGGACCTGGGGCTGCCCGACGAGGATGGCCTTAAATTGTTGCGCCAATTGCGCCAGCAAGGTCTGGAGATACCGGTGCTGATCCTCACCGCCCGGGACTCGGTGACCGACCGGGTCGACGGCTTGCAGGCCGGTGCCGATGATTATCTGCTCAAACCCTTCGATCTGCGTGAACTCGCGGCGCGCCTGCACACCTTGCTACGGCGCGTGGCGGGGCGCAGCGTCAATCTGATCGAGCACGGCCGCCTGACCTACGACCCCAGCAGCCGGGAAACCACCCTCGGCGGACAGCCGGTGGACCTTTCCCGGCGTGAGCAGTCATTGCTGCAGGCGCTGTTGCACAGTCGCGGTCGGGTCCTGTCCACCGAGCAACTCAAGGACAGCGTCTACGGGTTCAATGACGAACTGGAAAGCAACGCCCTCAACGTCCATATCCATCACCTGCGGCGCAAGCTCGGCAATGGCATTGTCGAGACGGTCCGCGGGCTGGGTTATCGGCTGGGGCCGGCCGACGGCGGGGAGTCCTCCAAGTGATGAGCCTGCGATTGCGCCTGAGTCTGACCCTCGGCGCGGCCTTCGCCCTGATCTGGGCCCTGGCGGCGGCGTGGATGCTCAGTGATCTGCGCAACCAGATGATGTTTTCCCTCGACCAGCGGCTGGTGGCTTCGGCGCGGATGGTCGCCGGGCTGCTGGAACAGATGCCATTGCCCAGCAAAGGGGAAGGCACGCACCTGAAAACCGAGCAGGTGAGCATTCCGGGGGGCATGGCTTGCCAGGTCAGCTCCTTGCGGGGGGAGATCCTGGCCCGCAGCCATGGCACCCCAGACCAAACCCTGGAAGCCGAGAAGCTGGGCTTTCACGACCAGATGATCGACGGCGCGCCCTGGCGCAGTTTCACCCTGGCCCGAGGGGATTTGCGCATCACCACCGCCGACCGCCAGATCGAACGCGAAGCCTTGAACATGTCGGTGCTGTTGGCGGCCTCGGTGCCGGTCGGCGTGGCGCTGCTGGGCTGCCTGTGCCTGTTGTGGCTGGGCATCGGCCAGGGTCTGGCACCGCTCAATCGCATGCGCGATGCATTGATGCGACGCAATGCCGACTCCCTGGAGCCGTTGCAGATCCATCCGCTGCCCAGCGAACTGCGGCCGTTGCTTGAGACCCAGAACCAGCTGTTCCAGCGGATCGGCAAGACCATTGAGCGCGAGCGCCGGCTGACCGGCGATGCCGCCCATGAACTGCGCAGCCCATTGACGGCCATCAAGACTCACCTGCAAGTGGCGCGCATGACCGAAGGCGTCGCCCGCGATCAGTCCCTGGCCCGGGCCGAGGAGGGCGCCGACCGCTTGCACCGCACCCTCGAACAGTTGTTGCTGCTGGCCCGGGTCGAGGGCAGCCTGTCGTTCGACGATGGCGTGCAGTGCAACGCCGAGCAAGTGGCGCGACTGGCGATCCAGGATGCGACCGGCGGCGCTCCCCAGCGGATCAAGCTGCATTTGGCACCCGGGGTGTCCGACGCGCCGGTGCAAATGCCGGCGGTGCTTTCCATCGCCGCCTTGCGCAATCTGCTGGACAACGCCTTGCGGCATACGCCGGACGGGACCGAGGTGCAATTGAGCCTGGAAATGATTGGCCAGCGTGTACGCTTCCAGGTTCGCGATCATGGTCCCGGCATTGACGCCGACGATATCCAGTACCTGACCCAGCGCTTCTGGCGCAACGGCCAGAGCACCGGCTGCGGACTGGGGTTGGCGATTGTCCAGGCCATCGTCCAGCGTTGTGGTTGCGGTCTGCATTTCGACAGCCGTCCGGACGGATTGCGGGTTGAATTGACGATGCCTGTACAGGTGGGTTAACCCAGGTCTACCGGGGAGCTGCATACATCCGTTGTAACGACCTGCCATTGGCGCACCCACCTCATCCGAGGCTATGTTTTTCTCAGCTCGACTCAAGGACTGAGGAACACCGCGCCATGGAACCACTCATTGAAATCAGCACCGCCACCCCCAGCGATGCCGGCATCATCAGCCGGATCGCCGAACGCTCCATCCGCCTAGGATGTGCCGCCGAACACCGTAACGACCCGCGCATCGTGGCAGCCTGGATACGCCACAACACCCTCGCTCACCTACAACCCTTACTGCTCGACCCAAGGTTGCGCCTGACCCTGGCGCGTTTGCAGGGGCGGCTGGTGGGCACCGCCATGGCCTCGGTTTCAGGCCGGATCGCGTTCTGCTATGTGCAACCGGAATGGTTTCGCCGCGGTGCCGGGCGAGCGCTGGTACGGGACATCGAGGCGTGGTTGCGCGGTCGCGGGGTCGTCCAGGCGACCCTCAACAGCACACGCAGCAGCCACGGGTTCTATCGACACCTGGGGTTCAGGCAAAGCGCCGAGGCGTTCGCCATCGGCGGTGTCACCGCCATTGCCATGCACAAGCCACTGGTCGAGCCTGCGGGGGAAAGTTCGATTCCAGAGTAAATCCTTGCCGCGCCGGTGCGTTTCCACAACAGGAAGCCTGCACGTGCGCCCCGACCGGATGCGCACCTGCCCGGTGTGCCATTTGGGTCACTACTACAGTGTATTGCGGGGTCGAGAGATGTCAGTCGCCAATAGTCTTATCGAAGCACAGCCGGCGCGGGTCAGTTGCGCGCCGACCGAGACGCTCTACCAATTCAACGAGTCGCCGCTGCTGGCCCGCCAGAGCCGGCAGGAGTCCAACGCCCGCAGCTATCCACGGCGCATTCCCTTGGCCCTCAAGCGCGCCAGGGGTTTGTATGTCGAGGACGTCGAGGGTCGCACTTTCATCGACTGCCTGGCCGGGGCCGGCACCCTGGCCCTGGGGCATAACCATCCGGTGGTGATCGAGGCGATCCAGCAGGTGCTGAGCGATGAGTTGCCTTTGCATACCCTGGACCTGACCACGCCGGTCAAGGATCGCTTCGTCCAGGACCTGTTCGGCCTGTTGCCGGCGGACCTTGCCGCCGAGGCGAAGATCCAGTTCTGCGGCCCCACCGGCACTGATGCGGTGGAAGCTGCTCTCAAACTGGTGCGCACGGCCACCGGGCGCAGCACCGTGTTGTCGTTTCAGGGCGGTTATCACGGCATGAGCCAGGGGGCGCTGAGCCTGATGGGCAGCCTGGGACCGAAGAAACCCTTGGGCGCCTTGCTCGGTAACGGTGTGCAATTCATGCCTTACCCCTACGATTACCGCTGTCCGTTCGGTTTGGGCGGTGCCTCGGGGGTGAAGGCCAATCTGCATTATCTGGAAAACCTGCTGACCGACCCCGAGGCCGGCGTGCAATTGCCGGCGGCAGTGATTGTCGAGGTGGTGCAGGGCGAGGGTGGGGTCATACCGGCCGATCTGGATTGGCTGCGCGGGTTGCGGCGCATCACCGAGCAGGCGGGCGTGGCGTTGATTGTCGACGAGATCCAGAGTGGTTTTGGCCGCACCGGTAAAATGTTCGCGTTCGAACACGCCGGCATCATTCCAGACGTGGTGGTGCTGTCCAAGGCCATCGGCGGCAGTCTGCCGCTGGCGGTGGTGGTTTATCGCGATTGGCTCGACACCTGGCTGCCGGGAGCCCATGCCGGGACCTTCCGTGGCAATCAAATGGCCATGGCTGCCGGTTCCGCGGTGATGCGTTATCTGGTGGAACACAACCTGCCGGCCCACGCCAGCGCCATGGGCGATCGCTTGAGCGAACACCTGCACGTCCTGCAGCGGGATTTTGCGCAACTGGGCGATATCCGTGGACGCGGGCTGATGCTTGGCGTCGAACTGGTTGACCCGGCCGGAATGCCGGATGCCTTGGGCCACCCGCCGGTAGATGCGCGCTTGGCGCCACGGTTGCAACGTGAATGCCTCAAACGCGGGTTGATCCTGGAGTTGGGTGGCCGGCAGGGCGGCGTGGTGCGTTTCCTGCCGCCGCTGACCATCACAGCGACGGAGATCGACCGGGTTGCCGAGATTTTCGGACGCGCCTTGAAGGCTGCCGTTGCCCAAGCCTAATTTTCACCCGGCTCCAAACGTTCCTTTCATACCCTGGCTGCGCATGCGCCGCAGTGAACCTCGAACAAAGATGGAGAGACACCCATGACTTCAGTATTCGACCGCGAGGACATCGTCTTTCAGGTCGTGGTCAACCACGAAGAACAGTATTCGATCTGGCCTGAGTACAAAGCCATCCCCGAAGGTTGGCGTGCGGTTGGCAAAAGCGGCTTCAAAAAGGACTGCCTGGCCTACATCGAAGAAGTCTGGACCGACATGCGTCCCTTGAGCCTGCGCAAGAAAATGGATGAGCAGGTGGCGGTAGTCCATTAATGCAGAGCATGTAAGGACGCCTCAACCCCTGTGGGAGCGAGCCTGCTCGCGATAGCGGTGGATCAGCGACATTAATGTTGGCTGGCACTCCGCTATCGCGAGCAGGCTCGCTCCCACAGGGTTTTGTGTTGTTGCGGGTTACTTGAACCGCCGCTCCACCCCTTTCTCCACCAGGATCTTCGCCGAAATCTCTTCCACGGAAAAATGCGTGGAGTTGATGTGGGGAATGTTCTCCCGCCGGAACAGGTTTTCTACCTCGCGCACTTCGAATTCGCACTGGGCGTAGCTCGAATAGCGGCTGTTGGGCTTGCGCTCGTTGCGGATCGCAGTGAGGCGATCCGGATCGATGGTCAAACCGAACAGCTTGTGCTGGTGGGCGCGCAGGGCGCTGGGCAGTTGCAGGCGCTCCATGTCGTCCTCGGTCAGCGGATAGTTGGCCGCGCGGATACCAAATTGCATCGCCATGTACAGGCACGTCGGCGTCTTACCACAGCGCGACACACCCACTAGGATCAAATCGGCCTTGTCGTAATAATGCGTACGGGCGCCATCATCGTTGTCCAGGGCGAAGTTGACCGCCTCGATGCGCTCCATGTAGTTGGAGTTATGACCAATGGAATGGGACTTGCCGACCGAGTAGGAGGAATGCTCGCTCAGCTCCTGCTCCAGAGGCGCCAGGAAGGTGGAAAAAATGTCGATCATGAAACCATTGGAGGTTGCGAGAATCTCACGGATGTCCTGATTGACGATGGTATCGAAGATAATCGGGCGGAAACCGTCGGTTTCGGCGGCTTTATTGATTTGCTGTACCATGGCCCGCGCCTTGTCGACACTGTCGATGTACGGACGTATGAATTTGGCGAAGGTAATGTTTTCGAATTGCGCCAACAGGCTTTGGCCCAGTGTTTCGGCTGTAATGCCGGTGCCGTCGGAGATAAAGAAAGCAGATCGTTTCATTTGCGCCTTGGGCCCTAGTGAGCTAGTGACGATTCTTGGATATGATAGGCGCGATTTGCCGGCCGCCAGTGGCCCGCATTCTCACTTATTTTCCAGGTCCAGGCCATATCGCCGGTATTCGCTCCCCTGGAGCCACCGGTGCCTTGAGCTTTTCCAACACAGTTAGTGGAGAGATCACCTTGGTAGAGTACGTAGTTTCCCTCGATAAGCTCGGCGTCCATGATGTAGAGCATGTGGGGGGCAAGAACGCATCCCTGGGCGAGATGATCAGTAACCTCGCCGGTGCCGGCGTATCGGTGCCAGGTGGCTTCGCCACGACGGCTCAGGCTTATCGTGACTTTCTGGAACTGAGCGGCCTGAACAAACAGATCCACGACGCGCTCGATGCCCTGGACGTCGATGACGTCAACGCCTTGGCCAAGACCGGCGCCCAGATCCGCCAATGGATCATGGAAGCCGAGTTTCCCGAGAAGCTGAACGCCGAAATTCGCACCGCCTTCGCCAAACTGTCCGAAGGCAATCCCGACGTTGCCGTCGCCGTGCGCTCCTCGGCCACCGCCGAAGACCTGCCGGATGCCTCCTTCGCCGGCCAGCAGGAAACCTTCCTGAATATCCGTGGCGTGGAAAACGTCATCCGTGCCGCCAAGGAAGTCTTCGCTTCCCTTTTCAATGACCGTGCCATTTCCTACCGTGTGCATCAGGGCTTCGACCACAAACTGGTCGCCCTGTCTGCCGGTGTGCAGCGCATGGTCCGCTCCGAAACCGGCACCGCCGGGGTAATGTTCACCCTCGACACCGAGTCGGGTTTCCGTGACGTGGTGTTCATCACTGGCGCCTACGGCCTGGGTGAAACTGTCGTACAAGGCGCGGTGAACCCGGATGAGTTCTATGTCCATAAAGGCACACTGGAAGCCGGTCGTCCGGCCATCCTGCGCCGTAACCTGGGCAGCAAGGCCATCAAAATGATTTACGGCGACGAAGCCAAGGCCGGTCGTTCGGTCAAGACCGTCGACGTGGACAAGGCCGAGCGCGCGCGCTTCTGCCTGAGCGACGCCGAAGTCAGCGAGCTGGCCAAGCAGGCGATGATCATCGAGAAGCACTACAAGTGCCCGATGGACATCGAATGGGCCAAGGACGGTGACGACGGCAAGCTGTATATCGTGCAGGCCCGTCCGGAAACCGTGAAGAGCCGTACCCAGGCCAATGTCATGGAGCGCTATCTGCTCAAGGAAACCGGCACCGTGCTGGTGGAAGGCCGTGCCATCGGCCAGCGCATCGGCGCCGGCAAGGTGCGGATCATCAAGGACGTCTCGGAGATGGATAAGGTCCAGGCCGGCGATGTGCTGGTTTCCGACATGACCGACCCGGATTGGGAACCGGTGATGAAGCGCGCCAGCGCCATCGTCACCAACCGCGGCGGACGTACCTGCCACGCGGCGATCATCGCCCGTGAACTGGGCATTCCGGCTGTGGTCGGTTGCGGCAACGCCACTCAGTTGCTCAAGGACGGCCAGGGCGTCACCGTGTCCTGCGCCGAAGGCGATACCGGCTATATCTTCGAAGGCGAACTGGGCTTCGACATCAAGAAGAACTCCGTGGACGCCATGCCGGACCTGCCGTTCAAGATCATGATGAACGTCGGCAACCCGGATCGCGCCTTCGACTTCGCGCAACTGCCGAACGCGGGTGTGGGCCTGGCCCGCCTGGAATTCATCATCAACCGCATGATTGGCGTGCACCCCAAGGCGTTGCTGAACTACGACGGCTTGCCGCCGGAGATCAAGGACAGCGTCGACAAGCGCATTGCCGGTTACAACGATCCGGTCGGTTTCTACGTCGAGAAACTGGTGGAGGGCATCAGCACCCTGGCGGCTGCGTTCTGGCCGAAAAAGGTCATCGTGCGCCTGTCGGACTTCAAGTCCAACGAATACGCCAACCTGATTGGCGGCAAGCTCTACGAGCCGGAAGAAGAAAACCCGATGCTGGGTTTCCGAGGCGCTTCGCGTTACATCAGCGAATCGTTCCGTGACTGCTTCGAACTCGAGTGCCGCGCCCTCAAGCGTGTGCGCAACGAGATGGGCCTGACCAACGTCGAGATCATGGTGCCGTTCGTGCGCACCCTGGGCGAAGCGAGCCAGGTTGTCGACCTGTTGGCGGAAAACGGCCTGGCCCGTGGTGATAACGGCCTGCGCGTGATCATGATGTGCGAGCTGCCGTCCAACGCGATCCTCGCTGAAGAATTCCTTGAATTCTTCGACGGTTTCTCCATCGGCTCCAACGACCTGACCCAGCTGACCCTGGGCCTGGACCGTGACTCCGGCATCATCGCGCACCTGTTCGACGAGCGGAACCCGGCGGTCAAGAAGCTGCTGGCCAATGCCATTGCCGCCTGCAACAAGGCCGGCAAGTACATCGGCATCTGCGGTCAGGGCCCTTCGGACCACCCGGACCTGGCCAAGTGGCTGATGGAGCAGGGCATCGAAAGCGTTTCGTTGAACCCCGACTCCGTGCTGGAGACCTGGTTCTTCCTGGCTGAAGGTCAGGCTGCGGTCTGATCGAGTGAAGGGGCCTCACCGGTGATGTAAGCCGGGTAACCTTTGTGGGAGCGAGCTTGCTCGCGATAGCGGAGTGTCAGCCAAGTTTATTTCTGCTGATCCACCGCAATCGCGAGCAAGCTCGCTCCCACAGTCGTCTTTTTTTGTGCAAGAGCATTATGCAGAGCAGCAGCAACCTTTTTCCTGTCGCCCTGATCAGCGCCGAACGGCGTGGTGATCTGAGCGAAGACGTCTATCGTCTGAAGCCCGGCAACAGCCCGGACTACAGCGTTGAACTGGCCGTCACCCGACTGGGCATGGCCGACGGCAGCGAGGTTCGCGGCGTTCCCGTGATCCTGCTGCACGGCAGTTTTTCCAACCGGCGCTTCTGGTATTCGCCTAAGGGCCTGGGACTGGGGGCCTATCTTGCGCGGCTGGGCTTTGACGTGTGGATTCCCGAAATGCGCGGTCATGGCCTGTCCCAGCGCAATCACGATTACCGCAAGAACCGCGTGGCCGATTACGCTCGTTACGACCTGCCGGCCATCGGCGCCTTTGTGCGTGAGCAGAGCGGGCAGGTGCCGCACTGGATCGGCCATTCTTTGGGCGGCATCACCCTGGCGGCGGCCTTGGGCGGTCACTATCTGGGCGAGCCGGCGGTGGCTTCGGCGGCGTTTTTTGGCACCCAGGTCAGCCGCACTTATTGGCCGCTGAAGATCCCGCCGGTGGAATGGAGCGGACGTTTCATTCTCAAGCGTTTTGCCCAGTTGTCCGGTTCGCGGCTCAAGCGCGGCCCGGAGGACGAGCCCATCGGCCTGGCGCTGGAGAGCATGCGCTGGTATGGCCTGTTCGGGCGTTTTGGTGATGCGCAGAAGAACTGGTGGGCGGGGCTGGCCGATGTGCAGGTGCCGATACTGGCGGTGAGCGCGGCCGGCGACCAGCAGGATCCGACCTGGGCTTGCCGCAAACTCTTCGAGCAGGTCGGCTCTGCGCACAAGCAGTTTGTCTGCCTGGGCCGGGAGCAGGGCTTTACCGACGATTTCGGCCATGTCGAGATGCTGGTCAGCAAAGCGGCCCATGCTGAGGTCTGGCCGCTGGTGGCGCGTTGGCTGGCAGATCAGCATGCACCGCTACTGGCGGATCCATCCAGGCTGGCCGAAGCGGTTTGAAGCGAAGGCTCTGACAAGGGCATTTCGCTCTTGTCGGCTTGCGGCTAAGATATGACGCGATACGCGGTTCCGGTCACAAACGGTTGCTCACTCAGCCTGACGTTCCAGCCTTTACAGGAGTTGTTCAATGAACCATTACCTCACGCCCGACCTGTGCGACGCCTACCCGGAGTTGGTGCAAGTGTTGGAGCCGATGTTCAGCAATTTCGGTGGCCGCGATTCCTTCGGCGGCGAAATCGTGACCATCAAGTGCTTCGAGGACAACTCCCTGGTCAAGGAGCAGGTGGAACTCAAGGGCAACGGCAAAGTGTTGGTGGTCGATGGCGGCGGCTCACTGCGCCGGGCATTGCTGGGTGACATGCTGGCCGAAAAAGCCGCGAAAAACGGCTGGGAAGGGCTGGTGATTTACGGTTGCATCCGCGACGTCGACGTCATCGCCCAGACAGACCTTGGTGTCCAGGCCCTGGCCAGCCATCCGATGAAAACCGACAAGCGTGGCATCGGCGATCTCAATGTCGCGGTGACCTTTGCCGGCGTGACGTTTCGTCCAGGCGAGTATGTCTATGCGGACAACAACGGCGTGATTGTGTCGCCCAGCCCGCTGAAAATGCCTGAATGAAGCGTCAAAGCCATAAGGGATGAGGATGTTCGAGGAAGAAAACGCGCAATGGGGGCTGGTGCATGCCCTGGTGCTGGACGGTAATGGTGGCGCGCGTTCGATAGCCCGGACAGAACTCGACGATTTGCAGTTACAGGCCCACGAAAGCTTGTGGCTGCACTGGGATCGCAGTCATCCGCAAACCCACACCTGGCTGCGCAAGTCCAGTGGCCTGAGCGAATTCAACTGCGACCTGCTGCTGGAGGAGAACACCCGGCCGCGCCTGTTGCCGCTGCCCAACGCCGAACTGCTGCTGTTTCTGCGCGGCGTCAACCTCAATCCGGGCGCAGAACCGGAGGACATGGTGTCGGTGCGGATCTTCGCGTCCCCCCAGCGAGTGATCTCCCTGCGCCTGCGTCCGTTGCGCGCCACCGATGAACTGTTGACGCAACTGGCCGAGGGCGAGGGGCCAAGGACTGCGTCGGAACTCATCCTTTATATGGCGCAGTACCTGACCAACAAGGTGCAGGATCTGGTCACCCAGCTCTCGGAAATCGTCGATAGCGAAGAAGAAAAGATTGATACCGACGAACGGTATACCCCCGAGCATGATGCCATTTTGCACATTCGCAGAAGGGCGGCCGGGCTGAAGCGGTTCCTGGCCCCCCAGCGGGATATTTTCGGCCAGATGACACGGCTCAAACTGCCGTGGTTTGTCGAGGATGATGGCGATTACTGGAATGAATTGAACAACAGCCTGACCCGCTACCTCGAAGAGCTGGAATTGACCCGAGAGCGCGTGGGGCTTGTGCTGGAGGCCGAGGACCGGCGTCTGTCGGTGCGTATGAATCGCACCATGTACCGCTTCGGCATCATCACCGGGATTTTTCTGCCGATGAGTTTTCTCACCGGTCTTTTGGGCATCAACGTCGGCGGTATTCCGTTCTCCGAAAGCCCTTATGGCTTCCTGGTTGCATGCCTGTTGATGGTCGGCGTGGCCCTCGGTCAGTGGTGGCTGTTCCGCCGTTTGCGCTGGGTTTGACGGGGCGCCATGTGACCTGCCGAAATTTGATCGCGTCTTTCACAGACATCACGAGAGGTGCGTATGCACGATCCGTTTGAACAGTCTTTGCGCGACATGCTCAAGGCTTCGCCGTCCAGCCGGGACGACGATGCATGCCTGGGACGTGTACTGAAAACCGCCAACCGCCAGGTTGGCGCCGGCGATCTGTTCAGCCTGCTGGGCCGCTGGTTGCCCGCGCTGATGATCGCCCTGAATAACGGGTCGGCCCACGTTTCGCCGGTTTCCCGTCGTAAACCTGTTACTCGCACCGCTGATAAGGCTGATTGAATATGGAACTTGATCTCTGGACCCAGAGCCTCGTCACGGCAATGACCGCGTTGTGGACCAAGGTGGCTAATTTCATCCCCAACCTCTTCGGCGCCCTGGTGGTGCTGTTGTTGGGGTTCGTGGTGGCCAAGCTGCTGGACACCCTGCTTTCAAAACTGCTCGCCAAATTGGGGCTCGACCGCCTGATGGGCGGCACCGGCCTGACCAAGCTGCTGTCGCGCGGTGGCATTCAGGTTCCGATCTCGACCTTGGTCGGCAAGATCGTCTACTGGTTCGTTCTGCTGATTTTCCTGGTTTCTGCCGCTGAATCCCTGGGCCTTGAGCGAGTTTCAGCTACGCTCGATATGCTTGCGCTGTATTTGCCGAAGGTTTTCGGTGCCGCGCTGGTATTGCTGGTGGGCGTTCTGCTGGCGCAATTGGCCAACGGGCTGGTGCGCGGCGCGGCCGAAGGTGTCGGGCTTGACTACGCCCAGGGCTTGGGGCGAATTGCCCAGGGCCTGGTGATCATCATCAGTATTTCGGTCGCGATCAGCCAGTTGGAGGTCAAGACTGACCTGCTCAACCATGTGATCGTCATCGTATTGATTACCGTTGGTCTGGCGGTTGCGCTGGCAATGGGGTTGGGAAGCCGGGAAATCGCCGGCCAGATTCTTGCGGGAATCTATGTGCGTGAATTGTATGAGGTTGGGCAACAAGTGCGTGTTGGCGAGGTCGAAGGCCAGATCGAAGAGATCGGCACGGTGAAGACCACATTGCTGACCGAGGAGGGTGAATTGGTATCGCTCTCCAATCGGATCCTACTGGAACAGCATGTGAGTAGCCGCTAACCCGGCAAACCCTGCTAATGTATGCCGCCGCAAAATGCCCGTTAACGCAGGCTGCGGCGCACATTGACCTAGACTGTCGGCCCGACTTGTTTTGAACAAACCCCAATCGCTATCCACGCGCTACGACCCCCGTGATCTCTCCGATGAGGAGTTGGTCGCGCGCGCGCATACGGAACTTTTCCACGTAACGCGTGCTTACGAAGAATTGATGCGCCGTTACCAGAGAACATTATTTAACGTTTGTGCGCGTTATCTGGGGAACGATCGTGATGCTGACGATGTCTGTCAGGAGGTGATGTTGAAGGTGCTGTATGGCCTGAAGAACTTCGAGGGGAAATCGAAGTTCAAGACATGGCTCTATAGCATCACGTACAACGAATGCATCACGCAGTACCGCAAGGAACGGCGAAAGCGTCGCTTGATGGATGCTTTGAGCCTGGATCCTCTGGAGGAAGCGTCTGAAGAAAAGGCGCCCAAACCAGAGGAAAAGGGTGGGCTGGATCGCTGGCTTGTCCATGTGAACCCGATCGACCGGGAAATTCTGGTGCTACGATTTGTCGCAGAGCTGGAATTCCAAGAGATCGCAGACATAATGCACATGGGGTTGAGCGCGACAAAAATGCGTTACAAGCGCGCTCTTGATAAATTGCGTGAGAAATTTGCGGGTATTGCTGAAACTTAGTTCGGCGCAAATATCTCTTACGTGTAGGCAAGTTCTGATAGACTTGTCGCCGAGTTGTCCCCCGGTTTGCGGGACTGCTTTACAATCACCAGATGGGGATTTAACGGATGAAACTGAAAAACACCTTGGGCTTTGCCATTGGTTCTTTGATTGCTGCCACTTCGTTCGGCGCTCTGGCACAAGGCCAAGGCGCAGTTGAAATCGAAGGCTTCGCCAAGAAAGAAATGTTCGACAGCGCTCGCGACTTCAAGAACAACGGCAACCTGTTCGGCGGCTCGATTGGTTACTTCCTGACCGACGACGTAGAACTGCGTCTGGCCTACGACGAAGTGCACAACGCACGTGCCGAAGACGGTCGTAACATCAAGGGCTCCAACACCGCTCTGGACGCTCTGTACCACTTCAACAACCCAGGCGACATGCTGCGTCCTTACGTATCGGCTGGTTTCTCCGATCAGAGCATCGGTCAGAACGGCCGTAGCGGTCGCAACGGCTCCACCTTCGCCAACGTTGGCGGCGGTGCCAAGCTGTACTTCACTGACAACTTCTACGCCCGTGCCGGCGTTGAAGCTCAGTACAACATCGACCAGGGCGACACCGAGTGGGCTCCAAGCGTCGGTATCGGTGTGAACTTCGGTGGCGGCTCCAAGCCTGCTGCTGCTCCAGTTCCAGCTCCGGCTGAAGTCTGCTCCGACAGCGACAACGATGGCGTGTGCGACAACGTCGACAAGTGCCCTGACACCCCAGCCAACGTAACCGTTGACGCTGATGGCTGCCCAGCTGTTGCTGAAGTCGTACGTGTTGAGCTGGACGTCAAGTTCGACTTCGACAAGGCGGTCGTTAAAGATAACAGCTACGGCGACATCAAGAACCTGGCTGATTTCATGAAGCAGTACCCATCCACCACCACTACTGTTGAAGGTCACACTGACTCCGTCGGTCCTGACGCTTACAACCAGGCTCTGTCCGAGCGTCGTGCAAACGCCGTTAAGCAAGTCCTGACCAACCAGTACGGTGTTGAATCGTCCCGCGTTCAGTCTGTTGGCTACGGCGAATCCCGCCCAGTTGCCGACAACGCTACTGACGCTGGCCGTGCTGTTAACCGTCGCGTAGAAGCGCAGGTTGAAGCCGAAGCTAAGTAATTAGCCCACAGCTTTGGAAAAGCCCGGCTTAGGCCGGGCTTTTCTTTGCCTGCGATTTATGAAAATCAGGGGCGGGGCTGGAGAAACACAAAAAACTGTGGGAGCGAGCCTGCTCGCGATGGCGGTGTGTCAGTCAGCATCAATGTTGCTGATCCACCGCCATCGCGAGCAGGCTCGCTCCCACAGGTTTGCTGGTGTCTGTGCTATAGCGCCGAAGCCTGGACCCAGGCCGGTTGCGCGCCTGCCAGCTCAGCAGCTCTGGCTACCTCGCCAATCACCAGGATCGCCGGGCTCTTGAGTTGAAATGCGCCTGCATCGGCCTCCATCGAGGTCAGGTCACTGCGACAGTCGCGCTGATGGGGCAGAGAGGCATTTTCAATCATCGCCACTGGCGTGTCCGCCGCCAGGCCTCCGGCCAGCAGTTGCTCGCGGATCTCGCTCAGTTTCGCCACCCCCATGTACACCACCAAGGTGGTCCCGCTTTGTGCCAAGGCTTGCCAGTTCAGGCTGCTACCGTCCTGGGTGTGGGCGGTGACCAGCGTCACGCCCCGGGCAATCCCACGCAGCGTCAGCGGAATATCACATTGCGTCGCACCCGCGAGGCCGGCCGTAATGCCATTGACCAGTTCCACTTCGACGCCATGCTCGCGCAGCCACTGCGCCTCTTCGCCGCCCCGGCCGAAGATGCACGGGTCGCCGCCCTTGAGGCGCACCACGCATTTGCCCTGGCGGGCATAACGCAGCATCAGCCGATGGATAAAAGCCTGTGGCGTGGAACGGCATCCGCCGCGCTTGCCGACGGCGATGATCCGCGCGCCAGGGCAGTGCTCCAGCACTGCATCGTTGACCAGATCGTCGATCAACACCACGTCGGCTTCGCCCAAGGCGCGCACGGCTTTGAGGGTCAGCAATTCAGGGTCGCCGGGACCTGCACCCACCAGCCAGACTTTTGCGTTCATAGTGTTTTCCTCACGAGACAGCGGCCACCGGTTGCGCGGTGGCAACCAGCAGGCGTTTGATTTCCGGCACACAGGAGCCGCATTGCGTGCCGCAGCCCAGTTCCTGTTTCAGCCCCTGCAAGTCCAGGCCACGTTCAATGCCGGCGCAGATCGCACGCTGGCTGACGTTCATGCAGTTGCACAGTGTTTTGCTGCCGCCAACGGCGGCGCTGGCATTGCCTGGTGGGGCGCTCAAAGGCGCCAGCAACCAGCGCCGCAACTGCTCATCGGCGCGGCCTTCCAGCCAGAGGTTCTGCAGCCAGTGGCGGGCCAGGGTTTCGCCGGCCAAGCGAATGGCGGTGATGCGACCGTTCTCGATTCGCACCCGTTTACCGATGGAACGACGCGGGTCGTCATAGGCCAGCACTGGCCCTTCGATCAGCCCCAATTGCTCGTCGATCGCCTGCAGCAACTGCGGTTCGGGGGCGACGGCGCTGGCCGCGCGAATCAGCAACGCGGGACGTTCGCGCCCAGTCAGGCTCAGGCTGACGTAGGCAAACGCCTCGCACAATGGTCGCAAAGTCTCCAAGTGCTGTTGAACATCGCCTTCGACCAGGGCGAAAAGCTGCCAGGGCAGGTTCACCGGTTCCAGGCGCACGCCGCTGTGTTTGAGTTCCGGCTGTTTTGACAGGGGGTCGAAGGCCGGTTGAGTCAGGGTATTGACCCCACCCTTGAGAAAGCGGTCGCCCCAGTGCATGGGCAGAAACGCCTGCCCGGGGCGCACGCTGTCGTCGCTGTCCACCGCCACGATCACGGCGCCACGACGGCTTTTGAGGCTGACCAGGTCACCGGCTTGCAGGCGATGGCGAAGCAGTTCGTCAGGGTGCAGGCTGAGCACGGCTTCGTTCACATGACCGAACAATTGCGCGGCGGTGCCGGTGCGGCTCATGCCATGCCATTGGTCCCGCAGTCGACCCGTGTTGAGGGTCAATGGGTAGCGGGCGTCGCGCAACTCTTTGGCGGCGCGATACGGTTCTGCGACAAACCGCGCGCGGCCATTGTCGGTAGGAAAAATCCCGTCCAGATACAGGCGCGGTGTTCCGCTGCTGGCGCCTTGCGGGAAGGGCCATTGCTGAGGACCGAGTTGATCGATCAGGGCATGGCTGATACCGGACAAGTCCAGGTCGCGGCCACGGGTCAGTTGCTTGTATTCATCGAACAACTGGGCCGGGGTTTCAAAGGCGAACAGGCTGGGTTGACCCGGGCGCAGGCGTTTCTCCAGGCGTTGGGCGAAATCCACGGTAATAGCCCAGTCCGGCCGTGCCTCACCCGGTGCGGCAATCGCCCGGCGGACGTGGGAAATACGCCGTTCAGAATTGGTCACCGACCCTTCTTTCTCGCCCCAACTGGCCGCTGGCAGCAGCAGGTCGGCAAACGCGGCGGTTTCGGTGGTCCGGAAGGCCTCTTGCAGCACCACGAATGGACAAGCTTGCAGGGCTTCCCGGACCGCCGTCTGGTCAGGCATCGACTGCGCGGGGTTGGTGCAGGCAATCCACAGTGCCTTGATCTTGCCACTGCGAACCTGTTCGAACAGTTCGATGGCGCTCAAACCCGTGGTCGCGGGCAATTGCTCAACACCCCAGTAGCGAGCGACTTCGGCGCGATGTTCGGCGTTGGCGGCGTCGCGATGACCCGGCAGCAGGTTCGACAAGCTACCGGTTTCCCGACCGCCCATGGCATTGGGCTGACCGGTCAGCGAGAAGGGCCCGGCGCCCGGCCGGCCGATTTGGCCGGTGGCCAGGTGCAGGTTGATCAACGCGCTGTTCTTCGCACTGCCGGCGGTGGACTGATTCAAGCCCATGCACCACAACGACAGGAAGCTGGGCGACGTGCCGACCCATTCGGCGCACTGGTGCAGGTGCTCGACGCTGATGCCGCAGATCTGGGCGACCATGGCCGGGGTGTAGTCGCGCACCAGGTTCTTGAGGTCCGCCAGGCCTTCGGTGTGGGCCTTGATGAAATCGCGGTCGACCCAGTCTTCCCACAACAACAGGTGCAAAATCCCATGGAACAAGGCGACATCGGTGCCCGGCAGGATCGCCAGATGCAGGTCGGCAAGGTCGCAGGTGTCGGTACGCCGTGGGTCGATGACGATGATTTTCATCTGTGGTCGGCGGGACTTGGCGTCCTCGAGGCGGCGAAACAGGATCGGATGGGCGTAGGCCATGTTACTGCCGACAATCATCACACAGTCGCTCAGCTCCAGGTCTTCATAGCTGCAGGGCGGGGCGTCGGCACCGAGGCTGCGCTTGTAACCCACCACGGCGGAGGACATGCACAGCCGGGAATTGCTGTCGATGTTGTTGGTGCCCACCAGTGCCCGGGCGAGTTTGTTGAAGGCGTAGTAGTCCTCGGTCAGCAGTTGCCCGGAGATGTAGAACGCCACACTGTCGGGGCCGTGTTCGGCGATGGTATCGGCGAAGATGCTGGCCGCGTGATCCAGCGCGCTGTCCCAATCGGCGCGGGCGCGGGACAGGCCCTTGCCCAGGCGCAGTTCGGGATATAAGGCACGCGCGGCGAGGTCGCCGGTCAGGTGCAGGGTCGAACCTTTGCTGCACAGTTTGCCGAAGTTGGCCGGGTGGGCGGGATCGCCACTGACGCCGAGGATACGCTCGTCGTCATGTTCGATCAGCACGCCGCAACCGACCCCGCAATAACAGCAGGTCGAGGCGGTGGTTTGACGGCTCATCAGCTTGCTTCCCGCAATGCCAGCATCACCCGGCCGTTTTCGACCCGCGCCGCATGATGATGAGCGCAACCCACATCCGGGGCCTGGGCCTGGCCGGTTTCCAGGTCGATCTGCCAGTTGTGCAGCGGGCAGGCCACGCGCTTGCCATAGATCAACCCCTGGGACAGCGGGCCACCCTTGTGCGGGCAGCGGTCATCGAGTGCGAAAACCTCATCGTCGCTGGTACGAAAAATCGCGATATCGCCTTTCGGGCCATTGATGATGCGCGAGCCCAGGGCGTTGATCTCTTCCAGTGCGCAGATATCCAGCCAGTTCATGCCGGTACCTCCAGGTTTTTCACGGGGATGACTTCAAACTCTTTCTTCAGCTGGGGCTGTTCCAGGCGTTCTTTCCAGGGGTCCTGTTCCAGCGACAGGGAGAACTTCAGGCGGTCATGCAAGGCTTTGCGTCGTTGCGGATCTTCAAGTACCGCTTTCTTGATGTGCTCCATGCCGACCCGTTGCATGTAGTGCACGGTGCGTTCGAGGTAGAAGGCTTCTTCGCGGTACAACTGCAGGAATGCGCCGTTGTATTCGCGCACTTCTTCGGCGGTCTTGAGTTTGACGAAGAATTCGGCGACCTCAGTCTTGATCCCGCCGTTACCGCCGATGTACATCTCCCAGCCGGAATCGACGCCGATAATGCCGACATCTTTGATGCCCGCTTCCGAGCAGTTGCGGGGGCAACCGGAAACGGCCAGCTTCACTTTGTGGGGCGACCACATGTTGAAGAGGTCGTGCTCCAGCTCGATTCCCAATTGGGTGGAGTTCTGCGTGCCAAAGCGGCAGAACTCGCTGCCCACGCAGGTTTTTACGGTGCGGATGGATTTGCCATAAGCGTGTCCGGACGGCATGTCCAGGTCTTTCCAGACTCCGGGCAGATCCTGCTTTTTGATCCCTAGCAAGTCGATACGCTGGCCGCCGGTGACCTTGACCATCGGCACGTTGTATTTGTCGGCCACATCGGCAATGCGCCGCAGCTCCGACGGGTTGGTCACGCCACCCCACATCCGCGGGACGACGGAGTAAGTGCCATCTTTCTGGATGTTGGCGTGGGCACGCTCGTTGATCAGGCGCGACTGCGGATCGTCGTGCGCTTCGCCGGGCCAGGTGGAAATCAGGTAGTAGTTGAGCGCCGGGCGGCAGGTGGCGCAGCCGTTCGGGGTGCGCCAGTTCAGGTAGCTCATGGTTGCGGCGATGGTCAGCAGATGCTGGTCGCGGATCGCCTGGCGAATCTGCCCGTGGTTGAGATCGCTGCAACCGCAGATGGCTTTTTCGCTTTTCGGTTTGACGTCCGCCGCGCCGCCCACGGTGTTGATCAGGATCTGCTCCACCAAACCGGCGCAGGAGCCACAGGAACTGGCGGCCTTGGTGTGTTTTTTCACATCATCGACGCTGAACAGCCCATGCTCCTGGATCGCCTTGACGATGGTGCCCTTGCACACGCCGTTGCAGCCGCAGACTTCGGCGGTGTCGGCCATGTTCATGGCTTTGTCCTGGCCCTGGTGTCCTACGTCTCCCAGGGCGTTTTCCCCAAACATCAGGTGATCGCGGATCTCGCTGATGGCGTGGTTCTCACGGATCTGGCGGAAATACCAGCCACCGTCTGCCGTATCGCCGTACAGACAGGCGCCGACCAGCACGTCATCCTTGATCACCAGTTTTTTGTAGACGCCACCAATCGGGTCGGAAAGGGTGATGGTCTCGGTGCCTTCGCCGCCCATGAAGTCCCCGGCGGAGAACAGGTCGATGCCGGTGACTTTGAGTTTGGTCGAGGTCACTGAACCCTTGTAGGTGGCGAAGCCCAGTTGCGCGAGGTGGTTGGCACAGACCTTGGCTTGCTCGAACAGCGGTGCCACCAGGCCGTAGGCGGTTCCACGGTGGCTGGCGCATTCACCGATGGCATAGATGCGCGGGTCGTAGGTTTGCATCGTGTCGTTGATCAGAATCCCGCGGTTGCAAGGGATGCCGGACTTTTCCGCCAGTTCGGTATTGGGGCGGATACCGGCGGCCATCACCACCAGATCGGCCGGGATGATGTCACCGTTCTTGAATTGCACCGAGCCGACCCGGCCATTGCCGGCGTCGTGCAGGGCTTGCGTCTGTTCGCTCAGGCGGAATTTCAGCCCGCGATTTTCCAGGGCGGTTTGCAGCAACTGACCGCTGGTCTTGTCCAGCTGCCGCTCCAGCAGCCATTCACCCAGGTGCACCACTGTCACGTCCATGCCCCGCAGTTTCAAGCCGTTGGCGGCTTCCAGGCCGAGCAGCCCGCCGCCGATCACCACGGCGTGTTTGTGGGTTTTGGCGGTGTTGATCATCGCCTGGGTGTCGGCGATGTCGCGGTAGCCAATGACGCCCTCCAGGGTGTTGCCGGGAATCGGCAGGATGAATGGCGTGGAGCCTGTGGCGATCAGCAGACGGTCGTATTCGGCTTCGCTGCCGTCCTCGGCGATGACCCGGCGCTTGACTCGGTCGATCTCCACGACCTTGCGGTTGAGCAGCAGCTTGATGTTGTTGTCCAGGTACCAGCTCAGGTCGTTGAGCACGATCTCTTCAAACGTCTGCTCGCCGGCGAGCACGGGCGAGAGCAGGATGCGGTTGTAGTTGGTATGAGGCTCGGCGCCGAACACCGTGATGTCGTATAGCTCATTGCTCAGCTTGAGCAGTTCTTCGAGGGTTCGAACCCCGGCCATGCCGTTGCCGATCATCACCAGTTTGAGTTTCTTCATCAGGGTTCTCCACAAGCTCAGGCCCGGTTCATCACGGTGCTCGGACTGGCTCGATACTTTTACGAAAACAAAAAAAGGCGTCCCGCTAGTTGCCTAGCGAGGACGCCTTTGTCCTTGTCCCGTTCTCTCGGGAAGCACCGCCCTCATCGTTGGAGGCGTTGCTTTATGTATGGTGAGAGAGGTTATGCAGTGGTTGTGCCAACTGGCTTGAGGGCGCGGATTTATTGGAGGGGAGGCGGGTTGTGCGGATTGGAGCGGGATTTATTGCACCGAATCAAAGCGTGTTGCCCGGTAATGGAGCGTCCCGCAGGCGCAGTTGCAGGGACCATCAGGCCGCCATCGCGAGCAGGCTCGCTCCCACATTGGATCTGCGGTGGACACAAAACCTGTGGGAGCGAGCCTGCTCGCGATAGACGCGACTGGGTTTCAGCCATGAAACGCTAAATACAGCAGCACCAGATTCACCACCAAAGACACCAGCGCCAATGTGCGCCAGACCTTCAGCGGCTCCCTTTCCAGTAGCGGCCGAGGCCTGACGCTCAAGCTGCGCCGTTCACCCTGTTCCAGCAGTAACAGCCATTCCTCGGCGGTTTCAAACCGTTGCCCAGGATCCGCCGCCACGGCACGCTCCAGGCTTTGCCCAAGCCATTCGGCCAGGTCCGGTCGATAGCGATGGGCACTGACCGGTATGCCAAAGCGCGGTCGCTGGAACGCCTCGATTTCGCCGTAGGGATAGTGTCCGGTGAGCAGGAAATACAAAGTCACGCCGACCGCATACAAGTCTTGTTGCGCCGTCGGCGGCGCACCCCCGAAGGCTTCCGGGGCGATATAGCTGGGCGTGCCGGGCAGCACGTTGGCCTGGTCTTCGGACAATCCCGGGCAGTACGCCAGGCCGAAATCCAGCAAGCGCAGTTCCCCATCCTCGCCCAGGTGCAGGTTCTCCGGCTTGATATCGCGGTGAAAGATCTGTCTTCGATGCAACAGGCCCACCGCGTGCACCAGCCGCTGCGCCAGATCCTGCCACTGGGGCAGAGGCAACGGGCCGCCCTGGTTGAACAGCTCGGCCAGGGTCTTGCCCGAATATTCCCGCATGACGTAGTACAAATGCTGACGCTGGGCAACGCCGTGGACTTCCGGAAACTGCCTCCCGGCGACCCGCCTGAGGAACCACTCTTCCGACAGCAACGACTGCCCGGCCTGAGTATCGTCCCGTAGATGCCCCGGCAAGGTTTTCAGCAACCATGGTTGGCCCTGGCCATCGTGTACGCGGTAGAGCAGCGATTGCTGGCTCTGACCGAGCAGGTTTTCGATCTGCCAGCCCTCGAACACTTGCCCCGGTTTCAATGCCGGGGGAAGGGGCCATTGCTGCAACTGGGCCAGCGCATCGCCAATGCTCGCTTCGCCCACCGCATCGACCCGCACCAGCAGTGCGCTGGCGTTGTCCTGGCTGCCGGCCAGGTGCGCAGCGTTGACCAGGGTTTGCGCGGCAATGTCCAGGTCCGGCTGGTCGCGAAGGATACCGGCGATGGCCGTGTCCCCCAGAACCGCCCAGACGCCATCGCTGAGCAGTACGAAGGTCTCGTCGGTGCGCAGTTCGCCATCGAGGAAGTCCAGGATCAGGTGCTGATCCAGCCCCAGGGCACGCTTGAGCACGTGCTGCATGCCCTGTTGTTCCCAGACGTGATCCTCACTGACCCGCTGCAGATGATTGTCGTGCCAGCGGTAGACCCGGCAATCGCCCACGTGGGCCAGGGTGAAGCGCCGGCCCCGAAGGACCAGCGCGCTGACGGTGGTGAGCAGCGGTTGCCCGCCCCCGTTGGCTTGCAGCCAGCGATTCTGGGCCAGTAACAGCCGGTCCAGCGCTTGGGCCACACCCCAGGTTTGCGGCGTGGAATAGTAGTCCAGGGCCAGGGCCTGCAAGGTCGAACGGGCGGCCAGCCCGCCATCGGCGCATTGGCTCACACCGTCGGCGATGGCGAACAGGTACCCCTTGCTCGCGGCCAGGGCCGGCGCCGGGGTCACCAGGCGCAGGGCGTCCTGGTTTTCTTCCCGAGGGCCAATGGCACTGGCTTCGGCAAAACTCAGTTGCAGGCTCATGGAGGCTATTTATACCCGAGCCGCGGTGACAGCGGCCGAACCCCAGGTGGTCCTCCAGCGACGCTTGACGCCGTACAGGCCGAACCAGGCCAGGACGCCGAGGCTGGCGAACAACCACAGTGCCAGTTGATAGCTGCCGGTGCTTTGCTTGATCGCGCCCATGCCTGCCGCCAGGGCGAAACCGCCGATGCCGCCGGCCATGCCGATCAATCCGGTCATCACGCCGATCTCGCGACGGAAGCGTTGTGGCACCAGTTGGAATACCGCGCCGTTGCCCGCACCCAAACCGAGCATGGTGCAGACGAACAAGGCCAGGGCCGCGTAGGAGCTTGGCAGGTTGAAGCCCACTGCCGCGATGCAGACAGCGGCCACGGTGTACATGCCCAACAGGGTGCGAATGCCACCGAAACGATCCGCCAGGGCGCCGCCCAGTGGACGCATCAGGCTGCCCCCGAAGACGCAAGCGGCGGTGTAGTAACCGGCGGTCACCGGGCTCAGGCCGTACTGGTCGTTGAAGTAGCCGGGCAGTGCGCTGGCCAGGCCGATGAAGCCGCCGAAGGTCACACTGTAGAAGAACATGAACCACCAGCTGTCCCGGTCGCCCAGGGCCTTGAGGTAGTCGCCCATGGATTTGGCTTTTGGTCGCTCGGGAGCGTTCTTGGCCAGCCAGGCAAAGAGGATCAGGGTCACGATCAGCGGGATCAGCGCGAAACCGAACACGTTGCTCCAGCCGAATGCCACTGCCATTACCGGTGCGATCAGCGCAGCCAGTACGGTGCCCGAGTTACCAGCGCCGGCAATGCCCATGGCCTTGCCCTGGTGCTGTGGCGGATACCACTGGGAGGCCAGCGGCAGGGCCACGGCGAATGACGCACCGGCCACGCCCAGGAACAGCCCCAGCAGCAAGGCTTGTTCGTAGCTGTGGATGCCCAGTTTCCAGGCACAGAACAGTGCACCGATCACAATCACCTGACCGACCATACCGGCGGTTTTCGGTGAAATCCGGTCGGCCAGCAGGCCCATGAACAAGCGCAGTACGGCACCGGCCAGGATCGGCGTAGCCACCATCAGGCCGCGTTGCTGGGTGGTCAGGTGCAGGTCGGCAGAGATCTGCACCGCCAGTGGACCGAGCAGGTACCAGACCATGAAACTCAGGTCGAAATAGAGGAAGGCCGCGAACAGTGTCGGGGTGTGGCCGGATTTCCAGAAGCTTGAATTCATCGCGCACCTCAGCTGTAAAAGTCTCGAGAAATGAGTCAGTGCCTTGAAGCAGTGCGCCGCCTGTGGCTGCACCACCGACCCCGGACTGTGGGATCAAAACAAAAAAACGCCGCAACCCGAATCGCCAGGGGGCGAGGAGGGTGTGCGACGTCTTTGTCGTAGGTGGGGCAACCGCCGTTGGTTACCTGTGGCTTTGCTAAAGCGAGAACTGTGCCAACAGGGGAGCAGTGTGAGACCTATCGCGAGCAGGCTCGCTCCCACAGTGGATCTTCAGTGGCCATGAAACCTGTGGGAGCGGGCCTGCTCCCACATTGGAGTTCCAGTGGCCACAGGATCTGTGGGAGCGAGCCTGCTCGCGATAGCGCCGGGCCAGGCGCTGCAAGGCTTTCAGCCGAGCAGCTCATTCATCGCAATGATCTGCTCGGCCACCTGGATCAGCTTCTGCTGGCGACTCATGGCCTGGCGGCGCATCAGGGTGTAGGCCTGTTCTTCGTTGCATTCTTTCATCTTCATCAGCATGCCCTTGGCCAGTTCGATGCGTTTGCGTTCGGCCAGTTGCTGGTCCCGGGCCAGGAGCTGGGCGCGCAGGGCCTGGTCGCTTTCGAAGCGGGCCATGGCCACGTCGAGGATCGGTTGCAGGCGCGCGGCGTGGATGCCTTCGACGATGTAGGCGCTCACGCCCGATTTGATCGCCTGGCGCATTACATCCGGGTCGTGCTCGTCGGTAAACATGACGATCGGTCGTGGCTGGTCGCGGCTGACCAGCACCACTTGCTCCATGACATCGCGTCCGGGTGACTCGGTATCGATCAGGATCACGTCCGGACGCACTGTTTCGACGCGTGCCGGCAGGTCGATGGTCAATCCGGATTCATCGATGACTTCGAACCCGGCCTCAATCAGGGCCGCTTTGAGACGGCCGACTTTTTTCGCGGTGTCGTTGATCAGCAGGATACGCAGCATGGTCGTGGCTCCTGTCAGCGGCTGGCGAAGAGGGGAGCCGCATCGCTCAAAGCGTGCAGTTTGAAGCTTTTGGCATAAGCGGCCGGATCCGAGCCGTCCCAGATGGTGCCGTCGATCAATTGGCTGCTGCGCATGTCCTGGCGGGGGGCGGCGATGTCCAGTGCCGCGCAGGCTTGACGGTATAGCGTGAGCTGCTGGACTTGCTGTGCCACGGCCAGATAATCCGGGTCTTCACGCAACAGGCCCCAGCGGCGGAACTGGGTCATGAACCACATGCCATCGGACAGGTAGGGCAGGTTCACTTCGCCGTTGCCGTGGAAACGCATCGCGTGAGGGTCCTGCCAGCTGTTGCCCAGCCCGTCGGCGTAAATCCCTAACAGGCGCGGCTCGATGCAATCCAGCGGTGCGTCCAGGTATTCGGGGGCACTCAATAGTTGTGCGGTGCTGCGGCGGTTCTCGGTGCTTTGCTCAATGAAGCGACTGGCTTGCAGGATCGCCATCACCAGTGCGCGGGCGGTATTGGGGTATTGCTCGACGAATGCACGGGTGCAGCCGAGGACTTTTTCCGGGTGATCGGGCCAGATGGTTTGAGTCGTCGCCAGGGTGAAGCCCAGGTTCTGTTTGACCGCACTGGCGCACCACGGCTCGCCCACGCAGAACCCGTCGATCCGTCCGGCCTGCAGGTGGGCGATCATTTGCGGCGGCGGTACCACCACACTGTCGACATCCGACAGCGGATGGATGCCTTGAGCGGCGAGCCAGTAATAGAGCCACATGGCGTGGGTGCCAGTGGGGAAGGTCTGGGCGAAAGTCAGTTTCGGGCGAGTTTGGTGCACATGCTGTTCCAGTGCCTCAGGACTGGTCACGCCTTGGGCCTGCAAGCCATGGGAAAGGTTGATGCTCTGGCCGTTCTGGTTCAGCCCCATCAACACCGCCATGTCGGTCGGCGCGACCCCGCCGATGCCCAGGTGCACCGCGTAGATCAGGCCATACAGGCTGTGGGCGGCATCGATTTCACCACTGACCAGCTTGTCCCGCAGGTTGGCCCAGGACGCTTGGCGCTTGAGGTTCAAAGTCAGCCCGTAAGGCTGGGCAAAGCCCTGGGTGGCGGCCACCACCAGCGGCGCGCAGTCGCTCAAGGCCATGAAGCCAAGATTGATCGCGCTCTTTTCCGGGGCATCGCTGCCGTTGACCCAGGCCAGGGGGTTGGCTGGAACTTCATTCATCGCGCATCACCTTTCCACAAAAAAAGGCGCCGTATCCGGACGTTTGCAAGGCCGGATGACGACGCCGTTGTCCTTCAAATACAGTGTGGCACTCATTCCGTCGTTGGCATGGGTGCCGATGAACGCAAGTGGTGCAAGGCATATGCCATCGCCGCTGTTTTGTGCAGGCGCCTCGCGTGCGTCGTCGTAGCCCGGCTATAATCGCCGCCTCATTTCGTCGCCTGAGTCCAAGCCGCCCATGTACACCCTGGCCCGTGAACTGCTGTTCAAACTTTCCCCGGAAACCTCCCACGATCTGTCCCTGGACCTGATCGGTGCGGGTGGACGTTTGGGCCTCAATGGTCTGCTGTGCAAGGCGCCGGCTAAATTGCCGGTGAATGTGATGGGGCTTGAGTTCCCCAACCCGGTCGGGCTGGCGGCGGGCCTGGACAAGAATGGCGCGGCCATCGACGGTTTTGCCCAGTTGGGGTTCGGTTTCGTCGAAATCGGCACCGTCACCCCGCGTGCCCAGCCGGGCAACCCAAAGCCACGGATTTTCCGCCTGCCGCAAGCCGAGGCGATCATCAACCGCATGGGCTTTAACAACCTGGGCGTCGACCATTTGCTGGGGCGTGTGGCTGCCGCCAAGTACAAGGGCGTGCTGGGCATCAACATCGGCAAGAACTTCGACACACCGGTGGAGCGCGCGGTTGACGATTATCTGATCTGCCTGGACAAGGTCTACGCCCACGCCAGTTATGTGACCGTCAACGTCAGTTCCCCGAACACTCCGGGGCTGCGCAGCCTGCAATTTGGTGATTCGCTCAAGCAACTGCTGGCTGACCTGGCTCGACGTCGCGCCGAATTGGCGGTGATCCATGGCAAGCATGTGCCACTGGCCATCAAGATCGCCCCGGACATGACCGACGAAGAGACCGCACAGGTGGCCCAGGCCCTGATCGACACCGGAATGGACGCGGTGATTGCCACCAACACGACGCTGGGTCGCGAAGGCGTCGAAGGGGTGGAACACGCCGACGAGGCGGGCGGGCTGTCCGGTGCGCCGGTGCGGGACAAGAGCACCCATACCGTGAAAGTGCTGGCCGCCGAACTGGCGGGGCGCTTGCCGATCATCGCGGCGGGTGGCATCACCGAGGGCAAGCATGCTGCCGAAAAAATCAGCGCAGGCGCGAGCCTGGTGCAGATTTATTCGGGCTTTATCTATAAGGGGCCGGCGTTGATTCGGGAATCGGTGGATGCGATTGCTGCACTGCGTTGATTCTCAAGGTGCAACGCGATTCAACTGTGGCGAGGGGATTTATCCCCGCTGGGGCGCGAAGCGGCCCCAAACAGCTCACTCGTTAAACCTGACACTCTGAGGGGCTGCTGCGCAGCCCAGCGGGGATAAATCCCCTCGCCACAACTGTATTCACAGCCCAGCTTTTTGCAGTGTTCATGAAACCCAGGCATTAAAAAGGGCTCCTCGAAGGAGCCCCCTGGGCCGAAGCCCGCCGTCCGGATGGGACGTGCGTGGTTAAATCGATGTGAGTATCAAATTGTCGAGTTCTTGAGTGTTAAGCCCTGTGTCAGCCGACGGCGTGAAGTTCGTTGAGTCTATGGATACCCGCAGTGCCGGTCATACCGTCCCAATTGTCGCCGCGTCCTTCTCGCCAGCCATTGATCCAGGCTTGACGTACCGACGGTAGAGTAAAGGGGCAAAGCTCACGGGATTTACCACCAACGCCATATTGGTAACCGCGTAAAAATGCTCTTTCCAACGGATCACGCTTAAGTCTTCTCATAGGGTGTTGCCCTCACTTGTTGACTGTTGCTTAGCGTCGACCTCTATTGAGGCCGGGGCAGAATCATTCTGCCGTTGGTGGCTCGTTGCCGGCGTGACGAGCCGAGGTGTTGACGCCGTTGCGACGTCAACCTGTGTTGAGTTCTAACCAAAGCGTCACATGGATGGAATGATCGTTTTGTCATAAGCACGTAACAATAAAGATGTTAGGGCGATAAGTAACATGATGTTCGTCACCCGCTTTCAGGCAAGACCCCTGTATGATCGGCCCTGCATCGAAGGGTGCAGCCCTCAGGCGAATGAGAATGTCCCCCCGTTGCACTCGGGTACTATTCGACGAAAGGGTCGAGTTTTCACAATTTGTTGCACAGAATTTTTTATCTGCCCTCGCCTCTAAGCTCTTTTAACCTGAGCGGCGAGGGCGGCACGGCACACTTTCGTGCCACACGGGTGCTCTTGAGAAAAGCACCTGATTGAACCCGGCCCGGCAATGCGTTGCCCGGTCCACTTAGCCAAAGGCTCTGGAAATCCCATGTCCGATCGTTTCGAACTCTTCCTCACTTGCCCCAAAGGTCTTGAAGGCCTGCTGATCGAGGAAGCCGTCGGGCTTGGCCTTGAAGAGGCGCGTGAGCACACCTCGGCCGTGCGCGGCATGGCCGACATGGAAACGGCTTATCGCCTGTGCCTGTGGTCGCGCCTGGCCAACCGCGTATTGCTGGTGCTCAAGCGCTTCCCGATGAAGGATGCCGAAGACTTGTACCACGGCGTGCTGGATGTGGATTGGCAAGACCACATGCTCGCCGATGGCACCCTGGCGGTGGAGTTCAGCGGCCACGGCTCGGGTATCGACAACACCCACTTCGGCGCCTTGAAGGTCAAGGACGCCATTGTCGACAAGCTGCGTACCCCGACAGGCGAGCGGCCATCCATCGACAAGCTCAACCCGGACCTGCGCATCCACCTGCGCCTGGACCGCGGCGAAGCGATCCTTTCCCTGGACCTTTCTGGCCACAGCCTGCACCAGCGCGGCTATCGCCTGCAGCAAGGCGCCGCGCCCCTGAAAGAAAACCTCGCCGCGGCCATCCTGATCCGTGCCGGCTGGCCGCGTATTGCCGCTGAAGGCGGGGCGTTGGCTGACCCGATGTGCGGCGTCGGTACCTTCCTGGTGGAAGCCGGCATGATCGCCGCCGACATGGCGCCGAACCTGCGTCGCCAGCAGTGGGGTTTTACCGCCTGGCTCGGCCATGTGCCGGCGTTGTGGAAGAAGCTCCACGAAGAAGCCACCGAGCGTGCCGCTGCCGGCCTGGCCAAGCCACCATTGTGGATTCGCGGCTACGAAGCCGACCCACGGCTGATCCAGCCGGGCCGCAACAACGTTGAGCGGGCGGGCCTGAGCGAGTGGATCAAGATTTATCAGGGGGAAGTCGCCACGTTCGAACCCCGCCCGGACCAGAACCAGAAAGGCCTGGTGATCTGCAACCCGCCGTACGGCGAGCGTCTGGGCGACGAAGCCAGCTTGCTCTATCTCTATCAGAACCTCGGCGAGCGCCTGCGCCAGGCCTGCCTGAACTGGGAGGCCGCAGTGTTCACCGGCGCGCCGGACCTGGGCAAGCGCATGGGCATTCGCAGTCACAAGCAGTATTCGTTCTGGAACGGCGCCTTGCCGTGCAAATTGCTGCTGATCAAGGTCCTGCCCGATCAGTTCGTCACCGGCGAGCGTCGTACCCCGGAACAGCGCCAGGCCGAGCGTGAGCTGGCTGAGTACGATCAGGCGCCGGAAGTACCGCAAGAGCGCCAGTACAACAAGAACGGTAACCCGATCAAGCCGGCTCCGGCTCCTGTGGTCGAGCAGGCCCGTTTGAGCGAAGGCGGGCAGATGTTCGCCAATCGCCTGCAAAAAAACCTCAAGCTGCTGAGTAAATGGGCCAAGCGTGAAGGCGTGGACTGCTACCGGGTCTACGATGCCGACATGCCGGAATACTCCATGGCCATCGACCTGTACCACGATTGGGTTCACGTCCAGGAATACGTCGCGCCAAAATCCATCGACCCGGAAAAGGCCTCGGCCCGGCTGTTCGACGCCCTGGCGGCGATTCCCCAGGCACTGAACGTCGACAAGAGCCGAGTGGTGATCAAGCGTCGCGAGCGGCAGAGCGGCACCAAGCAGTACGAGCGCCAGAGCACCCAAGGCAAGTTCACCGAGGTCAACGAAGGCGGCGTGAAGCTGCTGGTCAACCTCACCGACTACCTGGACACTGGGCTGTTTCTCGACCACCGGCCGATGCGCCTGCGGATCCAGAAAGAGGCGGCCGGCAAGCGCTTCCTCAATCTGTTCTGCTACACCGCGACCGCCAGTGTCCACGCTGCCAAGGGCGGTGCGCGCAGCACCACCAGTGTCGACCTGTCGAAAACCTACCTGGACTGGGCGCGGCGCAACCTGTCGCTCAATGGTTTTTCGGATAAGAATCGCCTGGAGCAGGGCGACGTGATGGCTTGGCTTGAAGCCAGTCGTGACGAATACGACCTGATCTTCATCGATCCGCCGACATTCTCCAATTCCAAGCGCATGGAAGGGGTGTTTGACGTGCAGCGCGACCACGTCCAACTGCTGGACCTGGCCATGGCCCGCCTGGCGCCGGGTGGTGTGCTGTACTTCTCCAACAACTTCCGCAAGTTCCAGCTCGAGGACAATCTGGCGGAGCGTTACGCGGTGGAGGAAATCACCGCCAAGACCATCGATCCGGATTTTGCCCGCAATGGCAAGATTCACCGTGCCTGGAAAATCATGGCCCGCTGACCTATAGCCGATTGGATCCATGGAAGCCTTGAAACTCAAGGCTTTCAGGCGTTTTTGTGCTGGTCAAAGTGATGGCTAATAGCTATAACTTAAGCCTGTGGACAGGGCAGTACCTACTGCCTGCCCCTTTCTGAGTTGTATTTATGGCATTGCATCAGGTACGCCCCAGAATCCTGGGTTTTATCAGCGAAGATGTGTCGGCCTGGCTGGTGGCTTCGCTGGTGCTGCTGGCCGGTGCGTTCCTGACCGGTTTGCTGACCTGGGCGATGGCCAATCTGTTTGACCAGCAATTGCGCCAGCGCTTTGAACTGCAAGCCGATGAACGCTTTAGCCGCATCGAGGAACGTTTTCAGGACCAGGAGCAACGTCTCGACAGCCTGAGGCGTTTCTTTGCCAACTCGGCCGGGGTTTCCGAGAGGGAATTCCATGGCTATGCCGAAGCGTTGCTGCGGCGCACCCAGGCGTTCGCCTGGGCGCCTCGGGTGCTGCGCGACGAACGATCATCGTTCGAACAACAAGCCCGCACCGAGGGGGGCGATACGTTTTCCATCCGTGAGCCCGACGACTCCGGTGGCTTGCGTCTGGCCGCCGAACGGGACGAATACGTGCCGGTGTTGTACCTCCAGAATCAACCTTCCTTCAAGGCTCCACGGGGCTTGGACCTGCTCGCCCATCCCTTGCGCCGTGCCACCCTTGAGCGCGCTCGCCATCGGGAGACCATAGTGGTATCGCAACCTTTGGACCTGGCGGGAGAGGCCGCCACCGCCACCCGCGGGGTGTTGCTGGTCGCGCCGGTCTCCAAGGCGTGGTCCAAGGAACCTTTCGGTTACGTCGTGGCTGCCGTCAGCATGCGCCAACTGGTGGGTGATGGCCTGCCGGCGCCCGGTCAGGACAACCTTTCGATGCGGGTCATGGACCTGTCCACGGACGATCGGGAGGAAGTGCTGTTCGAGTCACTCGATCCACCGGGCGAAAGTGACTTGTCGGCGACCCGCCTGTTACGCCTGGCCGATCGTGACTATCGGATAGAGTTGCGGCCCAGTCGTATGTTCCTGTCCACCAACCCTTCCTCGGTGGCCAGCCTGGTGGTATTGGGGGGCTTGCTCAGCCTGCTCCTCAGTGCGCTGCTGTATGTGCTGGTCAGCCAGCGACAGCGGGCCCTGCAGTTGGTCGAGCTGCGGACCCGAGAGCTGCGCGAGCGTGAGCAGGAACTGCGGGGCACTCATGGTCAGTTGCGTGGTGTGCTGAATGCCGCGACCCAGGTTGCGATCATCGCCACGGATCTTCGCGGGGTGATCACCACGTTCAATGCGGGCGCCGAGCAGATGCTTGGCTACGACAGCGGCGAGGTTCTGCACTGCATGACCCTCGAAAGCCTTCACTTGCCGCGCGAGCTCCAGGCCCGGGCCGTACAACTTGCTGCGCGTTATGGCAAACCGATTCCCACGTGCCACGCAATGTTGGTCGAGGGCGGCGAACAGGGTGGCCAGCAGGCCCGGGAATGGACTCTGGTGCGCCGCGATGGCAGCCATCTGACCGTGAACATGCTGGCGACACCGATGCTCGATGATCAGGGGCTGTGGGTCGGGCATCTGGCGATCTGCATCGACATCACCGAACGCAAGCGCGTTCATGAGGCCCTGGCCGCCCGGGACCTGTTGCTGAAAAAACTCAGTGCCCACGTCCCTGGGGGCATCTACCAGTTCAAGATGGATTTCAATGGGCGTTTCAGCGTGATTTATGCCAGTGATGGCATTCGCGATATCTATGAGCTGGAGCCCGAGACACTGGTGCGCAACGCCGAATCGATTTTCTCGCGCATCCATCCGCTGGACAGTGCGCGCGTGCGCAGATCGATCCGCACTTCGGCCGACACCCTGAGCCCATGGCGCGAGGAGTATCGCCTGCAGCTGCCGCAGCGGGGGTTGCGTTGGGTGCGCGGCGAGGCCACGCCTGAGGAGCTGCCAGGCGGCGGGGTGTTGTGGCACGGTTATATTTCCGACATTTCCGATCTCAAGCGGGTGGAAGAAGAACTGCGAGCCTTGTCAGTGACCGACGCCCTGACAGGTATTCGCAACCGGCGCTATTTCCAGGAGCGCCTGACCACGGAGATGGCGCGGGTGGAGCGGGGCACCGGCGAGTTGGCGGTCATCATGCTCGACATCGATCACTTCAAGCGCATCAACGATCAGCATGGTCATGCAGTGGGCGATCGGGTGTTGCAGGCGGTTTGCCAGCGCATCACCCAGCGGCTGCGACGTACCGACGTGTTCTGTCGGCTGGGCGGTGAAGAGTTCGTGGTGTTATGCCCGGACACCGACGGCGAAAGTGCCCAGGCCTTGGCCACAGGGTTGTGGGAAGGGCTGCGCAGCGCGCCGATCGAGGACGTGGGCGTCATCACGGCCAGCTTCGGTATCGCCACCTGGCGCGTGGGGGAGGGGGCGGATGCGCTGCTGCTGCGGGCCGACTCGGGGGTGTACGCGGCCAAGCAGGCCGGACGGGATCGGGTTGAGGTGCAGTTGGGGTAGGCGTTCGCGCCGGTGATCGATGTGGGAGCGAGCCTGCTCGCGATAACGGTGTGCCATTCAACAACATCGCTGTTCACTGGCTGACGCATCGCGAGCAGACTCGCTCCCACATTCAATTTGGTACGGGTTTAGAGCACCGAAGCCGTCTGCGGCAGTTTCGGCTGGCGGTACAGGTCCAGCAGTACCTGGTCCAGCACCGACGAAGCGCCCCATGGCCGCGGATCGTTGAGAATCGCCACGACGGCCCAGGTGTTGCCGTTGATGTCACGGCTGTAGCCCGCGATGGCGCGAACGGTGTTCAGGGTGCCGGTCTTGACGTGCGCTTCGCCGGCCATGGCGGTGGTCTTGAGACGTTTGCGCATGGTGCCGTCGGTGCCGGCGATGGGCATCGAACTGATGAATTCGGCGGAGTACGGGCTGCGCCACGCGGCTTGCAGCATTGCCGCCATTTCCCGGGCACTCACCCTTTCGGCGCGGGACAGGCCGGAGCCGTTTTCCATGACCAGGTGCGGCGCGGTGATGCCTTTCCTGGCCAGCCACTGGCGTACCACCCGCTGTGCCGCTTTGGCGTCGTCACCGTCGGCTTCGTTGCGGAACTCTGCGCCCAGGCTCAGGAATAATTGCTGGGCCATGGTGTTGTTACTGTATTTGTTGATGTCGCGAATGATCTCCGCCAGGTCCGGCGAGAACGCCCGGGCCAGCACCTTGGCGCTGCTCGGGGTCGCCGCCAGGCGGTCCTTGCCCTGAATGCTGCCGCCCAGTTCCTTCCAGATCGCCCGCACCGCTCCGGCGGTGTAGGTGGGGTGGTCCAGCAGCGCCAGGTAAGTCTGGGAGCTGCAACCGTCACCGAGCTGGCCGCCGACGGTCACGGTCACGCTGCCGTCTGCCTGGGGCACCGGGTTGTAGCGCACGCCACCGGTGCATTGCTTGGAGTTGAGTGCCTTGACCTGGTTTTCGATGCGAATGCTGGCAATCGGCGGCTCCACCGACACCAGCACCCGGCCGGCGTCATTGCGGGCGACAAAACGCAGGGCCTTGAGGTTGACCAGCAAGGAGTCGGGCTTGACCAGGAACGGTTTGTTCTTGTCGTTGCCGTCGTCGTTGAATTCAGGCAACTGCGGTTTGATGAAGAAACCACGGTCCAGCACCAGGTCCCCGGTCACCTGTTGCACGCCATTGGCCCGCAGGTCGCGCATCAGCAGCCAGAGTTTTTCCATGTTCAGCTTGGGGTCGCCGCCACCCTTGAGGTACAGGTTGCCGTTGAGAATCCCGCCGCTGAGGGTGCCGTCGGTGTAGAACTCGGTTTTCCACTGGTGATTGGGCCCCAGCATCTCCAGGGCGGCATAGGTGGTCACCAGCTTCATGGTGGAGGCCGGGTTTACCGAGACGTCGGCGTTGTACAGGGTCGGGGTGCCAGGGCCGTTGAGTGGGATCATCACCAGGGACAAGGCGTTGTTTTGCAGCTTGCTGTTCTTGAGGGCCTTTTGCACATTGGGCGTCAGGGCCGTGTTGATAGTGGCGGCGCTGGTGGATGCGGGCAGGGCCAGGGGAAGAAGAAGGCTGGCCAAAAGCAGTGGACGCAAAGATCTGATCATTTGAAATAAAACCCTACGGGCGAGGGGGGAAAAAACGAGGACATGAAAATGAACGCCCTCAACGTCATGAAAGTGTCGGCATTATGCCCCAAGGTGCAACGGCTTGTGCCGTGCCTGAGCCCTTCAGGGCGCTATTTTTTACCGACGGTAGGCCCACACACCCGATCAGGCGGGCAAACAGTGCACCAAACTGGTAGAGTGCCGGCCGTTATTACTTATGAGGATTGTTCCAATGGCGACTAACCGTTCCCAGCGTCTGCGCAAAAAACTGTGCGTGGATGAATTTCAAGAGCTGGGTTTCGAACTGAACCTGGATTTCAAAGAAGATCTGGCCGATGAGGCCGTTGACGCTTTCCTCGACGCTTTCCTGAAAGAAGCCATGGAAGCCAATGGCCTGGGCTATGTTGGCGGCGACGACTACGGTCTGGTTTGCCTGCAGAAGCGTGGCTCGGTATCCGAAGAGCAGCGTGCGGCCGTTGAAGCCTGGCTCAAGGCGCGTCCTGAGCTGACCAGCGTTGAAGTCAGCCCGCTGATGGACGTCTGGTACCCGGAAAAGCCGATCAATCCGGTCGCTTGATGGTCTGAAACCGGCAGCCCGTTTGGGTGCCGGTTTTTTTGTGCCTGTCGGTTGGGTAGGTGTTGCCCTTCAGGCTGCCATCGCGAGCAGGCTCGCTCCCACAGGATTGTTGTGAACGACACAGATCCTTCTGTGGGAGCGAGCCTGCTCGCGATGCCTTCAGGCGTTACGCCAGTTCAGGATCACTAAGGTCAACACCCCCGCCACAATCCCCCAGAACGCCGAGCCGATGGAAAACAGCGTCAACCCCGATGCCGTGACCATGAAGGTGATCAGTGCTGCCTCCCGTTCCCGGGCTTCGCTCATGGCGATGCTCAAGCCATTGATGATTGAGCCGAACAGCGCCAGCGCCGCGATGGACAGTACCAACTCCTTGGGCAGCGCCGCGAACAACGCCGCCAGTGTCGCGCCGAACACCCCGGCAAGCCCATAGAAAACCCCGCACCAGACTGCTGCCGTATAGCGTTTGTTACGATCCTCATGGGCGTGGGGCCCAGTGCAGATGGCCGCACTGATGGCCGCCAGGTTAATGCCGTGGGAGCCGAACGGTGCTAGCAGCAGCGAGGCGATGCCGGTGCTGGTGATCAGCGGCGAGGCCGGTACGTTGTAACCGTCGGCCCGCAGCACCGCGATGCCAGGCATGTTTTGCGAAGTCATCGCCACCACGAACAATGGAATGCCGATGCTGATGGTGGCCGCCAGGGAGAAATGCGGCGTGGTCCATACCGGTGTGGCGACTTCCAGGGCAAAGCCGCTGAAGTCCAGCAGCCCCATCAAGCCTGACAAAGCTGTACCGATCAGTAACGCCGCCAGCACCGCGTAGCGCGGCGACAGGCGCTTGACGATCAGGTAGGTGAAAAACATCCCCAGCACCAGACCGGTTCGATGCTGGGCGGCGACGAAAATCTCGCTGCCGATCTTGAACAGGATCCCCGCCAGCAACGCCGCCGCCAGCGAGGCCGGAATGCGCTTGACCAGGCGCTCGAAGCTGCCGGTCAGGCCACAGATCGTTACCAGCACCGCGCAGGTGATGTAGGCGCCGATGGCCTCGCCATAACTGACCCCGCCCAGGCTGGTGATCAGCAGCGCCGCGCCGGGTGTCGACCAGGCGATGGTGATCGGTGTGCGATACCGCAACGACAGGCCAATGGAGCACACGGCCATGCCGATGGAAATCGCCCAGATCCACGAAGAAATCTGCCCGCTGGTCAGCCCTGCCGCCTGTCCGGCCTGGAACATCAACACCAGCGAACTGGTGTAGCCGGTCATCATGGCGATGAAACCGGCGACGATCGCCGATGGCGATGTATCGGCCAACGGACGAAGTGGCGTGGTCGTGACTTCGGTCATGGTGGGCGGTGGTCCTTGTTGTAAATTGCAGGAGGGCGGGGGCCACAGATTCGGGGTTTAAGCCTAAACTCAACTCCGTTGCCAATTGCAATACAGCCACGTCCGTAAACAGCCGTACAGTCGTGTTGCCATCAGAGGTTGTGTACAATCGACGTATTATTTACGTGATACTTGTCAGCGACCCGCTGAGGCGTATTACAGTCACGGTCAATTCGCCGCAGTTCTCCGACTCGAGTGCCCATGAACGAACAGTTGCAGCCCCTCAAGAAACAACCGCGAGCAGGCAAAGCCGGCCGCAGCGGAACCCAGGACGATATTGTCTATGCGCATATTTTCGAGGCCATCCTCGAACAGCGCCTGGCGCCCGGTACAAAGTTGAGCGAAGAGGCGTTGGGGGAGATTTTCGGGGTCAGTCGCACCATCATTCGCCGCGCGTTGTCGCGCTTGGCCCATGAAGGTGTGGTGCTGTTGCGGCCCAATCGCGGCGCCGTGGTGGCCAGCCCGAGTGTTGAAGAGGCCCGCCAGGTATTCATGGCCCGGCGTCTGGTGGAGCGGGCCATCACCGAACTGGCCGTGCAGCACGCCACCGCCGAGCAGCTTGCCGAACTGCGGCAGATGGTCAGCGACGAGCGCGACAGTTTTTCCCGTGGTGACCGTGGCGCCGGCATCCGCCTGTCAGGCGAGTTCCACCTCAAGCTGGCCGAGGCGGCGAAGAATGCCCCGCTGATCAGCTTCCAGCGCAGCCTGGTGTCGCAGACCTCGCTGATCATCGCCCAGTATGAAAGCGGCAACCGCTCCCACTGTTCCTACGACGAACACACTCAATTGATCGACGCCATCGAGGCCCGCGACGCCACCCTGGCGGTGGACCTGATGATGCACCACATGGACCACATCGACAGCAAGCTCAACCTCGACGAAGAAAGCGCGTCGGATGATTTGCATGCGGTGTTTTCGCATTTGTTGCAGAGCAAGAAGCCAGGGCGGTCGACGGCCAAGCTTTGATGAGTTGAATCAGTCATACCGAGTCGCGCCCTTCGCGAGCAAGCTCGCTCCCACATTTGGAATGCATTTCAATGTGGGAGCGAGCTTGCTCGCGAAGGCGATCTGGCAGGCGACAAATATCTAGCGCTGGTGCACCAACCGGCCAGCCGCAAAGGTCTGCGCCACTGTCCGGTCATCCCCTAATGTCATCAACACAAACAACTTCTCGGCAATGTCCCGGGCCTGCTTGAGGCGATAGCTCAACAGCGGCGTGGCGTTGTAGTCCAACACCAGAAAGTCCGCATCGCTGCCCGGCTGTAAAGTCCCGATCCGGTCTTCCAGGCGCAAGGCCCGGGCGCCGCCAAGCGTGGCCAGGTACAGCGACTTGAACGGGCTCAGGCGGGCGCCCTGCAACTGCATCACCTTGTAGGCTTCGTTCAGGGTTTGCAGCAGCGAAAAACTGGTGCCGCCCCCCACATCCGTACCCAACCCCACGTTCACTTTGTGCTTCTCGGCCATTGGCAGGTTGAACAGGCCGCTGCCGAGGAAAAAGTTCGAGGTCGGGCAGAACGCGATGGCCGAACCGGTCTCGGCCAGGCGCGCGCATTCGTCGTCACACAGGTGCACGCCGTGGGCGAACACCGAGCGTTCGCCGAGCAGTTGGTAGTGGTCGTAGACGTCCAGATAACCTTTGCGCTCGGGGAACAGTTCCTTGACCCATTGCACTTCCTGCAGGTTCTCACTGATGTGAGTCTGCATGTACAGGTCGGGATATTCCCCCAGCAACTGACCCGCCAGGGCCAGTTGCTCCGGCGTGCTGGTCGGCGCAAAACGCGGGGTCACGGCGTAATGCAGGCGGCCCTTGCCATGCCAGCGCTCGATCAGCGCTTTGCTTTGGGTGTAGCTGGATTCGGCGGTGTCGGTCAGGTAGTCCGGGGCGTTGCGATCCATCATCACTTTGCCGGCGATCATCCGCAGGTCGAGTTTCTCGGCCACCTCGAAAAACGCGTTCACCGATTGCGGGTGCACACTGCCGAACACCAGCGCGGTGGTGGTGCCGTTGCGCAGCAGTTCCTTGACGAAAATATCGGCGACGGCGTCGGCATGGGCCTTGTCGGCGAACTGACTTTCGCAAGGGAAGGTATAGGTGTTGAGCCAGTCCAGCAATTGCTCGCCGTAAGCCCCGACCATGCCGGTCTGCGGCAGGTGGATGTGGGTGTCGATGAAGCCGGGCGTGATCAGCGCGTCCTGGTAATGAGTGATCTCAATGTCGGCCGCCAGGGTCGGCAGCAACTCGCTGGCGTGGCCGATGGCGCTGATCTGGCCGTTTTCCACCACCAGCAGGCCGTCTTCAAAATATTCATAGGACGCTTCAATGCCGACTTCGGCGGGGTCGGCAAGGCTGTGGAGCAGGGCGGCGCGGTAGGCTTTACGTGTCAGGGGCATGGGAATTCTCAACGATTGTTCAACGGTTCGCCTGGCTGCGGCGCGAGGCCGGCAGCAGCTTGGCAATCGGTTCGGCGCGCGTGGTGTGCTGGCCGAAATCCGCGTTATAGGTGGCGATGATTTCACCGGCGATGGAGATGGCGATTTCCACAGGCAACTTGCCTTTGACGTCGCCAATGCCCATCGGGCAGCGCATGCGCTGCAAGGCGCTGCTGTCGAAGCCGCGATCGCGCAGGCGATGTTCGAACTTGACCCGTTTGGTTTTCGAACCGATCAGGCCGAAGTAAGCGAAGTCGTTGCGCTTGAGGATCGCGGCGCTCAGTTCCAGGTCGAGCTGATGGTTGTGGGTCATGACGATGCAGTAGCTGCCGGCGGGCAGTTCGTCGATTTCATCCAGCGGCTCTTCGCTGACGATCTTGCGCACGCCGTGGGGCAAGTGTTCAGGAAACTCCGCTTCCCGGGAGTCGATCCAGAGTACCTTGCAGGGCAGGCTCGCCAGCAGCGGCACCAGGGCGCGGCCGACGTGGCCGGCGCCGAATACGGCGATCTGCGCCTGGACCTGGCCCATGGGTTCGAACAGCAGCACGGTGACGCCGCCGCAGCACTGGCCCAGGCTGGCACCGAGGCTGAAGCGCTCCAGATGGGTGCTTTGCTGGCCGCTGGCGAGCATCTGCCGGGCGAGCGCTATGGCTTTGTATTCCAGGTGGCCGCCACCGATGGTGTCGAACGTCTGGCTGGCGCTGATCACCATCTTCGAACCGGCATTGCGCGGGGTCGAGCCGAGTTCTTCGATGATCGTCACCAGCACGCAGGGTTCACCGCGATCTTGCAGGTCGGCGAGGGCGCTGATCCAGTTGTACATATTCACCTCGACATCTCTGTTGTCTGTTCCGGCCTCATCGCGAGCAAGCTCGCTCCCACATTGGGTCGGTGTTCACAAATCCCCTGTGGGAGCGAGCTTGCTCGCGATTGGCCGCGCCGCGGTCTTAGAGCGAAGCCAACTCGGTTTCAGCTTCCCCAACCTTCGCCACCCGCAACCCACGCATCTGCTCACACCCCCACAACACCCGCTCCGGGGTCGCCGGTGCATCGATTTTCGGCTGGTGCTGGTAATTCCCCAGGCTCGCCACGGCATCCTTGATGGCGCACCACGCGGCGATGCCGAGCATGAACGGCGGTTCGCCCACGGCTTTGGAATGGAACACCGTGTCTTCCGGGTTCTTGCGGTTTTCCACCAGCTTGACCCGCAGATCCAGCGGCATGTCGGCCACCGCCGGAATCTTGTAGCTGGCCGGGCCGCAGGTCTGTAGCTTGCCTTTGTCGTTCCATACCAGCTCTTCCATGGTCAGCCAGCCCATGCCCTGGATGAAACCGCCCTCGACCTGGCCGATGTCGATGGCCGGGTTCAGCGAGGCGCCGACGTCGTGGAGGATGTCGGTGCGCAGCATCTTGTATTCGCCGGTCAGGGTGTCGACGATCACCTCGGCGCACGCCGCGCCATAGGCGTAGTAGTAGAACGGCCGGCCCCGGGCCTGGCTGCGGTCGTAATAGATTTTCGGGGTCTTGTAGAAACCGGTGCTCGACAGCGAGACCTGGGCGAAATACGCCTGCTGCACCAGCGCCTCGAACGTCAGGATGTGATCGCGCACCCGCACATGGCCGTTGTGGAACGCCACGTCTTCTTCGCTGACCTTGTACTGCCGCGCGGCGAACTCCACCAGGCGCTGCTTGATGGTTTCGGCGGCATTCTGCGCAGCCTTGCCATTGAGGTCGGCACCGCTGGAGGCAGCGGTGGGCGAGGTGTTCGGCACCTTGTCGGTGTTGGTCGCGGTGATCTGCACCCGGTCCATTTCCACCTGGAACACTTCGGCCACCACTTGCGCGACTTTGGTGTTCAAGCCCTGGCCCATTTCCGTGCCGCCATGGTTCAGGTGGATGCTGCCGTCGGTATAGACATGAATCAGCGCCCCGGCCTGGTTGAGAAAGCTGGCGGTGAACGAAATACCAAATTTCACCGGGGTCAGCGCCAGGCCTTTTTTCAGGATCGGGCTATTAGCGTTGTAGCGGCGGATCGCTTCGCGGCGCTCGGCATACTGGCTGCTTTGCTCGAGTTCGGCGGTCATCTCCTCGAGCATGTTGTGCTCGACGGTCTGGTAATAGTGGGTGACGTTACGCTCGGTCTTGCCGTAGTAGTTGGCCTTGCGCACCGCCAGCGGATCCAGCCCCAGATGCCGGGCGATGGCGTCCATCACCTCTTCGATGGCGACCATGCCTTGCGGCCCGCCGAAGCCACGGTAAGCGGTGTTCGACGCGGTATTGGTCTTGCAGCGATGGCCGTTGATGGTTGCATCGCCCAGGTAATAGGCGTTGTCGGCATGGAACATCGCCCGGTCGACAATCGAGGCCGACAGGTCCGGCGAGCAACCGCAGTTGCCGGCCAGCTCCAGGGCAATACCGTGCAGGCGCCCGGTGCTGTCGAAGCCGACGTCGTATTCGATGTAGAAAGGGTGGCGTTTGCCGGTCATCAGCATGTCTTCGACCCGGGGCAGGCGCATCTTGGTCGGTTGGCCGGTGAGGTGGGCGATGACCGCGCACAGGCACGCCGGGCTGGCGGCCTGGGTTTCCTTGCCACCAAAGCCGCCGCCCATGCGGCGCATGTCCACCACGACTTTGTTCATCGAAACGTCCAGCACTTCGGCCACCAGTTTCTGCACTTCGGTGGGGTTCTGCGTGGAGCAGTAGACGATCATGCCGCCGTCTTCGGTGGGCATCACCGAGGAAATCTGGGTTTCCAGGTAAAAGTGTTCCTGGCCGCCAATGTGCAGCGAGCCCTGGATACGGTGCTCGGCGCTGGCCAGTGCCGCCGCCGAATCTCCGCGCTGGTGGGTGTGGCTATCCAGCACGAAATGCCGCTTGCGCAGGGCCTCGACCACGTCCAGCACCGGTTCCAGATCTTCGTATTCGATGATGGCCGCCATGGCTGCCTTGCGCGCGGTTTCCAGGTCCCTGGCGGCGACGGCCAGCACCGGTTGGCCGACGAACTGCACGTCATCGATGGCCAATAACGGGTCACCGGGCAGCAGCGGGCCGATGTCCTTGAGACCCGGCACGTCTGCATGGGTGATGGCGATGCGCACGCCTTCGAAGGCGTAGCAAGGCGCGGTATCGATGCGCAATATCCGGGCGTGGGCGCGGTCCGACAGCCGGGCGTAAACGTGCAACTGGTTCGGAAATTCCAGGCGATCGTCGATGTACTGGGCTTCGCCGGATACATGCTTGGCGGCGCTGTCATGCTTGACGCTGCGGCCCACGCCGGTGGTCAGGTCGCGGGCGAACAGTTCGGCCAGCTCGGCTTGAGTCTTCTCTACGGCGTGATGGTTAGACATAAGCGGTCACCCGAGTCTCGATGTGCGGCGTTTGCAGTTCGATGAAGTATTTGCGCAGCAGGTTGCGGGCGCTGAGCAGGCGGTATTCCTTGCTGGCGCGGAAGTCCGACAACGGTGTGAAGTCCTCGGCCAGTGCGGCGCAGGCACGTTCGACGGTGCTGTCGTTCCACGCGGCACCGATCAACGCGGCTTCACAATGCTTGGCGCGCTTGGGCGTCGCGGCCATGCCGCCGAAGGCCACCCGAGCGTCCTGGACCACGCCATGCTCGATACGCAGGTTGAACGCCGCGCATACGGCGGAAATGTCATCGTCCAGGCGCTTGGAGACCTTATAGGCGCGGAACGCCTGCTCGGCGCTGGCCCGGGGCACGATGATCTTCTCGATGAATTCGCTTTCCTGGCGGGCGGTCACCCGGTAATCGATGAAATAGTCTTCCAGCGCCAGGGTGCGACGGGTCTGGCCCTTGCACAAGACGATCTGCGCGCCGAGGGCGATCAGCAAGGGCGGCGAGTCGCCAATCGGCGAGGCGTTGCCGATGTTGCCGCCCAAGGTGCCCTGGTTGCGGATCTGCAACGAAGCGAAGCGCTGCAGCAGTTCGCCGAAGTCCGGGTATTCAGCCTGCAAGGCTTCGTAGCAGTCGGAGAGTGCGGTGGCGGCGCCGATCTCCAGGCGATCGGCGAAACGCTCGATACGCTTGAGCTCAGCGACGTTGCCCACGTAGATCATCACCGGCAGGGTGCGATGGAACTGGGTGACTTCCAGGGCTAGGTCCGTGCCGCCGGCCAGCAGGCGCGCCTGGGGATAAGCGTCGTAAAGGTCGGCCAGGTCGGCCACGGTCAACGGCACCAGGCAGCGTTTGTCGCCGCTGTTGAGTTCACCCGTGTCAGTCGGTGCGATGGCTTTGAGGCGAGCGATGGTCTCGGCTTCGCGGGCGTCGAACTGGTCCGCTTGCCTGGCGCAGCAGACCTGCTCGGCGGCCGCCAGAATCGGCCGGTAGCCGGTGCAGCGGCACAGATTGCCGGCCAAGGCTTCGTGGGCCTTATGGGCGTCGGGCTGTTCGCTGTTCTTTTGCAGGGCGAACAGGGACATCACGAAGCCCGGTGTGCAGAAGCCGCATTGCGAACCGTGGCAATCGACCATCGCCTGTTGGACGCTGTGCAACTGGCCCTGGTGCTTGAGGTCTTCGACGCTGATCAACTGCTTGCCGTGCAGGGACGAGACGAAGGTCAGGCACGAATTGAGGCTGCGATAACGAATGCGTTCACGGCCGTCCTCGTCGGTCTGCAACTCGCCCACCACCACGGTGCACGCACCACAGTCGCCGCTGGCGCAGCCTTCTTTGGTGCCGGATTTGCCGAGGTGTTCGCGCAAATAGTTGAGCACGGTCAGGTTCGGGTCCAGGGCGTGCTCGCTACGGAGTTCCTGGTTGAGTAAAAACTGGATCACGGAAGGCCTCGCAGACTCATTATTGTTGTATCGACTTGGGCTGAATTTAGCAGGTCTGACTTTGCGGTCAACGATTTTCTGACTTAAAGGTCAAGAAAATCCGCTTTGTCGATGAACAACGGTCTATAGACACTGTAGAACCCTGTGGGAGCCGAGCTTGCTCGCGATGACGGCGGTACATTCAGTATGGATGCATGCTGACAGACCGCTATCGCGAGCAAGCTCGGCTCCCACAGGTTCTTTCACAGATTCTGTTTCAGGATGAGGGCTCAAACTTTTTTGCTTGGATCGTGCCAAAAACCCGCTGCAGGCCCTGCGCCATGACGTATTGAGTGCGCTACACTGCGCCGCTTGTGCAAATCGAAGAGTTTGAAGGACAACCATGACGTTCAAGGCCCCGGACAGCCTCGCCGAGCAAATCGCCCATCACCTGGCCGAGCGCATCATTCGTGGTGAAATGAAGCCGGGCGAGCGCATCCAGGAGCAGAAGGTCACGCTGGCGCTCAACGTGAGTCGCGGTTCGGTCCGTGAGGCTTTGCTGATACTGGAGCGCCGGCATCTGATCGCGATCCTGCCGCGCCGTGGTGCACACGTCACCGAATTGAGCGAACACAAGGTGCGCAGCCTCTGTGCGCTGATGAGCGAGCTGTACATCCTGCTGGGCAATGCCGTGGCTCATGGCTGGCAGGAACAGGCCGACATGGCGCCGTTCATCGAGATCCAGCAGCGTCTTCAGGACGCCTTCGCGCGCCAGGACATCCGCACCTTCGTCGATGAAAGTTTCAGCGTGATGCGCGCCGCGTATCCCTTTGCCAACAACCCGTACTTGCAGGAAACCGTCGAGAACCTGCAACCGGCCATGAGCCGCGCCTACTTCCTGGCCCTGGAACAGCGCAAGGCCGAGATGAGCGAATTCCTCGACCTGTTCCAGCGCTTGCTGACCGCCGTGCTGGCCCGTGATTTGCCGCAGATCCGCATCGTGCTGACGGCTTATGCCCAGCGCAGTTGCGATCTGGTGGTTTCTGCCCTGACGGCGGCCTGAACGTGCGGCTCAAATGCATCAAACTGGCGGGGTTCAAATCCTTCGTCGACCCGACCACGGTGAACTTCCCCAGTAACATGGCGGCGGTGGTCGGGCCCAACGGTTGCGGCAAGTCGAACATCATCGACGCCGTACGCTGGGTGATGGGCGAGAGCTCGGCCAAGAACCTGCGCGGCGAGTCGATGACCGACGTCATCTTCAACGGCTCCACCAGTCGCAAACCGGTGAGCCAGGCGAGCATCGAGCTGGTGTTCGACAATTCCGACGGCACCCTGATTGGCGAGTACGCGGCCTACGCGGAAATCTCCATTCGCCGCAAAGTGACCCGCGACAGCCAGAACAGTTATTTCCTCAACGGCGCCAAGTGCCGACGTCGCGATATCACCGATATTTTCCTCGGCACCGGCCTCGGCCCGCGCAGCTATTCGATCATCGAGCAGGGCATGATCTCCAAGCTGATCGAGGCCAAGCCCGAAGACCTGCGCAACTTCATCGAAGAAGCCGCCGGCATTTCCAAGTACAAGGAGCGGCGCCGCGAGACCGAAAACCGCATCCGTCGCACCCACGAAAACCTGGCCCGCCTGACCGACCTGCGCGAAGAACTCGAACGCCAGCTCGAGCGCTTGCACCGCCAGGCCGAAGCCGCCAAGAAATATCAGGAATACAAAGGCGAAGAACGTCAGCTCAAGGCCCAGCTTTCGGCCCTGCGCTGGCAGGCGCTGAACGAGCAGGTCGGCCAGCGCGAGGCGATCATTGGCAATCAGGAAGTCAGCTTCGAAGCCCTGGTGGCCGAGCAGCGCAATGCCGACGCCGCCATCGAGCGCCTGCGTGACGGCCACCACGACCTGTCCGAACGCTTCAACCTGGTGCAAGGGCGCTTCTATTCGGTGGGTGGCGACATCGCCCGGGTCGAGCAGAGCATCCAGCACGGTCAGCAACGGCTGCGCCAGCTGCAGGATGATTTGAAAGAGGCCGAGCGCGCGCGCCTGGAAACCGAATCCCACCTGGGCCACGACCGCACGTTGCTGCTGACCCTGGGCGAAGAACTGGACCGGCTCACGCCCGAGCAGGAACTCACCAGCGCCGCCGCCGAAGAGGCTGCCGCCGCCCTGGAAGAAGCCGAGCTGAGCATGCATGGCTGGCAAGAGCAGTGGGACAGTTTCAACCTGAGCTCTGCCGAGCCGCGGCGTCAGGCCGAAGTCCAGCAGTCGCGCATCCAGCAACTGGAAGCCAGCATGGAACGCCTGGCCGAGCGTCAGCGCCGTTTGGCCGAAGAGCGCGCCTTGCTCGCGGCGGACCCTGAAGACGCGGCGATTGTCGATCTGAGCGAACAACTGGCTGCCAGCGAAGCCACCCTTGAAGACTTGCAAGCCAGCGAAGATGCCCAGGTCGAACGGCTCGAGCAACTGCGCCAGGCCTTGCAACTGGCTCTGCAGAATCAGCAGCAGGCCCAGGGCGAATTGCAGCGCCTCAATGGCCGTCTGGCTTCGCTGGAGGCCTTGCAGCAAGCGGCGCTGGACCCCGGCACCGGCGCTGCCGAATGGCTGCGCGACCAGCATTTGGCCGAGCGTCCGCGACTGGCCGAAGGCCTGAAGGTCGATGCCGGTTGGGAGCTGGCGGTGGAAACCGTGCTGGGCGCCGATCTGCAAGCGGTGCTGGTGGATGACTTCGCAGGCTTCGATCTGTCGGGCTTCACTCAGGGCGATCTGCGCCTGCTCAGCCCGGCTGGCGATGGCGTGCGGATGCCGGGCAGCTTGCTGGATAAAGTCGAGGCCCAGGTCGACCTGTCTCCCTGGTTGGGGCAGGTGAAACCGGTGGACAGCCTTGAACAGGCCTTGGCCCTGCGCGGACAACTGGCGGCCGGGGAAAGCCTGATCAGCCGGGACGGCTATTGGGTCGGTCGGCATTTCCTGCGGGTGCGCCGGGCCAGCGAAGCCGAGAGCGGCATGCTTGCCCGAGGCCAGGAAATCCAGCGCCTGAGCGCCGAGCGTGAAGAACGCGAAGCGAGCGTCGAAGCCCTGGAAACCGAATTACAGAATCTGCGGGCGCAACAGCGCCAGCAGGAGAATGGTCGCGAACACTTGCGTCGGCTGTTGCAGGACGAAGCACGCCAGCAAGGCGAACTCAAAGCGCAGCTGTCCGCCGGCAAGGCCAAGGTTGAACAACTGGCCTTGCGCCGCACGCGCCTTGAGGAAGAAATCGCCGAGCTGGGCGAGCAGCGGGCGCTGGAGCATGAGCAGATCGGTGAAGCGCGCCTGCAACTGCAGGAAGCCCTCGATGCCATGGCCGTGGACACCGAGCAGCGCGAGTTGCTGCTGGCTCAGCGCGACAGTCTGCGCGAACGCCTCGACCGGGTGCGCCAGGATGCCCGCCAGCATAAGGATCACGCCCATCAGTTGGCGGTGCGCCTGGGCTCGCTCAAGGCCCAGTACGATTCCACGCGCCAGGCGTTGGAGCGGCTGGAAATGCAGTCCGAACGCCTGACCGAAAAACGCGAGCAATTGAGCCTGAACCTGGAGGAGGGCGAAGCGCCGCTGGAAGAGTTGCGCCTCAAACTCGAAGAGTTGCTCGACAAACGCATGAGCGTTGATGAAGAACTCAAGACTGCGCAAATTGCCCTGGAAGATGCCGACCGCGAACTGCGCGACGCCGAAAAGCGTCGTAGCCAGGCCGAACAGCAATCCCAGCTGATCCGCAGCCAGATGGAACAGCAACGCATGGAATGGCAGGCCCTGACGGTGCGCCGCAAAGCCTTGCAGGACCAATTGCTGGAAGACGGCTACGACCTCGACGGCGTGCTCGCCACGTTGGTGGCCGGGGCCAACGAGAAAGACGCCGAAGAAGAGCTGGAACGCATCGCCGCGCGCATTCAGCGTCTGGGCGCTATCAACCTGGCGGCCATCGACGAGTACCAGCAGCAGTCCGAGCGCAAGCGCTATCTGGATGCCCAGAACGACGATCTGGTGGAAGCGTTGCAGACCCTGGAAAACGTCATCCGCAAGATCGACAAGGAAACCCGTAATCGCTTCAAGGATACCTTTGATCAGATCAACGGCGGTTTGCAGGCACTTTTCCCGAAAGTTTTCGGTGGCGGCAGCGCTTACTTGGAACTGACGGGCGAAGATTTACTCGATACAGGGGTGACCATCATGGCGCGTCCCCCGGGCAAGAAGAACAGCACCATCCATTTGCTCTCCGGGGGTGAAAAAGCGCTGACGGCATTGGCCCTGGTTTTTGCCATTTTCAAATTGAACCCGGCGCCGTTCTGCATGCTCGATGAGGTGGACGCGCCGCTGGACGACGCCAACGTGGGGCGTTATGCGCGGCTGGTAAAAGAGATGTCTGAGACTGTGCAGTTCATCTACATCACCCACAACAAGATCGCCATGGAAATGGCCGACCAGTTGATGGGCGTGACCATGCATGAGCCGGGTTGCTCGCGTCTGGTGGCCGTGGATGTGGAGGAGGCGATGGCGATGGTGGACGCGTGAAACACTGCTTGTAGGGCATCTATTTAGGATGCTGTAGGATTTTTTTGAGCCTTGGGCTTGTCGTTCAATTCACAGAATGGCGCAAGCCTACGCGACAGACGGTGTAAAGTTATCTTTGGTCGTGCTAGTTTAATGTCAATTTTTCGTATGCGTGGGCAAAACGCCATTCAGAACATAGAGTTGGCGCCACGTTTTAAAGCGGTTTGCACATAGCTAAGCCCCTTATTTTTCAGCATTTTTATAGAGGCACGGGATTACATGGAAATCGGTCTGCGCGAGTGGCTGATCGTCATCGGCATTATTGTCATTGCCGGTATTCTTTTCGACGGCTGGCGCCGCATGCGCGGCGGCAAGGGGAAACTCAAGTTTCGTCTCGACCGCAGCCTGTCGAACCTGCCGGATGACGATGGCAATGCCGAGCTGTTGGGCCCGCCCCGGGTGCTGGATACCCATAAGGAGCCGCAACTGGATGAGCATGACCTGCCGTCGATGAGCGCGCCAGTGCGCGAGCCACGGGAAACGGGTTCCAAGCGCGGCAAGCGCAACAGCGAACCGTCCCAGGGCGACCTGAACCTCAATCTTGACCTGGACGGCGGCCCGAGCTTCAGCAGCCGCGACGACGACTTCCCGGACGAGAACAAACCCGTGCGCGGCGACAAGGACCAGGCCCAGGCCGAGGAAGTGCTGGTGATCAGCGTGATCTGCCGCGACCCGGCCGGCTTCAAGGGCCCGGCGCTGTTGCAGAACATCCTGGAGAGCGGCCTGCGTTTTGGCGAGATGGACATTTTTCACCGCCATGAAAGCATGGCCGGCAACGGCGAGGTGCTGTTCTCCATGGCCAACGCGGTCAAGCCAGGCGTGTTCGACCTGGACGACATCGACCATTTCAGCACCCCGGCGGTGAGCTTCTTCCTCGGCCTGCCCGGCCCGCGTCATCCCAAGCAGGCCTTTGACGTGATGGTGGCCGCGGCGCGCAAGCTGTCCCAGGAACTCAACGGTGAGCTGAAGGACGACCAGCGCAGCGTGCTGACCGCCCAGACCATCGAACACTACCGCCAGCGCATCGTCGAATTCGAACGCCGGGCGCTGACCCAGAAGCGCTGAACGATGACACAGGCTCTCCCTGGCCAGAGAGCTTCTTGCGGCAGGAGAGCTTTTGTGGCGAGGGAGCTTGCTGTGGCGAGGGAGCTTGCTCCCGCTGGGGTGCGAAGCACCCCCCATGTTTTGAGAAAATTGAGCAGCCTAGGCTGCTCTTTTGCTTTATGAGAGAACATCCATGACTGCCGTCCAAACCCGCATCCAACAGCTGCGTACCGAGCTGGATCAGCACAACTACCGCTACCACGTCCTCGACGAACCGAGCATCCCGGACGCCGAGTACGACCGCCTGTTCCATGAACTCAAGGCCCTGGAAGAGCAGCATCCGGAGCTGGTGACCAGCGACTCCCCGACCCAGCGTGTCGGCAGTGTTGCACTGTCGGCCTTCAGCCAGGTCCGCCACGAAATCCCGATGCTCAGCCTGGGCAATGCCTTCGACGAAACCACCATGCGTGAATTCGACCGCCGGGTGACCGAAGGCCTCGACCTGCCCATGGGCGACTTGCTGGGCGGTGGCGCGGCGGTGGAGTACAGCTGTGAGCCGAAGCTCGACGGCCTGGCGGTCAGCCTGCTGTACCAGGACGGCCTGCTGGTGCGCGGCGCCACGCGCGGCGACGGCACCACCGGCGAAGACATCAGCGTTAACGTGCGCACGGTGCGCAACATCCCCCTCAAGTTGCAGGGCAGTGGCTGGCCGCCGGTGCTGGAAGTGCGCGGCGAGGTATACATGTCCAAGGCCGGCTTCGAGCGTCTCAACGCCACGCAACTGGAGGCGGGCGGCAAGACCTTCGCCAACCCGCGCAACGCGGCCGCGGGCAGCCTGCGCCAGCTGGATTCGAAGATCACCGCCAATCGTCCGCTGGAATTCTGCTGTTACGGCATCGGCCAGGTGACGGCGGACATTGCCGACACCCACATCGGCAATCTCAAGCAGCTCAAGGCCTGGGGCTTGCCCATCAGTCGCGAACTGAAACTGGCCCACGGCATCGACGAGTGCCTGGACTACTACCGTGACATTGGCGAGCGGCGTAACGCGCTGCCATACGAAATCGACGGCGTGGTGTTCAAGGTCAACAGCATCGCCTCCCAGCGCGAACTGGGTTTCCGCGCCCGGGAACCGCGCTGGGCCATCGCCCATAAATTCCCGGCCTCTGAAGAACTCACCGAGCTGTTGGACGTCGAGTTCCAGGTCGGTCGCACCGGCGCCGTGACACCCGTTGCGCGACTCAAGCCGGTCAAGGTGGCCGGTGTGACCGTGGCCAACGCCACGCTGCACAACATGGACGAAGTGGCGCGCCTGGGCCTGATGATCGGCGACACGGTGATTATCCGCCGCGCCGGTGACGTGATCCCGCAAGTGGTGCAAGTGGTCACCGAGCGTCGCCCGGAAAACGCCCGTCCCGTTGAAATCCCGCAACAGTGCCCGGTGTGTGGCTCCCATGTGGAGCGTACGCAGCTGGTCAAGCGCAGCAAGGGTCGTGAAACCATCAGCGAAGGCGCGGTGTACCGCTGCGTTGGTCGTCTGGCCTGTGGTGCGCAGCTCAAGCAGGCAATCATTCATTTCGTGTCGCGCCGGGCCATGGACATCGAAGGCCTGGGCGAGAAGAGTGTCGAGCAGTTGGTGGACGAAGGGCTGGTGGGCTCGCCTGCCGATCTGTATGCCCTGACCTTCGAGCAAGTGGTCGACCTGGAAGGCTTCGCCGAACTGTCGAGCAAGAACCTGTTGGCGGCCATCGTCGACAGCAAGAAGCCGAGCCTGGCGCGCTTCATCTACGCCCTCGGCATCCCGGACGTGGGCGAGGAAACCGCCAAGGTCCTGGCCCGCTCCCTCGGCTCACTGGAGCGTGTGCAAGCGGCCTTGCCGCAAGTGCTCACGTACTTGCCGGACGTCGGCCTGGAAGTGGCCCACGAGATCCACAGCTTCTTCGAAGACTCGCACAACCGCCAGGTGATCGAGGGCTTGCTGCGCCATGGCCTGGATATCCAGGACCAGGGCGAACTGGGCGCCGAGTTCTCCGCCAGCACCACCCTGGGCGGTTTCCTGGACAAGCTGAACATTCCCTCGGTCGGGCCGGGCGGGGCGCAGAAGCTGGCGGACAAGTTCGGTTCGCTCGAAGCGGTGATGAACGCCGACTGGCTGGACATGCGCCAGGCCCTGCCGGAAAAACAGGCCAACGCCGTGCGCGAGTTCTTCGCCATCGCCGCCAACCGCCAACAAGCCGAAGCCGCCGAGAAGCAACTGCAGGCCTTCGGCATGCACTGGCAGAGCGAGAAAAAAGTCGTCGAAGGTTTGCCCGAAGCCGGGCACACCTGGGTGCTGACCGGATCGCTGGAGTTGATGAGCCGCGATGTCGCCAAGGACAAACTGGAAAGCCTGGGGGCCAAGGTGGCCGGTTCCGTGTCGGCGAAAACCCATTGCGTCGTCGCCGGGCCTGGGGCCGGGTCGAAACTGACCAAGGCCAATGAGCTGGGGCTCAAGGTGCTGAATGAAGAAGCGTTTGTGGCGTTCTTGAGTCAGCACGGCATTACGGTTTAGTCATGTCGCCAGGAAACTCGGACCCATTGTGGCGAGGGGATTTATCCCCGCTAGGCTGCGCAGCAGCCCTAAAATCTGCCATCTCGGTCTGTCTGGCTGATTGAGTCGACAGGATTGGGGCCGCTGCGCGGCCCAGCGGGGATAAATCCCCTCGCCACAGGGTTATGTGGAGAGTCGGCTAGCGCGGGTCGACGTTATCCAGCGCCCGATTCACCAGCAACCCTCCCAGCTCGATCAACTGCTGAATACCCAGCGCAACATGCCGCCGCGAACCCTCCAGCTCGAACGCCAGATCACTGATCATGGCATCGGCTGAAGCCAGGGTTTCACTGAGGTTGGCGAGCAGGCATTCGGTGTCGATGCCGTTGATCACGGTGAAGAGCTGAGCGGGTGCGGGATCGGCTTCCGGCGTTTCCGGTTTTGGCTTCAGGTAGAAGTCGAGGGCGCGCTCGGCGGCTTCGTCGAGTTTCTTAGCGGCGGCGGTTTTGTGCGGGGATGTTGGATCGGTGTCCGGTGGGTTGGGGGTTGCTTTGAACATGGTGACGCTCCTATGGGATGGAGCCACCAAGGCCTGTCGCTAAACAGAAATGGTGGCGGCTGCACGCAGGTTAGCGAACCGGTCATAGGCACCCGGCAGACTCGAAGGTCTCCCACATACAGCCGCCATAACGTCATTGCAGTTAGACCTGCAACGAAGCATGGGCCGCTTATGCACCTAGAATGATCCGGGTCGCTAAACCCGATCGCTGATTCGTCAGCGACCCGGAAACGATAAAGTCCGGCCCATAGGCGCACAAGCCGGCGGATTCTGGCGCAGTTGTAGGCAATGGCGCAAGGCGGGGTAGCCCGGCCCGGCAGCGTCCTACACATTGCTCACAATCTTCGGATGATTCGCACGCTCCTGGGAACGATCACGCACAGGAGGGGATCTAGTCTTGCAGGCCCCCGGAGATCACCATGTACCGCTTCTTCGAGCAACTGAGTTCACGCATCGCCGCGCCCTTTACGGGCGATCGCTCGCGTAACAGCAAGATCTGGCCGTGTCGCTGCGGCCAGTCGCTGTTTTTTCGCAACAGCCAGTGCCTGGCCTGCCAGGCGGTGTTGGGCTATCAGCCCGAGCAAAGCCGTTTGTCGTCCCTGCAACCCGGCGAGCAGCCTGGCACCTGGACCCTGGATGCCGACCCACAAGCCGGGTTGTTTCGCCGTTGCGCCAACCTCGACACGCCGGCGGCCTGCAATTGGCTGCTGCCGGCCAATGGGCACGACACCTTGTGCATCGCCTGCAGCTTGAATCGCACCATTCCCGACCTGTCGATCCCGGAAAACCCCGAACGCTGGTGCAAGGTCGAAACCGCCAAGCGGCGGCTGGTGGCGCAATTGATCACCCTCGGTTTGCCTGTCATCCCGAAAACCGTCAGTGAAAGTGAGGGGCTGGCCTTCGATTTCATCGGCGTCGACCTCGATGGCACGCCTCCGACCACCGGCCACGCCAGCGGGTTGGTCACGCTTGACATCAAAGAGGCCGACGATGCCCACCGCGAGCATGTGCGCCAGCAGATGCGCGAGCCGTATCGCACTTTGCTCGGGCATTTTCGTCATGAGGTAGGGCACTACTACTGGGACCGGTTGATCGCCAACAGCCATTGGCTCGATGCATTTCGCGAGCAGTTTGGTGACGAGCGGGCCAGCTATTGCGATGCCCTGGAGCGTCACTATCAGCAAGGCGCGCCGCTGGACTGGCAAGCCCACTACGTCAGCGCCTACGCCACCATGCATCCTTGGGAAGACTGGGCGGAAACCTGGGCGCATTACCTGCATATGATGGACGCGGTGGACACGGCCCTGGGTTTTGGCATGAGCGCCGGGGAAATGGATTTCGACTACCAGCCGTTCCCGCCCGAGACCTTGTTCGACCCTGAACATACGGGGGGCGTGGCCTTTCTTTCGTTCGTCAACGCCTGGATCGAACTGGCCGGCATGCTCAACGAACTGTCGCGCAGCATGGGCCAACCGGATTTCTACCCGTTCGTCGTACCCGCCGCGGTGATCACCAAGCTGCATTTCATCCATCTGGTGATTCAGGAGGAGGGCGGCCGGGCTGACGAGGTGCTGCTGTAACCGCCGACTTGTGGGAGCAAGCTTTGTTCTCACAGGCAAGTGCTTGAACATCTTCAGTTTTTTAATCCGGCGCGAACGGTTGTAACTTCTCGTCAGATAGGTACAATGGCGCGGCTCGCCGTCAGGCGGGCGTCGTTATGGTGACCCCATCGGTCCCCCCGCAACGATTACCCGTGAACCTGGTCAGATCCGGAAGGAAGCAGCCACAGCGGGAACATTGTGTGCCGGGGTGTGGCTGGTGGGGTTGCCTCCATAACGCCCAGGCCTTCGTTCGCAAGGTTTGTCGAATTTTCTTATCTACTTTGTTTGTTGATCGATTACCGGTCGATATTTTCTGCTGCCTGATGGAAAGCAAAGAGCTCCAGTGCGTTGCTGCGCAGTGGGGCTTTTTGACTGGAGGGGGCAAAGGATTTGCGTACGGGCCCTTGCAGTCCTCATTCTCGATATCGCACCAATAGTATGATAATTTTGCGTGAGTCGATCATTTTCCCGGAGGCTCATCATGGGTACCGTTCGAAAAACCATCACCGTCACCGACCAACAAGACGGCTGGATCAAGGCTCAGATCGAAGCGGGTCACTACACCAATGATAGCGAATACATTCGCGATCTGATTCGGCGCGAGCAGGAGCGTAGCGCTGAACTTGAGGCTATCCGGTCCGCCCTGAAAGAGGGTGAATCCAGTGGAAAACCTCAACCATTCGATCCCGATGCGTTCAAGAAGAGAATGCTGACAGCGCATGGCTGAATACCGCCTTACACCTGCCGCCGAGCGTGATCTTGAAATTGTCTGGACCTATACCGCCCAACGATGGGGCGTGGCGCAGGCCAATCGATACGTTGATACCATCATTGCGGCGTTTTCTGAACTGGCGTAGCAGCCTAAGATAGCTCCAGCCTGTGACCATGTTCGAACTGGTTATCGCCGACGTAGTGTCGAACGACACATGATTTACTTTCGGATCACGGCTTATGGGATTGCGGTGATTCGTGTCTTGCATGATCGGATGGATACACTTCGGAATTTGTGACAGTAGCCTTTCAATAGAGCCGGACAGCGAACAAGCAAAAAAGCCAAAGAGGAACCCGATCCGTCGCACACCGACAGCCCGGACTCCTCTTTTTACATGTCTGCTTCAAGGCTTCGACAGTGCCTGGTCTACCGCCGCAATCAGCTTCCCCAGATCCTTCGCGGTGGCTCTGTGTATGACACCAAACAGGTACGCTCGCTGTTCGTCCTCATCGTCCATGTCGGCAAAAAATGCTTTGAGCTGCACATCCAGTTTGTCGGCAAGCAAGACCAAGGCTTCCATGCTCGGGGTGTAGGTGCCGGTTTCGAAGCGGCTGATGGTTTTGGGGTCAAAACCGGTTTTTTCGCCAAGTTCAGCCTGAGTAAGCCCCGCTACTTTGCGATAGCGTCTGATGGCCGGACCCAAACTCGAAATTTGCATCGCTTAATTCCCATTTAGAATCAAGAACTTAACGATAGATTTTTGCATTAGGCAACCGCATGATCCATCACCTTGCTTTGCAAAATGTGATGTGTTTCGTAGAATCGGCCTTTGGCACGGGCATTTGGTGACCTGCTTCAGAAGCCTGGATGTGCGAAAAAGGCGAGCCTTGCGTTTTCTTGTTGTACACAAGGCGACGCTTGGCGCCTTCAGGGAGCACCGCCACGGCCCGCGCTCCAGCGTATCTCAAGGTGTTTGAGCCTAGTTGATTTTTCGCCTGTCCTGGGGCGGTGCAACCGCGCGCGACAAATGAGCCTGACTCATGGATGACTGCTTCGATGGATAAGAAGTACCGCAGAGCCGTTGACGCCGCCGCGATTTTTTCTGAAACCGATCTGAGTGGGCGCATTACCTACGTCAACGACCAGTTCTGTAAGCTTTTTGGCTACCCGCGCGATGAGCTGTTGGGGGCTAACCATCGCCTGATCAACTCCGGCCAGCACCCGGACGAGTTCTTCAGCGCCATGTGGCGCACCATCGCCCTGGGGCAGGTCTGGAAGGGTGAGATCTGCAACCGGGCCAAGGACGGTACGCTGCATTGGGTCGATACCACTCTGGTGCCGGTGATCGACGATGCGACCGGTCAGATCGAGCGCTATCTGGCGATTCGTTTTGATGTCAGCGAGAAGCGTCAGTTGTTGCATTCGCTGCAATGGCGGGTCGGTCACGACGTGTTGACCGGGTTGCCCAACCGCACCTACCTGTCCGACCTGCTGGATCAGGCCCTGGAATTTTCCAGGGCGCAGAGCTTGCCCCTGGCGGTGTGCATGCTTGACCTGGATGGCTTCAAGGCCGTGAACGACGGTCACGGCCATGCCAGTGGTGACCAGTTGCTGGTGGAGGTCGCTCGGCGTCTGCGCAGCATCGTGCGCGGGGAGGATGTGGTGGCGCGGTTGGCCGGCGATGAGTTTGTGCTGGTACTGCGCCATGTATGCGGGCTTGAGGAATTGCATGCCGCGTTGAACCGGGTGCTGATTGCCGTCTCCATGCCGTATGCCATTGATGGCAAGGCCATCAAGGTTTTCGCCAGCATTGGCGTCACCCTGTTTCCCGGTGACAACGAAGACGCCGATACCTTGTTGCGCCACGCCGACCAGGCGATGTACGTGGCCAAGCAGAGCGGCCGCAATCGCTTTCATTTGTTCGACGTGTCCCGGGACCAGGAAGTGCGGGCCACTTACCAGACCGTCGAGCGGGTGCGGCAGGCCATGGCCGGCAACGAATTGCGCCTGCATTTTCAGCCCAAGGTCAACATGCGCCATGGCACGGTGGTGGGGCTCGAGGCGCTGCTGCGCTGGAAACACCCCCAACGGGGCCTGGTACCGCCCCGGGAGTTCCTGCCGCTGGTGGAGGAAACCGACCTGATCGTCGAGATCGGTGAGTGGGTCATGGAGCAGGTGCTGATTCAGTTGCAGCAATGGCAGCACGCGGGGCAAGTCTGGCCGGTGAGCATCAATATCTCGGCGCGGCATTTCCAGCGGGCAGATTTCGTCGAGCGGTTGCGGCAGGTGCTGCAACGGCACCCGGCGGTGTCGCCGCGCATGCTGGATCTGCAGATCGTTGAATCCTTGGCGGTGGAAAACCTTGCCCACGTCAGCGCCTGTCTCCAGGCGTGCCAGGCCTTGGGCGTGGGGTTTTCCCTGGGCGGTTTCGGCACGGGATACTGTTCGCTCAATGACCTCAAACACCTGCGCACGCAGACCATCAAGATCGACAAGACCTTTGTCCGCGACATACTCAATGACCGCGATGATCTGGCGCTGACCGAAGCGGTCATCGGTTTGGCCAGGGCGTTTGGGCGCCAGGTGGTGGCGGAGGGGCTGGACAGCCTGGAGCATGGTCAATTGCTGCTGCGCCTGGGCTGCGAAGTGGCCCAAGGCTATTTCATCGCCCGGCCCATGCCACCCGACCAGGTGCCTGGCTGGGTGAAAGGATTTGTTTCGCCGCCGCAATGGCAGCATCAGTCGGACGTTGAGGGCGAATCGGATCCGGCTTGCGGCGACTCTTTATGTCCGGTGTAGGACTGGATGATCGCGTCGATTTCCCCCGACGTTTTCATCTTCAATAAGGTGCGCAAAATGCGTTGGGCCGGAATGTTTTGATCATCGCGCACATAACAGCCCAGCACGCGCTCCTGGAGAACCGCCACGGCACGCAGTTGCCGGTCTGGGGGATGTCGTTGATTGAACCAGTCCAGCGCCCATTGATTGCTCACCGCGTAGCGATAGCGCCCGGCCAGAAGCTTGGCCAGGACTTGTTCCTGGCTGCGTGCATCGTCACGTCGCAGATGCCCGCCGTCGAATAACGGCTGCAAGGTCGGGTAGGTATAGCTGAGGACGGTCCCGACCGGCTGGTGGGGCAGGGTGGCGGGCGTCACCACCTTGGGGGCGCTGGCCGTGCCCACCAGCACGTCGCGCTGGAAAAACAGCGGGACGCTCCACAGGTAATTGCCACCCGTATCCTTTACCCACTCGGGGGTGACATAACACCGTACGTCGACTTCGCCGTGGTTCATGGCATTGTCCAGCCGGGCGCGGGCCAGCACATGAAACTGCGCCGGCATCCCCACCTGGGCCGCCAGGCGGGTCATTACCTCGGGGATGATACCCTGGATCGGGCGACCTTCTTCAGTCTGCACCATGGGCATGGCCCAGCTATCGGTAATGGCGAAACGCAACGGAATTTCGCCAGCAAAACACCCTGAACCCAATAACAGCAAAGCCCCCATGGCCGAACGCATAAACTCTCCTGATGGTGCAAAATCCTGTCGGCAACCAGGCCCCTGACCCAAGCTTAGACAGATTAGACGAGCACACCGGATGCAATTTCGCCCCTGCTCCGCTAGCATTAGCCGCTTCTGCTTTCCAGTGGCGATGGTTTTCGATGAGTTATCAGGTTCTTGCACGTAAATGGCGTCCGCGCTCGTTCCGCGAAATGGTCGGCCAGACCCATGTGCTCAAGGCCCTGATCAATGCCTTGGACAGCCAGCGGCTGCATCACGCCTACCTGTTCACCGGCACGCGCGGCGTCGGCAAGACGACCATCGCGCGGATCATCGCCAAGTGCCTGAACTGTGAGACCGGTATTACCTCGACGCCGTGTGGCGAGTGCTCGGTATGCCGGGAAATCGACGAAGGCCGTTTCGTCGACCTGATCGAGATCGACGCCGCCAGCCGCACCAAGGTCGAAGACACCCGTGAACTGCTCGACAACGTGCAGTACGCGCCAAGCCGTGGGCGCTTCAAGGTCTACCTGATCGACGAAGTGCACATGCTTTCCAGCCATTCCTTCAATGCGCTGCTCAAGACCCTTGAGGAGCCGCCGCCCTACGTCAAGTTCATCCTGGCGACCACCGACCCGCAGAAGCTTCCTGCAACGATTTTGTCCCGCTGCCTGCAGTTCTCCCTCAAGAACATGACCCCGGAGCGGGTGGTCGAGCATCTGACCCACGTGTTGGGTGTCGAGAACGTACCGTTCGAAGACGATGCGCTGTGGCTGCTGGGCCGCGCTGCCGATGGTTCGATGCGTGACGCCATGAGCCTGACCGACCAGGCCATTGCCTTTGGTGAAGGCAAGGTCATGGCCGCCGATGTGCGGGCCATGCTTGGCACCCTCGACCACGGCCAGGTCTACGACGTGTTGCATGCGCTCATCGACGGTGACGCCAAGGCGTTGCTCGAAGCGGTGCGTCACCTGGCCGAGCAGGGGCCGGACTGGAATGGCGTGCTTTCGGAGATTCTCAACGTGTTGCACCGTGTCGCCATCGCCCAGGCCTTGCCTGAGGGGGTCGACAACGGTCATGGCGACCGCGATCGGGTGCTGGCATTGGCTCAGGCGCTGCCGGCCGAAGACGTGCAGTTCTACTACCAGATGGGGCTGATCGGTCGGCGCGACCTACCCCTGGCGCCGGATCCGCGCGGTGGTTTCGAAATGGTGCTGCTGCGGATGCTCGCGTTCCGGCCAGCCGACACGGACAACGCCCCGAGGCAACCGCTAAAGCCAGTGGGGATCAGCCAGGCCACAGCTGATTCCGCCAAGCCAGTGGCTGCCGCGCCCGTCGTTGCGCCGGCAGTGGCCTCTGCCCCGGCAGCGGTTGAGCAACCGGCCCCGGTGCCTGTCGTCGCGGCGCCTGAGCCCGAGCCTGTCGTCGAGGCGTTGCCGCAGCCGGTCGCTGAAGAAGTGGTCGACCTGCCCTGGAACGACCCGGTCGAGGCTCAGGTCGTCCAGCAGCCTGCCGTGGAACCGGTGCTGGAAACCGTCGCCGAGCAACCCGAGTTGCCACCGATGCCTATGCCCACGCCCGACAGCGTGGTACCCGACGCGCCCGAGTGGGTGGCTGCACCGGTGCCTGAGCCCACGGTGGCGGACGTTGATGTCGCCACGCCAGGCATGGACCTGGATGATGAGCCGCCACTGGACGAGGATTACATCGAGCCGGACATGGATTCGGCCTACAGCTATCTGGATGAACTGGCCAGCGAGCACGCCGCCGAGCCGGCCCCGGAGCCCGAGCCTGAACCGGCGGCGATGCCGGCTACCGGGCTGGCCCTGCAATGGCTGGAGCTGTTCCCGAAACTGCCGATTACCGGCATGACCGGCAGCATTGCCGCCAACTGCACGCTGATCTCCGTGGAGGGCGACCACTGGCTGCTGCACCTGGACCCGGCCCACAGCGCGCTGTTCAACGCCACGCAGCAGCGCCGTCTCAACGATGCACTGAACCAGTATCACCAGCGCACGCTGACGCTGAGCATCGAGCTGATCAAGCCTGAGCAGGAGACGCCGGCCCAGGCTGCGTCCCGCCGCCGTGCCGACCGTCAGCGCGAAGCCGAGGAGTCGATCCACGGTGATCCGTTCATCCAGCAAATGATGCAACAGTTCGGTGCCGTGGTCCGTCACGATACTATCGAACCTGTCGAGGCCCCGGTGACCCAGGGCTCATAACTGAAAGCGTCAGGCCGAACGGGCCGGGCGCGGTGTTTATCCAAGTACTTTCGAGGTGATTCCCATGATGAAAGGTGGCATGGCCGGCCTGATGAAGCAGGCGCAGCAGATGCAGGAAAAAATGGCCAAGATGCAGGAAGAACTGGCCAACGCCGAAGTCACCGGCAAGTCCGGCGGCGACATGGTGACCGTGGTCATGACCGGTCGCCACGACATCAAGCGCGTGAGCATCGACCCGAGCGTGGTCGAAGGCCTGAGCGAAGACGACAAGGAAATGCTCGAAGCCCTGTTCGCCGCCGCCGTCAATGACGCAGTGCGCAAGATCGAAGCCAACAGCCAGGACAAAATGTCCGGCATGACCGCTGGCATGCAACTGCCGCCGGGCATGAAACTGCCGTTCTGACTCGCCATCCCGATCGGGATGGGCTACATAAAATGCCAGGCATCGCGCCTGGCATTTTTGTTTGTGTCACAAGGCGAGTGCGCTAGAAACTTTACTTGCTCCCACCAGTACCCACTGAACAAACATCGAACGCCGCCCCGTCGGCAATGGTCTGCTTCCTATAGGTCCCACTCAACGATCAAGGAGACGCTTCCATGTCACAAGCATCGACCACCCACCAGCGCATCGTCCTCGCCTCCCGCCCCACAGGTGCTCCCACCCCGGACAACTTCCGTCTGGAGCAGGTGACGTTGCCGGAGCTGCAGGAGGGGCAGATCCTGCTCAAGACGCTGTTTCTCTCATTGGACCCTTACATGCGTGGGCGTATGAGTGATGCACCTTCCTATGCCGCGCCGGTGGAAATCGATGAGGTGATGACCGGTGGTGCTGTCAGCCGGGTCGAACGTTCGATGCATCCGAAGTTTCAGGAGGGGGATCTGGTGGTGGGCGCTACAGGGTGGCAGAGCCACACTGTCAGCGATGGCCGCAATGTCATTCCGATCCCGTCCGGGCTGCCCAGCCCGTCGATGGCGCTGGGTGTGCTGGGCATGCCGGGCATGACCGCGTACATGGGCTTGATGGAGATCGGTCAGCCCAAGGCCGGGGAAACCCTGGTGGTCGCGGCGGCCTCGGGCGCAGTCGGCTCGGTGGTCGGCCAGGTGGCGAAGATCAAGGGCCTGCGGGTGGTCGGTGTGGCCGGCGGCCCCGAGAAATGCAAGTACGTGGTCGACGAGTTGGGGTTCGACGCCTGTGTCGATCACAAGCGCGATGACTTTGCCGAGGCACTGGCCCGGGCTTGCGACAAGGGCATCGACATCTATTACGAAAACGTCGGTGGCAAGGTGTTCGACGCCGTAGTGCCGTTGCTCAACGCCAAGGCGCGCATTCCCCTCTGTGGTCTGATCGCGTCCTACAACGAGCATGAAGCCCCCAGCGGCCCGGATCGCTTGCCGCAATTGCAGCGCACCTTGTTGACCAAGCGGGTGAGGATCCAGGGTTTTATCGTGTTCGATGACTACGGCGACCGTCAGCCGGAGTTCATCAGCGCCATGGCGCCTTGGGTGCGTGACGGCAAGGTCAAGTTCCGCGAAGACGTGGTCGATGGCCTTGAGAATGCACCACAGGCCTTTATCGGCCTGCTGGAAGGGCGCAACTTCGGCAAGCTGGTGGTGCGGGTGGCGCAGGATTGAGTATTTGACGCTAATCGGAGGCGCGGGTATAAACCGCGTCTCGTTGTTATGTCGGACATTTCCTCCATGAGCTTCAGCCCTTTGATTCGCCAACTGATCGACGCCCTGCGAACTTTGCCGGGTGTGGGTCAGAAAACTGCCCAGCGAATGGCGTTGCAATTGCTTGAGCGTGATCGCAGCGGCGGTTCGCGTCTAGCTCTTGCCCTGAGCCAGGCCATGGAAGGGGTAGGGCATTGCCGCTTATGCCGCACCCTCACTGAAGACGACCTCTGCCCGCAATGCGCCGACCCGCGTCGGGACGACAGCCTGCTATGCGTTGTGGAAGGTCCCATGGATGTGTACGCCGTGGAGCAGACCGGTTTTCGCGGCCGTTATTTCGTGCTCAAGGGGCATTTGTCTCCGCTCGACGGCCTGGGGCCGGAAGCCATCGGCATTCCGCAACTGATGGCGCGGATCGAAGAGGCCGGGACTTTCACCGAAGTCATCCTCGCCACCAACCCGACGGTCGAAGGCGAAGCCACCGCCCACTACATCGCGCAATTGCTCAACAACAAGGGCCTGATCGCCTCACGCATCGCTCATGGCGTGCCGCTGGGCGGCGAGTTGGAGCTGGTGGACGGCGGGACGCTGGCGCATTCGTTTGCCGGGCGCAAACCGATCGCTTTATAACTGCCACGAATAACGCTGTGGGAGCGAGCTTGCTCGCGATAGCGGTGTGTCAGTCACCATCGATGTTGGCTGACACACCGCTATCGCGAGCAGGCTCGCTCCCACATGGGGTGTGTGTGCTATTGACGGGCGTTACCTTTCGCTCAACGAAAACTGCGTCAGGCAGAACGTCGGTATCCCCATGTCTTCCAGGCGCTGCGAGCCAAGCAACTCCGGCAGGTCGATGATCGCCGCGGCCTCGTGGACCTTGGCGCCCATGCGGCGGATCAGGTTGGCGGCGGCGATCAGCGTGCCGCCGGTGGCGATCAGGTCATCGAACATCACCACCGAATCACCCTCGCACAGGCTGTCGGCGTGAACTTCAAGGAAGGCTTCGCCGTATTCGGTCTGGTAACCCTCGGCCAGCACATCCGCCGGCAGCTTGCCTTGCTTGCGAAACAGCACCAGGGGCTTGTTCAACTGATAAGCCAGGATTGAGCCGATCAAGAAGCCTCGTGCATCCATCGCGCCGATGTGAGTGAACTCGGCCTCGACATAACGGTGGGCGAAGCTGTCCATCACCAGCCGCAGCGCGGTGGGGGACTGGAACAGTGGGGTAATGTCGCGAAAGATCACGCCCGGCTTGGGGAAATCGATCACGGGGCGGATCAGGGATTTGATATCGAAGGAGTCGAAGACCATCGTCTAGGTGTCCTGGCAGGCTGCAAACGCCGGAGTATAGCGCGGCAAGGCGAACCTGGGCCGCGCGCATGCTCATCAGCCGTCGATCGAGCCACCCGCCAGGGCGCAGAGCTGGATCGGGTCGAGAATATGGATCTCCTTGCCTTCGGCGGCGATCAACTCGTTCTGTTGGAAACGGGTGAATACCCGGGACACAGTTTCCACCGCCAGGCCCAGGTAGTTGCCGATTTCGTTACGCGACATGCTCAGGCGGAACTGGTTGGCCGAAAAACCGCGAGCGCGGAAACGTGCCGAGAGGTTCACCAGGAACGTGGCGATGCGTTCGTCGGCGGTTTTCTTCGAGAGCAGCAGCATCATTTGCTGATCGTCGCGGATTTCCCGGCTCATGACCCGCATCAACTGACGACGCAGTTGCGGCAGTTGCAAGGCCAGCTCGTCCAAGCGATCGAAGGGTATCTCGCACACCGAGGTGGTTTCCAGCGCCTGGGCCGAGACCGGATGGGTTTCGGTGTCCATGCCCGACAGACCCACCAGCTCGCTGGGCAGGTGGAAGCCGGTGAGCTGTTCTTCGCCGCCATCGCTCAGATTGAAGGTTTTCAAGGCGCCCGAGCGCACGGCATAGACGGAATCGAAGGTGTCGCCCTGGCGAAACAGGAATTCACCTTTTTTCAACGGTCGGCCCCGTTTAACGATGTCGTCCAGCGCGTCCATATCCTCCAGATTCAATGAAAGTGGCAGGCAGAGCGGAGCCAGGCTGCAATCCTTGCAATGGGCCTGGTTGTGGGCGCGCAGTTTGACTGGCTCGGACATTTCTTAAATCCTTGTGGGAAACACACATAAGCCGTAAGGGTAACTCAGCGCAGGTACTCCGGCCAGTGGGCTTTCATCGTCAAATTGTCGCGCTCAGATGACTCGGGAGAAGCGCTGTCGATTGTGTCCTTCCAGGTAGGCATCAAAGACCATGCACACCGAGCGCACCAGCAGGCGCCCGGCGGGCAGTACCTTGATGTGGCTGCTGTCCAATTCGATCAGGCCGTCTTCGGCCATCCCCTGCAATTGCGGCCACAACGGTGCAAAGTAACCGCGAAAATCGATGTTGAACGTTTGTTCGATGTCGGTGAATAGCAGATTGAAATGGCAGATCAACTGCTGGATCACCGCGCGCCGCAGCCGATCGTCGGCATTGCACAGCAGCCCGCGACTGGTCGCCAGTTGACCGTCGGCCAAGGTGTTCTGGTAATGGTTCAGGTCACTGCTGTTCTGGCAGTACAAATCGCCGATCTGGCTGATGGCTGACACGCCAAGGCCGATCAGGTCGCAGTGACCATGGGTGGTATAGCCCTGGAAGTTGCGTTGCAGGGTGGCGTCTTCCTGGGCAATCGCCAGTTCGTCGTCGGGCAGGGCGAAGTGGTCCATGCCGATATAGCGATAACCCGCTGCGGTCAGTTGTTCGATGGTGCCTTGCAGCATCGCCAGTTTCTGCGCCGGGTTGGGCAGGTCCTGGCTGTTGATGCGGCGTTGGGGCATGAAGCGTTCCGGCAAGTGGGCGTAGTTGAACACCGAAAGCCGGTCCGGCTGCAGCTGGATGACTTCCTGGACCGTGCGGGCGAAATTTTCCGGGGTCTGTTTGGGCAGCCCGTAGATCAGGTCGATGTTGATCGAACGGAACTGCAAGGTCCGGGCGGCTTCGATCACTGCGCGGGTTTCTTCCAGGCTTTGCAGGCGGTTGACGGCGCGCTGCACGGCCGGGTCAAGGTCCTGCAGGCCGATGCTGACGCGGTTAAAACCCAGTTCCCGCAACAGGCCCATGGTGGACCAGTCGGCTTCCCGGGGATCGATTTCGATACCGTAGTCGCCGGAATCGTCCTCCAGCAGGTTGAAGTGTTGGCGCAACCTGGCCATCAACTGGCGCAGTTCGTCATGGTTGAGGAACGTCGGGGTGCCGCCGCCCAGGTGCAATTGTTCTACGCGCTGGGCCGGGTCGAGGTGGCAGCCGATCAGCTGGATTTCCTGTTCCAGGCGTTGCAGATAGGCGTGGGCGCGGCCACGGTCCTTGGTGATGACTTTGTTGCAGGCGCAGTAGTAGCAAATGTTCGCGCAGAACGGCACATGCACATACAACGACAGTGGCCTCAAGGCTTTGCGGCTGTCGCGCAGGGCGTGGAGTAGGTCGAAGGTCCCCACCTGGCTGCCGAATTGCGCCGCGGTCGGATACGAGGTGTAGCGGGGCCCCGCCAGGTCGTAACGGTGGATCAGATTTGAGTCCCAACGAATGGCGTCGAGCATGCGGGCGTTTCCCGGATAGGCTGGCATGGGCGAGAGTTTAAGAGGGAGGGCGCGGGGCGGTTTTGATTTGCGTCAACGGGGGGTGGAGTCTGGGCGAGGGCCAATCGCGAGCAAGCTCGCTCCCACAGGGATTTGCGGTGTTCATGAGGTTTGGGTCAGCCGCGATCCAGTGTGGGAGCGAGCCTGCTCGCGATGGCGGCGACTCGGTCAATGCCCCATGAGCCAATGCTGATGCGGCCCTGGCAGGGTCCAGACACCAAAGACAATCACCAACAGCCCGCCGGCCATGCGCACGCTGCGTTTGCGCAACAGGGCGGTGATGCGTTCGGCGGCCATGCCGGTGGCGAGCAACACCGGCCAGGTGCCGAGACCGAAGGCGAGCATCAGCAACGCGCTGTCCAGCGCATCGCCCTGGCTGGCCGACCACAGCAGGGTGCTGTAGACCAACCCGCACGGCAGCCAGCCCCAGAGTGCGCCGAGCAGCAAGGCCCTGGGCAGGCTCGACACCGGCAGCAAGCGGTTGGCGACGGGCTGGATATGCAGCCACAGGCCACGACCGACGCCTTCGATGCGGGTCAGGCCGCTCCACCAGCCCGCCAGGTACAGGCCCATGGCGATCAACAGCAGGCCGGCCAACACGCGCATGACCATCGCCGCCGGACTATTGGCCACGGCCCAACCAGCCAGGCCGATCAGCAACCCTGCGCTGGCGTAGCTCAGAATCCGCCCAACGTTGTAGGCCAGCAGCAACCGAAAGCGCCGGCTGCGCTGTTCCTTGGGGATTGCCAGGGTCAGGGCGCCCATCAGGCCGCCGCACATCCCCAGGCAATGGCCGCCGCCCAATAAACCCAGGATGAGCGCCGAGACCAACAATGGCGCCAGATCAAGCATGGGGCGGGGCCTTGTCGTCCGGCTTGCGGGGCTCGCCGCTGGCTTCGTCCACCGCTGCCTTGTGGTTCGGGTCCTGATCGTCGAACAGAATGCTGTGGGCCGGACCGTCGAGGTCGTCGTACTGCCCGCTGTCCACCGCCCAGAAGAAGATGTAGACGGCAATGGCCACGATCAGCAGTGCGGCCGGGATCATCACGTAAAGAGCTGGCATGTCGGAACTCCATGCCCGCGCGGCTCAGGCCGGCAGCGGGCGGGTATCGGGCAAGGCATCGAAAACCGGCGTCTTGGGCTGGCGAGTCAGCCTCAGCGCATTCAACACTACGGTCAGCGAACTGATGGACATGCCGATCGCGGCCCACACCGGCGTAATCCAGCCGAGGGCGGCGAACGGCAACATGAGGCCATTGTACAGTGCCGCCCACACCAGGTTCTCGATGATCACCCGCCGTGTGCGCCGCGCCAGGCTGAAGGCGTGGATCAGGGCGTCGAGACGGTTGGACAGCAGCACCGCATCGGCGCTGGTCTTGGCAAGATCGGTGGCCGAGCCCATGGCGACACTGATGTCCGCCGCAGCCAGCACCGGCACGTCGTTCACCCCGTCGCCGAGCATCAGCACCTTGCGGCCCTGCTGGTGCAACTGTTGCAACACGGCCAGTTTGTCGTCCGGGCGCAAACCGCCGCGGGCCTCATCGATGCCCAGTTCGGCGGCGACACTGGCAACCATGGGCGAACTGTCGCCCGACAGCAACAGTGTGCGCCAGCCCCGCGCTTTGCAGGCGGCCAGCAATGCCGGGGCGTCGGTACGCAAGCGGTCGTCGAGGACGAACCAGGCCAACGGACCGATGTCATCACCCAGCAGCAACCATTGTCCGGGCTCATCCGGCATCACCGGCACCGCCGCGCCACTGAGTTCGCAGACAAAACCGGGTTGGCCGATGCGCAGGCGCTGGCCACCCACCAGCCCTTCCAGGCCCAGCCCCGGGGTGCTTTGCACATGCTCGGCGGCCAGTGGCGCGCGGCCAAAGGCACGGGCGATGGGGTGTTCGGAGCGATTTTCCAGTGCCGCGGCCAGGCCCAGGCATTGATCACTGTCCAGGGCCGTCAGCGTTCGAATGGCGCGCAACGCCAGACGCCCTTCGGTGAGGGTGCCGGTCTTGTCGAAAATCACCGTGTCGATCTGGTTCAGGCCCTCCAGCACATGGCCGCGAGTCAGCAGCAGGCCAAGCTTGTGCAGCGTGCCGGTGGCGGCGGTAAGAGCGGTTGGCGTGGCCAGGGACAGTGCGCAAGGGCAGGTGGCGACCAGCATCGCCAGCACAATCCAGAAGGCGCGAGAGGCATCCAGTTGCCACCACAGCACACCGATGGCCGCCGCAGCGACCAGGGAGAACAGCAGGAACCATTGCGCGGCGCGGTCGGCGATTTCCGCCAGCCGCGGCTTCTCGGCCTGGGCTCGTTCCAGCAACCGGACGATGGCCGACAGCCGGGTGTCTTGCCCCAGTGCCAACACCTGGACCGTCAAGGCGCCTTCCACGTTAAGGGTGCCGGCCGTCACCGTGTCGCCCACTTGGCGAGGTTGTGGCAGGTATTCGCCGGTCAGCAGTGATTCGTCCACGCTGGACTGGCCGTCGAGGATTCTGCCGTCGGCCGGCAGAACCGCTCCGGGATGCACCAGGACCCGGTCACCGGTGCGCAATTCGCTGAGCAGGATGCGTTCACTCTGGCCGTTATCCTCCAGGCGCAGGCACGAGGCCGGCAGCAGATTGACCAGTTGTGCGGTGGCGGCAGCGGTGCGCTCCCGGGCACGGCGTTCCAGGTAGCGACCGGCCAGAAGGAACAGTGCGAACATGCCCACGGCATCGAAATACAGCTCGCCCACCCCGGTGACGGACGTCCAGATCCCGGCCACGTAGGCACCGCCAATGGCCAGGGACACCGAAACGTCCATGGTCAGGTGTCGGGTGCGCAGGTCGCGCATCGCGCCCTTGAAGAACGGCGCGCAGCTATAGAACACGATAGGTGTGGTGAGGAACAGCGCGACCCAGCGCAGGATGGTGTGCATCTCCGGGCTCAGGTCGATGTTGAATTCCGGCCAGGTGGCCATGGTCGCCATCATCGCCTGGAACCAGAGCAAACCGGCTACGCCCAATTGGCGCAGGGCCAGGCGATTTTGCGCGGCCAACTGTTCGCTGGCCTGATCGGCCTGGTAGGGATGGGCGACGTAGCCGATCTGGCGCAGTTCGGCCAGCAAGGTGCTCAGCGGTAATTGAGCGTCGGCCCAGCTCACGTGCAGGCGGTGATTGGACAGGTTCAGCCGCGCCTCGGCCACGGCGGGCAGGCTGCGCAGTTGTTTTTCGATCAGCCAGCCGCAGGCGGCGCAACTGATGCCTTCGATCAGCAGCGTGGTTTCGGCCAGCTCGCCTTCATGGCGCACGAACGACTGCTGCACGTCCGGGCGGTCGTACAGCGCCAGCTCATCGATCAACTGGACCGGCAGGGTTTCGGGGTTGGCCGACGCTTCGCTGCGATGCTGGTAATAGCTTTCCAAACCACCAGCGACAATGGCCTCGGCCACCGCCTGGCAGCCCGGGCAGCACAGCTCACGGGTTTCACCCAGGACAACGGCGGTGAAGCGACTGCCTGGGGGGACGGGCAGGGCGCAGTGGTAGCAAGGCAGTGGGGTGGTCATGAGGTATTCACATATCGAAACTTTCTGGCATCTGAAGGCCTTTTCGCGAGCAGGCTCGCTCCCACAGGTCTGCGTCGTTGTGAATTGAACCTAACGACACCTCAATGTGGGAGCGAGCCTGCTCGCGATTGCGCGCAGCGCAGCCGTCTATTTCTTCAGGTCTTCAGCGCCTTGCAGCGGTTCATCGCCGAGCAGGATGGCCTGGTTATGGTTGATCTGCTCTTCTTCGAACAGGCGCCAGGTCTTGTCGTTCTCCACACCCAGCAATTCGACAAAGCGCCGGCCTTCGATCTTGTCCGTCAACTGACCGACATACCGTCCCGGCTCGCTGTCGTTGCGCGTCAGGACGATCTTGCGATCCTTCTCCGGCTGGGTGGGCGAGATCAGGCTCAGTTCCAGGGTCTGGGGCCGGCTGTCGCCGCTCAGGCGCAGGTTTACTTCGCCGGTGACGTCATCCAGTTGCACGTTGGCATGCAGTTGCAGGGTCTGGCCCAGCAGTTCGCGCTCCAGGGAGCGGTTGATGCCCTTGCCGGCTTCGTAGTAGTTGTCGTTGACCAGGTTGTCCGGGTTGTTCACGGCGATGGTCACCATGGTCAGACTCAGCGTCACCGAGCAGGCCAGGATCGCAATGATGATCCACGGCCAGAGATGCTTGTACCAGGGGCTGGTGGCGGTTGCTGCAGGCATGTTCAGTTCTCTCAACGAATTTGTGGGCCGATGAACCGGCTCTTGGCTTCAACATGAACGCTGTCGTCATCGGCATCCTTGAGGATGAACGTCACCTCGTTGGTGCTCGACGGCAGTTGGTCCGGTGCACTGGACAGTTCTACCGGCTGGGTGAAGATCTCACCGGCCGCGACCTTGATTTCCCGGCGTCCCTGGAGCTTGAGATCCGGCAGGCCGGAGGCCTCCAGCACGTACGTATGGTCGTGCTGGTCCTTGTTCATGATCTTGAGGCTGTAGACGTTCTCGATCCGGCCTTCGGCGTTCTCGCGGTACAGCACGCGGTCCTTGCTGACGTCGAAACCGACCAGCGAACGCATGAAGAACGCGGTCACCAGCAGACTGATCATTGCCAGCAGCACCAGGGCATAACCGATCAGGCGTGGGCGCAGTTTATGGGTTTTCTGCCCCGAGAGGTTATGTTCGGTGGTGTAACTGATCAGCCCGCGCGGATAATCCATCTTGTCCATGATGTTGTCGCAGGCGTCGATGCACGCCGCGCAGCCGATACATTCAATCTGCAGGCCATCGCGAATGTCGATACCGGTGGGGCAGACCTGGACGCACATGGTGCAGTCGATGCAGTCCCCCAGGCCCAGGGCCTTGTAGTCAACGCCCTTCTTGCGCGGGCCACGGCTTTCGCCCCGACGCGGGTCGTAGGAAACGATCAGGGTGTCCTTGTCGAACATCACGCTCTGGAAACGGGCGTAAGGGCACATGTAGATGCACACCTGCTCGCGCAGCCAGCCGGCGTTGCCGTAGGTGGCGAGGGTAAAGAAGCCGACCCAGAAATACGACCAGCCATCGGCCTGGCCGGTAAAGAATTCGAACACCAGTTCGCGAATCGGCGTGAAATAACCGACGAAGGTCATGCCGGTCACAAAACCGATCAGCAGCCACAGGCTGTGCTTGGCCAACTTGCGCAGGAACTTGTTCCCGCTCATGGGCGCCTTGTCGAGCTTGATGCGTTGGTTGCGGTCGCCTTCGGTGACCTTCTCGCACCACATGAAAATCCAGGTCCACACGCTTTGCGGACAGGTGTAGCCGCACCAGACCCGCCCGGCATAGACCGTAATGAAAAACAGGCCGAAGGCGGCAATGATCAGCAGTCCGGACAGGAGGATGAAGTCCTGCGGCCAGAAGGTCGCACCGAAAATGAAGAATTTGCGTTCGGGCAGGTTCCACCAGACGGCCTGATGCCCGCCCCAGTTCAGCCAGACCGTACCGAAATACAGCAGGAACAACACGCCACCGCCGACCATCCGCAGGTTGCGGAACAGGCCGGTGAAGGCACGGGTGTAGATTTTTTCCCGAGAGGCATACAGGTCGACGCTTTGGTTCGCGTCCTTGGCAGGCGGGGTGACGTCATGTACCGGAATCTGGTTACTCATCAAAATGCATCCCACGGCAGTGGAAAAGTGCCGGGATCAGTACGTGCCGACCACGGTCAGAAAGGGTATTGCAGTGGTGCAATGATACGCCTGTAGGTCTAGCTCAAGGGTGCGACCTTTGGTCGCGTTGGGACTCTGCATAGAATGGTGTAGCGGATGTAACAAGTCATGACCCAGATCAATTGACTATAGACATTCCATGGCGTTGGCGAAAAAACCAAGGACCTGCCGACTCGTTCGACAGCCCCTCCTGATTGTTTTGTGCCACTATTTTTGGCGGCTCCGCCGCCCAGCGGGGGTAAGTTCCCTCGCCACGGGGATTTGCGCTTAACCTGCGCCTGGTCATTTGTTCGCAAGCGCCAGATCGAACTGCTTGTTTCCCAATTTGATCTAGCCGCCAGGGTTTTCTTGAGCACAGCCGAATCCCGGCTCTGATTATTTTTGTGCGCTGCAAAGAGAAGCGTCAGGCGCACAAATGCATCAAGTTTCTACCGGCGGTACAAAATGTTGTAGAACGCGGTTTGCTCATCCTTGATCAAGGACAGATCGTGCCCCGTGGGAATTTTTTCGAACAGCGCTTTGTTGACTGCCATCCGACGCATGATGATCACCTCCAGCAATTGGCCGAACAGCGCTTCATCACGGACGTGTTTTTTCAGTTTTAGAATTTCGTGAGGCTTGTCTTTCAGGACGTGAAAGGCGTAATTCATCACAACCATATTGGAGACGAACAGGTTTGCCGTTGACTGAAGCGGATTGACCGCGTCGATCAAAGCATCAAATATTTTTTGCCTGTCCTGAGCATAGGTGGGCAAAAAAACGTCGGGGTACATAAGCTCGCTGTGACGATCATTGATCGCGCAGCGGTAATGGGTATCGTCGGGCTCGCTGAGTAATCTGACTGTGCTTGTTTGAAACGTTTTCAACGTACTCAGCAGTTGATGCTCTTTCCTGCTGTCGGCCTTGATCGCTTTGTAAACCAGATCAATCACATCCAGAAAAGCCACGGACCCCAGCCCATCGGTCGCCATCATCAACTGATTGCCCTCGATGCTGAACCGACGATACGCCTCGTCATCGATGCTCAATTCGAAGAGGAGGAACCTAAGCATGTAGTTCCTGAGGCGCGCATCCGCATCCAGGGTGCTGTTCTTCAAGCTGATCAGTTGGATCAGGTAGAAGAAAATAAAATATTCCTTGTTGGTTCGTTGACGGTTGTCGATTTCAAGCAGGTAGCCAAAGCGCGACAGGACCAGGAGGAGGGCGTAGCAGTCGGGTTCCGTGAAGCCGTTCTTCAGCATGGCTTTTTCGAAAGCGCTGGTGGAAAACAAGTCCCGCCAGCGGCTAACGCTGAAGGGAGCGCCATTGTGTTTTTTCGCGACGACGTTCAGTAGCGAAGGCTCGTCTTCTTTGTAAAAAACAGCACCCAACGCCTTCGGATACGGCCGGACGTTCAGGAAATTTTCAAGCTTGTATGAGAGAAGATCGAATATGTCCATCTGGCTTTATCCGCAGGTCTTCCATTTTCCGTTCGGGCCTTTCTTCTCGACACGAAATGACGTAATGGTTTTATTGAATTTATCCAATAATCGGAAACCGATGCCTCTGGCCTTGGGCTCATTCGTCTTGGACAGCACGCCATCTTTCAGGCCCGTCTCTTTATAGTCAACGGTAGAGATGTCCTTGTGGTTATTGAGCATGCTGACCCCTTCGTTATTGACGGTGGCCACTACCCGATACTTCTCATTGCCTGGGTTGAATCCAGGGTTACTGTCCTGGTTGACCCAGACCGCTTTTTCTCCTCGGATATTCGGAACCAAGCCGCCTTTGCCTCCGTTGGCGGCCTTGGACGAGACGGTTTCGCTCTCGCCCATGTACCGGATAATCTCATTCTCTTTAAGCCCCAGCGGGTCGATCCAGGTAAATGGATTCGGTGCGTAGCGATAAAGATTCAGGCTTGCGGCCAGGCCCAAGGGGTCGGGCGTGGTAAAGCGGCCTATGTCGGGATCATAGAAGCGGAAGGTGTTGTAGTGCAGGCCTGTTTCCCGGTCCAGGTATTGCCCCTGAAAACGCAGGTTCTGTTCTTCGATGTAGTACGGCTCACGGACTTCATCAATGGTATTGCCCCATACCTGGTAGTGAGCGTGCCATAGCGGATGGCCGTCACTTTCCGTCAAGGCCTGTGGCTGACCATTGGGGTCGTTGTGGTAATAGCGGATGCGTTGATGTTCACCGATGCCGTCGACCCGGGCCAAGGGCTCGTGACTGTCGCCAATATAGAGGTACAGGCTGGTCAGGCTATTTTTATGTTCCTTGAGTAATTGCAGGCCATCCCAGTCGAAACGCGTGCGGGCGATGAGACGCCCGTTGTCGTCATGTTCGGTTTTCTCAATCCTTCGGCCCAACGGGTCGTAGCGCATCCTGACGACGTTTTCACCATCGGATTTCTGGGTTCGAACTTCAACCAGCCGGTGATCCGAGTCGTAACTGAAGCGCTGCAGGCCATGTCGCCCACTGCGCTTTTCAATCATTCGGCCAAAATCATCGTAGCGATAGTGCTTATCCTGATAGCGCTTGAGTTGGTTGTGCGTAACCCGCCCACCTGTACCAGGTGAACTGTCGAGGAGATTGGCGGCGGCATCGAAGGAAAATGTTTCATTCTGGCCTTGTCGAGTGCCCTGGCTTGCCAGGATGCGGCCGGTCACATCGTAGTGCAGCAATTGGCGTTGTTGACCTTTTGGCTGCCGTTCAAGGCGCGCCACCAGGTGGTCGCCAGGATCAAACTCAAAATGGGTTTGATCTGCGGCAGGCATCAACGACGGCTGGCTGGTATGCCGGCGTTGGCGGCTGCGTAAGCGCCCGCTACGGTCATATTCACTCCGTGTGCTGATTTGGCCTTGGGTGCGCAGCACCTCTCGATGCAGCCGGTCGCGTTCGAAGTCGCTGATGACGTGGCCGTCGAGGTTGATTTGGTGCAGATGACCACTGCCATAGTACAGGCGGCTGACCCAACGGCCGTCGGGTAGGTGGGTCTGGATCAGGTTGCCGAGTTCGTCGTAGTGATGCTTCAGAACGCCCGCTGAACTCTGCTCCTCAATCAGATAACCCAGCGCGTCATAAGCAAAGCCCAGTCGTTGTTCGTTGCCGTCGTTAGCGATGACGGTGGCTTCGATTAACTGATTCAACGGGCTATAGCTGTACCGGGACTGTCCATCAGGTGTGATTCGGGTGGTCAGCCGGCCAATGGCATCACGTTCGAGATGATGAACAATGGTCCTTTCACTGGGCTGATGATCACCTCGCGGCGCTGCGATGGTTTCGACTCGTTTTACGTTGTTGAGGACGTCGTACGTGTAGCCTTTGGCGCTGCCATCAAGGTTGCGCTGTTCGGCCAACCGATCCCCCGCATCCCAGGCAAACCGGTAGCTCTCGCCATTCTCATTGGTCAGCGCCTGCAGCCGCCCGTAGCTGTCGTACGCGAATTGCACCTGCCGGCCGTGGGCGTCGGTGCGTTGGCGGACCTGACCGCGACGGTTGTGCTGGTAGAGCGTGGTGTGCCCGGCCGGGTCGGTGTAGCCGGTCAACTGCCCGGCGAGGTCGCGCTGGTACTGTTCGGTGCGGCCATCCGGCAATTGGCTGCTGAGCAAACGGCCTTGGGCGTCGTAGCTGAACTGGGTGCGCTCGCCGAGGGCGTCGGTGATGGTCTGCAGGTAGCCGCGCTGGTCGTAGCTGAACCGTGTCGGGTAACCCGAGCAATCGATGTGCTCCACCAACTGCCCGAACGGATTCCAGCGCAGCTTTTTAAGCTTGCCGGTGGCGTCGATGATTTCGATGACCTGACCGTGGGCGTCATAGCGGTAGCGGGTGACGTGGCCCAGGGGATCGGTTTCGGCGGTGCAGTTGCCGCGTTGATCGTAGCGGTATTTCCAGCTGTGGCCGGCGGCGTCGGTGTCCACCAGCGGCAGCGCCCAGTGCTCGAGCCATAACGTCGAATCACTGCGGCCCAACGGATCGGTTTCGCCGATCAGGTTACCGGCCTCGTCATAGCTGTATTCATAGCGCCCGCCCTGTGGGTCGGTGGCGCTGAGCAGTTGGCGTTCGTCGTTCCACTCGAACAGCCAGGTCTGGCCGAGGTTGTCGCTGTATCGGGTGATCTGGTGTTGGCTGTTCCAGTGGCGCGTGCTGACGCGCTGCAAACCGTCGGTAATGCGGGTTACACCGGCCTTGAGGTCATAGTCGAACTGGTAGGTGTCGCCCTCGTCGGTCCAGTGGCGGACCACGCGCCATTCCTGGTCTTCGACCAAGGCCCATTCGTAGAAGCAACGCAGCCCGGTGGGCAGTTGGTGTTCCAGCATTCGCTGGCCGGCGTCGTAGCTGAAACGCCGTTGCACCTGGCCGGTGGCGTCGCGTACTTCGCTCAGGTTGTTCGCTGTGTCGTAGGCGTAGCTGACCAGCACTTCGCGCTGTTGGTCGGGGTAGAGGCGTTCTATCTGGGTGACGCGTTCGCGCTCGCGGATCAGCTCGACTTGCACCAGATCGAAGGTGTCGCGCAGGCGTATCAGTCGTCCGGCGGCGTCGTAGTCGAGGAAGATGCGATTGTCGTTGCGGTCACCGAGTTGGCTCAGGCGCAGCAGGGATGTGTGGCCCGGCGTGGGTTCGAATAGGCGATACACACCGTCGTCGCTTTCGATCAGCAACTGCCCGTTGAGATGACGTCGCACGGCCAGGCCTTCGCCAGCACTGAACACCGCGCCGCCCAACGGGATCGAACCCATGTCGATGGGCCGGGCCTGTTCGTCGGTGTAGAGCAGGGTCTCGCCGCCCTCGGGATGGGCCAGGATCTCCACCTGCACCTCGTAGACCACGCTCCAGCCCGCACCGAACATACCTTCGCGGCGCTCGTCGCGGCTGTTGTAGAAGCGTTGCCAGTCGATTGGCAGAACACCGGGCAAAACGAAGTCCAGCTCTTCATCGCGGCCCAGCACCTTGGCGCCGGTGGCGGCATGCACCGGGTTCGACGAACCCATGGCGGCGTTGGCCGCGGCGCCCATAGCGCTGCTGACCGCCATCGACGCCGCGCCACCGGCCAGCATGCACGGCAGTTTGCTGAAGAACTTGCCCTTGCCCCCCTTGAGCATCAGCAACGCGGTGACCGCCAGCCCCACGCCCGGGGTCTTGCCGCTGCGAATCTCACGCACCACCACTGAGCCGCCGCCGATGGTCACGTCCGGGGAAATCAACCCGGCCGAGACCACCGTCGCATCGCAGGTGCTGCGGTCGCCGCTGCGCACGGCGGGCTGGCCATTGATGGTGACTTTGTCCGAGCCTTCAGCCATGAACTGCGGCGGCATCGGTGGGTGCTTGGTGCAGATCACCAGGTCTTCCGGCCGAGTCTCTGTGCCGGGGGCGGGCGAGGCGACGGTGGGGCGCCACATCTGCGAGAAGAAGTTGCCGGCCATGTCCAGGTAACTGGCCTCGGCTTCTTCTTCCGGCTCGGGCATGTCCAGTTCGGTGCCGGCCGGCGCGACATGGGAAACAACCGCTCCGGCGGCGCGGGCCGAGGGGATGTTGTTGGTAAAGGTGTCCTTGGAGCCGGTGAGGATGTTGGCCTGCACCGTGGGCGGGAAGAGCGCGTTGCCGATGCCTTCGCAGATATTGCTCAGGCCTTCGTCGGCCCCGGTCTTGCTCATGGCAATGCCCACGACCGCCCCCACCACCGCACCGAGCAGGAAACAACCCAAGCCACCCGTGGCGACGGTGATGCCGGTGGCGGCCACCACCGCTGCCGTCGCCAGGGCGGTGATGGCGATGTTGGCCGCCACTTCCAGCACGCCGCCGAGAATGTCGGCCATCATGGAGGTGTGGTTCAGTGCATCGCCCAGGCGAGCGGCCCAGAGCGCGTCAGACATGCCGGGGGCTCATCGTTGCGCGCTGAAGTGTTTCGATGCCCATTGCGCCTATCTCCTTGGCGGTAATTGATGGTCCGTCGCGACGTTATATTAGCTTGACCATGGATTGAGCAAGGCCACGCCGCTGCTTTGAAAATCACTCACATTGCGGGTGACCACGGTCAGGCCATGGACCAGCGCGGTGGCGGCAATCAGTGCATCGCATTCATTGCTGCGATCCGGTATATGCAGGCGAGCGCAGCGCAGCGCGACGGTGCGGTCGACCGCCAGGATCCTGCCGGAAAATGCGGGCAGGACGTGGTTATCCAGCCACGCGCGCAGGCGGCTGCCTTGCACCGGATCTTTGCGTTCGAAGCGCATTACACCAGTTTCCAGCTCCAATACGGTGATTGCCGAGACATACAGGTTGGGGGCGGACACGCTCCGTGCCCAGGCCTGTACGTTTTTATCTGCATGCGGCTTGCGCAGTTCCGAAATGACATTGGTGTCGAGTAGAAACATCAGGACAGGTCCACTGGCCGGGGAGTGATGACGGCACGTTCGGTATCGAAATCGGTATCCGGCGCGTCAGGCATGACCAGCAACTCGACAATGCTGGTGCCAATGCCGGTCAGTTTCTGGTACTGCTCAATGCTTAGCAGTACGTGGGCCGGCTTGCCACGGTCAGTGATGATGACTGGCCCCTGGCGGGCGGCTTTTTTGGCACCACTTGTGTCGTGGTTGAATTCGCGGCTGGAAATGGTCGTGATGGACATGGCAGTGCCCTCATAAACTACAATGTAGGCACGTTACTACTGGCGTGGGCGGCGAGTAAGTTAAACAGCTTCGCTCCTGGATACCCACCAATAAAAAAGGCCCCGCCAACATGGGTTGACGGGGCCTTTGGTACATCAGGCGTGTGCCTTACTGGGCATCGGCGGCTGGCGCCGGTTCCCCATGAGACAGGCTGTAGACGTACGCAGCCAGCAGGTGGACCTTGTCGTTACCCTGCAGATCGGCCTGGGCAGGCATCTGGCCCTGGCGACCGTAACGGATGGTCTGCTGCAGCTGAGCGAAGCTCGAACCGTAGATGAAACCGGCCGGGTGCGTCAGGTCAGGTGCGCCCATGGCAGGCGTGCCCTTGCCAGCTGGGCCGTGGCAGGCCACGCAGTTAGCCGCGAACAGCTTCTGGCCGTTGGCCGGATCGGCCTTGGCGCCTTCCGGCAGTTTACGGCCGTGCAGACTGGTCACCACGTAGGCGGAGACGTCGGCAACGCCTTGCTCGCCAACCACGGCAGCCCAGCCCGGCATCACGGCATGACGACCGCCCATGATGGTGGTCTTGATGGTTTCCGGCTCACCACCCCAGCGCCAGTCGGCGTCGGTCAGGTTCGGGAAGCCATAGGCACCCTTGGCGTCGGAACCGTGGCAGACCGAGCAGTTGGAGGCGAACAGGCGGCCACCCATCTTCAGGGCTTGCGGGTCTTTGGCGACTTCTTCAATCGGCATGGAGGCGAACTTGGCGAAGATCGGGCCGAACTTGGCATCCGAACGCGCCATTTCCTTTTCCCACTCGTGAACGCCGGTCCAGCCGGTCTGGCCATTGGCGAAAGGGGTCTGCTTTTCGGTGTCCAGGTAGTTATACCCTGGCAGCAGGCCTTTCCAGTTGCCCAAGCCCGGGTAGAGCACCAGATAACCCAAGGCGAAGACAATGGTGCCCACGAACAACATGAACCACCATTTAGGCAGTGGGTTGTCGTACTCTTCGATGCCATCGAACGAGTGACCAACAGTCTCGTCCGTTTGTTCGGCGCGCTGGCCCTTACGGGTCGACAGCAGCAGCCAGGTCAGGGCGAAGATCGTACCCAGACTGAGGACTGTGACGTACAGACTCCAGAACGTAGTCATTCTTTGTTACTCCTAGAAGCTTGCTCGACGTGCTTGATGGCTTCGGGATCATCCGCGAACGGCAGCAAGGTCGCGTCGTCAAACTCCGACTTGCGCTTGGGGCTGAACACCCACAACGCCAGACCGATAAAGGCCACCATCACGACGACGGTGCCCAGGCCACGAATCATCCCGATATCCATCTAAATCACCGTTTGCTTTTGATGATGGTGCCCAGGCCTTGCAGATAGGCCACCAGCGCGTCCATTTCAGTCTTGCCCTTCACGGCATCCTTGGCACCGGCGATGTCTTCATCGGTGTAAGGCACGCCCAGGGTACGCAAGACTTCCATTTTCTTGGCGGTGTCTTTGCCGTCGAGCTTGTTTTCTACGAGGAACGGGTAAGCCGGCATTTTCGACTCAGGCACTACGTTGCGCGGGTTGTACAGGTGCGCACGCTGCCAGTCGTCGGAGTAGCGACCGCCCACACGGGCCAGGTCCGGGCCGGTACGCTTGGAACCCCACAGGAACGGGTGGTCCCAGACGCTTTCACCGGCAACCGAGTAGTGGCCATAGCGTTCGGTTTCGGCGCGAAACGGACGGATCATCTGCGAGTGGCAGCCGACACAGCCGTTGGCGATGTAGACGTCGCGACCTTCCAGTTCAAGGGCGGTGCGTGGCTTCATGCCTTCGACCGGCTTGTTGGTCACGTCCTGGAAAAACAGCGGAACGATCTGGGTCAGGCCGCCGATGCTGACGGCGATGACCATGAAGAAGGCCAGCAGGCCAATATTCTTCTCTACTGTTTCGTGCTTCATCAGTGAGCTCCAACTACGGCGATCTTGGCGGCGGCTTCAGCTTCAGCCGGGTCAGAGGCACGAACGGTGCGATACACGTTGTAGGCCATGAACAGCATGCCGCTGGCGAAGAACGCGCCGCCCAGGGCACGGACGATGAAACCAGGGTGGCTGGCTTGCAGCGCTTCAACGAACGAGTAGGTCAGGGTGCCGTCGTCGTTGATTGCACGCCACATCAGGCCCTGGGTGATGCCGTTGACCCACATCGAGGCGATGTAGAGCACGGTGCCGATGGTGGCGAGCCAGAAGTGAGTGTTGATCAGGCCGGTGCTGTGCATCTGCGCACGACCGAACAGTTTCGGGATCATGTGGTAGATCGCGCCGATGGAGATCATCGCAACCCAGCCCAAGGCCCCGGCGTGTACGTGGCCGATGGTCCAGTCGGTGTAGTGGCTCAGGGAGTTGACGGTCTTGATGGCCATCATCGGGCCTTCGAAGGTCGACATGCCGTAGAACGCCAGGGAAACCACCAGGAACCGCAGGATCGGGTCGGTGCGCAGCTTATGCCAGGCGCCCGAGAGGGTCATCATGCCGTTGATCATGCCGCCCCAGCTCGGAGCCAGCAGGATGATCGACATCGCCATGCCCAGGGACTGTGCCCAGTCCGGCAGCGCGGTGTAGTGCAGGTGGTGCGGGCCGGCCCAGATGTACAGGGTGATCAGCGCCCAGAAGTGGACGATGGACAGGCGATAGGAATAGATCGGACGCTCGGCCTGTTTCGGCACGAAGTAATACATCATCCCCAGGAAGCCGGTGGTCAGGAAGAAGCCCACGGCGTTGTGGCCGTACCACCACTGGATCATCGCGTCGGTGGCGCCCGAGTAGGCCGAGTAGGACTTGAAGAAGCTGACCGGCAGGGACGCGTGGTTGACGATGTGCAGCATGGCGGTCACGACGATGAAGGCACCGTAGAACCAGTTACCGACATAGATGTGCTTGGTCTTGCGCTTGACGATAGTGCCGAAGAACACCAGACCGTAGGTCACCCAGACGATGGCCAGCAGAATAGCCAGGGGCCATTCCAGCTCTGCGTATTCCTTGGTGGTGGTGAAACCCATCGGCAAGGTCACGATCGCACCGACGATGACCGCTTGCCAACCCCAGAAGGTGAAGGCGGCGAGGCTGTCGGAAATCAGTCGCGTTTGGCAGGTTCGCTGCACGACGTAATAGGAAGTGGCAAACAACGCACAACCACCGAAGGCGAAGATCACCAGGTTGGTGTGCAGCGGGCGCAGGCGTCCAAACGTCGTCCATGGCAGATCGAAGTTCAACTCCGGCCAGACCAGTTGCGAGGCGATGAATACACCGAGCCCCATGCCAAGGATCCCCCAGACCACCGTCATGATGGCGAACTGGCGGACTACCTTATAGTTATAAGCAGTCGGACTGATTGCTGTGCTCATTCTAAGGTTCCACGGTTTGGGTGTTTTATTAGGATAAAAATCGGTCGCAAGTATGGAGAAAGCGGGGGGTCATTGCAACGCGCCATGACCTGGGTCAATGCTTTCCAAAGCAGATTCTGCGGCCTTTCCATGTGCTGAGTAGGGACAAAATTGGCCCTCGGTAAAATGTCGCAACGAAGGAAAGAGGCGAGGGGGGCAGGTCGGTTGTAACGGGGTGTGTTCGAGCACAGCGTTCGGGTGATGCCAGGCAACTGTCGCAACAGCCGGTATTCACCTGCCTTTGCGGCCTTTTTGTCGAACGATTGTCGAACGCATCGGGTCGGGTCGACCTGAAACCGGCAGTCGCCAGCGCACGCAGAGGCAAGCTTAGACTTGATTCCGGGGAACCGAAAGGAAGACGAAGGGAGGGTGCGACAATGCGTCGCGCAGGGGCACGAAACAGCCGCATCCAGATGGATGTGGCTGTTCGCGTGGTCAGGATTTATTCGCTTTTGCGTTCAGCTTGCAGACGCTCGGCGCCCGCCGCGTGGGACAGGCTGTAGACGTAAGCCGCGAGCAGTTGCACCTTGTCATTGCCGAGCAGCTCATTCTGCGCCGGCATATGGCCCTGGCGGCCATGACGGATGGTCTGTTGCAGTTGCGCCAGGCTGGTGCCGTAGATGAAGCCGGCCGGCAAGGTCAGGTCTGGCGCGCCCATGGCTTCGGTGCCTTTACCGTTGGCACCGTGGCAGGCAACGCAAGTGGTGTTGAACGCTTGCTGGCCTGCTTGCAGGTCGGCGCCGCTGTCTGCTGGCAGCGGCAGGCCCGCCAGATCATGGCGCACATACGCGGCCACGTTCTTGACGCCGGCTTCGCCCAGCACTTCGCCCCAGGCCGGCATCGCGGCCATGCGACCGCCCATGATGGTGGCCTTGATGGTTTCGGCACTGCCGCCCCAGCGCCAGTGGCTGTCGGCCAGGTTCGGGAAGCCGAAGGCACCCTTGGCGTCCGAGCCGTGGCAGACCGAGCAGTTGGAGGCGAACAAGCGGCCACCCATCTTCAAGGCCTGTGGGTCCTTGGCGACTTCTTCCACCGGCATGGCGGCGAATTTGGCGAAGATCGGCCCGAACTTGGCGTCGGCCCTGGCCATTTCCTTTTCCCATTCATGGGCGCCGGTCCAGCCATTTTCGTAGCCGGGCAGGATGCCTTTCCAGTTGCCCAGGCCCGGGTAGAGAACCAGGTAGCCGACGGAAAACACCAAAGTGCCGGCGAACAACAGGAACCACCACTGCGGCAGCGGGTTGTCGTACTCCTCGATGCCGTCGAAGCTGTGGCCCATGGTCTGGTCGACACTGCCCTTGGTCTCGCCCTTGCGGGTGCCGATCAGCAGCCAGGTCAGACCGATCAGGCTGCCGATGGTCAGTACGCTGATCCACGTACTCCAGAAGGTGGTCATGGCCGGGTGCTCCTTGTTGCAGGGTCTTGGGGGTTGGCGATGTCGGCGGATGGCTCGTCGGCGAACGGCAGCAGGCGCGCCTGGGCGAACTCCGAGTTGCGCTTGCTGCTGAATACCCACAGGGTCAGGCCGATGAAGGCCACGAACACCACGACCGTGCCCAGGCCGCGGATCATTCCAGTGCTCATTTCAAGGAACATAGGCTCACCTCTTGCTCTTGATGGCAGTGCCGAGCACTTGCAGGTAGGCCACCAGGGCGTCCATCTCGGTCTTGTCCTTGAGCGAGGCCACGCTGCCGGCGATGTCGTCGTCGGTGTACGGCACGCCCAGGGTGCGCATGGCGCGCAGCTTGCCTTCGGTGTGGCTGCTGTCCACCGCTTGGGTCACCAGCCACGGGTAGGCCGGCATCTTCGACTCAGGCACGACGTTGCGCGGGTTGTACAGGTGGGCGCGATGCCAGTCATCGGAGTAGCGCGCGCCGACCCGGGCCAGGTCCGGCCCGGTGCGCTTGGAGCCCCACAGGAACGGGTGGTCCCAGACGCTTTCACCAGCTACCGAATAGTGGCCGTAGCGCTCGGTCTCGGCGCGGAACGGACGGATCATCTGCGAATGGCAGCCGACGCAGCCTTCGCGGATATAGATGTCGCGACCTTCCAGTTGCAGCGCGGTGTAGGGCTTCATGCCGTCCACCGGTTTGTTGGTCACGTCCTGGAAGAACAGCGGCACGATCTGGGTCAGGCCGCCAATGCTCACGGCCAGAACCATCAGCAGCATCAGCAGGCCGACGTTTTTTTCGATTGTTTCGTGTTTCATGGCGGACTCCTCAAGCCATCTGCGCGGCAGCGGCGGCTTCGGCAGGCTGGTAGGCCCGCACGGTGCGCCAGGTGTTGTAGGCCATCAGCAGCATGCCGAGGAGGAAGATCGCCCCGCCCGCCAGCCGTACGACGAAGCCTGGGTGGCTGGCCACCAGGGTTTCAACGAAGGAGTAGGTCAGGGTGCCGTCCTCGTTCACCGCACGCCACATCAGGCCCTGGGCGATGCCGTTGACCCACATGGAGGCGATGTACAGCACGGTGCCGATGGTCGCGAGCCAGAAGTGCGCGTTGATCAGGCCGATGCTGTGCATCTGGGGGCGGCCGAAGACTTTCGGGATCATGTGATACAGCGCGCCGATGGAAATCATCGCCACCCAACCCAAGGCACCAGCGTGTACGTGGCCGATGGTCCAGTCGGTGTAGTGGGAGAGGGCGTTGACGGTCTTGATGGCCATCATCGGGCCTTCGAAGGTCGACATGCCGTAGAACGCCAGGGACACCACCAGGAACCGCAGGATCGGGTCGCTGCGCAATTTATGCCAGGCACCCGACAGGGTCATCATGCCGTTGATCATGCCGCCCCAGCTCGGTGCCAGCAGGATCAGCGACATCACCATGCCCAGGGACTGTGCCCAGTCCGGCAGCGCGGTGTAGTGCAGGTGGTGCGGGCCGGCCCAGATGTACAGGGTGATCAGCGCCCAGAAGTGCACGATGGACAACCGATAGGAATACACCGGACGCTCGGCCTGCTTCGGCACGAAGTAATACATCATCCCCAAAAAGCCGGCGGTGAGGAAAAAGCCCACGGCGTTGTGGCCGTACCACCATTGCACCATCGCATCGGTGGCCCCGGCATACACCGAGTAGGATTTGGTGAAGCTCACCGGCAATTCCAGGTTGTTGACGATGTGCAGGATCGCCACGGTCAGGATGAACCCGCCGAAGAACCAGTTACCGACATAGATGTGTTTGGTGTTGCGCTTGGCCACGGTGCCGAAGAACACGATGGCGTAGGCGACCCAGACGATGGTGATCAGAATGTCGATCGGCCATTCCAGTTCGGCGTATTCCTTGGAGCTGGTGTAGCCCAGCGGCAGGCTGATGGCCGCCAGCAGGATCACCAATTGCCAGCCCCAGAAGCAGAACGCGGCGATTTTCGGCGCGAACAGCTGTGTCTGACAGGTGCGTTGCACCGAGTAGAACGAACTGGCGAACAGGGCGCAGCCGCCGAAGGCGAAGATCACCGCGTTGGTATGCAACGGGCGCAGGCGGCCGAAGCTGGTCCACGGCAAATCGAAGTTGAGCTGTGGCCAGACCAATTGGGCCGCGAGAAAAACCCCGAGCCCCATGCCGACGATGCCCCACACCACCGTCATAATGGCGAATTGGCGGACCACCTTGTAGTTGTAGGCGGTACTGATAGATGTGTTCATGGTTCCCCATCCACGGTTCAGCCGAAGTGAGCGCTTGCGCAAGGCAGCGCGGCATTCTTCGCCTGGAGTTATAGGCAGACTAAAAGCGAGGCAAGCATGGACAAACAGCACAAGGCCAGTATTGACGGGGATCAATGGGCGCGATGTGTGGCCGAACACGGTTGGCTATGGACGGCGGCGCAAACGGGTGTCAGCGCCGAGCCACCGACCCTGATCCTGGCCCATGGCGCCGGCGCACCGATGGACAGCGGGTTCATGAACGAAATGGCCGCGCGCCTTGCCGGGCATGGCATCAACGTGTTGCGTTTTGAGTTTCCCTACATGGCTCAACGACGCCTGGACGGCGGTAAACGTCCGCCGAACCCGGCTCCCAAGTTGCTGGAATGCTGGCGTGAGGTGTACGCCACGGTGCGGCCTTATGTCGCTGGGCGGTTGGCCATTGGCGGCAAGTCCATGGGTGGGCGCATGGCGAGTTTGCTGGCCGATGAGCTGAAAGCTGATGCCCTGGTGTGCCTGGGGTATCCCTTCTACGCGGTGGGCAAACCGGAGAAACCGCGGGTCGAGCACTTGGCAGCCTTGAAGACCCGGACCTTGATCGTCCAGGGCGAGCGCGATGCCTTGGGTAACCGCGAGGCGGTGCAGGCTTACGTGCTGTCACCGAGTATCGAGGTGATGTGGCTGGTGGCGGGGGATCATGATCTGAAACCGCTGAAGGCCTCGGGGTTTAGCCATGAGCAGCATCTGGAGGCGGCGGCGGGCAGGGTGGCCGGGTTTCTTCAGTAGGTTCCTTGCCGACTATCAAGGCCTCATCGCGAGCAGGCTCGCTCCCACAATTGGAATGCCTTTGAATGAGCAACCTTGACCCTCTGAGGGAGTAAGCCTGCTCCCACAATTGGAATGCCTTTGAATGAGCAACCTTGACCCTCTGTGGGAGCGAGCCTGCTCGCGATAGCGGCCTGTCAGGCAACAAAAAACCCGGAAGCTTTCGCTGTCCGGGTTTTTCATGAGGCAGGCTTCTACTTCTATCAGCGGTTGAACCGCTCCACCAGCGAATACTGCGTATTGGCGGTGCGGGTCAGTTCTTCGCTCAGTAGCGCCGAGCTGTGGGCCTGGCCCGAGGTCTGGTCGGCCAGTTCCGAGATGTTGCTGATATTGCGGCTGATCTCTTCGGCCACCGAACTCTGCTCTTCGGTAGCGGCAGCGATCTGGGTGGTCATGTCGGTGATGTTGGCCACCGCTTCACTGATGCCCACCAGCGCCGCGTCCGCCTCCATGACCCGAGCCACGCCTTCTTCGGCCTGGCGGTGGCCGGCATCCATGGTCTGCACGGCATTGGTAGCGGTTTGCTGGAGTTTGGCGATCAGGGCGTGGATCTGCCCGGTGGACTCACTGGTACGTTGCGCCAGTTGGCGCACTTCGTCCGCCACCACGGCAAAGCCGCGACCCATCTCACCGGCGCGGGCCGCTTCGATGGCGGCGTTGAGGGCCAGCAGGTTGGTCTGGTCGGCAATGCCTTTGATCACGTCCACCACGCCACCGATCTCGTCGCTGTCCTTGGCCAACTGGGTCACGGTCTGCCCGGTCTCGCCCACCACCACCGACAAGCGCTCGATGGCTTCACGGGTTTCCCCGGCGATGTCGCGTCCACGACTGGTCAGGCGATTGGCTTCCTGGGTGGCGTCGGCGGTGCGTTGCACGTGGCTGGCGACTTCCTGGGTCGTCGCGGCCATCTCGTTGACGGCGGTGGCCACCTGTTCGGTCTCCACTCGCTGGCGCTCCAGCCCACTGGAGCTGTTATGGGCCAGCGAGTTCGACTGCCGCGCCTGCTCGTTGAGGTGTTCGGCAGTGTCCTGCAACCGGGTCAGGCAGGTTTTCAGGCGAGCTTCCTGGCTGAGGATCGACATCTCCAGGCGCGCCTGGACGCCTCGACTGTCGGTGTACATCCGGGCGATCAACGGATCGGAGGTGGTTTGCTCGGCCAGACGCAGCAGGCGCTTGATCCCGCGCTGTTGCCATTGCAGGCCCATCAGGCCCAGGGGCACCGAGAGTACGGCAGCCAGGGCAAAGCCCCAGGAGGAATTGAGAAATGCGCCAACGACGAAGCTCAATTGGCTGACCAGGATAAACGGCAGCCAGTCCTGCAGGATCGGCAACCATTTGTCGCTGCGCGGGATCGCCGGCTTACCCTGGTTGATGCGTTGATAGAGCGCTTCGGCCCGAGTGATCTGCTCGGCGCTGGGCTTGACCCGCACCGACTCGTAGCCGATCACCTGGTTACCTTCGAACACGGGGGTGACATAGGCGTTGACCCAGTAATGGTCACCGCTCTTGCAGCGATTCTTGACGATGCCCATCCATGGCAAGCCTTGTTTGAGCGTGTTCCACATATGGGCGAACACGGCCGACGGCACATCGGGATGGCGTACCAGGTTGTGGGGCGAGCGGATCAGTTCCTCCTTGGAAAACCCGCTGATTTCAACGAACGCGTCGTTGCAATAGGTGATCACACCTTTGGCATCGGTAGTGGAAATCAGACGTTGTTGGGCCGGGAAGGTCCTTTCGCGTTGTGTGACGGGCTGGTTGTTACGCATGGTGTGTAGATCCGCAAGGCTTTGAAAGGTTGTCGGCGCCGTCAGGTTTTTATTGAAGTTATTTTTCCGGTCGGTATCACGCCAGCATCGGGTAGGTAAATAGGGCGAAATGAAGCAGATTGAGGCCAAAGTGGGCGGCAATCGCCGCGCCCAGCCCACCAAAGCGATAAGCCAGGCCATAACCGACCCCCGCCATGCCCGACAGCAACACCCATTGCCATCCCGCCCCGGCATGCACCAGGCCGAACAGCAGCGAGGCCAGGACCAATGCGAGATTGTCGCCATAGTTCAGATGTTTGAAGCGTCGGCTCAGGCCACCCTGAATGTAGCCACGAAACAGCGCTTCCTCCACCAACGTCACCAATAAAAGATTATTGAGTACCCATATCCAGGCCGGCTCCGGCCACTTCGGTGCCCAATGGATCATTCCCAGCAGCATCGCCCCGCCCAGCGCCAGCACGGCGCTCAGGGTCAGCCCCAGGGCCGTGGCCTGTAGCGACAGGCGAAACGAGCGCCTGCCGACGATCCAGGGACACGCCAGCAGTAACCAGAAGCCGATCAGTGGCTTGTCCTGGTTCAGGTACATGGCAAACGGCACGGCATCGTCGGTAAAACGTTGCGGCGCGATTGCCCGGCCATTGAAAAAACCCGGCATCCAGTGCAAGGCCAACGCCAGGGCCATCACCACAAACAGGGCGTGGCCGAGAAACTGCCCGACCGGTGTCTGCTGCTGGCGCACCGCATACCCGGCGAACAGCAGCAGCGCGACCGAGATCGCAGCAGTCCAGGCCAGATGGCCGAAGGCCAGGGCCAAGGCATAGCCGATGGAAAGGAAGGCCAGGTATGGCCAGGGCAGGGCAGGCATATCACATCCTTTGAGACTGAAGAACCGTTTGTGGCGATGGTGATGGCAGGACCGGCGGGATTATAGGCAGACCCATACGAAAACACCGCCTATTAACAGGCGGTGTTTTCGTAAGACGCTTCTTTTTATTCTGAAATCAATTGCCGTAGGACGTAGTGCAAAATCCCCCCAGCCTTGAAATATTCCACTTCATTCAAGGTGTCGATCCGGCACAGCACTTCAATCCGCTCCTGGCGGCCGTCCTCGCGGGTGATGACCAGTGGCAGGTTCATGCGTGGCGTCAGTTCGACGTCGCTCAGGCCCAGGATGTCCAGGGTTTCCTTGCCGGTGAGGTTCAGGCTCTTGCGATTCTGATCGAGCTTGAACTGCAACGGCAGCACGCCCATGCCCACCAGGTTGGAGCGGTGGATGCGCTCGAAGCTCTCGGCGATCACCGCCTTGACCCCCAACAGATTGGTGCCCTTGGCGGCCCAGTCCCGACTCGAGCCGGTGCCATATTCCTGTCCGGCGATCACCACCAGAGGTGTGCCCATGGCCTGATACAACATGGCGGCGTCGTAGATCGGCATTTTCTCGCCACTGGGGATGTAGATCGTATTGCCGCCTTCTTCGCCGCCGAGCATTTCATTGCGGATCCGGATATTGGCGAAGGTGCCGCGCATCATGACCTGATGGTTGCCGCGTCTTGAACCGTAGGAGTTGAAGTCCCGGGGCTCCACGCCCTGTTCGCGCAGATAACGGCCGGCCGGGCTGTCGGTCTTGATATTGCCGGCCGGAGAGATGTGGTCGGTGGTCACCGAGTCGCCGAGCAAAGCCAGGATTCGTGCGCCTTCGACATTGTTGATGGCCGGTGGCGGCCCACTGATGTTCTCGAAGAACGGCGGGTGCTGGATGTAGGTCGAGTCCGATTGCCAGACGTAAGTCGCGGCTTGCGGCACCTCGATAGCCTGCCATTGCTCATCACCGGCAAACACGGCGGCGTATTCCTTGTGGAACATGCTGGTGTTGACCTGGGCCACCGCGTTAGCGACTTCCTGGCTGCTGGGCCAGATATCGCGCAGGTACACCGGGTTGCCGTCGCGGTCGTTGCCCAGCGGTTCACTGCTGATGTCGATGCGCACCGTGCCGGCCAGGGCATAGGCGACCACCAGGGGCGGTGACGCCAGCCAGTTGGTTTTTACCAACGGGTGCACGCGACCTTCGAAGTTACGATTACCCGACAGCACCGAGGCCACCGTCAGGTCGGCGCTCTGGATGGCTTTTTCGATCGGCTCGGGCAACGGCCCCGAGTTGCCGATACAGGTCGTGCAACCGTAACCCACCAGATCGAAACCCAGTTTGTCCAGGTACTCGGTCAGCCCGGCGGCCTTGTAGTAATCGGTGACCACCTTCGAACCTGGTGCCAGGGAACTCTTGACCCACGGCTTACGGGTCAGGCCTTTCTCCACGGCTTTTTTCGCCAGCAGCCCGGCGGCCATCATCACGCTGGGGTTGGAGGTGTTGGTGCAAGAGGTAATGGCCGCAATCACCACTGCGCCGTTTTTCAGGCGATGGGTCCGGCCCTCGAACTCGTATTCGCTTTCCCCCACCTGATCGGCGTTGCCTACCGCGACCCCACCGCCGCCTTCGCTTTCCAGGCGGCCTTCTTCCTTGCTGGTGGGCTTGACGTTCAGGCCCAGGAAGTCGCTGAAAGCCTGGCCGACATTCGGCAGTGAGACCCGGTCTTGAGGACGCTTGGGCCCGGCGAGACTGGCCTCGACACTCCCCATGTCCAGTTCCAGCGTGTCGGTGAATACCGGTTCCTGGCCGGGCAGCCGCCACAGGCCCTGAGCCTTGCAGTAGGCTTCCACCAACTTCACGGTTTCGGTCGGACGTCCGGACAGGCGCAGGTAGTCCAGGGTCACGTCGTCCACCGGGAAGAAACCGCAGGTGGCGCCGTATTCCGGGGCCATGTTGGCGATGGTGGCGCGGTCGGCCAGCGGCAGGTCGGCAAGACCGTCGCCATAGAACTCGACGAATTTGCCCACCACACCTTTCTTGCGCAGCATCTGGGTGACCGTCAGCACCAGGTCGGTGGCGGTGATGCCTTCGCGCAGCTTGCCGATGAGTTTGAAACCGATGACTTCTGGAATCAGCATCGACACCGGCTGGCCGAGCATGGCCGCTTCGGCCTCAATCCCGCCGACGCCCCAGCCTAGTACACCGAGGCCGTTGATCATGGTGGTGTGGGAATCGGTGCCCACCAAGGTGTCCGGGAACGCATAGGTCCGTCCGTCTTCCTCTTTGGTCCACACGGTGCGGCCCAGGTATTCGAGGTTGACCTGGTGGCAGATGCCGGTGCCCGGTGGCACCACGCTAAAGTTGTCGAAGGCGCTCTGGCCCCAACGCAGGAAGGCGTAGCGCTCTCCGTTGCGCTGCATTTCGATGTCGACGTTCTGTTCGAACGCCTGGCTGCTGGCGAAATTGTCCACCATCACCGAGTGGTCGATCACCAGGTCCACGGGTGACAGCGGGTTGATCCGCTGCGGATCGCCACCGGCCTTTTCCATGGCGGCGCGCATGGCGGCCAGATCGACCACGGCCGGGACGCCGGTGAAGTCTTGCATCAGTACCCGAGCAGGACGGTATTGAATTTCCCGGTCGGAACGACGCTCCTTCAGCCAGCCGGCGAGGGCCTTGAGATCGGTGCCGGTGACCGTTTTTTCATCTTCCCAGCGCAGCAGGTTCTCCAGCAGCACTTTGAGGGACATGGGCAACCGGTCCAGGTCTCCCAGGCTTCGGGCAGCGTCGGGCAGGCTGAAATAGTGGTAAATCCTGGCGTCGACTTGCAGCGTTTTAAGGGTTTTCAGGCTATCGAGGGACGGCATTGAAATGACTCCTTTGAGTCCGCACGGCTACGGACTGACGGGACGGACAGAGCCTTTAACCTAGCCCTGTTTTGAGCGTATGACTAATCACTGGACTCTACGAGCGGGTTTGGGGTTCCGAACTCCGCTATCATGCGCCGGTTTTCGTGACAGGCTTTGCTACGGAGTTTCAATGAACACGCTTTTCATGCACTGCCGACCAGGCTTCGAAGGCGAGGTCTGTTCCGAGATCGCCGAACACGCCGCACGGCTGAACGTGGCCGGCTACGCCAAGGCCAAGCCGGCCAGCGCCTGCGCCGAATTTGTCTGTACCGAAGACGACGGCGCCGAGCGACTGATGCGCGGCCAGCGTTTCGCCGAGCTGATTTTTCCGCGCCAGTGGGCGCGTGGCAGCTTCATCGATCTGCCGGAAACAGACCGCATCAGTGTCATCCTGGCCCACATGAGCGCCTTCCCGACCTGCGGTAGCTTGTGGCTGGAGGTGGTGGACACCAATGACGGTAAAGAGCTGTCGAACTTCTGCAAGAAATTCGAAGGGCCGCTGCGCAAGGCGCTGACCGGCGCCGGCAAACTAGTGGATGACCCGTACAAGCCACGCCTGCTGTTGACCTTCAAGAGCGGTCGCGAAGTATTCCTGGGCCTGGCGCAGGCCGATAATTCGGCCATGTGGCCGATGGGCATTCCACGCCTGAAGTTTCCTCGGGAGGCGCCGAGCCGGTCCACCCTCAAGCTTGAAGAGGCCTGGCACCACTTTATTCCTCGGGATCAGTGGGACGAGCGCCTGCACAGCGACATGACCGGTGTGGACCTAGGCGCCGCGCCGGGCGGCTGGACCTGGCAACTGGTCAACCGCGGCATGCTGGTGACGGCCATCGACAACGGGCCGATGGCCGAAAGCCTGATGGACACTGGCCTGGTGCAGCATCTGATGGCGGACGGCTTTACGTTCAAGCCCAAGCAGCCGGTGGACTGGATGGTCTGCGACATCGTCGAGAAGCCGGCGCGTAATGCGGCGATGCTGGAAGAGTGGATCGGCGAAGGGCACTGCCGCGAGGCGGTGGTCAACCTCAAACTGCCGATGAAGCAGCGTTACGCCGAAGTGAAACGCCTGCTCGAACGTATCGCCGACGGCTTCAAGGCCCGGGGCATCAAGGTCGAGATCGGCTGCAAACAGCTGTACCACGACCGTGAGGAAGTGACGTGCCATCTGCGGCGGCTGGACACCAAAAAGCCCAAGTCCCGCTAGCGCTTGAAAGGCAATGAAATCCCTGTGGGAGCGAGCCTGCTCGCGATATCGGTGCATCAGTGGACATCGATGTTGGGTGGCCCGACGCTATCGCGAGCAGGCTCGCTCCCACAGGGGGCGGTGTTAAGCCAGAGGTGACCTTGCACCGACATTGCGCGACAATGCCCGCCAGTTTCAGGAGTAGAACATGAGTGAAATGAACGATACACCGGTCGACGGTACGCTGGATGCCTCCGGCCTCAATTGCCCGGAGCCGGTGATGATGCTGCACCAGCACATCCGCGATCTGATGCCCGGCGGGCTGTTGAAGGTGATTGCCACCGACCCCTCGACCCGTCGCGATATTCCCAAGTTCTGTGTGTTCCTCGACCACGAACTGGTGGCCCAGGACGAGGTCGATGGCACCTACCGCTACTGGATCCGCAAGAAGCTCGCTTAGTCCGCCGAACGACTGATGCGGATCTGCTTGCGTGCGCTGCGTGTCAGGCGGATCGACAGCATCAGCGCTGCGCAGCTCAAGCCCACGATCAGGCCCTGCCACAACCCGCTCGGACCGCTGGCGGTGCCGAGCCAGTCGGTCAGGCCCAGGATGTAACCCACAGGCAGGCCAATGCCCCAGTAGGCGAACAGCGTCAGGATCATCGTCACCCGGGTGTCCTGGTAGCCGCGCAACGCGCCCGCCGCCGTGACCTGGATCGCGTCGGAAAACTGAAACAACGCCGCATAGACGATCAACATCGACGCCACTTCGATCACCACCGGATCGCCGGTATAGATCGCCGCGATGGGCCCGCGCAGCCAGAACATCAGGCTCGCCGACAGGCAGGCATACGCCAGCGCCGTACCCATGCCGACTCCGGCGGCGAAGCGCGCTTCGCGAGGTTGGCGCCGGCCCAGGGCCTGGCCGACCCGCACCGTCACAGCCATGCCCAACGAATAGGGAATCATGAACACCAGAGAGCTGAAGTTCAGGGCGATCTGGTGTCCGGCCACCACGGTGGCGCCGAGGCTGCCGATCAGCAGGGCAATCACCGCAAAAATGCTCGATTCGGCAAATACCGCGATGCCAATCGGCAGGCCGATACCCAGCAGGCGCTTGATGACGGTCCATTGTGGCCAGTCGAAGCGGTTGAATAACCGGCTCGACTGGTAGGCCGGTGCCCAGCGCGCCCAACCGGCCATGCCCAGGGCCATGAACCACATCACCAGGGCCGTGGCCCAGCCGCAACCGACGCCGCCCATGGCGGGCAGGCCCAGATGCCCGTAAATGAAGATGTAATTGAGCGGGATGTTCAGCGCCAGCCCGCACAAACCCAGGACCATCGCCGGTCGCGTTCGGCCCAGGCCGTCGCTGAAGCAGCGAAGCACGTGATACAGCGCCACCGCCGGCAGGCCGGTGGCGATGCCTTGCAGGTACTCCATGCAAGGACCGATCAGTTCGGGGTCCACGTTCATGATGTGCAGGATCGGTTCGGCGCCGAGCAGCGCCAGCGTGGCAATCAACCCCACCACCAGCGCCAGCCACAACGCCTGGCGCACCAGCGGACCAATCTCGTCGAACGTGCCGGCGCCGAAGCGCTGGGCGACTTTCGGCGTGGTGGCCAACAGTGTGCCGGTCATCAACAGGAACACCGGCACCCAGATCGAATTGCCCAGTGCCACCGCCGCCAGGTCCCGTGGTCCGACCCGGCCGGCCATCACCGCGTCGACAAAGCCCATGGCAGTGGTCGCCAGCTGCGCCACCATGATCGGCAATGCCAGGGCCAGCAGCGTCTTGAGCTCCAGGCGAACCCGGGCCGGGCGGGAGAGGGTGGTGGCGTGGTCGATCACAGGATTCACAGGCGAAACGTCCGAAAAAATAAGCGCGAGGCGGCGCATTCTACGCCTTGACACAGTGGTCAGGAAAAAACCTGTGTTGTGGATTTGTAATCGTTTAGCTGGCTTGCGAATACCTTGTGGCGAGGGGATTTATCCCCGCTCGACTGCGCAGCAGTCGCAAAGTCGTTGGGGGGCTGCGCACCCAGCGGGGATAAATCCCCTCGCCACAACATCATTTGCTTCGGGTAATGCACAGGCCTAACGGAACGCCTACACTGCCCATCCCGCCAAAGGAGCTCTGCCATGCTGATCGTCGCCGACGAAAATATTCCCCTGCTCGATGCGTTTTTCCAAGGGTTTGGCGAGATCCGCCGGGTCCCGGGCCGGGGGATTGACCGGACAATGGTCGAGCAGGCCGATGTGTTGCTGGTGCGCTCCGTCACCCAGGTCAACCGCACGCTGCTGGAAGGCAGCAAGGTGAAGTTCGTCGGCACCTGCACCATCGGCACCGATCACCTGGATCTGGATTATTTCGCCGAGGCCGGTATTCGTTGGGCCAGCGCACCGGGTTGCAACGCCCGTGGCGTGGTGGACTACGTGCTGGGCAGCCTGATGACCCTGGCTGAAATCGAAGGCGCGGACCTCAAGCAACGCACCTTTGGCGTGGTCGGTGCCGGGCAGGTGGGCGGGCGGTTGGTTGAGGTGCTCAAGGGCCTGGGTTGGACGGTGAAAGTCTGCGATCCACCCCGTCAGGCTGCCGAAGGCGGCGACTACGTGAGTCTGGAACAGATCATCGAGCAGTGCGATGTGATCAGCCTGCACACACCGTTGACTCGCGACGGCGCGCAACCGACCTGGCACCTGTTCGATGAGCAGCGCCTGCGCCGGCTCCAGCCCGGTACCTGGCTGATCAACGCAGCCCGTGGACCGGTGATCGACAACACAGCGCTGCGCGAGGTGCTGCTGGAGCGCGAAGACCTGCAAGCGGTGCTGGATGTCTGGGAGCATGAGCCGAGCGTGGATGCGGATCTGGCCGACCTGTGCGTGATCGCCACCCCGCACATTGCCGGCTACAGCCTCGATGGTCGCCAGCGTGGTACGGCGCAGATCTACGAATCCTTGTGCGCATTCCTCGAGCAACCGGTTGCGGTCCGGTTGAGCGATCTGCTGCCCCGGCCATGGCTGGGCGGCATCACGCTGGACGCTGACACTGATCCGGCCTGGGCGCTGGCGATGTTGTGCCGTGGCGTGTATGACCCACGTCGTGACGACGCGGATTTTCGTCGCAGCCTGGTGGGAACGGTCAGCGACCAACGCAGCGCTTTCGATGCCCTGCGCAAGCATTATCCGCCGCGTCGGGAGATCGATAGCCTGAAGGTTCGCATCGAGGGGCAGTCGCCGGCGTTGCAACAGATCGTGAGCGCTCTGGGCGCCACCAGCCTTTAATCGTGGATCGCTTTTGTGGCGAGGGAGCTTGCTCCCGCTGGACTGCGAAGCAGGCCCAAAACCTGGCGTCTGCTGCGCAGCCGAGCGGGAGCAAGCTCCCTCGCCACAAGAGCCAACCCACAAGCGCCAGGTCACAGGAGCCCGCAAAGGCTGCGGGCATAAAAAACCCGACATCATGGTCGGGTTCAATGAAGACGGGCTGTATCACTTTTGTTCGGCAGGCTTGACCAGTCGTTTTTCCAGCTCGCTGCAGGCTTTCTGGATCATGTCTTCGGTGATCGGTACTTCGCGCCCTTGGGCGTCGATGAACGAGCAGCCCAGAGACTGGTCCGGTTGCGTGCGGATCACTTGAATCTTGTCGTCGCTGCTGTGTTGCAAGGACATGGCCTGTCTCCTCATCAGGTTGTGTGCCTATTTTAGTGTCGCCAGGTGACCGAGCCATGACACTCCTTGTAGGTTCATGGCGACAGCTCCACTCAATCAGAAACACGGTCGCGTTTCCAGCCAGACTTTAGACCGATAACATCTAGCCTCTAGTCGCTACGGTCATATTTAACCTGACTCATTCTGATTCAACCAAGTTCCGCTGCGCTTCGGTGTCGCCGGGCGGTCCATTTCCTGCTGCATTATCGGATGCTTCTGATGCTCTCTTCCCAACAACGCCGTGCCATACGTCTGGCCAGGGGCTTCATTGCTCCTTATCGCAAGCAGGTTGCTGGCGCCTTATTGGCCCTTATCGTCACCGCCGCAATCACTTTGTCCATGGGGCAAGGCATCCGGTTGCTGGTGGACCAGGGCTTCATGACGCGCTCCCCGCACCTGCTCAACCAGTCCATTGGCCTGTTCATGGTGCTCGTGGTGGGATTGGCGATCGGCACTTTTTCCCGTTTCTACCTGGTGTCCTGGATTGGCGAACGAGTGGTGGCCGATATCCGCCGGCAGGTCTTCAACCATCTGGTGTACCTGCACCCGGGCTTTTACGAAAACAACCGCAGCTCGGAAATCCAGTCGCGCCTGACCGCCGATACGACCTTGTTGCAGTCAGTGATCGGCTCGTCGTTGTCGCTATTCTTGCGTAACGCCTTGATGGTGGTCGGCGGCATTGTGTTGTTGTTCATCACCAACCCCAAACTCACCAGTATCGTGGTGATCGCGCTGCCGTTGGTCTTGGCGCCGATCCTGATATTCGGGCGGCGGGTGCGCAGCCTGTCGCGCCAGAGCCAGGACCGCATTGCCGATGTCGGCAGCTACGTCTCCGAGACCCTCGGCCAGATCAAAACCGTGCAGGCCTACAACCATCAGGTCCAGGATGAGCGGCGCTTTGCCGTGACCGTGGAGCAGGCCTTCGACACCGCCCGCAAGCGCATCGCCCAGCGGGCCTGGCTGATCACACTGGTGATCGTGCTGGTGCTGGGGGCGGTGGGGGTGATGCTCTGGGTCGGGGGCATGGATGTGATCGCCGGACGGATTTCCGGGGGTGAGCTGGCGGCGTTTGTGTTCTACAGCCTGATCGTCGGCAGCGCTTTCGGCACCCTGAGCGAAGTCATCGGCGAGTTGCAGCGGGCGGCTGGTGCGGCTGAGCGCATTGCCGAATTGCTGCGCTCGGAAAACATCATCCAGCCGCCGGTTTCTGGCCTGGTGACTCTGCCTGAGCGGGTACGGGGTGATTTGCGTCTCGAAGGCGTGCGCTTCTCTTATCCGTCCCGGCCGGACAGCTATGCGGTCGACGGCCTGGACCTGAGCGTCCAGGCTGGCGAGACCCTGGCCCTGGTCGGGCCGTCCGGTGCCGGGAAATCCACGGTGTATGACTTGCTCCTGCGCTTCTACGACCCGGCGCAAGGGCGGATTCTCATCGATGATGTGCCGCTGACCCAGCTCGATCCACTGGACCTGCGTCGCCATTTCGCCCTGGTTTCGCAGAACCCGGCGCTGTTTTTCGGCACGGTTGAAGAGAACATCCGCTACGGCAACCCCGAGGCGACGTCCGAGCAGGTGCGCGAAGCCGCGCAGATCGCCCATGCCCACGATTTCATCGAAAAAATGCCGGAGGGTTACCAGACCCACCTAGGTGACGGCGGTCTGGGGTTATCCGGCGGTCAACGCCAGCGTCTGGCCATCGCCCGAGCGCTGTTGGTGGATGCACCGATCCTGCTATTGGACGAAGCCACCAGCGCCCTCGACGCGCAAAGCGAACACTTGATCCAGCAAGCGCTGCCCAGCCTGATGAAAAATCGCACCACCCTGGTCATCGCCCACCGCCTGGCCACGGTGAAAAATGCCGACCGGATCGCGGTGATGGACCAGGGCAAAGTAGTCGCCGTGGGCACCCATCAGGAACTGGTGGCCAGTAACGCGTTGTATGCGCGATTGGCAGCGTTGCAGTTCAATCAGCAGGGTGATTCTGTTCCGTGAGCCTGCCGAGCCGAAACCAATGTGGGGGCGAGCCTGCTCGCGATAGGGGCAGATAGGCAACCATGAGGTCGACTGTCACACCGCTATCGCGAGCAGGCTCGCTCCCACAGGGTCTGCAACCGAGCAAAAAAATGCCCGCATCGAAAGATGCGGGCATTTTTTCAGCAACAACTTGCCGCTTGAAGCCTATGGCTTGCTGCTGCCCACTCACTGATCATCAAAATAGCGCTCATGCCAGTCCACCAGCGGTTGCGGCGAGTTGAGTTTCTGGCCGTAGATCACCGAGTACGACAAAACGTTCTGTACGTATTGTCGGGTTTCGTCGAAGGGGATGCTTTCGACCCAGACATCGAAGCTCAGGTGGTCGGCACCGCGCAGCCACTGGCGCACCCGACCAGGCCCGGCGTTGTAGGCGGCGGAGGCCAGGACGCGGTTGCCGTTGAACTGGCTGTGAACCTGGCTCAGGTACGCCGCGCCCAGCTGGATGTTCTTGTCCGGGTTCAGCACTTGCTTGGGCGAGGCCAGCGGGATGTTGAACTTGCGTGCGGTTTCCTTGGCGGTGGCCGGCATCAACTGCATCAGGCCGCTGGCGCCAACACCGGAGCGCGCATCTTCCATGAAGGCACTTTCCTGTCGAGTGATGGCGAACACCCAGCTTGAGTGCAGGCCGCGAACCTTGGCTTCACGCACCAGGGTGTCGCGGTAGGCCATTGGGAAGCGAATATCCAGGTCGTCCCAATACTTAGCCTGGCTGATGGTGCGGATCGCCGGGAAGTACCATTTCAGGTCGTAGGCCAGTTTCGCCTGGGCGACCATCTCGTCCCGGTTGAAGTGGCGAGTGACGTGATACCACTCGCGGCGACCGTCGACGATCTGACCCCGGGCATGAAACTCCAGGGCCCGACGAATACCCGGTGTGTTGCGCACTTTATTGATCAGCGCCTGGCTCATCACCAGCGGCTTGTTGTTGAGCGAATAGGGCGATTGAGAACGATCGGCGGCCAGGAAACCGTAGAAGTCCCGCTCACGGGCCAGATGCTTGTAAAGCGTCAGCGCCTCGGGATTCTGAGGCTGCGCCAGCTCCAGGCTGCGGGCCTGCCAGTAACGCCAGCGACTGGTGCTGGCCAGCGTCTCGGGCAGGCGGCGGGTCAACTCATAGGCGTCGTCCCAGCGGGCCAGGCGCAACAGCAGGCGCAAGCGCCATTCCGAGACGGTATCGTCGCGCAGTTCCGGGTCATATTTAGTCATCACGCCCAAGGCGCGACTGTCGAAACGCTTGGCCAGGGTCAGGCCAATTTCCCGGGCGATGGCGACTTTCTCAGGCTTGGAAAAATGCATGGTGCTGGCGTAGCCGTCCAACAGCGCCATGGCTTTCTCTGGATCCTGACGGGCCAGGCGCCGCAAGCCGAGGCTGACGATATCGGCCATCGGCTCATCGGCCGGACGGAAACGCGATGGCTGATTGAGCAGTTCCGGTTTTTGCGCCACGTCTATCAGCAGTTGGCCGCGAGGGGCGAGGGTGCTCAGGCCGCTGATCAGGCTTTTAGCCAGTGGATAATTGCGGGCCTGGGCGGCCAGTTTGGCGCGCTCCCAGCGCTTCTGTTCAGTCAGTTGACCCTGGGTCGCCCACAGGCCGAACAGCGCATCACACGCGGCCGGTTGGGATTTGCCGGTGAGCCAAAGCTTTTCGGTGTTGGCGTAGCCTTCGGCCTTGAGGCCATGACTGAGCTGATACTGGGCGTTGAGGCAGTCCAGTTCGGTGAAGTTGAGCTTGGGGTCGTAGTACTTGACGAAGGTCGCCCAATCGCCACGGTCGGCCAGCCAGCGCAACCAGCGCAGCTTCATCCAGTTGGCCTGGGGCAGGTCGCCATGTTCGGCGAGAAATTTCTCGATTTCGGCATTACTGGCGCTCTTGAGGCGAGCGGTCAGTTCGTCGTAGGCCAGGTAGGGTTCCAGCGGATAGTCACGCAGGGCCTGGCTGTAGCGAAAATAGGGGCCGGAATCACCTTTGGCCAAGGCACGCTTGGCTTCATCGTAATACTGACGCTGGGTGGAGATATCCACCGCCTGGGCGGTTTGAACGGCAGTGGCACATACAAACAAGCAAGATAAAACACTGAAAAGGCGACTGCGCATGATACGTCCGGGCAGAAAAAAACATGACAAGCCCAAGGTTTGACCCAGGGTAACTGTATGTAGCTTAGCCTTTTGCCAGCAATGGGCGAAAGCTTTGCGGGGTCATCCGCGCAAGTTCGCAACATTTGTTATGCAGAGTGCTTCGAGGGCGAAATTGGCGGACTTCTGAGGCCTCATCTCAGGTAGAATGCGCGCCCGGTTTTTGGAGAAGCTCATGACCCTGCTCAAATTCAGCGATGTGTCCCTTGCTTTCGGCGCTATGCCGTTGTTGGACAAGGTGTCCTGGCAGATCGCCCGTGGTGAGCGGGTGTGCATCATCGGCCGCAACGGCACTGGCAAGTCCAGCATGATGAAGCTGGTCAAGGGCGATCAGAAGCCCGATGACGGCTCGGTCTGGCGCGCGCCAGGCCTGAAAATCGGCGAATTGCCCCAGGAACTGCCGGTGGCCGACGAGCGGACGGTGTTCGACGTGGTCGCCGAAGGCCTGGACGGTGTCGGCGCGCTGCTGGCCGAGTATCACCACCTGAGCCAGAACATCGTCACCGATGCCGACCTGGACAAGTTGATGCACGTGCAGCACGACCTCGAAGCCCGCGATGGCTGGCGCCTGCAGCAGTTGGTGGACAGCACCCTGAGCCGTCTGCAACTGCCGGCCGACAAGACCCTGGCCGAGCTGTCCGGTGGCTGGCGTCGCCGGGTGTTGTTGGCCCAGGCCCTGGTGTCCGAGCCGGACCTGCTGCTGCTCGACGAGCCCACCAACCACCTGGACATCGGCGCCATCGCCTGGCTTGAAGAAGCCCTGAAGGATTTCCAGGGCGCGGTGCTGTTCATCACGCACGACCGTTCTTTCCTGCAAAATCTGGCGACCCGTATCCTCGAACTGGATCGCGGCGGCCTGATCGACTGGAACGGCGACTACGCCAGCTTCCTGGTGCACAAGGAAGCGGCGCTGGCGGCGGAAGAAACCGCGAACGCGCTGTTCGACAAGAAGCTGGCCCAGGAAGAGGTCTGGATTCGCCAGGGTATCAAGGCCCGTCGCACCCGCAACGAAGGCCGTGTACGAGCGCTCAAGGCACTGCGCATGGAACGCAGTGAGCGTCGCGAGCGCACCGGTAAGGCCAATATTCAGCTGGATACCGCTGACAAGTCCGGCAAGCAGGTGATGGTTCTTGAGAACGTGAGTTTTGCGCACCCTGGCGGCCCGTTCCTGATCAAGGACTTTTCCATGGTGCTGCAGCGTGGTGACCGCATTGGTCTGCTGGGCGCCAACGGCACCGGCAAGACCACCTTGCTCAAGCTGATGCTCGGCGGTCTGGTACCGACCAATGGCAAGGTGGAGGAGGGCACGAAGATCGACGTCGCCTACTTCGACCAGTTGCGCCATCAGTTGGACCTTGAAAAAACCGTCATCGACAACGTTGCCGAAGGCCGCGATTTCATCGACATCGATGGCCAGAGCCGCCATGTGTTGAGCTATCTGGGCGACTTCCTGTTCAGCCCTCAACGTGCCCGTACTCCGGTCAAGGCGTTGTCCGGCGGTGAGCGTGCCCGTCTGCTGCTGGCCAAACTGTTCAGCAAGCCGGCGAACCTGCTGGTGCTCGACGAACCGACCAACGACCTGGACGTGGAAACCCTCGAGTTGCTGGAAGAGGTGCTGCTGACCTTCAACGGTACTGTGCTGATGGTCAGCCACGACCGGGCATTCCTCGACAACGTGGTGACCAGCACCCTGGTGTTCGAAGGCGAAGGCCTGGTGCGTGAATACGTCGGTGGTTATCAGGACTGGCTGCGCCAGGGCGGCTCGCCGCGCTTGCTGGGCGTGACTGAGAGCAAGTCCGGCAAGGCCGACCTGAATTCGGCGGTGGTCAAGGCCGAGCCTGCTCCGGTTGCTGCTGCACCGGCGGCGGCACCGGCAAAGAAGAAGCTCAGCTACAAGTTGCAGCGTGAGCTGGAAGCATTGCCGGGTGATATCGACGCGAAGGAACAGCAGATCGCAGCGGTGCAAGCCGAAATGGCTGACATCGGCTTCTACCAGCGCCCTGCGGCTGAAACCGCCAAGGTGATCGCGCATCTGGAGCAGTTGCAGGCCGAGCTGGATGTACTGGTCGAGCGCTGGGCTGAACTGGACGCTTGATCCACTGTTGTAAAGAATCCCGGTGCTCAGAGATGAACGCCGGGATTTCTATTTGAAACGCTATTCCCCTGTGGGAGCGAGCCTGCTCGCGATAGCGGTGGGTCAGTAATATGGGTATTGGCTGACCCAACGCTATCGCGAGCAGGCTCGCTCCCACAGGTTTAGGTTTTATGTGCGCTTGACCAGATGCACCGCGAGCACATCGCAAGGCGCGCCATGCAGCACGTCGTTGGCTGTAGAGCCCAACAGCAGTGCCAGGCCATGACGGCCATGGCTGCCCACGACGATCAGGTCGCAACCCTGTTCCTTGGCCAGGTGATGGATCTCCTGACGCGGCTGGCCGTAGGTCAGGTGGCTGTATTCCTTTTTCAGGGCGGGGTATTTCACGATCAGCCGGTCAAGGCGTTCCTTGGCTTGATCGAATTGTTGTTGTTGCAACTGGGAAAGGTCCATCGGCACATCACCACCGAAGGCCATGGCCATGGGTTCGACGATGTGAACCAGCGACAGTTTGGTGTCTCGACCTTCGCAAAGGGCCAGAGCACGCTTGACGACGGGATCACATTCTTCAGTGAGGTCGACGGCGACCAGGACGTGTTCGTAGTACATGGAAGGCACTCCAGAGAATTGCGATACGGTAAGTATGGCTGGTTTCAAGCGCATCGACGGCGACGTGGGTCAATCGTCATGGCTCATCAGAATTCGGGGAGTACGAATATGACGGTCTGGATAGTGGTGTCAATCCTGTTGGTGGTATTAAGCCCCCTGGCATGGTTGCGCCCGTCCCGTGTTCAGAGCGGTCGCATGGCGTTGCGCATGGAGGCGCGACGCCTTGGCCTGGCCATGCAACTGGCTCCGCAGGAGTGGCCCCACTGGCTCGGGCAGCAGGCGCCAAACCCCTGCGCCCAGTACCATCGGCCCCGACGGGGCAAGCAGCCGGCTATCTGGACCTACTGGCAAACCGCGCCGGGCGTATGGGTCAATCAGTGGCGCGAAGTCTGCCAGGATGAGTCGTTGCTCAATCATTTCGAAAAATTGCCCGCCAACGTCTACAAAATCGAGGCCGACGGGCAAATGATCGCCTTGTATTGGGGCGAGAAGGGCGAAGCCACTGTGTTGCAGGATATTTGCGCGGTGCTCAAGGCGCTGGCCTGAGGCATAAAAAAGCCCGACAGTCTCATCGGGCGGGTTGGCCAGGCAGGCCGGTAATCAAAACGCCTATCCGGACGTTCGTTCGTAACGTCCTTTGCTCAAAATCTTCAATCGCGCTCCCGACAGAGTAGTCGGTTGAATCCAGCGCGCTTGGAATTAGGGCGACTTTTCTAATTATTGATCCTATGAATGGCTGTACATGCAGCGCCGTGTTGCGGATCCGGGCGGTACGTAAATGACCGGGAAGTCGCGTTCAAGCCCCTGTTTAGGGCGATTGACAATTGTCGGAAATTCCGTGAAGGTGGCGTACCCAAATCAAACGGGCGTATGAATTGAGCGTTTGTATTTTCCGAACGTTCCTACAGAACCCCGACTATCGCGTTGACGGGTGTGCCTGGCGGATTGGCGTAGCATCGGCGGTAAACGTCAATGCCGAACCAGCAGTCAGCGTTCAACGTGTACTGTTCAGCTTCCATATCGTGGAGATCAGTTGATGATTTACGAAGGTAAAGCCATCACGGTTAAGGCTCTTGAAAGTGGCATCGTCGAACTGAAGTTCGATCTCAAGGGTGAGTCCGTCAACAAGTTCAACCGTCTAACCCTGAATGAACTGCGTCAGGCTGTGGACACTATCAAGGCAGATGCTTCGATCAAGGGTGTGATCGTCAGCAGCGGCAAGGACGTCTTCATCGTCGGCGCCGACATCACCGAATTCGTCGATAACTTCAAGCTGCCCGATGCCGAACTGATCGCTGGCAACCTCGAAGCGAACCGTATTTTCAGCGACTTCGAAGACCTCAACGTACCGACCGTCGCGGCCATCAATGGCATCGCCCTGGGTGGCGGCCTTGAGATGTGCCTGGCAGCGGATTACCGCGTCATGTCCAGCACGGCCAAGATCGGCCTGCCGGAAGTCAAGCTGGGCATCTACCCAGGCTTTGGCGGTACCGTGCGTCTGCCGCGCCTCATCGGTGCCGACAACGCTATCGAGTGGATTGCCGCCGGCAAGGAAAACCGTGCTGAAGACGCACTGAAAGTCGGCGCCGTGGATGCCGTGGTCGAGCCAGGCAAACTCCAGGAAGCGGCCCTCGAAACGATCAAGCGCGCCATCAGTGGCGAGTTCGACTACAAGGCCAAGCGCCAGCCGAAGCTGGAAAAGCTCAAGCTCAACGCCATCGAACAAATGATGGCTTTCGAAACCGCCAAGGGGTTCGTCGCAGGTCAAGCAGGCCCGAACTACCCGGCGCCGGTCGAAGCGATCAAGACCATCCAGAAAGCCGCGAACTTCGGTCGCGACAAGGCCCTGGAAGTCGAAGCCGCCGGCTTCGTCAAACTGGCCAAGACCTCGGCTGCCCAAAGCCTGATCGGTCTGTTCCTCAATGACCAGGAACTGAAGAAAAAGGCCAAGGCCTACGACGAAATCGCCCGTGACGTGAAGCAGGCCGCCGTGCTCGGCGCCGGTATCATGGGTGGCGGTATCGCCTATCAGTCGGCGTCCAAAGGCACGCCGATCCTGATGAAAGACATCAACGAACACGGTATCGAGCAAGGCCTGGCCGAGGCGGCCAAGCTGCTGGTTGGCCGCGTCGATAAAGGTCGCATGACTGCGGCGAAGATGGCCGAAGTGCTCAACGGCATTCGTCCGACCCTGTCTTACGGCGATTTCGGCCATGTCGACCTGGTGGTCGAAGCCGTTGTCGAGAACCCGAAGGTCAAGCAGGCGGTACTGGCTGAAGTCGAAGACAAGGTCAAAGAGGACACCATCCTCGCTTCGAACACCTCGACCATTTCCATCTCGCTGCTGGCCAAGGCCCTCAAGCGTCCGGAAAACTTCGTCGGCATGCACTTCTTCAACCCGGTGCACATGATGCCGCTGGTGGAAGTGATCCGTGGCGAGAAGTCCAGCGAACAAGCGATCGCCACCACCGTGGCCTACGCCAAGAAAATGGGCAAGAACCCGATCGTCGTCAACGACTGCCCGGGCTTTTTGGTCAACCGCGTACTGTTCCCATACTTCGGCGGTTTCGCCAAGCTGGTCAGCGCCGGTGTGGACTTTGTGCGCATCGACAAGATCATGGAAAAGTTCGGCTGGCCAATGGGCCCTGCGTACCTGATGGACGTGGTCGGCATCGACACCGGCCACCATGGTCGTGACGTCATGGCTGAAGGCTTCCCGGACCGCATGAAAGACGACCGCCGGTCGGCCGTCGACGTGCTCTACGAAGCCAAGCGCCTGGGCCAGAAGAACGGCAAGGGCTTCTACGCCTACGAGACTGACAAGCGCGGCAAGCAGAAGAAAGTGGCCGATTCGTCGGTGCTGGAAGTGCTCAAGCCGATCGTCTACGAGCAGCGCGAAGTCACCGACGAGGACATCATCAACTGGATGATGATCCCGCTGTGCCTTGAAACCGTGCGTTGCCTGGAAGACGGCATTGTTGAAACCGCCGCCGAAGCCGACATGGGTCTGGTCTACGGTATCGGTTTCCCTCCATTCCGTGGCGGTGCGCTGCGCTACATCGATTCGATCGGTGTGGCCGAGTTCGTTGCCCTGGCAGACCAGTACGCTGATTTGGGCGCGCTGTACCACCCGACCGCGAAGCTGCGTGAAATGGCCAAGAACGGCCAGAGCTTCTTCGGTTAAGCGCCCAACGACTAGAGCGAGAGAACATTTATGAGCTTGAATCCTAGAGACGTCGTGATTGTCGACTTCGGTCGTACGCCGATGGGCCGCTCCAAGGGCGGCATGCACCGCAACACCCGCGCCGAAGACATGTCGGCGCACCTGATCAGCAAGCTGCTGGAACGTAACGTCAAGGTCGACCCCAACGAAGTCGAAGACGTAATCTGGGGCTGTGTGAACCAGACCCTGGAGCAGGGCTGGAACATCGCCCGCATGGCTTCGCTGATGACCCAGATCCCTCACACCGCGGCCGGACAGACTGTCAGCCGTCTGTGCGGTTCATCCATGAGCGCGCTGCATACCGCTGCTCAGGCGATCATGACCGGCAACGGTGATGTGTTCGTCGTCGGCGGTGTCGAGCACATGGGCCACGTGAGCATGATGCACGGCGTCGATCCGAACCCGCACATGTCGCTGTACGCGGCAAAAGCCTCGGGCATGATGGGCCTGACCGCGGAAATGCTCGGCAAAATGCACGGCATCACCCGCGAACAGCAGGACGCCTTTGGCGTGCGCTCCCACCAGCTCGCCCACAAGGCGACCGTGGAAGGCAAGTTCAAGGATGAAATCATCCCGATGCAGGGCTATGACGAGAACGGTTTCCTGAAATTGTTCGACTACGACGAAACCATTCGTCCGGAAACCACCCTGGAAAGCCTGGCGGCCCTCAAGCCGGCCTTCAATCCAAAGGGCGGCACCGTGACAGCCGGTACTTCTTCGCAGATCACCGACGGCGCTTCGTGCATGATCGTGATGTCGGCCCAGCGTGCCCAGGACCTGGGCATCCAGCCGATGGCGGTGATTCGTTCGATGGCCGTGGCCGGTGTTGATCCGGCAATCATGGGCTATGGTCCAGTACCGGCGACGCAGAAAGCCTTGAAGCGTGCGGGTCTGAGTATTTCCGATATCGACTTCTTCGAGCTCAACGAAGCTTTCGCCGCACAGGCCCTGCCAGTGCTGAAAGATCTGAAAGTGCTCGACAAGATGAACGAGAAGGTTAACCTGCACGGCGGCGCGATCGCCCTGGGTCACCCGTTCGGTTGCTCCGGTGCGCGTATCTCCGGCACGCTGCTCAACGTCATGAAGCAGAACGGCGGCACCTTTGGGGTGTCCACTATGTGCATTGGCCTTGGCCAGGGCATCGCCACTGTCTTCGAACGCGTCTAAGCGTTACGTCGATGGAAGCCGGGGCCAAGTGCCCCGGTTTTTGTTTTTCCGGGTTTAGAAAAAAAAGATTTTGTTTTTATTTAAAAAATATTTGAGCGAGGGCCGAAGCATGCCGATACAACCTGGGCTCTACCAACATTACAAAGGTCCGCAGTACCGCGTATTCAGCATCGCGCGGCATTCCGAGACCGAGGAAGAAGTGGTCTTCTATCAAGCCCTGTATGGCGATTACGGCTTTTGGGTGCGACCGTTGAGCATGTTCCAGGAGTCTGTCGAAGTTGACGGCGAGCAGGTGCCACGCTTTGCTTTGGTGCAGGCCGAAGAGAGCCTTTTTTCCAAGCCTTGAGGCCGATACCGGGGCAACCCTGCGCTTGACCTCACCTTGCAGCCACTATATATAGCGGTGCCGCGTCAGGCGCCAACCGCCTTTCACTTTTTAGAATTCAGGAATTTTCTGATCCATGGGCAAATCGCTGGTCATTGTGGAATCCCCGGCTAAGGCCAAGACCATCAACAAGTATCTGGGCAACCAATACGTGGTGAAGTCGAGTATCGGCCATATCCGAGACCTGCCCACCAGCGGTTCGGCTAGCGCCAGCAAGGAGCCAGCCGCCAAGCGCGGCAAGGCTGCTGCCGGTGAAGCGCCGGCGCTGTCGCCCAAGGACAAGGCGCGCAAGCAGCTGGTCTCGCGCATGGGGGTTGATCCGGAACACGGCTGGAAAGCCAAGTACGAGATCCTCCCGGGCAAGGAAAAGGTCATCGAAGAACTGCGTCGGCTTGCCAAGGATGCCGACACCATCTATCTGGCGACGGACTTGGACCGCGAAGGGGAAGCCATTGCCTGGCACCTGCGCGAAGCCATCGGTGGGGATGACAGCCGCTACAAGCGCGTGGTGTTCAACGAAATCACCAAGAAGGCCATCCAGGAGGCCTTCTCCCAACCAGGCGAGCTGGACATCGATCGGGTCAACGCCCAACAGGCGCGGCGTTTCCTTGATCGCGTGGTGGGCTACATGGTCTCGCCGCTGCTGTGGGCCAAGATCGCCCGTGGCCTGTCGGCCGGGCGTGTGCAGTCGGTCGCCGTGAAGCTGGTGGTGGAGCGCGAGCGGGAGATCCGTGCGTTCATCCCTGAAGAATACTGGGAAGTTCACGCCGACCTCGGCACCGCCAAGGGCGCCACCGTGCGCTTCGACGTAGCCCGCGAGAAGGGTGAAGCCTTCAAGCCGCTCAACGAAGCCCAGGCCATGGCTGCGCTGGAGAAGCTCAAGGCTTCCAGCTACAGCATCGTCAAGCGTGAAGACAAGCCGACCAGCAGCAAGCCGTCGGCACCGTTCATCACCTCCACGTTGCAACAGGCCGCGAGCAACCGCCTGGGTTTCGGTGTGAAGAAAACCATGATGATGGCCCAGCGTTTGTACGAAGCGGGCTACATCACGTACATGCGTACCGACTCGACCAACCTCTCGGCCGATGCCGTGACAATGGCGCGCACTTATATAGAAAGCGAGTTCGGCAAGAAATACCTGCCGGAGACGCCGAACGTCTACAGCAGCAAGGAAGGCGCACAAGAGGCTCACGAAGCGATTCGTCCCTCCGATGCCAACACCGAGCCAAGCAAGCTGTCGGGCATGGAGCGCGATGCCGAGCGCCTCTACGAGCTGATCTGGCGCCAGTTCCTGGCCTGCCAGATGCTGCCGGCGCAATACCTGTCGACCACGGTCACCGTCGGTGCTGGCGACTTCGAGCTGCGCGCCAAGGGCCGCATCCTGAAGTTCGACGGCTACACCCGCGTCATGCCGCAAATCACCAAGCCGGGTGACGACGACGTCCTGCCTGACATGGCCCAGGGCGATGTGATGAAGCTGATCAAGCTTGATCCGACCCAGCACTTCACTAAGCCGCCGGCCCGTTATTCGGAAGCCAGCCTGGTCAAGGAAATGGAAAAGCGTGGCATCGGTCGTCCTTCGACCTACGCAGCGATCATTTCCACCATCCAGGACCGCGGCTACGTGGCGCTGCACAACCGTCGGTTCTATTCGGAAAAGATGGGCGACATCGTCACCGAACGTTTGTCCGAGAGCTTCTCCAACCTGATGGACTACGGCTTCACCGCCGGCATGGAAGAGAACCTCGACGATGTGGCCCAGGGTGAGCGGGACTGGAAAAACGTCCTCGACGAGTTTTATGGCGACTTCAAGAAAAAACTCGAAGTAGCCGAAAGTGCCGAGAACGGCATGCGGGCCAACCAGCCCGTCATGACCGACATCCCATGCCTGACATGTGGTCGTCCGATGCAGATCCGTACCGCCTCGACTGGCGTGTTCCTGGGTTGCTCGGGCTACAGCCTGCCTCCCAAAGAGCGCTGCAAGGCGACCGTCAACCTGGTGCCGGGCGACGAAATCGCCGCGGACGACGAGGGTGAATCGGAATCCCTGGTGCTGCGCGGCAAACACCGCTGCCCGATCTGCAGCACGGCGATGGATGCCTACCTGCTGGATGAAAAGCGCAAGCTGCACATCTGCGGTAACAATCCCGATTGCGCCGGTTACGAGATCGAAGAGGGCACCTATCGCATCAAGGGCTATGAAGGCCCGAGCCTTGAATGCGACAAGTGTGGCAGTGAGATGCAGCTCAAGACCGGCCGCTTCGGCAAGTTCTTCGGTTGCACCAATCCGACCTGCAAGAACACCCGCAAACTGCTCAAGAGCGGTGATGCGGCGCCGCCGAAGATGGACCCGGTGAAGATGCCTGAACTCAAGTGCGAGAAGGTCAACGACACCTACATCCTGCGCGACGGTGCGTCCGGCCTGTTCCTTGCGGCGAGCCAGTTCCCGAAAAACCGCGAGACCCGTGCCCCGCTGGTGCTGGAGATCGTGCCGCACAAGGACGAAATCGATCCGAAGTACCATTTCCTCTGCGAAGCTCCGCAGAAGGATCCGGAGGGTCGGCCGGCGGTGATTCGTTACAGCCGCAAGACCAAGGAGCAGTACGTGCAGACCGAAGTCGACGGCAAGCCAACCGGCTGGAAGGCGTACTACGACGGCGGCAAATGGAAGGTTGAAGACAAGCGCTGATCACCAAGGCTTGTCTGAAGAGGGGGGGCTTGCTTTAGGGCTCCCTGTGGCGAGGGAGCTTGCTCCCGCTGGACCAGTCCGATATTTCGGGCGCAGCCGTCCCAATAGCCTCAAGTAAACAAAAGGCCGCATGACAACCCATAGGTTTTCATGCGGCCTTTTTGTTTTTGCCTTGCAGTGGCCTCGGTTGTTCCACGACACTGTCGCCCTTGCGTGAAGCTTTTACTTCGTTGGGGAGAATGCCGCCATGGCCCACGAACTCTACACCCGCACCAATCAGAAAATTTATTTCGCCGGCCTGTCGCTTGAAGCGCTCGCCAGGGCAGAGGATGGGCGTGCGATGAATTCCCCCGCGCTGACCCAGGCTGGGCGCGAATCAGCGCTGTTTCATCTGTACGGCGCGTTGTTGGGGCTTTGCCACGAAATTGCCGGTTTCTACCGTCTGCCGCAGGCAAATGCGCCCCGGGCCGAACTGTTGTTGACACAAGAAGTGTTGGAAACCGTCGCCATTCCGGAACTGGCCGAAATGGTCGAGCTGGCGCACAACCCGCAAACCTGGCTGGCGCAACTGTTGGCGGCACACGCGGCACTGTTTGAGCCGCCCCGCGCTCCTCGCAAGCCTAAGGGCGACGTGACCCAGCCTTTGATCATGGCGGTCAATCTGGACGAAGAAGAGCCCGAGCAGGCGTTGAGCCGGGAGGAGCTGGAAAGCTGGCGTCAGAACCTCAAGAGCTTGGCAATCCGCTTTCGCGAAGGGCTGAACGAGTGCTGAGTTTTCCCCCGATCCGTAATATTCGCCCATAACGCTTGGTCAAGATCCCGAGCGAAGCCTGGCCGATGACTATATAATCCTCGCCTTTCGTGGAGAACAGACTTTTATGCCAACGTCCTTTCTAGAAATTGTCGAACTTCCTGATGGCCGCATCGAGCTGCGCAGGGCCGAGGACGAGGGTTCTCTGGTTACCTTGAACTTCTCTGAGGACGCCAAAGCCTTCCTGCAAGGCCAGCACGTCGAAGTCGCCAAGGCGATGTTGAGTGTGGGCGTGCAGATGGCAGGTCGTCTGGTTGAAGGCGAATTCAACAAGGAAGAGGGGCCGCGGGTTCTTCATTGATCCCGCCTGTCGGCTTTTTGGACGATAGTGTTCCTGGCCGGCTTCTCTGTCCTGGAGAAGCCCTGCGTTTTTTAGCCCAATCGAATATTCAGGCTTTGTGCGTCCCCGGTGCGCGCGGCGCTGATCAACTGTTGCCGTGCGGTCGTGGTCAACGGATTGAGCCAACTGACCACCGTATGGCTGCGGCCCAGGCGCAACGCTTCGCAGGTCAGTTGCTGGGCGCTTTGAGTGCCTCGCGGCTGTAGCAGCAGGATGCGCTCACGGTTCAGGCCCGCATCTCGCAGCCAGGCCTGGGTGACACTGGCCGGTGGTGCGATCAGCGTCAGCCAGCGAGCGTCCTGGTCCTGGCTCAGCTCGCGCAGGATCGGCGCCAGCAGGTTCAGGCAGTTCCCGGCGGCACCACGTAACGACAGTTCGCTGAAGGCCTCGGGCTCGGCGCCCCAAGGTGACTCGATCACCTCTTTGAGGGCGGGAACCAGCGGTTGGGCCATGAACGCCTCGAACAGCGGAAGTTGAGTGTGTTGTGGTGTGTGTGGGAACTGCATAAAGCCTCCTTTAGCGGCGAATAACGCCGACACTCAAGCCTTCGATGACCAGATCCTGATCTTTAAGATTGACTTCGATGGGGGCGAACTCGGGGTTCTCGGCAATCAGCCAGACCTTGCTGCCGTCGCGCTTGAAACGCTTGACGGTCACTTCATCACCGATTCGCGCCACCACGATCTGGCCGTTGCGGGCTTCGCGAGTGGTGTGGACCGCAAGAAGGTCGCCGTCGAAGATGCCGATGTCCTTCATGCTCATGCCGTGCACGCGAAGAAGGTAGTCAGCTCGCGGATGGAAGAACGATGGGTTGATGTTGCAGGATTCCTCGACATGCTGCTCGGCGAGGATCGGAGCACCTGCTGCTACCCGGCCGATGATCGGTAGGGTGGTTTCGTCGGCCTTGGCCTCGAAGCCGGGGATGCGAATGCCACGGGACGCGCCCGGGGTCATTTCGATAGCGCCCTTGCGAGCCAGCGCCTTGAGGTGCTCTTCAGCCGCGTTGGGCGACTTGAAGCCCAGTTCCTGGGCGATTTCCGCGCGGGTCGGCGGGTAGCCGTTGTCTTCGAGGCAGCGTTTGATGAAGGCTAGAATCTCTGCTTGGCGTGGCGTCAGCTTTAGCATATTGATCGCTCTGTCTTTTTATACAGTGACTGGGATTATATACAGTGGGCGCGGCTTGGCAATCCTCCTTTTCGCACAGGCCGCTGGACGGTCGGTCGGGCCGCAAAAACGTCATGGGCTACAGCGGGCCGCAGGTGTGGTTAAATATCTGACCGAGCGTTCGCAAAACGTCCCGGCAGGCTTGACAACCCCAAGGCTGAAACGTATGTTTCAAACAAGTGTTTGTCAGGCGGAGTAGCCATGGCCCAGTCGGAAACCGTAGAACGCATTCTCGATGCTGCCGAGCAATTGTTCGCGGAAAAAGGTTTCGCTGAAACCTCATTGCGTCTGATCACCAGCAAGGCCGGGGTGAACCTGGCGGCGGTGAATTATCACTTCGGTTCGAAGAAAGCGCTGATCCAGGCCGTGTTCTCGCGTTTCCTCGGGCCTTTCTGTGTCAGCCTGGATCGTGAGCTGGAGCGGCGTCAGGCCAAGCCTGACGTCAAGCCAACCCTGGAAGAGCTGCTGGAGATCCTGGTCGAGCAAGCCCTTGTCGTGCAGCCACGCAGCGGTAACGACCTTTCCATTTTCATGCGCTTGCTGGGCCTGGCATTCAGCCAGAGCCAAGGCCACCTGCGGCGTTATCTGGAAGACATGTACGGCAAGGTTTTCCGCCGCTATATGCTTCTGGTCAATGAGGCCGCGCCGCGCATTCCGCCGATTGAGTTGTTCTGGCGCGTGCATTTCATGCTCGGCGCCGCTGCCTTCAGCATGTCCGGCATCAAGGCGCTGCGGGCCATCGCTGAAACCGATTTCGGTGTGAATACCTCGATTGAGCAAGTGATGCGTCTGATGGTGCCATTCCTGGCTGCAGGCATGCGCGCCGAAAGTGGCGTCACCGATGAGGCCATGGCTGCCGCGCAGTTGCGCCCGCGCAGCAAATCAGCCCCGGCGCTCGCCAAGGCCTGAGTGCACGGGTGGGCGCGGCTGCCTACATCCGCTAAGCTAGCGGCCCATGCCGACTCTCGTTTCGAACCCGCTTTATATTTCATTGCATAACCGTGACCTGCCGGGCCTGGAGCCCGGCGGCGCGGTCGTGCGTGCGCCGCTGTGCGGGTTCATTGTTATCAAGGAAATATTATGACTGCTGGCCTGCAAGGCTCGTTGATGGTGGACGTCGCCGGTACCTGGTTGACGGCTGAAGATCGCCACCTGTTGCGCCAGCCCGAAGTGGGTGGCCTGATCATTTTTGCTCGCAATATCGAGCATCCACGCCAGGTGCGCGAGCTGAGCGCCTCGATTCGCGCCATCCGTCCCGACCTGCTGCTGGCGGTCGATCAGGAAGGCGGGCGTGTGCAGCGTCTGCGTCAGGGGTTTGTGCGTTTGCCGGCAATGCGGGCGATTGCCGACAACCCGAATGCCGAATACCTGGCCGAGCAGTGCGGCTGGATCATGGCCACTGAAGTGCTGGCGGTCGGCCTCGATTTGAGTTTTGCCCCGGTGCTGGACCTCGATCATCAACGTAGCGCGGTGGTCGGCAGTCGTGCCTTCGAAGGCGACCCCGAGCGCGCAGCGCTGCTGGCAGGTGCCTTCATTCGGGGCATGAACGCCGCCGGTATGGCTGCCACCGGCAAGCATTTCCCCGGCCACGGCTGGGCCGAAGCCGATTCCCATGTGGCCATTCCCAACGATGAGCGCAGCCTTGAACAGATCCGCGCCCACGATCTGGTTCCGTTCGCCAAACTGAGCAAGCAACTGGCGGCAGTCATGCCGGCCCATGTCATTTATCCGCAGGTCGATGCCAATCCGGCCGGTTTTTCCCGGCGCTGGCTGCAGGACATTCTGCGTGGTGAATTGCAGTTCGATGGTGTGATCTTCAGCGATGATCTGTCGATGGCGGGTGCTCATGTGGTGGGTGATGCCGCCAGTCGTATCGAGGCGGCGTTGTCGGCCGGTTGCGACATGGGGCTGGTGTGCAACGACCGCGCCGCCGCCGAACTGGCCTTGAGCGCCGCCCAGCGGTTGAAGGTCAAACCATCGGCGCGCATCGCACGCATGCGCGGGCAGGCCTTCGCCTCCACCGAGTACCGCCAGGCCCCACGCTGGCTGACGGCAATCAGCGCGCTGAAAGCCGCCCAACTGATCGATTAAGGACATTTGTCATGACCGTTTACGCAATTATCGGCGGCACTGGCCTGACCCAACTCGAAGGTCTGACCATTCGCCAGTCCCTGGCAGTAGAAACGCCCTATGGTGCGCCATCGGCCGAGGTGCAGATCGGTGACTACGCCGGGCGCGAAGTGCTGTTTCTGGCCCGTCACGGCCATCCTCATCGCTTTCCACCTCACCAAGTGAACTATCGCGCCAATCTCTGGGCCCTGAAGCAGGCCGGCGCCGAGGCGATCCTGGCGGTCAACGCCGTGGGCGGGATTCACGCCGCGATGGGGACCGGGCATTTCTGCGTGCCTCACCAATTGATCGATTACACCAGCGGCCGTCAGCACACCTATTTTGCCGATGACCTGGAGGCGGTTACCCACATTGATTTCAGCTACCCCTACAGCGAGGCGCTGCGCCAGCAACTGATCGCCGCCCTGGCCGCCGAAGGCTGTGGCTACAGCAGCCATGGCGTCTACGCCTGCACCCAGGGCCCGCGCCTGGAAACCGTGGCCGAAATCGCCCGCCTGGAGCGCGACGGTTGCGACATCGTCGGCATGACCGGCATGCCGGAAGCGGCGCTGGCCCGTGAGCTGGAGCTCGATTACGCCTGCCTGGCGCTGGTGGTGAATCCGGCGGCGGGCAAGTCCACGGCTGTGATCACCATGGCGGAAATCGAGCAGGCGCTGCATGACGGGATGGGGAAGGTGAAGTCGACGTTGGCGCGGGTATTGATGGCTGGCTAGCGGAACAGGCAGTGAAAACGGGCGCAAAGGTTTCCTGCTGTCAGCAAGGGCTATTCGCGCAAGATTCTGTTGTTTTCCCAGTTCACCTCAATGCTGGCCTTGATTGAGGAGGAGCTGCAAAAGCGTAGCCTTGACTATTCGTTGTTGACCGGCAGCACCACGGATCGGCGTACGCCGGTGAGGGATTTTCAAAGTGGCAAGGTGTCTACCGGTTAGTCAGCTATCGCGAGCAAGCTCGCTCCCACAGGAGATTCGGGGTGCAGACCTATGCTGCGCTCACCTCAGGGCAATGTGGGAGCGAGCCTGCTCGCGATGACGGCGGCACAGCCAACCTCTTCAACATCTGAATCACCGCTATCGCGAGCAAGCTCGCTCCCACAGGAGATTCGGGGTGCAGACCTATGCTGCGCTCACCTCAGGGCAATGTGGGAGCGAGCCTGCTCGCGATGACGGCGGCACAGCCAACCTCTTCAACATCTGAATCACGGCTATCGCGAGCAGGCTCGCTCTCACAGGAGATTCGGGGTGCAGACCTATCCGGTGCTCACCTCAGGGCAATGTGGGAGCGAGCCTGCTCGCGATGACGGCGGCACAGCCAAGATCTCCAACAACTGAACCACCGCTATCGCGAGCAAGCTCGCTCCCACAGGAGATTCGGGGTGTAGACCTATCCGGCGCTCACCTCAGGGCAATGTGGGAGCGAGCTTGCTCGCGATGACGGCGGCACAGCCAACCTCTTCAACATCTGAATCACCGCTATCGCGAGCAGGCTCGCTCCCACAGGAGATTCGGGGTGCAGACCTATCCGGCGCTCACCTCAGGGCAATGTGGGAGCGAGCTTGCTCGCGATGACGGCGGCACAGCCAAGATATCCAACAACTGAACCACCGCTATCGCGAGCAAGCTCGCTCCCACAGGAGATTCGGGGGGCAGACCTATCCAGCGCTCACCTCAGGGCAATGTGGGAGCGAGCCTGCTCGCGATGACGGCGGCACAGCCAAGATATCCAACAACTGAATCACCGCTATCGCGAGCAAGCTCGCTCCCACAGGAGATTCGGGGTGCAGACCTATCCGGCGCTCACCTCAGGGCAATGTGGGAGCGAGCCTGCTCGCGATGACGGCGGCACAGCCAACCTCTTCAACATCTGAATCACCGCTATCGCGAGCAGGCTCGCTCCCACAGGAGGTTTTGTGGTTCAGACCTATCCAGCGCTCACCTCAGGACCATGTGGGAGCGAGCTTGCTCGCGATGACGGCGGCACAGCCAACATCTCCAACAACTGAACCACCGCTATCGCGAGCAGGCTCGCTCCCACAGGGATTGCTGTGAATCAGCGTTTTTCCAGCTTGTCCGGCAACGGCGCGAATAGCGCCTCGATATCGTCGCTTTGCAGTTTCCAGTCTCCGGCCACGCGCCCGTCCAATACGCCGGCTGCGAGGTCGGATTTTTCCTTTTGCAGCAGCTGAATCTTTTCTTCCACCGTGCCTCGGGCAATCATTTTGTAGACGAACACCGGCTTCTCCTGGCCGATGCGATAGGCGCGGTCGGTCGCCTGGTTTTCGGTGGCGGGGTTCCACCATGGATCGTAGTGGATCACCGTGTCGGCCTCGGTGAGGTTCAGGCCTACGCCGCCGGCCTTCAGGCTGATCAGAAAGATCTGACGCTTGCCGCTCTGGAATTCCTTGACCGGCGTACGTCGGTCCCGGGTCTGGCCGGTCAGGATGGCGTAATCGACGCCGCGTTTCTTCAGTTCGTCTTCGATCAGCGACAGCATTGAGGTGAACTGGGAAAACAGCAGCACCCGGCGACCTTCTTCAAACAGCTCTTCGAGCATCTCCATCAGGCTGTCGAGCTTGCCCGAGGTGCTGCCGCGGGCAGGCAGGGCGGCATCGTTGAGCAGGCGCAGGTCACAACAGACCTGGCGCAGCTTGAGCAGCGCCTCGAGAATGATGATCTGGCTGCGAGCCACGCCTTTGCGGGTGATCTCGTCGCGTACCTTCTTGTCCATGGCCAGGCGCATGGTTTCGTAGACGTCCCGCTGGGCATCGCTGAGCTCGACCCAATGAATGATCTCGGTCTTGGGTGGCAGTTCTGTCGCCACTTGCTCCTTGGTCCGGCGCAGCAGAAAAGGTTTTATCCGACCGTTGAGGTGCTGCAGTCGCACATCGCTGCCGCGCTTTTCAATCGGCACGCGGTAGTCGCGGTTGAAGCTCTTGACGTCCCCGAGCCATCCCGGCAGCAGGAAGTGGAACAACGACCACAATTCACCCAGGTGGTTTTCCAGCGGCGTACCGGACAGGCACAGCCGCTGGCGGGCGTTGAGTTCGCGGGCGGCCTCGGCGGCTTTGCTGTTCGGGTTCTTGATGTACTGGGCTTCATCGAGGATCAGCACATGCAACGGCTGCTCCGCCAGGCGCTCGACATCTTTGGGCAATAGCGCATAGGTGGTGAGGACCAGGTCGTAATCGTTCAGCCGGTCAAAGTGCTTCTTGCGCCCGGCGCCGTACAAGGCCAGCACCTTGAGTTGCGGGGTGAAGTGGGCGGCCTCGTCGAGCCAGTTGGGGATCAGGCTGGTGGGCATGACCACCATGCAAGGGCGGTCGAGGCGCCCGGCGTTTTTTTCGCTGAGGATGTGCGCCAGGGTTTGCAGGGTTTTGCCCAGGCCCATGTCGTCCGCGAGGATGCCGCCGACTTCCAGTTGCCTGAGCGATTGCATCCAGCTTAAACCTTCGAGCTGATAAGGCCGCAGCGTGGCGTTCAGACCGTCTGGCGCCGTGCTGGTGTAGTCCTTGATGTCCCGCAGGCGCTGGGCCAGGCCACGAATGTGTTCGCCGCCTTCCCAGCGCAAGGGCATGTCTTGCAGCGGGTTCAGGCGCAGGGCATCCGCGCTGTTCAAGCGCAGTTTGGTGGTGCCCGGTTCTTGCAGGTAAAACTCGCCCAGGGTGGCCAGCACCGGTTTCAGCCGGCCATAGGGCAGGGCCACTTGCTGCGGGCCGAACTCGGAGTTCGGGCGGTTAGGCAAGTTGACCAGAATGAGTTCGTCATCGCGGCGCCTGGCCAGGCGTTCCGGGTTGAACAGCTCGATGTGCGAACGCATCAGGTTCAGCAGAATCGGCAGCAGGCTCAATCGCTCACCGTTGACGATGATCCCCAGTTCCAGATCGAACCAGTCCCGTTCCGGCGTTTCTTCGACCGTGGCGTACCATTCGTCCACCGCCGTCAGGTCGAAACCGAAATCCTCGTCGATCTGCAACTCCCAGCCCTGGCTACGCAGTTTCGGCAGATCGTTGAGGGTGAACGTCAGCCACGCACTGTCGTTGACCATCTCGTACAGTTCACCGGCGCTTTCGGGCAGGGCCTTGCTTTGGCGGGTTGCGATTTTGAAGCCGAGGATTCGAAGCTGTTCGCGGTAGGACTGCTCCACTTCTGTCTGGCGTTTTATCCGCAGCGTCTGTGTGTCCTGGCGAATCAGTACGTCAGTGTTGCGCTGGCCGCTGACGTATTCGTCCAGGTAGCTGAAAGACAGGGCGGCGCGGTGCTGGATGTAGCGCTGCATCTTGCCATTGCGCGGCTCGAAAGCGCTGAACTCGATGCTCGCCAGCCACAGCCGCGGCATTGGTTGGACGTTGTCCACCAGCACTTGCGGCGGGGCCTTGGGGCTGCGGTTTTCCAGCACGGCCTGGAGTTTCTCCAGCAACTGCGCGTCTTTCTCGGCGGCCGGGTAGGCCAGGGTTTCCTGGACTTGCAGCAGCACCGCCGCGCAGTGCTTGCAGTTGATGCGCACCGGGCAGGTACAGGCGGCTTCAAGCAGAATCAACGTGCCTTTGGCTGACTCTTTCAGGCGAATCGTCTGGCGGTAAACGTTACCCCCAGAGCCTTCACAACTGGCGGTGATGGTGCTGTCGCCGGCCTCGACGATCCTGACGCGGTTTTCCAGCGCGTAACGGCGCCCGCGCTCCAGGCTCTGTTCCTTGAATCGATTGACCCAGGAGGGTGCCAGGGGTTTGCTCAGGGGCGAGGGCATAGGCGCGCCGATCAGTCCGGAATGACGTCAGGCGCCTGCCGTGGCGCAGGCGCAGTCAGCGAGGTGATTTTGATCAGCAGGCCGAGGTGGCCGTTGTCGAGGAAATTCAACTGGCCATTTTTGGTATGGCTCTGCTGTTTGAGGCGTTCGCTGGAAGTGACCAGGCCATTGGTGTCGATCTGGTTGATCCAGAAGTCGGCGTCCACGTCGGTAAACCGCCCCAGTTTCAGTTCCAGGGTTCCTTCGATGGGAAACTGGCCGAACTGTTCTGCGCCATCACTGACGGCGATTCGGCTGCCCTGTTCGCCCAGGTTCTGCTGCCAGGCTTTGTGCATCAGCACCGTGTACTGACCACTGGCGTTGAGTTTTTCCACGATGTGACCCAATGCAGGCGTGCGCTGGCTCTTCGCGTCCAGGCGTTGCGCGCCCGCGTCCCAGTCCTCCGGTGCGGCGCGGCTGACAATCGCCGGTTCGGCGTTCTGGCGCATCAGGATCATTTCAACCTGATACAGGTCATCGGCAAACGCCAGGGGAGCGACCAGGGTCATCAACAAGGTCAGTGAGCGAAACAGGCGCATGGGGCGTCCTTCAAGCAGGGGGCGGAGTGAGGCGCTCGAACAGCGCTTCTACGGTATTGAAACGCTCTTCCGGGCGTTCCATGGGCACCATGAACTTGAACATCGTGGCACCTTCAAACTTGTAGCGTTTGGGCTGGCCCTGGATCAGCTTGATCAGTACCAGCGGATCGACCGGCGTCTGGGCTTCGAACTCGATACGACCACCATTGGGGCCGCCGTCGACTTTCTTGATGCCCAGTTGCTCGGCCTTGAGCTTGAGCCAGGTGGTACGCACCAGATTCTTGGTTGGCTCCGGCAGCAGACCGAAGCGGTCGATCATCTCCACTTGCAGGTCCTTGAGGCCTTCTTCGTCAGTGGCCGAGGCGATGCGTTTGTAGAGGATCAGCCGTGCGTGGACATCCGGCAGGTAGTCTTCCGGGATCAGCGCCGGCACCCGCAGATTGATTTCCGGCCCGCCGCCCAACGGTTGGTCGAGGTTCGGTTGCTCACCCTTGCGGATCGACTTGACCGCCCGTTCGAGCATTTCCATGTACAGGGTGAAACCCACGGCCTGGATCTGGCCGCTCTGGCCGTCGCCCAGCAACTCGCCTGCACCGCGGATTTCCAGGTCGTTGGTGGCCAGCACGAAACCGGCGCCCAGGTCCTGGGTGTTGGCGATGGCTTCCAGGCGCTTTTCCGCGTCCGGGGTGATCTGCTGGCGCGGTGGCGTCAACAGGTAGGCGTAGGCCTGGTGGTGACTGCGCCCGACCCGACCGCGCAACTGGTGCAACTGGGCCAGGCCGAATTTGTCGGCGCGCTCGATGATGATGGTGTTGGCGCTCGGCACATCGATGCCGGTCTCGATGATGGTCGAGGCGATCAGCACGTTGAAGCGCTTGTGGTAGAAATCGCTCATCACCTGTTCGAGTTCACGTTCGCGCATCTGCCCGTGGCCGATGCCGATGCGCGCTTCCGGCACCAGCTCGGCCAGATCGGCGGCGCATTTCTCGATGGTCTTGACGTCGTTGTGCAGGTAATAGACCTGGCCGCCCCGCAGCAGCTCGCGCAGCAGGGCTTCCTTGATCGTGCTTTTATTCTGCTCCATGACGAAGGTGCGCACCGACAGGCGACGGGCCGGCGGCGTGGCGATGATCGACAGGTCACGCATGCCCGACACCGCCATGTTCAGCGTGCGCGGGATCGGCGTGGCCGTCAGGGTCAGGATGTCGACCTCGCTGCGCAGGGCCTTGAGCTGTTCTTTCTGGCGCACGCCAAAGCGGTGCTCTTCGTCGATGATCACCAGCCCCAGGTTTTTGATCTTCACATCGTCCTGCAGCAGTTTGTGCGTGCCGATGACGATGTCGATCTTGCCCTCGGCCAGATCGGCCACCGCCGCGTTCACTTCCTTGGTGGACTTGAAGCGGCTCATCACCTCCACGGTCACCGGCCAGTCGGCGAAGCGGTCGCGGAAACTGTTGTAGTGCTGCTGGGCAAGCAGGGTGGTCGGCACCAGGATTGCCACCTGCTTGCCGCCGTGCACGGCAATGAATGCGGCGCGCATCGCCACTTCGGTCTTGCCGAAACCGACATCGCCGCACACCAGCCGATCCATCGGTTTGGGCGCGAGCATGTCAGCGCGCACGGCCTCGATGGTGGTTTGCTGGTCGACGGTTTCCTCGAAGGGGAACCCGGCGCTGAAGGTCTCGTAGTCGGCTTTCGGGTCGGCGAAGGCATACCCCTCGCGGGCGGCGCGCCGGGCATAGATGTCCAGCAACTCGGCGGCCACGTCGCGCACCTGTTCGGCGGCCTTGCGCTTGGCTTTCTGCCAGGTTTCCGAACCCAGCCGATGCAGCGGCGCCAGGGCGTCGTCGCTACCGGTGTAGCGGGCGATCAGGTGCAGGTTAGCCACCGGCACGTAGAGCTTGGCACCCTCGGCGTATTCAAGGGTGAGGAACTCGGCGGCCTGGTTGTCGATTTCCAGGGTCGCCAGACCCAGGTAGCGGCCTACGCCGTGGTCGATGTGCACCACTGGCGCGCCTTCGCGCAGCTCGGTGAGGTTCTTGATGACCGCGTCGTTGGCGGCGTCGGCACGTTTCTCGCGACGCCGACGCTGCATGACGCGCTGGCCGAACAATGGGCTTTCGGCCACCAGCGCCAGGGCCGGGTCTTCCAGGACAAGGCCGTCGTTCAGCGGCGCGATAGTAATCGCCAGGCGGTCTTTGCCGGCGACGAAGTCTGGCCAGCTATCGACGGTTTTCGGCCTAAGTTTCAGGCGTTCAAGCAGTTCCAGCAGCACTTCACGACGACCGGCGGATTCGGCGGTGAACAGCACGCGGCCGGGGAAACCGTCGAGAAAACCGGCCAGGGCCGCCAGTGGCTGCGTGGCCTTGGCTTCGATCGCCAGGTCCGGCAAGGCCTTGGCCGGGAAGCGTTCGCGGCCGACGCCAGTTTCCACGTCCTGCTGGCTTGCCACCACGCGTGGCCAGCTTTTGAGCCGGGCAAAACAGTCTTCCACCGGCAGGAACAGCTCGGCCGGTGGCAATAAAGGACGGGAAGGATCGACGCGGCGTTCTTCGTAGCGATTGCGCACATCGTTCCAGAAGTTTTCCGCCGCCTGCTCGATGCCGGGCAGGGAAAACACCTGGGTGTCCTGGGGCAGGTAATCGAACAGGGTGGAGGTTTCTTCGAAAAACAGCGGCAGGTAGTACTCGATACCGGCGGGAGTGATCCCGCTGCTCAGGTCCTGGAAGATCGGGCAGCGACGGAAATCCACATCGAAACGTTCGCGAAAGCGCGCCTTGAAGCGGGTCACGGCGTCTTTTTGCAGCGGGAATTCCTTGGCCGGCAGCAGGCGCACCGACTGTACTTTGTCGATGGAGCGTTGGTTTTCCGGGTCGAAGGTGCGCAGGGTTTCGATTTCGTCATCGAACAGGTCGATGCGGTAAGGCAACTTGCTGCCCATCGGGAACAGATCGATCAGCGCGCCGCGTACCGCGAACTCGCCGTGCTCGTACACCGTGTCGACGCAACGATAGCCACTGGCTTCAAGACGGCTGCGCATTTGCTCGACGTCGAGCTTCTGGCCGATGTCCAGCACCAGGCTGCTGCCGAGCAAAAACTGGGTCGGTGCCAGACGATGTAGGGCCGTGGTGATCGGCACTACCAAAACGCCATGACTGAGCTCCGGCAACCGATAAAGGCTGGCGATTCGCTGGGAAATGATGTCCTGGTGGGGCGAAAACAGATCGTAGGGCAGGGTTTCCCAGTCCGGGAAATGCAGCACGGGCAAATCCGGGGCGAAGAAACTCAGTTCCTGTTCGAGCCGCTCGGCGCTTTGGCTGTCGGCGGTCAGCAGCAGGGTAAAGCGCTTTGCAGCGCTGGCAGCCTCGGCAATGGCCAGGCTCAGGGCGGCACCGGGCAGGTTGCCCCAGTGCTGTTTACCTGCCGCGGCAGGGAGAAGCGGGAGACGCAGAACGGGCACGGAAGGTTGAGCTCCAGCGTTGCGACAAAGTCGGCAATTGTAGCGGGGGAAGGGGGCAGCTGTCAGTCGCAGACTACCCTGGCGAACAGGAAAACCACGGTGCGACAGGCGCGCATTGCTCCGCCGAAGAGTCGGCGGCATAATGTAGCCCCTTTTTTCAGCCCCTACATGTGGAAGGTTCCCGTGACTCAGAAGCCCGACCAGTGTCTTGGTGAATGGATCGATCGTGAAGCACTCGCAGAAGCGATGATCCCTCTCATCGGTCAGCTCTACCGCAATAACAACGTGGTGAGCTCGATCTATGGCCGCAGCCTGATCAACCAGTCTGTCATCGCGATTCTCAAGGCTCACCGCTTTGCTCGCCACCGTTCTTCCGACGACAGCGAACTCTCCGTCCACGAAACATTCCCTCTGCTCAAGGCCATGAGCGAGCTCAAGCTCGGCGCGGCTTCGGTGGACCTGGGCAAGCTGGCGTTCAAATTCCGTAACGAGGGCAATGGCCGTAGCGCCGAGCAGTTCGTTCGCGAAGAGATGGCTGATGTGGTTGGCCAGCAAAACGTTTCGGCACGCAAAGGCACCGACGTCGTGCTCTACGGCTTCGGTCGTATCGGTCGTCTGCTGGCGCGCATCCTGATCGAGAAAACCGGTGGTGGCGATGGTTTGCGCCTGCGTGCCATCGTGGTGCGCAAAGGCGCGGAGAACGACCTGACCAAGCGCGCCAGCCTGCTGCGTCGCGATTCGGTCCATGGTTCGTTCAACGGCACCATTACCATCGACGAAGAAAACAACACCATCACGGCCAACGGTAACCTGATCCAGGTGATCTACGCGAAGAACCCGACCGAGGTGGATTACACCCAGTACGGCATCAAGGACGCACTGCTGGTGGACAACACCGGTGTATGGCGTGACGCCGATGGCCTGGGCCAGCACCTGGCATGCCCGGGTGTCGACCGCGTTGTTCTGACCGCACCTGGCAAGGGCAAGCTCAAGAACATCGTTCACGGCATCAACCACAACGAAATCACCGCTGACGACAAGATCGTCTCCGCCGCTTCGTGCACCACCAACGCCATCGTGCCGGTGCTCAAGGCTGTGAACGACAAGTTCGGCATCATCAACGGTCACGTTGAAACCGTTCACTCGTACACCAACGACCAGAACCTGATCGACAACTTCCACAAAGGCGACCGTCGTGGCCGCAGCGCCGCGCTGAACATGGTGATCACCGAGACCGGTGCCGCCACCGCTGCTGCCAAGGCTTTGCCTGAGCTGGCCGGCAAGCTGACCGGCAACGCGATCCGTGTACCGACGCCGAACGTGTCGATGGCCATCCTCAACCTGAACCTTGAGAAAGCCGCCACCCGTGAAGAGATGAACGAGTACCTGCGCTACATGGCGCTGCACTCCGACCTGCACAAGCAGATCGATTTCGTCAATTCCCAGGAAGTGGTGTCCACCGACTTCGTTGGCTCGCGCCATGCCGGTGTGGTCGACGCTGAAGCGACCATCGTTCAGGACAACCGCGTTGTGCTGTACGTTTGGTACGACAACGAGTTCGGTTATAGCTGCCAGGTCGTTCGCGTGATGGAAGACATGGCCGGTGTAAACCCGCCAGCATTCCCGCGCTAAGCTTTAGCCGCTTGTGAAAACGCCCCGACTTGTCGGGGCGTTTTTTTGTCTGGAGATTTTGTGTTGGCTGGGCCGGCCTCATCGCGAGCAAGCTCGCTCCCACAGGGTATACGCGGTCAACTGTGGGAGCGAGCTTGCTCGCGATAGCGATGTGTCAGGCGCCGCCGACGACTGAAGCTTGTGCAGTGCGCAGTTCATGCCGATTACCCTTGAACAACACCAAGGTAGCAATCAGCCCCAACACCGCCGCGCCACTGAGCCAGATCCCCGGCGCGGCCTTGTTGCCCAGCACATGAATCAGATAAGTACAGGCCGCTGGCGTAAACCCGCCGAAGGTCGCTGTTGCCAGGCTGTAGGCCAGGGAGAAACCGGTGGTGCGCACTTCCAGCGGCATGATTTCCGTCAAGGCGACTACCATGGCACCGTTGTACGATCCATACAGGAACGACAACCACAACTCCACGATCAGCAGATGGCTGAAGCTGGGGTTCGCCACCAGCCAGGACAGCGCCGGATATGCCGTGAGGATCGCCAGAATAGTCGCTCCCAGCAGCAAGGGCTTGCGTCCGATCTTGTCGGAAAATGCGCCCATCACCGGCAGCCAGAAGAAGTTCGACAGCCCGATGCATACCGTGACCAGCAACGCATCCAGGTCCGACAGGTTCAATTCGGCTTTACCGAAGGTCGGCGTGTACGCCGTGATCAGGTAAAACGACACCGTGGTCATCACCACCAACGCCATGCCCGCCAGGACGATGCCGAAGTTCTGACCGATGGAACGGATGATTTGCGACAGGGTAGGGCGATGTTTTCTCGCCTGGAACTCAGGTGTTTCTTCCAGTGAACGACGGATCACGAATATCACCGGCACGATCATGCAACCCACCAGAAACGGCACGCGCCAGCCCCATTCGCCCATCTCCTGGGGACTCAGCCAGTGATTGAGGCCAACGCCCAGCAGGCCGGCAAACACGACGGCGGCCTGTTGACTGGCGGATTGCCAACTAACAAAGAAACCCTTGCGCCCCGGTGTGGAAATTTCCGCCAGATACACCGATACGCCGCCCAGCTCAACACCGGCGGAAAAGCCCTGCAGCAATCGCCCCAGCAGCACCAGCAGCGGTGCCGCCACGCCGAGGGTGGTGTAACCCGGCACACAGGCGATCAGCACGGTGCCGGCGGCCATCATCGCCAAGGTGATGATCAAGCCTTTGCGGCGGCCGTGTCGGTCGATGTAGGCCCCGAGAAAAATCGCCCCCAACGGGCGCATCAAGAACCCGGCGCCAAATGTGGCCAGGGACAGCATCAGCGAGGCGAAAGCACTGTCGGTCGGGAAGAACGTCTTGGCAATGGCCGTGGCGTAGAAGCCATAGACCATGAAGTCGAACATCTCCAGGAAGTTGCCGCTGACAACGCGAAAGATCGCCTTGCCGTTGCTGGTGTTGGAAGGCATGGGTAGGTACTCACTCTGACAATCTTGTATGAAAGCGCTGCACCCACTGTGGGAGCGAGCCCGCTCGCGATAGCGGTGTGTCAGTCACATCAATGTCGTTTGATCCGACGCTATCGCGAGCAGGCTCGCTCCCACAGTTTTTTGCATCTGGACTGAAGGGCGCTGAAGCCCATAATGGCCGGCGCGGTTTCGAGGGGGGATGAAGATTTGTTAACTGGACGATGGATGGGGCTTGTGGTGCTGGTCGGCGTGTTGTCCGGTTGCAGCAACGGCGACACCCTGGAGCGCTTCGACGGCCCGACCATGGGCAGCCACTATTCGATTCAGTACGTCAGGCATTCCGCCGCGCCTGCACCGAAAGCGGTGCGGGCCGAGGTGGAAAGCATCCTCGCCGAAGTGGATCGACAGTTCTCGACCTATCGCAGCGATTCGGACATCGAACGGTTCAATGCGTTGCCGGCCAATAGCTGCCAGATCATGCCTGGCCCTGTCCTGGAGTTGATCCGCGTGGGTGAGCAGTTGTCCTCCCAAAGCGACGGTTCTTTCGATCTGACGGTGGAGCCGCTGCTCAACCTGTGGGGCTTCGGTCCCCAGTCCCGAGCAGAGAAAGTACCGACCGCAGAAGCCCTGGCCCAGGTGCGCCAACGCGTCGGGCATGCTCATCTGCGCATCGACGGCGACCGCTTGTGCAAAGACGCCGCGGTGGAAGTCGACTTCAACAGTATCGCCGCCGGTTATGCCGTCGACCGGATCGCCAGCCGGTTCAAGGCCTTGGGCATCGACAGCTATCTGGCCGAGGTCACTGGCGAACTCAAGGCCGCCGGACGCAAACCCGATGGTGCCGCCTGGCGTATCGCCCTGGAAGAACCCCGGGACGACCGGCGGGTGGCTGAGCGCGTCATCGAGGTCAACGGCTACGGGGTTTCCACCTCGGGCGACTACCGCAAATATTTCGAACAGGGCGGCAGGCGTTATTCCCACACCTTTGATGCGCGCACCGGTGCACCGGTCCTGCACAACCTGGCGTCAGTCACGGTGATTCATCCTTCGGCGTTGATGGCCGATGGACTATCGACGCTGTTGCTCATTCTCGGTCCTGAACGGGGTTGGGACTATGCCGAAAAATACGGTGTCGGGGTATTTTTCGTATTGCGGGACAATGACCGTTTTATTGTTCGCACCAATGATGAGTTTGAACGGATCAGTCGCGGAAAAACCCAATGATGACAGCGTTGTGAAAGCATACCTGTGGCGAAATAGCGCAGGCAAAGGGGGCGTTCTCAATTAGTTTCCCCACCGCGCCGGGTCTGCGGTTGTGCAGGGCAAGGCGCGAGAAGCGTGGTTTGGTCATTCCAAATAAGCTTCGAGCAACGCAGCCCTGCACAACAGCAGGCCCGGCCCTCCGGGTTGCGCCTTAAAGCGGGCCATGCTGCGTTGCAGGCCTTGGAAAGGGAACACCATTCCCAGCGGCCTGCGCCTTGCCTGGCCCGCTTTAAGGCACAACGCGGTGGGGAAACTAATTGAGAACGCCCCCTAGCCTACGACGCGACCAAGGGGTAATGTGCGCGGCGTTGACGCTTCTATAGACTGTGGCCGGGCTCATGAACCGGCCCCAAATTGTTCCTTCATGTCGCTGGCCGGCATGATTTAGCCGTGGTGCCAAATGTGGTGCCGCGGCCTGTTCTGAGGAGTACGCATGGCTGTCTACAACTACGACGTGGTGGTATTGGGTTCCGGCCCGGCGGGAGAGGGCGCGGCAATGAACGCCGCCAAGGCAGGGCGCAAGGTCGCGATGGTCGACAGCCGTCGGCAGGTCGGTGGCAACTGCACCCACTTGGGCACCATCCCGTCCAAGGCCTTGCGTCACTCGGTCCGGCAGATCATGCAGTTCAATACCAACCCGATGTTCCGCGCCATCGGCGAGCCGCGCTGGTTCTCCTTCCCGGACGTGCTCAAGAGCGCCGAGAAGGTGATCTCCAAGCAAGTCGCCTCGCGCACCGGTTACTACGCCCGCAACCGGGTCGACGTGTTCTTCGGCACCGGCAGCTTTGCCGACGAGCAGACCGTTGAAGTGGTCTGCGGCAATGGCGTGGTCGAAAAGCTGGTGGCCAAGCACATTATCATCGCCACCGGCTCGCGCCCGTATCGTCCGGCCGATATCGATTTCAACCACGCGCGTATCTACGATAGCGACACGATCCTGAGCCTGGGCCATACCCCGCGTAAGCTGATTGTCTACGGCGCCGGGGTGATCGGTTGCGAATACGCCTCGATCTTCAGCGGCTTGGGTGTGCTGGTGGAACTGGTGGATAACCGCGGCCAGTTGCTGAGCTTCCTGGACTCGGAAATCTCCCAGGCCCTGAGCTATCACTTCAGCAACAACAACATCACCGTGCGGCACAACGAGGACTACGACCGCGTCGAAGGCGTGGACAACGGCGTGATCCTGCACCTCAAGTCCGGCAAGAAAATCAAGGCCGACGCCTTGCTCTGGTGCAACGGCCGTACCGGCAACACCGACACCCTGGGCCTGGAAAACATCGGCGTGAAGGTCAACAGCCGTGGCCAGATCGAAGTTGACGAGAACTACCGCACCTGTGTGACGAACATCTACGGTGCCGGTGACGTGATCGGTTGGCCGAGCCTGGCCAGCGCCGCCCATGACCAGGGCCGTTCAGCGGCCGGCAGCATTGTTGACAACGGGAGCTGGCGCTTCGTCAACGACGTACCGACCGGCATCTACACCATTCCGGAGATCAGCTCGATCGGCAAGAACGAGCAGGAGCTGACCCAGGCCAAGGTGCCCTATGAAGTGGGCAAGGCCTTCTTCAAGAGCATGGCGCGGGCGCAGATCGCCGGAGAGCCGCAGGGCATGCTGAAGATCCTGTTCCACCGCGAGACGCTGGAAGTGCTGGGCGTGCACTGTTTCGGTTACCAGGCGTCGGAGATCGTTCACATCGGCCAGGCGATCATGAACCAGCCGGGCGAGCTGAACACGCTGAAATACTTCGTCAACACGACCTTCAACTACCCGACCATGGCCGAAGCCTATCGGGTAGCGGCCTATGACGGGCTCAACCGGCTTTTTTGAGCGGCTCCGGCCGGTGGCCTGAGCCGGCCGGGGAGACCGATTTCAGCAATTCTCGAGGGTGGCAGTGGCCAAACCGGGAAAGTCTGTAATCAGGCTGTCAACGCCGAAGTCGGCGAGCCTGCGCATCAGCGCGGGTTCGTTGACCGTCCACACTGATACATGCAACCCCTGACGCTGGGCCTTGATCAGGCGTTCCGGCGTACACAGCGTCCAGTTGAGCGCCAGAATCTCGCAGCCGTAACTCTGGGCGACCTTCAGTGGGTCGAGCCAGGCGTATTCGGCCACCAGCCCGCGGGAGATGTCCGGGGTCAGGTCCAGGGCAGCCTTGAGCACTTCCCGGGAGCTGGAGGTGATGGTGATTTTGTCCAGCAACCCGAAACGCTGGGCCATTTCGCGGATCCCCAGCACGGTGGCGGCGGCGCGGGTGCGTGAGGCACTCTTGACCTCCAGTTGCCAATGCTCGAAATCACATTTTTCGAACAGCTCCTCCAGGCGCGGGATCGGGCACGGCTTGATCCAGCCCGGGCCACCCTTGCGCGCATCGTAGGTCACCAGCTCGGCGGCCGAATGCTCCACCACCTTGCCCCGGCGATCGGTGGTGCGCTTGAGGGTCGGGTCGTGGATCACCATCAACTCGCCGTCCATTGAAAGGTGCAGGTCCAGCTCGCATCGGCGCACGCCGTGCTTGAGGCACTCCTGAAAACCGGTCAGGGTATTTTCTGGCGCTTCGCCCTTGGCGCCACGGTGGCCATAAATGAGGGTCACGGTTCTTCCTTATTGATGCCGGATTCGTTCAGTTCCCGCGCCAGGCGTCGCTCTTGCGCCTGTTTCTGCAGGATGTAGCGGGCCAGTAACTGGCGCTGGGCGTCGGTGGGGCGTTCGAACTCGGTGCCCACGTCATAGCCGTCGCCCTTGGGGTCGCAATGAGTGACCCGGGCCCGGAGCAACAGCCCCAGGGCCTGGGGCATCAGCACCATCTTGATCGACAGGTGCGTGCCAACGCCGACAGGCGTGGCGTGCTGGAAGTCGATGCCGCCCTCGGAAATGATCACCGGCTGCGGTTCGCCGATTTCGCCGAGTGCCGTCAGGGCTATGACCTGGCTGAGCAGGTCGATGCGTTTGTGCATGACTTTCAGGTACGCGGCGATGCTACGCTCGCGCTCGCTGATCTGGCGCAGCAGGTGTTGCGATTCGAATTCGCTCAGGTGCAATTCGCTGAGCAGATTGAACAGTGGAGAAGCATCCTGCAACACTTCCTGGCCAGCAGCTTCAGGAATGGAGAGGGGCCGAATTTCCAGTGCGATCGTGTCCTCGATACGGTAGTATTCGCGGCGATCTTCTTCATCTAATGTCGACATGGCGAACCCATGGTAGCGGCGGTGGTCTGAGTGTAAAGCTGGTTTGTGACCCCCGCCACAAGGACGTTCCTTTTCCCTCCGAACAAGCCCCGACATGTTCAGACCTCTCTTCGTATTTATCGGCACGCGTTATACCCGTGCAAAACGTCGCAATCATTTCGTATCGTTCATTTCCCTGACTTCAATCATCGGGCTGGCCCTTGGCGTGGTCGTGATGATCGTCGTGCTGTCGGTGATGAACGGGTTCGACCATGAAATGCGCACTCGCGTGCTGGGCATGGTGCCCCACGCCACCCTCGAAACCGGTGAAGCCATCAGCGACTGGCCGAGCCTGGCCGCCAAGGTCAAGCAGAACCCGCAGGTGCTGGCGGTTGCGCCGTTCACCCAGATGCAGGGGCTGCTGACCCACAATGGCAAGGTTTCCAAGGTCTTGCTCAATGGCATTGACCCTGGACTTGAGCGGCAGGTGTCGATCATCGACAACTTCATGAAGCAGGGCAAACTCGACGACCTGGCGCCGGGCAGCTTTGGCATCGTCATCGGTGACAAGGCTGCGGCCAAGCTCGGCGCCGTCATCGGCGACAAGCTGACCTTCGTGGCACCGGAAGTCACCGTGACCCCGGGCGGCATGTTCCCGCGCATGAAGCGCTTTACCGTGGTCGGCATCTTCCATGTCGGCGCCGGCGAGCTGGACGGTTACCTGGGCGTCACCAACCTTCAGGACCTGGCGCGCCTGCATCGCTGGAAACCGGATCAGGTCCAGGGCCTGCGGTTGAAGTTCGACGATCTGTTCCAGGCACCGCGCGTCGCGTGGACCATCGCCCAGCAGCTCGGCGAAGACCGCTACTACGCTCGCGACTGGACCCGCACCCACGGCAACCTGTACCAGGCGATCCGCATGGAAAAAGCCATGATCGGCCTGCTATTGCTGCTGATCGTCGCCGTTGCCGCGTTCAACATCATCTCCACTCTGGTGATGGTGGTGAACGACAAGAAAGGTGACATCGCCATCCTGCGCACCCTTGGCGCCACGCCGGGGCAGATCATGCGGATCTTCATGGTCCAGGGCACGGTCATTGGCGTGATCGGTACGGTGGTTGGTGCCTTGGTCGGGATGTTTGCCGCGCTGAACGTCAGCGCCGCGATTGCCGCTCTTGAAGGCCTGATCGGGCACAAGTTTCTCAACGCCGACGTGTACTTCATCGACTACCTGCCGTCGCAGTTGCAGACAGATGATGTGTTGATGGTCTGCGGCGCCGCGTTGGTCCTGAGTTTCCTCGCCACCCTGTATCCAGCCTGGCGTGCCGCGCGCACCCAGCCTGCGGAGGCGTTACGTTATGAGTGAGTCGGGTATGAGTGAAAAAGCAATCTTGAGCTGCCGTAACCTGGGCAAATCCTACGAGGAGGGGCCGGAGTCGGTGGTGGTGTTGTCGGGCTTGCAGCTGGAGCTGCATCCGGGCGAGCGTGTGGCGATTGTCGGCACCTCCGGGTCGGGCAAAAGTACCTTGCTCAATCTGTTGGGCGGCCTCGATACACCGACTGCCGGCAGTGTCTGGCTGGCCGGCGAAGAACTCTCGGCGCTGAACGAGAAGGCCCGTGGCCTGCTGCGTAACCGTTCCCTGGGCTTCGTTTACCAGTTCCACCATTTGCTGCCCGAGTTCACCGCGCTGGAGAACGTCTGCATGCCGCTGCTGATAGGTCGCACCGCGATCCCTGAAGCCCGCCAGCGGGCCACGGCGTTGTTGGAGCGGGTCGGGTTGGGCCATCGTCTGGAGCACAAGCCGGCGGAGTTGTCCGGTGGCGAGCGCCAGCGCGTGGCGATTGCCCGGGCCCTGGTCAACAAGCCGGGGCTGGTGATGCTCGACGAGCCGACCGGCAACCTCGACTCCCACACCGCCCAAGGCATTCAGGACCTGATGCTGGAACTCAGTACCTCAATGCGTACCGCGTTCCTGGTGGTGACCCACGACATGAACCTGGCCCGGCAGATGGACCGCGTCCTGCACTTGCAGGAAGGTTGCCTGACGCCCATTTGACCGACCGAAACCCGGCGCTTGCTGCAAGCGCCGGGTCTTTTATTTTCATACGGTGCCCCGCGAATGTTCAGACCGTTATCGATCTTCATCGGCACGCGCTATACCCGCGCCAAGCGCCGCAATCGCTTTGTTTCGTTCATTTCCATGACCTCGATGATCGGCCTCGCCCTGGGGGTGCTGGCGATGATCGTGGTGCTGTCGGTGATGAATGGCTTCCAGCGCGAAATGAGCTCGCGCATCCTGGGCATGGTGCCTCACGCCACCATCGTCGGCGTCAAGCCGATCGACGACTGGCAGCCGGTGGCTGCCGCGGCGCTGAAAAATCCTGAGGTGATCGCTGCCGTGCCGTTCACTGAAATGGAAGGCATGCTCAGCCATAAAGGCGCGATGCAACCGATCCAGATCAGCGGCATCGACCCGGCCCAGGAAGGCAAGGTATCCATCGTCGCCCAGCATATTGTCCAGGGGCGTCTCGATGCCTTGAAACCGGGCGAGTTTGGCGTAGTGATCGGCGAAATCACTGCTCGGCGCTTCCGTTTGAACGTCGGGGACAAACTGACCCTGATCGTGCCGGAAATCAGCACCGCGCCGGGTGGCATCACCCCGCGGATGCAGCGCTTGAATGTGGTCGGCGTGTTCAAGGTAGGCGCCGAACTGGATGGCTCCATGGCGCTGATCCACGTGGCCGACGCCGCGCAAATGCAACATTGGCAGCCAAACCAGGTGCAAAGCGTGCGCCTGGCGGTCAAGGACCTGTACGCCGCGCCGCGAGTTTCCGGCGACATCGCCACGGGCCTCGGCGCGGACTACAAGGCCGACGACTGGACCCACACTCAGGGCAGCCTGTTCAGTGCCATGAAGATGGAAAAAACCATGATCGGCCTGCTGTTGTTGATGATCGTCGCGGTGGCGGCCTTCAACATCATCGCGACCCTGATCATGGTGGTGAACGATAAGGGCGCGGATATCGCGATCCTGCGCACCATCGGCGCCACGCCGCGGCAGATCATGGCGATTTTCATGGTCCAGGGTACGGTGATTGGTGTGGTCGGCACGCTGATCGGCGGTGTGCTGGGGGTGATTGCGGCGCTGAACGTCAGTGATTTAGTGGGTTGGGTGGAAAGGGTCACTGGCCAGCATATTTTCAGTTCCGATGTGTATTTCGTCAGCAACCTGCCCTCGGAGCTTCAACGCGGTGATGTGGTGCTGATCTGCTCGGCCGGGTTCATCCTGAGCTTCCTCGCCACGGTTTACCCGGCCTGGCGTGCGGCGAAGGTCGAGCCGGCGCAGGCGTTGCGCTATTCCTGAATCAGCGCAAAACCTTGTGCCAAGGGCGACACTCTCTGTGGCGAGGGGATTTATCCCCGCTGGGCTGCGAAGCAGCCCCAATACAGTCAACTCAACCTGCCTGCTACACCCAGGTGCCAGGGTTTAGGGCCGCTTCGCGACCCAGCGGGGATAAATCCCCTCGCCACCAGGGTTTGCGTTGGACTTAATCCCCCTTCGGCAACTCAATCAAAAACCGCGTCCAGCCATCGGCCGATTCGCAGCGGATCTGCCCGCCATGGGCGCGGACGATGGAGCGGGTGATGGCCAGCCCCAGCCCGGCGTGTTCACTGCTGCCTTCCTGGCGTGCCGGGTCGGCGCGATAGAAACGGTCGAACAAACGCGGCAGCAAATGCGCTGAAATCCCGTCACCGCTGTTCTCCACGTTCACATGCACCTGCCCAACGCCCTCGACAATATGTACCCGTACTTCGCCACCGTCAGGCGTGAAGCGCAAAGCATTGTCCAGCAAATTGGACAGGGCCCGGCGCAGCATGCTGCGGTCTCCGTCGATGCGGCCGTTGCCTTCACGGCTCAAGCGGACGTGGGCGTCTTCGGCCAGCGGGGCGAAAAACTCCAGCAGCAGATCCACTTCCTGAGCCAGTTCCAGCGGTTCGCGGCTGGGTGCCAGCAAGCCGTGGTCAGCCTTGGCCAGATAAAGCATGTCGTTGACCAACTGCGCCATCCATTGCAGCTCTTCAAGATTGCTGTGCAGTGCTTCGCGATAATCCTCCAGCGAGCGTTCGCGGGTGAGGGTGACCTGGGTGTGGGTCAGCAGGTTCGATAAAGGGGTGCGCAGTTCATGGGCGATGTCGGCAGAGAACGCCGAGAGCCGTTGAAACGCATCATCGAGACGTTGGAGCATGTCATTGATGCTGTGGGCCAGTTCCGCCAGTTCGGCGGGCATGTGTTCTTCCGGCAGTCGGGCATTGAGAGAGCGGGCCGAGACGCTGCCGGCGATGGCCCCCATACGCCGCAACGGTCGCAAGCCGCGCCGGGCGGCCCAGGCGCCGAGCAGGGCGGTAGCCAGGGCCGAGAGGCCGACCGTCAGCCAGATCAGGCGCTGCATGCGTTGCAGGAAATGCTGGTGGTGGGTGATGTCCAGCAGCAGCGTCAGTTGCGGCGAGTCCGGGCGGTCGGGGTACAGCGGTGCATTCAATACCCGGTAGTCAGTGTCGGCATCGCTGAGGGTGGACAGGCCGGGACGCTCCGGCAACTGAGCCGGAATCCGCAGCGAACTGTCGTACCAGCGCACGCCATCGCTATCTTTGATGCGCAAGGCCAGGTCGGCCTGGCGACTGAGTTCATCTGCCAGACGGCTTTGGGTTTGCTCGGCATCCAGCCCCTGCAGGGCGCGACGCAGGCCGATCAGTTTGCCTTCGAGCAGTTGCTGATCCAGCTCGATGAAGTGCGCCTCGCTGCCACGGCTGAACAGCACGCCGGCAAACAGGGAGACCACGGCGGTGCAGGCGGCGAACAGCAGCGCCAGCCGGCTGCTCAGCGACCAACGCCCTCTCACAGGGTGCGCTCTTCAAGGACATACCCCATGCCCCGCACGGTGTGGATCAGCTTGCTGGGGAAATCGTCGTCGATCTTGATTCGCAGGCGCCGTATCGCGACTTCGATGACGTTGGTGTCGCTGTCGAAATTCATATCCCAGACCTGGGAAGCAATCAGGGATTTGGGCAGGACCTCGCCCTGGCGACGCAGGAGCATTTCCAGCAACGCGAACTCCTTGGCCGTGAGGTCGATGCGCTGGCCGCTGCGTTCGACGCGGCGGCGGATCAGGTCCAGGCGCAGGTCCGCCAGTCGCAAGCTGGTTTCCTGGGGCGTCGAACTACCACGGCGCAACAGGCTGCGGACTCGCGCCAGCAGTTCGGAAAAGGCAAAGGGTTTGACCAGGTAATCGTCGGCGCCCAACTCCAGGCCATGCACGCGATCCTGGACCGCATCCCGCGCGGTGAGAAACAGCACCGGCGTATCCAGGCCGGCCCCGCGCACGGCCTGCAAAATCTGCCAGCCATCGCGGCCGGGCAGCATCACATCGAGGATCAGCAAGGCATATTCACCGCTCAAGGCCAATTGCTGGCCGGTAATGCCATCGGCCACCAGGTCGGCGTTGAACCCGGCTTCGGTCAGGCCCTGGCGCAGGTATTGGCCGGTTTTGGTTTGGTCTTCGACGATCAGCAGTTTCATGGGCAGCTCAAGGCGTTGTTGGAACGAGGGCGTTATACCGCGTCGGACGTGGCCGTGGCTCTACCTGACAAAGTTGTAATCGAGCCGTAAGCCGATTGGCAGGTGTGCAGAGATAGAGTTCTCACACGCTGAATCTGACAGGAGTATGGACATGTTAATGGCAAACCGCTTGATCCTGACCGCCTTTGCACTGGTGCTCAGTACGCCCACGTGGGCGTCACCGGGCCATTTTGATTTCGGCCAGCCTGCCTCGGCGGCCAAGGCCAGTCGCAGCATCGATGTGGTGATGGGGGACATGACCTTCGACCCCGGTGCACTTGATATCAAGGCTGGCGAGACCGTTCGGTTCGTGCTGATCAATAAAGGTCAGTTGCTGCATGAGTTCAACCTGGGCAATGCCGCGATGCACGCCCAACATCAGCAGGAAATGCTCAAGATGCAACAGAGCGGACAACTGACCCCGACCGCAATGAAGCAAGGGATGGCCCATGACTCCATGGGGCACGGGGAGGTCGGCATGCGCCATGAAGACCCCAACAGTGTGCTGGTGGAGCCGGGCAAAACCGCCGAGCTGACCTGGACCTTCAACAAGGCCATGCGGCTGGAGTTCGCCTGTAATGTGCCCGGCCACTACCAGGCCGGGATGAAAGGCAAGCTGACAGTCAGTCAGTAAGCACTCAAAGGCTGGGGCAAAGGCTGATAGAATCGGCTGATTCTTCAGTCAGGTTTCCGTCATGCATCCCGCAGCCGAACATTCGCCGCTGGGCAAATCCAGCGAATACATCGCCACGTACACGCCGTCACTGCTGTTTCCGATCCCGCGCACCGCGAAATGGGCGGAACTGGGCCTGACGGCCGAGACCCTGCCGTACAAGGGCGTGGATTTCTGGAACTGTTTCGAGCTGTCATGGCTGCTGCCGTCTGGCAAACCGGTGGTGGCCATTGGTGAATTCGCAATCGCGGCGGATTCACCGAACATCATCGAATCCAAATCCTTCAAGCTGTACCTCAACTCGCTGAACCAGACGCCATTCGCTGATACCGCGAGCCTGGAAGCGACCTTGCGTCAGGACCTGTCGGCGGCCGCCGGTAAACCGGTGGGCGTGCGCATCCGCAGCCTCAAGGACGTGGAAAGTGAAGGGGTCGTGGCATTACCCGGCGTGTGCATCGATGACTTGGACATCACCGTCGACTCTTACGAGCATCCGCGCCCGGAGCTGCTGCGCTGCGATGATTCGCGCATCGTGGAGCAAAGCCTGCACAGCCATCTGCTCAAATCCAATTGCCCGGTGACGAGCCAGCCGGACTGGGGAAGCGTGGCGGTGCAATATCGCGGTGCGGCGCTGGACCCTGCCAGCCTGTTGGCCTACATCGTCAGCTTCCGCCAGCATTCGGATTTCCACGAACAGTGCGTGGAGCGGATCTTTCTCGACCTGCAGCGATTGCTCAAACCGGAAAAATTGACGGTGTATGCGCGCTATGTGCGGCGGGGTGGGCTGGACATCAATCCGTATCGCAGTACCGAAGAGGTACAGCTGCCGAACCATCGCCTGGTCCGGCAATAAATAATCCTGTGGGAGCGAGCCTGCTCGCGATGAGTCAGGCACATTCAGCATTGATGTTGGCTGAGCCACCTATCGCGAGCGGGCTCGCTCCCACAGGGGGTTGCATTTCATATCGTGAAAAATGAAAAGCCCCGCTATCAATAGCGGGGCTTTTTTGCATCTGGCGGGTTTAGATTCCCATGTTGCCCAAGGCTTGTACGATGTTGCGCAACGTCCCGGCAATAGTGGGGTGATCCAGTTCGAAGCGCTCGACAGCCAGGTTCACACCATCGACCAGGTCGGCATTCTGAAGCGAATTATCCAGTTCGATCTCGGCTTCGAGCTGAATCATCAGTTGATGCAGATTCTCGCGCTCCGGCTCGGAAAGCGGCGGGTTCTGTTCCAATTGCTCGCGCAGTTCATCAAGTTGTTTCTGCAATTCGCGGGCAGGCATTGGCGTACTCCCTTTATTGATAGGCACAGCCATGGACCGCGACGGTGCGTCAAAAGTCCGTGGCTTGCCTTAAGAGTAATCCACCCTTGTGCACCCTGCATGATCTCGGTCAGGGCTTTTCACCTTTGAGCCGACGCAGGCTGATATCCGCCAGGCAGGTGTCGAGTTCACCCAGATGATCGATCACTGAATGCACGCCCAGGCCGAACAACTGCACGGTGGCTTTGGCGCGCTTGGTCTCGCGTTCCTGTTGGCTCAGGAGCTGCCATTCATTCGGCGCCAGGCCACACAGCGAGCCGCAGGACGCCAGCCCGATGGTCCACAAGCCGGCATTGAGCCCCGACTGCAACAAGCGAGGCTCGCCGCTGACCAGCACGCAACCGTCCAATTGCTGGACGTTCAACGCCATCAAGGCCTGCCAGCAGGCATGCGGGGCCGGCCACGGATAATTTGTTGCGGGAAGTTGCGGCGATTTGATCCACGCCGGTAACGAAGCCGCCAGGCTATGACTGATGGCAGGTGGCAGTTCGTCGAGCCAGGCGCAGGGAATCTCCTGAAGCTGCAAAAGGCGCAGGCTTTCGAGGGCGCCGGGGGTTGGCTGCGAATGCTCGGTGGGCACTGCGCCTGACTGTCGCGCCCTTGCCCCGAAATCCACCAGACAACCGCTCAAGCCAAACAGTACGGCGGTCAGGCTGGGGGCGGGCAGGGGCAGGGTTTCGGCGCGGGGCATGGGAACGTCCTTGAAATATTCCGCAGCCTAACGTGCCTCAATGACAGTCCAATGACAGTGAAATGAAGGCGCCGAGTGCGGAAAAATCCTACGAGCAGCTTCTCTTTCAGTGCTGTCTATCCAAGCGTTCCGCTTTATACTAGCGCCCTTACCGCCTGGGCTCGGCGCCCTTGCCTGAATAATCCAAGGAGTTTTCCCTATGCGCTGGAGCCATTGTCTAGCTCAGCTGTGTTTGTCTGCCTGCGTCCTGCTAGTCCCCTTCGCCGCCCAGGCCGCAACGGAAGACGATCCTTGGGAAAGCATCAACCGCCCGATCTTTACCTTCAACGACACCGTTGATACCTACGCGCTCAAGCCGCTGGCCCAGGGTTATCAGTACGTGACGCCGCAGTTCCTCGAAGACGGCATCCACAACATGTTCCGCAACATCGGCGACGTAGGCAATCTGGCCAACAATGTTCTGCAGGCCAAACCGGCCGCAGCCGGGGTCGACACGGCCCGGTTGATCTTCAACACCACCTTCGGTCTGTTGGGGTTCTTCGATGTGGGCACCCATATGGGCCTGCAACGCAGCGATGAAGATTTCGGCCAGACCCTGGGCTATTGGGGAGTCGGCAGTGGCCCGTACGTGATGCTGCCGTTGTTGGGACCAAGCACCTTGCGTGACGCGCCGGCCAAGCTTGTCGATGACTACACGGCCCCTTATCGTTACATCGACAACGTCTCGGTGCGTAACTCGATCTTCGGCCTGAACATCGTTGATACCCGCGCCAGCCTGTTGTCCGCCGAAAAACTGGTGAGTGGCGACAAGTATGTGTTTATCCGCAACGCCTTCCTGCAGAACCGTGAATTCAAGGTCAAGGATGGCCAGGTCGAAGATGATTTTTAATTTCGCCCGGTAACCCCAGGAAGGCGGCCTCAGGGCCGCCTTCTTTGTTTTGAGGCACTGTTTAAGCAGGGATCGAACCTTCCATTGAGTTACGCTTCGCTCGGTTCTTATAACTCTCTGTACTTTGACAAACCAAGACGGCAAGCGGCTATCTGCATGAGCTTGAAACGCCCCGCGGATGGGAGTACCGTCTGCGCCTTAGAAGGGCACCTCTGATGTAACTGTGTGTAGGACAAGGGCCTACATCCGGTACGACAGAGAGGCTAGAAAGCGAATCCAGTAGTGAGCGCCAGGCCCAGTTGCCCAGCCCGCTACGCCAACCTAATTCTGGCGCCGTTTGCCCACATGCCAAAAACCAGTGCCACGCTGCTGATAATCGATGATGACGAAGTGGTGCGAGCCAGCCTCGCAGCCTACTTGGAAGACAGTGGTTTCAGCGTCCTGCAGGCCAGCAACGGTCAACAGGGTCTTCAGGTATTCGAGCAAGACAAGCCCGACCTGGTCATCTGCGACCTGCGCATGCCGCAGATGGGCGGACTCGAACTCATTCGTCAGGTCACCGAGATTTCCTCGCAGACCCCGGTCATCGTGGTTTCGGGTGCTGGCGTGATGAACGACGCGGTTGAGGCGTTGCGCCTGGGCGCGGCCGATTACCTGATCAAGCCCCTTGAAGACCTGGCGGTGCTCGAGCACTCGGTGCGTCGGGCCTTGGACCGTTCGCGCCTGTTGGTGGAGAACCAGCGTTATCGCGAGAAGCTGGAAACCGCCAACCGCGAGCTGGAAGCCAGCCTGAACCTGTTGCAGGAAGACCAGAACGCCGGCCGCCAGGTGCAGATGAACATGTTGCCGGTCAGTCCCTGGACCGTTGACGATTTCCGTTTTGCCCACCAGATCATCCCGTCTTTGTATCTGTCGGGAGATTTCGTCGACTATTTTCGGGTCGATGAACGTCGAGTGGCGTTCTATCTGGCGGACGTTTCCGGCCATGGCGCTTCGTCAGCGTTCGTGACGGTACTGTTGAAGTTCATGACCACGCGCCTGCTGTTCGAATCCAAGCGCAACGGCACGTTGCCTGAGTTCAAGCCATCAGAAGTCCTTGGTCATATCAACCGGGGCCTGATCAGTTGTAAGCTGGGCAAACACGTGACAATGGTCGGTGGGGTCATCGACGAGGAGACGGGTTTGTTGACCTATAGCATCGGCGGTCATCTGCCGTTGCCTGTGTTGTATACGCCTGACAGTGTTCGTTACCTGGAAGGGCGTGGTTTGCCGGTGGGCCTGTTCAATGAGGCCACCTACGAAGACCACGTACTGGAACTGCCACCGACCTTCAGTTTGACGCTGATGTCTGATGGCATTCTGGACCTTTTGTCAGAACCTACACTCAAAGAGAAAGAAGCGGCCTTGCCTGAACGGGTAAGCGCAGCGGGCGGCAGCCTGGAAGGCTTGCGTCAAGTGTTTGGATTAGCCACGCTAGGGGAGATGCCGGATGATATCGCCCTGTTAGTGTTGAGCAGGAATCTTTGATGAGTACCGGTAGAATCCAGTTCGCCGAGCAGGACGGCACCTTTGTCCTGAAGTTTGTCGGTGAAGTGCGCCTGACCCTCTGTTCGGCGCTGGATGCGACTATTGAGCGGATCTTCACCGCGTTGAACTTCAACGCCATCGTGATCGACCTGACCGAAACCCGCAGCATCGACAGCACCACCCTGGGCCTGCTGGCCAAGCTGTCGATCCTGTCGCGGCAAAAGGTCGGCCTGCTGCCGACCGTGGTCACCACCCACAACGACATCACCCGGTTGCTGCAATCCATGGGCTTCGACCAGGTATTCAATATCGTCGGCGATCCCGTGCCATGCCCTGAGTGCCTGGACGATCTGCCCGATCAGGATCAATCGGAAGAGGAAGTGCGGATCAAGGTGCTTGAGGCCCATAAGATCCTCATGGGGCTGAACGACTCCAATCGTGAAGCGTTCCATGACTTGGTGAGTGCGCTGGAGCGGCCCTGATTCATAGGTTTGCGTAGACTGAGCGGGCCTCATCGCGAGCAAGCTCGCTCCCACAATGTTTATCTGCCCAGCGCCCCCTGTGGGAGCGAGCCTGCTCGCGATGGCGCCCGGCCAGCCGCCACCTTCCCAAGCCTATAAAAAAGGGCGAACCCACCCAGGTTCGCCCTCTTTATTACTTCGAAATCACCTCAAAGCTTGGCTTGCAGCAACGCCTCAAGCTTCTCCTGGTCCCGGGCGAACTGACGAATGCCTTCAGCCAGTTTCTCGGTCGCCATGGCGTCCTCGTTGGACAACCAGCGGAATTGCGCTTCATTGAGACTCAAGCGCGCTTCGCCGGCTTGTCCAGGCGCCAGTTTGCGTTCCAGCTTGCCCTCGTCAGCGGCCAGTTTCTCCAGCAGATCCGGGCTGACCGTCAAGCGGTCGCAGCCGGCCAGTTGCTCGATCTGGTTGAGGTTGCGGAAGCTTGCGCCCATGACCACGGTTTTGTAGTCATTGGCCTTGTAGTAGTTGTAGATGCGCGTCACCGACTGCACGCCCGGATCATCGGCACCGGTGTAGTCGTTGCCGTTGGCCTTCTTGTACCAGTCGTAGATGCGGCCGACAAAAGGCGAAATCAGGAACACGCCGGCATCGGCGCAAGCCGCAGCCTGGGCGAAGGAGAACAGCAGCGTCAGGTTGCACTGGATGCCTTCACGCTCCAGCTGCTCGGCGGCGCGAATACCTTCCCAGGTGGACGCGATCTTGATCAGCACGCGATCGCGGCCAACGCCGGCTTTTTCATACAGGTCGATCAGGCGATGCGCACGTTTCAACATGGCCTCGGTGTCGAACGACAGACGCGCATCCACCTCAGTGGAAATACGCCCCGGAATCACCTTGAGAATCTCTTGCCCGACCGCCACGCCAAAACGGTCGCTGGCCAGGCCCACATCGCCCTTGCAATCGGCCACACAGGCGTTCAGCAGCTCGGCGTAGCCTTGAATGGCCGAGGCCTTGAGCAGCAGGGAAGGGTTGGTGGTGGCATCCACGGGTTTAACGCGGGCGATGGCTTCGAAGTCGCCGGTATCGGCCACTACGGTAGTGAATTGTTTGAGTTGTTCCAGCTTGGAAGTCATGAGCGTGCTCTGTCCTATGGGTCTGTTGACATTACCCGAGGGCCGGCAGCCACTCAAGGGCGTGAAGGGGGATCGATGGCCCCAGCGGCAACAACCTGAAAACGGATGTTTGAAAGGCCGGGGCGGGTATCGGTAGATACGATGCCAAAACAGGACTCAGGTTCAAAGCAAGTGACGGTCAGCGTCCTTCCAGCATGCCCGCCGCCTGATCCAGCAGCGCCAACGGGTCTTTGGTTTTGTGGATGTCCACCGACAACAACTGCCGAAAACGGCGCGCCCCAGGAAACCCGGTACCCAGCCCCAGTACATGGCGAGTGATGTGATGCATCGCCCCGCCGGCGTCCAGGTGCTTGGCGATATAGGGCCGCAACTGCGCCAACGCCTCGGCCCGACTGATGACAGGCGCGCTGCTGCCAAACAGTTGTTGATCCACCTCGGCCAGCAGATACGGGTTGTGATACGCCTCGCGCCCCAGCATCACACCGTCGAATGTCTGCAAATGCTCGTGGCAAGCTTCCAGCGTCTTGATCCCGCCGTTGAGCACAATCTCCAGCTCCGGGAAATCCTTCTTCAGCTGTGCCGCCACGTCATACCGCAGCGGCGGGATCTCACGGTTCTCCTTGGGCGACAGCCCCTCCAGAATCGCAATCCGCGCATGCACGGTAAAACTCGTACAACCGGCGTCACGCACCGTCCCGACGAACTCACACAACTGCTCGTAACTGTCCCGCCCGTTGATCCCGATCCGATGCTTGACCGTCACCGGAATCGACACAGCATCACGCATCGCCTTCACACAATCGGCCACCAGCTCAGGATGCCCCATCAGGCATGCACCAATCATGTTGTTCTGCACGCGATCGCTTGGGCAGCCGACGTTGAGATTGACCTCATCATAGCCATGCTCCTGAGCCATCCGCGCGCACGCGGCCAAGTCGGCCGGGACACTGCCGCCGAGTTGAAGCGCCAGGGGATGCTCGGCTTCATGGTGACGCAGGAAGCGCTCGTGATCGCCGTTGAGCAACGCGCCCGTGGTGACCATCTCGGTGTAGAGCAGGGCGTGTTTGGAGAGGATGCGTAGGAAGAACCTGCAGTGGGGGTCAGTCCAGTCCATCATGGGGGCCACGCTGAAGCGGCGGGAAAGGGCTTGCGGTGATGCTGTGTGTGAGGGCATGAGGATCTGAGGTGACAAATGCGACGGGAGCGCAGTTTAACAGGAATGAGATGGCGAGGATGGAGAGAGCCCATCGGTTGGACCAGAGTTAAATCGATGAACCCGTCATCCCCCCGTACTGCAAGAATCTCCCGCGGATGGGCTGACCCGCCTGTCAGATTTTTCCTATACAAATTGACCCAGAAACTTGTACAAAGTTAACTGTATGTTCGTACAGTATTTTGGAAGTCGTGCGTCATGAGCTTTTCAGTTCTAGGCCCTATCGCTACGGGTGGCTTGAAGCTGCCTTTGTGTTCGTTTCGAGTGCCCGCCGGGTTTCCTTCCCCGGCAGCGGACCACATCGAAGCGCACATCTCATTGGATGAGGTTCTGAACATTCGTGCTCCGCATGTCTACCTGGTATCCATCGCCGGTGAGAGCATGCAGGGCGCTGGGATCTTTGAAGGGGACCTGGCCGTCGTGGATCGTGCGATGGAGCCGGCGCATGGTCACATCGTCGTGGCGCTGCTGAACAACGAACCCGTATGCAAACGCCTTTGCATACGGGGGAAGGAGGTGATTCTCCTGTCGGAGAACCCAAAGTATCCACCGAGATACGTGCTCGAGGGCGACGAGCTGATCATCTGGGGCGTCATCACCTGCAGCGTGCGCAGCCATGTCTAAAGCCCGACCTGTTTTCGCCCTGATCGATTGCAACAGCTTCTACGCCAGTTGCGAAAGAGTGTTCCGCCCGGACTTGGCCCGCGTGCCCATCGTTGTGCTGAGCAACAATGACGGCTGTGTGATCGCTCGCAGTTACGACGCCAAGCCCTACGTGAAAATGGGCGAGCCGTATTTTCAGATTAAGCACAAGCTGCAGAAACACGGCATCGTCCCGTTCTCGTCGAATTACGCGCTCTATGGGGACATGAGTGAGCGCGTCATGACACTCATTGAATCGATGGTACCGGCCGTCGAGGTCTATAGCATCGACGAAGCCTTCGCGGATCTCACCGGCATCGACGGTCGGGATGCCCTCGGTCGCAAGATCCGCAGCCACGTGCTGCGCTGCACCGGTATCCCAGTCGGGGTAGGGATCGCTCACACGAAGACCCTGGCGAAGTTGGCGAATCACACGGCCAAGCGCCTGCAGGTGCAAACAGGCGGCGTGGTCGACATTTGCGACCCCTTCAAGCGTGACTGGGTGCTGCGTAATACGGGTGTGTCCGAGGTTTGGGGTGTCGGTCGCAAGATGAAACTGCACCTGGACGCGATGGGCATCAAGACGGCCATGGATCTGGCCCAGGCCGACCCTTGGACGCTTCGCAAGAAATTTAGCGTGGTGATTGAGAAGACCGCCCGCGAGCTGGCCGGCACGCCGTGCCTGGAGCTGGATGAGCCGGATCCGCCGAAGCAGGAGATTTGCTGTAGCCGGATGTTTGGTAAGCGGCTCACAGAGCTGGCACCGATTAAGGAAGCGGTGGCTACCTACATGATGCGTGCTTCGGAAAAGCTCAGGGCGCAGAAGTCGCTGTGCAAGAAGATCCGCGTCAGCATCCGCACCGGCATGTTCAATCCGGAGGAGGCGAAGTACGCCAACGGAGTCCTGATTGATATGCCGTATCCTACCGACGATGTGCGGTTGTTGACTAAGGCTGCGGTGGGCGCGCTCGACCGGGTTTTCCGACCAGGCTTCAAGTACAGCAAGGCAGAGGTGCTATTGATGAACCTTTGCCAACAGGGGGAATACACCGATGACCTGTTTGCCACCTCCCAACCAGCTGATGCCACGAAGTTGATGGCGGTGTTGGACCAGATCAACGGGCGATGGGGTAGGGCGACACTTCGATCAGCCAGCGTGCCCGTTAATCCGGACTGGGGCATGCGTCGGGAGATGATGAGCCAAAGCTATACTACTAGACTGGACCAGCTATGGCGGGTGTCCAGTCAATGATTAGATGATCCGAGCCGCCCGCTGAGCGGCTTTTTATTTTGAAGAAATAACCCTCATCCAAATCAAGCCAGCTAACCGTTATGGGAGGTTAGCAAGACTATTGAATGGCGCTACACTGCTAATTGTATTAAATTGAAGAGCTGAATGGCTCATGGATTTTTACCGTCTAAATCATATGGATTACATATTTTGAGAGATTCCGTAAAAATAGCCTGGATAACTGCGGGTTTGACAGGCTTATTCACAATTGCCGCCAGTTTAGCTACGTACTGGTTGACGAACAAAGCTCCGGAGATGTCATACACGCTCGCCGGTGGACCAAGTTTCAGTACGCCTGAGGGAGTTAAAAGGATATTTGTTCTTGAAATAAACAATAGTGGATCAAAGGAAATAAAGAATACATATGTCCGACTAGCTCTCCCCAATGGAGAGTTTAGTGAGGTTGCGGCAGACGCAACGGCTGGTGTCGTGCTGGCAGAAACAAAATCTAAATCAATTTTTGAACTTCGTGCAGATATTCTCAATCCAAATGACACCATTAAGCTATCTTTTTTAACAGCGCAACAGACAGACAAGTCTGAGCCTCAGATAACTGTAAGGGCTCCCGGTCTAAATGCAACTGACGCCTCGGATAAATCTAAAGGATCAACATCGAGTTATCTGTTTTGGGCATTCACTGCAATTGCCGTTTTGGCTCAGCTCCTTAGTAGTTTTGTAACGGGGAGATACAAAAGCAAAAGGTCTAAAAACTCCGGCAGCAGACTGAAAAATAACGAGCTATCAGCATACATATTTGGCGCATGCGGACTTCAAAGCGATATATCGAACATTGGCACGTCATTTCGGGGGGTTGCTGACTTACTAGGTGCGGTTAGCAGGAAAAGCAAAAAGCATAGAGTTCAGGCATTAGTCGCATTGAAAACTCACCTTCTGATTAAGCATGTTCATGAAGCATCGCTAGCTGTGTTTCGTCATAATATTTCACTTCTTAGCGATAATCCGATTTCAGACGATGAATACAATGAAATTCGTTCTAAGGCTCTTGATGAAGGCGATGATACAATAGTTTGGAGAACAACCTGTTCTGATTTTATTCGACTTGAAATTCAGAAGCATGTGCACGCTCTATCGGAGGAGGAACTCGCCAGTTTGAGTTTCTTCCTCATTAAATATCCATATACTCAGCCGAGAGGGTAGTGTGAAGCGAAAAGGCCCCGTGCATGGCAACACACGCGGGGCTTAGGAATGCATGAGTGCACGTACCACAGTCAGTACCAATTGTTGCGTTTGAGTGGAAATCAGTTACCCAAGGCCACCAAACAGCCGCCCCTTCGTCGCGGTTTAATTTTCGCCCAGCGGCGCGGCTGGAGGCATCTATCTGCGGTTGCTAAATATTTGCTACAAGAGGGGTGTAAAAAGTGCCGCTAAGCAAGCGGAGCGTTAGGTTCGGCGATTAGTCTATCCAATCCATCATCGGTCTATCTCGTGCGGATGTGTCCAGAGCCTTGGGGAAAACCCACGCCAAACCACACCACTCAATGTCCAGTATGTATTTACGCAAGCGTGTGTTCTGGCCTTACAGTCCGGAAAATACGGCCTTTAATCCCACGCCACGGAGGTCATGAACGCGCAAAAAAAAAGCGATATCCCAGCCCTTGGGCTTGCAGAACAAAGACTGGGAAATCCTTGCTTAGATTTCTTGGTAAAAAGAGATCGTCTCTTTCAGCGGGGCTGAAAACTCATAGATCTCGTCCAGCGAGTTAATAGGATGGCGCGTTTCGACTTTGTTTTTGTCGAAAATCCCAAGATATTTTTGACTACGATTGAAGTGAAGTCTTGCGATAGGTTTTCGATTGTTGTCGTCTAGGAGGATGCCGAAGTAGCTCTGCGTGTCTCTGCTAGCTATGCGCTTTGCGTCTATGACGGTCCGGACAATCGCTTTGATGATATGAAAACCTTCCAACTCCTCCATCGTAGTCAGAATGCGGTCTTCAGGCTCTTCTTGGGCTTCAGCCTGATTTTCAGCGACGACCGATTCTGCGAGCGTGGGAAACGTGGCTTTGCTCATCGCTGACTTCAATCTGTCGTTGATCTGGTCACTGAGAAACTGGGAAGCGGCTTTCCTGGTGAGCTGAGTGAACTGATCTCGAATTTTTTGGGTGATAACCCCTTCGTAGACACGCGATGCGAAGAAACGAACGAAATCATCATCAGGCTGGGTGAACTGCTTAGCTATTTCCTTTTTTATGTTTCCCACGTACTTCAGTTCGCCTGCGGCATTGATGATTGAATCAACATCGAAAGCGGATTTCGTAAGCTTTTGAAGCTCAGGGATGACGTGCTCATCAATGTTGAGCAAATCGACTTCTAGAAATGGCTTCTCATCCATTTTGTTTGGTGCATCAAGATCAGTGTAGAACCGATAGAACCTGCCATTTGTAAGGATGGAAATTCGCGCAGTGGTGACATGGAAGTATCGGAAGAGTTGGCTCGCATGGTTGATATTGAGTGGCTCGCCGACTTTTTTTGTTTCGATCAATATCTGGATTTGGCCGTCTTTCAGGATCGCGTAATCAATCTTTTCCCCTTTTTTCGTGCCGACATCACAAACGTATTCGGGGACGACTTCGGATGGGTCGAACACATCGTAGCCCAGCACGGTATGAATGAACGGCATGACAAAAGCAGTCTTTGTTGCTTCCTCAGTTTGTATCGTCGACGCTAGCTGATTAACCTTAGCTGACATTGCGTTCAAGCGTTCTACAAAATCCATTTGCCTGCTCCGTTGCACGTTCACCCGATTGGGGGCGTAGAGGCGCAACGCTACTATGTATGGATCCGCTCCTGCTACTGGTATTCCATCCACGCTGGATACCTGGCCAGGTGAATGATATTTGGGGGTATCCGCTATCTCGCTCTGAGTCGCTTTTGATTTGTTGCGTTTTAGCGAGAAATTCAAGTAGTCCTAAGCATAAACCCCCCGACTTCATTGTCTCTAAACACCAAGCAGAACCCACCCACATAGCGGTGTAATTATGCTCCGCCAGACACAGGCTCGGATTCTAATCGGCCCGGGGGGGCAAAAGGGGGCAAATCGTACGCCAAACCATGCCATTCAATGCCCGCTATGCATTTACGCAAGCAGGCAAGAATGGGCGTTACAGCCAGCGAATACGAACCTCTTCCGCCAAAAACGCCACATACCCAGCACCATGGGTACGGATAGCGGCTATGTTCTAGCCGGGGATTTTCTGGCCAGACCACTAAGCCGAAGAGGGACCGGCATGGTGAACTGTCTTTGATCGCGAAGGATTAGTTGAATTGAAATTGATATCCGTCCTCTGTTTTATAAATGCGGGGCCAGTTATAACTGTCCTTACCATTGCTGACCATTTCGCCAAATGTCCCGAAGCATCCTGTGTTCATATGGCTGCAAGAGGCTGAAACGCCAGAGTCGGGAACTTGGTTCGAATCTATCCATTGCCAGCCTCCGTCAGAGGTTATCTCGGCGGACACAGCCCAAAATTGGCCGTTATACCAGTCGCCGCTTATTTTGCGATGAACCATTCCATAGGATCCCGCGTAATTACTCATTTGAAAAACGACCCATTTTTGTGCGTCAGCGCACATAAATCCATCTATTCCCTTGGAGTTGGGGTGGACGGCGCGAGTGCGAGCACTATGGGGGCCGTGCGCAGCCATCCATTCAATTTCAGTGCTATTGTTGGAGTCGACCCAGTTCACAGTTGCGGTTCCTCCCGGGGCAATAGGCTGCGGTGTATCTATTGATTTTATACAATATCCATGCATGCTGGTTATGCTTATTGTGTCTCTGCTATTGTTTTTAATAGTAAAGCTATGGGGCGCCTCTGCGTGGACTACATTGGTTGCGGTTAGCAAAACAACAACAGCGGCGGCAAAATTACCGATTACAGCGCAGGGTTGACGAATCATCTATGAACTCCATGTAGATAGGTTTGTTGTCATCGAGCGGGGAGCGGCATCAATCAGTTCTTTGCGGAATTCCCTCTTTAACTCTGTTACCTATGAGCGGAAAATATAGGCTCATATATAAGTAGCATTTGGCGTATTGCCTGCGTGCTAAAATAAAATGTAGCAGGTTTTTGGGCTCGCACTAAAATTTCGCAAGGCTTAAGCACTCCCCAATCTTTGAGGATGATGGACCAAGCGTTTCACGCTGGATGTAGCGCGGCTGACATCGGTTCCTATCGGCGCAAAGGCACCTTCGCTCAGTCAATTGCACCAGAGCAGCGGATTGATTTTTTCTTAAAATTGAGTGAGGTCCAGGCACCCCCGCTTATGCATAAATGCGAGGGTGATGAATATTAAGGTGCAATAGTTGTCCGCGTTGTCGATTTCGTGTGGTTTGAGGTTGGCAGTGGAGTAGAGGTTGATGTCTTCTGTTTCCTCGGTGGGCGTATTGTAGGAGTCGTCATTCGATCCAATCAGTAAATGCGTCAGCTCATGCAGTAGGGTGTATAGATAAAACTCGTTCTGGAATCCAGCAATCTTAGGCGTATGCCGTGCGTTCAACTCAAGGCAGGGCTGATTAATCAGGATGCATAATTCAACTCCCATGAGATCCAGGAAGGCCAGGCCGTAGGTTTCTTCAGACTCTGTTGCGTCAGGGGATGTAATGGGCTGGTAAACATGACGGAAAGTGTTCAGGTCTGTGTAGATGATTTCTGATTGGAGCATTGGTTGCTGGATCAGTGACAATATCAAGCGGAGCTTTTCTCGCAGATGCTCCCGGTCATTGAACAGTTCATCTATATGCGTGCTGATGTGCTGGGAGATGCAGACTGGTGAGGGTGTTTTGTCGTCAAGGGTGGCGAGAATCAACTCTATCGCCGGGGGCACAGCAGTGTTGATGAAACTGTTGCTCAAGCTAAGAAGTCGAGTGTCAAGGGGCAGATCGATAAGGGGGGTGTCTTTAACGGCGTCGTATTGTTGGATAAAAGCCTGCATGTTGTTTTCATTGGATGTTAATGCGCTGAGAATGTCTTCGTCAGCCATTTCCAAGGCGGAATGATGCCCAAGTTGCTGAAAGCGTTTTTTTGCGTAAGTCAGTTTTTCCGTAGGGCAGGCAATAATGAAGTTCTTCATTTTTTGCATGGCGGCTGCGGTGGTGATAGTGGTGAACTTCATGGCGAACTGCTCGTACTTGGTTTTGTGTGAGGCGCCGGACTATGGATTTTGGAATAAAAGTTGGCAAGAAGTGATGTGTAAACAAGTGCGATAAGTGTTGTCGTGGAGCGGGTCTGCCTGAAGAACTCTTGCTGGACTTGATAGTTGCTTATGTTGGAAATGAATTCGCGATGTAATCGGAGCGGGTTTGCTCACGAAGGCGATCTGCCTGCCAATCAAGTGCTGACTGGCACACCCCCTTCGCGAGCAAGCCCGCTCCCACAGTGGGAGTGTGTGGTAGCGGCTAGCGTGGGTCGACGTTATCCAGCGCTCGGTTCGCCAGCAAGCCGCCCAGTTCGATCAGTTGCTGAATGCCCAGGGCGACGTGGCGCCGGGAACCTTCCAGATCGAAGGCCAGGTCGCTGACCATGGCATTGGCCGAGGCCAGGGTTTCGCTGAGGTTGGCGAGCAGGGCTTCGGTGTCGATGCCGTTGACGACGGTGAAGACTTGGCTTGGAGCAGGCTCGGGCTTGGTGGGTTTGGGCTTGAGGTAGAAGTCGAGGGCGCGGTCGGCGGCTTTGCCGAATTCTTTGGCGTTAAGCGTGGTTGGATCGGTGTCTGGCGGATTAGGTGTTGGTTTGAACATAGATGAAACTCCTTGGTTAATGGAGCCGCACCTATTGCTACCAAACATTAGGTGGCGGCTATACGCAGGTTGGTAGACCGGGTACCAAGGCAAACCCAGCGCGCCACAAGGGCGCCCCGCGCACAGCCGCCATAACAAACCTGCCGACGAAAGTTATCGGCGGCGTGTATCTGCCGGAGCTGTGCGCCTTAGTTTTACCCGGGCTACCAAACCCGATCGCTGATTCGTCAGCGACCGGAAAACGATAAAGCCCGACCCCAAGGCGCACAAGCCGGCGGATTCTGGCGTAGTTGTAGGCAACGGCGCAAGGCGAGGCGGTCAGGTCCTACGCCTGGGTTGGCGGGATAAACATTTGGCCTTTCGGTGTCAGTAAACCCAAACCTCCACCCGCCGATTCCTCACCCGGCCTTCATCCTCGCTGTTGGCCGCCACCGGCATCAGGGCGCCGAAGCCGCGTACTTCGCGCAGCGCCACACCGTGTTTGACCAATTCGCGCCGCACCGCCATGGCCCGCAATCGGGACAGAAGGTCGGCGCGTGCCGGGTCGTCCTTGGCGTCGCCAAACCCAACCAGCGTCACTCGGCGGTCGAGCTTGTCGTGCTGCTTTATATAGGCGAGCACACGCCCCAGGTCCTGCTGGGCCTTGTTGTCGAGGCTGGCGCTGCCTTCTTCGAAGCGGAAGTTGACCGACAGCCGTTGGGCATGGCGGCTCAGGGCCTGATAACCCTCAGGCATCAGCGCATTGGGGGTGACGGCCATGGCCTGGACGGTTTGCGCGATGAACCCGTTGGCCGCGACGATGGCCTGGCCCTTTTCGCTTTGGGTGAACTCAACCAGTGCCTCGGCCCACGGGTTGGTTTCTTGCGGTGGCAGGTAAAAGAACAGCCTGCGCGACAAAGGGTAGTCTTCGGTGGCGATCAGGTGGGTCAGCGGCATCATGGGCTGGGAGTCGCCGTCGACAATCGCCAGCGCCTTGGCCTGGCGCACGTAGGGCAAACCGATGAAACCGATGCCTTGCGGATCCTGGCTGACGGCGTCGGAAAGCTGTTCGCTGGATTCGAAGCGCCGGGCAGAAGGGGCCAGGCGTTTTCCCTGTCGGTTGAGCACCAGTTCCTTGAAGGTGTCGTAGGTGCCGGACTGCTCATCCCGCGCGTAGAGATGAATCGGGCCGCCGGCGCCGCCCACCGATTCCCAGGTGTTCACCTCGCCGCTGAATATCTTCGCCAGTTGCCGGGTGTCGAGCTGGCGCAGCGGGTTTTGTGGATGAAGAATGATCGCCAGGCCATCGATGGCGATGACCTGTTCGGCGCTGGGGTTTTTCAGGTCCCCCAGATGTGCCAGTTCCTTTAACTCGCTGTCCTTGATCGGTCGCGAAGAGGCCGCCAGTTCGGCGCTGGCGTGCTTGAGGGCGGAAAAACCGGTGCTGGAGCCATGGGCGGCAATGTCGATTTCCACCCGCCGACCATCGGCGGCCTGGCCGACGATACGCTGCTCGTTCTCCCGGTCGGTGATTTCGGTACGGACCTTGAGCAGCCCCTGATCCACCATCAGCGCCTTGACCAGCGCCGGCCCCAGCGTAGCGCCGATGGTGTTCGAGCCTTGCAGGCGCAGCGCGGGGCCGTGTTCGGGAATCGGCAGGCCGCTGGCCCATGCCGTGAGCGGCAGCCAGAGGCCCATGAAAAAAACAACGCGCAGCCGCATGCCGACACCTTCTGAACCTGAGGAAGTGCCGGAAGATTAAGTCAGTCAGGTTACTGAAAAGTGACAGGCGTGCGACTTGTCAGAAGCTGCGTTCTGTGGGAGCAAAGCTTGCTCGCGATCCAGACGACTCGGTTTAACGGCGGGACCGTGTCATCGTTCATCGCGAGCAAGCTTAGCTCCCACAGGCTTGTGCAAGGTTTGTGTATGCCCTGGATTTAGCTCAACTGCAGCCAGATCGGCGCATGGTCCGAAGGTTTCTCCATGCCGCGCAGTTCATAATCCACCCCGGCATCCTTGACCCGTGGCAGCAGCCCATGGGAGGTGAGGATCAGGTCGATGCGCAGGCCACGCTTGGGCTCGTCTTCGAATCCGCGGCTGCGGTAGTCGAACCAGCTGAAGCGGTCGGTGACGTCCGGGTTCAGGTGCCGGAAGCTGTCCACCAGGCCCCAGTTCTTCAGGCGGGCCATCCACTCGCGCTCTTCCGGCAGGAAGCTGCATTTGCCGGTTTTCAGCCAGCGCTTCATGTTGTCCGGGCCGATGCCGATGTCGCTGTCTTCCGGGGAAATGTTCACGTCGCCCATCACCACCACGGGCTGGTCGTTGCTGAAACGGCTTTCCAGAAGTTGCTGCAGGTCGTTGTAGAAACGCTCCTTGGCCGGGAACTTGGTCGGGTGATCGCGGCTTTCGCCTTGGGGGAAGTAACCGTTCATGATGGTCACCGGCACACCGTTGGCATCGGCGAAGGTGCCCCAGATGAAACGCCGTTGGGCGTCTTCATCGTCGCTCTCGAAGCCTTTGTGCAACGTCAGTGGAGCCTGGCGGGAGAGCAGGGCGACGCCGTAGTGGCCCTTCTGTCCATGGTAATGCACGTGATAACCCAGGGCCTGCACCTCGGCCAGGGGGAATTGCTCGTCGTGGACCTTGGTTTCCTGCAGGCCGATCACGTCCGGCTGGTGCTTCTCGATCAGCGCCGCCAGCTGATGGGGGCGGGCGCGCAGCCCGTTGATGTTGAAGGAGACGATCTTCATGGTCGGCTGTCCTGGCAAAACTGCGATGCTAGCTGACATGTAGGAGCACGGCCAGCGTGGCAGTAGGACAAATGCGCTGCTAATGTCCTGTGCATGTAGGAACGATCACAGCCCAATCGGGTTCGTACTCAATAAGAGCGGGGCCTCACCGAGCCTCGCCCAGGAGATTGACCGTCATGCCAGAAACCGCCACCGCCATCGCCGACATCCATATGCTCGACAGCGGTTATTCCCGCGAGGCACGTTCATTGCTCTACCAGGCCTATCGTCATGAACCGACCTTCAGCTTCCTGTTCGAATCCGAGCGGCCCGGTTATGAACATCGGGTACGGGCCACGGTGCGTGAGTTGGTCAAACAGCATTTTCTCCAGGATCTGCCGGCCATCGGCTTGCTGGTCAACGACCGCCTGATCGGCATCGCACTGATTGCTCCACCGCAGCGCCGCCTGGGTATCACTGAAAGCTGGGCCTGGCGCCTGCGTATGGTGTTGAGCACCGGCTTTCGCTGCACCCGGCGTTACCTGGACTACCATGCCGCAGTGACGGCTTGCCTGCCGTCGGATTCTGTCCATGTATTGCCCCTGCTGGGAGTTCATCCACAGTTCCAAGGCCAACACTTCGGCGAACAGTTACTGGCGGCGGTGCATAACTGGTGTGCGGTGGACGAGAACTCCCAAGGCGTGGTGCTAGACACCGGCAACCCACGTTACCTGGAGTTCTATAAACGTCAGGGTTATGAGGAAATCGGTGAGATTGCGGTAGGACCTGTCCGCGAACATGTCTTCTTTCACGCCAACCCGCAGGTATTGCAGAGCGCAACGGCGTAATCCGGGGAAACTTTTGAGACATGTCCGGCTCTATCAGGCTTCCAAGCTCGTGATAGCATCCGCGCCATGAATTTCCCAGGACGAATGACCAGTGGTGCGCTCTTGCTGTCCCTCAGCTGCGCGGCACTGGCACAAAGTGAATTGGATGTACGGGTCAAGCCGTCCAACGACCAGCTCAAGGCTAACGTAGAAGGCTATATCGGCGGCGTGGGCGATCGTGACGAAGAGGCCTTGCTGCGTTTCAGTCGGGGCGCCGAAGAACAGGCGCGCAAAGCCGCCCAGGCGTTGGGTTACTACCAGCCGCAGATCGACAGCGAGGTCGAGGGCGGCAAGACCCCGCGCCTGATCCTGACCATCGACCCTGGCGAGCCCGTGCACCTGCGCAATGTCACCGTGCGCATCGATGGCCCGGCCGCTTCCCTCAAGGCTTTTCGTGTACCGGACAACGCCGCGCTCAAACCTGGCGCGGTGCTTAATCATGGGCGCTATGAAGACGCCAAACGGATCATCCAGAATCAGGCCTCGCGCTACGGATTTTTCAGCGGGCGATTTGTCAGCCAGAAGCTGTTGGTGGACCCCCAGGCCGGCGTGGCCGACATCGAGCTGGTCTACGACAGCGGCCCGCGCTACGCCCTGGGCCCGGTGAGTTTCGAGGGTGACACGCCCTTTGATGAAGAGTTGTTGCAGCGCATGGTGCCGTTCAAGGCGGGCGAGGCGTACGACTCGGAACTCATCGCAGAACTCAACCAGGCCCTGCAATCGAGCGGATATTTCGAAGGCGTGCGGGTGGACGCGGCACCGACCGCCGCCACCGATAACGTGATCCCGGTGGCGGTCAAGCTCGAGACCCGCAAGCCGCGCACCATGGGCCTGGGCCTGGGGTTCTCCACCGACGTCGGCCCGCGGGCCAAGGCCAATTGGACGCGCCACTGGGTCAATCCCCAGGGCCACAGTTATGGCTGGGAAGCCGAAGTGTCGGCGCCCCGGCAGAACGTTGGCCTGTGGTACGACGTACCGCTGGACCCGCCGTTGACCGACAAGATGCGCTACGCCGGTGGCTATCAATATGAAGAGCTGTCCGGCACCGATAGCCTCAGCAAACTGCTGACCGTGGGCCCCGAATGGCACAGCAAGTTGCCCAGTGGCTGGCAACGGGTGGTGTCGCTCAAGTGGCAGCGTGAGGAGTATCGGCTCGGCGACGATTCGGGCCTGAGCACCTTGCTGATGCCGGGCGTGAGCTATTCCTACCTGCGCAGTGACAACCGCATCGATCCGCGCAACGGCTATCGCATTCAATTCGACACCAAGGTCGCCAAGGAAGGGCTTGGGTCGGACAACAATCTTTTATATGGCACGGCCATGGTCAAGGGCCTGACCACCGTGTTCGACAAGCATCGTCTGCTGGCCCGGGCCCAGGTCGGTGGCAGCGCCACCAATGGCTACAAATCCATCCCGCCATCCCTGCGCTTCTTCGCCGGTGGCGACCAGAGTGTGCGCGGTTACGATTATCAGAGTCTGTCACCGGAAAACTCCGAAGGGGATCGCATCGGTGGTCGCTACATGGTCGCTGGCAGCCTCGAGTATCAGTACTCGATTGCGCAAAAATGGCGGGTGGCGACCTTCGTCGACCAAGGCAACTCCTTTAACAGCCTTGAGCTGCCGAGCCTCAAGACGGGTGTCGGCGTCGGTGTGCGCTGGGTGTCGCCGGTGGGGCCGATCCGCCTCGACCTCGCCCATGCACTGGACGACGACGGCGGCATTCGCTTGCACTTTTCCATGGGGCCCGAGTTGTGAATCGTGGTTTGAAAATAGCGCTGCTGGCGCTCGGCACGTTGCTACTGGTGGTCTTGCTGACCCTGAGCATCGTGCTGGGCACGCAATGGGGCAGCCGTTGGGCGCTTGGCGTTGTGCCGGGTTTGAGTACGGATAATTTTCAGGGACGGTTGGGCGGCCAGTGGAGTGCCGACCACCTGTTGTGGCAGCAGGACAGCAGCCGAGTGGAACTCGATCAGGTGATTTTCACCTGGTCGCCGCTATGCCTGGCGCGCATGACCCTGTGCATCGATCAGCTCAAGGCCGACAAGGTCAGCCTGCAATTTCCTCCGTCCGCTGACGAGCCGAGCAGCGGTCCGATCACCTTGCCGGACCTGAACTTGCCGCTTGCCCTGGAACTGGGCGACGTGCAGGTCGGCAGCCTGTTGTTCAATGGCAGCGAACAGCTCAAGGGTTTGCAATTGGCCGCGCATTGGACCGCCCAGGGTCTGCAGATCGACTCGGTGCAGCTGCAGCGCGACGAGCTGAGCCTGAAGCTGTCCGGTTTGTTGCAACCCGGCGGCGACTGGCCGCTGAAGGCCCAGGGCCGGTTGACCTTGCCGGCGCCAGGCGCCACGCCTTGGACGCTGGACCTGAACATTGATGGTAACCTGCTCAAAACCCTCAACCTTAACGCCGACAGCAGTGGTTATCTGCAAGGCCGGTTGGTCGGTGAGCTGCAACCGCTGGCGGACAACCTGCCGGCCAAGGTACGCATCACCGCTGACGGCTTCAGGGCCAGCGCCGATCTGCCGGATACCCTGATGCTCAATCAATTGGAGCTGACGGGCGAAGGCGATCTGAACAGCGGCTACCAGTTGCTTGGCAAGGCAACGTTGCCCGCCGAAAAAGGCCCGGTGGCCTTGCTGCTGCAAGGCAAGGTGGACGCCAACGGTGCGCAGATCGCCGGCCTGGACCTTAACGCCAGTGATCAGCAATACCTCAAGCTCACCGGCCAGTTGGACTGGCGCGAAGGTCTGAGCGCCGAGGCGAAAATCGCCTGGCTGGACTTCCCTTGGCATCGCCTCTATCCGCTGATCGACGAGCCGCAAGTGACGCTGCGCAGTTTCAACGGTGAAGTGTCGTATACCGATGGCAAGTACCTGGGCAATTTCCAGGCGGCGCTGGACGGTCCAGCCGGAGCGTTCAGCCTGGACAGCCCGTTCAGCGGCGACCTGACGACAATCCATTTGCCGGAACTCAAACTCGCCGCCGGGCAGGGCAAGGCCGAAGGCCATTTGAACCTGGAGTTTGCCGACGGCATCGCCTGGGACACGGCGCTGGAACTGTCGGCCATCAACCCGGCGTACTGGCTGGGGGAGCTGCCCGGCACCCTGGCCGGGCCGTTGCGCAGCAAGGGTTCGATGAAAAACGACCGCCTGGAGCTTGATGCGGACCTGGACCTCAAGGGCAAGTTGCGCGGCCAACCGGCGCTGTTCCAGGCCAAGGCCAACGGTGTTGGCGAGCAGTGGAACCTCAGCGCGCTGGACATTCGCCTGGGTGACAACCGCATCAACGGCACGGGCAGCCTGCAAGAAAAACTCAGCGGTCAGATCGATATCAAACTCTCGCGCCTGGCCCAACTCTGGCCGCAATTGCGCGGCCAACTGGTCGGTCGCCTCAACGTGGCCGGGACACTCAAGGCCCCCCAAGGCAAGCTCGACCTGCAAGGCACGCAACTGGCGTTGCAGGACAACCGCCTACAAAGCCTGAACCTGGATGCGACCCTCGATAGCGCGCAGCGCGGCAAGGTTGACCTCAAGGCCAGCGGCATTCGGGCGGGTGACACGTCGCTCGGTGTCCTGACGGTGAGCGGGCAGGGCGACATCAGGCAGCAAAAACTGACCCTCGACCTGCAAGGGCCACAGCTGGAAACGGCCCTGGCGCTCGATGGCGTGCTCGACCAAGGCAACTGGCGAGGGCGTCTCAGCACTGGCAATGTGCAGGCCGGCGGCCAGGCCTGGCGTCTGCAAGCCCCGGCCAAGCTGGAGCGCCTGGCCAACGGCACGCTCAACCTGGGGGCCCACTGTTGGCGTTCCGGCGAGGCCAGCCTGTGTGGTGAGGATCAGCGCCTGATGCCGGAGCCGAAGCTGCGCTATCACCTCAAGCAATTCCCCATCGAAAGCCTGGCCCAGTGGATGCCCAAGGATTTTGCCTGGCAGGGCCGACTCAACGCCGACCTGCAACTGGACCTGCCGGCCAGCGGCCCGAACGGGCGCATTCTGGTGGACGCCAGCGGCGGCACTTTGCGGATCCGGGACAAGGACCGCGACACTGAGCAATGGCTGGACTTCCCCTACCAGACCTTGACCCTCGACAGTCGCCTGACGCCCAAGCGGATCGACACCAACCTGAATTTCGTTGGGGCCAAGCTGGGCGAACTGATGCTCCAGGCGCAGATCAACCCGTTGCCGGCCAGCAAACCGCTGAGCGGCTCATTCCGCCTGAGCGGTCTGGACTTGTCCGTGGCGCGGCCATTCCTGCCAATGGTGGAAACCCTCACCGGTCACCTGAATGGCAGCGGCACGCTGTCGGGTGGTTTGTTGGCGCCCCAGGTCAACGGCAACCTGTTGATCAGCGATGGCGAAGTGTCCGGCCCGGAACTGCCGGTCAGCCTCGAAGACTTGCAGATGCGCGCAACGATTGCCGGTGAAACGGTGCGCCTCAACGGTGACTGGAAAAGTGGCAAGGTCGGCCGAGGCAGCTTGACCGGGGACATCGGCTGGGGCGAAGCCCTGAGCATGAACCTGGCGCTCAAGGGTTCGCAATTGCCGGTCACCGTCGAACCTTACGCGGTGCTGGAGGTGGCGCCGGACCTGACCATCACGTTGCAGGGCGAGCGGCTTTCCATCGCCGGCAAGGTCCTGGTGCCCAAAGGCGAAATCACCGTGCGCGAACTGCCGCCGTCTACCGTCAAGGTGTCGGATGATACGGTGATCGTTGGCCACCAGACCGAGGAGGGCAAGACACCGATGGCCATGGCGATGGACATCGATGTGATCGTGGGCCAGGAAAAGCTCGCGTTTTCGGGCTTCGGCCTGACGGCCAACGTAAAAGGCCAGGTGCACATCGGCGACAACATGGACACTCGCGGTGAACTCTGGCTCAACGACGGTCGCTACCGGGCCTATGGGCAACGGCTGACGGTGCGTCGGGCGCGGCTGTTGTTCGCCGGGCCCATCGACCAGCCTTACCTGGATATCGAAGCGATTCGCCAGACCGACGACGTGATCGCCGGCATTCGTTTGAGCGGCAGCGCCGAACAGCCGACCACGCAAATCTTCTCTGAACCGGCCATGAGCCAGGAGCAGGCGTTGTCTTATCTGGTACTCGGCCGGCCGCTGAGCACTACGGGCGAGGACAACAACATGCTCGCCCAGGCGGCACTGGGCCTGGGGCTGATGGGCAGTGCGGGGGTGACCACCAGCCTCGCCAATAATCTGGGCATCGAGGATTTCCAGCTCGACACCCAGGGCAGCGGCGATACCACCAGTGTCGTGGCCAGCGGCAATCTGACGGAAAAACTCAGCCTGCGTTACGGCGTCGGCGTGTTCGAACCGGCCAACACCATCGCCCTGCGCTACAAACTCAGCAAGCGGGTGTACCTGGAAGCCGCCAGCGGCGTCGCCAGCTCCCTGGATATCTTCTACAAGCGCGATTTCTAAGCCTTCGCGCCCCCCCCTGTGGGAGCGAGCCTGCTCGCGATAGCGATGTATCAGCCGACTCAATGTTGACTGTCACGACGCTATCGCGAGCAGGCTCGCTCCCACATTTTTTATCTGCGTTTGTCGGGTTGTGCATAGCAAGCTAACTATTTGTTTGACATTTGCTGCCTAGGCAGTAACATCTCGACATACATTCACTGCCTAGGCAGTAAAAGGTGGTCAGATGAAACATTTCACCCCGGACGATTTCCACAATTGCCACCTCGGCATGCTGCTCGGTCGTGCCGCGCTGCTCAAAGACCGAATCATCGATACCCACATGGAACCCGTCGGCATCACCGCCGCGCAGTTCAAGGTGTTGATCATCATGGCCCAGCACGGCATCGATACGCCGGTCGAGCTGTGTCGGTACCTGTCCCTGGACAGCGGCTCGATGACGCGAATGGTCGATCGTCTGGAGCAGAAAGGTTTTCTGATCCGCCAGCGCTCGGCGGATGACCGTCGGCAGGTGCGACTGGTGCTGACCGACGCCGGCCAGGCCCTGGCCGATCGTCTGCCTGTTATCGGCGCCGATGCCATGAACCAGTTGGCGGGCGCCATCAGCCGCGAGGAGTTGCAAATCCTCGAACAAATCCTCAAGAAAATTCTGCTCGCCGCCGGTGATCCCATCACCGTGTTGCGGTTGGGGGACAAATGAGTCGTAAAACCTTGCGTACCCGCATCAGCCTGGTGTTGCTGGCCATGAGCCTGGCTGGTTGTGCCAGTTACAGCGGCCTGAACACCGAAGGCGTCCGCCTTGAGGCTCAAAACCTCAAGGCCGGGCAATCTCTCAACGGCGTCACGCTGTCACCCGCTTCCTGGCCGAAAAGCGATTGGTGGAAAAGCCTCGGCGATCCACAACTCGACGGTCTGATCCACGAAGCGTTGCGCGACAGCCCGGACATGCAGATCGCCAGCGCTCGGGTGCATCAGGCCAGTGCCGCTGCCTACGCCGCCAATGCGGCGCGCATGCCGACCCTGGACGCCAGCGCCAGTGTCAGCCGTTCGCGGCTGGCCCGTGACCAGGACCCGCAAGGGCAGGGCGGGGCGTACAGCACCCTGCGTTCGCTGGGCGTGGATTTCAATTACAACTTCGACCTCTGGGGCGGCCAGCGTGCGGCCTGGGAAGCGGCGCTGGGCGAGGCCCGCGCCGCCGAGATCGACCGGCAGGCCGCTCGCCTGACACTCGCCGCTGACGTGGCGAGGGCCTACAGCGATCTGGGGCAGGCCCATATCATTTATGACCTGGCGTCCGAGGACCTCAAGCGCACCCGGCAAATGCTCGATCTGGGCAAGCGCCGCCTCAGCGCCGGGATCGACAGTGAATATCAGTTCCAGCAAACCGAAAGCCTGGAAGCCAGCGCCGATGCGAGCCGGATCGACGCAGAAAAACGCCTGCAAAGCGCAAAAATCGCCTTGGCGGTGCTGTTGGGCAAGGGGCCGGACCGCGGCAATGAAATTGCTCGCCCTCACGTGCTGCAAGCCAGCGCCGTTGCCCTGCCGTCGAACCTGCCAGCCGAATTGCTGGGCCGTCGTCCGGATCTGGTCGCCGGTCGTTGGCGAGTCGAGGCGGCGGGCAAGGACATTGAAGCCGGCAAGACTCAGTTCTACCCCAACCTCAACCTGAGCGCGGCGGCGGGGGTGCAGTCATTGTTGGGAGACGCGATGTTCGGTTCGGCCAGCCGCTTCTTCAACGTAGCGCCGACGGTGTCGCTGCCGATCTTCGACGGTGGGCGACTGCGGGCGGACCTGGATGCCAGGGATGCCGATTACGACATGGCGGTGGCGCAGTACAACAAGAGCCTGGTCAAGGCCCTTGGAGATGTCAGCGGCACCATCAACCAGTTGCGCGACATCGCACGGCAGATCGCCGCGCAGCAACACGCTACCGATATCGCGCAGAACTCTTACGACACCGTGGTCCAGCGCTATGGCTCCGGCATCGGAAATTACTTGGACGTGCTGAGCATCGAGCAGCAATTGCTCCAGGCCCAGCGCCAACTGGCGAACCTGAATGCCGAGCAGATCGACCTGTCGATCCAACTGATGCAGGCCCTGGGCGGTGGCTTCGAGGCCGACACCCTGGCTTCGGCCGCGCCGGCCTCCACCACGTCGCACAACTGATTCGAGGTACTTGTCATGGCTACTGCCGAAACTACCCAACCCTCTGAAACTGCCCAGGACAGCAGCAACCCGCGCAAGCGCAAGCTGATGCTGCTGGGACTGGCACTGATTGTCGTCCTGGGTGGCCTGGGCGTCTGGGCTTGGCACGAACTGTATGGTCGCTGGAGCGAGAGCACCGACGATGCCTATGTGAACGGCAACGTGGTGGAAATCACGCCGCAGGTCACCGGCACCGTGGTGAGCATCGGTGCCGACGACGGTGACCTGGTGCGTGAAGGCCAGGTGCTGGTGCAGTTCGACCCGAACGACGCCGAGGTCGGGCTGCAAAGTGCCCAGGCCAACCTGGCCCGTACCGTGCGCCAGGTGCGTGGCTTGTACAGCAACGTCGATGGCATGCGCGCCCAGGTCAAAGCCCAGGAGGCCGAAGTACAGAAGGCCCAGGAGAACTACAACCGACGCAAGAACCTGGCGGCCGGCGGGGCGATTTCCCGGGAGGAACTGTCCCACGCCCGTGACGATTTGACCTCGGCGCAGAATGCGTTGGCCAACGCCAGACAGCAACTCAAGACCTCCAGTGCCTTGGTGGATGACACCGTGGTGGCGTCCCATCCAGACGTGCAGTCGGCCGCCGCGCAATTGCGTCAGGCCTACCTGACCAACGCCCGCAGCACCTTGATCGCGCCGGTCACCGGATACGTCGCCAAGCGCACGGTACAGTTGGGCCAGCGGGTGCAGCCGGGCACGGCGCTGATGGCGGTGATTCCGCTGGATCAGTTATGGATTGACGCCAACTTCAAGGAAACCCAGCTGCGGGACATGCGCATCGGCCAGCCGGTGGACATCGAAACCGACCTCTATGGCAGCGACGTGAAGTACAGCGGCACCGTCGACAGTCTCGGTGCGGGCACCGGCAGCGCGTTCGCCTTGTTGCCAGCGCAGAACGCCACCGGCAACTGGATCAAGATCGTGCAGCGGGTGCCGGTGCGTATTCATATCAACGCCCAGGAACTGGCCAAGCATCCGCTGCGGGTCGGCCTGTCGACCCAGGTCGACGTCAACCTGCGCGACCAGAGTGGTCCGGTGCTGGCCCAGCAACCACCGAAACAAGCCTCTTTCAGCACCCAGGTCTATGACCGGCAACTGGTCGACGCCGACGCGATGATCACCCGGTTGATTCACGAAAACAGTGCCGCGGCGAGCAAGACCGCGCAGCGCTAGTCAGTTATGGGCATGAACCTGTGGGAGCGAGCTTGCTCGCGATGGCATTGGCCCAGCCAGCATCGGTGGTGACTGATACACCGCTATCGCGAGCAAGCTCGCTCCCACAGGGTTTGTGTCTGGCCCTAAGGGTTTTCGCCACCTCTGCTTCATAGGATTTCGCAATGAGCAATAACGCGTCCTTCACGCCGCCCAGCCTGTTGCTCAGCACCATCGGGCTGTCGTTGGCGACGTTCATGCAAGTGCTCGACACCACCATTGCCAACGTCGCCTTGCCGACCATTTCCGGCAACCTGGGTGTCAGTTCGGAGCAGGGCACTTGGGTGATCACCTCGTTCGCGGTGAGCAACGCCATCGCCTTGCCGCTGACCGGTTGGCTGAGTCGCCGTTTTGGTGAGGTGAAGCTGTTTTTGTGGGCAACCCTGCTGTTCGTGCTCGCCTCGTTTCTGTGCGGTATCTCGACTTCGATGCCGGAGCTGATTGGCTTTCGTGTCCTTCAGGGGCTGGTGGCCGGGCCGTTGTATCCGATGACCCAGACCTTGCTGATTGCCGTGTATCCGCCGGCCAGGCGCGGCATGGCCCTGGCATTGCTGGCGATGGTTACGGTGGTGGCGCCGATTGCCGGGCCGATCCTCGGCGGCTGGATCACCGACAGCTACAGCTGGCCGTGGATCTTCTTCATCAACGTGCCCATCGGGATTTTCGCCGTGATGGTGGTGCGCCAGCAACTGAAGGCGCGGCCGGTGGTCACCAGCCACCAGCCAATGGATTACGTGGGCTTGATCACGCTGATCATCGGTGTCGGTGCGCTCCAGGTGATCCTCGACAAAGGCAACGACCTGGATTGGTTCGAGTCGAACTTCATCATTGTCGGTGCGCTGATCTCGGTCATTGCCCTGGCGGTGTTTGTGATCTGGGAAATGACCGACCGCCATCCGGTGGTCAATCTGCGGCTGTTCGCCTACCGTAACTTTCGCATCGGCACCATTGTGCTGGTGGGGGGCTACGCCGGGTTCTTCGGCATCAACCTGATCTTGCCGCAGTGGTTGCAGACCCAGATGGGCTACACCGCCACCTGGGCCGGGCTGGCGGTGGCGCCCATTGGCATCCTGCCGGTATTGATGTCGCCCTTCGTTGGCAAATACGCCCACAAGTTCGACCTGCGCCTGCTGGCCGGGCTGGCGTTTCTGGCCATCGGCCTGAGCTGCTTCATGCGCGCCGGGTTCACCAACGAAGTGGATTTCCAGCACATCGCCCTAGTGCAGTTGTTCATGGGGATCGGCGTGGCGCTGTTCTTCATGCCGACCTTGAGCATCCTGATGTCGGACCTGCCGCCACAACAGATCGCGGATGGTGCGGGACTGGCGACGTTCCTGCGCACCCTGGGCGGCAGCTTTGCCGCATCGCTGACCACCTGGATCTGGATACGCCGGGCCGACCAGCACCATGCCTATCTGAGTGAAAGCATCAGCACCTATGAGCCGGCCACCCGCGAGGCGCTTAACCATCTCGGTGGCGCGAACACACCGACTTATGCCCAGCTCGACCAGATCCTCAACAGCCAGGCGTACATGCTCTCCACCGTGGATTACTTCACGCTGCTGGGTTGGGCGTTCATGGGCTTGATTGTGCTGGTGTGGCTGGCGAAGCCGCCGTTTGCGGCGAAGGCGGGGCCTGCGTCGGCGGGGCATTGATTCAGAGGTGAAATGCAATCCACTGTGGGAGCGAGCTTGCTCGCGATAGCGGCATGACAGTCAACGTTGATGTCGACGACACATCGCTATCGCGAGCAAGCTCGCTCCCACAGGGATCTCATGGGTTCTTTAATGGCTTGGCAACGCCAACTGCGCATTGCCAAAACCAAACGGCGCCAAGGCAAATCCCTGTTCATCCACCTGCAACGCCCAGCCTTGCTTGTCCCAATCCCCCAGCACAATGCGCCGGGCGGCGTGTTCGCCCAGTTGCAGCTTGTGGATGGCGGGGCGGTGGGTGTGGCCGTGGATCAGGGTCTTCACGCCGTATTCCTGCATGATCCGCGGGATCTCTTCGGGCGTGACGTCGACGATGTCATTGGCTTTCATTCGCGTCTGCGTGCGGCTTTCGCTGCGCAGTTTGCGCGCCAGTTTCTGGCGACTGCCCAGCGGCAGGTGACGCAGGATGAACAGCGTGACCGGGTTGCGCAGCCAGCGCCGCAACTTCATGTAGCCTTCGTCGCGGGTGCAGAGGCTGTCGCCGTGCATCAGCAGCACCGGCTCGCCGTTGAACTGCACGACACTCGGGTCCTTGAGCAGGGTGCAGCCGGCCGCTTTGCAGAAGGCTTGCCCGAGCATGAAGTCACGATTGCCGTGCATCAGGAAAATGGCCGTGCCGCTGTCGCTCAATTCGCGCAGGGCCTGGCAGATGGAACGCTGGAACGGCGTCATGGCGTCGTCGCCGATCCAGGCTTCAAAAAAGTCGCCCAGGATGTACAACGCTTGCGCCGAGCGGGCGCGTGTGGCGATCAAATCCAGAAACGCCCGGGTAATGTCCGGGCGCTCCTCTTCCAGATGCAAATCTGAAATCAGCAGTATCACTCAATGATCTCGGCTTTCTCGATGATCACGTCTTCTGCTGGCACGTCCTGGTGGCCGGCCTTGGAAGTGGTGGAAACGCCTTTGATCTTGTCGACCACGTCGGTGCCTTCAACCACTTTGCCGAACACCGCGTAACCCCAGCCCTGGGTGGTCTTGCTGCTGTGGTTCAGGAAGCTGTTGTCGGCCACGTTGATGAAGAACTGCGCGGAAGCCGAATGCGGTTCCATGGTGCGGGCCATGGCGACGCTGTACTTCTCGTTCGCCAGACCGTTGTCGGCTTCGTTCTGGATGCTTGGGCGCTTGTCTTTCTTTTCTTTCATGCCTGGCTCGAAACCGCCGCCCTGGATCATGAAGTTGCCGATGACACGGTGGAAAACGGTGTTTTCGTAGTGGCCGGCCTTGACGTATTCAACGAAGTTGGCAACGGTGATCGGTGCCTTCTCGGCGTTCAGTTCCAGGACGATGTCGCCGTGGTTGGTGGTCAGTTTGACTTGAGTCATGATCGCTACTCTTTCAAGGAATTCGTGGGTTTCGGGGCTTTGCTGCCCGCAACCGGTCTGGCTGTAATCGGCCAGGCTGGGCAGTTTAGCGCGCCGAGCGGGTTTTTCGAGGCTGTTTTTCATCGGGTCGTCGATTAAATTCAATCGTTTACCGACCTGGCCTGTCAGGTGCTTGACAGCATCGGCTATGATACGGGCTTTGATTTATCAGGCCGCACCCGGCCGCGCACTTGTACGTTCAAGGATCCTATGAGCAAGCCCACTGTCGACCCTACCTCGAATTCCAAGACCGGCCCGGCCGTGCCGGTCAATTTCCTGCGCCCGATCATCCAGGCGGACCTGGATTCGGGTAAGCACACGCAGATCGTCACCCGTTTTCCGCCGGAGCCCAACGGCTACCTGCACATCGGTCACGCCAAGTCGATTTGCGTGAACTTCGGCCTGGCCCAGGAGTTTGGCGGCGTCACGCACTTGCGTTTCGACGACACCAACCCGGCCAAGGAAGACCAGGAGTACATCGACGCGATCGAAAGCGACGTTAAATGGCTGGGTTTTGAATGGGCCGGTGAGGTGCGTTATGCCTCGCAGTATTTCGACCAGTTGCACGACTGGGCGGTGGAGCTGATCAAGGCCGGCAAGGCCTACGTGTGCGACCTGACCCCCGAGCAGGCCAAGGAATACCGTGGCAGCCTGACCGAGCCGGGCAAGAACAGCCCGTTCCGTGATCGCAGCGTCGAGGAGAACCTGGACCTGTTCGCCCGCATGCGCGGCGGCGAGTTCCCGGACGGCGCACGGGTGCTGCGTGCCAAAATCGACATGGCCTCGCCGAACATGAACCTGCGCGACCCGATCATGTACCGCATCCGTCACGCCCATCACCACCAGACCGGCGACAAATGGTGCATCTACCCCAACTATGACTTCACCCACGGTCAGTCGGACGCCATCGAAGGCATCACCCACTCGATCTGCACCCTGGAATTCGAAAGCCATCGTCCTTTGTACGAGTGGTTCCTGGAGCACCTGCCGGTGCCGGCTCAGCCGCGCCAGTACGAATTCAGCCGCCTGAACCTGAACTACACCATCACCAGCAAGCGCAAGCTCAAGCAACTGGTGGACGAAAAGCACGTCAACGGCTGGGATGACCCGCGCATGTCGACGCTGTCGGGCTTCCGTCGTCGTGGCTACACGCCAAAATCGATCCGCAACTTCTGCGAGATGGTCGGCACCAACCGTTCCGACGGCGTGGTGGACTTCGGCATGCTGGAATTCAGCATCCGCGACGACCTGGACCACAGCGCCCCACGCGCCATGTGCGTGCTGCGTCCGTTGAAAGTGGTGATCACCAACTACCCGCAAGACAAAGTCGAGAACCTCGAACTGCCTTGCCACCCGAAAGAAGACATGGGCGTGCGCGTCCTGCCGTTCGCCCGGGAAATCTACATCGACCGTGAAGACTTCATGGAAGAGCCGCCAAAAGGCTATAAGCGCCTGGAGCCTGCCGGTGAAGTGCGCCTGCGCGGCAGCTACGTGATCCGCGCCGACGAAGCGATCAAGGACGCCGACGGCAACATCGTCGAACTGCATTGCTCGTACGATCCCGAGACCCTGGGCAAGAACCCGGAAGGTCGCAAGGTAAAGGGCGTGATCCACTGGGTGCCGGCCGCTGCCAGCGTCGAGTGCGAAGTGCGCTTGTACGATCGCCTGTTCCGTTCGCCGAACCCTGAAAAGGCCGAGGACAGCGCCAGCTTCCTGGACAACATCAACCCTGACTCCCTGCAAGTACTCACTGGTTGTCGTGCCGAGCCTTCGCTGGGCAACGCACAGCCGGAAGACCGTTTCCAGTTCGAGCGCGAAGGTTACTTCTGCGCGGATATCAAGGACTCGAAACCCGGTGCTCCGGTGTTCAACCGTACCGTGACCTTGCGCGATTCCTGGGGTCAGTGATCAAGTCTTAAGGGAAACCCTGTGCTTACGATCTACAACACGCTCACCAAGAGCAAAGAAGTCTTCAAGCCGCTGGACGGTAACAAGGTCCGCATGTACGTCTGCGGGATGACCGTGTACGACTACTGCCACATCGGCCATGGTCGCAGCATGGTTGCGTTCGACCTGGTAACCCGCTGGTTGCGTTTCAGCGGTTATGACCTGACCTACGTGCGCAACATCACCGACATCGAAGACAAGATCATCAACCGTGCCCGGGAAAACGGCGAGCCTTACGATGCGCTGACCGAGCGCATGATCAAGGCCATGCACGAGGATGAGGCGCGCCTCAATATCCTCAAGCCCGACCTGGAACCCCGTGCCACGGACCACATCCCAGGCATGCTGGCGATGATCCAGACCTTGATCGACAAGGGTTATGCCTACGCACCGGGCAATGGCGACGTGTATTACCGCGTCGCCAAGTTCATGGGCTACGGCAAGCTGTCGCGCAAGAAAATCGAAGACCTGCGCATCGGCGCGCGCATCGAAGTCGACGAGTCGAAACAGGACCCGCTGGACTTCGTGCTGTGGAAAGCCGCTAAGCCGGGTGAGCCGAGCTGGGAGTCGCCGTGGGGCGCCGGGCGTCCGGGCTGGCACATCGAATGCTCGGTGATGTCGACCTGCTGCCTGGGCGAGACCTTCGACATTCATGGCGGCGGCAGCGACCTGGAATTCCCGCACCACGAAAACGAAATCGCCCAGAGCGAAGCGGCCACCGGCAAGACCTACGCCAATGCGTGGATGCATTGCGGCATGATCCGGATCAACGGCGAGAAGATGTCCAAGTCCTTGAACAACTTCTTCACCATCCGCGACGTGCTCGACAAGTACCACCCGGAAGTCGTGCGTTACCTGCTGGTGTCCAGTCACTATCGCAGCGCCATCAACTACTCGGAAGACAACCTCAAGGACGCCAAGGGCGCCCTGGAGCGGTTCTACCATGCGTTGAAGGGCCTGCCGAAGGTCCCGGCCGCCGGTGGCGAAGCCTTTGTCGCGCGTTTCACTGAAGTGATGAACGACGACTTCGGCACGCCGGAAGCCTGCGCGGTGCTGTTCGAGATGGTGCGCGAGATCAATCGTTTGCGGGAGAGTGATCTCAACGCGGCGGCGGGCCTGGCGGCGCGTCTGAAAGAACTGGCCGGCGTCCTGGGTGTGTTGCAGCTCGAGGCGGATGATTTCCTTCAGGCCGGTGCCGAAGGTCGCGTGGACGCCGCCGAGGTCGAAGCGTTGATCCAGGCGCGCCTGACTGCGCGGGCCAACAAGGACTGGGCAGAATCCGACCGCATCCGCGACCAGCTCACCGCCATGGGCGTGGTGCTGGAAGACGGCAAGGGCGGGACGACCTGGCGTTTGGCTGACTAAAATCTTTTAGCGTTCGCAATACCCCTGTGGAAGCGAGCCTGCTCGCGATGACGGAGTGTCAGACAACATTGTTGTTGGCTGATACACCGCTATCGCGAGCAGGCTCGCTCCCACAGTTTTTTGTATGCCTATTCCTGGCAATCATTGTTTTATGAGCTAGTACTGTCAGGTCAATTCGACATCCTCTGACAGGAATCTTCCATGTTGGCTCATTGGTCTCTTGCGGCAATTCATCTTCTGGCTTTCGCCCTGGGGTTCTGGGCGGTACTTACCCGTGGCACGGCGTTGCGACGCCTGGCGGGCGGTGCGGACGCGGTTCGAAATGTCTTGATGGCGGACAACCTGTGGGGGCTATCGGCGGTGGTCCTGCTGGTGACCGGCGGGATGCGTGCTTTTGGTGGGTTTGAAAAAGGCACGGACTATTACCTGCACCAACCGCTGTTTCACCTGAAGATGACGTTGTTCGTGCTGATCCTGTTGCTTGAAATCGCGCCGATGATCGCGCTGATCAAATGGCGGATGGCGCTGGGCAAAGGGCGTGCGATCGATCCTTCGAAAGCTGGCCGGTTTGCGCGGATCAGTCACATTGAAGCTTTGTTGCTGGTGCTGATGGTGGTCGCTGCCACAGGAATGGCCCGCGGCGTGGGGCTGGGTTGAGCCGTCACGAATACCTGCTTCATCGCCATTAAAACGAAACGTCTGACAGCCATGCTATGAGCCATGTCATTAGTATCGGTTTGACGGGATGAACGAAAAAATCAAAGGCGAAATGAAGCGGGGATGATGAGGGACAGTCGGCATGAATCTTTAGCCAGCCTTGCGACGATGCAGAAGGGCTGGCTACGGACTGCTACAGGGCTCAGGGCGTTTGCGGCTTGTCAGGGGCGGTAAGGCCCGCCTGAATGCGCTGATAAATCTCTTCGCGATGCACCGCAACGTTTTTCGGAGCGTTGATGCCGATACGGACTTGTTGGCCGCTAACGCCCAGAATGGTGATCGTGATGTCGTCACCAATGTTTATGCTTTCACCGACTTTGCGGGTGAGTATCAGCATGGTGTTCTCCTTGATTGCTTTATAGGGCACCTGATTCAGGCAGTGCAGATGTCGGTACTGCTTATAGATTAGTGCCAAGTGTCACAATGTGGGTGCCTCTTTCTGACGCGCAGACGCAGCATTAATTCCCAGGGTGCGACTATACAGAGACGCCGTGCAGGTTTCTCGTGTTTTGAGCGCTGTTTACGGCGTTATTGACGGGCTTGAGTGTTAAAATCCCCGCTCCATGTCTTCCGGGGTAAAACGTTGTGCGCAAATTGGCTTGGGTAATCGCGGTATTGGCGCTGGCAGGATGCGGTGAAGGGCGTGACGTCGACACACCGAAGCCAAAGGTGGCGGCAACCACTGCACCGAGCGCCGCCGCTGCGCCGCAATGGGGCGTCGAGGTCCGGGGCGAAATCCCGCAAGCGGTCAGCGACCTGACCGCCTGGCTCATCGAGCACAGTTTTGTATCGAGTGTGGTGAAAGACAATGGCAAGGACCGGGTTCTGGTCGGGCCTTTCAATTCAAAGGCTGAAGCAGAGGCGAAGCAGGAGCAATTGAACGCCGCCCTGGTTCGAGCGAAAAAGCGCAACATCGAGTCGCTGGTGGTGGATTACCCGAGCGCTCAATAAACCCCGCAGAGCAGAACAGTCAGGTAAGCCACAACACCTGTGGGAGCGAGCCTGCTCGCGATAGCAGTGGCTCAGCCAACGTTGACGTTGACGGGCATGCCCCTATCGCGAGCAAGCAAGCTCCCACAGTTGATTGGCGCTGTTTACCCATGCGAGATCAACCGCAGGCCTTTAAATTCACCGGGCCCACGAACTCGTTGCCACGCCCCATCACGCACGCCACGCTCTGGTTGCGCTGGCGCTCCCAGCTCTGTACCGGGTAGGTCTTGTCCCAGGCTTCGTACAGGCGCCGGTCCTGTTTCGAAAGGCGCAGGCCGTATTGTTTGCTCATGTAGAAATACGTCCGGGCGATCATTCCGCGGATGGAAGGGCGGGGCATGACTTTCTTGGCCTTGAAATCCACCTGGGTCAGGCATGAGCCGTACTGGCCCGTCTGCGCCGGCAGCCAGCCAAAGCTGAAGTTGCTGCGGTCGCCGTTCACTTCCCCGATGCTGGGCACCAGGTTATGAAGATCGGCCTCGGCCCGTTGATAGACCGGGTCGTGGCGGGTGCAATTCTTCCGCCCGCCTTGTTGCCAGCATTGACGCTGATGCCCGATCTGCCACGCCGGGACGATATGCTCCCACTCGATACGCGCGGCGCGATTGGCGTTTTTGCGCGGCACATAACCGCAGGCTGCCAGGTTCACGCGATTGCCTGAGTATTTGCAGCCACAGTAGAACTCGGTGGATTGGGGGGCATAGAGTTTCCAGGCGACTTTCTTGGCCTCGCTGAACGTGCGGGGCGCATCGGCCTGCGCGCCCATGGCGACAATCGCAAGCAATAAAGCAAAACAACGAACACTCATCAGGCTCAATCTTCCTTCGGCACAACCCAGAACACCTGCACACCGCCATCGTCGCGATAGGCGAGGGTCACATTGTCGTTCTCGTCGATTTCTTCCAGCAGGCGCTCCCACTCATCCACCGGTTCCTCGGGAAGCCGGAAGATCAGGGCCGCCTTGGCTTTTTGTGCGGTGGGGGAGTTGATGATTTTCGAGACCCGCAGGCCGAGGCGGGTATAGGAATCTAAGGGGGTAGTTGCAGCGGACGGCGTTGCCACAGGATTATCCTTATTGAGCTGTACGTGCGTACAGTATTTAACCGTAGGCATTTACGCAACTGCTTAAAATTCAAGAAAATCCTCTGACAACGCTTTTTCCGTTTTGGTGTAGGAAAAATTAAGCTAAAGAAGCCGCTCAAGCAGTCGATGGCCTTCGTAGGAATCTTATCCATGGAGTTTTGTTATGTCGTTTTCCGTCGGCTTTCCAAATGCAGCTGCCGTCACCATCGGCGGCCAGTCCGCGGCCACGCTCAAGGCCTTGAGCCAAGCGAGCGCCGAGGCAGCCGATGAGACCCTTGGCCAGACGCAGGCGCCAGGCCAGGTTCGTACGAGCATGAGCCCTGCGTCCGAAGGCAAGACCGAAAAGAGCGGGAGCACCCAGAGCATTGCCGTGCAGGTGTTGCTCAAACGCATGCAAGAGCTGCAACAGCAGCTCAGAGAACAGCAACAGCAGTTGTCTGCTGCGCAGAAGCAGGTCTATCCGACACCCGAAGCCAAAACCACTGCGGTCATGGCGATACAAGGCCAGATTGCCGACACCAGCGGTGCATTGCTGGAAGTCACTGGCCATCTGATCACAGAGCTGGCCAAGGGCTCCGGCTCGGGTGCCCTGGTCAACACGACCGTCTGATCCCCAGCCTTGCGGTGAAATCCGCACGTTGACAAAACCCGGAAGCTTTACCATAGTTCCCTTCACGCAAACGTTTGCGCAGCCTTCGTTGATGCTTGGCGACGGCCTGTGGAACGACTTCCCGTGCAACGATTTTGCTCAAAATAATCATAAAATCGGAGTGAACCCATGAAGTTGCCATTCGCTGGACGCCTTCTCGCCGTCGCCATGCTCGCGGCCGCATCCGCTGCGCTGCCTTTCTCTTCGGCATTTGCCCAGACCCCGGAAAAACCCAAGGTTGCCCTGGTCATGAAATCCCTGGCCAACGAGTTCTTCCTGACCATGGAAGATGGCGCCAAGGCCTATCAGAAGGAACACTCCGCCGATTTCGACCTGATCTCCAACGGGATCAAGGATGAAACCGACACCGCCAACCAGATCCGCATTGTCGAGCAGATGATCGTGTCCAAGGTCGATGCCCTCATCATCGCACCAGCCGACTCCAAGGCCATGGTGCCGGTGATCAAGAAAGCCGTCGACGCCGGCATCACCGTGATCAACATCGATAACCAGCTCGATCCGGACGTGGTCAAAAGCAAAAACATCACTGTGCCGTTCGTAGGCCCGGACAACCGCAAGGGCGCGCGCCTGGTGGGTGAGTACCTGGCCAAGCAGCTCAAGGCTGGTGATGAGGTCGGTATCATTGAAGGCGTGTCCACCACCACCAATGCCCAGGCACGCACCGCCGGCTTCAAGGATGCAATGGAAGCGGCGCAGATCAAGGTCGTTTCCCTGCAATCGGGCGACTGGGAAATCAACAAGGGCAATCAGGTTGCCGCCTCGATGCTCAGCGAATACCCGAACATCAAGGCACTGCTGGCCGGTAACGACAGCATGGCGGTCGGCGCGGTATCGGCCATTCGCGCTGCCGGCAAGGCGGGCAAGGTAAAAGTGGTCGGTTATGACAACATCAACGCCATCAAGCCTATGCTCAAGGACGGTCGCGTCCTGGCGACTGCCGACCAGTTCGCCGCCAAACAGGCTGTTTTCGGCATCGAGACGGCCCTGAAGATCCTCAAGGGCGAAGCCGTTGACAGCGGCACTAACGGCGTTATCGAAACTCCGGTCGAGCTGGTGACCCAGTAGTTATCCTGGCGACACAACGACGCTCGCCCTTGTTGGCGAGCGTATTGGAGAGTTTTTTATGTCCGTTCGCGACCCGAACGCTGTCCTTTCGGTCAGCGGCATCGGCAAGACCTATGCCCAACCGGTACTGAGCGACATCGACCTGACGTTGATGCGCGGCGAAGTGCTGGCGCTGACCGGCGAAAATGGCGCCGGCAAGAGCACCCTGTCCAAGATCATCGGCGGGTTGGTGACGCCGACCACCGGGCAGATGCAATTCCAGGGACAGGATTATCGCCCTGGCAGTCGTACCCAGGCTGAAGAGCTGGGCGTGCGCATGGTCATGCAGGAGCTCAACCTGCTGCCGACACTTTCCGTGGCCGAAAACCTGTTCCTCCACAACCTGCCCAGTCGTGGCGGCTGGATCAGTCGCAAGCAACTGCGCAAAGCGGCGGTCGAGGCCATGGCCCAGGTGGGGCTCGATGCAATCGACCCTGACACACTGGTCAGTGAGTTGGGCATCGGTCACCAACAGATGGTCGAAATCGCCCGCAACCTGATCGGCGATTGCCATGTGCTGATTCTCGACGAGCCGACTGCGATGCTGACCGCTCGTGAGGTGGAGATGCTCTTCGAGCAGATCACTCGTCTGCAGGCGCGGGGCGTGTCGATCATTTATATTTCCCATCGCCTCGAAGAACTGGCTCGGGTGGCTCAGCGCATTGCGGTACTGCGCGACGGCAACCTGGTCTGCGTCGAGCCGATGGCCAACTACAACAGCGAGCAGTTGGTGACGCTGATGGTCGGGCGGGAGCTGGGCGAGCACATCGACCTGGGCCCGCGCCAGATCGGCGCGCCGGCGTTGACCGTCAACGGCTTGAGCCGTTCGGACAAGGTCCGCGATGTGTCCTTCGAGGTGCGCAGCGGCGAGATATTCGGTATTTCCGGGTTGATCGGGGCAGGGCGCACCGAGCTGCTGCGGTTGATCTTCGGCGCCGATGCGGCCGACAGCGGCACGGTGGCGCTGGGTTCGCCGGCCAATGTCGTCAGCATTCGCTCGCCGTCCGATGCGGTGGCCCACGGCATCGCGCTGATCACCGAGGACCGCAAGGGCGAAGGCCTGCTACTGACTCAATCCATCGCCGCCAACATTGCCTTGGGCAACATGCCGGAAATCTCCAGCGGCGGTTTCGTCAATGGCAGCGAAGAGTTCGCGTTGGCGCAGCGACAGATCGACGCCATGCGAATCCGCAGCTCCAGTCCGACACAGTTGGTGTCCGAACTGTCGGGCGGCAATCAACAGAAGGTGGTGATCGGCCGCTGGCTGGAGCGCGATTGCTCGGTATTGCTGTTCGACGAGCCGACCCGAGGCATCGACGTCGGCGCCAAATTCGACATCTATGCGCTGCTCGGTGAGCTGACGCGCCAGGGCAAGGCGTTGGTTGTGGTGTCCAGCGACCTGCGGGAATTGATGCTGATTTGTGACCGGATCGGCGTGCTGTCCGCCGGCCGCCTGATTGACACCTTCGAGCGCGATAGCTGGACCCAGGATGACTTGCTTGCCGCCGCATTCGCCGGCTATCAGAAACGTGATGCGTTGCTCAACGAAGCAGCGCCTAGGGACTTCTCATGAAAACCGTATCGGCCGTCGGCAAACCGAGTGGCAACTTCTATGGCCTGGGCACCTACCTGGGACTGGCCGGGGCCTTGTTGGCGATGATCGCGTTGTTCTCGGTCCTGAGCAGCCATTTTCTTTCGTATGACACCTTCAGCACCCTGGCCAACCAGATCCCAGACCTCATGGTGCTGGCGGTCGGCATGACCTTCATCCTGATCATCGGCGGTATCGATCTATCGGTCGGGTCGGTGCTGGCCCTGGCCGCATCGACGGTGAGCGTGGCGGTGCTGGGCTGGGGCTGGAGCGTCTGGCCGGCGGCGTTGTTGGGCATGGCCGTGGCGGCCCTGGCCGGCACCGTTACCGGTTCGATTACCGTGGCGTGGCGGATCCCGTCGTTCATCGTTTCCCTCGGCGTGCTGGAAATGGCCCGAGGCCTGGCTTACCAGATGACCGGCTCGCGGACGGCCTACATCGGGGATTCCTTCGCTTGGCTATCCAATCCGATCGCCTTCGGTATTTCACCGTCCTTCATCATTGCCTTGCTGGTGATCTTCATCGCCCAGGCTGTGCTGACCCGCACCGTGTTTGGCCGTTATCTGATCGGTATCGGCACCAATGAAGAAGCCGTGCGACTGGCGGGTATCAATCCAAAACCTTACAAGATCCTGGTGTTCAGCCTGATGGGGTTGCTGGCCGGCCTGGCCGCGCTGTTCCAGATTTCCCGTCTGGAAGCGGCCGACCCGAACGCTGGTTCGGGGCTCGAGCTGCAGGTCATCGCTGCTGTGGTCATCGGCGGCACGAGCCTGATGGGCGGGCGCGGTTCGGTCATCAGCACCTTCTTTGGTGTGCTGATCATCTCCGTACTGGCCGCGGGCCTGGCGCAGATTGGCGCCACCGAACCGACCAAGCGCATCATTACCGGCGCGGTGATTGTGGTTGCGGTGGTGCTCGACACTTACCGCAGCCAGCGCGCCAGTCGGCGGGCCTGAACCATGGCGACGATCAAGGATGTGGCGGCGCTCGCGGGAATTTCCTACACGACCGTCTCCCACGTAGTGAACAAGACGCGACCGGTCAGCGAAGAGGTGCGACTCAAGGTCGAGGCCGCCATCGAGCAGCTCGACTACGTGCCCAGCGCGGTGGCCCGCTCGCTCAAGGCCAAGACCACTGCGACCATCGGGTTGCTGGTGCCCAACAGTCTCAATCCCTACTTCGCCGAACTGGCCCGGGGGATCGAGGATTACTGTGAGCGCAACGGCTACTGCGTGATCCTGTGCAACTCCGACGACAACCCGGACAAGCAGCGCAGTTATCTGCGGGTGCTGCTGGAAAAACGCATCGACGGTCTGATCGTCGCTTCCGCCGGCGGCGATGCCGGTCTCGCCCAGGGGCTGACCAGCGTGCGTACGCCCATGGTCATCGTCGACCGTGGGCTCGACGGTGTCGACGCGGACCTGGTGCGCATCGATCATGAGCACGGCGCCTACCTCGCCACCCAGCACCTGCTGGAGCTTGGCCACCGTGATATCGCCTTTATCGGTGGCCCGGCGGACACCAGCGTGGCGCAGATGCGTCTGGCCGGTTACTGCCGCGCCCTGAAAGAAGCCGGGGTCGAGCTGCCCGTCGAACGCATGCTCGAAAGCGATTTCACCAGCACCGGTGGTTATCAGGCGGCGGCCAGGCTGCTCGAACAACGGCCGCCCAGTGCGATTTTTGCGGCCAACGACATGATCGGAATCGGTGTGCTGCGCGCCGCCGCCGAGCGCAACGTGCGCGTGCCCAGTGAACTGTCGGTCATTGGTTTCGATGACATTCAGATGAGCCGTTATGTCTATCCGGCGCTGACCACGGTGGGGCAGTCGATCCTGCAGCTCGGTGAGATGGCCGCTGAAGTGCTGTTGCGGCGGATCGCAACGCCGGGGCTGGCCACCGATCAGCGCATCGTGACACCCAGCATTGTCTTGCGAGAGTCGACTGCACCGCTGTCAGGTACATTCGCCCAATACCGCTGAACCGAATTGATGAGTGAAGACGTATGCCAGCAAAAGTAGTGGTAGTAGGCAGCCTGAACATGGACCTGGTGACCCGTGCACCCCGTCTTCCCAAGGGCGGTGAAACGCTGATTGGTGAGTCGTTCTGCACCATCCCGGGCGGGAAGGGCGCCAATCAGGCCGTGGCCGCGGCGCGCCTGGGAGCGAAGGTGTCCATGGTCGGTTGCGTGGGCAGTGATGCCTACGGCCAGGAACTGCGCGGGGCGCTGCTGGCCGAAGGCATCGATTGCCAGTCGGTCAGTGTCGTGGCCGGCTCCAGCGGCGTAGCGCTGATCGTTGTCGACGACAACAGCCAGAATGCGATCGTTATCGTGGCCGGGGCCAACGGCGTGCTTACCCCTGATGTCCTCGACCGGTTCGATGAGGTGCTGCGTAGCGCCGACGTCATTATCTGCCAGCTCGAGGTGCCGGACGCGACCGTCGGGCATGCACTCAAGCGCGGTCGGGAACTGGGCAAGACCGTCATCCTGAACCCGGCGCCGGCCTCCCGGCCCTTGCCGGCCGACTGGTACGCCTGTATCGACTATCTGATTCCCAATGAGAGCGAAGCCGCCGTGCTGAGCGGGCTGGCGGTGGACTCTCTGGAAACCGCCGAAGCGGCCGCGACGCAATTGCTTGCCGCCGGTGCCGGCAAGGTGATCGTGACCCTGGGCGCCCAGGGTCTGATGTTCGCCAACGGCGCGAGTTTCCAGCACTTCCCGGCGCCGTTGGTCAAGGCGGTGGACACCACGGCGGCCGGAGACACCTTTGTCGGCGGCTTCGCGGCAGCCTTGGCTGACGGCAAAAGCGAGGTCGAGGCGATTCGTTTTGGTCAGGTCGCCGCCGCGTTGTCGGTCACCCGTGCGGGGGCGCAGCCCTCCATTCCCACCTTGCTGGAAGTACAGGCTTTCAAATCATGAAAAAGACGCCGTTGTTGAATATCGCGCTGTCGCGACTGATCGCTTCCCTTGGCCATGGCGACAAGGTGGTCATCGGTGATGCGGGTTTGCCGGTGCCTCCACAGGTCGAGTTGATCGACCTGGCCCTGACCCACGGCATCCCGGATTTTGTCAGCACCCTGAAAGTGCTGCTCAGCGAAATGCAGGTGGAAAGCCACGTACTCGCTGAAGAGATTTTCGATAAACAACCTGCGGCCCTGGCGACATTGGAGGCACTGCATGCCGATGGCGCGCTGGGGGCGCGGGAGCTGGTCAGCCATGAACAATTCAAGGCGGTCAGCAAGCAAGCTCGGGCGATTATTCGCACGGGAGAATGCTCCCCGTATTGCAACATCGTGTTGATTGCCGGAGTAACGTTCTAACCTTCTCAACCCTGCACAAGGAATGCGCCATGCACCGCTATGCTCAGAAAATGCGTCAACTGTTCCGGAGTCTGCTGCTTTTGTCGCTGATCACTGCTACGAGCGCCCAGGCGGCGGAAAAAATCGACCTGATCATCGACACTGATCCGGGGGCCGACGATGTGGTTGCCCTGTTGTTTGCCCTGGCTTCCCCCGAAGAGCTGAATATCCGCGCGTTGACCACCGTCGCTGGCAACGTGCGTCTGGACAAGACATCGCGCAACGCTCGCCTGGCCCGGGAATGGGCGGGGCGCGAAGACGTGCCGGTGTATGCCGGCGCGCCGAAGCCGATGATGCGCACGCCCATCTACGCGGAAAACATCCATGGCAAGGAAGGCCTGTCGGGTGTCGAGGTGTATGAGCCGAAGAAGGGTCTGGCCAAGGGCAACGCCGTCAACTACCTGATCGACACCCTCAAGGCTGCCAAGCCCCATAGCATCACCATTGCCATGCTTGGCCCGCAGACCAACCTGGCCCTGGCATTGATACAGGAGCCCGAAATTGTCCAGGGCATCAAGGAAGTGGTGATCATGGGCGGTGCGCACTTCAATGGCGGCAACATCACCCCGGTGGCCGAGTTCAACCTGTACGCTGACCCACAGGCCGCAGAAGTGGTGCTCAAGAGCGGTGTGAAGCTCACTTACCTGCCGCTGGATGTGACCCACAAGATCCTCACCAGCGAAGCACGCCTGAAGCAGATCGCTGCCGTGGACAACAAGGCCAGCAAGATCGTCGGCGACATTCTCAACGAATACGTCAAAGGTGATATGGAGCATTACGGCATGACGGGCGGACCGGTGCACGATGCCACGGTGGTTGCCTACCTGCTCAAGCCAGAGTTGTTTACCGGGCGTTCGGTCAACGTCGTGGTGGACAGCCGTGAAGGACCGACCTTTGGCCAGACCATCGTTGACTGGTACGACGGCCTGAAGGCACCCAAAAATGCCTACTGGGTGCAGGATGGCGACGCTCAGGGCTTTTTTGACCTGCTGACCGAGCGCTTGGCGCGTCTGAAGTAATCGGTCTTGCCGAACACTCGCAGGTCAAGGCCTGCGGGTGTGTTTCAATCCACTGCTTCAATGCTGCTGGGGTATCGTTCGAACGCTTGCTGGATAAAGTTCAGGGCCGCCTTCGTTCCCAGCTCCTTGACCAACAGTTCTATACCGATGATTGCCAGTTCTTCGGGGCTGCCAGGGCTGTAGGAGCTGTGGCCCTCCGACCATTTGGCATTGATGGTGGCTTCGATGCTGACGGTGCTCATGGTCGGGCTCGCGAGTTGGGAGGTCTGTAGGGTGAGTTAACCATTTTTGCCTGGGGTTTTGCACTGCGACTTAGGCATCAGGGAAGGGCTGTGCGACACTTGCTTTTTGACTTTCTGAAGAGGCCCCCGCCGTGCAGATCGATTTGAACGCTCCTGACGGGTTGACCATCGACGCGGTTCGTCAGTTGCTGGCTTCGGCCAGTGATGACGAGCACACCCAACTGCGCGTGACCAAGGCGGGTATCGCCTATTTGTCTTCGGGCGTGGTGGGCGGTGTGGACATCGACGGGCTATCGTTTCGGCTGGAAACGTGGGCAAAAGGTTCAGGCTACGTCGGGCTGGTCGCCGCCAGTGACGAGGTCTGGGTCATGCAGATCTACAATGCGTTGAAGGACAACTGGCCCAATCCGCCCTTTGACTACATCGACGTTTACTGAGCACGATTCATATTCAGTCACGATTCACCCCTGAAGCGGGATGTCGGCTCAGGCAAACTGCCTGTTTTCCTGATGAGGGCACCATGATAGCCCTTGGGTTGAAACCAAGCTTCGTTTGGGCTGTCGCACGCTCTCTGTTTAATCATCAACAAAAGGAGGCTTCATGCCTTGGAAGCTCGCGTCATTGGGTACTTTGCTGGCCGTCGCGCTCTTGAGCGGTTGCAGCAGCACCTCTGAATCGACCCCTGATCCGGTAGCAACAGAAACAGGCTACAGCCGCTGCGAAGCAACAGCTGCCGAGTTCGCCATCGGCAAGAAGGCCTCGCCGCAACTGCTGGAACAAGCCCGCACCCGCGCCGGTGCGCAATATGCGCGGATCCTTAAGCCCAACGATATGGTGACGCTTGAGTACCGCTCGGATCGCCTGAATCTCAACACTGACGCCAATCTGATCATCAATCGGGTGAACTGCGGCTGATTGATTTTTCAATCGCCCATAAAAAACCCCGTCACATGGACGGGGTTTTTTGTGCTCGCCGAGTAATTACTCTGGGCGAACCTGTGCAGCTTGCATACCCTTTTGGCCTTTCTCAGCCACGAAGGAAACGGTCTGGCCTTCTTTCAGGCTTTTGAAACCGTCGCTTTCGATAGCTTTGAAGTGTACGAACAGGTCGTCACCGCCACCTGTAGGAGTGATGAAGCCGAAGCCTTTTTCATCGTTGAACCATTTAACGGTGCCGGTTTGGCGATTAGACATGGTGTATCTCCAAGAAACATATATTTTCAGTGTACTGTGCTGCTCAGGCCAACTGGGCACACCGGGGTATCATAGTCGAAATGTTCGATTTGGGAGCCCCCCGCACGCGCTGTTTGCCAATCAGTCGTGTTTTCTTTACTGCCTGATCCGGCTGAAAGGCCCGGTTTTAAAGGCTTTCAGCCGAACGTAAAGACGATAAAAAAAGCTGTAAAACCTGAATAAATCGGTCAAAAAGGCCCGAAATCAGCGTTTTTTATCGATGCACGGCTCCGTGCAAAGACCTGTTTTCTTACTTTTTGGCCTTGTTATCGGCCTTGCATTTTGCAATCTGCCCCAGTGCTTTTTGCTGCAGCTGCGGTGTCGCCTTATTGTCCATCAAGGCTTGAATGTCGGCTGCCGGGTAGGACTTGATCGCATCGGCGCCACAGGCGCAATGGGATTTGGCCGCTGCCGCGCCGATCTGTGGCGTGGCCGCCTCGGTGCATTGGGCCATGTATTTTTCACGCTCCCCCTTGGGCCATTCGGCGTGGGCGGTCAGCGGGAGCAGCAGGGCGAGGGGGGCGACTACTGCAAATAATGTGTTCAGACGCATGCGAAGATGCTCCTTTCGGGTCGATGTCTTGTTATCTGAGGCGTAGCGGGCGGTACAGTTCAGCACTCTGGCATAAAAACCGAGGATTTACGTCCGCTTCAATCCGGGCGCGGCGATGACCGTTCATCTGTGCTAGCATGCCGGGCTCGGGTATTTTCAGGCTCCGGAGGACAACAGGTCCCGGCTGCGGCAAATGTTCGATTAACCCTGATTTGAATCCCAGTCACTCTGGTTCGGTTTTCCCGGTTGGCCGTAAGGCTCCTGCCGCTGTAAGGCAGGCGTTCGTCATTGAATGGCCTGGACTGGATCTTGTACTGGCTCATCCCAACCCACGTGACCTTTGGTAGGGGTCACCACTAGGAGAGGAGGCGCCATGCCAACTATTACTCTTCCCGACGGCAGTCAACGTTCATTCGATCACCCGGTTTCCGTAGCCGAGGTCGCAGCATCCATCGGCGCGGGCCTGGCCAAGGCCACCCTGGCTGGCAAGGTCAACGGCAAACTGGTCGATGCCAGCGATGTCATCGACAGCGACGCCACGCTGCAAATCATCACGCCAAAGGATGAAGAGGGGCTGGAGATCATTCGCCACTCTTGCGCGCACCTGGTGGGCCATGCGGTCAAGCAGCTGTACCCGAGCGCGAAGATGGTCATCGGGCCTGTCATCGACGAAGGCTTCTATTACGACATCGCCTTTGAGCGTCCTTTCACGCCGGAAGACATGGCGGCCATCGAACAGCGCATGCAGCAGCTGATCGAGAAAGATTACGACGTCATCAAGAAAGTGACCCCGCGTGCCGAAGTCATCGAAGTGTTCAAGGCGCGTGGTGAGGATTACAAGCTGCGTCTGGTGGAAGACATGCCGGACGAGCAGGCCATGGGCCTGTACTACCACGAAGAATACGTCGACATGTGCCGTGGCCCGCATGTGCCGAACACCCGCTTCCTGAAGTCCTTCAAGCTGACCAAGCTGTCCGGCGCCTATTGGCGTGGCGATGCGAAGAACGAGCAGCTGCAGCGCGTCTACGGCACTGCCTGGGCCGACAAGAAGCAACTGGCGGCTTACATCCAGCGTATCGAGGAAGCCGAGAAGCGTGACCATCGCAAGATCGGCAAGCGCCTGGGCCTGTTCCACACCCAGGAAGAATCCCCGGGCATGGTGTTCTGGCATCCGAACGGTTGGACCCTGTACCAGGTGCTCGAGCAGTACATGCGCCAGGTCCAGCGTGAAAACGGCTACCTGGAGATCAAGACGCCGCAAGTGGTTGACCGTAGCCTGTGGGAGAAATCCGGGCACTGGGCCAACTACGCCGACAACATGTTCACTACCCAGTCGGAAAACCGCGACTACGCCATCAAGCCGATGAACTGCCCTTGCCACGTGCAGGTGTTCAACCAAGGCCTGAAAAGCTACCGCGAGTTGCCGATGCGCCTGGCCGAGTTCGGTGCCTGCCACCGTAACGAGCCATCGGGTGCGCTGCACGGCATCATGCGCGTGCGTGCCTTCACCCAGGACGATGCGCATATCTTCTGCACCGAAGAGCAGATGCAGGCCGAATCCGCTGCCTTCATCAAGCTGACCATGGACGTCTACCGTGACTTCGGCTTTACCGAAGTCGAGATGAAGCTGTCCACTCGTCCGGAAAAACGCGTTGGTTCCGATGAGTTGTGGGATCGCGCCGAAGCAGCCCTGGCCGCTGCCCTCGATAGCGCGGGCCTTGCGTACGATCTGCAACCGGGCGAAGGGGCTTTCTACGGGCCGAAGATCGAGTTCTCGCTCAAAGATTGCCTTGGTCGCGTGTGGCAGTGTGGTACCCTGCAGCTCGATTTTAACCTGCCGATCCGTCTGGGCGCCGAATACGTGTCCGAAGACAACAGCCGCAAGCACCCGGTCATGCTTCACCGCGCGATCCTCGGTTCGTTCGAGCGCTTCGTCGGGATTCTGATCGAACACTACGAGGGTGCGTTCCCCGCGTGGTTGGCGCCGACCCAGGCAGTGATCATGAATATCACTGATAAACAGGCAGATTTTGCCGCCGAGGTCGAAAAAACTCTCAACCAAAGCGGATTTCGTGCCAAGTCCGACTTGAGAAATGAAAAGATCGGCTTTAAAATCCGCGAGCATACTTTGCTCAAGGTTCCCTTTCTCTTGGTTATTGGAGATCGGGAGGTCGAGATGCAGACTGTCGCTGTGCGTACTCGTGAAGGTGCTGACCTGGGCTCGATGCCCGTCGCCGAATTCGCTGAGTTCCTCGCGCAAGCGGTTTCCCGGCGTGGTCGCCCAGATTTGGAGTAATTATTATTAAGCGTGAAATGAGACAAGATAAACGAGCTGCACCGAAAGCCCCGATCAACGAGAATATCTCGGCACGCGAGGTTCGGTTAATTGGCGCTGACGGCGAGCAGATTGGCATCGTCTCGATTGATGAAGCGCTTCGTATTGCTGAAGAAGCCAAGCTTGATCTGGTAGAAATTTCCGCAGACGCAGTCCCGCCGGTTTGCCGGGTGATGGACTACGGCAAGTCGATCTTCGAAAAGAAGAAGCAGATTGCCGCGGCGAAGAAAAACCAGAAGCAGATTCAGGTAAAAGAAATCAAGTTTCGTCCAGGGACGGAGGAAGGGGATTACCAGGTAAAACTGCGCAACCTGGTACGTTTCCTGAGTGACGGGGACAGGGCCAAGGTATCCTTGCGATTCCGCGGCCGTGAGATGGCCCACCAGGAGCTGGGGATGGAACTCCTCAAGCGGGTTGAACAAGACCTGCTCGAATACGGTTCGGTCGAACAGCATCCTAAGATGGAAGGACGCCAGCTGATCATGGTCATCGCCCCGAAAAAGAAGAAGTAATCAACAGGGCACGGCAGGCCTTGCGATTATGTTTATCAACTGAATGCGGAGTATCCGAACATGCCAAAGATGAAAACTAAAAGTGGTGCTGCTAAGCGGTTTCTGAAAACTGCTAACGGTATCAAGCACAAGCACGCTTTCAAGAGCCACATCCTGACCAAAATGTCGACCAAGCGTAAGCGTCAACTGCGCGGTAGCAGCTTGCTGCATCCGTCTGACGTGGCAAAAGTCGAGCGCATGCTGCGCCTTCGTTAATTTTTGGATCAAGAATAGAGGAAGTAACTCATGGCTCGTGTAAAGCGTGGCGTCATTGCCCGTAAGCGTCACAAAAAAATTCTGAAACTTGCTAAAGGCTACTACGGCGCGCGTTCCCGCGTATTCCGTGTTGCCAAGCAAGCGGTAATCAAGGCAGGCCAATACGCCTACCGTGACCGTCGTCAGAAAAAACGTCAGTTCCGCGCTCTGTGGATCGCTCGTATCAACGCTGGTGCTCGTGTTAACGGTCTGTCCTACAGCCGTTTCATTGCCGGCCTGAAAAAAGCGTCCATCGAGATCGACCGTAAGGTTCTGGCTGATCTGGCAGTGAACGAAAAAGCGGCGTTTGCTGCGATTGTCGAGAAAGCTAAAGCCACCTTGGCTTAAGTACCCCCGACAGTCACCCGGCCTCACCTCTGTGGGGCCAGGTGTTAAACGTCATAAATAGGGGAAGAGCCTTCAAGCTCTTCCCCTATTTTGTATCTGGAGTCTGTACATGGAAAACCTGGACGCGCTGGTCTCTCAAGCACTAGAGGCTGTGCAAAGCGCTGAAGATATCAATGCCCTGGAGCAAATCCGGGTTCACTACCTTGGCAAGAAGGGCGAGTTGACTCAGGTGATGAAGACCCTGGGGAACCTGCCGGCCGAAGAGCGTCCGCAGGTCGGTGCGCTGATCAACGTTGCCAAGGAGCGTGTTACAGAAGTCCTTAATGCGCGCAAGGCATTGTTCGAGGAAGCGGATCTGGCTGCCAAGCTCGCCGCCGAATCCATCGACGTGACCCTGCCTGGCCGCGGCCAGACTTCCGGTGGTTTGCATCCGGTCACCCGGACCCTGGAACGTATCGAGCAGTTCTTCACCCACATCGGCTACGGCATTGCCGAAGGCCCTGAGGTCGAAGACGACTATCACAACTTCGAGGCGCTCAACATCCCAGGCCATCACCCGGCCCGGTCGATGCATGACACCTTCTATTTCAATGCGAACATGCTGTTGCGCACCCATACCTCGCCGGTACAGGTCCGCACCATGGAATCGCAGCAGCCGCCGATCCGCATTGTCTGCCCAGGCCGTGTGTACCGTAGCGACTCCGATATCACCCACTCGCCGATGTTCCATCAGGTCGAAGGCCTGCTGGTGGATCGCGACATCAATTTCGCCGACCTGAAAGGGACTATCGAAGAGTTCCTGCGGGTGTTCTTCGAGAAAGAACTGGCGGTGCGTTTCCGTCCTTCGTACTTCCCGTTCACCGAGCCATCCGCTGAAGTCGATATGGAATGCGTGATGTGCAGCGGTAAAGGCTGCCGCGTCTGCAAGCAGACCGGCTGGCTGGAGGTCATGGGCTGCGGCATGGTTCACCCGAACGTGCTGCGTATGTCCGGGATCGACCCGGAAGAGTTCTCGGGTTTTGCTTTCGGCATGGGCGTCGAGCGTCTGGCCATGCTGCGTTACGGTGTAAATGACTTGCGCCTGTTCTTCGACAACGACTTGCGGTTCCTTGCGCAATTTCGCTAAGCCGCAGACCCGTAACGAATCTAATAGGAGAGCAGGATGAAATTCAGTGAACAATGGCTGCGCGGCTGGGTAAGCCCGCAGGTAAGCCGGGACGAGCTGGTTGCTCGTCTGTCGATGGCCGGTCTTGAGGTCGATAGCGTGACGCCGGCCGCCGGTGAATTCAGTGGTGTGGTGGTGGGCGAGGTGCTGAGCACCGAGCAGCACCCGGACGCCGACAAGCTGCGGGTGTGCCAGGTCAGCAATGGCGCGGAAACCTTCCAAGTGGTCTGCGGCGCGCCAAATGTGCGCCCGGGCCTGAAGATCCCGTTCGCCATGATCGGTGCCGAACTGCCGGGCGACTTCAAGATCAAGAAAGCCAAGCTGCGTGGCGTCGAGTCCAACGGCATGTTGTGCTCCCAGGCTGAACTGCAGATTGGCGAAGGCAACGATGGCCTGATGGAGCTTCCAGCTGACGCACCGGTCGGCCAGGACATCCGTGAGTACCTGAGCCTGGACGATGCGAGCATCGAGGTCGACCTGACCCCGAACCGTGGCGACTGCCTGTCCCTGGCCGGTCTGGCCCGTGAGGTGGGTGCATTGTATGCCGCCCCGGTGGCACGTCCAGCGGTCGCGACCGTGGCGGCGGTGCATGATGAAGTGCGCTCGGTTGAAGTGCTGGCGCCGGCGGCATGCCCACGTTACCTGGGGCGCGTTATCCGGAATGTCGACCTGTCCAAGCCGACCCCGCTGTGGATGGTCGAGCGCCTGCGTCGCGCCGACGTGCGCAGCATCGACGCTGCCGTCGACATCACCAACTACGTGATGCTGGAGCTGGGTCAGCCGCTGCACGCGTTCGACCTTGCCGAAATCAACGGCGGCATCCGCGTGCGCATGGCTGAGGAAGGCGAGAAGCTGGTACTGCTCGATGGCCAGGAAGTGACCCTGCGCAGCGATACGCTGGTCATCGCCGACCACTCCCGTGCCCTGGCGATTGCCGGCGTGATGGGTGGTGAGCACAGCGGCGTCTCCGCGACGACCCGTGATGTGTTCCTTGAAAGTGCGTTCTTCGACCAGATTGCGGTGGCTGGCAAGGCCCGTTCCTATGGCCTGCACACCGATGCCTCGCACCGTTACGAGCGCGGCGTGGACTGGCAACTGGCCCGTGAAGCCATGGAGCGCGCCACTGGCCTGCTGCTGGAAATCACTGGCGGCGAAGCTGGCCCTATCATCGAAACCGTCAGCGAACAGCACCTGCCCAAAATCGCACCGGTCACCCTGCGTGCCCAGCGCATTACGCAGATGCTCGGCATGGAAATGGACCCGGCTGAAATCGAACGCCTGCTCAGCGCCCTGGGCCTGAACATCAGCGCCGACGGGGCAGGGCAGTGGCGTGTCGAAGTGCCAAGCCATCGCTTCGATATCAGCCTGGAAGTCGACCTGATCGAAGAGCTGGCCCGTCTGTACGGCTACAACCGTTTGCCGGTTCGCTACCCGCAGGCGCGCCTGGCCCCACAGGCCAAGGCCGAAGCCCGTAGCGACCTGCCGGAACTGCGCCGTCTGCTGGTGGCTCGTGGGTATCAGGAAGCGATCACCTACAGCTTCATCGATCCACGCCAGTTCGAGCTGTTCAATCCGGGTGTCGAGCCGCTGTTGCTGGCCAACCCGATTTCCAACGACATGGCCGCCATGCGCTCGTCCCTGTGGCCGGGCCTGGTCAAGTCGCTCCAGCACAACCTGAACCGCCAACAGGACCGCGTACGTCTGTTCGAAAGCGGCTTGCGTTTCGTTGGTCAGTTGGAAGGCTTGAAGCAAGAGCCGATGCTGGCCGGTGTCGTTTGCGGCAGTCGTTTGCCGGAAGGCTGGGCGCAATGTCGCGATGTCGTCGACTTCTTCGACGTCAAGGCTGACGTGGAAGCGGTGTTGGGCTTCGCCGGTGCGCTCGGTGCGTTCACCTTCGTGCCGGGCAAGCATCCGGCGCTGCATCCGGGGCAGACAGCACGCATTGAGCGTGACGGGCGTGAAGTCGGCTATGTCGGGGCGATTCACCCTGAACTGTCCAAGACCCTGGGGCTTGATCGTCCTGTGTTTGTTTTCGAGCTGGTTCTGGGCGAAGTGGCACTGGGGAAAATGCCGAAATTCCAGGAGTTATCGCGCTTTCCTGAAGTGCGGCGTGACCTTGCGCTGCTGGCCGATCGCGACGTTGCATCCAGCGCCGTACTGGATGTAATCCGTGAAAATGCAGGCGAATGGCTCACGGACCTCAGGCTATTTGACGTGTATCAGGGTAAAGGCATTGATCCGCATAGAAAAAGCCTTGCAGTCGGCTTGACCTGGCAGCATCCATCGCGCACTCTTAATGACGATGAGGTGAATACCGCAACGCAGAATATCCTCACCTCGCTCGAAAACAGGTTGAACGCCACGTTAAGGAAGTGACGTATGGGGGCTCTGACGAAAGCTGAGATGGCGGAACGTCTGTATGAGGAGCTGGGCCTGAATAAACGGGAGGCCAAAGAATTGGTCGAACTGTTTTTCGAAGAAATCAGGCACGCTCTGGAAGACAACGAACAGGTCAAATTGTCCGGTTTCGGCAATTTCGACCTGCGGGACAAACGCCAGCGGCCTGGCCGCAATCCGAAAACGGGTGAAGAAATCCCGATCACGGCTCGCCGTGTGGTCACCTTTCGTCCAGGGCAGAAGTTGAAGGCCCGAGTTGAGGCTTATGCTGGAACCAAGTCATAACGACGAGCTACCCGTCATCCCAGGCAAACGCTACTTCACCATTGGTGAAGTCAGCGAGCTGTGTGCGGTAAAACCGCATGTGCTGCGCTATTGGGAGCAGGAGTTTCCTCAACTCAACCCGGTCAAGCGCCGCGGTAACCGCCGGTATTATCAGCGACAAGACGTGCTGATGATTCGGCAGATCCGCGCGCTGCTGTACGACCAGGGGTTCACCATCGGCGGAGCGCGCTTGCGCCTCTCCGGTAATGAGGCCAAAGACGATACAACCCAGTACAAACAGATGATTCGCCAGATGATCGCCGAGCTTGAAGATGTGCTGGTGGTGCTCAAGAAATAAATTTCTGCTTTTAAATCTTCCAGTTTTCAAAAGCTTGCGATATATTCCTGAGCGTTCCGTTGAGAGACGGAACAAGATTCACGCCTAGTCGGGGCGTAGCGCAGTCCGGTAGCGCACTAGCATGGGGTGCTAGGGGTCGAGTGTTCGAATCACTCCGTCCCGACCATTATTCCTGAGTAAAATCAGACAGTTAAGCCGATCAGATGGATCGGCTTTTTTGTGCTCGCGCAAAACATGCGCAAAACTAACCGGTGATTTCGCTGATATTCAGGTCGGGGATTGCCTCCGACCACACGATATCCGCGTGATCCCTCTGGTAGTTCTGGTCATGGCATGGCCGGCGATCTTCTGCCCATCCTTTCCGGCTTTCTGATACAGGTGCAGCGACAGCGCACGCACTTCGTGGAAGCCCGGCATTTCCTCTTCTATCGACCCCTTGAACAACCCGCCGCTTCCCGGACCCCATCGAATCGCTGGCGCCGTAGACGATCACCAGGCCAGAGCCCTTGGCGACCTGGAAGAGGTCTTTATGGATGCGGCAAGGGTAGGCGATTGCGCATATACGATCCGCGAGGTCTTCTTTGTTCATGGCATAGCTCCGCCCGCCGTTTACCAGCAGGCTGTGAGTTGTAAGGGTTTGGTTTGTAGTTATATGGCTTTGGTGGGGGCTTGTATCAGGGTATGGCTGATATACGAGGAAGCCTCATTCGAATAAGGTTCTGTAGTTCGCCCTGCCAGGTGTTTCAGAGAAATGCTGAGTGGCCGCAGCTGGTCAGGGTGGGCTTTTTTTTGGTTCTTCACGAAATTCCGGGAAAGACAGAAACAAGAACGCTCTTCAGGAACTTCGAAAACCCAAGCTGCCCCTTGTACGGCACAAACGAAATGGGCTCGACCGAGTCGACAATGAAGCCGTACTTGCCGAAAAACCAGGGCGACTCCGCCTGATAAACGCAATCATAGAGGTGGGCGACGCCAACCAGACCGCCCCTCTTAAGTTCGTCGAACCCTGGTACTTCGGTGCCCATTGATCCCGCGAAGCCCTTGGTATCTTCGTACTCCTGCCGGGTCATACCATTTGATGCGTGAATCAGGAAGCGTCCACGGAACTTGGTAGGCCAGTCCCGGTTCTCGATGTGCTTGTGGCCATTGACGATCAGCCAGGCCAGGGCTGGCGAATTGAAGTGCTTTCATCTGGCAATACCTGTCCTTGACGCTAGCGGCTGACTGTTATCTGTGAGTTGGCGTAGGATGAGGTTTGGAATGGCTAGATCAATTGGAGCTTGTATGGTATTTGGAAGTGATCGCGAAAAGCTCAATAAATATATGGCAGAGTTCGAGCGTGAATCGGATAGGGGGTGTGCAGTTCTTGTGCTGTGTACTTTGGAAGATCTCCTTATTCAGGCTATAAAAAGCCGCTTGCCCAATTGCTCAAATGATGAGTTTAGAAATCTAGCGCCTCTTGGTCGACTTTCAGTAACCATAACCAATGCTTTTTTGCTTGGGGTTTTGTCTGAAAAAGAGCGGGCGGATTTTTCGCTATTAGTAAAGGTTAGGAATAAGTTTGCGCATGGTGCATTTCTCGATCTGAGCTTTTTACATGATGATGTAGCTTATCTTTGTAATAAGCTGGTGTTGTGTGATTCATTTGATGAGTTTGTTATAAATAATCCAAGAAGGCGTTTCATGTTTTCAGCAATTATGATTTATTTGATGTTGCATCACTGTTCGAGTAACAGTAGTTGGCGTCTTGAGGTCAAAGAAGAGTCAGAGTATGTCATAACCTAATGGCGTGGCTGAGTACCAGATCATGGGCATTCACAATCTTCATGCCGAGCTCTTTGCCGATGTGCACTTCGAGGCTGGCGCCGCGGGAATCCTGCCAGCCGGGCAGGGTGGCCACGGTGTCGCAGTCCATCAGCGCCTTGATGTCGTGGCGCATGCATTCGCTCCAAGTGCCTGGGTCAGGGTGAATTCGGCGGGGTTGACGACGATGTGCCCGGCCTCGCGCAGGCTGGCTGCAGTGATGTGGAAGAGGGGGAAGTTCAGGTCCAGCATGTTGGTCATGGGACCGCTGAGGTAGATGCGCTTCATGCCGCCACCTGCTGTTGTTGATGGCCCAGAGCCTCTTGTACGACCGCGATGATCCGACACAGGTAGTTCCAAGCGGGATAGGCTCAATCGCCTTGTCGTCCACCACGTGCCACCAGTCCGCGCCGAACAGCTCGGTCAACAGCTCGCCGTGCTGGTGCGCGTTCGTGATCGATTCGATGTTGCGCAGGTCGTCGATCTGGTCGAAGAGATCGCGAGCGTTTTCACTGTCAAGGCTATCGCCGAACTCCCAATAGCCCTTGCGCATGCGTCGCCGGTCAACGACTGCCTTTCTCGCAAGCTTCATCAGGGCGTCGTTAGAAAAGCGCATCGCGCCCATGCTGGGCGAGAAGTAGCCGATGATGTAGTGCTCATCCAGCCGGCAAAAGAACTGAGCGAGGGTGTGCCCATCCCACATTCCGCCCCAGTAGGCGTGCCAGCTCTTGTCCCAGCAACTGACGGTGATTTTGCCCTTGCGTGGAGCCAGGTCTTCCAGGAACACCGTGATCGGATCCAGGCCCTGCGCACCGGTGATAACCAGCTTCGTGACTGTCGACCGCTCAATGCTCAGCGGCTCGGCCTGTTTGTTTTCTGTTGGCATGAAATACACCTCGGTGTGCATAAGAACGTAATGTCCGGGTAAAAGGAGTTCAGCCCGCCATTTCGGTGGGCAATCGGAGGTTTGTATGAAGATCACAATTGCAGAAATGCAGCTTGCTGATGGCACTTCGGTGAAGTACGCCAGGGTGCTCAAACGTTATGGCCGGCAATGGGTTGGGCAGAGTTTTGGACTAACTTGGCTGATTCAGGAGCAAATATATGGATCGGAGTGCGTAGGTAAGCACGCCTAGGAGGTCTCTGCGGACATGGACGTTCTATGCCGAGGCATGCCCGGGCGGTGGAGGGTGGAGGGTGGAGGTTTGATAAGAGATGATCTACGTTTGCAGAAAAGGAGCCTCCGCATGGAACAGAAGACGCGCCCGACTCGATCAGAAAGGCGAAACAAGAAGCACCAGTTCAATGATCTGAAGGAACTGCTTGAGGCGACTCCTGTCGAGTATCAGCCCAAGCTGTATGAGCGCTTTGAGCGTGAAAGGATCGCTGCCAACAAAGAAAAGTCGGGAAAGAAAAAGCGCGGTGGGTGGCCGTTTCTCCCCGGTAGCTTTGAAGGTGGATCGCGCTGATCAGTTCGCAATCTGTTCCAGTATCCGCCGACCGATCCAGTGACCGCCGGTGACCGCCTTACTGTTGCCGATGGCCTTGTAGCGCGGCCCGTCGGCAGCGGCTCGCAGACATTGTTCGAAAGTCATGCGGCCGCCACGCATCAGGTACTTCGCGTAGTCAGCGTCCAGCTTCTCTGGGCGAATCGAACGCCCGTACGGGGTCAGGGTGTAATCGTCGGGCATGCCCTGTAGGCGTTCGCATTCCCTTGGCGTGAGCCGCCGAACCACTGACCCAATCTGCGCCGCCGGCATTTCTTGTCCTGCTTTTCCACCACCACCGCTTAACGAACCAGTGATGCCGCCATCACCATCTTCGTAGCGAAGCTCTGCCCTGGAGTTTTCAGCGAACGCCGCAATCATCTGTACCTCTGAGCGCGCTTCGATTATGTAAGCCAGGCCCTCTTGCACACCGGCACCGTCCAGGCCGCTCAGGGGATTTGCCCGGGTAGCACCAGCCTGGATAGCGAAACAGCGTCTCCTGCCCGTTGTTGCGTCCGAGAGCATGAGCTTGATCCGCCAGGACGCACGGGTCTTGCGTGCCTTGCACCACCAGGTGGCTGTGCCCGTGGTTGGCGTCCTGGCCCGAGCATCCTTGAAGCCTTCCATAACTGGCGTCGAGTGTTGCTGCAACACATGGCACGTCGTCATAGCTGTAGCCACCAGACTTGCGAGCGCCGCCGGCGAGTGTCGGCACAACAAAGAACGTCTCGCTTTCGATATCCAGTCGGCTGTCCTTGGCGGTGAGCGTGGCAGCGCGCTCGATCGATCCGTCCAAGCTGTGGCCGCCGAATGCCGGGATGCCGCCGAACATGCTCACCGCTGGGCCTTCGTCGCCCTCGCAGTTCACGCAGCCGTACGGTCCGAGCTCTTCGCCGAAGATGTGTCCGCATCCGCACTGGAGCGCAGGGCCGAAAGGAGCTGTTCCGGTAACGTCTTGCCCCTGGCCTCGGCGCGGCGCAGTATCCCGGCGCAGGCCTTCTCGCTCAAAAAGTACCTCGGTGGGATCGAATCCGTCTCGAGCACTTGCGACAACGAACACACGACGGCGTCGTTGGGCCAGTTCCGAAATATTGGGCGTCCAGTACCCGCCACGCGATTGTTCTTTTGGGTCCATACACACAACCAGCGTTCGGCCATTTCTTCCCTGAAGGCTGCAATTCGCAGTCTTCCCCAGCAAGCGCGCCAAGAAAGCATCCGAAGGCGTTGCCTTTGTCACTGAGGACGCCGGGGACGTTCTCCCAGACAACGATGCAGGGCGGCTTTCGGTTGCTGGCGCGAACATGGTCAGTTGCATCTGCGAGCTCCACGTATTTGATGGTGAGGGCGCCGCGGGGATCGGCCAGGCCTTCGCGCATGCCGGCCACGCTGAATGCCTGGCAGGGCGTGCCGCCGACCAGCACGTCGGGCGCCGCGATCTTGCCGGCCAGCACCAGGGCGGCCAGTCGGGTCATGTCGCCGAGGTTCGGCGTGTCGGGGCAGTGGTGCGCCAGGACCGCCGAGGGAAACGGCTCGATCTCGGCGAACCAGGTGGCGCGCATGCCCAGCGGGTGCCAGGCCTGTGTGGCGGCTTCGATGCCGCTGCACACAGAGCCGTAGGTGATGTTAGGCATAGGGGATCCTCGCCGGCTGGCGTGATTCGTAGAAGTGGGGTATTTGTGAATGGAGTTACGCCGATCTCTCAAGGAGCTAGAAATGACGACTGATTTAGATGGTGCAGTAGAAAAAGCAAAAAAACATTTTGCTTCAATGAGTGAGGAAGATCGGCAAAGTTGGCAGCGGCGTGATGATGAAGAACATCGCATTCAACACGTTTTTTTTAAGCAAGGATATCGTCTAGGAAAGTGTTATCTGTGTGGTAAAGATTTCAAGACTGTCAGCAAAGATGCCCCGTGCTTGCATTGGCTGCTTAGACAGGGAAAATTTAAGCCTAAAGATATAAAGTTGATCGCTGAAAAATTCGGGTATCACCAAATTGCTGCCTATTTGCGATGGTGTGCAAATGAGGAGAGGCTTCTCGCCAACATAAACGATCTTGCTGAGGAGGCGCCAGAAGGGAAGATTTTAAGCTCGACGATCCGCTGGAAGAATATTGAGTGGACATTTGATTGCTCGGCTAACGATCTTGCTGGGCACGGTGGAAGCCACTCTAACTTTCCCCATTACCACTTTCAAATGCGGATCGATGGTAGGCAATTTATAAATTTCAATGATTATCACTTGCCGTTCAATGGGCAGGATTTATTCGCCTTTAGTCTGCGGGACGAGGAAGGGTTTAACTTCGGATTCGGTACGCACGGTGCGGGAATGGCTGATGCCATGCAGGTTGATCCCGAACTTATCATTGAACATGCAACAGTTTCTGAGAGTGAGGAGCAAGCCGGTTTTGGCTTCTCAACAATGATTACATCCAATCAAGGCTCAATAAGCGGCGATGATATTTACAATATGATTCAAGAAAGCAAGCGTACTGGAGAGTCAATAGCTAGCCTTTCCAGAAAATTTTACAAAGACGATGAAAGGGTGCAGATCGGTACGATCATTTCTCCATCTGATAGCGTTCCGGAGATTACCGCACGAACAGAAATGAAGCGCCGATAAAGAGTCTGGTGTGATTCGTTGAAGTGGGGTATTTGTGTTCGGCTTGAAATTTCAAAAAAAGGCAGAGTTATGAACGGTCTTCACGAGAAGTATTACTTGCTGCAAAACGCCGTTGAGGCCTTCATTACACACACAGGAACGGAGCGCGACAGGGCTGAGAGCGCGATGCGTGAGCTTGGGCCGCTCAAGGCTAGGGACTTCCCAGAGCACCTTGAGGCGTCTAACTTCGGCCAGATCGAAGGTTTCGGAAAGCAGCTTCGCTCCGGCAAGATTTCCGAAGAGGGGTTGAAACGGCTTCTTTGCAATATTTGGGCGCTTTACAAATCAGTCTCGGCATCAAGGGATGCAGCGTTGCGAGGTTCAGCGCAATAGGTGAAGGCATGTCAGGCCGCTTTGCGCTGACCAAGCACTGACTGGCGCGCCGCTTCAAACTCGCTGCCGAGGATCTCGGCGGCGCCTTCAATCTGCTCGACGCCATCCTCAAGGCGAATGCCCAGGTTCAAATACACCGCGCCATCCAGCTCGAAGAACACGCTACCGCCCAGCCACAGAGCTCCCGGGTTCAGGCCCATCGCTTCCCACGCCTCATCCTGATCGATGTTCGCCGGGCAATGCTCTTTCCACAGCGCGCTCAATCGCTCATGCTCGGCCACCTGGGCTGCGCGCTCTTCTTTGGATGTGCCCTTGGCCGGCTTGGCGCTGGAGCGTAGCGCGCGATAGCCGCATTGGTCAGGGCGGCACCAGTGCACATCAAGCTCGCGGCTTGCACTGAGCTTCACGCCCCCGACATAGCTGAGACTGCCCGAGCGCATTGGCGAGGTCTCGCCGCCGAACACCTGGCCAAGCTTGGCTCGCTGAGTATTCCAAGCCGAGCGCTTGGCATCCCAAGCGATGACAGCGGCAACAACTTCTGGCGCTGTCGTCTTGTACATGTAGTTGCTCATGGATTATCTCCAGTCAGGCGCCGCCCTCCGTGACCGGTGGTGGCAATTTGGTTTGGGTTGGGGTATTACGGTGTGTGCTGGCATGGTGCCAAAACAAGGAGGCCTTAGTGACAATCAACCCAAGCTGGATCGGTAACACGGGGGCCTCTCCTCGGGCTTTGGAATCCCTCCACGCTGCAGCGCCCCGGGAGCTGCCCTTCGAGTACTACCAATTGTTGGAATACAGCAACGGTGGGGAGTGCCCGCTTCCCGATCCTTTCTTCAATTTTTGTCTTGATCCAGCTGAGACGGCATCGGATTCTTCGCAAATTGGCATATTTGCAGCAACTGCCCCTGAGCTATTTGTTTTTGGGAGCGATGGCGGGAGTCAGCTGTTTGCTTTTAACCTACGAGGGGAAGCTCCTTGGCAGATAGTTACCTTCGACGGTGTAGACCCGGACGGGAGCATGCAGACGGTGGCCAACAGCTTCGCTGAATTTATAGCTCTAATCGGCTAGGTGCCGCTCTCCGTGACCAATGGTGGCAATTTGGTTTGGATTGGGTTATTTGTGTTTTGCCCGGCATGGGGCCGGGATATAGAGATTGGTGGTGCTGTATGATAGAAAAGGGAAAACATGATCACTTTGGAGAGACGTATGAATACATCTCAATCGACCTCAGTGACAAGAAACACAAGAATCGCGTTATCGACTTTTTCGAAACTCGCGATCCCTTGAGCCAGGAATTTACGTGCGACATTCAAGCCAAATGGTCGACGGGGAAGTTCCATCCGACATTGACCATGAGCAAGCAAGATGTTCTGGGGTTGGCTGACTTGTTTGGCGCATGGGCTGCTAGGATTCGTGAGGCCGAAGCTGACTAGACGGGGGGCAATGATCTCGTCGCCTGGGTCCTTACGAATTTCCATCAGGCTTTGATTGTGAAATTCTCGCGCCACGTTTTCGCTAATCTCTATCTTGTGGCGTTGATTCAATGCCTTTCGTGCGCCTTCCTGCCCGAGCGAGTGCACATACCTCAAAGACGCTTCAATCACTGATGCTTGTTCGGTGTCGTCGGTCCAGTCCATGAGCGTTTCCAAGGTCTGCCGAGTGCCGAGCCGGCAGCGGTGCCGCAATTCCTTCTCGTCGTACTGGATTCGCTTTGCTGCTGCTTTGGCCGATCGTTCTGCCCCGGTCTTCGCCATCATCAAGGTGGTCGGTTCGCGGGGAGAGTCTTCGCCCACGAACGTAGCCCAAACGCGGACCCCAAGCCCTTTCTCGTCGTTTATGTTCCAGTTTGGGATGCGGTACTTCTTCGGCTGCGGATACCGTATTCGCAGCCTCGATCAGATGCCCGAGCTCGGCGCTGTCGCTGTTTTTTTGCTGACAAGGGCTTCGATGCTGAAGCCCTGCGGCGCTACTGTGACCATTGCCGGATGCAGCCGGGAATAGATCCAACAATACGTCTGGTTATCGCGGCTTACCTTGAAACACTGTTGCGAGAATCGGTCATGGCCGACAAGGCCACGGAGGTCGCTGCTGTGCGCGTTTCTACACCTAACTTCACATACACATGCTCCAGATGTTTGTTCACGGTGCGTGGGCTCAGATCAAGAATGGTGCCGATGTCGCGGTTGGTCTTGCCGCAGGCCACCCAGCGCAGAACCTCGACTTCCCGACCGGTGAGCTGAAAGCGTGCCGACAGCACCCTCTGCGCCGGCTCGTCGTCCAGGCTCGGCGCGGCTGGCTGTGACGCCGCTCGGGCCGACAGCAGGATGCGCGAGGTGCGCAGGTGTGCGGCGACCCGGGCCAGCACTTCGTCGGTCTGGATCGGCTTGGTCACGTAGTCGCTGCCACCGACTTCAAAGCCCTGGACCACATGCCTGCTTTCCGTCAGCGCGGTCATGAACAGCACCGGAATATCGGCGTTGGCCGGTTGCTCCTTGATCCGCCGGCAGGTCTCGAAACCGTCCAGGCCCGGCATCATCGCATCCAGCAGGATCAGGTCCGGACGCCGGCGTTCGATGCGGTTCAGGGCGCTGAGCCCGTCGAGGGCCACCAGCACCATGTAGCCGGCATCGTTGAGGGCGTCGGAGAGCATGGCGAGGTTGTCCGGGGTGTCGTCCACAATCAGCACGACACCGGGTTCAGCGACTGTGGTCAATACATTCATCTTCTGCCTCCTTGAGGGCGCGGTTGATTTCGTCCAGGCGAAAGTTTTTCAGCAGCTTGCGTAGAGAACTGATGAAAGGGGCGGTGGCTGGCGTCTCGGCCTGGATGGCGTCAAGTTTTTCGTGCAGACCGCGTACGTAGCCAATGGCGCTGAGTTCGCCGAGGGCGATGAGGTCAGGCTGTGAGGGCAATACCCCCGGTTCGGGGAATGTCGCAGGGGCTGGTTTTTCGCGGCGCAGCCAGTGCAGGTCGAGTTGCTGCTGGATCCGTTCGAGCAGCTCCGGGGTGTTTACCGGCTTGGCAAGGTAGTCGTTGCAGGCACTGGCCAGGCTGCGCTCGCGCTCGTCGTTAAAGGCATTGGCCGATATCACGATGATCGGTGCTGTGGACAACGCATTGCGGCGGATCAGTCGGCTGGTTTCCCAGCCATCCATCGTCGGCATCGACAGGTCCATGAGGATCAGGTCCGGCCCCCGCAGGGCGACCTGGCGAATCGCTTCCTGGCCGTTGCTGGCCTGGATCACTTCAAAGCCCAGGGGCGTAAGCATGCCGCTGAGGACCTTGCGATGGTCCACATGGTCGTCCACTACCAGCACCAGACGCCGCGGCCCCTGGTAGCCGATGATGTCGTGTTCGACATGGATTACCGCTTGCGGCACCCGTACTTGCGAGAGAAACAGGCGCACCTGGAAACAGGTGCCCTTGTCCTGCTGACTCTTGACCTGCAACTCGCCGCCCATCAGCGAGGTGAGCATGCGGGTAATGGTCAGGCCCAGGCCAACGCCCTTGTCCTGGCGCATCAGATCACCGCGCTCGAAAGGCTGGAAGATTCGCTCGATGTGCTCGGGGTCGATGCCGATACCCGTGTCGATGATGTCGAAGGTTGCCGTCTCGCGCATGTAACTGACCCGCAGGCAGACCTCGCCGCTGTCGGTGAAGTTGACCGCATTGCCCAACAGGTTAATGAGGATCTGTCGGACGCGCTTTTCGTCGCCCCGCACTACCGCCGGTATCTTGCCGATCAGCTCCAGGCGAAAGCGCAACCCTTTGTCCCGGGCTTGTGGGGTGAACATCAGCTCCAGATCGTGGATCAGTTCCGGGAAGGGGATTTCCGTCGGTTCCAGGCGCAATTTGCCGGCCTCGATCTTGGCTACATCGAGCAGGCCGTCGATCAGCGACAGCAGGTGAGAGCCGCTGCGCAGGATGGTCGCCAGGGCATCCTGATGCTGCTCCGGCATGGCCGCATCGCGCTGCAGGATCTGGGTAAAACCGAGGATGCTGTTCAACGGCGTACGCAGTTCGTGGGACAGTCCGGTGACGTAGCGACTCTTGGCCGCGTTGGCCGCCTCGGAAGCCTCCTTGGCATCTTGCAGGGCCTGGTCGGTCAAGCGGTGGGCTTCGATTTCCTGCATCAGCAGCAGGGTCTGGCGGTCCGATTCTTCCTGGGCCACGCGGCGGCTTTCCCGCGTCAGAACCACCCACCAGGCGAGGATGGCCGCCAGTACCGAGAGCGTCAGGAAGGCCTGGAAAAATGCCTGGTACAGCGTCGCCTGGGCTTGCGGCGAGTGGGGCAGCCCCTGGGAGGCTTGGCCATAGATCAGCGCCAGAGCGCCGCTGAGCATCAGGATCAGCGCGAGCAGCAGGCCCAGGTAATGGACTAGCCGGGTGTGCAGGCGTGGCACCGTGGCATTGGGCAACAACCAATGCAACAGCGCTTCGAATTGCGCCGACAGACGCCCGTGGGGTTTGCAGCGATCGCCGCAACGCGCGTCCAGCGAACAGCAAAGCGAGCAGATGGGCGTGCTGTAGGCCGGACAGAAAGCCATGTCGGCGGTTTCGAATGGGTTGCTGCACAGGCCGCAGGTGATCTGCGTGCTCGCAGCTACCGGTTGCAGCAGTAACGGATCGCTGGTGCGGGCGATGTAATAGCGGCTACGGGTGGCCCAGGCCAGCAGCGGGGTCATGACCAGCGAGGTGCCGAGGGCGACGAAGGGTGGAGCGGCCTGGGCCAGTGCACCAAATAGACCGAAGTGGGCGAGGACCGACAGCAGCGAGGCAATCAGCATGGAGCCGACGCCCACCGGGTTGATGTCGTAGAGGTGAGCGCGCTTGAACTCGATGTATTTCGGTGACAACCCCAAGGGTTTGTTGATCACCAGGTCGGCGACCACCGAGCCGATCCAGGCGATGGCGATGTTGGCGTAGAGACCGAGCACCTGGTCGATGACGTCGAATACCCCCAACTCCATCAGCATCAGGGCAATGGCCACATTGAACACCAGCCAAACTACGCGGCCGGGGTGACTGTGGGTGACCCGGGCGAAAAAGTTCGACCAAGCCAGGGAGCCGGCGTAGGCGTTGGTCAGGTTGATCTTCATCTGCGAGACGAAGACGAACAGCACCATGGCCGCCAGGGCCCATTCCGGCGAGGCGAACACATAACCGAAGGCCACCAGGTACATCTGGGTCGGTTCCGTAGCGCGCTCGATGGGGATCTCGTGTTGCAGAGCGAGAAACGCCAGGAAGGCGCCAGCGAACATTTTCAGGGCGCCGGGCAGGATCCAGCCGGGGCCGGCGCAGAGCAGGGCGGCCCACCAGCGCTTACGGTTGGCCGCGGTTTTTTCCGGCAGGAAGCGCAGGTAGTCGACCTGTTCGCCGATCTGCGTCACCAGGGATAGGGCCACGGTACAGGCTGCGCAAAACGCCAGCAGATTGAAGTCGCCGCTGGCATCACGGCCCCGGAAACTGGTCCAGTCGCTGAAGGCCTCGGGGTTTTTCAGCAGCACAAACAGATAGGGCAGCACCAGCAGCACCAGCCACAATGGCTGGGTCCAGAGTTGCAGGCGGCTGATCAGGGTCACCCCATAGGCCACCAGGGGGATCACCAGCACGGAGCAGATCACATAGGCAAAGGCCAATGGGATATGGAAGTACAGCTCCAAGGCCAGGGCCATGATCGCTGCTTCCAGGGCGAAGAACAGAAAGGTGAAGCTGGCGTAGATCAGCGAGGTGATGGTCGAGCCGATGTAGCCGAAGCCGGCACCGCGGGTCAACAGGTCCATATCGACGCCGTAGCGGGCGGCGTAGTAGCTGACGGGCAGTCCGGTGAGGAAGATGATCAGGCTCACGGCGAGGATCGCCCAGAAGGTGTTGGTGAAGCCGTAGCTCAGGGCCAGTACCCCGCCAATCGCCTCCAGGGCCAGGAACGACACCGCGCCCAAAGCGGTGTTGGCAATGCGTAGCTCCGACCACTTGCGAAAGGACTTTGGTGTGTAACGCAGGGCGTAGTCTTCCATGGTTTCGTCGGCGACCCAACTGTTGTAGTCGCGACGGATCTTGGCGATGCGCTGGGTGCCAGGTGGAAGCACGGCGAAAGACTCCTGGGGTCAAGGCGCTCCGTGCCTGTCGGGTGTGCCCGTGGCGGATAGCCGAGCAATTTTCATGCCCTGCACCACGCCGTCTTGCCGCGCCAGCTGTTGCCTGCGCGCGCGTCCGCGCAATGCCGTTCAGGCGGGGCCTGGGGCGATAGCCTGCGCCGCCTTGGTGCATTTTTCCCTACGTCAAATGACGTATGCGCTTACGTCAGGCTGCGTATACCCGTCACCGATCCGCGCCGCCATGCTGATGCCACCACCGTTGCCGGCCGCCCCAAGGCGAGCTGTCAGCGTCACCGCAGAGGAGTAGCAGCATGGAACCACGATTGATCCGCACTAAAGGCCTGTTGCCGCGCCGCCTGGCTCTGGGGGCGGCGGCCCTGTCGTTATTGGCTGCCAGTGTGTTCAGCCAGGGTGTATGGGCGGACGAGGCCAACAGCACCGGCCTGGCGGTGACCGCCACTGAAGTCACGGTCGGCCAGTTGCACTCGGCCACCGGCACCATGGCAATTTCCGAGACCGGCTCGATCCAGGCCGAACGCCTGGCCATCGAGCAGATCAACGCTTCAGGCGGCATCCTCGGTCGGCAGATCAAGGTGATCCAGGAAGACGGCGCCTCCGACTGGCCGACCTTCGCCGAGAAGGCCAAGAAGCTTTTGGTCAACGACAAGGTGGCAACGGTGTTCGGTTGCTGGACCTCGGCCTCGCGCAAGGCTGTGCTGCCGATTTTCGAGAAAGAAAACGGCCTGCTCTACTACCCGACTTTCTACGAGGGGCTGGAGCAGTCGAAGAACGTGATCTACACCGGCCAGGAAGCCACCCAGCAAATCCTCGCCAGCCTCGACTGGATCGCCAAGACCAAAGGCGCCAAAACCTTCTACCTGGTGGGGTCGGACTATATCTGGCCACGCACCTCGATGAAGATTGCGCGCAAACACATTGAGAACGTGCTGCACGGCACCGTGGTCGGCGAAGACTACTACCCGCTGGGCAACACCCAGTTCGGCTCGCTGATCAACAAAGTCAAGCTGAAGAAGCCCGACGTTGTGTTCGCCGCCGTGGTAGGTGGCTCCAACGTGGCCTTCTACAAACAACTCAATGCGGCGGGCGTCAATTCGGCCAAGCAGACCTTGCTCACCCTGTCGGTGACCGAGGATGAATTGCTGGGCATCGGCGGCGAAAACATGGCCGGCTTCTACGCCTCGATGAAGTACTTCCAGAGCCTGGACAACCCCAACAACAAAGCCTTCGTCGACGCTTTCAAGGCCAAGTACGGCAAGGATTCGGTGATCGGCGACGTGACCCAGGCTGCGTATCTGGGCCCATGGCTGTGGAAGGCTGCGGTGGAGAAAGCCGGCAGCTTCGATATCGACAAAGTGGTTGCAGCCTCGCCGGGCATCGAGTTGAAAACCGCGCCTGAAGGCTACGTCAAAGTGCATGAAAACCATCACCTGTGGAGCAAGACCCGCATCGGTGAAGTGCAACCCGATGGCCAGTTCAAAGTGGTGTACGAGTCCGATCTGATCGAACCGAATCCGTTTCCTAAAGGCTATCAGTAAGGTCCGGGCCTATCGCGGCAAGCCGACTCCAACACTTTGTAGGAGCTGGCTTGCCGGCGATGGAGCTCCATCGTTTCTCCACATCCTCCCTCCAAGCAGGAGTCCATCATCATGGAATGGCTATCGGAATTTGGTGCCATCGCGGCGATGCAGGGGTTCAACGGCTTGTCCGTGTTCTGCGTGCTGCTGTTGATGGCATTGGGGTTGGCGATCATTTTCGGCCAGATGGGGGTCATCAACATGGCCCACGGCGAGTTCCTCACGATCGGCGCCTACACCACCTATGTCTGCTCGAGCCTGACCAGTCATTTCGCCCCGTGGTTTCAACCCTATTATTTTTTCATCGCCATCGCCCTGTCGTTCCTGATGGCCGGGGCCATCGGCTGGCTGGTGGAGTGGGCGATGATCAGTCGGCTCTACAAGCGTCCACTGGACACATTGCTGGCGACCTGGGGGCTGTCCCTGGTGATGCAGCAGACCTTCCGTTCGGTGTTCGGTGCCCGTGAAGTCAGCGCGACGCCGCCGGAGTGGCTGATGGGCTCGTTCAACTTCACTGAGTCCATCGAGATCCCGCGCAACGGTCTGTTCATGATGGCCCTGACCCTGCTGCTCACCGGGGCCATTTTTCTCTTGCTCTACCGCTCACGCTGGGGCCTGCAAGTGCGGGCCACGGTGCAAAACCGACTGATGAGCCGTGCCGTGGGCATCAATACACGCAAGGTCGACCGAATGACCTTTGCCCTCGGTTGTGGTGTCGCGGGGGTGGCCGGCGCGGCCTTTACCACCATCGGCTCCACCGGTCCCACCGCAGGCTCGCAGTACATCGTCGACACCTTCCTGGTGGTGGTCTTCGGCGGCGCACAAAGCCTGTTCGGCACCATTGCGTCGGCGTTCGTCATTGCCCAGACCCAATCGATTTCGGAGTTCTTCCTCAGTGGTTCGATGGCCAAGGTGCTGACCCTGTCCGGGGTGATTCTGATCCTGATGTTGCGCCCTCAAGGGTTGTTCTCCATCAAAGTGCGCAAGTAGAGGCGAGCCAATGAAGCTTTTAGACAAGATGCTGGCGGGCAAGCAGAACCTGTTGGGCGTGGCCCTGTTGGCGCTGCTGATCTTCGTGGTCTTCCCGCTGACCCTGGATGCCTTTCGCCTGAACATGGTGGGCAAGTACCTGACCTATGCCTTCGTCGCTGTCGGCCTGGTGTTGTGTTGGGGCTATGGCGGCATTCTCAGCCTCGGGCAAGGGGTGTTCTTCGGCGTCGGCGGCTACTGCATGGCGATGTTTCTCAAGCTCGAAGCCTCCGACCCGCAGAGCACCAAAATCCAGTCGACGCCGGGCATTCCGGATTTCATGGACTGGAACCAGATCACCGAACTGCCGTGGCTCTGGGTGCCGTTCCACAGTTTCAGCTTCACCCTGCTAGCGGTGATCCTGGTGCCGGTGGTGCTGGCCTTCATCATTGGCATGGCGCTGTTCAAGCGGCGGGTGGGGGATGTTTATTTCTCTATCGTCAGCCAGGCCATCGCGCTGATTCTCACGGTGCTGATCGTCGGCCAGCAGGGCCTGACCGGCGGGGTCAACGGCATCACCGATCTCAAGACTCTGCTCGGCTGGGACCTGCGCAGCGACAGCGCCAAGCTGCTGCTGTACTTCATCAACGCGGCCTTGTTGTTCGGCTGCATTTTCATCGGCCGTTTCGTCCTTGCGTCGAAGCTCGGGCGGCTGCTGATGGCGATGCGCGATAGAGAGGAACGGGTGCGCTTCTCTGGTTATGACGTAGCCAGTTTCAAGATTTTCGTGTTCTGCATCGCCGCTGCCTTCTCGGCCATTGGCGGCGCCATGTTCGCCTTGCAGGTGGGCTTCATGTCGCCTTCGTTCGTCGGCATCGTGCCGTCCATCGAGATGGTGATCTTTGCCGCTGTCGGCGGGCGCATGTCGCTGCTCGGCGCGGTGTATGGGGCCTTGCTGGTGAACTACGGCAAGACCTATTTCTCCGAGTCGTTCCCCGAATTATGGCTGTACCTGATGGGGGGGCTGTTCATTGCCGTGGTCATGTACTTCCCTAATGGCTTGGCCGGACTCTGGGACAGCCATGGCCGCCAGACCCTTGGCCGTTTATTGCGGCGTCCCTCGCAGCAAGCTGCCGTTGCCGACCCCCTGCCAGAGGCGCCGCGCACCGCGCCGCCAGCCTCGGCTCCTGAACGTCCTTCGCTGGAGACGCAGCCATGACCGCCGTGGGTTTTCAAATGAACAAGCCGGTGCTGGTTATCGAGAGGCTGACGGTGTCATTCGACGGTTTCAAGGCCGTGGACAACCTCAACCTGTACATCGACCGCAATGAAGTGCGGGTGGTAATCGGGCCCAACGGCGCAGGCAAGACCACGGTGCTCGACCTGATCTGCGGCAAGACCCGCGCCACCAGCGGCAGCATTCAGTTCGATGGTCAGGAGCTGACCAAGATGCGCGAGTACAACATTGTCCGTGCCGGTGTCGGGCGCAAATTCCAGAACCCGTCGATCTACGAAAACCTCACGGTGTTCGAGAACCTGGAGATGTCCTACCCGGCGGGGCGCAAGGTGTTGGGCGCGTTGTTCTTCAAACGCAGTGCCGCAGTGATTGCCCGGGTTGAAGAGGTGGCGCGGGAGATCTTTCTCGGTGAGCTGTTGCAGCAACAGGCCGATCTGCTGTCCCACGGTCAGAAGCAGTGGCTGGAGATCGGCATGCTGCTGATGCAGAACCCTGACCTGTTGATGCTCGATGAGCCAGTCGCCGGGATGAGCGTCAACGAACGCGTCCAGACCGCAGAACTGCTCAAGCGCATCAGCCAGGGACGCTCGGTGCTGGTGATCGAACACGACATGGAATTCGTCAAGAGCATCGCCCATAAGGTCACGGTGCTGCACCAGGGCAAGGTCCTGGCCGAGGGCAGCATGGAGTCGGTGCAGAACAACCCGAAAGTCATCGAAGTCTATTTAGGCCATTGAGGAAGCAGGCATGTTCAACGTAGACAAGCTGTCCTGTGGTTACGGCCAGAGCCAGATCCTCCACGACCTCGACCTGGCCGTGGCCAAACGCGAAATCGTCGCCGTGATGGGACGCAACGGTATGGGCAAGACCACGCTGTTCAAGAGCTTGATGGGCATCCTTCCGCAGTGGCGGGGGCAGGTCAGCGTCGATGGCCAGGAGGTCTCGAACCTGGAAACCCACGAGCGGGTGGAACTCGGCATCGCCTATGTGCCCCAGGGGAGGATGATTTTCCCCAGCATGACGGTGTTGGAAAATATTCAGACCGGCCTGCCGGCATCGGCCCGGGGCCAGGTCCCCGAAGATCTTTATGCGTTGTTTCCGGTGCTTCACGACATGCGCTCGCGCAAGGGCGGCAATCTCTCGGGCGGGCAACAGCAGCAACTGGCCATTGCCCGGGCGCTGGCGACCAATCCCAAGGTGTTGTTGCTCGATGAACCTACCGAAGGCATCCAGCCGTCGATCATCAAGGACATCGCCCGCACTTTGAAAGAGATCCGCAACCTGCGCGACCTGACCATTGTGGTCTCCGAGCAGGTGCTGTCATTCACCCTGGAAATCGCCGACCGCTTCCTGGTGATCGAGAAGGGCCGCTTCGTGATTGAAGAGACCCGGGACAAGGTCGACGAAGCCACCATCAGTCGCTACCTCTCTGTGTAGGTGCGGCCGGGCGGCGCGATGGTTTATCGGCCCCCTTTGTTGCAGCTGGCAAGCCAGCTCCTACAGGGGTACGTCATCCAACGTATTGGCCGATTCGGGCCGCCATTCGAGACTGGTTCCAACGCGGTACACCCCCAATGTTCAGGAGCTTCGCCATGACCGATACCTTGATCAAAGTCGACCTCAACCAGCCCGCCACCGAGAACGAACAGATCCATAACCGCTGGCATCCGGACATTCCCATGGCTTGCTGGGTCAAGCCAGGGGATGACTTTATTCTTGAGACTTACGACTGGACCGCCGGCGCGATCAAGAACAACGACGACGCCTCGGATGTGCGTGACGTCGACCTGTCCACCGTGCACTACCTGTCCGGTCCAGTGGGCGTGCATGGCGCCGAGCCGGGGGATCTGCTGGTGGTCGACCTGTTGGACATCGGTGCCAAGGCCGAATCCATGTGGGGCTTCAACGGTTTCTTCTCGCGGCAGAACGGCGGCGGATTCCTCACGGATCACTTTCCCAGCGCACAGAAAGCCATCTGGGATTTCAAAGGCATGTTCACCAGCTCGCGGCACATTCCCGGGGTCAACTTTGCCGGCCTGATCCACCCCGGATTGATCGGTTGCCTGCCCGACCCGGTAATGCTCGCCGACTGGAACCGCCGTGAGCAGGAGCTGATCGATACCAACCCGACCCGCGTGCCGCCCTTGGCCAACGCCCCGCTGGCCGCTACCGCGCACATGGGCAAGCTCAAAGGCCAGGCCCGGGATGATGCCGCGGCCACCGGCGCACGCACCGTGCCGCCGCGTGAACATGGTGGTAACTGCGATATCAAGGACCTGTCCCGGGGCTCGAAGATTTTCTTCCCGGTCTACGTTAGTGGCGCAGGGTTGTCGGTGGGAGACCTGCACTTCAGTCAGGGCGACGGCGAGATCACTTTTTGCGGCGCAATCGAGATGGCCGGCTGGGTGCATATGAAAGTCGAGCTGATCAAGGGCGGCATGGCCAAGTACGGAATCAAGAACCCGGTGTTCAAACCCAGCCCGATTATCCCGACCTACCAGAACTACCTGATCTTTGAAGGTATCTCGGTGGATGAAGCCGGCAAGCAGCACTACCTGGACGTCAATATCGCGTACCGCCAGGCCTGCCTGAATGCGATCAACTACTTGACCAAGTTTGGTTATTCGCCCGCCCAGGGCTATGCACTGTTGGGCTCTGCGCCGGTGCAAGGGCATATCAGCGGCGTGGTCGACATCCCCAACGCCTGCGCGACCCTCTGGTTACCCACCGAAATCTTCGAGTTCGACATCAACCCCAACGCCAACGGCCCCATCAAACACCTCGACGGCAGTATCGATCTGCCGATCGCCCCGGACCTGTGAGACACGCCCGAGCCCGATCAATGTCCGGAGAGCGCCATGCCGACCTATGAGTACGAATGCCAAACCTGTGGCGGTTTCACAATGTTGCGGCCTATGGCCCAACGGCACGAGCCGTGCCAGTGCCCGTTTTGCGCGGGCCCAGGAGGGCCGTTGCTGTTGTCTGCGCCGGCGCTGACGACGTTGTCGAGTAGTCAACGCCAGGCCATGGCGACCAACGAGCGAAGTGCCCACTCACCGCAGACCCTTGGTGAGTACCAGCAGAACCGTCGTCACCCCAGTGGGTGCAGTTGTTGCGCACCGAGCAAACCGCTGGCCCCGACCAAAGCCAATCCACAGGGGCTCAAGAGTAAAACCGGCTCCAGACCTTGGATGATCAGCCATTAACAGAGGTAAATTTCATGCGTCATGGTGATATTTCCAGTAGCCCGGATACCGTGGGTGTCGCGGTCGTCAATTACAAAATGCCGCGGCTGCATACAAAAGCCGAGGTCATTGAAAACGCCCGCAAGATTGCCGACATCATCACTGGTATGAAAAGCGGTCTCCCCGGCATGGACCTGGTGGTGTTTCCTGAATACAGCACCATGGGCATCATGTACGACCACGATGAAATGATGGCGACTGCCGCCAGCATTCCAGGCGAAGAGACTGCGATCTTTTCCGCCGCGTGCCGTGCGGCAGACACGTGGGGGGTGTTTTCACTGACCGGCGAGCGGCATGAGGAACACCCTCACAAAGCCCCGTACAACACGTTGGTGTTGATCAATAACCAGGGCGAAATCGTCCAGAAGTACCGCAAGTGCATTCCCTGGTGCCCCATAGAAGGCTGGTATCCGGGTGATCGAACCTATGTCTGCGAGGGGCCGAAGGGCTTGCAGATCAGCTTGATCATTTGTGATGACGGTAACTACCCGGAGATCTGGCGCGACTGTGCAATGAAAGGGGCGGAGTTGATCGTCCGCTGCCAGGGCTATATGTACCCGGCCAAAGAGCAGCAGGTGATGATGTCCAAAAGCATGGCCTGGGCCAATAATTGCTATGTGGCAGTGGCCAATGCCGCCGGCTTCGATGGGGTTTACTCCTACTTTGGTCACTCGGCGATCATTGGCTTCGACGGTCGCACTCTGGGCGAATGCGGTGAAGAGGAAATGGGCATTCAGTACGCACAATTATCCGTTTCACAAATCCGCGATGCGCGAGCGAACGACCAATCACAGAATCATTTGTTCAAGCTGCTGCATCGCGGTTACACCGGGGTCTATAACTCCGGGGATGGCGACAAGGGAGTGGCTGATTGCCCGTTCGACTTTTACCGCACCTGGGTACTGGATGCGCAGAAAGCCCAGGAAAACGTCGAAAAACTTACCCGTCGCACCGTCGGCGTGGCTCATTGCCCGGTGGGAGAGATTCCCCACGACGGTAAAGAAAAACACGCAGGCTAAACCATGCCTTTCGTGAATGATCGCATCGACCCAAACCACCCACAGCCTAGCCTGACCAACGCATCACCGGCAGCAGATTTGTTGACCTCACGCTTCGTCTTCAATCCCGCCCAGGTCATGGCGTTGTTGCGCAGTCGAATTGTCGGCCAAGAACACGCCATGAGCGCGGTCGAGGCGTTGCTAAACGTGGTTAAGGTCGATATTGGTGAACGTGAGAGGCCGTTGACGGTGAACCTGTTCATGGGGCCGACCGGTGTCGGCAAGACCGAAATCGTCCGTCTGCTGGCACTGGCCATACACGGTCGCTCCGATGCTTTTTGTCGCATCGACATGCACACCCTGGCCCAGGAGCATTACTCGGCGGCGCTCACCGGAGCGCCACCTGGTTATGTGGGGAGTAAAGAGGGCGTCAGTCTGTTCAATAGCGAATTGATTCAAGGTACCTACAGTCGCCCAGGCATCGTGCTGTTCGATGAACTGGAAAAGGCCAGCAAGGAAGTGGTGCGCAGCTTGTTGGGCATTCTTGAGAACGGCCAACTGACCTTGGCGGGCGGTAGCCGAACGCTGGATTTTCGCAATAGCCTGATCTTCATGACCAGCAACATTGGAGCCCGGCAAGCGACCACCTACAGGGAACGTTTTTCACGCGGTTGGCGGCGCTGGCTCGGCATCGCCCCACAAGGTGAGCAGGCCATGTTGGAGCAAGCGCTGCACGCCTGGTTCGAGCCGGAATTTCTAAACCGTATTGATCGCATCCTGGTTTTCCAGCGCATCGAAACCCAATGGCTGGAAGCGTTGTTGCAGATCGAACTGAACAAACTCAACCAACGTCTCGGTCAGCATCGTCGTACGCTGGTCCTGGACGTTGCGGCAAGCGACTGGCTGTGCCGAAAGCATGACCCACGCTTTGGTGCTCGGGCTCTGACAAGGCGAGTGCGGGTTGAGCTGGAGCCTGCGATCGCTGAGTGTATGCTGGCTCATCCGCAGGCAATGCAGATGACTGCGACGGTCGAATCAAACCGGCTCACGGTTGTTCCAGCGCAAAGCACTGTGTTCAACGCATCAACGCCAAAGGATTTTCCTGCAACATCACCGAACTGTGGAGGGTAGCGAGCGCTTCCTTGAGTAAGGATTGCTCCTGCGCATCCTTGGATTTCTTGCTCTCCTTGGCGGCGTACTCCAGCAATACCAAGTGACTGCGGCTGGCTGAAGCCTCCTTCGGCACCACGGTCTCTTCAATCAGTTTGCCCGTGACGTACTTCTGTGTCCGTGTGTCCTGGCTGGCGTGTTGCGTGACGGAGGCTTTGGTCAGTCGGCCATCCATGTAGGCGAGGCTGGCCGAGCTGCTGGCCTTGTCATTCACTTGTACGTAGAGATAGTTCTGCGATTCGTAATCTTTGCCCAGCGCAGGTGCTTTCCCGCCCTTCAGGCTTTTGTGAAAGCTGGCCGATAGACTCGATTGCTGGGATTGATCGATCTTGCGGTCACGCATGATGGAGCCTGCGACGACAGTCTTTTGCGAAAGGGTATAGGCAAAGCTATCGAGTTCAGACAGGTGCATCGGGTTGGACGCCTTGTTAGTCTGAGTGATGGACGCCTCGAAGTCTGCCAGTCCGGTCAATAGGCCTTTGTCCGCCGCATTACGGGTCAATCGGTCAGGTAGGGTAATGCCCTCTGGGTAGTGGCTGTTCATGGCGCTGAACGCATCCTTGAACATCTCCATCAGGGCCGCCTTGGCGTTGCCACGCTCCTGCACTCGGTCAAACTGGGCAAGGTAGCTGTTCAGTGCGTTGGCCTGTTGCTTGGCATCGCCCAGGATTGCGCTGTTCTTCAGGTCAACGCTCAGGTTCAGTTTGCCTTCCGGACCGCTCATTTGCGTGGTGCGGCGTTGGTTGTCGGCGCTAAAGGCGAGGGTCAGATCTTCACCGTCCACGCCCTTAAGCTTGGCGTTCAGGTCAATGGATGCCAATACGCTGGAGTCAAACTGCGTCAGCTTGCCCAGGTCGAGCTTGGGCGGCTCGGCCGTCAACCCGTCGACAGCCGCCTGAAAGGCACTGCTCAGAGCGCCAATCGCCTTGAGTTCCTCCTCGCTCAGCGGGCCACCATTCACGGTAGCCTGGACGCCAAGACCATCGTCCTGGCTTGTCAGGCTGAAGGTGACCGTCTTGCCGCTGGCGGTCTTGATGCTGAGACTGATCAGGTTGTCGGCTTTATTGTGCAGTAGCGTCTGTTCGGATTTTATCCCGGCGACGTCGTAAGCCCTGTCCGTGGTGGTATGGAGCACTGACTGGGAAATGCTCGAACCATTCTTGGCGAACTGCTCCACCAAGACCGCACCCAGGCGGTGAAAGCGGTTGGCTATCGACAGCGATCTGGGGTTGGTTCCCATGATGTTGGTGATAGCGTCCTGACCTTCCTTTTCCCAAACACGAACATTCTCCTGGCCAGGCAGTTGCCCGAGGCGGGTATAGGTCTGTGATTCAACATCGACCACCGGGCTGCCCAGGCTGACGATTGCCGACGGTCGAGCCGGGAAGGCATCAGCACTGTCTATCGCTGTTGCAGGCGATGCCGCGACAGCGGAGCGAGTCTGGAGGGGAGTGGCGGAAGTGATCGAGGATAGGGTAGTCATGACAGTCCGTGTCAACAGAGCAGAGTTGCACTCAATGTAGTGAATACACCACCCGATTGAAAGCGGGGTGGGTGAAATAAATGGCAAAGAGCTATTATGCATTTGCCCGTTAGCGAATTCCCGGAGCGGTTCAGCCCAATCTGCAAAGATTGGGCTTTTTTCACGCCTTGAGAAACGGCGTTCCCAGGCCTGTGGTCGACACTGTCGCCGTCAGAAGACCAGCTTGAACAGGGCGATGACCACGATCAGGCCGATTATGAAAATGATACCTACGGTGCCGCCAAGAAATTTCAACATAATGATGCTCTCATCGGATGGGCTTAATTTTCTAGACCACCCTCGACAACGCTCGTTTCGTTGAATTTCACCCGCAGTGATCAATGAACCGCCCAAGACCTCGGAACAGGCACCTGATCAAACTTCGAAACGGTCTTGATCCAGTAGCGTCGATAGTCGGTCTGGTCCGGCGCCAGGGGTTTGTGGGTTGACCATGGATGCTCCGCCTTCAGGCTCGCCCGGTAGGCTTCCCATTCTTTCTGCTCGGCCACTTCCCTGGCTTTGGTCCTGTCATCGAACCAACCCAGGACGTACGCTTCGCCCTGATCCGTGCCGTGTGCTATCAGCAGATAAATCTCTGTCATTACCTGATCCGCCGTTCAATCCTGAAACCCAGTCACTGGGGTCTTACCTTGGGTATCGGCAGTTTTTTTGTGTTGTTGAGGTTTATTGATGAGTGGCGTGCCTGGTGGAGCGGGACGAGCCACAAACTTAGAAAGTCTGCCCCATGGAGAACTGGAACACCTGTGTGTCCGCGTTTTCAGGTGTGCGCACCGGAAAGGCCAGGTTGAAACTCAACGGACCCAACGGACTGTACCAAGTCACTCCAAGCCCGACGGAGCTGGCCATCTGGTCAAGGTCGACTCCGTCGCAGCCCTGGGTGGTGCTCAAGTAGCACTTGTTGGAGTACACGCTGCCAACGTCCCAGAACACCGACGTGCGCACCGATTTGTTGTCTTTGATGAAGGGCATCGGAAACAGATATTCCACGCCGCCGGTGATGAGGATGTTGCCGCCCAGTGATTCGGTGTCGCGGTCGGAATAATACTGCTGTCCTTCACTGGCATAGTTACCGGTGGCCGGGGTGCTGTGGGGACCGAGGGTGCCGCTTTCGAAGCCGCGGACCGAACCCTCGCCGCCGGCCGTATAGTTCTCGTAGAACGGCAGGCCGTCGGTCGAGCCGTAGCTGTTGCCGTAGCCGAGCTTGGTATGGAACCGCAGGGAAGTGGTGTCGGTGACCGGCAGGAAGGTTTGCCCGGTGTAATCGAGCTTGTAGAAATTCAGGTCGCTGCCCGGCACGGTCATCATCAGGTTGAGGTTTTGCGAATGACCGCGGGTCGCCATCACGGCACGGTTCAGGGTCGATTCCGACCAGCCGAGATTGGCCTTGAGGTTGGTGAACGCGCTGCCTTCACGTTGGATAAAGTCGTAGATCTCATCAGAACTGTAGGTGCCGGCGTCAATGCTGTCATGTTGCACGGTCACGCCGAAGCTCAGCCGTGAGGTTTCATTGATCGGATAACCCACGGTGGTCCCGGCACCAAAGCTATTGATGGAGTAGTACGAGTAATCGTCGTCGTAATACTCGTTATAGTCGGTGGCGTTGTAGAACGCGTTGTAACCCAGGCTCACGCCGTCCGGCGTGAAATAGGGATCGGTAAAGCCGATGTTGTACTTGCTTTGGTAAGAGGAACGGGTCAGGCCGAGGCTGGCGTAGTTGCCGCTGCCGAGGAAGTTGTTTTGGGTGATCGAACCGCCGAGGATCAAACCGGCGCTCTGGGAGAAACCGACGCTGGCGGTGATCGAGCCGGACGCCTGCTCTTCGACGCTGTAGTTCACATCGATCTGGTCATCGACGCCCGGTACTGCCGGCGTCTCGACGTTGACTTCCTTGAAGAAGCCCAGGCGCTCCAGACGGGTCTTGGACTGGTCGATCAGGTAGGTCGACGCCCAGCCACCTTCCATCTGGCGCATTTCACGGCGCAGCACCTCGTCTTCGGACTTGGTGTTGCCACGGAAGTTGATGCGGTTGACGTAGGCGCGCTTGCCCGGATCCACGGCGAAGGTGATGTCGACGGTATGGTCTTCATCGTGCGGTTGCGGCACGCCGTTGACGTTGGCGAAGGTGTAGCCCTCGTTGCCCAGACGACGGGTGATCAGCTCGGAAGTGGTGGTCATCAGCTTGCGCGAGAACACCTGGCCCTTCTGCACCAGCAGCAGAGAGGTGACCTGGTCTTCAGGCACCTTCAGGTCGCCGCTGAGCTTGACGTCACGAACGGTGTACTTGTCGCCTTCGTTGACGTTGACGGTGATGTAGACGTGCTTCTTGTCCGGAGTGATGGACACCTGGGTCGAAGCGATGTCCATGTTGATGTAGCCGCGGTCCAGGTAGTAGGAACGCAGACGTTCCAGGTCACCGGAGAGCTTTTCACGGGCGTACTTGTCGTCGTTCTTGAAGAATGACAGCCAGTTGGTGGTCTTGAGTTCGAACAGGTCGATCAGGTCTTCATCAGGGAAAACGGTGTTGCCCACCACGTTGATGTGCTGGATCGCCGCCACGGTGCCTTCATTGATGTTGACCTTCAGGCCTACACGGTTGCGCGGCTGCGGCACCACTTCGGTGTCGACGGTGGCCGAGTAACGGCCCTGGGCAACGTACTGGCGTTGCAGCTCGTTACGAACACCTTCGAGGGTGGCGCGCTGGAAGATCTCGCCTTCGGCCAGGCCGGATTGTTTGAGGCCCTTCATCAGGTCTTCAGTGGAGATCGCCTGGTTGCCTTCGATCTCGATACTGGCAACCGATGGACGCTCGACTACCGTAATCACCAGGACATCGGCGTCGTGCCCCAGTTGGATATCCTGGAAGAACCCGGTCTTGAACAACGCGCGAGTGGACTCCACCAGACGCCGCTCATCCGCTTGATCACCCACGTTCAATGGCAAGGCACCGAACACGCTGCCGGCGGAAACGCGCTGAAGGCCGTTGATACGGATGTCGGAAATTTTGAAGCCTTGAGCGTGTGCAAATGTGGCATTGAGCAGCAGTGCAGCCGAGCAGAGCAGGCGCGAAAAATTCATCAAGATCTTTTCCAGGACACATCGACAAGCAGCGTAGGCGGGCGCGGATATCTCAAAGCAAGACAAGTCACCGCGCAGCGAGCAGGCTGGTGGAAGTGCAGGATAAAAGTTCGGTGCGTTTGGTGCGGTTAACCCAGTGTCAAGTTAGGTAAAGGTTGGTCTGTGGCGATGACGCTGTGCCATGCAATGGCGATAATGCACCGCCTCCCACTCAAGAGCGTCCCATGATCCGCGTATTGCTTGTCGACGATGACCAGGAGCTGACTGGAATGCTCAGCCAATACCTTGAGCGTGAAGGCTTTGAGGCGACGGCCGTGCACAGCGGCGAGGAGGGCGAAGTCCAGGCGCTATCCGGTCGCTATAGCATCGTGGTGCTGGACGTGATGCTGCCGGGGTTATCGGGTATCGAGGTACTCAGGCGCATTCGGGCGGTGAACCAGGTGCCGGTGGTGTTGCTGACGGCCCGAGGCGACAACATCGACAAGATCACCGGCCTGGAACTGGGTGCCGATGACTATGTGCCCAAGCCCAGCTCACCGGGAGAGTTGGTGGCGCGTCTACGGGCCATCATGCGCCGGGTGCAGCCGACGGATCAGCCCACCAGCGAAGTGATCCGGACCGGCCCGCTGGTCCTGTGGCCTGGCAAACGTCAGGCCCAATGGCATGGACGCGAGCTGGCGGTGACCAGCACCGAGTTCAGCCTGCTCGAAGAGCTGGCCCGTTGTGCCGGGCAGGTGGTGAGCAAACAGGACCTGTCCCTCAATGCCTTGGGCTGCCCCTTGACCCGCTACGACCGGCGTATCGACGTGCACATCAGCAGTATCCGCCACAAACTCGGGCCGCGGCCCGACGCGAAGGCCTGGATCCAGAGCGTGCGTGGCCTGGGTTACCTGATGATCGCCGAACAATGAAGCCCAGCCGGCTGTTCTGGAAACTGTTCCTGGCATTTTGGCTCTCCACCAGCCTGACGTTTCTGGTCGGCTTGGGCTTGCTGGTGATGGGCAGTTCCAGGCCCGGAGATCCTCATCTGGAAACCATTCTGGCCACTGAAGAGCAGCTCTTGCGCCAGTTCGGCGTTGAGTCGGGCCGGCAATTGCTGGCGGTGTGGGAGCGTCCTGATGACCAGGCCGTTGGTGTGTATGACAGTGCCGGTCAACTGCTGGCCGGGGCGCCGGTTGCGCAACCGGCCTACACGCGATCGGTCATTGGCAAGGACGGCGCCGCGCTGTTGCTCAAGTCTACTCATCCCCTGGCTCAAGAGCGCGACAAAGGGCCGAGCCCTTGGACTCCGTTGATCATTGGCACGGTCATGAGCGCACTGTTCAGTGGATATATGGCGTTCTACCTGGCATGGCCGTTGGTTTATCTTCGGCGGGCCATGGGCGACGTGGCCCAAGGGCACTTCGAAACCCGGGTCAAGCCGATGATGGGCGCGCGCCGGGATGAAATCGTTGATCTGGCCGAGGACTGCGATCGAATGGCCAATCAGCTGAAACTGCTGGTGGAGGCCCAACAGCACCTGTTGCACGACATCTCTCATGAACTGCGCTCGCCGTTGACGCGCATGCAGGCAGCCATCGGATTGCTGCAGCAAGATCCGGCTCGTCTGGAGATGGTGGGGCGCATCGACCGTGAGTCGGTGCGCATGGACACGCTGATCGAGGCGTTGTTGACCCTGGCGCGTCTGCAGGGGCGGCCTGAGAGTATCGAACGCGAGCCAATCGATATCGTCGAGTTGTTGTCGGTGATCGTCGAGGATGCTCAGTTCGAGGCGCAGATGAAAGGCTGCCAGGTCAGCTTGCAGGCGTGCCCGGCATTTGTCAGTCGGGCCAGCGGCGAGCTGTTGTATCGCTGTTTCGAGAACGTCATTCGAAACGCGGTGCGTTACACCCGGCCGGCCACCACGGTGGTGGTCGTGGCTCAGGCCACCCCTGAGGCAGACTGCCTGACGGTGCAGATCAGTGATCAGGGACCGGGTGTTGAAGACGAGCGCTTGCAGGAGATTTTCCATCCGTTCGAGCGCGGCCTGAACGACAGCAGTGTCGGTTTCGGATTGGGCTTGGCAATCGCTTCAAGGGCTGTGGAAATCCACGGCGGCACGATCATGGCGCACAACGCGCCAACGGGTGGCCTGACTATGGAGATCAGCTTGCCCCATCGGGCATGACCTTTACACGATATTACATTGGCTTGACGGCTCTGTACGCCCCGTCTCAGTAGACTTTGCGCTCAAACTTACTCAGCGTTTGCTGATGTTTCAGCGTGGAGGTGCTCATGTTTCTGGTCCATAAGAAGGGCTTCGTTCCCGGCAAGAGAATGGTCGACGGTCTGGTGCCCTACGATTTCTTCTGTGAAGACAATCCGAGCCTTAACCTGTTTGTCTTCACGGGCTCCGCCACCCCGGGCAAAGTGGTCGAGGAGCAGACACTCTGGGGATTCACCCGTCTGGAACGTTTTGAAGCGTTGAGCGGTACTCTGGTGTCGAACAAAAAGCATGCAGGCTGGTTTCAGAAGGTCAATGTGCTCACCGGCCCCGCCCAGAACGGCACTCAAAGCGTGAAGTTCCAGCGAGTGCTGAAAATCATCAAGCACACCGATGCCTCGGCCCGAGTCGCCAGCAAGGCCGACTACGAGATCCAGACAGATGAAGGCGACACCTACTTCACCCGTCGGCCTGCCATGGACGACAGTGCGCAAACCGTCATCTATTCGGCGGATCAGTAGGCTCGACTGCCAGGTGCATCTACGGCGTTGAACTACCGTCCATCGCGAGCCGGCTCGCGCTGACGCTGTCGCAGCCAGCATCAGCGCGAAAAGACCCTCAGGCGTCGGCAAGCTGAAACCGATAACCCACTCCATACAACGATTCGATCGGCTGTTCACCTGGGCATGCCTGCTCGAGTTTGCGTCGCAGATTACGGATGTGGCTGTCGACGGTGCGATCGGTGACCACCCGGTGATCGGAGTAGATTCTGTTCAGCAATTGATCGCGGGAAAAGACCCGCCCCGGCGCGCGGGCGAGGGTGCTGAGCAGACGTAGCTCCAAAGGCGTCAGGTCCAGCGCAATACCGTCGAGAGACGCCAGGTACTGTTCTTCGTCAATCAGCAGACGCGGCGGCGCAGAGGTAAGAAGTTGTGGGCTGCGCCGCAGGATGGCCTTGACCCTGGCCACCACTTCGCGGGGGCTGAAGGGTTTGCAGATGTAGTCATCGGCCCCCAGGTCCAGCCCGAGCAAACGGTCTACCTCCTCGACGCGAGCGGTGATCATGATGATCGGCACGGCGCTGAAACTGCGCAGGTCCTTGCACACTTGCAAACCGTCGCGTCCTGGCAACATCAAGTCGAGCAGGATCAATCGCGGCTCGTTGGCACGTACCGCCGGTACCACCTCAAGCCCGTTGTCCAGGCACTGGGTCGTGTAGCCGGCGGCGATCAGGTAGTCGCGTATCAACGCGGCCAGTTTGGGTTCGTCTTCGACGATGAGGATCGGACTGTCGTTGACCATGGTTCAGGCGTTCCGTGGCAGGCGCAGGGTCAGCCAAAGGCCGCCCAGGGGCGAGTGTTCGGCACTGAGGCTGCCACCGTGGGCCAGGGCGATACTGTGACAGATGGCCAGCCCCAGGCCGGCGCCACCACTGGCGCGATTGCGTGAGGATTCGCCGCGGTAGAAACGCTCGAACAGCCGCGGCAATTGATCCGCATCGACCCCGGGGCCGGAGTCGAGAAAATCGACGCGCACGACGTCGTCCTCGCTGGCGGCACAAATGCGCAGGACACCGCCTTCATCGGTATAGCGCAGCGCGTTTTCCAGCAGATTGCCGAACAGTTGCTGCAGGCGTTTGGGGTCGGCTTCAACCTGTAGCGGCGTTGTCGGCAGCTCCAGCTCCAAACCCAGGTGCCGGGCATTGCAGCGCTCCTGGAACATCGCCACGCAACCGTCCAGCAGCTCGTTGAGATCGCATTTTCTCTTGCGGTAAGTCAACGCGCCCACATCTGCCAGGGACAGTTCATACAGATCGTCCACCAGTTTGCTGAGCATGCCGACTTCGCCTTGCAGCGATTTCATCGAAGACTGATCAAGTGTGCGCACGCCGTCCTCGATGGCTTCCAGTTCGCCGCGCAGTACCGACAGGGGGGTTCGCAGCTCATGGGAGACATCGGCCATGAACTCCCGACGCATTTTTTCATTGCGCTCCAGGGTATACGCCAATTGATTGAAGTCCCGGGCCAACTGACCGACTTCGTCATTGGAAGACACAGTGACTCGGTTGCTGTATTCACCGGCGGCCAGGCGATGCGTAGCAGCGGCCACGCGCTTGACCGGATCAAGCAGGGTGCGGGCGATCCACCAGGCGATCAGCATCGCCAACAGCAAAGAGAACACCCCTACGGCCAGGCTGGTGCGTATCAGATACAGACGAAAGCGTTCGCCTCCGGCTTCGGTCACGTTCTGAAACGGCGTCACCGCCAGCCAGCCAACGGTTTTCCCAGCGACCTGGACCGGGCGCATCAAGGCGTCGTCGGCAATTGCCGAGTAGCCCATGACCAATTGCTTTTGCACGTCCAGCAGGGCAATGCGAAACACCGCACCGGTCAGGTCGGACATGGGCATGGGGGGCCGTTGCGGGTCGCTGTCGTTTTCCCCAGGTTCGGGGCGCAGTAGTTCGAACCAGCGATCCGGTTGGTTGCGCAGAAACTCCCAGTCGCCCTCGCGCTCGTAGGCGTTGGCCAGACGCGGCAGCACCGGCGACATGCGCAACAGGGCCTGTTCGTTGAGATAGTCGAGAAAGCCTTTGCCAAAGCTCCAGCCGTTGGCCACCCCCATGCTCAGGATGACGAACAGTACGCTGGCCAGCACTGCGATAAACAGCTTGGTGGAGATGCTCAGTTTCATGGGCTCGGGCAGGTCGGTGAATGGCCCGTCCATTTAGGCCCTGGTGTGAGGAAGATTCAAGGGCGGCGGGCAATCTTCAATTTTCCTGCACATTTGCCTCGCAGTATGGCGCCTGGCTTGAACCATCCGTCTTGCAGAGGCATTTATGTCGACCAAATTATTCGCCAAATCCCTGGTGACCAGCGCCGTGCTGGTGTTCCTGATCGTTCTGTTTCTGTTGGGCGGTTGCTCCGGTGAATCGGCACCGGTTGTCGAACCGCCCAAGGTGTCCGTGATCACTGTGCAGCCGCAAAGCCAGGCGCTGACCACAGAACTGGCCGGGCGCACCCAGGCGTTCATGGTCGCCGAGATTCGCCCGCAGGTCGGTGGTATCGTCCAGCAACGACTGTTTGTCGAAGGAGCCGAGGTCAAGGCCGGACAGGTGCTGTACCAACTGGATGCTTCCTCTTACAAGGCCGCTTTGGCCGAGGCACAGGCGAACCTCGCCAAGGCCCGTGCCACCTTGAAGTCGGCCCAGGCCACGGCCAAGCGTGACGCACAGTTGGCCAAGATCGATGCCATTAGCCAGCAAGACAACGAGGACGCTCAGGCCAGCCTGCTGACCGCCGAAGCCGAACTGCAAGTGGCCCAGGCCGGCGTGGAGACTGCGCGGATCAACCTGGCGTACACCCGTATCAGTTCTCCTGTTAGTGGGCGCATAGAAACCTCAACGGTCACGCCGGGCGCGCTGGTGGTCGCCAATCAAGAGAGCGCGTTAACCACGGTGCAGCAACTGGACCCGCTCTACGTTGACGTCACCCAGTCGACCACCGAGTTGTTGCGCCTCAAGCGCGACCTGGCCAGCGGTGTGCTGCAAAGCAACGGCGAAGGCGAGGCGCGAATCAGCCTCAAGCTTGATGACGGCAGCACCTATGCCCATGAAGGTCGCTTGAAGTTCAGCGGCGTGAGTGTGAACGAGGGCACTGGGACGGTGACTTTGCGGGCGCAAATCGCCAACCCGGACCGGCTGTTGCTACCGGGCATGTACGTGCGGGCGGTGCTGGAGCAGGCTCGCGACGACCAAGCGATTTTGATTCCGCAACAGGCCGTAACCCGCAGCGCCAGCGGGGTGACCACGGTCTTGTTGGTGGTCAATGGCAAGGTCGAGCAGCGCGTCTTGACCATCGACCGTGCCGTGGGCAACCAGTGGTGGGTCAAGACCGGCCTCAATGCCGGTGACCAGGTGATTGTCGAGGGCGGGCAGAAAGTACGGGTTGGTGAAGCAGTCGTAGCGCAGAGCCCTGGCACGCGCAGTCGCACGCTGAAATCGGCGCCAGTCGCCATTGCGCAGGAGGGCTGAGCATGGCGCGTTTTTTCATCGATCGGCCGATTTTTGCCTGGGTTATTGCCATCGTCATCATGCTTGCGGGCGCTTTGTCCATCAGTCAGTTGCCCCTGGAGCAGTACCCGGACATCGCGCCACCGACAGTGCGTATCTCCGCCACCTACACCGGCGCCTCGGCCAAGACCGTGGAAGACTCGGTGACCCAGGTCATCGAACAACAGATGAAAGGCCTGGATAACCTGACCTATATGTCGGCCTCCAGCAGTTCGGACGGCAGTGCCAGCATCAGCCTGACGTTCACCGCCGGCACGAACCCGGACGTGGCGCAGATGCAGGTGCAGAACAAGCTGCAACAGGCCGAGTCGAGGCTGCCGCAGTCGGTGCAAAGCGAGGGCCTGACCGTGACCAAGGGCGGCTCGGACTTCCTGATGATTGCCGCTCTGGCGTCCGACAATCCGAGCGTCACCGGCACCCAGATTGGCGACTACATTTCCAGCACCTTGCTCGATTCCATCAGCCGTATTGACGGCGTCGGCGATGTGCAGACATTGGGCTCGGGCTATGCCATGCGCATCTGGCTGGATCCGGCGCTGTTGCAAAAATACGCGCTGATGCCGTCGGACATCAGCTCTGCCCTGGAAGCGCAGAACACTGAGGTCTCCGCCGGTCAGCTCGGCGCCATGCCGGCGGTGAAGGGCCAGCAGTTGAACGCCACCATCAGCGCCCGCAGCAAGCTGCAAACCGTTGAAGAGTTTCGCAATGTCGTGGTCAAGTCCACCAGTGACGGTGCGGTGGTATTGCTTGGGGATGTGGCACGGGTTGAGTTGGGCAGTGAAAGCTACGACGTAACCTCCGCCCTTAACGGTAAACCCGCTGCTGCCATGGGTGTGCAGCTCGCCGCCGGGGCCAACGCCCTGAATGTGGGCGAGGCGGTGAAGGCCAAGCTTCAGGAGCTGGAGCCGTTCTATCCCACGGAAATGCAGCTTAAGAACGTTATCGCCTACGACACCACGCCCTTTGTCAGCCTGTCCATCGAAGAGGTGGTCAAGTCCTTGGGCGAGGCCATTGTCCTGGTCGTGCTGATCATGTTCCTTTTCTTGCAGAACCTGCGGGCCACGCTGATCCCGGCGATCACCGTACCGGTGGTGCTGCTGGGTACGTTCGGTGTGCTGGCCCTGTTCGGCTATTCAATCAACACCCTGACCATGTTCGCCATGGTCCTGGCCATCGGCCTGTTGGTGGATGACGCGATTGTGGTGGTAGAGAACGTCGAGCGGGTAATGGCTGAGCGCGGGCTGTCGGCCCTGGACGCCACGCGCGAGTCGATGGATGAAATCACCAGCGCTCTGATCGGCATCACCCTGGTCCTCAGTGCGGTATTCATTCCCATGGCGTTTTTCGGCGGCTCCACCGGGATCATCTACCGGCAGTTTTCGGTCACCATCGTCTCGGCCATGGTGCTCTCGGTGCTGGTAGCGATGACGCTGACGCCGGCATTGTGCGCGACCCTGCTCAAGCCGTCCGATGGCAAGGGACATGGCGCTCAAGGCGGATTCTTCGGCTGGTTCAACCGTACGTTCGAGCGCGCTGCCCAGGCCTATAAAGGCCGGGTGGACGCTATTTTGCAGCGTGGCCGCGTCAGTTGGCTGGTGTATGCGCTGGTGGTGCTGGTGATGGCGGTCGGTTATCTGAGCCTGCCCACGTCATTCTTGCCTGATGAAGACCAGGGCATTCTCATGGCTCAGGTGCAATTGCCGGTGGGAGCCACGGACAGCCGCACCCAAGCGGTGGTCAAGCAATTCGAAAGCTACCTGCTCGAACAACCGGAAGTCGAAGCGCTGATCAGCATTTCCGGCCTGGGCATGAACGGCAACAGCCAGAACAGCGCCCGCGCGTTTATCCGGCTCAAGGACTGGAGCGAGCGCACAGGGGCAGGGCAGGATGCCGCGTCCATCGCTCAGCGCGCAACCATGGCGCTGTCGAGCATTGGTGATGCCAATGTGTTCGTCATGCAACCGCCGGCCGTGCGCGGGCTGGGGCAGACATCCGGCTTCGACCTGCAACTCAAGGACCTCGGTGGACTGGGGCATGACGCTCTGGTCGCCGCGCGGGAGCAATTCATCGAGCTGGCGAACAAAGACGCGCGTTTGCTGGGAGTACGCAGCAACGGCCTGGACGACACCCCGCAGCTCAAGGTCAGCATAGATGATCGCAAGGCCGGGGCCTTGAGCCTGAGCACCAGTGACATCAACACCACCTTGTCCACGGCCCTGGGGGGCACCTATGTCAATGACTTCCTCAATCAGGGCCGGGTGAAGAAGGTCTACGTCCAGGGCGAGGCCGCATCGCGGATGCAGGAGGCCGACCTGGAACATTGGTTCGTGCGCAACAGCAACGACGAGATGGTGCCTTTTTCCTCATTCGCCAGCAGTTCGTGGAGCTACGGGTCACCGTTGTTGGAGCGCTACAACGGCAACGCTTCGCTGGAAGTGGTTGGCGACCCGGCACCCGGGGTCAGTACCGGGGACGCCATGGATGCGGTGGAAGCTATCGTCAAACAGTTACCTGAGGGCATCGGCTATGAGTGGACCGGGCAGTCCTATCAGTTGCGCCTTTCCGGTTCGCAGGCGCCGTTGCTGTACGCGATATCGGTGCTGTTCGTCTTCCTCTGCCTCGCTGCACTCTATGAGAGCTGGTCAGTGCCTTTCTCGGTGATGCTGGTGGTGCCGCTGGGGGTGGTGGGCGCGGTGCTGGCCACCCGTGTCAGTGGTTTGAGCAACGACGTGTACTTCCAGGTAGGGCTATTGACCACCGTGGGGTTGGCGGCCAAGAACGCGATTCTGATCGTCGAGTTCGCCAAGCACCTGCAAGAGCAGGGCAACAGCTTGCGAGAGGCGACGCTGATCGCCGTGCGCCAACGCCTGCGGCCGATTCTCATGACGTCCCTGGCCTTCATGTTTGGTGTATTGCCTCTGGCCCTGAGTAGCGGCGCCGGTTCCGCCGGACGCCAGGCAATCGGTACCGGCGTGCTGGGCGGCATGTTCACCGCGACGGTGCTGGGGATCTTCTTCGTACCCTTGTTCTTCGTGCAGATTCGTCGGCGTTTTTCCCGCGTCTCCACGGTTTCGACTGCTGTTCCAACCACCCAGGCAGGTGACGAATGATCAAGTTCCGCTGGCCATTGCTGGCCTTACTTTCACTGCTCGGTGGCTGCATCAATCTGGCACCACTTTATGAACGTCCCGAGGCACCGGTCTCCGAACAATGGCTGCCCGGCACCGGTACGCCCAAGGGAGAGGTGGCCGCCGATATTCAATGGCAACACTTTTTCACTGACAGCCGTCTGGCGCGCCTGCAATCCCTGGCCCTGACCAACAACCGCGACCTGCGCCTGGCCGCACTGAACGTCGAAAAGGCCCAGGCCCAATACCGCATCCAGCGCGCAGAGTCTTTGCCGTCGGTCGATGCCAGCGTCAGCGGCACCCACAGTCGTACGCCCGGCTCATTGTCCAACAGCGGCTCGGCGACCACCAGCCATGACTACAGCGCGCAGCTGGGGCTGAGCAGCTATGAGCTGGACGTATTCGGGCGCATGCAAAATCTCCAGGACGAGGCGCTGGAAGACTATCTGGCCCTGACCGAAACCCGGCGCAGCACGCAGATCAGCCTGGTGGCCGAAGTTGCCACGGCCTGGTTGACCCTGGCGGCGGACAACGAGCGTTTGCAATTGGCCCAGGAGACCTTGCGCAGCCAGCAGGCGACCTATGAGTTGACCCGTCGCAGCCACGCACTGGGTGGCTCCTCCGGTCTGTCCGTGGCCCAGGCGCAAACCACCGTGGAGTCGGCCCGAGCTGACGTGGCGGAGTATGAAAGCCAGACTCTCCAGGACCGCAATGCCCTGCGTTTGCTGGTGGGCAGTGATGTACCCGAAGAACTGCTGCCGGGCTCGACCCTGGAATCGGCTGCGGCGCTGGTCCAGGTACCGGCCGAGCTGCCTTCCAGCCTGCTGCAACGGCGTCCGGATGTATTGGCCGCCGAACACACCCTCAAGTCGGCCAATATCGACATCGGCGCAGCCCGTGCGGCGTTCTTCCCGAGCATCAGCCTGACGGCCAGTGCCGGTTCTTCCAGTTCGGCCTTGTCCAGCCTGTTCAAGTCCGGCAGTGGCGCCTGGTCGTTTGCTCCGAGCGTCAGCCTGCCGATCTTCGACGGTGGCAGCAACCGTGCAACGCTGGATGCCGCCAAGACCGAGCGTGAGATTCAGGTGCAGACCTACCAGCAGACGTTGCAAAGCGCGTTCAAAGAAGTGGCCGATGCCCTGGCGGTGCGCAGCACCCTGGACCGACGCATCGAGGCCCAGCAGGCGTTGACCGACGCCAGCCGCAAGAGCTTCGAACTGTCCGACGCCTTATACCGAGGTGGATCCCAGAGCTATCTCGAAGCCCTGGATGCCCAGCGCTCGCTGTACAGCGCGCAGCAGGACCTGATCAGTCTGCGCCTGACCGAACAGAGCAACCGTGTGACGCTGTACAAGGTAATGGGGGGCGGCTGGAATTGAGCCGACATTCAGAGGCGTTGAGCGCCCCTGAAGAGCATGTTCGCTGCGGCGTTCAACCTTGCGGCTCGGCCAGCAGTAGCAACGACTGCGGAGCCGAGCTTTGCGGGTGCTGCGGCTCCTGCAGGCCGGCCAGTCGATAGCCGGCCATATCCAGTGCATTGAGCCAACTGGACAAGGTACGAAAGTACCAGGGCATGGGCTGCCATTGCCCCTGGAAGCCGGCGAAGGTTTCTTCTCGCCAACCGTCCTGATAGTTGCCCGCCGCTGCGGCCCACGGATGCAGTGTCTGGATCACTAGGGTGCCGCCGGGGGCGAGCAGGGCGTTCATGGCGCTGAGCAGCGGGATGATGTCCTGGTGCAGCAGGGCGAAGTTGGCGCAGATCAGGTCGTAGTTGCAGCCGATGTCCACCGTCGCCTGCGCCAGCGCCTCGTAGCTTGCCAGATGCACCGGCGAAGAGCCTGCGGCTCGCGCGGCCTCGACCAGCGTTGCATTGCCGTCCACACCGACCGCTTCGATGCCTCGTTCGACCAAGGCTCGTAACAACCAGCCCTCGCCACAACCCAGATCGAGCACACGCTCGGGTTGACGGCTCAGTACCGCCAACAGGATGGCTTGGTCGGTGACGTTGACGCGGCTCTCGAGGGTGCCGGTGCGGATCGCTTCGATCCAGGATTGGGCGTTGTGCTGCCAGCTCTGGAGGAGGCTGGATTCGGAGGCGGACATGTCGATCTCCTGCGTTGTCCAGCCGAACCTGGATTGATACTAGGTCAGGATGTCGGGAACGGCCTGTTACCCTATTTTGCTCTCGACCAACGGTCAACCTTGGTGCCCTGGTTGGCAGCGGTTTCATTCCCCCTTTCTTCTGGAGGCTTTAGAGCGCAGAAGCCTACTTAGGCCGCCGTCGATTTCACCCGGCTGTCGCTCGCGGTTTCCCGGAACAGTCGAGGCGACATGCCGAACGTCGACTTGAAGTGCCGGCTGAAGTGGGAACTGCTGCCATAGCCCCAGGCGTAGGCGATCTCGGTGAGCGAGCGATGGGCATGTTCCCGGCTGCGAAGGTCTTCGGCGCAGCGGGCCAGGCATACTAAGTAAACAGCCTGTGGGGGCGTCACTAATGCCGCTCGCTCTCAAAGGCGGAGTAGAAGAAAGTCAATCAAATGTACTCACGTGTACATTCAGGGTTCATCCGAGTACATTCTCTTTACGTATGATTTGAATAAGGTAGGCACGATGTCCCAAGTAGGGAAAGCACGTGGCAAGGCTCAAGACGCAGGCTGGCGGGGGTCGCCGGAGGGGTGGCTGGAAGCGGCCTACGAGGCTCTGAAGGAGTCGGGCATCGATGCTGTTCGGGTCATGCCGCTGGCCAAGCGCCTGGGCTTGTCACGCACCAGCTTCTACTGGTTCTTCGAGGACCGCGAGCAGTTGCTGGCGGCTTTGTTGTCTCGGTGGCGGGAGACCAATACCGGGGGCTTGATCAGGCAAAGCGAAAGTTATGCCGAAAGCATTTCCGAGGCGATCCTGAATGTGTTCGAGTGCTGGCTCAACCCGCAGTTGTTCGACTCGCAGTTCGAGTTTGCCGTGCGCAGTTGGGCGCTACAGTCCGCTGAAGTGGCCCAAGAGGTCGCTGCCGTAGACGAGCAGCGGATGAATGCTCTGGCGAGCATGTTCAAGCGCTTCGGTTATGACAGCCAAGGCGCTGATACCCGGGCCCGAACGATTTATCTGACGCAGATCGGCTATATCACCATGAATACGAGTGAGCTGATTACTGTGCGCTTCCAGCGCATTCCGCATTACGTGAGTATTTTCACCGGCAAAGTCCCCAAGCAGCGCGAGCTGGATCGCTTCTATGGGAAGTTCGGCTATGCCGAAAAGGAGCCTGGGATCTTTGTTCCCTTGACCGACACTTTCGAAGGCAGCGCCGATGATCAATGAGACCGTGGGGATCATTGGCGGGACCGGCTGGCTGGGCGGGTCGATTGCCAAGGCGGTGTTGGCGAAGGGACTGTTGCCGGCGGCGAACCTGGTCATTTCCAATCGTTCGGGAAACCACCCGTTGGCTCAGCAAGGTGCTTGCCTGGTCGCGGACAACCAGGGCCTGGTGGATCGCAGCGACGTCGTGATCATCGCCGTTCGCCCCGAGCATTTCGCCAGCCTGAACATCAACGCGACGGGTAAAACCGTTATTTCTCTGATGGCTGGGATTGGCGCACAGACAATTGCTGCACAGACCTCGGCTGCGGCAGTGGTGCGGGCGATGCCCAATGCGGCGGTGGAGATCGGGCAGTCCTTTACGCCTTGGTATTGCTTTGCAGAGGTAGCGGCAACGACGAAAAGCCTCGTGCAGCGCTTGTTCGAGTGTGTAGGCACGGCGGCAGAGGTGCAGCAAGAAGACTTCATCGATTACCTCTCGGCGCTCTCGGGTACGGGCCCGGCTTTCCCTGCTTTGTTGATGACGACGCTGGCCAATCAGGCGATGGCTGCCGGCATTCCTTGCGACATCGCTCAACTCGCCGCGAAAAATGTGGTGGTAAGCAGCAGCCAGTTGTTGGCCAGTCACGATGCCCAACACATGATCGACGCCCTGGTGGCCTACCGTGGGGTGACGGCTGCCGCCTTGCAAGCGATGATCGATGGGCACTTCGAGGAGCAGGTGGGCAGGGCGTTGCAGGCAGGTGCAGCGGTTGCTCGTCAGGGGCTTCAAACCTGAAAAACGCAGCCCCTGCGCGATCGGGGCTCGTGTGTGTATCGGTTGCTGGGGTAGCAGTTACCACCGTATCGCGAGCAGGCTCACTCCCACATTCAATCTTCAGTCGATCTAAAATTCATGTCCAACACAGACCCCCTGTGGGAGCGAGCCGGCTCGCGATGACAACAGCACATCCGGCATCCATGTAGCTGAACCACCGCTATCGCCAGCAGGCTCGCACGGGGTGAAAGTCAATGTTAAGTCTCAAAAATGCCCCTGACTCATGGGGTCAGGGGCATGACCTTCAGACGTCTTTCACCAGCCGCAGTGCATCGTAGATAGCGGCGTGGGTATTACGTGCCGACACCGCGTCGCCGATCCGGAACAGTTGGAAACGACCCTCGGGGTTGGTCACGATATTTTGGGTTTTCCCGGCGATCAGATCGTGCTGTTCAACCGCACCGTTGTTGCTCGAATGCGGGCGCAGGTCGAAGTACAGATCGTCCAGGGGCAGGGTGCCGTGGTTGATCACCACCTGATCGACCACGCGCTGCTTGTGCACTTGGCCATAATCGCTGCCGAAGCTGGCCACCAGCTGACCGTCGCGCGTCTCTACGGAGTCGACGCGATAGGTGACCGTGAAGGTGACGTTCAGGTCCTGCAGGCTGCGCATGTAAGGCACCAGGTTCATCGCCATCACCTCCGGCGCAAACGACCGGTCCGGCGTGACGATCTCCAGTTTTGCACCGCTGTTGGCAATGACCTCGGCCGCCTGTAGCGCCGCGTGGTCGCCGGCGTCGTCGAAGATCAGCACGTTCTTGCCAGGCTTGACGTCGCCGGAAATGATGTCCCAGGTCGACACCACCAGTTCATTGCCCTGCTTGAGCACCTCGGTGTGCGGCAAGCCGCCTGTGGCGACGATCACCACGTCCGGTTCCTCGGCGATGACGGTCTCGGCTTCGGCCCAAGTGTTGAAATGGAACTTCACGCCCAAGCGTTCGCATTGCGCCATGCGCCAATCGATGATGCTGATCATCTCGCGACGCCGTTCGCTCTGCGCGGTCAAGCGGATCTGGCCGCCGGGTTGGTCAGCCACCTCGAACACCGTGACGTCGTGGCCGCGCTCGCCGGCGACCCGCGCTGCCTCCAGGCCCGCCGGGCCGGTACCGATCACCACCACCTTGCGCTTGGTGGGTGCCTTGGGGATCTCGTGGGGCATGGTGGTTTCGCGCCCGGTGGCGGCGTTGTGGATGCAATACGCGGCGCCGCCCTGATAGATACGGTCCAGGCAGTAGTTGGCGCCGACGCAGGGGCGGATGTCTTCTTCGCGTTTTTCGATAATTTTGCGCACGATGTGTGGATCGGTCATGTGCGCCCGCGTCATGCCGATCATGTCCACCTTGCCCGAGGCGATGGCGTGCCGTGCCGTGGCCACGTCCGGGATCTTGGCCGCATGGAACGTCGGGAAACCGGTGGCCGAGCGGATCTCGCCGGCAAAATCCAGGTGCGGCGAGTTGCGCATGCCCTGGATTGGAATCACGTCGGTGAGGCCGGCATCGGTGTCGATGTGCCCGCGCACGACGTTGAGAAAATCGACCAGCCCACTGTCCTTGAGCATGTGAGATATCTGAATGCCGTCGCTGGCACCGAAGCCCCCCGGCAGGTTTTCATCGCCGGTGTAGCGCACTCCCAGCAGAAAGTCCTCGCCGCAGCGCTGGCGTATGCCACGCAGCACATCAAAAGTGAAGCGCAAGCGGTTTTCCAGCGAGCCGCCGTAGGGGCCGTCGAGGTCGTTGGTCAGCGGCGACCAGAATTGATCCATGAGGTGCCCGTACGCCTGTAACTCCAATCCATCAAGGCCTGCGGCCTTCATGCGTTCGGCGGCATCCACGTAGTCCTTGATGATCCGGTCGATGTCCCAGTCTTCCAGTTTCTTCGGAAAGGCCCGGTGGGACGCTTCGCGGCGATGAGAGGGCGATACGACCGGGAGCCAGTCGGCCTTGTCCCAGCGTGTACGCCGTCCCAGGTGGGTCAGTTGAATCATCACCGCGGCGCCATGTTCATGGCACTCGTCGGTCAGGTCCTTCATCCATTTGACCACCTCATCCTTGTACGCCAGCACGTTGTTGAACACCGGCGGGCTGTCACGGGAAACGGCAGCGGAACCTGCGGTCATGGTCAACGCCACGCCGGCCTTTGCCCGTTCAACGTGATACGCCCGGTACAGGTCCTTCGGCATGCCGTCGACGGGGTAAGCGGGCTCATGGGAGGTGGTCATGATCCGGTTTCTGAGCGTCAGGTGTTTGATCTTGTAAGGCTGCAGCAAGGGGTCGCTGGACATGGTGTTGCGCTCCGGAGCAGAACGTCAGGCGTGGTTTTGACATAACGGTAAGTTGGATGTTCATGTGTGTCAATGATTCGGACAGTGGTGTACATTTTTCTTGCGCCGTCAAAATGCCAGGATTAAGATCGGCTCGCAGCGAGGTGATTTGGCTTGCTCGGGGTGAGGGACCCCAGGCTTGGGCTCAAGAGGGCTAGAGGCACTGAAAATGTCTGCCGCAGTGAACGGCGCCATTGACCCCAACGTGAACGTAGAGATCAAAACCGCCTGAAGATGAGGGCGCTTTTGCGCTCATGAGTGAAGGTAATTGCTTCTGCTGTCCTGCCAACAACAACTCACACAGAACGCGGAGAGGCACTATGGTTACGTTATCCAGTAAGACTTTTAGCGGCTGGCTTGCAGGCCTGTGTATGGTTTTTTGCAGCTTGCTTGCCCATGCCGAGGAGCCTGCGCCTGTGCGCATTGGATGGGTGAATTGGTCGGATACGGAAATCGCTGTAAAGCTGGCAAACACCGCCCTGCAAGACCACCTCAAGCAACCGGTCAAACTGGTGCTGGCCGATATCGGCATTCAGTTCCAGGCGCTGGCTAACGGTAATATCGACCTGATCCCGATGGTCTGGCTGCCGAGCACTCACAAAGCCTTCTATGACAAGTACAGCGACAAGCTCGAAGACCTTGGCGTGTTGTATGAAGGTCGGATCGGTATGGCGGTGCCAACTTCCATTGCCGCCAGTGAGATCGCCAGCATCGAGGATCTCAACAAACCAGATGTGCGGGAAAAGCTCGGCGGCAAAATCCTCACTTCAGAAGTGGGCAACGGCCAATACAAGCTGACAGAAAAAGCCATTGAGCTATACAAACTCGATGGCTACAAAATGGTTGCTTCGTCCGAATCCGGGATGTTGAGTGAGTTGGATCGTAACCTCAAGCGTGACAAATGGTCTTTGGTCAACGCCTGGAGCCCGCATTGGATGTTCTCCAAATGGTCGCTGCGCTATCTGGATGATCCCAAGAAGATTTTTGGGGGCGCAGAGCAGATTCACGCGGTGGCCCGCAAAGGTTTTAGCGCGGAGTATCCCGACGTCGCCCGCTTCTTCACTCACTTCAATATTCCTCAAGCTGACCTTGAGAGATTGATGGCGGCGGCGCGGGACAGTTCGGCAGACAAGGTGGTCGCCGAGTACTACGCAGCCAACAAACCGCGCTTCGAGGCCATGTTTGGCGGGCAAACCGCATCGGTGACAACAGGGCCGCAATGACTCGGTGACACAGCAAGTGTGGGAGCGAGCCTGCTCGCGATAGCGTCAGTGCATTCAACATCAATGCAAGCTGAGCCACCGCCATCGCGAGCAGGCTCGCTCCCACATTTGGGGTGGCTGTCTCAGGCTCTACAACTAGAACTTGAACCGCCCCACCAACCCTTTGAGCTGCCCGGAAATATCCGTCAAGCGCCCCGAGCCCGTCTGCGCCGAGTGGGCATATTCTTCCACCAGTTGTGCATCGGTATGGATTTGCGAGATGTGCCGGTTGATGTCCTCGGCCACCTGGTGCTGTTCCTCGGCCGCTGTGGCGATCTGGGTGTTCTGGTCGCGAATCGAGTCCACCGAGATACGGATCTTGTCGAAGCTGTCGCGGGCCTGCTGGATGCGTTCAACGCTGGTTTTGGAGCCCTGCAGACTGCCTTGCATCTGCAGGGTGACTTCCTGGGTCCGGCGCGCGAGGTTGCCCAGCAGGCTGTCGATCTCGCCGGTGGAGTCGGCGGTACGCCGGGCCAGGGCGCGGACTTCATCGGCCACCACGGCGAACCCACGACCTTGATCGCCGGCCCGCGCGGCCTCGATGGCGGCGTTGAGGGCCAGCAGGTTGGTCTGTTCGGCAATCGAGCGAATGGTGTCGAGGATGGTGTTGATGTTCTTGCTGTCCTGCTCCAGCGCCTGCATGGTCTGGGTCGACTTTTGCAGATCCTCGCTCAATTTCAGCACACTGCCCGTGGCTTCCCCGATGTGATGCTGGCCGTCGTGCACGTCGCGATAACCTTCGTCCGCGCTGGAGGCCGCCTGGCTGCAAGAGCGGGCGACCTCATTGGCGGTGGCGACCATTTCGTTGAACGCGGTGCTTACCAGTGCAACGGCCTGGCGTTGACGTCCGGCGGCTTCGTTCATGTTTTGCGCCACTTCGCTGGTATCGGCGGCGGCGCTTTGCAGGTCGGAGGAGGCGCTGCCGATGCGCTGCACCAGTTGGGCGATCATGCCCAGGAACTGGTTGAACCAACTGGCCAGGGTGGCGGTTTCGTCCTTGCCTTGCACCGAGAGCTTGCGGGTGAGGTCGCCTTCACCTTCGGCGATTTCCTGCAGGCCATTGGCGACACCGCGAATCGGTCGCACGATCACGCTGGCGAAACTGGCGCCGACGATGGCGAACACCACTGCCAGCGCGGCGGCGATGATGGCGATCAACCAGGTCAGGCTCGCGGCTTCGGCCATGACTTCGTCGCGTTTGATCAGGCCGATGAAGCGCCAGCCCAGGCCTTTGGAACTGACGACGTTGGCCATGTAGGGCACGCCATCGATCTCGATCTGAGTCACGCCATCACCGCTTTTGGCCAGTTCGGCATAGTTGGGGCCAATTTCTGCCATGGGCTTGAAGTTGTGCTTGGCATCGCTGGGATCGACCAGGACGTTGCCATTGGCTTCGACCAGCATCAGGTAACCGCTATCGCCCAGCTTGATGTTCTTGACCAGTTCGGTCAGTTGCTTGAGCGACACGTCCAGGCCCACCACACCCACCAGCTTGCCGGCGGCGTCGGAGACCGTATGGACGATGCCGATCAGCGACACGTCGTCCGGTGCCCAGTAATAGGCGTCTGTGCGCACGGTGGTGCCCGGCGAAGCGATGGCGGCCTTGTACCAGGGGCGTACGCGGGGGTCGTAATTGGAAATTTTGGGGTCGTCAGGCCAGCTGGCGTAACCGCCGTCGGCCAGCCCCAGAGAAAGATAGGCGGTGGTCGGATGGCTTTTGGCGAATCTGTCGAATATGTCCAGCAGCTGTTTGTTGTTCTCAGGCAGTGGAATTTGTGCAGCGTCGGCACCGGAATAGTTTTTCAGATCCTTGGCCGCGATAATCCGCGGGTCCTTGGCGAAGAACTCGACGTTCTGGCTGATGCCATCGAAGAACTGCTTCATGCCGTTGTCGATCTGGCGGATTTCACGGCCGCTGCTGTCCAGGAAGTTGGTTTGTGCGGCGTCGCGCAGGTTCAACACGACCAGCACCGCCACCAGGATAACTGGCAGGCAGGCGATGGCCGCGAACGCCCATGTCAGCTTCTGTTTGATATTCATGACTTCTCCCGCGGATATTTATAGGTGTTGAAACGGCGGAAACAGGAAACAGTAGCGGTGCGCGTTGCGAGTTTCTGGAACGGGGGAAGCGCCCATGCGTACCTACACGATATCGACCAGAATCGAAGGTACTTGAGGTCGAGGAGGGGCGATGACCCTGCGGTGTCGCGAGTCGATTGCAGCCGTCGTGGTTAATCTGGAAGATGTGCCAATTGCTCTGCTGCTTAAAGCGCGAGCGTGATGCAAGTCCTGATGCCTTCATGTATTGACGAGGCCCTATGCCAAGCGCATTCGAGAGCGTACTTAAAAACAAAAACATGGCTTACCGGCCGCTCGGATCCTCAGGTGCTGACCAGGCTCCGGTTCGTGTCGCGTTCGTATTGATGGACAACTTCTCGATGATGTCCTTTACCGGTGCGGTGGATGCGCTGGTGACGGCCAACCTGATGAGCGACAGGCCTCTGTATGAGGTGCTGACGGTTGGGGCCTCGGGGAGTCAGGTGACCAGTGATCTGGGGATCGTCATCTCTGCCGATATCGAGTTGGCGCAGTTGCCGGAAAACCAGGACGTCCTGATCGTCGCCGGTGGCTTTCGCGTGAAGTTGCAGGGCATGCCGCTGCTGCGACGCAAGCTGCGCGCCAACGCAGCGTCCGGGGCAATACTGGGCGGGTTGTGGAACGGCGTTTTTTTCGTCGCCGATGCCAGTTTGCTCGATGGTTTCGAGTGCGCGGTTCACCCGGAAAGTCGCGCCATGATGGCGGAGGTTTTTCCCCATGTGAAAGTTTCCAGCCGCGCTTATGTGGTGGACCGGCAGCGGGTCAGTTGCGCAGGTGCCAACAGCTCGCTGCGCATGATGCTTCAGTTGATCCGCCAGACGGGAGGCGAGGCGCTGGTGGGGGCGATCGAGGAGATCCTGCGGTGTGACGAGTCGGGCGACGCGTCGGATCTGCCGCCGGTCTTCGTCGAAACCGATCCGACGCTGCCAGAAAGTCTCAAGCTGGCGTTGGAGTTGATGTGGCAAAACATCGAGGAGCCGTTGACCATCGATGAGCTGGCGGCATGCGTGAAGATTTCCAAGCGGCAGTTGGAACGGCGCTTCTGCAGTTTCCTCGGCGCGACCCCGACACGTTATTACCTGGAACTGCGCCTGACCCGTGCGCGCCAACTTATCCAGCAGACCAATCGATCTGTCACAGAAATCGCCGTGGCGACGGGCTTTGTCAGCTCGCCGCACTTTCAGCGTCGTTTTCGGGATTTCTTCGGCGTTCCGCCTGGCAGTTATCGTTCGACGTTTGAGCGAAAACAAGCGTTGCGCTGAGGTCGCGCAGTTCACGCGGGCCTGCGCTAACGTGTGGCGTTGGCGCAGGTGCGAAGGTGCACCGCAGACCGGCGGCGTGGAATCAGGTTTTATCGTCGGGCAGTTCGTCGGCAGGCAGCTTGTCTGTCTGCGAGGCGGTCTGGGAGGCGGTCATGGTTGTACCCTTGCAGAGCACTTTGCCAACCTCGTCGGCTATCGAGCCTTCAATAATGCGACCTTGCATCTGGTCGAACTGGGCTTTTTCCAGGCCATCGAGGCTGTTGTACATCCCCATGTGGCGAACATTGCGCGAGGCGCAATCGATTTCCAGTTTTGTATAGTTGGTAAAGTAGCGGCCCGATCTTTGCAACGTGGCCTGGATGGATGAATCGCTTTCAACAAACGAGACGATGGAGTATTCAGCGTCTGAATCGTCGTATTGGTAGGTGATTGTCTGGACGTCCGCAGTGGCGCAGCACGCAACGGATAGTGCAACGAAAGAAATAACCGTTTTCATACTTTCTTCCATGAAATAAGCAGAAGCCAGGGGATTTTAATGGCCAAGTGAGATCATTTTGCTTGGCTTGTAACATTCAGTCAATATCACAGAGTGATGGCATCGCCCACCATTGGTCTGAAAGTTCAGTTGAACGGGAACTTATCCAGGCGTTTTTCCCATCAACCAAAGAGCGCATGGAAGGAGGGCGGCGAGCCCTTGGATCCCATGCGCTACCTCTGATAGCAAAGCTCGATTGCGCCGGATTGCCCGACTTTTTTTAGACGCTTTTAGCGCCCATTGCTCAAGTGTTATAGCCGCGGTAATGGCGACCGCTCATGGCATCTGCGGCAATTCCTGTGGTCGCAGATCAAACACCAGAACCTCGGCATCCTGACCGTTGCTCAACGTCAGCAGCTGTTCCTCGCGCACCCGTACGCCATCACCTTCCTGTAACGGCACCCCATTGAGCTCGACACTGCCGCGGGCTACATGCACGTAGGCATAACGATCAGGCGCCAATGTCAGGGTGGCGTTTTCCTTGCCGTCGAACAGCCCGGCATAGACCCGTGCGTCCTGGCGCACCTGGAGCGAGCCGTTGGCGCCGTCCGGGGAAATGATCAATTGCAGACGACCCCGTTTCTGTTCGGCGCTGAAGTGCTCCTGCTGATAGCGCGGTGTGGCGCCACTGACGTTGGGCACGATCCAGATTTGCAGGAAGTGCACCAGCTCCTCGGCGCTGTGGTTGAACTCGCTATGGGCCACGCCGCTGCCGGCGCTCATCAGTTGTACATCACCAGGGCGAATGACGGAGCCGGTACCCAGGGTGTCCTTATGCTCCAGCGCGCCTTCAAGTACATAGGAAAAAATCTCCATGTCCCGATGAGGATGCTGGCCGAAGCCCTTGGCCGCTGCGACCCGGTCGTCGTTGATGACCAGCAGGTCGGAGAAGCCTTGTTCATTGACGTTGCGGTAGCTGGCAAAGGAAAAGGTATGGAACGAGGTCAGCCAGCCGTGGCGGGCGATGCCGCGGTCTGAAGCTTTGCGAAGGGTCAGCATGGTAGCTCTCCTGATGTGTAGGGGCGGCGGCGTTGGGCGTTCGCCAGGTTCAGAAGAAGGTTAATGGTTATTGAATTGTTCAATAAGCAGGTGGAAAACGAAATACTGTCCGCTTTGAGTGGACAATAAGCAGTGCCTACCCGCAGGCGCGTGGCTTCGACATAATGTTGGTTTTGCAGGCTACACAAACCCTGTGGGAGCGAGCCTGCGTGCGTAAAGCCGCTTCAGCTTGGCTCTTTGTTGGTTGCCAGTGCGCTATCGTGAGCTGGCTCGCTCCCACAAGTGGCATCTGCAGGTCCTGAATATTTTGGCGTATTTTCGATGAAAACCGTTGCAATGGTGCTGTTCCCGGATTTTTTATTGCTCGACATGGCCGGGCCTCTTGAAGTGTTTTCCATCGCCAATCGTTACCTTGAACCCGCTCTTCGTTATCAATTGCTGACCCTGGGAACCGAGCGCGGCGCGTTGCGAGCGTCCAATGGCGTGGCGGTACAGGCCGATATCCACATCGACCAGGCTTGGGCGGCCTATGACGTGTTGCTGGTGCCGGGTGGGCCGGGCGCCTATAACGACCAGCATCCGGGATTGCACACCTGGTTGCGCGCGGCAGCGCCGCGGGCCACGCGCTACGGCTCCATTTGCACCGGCGTATTTGTGCTAGGCGAGGCAGGGCTGCTTGACGGCTACCGCGTCACCACCCATTGGCACTACACCGAACGCCTGATCCAGCGTTTCCCCAAGGCACGGGTGGAGACCGACAAAATCTTCCTGCAGGATCGACGCTTGTTTACCTCCGGTGGGGTCACCGCCGGCATCGACCTGGCGTTGTCCATCGTCGCTCAGGACCACGGTCGTAAAGTCGCGCTGGATGTGGCCAAGGTGTTGCTGGTGGTGATGAAGCGCCAGGGCGGCCAGGCGCAGTTCAGCCCGCTGGTGGCGGCGGTGGCGGCTCAAGAGTCTGCCATTACCCGGGTGCAGCATCATGTGATGGAGCACCTGGAGGAACCGTTCACCATCGAACGCATGGCCGCGATCGCCGCCATGAGTTCGCGCCATTTCGCCCGGATGTTCGTTCGCGAAGTAAAGATGACGCCCATGGAGTTCCTGCAAGGTGCGCGCATCGACCGCGCCCGCCAGTTGCTGGAATCCACGGATTTGCCCCTCAAGACCGTGGCGTTTCGCAGCGGCTTCGGCAGTGTGCGGCACATGCGCTCGCTGTTCAGCGAAAAGCTTGGCCTGACCCCCGTGCAATACCGCCAGCAGTTCAGTTGAGCCGTCGGTGTCCGTCCAGGGCACCGCAATGTCCGTGATGCGCTCTGTGCCAGCATTGTCCTCTGGGCGATGGCTGCCAAGATAACCGCGAACCCTCTGGAAAGGATGCGCAGGAGCCAGGGCAGACGCGTTCGGATCGCCGTAGTGTCATGCCCGCGATGGTTATCCGGCGCTGGATCGCCCATGAACAGTTTCGCCAGACCCGACACCGAGCCGGCGGCGTGCTTCGGCCCGTTTAGCTTTTATCGCCAGCAGCGACTTGTCACGCGTGACGGCGAGCCCCTGGTATTGGGCGGTCGCGCCCTGGACATTCTTCAAGTGTTGCTGGAGAACGCCGGTCACTTCGTCAGCAAGCAAGCGCTTATCGCGCGCGTCTGGCCTGACAGCGTGGTGGAAGACATCAACCTGCGGGTGCACATCGCGGCGCTGCGGCGGGCTTTCGGTGACGCGGCGCAGGGGGCACGCTACATCCTCAATCATCCCCGGCAGGGCTATTGCTTTACCGCGCCCGTGGTCGTGGATGCTGACGTCGAGCAGCCGGTCGAGCGCCACAACCTGCCCGCGCGCCTGAGCCCGGTGATCGGTCGCGACAAAGTGCTGGGCCGGTTGCTCAGCGAGGTGCCCCGTCAGCGCCTGACCACCGTGACCGGACCGGGTGGGGTCGGCAAGACCACCGTGGTGCTGCGGGTGGCCGAACTGTTGCTGGAACACTTTGACCACGGTGCCTGGTTTGTGGACCTGTCCGCCATCAGCGACCCGTCGCAGGTGACGAGGCAGGTTTCCCGCACCCTGGGCCTGGGACATGGCGCCTTGGGCCAGCAACTGAAATCCTGGCGGGTTTTGCTGGTGCTCGATGGCGGCGACCATCTGCTCGACGCCTGCCGGGACCTGGCCCGGGCGTTGGGCGCATCGGCCCCGCAGGTCTCGCTGCTGTTCAGCAGCCGCGAGCCCTTGAATCTGACGGATGAGCGCGTCGTACAACTGCCGGGGCTGACAGTGGCCTCGCCCCGTGAGCCGGCGCACCAGATATTGGCGTGTCCGGCCGTGCAGTTGTTGATCGATCAGGTCGCTGCCCGGCAGCAGGGTTTCGAGCCCAATGACCGCGAGCTGGCGGTGATTGTCCAGATATGCCAACGCCTGGACGGGTTACCGCTGGCGCTGGAACTGGCGGCGGCCCAGGTGGGTGTGTTGGGCGTGGCGGGGGTCTTGGAACAGTTGGATTGTGGGCTGTCACTCTTGAACCATGGACGCCGCACGGCTGTGGCGCGCCATCGCAGCCTGGAGGCCATGCTGGATTGGAGTTTCGAGCGTTTGAGTGACGATGAGCAAGCCGTGTTCCAGCGCCTGGCCGTGTTCGATGGGCCGTTTACGCTCAAGGCTGCGCTGGCCGTCATCAGTTGTGCCGAGCTGGAAGCAGGGCAACTGCCTGGTCTGCTGTCACGGCTGGCGAACCAATCGCTGGTCATGGTTGAGCAGTGCGTGGACGGGGTTCGGTTCCACTTGCTCCACACCACGCGCGCCTATGCCCTGGAAAAATTGCGGCGCAGTGGTCAGTGGGTTGTTTTCAGCCGGCGCCACGCGCTGCAAGAAGCCTGGGAGGTTCGTCGTTCAAGGCCCCAGCCGTCGGGCCAGTTTTTGCAGGAGCGCGCCAGCTTGCTGTAGGTCGGGGGTGTTGAACCCTTCGCTGAAACGACGATAGACCGGCCCGAGCAGATCCTGGGCGGCATGGTCCATGCCCCGGCGTTGCCACAGCCGGGCCAGGGACATGGCGCTGCGCAATTCCCAAGCCAAGGCATTTTGCCGCCGGGCCACCGTCAGGGCGCTCAGCAGTTGCTCTTCGGCGCAGCGCTCAAGGGCGGGGTCGTTTTGCGCCAGCAGGGCTTCAGCATCGGCCCGCAAGATCTCCGCCGAACACCAGCCTGCCGCACCGTTGCGGGCGCGCTCGACCTGTGCCTGGTTGACGCACTCGATGCGCAGGGTGACGACGATGTCCTCGATCAGTCCTGCGTGGGTCGAACTCGCTTCCAGGGTTTCGTCATCGAAAGCGCGGGCATAGTGGCTGGCCCAGTCATGGAACAGCATGACCGAATGTTTTTTCGCCTGGTGCTTCAACAGTTCGAGCCTTTCCCGGGCGCGTGAATGATCGCCGTTGTAGTGCGCAATCACACAACCGCTCAGCGCCAGGGTGTAGCAGATCGAGATGCCGTGGTTGATCTGCAAGGCAATCTGCAGCGCAAGGTCGGCGGTGCGCCGGGCTTTCTCGGCAAAGCCTTGCAGCCAGAGAATGCGCGCCAGTACGGTCAGTGCCGCCACGCTCTGATCGTATTGCACGCCGAAGCCGTGGGAGAAACGGCTGAGGTGGCCGCTCTGGGCCAGGCGCTGGATCACTTGTTCGGCATCACGCCGGGCGGCCGTCTGGTCGCCGGTGAAATGCTGCGCCAGCACCCGCAGGCGTTGGGTGCTCAAGGACAGGGTCGGGTCGCCGTGCATGCCCAGTCGGTCGAAATCCAGGCTTTGCTCCAAGGCCTCTTGGTAGTTGCCGCAGCTGAGGTTGACGGTCATGAGCCCCGACACGGCTCGCAGCTCGCCAGCCAGGTCCTGGCATTGTTGCGCCAGGACCCGGGCCGTGGTGAAGGCTTCGACAGTGGCAGGCGTGCCGCCTTGGGTATGGTAATTGAAACTGGCATGGGCCAGTTCCAGGGCCAGGGTCAGTCGTGGGCACGGCACGGGGCTTTGGCGCAATAACGCCCGCGCCTTGCTCACGTAAAGCCCGTGCTCCCTGAGCAGCGACAACTCCTGCCAGAGGGGCAGGGTGCGGGCAGTCAGGCGGATCGCTACCGCATGCGACCCCTGCGGGCCCAGCCCCCGGTCGAGCGCGGCACGGATGTCGTCGCGATAGAGGGCGTAGCGGGCGATCCACTGCCGCGTGGGGGTCGTTTCCCAGTCTTTTTCGGCATGCTCCATCAGCGTCAGGCAGCGCTCGGCGTGACGCTGGTGGCTGGCAGCCAGTTCCCCGGCTTCAGTCAGTTTTTCCAGGGCATAGCTGCGGGTCGTGTCCAGCAGGCGATAACGCACCTCTTCATCGCCGACCTCGACGTTGAGCAGCGATTTGGCGACCAGTTGGCTGACCGACATCAGCACCTGGTCCGGCGCGATATGTTGACCCACGATCACCGCTGCGGCCGACGCCAGATTGAAGCTGCCCATGAACACCGCCAGCCGTCGCAGGCAGGTTTGCTCGCAGTCGGTAAGCAGCGCAAAACTCCAGTCCAGCGTGGCCCGCAGGGTTTGCTGGCGTGGTGCGGCGACGTTGGTGTCGTTGTGGAGCAGGGCGACGCTGTCTTGCAGTTGCCGGTGAAGTGCCTCCAGTCCGAATACCCCGATCTGACCGGCGGCCAGTTCGATGGCCAGGGGGATACCGTCCAGCCGACGGCAGATGTCGACCACCAGCGGTATGTCCTGATCCGTCAGCTCGAAGCTGTCATGACTGGCCATTGCCCGTTCGGCGAACAACTGCAGCGCCGGGAACTCCAGGGCCGGATACCCCTCGATGGGCATCTCCCGGGGTGGGAACGCCAGGGAATCCAGATGCTGCACGTGCTCGCCTTCGGCCCGCAGGCCTTCGCGGCTGGTGGCCAGGATGTGCAAGTGAGGCGCACCGCGCAGCAGGGTTTCACTGAGCTGGGCGATGGCATCGATCAGGTGCTCGCAGTTATCGATGACCAGCAGCAGGTGTTGCTCTTTGAGTCGCCGGGTGATGGCATCCAGCGGGTCGCCTTCATGCAGCGGCAGGTCCAGCAGCGCACACAGGTTTGGGACAATCATGCACGGATCGTTGAGCGACGCCAGGTCCAACAGGTAGGCACCGTCGCGGTAGTGACCGATCAACCGCTCAGCGACACGCAAGGCGACGGTGGTCTTGCCGATCCCGCCGGTACCCACCAGGGTGATGAACCGTTTTCTCGGCAGCTGGGCCACCAGGTTTTCCACCAGGCCCTGGCGTCCGATCAGCCGGGTGCGGCGCGGCGGCAGGTTGTGGGCCAGGGAAGGGTGAGGGATGCGCGCCAGTTGCTCGACCGGCTCCAGGGACACCGGTGCGACGAAGCTGTAACCGCGCTGCGCCACAGTGATGATGTAACGCTGCCCGGACTGGCCGTCTCCCAGGGCCTTGCGCAGCGCCGCCACGTGCACCCGCAGGTTGGTGTCTTCCACCACGCTCCTGGGCCAGACACGGGCCATCAGTTCGTGCTTGCTCACCACGTTTCCAGCGTGTTCGAGCAATACCAGCAGGATCTCCACTGCCCGGCGTCCCAGGCGCAACGGCTGCCCGGCCTCCAGCACCAGCCGCTGGCGAGGATGGACGCGGTAAGGGCCGAAATGCACCGTCTGTTCGACAGGCAGGTTGAGGTATTGGCTCATGTTGCTCTCAATGTTCTGGTCCCGGTGCAGGGGGCTTTTCCCGAGCATATTCCTCAGGTTTTGTTTCAAGCGCAACGGTGAACGTTTTCCAGACGCCGCATTCTCTGTGGCGAGGGAGCTTGCTCCCGCTGGGCTGCGAAGCGGCCCCCAGGGCCCCGTTCCCAATCAATCTGGCACGCCGAGGTGACAGTCTTGGGGCTGCTGCGCAGCCCAGCGGGAGCGAGCTCCCTCGCCACAAAAGCAGTTTTCACACCGACGCTCCAAAAAAATTAACAACGTTTAACTCACGCAAATGCCCCCTCTGACCGGACCATTGAGCAATCCACCCACCTCAAGGAGTCACGTCATGAGCACCTTCATCACCCGCGACGGCACCGAGATCTACTACAAGGATTGGGGCAGTGGTCAACCGGTGGTCTTCAGCCACGGCTGGCCGTTGAACTCGGACAGTTGGGAGGCGCAGATGATGTTCCTGGCGTCCAACGGTTACCGCGTGATCGCCCATGACCGCCGCGGGCACGGGCGCTCCAGCCAGCCTTGGGACGGCAACGACATGGACACCTATGCCGATGACCTGGCCGAGCTGATCGAGCGGTTGGACCTCAAGGAAGCGGTGCTGCTGGGCTTCTCCACCGGCGGTGGCGAAGTCGCCCGCTACATGGGTCGTCATGGTGCCGCCCGCGTCGCCAAACTTGGGCTGATTTCGGCGGTGACCCCGTTGATGCTCAAGACCCCGGCCAACCCGGGTGGCTTGCCCGTGCAGGTGTTCGACGGTTTCCGCCAGGCCTCCCTGGCTGACCGATCTCAGCTATACAAGGATGTGGCCAGTTCGTTCTTCGGTGCCAATCGGCCGGGCGCCAAGGTCTCCCAGGGCATGATCGACTGGTTCTGGATGCAGGGCATGCTCGCCGGTCACAAGAACACCTACGACTGCATCAAGGCGTTCTCGGAGACGGATCTGTCCGAAGACCTGCGCAATATCGATGTGCCGACCCTGGTGGTGCATGGCGATGATGATCAGGTGGTCCCCATCGAAACCGCCGGCATCGCCGCCGCCAAGTTGCTCAAGAACTCGCAGTTGCTGATCTACCCCGGCGCGCCGCATGGCCTGACCGATACCCACAAGGACCGTCTGAACGCGGACCTGCTGGCGTTTATCCAGGGTTGACCAAGCCGCAAGCCTGTGGGAGCGAGCCTGCTCGCGAAAGCGGTGGGTCAGCTGGCACTTATGTCGACTGTGTTACCACATTCGCGAGCAGGCTCGCTCCCACAGGACCGGTATTCAACAGGAACAACACCCATGAACCGCAATGATTTACGCCGCCTCGACATGAACCTGCTGGTGATCTTCGAGGCGCTGATGTTCGAGAAGAACCTGACCCGTGTCGCCGAAAAGCTGTTCATGGGCCAGCCGGCGGTGAGCGCGGCGCTGGGACGGCTGCGGGATCTGTTTGACGATCCGCTGCTGATCCGCAACGGTCGCGGCATGGAGCCGACGCCGCGGGCCCTGGCGATCCTGCAGGAACTGCAGCCGGCCATGGATACGATTTCGGGCGCGGTCAGCCGGGCCAAGGCTTTCGATCCATCCACCAGTTGCGACGTGTTCCGCATCGGTTTGTCCGACGATGCCGAATTCGGCCTGTTTCCACCCTTGCTCAGTCAACTGCGCGAAGAAGCACCCGGCATCATTGTGGTGGTGCGCCGGGCCAATTTTCTGCTGATGTCGTCGCTGCTGGCCAGTGGTGAAATCAGCGTCGGCGTGAGTTACACCACCGACCTGCCGGCCAATGCCAAGCGCAAGAAATTGCGCGACATTCCCTGCAAGGTCTTGCGCGGCGACCAGCGCCCTGGGCCGCTGACCCTGGACGAATACTGCGCGCGGCCCCATGCCATGGTTTCGTTTTCGGGCGACCTGAGCGGCAACATCGACCTGGACCTGGCTCGCATCGGTCGAACGCGCAAAGTGGTGTTGGCGGTGCCGCAGTTCAGCGGTCTGCGAGCCTTGCTGGCAGGCACCGAACTGATCGCCACCGTGCCTGACTACGCCGCCTGCGCGCTGGTGGAAGGCTGCGCGTTGCGTGCTGAGGATCCGCCGTTTCAGATCAATGCCGCCGAGTTGTCGATGGTTTGGAGCGGTGTGCATGACAACGATCCGGCCGAGCGCTGGCTGCGCTCGCGCATTGCCACCCATATGTCTCAATCGTTACCGGCCGCCGCCTATGCGGATCTGGATGGAGTCCAGCGATGAGCAATGTGCACGAACGTTCCCTGCAGGATCTGGGTTTGCTGTTTCTGCGCCTGAGCGGTGGGCTGTTTTTACTGTGGGTCCACGGTCTGCCCAAGCTGTTGCATTACAGCGTTGAGCTGACGCGCATCGAGGATCCGTTTCACCTGGGCGCCGCGCCCACCCTGATGCTGGCGATTTTCGCAGAAGTGCTTTGCCCCCTGTTGATCATGGCCGGGGTCCTCGTGCGTCTGGCGTGCGTGCCCATCCTGTTTCTGCTGGCCGTCGCACTTGTGGTGGTACACCCGCAGTGGACCCTGGAAGAAGGGCAGTTCGGCTGGCTGCTGCTGATTGTATTTACCAGCGTGTTGATTGCCGGGCCTGGGCGCCTGGCGATGAACACGCGTTTTGTTGGAGTGCTACGTCATGTCTGAACCTCAAACCGTTGAATCCACCAGCGGCCCTGCAAAACCCGGCTTCGACGAAATCGTCACCCTGGTGATCAAGCACCGGATCAAGTCCGGCCAGGACGCGGCTTATGAGGCCTGGTTGCGCCGCACCGTGCAGGTGGCTGGTCAGTGGCCTGGGCACTTGGGTGTGGATGTGGTGCGGGGCAAGCTGGGCGGGCTGTCGCTGTTTACCTGCGTGCTGCGTTTCTGCTCCACCGAGGCGATGCAACGCTGGCTGGATTCGCCCCAGCGCCGCGAGCTGGTGGAAGAGGCCGCGCCGCTGCTGGCTGATGGCGACCAGACCGAAGTCGCCCCCCACAAGGAGTTCTGGTTCGCCCCGCTGGCCGATGCCGCCATTCCTCCGCCACGCTGGAAACAGGCGGTGGTGACGCTGTTGGTCATCCTGCCCCACACCTTGCTGGTACCGCTGATCTGGGGGCCTGTGCTGCAACTTCACGCATTTCTTTCCAACTACGTAGTCGCCACATTCCTGATCACCCTGACCATCGTGCTGTCGGTGGTGTACGTGTGCATGCCGCTGGCCACCCGCCTGTTCGCGCCGTGGCTAGAAGCCTCTCAAACCCACGAACACCTGGAGCCCTAAGCAGCGCCGAGCTGTTGTGACAAACACTGTTGTGGCGAGGGGGGGTTGTGGCGAGGGGATTTATCCCCGCCGGCTGCGGAGCAGCCCCCTTCTAAATGCCACCACCGATTGATTCACCTGCACATTTATCGCCAAAGGAAGTCCGATGAACGCCGATCTGATTCTATTCAATGGCCAGTTCCATACCGTCGACCGTGAGAAGCCCCGCGCCAGTGCGGTCGCCATCAGCCAGGGGCGCTTCGTCGCGGTAGGGACCGACGCCGAGGCCATGGCCCTGCGCGGCAGCGGCACCCAGGTTATCGACCTCAAGGGCCGTACCGTCATCCCCGGGCTCAACGACTCGCACTTGCACCTGATCCGTGGTGGCCTGAACTACAACCTGGAACTGCGCTGGGAAGGCGTGCCTTCCCTGGCCGATGCCTTGCGCATGCTCAAGGACCAGGCCGATCGCACACCGACGCCGCAATGGGTGCGGGTGGTGGGCGGCTGGAACGAATTCCAGTTTGCCGAAAAACGCATGCCGACCCTTGAAGAACTCAACCAGGCAGCCCCGGACACCCCGGTATTCGTCTTGCACCTGTATGACCGAGCCTTGCTCAACCGCGCGGCGCTACGAGTGGCTGGCTACACCCGCGATACGCCAAACCCGCCGGGCGGCGAGATCGTGCGCGACAGCAAGGGCGAACCCACCGGCATGCTGGTGGCGCGGCCCAACGCAATGATCCTTTACTCGACCTTGGCCAAGGGGCCGAAGCTGCCTTTGGAGTACCAGGTCAACTCCACGCGCCAGTTCATGCGTGAACTCAATCGCCTGGGCCTGACCAGCGCCATTGATGCCGGCGGCGGTTTCCAGAATTACCCGGATGATTACGCGGTGATCGAGCAGTTGGCCCGGGAGCAGCAGTTGACGGTGCGCATCGCCTACAACCTGTTCACCCAGAAGCCCAAGGAAGAACTCACCGACTTCAAGAACTGGACCGGCAGCGTCAAGTTGCACCAGGGCGATGACTTCCTGCGGCACAACGGCGCCGGTGAGATGTTGGTGTTTTCGGCAGCGGATTTTGAAGACTTCCTCGAACCGCGTCCGGACCTGCCACCGGGCATGGAGCAAGATCTGGAGCCGGTGGTTCGGCACCTGGTGGAGCAGCGCTGGCCGTTCCGCCTGCATGCCACCTATGACGAATCCATCAGCCGCATGCTCGATGTGTTCGAGAAGGTCAACCGCGACATTCCGTTCAACGGTCTGCCGTGGTTCTTCGACCACGCTGAGACCATCACGCCGAAAAACATCGAACGCGTGCGAGCGTTGGGCGGCGGTATCGCGATCCAGGACCGCATGGCCTTCCAGGGTGAATATTTCGTCGACCGCTACGGTGCCAAGGCCGCCGAAGCCACGCCACCGATCAAGCGCATGCTGGCCGAAGGCGTGCCGGTGGGGGCTGGTACCGACGCTACTCGGGTGTCGAGCTACAACCCCTGGACTTCGCTGTACTGGATGGTCAGTGGCCGCACTGTCGGCGGCCTCTCGTTGCACGAAGAGGGCCTGCCGCGCCTGACCGCGCTGGAACTGTTCACCCATGGCAGCGCCTGGTTCTCCTCGGAGCAGGGCAAGAAAGGCCAGATCAAGGTCGGCCAACTGGCGGACCTGGCAGCACTGAGCGCGGATTTCTTCAGCGTCGAGGAAGAGGCCATCAAGTGGATCGAGTCGGTGCTGACAGTGGTCGACGGCAAGGTGGTGTACGCCGCCGGCGACTTCGAAAAACTCGGCCCCGCCAGCGTGCCGGTACTCCCGGACTGGTCGCCGGTGGTCAAGGTGCCCGGCCACTGGCGTCCGACTTCACCGTTGCAGGCGCAAGTCCATCAGTGCAGCGGCCCGTGCACGGTGCACGCCCATAGCCATGAACGGGCGCGGCTGTCGAACGTTCCAGTCAGCGATTTTCAGGGCTTCTGGGGCGCGTTTGGCTGTTCCTGTTTTGCTTTCTGACTAACGCACCGATTTTCTCCTGTGGGAGCGAGCTTGCTCGCGATGGCGGCGGAACATTCAACATCGCCTCCGCCTGACATTCCGCTATCGCGAGCAAGCTCGCTCCCACAGGGTTTTGTCACAAACCATCCCAAAGGAGTCATCCCATGAGCAACGTTCCTGCTTACGCTTACAATCGCCTGAACAAGGACGACGCAGTCGTTCTGCTGGTCGATCACCAGACGGGTCTGATTTCCCTGGTCCAGGACTTCTCGCCGAACGAGTTCAAGAACAACGTGCTGGCCCTGGCTGACCTGGCGAAATTCTTCGGGCTGCCAACCATCCTGACCACCAGCTTCGAACAAGGCCCCAACGGCCCGATCGTGCCGGAGCTCAAGGAAATGTTCCCGGACGCGCCGTACATTCCGCGCCCAGGCCAGATCAACGCCTGGGACAATGAAGACTTCGTCAAAGCGATCAAGGCCACCGGCCGCAAGCAACTGATCATCGCTGGCGTGGTAACCGACGTCTGCGTGGCATTCCCGACGCTGTCGGCATTGGCCGAAGGTTTCGAAGTGTTTGTCGTCACCGACGCTTCGGGCACGTTCAACGAAACCGTGCAGCAAGCGGCCTGGGTGCGCATGACGGCTGCCGGCGCGCAGATGATGAACTGGTTCTCGGTGGCCTGTGAGTTGCACCGCGACTGGCGCAACGACATCGAAGGCCTGGGCAATCTGCTGTCCCAGCGTATTCCCAACTACCGTAACCTGATGAACAGCTATTCGGCGCTGACCGCCAAGTAAGCTGAGTGGTTGCTGCTGGATGACGCCCGCCTTGTGCGGGCGTTTTTGTGCCTGGCATCCACTTTTCGGCAAGCCGATCGGCCGTCATCGCGAGCAGGCTCGCTCCCACATTTATTCAGGGTGACCACAAGATCCTTGTGGGAGCAAAGCTTGCTCGCGATGACGGCTACACCTTAACCCTCTATGCAACCTGTCTCACCCTATCCACAATACCCACCAGAACATCCCGACTGTCCACCTTGGAATGACAATGAACCCCTTCGAAGAAATGCGCATTTTTGCCCAGGTCATGGAGTCGGGCAGTTTCACCGCGGCGGCGGAAAAGCTCGGGCTGTCCAAGCAGTTCGTCAGCCGCAAGCTCATGGAGCTGGAGCAGCGACTGGGCGTGCGTTTGCTCAATCGCTCGACACGACGGCTGGATGTGACACCGCTGGGCCAGCGCTATTACGAAGCAGCGCTGCGCCTGCTCAGTGAAGTCGAACAGGTGGAGCAGGGCATCAGCGGCCAGACCAGCGAGCCTCGCGGCACCATTCGTCTCAGCGCACCGCTGTCGTTCGCGGTCGCGCACCTGGGCAGCCTGTTACCGCTGTTCTTGCAGCGCCACCAAGAGGTGAGTGTCGAAGTGGATTTGAGTGATCGCTCGGTTGACCTGCTGGGGGAAGGCTACGACATTGCGCTGCGCATTGGCGTGCTGGAGGATTCGACGTTGATCGCCCGGCGCATCGCGACCATTGAGCGAGTGTACTGCGCCAGCCCCGCCTACCTGGCGCAACGCGGCACGCCCGAACGGCCCGAAGACCTACGCAATCACGATTGCCTGCCCTATGGGCATAGCCGTCAGGTGCAATGGCGGTTCGGTGGACGCAGCAAACCGCTGACCCTGGAGGTCGCCGGACGCATGCGTGCCAATAACGGCGATTTGCTCAGGGACGCGGCTGTCGCGGGCATGGGCATCACGTATCTGCCGACGTTCATTGTCGGAGAGGCATTGAAAGACGGACGATTGATCAAGGTGCTCGAAGGCTTCGAGACAGAGGCCTTGGCGCTGTCGGCGGTCTATCCGCAACATCGGCAAAGTTCACGCCCGGTTCAGGCGTTGGTGGAGTTCTTGCGAGAACAGATGCAGTGAGCTGCCCGGCTGCGTTCAGCCGTGGCAAACGGCTGAACGCATCGGCAGCGCCTGATCAGGCGGCCAGGCTGGAGCTGCTCATTTCTTTTTTGTACTGCGCCTTCATGGCTTCCATCTGCTCGCCCAACGACTCCAGCGTCGCTTTGCCCAGCAGTTTTTTGGCTTGAGGGAACATCTCGGTTTCCTCTTCTTCGATATGGTGCTCAAGCAACTCTTTGACCACTTTCACCCGGCCGGCAAATTCTGGGGTGGACGGGTCGGTGTTCTTCAGGTCCGGCAGCACCAGCGAGTCGACGGTGCGGTGCTCTTCCTTGGCCTCATAGTACATCTCGGCCTGCTCCTTGCCGCCGGCCTGCTTGTAGGCCGGATAGAGAATCTCTTCTTCCAGTCGGGTATGAATGGAGATTTCCATTTCCAGCTTCGCCAACAGGTCGGTGCGTTTCTTGATGCCTCGGCTGGTTGATTCGCTCAGCTGGGCAAGGATGGCCTTGACGCGTTCATGGTCGGCTTTCAACAGGTCGATGGCGTTCATATGTAGCTCCTGGCAATTCACGGATGCGGGCCGGCTTCAAGCGCCAACGCCGCGTTACAAGGAAATTGCATCAGTCGTGCCAGCCAATGATTTATATAAACTCGTTTTAAAACAGCAGGTTATATCAGTCTGTTTTTTGCGGGTCGTGCAGCCTGCATGAGGGCATGGAAAAATGCATTGCACTTTGCGCTGCCCCACCGCTAGACGATCAGTTGCCGCACCCGCCCGGCAAGCGCCAGGCAGGAGGTCAGCCCTGGCGATTCGATCCCGAATAGATTGATCAGCCCCGGGACCTGATGCTCGGCGGGGCTGCTGATGAGGAAGTCCCGGGCCGGCTCGTCGGGGCCGGAAATTTTCGGACGGATGCCGCTGTAGCCCGGTTGCAGGCTTTGGTCCGGCAAGCCAGGCCAATAATTGCGAATCGCCGGGTAGAAGGCCTCGGCCCGGGCCGGGTCCACGCGGTAGTCCTCGCGCTCGAGCCACTCGGTGTCCGGGCCGAATCGGGCCTGGCCCGCCATATCCAAGGTCATGTGAATGCCCAGGCCGGCAGCTTCCGGAGCGGGGTAGATCAGATGCCGGAAAGGCGCGCGTCCAGTCAGGCTGAAGTAGCTGCCCTTGCACAGATAATCGCGGGGCACCGAGTGCGGCGTCAGGCCTTCGATACGGCGGGCGAGGGCGGGCGCCTGGAGGCCGGCGGCGTTGATCAGTCGGCGGCAGGACACGCTCATCTGCGCCGTACCACCCAGTTCCAGCATGAAACCTCCGGTGATGGTCCGTGCCCTCAGCAAGGGCGTGTGGAATACGATGTCGGCACCGGCCGCTTCGGCATCCCCCTGCAAGGCCAGCATCAGTGCGTGCGCGTCGACGATACCGGTGGAAGGCGAATACAGCGCGGCCACGCACGCCAGAGCGGGCTCCAGCTCCAGCGCCTGCTGCTGATCGAGCAGACGCAGGTCGTCGACACCGTTCTTCAATCCTCGCTCAAACAAGGCCTTGAGCCCCTCCACCTGAAGCTGATCCTTGGCAACGATCAATTTGCCAAGCCTGTGGGTCGCGACCCGGTGACTCTCGCAATACGCGTACAACCGCTGGCGACCCTCGACACATAGCTGCGCCTTGAGGCTCCCCGGAGGGTAATAAATGCCGGCATGGATGACTTCGGAATTGCGCGAGCTGGTGCCCATGCCGATGGCTTCGCCGGCTTCGATCAACAGCACTTCGTGACCGGCCTGGGCCAGTTCCCGAGCCACGGCGAGCCCGACCACGCCCGCGCCCACCACCACGCAATCGATATCCATGCCCAAAGCCTTTCCCTCTTGGAGTCGTATGTTCAAGCGCCTCAGGATAGCCCGAGGTAGGCGACTTCTACAGCCCAAAAAAAATGCCCGTATCAAGCGATACGGGCATTTTTTGATGCTACAGCGTTCGGGTGATCAACCCGTCAGGCCGGCCTGCTGAACCAGGGTCAGCAACGGCTGCGGGTACACACCGAGGAAGAACGCCAGTACGGCGATAGCCAGCAGCATCACGCCGCCTGCCTTCTGTTCCCAGTGCAACTCGGCATCGTGGCGACGCAGGTTCGGTTCCATCAGGTACAGGGTGACCATCACGCGCAGGTAGTAGAACACGCCGATGGCACTGCCCAGCACCAGGGAGCCGACCAGCCACCATTGGTGAGCCTCGACGCCGGTGGCGATGATGTAGAACTTGCCGATGAAGCCGGCGGTCAGCGGGATGCCGGCCAGGGACAGCATCATCACGGTCAGCACGGCGGTCAGGTACGGACGGCGCCAGAACAGGCCGCGGTATTCGTACAGGGCGTCGGCGTCACGGCCGTTGTACGGCGAGGACATCAGGGTGATCACGCCGAACGCGCCAAGGCTGGTGATCACGTAGGTGACCAGGTACACGCCGATGGCTTCCACCGCCAGGCCCTTGCTGGCGATCAGCGCGATCAGCAGGTAACCGAAGTGGGCGATGGACGAGTAACCCAGCAGACGCTTGAGGTTGCTCTGGGTCAGCGCCAGCAGGTTACCGAACAGAATCGACGCGATGGCAATGATGGTCAGCACGTCACTCAGCACACCGCTGCTGGCCACTGGCGAGATCTGGAACAACCGCACCATCACCGCGAACACTGCGACTTTCGACGCGGTGGCCAGGAACGCCGCCACCGGCGCCGGGGCGCCTTCGTAGACGTCCGGGGTCCAGAGGTGGAAAGGTACCAGCGACAGTTTGAACGCCAGGCCGATCAGCATCATGCCCAGGCCCAGTTGCGCGATCGGGCTAGGCAGGCCGGTGGCCGCCAGGGCCTGACCGATGCCGACGAAGCTCAGGGTGCCGGCTTCGGCGTAGAGCAGGGCCATGCCGAACAACAGGAACGCGGAACCGGCGGCCGACAGCACCATGTACTTGATGCCGGCTTCCAGGGAGCGCTTGTTGAAGAAGGCATAGGCCACCAGACCGTAGACCGGCACCGACAGCAGCTCCAGACCGATGAACAGGCTGGCCAGGTGCTGCGCGCTGACCAGGACCAGGCCACCGGCGGCGGCCATCAGGATCAGCAGGTACAGTTCTTCACGGTTGCCCGGGTAACCCGTACCGCCATCGCCGAGGTAGGCGTGGGCGAGGGTGACGCAGGCGAGGGTGGCGACCAGGATCAGCGCCATGTACAGGCAGGCGAAGCTGTCGATCTGCAACAGCGGGGTGACCGCCAGCGGCGCGACTTTCAGGGCCGGCAAAATCGACAGCAGGGCCAGGTTCAGCCCCGCCACCGACAGCAGGAAGGTCTGTGAGTGATTGCGCCGCCAGGCGATCGCCAGCATCACCACGATGATCGTGGCGCTGGTGATCAACAGCGGCGCAAGCGCGATAAAGTGTTGAATCGTGAATTCCATAGCGCTCTTACCGGGCCGAAGCGAGTTGAGAGAAGGCGGTGCCGAGCCACTGCTGCACGCCATGCATCGTGGCGGCAGAGGTGTCGAGGAACGGTTGCGGGTAGACGCCGAGGTAAACCAGCAGCACCGCAAGGCCGAGCACCATGATCAGTTCGCGACCGTCCATGCCGCGCAGCACTTCATCCGACTTGGTCGGGCCGAAGTAGGCGCGGTGGATCATGATCAGCGAGTAGACCGAACCGAACACCAGGCCAGAGGTGGCGATGGCGGTGATCCACGGAGCGCTGACGAACGAGCCGATCAGGATCAGGAACTCGCCGACGAAGTTACCGGTGCCCGGCAGGCCCAGGGACGCCGCGGCGAAGAACAGACTGATGGCCGGCAGGTAAGCGATGCGCGACCAGATACCGCCCATTTCACGCATGTCCCGAGTGTGCAGACGCTCGTACAACTGGCCGCTGAGGATAAACAGTGCCGCAGCCGACAGGCCGTGGGCCAGCATCTGGATCACCGCGCCTTGCAGGGCCAACTGGCTGCCGGAGTAGATCCCGATCAGCACAAAGCCCATGTGCGAAACACTGGAGAAGGCGATCAGGCGCTTGATGTCGGTCTGGGCGAACGCCAGGAACGCACCGTAGAAAATCCCGATCAGACCCAGGGTCATGGCAATCGGCGCGAACTCGGCCGAGGCATTGGGGAACAGCGGCAGGGCGAAGCGCAGCAGGCCGTAGGCGGCGGTCTTGAGCAGGATACCGGCCAGGTCCACGGAACCTGCGGTCGGCGCCTGGGCGTGGGCGTCCGGCAGCCAGGAGTGGAACGGCACCACCGGCAGCTTCACCGCGAAAGCGATGAAGAAGCCCAGCATCAGCACATACTCGGTGGTGCGCGACATCTGCACTTTCAACAGGTCGGCGTAGTTGAAGGTAATCACGCCGGTGTTGTTGAAGTTGACCAGCACCAGGCCAAGGATCGCCACCAGCATGATCAGGCCGGAAGCCTGGGTGAAGATGAAGAACTTGGTCGCCGCGTAGATCCGGGTTTTCTTGCCGTCCGAAGAACTGTGACCCCAGAGCGCGATGAGGAAGTACATCGGCACCAGCATCATTTCCCAGAAGAAGAAGAACATGAACAGGTCCAGCGCCAGGAACACGCCGACGACACCGCCCAGGATCCACATCAGGTTCAGGTGGAAGAAACCGACGTGACGCTGGATCTCTTTCCAGGAGCACAGGACCGAGAGGATACCCAGCAGGCCGGTCAGCAGGATCATCAGCAGCGACAGGCCGTCGAGAGCCAGATGCACGCTGATACCGAAGCGTTCGATCCAGATGTGCTTGAACTCAAGCGCCCAGGTTGGATCGGCGCCAGGGGCCGGAGCAAATGAATAGTCGCCGGTCGCCCAGAGCCAGAGGCCGAGTGCGAGTTCCAGGGACATGGTCAGCAGCGCAATCCAGCGCGGGAGGGTGGAGCTTGAACGCTCCGCCATCCAGCACAGCAGGCCGCCGATGAAGGGGATCAGGATTAGCCAGGGCAGAATCATGACGGGCTCGTTTCCTTTCGCAAGTTCGCAAGGTTCATATCAGACCGCTACCAGCACGATGGCGCCGATAACCAGCACGGCGCCAGCCGCCATGGAAGCCGCATACCAACGCAGTTGACCGGTCTCGGTACGGCTCAGGGCAGTGTGGCCGCCCTTGGCCATGCGCGGGATCAGGCCAATGGTCTGGTCGAGCGGGTCTTTGCGCAGAATGTGGCTGATCGCAAGGTATGGCTTGACGAACAGTTTGTCGTAGATCCAGTCGAAGCCCCAGGCAGCGAACCACCAGGTCGAAAGGAATCGCCCGATGCCGCTGTTGGCGATCGCCGTGACGAAGCGACGCTTGCCCAGGAACAGCAGGGCGGCCAGCAGGATACCGGCCAGGGCGATGGCGCCCGAAGCGATTTCCAGGCTGTGCTTGGCGTCGCCGCCGGCATGGCCGACGCTTTGCGGCAGTACATCGGCCAGCGGTGGCGTGATCATTGCGCCGACGAAGGTCGACAGCACGATCAGCACCGACAGTGGCAGCCAGTGGGCAATGCCGTGGCCAGCGTGGGCTTCGGTCTTGGCTTCACCGTGGAACGCGATGAAGATCAGGCGGAAGGTGTACAGCGAGGTCATGAACGCACCCACCAGGCCGGCATAGAGCAGACCCTGGTTGCCGCTGGCGAACGCTTCCCAGAGGATCTCGTCCTTGGAGTAGAAACCGGCGGTGACCAGTGGCAGGGCCGCCAGGGCCGCGCCGCCGACGATGAAGCTGGCGTAGGCCAGTGGCAGTTTCTTCCACAGGCCGCCCATCTTGAAGATGTTCTGCTCGTGGTGGCAGGCAACGATCACCGCACCGGAAGCAAGGAACAGCAGCGCCTTGAAGAAGGCGTGGGTCATCAGGTGGAAGATCGCGCCTTCCCAGGCGCCGACGCCCAGGGCCAGGAACATGTAGCCGATCTGGCTCATGGTGGAGTAGGCGAGGATACGCTTGATGTCGGTCTGGACCAGGGCTGCGAAACCGGCCAGCACCAATGTCACGCCACCGACGATGCCGACCAGGTGCAGGATGTCTGGCGCCAGGGCGAACAGGCCGTGGGTACGGGCGATCAGGTAGACACCGGCAGTCACCATGGTTGCGGCGTGGATCAGTGCCGAAACCGGGGTAGGGCCAGCCATCGCATCCGCCAGCCAGGTCTGCAACGGCAGTTGCGCGGATTTACCGACAGCGCCGCCCAGCAGCATCAGGGTCGCCAGGACGATCCAGAAGTCGCCGGCCTGGAAGTGCTGCGGAGCACGTACCAGCAGCTCCTGGATGTTCAGGGTGCCCAGTTGCTGGAACAGGATGAACAGGCCGATGGCCATGAACACGTCGCCGATCCGGGTCACGATGAACGCCTTGAGCGCCGCGTTACCGTTGTTGCGGTTGCTGTAGTAGAAACCGATCAACAGGTACGAGCACAGGCCCACGCCTTCCCAGCCGAAGTACAGGAACAGCAGGTTATCGCCGAGCACCAGGAACAGCATGCTGGCGATGAACAGGTTGGTGTAGGCGAAGAAGCGCGAGTAACCGGCTTCGCCGCGCATGTACCAGGAGGCGAACAGGTGGATCAGGAAACCCACGCCGACCACCACGCCCAGCATGGTCACCGACAGGCCATCCAGGTACAGGGCGAAGTTCGGCGTGAAGCCTTCCACCGCCATCCACTGCCACAGCACCTGCACGTACGCGCCACCTTCAGGCGGGGCGACGTTGAACTGCCAGATCACGTAGGCCGTGACGATGGCAGACAGGCCGATGGACCCCACGCCAACCAGCGCCGAAAGGTTTTCCGACCAGCGTCCACGAGAGAACGACAGCAGCAGGAAACCGATGAGGGGAAATACGAAAGTCAGAAAGAGTAGGTTCATCCGCGCATCTCGCTGGCAGCGTCGATATCGAGAGTGTGGAAGCGGCGATACAGCTGCAACAGAATCGCCAGGCCGATACTGGCCTCAGCGGCTGCCAGGCTGATCACCAGGATGAACATGACTTGCCCATCCGGCTGCGCCCAGCGAGCGCCCGCGACGATGAAGGCCAGGGCGGAGGCATTCATCATGACCTCCAGGCTCATCAGCACGAACAGAATGTTGCGGCGGACCATCAGGCCGACCAGACCGAGGCAGAACAGGATGCCGGCAACCGCCAGACCATGCTCGAGAGGGATAGCAGGCATGTGATTACTCCTTCGCCTCGTTACGGCCCAAATGGAACGCCGTGACGGCTGCGGCAAGCAGCAGCATCGAGGCGAGTTCGACCACCAGCAGGTACGGACCGAACAGGCTGATGCCCACGGCCTTGGCGTCTACGGTGGTGTGGCCGATGGCCTGGCCGCTCTGGTGAGCGAACAGTACATACAGCAGTTCACCCAGCAGCAGCGCGGCGAGAATCACCGGCCCCGCCCAGATGCCCGGCTTGAGCCAGGAGCGTTCTTGCTGCACCGAGGCCGGGCCCAGGTTCAGCATCATCACCACGAACACGAACAGCACCATGATGGCGCCGGCGTAGGCGATCACTTCCAGCGCACCGGCAAACGGCGCACCGAGGCTGAAGAAGGTCATGGCCACGGCGATCAGCGAGATGATCAGGTAGAGCAGGGCGTGCACAGGGTTGGTGTTGGTGACCACTCGAAGCGTGGAGACCACCGCGATACCCGATGCGAAATAGAAAGCGAATTCCATCTTTCTTCCTTAAGGCAGCAAGCTCTTCACGTTGATCGGTTCGGCTTCATTTTGCGCGGCGCCTTTTGGCTTACCGGCAATGGCCATACCTGCAACACGATAGAAGTTGTAATCAGGGTTTTTACCGGGACCGGAAATCAGCAGATCTTCTTTCTCGTACACCAGGTCCTGACGTTTGAACTCGGCCATTTCGAAATCCGGCGTGAGCTGGATCGCGGTGGTCGGGCACGCTTCCTCGCAGAGGCCGCAGAAAATGCAGCGCGAGAAGTTGATACGGAAGAAGTCCGGGTACCAGCGACCGTCTTCGGTTTCGGCTTTCTGCAACGAGATGCAGCCCACCGGGCACGCTACGGCGCACAGGTTGCAGGCCACGCAGCGTTCTTCGCCGTCGGGGTCGCGGGTCAGGACGATGCGGCCGCGATAACGCGGCGGCAGGTAGACCGCTTCTTCAGGGTATTGCAGGGTGTCGCGCTTGCGAAAGCCATGGCCGAAGATCATGACCAGGCTTCGCAGTTGGGTACCGGTACCCTTAACGATGTCGCCAATATATTTGAACATGGGTCAAATCCTCACTGAACCGCGGCCGCAGGCGTGTTCATCAACACGATCGCAGCGGTCACCAGCAAATTGATCAGGGTCAGCGGCAGGCAGAATTTCCAGCTGAAGTCCATCACCTGGTCGTAGCGCGGGCGCGGGATCGAGGCGCGCAGCAGGACGAACAGCATGATGAAGAACGCGGTCTTCAGGGCGAACCAGACGAAGGACAGTTGCGGCAGGATGCCGAACGGACCGTGCCAGCCACCGAAGAACAACGTCACCAGCAGTGCCGAGATCAGGATGATGCCGATGTATTCACCGACGAAAAACATGCCCCATTTCATGCCGGCATATTCGATGTGATAACCGTCGGCCAGTTCCTGTTCCGCTTCCGGTTGGTCGAAGGGGTGACGGTGAGTCACGGCCACGCCGGCCACGAAAAAGGTACAGAAACCGAAGAACTGCGGAATGATGAACCACAGGTTCTGGGCCTGGTACTCGACGATGTCGCGCATGTTGAACGAGCCGGCCTGGACCACCACGCCCATGAGCGCCAGGCCCATGAACACTTCGTAGGACACAGTCTGGGCCGAGGCCCGCAGGCTGCCCAGCAGGGCGAACTTGTTGTTGCTCGACCAGCCGGCGAACAGCACCGCATACACCGACAGACCCGCCATGGCGAAGAAGAACAGCAGGCCGATGTTCAGGTCCGCCACGCCCCAGGTCGGGGTGATCGGGATGATCGCGAAGGCGATCAGCAAGGCGCTCATGGCCACGACCGGTGCCAGGGTGAAGATCACCTTGTCGGCAAACGGCGGCGTCCAGTCTTCCTTGAAGAACATCTTGATCATGTCGGCGGCGATCTGGAACATGCCGAACGGGCCGACGCGGTTCGGACCGTAACGGTCCTGCCACCAGCCCAGCAGGCGACGTTCGACGAAACTCAGCAGCGCACCGCAGACCACCACGGCCAGCAGAATCACGATGGCCTTGAGAACCGTCAGGATCACGTCGATCACTTCAGGGGTAAACCAGCTCATTGCGCTGCCTCCTGCAGACCGTCGACGGTTTTGCCGAATATCGCCGGTGGAATACCCGCCAGGCCAGCCGGCAGGGCCACCAGGCCGGCGCCCAGTTCTTCATTGATGCGCAGCGGCAGACGCAAGGTCTGGCCCGCGACGTTCAGGCTCAGCAGGGCACCGTCGTTGACGCCCAGGCGATCGGCTTCGGACTTGGCCAGCGACACGTAGGCGGCCGGGATGCGTTCCTGGACCGGAGCGGCTTTGGAAGAGTTCTCTTCACTGCCGAACAGGTGATGGAACGGTACGACCTGCCAGGTGCCCGGTGCCGGGTTGAAGGCGCGCGGCACGCTGGCGAACCAGCTCAGGCCATCGCCCTGGCTTTCGATCAGGCGAGTGCCCGGGTCACCGGCACGCAGGTGACCGCCGACTTCGTCCTGGAACTTGTTCCAGGCTTGCGGCGAGTTCCAGCCCGGCGACCAGGCGAACGGCACTTGCGAGCGCGGTTCGGCGGAGCCCGAGTAACCTTCCATGGAGAACGAGAACGCAGTGTCGTTGTCCTGGGAGGTCCGTGGTTCGTGGACGCTGATGTCGGCGCGCATCGCGGTGCGACCGGAGTAGCGCAGCGGTTCGCGGGCCAGCTTCAGGCCCTTGATGCGGAACGCGGCCGATGGCGCGGCATCGACGATGCGAGCCAGTTGCGGGCTGCTCGAAGCGACGGCGGCGGTGACATGGTCCAGTTGCGTCCAGTCGATCGGCTGGTTCAGCAAGGTGGCGCGCAGGGCATGCAGCCAGCGCCAGCCTTCATGGACCAGGATGCTGGCGTCCAGGTAAGTCGGGTCGAACACCTGGAAGAAGCGCTGGGCGCGACCTTCCTGGCTGACCAGCGTACCGTCGCCTTCAGCGAAGCTCGCCGCCGGCAGCACCAGGTGGGCGCGGTCGGTGGTGGCGGTTTTCTGGTGGTCGGCAACGATCAGCACTTTCGCGGCATTCAGGGCAGCGTCCACCCGGGCCTTGTCGGTGCGGGTGTACAGGTCGTTTTCCAGCACCACGATGGCGTCGGCGCTGCCGTCGATCACCGCTTGCAGGGCCGCGTCCAGCGACTCGCCACCGAGCATGGCCAGGCCGAGGCTGTTGGCTTCCGGCACGATCAGGCTGATGGAACCGTTCTTCTCGCGCAGCTTCAGCGCCTTGGCGATGTTGGCGGCGGCTTCGATCAGTGCCTTGGAACCCAACGAGGTGCCGGCGATGATCAGTGGGCGTTTGGCCGCGAGCAGGGCGTCGGCGATACGCTGGGCCAGCGCGGCCGCTTCACTGTCCAAACCTTCGACGGCCGGGGCACTGGCGTCCAGGGCGTGGGCCACGGCAAAACCGATGCGCGCCAGGTCATCCGGTGCTGCGTGGACGCATTCTTCGGCGACGTCGTCGAGCTTGGTTTCAGCCAGGCTGGCAATGAACAGCGGGTTCAGCGCGTGCTGGCCGATGTTCTTCACGGCGGCATCGAGCCATGGCTGTACGCGCATGGCGTCGGCCATGTCTTCAGCCTTGCCCTTGACCGACTGGCGCAGGGCCAGGGCCATGCGCGCGGCGGTCTGGGTCAGGTCTTCACCCAGGACGAACACCGCATCGTGGTCTTCGATGTCACGCATCGTCGGCACGGGCAGCGGGCTGTCCTTGAGCACTTGCAGGACCAGGCGGATGCGTTCCAGCTCACCGGCTTCGATGCCACTGTAGAAGTGCTCGGCGCCGACCAGTTCACGCAGGGCGTAGTTGCTTTCCAGGCTGGCACGTGGCGAACCGATACCGACGATGTTGCGCCCGCGCAGCAGTTCGGCGGCCTTGTCCAGCGCTTCGTCCAGGCTCAGCTTGGCGCCGTTGGCGAGCAATGGCTGGCGCGGACGATCCTTGCGGTTGACGTAGCCATAGCCGAAACGGCCACGGTCGCACAGGAAGTACTGGTTCACCGAACCGTTGAAGCGGTTCTCGATGCGACGCAGTTCGCCGTAGCGTTCGCCCGGGGATATGTTGCAACCGCTGGAGCAGCCATGGCAGATGCTCGGCGAAAACTGCATGTCCCACTTGCGGTTGTAGCGCTCGGAGTGAGTCTTGTCGGTGAACACACCGGTCGGGCAGACCTCGGTGAGGTTGCCGGAGAACTCGCTTTCCAGGGTGCCGTCTTCAACGCGACCGAAGTACACGTTGTCGTGGGCGCCGAACACGCCCAGGTCGGTGCCGCCGGCATAGTCCTTGTAGAAACGCACGCAGCGGTAGCAGGCGATGCAGCGGTTCATCTCGTGGGAGATGAACGGGCCCAGTTGCTGGTTCTGGTGGGTGCGCTTGGTGAAGCGATAACGGCGCTCGTTGTGGCCGGTCATCACCGTCATGTCTTGCAGGTGGCAGTGGCCGCCTTCCTCACAGACCGGGCAGTCGTGAGGGTGGTTGGTCATCAGCCATTCGACGACGCTGGCGCGAAACACTTTCGCTTCTTCGTCGTCGATGGAGATCCAGCTGCCGTCGGTGGCGGGGGTCATGCAGGACATGACGATCCGACCACGCTTGTCGTTTTCGTCGGTGTACTGCTTGACCGCGCATTGGCGACAGGCGCCTACGCTGCCAAGGGCGGGGTGCCAGCAGAAATAAGGGATGTCGAGGCCCAGGGACAGACATGCCTGTAACAGGTTGTCTGCGCCATCGACTTCGAGCTCTTTGCCGTCTACGTGGATAGTGGCCATGGTTCAAAGTTCTTCGTTGGCCCGGTGTCAGCGGGCGTGGCTAATGGAATCTTGTTATTCGTCCGAATCCAAACAGCCTTTCAAAGGCGTCATCGGACGAAAGGCGAAGGGCACGGACCCTTCGCCTTTTAAAGCGTCGTTACGCGCCGACCATGGTCGGCGTGACCACCTGATTGAGATCGCCTGCGCGCGTTGGCGCGATGCCGGCCTCGAATTCAGAGCGGAAGTATTTGATCGCGCTGCCCAACGGCTCCACGGCACCCGGTGCATGAGCACAGAAGGTCTTGCCCGGGCCGAGGAAACCCACCAGACCCAGCAGGGTCTCGATGTCGCCGGCCTGGCCTTCGCCGTTTTCAATGGCGCGCAGCAGCTTGACGCTCCACGGCAGGCCATCGCGGCAAGGGGTGCAGAAACCGCACGATTCACGGGAGAAGAATTCTTCCATGTTGCGCAGCAGGGAAACCATGTTGACGCTGTCGTCCACCGCCATGGCCAGACCGGTACCCATACGGGTGCCCACTTTGGCGATGCCGCCGGCGTACATCTGTGCGTCCAGGTGTTCCGGCAACAGGAAACCGGTGCCAGCGCCGCCGGGCTGCCAGCACTTGAGCTTGTAACCGTCGCGCATGCCGCCGGCGTAGTCTTCGAACAGCTCGCGGCCGGTTACGCCGAATGGCAGTTCCCACAGGCCAGGGTTCTTGACCTTGCCGGAGAAGCCCATGAGCTTGGTGCCCATGTCTTCGCTGCCGTCGCGGGCCAGGGATTTGTACCAGTCGACGCCGTCGGCAATGATCGCCGGCACGTTGCACAGGGTCTCGACGTTGTTCACGCAGGTCGGCTTGCCCCACACGCCGACGGCGGCAGGGAAGGGCGGCTTGGAACGCGGGTTGGCGCGGCGGCCTTCCAGGGAGTTGATCAGTGCGGTTTCTTCACCGCAGATGTAGCGCCCGGCACCGGTGTGGACGAACAGCTCGAAATCAAAGCCCGAACCCAGGATGTTCTTGCCCAAGAGGCCAGCGGCCTTGGCTTCTTCCACGGCACGGTTCAGGTGCTTGGCGGCGGTGGTGTATTCGCCGCGCAGGAAGATGTAGCCACGGTAGGTTTTCAACGCACGGGCACTGATCAGCATGCCTTCGATCAGCAGATGGGGCAGTTGCTCCATCAGCATGCGGTCTTTCCAGGTGTTGGGCTCCATTTCATCCGCGTTGCACAGCAGGTAGCGGATGTTGATGGACTCGTCCTTGGGCATCAGGCCCCACTTCACGCCAGTGGGGAAGCCGGCACCGCCGCGACCCTTGAGGCCGGAGTCTTTGACGGTCTGGACGATGTCGTCCTGGGCCATGTCGGTGAATGCCTTGCGCGCGGCGGCGTAGCCATTCTTGGCCTGGTATTCGTCCAGCCACACCGCTTCGCCGTCGTCACGCAGACGCCAGGTCAGGGGATGGGTTTCGGCCGAACGCTGGATGCGGTTGGCGGGCCCGAAGGAAGTCAGGGTCATACGTAGCCCTCCAGCAGTTTGGCGACGCCGTCAGGCTGGACGTCACCGAAGGTGTCGTCGTCGATCATCAGCGCCGGGGCCTTGTCGCAGTTGCCCAGGCAGCACACCGGCAGCAGGGTGAAGCGCCCGTCTGCGGTGGTCTGGCCCAGGCCGATGCCCAGCTTGTTCTGGATCTCGCCGACCACGGACTCGTGGCCGCCGATGTAGCAGACCATGCTGTCGCAGACGCGAATGATGTGGCGACCCACTGGCTGGCGGAAGATCTGGCTATAGAAGGTGGCAACACCTTCGACGTCGCTGGCCGGGATGCCGAGGATCTCGCCGATGGCGTAGAGCGCGCCGTCAGGCACCCAGCCACGCTCCTTCTGAACGATCTTCAGGGCTTCGATCGACGCCGCGCGCGGGTCTTCGTAGTGATGCAGCTCGTGCGCGATGGCCGAGCGCTCGGTTTCGCTCAGGGCGAAACGGTCTGTCTGGATAAGCGTGCTATTCATGCTTAGCGGTCCACGTCGGCCATAACGAAATCGATACTACCCAGGTACGCAATCATATCCGCGACCATGCTGCCTTTGATCACCGAAGGGATCTGCTGCAGGTGTGGGAAGCTTGGGGTGCGAATCCGGGTGCGGTAGCTCATGGTGCCGCCGTCGCTCGTCAGGTAATAACTGTTGATGCCCTTGGTCGCTTCGATCATCTGGAAGGACTCGTTGGCCGGCATGACCGGGCCCCACGAAACCTGCAGGAAGTGCGTGATCAGGGTCTCGATGTGTTGCAGCGTGCGCTCTTTGGGCGGCGGCGTGGTCAGCGGGTGATCCGCCTTGTACGGGCCTTCCGGCATGTTGCGCATGCACTGGTCGATGATCTTGATGCTCTGGCGCATCTCCTCGACGCGAACCATGCAGCGGTCATAGGCATCACCATTGACTGCCAGCGGTACTTCGAATTCGAAGTTTTCATAGCCGGAGTAAGGACGCGCCTTGCGCAGGTCGAAGTCGCAACCGGTGGAACGCAGGCCCGCACCGGTGACACCCCATTCCAGGGCCTCTTTGGTGTTGTAGGCGGCGACCCCGATGGTACGGCCCTTGAGGATGCTGTTCTGCAAGGCGGCCTTGGTGTATTCGTCCAGGCGCTTGGGCATCCATTCGACGAAATCCTTGACCAGCTTTTCCCAGCCCCGCGGCAGGTCGTGGGCAACCCCACCGATGCGGTACCAGGCCGGGTGCAGGCGGAAACCGGTGATGGCTTCGATCACCGTGTAGGCCTTCTGGCGGTCGGTGAAGGTGAAGAACACCGGGGTCATGGCGCCAACGTCCTGGATGTAGGTACCCAGGAACAGCAGGTGGCTGGTGATCCGGAAGAACTCGGCCATCATGATGCGGATGACGTCGACCTTTTCCGGCACCTTGATCCCGGCCAGTTTCTCGACCGAAAGCACGTACGGCAGGTTGTTCATCACGCCGCCGAGGTAATCGATGCGGTCGGTGTAGGGAATGTAGCTGTGCCAGGACTGGCGCTCGCCCATTTTCTCGGCGCCACGGTGGTGGTAACCGATGTCCGGGACGCAGTCGACGATCTCTTCGCCGTCCAGCTGCAGGATGATGCGGAATGCACCGTGGGCCGAAGGGTGGTTCGGGCCCAGGTTGAGGAACATGTAGTCCTCGTTCGCCCCGGAGCGTTTCATGCCCCAGTCTTCCGGCTTGAAGCGCGCGGCTTCTTCCTCGAGCTGTTGCTTGGCCAGGGACAGGCTGAACGGATCGAACTCGGTGGCGCGGGCCGGGAAGTCCTTGCGCAGCGGGTGACCTTCCCAGGTCGGCGGCATCATGATGCGCGTCAGGTGCGGGTGGCCGGGGAAATCGATCCCGAACATGTCCCACACTTCACGTTCGTACCAGTTGGCGTTCGGCCAGATACCGGTCACGGTCGGCACGCTGAGGTCGCTCTCGGACAAGGCGACCTTGATCATCACGTCACTATTACGTTCGATCGACATCAGGTGATAGAACACGGTGAAATCGACGCCGTCGGGCAGCCCTTGACGCTTGGTGCGCAGACGCTCGTCCACGCCATGCAAGTCATAGAGCATGACGTACGGCTTGGGCAGGTTGCGCAGGAAAGTCAGGACTTCGACGAGTTTGGCGCGGGCAACCCAAAGCACCGGCATGCCGGTGCGGGTCGGCTGGGCGGTGAACGCCTCGGGGCCAAAACGGTTGTTCAGTTCGACGACCACATCCTGGTCGTCTGCCTTGTAAGGCGGGATGTACAGAGCACTGCCTGTAGTCATGGTTATTTATCGCTTTCGGTCAACGTAAAGAATGAAGCCAGGTTCTCGTTTCTTATGCAGAGCAGAGCTGGATCAGACTTCGTCGGGGCTGCGCAGGTTGGTGACTGCGATACGCTGTTCGCGACGCTGTTCCTTTTGCGATGGCATCTCGGCGCGATAGACGCCTTGATCACCAACGACCCAGGACAGTGGGCGACGCTCCTGGCCAATCGACTCCTGCAACAGCATCAAGCCTTGCAGGAAAGCTTCAGGGCGAGGCGGGCAGCCAGGCACGTAGACGTCCACGGGCAGGAACTTGTCCACCCCTTGAACGACGGAATAGATGTCGTACATGCCACCGGAGTTGGCGCACGAACCCATGGAGATAACCCACTTCGGTTCGAGCATTTGCTCGTAGAGACGCTGGATGATCGGCGCCATCTTGATGAAGCAGGTCCCGGCAATAACCATGAAATCCGCCTGGCGCGGCGATGCCCGGATCACCTCGGCGCCAAAGCGCGCGATGTCGTGGGGCGCCGTGAAGGCGGTGGTCATTTCCACGTAGCAGCACGAAAGGCCGAAGTTGTACGGCCACAGGGAGTTCTTGCGACCCCAGTTGACCGTGTTGTTCAGCACGTCTTCGAGCTTGCCCATGAAGATGTTTTTGTGGACTTGATCTTCTAACGGATCGGAAACGGTTTCCCGCTCGCCAATCGGATACTGCTCGTTAGGAGCATCGGGGTCGATCCTGGTGAGATTGTATTGCATTGCCAAAGCCTCATTGTTTCAGCTTCGCTTGCCGCTTACGACGACCTTCCGGAGCCCAATCAAGAGCCCCCACCCGCCAAAGGTAGACAAGACCTGCCAACAGAATTGCTATGAAAACGAGAGCTTCGACGAATCCGGTCCAGCCGCTTTCGCGGACGGACACAGACCATGCAAAGAGAAAGAGGGCTTCGATATCGAAGATCACGAAGAGCATCGCGACCAGATAGAATTTGGCTGAGAGCCGCAAGCGGGCGCCACCGGTAGGCAGCATGCCGGACTCGAACGGTTCATTTTTGCTGCGGCCCCAGGCTTTTGACCCGAGCAGGCTCGACACGCCGAGCATGAAGGCACACAGGCCGACAACGCCCAGAAGGAAAATGGCAAAGCCCCAGTTGTGGGCCATGAGTCCTGTCGCTTCGGGCATGCTGGAAATCCTTAACAGAGAGCAAAGGTCTCTGAGCTTGAAAAGAAATAACGCAGTGACGATATGTCGCAGCAATCAATCGCGGTGATTTTATGGCTAAACACCGGGCAAGTAAAATTCCTATAGCGAAATTATTTATTGGAATAAGCACATAGCGTACCTCCAGGACCCTGCGGCCCCGGCCCCGTGGGCGTTGGCCGGCTGTTGATCAATAATATTTCGTGCGGAATGCAACAATGATAATGGCTTTCAAATGATAATTATTATTATCTGTGGCGGCCTTTCTGCTACGCACTTAGTGTTGTGTCCGAGGGGCAGCCTTACATTGCCGCTACTGCAATTGTCAGCGTCGGACGTTTTACTCCTTTTCGGACTGCCCAATACTGCGTTCGATCAATTTTTCTAACCGTGCGCCGCAGTTTTTTTGGGGGGCGGGCTCGGTGAAGGTTGGATCTGCATGGGGACTGCTCCTGTGGGAGCCAAGCTTGCTCGCGATGCCGGCAACGCTGTCCCGAGGCAGACTGCGCAATCGTTCATTACGGGCAAGCTTGGCACCCACAGATGCAGGCTAGCTCCTACAGAGTAGATTGCTTGAAAAAAAACGGCTCAAAAAAGCCGTGGGCGTCCGATCAATGTCGCTCAGCTAACCCCGCGCAAATCCTATGGCCAGGGAATTTCGTGTTTAAGCGACCACCGTCGTGCGAGCAAAAAAACGGCACGAGGTTGGGTTTAAGGTCTTGAAGAGGTGATATCAAATGGCTATCTTTATGCTTCATTCATCTAATCATCTATATCAATACTGGTTAGATTTTCGGCCCCTTCTTAGATAGCCGCGTCAGTTTCATCGTTCGTGGCTGATACCAAAGGAAAGTCATGAACTCTTGGATCGCGAATATGAGCGTTATGCTCAAGCTGGCTTTGGGCTTTGCTGTTGTGCTGCTTCTGACCGCTATTCTCGCTGCGACCGGCTGGTTCAGCCTGGGGAAAATGATCGAGCGCACGGATCGAATGACCAGCATTACCGAACTGGGCAACCGCCTTGATCACCTGCGCAGAGCTCGCTTGCAGTACCAGTTGGACCGGGGTGATGAACAAAAAGGTGCATTGATCCAGGCGTCGCTGGAGCAGTTTGTCGCCCAGCAGAAAAGCCTCGCAAAAGAACTGAGAAAACCGGAAAACCTGAAGAAACTTGCTCTGATCGAGCAGGCCAGCACGCAGTATCAAGTGGCACTCAATACGATGCGCGAGGCTTATCGCAATGACGCAGCCATGCGCAAGGAAATGGGCGTCAATGCGGTCAAGGGCGCCGCGCTGATTGCCAGGGTCATCGCTGACGTGGAAGCACTGCCCGCCTCGGATGAGCGCCGCTTTGACCTTTACAAGCTCATTCTCAAGGCCAAAGAGGACGTGGCGCTGGTGCGTTATGAAGTGCGTGGCTATACCGGCAACCCCAACAGCGCCACCGAACAAGCCGCCACCCGCCAGCTCGAAAATGCGTTCAAGAGCATTGAAGCGCTCAACAGCGCTTTCGGCCCAACCTATGCCGACACCATCAAGCAGTTGGAAACCGCGCTGATTGCTTACCGTCGTTCGGTACAGGACTTCACGGCCAGTAATCAGGCCATAGGCAAGGCTGTGCAGGACACCACCGATTTGGGTGAAACCATCACCCGTCTGTCTGACGAAATGTATGCCAGCCAACTGGCGTCCCGTGACGAAGACAGCGCCCAGGCTCGCATTCTGCAGCTGAGCTGTACTGCCTTGGCGATGTTGTTGGGGATTTTCGCCGCCCTGATCATCACCCGCCAGATTACACGGCCGTTGCAAGACACATTGGCTGTGGTCGATCGCATTGCGGCAGGCGACCTCACGCAACACATGATCGTGACTCGTCGTGATGAGCTGGGTGTTTTGCAGCAGGGTATTCAGCGTATGGGCAGCACCTTGCGCGACCTGATCGGTGGCATCCGCGATGGTGTCACCCAAATCGCCAGTGCCGCCGAAGAGCTATCGGCTGTTACTGAGCAGACCAGTGCCGGGGTCAATAGTCAGAAGATCGAGACCGATCAGGTGGCGACCGCCATGCACGAAATGTCGGTTACCGTGCATGAAGTCGCGCGTAATGCCGAACAGGCTCGCGCAGCCGCCTCAGAGGCCGATGCACAAGCCCGTATTGGCGACCAAGTGGTCGCGCAAGCCATCGTTCAGATCGAGCGCTTGGCCAGCGAGGTCGGGCGCTCAGTCGACGCCATGAACGAGCTGGAGCAAGAAAGCGGTCGCATCGGCAAGATCATGGACGTGATCAGGGCGGTGGCTGAGCAGACCAACTTGCTGGCCCTTAACGCCGCCATTGAGGCCGCTCGCGCGGGTGACGCCGGGCGCGGTTTTGCCGTGGTCGCCGACGAAGTACGTGGGCTGGCCCAGCGTACCCAGCATTCCACCGAAGAGATCGAGAGCCTGGTGGCGGGCTTGCAGAGCGGCACGCGTCAGGTATCGAGCATTATGCAGAGCAGCCGTGAACTGACCGACAGCAGCGTGGAATTGGCATGCAAGGCCGGCACATCCCTGGGCAACATCACCCAGGCGGTTTCTGGCATTCAGGCCATGAACCAACAGATTGCCGCCGCCGCGGTGCAACAAAGCTCGGTGGCCGAGGAAATCAGTCGCAGTGTCCTGAGTGTGCGCGATGTATCCGAACAGACCGCCTCAGCCAGCGAAGAAACCGCAGCCTCCAGCATCGAATTGGCGCGCCTGGGTAACCAGTTGCAGCAGTTGGTCAGTCACTTCAAGGTGTGAAAGGGGGGGGTTCTGGCGGCCATGCTCCAACTGGTAATTCCAGCAATGGTCGTTCCGATCCCCACTCATACCAAAAAACCGCATGGCCTTGACGATCAACGGTTGGTGAAAGCTGGAAAAACGGCGAAAAAAAGCCCCGAACCAGTCGGGGCTGTAGAACGTCGGCTTTGCGGTTAGCTTTTATTCGGTCCGCAAGGGCCGTTGACTCAAGGCATGCCGAGGATCAGTGGAACTGCTCTTCTTCGGTGGAGCCGGTCAGCGCGGTTACCGAGGAGGTGCCGCCCTGGATCACGGTGGTCATGTCGTCGAAGTAGCCGGTGCCCACTTCCTGCTGGTGAGCCACGAAGGTGTAGCCCTTGGCGGCGTCAGCGAACTCCTGCTCTTGCAGTTTCACGTAGGCGGTCATGTCGTTGCGGGCGTAGTCGTGCGCCAGATTGAACATGCTGTGCCACATGTTGTGAATGCCGGCCAGGGTGATGAACTGGTGCTTGTAGCCCATGGCGGACAGTTCGCGCTGGAACTTGGCGATGGTCGCGTCGTCCAGGTTTTTCTTCCAGTTGAAGGAAGGCGAGCAGTTGTACGACAGCAGTTGGTCCGGGTATTCCTTCTTGATCGCTTCGGCGAAGCGGCGCGCCTCGTCCAGGTCCGGCTTGGCGGTTTCGCACCAGATCAGGTCGGCGTACGGCGCGTAGGCCAGGCCACGGGCGATCGCCTGGTCGAGACCGGCGCGAACCTTGTAGAAGCCTTCCTGGGTGCGGGTGCCGGTCACGAACGGCTGGTCGTACGGGTCGCAGTCGGAAGTCAGCAGGTCAGCGGCGTTGGCGTCGGTACGGGCCAGGATGATGGTCGGTACGCCGGCAACGTCGGCGGCCAGGCGGGCAGCGGTGAGCTTCTGCACGGCTTCCTGGGTCGGGACCAATACTTTGCCGCCCATGTGGCCGCATTTCTTCACCGAAGCCAGTTGGTCTTCGAAGTGAACGCCGGCGGCGCCTGCTTCGATCATGCTCTTCATCAGCTCGTAGGCGTTCAGTACGCCGCCGAAACCGGCTTCAGCGTCGGCCACGATTGGCGCGAAGTAGTCGATGTAGCCTTCGTCGCCTGGGTTCTTGCCGGCTTTCCACTGGATCTGGTCGGCACGACGGAACGAGTTGTTGATGCGCTTGACCACGGTTGGAACCGAATCCACCGGGTACAGCGACTGGTCCGGGTACATCGACTCGGCGGAGTTGTTGTCCGCAGCCACTTGCCAGCCCGACAGGTAGATCGCCTGGATACCGGCCTTGACTTGCTGTACAGCCTGGCCGCCGGTCAGGGCGCCCATGCAGTTGACGAAATCTTTCTCGGGACGGAAGGCTGGCTTGGCGCCCTGGGTGACCAGGTTCCACAGTTTCTCGGCGCCCATTTTCGCAAAAGTGTGCTCAGGTTGAACCGAGCCACGCAGACGGACGACGTCAGCAGCGGAGTAATTGCGCTTCACGCCTTTCCAGCGCGGGTTTTCAGCCCAATCTTTTTCAAGGGCTGCAATTTGCTGTTCGCGTGTCAGTGCCATGGAGATAAACCTCGTCGCATAGGTCTGGGGTGGAAAATTCCTGCTCCTGCCGACCAGGGGTTGGACGGTCAAGTCGGTTCAGGCGGGGAGGCGACGGGATGAACGATGGGCTCGAGGGGAAAGTGAGCAGGTAGAGGCGAACTGCGGGCGCATTCGGGCGTCGTGGGCCTTTATACGAACTCAGAGTGATGCCGGGTTACCTAGTTACGCTTCCGTCCCTCGGGACAACTTCGTTCCAGTCGCAACCTCGTCAAACACACCTTGTGGGCGGTACAGACACGAATCGGCTCGCAGGGTAGTTGCAAGCGTCGACCCGAAGGCCCTTGCCAGGGCCCCTGATTAGCGGGAGCGAGGCCATCATGCCTTCGGTTTTTTGGCTCGTCAAACGTTTTGTAGTGCTTTTTTTATAGCACTACATCTTTGGTCTAATACGACTCGTCAGTCAGTTTTTGGTGCTTCAGTTCAGGGTATCCACCTTGACCCGCAGAATCATGTCGTCCCGGCCTTGGGTCGAGTAGCTGCGGCTCAGCCCCTGTTTATCGGCCTGAGTCTGGCGATTGACCCCGGCCAGGGTGATCCATTCACCCAAGCGGCCGCTGACCGTTGTGTCGGTACTTTGAACGTTCACTACATCGGGACGTTCCTGGCTCATGCGGTCACGGTTGGTACTGATGTTCAGATGAACGGTCTCGCCGGTGACGCTGGCCGTGACATAAAAGCCTTGGGTGACGTTGCGGTATTCGGTCTGGCTTTGCAGGCGGCCGTAGGTGTCGGTCTGGGTGCTGGTGAACGGCACGCTCTGGCCGACCTGAATCAGCGCCGGCTGGCCTTCGCTGGCTTGTACCTGCTGCACGCCGCCTTCGCGGCTGGCGGTGCTGCGGTTGATGATGCGGGTCTGGCTGGGAGCGGCGCCGTTGATCGAATAGCCCTGGTCGCCCTGCAAGTTGTTTTCGTTGGTGTCGACCGTGATCAGCAGGCGCTTGGGGGCGGTGTCCAGTTGGGCGAGAAATGCCTTGAGCTCCTCGATTTTACTGGGCTCGGCATTGACGATCAGTTGGTTGCCATAGGCGCTGACCTGGCCGTCCTTGCCGATGAAATTCTGCGCCACCGGCAACAGGTCGGCGCTGGTTCGGTAGTTCAGCGGGACGATTTCAGTAGCGGCCATCACCGACAGGCTGCAGCCGAGCAGCAGGGTGGCGAGCAGGGTGCGTAAGGACATGTCCATTTCTCCGCGAGACAAAGGCTTGATATTGCCAGTTTGTCGGCCTGGGGTGGGGCAAGTTGAATGTTAGACGGCAAAACGCCCCGGCATCGGTGGATGGCGGGGCGTTTTGTGGTGCTGCATGATGCTTTTGTGGCGAGGGAGCTTGCTCCCGCTGGGTCGCGAAGCGACCCCAAAATACAGGGCTGCTGCGCAGCCCAGCGGGAGCAAGCTCCCTCGCCACAGGGGTCAGGTCGAATGGCGAACCATGTCCACATGAGGAATCCCGGCTTCCAGGAACTCCTCGCTGACCACGGCAAAACCCAGCCGCTCGTAGAACGGCGTGGCATGCACCTGGGCGCTGAGCATCTGCTGCTTGAGCCCGCGCTTCTCGGCTTCGGCGATCACGGCGTGCATCAGCGCGTCACCCACCTTCAGGCCGCGCCAGTCCTTGAGGACCGAGACGCGACCGATATGGCCGTCAGTCAACAGGCGCGCGGTGCCGATGGGGAAGTCGCCTTCAAACGCCAGAAAATGCACCGCGCTCTGGTCATCGGCATCCCATTCCAGTTCAGGCGGGACGGACTGCTCGGCAATGAACACAGTCTCACGAATGCGCCGGATCTCGGCGTTATCCTTTTGCCAGTCTGCGACACGAACGTGGATTTTATTCATCAGCGAACCCCAGGCTGCCTTGCTTGACCAGCTCGCAGATCAGGCCGCGACCGTCTTCGTCGGCCAGCCACGGGCCGAGGTTTTCGCTGTGCAAGGCATCGGCGGCGCAGATCATTTTCAGCAGGTCGCGCAGCTTGCCCGGCAGATAACGGCTCTGGCCGCTGGCAAACAGCAGCAGGTCATCATCGACTTCCGACCAGGCCAGGCGGGCGCTTGGGTTGCGGATGATCACTGCGCCCTGTTCCAGGCCGGCCAGCAGGTCGTCTTCTTCCAGTTCCGGACCTACCACTAGCTCCGGGTAGCGCGGCTCGGTCATGAACTGGCCGAACCAGGTCAGCAGCAGGCGCTCGTCGCTCATGTGCTCGGCCAGCAGGCCCTTGAGGCGATCGAGGGCGTCGTGCTGGATCTGGTGCGGGTCGGCCACCGGGCGCGCATCGGCGTCGGTGTAGCGTTCTTCGTCCGGCAGGAACTGGCTGAGGAAGTCGGTGAAGTGGGTCAGCACTTCGGCGGCGCTCGGCGCGCGGAAGCCTACCGAGTAGGTCATGCAGTCATCCACGGCCACGCCGCAGTGCGCCAGGCGTGGCGGCAGGTAAAGCATGTCGCCCGGTTCCAGGGTCCACTCGTCGGTGGCCTCGAAGTCGGCGAGGATGCGCAGGTCGGCGTGTTGCAGCAGCGGGCTCTCGGAGTCGCACATCTGGCCGATTTTCCAGTTGCGCTGGCCATGGCCCTGCAGCAGGAACACATCGTAATTGTCGAAATGCGGACCGACGCTGCCACCCGGGGCGGCGAAGCTGATCATCACATCGTCGATGCGCCAGCTCGGCAGGAAACGGAAGTTTTCCAGCAGTTCACTGACTTCGGGTACGAATTGATCGACAGCTTGCACCAGCAGGGTCCACTCGCGCTCCGGCAATTTGCTGAATTCGTCTTCGGCAAACGGGCCGCGACGCAATTCCCAAGGACGTTCGCCGTGCTCGATGACCAAGCGCGATTCGATTTCTTCTTCCAGGGCCAGGCCGGCCAGTTCGTCGGCATCGATCGGGCTTTGGAAGTCTGGAATCGCCTGGCGGATCAGCAGTGGTTTTTTCTGCCAGTAGTCGCGCAGGAACTCCCGTGCCGTGATGCCGCCCAAGAGTTGCAGAGGAATATCAGGATTCATGTGTAACCTATTGAAAAAATATACTTTTCAGACGCGAATAAAAACGCCCGGCGCGGCCGGGCGTCTCAGGGCAAAACGGTGGATCAGATGCGCTTGGCTTGTGCCGCTGCGTTGCCGATGTAGTTGGCCGGCGTGAGCTTTTTCAGCTCGGCGCGGGCCTCGGCAGGCATGTCCAGGCCATCAATGAAAGTCTGCAACGCTTCAGGACTGATGCCCTTGCCACGGGTCAGTTCTTTGAGCTTTTCATACGGGTTTTCGATGTTGTAGCGACGCATCACGGTCTGGATCGGCTCGGCCAGGACTTCCCAGCAGGCGTCCAGGTCGGCGGCGATTTTCTGCTCGTTGAGTTCCAGCTTGCTGATGCCCTTGAGGCTGGCTTCATAGGCAATGACGCTGTGGGCAAAGCCCACGCCCAGGTTGCGCAGCACTGTGGAGTCGGTCAGGTCGCGCTGCCAGCGGGAGATCGGCAGCTTGCTCGCCAGGTGCTGGAACAGCGCGTTGGCGATGCCCAGGTTGCCTTCGGAGTTTTCGAAGTCGATCGGGTTGACCTTGTGCGGCATGGTCGAGGAACCGATTTCGCCAGCGATGGTGCGCTGCTTGAAATAACCCAGGGAGATGTAGCCCCAGATGTCACGGTCGAAGTCGATCAGGATGGTGTTGAAACGGGCGATCGCATCGAACAGCTCGGCAATGTAGTCGTGCGGTTCGATCTGGGTGGTGTACGGGTTGAAGCTCAGGCCCAGCTCGTCTTCGATGAAGGCGCGGGCGTTGGCTTCCCAGTCGATGTCCGGGTAGGCCGACAGGTGCGCGTTGTAGTTGCCCACGGCGCCGTTGATCTTGCCCAGCAGTGGCACGGCGGCGACCTGGGCGATCTGGCGCTCCAGGCGGTACACCACGTTCGCCAGTTCCTTGCCCAGGGTGGTCGGCGAAGCCGGTTGACCATGGGTGCGCGATAGCATCGGTACGTCGGCGAAGCGGATTGCCAACTCGCGGATGGCCTGGGCGGTCTGGCGCATCAGCGGCAGCATCACGTCATCACGGCCTTCGCGCAGCATCAGGGCGTGGGACAGGTTGTTGATGTCCTCGCTGGTGCAGGCAAAGTGGATGAATTCGCTGACGTTGGCCAGTTCCGGCAGCTTGGCCGCCTGCTCCTTGAGCAGGTATTCAATGGCTTTGACGTCGTGGTTGGTGGTGCGCTCGATCTCTTTGACGCGCTCGGCGTGCTCCAGCACAAAGTTTTCAGCCAGGGCGTTCAGCACCGCGTTGGCTTGCGCGGAAAACGCCGGGACTTCGGCAATGCCAGGGTGAGCGGCAAGGCGCTGGAGCCAGCGCACTTCAACCAGGACGCGAGCGCGGATCAGGCCGTACTCGCTGAAAATCGGGCGCAGGGCCTGGGTTTTGCCGGCGTAGCGGCCGTCAACAGGGGAAACCGCAGTGAGCGAAGAAAGCTGCATGGGGTGTTCTCGGACAGTCGGGCAACGAAATGGGGCGCGTATCATACATGAAAACAATCGCCGGTCCGTCGCCAACTGACCGGCGTATTACGCGTAACGGAACACTATTTACCACCTGTGGCGAGGGAGCTTGCTCCCGCTGGGGCGCGAAGCGGCCCTGAGTCCAGGCAGTCCGCTGGATCAGCCGGACTCAAAGGACTGCGTTGCAGTCCAGCGGGAGCAAGCTCCCTCGCCACAAAAAAAACGGGTTGAGGCGACTTATTCGTTGCGCATCAACGGGTAAAGCTCTTTCAGCAATTTGCGTCGGCTGATCACCAGCTGCCAGCGATGACCACCCAACTGCCGCCACAACCGCGCCGAGCGAATTCCGGCCAGTAACAGGGCGCGGATCTTCGAGGCATTGCTCGGTTGTTGCAGATTGCGCATGTCGCCGTGTACCTGGATGCGCTGGCGCAAGGTGCTCAGGGTGTCCTGGTACAGCGCACCGCAAGCGGCGATGACGTTTTCGTGGGCGGGACCGAAGTGTTCAACCTGGGACTGAATCTGCGGCAGGCGATTGCCGATGGTATCCAGCAGGTCGTCGCGCTTGGCCAATTGCCGTTCCAGGCCCAGCATCGACAGGGCGTAGCGCAGCGGCTCGCGTTGCAGAGTGCTGGGGTCGCGCTCCAGGGCGCCGATCAGTGCGCGATAACCCTCACGCAGGTTCAGGTCATCGCCGCCATAGACTTCAAGCGTGTCCTTGGGATCACGAATCAGCAGGCTGCCGAGCATGCAGCTCAGGCCCGCTTCGGTGGCCTGGCCGGTCTTGGCGATCCGATCCACCAGCACGGCGGCGAGAAACACCCCGCCCAATGCCGTCAGTTGCTCCTGGGTCGGGCTCATGCCTTGCTGCTCCAGGGCTCTGCGACTTCGATCACGCCGCCGCCCAGGCAGATTTCCCCGTCGTAGAACACCACGGACTGGCCGGGTGTGACTGCTCGTTGTGGGTCATCGAACGTCGCGCGATAGCCCGTGGCGGTTTTTTCCAGCATGCAGGGCTGATCACTCTGGCGGTAGCGAACCTTGGCCGTCAGACGGCGCGGTTGGCTGAGGTCGATCGGGTTGACCCAATAGATGTCGGAGGCGAGCAGGGCGCGGGAGAACAACCACGGATGGTCGTTGCCCTGGCCGACGATCAGCTCGTTGTGCTCCAGGTCCTTGACCAGCACGTACCACGGCTCTTCACCGGCGTCCTTCAGCCCGCCGATGCCCAGGCCCTGGCGCTGGCCGATGGTGTGGTACATCAGGCCATGGTGGCGGCCGATGACGTCGCCTTCGGTGGTCTTGATTTCGCCTGGCTGGGCCGGCAGGTACTGCTTGAGGAAGTCGCTGAAACGCCTTTCACCAATAAAGCAGATGCCGGTGGAATCTTTCTTCTTGGCGGTGGCCAGGGCGTGTTTTTCGGCGATCGCGCGCACTTGCGGCTTTTCCAGCTCGCCCACCGGGAACAGGGTCTTGGCGATCTGCTCGCCGCCGACGGCGTGCAGGAAGTAGCTCTGGTCCTTGTTCGGGTCCAGGCCCTTGAGCAGTTCGGTACGGCCGTCGATGTCGCGGCGGCGCACATAGTGACCGGTAGCGATCAGGTCAGCGCCGAGCATCATGGCGTAGTCGAGGAACGCCTTGAACTTGATTTCCCGGTTGCAGAGGATGTCCGGGTTCGGCGTACGACCGGCCTTGTATTCGGCCAGGAAGTGCTCGAACACGTTGTCCCAGTACTCGGCGGCGAAGTTGGCGGTGTGCAGCTTGATGCCGATCCTGTCGCAGACGGCCTGGGCGTCCGCCAGGTCGTCCATGGCGGTGCAGTATTCGGTTCCGTCGTCTTCTTCCCAGTTCTTCATGAACAGGCCTTCCACCTCATAACCCTGCTCGATCAGCAGAAGGGCGGAAACGGAAGAGTCCACGCCGCCGGACATGCCGACAATGACGCGCTTGTTGGTGGTGTCAGAAGGGGCTGGATCACGCATAGCAGTTCAATGAGTGTCTTGAAAAAGGACGCGATTCTATCAGGCCCGGACGCGCAAGGCTAAAGAGAAGGACGGATCAGCGTCAGACTGTGGCGATGACCGGCCAGATAATCGTCGATGCAACGGATGATCAGCTCGCTGCGCCAGTGTTCACGCTGTTCGAGCAACTCGTTGCGGGTCAGCCACTTGGCGCCCAGGATGCCATCATCCAGTGGATAGTCAGGGCGGTGGTTCAAGGCCTTGGCGGCGAAACAGACCCGTTGGTAGGTCACGCCATTGCTGGGGGCGGTGTACAGGTAAATGCCCACCACGCTGGTAGGTTCGACGTCCCAGCCGGTTTCTTCCAGGGTTTCGCGCACGGCGGCTTCGATCAGGGTTTCGTTCGGGTCCAGGTGGCCTGCAGGCTGGTTGAGCACCGCTCGTCCGCCCTTGGATTCTTCCACCATCAGGAAACGGCCGTTGTCTTCGACGATGGTGGCGACGGTGATGTGGGGGTTCCAGTCCATGAAGCGTTCTCGATTCAAAGGTTGAACACGGTCAAATGTGGGAGCGAGCCTGCTCGCGATACCGGTGTGTCAGTCAGCGTCAGTATTGAATGTTATACCGCTATCGCGAGCAGGCTCGCTCCCACAGGGGGGGGATGCGTTGTGTCTGGAAACACAAACCCCGGCACCAGGGCCGGGGTTTGTGGTGTTCCTTTACAACCTTACACCAGCGCAGCAATCGCCGCGTTGAAGGTGTTGCTCGGGCGCATGGCCTTGCTGGTCAACTCCGGGTTGGCGAAGTAGTAACCGCCGATGTCCACCGGTTTGCCTTGGACGGCATTGAGCTCGGCAACGATTTTTTCTTCGTTGTCGGTCAGTGTCTTGGCCAGGGCAGTGAACTGGGCCTTGAGGGCTGCGTCGTCGTTTTGCGCGGCCAATGCCTGGGCCCAGAACAGCGTCAGGTAGAAGTGGCTGCCACGGTTGTCGATGCCGCCGACCTTGCGCGAAGGCGACTTGTTGCGGTCCAGGAACTCACCGGTAGCCTGATCCAGGGTCTTGGCCAGCACCAAGGCTTTAGGGTTGTTGTAGGTCACGCCCAGGTGTTCAAGGGACGCGGCCAGGGCCAGGAACTCGCCCAGGGAATCCCAGCGCAGGAAGTTTTCTTCCAGCAACTGCTGAACGTGCTTGGGTGCCGAGCCGCCAGCGCCGGTTTCGAACAGGCCACCGCCGTTCATCAGCGGCACGATCGACAGCATCTTGGCGCTGGTGCCCAGTTCCATGATCGGGAACAGGTCGGTCAGGTAGTCGCGCAGCACGTTGCCGGTCACCGAAATGGTGTCCTTGCCTTCGCGGGTGCGCGCCAGGGTGAATTTCATCGCGTCGACCGGCGACATGATGCGGATGTCCAGGCCGGCAGTGTCGTGGTTCTTCAGGTAGGCCTGGACTTTCTCGATCACCACGCCGTCATGGGCACGCATCGGGTCCAGCCAGAAAATCGCCGGGGTGCTGCTGGCGCGGGCACGGTTGACGGCCAGCTTGACCCAATCCTGGATCGGCGCGTCCTTGGTCTGGCACATGCGGAAGATATCGCCCGCCTCGACGTTCTGCTCCAGCAGGGTACGACCGGAATTGTCCGAAACACGGACCACGCCGTCGGCCTTGATCTGGAAGGTCTTGTCGTGGGAACCGTATTCTTCGGCTTTCTTGGCCATCAGGCCGACGTTCGGCACGCTGCCCATGGTGGTCGGATCGAAGGCACCGTGTTGCTTGCAGTCCTCGATCACCGCCTGGTAGATGGTGGCGTAGCAGCGATCCGGGATCACGGCCTTGGTGTCGTGCAACTGGCCGTCGGTGCCCCACATCTTGCCGGAGTCACGGATCATGGCCGGCATCGAGGCGTCGACGATGACATCGCTCGGTACGTGCAGGTTGGTGATGCCTTTATCGGAGTTGACCATCGCCAGGGATGGGCGCGCCGCGTAGACCGCCTGGATGTCGGCTTCGATCTGCGCCTGCTGCTCGGCCGGCAAGGCCTTGATGCGGGCGTACAGGTCGCCGATGCCGTTGTTCAGGTTGAAGCCGATCTGCTCCAGCACTTGTGCGTGCTTGGCCAGGGCGTCTTTGTAGAACTCGGCGACGATCTGACCGAACATGATCGGGTCGGAGACCTTCATCATGGTGGCCTTGAGGTGGACCGACAGCAGGACGCCTTTTTGCTTGGCGTCTTCGATTTCAGCGGCGATGAAGTCGCGCAGGGCGTTCTTGCTCATCACGGCGCAGTCGAGGATCTCACCGGCTTGTACGGTGGTTTTTTCTTTCAGGACAGTGGCAGTGCCGTCCTGAGCGATCAGCTCGATTTTCACGCTGCCGGCGGCGTCGATCAGGGCGGCTTTTTCGCTGCCGTAGAAATCACCGGTGCTCATGTGGGCCACATGAGACTTGGAGTCGGCTGCCCAGGCGCCCATTTTGTGCGGGTGCTTGCGCGCGTAGTTCTTGACCGACAGCGGTGCGCGGCGGTCGGAGTTGCCTTCACGCAGGACCGGGTTCACGGCGCTGCCCTTGACCTTGTCGTAGCGGGCGCGTGCGTCTTTCTCGGCGTCGCTGGTCACAGTTTCCGGGTAGTCCGGCAGTGCATAGCCCTGGGCCTGCAATTCCTTGATCGCGGCCTGCAGTTGCGGCACCGAGGCGCTGATGTTCGGCAGCTTGATGATGTTAGCTTCAGGCGTCACGGCCAGGTCGCCCAGTTCGGCGAGGTGGTCGGCGACGGCTTTGTCACCCAGTTGCTCGGGGAAGCTGGCCAGGATGCGCCCTGCAAGGGAGATATCGCGGGTTTCCACGGCGATGTCGGCCGAGGCGGTAAAGGCTTCGACGATCGGCAGCAGCGAATAGGTGGCGAGGGCGGGAGCTTCGTCGGTGAAGGTGTAGATGATCTTCGAGCGGGTGGGCATATTCGGATTAACTCTCTTCTTTGCTAAAGCATGCGCAGAAACTCGAGGGGCGCCGGGTAAGCGCGTTCGTTCAAAGTCATCCGTGAGTCGAATGTCGAGGTTTCTTCGCGGTGATGTTGGGTGCATCAGTCGAGCGTCAAGCGGTCGGGCCGCGGTAACGGTCCGGCTTTCAACGGGCCGAAAGTCTTGTGATAGAGCCATCAGCCGTCGTGACCCTGTGGTCAGCGGCGGCATTATACATAGGTAGCTGGCGATCTGCCGATGGTTCATATACTTGCGTACTCGTCCATTGGTCTAAACGTCGCAGTGCTAGAGGAGCAGGCTATGCTCACGTTTGGCGCTTTTCCCTTGTTTTTCAGGGTTGTACACCGCGAACTGCAACGCTTTTCCCCGGATGAGCCTAACGTAGGGTTTGCGCGCCGATACAACTGGGGTACGCTCGAACGCAGCCAGATGTTCAATCCAAGCAATGGAGTTCAGCATGGGGTATCAAAAGATTCAGGTTCCAGCCGTCGGTGACAAAATCACCGTCAATGCAGACCATTCTCTTAATGTTCCCGACAACCCGATCATCCCCTTCATTGAAGGCGACGGCATTGGCGTCGATATCAGCCCGGTCATGATCAAGGTGGTGGACGCTGCGGTTCAGAAGGCCTATGGCGGCAAGCGCAAGATTTCCTGGATGGAAGTCTACGCCGGTGAGAAAGCAACTCAGGTTTACGACCAGGACACCTGGCTGCCCCAGGAAACCCTGGACGCGGTCAAAGACTACGTGGTTTCCATCAAGGGCCCGCTGACCACGCCGGTCGGTGGTGGTATTCGCTCGCTGAACGTCGCCCTGCGCCAGCAGCTCGACTTGTATGTATGCCTGCGTCCGGTGCGCTGGTTCGAAGGCGTGCCAAGCCCGGTCAAGAAGCCTGGCGACGTGGACATGACGATCTTCCGTGAGAACTCCGAAGACATCTACGCCGGTATCGAGTGGAAAGCCGGTTCGCCCGAAGCCACCAAGGTCATCAAGTTCCTGAAAGAAGAAATGGGCGTTACCAAGATCCGTTTCGACGAGAATTGCGGCATCGGCGTCAAGCCGGTTTCCAAGCAGGGCACTCAGCGTCTGGCCCGCAAGGCCTTGCAATATGTAGTGGATAACGATCGCGATTCGCTGACCATCGTGCATAAAGGCAACATCATGAAGTTCACCGAAGGTGCCTTCAAGGAGTGGGCCTACGAAGTGGCGGCCGAGGAATTCGGCGCGACCTTGCTCGACGGTGGGCCTTGGATGCAGTTCAAGAACCCGAGAACCGGCAAGAACGTCATCGTCAAGGACGCCATCGCCGATGCCATGCTCCAGCAAATCCTGCTGCGCCCGGCCGAATACGACGTGATCGCGACCCTGAACCTCAACGGCGACTACCTCTCCGACGCCTTGGCGGCGGAAGTGGGGGGCATTGGTATTGCGCCGGGCGCCAACCTGTCCGACACCGTGGCGATGTTCGAAGCCACCCACGGCACGGCACCCAAGTATGCCGGCAAGGACCAGGTCAACCCGGGTTCGCTGATCCTGTCGGCGGAAATGATGCTGCGACACATGGGGTGGACCGAAGCGGCCGACCTGATCATCAAGGGCACCAACGGCGCGATTTCCGCCAAGACCGTGACCTATGACTTCGAGCGCCTGATGGACGGCGCTACGCTGTTGTCTTCCTCGGCCTTCGGTGATGCACTGATCTCGCACATGTAAGCGGATCGGCAGTCAGCAAAACAATGCCCGGCTCGAGTGATCGAGTCGGGCATTGTTGTTGTCAGGGGAGGCTTGTGCCGATCAATGGGCTTCAGTGGTCATGGCATTGACGGGGGTAGCGCAAGAGGTATCTTCGACGGTGTCGGGTGCAATATTGACCGCGTGCAGGCCCTTGGGCCCCTGGATGACTTCGAACGTGACGCGTTGTCCGGCTCTCAGGGTTTTATAGCCATCCATCTGAATCGCCGAGTAATGGGCGAAAAGGTCTTCATCCCTGCCGTTTGCGATAATGAAACCGTAGCCCTTGGCATTGTTGAACCATTTGACTTTGCCACTCATCTTGACGACCGACATAGGCCATATCCCTCTGCAACACACTCCGTCAGTGGAGTATCATCCAATCCATCCGCAGGCTAATCTTGGAAAACAGGATCGATTCCACGGACCTTTTTAACCCACGATGGGCTCTATTGGTTGTAACACCGTTTTCCCGATAGTCAAGGTGACCCGGCGAACGTGGTTGAAATCGCCTACAAGCGCCCCCATCACTGTATTTGCCAACTAAACGAACCTTTCTTTCCATGCATGCAATCAGCCAGATTCGACTAACATTCAATCAGGATCGCCCGGATCTACATGACGACGATTCCGCAGGCATTGCTGTTCAGGAAGCAAAGCCTGCATTACAGGCGCCACCGATGTACAAGGTGGTTTTGTTCAACGATGACTACACACCGATGGATTTCGTCGTCGAAGTGCTCGAGGTGTTTTTTAACCTGAATCGCGAGCTGGCGACCAAGGTCATGCTGGCCGTCCATACAGAGGGACGGGCAGTATGTGGAGTGTTTACCCGCGACATCGCCGAGACGAAGGCCATGCAGGTCAACCAGTACGCCCGGGAAAGCCAGCATCCGCTACTCTGTGAAATCGAGAAGGACGGTTAACGCCGACCACTTGGGTATGAGGTGAAGCTATGTTAAACCGCGAGCTCGAAGTCACCCTCAATCTTGCCTTCAAGGAGGCTCGTTCGAAGCGTCATGAATTCATGACCGTCGAGCACCTGCTGCTGGCCCTATTGGATAACGAGGCTGCCGCCACCGTTTTGCGTGCCTGCGGCGCAAACCTCGATAAACTCAAGCATGATTTGCAGGAGTTCATCGACTCCACCACGCCATTGATCCCCGTTCATGACGAGGATCGCGAAACCCAGCCAACCCTGGGCTTCCAGCGTGTCCTGCAGCGTGCTGTCTTTCATGTACAGAGCTCGGGTAAGCGTGAAGTGACCGGCGCCAACGTGCTGGTCGCCATCTTCAGCGAACAGGAAAGCCAGGCGGTTTTCCTGCTCAAGCAGCAGAGTGTTGCGCGCATCGATGTCGTCAATTACATCGCCCATGGCATTTCCAAGGTACCTGGGCACGGCGATCACTCCGAAGGTGAACAGGATATGCAGGATGACGAGGGCGGTGAGTCTTCTTCTTCGGGCAATCCGCTGGACGCCTATGCCAGCAATCTGAATGAACTGGCGCGCCAGGGGCGTATCGATCCACTGGTCGGACGCGAGGCGGAAGTCGAGCGGGTCGCGCAGATCCTGGCCCGACGCCGCAAGAACAATCCGCTGCTGGTGGGCGAGGCGGGCGTGGGCAAGACTGCGATCGCCGAAGGCCTGGCCAAGCGCATCGTCGATAACCAGGTGCCGGACCTGCTCGCCAACAGTGTGGTGTATTCCCTCGATCTGGGGGCCTTGCTGGCGGGCACCAAGTACCGCGGTGATTTCGAGAAGCGCTTCAAGGCATTGCTGGGCGAGCTGAAAAAGCGTCCGCAGGCGATCCTGTTCATCGACGAAATCCACACCATCATTGGTGCCGGTGCCGCGTCCGGTGGCGTCATGGATGCCTCGAACCTGCTCAAGCCGCTGCTGTCTTCGGGTGATATCCGTTGCATCGGTTCGACCACGTTCCAGGAATTTCGCGGGATCTTCGAAAAAGACCGTGCCCTGGCCCGGCGTTTCCAGAAAGTCGATGTGTCGGAGCCTTCGGTGGAAGACACCATCGGTATCCTGCGTGGGCTGAAGGGGCGTTTCGAACTGCACCACAATATCGAATACAGCGATGAAGCCCTGCGCGCCGCTGCTGAGCTGGCCTCGCGCTATATCAATGACCGGCATATGCCGGACAAGGCCATTGATGTTATCGACGAGGCGGGTGCCTATCAGCGGCTTCAGCCAGTGGAGAAGCGCGTCAAGCGCATCGAAGTGCCACAGGTCGAAGACATCGTGGCGAAAATCGCGCGGATTCCGCCCAAGCACGTCACCAGTTCCGACAAGGAGCTGCTGCGTAATCTGGAGCGTGACCTGAAGCTGACCGTGTTCGGTCAGGATGCAGCCATCGATTCGCTGTCCACCGCCATCAAGTTGTCTCGCGCCGGACTCAAGTCGCCGGACAAACCAGTGGGTTCTTTCCTGTTCGCAGGTCCCACCGGTGTCGGCAAGACCGAGGCCGCACGGCAATTGGCCAAGGCGATGGGGATCGAGCTGGTTCGCTTCGACATGTCCGAGTACATGGAGCGTCACACCGTATCGCGTCTGATTGGTGCGCCTCCGGGATATGTCGGTTTCGACCAGGGCGGCCTGCTGACCGAGGCCATCACCAAGCAGCCGCATTGCGTGCTCTTGCTCGATGAAATCGAGAAGGCGCATCCGGAAGTCTTCAACCTGCTCCTGCAGGTCATGGATCACGGTACGCTGACCGACAACAATGGGCGCAAGGCGGATTTCCGCAATGTGATCATCATCATGACCACCAACGCCGGCGCCGAAACCGCGGCTCGCGCTTCGATCGGTTTCACCCATCAGGACCATTCGTCCGATGCGATGGAAGTGATCAAGAAGAGCTTCACGCCTGAATTCCGCAACCGCCTGGACACTATTATCCAGTTTGGTCGCCTCAGCCATGAGGTCATCAAGAGTGTGGTGGACAAGTTCCTTACCGAACTTCAGGCGCAGCTCGAAGACAAGCGTGTGCTGCTGGAAGTCACCGATGCGGCCCGCAGTTGGCTGGCGGCCGGTGGTTACGATGTGACGATGGGGGCACGGCCGATGGCTCGCCTGATCCAGGACAAGATCAAGCGTCCACTGGCGGAGGAGATCCTCTTTGGCGAACTGGCCGAACATGGCGGTGTGGTCCACATCGACATCAAGGACGGCGAGCTGACCTTCGACTTCGAAACCACGGCTGAAATGGCCTGATCGTTACACGCAGGAAAAGCAAAAGGCGCCGAAAGGCGCCTTTTTGCTATTCCGAACTCACATCAATCCCTTGTGGGAGCGAGCTTGCTCGCGATGGCGGCGGTACATTCGGCATTGGGGCAAGCTGGCCCACAGCTATCGCGAGCAAGCTCGCTCCCACAGGGTTTTGTGTGCTCATGGAGAGAGGGGCAAATCCCAGACAAACAAAAACGCCCGGCATCAGCCGGGCGTTTTGTATTGACTTGTTAGCGAGCGCGGTAGGTGATGCGCCCTTTGCTCAAGTCATAGGGCGTCAGCTCGACGCGCACTTTGTCACCGGTAAGAATACGAATGTAGTTCTTGCGCATCTTGCCGGAGATGTGCGCGGTTACGACGTGCCCATTTTCCAACTCCACACGAAACATGGTGTTGGGCAGGGTGTCGACGACAGTGCCTTCCATTTCGAAGCTGTCTTCTTTCGACATGCAGTAAAGCCCTCGGTATCCAGTGAATGGCCCGGTGCAACTGCGCCAGGCAAAAGCGGCGTGCATTGTGCCCGAAAAAGGGGGTTTAAGCCAAGGGGTTCTAACTGAGGACGACCCATCTCTGGTTAATCAGCAATTCGATGGGGCGATATTGGGTCTTGTAATTCATTTTTTTGCAGTTTTTGATCCAGTAGCCCAAGTACACCGCTTCCAGCCCGAGGCGCCGGGCTTCGTTGATCTGCCAGAGGATGGCAAAACGCCCCAGACTGCGCCGTTCTTCGTCGGGCTCATAGAAGGTGTACACCGCCGAAAGCCCGTTGGGCAGCAGGTCTGTGACGGCGATGGCCACCAGTCGCCCTTCGAGGCGGAACTCATAGAAGCGGGAAAAGGGCAGGTCGCGGACCAGAAAGGTCGAAAACTGATCACGACTGGGCGGGTACATGTCGCCGTCGGCGTGGCGCTGCTCGATGTAGCGCTGGTAAAGATCGAAATACTCCTCGCTGAACTGCGGCTTGGCTGGCCGGACCTGCAGGTCGGCGTTGCGCTTGAAAATCCGCTTCTGCTGGCGATTGGGTACAAACTGAGCCACGGGAATGCGCGCCGGCACGCACGCATTGCAATGTTGGCAATGGGGCCGGTAGAGATGATCGCCGCTGCGACGGAAGCCCATCTCCGACAGATCTGCGTAGACATGCACATCCATGGGCTGGCTAGGGTCGAGGAACAGCGTCGTGGCCTGCTCCTCGGGCAGGTAACTGCAAGAGTGGGGTTGAGTGGCATAGAACTTCAAGCGCGCCAACTCGGTCATGATCAACCCTCGGGAGTAAGCTTTGGATTAAGTGTAAGCCAGGAGCGCCATTGTCGCTCAGCAAACCCAGGTTGCGTGGTTGGGCTGGTCCAGATGCGCCTTGAGGTAGCCGGCAAACTCAGCCCTTGGGATCGACCGGGCGCCGAGGCTGTGCAAGTGTTCGGTGGGCATTTGGCAGTCGATCAGCACGAAACCGGCCGCTTTGAGATGTTGGACCAGGGTGGCGAAGCCGAATTTCGAGGCGTTATCGGCCCGACTGAACATGGACTCGCCAAAAAACAGCTGCCCCATGGCCAGGCCATACAGGCCGCCCACCAATATACCCTGGTCCCATACCTCCACTGAATGGGCGAAACCGCGTCGATGCAGCTCCAGATAGGCGGTTTGCATGGCCTCGGTGATCCAGGTGCCGTCAGCATAGTCCCGGGGCGCGGCGCAGGCCTCGATGACAGCGGCAAAGTCCTTGTCGAACGTCACGGCATAGCGTTGCTTGCGCAGAAGCTTGCCCAGGCTGCGCGATACATGCAGTTCGTCGGGAAACAATACGGTGCGTGGATCCGGTGACCACCACAAGATCGGCTGGCCTTCGGAGAACCACGGGAAACAGCCGTGGCGATAGGCCCGGATCAGCCGATCGGCGGACAGGTCGCCACCGGCGGCCAGCAAGCCATTGGGGTCGCTCAGGGCTTTGGCCAGTGGCGGAAAATCGAACGTGTTGCGTTGTAGCCAAGTCAGCATGGTCATCCGGGCTTGCAGAAGGGGAGGGCGGGTCTTGTGCGCAGACAAGAGCCCGCCTAAAGGTTAACCGTCAAGCCACCGGAATGTCATCGAGATACTTCTCGGCGTCGAGTGCGGCCATGCAACCGGCGCCGGCCGACGTAATGGCTTGTCGATACACGTGATCGGCCACGTCGCCGGCGGCGAACACGCCTTCGATATCGGTTGCAGTGGCATTGCCCTCGCTGCCGCCGCGGACGATCAGGTAGCCGTCGCGCATTGTCAGTTGGCCCTGGAACAGCTCCGTGTTGGGTTGATGGCCGATAGCGATAAACACGCCGGCCAGGGACAAGGTGCTGGTCTGGCCGGTCTCACTTTGGCGCAGACGCGCGCCGGTGACGCCGCTTGCATCGCCCAGCACTTCATCCAGATTCTGCTTCCAGTGCAGCTTCACATTGCCGTTGCGGGCTTTTTCGAACAGCTTGTCCTGCAGTATTTTCTCTGCGCGCAGTTTGTCCCGGCGGTGAATCAGGTGTACCTCACGGGCGATGTTGGACAGGTACAAAGCCTCCTCAACCGCCGTATTACCACCGCCGACCACCGCCACTACCTGATTGCGGTAAAAGAATCCGTCGCAGGTTGCACAGGCGGAAACGCCCCTGCCGGCGAAGGTCTGCTCCGAGGCCAGGCCCAGGTATTGGGCTGAAGCGCCAGTGGCGATAATCAGCGCGTCGCAGGTGTAGGTGCCGCTGTCGCCGATGAGTTCGAAAGGGCGCTGTTGCAACTTGGCGGTGTGGATATGGTCGTAGACGATCTGCGTGTCGAAGCGTTCGGCGTGGCGTTGCATGCGTTCCATCAGCACCGGACCGGTCAAACCCTCGACATCGCCGGGCCAATTGTCGACTTCGACAGTGGTGGTGAGCTGGCCACCGGCCTGCAGGCCAGTAATGACAACGGGTTTGAGGTTGGCACGGGCGGCATAGACAGCGGCGCTGTATCCCGCAGGGCCGGAACCGAGAATGATCAGGCGTGAATGCTTCACTTCGCTCATAAAAACACCTCATAAGCCTTTGTCACGAAAGAGAATGCATGCTCCAATTGACGCCAACACAGCTGGTTTTTGGCTATGCTGTAGCCCATCGTGCGGACAATGCCTTGGGGCTGACAAACCCGTACAATGCTTGAGTTTTGAGCGCAGGAGAGGCAAAAGATCAAAATCTTCGGCAACACCTGCGGTTTTCTGGATGCACGTCACAGTGGTAAAAGTAGTACCGGTTGTGCACATTCACTTTTTTGCCTGCTCGTGATGAGCAGTTTTTTATAGTCATTCAACAGATGGACGCGCCTTTGGCGCAGGAAAAGAAGCGTTTTGAAGAAATCCACCGCAGCACCTAAAACAGTCGTTCCGCTCTGGCGCCAGCAATTGCACTACCGGCTCAAGGAAGGTGCGTTGATCGCCATCGGCGCCTTGTGCCTGTTCCTGATGATGGCCTTGCTGACCTATGGCAAGGACGATCCGGGCTGGAGCCACAACAGCAAGATCGACGATGTGCAGAATTTCGGCGGTCCGGCCGGTTCCTACAGCGCTGACATCCTGTTCATGGTGCTGGGCTATTTCGCCTACATCTTTCCGCTTTTGCTGGCGATCAAGGCCTATCAGATTTTCCGTCAACGCCACGAGCCCTGGCAGTGGAGTGGTTGGCTGTTTTCCTGGCGCCTGATCGGCCTGGTGTTCCTGGTGCTGTCGGGCGCTGCGCTGGCCCATATCCATTTTCACGCTCCCACCGGCCTGCCGGCCGGAGCGGGCGGTGCCCTGGGCGAAAGTCTTGGCGAGCTGGCCAAAAACGCCCTGAACATCCAGGGCAGCACGCTGCTGTTCATCGCCCTGTTCCTGTTCGGCCTGACGGTGTTCACCGATTTGTCATGGTTCAAGGTGATGGATGTCACCGGCAAGATCACCCTGGACCTGATCGAGCTGATCCAGGGAGCGATGAATCGCTGGTGGGCGGCGCGCACCGAGCGCAAGCAACTGGTGGCGCAACTGCGCGAGGTGGATGACCGCGTCCACGACGTGGTGGCCCCGACCGTCACGGACAAGCGTGAGCAGGCCAAGGTCAAGGAACGCCTGATCGAACGTGAACAGGCCCTGAGCAAGCACATGTCCGAGCGCGAGAAACAGGTGCCGCCGGTCATCACCATGGCTCCGGCCAAGGCGCCGGAGCAGAGCAAGCGCGTGCAGAAAGAGAAACAGGCGCCGCTGTTCGTTGACAGCGCGGTGGAAGGCACCTTGCCGCCGATCTCGATCCTGGACCCGGCCGAAAAGAAACAGCTCAACTATTCCCCCGAATCCCTGGCGGCCGTCGGTCACCTGCTGGAAATCAAGCTCAAGGAGTTCGGCGTCGAGGTCTCGGTGGATTCGATCCACCCGGGCCCGGTGATTACCCGTTACGAAATCCAGCCGGCCGCCGGCGTGAAGGTCAGCCGTATCGCCAACCTGGCCAAGGACCTGGCACGTTCTCTGGCCGTGACCAGCGTGCGGGTAGTGGAAGTGATTCCCGGCAAGACCACCGTGGGCATCGAGATTCCCAACGAAGACCGGCAGATCGTGCGCTTCTCCGAAGTGCTCTCCACCCCTGAATACGACAACCACAAGTCGCCGGTCACCCTGGCCCTGGGCCATGACATCGGCGGCAAGCCGGTCATCACTGACCTGGCGAAAATGCCGCACCTGCTGGTGGCCGGTACCACCGGTTCCGGTAAGTCGGTGGGTGTGAACGCGATGATCCTGTCGATCCTGTTCAAGTCCGGCCCGGAAGACGCCAAGCTGATCATGATCGACCCGAAAATGCTCGAGCTGTCGATCTATGAAGGCATTCCGCACCTGCTGTGCCCGGTGGTGACCGACATGAAGGACGCCGCCAACGCCCTGCGCTGGAGCGTTGCCGAGATGGAGCGCCGCTACAAGCTGATGGCAAAGATGGGCGTGCGTAACCTGTCGGGCTTCAATGCCAAGGTCAAGGAGGCCGAAGAGGCCGGTACGCCGTTGAGCGACCCGCTGTACCACCGCGAGAACATCCACGACGAAGCGCCGCTGCTGCACAAGCTGCCGACCATCGTGGTGGTGGTGGACGAATTCGCCGACATGATGATGATCGTCGGCAAAAAGGTCGAAGAACTGATCGCCCGGATCGCCCAGAAGGCCCGTGCCGCTGGTATCCACCTGATTCTCGCGACGCAGCGGCCGTCGGTGGACGTGATCACCGGCCTGATCAAGGCCAACATTCCGACCCGCATGGCGTTCCAGGTGTCGAGCAAGATCGACTCGCGGACCATCATCGACCAGGGTGGCGCCGAGCAGTTGCTGGGCCACGGTGACATGCTCTACATGCCGCCGGGCACCAGCCTGCCGATTCGTGTGCACGGTGCGTTCGTGTCCGACGATGAAGTGCACCGGGTCGTTGAAGCCTGGAAACTGCGTGGCGCCCCTGAATACAACGACGACATCCTCAACGGTGTCGAGGAGGCCGGCAGCGGCTTTGAGGGCAGCAGCGGTGGTGGCGATGACGATGCCGAAACCGATGCGCTCTATGACGAAGCGGTGCAGTTTGTCCTGGAAAGCCGCCGGGCCTCGATTTCCGCCGTTCAGCGCAAGCTCAAGATCGGCTACAACCGTGCCGCACGCATGATCGAGGCCATGGAAATGGCCGGGGTCGTGACGGCGATGAACACCAACGGTTCGCGCGAAGTACTGGCGCCGGGCCCGATGCGCGATTAATGACCTGAGCGGCCTGGCGACACGCCGCTCGACCTCCCACGACTTCAAGAGGACTCCCATGCGCCTGATTCGCATGTTGCTGTTGCCCGTACTGGCCCTGACCACCTTGTCGGCCCATGCCGATGAAAAGGACGTGGCCCGCCTGACCCAGTTGCTGGAACGTTCCCAGACCCTGACCGCTCGCTTCTCCCAACTGACCCTCGACGGCAGTGGTACCCAGTTGCAGGAAACCGCCGGTGAGATGGCCTTGCAGCGTCCGGGCCTGTTCTATTGGCACACCGATGCACCGGCTGAACAACTGATGGTTTCCGATGGCAAGAAAGTCTCGCTGTGGGATCCGGACCTGGAACAGGTCACCATCAAGACCCTGGATCAGCGCCTGACCCAGACGCCGGCGTTGCTGCTCTCCGGCGATGTTTCCAAGATCAGCCAGAGTTTCGACATCAGCTCCAAAGAGGCCGGTGGCGTGATTGACTTCACCCTCAAGCCCAAGACCCGGGACAGCCTGTTCGACAGCCTGCGCCTGTCCTTTCGCAACGGTCTGGTCAACGACATGCAACTGATCGACAGTGTCGGTCAGCGTACCAATATCCTGTTCACCGGGGTCAAGGCCAACGAGCCGATCGCTGCGTCCAAGTTCAAGTTCGACATCCCCAAGGGTGCGGACGTGATCCAGGAGTAAACCCAAGCCCCCTGTGGGAGCGAGCTTGCTCGCGATAGCTGCATCACATTCAACATCTCCGTTGATTGACACACCGCTATCGCGAGCAAGCTCGCTCCCACAGGGGAACTGTGTTGTTCGTTGTTTAACTGATCGGCAACAGGACCCAGCGGAGGTTTTGTAGTAATCATGGACCTGTTTCGAAGCGCCCCGATTGCCCAGCCATTGGCCGCCCGCCTGCGCGCGACCAACCTGGATGAGTACGTCGGCCAGGAGCATGTGCTCGCTCGCGGCAAGCCTCTGCGCGAAGCGCTGGAGCAGGGCGCGCTGCATTCGATGATTTTCTGGGGCCCGCCGGGCGTGGGCAAGACCACCCTGGCGCGGCTGCTGGCCGAAGTCTCGGATGCCCATTTCGAAACGGTTTCGGCGGTGCTGGCCGGGGTCAAGGAAATCCGCCAGGCGGTGGAAGTCGCCAAGCAGCAGGCCGGGCAATACGGCAAGCGCACCATCCTGTTTGTCGATGAAGTGCACCGTTTCAACAAGTCGCAGCAGGACGCGTTCCTGCCCTACGTCGAAGACGGGACGCTGATCTTCATTGGCGCGACCACCGAAAACCCTTCGTTCGAACTCAATAACGCCTTGCTGTCCCGGGCGCGGGTCTATGTGCTCAAGAGCCTCGACGAGGCGGCGATGCGCAAGCTGGTGCACCGGGCGCTGACCGAGGAACGCGGCCTGGGCAAGCGCCAGTTGAGCCTCAGTGACGAAGGCTTCCAGATCCTGTTTTCGGCCGCCGATGGCGATGGCCGGCGCTTGCTCAACCTGCTGGAAAACGCCTCGGACCTGGCCGAAGACAACAGCGAGATCGGCGTCGAACTGCTGCAAAGCTTGTTGGGCGACACCCGTAGACGCTTCGACAAGGGCGGTGAGGCGTTCTACGACCAGATTTCGGCGCTGCACAAATCCATCCGTGGCTCCAACCCCGACGCGGCGCTGTACTGGTTCGCCAGAATGATCGACGGCGGTTGCGATCCGTTGTACCTGGCGCGTCGCGTGGTGCGCATGGCCAGCGAAGACATCGGCAATGCCGATCCCCGCGCCCTGAGCCTGTGCCTGGCGGCCTGGGATGTGCAGGAACGCCTCGGCAGCCCGGAAGGCGAACTCGCCGTGGCCCAGGCCATCACCTACCTGGCTTGCGCGCCAAAGAGCAATGCGGTGTACATGGGCTTCAAGGCCGCGATGCGCAGCGCCACCGAGCATGGCTCCCTGGAAGTGCCGCTGCACCTGCGCAACGCGCCGACCAAACTGATGAAGCAATTGGGCTATGGCGATGAATACCGTTACGCTCACGACGAACCGGACGCCTATGCCGCCGGTGAAGACTATTTTCCCGAAGAACTCGAACCCCAGCCGTTCTATCAGCCGGTGCCCCGTGGCCTTGAACTGAAGATCGGCGAGAAACTCAATCATTTGGCACAACTGGACCGTCTGAGTCCAAGGCAGCGGAGAAAACCTTGATCCCCTTGATCCTCGCAGTCTCCGCTGGTGGCGTTGCCGGCACGTTGTTGCGCTTTGCGACTGGCAATTGGGTCAACGCAAATTGGCCGCGGCACTTCTATACCGCCACGCTGGCCGTTAATATCGTGGGCTGTCTGCTGATCGGCGTTCTATACGGTCTGTTTTTGATTCGCCCCGAGGTGCCCATCGAGGTGCGCGCGGGGCTGTTGGTCGGCTTTCTTGGCGGCCTGACGACTTTTTCATCCTTTTCACTGGATACGGTGCGCCTGCTGGAAAGCGGGCAGGTGCCGCTGGCCCTGGGCTACGCGGCCATCAGCGTATTCGGCGGGCTGCTCGCCACCTGGGCTGGCCTGTCCCTGACCAAACTTTGATAACGAGAGACCGACATGCTCGATTCCAAACTGTTACGTAGCAACCTTCAGGACGTAGCGGACCGCCTGGCATCCCGTGGCTTCGCCCTGGACGTCGCGCGCATCGAAGCGCTGGAAGAACAGCGCAAGACCGTCCAGACCCGCACCGAAGCCCTGCAGGCTGAACGTAACGCGCGCTCCAAATCCATCGGTCAGGCCAAGCAGCGCGGCGAAGACATCGCACCGCTGATGGCCGATGTCGAGCGCATGGCGGGTGAGTTGAGTGCCGGCAAGGTCGAGCTGGACGCGATCCAGACCGAACTGGATTCGATCCTGCTGGGTATCCCCAACCTGCCGCATGAATCGGTCCCGGTCGGTGAAGACGAAGACGGCAACGTCGAAGTGCGCCGTTGGGGCACGCCCAAAGTCTTCGATTTCCCAGTGCAGGATCACGTCGCCCTGGGCGAGAAGTTCGGCTGGCTCGATTTCGAAACCGCCGCCAAGCTGTCGGGCGCCCGTTTTGCCTTGTTGCGCGGGCCGATTGCCCGTCTGCATCGCGCCCTGGCGCAGTTCATGATCAACCTGCACGTCACCGAGCACGGCTACGAAGAAGCCTACACGCCTTACCTGGTTCAGGCGCCAGCCTTGCAGGGCACTGGCCAGTTGCCGAAGTTCGAGGAAGACCTGTTCAAGATCAGCCGCGAAGGCGAGGCCGACCTGTACCTGATCCCTACCGCCGAAGTGTCGCTGACCAACATCGTCGCGGGCGAGATCGTCGACGCCAAGCAACTGCCGATCAAGTTCGTCGCCCACACACCGTGTTTCCGCAGTGAAGCCGGGGCGTCGGGCCGTGATACCCGGGGCATGATCCGTCAGCATCAGTTCGACAAGGTCGAGATGGTGCAGATCGTCGAGCCCTCGGTGTCCATGCAAGCGCTGGAAAGCCTGACCGCCAACGCCGAGAAAGTCTTGCAACTGCTGGAGCTGCCGTATCGCACCCTGGCGCTGTGCACTGGCGACATGGGCTTCAGTGCGGTGAAGACTTACGACCTGGAAGTCTGGATCCCGAGCCAGGACAAGTACCGCGAGATTTCTTCGTGCTCCAACTGTGGCGACTTCCAGGCCCGCCGCATGCAGGCGCGTTTCCGCAACCCGGAAACCGGCAAGCCGGAACTGGTCCACACCCTCAATGGCTCCGGCCTGGCCGTGGGCCGCACCCTGGTGGCGGTACTGGAAAACTATCAGCAGGCCGACGGTTCGATCCGTGTGCCCGAGGTGTTGAAACCCTACATGGGCGGCATCGAGGTCATCGGCTAAATGGACTATTTGCCACTGTTCCACAACCTGCGCGGCAGCCGCGTGCTGGTGGTCGGCGGCGGCGAGATTGCCTTGCGCAAGTCTCGCCTGCTGGCCGATGCCGGCGCGTTGTTGCGGGTGGTCGCACCCGATATCGAACCGCAGTTGCGGGAACTGGTCAGTGGCAGCGGCGGTGAATGCATCCTGCGTGGCTACGTGGAAGCGGACCTGGACGGCTGTGGCCTGATCATCGCCGCCACCGACGACGAGCCACTTAACGCTCAGGTGTCGGCCGATGCCCACAAGCGCTGCGTGCCGGTCAACGTGGTGGATGCGCCGGCCCTGTGCAGCGTGATCTTCCCGGCGATTGTCGACCGCTCGCCGCTGGTGATCGCGGTGTCCAGCGGCGGCGATGCGCCGGTGTTGGCGCGGTTGATCCGGGCCAAGCTGGAAACCTGGATTCCTTCGACCTACGGACAACTGGCCGGGCTGGCGGCGCGTTTTCGCAGCCAGGTCAAAGGGCTGTTCCCGGATGTGCAGCAACGCCGGGCGTTCTGGGAAGAGGTGTTCCAGGGGCCTATCGCTGACCGGCAGTTGGCCGGGCAGGGCGCCGAGGCCGAGCGCCTGTTGCGTGAAAAGATTGCAGGCCAGGCACCGAATGCACCGGGTGAAGTCTATCTGGTGGGCGCAGGCCCTGGTGATCCGGACCTGCTGACCTTTCGCGCCTTGCGCCTGATGCAGCAGGCGGACGTGGTGCTTTACGACCGTCTGGTGGCTCCGGCGATCCTTGAGCTGTGCCGGCGTGACGCCGAGCGGATCTACGTCGGCAAGCGTCGCTCAGAGCACGCGGTGCCCCAGGAGCAGATCAACCAGCAATTGGTCGATCTGGCCCGGCAAGGCAAGCGGGTGGTGCGATTGAAGGGCGGCGATCCGTTCATCTTCGGTCGTGGCGGTGAAGAAATCGAAGAACTGGCGGCCCACGGCATCCCGTTCCAGGTAGTTCCGGGCATCACCGCCGCCAGCGGCTGCGCGGCCTACGCCGGGATCCCGCTGACCCATCGCGATTATGCCCAGTCGGTGCGATTCATCACCGGTCATCTGAAGGACGGCACCAGTGACTTGCCGTGGGCGGACTTGGTGTCGCCGGCGCAGACGTTGGTGTTCTACATGGGGTTGGTGGGGCTGCCGATCATCTGCGACGAGTTGATCAAGCACGGTCGCGCGGCGGACACACCGGCGGCGCTGATCCAGCAAGGCACCACCTCCAACCAGCGGGTGTTCACCGGCACCCTGGCAGATTTGCCGAAACTGGTGGCCGAGCATGAGGTTCATGCACCGACCCTGGTGATCGTTGGGGAAGTGGTGCAACTGCGCGAGAAACTGGCGTGGTTTGAAGGGGCTCAGGGGCAGGTCTAGACAGACCGTGTCGCTCCAATCGCGAGCAGGCTCGCTCCCACAGTGATCGTGTACAACCGCAGATTCATGGTTGAACAACGATCACATATGGGAGCGAGCCTGCTCGCGATTGGCCTTCAGAATCAACAAAGATCCTGGATCAGTTCTCAACCCCCCGCCAAATCCCTTTCCCACTCAACCGCTCCCGATCATGGGCAACCCTGAAGTCCTGCTCCGGCCCCTTGGGCACGATTCCGTTGGGGTTGATGGTCTTGTGGCTGCCGTAGTAATGGCGCTGGATATGGGTGAAGTCCACAGTCTCGGCAATCCCCGGCCACTGGTACAACTCCCGCAACCAGTTCGACAGGTTCGGATAATCCGCAATGCGCCGCAGGTTGCATTTGAAATGGCCGAAATACACCGCGTCAAAGCGGATGATGGTGGTGAACAGGCGGATATCGGCTTCGGTCAGGTATTCACCGGCCAGGTAGCGTCGGGTTTGCAGCAATGCTTCCAAGCGGTCCAGCTCAGTGAACAAACCATCGAACGCTTCTTCGTAGGCCGCCTGAGTGGTGGCGAACCCGGCGCGGTACACGCCATTGTTCACTGCCGGGTAAATGCGTTCGTTCAATGCATCGATATCGTTGCGCAGGTGCTCGGGGTAGAGGTCCAGGTCGTTTCCGGTCAAGCCTTCGAAGGCGCTGTTGAACATGCGGATGATTTCCGCTGATTCGTTGTTGACGATGCGTTGTTGCCGTTTGTCCCACAGCGCTGGCACGGTGACGCGACCGGTGTAGTGCGGCGTATCGGCGGTGTAGCGCTGGTGCAGGAAATCCAGGTGATCGAGTTTGTCGCCAGTGGAGCCATGGCGCTTGTCGAAGGTCCAGCCGTTTTCCAGCATCAGGTAGCTGACCACCGAGACATCGATCAGGTCTTGCAGGCCTTTGAGCTTGCGATAGATCAGCGTCCGGTGGGCCCAGGGGCAGGCCAGGGATACATACAAATGGTAGCGCCCGGACTCGGCGGCAAATCCGCTGTCGCCCGTGGGGCCGGCGCTGCCGTCGGCGGTAATCCAATGGCGGCGTTGCGCCTGTTCACGCTGGAAGGTGCCGTCCTTGCTTTCATACCACTGGTCCTGCCAGCGACCTTCGACTAACAAACCCATCTCGATCTCCTCTACCAATAAACGTTGGAGAGGAGTCTATTCCCATAGGTTCGAACAAAAAGCGCAAAGGTTGGGCGTTGATGATCGGTTAAATCGATCGATCCCGCGCGGCCCAGTATTGGCGGGCTTGCTCTAACGCGTCTTCCCGAGCCAGACCCAGGCCGCGCAAGGCCAGGGCCATGGTGGCGATCAGCGCCAGTTGCGGGTAGCTGTCTTCAACATCGCCTCGCCAGATGGCTTTGAGGTGCTCAGGGTCGAGGCTTTGCGGTTTGACGTGGCGCTGTTCGGCCAGTCGCGGCCATTCCTCATCCCAGCTCACACCGTCGCGGGTGCCATACAGGTGGCTGTCGGCGTCCGGGTTGATCTCGACCTCGCCACCGTCGCCCTTGATCACGATGGTGGTGTCTCCCAGCAAACCGCTGGCATCGCGGTGGACCGCCTGGTAGCCCGGATGGAAAATGCTTTGCAGCCCGCAACGGGCGCCCAGGGGGTTGAGGATCCGCGCCAGGGAATGGATCGGCGAACGCAAGCCCAGGGTGTTGCGCAGGTCGATCATCCGTTGCATCTGCGGTGCCCAGTCCACCAATGGCATGAAGGCCAGGCCACCGTCGTCCAGCGCTGCGCCAACTTGCTGCCAGTCGCGGCACAGAGGGATGTTCAGGAAGCCAAGCAGTTGCTCGGTGTAGAGCCGGCCCGCCGTATGCGCGCCGCCGCCATGCATGAAAATCCGCACACCGTTCTGCCCGAGGCATTTGGCCGCCAGCAGGTACCACGGTAAATGACGCTTCTTGCCGGCGTAGGTCGGCCAGTCCAGATCCACCGCCAACGCCGGGGTCTGCAGGCGCTCACGCAAGGCTTGGGTGAAACCGGCCATTTCTTCGGAGCTTTCTTCCTTGTGCCGCAATAGCATCAGGAAGGCGCCGAGTTGGGTGTCCTCAACCTGCTCGTCCAGCACCATGCCCATGGCTTGCCGCGCTTCTTCGCGGGTCAGGTCACGGGCGCCGCGCTTGCCTTTGCCGAGGATGCGCACGAATTGGGCGAACGGATGTTCGGCCGGGGTTTCAAGGGTCAGCGATGGGAAGTCGGTCATAAGCAGTTCGTCGGTTTGGGCAGGCCCGCCAGCTTGGCGGCGAGTTTGGCGGGGGTGCCTTTGAACAATCGGTTCAGGTGCAGGCTGTTGCCCTTGTCGGTGCCCAGTTTCAGCGCCGTGTACTTGATCAGCGGCCGGGTCGCGGGGGAGAGCTGGAATTCGTCGTAGAAGCCGCGCAGCAGTTCGAGGACTTCCCAGTGTTCGGGGCTCAACTGGATGTCTTCGGCGGCCGCCAGGGCTGTGGCGACTTCGGCCGACCAGTCATTGAGATCGGCCAGGTAGCCGTCCTTGTCCAGCGCAATGGCGCGTTGGCCCACGTTCAGCACGTTCATAACCAGGTGTTGACCTTGTCATGGTGGAGCGACAGCGCGACGAACGCCGGGTAGTCGATGGCCTCGGCCCATTGCGGAATGTCCAGGGCCCGGGCTTGTGCGTCTTCGCCAAGCACGAAAAGCTTCAGGCCTCTGCGCTGCAGTTCTGCAAACGGCACCGTGGCGGCTCGCAAGGCGTATGTCGCGTCGCCGCACAGCAGCAGTGCGTCCTGCTCGCCCAGTACCCGCAGGCAACTGGCGAAGCGGCTATCGCCGAAGGGGGAATGAGACAACACATGCAAAGTCGACATCAGAGGGTGATCACCTGGTCATAACGATCAATGAGCTCGGCGATCTGCGGCGCGCTGAGTATTTTCAGCTCGTCCAGCGCCAGGGCAGCGGTTGCGACGCCACGTTCGGCGGCACTGTCGGCGCAGACGTAGAGGTCCTCGACGCCAAACATGGGCAACGCCTGCAAGTTCGCGCTCAGGTCCTTTTGCTGGAGCGCCTTGGCGTTCTGGCCGTTGGCGAGCTGAAAGACGCCGTCGTCGAGGAACAGCAGGCCGATGGGCAGGTCGAACGCGCCGCCGGCCAGCACGATGTCCAGCGCTTCCCGGGCCCCGGGGCCCGACCAGGGAGCCTGGCGGCTGATGAGTAACAAGGATTTGGCCATTACGCGCCTCCGAAACAGATCAAGCGGTCGGCGTCCTGGATCGCATCATGCAACTGGCCCAGGCCGGACAAGGCCCAGGGCGCACTGACGCTGACCGCCGAACGCTGGTAGCGCTGGGCCTCTTCATCGTTCAGCACGCCACGGCGCAACGCCGCTGCGATGCAAACCACGCCGTCGAGCTGGTTGTCGCTGACAAAGGCGCGCCACTGTCGGGGCAGATCTTGTTCATCCTGGGGCGTTACGAGGCTGTCGGCAGCGTTATAGACGCCATCCTGATAGAAGAACAGCCGCACGATTTCATGCCCACCGGCCAGCGCGGCCTGGGCAAACAACAGGGCGCGGCGCGAGGAGGGCGCATGGGCGGCGGAAAACAACGCGATGGCAAACTTCATGACAGACCCGATCAGCAAAACTGTGGCCATGATAAAGCTTTATGGACGGGGGGGCGATTGCCAGGAAAGGGGCGACTGCCACAGGAAGTGCTCAGCCTTGGTTTTTGAGACCATTCAACTCGCAATACTCCGCCCACTCCATCCCCGCCATCTGCGCCACCTCCTTGTGGACTTCCATGCGCTGGTTTTCATAGTCCTGGGGCGAGGTGGCGGTCAGTTGCAGGGTCAGTTCCCAAGCGAACAGGCCCTGGTGCTCAGCCTCGGCTTCGAATGCTTCATGCAAGCGCTCGGCGCGATATTGCGCGGCGGTCTCGCCCTTGGCCTGGGCCAACAGCGGGTTGAGGTTGTCCAGCTCGACGCGCAGGTCGGGGCGTGCATCGAGAAATTTTTCCAGCGCTCGTTCGTGTTGCTGTTCGGTTGCCGCCATGGTCACTCCTTGGGTGCCGGGGGTTGTTTCTTGCTGGCCTTGGCCGCAGCGGCCAGGCATTCGAGGGCGAACTGTTCGGTGTAGGTCATCTGTATCGGCGTGGTTTCGCCCTTGACGGTGCGTTCGCCGTCGAGGATGTAGCGAATCCGCTTGTCGGTGACACCGATTCGCTTGGCGATCCAGGCCGGGGTCTGGCCGATCTGGCTGATCAGTTTGTCAGCGTATTCGGTGCTGGGTTTGTAGAACTCGGCATTGGGTGTCATGGGCTGTTCCGCGCGGGCAGGTGGCAATGGCGCGACAGGTTGCGCGAATCATCGCCCGGTGTCGCGTATAAATTTCAGTAAAGCAGCATGAAGGCCCAGGCCGCAGTGCTACAGTCGGTTTTTTTCTCTATGAGTGAACGCAATGCGAATGCTGATGGTGGCCGTGGCCGCAACGTTGCTGGTTGGCTGCGCGGGTTCGGCGATGAACCAGGCCCGTACTCAAGCACCCTATAAGACATTGACTTCGGACAAACCGCAGCAGGTGGTGGCCGAGTGTGTGCAGTTTTCCTGGCAGGACGAAGCTGTGTTTGGCGTCGATGCCGGTGCCTATCTGCAACCCGGCAAGACGGGTGGCATGACCGTGTACACCCGCTCGGCCGAGTCGTTTGTGGATCTGCAAACCAGCGCTTCCGGCACGGCGCTGAACTACTACGCCCGGCATGACGACTTTGTTGCCAAGCGTCGGTTGGCGGCGTTGGCGACTTGTCTGTAGACCACTTGCACTGCTATCGCGAGCAGGCTCGCTCCCACAGGTTTTTGTGTCGTTTGCAGATCCTGTGAACACTCGCAACCCATATGGGAGCGAGCCTGCTCGCGATGAGGCCGGCACAGCCCACATCACCGCAGTTGACCCACCGCTATCGCGAGTAAGTCCACAAGAGCCTGTATTTCACTCGGTCTGGCTCAGGCGCTTCTGGAAGAAGAAGCGCTGGTGGCCCGGCGGGTAATCGTCGATCTGGCCGATTTCCGTGAAGCCCAGTTGCCTGTAGAACGCGGGCGCCTGGAAGTCGAAGGTGTCCAGCCACATACCCACGCAGTTTTTCTCTCGGGCAAAGTCTTCGGCCATCTGCATCAACGTCGAACCGGTGCCCTGGCCACGGGCCTGTTCCGGCACCACCAGCAACTCGATATAAAACCATTGAAAGAACACTCGACCGTAGAGCCCGCCCACGGTTTCGCCGCTGTGTTCGTCGCGCACCAGCCAGGCGACCAACTCAGGCACCGTCCCGCCGGTCTTGGCCGTGTTGTAGGCGCGCAGCGGGACGAGGATCGCCTCGCGGTCTTCTGCGGTGGGGGTGTCCGTACGTTCGATTCGTAGCGTCATCGGCAATGTCCTTGTGCGGTGAGGGATGAGCCGCACGAGCCTATCCCAAACCTGGCTTTTGCGTCACCCAAGCGACGGCGAACAGGCGTACTACGCAAACCGGGCCATACTGCCTAGTGTTTTGACGCGATCCGCGACAGGGAATGATCGCCAGGTTGTTAATCTGTTGTCGGGATCCAACACGTTTTGAAGAGGAACGTCATGAACACCGCATTGCTGATCATCGATGTCCAGAGCGCGCTGTGCAGCGGCCAAGAGGAGTGTTTCGACAGCCCACGCATGATCCGGACAATCAACGAGCTCAGCGCCAGGGCCAGGGCCGTCGGCTTGCCGGTGATCCTGATCCAGCACGAAGAGCTGGAGGGGTCGCTGACTTATGGTTCCAGCGCCTGGCAACTGGCCGATGGCCTGTTGACCGCACCGGATGACCTGCGAGTACGCAAGACCACGCCGGACGCCTTCTACCAGACCGACCTGCTGTCGCTGCTGCAAGCGCGGATGATTGATCGCGTGGTGATCTGCGGGTTGCAAACCGACTATTGCGTCAACGCCACCGTACGCCAGGCCCATGCCCTGGGTTATGACGTGGTGCTGGCCGCGGACGCCCATTCCACCGTGGACAACGGCAGCATGGCGGCCGAGCAGATCATTGCCAATCACAACAACCGGCTGGGACGCCTGAGCAGCGCGGTGTCGCGGATCGATGTGCTGCCGGCGGGGGAAATCCGTCTCTGATCGCGACACCCAAACCTGTGGCGAGGGAAACCGGACGATGGCATCGGATGCGTTGATCAGCGCCGCAGCACGAGCACTGGCGGCGGGGGATCCGGTGGCCGCGCTCAATCGCGTTTCCCTGCGTGACGATGCGCCGGCCTTGGCGCTTCGCGGCATTGCCATGGCGCAGCTGGGCGAGCTGGAGCGGGCCAGGGTGCTGATGCGGCGGGCGGCTCGGGCCTTCGGGCCCCGGGAGGCCGTGGCACAGGCGCGGTGCGTGGTGGCCGAAGGGGAGATCGCCCTGGCGTCCCGTGATCTGGCTTGGCCGGTGAAGCGCCTGGAGGCTGCGCGGGCGGTGCTTGAACGCCAGGGCGACCGGACGAACGTCGCCCACGCACGCTCAATCGAAATCCGCCGCTTACTGCTGCTAGGCCATCTCGACGAGGCCGAGGCGAGGCTGGTTGACCTTGACCCGGGCTGTCTTCCACCGCCGTCCAGAGCCGCTTGCGAACTGGTGGTGGCGGGCATCGCCATGCGGCGGTTACGAACGAAAACCGCACGGGCCGCACTTGAACGTGCCACCCAGGCTGCGCGACAAGCCGGCATTGGCGCGCTGACTGCCGAAGTCGAAAGCGCCTGGCGCGTCCTGCAGGCTCCGGCGGCGCGTCTGATTGCAGGGGGCGAGGAGCGCTTGCTGACCCTTGAGGAGGTTGAAGCACTCCTGTCCAGCGACGCGTTGGTGGTGGACGCATGTCGCAATGGCGTGAACAGGGCGAGCCTGCGGATCTCTCTTGCCAGGCGCCCGGTGTTGTTCACCCTCGCCAGGCAATTGGCTCAAGCCTGGCCTGCCGATGTGTCCAGGGAAACCCTCGTTGCCCAGGCCTTTGGCTTGAAACTGACGGATGATTCCCATCGCGCCCGACTGCGTGTTGAAGTCGGGCGCTTGCGGGTGGCGCTGCGCCCGCTGGCCGAGGTGACGGCGACCCGGCGTGGGTTTGCCCTGGTGCCGCGCAGGGAGGGCGAAGTGGTGGTGCTGGCGCGTCCTGTAGAAGAGCCCCACGCCGCAGTGCTGGCGTTGCTGGCCGATGGCCAATCCTGGTCCAGTTCCGCCCTGGCGCTGGCCCTGGATGCCAGCCAGCGCACCGTGCAACGGGCCCTCGACACGCTGGCCGCGTCGGGCAAGGTGCAGTCGGTCGGGCGTGGGCGGGCCTGTCGCTGGCTGGCGCCACCGTTGCCCGGATTCACGACGGTATTGTTACTCACCGCGCTGCTGCCCGATGGTTAGGATGCAGTCACACCCCAACGAGGAGGCTTGCAAGATGAAACGTTCAGATGCGCAGATCCTGCGGGAATACGGCCCTTTTCCCGGCGTCGATTGCGTGCACGGTGTCAGTCATGACGGCGAGCTCGTCTGGTTTGCTTCCGGCGACAAGCTGCATGCACTCGATCCGGCCAGCGGCCAGATGTTGCGTTCGCTGGACGTCCCGGCAAACGCCGGAACGGCTTTTGACGGTAAGCACCTGTTCCAGATCGCCGGAGACACCATTCGCAAGATCGACCCGCGCAACGGCCAGGTACTGGCGACCATTGCGGCGCCCAATAGTGGTGATGATTCAGGACTGGCCTGGGCCGAAGGATCACTCTGGGTCGGCCAGTACAAGGCGCGCAAAATCCTCCAGATCGATCCCTCCACTGGCAAGATCCTGCGCACCCTCGAATCCAACCGCTTCGTCACGGGCGTGACCTGGGTCGACGGCGAACTCTGGCACGGCACCTGGGAAAACGATGAAAGCGATCTGCGGCGCATCGACCCGCAAACCGCAGAAGTGCTGGAAAGCGTGACCATGCCGCCGGGGATTGGCGTGTCGGGTCTTGAGTCAGACGGCGGCGAGCGGTTCTTTTGCGGCGGTGGCAATAGCGCGAAGGTGAGGGCGGTGCGTCGGCCGGCCTGAAGCGTGTGTGGGAGCAGCTTTTGCTCCCACACAGCGACGATGGATGCTGATGTGTTTCAGCTGCGTCCAGCGGCTTCGGCAACCGGCGCTTTGATGCGCTCGACCTTGCGATAAGTCAGCAACACGATGCCGGTGACCACAATCGCGCCGCCAATCACCTGGCCCGGGTTGAGCATCTGGTCCAGCACCAGCCAGCCTATCAGCAGGGTCGCCAGCGGTTCGATGTTCATCACCGGGGCGTTGCGCGGCATGTCCAGGCGGGGCACGGAAATGAATAGCACGATAAACCCGGTGCCATAGAGCACCACCAGGGTCGCCAGGGCAAACCAGCCGGTGCTGCTGGCCGGCAGGTCGAAGCCACCGGGAAGGGCGCCGGTCAGGCCGGCGAGGTTGACGCTGCTGAACACGATGAAAATGGTCAGCAGGCTGCGGACCGAACCGCGCACCTGGGACAGTTTGTGATCGGTGATCCATAGCGCGCAGGCGAACACGCAGGCGGCACAGAAGGCCAGGCCCACGCCGAGCAACCATTGCGGGCCGACGCTTTCTTGCGACGACAGCCGGGCCGGTACTTCCAGCACGAACACCAGGCCAACCAGAATCATGCCCATCAACGCGGCAGTGCGCGCGGTCGGACGTGGCCCGCCGAGTGCCCAGGTCAGCAACGCCAAGAGGATCGGAAAGACATTGCCCACCAACAGCGCCAGGGCGACCGGCACCCGAGCCACGGCGGAATACAGGCACAGACTCTGGGCGGCAATCAACAGCCCCAGAGCCAATTGCCAGCGCCAGACCCCCTGCGGCAGGCGCAGGTTCTGGCGTTGCCAGAGCACCATTGCGGCCAGCACCAGCAAGGTGCCGCCCGAGCGCAGCAGGATCGCCAGCAAGACCCCGGCACCGTCATCAAATGCTGCCCTGGCAGCGACATGGTTGCCGGCGAAGGCACATCCCATGCACAGCAGAACCAGCACGGCGAGGTGCCGAGGGAGCGGAGTGGGGGTGTCAGGTACAGCCGTGGAGCGGGTCATGGCAGGGGGTCTCAAAGGGAGGCCGCCGAAGCAAGACGCTTCGGAACGGCTAATATAGTTATAGGTTGTCGTACAACATCAAAAGGGATTTGTACCGTATAGCGTTGCAAGAGACAAGTGCCCTATTTTGGCGCAAGGCTGTTCATTCAAGCGCCTACGCGGTGTGGCGCCAGCTGCGCGCGCGCCGCGATGAATCACAAAGCCCCCTCGGTTTGCTGTACAACAATGGAACCGAGGCCGGCAGCCCATGCGTTGTTGCGTCACTGACCCTCGATAATCCCTTTGTGCGGAGCAACCCATGCGCCTGGCTGATTTCATCCTCGACAATATCGAGCCGATTCTTCAGGCGTGGGAAGACTTCGCCAAAACCATCACACCCGCCTCCCATGGCATGGATTCGGTGGCTCTGCGCGATCACGCCGAGCAGATGCTGCGCACCATTGCCGCTGACCTGCGCACTTCGCAAACCGTCAAGGAGCAGATCGCTAAGTCCCAGGGCGATGCGCCGGCGGCAGAGGCGGAAACTGCAGCCGAAACCCATGCGGTCATTCGCCAGTCCTCGGGGTTTACGGTGGAGCAGATGGTTTCGGAATACCGGGCGCTGCGCACCAGCGTGCTGATGCTCTGGATGCCGCAGACCCAACTGGACCACGAGCAAGTGGTGTCCGACGTGATCCGCTTCAACGAGGCCGTAGACCAGGCCCTGGCGGAGTCCGTGGTCAGCTATTCGGGCGCCGTCGATGCGGGCCGCAATATCTTCCTCGGGATTCTGGGGCATGACTTGCGCAGCCCCCTGGGCGCGATCCTGCTGAGTTCCGAAGTGCTGCTGCGGGCAGGCGACTTGCCCGCCAAAGCCACCAAGATCTCTTCGCGCATCTACACCAGCGTCAAACGGGCCAACAAGATTGTCGGCGATCTGCTGGACTTTACCCGCACCCAACTGGGGGCGGGCATTCCGGTGCAGCGCTTCAACGGTGACCTGGTAGCGGCCTGCGAGGGCATGGTGGAAGAGGCGCGGGCCTATCATCCGGAAAGCAGAATCATCTTTGAAACGACGGGCGCCCTTGAAGGCCTGTTTGACCAGGCGCGTATGGAGCAAGTGTTCGCCAACCTGATTGGCAATGCCGTCCAGCATGGCAGCGAGGGTTCGCCGATTACTGTTTCGTTGAGTACCGAAGAGGATACGGCGGTGATTGCCATCAACAACCAGGGCAAGCTTATCGAGAAGGACGCCATTGCCAGCATCTTCAACCCGATGGTCCGGCAATTGCGCAGCGGTGACATGCAGTATGGCTCTGCGGCTGGGCTCGGGCTGGGCCTGCACATCGCGTCCGCCATCGTATCCGCCCATAAGGGCACTATCGAGGTTCATTCCAAGGCCAGATCGGGCACCACCTTCACCGTACGGATCCCGCTCCACGCCAACTGAATTTTTTCTTGCACAGGGCAGGGCGCATACTTGTACGATGTCCTATCACGGAGTAAAACTGTCGTCGCCGTCCAATAATAATTAACGGAGACGCACGATGGATGCTTCGCAACCTGCAACGACTGCCCATCAGGGCCGCCGGGTATTCCTGAAAAAATCCTTGGTGGTTTCGGCCGCCGCCGCAACCCTGGGCAACCTGCCCGGGCTGACTCAGGCAGAACCCTTGAGCCAGCGCTACCCTGACCCGCTGATCAAGATCCTCGACCCCAGCTTCATGGACCTGCGGCTGTTCAACGCCAGTGTTGAAAAGCTCGCCAGCGGCCTGCGCTGGGCGGAAGGGCCGGTGTGGGTCGGCGACGGTCGTTATTTGCTGGTCAGTGACATTCCCAACAACCGCATCATGCGCTGGGATGAAGTCACCGACAGCCTGTCGGTTTACCGCGAGAACTCCAACTTTTCCAACGGCCTGTGCCGCGATCGCCAAGGGCGCTTGCTGGTTTGCGAAGGCTCCACCACGTCGACTGAAGGCCGGCGCGTCACCCGCACCGAGCACAACGGCACCATCACCGTGCTGGCGGACAGTTTCGAGGGCAAGCCTTTCAACTCGCCCAACGACATCGTGTGCAAGCGCGACGGCTCTGTCTGGTTCACCGATCCACCGTTCCAGACCGGCAACAACTACGAAGGGCATAAAGTCGCCCCTGCCCAGCCCCACGCGGTGTATCGCATCGACGGGGAAACCGGCAAGGTCACGCGAGTGATCGACGACATGGCAGGGCCCAACGGCCTGTGCTTTTCGCCAGACGAGAAGATCCTCTACGTGGTCGAAGGTCGGGCCAAGCCGAACCGCCTGGTGTGGGCGATCACGGTCAAGGACGATGGCACCCTGGGCGAACGGCGCAAGCACATCGAAGGCTTGGATTACGCGGCCATCGATGGGCTCAAATGCGACGAGAGTGGCAACCTCTGGTGCGGGTGGGGCGGTAATGGCGATCCCAAGGCCGACCTGGAAAAGCTCGACGGTGTGCGAGTGTTCAATCCCGAGGGCAAGGCTATCGGCCACATCTCCCTGCCGGAGCGTTGCCCTAACGTCTGCTTCGGCGGACGGGAGGGTAATCGCCTGTTCATGGCCGGCAGCCACTCGTTGTATGCACTGTTTGTGAATACCCGTGGGGCGACGTTTGCGTGAGTGACTGACCTTCAGACCCTGGGTTTGATTGTGGTGAGGGGGCAGTTGTGGGAGCAAGGCTTGCTCCCACAAAAAAACCTCGCCACAGAGTTCTGTTTGGACCAGGGGACCTGGTTATCCGCAACTCCACAATTCCACCGTTGGCTGACTTGCCTTGGGCGGCCCGAGCCAATGGCTCATCGGCTGGCAAGCCCCGTCGACGCACAACTGGTAATCACCCGCTTCGGGTGTTCGCCCCAGTTTCAGCGGTTGCAGGGGCGGCAACTGGCGCTGATAGTGCCAGCTGCCGTTTTTCAACCGGGCACCGTCCGGAACTTCCATGCCGGCGCCGTTGCCCTTGACCCTGGCTTCGCCCAGAACCAGGCCTTGTTCAGTCACGCGGTAATCTTCCTCCCAGCGGATTTTCTCGATGGTGTGATTCCACGCCAGGGTGAAATCAGTGACAGGAAGCTGGGCCCAGACCGCACCGGCCAGGCCCAGGCACAAACCGATCACGCCAAGGCCCGTCCGGTACGCCGCGAGCGCCACACGTGTTGAAAGATCAGCAGAGCCCCCAACACGAAGCCGATCTCATCGGTCAGCGGCAGCGCCACGACCAGCAAAGCCCCGGCGGCAAAGCACATCAGGCGTTCCCATATCGGCATTTTCTGTTGCAGGTAGCCGGTGGACGCCATGCCCCACAGCCCGACCGCGAGCATCGTCTTGATCAGCATGTAAGCAGTCATCCATAGGCTGTCGCCCTGGAGCATCAGCGCCGGGTTATAGACCGCCATGAATGGAATGACAAAACCGGCAAGGGCGATGCGCACCGCCCAGAAGCTGATTTTCAGCCCCGTTTCCCTGGCAATGGGCGCAGCGGCGAAGCAGGCCAGCGCGACCGGTGGCGTCAGGTCGGCGAGGATGCCGAAATAGAACACGAACATGTGCGACACGATCAGTGGCACGCCCAGTTCCAGCAGGGCGGGCGCGGCGATCGAACTGGTGATGATGTAATTGGGAATGGTCGGAATGCCCATGCCCAGCACCAGGCAGGTGAGCATGGTCAGGATCAGCGACAGCAGCAGGTTGTCCTTGCCGATGGCCAGGATGTAGCCGGCGAAGGTTGACGCCACACCGGTCAACGACACCACGCCGATGATGATCCCCACCAGGGCGCAGGCAATCCCCACCGGCACCGCATGCCGCGCGCCGTCCACCAGTGCGTGCAGGCAAACCGTCAGGGTTTCCCGCGCGCCTTTGATGAACCAGCAGATCGCCACCAACACCGCGATCACCGCGAATATGACGCCAATGCCTAACTGGAAAAAGCCCACGCACAAGATGCCCAGGGCGATCCAGAAAGCGCAGCGCATTGCAAAGCTCGACACCCGCAAAATGATCGCCGAACCGAGAATCACGATGGCGGTGAGTGCCAGTCCGACCATGCCGGAAAAGAGCGGCGTGCGACCGGAGAACAGCAGGTAGATCAGCACGGCGAGTGGGATCAGCAGGTACCAGTTCTCTTTGACGGCGCCCAGCGCGCTGGGGCATTGGTCTTTGGGCAAGCCCTTGAGGTTGGAGCGCTTGGCTTCCAGGTGAACCATCCAGAACACCGAGCCGAAGTACAGGCACGCGGGAATCAACGCCGCTTTGGCGATTTCAACAAATGGCACGTTGATGGTCTCGGCCATGATGAACGCCACGGCGCCCATGATCGGCGGCATCAACTGACTGCCCATGCTCGAGGTGGCTTCCACGCCGCCGGCAAACGCGGCCTTGTAGCCGAAGCGTTTCATCAGCGGGATGGTGAATTGCCCGGTGGTCACCACGTTGGCGATGCCCGAACCGGTAATGGTGCCCATCAAGGCAGAGGAGGCAACCGCCACTTTGGCCGGGCCGCCGAGCTTGTGGCCGAACAGGCCCATGGCAAAGTCGGTGAACAGCTTGATCATTCCGGCCTTTTCAAGAAAGGAACCGAACAGAATGAACAGGAAAATGTAGGTGGCCGATACGTAGGTGGGCGTGCCGTACAGGCCTTCGGTGCCGAAGGACAGTTGATTGACGATCTGATCGAAGCCGTAGCCGCGATGGGCCAGGTCGCCTGGCAGGTATTCACCGAACAGCCCATAGGCCAGGAACAGCCCGCAAATCAGCGGCAGGGCAATCCCCATCACCCGCCGGGCCGCTTCGAACACCAGCACGATCAAAATGATACCGATGATGAGGTCCGTGGACGTCAGATCCCCGGAGCGCTGGATCAGGTCGGCTTCGAACACCCACTGATACACCGCCGTGGCCACGCCGGCCAGGGACAACAGCCATGCCAGAGGTTGCCAGGGGCGGCTTGCGCCATAGGCGGGGTAACTGAGGAACACCACCCACAACAGGAAACCCACGTGCACGGCACGCAGCACCTGGCTGGAAATGGGGGAGAAGGCGGCGGTGATGATCTGGAATACAGAAAACAGCAGGGCCACGTAGAACAGCGTCTTGGGCCAGTCTCGTGGGTCGGAGGGAAGACCGTGCTGAATTTCACTCATTAACTGAAAGCCTCTTGTCTACATCGAAGGTGCGAACCAGGAGGGTGCAACGGCGATCATCGCCGCTGCACCGGGTCGGTCTACAGCGCGCCGACTTCCTTGTAGTAGCGCTCGGCACCGGGATGCAGCGGGATAGGCAGGTTCTTCGCGGCATTTTCCAGCTTGATGTCCTTGGCCGCCGAATGGGCGTTGCCCAGGCGGGTGAGGTTATCGAACATCAGCTTGGTCATCTGATAGGCCACCTCGTCCGAGACGTCCGCGCGGGTAACCAGGATGTTGGTGATGGCCACGGTCGGCACGGCTTCGGCCTGGCCGTCGTAGGTATTGGCCGGGATATTTGCGCTCTGGTAGGCCGGGTTGCCGATCTTCGCCACCACGTCTGCCGGGATCGACACGTAGTTGAGCGCCATGGTCGAGGCCAGGTCACGAATGGCCGCCATCCCAAGCCCGGAGGACTGGAGCGTGGCATCCAGTTGACGGTTCTTGATCAGGTCTACCGATTCGGCGAACGGCAGGTACTGGACCTTCATGTCGCTGTAGCTCAACCCTGCGGCCTTGAGGATGGCCCGCGCGTTGAGCTCGGTACCGGATTTGGCCGCCCCCACGGAGATGGATTTACCCTTGAGGTCGGCCAGGGTCTTGATGCCCGACTCCTGGCTGGCAACGATCTGGATGTAGTTGGGGTAGGCGCCGGCGATGGCCCGCAGTTTGGTCAGAGGGGCTTTGAAACCGGCATCTTCCACGCCGTTCTTGGCGTCCGCCACCGAGTCGCCCAGCGCCAGCGCCAGCTCACCGCGACCGGCCTGCAGCAGGTTAAGGTTTTCCACCGAGGCCTTGGTGGCCTGTACCGACGTCTTGGAGCCTTCGATCCCGTTGCTGTAAATCTGCGACAGGCCGACCCCGATCGGGTAATAAACCCCGCTGGTGCCCCCCGTCAGGATGTTGATGTACACCGGTGCTGCCTGGGCTGTGGTCGTGACCACCAATGCTGCCGCGGCGGCCAGAAGGGTGAAGCGCTTGTTGACTCGCATGGGAAACTCTCCGTCTTGTTATGGCTTTATGCAGAGTAGTGCCACTGTAGTCGAAACGGACCGGCAGGTGGCGAGTCAATAGCGCATCAAAAGGTGATGGGCGTCGTTTTTTTCAAGCATCCTTGTTAAACGCCGGGCCTGGCGCAGCGCTGCTGCCGCGCACGGTCAACTCGAACGGCAGCACGACATGCCGTTCGGCAAGCGGTGTTTTCTCGATCAGGGCGATCAGCATTTGCACCGCCCGCTGGCCGAAGGTTTCGGCAGGTTGTGAGAGAGTGGTCAGTGGCGGATCACAGTAGGCGGCGAAAGGAATGTCATCAAAACCCACCAGTGAAATGTCCTCGGGCACCCGCAACCCCATTTGCTTGATGCGCTTGAGCGCGCCAATGGCCATCTCGTCGTTTTCACAAAACAGCGCGCTGGGGCGCTCGGCCAGCTCCAGCATCGCGCCGGCCCCGTCGTAACCGGCCTTCAACGTGAAGTCGCCGTGACAGATCAGGCCAGGGTCGGCGGCGATACCGGCCTGGTGCAGTGCATCCTGATAACCGGCTACGCGGTCCAGGGTCAGGGGACTGCTTCGGGGCCCTTTGATGATGCCGATGCGCCGGTGGCCGAGCCCGATCAGGTGTTCGGTCATGGCCTGGGCGGCGGCCCGGTTGTCGAGGCTGATGGTCGGGTAGGGGGCGCCTTTGACCACTTCGCAGGCGTTGACCAGCGGCAAGGATTCGGCGCCCGCGGGAAGCGATTCGAAAGGGTTGCTCGCGCGCAACTGGATCACCCCGTCGGCCTGGTGCGCGTAGACGAGGGCGGCAAATTCGCGCTCGATCTCTTCCCGACCCTGGGTGTCGCACAACAGCAGTCGATAACCGGCCGCCTGCGCAGCCTGCTGGGCCCCGCTGATGACCCGGGCGAAAAAGGTGTTGGCGATGGTTGGGACCAGAATCACCAGGTTGCCGGTTCGCCGGGAGCGAAACTGCACGGCCATCAGGTTGGGCCGATAACCGGCCTGTTCCACCGCCGCGTTAACCTTGTCGCGAGTCTGGGGCAGCACCCGTTCGGGAGATTTCAGCGTTCTGGAAACCGTGGCCACCGAAACTCCGGCCAGCCGGGCCACTTCACGGATATTGGACAAAATCACCTCGATTCGGCGCCAGGAATGCCTGCACGGTTGGGGAGCTTACCGCAGGTTGCGCGTCGCACAAATGCTCATGCATGTGCCAACGGGTTTGACATGCCGCAAAACTGAGCCTAGATTTCCGCCATGATGTAACCGGTTACATTGTCGTCAGTCCCAGCATAAGAGAGTCGCGATGAATCCTGTAGCAGCCAAAATAAGAATGGGCTTTGTCGGCGGTGGAGAGGGCGCTTTCATTGGCCAGGCCCACCGTCAGGCCGCGGGTCTGGACGGTGGTTTTGAACTGGTGTGCGGTGCGTTCAGCCGTGATGCGCACAACAATCAGCAGACCGGCGCGGCCCTGGGGCTGGCCGCGTCCCGTTGCTACAGCGATTGGCAAGGCATGCTCGCCAGCGAAGCGGCGCTGCCGGCCCACTTGCGCATGGAACTGCTGGTCATCGTCACTCCCAATCATCTGCACGCCCCCATCGCCAACCAGGCGCTGCAGGCGGGTTTTCATGTGTTCAGTGAAAAGCCCGCCGCTATGAACCTGCGTGAGTTGCTGGCCCTCAAGCAAGTGCTTCAAAGCAGCGGCCGGCTCTACGGCCTGGCTCATACCTACCTGGGTTATCCGATGGTCTGGCAGGCCCGGGAGATGGTGCGCACCGGCGTGATCGGTGCGGTGCGCAAAGTGCTGGTCGAATACCCCCAGGGCTGGCTCAGTCAGGACGTCGCCGGGCAAGGCAACAAACAGGCCGGTTGGCGCGACGATCCTCAACAGTCAGGGTTGGGTGGCTGCATTGGCGACATCGGCACCCATGCGTTTTCCCTGGCGGAGTTCGTCGCCGACCAACCCATCGAGCAGATATGCGCGGCGTTGGGCACCCACATCCCGGGTCGGCAACTGGACGACGACGCGGCGATGCTGTTGCGCATGGCCGGTGGTGCCAGCGGCGTGCTGATTGCCAGTCAGGTCTGCGCAGGTGAAGAGAACCCGCTGAAAATCCGTCTGTATGGCGATAAGGGTGGCTTGGAATGGCGCCAGGAAGAACCGGCCAGCCTGATCCATCGTCCCCTCGACCAACCCCTGCGAGTCTTGCGGTCCGGTGTGGGCCAGTCCTGGCTGTGTGAGGCCGCCCGCCAACGGATGCGGCTGCCGGCCGGGCATCCTGAAGGTTATCTGGAAGCCATGGCCAACCTCTATGGCGATTTTGCCCGTGCCATACGGGCCGCCGCGCCAGGGCCAGACGCCCCCGGCGTACCCGGCATCGAAACCGGTCTGCGGGGCATGGCCTTTATCGAAGCGGCCATTGCCAACCATCGCGGCGATACCAAGTGGACCGCACTGGCCTGCACACAATGAATCAGGAGAGCCCCGCCGTGAATCCCATTGCCCAAACACCGACAGGCCTGCGTGGCCCAGGTATTTTCCTGGCGCAGTTCATGTCCGCCGACGCGCCGTTCGACACCCTGGCGAACATCGCCCAATGGGCGGCCGCACAAGGTTACAAGGCCATTCAACTGCCGACGTCGGGCACGCAATACATCGACCTGGCCCGCGCCGCCGAGAGCCAGGACTACTGCGACGAACTCAAGGCCATTTGTGCCCAGGCCGGTGTCCAGATCAGTGAGTTGTCGACGCACCTGCAAGGCCAGTTGGTGGCGGTGCATCCGGCGTTCGACGCACTGTTCGACGACTTCGCCCCGGCCCATCTGCGCGGTCAGCCCCAGGCGCGGACCGAATGGGCGATAGAGCAATTGAAGCTCGCCGCCCGCGCCAGCCAGCGACTGGGCCTCACCGCCCATGCGACGTTTTCCGGTGCGCTGTTGTGGCCGTACCTGTACCCGTGGCCGCAACGCCCCTCTGGCTTGGTGGAGCAGGGATTCGCCGAACTGGCCCGACGCTGGTTGCCCATTCTGGACTGCTTCGACGCAGCCGGCGTGGACCTGTGCTACGAGATCCATCCGGGTGAGGACCTGCACGATGGCGCCTCGTTCGAGCGCTTTTTGCAGGCCGTCGATCATCACCCTCGGGCAGCGATTCTCTACGACCCCAGCCATCTGCTCCTGCAGCAGATGGACTACCTGGGCTTCATCGATCGCTATCACGAGCGCATCCGCATGTTCCACGTCAAGGACGCCGAGTTCCGGCCCGACGCCCGTTCCGGTGTGTACGGCGGCTATCAGGGCTGGGTCGATCGTCCTGGACGGTTCCGTTCGCTGGGCGATGGCCAGATCGATTTCAAATCGATCTTCAGCAAACTCACTCAATACGATTTCAGCGGCTGGGCGGTGTTGGAGTGGGAGTGTTGCCTGAAGGACTCGCAACAGGGCGCCGCAGAAGGCGCGGCGTTCATTGAGCGACACATGATCAGCAAGACCCGAAAGGCGTTTGACGATTTTGCCGGGGTAACGGCCGATGAAGATTCCAACCGGCGGTTATTGGGCCTGTTGAGGTAACCGGCCCAACTCAAAACCCTATGGCGAGGAAACTCGTTGTGGGAGCAAGGCCGGCCCGCGATGAACGAAAACGCGGTTCAACGGTTACCGCGGCGCGGCCATCGCGGGCCAGCCTTGCTCCCACAGCGGCTCGCCACACCAGCGCTTCTGAGCATTTTTCTTCACAAGAACAACAATAAAACGGTGACTGTCATGACCACGATGAACGCACGCTTGAGCGTGATGATGTTTCTGCAGTTCTTTATCTGGGGTGGCTGGTTCGTCACCCTGGGGACCTTTCTGTCCAGCACCCTGGGCGCCAGCGGTGGGCAGATCGGCATGGCGTTCTCCACCCAGTCCTGGGGAGCGATCATTGCCCCCTTCGTGATCGGCCTGATCGCCGACCGCTACTTCAATGCCGAACGCATCCTGGCGGTGCTGCATCTGTTGGGCGCGGTGTTGTTGTATCAGCTGTATGCGGCGGCGGATTTCAGCGTGTTCTACCCGTACGTGCTGGCGTACATGGTGATCTACATGCCGACCCTGGCCCTGGTCAACTCCGTGGCGTTCCGCCAGATGCGCGACCCGGCGCTGGAGTTCTCCCGTATCCGGGTGTGGGGCACGATCGGCTGGATCGTCGCGGGCGTGGTGATCAGCTTTGTGTTTGCCTGGGATTCGCGCGAAGCGATCTCGGCGGGCGGCTTGCGCAATACCTTCCTGATGGCCGGCATCGCCTCGCTGGTCTTGGGGCTCTACAGCTTCACGTTGCCGGCCACCGTACCGCTCAAGGCGCAAGCGAGCGCAGGTGACGTCAAACAGCTGCTGGGCCTGGATGCCTTGGGCCTGTTGAAGGATCGCAGCTACCTGGTGTTCTTCATCGCCTCGATCCTGATCTGCATCCCCCTGGCCTTCTATTACCAGAACGCCAACCCGTTCCTGGCCGAAACCGGCATGACCAATCCCACGGCAAAAATGGCCATCGGGCAAGTCTCCGAAGTGCTGTTCATGTTGCTGTTGCCGCTGTTCATCCAGCGCTTTGGCATCAAGTTGGCGTTGCTGGTCGGCATGCTGGCCTGGGCGCTGCGTTACGTGCTGTTCGCCTACGGCAATAACGGCGACCTGGCGTTCATGCTCTTCACCGGTATCGCCCTGCACGGCATCTGCTATGACTTCTTTTTTGTCTCGGGGCAGATCTACACCGATGCCAAGGCGCCGGAGCGTTTTCGCAGCTCGGCCCAGGGGCTGATTACGTTGGCGACCTATGGCGTGGGCATGCTGATCGGCTTCTGGGTGGCGGGGCAGGTGACCGATCACTATGCCGTGGACGGCGGCCACGAGTGGAAGAGCATCTGGTTGTTCCCAGCCGGTTTTGCGCTGCTGGTGTTCGTCTGCTTCCTGTTTACCTTCAACGGCCGGCAGGCGGTTGTGGCCGCTTCAAAGGCCTGAGGGGCTGGACGTCAGTCATTTATGGCTGACGTCCAGTTTGGTGTAGGTCACTTTCCCGCCTTCGCTGGAAGAACCGACGTTGTCTAGGGTGTAGACGCCGGCCTTGAAGTAAAAGTTGTAGCCATGCCAGGCGCGGTCCAGTTTCACCTGCTTGCCAACGTTGTTGATCAGCACCGTGAGCTTGCCTTGCTTGTCCATTTGCAGGGAGTAGCTGAAGGTTTTGTTCAGTGCCACTTTCGGCACGGTATAGATCACCGGGCTCTTCTTGTCCTTGGGTTTTACCCGATATTCCACATCGATGTTGCCGGTGCCCTTGGCGTAGCGATACACCAGTTTCAACAGCGGCGTAGGGGCATCCTTGGCGTGGATCTGCGCGACGACTACACGGCCCTCGGAAGGGACCTGGTTCACCGCCAAAGTACCTTTGAGGGTATTGACGCCGCTGTTGTAACGCCAGTTGCGCAACTTGCCTTCTTTGGTGGTTTCGCGCAATTCGGAGCGCGGGTAGTCACTTTTACCGGTGTGGGAGCCGGTCACCGGCGCCCAGAAGACAATCCGCTCGCCGGAGCGGTTGAAATACTTGTTCTGCAGCGTCGGCATGGCCTTGGTCGCCACGACTTGCGCCGGGGTCTGCACGGGCAGGGTGATGTTCCAGACAGTCAAATCGATCATGGTCAATGCTCCGACGGAACCGGCCATTACTCATCAGCCGGAATGGGCAAGATTACCTTCCGTGGCACAGTGCCCATGGTATCGACGGGGGCCTGTTTAGCTGCAGAGGCAACTGACGAATGGCTCTGCGCTGAGCCTTGCGGTCGGTTGAGCGCAGTGATGTCAATTTGACGCTGATCGGTTAGAGTACGCGCCGCCCGAGAGATGGATCCCGGGCGTTTTCTCATGGAGTATTCAATGAACCACCTCAGCAAAATTGTCGCCTGCGCACTGGTTGGCCTGGCCTTGGCGGGTTGCACCGGCACCCCGATGAAAACCAAGCAGTACGACAGCAGCCAATACACCGTGGTCGGCCACAGTGAAGCGAAAGCCACCGGCCTGCTGCTGTTCGGCATGATCCCGATCCGCCAGAACAACCGTTTCGTGCGCGCTCAGAATGCCGCGATCCTGGCCAAGGGCGGCGATGCCATGATCAACACCCAAGTGCAGGAAGACTGGTTCTGGGCCTGGGTCCTGACCGGTTACACCACCAAGGTGTCCGGTGATGTGGTCAAGCTGAAAACCGTTCAGTAAGACTCACGCTGTTGTGGGGGAGGGATGTGCAGTGCCGGCTGGCGCGGATCGATCTGATCCAGTCACTGCTAGTCAACAGTACGAGCACTTTCCTCCTCCCGAAGCCCAAGGCTCATGTCATCGCAGCTTTGCGACCAGGCGCTGAGCCATTCGGGCATGGCCGGTGAGTGTTCGGCCAACCCCAGTGCGCGAATAAACTCTCCCGGTGCAATCGTGCCTTGGGCCGAACGGAACAGGCCGCGCATCATCACCACGCCCACCACGCGCCCCTGGCTCAGGAAGCGGTGTTCCATGAAGGTCCACTTCTCGTCCCAGCCCAGCAGGCGGGTGTGCACTTCGAACGCTTCGAACAGCTTCAGCTCCCGGCGAAACTTACCCCACACATCCCCCACGATCGGCACTGCCCGGTTGCGCAAGGCCACTTTGTAGGCGCCGCTGCGCAGCACGTAATCCATACGCCCTACGTCGGCCAGGGTGAAATAGCGGCCGTTGGTGACATGGCGGTTGAGGTCCAGGTCCAACGGCCACACCCGCATGCGCACCACGGTGGTATCCAGGGGGCCGGTCGGCTTGCGCCAGGGACGACGAAACAGCATGAGCAACAGTCGGAACCAGAGATTCATAAATACGCCCGCGAGGGTGGAAAACGCCGCACTTTAGACAGGCGCCGAGGCCTGGGCTAGGTGCGCAAATGACTGTTTTCGTGGAAATCGCGCATTTGGGACATGTCCGGCGGGTTTGAACTCATCAGGAACCTGAGTTTGCGACGGCTGCGCCGCCGAGCGGGAGCAAGCTCCCTCGCCATAAAGGGCACTTTGGATTATCGATCGTTCCCACGCTCCTGCGTAGGAACGTCGCCAGGGACGCTCCGCGTTCCGCTTCTGGAAGGTGACGCAGAGCGTCACGGGATGCATTCCCACGCAGAGCGTGGGAACGATCAACAAAGGCACAACCTCAGCCTTTGGCCGCCATCGCAGTCACTTCCACTCGCATTCCTTCAACCGCCAGCGCCGCCACGCCCACTGCGGCGCGTACCGGCCAGGGTTTGGCGAAGAAACGCTGATACACCTCGTTGAAGGCCGCGCGGTCGGCCATGTCGGTGAGGTAGATGGTCAGGTGCAAGACCCGGTCCATGGAGCTGCCGGCGCCTTCCAGGGCTGTCTTGAGCGCCTGCAATGTGCATTCGCTTTGCAAGGTGATGTCACCCAGTTCCAGGCTGCCGTCAGGGCGAGTGGGGATCTGGGTAGAAACCAGCAGGCCGCCGAAGCCGGCGACGTCGGAAGAGATGGAGTCCGCGTCCGGGTCGGGGATGAACGTGATGTCTTGGTTTGCCATGAAAGCCTCTTGTTCAGGAAAGGGTTAAGGGGACGGATCAGCTGCGCGCCTCATCCGTTTCGTTTCGATGATGGTCAGGCCAATTGTCGACGGGGCGCGCACGGTCTTCGTTGAACATTTCGGTGAGCAACGCGTTGGCGCGCTGGTAGGCGTCGTGCCTGAACTTGAGGTCGTCTTCCGGCTGGGCGACGATTTCCTCCAGCATCTGCAGATTCAAACGACGGAACTGATCCGCGCGCTCGCGCGCTTCGTAAGCCCCGACGCCCATCTGCACCAGCGCATTTCGGCCCAATGCCAGCGCGCTCTCGAAGGTTTCCCGCTCGGCGGTCTCTACGCCCATCTGCCGCAGGGTGATCAGGTGCCCCATGTCCCGCGCACGGACGATCAGTTTCAACGCGGGGAAGTGCTCCTGGGCCAGTCGGGTCAGCGTCAGGTTGTCCTGCTGGTCGTCAATCGCATTGATCAGCACCACCGCCTGGCCGGCGCCGGCCGCGTGGAGCAGATCGAGGCGAGTGGCGTCGCCGTAGAACACTTTTACGCCGAATTTGCGCAGCGTCTCGATGTTGTCGGGGTCATGGTCCAACACCACCACCTCGACGCCGCAAGACATCAAGAGACGCCCGGCGATCTGTCCGAAGCGACCGAACCCGGCGATGATCACCCGTGGGTTCTGCTGATCGACGAGGTCGGATTCCTGGCGGTCTTTCTTGGTGGCGGACTCTATTCGATCCAGCAGCAGGATCAGCAACGGCGTCAGGCACATGGACAGGGCCACCGCCAGCGTCAGGCTCTTGCCCCACTGGTCGGTCAGAATGCCGGCCAGCGTGGCGGCGCCGAACACCACGAAGGCGAACTCGCTGCCCTGGCCGAGCAACACCGCTTGCCATGAGCGTTGGCCGGCAGGGACGTTCAGCAAACGGCTGACGGCCTTGATCACCAGCAATTTGATCAGAATGAAACCCAGGGTCAGGGTCATGACCTTCAGCGGAGCATTAATCAGCGTGCCGAAATCGATCGACATGCCGACACCGATAAAAAACAACCCCAGCAGCAAGCCTTTGAACGGTTCGATGTCGCTTTCCAGGGCATGGCGGTATTCAGAACTGGCCAGCAGCACCCCGGCGAGGAACGCGCCCATGGCCATCGACAAGCCGGCCTCTTCCAGCAGAAACCCGAAGCCGAACACCAGAAACAGCGCCACGGCGCTGAAGATCTCACGTAGACCCGAGCGCGCGGCGAAGCGCAGCAGCGGGCGCGTCACGTAGCGTCCCAACAGCACGACGACGCTGATGGCCACGACGATCTTGATGATCGAAAGCATCAGGGCGGTGCCGGACGGCGTGTCGCCGTGGGCCGCCAACAACGGAATCATGGCAACCAGCGGAATGGCCGCGATGTCCTGGAACAGCAGGACGGCGAAGCTGCTGCGCCCGACGGCGGTCGACGTCAGGTTGCGCTCGTTCATGGCTTGCATGGCGATGGCTGTGGAGGACAGGCTCAGGGTCAGGCCGACCAGCAACGCGGCCGTCCAATTCAGCCCCAGGGCCGCGCAGAACACCGCGATTGCCCCGCCACAGGCGAGCATCTGCAAGGCGCCGCCACCGAACACCATCCTGCGCAATGCCCAGAGCCGCTTGGGATCGAGCTCGAGCCCGATGACGAACAGCATCAGGACGACGCCGATTTCGGCGAATTCCAGAATCGCCTTTACGTCAGTAACGAGCTTGAGTCCCCACGGGCCGATCACGCACCCGGCCAGCAGATAACCCAACACCGGGCCCAGGCCCAACCTGACGGCAATTGGCACGATCAACACTGCCGAACCCAGGTAGATAAGCAGTTCAATCAGGCTGTGAGTCTCCATATCAATCTTCCTTCCAGGAGGCCAGGCGTGCGCTGTAGTGTTCGATTTGTGCATCCAGGGTTTCGGACGCGCCCGCATACGCGCCGTGTATCACGACCGGCTCCAACCAGCGCATGTGGCAGTAGATGGCCGTTGCGTGGAGGGGCTGGGCCAGCACCTGGAAGCCCGGGTAGGCGCCGATCTGGAAATGATCGTGGTTGCCACCCGTGGAGACGGCCCACAGCAGGGGCTTGTCTTTGAGGGCTGTGGCGTCTCTGCCATAGGCCCAGCCATGGGTGAACACTTTATCGATCCACAATTTCAGCAGCGGCGGCATGCTGTACCAATACATCGGGTGTTGGAGGACGAGCAGTTGGCACTGTTCGATGGCGCGTTGTTCGGCCTCGACGTCGATGTCGAAGTCCGGATAAAGATCGTAGAGGGACCGTATGACCACGTCCGGATGGCTGGATGCGCGCTGGAGCATTTGCTGGTTGACCCGTGACTGGTCAGGGTAGGGGTGGGCGTAAATGATCAGAATCATCAGGGCAATTCCGGGAGGCCGGTCCTGGTCAAAAGGCCGGACATCCTACCGAGGAAGGCGCGTGTTGTTTAGAACATTGTTTGCCGGCGTATGGTGCCGGGGTCAATTGAGCGGCAGCGAGACCTTGACCTCCAGGCCGCCGCCCCGCCGGTTCCTGAGGGTCAGCGTCCCGCCATGCTCCAGCACCGTCGCCCGCGCTGCCGACAGCCCCAGCCCGACACCGCCGGTGTTCTTGTTGCGCGAGCCTTCGATGCGAAAGAAGGGCGCGAAGACTTGCTCGTGGAACTGCGGGGCGATACCAGGCCCGCGGTCGTGGACGCGAATTTCGACACGGTCCATGAACGCCTTGAGCTGAACGCCCGGCTCGCTGCCATATTTGCTCGCATTGTCGATCAGGTTGACCAGGGCTCGCTTGATCCCGATGGGCCGGCCCATGTAAACGAAACGAGGAGCGCCCTCGAATGAAACCTCGGTGCCGGCATCCTTGAAGTCGTCGACGACCGTGTGCAGCAGTTCGGCCAGGTCGAACGCGGTGGCGTGTTCGAGCCGAGCTTCGTCGCGGAAGAATTCCAGCGCACTGTTGACCATCGCCTGCATTTCATCCACGTCCCTGAACAGCCTCGATTGCTGTTCGGCGTCGTCGATGAACTCTCCACGCAGGCGCATGCGGGTCAGGGGCGCGCGCAGGTCGTGGGAGATGGCAGCGAGCATCTGCGTGCGGTCCTGGACGAAGTGTTGCAGCTGGGCCTGCATGGCATTGAACGCGAGGATCGCCTGACGGATTTCGTGAGGCCCGACCACCGGGATGGGCGGCGCCCGGAAGTCCACGCCAAAGCGCCTGGCGCCTTCGGCAAAGCGTTCCAGCGGTGTCGCCAGATGCCGTGTAGCAATCAGGGCGACGATAAACGTCGATAGAAGAATCAGCCCGATAATGATCAGGTTGCGCATCCACTCTTTCAGGCCCCAACTGCGAGAGGCTACGGAAAATTCCACCCAGGAATCGTCGGCCAATTGGATGAGGACCGCGTAGCGCCTGTCTGGCTGATCGGCGGGCCAATCGCCGGGCTCGAAGGCCTCTATCCTGGCCTCGGGCCTGCCCAGTTGCTTGCGCAGGAACGTCGCCCCCTCACTGAACTGTGGGTCGTCGATCATCGGCACTCGTGCGTCTTCACGACGGGGTAACCATTGTGCGGTGAACGCCTGGTCGCTGGCCGCCCTGGCGATATCGGGCCGTTGTCCGGGCGCCACCGAGTCGATGATACGAGTGATGGCGGCGGCTTTCTCCATCAGGCCGGTTTCCATCAGAGGAGGGCGTGCCCAGGTCCCAGCCAACAGGCCGAACAGCTCATTCAGGGCCAGTAAAGTCAGCATGGCGAGCATGGTGGTCAGGGCAATCCAGCGGGCTACCGTATCGCGTGGCCGATGGAAAGCTGAGTGCCGGGGCTTCATCGCTTCACCACATGGGGGCTGAAAAGGTAGCCGCTGTTGCGAATGGTGCGGATCATCGATGGGCCAGTGATATCGCTCTCCAGCTTGCGGCGCAGCCGGCTGACCTGGACGTCGATGCTGCGATCGAAGGCGTCGTATGTTTCGCCGCGGGCCAGGTCCAGCAATTGCTGGCGAGTGAGGACCCGGCGCGGGTGTTCGGCAAAGACCAGCAGTAACTCAAACTCGCCGGTGGACAGCGGGATCATGACTTTGTCCGGTGAGCGCAACTCGCGGCGGGCGACGTCCAATTGCCAGTTTTCGAACTCCAGAATCAGGCGCGAGTTGTTGTTCAATGTGCCCCTGGCTTCGCCGGTGCGCCTGAGCACGGCGCGCACCCTGGCCAGCAGCTCGCGCGCATCGAACGGCTTGGTCAGGTAATCATCCGCCCCCAACTCAAGACCGACGACGCGATCACTCAGCTCACCCATGGCCGTGAGCATGATGATGCCGACCGTATGCTCGGCCCGCAGTCGCTGGCAGAGCACCAGTCCACTGTCTCCCGGCAACATGACATCGAGGATGATCAGGTCCGGCAAGCGACGCGCCACCGCCTGCCATAGGGCAACACCGTCGGCGGCCACTTCGACGCTATAGCCATGTTGCTCGAGGAATTTGCGCAAGAGGGCGAGGACTTCGAGGTCGTCGTCCACCAGTAATAGATGGCTCACAGTGGGCACGCAGGGCAATGAATACAGAAGGGGATACTAGGGTCAATCCGGGGCCTGCGTCATATATTTCAACTCGGTAATAAAGTTGCCGACGGGCAATGTTGTGGAAATCTTCAGGCAAAAAATCGGCGGCAGGATCACCCGATGTCAGTCAGTTAAACGACGGCCAACCCAACACAACCCTCGCCACCAGAGCTGTGTACGGCGGTGTCTTCCCAAACTGACCGGTATCGCCCCAATTCCTCGCCGAGATAGCCTTGTATGCCGATCACCAAGCCCGCTCCGCTGTTTGTTCGTTGCACTGTTGTCGTAGGACTCGTGGCATTCGCCAGCGGCTGCACCAGCACGCCCGCTGCAACCCCTGGCAGTTGTGAACGTGCGAGCTACACCGTCGATGATCCGGCAGAGCCCGTCAACCGGGGCATCTTCGCTTTCAACCGGACTGTCGATGACTATGCGCTGGCCCCGGTTGCTCGTGGTTATCTCAAGCTTCCAGATGTGGTTCAGACGGGGGTGCATAACTTCGTCGCGAACTTCGGTGAGCCCAAGGTCTTCATCAACGATCTGCTGCAAGGCAACGCTCAACGCTCGGTCAACACCCTGGGTCGCTTCGTCATCAACACCACCGCAGGCATCGTCGGGCTGATCGATGTGTCGGGCAAACTGGGTATCGAGCGCCACAAGGCCGATTTCGGCCAGACGTTCGGCGTCTGGAACATCGCTCCCGGGCCGATCGTCGAACTGCCGCTGCTGGGAACGTCCAGCCTGCGCGACGCAACCGGCAAACTGCTGAGTTCTGCGGTCGATCCGTTCGGCAGCAACAGCGATACGGTCGATACGTTAGGCACGATCAATACCGTAGGCGGGGTCGTTGATGGTCGTGCCGAGGCGCTCCCGCTGACGGACAAGTTGCGGGCCCGGCCGGATTACTACGTGGCGCTTCGTGACGCGGTAGCGCAGCGGCGCGCCGATTTTGTCGCCCAGGGCAAGTTGGGTGCGGTGGCGGGGGACGCCGCCTGCCCGGAGGGAGAGACCGTGGATGAGTAACCCTGTATTGGTTCTGCACCGGCGAGTGAAAAACCTTGAGCAAGGCATTCTGCATTGCCGGGAGATCGAGTTGCAGTTGACGGAGGATGGCCGACATTTACTGCTCAGCCGTTACCTGGAGTTGTACAGCCATGACCAGGTTGGCGCGTGCGACATCCAGAATTACCGGGTGCCTCTGGCGAGCATGATTCGCTGGATGGTCAGTCATGGGGAGCGGATGAGTCCACTGGTCCGCTAGCCTTGCGCCGACGCAGAGACTGCTAGACTTTACCGTCCAGTTATCTCTCGGAGAGATCGGATGAATAACAAAAACACGATTTGTCTCTGGTACGACGGTGCTGCGCTGGAGGCTGCGCAGTTCTACGCCGCGACGTTCCCGGACAGTGCGGTGCAGGCCGTTCATCACGCCCCCGGTGACTACCCGATGGGCAAGCAGGGCGATGTGCTGACGGTCGAGTTCACGGTAATGGGCATTCCATGCCTGGGGCTGAACGGAGGCCCGGCGTTCCAGCACAACGAAGCCTTTTCGTTTCAGGTCGCGACCGATGACCAGGCCGAAACGGACCGCTTGTGGGAGGCGATTATCGGCAATGGCGGCCAGGCAAGTGCCTGCGGCTGGTGCAAGGACAAATGGGGCCTGTCCTGGCAGATCACCCCTCGCGTGCTGACTGCCGCGATAGCCAATCCCGATCAGGCAGCCGCCAAGCGCGCGTTCGAAGCCATGATGGAAATGACAAAGATCGACATCGCGGCCATCGAAGCAGCGTTGAAAGGTTGAGCGGCGCAGGCTGACAGTCCGCTATCGCGAGCAGGCTCGCTCCCACATTGGATCTGTGTCGGTCTCGATGGGTGGGTCAACACAACCCCCTGTGGGAGCGAGCCTGCTCGCGAAGACGGCCGCACATTCAACACGCCGCAACCTGACTCACCGCCAGTCAGCTCACCCCTGGGCGGCTTCAGGCAACCTGGCAATCACCTTGATCTCGAACTGAAAGCCATACAACCAGGTCACTCCCACCGCCGTCAGCGTCGGATGCGGTGCGCTGCCCCAGAATTCTGGCACCACTTTCCAGATCGTTTCGAATGTCGATTCTGGATCGACGATGAACACGGTGACGTCAACCACATCATCAAAGGTGCAATCGGCGGCGGCGAGAATCGCCTTCAGGTTGTTGAACGCCCGCCGAACCTGGTCCTCAAGTTCGGCCTCTGGCGAGCCGTCTTCGGTGCTGCCGACTTGCCCCGATACGAATAAAAAGCCATTGGAACGAATCGCCGGCGAATAGCGATTACGCTCATAAAGTGCCTGGCGTCCGGCGGGGAAAACTACATCGCGCTGTGTCATGGGTGCCTCCATCAATGGGTCGGATTCAATGTTGAAAACACTCTAGGGGCTTGTGCGCGGACGATAAACGAGCAACCTTGGCGATCACTGTTTGTAAAATCCAAACAATCTGACGAACACCCGGGGTAGCAATGGATCGTTTCGACGCGATGCAAGCATTTGTTCGAGTGGTGGAGGCGGGCAGCTTCACCAAAGCCGCCGAAACACTGCACATGAGCAAGACCACCGTGACCCAACTGGTGCAGCAACTGGAGGCCCGGCTGCGCGTCAAGTTGCTCAACCGCACCACGCGCAAGGTCAACGTCACCGCTGACGGCGCCGCTTATTACGAGCGGGTGATTCGCCTGCTGGCCGACATGGACGATGCCGAGACCAGCCTGTCCGGCGCTCAGGCACTGCCCAGAGGGCGACTGCGAGTGGACGTGCCAAGCCCGCTGGCAACCATGATCCTGGTGCCGGCATTGCCGCAATTTTACGCGCGATACCCGGACATTCAGATCGACATGGGCGCAAGCGACCGCATCGTCGACATGCTCGATGAAAACGTCGATTGCGTGGTGCGCGGCGGCGAGCTGACGGATCAGTCGCTGATCGCCCGGCGCGTCGGCGACCTGGCCCTTGGCGTGTTTGCCGCACCGAGCTATCTGCAGCGCGTGGGCACGCCTGCGCATCCGCGAGAATTGGAAGATTCCCAGCATCGCATCGTCGGCTTCCTCTGGGCGCGCACCGGCAAACCGCTCCCTTACGCCATGCACAACCACGGCGAGCATCTGCACATCAAAGGACGCTACGCACTGGCCGTGGATGATGGCAACGCCTACCTCGCGGCCGGTCTGGCGGGGTTGGGTGTGCTCTGGCTACCCGAGTACATGTCCAGATCCCACCAGGTGCGCGGTGAGTTGGTGCGCCTGTTCGAAGACTGGCGCCTCGACCCGATGCCGCTCTACGTGGCCTATCCTCCTAACCGACACATCAGCGCCAAGTTGCGGGTGTTCATTGAATGGGTGGTGGAGTTGATGGCACAGCATGCGCCTGTTATCGACCGGTCGGGGTTATGAAACCCGATCGCATGACTGCAGAGGAGACGCACCATGGACCGATTCACCGGCGGTTGCCTGTGCGGCAACGTTCGCATCCAAGCCTCGGGGCGCCCGTACCGGGTTGGTCTTTGTCACTGCCTCGACTGCCGCAAACATCACGGGGCGCTCTTCTACGCCTCCGCCGTGTTCCCCCAGGATGCCGTGACGATCGAGGGCGAAACCCGGGACTACGCCGGGCGCTTCTTCTGTCCGCGCTGCGGCTCGTCGGTGTTTGCACGTACCGGCGACGAGGTGGAAGTGAACCTGGGAACGCTGGATGCCCCGGATCAACTGATGCCCACCTACGAAAGCTGGACCGTGCGCCGTGAGTCCTGGTTGCCGGCGTTTCCGTTCACCAGGCACTACCCGCATGATCGTGAGGGTACGGGTCGCTCCGAGGAGTAGGCGCGGTAGCGGGTCTTAGCCAAAGCCCACAATCGCCTTGATCTCCAGGTACTCCTCAAACCCATGGAGACCATACTCACGGCCATTGCCGGAACGCTTGTAGCCACCGAACGGTACCCTCTGTGCGCAAGGACGAGATTCCGTTGCGCAAACTGTTGCGGCACTGATTCAAAGGAAAAGGGGCCCCGTCATCCAGCGCTGTCCTCACTGGCGTGAATCAACGCACTCACCCGTCGGCCCAGGTCAGTCAAGCTGAAAGGTTTGGCCAGTACGTGGGTCGTGGTGTCGACCGAAACCAGATTTTTCCCCTCGGCAAATCCGGTGATGAACAACACTTTCAGCGAGGGATATCTGGCCTTCATTTCATTCGCCAGGCTGATGCCATTCATGGTTCCCGGTAGGCCGATATCTGTCAGCAATAAATCGATATGCTCGGTCTTATCGGCCTGCTTGAGGGCAGAGACGCTGTCCAGCGCATCGATGACGTGATAGCCGGTTTCAGTCAGGAATTCCGAGACCAACTGGCGAATCGCCGCTTCGTCATCCACCACCAGAATGGTTTCGTTGGCGCCGGGCTGCAAGGGTGCGGTGTCATCCAGATGCGCGCTTTTCACCCTGATGGGGGACTGGCTGACAACCGGAAAATACATTGTCACGGTCGTGCCCACGCCGACGCTGCTCTGAATCTTCACCTGCCCTCCGGATTGCTGGGCAAACCCGTAGATCATCGACAGGCCCAGGCCGGATCCTTCGCCAATGCGCTTGGTGGTGAAGAACGGATCGAACACCCGAGACAGGATGTCGGCGCTGATCCCCGTGCCCGAGTCGGTGACCGAGATCGCCACATATGGGCCCGGCGGCATCATTTTTTCGCTGGAAGATGTCGCGTCGATAACGCAGCGTTGCACGTCAAGTTTCAAGGTTCCGCCACCGGGCATCGCATCCCGGGCGTTGATGGCCAGATTGAGCAGGGCGTTCTCCAGTCCATTGGGGTCGCATTTGATCGGATCATGCCCCCTGAAAGCGCATTCGACATGAATGCTCGGGCCCACGGAGCGTCGGATCATTTCTTCCAGGCCGGCCACCACTTTGCGCGGTTCGAGAACTTCCGGTTCTAGCGATTGCTGCCTGGAAAATGCCAGCAGGCGCTGGGTCAGTGCGGCTGCGCGTGTCGCTGAGGTCAGGGCGACGGAGTTGTAGCGAGACAGTTCGTCGTAGCGTTGACGGTCGATGTGCCGTTGCATCAGCTCAAGGCTGCCACTGATGCCAGCCAGCAGGTTGTTGAAGTCGTGGGCAATACCCCCCGTCAGTTGGCCTACCGCTTCCATCTTCTGACTTTGCCGCAGTTTCGACTCGGCCAGCGCACGCTCCTGTTGTTCGGCTTCAAGCTGCTGGGTACGGGTTGCAATCCGGTCTTCGAGCAGGTCGTTCCAGTCCCTGAGCGCCGCCTCCAGTTGCACCCGCTCGTTGATGTCTTCGACGGTGCCATACCAGCGCTCGCATCGTCCCTCGGGATCCAGGCTACAAAACGCGCGGATTCTGAACCATCGATATTCCCCCGTGGATTTTCGCAACTGGATCTGTGCGTCGAAGGGTTGCAAACTTGCCAGCGACTGATTCCACAACCGGGCAAATGATATGCGGTCATCGGGGTGCGTTGCGTTCAACCACTGGCGCCCCAGTGTCTGTTCCGGCGACCGTGCGGTGTATTCATACCAGCGTTGATCCAGCGATGTCACCGCGCCATGACTGTCGGCCGTCCAGGGCCAGAGTGGATTGAGCTGCGCGGCGATTCGATAGTGTCTTTCGCTTTCCCGCAATTTTTCTTCAGTCAGGCGCATGGCCTGCATGGTTTTGGCGCGTTTCAACGCGGCACCCAGCAGGTTGCTGTAGACGCGCAGAAAGTCGATGTCGCTCTCGCTAAACTGCCGGAGGCAGCGGCTGTCGACTTCGAAGATGCCGAAGGGGCGCGTCTCGGTGGCGCCGTGTACCAGCACATTGACGAACGCCTGGACGCCGTTGCGCGTTTGGAAGTCGTGATAGTGAAAGCGTGTTTCTGTCGCAATGTCCGTGGAAATGACGGCGCCGCCGGAGTCCAGGGAATACCGTTCCGGGGTGCCTTCCAGTGCCTGAACCCGGACTTCGCCAACGACCCCCGGCAACCAGCCCACACCGTTGCGCACCAGGAAAGTGACACCGTCGTCTTCCAGCGACATGAACTTCGCCAAATGGGTTTCCAGTGCTTCGCCGACCAGACGACACGCCTCGTCGAGGATGTGTTCAAAATCATCTGAAACCAGGGCTAGCTCGCCGAACTCGGCAAGTACCTTGCGTTGACGTAATAAAGTGTCTTCGATTGTCATGTGGATCACCCTTGGTACGTCTTGAATATCCGAGGGTTGCAGGACGGCTAGGTTCACATGAATTGATAAGCGTGCCGACCACAAGCCGTTTGACGTGAGAGGCGTAGAACGCAAAAGCCCTTCCTGAGAAGGGCTCTGCAAAGTGGGCGCAGAATCTGGGCGCCCCTGGACAAAGGTGGGAGCGAGCTTGCTCGCGATGGCGCTAGGTCGCCTGGCCGGGCTCGTGAATGTTCCGACGCTATCGCGAGCAGGCTCGCTCCCACACAGGTCATGCAGTGCATGTCATTGTTTTATTCCTGAAGAAACGTCAGCAGATCCTGGTTCAGCCGGTCCTTGTGCGTATCGGTCAGGCCATGCGGCGCGCCGGGGTAGACGATCAGACGTGCACCCTTGATCAGCGCCGCCGAGGCCGGACCAGAAGCATCAATGGGAACAATCTGATCATCGTCTCCATGAACGACCAGCGTCGGCACATCGAATTTCTTCAGGTCGTCGCGAAAATCGGTCGCCGAGAAGGCCGCGATCGATTCATAGGTGTTCTTGCTGCCCGCCTGCATGCCCTGCACCCAGAACGACTGGATCAGCCCTTGGGATGGCTTGGCACCCTCGCGGTTGAAACCGAAGAAAGGACCGGAGGCGATGTCCAGGTAAAGCTGTGAGCGGTTCTCCAGGGACGCCTTGCGCAGCCCGTCGAACACCTCGATGGGCAGACCGCCGGGGTTGGTTTGGGTCTTGAGCATCAGCGGTGGGACGGCGGAAACCAGCACGGCCTTCTTCACCCGGCCCGTACCATGGCGACCGATATAGCGAGCCACTTCGCCGCCACCGGTCGAGAAACCCACCAGGGTGACATCCTTCAAGTCCAACGCTTCAATCACCGCCGCCAGATCGTCGGCGTAGTGATCCATATCGTTGCCTTCCCACGGCTGGCTGGAGCGGCCATGACCGCGACGGTCGTGGGCAACGACGCGATAACCCTTCGAGGCGAGGAACATCATCTGCGCTTCCCAGCTGTCGGCGTTCAACGGCCAGCCGTGACTGAAGGTGACTACCTGGCCATCCCGTGGACCCCAATCCTTGTAGTACAGCTGCACGCCATCCCGGGTGGTGATGTAGCTGGCGGACTGAATCACGCTGCCGACGGCGGACATGCTCGCAGCGGTCTGGGCGGGGGAGGCAGCTTCGGCGCTGAGGGTTGCCAGTGCCAGTGTCGCGATGGCCATGGTGCGGTTGAGTGTGTTCATCGTCTCTCTCCATAGGGGTCGGTTTGACCTGTCGCGACCGCCGTCGATCGCGTTGGTGGGCAGATTAGAGAGAGAGGCTGCTACCGAGAACCGCTGCGCTATCGATAGCTGCTATACGCATAAACGATGGTTGCGGCGCGCTTGGATGGACCCCCTATGCTGGAGCACTCAAGCGGGCTCCAGTTCCGCGCTGAGATAGACCTGGCGGCGCAGCCATTGATGGCCGGCATCCTTGTTATTGCGCGGGTGCCAGGCCAGCACCAGGCGCAGCGCCGTCAGCTCGAGGGGTGGTTCGAACAGGTCCAACCGGTCGCGGTACTGGCAGAGGAAGCGCGAGGGCAATGTGCACAGGGTATCGGTGGACGCAACGAGCAGCGGCGCCAGTGCGTAATTCTGAATGGAGAAGGCGACGTTGCGAACCTGGTTGATCTCCATCAGTGCCTCGTCGACCACCCCGGCAAAACGCCCGCCTTCCGAGGACACGAGCACATGATCAAGGGCGCAAAACGTCTCGAGATCAAGTGGTCCCGTGCCGCGAGGATGGCCCTTGCGCTGGGCGGTCAGGAAGCCATCCTCCCAAAGAGGTCGCTGCATGAGGTCGTCGCGAAGCGCGCCTGGCACGGTGATCAGAAGATCGATCTGGCCTTGCTCAAGACGCTCGAACACGTCGCGTGGGGGATGGATGAACGCCAGCTTTGCATGCTTTGCCTCATGCTTCAGACGGGCGCAGAGATCCGGCGCCAGAACGGCCGCCGGTGTTTCGAACAAGGCGATGACGAAGGTGCGGGTTGTGGTGGCCGGATCGAAGCGTTCCGGTTGACTGACATGGGGAATGTGCCACCGCCATCGCGAGCAGGCTCGCTCCCACCCTTGATCACCGCCAGCCGCAAAATCTTCATTCACCGCAAATCCCCTGTGGGAGCGAGCCTGCTCGCGAAATCGGTGTATCAGTCAGCAAAGATGTTGAATGTGCCGCCGCCATCGCGAGCAAGCTCGCTCCCACCCTTGATCGCCGCCAGCCGCAGAATCTTCATTCACTGCAGATCCCCTGTGGGAGCGAGCCTGCTCGCGATAGCGATGTATCAGTCAGCAAAGATGTTGAATGTGCCGCCGCCATCGCGAGCAGGCTCGCTCCCACCCTTGATCACCGCCAGCCGCAAAATCTTCATTCACCGCAAATCCCCTGTGGGAGCGAGCCTACTCGCGAAAGCGGAGTGTCAGTCAGCAAAGATGTTGAATGTGCCGCCGCCATCGCGAGCAGGCTCGCTCCCACCCTTGATCACCGCCAGCCGCAAAATCTTCATTCACTGCAGATCCCCTGTGGGAGCGAGCCTGCTCGCGATAGCGCTGTATCAGTCACCAGAGATGTGAATGTGCCGCCGCCATCGCGAGCAAGCTCGCTCCCACCCTTGATCACCACCAGCCGCAGATTCTTCATTCACCACAGATCCCCTGTGGGAGCGAGCTTGCTCGCGATAGCGGTGTATCAGTCACCCGAGATGTTGAATGTGCCGACGCCTTCGCGAGCAAGCTCGCTCCCACCCTTGATCACCACCAGCCGCAGATTCTTCATTCACCGCAGATCCCCTGTGGGAGCGAGCCTGCTCGCGATAGCGGTGTATCAGTCACCCGAGATGTTGAATGTGCCTACGCCATCGCGAGCAAGCTCGCTCCCACACTTGATCACCACCAGCCGCAGGTTCTTCATTCACCGCAGATCCCCTGTGGGAGCGAGCCTGCTCGCGATAGCGGTGTATCAGTCACCCGAGATGTTGAATGTGCCTACGCCATCGCGAGCAGGCTCGCTCCCACCCTTGATCGCCGCCAGCCGCAGAATCTTCATTCACCGCAGGTCCCCTGTGGGAGCGGGCCTGCTCGCGAAAGCGGTGTGTCAGTCAGCAAAGATGTTGAATGTGCCGCCGCCATCGCGAGCAAGCTCGCTCCCACCCTTGATCGGCGCCAGCCGCAAAATCTTCATTCACCGCAGATCCCCTGTGGGAGCGAGCTTGCTCGCGAAAGCGGAGTGTCAGTCAGCGCCGATGGGGAATGTGCCTACGCCTTCGCGAGCAAGCTCGCTCCCACAAGATCAAGCGTTTCAGTCGCGATTGCGATACTGGGCCGGCACCCACTCATACTTTCCGGCTTCGCGTCGAATATGGCCGATACCGGGGAAGGGCAAATGCGCGACCGCAGACAGGCGCATTTCATCGGCTGAGGTTTCGAACTGACGCAGCCGCTGGGCTCGTGCGTTGTCCTGATTGACGTCAAAACTGATGGTCACCTCGGGCCGGGCGAACTGGATCAGGCCGACGTGCAGGATATCCCCCCAGAAATCGAGGCTTTGGCCCTGACTCTCGACCCTGTAGAAGCTATGGCCCGGCGTGTGGCCCGGTGTCGGGATGGCGGTGATGCCGGGGAGGAGGGTGGTCTTTGCGGTGAACGTCTTGACCTTGCCCGCCTCAAGGTAGGGGCCAATCGTCTTGCGCGCTTCTTCCAGGTGCTTGGGTTCGAGTCCGCTGCTCAGGTTGGCCGGATCCAGGAAGAAATCCACATCGGCCTGACTCACGTGAATGGTCGCGTTGGGGAATAGCATCTGCCCATTCCGCGTCAGCCCGCCGGAATGATCGGTGTGAATGTGGGTGATCAGAATGTCGCTGATCTGCTCCGGCCGATAGCCAGCGGCGGCCAGGCTCTGGGGCAGTTTGCCGGCTACATTGCCGAACAGCTCGCCAGCGCCTGTATCCACCAGTACCAGATGAGAACCGGTGTCGATTACGTAGGCGTTGATCGAGGTTTCCACCGGGTTACGGACGAAGCCTTTCTGCAACAGCGCGTCTATTTGCCCGGTGCTGATGCCCCGCAGCAGCGGGTGAAGATTAAGCGGTAGCGTACCGTCGCTCAGTGCGGTGACCTGTACCTCACCCACTTGGAATCGATAGACGCCCGGCAGCTGGGATTTGTGTGATCGCGAGGCTTCTATTGGCGTTGCGGTGGAAGTCAGGGGGTAGATCGCAGCCGTGAGAAAAAGGGCAGCTAGCAATGTTGTGCGATGGAGAATGGATTGGGTGTGCATGGCAGGAATCCTGGGCAGCGCGAACCTCATTGATCGCTGGAGCAAAGATAAGGCGACGGCGGGACGGGGGGAACGCCTGCCTCGGTTATACGACGCATCGTTGTGGCTGATGGCCGGGCGCAGTGACGCGCTTGGGTGAGCTCGTGGCGAGTGGGTTTATCCCCGCTGAAGGGGCGCACCAACTGTTTGGTGCGTGTTTAAGGCTATGCTTATCAGGTCCCCCATAAACACCAAGCAGCCCATCAGGAGAACCCGTGAAACAATCGACACCTGTCGCAGCGCTGCTCTGTCTGCTGCTCGGTACTGGCGTTGCCAGGGCCGAGCCGTATCAGGTGGTCACCGAAGAATGGGCCCCGTACAACTATCAGGAGAACAACCAGCTCACCGGCATGACCACTGAAATCGTGCGAGCCATCATGGCACTGACCGGGGATGACTTCGAGGTGCTGCTGCAGCCCAGCATGCGCGCCACCCAGGTACTGAGGACCCGAAGCAAGACCATCATGTTCTCGCTGTTTCGCACGGCGGAGCGCGAGCCGTTGTACAAGTGGGTCGGGCCGATCGTGGAAGAGTCCATTCATGCCTATCAGTTGGCCAGTACGCCGCCGGTGAATTCCCTGGAACAACTGCTGCACGCCCCGCAGATCACCACGCGACATGCCGGCCTGGTGCCGCAGATGCTGCAGTCGCTGGGCTTCAACAACCTGGACAAAAGTGCTACCGAGAGCAAGCTGCTCTACCGCATGCTGCTCGCCGGGCGGACCAAGATCATCGTAGGTGACACCGATGCCGGGGTGGCTTACTACAGCCGCCAGTTGAATATCGCACCGGGCACACTGCGCAAAATCCCCATCGAACTCTATCGGTCATCGCTGTACATCGCCTTCAGCCTTGACTCTGACGATGAGGTGGTGGCCGCGTGGAGCAAGGCTTTGGAGCAGTTGCGGCGCTCTGGCGAGGTGGAGCGGATTCAGCGGCGGTATGAGCGGCCCGTCGGGCAATAAGGGCGATGGCGATGTCGCCTGGCCGTTGGGCCGACAAGTCGTGGTGCAGTTGTTGGTGACCACCGATCAGAGGCTCGCGGCCCTCCACCTGCGAGAGAAAGAACCGCTCCCCGATCAGCTCTCCCACCACTGCCAGCACCAGTGGTAGGCGACATACCGCCTGAACCTTCGCATCGTCGTCCAGCATCGAGTAACGCCAGTCCAAGCCACGCGGCACTGGCCACTGGTCCGACGGTTTCACCCCGGCATCGAACACGGCACGCAGGCCATCCAGCCACTCGACCGGGATCGCTTGGCGGACAGGGCATAGCCGTCCTGATGCAGTTGTTTGCGGTCGATCATGGCGTTCTCGGTTTCCTTGTGAGGCATGAAACGTCTGCTCCCGTGCACCCTCGTTGTGCCGGGCGAACAACCTTTCCTCCACCCAAACCCCTCAAAGCAACCGTTAAATGCCAGAATCTCTTTACCAGATGGTTTTGGAGATCACCATGCTTCACGCATTTGAACAACGGCTCGACCCTTTTCCGCCCGACGAAGCTCCCCCTCCACCTGACGGCCTGGCGCGGTTCCTGTGGGCCTGCACCCGGGGCGCTCGCGGTTATATTCTCGCGCTCGCGTTGCTCAGTGCCGCTGTGTCGATTTACGAAGCCTGGCTGTTTTCTTTTCTCGGGCAGGTCGTGGACATGCTGTCGATCTGGCAGGCAGGCGGCGATGCGGCCCGACAGGAAAGTCGCGTGCTGTGGGGCATCGGCGTGGTGCTGGTGACCAGCATTGGGCTGGTAGCGATGCGCACGATGGTGCAGCACCAAATATTGGCGATCAACCTGCCGTTGCGGCTGCGCTGGGATTTTCATCGGCTGATGTTGCGGCAAAGCCTTTCGTTCTTCTCCGATGAGTTCTCCGGCCGGGTCACCACCAAGGTGATGCAGACGGCGCTGTCGGTGCGCGAGGTGCTATTCACCATTATCGAGATCGCTCCGGGGATCGGGGTGTACTTCATCGCGATCATCGCGCTGGCCGGCGGCTTTGACTTGAAGCTGATGCTGCCGTTCATTGTCTGGGTGGCGTTGTTCGGTCTTGCCATGCGCTACTTCGTGCCCCGCCTTGAGAAAGTAGGGCAGGAGCAGGCCCATGCGCGGTCATCAATGACCGGGCGTATCTCTGACGCCTACACCAACATCACCACAGTGAAGCTGTTCTCCCACTCCAAACGTGAAGCCCACTTCGCGCGCGCTGCCATGGAAGATTTCAAGCAGACCGGTTTTCGCCAGATGCGCCTGGTCAGCCAGTTCGAGATCGTCAATCAGGCATTGGTGGTCGGGTTGATCATGGGGGCAGGCGGTTATGCCCTATGGCTATGGCACCAAGGTCAAGTGGGCGCGGGTGCGGTGGCGGCGATCATTGCCATGGCGTTGCGCATCAATGGCATGTCGCATTGGATCATGTGGCAAATGACCTCGCTGTTCGAGAGCATCGGCACCGTGCAGGATGGCATGGCGACCCTGGCCCGCGGCCCCAAGGTGCAGGATGCCCCGGACGCCAGGGAGCTGGTCACCACGGGCGGCGCGGTGACTTTCGACAATGTGAGCTTCAATTACAACGGCGAACGCCAGGTGCTCGATGGCCTGAGACTGAGCATTCGCCCAGGCGAAAAGATCGGGCTGGTGGGCCGCTCCGGCGCCGGTAAATCCACGCTGATCAACCTGCTGCTGCGCTTTTACGACGTGGACAAGGGTGAGATTCGCATCGACGGGCAGAACATCGCGCACGTCACCCAGGACAGTCTGCGCAGTGCCATCGGTATGGTGACTCAGGACACTTCGCTGCTGCACCGCTCCATTCGCGACAACATCGCCTATGGACGCCCCGATGCCACCGACGAGCAAATCCGCAGCGCCGCGGCCAGTGCCCAAGCCGATGGGTTCATCAGCCAACTGAGCGACAAGCAGGGCCACAGCGGCTACGACACCCTGGTGGGCGAGCGGGGTATCAAGCTTTCGGGCGGCCAGCGTCAACGCGTCGCCATTGCCCGGGTAATGCTCAAAAATGCCCCGATCCTGCTGCTTGACGAGGCCACCAGCGCCCTGGATTCAGAGGTCGAAGTCGCCATCCAGGAAAGCCTCGATGAAATGATGCAGGGCAAGACCGTGATCGCCATCGCCCATCGATTGTCCACGATTGCGGCGATGGACAGGCTGATCGTCATGGATGATGGACGCATCATCGAACAAGGCACCCACACCGAATTGCTCGGGAAAAACGGCACCTATGCGCGGTTGTGGCATCACCAGAGTGGCGGATTTCTGGGGGAGGATCAGGGCGTGGCTGAGGCGGTGGAGTAGGCATTAGGGGAACAGTCCGGAGCGATCACTTTCCGGGCTGGCCACTGAAATATCTTGTCGATCCGCCCAACATCCCAGGGAAGCCAATGCTCAGTTCGCTCATATCAAATGGTCAACCACGAACGCCTGCCCCATCAGAGCTGATGGTCCCCTGGTGGAGTTTTACGAAAACTGTCCTGGCTGCGACGGCTCTATCGTTGGTGCGTGATGGGCTGATTGGATTGGACGACCCCCTTGCTGATCAGCCTTTCACGCTACGCCAGCTGCTACGGCATGAGGCAGGACTCGCCGATTATGGCGAACTTGCGGAGTATCACGCCGCCATTACGAACAGTGAGTCAGCCTGGTCGGCCGATGAAATGATGCAACGACTTGACGGCACTCGACTTCGATACACCCCCGGCACCGCTTGGCGCTACTCGAATGTGGGCTACTTGCTCATCGGCCGGCTTATTGAACAGCTGACTGATCTGACGCTCGATGAAGCAGTGAGTCAACGCGCGCTAACGCCTCTGGGCCTGTCGAACGTTCGCTTCGCTAAAACGCGAGCAGACCTACAAGCGACCCCTCTTGGAAGCTCCTCAAAATATGACCCCGCCTGGGTCTATCATGGCTTGCTGATCGGCCCGATTTCGCAAGCAGCGCTATTGCTGGACCGACTCCTTTCTGCCGATCTTTTCTCCAAGGGCCTGCTCCAGGAAATGCAGGCAGCACGAGCATTGGGCGGCCCGATTCCCGGCCGCCCATGGATCACGCCTGGCTATGGCCTGGGTGTGATGCAGGGTGCGATTGACGGCGGATTTTCCCTCTGCGGACACACAGGCTGCGGGCCTGGCAGTGTCATTGCCGTTTACCGTATCTGCGATGGCGATGCATCGGTTTGTTGCGCCGCTTTTGAGAGGGGGGCTGGTGAAGGTGCGGTCGAAACCTTTGTGGTTGGACAGATGCTGCAAGTCCTGCGGCAGGGGGGCTGAAGACGGTTAAATGTTCTGTGCGGGTTCCGGTGACAACTGCTCTTCTATGGGCTTGTCGTGCGCTGGCGGCTCCTCTGGTTCAGGCGCCGCAGTCGGGTACTTGGCGGCATACACATCATCTACTGACATCTTTTGTCGTGCGCTTATTTGATTGTTATGGTGACTTTGCCTTTTGATCTGCCCTGCTCGACGTAGCGCAACGCCTCTGCGGTCGATGCAAAAGGGAAGGAGCGATCGATGACCGGTTTGATGACCCCAGCCTCGATAAGCGAGGTGATTTTCTGCAGTTGTATCCCGTTGGCACGCATGAACAAAAATGCATAGCTCACCCCATGTCTGCGGGCTTTTCTGCGAATACCGCTGCTCAGCAGGCGCATGACCTGCCCCAGCACCCAGGACAGGCCTTGCTCTTGAGCAAATTGCGCGGTCGGCGGCCCTGAAAGGGAAATGAGCTGTCCGCCAGGTTTGAGCACCTTGATCGATTTCTCCAGTACATCGGCGCCGAGGCTGTTCAACACCACGTCGAAATCGCGCAACTCCTTTGCAAAATCCTGCTGTTTGTAATCGATGACCACATCCGCCCCGAGTGCTTTCACCCATTGAACATTCGCCGTACTGGTGGTGGTCGCAACGAAGGCGCCGAGGTGTTTGGCGAGCTGGATAGCAAGCGTGCCGACGCCACCGGATCCAGCATGAATCAACACCTTCTGGCCTTTTTTCAGCTGGGCGGTCTCAACCAGCACCTGCCAGGCCGTCAAAGCCGCCAAGGGGATGGCAGCCGCTTCGGCCATGTCGAGATTGGAGGGTTTCAGCGCGAGCGCGTTTTCGTTCACGGCGAGCAGTTCAGCAAACGTCCCGATCCGTGCCTCTGGAGGACGTGCATAGACTTCGTCGCCTGGCTTGAATCGCTTCACCGCCGAACCCGTGCTAACAACCACTCCGGCCAGGTCATTGCCCAATACCAATGGAAACGTATAGGGCAGGATCAGTTTGAATTCCCCCGTTCTGATCTTCGAGTCCAACGGGTTCACGCTGGTTGCATGCACCTGAACCAGAACGTCATGCACACCGACCACAGGGTCGGGCACTTCGCCAATCATTCCGTTCTGCTTGCCGTAGCGGTCGATAAAAAATGCCTTCATGTTGCAGCTGCTCTTGTCGGGGGAATGAGAGTGGGGCGAGGCCGACCTGTCGGCATGGGTCAGTCTTGAGTCAAATAGCGCTGCGCCACAGCGGACTGCCTGATCTGCGACAAAAGACCCTGACGCGCGGTTTGCAGGGCATCCCAGCGCTCGCCTTCATGCAGCGGAGGAATGGTCACCGGTTCGCGACGGTCGAAGCCCACCAGGGCGGCATCGACCAGATCATCCACTTCCATTATTTCGCTCAAGGTGTTGATGTCGACCCCGGCGCGATCCCAAATCTCCGTGCGGGTGGCCGCGGGCAGTACGGCTTGCACATAGACACCCTGAGGCGACAGTTCCAGGCTCAAGCCTTGGGACAGGAACAGCACGAACGCCTTGGTCGCTCCATAGACCGTCATGCCGAACTCAGGCGCCAGACCCACCACCGAGCCGATGTTGATGATCGCGCCTTCACCTGCTTTGGCCAAGCGTGGCGCGATGGCGCTGGCGAGACGCACCAGCGCGGTGGTGTTGAGGGCCACCAGTTGTGCCACGCTGTCGGTGCTTTGCTCGATGAAGGTGCCGGACTGTGCGGCGCCGGCATTATTGACGAGGATGCCGATGCGCGCATCATCCCGCAGGCGCGCTTCGACGCTGTGCAGGTCAGTGAGTTGAGTCAGGTCGGCCTGAAGCACTTCAACGGCGACGTTGTGCTCGCCACGCAACTTCGCGGCGAGCGTTTCCAGGCGCGAGTGATCGCGGGCGACCAACACCAGATCATGTCCGCGTTGGGCGAAACGCTCAGCGTAAACCGCGCCAATGCCGGTGGACGCGCCAGTGATGAGAACGGTAGGGCGAGTAGTCATGATGTCAGCTCTTTGTGAGAAACATGGATTGGGATTGATGCATGAGAAAAAGTCAGGCTCGATCAGCCAGTGCCTGGGCCAAGGTATAGGCGGTAAACAGATTCAGGTCGCTCATGGGGTTGTTCCGTGTCCGTTGGTAACTGGTCTGATCGCTGGAAATTATGATGATGATCGAAATCTAAACTGTCAACGGTTTTGATTATGATCAACATCAATGTATGATCAGTCGATGAATTTCCAGCGGTAACGAGGTATCGAAACATGCGCGTGACCAAAGCCCAGGCCCAGGCAAATCGGGAGCACATCGTCGAAACAGCCTCAGTCGTATTTCGCGAGCGCGGTTTTGACGGGGTCGGCGTGGCCGACCTGATGGCCGCCGCCGGCTTCACCCATGGCGGTTTTTACAAACATTTCGGTTCGAAGGCTGACTTGATGGCCGAAGCCTCGGCGAAGAGTCTTGAGCAGTCACTGATCGGCGTCGACGCATTGAGCGTGAAGGACTTCATTGATGTGTATGTGTCACGGGACCATCGCGACGGGCGCGCCACGGGTTGCACCATGGCAGCGTTGTGCGGTGACGCGGCACGTCAGTCGGACGATTTGAAGGCGGCATTCGCTGAAGGCATCGAGCGCATGTTGCAAACTCTCGGCGAAAAATACCCGACCGGGCCGGATGCGGCGCCGGGTGAGGCGAGGGGGAAAATGATCGACCTGCTGGCGCACGCGGTCGGCGCGATCATGCTATCGCGCGCCTGTCCTGACGACTCGGCGCTGGCCGATGAAATTCTGGCGGTGTGTCATGCGCAAATGATTGCATCTTTACCTAGGCGAGCGTAGACCGAAGCCAAAATCCAAAGGCTCGAACCGTTCACTCGTGGCCATACGAACATTACGCAGGCCCACGGTTTCCAAGTGTGAAACGTACAACTGCTCCGAAAAATAACTGATCAAAATCGAACGACGGTGCGAGCCCACCGAGTTCAGGCTGCCCGCATGCACCAAGTCCACATCGAACACCAGGATGTCACCGGCGCAACCTGAAAGCTGTACGGAGCGTGATTCGTTGGTGAAGTCGAATGGCTGCTCGCTTGGCTCGGGGCGATGGCTGCCGGGGACGATGCGTGTCGCACCGTTCTCAGGGCCATAGTCGTCAAAAAAAGCCAGGGCCATGGCAATGTCGCCTGGCCGTTGGGCCGACAAGTCGCGGTGCAGCGGTTGATGGCCGCCACCGGCAAGAGGCTCGCGCCCCTCCACCTGCGACAGAAAGAACCGCTCCCCGATCAATTCACCCGCGACCGCCAGCACCTGGGGCAGACGACACACAGCCTGAATCTTCGCATCATCGTCCAACAGCGAATGACGCCAGTCCATGCCACGCGGCACGGGCCATTGGTCCGACGGCCTCACACCAGCATCGAACGCGGCACGCAGGTCTTCCAGCCATTCGGTTGGGATCGCTTGACGGAGCAGAGCGTACCCATTTCGATGGAGTTGATCGCGGTCAGTCATGGTTTTCTCGACTTCCTTGTGCGCACGTTTACAAGGCTAGTATTCAAAGCAAAGTTGGACCACCCGACACTGCAAAATCGAAAGTGACCAGAGACAAACCCGGAAGGTTTGCAGTTATCATCTGACCACCATCCAAGAAAAGGACTTCACCGATGAAGCGTCTGTTCGTCTGCACCCTTCTTACACTGGCCGTCGTCGGCTATGCCAAAGCCAACCAGAGCACCTTCGAAGAAACCAACCAGTGCTCGGAAGATATCGACTGCCAAGGGGATTTCATTTGCAAAAACGGTCTATGCGATCTTCCTGAACCCCAACAGAGCCTCGTTGCAAAACCCACCGTCACGACCCAAATCGCCCCCCCAGCGCCCCCCGGTGTTGCCTATGAAACCTTGCCCGTCAGTGCCGAGCGTGCCGGGCCTTTCACGACCCAGACCCAAGGGACGGGGACCGCGCTGAATTATCAAACGCGCGCTGGGGTGGTGAATGTCATGGAGGCAATTGTCGAGGAGGCTGAGTACACCGGTTATGTGGCGATTGAAAAGGCTTATACGTTTGGGCCGAGCCGGTATGTGGTGGTTGTTTCCACGGGGGAGGGTGGGAGTGCTTGCCCGGCGTCTACTTATGTTTTTAGTTTTGATGCCAAGGCCGAGCGTGTTGATGGGAAGCGGGAGGTGGCTGGGTGTTCTGAGTTGGTTGAGGTTGTGGTGGAGGGGAATAGGTTGATGGTTAAGAAGGAGGGGGATGGAACTGTTGTTTTTAATGGGGTTGTGGAGTAGATCGGTGGGGGGGCTTCGTCTGTTTTCGGCCAGAAGCGGACCTTGAATATCCAAACAACTGCCGAGGTTCATAAACGCATCACGCGTGAGTGCTGGCTCGACGGGCTCGGATTCGGAACTACATGGCCCCGCAGAAACCCACGAACTCAAGATATGTCAAATGCGGGGTAAGCGTCCGGTTAAGGCACGTTGCGATGAGTAAACGCCTAGCAACTGGCTACATATGGCTCCATCAGCGAGCCTCCAACTGCGGATTTTCGATAAAAAAAGCCGCTTCACTGAAGCGGCTTTTCTTTACTTGGAGATGTTTGCTAATACTGCTGCTTTCGCGTCTCTACCGTCGACGGTAGTCACACCAGCCAGCCAGCTATCCAGAGTCTCAGGATGAGCGGCCAGCCATTTTTTCGCTGCACTCAAAGCGGGCTCCTTTTTGTCGAGGGAGTTCATGATGCTGCTCTCCATGTCGACCGTGAATTTCAGATTGCTGTACAACTTGCCAACGTTACCGCAGCGCTCGGCATAGCCTTTGGATGTGATGGTTTTGACCGTTGCTGCGCCGAAATCGGGACCGAAGGAATCATCACCACCCGTTAGATACACGATGTCCATGTTCACGTTCATTGGGTGAGGCGCCCACGCCAGGAACACAATGGGCTTCTTGCGTTGAATCGAGCGACCTACCTCTTGGATCATGCCTGCTTCACCAGACTCGACCAGTTTGAAATCCTTCAAACCATACGAGTTGTCCTTGATGATCTTCTGCACCAACGTGTTTCCGCCGCTACCAGGCTGGATGCCGTAAATGCGGCCTCCGAGCTGGTCTTTAAATTTCTCTATGTCCTTGAAATCCTTCAACCCCTCATCGGCCAGAAATTTTGGAACTGCGAGTGTGTATTTTGCACCTGTGAGGTTAGGGGTTGGGAGAACGGACAAAGAGTCCTTTAGGGGGGTAATCAGAGGATCCTGAGATGGCGACCAGTAGTTAATGAACGTATCCAGCTTGCCATCGCTAAGAGACTTCAGAACGATTGGCAGTGAAAGCATGCTGTCGTCAAATTTATAGCCCAGGCCTTCGGCAACCACCTGAGTCAATGCGTTTGTCGATATACCATCGAGCCATCCCACGTTCGCCGTCTTGATGACTTGGCAACTGCTGGGTTCTTGAGCCATAACCAACACGCTTTGAGATGCCAAGGTTACCGCGATCACGGTTTTGTAAAACTTGTTCATCCGACTCCCCTCTAGAGTTGCACTAACTCTGTTTGACGTATCTGGATGGCAGACTCAAATTTGCACGTGGCTGACGCTTATGAATTGCGCCTTTCCCGCTTCGATTATCGGCCAATCGCCAGTACGGCATAACCGCGTTTCTATTATGAGGAGCATGCGGTTTTCTTATGGATCAGTAGGGAGGGATCCACCTGGATATGCACGTAATAGCGGCAGCACGCTGCCGCTATTATGCAAATTTGAACCGTAAGTAAAGTGCCTAGGCCACAGGTTGGTCGAGCGCGCTGCGGCCCATAGTCTGGTCACCAACGTACTTTTGATCGAATGCTGGCCGAGTGAAAATCCTCCGAACCATAGGCTCGAAGTGCTCCAAAGGGCGAGTCGGGTAATCAGGGTCAAAGGATGATTGGTCCCACTCCTCACAGAAGCGCACACAACTCTCGTAGTAAGGGTGATCCTTGTACAGATCCCGCTCATTACGATCACCGCCGAAGAAGTGCACGTAGTAGTAGTTCTGGAAGAGGCCGTGATAATTGATGACCCAGGTCACCTCTGGACGAACATAAGGGCGAAGGATGGATGCTGCATACTGGGAGTGGTTGTAGGGGGCGAGCTCGTCGCCTAGGTCATGGATCAGCGCTGCAACCACCATCTCTTCATCTGCACCAGCGTCCTCAGCTCTACATGCGGTCTGAAGCGAATGAGCGAGCCTGCTCACCTTGTAACCGCTTAGAGAGTGTTCCAGATCCCGCAGGCATTTGAGGAGCCGGTCAGGAAGCTCTTTTGCGAAATCAGTTTCCAGCTGGGTCAGCATTTCATATTCGGCTTTGGTGCCGTCTTTCATCTGGGTAAAATCTACGGTTTCCATCATCAGTCCTCAGGCTTTCGAATCTTATTGAGCTTTCAAGCTTCTTTTCATGGCTTTGTAGATGCCTTTGGGGCCATCCATATCCATGTAGCAACCTTGCAGATGACGGCGACCTTCATTGGTATCAAAGCTCGTCCGGCCATGGAGGACACGCGTGTTATTGAACATTTGCAGCTCGCCCTTCTCCAGCTTGAAACGTCGCTCAAATGCCGGATCCACAAAGAGCTCGCCCATGCGACGACGTGCACGGTGGAATACGGCCACGTCGTGTTCATTCAGCAACGGTAGATAGTCGAGGCGTGGGCTATAGCTGACACCTGTCATTCGGCCCAGCGCGTCGGTCATGATGATTGGCCGCCGCTCAATCAGCTCAACGTCGTTATCGACGTGGCGGTAACGCACAGGCACGTTGGCCAGCAGTTCGAAGCCTTCGGGATCTTCCAATTTAAGCTGCTCTGCGACCGCGAGACTGTCAACGAGTGTAGAGAGCCCCCCCGATGTTTCGTTGATCAGGCAGTGCAAAAGCTGGATGCCAGGCATCGGATCGCGATAAGGGTTATCGGTATGAGGATCGAGGTGAATTGAGCGATAGGCCAGGTCATTGGAGTTCGGCCGGGAGTACACCTCGAAGTACTTGCCGAAATTGGTTTCGCGCACCTGGCCAAAGACTCTGCCTACATCCAGAACTGACTCGGCTTCGGTAGGCACGTTCTGGATAACGACAACCCCATAGGTCAAAAACTTGCTGAATGCCTCCAATCGATAATCGAAGTCGGTCAGTCGGTTGAAGTCGATGTAGATGAGTTGGGTGTCAATGTTGCTCTTCCAACTGATGGGCGTTGGCAGGCCATCCAACGGATCGAAGTCGGCACGAAACTCCGTGAGGTCATACAGCCCCGCATAACCATCACTGAATGACAGCCATGCCTGATCTACGCCTTTGGCCTCTGCTTCAACCAGAGTGATGCCGTCAGGAAGGTTATGCGGGTTAAACAGTCTTTGCTGAGTAGTGACATCAAGACTGACAGCGTCCTGGCAGCGCTCCCGCAACCACAGAGGCGCTAGCACAATGGTTTCCCCTGGCAACTGTGCGATCACGGATGCCGGTTGTTGCTTGATTTCAAAAGTGACCTGTACCATGAGAACCTCCAAATAGGTGGTCTCAGTATCCTTACGTGCTCAGGGGATAAACACCCGCAATCCCCTTATTAGAGGTATGCATAAACGTTATGGAGCCGAGCGAACAGGACCTCCCGCCACTTAAATCTTTGGTCGCCTTTGAGGCCACAATCCGCTTGGGTTCGATGACGGCCGCAGCTGTTGAATTGGGCACTACTCAACCGGCGATTTCTCAGCGGATTCGCACCTTGGAGGAGTCGCTTGGGTGTGTACTCTTCGAACGTAACGGTAAGCTGTTGCGACCCACCTATGAGGGTCAGCAGATTTATTCAGGCCTAGCATCCCCGGTGAGTGAAATTAAGGCAGCGGTCAAGCGCATGCGTCGCCATTTCAACAAGCAGAAACCTACCATCTCGATCGCTGCGAATTTTGGATTCTGCTATTTCTGGCTTATGCCGAAATTGCCTGCGCTCCAGGGCCAGTTCCCCCAGATCCAATTCAAGATTCGCCCAGTAAACCTTGACGATGATCCGATGCTTCAAGATGCCGATATCGCCATTCAGTTTGGATCCCTCGACGGTGACTTCCGATTTGAAAAGCTACTGATCCCCGAGACGGTATTCCCAGTGTGCAGTCCAGATCTGGCTGAAAAACTGGGGCTACTGGAAGGTAAGAAAATAAGCAGTATCGAGGATCTACCGCTGCTTCATAAGGACAGCGATGACTCCCGGTGGCTGGATTGGCATCACTGGTGCCTGCACGCGAAGATCACTCCGCCAGAGGAAGCGCCAGTTTTTTGCTTCAATAACTATCCGTTGCTGCTGACCGCTGCGCAGGAGGGTCAAGGTATCGCCTTGGGCTGGGCTGGGCTGATCGAAGAGCAGATCAAGGCGGGCAAATTGATCGCTCTCGGGCCTTCAGTAGACCGGCCTCACCGGGGTTACATTGTGAGATCGAACTATCACGAGACACTTCTGGTGAGGGATGTCCTTCAGTGGCTGATTGCGGCAAGCTGACCTTGAAGCCTGCGCCGTTGAATGTCCGCCAAATCCGTTTCCGCTGCTGAAAATCGTGCTGGCGAGGTATTAGATTTACTCGATGCCGATCCCGCCAGGGATCAGACTCGTCTATCTGGCGAGCTTTCTCGCCTAAATGGGTGTCCGGTTTCATTAAACCAATACAGTAGATCTTTAGCCCGGCCGGCTTTCATCATCGCTTTGATCAACTTGATTTTTTCCACAGTTTCAACCGTTCCCGAGAGTGGTTTGTTGAGTTTTTTGATTGAAACCTGTCGATGATCTCTTCTAGTAGATCACATCCATGAACGATACCTTGTCCGCTCCCGAGGTGAACGACAGTCTGCTCTTGGCCGAATGCAGACCTTGACCAACGTCTGCACATAGCCATTCTCTGCCAATCATAGGTGGTCAAATCCGATGTAAATGGCAGGTAAGGTCGAATGCATGCCACGGGGGAAGTCCGTGCAGAACTCATCGGCCAGCTAAGCAGAAACGGGCGCTTTAAGCGCCCGAAACTCTGTCAATGTTCAACCTGCGCCTGAAGCCGTCGACCAATCACTTCCAGCAAATCACACCCATCACGCAACGGAATTACCAGAAGTTGCGCCAAGTCCGAAAGCACCACTGTTTCGCTGGCGATCTCGGATCGGAACGCGATGTTTTCCAGTACTTGAGTCACCACACGGATGCGGTAATCAGCGGTTGCGTGCAAGACGTCCAGCGGGGCTTGAGTATCGATGAGTAGAGAGGCAGGCGTGCAGTCGATGCCGGTAATGGGGATGTATCTTTGCATGGGATTGCTCCGATCAGGTTAAAGGGCTGATCCGATTCACAGGTCGCCAAACCTGATCGCCATTCTGGGCGACGGAATGACTATAGGTTTCCCCGCGCTCGACGGACAAGGCTCCGGGTTCCGAGAGCTTTGTAGGAATCGCGATAGTTTTTTGCCAGAGAGGGCCTACAGACAGAGGGGCGGTCGAATCTATCGACACTGGACAGCTGCCCTAGGGAAATTTACTGTCGCGAGCGGCATGGATCTATCGAGCCAGTACTGTGATTAAAGGAGAGGGTTATGGAGAAATGGACGCTGCACTGGCTGGAAGCCTCGGGGAGCCTGGCCGAGTTTCGCCGCGAGCTGACTGATGAATTTGATGCGGCGTACGAGGCCGTTGCTCGCCTGATGCCCCCGCCGAGGCTCGATGTTCTGATTCAGAGGCTACCGGGCGAAACCATTCCGGAAATGGGTCTGGTAGGGCGGGCGTATCGCAGTTCCATGTTTTCCATGACCCTTGATCCCGATAATCCCAATTTCCTTTCCAGCCTACGCACCGGCGCGTTGCGTCGACATGTTATTCATGAGGTTCATCATTGCCTGCGCATGGGCGGTCCTGGCTATGGTTGGACTTTGGGCGAGGCTCTGGTCAGCGAAGGGCTTGCCGGTCAATTTGTTCGGCATTTGCTCGGTAGCGATCCGGAGCCTTGGGAACGTGCCATAGCGTTGGCTGATCTTTCAAACTCACCGGTCGGACTCCAGGCTCTCGAATCAAGGTATTACGATCACAACGAGTGGTTCTTTGGTTTCGGCGACAAGCCCAAATGGCTCGGTTACGCGTTGGGTTATCAAATGGCCGGACGCTGGCTTGCGTCGCGGGGGGAGGTTGATGTTTCAACCTGGGTCAACGTACCAGCAGCAGACATCATGGCCATTGCGCTGGAGGAAGGTTTGGTGTCGGCCGAGTCTTGAACGCCTCCCGCAACCGTTCAATTACCTGGCTGATCGAAGGCCCTTGGATTGCCGGCGGCGTAGGGCTCTCGCCGAATTCACGCCAAATGAACAACGTCAGCTCTGCGCCATCGGTCAATGTTTGGGCATTCTCTTGGGTACCAAACGTCTCCAGCAGCCTGTACCGCGTATCTTTCCAAAACAGTTCCTCGACCCAGTCGTAAACCGGGATGAAATGGAAGTGGATGGGGTAGCGGGAATCGTGGCCGAATCGGCTGATATAAAGCCATTTTGGGTTCAGTTGTGTTTCGAGAGTGCGCTGGATGTTTGCCATCAGACCACCCAGCTCTGCGAGCGCCGCGTCCGGCAATTGTGCCAATGAGTTTACGTGAACCTTGGAACCGAGCATGAGGTAGCCGGGCAGGGCGGATGCCAAGTGGTGGTTGACGATCCAATGGGTGGTTTCATGGAGGGCGAATCGTGGTGCTAATTCCAAAATAGACTCCCTGTCATCGTTCGGTTTGGGCTTACATGCGACTAAAGCTTACATCTCGGTTTACCAGTCGATCACCTACAACATTCTTGGGACTGCTTCGCCGCCCAGCGGTGCGGTACGACGTTTCGCTAAATCTCCTCGCCACAATGGAAGAGCGGTGCAGCTAGCCTTCGAACTCCGTTTGCAGCATCGCCAAAAACGCCTCCCTGGCAGGATGCCGACCGGTGTTTTCATGCCAATAAAAAAGGTTATCGATCCCCGCCAGCTCGGGAAATTCATACCCCGTACAACCAGCCCCCTGGCGGTATTGCTCATAGATCCCACGGGGCACCAGCGAGACACCTGCACCTGCACTGACGCAGCCGACGATGGCGCCGTAGCTGGCGATGCTGATGATCGGCTGCGTTTGCTCATGGCGTAGCAGCCATTGCTCCAGCGCCAAGCGGTACGGACAGCCCGTGGGCCACATGAAGATCGCTTTGCCTCGCAAATCTGCCGCGCTGCGCAGTGGGCCGTGAGACTCGGAGGCGATGAGCACCAGATCTTCGCGGTACATCACGGCTCGCTTGAGTCCAGGTCGCTCCATGTCCACCGCTACGATCACGCCATCGAGCCGGTGATGCTGGACATCGTCCAGCAGCTGAGCCCAGGTGCCCGTGCTCAGTTCCAGGGATACTTGCGGGTACTGCGCGTGGTATTTAGCCAGCAACTGGGGCAGACGCCCCGTGGCGCTGGACTCGATCGCGCCAATGCGCAACGGGCCGCTCGGCGCGCTGTCAGGGGCTATTGCGCGGCGGGCTTCTTCTGTCAGGTTCAGTATTTTTGTCGTGTATTCGAGAAACACTTCGCCCGCCGGGCTGACTCGCAGTCCGCGACCTTCGCGGAAGAACAACGGCGTGCCGAGCTCCCGTTCCAGGGACTTGAGGCGTGCGGTGATGTTGGACGGCACGCAGTGCAGCACTTCAGCGGCACGGGCGATGCTGCCGGTGTCGCAGACCGTCTTGAGCATGCGCAGTTGGGACAGTTCCATAGCTCACCCAAAGTGAATGGTGGGTTGAGTTTAAGTCACTTGTGCTGATGTGGGGTGGTTTCGATACTTCGAGGCAAATCGGCAGACGCTCAATGGGGCAGGGACTTCTAAATGGAAACGCGTTGTGTGTCGTTCGACGGTTCCTCCAGCAAACCCGGTGCGAGAATTATCCTCGCGACGACGTTCGTGATTTTTTGCTGGGCCTATTCTCCGATTGGCATTCGCATCGGCTTGCAGGCTTACGATCCGGGTCACTTGGCGCTGATGCGGTTTCTCATCGCTTCGGTGTTCATGGCCCTGGTCGCGATGGTCAAGGGTATTTCCCGGCCGCGTCTCAGGGACCTGCCATTGCTGGCGGTGCTGGGTTTCTTCGCTGTGAGCTTGCACCACATTGCGCTTAATTACGGTCAGCGTGGCGTCAGTGCCGGGGCCGCCAGTGTGCTCGCCCAGTCCACGCCTTTGTTCAGCGCTTTACTCGCACATTTTTTCTTCAAGGACAGAGTCAGTGGTTGGCAGTGGGGGTGCGTAGTGTGCGGCTTGTTTGGCGCTGCCGTGGTCGTGGCGGGGGATCGTGGCTTGGGTGATATGAACGCCCATGGACTATTGATCCTGCTGGCGGCGCTGTCCTGGAGTCTGTATTTCTCTCTCCAGAAACGTCATGCCTATCGATACGATGGATTGACCATGGTTTGCTACACCGTCTGGTCGGGCACAGTCCTGCTATTTATTTTCGCGCCGGGCCTGCTAATTGAAGCACAACACGCTTCTGTTTCGGTGAACCTGGCGGTGCTGATATTGGGTATTTTTCCCAGCGCGCTGGCGTACCTCGCATGGGCTTACGTGCTGGCGCATAGCAATGTAAGCCGCGCCTCCATGGCGCTTTACCTGATACCGCCCACCGCGATGTTGATGGCTTCTTTGGTGCTGGCCGAGCGCCCGTCAGTGATGGTCATTATTGGGGCTGTTATCGTGTTGGTGAGTGTGTTTGCGTTAAATCTAGAGCCGGTAAAAGCTGCCGTTCCGGTTGCAAGCTCTAAACCCAAGGCATAACCGAGCGATGAATAATCCCGCAAACCTGCTCCTGGCCAAACCTACCGCTGCTCACTTGGTCGGAACGGGTGAGCAGGAAGCGATCAACTGAATGTGATTTTTAGACATCTACAAAGGAGATGAGCATGGAACGCGACAACGACAGCAGCGCCTACATCACGACCACACAAGCGCTGGAAAGCCTTTACGGCCCCGTCGCGGCGCCCTCGATCCTCAAGGAAGTCGATCATATCCATCCGGTTTACCAGCCCTTCATAGAGGCTGCCTCCTTTGTGATCCTCGCTTCCTCAGGCCCCGGAGGGCTGGATGCCTCACCGAGGGGCGACGCGACCGGGTTCGTTCATGTCCACGACAGCAAGACCCTGTATTTACCCGACCGCCGCGGCAACAACCGCATCGATTCGCTGCGCAACATCGTTGAGGACCCCCGGGTTGCGCTGCTCTTTCTCGTGCCTGGCATAGGGGAAACCTTGCGCGTGAACGGCACAGCCAGGATATCGGTCGAGCCAGCACTGCTGGCTCGGTTCGCGGTAAATGGGCAGCTTCCTCGAACGGTGCTGGAGATCACCGTAGCCAGCGTTTATTTCCAGTGCAGCAGGGCTGTGATCAGGGCGGGGCTGTGGGATGTGACGCGGCAGATCGAACGCAGCGCACTGCCCACGGCAGGCGAGGTATTCAAACGTATCTGCCCCTCGAAAGTAGATGGCGACGCTTACGACAAGGCCCTGTCAGGGCGCATTGCGAGCACACTTTACTGAGGAGTTCGCCGCGCCAGGGGGCAATTGGCTAATCCACCCCCTTTTTTGCCGTAGCCGCTTAAACCCCGGCAACGGCCTCGCGCACGAAGTCTTCATAGGTGCGTAGCGGGTGGCCGATGAGGGTCTGGAGCCTGTCAGGTCGCAATAACTCCGCCACGGCGACGTCAGCGATGTCGCGTGCATCAATCATCGACACTCCCGCCGAACCGATTGGCATCGGGTAGAACGAGAGGTTCTGAATCGCTTGTTGGACCATGGGCTCGTTCTGCATGAAGTAGCCCCGATCCTGCTGCTTGACGAGGCCACCAGTGCGTGGGGTTCAGAGGTCGAAGTAGCCATCCAGGAAAGCCTCGATGAAATGGCAAGACCGTGATCGCCATCGCCCATCGGCTGTCCACGATTGCGGCGATGGACATGCTCATCGTCATGGACGATGGACGCATCGTCGAACAAGGCACCCGCACCGAATTGTCAGTCAAAGTCAGTTGATTCTGAAAGACGCTCCCAGGCGGCTATTTCCGTTTGAAGACGCGCGATTTTTTCGCGCACCAGTCTCAACGCATCCTGACCGAGCAATAGATGAATGGGAGGCTTCTCAGCAGCCACCAGAGCCAATAAGGCCTGCGCCGCCTTGTGCGGATCGCCCGTCTGTTTGCCACTTTTCTCTTCACGCGTCTTGCGAAGCGGATCGAACACAGAGTCGTAGTCACTCAAGGTGCGAACTGAACGGATCATCGAGCGCCCCGCCCATTCGGTACGAAACGAGCCTGGGGCCATGGCAGTCACATGGATACCCAAGTGTTCCACTTCTTTGGCCAGTGCTTCGCTGATGCCTTCAAGGGCGAATTTGCTACCGCTGTAGTAGGCGATGCCCGGTAAGGTGATAAAACCGGCCATGGAGGTGATGTTGACAATATGTCCGTTGCGCCGCTCACGCATACCTGGCAGAACCGCCTTGATCATTGCCACCGCGCCGAACACGTTGGTGGCGAACTGGCGTTGCATCTCCGTTAGCGGTGACTCCTCAAGAATTCCCTCATGGCCATAACCCGCGTTGTTCACCAACACGTCTATCCGGCCCACATTTCCTAGGATCTCAGCCACCAGCGGCTCTATCGCCTGGTAATCGGTGACGTCGAGCACGACGGCCTTGGCGCGATCGGTGTCTAGCGCTTCGAACGCAGTACGCTCGGACTCACGCCGTACCGTACCAACCACAGTATGTCCCGCTGCTAGCACTGCTTGAGAAAAGGCCAGGCCGAAGCCTGAACTCACCCCGGTGATCAGAAAAATCTTGTGAACGTGGGTGTTCATGGTGCGCTCTCCGAGGAAAACGCCGTCGGTATTGATCGACGGCGGTGCGAATAGGTCAGTCTTCAGTGCCCCGCGCTCTGACCGCCATCGACGTGGAGGATTTCACCCGTAACAAAGTTGGCGCTCTCTAGATACACTACCGCCTGCGCAATGTCGCTGATCTCGCCCATGTGTCCGATCGGGTGCAAACTTCCAAGTGCGTCGTGGGTTTCTTCGCCGTGCATCGGTGTTTTGATGATGCCTGGGGAGACCGCGTTCACACGGATGCCGCGCTTGGCGTATTCGATGGCCAGGGATTTGGTCGCCGCGTTCAGCCCACCTTTGGTCAGCGAAGCCAGGACCGACGGTACACCGTCGATGGCATGATCGACCAAGCTGGTGGTGATGTTGACGATGTGCCCTTTGCCTTGTTTCTCCATCTCGGTGATCGCGAGTTGGCTGATATAGAAGAAGCCGTTCAGATTCACCGCCAGCACATTGGCGTAGTCTTCAGCGCTATAAGAGGTAAACGGTTTGGCAATGAATATACCGGCATTATTGACCAGAGTGTCGATGCGGCCAAAACGTGCAATCGTTTCACTGATGACTTGTTGAGCAACAGCCGGGTCGCTGATGTCGCCCGCCACGGTGAGGATGTCAGGGTCGGTGGAGGGTTTGATTGAGCGCGAGGTGGCAACCACCCGGTAATCGAGATCACGGAAGGCCTTAGCTATACCCGCGCCGAGACCTTGAGATGCGCCAGTAATAACAATGACTTTTTTCGAATTGCCCATGATGGACCTCTACTAGATATATGGGTTGAAAGGGACTAATCAGGCTTGGGCGGGTGCCTGCGCCATGTGTCTCAGAATTTTTTCGTAGTCCTCGATCGATTGCGCGCCGGACACCAGCTGACGACCGTCGAGGATCATGGCCGGAACCGAAGTGATGCCGCGCTGGCGGTAAAACTTTTCAAGCTCAAGCACCTCCTTGGCAAACACTTCTGACGCCAATACCTCAAGTGCACGGGCCGAATTCAACCCCGCGTTAGCGGCTAGACGCACCAGCGTCTGACGATCGCTTGGGTTCTGACCGTCGGTGAAATAAGCAGCAAACAGGACCTTCTTGAGCTCGATCTGCCGCCCCTCCTGCAACGCCCAGTACAACAATCGGTGAGCATCGAAGGTGTTGTAGAAGTGGCTACGCTTCTCCAGATCGAACCGGAATCCAATGGCCTGACCGCGGGCAATCACCATCTGGTTTCTCGCTGTGACTTCCTCAGCACTGCGTCCGTATTTACGTATCATGTGCTGGACCGCGTCCTCGCCTTCGGCCGGCATGTCCGGGTTCAACTCGAAAGGCTTGTAGGTCAGTTCCACCGACACTTCACCTGCCACGTTTTTGATCGCTTGCTCCAGCGCCGTTGCGCCCAGTGCGCACCAAGGACAGACCACGTCAGAGACGAAATCGATGCTGACGGTGGAAGTCATGACTTAACCTCCGCTTCAACTAGTTGCTTTCGGTATTGGGTGGTGGTGATGCCTGCGTAACCCCAGTTATCGGTGTCGACTTCTTCAATCACGATATGGGTCAGGTCAGGGCGTTTGTTAAGGACGCGCTCCAGTGTTTCTGTGATTTCGGCAATCACCTGAGCTTTCTGCTCGGAAGTGATGCCGTCGCGGGTAATGCGGACGCTGACGAAAGGCATAACTACTCTCCAGTGGCCGCCCATCAACAGGATGGGCTAGGCAATGGATTGCAATTTAAGCCTTAACTATTTCGCAATAAATGCGTGTTATAGAATATAACTAGTAACATGATGTAATGAGTTTGAATGAGAGCCTGTCCGAAATGCTTGCCAGGTTCGTCAGCGCATATTCGGCAAGCAACTCGGTATGTGAATCGGCATTAGTAAGGGCGGTCGCGCCGTCGTCCGGCGTGGGATCCCAGAGAGTGCGATACCGTTGCCGCCTGTCCTTTTGTTTTAAGCGCATAGTGAGCAGTTGGCTCACGAGCGAGCCTCTGCGGGCGTTGAGCTCGGCTCACGGGGAGAAAGAACATTGATCACCGTGGCCCCAAGAGCAAGCAAGGTGCCAACTACGGCAAGACCTATCCAGCCAGACTGGTGCACTCCGTAGTTCCCTAGTGCAGCACCGACGGCTCCGCCCAGGAAGTACGCTCCCATGAACACGGTATTGAGTCGGCTTCGGGCCTCAGGGCGTAAGGTGAATACGCGTGCCTGGTTGGCAATCAGGCCGGCACGATTGCCAAAGTCGAGCAGCACCATGCCGACGATCAGGGAGCCGAGGCTTTGTCCGCCTGCAGCGATGAACGCAAATCCCACAGTGAGGGCTACCGCCCCGGCGAGAACCATGGTGCGTGCGCCCAGGCGATCAGCCAGGACACCGATACATGGCGACAGGGCAATGCCCAGCAATGCGACCAGACCAAACAAGCCGATGGTGGCAGAGTCGAACTCGTAAGGTGGCTGTGCCAGCAGCGCGGCGAGGCTGGCCCATAGCGCGCTGAACCCAGCGAACGTCATAAGCCCGCCCGCTGCGCAGTAGCGCAATACTCGTTCCTCAAGGACCAAGCTGCCCAGCGACCGCATGAGCCCGGCATATGGGATAGCGGTCAAGTTCGCGGTAGCGGGCAGGCTCCTGGCAACAATTATCAGCAGTAGTACATCGGTGAGCGAAGCCATTATGAAGACGACTCGCCATCCGGTGTATGCACCGACTACCCCTCCTATTGTGCGTGCCAGCAGAAGGCCTGCCGAGAGACCACTGAGCAGGCCGCCGACTATCCGCCCGCGTTCAGTCAGTGTGGCCAATCCCGAGAGTACTGGAATGATGATCTGTGCGGTAATAGCGGTCACGCCAACCACGACGCAGCTCACGCACAGCAGCGTGAAGCTCGGCGCGGCGGCGCAGACGATCAAAGCAACGGCATTCACAGCAATGGCCAGCAGCGCGATCTGGCGTGGCTGCCGGCAATCGGCGAGTGGCACGATTAGCAGCAGGCCCGCCGCATAGCCGAGCTGTGTCAACGTGGCGATCAGGCCAGCGTGTGTTGGCGCCAAGCCAAACGACGCAGCTATCTGGGGCAGCAATGGCTGATGATAGTAGATTGTCGATACGGCAAGGGCGCAGCAGAAGGCCATCAGGGCGACAAGGCGACTGGAGATTGCTTGCGGGGCTGCGGATGAGACAGGCATGGCGTGGCCCCTTTACTGCTTTAGTAGGGCCAGTAGAAGCCCTTGAGTGTCGACGATACTGTGGGCAAAAGTCGGCCCGTTCAGTTCGTGCGCCGCGTGCATCATTTCCTTGTTGAATGCCGCTGTCGCATCGCGTACCAGAGTGACGTGATAGCCGAGCTCCATGGCGAAGCGCGCCGTCGATTCGATACAAGTGTTTGCCAGCAGACCAACAACGATCACATGCGTGATGCCTTGCTGCTTGAGCCGGAAGTCGAGGTCGGTATTGGCGAACCCACTCTGACCCCAGTGCTCCTGGATGATGATGTCGCCCTGTTGCGGTACGAAGTCGGGATGCCATTCACCGCCCCAGGTACCTTTGGCGAAGGTATGGCGTTGCTGGATCAAGCGTTGGGTCGGGTTGGGGTGATCCCAGTGATCGTAGTCGCCGACCTGCCAGCGCCGATGCGGTACGTAGAACACCTGGAAGCTGTGTTCCCGAGCGGCGGCGAGGCAGGTGCGTAGGTTGTCGAGCAGATGAACGTCATCCGCGACGCCTTTCAGCATGGGGAACAGCTTACCGCCCTCGGACAGGAAATCGTTATAGGGATCGACTAGTAGCAGGCCGGTTCGCGCAGGGGAATACACAGGATGAGTCATGGCAGTGTTCCAGTTGAAAGGATGTTGGAGTGAGAGGTTTTTTGCCTGCACGGACATCTGCTTCAATTTGCCCTTGCGGCGGCGTGAACCTCAGTATGACTCATGAGACTATGAAAAACATAGTAACAGCGGATTTATCGGTCTCATATCTGGTTTCTTGAGGCTTGGCAGGCGTGACAGTGTTACTGTGAAAAACATAGTTATAGTGGGACAAACAGCGTGATGACGATGCAGGACAAGACGAATAGTACGGTGTGCCCGGTTGCACGCTCGGTGGATGTGGTAGGTGACAAATGGACGATTCTGGTTCTTCGCGAGCTGTACATGGGCGCGACACGCTTCGAGGAAATGCAGATCCAGACCGGGGCTACGCCGCAGATGCTGACCTCGCGCCTGAAAGCGCTGGAAGCCGACGGTCTGGTCGAACGTCGGCCTTACAGCGAAAAGCCGCTGCGCTACGAATACCACCTCACCGGCAAGGGAGGGGACTTCTATCCGGTGATTTACGCGTTGCGAGCCTGGGGCGAAAAGTGGTGCAAGAATGGGGATGAGGGATTAGCAGTACGTTTCGTGCATCGCGATTGTGGTCATGACGTTGGAGTGGCCAACGTTTGCCCTCACTGTGGCGTCTCCGTGGAACGCAAGGACCTCGAAGCGTCGATAAGCAATCGCTTCCTTGGCGAACGCGAGGCTCGTTGGAAGGCCTTCAAGCGAAAGTAGCTGACCCTGGCAGACTGGCGACTATTTTGACTATACCAGCGGCTACACTTGGCAGATTTTGTTGAATAAATAGCGATCACCTGAATTCGCCATCGGCCCCATCTACGCTAGCTGCGAACGAATGTTCCGCCCGGATCTGTAGGGTTTGTATCTAACAGGCTCTCCAGATCCTCGGGGTGTAGTCGATGAAGGGCTTGGGCAGGATGACGCCAGCATGTTAACTGGGGCGATGCTTGTCAGCTGTAGGCGGTTCTATAGGCAAAGATCCCAGGTAATCCACCAGTCATGATGAACAGCAGGTTGCTGCCGGCAGAGTGATCACCACGGGTGACGGATTCCAGCAAACCCGCGAAGGCCTTGCCACCATAGACTGGGTCGATTAGCAGCCCCTCCTGGGAAGCAAGGATTCTGGTTGCCGCCAGCATGCTATCGGTCGGGGCGCCGTAAGCACTTCCTCGTTGAGAGTCGTCGATTTGCAGCGCCTCAGTGGGCAACACCGCAGTGCTACCAAGTAGCTTCAGGACGGCCTGGGTTTTTTCCCGCGTCACGTCAAGCGTTGGCCCCACCGGGCCTAGCACGGAATAGCCCTGCACCTGGGTTGATGAGCCGGCGATAGTGAGCCCTGCCAACAGGCCTGAGTGGGTGCCGCTGCTGCCATTGGGAATAATGATCCGCTCGAACTGCAGGCCAAAGGTGTCGGCCTGCCCGAGAATCTCGGCGGCGCAAGCCGCATAGCCCAGGCTCCCGCGCGCACTGGAGCCACCGAGAGGCATTACGAAGGTCCTGCGGCCTTGGCGCTGCAATTGCTCGACCAACTCCAGCGCGTAGGGTTCGGCAGCCTCCCCCACGGGCAGTTGATGGACGCCGGCGCCGAACAGTGTATCGAGCAGCACGTTGCCGTTCAGTCGGTAGTCTTCATCGTCGCGGATTGGCGATTGGGTCAGAATCAGCTCGCAGGCGAGGCCGTGGCGGGCGGCGACTGCAGCGGTCAGTCGGGCATGATTGGATTGCAGCCCGCCCCAGGTCACCAAGGTATCTGCTCCAGCAGCGATTGCCTCACCTAGCAGAAACTCGAGCTTGCGCAGTTTGTTGCCACCACCGCCCAATCCGGTGAGGTCGTCTCGTTTTACGTAGAGGTTGCACCCCCTCATCGTTGGCAGGGCACTGAGCCGTGACAGTTTCTGGATCGGGGTTGCGCTTTCCAGCAGAGCGATTCGCGGATAGGCAGACAGAGCCGTTCGTAAGTGTTCAATGTCGAGTCGCATGTGAGCATTCCTCGCAGGTAGCAAAAGAGAAGTACCGCAGCCGTAACGGCCTTCGGGAAGGACTCGTCAGACTCGGGAAACCCGGTAATTTCTGATCGTTTTCACGTCCGCATTGGTTCAGCGGCATGTGCGAGGTGGCGTTGCAGACCCTTGCCGCTGGCCCAGCGAGACAATGCACCATATTCGCAAGAAGCTTGATCAGCACCTGCCCACCAGCCGAAACAACTCATGCCATGAGGCCGACTCCGGCAAGTACCTGTTCGTCGTAGTTGGAGGAACTATATTTGTACTAGGAGTTTAGATAAATGTAGGATTTTACACTTCAGTTGATACTTGGTGTAACTAATGGTCAAGCGCCACTTTGATGACCTTCAGCTTGGCAGCATCGAGCTTTTTTGCCTCGCCGCTGAAGAGGGGAGTTTTACTGCAGCAGCGCTTTGCGCTGGCGTCACCCCAGCGGCGGTGAGTCGTTCGATATCGCGGATGGAAGAGCGTCTTGCGACACGTCTGTTCGTGCGAACGACGCGCAGTATTAGATTGACGGAAAGCGGTCGTGCTTACTTTGAGCAGTGTCGCGAGGCGTTGGCCCAATTGGTGGAGGCTGAGCGTGAAGTGATGGGCAAACAGCTCGAACCGACGGGAGAGTTGCGCATCAGCATTCCTACAACCTACGGCCACCACCGAATCCTCCCGTTGTTGCCGCGTTTCAGGGAGCGTCACCCGGGAGTGAACATCGACATCCACCTGAGCAACAGAAATATAGATTTCGTGGGGGAGGGCTATGATCTGGCAATTCGGGTGCGAGCTCAGCCCGACTCTACGCTCATTGCGCGCCATCTTGAAGATGCCCGGTTGGTCGTGGTGGCAACACCGGAGTATCTGACTCGGAATGGTATCCCGTCGAGCCTGGAAGACCTCGAGAACTGCGAGTGCATCCAGTTCGAATTGCCCAGTAGTGGCCGGCGTATTCCTTGGCTATTTAGCGAGAATGGCAAGGAACGCGAGATCCTGGCCACCGGTAATTATTGTTGCTCCGACGATGTTCTCGGCGGCGTGACCTTGGCCAAGAACGGCGCAGGCCTGTTCCAGACCTATCGCTTTATCGTCGAGCGAGAACTGGAGGAGGGCAGTCTAGTCGAGGTTCTCCAGGTGTTCGGTGGTCGGTCCCGACCCTTTACTCTGCTGTATCCGCACGGTCGTCACGTTCCGCTGCGCGTGCGTGCCTTTATCGATTTCCTGATGGAGTGCAAGAACCAATGGAATGTTTGACTACTGGCAAAGGAGAGGGTTATGGAGAAGTGGACGCTGCACTGACTGGATGCCTCGGGGAGCTCAGCTCTGCGCCATCGGTCAATGTTAGGGCATTCTCTTGAGTGCCAAACGTCTCCAGCAGCCTATACCGCGCATCTTTCCAAAACAGTTCCTCGACCCAGTCGTAAACCGGGATGAAATGGAAGTGGATGGGGTAGCGGGGATCGGGGCAGCGAACGGGGCAAAAGCCAGCTGATTCTGTAGTGGTTGTAGGCAATGACGTCGGATGTTGTCGCCGCATGGGCCGTCATTGAATAGCGTCTTACGACCAATGATCACGTTGGGATAAATCGAGGAAGTCTCTGACAACTTTTTAGGGTTGGCCTTGGGAAGCACCGCACTTACGATCTGACGTTGTCGCTGCGCTCGGTGTGGAATCCGGCACGCTCAGCTTCGTTTTATATCGTGAGGACAGATCGATGCCTGAAACCTTATACGCAAAGGCTGACAAACGGAGTTTTCGCTGTGACGACATTTGGCGCTATGATTGCGTCAAATGTCGCACTGAGGTCAACGTCATGTCCGAAGCCAAACAAGCAGACAAACCCGCCGTCAAATCCACGGCGAAAACTGGGGCGGGGACGAGGGTAACAGACGTCGCCAGAAAGCCAACGGAGGTGCTGCTGCATGGCCGCAAAGGTGATGAGCGCTTGCTGATCATCCGGTACACGCAGGAGGGCTTTTACCTGAGCGACGTCAAGGACATGCTTTCCACGTCCGCTCTGTACATGGAGCACGACCTGGTTCAGCGCATCACTGGAAGGTCCGTCAGAACCGTCCAGCGTCTGGCGAAGGAGACCAAGCCGATACGCCTGAACCAGCAGCAGAGTACGGTGGCTTTTCAGTATGCCCAGACCCTGGAGCACGCTACCAATGTCTTTGGTAGCCAGTCGTTGGCTGAGGACTGGCTGAAGAAACCCTGCAAATACCTGGACGGTTATGTGCCATTGGAGCTAATCGACAGTTCACTGGGTTTTCAGGTGCTGGAGGATTACCTGACCCGGATTGAGCACGGGGTTTATCAATGAATCCTCTGCCCTGGGATGGACGGTGGCACGCCTGGCGTCTTGACCGCGAGGTCTACAAGCAGACGTGGGACAGCGGCATTGGCGCGCAACGAACCGGTGGGCGTTGGAATCCCCCCGGGCGGCGGGTCATCTATGCTTCGGCTGACCCGTCTACGGCTATTCTGGAGGTCGCGGCCCATCTGGGATTCGACGCGTTAGACCGGGTACCTTACCTACTGACATGTTTTGAAGTGCTGGATCCGGCGCTTATCAAAGTGGTTCAGGCCGAAGACGTGCCGAACCCGAACTGGCTTGTTCCGGCTCGACCCTCGCCCAACCAGCAGCAGTTTGCTGAAGAGCTGCTGGCGCAGCATCCCTTCGTGCTGATTCCATCGGCGGTGACTCAGCATTCCTGGAATCTGCTGGTGAGCTGCGATTTGGCGGCGGATCGGTTCAGGCTTGTTTCCCAGGAGCGGTTCGGACTGGATACCCGGTTGGTTAAGTAGCAAAAAGGTTTCCCTACGAAACTCATTGGCTGTGCAATACGTCCCCAGTGGCGCAGCATTCACCGACTCTTAGTGCCTTGTATGCTGATCCGCATTTTCTCGCGACACCTGACTCTGTAATGAACCCAATCCCCACCCCAGAATAGCGTTGCGGTTTGCCTGGCAGACGGCCCGTGTACTGCAAACTTTTCTATCGGGTGGGCTCATGACGAAGATGGCGATTTTTTTGGGTGGTTTTTTGGCACTGACCCTTTTGATTGGCGTGCTGGCGACGATTTCGCCGGTGTAGACACAAGCCCGCAGACAAGGTGGCCCTGTAGCAAAGGAATGCTTCAGCGGAATACTGAAGCAAACCCGGTCGCTTTTTGTGGCGAGGGGATTTATCCCCGTTGTGGGAGCAAAGCTTGCTCGCGAAGTAGGCGCCTCGGTTGCTGAAAGATTGTATCGCCTGCATCGCGGGCAAGCCTTGCTCCCACAATGAGTTCTGTGTGGATCGGGGGAGCAGTCCTTAGCGCCTACCGATGCAAAATCACCTGCGCAATCTCCTGCAACCCCATCACCCGCTGCGCGGCGTTGAGTTTGATGGCTTCCTTGGGCATGCCGAAGACCACGCAGCTGGCTTCGTCCTGGGCCACGGTGCTGCTGCCGGCGTCGAGCATTTCTTTCAGGCCGCGGGCGCCGTCGTCGCCCATGCCGGTCATGATGATGCCGGTGGCGTTGCGGCCGGCGAATTTGGCTACTGAGCGAAACAGCACGTCCACCGATGGGCGGTGGCGGTTGACCAGGGGGCCATCCACCACTTGTACGTGATAGAACGCGCCGCTGCGGGTCACCATCATGTGTTTGCCGCCTGGGGCGATGAGGGCCAGGCCTGGGTGGATGCGGTCGTTGTTGCGGGCTTCGCGCACTTCGATCTGGCACAGGCTGTTGAGTCGGGCGGCAAACGAGGCGGTGAATTTTTCCGGCATGTGCTGGACGATGACGATCCCAGGGCACACCCGTGGCAAGGCGGTCAGCACCGCCTCCAGGGCCTGGGTGCCGCCGGTGGACGTGCCGAGGGCGACGATGCGTTCGGTGGTCTGGGCCATGGCATGGCCGTTGGCGGCTGGCAGCATGGCATCGGCAGTGAGTTTGGTGGCTGGGGTCAGCGGCGCCGGGGCAGGGCGCCGGCCCAGGTTTTTGACGTTGACCTGGGCGGCGGCGCGAATAGCCGATATCAGCTCCGGTGCCGACTCCAGCAGGAAATTCTTCAAGCCGCTGGTGGGCTTGGTGATGATTTCCACCGCGCCGGCGGCCATGGCTTGCAAGGTGGTTTCGGCGCCCCTGGGCGTCAGGGACGAGCAGATCACCACCGGTGTGGGACGCTCGCTCATGATTTTCTTCAGGAAGGTGATGCCGTCCATGCGCGGCATCTCCACATCCAGCACGATCACGTCGGGCCACTCCCGGGCCAGTTTGTCCATGGCGAAAATCGGATCGGACGCCGCACCCATCACATGGATGTCCGGCGTGTCGCTGAGGATCGCCAGCAGTACCTGGCGAACCACGGCAGAGTCATCCACCAGCAGTACATTTATCTTTTTTGACATGGTTAATGCCGGGTCCTTATCGGTTGATGCCTGACCCACACGTCGCCGCTGCACAGGTCAAAGATGATGCTTCGGTAGCCCGTGCTGCCCATGTCCTGGGCGATCAGGTCCAGGCGGTACAGCGCGGCCATTTCCAGCGCTGCGTTGACGTTCATCCGCGCCACGTCGCCGAACGGCACCTGGCGTTGCAGCTCCGGGAACATTTCGCCGCCGCCGAACAGCTTGAGTTGGTAATCCTCGGGTTCGGTGCGATGGGCCTTTGCCTGGCGGACGAACAGTTCGATGGCTTCGTCGGCGTACATGCCGTTCAGCGCCGTGGAGCAGCGCGCCCGGCTGGGCAACATGTAATGGCACATGCCGCCGATCTTGCGCTCCGGATGCCACAGGGTGACGGCCACGCAAGAGCCGAGAATGGTGCGCAGGCGAGTCGGGCTGGTGGCGAAACGAAACTCGCCGGGCGCCAGATACACCTCGGGCATTTGCTTGAGCGCGGCGCTCATGGCTTGCGATAAATCGAAGGTGCCACCAGTTTCAACGCATCGGATACGCCGTTGAGGCTTTCGGAGTGGCTCACGATGAAATACCCGCCGGACTTGAGCCGTGGGAGCAATCGGGCGACCACTTTGCTTTTGGTGGGTTGGTCGAAATAGATCATGACGTTGCGCAGGAAAATGACATCGAACTCGCCCAGCTCCGGCAAGGTGTCGTTGAGGTTGACCTGGATGAAGTTGACCCGGCTGCGCAACGCCCGGTCGATGAGGAATGTGCCTTGCTGGCTGCCGGTGCCCTTCAGGCAATATTTCACCAGCAACGGTTGGGGCAGGGTACGGGCGCGTTCCATGGGGTAATGTCCGGAACGGGCCTTGGCCAGTACCTGGCTGCTGATGTCTGAACCGATGATTTCCCAAGGTGTGGTGCCCAGTCCTTCGGCCAGGGTCATGGCCAGGCTGTAGGGCTCTTCACCCGAGGAACTGGCGGCGCTCCACAGGCGAAAGGTTTTACCCGGCGTTGCATGGGGCAGCACATGTTCGCGCAGGAAATCGAAGTGCTTGGGCTCGCGGAAAAAGTAGGTTTCGTTGGTGGTGAGCAGGTCCAGCGCCACCTGCAATTCCTCGGTGCGCTGGCCGCTCATGATCAGCTTGAAATACTCGCCATAACTGCCCAGCTCATAGTGCTTGAGGCGCTTGAACAACCGCCCGGCCACCAAGGCCTTCTTGGCCGGTGACAGGTTGATGCCCGCGGCTTGATACAGCCAGGCTTGAAACTGGCTGAACTCACGGTCATTGAGCGCCAATGAGTTCACAGTGCGTTCCTTGCAGGTGTCTGCGTTCATTGGTTTTCAGCTTCCAGCGCGGCAGGGCTGGCCTGGGCCAGCTGCGACATTTCATCGATGGACAGCACTCGGTCCACCTCCAGTACGATCACGAACTTGCCGTCGACCTTGGCCATGCCGCTGATGAAATCGGCGCGGATCTTCGCCCCGAAACTCGGTGGCGGTTCGATCTGCGAAGCTGGGATCTCCAGCACCGCCGATACCGTGTCCACCAGCAGGCCGATGTCCTGGGCGGGGCCGTCCTCGGTGTTGGCCTCGATGATCACCACGCACGAACGCCGGGTGATCGCCGAGTTCTGTCGGCCGAACCGGGCCGACAGGTCCACCACCGGCACGACCGCGCCGCGCAGGTTGATCACCCCGCGTACGAAGGCCGGCATCATCGGCACCACCGTCAGGTTGCCGTACTCGATGATTTCCTTGATGCACAGGATGCCGATGGCAAACATCTCCGTGCCGAGCATAAACGTCAGGTATTGCGCTTCTTCCTCAACCGCGATGGCGGCTTGACGTGTGGTCGCGATGGCGCCCATGCCTTTTCTCCTTTTAAGCGAAGCCCGTAGGGCCGGACCGTCAGAACCGGGTGAATTCGGATTCGTCTGGCGCGCTGGCCATGTTGTAGGCAAATGCCTTGGGCATCACCGCCGCGGGCGCACGGGCTGTCTTGCGACTGGACGGGCCGGGCGTGTTGTCCACCTTCAGTGGCTGGCTGGCCGATTTGGCCGGCGCGTCCAGGGTGAAGAAGCTCATGGCCTGTTGCAGCTGTTCGGCCTGGCTGCTCATCTCTTCTGCGGTGGCGGCCAATTCTTCGCTGCTGGAAGCGTTCTGCTGGGTCACCTGGTTGAGCTGGGTCATGGCTGTGTTGATCTGCGCCACGCCGGCGGCCTGTTCTTCGGACGCGGCGCTGATTTCCTGCACCAGGTCCGAGGTCTTGTTGATGGACGGGACCATTTCGTTGAGCAGATGCCCGGCCTTCTCGGCCATGTCGACGCTGCTGGACGACAGCTCGCCGATCTCCTGGGCCGCCACCTGGCTGCGTTCAGCCAGTTTGCGCACCTCGGCGGCGACGACCGCGAAGCCTTTGCCGTGCTCACCGGCGCGGGCCGCTTCGATTGCAGCGTTGAGCGCCAGCAGGTTGGTCTGGTAGGCGATGTCGTCGATGATGCTGATGCGTTGGGCGATTTTCTTCATCGCCACCACGGTCTGCTGCACCGATTCACCGCCGTCGGTGGCTTCCTTGGCGGCTTTGCTGGCCATGCCGTCGGTGACCTTGGCGTTCTCGGTGTTCTGGTTGATGCTGGCGCTCATTTGTTCGATGGAGGCGCTGGTTTCTTCGACGCTGGCCGCCTGCTCGCTGGTGGCCTGGCTCATGGATTGCGCGGTGGCGCTGACTTCTTCGGAGGCGCTGGCCAGGTTGTCGGCGGCGTTGCGCACTTCACCGATGATATGGGACAGCTTGCCCACCATGTTTTGCATGGCGTTGAGCACCATGCCGGTTTCGTCCTTGGAGCCGCTTTCGATTTTCGCGTTCAGGTTGCCTTCGGCCAGTTGCTCGGCAACCAAGGCCGCCTGTTTCAGGGGGCGGGAAATGATCCGGGAAATGAACAGTGCCAGGCCCAGGCCCACCAGCAGGGCGGCAACCAGCACGGCGATGATCGACAGACGCGCATTCTCATACAGTTCCGTACCATGGGCGCTGGCCACGTCGGCCCCGGCGGCATTGAGCTCAACCAGTTTCTGCAGGTCGGCGGTCACCAGGTCGAAATGACGTTTGGATTCGCCCTTGAGCAACGTCTGGGCTTCGTTGAGCAGATTTTGTCGGGACAGTGCGAACAGGTCTTTGCTAACGGCCAGGTACGCGGCCCAGTCACTGCGGGCAGTGTCGAACAGCTGGCGATCTTCGGCACTGGACAGCAGTTTTTCATAGGTCGCCAGACGCGTTTCGAAACCCTGCTTGGCTTCGTCCGCTTCTTTTTCGATGGCCGTGCGCTCCTGCTCGGAGTCAGCGGAAATGTGGCGATTTTCCTTGAGGCGATAGTTCGCCGCGTAGAAGCGCATGCCCGAGGCGGCGCGCATCGAAGTCATCCAGTTTTCGCGGATCTCGATGGTTGTGCCGTTGACCTCGTTGAGTTGGATAATCGAGAACACCCCCATGACGGCGGTCAACGCGAGTACCACCAGAAACGAGGTGATCAGTTTGGTGGCGATTCTAAGATCGTAGAACCATTTCATTGGGAAGTACCTCTCCATGGAATTGCTAAAGCGTCAGCGAGCAGTGGCTTGTTGTGATTGAGTCGAGGTGTAGCGGTTGTCTATTTGGGCGATCTGCGTGAGCAGCGCCGGCACGTCGAGAATCAACGCCACAGCGCCGCTGCCCAGGATCGTCGAGCCGCTGATGCCGCGCAGCGCGCCGAACAACTTGCCCAGGGGTTTGATCACGGTCTGGAATTCACCGAGCAGGTCATCCACCACCAGCCCGGCCTTGAGTTCGGCGTAGCGCACCACCACCACGTTCTGCCGGCGCGAGGCCGGGCCTTCGTGGTTGAAGTGATCGCGCAGGTACACCAGCGGCAGCACTTCTCCGCGCAGGTCGAGGTAGCCTTGTTCGCGGCTGCAAACCCCGTCGTCCTCGCTCAGCTCGATGCATTCCTGAACCATGTCCAGGGGAATGACGTACGTGGACTGGCCGATGCCCACCAGAAAGCCATTGATGATCGCCAGCGTCAGCGGCAGGCGGATGCGCACCACGGTGCCCTGGCCCGGTTGGCTGTCCAGGTCGACAGTGCCGCGCAGCAGGGTAATGTTGCGCTTGACCACATCCATGCCCACGCCACGCCCGGAAAGGTTGGTGACGGCCTGGGCGGTGGAGAAACCCGGCTCGAAGATCAGGTTGTAGATTTCCTGGTCGGTGGGGCTGGCGCCAAGGGCAACCAGACCACGTTCCTGGGCTTTTTCCAGGATCCGGTCACGGTTCAGGCCGGCGCCGTCGTCGGCGATTTCCAGCACGATGCTGCCTGAGTCGTGATAGGCATTGAGGTGCAGATGACCTTTGGCCGGTTTACCGGCCGCCAGCCGCGCCTCGGCGGTCTCGATGCCGTGGTCCATGGCGTTGCGCAACAGGTGCATGAGCGGGTCACCGATTTTTTCCACCACGGTTTTATCCAGCTCGGTTTCCGCACCGCTGATGATCAGGTCGATGTCCTTGCCCAATTCCTGGCTGACATCGCGCACCACCCGGCGGAACCGGTTGAAGGTTTCGCCAATGGGGATCATGCGCAGACGCAAGGCGCCGTCGAGAATCTCTTCCACCAGCCCGGACACCGTTGAAGTCGATTCCTGCAACGAGTCGTCGTTGCAGTGGCGGGCCAGCAGGCTGGCGCCGGCGCTGGCGATGACCAGCTCGCCCACCAGGTTGATCAACTCGTCGAGCTTGTCGGCGTTGACCCGCACATAGGCGCCGTCCTTGGCCTTGCCGTCGCTGGTCGTCGGTTGCTTGTCGGGCGAGACCTGAGCGGGCATGCGCGCAGCCGAACGCTGGTCCGGCATCAGTTCGCCGGTGGTGACCATTGCCGTGTTGGGGTCAGCCTGCTCTTGAGTGGTTGCAACCAGCCCGGTGTTCATCTGCGGCACGGGGTCATCAATGGCGACGATCTGGATCTGGCAATCTTCGCGCACGAAATCGAAGACTTCGTTGATCGCCCCGTGGCCGGCAGCCGAACTGAACTCAATGTCGAACCCCAGGTAGCAGGACTCGGCATCCCAGGTTTCGGCCGAGGGCATTGCGTCGGTCAGCGTGGTGATGTGGATGATCTCACCGAGGGTTTGCAGGTAACGCAGAAATGACAGCGGGTCCATGCCGTTGCGGAACACCTCCGGGCCAAAACGCAGGGCAATATGCCAGAGGCGCGTTTCGGCGGGCGCTTGTGTGTCGCTTGCTTCGGCGGGCTTCGGGGCTTCGGCAGGCGAGGGCGCCTGATATTCCTGAAGGATCTGGCACAGCTCCATTTCCCGGGCCAGGGCCGGGGGCGCCAGTTTCGCGCCCTGGTTGGCCACCACATTGATCAGCTCCAGCATGTGATCACTGGACTTGAGCAGCACGGCGATCAGGCCGGCGTCCACTTCGACGCTGCCATTGCGCAACCGATCGAGCACGTCTTCGACGATGTGGGTGAAACTGACGATGGGTTCCAGGCCGAACAGCCCGGCCGATCCCTTGATCGTATGGGCCGCCCGGAAGATCGCGCCAATAGCATCATCGTCGCCCGGGTCGCTTTCCAGTTGCAGCAGGGACTCTTCCATCGCCTGCAACTGTTCCCGTGCCTCGACGATGAACGTTTGTTGTGCCTGATCGAGATTGATGCTCACGCTCATATCCTTTGTCGTGTCCGACGTGTTGCGAGGTCTCTATACAACCAGGTTGCACAGGGCGAGTGTTTCCGTGACGGCCTTGCTGTGGCCCGTTATTTCCAGGCGGGTACCGGCCTTGGGAGCCTCGCGCTGGACCATCATCAGCAGTTGCAGGCCGGCGCCGTCCATTTCCGTAATCTGCGACAGATCCAGCGCCATGCGCGGCGTCGCCCCCAGGCGCGGCAGCAACTGCGCGGCGAGGTCGGCGGCGGTGTAGATCGTCAGCTCGCCGTCGATCTGCACCTGCGCGGTGTCGTCCTGTGTTTCGTACAGCAAGGGCATTTCACTCTCCGCGAATCAAGGAAGAATCAGCTTGGACACCGCCGCCAGCATCTGCGCCGGCTGGAACGGCTTGACCACCCAGGCCTTGGCACCCGCCGCCTGGCCCTCGAGTTTTTTCGACTCCTGGGATTCGGTGGTGAGCATGATGATCGGCGTGAACTTGTAGCTGGCCAGCTTCTTGACCTCCTTGACGAAGGTGATGCCGTCCATGTTCGGCATGTTCACGTCACTGATGATCAGGTGCACCTTCTGGCCATTGAGCTTGCCCAGTGCATCCTTGCCATCGCTGGCCTCGATCACGTCGTAGCCGGCACTTTTCAACGCGATGCCGACGACCTGCCGGACGCTCGCTGAGTCGTCGACAACCAATACACTTTTAGCCATGAACGGCTCTCCTAGAAGAAGGTTATTTCCTGTGAATTCTGTTGCGTGCCCGATTCGCCGTGATGGTTGCGGCGTTGTTCTTCGGTGGCGTATGTGGTTTCCATGCGCGCCAGCCATTGGCGGGCATCGATGGAAACGGCCTGGTCGGGCGACTGACTGGCCTGCTGCATATGCACATGCAGGTCCTCGATGTTGTCGCGCACGTGGCTGAGAATCTGGCTGACCCGATCCTGGAATTGCAGGTTGACCAGCACTTCGGTGAGCTCGTCGCGAATACCGAAGCTTTCCTGCTGCAGCAGGTCGGCCGATTCGGCCAGCCGCCCGGTGACGCTCTTGAAGCGTTCCAGCACGCGCTGGATGCTGTCCTCGGAGACGCTGACCGACTGGCTGTCCTGATCCGCGCCGCTGGAGGCGGCCTGGACCAATTGAGTGATGGCGCTATTGATGATGTCGACCTTGGCCGACATCTGCTGGCCAGTCTCGCTGGACTTGCTCGACAGGCTGCGCACGGCGTCGGCCACCACCGCAAAACCGCGCCCGGCTTCGCCCGCACGGGCGGCTTCGATGGCGGCGTTGAGGGCCAGCAAGTTGGTTTGCGCGGCAATGGCCGCGACATCGGCGGCCATGGTCCGCAGCTCGCCGGTGTAGGCGGTGAGGTTGCGCACCTGGGCCAGGGTTTCATCGCGGCTGGCCTGGGTGGCTTTCAGGGAGTCGATGACCTGGACCAGCTCACCTTCGCTTTGGGCCAGCACCTGCACGGCGCCGCCACTGCTGTTGCCGGCCAGCTCACCGGCGGCCAGTTGCGAAGCTTGCACGGTATCTTCCAGGCGTGAAGAGATGCCGGTGAAGCGATTGGTCAGCGAGACGATCGCGGTTTCGGTCTGCTGCCGGGAGCTTTCCACCTGCTTGGCCCAGATCGGCATGGCACCGAGGATGACTTCGTTGAGTTGCGCGCTGGCCTTATGGTTCAAGTGGTCGGCGGCGTGTAGCGCGTGATGGGCAATGGCGGCGGCGACGGCTCTGTCGATCTGCTGGTGCTGGGCGCGGGCAGCCCACACGCCGACCCCGGCGCCAATGGCCAGGAGCACGGCACACAACCCCAGGTTTTGTGTACTTGGGCCGTTGAGAACCAGCAGGACGACGCTCGCGATCAGGGCCACAAACAAGCTGGACCAAAGGATGCGCGGCGGAGTTTGGGAATGGGAATGACCGTGTGAATACGACGTCATGGTTCGGTCCTTGAACAGTGTTGCTAACAGGTTATTTACGAATAACTGGTTATCTGCGACCCCACCCCGGACTTTAAGACCGGTCGTCCGATTCCGGTATGGCCGAGGGCGTTGACCTGCCCAGTGAGTGGCACTGTGCTATCTGAGATTAGACGCAGTCGCTGAAATGTCGAGGCGCCCTGACGAACAGATGAGTCGCCCACAACCCCTTGCGCCTTGCTCCCACAGATTCCCTCACCACCATCCGGGAATAAGCTAAATTACCCCGCATCGGATTTTGAACCTCCCATCACGAGCCCTCATGCCCACCCAGCCTCTCTGGAAAATCTACCTTCTGTTCCTGGCCCCCATGGTCCTGTCCAATTTCCTGCAATCGATGTCCGGCACGCTCAATAGCATCTACATCGGCCAGATGCTCGGCACCCAGGCATTGGCGGCGGTATCAGGCATGTTTCCCATCCTGTTTTTCTTTATCGCGCTGGTGATTGGCCTGGGCGCGGGAGCAGGGGTATTGATCGGGCAGGCTTACGGCGCCGGGGAAACCGGCACGGTGAAGGCGATTGCCGGTACCACGTTATTGCTGGCGGCGATCATCGGGCTGGTGGCGGCGGTGCTCGGCACCGTGTTCGCGCGCCAGGCGCTGCAGGGGCTGGGGACGCCGGCCGATGTGCTGGAGGACGCGGTGTCCTATGCCCGGGTGATGATGTGGATCCTGCCGATACTGCTGGTGTTCGTGGTGTTTACCCAGTTGCTGCGCGGGGTGAGCGATACGCTGTCGCCCATGCTGGCCTTGCTGGTGTCCACCAGCGTCGGGCTGCTGCTGACGCCGGCGCTGATTCGCGGCTGGCTGGGGCTGCCGCAGATGGGCATCGAGAGCGCGGCGCTGGCGGGGCTGGTGGGTACGGCGTCGGCCATGGTCATGCTCGCGTGGCGCCTGAACCGTCGCGAGCACGCCCTGGCGCCGGACCGGGCGTTGTTCGCGGCGATGCGCCTGGACATGGACATCCTCGGCAAGGTGCTGCGCATCGGCCTGCCCACGGGGTTGCAGATGGTGGTGATCTCACTGTCGGAGCTGGTGATCCTGGCGCTGGTCAATGGCCACGGGTCCCAGGCCACGGCCGCCTATGGCGCGGTGACGCAGATCGTCAATTACGTGCAGTTCCCGGCGTTGTCGATTGCCATCACCGCCTCGATCCTCGGCGCCCAGGCCATCGGTGCCGGGCGTCTGGAGCGTCTGGGGCCGATCCTGCGTACCGGGCTGTTGATCAACGTCTGGCTCACCGGTGGGCTGGTGGTCTTGGGATATCTGTTGTCTCACTGGCTGCTGGGGCTGTTCATCACCGACCCGGCGGCGCGAATCCAGGCCGAACATCTGCTGCACATCATGCTCTGGAGCCTGCTGGTCTTCGGCTTCCAGGCGGTGGTCGGCGGCATCATGCGCGCCAGCGGCACGGTGCTGATGCCGGTGGCGATTTCGATCTTCTGCATCGTCGGCGTTCAGCTGCCAGTGGCCTACCTGCTGGACGCGCAGTTCGGCCTGCAAGGGGTATGGATGGCGTTTCCGGTGGCTTACTTGAGCATGCTGGTGTTGCAGACCCTGTACTACAAGATGGTCTGGCAGCATCAGCGGATTGAGCGGTTGGTGTAGCTCTGCGCTTTCTGACACAACAAAAAACCTGTGGGAGCGAGCCTGCTCGCGATAGCGTCGGCACATTCGGCATCGATGCGCGCTGACTCACCGCCATCGCGAGCAGGCTCGCTCCCACAGGGATTCGGTGCCTGGCGATGTTACAGTGGCCGGCATTCTCCTACCGCCATCACCGAGGATTTCGATGTCTGCCCGCCCGCCCTCCAGTGTTTCCTATCGCGCCTTCCTCTTCGACATGGACGGCACGCTGCTCAATTCCATCGCCGCGGCCGAGCGGATCTGGACGCGCTGGGCCCTTCGTCACGGTGTGGAGGTGGCGAGCTTTCTGCCGACCATCCACGGCGTGCGCGCCATCGACACCATTGCCCGCCAGCGCCTGCCAGGGGTAGATGCCCTGGCCGAGGCCGAGCAGATTACCCGCGAGGAAATCGAAGACGTGGAAGGTGTGGTGCCGGTGCCCGGTGCTGCAGCATTTCTCAACAGCCTGCCGCCCCTGCAGTGGGCCATCGTCACCTCGGCGCCCATGGCGCTGGCCTTGCGGCGCATGGAAGCGGCCGGCATTCCACGTCCGGCGGTGATGGTCACCGCCGAGGATGTGAGCGACGGCAAACCCAATCCGGCCTGTTATCGACTGGCAGCGGAGCGCTTGCAAGTCGCCCCCCAGGACTGCCTGGTGTTCGAGGATGCCGAAGCGGGTATCAAGGCCGGCGAGGCGGCGGGAGCGGATGTGTGGGTGGTGACGGCGACGCATACGCATCCGGTGGCCACCCCCCATCCGCTGATCAAGGATTACCGTGGGCTTGGCCTTGAGGTGGATGAGGCCGGACGGATGCGACTGAACCCGACGCTGTGATCGCAGCAGACCCCCTGTGGGAGCGAGCCTGCTCGCGATAGCGTCGGCACATTCAGCATTGATGCAATCTGATCCGCCGCCATCGCGAGCAGGCTCGCTCCCACAGTTGGATCTGTGGTGATCGTTGAATCAGTCAGGTCACCACGCGATAGCACGGTTCATACGCCGCGCCGCCCGGCAGTTTCATGCGGTGCTGGGCGACGAAGGCCTGGAGCAGCCGGTCGAGGGGTTCCATGATGGCGGCATCGCCGTGGATCTCGTAAGGACCGTGTTCTTCTATCAGGCGGATACCCTTGTCCTTGACGTTACCGGCCACGATCCCCGAGAACGCCCGGCGCAAGTTGGCGGCCAGTTCGTGGGCGGGCAGGTCGCGCCTCAGGCCCAGGCTGGCCATGTTGGCGTGGGTCGGGTCGAACGGGCGCTGGAAGCCTTCGTCGATTTTCAGCAACCAGTTGAAGTGGAAAGCGTCGTTGCGTTCGCGGCGGAACTGTTTGACCGCCTTGAGCCCTTGGGTCATCTGGCGCGCCACTTCGGCAGGGTCGTCGATGATGATCTGGTAGTGCTTCTGCGCAGCCTCGCCCAGGGTCGCACCGACAAAGGCATGCAGTTGATCAAGGTACGGCGCGGCGCTCTTGGGCCCGGTCAGAACAACCGGGAAGGGCAGGTCCTGGTTGGCCGGGTGCATCAGGATACCCAGCAAGTAGAGGAACTCTTCCGCCGTACCGGCGCCGCCCGGGAAGATGATGATGCCGTGGCCCACGCGCACAAAAGCTTCCAGGCGCTTCTCGATGTCCGGCAGGATCACCAGCTCATTGACGATCGGGTTCGGCGCTTCGGCGGCGATGATGCCGGGCTCCGTCAGGCCCAGGTAACGGCCGCCGTGGATGCGCTGTTTGGCATGGGCGATGGTGGCGCCTTTCATCGGGCCTTTCATCACGCCCGGGCCGCAGCCGGTGCAGATGTCCAGGCTGCGCAGGCCCAGTTCGTGGCCGACTTTCTTGGTGTATTTGTATTCTTCGGTGTTGATCGAGTGGCCGCCCCAGCACACGACAATTTTTGGCTCCACCCCAGGGCGCAATGTGCGGGCGTTGCGCAGCAGGTGGAAGACGTAGTCGCTGATGCCCTGGGAGGAGCTGAGGTCGATGCGCTGGCTGTCCAGTTCGTTCTCGGTGTAGACGATGTCGCGCAGGGCGCTGAACAGCATCTCGCGGGTGCTGGCGATCATCTCGCCATCGACGAAGGCGTCGGCCGGGGCGTTCAGCAGTTCCAGGCGTACGCCGCGGTCTTGCTGGTGAATACGGATCTCGAAGTCCTTGTAGGCTTCCAGGATGGTCTTGGCGTTATCGACATGGGCGCCGGTGTTGAGAATGGCCAGGGCGCACTGGCGGAAGAGGGTATAGATACTGCCGGAACCGGCCTCACTCAGTTGCTGGACTTCACGCTGGGACAAAGTCTCCAGGCTGCCCTTCGGGCTGACCGAGGCGTTGATTACATGTCTTTGATTCATTCAGCTTTCCTTGAAAACGATGCCGTACTCACAACGACGGCATCTTGAAAAAAACGTCCACGCAGAAAGATCGCACGATCCTTGCGGTATCGCCATGGACTTTGATCCGGATCCTTCGGGTCGGTTGCAACACAAAATGAGCTCCAGCATAGCTAAATCCACCGGGCAGGCGATAATGCGGGACTTTTTTTACCCCGCACAAGGAAATTGCACCGCGATGTTCGAGCTCAAGCCGTGGGACGCCGAAGTCTACCGACGCCAGACCCGACGCAGTACCCTCATCGTCGCCGTGACGTTCCTGGCACTGGCGATGCTGTTGTCCAGCCTTTCGGTGATGCTGTTCGGCACACCCGGGGGGGATAATTTTCGCTTCAATCTCGGCGGGGTGATTGCCGCGGTGTTGGTGATGGTCGCCTTGATGCGTCTGTATTTCTGGTCGCAGCCGTGGATGGCCGCGGCGGTGTACGGCTGGCAGCTCAAGCGCAGCCTGATGAGCATCACCAATGTGATCCACCAGGTGAAGGCCGGTGTGCAGGCCCAGGACGTGGCGGCCATGAAGCTGCTACGGTTTTATCATCTGGGATTGACGCAGATGCATCAACTGGACGCCAACTCCAGCGCCCAGGGCTCACTCGCCCGCGAGGCTGATGAGCATCTGACAAGGATGCAGGCGCTCAATCTCGACAGCGAGCAAGCTCGGCTGGACCCGATCTGGATCGACACGGTGAAAAAGGCTTATAGCGGACGCTGATCGACGCCTCAGGGCAATGACAGATTAAGCGCCGGGGCGCAGCAGGCGTGCGCCCCAGCGATTTTCCAGGTTACGATTTTCTGCCCGCGCCTTGGTTGCGGTCAGTTCCTTTGCGGCCCGCTTCAGAGCCTTTCTGACGATCATTGGCAACGTTGCCGCCCGACGCATGGCCGCCTTTCTTGCCGGCTTCCGATGCTTTTTCCCGATCATGTGCGAAGTTGCCTTGGTTTTTGTTTCCGCTACTGGCCATTTCGAGCATCCTCATTTTGGTTACGCGAGCAACGAGCCTCGCATAATTTGTGAAAGATAATGGCCGGCAAAAGTTTAATGAGAACGCTTCGTCAGATGACGAACGGCACGCACTGACCGCACGGGGTCACTGGTCCTCGCCACCACTGATTTTCCAATGCTTGGCATCCGCCGGGAAAACCACTTGCTCGACCCGGTGCGCAATGCCGAAGGCCAAAGAGTTTTCGGCCGGGATGACCCGTTCTTCGGCGCAAAGACATTTGAAAATGTCCAACTGAGTGGCGGCGCCCGCGGTTTCCTTGACGTAGATTTCCACGTACCGCGCCACGTCGTTGTCCAGGCTGGACAGGTATTCCCGCAAACGCGAGTGATCCACCGACTTCTGGCCGAAATACCAGTTCATCGGGTGAATCAGAAAACGCGAGTGAGGCGTGGTGGTGCGGTCGCTGGCGGCCAGGTACATGATGATGCCCATGGACTCGATATTGCCGGCATTCACGGCACGCACCGGCACCGGAAGGGATTTGATGAAGGTGTAGAGGGTAAAGCCGAAGTTGGTACTGCCACCGATCGTCGAGAGGTTGAGCATCAGTGAGTCGGCGCCTTTTTCAATGGCTTCCAGGCAGTTGTCCCGGAAGCGCTCGGTCGTTCCCTGATCGATCTGGCAATGAAAATGGACAATGTGTTCGGACATTTCAAACTCCTGTCGACTTCCCGTTGAACGGTCTGCGCAGCGGTGGCGCCGTACAGTTGGGAGTTCGCAGGTGCGCGGATGTTCCTCGTCTGAGGCCGGATGTTGGCGTTCGCGCAGGTGTGGTTCGCCGGGTTCAGCACGCTTCGGCAGTTTGGGCCATGCGTTGCAGGAACATCGCCAGCGCAGCTTCCTCCTCGCTGAGGCCTTTGCGGACCCGGGGGTTGGGCAGCTCACTCAGCGAACCCAGCAGGAAACCCTCCACCACGGCGGGATGGATGTAGCATTTACGACAGACGGAGGGGGTATTGCCCAGTTGCCGGGCAACCTGCCTGACCATCTCGGCGAGGTGTTTTTTTGCCTCGCTCTCGGTTTCCCAGCACAGCAGTCGCAGCCCCGCCAGAGCCGCCGCGCTGCCGGCCCAGGTGCGGTAGTCCTTGGCGGTGAAGTCCGCGCCGGTGAGGCTCTTGAGGTAGGCGTTGATATCGGACGAGCTGACGGAGTGGCGTTCGCCGTTGTCGTCCAGGTACTGAAACAGGTTCTGCCCGGGAATCTCCTGGCAACGCTTGATGATCCGCGCCAGACGCCGGTCTTTCACGGTGATCTGGTGTTCGACGCCGCTCTTGCCACGGAATTGGAAGGCAATTGCGCTGCCGTTGACCTCCACATGCTTGCTGCGCAGGGTGGTCAGGCCGTAGGAGCGGTTGTCCCGGGCATACTGGGTGTTGCCGACCCGGATCAGGGTGACGTCCAGCAACGTGATAACCGTGGCCATGACCTTGTCGCGGCTGAATCCGGGCGTGGCCAGGATCTGCTCCAGGCGTTTGCGCAAGCGCGGCAGGGTACGGCCGAACTCCAGCATTCGGGAGTATTTGTCGGCATCGCGCACTTCCCGCCAGCGTGGGTGATAGCGGTACTGCTTACGCCCACGAGCGTCCCGACCGGTGGCCTGGAGATGGCCGCGCGGGTCGGTGCAGATCCATACATCGGTGTAGGCCGGCGGTACGGCCAAGGCGTTGATGCGCTGGATTTCGGCCGCATCGGTGATCCGCTGGCCCTGAGGATCGAAATAGCAGAACTTGCCCCGCAACTTTTTGCGGGAGATACCAGGGGCGGTGTCATCGACATAATGCAGATCGGCCGGCAGCGCATCCGGCGGCAGGGTGTCGGGCATGAAAGAATCCTTGGCAGCAAATCCGGGGCCTGTGATCGATTGACCGCAGCCCATTGCGGTCGTGCCAAGTTTCTGAGGTGGCCCGCAACACCCACGAATCAGGGTTGGACCGCCGGACCTGTGGGAGCGAGCCTGCTCGCGATAGCGTCAGATCAGTTCACACCCATGTTGACTGAACCACCGCCATCGCGAGCAAGCCCGCTTCCACAAGGGATTTGTCTGGGGCGATACCCTACGCCAACACCGCCACCGCCTTAATCTGCGCCCACAGCAACTGCCCCGGATGAAGCTTGAGCTGATCCCGGGAGTAACGGGTGATGCGCGCCAACAGCGGCGTGCCAGCAGCCTCCAGCCGAATCAACACATGGGCGGCGTTGTCGGCGGCCAGTTCGCTGACCACGGTAACGGGCAAACGGTTGAGGATGCTGGTCTGGGCATCGTTCGCCAGGCTGAGGCTGACGTCACGCGCCTGGACCTTGAAGCGCAGCGGCTGTCCGATGGCCAGAGGCGTGTGGGCGACACGCACGTTCAAGAGGCTGTCGGGCAGTGTCAACGACAGCAATTGATAGGCCGCGTCATACCCGCTGACCTTGCCCTGGACCACCACGCCCGCGTCATCGCCCAACGCCAGTGGCAGGTCGAGTCGCGCCAGTGTTTCGCCAATCGGCCCGCTGGCCAGCACACGACCGGCCTCCAGCAGCACGATGTGGTCGGCCAGGCGCGCCACTTCGTCCTGCGAGTGGCTGACGTACAGCACAGGGATGTCTAGCTCATCGTGCAGGCGTTGCAGGTAAGGCAGGATTTCGTTCTTGCGCCGGGTATCCAGGGCGGCCAGGGGCTCGTCCATCAGCAGCAGTCGCGGGCTGGTCAACAGGGCTCGGGCGATGCCGACCCGCTGGCGTTCACCGCCGGACAGGTTGTGTGGCTGTCGATCGAGCAAGTGACCGATGCCCAACAGTTCGGTGGCCTGGTCCATGTCCACCCGCCGTTGCGCCGGCGCGATGCGCTTGAGGCCGAACGCCAGATTGGCCTGCACGGACAGATGCGCGAACAGGCTCGCTTCCTGGAACACGTACCCCAGCGCCCGTCGATGGGGCGGCACGAACACGCCGCGCTCGCTGTCCTGCCAGACTTCGCCGTTGACCTCGATGAAAACCCGGGTCGGCCGTTCCAGCCCGGCGATGCAGCGCAGGCAAGTGGTCTTGCCGGAACCGGACTGGCCGTACAGCGCGGTCACGCCACGGCCCGGCAGTTGCACATCCAGGTCCAGGGAGAAGTCTCCATGGTCGAGCTGAAAACGCGCTTGAATCATCGATCAGCTCCAGCCGGCCCGGGTTCGGCGGCTGGAATACAACGCCAGCAGCACAAGAAATGAAAACACCAGCATTGCCGCCGCCAGCCAATGAGCCTGGGCGTACTCCAGGGCTTCGACATGGTCGTAGATCTGCACCGACACCACCCGGGTCTTTTCGGGGATATTGCCGCCGATCATCAGCACCACGCCGAATTCGCCGACGGTATGGGCGAAGCCGAGGATTGCCGCAGTGATGAAACCGGGGCGGGCCAAGGGCAGGATGACACTGAAGAACGTATCCCAGGGACCCGCCCGCAGAGTGGCCGCCACTTCCAGGGGACGACTGCCGATGGCGGAGAATGCGTTCTGCAATGGCTGCACCACAAACGGCATGGAATAGATCACCGAGCCGATCACCAGCCCGGTGAAACTGAAGGTGAGGGTGCCCAGCCCGACGGCCTGGGTGAATTGGCCGATCCAGCCGTTGGGGCCCAGGGCGAGCAACAGGTAAAAGCCGATCACCGTGGGCGGCAGCACCAATGGCAGGGCCACCACCGCGCCCACCGGCCCGCGTAGCCAGGACTGGGTACGTGACAGCCACAGGGCGATGGGCGTGCCGATCAGCAGCAGGATCACCGTGGTCAGCGAGGCCAGTTTCAGGGTCAACCAAATGGCGGCGTAGTCGGCACTGGTCAGTGGCATTTAGGGTTGATAACCGTAGGCTTGGATGATGGCGGTGGCTTTCGGGCCTCTGAGGTAATCCATGAACGCCGAGGCGGCGGCGTTGTTTCGCCCTTTGTTGAGGATCACCGCGTCCTGTTTGATCGGGTCATGCAGCTCGGCGGGGACGATCCATGCCGAACCGCTGGCCACCTTGCCGTCCTTGTACACCTGGGACAAGGCCACGAAGCCGAGTTCTGCGTTGCCGGTTGAAACGAACTGATAAGCCTGGGTGATGTTCTGGCCCTCGACGAGCTTGCCTTTGACTTGCCCGGTCAACCCCAGTTTGTCCAGCACTTGGGTGGCGGCCAAACCGTAGGGCGCGGTTTTCGGGTTGGCGATGGACAGGTGCTGGAAGCCGTTGTCCTTGAGCACCTGGCCCTGGCTGTCGACATAACCGTCCTTGGCCGACCACAGCGCCAGCGTGCCGACCGCATAGGTGAAGCGCGAACCCTTCACGGTGTCGCCTTCGCTTTCGAGCCTGGCCGGGGTGGTGTCGTCGGCGGCGAGGAAGACTTCGAACGGTGCGCCGTTCTTGATCTGGGTGTAGAACTGCCCGGTCGCGCCATAGGCCGCCACCAGCTTGTGGCCAGTGTCTTTCTCGAAGCCTGCGGCGATGGCCTGGACCGGTGCGGTGAAATTGGACGCCACGGCCACCTGAAGCTCATCGGCCTGGACGGCGCCAACGCAAAAGAGTGTAGTCAGCAGCAACGGCGCGAAGCGGGTGAGGTACATAAAGGCTCCGAAAGGTCGGTTTCGCTATATACGGAAATATATAGCGAATGGCCGATAAACGGAATGCGGCATTTTGCGGACGTTGGTGTGAGAGGGCGGCCGCCATCGCGAGCAAGCTCGCTCCCACAGGGGATCATCTGTGGCGAACACACCTCTTTCTGCCACACCAGAACCCATGTGGGAGCGGGCTTGCTCGCGAAGACGGCGGTACATTCAACATTTCTATTGGCTGACCCACCGCTTTCGCGAGCAAGCCCGCTCCCACAGGTCCAGTGGTGTGCCCAGATGTTGTGTTCACCACCGATCCCCTGTGGGAGCGAGCCTGCTCGCGATGGCGCAAAAGAGTGTAGTCAGCAGCAACGGCGCGAAGCGGGTGAGGTGCATAAAGGCTCCGAAAGGTCGGTTTCGCTATATACGGAAATATATAGCGAATGGCCGATAAACGGAACGCGGCATTTTGCGGACGTTGGTGTGAGAGGGCGGCCGCCATCGCGAGCAGGCTCGCTCCCACAGGTCCAGTGGTGTGCCCAGATGTTGTGTTCACCACCGATCCCCTGTGGGAGCGAGCCTGCTCGCGATGGCATTCCAACAGACGATGAGCTCCTTCAGGATCAACCGCGGTTGTTGAATCGGGCCAGTGCCTCTTCGGCCAAGCGCCGGGTCAGCTCCGCGGTCGACAGCTCCCGACCCATGGGGAATGCCTGGCCGGCCCACAGGTTGCTGAAGTCTGCTTCATCCTTGGCGCGCAACGGCAGCAACGCACCGCCAGCCAGGGGGAAGGCCGGCGCTATCGGACTCATCGGCCCGATCTCGCGCATCACCCGGTTGACGATGCCCCGGGCTGGGCGGCCACTGAACAGGTTGGTGACTGCGGTTTGGCTTTCCTTGGCCGTGCGCAGCGCCCGGTGATGGGCCGCGCTGATCTTCGCCTCGGGGGTGAACAGATAGGCGCTGCCCAGTTGTACCGCCGATGCGCCCAGAGCGAACGCCGCGACAATACCCCGCGCATCGCCAATACCGCCCGCAGCGATCACCGGTACGCTCACCGCGTCCACCACCTGGGGCAGCAAGGCAAACAGGCCGACCTGGGTGTTGAGGTCGTCGCTGAGGAACATCCCGCGATGGCCGCCGGCTTCATAGCCCATGGCGATGATCGCGTCACAACCGTGCTGTTCCAGCCAGATGGCTTCCTCGACGGTGGTGGCCGACGACAGGACTTTAGCGCCGGTGGCTTTCACCCGATCCAGCAGGGACTTCTCCGGCAGGCCGAAGTGGAAGCTGACCACTTCAGGACGCATCTGCTCCAGCACCCGGCAGGCTGCATCATCGAACGGCGTGCGGTTGGACACCGGCGTCGGCGCGTCGAAGTCAGCGCCCAGTTCTTCGTAGTAGGGCTTGAGGTGCTGCTTCCAGGCCTCGGCGCGCGGCTCATCGAGCACGGGTGGCTGGTGACAGAAAAAATTCACGTTGAACGGCTTGTCGGTCTGTTCGCTGATCGTCGTCAGCGCCTGGCGCAACTGCTCGACATCCAGCATCGCCGCCGGCATCGAACCCAGCCCGCCGGCATTGCAGGCGGCGATCACCATGGCCGGCCCCGTCACTCCGGCCATCGGCCCCTGGATGATGGGTAGCTCGATGCCAAGCAGGTCAAGAATGCGAGTGTCTGGCCACTGGCTCATGTACGGGTCTCCGACGGCAGAGGGAAAACAGCGTTTTTAGCAGGTGTGACCCGGCCAGGGCCAGTCGAGTTTTTCAATCGGATGCGGCAACTTGATCCCGACGGCGAGCGGGTTACCATGCGCGCTTCATTTCTCAAGGAGCCTGACCCATGGACGTCAAACTCAAGGCAGTCGAACCCTTTACCGTGGCCGGCCTGCAGGTACACACGCGCAACGCTGACGAACAGCAGCCCGACACGGCACGGATCGGTCCGATGTGGCAGCAATTCTTCAGCGAAGGGTTGTTCGACAAGATCCCCGCCAGGCAGTCGGAATCGTTTGTCTACGGGGTCTATTCCAACTATGAATCCGACGCCACCGGCTACTTTGATGTGACGGCCGGGGTGCAGGTGGATGCGACCAGCGCAGGCTACGCCGCCGTGGACATCGAAGGCGGGGATTACCTGATGTTTTCGGCCAAGGGGCCGATGCCCGATTGCGTGATCCAGACCTGGGGCCTGATCTGGGCATATTTCGCGGACAACCCGCAGACGCTGCGCCGCTTCACCACCGATTTCGAGGTCTACAGCGGCCCCGACTCGGTGGCGATCTACATCGGCGTTCAGTCCGCGGACGAGCGCTCCAGCGCCAGCAACTGACGTTTACGCTCCACGCCCCAGCGATAGCCCGACAGGTTGCCGTCGCTGCGCACCACCCGGTGGCAAGGGATCGCCACTGCCAGGCTGTTGGCCCCGCAGGCCTGGGCCACGGCGCGCACGGCTTTAGGCATGCCGATGCGCTGGGCGATCTCGGCATAGCTGGCGGTGCTGCCCGGCGGAATATCCCGCAGGGCCTGCCAGACCCGTTCCTGGAAAGCCGTGCCTTGCAGGTCCAGCGGCAGGTCCAGGCCCAGGGCCGGTGCCTCGATAAAGCCCACCACCTGGGCGATCAATTGCTCGAATTCGCGGTCGGCACCGATCAGGTTGGCGCGGCGAAACTTGTCTTGCAGGTCCCGCACCAGCGCGTCCGGATCGTCCCCCAGCAGGATCGCGCACACACCGCGTTCGCTTTGTGCCACCAGAATCGCCCCGAGGGAACATTGGCCGACGGCGAAACGAATGTCGGTGTTCTGCCCGGCGGCGCGATAATCGGCGGGTTTCATGCCCAGCACTTTGTCGGCGGCTTCATAAAAGCGGCTGTTGGAATTGAAGCCGGCGTCGTACAGCGCTTGGGTGATCGATCCACCATCGCTCAGGCGTTCGCGCACCTTGCGCGAGCGGTGGGCGGCGGCATAACCCTTGGGTGTCAGGCCGGTGACGGCCTTGAACACCCGGTGGAAGTGGAAGGGACTCAAGCCTGCGCTTTGCGCCAGTTCATTGAGCCCAGGCAGTTCTTCGGCAGCCTCGATCTGTCGGCAGGCGGCCGCGACCCGGGCCGCTTGTTGGGCGGCGAGCTGGGTCTGGTCCCTGGCCACTCGCTTGCTGGGACGATACCCCGCCGCCTGGGCCTGTTCCGGCGTGTCGAAAAATTCCACGTTCCGCGGATTGGGCAGGCGCGACAGGCTGCTGGGATGGCAATAGATGCCGGTGGTTTTCACGCCATAGACGAATTGCCCGTCGGCGCGCGGATCCCGGGCGAGCACGGCGGCCCAGCGAGGATCCTGTTCAGCGGTGAGGGTGTTCGAAGTGCTGTTCATGGTCGTTATGTCCATTGGCCCGTTTTGGCTAAGGTAGCGAGCCTGTGAGATGGCAACACTCCGGGTCTTGCGGTTGAATTCTGCACGGTTACCCGGCGGTGCGGAACGTCAGGTTGATCCGCTGGGCGCCCAGCTTCGGATGCTGGCCTTGCTTGAGCGGCAGCACGCCGTGATAACGCAACCGGTCCACGCCGCCCCAGACCACGATGTCGCCGTGGAACAGTGGAACGCGCAGACTTTTGTCGCTGCGCTCGAACCCGCCGAACTGGAAGACTGCCGGCAAGCCCAGGGACATGGAGACGATGGGGGCGCTGAGGCAGCGTTCGTTCTTGTCCTGATGCAGCGACATTCGCGCGCCGGGCACGTAACGGTTGATCAGGCAGGCGTCGGGCTCGAAGTGCTCGAAGTGGGCCTGTCGGGCGGCGGCCTGGGCCAGTTCGCGGAACACCGCTGGCATGTCGGGCCAGGGGTCGCCGGTCTGTGGGTCATGGGCCGTGTAGCGATAGCCAGTGCGGTCGGTGGTCCAGCCCAGCGCGCCGCAACTGCTCAAGGCCACTGACATGGTAAAACCGCCAGGCGTGACCATCTGCCGGAACGGCGCGGCCAGCAACACCGCTTCCAGGGCCGGCAGCAAACGTTCGAGCCAGGGCAGGGCGAAACCGCGCAACACAAACGCTTGCTCGCCGATCTGTTCGGTCAGGCCGGGTGTCGTCGGCGTCTCGTCGGCGAACAGGTCCAGCGTGATAGGGGTGTCGTCACTGCGCATCATGAAAAATGATTCCAAGTGTATGCCGGCTACCGCTGTGCACGCGGCTGACGCCATGGCGCATGTTCACCCGATAATAACCGCGAACGCCTTTGACCGGCCGTTGATGCACGGCAAATACCAGCGCATCGCCCTGTTTCAGATCGATAACCTGCGCACGTGACTGCATGCGCGGACGCTGCTCCGTGAGAACGAACTCGCCGCCGGTAAAGTCCTGGCCCGGTTCCGACAGCAGAATCGCCACCTGCAACGGGAATACGTGCTCGCCGTACAGGTCCTGATGCAGGCAGTTGTAGTCCTGCGGGCCGTATTGCAGCAACAACGGCGTAGGACGCCGTTGCCCGGCGGTGTGACAGCGTTCAATGAAAGCCGGATGCTCGTAGGGGTAGCGCACCTCAAGGCCCATGCATTCGTTCCAGCGATTGGCCAGCGGCACCAGCGCCGGGTACAACGACTGTCGCAATTGCTCGACGACATCGGGCAGCGGATAGCGAAAATACTGATACTCCCCGCGCCCGAATCCGTGGCGGGCCATGATCACCTTCGAACGGAAAAGGTTGGGTTCGGCGTATAGGCCACTGAGCATCCTGCATTGCTCGGCCGTAAGCAGGTTGCGGATGATTGCGCTGCCGTCCTGGTCGAGGTTTTGTTCCAGGGAGGGCCAGTCGAGGGTGTTTACGCGCTGGGCCAGCGAGAGTGTGTGCGGGGTAGGGGGCATGATCGCAACCTTGGCAGAGAGGAAGGAGCAGTCTGGCAAGCGCCCGGGCGGTCGCCACTCCGGGGCTTGCGGTCAATGTCTGTCGAAGGGGCTGGCGATCTTGCGCGGAAGCCAAGCACAGGCTTGCATCCGACCAGTGACCTCTTTTTTCATTGCCACCTGTAACTTCTGACAGTAGCCAATTCCCTTTTCACGGTGCCCAATAACGTTATCGTTAATCCTGACCGGAGTTCGCCATGACTCGTCCCCCATCTGAAGCTCCCAACGACGGCAGCATCGCCGCGGACTCCACTGTTGAAATATCCGATAATGGCGACTCCAAGGGTACGTTCACCGCCACCAATGGCACCTGGACCACTACTCCCATTAGCGTGGCGCCCGGTGCTCACAGTTTTACTGCCCAAGCCAAATACGGCAGCGAGCCTGTGTCAGCGGCGCGAACCTTTAATGTCATTACCCTGACCGATCAGCATAAACCGTATATCCAGCAAGCCGAGAACAATGGCAGTGGCATGACGCTTGATCTGGGCACTTTTTCCGGTGATGCAACGGTCAAGGCTATCGCCTGGCCGGGTATCGCGCTTGGGCAGAAAGTCTGGTTGAGCTGCCGCGGCAAAAAGACCAATGGTGATGATCATGTCATCACCCTTTACACAGCGTGGCCCGTTGGTGATCCGGAGCTGACTGTTGGACTTTCCAGAACGCTGGCGCGCGCGGATCTGGAATTACTGGGGGATAACACTGGGTTGACGGTGGAGCTCAAGGTCCAGTTCAACGGTTCCACCGTGGAAGATGGCGCCGCTGTCTTCCCGCTCCGGACTTATGCGATCAAGACGGTGGAGGTGGTTGCGCCAACCCTCATCGATATCACCGACTCCAAGGGGACTGTGGTTGACGGGACAACGACCGAGACCAGCGTGACCGTTACCGGTACGGGCAGCAAAGGCCAGCAGATTCAGTTGATGGACGGTAATAGCGCTATTGGCGATGCTGTTGATATTCCCGCCAACACTACAACTTGGGACACCACGCTTACCGGGCTGGACGCCAAGGCCTATAGCCTGAAGGCCAAGGCCCTCTACGGTAGCGGTCAGGAGTCGGCGGTAAAAGGCTTCACCGTAGTGAGACCCATAACGATAGATCCGACACAGATGGTCCTGTCCACCTGGACCTTCTTGAGCAGTACGGGAGCCGTGCCGCCCAATCCTTACGAGGGCGCATATGGTTATCGCCAGCCCACCGGCGGCGTGCCTCCTTATCAATACAGCTCAAGCGCTCCTAATATTGCCCATGTTGATGTGAATACCGGAAAAGTCACTTCCTTTGGCAACGGTGCAGCCATCATTTACGCCGTGGATAAGAACGGTGAGCACGCGTCCTATCCGGTTGCTGTATCCAATGTGTTCGTGGCCTTCGGGACGGGCATTAATGGCACCTATAAGCAGTGTAGCGCTGCGGCGAGCGCTCAAGGGGGACGGATTCCGACACGCGATGAATGGCATCGAATGAGGCTGGACTACAACGGTCTCCCCGGCGTCAGTCCCAATTGGACATGGTCATCGACTACGTGGGGCATTGCCTATATGTACGGTATCCAAACCGAGACAGGCGCGGAAATGGCACTTGAATATGTGTTGGGTAATAGTCGGGCGGATGGCTTTGGCATTAGAGCGAAATAGCGTTTGTTTCGTGTCGATCAGGCGGTTCATCCGTTCGTCTTAAATCTATGCATACCTGTTAGTTCTGACAGTAGCCAGCACCCATATTTCGGAGGTCTGATAACCCCACAGTCCAGTGCTTCAGAACAAGGGGAATCCGATCATGACCGATTCATCAACACCCGCCGTCCAACCCAGAGTCCTGGACGACCCTTTGCTGCCCGATGCCACGGATCCCGTCGTAGGCGGCGATTTCGGCATTCCCAAACGTATTTATGATGAAGCACCCCGCGGTTGCAAAGTGGTGGTTGATGCTTTGGTCGGTCAAGTGGGCGGCGAGAGGATTTCGCTCAACTTGAACGGCCTCGAGGATCTGGACAGCGGATACACGCAGGGCCCCCATGACTCGGTCGAGTTGCATCTCCCACCCGGGTTTCTTTTGCATAACGCGGTCAATCGACTGACTTACACCGTGGCAAGTCGTGGCGGAGCCCCTGAAACCTCCACGCCTCCACTGGAGCTGTTGTACAACCTGATCCGCCCCGGTAACGTGGATCGGTCGCCGGGCGAGCCTGGGCATTCCGAGCTGGTGTTGTTGCTACCGGACGAAATCAAGAATGGTGTAGGCCCGGGCTTCACCAGGGCGACGGTGTGCGTGAGCTATCCGTATTGCCGGGCCTACGACACCATTCGCCTCAATTGCAACGGCAAGGAGCTGACTCGCGGGGTACTGGAAACCGAGGCGCCCGAGCCGCCGAACCATGGCTCGCCGACACCGACCACGATTTGTTTTGATGTCACTAGCGCCGACCTGGGCGCTGACCATCCCGAATTCGTATTCTCCTTCACGGTTACCGACCAGCTGGGCAACACCCCCGATCTCAATTCACCGTATTCGGCCGAACAGCTCGTGGACGTGGACCAGGCCGGCAGCAGGCTGCCGATGCCGATCCTGCGGGAAGTTCTCACCGATACCGGTGATGACCCGAGCATCATCGATCTCGACAAACTGGGTACCAATCCTTTGCTGTTCGTGGTCTTGACCGCCGACCCGCGTATTCTGCCCGGAGACTCGATCGAGGGGACATACGTGGTGAGGGTAGCGGGCCAACCGAATATCACGGTGCCGGTGTCGGGCACCGTTGAAACGGATGGTTTCGGGCAGAAGCAGGTGTGCATTCTGGAGGTCCCTAACGACAAGGTCATTGCCGGGAGTTCGGTGCAAGCGTCGTACAGGGTGTTCAGGGGTATTCCGTTGGTGGGTTCTTCAAGAACCGCATTTGCGACCGTCATCGGGGTATCACAGGACCTGCTTCCCCCGACCATTGACGAGGCCCTGGGCGACCAGCTCGACCCTGCCAATACGCCCAACGGCGCCACGGTGCGGATACCGGCCGAGGTCAATCTGCTGGAGGGTGATTCTGGAGAAGTGCGCTGGGTAGGACTACCCGGTGCGGGCAGCATCAACGTGCCGTTTACCATTTCAGCCAGCGAAGCTGGGCAGGCCAAGACCGTGCCCGTGCCGAAGTCGGTGGTGGAGGCGAATATCGATCAGACCATCACGTTGGACTACATGCTGCGGCGTCAGGGAGGGTCGCCTCTACCTTCGGATCCGGCGGTCTATGACATACGGCGGCAGGTGGGTTCTGGACAGTTGTTGGTCATGGGTGCGCGTAGTGTGTTTTTCAAACATTGGGCAACCAGCGAGATACGCCAGCTGACGGCATTGGATTCAACGACGCGCAAGCCACGCGAGGCGCTGTGACAGTACGACGGGGACAGCGAAAGTGTGAATGCAAGCCACTTTCCGGATACCCAACCATCAAAATTGCTGCACGTGCGCAGTGGTAATGATTGGGTTCGTATCAATCCCGTTAATGTCTTCAGCAATGGCAACAATGTGTACACCGACCACATGGCGCCCTATGCCGCTTTTGTGGCTCGCCGTGACAGTGGTCATCTGGTCGGATGGGGCATGGCACTGTATGGCGGTGATATCCCGTCGACAATCAGGACCTTCACCGACATTGTCGAAGTCGCTGGTTCGGCCTTTTCCTTTGCAGCGTTGCGCGCCAATGGCCATGTGGTTGCCTGGGGCAGTTCAGTGCATGGTGGAGAGGTACCGGAGTCGATCGCCAGGCTCAAAGATATCAATGCGGTATACGCTAACGCTTACGGGTTTGCGGCGCGGCGCACCGATGGCAGATTGGTTGCTTGGGGTGATGAGAGATTTGGTGGCGCGCTGCCAGGGCCCATCGAGGCACTGGCTGGCATTGATGAGGTCATAGGAGCCCACTGGACCTTTGCTGCGCGCCGCACCAATGGTCAGGTGGTCGCCTGGGGTCCTGCTTTTGCAGGCGGCACGGTGCCGAACGACCCCCAATACAACAACGTAGAACGGGTAGTAGCCTCGGCCGCGGCTTTTGCAGCACTGCGTACCGATGACAGTGTGGTCGCGTGGGGCCATGCCGGCGGAGGCGGTGAGGTGCCGCGCGACATCGCCACGCTCGACGACATCATCGACGTAGCCGCCACCCATGTGGACGCTAATGCCGATCTCGACCACGGCGCCTTTGCCGCACTCCGTGCCAACGGGCATGTGGTCGCGTGGGGCCATCCATCTCTAGGTGGATCAGTGCCTCAGGATATCGCCGAGCTGAACGACATCTTACAGCTGACATCCAGCTCGGGGGCCTTTGCTGCGTTACAGGCCGATGGACATGTAGTTGCCTGGGGCCTCCCGGAATATGGCGCAGCGGTGCCGGGGCCGATCCTCACACTTGATAACATCGTGCAAGTGACCTCCACACGAGGCGCTTTTGCTGCCCTGCTGGCCGACGGCACAGTGGTGGCATGGGGGCTTACGGCCTGGGGCGGCGACACTGGGGCAGTGGCTGATCAGCTCTTCGACGTTCAAGCTGTCTACGCCAACAATCAGGCATTTACGGCGCTGACAAACGATGGACGCGTGGTCACTTGGGGCTTGGCCGATGCTGGCGGCAACAGCGACGCTGTTCAGAACCAACTGCGCGGTCAAGTTTCTTACTACGCCACCGCGGCATCACGCGGTGCAGCGCTCAAACGTCAGGCCCGCAGCCGAGAAGCAGAAGCGACTGAAGGAATAATCCACTAAGCCGGTAAGAGGCCCTGTGCGCCCAGCCCTCAAGCCACAGATTCTTGCGCCATTGCCTACAACTGCGCCAGAATCCGCCGGCTTGTGCGCCTTGGGGTCGGGCTTTATCGTTTCCTGGTCGCTGATGAATCAGCGATCGGGTTTAGCAGCTCGAACCATCAAGGCACGCCAGTGTCGCCATTGATCAGTCGATCATCTTCGGCTGGTCAGCATTATGGCGGCTATGCGTGGGGCACTTCGGTGCGCCGGGTTCCTTGATGCCTGGTCTGCTAACCCGCGTACAGCCGCCACCTTCTTCGTTTAGCAGCGATGGATGACGGCTCCACTCATCAAGGAGTTTCATCATGTTCAAAGTAACCCCCAACCCACCAGACACCGCCCCGTCATCCCCCTGTGACACTCTCGATTCAAAAGCATTCGACCAAGCCGCCGAACGCGCCCTCGACTTTTACCTGAAACCCAAACCGACCCAACCCGAAACTGATCCGCCTCCAGGCCAACTCTTCACTGTCGTCAACGGCGTCGACACCGAATGCCTGCTCGCCAACCTGCGCGAAACCCTGGCTTCGGCCGACGCCATGATCAGCGATTTGGCCTTCGAGCTGGACGGCTCGCGACGGCATGTGGCGCTGGGTATTCAGCAATTGATCGAACTGGGCGGATTGCTGGCAAACCGCGCGCTGGATAACGTCGACCCGCGCTAGTCGACACAGTGCATCCTGTGGCGAGGGAGCTTGCTCCCGCTGGGCAGAGCAGCCGTCCCCAAAATGGCCTGATGCGCTTTTCAGACACACCGCGTCAACTGGGCTTTACGACATCTGCGCCACTGAGCGGGAGCAAGCTCCCGCTTGTCTGAACTGTTATTTCTTACAGGTTATTCCTCAGGACTTCTCTCCTAGATTCGTGGTGGACGGTCATCTGCCATGGCTGCTTCGTAAAACAGGAGATTAAGATGATCACGTTCATCAACCTGGAAGAAAGAAACCGAATTGCCGATGCATTGCGCCGGAATCAGGCACCTTTAGGTGCAGCTTCAATTGACGAAGCCGTAGATGGAAAGATCTCATATGCCGATCTGGAGAAGGGGCTGACCATTCGCTTTCCCTTTACTGAGGGAATGCGGGAGGGTGGTCGATATCACGTGAAAATTTCTGCAGAGGATCGCCTACAAGGATTTGGCCAGCTCGGAACAATCCCGGAGGAAAATAAGGACACTACAGTAGAAGTGCCGGCTGATCGGGCGCTGGCTTTTCGAGGGCAGCAGATTGAGCTGTCCTGGGACTATCTTGAATACCCGCCTGAAGAGGGTGCCTCACCAGTGACGCAACTCTCGGTAGAGGGATTGATATACAAACCTTTGGTGGATGAGGCTGTCGGTGGGGAGATTCCGTCATCGGCACTTTCGCAAGGGGTAAATCTACGAATCAGAGCTGCGTCATCACTCACACCGGGGGCTCTCGTTTCCATCTATTGGTGGGGCTCCAGCGCAGATGCCTGTTTCGTCAAACATCTGGTTATCGGCCCAGGGCCGATCGAAGATCTGGTTTTGCCTGTCGGGCCTGTTTATCTGACACCGACCAAGAATGGAAAGGTCCGAGTTATCTATACGGTGCAATCAACGACGGCAACTCTAACATCTCCTCTCCTTGGGCTCACGGTCGGCGGTGACTTGGCTGTCCCTGAGGGGGTCTATGTACAAAGGCCAGAGGTGCGTTCGGGGGCTCTTCTTCCGCCGATCACTGAAAGCGGCCGTATTCCAATGCGGCTCAAGACCCAAGGAATGGTTCCTGGAGATGTGGCGATACTATTTTTCGTTGGTAGTTTCCTCGGCACTGAATTTGTGCTGCGTCATGAGGTAAAGCCCTCGGACATTGCCGCAGGTCAAATAGTGCTTGGCGTGCCGGCTTCTTATTCATCGTTAGGACCGGGTGTCTGGGCCTGGAGTATGGTCCACCGTCTGGCGGGAGGTGCCGGGGGTTCTCCTGACCTACTCTTGAGCCTGATTCAAGAATAGAGACCGACACCTCAAAGCGACTGGCTGCCACCGATTTAGATCGTTTCCACGATCTGAGTATGCTCCGAGTGGGAACGATCAAACGTCGATCCACGCTAGTCGGCTCGCCATTCCTCTGTAGCGAGAGAGTTTACCCCGCGGGGTGGTGCAACTGTCCCAAATGAGCCTGACACAATCTTCCAAGTGGACCACGTCAGCAGGCTTTACCACGGCTTCGCCGCTGAGCAGGAGCAAGTTCCCTCGACACAGAAGTCGGCACTCCGAGCAAAATCCGCGTGTTCATCAGCCAATCCACTCCAACCGTTCGTCTCAACCCGCTCTAACCTGTTAGTTCTGACAGTAGCCAGCACCCATATTTCGGAGGTCTGATAACCCCACAGTCCAGTGCTTCAGAACAAGGGGAATCCGATCATGACCGATTCATCAACACCCGCCGTCCAACCCAGAGTCCTGGACGACCCTTTGCTGCCCGATGCCACGGATCCCGTCGTAGGCGGCGATTTCGGCATTCCCAAACGTATTTATGATGAAGCACCCCGCGGTTGCAAAGTGGTGGTTGATGCTTTGGTCGGTCAAGTGGGCGGCGAGAGGATTTCGCTCAACTTGAACGGCCTCGAGGATCTGGACAGCGGATACACGCAGGGCCCCCATGACTCGGTCGAGTTGCATCTCCCACCCGGGTTTCTTTTGCATAACGCGGTCAATCGACTGACTTACACCGTGGCAAGTCGTGGCGGAGCCCCTGAAACCTCCACGCCTCCACTGGAGCTGTTGTACAACCTGATCCGCCCCGGTAACGTGGATCGGTCGCCGGGCGAGCCTGGGCATTCCGAGCTGGTGTTGTTGCTACCGGACGAAATCAAGAATGGTGTAGGCCCGGGCTTCACCAGGGCGACGGTGTGCGTGAGTTACCCGTATTGCCGGGCCTACGACACCATTCGCCTCAATTGCAACGGCAAGGAGCTGACTCGCAGGGTACTGGAAACCGAGGCGCCCGAGCCGCCGGACCATGGCTCGCCGACACCGACCACGATTTGTTTCGATGTCACCAGCGCCGACCTGGGCGCTGACCATCCCGAATTTGTATTCTCCTTCACGGTTACCGACCAGCTGGGCAACACCCCCGATCTCAATTCACCGTATTCGGCCGAACAGCTCGTGGACGTGGACCAGGCCGGCAGCAGGCTGCCGATGCCGATCCTGCGGGAAGTTCTCACCGATACCGGTGATGACCCGAGCATCATCGATCTCGACAAACTGGGTACCAATCCTTTGCTGTTCGTGGTCTTGACCGCCGACCCGCGTATTCTGCCCGGAGACTCGATCGAGGGGACATACGTGGTGAGGGTAGCGGGCCAACCGAATATCACGGTGCCGGTGTCGGGCACCGTTGAAACGGATGGTTTCGGGCAGAAGCAGGTGTGCATTCTGGAGGTCCCTAACGACAAGGTCATTGCCGGGAGTTCGGTGCAAGCGTCGTACAGGGTGTTCAGGGGTATTCCGTTGGTGGGTTCTTCAAGAACCGCATTTGCGACCGTCATTGGCCAGGGCGCTCCCGATGTTGAACCGGTCATCACCCGGATAGAGGACTCCAAAGGCAATGAGATCCCAGAGGGTGGGATCACCGTCGATACCCTCGTGAAGCTTACCGGTACTGCTCGCTAAGGTCGCAAATGGGGTGAGGGCGCTTGCGGTTTTACGTCTGATGCGCTGCCGGGGGGAGCAAGCGTCATAAGGACGTTCTGTGGCGAGGGGATTTATCCCCGTTGGGCCGCGAAGCGGCCCCAGACCTGCTGCGCAGCCGAGCGGGGCGGTGCGACGTTTCGATAAATCCCCTCGCCACATACACCGGGGGAGCGCAGCTTGTTAAAGCGCTTTGCTGACTTTGACATCGCTGATCACATCATCGGTCTGGCCATGCATCGCCTGCAGCGCTGCCATGGCTTCGTCCACTGTGCCGGTCTCCAGTTGCGCGAATTCGAAGCGGCGTTCGCCGTTGAGCTTGTAATTGATGACGTATTTGGTTGTCTGGGCCACGGTTTTGCCTGTCTTGAAGGGCGATGCTCAGCTCAGTTTCGAGCTGGAACGCCGGATGATTTTGATTTTGTGGGTCAGGGTCGGCTTGCGCGTGACGCTGATGGCACGGCGGTTGACGGTGTCGATGGTGATGTTCCAGAAACCGGTGCTCGGTGCGGTGATCCTGGCCGGGAACGTGTCGAACGCGCCGCCGTGATAAGTGTGCCGGCCGCCGTTCTTGAAGCTGCGGAAGTTGGCGTCGTTCATCAAGCGGATGTTGCACATTTGAGAGCATTCGATGACGACGATATCGTCTTCGTTGAGGTGTTCGCGCTGGTGTATGAATTTCATGGGCGCCTCCAGAAGGGCTTTTTCTACCAAATCAAAACGATAGCAAGGTCAATGCTGCGCAGTTTATCAGCACCGGATGCTAATATCCGGCCTGCGCCCCACGCTTTGTTCATTTATCGCAGGATGCGCAAAAAAAGACGCAGGACGCTGGAGAAAAGCAGCGTTTGCATTGTCGGAGGATCTTTATCGGAGGAATCATATGAAGCGCAGCGTGTGGGTGTTGGCATTGGCCATGAGTGGATGTGCATCGGTATCGGACATCAACCAGACGCCGCCCACCATGAATGTCATCTCCGGAAAGAAACCTCAGGAATATGCCAAGTGCGTCGCTGACAAGCTGGCCAGCACCCGTGGTCCGCTGCAAATGGAACCTCACAAGAATGGCGTGCGCTTGATCGTCCCCGGCAAGTTGTCGACGCTGCCGGCGGCGGTGTTCGACATTGACGAGCGCTCCAGTGGCAGCAGCATCAAGCTGCACGAAAGCCTGTCCAACGTGCCCGTGCGTCCGGGTGATGTGCAGGATGCGGCCAACGCCTGCATTTCCGGTTGAGCCCGGGCTCGGCCTGACGAGCAGGCCGGGCATCGGATAAACTGCTGCCCTCGACAATAAATGCCGCCACGGTCGACGTTGGCGGCATTGTCATTTATGGAGTCAGTCGATGAAGCGCGAGCAGGTGCGTGAGCGCCATGCAGAAGGTCTTATCTGCGCCACCCATGTGATTCAGAACCCGGCGACCCCGGGGGAGTGGATCGTCTTTTTCAAGAAAAGCGCAGGACGCAGCTTTTTTCTGGTGGACGACCAGGACGAAGTTGAATCCTTCAGCCGCCTCGATGACCTGATCGAGATCATCCGCGGCCTGGGGATCAAGTTCGCCGAGATCCACATCTGAGCGTCAGACCACGGGTTTATTTACACACCACCAGGACGCTGCGGCTGGTGAAGTTGCCGACATCCACACCCAGGGTCTTGTCGCTTTCCTTGGCTTGCGGCGTGCCATCGGTACCCACGATGCGGTAGCCGGTGCCGGCACAGGAGGCGTCAGCCTTTTCATAACAGGTGGCCCAGGAGTTCGCTTCGCCCGAGCAATCGATGGTCAGGCCTTGTTCGCCGGTGTTCAGGTAGGTTTTTTCGGCTGTGGCACAGCCCGCCAGGGCCAGGACTGCAAACAGCGCCAGAAATTTTTTCATGGAATCGTCATCGAGAAGGAAGGGGCTGGCGCGAGGTTATAGCGAATGGCCATTTCGGTACAGATAAACAAAGCCCCGTTCCATGTCCAGGCGACATTTACTTGAGGCTTGTCTCGTTACTTTTTACGACGGGGGCTGCGCGCTGGAGCCGTTTCACGCTCTTTGGTTGCCGGGGCAGCGCGCTCGTCCTGAAACACGGCGGCCACTTCCACCGCCATCGCTTTGCTGGGCAAGGGGCCGGCGACCTGTTCACCGTGGTAGTTGATGATCCACCACTGACCGTCTTTGTCCTGGCTGACCGAATAACCGTTTGCGTTTTTTGTTGCCGACATCTAACTGCCTCATTGGCGGGATCAAGAGCGCCATGATACGTCAAATGCTCGCAAACAGCGCCCATGAGCGTACAGTGAGACCGCCTGGCCATCGCAATGAAAGATGATTGAACTATCCGCCATTTTTTATTTCTCTATGATGGCATCGGTTGGCCAGCTTGGGCATTGTAAGGTGCCTATGGCCTGATTAGACTGCGCCGAAACTCGTACACACCGCCTTTTCAAGGACTTATATGATCAAGAAATGCTTGTTCCCAGCAGCCGGTTACGGTACTCGCTTCCTGCCAGCGACTAAAGCCATGCCCAAAGAAATGCTGCCGGTGGTGAACAAGCCACTGATCCAGTACGGCGTCGAAGAGGCCCTTGCTGCGGGCTTGACGGAAATCTCCATCGTCACTGGCCGCGGCAAGCGCGCCCTGGAAGACCATTTCGACATCAGCTACGAGCTGGAAAACCAGATCAAGGGCACCGACAAAGAGAAGTACCTGGTCGGCATCCGCAAACTGCTGGACGAATGTTCGTTCTCCTACACCCGCCAGACCGAAATGAAAGGCCTGGGCCACGCGATCCTGACCGGTCGCCCACTGATTGGTGACGAACCTTTCGCCGTGGTCCTGGCGGACGACCTGTGCGTCAACCTCGAAGGCGACGGCGTGTTGACCCAGATGGTCAAGCTGTACAAACAGTTCCGCTGCTCCATCGTGGCTATCCAGGAAGTCGATCCGCAGGAAACCAACAAGTACGGCGTAATCGCCGGCGAAATGATCCGCGACGACATCTACCGCGTCCACAGCATGGTTGAAAAACCAAAGCCTGAAGATGCACCGTCGAACCTGGCGATCATCGGTCGCTACATCCTGACCCCGGACATCTTCGACCTGATCGAACAGACCGAGCCAGGCAAGGGCGGTGAAATCCAGATCACCGACGCCCTGATGAAGCAGGCCCAGAACGGCTGCGTCATGGCCTACAAATTCAAAGGCAAGCGTTTCGACTGCGGTGGCGCCGAAGGCTACATCGACGCGACCAACTTCTGCTTCGAGAACTTCTACAAGACGGGTAAGGCGTACTGATCGCCTGCGCCGCACCTTGAAAAACGCCCCGACTGGTTCGGGGCGTTTTTTTTGTCTGGAAAATGCTCTCACTCCAACAAAACCCCTGTGGGAGCGAGCCTGCTCGCGATGACGCCGGCACATCCAGCATCACCACAAACTGACCCACCGCTATCGCGAGCAGGCTCGCTCCCACAGGTTCTGGCTCAAGTGATCGGTGTTACCCATCTCGCCTGGATTTTTCATTTCCCGCCCCCATAACCATCGCAACGCTGCCTCGCGTGAAAACAGCAGGTATGCTGATGGCCTGCCGAAGGAGATAGAAAATGGCCTACGATTTTGACTTGTATGTGATTGGCGCCGGTTCCGGCGGTGTGCGGGCTGCGCGGTTCGCGGCCGGTTTCGGGGCCAAGGTGGCCGTGGCGGAGAGCCGCTACCTGGGCGGTACCTGCGTGAACGTGGGATGTGTGCCGAAGAAACTGCTGGTCTACGGTGCGCATTATGCCGAGGACCTCGAGCAAGCGTCGGCCTATGGCTGGACGACGGGAGAAGCGAGTTTCGACTGGGCCACGCTGATTGCCAACAAGGATCGGGAAATCAATCGCCTCAACGGGATATACCGCAACCTGCTGGTCAACAGCGGCGTGGTGTTGCACGAGGGCCACGCCAGGCTCACCGGGCCCCATGAGGTCGAGATCAACGGCCAGCGCTACACCGCCGAACACATCATGATCGCCACGGGCGGCTGGCCGGTGATACCGGACATTCCGGGCCGTGAGCACGCGATCAGCTCCAACGAGGCGTTTTTCCTCAAGGAACTGCCCAAGCGCGTCATCGTGGTGGGCGGTGGCTACATTGCCGTGGAGTTCGCCGGAATCTTCCATGGCATGGGCGCGCAGACGTCGTTGCTGTATCGCGGTGAGCTGTTCCTGCGCGGCTTTGATGGCGCCGTACGCAAGCATCTGGCCGAAGAACTGAGCCGTCGAGGCATGGATCTGCAATTCAACGCGGACATCAAACGCATCGAAAAACTGGACGATGGCAGCCTGGAGGTAGAGCTCAAGGATGGCCGCATACTGGCCACCGATTGCGTGTTCTACGCCACCGGCCGGCGGCCGATGCTCGACAATCTCGGCCTTGAACACACCGGCGTCACGCTGGACGAGAAGGGCTTCGTCAAAGTCAACGAAAAGTACGAGACCGCCGAGCCGTCGATCCTGGCCATCGGCGATGTCATCGGTCGCGTACAACTCACCCCCGTCGCCCTGGCTGAGGGCATGGCGGTGGCGCGGCGACTGTTCAAGCCCGAGCAATATCGCCTGGTGGATTACCGGATGATCCCCACGGCTGTGTTCAGCTTGCCGAATATTGGCACGGTCGGCCTGACTGAAGAGCAAGCCAGGGAGGAGGGGAAGGAAGTCCAGGTGTTCGAAAGCCGCTTCCGCCCGATGAAACTGACCCTCACCGACTGCCAGGAGCGCACGCTGATGAAGCTGGTGGTGGATGCCCGCACGGACAAAGTGCTGGGCTGCCACATGGTCGGGCCGGATGCCGGGGAAATCGTCCAGGGGCTTGCCATCGCGCTCAAGGCTGGCGCCACCAAGCGTGATTTCGACGAGACCATCGGCGTACACCCGACTGCCGCCGAGGAATTCGTCACGATGCGAACTCCCGTAGCGTCCTGATCCTTGGGACTCACCTATGGCGAGCGAGCCCGCTCGCCATATTAGGTTTTCTTCTATCTATTAAGCGGCTGATAGCCAAAACCAATCATTCACATCAGGTTTGCCAATGAGCCTGCCGGGGGATGAGTGGTTAAGATTCACCCCATCAACTTTTCAACCCCTGACGGAGAGTCATCGATGCCTATCATCAACAGCCAAGTTAAACCGTTCAACGCTACCGCTTTCAAAAACGGCGAATTCGTCCAGGTTTCGGATGCCGATCTGAAAGGCAAGTGGTCCGTGGTGTTCTTCTACCCGGCCGACTTCACCTTCGTTTGCCCAACCGAGCTGGAAGACCTGGCCGACAACTACGCTGAATTCAAGAAGCTGGGTGTCGAAATCTACAGCGTCTCCACCGACACTCACTTTGCTCACGCTGCCTGGCACAACACCTCGCCAGCCATTGGCAAGATCCAGTACACCATGATCGGTGACCCGACCCACGTCATCTCCCGCAACTTCGACGTGCTGATCGAAGAAGTTGGCCTGGCTGACCGCGGTACTTTCGTGATCAACCCTGAAGGTCAGATCAAGATCGTTGAAATCAACGACGGTGGTGTAGGCCGTGACGCTTCCGAGCTGCTGCGCAAGGTCAAGGCTGCTCAGTACGTTGCTGCTCACCCGGGCGAAGTCTGCCCAGCCAAGTGGAAAGAAGGCGAGGCCACTCTGGCTCCGTCCCTGGACCTGGTCGGCAAGATCTAAGTCTGTGAGTCATCCGAGGGCGATCCGCTCTTAATCAAGCAAGCCGCTTCGCCCCAAAAAACGCCCGGGCGAGATTCGCTCGGGCGTTGTTTTTTCTGAAATTCAAAAAATGGAAATCGCCCGTATGTTGGACGCCAATCTTAAAGCTCAGTTGAAGTCATACCTGGAACGGGTCACCCAGCCGATCGAGATCGTCGCCTCCCTCGACGACGGTGCGAAATCCCAGGAAATGCTCGCGTTACTCAAAGACGTTGCCAGTCTGTGTGACCAGATTACCTTGCTCGACAACGGCACCGATGCGCGTAAGCCTTCGTTTTCGTTGAATCGCCCAGGAGCCGATATCAGCTTGCGTTTTGCCGGTATCCCCATGGGCCACGAATTCACTTCGCTGGTGTTGGCCTTGCTGCAAGTCGGCGGTCATCCTTCCAAGGCCAGTGTCGAAGTCATCGAACAGATTCGCTCCCTTGAAGGCGAGTTCAACTTCGAGACCTATTTCTCGCTGTCCTGCCAGAACTGCCCGGACGTGGTCCAGGCGCTGAACCTGATGGCGGTGCTGAACCCGAATATCCGCCACGTCGCCATCGACGGCGCGCTGTTCCAGGCCGAGGTCGACGAACGCCAGATCATGGCCGTGCCGAGTGTTTATCTCAATGGCGTGAACTTTGGCCAGGGCCGCATGGGCCTGGAAGAAATCCTCGCCAAGATCGACACCAGTGGTATCGAGCGCCAGGCTGAGAAGATCAGCGCCAAGCAGGCTTTTGATGTGCTGGTGGTGGGCGGTGGCCCAGCCGGCGCGTCGGCGGCCATCTATGCGGCCCGCAAGGGCATCCGCACCGGTGTCGCGGCTGAGCGCTTCGGCGGTCAGGTGCTCGACACCATGGCCATCGAGAACTTCATCTCGGTGCAGGAAACCGAAGGGCCGAAATTGGCCGTCGCCCTGGAAGAGCACGTCAAGCAGTACGACGTGGACATCATGAACCTGCAACGCGCCGATGCATTGGTGCCAGGCAAGGATGGCGCGCTGCACGAAATCAAATTCGCCAGTGGTGCGAGCCTCAAGGCCAAGACCGTGATTCTGGCGACCGGTGCGCGCTGGCGCGAAATGAACGTGCCGGGCGAGCAGCAATACCGCAACAAGGGCGTGGCGTACTGCCCGCACTGCGACGGCCCGCTGTTCAAAGGCAAACGCGTGGCAGTGATCGGCGGCGGTAACTCCGGCGTGGAAGCGGCCATTGATCTGGCCGGTATCGTGGCCCACGTCACTTTGTTGGAGTTCGACGTGCAATTGCGTGCCGACGCGGTATTGCAGCGCAAACTGCACAGCCTGCCGAACGTGACCGTGATCACCAACGCCCAGACCACCGAAGTGACGGGCGATGGTCAGAAGGTCAACGGCTTGCGCTACAAAGACCGCCCAAGCGGTGAAGTACGGGACGTGGCGCTGGAGGGGATCTTCGTGCAGATCGGTCTGTTGCCTAACACCGATTGGCTCAAAGGCACCGTCGAGCTGTCGCCACGGGGCGAGATCATTGTCGATGCCCGCGGTGAAACCTCGATCCCGGGTGTGTTCGCCGCCGGTGACGTGACAACTGTTCCGTACAAGCAGATCGTGATCGCCGTAGGCGAGGGGGCCAAGGCTTCGTTGAGCGCCTTTGACCACCTGATCCGTACCTCCGCGCCGGCATAAACAGCCGATAGCGAAAAAAACAAAACCCCATGGGCCCAGTGCTCATGGGGTTTTGTTTTTTGGATCACGCATTACCTTGTGGGAGCGAGCCTGCTCGCGATAGCAGACTGTCTGGTACGTCAATGTTGAATGCGCTGCCGCTATCGCGAGCAGGCTCGCTCCCACAGGGGGCTGTGGGATTTTTATTGCCCACACACCCTACGGTGGCGCTTACAGCGGCGCGGGCTGGATGATTTCAACCCAGTAGCCATCCGGGTCTTTGATGAACGCCAGGCTTTTCATGCGACCGTCGTTCAGGCGCTTCTGGAAGTCGCAGCCCAGCGCTTCGAAGCGCTCGCAAGCGGCGACGATGTCCGGGACCGAGATGCAGATGTGGCCGAACCCGCGTGGGTCAGTGTTGCCGTTGTGGTAGGCGAACGCCGGGTCGCTTTCGGTGCCGTGGTTGTGGGTCAGCTCCAGGATGCCGGGGATGGATTTCATCCATTCGGTGCGCTGTGCAGCGTCGGCCGGAATCTGGCTCTTGTCCACCAAGGCGAGGAAGTACAGGCTGAATTCGGCTTCCGGGAAATCGCGTTTTTCCACCAGGGAAAAACCCAACACCCGAGTGTAGAAATCCAGGGACTTGGTGATGTCCTTGACCCGCAGCATGGTGTGGTTGAAGACGAATTTGGCCGTGGCGGTATCGGGTTGGGCGGTGACGCCAGGGAAAGTGTTGAGTTCGTGCAGGCTCATGGGCCCTCCGGAAAATAAGTGGGGCAAACGGCATCGCAACTTTGCTGCGACGGTCCTGGGCTTGCGCTAAACGGCTTCCTTGCAGGTGCACCCATGATACGCAAGGGGCGCGGCATCGCCAAACGCCTCTGGCTATTGCTTGCCTGGGCGGCGGGCTTCAGACTTTACGAATCGTCCTTGAGTGCAATGCAATGATTCGACCGTTCCTTTCGCTGTTTGTCCTGCTGCTGGCCGCGATGGCAAATGTCGCTGTCCAGGCCGCCGAACCGCAGGTCGCCTGGCCCCCAGGCTGGGTCATCGAACCATTGCCCTCTGATGCTGGCACCTCGTCGGCAGCGCCGGGAACGACCCGGCAACGGGCGACAAAGAGTGATTCAGCGGGCACGGCGGTGATGGTCATGGAACTGACCACGACGCCCATCGAGCCGGGTCATCAAGTCAACTTGCAAGGCGTGTTACTGGAAATGCGCAAATCAATTCAAAAGGACTTTTATCAGAGCGGTTATCAAAGTGTCTGTAATAAGATTCATTCTTCGATGTTGGGCGACGTTGCCGCACTCGAGACCACTTGCACGATCACGCAAAACGGTCGGCACGTGTTATCTCAGACACTCGTCGCTGCACTAAAGGAGGGCAGGGCTAATGTGCTGTCCTATGCGGGGCAGGCTCAGGAGTTTGTAGAAAACCAGGATGAAATACAGTCGGTACGAAATAGCCTGAAACTATAAAGCCCTCGGTATTAGAACTACTTAATCCAGAAATCCTGCCCCATAAAAAACCCTGAGCAGGCTCAGGGTTTTTTTCATTCGGCCAGCTTTCTCAGCTGCGCAACCAGGCGTCAACGGTTTTTGCACCGTACTGTTCTTTCCAGGCTTTCAGGCCTCGATGGTTGCCGCCTTTGGTTTCGATCAGTTCACCTGTGTGCGGGTTCTGGTACACCTTGACCACTCGCGCACGGCGGGTTTTGACAGGCTTGGTCGATGGCAGGCCCCCCTTGGCCGGGTTCGGGTCGAGAATCGCGATGACGTCGCGCAGGCTCTTGCCGTAGGTTTTCATCAGTCCCTGGAGCTTCTCTTCGAATTCGATTTCTTTCTTGAGCCCGGCATCATTCTTCAGCTTTTCCAGCTGCTTGAGCCGCTCTTGAAGGTCCTGTTCTGCTCTACGAAATTCAGCGAGTCTGGACAATATCGTTACTCCAATCAGAATATTTGGCTGATACCAACCGCAAACAAAGCTATAAGCCAAGTGCCTTGAAGCGACTCGGTGATAATGACGCTCCTGCTATTAGCCACAGGTAAAAAAATTGTAGTAGTGAAACCCACGGGTGTAAATCGTAACTTTTTCGTTATGTAACAAGGAATGCGAATTTTATCAGTCCGACTGTGGTTGTCCGTGGAGGGACGTAGCACCAGGGCTTTCAATGACGGACACCGCCGCAATGAAATCCGCGCCACTCATCGGGCGACCAAATAGATAACCCTGCAAAAAGTTCACCCCGTGAGCGGCCAGATAGTTGCTTTGTTCAACGGTTTCGACCCCCTCGGCAACGATACCCAAGTCCAGCTTGCCCGACAGTTCGATGATGCTGTCAAGGATGTGCCGCGACAGGGCATCGACGCCGATCATGGCAACAAAGCTCTGGTCGATTTTCAGGAAGTCCACGTTGAACTGGCGCAAGTAGCCCAGGCTGGAATGACCGGTGCCGAAGTCGTCGATTGCGATCTTCACCCCCAGTTCACGCAGGTGCTGGAACAGCTGGTGAGTGGTGGGTGTCGGTTCGATCAGCTCGCGCTCGGTCAGTTCCAGCACCAAGGTAATGACCCCCGGTGGGAAGGCCTCCAGGAACTCGCGGCAATCTTGTACCAGTTCCAGACTCTGACAGTGGCGAGCGGTGATGTTGATGCCGACGTGAAAAGGACTTTCCAGTTGCGGGACCAAGGGCGATAGCAAGCGCATCGTTTGCTGCATCAATGTCCGGGTCATCGGCACGATCAAGCCGCTGTGTTCAGCAAAGGGAATGAACAGGTCCGGCCGCACCAGGCCTTCCTTGGGATGGTTCCAGCGCATCAGCACTTCGACCCCGGCCCAACGTTTGCTGTCGCCCTGCACGACCGGTTGCAGATACGGCACGAACTCCCCGGCCTCAAGCGCGCGTTGCAGCTCATGGCTGGGGGATGAGGCGCGTTTTTGCAGCCAATGGCCGAGCGTTCCGGCGATGACACCGAAGAAGATCAGCAGGCTGAACAGCGGCGGATACTCACGGGCCATGTAGCGCCAGATTTCCCCCTCATCGAAGCCGGCCTCAACATTGAAGGCATAGCGCGATGAGGTCAGGTTGCTGCGGGCGACCGGCAGCGCGGGCAGGGGCGCTGCTCGGACCTTCCCGTCCGCGGTCAGCCAGTTTGGCCCGACTTGCAGCAACAACCGGGTTTCGCCGCCGATCAGACGCAAGACATTGGCCAGGTGATAACCGTCCAGCGTTGCCAATGCCCCTTGCCGCCCTTCATTGAGCCGGTAGATCAGCAGCGCGGTGTCGGGGGTGATCGGGTTGCCGTTCATGAGCCACAAGGTGCCCTGATGGTAGGCGTTCGGATCAACCGTTTCCTCGAAGGCGCCAAACAGCGAACTGCAATAGAGGATGTTGTCCCACACCAGGTTGGTCGAACGGACGAATGGGCGACGCGTCACCTGTTCGCGCAAGGCCAGTTTCACCGCTTCGCAGGGCTGGCCGGCCAAAGGCAGCAGTTCGCGCGCCGCCAGGGCGGTGTTGTCGAGCATCAGTTCGATCTGCCCGATCAACTCTTCGCTGGTCTGTCGGCTCTGTTGCTCCAGTGTCCGTTCGGCCTGCAGGTACAGAATGCCCAGCCCTGACAGTATCGGCAGCACGCCGCAGAGCAGCGTGATCAGGTTGCGACGGGGCCGCTTGCGCAAACGAGTGGCGGTCAATGGCATCTGCATAACCTGTGAGGGCTTGAGGAACAGCTTCGATAGTGTATTCGGTTGCCGGTGATCAGACTGACTGCCTCGCCAGCTCGATAAATGCCAGGGTGGCAGGCGAGGCCTGTCGGCTGTCCAGTACCGCCAGGCCTATCTGACGCGGAACCTGCGGCGACAATGGCCGCGTGACGAACCGTGGGTTGTCGCCGCCCGGCAGCGAACCTTCGGACACCAGGGTCACGGCCTCGCCGCGGCTGACGACATCCAGGGTACTGAGCAGCTGCGAACAACGATAGCGCACGTTCGGTGTGAGCCGGGCTGCGTTGAACAGGCGCGAAACCAGTTCAGAAGAACCGGCCTCGGTGAGCACGAACGGGTCGTTGCACAGGTCCTTGAGACTCAGGCTGGCTTGGGCAGCGAGGGGATGGGCGGTGGGCAGCACGGCGACCATCTGGTCTTGCATCAGCGCGAACGTGTCGAAACGGTCTTCGGGCAGCACCACGAAACCGACGTCGATCCGCCGTTCATCCAGCCACTGGATGACTTGCCGGTCCGGCCCTTCGTCGATGTGCACTTCGATCCCCGGATGCAGAGCCCGGTAACGTCGCAAGATGGCGGGCAACAACTTCATCGACGAAGTCGGACCGAACGAGCCGATGCGCAGGGTGCCTCGGCGCATGCCCCGCGCATCGGCGGCTTCCTGGCGCAAGGTGTTGGCCAGCCCGAGCATGGCCCGGGCGCGCAGCAGCAACTGCCGGCCAATGTCGCTGGGTTCGATGAGGGTCTGATGACGTCTGAACAGCTCCACGCCCAACTCCTGCTCCAGCGATTTGATGGCGTGGGACACCGCTGACTGGCTGATGCCCAACCGCGTCGCCGCGGCGGTGAAACCGCGTAGCTCGGCGACCTGGGAGAAGATCTCGAGTTGGGTGAGGGTCATGAGTGAATGCTCATTTTACGATGATCAAGCATGAGGCGAACAATAGAGTATCTCAAGCGCACTTTCCTGTGGCGAGGGAGCTTGCTCCCGCTTGAGTGCGAAGCGCTCATAGAAAAGGGCCGCTTCGCAGCCCAGCGGGAGCAAGCTCCCTCGCCACGGGTAGTCGTTTTATTTCAATGTGGTGAAACCATGAAAACCCTCGAACAATCCGTTCCAACCCCTTCGGACCTGCCGGTCTACCTGAAACTGGCCATGGTCACCATGATCTGGGGCGGCACCTTCGTCGCCGGCAGGATCCTTTCCGATGCCCTGGCACCGCTGCTCGCCGCCAGCCTGCGGTTTCTGCTGGCCAGTCTCGCGCTGTTGCTGTTTCTCGGCCTGGCCGGGATCCCGCTGGCCAGGCCCAGCCTGAAACAAGGGCTGCAATTGGCGGCGCTGGGGTTCTTCGGGATCTTTTTCTACAACCTGTGTTTCTTCTATGGCTTGCAGTACATCAATGCGTCGCGGGCCTCGTTGATCGTGGCCTTGAATCCGGCGGTGATAGGGCTGGCGTCCTGGTGGCTGTTCAAGGAACGGCTGAGCCGGGCGAAAGTTGCGGGCATCGTGCTGTGTATCGGCGGGGCGGGGCTGGTGATCGTCAGTCGCGATCCGTCCTTGCTACAGAGTGCAGGGCAGGGCTGGCTGGGCGATCTGCTGATTTTTGGCTGCGTGCTGGGCTGGGGCGTCTATTCCTTGTTTTCCAAAAAACTGAATGAAAGCCTCGGGCCTTTGCAAACCGTGACCTGGTCGATTCTCCTGGGCACCTTGATGTTGTGGCTAGCTTGCGCGGTCGCAGGCGACGTTCGCGTTGAAGCATTGCGCGGGCTGGACATTCGGCAATGGCTGAGCCTGCTGTACTTGGGCGTGCTGGGGTCGGCGTTGGCCTATATTGCCTGGTACGACGGCATCCGTCGGATTGGCGCGACCCGTTCCGGCGTGTTCATCGCACTCAACCCGTTGACCGCTGTGCTGTTCGGGGCGCTGCTGTTGGACGAACGGCTCACCGTCTTGATGGGTGTAGGTGCGGGGCTGATCCTGACGGGGATTTTCCTGTGCAACAAACCCCTTGCGCGGTCGCCGCAAAAGACGATTTGATACCGAAGGCGGACAAACATGGTTACGCTGTGTAGAATCGAGTTACGCATATAAGAATAAACGTCTTCTGGCAGCAGAAGCCTCGCCCGCAAGAGCCTTGGGTCGACAATGAAGATATTCGGGTTTCAACTGATCTACGGCGATTTCCTCGCCCGCACCGTTCGCGGCATTTCCTGCGCGCCACCGCGTGCCCTCAGCATGGCCGGCAACTAACGCTCCGTTAATTGATAAGCATGATGAGGCGCCAACATGGCAGATCTATACGAAAACCCGATGGGCCTGATGGGCTTTGAATTCATCGAATTCGCATCCCCCACACCCAATACCCTGGAGCCGATCTTCGAGATCATGGGCTTCACCAAAGTGGCCAGCCACCGCTCCAAGGACGTGCACCTGTATCGCCAGGGCGCGATCAACCTGATCCTCAACAACGAGCCCCACAGCGTGGCCTCGTACTTCGCCGCCGAACATGGGCCGTCGGTGTGCGGCATGGCATTCCGGGTCAAGGATTCGCAACAGGCCTACAAGCGCGCCCTGGAACTCGGCGCCCAGCCGATTCACATCGAAACCGGTCCGATGGAGCTGAACCTGCCGGCAATCAAAGGCATCGGCGGCGCGCCGCTGTACCTGATCGACCGTTTTGGTGAAGGCAGCTCCATCTACGACATCGACTTCGTGTTCCTCGAAGGCGTTGACCGCAACCCGGTGGGCGCGGGCCTGAAAATCATCGACCACCTGACCCACAACGTATATCGCGGGCGCATGGCCTATTGGGCCGGCTTCTACGAGAAGCTGTTCAACTTCCGCGAGATCCGTTACTTCGACATCAAGGGCGAATACACCGGCCTGACCTCCAAGGCCATGACCGCCCCGGATGGCATGATCCGCATCCCGCTGAACGAGGAATCGTCCAAGGGCGCCGGGCAGATCGAAGAGTTTCTGATGCAGTTCAACGGTGAAGGCATCCAGCACGTGGCCTTCCTGACCGACGACCTGATCAAGACCTGGGACCAGCTCAAAAGCATCGGCATGCGCTTCATGACCGCGCCGCCAGACACCTACTACGAAATGCTCGAAGGCCGTCTGCCGAACCACGGCGAGCCGGTGGATGAACTGCAAGCGCGGGGCATTTTGCTGGACGGCGCTTCCGAACAGGGCGACAAGCGTCTGCTGTTGCAGATTTTCTCGGAAACCCTGATGGGGCCGGTGTTCTTCGAATTCATCCAGCGCAAGGGCGACGATGGCTTCGGCGAAGGCAACTTCAAGGCGTTGTTCGAGTCCATCGAGCGTGACCAGGTGCGGCGTGGTGTGTTGGCTACTGAGTGACGGCTGAGGCAACAGACAACCCGTGCGGCGTAACTGCCGTACGGGTTTTTTATTGGCCAGCAGATCTCAATGTGGGAGCGAGCCTGCTCGCGATCGCGACCTGTCAGATACATCAATGTTGAATGTGCCGCCGATATCGCGAGCAGGCTCGCTCCCACAAGGTCCGTGTAAGTTCAGGTCCGGCGTCGCTGGCGCATCAGGTGCTTGAACCCTTCGAACACCAGCACTGCCACGGCCAGCCAGATGGGAATGTAGGTCAGCCATTCACTGGCCTGGATGCTTTCTCCCAGCAGCAGGGCAACGCCCAGCAGCAACACCGGTTCGACATAGCTCAACAGCCCGAACAGGCTGAACGGCAGCAACCGGCTGGCAACGATGTAGGCCACCAGCGCCGAAGCACTGATCACCCCGAGCAACGGGATCAGCAGCGACAGCCAAGGGTACTGGTCGAAAACAGCGAAACCCTGCTCCCCGCTTTGTACGAACCAGAGCGCCAACGGCAGCATCAGAGTCATGTCCAGCCACAGCCCGCCCAGGTTGTCAGTCCCCAGGCGTTTGCGCAGGATGAAGTAGATCGGATAACCCACCACCACCAGCAGTGTCGCCCAGGAAAACCCACCCACCTGGTACAACTCGTTGACCACGCCGAGGGTGGCGAAGAACACGGCGATTTTCTGCAGGTAGGACAGGCGCTCGCCATAGACGAGGCGCCCGGTCAGAACCATCGACAGCGGCAACAAAAAATACCCCAGCGACACGTCCAGGCTGTAGCCGTTGAGGGGCGCCCACATGAACAGCCATAACTGCGCGCCCATCAACGCCGAAGACGCCATGGCACCGAGCAACAGACGCGGCGCGGCGATCAGGCGCCGACCGAGCGCCGTTACCAGGTTCCACTCCTTTGCCACCAGCATGAACACCGTCATGCAGGGCATCGTCAGCAGCATGCGCCAACCGAAGATTTCCACGCCGGTCAGCGGCGAGAGCAGGGAGGTGTAGTAATACATGACGGCGAACAGCACAGAGGCCGAGACCGATAGAACGATGCCTTTGGACACAGTGGTTCTCATGAGGGCGATCATCGACACCCGGACTTGTGACTGGAAAATTTATCTGTGGTGCATGGCCTGTGGGAGCAAGGCTTGCCCGTGATGAACGATAACGCGGTTCAGCCCTTGAACCGCAGCACGGCCATCGCGGGCAAGCCATGCTCCCACAGTGTTCGTCGGAGTCGACGAAGTTATGACGTACGCGCCACCCGCCCCGATACGAAGTGGCCCACGTCATTGAAGCCTGGCGTCGAGGCATGCCCCGGTGTCACCAGCGAATCGATGAAGGCTTCATCTTCGGCCGTGATCGTCACCGACTGCGCCTTGGTGTAGCCATCCCATTGTTCCTCGGTGCGCGGTCCGACGATCGCCGAGGTGACAGCGCGGTTGTTCAGCACCCAGGCAATGGCGAACTCGACAATGCCCACGCCGCGTTCCTGGGTGTATTGCTGGATCTGTTGGGCGATGCGCAGGGACTCGACCCGCCATTCGGTTTCCAGGATGCGTTTGTCCTGGCGACCGGCGCGACTGTTGGCGTCCGGTGCCACGTCCGGTGCGTACTTGCCACTGAGCACCCCGCGGGCGAGGGGGCTGAAAGGCACCACGCCGAGGCCATAGTTCTGCGCGGCGGTGATCTGCTCGGTTTCGGCCTGGCGATTGACGATGTTGTACAGCGGTTGGCTGATCACCGGCCGGTCGATGCCCAGGCGGTCGGCGATTCGAATCACCTCGGCGATACGCCAGCCACGGTAGTTCGACAGGCCCCAGTAGCGGATCTTGCCCTGACGAATCAAGTCACCGATGGCCGACACCGTGACCTCAAGCGGGGTGTTGTGGTCTTCGCGGTGCAGGTAATAGATGTCCAGGTAATCGGTGCCCAGGCGCGTCAGGCTGGCCTCGATGCCATTGAAAATGTGCTTGCGACTCAGGCCGCTGCGGTTGGGGACACCATCTGGTGGGCCGAAGCCGACCTTGGTGGCCAGCACCCATTCATGACGGTGACTGGCAATCGCCTCGCCGACGATCTCTTCGGAACGACCGTTGGTGTAGACGTCTGCGGTGTCGATGAAATTGATGCCCTGGTCCCAGGCCTTGTCGATGATCCGCAGCGAATCCTCGGTGCTGGTCTGTTCGCCGAACATCATGGTGCCCAGAGTCAATGTCGAGACTTGCAACCCGGAATGGCCTAGCGTGCGGTAGCTCATGACAAGGTCCTTTTATCGATGGGAAAGGCCCAATCAAACCCCAGAACAACCGGGCGTGGCAAACGAAAAGATCGCAGGCCACACTCGACCCCTTACACTCCCGACAACAACCCACGCACGCGATAGAGATTTGACAGGCTGACCGCTATCGCGAGCAGGCTCGCTCCCACACTGATCTGCCTGGGCCACAGGTTTCAGCTAGCCCGGATCCCTGTGGGAGCGAGCCTGCTCGCGATGATGCCATCAGCCTCGACAACCGTGTCGATGGCAACCCGATTGCGTGAACTTGAACAACTGCGCTCAACTGGCATGCCGTGCCGTGCACTGGAACCGGAGAATAAGTATGAAAATAGTCATCGCCCCCGACTCGTTCAAGGACAGCCTGAGCGCCCAGGGCGTTGCCGATGCTGTCGCCCAAGGCCTGGCCCAGGTCTGGCCGGATGCACAGTTGGTCAAGTGCCCGATGGCCGACGGCGGGGAGGGCACGGTGGAGTCGGTGCTGGCGGCCTGCAACGGGCAGTGGCGGCGCAGTTGGGTGAAAGGTCCGTTGGGGGCCAGCGTCGAAGCGCGTTGGGGCTGGTTGCCCGACAGCCGCACCGCGATCATTGAAATGGCCGAGGCCAGCGGCTTGCAGCTGGTACCTCCTGGGCAACGTGATGCCTGTTCCAGCAGCACCTACGGCACCGGCGAGCTGATTCGCGCCGCCCTGGACGAAGGCGCCGGGCGCGTGATCCTGGCCATCGGCGGCAGCGCCACCAACGACGGCGGTGCCGGCGCGATGCAGGCCCTGGGCGTGGCGCTGCTGGATCAACACAACCGACCGCTTCCACCGGGCGGCCTGGCTTTGGCCGAACTGGCCCGCATCGACTTGAGCAAGATGGACCCGCGCCTGGCTCAGGTAAATTTCGAGATTGCCGCCGATGTCGATAACCCGTTGTGCGGACCTCACGGCGCTTCAGCGATTTTCGGCCCGCAGAAAGGGGCATCCCCTGAGCAGGTACAGCAACTGGATCAGGCGTTGGGGCATTTCGCTGGACACTGTGCCCAGGCGTTGAACAAGGAGGTACGCGACGAACCGGGCAGCGGCGCCGCCGGAGGGCTGGGGTTCGCCGCCAAGGCGTTTCTGGGCGCGCACTTTCGCACCGGCGTGGACGTCGTCGCCCAGTTGACCGGGTTGGCCGATGCGATCAACGACGCTGACCTGGTGATCACCGGCGAGGGCCGTTTCGACGCCCAGACCTTGCGCGGCAAGACCCCCTTTGGCGTGGCGCGCATCGCCCGCCAGCATGGCGTACCCGTGGTGGTCATCGCCGGCACGCTGGGGGAGGGTTATCAGGCGCTGTATGAGCACGGCATCGAAGCAGCCTTTGCCCTGGTCAGCGGGCCGATGACCCTGCAAGAGGCCTGTGGCGACGCGCCACGCCTGCTGACTGAACGAGCCCGGGACATCGCCCGGCTTTGGCGAGTGGCCGCCCGATAGACCTGTGGGAGCAAGGCTTGCCCGCGATACAGGCGCTGCGGTCTCCCAGGAATCGAGTCGCCCATATCGCGAGCAAGCTTTGCTCCCACGGCGTTGAATTTGAGATAGGGTTGAGGCTGGACTTCGCGCAAAACAGGAGTGGTACATGCGCTTTTCAGATTTGACCCGCCGCATCACCGGCGACGGCGCCGCCGCGTGGCAGATCCACGACCGAGCGTTGGCCATGCGCGAGCAGGGCATGGATGTATTGCTGTTATCGGTGGGCGACCCGGATTTCGACACCCCTCGCGCCATCATCGACGCCGCTGTGACCAGCCTGCGCGCCGGAGACACGCATTATTCGGACGTGCGCGGCTTGCACACCCTGCGTGCCAGCATTGCCCGGCGCCATCGCCAACGTTGTGGCCAGCCGGTAGGCGCCGAGCATGTCACCGTGTTGCCGGGGGCGCAGTGTGGGGTCTATGCGGTTGCGCAATGTCTGCTCAACCCCGGTGATGAAGTGATCATCGCCGAACCGATGTATGTCACCTACGAAGCCGTATTTGGTGCCTGCGGAGCGAAAGTGCTGCCGGTGGCGGTGCGCCCGGAAAACGCTTTTCGGGTTGACCCGGCCGACGTCGCCCGGCTGATCACTCCCCGTACCCGGGCGATGCTACTCAACAGCCCGAACAACCCATCCGGCGCCAGCCTGCCGCTGTCCACCTGGCAAGCATTGGCGCAGTTGTGCATCGAACATGATCTGTGGCTGATCAGCGATGAGGTCTACAGCGACCTGCTGTACGAAGGCGAACACATCAGCCCGGCCAGCCTGCCGGGCATGGCCGAGCGCACCGCGACGATCAACAGCCTGTCCAAATCCCACGCCATGACCGGTTGGCGCATCGGCTGGGTGATCGGTCCCGAACCTCTGGCTGAACATCTGGCCAACCTGTCGTTGTGCATGTTGTTCGGCCTGCCGGATTTCGTCCAGCGGGCGGCCCAGGTGGCGCTGGAGCGGGACTTGCCAGAAGTGGCGCAGATGCACCAGGAGTATCGCCAGCGTCGGGATCTGGTGTGCGCCGCGCTTGAGGGCTGTCCGGGCCTGAAACCCGTGCGGCCCGATGGCGGCATGTTCGTGATGGTCGATGTGCGTGGCACCGGCCTGGGCGCCCAGGCATTCGCCGAGCGCCTGCTCGACGGCCATGGCGTGTCGGTGCTGGCGGGCGAGGCGTTCGGGCCCAGTGCCGCGGGGCACATACGCATCGGGTTGGTGGTTGATCAGCAGAAACTGACGCAGGCCTGTCAGCGGATGGCCTTGTGTGCCGCGCAGTTAATGTGCGTCCGCCATACCTGACTACGGGCTTATCGTTGCGCGGGTGCAGATAAAGACTGATACCACTCCGTCTGTATGGGGCGCCTTGTCTTGTTTCATTCAAACACTAAAACCCGATAAACGGTCGATTGACCTGTAAGTTCTGACAGTAGGCAAGGTCGGATAACGAGTATCTACTTAATTCAACACGGCACGCCCGCTACAAGAGCCAATTAAGTAGGAGGACGTCATGTCGACATCCGGTAATGGGGAGGCAGGGCCAGACACCCTGGCGCCCGAGGGGCCGCCGGTAGATGATGTCCCTCCCAGTGGACAAGTTCCGGCCTCGATTCTAATGAATGGCGGGCAGGCTCGGGTTCCATTATGGCCTATTTATGCCGATCAAATCGGCAAAGTTGATAGGTTGGTGGTTTATTGGCGGCGAGACGGTACGACGACCACTGTCTATGATCAAAATAAGCCAGGTCCGATCATGGAAACTGAGTTCGTGATTCCATTACCCGTCCATTTATGGGCCGGAGACGGTGTGGCTTATCTCTCTTACCGAGCTAGACCGATACAGCCTATCGGCAATTGGTTTACCTCGTTAGATACAGAGTTATTTATCGATCACAGTGTCATTCCCCTGCCTAGATTGGAAGATGTCGATTTTTTGTATACAACAAATGGGTATTTGAACTGCGGCACAACCCCTCCCATTTGGGATGGGGTCTTTATAAGAATTCCGTATCAGGGGTTCCTGGAAGGGGATGAATGTGTACTCACCTGGCGCGCCTACCGCACGTTGAATCCCACGCCCGAGAGTTATATTGACGGCACTGAAGGTGTCTTTACCCATGAACTCACCAAGGCGGAAGCAGAGAATCCGGACGGGTTTGTATTGCCACCCATTCCTTGGGTCAATCATCTTGAACCCCTGATCTATGGCTGTGGGATGGCTCAGTACAAGATCCGTAGTGCTGGGGTGTTTATCGGCGAATCCGAGTTGAAGCGGGTGAAAGTCGATCGGTATCTGCCCGGCGAGACTGGACCTTGTGGGCCCTGATGAACACTCGTCACTCAGATCAATAATCAACTGCTTTTTTACCCGTTAAAACAGTCTTTGCGGTAGGGGGATTTCGATAGTGTGAATTTGGATCTGGATATTATTGTGGAGAGCATGAGATGAACGTGAAACAGGAAATAGCGGAAATCGACCGGCAACGTGTGCGCAGTGCTCGTGCAGCATCAGGACCTCTGGCGGGACTTCCTCCAGAGTTTCCTGGCGTTATTGTCAGTGACACCGACAGGCGCGTGTATGTTGATAAACTGCTGCCTGGCCAGAAATTGCCGGTTACGCTTAAGCTCTGGGAAAACCAACACCCCGATGATCGTGTCACCGTTCAAATCGCACAAACGGAAATCTCTACGTCTTGGGTGACGGTAGATGAGTTTGACGCCGGCACTGATATCGGTGCACGTCCTCCAGAATATATAGCGGGTATTCCGACAGAAAATTTGACTGATTACAATCCGGCCGGCACGCCTTCTGAATGGTGGGTTCGATACCGGGTGAGGTATCCCTTGGGGAATACCTGGACTTCAGATCCGAAAGAAATTGTAATTGACCGACGGGCCCACTACCAAGCGGACCCTGACGGACCAAAGAGTCGGCCGCCGATGGCCCGTGCCAATCCTGCTATTCCATCGTCCTACATCATCGATGACACCTACGTCGGCAACCTCCCCAGCGGTGTCATGGAAGTTACGGTTGGCACTCAGGGTTGGGAAACGGGGGATATATGTTACTTATATATCAGCAAGCTTTTTTCGGAAGCTAATGGGGATGAGCCTGTTAATCCTCCCCCTTATACGTTACCGCAAACTGGTGTATTTCAAGTGCCAGGGGCGACTTTGCGTAGTCTGCCACCTGGCACCAACTTTCTTTTTTATCAGCATGTTGATGCTGTCGGGAACAAGAGTAATTTATCAGACGCTCAACCCTTGAAAATTGTTTTTGCACCAGCGCCGGTGCTCGAAGATCCCATTGTTCCTTTGGCTCAGACCGATCATCTTATCGATTTGAAAGATTGTGCAGAGCCCGGTGGCGTTACAGTCGAGGTGGAAAGGGTTGAGCACATAGACGATACAGATGAGATTAAACTTACGTGGAATAATACACCGGTAGATACTAAGGCTTTCGGTAGCCTTACCAAACTGGTTTTCCCTGTGCCTTTTGCTACTGTTTTCGATGATTACTATTCGGGCGGGCTTACAACCGAAGGCAACGTTCCAGTCAGCGTTGAAGCTACTTTGTTGCGCGGGACAGAGACTCTGTCTGTCTCATCTGTAGATATTTCTTCGAATCTCTATGTCGCCGGTCCGACTGACCCCACTGATCCGGGTCAACCCAATGATGAACTGGATGCACCTAATGTTACAAGCACGGCAGTGGATAACATCATTGAGATTGCAGATTATGGTGACAACCAGACAATCACCATTGACTTGTGGGCAGATGCTAATAAGCCCGTAAAACAGGGGCAGATGATTAGGGCTGAGTACGCAGGTGTGGAACTGGATGATGTTGCTTTCCTGAATGATAACGATACAGAGGCAACGATTATTCTGCCTTGGAACGTTATCAACGACGCCGGAATCGGTCCTCATAACCTTCAATATTTCGTTTCGGACATCGGCGGAGTCAATGAAAATCCGTCACTCATCCAAACGGTGACCAACAATGCAATGGTCGTTGACTTGGATCCTCCTTCAATAACCACGGACAACCCAGGCGTGCTACTGTGCGATGACCTGGACCAGACCACGTGGAGCGCGGTAGTCAACATCGAGGGAAACCCTGTGCACCTTCAAGTGGGACGGGAAGTTACCCTGCGTGCGCAAGGATACAGGGATGCGGGTTACACTCAGGTAGCACCAGGCACCGCTTTTACTTCGACTACACCTCACACGATTGTCGACCCAGAGCCAACGGCCGGGTTTACCATGACCATCCAACCGTATGATCCCTATATCCGCGATATTCCTGAGCCTCCTCCTACTTCGGGAGGAACAGGCCCCTATCTTGGTTATTGGAGGATTTGGTACGAGGTGAAGATTAATGGAGTTGATTATCCCTCTGACAAGTTTGAGATAGTGGTCAATCTTGTCAATTCATATAATGAATATTGCGAACAGACTTGAGTAGAGATCTAGCTTGATGTCTCCCTTCGCAGCAGTGCTCTGTTGAATTGCTGTGAAGGGATGCGACTTATCTTACTTTTGCAACGGAATTGTCTGAGCTGTTTTCAGAATAATCCTACATTGAATTTTGGGCTTCCTCAGTAGTCTGGCGCCTCTTCTCGAATGTGATCGGGTAAAGATCAGCGAGCCAACCAGTTCCAAATATCGTTTTTAGAGTAGTTCATATGCAATCAGCTCAGTTTTCTCTATCGAAAGTTCATTGTGGCAGATGGAGATATCCATCGGTCCTGGCGCTCGCTTTTGTCATCCCTTATGCACAGGGGCGAGACTTGAACCCCGGGGAGACGGAAACCATCTCGCCCTCGCCGACCGTGGAGAGCTGGCGCATCGCCGCGGATGCCACCCTCAACGTCAATGGCGCCGATACGTTGGACATCGACGTCCAGGCCGGCACCTTGAACGTCAACACTGGTACGACCCAGCAGATCAGTGCAACGGATGGGGCGACCTTGAACCTGACCGGTGCCACGGTGACGGGGGCAAGCGGGGCCATTACGGTTTCGCTGACCAACAGTGACGCCAACGTCAGCGGCAGCACGATATCCGGGCTCGATTACGGGCTTGCGGCGGTGCGCGATATCGACACGTCGACCGGCTCCAACGTGGCTTTGTTGAACAGCACCGTGAGTGGCGTTTTGGGGGGCGCGGTGGCCACCTCCTATAGCACCCTGAACTTGAATAACAGCACCATTGAAGGCACCGACAGTTCCAGCTTCGGTGTACGGATCGCAGGAGGGCAGGTGGCGCTCAATAACCAGTCCAAAATCATCGGCGGGCTGAATGGCGTGACGTTCGAGTTGGACGGTACCGACGAACAGATCAGCAAACTGGTGCTGAACAACTCCAGCGTCGAAGGCAAGACGGGCTCGGCGATTTTGGCGAATGTGGGTGCCATCCCGTTGGGAGCGTTCGTGGTTGAAGTATCGAACGGTTCGACGCTTATCGGTGGCAACGGCACGATCCTGGAAGTGACGGACGGTACGAACGTCGACTTCAGCGTCGACAATAGCCTGTTGCAGGGCAATGTGGTGGTCGAGGCCGGCAGCAATGTGAACGCTTCACTGAACAACCAGGCCTCGCTGACCGGTGATCTGCAAAACGTAGCGCGAGTCAGTCTCGATAATCAGAGTGCCTTCATCGGCACCATCAAAGGCGATGCCGGGCACACCACTGATGTGGTGCTCGATAACAGCTCCCAATTTACCGGCGGCGTGGAGGGTACAGCCGACCTTGCGATCAGGGGGCAAGCGACCTGGACCCTGACCGGCAGCAATAACGTGAACAATCTGTCGCTGGACGGTGGCCGGGTGGATTTTGCGCCGGGGCCAACGTTCTACACGCTGAATGTCCGCGAGCTCTCAGGTAACGGTTCTTTCAACATGTACACCGATTTTGTCACCGGTGAAACGGATTTTCTCAATGCCGAAAGCGCGTCGGGTGAGCATGTCGTGTCAGTCAGTGCCACTGGGAACAGGGCGGCCGGTGATTTGATACACATTGCTGAATTCGGTGCAGGTAACGGACAGTTGGCGCTGAACAATGGGGCTGTCGATGTCGGCGCCCTGACTTACCAACTGGTCCAGGAAGGCAATGGCTGGTATCTGCGCCCTGACGACGGGCCGAGCACCAGTACTCGTTCGGTGCTGGCGATCGCCAATACCGCGCCCACCATTATTTATGCGGAAAGCACGTTGCTGAATTCGCGTATGGGGGACCGCCGGTTGACCGGTGCCAAGCCCGGCCTCTGGACCCGTACCTACAATAATCGCTACAGCGTGCAGAATGCCTACGCCGGTGGCTACAGCCAGACCCAGCAGGGGCTGGTGATCGGTGCCGATGCAGCGCTGGGCGACAGCGATTGGCTGGTCGGCGGCATGGTGGGGTACAGCCGCTCGAACCTGGATCTCAAGCATGGCAGTTCGGGTTCGGTGGACAGCTATTCCGTCGGGGCCTACTTGACGAAATTCGATCCTCAATCGGGCTTCTATGTTGACGCGGTCACCAAGATCAATCGATTCGACAACAGCCTGGACGTGCGCATGAGTGATGGCGTGAAAACCAAGGGGTCTTATGACACCTACGGTTTGAGCGGTTCGCTGGAGGTGGGTCTGCAAGACCAATTGGGCAGCGGGTTCTTCTGGGGACCTTTTGCTCAGGTCGCCGCTGCGGTGGTATCCGGTGAACATTACAAGCTGGACAATGGCCTTGAAGTCGATAGCGAGCTGACCCGGTCGCTGGTCGTCAAGGGTGGTGCTTACCTGGGCAGCGAGATCGATCTGGGCAACGGCCACAAGTTGCAGCCGCGGGTGCGCGTTGCCGTTGGCCAGGAGCTTATCAAGCGCAACCAGGTGGGCGTCAACGACAGTTCGTTCAACAACGATAGCTCCGCCACCAGCCTGGAGCTGGCGGGTGGAATCAATTGGGCATTGCCCCACGGACTTCAGGTTTTCGCCGAGGCCGGCTCAAGCCAAAGCAAGACCGTCAAGCAGGATTACAACGTCAGCGCGGGTCTTAGTTTCAACTTCTGACAATGCGCCGATTCGCGCTTGGTCGTCCAATAAAAAAGCTCCGGATCGAAAGTCCGGAGCTTTTTTATTGCGGCGCTTATCGGGCTCAAGTGCGTCGGGACCCAGGCTCTGCAACCAGCCTGAAATTCATCATCAGGTCATGGGCTTTCGGATTTACCAATCCGTCGTCTACACGTGCATCTATGGTGCCGCTGATAGAAAGGTTTTGCGAATCAAAATTCAGGGACGTCAAAGGTTCAGATGTTGAATACTCTGACGGCGGGCTCTCCGCGGTATCACCGTAGAAGACCCTCACGTCCTTGGCACGTTGTGGAGTGTTATCGACAGGATCCTCGATGAAAATGATCCTGATGGTCTTGATGTGGTTGTCGACTGCATCTCGAAGCGTCGCCGTTATGGTCAGGCAGTCACCCAACTGGGGGTAGCTCACGCGGGAAAAGGATGCTCTGAACGGTACCGGGGGACGTTGATCAATGGATGCTGCGAATTCATTGCTGAAGAGGGATTGTCGAACCGTATTGACTGACAGTTTTTGTGCTGTGCTCATGGTCATGGTCTCCATTGGAATATCGCAAGGCTGTACCGACAGTGCAGAGCATTATCTGACTATGGGTCCTGCCATCTGAGCGCGATACCGGCTCGCTGTAAACTGTCAGGTTTGACAGTTTACAGCGACGCTGGCTTATGAAAGTGCAGGGATGACGGGCTGCACCGGTAAAGCTTTGTAGCGGCTGTGTGAAATTGTGTAAGGGGTTTGCTCGTAGGTGGGTGAGGGCGTATATCCTTGGCAGCTTGAGATTCTCTGCGCCTGTGACATCGCCATCGCGAGCAAGCTCGCTCCCACAGTGGTTTTGTGTTGTACCGAAGACCCTTGTGGGAGCGAGCTTGCTCGCGATGAGGCCCAACCAGGCGCCACAGCACTTTTCTGGAAACACCCATGCCCAACATCCTCCTGGTCGAAGACGACACCGCCCTCTCCGAACTGATCGCCAGTTACCTGGAACGCAACGGCTACAGGGTCAGTGTGCTCAGCCGTGGCGATCATGTGCGGGAACGGGCGCGGGTCGATCCGCCGGACCTGGTGATCCTCGATCTGATGCTGCCGGGGCTGGACGGCTTGCAGGTCTGCCGCTTGTTGCGGGCCGATTCGGCGACCCTGCCGATTCTGATGCTCACCGCCCGGGACGACAGCCATGATCAGGTGTTGGGCCTGGAAATGGGCGCCGATGACTACGTCAGCAAGCCCTGTGAACCCCGGGTCCTGCTGGCACGTGTTCGGACCTTGTTACGCCGCAGCAGCCTTACCGAGCCGCAAACGGTCAACGATCGCATTCTCATGGGCAACCTGTGCATCGACCTGTCCGAACGCACCGTGACCTGGCGCGGGCAAGCGGTGGAGCTGTCCAGCGGCGAATACAACCTGCTGGTGGTACTGGCCCGGCATTGCGGCGAGGTGCTGAGCCGCGACCAGATTCTGCAGCGTCTGCGCGGCATCGAGTTCAACGGCACCGACCGCTCGGTGGACGTGGCGATCTCCAAGCTGCGGCGCAAGTTCGACGACAACGCCGGCGAAGCCCGCAAGATCAAGACCGTGTGGGGCAAGGGTTATCTGTTCAGCCGTTCCGAGTGGGAATGCTGAGTCGATGTGGAAGCTGCTGATTCGCCTTTACCTGGTCACCATCGTGTCCTACAGCGCCGCGATCTATCTGATGCCGGAGTTGGTGGTCCGGCTGTTTCATGAGCGCTTCCTGAACTACAACCTCGATTACTCCCGTGGCCTGCAAACCTTGATGGTCAGGCAGTTCCATAACGTGCCCAGCGAACAGTGGCCAGCACTGGCGGCACAGATGGACAAGGAGTTCGAGCCGCTGCGCATCGAACTGGCGGCCATCGAGGATGAGGGTTTCAGCACCGACGAGCAGGCGCGTCTAAAGCGCGGCGAGAACATGGTGCGCCTGGGCGAATGGGCCTGGCGAACCTTGGCGGCCGCGCCGCTGGATGAGCGCACGGCGGTCAAGATGATTGTGCCCCCGGACCCGACCGAGGTTAGTTGGCTGTACTGGAGCATCAACGTGTTGATCGGTGCGACGATGCTGGCTTGCCTGCTGCTTTGGTTGCGGCCGCATTGGCGCGATCTGGAGCGGCTCAAACGCACGGCTGAACGCTTCGGCAAAGGCCATTTGAGCGAACGTACGCAGATTGGCTCCAGCTCGAACATCGGCAGCCTGGCCCACGTGTTCGACACAATGGCCGGCGACATCGAGCGCTTGCTCAACCAGCAGCGCGATCTGCTCAATGCGGTGTCCCATGAATTGCGCACGCCATTGACCCGCCTCGATTTCGGCCTGGCCCTGGCGCTGTCCGATGACCTGCCGCCGGCCAGTCGCGAACGGCTGCAAGGGTTGGTGGCGCACATCCGCGAGCTGGATGAGTTGGTGCTGGAGTTGCTGTCTTACAGCCGTCTGCAGAACCCCGAGCTTCTGCCCGAACGCGTGGAGGTGGCGCTGGACGAGTTCATCGACAGTATCCTGGGCAGTGTTGACGAGGACCTGGCGGCGCCGGATGTGGTGATCGATGTGCTGCTGCACGGCACGCTGGAGCGTTTCGTGCTGGACCCGCGCCTGACGGCCCGGGCGTTGCAGAATCTGTTACGCAACGCCATGCGTTATTGCGAAAAGCGGATCCAGGTCGGCGTGCTGGTCGGCGTCCAGGGTTGCGAGATCTGGGTCGACGACGACGGTATCGGTATTCCTGACAGCGAGCGCGAGCGTGTGTTCGAACCGTTCTATCGCTTGGACCGCAGCCGCGACCGCGCCACGGGTGGTTTTGGCCTGGGCCTGGCCATCAGCCGTCGCGCCCTGCAAGCCCAGGGCGGTACGCTGACGGCGCAAGCTTCGCCGCTGGGTGGGGCGCGATTGCGCTTGTGGTTGCCAACGCGGTGAGGCTGGGGGAGGGGTCAGGCGTTTATTGCGCTCGATTCAATCAGCGCCACACCCGCTTGCTGCATCCGCCGGATTGCCGCCTCCATCGAGCCGTCGATATCAATGCCCCGACAGGCGTCGAGCACCACAAACGCATTGAACCCCGCCGCCCGGGCATCCAGCGCCGAGAACATCACGCAGAAATCCAGCGCCAGCCCCACCATGTACACCGTGTCGATGCCGCGCTCCTTGAGGTAGCCCGTCAAACCGGTGGGTGTCTGGCGGTCGGCTTCCATGAAGGCCGAATAGCTGTCGATGTCCGGGTTGCAACCCTTACGAATGATCAGTTGCGCGTGCGGCAGGTCCAGGGCCGGGTGCAGCGCGGCGCCTTGGGTGCCTTGTATGCAGTGGTCGGGCCACAGTTTCTGTTCGCCATAGGGCAGTTGAATGAGGTCGAACGGTTGCTTGTCCGGATGGCTGGAGGCAAACGAAGCGTGCCCGGCCGGATGCCAGTCCTGGGCCAGGATGACCTGCCTGAATGAACCACCCAGGCGGTTGATCAATGGCACGATTTCGTCACCCCCCGGTACGGCCAATTGGCCTCCGGGGATGAAGTCGTTCTGAACGTCTATTACCACTAACGCGGTGGTTGGGGCAGTCATGAATGGGTCTCCTGAAAAATGGCCTCCACAGCTTAGTAGAACGCAACAAGATGTCCTTCGTCGCAAATATTCCAGGGTTGATGGCTTTTTGATATTTGGTCGGTACGGCCGTACCACAATTGAGTACAATCGCCGCCTTTCAACCGGGCATGGAAGCAGTTCGGCTTTCCAGTCACGAGAAAAAACCATGCTCATCGGCAGTTACTCTCCGGCCCTTGTTTCAATTTCCCTGTTTGTTGCGGTACTGGCGTCCTACACCGCGCTGGACATGACCGGCCGCATCGCGACCACCCAGGGGCGCGCGGCGCATTGGTGGATGGCCGGCGGTTCCCTGGCAATGGGCGTCGGGGTCTGGTCCATGCATTTTATCGGCATGCTGGCGTTCACCTTGCCGGTGGAGCTTGGCTACGATGTGTCGATCACCGCCTTGTCCCTGCTGACTGCCATCCTGTCCTGCGGCTTTGCCCTGTGGTTGGTCAGTCAACCGCAATTGCCGGCGTGGCAACTGGCTTTCGGCGCGTTGATCATGGGCGCCGGCATCAGCGCCATGCATTACACCGGCATGGCGGCGCTGCGGATGCAGCCGGGTATTGATTATGACCCCTCGTTGTTCGGGGCTTCGCTGGTGATTGCGGTCGGCGCTTCGGCGGCCGCGTTGTGGATCGCCTTTCGCCTGCGCCAGAACATCCCCCATGTACGTCTGGCCCGCGCCGGCGCTGCTGTCGTGATGGGCCTGGCCATTGTCGGCATGCATTACACCGGCATGGCCGCAGCGCGCTTCAGCGACGGCAGCTTTTGCGGTGCTCTGGACGGCTTGAGTGGCAAGGGTCTGGACAATCTGGTGCTGATCACCACGTTGGCGGTACTGGCCATCGCCTTGCTCACGTCGATTCTCGATGCGCGCCTGGAGGCCCGGACCGCAGAGCTGGCCCAATCGCTGACTCTGGCCAACCGTGAGCTGACGCAACTGGCCCTGCACGACCCCCTCACCGAATTGCCCAACCGCGTGCTGCTGGCCGATCGTATCGGTCAGGCCATGCATCGGGTGCATGAGCAGGGCGGCTGTTTCGCCTTGATGTTCATCGACCTGGATGGCTTCAAACCGGTCAACGATGCTTTCGGCCATCACATGGGCGACCTGTTGCTGCGCGACGTGGCCCTGCGCCTGCGGGAAGACTTGCGCAGCCAGGACACCCTGGCGCGGATCGGCGGTGATGAGTTCGTGCTGTTGGTGCAACTGGCCGAGCCTGACGATGCGTTGCGCCTGGCGGCCCGCCAGGTCGGGCTGATCGGTCGCACATTCCGGGTGGCCGATCATGACCTACAGATATCCGCCAGTGTCGGCATCGCGCTTTATCCAGGCAACGGCCAGAGCGCCGAAGAGTTGCTGATGAATGCCGATGCGGCGATGTACCACGCCAAGGGCGCCGGCAAGAACGGCTACAGCTTTTTCGATGCCTCGATGAACAGCAACGCCCGCAAGCAACTGCAACTGCTGCAAGACCTGCGCATCGCCGTCGAGCAGCGCCAGTTCAGCCTCCATTACCAGCCCAAGTTCGACGCTGCCAACGGCCGTCCGGTGGGGGCTGAAGCCTTGTTGCGCTGGACGCATCCAACCCAGGGCCTGCTGATGCCCGATACCTTCATCGACCTTGCGGAAAAGACCGGGCTGATCATTCCCATCGGGGAATGGGTGTTGAACGAGGCCTGCCGCCAGATGCGCGAATGGTACGTGCTTGGCTACACCGACTGGCGCATCGCGGTGAACCTGTCGGCCTTGCAGTTCTGCCACGTGGGCCTGGTGCAGAGCGTCGCCACGGCGCTGGAAATTCATCATCTGCCGGCCAACAGCCTGACCCTGGAAATCACCGAAACCACGGCGATGAGCGATGCCGATGCAAGCATGACCGTGCTGCAGCAGCTCTCGGACATGGGCGTGGATTTGTCCATCGACGACTTTGGCACCGGTTATTCAAGCCTGATGTACCTCAAGCGTTTGCCGGCCAACGAGCTGAAGATCGATCGCGGTTTCGTCCGCGACCTGGAGCACGACAGTGATGATGCGGCGATTGTCTCGGCCATCGTCGCCCTCGGCCAGGCCCTGGGGCTGCGGATTGTTGCCGAAGGGGTGGAGACCGACGTGCAGCAGGATTTCCTGACTCAATTGGGTTGCGATTCGCTGCAGGGTTACCTGCTGGGCCACCCGCTGCCGGCCGAGCGCTTCCTGCAGGACATTCGCAAGGCACAACGGTTGGCGCTGGCCTGAGCGGCCGCTCAGGGAACGATGTCGAACGCCGTGCTCCCCAGCCGTTCGCCATTGACCAGCAGATGCACCGCATGCCGGCCCGCGTAGTGTCGGCGGGTGGTCAGTTCGCGAATATGCTGGGAGCGGCTGAGGCTGACGCACGCTAGGGCAGGCAGGTCGAAGGTCTTGAGCTTGAAGACTTTGGCCGAGGTGCCGCCCGAGGCTTTCACGTAGTCGATGGCATAGTCGATCACCAGGCGCTGGCTCTGCTCGAGGGTTGATTGCACCTTGAACGACAAGGTAATCGGTTCGCCGAGACGAATCACCGCCGGCGTGACCTGCAAGTCCAGCACCTGGATGTGCGCCTTGCCGCCGACGCCGATAACCGCCAGTGCCCGCGAATTGCCTTGTTTGATCAGGCTGCGCAAAGCATGGCGGGCGATCCATGCGGTATGGCGATCTTGCAGGGACCAGCCTTCGATCCGGTCCAGCACCCAGTCAGGGTGCTGCTTGGTGATGTCGTTGAGATGATTGGCCACGGACTTGCGTACATACAGACTGTTGTCGGCCTTGAGGGCCTCAAGGATCGCGGCGGCGAGGTCGGGGTTGGCCTGGATCGGCTCCAGGTGGAACGACCAGGGCAAGCGCGGTCGACTGCCTTCGCTGGCCAGGCGACGGACGTGTTCGTTGGGGTCGTGCGCCCAGTCGTGCATGGCCTTGAGGGTGCGCGCCAGGTCATCGCGCAGGAAATGCCGCACGGCGAACTCCGAAGAGCCGAACCGGGTGAAATACTTGAGCGCATCCAGGGACAGGTCGAAGCTGTGCCGGCCGTAGGACGCCACGTAGTGGGGCAGGAACATGCTGACAAACATGCTGTTGAGTCGGGGCGCCAGGTCCCGCAGCACATCCAGCGACGCCTCGTACTCCAAGGGCAGTACCGCATGCAGGCACTCACTGACTCGCGCCATGCGTTGCATCACCGACAACTCGCTCAGCCCGTCATTGGCCATGTCCAGGAACGCCCGGCTATCGAAAGCCGGATACACCGCGCTCATTTCACTGGCGATGTGCTCAAGGCGTGTGGCGTTGAAGATTTCCTTGAGGGCAGGGGATGAGGTGGTGGCGGTGCTCATGGCGGGGTCCGTGCGGTGAGGTGTGTTGGACTTTATAGGGGATGTTGCTGCCAATGTGTAGTCCGGCCCGTGGCGAGGGAGCTTGCTCCCGTCGGGCTGCGCAACAGTCCAGCGGGAGCAAGCTCCCTCGCCACAGGGGCATCGCCTCAGACTTGCGCCACTTCACTCACATACTGGCGGATATGCCCCAACCCTCGTTCCACATAGGCCTCTTTCTCGCCCACCGGGGCAAAGTAATGCAGCACTTCCCGCGCGGTCTCCAGGCCCTTGAGCCGAGCCAGCACCCAGGCCGACAGGTACTGGGCGGAGAAACAGCCACCGGCGGTAGCGATGTTGCCATTGGCGTGGAACGCCTGGTTGACCACGTTGACACCCGCCGCCACGACCCATGGTTTACTGGTGGTGTCGGTGCAGGCCGGTGCCTGGCCGAGCAGCCCCAGGCGTGCCAGCAGGAATGTGCCGGAGCATTGGGAACCGAGCAACTGGCGCGTCGGGTCCAGGCGCAGCCGGCTCATGATGGCCGGGTTGTCGGCCACTTCCCGGGTCTTCATGCCGCTGCCAAACAACACGGCGTCGGCCTTGCAGGCCTGCTCCAGGTCGATCTGGGCGTCGATGGTCAAACCATTCATGGACGTGACGCGCGGGGTAGGTGAAGCGATGCTCACGCGCCAATCCTTATCGCCGATCAGGGAAATACGGCTGAGCATGCCGTAGGCAATCAGTGAGTCCAGTTCGTTGAAGCCGTCGAAGGTCAGAATGGCGATGTGCATGGCGAGCCCCGGTTTTTATAAATGGCTTTTTTGCCAGCCTACGCCGGTTGTCGGCATCACCGCCCCGTACAGTCGGCGACGGATTCGTCGCTACAGTAAAAGGAATGATTCGCCGCCGTTGAAGTCGGAGATTTCAGTATTCTCGAAATCACTGGAGTTTTTATGCGCAAGCCTACCCTGATCGCCAGCCTGGTCCTGATCGCCGGTCTCGGAGCCTTTGGCCCTGTGGCGCAAGCGGTCGAGGCCACCGGAGATGCGGTGGAACATTCACCCAACAATGGTCGCCGGTTGGTGGAGGCCGACCGGACGCCGTCTGAATATCAGCGCTCGGACAAGGCCATTAAAAACTGGAAGGAGAAGGGGCTCGAAGCACCCGAAGAAGGCGCGCAATGGGTGCAGATCCATGACAAATACGTGATGGTAGTAATTGCCTCCGGCCGCATTCTGAAAATCACCCCCGCCACACGCTAGTCCTTTGAGCTCACTTCGCCTTTGTCCCACAGGCGAACCAGCTCGCCGGGTGCCTGGTCTTCAGGCACCTGCAGCACCATTTCGTCGTCCTGGTCGTTGGCGCGATAGCGCACCTCGATCCGGAAAAAACGCTGGTCGCCACGCCCCGGTGCCGCCGAGTCCAGCGGCAGACACCCTTCCAGTACCGAACAGATACGCGTGCGCTGGTCGAGATCGCACTGGGAGAAATCGATTTCCCGAGGGCGAGTCAAGCCGGGCATCGCCGCCACGCCGCCCTGGCGGGACAGCCGCACCACGGCGTGATCATCGAGGTTTGGAAGGGGTTTCATCAGTGCTCCTCGGTTAAATCGACGCCAACCTGAGCCCAGCCGTTCTGCACCGCCTGCACTTCCCGGATGCCAAAGCGCTGGCGGGCGTGCTCGACGGTCAAGCGGGCGAAGTCGCTGAAGGAGGCGTCGTTGGCCAGTCTTCTGTCGCACAAGGTTTCATACCAGATCCGGCCGGCCTTTTCCCAGGCAAATCCGCCCAGCGTGGTGGCCGCCAGATAGAAGGCGCGGTTGGGAATGCCGGAATTGATGTGCACGCCGCCGTTGTCCTCGCGGGTGATGACGAATTCACGCATGTGCGCCGGTTGCGGGTCCTTGCCCAGCAGCGGGTCATCGTAGGCCGTGCCGGGGTTGGACATGCTGCGCAGGCCGTCACCGTTGATCTTGTCAGTGAGCAGGTCGGCGCCGATCAGCCAGTCGGCCTGGTCGGCGGTCTGTTCGAGGACGAACTGCTTGACCAGCACCCCGAATACATCGGACATGGACTCGTTCAACGCCCCAGACTGGTTGGCGTAGATCAATCCGGCTTCGCTTTCGGTCACGCCATGGGCCAACTCGTGGGCCACCACGTCGAGGGAGCGGGTGAAACGCTGGAAGATTTCCCCATCGCCGTCGCCGAACACCATCTGCGCGCCGTTCCAGAAGGCGTTTTCGTAGTCCTGGCCGTAATGCACGCTACCCACCAGGGCGAAGCCTTTGTTGTCGATGGAGTCGCGCCCCAGCACTTTCCAGAAAAAATCGTAGGTGGCGCCGAGGGCATCGTAGGCCTCGTCCACGGCCGGGTCGCCAGTGGCTGCCTGACCTTCGAGGCGTACCGGCTGGCCGGGCAGTTCCATGGTGTTTTGTGCGTCATGCACGCTGCGCTGGGGTTGGCCGGGCTTGCCGGGCCTGGGCAGCGCTGCGGCGGCGGGCGGGGTGTGCGGCGGACCGGGGTTGTGCCGCAGATTGCGTACGTGGGTCAGGGTGCCGAGGGCGCTGGAGCGTTGATGTTCGGAACCGTGGGCGATGATTCGGTTGAGGATATAGGGAGGAATGAAGCCGTGGAGCGGGCGAAAGTCGATCATCAGAACATCCTTATCTGAAATACAGGGTCGATACCCATGTGAACCGAAGCGACCGCTGCGGTTCCCTTGTGCACCCAATACACAAAAGTTTGCCAGACACGCGGATTTCTGCGAAAACCCGCGCCTGAACCACACGGGAGTAGCCCATGAACGAAGAACTGCACATCATCGACCTGGAGCAGGGCGACGGCAAAAGCGTAGTCAAAGGCGCGCTGATCACCACCCAATACCGTGGCACGCTGGAAGACGGCACCGAATTCGATTCGTCCTACAGTCGAGGCAAACCTTTTCAATGCGTGATTGGCACCGGTCGAGTGATCAAGGGCTGGGACGTCGGCCTGATGGGCATGAAGGTCGGCGGCAAACGCAAGCTGTGGGTGCCGGCGAATCTGGCCTATGGTGAACGGTCCATGGGCGCTCACATCAAGCCGGGCGCCAATCTGATTTTCGAAATCGAGCTGCTGGAAGTGCTGACCCGCGACGATTGAAAGTGTTGCTACTATCTGAAGTCCTGCCATGGCTCGATTCGTCGGGGGGCGAAATATGAATGCAGAGCAACATGACCTTGGGGTGTCCCAGGTCGCCGCGGCCATTGCCGAACCGGCCCGCACCCGAATGCTGTGCGCGTTGATGGACGGCCATGCCCGAACCAGCACGGAGTTGGCGAGCATCGCCGATGTCAGTGCCTCTACCGCCAGCAGCCATTTGGCGAAGCTCAAGGAACTGGCCTTGGTGCGTTTGTACGTCCAGGGCCGACATCGCTATTACAGCCTGGCGGATAAGCGGGTTGCCCAGGCGCTGGAAGCGTTGATGGTGATCGGCCAGAACGCCGCCCCGACCTTCACCCCGCGCACCCCGGATCGCCTGCAATTCGCCCGCACCTGCTACGACCACATGGCCGGCACGCTGGCGGTGCGCATGCATGATCGGATGCTTGAAGCTGGATGGCTGGTGGATGTGGAAGGCAAAGGGTATCGCCTGAGTGACTCCGGCGAAGCGCTGTTCCAAGGGCTGGGCATTGATGTCCAGGCGCTTGCCGGTCAGCGACGCCGATTTGCCTGTCCATGCCTGGACTGGAGCATGCGCCGTCCGCACCTGGGGGGCGCCTTGGGCGCGGCGTTGCTGCAAGTGGCGATCAAGCGCAAATGGGTGGTTCAGGACCTGGATAGCCGGGCGCTGGGGTTGACGACCAGTGGGCGCAAGGAAATGGCGGCGCGATTGGGTGTCGATGTCGAGATGGATGTCGGACCTGCTGGCGCCATCGCGAGCAGGCTCGCTCCCACAGTGGACCTGCGCTGAACACATGATCGATGGCCACCGACAAACCCTGTGGGAGCGAGCTTGCTCGCGATGGCGCCAGCAGGTCCGACATCCATGCAAGCTGATCCACCGCCATCGCGAGCAAGCTCGCTCCCACAGTGGAATTGCGCTGAACACATGATCGATGTCCACCGACAGATCCTGTGGGAGCGGGCTTGCCCGCGAAGGGGCCTTCACATCCAACATCCATGCAAGCTGATCCACCGCCTTCGCGAGCAAGCTCGCTCCCACAGTGGAATTGCGCTGAACACATGATCGATGGCCACCGACAGACCCTGTGGGAGCGGGCTTGCCCGCGAAGGGGCCTTCACATCCAACATCCATGCAAGCTGATCCACCGCCTTCGCGAGCAGGCTCGCTCCCACAGTGGAATTGCGCTGAACACATGATTGATGGCCAACGACAGACCCTGTGGGAGCGAGCCTGCTCGCGATAGCGATTCCCGAACCACCCTCATTATCCAGCCATGTGCCTGCGCCGATACTCATCCGGCGTGGTGCCCATCATTTTGCGAAACATGCTGATGAACGCCGAGGCGCTGCTGTAGCCCAGGTCCAGGCCGATGGTTTCCACGCTCTGCCCTCGTTCGAGCAGGGCCAGGGCCTCGATGACCTTCAGGCGCTGGCGCCACTCCACCAGTGACATGCCCAGGTCCCGCTGGGCCCGGCGCATCAGTGTGCGTTCGGTGGTGTTGGCGGCGCGGGCCAATTGCGGCAGGGAGCGTGGGTCGCTGGGATTCGCCTCAAGGGTCCGCAACACGGGGCCCAGCAGTGGATCATCCGAGGAGGGCAAGTAACTGCCGGCATGGGGCGCCTGGATCAGCTTGTCCACCAGCACCTGCAACAAGCGCTGCTGCTCGGGCGTCTGAGGTTGGCTCGGCGGGTCGCTGCGCAGCTCTTCCAGCAACGCGCGGATCAGCGGGCTCAAGGTCAGCGCGCAAGGTACGGCCGGCAGCGCAGCGCACAGTTCGGCCGCCAGGTACAACGAACAATGACAGGCTTCATGCCGATTGAACCCAACGTGTTCCATGTCCGGCGGTAACCAGATGCCGTACTGCGGTGGTGCCAGGTAATGGTGCTGGGCGATCTCGATTTCCATCACCCCACTGTAGGAGTAGACGAACTCTCCCCAGGCATGCCGGTGCCGAGGGTAAGTGGCGTGGGCCGGCATGCAGGCGCTGCGAAAGAAAATCGGCGAGGGCAGGGCCGCGTCGAACGGAGGAATCTTCAGATGTTGAGCTGGAGGCTGCATATCGACCGTAATGGCGGATTACCGGGATGGCTTGTCGGGTAATCACTATATCCAGCAAAGGTGTCAGGCAGACAATCCTTTCATCCATTTCTGCCCAAGGATCTTTCCCATGACCACCCGCCGTGCCCTGGATGGCCAGGTCAGTGCCCTGATGACGGGCCTTTGTGCCATCTGGGGTTTCCAGCAAGTCGCGATCAAGGCCAGCGCCGCCGACATGGCGCCGATGCTGCAACTGGGCGTGCGCTCGGCCATCGCTGCGGTACTGGTCTGGCTGTTGGTGCTGGCGCGCGGTGAACGCCTGTCCCTGGCCGATGGCAGTTGGCGTCCCGGCCTGTTGGTGGGGCTGTTGTTTGCCCTGGAGTTCGTGATGGTGGGCGAAGGCCTGCGCCATACGACGGCTTCGCACATGGTGATTTTCCTCTACACCGCGCCGATGTTCGCCGCTCTGGGCCTGCACTGGAAACTGCCGAGCGAACGTCTAAAACCTCTGCAATGGCTGGGTATCGCCGTGGCATTCGGCGGTATTGTTGTGGCGTTCAGCGGAGGGACGGGGGCGGCGAACGGCAGTTCGTTACTGGGTGATGGAATGGGGCTGCTGGCCGGTGCGCTCTGGGGGGCTACGACGGTGACGGTGCGTTGTTCACGCTTGACGAACCTGCCCGCCAGCCAGACGTTGCTGTACCAATTGGTCGGCGCCGGGGTGCTGCTGGTAGGGATGTCGGTGGTGCTGGGGCAAACGTCGATCAACCCCACACCGCAACTGCTGGCTAGCCTGGCCTTTCAAGTGTTGCTGGTGTCTTTCGCCAGTTTTCTGATCTGGTTTTCCCTGCTGCGCCGCTACCTGGCTTCGCAGTTGGGGGTGCTGTCGTTCATGACGCCGCTGTTTGGCATCGGTTTTGGTGTCTGGTTATTGGATGAACCGCTGGAGCCGAACTTCATCGTCGGTGCCGCTCTGGTGCTGAGCGGTATTGTGCTGGTCAGTGGTGCCGGGTGGTTTTACCAGCGCTGGGGGCAATGGGGATTATTGCGTCGGGGGTAGTAGGTACAGATCCATGTGGCGACGGAGCAAGCTCCCTCGCCACATGAGCGCTGCTTAGACCTTGACGATCCAGCCAGCCGGCGCTTCCACGTCGCCGGTCTGCACGCCGGTCAGCTCTTTGTAGAGCTTCTGGGTGATCGGGCCGACTTCGGTTTCGCTGTGGAACACGTGCAGCTTGTCCTTGTAGCTGATGCCGCCAATCGGAGTGATGACCGCAGCGGTACCGCAGGCGCCGGCTTCCTTGAAGTCCGACAGTTTGTCGATGAACACGTCGCCTTCGATCACTTCCAGGCCCAGGCGCGATTTGGCCAGTTCGATCAGCGACAGGCGGGTGATGCCCGGCAGGACCGAAGGGGATTTGGGGGTGACGAATTTGTTGTCATGGGTGATGCCGAAGAAGTTCGCCGAGCCGACTTCCTCGATTTTCGAATGGGTCATCGGGTCCAGGTAGATGCAGTCGGCGAAACTGGCCTTTTTAGCCTGGGAGCCGGGCATCAGGCTGGCGGCGTAGTTGCCACCGACCTTGGCCGCGCCAGTGCCTTGTGGGGCGGCACGGTCGTAGCTGGAGATCAGGAAGTTGTGCGGGGTCAGGCCGCCCTTGAAGTAGGCGCCGACCGGGATGCAGAAGATCGAGAAGATGAACTCGGGTGCGGTGCGCACGCCGATGTTGTCACCCACGCCGATCACGAACGGGCGCAGGTACAACGCGCCGCCAGTGCCATAAGGCGGGATGAAGCGCTCGTTGGCGCGGACCACTTGCTTGCAGGCTTCGACGAACTGCTCGGTCTCGACTTGCGGCATCAGCAGGCGCGCGCAGCTGCGCTGCATGCGGGCGGCGTTCTGGTCAGGGCGGAACAGGTTGATCGAACCGTCCTTGCAGCGATAGGCCTTCAGGCCTTCGAAACACTGCTGACCGTAGTGCAGGGCGGTGGAGCCCTCGCTGATGTGCAGCACGTTGTCGTCGGTCAGGGTGCCGGCGTCCCAGGCGCCATCGCGCCAGTGCGACAGGTAGCGCTTGTCGGTCTTGATGTAGTCAAAGCCCAGTTTGTCCCAATTGATGCTCTCGTTACCCATGACACCCTCTATTTCTTAACAACCGTCGAAACGGTTCAAGGCTTCTGACGTTTTTTGGATGGGGACAACAATACTTCATTCCGGGGCTGTTTCGCAGCCCGCACGATAAGGGGCAGGCAGATAAATGATGGTGTTCTTGAAAATCGCGAGCAAGCTCGCTCCCACAGGTGATCTCGGTCGTTCATGCGAACGCAATTCCCTGTGGGAGCGAGCTTGCTCGCGAAGGGGCTCTCACTCACACCACCAACTCCCCTGAATCACAGATGCAACGCATGCCCCAACGCCCGCAACGCCGCTTCCTGCACCGCCTCGCCCAGCGTCGGGTGGGCGTGGATGGTGCCGGCGATGTCTTCCAGGCGTGCGCCCATTTCCAGGGACTGGCCGAACGCGGTGGACAGCTCCGAGACGCCAACGCCGACCGCTTGCCAACCGACGATCAGGTGATTGTCCCGCCGTGCCACGACCCGCACGAAGCCACTTTTCGATTCCAGGGTCATGGCCCGGCCATTGGCGGCGAACGGGAAGCTGGAAACGATGCAGTCGAGCCCGGCGGCCTTGGCCTCGTCCGGCGTCTGGCCGACCACCACCAGTTCCGGATCGGTGAAGCACACCGCCGCGATGGCCGTCGGGTTGAACTCGCGATGCTGACCCGCGATCAGCTCGGCAACCATTTCGCCCTGGGCCATGGCCCGGTGGGCGAGCATCGGTTCGCCGCTCAGGTCGCCGATGGCCCAGACATTGCGCATGCTGGTCTGGCAACGGTTGTCGATTTTCACCGCCGAACCGTTCATCGCCAAGTTCAACGCTTCGAGGTTCCAGCCCTGGGTGTTAGGTTTGCGACCAACGGCCACCAGCACCCGGTCGGTCTCCAGGTTCAGCGTCTGGCCAGCGGGATCGCGCACTTGCAACGTGCTGGCCTGGGCATCGAAACCTTCGACGCTGTGCTTGAGGTACAGCTTCACGCCCAATTGCTTGAGTGCCTCGTGCACCGGTTGGGTCAGTTCGCCGTCGTAGGCTGGCAGGATCCGTTCCTGGGCCTCGACCACGCTGACTTCGGCGCCGAGCTTGCGGTAGGCGATGCCCAGTTCCAGGCCGATGTAGCCACCGCCCACCACCACCAAATGCTTGGGCACCGAGGCAGGGGCGAGGGCTTCGGTGGAGGAAATGATCGGCCCGCCAATCGGCAGCATCGGCAGGTCGACGCTTTTCGAGCCGGTGGCCAGCAGCAGGTGTTCGCACTGGATGCGGGTGTCGCCGACGTCAACGGTCTTGCCATCGACGACGTTGGCCCAGCCGTGAATGACCTGGACCTTGTGTTTTTTCAGCAGGGTCGCGACGCCGGTGGTCAGGCGATCGACGATGCCGTCCTTCCATTCCACGCTCTTGCCGATGTCGAGGGTCGGCGCCGACACCGTGATGCCCAAGGCTGAGCCTTGGCTGTGGTGTCGCGTCTGGTGAAACTGCTCGGCCACGTGGATCAACGCCTTGGACGGAATACAGCCGATGTTCAGGCAAGTCCCGCCCAACGCCTGGCCTTCCACCAGAATGGTCGGGATGCCCAACTGGCCGGCGCGGATCGCCGCCACATAGCCGCCGGGGCCGCCGCCGATGATCAGCAGCGTGGTGTTCAAAGTCTGCATCGCTTACTCCACAAACAGGGTGGCGGGTTGTTCGAGCAGGCCACGCAGGGCCTGGATGAATTGCGCCGCGTCCATGCCGTCGACCACTCGGTGATCGAAGGAACTGGAGAGGTTCATCATCTTGCGGATCACGATCTGGCCTTTGATCACCATGGGCCGTTCGACAATCTTGTTCACGCCGACGATCGCCACTTCCGGCAGGTTCAGCACTGGGGTGCTGACGATGCCGCCCAACGCACCGAGGCTGGTCAGGGTGATGGTCGAGCCGGACAGCTCATCGCGGCTGGCCTTGCCATTGCGGGCCGCGGTTGCCAGACGCGAGATTTCTGCCGCGCTGTCCCACAAGCTACGGGCTTCGGCGTGACGCACCACCGGTACCATCAGGCCCACATCGCTCTGGGTGGCGACGCCGACATGCACAGCGCCCGAACGGTGGATGACCTGGGCCTCGTCGTCATAGCGGGCGTTCATTTGCGGGAAGTCCCGCAAGGCTACGACCAAGGCGCGGACCAGGAATGGCAGCAAGGTCAGCTTGCCGCGATGGGCACCGTGCTTTTCATTCAAATGCACCCGCAGCTCTTCCAGGGCGGTGACGTCGATTTCCTCGACGTAGCTGAAATGCGCGGCGCGCTGGGTCGCTTCCTGCATGCGCTGGGCGATCTTGCGGCGCATGCCGATCACGGGGATCTGCTGTTCGTCGTGGCGTTCGGCATAACCCGAGCCGCCTTTCGCCGGGGTCGCTGAACCCTGAGCCAGATAGGCTTCGAGGTCTTCATGCAGGATACGTCCGGCGGGACCGCTGCCCTGGACCAGGCGCAATTGAATGCCCAGGTCCAGCGCATGTTTGCGCACGGCCGGGGAGGCCAGCGGCCGCTGGTCCGGATCGCGGGCCACCGGCGCTTGCGGCGCGGGGCGTGGCGCCACAGCGGGTTGTTCTATCGTCGGTTCAGGCGTTGCCACCAGCGCGGGTTTCGGCGCTGGCGCGGCGACGGCGGGTTGCACCGATTCCTTGAGGTTGCCGGCACCTTCGACTTCAATGCGGATCAGTTCGCTGCCCACCGCCATGACTTCGCCCGGCTCGCCGCCCAAGGCGATAACCCGGCCATGCACCGGCGAGGGGATATCGACCATGGCTTTGTCGGTCATGACATCGGCCAGCACTTGGTCCTCGACCACCATGTCGCCAACCTTGACGTGCCACACCGACAGTTCAACTTCGGCGATGCCTTCGCCAATGTCCGGCATCTTGATAACGTGCGTGCCCATTCAGACCTCCATGACCCGTTTCAACGCCGCACCCACACGGGACGGCCCTGGGAAATACGCCCACTCCTGCGCGTGCGGGTAGGGGGTGTCCCAACCGGTGACACGCTCGATGGGCGCTTCCAGGTGGTGGAAGCAGTGTTCTTGCACCAACGACACCAGCTCGGCGCCGAAACCGCAGGTGCGGGTGGCTTCGTGGACGACCACACAGCGGCCGGTTTTTTTCACGGATTTGACGATGGTCTCAAGGTCCAGTGGCCAGAGGCTGCGCAGGTCGATGACTTCGGCGTCGATGCCGGTTTCTTCGGCGGCGGCCTGGGACACATACACCGTGGTGCCGTAGGTGAGGATGGTCACGTCCTTGCCCGGGCGGGTGATGGCGGCGACATCCAGCGGCACTGTGTAGTAGCCGTCCGGCACCTGCGCCGACGGGTGTTTCGACCATGGGGTTACCGGGCGGTCGTGGTGGCCGTCGAACGGGCCGTTATACAGGCGCTTGGGTTCGAGGAAGATCACCGGGTCATCGTTTTCGATGGAGGCGATCAGCAGGCCCTTGGCGTCGTAAGGGTTCGATGGCATGACGGTGCGCAAGCCGCAAACCTGGGTGAACATCGCTTCGATGCTCTGGCTGTGAGTCTGGCCGCCATAGATGCCGCCGCCGCAGGGCATGCGCAGGGTCATCGGCGCGGTGAACTCGCCGGCCGAGCGATAGCGCAGGCGCGCCGCTTCGGAAATGATCTGGTCCGAGGCCGGGTAGACATAGTCGGCGAACTGGATCTCGGCCACCGGCCGCAACCCGTAGGCGCCCATGCCCACGGCCACGCCGACGATACCGCTCTCGGAAATCGGCGCGTCGAACACCCGCGAGGTGCCGTATTTATTCTGCAGGCCTTCGGTGCAGCGGAAGACGCCGCCGAAGTAGCCCACGTCCTGGCCGAACACCACGACGTTGTCGTCGCGCTCGAGCATCACGTCCATGGCCGAGCGCAGGGCCTGGATCATGGTCATGGTGGTAGTGGTCATGGCGGTGTCCAGCTGGATATTGTTGTTGTGATCGTTCATGTCAGATCCCCAACTCCTGACGCTGGCGCTTCAAGTGCTCCGGCATCTCTTTGTAGACGTCTTCGAACATGGTCGCGGCGCTTGGGATCTGCCCGCCGGCGAGGGTGCCGTACTGCTCGGCTTCCTTCTGCGCAGCGATCACCTCGGCTTCGAGTTCGGCGCTGACGGCGGCATGTTCCTCTTCGGACCAGTGGCCGATTTTCACCAGGTGCTGCTTGAGGCGCGCAATCGGGTCGCCCAGCGGGAAGTGGCTCCAGTCGTCGGCGGGACGGTATTTGGACGGATCATCGGAAGTGGAGTGCGGGCCGGCGCGGTAGGTCACCCATTCGATCAGCGCCGGGCCGAGGTTGCGGCGGGCGCGTTCGGCGGCCCAGCGCGAAGCGGCGTAGACCGCCATGAAGTCGTTGCCATCGACACGCAGAGAGGCGATGCCGCAACCGACGCCGCGTCCGGCGAAGGTGGTGGCTTCACCGCCGGCAATGGCCTGGAAGGTGGAGATCGCCCACTGGTTGTTGACCACGTTGAGGATCACCGGCGCCCGGTAGACGTGGGCGAAGGTCAGGGCGGTGTGAAAGTCCGATTCGGCGGTGGCGCCGTCACCGATCCAGGCCGAGGCGATCTTGGTGTCGCCCTTGATCGCCGAGGCCATGCCCCAGCCCACGCCCTGGATGAATTGCGTGGCCAGGTTGCCGGAAATGGTGAAAAAACCGGCGTCCTTGACCGAGTACATGATCGGCAACTGCCGGCCCTTGAGCGGATCGCGCTCGTTGGACAGCAGTTGGCAGATCATGCCCACCAACGGCACCTCGCGGGCCATCAGGATGCTTTGCTGGCGATAGGTGGGAAAGCACATGTCATCGATGTTCAGCGCCAGGGCCTGGCCGCTGCCGATGGCTTCCTCGCCGAGGCTCTGCATGTAGAACGACATTTTTTTCTGGCGCTGGGCGACCACCATGCGGTTGTCGTAGATGCGCGTCTTGAGCATGGCGCGCATGCCTTTGCGCAGGATCTCGAGAGGCACGTCTTCGGCCCATGGGCCGTGGGCATTGCCCTGGTCATCGAGCACGCGAATCAGCCCGCGGGCCAGGTCGGCCGTGTCGGACGGTTCAACGTCGATGGAGGGTTTGCGCACCGTGCCGGCATCGCTTAGATGCAGGTAGGAGAAGTCGGTCTGGCAGCCGGGACGGCCCGAGGGTTCGGGGACGTGCAGGCGTAGCGGTTCATACGCTGGGTTCATGGCTTTCTACGCTCGATCTTGTGAATTTCTTGTAGTGGGCGCGCTAGCTGACGAACTTTCCCGGGTAAGGAAAATTGTCCTACAACAATCATAGGCTCGACGCAGAAGAATATTTTTCTCTGTTGGGTTGCTGTTCAGATCATTTGCAGATAAAAAATCTGCACAACGATAAAAAACAGGATTATTTGTCTCATGCGTAAATTGGATCGCACCGACATCGGCATTCTGAACAGCCTTCAGGAAAACGCCCGCATCACCAACGCCGAGCTTGCCCGGTCGGTCAATCTATCGCCCACGCCTTGCTTCAACCGGGTCCGGGCCATGGAGGAGCTGGGGGTGATACGCGAGCAAGTCACGCTGCTGGATGCCGATCTGCTGGGCCTGCATGTCAACGTGTTCATCCACGTGAGCCTGGAAAAACAAGTGGAGGAGGCGTTGCAGCACTTCGAAGAGGCGATCTCCGACCGACCGGAGGTGATGGAGTGCTACCTGATGGCAGGCGACCCGGATTATCTGATCCGCGTGCTGGTGCCGTCGATCCAGTCGCTGGAGCGCTTCATGATGGACTTTCTGACCAAGGTCCCGGGGGTGGCGAATATCCGTTCAAGCTTTGCGCTCAAGCAGGTTCGATATAAAACGGCGCTGCCGTTGCCGGCCAACGGTTTGACCTTGGGGACCTGACGCCCAGCCGAGCGGGAGAGAAACCTGTCTGGAGGGGTTACAGGAGTCGACACTGCATCGAAAACCCCAGCGTCACTGACTGCCCTTGCTCCAGCAAGCGCAACCCTGGCCGCCCTGGCAGGTGGTGGGCATTGACCGGATGGCTGACCGGCTCGATGCAAAAGAAATCCAGGCCCACGGGACAGTACAGCAGGAAGTATTCGCTGCCGCTGGCTCGGCATTCCAGCTCATAACCCAGGTCCGGTTGCTGGATCAGGCAATGCCCGTCCCAGCCGCCAAAGCCGTTGTCCACCAATGTGTCCGGCAGCAAGCGGGGTTGTTGGAAGTCCCAGATTCGAGGAACGCTGCCCAACGTGGTTGGCAGTTTTTTCTCATCGCACATCCAGACTTCGGTCGCACGGGTTTGCAGGCGTGTGCCAGCAGTGCGCGGGAAGTACGGGTGTAAACCCAGCCCGTGCCACGCGGCCTGTTCGGCCAGGTGGGTGACGTGCATCGCGATCTGTAACTGACCGCCGCTCAAGCGAATCCGCAGGCTGGCGCAATAGGCGAATGGATGTTGGCTGTCGAGTTGCAACAAGGCTTCCTGGGCGCTTTGCTCTATCACTTGCCACGGTTGTTGCCAGGCGCTGCCATGGATCGGGAACGGGTCGTTGGGGCTGTTGGCGTCCAGACCGAGCCAGCCGCCGGGGCAATCGAAACCGCCCTGGGCGATCCGGTTCGACCATGGGATCAGCGGGAAGCAGCCGAGCTTACCGGGCAGGCCGTTTTCCACGGCCTGGGGCGCGGGCGGGCGCAACAGCGGCTGGCCGCTGCCGCGCAACGTCCAACTGACCAGGCTGGCACCCAGGTGCGGGGCCAGGGTCAGGCGAGTCTGTTCGTCTTCGAGTTGGAGAAGAGGCGGGGTCATGTTGGCTTGTCTGCTGGGTTGGAAAAACTTCGGGACGACTCTTGTGTGCATGCTTTTGTGGCGAGGGAGCTTGCTCCCGCTCGGCTGCGCAGCAGACGCCCGGAGTCAAAAACCTATGGGCCTGCTTCGCAGTCCAGCGGGAGCAAGCTCCCTCGCCACAAGGGGGCTTGCTCATTTATAGGGTTACAACACCAGACGCGGCAACCACAGCGAGATCGCCGGAATGTAGGTCACGGCCAGCAACACCAGAAACAGCACGCCGTAGAACGGCAGCAGGGCCTTGACGGTGCTTTCGATACTGACCTTGCCAATGGCGGAGCCGACGAACAGCACTGCTCCCACCGGCGGAGTAATGAGCCCGATACCCAGGTTCACCAGCATAATCATGCCGAACTGCACCGGGTCCACGCCGATGCCCATGATCACCGGCATCAGGATCGGGGTCAGGATCAGGATCAGCGGCGCCATGTCCATCACCGTACCCAGGACCAGCAGCATCGCGTTGATGCACATCAGGATCACGTAGCGGTTGTCGGAGATGGTCAGGAACAGGGTGGTGATTTTCGCCGGGATCTGCATCAGCGTCATGATGTAGCCGAAGCTGGCGGCGAAGCCGATCAGGATCATCACGATCGAGATAGTACGCACCGTGCGATGCATCAGTTTCGGCAACTCACTCCACTTGTAGTCGCGGTAAATGCACATGGTCACGAAAAATGCCCAGAGCACAGCGATGGCGGCCGATTCGGTGGCGGTGAAAACACCCGAGAGGATGCCGCCGAGGATGATGAACATGGTCATCATGCCCCACATGGCTTCCCGGCAGATTTTCAGTGCCTGCTTGAGGGGAATCACTTCGCCCTTGGGGTAGTTGCGCTTCTTCGCGAAGATCAGGCACAACACCATCAGGCAGGCGTTCATCAGCAGGCCCGGCACGATGCCGGCCATGAACAGCGCACCGATGGAAACCGTACCGCCGGCTGCCAGGGAGTACAGCACCGCGTTATGGCTGGGCGGGGTCAGCAGGGCTTGTACCGAACCACTGACGGTCACTGCGGTGGAGAACTCCCGCGGGTAGCCGCGGCGTTCCATCTCCGGGATCAGTACCGAACCCACCGAGGCGGTGTCGGCCACCGAGGAACCGGAAATGGCACCGAAGAACGTCGAGGCCATGAGGTTGACCAGTGACAGACCGCCGCGCACGAAACCCACCAGCACACCGGCGAAGGCCACCAGCCGGCGAGACATACCACCCTCGGCCATGATTGCACCGGCCAGGACGAAGAACGGAATGGCCAGCAACGAAAATTTATTCACCCCGCCCGCGACCTGGATCATCACGGCCTGGAATGGAATATCGATCCACCACGCGCCGATCAGCGCAGCGGCACCCAGGGCGTAGGCGACCGGCATGCCGATCAGGATCAACAGGAAAAAACTGCCCAGCAGAATCAGAGCGTCCATTAAGCGGCACCTTCACTTTCTTCGACCAGGTCGAACTGCACGACCCGGCGCTTGCTCTGATCACCGAGCAAGAGTTTTTCCAGGACAAAAATCAGGGTCAGAAAACCACCGACCGGTATGGGCATGTACGTGATGCCGACCCGCAGTGTGGGCAGGGCGCTCATGTACTGGTTCCAGGTGGACAGGCAGAGTTTGGTGCCGCCGCTGATCATGAAGATGCAGATCACCGCCATCAGCAGTTGGGAAAACACCGATGCCGCGGTTTTCAAGTGAGGGGGCAGGCGGTTGGTGAGCATGTCCACGGCCATGTGCGCACCAGCGCGGTAACTGGCGGCGGCGCCGATGAACGTGAACACGATCATCAGCAAAATCGCGGTGGGTTCCGGCCAGCTTGAGCCGGTACCCAGCACGTAGCGGGCGAACACGCCCCAGGGAATCATCAGAGCAATTGCCAGGACAGAGAGGCCGGCGACCCAGATGCAAGTCATGTAAATCTTGTCGTTGATGCGCAGCAGCAAATTCTTCATCGGGTTCCACCGTAACCGGGCGCGCCCGTGACATCGGGCGCACCTGGCCTTTTCAAGTACAGATTGAGAGGTGTTACTGAACGGCTTCGATACGCTTGATCAGGTCGGCGTACGGTGCACCGTATTTGGCCCGGATCGGTGCGGTGGCGTCATAGAAGGGTTTCTTGTCGACGGTGATGAACTCAACGCCCGCGGCCTTGAGTTTCTCTTCACTGGCGGCAGTCTTCTTGTCCCACAATTCGCGCTCGTCCAGCTGGGATTGTTTGGCCGCTTTTTTCACCAGGGCTTGCTGCTCGGGGGTGAGTTTTTCCCAGGTGAACTTGGACATCACCACCGGCTCCGGCAGGATCAGGTGGCCGGTCAAACTGTAGTACTTGGCGTTCTGGTAGTGGTTGTGCTCGAGCATGGTCGGCGGGTTGTTTTCCGCACCGTCGATCACGCCGGTCTGCAGAGCACTGAAGATTTCACCGGTGTCCATGGCAATCCCGTTACCGCCCATGGCGTTGAGGGTCTCGATGAACATCGGGTTGCCCATGACACGAATTTTCATGCCATGCATGTCTTCGGGCTTGTGCACGGGTTTCTTGGTGTAGAGGTTGCGAGTACCGCCGTCCATCCAGGCCAGGGCCACCAGGTTGAATTCGGAGTTGGTGATCTTGTCGAGGATTTCCTGGCCGATTTCACCGTCGATGATCTTGCGCATGTGTGCCTGGTCACGGAACACGAATGGCATGTTGAAGACGTTTACGTCCGGCACCACCGGCCCAACGATGCCCAGGCTGACGCGGGCCATCTGGACGGCACCGACCTGAAGCTGCTCGATGACTTCTTTTTCCGAGCCCAACACACCGCCGGAATACATCTTGAAGGTGAACGGGTCTTTTTGGCCTTTGCTTTCCTCGACCAGCGTCTTGCCAAGGATTTTTTCCGCTTCCACGGTTGGATAGCCATCGGGGTGGATATCGGCAAACTTGATCTCAAGAGCCTGTGCCGCTTGCGCAAGGAAGGCCAGGGGGAGGGCTGCGATCAGAAGCGTGCGTTTGAAATTCATGGTCAATCTCCAGTGTTGTTGTTTTTATATCTATCGAATGAAGCGGCAATGCAGGTCAGTTGGCGGCGTGTTTCGATCCTCCGAAAGCCGTTTCAGCAAGGCCCTTGACGCCGGGGTTGAGGGCAAACACGCCCCCGGCCAGGGACTGCGGATCAGTGTCGTCGCCAGGTCGGATCGAGGTGACGAACAGGGTATCCAGACGGCTGCCGCCAAAGGCGCACATCGTCGGTTTCTTCACCGGCACCGCCAAAGAGCGATCCAGTCGGCCATCCGGGGTGAAACGATGGATGAGGCCGGCATCGTTGGCGCAGATCCAATAGCAACCTTCTGCGTCCACCGCCGCGCCGTCCGGGCGTCCGGCCAGGGGCATCATGTCGACGAACAGCCGTCGGTTGGAGGGCGTGCCGCTGTCGATGTCGTAGTCGAAAGCCCAGATCTGCTGGATCAACGGATGTGAGTCGGAGAGGTACATCGTGCGCCCATCGGGGCTGAAGCCCAGGCCATTGGGCACGATGAACCCGCTCAGTTGTGCCTCGACCGGCCCGCGCTGTCCGCCATCGAAGCGGTACATCCGCCCCTGGTCGGCGTTGGCCCCCATGTTCAGCACCATGCTGCCGGCCCAGAAGCGGCCCTGGCGGTCGCAACGGCCATCGTTGAGGCGCATGTCGGTGCGGGCGTGCTCGACACTGGCGCACAATTCGCTGTCCAGGCTGCCGTCATCAAAGGGGTGCAGGCGAAAGAAACCACTCTCCATGCCGGCGATCCAACCCCCGTCCTGGTGACGGGCGATGCAGGCGAGCATTTCGGGGGTTTCCCAGCCTTTGAGCTGTCCGGTTCCGGCATTCCAGCACTGCAACCCACCGCTGGGAATGTCCACCCAGTACAGGGCGTTCTCCTCGGGAACCCACACTGGGCTCTCACCGACGGCGTTGCGTGCATCGACAATCAATTCGGCTTGCATGGCGATTCCTTGGTTCGTTCGTATCCCATGAAAAACAGGCGAATCAGTCGTCGAACGGGCCGGCTGCGACAAAGGCGCCACCCTGGTAGACCCTGGCCGGGTCATCGGCGGCCGGCATCGGCTGCGCTTCGACCTTGTCACGGAAGATTTCGGAGCTGTCCTTGGGCTGGTAGCCCAGGTGCGCGGCCTGGCTGTTGTCCCACCAGACGTCGCGGTTGGCGGACATGCCATACACCACGGTGTGGCCGACTTTCGGGGTATAGAGCGAGCATTCGATCAGTTGGGTGAGGTCGTCGAAGCTCAGCCAGGTGCTCATCATCCGGCGGTTTTGTGGCTCGGGGAACGACGAGCCAATGCGGATGCTCACGGTTTCGATGCCGTAGCGATCGAAGTAAAAACTGGCCATGTCTTCGCCGTAGGACTTGGACAAGCCGTAGTAGCCATCCGGACGGCGAGGGGATAGGGCGTCGAGGGCCTCGTCCTGCTTGTAGAAACCGATGACGTGGTTGGAACTGGCGAAGATCACGCGCTTGACGCCATGCTTGCGGGCGGCTTCATAGATGTGGAACACGCCGCTGATGTTGGCGCCGAGGATTTCTTCGAACGGACGCTCTACCGAAACACCGCCGAAATGCAAAATGGCATCGACGCCTTCCACCAGTTGATGCACCGCCTGTTTATCAGACAGGTCGCACGGCACCACTTCTTCACTTTCATCAATGGCCGGGGCCATGTTGGCGATGTCCGACAGGCGAATGTGACGGGCGAAAGGCTTGAGGCGTTCACGCAAGACTTTGCCCAGGCCGCCGGCAGCACCGGTCAGCAGCAGACGATTGAAGGGGTGGCGAATGTGTGTCGTAGTCATGAAATTACCTGAGCAAACGGTGAGAGGTATCAGTTGTTATAAGTTGTCGTACGACCGAGAGGGAATATCCTTATCCTACCGCTACCTTGTCAACGTTTGATCGACGAATCGCTCTACAACGGCGTCCCTGCCTTTGGCTGTCGCGTCGCCATGGCCCATTTGAAAAGCGACCATGGCGACCGATCCCGGCTTAAAGAAGCGAGATCGGGTAGCTGACGATCAAGCGGTTTTCATCGAACTCGTTGTTACTGAAGTCTCGACGAATCGACGCGTTACGCCATTTCACATTGAGGCTCTTCAACGCACCGCTTTGTACGGTGTAGGCCAGTTCGCTTTCGCGACCCCATTCCTTACCGTCAGTGATGGTGCCGGTGTGTACGTTGTCACCGCTGATGTAGCGGTTCATCAGGGTCAGGCCCGGTACGCCGACGGCGGCAAAGTTGAAGTCGTGGCGCACTTGCCAGGATTTTTCCTGGGCGTTGTCGTAGCTGGAGTTATAGCTGTCGTTGGCCAGGGTGCCGCCGCTGGTGCCGTTGACGCGCATCCAGCCATCGTCGCCGCTGAGTTTTTGCAGGCCGACGTAGAAGGTGTTGCCACCGTATTTGGCCGAGAGCATGGCGAAGGCGGTCTTGTTGTCCAGGTCGCCCGCCAGGGCACTGCCTTCTTCCTTGCCGATGAAGTAGCCCAGGTTGGCGCCCAGGGTCCAGTCACCGATGGGCTGGCTGTGGGTCAGGTTGAAATATTTTTGCTGGTAGATGTCCGACAGCTCCGCGTACCAGACGCCGACCTGGGTGCGCTTGTCGTTGAAAGCGTATTCGCCGCCGCCGAAATTGAAGCGGTCGGACGTGAACGCGCCGCGGCCGTTCATCGACATGTCTTCCATGCTCGCGTCGTTACGCGGGCTGTTGGCGCGGAACTGGCCGCCGTACAGGCTCAGACCGTTGATCTCGGTGGAGGTGACCTGACCGCCGCGGAAAGTCTGCGGCAGGGAGCGGCCATCGTCAGAGCGCAGGATCGGCAGCACCGGCATCCATTCGCCCACTTTCAGCTCAGTTTTCGACACCTTGGCCTTGAGTGCGACACCCAGGCGACCAAAGTCATCGGCCGGGCGGCCATCGTCATGCACCGGCAACAAGGCGGTATTGGCCGTGCCGCGACCACCGTCGAGCTTGAGCGAGTACATGCCCAGCACGTCTACACCGAAACCGACTGTGCCCTGGGTGAAGCCGGACTTGGCGTCGAGAATGAAACTCTGGGTCCATTCCTCGGCTTTGCCTTGGGCGTTAGCCGGGTTGGTGAAGTTGCGGTTGATGTAGAAGTTGCGCAGGTTGAGATTGACCTTAGCGTCATCGACGAAGCCTTCGGCGCTGGCGGACATTGGCAGGAACGCGGCAAGGCTGCTGCAACCGAGAAGGACCAGGGCGGGGCTGGCGTTGAGAAAGGTACGGCGATTTTGACGGTGGTTGGGCGAAAAACGGACACGTGTGCTCACTATGACGCTCCCTACTTTTTTGTTGTTTTTATTTGTCATACGTCGTCGTACAACATGAGGTGGATTATTTGGAAGCTGCTCCTCGTTGTCAACTGGCCATTATCGGAATTGTCCAACTCGGGTGTGCTCAAAATGAGACGTTTCAATGGCTGGCGCTGGCCGAGCTCAAGATTGCAGGCCGTGGCGCCGTGTCGAAGCGTGGTTTGAGAGTAGCGGGGAGGGTGCTTGGTTGTGCGATGACTGGTCTAAGACATTAGTCGAATGCGCACGATCCAACGGACGGTGAAGTCCTTTGTGGCGAGGGGATAAATCCCCTCGCCACAAGGGTGTGTTGTTTAACCCTATGCCGGGTCCAAACGGGTTTGTGTTTATCCAGATGTAGGATCGTTCGGGGTCGGGCTGCGTTGTCTTGCGCCGTTGCCTACAACTGCGCCAGAATCCGCCGGCTTGTGCGTCTGGGGGGCAGGGCTCTATCGTTTCCGGGTCGCTGATTGAATCAGTGATCGGGTTTGGTAGCCCGGCTTTTGACTTGACGCATAGCCCCTGTCATACAGTCCGTTTTGGTATCTGTTTTATGGCGGTCATGCGCAGGGCGTTTTCGGACGCGCCGGTTCTCCAAGTCACCGGTCTACCAACCCGCGTATGGCCGCCACCCTTCGTTTGGTAGCGAGAGTGATGGCTCCATTTTTCGATTTGGAGATTCACCAATGTTCAAAGTAACCCCCAACCCACCCGGTACAGATCCATCCAATTCCAAGGCGTTCGACAAAGCCGCCGACCGCATCCTCGACCACTACCTCAAGCCCAAACCCAGCAAATCCGAGGCCGATCCCGGCCAACTGTTCACCGTCGCCAATGGCGTCGACACCGAAACCCTGCTCGCCAACCTCAGCGAAAACCTGGCCTCGGCCAATGCCATGGTCAGTGACTTGGCCTTCGACCTGGAAGGTCCCAGGCGCCACATCGCCCTGGGCATCCAGCAATTGATCGAATTGAGCGGATTGCTGGCGAACCGTGCGCTGGATAACGTCGAAGCGCACTAGCTGACTCACCCCTTGAAACTGGCCTTTGAAGAACACCCCCAGAGGCCAACCCGAACCTGCTTTTGTGGCGAGGGAGCTTGCTCCCGCTGGGCTGCGCAGCAGCCCCAAAATGAACTGGCGCGGTTTTCCAGGGATACCGCGCCAGCCGGTTTTACGACTGCTGCGCAGCCGAGCGGGAGCAAGCTCCCTCGCCACAGAAGCTTTCCCACAAGCAGCGCCGGTGTTTTCAGAAGTGGGTGAATGCTAGTCTTGACCAACGCTGTCGTCAGGGAGCCCTCATGGGCAATCACAAGATCGAGATTCGTCGCAGTAACGTCGAGAAAATCCTGCTGGCCGCCGAAAAGGTCTTTGCCGAAAAGGGCTTCGGCGGCACCGCCATGGCCGACATCGCCGCCGAGGTGCAACTGCCCCGATCCAACCTGCATTATTACTTCAGCACCAAGAGCGAGCTGTACAGCGCCGTGCTGTTCGATCTGCTGGAGGTCTGGAAGCAGGATGCCTTGTGCTTCGAGATGTTCGATGACCCGCGGGTGGTGCTCAGCAGTTACATCCGCGCCAAGATGAACCACTCCCGTAGCCGGCCCTACGGCTCGAAGGTCTGGGCCAACGAAATCATCCACGGCGCCCCGACCCTGGGCCAGGCGCTGGATGCCAGCCTCTATGACTGGGCCAAGATGAAAGAGGCAAAAATCCGCCAGTGGGTGGAGGACAAACGCATCCTCCCCGTGGAGCCGTCAAGCCTGCTCTACATGATCTGGGCCTCGACCCAGCACTACGCCGACTTCGATCACCAGATCAACATCCTCAATGATCACCAGCCACTGTCCGACATGCAGTTTGAACGGGCGGTGCAGACGGTGACCAGTGTGATTTTGCGGGGGATTGGGTTGGAGCCTTGAGAGGTATGTTGGGGCTGATGGCCCTATCGCGAGCAAGCTCGCTCCCACACTGGATCTCTGGCGTACACAACATCTGTGAACGACACGATCCTCTGTGGGAGCGAGCTTGCTCGCGATGGCGCCCGGCCAGACACCGCAAATTTCAGACCGCTACATGATAGGGATTACGCGGATCATGATTCCAATCCAGGAACGGCTTGCCCGTTTCCACCGTCACCATCTCGATGCAATCCTGCACCGGGCAGGTGATCTGGCAGAGGTTGCAGCCTACGCACTCTTCATCGATCACTTCATATTTATGCGTCCCGTCCGCTTGCTTGAGGCTGGCGATGGCCTGGTGGGACGTGTCTTCACAGGCGATGTGGCAGCGACCGCAGCCGATGCAGGCCGCTTGGTCGATCTTCGCGATGACTTGATAGTTGATGTCCAGGTACTTCCAGTCGGTGGTGTTGCCCACCGCGCGACCGGAAAATGCCTGCAGGTTGGCGTGGCCGTGATCGTCCATCCAGCGTGACAGACCGTCCTTCATCTCTTCGACAATACGAAAACCGTGGAGCATCGCCGCCGTGCACACTTGCACGGCGCCACTGCCCAGGGCGATGAATTCCGCCGCGTCGCGCCAACTGCCGATGCCACCGATGCCGCAAATCGGCAAGCCCTGGGTCTGCGGGTCGCGGGCGATTTCCGCGACCATGTTCAGCGCGATCGGCTTGACCGCCGAGCCGCAGTAGCCGCCGTGGGTGCTCTGACTGCCGACGATGGGCAGGGCGACCATGCGGTCCAGGTCGACGCTGGTGATGGAGTTGATGGTGTTGATCAACGACACTGCATCGGCGCCGCCCCGATGGGCCGCGCGGGCAGCGACGCGGATGTCGGTGATGTTCGGCGTCAGCTTGACGATCACTGGCAGCGAGCAATAGGTCTTGCACCAGCGCGTGACTTGCTCGACGTACTCCGGCACCTGGCCGACGGCTGCGCCCATGCCCCGCTCGGGCATGCCGTGGGGGCAGCCGAAGTTCAGCTCGATACCGTCGGCACCCGTGGCTTCAACCAGGGGCAGGATGCGTTTCCAGGATTCTTCCACGCACGGCACCATCAACGACACGATCAGCGCCCGGTCCGGCCAGTCCTTTTTCACCTGGGTGATTTCCCGCAGGTTGATCTCCAGCGAACGGTCGGTGATCAGCTCAATATTATTGATGCCCAGCACCTCGCGATTGGCGCCGAAGTGGGCCGAGTAACGCGACGACACGTTCACGGCCGCCGGATCCTCTCCAAGGGTTTTCCAGACCACGCCTCCCCAACCGGCCTCGAAGGCACGTACCACGTTGTAGGCCTTGTCGGTCGGCGGCGCGGAGGCCAGCCAGAACGGATTGGGGGCTTTGATGCCGGCGAAGACAATCGACAGATCGGCCATTTACGCAGCCTCCACGTTGAGCATGAGTTGAGCGTTGATCGCCTCGGCGGCAAGCTTGCCGTGCTGCACGGCCTGCACCGTCAGGTCCTGGTCCAGGCTGGTGCAGTCACCGCCGGCATACACGCCGGCGATGCTGGTGCGCAAATGCTCGTCTACCAGGATCCGTCCATCCTGGCGTTTGAGTTCCCGGGCCAGCGGGTCCGCCAGCGCGTGGTCATCGAAGGCCTGGCCAATGGCTTTGAAAATCCCGTCGGCGGGCAGGTCGAAGGTGTCGGCGCCGGTGACCAACCGACCGTTCTCCAGGTGGGTGCGGGAGAAACGCATGCCCCGCACATTCCCGGCCTCGTCCAGCAGCACTTGTTGCGGCTGGGCCCAGGTCAGCAGACGCACCTGATTGGCCTTGGCGATGTCTTGCTCATGGCCGGTGGCGCCCATGTCCTCAAGGCCGCGCCGGTACACCAGGCTGACGTCCCGGGCACCGAGACGGGCCATCTGCACGGCCATGTCGATGGCGGTGTTGCCGGCACCGAGGACGATGCAGCGGTCGGCCAGCGGCAACTGGCTAAGGTCGTCAGCCTGGCGCAGTTCGCGGATGTACTCGGTGGCGGCCAGCAGCCCCGGCGCCTGTTCATCGCTCAGGCCCAGTTGTTTGCTGGCGGCCAGGCCGAGGCCGAGGAACACAGCGTCGAATTGCTGATGCAAGTCGCTCAAGCTGAGGTTTTCGCCCAGCTTTTGCCCATGGCGGATTTCGATGCCGCCGATGCCCAGCAGAAAGTCCAGTTCGCGCTGGGCATAATCGTCCACCAGCTTGTATTTGGCGATTCCGTATTCGTTGAGGCCACCGGCCTTTTCCCGGGCCTCGAACACCACCACATCGTGGCCGTGCATCGCGCTGCGGTGAGCGCAGGACAACCCCGCAGGACCCGCGCCGACCACGGCAATGCGCTTGCCGGTGGCGGCGGCGCGTTTGAACGGGTGTTCGCTGAAGTGGGCGTTGTCCACGGCGTAGCGTTGCAACAGGCCGATCAGTACCGGCGCGCACTCTTGAGCGTTGTTGCGCACGCAGGCTTGCTGGCAAAGGATCTCCGTGGGGCAGACCCGGGCACAACTGCCGCCGAGGATATTGGCCGAGAGAATCTTCTGCGCCGCGCCCTGAACGTTGTCCTGATGGATGTTGCGGATGAACGAAGGGATGTCGATCTCGCTCGGACAGGCGTTCACGCACGGCGCGTCGTAGCAGTACAGGCAACGGGATGCTTCCAGGTGCGCCTGTCGTGGGTTGAGCGGCGGCGCCAGGTCGCTGAAACGCGCGGCCAGGGTGGTCGGGTCTTCCTGGGAATGGGGGAGGTGACTCAAGGGCTGGATCATGGAATTGGCCTCACGGTGTTTGAGGTGCTGCCTCTGGTGGGCAGTGTTTTTTGTGTCCGGACTGGCCTCATCGCGAGCAGGCTCGCTCCCACAGGGATCTGCGGTGCACACAGATTTTGTATCCATTCAAAATCCAGTGTGGGAGCGAGCCTGCTCGCGATAGGCCGTAGGCCGCTATCAGCGTTTCACTGCAACCGGCCGGTGCAACTCCGCCCGCTTGCTCAACAAATCGAACACCGCCGGGTAAGCCGGTCGTTCGATGTAGCGTCCCGCTCCGCGTTCGGCCCGCAGGTCGCCATCGACCCAGACCAGCCGGCCCTGGCTGATGGTGTGGCTGGGCACGCCGCGCACGGTTTTGCCTTCGAAGATGTTGAAGTCCACCTGTTGATGGTGGGTCTTGGCCGAAATCGTGCGGCTGCCTTGCGGGTCCCAGAGCACCAGGTCGGCGTCGGCGCCGACGCGAATGGCGCCTTTGCGCGGGTAAAGGTTGAAGATCTTCGCCGTGTTGGTGGAGGTGAGGGCGACGAAATCATGCATCGACAATTTGCCGCTGTTGACCCCTTCATCCCACAGCACCGCCATACGATCTTCGATACCGGCGGTGCCGTTGGGAATCTTGCTGAAGTCTTCGCGGCCGGCGGCTTTCTGCTCGGCGCAGAAACAGCAATGGTCGGTGGCGGTGGTGTGCAGGTTGCCTGACTGCAAGCCATGCCAGAGCGCCTCCTGGTGCCCGCGAGGGCGGAAGGGCGGGCTCATCACGTAACCGGCGGCGGTCTGCCAGTCGGGGTGGCGATAAACGCTATCGTCGAGCAGCAGATGCCCGGCCAGTACTTCACCGTAGACCGGCTGGCCCTGGCTGCGGGCATAGGTGATTTCATCCAGGGCTTCCTTGGTCGACACATGCACCAGGTACAGCGGCGTGCCCAGGGTCTGGGCAATACGGATGGCCCGGCTCGCAGCTTCACCTTCCACTTGCGATGGTCGCGACAGCGGATGGGCTTCGGGACCGGTAATGCCCTGGGCCAGTAACTTGCGCTGCAGGTGATCAACCAGCTCGCCGTTCTCGGCATGCACCGTGGGCACGGCGCCCAGTTCCAGGCAGCGCTCGAAGCTTGCCACCAAGGTGTCGTCGGCCGCCATGATCGCGTTCTTGTAGGCCATGAAGTGCTTGAAGCTGTTTACCCCGTGATGGCTGACGAGCTCGGCCATCTCTTCACGAACCTGTTCACTCCACCAGGTGATCGCCACGTGAAAGCCGTAGTCACTGGCGCTTTTTTCCGCCCAGCCGCGCCACTGGTGGAAGGCTTCCATCAGCGATTGCTGGGGATTGGGAATGACAAAGTCGATGATCGACGTCGTGCCTCCCGCCAGGCCTGCTGCCGTGCCACTGAAAAAATCTTCGCTGGCGACGGTGCCCATGAACGGCAACTGCATATGGGTATGCGGGTCGATGCCGCCCGGCATCAGGTATTGGCCACTGCCATCGAGTACTTCGACATCGGCGGGCACATCCAGGTTTTCACCAATGGCCTTGATCACACCTTCGGCACACAACACATCGGCGCGATAACGTTCATCATGGGTTATTACGGTGGCGCCACGGATCAACAAAGACATTCCGAGTTCCTCGCAGGCATGACCGACTGATGCCGGTTCTTTATGTTGTATAGATCATGATGGGGAAGTGATGAAGTCGTGCAGAGTTCTAATCCTGTCACAGCTGTCAGGATTAGAAGCTAGCTGGAGTTTTACGAATCGGCAAGATTATTTTTAATGGGTTGTTTGAATATATAACTCATTGAAAAATATCAATTTAATCTATAAATCACCAAAATGGTGAGCCGCCTCACCATTTTGACGCACTTGACAGGATCATTATTTGAGCGAGATTTATCATGCTAAATCAGCAGCTTGAAAGGCGTTAAAGTACGGTTTAGACGCTTCGCAATATTGTGGGGTGCACCACTTTGAATCTCGGACTCGACAGAACGTGCAGGTCATCTAGCCTCAAGGGCACTGGCGCGCAGTGCGAGCGGACAATGAAATTAAATTAAAGCGTTAAATATCATAAAGTTGTCAGTGTTATATCGTTCAACCGGTCAACCCGGCGAGGCAATCGGCACAGTTATTGAGTGCTGTCGCTGCCAGGCAGGGCCGCCGGTAGAACGCGCGCTTTACATGCAAGTACTCCGGCCATCGCCAGTCGATGAGCAAAAATAATGAAAACAGTGGAGCGGACATGACCAGATCAACAGTGACCGAGCGCGACGGGTTATTCGAGCTTGAAGCCGGCAGCGACGTTCTCGACAGCCCTCGTTACAACCATGACATCGCGCCAACCCAGGTGCACGAGCGAACCTGGAATAAATGGCACATCACTGCGTTATGGGTCGGCATGTCGATCTGTGTGCCGACCTACACCCTGGGCGGCGTGCTCACGGCCTATTTCGGGTTGTCGGTGGGTGAAGCGTTGCTGGCCATCCTGTTCGCCAACATCATCGTGCTGATTCCCCTGACCCTGAACGCCTTTGCCGGGACCAAATACGGCATTCCGTTCCCGGTGCTGTTGCGTTCGTCCTTCGGCGTCATCGGCTCCAACGTTCCCTGCCTGATCCGCGCACTGGTGGCGTGTGGCTGGTTCGGAATCCAGACGATGTTCGGCGGGTTGGCGATTCACCTGTTTCTCGGCTCGGTGTTCGAAGGCTGGAAGAGCCTGGGCGGCACCGGCGAAGTGATTGGTTTCATGGTGTTTTGGGTCCTGAACCTGTGGGTGGTGCTGCGCGGTGCCGAGTCGATCAAATGGCTGGAAACCCTGTCCGCGCCGCTGCTGGTGCTGGTGGGAGTCGGGCTGCTGATGTGGGCGTTGCCCAACGTCTCCCTGACCGAACTGATGGCGCAGCCGGCCAAGCGGCCCGAAGGTGCCGGCGTGACCAGTTATTTCCTGGCAGGGCTCACAGCGATGGTGGGTTTCTGGGCCACGCTGTCGCTGAACATTCCTGACTTCAGTCGTTATGCCAAGAGCCAGAAAGACCAGATCGTGGGGCAGATCATCGGCCTGCCGCTGACCATGTTCCTGTTCGCCGCCCTCGGCGTGGTGATGACGGCGGCCTCGGCGAAACTGGTGGGCGTGACCGTCTCTGACCCGGTGACCCTGATCGGACACATTCAGAGCCCGCTGTGGGTGGCCCTGGCCATGGTGCTGATCATCATCGCCACGCTCTCGACCAACACCGCCGCCAACATCGTCTCACCCACCAACGACTTCCAGAACCTGGCGCCAAAACTGATCGGCCGTACCAAGGCGGTGATGCTGACCGGGCTGGTAGGGCTGGCGCTGATGGCCCACGAACTGCTCAAGAAACTCGGTCTGATCGTTTCCGAGGTCAGCCTTGAGTCGGTCTATTCCAACTGGCTGCTGGGCTATTCGAGCCTGCTGGGGCCGATTGCCGGAATCATGGTGGTGGACTATTTCCTGATCAAGAAACAACAACTGGACCTGGCCGGGCTGTACCGCGACGACGTCTACCCGGCCTGGAACTGGAACGGCTTCATCGCCTTTGGCGTGCCCGTGGTGCTGACGCTGCTGTCGCTGGGCAGCGACGCATTCAGCTGGTTCTACAGCTACGGCTGGTTCACCGGCTCGGCACTGGGCGGGGTGATTTATTACGGGTTGTGCAGTATGCGGGCTAGCCCGTCCATCGCTAAAACTGCGGTGTAAAGGAGGGCCTCATCGCGAGCAGGCTCGCTCCCACACTGGATTGGGGGGAATGCAAGCCTGTGTGCACAGCAGATCCCCTGTGGGAGCGAGCCTGCTCGCGATAGCGGCCTCAAGTACAACGAGAAAATGCCTGAAAAAACTGGAGATCCCCCATGAACGCAGCCGTCGACGTTCTACAGTCCACCCAACAGCACATCAATCGCGACCGCTTGTGGCAGTCGCTCATGGACCTGGCGCAGCTCGGTGCCACGGTCAAGGGTGGGGTGTGCAGGCTGGCCCTGACCGATCTGGACCGCCAAGCCCGGGACTTGTTCGTGCAATGGACCGAGGCGGCCGGCTGCACCGTCAGCATTGACGCGGTGGGCAATATTTTCGCCCGTCGGCCGGGGCGCAATCCGAACCTGCCACCGGTGATGACCGGCAGCCACATCGACACCCAGCCTACCGGTGGCAAGTTCGACGGATGCTTCGGTGTGCTGTCCGGCCTGGAAGTGCTGCGCACCCTCAATGACTTGAAAATAGAAACCGAAGCACCGTTGGAGGTGGTGGTCTGGACCAACGAAGAAGGTTCGCGCTTCGCCCCGTGCATGATGGGCTCCGGCGTATTCGCCGAGAAGTTCACCCTCGAAGAAACCCTGGCCAAGACCGACGCCGAGGGCATTACCGTCGGCCAGGCACTCAATGCCATCGGCTACGCCGGGCCACGCCAGGTCAGCGGGCATCCGGTGGGGGCGTATTTCGAGGCGCACATCGAGCAGGGGCCGATCCTGGAGGACGAACGCAAGACCATCGGTGTGGTGATGGGGGCACTGGGGCAGAAGTGGTTCGATCTGACCTTGCGGGGCGTCGAAGCCCACGCCGGCCCGACCCCGATGCACTTGCGCAAGGACGCTTTGGTCGGCGCTTCGATCATCGTCGGTGCGCTCAACCGCGCGGCCCTCGGCCATCAACCCCATGCCTGCGGCACGGTTGGCTGCCTGCAAGCCTATCCCGGTTCGCGCAATGTCATCCCCGGCGAAGTGCGCATGACCCTGGATTTTCGTCACCTGGAGCCGGCACGCCTGGATTCGATGATCGCCGAGGTCAGGCAAGTCATTGATGACACCTGTCAGCAACACGGCCTGACGTATGAACTGACCCCTACGGCCGATTTTCCTCCGCTGTACTTCGACAAGGGTTGTGTCGAAGCTGTGCGCGGTGCTGCCCAAGGGCTGGGCCTGTCCCATATGGACATCGTCAGCGGCGCAGGCCACGACGCGATCTTCCTCGCCGAACTGGGGCCGGCCGGGATGATCTTCGTGCCGTGCGAAGGCGGCATTAGCCACAACGAAATCGAAAACGCCGCCCCGGATGATCTGGCCGCCGGGTGTGCGGTGCTGCTGCGAGCGATGCTCGCCGCCTCACAGGCAATTGCCGAGGGACGCATGGCGGCTTGAAGCAGCTTGAGGATTAAAAGATCGCAGCCTCGTTGCACTCGACAGTTCCTATAGGGGAACGTGTCATCGCCGCGAATGGTCGTAATCTCCATGCTCCTCTGACCACATGGAGACCCGATGAGCCAGGATGTCCCGACTACCGATACCAATCGTCGTCAACTGCTGCAAATCATCGCCGGGCTGTCTGACGGGGTGATGTTGATCGAAGTCGATCAGACCATCGCCTGGGCCAACGAAGCGGCGTTGACCATGCACGGGGTCACTGACCTCAAGGCGCTGGGGGCCAACGCCGAGGAATACGCCCAGCGGTTCAATTTGCGTTATCGCAACAACCACCCGCTGACCGCGGACAACTACCCCATTGCCCGGGTCGCCCGTGGCGATGAGTTCAGCGATGTATTGGTGGAGGTCACGCCCGAGGCTGATCCGGATCGCACCTGGGTTCATCGGATTCGCAGCATGGTGCTGACCGACCGTAGCGGCCAGGCGGAATTGCTGGTGCTGATTCTCAGCGATGCCACCGAGTGGGCCAGCGCCGAGCAGCGTTTTGAAAGAACCTTCGGTGCCAACCCGGCGCCGGCGGTAATCTGCCGCCTCAGTGACTTGCGCTATATCAAGGTCAACCAAGGCTTTCTGGAAATGACCGGCTACAGCCGCGAGCAGGTGATCGGGCGTTCGGTGTATGAGCTGGACGTGCTCGAGGCCGCCGAGAAACGTGACTTGGCCATTGAGCGCCTGGGGCAGGGCGCGACCATTCCGCAAATGCAGGCTGAGTTGAAACTGCCAGGGGGCGGCAGCAAGCAAGTGATTGTCGCGGGCCAGCCGCTGGATGACCTGCATGACGAAGACTGCATGCTGTTTTCCTTCATGGACATGGAGCCGCGCCGCAAGGCCGAAACGGCGTTGCGCCAGAGCGAGGAGCGCTTTGCCAAATCTTTCCGTCTCACGCCCGTGCCAACCCTGGTGTGCAGCGCCGAACAGCAACTGCTCGAGATCAACGAAGCCTTTCTTCAGACCACCGGTTATGCCAGTGAAGAGCTGCTGGGCAAAACCGTGGAGGAAATCGGCTTTCTCGACGCGGATGCCTGCGCCGCACTGTTTGCCACGCTGGAAAAAACCGCAACCGTGTCCAGTGTCGACGTCAAGGTTCACAAAAAAGGTGGGGAACAGATCGACTGCGAGATGGCAGCCGATACTGTCGTCATTCAGGATAAGCCGTGTTATTTGCTGGTGTTGATGAACATCACCGAACGCAAACGCTCGGAGTTGGAGCTGGTGGCGGCCATCGAAGAGGTGATGAAAGATGCCTCCTGGTTCAGTCGGACCCTGATCGAAAAACTGGCCAATGTGAAGAGCATCAACGCCCAGTTGCCCAGCACTTCATTTACCGAGCTCACAGCCCGGGAGCGTGATGTGCTGGGGCTGATCTGCCAGGGCCTGGCCGACAAGGAAATCGCCGCGCGCTTGAAGCTGGCCCCCAATACCGTGCGCAATCACGTGGCGACGCTGTACTCCAAACTCGATGTTCACAGCCGCAGCGAGGCAATCGTCTGGGCGCGCGAACGCGGCCTGTTCGCCAACGAGTGGCGAATGAAGGCACCATAATGGCCAGTGCAAATGCACCGGGCGTGCTGGTGCAAATTCGGGTTTTGCCCGCGCCGTTGGCTCCTTAGGCTGTGAGGGTGCGGCATTCTCTGCGCAATGCCGCGTCCCCCACGAAACAGTCAAGGAACACGCCACAATGAGCAGTGAACGAATCAATCGTGCAATCGCCAGGACGCTTGCCGGGCCTATGAGCCCGCAGTTGCCCGCCGGTCGCTCACGGCTACAGCGCTGAGGAGCAACGGATGACCCTACTGGCCCCCCTGCGCGCCCGACTCGAAGAAAGCTTCAAGCCACTGGCCTGCGAATGCAGCCTCAACGGCGACGGAACCCTTACCGTACGTCTGTATCACCGCGAAAGCGGGGAGGTGGATCTGGTGGTGAGTGGCATGAGCGTCGACAGCGTCCGCTCGGAAGAAAGCCTGGCAAAGCTGATCGATGAGTTGCGGTATGAGCTTGAAAATACCCCGCTGTATCGAAGTGACCCCGCCTGAGTGATCCGCTGAACATTTCCGCTGAACTTGGTAGCCGCTACCTACAGCAGCGTCGCCCGGCAATCGAGCGCCAACCGAGCGCCGCCTTGCTCGCTGCTGCCCACTTCCAGCGTGAACCCGTGCAAGTTGACAATCGCCGCGACGATCGACAGTCCCAGGCCGAAGCCGCTCTGCTGGCTGCTGCCCTCGGCGCGGTAGAAGCGGCGAAACACAGCCTTGCGCTCCGCCTCGGGGATTCCGGGCCCGGAGTCGAGTACTTCGATGCGGCTGCTGTCGCCCTGATCAACGCCACGCAGGATCACCTCACCGCTCGGCGGGGTGAATTTGATCGAGTTGCTCAGCAGGTTGGACACCGCCTCGAACAGCAATGCCCGGTCGCCGTTGAGCAAGGGCAGGGCATCGGGTACTTGGAGGGTGAAGGTCAGTTCCCGCTCCTCGGCCAGCGGCAGATAAAAATCGTGCAGTTCCTGCAACAACTGCAACGGATCGAGGCGCACGAACCCTGAGCGTCGTTGCTGGTCTTCCAGCTCGGAAATCCGCAACAAGCCCCGAAACCTCGCCATCAGGGTGTCAGTCTCGGCAATCACCTGATCCATCTGCAACGCCTCGGACGAGCCGTCCGGGGCTTGCTGCTGGATGCGATAAAGCTGGGCGCGCAGGCGAGTCAGCGGGGTGCGCAGGTCATGGGCGATGTTGTCGCACACGCCCTTGACCTCGTTCATCAAGCGTTCGATACGATCGAGCATGGCGTTGACGATCGCCGCCAGCATGTCCAGCTCATCGCGACGGCTTGACAGCGGCAGGCGATGGGTCAGGTCACCGGCCACGATGGCCTCGGCACTGGCCTGCAGTTTGCGGATGCGTTGCAACGGTCGCCGACGCAACAGATGCCAGCCGGCAATGCCCGGCAAAATGGTCAGGGACACGCCCCAGAACAACGCGTGCAGAATGATGCGCGTGACAGCGAACAGCGAGCCGTTGTCCCGCGCCAGGACCAACCAGCGGCCGTCCTGGGTCCTGGTCGCCACCGCGTCGCAACTGTCGGAAGGAATACCTGGATCCCTGGAATCGACGCAGCCGCCGAGCATATGAATATTGCCGTCCAGCGGCAGATCGGGGGGGACGTGCCGGATCGGTCCGCTCAAGTGGCGCAATTGCGGATCGAACAGGCCGTAGGCGTCGACGCCGCGTTCATCCAGGGTCAGGCTGGCCATGAGAGCATCTTCCAACTGATCGCCATGAATACGTGCGAACAGGTGCTGACGCTGCATCAGGGAGTGCTTGGCAAGGCTGTCGAGGTAACCGAAGACTTCGTAATACATCACCCCCATCAGGACCGCGCTCCAGAGCACGAACAGCGAACTGTACAGCGCCAGCAGGCGACTGCTGGAGGAGCGCCAGCCCTTAGCGGGGTTCAGCAATGACATAGCCGGAACCTCGTACCGTGCGAATCAGCGGTTCCAGGCCCGGCGGGTCGATTTTCTTGCGCAGGCGGCCGATATGGACGTCGATCAGGTTGGTGCCGGGATCGAAGTGATAGCCCCAGACCTCTTCGAAAATCATCATGCGCGAGAGGATCTGGCCGCTGTTGCGCATCAGGAACTCCAGCAGCTTGTATTCGGTGGGCAGCAGGCTGAGCAGTTGCCCGTTGCGGCTGGCTTCGCGGCTGATCAGGTTGAGTTCCAGGTCGGCCACCCGCAGTGCGGTTTCCGGCTCGCGGGCACCGTTGTTGCGCCGCAGCAGCACTTCGACCCGGGCGGCCATTTCGTCGGTGGCGAACGGCTTGGTCAGATAATCGTCGCCACCGGCCCGCAGGCCGCGCACCCGCTCGTCCACATCGGAGAGGGCGCTGATCATCAGGATCGGCGTGGCCACGCCCATGGTGCGCAACGTCGTCACGATCACCAGCCCGTCGAGTTCGGGCAGCATGCGGTCCAGGGTGATCAGGTCGTAATCGCCGCTCACCGCCCGTTCCAGGCCCTCGCGGCCGTTGTCGACCCAGTCGACATCCAGGCCATTGCGGGTCAGTTCGGCGACGATTTCACGGGCGGTCACGGCGTCGTCTTCGATGGTCAAAATGCGGTTCATGGGCGGTACCGGGTGAGAAATTGAAGCCATTGCGCAGCATTCTGCCAAAAAATAGCTGTCGGCTTTCTGAAAAAATGTTCATGGACGCCGACAGCGGTATTCACTGGCCTGGATCAACACTTGGTCACAAATAATCCCTAACATAAATTTAGTGCGCACCATCATGCTGCGTCCGTTGCCCTGCTTTGGCGCGCTGTCGCTGATGGGCACTGACACGAACCGGTGATGGTGTGCCGCAAGGAGCCGAGACCTCACTGAACCTTCAAGGAAGAGCAACATGATGCAACCTCAAGACCTTCTACGCCGAAAATTTGATATCCAGCCGCTGCAGCAGGCCGACATGACGGTGCACCTGGACGGGCAGTCCGTCAGCGCGGCCCAAGGTGAAACCGTCCTCAGCGTCATTCAGGCCCTGGGCCAGCGCCAGGTAGCACGCAACGATCACGACCAACTCAGTGGCGCATACTGTGGCATGGGCGTGTGCCAATGTTGCCTGGTCAAGATCGACGGCCGCCACAAGCGCCGCGCCTGCCAGACCCAAGTGCGTCCCGGCATGCAAATCGAAACCCGGGCCAATCGCATCGCCGAAAGGGAGGCACCATGAACCTCCATCCGGTGATTGTCGGCGGCGGGCCGGCGGGTATGGCCGCGGCCATCGAGTTGGCCACTCACGGGGTGCGTTGCACCCTGCTCGAAGAAGCGCCGCGCCTGGGTGGCGTGGTCTACCGCGGGCCGCTGCGCGACGGAGTGAGCCTGGATTACCTCGGGCCGCGCTACAGCGAAGCCCTGAACAAACTCCACGGTGAGTTCCAGCGCTACGCCGGGCTGATCGATGTGCGACTCATCCACCGCGTCATCGGCGCCGAAGGGTTCAAGGCGCTGATGCTGCTGAACGCCGATGAACAACTGCGCGAGGTCAGCTATTCCCACCTAGTGCTGGCGGCCGGTTGTCATGAGCGCAGCGTGCCGTTCCCTGGCTGGACACTGCCGGGGGTGATGCTGCTCGGTGGCCTGCAATTGCAGATCAAGAGCGGAGCGGTCAAACCGCCGGGGCCAGTGGTAATCGCCGGTACAGGCCCGTTGCTGCCGCTGGTGGCCTGTCAACTTCACGCTTCGGGCGTGGCCGTGGCGGGCGTCTATGAGGCTTGTGCCTTCGGCAAGATCGCCAGGGAAAGCCTGGCATTGCTGAACAAACCACAATTGTTCCTCGACGGCCTGAGCATGCTGGCTTATCTCAAACTGCATCGCATCCCCGTGCGTTATGGCTGGGGAGTGGTACAGGCCAACGGCGAGGGCGAGCTGGACATCGTCACCGTTGCACCGTATTCCAGTACCTGGGAGCCCGACCTCGAACGAGCCGAACAGGTCCCGGCCCAGACGCTGGCGGTCGGCTATGGTTTCATCCCGCGCACCCAATTGAGCCAGCAGATGGGCCTGGAGCATGGTTTCAGCGATGACGGTTATTTGCGGGCGGTGTCCGATGCCTGGCAACAAAGCAGCGAGGCGCACATTCACCTGGCCGGCGACGTGGGCGGGATTCGCGGTGGTGAAGCCGCCATGTTGAGCGGGCGCATCGCCGCACTGTCGATCCTGATGCAGGCCGACCTGCTGGACTCGTCCACTGCCCTGGAGTACCGCGACCGGTATAGGGCGCAACTGGAGCGGATCATTCGCTTTCGCGCCGCCGTGGACCGCTACACGCAACGCGGCGCCGGACAAACCGCGTTGCCGACCGCCGACACGGTCATTTGTCGCTGCGAACACGCGACCCGCGCCGACATCGACCGCGCCCTGGAGCAGGGTGTGCAAGACATGGCCAGCCTGAAAATGCGCACCCGCGTGAGCATGGGTGACTGTCAGGGACGGATGTGCGTGGGCTATTGCAGTGATCGCCTGCGCCAGGCCACCGGGCGTGCCGACGTTGGCTGGCTGCGGCCGCGTTTCCCCATCGACCCGATTCCCTTTTCAGCCTTTCAGAGCGTCGGCACGGAGGCCCTCCGGCATGACTGAGCATTCAGACCTCAAGCACTATGATGTCGTTATCGTCGGCGGGGGCGTGATCGGTGCGTCCTGTGCCTATCAACTGTCCAAACGCAAGCATTTGAAGATCGCCTTGATCGACGCCAAGCGCCCCGGCAACGCCACCCGCGCTTCGGCCGGCGGCCTGTGGGCCATCGGTGAATCCGTGGGCCTGGGCTGCGGGGTGATTTTCTTTCGGATGATGTCGGCCAACCGCAAGCGCCAGGCCCAGGGTGCCGCCGTGGCGGTTGATGCCAGCACGCCGCACATCCTGCCCCAGTCGTTCTTCGATTTCGCCTTGCAGTCCAACGCGATGTATCCCCGACTGCACCGCGAGCTGATGGACAACCACGGCATGGACTTCAAGTTCGAGGAGACCGGGCTCAAGTTCGTGATCTACGACGATGAAGACCGTTTGTATGCCGAGCACATCGTCGCCTGCATTCCCCACCTGGCCGATCAGGTACGCTGGCTCAACCAGGCCGCCCTGCGCGAGGCCGAGCCGAATGTCAGCCATGAGGCCCGCGGCGCGCTGGAGTTTCTGTGCGACCATCAGGTCAGCCCGTTCCGGCTGGCCGATGCCTACACCGAGGGCGCCCGGCAGAACGGCGTCGATATGTTCTTCAACACCAACGTGGCGCAGGTGCTTCGAGACGGGGCGCGGGTGACAGGGGTGAGAACCGCCGAAGCCGGGACGTTCAACTGCCGGACGCTGATCAATGCCGCCGGTGCCTGGGCGGCGGACCTGAGCGAGCAAGCCACCGGTGTGCGGATCCCGGTCAAGCCGGTCAAGGGGCAAATCCTGCTGACCGAGCGCATGCCGAAGATCCTCAACGGGTGCCTGACCACCAGCGACTGCTATGTCGCGCAAAAGGACAACGGCGAAATCCTCATCGGCAGTACCACCGAGGACAAGGGTTTCGACGTGACCACCACCTACCCGGAAATCGAGGGGCTGGTGCAGGGCGCGATGCGGTGCATACCGCAGTTGGCCGACATCAACCTGAAACGCACCTGGGCCGGTTTGCGCCCCGGCTCACCTGATGAGTTGCCCATCCTGGGCCCGATGCGCGGCGTGGAGGGGTACCTAAATGCCTGTGGGCACTTTCGCACCGGCATCCTGACCTCGGCCATCACCGGAGTGTTGCTGGACAAACTGGTGAACAACGAGCCCTTGCCGCTGGACATCACGCCGTTCCTGGCGGATCGCTTCGAGGTGGCGCCGGTGGTAAAGCCAAAGGAAATGGAGCTGACTTGAAGCAACTCTTTGTGCCGAACACAAATTTTGCAGTCCCCCGGCCCCAAACTGTGGGAGCGAGCCTGCTCGCGATGGCGTCGGATCAGTGCCATTGATGTTGATTGACCCACCGCTATCGCGAGCAGGCTCGCTCCCACATAGATCTGGGGGTGACCCTCATCCGGTGGTCACTCAGGAACCAACTGTGGGAGCGAGCCTGCTCGCGATAGCGGTCTATCTGAGACGATGATGTTGAGTCTGCCGCCGTCTTCGCGAGCAAGCCCGCTCCCACACAAGCCGCGCTCGTCCGCTATACCATCGGCGTGCTGACAAACGCCTCCAACCCTTCGGCATAGGCGGTAAACGCGCTGATCGACGGAAATGACTTGCCCTGCACCTGATCCGGCACCACCAGGTTGGTGAAGCTCCAGGCCACTGCCACGGTGATGCCCGCCTGATCGAGGGTGCCATCGGTGGTCAGGGGCTGTTTCACCAGTTCCTGTTCGAGCATGTCATAGGCCGCCGCCAGTTGGCCTTCCACGCGTTCGACCCAGGGGGCGTGTTGGATTTCTGTCGGCCGAAGGTTGCGTTCGTAGTAGATCTGCACCGACTTCTCGCACGCCGCCAGGGCCAGGCCAATCACGCGCAATGCGCGCAGCCGTTGCCCACTGTCGACCGGCATCAGGCTTTTGCCCGGCGCGGCCAAGGCTTCGAGGTAGTCGATGATCAACGTGGAATCCATCAGCACGTTGCCATCGTTGAGCACCAGGGTCGGTGCCTTGACCACCGGGTTGATGCGCTGGAACTGTTCGAAATGCCTGAACACCGAAACGGACTCGTGTTCCAGGGCAACCCCCAGGCACTTGGCGGAAATGGCGACGCGTCGCACGTAGGGCGAGTCCAGCATGCCGATCAGTTTCATGACGTCTCCTTCAGAAGAATCTTGCGGGGTTAATCCTCGAACCCGACCTGTTCATGGATTTCATCGACCTTGAGTTCCAGTCGGTAAGCCACGGCGATGAACAACGCCTGGCACAGGCACAACGTGGCACTCAACGAGCGGAAGGCGAAAGAGCTGCCTTCGTTCACCAACAGTACCGCATTGGCCCGTTTGGCCAGGGGCGACAGGTTGCTGTCGGTGATGATCAGCGTCTTGGCCTGATGATGCTGGGCAATGCGCAGGCAGTGCTGGGTTTCCTTGCCGTAGGGCGTAAAGCTGATCGCGATCACCAGGTCGTTGGCCCGCACGCTGCGCATTTGCTCGCGATAACTGCCCCCCAGGCCGGACACCAGATGGATGCGCTTGTTGGTGTGTTGCAGGTTATAGACCAGGTAATCGGCCACCGCGAACGAGCGTCGCACGCCGACCACATAGATGTTGTCGGCGTTGACCACCAGGTCTACGGCTTTGTCGAAGGCTTGATCGTCCAGCTCCAGGCCCAGACGCTCGATGCCCGAGAGGGTGGCGTTGACGCATTCGCGCGCCAGGTCGCCGCCGCTGGCTTTCTGCGACTTGTTGGCGATCATGCTGCGGATGCGCTGCTGGTAGTTCTGCACCGGCGTGGTCTTGTGGGTATAGGCCTCGCGAAACAAGGCCTGCATTTCGCTGAACCCGCTGAAGCCGAAGCGCTGGGAAAACCGCACGATGGCCGAGGGATGCACTTCGCATTCGCGCGCAATGTCGCTGATGCGATCGACCATGATCCGGTCGCTTTGCTGGCTCATGTAGCTGGCGATGCGTTTGAGCTGTCGCGGCAGGCTTTCATACTCGTCGGTAATCAGTTGCAGCAGGCGCTCGGCATTGATCGGTGGGCTTGAAAGGGCGGGTTCGGACGCGCTCTCGGACGGCGCCGGCAGATCGGGGCGGGTCATAGAAAATCCTTCTGGCTTGTTCTTATAGGGCGGCCCGGGAAAAGGGCCTGCCCTCGACAATAGGTTGGCTGATCGCAGTCTACAGCGTAGGCGCGGGGAAAATCATGAGCAGACAACGTTGCGACACCTGCTGAAACGATGCACCGCGTCTGGCGCGCTTCAGTGATAGCGTATTGGAAAAAATATTCCACGTAAAAAATTTATAGAATAATTATTGATTATTGGCCGCTGCTCGTTTTAGTCTGCATCCACCAAGAGCGTTGGCGCCGGTTTCGGTGGCAAGCGCGGGCTGATAAAAATAACAGGAGCCAGCATGGGCCAGACTCGTTTTGCCAGTGGGCGTCAATTGGATGTGATCTGCCTGGGACGCCTGGGCGTCGACCTCTACGCGCAGCAAGTCGGAGCGCGCCTGGAAGATGTCGCAAGCTTCGCCAAATACCTGGGTGGCTCTTCGGCCAACATCGCCTTCGGCACCGCGCGGTTAGGGCTCAGGTCGGCGATGCTGAGCCGGGTAGGGGACGATCATATGGGCCGTTTCCTGGTGGAGTCCCTGGCCCGCGAAGGCTGCGACGTCAGCGGCATCAAGGTCGACCCTGAACGCCTGACGGCCATGGTCCTGCTGGGTATCAAGGACCGGGAAACCTTTCCCCTGGTGTTCTACCGGGAAAACTGCGCCGACATGGCGCTGCGCGCCGTGGACATCAATGAAACGTTCATTGCCTCCAGCAAGGCGCTGCTGATCACCGGCACGCATTTCTCTACCGAAAGTGTCTACAAGGCCAGCACCCAGGCGTTGGATTACGCCGAGAGACACAACGTCAAACGCGTCTTGGACATCGATTATCGCCCGGTGCTCTGGGGCCTGGCGGGCAAGGCCGATGGGGAAACCCGTTTCGTCGCCGACCAGAAAGTCAGCCAGCATGTGCAAAGCATCCTGCCGCGTTTCGACCTGATCGTCGGCACCGAAGAAGAATTCCTGATCGCCGGCGGCAGCGAAGATCTGCTGAGCGCGTTGCGTACCGTGCGCTCGCTGACGGCGGCGACCTTGGTGGTCAAGCTCGGCCCGCAAGGTTGCACGGTGATCCACGGCGCCATCCCTAACCGACTTGAAGACGGCGCCATTTATCCCGGGGTTCGTGTCGAAGTCCTGAATGTATTAGGTGCAGGTGATGCGTTCATGTCGGGCTTTCTCGCCGGTTGGCTGGAGGACGCCAGTGATGAACGCTGCTGCCAGCTGGCCAATGCCTGCGGTGGCCTGGTGGTGTCGCGCCATGCCTGTGCCCCAGCGATGCCGACCCGGGCTGAACTCGACTATCTGTTCAATAGCCCGGTGCCGATTACCCGGCCGGATCGAGACGTGGCATTGCAACGTCTGCATCAGGTCAGCGTGCCGCGCAAACAGTGGAAGCAACTGTTCATCTTTGCCTTCGATCATCGCTGGCAACTGGTGGAACTGGCCCATAAAGGCGGGCGTGAGCTGGGCGCTATCAGCGAACTCAAGCAACTGTTCATCCAGGCCGTGGAACGGGTCGAAGCCGACCTGAAACGTCAGGGCATCGAGGCCGATGTCGGTCTGCTGGCCGACCAACGTTTCGGCCAGGACTCGCTGAACGCCGCCACTGGACGTGACTGGTGGGTTGCCCGACCAGTGGAGGTGCAGGGTTCACGGCCGCTGGCGTTCGAACATGGGCGCTCTATCGGCAGCAACCTGATCGCCTGGCCACAGGAACAGATCATCAAGTGCCTGGTGCAATTTCACCCCGACGACGAACCGCTGCTGCGCCTGGAACAGGAGGCGCAACTCATGGCGCTGTATCAGGCGTCCCAGGTCAGCGGCCATGAGCTGCTGCTGGAAGTCATTCCACCCAAGGATCATCCGTCGCCGCACCCGGACGTGCTGTATCGCGCCCTCAAACGCCTCTACAACCTGGGCATCTTTCCGGCCTGGTGGAAAATCGAAGCCCAGACGGCTGACGAATGGAAGCAACTTGATGAGCTGATTCAACAGCGTGATCCCTATTGCCGAGGTGTGGTACTGCTGGGCCTCAACGCCCCGGCCGCCGTGCTGGCCGAGGGTTTCCGCCAGGCCAGCCAGAGCACAACCTGCCGTGGATTTGCCGTCGGACGGACGATCTTCCAGGAACCGAGTCGTGCCTGGCTGGCCGGGGAAGTCGACGATGAAACGTTGATCCGGCAGGTGCAGGGTAGGTTTGTGGAGTTGATCGAGGCGTGGCGTGCTGCGCGGGTGTGACAGGCACCGCAGTCTCTATTTGGAATGCAGTTCAATGTGGGAGCGAGCTTGCTCGCGATGACGGTGAAACATGCAACATTGACACGACTGTCAAACCGCTATCGCGAGCAAGCTCGTTCCCACAAGGTTCAGTGTCGCCTTCAATGGCAATGTAAAAACAATAAAAGGTGCAGCCATGCCCGCAATTCGAATTGGCATCAACCCGATTTCCTGGAGCAACGACGATCTGCCATCGCTGGGTGGCGAGACGCCGTTGAGTACGGCGCTGAGCGAAGGCAAGGAAATCGGTTACGAAGGTTTCGAGCTCAACGGCAAGTTTCCCAAGGATGCCAAGGGCGTTGGCGATGTGCTGCGGCCCTATGACCTGGCGCTGGTCTCCGGCTGGTATTCCAGCCGTCTGGCCCGGCGCTCGGCGGCCGAAGAAATCGATGCCATTGCCAGCCATGTCGAGTTGCTCGCGCAAAACGGTGCGACGGTGCTGGTGTACGGCGAGGTGGCCGATTCCATTCAAGGCCAGCGCATCCCACTGATCGAGCGACCGCGTTTTCACACGGACGAAGCCTGGCAAGACTATGCCGAAAAACTCACCGAACTGGCGCGCTTCACCCTGTCCCGAGGTGTGCGCCTGGCGTATCACCATCATATGGGCGCCTATGTCGAATCGCCTTCGGACATCGACAAACTGATGGCCCTGACCGGCAGTGAGGTTGGCCTGCTGTTTGACTCGGGCCACTGTTACATGGGCGGCGGCGAACCCTTGCAGGTGTTACGCAAGCACATCGAGCGCATTTGCCATGTGCATTTCAAGGACGTGCGCAAGCCTGTGGTGCAACTGGCGCGCAACAACCTCTGGAGTTTCCCCGACTGCATCGTCAACGGCACCTTCACCGTACCGGGTGATGGTGACATCGACTTTGCCGCGTTGCTGGACGTGCTGCTGGCCGCCGACTATCACGGCTGGCTGGTGGTCGAAGCCGAACAGGATCCGGCCGTGGCACCGAGTTATGCCTACGCCAAGAAAGGCTACGACACCCTGCGCGCCTTGCTGCAAGAGAGGACTGCGTCATGAGCCTGTTGATCAAAAGCCAGCCAAGCGGCCAGACCATGGTCCAGCTACCCGCCGGCGAACTGGAGTATGTCGGGTTTGCCGCCTACCGCTTGAGCCTTGGTGAAAAGCTCCCGGTGGCTGCCGCCGACAAGGAACTGTGCCTGGTCTTGCTCAGCGGGCGCATCAGTCTCAAGGGTGAAGCACCGGGGCAGGGTGCCTTCGATTGGGACAACCTCGGTGATCGCCAGTCGGTATTTGAGGATAAATCGCCCTACGCCGCGTATCTGCCGCCCGGCAGCCAGGCCCAGGTCACCGCCCTGAGCGATGTACAGATTGCCGTGTGTGCTGCGCCGGGTTCTGCGCAAAACAGTTACGGTCCACGGCTGATCCGCCCGGACAGCATGAAGCGCAGCGTGCGCGGCAAGGGCGCCAACACCCGCTATGTCTGCGACATCCTGCCCGACAGTGAGCCGGCCCACTCGCTGCTGGTGGTGGAAGTGCGCACGCCGTCGGGGCATTCGTCGAGCTACCCACCCCACAAGCACGACACCGACGACCTGCCGCACCAAAGCTTTCTGGAAGAAACCTATTACCACCAGGTCAATCCGTCCCAGGGCTTCGTGTTCCAGCGGGTCTATACCGACGACCGCAGGATCGACCAGGCCATGGCCGTGGAAAACAGCGACCTGGTGGTGGTGCCCAAGGGTTACCACCCGGTCAGCGTGCCCTACGGGTACGAGTCGTATTACCTGAACGTCATGGCCGGCCCGAAGCGGGTCTGGCAGTTCCATAACGATCCGCAGCACAGTTGGCTGCTTGATCTCTGATTTCCACCCTTTGCACGGAGAACAAGAACAATGAGCGATGCCCCGGTAGTAGGCCATTACATCAACGGTCGAGTGCAGGACAGCGACACGGTGCGGTTCAGCAACGTCTTCAACCCGGCCACCGGCGCGATACAGGCCCGGGTGGCGCTGGCCGAACCGGGCACCGTCGAGGCCGCGGTGACCTCGGCGCTGGCGGCATTCCCGGGCTGGTCCGAGCAATCGTCATTGCGCCGTTCGCGGGTGATGTTCAAGTTCAAGGAATTGCTCGACCGCCATCACGACGAACTGGCGCAGATCATCAGTCGCGAGCACGGCAAGGTGCTGTCCGACGCCCATGGCGAAGTCACCCGCGGCATCGAGATCGTCGAGTACGCCTGCGGCGCGCCGAACCTGCTCAAGACCGATTTCAGTGACAACATCGGCGGCGGCATCGACAACTGGAACCTGCGCCAGCCCTTGGGTGTGTGTGCCGGAGTCACGCCGTTCAATTTTCCGGTGATGGTGCCGCTGTGGATGATTCCCCTGGCACTGGTCGCCGGTAACTGTTTCATCCTCAAGCCTTCGGAGCGTGACCCGTCCGCCAGTTTGCTGATGGCTCGGCTGTTGACGGAGGCCGGGTTGCCGGACGGTGTGTTCAACGTGGTCCAGGGCGACAAAGTGGCGGTAGATGCGCTGTTGCAGCACCCGCAGATCGAGGCGATTTCTTTCGTCGGCTCCACGCCGATTGCCGAGTACATCCACCAGCAGGGCACGGCGAACGGCAAGCGCGTGCAGGCGCTTGGCGGGGCGAAAAATCACATGATCGTCATGCCCGACGCCGACCTCGACCAGGCGGCGGACGCATTGATCGGCGCGGCCTACGGCTCGGCCGGTGAACGCTGCATGGCGATTTCCATTGCCGTGGCGGTGGGGGACGTGGGCGATGAATTGATTGCCAAACTGTTGCCGCGCATCGATCAGTTGAAGATCGGCAACGGCCAGCAACCCGGCACCGACATGGGGCCGCTGGTGACCGCCGAGCACAAGGCCAAGGTCGAAGGCTTCATCGACGCCGGGGTCGCCGAGGGCGCGCGCCTGATCGTCGACGGCCGTGGTTTCAAGGTGCCGGGGGCCGAGCAGGGGTTCTTTGTCGGCGCGACGCTGTTCGATCAGGTCAGCGCCCAGATGAGCATCTACCAGCAAGAGATCTTCGGTCCGGTGCTGGGCATCGTTCGCGTGGCGGATTTCGCCAGCGCCGTGGCCTTGATCAATGCACACGAGTTCGGCAACGGCGTGTCCTGCTTCACCCGTGACGGCGGCATTGCCAGGGCGTTTGCCCGCAGCATCAAGGTCGGCATGGTGGGCATCAACGTGCCGATTCCGGTGCCGATGGCCTGGCATTCCTTTGGCGGCTGGAAGCGCTCGCTGTTTGGCGATCACCATGCCTACGGTGAAGAAGGTTTGCGCTTCTACAGCCGCTACAAAAGCGTGATGCAGCGCTGGCCCGACAGCATCGCCAAGGGCCCCGAGTTCAGCATGCCGACTGCCCAATAACCGTTTATGAATGCCGGAGGGATAACAACAATGAACAAGCCCCTGCGTTTTGCCTTGAACCGAATGGTTGCTCCGCGCCTGTCACTGCCCGATTTCATTGACCTGGCGCTGGCGCTGAAAACCGATGCCATCGAGATTCGCAACGATCTGAAGGGCGTCGAGATCGAAGACGGCATGCCGCCGGCCCGCGTGCGTGAGTTGTGCGAGGCGCGGGGCATCAAGGTGTTGTCCATCAACGCGCTGTATCCCTTCGACGTATGGAACGAGGAGCGCCGCGCCCAAGCCGTGCGGCTGGCCGACTATGCTCGCGAATGCGGCGCCGAGGGGCTGGTGATGTGCCCGCTCAACGAGCGCGACGACCCGCGCGGCGAGGCCGAACGCGCGGCGGGGCTGCGCACGGCCCTCAGTGAGCTGGCGCCGATCCTGCGGGCTTTCGGCATCTACGGTTTCATCGAACCGTTGGGGTTTGAAGAGTGTTCGCTGCGACGCAAGCGCACGGCAGTGGAAGCGATCAAGGCCATTGGCGGGCTGGATGTGTTCCGTCTGGTGCATGACACCTTTCATCATCACCTGGCCGGTGAGCAGGAATTTTTCCCCGAGCTGACCGGGCTGGTGCACATCTCCGGTGTCGAGGATGCCCAGGCACCCTTGACGACCATCCGCGACGGCCACCGCGTGCTGGTGGGCGAGGCCGATATCCTCGGCAATGCCGCGCAGATCGAGGCGTTGCGGGCCGGTGGTTACGAGGGCTACCTGTCCTTCGAACCCTTTGCCCAGAGCATTCATGAACTGGCCGACATCCGCCAGGCATTGGGGGCGAGCATGAATCACCTGCAAAGCTCCCAGGCCTGACCCGACTTTCAATAATGACGAAGCCCCCCTGTGGGAGCGAGCTTGCTCGCGATGGCGGCAGCACATTCAACAGATAAGTCGCCTGAAATACTGTTATCGCGAGCAAGCTCGCTCCCACAGTGGACTGAGCCAGCCGCCAAATTTGCATTCCAGACAAGGTGCAAGCATGACCACAACACGACTGACCATGGCCCAGGCCCTGGTGAAATTCCTCGATAACCAGTACGTCGAAGTCGATGGCGTCCAGAGCAAATTCGTCGCCGGGGTCTTTACGATTTTTGGCCACGGCAATGTGCTGGGCCTGGGGCAGGCGCTGGAGCAGGACAGCGGTGACCTGGTGGTCCATCAGGGGCGCAACGAGCAGGGCATGGCCCACGCTGCCATCGGTTTCGCCAAGCAGCATCTGCGCCGCAAAATCTACGCCTGTACTTCGTCGGTCGGCCCCGGCGCAGCGAACATGCTGACCGCCGCCGCCACCGCGACGGCCAATCGCATTCCGTTGCTGCTGTTGCCCGGCGATGTCTACGCCAGCCGCCAACCGGACCCGGTGCTGCAGCAGATCGAGCAGTTCCATGATCTGAGCATCAGCACCAACGATGCGTTCAAGGCCGTGAGCAAATACTGGGATCGCATCAACCGCCCCGAGCAACTGATGAGCGCCGCGATCCACGCCATGCGCGTGCTCACCGACCCGGCCGAAACCGGCGCGGTGACCCTGGCGTTGCCCCAGGACGTGCAGGCCGAAGCCTACGATTACCCCGATTACTTTCTGCAAAAGCGCGTTCACCGCATCGACCGTCGCCCGGCCACCGAAGCCATGCTCGGCGATGCCCAGGCGCTGCTCAAGGGCAAGCGCAAGCCGCTGATCATCTGCGGCGGCGGGGTGAAATACGCCGGAGCCAACGCAGCGTTGCAGGCTTTTGCCGAGCGCTTCGAAATCCCCTTTGCCGAGACCCAGGCTGGCAAGAGCGCGGTGGTGTCCAGTCATCCACTGAACGTCGGAGGCGTCGGTGAAACCGGTTGCCTGGCGGCGAACCTGCTGGCCAAGGAAGCGGACCTGATCATTGGTATCGGCACCCGCTACAGCGATTTCACCACCGGGTCCAAATGGCTGTTCCAGCATCCGGATGTGCAGTTTCTCAACCTCAACATCAGCCCTTGCGATGCCTTGAAGCTTGACGGTGTGCAACTGCTGGCCGACGCGCGCTCGGGCCTGGAGGCTTTGTCCGCCGCGATGGGTGACTATCGTGCCGAATGGGGCGGGCAGATCGCCGATGCCAAAGCCCAACTGGATGCCGAAGTGGACCGGATCTATCAGGCTGACTTCCAGACCCAGGACTTCGTCCCAGAGATCAACGATCACCTGGACCCGGCGGTGTTTCGTGAATTCATCGAACTCACCGGTTCCTGCCTGACCCAGAGCCGCGTGCTGGGCACCCTCAACCAAACCCTGGCCGATGAGGCGATCATCGTTGCCGCCGCCGGCAGCCTGCCCGGCGACTTGCAGCGCAGCTGGCGCAGCAAGGGGGTCAACACCTATCACGTCGAATACGGCTATTCGTGCATGGGCTATGAGGTAAACGCGGCGCTGGGCGTGAAGCTGGCCGAGCCCGACAAAGAGGTCTATGCCCTGGTGGGTGATGGCTCCTACATGATGCTGCATTCGGAACTGGCGACCTCCATCCAGGAGCGTCGCAAGATCAATGTGGTGCTGCTGGACAACATGACGTTCGGTTGCATCAACAATTTACAGATGGGCAACGGCATGGACAGCTTCGGCACCGAGTTCCGCTTCCGCAACCCGGACACCGGCAAGCTCGATGGCGGCTTCGTGCCGGTGGACTTCGCCATGAGCGCGGCGGCCTACGGCTGCAAGACCTACAAGGTCAAGACCCTCGACGAACTCCACGCGGCCCTGGCCGATGCGCGGCTGCAAACGGTCTCGACCCTCATCGATATCAAGGTCTTGCCCAAGACCATGATCCACAGCTACCTGTCCTGGTGGCGGGTCGGCGTGGCGCAAGTCTCCACCAGCGCGCGCACCGATGCGGCCGCCAAAACCCTCAATGAACGACTGGCCGAGGCTCGCCAGTATTAACAGCCCCAACCCTACGAAAGGAGTTTTTCATGTCTTTGAAGCTGGGCGTCATCGGCACCGGGGCCATCGGCCAGGACCATATCCGTCGTTGCAGCCAGACCTTGCTCAACAGCCAGGTGGTGGCGGTGACCGACATCAACCTCGCCCAGGCGGCGAAGGTGCTGGCCGACTTGAAACTGACCGCCGAGGTGTATCCCGACGGCCATGCCTTGATCAATGCGCCGGACGTTGAGGCGGTCCTGGTCACTTCCTGGGGGCCGAGCCACGAAGAGTTCGTGCTGGCGGCAATCGCGGCGGGTAAACCGGTGTTCTGTGAAAAGCCCCTGGCGGTCACGGCCGAAGGCTGTCGCAAGATCGTCGAAGCCGAAGTCGCCCATGGCAAGCGGCTGGTTCAGGTCGGTTTCATGCGCCCTTACGATGAAGGCTATCGAGCGCTCAAGGCGGTGATCGACAGCGGTCAGATCGGCGAACCGCTGATGCTGCACTGCGCGCATCGCAATCCGAGCGTGGGGGAGAACTACAAGACCGACATGGCGATCACCGACACACTGATCCATGAGCTGGATGTGCTGCGCTGGCTGCTGGCCGATGACTACGTTTCGGTGCAGGTGGTATTCCCGCGCAAGACCAGCAAGGCGCTGGCGCACCTGCGCGATCCGCAGATCGTGTTACTGGAAACCGCCAAGGGCACGCGCATCGATGTGGAGGTTTTCGTCAATTGCCAATATGGGTACGACATCCAGTGCGAAGTGGTGGGGGAGACGGGCATCGCCAAACTCCCGGAGCCGTCCCAGGTGCAACTGCGCAGTGGCGCCAAGCTGTCTAATGCGATCCTGATGGATTGGAAGGATCGTTTCATCGCGGCCTACGACGTCGAATTGCAGGCTTTCATCGACGGCGTGCGCGCCGGACAGGTGGGCGGGCCGTCGGCCTGGGACGGGTTCGCCGCGGCAGTGGCGGCGGATGCCTGTGTTCAAGCGCAGCAGAGTGGGCAGATCGTCAAGGTCGAACTGCCCGAACGCCCGCGTTTCTACGGCTAACCACAATCTCCTGTGGGAGCGGATTGACCTGAAGGTACTCCCACAAGGATTCGGTGGCGGACGCCGAGTCTGTGAGCAGCCAAGAGCGCCTGTGGGAGCCGAGCTTGCTCGCGATGACGGCGGCACACTCAGCATCAATGCAAGCTGATCCACCGCCATCGCGAGCAAGCTCAGCTCCCACAGGGGTTGCATTCATTCAGTGATTAACCAGGAGCTTTCATGCGAATCGGACTAGTGGGCTACGGCAAGGGCGGACGGTTTTTCCATGCGCCGCTGATCAGCAGTCTGCCCGGGGCTACGTTTGTCGGCGTGGTGACGCGGTCCGCTGAGCGGCGCCAGCAACTGGCGAACGAGCACCCCCACGCCCAAGCCTTCGATACCCTCGAACAGTTGGTGGCCGCAGGCGTCGATGCGGTGGTGGTGTCCACGCCGCTGGACGGTCGCCCGGCCGTGGTCATGCAGGCCATTGAACTGGGTATTGCAGTGGTCAGCGACAAACCTTTCGCCCTTGATGCCGCACAGGCCGAGGCGATGGTGCTGGCCGCCGAGCAGCACAACGTGCCGCTGACCGTGTATCAGAACCGCCGCTGGGATTCGGACTACCTGACTTTGCGCAAACTGCTGGAGTCCGGTGCGCTGGGGCAGGTCATTCGCTTTGAGTCCAACGTCGAGCGTTATTCGCCAACATCGGTCGGCAAAGGTAGCGGCGGCGGGTTTCTGCGGGACCTGGGTAGCCATCTGGTGGACCAGGCGCTGCAACTGTTCGGCCCGGTGACCAGGGTTTACGCCGAGTTGGATTACCGGCAACCCGGGCAGGTGTTCGACAACGGCTTTTTTATCTCCCTGACCCATGCCAGCGGCGTGCTTTCCCACCTGAGCGGCAGTTGCCTGCAAAACGCACCGCGCCCGCGCTTTCGGGTCAGCGGCACCGGAGGCTGCTACACCGTCGAGGGCCTGGACGGCCAGGAGGCCCAGGCGCTGGCCGGGTTGAGCCCGGCGACCGAGGGTGAGCGCTGGGGGAGCGAAGAGCATCGGCGCTGGGGCTGGTTCGAGCAAGGCAGCGAGCGCGAGCGTGTGGCGTCGGAGCGCGGCTGCTGGATGGCGTTCTACCAGCGCCTGCAAACCGCGTTGCAAGGCGTTGGTCCTTTGCCGGTGGAGGCCCGTGATGCCCTGGCCACCACCCGCATCCTCGACGCTGCAAGGCTGAGCGCCGAGCAGGGCGAAGTGGTGGTTTTGGCCACGTCTGTCGGTCATGGAATAAAAAACGAATAAAATTCTAAAATGAGTTGATATGGAAAATATTTTCCAATAAAGTCGATTCCAGGTTACCGACACCCCTGTTCGTCTTTTGCCAAGTCAGCCTTGAGCAAATGACGGACAAAACAAAAACAAGAAACACAGCCAGGTACCGTCGATGAAAACCTTCAGCCGTTCTGCGTTTCACCTGCCAAGCTCGCTGCGCCTGTGCGCAATCCTTCCCCTGTTCGAATCCCTGTGCATTCAGCGCAACGGCACCGTGGTGTGTTGCATGCCCGGTGCGCCCATCGTGCGTTTGCCCCGTTCCTGAGATCCATCACGCCTTATCCATAAAACCAACAAAAAAGTGGAGAAAGACCGTTCATGAAGACCAAGACCCGTATCGCCTCGCTGGCCCTGTCGTTGATGCTCACCAGCGGCGCCGCCCTGGCGGACCTGAAGATCGGCGTCAGCATGTCCCAGTTCGATGACACCTGGCTGACGTACCTGCGTGAGTCGATGGACAGCAAAGCCAAGTCCCTGCCGGATGGCGTCACCTTGCAGTTCGAAGACGCACGCAGTGATGTGGTCAAGCAACTGAGCCAGGTGGAAAGCTTTATCAGCCAGAAGGTCGACGCAATCATCGTCAACCCGGTGGACACTGCCGCCACCCAGCGCATTACCAAGGCCGCGGTCGCCGCCGGGATCCCGTTGGTGTACGTCAATCGCCGTCCCGACGACCTGAAACTGCCCGCAGGCGTGGTGACCGTGGCGTCCGACGATCTGGAAGCCGGCCGGATGCAAATGCAATACCTGGCCGACAAAATGTCGGGCAAGGGCAACATCGTGATTCTGCTGGGTGACCTGGCGAACAACTCCACCACCAACCGCACCAAGGGTGTCAAGGAAGTGCTGGCCAAGTACCCCGACATCAAGATCGAACAAGAGCAGACCGGTATCTGGTCGCGGGATAAAGGCATGACACTGGTGAACGACTGGCTGACTCAGGGCCGCGAGTTCAATGCCGTGGTCTCCAACAATGACGAAATGGCCATCGGCGCGGCCATGGCACTCAAGGGTGTCGGCAAGGAGAAAGGCAGCGTACTGATCGCCGGGGTCGATGGCACGCCGGACGGCCTGAACGCCGTGAAGAAAGGCGAGATGGCGGTCTCGGTGTTCCAGGACGCCAAGGGCCAGGCCGACGGTTCGATCGACACGGCGGTGAAAATGGTCAAGAAACAGCCGGTCGAGCAGGCCGTATGGGTGCCGTATCGCCTGATCACGCCGGAAAACGTCGATCAGTTCAAGTGACGTTTAACGTACTGCTACCACAACAATAAACAGGCGAGGTCGCCCACTGACCTTGCCGAGGGAGTACCTGATCATGTTCGCTTCAGCGACTGCTTCGAGCGCCCCGGCGATGACTTTCCGGCCGGACGTAATGCCTGATGAACCGTATCTGCTGGAAGTCGTCAACGTCAGCAAAGGCTTTCCCGGCGTGGTGGCCCTGTCGGATGTGCAATTGCGGGTGCGCCCCGGTTCCGTGCTGGCTTTGATGGGCGAGAACGGTGCGGGCAAATCCACCCTGATGAAAATCGTGGCCGGCATCTACCAGCCGGACGCCGGTGAACTGCGCCTGCGGGGCAAGCCGGTGAAGTTCGACACACCTCTGGCAGCCCTGCAGGCCGGCATCGCGATGATCCACCAGGAACTGAACCTGATGCCCCACATGAGCATCGCTGAAAACATCTGGATCGGCCGCGAGCAGCTCAACGGCCTGCATATGGTCGATCACGGGGAAATGCACCGCTGCACCGCCAAGTTGCTGGAGCGCCTGCGTATCAACCTCGATCCTGAAGAGCAGGTGGGCAACCTGAGCATTGCCGAGCGGCAGATGGTCGAGATCGCCAAGGCGGTGTCCTACGACTCTGACATTCTGATCATGGACGAGCCGACCTCGGCCATCACCGAGACGGAGGTCGCCCATCTGTTTTCGATCATCGCCGACCTCAAGTCTCAGGGTAAGGGCATCATCTACATCACCCATAAAATGAACGAAGTGTTCGCCATCGCCGATGAAGTCGCGGTGTTTCGCGACGGCGCCTACATCGGCCTGCAACGGGCCGACAGCATGGACGGCGACAGCCTGATATCAATGATGGTCGGGCGCGAACTGAGCCAGTTGTTCCCGGAACGGGACAAACCCATCGGCGATCTGGTGCTGTCGGTGCGTGATTTGAGCCTGGAGGGCATTTTCAAGAATGTGTCCTTCGACTTGCATGCCGGAGAAATCCTGGGCATTGCCGGGCTGATGGGCTCGGGCCGGACCAACGTGGCCGAGGCGATCTTCGGCGTGACGCCCAGCACAGGCGGCGAGATCCTGCTCGACGGGCAACCGGTGCGCATCAGCGACCCGCACATGGCCATCGAGAAGGGGTTCGCGCTGTTGACCGAGGATCGCAAGCTCAGTGGCCTGTTCCCGTGCCTGTCGGTGCTGGAAAACATGGAAATGGCCGTGTTGCCCCATTACGTCGGCAACGGCTTCATCCAGCAGAAAGCCTTGCGCGCGTTGTGCGAAGACATGTGCAAGAAGTTGCGGGTCAAGACTCCGTCCCTGGAACAGTGCATCGACACCTTGTCCGGCGGCAACCAACAGAAGGCCCTGCTGGCCCGATGGCTGATGACCAACCCACGCATCCTGATCCTCGACGAGCCGACCCGTGGCATCGACGTTGGCGCCAAGGCCGAGATCTACCGGCTCATTTCCTACCTCGCCAGCGAAGGCATGGCGGTGATCATGATTTCTTCGGAGCTGCCGGAAGTACTGGGCATGAGCGACCGGGTGATGGTGATGCATGAAGGTGACCTGATGGGCACGCTGGACCGTAGCGAGGCGACCCAGGAGCGGGTGATGCAGTTGGCTTCTGGCCTGTCCTGATAATTGAGGGCGCAAGCTCGCCACAGAGAAAAAGGTGAATGCTATGAACGCGATACTGGAAAACAAACCCGCGGCCGCACCGGCCAGGACGCGTCGGCGGCTGCCGACGGAACTGAGTATCTTCTTGGTGCTGATCGGCATCGGCCTGGTGTTCGAAGTGTTTGGTTGGATCATGCGCGACCAGAGTTTCCTGATGAACTCCCAGCGCCTGGTGCTGATGATCCTGCAAGTGTCGATCATCGGTCTGCTGGCCATCGGTGTGACCCAGGTGATCATCACCACCGGTATCGACCTGTCGTCCGGCTCGGTGCTGGCGTTGTCAGCCATGATCGCTGCCAGCCTGGCCCAAACCTCGGATTTCACCCGGGCGGTGTTTCCCTCCCTGACTGACTTGCCGGTGTGGATACCGGTGGTGGCGGGGTTGGGCGTTGGGCTGTTGGCCGGAGCGATCAACGGCAGCATCATCGCCATCACGGGTATCCCGCCCTTTATTGCCACCCTCGGCATGATGGTCTCGGCCCGCGGTCTGGCGCGTTACTACACCGAAGGCCAGCCGGTGAGCATGTTGTCCGATTCCTATACCGCCATCGGCCATGGCGCCATGCCGGTGATCATTTTCCTGGTGGTGGCGGTGATCTTCCATATTGCCCTGCGCTACACCAAGTACGGTAAGTACACCTACGCCATCGGCGGCAACATGCAGGCGGCACGCACCTCGGGCATTAACGTCAAACGCCATCTGGTGATCGTCTACAGCATCGCCGGGCTGCTAGCGGGGCTGGCCGGGGTGGTGGCCTCGGCGCGGGCCGCCACCGGGCAGGCCGGCATGGGCATGTCCTATGAGCTGGACGCGATTGCTGCGGCCGTGATCGGCGGCACTAGCCTGGCCGGTGGGGTGGGGCGCATCACCGGAACGGTGATCGGCGCGCTGATCCTCGGGGTCATGGCCAGTGGCTTCACGTTCGTCGGCGTGGATGCCTACATTCAGGACATCATCAAGGGCTTGATCATTGTGGTGGCGGTGGTCATCGACCAGTACCGCAATAAGCGCAAACTCAAACGCTGAAGGTCCCTACGCTGCGACAAAGCGCCACGCCTGACCCGCGTGGCGTTGCCATTTGTCTTCTTGATACAGCTATTGAATCGAATTTCTTGTTATAAACGCAGTCCGATGACTGCCAAAAGCTTGTCAGAGAACATTTAGAAGGGTTGTCGGACATTTTCCCTATGTTTTCAGTTGCTGAGGCTTCGACTCGGCCTTAGACTGCCGCCCCTCGTAAATTGAGTGCCGGGTGGCGCTTGGAATAGACGGCGCCTTCCCGATGAGCGTGGCAGCGCGCTGCGGGACGCTTCATAATTCGCCTTAATGCACGTTTTTTTATAGAGAAATCAATGACAAAGGAAAAGTTGCTGGCCATGCCGGCGGATGACTACATGAATGCCGAGCAGCTGGCTTTCTTCACCAAGCTGTTGCAGAACATGAAAGTGGAAACCCACGAGCGCATCGAACAGAACCGAATCGCCATTGAGAGCCTGGATACCCCGGCTGACCCGGCGGACGCTGCTTCCGTAGAAGAAGAGCGGACCTGGTTGGTCAACGCCATCGATCGCGACCAGCGCATGCTGCCTCAGCTGGAGCAGGCCCTGGACCGTATCAACGACGACAGCTTCGGCTGGTGTGATGACAGCGGCGAGCCGATCGGCCTCAAGCGCCTGCTGATCAGCCCGACCACCAAGTACTGCATCGAAGCGCAGGAACGTCACGAGCAGATCGACAAGCACCAGCGTCAGGCCTGATCCGCGTTTCAGAAAAGATCGCAGCTTTCTTCGGGAAGCTGCGATCTTTTGCTTTTGTCTGCGCCTGTTCGTCTACTTCCGTTGACCCCCCGCAAGAACGCGACTAATGGACCATGGATAATGGCTCCGTAGTGGCGTTTAATGCAGGTATAACAACGAGAAATGTGGGTGATCAACATGGCGACAGACGGTTCCGTGGCGAATGCGGCGCAGGTGCAGGTGCCTGTAACCAACAGCATGGCGCGCTGGTTGACGCCGACCTTGCAGAGTCTGGCGCTGACATTGCTGCTGTGCGGCATGACGTTGGGCGGCTGGTCGTTGTATCTGGGCCTGCCCCTGGCGATGCTCATCGTCTGGCTGCCGCGCCTGCGCTCGCGCCTGGCCGCCGCGCCTGAGCCGGTAGCCGCGGACAAGTTGGCCGAGCTGACCCGTGATCTGTCCTACACCACCAGCCATAACGCGTTGTCGGCGGCCGGCGTCGCCTATTCGGTCAAGCAACTGGCTGGCAAGGTCCAGTCGCAGCTCGACGCGGCGGCGCAGATCGTCGGTAATGCCGAATCGATGATCACCACTGAACAGGCCACCTCGCAACTCAGCCAGCAGGCCCTGAGTGCCGCCAGTGAGGCCCATCGCAGTAGCGTTGCCGGGCGCAGCGAACTGGTGGAGTCCATCAGCCGGATGCATCAGCTCAGCCAGCGCGCGAACGACAGCCGCGAGTTGATCGAGGCGCTGAGCGTGCGCAGCGATGAAATCCAGCGGGTCAGTCTGGTGATTCAGTCGATCGCCAGCCAGACCAACCTCCTGGCGCTCAACGCGGCCATCGAAGCTGCACGGGCCGGTGAGCACGGTCGCGGCTTCGCGGTGGTGGCGGACGAGGTCCGTGGACTGGCCGGGCGTACGGCCGCGGCAACCGGCGAGGTCGGGGTCATGGTTGCGGATATCCAGCAGCGCACCGCCCAGGTGGTGGAGCAGATCCGGCAACTGGCCAGCGACCTGGACAGTGGCGTGCAGCAGGTCGAGCACACCGGTCAGCACCTGGAAAACATAGCCCGGCTGGCGGCCGGCGTTGAAACCCAGGTCAGTGCCATCGCCCAAGGCACTGACACCAATCGCGAACAACTCGACAGCCTGTTTCACGCCATCGAACAGATGCGCAGTGACCTGTCCATCAGCGACCAGCAGACCCAGCGCCTGGCCCAAGCGGCAGTGCAAATGGAGGGCCAGGCCGAAACCATCAGCGAACGCCTGGCCGAGGTTGGCCTGGACGATTATCACCAACGGGTCTACGACCTGGCGCGCGAAGGGGCGAGCCAGATCGCGGCCCAGTTCGAGGCGGACATTGACCAGGGCCGTGTCAGCCTGGAGGACCTGTTCGACCGCAGCTACCAGCCCATCCCCAATACCCAGCCCGCCAAGTTCCAGACCCGTTTCGACCGCTACACCGATCAGGTCCTGCCAGCTATCCAGGAACCTTTGCTCGCCCGGCACGAAGGCCTGGTATTTGCCATTGCCTGTACCCAGGAAGGTTATGTACCGACCCACAACAAGGTCTTCAGCCAACCCCTGACCGGTGATCCGCAAGTGGACACGGTGAACAATCGCACTAAACGCAAATTCTCCGACCGCACCGGGATTCGTTGCGGTAGCCACCAGCAGCCTGTGCTGTTGCAGACCTACACTCGAGACACGGGTGAGCTGATGCATGACCTTTCCGTGCCGATCATGCTCAAGGGGCGTCATTGGGGTGGTTTGCGGCTGGGTTATAAGCCCGAGAAGCCGCGCTAGGCTGGCCCGCGCTGGGGGGGCTGGGCACGGCTGCTGCGCAGCCGAGCGGAAGCAAGCTCCCTTGTCACAGGGGTTAAAGGGTTGAGGGTTATTTACCGTCGTGCAAGCGGACATTCAATTGATCCACCAGCACTGCCTCCTCGCCGTCAGCGAGCAGCCATTCGCGCAGTAGATCCTTCTGTTGCTCCGACCAGAAGTCGGCCTCCACCAGTTTGATCTCCGGCTCCAGCGGATGGGCCATGATGAAGTCATCAATGGCTTTGTCATCCGAAGGCAGGCCGAGTTGATCGAACAAGGTACTCAGTTCGTGCGAGGGCTGTTCCATGGGGTTCTCCTTTGGGCGGGCGCCGTCATGGCGCCTCGGTTGCTTCCCTTTATCTGAGGCAAACGCCCGTCAGGAGTTCGATCGGGTTCAGGCTTTCAACGCGCCTTCATCCACCGCGAGTTTCAGGGCTTTTGCCGCTGCCCGCGCAGCCTCGGCGGCGAGTTCGGGGGTTTTGAACCAGCGATCCTTTTCCACCTGATGATAACGGGTGGTGGTCAAGGGGGGCTTGGCGCGCATCACGATGACAGCCTGGAATTCGCCTTCGACCTCTCTGGCCTCACCCCGGATGAAAAACTCGCCAATATCAAATTCCGTCACGTCGCGCCTTTCCTTCACAAGTCATAGTATGGGTGCGCGATCGTCAATGGGGGACGGTCTTCGCTGGGCAGGCAGTATGGCAGCAGTTGCCTGTCGTGGCTGAGTTAAGTGATGGGCGTGTGGTATCTCAGGTCAAACGCTTCGTTCCAGACGCCTGGCCAGGTAACAGGCCTCGTTATGATCGGTACGGAAACCTCTTACACGGCCAGTCGAGGTTTCTTCAATATGGAAAAAGCACTTGCCGGCCAGAACCACCCGATAACGCGGTTGAAACAAAGAAACCGGCAGGTAATGGACTTGGTCAAACCCGTCAGGCTTGTCAGCGATGCAAGGGGTGAGGGGTTGGGTCAGGGTTGTGAAAGTGGCCATGTGAATTCCTTTTCTATGGTTTACCGACGAATTACCGAGTGTTTTGAGTAGTCTCCACGCCTGCGGCTGCTCTAGAATCGGCAGCACCGTGTGGATGGCTGTGCCTATCTAAAGCAATTTTTTTTGCCCTCGATGTCAGAAAAATGCTTTTCTAAGTGAGAAATTTCCCTAAAGTTAGTAGTCCCACCTTTTCCGATGCTCAGAGTGGCGTTTTCCTTCAGCCTCTGACGACCCCGCGGGAAAGACGGCGAGAGTGGCAATCCTTTAGTCTTCTCTCGCCCCGGGGCAGGGCACGCCGTTCACTTCGAATTTTCAGTTACAGGTCCACTGCGACACACACAGTCGGCACGGGTTCTCGTGGTCCGTCCTTTTCAGAGGGCGGGCCGTTTACAAAGATGGGGATGTTTCCTTGGCAGTAAGTAATCTCGACATGCATGCGTTATTCGTACTTGGTGATCTGCGGGCAAAGCTGGTCAAGCAGTTCCAGTCGCGCTTCGTCTACATCACCGAGCAAACCGCCGAAGGTATTTATGTTGCCGAAATCGATACTGAATCGGCCCTGGTGGTCGATGACAAACCCAGGCTTGAACTCAAAGTCGGTGATCATTTTCGTGCAGCGGTATTGCCCAGCCGTGAAGGTGGCAAGTTTGAAATCCGCTTTCGCGATATCAAGCTGACGGTCTATGGCCTTGGGGATTACGCCTTCGTGGCCACCCCCGGTGGCCACGCGATCCTGTTCAAGGAAGGGCACAGCGTGCTGACTGTTTTCGCCGCCAACGAGCAGTTGCACGAGGGCCTGACCAAGACCCTCAAGGCCGTGACCGCCAAAGCCGCCAAGTGGCGCAAAGGTGAACTCGTCACCTTCAAGGCCAGCGAGTGATGTGCACCTCGTCTGCCCGATGGATGTGATAGGCGGGCTGACACAGCGTTCGGGTTTTGCGCCCTGCTAACGGTTTTCGCAAGGTCTGCGTGGAACCTCGGCTACAGTGAGTTGACTGAACTAATCAGAGGCTTGCGTCCGGTTACGCAGGACCGTTGAGCTATCGCTGTGTCTGGTACGAGGTGCAACGCATGAAACGAGTTAGACAGTGGCTGGCTGCCTGGGCCACCTGTGCGGTGTTGGTTTCGTCACTTCCGGCATCGGCCGCGCAGGCGCCGATCCATTTTGCCGACCTGAATTGGGAAAGCGGCAGTCTGATCACCGATATCCTGCGGGTCATCGTCGAAAAGGGTTATGGGCTGCCGACCGACACATTGCCGGGCACCACCATTACCCTGGAAACGGCGCTGGCCAACAACGACATCCAGGTGATCGGGGAAGAATGGGCCGGTCGCAGCCCGGTGTGGGTCAAGGCCGAGGCCGAAGGCAAGGTGATCGCCTTGGGCGATACCGTCAAGGGTGCGACCGAAGGCTGGTGGGTCCCGGAGTATGTGATCAAGGGCGACCCGGCCCGGGGCATCAAGCCTCTGGCGCCGGATTTGCGCAGCGTCGAAGACCTGGCGCGCTACAAGCATGTCTTCAAAGACCCGGAAAGCCCCAGCAAGGGTCGCTTCCTCAACAGCCCCATCGGCTGGACCTCCGAAGTGGTCAACAAGCAGAAGCTCAAGGCCTATGGGTTGTCCGACAGCTATGTGAATTTCCGAAGTGGTTCGGGGGCGGCGCTGGATGCGGAGATCAGCTCGTCGATCCGCCGGGGCAAGCCGATCCTGTTTTACTACTGGTCGCCTACACCGCTGCTGGGACGTTTCAAGTTGGTGCAGTTGCAAGAGCCTGCGTTCGATGCCGAGGCCTGGAAAACCCTGACCGATGCCGACAACCCCAACCCCAAGCCAACCCGCTCCCTGGCCTCGAAGCTGTCGATTGGCGTATCCGCGCCGTTTCAGAAGCAACACCCGGACATTGCCGAGTTCTTCAGTAAAGTCGACCTGCCGATCGAGCCGTTGAACAAGGCCCTGGCCGACATGAGCGAAAAGCACACACCGCCGCGTGAAGCCGCCGAGGCGTTCCTCAAGGCCCATCCACAGGTCTGGCAGGCCTGGGTGCCCAAGGAGGTTGCCGACAAAGTCGCCGCCGGTCTGTAGCGCGCCAGGTTGAACTCTTGATCTTGAGCAATGCGTCATTCGCCGAAAACCGGCAGTCTGCGCCCGTGCGGCGAAATGCCGAATTCGAGCTAGGATGATTGTTCAACCTTTCAAGGAGGCTGGCGAATGACGCTTTTAGTGGCTCGGTCGCTGGTCGCAGTATTTGCGACCATCAGCTTGATTCATTTGTATTGGGCCCTGGGCGGGCGATGGGCGGCCCTGGCGGTCGTGCCTCAGGTTCCGGTGAGGCAAGGAGAGTCGCTGCGTCCGGCGTTCAACCCATCGGGATGGCTGACGCTGCTGGTGGCCCTCGCGTTGCTGCTGATTGCAGTTCTGGTGTGCCTGCGGGTCGGTTTGCTGGCACCGCCCGTCACCCATCGAGCGTTGCAATGGCTGATCAGCGCGATCGCCTTGCTGATGTTCGCCCGCGCCATTGGCGAATCGAACCTGGTGGGTTTCTTCAAAGAGGTCAAGGGCTCGACGTTCGCCAAGCTCGACACCTGGGTCTATTCACCGTTATGTGTCGTGCTTGGCGCCGGCCTGTTGACGGTTGCCTGGGCCTGAGCGCAGGGCGCTTGTCGTGTCGATCAGGTCCCGGATCGAAGAGCCGTCCAGTGTTCCATCTCCTGGGCGATGAAGTGATTCACCAGGTCGCTGTACATTTTCTCGATCGCATCCGGGCTAAGGCCCTCGGCCTCGGCCCATTGACGCCGGGTCGCCAGCATGGCCTGGAAGCGCTCCGGCGCACGCACCGCCGTGGCTGAGGTCTTGAACTTCGACGCTGCCAGTACGTACTGAAAGCGTTGGCCCAGCAGTTTGATAACGGCCTGGTCAAGGGCATCGATCTCGCGGCGGATGTCTTCCATATTCGCGCAATCGCAGGGTTGTAGCTGAGTGTGGACTTCCATGCAGTCACTCCTTGTTGAAGTAGGAACGGCCCAATCCGAGCCGATCTTCGATAAGACAGGAAACACCTTGCGCAAGCAAGGTCCCGTCGCCACAACTGTTCGTTTAGCCTTCGAGCCCGCGCTGTTCGATCACGCCAAACACATCCGCCACGTCCTGTACCAGAATCCGGGCGACGTTGGTGAGGGTGTTGATGTCGCTCGTCGCTGAATCGCGCAGGCTGGAGCAGGCCACCAGTGTCAGGTAATCGAGCGTGGCGTGCAGGCGTTCGCTGGCGCAGGCATGGAGTTCGGGCAGTGGAGCGTGGGTGTCGATCAGCAGGACGGGGTGGGTGGTGGCGGTTTGGGTGAAAGGGGTGAAGCGGCTGGATGGTTGATTCGTTGTCATAAGGTTGCACTCATTTGATAGAAAGAATCGCCACCTTTTTGCTGCGAATCAAATGGGTGGCAGTTGCGCGAGGGTTCGCAGACCGAGGAACCAATCCAAAACTCGGCAGACCCGAAAGTCTCCCGCGCGCAACCGCCATAAAATGAAAGCGGGCAAGTTTGCCTGAATTTCATTTGACGGTATCTAGATTGTTCACTCGGGCTGCGAAACCCCATCACCGGCCAAAGCCAGCGACGAGCCAAACTATAGAAGTCGATCCCGGCACCCACAACCGACCTGTAGGACGCACGCTCCCCCCTGTGGCGAGGGAGCTTGCTCCCGCTCGGCTGCGCAGCAGTCGCAAAACCGGTGCCTGCGGTATACCTGGCGAAATAAGGTGGCTGGTTTGGGGCCGCTTCGCAGCCCAGCGGGGCGGTGCGACGTTTCGCTAAATCCCCTCGCCACAGAGGTAAATTCCTACGAGATTTTCGGAAGGCCAGGTCGCCGACACAGCGTTCCCAGAAAGCACTCTACATTCCCTCGCGACACATATCTGGCCGTTATCTGGAAACCGCCATCCAACTGGCACAACCGGTGATCAGGCCCGCCGATGTTCGATTCAAACGCCGCATGGCGCTGGGCGATTGAATGGCGCCCTTGATCCTGATGCCAGTGAACACATAGCCCAACTGAATGATCAGGTCGATCGCGATGCCCAGGGCGGTAATCATCAATGCTTGCCCTAGAGTAAGCGACGCCAGGTCGAAAGCATGGGGCAGCACCGCGCCAAAGAAGATAACCGCCTTCGGATTGCTGAGAGTCAGCAGCGCACCGGCAAGTAACCCGCGACTGGCTGAGCGTTCGGCTGGGGCTTCGATAGCATGGCCACTCGCCGACCACAATTTCCAGGCGATGAATAGCAGATAAGCCACGCCGGCCCATTTCACGGCGATAAAAACGTGCTCGTATCTCAGCGCCAGCGCCGACAGGCCAGTGGTCGCCAACAACAGCCACAAGGCATTGCCGCCCACCATGCCGGCCACGAACGGCAGGCAACTCCTGCCCCCACGCGAGACGACCTGACCAATAAGCGCACCCTGCGCCGGGCCAGGAATCGCAGCGGCGATGGCGGAAGGGATGATAAACAACCAGATTGAAGACATGGCAGACATGGTTCGGACGCTCCCGATTAGAATCGGATCAATATGGCATCAAGCCTATGGATGGTCGAGTCTGCATCGCCTTTGGTCCGTGCCCGGTCAACGCCGCCCAGTCCGCGTACTCACATTCACCCTTACCGCCAGCACCAGAAGGTGCGCGTTACCTGGCATCTACAAATGACATGACATGGGTCGCCGTATCATCCTCGACCTGCTGGAATCCGCAGCGCAGGTAAAATTCGGCACCCTGCGGTGTATCCGTGGACAGGCGCACGACTTGGAAATTCAGCGCCGCATAGGCCAGAAGGTGCTGTACCAGTGCCTTCCCTGCGTGCTGGCCTCTGGCGGCGGGCATGATGTATACCCTGCGCAGCCGGCCGATTTCCGCTCCGGCGTAAGGATCATAAGAAAGACCGCCGATGCCGATCAGTTGCCCATTACGGAAGGCGCCAAAAAGGCCTTCACCGGGTTGATTGAATCGGTTGTAACCGTTCTTCCATTCTTCAACCAAGCGCGTAAGAAACCTGAAGCCTTCTGTTATTGCCTGGGCTTCGAGCACCTGGATTTCCTGGGGGAGCGCTGAGATTTGGCGTATCGCCAGTTCGTCCGTTGAATCAATCACTGGGTCTCCTTGGGGCTGAGCCCTTCGGCCGAAAATCGGTCCGGCAGCATCAAGGGCAGGTATCCGTTTCTGGCGTCAGAGCCGTCGCATCCTGCCGGATATGAGAGAGCATCCAATCGACGAAAATCTGCGTTTCGGCCATGGCCTGCGGGGAGACGCCGTAATAGTAGCGGGTCAACGGCAGGCGCAAGGATGGCAGTGGACAGGCCAGGCGCCCGGTCAACAAGTCTTTACCCAGCAGCGACGCCGGACACAAGGCCACGCCCAGGCCATCGACGGCGGCTTGCAGCACCAGATGCATGTGATCGAACTGCAGGGTTGGCGGGTTGCCAAATCGTTTGATGCCGACGTGCTTTGCCCACGTCTGCCAGTCGCTGCTGCGGGTTCTTCCTGACAACAGCGTGTGCCGGGCCAGATCGTGGACGTTGTTCAGCGACACGCCTTGCAGCAGCGACGGAGCGGCGACCAGCAGCAGGTCATCCTCCAGCAATACCTGGGGTTGGACGGTGGCCGGCCAGCCGGAATGTCCGCGGCGGATGACCACATCAAACGTTTCTCCCGATTGATCCGGCGGCTGCGTGCGGGTGAGCACTTGGGGCTTGATGTCCGGATGGAGCGCCATGAACTCAGGCAACCGCGGAATCAGCCAGCGCACCGCAAAGGATGGACGCACGTTAATGGTGACCTTGCGCAGGGCAGCACTGCGGCTCAGGGTTGTGGCGGCGTTGGCAATCTGTGTCAGTGCCACGTTGACCTGTTCGTAAAAGCTCTGGCCCGCCGGCGTGAGCACAGACTGCCGGGTTCGACGCTCGAACAGCAGCACGCCCAGGCGTTCTTCAAGCAGCTTGATGTGCCGGCTGACGGCACTGTGACTGACGTGCAGTTCTTCGGCTGCGCGACTGAAACTCTGGTGGCGAGCGGCAGCGGCGAAGGCACGGACGGCATTCAACGGGGGGAGGTCGGCAATCATGCGTCTAATTTAGTCACATCAGCGGTGCAATTAAAGCGTTTGTCAGCGTCGCATCGCCACGCCAATCTGCAGGCCGGTTCAATGCGCCTTTCAACGTGGAGTGATTAATGGCCAGTTACGGGGTTTTTCTGATTCTGGCGACCCTGACCGTGCTCAGCCCAGGTCCGGGCGTGGTGTTGACGATTTCCAATGCCTTGCGCCATGGCTGGAGCGGTTCGCTGCCGGGTATCGTCGGGATCGCCTCCGGCGCTTTTATCGTGGCGGGCATTTGCGCCAGTAGCCTGGGGTTGATCCTGACTGCCTCGGCGACAGCCTTCACGGTGCTCAAATACATCGGCGCGCTGTACTTGTTGTACCTGGGCATCAAGATGTGGCGTACCCAGCGTTTTATTCCCGAACTCAACGCCACGTCGCCACGTCCTTGGCGGCGTTTTATCGAAGCGTTGTCAATCCAGTTGCTCAACCCCAAGGCGGGTTTCTTTTTCCTGGCTGTATTTCCCCAATTCATCAAGCCGGCGGGTGACTACTACAGTCAGTTCTTCTTGCTGGTGTCGTCTTACAGTTTACTGGTTGTAGTGGTGCATTGCGGGTATGCCCTGATGGCCCAGGCCGCAAGAGGCTGGCTCTCCACAAACAAGGGCGCCAGGCTTGTCGGCAAGCTGTCGGGCGTCACTTTCCTGGGCTTTGGCGTGCTGATGGCTTCCGCCAGCAAGTGACGCATACAGGTCAACGCCGCCCCGTGCGTGTACTCACATCCACCCACACCGCCAGCACCAGAATGCTGCCCTTGACGATCATCTGCCAGTAACTGTCGACGTCGAGCATGGACATGCCGTTGTCCAGGCTGGTGATCACCAGCGCGCCGAGCAGGGCGCCGTAGACGGTGCCGGAGCCGCCGCGCATGGAGGTGCCGCCGATGAAGCAGGCGGCGATGGCGTCGAGTTCACCCATGCTGCCGGCCGAGGGTGAGCCCGCGGCCAGGCGCGCGGTGTTGACCACGCCCGCCAGGGCGCACATCACGCCCATGATGCCGAAGATCCACAGCTTCACCGCCTGCACGTTGATGCCGGACAGGCGTGTGGCTTCCATGTTGCTGCCCACCGAGTAGACCCGTCGCCCAAACACGGTCTGGCTGGTGACGTAGCTGAACACGCCGAGCAGAATCAGCAGAAGCAATACGGGAACCGGAATACCGTCGTAGCTGTTGAGGGTATAGACGAACCCGGTCAGTACCGCGCCGATCAGCACCACGCGCAATACGTCACGCACCAGGGAGTGGGCCGCCAGGCCATGCAGGGCGCGATTGCGCCGCTGTTTCCAGGTCAGAAACAGGGTCAAGGCAAACAGCAGCACGCCCAGGCCCGTGCCGACGGAGTGCGGCAAATAACCCTGGCCGATGTAGACCAGCTCCGGTGACACCGGGGCGATGGTGGTGCCGTCGGTAATCCCCAGCAGAATGCCGCGAAAGGCGAGCATGCCGCCCAGGCCGACAATGAACGACGGGATGCGCAGGTAGGCGGTCATGTAGCCGTTACCCAGGCCAATCATCAGGCCGCACAAGGCGACCAGGCTCAGGTTCGCCAGCAGCGGGATGTGATAGATCACGTCGAGAATCGCCGCCAGGCCACCGAGCAATCCAAGCAGTGAACCCACCGACAGATCGATCTCGCCGCTGATGATCACCAGCACCATGCCGCAGGCCAGAATCCCGGTGATGGACATCTGCCGCAGCAGGTTGGAGAGGTTGCGCGGGGTCAGGAACCCGCCCTCGGTCTGCCAACTGAAAAACAGCCAGATCACCGCCACGGCGATCACCAGCGCGAGCATTTTGTAGCGGCTGAAGAGTTGCTTGACCTGATTCATCTACGCGGACTTCCGATCATTATTGTTATGGTCTTCGGGGTGGCTGAGGGCGGCGGCGAGCACCTGTTCCTGGGTGAGTTCGTGGTTGATGAAATCACCGCGCAATTGGCCTTCGCCGATCACCAGCACGCGGTCGGACACCCCCAGCACTTCGGCCAGCTCCGAGGACACCATGATGATCGACACGCCTTCGGCGGCCAGCGCGCCCATCAGCTTGTAGATCTCGTACTTGGCGCCGACATCCACGCCCCGGGTCGGCTCATCGAGAATCAGCACGCGCGGTTGGGTCAGCAGCATTTTGGCTAGCACGGCTTTTTGCTGGTTGCCGCCGGAGAGGCTGGTGATCGGCAGGAACGGGCTCGCGGTCTTGAGGTGCATGCGCGAGATTTCCCGGTCGATGCTGCCCAACTCCGCTTCGGTGTCGATGCGGGTCATTTTCGAGTAGTTGTCCAGCACCGCCAGGGTGATGTTCTGGCCCACCCCCAGGTCGGGAATGATGCCTTGGCGCTTGCGGTCTTCAGGCACCATGCACAGGCCTGCGCGGATTGACTTGAGGGGCGTGCGCGTGTCGATCGGTTGGCCGTCGAGCCAGACTTCGCCTTCATGGCGGCCGGGGTAGGCGCCGAACAGCGCCGACACCAGTTCCGTGCGACCGGCGCCGACCAGCCCGGCGATGCCGAGGATTTCCCCGCGCTTGAGGACGAACGAAATGTCGTCGACCCGTTTGCGTTTGGGGTTGTCGACGTCGTAGCAGGTGATATGGCGCGCCTCGAAAATCACCTCGCCGATGTCATGGGGTTCGGTGGGGTAGAGGTTGCTCATTTCTCGTCCGACCATCTGGGTGATGATCTTCGGGATGTCCATGTCGGTCATGGCGGTGGTGGCGATGTGTTTGCCGTCGCGGATCACCGAAATGGTGTCGCACACGGCGGCCACTTCATCGAGCTTGTGGGAGATGTACACGCAGGCGACGCCCTTGGCCTTGAGTTCGCGGATGATGTCCAGCAGCACCTCGATTTCCGAGCGGGTCAGGGCCGAGGAGGGTTCATCGAGAATCAGCAGGCGCGCCTGTTTGTTCAGCGCCTTGGCGATTTCCACCAACTGCTGGTAACCCCCGCCGTATTGTGAAACCGGCAGCGAGACGTTCATGTCCGGCACCTTGAGTTCACGCATCAGGGCTTCGGCACGGTGGATCATTGCCGGGTAGTTCATGCGTCCGCCGGGCAGCGTCAGCTCATGGCCCATGAAGATGTTTTCGGCCACCGACAGGTCGGGGACCAGGGTCAGTTCCTGATGAATGATGACGATCCCGGCGGCTTCGGTTTCGCTGATGGACTGCGCCTTGAGCGGCTGTCCGTCCCAGACAATTTCACCGTCCCAGGTGCCGTACGGGTAGACCGCCGACAGGACTTTCATCAGCGTGGATTTACCGGCGCCGTTCTCACCGCACAGGCCGACGCATTCACCCGGCCTGACCTTGATGTCGATGCCATTGAGGGCTTTGACACCGCCGAAGCTTTTGACGATGCCGTTCATTTGCAGCAGGTAGTCGGACATGGCGAGGGCTCATATGAAAAGGGCTCACACATAGGCAGAGGTGGTGACAGCCCTGGGGCCAGGCATCTCAGATGCAGCTAGCCAAGCAAAGCCCCTGTGGGAGCGAGCCTGCTCGCGATGGCGGCAGCACATACAACATCGATGCAAACTGAACACCGCTATCGCGAGCAGGCTCGCTCCCACAGGTCTCATCCAACCCAGGGTTGTCCCAGGATCACTGCCCAGCGATCTGCGCCTTGGTATAGAACCCATCTTTTTCCAGCAGGTCGATGTTGTCCTTGGTCAACGGGGTCGGGGTGAGCAGGATGGTGTCGACTTTCTTGCTGCCATTGTCGTATTGCGAGGTGTAGGTGGGTTTCTCGTTACGCGCCAGTTGCACCGAGAGCTTGGCCGCTTCGGTGGCGATCAGTTTCAGCGGCTTGTAGACGGTCATGGTCTGGGTGCCGTCGATCACTCGCTTGACCGCTGCCAGGTCGGCGTCCTGGCCCGAGATCGGCACCTTGCCGGCCATTTTCTGCGCGGCCAGTGCCTGGATGGCACCACCTGCGGTGGCGTCGTTGGAGGCGACGATGCCATCGATCTTGTTGTCGTTCCGGGTCAGGGCGTTTTCAACGATGCTCAAGGCTTCGGTGGGGTTCCATTCCTTGACCCACTGTTGCCCGACAATCTTGATATCGCCCTTGTCGATGGCCGGTTGCAGCACTTTCATCTGGCCTTCGCGCAGGACCTTGGCGTTGTTGTCCGTGGGCGCGCCGCCGAGCAAGAAGTAGTTGCCCTTGGGCGCGGCTTTCAACACGCCGCTGGCCTGCATCTCGCCGACTTTTTCGTTATCGAAGGAAATGTAGGCGTCGATGTCGGCATTGAGGATCAGTCGGTCATAGGACACCACCTTGATCCCGGCTTTCTTTGCTTCGGCCACGGCATTGGTCAACACGGTGGCGTTGAACGGCACGATGACGATCACATCGACGCCACGGGAGATGAGGTTTTCGATCTGGGAAATCTGTTTCTGCTCGTTGGCATCGGCCGACTGGACGAAGACTTTGGCGTCCATTTTTTCCGCCGCCGCGACGAAATAGTCACGGTCCCGCGACCAGCGTTCCAGGCGCAGATCATCGATGGAGAAACCGATTTTCGGGTTGGTGGCGTCGGCCATGACCGGAAGCGAGAGCAGGGCGAGGGCGCCGGCGAGCAGCGTGAGTTTCAGTTTTTTCATGGTGGTGCGTCCTTTTATTGTTGTTCGAAAGACACTGCCTGACGATGAACGTGATGCGGGTAGAACTGTAGAGACTCCCGGCGTGCCGCGAGCAGAGATTTGTCGCGAGAATGTAACAACCTCTGCGCAGCGAACGGGGCCTGGTGTCAGGGGTAGATGAACCGGTTGACCACGTTTTCGAGCATCTCTTGCCGACCACTCACAGCCTGTGGATTGAGCTCGTTGTCGAAGGCGTGTTCGGCCAGTGAAGCGAGGCTGAACTCACCCGCCAGCACCGCCTGACCGAACGGTTGCTGCCAGCCGGCGTAGCGTTGGTCCTTGAACTGCTGGAGGCGGTCGTTCTGCACCATCGCCGCTGCACGTTCCAGGGCCTGGGCGAGGACGTCCATGGCCGCGACGTGGCCGTGGAACAGGTCAATCTCGTCCAGGCTCTGACGACGGACCTTGGAGTCGAAGTTGAAGCCGCCATTGCTGAACCCGCCGGCCTTGAGGATTTCATAGGTGGCCAGGGTCATCTCTTCGACGCTGTTGGGGAACTGGTCAGTGTCCCAGCCGTTCTGCGGATCGCCACGGTTGGCGTCGATGCTGCCGAAGATCCCCAGGGAGACGGCTGTGGCGATCTCATGATGGAAACTGTGCCCGGCCAGGGTCGCGTGGTTGGCCTCGATGTTGACCTTGATCTCCTTTTCCAGGCCGAACTGTTGCAGGAAGCCGAACACCGTGGCGCTGTCGTAATCGTATTGGTGCTTGGTCGGTTCCTGCGGCTTGGGTTCGATCAGCAGATCGCCCTTGAAACCGATCTTGTGCTTGTGCTCGACCACCATGCCCATGAAGCGGCCCAGTTGCTCGCGCTCACGTTTCAGATCGGTATTGAGCAGGGTCTCGTAACCTTCACGACCGCCCCACAACACGTAGTTGGCCCCCTTGAGACGCAGGGTGGCGTTCATCGCGCTGAACACTTGGGCGGCGGCGCAGGCGAACACTTGCGGGTCCGGGTTGCTGGCGGCGCCTGCGGCAAAGCGCGGGTTGCTGAAGCAGTTGGCGGTGCCCCACAGCAGCTTGATCCCGGTTTGTTCCTGGTGACGCTCCAGGTGGTCGACCATCTGCGCGAAGTGGTTGCGATACTCCTTCAGCGAGTGGCCTTCCGGGGCGACATCGGTGTCATGAAAGCAGTAGTAGTCGATGCCCAGTTTGGAGAAGAACTCGAAGGCCGCTTCGGCCTTGCCGATGGCCAGTTCCATCGGGTCGCCGGCATGCTGCCACGGGCGTTGGAAGGTGCCGGCGCCGAACACATCGGATCCCGGCCAGACAAAGGTATGCCAGTAGCACACCGCCATGCGCAGGTGCTCGCGCATGGGCTTGCCGAGCACGAGTTTGTCGGCGTCGTAGTGGCGAAAAGCAAGAGGCGAGTCGCTGGCGGGGCCTTCGTAGCGAACCTTGTCGATGGCGGGAAAGTACGACATGGGCGATTTCCTTATTGTTCTTGGCGGTGTATCGATACTAACGCCGGCCCGGTGGCCGCTGATTATGAAAATCACCAAGGCACAGTGCGATTTTGAGTATTGAGATCCGACGGTCACCCGCCTAGTCTGTGGTCATCGGCCCAGGGTAAAAACCATGAAAACCGTCCCGCCCGTTCACCGCATTGCGTTGTTGTTCAACGGCAGCAAGATCTACGACCGAGGCATCATCAGCGGCATCGGCAACTACCTGAGCAGCACCCGCGCGTCCTGGGACCTGTTCCTTGAGGAAGATTTTCTCTGTCGGTTGAAAGGCATCGAACGCTGGCAGGGCGACGGGATCATTGCCGACTTCGATGACCCGCTGATCGGCGAAGCGCTGACCGGGATCGGCTTGCCGGTGGTGGCGGTGGGCGGCTCTTACCAGGATGAGCGCGCTTATCCGAAGGGCATTCCCTATGTCGCCACCGACAATGAGGCCTTGATGAAGCTGGCGTACGAGCACCTGATCGAGGCCGGGTTGACGCGCTTTGCCTGCTTCAGCCTGCCGCAAGCACAAGCCAATCGCTGGGCCCAGGAACGGGAAAACGCCTTTCGCCGGCTGCTGCAACGCGATGGTCTGCACGCCGAGGTCTATCGCGGCATGGGCACCAGCGCGCCGCTCTGGGACAGCGCCGTCGAACAACAGATCGCCTGGCTGCAAAGCCTGCCCAAACCCATTGGTATCATCGCCGTCAGTGACGCCCGTGCCCGGCAACTGCTGCAGGCCTGCCTGACCGCCGGAATCGCCGTGCCGGAGCAGGTGGCACTGATCGGCATCGACAACGACCCCCTGACCCGCACCCTGACGCGGGTGCCGCTGAGTTCGGTGATCCAGGGCACCGAAACCATGGGTCGGACCGCCGCGCGCCTGCTCCATCAGATGCTGCACGGCATGCCGTCCACGGGTACGCAGGTGCTGATACCCCCGGATGCGATCAACGTCCAGGCCTCGAGTCTGCACCAACCGTTAGGCAACCCTTACGTCATGCAAGCGCTGCTGTTCATTCGCCAATATGCCTGCCAGGGCATCAAGACCGCTCAAGTGGCGGCCTATGTGGGCGTGTCGCGTTCCTCCCTGGAAGCGCACTTTCGCAAGGCGCGGGGCTGCAGCGTGCACGACGAGATCCTGCGCTTCAAACTGGCCGCCGCCGCCCAGGGCTTGGAAAACACCGACTCGGCGATTGCCGACATCGCCCAGAACTGCGGCTTCAAATCGGCGCAGTACCTGCACACGGTGTTTCGTCGAGAGTTTGGCTGTACGCCCCGCGAATATCAGCAGGGGGGCGGCACAGGCCACTGAACCGGTCTTCACCGCCCGCAACTATTGCTGGAAGCAATAGTGATCATTACGAAACACAAGTTCTGTTTTGTCGGCAATGCCTGGAAAATCCCCCCCATCGAACAGGTAACTCAAGCAGTTGGGCGATGAGGTTTCACTCATCTGACCGCCACACACCAGATGCACTTGGCAGTGGCGGCAACCCGTAACGCAGATCCGTTGCCTGATGAACCAACCTTTTATTTTCAGGACCAGACCAATGCGCCTTTTATTTGCGTCTTCCATGGCGTTTGCCTCCTTGTTGCTCGCCGGTTGTGCCAGCGCGCCGAACGACCCGACCCTGACCTTGCAGACCAGCAAGACGCCGGCCCAGTACGCCGACTGTGTCGTGCCGAAATTGCAGGACCACGCGATGAGCCCGACCGTCTCCCAGTCCCAACGCAGCTACCGGATCGTGGTGCCAAGCAAGGTGTCGGCGGACAACGTGCTGGAAGCCTACAAGGCCGGGAACGGTGGCAAGGTATTCATCTACGAGCGGCGTCTGTTGGCTTCCAGCTTCCTGCCTTCGAGTTTTGAACGTGCCGCACAGGACTGCATCTGAGGCCGGCCCATACAGGTTTTTCACCGTGCTCCTTTGGTTGGCCGCAACCAACCATTTTTTTACCCCGCACCGCATTCGGTGGCGGGGTTTTTTTGCCTGTGGGGAAGAGGGGGCAGATTCACTTGGGTCCGCTGCCCCGGCGTTGAGGTTTGACGAGAGGCTCTGCAATCGGCATATTTGCTCGTTGGTGATAATTAGTGCTCGTTTATGAAGGTTATAGATGCCATGACTTCAACTCACGAAGTGTTCCCCGGTGAACGCCAGCAACGGATCAGCGAGCGTCTGGCCCTGTATGGTCGGGTGATTGCGGCCGATCTGGCCAGCGAATTCAATGTCTCCGAGCACTCGATACGGCGCGATCTTGGCGTATTGGCGGCGGCGGGGTTATGCAAGCGCGTCTATGGCGGCGCGATCCTGTTGCCGGCCGTGGAACGGCCGATGGCCGTTCGAGTACGGCAGAACGTCGAGCGCAAGGACAGTCTCGGCCTGGCGGCGGCCTCGTTGCTGAGGGCGGGCCAGCATGTGTTCATCGATGCCGGCTCGACCAACCTGGCGATTGCCGGCGCCATCGATCCACGCCTTAAGTTGACGCTGAGCACCAATTCGCCGTTGATTGCCGTGCAACTGATGAAGCTGCCTTGCGCCGAGGTGATCCTGTTGGGCGGACGCGTGAACACGGCGTCGGGCGGAGTGATCGGGCTGGCGGCTGTGCAGCAACTGCGGCAGTTCAATGTTGACCTGTGTTTTCTCGGCGCTTGCGCCATCGACCCGGACAATGGCATCACAGCGTTCGGCCTGGATGACGCGGAGTTCAAGCGCGCGGTCGTCGCGGCGAGCGGTCAGGTGGTGGTGGCCGTGACCAATGAAAAACTCTCCAGCATTGCCCACTATCAGGTGGCGTCGTGTGAAGAAGTTACCGCCCTGGTGGTGGAGCACGACGCGCCAGGTGAACGCCTGGAGCCGTTCTTGGGCAGGATTGCCAACGTCATGAGCGCGCCCTGCGAACCGCGGCAGGCGTGAAGCGTGTGCTGTAGCGCTCACGACAATCAAGCGCATGTGTGGCGAGCCATTGTCGGCCACGCGATTTACCGCTAGTTTGCTGGCCCATCAAAAGTACAAAAATAATCAGGAGTCATCGATGCAACCGATTCGTCTCGGTCTGGTGGGCTACGGCAAGATTGCCCAGGATCAACACGTTCCCGCTATCCTCGCCAACCCTGCGTTCCAGTTGGTGTCTGTCGCCACCCAAGGGCAGCCCTGCGCCGGTGTGGAGAATTTCCGGTCCCTGGGCGAGCTGCTTGAAAACGGCCCGCAGGTCGATGCGATTGCGTTTTGCACACCGCCACAAGGTCGATTCGCATTGGTGCAACAAGCGTTGGCCGCGGGCAAACACGTGCTGGTAGAAAAGCCGCCCTGCGCCACGCTGGGTGAAGCGATGGCGTTGGTGGATCAGGTACGCGAGCAAGGTCTCAGTGGTCTGTTCGCCTGGCATTCACGCTACGCGCCCGGCATCGAGGCGGCCCGTGACTGGCTCGCCAGCCGCACCCTGCAAAGCGTCAAGATCGACTGGAAGGAAGACGTACGCAAGTGGCACCCCGGCCAGGCCTGGATCTGGCAGCCTGGAGGCCTGGGTGTATTCGATCCCGGCATCAACGCGTTTTCAATCGTGACCCATCTGCTGGCGCTGCCGCTGTTCGTTGAGTCCGCAGAACTGCGCGTGCCGAGTAACTGCCAATCGCCGATTGCCGCCAGCATCAAGATGTCCGACGCGCAACACCTGGATGTCCGTGCGGAGTTCGATTTCGACCACGGTCACGACGAACTCTGGAGCATCGAGATTCGCTGCACCGAAGGCCTCCTGCGCCTGGACAACGGTGGGGCAGTGCTGAGCATCGACGGCGTTCGCCAGACCGTTTCCCAGGAAGGTGAATACGCGGCGGTGTATCGGCATTTCCAGCAGTTGATTGCTGACCAGGCCAGCGACCTGGACCTGCAGCCGTTGCGTCTGGTGGCGGACAGCTTTTTTCTTGGCAGTCGGACTTTGGTTGAGCCGTTTTACGACTAGCCACTGAGGGGGGAGGCGATTCTGGCCGTGCATACCCCATCCGGATCAGATCCCTCTGCCGCAAGTCATCCGAGCAAAAATTCCGGCCGCTTCGCACCCGGCAGTCCCAGCTATCATTCACCGATACGAATACTCGGTGTGACCGACATGCCTACCCGCAGTTTTGCCGCAGCGCTCTGGTCGGGATCGATGCGGATGCGCACCGGCAAGCGTTGGACGATCTTGGTGAAGTTGCCCGTGGCATTGTGCGGTGCCACGGTCGAGTAGCTGACGCCGCTGGCCGGTCCCAGGCTTTGTACGGTGCCTTGCAGCGCCTCGCCCGGTAACGCATCCACCTCGATTTCCACGGTTTGACCTGTCTTGACGCGGGCCAGTTGTGTCTCGCGAAAGTTCGCGCTGATGTACACGGCCTCCAGCGGAACGATTGCCAGCAAAGGTTTTCCCGCGTTGACGAAAGCCCCGATGCGCACCGATTTTTGCCCGATCGTGCCGCTGATCGGTGCGGTGATTCGGGTATAGGACAGCTTCAGTCTCGCGAGGTCCAGCGCAGCCTGCGCGTGGGCGAGGGTTGCCTTGGCTTTTTCCAGGTCGGCCTTGAGAACGTCTACCTGCTGGCGAGCCGCCCGAAGACCCGCCTGGCTTTTATCCCGACTGGCCAGTTGCACGCTCAATTGCGCTTCGGCCTGTTGCTGCGCTTGCACGGTTCCCGAGCCGTCGGTGGCCAGGTTGCGATAACGGGCATGATTGACCTTGGCCAACTTGAGCGCAGCCTTGTCCGCGGCGACCGCTGCCTGTGCCTGGCGTATGACGGTGTCCTGTTGGATCAGGTGTGCTTGCAAGCTGGCGACTCCGGCACGGGCGCTGGCGAGCTGGGCTTTGGCGGCGTTCACGGCGGCAACGAAATCACGGTCATCGAGGGTTGCCAGCAGGTCGCCTTTGTTGACCGGCTGATTGTCTTCGACCAGCACCGTCTCAACCGTGCCCGATACCTGTGGCGCGACCGTGGTGAAGTCCGCGTGGACGTACGCATCGTCCGTGGACTGGATCGATGCACTGGATTCGGGACGATTGAAATACAGCACGCCGCCGATTGCCCCGACGAGCAACACGGCACTGATGATCTGGGCTTTCTTTGGTAAGGCCATGGTGGGTTACCCGTGTGAGGAGGAAGGTGACGGGGCTACTTGCGTGACAGGCGGGGGGATGCAGGTCAGCCGCAGCACGAGAGGAATCAGCAACAGCGCGAGCAAACCCAGTACGCGATAGGCGTCGGCGATCGACAGCACCAGCGCCTGCTGGCTGATGATGCCCATCAGCTGTGCCGGCTCAGGCGCAACCGCAGAGATGTTGCTGACCAGGGCGGTTTGGTCCAGCAACATTTCCCCATGGAAACGACTGCGCACGGTGATCAGTTGGGTGACCGCCGCCGCGCCGATCAGCGAGCCGAAGGCGCGTAGCGTATTGATGGTGCCGGACACATAAGGTCCTTCGGAGGGCTGTACCACGCTGGTGATCAGGAACAGCATCGACACCACCGCCATCGGTTGCCCAAGGGCTTGCAGTGTTTGCGCCAGGACGAACTGGTCGCGATTCCATTCGCTGGTCAACTGCGCGCCGCACAGACACGCCAGCGCGATCAGCAGCAGCCCCAACGCGAATACCACGCGGGCATCAACCCACTTCTGGTACAGCAGCAGCGCCACCAACTGCCCAAGGATCAGTTGTGGCAGCGCGACGATCAGGCCGATGGACGCCATCTGCAACGGTCGATACTGCTGAAGCGGGGTGAGATAGCTTGCCGGTAACAGTGAACTGGACATCAACACTACCAGCAGGGAAACGAACAGCGTGCAGCCCAGTCCCAGGTTGCGGCGTCCCAGGATTTGCAACTTGATGAACGGTGAAGGGTGATACCACTCGCTCACCAGGTAGATAGCCAACAGGGCCAGGCCAGCCACTAGCGATGAGATGATCAACGGCGAATGAAACCAGTCCAGCCGTACACCTTGATCCAGGGCGATGGCAATCAGGCCGAGCGCCGGTACACCGCAAGCCATGCCGAACCAGTTGGCCTGTGGAAAACGGTGCTGCTGGATGGATTCCTTCGGCAGGCCCCAGGCGATCAGGCATCCCGCGATGAGCGCCAGGGGAATGATTTGCCAATACACCCACCGCCAATCATTCAGACCATCGGTCCAGTGTCCGGTCAACCAGATGGACAGATTGGGCGCGAAGGTCGCGGTCATCGCATACAGCGCCAAACCATATAGGCGGATGGGCGGTGGCAGGAATTTCAGGGCCGCCATCATCAGCAACGGAATCGTCGTGCCGCTGGCAATGCCTTGCACAAAACGCAAGGCCAGCAGCAGGTCCAGGTTATGGATCAAGGGCAGGATTGCCGCCAGCAGTGCACAGATGCCGAGCATCCACAGTTCCAGGCGTCGTACTGAAAGGGTAATGGCGAACCAGGCTGAAAAGGGCATGGCAATCAACTCCCCGGCACTGTACGCCGTGGTTAACCACGAGCCGTCGTCGAAGCCCAGGCCCATGGCCCCCCTGATGTCAGCCAACGCCAATGCGCCGACCCGGATATTCAACCCAGCCATCATCGCGGCGATGAAAATCCCCAGCAGACCCACCAGCGGACGTTTTGAAGGCGTGGCCTGGGGGGCTATGCTGGCCGTGACGGTTGCTGGCAACAATGTGGCGCTGTTCATGGGGCGGCCCTTGAGCGAGCTGAGCGAGGCGAGACACGGACCAGCGGGTCATCCGATGAAGACGCGGGCGACTCATCGATGCTCGCTTGCGGCGTGCTCTGCAGTCTCGCCGCCTCCCAACCACCCCCCAGCGACTTGTAGAGATTGACCACGGTGAGCGTGGCGTCGGTTGCGCTGGCATTGAGGCGGGTCTGACTGGCAAGCAGGTTGAGTTGCGCGGTCAGCACGCTCAGATAGTCGGCTGCACCTTGTTCATAGCCTCGTTCGGCGGCACGTAATGCCTGCCGGTTCTGTTCATAGGAAACCAGCAAATCCTCGTGCTGGCGCTGTTGGGCAGCCCAGGCATCCAGGGCATTGTCCACCTCGTGCCAGGCTCGCAATACGGTATGCCGATAGGTGATCGCCGCCGTTCTTTGCCGTGATTCGTTCAAGGCCAGGCGTTGCGTCAATCGTCCGCCCTGGAAGATCGGCAAGTAGACCGTCGGGCCGATGGAAAAAACACGGGAGTCCCAACTGGAGAGATCACCGCTTTCGAAGGCTTCCACGCCGATTCGACCTTTGAGCCCGATACGCGGGTAAAAGTCAGCCTTGGCGACACCGATGGCTGCGGTAGCGGCATGCAGCTGCGCTTCGGCGCGCTGGATGTCGGGGCGTCGGTGAGCCAATTCGGAAGAGACGCCAACCGGAACGTGGGTTGGAAGCGACGGCAAGGGCATGGCTTGACGCAGTTGTACATCCAGTGCGCGGGGCTGCTCTCCCAGCAGCAACGCCAGTGCGTTCATCTGTGCATTGCGGTGTTGGGTCAGTTCGGGAACCGTGGCCTTGATTGTCGCCAATTGCGCGCGAGCGGACGAGGTTTCGAAGCGCGTGGCAACACCATTGCGCTCACGGCTTTCGGCAAGCCCCAGCGTGCGCTCGGCAATCGTCAGGTTTTGCTGGGCGATGTCCAGTTGCGCCTGGGTTCCGCGCAATTGCAAATAAGTTCTGGCCACTTCGGCGGACAAGGCTACCTGTGCGGCTTCGCGATCATGGATGGTGGCTTGCAGGGTCGCCGCAGCGCCCTCGCGCCCGCGTTGCGCTCGGCCCCAAAGGTCGATTTCCCAACTGGCATCGAAGCCTAGTTGCCAGAAATTGCCGGGGCCCACAGGCGCACCCAGCGCGGCGAACTTGCCATGTTCGCTGAGCCTCTCACGGGCGTAGCTGGCGTTGGCATCCACGCTGGGTAACAGGCGCGAAGAGGCGATGCCCAGTTGCGCTCGGCTTTGTTCAATGCGTTCGCCGGCTATCTGTAAATCAAGATTGCCCGCTTGGGCACGCGATTGCAGTTGGGCGAGTAACGTGTCGTTGAACAGCAACCACCATTGGGAGGGCACTGCCGCATCGGACATGGGGGCGACAATCGCGTGTTCTGGCCGCGGTGCCAGCTCTACGGCCCTCAGCCCGCTTTCCGGTTTCATGAAGTCGGGGCCTGCCGTACAACCGGCCAGGGACAACACGCCAAGCGTTGCGATTGCGCTCGTGAACTTCAGGATGCGTGGGGGTGACTCTCTGAAAGCCGACATTGCCTGTTCCTGAAAGGTTGCAGCGTTGCCCGGCGAGCGTGCGCCATGGCGTCGATAAATCTTCGGCAGCGACATGCTCGCTGTGAATTCATGTTATTGACGCGGGCGTGCAGGCGCACTTCTACATGGGTTCAGCAAAGCCATACCTCAGTGGCGGGGAGATATACGAAGGTATGGTGAGGCGAGGGGCTTACTGGGATCAGTGCCGTTGCAGCACAGCAGTTTCGATGCAGCCTAACAATCGGCCGGCTTCACAGGGTTTGGGCAGGCAGGCAACCAGTCCCGGTGTGTCGGCACCCAGGTGCGGGTAAGCGGTAATGAATATGGTGGGGATCTGAAAACCCATCGCGTTCAGTTTTTCGTGCAACTGCACACCGCTCATTCCCGGCATCTGGATATCGGAAATCAGGCAGTGCGTCTCTGCGAGGGTGTTGGCGTCGAGGAACGCCAGGGCGTTGCGATAGGTTTGGACTTGATAGCCGCTGGAGCGCAACAAGCCTTCCAGAGCTGTCCGAACGGATTCGTCATCATCCACGACGGCTATCGTCGCGGTATTGCGTTTTGGGGTGTCGTGCATAGTGGGTCGCTCGTGACAGCGCCTGTCGTCATTACACGATACGCGGTCTCGAAGGGCGCAAAAGTATACCTACGTATAGCGTGTTAAGACTAAAGGCTCGACGTTGGCCTGATTCGTTCACTCACGGTCGGCGGCGCGTAACCCAGGGGATACTTGCACTGTACCCGGGTACAACTGACCTCGGCTGGTTGCCTGCGTAGACTGGCGCCCATCGCCGGGTGCAGATTCGCCACCGCCGGTCTGCGCGCATTGCCGATTAATCCGCTGTCGCTCAATGAAATCACTTGAAGGGCTTTGATGAGGCGCTAATCTAGGCTTTGACAACACGACCCGTTCTGGATCCCGGTACAGCCTCATCAACGGTCCTCCAGCCAAGCCACGGAAGCCGCCCCACGCGACGACATCGGCACTTGCGATATGACACAGGACGACAGCCCAACGGCAGCGTGCGGCCTATAACACAACTGATTGATCCGTGCCGATGGATAACCACATGCAAGTATTATGGGACGATGGCGAGCGAATTTTCTGTCGCGAATCACGACTGGGCGTAGAGGGCGATCGCAACGTCCTGATAGCGCGGCCTGCCGCCGAACAACCGCCTCCCGGCTGTATTGACCGTCTGGCTCATGAGTTTAGTCTCAAGGATGAACTGAACAGTAGCTGGTCGGTGCGGCCTCTGGAAATGGTGCGCGACGGCACCCGAATGCAGTTGGTGCTCGAGGATCCAGGGGGCGAACCGCTTGTGCAGTTGCTCAACGTCCCCATGGACACGGCAATCTTTTTACCCCTCGCCGTGAGCATCGCCTCGGCGCTGGGCAAGCTCCACCAGTGCGGCCTCGTCCATAAGGACATCAAGCCCAGCCATATCCTGGTGAACTGCACCGACGGGCAAGCCCGGCTTACCGGCTTTGGTCTTGCCTCGCGGCTGCCGCGGGAGCGGCAGGCGCCCGAGACCCTGGCCGGTACGCTCGCCTATATGGCACCGGAGCAGACCGGCAGGATGAATCGCTCGATCGATTCGCGCTGTGATCTCTATTCTTTCGGCGTCACGCTGTACCAGATGTTGACCGCCTCGTTGCCGTTCACGGCAGCCGATCCGATGGAGTGGGTACACTGCCATATCGCCAAAAAGCCCTTGTCACCCCGCGAACGGGTCGCCTCTGTTCCCCAAATGCTTTCTCGGATCGTCATGAAGCTGCTCGCCAAGACCGCCGAGGAACGTTACCAGACGGCCGCCAGTGTCGAGCATGATCTGCGACGGTGCCTGGCAGACTGGCAGCAGTTGTGCCAGATCAATGTCTTCGTCCTGGGCGAGCAGGGGGCATCCGAGCGGCTGCTGATTCCGGAAAAGCTCTACGGGCGTGAGCGTGAGGTCGCTACCCTGGTTGCGGCGTTCTCCCGGGTCGTTGAAAGCAGTGCACCGGAGCTGGTGCTGGTCACGGGTTACTCCGGTATTGGCAAGTCCTCGGTGGTCAATGAGCTGCACAAGGTGCTGGTGCCGCCACGAGGGCTTTTTGCCAGTGGCAAGTTCGATCAGTATCGGCGTGACGTTCCCTATTCAACGCTGGTGCAGGCTTTTCAGAGCCTGGTGCGCACGCTGTTGGGCAAGAACGACACGGAACTGGCGAGCTGGCGTGACGCTTTGCTGCAAGCGCTGGCTGCCAATGCGCGGCTGATGACCGATCTCATTCCCGAGCTCAAGCTGATCATCGGTGAGCCACCGCCGGTGCCGCCGCTTGATCCTCAACAGGAGCAACGCCGTTTTCTTCTGGTGTTCCGGCATTTTATTGGTGTATTTGCCTGCCAGGAGCATCCGCTGGCGCTGTTTCTCGACGATCTGCAATGGCTCGACGCTGCCACGCTCGATCTGCTGGCGGATCTGTTGACCAGTTCGGACGTGCGGCATTTGATGCTGGTAGGGGCATACCGCAGCAACGAGGTGGACGCCTCGCATCCGTTGACTGCCAAACTCGAGGCCATTCGCCGCGCAGGTGGCAAGATCGGTGAGATCTCGCTGGCGCCGCTGGGCAAAGTTCATGTCGAGCAACTGATCGGCGATGCGCTTCATGACGAACCTGAACGCATCGAGCCCTTGGCGCAGTTGGTTCTGGATAAAACCGCCGGCAACCCGTTCTTTGTGATCCAGTTTCTGCAAGCATTGGCCGATGAGCAACTGCTGACTTTCGATCATGAAACTCGGCAGTGGTGGTGGGACCCCGATCGTATTCATGCCAAGGGCTACACGGACAACATTGTGGACTTGATGGTTGGCAAACTGGTTCGCTTGCCGAGCGAAACGCAAGATGCGTTGCAGCAGCTTGCCTGCCTGGGCAGCGTCGCCGGGTTCAAGGCGCTGTCCACCGCTCTGGGCGTGCCCAAGGCTCAGGTCCGCGCGCTTTTTTGGGAGGCGACTCGCCAGGAACTGGTCGAGCGGCGCGACGGTGGTTATGGGTTTGTTCACGATCGTATTCACGAGGCCGCTTACACACTGATCCCCGCCGACTTGCGCGCCGCTGCTCACTTGCGTATCGGTCGGCTGCTGGTGGCGCAAACGTCCGCTCAGGAGCGCGAGGAAGCGATTTTCGAGATCGTCGGCCAGCTTAATCGCGGCGCTGCGTTGCTCACTGACCAGGACGAGCGAGAGCAACTGGCGGCGTTCAACCTGATGGCCGGTCAACGGGCCAAGGCGTCGACAGCCTTTGCTTCAGCGCTCAACTACCTCACCGCCGGGGCGCAGATGCTGGGCGACGATGCCTGGGGGGCTCGCCATGAGTTGATCTTCGCCCTGGAACTCAACAGGGCCGAGTGCGAGTTTCTCTCCGGGCAACTGAGTGTCGCGGACGAGCGCCTGAGTGCGCTGGCCAAGCGTGCTGTGACGGTGATCGAACGCGCCAGCGTCGCTTGTCTGCTAATGGACGTCTACCTGCTTCTGGATCGCAGTGACGGTGCGGTCGCTGTCTGTCTCGACTACCTGCGACATGTGGGGATCGTATGGTCGGCCCATCCGAGCGACGATGACGTGCGCCACGAGTATGATCGAATCGGGACTTTGCTGGGAGAACGGACCATTGAGGAGCTTATCGATTTGCCTCTGATGGAAGACGCGACCGCCCTGGCGACCCTCGACGCGCTGGGCAAGCTCTTCGCGCCAGCCTTGCAGAGCGAAGCGAACCTGGCGGACCTGTTGATCTGCAAGGCGGTCAACCTGAGTCTTGAGCATGGCAACTGCGATGCGTCCTGTGTGCTCTATGCCAATTTGTTCAGGGTCGCTGGTAGACGTTTCGGTGATTACCAAGTGGGTTTGCGGTTTGGTCAGCTGGGCTGCGAACTCGTCGAAAAGCGCGGTCTGACGCGATTCGAGGCCAGCACGTACTTGTGCTTTTCCTGCTTTGCCGTGCGCTGGATGAAGCCTGTGGAGCAGTGCCGAGACCTGTTGCGCCGCTCGTTTGTGGCGGCGAACCGGATCGGTGATCTGCCCTATGGCGCCTACGCGGGCAACAACCTCACCGCTGATCTGCTCTTCGCCGGTGAGCCGCTGGCCGGTGTACAGGACGAGGCCGAACGCGGCCTGGCCTATGCCAGGAAGGTGCGCTTCGGGCTGGTGACCGATTTCATCCTCACGCAACTGGCGTTGATCCGGATGCTGCGAGGGTTGACCCGCGGCTTCGGCCGCCTGGATGGCGGCCCGTCAAACGAAATCGACACCGAAGCCCACTTGTCCAGCAACCCGGATCTGGTATTGGCTGAGTGTCTGTACTGGGTCCGAAAACTGCAGGCCCGCTATCTGGCCGACGATCCTGTATCGGCCCTTGAGGCGGCCACCAAAGCGCAGCGTTTGCTCTGGGTTTGCCAGGCGTTCTTCGAGGAAGCCGAATATCATTTCTATGGCGCCCTGGCGCGGGCCGCCTGCTGTGACAGCGCCCCAATGGATGAGCAGAGGCAGTATCTGGTCGCGATGGCCGCCGATCACCGCCAGCTCCAGACCTGGGCGCAGCAGTGCCCGGAGAACTTCGCGAGTCGCGCCGCGCTGGTCGGCGCCGAAATTGCCCGGGTCGAAGGGCGCGTGATCGACGCCGAGCTACTCTACGAGCAGGCCATCGACGCCGCGCAGCAGAGCGGTTTCGTGCATATCGAGGCGCTGGCCAATGAACTGGCGTCGCGCTTCTACGCGGCGCGCGGCTTTGCCAAGATCGCTCGCGTCTATCTGCAGGACGCCCGTTACGGTTACCTGCGCTGGGGGGCCGAGGGCAAGGTGCGACATCTGGAGAGCAAGTACCCGTCGTTGAGCACTGAAGAACCTGCGCTTGGGCCGACGACGATGACGACTCTCGTCGACCACCTTGATCTGGCCACGGTTCTCAAGGTTTCCCAAGCCGTGTCGGGAGAAATCGTCCTGGAGAAGCTGATCGACAGGATCATGTTCACGGCGATTGAACAGGCTGGTGCCGAGCGTGGGCTGCTGATTCTCCCGGATGGCGGTGAGTACCGGGTAGCGGCGCAGGTCACCACCGGCGGCGACACCACACAATTGCACGACGTTGCGGTGAGCGCGACGCTGTTGCCAGAGTCGATCCTTTATCACGTCCTGCGCACCCAAGAGACCGTTTTTCTTGATGATGCGCTGGTTGCCGGGACGTTTGCCGAAGATCCTTACATCCGTCAGCAACAAGCTCGTTCTATTCTCTGTCTGCCCTTGATGAATCAGGCCAAGCTCGTCGGCGCGCTCTACCTGGAAAACAACCTTGCCGCCCGCGTGTTCAGCCCGACCCGGATCGCCGTGTTGAAACTGGTGGCTTCCCGGGCGGCAATCTCGTTGGAAAATGCCCGGCTTTACCGCGAGGTCGCCGAACGCGAAGCGAAGATCCGGCGCCTGGTGGACGCCAATATCATCGGGATTCTGTTCTGGAATGCCGAGGGCGACATCATTGAGGCCAATGATGCGTTCCTGCGCATGGTGGGCTATGCGCGAGAGGACCTCACCTCGGGCCGTCTGCGCTGGAGAGACCTGACCGTACCGGAGTTTCTCGAACTCAGCGAGCGCTCGTTGGCCCAGGCGCTGCTGACCGGGCAAGCCAGTCCCTATGAGAAGGAATATTTCAGGAAGGATGGCAGCCGCGTGCCGGTCATCGTCGGGCTGGTGACGTTCGAAGCCAGCAGCAGGGAAGGGGTCGCCTTCGTGCTGGACCTGACCGAGCGCAAGCTGGCGGAGGAAAAAATCCGTGAGAGCGAGCGTCGCTATCGCGAGGTGCAAACCGAACTGGCCCACGCGAACCGCGTCGCGACTATGGGGCAGTTGGTTGCCTCGATCGCCCACGAAGTCAATCAGCCGATCGCTGCGGCCATTCTCAACGCTGATGCCGCGCTGCGCTGGTTGAACGCCCAACCACCGGAGATCGAGGAGGTCCGGCAGGTCCTTGGTCGCCTGATCGTCGATGCCAATCGAGCGGCGGATGTGCTTGGCCGCATTCGCGGGCATATCCGCAAGGCGCCGCCGCAGAAGGGGTTGGTGGATATTAACGCTGCGATCAGCGAGATGATCGAATTTACCCGCAGTCAGATCATCAAGAGCGGTGCTTCAATACAGACGCAATTGATGGACGGTATGCCTTTTATCGAAGGCGACCGTGTCGAGCTGCAGCAGGTGTTGCTCAACCTGATCATGAATGCGTTGGAGGCGATGAGTGCTGTCGGCGAAGGTGAACGGCAGTTGCTGATCCGCGCGGCGCCGGGCGATGGTGGAAACGTGGTCGTGAGTGTGAGCGATTCAGGGCCAGGTTTCGCCTCGCAGAGTACCGATCTGGTTTTCACTTCGTTCTATACCACCAAGCCCACCGGTCTGGGGTTGGGATTGTCAATCTGTCGTTCGATCATCGAGGCCCACGGCGGTTGCCTGCGGGCGCACGCAAACCAGCCTCGGGGCGCCACTGTGCAATTCACGCTGCCCATCGCTCAGCAATGAAGGCCATACCCAGCTTTGTCAGCGCCAACATTGGGCTGACAACGGCCTGCCTAACAGGTTATTCATACTTAGGTTTAAAGACCGTATATAAAGAGGTCACTTAAACCAATCGCATGTACAAATGAAGCGCCGCCAGCCCCGCGATAGAGTACCGGTCAAGGGTTGCGGAGTATTCAACATGAATCATTTAACGCTCAACACCGTTGATAAGTTGTCCTCGCTACGCTCGTTAGTACTGATTGGCATGGCACTGTTAACGACGAGCGTTTTCTACCGCTTGAGTGTGCCGCTGCCTGAACGTCATCTGTGTTCCGCAGCCCGTTACGGCAGCAATCTGCCTGGGCGCATGGTAGATGTCCCGTTGAAGCTGGTCGATATCGAGAGGTCCGCAGACAGCATACCCGTCGGTGCGCATTTGATCAGTCCGCGCCGATTCTATATCCACCATGGAATTTATCTGGGCGGCGGAGAGGTGGCTCATTACTCGGGTTTCAGCAGCTCGTTTAGATCGGGTCCTATCGAAGTGACTGATCTGGAACACTTCGCTCTGGGCAAGCCGGTCTGGCGGTTTCAAGAGCAATGCAACTATTCCAGCCGTGAGATCGTTGATCGGGCGCGTTCAAGACTCGGTGAAAACCGCTATCGGGTGTTCTCCAATAACTGCGAACACTTTTGCAGTTGGTGCATCAGTGGAGAAAGTTACAGCGCCCAAGTCAGTGCTTACTTGCGTCGACCCCGAGATGTATTGGCGTTGATTGATGCATTGAAACCACACTTTATTGCATAGTTTATTGCTCTCCGAGCGCACCCGCCGGGGCGAACTCTGCAAGCAAAAACGCTGTGCTACACTTTTTTCGTCCCCTCCCAAGAGGATCGTGCATGAATGGCAATCCCTCGTCAGATGAGCCGGGCAGCCAGGGTTCTGTTGTGTTTGTGGTGGATGACGATGCCTCCATGCGTGAGGCGTTAAGTAATCTTTTGCGCTCCGTCGGCATCCGTGTCGAGACGTTCGCCTCCACGACGGAGTTTCTGCGTCAACCCAGGACAGCGGGCCCCAGTTGCCTGGTGCTGGATGTCCGGCTCCAAGGCAGCAGTGGCCTGGATTTCCAGAGCCAGTTGGCCGCCTCCAACGCCAGTATCCCCATCATTTTCATTACCGGTCACGGTGACATCGAAATGTCGGTCAAGGCCATGAAGGCCGGCGCCGTGGATTTCCTGGCCAAACCCTTTCGCGAACAGGATCTGCTGGACGCTGTAACTGCCGCGCTTGAGGCCGACGTTCGGCGGCGCGAGATCGAACAGCAGTTTGCGGACCTGCACAGTCGCTATGCAACGTTGACCACCCGCGAAAAAGAGGTGATGGCCCTGGCCGCCAAGGGCCTGATGAACAAGCAGATTGCCGGGCAGATGAACCTCAGCGAAATCACCGTGAAAATCCACCGCGCCCATGCCATGAAAAAAATGCAAGCCAAGTCTTTCGCCGACCTCGTTCGGATGGCCGAGTCTTTGGGTACCGCGCAAGGTCATTGACCTGCGCCAGCGCATCCCCCCCTTCGGTGCCGGTTCAAGATCACACGCCGTCTGTCTTGAATGCCCCATCTTGCCCGTATTGAGGTGAAAACACCGGCCCCCACGCTGGCACTAACCCGTGGTTACGTTGTCAGTACTTGGCGTCTGTAGCGGCGAGGATCGACCCAGATAGCTGCACGTCAGCGACATGACGCACTTTTTTTTGACGCCTTCGGGCAAATAACTCGCGATGGATTGCGCCGGAACCGACTATTCCTTTGCGGGTTGCTTCTCTATGCGCTTTCTACTCGATCCGCGTCATGACATTGATGCTGCCTTATTAAGTTACCGCCGGGTGTTCTGGTCGCTGGCGCTGTTCAGCGGCGTGATCAATCTGTTGGTGCTGGTGCCATCGCTGTACATGATGCAGGTGTACGACCGGGTCCTGACCAGCCGCAACGAAACCACCCTGTTCATGCTGACCTTGATCGCCCTGGCGCTGTTTCTGTTCAGTGCCCTGATCGAGTGGGTTCGCGGCGAGGTGATGATTCGCATGAGTGCGGGGCTGGACGACGCCTTGGGTGAGCGAATTTTCGACGCCGCCTTCGCCCGCAGCCTGCGCGAGCACAACGCCAACCCGGCCCAGGTGCTCACTGATTTGGCGACGTTGCGCCAGTTGATCACCGGCCAGGGTCTGATCGCTTTGCTGGACGCGCCGTGGTTGCCGATCTTCCTGCTGGTGGCGTTTATTTTTCACCCTTGGTTCGGGGTGCTGACCCTGGTGCTCGCCCTGGTGCTGATCGGCCTGGCGTTGTGGGGTGAGCTGGCGACTCGCGCCCGGTTGGGGGAAGCCAATCGCCTGGGGGTGCAGTCGTCTGTCTACGTCAACAGCACGCTCCACAATGCCGAGGTCATTCAGGCGCTGGGCATGCTCGGGCCGTTGCGCCAGCGCTGGAGCCTGCTGCAACAACGCATCATTGCCGCGCAGGCCCACGCCAGTGATCGTGGTGCCCGTATCACTTCTGCAACCCGTTTCGTGCGCATATCGGGACAGTCGCTGGCTCTGGGCCTGGGGGCGTTGCTGGTGCTCGAGGGGCAGATGTCGGCGGGCATGATGATCGCCATGTCGCTGCTGCTGGGCCGCGCCCTGGCACCGGTGGAAATTGCCATCGGCTCCTGGAAACAATTCAACGCCGGACGCCAGAGCTATCAGCGTCTGAGCCAGCTACTTACCCAGCACCCCCGCGAGCGCCTGCGCATGCCCTTGCCGCCGCCCACCGGCGCGGTGCGCCTGGAGCAACTGTATGTCGGCCCGCCCGGCGCCTCGCAACCGATTGTGCGCGGGATCAATTTCAGCCTGGCCAAGGGCGAAGTGCTTGCCGTAGTCGGTCCCAGCGCCAGTGGCAAGTCGACGCTGGCCAGGGCGCTGGTCGGGGTATGGCCGGCCATCGGCGGTTCGGTGCGCCTGGATGACGCCGAGATCAGCCAGTGGTCCCATGATGCCCTGGGCCCGTACCTGGGTTACTTGCCCCAGGACATCGAGCTGTTCGATGGCAGCGTTGCCGACAACATCGCCCGCTTCGGCGAGCAGGATGCCGACAAAATCATTGCTGCCGCTCGTCACGCCGGCATTCACGAGATGATCCTCAGATTCCCCAAAGGTTATGACACACCACTGGGCCCCGGTGGGCTGGGTTTGTCTGGCGGGCAGAAGCAACGCCTGGGCCTGGCCCGGGCACTTTACGGGCGCCCGTCGCTGATTGTGCTCGACGAGCCCAACTCCAACCTCGATGAAGCAGGTGAGCTGGCGCTGGTACAAGCGATCAATGCGCTCAAGGCCGCCGGCAGTACCGTGGTGCTGATCACCCATCGACCCAATGTGCTGGCGGTGGTCGATCACATCCTGGTACTCAAGGACGGCGCCCAACAAGCCTTCGGCCCACGGGACCGGGTGCTCAAGGCATTGATGCCGGGGCCCAGGCCCGCTGCGGTGAGGGAGGCGGGCGAAGATGCGTGATCTGACCCCGGCTGCATCGGCGCACAGCGAGCAGCAACTGAGCGTGCTCGACGCCAATACCCTGCCCAGCGCCAGTACCGATGCCAGCGGTGCTGCGCGGTATGGTGTGGGCTTCCTGGTCCTGACGCTGGGCGGCTTTTTGCTCTGGGCCTTCCTGGCACCCCTCGACCAGGGTGTCGTGGGCAGTGGCACCGTGGTGGTGGCGGGCGAGCGCAAGGCGGTGCAGTCGTTGGTCGGCGGGGTAGTGGACCAGTTGCTGGTCAGCGATGGCGATCGAGTCAGCCAGGGGCAGTTGCTGGTGCAGCTCAATACCGTGCAAGCGCAGTCGCAACTGGACGTGACCCTGGGCAAGTTGCTCAACGATCGCAGCATTGAAGCGCGGTTGATTGCCGAGCGCCTGGGCAGCGCCGAGATCCAATGGCCGGCTGAATTGCTGGCGCGCGCCGACGAGCCGCGGGTCAAGGCCGCCATGGCCTTGCAAAACCAGTTGTTTCTGACCCGCCGCGCGGAGCTGGGTAGCCGTTTGCAGATCATCGAACACGAGGTCGCGGCGCTGCAGCAGCAATTGCAGGGCTATGAAGGCGTCAAGCGTAACTACGACGCGCAGATGCGCTTTCAGCAACAGGAACTCGAAGGCCTGCGCGAGCTGGCCCGTGAAGGTTATGTTCCGCGCAACAAACTCTTCGAGGCCGAGCGCAACGCCGCTCAATTGGCCGGCCAGATTGCTTCCGGCGTGGGTGATGTCGGGCGGACCCGCCAGGCCATCAACGAAAGCAGGCTCAAGGCGTTGCAGGTGCAGCAGGAGTTTCGTCGCGATGCTGAAACCCAGCTCAGCGAGGTCTCTGCCGAGGCAGCCGGTTATGCCGATCAGATGCGTGCCTTGCAGTTTGAAGTCGACAACGGTGCTATCCGTGCGCCGGTGGCCGGGCAGGTCATGGACGTGAGCCTGCATACCGTCGGCGGCGTGGCCCAGGCCGGACAAACCCTGATGCAGGTGGTACCGCTGGATGCGCCAATGGCGATTACCGCGCGTTTCGAGCCGTTGATGGCCAACAAGTTGCGTCCGGGGTTGCCGGTGCATGTGCATTTCACCGCGCTGCAACGGGTGGATACACCGACGGTGACCGGCACCGTAAGTACGGTGTCGGCCGACCAGTTGATCGATGAACAGACGCACTTGCCGTACTTCTCCGCCAAGGTCGAGATTCCCGCCGACACGGTCGCCTCGTTGCAGGCCGCCGGGTTGTGGGTGCGTCCGGGCATGCTGGCCGATGTGACGGTGGTCACGGGGGAGCGCACCTTCATGAATTACCTGATGAAACCGTTGCGCGAACGCTTGCTGGCAGCCTTCAAAGAGGAATGAGCATGATCGACCGATGCCGTTACAGCGCTCGCGTGCTGCTGAGCCTGTGCTCCAGTTGGGCGATGCTCAATGTCGCCTGGGCCGCCGGCGGTGGCCTGAGCCTGACCGCGGCGTACGATGCCTCCCGCCTCAACGACCCGACTTTGCAGTCAGCCACCCATGCTTATGATGCCTCGCGGCAGGAAGAAGCGATTGGCCGTGGCGGCCTCTATCCGCAAGTGTCGCTGACTTCGCGTTATGGCCGCGGTGGGCGGACCGATGGCGGTGACGACAGCGGCTACGTCAACAGCAACGATTACCAGGCCAACAACGTCACCCTGGCGGCGCAGCAAGCGCTCTACGACAAGGCGCGCTGGGCGGCGTATCAGGAAGGCAAGGCACGAGGGCAACTGGGCAGCCAGCTTTTCGACGTCGCCGGCCAGACGCTGTTCGACCGGGTTGCCAAGGGCTACTTCGATGTCGCCCGGGCGGAAAACGAGATCAAGTTGATCGCCCAGCAAAAAGCCGCCATCCACGGGTTGGTCATCCAGAGCAAAAAACTCTTCGAGGGTGGCCAGGGCGCGATCACCGATATCGATGAAGCCCAGGCGCGGCTTGATCTGGTCGAGGCCCAGGAGGCCGAAGCCGAGGCTCGTCGCGTGGCCGCGCTGCGGGCGTTGTCCGGTCGTGCCAATGTGCCCATCGATGACATTGCGCCGATGCGCGAGGAGCTTGCCGCCGGCAGCCCGATCCCACCCGAGCAGGATCTGCCGTACTGGACGGCGATTGCCCGCGAGGCCAGCCCCGAGCTGGCGGCCCGGCTGGCGGCGGTGAAAGTGGCCGAGGCCCAGGCCGACAGCCAGCGCGCCGGGCATTATCCGACCTTGGCACTGACCACTCAGTTGACTCGCCGGGAAACCCGCCAGTACCAGGAACTTGACCCGCGCCAGGACACCTATTACGTGGGGCTGCAGTTGGATATTCCGTTGTATCGCGGTGGGGCGGTGCGAGCGTCGGTGGCCAAGGCCCAGGCGCAACTGGCCGGTGCGCAGTCGGACTATGACGTGCAACGCCAGCAGTTGGCCGAGACGATCGAAACCGATTACCTGGGCGTGGTGGCCGGCTTCGCCAAAAGCAAGGCGATGCAGCGCGCAGTGGAGTCCAACCAGCGGGCACTGGCTTCGACGGAAAAAGGCTTCCAGGGCGGTGTGCGCTCAACGGTGGACATCCTTGATGCGCAACAACGGTTATTCCAGGCCCGTCGGGACCTGCTCAACACCAAGCTGGACATGCTGCAAAGCTATGTGAGCCTGCATACCCACACCGGCCAGATGAACCGCGCAGTCCTGGAGCAGGTGCAAAGCCTGTTTTGAGGTGCGTAGGGGCTGCACTTTTAACGTTGCAACGCACTCCTGCGGCCAGGGAGCAAGTTCCCTGGCCACAAACAGGGGTTATCTGGGCAGCGGCGAGGGGCTGGCCGGGACCGGCGGTCTCTGGGGCTTGACCGAGGTGCCAAACGTATTACCCATGCGCACGCTGGTGGCCGCTGGGGTCGCCAGGCCGATGCTGTTCGGCGCGCGTTTATTCACGGGCACATTCAAGGCCTCTTGCGTGCGTTGCGCGGCCGCCGCGGCCTGCGGATCATTGCCCATTTGCCGGCTCAGGCAGTTGTAGTCCGCAGTCCTGTAGCCACCCACGGTCACCTCGATACACGCCGGTACCTCTTCGCCATGGGCCCAAGGCTGGGCCATGAGCAGGCCGAGGCCCGCCATCATTTTCATCCACTGTTTCATTGTCGACCTCCTGGCCCGCCCAGAAGGCGGTTCGCTGTCAGAGCACGAGTTTAGTGGGGTCCGAGGGATTTGTATCAGTTGTCATACGACATTCATAAACAGCCCTCAGGATGACGGTTTTCAACGGATACGTCAGTCGTGCAGCAAGGCAGAGCCGGGGGCGGACGCAGGCGTGGATTGGCCAGGTCACCCTTGGGGGGGCTGATGGCGTTGTTGTGGTTGCTGGCCGCGCCGATCCAGGCGAACAGCCTGGTGGAGCTGGACATCGCCCCGCAGGAACTGACCACGGCGCTGGAGCAATTCAGTCGGGCGACGGGTATGGCGGTGCTGGTGGATCAGCAACTATCCAGCCAGCGCCATACGCTGGGCGTCCAGGGACTGTTCACCGCTTCTCAAGGGCTCAATGTGTTGCTTCGCGGCACCGGGCTCGCGGCGCATTACGCCCGAGCGGATGCGTTCACGTTGCAACCGGTGCGGGTCCGCGAGGTACCGCTGCCTTCCGGTGCGGCCCCGGGCTTGAGCGACAGCAACTATGCGGCGGCGATCCAAACGGTCATCCAGCGCAACTTGTGCCGTTCACCACTCACCCGCCCGGGAAGTTTTCGGGCGGTGCTGCAAGTGTGGATCGGCCGGGACGGCGTGGTTCAGCATAGCCGTCTGGTCAGTTCCACGGGCGATCCGATGCGTGACAAGGCCTTGGTCAACAGTTTGCAAAACCTCAGGATCGACCGCCCGGCGCCCAGTTCATTGCGCCAACCGGTAACCCTGCTTTTATTACCCGACTCATCAGGAACAAGCATGGAGTGCACAGCAGGGGAAGGGGTTTTGGGGCGATGAAACACTCTGGTCGCAGCCCGTTGGTCAAGTTGTTCCTCACCTCTTATGAGGATTTCAAGGTGCGCCTGCGCAAGCGCCTGGGCTCCGAGGAACTGGCCAACGATGTGCTGCATGAAACCTACTTGCGGGTCGATCGCATGGTCGAGACGCCGGACATCGCCCAGCCCAGTGCCTATCTCTATCGCATGGCGCTGAACATTGCCGCCGACCGTCGGCAGGCCGATGCTCGCCTGCTCACCGGCAGCGAAATCGAGGACTTGCTGCAGATTTCCGATGAAGCGCTGGATCCGGCCCGGGTGGTGGGGGGGCAGAAGGAGTTGCAGACCTTGCTCAAGGCCCTGTATGAGCTGCCGGCGCGGCGTCGCAGGATTTTCATTGCCGCGCGTCTGGAGGAAGCGCCGCACCTGGAAATATCCCAACGTTTCGGCATTTCCACGCGCATGGTAGAGAAGGAAATCAAGGCCGCGCTGGGGCATTGCGCCCTGCGCCTGGAAAGAAAAGTGATTCAGCGGTTCGGTCCCGGCGCGGGAAAACAGTCTTGAGAGTAGAGACCAGACCAATTCGTGAGTATGTGTGCGCTTGAACATCTTCAGCATTGCTTCCCCTGATGCCACGCCTCAGGCCCGACTGGCCAGCGAGGCCCAAGACTGGTTGGTCCTGCTGACCTCGGGCCGCGCCACCGTGGCCGATGCCCGGGCCCTGCGCCAATGGTGCGGGCAAAGCCCCGAACACGCTCAGGCGTTCGAGCAAGCCAAGGCGCTGTGGCACGGGCTGCAACCGGCTGCCGAGGCGTTGCAGGCGCCGCGACATTTCGGACGACGGGCGTTGCTCGGCGGCGCGATCGCGGCGTCGGCAGCTTTTCTGTTGATCCGCGCCACGGTGCCCGGTGGAGTTTCCGGACTCGCTGCCGACTACGTCACCGAGGTTGGCGAACAGCGCCGGGTGGAACTGGCCAAGGGTGTCAGTCTTGAGCTGAATACCCAAACCCGCTTAAGCCGCCGTCAGTTGGCCGATGGAGGGGAAGGATTGGAGTTGCTCGGTGGCGAAGTTGAAGTGCTGGGAAGCAGTGCTTCGACGGTCAGCGTCCAGGCCGGCGCGGGCTGGATCAGCGCCGCTCGGGCTCGGTTCAATATCCGCTACATCGACCAGAGTGTCTGCGCGACCTGTTTGGAAGGTGTGGTGCAGGTCCAGGTGCGCGGCCAGAGTTTTCACCTGGAGTCGGGCATGCAACTGACCTACGACAGCGGCCGGGTGGGCACTCCAAAGAACGCAGATGTGTCGGCGGCCACTGCCTGGCGCGAGCAGGTGCTGGTGTTCAACGACGCGACTCTGGCCAGCGTCATCGACGAAATCAACCGCTACCGTCCTGGCATGTTGCTGTTACTCAATCGCGAATTGGGCCAGCGCAAGGTCCAGGCGCGGTTCCGTCTTGATCAACTGGCTGGCGTGGCGCTGTTGATCCGCGATGCCTATGGCGCCAAATGCACCGAGTTGCCGGGCGGGGTGGTGGTGCTGAGCTGATTCAGCGCTATCCGGATGAGCCTCATCGCGAGCAGGCTCGCGGCCACACTGGGTTTGCTCTCACTCCAGCGGCCCCAACACCTGTCGATACTTTTCCATTCCTTGTGGCGTCTGCCGTGTCAGGCTGATTTCGATGCCCAGCGGGTTTTCCTGGCGATTGCCGCTGAGCTTGCGCCAACCTTTTTCCCTGTCCCAGTAACGCAGTCCGGCGTTGCTGACTTCGCTGAGCACCGTCACGCCCGCGCCGGGTGCCGGCAATGGGTAGCGGCTGCGGGCCTGGCCTTGGGCTCGGTAAAGCGTGTCGCCCTCGAGCCACCAGCGCACCCTTTGCAGCGTGCCTTCTTGAGCGGCGGCCACCCGGATCACATCCAGGCGAAAACCCCGACCTTCGGTGCTGCGTACGGTGAGGGCGGGTGGCGCGGTCCAGGGCTGGTCATCGACTCCAGGGTTTAACGGTTCGCTCAACTCGATGCTGGCGCGTAATGCTACGTCGCGTTCCAGCTGATTCAACACTCGCAGCAAGGCTTCGGTCTGTTCGGTGCTGGCCTGCAAATGGCTGTCGGCCCGGGTGACGCTGTCCAGTCCGCGCCAGGCAATCAGGCTGACCACCGCCATCAGCAGAATCGCCACCATGACTTCAAGCAGGGTGAAGCCCGTCTCCCGGCCGTTCATTGAATCTGCACCCTGCCAGCGGCGCTGCGCTGGACGTTTATGCTGCTCTGGCCGTCCGACAAACGAATGTTCAGCGGGGCGCCGATCCACTCGGCGCTCAACACGACCCGCTGCCTGGGCTCCACATGAACCTCCATGGACGGGCTCTGCCACCGGCGTGGGTGCAATTGTGGATCCTCCTTGAAGCGATCCAGCCCTGGCCCTTGATCCTGCCGACGGCTGAAACCGAACCCCTTGGCATCCCAGCGCCAGCTAATCGGCCGGCCGTCGACGCGGGCTTCGGTTTGAGCGAGCTGTAGCAGTTGCGCCAGCCGCTCGGCGTCCTGGCGCAGCAACTTCAGCGGGTCGGGTTTGATGCTCAAACCTACCGCGGCACTGGCGATGCCGATGATCACCAGTACCACCATCAATTCGATCAGGGTGAAACCGCGTTGCTTGCCAAGGTTCATGCGCGCTCCTTTGCGTCGGTATTCATCCTGCACGGTGAAGATGATAAGGATGTGAAATAAAACGGAGAGAATCGAGGCGTACGCTGGAGGCTGGATAAAAAAGGAGAACCAGACCATGGTGTTCATCGACCGAGTTTCCCCGGCGCAACTCCTCCAGGCACTCGGTCTGTTGGCGGCATTGGCCGGGGTGGCGACCTGGTCTTCGCTGCTACTGACATCGGCTGAATCCCGCACGCCGGATGTTGCCCCGCAACGATTGGCCGAGCGTTCCGATAACCCTGCACGGCAATGGTTCTCCAGCCAGCCGGCGCCGGTGGATATCAAGGTCAGCGGTGTGCTGGCCGGCGCTCGCGGGGCTGTGGCGATCCTCAGTCTCAACGACGGCCCACCTCGTAGTTTCCTGGCTGGGGAGCGGGTGGCTCATGGGGTGCGGCTGGTGTCGATCGAGGCGCACGCGGTGGTGATCGAGCGGGGCAATCAGCAAACGCGGCTGGCCTTGGCCCGATTGCCGGATTCGGTGGCTTTACCCTCACTCACCCGTCCTTGAGATCACGACGAACCCTTGCGGCGAGGGAACAAGCTCCCTCGACAAAAGGGACCGTGTATAGCCGCTATTTTTCCCGGCTGACCAACGTCTCCAACCGCGCTAACGGCGGTGCTTCGTGGCTGCGATCCGACACGGTCAGTTCAACCCGCAACATGCGGCCATTTTCCGCCGGGCGCAGGTTCTGTTCGCAACGCAGCAGCAACCGTCCCTGATCGCATTCAATGACTTTTGAACCCTGCACAAAACGCCCCTCCAAGTGCAGTTGCGCCAGTTGGCTGCGGGCCGCCAGCAGTGCGATGGACTTGTCTCGCAGCAGCCCATTGCTTTGGGTCATCACCGCAGCCACGCGCACCGCCGCCGACATGGCCACAGCGATGATCGCCAGGGCGACCAGCACTTCGATCAGGGTGAAGCCGGCTTGTGGGGCGTGACGTGGCATCGCGCGAGCTCTATGGGCGGAGGCAGCCCCCGAGCTTAACCGCCATTGTTGACCGATTGACGACGTAAGCTCCTGAGCATTTTCAATATCACTGACATATTTTCTTGCAACACTGCGCCACGAATTGAATCCAGCGAAGGACCGTCGAGATGCAGATCGCCCGTTACAACGCCCGTCTCCAAGGCCCTCGTGGGCAGCAGGGTTTCACCCTGATCGAAATCATGGTTGTGGTGGTCATTCTTGGCATTCTGGCGGCGATGGTGGTGCCCAAGGTCCTCGACCGGCCGGACCAGGCTCGGGCGACGGCAGCGAAACAGGACATTGGCGGTTTGATGCAGGCGTTGAAACTCTATCGCCTGGACCACGGCAGCTACCCAAGCATGAACCAGGGGCTCAAGGTGCTGGTGGAACGGCCCGCTGACGCAAAAAACAGCACATGGCGTTCCTACCTGGAGCGCCTGCCCAACGATCCATGGGGCCGTCCCTACAACTACCTCAACCCGGGCGCCAATGGTGAAGTCGATATCTTTTCCCTAGGGGCCGACGGCCAGCCTGACGGCGATGGTGTAAATGCCGACATCGGCTCCTGGCAGTTATAAGGGCCGTGATGCGAACGGATTCGCCCTTCGCGGCGAAGCAGCGGGGCATGGCGGTCATCAGTGCCTTGCTGATCGCCGCCGTGGTGGCGGTCATCGCCGGGGGCATGCTCACCCACCAAACCCTGTTTACCCGTAGCCTGGAGGCCGAGCAGTTGCGTATCCAGGGCACGGCGCGGTTGCAGGGCGGCCTGCAATTGAGCCGCCAGTTGTTGTGGGATGCGCGGCAGCGCGATCCGCTCACGCGCTTCGGTCAGGCTTGGGCCAACCCTTTCGTGATGGCCGGTTCCAGCCTGGCTGACATCCCCTTCGAAGGGCGACTGGAAGATGAGCAAGGCAAATTCAACCTGCGCAATCTGGTCGCCAATGAACGTGTGGATCAGGAACAGGTGCGCGCCTTCGAACGGTTGTGCGAGCAACTGGGTATCGCCGCGAAGGTACGTGCGCGCATCGTCGCGCGGGTGATTGCCGCGTACCCGCGCCTGTTGAACCCAGAGTTGGCGGACAAGGCCGCGGTGAGCAGTACGTTCGACAGCGGTCGCAGCACCTCGCCGGATGCTTCCGGTACGCCGTTGGCGCCGACACGCCCCATGCTGCGCACGTTGCAGGATTTGCGCAGCATCAAGGGTGTCACCCCGCAGGTGCTGGAAGCGCTGGCGCCTTATGTGACGATTCTGCCGGCCAATACCTGGCTCAACGGCAACACCGCCAGCGCCCCGGTGCTGGCTGCTTACGTGCCGGGGTTGTCGCTGCAACGGGCCCAGGCGCTGATCGCTGAGCGAGACGGTGGCCACTGGTTTATCAACCGTGGGGATTTCGTCAATCGCCTGCGCATGCCTGAGCTGGAAATGACCTCCGTCAAGGTCGGCATCACCAGCGACTGGTTCCGCCTGCGGGGTCAGGCGCGCAGTGGGCAGCGGCGGGTCGTGCTGGATGCTTTGCTGCAACGCAGCCAGGACCGGATGCCTCAGGTGATCTGGTCACGGGTGGGCGTATGACTCGCTTGCGCATAGCGTTGATGCCACTGGGCAGCTTGAGCCTCGACAGCCCGGTGGCATTCGCCTGGCTCGATCGCCAGGGCCAGGTCCGCGACCAGGGGCACAGCAACCTCCGGGACCTCGGTCAGGGTGCAAAGAAGCAGCGGGTCGAATGTTTTCTCCATCCGCGCGACAGCTTGCTCACCCGTCTGGAACTGCCGCAGTTGCCGGCAGCGAAAATCACCGCCGCGGTGAACTGCGCCGCCCAGGCGCTGATGCTCGGTGCCAGCGAGCGCATGCAGGTGGCTCACAGCGCGCGCGGTGCCGACGGGCAGGTGCACATTGCCTGGCTCGACCGAGAGTCACTCGATGCCCTGGGCCGGATGCTGCGCCAGGCCGGCCTGCACTTGCACGGGCTGTACCCGGCGGCCTACGCCCTGCCAGTGTTGTCCGGGCCGGTGGCCTGCGTCGACGACGGCCACCTGCTGGTGCGTTACAGCGTGCAGCACGCGGTGGTGCAGCCGCTGCTGGACGAGGCGTTGGATGAATGGTTATTGGAGGCAGGGGCCGGGCTGCAGTGGGTGGGCGATTCGCCGCCGCAGGTTTCGATCAAAACCTTGCCCGCCCCCCAGCGCTGGACTGGTGCCGCGCCGGGCTGGGGCTTGCATGCTGGCCTGACGCATGGCCCGGCCGAGCGTGGCGGTTGGGGCAGGGCGGCGACGCTTTGCGCGGTGGCGCTGGCGGTGTGGGTGGTCGGCCTCAATCTCTACGCCACCCGTGAGGCCACCCAGGGCCAACGACTCAAGGCGCAGATGAGCCAGCGGGTAAAGCAGGCGTTTCCCGAACTGTCGGTGATTCTCAACCCCTTGCAACAAGCCCGACAGCAAATCGCCGCGCGCCAAAGCGGCACAGCGGCGGACCCGGCGCAACGCTTCGCCAGCCTGGTGCAACAGGCGGGCAGCGCCATGCCGTTCATGAGCGGCAACGTGCAGGAACTGGTGTTTGAAAACGGTGAGTTACGCCTGACGCTCGTGGCCGAGGCACAAAAAGCATCCGCCGCAGACGACTGGAAAATCCCCCTGACCGAGGCCGGCATCGACGTTGCGGCCAATGACCAGGGCTGGACCTTGCGTGCTGCTTTGCCCGGACAGGGCGCGCAGGACACCTCCGAACACCCCCCGGAAGCCGACGATGAATAAGCCATTCCCGGCACGGCTATGGGCGCAGTGGCAAACCCTGCGCGCGCGTGGCCGGACGTCCTGGCAGGGCCTGGCGGTGCGCGAGCAGCGCGCCGTGTCGCTGGCGGCGCTGGTACTCGGCGGGCTGCTGGTCTGGTTGCTGTTGATCCAGCCACCGCTCCAAACCCTTGCGTATTGGCAGGTCGAAACGCCGAAGTTGCGCGCGCAGACCCAGGCCCTCGAAGTGCTCTTGCGGGACGTCGGCGGCCCGGCGTCAGGCCAGCCTCTGGAAGCGGCTCTGCGCCAGGCCCTGGATGCCGGCGGCTTGAGCGAGCACTACCAGTTGCAGGCCGTGGACGCGGCTTGGCAACTCACTTTCAACGACGCGCCGGCCGATGAGGTGATGGGCTGGCTGTTGAGCAGTCCACGGCAATTTTCCCTGCAAGTGCTTGAAGCCCGTTTGCGGCGCACGGCCCCGGCCAACACCGACAACGCCGACAACATCGAAAACACTGAAAACACCGCCGGCACCCTGTCCGGAACCGTTCGCATGGATCAGGCGCAAGGCGCTAAGGAAGCTTCATGAAGGGGTCCCGATACCCGCGTCATTGGCGCAAGAGCGTGCCGTTTCTGTTGCTGGCATTGAGCGCCTGCAACAGCACACCGCCAGCGTCGCAGCCACCGTTGCTGGTGGACAGTGAACTGGGCATTCCGCTGGGCAGTACTCAGCGCAGCGGCGATGCGCTGCTGGACCGTCAGCGGGCCCAGTCCATGCGTGAACAGAAACCGCCGGTGCGACACCCGGTCGATCTCACCGCCCGCGCCCGCGAGCCCCGCAGCAGTACGCCGGCACGCAGCCCGCTGGGTGACCAACTGGTGACCCTGAACTTTGTCGAGGCCGACATTCAGGCGGTGGTGCGGGCCTTGTCCCGTTCCACCGGCCAACAGTTTCTGGTGGACCCTCGGGTCAAGGGCAACCTGACGCTGGTGTCCGAAGGTCAGGTGCCGGCGCACCAGGCCTATGACATGCTGCTGGCCGCGCTGCGGATGCAGGGCTTTAGCGTGGTGGACGTCGGCGGCGTGGCCCAGGTGGTGCCTGAGGCCGACGCCAAGTTGCTGGGCGGGCCGATCTACAGCGCCGACAAACCGGCCGGCAACGGCATGTTGACCCGCACCTTTCGCCTGCAATACGAAAACGCGGTGAACCTGATCCCGGTGTTACGCCCGATCGTGTCGCCGAACAACCCGATCAATGCCTACCCCGGCAACAACACCATCGTCATCACCGATTACGCCGAGAACCTGTCGCGGGTGGCGCAGCTCATCGAAGGCATCGATACCCCCAGCGCCATCGACACCGATGTGGTGCCGATACACAACGGCATCGCCGTGGACATCGCGCAGATGGTCTCCGAGTTGCTGGAAACCCAGGGCGGAGACCAGACCCAGAAGATCAACGTGATCGGCGACCCGCGCTCCAACGCCATCATCATCCGCGCCGGCAGCCCCGAGCGCACGGAGCTGGCACGTAACCTGATCTACAAGCTCGACAACGCCCAGAACAACCCGAGCAACCTGCACGTGGTGTACCTGCGCAATGCCCAGGCCGGCAAACTGGCCCAATCCCTGCGCGGCTTGCTCACCGGGGAAAGCGAAGGCGAGGGCAGTGATAACTCGCGCTCGGTGCTCAGCAGCATGGGCGCCAGCACTAACGGCCAGAGCAGCGGCGATGGCGCCAGCACCAGCGGGACCACGGGCGGTAGCGCTTCGACCTCTGACAATGGTTATGCCCAAGGCAGTAGCGGACAAAGCTCGGCTTCGCCGCAGGACGATCAGAGCACAGCCTTCAGTGCCGGCGGCGTGACCATCCAGGCCGACGCCACCACCAATACCCTGTTGATTTCCGCGCCGGACCCGCTGTACCGCAACCTGCGGGAGGTCATCGACCTGCTCGACCAGCGTCGCGCCCAAGTGGTGATCGAGAGCCTGATCGTCGAGGTTGGCGAGGACGATGCCAGCGAGTTCGGCGTGCAATGGCAGACCGGCAACCTGGGCGGCAGCGGCGTGATCGGCGGCGTCAACCTCGGCGGCACCGGGCTCAACCTCAACGGCAAGACCAGCATCGACGTGTTGCCCCAGGGCTTGAACCTGGGCCTGGTCAACGGCACGGTGGACATTCCCGGCATCGGCAAGATCCTCGACCTCAAGGTCCTGGCCCGGGCGTTGAAGAGCAAGGGCGGCACCAACGTGTTGTCGACGCCGAACCTGCTGACCCTGGACAACGAAGCGGCGAGCATTTTCGTCGGCCAGACCATTCCGTTTGTCAGCGGCAGTTACGTCACTGGCGGCGGTGGCACCAGCAACAACCCGTTCCAGACCGTGACCCGTGAAGAGGTGGGTCTGAAGCTCAACGTCCGCCCGCAGATTTCCGAAGGCGGGACGGTCAAGCTCGACATCTATCAGGAAGTCAGCAGCGTCGACAACCGCGCTTCGAGCACCACGGGGATTGTCACCAACAAGCGCGCCATCGACACCAGCATCCTGTTGGACGACGGGCAGATCATGGTCCTCGGTGGGTTGCTGCAGGATGGCTACAGCCAGAGCAATGACGCGGTGCCGTGGCTGTCGACCATCCCCGGTATCGGTGCGCTGTTTCGCAACGAGCGGCGGCAGATCACCAAGACCAACCTGATGGTGTTCCTGCGCCCCTACATCATCCGCGACACGGCGGCGGGGCGCGGCATCACCCTCAACCGCTACGACTTCATGCGCCGCGCCCAGGGCCTGCTGCAACCGGAGCGCAGCTGGGCGATGCCGGACATGCAAGCCCCGCAACTGCCGGCCTCGGCCAAGGCCATTCCGCAGGCCACCCCCGCCGGGCTGCAAACGCCCAGGGCGGTGATCAAGGCGGTTCCGATCGAAGGAGGCATCCGCTGATGAACACCCAACCTGTGGGAGTTCGCGGTATGCACAATACTGAGGCCACCCCAAGACACTGTGGGAGCGAGCTTGCTCGCGATGACGGCAGTTCGCTCAACATCATTGCAACTGACCCACCGCTATCGCGAGCAAGCTCGCTCCCACAGGGGACATGTGTGTTTCTTGGGTCTGAGGTGTCAGCATGAACACCCTCCCATACGCCTGGGCCAAGGCCCAGCGCCTGGTGCTGCGTGAGTCGGATGAAGGCGCGGTGTTGATGGTCTGTCCCTCCACGCCAGGCTGGTCCATCAGTGAAGTACGCCGCCAGTTCGGCGAGGTGCGGCTGGAGCGGGTGCGTGACGAGGAGCTCGACGGGTTGCTCAACAGTGCCTACGCCGACACCGGCAGCGCCGCCGCCGTGGTGGGCGCGGCAGAGAACGAGGTGGACCTCGACCGACTGATGCAGGACATTCCCGAGATCACCGACCTGCTGGACACCCAGGACGGCGCGCCGGTGATCCGCATGATCAACGCCTTGCTGACCCAGGCCGCCCGGGACGAGGCCAGCGACATTCACATCGAGCCCTACGAAAGCCATTCGGTGGTGCGCTACCGGGTCGACGGGACCCTGCGCGACGTGGTTTCGCCACGCAAGGCCCTGCACGGCGCGCTGGTGTCGCGGATCAAGATCATGGCCCAACTCGACATCGCCGAAAAACGCCTGCCCCAGGACGGCCGCATTGCCCTGCGCGTGGCCGGGCGCCCGATTGACATCCGGGTTTCGACGGTGCCCACCGGCCATGGCGAACGGGTGGTGATGCGCCTGCTGGATAAACAGGCCGGGCGCCTGCAACTGGAAACCCTGGGCATGGACCCGGACGTGCTGGGCAAACTCGATCACCTGATCCGCCAGCCCCACGGCATTGTGCTGGTCACCGGCCCCACCGGCAGCGGCAAGACCACCAGCCTCTACGCCGCCCTGGCTCGGCTCGACGCCAGCACCAGCAACATCCTCACCGTCGAAGACCCGGTGGAATACGACCTGCCGGGCATCAGCCAGATTCAGGTCAACGCCAAGATCGACATGACCTTCGCCCTAGCCCTGCGAGCGATTCTGCGCCAGGACCCGGACATCATCATGATCGGCGAAATCCGCGACCTGGAAACCGCACAAATTGCCGTGCAGGCGTCCCTCACCGGTCACCTGGTGCTGGCGACGCTGCACACCAACGACTCTGTGTCGGCCATCAACCGCCTGATCGACATGGGCGTCGAGCCGTTCCTGCTGGCCTCGTCGATGCTCGGCGTGCTCGCCCAGCGTCTGGTGCGCAGGCTCTGCCCGCAGTGCAAACAAGCTGACCCGGCAACCCCCGGCACCTGGCGCCCGGTGGGCTGCCCGAGCTGTAACCAGACCGGTTACAGCGGTCGCACCGGCATCCATGAATTGTTCTGCATCGACGATGATATCCGCACGCTCATTCACCAAGGGGCAGGGGAGCAGGCACTGCGCGCCGCCGCCCGCCAGGCCGGGATGTTCAGCATGCGCGAGGACGGTGAGCGCTGGGTCCGCAGTGGCGCCACCGCCCCTGAAGAAATCCTGCGCGTGACACGGGACGCCTGATGAATCGCTACCGTTATGAAGCCGCCGACGCCAACGGCAAAATCGAGGTCGGGCATCTGGAAGCCGACAGCCAGAGTGGCGCCTTCAACCTGCTGCGCAGTCGCGGGCTGACGGCGTTGCAGGTGCAGGTCGAGCGCAACACAACGCAAGCCCATGGCGGCGGCCTGTTCAGCGCCAAACTCTCGGACAACGACCTGGCCTGGGCCACCCGGCAACTGGCGAGCCTGCTGGGAGCCAGCCTGCCATTGGAGGCCGCATTGAGCGCCACGGTGGAACAGGCCGAGCGCAAACACATCGCTCAGACCCTCAGCGCAGTGCGCGCCGATGTGCGCAGCGGCATGCGCCTGGCCGAAGCCCTGGCGGCGCGACCCCGGGACTTTCCGGACATCTACCGGGCACTGATCGCCGCCGGTGAAGAGTCCGGCGACCTCGCCCAGGTGATGGAGCGGCTGGCGGACTACATCGAGGAGCGCAACAACCTGCGGGGCAAGATTCTCACGGCGTTCATCTATCCGGGCGTAGTGGGGCTGGTGTCGATCGCCATCGTGATTTTCCTGCTCAGCTACGTGGTGCCGCAGGTGGTCAGCGCGTTCTCCCAGGCCCGTCAGGACCTGCCAGGGTTGACCTTGGCGATGCTGACCGCCAGCGATTTCATCCGCGCCTGGGGCTGGTTGTGTTTTGGCATTCTGGCCGGTGGGTTCTGGGGGTGGCGGCTGTATTTGCGCAACCCGCAAGCGCGGTTGAACTGGCACAGTCGCATCCTGCGCCTGCCGCTGATCGGGCGTTTCGTGCTGGGCCTCAACACCGCGCGTTTTGCCTCGACCCTGGCGATTCTCGGCGGCGCCGGGGTGCCCTTGCTGCGAGCCCTGGAGGCGGCGCGCCAGACGCTCTCCAATGATCGCCTGAGCCTGAGCGTCAGCGATGCCACGGCCAAGGTCCGCGAAGGGGTCAACCTGGCGGCGGCGTTGCGGGTGGAAAAAGTCTTCCCGCCGGTGCTGATCCACCTGATCGCCAGCGGCGAAAAAACCGGCTGCCTGCCGCCGATGCTCGAACGCGCCGCGCAAACCCTGTCGCGCGACATCGAACGCCGGGCCATGGGCATGACCGCGCTGCTGGAACCGCTGATGATCGTGATCATGGGCGGCGTGGTGCTGGTGATCGTCATGGCGGTGTTGTTGCCGATTATCGAGATCAATCAGTTGGTTCAATAAACTGCTGGTGAATACCCACCTTGTGGCTAGCACGGCCCCTGTGGCGAGGGAGCTTGCTCCCGCTGGGTTGCGCAGCAGCCCCAAACCCTGCCACCTCGGTGTATCAGGCGGATCGCGTTCGACCTTTTGGGGTCGCTTCCCAACCCAGCGGGAGCAAGCTCCCTCGCCACAAGAGCTGCCTCGCCACATAGAGCAAGCATTTATTTTTGCAACGCCGCAACACCTCCCGACCCTCGCCAACGCCAAACTCGGGTTCCTCGTTCTGTCATCTTCCATCGTCAGACAACCACCCGTCGCCATCTCCACGCCCACCCTGCGCAGCACCGTCACAAAACCCGTTTGAAACCCCAACCCTGAGCCCTCGAACACCCGAGGAAAAACCCCAAAAAACAGCCTCCAGCTCCCGAGGTTTTTTCCTTTATCTGTCACCGGAAACTGCGAGTTTCTAACCCATGGCCTCACCCCATCGCCATCGGCACAGGACCGAGCGCCATGACGGCAAGCACGCGTCACCCAACCTACGTACGAACACGATGAAAGGAGATTCTTCATGTTTAAGCGCAACGTTCTCGCGGTATCCCTGACCCTCGCCGGCCTCTGCGCCGCTCAGGCCGCCATGGCTGATGTCAACGGTGGTGGCGCTACCTTGCCTCAGCCGCTGTACCAGACCCCCGGTGTATTGACTGCCGGCTTCGCCCCTTACCTCGGTGTGGGCAGCGGTAACGGCAAGTCTGCTTTCCTGACCAACGACTACACCAAGATCAAGCCGGGTGACACTAGCAACCCACCGAAGAACGTGCACTGGGCCGGTAGCGATTCGAAGCTCACCCAGGCTGAGTTGGACGCCTACGTCACCAACCACGGCACCGCCTGGGGTCCATTGATCCAGGCGCCTTCGGTCGCCACTTCGGTTGCCATTCCGTTCAACAAGACCGGCACTGCCAACGTCGATCTGAGCGTCAACCAGCTGTGCGGCGTGTTCTCTGGTCGTCTGACTGACTGGAGCCAGATCACCGGTTCTGGCCGTACTGGTGCGATCACTGTGGTTTACCGCAGCGACCTCAGTGGCACCACAGAATTGTTCACTCGCTTCTTGAACGCCAAGTGCGCTGAAACCGGCACCTTTGCCATCACCACCAACTTCGCTAACAGCTACAGCGGTGGCGTACCGGCCGGCGCCGTTTTCGCCTCCGGCAGTGCGAACGTCATGACTGCGCTCAACGCAGCCCAAGGCCGTATCACCTACATGAGCCCGGATTACGCGGCAACTACTCTGGCAGGTCTGGACGACGCCACCAAGGTTGCCCGCGTCGCCGGTGTTTCCCCTGCTCCAGCCAACGTGTCGGCCGCGATTGCAGCTGTTGCCGTGCCTGCTGCTGCCAACCGTGCCAACCCGAATGCCTGGGTACCGGTGTTCGCCGCTACCACCAACCCGAACGACCCAAGTGTCGTGGCTTACCCAACCAGCGGCTATCCAATCCTGGGCTTCACCAACGTGATCTTCAGCCAGTGCTACGCCAACGCCGCGCAGAGCACCCAGGTACGTGATTTCTTCACCCGTCACTACGGCGCTGTCGCTGCCAACAACAACGACGCGGCTATCACCGCCAACCGCTTCGTGCCGCTGCCAACGACCTGGAAAAATGCCATTCGTGGCAGCTTCCTGACCACTTCCAGCGCTCAAAGCATCGGCAACACCAACGTCTGCAACGGCATCGGTCGTCCGCTGTAACGCCACGCCTGAGCAACACGAAGTATGAATCAGCAACGACGTAAGTCGTTGCTGATTTTTTGCGTATCAACCGTACAACACAGCCACATGAAATTTTCATGACATCCGTTCGGTCCCGAGCGGCTGTAACCGCCTAACCCCTATAACCAACGCTGGCAGCTTGATAGCACTGCGTTGTGCCCCTTAGAGCAAACCGAAAGGATGAGTAGGATGCTGCGCAGCAAACCCCAGACGAACCTGAATGCTCCACGTCGCGATGGCGAGTTGTCGATGTTGCGGCTCAAGCCGCTGGCCCAGGCCATTGCCCTGCTGATGGTTGCCGGCAATGCCCACGCGGCGACGGCGTTCAGTTCGGCCTGGTTTGCCGCCAAGGGCGCGTCTCAGGCCGGTGGCGCGGGGCGGCCCGCGACGGCGCAGCCAGGCATGCCGCCACCCTTAGCGCAACAGCAACGGGCCAATGCGCAGTTGCAGCGTTCGTTGACCAACCTCAACAATACTGTGGCCGCCATCGCGGCCCAGCAGGCGGCCCAGGCCGCGGGGCGGCAAGCCGCGTTCGGGCAGGTGCAGACCGTGCCCGACGGTTTGGGCGAGGGCGGGCTCAAGGTCGATAACAGCCTGACCCAGGGCTGGCTCAACGCCAAGGGACCGCAGCAGACCCAGGCCGGTGGCAAGACCACGGTGAAGATCGAGCAGACCGCCGACAAGGCGATTCTCAACTGGGAAACCTTCAACGTCGGCCGCAACACCACGGTGGATTTCCAGCAGCAGTCGGACTGGGCCGTGCTCAACCGGGTCAACGATCCCCAGGCGCGACCGAGCCAGATCCAGGGCCAGATCAAGGGCAATGGCACGGTTATGCTGGTCAACCGCAACGGCATCATTTTCAGCGGCAGCAGCCAGGTCAACGTGCGTAACCTGGCGGCGGTGGCGGCCAACATCAGCGATGAGCAATTCGACAAGCGCGGCTTGTACGTCGATGCCACTGGCACCCAGCCGACCTTCACTGACGCCGCCGGCAAGATCGAAGTGCAGCGCGGTGCGCGGATCGAGACCCACCGCGCCGCCACCTCCACCGCCGGGGGCGGCTATGCCTTGCTGCTGGGTAGCGAAGTGGAGAACGCCGGTTCCATCATCACCGCCAAGGGCCAGACCACCCTGGCAGCGGGCGACAGTTTTTATATTCGCCGGGGTCAGGGCACCAGCGGCAACCCGCGTTCCACCACCCGTGGCAACGAGGTCGCGACGTCCCTCAAGCCGGGCAGCAGCGCCGGCACGGTGATCAACAGCGGCCTGATCCAGGCCAGCACCGGCGACATCACCCTTACCGGGCACAATGTGCAGCAGAACGGCGTGGCCGTGGCCAGCAGTTCGGTGGACACCCGCGGCACCGTGCACCTGCTCAACGCCTTCAGCGACAGCACCGGCAGCGTCACCCTGGGACAGGGCAGTGCCACGGCGGTGCTGCTTGACGCCGCGGGCGGCAGCGCCCTGGACAGCCAGCGCGATGCCGGACCCGCCGGCCTGGACGGTACGCCGAACAACCTGATCACCGGTCGGTTCAACAACCTCAGCAGTGTGGTCGACCGCACCGACCAGTCGCGGGTCGAGATCGTCAGTGGCGGCAGCGTCGACTTCCAGAACGGCTCCATCACCCTGGCCACCGGCGGTCAGGTCGCGGTCAGCGCCGCCGGTCGCAGTCTGGTGCGCGATGGTGCGGTGATCGACGTGTCCGGCGCCATCGGCGTCAAGGTGGCAATGGAATCCAATTCCATCAAGGTCAACGTGCAGGGCAACGAACAGCGTGACGCACCGGTCAACCGCGGGGGCGGCAAGCTGACCAACAACGATGTCTGGGTGGACGTGCGTGATTTGATCTACGTGCCGGCGGGCACCAACGGTTATGCCACTGATCGCTGGTACACGGCGGGTGGGCTGTTGGAAGTCGGCGGTTATTTGGGGACCCGAGGCCACAGCGCCGGTGAATGGGCTGCTCAAGGTGGCACCCTGACGTTCACCGGCAACGACGTGGTGACTCAGCAGACGGCGCAACTGAACCTGTCTGGCGGCACCCTGGATGTGCAGAGCGGCTACTTGCGCCAGTCCTGGCTCAAGGGCCCCAATGGGCGTTTGTATGACTTGTCCAAGGCGCCGGGGGACATCCTCTACACCGGGATTTACAAGGGCTACGAAGACCACAGCCAGCGTTGGGGCCAGACTGATTACTACTACAACCCGTTGATCGCCCCGCGCGAGCGCTTCGAAGCCGGCTACACCGTTGGCCGCGATGCCGGCAAGCTGGTGGTGTCGACCCGCAACGCGGTGCTGGAAGGCCAGATCGTTGGTGAGGTCTACCAGGGCGAACGCCAGACCCAGGCCCCCAATCTCAATCTCGACGGCTACCAGCAATCGCAAAACGCCGTGGCCCGACGGGCGCAATTGTGGGTGGGCAGCTACACGCCGATCTATGACAAGACCAGCGGTGTGATCAACAGCGCCTTGAACCCCACGCTTGATCAGGTCACCGTCGGCAAGGTGACCGAGAAAATTGCTGCGGGGCTGGACCTGACCTCGGTGGTTGGCACTGATCGGCAAGGCAAGCTGGTGCTGGATAACGAACTGATCAATGGGTTCCAGCTCGGTGCGGTCAAGGTGGCGGCGCTTGACGGCATCAAGGTCGATGGTGCGCTCAAGATGGCCGACGGCGGCGACATCACGCTTTATGCGCCGAAGGTGGAAGTGAACGCCAACCTGACGGCCCGCAGCGGTCGCATTGCCTTGGGTAACGTGCTTAAACAGATCAGAACCGATAATTTCCAGATGGGCGATGTCGTGCTTTCGCCTGCCACCGGTCAGCGTGCCGAGGTCACATTGGGCGAGGGCGTGACGTTGAACGCCGCTGGCCGCTGGAGCAATCTGTTGCTTGACGGCAACGACCGTCAGAACCTGCCGTTTATCAACGGCGGTGCCGTGGTCGTGCGCAGCGACAATATCGATGTACGCCAGGGCAGCCTGATCGACGTCAGCTCCGGCGCCGCGGTCATGGCCGATGGCAAGACCCGCGGCGCTAAGGGCGGGGACCTGACCCTGACGGCGGCTATCAATACGTCGTCAAGCAGCGGTGACTTGAACCTGGACGGTGAACTGCGCGGCACCGGGGTGAGCGGTGGCGGGACCTTGAAGCTGGCGGCCAATAAAGTGCTGATCGGCAACAGCAGCGCGCCCCTCGAGCCCGGCACCCTGCAACTGGGCGGCGATTTCTTCGACAAGGGCTTCTCGGCCTATGACATCACCGGCAACGAAGGCCTGACGGTGGCCGACGGGACCCGGGTCGATGTGACGATGCCGGTGTACCGTTTCGGCGAGCAGGCGTTGAGTACGGGCAGTGGCGCAGAGCCGGCGGACGCTTTGCAGCGCTGGACGCCGCAGCTGTACCAGGAAGATGCGATCAAAGGCGTCCTCACCCAGCGTCGCGGCGCGAGCCTGAGCCTCACTGCCGGTACCGCGAACTCCAGCGCCGCCGACATGGCGAGCACGGTGTTGAATCTGGGCAAGGGTAGCGTGATCAGCGTCGATCCGGGGCAGGGCATCGATGTGCGCAGCATTGGTCAACTGACTGCCAACGGCACCCTTAATGCGTGGGGTGGGCGGGTCAGTCTCACCGAGTTGAGCGTCACTGGTGCGGACGGCGAAGGGGTCAATGCCCAGGGCCACGGTCGTTCCATTTGGCTCGGCGAACAGGCGCTGATCGACGTCTCCAGTCGCGCCGTGACTGCCCAGGATATGCGCGGCCAGACCTACGGCCTGGTGCGCGACGGCGGCCAGATTGTCATCGGCGGCCAGATCGATGCCGCGAAAGGTTCTGCTTCCGCATCCGAACTGTTTGTGGTGGTGCGTGACGGCGCACGTCTGCAAGCGGATGGCAGCCAGGCGGTGCTGGATATCCCCGGCCAGGGACGCACGTCGGTGGCGAGTAATGGAGGCAGTATTTCCCTGGCATCGGCCAATGGTTTGTACCTGGACGGCGACTTCAGCGCTCGTTCGGGTGGCGCAGGGGCGGCAGGCGGCAGTTTGTCAGTAGCCCTGGAAACGCCCTATTACCGCAACGATGCGGTCAGTGATCGGGTCTTGCAAGTGCGTGAGCTGGTGCTGGGGCAAAACGCCCAGGCGACCCTACTGGGCGACTCAGCCGAAACCTCGGCGGATTCACTGGTCTACGGTCACGGTCGCTTAGGCGTGGATCAGGTGCAGTCGGGCGGCTTCCACAGCCTTGCCTTGTTGAGCAATGGCCTGTTGAGCGCCGATGGCGACGTGTCACTGTCTCTCGGCCAAAGCCTGAGTCTGTATGCCCGCAGCTTTGGGCCGAGTGCAAATGCGCCAGCCAATACCCGGGTCCAACTCAATGCCTCCCATGTGCTGCTGTCCGGGCCTGCGGCCGCGCGACCGAATATGGACGGGTATACTCGGCCCGCAGTCGAGGGCGGCGGTGTGTCGCTGTTGGCAAACAAGACAGTGTTTTCCGTTAACGCAGACCTGCTGGATGTACAGGGCAGTGTGATATTTAGCGGCAAAGGCACGCTGAGGCAGGCCGACGGTACTACCGTCGAGCTGGAGCGCGCCGGTTTCGACCGGGTCCAGCTAAGCAGTCGGGGTGATTTACGATTCCTGGCCGGGTTCTCTGGCGGCGGTATGCCTGAAGGCTTCACTACCCAATTGCTGACCCCTTCGGACATGATCTTGCAAGCGGCGCAGTTGTATCCCGCGACCGGGGTCGGCGCACGGATATTGGCAGGATATGGCTGGGGCACTGAACCCGGTAGCGGCATGATTCTCTATGATCCGGCGCGTAGCCTGGTCATCGGACGCACCACACAGGTAGCACCTCAAGTGCCTTATTCGGTGTTCGGTCGCTTGCAACTGGGTAGCGCCAAGATCGAACAAGGTGGTGTTGTCCGTGCACCTTTGGGGTTGCTTGAAATCGGTACAAACAACAGCTTGGCGGGTGTATCGGCTCGAGTAGACTTGTTGCCGGGCAGCCTGACCTCGGTCAGCGGCCTGGGGTTGGTGCTGCCTTATGGTGGCACTGTCGATGGGCAGAGCTATCAGTACGCTGGAAAGAAGGTTGTGTTGCTAGGGCAAGGAGCGGTGCCCTCCAACAACGGCGACCTCAACATCGGCGTGATTCTCGGCGGCAAGTCTGTGGAGGGCCAGGAAGGCTCGGTGCTCGACCTTTCGGGTGGCGGTGAATTGCTCGGCGCTGGTTTCATCTCCGGCCGCGGCGGTTCCACCGATGCGCGTTTCAACCCGCTGGTACAAATCGGCGCCAATGGCGGTTTCACCTTGCCGGGCCTGTCCAGCAACCCGGTCTACGCCATCGTGCCGGGCAATCAGAGCCAATACGCGCCGGTCGCCGCCGAAGGTGGCGCGGTCGATCCGAGGGTAGGTCAGCAGATCACCATCGGTGCCGGTGTGCCCGGGCTGGTTGCCGGCACCTACACCCTGATGCCATCCACCTACGCCTTGTTGCCGGGGGCGTTCCGAGTCGAGGTCAATGGCTTGGCGGGGCAAGGTGTCACAACGGGCGCGCAACAGATGCGCAACGGTTCCTGGACCACTGCCGGCGTGCTGTCGGTGGCCAATACCGGGCAGCGCAACAGTTTGTCCAGCCAAGTCATCCTGACCTCGGGCGATGTGCTGCGTCGCTACTCGCAATACAACGAAACCAGCTACGCCCAGTTCGCCGTGGCCGACGCCGCGCGTTTGGGCGTTCCCAGGGCTTTGTTGCCGGTAGATGCCAAGACGTTGAAGTTGAACCTGGCCAAGGGCGCCGCAGATCAGGCCTTCTCTTTCAAGGGGATCGGCAAGTTCGCGCCTCAGACCGGGGGGTTCGGCGGCACCGTCGCGGTGGTTGCCAGCAATGGCACTGCGCTCGAAGTGGTTGCCGAAGGACGGGGGGCTACGGCTGGCTTCGAAGGTGTGACCCTCAATGCCGAAAGCCTCAATGCTCTAAATGCCTCACGTCAAGTGATCGGCGGCCAGTTTTCAGTGCTCTATGGCCAGGGCGGTAACTACATCACGCCGCAACGCGTGTCCCGCAGTGTCGCGCTGCGTGAAGGTGCGACCCTGTCGGCGCCTGAGGTATTCCTCCTGGCCGACGGCGGCGAGCTCTTGGTGGAACAAGGCGCCGCCATCAACACCATTGGACGGGGCAAGGCCGCTTATGATGCCCGTGATGGTTTTATCTATAACCTCAATGTGACGTTCCAAAACTACAGCTTGCTGGCCGCCTCCAATGGCTTGCTCAATGTATTGGCCCCTGTGTCAGGCACCAGCGGCACGGTCAACATTGGCGGATGTAGCCTGACGCCGTGCAGCGGCGTGACCCGGATCCACTCCGAAGGCAGCATCGTTGCTGCCTCCGGCAGCAGCCTGGAGTTGGGCGACCAGGTGCGTTACGGCACCCGTCACCTGACCCTGGCCCTGAGTAACATCAACGTCGGTACCGCCCAGGCCCTGAGCAACGCGGCGACGCGCCAGGTCCTGCCAGCCGGTCTGACCCTGAGCCAGACCGTGCTCGATCGCCTGTTGCGCGGGGACACCGAATACGGTGCTCCGGCCCTGGAAACCCTCGAACTGTCGGCCAGTCAGGCGCTGAATTTCTACGGCACCGTCAGCCTGGACACCTATGACCCGACAACAGGCAAGTCGCGCCTGAATAACCTGATGCTCAGCACCCCGGCCATTTATGGCGCCGGCAGCGTCAACGACGTGGCGACCATCCGCACCGCCAACCTGATCTGGAACGGCGCCGTTGGCGCGCCGGGTTCGGTGATTGCCGGTGGGGCCGGCACCGGTGCCGGTCGCCTGGACATCCAGGCTCAGCGCATCGAATTCGGCTATGGCGATTTCGCCCAACCGAGCTCGATCACTACCCTGGACCGTCTTGCACTGGGCTTCGCCAACGTCAACCTTAGCGCCAGCGAACGCCTGACCGCCAACCACAAAGGCAGCCTGGCGGTGTATCAACGCCAGGGCGCCTATGACGCGAAAACGGGCTACGCCTACAGCGGCGGCAACCTGAATATCCTCACCCCGTTGCTGACCGGTGAAGCCGGCTCGGTCAACCGCATCACCGCAGGCGGCGCGGTCAACGTAGCGGGTACAAGCGCTAAGCCGGGCACTGTCTCCGGGCTTGGGGGCGAGTTGTCCATCAAAGGCGCGAGCCTAAACCTTGCCAGCGCGGTGATGCTGCCCAGCGGCAAGCTGACCCTGAGCGCAACGGATGACCTGACCCTGGCCGATGGGGCACTGATCGACGTGGCGGGCCGCACCGTCACCTTCAACGATGTGACACGCTACAGCGCCGGAGGCGAGGTGATCCTGCAAAGCCGCAACGGCAACATCCGCCAGGCTGATGGTTCAAGCATCGACCTCTCGGCCCGCAACAACCAGGCCGGTCGGCTCAGTGCGGTGGCTCTGGACGAGGCGGCCGGGATCGTTGATTTGCAGGGGCGGATTCTCGGCAGCAGCACAGGCGAATATGACGCCGGTGGCACCGCCATGCCGTACCTGGCCGGCGGCGTGGAGATTCAGGCCCAGCGCCTGGGCGGCAGCGGCAACCTCAGTGAACAGTTCGCGGCGTTGAACCAACGGTTGAACGACGGGCAGGTATTCGGCTCTCGCAGCTTCCAGCTCAAGCAAGGCGACCTGGTGATCGGCAATGAACTCAAAGCCTCGTCCATTAGCGTTTCCTTGGACAATGGCAGCCTGTTGGTCAACGGTAAGGTGGACGCTAGTGGTGAGCGGGTCGGCAGCATCCGGCTCGCGGCCGGGCGTTCCCTGACCCTGGGCAGTAATGCGGTGCTTGACGCTCACGGTAACCGTCTTCGCGTGGACAGTCACGGCAAGATCATCGACTCACCGAACCGCGCCATCGTCGACCTGACTTCCCGCGCCGGTGTGCTGACGCTGGCCGACGGTGCTCGCATCGATTTGCGCCATGGCACTGCGGCGCCTGCCGGGCAGCACGACGGTCGTGTCCGTGGCACGTTGGAACTCAATGCACGCCGTGCCGGCTCGGATCCGACCCAGGGCGACATTGCCATTGATGCACGCGGTGGTCTGGATATCCAGGGCGCCCGGTCCATCGCGGTCAACGGTATGTGGCAGTACAACGATGCAACCTTTGGCAGCGATCCGGCGGCCAGCGGTCGTCCTTATCAGGTGATCGACCAGGCGTACCTGGATGGCAAAGATAGGGACAGCACTGCCTTCATCAAGGCGGCGCTGAACAACAGCGACCTGATGCAACGCAAGCTCGCCGGGCTCAATAACGCTCGTTATGCCGATGCCTTTCACCTGCGGCCCGGTGTGGAGATCGTCAGCGCCACCGCCGACGGTGATCTGGTGGTGCAGGGCGACTTGGACTTGTCCGGTTATCGCTACGCCAGTGTGAACCCGCACACGCAGAAAACCGACGTGTACGGTTCCGGCGAGGCCGGTGCGCTGACCCTGCGCGCCGGTGGCGACCTGAGCATCTACGGCAGCATCAACGACGGATTTGCTCCACCGCCCCCTATCCAAGACGACAAAGGCTGGGTGCTGCTGCCTGGCATCGACTTCACCGGTGGCGACATCGTTGTGCCCGGTGCCGGCGTGACCCTGGCCGACGGCACGGCGTTCCCGGCGGGAACCACCTTGAACTACGACTTGCCGATCAAGGGCGTGACCCTGGCGGCGGGTACTCGACTGCCAGTGGCCGCAGTCCTTGACCAACCGTTGCAACTGCCGGCCGGCATGGTGTTGGCAGCTGCGGTGCACGATGCGTCCGGCAACCTGTTGTTTGCCGCAGGTACCTTGCTGAGCCAGGCCCAGACCCTGCAGGCTGGCTCGCAGTTGGGTGCCGGCAGCGTGTTGAGCGGCGCCACCGCACTGCGTGGCTTCACCTGGCCCAAGGGCGTTGCGCTGCCGAACGTGGCAAACGCGGGCAATGCGCAGACCAATATCCTCAAGCTCGAAGGCAGCCTGGTCTTGAACCGCGGTTCGCTGCTTCCGTCCGGCACCGACGTGAAGTTACCGGATGGCGTCGAATCGGTGCAGTTGCGTCCAGAGATTGCGGGCAGCGATGGCCGCATGTGGGCCATCGCCCCCATGCTCGCCGAGGGTTCTCAATCCTGGTCGTTGAGATTGGTGGCCGGGGCCGACACGACGGCTGCGGACAGCCGGATCGTCCAGCCTGAACCGGTCCATGGCGACTTGCGTCTCGCCGACAGCCACTACGGCATGTTCGGTGTGCTCGTACCCGGAAAGGGCAGCCTCATATGGACCGAGGCGGGCGTAGAGGACATGTTGAACAACGGGATCACGGTCGAACTGGGCCAGCCTGTCGACGAAACCATCTTTCGCGATATTTTCGGTTACGAATCGGCCGAAGCTTTTTGTGCTGATTTTGGTGGCAATTGCACGCTCCAGGCTTCTTACAAATGGACCAAGTCAGCAGAGGAACAGCTGGCAAATTCAGGCTTCGAGGTCAAGGCCGGTGAGCTGATCAGCCAGGCCGCGGCGCAATTTTTCAAATTCGATTCAGTCCAGTCGTTTTGCGACGCAGTACCGGAAATTTGTACACCCGCTGACGGGGAATACAATCCGGTTGCCGGCAGTGTCCGTCCAAGTGTCCTCCGTACCGGCACCGGCGACCTGGAACTGCTGAGCGGTGGCAGCCTGCGCATGGATTCGTTGTTCGGGATCTATACCGCCGGCACCTCGTCGGCGCCGACGTTCCCAGGCGATCCCTACAACCAGCCCAAGGCCTTGGGCGGCAACGACACGGTGCTCAACGACGAGGATGGCAACAATGAAAGGCTGGTCGATGGCGGCACTGAAAGTCTCTATCGCGCCTGGTATCCGGACGCGGGCGGTAACCTGTTGCTTAAGGTCGGCGGTGACCTCAGTGGTAATCTGACCGCGCCTGTCAACTCTAACGGGCGACCGAACCCTACCGACATGGGCCAGGATTCGGCCACTGTGGGCAATTGGCTTTGGCGCCAGGGCAATGGTGATTCAGCGAACAGCCAGCCGACCGCTTGGTGGATCAACTTCGGTAGCTATACCGCGTCGACGGTGTCGGGTGGCGCTGATCAAATGGCCGCTTTCACCGGATTCGGGACCTTGGGCGGCGGTGATCTGGATGTACAGGTGAAGGGTGACGCGGGCGTGTTGAACCGACTCGCCGGTAGCGACTTCAATTCAAACATCAACGCTCGTAGCCAGGGGCTGCTGCTGGCGGTCGGCAGCACCGGACGTGTGGGCGCTGATGGCAGCCTGCAATTGACCGGCGGTGGCGATCTCAATTTGCGTGTGGGTGGGGCGTTGAATCCCGATAGCGTGTTCGCCGACGGGCATCTGAACGGTGCGGTCATCAACCTGCGAGGCCACGCGCAGATCGACAGCGGTGCCATCGGTCGAATCGACCTTCAATACGGCAACGCGGCCTCAGTACAGTCCCCTGGAGAAACGCGGGCCTACGACTCCTTCAAATCCACACGAGGGTTTGCGACCGGCGGCCTGACCCTCATGCCGGGCGATGCTACCTTCGATCTGACGACTTCAGGCGACCTTGTGGTGACGGAGGTCGCCGACCCGGGTCGGGCGCCGATGATGAGTGCCTCACGCTTCAAGGACGGTAACACCAATGGATCGGGCCTGAGTTGGTTCACGCTGTGGACGGCCAATACTGCGGTCGACTTGTGGTCGTCGGGAGGTAACCTGACGCCTTTTACCTTCAGTACCGCAACGGATCTGGCGGTCGTCTATCCGTCCATCCTGAGAGCTGTGGCAGCCAGTGGCAGTCTTTATTACGGGAAGTCCTCGCAACTGTATGACACAGGCTATAAAGGCGACAATCGTCCAGCCCTGTTGCTTGCTCCCGGCATCAACAGTGAGTTGCAATTCATGGCCGGTGATTCTATCTACGGTGGCGATATGTCGGTCAGCCGTTCCGGTGCTTCGTCTGCGGCCCTGGCCACGCCGCTGCGACCAGCCTTTGTCGGTATCGTCGATGGTTTCGTCATAAAGGCCAGCAATCTCTCAGCCGATGGCAACCCCGCTCGCCCTAGTGCGAACATATTGCCGCTGTTTGCCTTTGACACCAGCAGCGCTTCCAGCGAATGGGCCCTCAATGTCGACCCTGCTCGCTTCTATGCGCTTGAAGGTGACTTGCTGGCAGTCGCCACTGGACGGTCGATGACCTCAGCCTCCACAGGCAGATGGCCGGGGCGAATCGCATACGAAGGCGCCGGCCCTGTACGGATGATGGCTGGGCGGGACATTGTCAGCAGCGGGATACCGCTGGGCGGGTCTCTGAATGCGAACCCCAACGACCCCAACACGGGTAATTACACCAGCAACGGCAACCTCTTCATCCACAACAACCCCACCGACATCTCCATTGTCTCGGCCGGTCGCGACATCCTTTACAGTAACTTCAACGTCGCCGGCCCCGGCCTGCTGGAGATCACCGCCGGGCGCAATCTGCTGATGGACGACAAGGTCAGCATCAACAGTATCGGCGCTGTGGTGCCGGGGGATTCGCGCCCCGGCGCGAGCCTGGTGCTGCAAGCCGGCGCGGGCCTCAACGGGGCGGATTACGAACGCTTCGTCAAGGCGTACCTGGACCCGGCGAACCAGGCTTTGGCCGGTGTGCCCTTGGCAAATCAGGACGGTAAAGTTGCCAAGACCTACGAGGCGGAACTGGTGGACTGGCTGGAGAAACGCTTTGGCTTCAGCGGCGACACCGAGCAGGCCCGCAGCTACTTCGCGGCGCTACCGGCCGAGCAGCAGCGGGTGTTTGCCCGCGACGTGTACTTCGCCGAGCTCAAGGCCGGTGGTCGTGAGTACAACGAAGTGGGCGGCGTGCGCCAGGGCAGCTACCTGCGCGGGCGGGAGGCTATCGACTTGTTGTTCCCAAGCAAGGATGTGGCGGGTAACGCGATCACCTACAAGGGCGATATCACGATGTTCGGCGGGGCGGGGGTGCACACCGATTTTGGCGGCAGCATCCAGATGCTCACGCCGGGCGGCGGGCAGACGTTCGGCATCGAAGGCAACGCACCACCGTCCACCGCCGGGGTCATTACCCAGGGCGAGGGCGATATCCAGTTGTATGCGCAGAACAGCATTCTGCTAGGGCAGAGCCGGATCATGACCACCTTTGGCGGTTCGATTCTCGGCTGGTCGGCCCAGGGCGACATCAACGCCGGTCGCGGTTCGAAGACCACCGTGGTCTACACACCGCCCAAGCGCTTGTACGACACCTGGGGCAACGTGACCCTGTCGCCGTCGGTGCCGAGCACCGGCGCCGGTATCGCCACGCTCAACCCGATTGCCGAAGTGGCGCCGGGCGACATCGACCTGATCGCGCCATTGGGCACCATCGATGCGGGCGAGGCGGGGATCCGGGTGTCGGGCAACGTCAACATCGCGGCATTGACCGTGGTGAACGCGGCCAACATCCAGACCCAGGGCAAATCCTCCGGTGTGCCACTGGCGGCCACGGTTAACACCGGGGCCATCACCTCGGCCAGTTCGGCGGCGTCCTCGGCGACACAAGCGGCGGAAGACGTGGCGCGCCAGCAGCAGAACGCGGCGCGACAAAACCAGGCGTCGGTGTTCACCGTGCAGGTGGTGAGCTTCGGCTCCGAGCAACTGGCCCCGTCCCGCGACGGTGCCAGCCGCGACGCGCCACGGGCCTACGACCCGGCCAGCCCGGTGCAAGTGCTGGGCGCCGGCCCCCTGGATGAACAGACCCGGCAGCGCTTGACCGAGGAAGAGCGGGGGCGGTTGAGCTTGTAGCGATCGGCTGGCACCGAGTCGCCGGCATCGCGAGCAGGCTCGCTCCCACAGGGTTGCTGGACACCCAGTACCCGTGGCGAGGGAGCTTGCTCCCGCTGGGCTGCGCAGCAGCCCCAAGCCAATCACCGCGGTGTGTCAGATACTCCCCAGCAGCCTTTTTGGGGCCGCTGCGCAGCCCAGCGGAAGCAAGCTCCCTCGCCACGGGACCCGCGCTCAAGTTCCCATCGACGTCCATCCAAATGAAGCTTTCATGACAAAAGTTCGGTAGCACATCGCCATTCCCGTCAAGCCTGTGTGACGTGTTCGAGGGGACCTGCAAGGTCGTTTGGAACCGGGGCAGGCAGCCGGGAGTGAGGCGATGGGAACTATGGAACGTTATTCGAAAGTGGGCATGCAGGAGCTTGACCAGCGGTTGTCGAAGATCGTCGAGGCGGCGCGCAAGCAGCCGGTCTCGGTGTATCGCTACGGCGCACCGTGGGTCTGGATCGTTTCCCAGGATGACTGGCAGGGCGCACTCAAGGAAGTGTCCAGCTACATCCCGCAAGGCCATTCACTGGTGTTGCTGCGTCCGCAAATCGACGACCTGCTGGACGACCACCGCGACGTGCTGCAAGGCCTCACCGCAAGCGCCGAGATGCTGATCGCACCGCAGACCGTCATGCACATCCTTTTACTGCAACTGCTCTATTCGGTGCCCAGCGAGCAGCAACTCTACGAACAACTCAATTACAACCTGCTGTTCCGTTGGTTCGTCGGCCTGGACCTGAACCAGAAGGTCTGGCGCTTCGACGTTTTGAGCAAAGACCTCGCCACGCTGCTGGGCGATGCGCGGGCGGTGAGGCTCATCCAGAAAATAATCGGTGAAGTGTTCTGCGGTGCCTTGCTGCAAATGCCGGAGTTCTCCTTGAATTTCGCGCTGTTGCACACCTGGCTGGCGCGGCACGCCACGACATCGACTGCAAGCAATTGAGCGGTACTTTGAATTCAGGGGGTGGTGTGGAGCATTTCTTCAAATCGCGGCCAGCGCTGTGGGGCTGGTTGGTGTTGACGGTCGGGGGGCCGTCGGCGTTCGCCGCGCAAGCGCAGCAGGAGGCCGAATCGGCCCCGGCCCGCCTGGTGGACGTGAACGAGTATTTCGTGCGTGGCAACACCGTGCTCGATGCCCGGGCCATCGAGGAGGCGGTGTACCCGTTCCTCGGCCCGCAAAAGGCCTTGAGCGATATCGAGGGGGCCCGGGAGGCGCTGCAGAAGGCCTATCAGGCGCGCGGTTATCAATCGGTGTTCGTCGAGTTGCCGGAGCAGAAAGTCGAAGACGGCATCGTCTACCTGCAGGTCAGCGAGACCAAGGTCGGCCGAGTCCGTGTGGTGGGTGCCAAGCATTATTCGCCCGTGGAGATCCGCGAGGACGTGCCAGCGCTCAAGGAAGGCGAGGTGCCCGATTTCGCCCAGGTCCAGACCGAGTTGGCGCAGTTGAACAAGACCCCGGGGCGCCAGGTCATGCCGTTGGTACGCGAGGGCCAGCGGCCCGGCACCATGGATGTGGACTTGCAGGTCGAGGATCAGAACCCGTGGCAAGCCAGCCTGGGGCTCAATAACGATTACAGCGCCGACACCGAGAAGCTGCGCAGCGTCGCCAGCCTGGGCTACAACAACCTTTGGCAATTGGGTCACAGCCTCTCGCTGACCTTCTTCACCGCGCCCCAGGACACCGAAAACGCCAAGGTCTGGTCGGGCTCCTATACCGCACCGCTGGACGAGCACTGGAGTGTGCAGTTCTCCGGCTACCAGTCCGACAGCAACGTGGCGACCATCGGCGGCAGCAACGTCTTGGGCAGGGGCCATTCGTACGGTGTCTCGGCGATCTACACCTTGGCGTCCAGCGCCGCTTGGGCCAATACGTTTTCCGTTGGCGTGGATTTCAAAGACTTTGAGGAAGAGCTGAATCTGGGCGGCGCCAGCGACAAAGTGCCGCTCAAGTACGCGCCGTTCACCTTCGCCTACAACGGCTTTCGCTACAGCGAAAACAGCCAGTTGGGCCTTGGCCTGAGCCTGGTGGCGGGCACCCGCAGCCTGTTGGGCTACGGCAGTTCCGACGAAGACTTCGACTACAAGCGCTACCGTGCCAGCCCCAGTTTTGCCGTGCTCAAGGGAGACGGCAATTACACCTTCACCTTCGCCAACGACTGGCAGACTGCGTCCAAAGCCGCGTTCCAGCTGGCGTCCGGGCCGCTGGTTTCCAACGAACAATTCTCTGCCGGTGGCGCGACATCGGTTCGCGGTTATCTGGCCGCCGAGCGTACCGGGGATGACGGCTACCTGCTGTCCCAGGAGTTGCGTACACCTTCCATTGCCAAGTTCCTCGGCAGTTATGTCCAGGAGTGGCGGTTCTACGCCTTCGCCGAAGGCGCGCAGTTGTACTTGCGCGACGAACTGCCCGATCAGGACGCGGATTACAGCCTGGCCAGTGTCGGCCTCGGCACTCGCGCGAGCCTGAGCAAATGGCTGTCCGGCAGCCTCGATTGGGGCTACCCGCTGCTCGAAGGGCCGAACACCTCGAAACAGGAATCGCGCCTGCATTTCAACCTGCAAGCGACGTTTTGAACCTAGGAGTCATGTCCATGCAACGCTTATTGTTATCCCTGTTTATCTGCCTGGGGCTGGTGCTTCCAGCCACGGCCAATGCTTGGTGGCAGGACGACTGGCACTACCGCAAACAGATTTCCGTGGACACCACGCCCCAAGGCGCGGCGATCAGCCAGGCCCTGGGCCGCACCGCATTGCTGGTACGCCTGCACACCGGCAATTTCACCTTCGACGGTGTCAAGGATGATGGCTCGGACCTGCGCTTTGTCAGTGCCGATGACAAGACCGTGCTCAATCACCAGATCGAAAGCTTCGACCCGTTGATGGGGATGGCCTTGATCTGGATCGATGTACCGAGCGTGGAGGGTGGCCAGCGTCAGGATCTGTGGATGTACTACGGCAACCAGAAGGCGCCGGCCACCGGCAGCGGTCAGTTGACCTTCGACCCGGATTACACCGCCCTTTACCACTTCGACGGCGCCGCCGGTGTACCGCCCCGGGACGCCACGGCGTATGGCAACAATGCCCAGGGTGCCGCTGGCACCAGCATCGATGGCGTGATCGGTCGTGCCTTGCAATTCAACGGTCAGCCGCTGCTGTTGCCGGCCAGCCCTTCATTGCAGCACAGCGCCGGCGCGGCGTTCACATTCAGCGCCTGGCTGCGCCAGGATCAGGCCAGCGGTGAGCAGGTGATCCTGGCCCGCCGTGAGGCCGCCGCCAGCCTGTTGGTGGGGGTGAACCAGGGTGTGCCATTCCTGGACATTGACGGTCAGCGTGCTGTCTCGACTCAACCGTTGAACCCCGGTCAATGGCAACACCTGGCGTTGACCGCCTCGGGCGACCGGGTTGTGCTGTACGTCAACGGTCGTGAAACCGCGAGCCTGGCGGTGGCAATGCCGGCGTTCAATTCGCCGATCGCCCTGGGGGCCGATCTTTCTACGGGGCTTGCCTCCGACCCTTCAACTGATCTTCCCACCGGGACTTTCGTGCCGTTCAGCGGGGCCATGGACGAGGTGCGGCTGTCCAAGGTCGCCCGTGCGGCGCCGCTGCTGTTGGCTGATGCCAATGCCCAGGGCGCCGAATCAAAACTGGTGGCCTACGGGGTCGATGAAGAGCAGTCCGGCTTCGGTTTCGGCAGCCTGGGTTTCCTGCTCAACGCCGTGCCGCTGGACGCCTGGGTGATCATCGCGGTGCTGGTGCTGATGATGTTCCAGTCGTGGGTCATCATGATCCGCAAGAACCGCATGGTCAGCCGCCTCAGTGCCGCCAACGAAGCCTTCCGTGAGCAGTTCGCCACGATCGGCACGCGCCTGGAAATGTTCGCCGACGACCAAGACCTCGCCCAGCGCCTGCAACATTCGTCCCTGTGGCGCTTGTACCTGGTGGCGGTCAAGGAGATCCGCACCCGTCGCGAGCAGGGCGCCGATACCTCGTCGGTGTCGGCCGCCACCATCGAAGCGATCCGCTGCTCCATGGACGGTGTGCGCACCCGGGAAAACCAGCAACTGAGCTCGAAACTCTCGACCCTCTCCAACGCCATCGCCGGCGGGCCGTACATCGGCCTGCTCGGCACGGTGCTGGGGATCATGGTGGTGTTCCTCGGCACGGCCATGGCCGGTGACGTGAACATCAACGCCATTGCCCCGGGCATGGCCGCGGCCTTGCTCGCCACTGCCATGGGCTTGTTCGTCGCGATCCCTGCGCTGTTTGGCTACAACCGGCTGATCACCCGCAACAAGGAAGTCAGTGCCGACATGCGGGTGTTCGTCGACGAGTTCATCACGCGCCTGGCGGAGATGCACGGCGAAGGTCAGTCCGGTGAAGCGGCGCATCGCCGTGACCATCACGTTCAATCGCCCGTACCGGCCTGAGGAGCGCAGTCATGGCTAGCGTAAACGCTTCACACGATGACGACGATGACGCCGCGGTGGACAGCATCAACGTCACTCCGTTGGTGGACGTGCTCATGGTGGTGTTGGTGATGTTCATCCTCACCGCTACGGCACAGGTGTCGGGTATTCAGATCAACCTGCCCAAGGCCAGCGCCTCGGTGTCGCTGTCCGAAGCCAAGACCAAGGCCATTTCGGTGAATGACGGCGGGCAGGTGTTCCTTGATGCCTATCCGGTGACCCTGGGCGAGCTGGAGGAGCGTCTGCGTATCGAAAAGGCCCAGAGCCCGGACTTTCCGGTGATCGTGCGCGGCGACGCCACGGTGCAGTACCAGAAAGTCATCGAAGTGCTGGATCTGTTGCGGCGCCTGGAATTGTCACAGGTCGGTCTCGTGACCGGCAAACCGAGCCAGGGCTGACCATGACCGCCAAACTTCCCATCAACCCGCCCCCGGTGAAGAACGCGCCGCTGCGCCTGCTCAAGTGGGCCGCCGCCTTGGTGCTGGGTGGCGTGGCGGCCTGGCTGCTGTGGCAATGGGCCAATGACATGAGTGGCGTGCGCCGTGAAGCGCCGAAGGTGCCAACCATTATTCCGCTGCCACCGCCGCCCCCGCCGCCGCCGGAAAAACCCAAGGAGCCGGAGCCCCAGGTCGAGGAGAAAGTGCTCGAGCCAGAACCGACCCCGGAGCCCGAAGAGATCAAGCCCGAAGAAGAAGCGCCGCCGTCACCGGTGGATGACCTGGAGAACCCCATGCAAATGGACGGTGATGCCCAGGCCGGCAACGACGCGTTCAACATCGGTGCGGGCAAGGGCGGTGGCATGGCCGGGGCTGGAGGTGGACGGCTGGGTAACGGCACCTACAGCCAGTTCCTGGCGTTCACCTTCCAGCGCCTGCTTCGGGAAAACCCCGAACTGCGCAGCCTGGCCTTCTCACTGCAGGCCGACGTCTGGCTGAGCGCCGTGGGCGAGATCACCCGGGTCGAGCTGGTCAAGTCCAGCGGCAACGGGCAAGTGGATGAACAAGTCATCACCGCCTTGCGCACCGCTCCCCCTCTGAGTGAACGGCCACCGGCCTCCCTGACTTTGCCCGTGCGCCTGTCCTTGCAGGGACGGCGTCCGGGTTAACCGAATATTTGAAAGTTTGCCAACAGGAGTTGTGTGCAGATGATTTCCAATGTGAATCGATTGTCTTGGGCAATCGGCCTGGTTGTATTGAGCCTGGCCGGGCACGCGGCGGCCGCCCCGGCGCCGTCGGAAAACGCCACGATCAATCTGATCCGCCTGCTGGTACAGCAGGGCGTCTTGAAACAGGACCAGGCCGATGGCTTGATCGCCCAGGCCGAACGGGAAGCCGTGCAGGCCCGCCAGGCGGCCACGGCGGTTGCCGCAGCGCCGACAGGTGCACCGGGGGATGTGCGGGTGCAATACGTGCCAAACATCGTGCGCGAGCAGATTCGCGATCAGGTCAAGGCTGAAGTGATGGCCACCGCCAAGCAGGAAAACTGGGCCCAGCCCAACACCTTTCCGGATTGGGTCTCGCGGATCAGTTTTGATGGCGACATTCGTCTGCGCGATGAGTCGCGCTACTACTCGGGTACCAACAGCAACGAAATCGTCGACTTCGCTCGGCTCAATGACCGAGGACCGTACGACGTCAACCCCAACAGCAGCTCCAGTCTGCCGCCGTTGCTCAATACGCGCGAAGACCGGGAAAACCTGTTCCGCCTGCGCGCACGCCTGGGCATGAAGGCGGTGATCGCTCCGCAATGGACCGCCGGCATTCGCATTGGTACCGGCTCGGACAACAACCCGGTGTCCACCACCCAGACCCTGGGTGGCGGTTTCGGCAAGAAGGACATCTGGCTCGACCAGGGTTACCTGACCTGGAAACCCTCGGACGAATTGACCCTGACCGGCGGGCGAATCGCCAATCCGTTTTACGCCACCGACCTGTTGTATTCCGGTGACCTGAACTTCGATGGCGTGGCGGCGATTTTCAACCGCAAGCTCAATCAGGACTGGGGCCTGTTCGGCACCGTCGGTGCGTTCCCAGTGGAGTACACCAACGACACCAGCACCAGCAACGGTTCTGACAAAGAGGAGAGCGACAACAAGTGGTTGTACGGGGCGCAGCTGGGGGCCAATTGGGCGATCAACGACAGCAACCGCGTCAAGGGCGCGCTGGCCTATTACCGCTTCGACGATATCGAAGGCCAGCGCTCCTCGCCGTGCGAGCCGTGGGCCGGTGACCCGGGTTGCGACAGCGATGGCTCGCGCGTGGCGTTCATGCAGAAGGGCAACACGGTGTTCCTGCTGCGGGACATCACGCCCAATCCTCTCAACCCGTCCACCACGCCACAGCCGCAGTATGTCGGCCTGGCCTCGGAGTTCAACCTGCTGGACCTGAATCTGCAGTGGGACACCGATCTGCCGCAAGACCTGAAACTGCGCAGCCAGGCCAACTACGTGCATAACCTGGGCTACGACGAAGGCGAGATGCGCAAGCGCTCCGAAGGGCAGTTCGCCAATAACCTGGACGAAAACGGTGAGGTGGAAAGCGGCGCCAACGCCTGGATGCTCCAGTTCACCTTGGGCAACTCACTGGAACTCAAGCGCCAGGGCGACTGGAACCTGTTCGCCGGCTACAAGTACATCCAGCCGGATGCCTTGCCAGACGGTTTCAACGATTCGTCGTTTCACCTGGGTGGCACCAATGCCAAAGGTTACTTCCTGGGCGGCAACTACGGTCTGGCAAGCAACGTCTTCGCCACCGGTCGCTGGCTGAGTTCCGAAGCGGTGTACGGCGCGCCGTATGACATCGATGTCTTGCAGCTTGAAATCAACACGCGCTTCTAAGCGCAGGGAGGCCTCATGAAAAGGCGAGCCATGAACCATTGTCCGGTAGCGTTGCTGGTGCTGGGCCTGCTGTTAAGCGGCACGGCCCGCGGCGAAGGAATGGAAGAACGCCTGCGGGCGCAATTGCGCAGCACCACCGCGCAGTTGCAAACCTTGCAGAGTGAACAGGCCCAGGCCAGCGCCGCCCGGCAGGCGGCGCAAGACCAGGCCCGGCAAGCCCAGGAGCAGATCAAGCAATTGACCGCGCAGTTGAGCAAGGCCCAGGCCCTGAACGAGCAATTGGCCGGGCACGAGCAGAGCCTGCGCAGCCAGGCCCAGGCCCAGGTGGCGGCCAGCAACGACCAGATCGGCAAGTTCAAGAAAGCCTATGACGAATTGCTGGTCCTGGCCCGTGGCAAGGAAGCCGAACGTGCTCGGCTGGAAGCTCAACTGAGTGAGCGTGACACACAAGTGCAGCAATGTTCGGTCAAGAATCAGCAGATGTACGAAGTCGCCAAGACGCTGCTCCACGCCTACGAAACCATTGACGTCACCGACGTCATGAAAATCCGCCAGCCCTTCGCCGCCAAGACTCGGGTGCGTTTCGAAGAGCTGGCCCAGGGCTTTGGCGATGACCTCTACAAGAACCGTTTCGATGCGCCCCAGGCCTCGATCACCCATTGATAGCGCAAGGAAGAGTCGACCATGACTTCATTGATTGAACACGTCAGCCCAACGTCCCTGACCGAGCTGTTGCAAGCCGCCGGGTACCGGGTCAACGAAACGGAACAGAACGGCATCGTGCAACTGCTTAGCGCCAGCCAGGGCATCGGTTATGCGGTGCGCTTCGGCAACCTGTCGGCCGCGCCTGATCAGTATCTGGACTTCACCTTCAGTTGCGCCTTGCGGGTACAGGGTGAGTTGCCGGCCGGTCTGGCCGAGCTATGGAACGCTTCGCGGCGTTTTGCAAGGTTGTCGGTGCAGGGCGAGTTCCTGGTGATGGAAATGGATGTCGTGGTCGCCGCAGGTGTCAGCGCAGATCACTTGCGCAGCAACCTGGAGTTGTGGGATCGCCTGTTGCAGGAATTCATCGTTTATCTGCGCGAGTACAGCCAGAACGCGGCACGGATGCAGCCCCAGGTTGAACCCGCCGAGCCGCCGTTGGAGGAGGCCACCGCATCGTGAAAAAACCGACCTTTGTTATCAGCGCCGCCGCGTTGGGCCTGGTCGCCGTGGCTGTTGTGCTTGGCCTGAGGCCGGGCAGCGATCCGGTAGCGGCGGTGCAGACCGTCAGCGTTGCCTCGGCCGATTCGCCGAGTCTGGCCCGCTTGGGCAACCAGCAAGTCAGCCCGCAAGAGCTCAAAGTGTTGCTGTCAGCGCTGGCGCCGGAAGTTCGTCAGCAGATGCTCGGTAACCGAGCGGTCCTGGAGGGTTGGATCCGTACGCGGCTGGCGGAAAAAGCCGTGCTGGAACAGGCCGATGCCCAGGGCTGGCGTCAGCGCCCGGAGGTGGAACGCCAGACCCGGGCGGCGGCCGAGCAGATCGTGTTTCGTGATTACTTGCAGTCGGTTAGTCAGGTGCCGGCCGAGTATCCCAGTGAGGAGGAATTGCAGCAGGCTTACGAGGCAGGGAAAGCCAACTGGGCAGTGCCGGCGCTGTACCGGGTCAGCCAGATATTCCTGGCCGCGACCGAGCCGCAAACAATGGAGGCGACGCGCCGCAGAGCCGTCGAGTTGAGCCAGAAAGCCCAGGCGTCGCCCGCAGAGTTCGCCGCCCTGGCGACCCGGTTTTCCCAGGATCGCACCAGTGCCGAGCGCGGTGGCGACAGTGGCCTGCAACCGTTGCAGCAATTGGTGCCGCCAGTGCGTGAGGCTGTGGCGCGTTTGAAGCTCGGCGCCGTATCGGACCCGGTGCAGAGCGCGGCGGGCTTCCATGTGATCAAACTCACTGAACAACAGCCGCCCCGGGAAGCAACCCTGGAGGAAGTACGCGAGCGCCTGACCCAGGCCTTGCGTGCCCAGCGCCAGGAACAGATTGCCAAGGCTTACCTGGACGGCATGCTTGACACCGCGACCCTGAGCATTGATGGCGCGCAGTTGAGCAAGGTGCTGGAGGAGGCGCGTTAACCAAGCCCGCACCGAGCTTTTGTGGCGAGGGAGCTTGCTCCCGCTGGGCTGCGAAGCGGCCCCAAAAAGCTATATCCAGATTCCCGCTGGAGGACCGCGGCAACCTCATTGGGGCTGCTGCGCAGCCCAGCGGGAGCAAGCTCCCTCGCCACGGGAGGTGTGCTTGGCTGGAATGTGCATCAACGCTTATCCCGTACAACCGACAGGGAGTCACCTATGTCATTCATCGAGCCCGCAGGACGCCAGGCTGTCACCGAGTATCGCTCACCGTCGCGCATCGCTGAGCCCTGGCTGGTCCAGGCATCCGGCATTTCGCCTCAGGTGGCGCAGTGTTTTCTGGTCAGTGCCCGTTGCGGCTGTTTCATGCAGGCGGCTCGCAGCCTGAACGTCAAAGCGACCTGGCTGCGCAAGCAGTTGGCGCAGCTGGAGGCGACGCTGCAACGCTCGTTGTTCAGTTTCCAGGGCAGCGCCTTGACCCTCAGTCGCGAGGGCCGGCAGCTGCAGGCGCGATTGATTGCACAGGTCCACGAAAGCTCAGTGCCGCACAATGATCAACCACGGGTCCGCCTGGCCGTGGCCGAGTCGATTCTGCACGACATCCTGGGCCGTGACCTGATCTCTTTGCTGCGGCGCAACGCCAGTGTGCGGTTGCAGATTATCACCCTGGACAGTGAGCTGGCGCTGCAAGCCATCAGTGCCGACCTGGTGCTGTGGTTGAGTGATTCGCACGCGTTGGGATCGGGGCCGAGTTTTCCCACGCAATCACCCGAACGACTGGCACGGCTGGACTATGTGCCACACATCGCCAAGCGCTACTCACGCCCGGCTACCCGCCCCGAGTGCCTGGACGACCTGAGCGACTACATGCTTGTGCAATGGCAGCCAGACGGTCAGGTGGACAGCTTCGCGCCGTGGAACGCTCTGATGGAGCAACGCCGCGCGGGCGTGGTGCAGGTGCAATCCTACGCGTTGATGCTGGAAATGATTCGTTGCAGCGCCTGCATCGGTCTGTTGCCTCAGTACATGAGTCGCTTGGACCGTGGCCTGATCGCGTTGCCGAGGGTATTCGAACACCCGATGCAGCGTCAGTTATGGATGGCCGTGGGCAGTCACGCCCTGGACATGCCGCAAGTGCAGATGCTTGTCGAATTGATTCGGCACACGCTGGATGAGCGCAAAGAGTGGTTTCAAGTCATCCAGAACGATGCCCTATAACCACCGGGGTGTTGTAAAGAACGAGGCCATTTCCGAGCGGGCCAGGGCCGAGCCGAAGTAGGGGCCTTGTACGTGGTCGCAGGCCACGCTGCGCAATTGGCTGAATTGCCGGGCGTTTTCGATGCCTTCGGCGGTGACCATGAGACCTACGCTGCGGCTGAGTCGGATCATCGCCAGCACGCCTTCGCGATCATGTTCCAGGCCCAGCTGCGACAGGATGTTGCGATCAAAGCGTATGCCATCGAACGGTTGGTTCAGTACTTCGCGAAGGGAGGCGATGCTGGTGCCGAACTTGTCGATATTGATGCGCACGCCCAGGTCCTTGAGCGCATGAAGGGTACTGGCGACCGCTTTGTGGTCGATCAGCAGAACCCCTTCGGCCACTTCCAGGGTCAGGCGCTGGGGGACCAGGCCACTTGTCTCAAGGGCCGTTCGCACCTGATTGAGCAAGAAGCTGCTGCTGAACCACTTGGGCGAAACCGCGACCGAAACGTTGACAGCGGTGGGCCAGGTCACTGCTTCTTCGCAGACGTTGATCAACATCCAGGTCCCCAGCTCTTCCAGTTGGCCAGACGCTTCGGCGATCGGGATGAAGTCCGCTCCACCCAGTTCACCTTTCTCGGGATGGTGCCAGAAAGTCTGGGCCTCGAAGCCGTGCAGTTGTTCGGCGCACACATCGAAGCGAGGCAAGTAACGCAGCTCCAGTTGTTCGCGTTGCATGGCGTCGCGCAGTTGCTGCTCATAGCGCCGACGGTCGCGGGCCATGTTGCCCATGGCCTCCTCATAGACCCGCCAGGTATTGCGGCCCGCCGCCTTGGCCGCATACAAAGCGATGTCCGCGTGACGCAACAATTCAGTGGCGCGCTTGTCACCGGGTTGCGACCAGGCCACACCGATGCTCACGCCCAGGTACAAGGTGTTGCCGTCCAGGTGCATGGGGCGCTGCATGCAGTCGATCAGGCGCTCACAGAGTTGTTCCAGGTCCCGGGGACTGCCGGGATCGGGCATGACGATGACAAACTCATCACCACCCAGACGGGCCACCAGGTCAGAACTGCGCACGTTCTGCTGAAGGATATGGGCCACTTCCCGCAGCACCTTGTCGCCCACGGCATGCCCCAGGGAATCGTTGACCGGCTTGAACCGGTCCATGTCCAGGTTCAGCACCGCCAGCGGTGCCCCGTCGGCCGGGTCCAGGTGTTCGCTGAGGCAATCGAACAAGCGGTTTCGATTGGCCAGCCCGGTCAGCGGGTCGTGCAGCGAGAGGTGCTTGATCTGGGCCAGCGCCCGCAGCTCCTCGGTAATGTCGGTGGCGGTGCCCCGAAAGCCCAAGGTGCCGGCTTCGATGGCGCGGACCGAAAGTTTGCACGTGCGGATACGCTGATTGCGCGCGGTGTACTCGCATAACAACGGGGCCGACGAATCGCTGTTGGCCCCGCCGAGCAGCCATTGGGCAATCGAAATCGAGCCACCGTGGGGATGGAGCAACCGATGCAGGGGCTTGCCCAGCCATTGTGTGGGGTTGAAGCCGGTCACTTGTTCAAAACGTTCCGACAGGTAGGTCAGCGTCCCGGTCGAATCCACTTCCCATAACCAGTCGGAGGACACTTCGGCAATATCCCGAAAACGTTCTTCGCTACGTTCCAGTGCCTTGCGGTGGGCCAACAGGCTGGCGTATTGACGTTCCTGGGCGCGAAGCATGACCAGGGCATGGCGCAGCACCGCCAGCGCGAGGATGGCCAACACCAGCAGCGCCAGGACCAGCAAGGGCAGCAGGGCCTTGCGCAGGTCGTTGCCGGGGGTCTCCGGACGCCACGCCAAAGCCTCGCCGGTCTGGCCGTCAAGGGATATCCGGGCCGTACCCATCTGCTCCGGCGCATGGGTGATGTGGGCATCTGGCAGGGCAAAGTCTCGCGCCAGGTTTTGCAAAGAGGCGGCATCAAGGACTTTCACGAACAGCAGCAAACTGGGCGGCCCCGGGATTTCGGGCACGCTGTCGTCGGTGCCGACGGTGATGGCCGAGGCGGCGACGAACGCAGGTGCGCCGTCGTGATGCAGCAGCTCGACGATGACTTCATCGCGGTTCTGCGGGTCGCTGGCTTTCTTCGCCAGCCCTTGCAGGTCACCGGCCAGCCACGTGTCGGCGTCGACCTCACTCATATCGCCATTGATCACCGAATAGACGGTTTTGCCGGTCGGGGAAATGACAAACACCGCCTGGTAGCCGTAGAGCCCGAAAACGCTGCTGCCGACGTTTTCCTGGTCATAGGCCCAGTCTTTGTCCATTTCGACATGCAGATGCCGGTAGGCGTCGCTCCACTTGGAATAGTCACTCAGGTCCCGCCCGATGCCGGCGCGGATACCGTCGATGGCGCGCTGGGCGAAAAACAGGCTCTGCTCACGGGCGCGCCTATCCTGGGCCCCGGTAATGCTGAGCAACAGTGCGATAGCCAGTGCTGACATGACGAACAGCAAAAGCATGATGGCCGGGAAGGTGCGACGGGTGAAGCTCTGGCTGGGCAGGCCTGGGGGCGAAACGGTGGAGTCGTTGCCAGCATCTTCAGTCATAAACAAGCCATCAGCTAAACGCGAAATATCCCGCACGTCCCTGTATCGGCTGTCGGCTCAATTAACTTAACCGTTCCGACAGTTGACACGGCGCAGAGGCGCTTGGCTATTGGCCTTCAGGCAAAACGGTCGTCGCAGAGGCCTGGCTCATTCCTTGTCCTGGCGATTCCCCGGCAGCTGTTTGGCGGTCTGCACAACGATGCCGCGCTCGTTCGGATCGGCCGGCCGCGCGTGCATGGGCGTGTATCCCAGTGTGTAGCAGGGCGGCCTGGATACATTTGCTTGTTTTCACCTCGGCTGGCGACACAGCCCGGATACACATCGACGGTTAACTACGCCTGCCAGCCGACACCGATCCCCGGTGCTGGTGACTGGCGTATTTGATCTTTCGAGGAACACCCCATGCTCAACTTCTCCAGCAGTTCGTCTCTTGCACTCGGTCTGGCCCTGGTCGGCGGCCTTGGCCTTTCCACCGCAGCCTCGGCCCTGACCATGAACGATCTGGCCCAGGGCTACACCCTGGCGGCGGCCGATACGGTGAAGAAACCCGCTGAGGGCAAGTGCGGCGAAGATAAATTCGCCAAGACCGATACCAACCACGACGGCAAGGTTTCACGCGAGGAGTTCATTGCGGCGGCGCCGGAGCGCGCGGCTGAATACGACAAGATCGACGCCAACCATGATGGCGGCATCTCGTTGCCTGAGGCCGAGAAATACCTGGCGGGCCAGGCCAAGAGCGCCGAAGGCAAATGCGGCGAGGGCAAGTGCGGGGCGGCTATCGAGTCCTGACTTTCACCGGTGGGAAGCCTGACGGGGCAGGCGCCAGTGATGCCCTGTCGAGCGAACAACTGTGGCCAGGGAGCCGCTCCCTGGCCACAGGGTTTGGTTTTTACAGACTGATTGGCAATCGCCCTTCATGGCTTCCCATCTCTTACCCCAAGGAGATGTGCCATGCCTCAACATTCCGGCCTGAAAGGCCCCGCCGTACAGGTCACCCCCTCAATTACCAAACCCTCAGTAGGCCTGGGTCTGCGCCGCGCCTTGCTCGATGAACTGCGCGAGGCGCCCGCTGGGGATTTCGACTTTCTCGAAGTGGCCCCGGAGAACTGGATCGGCATTGGCGGCGCTCACGGCGCCGCTTTGCATGGGCTGGCCGAACGCTATCCGTTGTCGTGTCATGGCCTGTCGCTGTCTTTGGGCGGACCGGCGCCGCTGGACCTGGCGTTTCTGGCGCAGGTGCGCGACTTCCTGGAGCGCTTCAATGTACCGATGTACAGCGAGCACCTGAGTTACTGCGGCGATGAAGGGCACTTGTATGACTTGCTGCCGTTGCCCTTTACCGAGGAAGCGGTGCATCACGTAGCGGCACGGATTCGGCAGGCCCAGGACGTACTGGGGCGCCGCCTGGCCGTGGAGAACGTTTCCTATTACGCCGCCCCGCAGCAAGACATGACGGAGCTGGAATTCACCCGCGCGGTATTGCACGAAGCCGATTGCGACCTGCTGCTGGACGTCAACAATGTCTACGTCAACTCGGTCAATCATGGCTTCGATCCCCAGGCATTCCTGGCTGGCCTTGCGCCTGAGCGGGTGGTGGGCATGCACGTGGCCGGGCACTACGACGAGTCCGATACCTTGAAAATCGACAGTCATGGCGCGCCGGTCAAACCGCTGGTCTGGGCCTTGCTGGCCCAGGCCTACGCGCGTTTCGGCGTCCAGCCGACCTTGCTCGAGCGGGACTTCAATTTCCCGCCCTACGCCGTGCTGGCCGCCGAACTGCAGACTATTCGCCGATTGCAGGATCAGGCCGAGCCGGGGCAGGCGGTGGCCCATGGCTGAAATCATGCAGACACTGCAGCAACAGCAACAGGCGTTGACCCGCTACCTGCGCGATCCTGATCACTGCCCGATTCCGCCGGGCATGGACGTGGCTCGGGCGCAGGTGTATCGGGACCTGATTTTCGAAAACATGCGTGCGTTGCTCAGCGGCACATTCCCGGTACTGGTGAGCGTGCTGGGGCAGGGGGCGTGGCGGGCCTGCGTACGCCGTTTCTTGCGTGAGCATCGTTGCCTCGCCCCCCGGTTCGCAGACATTGCCGGGGAGTTCGTGGGCTATCTCGCGGCCCGGCAGTCGCCTGAGGAACCGGCGTTCATGGCCGAGCTGGCTCACTACGAGTGGGTCGAAATGGCGCTGCTGCAAGCGCAAGCCGAGTCGCTGCCGGCCAGTGACGAGGCAGCATTGCTCGATCAGCCTTTGCGTGTTTCACCTTTGGCCTGGCCGCTGGCGTACCTTTGGCCGGTGCATCGCTTGGCGCCGGGCTACCAACCCACGACGCCACCGCCGCAACCGACACTGCTGCTGGTGCGGCGAACGCCTGGGTTTGCGGTGCGCTTTTCCGAGCTCAGTCCGTTGGCCTTGCGGCTGTTGCAGCGTATCGAGCAGTTTCCCGGGTTGGCTGGGCGCGACCAGTTGTTTGCGCTGGCGCGGGAGGCGGGGGTGGATTCAAATGAATTCATGGACAACGCGGTGATGTTGTTGCGCCAGATGCACCGGGAAGGGGTGGTCGGGGTGCAGGCGCAATCCGGCGGTTAAATGCAAATCCTGTGGGAGCGAGCTTGCTCGCGATAGCGGTGGACCAGTCACATCGAGGTTGGCTGGAATACCGCTATCGCGAGCAAGCTCGCTCCCACAGGGATATGTATCAGGCGATGTTATCGGCGGTATCCCCGAGTGAGCAGCGCATCGACACTCAACTTCCCGGCCCCCTGCAACAGCAGCGGCAACAACGCCACCAGATAGATCAACGGCAGTTTGAAGTTGCCGTGGCCTTTGTTGGTGATGGCGTACCCCTGGGCCAGTTCACTCAAGGTTGACCAATCCGCCGGCCAATGCACGGCGGCGGTGGCGACGACCGTGACGACCATCAACACCAGCGCCGAAAGGCGAGTGCCCAGGCCCATCAGCAGGGCGAGGGCGCAGAGCAGTTCGGCCCACATCGACAGTTCCCAGTTCCAACTGGCCGGCAAGTGGTTGAAGGGGAAGGGGAACGCGGCCTGGATTTGGGCAAACCAGTTGTCGCCCTGCCATTTCTCCCAACCGGATTCGAAAAACTCCCAGGCCAGGAACAGGCGCAGGCCCAATGGCCCGAGCCACGTTCCGGTCTGATCGAGTGTTGTGCGCAGGCCTTTCAAAACATCTGCAGACATGATCGATCTCCCAGGGGCTCAATTCGAGCTGTCAGTGGCAACCAGAGGGGCGGCTGCGCGGCCCAACGGCGATGAACTCCTTCGGCGCGCGTTGGCTTGGGCGAGCTTGCCCACCAGACGAATCGCGATGGCGGCGCAGGTCAGGCCGAAGGGCAGCACGTACCAGGCACTCATGGGAATGCGCTTGAAGTTGGAGTAGGCAAAGATCGCCACCAACACCCACATGCCGCTGACGTGCAGGCGTTTCCAGGCTTTGCCGCCAATCAGGCGCGCGGTGCTTTTGAAGGAGGTCAGGGCCAGCAGCAGGATGAATACGTATCCGACGGAGCCGGGGATATTGCCAACGGTGGTGCGACCCGGCCAGAACTCGGGGTTGAGCTGCCCATAGCTGTAGATCAGCACGGCGTGCACCAGATGGGAAAACGCGAAGGCCAAACCGATGAAACGTCGCTCGCGGACCAGGGACCGGCTCAGGGGCGACGGCACCAGCACGGCGAACGCCGAGGCGGTAAAGGCCAGCAGAAACAAGGCGAAGGATGAGCGGGCTGTGGCGCGGATGGCGCTGCGCACGCCCTCGGTCAGGTCCGGGTTGAGCGCCAGGGTCAGTGCGGTCATCAACAGCACCAGGGCGGCAAGCAGGCTGAACAGCGACCAGCCCTGGAAACGAAACGTGGAAGCAGGCATGAGAAGGCTCCTTGGGTGTGGGGCCCGGTCGTGAATAGCGACCGGGAACACGAGGGAGTTTTTCAAACGGGTGTAAGTGGGGTGTGTCTGGAATTCGGGCGTTTGCAAGCCTGTGTAACCGTGCCTGTGGCGGACACATTGGCATACAAAGCCCGAGTACATTAAAGCCTGGGGCTGAACCTTTGTGGGAGCGAGCCTGCTCGCGATAGCAGTGGTGCAGCTTGCACAGATGTCGGCTATACCGACGCCATCGCGAGCAGGCTCGCTCCCACAGGTGGATCGGGGTTAAATTTCCCGGCTGAGCCGCAACTCGGCACACAACCCGCCGCCGTCACGATTGCTCAAGGTCAGCGAACCGCCCATGGCGATCGCCAGTTGCTGGGCGATGGCCAGCCCTAACCCGGTACCACCGGTTTCCCGGTTGCGCGAGCTTTCCACCCGGTAGAACGGTTTGAGCACCTCGGCCAGCTCCTGCTCATTGATGCCGGGGCCACGGTCCAGCACTTGAATCGCCAGTTGTCCGTTGTCAGTGCGCTGCACCTGGATCTGCGCCGCACCGCCGAACTTCAAGGCGTTGTCCACCAGATTGACCAGCACCCGGCGCAGGGCATGGGGCCGGGTGTCGATGACCGCGGCGTTTTTCCCGGATAGCTGCACGTCCTGGCCGATGTCCTGATAGTCGAACACCAGGCTGTCGAGAAACGCATCCAGGTTGATGCGACAGCTGGCTTCGGTGGCGCCATGGATGCTGCGGGCATAGGCCACACCTTCGCGCACCAAGTGCTCCATTTCGCTCAGGTCGCTCCACAGCTTGTCCTTTTCGATGCCGTCGTCCATGAACTCGGCGCGCAGCTTCATGCGCGTGATGGGGGTTTGCAAGTCATGGGAAATCGCCGCCAGCAACTGCATGCGCTCCTTGAGGTAGGCGGCGATACGGTCCTGCATGGCATTGAACGCCTTGGCGGCATGCACCACTTCGGTCGGGCCTTTTTCGTCGAGGCGGACGCTGTGGGCATTCGGGTCCAGGGTTTCCACCGCCTGGGCCAGTCGGGTCAGCGGGCCGACGGCGATGCGCACGGCCAGCCAGGTGCAGCCGATCAACAGCGCCAGTTGCCCCAGCAACACCACCGGGAGCCAGGGGGAGAGGGGCATCATCGCCGGGCGCACGTCGATGGTCAGCGGGCTGCCGTCGGCCAGGCGCAGGTGCGCCTGGTAGTGCTGCTTGGGTCCGGGAATGTCGGTGAACGTCAGGGCGTAGGCCTGACCGATCGCCTCCTGGATTGAAGTCACCGACACCGGGGCGTTGTCAGGAAGCATTCGCTGGCCTGGCTGACCTTCATCGAGCAGGTAGCCATAGTTGCGTCGGGCGAGTTTCGGCAGCCAGGCCTGGCGCTCGGCAGCCGGCAGGCGGTCGAGAATGGCGACCGAGGTCGAGACGTCGGTTTCCAGGTTGCCGAGCATGGTGGTCTTGGCACTCTGGTAGCGTTCGTAATACTGGGCGCCGAACGACAGGCCCTGGGCCAGGATCAGGCCGATCAGGAAGATCAGCGACAAGCGCGAGGCGAGGGTGCGCGGCCAGCGCAGCGGCAGGGTCATACCGACGCCTCAAGGATCTCCACCGGCAACGAGAACACATAGCCTTCGCTGCGCACGGTCTTGATGTAGGCCGGCTCCCGGGCATCATCCAGCAACCGTTGACGCAGGCGGCTGACCAGCAGATCGATGGAGCGATCGAACAGATCGGCGTCCCGGCCCTGAGTCAGGTTCAGCAACTGATCGCGATTGAGCACCCGCTGCGGGTGGTCGAGGAACACCCGCAACAGGCGATATTCGGCGCCGCTCAAGGCGACCATGGTGCCGTCAGTGTCCAGCAGGTGCCGTGCAGTGGTGTCCAGGCGCCAGCGGCCGAACGCCAGCAGGCGACCGCTTTCGGTGACCACCAGGTTGGGCGGCAGCATGCGGGTACGCCGTAGCACGGCATTGATCCGCGCCAGCAACTCCCGGGCGGCGAAGGGTTTGACCAGGTAATCGTCGGCGCCCATTTCCAGGCCGATGATGCGGTCGGTTTCATCGTTGCGGGCGGTGAGCATCAGCACCGGTGTGGCCTTGTGTTTGCCGGCGCGCAGCTCCCGGCACAGCACCAGGCCATCATCGCCCGGCATCATGATGTCCAGCACGATCAGGTCCACCGGGGTCGTTTCCAGAAAGGCACGCATCTGCCGGCCATCGGCAACCACGGTGGTACGCAGGCCGTTCTTTTTCAGGTAGTTGCCCACCAGTTCTCTGATTTCGCGATCGTCATCCACGATCAACACATGATCGACGTGATCCATGGTGTTCTGCCCCTTGGCGTTTCGTTGTGATCAGTCTACAGGCGCCGGCCAGCCCGGCTCGCGGCGGTTTGTATTGCAGTGTATCTGGCGCGCGGCGGATACACAGGGATTCAAAAAGCCGCGTTGCCCGATACAGACGCGATACCTCACGGGCATTCAATGGCATCCATCGAGGCGGCACAACACGCCCCGGCCGAAAAACACACCCATTGAATGCATCGAGGATACCGCCATGAACACCAAAGCCGTCTACGCTGCCTGCCTTTTCGCCGCGCTGAACATCTGCACCTTGTCGGCCCGGGCCGAGAGTCACGTCCAGGCTCAGACCTACGCCTATGGCACCCACCTGGATATCCAGAAGGTCCTGTCCCTCAGCGAAGATCCGACCCCGGCCTGCGGCGTGGTGAATGCCCGCATGACCTACCTCGACTCAGCGGGCCACAAGCAGGCGCTGGACTATCGCAAGCTGGCTGACAACTGCAGCAACCAGAACTGACTCGCCGTGGCAGCCAACCTGTGGCAGTAAATCTGTGGGAGCAAAGCTTGCTCGCGATGCAGGCGCCTCGATTCCTGGCAATACCGCGTCATCGTTTATCGCGAGCAAGCTTCGCTCCACAGAGGCGCCGCCCGATTTGGTGTGTTCAGTTTATCTACCTACCGTTGAGGTGTTGCCATGCTTTTGATCGCTTTTCTGGGCGGGATCCTGACGATCCTCAGTCCCTGCATCCTTCCGGTGGTGCCGTTTCTGTTTGCCCGGGCCAATCGCTCGCGGGGCTCGGTACTGCTGACGCTGGCCGGCATGGTGCTGACGTTTGCCCTGGTTTCGAGTCTGGCGGTGGTCAGCAGCGAGTGGGTGGTGCGAGCCAGCAGCGTTGGCCGGCAAATCGCTCTGTGGGTGATGGTGCTGTTCGCCTTGTCGCTGATGTTCAGCCGCGTCGGTATATGGCTGGCACGGCCGCTGGTGAGCCTGGGCAACCGTATCGATAACGGCGCCGGACGGATGGCCGGGCCTGTGGGCTCGGTGCTGATCGGGGTCGCCACCGGGCTGCTCTGGGCGCCGTGTGCCGGGCCGATACTCGGGGTGATTCTGACCGGGGCCATGTTGCAAGGCGCGAGCGCTGAAACCAGTCTGCTGCTGCTCGCTTACGGGCTGGGCAGTGCCTTGTCGCTGGGTGTGCTGATCCTGGCCGGGCGCGGATTGGCCGACCGCCTCAAGCTGTCGTTGCCGATCACCACCTGGCTGCGCCGGGGTACCGGTGTCGTGGTATTGCTGGCAGCCGTGGCGATTGGCACGGGTGCCGATGATCGCCTGTTGGCCAGTACCTCCTCCCAAGGGGCTGCGACCCTGGAGCAGGGGGTACTGAAGAATGTGCCCAAGGCCATCGATTACCTGGTCGAAAAGGCGAGCGCGGCCCCGCTGGAATCGCTTCAGCCTCAGGGCGAGATGCCGTCCCTGGAGGGCGCCGTGCAATGGTTGAACTCGCCACCCTTGAGCAGCGAGTCACTGCGGGGCAAGGTGGTGCTGGTGGATTTCTGGACTTATGACTGCATCAACTGCCAGCGCACGCTGCCCTATGTGAACGATTGGGCGCGCAAGTACGAGAAGGAGGGGCTGGTGGTGATCGGCGTGCACACACCTGAGTACGGCTACGAGAAAATCATCGACAACGTGCGCGAGCAGGTACGCAAGTTGGGGATCAACTACCCGGTGGCCATCGATAACCAATATGCAATCTGGCGCGCCTTCAACAATCAGTACTGGCCAGCCCACTACTTCATCGATGCCAAGGGTCAGGTGCGCTACAGCCACTTTGGCGAAGGGCGGTATGCCGAGCAGGAACGGGTGATTGAGCAATTGTTGGAGGAAGCCAAGGCCAGCCAGTAACCCGTGGCAAGGGAGCTTGCTTGTGGCGAAGGGATCTGTGGGAGCAAGGCTTGCCCGCGATGAACGATAACGCGGTTCAGTTGTTCGACCGCGGTGCGGCTATCGCGGGCAAGCCTTGCTCCTACAGATAAATCCCTCTCTACAAAAAATTGCGTAGCCGTGCTGGCCCCTTGCTCTTTCCAAGGTTGTCAAACTTCTTTTATTTCAGAAAGTTGGGCGACAAACCTATGCGGATTTCTATGTGGGTCGTGGTGACGTGTCTCCTGGTCGCCGTTTCGCTTGAGGCTCAGGCAAAGGCCCTGACGAAAAACCAGCAGTCGGTGTGCCGCTGGGGTTCGGACATTGCCGCCGGCGCCCAGGCGTCGAAGCTTTCCGGGATCACCTTGTACGGCGCGCGCAAAAGGTTGCAGGTGCGCAAGTTTCCCCGGCCGTGGATGCGCATGACCGCCCTGGGCATCACCGAACAGACCTATAACAGCGCTTCACGTCTCAAGCCCGCGGCTATCAAGCAGACCTACTATGAACAGTGCGTGCGGCATGCGCTGGCGCGAAGATAAGCGTTGGTTCACGCCGGGCTTCTGCCGGGCATTTCGATGCCATGCAGGTGAACCCTTCGATACAGGGTCGCTCGGGAAATGCCCAGCGCCCGTGCAGCGGCGGTGGGCTTCCAGCGATGCCGCACCAGCGCATCGAGCAGCATCTGACGCTCCGGGCTGGCGCTGGGTTGTGGTGCGTCCACAGGCGCTTGTGTGCAGTGCAATGACTCGGGCAGGTGACTGAGCTGGATCACACTCGCCTCGCTCACCGCGCAGGCGTAGCGCAGCACATGACGCAACTGACGGATATTGCCCGGCCAGTGATAACCAAGCAGGCATTCCAGGGCTGCGCCGCTCAATTGCGCCATCCCCCCGCACTGCGCCGATTCCTCCTCAAGGATGCGGTTGATCAACGCCAGCCGGTCACTGCGCTCACGCAGCGGCGGCAGTTGGAAGCGGGCGCCGCCGAGGCGAAAGTACAGATCCTCGCGAAACCCGCCGGCGGCGACCAATGTCTCCAGGTCGCGGTGGGTGGCGCAGATCACCTGAATGTCCACGGCCCTGCGCCGTGACGCCCCCAGTGGCGCCACTTCACCTTCGGCCAATACCCGTAGCAGGCGCGTCTGCAAAGCCAGCGGCATGTCACCGATTTCATCCAGAAACAGTGTGCCGCCATCGGCTTGTTGCAGCAGGCCCTGCATACCTTTCGCCGAGGCCCCGGTGAAGGCCCCGGCAACGTAGCCGAACAACTCGCTTTCGATCAGGCTTTCGGGAATCGCCGCGCAGTTCAATGCCACGAACGGCCGGTCACGGCGCTGGCTGGCCTGATGCAGTTGGCGGGCAAATACCTCCTTGCCAGAGCCGGTTTCGCCTTGGATCAGCACCGGCAAGTTGCGATCCTTGACCCGTACCGCCAGACGCAGGCTGTCGGCCAGTCGAGGATCCAGTTCCACCGGGGTCATGGCAACCCGGGGGCGTGGATTGGCCCGCTGTCGCGGCGCGCTCAAGCGACCATGCAAAGGCGACTCGATGCCGGGGCTGGACAGCGGATACAGACGCTCGTCGCGGGCTCGGTGCAGCAGTTGCTGGTCGAACACCTGGCTGATGTGCTGCGGCAGTTGGCCGTAGTGTTGCAGCAGGTACTGGCGAGCTGCGGGGTTCAGGGCTTGCAGGCAACCGTCGTCGTCCCAGGCGAACAGCAAGTCCGGCTGGCTGTCGACGTAGCCGGCGTTGCGATGGGCCCGCAGTACCCAGTAGCCCTGGGCGCTGCTCATGAAAAACGCCTGTTCGATTTCCCGAGCGCTCTGGACCACCATCTGCCGGATCAGGTGCTGTGAGCGTCGATCATCCGGTGAACGCACCGCCGAGACATCCAGAACCCCGAGCAACTGCCCTTGCGGGTCGAAAACCGGCGCGGCGGAGCAGGTCAGGCCGATGAACGCCGCCCGGAAATGATCGCGCTTGTGCACCGTCACCGGGGCTTTGGCCGTGAGCACCGCCGCCACGCCGCAGGTGCCTTCTTCCCCCTCCGACCAGCAGGTGCCCAAGTACAGCCCGGCCTTGCGGCAGTCATTGCGAATGGTGGTTTCCACCCGGTAATCGATGGTCTGGCCCTGGGCATCGGTCAGCAGCACGCAGTAGTCGGCATCCCGCACCCGACCATGCAGCCGGGCGACTTCTTCGCTGGCGATATTAAGGAACAGTTCCGAGCGCTCGCGGCATTGCTTGAGCACGTCCTGGGACAGGATGCGCGGGCCCTGCAGTGAACCGGGGTCCAGATGATGTTGCTCCATGGAGCGACGCCAGGAGTCGAGGATCAGGTCCGGGACGGGCAGCTGTGGCAGTTGCGCCGCGTTTTTCAGTACGCGGCTGACGCAATCCACATGCGCCCGGGAGTGAGCGGAAAGCATACGGGCCTCCGTTTCAGCTTCTTATCGTTGTGCGCTCATTAAGCGCCGTTCGTTGTGCGCAGACAAGCTCGGCGAGCCGCACCGGCAAGTGTGAGACGCCACGTCTCACGGTCTCGCCAGAACCTCGTGCAGGCTGACATGTCGCGTCTCACAGCGCGTGGGTGGATTCCCTCGGAGGAGGCGCTGCGAGGGCTCTGTTCCGGGCCTTTCGCCGGTTCTATCGGTATCTGGCACCGCCCTTGCTCTAGCGTCTGCAGCCGACCCGTTCGGACTGCCAATAATAAAAAATGAGGTGTCCCATGTCTCTGCACCGAGGGTTTTGCTGCCCAGGTCGTCCATCTACTCAACTGCCGGTGGCGCCATGAGTCGCCGTCCACTGACCGTGGGCATCATTGCCAACCCGGCGTCGGGGCGCGATGTGCGACGCCTGACCGCCAACGCCGGGTTGTTTTCCAGCACCGACAAGGTTTCGGTGATCCAGCGGCTGCTGGCCGCCTTTGGTGCCACCGGTATCGAGCAGGTCCTGATGCCGACCGACATGACCGGCATTGCCGCCGCCGTGCTGAAGAACAGCCACAGCCGCCAGGCGCGCAGCAGCCATTGGCCGGCCCTGGAATTTCTCGACCTGACGCTGCGCCAGACCGTCGAAGATACGCGTCAGGCTGCGCGCCTGATGGCAGAACGCGAGGTGAGCCTGATCGCCGTGCTGGGCGGCGACGGCACCCACAAGGCCGTGGCCGCCGAAGTCGGTGATATCCCTCTGCTGACCCTCTCCACGGGCACCAATAACGCCTTCCCCGAACTGCGCGAAGCCACCAGTGCCGGATTGGCTGGTGGGTTGTACGCCAGCGGCCGGATACCTGCGCAGATCGGCCTGCGTCGCAACAAACGCCTGTTGGTCTGCGATGCCGGACGCGGTTTGCGCGAAGTCGCCCTGGTGGACGTCGCCGTGTCGCCGCTGCGCTTTGTCGGCGCCCGGGCCATCAGTCGGGCGCAGGACCTGGCCGAGGTGTTCGTGACCTTCGCCGAGCCGCAATCCATCGGCCTGTCCGCGCTGTGCGGCTTGTGGTTCCCGGTGTCACGCCAGGCAGCGGGTGGTGCCTGGATGCGCCTGGACCCGCAATCGCCCGAAGCGTTGCTGGTGCCGCTGGCCCCTGGTCTGTTGCAAGGCTGTGGCGTGCTCGCCGCCGGGCCCCTGGAGCCTGGCATCGCCCATGGCCTGTCGCTCTCCAGAGGCACCCTGGCCCTGGACGGCGAACGGGAAATCGAATTCAACGCGCAGGACCGGCCCACGGTCACCCTCGATGCCGGCGGCCCGCTGAGCATCGATGTCAACGCGGTGCTGGCCTACGCCGCGCAACAGCGTTTGCTGGCCATCGGCCGCGAACACCCGCAACACCCTCTGAATCTTCAAGAAGACACCCCAGGAGAATAAAAATGTCGACACCGCTCACCCACGATCAACTGCTGCACGCCTATCAGGTGATGCGCACCATCCGCGCTTTCGAAGAGCGCCTGCACGTGGAGTTCGCCACTGGCGAGATTCCCGGTTTCGTCCACCTGTATGCCGGCGAAGAGGCGTCGGCCGCCGGCGTCATGGCCCATTTGGGCGATGACGATTGCATCGCCTCCAACCACCGAGGCCACGGTCATTGCATCGCCAAGGGCGTGGACGTGTACGGGATGATGGCCGAGATCTACGGCAAGAAGACCGGCGTCTGCCAAGGCAAGGGCGGCTCCATGCACATTGCCGATTTCGAGAAAGGCATGCTCGGCGCCAATGGCATTGTCGGGGCGGGCGCGCCCCTGGTGGTGGGCGCCGCGCTGGCCGCCCGGCTCAAGGGCACCGACAGCGTCGCCGTGGTGTTTTTCGGTGATGGTGGCTCCAACGAAGGCGCGGTATTCGAAGCCATGAACATGGCCTCGGTGTGGAACCTGCCGTGCCTGTTCATCGCTGAAAACAATGGCTACGCCGAAGCCACCGCGTCCAATTGGTCGGTGGCCTGCGATCACATTGCCGACCGCGCCGCCGGTTTCGGCATGCCCGGGGTGACTGTAGATGGCTTTGACTTCTTTGCCGTGCATGAAGCCGCCGGGGCCGCCGTCGAACGCGCCCGTGCCGGGGAGGGGCCTTCGCTGATCGAGGTCAAGCTGACCCGTTACTACGGCCACTTCGAGGGCGATGCCCAGACTTATCGGGCACCCGACGAGGTCAAGCATTTTCGCGAGAACCAGGATTGCCTGATGCAGTTTCGCGAGCGCACCACGCGGGCCGGATTGCTCACCGTCGAGCAGTTGGACCAGATCGACAAGGAGATCGAGTTGCTGATCGAAAACGCCGTGTACAAAGCCAAGTCCGATCCCAAGCCCACCGCGGCGGACCTGCTGACCGACGTCTACGTCTCCTATCCCTGAACGCTCTTCATAAAACAAGAACAGAGAATCCCATCATGGCGAGAAAAATCAGCTATCAGCAGGCAATCAACGAAGCCCTGGCCCAGGAAATGCGCCGCGATTCCAGCGTCTTCATCATGGGCGAGGACGTCGCCGGTGGTGCCGGCGCGCCCGGTGAAAACGACGCCTGGGGCGGTGTGCTCGGTGTCACCAAGGGGCTTTACGACCAGTTTCCCGGGCGTGTGCTGGATACGCCGCTGTCGGAAATCGGTTACGTCGGCGCGGCGGTCGGGGCGGCGACCTGTGGTGTGCGCCCGGTGTGCGAACTGATGTTCGTCGACTTCGCCGGGTGCTGCCTGGACCAGATCCTCAACCAGGCGGCGAAGTTTCGCTACATGTTCGGCGGCAAGGCCTCCACGCCGCTGGTGATCCGCACCATGGTCGGCGCCGGCTTGCGTGCCGCCGCCCAGCATTCCCAAATGCTCACCTCCTTGTGGACGCACATTCCGGGGCTGAAAGTGGTGTGTCCGTCATCGCCTTACGACGCCAAGGGCCTGCTGATCCAGGCGATCCGCGACAACGACCCGGTGATCTTCTGCGAGCACAAATTGCTCTACAGCATGCAGGGCGAGGTGCCGGAAGAGCTCTACACCATTCCCTTCGGCGAGGCCAATTTCCTACGCGACGGCAAAGACGTGACCCTGGTGTCGTACGGGCGCATGGTCAACACCGCGATGGACGCGGCCCGCAGCCTGGCCGGGCGCGGCATCGACTGCGAGGTCATCGACCTGCGCACCACCAGCCCGATGGACGAGGACAGCATCCTGGAAAGCGTCGAGAAAACCGGGCGCCTGGTGGTCATCGATGAGGCCAACCCACGCTGCTCAATGGCCACCGACATTTCCGCGCTGGTGGCGCAAAAAGCCTTTGGCGCGCTCAAGGCGCCGATCGAAATGGTCACCGCGCCCCATACCCCGGTGCCGTTCTCCGATGCTCTGGAAGACCTGTACATCCCTGACGCGGCGAAGATCGAACAAGCCGTGCTCAACGTGATCGAGTGGAGCAAGCGCTGATGAGCCAGATTCATACCCTGACCATGCCCAAGTGGGGCCTGTCGATGACCGAAGGCCGGGTCGATGCCTGGCTCAAGGAGGAGGGCCAGGCCATCACCAAGGGTGATGAAGTGATGGACGTGGAAACCGACAAGATTTCCAGCAGCGTCGAAGCGCCGTTCTCCGGGATCTTGCGGCGGCAGGTTGCCCGACAGGACGAAACCCTGGCGGTCGGCGCCTTGCTCGGGATTGTCGTCGACGGTGAAGCGAGCGATGCCGAGATCGATGCTGTCATCGAGCAGTTCCAGTCGTCCTTTGTGCCCGGCGACGCTGCCGACGAAGACAGCGGCCCGAAACCGCAGAAAGTCGAACTGGATGGCCGGGTGATCCGCTTTTTCGAGCGTGGCGAAGGCGGCACGCCGCTGCTGCTGGTGCATGGTTTCGGCGGCGACCTGAACAATTGGCTGTTCAACCACGAAGCACTGGCGGCCGGGCGTCGGGTCATCGCCCTGGACCTGCCGGGCCATGGCGAATCCGCCAAGACACTGCAACGCGGTGACCTGGACGAACTGAGCGGCGTGGTGCTGGCCTTGCTCGATCACCTGGACATCAACGCTGTGCATCTGGTGGGGCATTCCATGGGTGGGGCGGTGTCGCTGAACGCCGCGCGCCTGATGCCCCAGCGAGTGCGGTCGCTGACCTTGATCGGCAGTGCCGGGCTGGGCGCGCAGATCAATGGCAGCTACCTCAAAGGTTTTGTCGAAGCGGCCAACCGCAACGCCCTCAAGCCGCAACTGGTGCAACTGTTCTCCAATGCCGAGCTGGTCACCCGGCAGATGCTCGATGACATGCTCAAGTACAAGCGCCTGGAGGGTGTGGACGCTGCGCTGTTGCAACTGTCAGCGACGCTGTTCGCCGACGGCCGCCAGCAGGTGGATTTACGCGAAGTGGTGCAGGCCGGCCACGTCCCGACGCTGGTGATCTGGGGCAGCGACGACGCGATCATCCCGGCAGCCCACAGCGACGGGCTGAGTGCCCAGGTCGAGGTGCTACCTGGCCAGGGGCACATGGTGCAGATGGAAGCGGCCGAGCAGGTCAACCGGTTGATCCTTGGGTTCATTGAGCAGCACTGATCAAGCGGGCGGCGCGGTGATTCGTCGCCCCTACAAAATTCTGGAGGCAACGCTATGAACGTTTCAATCAAGCCTACCCGCAGCATGCGCGCCGCTGTCTGGCATGGCCGCAACGACATCCGCGTCGAAGACGTGCCGCTGCCCGTAGCGCCGCCCGCCGGCTGGGTGCAGATCCGCGTGCAGTGGTGCGGCATCTGTGGCTCTGACCTGCATGAATATGTGGCCGGGCCGGTGTTCATTCCGGTGGACGCGCCGCATCCGCTGACCGGCATCAAGGGCCAGTGCATCCTCGGCCATGAGTTCTGCGGTGAAATCGTCGAATTGGGGGCTGGTGTCGAGGGCTTCAGCGTCGGCGAGCCGGTGGCGGCCGATGCCTGTCAGCACTGTGGCACCTGCTATTACTGCACACATGGGCTCTACAACATCTGCGAAAACCTGGCGTTCACCGGGCTGATGAACAACGGTGCGTTCGCGGAGCTGGTCAATGTGCCGGCCAATCTGCTTTACAAACTGCCTGCCGATTTTCCCGCCGAAGCCGGCGCGCTGATCGAGCCGTTGGCGGTGGGCATGCATGCGGTGAAAAAGGCCGGCAGCCTGTTGGGCCAGAACGTAGTGGTGGTCGGCGCCGGCACCATCGGCCTGTGCACCATCATGTGCGCCAAGGCCGCCGGCGCGGCGCAGGTGATCGCCCTGGAAATGTCCGGTGCGCGCAAGGCCAAGGCCCTGGAAGTCGGGGCCAGTCATGTGATCGATCCGAACGAGTGCGACGCCCTGGCCGAAGTCCGTCGTTTGACCGCTGGTCTGGGGGCCGACGTCAGTTTCGAGTGCATCGGCAACAAGCACACCGCCAAACTCGCCATCGACCTGATCCGCAAGGCGGGCAAATGTGTGCTGGTGGGGATTTTCGAGGAACCGAGCGAGTTCAACTTCTTTGAACTGGTCTCCACCGAGAAGCAGGTACTTGGCGCGCTGGCCTACAACGGTGAATTCGCCGACGTGATTGCCTTCATCGCCGATGGGCGCCTGGACATCTCGCCGCTGGTGACCGGGCGCATCCAGCTGGAGCAGATCGTTGGCCAGGGGTTCGAGGAACTGGTCAACAACAAGGAGCACAACGTGAAAATCATCGTGTCACCCGCACGGATCTGAGCGCGCCTGAGGTGGGCGATTGGCGATGGCCGGCAAGGCCATCGCACTTTTTATCTCAGGTATAGGCCAGCAAGCGCCCACACAACACCACCGTGAACCATATCGCCACGGACAGCACCGCCTGCGCTTTTGCAAGTCCTGGTGCCGCGCTGGCGGTGTTCCATTGGCTGACCGTGCGATAAATCCCGAGGTGAAACGCCAGGGCGTTGAGGCCCGCCGCCGCAATCAGGCACAGCTTGAGGATAAACACGCCATTGCCGGCGAAGTCATGGGGATGGGCGCTGAACATCATCAAACCGGCGGGTACGATCAACAGCAGGGCCGCAAGGGCCCAGGGCAGTAGATGGCGGGCCAGCGCCGTCACGGCAATGTCCTTGGACACCCCAAGCACCCGCAAATCGAACATCACCACCGCGCCCACCAACAGCGAAAACCCGATGATGTGCACCACCTCCACCAACGGGTAGAGCCACAGTTCGCCGCGCATGGCCAGCGCCAGGGACGAACCTTCCAGTTGGTCCAGCCAGCCCTGCGGGTCGTTGCCTGCCTCGATGGCCTGCATCAGCGCAACTCGACGGTCTTGTTGTCGACGGTGATGCGTTCTGCGCGCAACTCATCGGGTTTGTTGCGGTTTGCATAGCCGACCACGCCCACTTGGTTGCCAGGCTTGAGCATGTCCTTGCTCAGGCCTCGGTTCTCCATGCGTGACGGCGGGGCGAGCACCACGGTCCAGGTTTTGTCCGCCGTTTTCAGGCGCACGAAGCCATGGGGATGCGAATAGCCGGATTCTTCTATCGTTCCGTTGAGTTGCAGGGTGTTGTCAGTGTCGTACTCGCTCCAGCCGTGATGGGCCAGGGCTGTCGTTGCCATCAGCATCAACGATAAGCCGATGCAACCGAGTATGTGTTTCATGGCAGGTCTCCTGTTGGATCATCGGTTCAGCCCGGCAGGTAGTTGCGCCAGACGCGGTCTTCGCCGAGCTGCAGTGACTGCTCGTCTTCTTCGCGAAACCTGCGGTCGCAGTCGAGGAAGAACTCATCGAGTTGCGGCGGCTTGACGTGGGTGGCACTGAGCATGGTGTGGACCTGTCCGCGATGATGGATCTGATGTTCGAACAGGTGCAACAGCAGTCGGTCGATTCGTTCGCGCACCACCCCGTCGACACGCACCAGATCGACGGAGCGGGCGAGGTCGGTTTCCCGCAGGGCTTCGCAGAATGCCACCAGTCGCTGGTCGGTTTGAGTCTGGTTGTGCAGCAATTGGGCAAAGGCCAGGGTCTCGGAAAAATCCTTTATCTGGCCGTCACGGTCGCCTTCCAGGGCGGTGAGGTAATAGCGGTCCACTTCCAGGATGTGGCAAAGCGTGGCCTGGATGGACGGGAAGAACCCCGTGCGCGGTGCCTGGTATTGGGCCTCGCTCAACGGCGCGCAGGCAGTGAGTAGTCGGTGATTGGCCCACTGATTGTTCAGGGCCTGGGCCAGGAAATAGTTCATGGGGCACCTTGTGTGCGAGCTGGCTCACGATGAGGGCGGCACATCCAGCATAGTCGATTCAGACAGACCGCTATCGCGAGCAGGCTCGCTCCCACAGGGATTTGTGGTGAATGTGGGAGCGAGCCTGCTCGCGATGGCGGCGGCGCTATCACCGCCGGTCAGCGCCATGTCCTGCGGTCAAAGCCCCACATCCGGCAACACCGGCCGATTGGCCAGGGCCTTGGCCATGATCTGCTCGACGTACACGCGATCCTCCTCCGGCAGCGCCAGACGCGGTGGGCGGGTGAGGGCGCTGCCGCGACCGGCGATGGCTTCGCACAGTTTGATGCACTGCACCAGGTCGGCGCGGGCGTCCAGGTGCAGGATCGGCATCAGCCATTCATAGATCGGCATCGCTTCGGCAAAACGTCCGGCGCGGGCCAGGCGGAAAATGGTTTCGCCTTCTTGGGGGAACACGTTGGACATCCCCGAGACCCAGCCTTCGGCACCCACGGCCAGGCTTTCCAGCACCACGTCGTCCAGGCCTGCAAACAACACAAAGCGGTCGCCCACTTCATTGCGCACGTCGATGAAGCGCCGGGTGTCGCCGGACGAATCCTTGAAGCACACCACGTTGTCACAATCGGCCAGGGAAATCAGGATGTCCGGGGTCACGTCATTCTTGTAGATCGGCGGGTTGTTGTAGACCATCAATGGCACGTCGGCATGCCGGGCCACGTAGCGGAAATGCTCGGCGGTCTCGAACGGCTTGGAGCCATAGACCAGCGCTGGCATCAGCATCACGCCGTCGACGCCAACCCGGCGCACTGCGTTGGCGACCTTGGCCGCCTGCACGCTGGTGAACTCGGCCACGCCGCAGATCACCGGCACCCGGCCCCGGGCAGCATCCACCGCCACTTCGGTCACGGCGATTTTCTCCTCGGCGCTCAGGGAGGTGTTTTCCCCCACCGAGCCGCAGACCACCAGGCCTGACACGCCATCGCGGATGACGTTGGAAATCACTTGATGGGTTTTTTCCAGGTTGATGGAAAAGTCATCGTTGAACTGCGTGGTGACGGCGGGGAATACGCCGCTCCAGTTGATGCGTTTGCTCATGGTTGTCTCCGGTTATGGTGTTTCGTATGCGCAAAAATTTAATTCACTACAAATCCCCTGTGGCGAGGGAGCTTGCTCCCGCTGGGGCGCGAAGCGGCCCCAACAATGACCTGACAACTCGATGTGTCAGGCAATCCAAGAGGGCTGCTGCGCAGCCCAGCGGGAGCAAGCTCCCTCGCCACAGGGGGATGTGCAAAGTTCGAAAGTCATGCGCCAGGCCAGGTATCCGAAAGCCGATACCCCTGTGGCCAGGGATCTGCCGGGTCGAGCAGCAACTGATGCGTGCCGGTGATCCACGCGCGCCCGGCGATGCACGGATAAATTGCCGGGCGCCCGGCCACTTCGGTCAATGAATCGATACGACAGTGGAACTCGGAGCCGATGATCGAGCGGCCGATGAAGCGCTCTCCCACTTGCATCAACCCCTTGGCGTGCAACACCGCCATGCGCGCCGAGCAACCGGTGCCGGTTGGGGAGCGATCGATCTTGCCGGGCTGGATCACCACGGCGTTGGCACCGCTGGCGATGCCGTTCTCCAGGACGATGGGCGCGGCGATCTGGCAAAACGAGATATGCGACCAGTCCGGGTTCAACGGATGGACAAAGCCCAGTTGCTCGTTGGCGGCCCGGGTGATTTTCAGCCCCACGGTCACCAATTCGGCCGCTTCATCAGGACGGATAGCAAAACCCAGGCGCTGGGCGTCGACGATGACGAAACTGTCGCCGCCGTAGGCAGTGTCCACCTGCAGCGACCCCAGCCCCTCGACTTCGATCCAGGCATCGAGGCGGTCGGCGAAGGAGGGCACGTTCTTGATTTCCACCCGCTGGACTTTACCGTCGCGGCAGTCGACCACCGCTTCGATCAGCCCGCCGGGTGCTTCGAGGACCAAGCGCGTCTGGGGCTCGGTCATGGGCAGGATGCCGCTATCGAGCAATACAGTGGCGACGCACAACGAGTTGGAACCGGACATCGGCGGTGTGTCGGCTGGTTCCATGATGATCCAGGCCATCTGCGCCCGCGGGTCCTTGGCCGGCACCAGCAGGTTGACGTGACGGAACACGCCGCCACGGGGCTCGTTGAGGACGAAGTTGCGCAGGGTCTGGTCCTGGGCGATCCAGCGTGACTGTTCCCATACGGTGGCACCGGGCGGTGGTGCGACGCCGCCGACGATCACATCGCCGACTTCGCCTTCGGCGTGGCAGCTGACGACATGGATGATTTTCGATGAGCGCATGAGTCAAATCCTTGTGTTGTCTTGTAGGGCCTCATCGCGAGCAAGCTCGCTCCCACAAAGGGTTCTGTGGTGTACACGAAACAGTGTGGGAGCGAGCTTGCTCGCGATGGGGCCATCGCTATTTCACCGACTTGAGAAACGCCGCCGTCTCCGGCTGCACAGGGTTGCCAATCACCTGATCCGGCGGCCCGATCTCATGGACCCGCCCGTCGCAGAAAAACGCCACGCGGTCGGACACGTCCCGGGCGAAGCGGATCTCGTGGGTCACCAGCACCATGGTCATGCCGTCTTCGGCGAGCATGCGCATGGTGTCCAGCACTTCGCCCACCAGTTGCGGGTCCAGGGCCGAGGTGGCTTCGTCGAAGAGCATGTAGTCCGGCGACATCGCCAGGGCCCGGGCGATCGCCATGCGCTGTTGTTGACCACCGGAAAGCTTGCCGGGGAAGGCCTTGAGCTTGTCTCCCAGGCCCACATGCTCCAGCTGTCGCAGCGCCAGCGCTTCGGCCTCCTGCTTGCTTTTGCCCAGCACTTTGCGAGGCGCCAGCATCACGTTTTCCAGCACGGTCAGATGGGGGAAAGCGTTCCATTGCTGGAACACGATGCCGATCTTTTGCCGCAAGCGGTTGAGATCGGTGGTGCGGTCGTGAACCTCGATGCCGTCCACGCGGATGCTGCCTTTGTGGATCGGCTCAAGGCCGTTGATGCACATCAGCAGGGTCGATTTGCCGGAGCCGGAGCCGCCGATGATCGACACCACTTCCCCTTTGTCCACCGTCAGGCTCACGCCCTTGACCACTTCCAGCTCGCCAAAGGATTTGTGTACGTTCTCGATCTCAATCATTTTCCTGCCACCTTCTTTCCAGACGTGCGCCAAGGCGGGCGACCACCAGGCTCATGACGTAGTAAATGAGGCCCGCGATGCACAGCACCAGCAACGGTTCCTGGATGCGGGTGACGATGGTTTGCGAGGCGCGCAGCAGTTCGACGATGCCGATCCACATCACCAGCGCGGTGTCTTTCATCACGCCCAACACCAGGTTCAGCCAGCCAGGGAATGCGACCCGCGTGGCAATCGGCAGGACGATGTAGCGCAGATCCTGCAGGTAACTCAGGCCCAGGGAGCGACTGGCCCGGCGGGTACTCAACGGCACCGCCAACACGCCACCGCGCACGATCTCGGTGAAGTAGGCGGCGGCGTAGACGCCGAGCACGATGCAACCGACCGCGAAGGCGCTCAGGTTCAGGCCGACGATGCTCTTGAGGGCGTTGAACAGCACGAACTGGATCAGCAGCGGAACGCTGCGAAACACGTCCAGTACCCAGGCCAGTGGCAGGCTGGCCCGCGGCAGCAATGCCCGCAGCAGGCCGAACAGCAAGCCGGCCAGGGAACCCAGCAGGATCGACCACGCGGTCAGTTGCAGCGTGACCCAGGCCCCGTCGAGCAAGAACAGCAGGTCGTTAAAGGTGAGGCTGGTGGTAAACATGACGCGCCCTCAGTAACGAAACAATCGCCAGGACAACAGCCGGGCCAGCCCGACGATCAGCTTGGCGATCAGGTAATACAGCACCGCCGCGAGGGCGAAGTATTCGAAGGTGCGGAAAGTCTTGACGTTGTATTCCTGGGTGACGCCGGTCAGGTCGTTGTTCAGGCCCACCACCACACCCAGGGAGGTCATCAGCACCGCCCAGACCATCTGGTTGGTCAGCGGGTAGAACACGATGCGCAGCAGTTGCGGCACGATGATCATCCGGTAGGCCTGCCAGGTGCTCATGCCCAGGGAGCGGGCGGCGCGCATCTGGGTACTCGGCACGGCCTTGAGGCCGCCGCGAAAGTTTTCCGCCAGGTAACCGGCGTTGTTGAAGGTGATCCCGGCCAGCAACGCCAGCCAGGAACTGACGTGCAGCCCGAGAGAGCCGAGGCCGAAGTAGAGGATGTAGATCTGGAACAGCGAGGGCGTGTTGCGGGCGATCGACACCCAGCCATTGCCCACGCCGCGCAGCAGCGGATGGCGGGCCTGGCGCATCACCGTCAGCACCAGGGCGATCAGCACGCCGAAGATCATCGACAGCGCCGCGGTCTCGAAGGTGACCCAGGCCCCGGCGAGCATGTCGGGCAGGGCACGTAAGGCCGGGCGCCACTGGAAACTGTAGTCAAACATCGGTCAGGCCCCCCGTATGGACAGTCGGTTGCAGCCACGTCGGCGGTTGACCGCTGGCCGTTGCGCTGCACGCAGCTTCAACGCACTGCGCAAGGCTGGCAAAGTGCACGCCGCGACCGACCAGACCCGGCGCGTAATGGGCGTATTTGCCGGAGTTGGTCATCAGGGTGGTGGCCTCGGGCGGAATGACCGGCTCGCCCAACATGCACCAGCAGGTGTCGGTGACCAGGAGCGCGCCGAAGGCTTCGATGGCCTGCAGATGGCCCGCCTCGCGAGCCTGTTCCAGTACCGCTCGGCCACAGGTGATCGCCAGCACCACATCCGGATGCTTGTGGCGGCCGGCGCACAGGGCCGACAGGGCAGCGAATTCGCCGAGGGAAAAATGCGGATTGCCCAGGGAGACCACGTCCACCTGGCGGTGCCGGGCGCTGTTGAGTTCGCGCCAACTGGCGAGCAGGCCGGCAGCGCTGACAGTGTCCTGCGGCAAACTGACTCCCGGCTCCAGGACATCGACCGGGTCGAGGGCCTCGGGCGTCACCCCGGCGATGTGGAACAGCGGCGCAGCGCTGGTGGTGGCGAACGCGGCGCCGAAGGCTTTCAAGTCGTCCCGCGTGGGGGCGGCGTGCTCCAGGCCGCGGATCAGTGGAATGCGACGGCCCGTCAGGCTGCCGATGTGATAACCCAGCAGCGGATAGAAACTGTCGTCCACGGGCCCCAACGGCGGCACATCGATAATCAGCGCGGCTTTGCGCTGCGCGTCAAGATGGCAGCCGGTCAATGGCGCGCGACCGCAGAGGGCGATGCAGATGTCCAGGAAGTCCGGGTACTTTTGCGTGCGGGCACCGAGCACGCTGTTGGCGTAGACCACGGCGTTGGATTCGGCCCAGACGATCTGTTCGCCAGCCTTGGGCGCGCTGTCGAGCAGGTAGGGGGCACAGGTGAAACTCAACTGCGCACCCATTGCCATGTAGGCATCCCCCAAGGCGCTGGCCGGCTCACCCAGGGCGGGGTCGACGCCCAGCTCCCGCCAGCGCCGCTGGTCTACGGAAATCGAATTGAGCGTGGTGGGCACGCGCACCTTCGCGCCCCATTGCACCAGTTGTTCGGCAAAACGCAGGCTGGCCGGGCCGGTATAGATGCAGCCATCGATGTGGGCCTGGGTCACATCCAGCAGTTGTGTAGCGCCCTGGATCTGGGCCATGCGCAATACAATCTGCATTGCGACCTGGGCCGCCTTGCCGTGTCTGCCGTCCAGCAGCGCTTGGTCCTGTTGGCTGAGGCTGATGGTTGAACCGCTGAGCGCGGGGGTTGGAAAGTCCAGCCCGTGCCAGCCATCGTTGGGGCGCTGACCTGACAAGGTCAGGCAAGCGCCTTCAATGCGCACAAAACCCTGGCCGCGCAACCGCTTGAAGGCCTCGTGCCCGACACACACCACCGGCAGGGAGCGCTGGAAAATCACCTGCGCCACCAGCACGCCCAGGGTCAGGATTTCATCGGCCTCGGCCAGCACCAGGGCCGCAGGGGCGTGGCCGTTGCTGATCAGCTCCATCAGCACGCTGCTGCCGGTGCAGGAGCCACGCCCGCTGGGAATCGCCAGCACGCGCCCGGCCAGGCGTTCACCGCTCAACGGATGATGGCGGTCAATCACCTCGCCGCTGGCCGGATCGACCCCGCCCCAGAAACTCAGGCCCACATCGGCGTACAGCAGGGCGCCCTGGGCGGCACCCTCCACCAGACTTCGGCCCGTCACACGGGTAGGCGTGCTTGGCATGCTCCAATCCTCAGTAGTAAACCTGCGGCACCACCAGGTCGGCCGGCGGGATATCGGTGCCCACCCATTTGACGAACAGCTCCTTGTAACGGCCAGTGCGCACCTGCTGGTTGACGAAGAGATTGAGGTAGTTGATCAACCCGTACTCGTTGCGCTTGGCGCCAAGGGACACGTAGTCGATGACATAGGGCGCGTTGCCCGCGATTTTCAGGTTCTTGTACTTGCCCGACTTGATGGTCGCGGCCGCCACGGTGTTGGTCACCACGGTCGCATCGATGTGGCCCTGGGCGACGGCCAGCAGCGTGTCGTTCTGCGACTGGTAGGCGCGGAAACTGCCGCTGCCCCAACTCTTCTGGTCTTTTTCCAGGGCGATGGCTTCGTAGGTGCCGCTGGTGTTACCCAGAGGTTTGCCCTTGAGGTCGTCGTAGCTGTTGATACCGGTATCGTCGCGGGTCAGCACCACCATCTGAAACGCGAAGTAGGGCACGGTCAGGCCCACGGTCTTGGCCCGCTCCAGGGTGTCGGAGGTGGAGGCAACGATCACGTCCGCACGGCCGGAAACCAGCGCCGGGATCCGGTCCGGGAACGGTGTTTCCACCACTTCGGGTTCCACGCCGAGGACTTTCGCCAGGTCGTGGCAATAGTCCACGTCAAAACCAGCGGGTTTATTGCCAGCGTCACGAAAACCCATGGGCGGGAAGTCCAGGGTCACGGCGCAGCGCAGTTTGCCGGAGCCGATGATGTCGTCGAGTTTGTCGGCGTGAGCGGGGGCGATGAAAAGGGGCGTGAGGGCAACGCTCAGGGCTACAGCCAATGCAGGGTTCTTCATAAATGCCTCGCTGTCGAATAAATGCGGATGAAATATCGTATTGAGGATTTCGTATACGATATTAAATAAAGCAAGCAGCGTGCCGGTTTGAGGTTGAGTCAGTGGTCATTGGTAAGGCTTTGATGTGCATGCATTAAAAGACGTGGAGCTGCGTCAGACGCCGAACAACGCTTGCGTGCGGTGTTACAGATAGGAGCAATCGCAGTCCCCATGCCCCACCAGGGAACACTGGTCAGCGCTGATTTTCGCGATACTGGCTGGGCGAAAGGCTGGTCAAGGCACGGAACTGCCGGCTGAACGCGCTGTGATCGGTGTAGCCGCAGCGCAGGGCAATTTCGGTGATGGGCAGGTCGTGGTCCAGTAACAACCGCGAGGCTTCTTCCAGCCGCGCCTTGTGAATCATCTGCCGGGGCGTGAGCTGGAAGATACGTTTGCAGTGGCGCTCCAACTGCGCCACCGACAACCCGGCGATGGCGGTCAGGTCGGCAAGGCTGATGGGGTGGGCGAAGTGCTGCTTGATATGGGCATCCACCGCCGCCAGTTTGTGGAACGCGGGGTGACTCGACTGGGGCAGTTGCAAGTCCCGGGAAATCCCGGCCAGGCCGACGATCTGGCCGTTGGGCGCATGCAGGGCGAGTTTATGGGTCAGGCACCACACCGGCTGGTTGCCGTAGTACAGGTGCAGTTCGAGCTGGTCGGCCAGTTCCCGGCCGCTGGCCAGCACCCGTCGGTCCTGCTCGGTGTACAGCGGGCCGAAACGCTCGGGAAAAACCTGCTCGGCAGTGAGGCCCAGCAGGTCAGCGCTTTGTTTGAAGCCGCAACGCCGGGCCAGGGTCTGGTTGACGAAGGCATAGCGGGCTTGCCTGTCCTTGATGAAAAACACCACGTCCGACAGGGTGTCGAGCAACGGCGCGATGGGTTGCAGGCTGTTGAGCAGGGTCGGTAAATCGCAGGGGGCGAAGGAAGTGAGCGTGGGGTACATGGCGTCAGGTTTCTGAGGGGACGCAGGGATCATAGGGGCAAAGTCATCGAGGCAGGAAGTCCAGGCCTGACGCGGTCCACTGTGGGAGCGAGCTTGCTCGCGAAAGCGGTGGGTCAGCTTGCATCGATGCTGGATGTGCCGACGCATTCGCGAGCAAGCTCGCTCCCACAGAAGGATCTGGTGTGGCCTCAGGTTGTCGGGGTTTCTTGCAGGTGCAGCAAAGTCTCGATCCGCGCCGGGCTGAAGGGCGGGCGCGGCGTGGGTGAGGGCCAGCCGAACAGATGTTCCAGCGCGGCAGCGCAGACCCGTCCCTGGCAGGCCCCCATGCCGCACCGGCTCGCCAGTTTCGCTGCGCGCCAGTCCTGGTGGTCGACCAGCTCGCCATACGGCACGTCTTCGCAGCGGCACACCAGCGTGTCGTCCCGAGCGAGGGTCTTGAGTCGCGCGTCCAAGGCGAAGGCCTTGTTCAACGCCCGGGCGAAACCTTGCCAGCGTGCCCGGCGAGGCCACAAGCGTTGCGCGGCGACACTATTGCCGACGGCGCTGTGGCCGGCGATGGCGCCTTCCACCAGCGCCAGTTCGCTGCCACCGAAACCGGTGCATTCACCGGCGGCGTAATGGTCGTGGCGGGTAGTCGCTTGCCAGGCGTCAACGGCCAGCGCCTGGCCTTCAAGACCACAGCCCAAGGCCTGGCCGAGCTGAGTATTGGGAATGAGCCCGAACCCACAGGCAAGACGGTCGCAGGCGAGTTCAAGTGTCTTGCCCTGTTGTAGCAAGCGCACGCCCTCAAGCCGCTCGCGACCCAGGGCCTCCAGCACATGCGTGCCGGTGCGGTAGTGTGGATCGAAAAGGCTGAACGACTGCAAAAACTTGCCCGGCCAGCGCGGCAACTGCGCGGCGAAACCGGCGACGGCGCGATGATTGGCCTGCTCGGCGATCCGCAGTACCTGCGCCCCTTGATGTTTGGCGGTGGCGGCGCTGGCCAGCAGCAACGGACCGCTGCCGGCGATCACCAGCCGTTCGCCGCGCACTGGCAGGCCACTCTTGATCAATGCTTGTAAACCACCGACGGCGGTCACCCCCGGCAGCGTCCAGCCGGGGAAGGGCAGCAGCAGTTCGCGCGCGCCGGTGCACAGGATCAAGCGCTGGTAGGTGATCTGCCAGCCGCGCTCGGCATCTTCCACCAGCAGGGTTTTATCGGCGGCGCAGGCGATGACGCGGGTGCCGGCGTGGCAGCGCACATTGGCGCAGGCCTGTAATGAGTTGCGCAGACGTCGGGCCTCGGCGGGGAGGTGAGCCTGGGGGCCGTCGCGCCAGATCTGCCCGCCCGGCAATGGATTATCGTCCAGCAGCACAATGCGCATGCCGCTGCTTGCTGCGGCCAGGGCGGCAGCCATGCCGGCGGGGCCGGCGCCGATGATCAACAGGTCGGTGGTTTCGTTCATGGTCGTGTTTGCACTTGCATGCCATCGCGACACAGTGTCTGGCAGGCCAGGCGTCGATGGCCATCGATCATCACCCGGCATTCCTGGCAAATGCCCATGCCGCACAGAGGCGCGCGGCGCTGGCCGCTGACCGAAGTGCGGCTGCAACCGTCGGCTCCCAGGGCAAGGGCGGCAGCGACGCTGGTGCCGCTGACGACAGTGAGCGGGCGACCATCGAGAAACAGATCAGGCATGGGCCGGTTCTCCCAGAAAGCGCTGTGGCAGGTACGGTTGCGCCGCCAGCGGCGAGGTTTCGTTGAACAGTTGCGCGGCCAACAGATCGGCCGTTGCGGGTGCCGTCGTCACGCCCAGGCCTTCGTGACCCACCGCCAGCCACAGGCCAGGGCGTTGCGGATGTTGCCCCACCAGCGGCAGGCCATCGGGGCTGGCGGCGCGAAAACCGGTCCAGGCGCGGATGCCGTTGAGGTGTGCCAGGCCTGGCATGTAGTAGACAGCACGCTTGAGCATCTTTGCCAGCATCCAGCCTTCCACCTGCGGGTCGACGGTGCCGAACTGTCGCGAGGCACCGATGAACAGCTGCCCGGTCGGACGCGGCTGGATATTGCACGCCACCGATGGACCGCTGGCGTTGTGAGCGCTGGTGACATACCCCAGCTCCACCAGGGTGTGGGAGACGGTGGCGGGGTAACGATCGGTGATCAACAAATGGCCCTTCTTGGCTTCGATCGGCAACTCCGGGCACAGCTCGGTGGCCTGGATGCCATTGGCGAGAATCACCGCTTCTGCGTTCAACCAGCGACCGTCCTCAAGACGCACTCGATGGCCGTCCACTTCAATGGCCTGGGCGCGTTGCTGAGCAATATTGGCCTCGTCCAGCATCCAGCGCGCGGCAGCCGGGGCGTACAGGATCCCGTCGCCCTTGATCAGCAGGCCGCCCTCCAGGCCTTCGCGCAGTTGCGGCTCACGCTGCTGCAGGGCCGCACGCCCGATCAGCTCGCAGTCTTCGCCATGAGCCAGCAGGTTCAGGTACTTGCTATGGGCAACGGCCATTTCCTCGGCATTGGCCGCCAGCCACAGGGTGCCGTTGTTGCGCCACGCGCAGGCGTCGGGCAGGGCCGGGGCCAACTGGCGCCAGCGCTGCAGGGAATACTGACTGAGGGCCAGTTCCGCCGGGTTGTCGTCCAGCACCAGCAAGTGGCCCATGCCGGCGGCTGTGGCGCCGTGCCAACCGGCATCGAGTACCAGGACCTTCAAGCCTCGCCGGGCCAACGTTCGGGCGCAGGCGGCGCCGATGATGCCGGCACCGATGATGATCACATCGGCGACGTGGCCGGCGTTCACGGGACGATGCCCCAGGCGAACGGATCATCCGGCTCAATGACCAGCGTGGTTTCGGCGCTGATGTAGGCGCGGCCGCGAATGGTCGGCACGATGCGCTCGCCGTCGAACTCATAGGAGCCTTCGAATTCACTGCCAATGACACTGGCCTGGCGCCAGATCTGCCCGGGTTGCAGTTTTCCGTCAGCGGCCAGGCACGCCAGTTTGGCGCTGGTGCCGGTGCCGCATGGGGAGCGGTCATACGCCTTGCCGGGGCAGAGCACGAAGTTGCGGCTGTCGGCGTGCGGGTCATCGGCGAACAGTTCGATGTGATCGATCAGGCCCCCGTCCTCACCCCGCAGACCTTGCTGTTCCAAGGCCTGCTGCACGGCGTAGGTATAGGCGGTCAACGCGTCGAGGTTGTCGCCCGCCACGCGCTGGCCATGGTCAGCGATCAGGAAAAACCAGTTGCCGCCCCAGGCCACATCGCCCACCACCGGGCCGATACCGGGCACCTCCAGGCTCAGGGCCTTGCGGTAACGGTAGGCCGGCACATTGCGTACGCTGACCGAACGGTCCTCATGCAAGGTCGCTTGCACCGTGCCCACCGGGGTTTCGACGGTGTGCACGCCAGGGCCGATTTTGCCCAGGTGTGCCAGTGACGTCACCAGGCCGATGGTGCCGTGGCCGCACATGCCCAGGTAGCCGCTGTTGTTGAAGAAGATCACCCCGGCACAGGCGCTCGGGTCCTGCGGCTCACAGAGCAGCGCCCCCACCAGCACATCGCTGCCCCGTGGTTCCAGCACGCAGGCGGTGCGCCAGGCGTCATGCTGTGTCGCTAGACGCTGGCGGCGCTCGGCCATGCTGCCTTGGCCCAGGTCGGGAAAACCGTCGGTGACCAGACGGGTCGGTTCGCCGCCGGTATGGGAATCGATCACGGTGATGCGTTTCATGGGGGGCCACGTCCGTTCAGATGAGTGACGGCAAGCGTGGCCCGCGCTGGGGGGTGACGGCTTGATGGATTTATCTGTCACTCATGACGAAATCGGCACAGCAGCGGCGCATCAATGGCTCGAAGGCAGGAACTCGAACAGCGTCTTGCAAACGCCGGCGATGTGTTCGTCCAGTAACTTCACCGCCCGCTCCACATCACCGGCGCGGCAGGCCGCAAGAATTTCCCGGTGTTCGTGGTCGGCGCGTTCCTTGCCGGCCGAAAGGCTCATCTGCATGCGCAGGTAGCGCTCCAGCTTGTCGTGCACCGAGCGGATCAAACCCACCAGAAAGGGGCGTTGCGCCGGCTCGTAGAGACAGGCATGCAATTGCCAGTTCAGTTCAGCCCAACGACCCACGTCGTCTTCACCGATGAACTCACGGCAGATGCTCTCGGCGCGGACGAAGGTCTCTTCAGTCATGTTGGGAATCGCCAGGCGCAGCACTTTGTCTTCCAGCAGCATCCGCACCTCGAACATCTGCGCCAGTTCCGCCTCGGAAATGCGCGTGACCATCGCCCCGCGATTGCGCTGGAACATCACCAGCCCCTCGGCTTCCAGGCGCTTGAGGGCTTCGCGCACGGGAATCTTGCTGACGTTGAACTGCCGGGCGATGTCGTCCTGGCGAATGGGCTCGTCCTCGGCAAAATGCCCGGCCACGATGGCTTCGCGCAGATGACGGGTGATGATTTCCGAAGTGGAAGGGGTGTTGCCCAGATCAGGCAGATTGAACTTGGATAAGGTCACGGCGGCGGTCGTTTGGCTTGGTTGGGGATATGGTATACGACTTTGCCAGCAGTCGCGTTGTGCAGTTGGCACGTGCCAGGAAGGGGCATTTCGCTGGGTTGTGAATGGGAATTTGTGTCAAACAAGAATGAGTTGCTGTATCTTTCGCGACACATTCTTGTCGGCCTCTGGGGGGCTGACGTATTTTCGTTAGGATTGTGCATCGATGCGTCGGATTCTCGTTTCACTGTGTGTGCTCCAGGCTTATTCCGTATCCACGTGGGCAGACGAGCCCATGGCCGCAACCTCCGCACCGTTGGAACTGCAAGCCACGGACATCGTGGGTCTTTCGGATATCGAGTCCGCGCAGGGGCCCGTCAAGGGATATCACGCGACCCGTTCGGCCAGCGCGACACGTACCGACACCGCGATTCATGAAACCCCACAGTCGATTTCCGTGGTTTCGCGCGACGTGGTGGAAGACCTCAGCGCCACCCGGCTGCAAGACGCGCTCGATTACGCCGGCGGGGTCGGCAGGGCGAACAACTTCGGTGGCCAGGGCCTGACCACGTTCACGGTCCGCGGCTTTACCACGGGCGAGTTCTACCGCAACGGTTTCCCGATCAACCGCGGTTACCCGAACATGCCAGATGCCAACACCATCGAGCGCCTGGAAGTGCTGCGCGGCCCGGCGACGATGTTGTACGGTCGCGGCGATCCAGGCGGCACCTTCAACGTGGTGTCCAAGCAGCCATTGGCCGAACGCACCGTGACCCTGGGCAGCCAGGTCAGCGACCAGGGCATGCGTCGCGGGACCCTGGATGCCTCGGGCCCGCTGGACGAAGAAGGGCGCCTGGCGTATCGCCTGAACGTGATCGGCGAGGGCGGCGATACGTTCCGCGACCACGTCGAGACCGAACGCTATGGCATTGCGCCGGTGGTGACCTGGCAGGTCAACGACACCACGCGCCTGACCTTCGAAGGCGACTTCATGCGCAACAATGCGCCGCTGGACCGTGGCCTGACCCATTACGCCGGCCAGCGCGGCACCGCCTCGCGCGATACGTTCTTCGGCGAGAAAGACGCCGGCAAGTTGCACAACGACAACAACATGCTGCAGGTGCGTTTCGAGCACATGCTCAACGACGACTGGACCTTGGCCGGCGGTACCCAATGGCTGGACGGCACCCTGCAGGGCAACGCGGTGGAAGGCAACAGCATCGGCGCCGATGGGCGTACGCTGAGTCGTAACTTCAACTACCGCAAGTTGGAATGGACCGATCGCGACACCCAGCTCAACCTCACCGGGCGTTTTTCCACGGGTGGGTTCGAGCACACACTGTTGACCGGCATCGAGTATGAAGACTACGACTACCAGTCCATCATCCAGCGATCTTCCGGCGAGGTCGGTGCCTACCCGATCGATATCTTCGATCCGGTGTATGGCCAGCCACGCCCGGCGTTGACGCGCAAGCCCACGGATGACCAGGAAAACCTCAAGACGTTTGGCGTGTTTGTCCAGGATCAGGTGGCATTGACCGAGCGGTTGAAGCTGTTGGCTGGAGCGCGTTTTGAGCGGTTTGAGCATGAGTATGAGACATTCGTCCCACAGCCTCGGCCCGGCAGCAGAAACTGGGATGTCACTGACAGCGCCGTCACCCCACGCCTGGGGATGATCTACGACCTGACCGACACCGTGGCTGTCTATGCCAATACCGCCCGCTCTTTCAAACCCAATACCGGTGCCAGCCTTCAAGGTGGCGGATTCAAGCCGGAAGAGGGCAAGTCCTATGAAATGGGCGTCAAGTGGGAAGCGCTGGATCGGCAGTTGAGCGTCGACGCGGCGGTCTACCAGATTGAAAAGCGCAACGTACTCACGCCCGACCCGCTGGACGCCACCTTCAACGTGGCTGCCGGGGAGGTGCGCAGCCGTGGTTTCGACTTGAATGTGGCGGGCAACTTAACGCCGCAATGGCGCGTGATCGGTGGCTACGCGTATGTGGATGCCGAAGTGACCAAGGACATCAACATCCCGTCCGGCACCCGCTTGCTTAACGTGCCCAAGAACTCCTTCAGCCTGTTGAACGTCTACGAGTTCCAGGACGGTGGTCTCAAGGGCCTTGGGCTGGGCTTAGGCGCCAAGTATGTCGATGAGCGGGCAGGTAATACGGCGGCCAGCACTTTCACCATGGACAGCTACACCGTCGTGGACCTGCTCGGCTACTACAAGGTCAACGAGCGGATCCGCCTCAACCTGGACCTGAAAAATCTGTTCGACGCCGATTATGAGGAAGGCGCATTTGGTGGCGTCTACGCCTACCCAGGCGCACCGCGAACCGTGCAGGCCGGCATCTCCTATACGCTCTGAACTCCAGGCGTCATGAAAACCCCGGAGGTTGTGCCTCCGGGGTTTTTCTTTTTACCACTTGCCCGTGCTCATCCCGCCGTCTACCGGCAGTATCGCGCCGGTCGTGAAATCAGCGCCCGCCAGGTACAACACGGCCTCGGCAATTTCCTCGATGGTACCGACGCGACCGGCCGGGGCCAGGTTGTTGAGGAAGTCGCGGTGCGCCGGGTCATGCATGGGCGTGTCGATGATGCCGGGGGCGACCGCGTTGACCTTGATGTTGTGGGGCGAAAGCTCCAGCGCCAGGGCACGGGTCATCTGGTTGACCCCGCCTTTGATCAACACCGGCAGCGCCGCCGGCACCTGGATGTTCGGTTGCAGGGCCACGGCGGCGGAGATGTTGATGATGAAACCCTGCTGACGACCGATCATGTGTGCGGCAGCCGCCTGGCTGGCGTAGACCAGACCCTTGAGGTTGGTGTCCAGCAGCGCTTCCAGGTCCTGGGGGCTGTATTCGATGAAAGGTTTTGGCAGGAAGAAACCGGCGTTGTTCACCAGCCCGTCCACGGCCCCGAAGGTTTCGATGGCTTTGTTGATGAGACGGGTTGAAGTCGCCGGGTCAGCGATATCACCGGCCACGCCAATGAAGTTCGCCGGATGGCCGAGCTGTTGCGCCGCGCTGTCCAGGCCGGACTGAGAGCGGGCATTGCCCACCACGTTATAGCCCCGATCCAGGAACGCCTGGACCAGACCCAGGCCGATGCCACTGGAGGCGCCGGTGATGATGACGGTTTTGTTGAGGCTCATGATTGGACTCCTGATCAATTGAATTGAAACCGTTGCACCGATGTTGGCGGTGGTTGAGATCAGGGTATTGATGCGCTTGGGTTTGATAAATGCGGGGGCTGGTACTTGAGTTGATACGTCATGTAATTAATTCAATGTGGGAGCGAGTCTGCTCGCGATGACGGTATTCCAGCCAACATCAATGTGACGGGTCCATCGCCATCGCGAGCAGGCTCGCTCCCACAGGGTTAATCATCAGGCACAAAAAAGCCCGGTCAGTTGGACCGGGCTCGGGAAGGTAGAACCGTCACTCTTTGGGCAAGCTTCGGTATTGCGTCGTCGTCATACCCGCGTAACCCCAGTTATCGGTGTCGACTTCCTCGATCACGATGTGGGTCAAGTGCGGGTCCTTGCCCAGCACCCGTTGCAGGGTTTCGGTGATCTCGGAAATGACCTGGGCTTTCTGTTCGCGAGTGACACCGTCGCGGGTTATACGCACATTGACGAAAGGCATGATGCACTCCTGCTGATGGGAAATGAGCGCAGGAGGTTCCCGCGCCACGGGGGCCACTATATTTATACGCCTGCGGCTGATAAACAGGTGTCTGGAACTTTCAGTTGATACGCGGTGTAACGAATCATGAAGCGTCATTTCGAAGACTTGCAGTTGGGCAGCATAGAACTGTTCTGCCTGGCGGCGGAGGCAGGGAGTTTCACCGCAGCGGCCCAGCTTGCCGGTGTGACTCCGGCGGCGGTGAGTCGCTCGATTTTTCGTCTGGAGGAGCGCCTGGGTTCGCGTCTTTTCGTGCGCACCACTCGCAGCATTCGGCTGACGGAAGCCGGCAAGACCTATTTCGAGCAATGCCGGCAAGCGCTGACGCAACTGGTGGAGGCGCAACAGGAAATGATGGGCGCGCAATCGGTGCCGTCCGGGCAACTGCGCATCAGCCTGCCCACCACCTACGGTCATCACCGCATCCTGCCCTTGCTGCCGGCCTTTCGGGCGCTGTACCCGCAAGTGACGGTGGACCTGCACCTGAGCAACCGAAACATCGACTTCGTTGCCGAAGGTTATGACCTCGCCATCCGGGTGCGAGCACAACCCGACTCATCGATGATCGCCCGGCTGCTGGAGGACGCGAAACTGGTGGTGGTCGCGTCCCCGGATTACTTGCGCAAGGCCGGCACGCCGCAGGTCCTTGAAGACCTGGACGACCACGAGTGCATCCAGTTCGAATTGCCCAGCAGCGGACGGCGGATTTCCTGGTTGTTCAATGTCGACGGCAAGGAAAAGGAGGTGTTCGGCGAAGGAGGGTATTGCTGTTCGGACGATGTGCTCGGCGGCGTGACGCTGGCCAAACATGGCGCCGGCTTGTTCCAGACCTACAAATTCATCGTGGAGCAGGAGCTGGCCAACGGGCAATTGGTGGAGGTACTTGCGCCTTTCGCGGGGCGCTCACGTCCGTTCACCTTGCTGTATCCCCACGGTCGGTACGTGCCGCAGCGGGTGCGCGCCTTTGTCGATTTCCTGCTGCAGTACCGGGAGCAGTGGGCGGCGGATTGAAGTAACGGTGACCTGTGGCGAGGGGATAAATCCCCTCGCCACATTGAATCCCTGCCGCTTCACGTTAACTAACGGCGCCCACGGAGATTTTTAGCTCAGAACCGAAACGCCTGGCGCCCAATCAGCAGCCACTTGCCATTCTTCTGCTTCTGCCAGATCTGAAAGTTCTCGATTTCCGTCGGAACCACTTCGGTGCCTTTGAGCGCTTGCGCGGAGAAGTGGTGACGCACCAGGGCCACATCGCCTGACAGGGTGATTTTCTGATCCTTCATCTCCAGGGTCTTGAACGCGCTCTTGCCGGTTTCGATGTCGGCAATGAAGGCTTTCTTGTCCTGAATCTTCCCGCTGGAGTGCCCGTAGGTCAGGTTTTCGGCGGCCAGTGCCTGGAGTTGTGGGATGTCTTTGTGCAGCATGGCTTGGGTCAGGTGGTCGACGGCCTGGGCCACTTCCTGCTCGGCCGATGAAGAGGCAGCCGCGACGTAGCCGCTGAACAGGCACAGAAAGCTGATGACCAATGTGGCTTTTTTCATGGGTATTTCCTTATTTTTGTAGGTATCGGAGCGGATTAGCGTTTTCAGCTGATCTCGTCTGTCATCGTACAACTTGTTTGGGGTGACGGGAATAGGTCGTCAAGTTTGGTCGGTGACGAGAGCGGCATCGGTAGGCTTCAGATTCAGAGACCCTCGCGAACCGCCCCGCGAATGCCCTCCAGCAACATGGCAAACGCCGGGTTGTCATTGTCCTGGCGCCATATCAGGTGCAACTCGCTTTGTACCCCTTCACCCAGATCGATCTCACGAAACACCACCTGCCTGAACACCACGCTGGTGGCACACCGGGGCACCAGTGCCAGACCCATGCCGGCGTTGACCAGCGCCAGGATCGTCAGTGAGGAACCCAGCCATTGCACGAACTGCGGTGCAACGCGGGCCGAGCGCAGCATGCCGGTGAGCAGTTCGTTGAAAGGTGGGTAGGCGGAGTGGGAGTACATCAGGAACGGTTCACCGTCGAGATCTTCGACGCCCACCGAATCGGCACTGGCCAGCGGATGCCCGACGGGCACGGCCAGGACGAACGGTTCGCGCACCAGGCACTCGGTGGCGTAGCCGGTTTCCAGCAGTGGCGAGCGGACGATCCCCAAGTCGATGCGGCGAGCGCGCAGGGCCTCGTGTTGCTGGTAGGTGTTCATCTCCGACAGAACGATTTTTACCTGGGGTTGCTTCAAGCGGGCTTCGGCGATGACTTTGGGTAGAAACTCATACACCGCGCTGCCGACGAAGCTGATGGTGACTGAGCCGATGTCGCCCTGGGCAAACCGCTTGGCGGCCACGGCGGCTTGTTGCGCCTGCTCCAGCAGGTTCTGCGCTTCGATGAAAAACGCCCGTCCGGCGGCGGTGAGCGCCACGCTGCGAGTGCTGCGGGTGAACAGTTCGACACCCAGGTGATGTTCCAGCAACTGGATCTGCCGACTCAGCGGAGGCTGGGTCATGTTCAGGCGTTCGGCGGCGCGACGGAAGTTGAGTTCGGTCGCCACCGTGGTGAAGCAGCGTAGCTGGGCCAGTTCAAACATTGATTCAATCCAGGTATCAATCAAGTGCCAAGTTAGATTAGACGGGAACAATACCCTCCGTCCATCATCGGCCCGTCCTCTACAAAAACAATGATCGGAGCCGCTGCATGAAGATCACCCGCGTCACCGTCACACCCATCGCCTTTCGCGATCCGCCGTTGCTCAACGCCAGCGGCATTCATGAGCCCTACGCGTTGCGTTCGATCATCGAGATCGAGAGCGACAACGGTTACATCGGCCTGGGCGAGAGTTACGGCGATGCGCCGGCCCTGGCGATCCAGCAGCAATTGCAAAGCCAGTTGATCGGGCTCGACCCGTTCAATCTCAACCAGTTGCGGGCCATCGTCCAGGCCACCGTGGCCGCCCACCGGCCCGCCAGCGTTGCCGGTGCGGAGCTGGCGCCGGGTTCCCATGCGAGCAAGGCGGTGAGCAATGCTTACTCAGCGTTTGAAGTGGCCTGCCTGGACCTGCAAGCCCATTACCTGAACGTGCCGCTGGTGGATCTGCTGGGCGGGGCGATTCGGGATGAGATCCCGTTCAGCGCCTATCTGTTTTTCAAGTACGCCGAGCACGTCGATTCGCCGTATCCGCCGGACAGCTGGGGCGAGGCGCTCAACGAACAGCAGATCGTCGCCCAGGCCCGGCGCATGATCCAGGACTACGGCTTCAAGAGTATCAAGCTCAAGGCTGGCACCCTGGAGCCGGAACACGAGGTTTCCTGCATCAAGGCGTTGAAACAGGCGTTTCCCGGCTACCCGCTGCGCATCGATCCCAATGGCAACTGGTCGCTGGAAACTTCCATTCGCATGGCCGAGCTGCTGGGCGATGACCTGCAATATTACGAAGACCCCACACCAGGGCTCGAAGGCATGGCCGAACTGCACAGGCGCACGGGCCTGCCGCTGGCGACCAATATGGTGGTCACCGATTTCGACGAGTTCCGTCGCAGCGTGGCGCTGAACAGTGTGCAGATCGTCTTGGCCGACCATCATTACTGGGGCGGGCTGCGAGACACCCAGGCGCTGGCGAAAATGTGCGACACCTTTGGCCTGGGCGTGTCGATGCATTCGAACTCCCACTTGGGCATCAGCCTGATGGCCATGGCCCACGTCGCGGCTTCGGTGCCGAACCTGGATTACGCCTGTGACACCCATTACCCGTGGCAGGAACCGGATGAAGAGGTGATCAAGGGCGGCAAGCTGCCGATTGTCGATGGTTGCGTGAAAATCACCCGTGCGCCGGGGCTTGGACTGGAGCTGGACCGCGATCAACTGGGCAAGCTGCATGAGCAGTTCCTCAGTTGCGGCATCCGCCAGCGCGACGATGTGCGGCAGATGCAGCGCTACAAGCCGGACTGGAAAACCGTCAAACCGAGGTTCTGAGCCAAGGATCCTGTGGGAGCGAGCCTGCTCGCGATGGCGTTGGGTCAGCAGCATTTAGGGTGGCTGACACACCGCCATCGCGAGCAGGCTCGCTCCCACCTTAGTTTCAGGGTTAGGCCCTAAGTATTGCCCCTCCGTCACATCGCAGTCTTACACCCAAACTGCCGCGCCGGGCCGGCGCCTCCAAAGCATCCGCCAATTGCCTCCAAGGCAGCGTATGACGTGGCCTGTCGCCTTTCGATAATCGCCTCCGACATCCCGTCTCATGTTGCGGAGCGCGCCATGCACAACAATAAAAATACTCGCCACCGTTTTTTGCCTGCGGTCATCGCCGGCCTTTCGAGCCTTGGCCTGACGTCGTGGGCCCAGGCTGAAATCATGCTGTACGACAAGGACCAGACCACCTTTTCCACCGACGGCTATATCAACGCCTTTTACGTCAACAGCGATGTTGACCGGGCAGGGGAGCAGTTCGACCGTCGGCAGGCGCGGGTCAAGATGGGCTTCTTGCCCAACTACCTGGGCTTCAACATGGGCAAGCAGGTCGATGACCTCAAGCTTGGCGCCCGTGCCTCGTTCTGGGTGACCATCAATGACAGCGAAACCAACGGCACCGACACCGCCATCGACGTGCGGCAGTTCTACGGCACCGTCGCCAATCCGCAGTGGGGTGAAGTGCTGGTCGGCAAGGACTTCGGTCTGTTCGCCCGTTCCAATATTCTGCTGGACGAGTTGCTGGCCGGTTACGGGCAGGTCAGCGATACCCTCGGACTGGTGGACGGCGGCGGGGTGTCGTTCGGCAACATCGGCAGCGGCTACCCGTATCCGTTCCCGACTTCGCAGATCACTTACCGCACGCCGGTGATGGATGGGCTGCGGGTGGCGGTGGGCATCATGGACCCGGTGGACACCAACGACAGCAGCGCCACCGGCAAGGCCTACCAGGAAAATCCGCGTACTGAAAGTGAGGTGACCTACCAGTTCGACCTGGGTGGGGCGAAGATCTACAGCTGGCTCAACGGCAGCTACCAGACCTCGGACAACACCGACACCACGGTCGATTCAGTGACCTCCAAAGGCCTGGGCTATGGCGTACAGGCGAAGATGGGCGGCCTGTCGCTCACCGGTTCCGGGTTCCAGGCCAAGGGTATCAACCCGTTCTTCACCAACAACGCTGGCGAAGCGACGTTGCGCAATGTCGACAGTACCGGCTACCTGTTGCAGGGCTCCTACAAACTGGGCAAGAACCGCCTGGCGCTGTCCTACGGCAAGACCGAGGACGACGGCAATGGCGTGGTGGGCAGCGGCGCCGACTATGAAACCCGTGGCATAGCGCTGTTCCATGACGTCAACGACAACCTCAAGCTCGTGGCCGAATACAACCAGTTCGAAATCAACGGCCATGACACCAGCGCCCAGAACGAAGACACCGACACCTTTGCGGTGGGGGCGGTGTTGACCTGGTAAAGAGGATCCATCGGCAGCAATGCACAACCCTACGGTGAGGGGATAAATCCCCTCACCGCAGGAGCATTCCAGCCGAAACCCCGTTTTTTGTGGTGGCCCCTGCCGTGCGCATCGCGGCAGGGGCCGCCACTGTTCTCCTCCCATGGAAGCGTCTACCCGCTACCCAAGTAGCATTCGTGAGTCGGGCGCCGCTTCGTACACTCAAGGTTCCTGTTACGCACCCGTCGGAGGCGAAGATGCTAAAGGCCCAGAGCGAAGGTGTGATAAGCGCCATGTCCCAGGCAACGAACGTCCAGCAGGTTGCCCAGGAGCTGGCGCGGCAGTTGCTGCACCCGCACTTGGGTTTCGTGCTGTTTTTCTGCTCCGCCGAATACGACTTGCCGGCTCTTGGCAAGGCGCTCTCCCAGAGCTTCGGCGGGATTCGCCTGGTGGGCTGCACCAGCGCCGGAGAAATCACCAGTCAAGGCTATGGCCGCAACTGCGTCACAGCGGTGGGTTTCGATCATCGGCATTTTTCCATTGCCGCCGAGCTGATCGGGGAAATGGAGCACTTCAGCCTGATCGACGCCCAGCAAATGGTCGAACGGCTGGCCAGCGGTTGCCGCAGCAATGCGCTGGCGCCGATCAAGGGCCACAGCTTTGCCCTGACCTTGCTCGATGGGTTGTCCAGTCGCGAGGAGATGGTGCTGGCGGCGTTGAGCGCGGCGCTGGGGGACATTCCGCATTTCGGCGGTTCGGCCGGCGACGACAACTACCTGACTCACACCCACGTGTACTACGAAGGTCAGTTCCACAGCGGCGCGGCCGTGGTGGTGCTGATCAACACCTGGCTGGATTTCGAGGTGTTCACCACCCATCACATCCTGCCTCGGGAGGAGAAGTTGGTCGTGACCGGGGCCGACAGCACCTCACGGCGTGTCTACGAGCTCAATGCCGAACCCGCCGCCGAGGAATATGCCCGGCACATCGGCGTGCCGGTGAATGCGCTGAACTACCGGGTCTTCGCCGCCCATCCGCTGGCGGTGCGCATCAACGACCAGTATTACGTGCGGGCGATCCAGCAGGTGCACCCAGACCTGAGCCTGAGTTTTTACTGCGCGGTGGAGAACGGCATCGTGCTCACGGCGATGACCCCGGGCCCTTTGCTGCACAACCTGCAAGAGCTGTTCAGCGGCTTGCAGGGGCGTCTGGGTGACTTGCTGCTGACCATCGGCTGTGACTGTTTTCTCAGGCGCATGGAACTGGAAGATCGCGGTGGCCTGGAGCAGATCGGCCAGTTCCTGCGCGACCATCGCGTGATGGGCTTCAACACCTACGGAGAGCAGTTCAATGGCATGCACATCAACCAGACCTTCACCGGAGTTGCCATTGCCCGCCATCGCGTCCCCGGCCATCGCTGACCTGCAGGCGCAGATCGCCAGCCTGCAGCACGAAAACCGCAAACTGCGGCGGATCAACGACGCACTGATCGAACGGGTGGAGTCCGGCGTGACCCGGGGCAACGACCCGTATGCGGCATTCCAGCATTCAGTGGTGCTGGCCGAGCAGGTTCGCGAGCGCACCGATGCCCTGAACCAGGCCATGGCCGAACTCAAGGCCGGCAATCACCTGCTGGGCGAAGCGCGGCTGCGCGCGGAAACCGCCCACCGGCACCTGATCGATGCCATTGAGAGCATTTCCGATGCATTTGTGCTGTTCGACGAACAACAGCGCATCGTCCTGTTCAACAGCCGCTTCAAGGCATTCTGGGCCCACAGCCGCGTGCGTATCATCGCCGGGATGCGCATTTCCGAGGTCAAGCGACTGATGACCGCCAACGGGTTGTTCAGCGAAGAACCGCGTGGCCAGGCCGACGAGCATGTGCTTTACCGCTTGCAGAACGGGCGCTGGCTGCAAGTCAGCGAACGACCAACCCAGGAAGGCGGTCGAGTGATTCTGTTTACCGACATCACCGACGTCAAACTCAGTGAAACCGTGCGTCGCGAACAGGCCATCGCGCAGAAATCGCACTTGTTGCAACGGGCCGTGGACAACCTTTCCCAGGGCGTGGCCATGGTCAATGCCCAGGGTGTGCTGGAGTTGTGGAACCGTCGCTTCCTGGAACTCAGCGGTCTGGCGCCAGTGGCGGCCCATCGGCCGTTTTCCGAGGTGATCGCCGACAGTGAACTGCAACTGCTGACCCCGGCCAGTCGCGACAGCAATGGCCGGCTCATCCACGAATGCGAGCAGCGCCTGTCGGATGGCCGGGTCTTGGAGATTCGCACCCATCCGCTACCCACCGGCGGCTACGTCAACACCTTCACCGACATCACCGAGCGCTACCAGCACGCCGAGGCCCTGAGTGAAAGCGAACGCTGGATCCGCCTGATCACCGACCATGTGCCGGCGCTGATCGCCTACCTCAATGCCGACTTGGTCTACGAATTTACCAACAAAGTCTACGAGCAATGGTATTGCTGGCCCCGTGGTGTGATGCTCGGCCAGAGCCTGCGCGAGGCCCACAGCGAACAGCATTACCAGCGCCTGGAGGCCTACGTGGCCCGGGCCTTGGCCGGTGAGAGTGTGACGTTCGAGTTTGCCGAGACCAATATCAACAACCAGGAACGCTATATGCTGCGTTCCTACGTGCCCAATCGGCTGGCCAATGGTGAAGTGGTGGGAATCTTCGTGCTGATCCGCGACATCACCGAGCGGCGTCGCACCGCCGAGGCGCTGCACCAGGCCTATCAGAACCTGGAACAGCGCGTCCAGGAACGCACCGCCGAACTGACCACCCTCAATGACCAGCTATTGCGCGAAATCGACGAGCGCAGCCGGGTGGAGCTGCGCTTGCGCGAGGCCAAGCGCGAGGCCGAGCAGGCCAACCTGTCGAAAACCAAATTCCTCGCGGCGGTCAGCCATGACCTGCTGCAACCGCTCAACGCCGCGCGGCTGTTCACCAGCGCTTTGCTCGAGCGCCGTGAGCCGGTGGCGAATGCGCAACTGGTGCGCAACGTCAGCCACTCGCTGCAGGACGTGGAAAACCTGTTGGGCACGCTGGTGGACATTTCCAAGCTTGATGCCGGGGTGATCAAGGCCGATATCGCGCCGTTCGCCCTCAGCGAGTTGCTCGACAACCTGGCCGCCGAATACGTCCAGGTGGCGCGCAGTGAGGGGCTGGAACTGCACTTTGTGCCGTGTTCGGCCCTGGTGCGCAGCGACATGCAGTTGCTGGCGCGGATCCTGCGCAATCTGCTGAGCAATGCCATTCGCTATACCCCCAGCGGGCGGGTGGTGCTGGGCTGTCGCCGGCACCGCCAGCGCTTGTCCATCCAGGTCTGGGACAGCGGCATCGGCATTGCCGAAAACCGTCTTGAAGAGATCTTCCAGGAGTTCAAGCGCGGCGATGTGCAGCGCCCGGATCAGGATCGAGGGTTGGGCCTGGGACTGGCGATCGTCGAGAAAATCGCCGGGATCCTCGGGCACCGGATCCAGGTGCGTTCATGGCCGGGCAAGGGCTCGGTGTTCTCCATCGACGTGCCCCTGAGCGCCACCGCGCCCAAGCCGTTGCCGAGCCTGGAGATGAGTGAACCGATGCTTGAGCGCTTGCGCGGGGCCCGGGTCTGGGTGCTGGATAACGACGCGGCCATCTGCGCCGGCATGCGTACGTTGCTCGAAGGTTGGGGGTGTCGGGTGGTGACTGCGCTGTCGGAGCAGGACCTGGCGCGTCAGGTGGACAACTACCATGCCGAGGCCGACCTGCTGATTGCCGACTATCACCTGGACAACGAACAGAACGGCGTCGACGCCGTGGCCCGGATCAACGCCCGCCGGGCCTCGGCGATCCCGGCCATGATGATCACCGCCAACTACAGCAACGAACTCAAGCAGCAGATCCGCGAACGCGGCCACACCCTGATGCACAAGCCGGTGCGGCCGATGAAACTGAAGATTGCGATGAGTCATTTGTTGAGTGGGCCCAAGAGTCATTGAGCCGAACGCTGTTGTGGCGAGGGGATTTATCCCCGCTGGGCTGTGAAGCAGCCCCCCTAGATCTGCCAGGCAGACCGAGTTCTTAGGTTTTAGGGCCGCTTCGCGCCCCAGCGGGGATAAATCCCCTCGCCACAGGGATGTGTGTCAGCGGTTCAACGGCGCAGATAAGCCCCGAAATCAATATCCCCGGCACTGAGAATCGCCTGCACCCGATTGTGCACATTGAGCTTGCGCAGGATGGCCGAAACGTGAGCCTTGACCGTGGTTTCGGCGATCTCCAGCGTGTAGGCGATCTGTTTGTTCGACTCGCCCTTGGTCATGCGTTCCAGCACCAGCAATTGTTTACGGGTCAGGGCCTGGAGCAGCTCGGGCGCAAAGGCCGGGGTTTCGTTCAGGCGGCGGCCCATCGGGCTTTTCTGCGTGCGGATGATGTCCGGTGGCAGGTACACGTTGCCGTTGAGAATCTGCTCGATGGCGTCGGTCATCTGCGAGCGCGGCGAGGACTTGGTGATGAACCCCACCGCGCCGTAGGTAATGGCTTGCAGCACCACCTGTTTGTCCTGTTCGGCGGAGACGATCACCACGGGGATGGTCGGCGCCTCGTTGCGCAGGTTGATCAGGCCATTGAGGCCGTGCATGCCGGGCATGTTCAGGTCCAGCAGGATCAGGTCGAGGTCGTCGTGCTCGCGGGTCAACGCCAGGGCGCTGTCCAGATCGGCGGTTTCCATCACCTCGCTGCCAGGAAAACCGTCGCTGATGACGTTGTGGATGGCTTCGCGAAACAGTGGGTGATCGTCGGCTATCAGGATCTTATACATGGCCATTCACCTCGTTATTGTCGTGTGGGTGGAGCGGGGGCACGCACTCATTGAAATCAGGGAAAGGGTTCGGGCCGGGCCGCTTGCAAGGGCAGGCGGGCCGCCTCCCAAGCGTCGAGGCCGTCGCGGTACCAATACAACTGTTTATAGCCCATGGCGGCGGCGCGTTTTACCGCGTTCCAGCTCAACCAGCAATCAGAGCGGCAATAAAAGACCAGCGGTTGATCCGCTCGCCCGCCCGTGGCTTTTCCCAGGTGATGGTTGAAGTAATCCTGCCAGGTCGGGTCGAGTTCGCCGTCGCCGGTATTGGCCAGCCACAGACTGCCGGGGAGGTTGGCGTGGGGCTCGTTGTCGATGAAGCGTCCCTGGAGCCAGGGGCGGCGATAGACGTCGATCAGGATCGCAGATGGCGTTTGCATCATCAGCTGTTGCAGTGCCTGGGTATCGAGCGTTTTTGCGCCATCGACGGTGGCGGGCGTCGGGCTGCGGTACTGGGCAATGCGATAGCCCTGCGCGGAGAACAGCGCAGTGTCAGCCTGGGCGACATTCAGCCACAGGCTCAGCAAGACGATCACCAGCAAACGGGGCATGGGAATTTATCCTTTTTGTTATGCGCCCATTACATGCCAGGGTCGAGGTCTTGTGAATGCGACCATAGACAGGAAAACCGGTACTAAAGTAGTAATTTCGGGCTCAAAGACAAGTGTCAAACCTAGGTCATGCTCTATCCCCTGTGGGAGCGAGCCTGCTCGCGATAGCGGTGCGTCAGTCACGTCTCTGCCAACTGAACCATCGCTATCGCGAGCAGACTCCCTCCCACAAGGGTTATTCGTCGTGCAATCAGCCTGCTTTGCGCAACGCCGCATGCTGCGGATTGAAGGTCCACACCGCCAGTAGCGCGAACACCAGAGTCAAGCCCGCGCACACCACCATCGCCAGCAGATTGAACCGTTCATACAACGCATAACGCACCAGCTCCACCCCATGGGTGAACGGACTCACCGCGCACAGCCAGTACAGCCAAGGGCTGGCCTCCAGCATTTTCCACAATGGATACAGTGCCGAGGACAGGAAGAACATCGGGAAGATCACGAAATTCATCACCCCGGCAAAGTTCTCCAGTTGCCGGATGGCATTGGACAGCAGCAGGCCCAGGGCGCTGAGCATCAGGGCCACCAGCAGCAGCGCCGGAAACGCCAGCAGCAGGCCCATGGCCGGTGGCTGGATGCCGTACAGCCAGGCAATGGCGAGAAATGCGTAGACCTGCAACAACGAGATCAGCGAGGTTGCCAGCAACTTGCTCGCCAGCAGAAAGGCCCGCGGCAGGGGGCTGGTGAGCAGCACGCGCATGCTGCCCATTTCCCGGTCATAGACCATCGACAGCGAACCCTGCATGCCATTGAACAACAGGATCATGCAGGCAAGGCCAGGCACGATGTACACCTCATAAGGGATGTAGGTGTCATAGGGGGCAATGATGGCGATGCCCAGTGCCGCACGAAAGCCGGCGGCGAACACCAGCAGCCACAGCAGCGGCCGCACCAGGGCACTGAGAAAGCGCGTGCGTTGTAGCACGAAACGCAGCCATTCACGCACCACGATGCCGCTGAAGCATTGCCAATACGCGTTCATGAGTGAACTCCCGCTGCGGTCAGGTGGGTGAAGGCCGAACCGAGGGTGCCGCCGTGTGCCTGGCTCACGGCGTCGGCGCGTGCGCTGGCGACGAGGCGGCCTTGATGCAGGATCAGCAGATCGTCGCTGGGCTGTACTTCGTCCAGCAGGTGCGTGGTCCACAGCACGCTGATGCCCTCGTGGCACAACTGGCGGACGTGTTGGTTCAGGGCCAGCCGGCTGGCCGGGTCAAGGCCAACGCTGGGTTCATCGAGCAGTAACAGGCGCGGTTCATGCAGCAGCGCCCGGGCGATTTCCACCCGGCGACGATGGCCGCCATTCAGGGCGCGCACCCGTTCGTGGCGCCGCTCGGTCAACTGCTGGCGGGCCAGTTCCGCGTCGATGCGCACACTGCCCTGGCGCCGCGACAGGCCATGCAGCGCGACGTGGTAACGCAGGTTCTGCTCGACACTCAGGTCCAGGTCCAGGGTGCTCTGTTGGAACACCACACCCAATTGGCGCAAGGCCGGCCGCGGCGAGGTCTGCAACGAATGGCCGCCGACCCGGACCTCACCACGCTGCACGTCATACAGGCGCGTGAGCAAAGCAATCAGCGTCGATTTGCCGGCGCCATTGGGGCCCAGCAACGCGGCGAAGCGCCCGGCTGCGAAGTTGAAACTCACCTGCCTGAGGGCTTCGCGCGCGCCGTAGGCGAAGCTCAGGTCGCTGACTTCCAGGGCGTTCATGGCGTCACCACTACACCCCAGGGGTAACGCCCGACTTTCACCGACTTGAGCACTTTGCGGCTCTGCACGTCGATCACCGACACATCGCCGCTGACGCCATTGGTTGCCAGCAGTTGGCGTTGATCGGGGGTGAATGCCAGTTGCCAGACGCGCCGCCCCACCAGCAGGTAATCCAGCACTTCGAAGGTCTTGGCATCGATGACGGCGACGTGATTGGCCGGGCCCAGGGCGACGAAGGCGAGTTTGCCGTCGGCGCTGAGCTTGATGCCCACTGGCTGTACCTTGTCGGGGTGAACGCCCTTGATCTGGAACGTCAGCGTCTTGAGCACCTGGCGACTGGCGACATCGAGAATCGTCAGCGTGCCGCCGATTTCCGCCGAGGCCCAGAGCTGCGAACCGTCACGACTGAACTCGACGAAACGCGGCCGTTGGTCCACCAGTGTGTTGTCGGCCAAGGTCTGGGTGCTGGTGTCGATCCAGTGCAGCATGTTGGTGGTTTCACTGGTGTTGACCGCCCATTTGCCATCGGGGCTGACGGCCATGCCTTCGGGCTCGACGCCGACGCCGATCTGTCCCAGCACCTCGGAAGTCTGGGTGTCGATCACGGTCACCAGGGCATCGTCTTCGTTGGACACGTAGAGCCAGCGGTCATTGGGGTGCAAGGCGAACTGTTCCGGGTCCTTGCCGGAGGGCAATTCCTTGATGATCTTGCGGGTGGCGACGTCCATCACCTGGACCCGGTCCGAATCGCTGGCGCAGATGTACAGCAGGCGGTTGTCGTGGGACAGCAACAGGCCTCGGGGGCGTTGGCCCACCGGCAGGGTCTCGATGACCTCCAGGCTCTGCATGTCAATCAGGCTCAGGCTGTTGTCTTTCTCATTGGAAACCCAGGCGATGCTGGCGGCGGCGGGGCCGGCGACCAACAACGCCGCCGCCAGGGTGAGGGTCTGGCAAAGCAGGGCAGGTTGGAACCGGGTCGGGTCAAGCAGGGGGCGGCGCATGGCGGTTTCCTTATTGTTGTTCTTGAAGGGATCAGGGGTAGCGGCAGCTCACTTCGGGCCGGTCGTAGCCCAGGCTGTCCATTTCGTTGGTAGGGTGCAGAAAACCGTCCTGGGGCGAGGTGCTCACCAGCGCCCGCGGCTGAACCAGGGGAATCGGCTGGCGCAGTTGCCCGTTCCACGGCCGGTAACTGAGCTTGCGCCCCTTGAAACCGTCCAGCGGCAATTGCTCGCTCAGGGCCAGTTGGCGGATGGCCAATGGGTCGTCCTGGCGCAGTTTGCTCACGGCACTGGCGATGCTGCGCACGGCGATCCAGGCGGCGAAATCACGATCATTCATCCAGCGCCCGGCCAGGGCTTCAAAGCGTTTTTGCAGCTGTGCCGCGCCGTAGGTTTCCACGGTCTTGTGCCAGGCGGTGGGGGTCAGGCCTTGCGTGCCGGCCACCGGACGCGGGTACCAGGTCTGGTAGGGCACGTATTCGCCGAAGTCGCCGCGCTCGTCGGCCACCAGCACCACGTCGTATTCGGCGGTCTGGGTGAACAAAGGCATGTCGGCCTGGGCGCTGCGGCGCTGGTCGTTGTCGAACTGCCAGTCTTTTTGCGCGACGACCTTCATGCCGAAACGCTTCATGGCTCGTCGTAGCGCAGCAGCATAGGCCTGGTCCTCGGCCGTCTGGCCGACGATCAGTAATGCCCGCCGCCATTTGCGTACGACGCTGAACTGCACCAGGGCATCGGCGAGCATCGCCCGGTCGGGCAGGCTGTGGAGCACGTTGCCCAGGCAATCGGTGGTGCGCAGGCTGTCGTCGGCGCTGCCGGCATTGAACAGCAGGCTGTCGGGCAGGGCGGCACTGAGTTGGCGCAGGCTGGCGGATGGCGCGTTGACCACAAACAACCGCAGACCCTGGTCATGCTGCGCTCGGGCGGCCTGGAGCAAGGCTTCGGGGCTGTCGACGCTGGCGCTTTGCAGTTGGTAATCGTGCTTGAGAAAACGCCCGGTGCTGTTGCTGTCGACAATCGCCAACTGCGCCCCGCGCAGCCCGGCATCGGCGGGCTCTTCAATGACGTTGGACAGCAGCGGGCCCGGGTCGGGGCGGTAACCCAGGTAGCCGATGCGCACTTGCAGCGGCGCGCCGTCGCCAGCCTGGGCGGCGACCGGCAACCCGGCGCTGGCCGCTGCGAGCAAAGGGATCAAGGCGTAACTGACGAGCCGGCGCATAACACCTCCATTTGCGGGTAGCGCCAGCATAGGAAGCCTGTGTCCAGGGGGAAATATGCAGAAAGTACCGCCGGGCCAGTACCAAGGTAGTAACCCGCTGTCGACGCCGGGGTTTTAGGATGCCAGTCATCGTCATTCATCAGGAGCGGACAGACCGTGCGGATTCTCAAAGCCCTGCTGCTGCCGTTGTTGCTGATCTTGAGTCTGATTGGCGTGGATCGGTTGTCTGGCAAACCAAAGAGCTGCCGCGAACACAAAACCTGCGAGCACAGAGGTTCCCCTGTGGGAGCGAGCCTGCTCGCGATAGCGGTGGTTCAGTCGACAGCGCTGTTGAATGTGCCGATCTCATCGCGAGCAGGCTCGCTCCCACCGGGGTTCTGTGCCGGCCAGGGAATGGGCCGCTAACCATGTCGGCCCTCTGGCGAATCAACCTCTGGGTGACGGCGTTTTTCGCCGTGGTCACCCTGGCTTGTGCGGTCCTGTTGCTGCATCAAGCCATGGCCGATGTGAAACGCGAGCTGCAATCGGCCGAGTCCGTGGTGCATTACCTGAGTGAAACCGCCGAGCGCAACCCGGCCAGTCTCCAGTCGCGGTTGACCGGCAGTCTGCGTCATGTACGGGTGCACTGGTTGGCGGCGGGGCAGATGCACCCGGTGAACAGCGAGGGCGGGGTGAGCGCCTGGCTTGGTCGCTGGTTACTGGGCGACGCTCCGGCTGCCGAGGTGGTGGATTTGCGCGACGGTCGCCGGGCCTGGATCGCGGTCGATCCTCGGGACGAAATCGAAGAAGTCCTCGATTCCCTGGTGCAACTGCTCGGCGTCTGTGCGCTGGCGTTGTTGGTCAGCCTGCTGGTGATCCGCTGGGCGGTGCGCCGGGGTATGGGATTGCTCGATGAATTGCTGCAGGCCCTGCGTCAGGTCTGCGCCGGCGATCTGCGGGTGCGGCTGGCCGCTGATGCTATCCCGGAGGCCCGGCAATTGGCGGTGCATTTCAATCGCATGACCGCTGCCCTGACTCAGGCCCAGGCCGATAACACCCGGCTTACTCAAGCCCTGCTGGCCGTGCAGGAGCAGGAACGCACGCAGCTGGCTCGGACCCTGCACGATGACCTGGGCCAATACGTGGCAGGGATCCGCGCCCGGGCATGCTTGCTGCGGCTGGTGATCGATCAGCCGCCGATGCTGGAGCAGACCGTCAGCCAGCTCGAGGGTCATTGCGAGCATCTGCAACAGGGATTCCGTGCGCTGGTGCAAGACCTGTATCCGGTGGTGCTTCAGCACCTGCCGCTGTCCGAGGCCATCGAGCTGCTGGTGGCTCAGTGGCAACAAAACCAGGGCATCGCCTGTCAGCTGCGGATCAACGCGCCGTTGCCGCCGTTGTCGGGCTCGAACAAGACCCACCTGTATCGCCTGTTGCAGGAAGCGCTGACCAATGTCGTCCGGCATGCCGGCGCCACGCAGGTGCGGATTCGCCTGCACCATCGGGCCGGGCGTTTGCGAGTGCTGGTGCGTGACAACGGCCGGGGAGCGACCGGGCCCCATCGAGCGGGCGTTGGCCTGCACTCGATGTCCGAGCGCGCCCGCAGCCTGGGTGGCGAACTGCGCATCATCAGCCAGCCCGGTGCCGGTTGGGCGCTGGCCTTGAATATTCCCCTGGAGGCGTGATGAACATCTTGTTGGTCGACGATCATGCGGTGGTTCGGCAGGGCTATGCCAGCCTATTGCGGGCGCTGATGCCGGAGCTGCACGTGCGCGAAGCCGCCACCGGTGAGGAGGCGTTGAGTCAAGTGCTGGAGCAGGTGCCTCATCTGGTGATCATGGATTTCGGCCTGCCCGGTATCAGCGGGCTGGAAACCACCCGGCGCCTGCGCCAGCGCCTGCCGCAACTGCGGGTGCTGTTCTTCAGCATGCACGATGAACTGCCATTGGTCCGTCAGGCGCTGGACGCCGGGGCTGCGGGCTACCTGACCAAGAATTCGGCACCTCAGATACTGGTGGAGGCCGTGCGCCGGGTGCTGGCCGGCCATGCCTACATCGAACAAGCCCTGGCCACCCAGTTGGCCTGCGCCAGTACCCGACACGACACCGACCCGCGCTTGCAATGCATGACCCAGCGCGAGCTGGAGATCTTCGTCATGCTCGCCAGGGGCACCCCGGCTCGCACCATTGCCGAACAGTTGTGCATCAGCGCCAAGACCGTGTCCAATCACTTGACGCTGCTCAAGAGCAAGCTGCAGGTCAGTTCCCATGCCGAACTGGTCCACCTGGGGATCGACATGGGCGTGGTGCGGGTGGCGGGGTGAATCCCATCCTTGAAAGCAATACACAACTGTGGCGAGGGAGCTTGCTCCCGCTGGGCTGCGAAGCAGCCCCAATACCAATCGCTTCGGTGCATCAGGAAGATTGAGTTGTCTGGATGGGGGCTGCTGCGCAGCCCAGCGGGAGCAAGCTCCCTCGCCACGGGATCTGTGTCGGTCCTTGAATGGGTACTAATCCCAAGTCGTCGGGCAACCCGTACACCCTTGCATATTCGCATCCTGAAAATTCCCGTAATGCTGGCGTGAACCGCTCATGTCGGCGTCTTCCAGGTTGCTTTCGCCAAGCTTGGCTTCCTGCAGGTTGGCGTCGCGCAGGTCGGCGCCCTTGAGATCTGCCTTGCTCAGCCAGGCCATTTCCAGGTCGGCGGCTTGCAGGTTGGTTTCGTGCATTCGGGCGCCGGACAGCCGGGCGAATTGAAGATACGCGGCGCTCAGGTCGGCTTTCTGGAACTGCGCGCCCTGGGCAAACAGGCCCCAGCCCTGGATAGCCTTGAGCGTGGCCCCACTGAAGTCCGCCAGGCGCAGGTTGCTTTGCTGCAAGCTGGCTCGGGTCAGGTTGGCGCCTTGCAGACGGGCTTTTTCCAGATTGGCCAGGTCCAGCCGCGCATGGCGCAGATCGGCGCCCCGCAGGTCGGCACCGCTGAGGTTCATTTTGCGCAGGTCCTGGTTGGCCAGCCGGGCGCCGCGAAGGTCGGCGCCGGGGCATTGGCTGGACTCGGCGATGATGCAGCCGTTGATGGTCAGGGGCATGTCGGGGTCGGCGGCGCTGGCATTTGCGGCGAACACGATCAATAAAACCAGTGGATAGTTCATGGCAGGAACTCGAGTTAACTGTGGGAGCGAGCCTGCTCGCGATTGCGGCGGTACATTCAACATCACTGCCAACTGAACCACCGCTATCGCGAGCAGGCTCGCTCCCGCAAGGGATCTTTGCTGGACACAGAATCTGTGTCCAATGAGATCAAGAGTGGGAGCGAGCCTGCTCGCGAAGCCGTCGGTACATTCAACATCACTGCCAACTGAACCACCGCTATCGCGAGCAGGCTCGCTCCCACAAGGGTTATTGGCGGGCCACCTTGTTATCCCAACTCGGAATCTTGAACACCCAGAACGACCCACCCTGGGCCACCGGCTTGGTCAGCTCGGCCATGTCGCCGCCCCACAACGGCACGGCGCCGCCGTAGCCGACGGTCACGCCGATGTACTGTTCGCCGTCCTGTTCCCAGGTGATGGGCGGGGAGACGATGCCGCTGCCGGTCTGGAACTTCCACAATTCCTGGCCGGTCTTGGCGTCGAAGGCCTTGAAGAAGCCGTCGCCGGTGCCGGTGAACACCAGATTGCCCTTGGTGGCGAGCACCCCGGCCCACAGCGGCAAGGCTTCCTTGTGTTCCCAGACCACCTTGCCGGTGGTGGGGTTCATCGCCCGCAGGCTGCCGACGTGATCGTCATACATGCGCTTGATGCGAAAGCCCATGCCCAGGTAGGCCGAGCCTTTCTTGTAGTTAACCTCTTCGGTCCAGTATTCCTCCTTCCACTGGTTGCCCGGCACGTAGAACAGCCCGGTGTCCTGGCTGTAGGCCATGGGATTCCAGTTCTTGCCACCCAGGAAAGGCGGTGAGACCTCCACCGGTTTGCCCTTGGTTTCACCCGGCAGTGGCTTGGCCGGACGCTGACCTGGATTTTCCACCGGGCGGCCGGTCTTCAGGTCGATGTGGCTGGCCCAGGTGATGTTGTCGACGAAAGGGAAGGCGTTCTGCAGCTTGCCGTTGTTGCGGTCCACGACGTAGAAAAAGCCGTTGCGGTCGGCGTGGGCGGTGGCCTTGACCAGCTTGCCGTCCTTGTCTTTGTAGTCGAACAGCACCAGCTCGTTGTTGCCGGAGAAATCCCAGGCATCGTTGGGCGTGTGCTGGTAGAACCACTTCACCTCGCCGGTACTCGGGTCGACGCCCACCTGGCCGGAGGTGTAGAGGCTGTCGTAATCCTGCGGGTTGCCATCCTTGGCCGTGCGCGCCCAGGTGTTCCATGGCCCCGGATTGCCGGCGCCGACGATGATGGTGTTGGTTTCGGGGTCGAAACTGGCGCTCTGCCAAGGTGCGCCGCCGCCGTGGCTCCAGGCCTCGACCTTGCCGGTTTCGGTGGTTTTGTCGTCGGGCCAGGACGGTGCTTTCACATCGCCGGTCGGCGTGCTGTCCTTGCCGTTGAGACGGCCCATGTGGCCTTCGACGAAAGGCCGCATCCAGACTTCTTCACCGGTGTCCGGGTCCCGGGCGAACAGTTGCCCGACCACGCCGAACTCATCCCCGGAACTGCCATGGATCAACAGCACCTTGCCGCTGGTTTTATCCTTGATCAGTACCGGGGCTCCGGTCATGGTGTAGCCGGCCGCGTGATCGCCGAACTTCTTGTTCCACACCACTTTGCCGGTGTTTTTATTCAGGGCGACCACCCGCGCATCCAGCGTGCCGAAGTAGATCTTGTCGCCGTAAATGGCCGCGCCCCGATTGACCACGTCGCAGCACGGGCGAATGTTGTCCGGCAGCCGATGGCTGTAGGTCCACAGGCGTTTGCCAGTCTTGGCGTCGAGGGCGAACACCCGCGAGTAAGAGCCGGTGACGTACACCACGCCGTCGCTGACGATGGCCTGGGACTCCTGGCCGCGCTGCTTTTCGTCGCCGAATGAATAAGACCAGGCCGGCGTGAGCTTGAACACGTTCTTGTCATTGACCTGGGCCAGCGGGCTCCAGCGCTGGGCGTTGGTGCCCATGCCGTATTGCAATACGTCGCGGGTGGTCAGGTGGTCGTTGGCGATGTCTTCCCAGGTGACTGCTGCGTTCGCCTGCGGAGTCAGGGACAGGCTGCCGGCCAGCAGCAAGGCAACGGTCAGGGAAGAGAGGGCGGGGAGCGTTTTTATTGTCATGGTGGGCATTCCCAGTGAGGTTTTGGCCTGACTAGGTTGGGTCGCGTCAGGGCTCTACCGATACGGAAAAAGTCCCGCCCTTGCCGGGAAGACTTCCCGAACCGGCTGTCTTTGCGAACCGCGCCGGATGACCCGCTACCAAGGAACTAGAGTGCGGCCACCAAAGCAGCATTCGGCTGGGGTGCAGGCGTTCCTAAGATGACGGCACGGCCTCTGTAGAGAGGTCTTGCGTGCAAATTCGAGGGCATAACAATGACAACAAAACGCAACGCCATCATCGCTACCGCATTGCTGATAGGGCTGACCGGCGCAGGCTCCGTGTGGGCCCATGGCAACGTAGTGCCCCAGGCAGTGGAAACCAAAGGGCTGACCCCGATCAAGGACACCGGCCTGCCGTTGGATGGCGATGGTTGGGTCGCCCAGAACCCTTACCGCAGTTCTCCTGAGCGAGACAAAGCGGTGGAAATCGGCGCCTCGGCCTACAACCAGAACTGCGCCGCGTGCCACGGCCTGGAAGCCAAGTCCGGCGGGATCGCGCCGGATCTGCGCATGCTGGATGCCGCCGAAGCCGGAGATGAGTGGTTTGTCGAGCGCGTGCGTCACGGCGCGGTGCGCGACGGCCGGGTCTACATGCCGAAAATGGCGGACTATTTGAGCCAGGAAGCCTTGTGGGCGGTGCGCACCTATCTCGACAGCGTGCACGTCGAGGAGTGATCGCCATGCGCCTGTTCGCGTGGATATTCTGCAGCCTGTTGCTGTGTGGCCAGACGGTTCAGGCACAGGTGCGTAACTACGACGAAATGATCGCCGCCGGCGAGCTGAAAGTGGCGGTGTACAAGGATTTTGCCCCCTATAGCTTCGAAGACCACGGTCAGCCTCGGGGCGTGGATGTGGAGCTGGCCCAGGCCCTGGCCAAAGCCCTTGGCGTGCGCCTGCGATTGATCTGGGCGCCGCCCGGCGAAAAGCTCGATGACGACCTGCGCGATTACATCTGGCGCAGCAGCGCCCTGCATGGTCGGCAACTGGCCGACCTGATGATGCGCGTGCCTTACGATCGCGACTACGTGCAAAAGCGCAACGACATCGGTGAACTGGAAAACGCCCAGGTCGCCATGTTCGGGCCTTATCAGCAGGAGTGCTGGCAAGTGGCGTACGACCGCCGCCGGCTTGAAAGTGTAGGCAGTGTCGCGGTATTCCAGCAGCACCCCATTGGCGTTGAAGTCGACAGCGTGCCGTCGTTCTACCTGACCTCGGTGTTCAACGGCATGCTCAGCGCCAGGACCCATCACTTCCCCGGCGTAGGCCAGGCGTTCAAGGCCATGCGGGCCGGGCAGGTCGACGCGGTCATGGCCATGCGCGGGGAGATCGACTGGCAACTGCATGAGGCGGCCGATCCGCAACTGGCATTGGCCGAAAATGCTTACCCGAACATGGGCAAGCAACGGTGGGAAATCGGTATGGCGGTGCATGAGAGCAACCGGCAGTTGGCTTATGCGGTAGAAGAAGCGCTGGAAGGGTTGATCCGCGACGGCAGTCTCAAAACCATCTATGCCCATTACGGCCTGCGTTACGAAGTGCCCGAGATGTATCAATAGGAGCGCAGGGATGAACTGGCGAGCGTGGGGTCTGCTGTTGTGCTGCCTGCCGTTGACGGCGACGGCGCTCGAGACCGGGAAGGACCCGGTGCCCTCGGTGATGTGGGCCTTCTATCACAAACAACTGCTGGCTGAGGCGCCCTTCGTGTTCGATGACCGGGTCCGATTGCTGGCGCCGCCTTTTGCCGAAGACGCGCGCCAGGTGCCGTTGCAGATCGATGCCCGCGCATTCACCGGCGACGTGGTGCGCATGCTGGTTTGGGCCGAATTGAACCCACTGCCCAAGATCGTCGATTTCCAGCCGGGGGAGCGGGTGCTGCCCTGGCTGTCGATCCGCATTCGCATCGAGCAGGCCACGCCGTTGCGCGCCGCCGTGCAGACCCGTGACGGCCTGTGGCACGTCGGTTCGACGTTGATCGACGCGGCCGGTGGCGGCTGCACCGCGCCAAGCGTGGTGCGGACCCAGCCGGGCTGGGAAGAACACTTGGGCGAAGTGCTGGGAGCTCGGTACCCCCGAGGTGAAGACAGCCGCCTGCGCCTGCAAGTCGCCCACCCGATGGACAATGGGCTGGTGAGCGGCATCCCGGAGTTTTACCTCAACCAGGCGCAGTTGCTGGACGACGACGGCCAGGTGCTGGCGCGCCTGGAGCTGTTCCCGGCCGTCAGCGAAAACCCCAACCTGAGCTTCGACATTCAAGGCCCCGGGCAGACCCGCCTGTTGTTGCGTGACAACAGCGGCAATGAATTCGAGGCAACGGTCCCCTGACCACAAGGAGCGCGCCATGCGTTGGTTGTTGCTGATCTGGCTGGGCCTGTGCCTGCCGACATGGGCCGCAGCGGACTATTCACTCAAGCCCCGGCAGATCGCCGAAGGCACCTGGCTGCTGGAAGGCAGCACGGACAATTTTGCCAAGGCCAACGGCGGCAACATCGTCAACACCGCTTTTATTGTCACCGAGGCCGGCGTGGTGGTCATCGACAGCGGCCCGTCCCGGCGCTACGGGCAGGCCTTGCGCCAGGCGATTGCCGCGATCACCGATAAGCCGGTAGTCCAGGTGTTGCTGACCCATCATCACCCCGACCATGTCTTGGGCAACCAGGCCTTCAGCGACGTCTCCATCGGCGCGCTGGCGGGGACCACGGATCTGTTGCGCCAGCAGGGCGATGCCATGGCCGAGAACATGTACCGGCTGGTCGGTGACTGGATGCGTGGCACCGAAGTGGTGTTGCCAAACCAAGTGCTGGTTCCCGGTCCGCTGAAGGTCGGCAACCATTCGTTGCGTCTGCTGGCATTGGCCGGGCACACCGGGGCGGACCTGGCGATCCTCGATGAAACCACCGGCGTGTTGTTTGCCGGCGATCTGGTGTTCTACGAACGAGCCCTGACCACCCCGAACAGCCCCGGTCTGGAGGTCTGGCTCAAGGATCTGGACACCCTGCAAAGCCTGTCGTGGAAGCAGATCGTACCCGGCCATGGTCCAGTGGCGAGCGATGCCCGGCCTTTCTTGCAAATGCGCGACTACCTCAGCTGGCTCGACCAACTGATGCGCGACGGCGCGGCCCGGGGCGATGACATGGCCGAGATGATCCGCAGCCCCATCCCCGAGCGTTTTGCCGGAATCAGCTTGAGTCGGTATGAGCTGATTCGCAGTGTCAGTCATCTTTATCCGCGTTATGAGCGGGTAGGGATGAAGCGAGTAGATGCCAAGATTGAGTAGTCCCGGCAAATCCCCCGGCTAGCGCCAAAAATGAAAAAAGGCGGGCCTTGGTCTAAGGTCATTGTTAAGGACACAGCAGGGGTGTGGTGCCTGAAAAAATAGCCGAAGTCGCGGAACCGAAGATGTCATGGCCGCAGAGTGCTTTCTACGCAAGGCAGAACTCTGGAGCAGCGATGAAATGACCATCACAAAAATCCTCCACGACAAAGTCCACGCCAATGGCATCGAAATGCACTATCGGTTTACCGGGCAAGGGGCACCGATCGTCCTTCTCCACGGCTGGCCACAACACTCTCTGATGTGGAATCGGGTCATGGCGGAACTCGCCGACCAGTATCTAATCATTGCCCCTGATCTGCGCGGAGCCGGAGGATCGTCGATTACGCCCGGGGGCTACGACAAGCGGACCATGGCGCGCGATCTACGAGCCCTCATCGAGAAGCTCAACCTGGGGCCGGTCTTCCTTGTGGGCTACGATCACGGTGTTGGCGTTGCTTACCAATATGCCGGCGCGCACCCCAACGAGGTTCTACGGCTGGCCCTCGCCGAATATGCGCTGCCGGGGTTCGGCTACGAGGCCAAGCTGACGCCATCTCGAGACTGGGACGTCGCCAGTAGCTGGCAACTCAGCTTCTTCACTCAGCCCGATGTTGCGGAAATGTTCATTCGCGGAAAGGAGCGCGAGCTGCTCTCCTGGTTTTTCTGGAAGATGTCCGCCAACCCTGAGGGCGTGAGCGGCGAGGACTTCGAGGAATATGTCCGGCAGATCATCAAACCAGGCGCGCTGCGAGCGGGCCTCAATTACTACGCTGCGGTCTGGCAGGACATGGACGACCATTCCGAAACCGCTCGGCGGGGCAAACTGCAGATGCCCGTGCTCGGCATTGGTGGTCGATGGGGGTTCGCCGAGAAGACCAGCCTGCTCCTCGAACCGGTGGCGCAGCACCTGAGTGGGACCGTCATTGAAGGTGCCGGACACTGGCCGGCCGACGAACGTCCCGACGAATTCGCCCGAATCTTGCGCGATTTTTTCCAAGCCGACTCGCCCTGAAGCCGGCATGCCGTTCACGCAAGGCTGGCGCCACCTTACCGGCTTCCTGAGGGAACAGCGTTGTAACGGTCCAATCCGGTCTTCACATGTACCAAGGAACTAGAAAACTCAACACAGCGGGCAATTGTTGACGACGGCCCCAAGGCCAAGAATCTGCGGCAGACCGGGAAAATTTCCCGGGTATAACAATAACCGCAGAGGTAGCCGTCATGACTCATCCCGCACGTCGCCAGCCCTTCGCCGTGAGCCTGCTGCTCAGTGCCATGCTGCTGTCCGGTTCGGCCTTGGCCGCCGTGACCGATCAGGAAATTCTCCAGGACCCGAAAAACCCGCAGCAGGTCGTGACCAACGGCCTCGGCGTGCAAGGCCAACGCTATAGCCCGCTCGACACGCTGAACGTGAATAACGTCAAGGATCTGCGTCCGGTCTGGGCGTTCTCCTTCGGCGGCGAGAAGCAGCGCGGCCAGCAGGCCCAGCCGATGATCAAGGATGGGGTGATGTACCTCACCGGTTCCTACTCGCGGGTGTTCGCGGTGGATGCACGCACCGGCAAGAAGCTGTGGCAATACGATGCGCGCCTGCCCGATGACATTCGCCCTTGCTGCGACGTGATCAACCGTGGCGTGGCGCTGTATGGCGACCTGGTGTATTTCGGCACCCTGGACGCCAAGCTGGTGGCCCTGAACAAGGACACCGGCAAGGTGGTGTGGAGCAAGAAAGTCGCTGACCACAAGGAAGGCTACTCCATCAGCGCCGCACCCATGATCGTCAATGGCAAGCTGATTACCGGCGTGGCGGGCGGCGAGTTTGGCGTGGTGGGCAAGATCAGCGCCTACGACCCGAAAAACGGCGAGCTGCTGTGGACCCGTCCGACCGTGGAAGGGCACATGGGTTATGTCTACAAGGACGGCAAGGCTATTGAAAATGGCATTTCCGGTGGCGAAGCCGGCAAGACCTGGCCGGGGGATCTCTGGAAGACCGGTGGTGCCGCGCCCTGGCTGGGCGGCTACTACGACCCGGAAACCAATCTGCTGCTGTTTGGCACCGGTAACCCGGCACCGTGGAACTCCCATCTGCGCCCCGGCGACAACCTCTATTCCTCGTCGCGCCTGGCCCTTAACCCGGACGACGGCAGCATCAAATGGCACTTCCAGAGCACCCCTCACGACGGCTGGGACTATGACGGCGTCAACGAACTGATCTCCTTCAACTACAAGGAAGGGGGCAAGGACATCAAGGCTGCGGCCACCGCCGACCGCAACGGCTTCTTCTACGTGCTCGATCGCACCAACGGCAAGTTCATCCGCGGCTTCCCGTTTGTCGACAAGATCACCTGGGCCAGCGGCCTGGACAAGGAAGGGCGGCCGATCTACAACGAGGCCGGCCGTCCGGGCGCGCCGGGCAGCGAAGCCAAGGGCAGCTCGGTGTTTGTCGCGCCGGCGTTCCTCGGGGCGAAGAACTGGATGCCCATGGCCTACAACCAGGACACCGGGTTGTTCTACGTGCCGTCCAACGAGTGGGGCATGGACATCTGGAACGAGGGTATCGCCTACAAGAAGGGCGCGGCGTTCCTGGGGGCCGGTTTCACCATCAAGCCGCTGAACGAGGACTACATCGGTGTGCTGCGGGCCATCGACCCCAAGACTGGCAAGGAGGTCTGGCGTCACAAGAACTTCGCGCCGCTGTGGGGCGGAGTGCTGACCACCAAGGGCAACCTGGTGTTCACCGGCACGCCTGAAGGATTCCTGCAGGCCTTCAACGCCAAGACCGGGGAAAAGGTCTGGGAGTTCCAGACCGGCTCCGGTGTGCTCGGTTCGCCCATCACTTGGGAAATGGATGGCGAGCAATACGTCTCCGTGCTCTCGGGCTGGGGTGGCGCGGTGCCGTTGTGGGGCGGCGAAGTGGCCAAGCGCGTGAAGGACTTCAACCAGGGCGGCATGCTCTGGACCTTCAAGTTGCCGAAAGAGTTGGTGGCCAAGCGCTGAGCCAACCTTGGCAAATGTAGAACCTGTGGGAGCGAGCTTGCTCGCGATGGGGCCAGAACATCTTGCATCGATGGTGACTGATCCGCCGCCATCGCGAGCAAGCTCGCTCCCACATAAAAGCTCCGATTCATCCTCGGATCGCGGCAAAACCTACGACCAAATAACGAGAGCCCCCCTGCCAATGACGCATTCGTCCAGCATGCGGGGCTCTCTACCATCGGCCTATCGCCTGTCCCGCGACAGGCATCGACCAGGCAGAGGCCCATTATGATCTATGCACAACCCGGAACCCCAGGCGCCGTCGTTACCTTCAAGCCGCGCTATGGCAATTTCATCGGCGGCGAATTCGTCGCGCCGGTTAACGGCGAGTATTTCACCAACACGTCCCCGGTCAACGGCGAGGTCATCGCCGAGTTCCCACGCTCCAACGCCGCTGACATTGACAAGGCCCTGGACGCAGCCCACGCCGCTGCCGATGCCTGGGGCAAGACTTCGGTGCAGGATCGCTCCCTGGTGCTGTTGAAAATCGCCGACCGCATCGAACAGAACCTGGAACGCCTGGCTGTCAGCGAGACTTGGGACAACGGCAAAGCCGTGCGCGAAACCCTCAACGCCGACGTACCGCTGTCGGCCGACCATTTCCGTTATTTTGCCGGCTGCATCCGCGCCCAAGAGGGTGGGGCCGCCGAGATCAATGAACTGACCACCGCCTATCATTTCCACGAACCGCTGGGCGTGGTCGGACAGATCATCCCGTGGAACTTCCCGCTGCTGATGGCCGCCTGGAAACTCGCCCCGGCCCTGGCCGCGGGTAACTGCATCGTGCTCAAGCCAGCGGAGCAGACGCCGTTGTCGATCACCGTGTTCGTCGAGCTGATCGCCGACCTGCTGCCGCCCGGTGTGTTGAACATCGTCCATGGCTTTGGCCGCGAAGCCGGTGAAGCCCTGGCCACCAGCAAGCGCATCGCCAAGATCGCCTTCACCGGCTCGACCCCGGTGGGCTCGCACATCATGAAATGCGCCGCCGAGAACATCATCCCGTCCACCGTGGAGCTGGGCGGCAAGTCGCCGAACATCTTCTTCGAAGACATCATGCAGGCTGAGCCGGCGTTCATCGAAAAGGCCGCCGAAGGCCTGGTGCTGGCGTTCTTCAACCAGGGCGAAGTCTGCACCTGCCCATCACGGGCGCTGGTGCAGGAGTCGATCTACGCGCCGTTCATGGCCGAGGTCATGAAGAAGATCGCCAAGATCAAGCGCGGCAATCCGCTGGATACCGAAACCATGGTCGGCGCCCAGGCGTCCCAGCAGCAGTACGACAAGATTCTTTCGTACCTGGACATCGCCCGGGAGGAGGGCGCCGAGCTGCTCACGGGCGGCGCGGCGGAACATCTTGAAGGGGATTTGTCGAGCGGCTATTACATCCAGCCGACCCTGCTCAAGGGCCACAACAAGATGCGCGTGTTCCAGGAAGAGATCTTCGGCCCGGTGGTGGGCGTGACCACGTTCAAGGATGAAGCCGAAGCCCTGGCGATTGCCAACGACACCGAGTTCGGCCTCGGCGCCGGTCTCTGGACCCGTGACATCAACCGCGCCTACCGCATGGGTCGGGCAATCAAGGCCGGGCGTGTCTGGACCAACTGCTACCACCTGTACCCGGCCCACGCCGCGTTCGGTGGCTACAAGAAGTCTGGCGTGGGTCGTGAAACCCACAAGATGATGCTCGACCATTACCAGCAGACCAAGAACCTGCTGGTGAGCTACGACGTTAATCCGTTGGGCTTCTTCTAACCCAGACCCCCCCCTGTGGGAGCGAGCCTGCTCGCGATAGCGGTAGATCATTCAACCTCTATGTTGAATGTTCCGGCGTCATCGCGAGCAGGCTCGCTCCCACATTTGGATTTGTGTGATTGCAGCATTGCTACCAACGCACCCCACCCACTGCTTCGAAAGTAGCATTCGAACGTCGGGTACAGCGTGCATTAATGACCTTGCCGGAATGGCCCGGTACAAGAAGAGGAAAGACCCATGTGGACTAAACCCGCGTACACCGACCTGCGTATAGGCTTTGAAGTGACGATGTACTTCGCCAACCGATGAGCGTTGGCCCGGCCTGAGATGTTCAGGCCGGGCTACCCATTTGGTCTGATTGCAATCACGGTGGGATGCTTTAGGCTCAGGGTATTCCCGGAACAATAAGAACAGGCTTACCGATGAGCCAGAGTCTCAGCCCGCTGCGCAAGTTCGTTTCACCTGAAATCATGTTTGGCGCCGGTTGCCGGCACAATGTCGGCAATTACGCCAAGACGTTCGGCGCACGCAAGGTGCTGATCGTCACCGATCCCGGCGTGATCGCCGCAGGATGGGTCGCCGACGTCGAGGCCAGCCTCCAGGCCCAGGCCATCGACTATTGCATCTACAGTGCCGTCTCGCCCAATCCCCGGGTCGAAGAAGTCATGCTCGGGGCCGAGCTGTACCGGGAAAACCACTGCGATGTCATCGTCGCGGTCGGTGGCGGCAGCCCCATGGATTGCGGTAAAGGCATCGGCATCGTCGTTGCCCATGGTCGCAATATCCTGGAATTCGAAGGCGTGGACACCTTGCACGTGCCCAGCCCACCGTTGATCCTGATTCCCACCACCGCCGGCACCTCGGCGGACGTGTCGCAGTTCGTGATCATTTCCAACCAGCAAGAGCGCATGAAGTTTTCCATCGTCAGCAAGGCCGCGGTGCCGGACGTGTCGCTGATCGACCCGGAAACGACCCTGAGCATGGACCCGTTTTTGTCCGCCTGCACCGGCATCGATGCGCTGGTGCATGCCATCGAGGCGTTTGTATCCACCGGCCACGGCCCGCTCACCGACCCCCATGCGCTGGAGGCCATGCGCCTGATCAACAGCAACCTGGTGCAGATGATCGCCAACCCGGCGGATGTCGCCCTGCGGGAAAAGATCATGCTGGGCAGCATGCAGGCCGGCCTGGCGTTCTCCAACGCGATTCTCGGTGCGGTGCACGCGATGTCCCACAGCCTGGGCGGGTTCCTGGATTTGCCCCATGGCTTGTGCAACGCGGTGCTGGTGGAGCATGTGGTGGCGTTCAACTACAACTCGGCGCCCGAACGTTTCAAGGTGATTGCCCAGACGCTGGGTATCGATTGCCGGGGCCTCAATCACCGGCAGATCCGCACCCGGCTGGTGGAACACCTGATTGCCCTCAAACGCACCATCGGCTTTCACGAAACCCTGGGGCTGCACGGGGTGAGTACTTCGGATATTCCGTTCCTGTCGCAACATGCGATGCATGACCCGTGCATTCTCACCAACCCTCGGGAGTCGAGCCAGCGGGATGTCGAGGTCGTCTATGGCGAAGCCCTCTGACGAACAGCAAAAAGCCCTGGCCGGGCTGCTGGGACTGGGCAATCACTCCACGCGCAAGAGCCACTATCCGGAACTGGCCGCGCGCCTCGATGAGCTGGAACAGGCTCGGCAACACCTGCAACAGCTCAACGATCAGTTGGAACAGCGGGTGGCCGAACGTACCGACGCACTGCTGGAGGCCAACCGCAACCTGCAACAACAGATCACCCAACGCGAGCTGATCGAACAACAACTGCGCGACGCTCGGGACGCTGCGCAGGCGGCCAACCGCAGTAAGGACAAATACCTGGCCGCCGCCAGCCATGACCTGCTGCAACCGCTCAACGCCGCACGCCTACTGATCGCCACATTACGCGAACGCTCGCTGCCCACCTCCGAACACGTGCTGGTGGAGCGTACCCACCAGGCGCTCGAAGGGGCGGAAGACCTGCTCACCGACCTGCTGGACATCTCCCGGCTGGACCAGGCTGCAGTCAGGCCGGACCTGGCGCCGTATCGGCTGGATGAGTTGCTCGCGCCGCTGGCTTCGGAGTTTCAATCGGTGGCTGGCGCTGCCGGCTTGGAGCTACGGGTACGTTTCGGCGACGAAACAGTGATGACCGACCTGCGGCTGATGACCCGGATCTTGCGCAACCTGCTCAGCAATGCCTGTCGCTACACCGCTCAGGGCGGCATCCTGTTGGCCGCGCGGCGTCGGGGCGAGCGGTTGAGCCTGGAGGTCTGGGACACGGGGCGCGGTATTGCTGCCGACTGCCTGGAGTCGATCTTCCTGGAGTTCAACCAGCTGGACGTAGGTCGCGCTGCCGATCGCAAGGGTGTCGGCCTGGGTTTGGCGATTGTCGAGCGTATCGCCCACATTCTCGGTTATCGGGTCCAGGTACGTTCCCGCCCGGGGCGCGGTTCGGTATTCAGCATCGAGGTGCCGTTGTCTGCTGAAAGACTGCTGCCCATGGCCCAGATGCCCGCCCAGGCCGTCGCCGGTAACCCGCTGCCTGGCCGCCGTCTGCTGGTCATCGACAATGAGCTGAGCATTTTGCAAAGCATGGCCGCGCTGCTGGGGCAGTGGGGGTGTGACGTGTTGACCGCCACGGACGAGGCGGGTGCCTTTGACGTGCTGCAAGGCCGCGCGCCGGAACTGATCCTGGCGGATTTCCACCTGGACCATGGCGTGGTCGGGTGCGAAGTGGTCAAGCACTTGCGCGAGCATTTCCAACAGACGATCCCGGCGGTGATCATCACCGCCGATCGCAGCGACCAGTGCCGCCGCGCCTTGCGCAAACTCAATGCGCCACTGCTCAACAAACCGGTCAAGCCCGGCAAATTGCGGGCGGTGTTGAGTCAGTTGCTCGGATAGCGAGTGGCGAGGTGACGCCAGATTTCACCAACAATCCCTTGTGGGAGCGAGCCTGCTCGCGATAGCACTGGGTCAGCTTGCATCACTGTCTAATGCGCCACGGCCATCGCGAGCAGGCTCGCTCCCACATTTTTCAGCCAGTGCGCCATCAAAACGCCGTCATTTGGTCGGTGTTTATGCCTTGAATGAAAAAAGAGGCTTCGGTCTGTTTAGTTCATTCTGTAAACTCCCCCCGCTGCGACAATCGGGCGCGGCCATGTCTGGCCCGATTACAAGCGTTTTGCAGTGTCCCTCACCCAGCTGAAGCCAAGACCTACAAGAAGTCAGCGCCGGAGAGACATAAAAGCGAGGCCGATGATTCTCGGCCCCTGTAGGTCCATCCTCCAGTCTCGTCTCGACCCCAGTCATGCCGTATGCCGGCCATGGCGTGGTCTATCATTGCCGGACTGGTGGGCGGAATGGCGTTCTACCCTAGGGATACACACATGTTGAAGAAAACACACACGGCGCTGCTGGGCCTGGCGATGGCGATGGGTCTTGCGACCACGCACGCCGCCGAGGCAAAAAAAGTGGATGTCCTGCTCATTGGTGGCGGCATCATGAGCTCGACACTCGGCGTTTGGCTCAATGAGCTGGAACCGGACTGGACCATGGAAATGGTCGAGCGCCTGGACGGTGTTGCCCAAGAGAGCTCCAACGGCTGGAACAACGCCGGTACCGGTCACTCCGCGCTGGCCGAGCTGAACTACACGCCCGAAGACAAGAATGGCAAGGTCGAAATCGCCAAGGCCATCGAGATCAACGAAGCGTTCCAGGTTTCCCGTCAGTTCTGGGCCTGGCAGGTCAAGAACGGCGTGCTGAAGAACCCGCGCTCGTTCATCAACTCCACCCCGCACATGAGCTTTGTCTGGGGCGAGGACAACATCGCGTTCCTGAAGAAGCGCTACGAAGCCCTTCAGGCCAGCCCGTTGTTCGCCGGCATGCAGTACTCCGAAGATCGCGAGCAGATCAACAAGTGGGTACCGCTGATGATGCAAGGGCGTGATCCGAGCCAGAAAGTCGCGGCCACCTGGAGTCCCTTGGGCACCGACGTGAATTTCGGCGAAATCACCCGTCAGTTTGCTGCTCACCTGCAAACCAAACCGAACTTCTCCCTCAAGCTGTCCAGCGAAGTGCAGGACATCACCCGCAACGAAGACGGCACCTGGCGCGTTGCGTACAAGAACCTGAAGGACGGTAGCGAAACCGAGACCGACGCCAAGTTCGTGTTCATCGGCGCTGGCGGCGGTGCCTTGCACCTGCTGCAGGAAGCCGACATCCCCGAAGCCCGTGAATACGCCGGCTTCCCGGTGGGCGGCTCGTTCCTGGTGACCGAGAACCCGACCGTCGCCCAGATGCACCTGGCCAAGGCCTACGGCAAGGCTTCGGTTGGCGCACCGCCGATGTCGGTTCCGCACCTGGACACCCGCGTGCTCGACGGCAAGCGTGTGATTCTGTTTGGCCCGTTCGCCACTTTCTCCACCAAGTTCCTGAAGAACGGTTCGTACTTTGACCTGCTGACCAGCACCACCACCCACAACGTGTGGCCGATGACCAAGGTGGGTATCGAACAGTACCCGCTGGTTGAATACCTGGCCGGCCAGTTGATGCAGTCGGACGAAGATCGCTTCAACGCCCTGAAGGAATACTTCCCGGACGCCAAGCAGCAAGACTGGCGCCTGTGGCAGGCCGGCCAGCGCGTGCAGATCATCAAGCGTGATGAAGAGAAGGGCGGCGTTCTGAAACTGGGTACTGAAGTGGTCGCCTCCCAGGACGGCAGCATCGCCGCTCTGCTGGGTGCTTCGCCAGGTGCCTCGACTGCTGCGCCGATCATGCTGACGGTGCTTGAGAAGGTCTTCAAGGACAAGGTCGCCACCCCGGCCTGGCAGGAAAAACTGCATCAGATCGTGCCAAGCTACGGCACCAAGCTCAACGAAAGCCCTGAGCGTGTGGCTCAGGAGTGGGCTTACACCAGCGAAGTCCTGCAGCTGGACACGCCACCGACGATCGGCCAGCAGCGCACCGCGCCTGCACCGACTGCGCCGGCCGCTGCCCCGCAAAGCAACCCGGCGGCCGACATGGCGCTGTAAACCGGACGTTGTCTGGTGAATAAAAAACGCCGCTCATCGAGCGGCGTTTTTTTTCGTCTATGATTTTTCGATCCCCGAAGAGGATCAAACCATGACTCGCCTGACCGCCAAGGACTTTGCCCCCGAACTGCTCGAGCTTTACGATTTTTACGCCCACGGCCAGATATCCCGAAGGATCTTCCTGGAGCGGGCCAGTCAGTTTGCGGTGGGCGGGCTGACGGCCGGCGCACTGCTGGCGTCGTTGAGCCCCAACTATGCCCAAGCGATGCAGGTGAACTTCACCGACCCGGATATCGTGGCGCAGTACATCACTTATCCCTCTCCCAACGGTCACGGTCAGGTGCGCGGCTATCTGGTCCGGCCAGCCAAGGCTAGCGGCCCGGTGCCCGGTGTGGTGGTCGCCCATGAGAACCGTGGCTTGAACCCCTATATCGAGGACGTCGCCCGGCGTGTGGCCAAGGCCGGTTTCGTGGCGCTGGCGCCGGACGGCCTGACCTCGGTGGGCGGGTATCCGGGTAACGATGACAAGGGGCGCGAGCTTCAGCAGCAGGTTGATCCCGAGAAGCTGATGAACGATTTTTTCGCTGCTGTTGAGTTTCTGATGAAACACGACGCCATTGGCGGCAAGAAAGTCGGCATCACCGGTTTCTGCTACGGCGGCGGGGTGGCCAATGCCGCCGCCGTGGCGTATCCCGAGCTCGGCGCGGCGGTGCCATTCTACGGGCGCGGGCCCAAACCTGAGGACGTGCAGCGAATCAAAGCACCGTTGCTGATCCACTACGCCGAACTCGACACCCGCATCAACGAAGGCTGGCCGGCCTATGAAGCAGCGCTCAAGGCCGGGAAGAAGACCTATCAGGCCTATATCTATCCGGGCGTCAACCATGGCTTCCACAACGACTCGACCCCGCGCTATGACGAAGCGGCTGCCGAACTGGCGTGGGGGCGCACCCTTGAGTGGTTCAAGCGCTACCTGGGGTGAGCGCCACGTCGCGGCTCAGTAGCGAATCATCACGGACTTGAGTTCCGTGTAGTCGTCGATGAAGGCGCTGCCGAACTCCCGGCCCATCCCCGAAGACTTGCTGCCGCCAAAGGGCACGGCCGGGTCGAGCAGGGTGTGCATGTTCACCCATACGGTGCCGGCTTCGATGGCGGGCACCATGCGCAGGGCCTTGCCCAGGTCATTGGTCCAGAGGCTGGCACTCAGGCCGAACGGCGTGTCGTTCATCAGCTCCAGCAGTTCTTCTTCACTGTCGTAAGGCAAGAACGTGGCGATCGGGCCGAAGGTCTCTTCGTGAAGCAAGGTATCGCTGCGACTGTTGGCAAGGATGATGGTCGGCTCGACATAACAGCCCGGTCCGTCGATCAACTTGCCGCCGTGAATGATGGTGTTGTCTTGCGCCCGGGCCTTGGCAAAGAACTCACCGAGTTTGCGCTGATGCTGGCGGTTGGTGACCGGGCCGAACTCGGTGGCTTCGTCCAGGGGCGAGCCGATATTGAGTTTGCTCAGGCGCTGGGCCAGTTTGTCCATGATCGGTTCAAGCTGCGAACGATGGACAAAGAACCGCTCGGCCGCCGCGCAGATTTGCCCTGAGTGCAGAAAACCCGCTTCGATGATGCCGTTGACCGCCACGTCCGCCGCCACGTCCGGCAGAAAGCCCGCCGCATTCTTGCCGCCCAGTTCCAGTGTGGCACGGGTCAGCCCGGCGCCCATGGCGCTCTGGCCGACGGCGAGGCCGGTTGGCACGGAACCGGTGAACGAAACCTTGTTTGTGCCAGGGTGCTCGATCAACCCTTTGCCTACTTGACCACCGCCGGTCACCACGTTGAGGGCACCCGGTGGCAGGCCCGCGTCCATGGCCAGTTCGGCGATGCGCAGGATGGTCAGCGGCGTGAACTCGCTGGGTTTGATGATGATGCTGCAGCCGGTCACCAGTGCCGAGGCGAGTTTCCAGATGGCAATCATGGTGGAGAAGTTCCACGGCACGATGCCGACCACCACGCCCACCGGTTCGCGCAGCGTGAACGCGGTGTAGCGTTCACCGGCGAAGGAGGGCAGCGACGGGGTGATGGTCTGGCCGCTGATCTTGGTGGCCCAGCCGGCGTAATAACGCAAAAAATGCGCGGCCTGGTCGACCTCGAAAGCGCGGGATATCTGGATGATCTTGCCCGACTGGCAGGTTTCGATCTGCGCCAGTTCTTCGCGATGGCGCTCCAGTAGGTCCGCCAGCTTGAGCAGCACGTGACCGCGCACGGCCGGTGCCGCCGCAGACCACTGTTTGAATCCGCGCCGCGCCGACTCCACCGCCGCATCGATATCGCCTGGCGAGGCTTCGCTGACCTGTGCGATGACCTGGCCGGTGGCGGGGTTGACGACGTCCAGCGTCTGCGCGCTTTGGCTTTGGACATAACGACCGTCGATGAACAGCGCGTGGTGTCGGGCGAGAAAAGCTTCGACCTGAGGCAGCAGGGCAATATCGCTCATGAGGGTTTCCTGATCGCGGGCAAGGGAAAGTCTGGAGGTTAATCCCTGGGGGCCGATGCGGCTTGACTGTGCCTGCCGCGGGGTATGTCTGTGGCTGCCAGTTTCCGGAAGGGGCTGGCAGCCAGGAGCAAAAGCCATTGCAGCCATGTACAAGCCAGCGCGACCGGTTTGCGTTCAGATCAGTGTTTCGACTGACGGGCAAAGGGGCGGGCGATGTTTCTCCAGACCAACAAACAGAAGCTGGCGTTGATCGCGCAAATACAACGCGCATTGGCCGGAGAGGGCGGCGACGCCCCGATGCTGGAGGTGTATCCGCCACTGCGGGACTGTCTTGAGCAACACGCACGGCAGATGACGCAGGCAAGCGAAGACCTGCGCAATGCCCAGGCACAGGTGAGCGAGCAGAGCGCGCGAGGCCGGCAACGTGAGCATGAACTTGAGGTGGCTCGCCAGCAGTTGGAACAGGCCCTGGAGCGCGAGCATCGGCTTGAAGCACGCCTGGATGAACACCGCCAGCAGTTGCAGCAACTCCAGCAGCAAGCGCACATCTGGGAGCTGCTGCAATCGACCCTGACCGAAGGCTGCTGGGACATCACGGTGGTCAATGGCGATCTGCAGCACCCCGCCAGCGCCATGCGTTTTTCCGGTCAGTTCCGCTCGCTGCTGGGCTACACCGCCGATGAGTTACCCGATGGCTGGGATGCCCAGGTCAGCATCACCCACCCTGACGACCTGCCAAAGATCATGGCGATTTTCGAGCGGGAAATCCTTGGCTCCCAGGGCAGCGGCGAGTACGTATTCGAATACCGGATGCGCCATAAGAGCCGGGATTACATCTGGTGTCGCGAGCGTGGTCGCGCGTTACGGGATTCGCACGCACGCCTGGTTCGGGTCATCGGTGCGGTGCGCGATATCAGCGATGAACGCTCGGCCCAATCCACCCACCAGCGCATGCTGGAGCAGAACCAGGTGACCTACGCGCAGATTGCCACCGTGGTGGGGGTGATCAAGGGCATCGCCGAGCAGACCAATCTGCTGGCCTTGAACGCCGCCATTGAAGCGGCCAGGGCGGGCGAGGTCGGACGCGGTTTTTCCGTGGTGGCCGATGAGGTGCGCAAACTGGCAGAAAGCACTCGCCAGGCGACCCATCAGATCCAGACCATGTTGCATCAGCACAAACAATAATCCGCCCGGGAGCTGCCTTCGGGGCAGCTCCCGGTTGCTTCAGAATGGAACCGCTACCACCAGTTGGCTGTAGACATTGGTGCCGTTGCCACTCACTTGATTGCCGCCGTTGCTCGCGTCCTTTTCCGGCTTGTACAGACCCACCAGTGGCGTGACGATCAGGTGTTCGTTCACGGCCCATTCCACATACAGGTCCAGCTCCCGTCCATCGAGATTCAGCGCGTCGCGGGTGTGCAGGGTCTTGTAGTCGAAGAATAGCGCGCCGATAGTCACTGCCTCTGTTGGCTTGAGCTTGAGCCCCAGGTGCTGGACAGCGGTGTTGCTGTTGAACGGCCCGGAATAGTTGCCGGTGACTTCGCCCTGGAACCAGGTACCATAGCCGCGACTCGTGCCGTTGAACATCGAGTCCCAGTCCTTGGAGTAGCGGCTGTAGCGATAGGTCAGGTCCGGGGTCCAGGGCAGCTCAGCGAAGGTGTAGCCGACTTCGGTGTACCAGGCTTTCTCCGGGCCCGCGTCCTTGTCCTGCCAGGCATATTCGAAGGCAAAGTGGGCATTGTCGATGCCGGCATTCCCCGCGCCCCGCAGGCTGTAGATGTCCATGCCTTCGCGCTGCTTCTGGAACTCGCTGGCGTAGCGATCATCGACGTCGATGCCATGGATGTAGGTCAGCCCCAGGGTGCCTGGTGCGGCGCTGTATTGCAGGGTACCGGCGGCCATTTCGGTATTGGCCTGGGCGCGGTTGTCGGACTTGATCCACATCAGGCTGCCGTGTACGCCTTCCTGGCCGCCCAGGCGCAGCACGGCGGTCTTGTCGAAGGCATGACGGGCCGCCAGGTAATAGGCGCCGCCGCGGTTGAACTCACCGTCGGCCACGCCTTTGCCCAGGTTCAGACCGTCGTCATTGATGATGAAACCATCGCCGAGGGTAATGACCTGGCGACCGTAGGACAGGTCGACGCCGTCCTTGCCCAGCGCCGGGAACAGATCCCCTGAACGCCAGCCGGCAAACGTTTCATCGAACTTGGTGGTGCGTTCGGATCCGTCGCTCAGGCCCGCGGCATCGCCGTCGCCCCAGGTGCCGGAGCTGACCAGATTGGCCGTCCCGTAGACGCTGCCCATGGCGCCGAGTGTCTGGTCGATACTCAGGCCATACTTGATAAAACCCTCACGCCAACTTGAGCCGCCGCGGGTGCCGTCATAGTTCTTGCGACTATTGAACATCCCGTAGACCGCCAGGAAGTTGCCGGTAACCGTGGTGTCGTCGTCGGCGTAAAGCTCATAGGCCTGGGCCGACGAATCAGCCACCAGCAGGGCGATCCCAAGGCCGATGGCGTTGCGCAGCAAAGGTGTATTGCGGGTGTGCTCCATGGTGTTTTCCCCAGTGTGATAGGACATCAGAGCGCCCATTAAGGGGAGACCGGGGCAGGGAAGTCTTTTACCTGCCTGCCAGATAATTGATCCAGCCCGCCAAGGCGCGAGCGCTGGCAGGCAGCAACAAAACCGGCGGCAGACACGGGCAAGACGCTCGGGCCGAGGGCGGCGCACAGTGATCCTGCACGCGACGCCGTTTCGATCAGGGACTGGCTGGGGAAGGCTTGAGCGCCGGCTCCTGGACGGCAGTGGCATCCATACTAAAAATCCGCTTTCGAGGATCTTCACGATGTCGATCAATGACAGGCTCACCGAGCACTTGAACCGGGGTACGGTGGGCTTTCCCACCGCGTTGGCCAGCACCATTGGCCTGATCATGGCAAGCCCGGTGATTCTCACCGCCACCATGGGCTTCGGTATTGGCGGCAGCGCCTTTGCCGTGGCGATGTTGATCGCCGTGGTCATGATGCTGGCCCAGGCGACCACCTTCGCCGAAGCCGCCTCGATCCTGCCCACCACCGGCTCGGTCTACGACTACATCAACTGTGGCATGGGACGCTTTTTTGCAATCACCGGTACGCTGTCGGCCTACCTGATTGTCCATGTGTTCGCCGGAACTGCGGAAACGATCCTGGCCGGGGTCATGGCCCTGGTGAATTTCGAGCACCTCAACACCCTGGCCGAATCGGCGGGTGGCTCCTGGCTGTTGGGCGTGGGGTTCGTCGTGGTCTTCGGCGTGCTGAACGCGTTTGGTGTCAGCGCCTTCGGCCGGGCCGAGATCATCCTCACGTTCGGCATGTGGACGACCCTGATGGTGTTCGGCGTATTGGGCTTGATCGCCGCTCCGGCGGTGGAGCTGGAGGGGTGGTTTGGCGCATCCGTGGTGGGCACCGATCTGGTGACGGTGCTGTCGCTGGTGGGCATGGCCATGTTCATGTTTGTCGGTTGCGAGTTCGTCACGCCACTGGCGCCGGACCTGCGGCGCTCGGCCACGACCATGCCGCGGGCCATGATGCTGGGGTTGTTCGGCGTTGCCACATGCATGTTCATTTATGGCGCGGCGATGAAGCGCCAGGTCGAAAACGTACTGCTCGATGCCTCCAGCGGCGTGCACTTGCTGGACACGCCCATGGCGATTCCGCGATTCGCCGAGCAGGTCATGGGCGATATCGGCCCGATGTGGCTGGGGATCGGCTTCCTGTTTGCCGGAGCGGCGACCATCAACACCCTGATGGCCGGTGTGCCGCGGATTCTGTATGGCATGGCGGTGGATGGTGCGCTGCCGCGGTTTTTCACCTATCTGCACCCGCGTTTCAAGACCCCCGTGCTGTGCATCCTTGTGGCGATGCTGATTCCCTGTCTGCACGCGTTGTGGCTCGGCGGCAATACCGACAACATCATGCATCTGGTGCTGGCTGCAGTGTGTGCCTGGAGTTTTGCCTACCTGTTGGTGACCGTGTCGGTGATCAGCCTGCGGATCCGTCGTCCGGATCTGCCACGGGCCTATCGCTCACCGTTTTTCCCGCTGCCTCAGATCCTGTCCAGTGTCGGCATCGTCATCGGCATGTGGTTCATCACTCCACCAGGCATGAATCCGGCAGACATTTACGTTCCATTCGCGGTGATGCTCGGTGGCACTGCGGCCTACGCCTTGTTCTGGACCCTGGTGGTGCAGAAGGTCAATCCATTCAAGCCCGCGTCGGTGGAAGACGTGCTGGCCAAGGAGTTTTCCCATGAGCCAGGGCAACCTGTCAGCGAGTTTGACGAACGTGCTGCGAAGACTGTCTGAGCTGTTCAGTGCCCACCGCGCCCCGGTCGGTTATCGTCCCGGGGTGACGCTGGAACACTTGCGGCGCAACCTCGGGCTGGCGCGATTCGAGATGTCCGGCCCGGTGATGGCGATGGCCGTCACCGATGATGGTTGCTTGCAGGTGGAGATCGTCGAGCGCACCGAGTCGCAGTTGTTGATGCACCTGGTGATGACCGAGTTCGTGCTGCGCGTGCCTGCGTCGAGAGAGGGCACGGCACGCGTGGAACTGCACCATGGCGGGGCCGTGCGTCGCCAGGGTATTCGTTGTCGGCTCAAGGACGGGGACAATCAGCTGTCGGCTCGTTTGAAGACGGCGATAGAGGGCGATCCGGCGCTGTACCAAGCCCTCATGCCGCTGGACTTCAAACGCCTGCGCATCGATCTGCAAGACCACCAGTGGTGCGTGCGGCTGGAGCACATGGGCGGCAGTGAGGTGGTGAATCGGATGCCGGCCTTTCGGCGCTACATTGCTTTGAGCCGCGAGCAACGGATTGCCTTGTGGGCGGTCTTGAGCGGCTTGCAAAGGGTGCTGGGAACACTCTGATTTGTGGGCTTTGCCCTGGCATCAATTGTGCTACTGCTCTGGCGATCAGGTACTTGTTGCGTGCATATAGATAACATGTTAACTATTGCCGTACAAAAACAATAAGCCACTGCGGAGAGCGCCATGAGCATGCATCAGGTTGGGCAAGACGGGCTGGAGACCTGGAACCGGGATCTGCGCGCGACTTGCGGCCATTTCGAGACGGAACTGGCCTTTAATCGCGCGCTGTTTATCGGTGAGGTGTCGAATTTCTTCCGTGGCGGTCTTCCCCTCGCCAACTTGCGTACCAACGCTGGCTGTATCAAGCGTCACTCGCCAAATCCCGACCACGATGACGACCAGGATTGCTTCCTGGTCAGTCAGCGCAGTGGATATTCACGCATTACTCAGAACGGCCTGAGCATCCAGCTGGCGCCCGGCGAACTGCTATTGATGGATTCGGTGGGCTCGCTCGAGATCAGCCCGTTCGGCCTGATTGAACACGCGGTGTTGTCTCTGTCCCGCCAGGATGTGTCCAGGAAACTGGGCGGGGAAACCCGGACCTTCGGCAAGATCTCCTCGCGCAAGGCTTGTGGGCGCATGTTGCACGTCTTGATGGATCAGCTGTGCAAGGACACTCCCGACGGTGAGGGCGCCACAGGAGAAGGCGAAGCTTTGCAGAATGCGTTTGTTTCGCTGCTCGGTTCGGCCCTGGAGCAGGGCACCGGATCGGAGGATGACGGCGTTGCGTTTCAAGGCAGTCACTTGCGCAGTTATGTGCAGAAAGTCATCGACGAGTCCCTGACCCAGCCCGGCTTGAGCCCGGTGGGCCTGGCCAACCGTCTGAACATTTCGGTGCGACATCTGTACCGTTTATTCGAAGAACAGGATGACAGCGTCTGCCGCTACATCCAGCGGGCCCGGCTCAAGCGCAGCGCCGATGACCTGACCAATCCGTTCCTGCGGGACGAATCCATCACTTCGATCGCCTACAAATGGGGCTTCACCGATTCGGCCCATTTCAGCCGTTCGTTCAAGAAACAGTTCGAGCTATCGCCCAAGGAATTTCGTGCCAGCCATCTGCAACAGGTACAGGGGGTGGTTTGAGTGGTGGGCGCATTCAGGGTCGGCTCAAGCTGACCCACGGCTATCGCGAGCAGGCTCGCTCCCACAGTGGATGGGGGGAGGATGGGGCTGTGGGAGCAGGGCTGCCGGTGATGACGGCTGCGTCGACATCATCGCCAGCCGACGCACCGCTCCCACACGCTCAAACTTCGGGCAAGGTCGAGCCGCCGTCCACCACCAGGGTTTGTCCGGTCACATACGCGGCCAGGTCCGATGCCAGAAAGAGCATGGCGCCGGCGATGTCGGACGGGGTGCCCAGGCGTCCCAGCGGTACCCGACGGGCGATGTCTTGATTGACCGCATCATCCCCCAGGTTCGCCATGGCCGGTGTCGCGATCATCCCGGGTTCGACGCCGTTGACCCGGATATGCTCACTCGCCAGTTCCAGTGCCGCATTGCGGATGAACCCGTTGACTCCGGCCTTGGACGCCGCATAGTGACTGAGCCCTGGATAAGCCACCCGCGGGCCGGTGACCGAGGAGGTCACCAGCACGCAGCCCCGGCCCTGCCGACGGAACATCGGCAATGCTCCCTGAGTCAGCCAGAACAGCGCCGAAAGGTTGACTGCCAGCGTGCGCTCAAGCATCGGCGGTGTGATCCCGGCAAAGGGTGTCAGGGGAAAGTACCCGGCGTTGTGCACCAGAACATCCAGCCTCCCCAGACGCTGCTCCAGATCAGCTATCAGCGTACTGATCGCCGTTGCATCGGCCAGGTCCACGCCCACGGCCTGTACCTGACAACCTGCAGCGGTCAACTCGCTCGCCACCACCTCGGCCTGTGCCAGGTCCAGGTCAGCGATCACCACACGGCCCCCACGCCAGGCGAAGGCTTCGACGATGGCCCGGCCTATACCCTGGGCACCGCCTGTGACCAGCACCGTTTTTGCGCTGAAATCCAGATCATCAGGCATCCGTGACCTCCATCCGGCTGAAGGCCAGGGTTGGTACGTCTACGATGCTGGAGCCACCGTCGGCCACCAGTGCCGCGCCAGTGATGATCGATGCTTGATCCGAGGCCAGGAAGCGACACACATGGGCAATCTCCAGCGCGCTGGCGGGCCTGCGCAATGGCACGTCCGCGCAGACCCTGTCGTAGGCCTGCTGCAGCGTTTCGCCGTGAAACTGCATCAAGACCTGCATTTCCTCATCAGCCATCGGCGTGCGCACCCAGCCCGGGCAGACGGCGTTGACCCGCACCCCGCGCGGGCCGTAATCGCGCGCCAGGGAGCGGTTCAGCCCCAGCAGCGCGTGCTTGGCGGTGGTATAGCCGCAAACTTGCGGGCCTGCCGCCAACGACGCGATGGATGCGATCAGCACAATGTTGCCAGCGCTTTCCTGCAGCAGCGGCAGGCACGCCCGGGCGCTGTAGAAGGCGCTGTCGAGATTGCTGCGCATGGCCGCTTCCCAGGTCTGCGGGCTGGTCTGGGTGGCGCTGCCCAGGCCCATGCCGCCAGCGCAGGCCAGCAGCACATCGAGCCGGCCATAACGCTCGCGGATCTGTGCGACGAAGCCGTCCCAGGTCGTCGGGCACGCGGCATCGCCCACCAGCACCAGGCCGCCTATTTCCTCGGCCAGTTGCGCCAGAGGTTCGCGGCGTCGGCCGATCAGCACCAGGTTGGCGCCGTCAGCGGCATACAACCGGGCGCAGGCGGCACCGATGCCAGTGCCCGCGCCCGTGATCACGATGGTGCGCAATTCAGGCATCGGGATATTCCGTCCGGTTGAGAACCTGGCAGTAGGAACTGACGGGGAAATTGGAAAACTCATCGAAAGACGCGCCGGCATAACCGAAAATCTTGCCGTCGCTGCGGTGCTGCTGCATGTCGATCAGCACCAGGCCCAGGGTCGGGATGATCTTTTCCCGCCAGACGAACAGGTACAACTGATCGGCGATCTTGTAGGTGTCACACCGGTCGGTATCGCACAGGCCCTGTTCGACACCCTTGAGGCACTGCCAGGAATAGAACCGGTCGTTGAGATAGATGTGTTCGTAGACTTCGCTGGGGCTGTAGCGATACAGGTTGCGCAGGCCCACCAGTTCGGTGGTCGGTGCATGTGGGCACAGGCCCTGCTGCCAGGGGCGGTCGAGACTGCCGTGAAGGAACTCCACTTTCACGCCCGTCAGTGGCTGGCCGGCCAGCGCGCGGCTGTACAGACCTTCGCGAGTTTGTTCTTGCCCGGGCATGCTGCCGATCACTGCGGTGAACGCCGCGTGAGCGGTATCAAGTACCAGGCTGACCGACCAGGCTTGTGCGCCTTCGTGCTTGACGAAATCCACCAGGTAGAGGCCTGGCCGCACCGACGTGGCCCGATAAGGCGCGGTGCCGCTGGAATGACCATCGGCTGCGTTCCATGACAGGGTTTGCTGTTCGAAGCGGTGTTCGATCTGCCAGCCATTGGCGAAATTCAGCGTGAAGGTCTTACCGTTCAGGTCGGCCAGGTTCGGCAGGATGAACGCTTCAGGGGCAAAGCCGTCGGCCAGGGCGCCGACGGTGATCCAGTCTGTAGGTGTGGTCATTGCAAGACTCCGGTTGGATGAGATAGCCACCCGGATCATGGCGCCTTGCGCGGGGCTGGCCCATCAACCGAATGGTTGAACCGGCACAGGCAATGGCTTAGAGGAACAGGCTGCTGACCAGCTCGGTTCGATTGCTCACGCCGGTCTTGCGAAACAGGTTGATCAGATGCGTCTTGACCGTGGGCAGGCCGACTTCCAGCTCTCGGGCCAACTCTTTGTTACTGGCGCCCTGGCGCAGCAGCAACGCTATCTGGCGTTCCTTGGGGGTCAGGCTACTGAGCAAGTCGTCCTGCGGTGGCAGGTTGGCGACGGCCAGTTGCAGCAACGCTTGCAGCGCTGCGAGCTGCGTCAGTTGCTCGCTGGTGAAGACGCCTTGCTCGGCGGTGCGCAACAAGGAAATAGCCGCTTGAGGCCGACTGCCCCGATGGGCGAAGACTTCCACCACATCCACCACGTCGTAGCGCTGTAAAAAATGGCGGTAGCGATGGCTGTCACGGATTGGCTGGCGGGCCATGGCCAGCCCAAGAGGCACCACGGCCAGGTGGCTGGAAACGTAGTTGCGCGGCTGCAACGGGTCGAACTGGCGATAATTGTCCAGATAGTCGCGATGCATCTCGCCGCTCATGCCATGCAGGCTGAAGTCATGGGCTTGCAACTGTCGGTCGACGCAATAGAAGGCCGCTCGACTGGCGGGAACGAGCTGGGTGAACGCGTGCAGGCAATGGCCGGCGATGTCCTGGGAGGGGATGACGTACATGCTCGCAACCTTCGCCAAGAGGGCTGCCGGTGAATCCGGCAGCCGGGTCCGGTCAGACTACCGCGAAGTAGTGTTTGACAAAACTTTCGCTGACCACTTCCCACAATACCGGCGTACCTTTGGTCACGAACCAGCTGTCGCCGGCCTTGTAGCGGGTGCTCTGGCCGCTGGCTTCATCGGTCAGCACCACTTCGCCAGTGACCACGGTGGCCTGTTCGGCGAACGGATAAACCATTCGGAACTTGCCCTTGGTCGTGCCGAAGTAGGCGCTGCTGACCGCATCGGTGGGGGCGCCGAAGGTCATTTTGCCGAAGGCTTTGACTTCGCCTTCGAGAATCTGCGAACCGAGATCGGCGACGGTGCCCCAGGCGTCCAGGTCGGACAGCTGGATGTCTTTCTTGAGGTTGATAAGGGGCATGGCAGTGACTCCTGATGAGTGAAAAAAACAGCGGGTATGTATGTCTAGTACCGGTCCGTGAAGGCGCTGGGATCTGTGGGAGCGCCTAACTGACTGGCATCATGGCCATCAGCGACGGCCATTCCAGTAACCCGACAGCTGGTGCCAGGACTTGCCGGCGGTCAGCAGCAGTGGACGGATGGCGTCCTTGCCGATGATGGTCGGACGCCTGACGGAGCTGACCAGGTCGTAGCGCGCCGAGCCTTCGCTCATGCCTTCGGCCAGCACCTTGCAGATGATGTGGCTGGGGGTGACGCCAAAGCCTGAATAGCCCTGGACGAAAAACGCATTGCTGCGGCCGGGCAGGGTGCCGATCTGCGGAAACAGGTTCGGGCTGCACGCCATCGGGCCGCCCCAGGCCAGGTCGATCTTCACGTCCTTGAGGTACGGGAAAATCTTCAGCATCAGGCGCCGATTCCAGGCCTTGAGGTCCTGGGGGATGTGTTCTATCAACGGCGTCGCCGCACCGAACAGCAGGCGGTTTTCATTGGTGACGCGGTAGTAGTCGATCACCGGGCGAATATCGCTGTAGGCGCCGCGAATCGGGCTGATGCGCTGGATCAGCTCCTCCGACAATGGCTCGGTCATCATCTGGAAGGCATAGGTATTGATGGTCGAGCGATGCAGCTCCGGCTCCAGTTTGTTGAGGAAGCTGTCGCAGGCCCACAACAGCTTGCTGGCCTTGACCGAGCCACGCCCGGTGCGCACGGTGATGCGCTCGCCGTAGCTGACTTCCAGGGCCGGACTGTTCTCGAAAATCCGCACGCCGTGGCTGACCAGTGCCTTGGCTTCGCCCAGCAACAGGTTCAGCGAATGCACGTGCCCGCCGCCCATGTGCAGCAATGCACTGCTGTAGGCCTTGGACCCGATGATTTGCTGCACGTCGGAACCGCCGAGAAAGCGGATCTCATGCTTGCTGTTGATCGACTTGAAGTCTTTTTCCCAGGCCCGCAGGGTTTTTTCCTGGCGAGCGTTGAAGCCCATGTAGCCGTAGCCATGGCAGAAGTCGGCATCGATGTCGTACTTGGCGATGCGGTCCTTGATGATGTCCGCGCCCAGATCGCTGATCTCGAAGACCTGCCGCAGCCCGTCTTCTCCCACATCCTTCTTGATTTTTTCCAGGTCATGGCCGATGCCGGCCATGATCTGCCCGCCATTGCGCCCGGTGCCGCCGAACCCCAGGTAGCGCGCCTCCAGCACCACGATATTGGTAATGCCTTTTTCAGCGAGTTCCAGCGCGGTATTGATGCCGGAGAAACCGCCGCCAATCACCACGACGTCGGCTTCCACGTCCTGTTCCAGGGTTGGGAAACTGAGGTTGTATTTCTTGGTGGCGGTGTAATAGGTGGGCGTTTCGATATTGATCATGACGCAACCTGACAAAGTGAAAAGAAACGCCGTGACAAGCGCCTTCGCAAGACACTGCACGCGATGGCCCTATTAAGAGCCCTGGTGCTGGCGCCTGTCTTGATCATCCGTGCCGGCGGATTTGATCGAGCGCGCCATGGCAGTGAAGGTCGCACCGTGGAAAGTACAATCTTGGGTCTGGAAGGTGCATTTTTCAGTTGCCCCGGATTACCCATACTGAACGGGCCTTAATCACTGATTTCGCCATTTCTGCACCACCGGGTTGCCGGGTAAAGGCGGGATCGGCAGATGCCAATAATAAAAGAGCCCGTCCATGAAAAAGCCAAATCCATTGCTCGAAGACCTCAAGCCTATCCTGCCGGTCATTGCCGCCAATGCCTTCCAGGCAGAGAAGGACCGTAGCGTTCCTGTCGAAAATATAGCCTTGCTCAAAGGTATCGGCATGCACCGGGCTTTCCAGCCGAAAAAGTACGGCGGCATGGAAATATCGCTACCGCAGTTCGCCGACTGCATCGCGTTGCTGGCCGGCTCCTGCGCCAACACCGCCTGGGCCATGAGCCTGTTGTGCACCCACAGCCATCAATTGGCAATGTTCCCGGCCAAAACCCAGGAAGAAGTCTGGGGTGACGATCCCGATGCGACTGCCAGTAGCAGCATTGCACCTTTCGGCCGCACCGAGGAGGTCGAGGGCGGTGTGATGTTCAGCGGCGAAATGGGCTGGAGCAGCGGCTGTGACCATGCCGAGTGGGCGATCGTGGGATTTCGCCGCAAAAATGCCGAAGGAACCCAGGACTATTGCTTCGCGGTGCTGCCTCGCAGCGATTATGAAATCCGCGATGACTGGTACGCGGTAGGCATGCGCGGCAGTGGCAGCAAGACCTTGATCATCGACAACGCGTTTGTGCCGGAACACCGGATTCAGAAAGCCAAGGACATGATGGAAGGCAAATCCGCCGGGTTTGGCCTGTACCCCGACAGCAAGATTTTCTACTCGCCGTATCGCCCGTATTTCGCCAGCGGTTTCTCCACCGTGAGCCTGGGTGTGGCGGAACGCATGCTGGAGGTTTTTCGCGAGAAAACCCGGACCCGCGTGCGCGCCTACACCGGCGCGGCAGTGGGCGCCGCCACCCCGGCCCTGATGCGCCTGGCCGAGTCCACTCATCAGGTGGCGGCAGCCCGGGCGTTTCTGGAGAAAACCTGGCAAGAGCATGCCGAGCACAGTGAGCGCCACCAATACCCCAGCCGCGAAACCCTGGCGTTCTGGCGGACCAACCAGGGGTACGCCACCAAAATGTGCATTCAGGCAGTGGATCGCCTGATGGAAGCAGCCGGGGGTGGCGCCTGGTTCGAGACCAATGAACTGCAACGACTGTTCCGCGATGCCCATTTGACCGGTGCTCACGCCTACACCGACTACGACGTCTGCGCGCAGATTCTGGGCCGTGAACTGATGGGCCTGGAGCCCGACCCCACCATGGTTTGACCGCCTGCTCGCTGAGCCTGGCTCATATAAAAACAATTGAGGCCGTCGACTGAGGCGGCCGGGAGTCTTGTATGTCTGATGTGTGCGATAGCGCTTTCGACACCCGTGCGTTTCGCCGGGCCCTGGGTAACTTTGCCACTGGCGTGACCGTGGTCACCGCGGCCGCCGAAGATGGTCGCAAGGTCGGTGTGACGGCCAACAGTTTCAACTCGGTGTCCCTGGATCCGCCGCTGATTCTCTGGAGCATCGACAAGCGCTCCAGCAGTCACGGTGTGTTCGAGGCCGCCAGCCATTTTGCGGTGAACGTGCTGGCCGCCGATCAGATCGACCTGTCGAACAACTTCGCTCGGCCCAAGGAGGATCGGTTCGCCGAGATCCAGTTCGAGGCCGGGGAGGGAGGTGCTCCGGTGTTTGTCGATTGCTCGGCGCGTTTTCACTGTGAAAAATTCCAACAGGTCGATGGCGGTGATCACTGGATCATGATCGGTAAAGTCGTGGCGTTTGATGATTACGGCCGCTCACCGTTGCTCTATCACCAGGGCGCCTACTCGATGATCTTGCCCCACACCCGCATGACCAAACGGGAGGAGGGACAGTCCCCCAGCAGTCACTTCCAGGGCCGTTTGAGCCACAACCTGTATTACCTGATGACCCAGGCGCTGCGGGCCTATCAGGCCAGTTACCAGCCGCGCCAGCTGTCCACCGGGCTGCGCACCAGCGAAGCACGGATGTTGATGGTGCTGGAAAACGATGCAGGGCTGAACCTGTGCGACCTGCAACGAGAAGTGGCGATGCCGGCGCGTGAGATCGAAGAGGCCGTGGCTAACCTCAAGCGCAAGGGCCTGGTCACCGATGAGGGCGAGCGAGTGCGTCTGACCGTCAAGGGCGTGGACGAAACCGAAGGACTCTGGGCAATTGCCAAGGAGCAGCAGGACAAGGTATTCGGCCAGTTCAGCGAGCAACAGGTGGAGCATTTCAAGGCCGTGCTCAAAGGCGTCATCAAAGGCGCTTGAGTTGTTACAGGGGTTCAGGCGCGACAATCAGCCTTGTGGCGAGGAGAGAAATCCCTTCGCCCCAAGGTAACTTGGCGCCGAAGCTGTTAAGATTTAGTTAACTCATTAACTAAATTCCCTCGCGAACTCACCTATGCCCAAACCGCGCCAATCCTTGACCCTCACCCTTCTACAGGCCCGTGAAGCGGCCATGGGTTTTTTCCGTCCCTCCCTCAACCAGCACGGTTTGACCGAACAGCAATGGCGAGTCATCCGTATCCTCAGCCAGCACGACGAGCTGGAGATCAATCGCCTGGCTGAACTGGCCTGCATTCTCAAACCGAGCATGACCGGCGTGCTGACGCGCATGGAAGCGGCGGGCATGGTGGAACGGCGCAAGGCCGAACAGGATCAGCGGCGGGTGCTGGTGCGCCTGGCGCCGCAGGGGCAGGCGAGCTTCGATTCGATGAGCCAGAGCATGGAAGAGAATTACCAGCGTTTGCAGGGCAAGTTGGGGGAGCAGAAGTTGCAGACGTTGCTGGAGTTGCTCAATGACCTGAAAGCGATCAGGCGTTGAGATCCCGGGTTGGTTAACGTCTGTGGGAGCAAGGCTTGCCCGCGATGAAGGCACCGCGGTCTCTCAGAAACCGAGGTGCGTGTTTCGCGAGCAAGCTTTGCTCCCACTGGCCCCTCACCACAGGGTATTCGGCAGGGTCAGTACACACCACCCGTCGCAGGTTTTGGTGTGTCTTTGAACGTCGCCGCAAGGCTTTGCAAACCGCGCATCAACACGGTTGTATCCACCCCCACCGCGACAAACGCAGCGCCCAGCTCGATATAACGCCGGGCGAGCTTTTCATCGGCGCTGAGAATCCCGGCCGCTTTGCCGGCCTGGCGGATGCGGGCGATGGCGTCCTCGATGGCGGCTTGCACGGTCGGATGCCCGGGATTGCCACGAAAACCCATGGACGCGCTCAGGTCCGCCGGACCTATGAAGACCCCGTCAACACCTTCCACTGCGGCGATGGCATCCAGGTTGGCCAGGCCCTCGCGGCTTTCGATCTGCACCAGCAGGCACATCTGTTCGTCGGCCTTATCGAGGTAACCGGCAATACTGTTCCAGCGTGATGCACGGGCCAGCGCACTGCCGACGCCTCGGACGCCTTGAGGCGGGTAATGAATGGCGCGCACCAGTTCGCGAGCCTGGCCGGCGCTTTCGACCATCGGCACCAGCAAGGTTTGCACACCGATGTCGAGCACCTGCTTGATCAATGCGGTGTCGCCGACCACCGGGCGGATCACCGGTTGGCTGGGGTAGGGGGCCACGGCCTGGAGCTGGCCGAGCATCCCGCGCACATCATTGGGCGCGTGTTCGCCGTCGATCAGCAACCAGTCGAAGCCGGCGTTGGCCGCCAGTTCCGCACAGTAGGCGTCGGCCAGGCCCAGCCACAGGCCAATCTGCGCCTCACCGCTGCGCAGCCGTTGCTTGAAGGTATTGATGGGCATGTCCATGAGTCAGTCTCCGATCAGACGAAACGGCAAGCGATGGAACCGAGCATGTCGTAGTCGACATGGAAGGTATCCCCCGGGTTGGCCGCCACGGGACGGGTGAAGGAGCCGCCGAGAATGATCTGCCCCGGCTGCAGGGTGACGTCGTAGGCCGCCAGTTTGTTCGCCAGCCAGGCCACGCCTTTGGCCGGGTGATTGAGCACCGCTGCCGAGACGCCGGATTCCTCGATCACGCCGTTGCGGTAGAGCACCGCAGGCACCTTGCGCAGGTCGATTTCAGTGGGGCGCACCGCGCGCCCGCCCATGACCACGCCGGCGTTGGCGGCATTGTCGGAGATGGTGTCGAAGACTTTGCGGGTGGCCTTGCTTTGTGGATCGATCTGCTGGATGCGGGCATCAATGATTTCCAGTGCCGGGATCACCCATTCGGTGGCGTCCAGCACGTCGAATACCGTCACGTTCGGGCCTTTCAACGGCTTGCCGAGGATGAACGCCAGTTCCACTTCTACCCGGGGCACGATGAAGCGCTCGAACGGGATGTCGGTGCCCTCGTCGAAGAACATGTCATCGAGCAGGGCACCATAGTCCGGCTCAGTGATGTTCGACGAGACCTGCATGGCCCGGGAGGTCAGGCCGATCTTGTGGCCGACCAGCTTGCGGCCGTCCTTGATCTTTTGCGCAACCCAGGCGCGCTGGATGGCGTAAGCGTCGTCCAGGGTGATATGCGGATGGTCGAGGGAAAACTGCCGCACCTGTTCGCGCGAACGTTCTGCGTGGTCGAGGCGGGCGGCGGCCTGCTGGATGAGGTTTTGATCGAGCATGAAGAGCATCTCTTATTGAGGGTTGACGATGGCGGCCTGGGTGCGAAGCACCAGCAGGCCCCCCACGGTGATGAGCAGCGCCAGCACATAAAGGGCCAGGCTGGCGCTCTGGGTGGTGTCGCGCATCCAGCCGATCAGATAGGGCGCCAGGAATGAGGCAATGCTGCCGAAGGAGCTGATCAGTGCGATGCCGGCGGCCTGGGTGCTGTTGGACAGGAAGGCCGGTGGCAGTTGCCAGAACATCGGCAACGCTGCACTGGCACCCATACCCGCGATGATCAGGCCACCCAGTACCAGGGTTGGGCTGGTGGGTGAGAGACCGGCGATGGCAATGCCTGCCGCCGCCATCAGCAGCGGTACGCAGAGGTGCCAGCGCCGTTCGCGATGGCGGTCTGACGAACGGCCGCAGCCGATCATGAAAAAGCAGCCGGCCAGATACGGCACGGCGCTGAGCAATCCAACCTGACCGTCACTGCCGATTCCGGCGCCGTGAATCAACGTGGGCATCCAGAAAGCCAGGGTGTTCACCGCCAGCATCACGGCGAAATACACCGCCACCAGCAACCAGACCTGCGGGTTGTTGAGAATCGCCGAGAACGAGGTGATGGATTTGCGTTGTTCTTCAACGCTCAGTTGCGCGCGCAATTGCTGTTTGGCTTGCGGTGTCAGCCAGTTGACCGTCTCGAAACTGTCCGGCAGGCACTTGAGCACCACCAGGCCGAGCAGAATCACCGGCAGCCCTTCGATGACGAACATCCACTGCCAGCCGCGCAGGCCACCGAAGTCATGAAAGTGTTCAAGGATGCCGCCCGACAAGGGCCCGCCAATCACGCCGGCCATCGGCACGGCAATGGCAAACAGCGCGGTCACCTGGGCGCGGCGTCGTGCCGGGTACCAACGGTTGAGAAAGACCAGAATGCCCGGGAAGAACCCGGCTTCGGCCACCCCCAGCAGAAAGCGCAACACGTAGAACCCAGCGGCGCTTTCGATCAGGAACATGCCGGTGGACAAAGCCCCCCAGACCACCATCAGCGTGGCGATCCAGCGGCGCGGGCCGACCCGGTCCAGGGCGATGTTGCTCGGCACGCCGAACAGCGCGTAGGCGATGAAGAACAGGCCCGCGCCGAAGCCATAGACCGTGTCGCTGAACTGCAGGTCGGCGCTCATCTGCATCTTGGCAAAGCCAATGTTGATGCGGTCCAGGTGGGCGAAAAGGTAGCAGACCAACAGCAATGGCATCAGTCGCCAGGTGACGGTGGCATGGGTGCGGTCGTGGGCGATTGTGCCGGCAGTGTCGGCGGTATTGGCTGTGCTCATGATTTTGTACTTTTTGTCAGAGAGGCCGAAGGGCGAACGGGCAGGCGGGTTTAATGGGCCTGGGCGTTGAGGAAGGCGTGAACGTTGTTGGCCTTGAAGTTGAGCTGTTCGTGCAGCTCGATCATCTCGAACGACAGCGCCAGCAAGCGCTGGGCCTGGAGTTCGGCGAAGTGCGCCGTGATCACTTCAAAGAGCTTTTGCGCCACTTTCTGGCGGGTAGCCAGGTCACGGCCATGGCCGACCTTCAAGGTCATGTGGACGAAGGCATAGTCGTGCTTGCCGTCGGCCATGCGCCAGGTATCCAGGCGCACACCACGGCTGCGGATACCACCCAGGGGAAACACACCGCTGTCACCCAGCAGGGTGTGAACCTTTTCAAACAGGCCGGGCAGATCGGCCTGTTGTTCGATGTTGTCGGTGTATTCGGCAATGAAGTGGGGCATGGAGGCCTCCTGCGTCGGCAGCTGTGAGTGGCAAGCTTCAAGCGGCAAGTCGAGGGTGGTCGGCTGCCGCTGTGGCTCAAACTGGAAAAATGGCGTTGATCTGGCCCGTACCGGAACTGCCGAAAGGTTCGGTGATGATTTCGGCGGGTTTGGCATAGTCCGGCCCACCGAGCAGCCCCAGAAGCATGGCGGTGTCATGCATCTTGCCCTCACCGAAACAGTGCTCGGCGTAATCGGGCAGCATGGCGCAGAACTCTTTCCAGCGACCCTGGCGCCACAGCTCCACGACATGCAGGTCGACCTGTTTGTCGAACTCGCGCGTCCAGTTGTGGATGTTGGCTTCGGCATTGCGATCATCGGAAAAGCGGTGCGACAGCGAGCCGGAAGCCAGCACCAGCACCTTGCGATCACTTTTTTCGATGGCCCGGCGCACGGCGGCACCGAAGGTGAAGCTGTCTTGCAGACGGTGCCAGGCGCACCAGGCGGCAACCGACACCACGTCGAATTTCTGGTCTTGCGGAACATCCATGTGCATGTAGCGCATGGGCACCAGCGTGCCGTATTCCAGCTCCAGGCTCGGGATGTTGTGGGCCAGGGTGCGCACGTCGGCGGCATTGGCCTCGGCGGCGATCAATTCGCCCAGTTCCGGAGCGCCGGAGTATTCGTACTCCATGTTCTTGATGAAGTGCGGCAACTCGTTGCTGGTGTAGATGCCTTTGAAGTGCGCGCCACTGTTGACGTGGTAGGCGCTGTTGACCAGCCAGTGCACGTCAAACACCACGGCGGTGTCGGCGCCCAGTTCACGGGCGCGGCGACCGATTTCCTTATGGCCGGCAATGGCCGCTGCGCGGCAGCCGTGGTGTTTGCCCGGCAGCTCCGACAGGTACATCGAGGGAACGTGGCAGATTTTCGCAGCCAGGACGACTTCGCCCATGATGATTCTCCTGAAAAATTGTTCTTGTTGAATCTCGGATAACGGGTGAATCGGGTCTTGATGCTCTGGGTGGATCACTGCACTTGTGGCGAGGGGATTTATCCCCGCTGGGGCGCGGAGCGGCCCCTCAATAGGCCTGACACACCGAGTCGTCGGGTGTAGGGCTGCTGCGCAGCCCAGCGGGGATAAATCCCCTCGCCACAAGGTTAATCACCCGATTTGTCTGTGATCATGCCCCCCAGCGCGGAATGTGATGCCCGCCCATGGAGATGCAGACGTTCTTGATCTCGGCGAAGACTTCAAAGCTGTACTGTCCACCTTCGCGGCCGGTTCCGGAACCCTTCACGCCGCCGAAAGGCTGGCGCAGGTCGCGCACGTTCTGGCTGTTGATGAACACCATGCCGGCCTCGATGCCATGGGCCAGGCGATGGGCCTTGCCGATGTCCTGGGTCCAGATGTACGAGGCCAGCCCATAGTCAGTCTCGTTGGCCAGTTGCAAGGCTTGTGCTTCGTCCTTGAACGGGATCAGGCACACCACTGGGCCGAAGATTTCTTCCTGGGCGATGCGCATGTTGTTGTCCACGTCGGCGAACACTGTCGGCTGGATGAACTGGCCGCGACTCAAGTGCGCCGGCAGGTTGGCCGGGCGCTCCAGACCGCCGGCCAGGAGCGTGGCGCCTTCTTCGAGGCCGATCTTGATGTAGCCGGTGACCTTGTCGTAGTGGGCCTGGGTGATCATCGAGCCGACCTGGGTTTTCGGGTCTTGCGGATCACCGACGATCAGGCGTTTGGCCCGGGCGGCGAATTCGGCGACGAACTGCGGGTAGACGCTTTCCTGGATGAAGATCCGGCTGCCGGCGGTGCAACGTTCGCCATTGAGCGAGAAGATGGTGAACAGCGCTGCGTCGAGGGCCCGTTCAAGGTCGGCGTCTTCGAAAATCAGCACCGGCGACTTGCCGCCCAGTTCCATCGAGTACTTCTTCAGCCCGGCGGTCTGCATGATCTTCTTGCCGGTGGCGGTGCCGCCTGTGAAGGAAATCGCCCGCACATCCGGATGCCGCACCAACGCGTCGCCGGCCGTGGCACCGTAACCCTGGATCACGTTCAACACGCCGTTGGGAATGCCGGCTTCCACCGCCAGGCGCCCCAGCTCGTTCGCGGTCAGCGGCGACAGCTCGGACATTTTCAGCACGGCGGTGTTGCCCAGCGCCAGGCACGGCGCGGTCTTCCACGTTGCAGTCATGAACGGCACGTTCCAGGGCGAGACCAATGCACAGACACCGACTGGTTGGTACAAGGTGTAGTTAAGCATCTGGTCGTCGACCGGATAGGTGTGGCCGTCCATCCGCGTGCAGACTTCGGCGAAAAAGTCGAAGTTGTGGGAGGCGCGCGGGATCAGCACGTTCTTGGTCTGATGAATCGGCAAGCCAGTGTCGAGGGTTTCCAGTTCGGCCAGTTTCGGCACGTTCTGCTCGATCAGTTCACCGAGCTTGCGCATCAGTCGGGCGCGCTCCTTGGCCGGCGTGTTGGCCCACTTCGGGAAAGCGTCCTTGGCCGCGGCCACGGCCTGGGCAACTTCTTCGGCGCCGCCGCTGGCAACTTCGCCAATGGCTTCACCGGTGGCCGGGTTGTAGTTGACGAACACATCTTTGCTTTCGACCTCACGGCCGTTGATCCAGTGCTTGATCATGCTGCTCACGCCTCTTTACGGGATGCGAAGAACTCGGCTTCGCTGACAATTCGATTGACCAGGCGGCCGACGCCTTCCACTTCCACCACCACTTCATCACCGGGCACCACGTCCGCCAGGCCTTCGGGCGTGCCGGTGGCGATCATGTCGCCGGGTTGCAGGGTCATGAAGCTGGACAGGTATTCGATCAGGTAGGGGATGTCGAAAATCATGTCGCGGGTCGAGCCTTCCTGGCGCAGTTCGCCGTTGATCCAGGTACGCAATTTCAGGTTGCCGGGGTCCGGTACATCGGCCACATCGACCATCCACGGGCCGACAGGTGTGGTGGCATCACGGTTTTTCACCCGCAGGTTGGGGCGGTAGTAGTTTTCCAGGTAGTCGCGGATCGCATAGTCGTTGCACACGGTGTAACCGGCCAGGTAACCCAGCGCGTCCTCGCGCTTGACGTTGCGCGCGGCTTTGCCGATGACCGCCACCAGCTCGCACTCGTAGTGCATGTAGGCGACGTTGTCGGGGCGCCAGGTCATCTGGTTGTGGCCGGTGTAGGTGCCCGGGGATTTGATGAACGCCAACGGTTCGGTTGGCGGCTTGAACGCCAGTTCGGCGGCGTGATCGGCGTAGTTCAGGCCCAGGGCGAACATGCTGCCGGTGGCCGGCGGCAACCACTGGACCTGATCCTCGGCCAGCAGCCGACCGTCGGCCAGGCGAACGGCGTTGTGAGCTTCAACGGTGACCGTGTGGACCTGGCCTTCAAAACCAATGCGCGCGTGTTTCATGAACGTGCTCCTGTGTGCTCGGCCACAACGCTATTGACGAGGCGGCCCAGGCCGCTGATCTCCACTTCGACGCGATCGCCAGGCACGACATCAACCCGGCCCTCGGGCGTGCCAGTGATCAGAACGTCGCCGGCATGCAACGTCATGAACTCGCTGATCTCGGCGATCAATTGGGGAATGTTGCGAACGAAATTGGCCGTGTTGTTGTGCTGGCGCACCTCGCCGTTGACGTACAGCCTGATTGTCAGGCTATGGGGGTCGGCAACGTTGGCCGTGGGCACCAGTTCAGGCCCGATGGCACAGAAGCCGTCCCGGCACTTGGCCTTGACGGCGGGGCGGTAATAGCTGTCTTCCGGCAGGCTGAATTCATTGACCACGGTATAGCCGGCGACGTAGTCCAGTGCTTCGGCGGCGCTGACACGACTGGCCGACTTGCCCATCACCACGCCAAGCGCGGGCCCCGGTTGCAGCCGCTGGCCGTGACCCGGGTGAACCACGTCGGCGTCGTGCCGGTTGCGGGTGTTGGGTGTCTTGATGAACAACACCGGTTTGACCGGCGGCTTCTGGTAAGGCGGTTGCTCGAACTCGGCGAGGCGCTGCTTCAGCAGCCCCTGATAGTTCAGTGCAACCCCAAACAGGGTGCCGGTCGCGACGTCATGCAGGGCACGGCTCATGCTTGTCTCCTGGCAGCGGCAGAGATGAGGGCTCTGCAGATATTGTTAATGTATTAACAGTTATAATTAAGATGTTAACTATCGTCAAGCGTGGCAGAATCACCGGACACTGGTTGCCCTCGGGAAATCGGCGCAGGATGAATCCAAGCCGCTGCCTGAATCAGAATAAAAAAACGAGAAATGCGTGATGACTGACCGTCAGCCAATCCCCAACATCAACATTGGCCAGGTGTACGACCAGCGTTACAGCGATGCCGAGGTTCACTACGATCGGCTTGCCAACCTGGCGGGTTTCTTCGGTCGCAATATGCCGGTGCATCGGCATGACCGTTTCTTTCAGGTTCACTACGTGAAAAGCGGCGCCGTACGGGTGTATCTGGACGACCAGCAATACGTCGAATCCGGGCCTATGTTTTTCCTTACGCCACCCACCATTCCCCATTCTTTTGTGACCGAAGCCGACAGTGACGGGCATGTGTTGACCGTTCGTCAGCAATTGGTGTGGCAGTTGATCGACGCTGATCCGAGCCTGGCGCCGGCGGGTGTGCAAATGCCGGCGGCCTGCGTTGCGTTGGCGCAGTTGGGGCCGGAACAGGCGGGGGAGGTGCGGCGACTGGAGTACCTGTTCGAGGTGCTGAGCGAGGAGGTCTGTGCCGAGCGGCCGGGGCGCAGCGCGGCGCTGGACGGTTTGACGCGGCTGATCATGATCAGTCTGCTGCGCCTGTGTTCCAATTCTCTGCAGGCACGACCGGCCCGGCATGAGGACCTGAAGATTTTCCACCGCTTCAATGAGCTGATCGAAGCTCACTATCTGCAACATTGGCCGTTGTCGCGCTACGCCGAGGGCATCGGCGTCACCGAGGCGCGGCTCAACGATGTGTGCCGACGGATCGCCGACCTGCCTTCCAAGCAGCTGATCATGGAACGGCTGATGCAGGAGGCCAAGCGGTTGCTGTTGTTTACCGGCAGTTCAGCCAATGAAATCTGCTACCAGCTCGGGTTCAAGGACCCGGCGTATTTCAGTCGTTTCTTCCAGCGCTACGCCCGGCTCACACCAGGGGAGTATCGCCAGCGGCAATCGGGGTTGCGTTGAGCGTCGTTGCTGGTGGAGCACTCACCACCGGCGTCATGCAGCCGTCCAGTGCGCGGAGTTGTTTCTTGCAGCCGCTTGTCCGCGACACTAAGCTGCCAGCTCGTCCATCCAAACAGTCCGAACATGGCCAACCCCAGACCTTCATTGACACTGACCCTGTTGCAAGCGCGCGAAGCGGCCATGGCTTTTTTCCGCCCGGCGCTGAACCAGCATGATCTTACGGAACAACAATGGCGGGTGATCCGTATCCTGCATCAGCAAGGAGAGCTGGAGAGCCACCAGCTCGCTCATCAGGCCTGCATCCTCAAACCCAGCATGACCGGTGTGCTCAGCCGTCTGGAGCGTGATGGGCTGGTGCGTCGGCAGAAGTCGAGCCAGGATCAGCGTCGGGTTTTCGTAGGGCTGACCGAGCGTGGGCAGCAGTGCTTCGTGTCGATGAGTGAGGGGATGGAAAGCAACTATCGCCGCATCGAAGAACAGTTTGGTGAAGAAAAGATGCAGCAACTGTTGGCGCTGCTCAACGAGCTGAAGAACATCAAGCCGTGAGCCAGGCAAACATTCGGGGTGAGAGGGCAAGCTCCCTCACCCCGAATAATCCATTGCGCTGAGACTTCGATCCAAACTCGGCACGGCTATCGGCAACGCTTAAGCGTTGCGTTCGCGCAGTTCCTGAAGACGATCAGCGCCACCTTCAGCCACGCGGTTTTGAAGCAGACGATCGGAGCCACCTTCAGCCACGCGGTTCTGAAGCAGATGATCGGAGCCACCCTCGGCTACGCGGTTCTGGCTCAGACGATCGGAGCCGCCTTCAACCACCAACTGTGCAGCCTGACCCTTCGCCGCTGCACTCATGGCCGTGGCCGAAGCGATGTTCGACAGGCCGAGCCCGCCCATCAGTGTCAGAGCGATTGCCAGGGACGAAACTTTCGAGAAAGTGAACATGGTGATTCTCCTTGCGCTTGATTGAGTGGGCCGGTGGCAACGGGTGTGCTGCTGTCCGGTGATCACAGTTAAACGCGAAGGTGTATCGACGTTGTGTGTCGGCAAGGCTCGAAGTCAGCGATTTCGTATCAACTCGCCGTTCATATACACAGCGATACAAATCTATGGGGCCAGGCCAGGACGAAGGCCTCGAGCCATGATCACGGCTTGGCCAAGGATTGCTCCAGCTGCTCCACCAACTCAGGCGTCAGATAATGGGGGCCGTCGAACAGGTACAGCGGATAGCCGGCATAGGCGGCCAGTTGGGGTGTGAGTTCGGCAACCGTGGCCGAGCGAAAGCCGCCGCCGAACTTGGGGCGGAAGGCTTCGACGATGATCCGCACGCGATCCTTCCCGAGCCGGTCACGCAGGGTGTCGGCGTAGTCCCGGGCCACCGGGGCGGTGCGGGCGTAGACGCCGACGCCATCCTGGAAGAACACGCCAATATCGTCCGGCAACCATTGCTTGAGCCAGTCGGCAGTGGCGGCGGGGCCGATGTTGGCGCCGTCGTAGACGCTGATCCACAACGGGCGCGGCAGCTTGGCCAGCAAGGCGGGCAGTTCCTTGGCGCGAGACCAGCTGGGATCGACCTCGGCCGGAAAGTACCACCCAGTCACGTGCAGTGGCGTCGGCAGTTGCGCAATGCGCTCCGACACCGTGGCCAGTTGCTCGATGTTGTCCCTGGAGCGGTTTTCACTGAAATGGCCGGCCAGCCCGAGGATGACATCCTGGGCCCAGGGCGCCTTGGCGATGCGCGCCCAGTCAGGCAGCAGCGGCACGCTGGGCAGGCCGGTGCCGGGCACGAAGGCCTGGTCATCCACCACCGTCCATTGCACCAGCAGCTCGCGCACCCCCAGCTTTTCCCAGTTGCCTTTGATGCCCACGGTCTGGTTGTCTGGCTGCCAGACGATGCCAACGATGTTCGGTGCAACCTCCTGGTTCATCATGTAATACGTCCCTGTGCCTGCGCCGAGGGCCGTGGCCAGCGAGAGCGCCGCCACAGCCGTGCGACTGATGATATGGCCGAAGATTTTCAAGCGAGCGTCTTCTTGCAATTGCACATCACATCAACGGCCTCAATAGGAGTAGGTCAAGCGAGCGAACACGCCTTTGGCGCGTTCCTCGCCAAATACCCTGGCCCTGTACTGCAGGGAAAAATCCACATAGGAGCGCGGGGCGTTGTAGGCGTCTTCGCGGAACCAGTAGCGTACGTTGTTGCCCACGCCGATCCCGCCGGCGTTGCCGGACGAGAAGTCACCGTCGGCGCCGCTTTTCATCTTGGAGTCGTAGTCCACCGCCGCCACGACATGGGGGAAGGTCACCCAGCGCGAGCCGGTACCGCCGATGGCGTAGCTGCGTCCCACTTGCCATTCGCTGTTGAAATAATTGCGCGAGTCGTTGATGTATCGACCGACTTCGGCGTACAGCTGCGAGGTCCACCAACTGGGCGCATCGACCCGCAGGTCGGTGCCGATACTCGAACCGTAGCCCAGGCGCGCCAGCCAGTCGCCTTCGACGTTCGAGGAGCCCAGGGGAAAGGTGCGTTCAAAGGCGGCCATGATGTTGATGGAGCTGAAGGGTTTGATCCTAACCCCCAGCGCCCCTTGCAAGGCATCCGCACCGGTGTCCGAGTCGCTGTTCTTGCTCCACAGGGTGTCGGTGACGCGCCCGTAGAGTTCGACGAAACGTGCATTGCGATACCCGAGCGGCCGCCAGGACAGCTCAGTGCTGTTCTGCAGTTGATCATTGCTTTGGCTGCCGCTGTTGCTGGTGCCCGGAGCAGCGCTCAGGCCACTGGAACTGTTGCCGCGATAGCTGGTGGTGCTGGTCAAGCCCATGGTGCGTGAAATGTCGCCCACGGCACGACGGGTATCGAACAGCTGTTGTGCAGACATGGGCGACTCAGCGGTTGCCTGGGCATCGATGACGCGCTTGAAATACGCCACCGCTTCGTCGTCTTCATGAACGCGCATGGCGTTGTAAGCTGCATCCTGAGCCGCTGCCGGGGCGAGCCGGGTGCTGGCATCGGCCCTGCGGAACGCGGCGTGGGCCGCCTCGTCGTCACCGGCCCGGACTGAATCATAGGCCAGCTGCAAATCACTGACCGGTGCCTGTCCTTCGGTGTTCTCCGGTCGGGTGGCGCACGTCAGGCCGAAGGTACTTTCCTGGCACTCGAGAATCGGTGCGTCGCGATCCTCGGCCGTCAGCAGCGCGCTGTTGAGCAATTGCTGGTTGGCGGCGATTTCCGGAGCCCAAGCCACGGCTTGGCGAGCCTTGTCCACGGCCAGCACCGCATCGCCTTGCTGCAAGGCACGGTAGCCCTGGACCGCCAGCGGCGCCGCCAGTTGGCGACGAATCGCCGTTCGACGCATCAGGAGCGCGTCATCGTTGGCGAAGACCCCGAGCGCATCGCCCACAGCCTGGTCGGCTTCGACCAGAAGATGCTGGCGCTGCAAGGCGTCGATCAGCAACAGCCGGTACTCCCGGCGATGGGGAGCCTGGGCAATCGCCTTGCGAGCCGATTGCGCGGCCAGACCGAACCGTTCGCGATCATAGGCCCTGTACCCTTGGGTGGCGGCCATGAAACCCGGTGCCGCGGCCACGGCGGACGAAGCGGCGGTCCGGGGCTGGTCGCGCCGTTTCTTGTCACGTTCGGCCATGGCGATCAGGGTGTGCAGACGCGTCACGTCGGCGCGCAGGCGCAGGGCCTCGCGCGCCTTGGCGATGGCCAGGTCGTAGTCCTTGCGCTCGTAGGCGCTGTAGGCTTGGTTGGCGGCGGTGTAGGCCGGGCCGGACAACGGCAGCGGCAAGGTTTCGGCAGCAGCCAGGGCCGGTATCAGGCTCAGCCCCGTGGCCAAGAGGGTCAGAAGGGCGCGGTTCATGCCGGAAGCTCCATGGGGTAGACGCTGTGCTGACGCGCCGCCACCTGTTCGATAGTGGCCCGGGGCAGCACGCCGCTGTCGACCAGGTAATCGCCGATCCGACCGTGGTGCTGCGGTCGATACTGCAACATGGCGCGGCTGAACTGATCGCGATCGAGCAGGCCCATTTCGATCAGCAAGTCGCCCAGCAGCGGTGCACTGGCATTCGGTACGGCGTGGCCGTTGCGTTCCGGCAATTGGCGCAGCAGCGCGAGAATTTCACTTTCCCTGGCAATCAGTTGCACCGGCTCGCTGCCCAGTTCGGCGGCGATCTGTTGCAGGCCTTCGTCGGACAGGGGGTTGGCAACAGCGATCTGTTCGCAGCCGTCAGCGTTGCGGCCCAGGGGAATGACCCGCCAGCGCAGGGCAAACTCGCCGGTCAATGACGAGGTGGAGGCGGCGGCTTTTTGCGCCACGTCGAAGACCCGGGGCAGGTCATTCTGGAACGCGATGGCTTCGGCCAGGGTTTCGTCATCCAGCCAGCCGTTGTTGAGCAAAATGCGCCCCAGGGGCATGTTGCGTGATTGTTGCTGGTCCAGGGCACTCTGCAGGTGGGTGTCGGTAATGGCCTGCCAGGACAGCAACACGCTGCCCAGGCGGCGGGGCGCGATGGCCACCAGGTCGGTGGAAGGGAAGTCGTGCATGGTCTTGTCCCAGACCAGTTTGCGATTCATCACCTTGCCCACCAGGAACATCCGCCAGGCTCTGGACGCGGCCATGAAGTTGACGAAGTTACCCACCAGCATGCGCGGGATCGATAGCAAGCCATGCTGCCAGCCGTACAGCACGGTGGTGAAATAACATCGGTGCAGGATCCGCCAGAGCAGGGCAATGCCGTTGGCCACCAGCAGGTATTTGATCAGGTCGTTGGTTTCAAAGGGCGTTGGGAAGGTGACGTCCCACCAGCCGCTGTTGCGCAGAATGATCAAGCCCAGCAGTTGTACCAGAATCACGTAGGCGATGATGCTGACGAACGCTGTCACCACGCCCTTGCGGTCGCGAAACAGCAGGTAGCGGTTGGCCAACGAGCCGCTCCAGCCCATCTGTTCCCAGCCTTGCAGGCCGATGCCCAGGGTCCAGCGGGCCTTTTGTCGGAACGCCGTGCGGAAGGTGTCCGGGAAGAACTCGCGCACGCACAGTGGCATTGTCAGGGTCGATTCGTAGGGCTTGCGGAACCAGGATTTGCGCAGCACCCGAAACTGCACCGGGAAACGCACGAAGATGGCGTTCATGCCGACCTTGGCCAGTCGCGCGCCGACGTCGTAGTCCTCGGTGAGGCTGTCGGTGTTGAACGGCTGGTTTTCGGTTTCGCCGGCTAGTACCCGCAACGCGCGATGGGAGAAACAGGTGCCGACGCCGGCCGAGGGCACGGTGTCGGTCATGCTTTCACGCACCACCAGGTCCTTGCCGTGCCATTCGGCGAACTCGTCCATGTAGACGCCCGCCACCCATTCGTACCAGTTGCGCTCCAGCGACACCACGGGCAACTGGATCATGTCCTTGCGCGGCAGCAGGTAGTTGAACAGCCGCAATTCCAATGGATGCAGCACGTCTTCGCTGTCGTGCAACACCACCCCGGCGAAGGTCATGCCATGGGTTTTCTCGTGCAGGAAGATCGCCTGGATCACCCAGTTCAGGCAGTCGGCCTTGCAGGTCGGTCCGGCATGGGGCACTTCCACGCGGTGCAGTTGCTTGTAGCGCCGGCGCATCCGCTCGACTTCGTCGATGGTGCGCTGGTCGTTGACATAGGTGCCGACGAAGACCACGTAGTTCTGGTAATCAAGCGTCGAGACCATGTTCTCGATCATCGGTGCGATGACGTCGTATTCCAGCCAGGCCGGCACCATGATCGCCAGGGGCTGTTCGTCCCGGGCCAGCAGTTGGTCGACGGTCAGCGACCGGTATTTTCGGTCCGCGGTGAGCTTGCGGTACAGGCGGCGAGACCAGTACCACAGGTCAATGATCAGGTCGTCCAGGCTGGAGATCAGGATCACCACCGCGACGACGATGGTCGCCGCTTCCAGGTAGTTGTAGTAGTGGGCCAGCCAATAGGGCCAATAAAGCGACGTCATCGAAGGGTACCGTTACTGGCGATTGCGACGGGCGCTACGGCCAGCCAGCAACAGGAGGAGGAACAACACAATGGCGCCAGGGATCAGCCAGAGCAGCGAGGGTTTACGCCAGGCATCCAGCCCTTTGGGTTCTTCACGGCCGAGCAACCGACTGCCGCTGGGGTCCTTGCTGTCGATGATCGTCACCGCGCCGCTGTCGCCGAGAATCGCCACATCGCCACGGGTCAGCACAATCGGCTGGGCGAAGTCGGGCGCTTGGCTGCCCAAGGTCCGATACACCAGGCCATGCTGTCCCGAGGCTTGCACCACTTGTAGCGAAGCCAGTTGGTTGAGAGGCTGCACATCCAGCAGCAAGTGATCTTCATGGTTGATGCGCAGACGTCCCTGTTCATCGACCAGGACCGATTCCTTGCTGTCCTCAAGCGGCAACTCGAACGCCAGGAAGGCTTTGTCCGGGCTGACCACGGCTTTGGGATCGGAGCTGACGTTCAACTGCGCGCGCAACGGTGAAACACCGGCGGCATCGGCCACCGAGATCACCCGGGCCAGACTGGCGGCCGGTTGGTCGAGGTATGCCTGGGGAACGAGGATCTGGGTCGCCACGGCGAAGCGCGCGGCCATGCCGGAGAAACCGTCGTCCAGGGCGATTTTTTCCAGCACGATATGGCTGCTCGGCAGCACCGCTACCGGGAAGGCCTGGGGTGTTTCCAGGCAGCGATCGCTGACAGGCTGGCGCTGGAACGAGACGCGCAATACGTTTTTTGAACCCAGGGCATAGCTGGGGATATGGGCCTGGATGCGTTGTGACTGACCATCGGTGGTCAACTGCTGGGCCCCGATCAGGAAATCGTTAAAAAACAGCGAGGCCACGGGCGGGGTGTGTGAAGCCCCCGGTGCTGCGGACAGGTCCACCACGGCTGTCACCGGCAAGCGACCGTCATACGCCACGCTGCCCAAGGGGAACGAAGTGCTCCAGTCGAATCGGGAGGCCACGTCATAGGTGCCAGGTGCGCCGCCCAGTCGCGACAGGGCCACGCGGCCATCGTTGCTCAAAGGCGTTTGCGCTTGGCTGACGGTCAACTGACGGCTGCGCGCCAGTTTGTTCCACGCTGAACCAAGCAGCGACAGGGCTTTGCCGGTGGCGTGCGGGGCGATCATCAGGACCGGGCGAGTACCCAGCAGCGCCAGGCGCACATCGTCTGGACCGGCGCCTGCCGTGGCTGCGTTGACGTGTTGTGCGCGCCATTGGGTCAATGCACTGGCCGCCGTTGGGTCGACGCTTTGGACCTGACTCTGCAACGCATCCAGGGACTGATTGATGGCCTGGAGCAATTGCGGGTCGTTGATGGCCAGATCGGCCTGTACATTCGGGGTTTGCCCCAGCATCAGCAGCGCGCCGATCTCTGCCGGGTTGGCCAGGCGATGCTGGCCCTTCGCGTTGAGGCTGGCGAAGGCCGGGAGGCTCAACAGTTCGGCCGGGATGCGCAGAGCGCTCAAATCCACACTGTCTTGTACGGCAGGGAACGGCAAGATGCGGCTGTGCTTGCCCATTCGCTCCAGGGCCACGCCCAATCGCCAGGCCGCGTCATAGCTGTCGGCGGACAACGAACCGGGTGCAACCAGGATCCCGGGTTGAGCAGGCAATGCCGTCCAGGCGGCACCGACATCCTGCAGTTGGCTGGCGTCGTAGCTGTAGTTCAGGCGTGTGTCGGGCTGGATGCGCAGCACGTTGCCGATGACCCGGTCGTCTTCGCACAACGGCCGGGAGACCACCGAAGACCAGGCAATGCCCAGCCGCACCAGGCCGTTGTCGCGCGCAGCCTTGTCGACGCCCAGTGTGGCGCTGGCACTGCCCTGAGGTTCGCTGAGTCCTTCGGCGCGCACCGGATAGCCATCGAGCGACAGCAGCAGGGTGTTGCGGCCCCCTTCGCCATTGAGATAGCTGGCGTCCAGTTGCAGGGTCGCCTCATTGAGGGCAACCCCGGCCGGCACGGGTAGATACAGTTCCCGTCGGGAATCGCTGGCGCCCAGCAGGATCGGCGCACTGATGCCCAGGTCGCTCAAGCGGACTTCGCGCTCCTGGCGGGTATCGGCGTTGAGCCGATGGATTGCCTGGGTAAGCGGGCTATCGGCAGCCAAGGCAAAGGTTGGCATGAGCGCAAGCAGGCTCAGGCCACAGGCAAGGGCGCTGAGCGCACCCGTAGAGATGGCAACGGAAGGCTTCATTCAGGTAAATCTCGATTCTGATAAGGGGGAGCAGCGATTAGGAGGCGAGCAACTGGCGTGGCGCGTACATCGGTGGGTGAGCCCAGCCTTGGGGCAATTGCGACTGGCCCACGAGAAATTCGTCCATCGGGCGCCCCATCAGGGTATCGACGATGCGCTGGCTGGCCTTGCCATCACCATAGGGGTTGGCTGCCTGAGACGCGCGGCGCCACAGGGCCTTGTCGTCGAACAGTGCGTCCACGCCGGCAATGATCGAGGCCGGGGAGGTGCCGACCAGACGCACCGTGCCCGCAGCTACGGCTTCGGGGCGTTCGGTGACGTCGCGCATCACCAGCACCGGTTTGCCCAGGGACGGCGCTTCTTCCTGCACACCACCGGAGTCCGTGAGGATGACGTGGGCGTGTTGCATCAGGCGCACGAACGCCAGGTAATCCAGGGGCTTGATCAGGTGCACGTTGAGCAGGTCACCCAGTTGTTCGGTCACCGGGCCCAGTACGCTGGGATTGAGATGCACCGGGTAGACGATCTGGATGTCGGGACGCTGGGCCAAGTGACGCAAGGCCTTGCAGATGTCCAGGAAGCCTTCGCCAAAGTTCTCCCGGCGGTGGCCGGTGACCAGCAGCAGCTTGCGTCCGGTTTGCAGGAACGGGAACTGTTGGTCCAGTGTTTGTCGCAGTTGTGCATCCTGCTCGATGCGCCGGGCGGTCATCTGCAACGCATCGATGACGGTATTGCCGGTCACCAGGCAGCGGCCCTGCAGACGTTCGTCCAGCAGGTTATCGCGAGATTGTGCGGTGGGGGCAAACAGCAGGTCGGCGCTGAGGTCGATGCAACGACGGTTCATTTCTTCCGGCCATAGGCTGTAGATATCGCCGGTGCGCAGCCCGGCTTCCACATGCCCCACGGGAATGCGTCGATGAAAGGAGGCCATCGAAGCCACCATGGCCGAGGTGGTGTCGCCATGGACCAGCACCCGATCCGGCCGGGTCTGTTCCAGTACCGGGTCGATTGCGCCGTACAACGCAGCCGTCAGCGAGTTGAGCGTCTGGTGCGGCGTCATCACGTTGAGGGTGAAATGCGCCTTGAGATCGAACAGGTCCAGCACCTGCTCAAGCATGCTCTGATGCTGGCCGGTGACACAGATCAGCGACTCAATGCCCGGTTCGGCGGCGAGGGCCTTGACCAAAGGTGCCATCTTGATGGCTTCCGGACGGGTACCGAAGATCGAAAGAATCCTGATCCGTGACTGATGAGTAGCGATGACGCCCTTCCTCGCGCAGTTTGCTGCGCTGCACAGCCGTTCGCCCAAGCGCGATCATGCGTCTGAGTAAACAAGCAAGTTGAATTAAGTGGGATCCAAATATCAGGCAGGCGCGTTACGCACGCGGAAAAGTTGCGTAATGGCCTATTGCAGTTTGGAGCGGCGAAGTAATAACACCAAAGAACACGGGCGCAAAGTTTTATTTGAAAGGTATTTTGTTGTTTTGACTAAGAAGGGTTGGGGGGAGGTTGGAAAGTTGCGCTCTTATTCTGAAATTAAAATAGTGTAAGATTTTGAATAATAAGGTTTTTTCGTGATTTACTGAGTGCTGGAAAGGGCATCTTGATCACGCCAAGTCTATCGAGGTCTTATTTCTGGCGCCGCTTTATATAAAGGTGCCTGGATGTTTGTCATTGAAATGACGCCTGTTTGTTGTCGAGGTTGGAAGTATTATCGAGTTGGCGGGTTGCCGGTGAAGTGCAGAGGTTAAATAAGGTTCAATTTTATTATTGGATTTTCAGATCAGCGGAGTTGAACAGTTTTGTATGGCGCTAGTTCATAATTAAAGTTGTCTGTTGATAAATAAAAAACGCATTGGGCACGGTGTCGAACACCAAAAATACCGGATAAGCCGGTCCACACGCTTATCCGATAATCGCACGCTTTGTGTGGGCCTCCCGCCAAGGTGATTGACCGAACTAACCGGTTGGTACATTTTAGGTGCACACCTCTTGTTCAGCTTGACCAAGACCATAATAAAAAATTGAGGAACCCCCATGCGTACCCGTCTGCAAGCGCTCAGCCCCTATCCCTCGCTTCGTTGCTCCGGCCCCGGAACAACGCTCAGTCGCTGTGTCCTGACCCGATAGCTCCCCGCCCATCGTTGCGGTCCTATCGCGCCGGTTGCGAGATGCCGGTGCTCGACAAGTCCGGGAGGTCTTCAAGATGACAAAGGTCGTCGATCTGTATTTCAAACTGCTCAAACTGCTGATTGTGCTGTGCATGGTCGCAATGATCGTGCTGGTGTTCGGCAATGTGGTGCTGCGTTATGCCTTCAACTCAGGCATCAGCGTCTCGGAGGAACTGTCGCGCTGGTTCTTCGTCTGGATGATTTTTCTCGGCGCCTTGGTGGCGCTCAAGGACCGTGCCCATCTGGGGCTCGACAGTCTGGTCAAACGCCTGCCTCCGGCCGGCAAGCGCCTCTGCCTGGTCATCGGGCACCTGATGATGTTGTACATCTGCTGGCTGATCTTCAGCGGCAGTTGGCAGCAGGCGGTTATCAACCTGGATGTGGTCGCGCCAGCCTCGGGTATGTCGATGGCAGTGTTCTACGCTGCCGGCCTGGTGTTCGGCGCCAGCGCCGCCGCCATCCTGGTCTATGAGCTCTACCTGGCGCTGTTCGGCAAGCTCAGGGATGACGAAATGGTCATGGTCAAGGACAACGACGCCGCCGAAGTGATCGCCCATAACCCCATCAAGAGTACCCGCCCATGACACTGGTTATTTTCCTCGGGTCATTGATAGGCAGCATGGCGCTGGGCATTCCCATTGCCTTTGCCTTGCTGGTGGTCAGTGTGGCGTTGATGTTTTATCTGGATCTGTTTGACGCACAAATCATCGCCCAGAACCTGCTTAACGGTGCCGACAGTTTTCCGTTGATGGCTGTGCCGTTCTTCATGCTGGCCGGCGAAGTGATGAACTCCGGCGGCCTGTCCAAACGCATCGTCAACATCGCCATGGCGCTGGTGGGACACAAACGTGGCGGCCTGGGTTACGTGGCGATCATCGCGTCCTGCCTGTTGGCATCGCTTTCGGGGTCGGCGGTGGCCGACGCGGCGGCGCTGGCGGCCTTGCTGGTGCCGATGATGGTGCTGGCGGGGCACAACCGGGCGCGTTCGGCCGGCTTGATTGCCGCCGGAGGCATCATTGCCCCGGTCATTCCGCCGAGCATTGGCTTCATTGTGTTTGGCGTGGCGTCCGGGGTATCGATTTCCAAGCTGTTTTTGGCCGGGATCGTGCCGGGTCTGATGCTCGGTGTCGCCCTGGCCATCGCCTGGTGGTTCATCTCCCGCAGCGAGCATGTGCAGACACCGCCCAAGCGCTCGCGGGCCGAAGTGATGCGGGCCCTGGTCGAGGGCAGTTGGGCCATGGGCCTGCCGCTGATCATCATCCTGGGTCTCAAGTTCGGCATTTTCACCCCGACGGAAGCGGCGGTGGTCGCAGCGGTCTATTCGTTGTTTGTGTCCTTGGTCATCTACCGGGAAATGAAAGTCAGCCAGCTGTACGAAGTGATCCTGTCCTCGGCCAAGACCACCTCGGTGGTGATGCTCCTGGTGGCGGCGGCCATGGTCTCCTCGTGGCTGGTGACCATTGCCGACTTGCCGGGCCAGTTGGCGGCAGTGCTCGAACCGTTCATGGACAGCCCGACCTTGCTTCTGGTGGTGATCATGCTGTTGATCATCATGGTCGGTACGGTCATGGACATGACGCCCACCATCCTCATCCTCACCCCGGTGCTGATGCCAGCGGTGACCCAGGCGGGTATCGATCCGGTTTATTTCGGCGTGCTGTTTCTCATCAACACTGCCATCGGCCTGATTACGCCACCGGTGGGTACCGTGCTCAATGTGGTGAGCGGGGTTTCGAAACTCAATATCGAAGAGATCGTTCGTGGCGTGTGGCCGTTCCTGCTCGCGCAACTGGCGGTGCTGTTCCTTCTGGTCCTGTTTCCGCAACTGGTTCTGGGACCTTTGAAATTCTTCACCGGTTGACGCCGGTGCAAGCGGTAGTAGCTCGACTTTTAAAACAATAATGATCGGAGAGTGACATGGGACAACTGATGAAAACCTTGTTGGCCGGGGCATGTGCAACGGGGCTGCTGCTGGGCAGCGTGGTCAGCCACGCGGACGAGATCCGCGAGCGTACCCTGCGATTTGCGTTCCAGAACGTCAAGGAGCACCCCCAAGGGCAAGGCGCACAGAAGTTCGCCGACCTGCTGAGCGAGAAGAGCGGCGGCAAGCTCAAGGTCCGTCTGTTCCCCGGCGGAACCCTGGGTGGTGACGTGCAGACGGTCTCGGCCCTGCAGGGCGGTACGCTGGACATCACCGTGCTCAACTCCGGCATCCTGGCCGCCCAGGCAGCGGATTTCGCGATGCTCGATTTCCCCTTCCTGTTCAACAACGCCGAAGAAGCCCACGCGGTGATCGACGGGCCGGTCGGCCAGAAACTGGCGGCGCAATTGGACAGCAAAGGGCTGGTTGGCCTGGGCTACTGGGACCTGGGTTTCCGCAACCTGACCAACAGCAAGCATCCAGTGGCCAAGCTTGAAGACATGCAGGGCTTGAAGATTCGCGTGATCCAGTCACCGATCTACCTGGAAACCTTTACCGCCCTGGGCGCTAACCCGGTGCCGATGGCGTTTCCCGAGGTCTACACTGGCCTTGAGCAGCACACCATCGACGGCCAGGAGAACCCCTTCACGGTGATTGAGGGCAACAAGTTCTTCGAGGTGCAGAAGTACCTGTCGGTGACCGGCCACATCTTCAATCCCCAGTCGCTGATCATCAGCCAGAAAACCTGGAACCGTCTGAATGACGATGAAAAAAACCTGATCCGCCAGGCCGCCGCCGAGGCGCAGAAGTACCAGCGGGAAGTCACTGCCGCGAGCATGGACAAGGCCAAAGCTACGCTGGCCGGCGCGATGACCGTGAACGAGATCACCCCGGCCGAGAAAGATCGCTTTCGCGAGCGTGTGCAACCGGTGATCGACAAGTTCGCCAAGTCCCTGGATGCCAATCTGGTGAAGATGATGTACGACGAAATTGCCAAGGTACGCGCCGCGCAGTGAGCTGAGCGACACACAGGCTGATCAAAGGGCGCCGGGGCAATCCCGGCGCCTTTTTTTCTTTGCGATTCAGGCTTTTCCCAGCCGTGATGCCGGTCCCCTGAGGGCTCGCGCACGGGCCATTTTCCCAGCCGGGGAACGCTTGAACGGCCGCAATGTCCCAGACTGGCCCATAAGCTTGTTAAGATACATGCGCACACATCTCGTTTTTACCATAGGAACAGCGGGGCTTATCAGACCATGCGCGCCCAAGCGCGCGGATAACAAAAGGAGGTTCTCGTGGGAAAAAACCCTGTAGACGATCTATCAGGACAACCCCAGTCAACCGGCACAGAGGGGATACCAGCCCCCAGCGGCAAAGCCAATCTCATCGACACCGACTACGTGATCGGGCAAGACAATATCCGAGGTCAGTTCTCTTTCTCTCTGGATATCCACGGCAAAGTTTTCATCATCTCCGCGGCGACCATTCTGCTGTTCGTCATCGTGACACTTGCACTGCAGAATGAAGTCGAACCGCTTTTCAGCGCCATGCGCAGTTGGTTGACCAAGCATCTGGCCTGGTTCTTCATGAGCGTGGCCAACATCTTCGTAGTGCTGTGTCTGGCGCTGATCGTCTCGCCCTTGGGCAAGGTTCGATTGGGCGGTCAGGATGCCACGCCGGACCACACCTATGTGGGCTGGTTCTCCATGTTGTTCGCCGCCGGGATGGGCATCGGCCTGATGTTCTACGGTGTGGCAGAACCCATGTCCCATTACGCTGCCTCTATGGGGGGGTCACACTCGACGCCAGCGGGGCACGTACCGACTGGGCGCCTTTGGGTGGTGCGGCGGGCGATGTGAAAGCCTCCGCCGACCTGGCCATGGCCGCGACCATTTTCCACTGGGGTCTGCACCCTTGGGCCATCTACGCCATCGTCGCGTTGTCCCTGGCCCTGTTCTCCTTCAACAAAGGCTTGCCGCTGTCGATACGCTCGATCTTCTACCCGCTGCTGGGTGAGCGCGTCTGGGGATGGCCCGGCCATATCATCGACATCCTGGCGGTATTCGCCACCCTGTTCGGGCTGGCGACTTCGCTGGGCATCGGTGCCGAGCAGGCCGCTGCGGGGATTGAACACCTGTTTGGCATTCAATCGACCAGCGTGAGCAAAGTCGTGCTGATCATCGGCATCACCCTGATTGCCCTGTGGTCGGTGCTCGCCGGGTTGGAGAAGGGCGTCAAGCTGCTCTCCGAAATCAACATGGGCCTGGCCCTGTTGTTGCTTTTGTTCATTATCGTGGTGGGACCAACCCTGGCGATCCTCACCGGCTTCTTCAAGAATCTGGTGACCTACGCCGAGTACCTGCCGGCGTTGTCCAACCCCTTCGGTCGCACAGACACTGAATTCACCCAAGGCTGGACGGCGTTCTACTGGGCCTGGTGGATCAGCTGGTCGCCGTTTGTGGGGATGTTCATTGCCCGCGTCAGTCGCGGCCGTACCGTTCGCGAGTTCCTGATCTCGGTGCTGTTGGTGCCTTCGCTGGTGTCGGTATTGTGGATGACCACCTTTGGCGGGACAGCCATCGACCAGGCCACCCTCCAGGGGCTGAGTGGGGTCAAGGATGCGGTGTTGGAGCTCAAGCTGTTTGCCATGCTCGAAGGGCTTCCGCTCAAGGAGGTCACGTCACTGCTCGGTATCGTGCTGGTGATCGTGTTTTTCATCACCTCTTCGGACTCCGGTTCGCTGGTCATCGACACCATCACCGCTGGCGGCAAGGTCGATGCGCCCGTTCCACAGCGGGTGTTCTGGGCCATCATCGAAGGTGTGATCGCTATTGCGCTGTTGTTGGGTGGCGGTTTGATCGCGTTGCAAGCCATGGCGGTTTCCACCGGCTTACCGTTTGCCATTGTCCTGCTGCTGGGCTGTATTTCCCTGGTCAAGGGATTGATGTCGGAACCGCGCACTTGACCTTTTAATCCCACAGCTGGCCGATAGGGACGGACGGGCTGTAGTGAGTGGCTATTTGCGCTTGCAACAGCTCGGCCGTCGCCAGGGCATCGGTCAAGGCATGATGGGCGTGATAGGGCGGCAGGTGGTAGCGCAAGCGACTGTCCGCCAACCGGATGGACTCGGGTGGACGGCGTAACAGCCGGTCCAGCCAACGCCGCTGACCGCGCACCTGCCGCGCTTCCAGCTGCATCGTGTCAATCACCGGAAATTGCAGGCCCTCCCCAAGGTGATTGCGTAACGCCTGATCCAGGAAGTTGCGTTCGATTGCCCGGTAATGCACCACCATGATCTTCCCTGCCATGGCTTCCAGCACTTTCTCCATGACGTCCGGCAATCGGGGAGCATGACGGATGTCGGAGTGCGTGATGTGGTGAAACGTCACCGACTCATGACTGAGCTGCGAGGGCTTGATCACCCAGTACAGGGCTTCACCGCAGCGTATGCGCCTGAGGGTGAACGGCAGCAGGCCGATGCTGACGATACTGTCGGTGCGCGCGTTCAGACCGGTGGTTTCAAGGTCCATGGCCAGCAGTTCCACCTGCTCCAGTGCAGTCCCGGCATCGATGACACCCTGTTGGTAGAAGCGTTGCAGCAGCGGGTGCCGAGCTTGCTGTTCCAGACGTTTGAAACGTGCCGCCCAATCCTGCGTTTCTTGCCCCTTCGGATTGTTCATCGGGATGGCCGAGCGTGACCGGGGTAGCGGAATCGCAGGAATTTCTGCGCATTGCTCAATACCTGAAACGCTTCCTTGAGGTTGTGCCGCTCGGTGGTGGAAAAGCGCTCCGGCTCGATGTAGTTATCCGGTTTCTGGCCCTGTTCGATGGCATCGACCTGGTGTCGGATGCGCACCATCGACAGGAACTCCAAGGCGTAGCGTAGATGCTCAATGGCCTGCGGTTGCACGAGCTGTGTGGTGCTGATGGCTTCGAGACGATCAAAGGAATTCTGCGCCGTGGTCCCGCAGGCCAGGGCGTGGATACGGATCAGATCGGTCAATGGCGCCGTGCCACGGCCCTTGAGGTTGATGATCTGTTTTTGCTTGCCGTCGGTTTCCATTACGAAGGTGCGAAAGAAACCCAAGGGGGGCGTGCGGTTCAAGGCATTCCGGGCCATCGCCGCCAGGAAGGCGGGGGTCACCCTGGATTTTTCAGCGCAGAGCACCTTGAGTTCGTTGACCATTTCCAGTTGCCCATAGACCCCGTCCAGGTCAAAGAAGATGCAACTGTTGAGCAGGGTGGCGGCATTGGGCTTCTCGATCCACTGGCTGAAATACTCGCGCCATACTCGCAACGGCTGCCGCCATTGCGCGTTGGTGGCCATGATGCCGCCCTTGCAGTAGCTGTAGCCGCACTCTGCCAGGCCGTCGCTGACGAAGGTGGCCAGGCTTTTGAAGTATTCGTCGTGCAGGGCCGGGTCGAAACGATCATCCAGCACCAGGGCGTTGTCCTGGTCGGTTACCAGCAGTTGTTCGTCCCGCGCCATCGATCCCAGCACCATGAAGCAGTACGGAACCGGCGGCGGCCCCAGTTCCCGCTCGGCCAATTCGAGCAACCGCTGGGTGAAGGCGCGGCCAATGCCCGAGATGGCGCTGCCGATCATGTGAGCCGTCGCACCGTCGCGCACCATGCGAATGTAGGTGCCGCGCAGATCTCGCAACAATGAGCGCAAGCCCTCGACAGAGGTCTGGTTGGAGATGCTGTTGACCAGGTACAGGCTGCTCTGGGACTCGTGCCGGATGATGTCCGACAGGTTGATCAACCCCAGCGTGCGCCCCTTGTGCACCACCGGCAGGTGGTGGATGTTGCTGCGAAGCATGCACAACATGGCTTCGAACAACGAGTCGTCGGCCTGGATGACCACCGGATCGGTCGACATCACTTCACCGATGCAGGTATCGCCGCTGCGGTTGGCGGCCACTACCCGGGTGCGCAGGTCGCGGTCGGTGACGATGCCGAGCATTTTTTCCGGGTGATGCCCGGCAGGTTCCAGGACGACGACGCAGGAAACGCTTTCCTGGGACATCAACCGTGCTGCTTCGTGAACGCTGGTGTGCGGGGTGACCCAGACCAGGTCCCGGGAAATCAGCGCGCGAGATTTCAATTGGATCAGTTCGCTGGCGCGGCCCTGGGCCTCGACGGCGGATTTGAGCCTGGAGTGTCCTTCGGCCTCGACAAAGTCGGCGAAGCTGTCATGTTGCTCGCACAGCTGGGCAAACACATCCGCCGGGATGAAATAGATCAGGCTGTCTTCAAGGGCCCGCGCCGGAAAACGCACTTTGTTGCTGCGCAGCAGGCTGGCCTGACCAAAGATATCGCCTTCCACCAGACGGTTGTACAACTGGCCGTTACGCCGGTAGATCTCGACTGCACCACTGCGCACATAATGCAGGTCGTGGACGATGGAGCCTGCCTCGAGAATATCGCTGCCGGCCTTGAAGTAGCTGACTTCGACGCGCTGGGCTATGGCCTCCAGGGTTTGCTGGGGCAGGGCATCGAAAGGGGGAAAACGATGCAGGTGCTCGCTGATTTCCAGTAACTCGATCTGCATGGAACCTCGTGGCTGATCAATTGAGAGACCAACATGCCAGTTCCAGGGGCCGCACACAAACCCTGGGTGAGTGAGTCGTGTGCGGCGCAGGCATTGTCACTGTTGCTGGGGCACCGCCAGCCACTGGCTGATGACCTTCTGGTAGCTGCCATTTGCCTTGCTCAGGTGCAGCCACTGATCGACGTACATTTTCCAGGTGATGTCGTCCCGTGGCAGCAGGTAGGCCTTCTCGCCATACTGCAAGTAGCGGCTGGGGTTGACGGCGCAAAGACCGGGTTTGAGTTTCTGCTGATAGAGCGCTTCCGAGGCATCGGTGATCATCACGTCGGCCCGCTTGTCCAGCAGCTCCTGGAAGATGGTCACGTTGTCGTGGAACTTGAGTTGCCCTTTGGGCAGGAACGCCCGGACGAAAGCTTCGTTGGTGCCGCCGGCCGGTTCCACCAGGCGCACCGAAGGCTGGTTGAGCTGCTCGATGGTCTGGTAGCGCGCCTGGTCCTCGCAACGCACCAGCGGGATTTTGCCATCCACATCCAGGGTGGTGCTGAAGTTGGCTTTTTTCTGACGCTCCAGGGTCACGGAAATCCCACCCATGCCGATATCGCATTTACCGGCGACCATGTCCGGCATCAGGGTTTTCCAGCTGGTCTGCACCCATTGAACCTTGACCCCTAGGCTGGCGGCCAGCGAACGGGCCATGTCAATGTCGATCCCCTCGTATTCACCTGTTTCGGCTTTGTAGGTGTAAGGCTTGTAGTCGCCCGTCGTACACACTTTCAGCTCGCCGCGCTGCAGGACCTGATCAAGGTGCGAAGGGACTGGCTCGGCAAGGGCGCTGCCGCAGAACGCCAGCAGGCCACAGAACGTCATTGTGTTTGTTATGTTTTTCATAGGGATTGCACGTCTCGCAAGGGAGGGGACAAGAAGGGCAGTGTAGTGAAAAGGTTGGCGGGCTGTCATTGGCGCCTCAAACTTCGCAGGTGTGCTGCCTTCGCCTCTGTCATCATGGGCGATGGCAGACTTGGGTCAGGGGAGAAACACGTTTCGGATGGACGCATCAGTCGTCAGAATTACGCTTATGTTGATGGTCCCAGGGATCCTGTCGGTCTTTGGGGTTGCGTTCGTCTGCGCCTGGTTTATCGACAAAAAACGCGACTATCTGCTGCTCCTGGCTGGTGGCTGTGGCCTGTTCGCGTGTGGTGCCACGTCGCAGCTTTTCGGCTGGCCTCCCGGGGTCGGGCCCAATGCCATTGTGTCCGGCGCGCTGTATACCTCGGCGGTCCTGGCAGTGGCCGAAGGCGTTTTGCTGCGCTCGCAAAAACGCCTCGGCTGGCGGCTGGACGTGGCCGTGGTATGCGTCATTTCCCTGGCACTGGCCTGGTTCTTTTATATCGACCGCAACCTGCTTGCGCGCATCTACATCCAGAACTTCGGCTATGGTGCGATTTTGCTTGTGGCGGCGGTCAAGCTCAGATCGCTGTTACGCGGGCGACTCGTTGACAAGGCGCTGTTCTGGGTGTTGCTGGTCTTCGCGTTGCATTTCTTTCCGCGGACCCTGCTGACTGTCGGGCTGTCGGTGCCGCTGGACCGGGTCGCTTTCGCCAACTCGGTGTTCTGGCAGGCGCTCCAGTTGTCCCTGGCGGTGCTCGGTATCGGACTTGCCTTTGTGATTCTCGCCGCGGCCATTGCTGACGTGATCGATGACCTGCGTCGCGAACGCGACTTTGACCCGTTGACCGGTGTCTTGAACCGGCGCGGCTTCGAAGAACGGGTGTCGATGCTGCTGATGAAGAGCCCGCGCGGCACGACAGCGCTGGCACTGTGCGATATCGACAACTTCAAGAACATCAACGATAGCCATGGCCATGACGTGGGCGATAACGTCTTGCGCGAAGTTGGCCAACTGCTGCGCACTTCGGCGCGCAAACGGGACATCGTCGGGCGTCTCGGTGGTGAAGAGTTCGCTGTGCTCCTGCCGGATACCGATGCCCGGGAAGCTTACGAATGTGCCGAGCGCTTGCGGGCGGCTATCGAGAACGGTACGCCTGTCACGCGCGATACGGTCGGGCCGGTCACGGCGAGCTTCGGTGTCGGCAGTCTAGACGCCAGGGAGACCTGGCAGGATCTCTACAAGCGTGTAGATACCTTGCTTTACCAGGCGAAGCGAACCGGGCGCAATCGCACGGTGGCCGATGAAGTTCCGGGTCGGATCGATAGGCCCGCCGAGGTTCAGTCATAGGCCGCGAGCGCGAGTCGGGTTCCTAGCGTGAAATGATCCCGTGATCGATGGCGTATTTCACCAGGGCCGCCGGCTTGTCGATGTTGAGCTTGCGGCGGATGCTCAAGCGATGGGTTTCGACGGTGCGCACGCTGATGTCCAGTTCCCGGGCCATTTCCTTGTTGTTCAGCCCCTGGACCATTTTGTACAACACCTGACTCTCGCGCGGCGTCAGCTCGTTGTCGGTGGTTGGGTCGGTGGCCAGCCGTTGGGCGATCTCGGCACTGTAGAAGGTGCCACCGCTGATGATGGCTTCAATGGCCGCGATGATTTCCCGCGAAGGGGCATTCTTGAGCACGTAGCCACTGGCGCCGCAGCGCACGGACTCACTCACATACTCATAATTGTCGTACATGCTCAGGATGAGGATCTTGAGGTTGGGGTATTGCTTGCCCAGCAGGCGGGTCAGTTCAAGTCCGTTCATGTCCTTGAGACTGATGTCCATCAGCAACAGGTCCGGTTGGCAGCGCCCGACCATCTCGATGGCCTGTGCACCATTCTCGGCTTCGCCCACCACGTCCAGTTGGGGCATGACGGACAACAGGGCCCTGATGCCATCGCGGACCAGGGAATGATCATCGACCAGCGCGACGCGGATCACAGAGGGCAGGTTCATCGGCAGGTGCTCTTGTCAGGTTGGGCGCGCATCAGCTTTGTGTCGCCATCATGTTCATGGGCAGCAGGATATCCAGCTCGCTTCGTCCCGGCACCGAGGTCATTTCCAGCCGTCCGCCGAAATGCTCGACCCGCTCACGGATATTGCGCAGGCCGATGCCGGCGTGGCCACGTTCGACCTGCGGTACGTTGAAACCCATCCCGTCGTCCACCACCGTCAGGCGCAAGGACTGGCCGGACCCGAACAGGGTGATGCCGACACTTTTCGCCCCGGCGTGACGCTCGATATTGGTCAAGGCTTCCTGAGCAATGCGAAACAGCGAAACCGGTGCTCCATTTTCCAGGCGGCAATCGAATTCGTTGCTTTTGTACGACACTTCAAGCCCGCTGCGTTGCTGAAATTCGGCCGCGAGCTGGCCGATGGCGGCGGACAGGCCCAGGGTGTCGAGCAGGGAGGAGCGCAAGTCGTGGGAGATGTTGCGGATCTCGCCAATGGCTTCCCCCAGCCGGTCTGTCGCGTTCTTCAGGATGCCCAGGCCGTTTTCCTGCCCCTTTTCGAGGACGTGACTGGCCAGTTCAAACTGGAATTTTATCGACACCAGTAATTGGCTGATGCCGTCGTGCAGCTCGCGTGAAACTCGCGCGCGTTCCTCTTCCTGCAAGCTGACGATGCGCTGGTTCAATCGTTGCAGCTTTTTGTCGGCCAAGCGATGTTCGCTGACGTTGAGGGTCATGCCGCCGGCAAACACCAGCAGGACCGCCACCAGCGCAATGGCGGCGATGGCCTGCATGGTGGTGTGGATGCCCTGGGCCACTTCAGCGCGGGCTTGCTGGGTGGCGCGCTCGACATCCTCCAGGTAAATCCCGGTCCCGAGCATCCAACCCCAGCGATCCAGCATCACCACATAGGCCAGCTTGTCGGTCACCTGGCCGGAGGAGGGCTTGTTCCAGGCGTAGCGCTGGAAACCTTCGCCGGATTCGGCGCTCTTGAGCAATGCCTGGATCACCGGCAGCCCCTGGGGATCTTTCATGTCCCAGAGGTATTGGCCCACCAGTTCGGACTGCCGGGCATGCATCAGGCTGCGCCCCTGGCGGTCGTAGACGAAAAAATAGCCATTGATGCCGAAACTGAGCTTGCGCAGCTCCTCCAGCACCTGCTGCTGCGCGCGTGCGTCGCCCTGGCCGTTGTTATACAGCGGGGCGATCAGGCTTTGCGCCATTTCGACATAGTTTTTCAGCTCCGCGCGCTTGCTGGCCAGGATGCTGTCTTCGATCAGTTGCGCCTGTTGGTCACCCAACTGGCGATTAAGCGAGATCACCAAGGCGCAGATGACGGCAATCGCCAGGACCAGGGGCAGAATTCCCAAGGCGACGATTTTGTGTTTGAGCAGCATGTGTACTCCTGTCCGGACTCAACGGGGGGAGGCGAATGGTCGGCATCATAACGCTGTGGGAGCAAAGCTTGCTCGCGATCGCGACGGATCAGCCTGGACTGTTGCCAACAGACCCAGCGTTATCGCGAGCAAGCTTTGCTCCCACAGTCGTTAGCCTGCATTGGCTTTGCATGGGCTCACACAGAGGGATTCCACGAGAATCTACGTAGAACTACGTAGATGGCCCGTACGTAGTACTGCGGATTTATTTATTGACGGCTTCCACGGATATTGGGCCGGCTCCGAATAGTCGGGGCACACTATAAAAACAATCGCCGCAATCCACTGGATATCGGCAGGAGACACGCAATGACAACCCGTCTGGTTAAACACCTTGCCTGGTTTGCCGTGGCTGTTCTGGGAGCTTGTGCGTTGAGTGTCGTGGCCTTGCGCCGCGGCGAACCGATCAACGCCCTCTGGATCGTCGTCGCAGCCGTGGCCATCTACCTGGTCGCCTACCGCTACTACAGCCTGTTCATCGCCAATAACGTGATGCAACTCGATGCGCGCCGGGCTACCCCCGCCGTGCTCAACAACGATGGCCTGGACTATGTCCCGACCAACAAACACATCCTGTTCGGCCACCATTTCGCGGCCATTGCCGGTGCGGGGCCGTTGGTCGGGCCGGTACTGGCGGCGCAGATGGGCTACCTGCCCGGTACGCTCTGGCTGATCGCCGGGGTGGTGCTGGCCGGTGCCGTGCAGGACTTCATGGTCCTGTTCCTGTCCACCCGTCGTAACGGTCGCTCCCTGGGCGACATGGTCCGCGAAGAGATGGGCCGCGTTCCCGGCACCATCGCGCTGTTCGGCTGCTTCCTGATCATGATCATCATCCTCGCGGTGCTGGCGCTGATCGTGGTCAAGGCCCTGGCCGAGAGCCCGTGGGGGATCTTCACGGTGATGGCGACCATCCCGATCGCGATGTTCATGGGCATCTACATGCGCTACATCCGCCCGGGCCGCATCGGTGAAATCTCCCTCATCGGCGTGCTGTTGCTGCTGGGTTCGATCTGGCTCGGCGGGCAAGTGGCCGCAGACCCGGTCTGGGCCGAGGCCTTCACCTTCACCGGCGTGCAAATCACCTGGATGCTGATCGGCTACGGTTTTGTTGCCGCGGTGTTGCCGATCTGGCTGATCCTGGCGCCGCGCGACTACCTGTCCACCTTCTTGAAGATCGGCACCATCGTCGCCCTGGCGATCGGCATCCTGGTCACCATGCCCGAGCTGAAAATGCCGGCACTGACCCAGTTCACCGACGGCACGGGCCCGGTGTGGAAGGGCGGATTGTTCCCGTTCCTGTTCATCACCATCGCCTGTGGCGCGGTCTCGGGTTTCCACGCGCTGATCTCTTCGGGCACCACGCCGAAGATGCTCGATAACGAAGTCAACGCCCGCTACATCGGTTACGGCGGCATGCTGATGGAGTCGTTCGTGGCCATCATGGCAATGGTCGCCGCTTCGGTGATCGAGCCGGGTGTGTACTTCGCCATGAACAGCCCGGCGGCGATCGTCGGCGGTGATGTGGTGAGCGTGGCGCAGACTGTCAGCAGTTGGGGCTTTGCAATCACCCCCGAAGCGCTGCAGGCGGTGGCCAATGACATCGGCGAGACCACCATCCTGGCCCGTGCCGGCGGTGCGCCGACGCTGGCGGTGGGGATCGCGCAGATCCTGCACTCGGTGTTGCCGGGTGAGAACACCATGGCGTTCTGGTACCACTTCGCGATCCTGTTCGAGGCGCTGTTCATCCTCACGGCGGTAGACGCCGGCACCCGTGCCGGGCGCTTCATGCTGCAGGACCTGCTGGGCTCGTTCGTCCCGGCCCTCAAGCGGACCGAATCCTGGGTTGCCAACCTGATCGCCACCGCCGGCTGTGTGGCGCTGTGGGGCTACCTGTTGTATCAGGGTGTGATCGATCCGCTGGGCGGCATCAACACCTTGTGGCCGCTGTTCGGTATCTCCAACCAGATGCTGGCCGGTATCGCCCTGATGCTCGGCACCGTGGTACTGATCAAGATGAAGCGCCAGCGCTACGTCTGGGTGACCATGCTGCCGGCGGTCTGGCTGCTGATCTGCACCACCACGGCGGGCCTGATCAAGCTGTTCGACGCCAACCCGGCGATCGGCTTCCTGGCCCTGGCCCGCAAATACAACGATGCCCTGGCCGCCGGCCAGATCCTGGCCCCGGCCAAGAGCATCGAGCAGATGCAGCACGTGGTGTACAACGCTTACACCAACGCAACGCTGACGGTGTTGTTCCTGCTGGTGGTCTTCAGCATCCTGTTCTACGCGCTCAAGGTCGGCATCGCCGCCTGGGGTCACAAGGAACGCACGGATAAAGAAGCCCCCTTCCAGGCCGTGCCGGACGCCTGAATCGAGGATTGCAACGATGTTCAATGACTTGAGTCGCCTCGGTAAATACCTCGGTCAGGCCGCCCGCCTGATGGTCGGCATGCCCGACTACGACAACTACGTCGAGCACATGCAAAGCAAACACCCGGACAAACCGTTGATGGACTACGAGGCGTTCTTCCGCGAACGCCAGGAAGCCCGATACGGTGGCAAGGCGGGACCCAAGTGCTGTTGATCAACTGATTTCAGGTTGATGAGGTAACCCTGTGGGAGCGAGCCTGCTCGCGATGGCGTCGGGTCAGTTACGATGATGTTGACTGACCCACCGCCATCGCGAGCAAGCTCGCTCCCACAATTGTTTTGGGGTGGCCTCGGGATTTGCATACACCACCGATCCCCTTGTGGGAGCGAGCCTGCTCGCGATGGCATCAGGTCAGCAGCATTGATGTTTGCTGATCCACCGCTTTCGCGAGCAAGCCCGCTCCCACAGTTATTTTGGGGCAGCCTCGGGATTTGCATACACCACCGATCCCCTTGTGGGAGCGAGCCTGCTCGCGATGGCATCAGGTCAGCAGCATTGATGTTTGCTGATCCACCGCTTTCGCGAGCAGGCTCGCTCCCACAGTTGTTTTGGGGCGGCCTCGGGATTTGCATCACCACAGAACCCTTGTGGGAGCGAGCCTGCTCGCGATGGCATCAGGTCAGCAGCATTGATGTTTGCTGATCTACCGCTTTCGCGGGCAGGCTTGCTCCCACCGTTGTTTTGGGGTGGCCTCGGGATGTGCATCAGCACCGAACCAGGTGCAGTGCATCACTCTGCCAACAGCACCGCTGCATCGAACCCGACCCGCAAATTGCCCCAATGGCGGCCGCCGAAGAAGAACGGTACGTCGATCTCGGTCATGATTTCCCCGGTATCGCGCAGGTAGGTCTGGAGCAGGAAGCGTTGGGTGTTGCCCGCCGCGCGCAGGCCGATCGGGTCGTTGAAGATGCGCTTGTTGCGGCACACGGGCAGGTCGACGGTGCGGTCACCGGTCGGTTGTTTCGAAACCCAGCTGTTGTTCACTGGGCAATAACCCTTGGTGTCGACGATGAATGAGACTTTGCCGCCCGGGGTGCTGCGGGTGAGTTTGTCGCATTCTTCCTGGCAGACTTGGGCAAAACGCTCGGTGTAGCTGGTCATGTATTGCTTGGGATCGGTGCCGGGGATCAGTTGGTAGTTCTGATCGAACAGGTTGAGGCCATCCTGCTGCAGCGCCTCCAATTGGACCTGGAGGCCGTCGCGGCACTGGCTGGCCCGGGTGATGGCGGCATCCAGCTTGCCATGGCCGAGCACGAACCGGCCCAACAATGCCTGGACCTTTTCAGCGACACCGGACAAGTCACGGGTAGCCGTTGCCGAATGCTGCATGCGCTGGTCAATCGACTGGCTGTCGGCATGGATCTGCGTAACCCGTTCGTTGATACCCGTGTTGGATTCGGCGAAAAGCTGGATATGGGACGCGATATCGGCCAACTTGCCATTGGTGGATTCGAAGTCGCCGATCATGCTTTCGAAATGGCCCGAGGCACGCTCCACGACTTTCTGGGTTTCCCGGGCGCTGTGGCTGATCTGGTTGGTCTGTTCATGTGTGGAACTGACTTCTTCGAGCATGGCGTCGATGTTTCGTGAGATGTCGTCGGTAGCCCGGCTGACATTCTGCGCCAAGGTGCGCACCTCATCGGCCACCACGGCAAACCCCCGACCGCTTTCACCGGCCCGGGCGGCTTCGATGGCCGCGTTGAGGGCCAGCAAGTTGGTTTGGGCAGAGATCTGCTGGATCAGCCCAACGATGGACTTGATGCTCGAAGAACGTTGGTTCAGGGCGCCTACCAGCGTGGCGAATTCATTGAGGCTGCTGGAGATTTCACTGATGTTGCCCGTCACTTCCAGCAGTTCTGCATAGGAGTCGCGAGCCATGCTCAGGTTCTGGGCAGTGGTGCTGGAAATGCCCTGAGTCTGGCGCGAGACTTCTTCGATGCGACCTACGGCGGTGTTGCTCTGGTCCATCACTTCCTTGGCGAAGCGGGCCTGGTGAGTAGCGCTGTCGCTGGAGTCGCTGATGTTTTTCAACGAACGCGCCGATTCGACCGCAATGTGCACGGTCAGCGCCTGGACATTACTGATGATCTCCCGCTGCTTGGCCAGGAAGCGGTTGCAAGTGTCGGCCAGCACGCGGATTTCGTCGTGGGTCACCAGAGGCAGGTCTTTGGACAGGTCGCCTTCGCCGCTGGCGATCTCCTCGAGCGCCTTGGTCATGGCCGTGACGGGGCGCACGATGAGGTGGCGAAAGTACCAGACCATGAAGCTGATCATGCACAGCGTCAGCAGCGCGCCGAAGAGCAGGGCATGGGTGAGGCTGTCGAGCCGGCCTTCGACTTGCCCCAGCAGCGCGGGGTCCAGTTGCGCAGTGTGCAACTGCAGCACAATGTCGGCGCGGGCACTGACTGCCACCCAGTAAAGCAAGCCACTGACCACGACCAGCAGGAAAAGGCTCGACAGCTTTTTGGTGAGCGTATCGAAAAACTGCATCTCGATAGACTCGTACAAGGCCTTTAGCGTCTGCATCCGTTGCTCCCGGGTAAAAAATCACTTTGATTGCATACATTCGACCGCGCACGGCAAAGCTTTAGGGAAATGGGCGATTTGATATCACTGCGGCGGTTTCCGCGATCTTTAACCCGTCCCAGTAAGTGAGGGAACGCGGATGTCAATATCCAGAGTGGCGAAGGTAGACGAAAGTCGTACTAGCGCTCTGCCCAGCGACTGCTACGGTTTGAGTGGAAAACAATAAAAACAACGGGAGTTGATTTCCATGTCCACTCAAAAGCAACAGGCTGCGCGCGCCTACTGGACGGAGAACCTACGCTGGATGCTGGTATTGCTGGCAATCTGGTTCTTGGTGTCGTTCGGCTTTGGCATTTTGCTGGTTGACCAGCTCAACACCATCAGCTTCTTCGGTACGCCCCTGGGATTCTGGTTTGCCCAGCAGGGGTCCATCTATGTCTTTGTGCTCGAGATCTTCTTCTATGTCTGGAAGATGAATCAGCTCGATCGCAAATATGACGTCCACGAAGACTGAGGCCGACGAGCATGGATACCCAAACCCTGATCTACCTGTTCGTCGGTGCGTCCTTTGCGCTCTATATCGCCATTGCCATCTGGACGCGCGCCGGCTCCACCAGCGAGTACTACGTCGCCAGCAAAGGGGTGCACCCGGTACTCAACGGCATGGCTACAGGGGCCGACTGGATGTCGGCCGCTTCGTTCATCTCCATGGCCGGGATCATCGCCTTCGCCGGCTATGACGGCTCGGTCTACCTGATGGGCTGGACCGGCGGCTATGTGCTGCTGGCGATGTGTCTGGCGCCGTATCTGCGCAAGTTCGGCAAGTTCACCGTCCCGGAGTTCGTCGGCGCGCGTTACTACTCGCAGACGGCGCGGGTGGTGGCTGTGATCTGCGTGATCTTCATTTCCTTCACGTATGTGGCAGGGCAGATGCGCGGTGTGGGCATCGTGTTCTCCCGTTACCTGGAAGTGGATATCAATACCGGCGTGATGATCGGTATGGCCATTGTGTTCTTCTATTCCGTACTGGGCGGCATGAAGGGCATCACCTACACGCAGGTGGCGCAGTACTGCGTGATGATTTTTGCCTACATGGTGCCGGCGATCTACATCTCGATCATGATCACCGGTAATCCGGTCCCGCAACTGGGCTTCATCAGCGAGGTCACCGGCTCCGGCCAGAGTGTAATCGAGCGGCTCAACGGGCTGGGTGCGGAGCTGGGTTTCACGGCCTATACCGACGGCACCAAATCGACCACCGACGTGTTTTTCATCACCATGGCGCTGATGGTCGGTACTGCGGGCCTGCCTCATGTGATCGTGCGTTTCTTCACCACCCCGACAGTGCGTGATGCGCGCAAGTCAGCAGGTTACGCACTGCTGTTCATCGCCATCCTCTACACCACCGCACCGGCCGTGGCGGCTTTCGCGCGCACCAATCTGCTGACCTCGATCCCCAACGTCAGCTACGCCACAGCGCCAGCCTGGTTCAAGACCTGGGAAAATTCGGGGCTGATCGCCTGGGCGGACAAAAACAATGACGGCATCATCCAGTATGGCCCGGGGGCAGCCCTGGTCGGCGCGCCGAGTTTCACGGGTGAGCGCGGGGCGAACGAGCAGCGGCTGCTGAGCAACCAGGTTTCACCAGTGGCCAACGAACTGTATGTCGACAACGACATCATGGTTCTGGCCAACCCGGAGATTGCCGGGTTGCCAGGCTGGGTCATCGCCCTGATTGCCGCCGGTGGCCTGGCGGCGGCGCTGTCGACGGCAGCGGGGTTGCTGCTGGTGATTTCCACATCGGTCTCCCATGACCTGCTCAAAAGCAACATCATGCCCAGGATCACTGAAAAGCAAGAGTTGCTGGCCGCCCGGATCGCCGCTGGCGTGGCGGTGCTGATCGCCGGGTTGTTCGGCATCTACCCGCCGGCATTCGTGGCCCAGGTGGTGGCGTTCGCCTTTGGACTGGCGGCGTCCTCGTTCTTCCCGGTGATTGTCATGGGGATCTTCTCCAAACGCATGAACCGCGAAGGCGCGATCGCCGGGATGATTGTGGGGCTGACGTTTACATTCACCTACATCGTCTACTTCAAATTCATCAATCCGGCGATGAACACTGCCGATCACTGGTGGCTGGGCGTATCGCCCGAAGGCATCGGCACCCTGGGGATGCTCTTCAACTTCGTAGCCGCGGTGGTGGTGTCACGCTTTACCGCGCCGCCACCGGAGCACATTCAGCACCTGGTGGAAGATATCCGGGTTCCAAGGGGGGCGGGTGCGGCCATCGATCATTGATGTGCGGTAAGCCCTGATAACAGGGGTGGGAAACGAACAAAGGCGCCGGAGTGATCCGGCGTCTTTTTTTTTGCGCGGGTCAAGCGGGAAAGCGTTAGAAATATTTACTGGGAATCATTCTCAAAGTATATTCTCTCTCATTAACATCCCTCTGTGAGTGCTGCGTCTTGAATCGTTCCACCCCTCTCGCTACCCGCAACGCCTTTTTTAAACGCGTGTTGCCAACGCTGTCCTGCTGTTTCATTGCAAGCCCTTTGTGGGCGCAGGACATTCTCGAACTGCCAACCACGGACATCCAGGGCAGTCGCATCACTCAGGACGAAGGGTACACGGCGTCGCAAGCCAGCACCGCGAGCAAAAGCGATGTACCGATCAAGGAAGAGGCGCAGTCGATCAACGTGGTGACCCGGCAGACCCTGGCGGACTATCAGGTGCGCTCGCTGGGCGATGCGATGAAATTTGTCAGCGGCGTCAGCCAGGGCAATACCCTGGGCGGTTCGCGGGATTCGCTGGTCAAGCGCGGTTTCGGCACCAACGATGACGGCTCGATCCTGCGCGATGGTGTGCGTTCGAACCTGGGACGTAACTTCAGCGCCACCACCGAGCGGGTCGAAGTGCTCAAGGGCCCGGCCTCGATGTTATACGGCGCGCTGGAGCCCGGCGGCCTGGTCAACATCATCAGCAAGAAACCCGAATACACCCAGAGCACCACACTGAGCGGCTCGGCCTACAGCGAAGGTGGCGGCACCATGGCCCTGGATACCACCGGGCCGTTGGGCGATACCGGCCTGGCGTATCGGTTGATCGCCGAGCGTGGGCATGAGGATTATTGGCGCAACTATGGCGTCAACGAGAGCACGCTGGTGGCGCCGTCCCTGGCCTGGACGGGTGAGCGGGCCTCGTTGAACCTCAGTTATGAGTACAACGAATATTCCAATCCCTTCGACCGCGGCACCGTATTCACCGACGGGCATCCGGCCGACATTGACTACAACAAGCGCCTTGATGAGCCTTGGGCCAAAAGCGTGGGGATTCGCGAAACGGCGACAGCGCGGTTTGAGTATGAGCTGAGTGAAGCGTGGAAGACCCGCGTGACCTATGGCTGGAACAATGATCGGTATAGTCTTTCGATTGCGCAGCCGCGGCTGTCGAACGGAGTTTTCCAGCGTGCCGCCAACGGCGCGCACTATGACGATGAAACCCGCTACGCCAGTTGGGATTTCATGGGCAAGCAGGAACTGTTCGGCCAGCGTCATGACCTGTTGATCGGTGTCGACAATCAGGTGTCCGATCAATTCCGTGGCAAAACCTATCGCGGAGCTTATCAATCAGGCTTTGACCCTGCGGCACCGGTGTACGGTGGTCTGGGGGAGCCAAGCACGGTAAATGCGCCGCAAAGCAACTTGAGCAACAAGCTGACTTCCAGTTCGGTGTATCTCAAGGACAACTGGCATCTGGATGACCGCTGGATCCTGGTCTTTGGGGGCCGTTACCAGCATTACGATCAATACGCCGACCAAGGCATGCTCACGCGCGTCCACGTTCGTGACGATAACGGCGATGCCTTTGTCCCATTCCTGGGCCTCGTCTATAAAGCCACCGAGGAACTGTCGCTTTATGGCAACTACAGCCGGTCGTTCAAGCCTAACGATACCGTCGATAAAAACCTTGCCACCTTCAAACCGGAAGAGGGCCGCAGCTATGAAATCGGCGCCAAGTACGATCCATTGCCAGGCTTGAACATCAACCTCGCCCTGTTCGACATCGTTAAAAAGAACGTGGTGACCACTGTTGACGACGTCTCCGAAGCCGCCGGCAAAGTTGGCTCCCAAGGCCTGGAGTTGGACATCACCGGTCGCCTGGCCGACCGTTGGGACTTGATAGGCACTTACGCCTACACCCATACCGAGATATTGGATGACCCGAAAAACGAAGGTCATCGCCTGCCCGACGCACCCAAGCACACCGCCAGCCTGTACCTGACCCACCATCTGAACGTGCCCGCTGAATTCGGCGCGTGGCACGCCGGCGCCGGTGCGCGTTATGTTGGAGAGCGCGCCGCGAATGCCGCCAACGGTTTCTGGCTCAGCAGCTACACCGTGGCCGACGCCTTCCTGCGCTGGGAGTCACCGGTATTGGGGCACAAGACCTCGTTGCAGGTGAACGTGGACAACCTGTTCGATAAACACTACTACCCGTCTTCCACCGGCAGCGAAGTGCAGGTCAATGTCGGCGAACCGCGTGCCGCCCGCCTGAGTGCCAGCGTGACGTTCTGAGTGCGCTGTACTGAAAACAAAAAATGCCCGGAACCGAGTTCCGGGCATTTTTTTATTCGGGGCCAGCGGCTAAGCCAGTGTGCGGCCAACGGGTACCTGCGTGATGTCACGTTTAGCGCCCGCCCTCAACGCGTGGCGCAGCTTCAGCGCCGGTCGCTCAACGCAGTAATACGACAAGCCACTCAATGCCAGCGACAACACCAGCACCAGTGTAATCATCAGGGCGCTGTACTCAACCGGCCAGAACGCCCGCAACACGTACATCACCACAAAATGGTTGAGGAACACGCCATAGCTGATATTCCCCAGAAACTCATCCATCCAGTGATGCTTGAGCCTGCTGAGCACATGCACCGCCGGCACACCCAAGACTATGCCCAAGGTTACTTCTGCGCTGAAGGGGCGGCGGGGAATGAACCCGACAACAATGGCCAGGAACATTATCGCTGCCACGACTGTGGTGATGGAGGCGACCCATAGTCCTTTGGTTTGGGCGTGGTACAGGTAGCTGCCGCACAGGAAGATGAACAACACGCCCGGCAGTAGGCGGTAGCCGTAGATGTCGGTGTTGACGTAGCCCAGCGAGGCGACCAGGAAAACCGTTACGGACACCGCGAACGCAATGCCTCGGGCCTTATAAAGGATCAGAAACGGGATCAGCAGGTAAAAGCACATCTCCAGCCCCAGAGACCAGCCAGGTGGCAGGATCTCCGGCACAGTGATGCCGAACATATAGAAACCCAGCGGCACGATGGGCAGGCTGGTGGCGATGTTTTCGATTGTCAGCGCCGCCGCCTGTGGCGTGCCCGGCAGCAGGAAATGAATCACCGCGCAGGAGAGGACGAAATACAGAAGGAACTGCGGGTAAAGTCTCAACAATCGGTCAAGGTAGAACAGGCCGATTTTCCCTGGGACGTTGTAGCTCCTGTCGATCAAGGGCGTCATCACAAAACCGCTGATAATCAGAAACGACACTACGGCAACAACGCCGGGGTTGAAGCCTACGAACATCACGCCCATGTGGGAAATCGCCACGAGCATGGCCAGCAGCAACCGATAACTCCCCACGCCCATCATCCTTAATCAGAGTTGATCCGTTGAACGGTTAAGTTATTGGGGTTTATCGGCGCTGAACAGAGGTTTGCGGGGCGGCGACGGGGAAGTGGGGGAATTTGGCAGATATGACATCGTTGTCTCAGTCAGGCCGCCATCGCGAGCAGGCTCGCTCCCACATTGGCCGCGGGTGTTCACTCATTATGTGAACGGCATAGCCCCCCTGTGGGAGCGAGCCTGCTCGCGATGGCGGTGGAACTGACCCCGGGGGTTCCAGGGTTGGATATCAATTGAAGGCCGGCACCACCTGCTGGATAAACAGCTCCAGGGACTTCTTCTTCTCGGCATGGGACAGGCTGTTGTCGCACCAGAAGCTGAACTCATCCACGCCCAGTTCCTGGTAATACTTGATCCGTTCGATGATCTGCTGCGGGGTGCCGATCATGGTGTTCTTGCGAATGTTCTCCAGCTGGAACTCCGGACGCTCGGCGAATTTTTCTTCCGGGCTTGGTGCCAGAAAGCCGTTGACCGGAACTTGCTTGTTGCCGAACCAGGCATCGAAGGTGCGGTAGAACTTGGAGATTGCCTGGGCGCCGATTTTCCAGCCTTCGGGATCGTCGGCGGCATGCACGTGGGTGTGACGCAGCACCATCAGTTGTGGACGCGGCACGTCAGGGTTGTTGTCCAGGGCAGCCTGGAACTTGTTCTTCAGGTCCAGGACTTCTTCATCACCCTTCATCAGCGGCGTAACCATGACGTTGCAGCCATTGGCGACGGCAAAGTTGTGGGAATCCGGGTCGCGGGCGGCGATCCACATCGGTGGGTGGGGTTTGCGAATCGGCTTGGGCACGCTGGTGGAGGTGGGGAATTTCCAGATTTCGCCGTCATGGGCGTAGTCGCCTTGCCACAGGGCACGCACCACCGGGACCATTTCCCGCAGAGCCTGACCGCCGGAGGAGGCGGGCATGCCGCCCGCCATGCGGTCGAATTCCACTTGATAGGCGCCCCGGGCCAGACCGACTTCCATGCGGCCATTGCTGATCACATCCAGCAGCGCACATTCGCCGGCCACCCGCAGCGGGTGCCAGAACGGCGCGATGATGGTGCCTGCGCCCAGGTGAATCGTGGTGGTCTTGCCGGCCAGGTACGCCAGCAATGGCATCGGGCTTGGCGAGATGGTGTACTCCATGGCGTGGTGCTCGCCGATCCACACGGTGCTGAAACCGCCGGCCTCGGCCATCAGGGTCAGCTCGCTCAGGTTTTCGAACAACTGGCGATGGCTGACGCTTTCGTCCCAGCGCTCCATGTGTACGAACAGGGAAAATTTCATGGCGCTTTCTCTTATGGTTGGCGATCGGTTCAGGCGAGGACGGGCAGGGCGCCCATCTTGCCGTGGCAGTAAACCAGCGGCCCTGGTGTGTGTTGCGGCACGATCAGGTTCTTCACGGCCCCGACCATAATGGCGTGGTCGCCGCCTTCGTATTCGCGCCACAGTTCACATTCGATGATGGCGGTGGCGTTGCTCAGCAGCGGGTTACCCAACTCGCTCAGGGTCCATTCGATGCCCTGGGCCTTGTCCTTGCCTTTGCGGGCGAATGCGTAGGCTTCGTTCTGTTGCCCACCGGAGAGCAGGTGAATGGCGAAGCGCTTGTTCTTGATCAGCACCGGATAGGAATCGGAGCTGTAGTTGGGGCAAAACAGCACCAGGGCCGGCTCCATCGACAATGAGCTGAAGGCACTGGCGGTGAGGCCCACGATGTGCCCGTCGTCATCGAGTGTGGTGATCACTGTCACACCGGACGGAAACGAGCCCATGACTTGTTTGTAAACGCTGGCATCGATCATTTAGCAGTCCTCGTACGCAATTCGGTTATGACGCGGTTCCTCAATGAGCCCCGGCGGCCTTGTTGAGGTCGCTTTCGGCCCATTGGGTGTAGACGCACGCATCGGTCGTGGCCCAGCGCACGCGCACCGGGTCGCCGGTCTTGAGGGGCATGCCGGCGGCGGAAAGCGCTTTGACCGTCATGGCAGTGCCGCCCGAAGTCACCACGCTGCAGGTCTGGCTCTCACCGAGAAACAGCACCTCGACGACCTTGGCCGAGACCTCATTCCAGCCGGCCGCCAAGGGCTCCTGGGCGGCTTGTTCGACGCTCAGGGCCAAGGCTTTTTCCGGGCGCACCATCAGCAATACAGCCTGATCGCTTTGCAGACCGGCGGTCAGGCGAATAGACAAGGACTGGTCTTCAAACGTCGCCACCGCGTTGCCCTGGGCCTTGAGCTTGAGAAAGTTGGAATTGCCTAGAAACGAGGCGACAAAGGCATTCGGCGGGTTCTGATAGAGGTCGTAGCCGCTGCCCAGGCCGACGATCTTGCCGTGGCTGAAGATGGCAATGCGTTGGGACAGGCGCATGGCTTCTTCCTGGTCGTGCGTGACGTAGACGATGGTGATGCCCAGGCGACGATGCAACTGACGCAGTTCATCCTGCAGGTCTTCGCGAAGCTTTTTGTCCAAGGCGCCGAGAGGCTCGTCCATCAACAAAATGCGTGGTTCGTAGACCAGCGCCCGGGCAATCGCCACGCGCTGCTGCTGGCCGCCGGACAGTTGCGAAGGGCGGCGGTGGGCAAATTGCTCAAGCTGCACCAGCTTGAGCATGGCGTCGACGCGACGATCACGTTCAGCAGCGGCCAGTTTGCGGATCGCCAGCGGGAAGGCAATGTTGTCACGCACCGACAAATGCGGGAACAGCGAATACCGTTGGAACACCATGCCGATGTCGCGTTTGTGGGGTGGAACGTTTACCAGGGATTTGCCGTCCACCAGGATCTCGCCACTGCTGGGGGTCTCGAACCCGGCCAGCATCGACAGCGTGGTACTTTTGCCCGAGCCGCTGGAGCCCAGAAAAGTCAGGAATTCACCCTCCTGGATGTCCAGGGATATGTCGTCCACGGCAGCAAAGTCGCCGTAGTGCTTGTTCAGGTTGCGCAGGCTGACCAGAGTCTTGTTGTTCTGTTGTGCGGGGTCTTTGACGGCACTCATCGTGTTCTCCTAGGCGCTCAGGCGCTGATTTCATTGCGCCGGCGCAGGGCGGCGGCGATCACCATCACCAAAACCGAGAGGCCGATCAGCAGCGTCGAAGCGACGGCGATCACAGGCGTCAGGTCCTGGCGCAGGGTGGTCCACATCTTTACTGGCAGGGTTTGCAAGGTCGGGCTGGCCATCATGACGCTCAGCACCACCTCGTCCCACGACACCAGGAACGCGAACAGGGCACCGGCGACCATGCCTGGGCGGATCGCCGGGAAGGTCACCTTGAACACCGCTTGCAGGCGTGAGGCGCCGCAGATCACCGCAGCGTCCTCAATGGACTGGTCGAACAGCTTCAACGAATTGATGATCGAAATGATGGTGAACGGCAGCGCGACGATGACGTGGCTGACCACGAACGCGAACATCGTGCCGGTGTAGCCGAGTTTGAGAAACAGCGCGTACACCGCCACTGCGATGATCACCAGTGGCACGATCATCGGCAGGGTGAACAGGCCGTAGAGCATTTCCCGGCCGGGGAAGCGTCCACGTACAAGGGCAAATGCGGTCGGCAGGCCCAGGGCGACAGCGCAGACGGTGGTCAGTACCGCGACCTTGAGGCTGGTCAATGCCGCGCTCATCCAGTCGGGATTGGAGAAAAACTGGCCGTACCATTTCAATGTCCAGCCCGGTGGCGGGAAGACCAGCCACTGGGACGAACCGAACGACAGCAGCACGATGAACACGATCGGCAACAGCAGGAACAGCGCAATCAGGCCAGTGGTGAAGTACAGACCGAACCGCATGCGCCGGCTCATGGCATTGGGGGTCAGGAGCATGACGGCTTACCTCGCGTTGCTGGCACCCACCGGGGATTCCGGCTGGAGCTTCAGGTAGAAGTAGAACAACACCAGGGTGATCACCACCAACAAGGCAGCGCCGGCACTGGCCAGGCCCCAGTTGAGGAACGACTGCACCTGCTGGATGATGAATTCGGGCAGCATCATGTTCTGCGCACCGCCCAGCAACGCCGGGGTCACGTAGTAACCGAGCGACATCACGAACACCATCAACCCGCCGGAGAACAGACCCGGCCGGCACAGCGGCAGGAACACCCGGAAGAAGTTGGTCCACGGGCTAGCGCCGCAGATGGAGCCGGCTTGCAGGATCATCGGGTCGATGGCCTGCATGGTCGCCTGCAACGGCAGGACAATGAATGGGATCATGATGTAGCTCATGCCGATGACCACGCCGGTGAGGTTGTGCACCATCTCCAGCGGTTGGTCGATGATGCCCAGCGCCATCAGCGTCTTGTTGATCACCCCGGAGGCTTGCAGCAGCACCAGCCAGGAATAAGTACGGGCCAGCAGGCTGGTCCACATCGACAGCAAGACAATGTTCAGCATCCAGCGGCCCCAGCCTCGAGGCACCAGGGTGATGGCCCAGGCCAGGGGGAAGCCCAGCAACAGGCTGAACAGCGTCACCAGCCCGGCTACCGAAAAGGTGTTGAACAACACCCTTGCATAGGCCGAATTGGCGAACAATTGCTCGTAGTTGCCCAGCCCGGGTACCGGTTCCAGCACGCCACGCAGCAGCAACCCAATCAACGGCGCCAGGAAGAACAGGCCCAGGAACAGCAGGGCGGGGAGCAGATTGCCGGCCCCGCGCCAGCGCTGTGCCAGCGACGGCGTTTGCGCGACCATCGCTGCCTTGGCAGTTGCCGCACCGGCAGCGCCAGGAGCGCTCCCGGTGCGAGGGGTTGCCGTTGCCGAAATTTTCATTTCACCAGCCATTCGTTCCACCGTGTCGCGATGTCCTGACCGTTCTTGGCCCAGTACGCGTAATCAAGTGTGATCTGATCCTTGGCGTGGGCGGTCGGCAAGTTGGGAGCGAGCACCGAATCCAGGCGTGCGATGCTGTCGACGTTGACCGGCGCATAAGCAGTCAGGTTGGAAAAATCCGCCTGGCCCTTGGCGCTGCTGGCGTTGGCCAGGAACTTCATGGCTGCGGCCTTGTTTTTCGAGCCTTTTGGAATGACCAGGATGTCGGCCATGACCAGGTTTTGTTTCCAGCTTACGCCGACGGGGGCGTCGTCCTGCTGCAGCGCATAGATACGGCCGTTCCAGAACTGCCCGATGCTGGCTTCGCCGGAGGCAAGCAGTTGCTGGGACTGGGCACCGCCGCCCCACCAGACGATGTCTTTTTTGATGGTGTCGAGTTTTTTGAAGGCGCGGTCCAAGTCCAGCGGGTAAAGCTTGTCCGCTGCAACGCCGTCGGCCAGCAGAGCCAGTTCAAGCACGCCAGGGCTTGGCCACTTGTACAGGGCGCGTTTGCCAGGGTAGGTCTTGGTGTCGAACAGCGCGGACCAGTCCTCAGGTTTACCGGAACCGAGCTTGTCTTCGTTGTAGCCGAGGACGAACGAGAAGTAGAACGAGCCGACGCCGTGATCGGACACGAAGCGTGGATCGATCTTGTCGCGTTCGATGACCGAGAAGTCCAGGGGTTCGAGCAAACCCTCAGCGGCGGCGCGCAAGGCGAAGTCAGCTTCGACATCTACCACGTCCCACTGCACGTTACCGCTTTCGACCATGGCCTTGAGTTTGCCGTAGTCGGTCGGACCATCCTGGACCACGGTGATGCCGCTGGCCTTGCTGAACGGGGCGGCCCACGCCTGCTTCTGGGCGTCCTGGGTGCTGCCGCCCCAACTGACGAAGTTGATGCTTTCGGCCGCCATCGATGCCTGGCTGGTAACGCTCAGCAGACCTGCAAAAAAAATTGCGGCTGCACTTTTCTTCAACACCATTTTCACGCCCTCATTGTTGTGTTTATTGAGCGGGCTTGTGTTTACCCGCTTATCGGGAGCTTCAGGTCCATCTGGCCTTGCAGGCGACCGGGCCAAGGGCTGGTTTCGCGTGCTTGCCCGGTTGGGTGCACTTAGCTGGAGTGGCCGGTCTATGGAATATCATATTATGGTATTCCAAACTTTCTGCAAGCATTTTGCCGTACCGGCTATCTGTCTTGCCGGGATTTTTTGCACTCTCTGTGGGAGCGAGCCTGCTCGCGATAGCGGTGTGTCAGTCAACATTTGAGACCGATAGGTCTACCGCTATCGCGAGCAGGCTCGCTCCCACAGAGGACGGTGGTGCCTCATGCTTATCCGGTAAAGGGAATACTCTCCACCACCTCCAGGTCATACCCCGTCAACCCCGCGTATTTGAGCGGCGGCCCCAGGTGCCGCAACTTGCCGACGCCCAGGTCCTGGAGAATCTGCGCACCGGTGCCTACTTCAGAATAGATGCGTGATTGCGACCGGCTGAACTGGCGTGGCGGCTGGGTCAGCTGCGGTACGCGCTCGAGCAACGCCTGGGACGATTCGTGATTGGCCAGTACGACCACCACGCCGCAGCCTTCTTCGGCGACCCGTTGCAGGGCCGCCCACAGCGTCCAATTGGAAGGCCCGTTGTATTCGGCACCCACCAGGTCCCGCAGCGGGTCGATCACGTGCACTCGCACCAAGGTCGGTTCTTCCCGGCGAATATCGCCCATCACCATCGCCATGTGCACGCCGCCTTCGATGCGGTCTTCGAAGGTGAATAAGCGAAAGGTACCGTGCACCGTGGGCAATTCGCGTTCACCGATGCGCACCACGGTGTGCTCGGTGCTCAAGCGGTAGTGGATCAGGTCGGCGATGGTGCCGATCTTGATCCCGTGCCTGTGGGCAAAAATCTCAAGGTCAGGACGGCGGGCCATGGTGCCGTCGTCGTTCATCACTTCGACGATCACCGACGCCGGTGTGAAGCCTGCCAGGCGCGCCAGGTCGCAACCGGCTTCGGTGTGACCGGCGCGGGTCAGCACGCCACCTTCCTTGGCGCGCAACGGAAAGATATGGCCCGGCTGCACCAGGTCTGTGGGACCGGCGCCGACAGCGACCGCCGCGGCAACGGTGCGCGCGCGGTCGGCAGCAGATATGCCGGTAGTCACGCCAACGGCCGCCTCGATGGATATGGTGAAGGCGGTGCTGAAGACACTGCCATTGCTGGGCACCATTTGCTCCAGGCCCAAGCGCTGACAGTGTTCGTCGGTCAAGGTCAGGCAGATCAATCCGCGCGCTTCGCGAGCCATGAAGCTGATGGCTTCGGCGCTGCAGCGGTCGGCGGCCAGCAACAGGTCGCCTTCGTTCTCCCGATCCTCGTCGTCAACCAGGAGCACCATCTTGCCTTGTCGGTAGTCTTCGATGATTTCTTCGATGCTGTTGAAGGCCATGCTGGAATTCTCGGTGTCAGGTTAAAATACCTGGTATACCATAATACAAAATAAACCGAGAGGTCACTATGAAGGCGTACTGGATTGCTCATGTAGATGTCACCGACCCCGATCAATACAGCCAATACACCCAGCGGGCGCCAGCGGCGTTTGCTCTGTATGGCGGACGGATGCTGGCCCGGGGCGGGCGCAGCGAGGCGCTGGAGGGCAGGGCCACGCCGCAACGCAGCGTGGTGATCGAGTTCGATTCTTACGAGCAGGCGCTGGCCTGTTATCACTCGCAGCAGTATCAGGCGGCCAAGCGCTATCGCCTGGACGTAGCCAAGGCTGAGGTGATTATCGTCGAGGGTATTGCGCCCTGAGGCCTGTCAGCGGATGAAATGAATCTTGCCGCTGTCGTCGTTGCCAATGTAGATGCCGTAGACCCCGGCCTGGCGTTCCTCGATGTAGCGTTCGAGGATCTGGCGGATGGCCGGGTAGTAAATACTGTCCCACGGAATATCTTCAGGGGCGAAGAACTGGCAAGCGAGGGTTTCCGGGCCGAACTGGCCAGTGATCTCCAGCGCGATGGCGCGAAAGATGATGTACACCTCGCTGATTTTCGGCACGCTGAAGATCGAGTAGGGCGAGAGAATGTCCGCGCGAACGCCGGTCTCTTCCCAGACTTCGCGCAGTGCCGCCTGCTCGGTGGTCTCACCGCCCTCCATGAAGCCCGCCGGCAGCGTCCAGGTGCCGGGGCGCGGAGGAATTGCGCGCTGGCACAGCAGGTACTTGCCGTCCTGCTCGATGATGCAGCCGGCAATGATCTTCGGATTCACATAATGGATATAGCCACAGCCACCGCACATCAGGCGTTCGTGGGTATCGCCCGCTGGCAGGCGGTGACTCAAGTCGCTGCCGCCGCACCTTGGACAAAAGCTGGGGCTGAACATGATCAGCGACCTATGCGAGGTTCTTTCAGGGCGATGGGCGCCGTGATTTCAGGGATGTCGCCGGTTTCTTCCTGCTGGCGCTTGAGGTACTCCAGGGCGACCTTGGCGGCGGCGCGCACATGGTCGACACAAGCCTGGTGGGCGGCCAGCGGATCGCCACTCTTGATTGCCTCGACCATGCGTTCCATTTCCTGGTTGCTGCTACCGCGACGGTTCTGCTGGGACACCGAGGTCGCCCGCAGATAGCTGATCCGGGCCTGCAACTGGCGCAACTGAGTGGCGGCAACATGGTTGCCGGAGCCTTCCAGCAGCACATCGTAGAAACCCTGTACTGAATCGATGACCTGTTGCAGTTCGCCGTCCTTGAGGGCCTTGCGGTTCTCCTCCAGGGCTTTTTCCAGCGCTTTGATGTCCTTGGCCTTGGCCCGCAGGGTGAACAGCTGAACGATCAAACCCTCGAGTACACAGCGCAGTTCATAGATGTCGCCGGCATCGGCCAACGTGATGATCGCGACTCGTGGGCCCTTGGCATCGGCGAATTCCACCAGCCCTTCGGATTCGAGGTGACGCAAGGCTTCGCGCACCGACGTGCGGCTCACGCCCAGGCGATCGCACAGATCGCGTTCGACCAGACGATCTCCCGGCAGAAGCTGGAAATTCATGATGGCGCTTCGCAGTTTATCCAGCACGATTTCGCGCAGGGTAACGGGGTTGCGATTGACCTTGAAGCTGTCGTCGAGTGGCAGGCGTTTCATCGGGTCCGCTCTGTAATGTGGCTGTCCATGCAGAAGGGGCAAGAGGCTTGCCCGCTCAGATCAAACAGCCGAGGGTTAACTGGAGGCCTCGGCATCGGCTTCGGCGAAGGCTTCACGGGCGAGCCGGAAACTGTCTACGGCAGCAGGGACGCCGCAATAGATGCCGACCTGAAGCAGAATTTCGCGTATTTGCTCACGACTCAGGCCGTTACGCAAGGCGCCACGCACATGCAGCTTGAGTTCGTGCGGACGATTGAGCGCCGAGATCATGGCCAGATTAATCATGCTGCGTTCCTTGAGCGATAAACCCTCACGGCCCCAGACATGGCCCCAGCAGTATTCGGTGACCATTTCCTGCAAGGGGCGAGTGAAATCGTCGGCGTTCTCGATGGAGCGGTTGACGTAGTCCTCGCCCAGCACTTGGGTGCGGATCTTCAGGCCTTGTTCATATTTGTCGTTGCTCATCGTGGTGTGCTCTCAACATCGTCGATAGAGGTTGGTTGTGCAGTTGCACGTCTGCTTGGCTCATGCCGGCTCCTGAGAAAATGGGGCGCTCCCACATTGGATCTGCGCCCGGAAGACTCAGGCCAGCACCGGCAGTGGGCCGAGCTTGCCTTTGTGGTAGATCATCGGCGTCACCGGCTGCTCGGGCAGGATCAGGTTTTTCACCGCGCCGACGATGATCGCGTGGTCACCACCATCGTATTCGCGCCACAGTTCACATTCGATGATGGCGGTGGCGTTGCTCAGCAGCGGGTTACCGCGCTCGCTCAGGTGCCAGTCGATACCCTTGGCCTTGTCCTTGCCTTTTCCGGCGAAGGCATAGGCTTCGGCGGTCTGGTCGGCGGACAGCAGGTGGATCGCGAACTGTTTGCTGTCACGCAGGATCGGGTAGGTGTCGGAGGCGTAGTTGGGGCAAAACAGCACCAGCGCCGGGTCGATCGACAGCGCGCTGAAGGCGCTGGCGGTGATGCCGACGATGTTGCCGTCTGGGTCCAGGGTGGTCACCACCGTGACGCCGGATGGGAACGAACTCATGACTTCTTTGTAAATGCCGGGCTCGATCATTTCTCAGGACTCCTAGCGCATCACGAACGGGTCAGGCATGGGCGCCTGAGAGAGATTGATCCACACCGTTTTGAGTTCGGTATAAGCGAGCACCGAATCGATGCCGCTCTCGCGTCCGTAGCCGCTGTTCTTGAAGCCGCCAATGGGCGCCATGGCCGAGACCGCGCGGTAAGTGTTGACCCAAATGATCCCCGAACGCACGTCCCGGGCCAGGCGATGGGCGCGGCCCAGGTCGCGGGTCCAGATACCGGCGGCGAGGCCGAACTGCGAGTCGTTGGCAATCGCCAATGCCTCGGCTTCATCCTTGAAACGAATGACCGACGCCACCGGGCCGAACACTTCTTCCTGCATGATCTTCATGGAGTTGCGGTCGCATTCGAACAGGGTCGGCTCGTAGAACCAGCCTTCGCCCAGGTTCGCTGGGCGCTTGCCGCCCAAGCGAAGACGAGCGCCCTCAGCGATAGCGTCGGCCACCAGACCTTCGACCACTGCCAGTTGCTGCGCGGTGGCCATCGGGCCCATCTCACTGGCATCTTCCTGAGGGTTGCCGATGCGGATGCGCTGGGCCCGCTCTACCAGGCGCGAGACGAACTCATCGTAGATTTCATCCTGCACCAGCAGTCGCGAACCAGAGACGCAACTCTGTCCCGATGCGGCGTAGATCCCGGCTATCGCGCCATTGATGGCGCTGTCCAGGTCGGCGTCGGCGAAGATGATATTGGGTGATTTTCCGCCCAGCTCCAGCGACAGCTTGGCGAAGTTTTCAGCACTGCTGCGCACCACATGCCGGGCCGTGGCGGCGCCGCCGGTGAAGGCGATCTTGCGCACCAGCGGATGACGGGTGAGGGCGGCGCCGGTGCTCGGGCCGTAGCCGGTGACGACATTGACCACCCCCGGTGGAATCCCGGCTTCCAGGGCCAGGCGAGCCAGTTCCAGAACGGTGGCCGAAGCGTGTTCGGAGGGTTTGATCACAATGGTGTTGCCGGCCGCCAGCGCCGGGGCTAGCTTGATCGCGGTCAGGTACAGCGGACTGTTCCAGGGAATGATCGCTGCAACGACGCCCATCGCTTCGTGCACGGTGTAGGCAAACAGGTCCGGTTTGTCGAGGGGCAGGGTGCCGCCCTCAAGTTTGTCGGCCAGACCCGCGGTGTAATGGAAAAACTCCGGCAGGTAACCGACCTGCCCGCGGGTTTCACGGATCAGCTTGCCGTTGTCGCGGCTTTCCAGTTGGGCCAGTTGTTCTTTGTTTTCAGCGATCAGGTCGCCCAGACGCCGCAGCAGTTTGCCGCGAGCGGTGGCGGTCAAGCCACGCCAGGCAGGACTTTCGAACGCCGTCTGTGCAGCCTGCACGGCGCGCTCGACATCGGCTTCGTCGGCATCGGGCAACTCGGCCCAGGGCTTGGCCAGGGCCGGGTTCAGGCTTTCGAAAGTCTTGCCGGACAGGGCATCGACCCATTCACCGCCGATGCACATCGAAAAGCGTGCGAGTGTCATGCAACGATCCCCTTTATTGGATTTTGTCGGGTATTTGCGCTGTCGAGAAATTCCAGCAGCAACTGGTTGACCAGGCGCGGCGATTCTACCGGCATCATATGCCGCTGCTCGTCAAGCACGGCAACCGTTGCACCGGGAATTCGCTCGGCCAGTTCACGGGCCATTTCCGGCGTCGAGCCCGGGTCCAGTTCGCCGGTGGCAATCAACGTTGGCACCGTGATGCTGCCCAGGTCGTCGGCGCGGTACATATCCTGGGTGGCAAACAGTTCATAGGTGGTCAGGTAACCCTGAGGATCATTTCCTGCCAGGGTCTGGCGCAGGGCGGCAATCTGCGCCGGGTTGGCGGCCTGATACTCGCGGCTGAACCAGCGTGACAGCGCGGCCTCGGCGTTAGCGTCCGGGCCATGTTCGGCGGCCTGGGCGGTGCGGGCGATGACCCCGGCACGCTGCTCGGCGCTGCGGTTGAATACGCTGTTAAGGACCACCAGGCCTTGCAGGCGTTGCGGATAATGCAAGGCAAACGCACGGGCCACCAGGCCGCCCATGGAGAAACCGATCACTGTCGACTGGGGCACTTGCAGGTGGTCGAGCAGCTCCACTAACTGGTCGGCGTAACCCAGCAGGCCGGTGCCGCTTTCGGGACGCGGACTGGCCCCGTGACCAAGCATGTCATAGGCAATCACGCGGTATTTTGTGGCCAGGCCAACGATCTGGCCGCCCCACATTTCTTTGTTCAGGCCCACGCCGTGGATCAAGACCACGGGCTGGCCTTGGCCGGTCGCCAGATAACTGGTGCCGGCCGGGGTGAGTTCAGCGGTGAGCCGAATCATGGAGCGCTCCTGCATGCCTTTTTTATAGTGGTTGCCCAGGCTGGATCACTGCGCCTTCTCGGCGGCCAGTTCTTCCAGATCGATGTAGCGATTGCCGATGCGCGGGTGCAGGCGACCGCCATCGGCGCAACCCAGCACCACAACAATTTCGTCGGCGCGTGGTGCATCCTCGATCTGCATTTCCAGGGTGATGTAGTGCGAGCGCAGACCTTCGTCGTCCTTGTGCATCATCGGGATCTGGATCGAGGTGCCGGGGCCGCCACGTTTATTGGTGAAGCTCAGGTAGCTCTTGGCTTTCACCGCTTCACGGTAATGGTTGCCAAAGCGCAGGGTGTGGATCACGGCGGAGGCGTGCTCGATTTCACCGTCGGCACCCACCACCGCGGCCTTGCCATAGGCTTCGATTTTTTCCGCGCCACCGATGATGCCCACCAGACGCTCGACCATCAGCGCACCGAGGTCGGAGCAGTTGGCGCGGATTTCCGGTTTCAGGTCTTCAACGAAGCCACGGCCCAGCCAAGGGTTTTTCATCACCACCGCCAACCCGACCATGGTCACCGGCTTGTCGGTGGCCTTGCCGCCTTCGATAAAGGTTTCTTCGACATAGCTGACGATCTTGCGAATTTCGAAACTCATGAGCTGCTCCGTAGGAGGGTGGAATTGGTCTGTGCGTATGATGGTATACCATAATACTACTGGCGCAAGTGTCTGCTTTGAGTTTGTTCGCAGGGAGGCGACAAATGGCCGAGCCGGATAGTGAGGGGCGTGGGGGGGGCTGTGATCGCTGAGCGCTCTGCCTGATGAGTGCTTTAATCCTGAGTGCGGGATAAGTCTCTTGCTTAAAAAGGAGAGTCGCTTTTGAGCGCTCTGAAGGGCGGTGAGTATAAATTTCCCTCTTTCGGGGCATTACCGACCTGTTACCTGACTTATTGCACCGATTCGACTCGTTCGGGCGCATGTAGGAAAAAGCTGAAATAAACGTTTCAGCGTATAAAGGAGCGTATGTCGCAAAAATGAAACTAAATATCGCGGGGGCGTACATCTACGACGGTTTCTCCAGCAATGTCCTGGTGCACCGGGCTTAGGCACAGCCTTTGCTAGAGCTCAAGAAAGTAGGCCACTACAGCGCGGGGTTATCAGAGGAGCATTCACGGCGCAGATTTAATCAGGGGGCGCACGTCATCCAGACGCAAAGGCCAGATCAGAGACCGGTGCAATCGAGGTACTCAGAAAAACAGGGCTCATTAAAACAAAGCAAGGCCGGACCATTGGAATGACGAAGTGATAAAAAATGCCGTGTAGAACGCGGCTGGGAGTTGGCTATGCCCCAAGCTTTTTTTAATGAAATGTATGATGCAAAGGGTGACTGCCGCCCGCACTATCAAGCCTTCTCACGCTGGCTGGCGGATACGCCGCTGGAGCTGCTGGAACAGCGTCGTCGCGAAGCCGATCTGCTGTTTCATCGAGCCGGTATCACCTTCACCCTTTACGGTGACGAGCAGGGTACCGAACGATTGATTCCGTTCGACATCATTCCTCGCAGCATCAAGGCCAGCGAATGGAAGATGGTCGAGCGTGGCTGCATTCAGCGGGTCCAGGCCCTGAACATGTTTCTGGCCGACATCTACCATGGGCAGCGGATCCTCAAGGAAAAAATCATTCCGGCCGAGCAGGTGCTCGCCAATGAGGGTTATCAAATCGCGATGCAAGGCCTGGACTTGCACCGAGGCATTTATGCCCACATCGCGGGTGTTGACCTGGTTCGCGACGGTGATGGCAGTTATTACGTGCTGGAGGACAACCTGCGTACGCCCAGCGGCGTGAGCTACATGCTCGAAGACCGCAAGATGATGATGCGCCTGTTCCCCGAGCTCTTCGCCGCCCAGCGCGTGGCGCCCATTGATCACTACCCGAATCTGTTGCTCGACACCCTCAAGAGTTCAAGCCCCCTGGACAACCCGACCGCCGTGGTGCTGACCCCCGGTCGTTTCAACAGTGCCTATTTCGAACATGCGTTCCTGGCTCGTGAAATGGGGGTGGAACTGGTGGAGGGCGCCGATCTGTTCGTGCGCGACGACCATGTCTACATGCGCACCACCGCAGGCCCCCAGCAGGTGGATGTGATCTATCGCCGCCTTGACGATGATTACCTCGATCCGCTGTCGTTCAACCCCGACTCCATGTTGGGCGTCCCCGGACTGATCGCCGTTTACCGGTCAGGCAACGTGGTGCTGGCGAATGCGGTGGGCACGGGCGTGGCCGATGACAAATCGATCTACCCTTACGTCGACGAGATGATCCGCTTTTACCTCACCGAAGAGCCGATTCTGAAGAACGTGCCGACCTGGCAGTGCCGCAAGCCCCAGGATCTGTCCCACGTGCTGGCCAACCTGCCTGACCTGGTGGTCAAGGAAACCCAGGGCTCCGGCGGTTACGGCATGCTGGTAGGGCCGGCAGCTACAGCGGCGCAGATCGAAGACTTCCGCGCACGCCTCAAGGCCCGCCCCGAAGCCTACATCGCCCAACCGACGTTGAGCCTTTCCACCTGCCCGACCTTCGTCGAGAGCGGTATCGCCCCGCGCCACATCGATCTGCGTCCGTTCGTGTTGTCGGGCAAGGAAACCCGTCTGGTGCCCGGCGGGCTGACCCGCGTGGCACTTCGCGACGGCTCGCTGGTGGTCAATTCGTCCCAGGGTGGCGGCACCAAAGACACTTGGGTAGTGGAGGACTAAGACATGCTTTCAAGAACCGCTTCGGACCTCTACTGGATGTCCCGCTACCTGGAGCGCGCCGAGAACCTGGCGCGCATGCTCGAAGTCAGTTACTCGCTGTCGCTCATGCCCCAGGCCGGGCGCAGCGACGGGCATGCCGAGCTGGCGATGTCGTTGCTGGCGGCCGGCACGCTGGACGATTACAACGCCCGTTATGACGCGCTGAACACCGAACGCATGTTGCATTTTTTCGCACTGGACGAAACCAACCCCGGAAGCATCTACAGCTGTCTGCGGGCGGCGCGGACCAATGCCCATGCGGTGCGTGGACGCATCACCGCCGATATGTGGGAGAACATCAACGCCACCTGGCTGGAGATGCGCAACATTGCCAGCAATGGTCTGGGCCGCTACGGCATCAGCCACTTCTGTGAATGGGTCAAGGAGCGCTCGCACCTATTCCGTGGCGCGACGTCGGGCACCATCATGCGCAACGATGCCTATAGATTCATTCGTCTGGGAACCTTTATCGAGCGGGCGGACAACACCCTGCGTCTGCTGGACGCCCGCTACGAAATGTTTGGTGAGGAGTCGGAAGAGGTCAGCGACAACTCGGCACGCGGTTATTACCAGTGGAGCGCCTTGCTGCGGGCGTTGTCTTCGTTTGAAGCGTTCAACGAGATCTACCGCAATGCGCCCAACGCCGAGCAGGTCTCGGAAATGTTGCTGCTGCGCGCCGACGTTCCGCGCTCGTTGCATGCCTGTATCGAGGAGCTGGACCAGATCCTCTCCAGCCTGCCGGGCAACAATGGCCGCCCGGCCCAACGCCTGGCCGCTGAACTGAACGCGCGGCTGCGTTACTCCGGCATCGACGAGATCCTGGCATCGGGCCTGCATCAATGGCTGACCGACCTCATTGGCCAGATTCGCCACCTGGGCCAGACCGTTCACGAGTCTTATCTGGAGGTGGTATGAAACTTTCCATACGCCACGACACGACCTATAGCTATGCCGATGAAGTGTGCACCAGCATCCAGTTCCTGCGCTTGACTCCCAAGGACACTCAGCGTCAACGCATCCTGCAATGGCATCTGGAATTGCCACGTCTGGTGCGCAGCCAGCTCGATCCCTACGGCAATATCCTGCATGTGATGACCATGGATGAGCCCCATGGCGCTCTGGTGCTGACGGCTTATGGCGAGGTGGAAATCCATCAGGCGGTGCAGATGGAGCCGGACAGCCAGTCACCGCTGCCATTTCTGCGCCCCAGCCGCCTCACCCAGGCCGATGATGCTCTCGCGGCCTTTGCTGTGGAGCAATGCGCAGCCCGACGTGATCGCTCGGCGCTGACCGATTTGATGAACGGCCTGGCTGCCCGCATGCCCTACAGCCCGGGCACGACCGAGGTCAGCAGTACCGCCGCCGAAGCCTTCGCCGGGGGCGTGGGGGTTTGTCAGGATCATACCCACGCATTTCTGGCCTGCGCGCGTAGCCTGGGGGTTCCGGCGCGCTATGTCTCCGGTTACCTGTGCACCGAAGATGAAAGTCATCTGGCGAGCCACGCCTGGGCTGAAGCCTGGCTGGAGGACGGCTGGTACAGCTTCGACGTGACCAATCGCCTGACCTGTCCGGATCGGCATTTGAAACTGGCGGTCGGCCTGGACTACCTCGACGCCTGTCCGGTACGCGGCATGCGCCGCGGTGGCGGGGCAGAGCAAATGTATGCGCGGGTGCAGGTGAACTCAATGGTTCAGGTACAACACCAATAAAGGCACAGGCCTCATCGCCAACACCCGATCCCACACTGGAATGGGTGGTGGACACAAACCTTGTATCCACCCGAGAGCCCCTGTGGGAGCGGGCTTGCTCGCGAAGACGGTTGCCCAGCCGACGTCACCACCAACCGGCCCACCGCCATCGCGAGCAAGCTCGCTCCCACAGGTTCCCCTATAACCTGACGCGGCTTATAGTAGTCGGCCTTGTCGTGCCTCCAGGAAGGAGCCCCCATGGCCGAGTCTTCGATCACCCTCGCACGCTTCACTGAAGCCCACATCGCCGGTGTCACCGCGCTCTACAACGACCCGGCGGTCGCCCGTCAGATGTTGCAGATGCCTTTCCAGTCCCCTGAAGTCTGGCGCAAGCGTCTGGGTGGGGATGACGAGCGTCAGGTAAAACTGGTGGCGCTGCATCAAGACCAAGTCATCGGGCATCTGGGGCTGGAGCAGTACTCGCGCATCCGTCGAGCCCATTGCGGCAGCCTCGGCATGGGCGTGGCAGTTGCCTGGCAGGGCAAGGGGGTAGGTTCAATGCTGCTGTCTGCCGCGCTGGAGGTGGCCGACAACTGGATGAACCTGCGCCGGGTCGAGCTGACGGTGTACGCCGACAATGAAGCGGCCATCGGCCTGTACCGCAAGTTCGGTTTCGAAACCGAAGGCCTGCTGCGCGACTACGCCGTGCGTGACGGGCGATGGGTGGATACCCAGGCCATGGCGCGGCTGCGCTGAAGGATCCGTCTGCTCAGGCATGTTGGCATTTGCGTACGCCCGGGTCTTTAACCTGTCATCATCGTGCTTTGCAGCATCCCTTATACAGAGGAACAGCGCATGGACGATGTACAGCAGCTAGGCGAGATGCTTCGTCATTACGCAGACAGCGAAGCGCACAAGAAGCAACAGCACGAGGCGCAATCGGCGGTGTGGGCCGCGCAGATCGAGGCGTTGTACGGGCAGATCGAGCAATGGCTGGCGCCGGTCCTGGCCCCCGGCCTTCTGACGCTGACCCGTGAGGCGTATGTGGCCCACGGGCCGAGTGTTCCGGCAGAAACCTCCGGCTTCAAGACAGAAAAGCTGACACTGTCCATCACTGGCAAGCCGGTGGAATTCATACCCGATGTAATGGGGGCCGGCGGGCAGATTTCCCTGGCGATCATGGGGCTGACAGCAACGCGTTACGGCAGCATCTCGCTGGTTTGCCTGCCGCCTTCGTTGCAGTGGCAATGGCGTCGAACCAACGGGTTGAAGGATCCGGATACTTTTACCTTCGACGCGGACTTTCTCGCGCAGCAATTGCAGAGCCTGATACCCCGCGAGCGCGGCTGAAGGCGGTGGCGAGCAAAGGGCTTGCCCAGTGACTTCTTCCTGTCGGAGCAGGCAAAACCGCGCCCATTGGCTATACCTGTAATTCCCGGCCCCGTTTCGTGTGGCTTACAGGAGTGACAGCATGAAGTTTGCGTCAATGATTGGCACCGTGTGCATGGCCTCGCTTGCCCTGGCGGGTTGCTCCAGCAATATCACCCAACCGGATGAGTACTCCGGCTTTCTGGGTGATTACAGCCGGCTCAAGGAGGAGAAATCGCCGTCGGGGGCCGAAGTGATGCGCTGGGTTGATCCCACGGCAGACCTGAGCAAATACACCAGCCTTTACGTCGAGCCGACACAGCTTTACCCCAAGCCGCAGCCGACCGTGAAGATCCCCCAGGCCACCTTGTCCGGCATTACCGGTTACTACGATCAGGCGCTCAAGCGGGAAGCGGGCAAATCCCTGCCCCTGGCGACCGGCCCTGGGCCCGGAGTACTGGTGATGCGCGCGGCCATCACCGCCGTAAGCAGCAAGACCGAGGGCCTGAAGCCTTATGAAGTGATTCCGATCGCGCTGGTGGCGGCCGCGGTCAGTACCGCCAGCGGTATTCGCGACCAGGAAACCACCTTGGGTACTGAAGCGGTATTCCTCGACGGTGGCAACAATGCAGTGGTCGCCCAGGTGGTGCGCAAGGGCACGGGTAAGCCGTTGTCCAACGAAGCCCAGGTGATGAAGCCCGATGATGTCAAAGGTGTGATCGATGGTTGGGCAGCGGACTTGCATCAGTCGTTTCTGAAGCTCAAGGCTAAATAGCCCACAGGCGTCGCTGTAGGCGCTGGCGAAGCCTGCGATCTTTCGCTCTAGACTCAATTAGCAGGGCAAAGATCGCAGACTCGTTGCACTCGATAGCTCCTACACCGCCAAGCCATGACTTTTTATGTCCAACCATAGGTCGCAGAACCATTTCATGGTTAACTCCGGCCTCACCATTTTCAAACCTGTCAGAAGGAATCCGTTCATGGCTCAAGTCACCCTCAAAGGCAACCCGGTTCAAGTCAACGGCCAGTTGCCACAAGCCGGTTCCAAGGCGCCAGCCTTTTCCCTGGTAGCCGGCAATCTGTCCGACGTTTCCCTGAAGGATTTCGCCGGCAAGCGCAAAGTGCTGAACATTTTCCCAAGCGTCGATACCCCGACCTGCGCCACCTCCGTGCGCAAGTTCAACGCCCAGGCCAACGAACTGAGCAACACCGTGGTGCTGTGCATCTCGGCTGACCTGCCGTTCGCCCAGGCGCGTTTCTGCGGTGCCGAAGGCCTGGAAAATGTCCAGAACCTGTCCACCCTGCGCGGCAGTGAGTTCATCGAGAATTATGGCGTGGCGATTGCTGATGGCCCGCTCAAAGGCTTGACCGCCCGTGCGGTGGTGGTGCTCGACGAAAACGACAACGTGCTGCACAGCGAGCTGGTCAAGGAAATCGCTGAAGAGCCCAACTACGACGCTGCTCTAGCTGTACTGAAATAAAGTATTTATTACAATGGTTAACGGCCTGGCCTTGTCCAGGCCGTTTTCATTTGTGCTTCAAGACCTTAGCCAACTACGCGATAGGTAAGCCCAAGGTAAATTGCCGGTAAAGGCGCTTTGCTAAATACCCGCCAGTGCTTATCGTTCAGCCTCCCGTAAAAGAAGCCCACGCGCCCAATGGTTGATCATTCCATGCAATCCTCTGTTTCCCACAAATCCCGTCGCTGGCTGTTTGGCCTGGTCGTCGTATTGATCGTCGCGGCGCTGGCCTGGAAGTTCTGGCCCGCCGGCACGGACCAAAAGCCCGGAGCAGGGCAAAAAGCGCCTGCTGAACAGGCGGGGCGGTCGGGCGGGATGCGGCCAGGGTTTGGGGGGGCGACAGGGCCGGTACCGGTTCGGGTAGCGCCGGCAGTCACCGGTGATTTTCCGCTTTACTACAAGGCGTTGGGCACCGTCACGGCCCTCAATACCATCAACGTGCGCAGCCGGGTGGGTGGCGAGCTGGTCAAGATCGCCTTTGAAGAAGGGCAAATGGTCAAGGCCGGAGACCTGCTGGCTGAAATCGATCCGCGGCCATACCAGAACGCCTTGCTCCAGGCCGAAGGCACGCTGCTGCAGAATCAGGCCCAACTGAAAAATGCCCAGGTAGACCTCGAGCGTTATCGTGGCCTGTATGCCGAGGACAGCATCGCCAAACAGACCCTCGATACCGCCGCCGCTTTGGTGGGCCAGTACCAGGGCACGGTCAAGACCAACCAGGCGGCAGTCAACGACGCCAAGCTCAATCTGGAGTTCACCAGGATCCGGGCGCCGATCTCCGGTCGGGTCGGTTTGCGGCAACTGGATGTTGGCAATCTGGTGGCCGCCAACGACACTACCGCGCTGGCGGTCATCACCCAGACGCAACCCATCAGCGTCGTGTTTACGCTGCCGGAAACCAACCTTGATACCGTGCTTGCCCGCTATCGCAGCGGGGCGAAGCTGCCAGTGGAAGCCTGGGACCGTAGTGACCTGAAGCTGCAGGCCAGCGGTGTACTGCAAAGCCTGGACAACCAGATCGACATCACCACCGGCACCCTGAAGTTCAAGGCTCGTTACGATAACCGCGACCAGTCGCTGTTCCCCAACCAGTTCGTCAATGTGCATCTGTTGGCCGACACCCTCAAAAATGTAGTCCTGGCGCCGACCGCTGCGATTCAGTTCGGCACCAACGGCACCTTCGTCTACGCCCTGGATGGCGATAAAAAAGTCACCATCAGAAAGCTGAAGATCGGCGCCAGCGACGGCGAACACACCGTAGTCACCGAAGGCCTGGCCGCAGGTGATCGAGTAGTGCTAGAAGGCACCGATCGCCTGAAGGAAGGCAGTGAGGTGGATGTGGTCAACGACAGCCAGGACGTGCCCACCACGCCGACCGAACACCTGCAGGGCAAAACGGCGGCGGCCCCGGCTGAACCGGCCGTGGCCGACAAGGCGAAAAAGGGCGGCGCATGAACCTCTCGCGTCTGTTCATCCTTCGCCCGGTCGCCACCACCCTGAGCATGCTGGCCATCGTGCTGGCCGGTCTGATCGCCTATCGGTTGCTGCCGGTGTCGGCATTGCCCCAGGTCGATTATCCGACCATCCGCGTGATGACCCTGTACCCGGGCGCCAGTCCCGACGTGATGACCAGCGCCGTGACCGCCCCTCTGGAACGGCAGTTCGGGCAGATGCCGGGCCTGACGCAAATGGCGTCCACCAGCTCCGGCGGCGCGTCGGTGATTACCCTGCGTTTCAGCCTCGACATCAACATGGATGTCGCCGAGCAACAGGTGCAGGCGGCGATCAATGCGGCCACCAACCTGCTGCCCAACGATCTGCCGGCCCCTCCGGTGTACAACAAGGTCAACCCGGCCGACACCCCGGTGCTGACCTTGGCGATCACCTCCAAGACCATGTTGCTGCCCAAGCTCAATGACCTAGTGGACACCCGCATGGCGCAGAAAATCGCCCAGATCAGCGGGGTCGGCATGGTTTCGATCGCCGGCGGTCAGCGCCAGGCTGTGCGGATCAAGGTCAATCCCGAGGCCCTGGCAGCCGCAGGTCTGAACCTGGCGGACGTGCGCACCCTGGTCGGCGCCTCCAACGTCAACCAGCCCAAGGGCAACTTCGACGGACCGACCCGGGTCTCGATGCTCGATGCCAACGATCAGTTGACCTCACCCAAGGACTACGCCGAGCTGATCCTCGCCTATGCCAACGGCGCTCCGTTGCGCCTCAAGGATGTCGCGCAGATCGTCGATGGCGCCGAGAATGAACGCCTTGCCGCCTGGGCCAACGAAAATCAGGCCGTGTTATTGAACATCCAGCGCCAGCCGGGGGCCAACGTCATCGAGGTGGTAGACCGGATCAAGGCCTTGCTGCCGAGCATTACCGACAACCTGCCGGCCGGCCTGGACGTTACGGTGCTGACTGACCGCACCCAGACCATTCGCGCTTCGGTCACCGACGTACAGCATGAACTGCTGATCGCCATCGCCCTGGTGGTCATGGTGACGTTCCTGTTCCTGCGTCGGGTCAGTGCCACGATCATTCCGTCGGTGGCTGTACCGTTGTCGCTGATCGGCACGTTCGGCGTGATGTACCTGGCCGGTTTTTCCATCAACAACCTGACGCTGATGGCCCTGACCATTGCCACCGGTTTTGTGGTGGACGATGCCATCGTCATGCTGGAAAACATTGCCCGCTACATCGAGGAGGGCGAAAGCCCCATGCAGGCCGCGCTCAAGGGCGCGAAGCAGATTGGCTTCACTTTGATTTCGCTGACGCTGTCGCTGATCGCGGTGCTGATCCCGTTGCTGTTCATGGCCGACGTGGTTGGGCGCTTGTTCCGCGAGTTCGCCATCACCCTGGCGGTGGCGATCCTGATCTCTCTTGTGGTGTCGCTGACCCTGACGCCGATGATGTGTGCCCGGTTGCTCAAGCGCGAACCCAAAGAGCAGGAGCAGGGGCGTTTCTACCGCGCCAGCGGCGCCTGGATCGACTGGATGATCGCCGCCTACGGTCGCAAGTTGCAGTGGGTGCTCAAGCATCAGCCGCTGACCCTGCTGGTTGCCGTGGGCAGCCTGGTACTGACGGTGGTGTTGTACCTGGCCGTGCCCAAGGGGTTTTTCCCGGTGCAGGACACCGGGGTGATCCAGGGTATTTCCCAGGCGCCACAGTCGATTTCCTTCGCCGCCATGAGCGAGCGCCAACAGCAGCTGGCCAAGGTGATCCTGGCCGACCCTGCGGTGCAGAGCCTGTCTTCCTACATCGGCGTGGACGGTGACAACGCCACGCTCAACAGTGGTCGCTTGCTGATCAATCTCAAGCCCCACAGCGAACGGGATGACAGCGCCACCGAAATCATCGCCCGCTTGCAGCCGCAACTGGACCGGCTGGTGGGCATCCGCCTGTTCATGCAACCGGTGCAGGACCTGACCATCGAAGACCGGGTCAGCCGCACCCAGTACCAGTTCAGCCTGTCTTCGCCGGATGCCGAGTTGCTCAGCCTCTGGAGCGATCGCCTTGTCGAAGCCTTGGCCCGGCAGCCGGAGTTGACCGACGTCGCCAGCGACTTGCAGGACAAAGGTCTGCAGGTCTACCTGGTGATCGACCGCGACGCCGCGTCTCGCCTGGGCGTGTCGGTGGCGGACATCACTGATGCACTGTATGACGCTTTCGGCCAGCGGCAGATTTCCACCATCTACACCCAGGCCAGCCAGTATCGGGTGGTGTTGCAGGCCCAGGCCGGGGAGCGCATCGGGCCGCAGGCGCTGGATCAGATTCACGTCAAGACCACCGATGGTGGCCAGGTGCGGCTGTCGAGTCTGGCCCGCGTCGAGGAGCGTCAGGCCCAGTTGGCCATTGCTCACATCGGCCAGTTCCCGGCGGTGATGATGTCGTTCAACCTGGCGCCCGATGTAGCCCTCGGGCACGCGGTGGACGTGATCGAGAAGGTCCAGCAGGACATTGGCATGCCGGTCGGGGTGCAGACCCAATTCCAGGGCGCGGCCCAGGCGTTCCAGGCCTCGCTGTCGAGTACCTTGCTGCTGATCCTGGCGGCGGTGGTGACCATGTACATCGTGCTCGGCGTTCTGTACGAGAGCTACATCCACCCGATCACGATTCTCTCCACATTGCCCTCGGCGGCCATCGGCGCCTTGCTGGCGCTGATCATCAGCGGCAATGACCTGGGCATGATCGCGATCATCGGCATCATCCTGCTGATCGGCATCGTCAAGAAAAACGCGATCATGATGATCGACTTCGCCCTCGACGCTGAACGCAACCAGGGCATGGACCCGCAGACGGCCATCTACCAGGCCGCGCTGCTGCGTTTCAGGCCGATCCTGATGACCACACTGGCGGCCCTGTTCGGTGCGGTGCCACTGATGCTCGCCACGGGCTCCGGCGCCGAACTGCGCCAGCCTTTGGGGCTGGTGATGGTGGGTGGGTTGTTGGTGAGCCAGGTGCTGACGTTGTTCACCACACCGGTGATTTACCTGTATTTCGACCGCCTGGGGCGCCGCTTTGCCAAGCCTGATGGGGAAGAGGTGCGGGTATGACGGTATCTAGCGGCAAGCTAAAGCCTGTGCACGACTTGCTTTTCTCTTGCAGCTTGCAGCTTGAAGCTTGGAGCTGTCACCCATGAACCTCTCCGGCCCTTTCATCCGTCGCCCCGTAGCGACCATGCTGCTGAGCTTTGCAATCATGCTGCTCGGTGGCGTGAGCTTTGGCTTGCTGCCGGTTGCACCGTTGCCGCAGATGGATTTTCCGGTGATCGTGGTCCAGGCCAACTTGCCGGGGGCCAGCCCCGAGGTGATGGCGTCGACGGTGGCAACGCCGCTTGAGCGTTCCTTTGGCGCCATCGCCGGGGTCAACACCATGAGCAGCCGCTCCAGCCAGGGCTCTACCCGGGTGATCCTGCAATTCGACCTGGACCGCGACATCAACGGCGCGGCGCGGGAAGTGCAGGCGGCCATCAATGCCTCGCGCAACCTGTTGCCCAGCGGCATGCGCAGCATGCCCACGTACAAGAAGGTCAACCCGTCCCAGGCGCCGATCATGGTGCTGTCGCTGACCTCGGATGTGCTGGAGAAGGGCCAGCTCTACGACCTGGCTTCAACCATCCTGTCCCAGAGCCTGTCCCAAGTGTCGGGCGTGGGCGAGGTACAGATTGGTGGCAGTTCCTTGCCGGCGGTGCGCATCGAACTGGAGCCGCAACTGCTCAACCAGTACGGCGTAGCCCTGGATGATGTGCGCAGCGCCATTGCCGACAGCAACGTGCGCCGGCCCAAGGGTTCGGTCGAGGACGCACAGCGCATGTGGCAAATCCAGGCCAACGATCAGTTGGAGAAGGCCAAGGACTACGAAACGCTGATCATCCGTTACCAGGACGGCTCGGTGCTGCGCCTCAAGGACGTAGCAAAAGTCACCGACGGCGTCGAAGACCGCTACAACAGCGGTTTCTTCAACGATGACGCAGCCGTGCTGCTGGTGATCAACCGTCAGGCTGGCGCCAACATCATCGAGACGGTCAATGAGATCAAGAACCAGCTGCCGGCGTTGCAGGCCGTGCTGCCGGCCAGCGTCAAGCTGAACCTGGCCATGGACCGCTCACCGGTGATCAAGGCCACGCTGCACGAGGCGGAAATGACCCTGCTGATTGCCGTGGCCCTGGTGGTGCTGGTGGTGTTCCTGTTCCTGGGCAACTTTCGCGCCTCACTGATCCCGACCCTGGCGGTGCCGGTGTCCCTGGTGGGCACGTTTGCGGTGATGTACCTCTATGGCTTCTCCCTGAACAACCTGTCGTTGATGGCGTTGATCCTCGCCACCGGCCTGGTGGTGGACGACGCCATCGTGGTGCTGGAGAACATTTCCCGGCACATCGACGAAGGCGTACCGCCCATGAAGGCGGCCTACCTGGGCGCCGAAGAGGTGGGCTTTACGCTGCTGTCGATGAACGTCTCACTGGTGGCGGTGTTTCTCTCGATCCTGTTCATGGGCGGGATTATCGAGAGCCTGTTTCGCGAGTTCTCCATCACCCTGGCGGCGGCCATCGTGGTCTCGCTGGTGGTGTCGCTGACCCTCACGCCGATGCTCTGCGCTCGCTGGCTCAAGCCCCACGTGCCGGGGCAGGAGAATCGCTTGCAGCGCTGGAGCCGGCGCCTCAACGAGCGGATGGTCCGTGGTTACGCGCGCAGCCTGGACTGGGTGCTGCGCCATCGGCGCCTGACCTTGCTGAGCCTGCTGGTGACCATAGGGGTGAACATCGCGCTCTACGTGGTGGTGCCGAAAACCTTCATGCCTCAGCAGGACACCGGCCAGTTGATCGGTTTCGTGCGCGGCGACGACGGACTCTCGTTCAACGTCATGCAGCCGAAGATGGAAATCTTTCGTCGCGCCGTGCTGAAGGATGAAGCCGTAGAAAGCGTGGCGGGGTTCATCGGCGGCAACAACGGCACCAACAATGCCTTCATGCTGGTGCGCCTCAAACCGATCAACGAGCGTGGGATCTCCGCGCAGAAAGTCATCGAGCGCTTGCGCAAGGAGATGCCCCTGGTGCCGGGTGGCCGCTTGATGCTGATGGCCGACCAGGATCTGCAGTTTGGTGGTGGACGTGAGCAGACCACCTCGCAGTATTCCTACATCCTGCAGAGCGGTGACCTGGCGTTGCTACGCCAGTGGTACCCCAAAGTCGCGGCGGCCTTCAGGGCCTTGCCGGAGCTGACCGCTATCGACGCTCGCGACGGCGGCGGCGCCCAGCAGATCACGCTCGTGGTGGACCGTGACCAGGCCAAGCGCCTGGGCATCGACATGGACATGGTCACCTCGGTGTTGAACAACGCCTACAGCCAGCGGCAGATATCCACCATCTATGACAGCCTCAACCAGTATCAGGTGGTGATGGAGGTCAACCCCAAGTACGCCCAGGACCCGAGCACCCTCGAGCAGGTCCAGGTCATTACCGCTGACGGCGCGCGGGTGCCCCTGTCGACCATCGCGCATTATGAGAGCAGCCTGGAGGATGATCGGGTCAGCCATGAGGGTCAGTTCGCCTCCGAGGACATATCGTTCGATTTGGCCGAGGGTGTGACGGTGGAGCAGGGCACGGCCGCCATCGAGCGGGCAATTGCCAGGCTCGGGATGCCCGAAGACATCATCGCAAAAATGGCCGGCACCGCCGATGCGTTCGCGGCAACCCAGAAGAGCCAGCCGTTCATGATCCTGGGTGCATTGCTGGCGGTGTACCTGGTGCTGGGTGTGTTGTACGAGAGCTACATTCATCCGCTGACCATCCTGTCCACCTTGCCGTCGGCCGGTGTCGGCGCACTGCTGTCGATCTACTTGTTGGGCGGCGAGTTCAGCCTGATTTCGTTGTTGGGCCTGTTCCTGCTGATTGGCGTGGTGAAGAAAAACGCGATCCTGATGATCGACCTGGCGTTGCAACTGGAGCGCGGCGGGCAGTCGCCGCAGGACTCGATCCGCAACGCCTGCCTGCTGCGCTTGCGGCCGATTCTGATGACTACGCTGGCGGCGATCCTCGGTGCCTTGCCGCTATTGCTTGGCGGTGCCGAAGGCTCGGAGATGCGCCAGCCGCTGGGCCTGACCATCATCGGCGGACTGGTGTTCAGCCAGATCCTGACCCTCTATACCACGCCTGTGGTTTACCTTTATCTCGACAAACTGCGCCATCGCTTCAACCGCTGGCGCGGCGTGCGCACTGATGCTGCCCTGGAAACTCCGCTATGACCGACCGTTCGCTTTTCAATCTTGTCGCACCGCTGGCGACCGCCCGTGGCTCGCGGCTGCTGAGCCTGACGCTGTGCGTGGCGATGCTCAGCGCCTGCGCCATCGGCCCGGATTACCAGCGCCCGGTGGCCGCGGCGCCCGTGCAGTACAAGGAGGCTGAGGGTTGGCGCCAGGCCAATCCTAGCGACGCCCTGGCTCGGGGTGCCTGGTGGGAGTTGTACGGCGATGCCCGGCTCAATGGCCTGGTGGAGAAACTCAACACCTCCAACCAGACCGTGGCCCAGGCCGAAGCCCAGTACCGTCAGGCCCAGGCCTTGGTTCGCAGTGCCCGGGGCGCGTTCTTCCCCTCCGTTGACCTGACCGTCGGCAAGAACCGCTCCAGCCAGGGCACCGGCAGCAGTAATTCGAGCCTGAGCAGTTCGGCCAGTGGCATCCGCGACACCTACAGCGCCCAGGCCGGTGTCAGTTGGGAGGCGGACGTCTGGGGCAAGTTGCGTCGCACTCTGCAAGCCAATGAAGCCAGCGCCGAAGCCAGCTTCGCCGATCTGGCCGCCATGCGCCTGAGCCAGCAATCGGAACTGGTGCAAAACTACCTGCAATTGCGGGTGATCGACGAGCAGAAGCGCTTGTTGCAGACCACCGTGGACAACTATCAGCGTTCGCTGAAGATGACCGAAAACCAATACCGCGCGGGCGTATCCGGCAGGGATGCGGTGGCCCAGGCGCAGACTCAGCTCAAGACTACCCAGGCCGAGTTGATCGACCTGATCTGGCAACGTGCTCAATTCGAAAACGCCATCGCTGTGCTGATCGGCCTGCCGCCGGCCGAATTCAGCCTGGCAGAAACCCAGGACATCCCGACCCTTCCGCAAATCCCCGTGGCGCTACCCTCGCAGTTGCTTGAGCGCCGGCCGGACATTGCCTCGGCGGAGCGTTCGGTGATGGCCGCCAACGCCAACATCGGCGTGGCCAAGGCCGCCTATTACCCGGACCTGACCCTGAGCTTGAGCGGCGGTTACAGCAGCAGTACCTACGATAACTGGGTGAGTGTGCCGAATCGCTTCTGGTCGGTGGGACCGCAGCTGGCGATGACGCTGTTCGATGGCGGCCAGCGTTCGGCGGAAGTCGACCGCACCGTTGCGGCCTACGACCAGACGGTCGCCACCTATCGCCAGACGGTGCTCGACGGTTTTCGCGAAGTGGAAAACTACATGATCCAGCTCAAAGTCCTGGAAGACGAAGCCCGCGTGCGCCAGGAGGCCCTGGATGCCGCCCGCGAATCCTTGCGCCTGACCCAGAACCAGTACAGGGCAGGGCTGATCGCCTACCTGGATGTCGTCACGGTCCAGGCCACCGCGCTGAGTAATGAACGCAGTGTGCTGACCTTGCAGCAGAGCCGGTTGATCGCGAGTGTGCAACTGATCGCCGCATTGGGTGGTGGGTGGGATGGGCAGATGCAGGTGAGTGAGAACCCCGATTGAGTCGGCAACGCTGTCTTTTTAAGGGACAAAGATGAATGTGTGGCGAGGGAGCTTGCTCCCGCTTGAGTGCGAAGCACTCATAAAAATGGGGCCGCTACGCAGCCCAGCGGGAGCAAGCTCCCTCGCCACAGGGTGGATTTTCATTGCAGGCAGCCAGGTCCCGCTTTTGGCCGATGCACTGTCTACGACCCGGTGCGTTGACTTGTTATAGTTCAGGCCTCTTTTTCAGCCGGTAAAGGATCACTGCCATGTCGCAATACCAAGCGTTCACCGTCGAACTTGCAGACAATATCGCCCATGTGCAGATCAATCGACCGGACAAGATCAATGCAATGAACGCCGCGTTCTGGAGCGAGATCGTCGAAATCTTCCAATGGATCGACGACACCGACGAAGCGCGCGTGGTGGTATTGAGCGGGGCCGGCAAACACTTCTCCTCGGGCATCGACCTGATGATGCTGGCCGCCGTGGCCAATGAGCTGGGCAAGGACGTGGGCCGCAACGCACGCCTGTTGCGCCGCAAGATCCTGCAACTGCAAGCCTCGTTCAACGCCGTGGACAACTGTCGCAAACCGGTGCTTGCAGCGATCCAGGGTTATTGCCTGGGCGGCGCCATCGACCTGATTTCAGCCTGCGACATGCGATATGCCGCCGAGGATGCGCAGTTCTCCATCAAGGAAATCGATATCGGCATGGCGGCCGATGTTGGCACATTGCAACGCTTGCCCCGGATCATCGGGGACGGCATGCTGCGTGAACTCGCTTATACGGGGCGTACCTTTGGTGCCGACGAAGCGCGCAGCATCGGCCTGGTCAATCGTGTCTACAGTGATACCGCCAGCCTGCTTGACGGTGTCATGGGCATCGCTCGAGAAATCGCCGCCAAGTCGCCGATCGCCGTGACCGGTACCAAGGAAATGATCAGCTACATGCGCGACCACCGCATCGACGACGGGCTGGAATACGTCGCCACCTGGAACGCCGCCATGCTGCAATCGACCGACCTGCGCGTGGCCATGGCCGCCCATATGAGCAAACAGAAACCTGAATTTCAGGATTGATTGATCATGATTTCACGCTGGACCACCGCAGTACTCGATACCGATCTCCCGGGGGGCTGGGCCGTGGCCCGCAGCCCGGAAGGCTTTCTGTTCGATGACAACGGCGCGCTGTTTCCCCGCGACTGGCTCAAGCGCCAGGACCTGTCGATCCTCGCCGAGCATGGCATTGGCCACCTGGATGGCGAGCCGGTCTATCTGCTGGAACTGCACAGCTCACAGGACATCCCCGGCTGTAACTGGAAGGGGCTGCGGGCGTTCATGCTCGAGGATGACCACACCCTGTACAAGGTCCTGGGCTATGCCGCGCAGATCGGCACCTGGGCTCGGGAGTGCCGTTTCTGTGGCAGCTGCGGCAAGCGCATGGGCCAGATTGCCCGGGAACGGGCGATGTATTGCGATGCCTGCGACTTGCGGCATTACCCGCGAATCTCACCAAGCATGATCGTGCTGATCACCCGTGGCGATGAAGTCCTGCTGGCCCGTTCGCCTCGCTTCGTCACGGGTGTCTACAGCACGCTGGCCGGGTTCGCCGAGCCAGGTGAGTCCGCCGAGGATTGCCTGGTTCGTGAGGTGCGCGAAGAAGTCAGCATCGAGGTGAAGAACATTCAGTATGTCGGCAGTCAATGCTGGCCGTTTCCCCATTCGATGATGCTCGGCTTCCACGCCGAATATGCCGGTGGCGACATCGTCAGGCAGGAAGATGAAATCGAAGATGCCCAGTGGTTCAACGTGCACAACCTGCCGCCGCTGCCGGCCTCGCGTTCCATCGCCCGCTACCTGATCGACCTCTATGTGGCGCGGCGCTTAGGCCACGCTGAACCAGTGCTGCCAGGCTAGACGCACGGTCAAGCCCAGTACCACGGTGATAAATACAGGTCGGATGAATTTCGCGCCGCCGGTGATGGCGGTGCGCGCGCCGAAGAATGCCCCTACCATCACCGACAGCCCCATGCTCAGGCCGATGATCCACTCCACTTGCCCCGAAAAAATGAACACCGACAGCGCCGCGATGTTGCTGACGAAATTCATGCTGCGGGCCACACCACTGGCCTTGACCAGATCGATGGGATAGAGCAGCAGGCTGCTGACAGTCCAGAATGCACCCGTCCCAGGACCGGCCACGCCGTCGTAGAAGCCCAGGCTGAACCCCTGGGGCGCTTGCCAGGTCTTCTTGATCGGCGCATCGCTGTCCAGCGGCGCCTTGGGCGTGCCACCGAACAACAGGTACAGGCCACAGGCGAAGACGATCACCGGCAGCATCTTGTTCAGCCACTCGGCGGGCAGGTAATGGGCGACGATGGCGCCGGCCAAGGCACCGACCAGCGTGCCGACGAGGGCATGGGTCCACTGCCTTGGATGGAACAGCTTGCGCTTGTAGAACGTGAAACTGGCCGTGGCCGAACCAAAGGTCGAGCTGAGTTTGTTGGTGCCCAGGACCAGATGGGGAGGCAAGCCGGCGGTCAGCAGGGCCGGGGTGGTCAACAGGCCACCTCCGCCGGCAATGGCATCGATGAAACCGGCAATGAATGCGACGACGATCAGGATAGCGAGGGTGGTAAGGTCAACGCTGAGTTCGAAAGGCATGAAATGGGCTTATTTGGCAGGGCGCAGGTGACTGCGGGGAAGGCCGGTATGTTACCCATAAATGGGGCAGGGCTGCGACTGCCTCCATGGGTCCCTGAAGTCTCCGTGGCGAGGGAGCTGGCTCCGCTGGGTTGCGACGCAGGCCCAGAAGCCTTCGCACACCTATGTGGTTGTCGGGCGGAAGCTGGCCTTTGGACGAATTTTTTTTGAAATCAAGGGGTTGTCAGCCTAGGCAAATGAGTACATAATTGCGCCCATCGAACGCACTGGGACGTAAAAAATCTCAATGTTTTCAAGGAGATAGAGCTTCGTAAGCGTCTTGTTTCCTGATCAGGTTTGTACGCGGTTGATGTAGCTTTCTTGCATCAAACGTCTTGAGGCCGAATAGCAAAATGGTTATGCAGTGGATTGCAAATCCACCTACGCCGGTTCGATTCCGACTTCGGCCTCCACTTTAAAACAGCTCCGTAGATCCATGATTTACGGAGCTTTTTTATTTTCGGAGCAGCGACAGGTTTTGTCTTGAAAAGGACAGAAGCTACCTTGCTTCGCCGGGAAGGGATGTATATATTCCCCCCTCTTGCTGCACCAGCCTCGACTGGCATATCTGCTCCACGCTGATGTCCATAAGGTTGACCGCGCTACCGCCCGAATGGCGAAACTGGTAGACGCATGGGACTTAAAATCCCCCGCTCGTAAGGGCGTGCCGGTTCGATTCCGGCTTCGGGCACCATGAATATCAAGGGCTTGCATGACATACCTCATGCAAGCCCTTTTTTTTCCGAACATACTGCCTCCAATCAGGGCCGCTCCTACAATGGCGCCCATAAAATCGCTTCTTCCCAGGCTCATGCCGGTTCCCTATCGATTCACATTGAAGTGCGCACAGGGCGCGCGAACATAGCATTGAAAATACGCTGACCATAGAGGCCGACGGCCAGGCCGAGTACGATCAGGACCACCGCCAGTACTTTGCTCACCGGCACACTTTCGTTGAACACCACTACCGAGCCGAGCATGCCGAAGATCGGCACCAGCAGAGAGAGCGGCGCCACTGTGGAGACCGGATAGGTTTTGAGCAGCGAGTTCCAGATCCAGTAAGCGAACAGCGTATTGGGATAGACCTGGAACAGGATCGACAACACGGCAGTCGTGTTCACCTGACTGACAAGCGCGGTGTAGCCGGCGCTGCCGTTCACCGCGTAATCGAGGGCGAACAGCGGAATCGGTGCAAACGCACTGGACCAGACCAGAAAGCCGAAGACATCCTTGGTGCTGGCCTTCTTGTTGATGATGTTGGCAACGCTCCAAGACGCCGCGCCCACCAGTACCAGCAATACGCCGGTCAGGCTCACCGAACCGTCACTGATCTTGATGATGCACAACAGCCCCGCGAGGGCGATCAACATTCCCAGCACCTGGAAGCGGGTCAGCGCTTCCTTGACCACCCAACCGCCGAGCAGGATGGTGAAGAACGCGCTGAATTGCAGCACCAGCGACGCGATGCCCGCCGACAGCCCGGCCTTGATACCCAGATTGACCACGCCCCACAGACCAATGCCGAACACCAGGCCATAGCCGATGATGTAGCGCCACGGCACTTCGGGTTTACGGATGAAGAAAATCGCCGGTAACGCACAGAGACTGAAGCGGATACCCGCCAGGATGAACGGGTCGACGGTGGCCAGTCCCAGTTTGATCACAGAGAAATTCACACCCCAGATTGCCGTTATCAATACAGCCAACACTACGTGCAGTGGTTTCATGGATTATTTGCCTTGATGAAGGAGGTCGGTGTCACGCCGCGGAGGTTCAATTCGTACGTCGCCAACGTCAGCCTGTCATTAACCATGGTGCGGATTTCGCCCTGTTCGATCACGTCGAGCGTCATGTCCTCGGGTACGCCGAACATCACCGTGGCGGCGCTGCAGGTTGCCGGTGACAGCTCCTGTGGCACCGACGCGCGGAACGCCGAATCGTTGGAAAGTTACTTGGAAGTCAGTCCCAGGTAGAACCAGTACAGCAGGGCGACTGCGCTGATAGCGGCACCCAATATACAAACGGCGACCCAGCCAAAGTGTGCATAAGTATAAGTAGCGGCTATTGCACCCAGACCACTGCCCACCGAATAGAAGCACATGTAAGCGGCCACCAGTCGGCTTTGTGCATCGGGTCGTGCGGCAAAGATCAGGCTCTGATTGGTGACATGGACGGCTTGCACGGCGAAATCCAATAGCACCACACCTACCGCCATGGCGAACAATGAGTGTTCAACGAACGCCGTAGGCAGCCAGGACAAGGTCAACAGTGCCAACGCGACGCCCGTGGTGCGATTGCCGAGCCCTTGGTCGGCGAGCCGTCCGGCCCGTGCCGCTGCCAGCGCACCGGCCACACCGGCGAGTCCGAACAAACCAATCTGCGTGTGTGTCAGCGACAACGGCGGCGCGCTGAGTGGCAGTACCATCGACGTCCACAACACACTGAACGCGGCGAAGATCAGCAGGGCGAAGGTGCCCCGGACACGCAATGTGCGCTCGGTCAGGTACAACTGGAACACCGATCGCAGTAATTGCCAGTAGCCGCCTTTCGCCGGTGGCGTGGTGGAGGCAGGCATGGTGCGCATCAGCACCAGTGCCATGCCGATCATCAGGGCGGCTGAGACAAAATAAACACCGCGCCAGCCGGCCAGATCAGCCACTGCACCGGAGACGAAACGGGCCAGCAGAATTCCCAGCACCACGCCACTGGTCACGGTGCCGACGGCTTCGCCACGCTGCTCGGGACTCGCCAGCGAAGCGGCGTAGGCAACCACCACTTGCACCACGACCGCCATCATGCCCACCAGCACCATCGCGCCGAGCAACATGCCCCAATCCTGCGACACGCCAACTGCGCATAGGGCCAGAGCCGACAGCAGCATTTGTGTAAGGATAAGTTTCTTGCGATTGAGCAAATCACCCAGCGGAACGATGAACAACAATCCGACAGCATAACCGGCTTGTGTCGCGGTCACTACGACACCAATCGTGCCCGACGAAACCGACAGGCTGGCAGCCATCGACTCCAGCAAAGGCTGGGCGAAGTAGACGTTTGCGACCGCCATGGCGCAGGTAATTGCAAAAAGAAAAGTCTGATAGCGACTGAGCTTGGAGGTGTCCCGGGTTTGGGGTGCTCGCGTGTGCCCACCGCTGTATTTTTCGGCTTCGATGTCCATCTTTACCGGGGCATGAGACTTGAGCGGCATCACTCCTTCCTTGGAATATGTGGTTTCGAAAGGAAACCGATTCGTTGATTTCTATCAAATGAAGTTGTTAAATGCAACCAAATTTATAAAACATTTTCGTCTGACGTTAGAAACTTTCCCCCCCTTCCTACTGACTCGCCTCCAGGAGACCCATGGCCAGACAGGAATTACTGGCGCAGAGCGAATGCCCGGTCGCTCGCACGCTTGAAGCGATCGGAGATCGCTGGGTATTAATGATTATTCGCGACGCGTTCGACGACGTTCGCCGCTTCAGTGAGTTTCAGAAACGTCTTGGTCTCGCCAAGAACATCCTCACGGTCAAGCTCAAAATGCTCGTCGAGTTGGGCGTATTCAACATCCAGCCGGCATCCGACGGCAGTGCCTACAAAGAATATGTGCTGACTGAAATGGGGCGCGCGGTGTTTCCCATCGTCGTCAGCATGCGCCAGTGGGGGGAGCGCTACTTGTTCAACACAGGGGAGAGCTATTCAGTGCTGCTCGACAATGAATTGTCGGAGCCGGTAGAAACCATCGCCGTACGTTCCAAGGCGGGCAAGGTGTTAACCCCGGCCGATTGTCATCGACGGGTCGTCAAGCGCTGGGGTTGACGCGAGTCGAAACGACTGGTCGACAGCAACGGATCGCCGATCAAGTGGTCCGAGGCGCCGAAGAGTTGGCTGAATCGAACGAAGACCTGACCGACCATCTAAAATCAAGGGTTTGCGAGCGAAAGCTAATGCAAACCCTTGTTTGTTTCTGCTCCGTGAAACCATCTTATCCAAGCTGCGCTCACAACCTGCGCCGAAATGCCTCGAGAATCTCCCGCGTGCCCTTTTTCATTTGCAGTTGCGCGATAGCGTCCAGCGGATGCCAGAGGCAGTCGCTGATTTCATTCTGTGGCCGGGCGGTCTTTGAATCGGTGACCGCGGCTTCGAACACGTGGTGTTCGGTTTCACCGTCGCTGATGCGCATCAGATAAAGCAGGTTGTGCGCGTCCAGCCCGGTCTCTTCTGCCAACTCGCGTAGTGCCGCCCCAGCATGGGTTTCGCCGCGCTCAACGGTTCCACCAGGCAATGTCCAGCGGCTGTTTGCCTTGCGCACGAGCAAGATGTGGCGATCTTCCTCGCAGATGACGGTCGCTCGAATTTTCATGGCCTTGCTCAATCCGTGACTGTCATTAAATTGAAATATAAATGCAATATTTGAGCCCGATGTCATACGGACTGTCCACTACAGTTTTTACCGGGGCCTCTCTGTACGACCGCGCCAATCGTCGAAAGACTGAACTTCATTTCATCCCCGCACTCGCTATGTGTCTGGACTGGGCATTGGACCGATCATCGCCTCGACTGAATCAGCTTGGAAAAAACGTATCCATGTTGGGTGGATAGCCAACCTCGGGTAGAGGGGAAGTGAGCAGACATGACCACGGTTGAAGACTTCAAAATCAAATCCCACGAGCTTCTCGTGGAACTGGACGCGGCCACTTCAGAAATGATGGCGCTCGTCGACGCACATCAAACGAGCGGGGTGATTTGGGAGCAGGCCGTCCAGCGCCAGCATGACGCTTATGAACGGTGGGTCGCCTATCTGAATGAGCGTGGATAGACGCAAGTTCGGGCGGGGGGACGCGATGGCAGATTCTTTGAACGGACCGTCAGGGGGTGTGCCTAAACCATAGACCTTAAGAGGATTGGACCATGTCTGAACTAGCCAGCTATTTCTGGATCGGCGTTGTGGTGCTTTTGCTGCTTGTGGATCTGTGGGCGATCATCAGTGTCTTTCGCAGTGACAAGACTGTCGGGACCAAGGCGGGATGGGCGCTGTTGTTGATCATCTTGCCTGTGGTGGGCCTGGTCATCTGGGGCGTTGCCGGCCCTCGCGGTGTGAAGGAAGGCCCGTCGTCGCCAGAGCACAGCAAAGGTTAGGGACCCTTCATTGGTTTTTCCAGCGCCCACCGGTGGTTTCGCAATCTTTCTGTGCTTGCGCCAGTTGCTCGGTGTTGTAGTAGTACCGGGTGACTTGCGCATCGTCAGGGATGTTGGCTGACTCGCCGCCACGGTCCTTGCTGGTTGAGTGCGGATTGGCCAGGGATTCCTGAGTCAGCCGGGCCTGGCACGTCGCTACATAGCCTTGGGCGCAACGTTCGACCTGGTTCTTTTCAGTGCTCAGTGCACCTTTGCTTTCGTTGCTGCACGACCAGCCAATCGCCTCGGCTGGCACGCCTTTGTATTCGTAACAACTATGGGTTTCGATCTTCGGTATCGCTTGGCTCTGGGACCGAGTGATTACATCGCAGCCTTGCGCCATGGCGACGGCAGGGCAGGCACAGGCGATCAACAGCAGGATTCTGGCGTACATGGTGTTCTCCCTCTAGCGGCTTTGCTCCGATACATATCCATATCGAGGCGCAAAGAACGCCAGCGTTCCATCGGTTTTCCAACCGGTAGAGCGTGGGGAAGAGCCTGTGCAGCGCAATGCGTTAGCGGAACTTGGGCAATGGTCGCTCGGCGGGCTTGAGGGACGTCAGCGCGCTCTGGATAGAGGGGGCGTCTTTTTCGATGTCATTGAGACGATCCCGGATGCGCACGGCGGTAGGGTGTCCGCCCTGGTGGTCGACCCAGTCAGCGATTTCTTTGCAGGCTGCCGCCAATCGCGCCTGACGCGATTCCAGCAAGGTGAGCACGGTGGTGATGGACTCTTTTTCAGACATGTCGCACCTCCATTGAGTGTGTATAGGGCAGCACAAAACCCGCCAGCAGCGGGTTGTACCGATAATTAAGCGTAGTTGAGTTATTTCGGGTCTGGCGAAGAAAACGGCGCACGGCCGGACGGCCGGTGCGCCAAAGAGGGGTTGCGGACTCAGCCTGACTCTTTTACCCAGGCCGGCGCGACACTGGCTCGCCAGCGCACGTCGGTAATACCGTATTTTTCTGCCAGTGGTTTTGACACCCGCTTGACCTTTTCCCTCCCGAATTTGGGGATGCGCCCGACACCCGCGTCGCAACTGGCCCAATGCCAGGCTTCGGAATTGTTCATCACTTCTGCACGAATGATGAATGACTTGGGCTCGCCATGGAGCATGTAGTCGATGATGTAAAGCGATGGCCCGCCCATAAATCCTCCCTAATTAGTTCTATACGGATGGATGCAGAGGCGGGCGGAAAATTCCATCGGATCTCCAGACGGTCAAAATCGGGGGGGGCGCGGCGAGGCTCGCGGTCGGGAACCAAACCCGGTTAACCTTCTCCAAGCTGGGCTTGGGCACCAAGGGCCATGGATCGTAGGCGAGTCAGTGCGATCACCATAAAAGGCACACAATGAAAATCTTCGCCAGGGTGTTGTCTCTCGTAGCCCTTGCCAGCGCTTTGCTGGGATGCATTGGCGCTCCCATCGAGCTGACTGCGCAGACCGAACAGCGCCTTCGCACGCTGCCGCCGATCCGCTTTCTGCTGACGTTCGATGACGGGCCCAGCGCATCATCTTTCTGGAACCCGAGCATGGGCGTGCTCGATGCCCTGGCGCAAAACCCGGTGCAGCCGGGGATCAAGGCGGTATTTTTTGTGCAGACTCGAGCGTCGCGGGCCGGTGGCAGTGATATCGGGCGTTCGGTGATGCGTCGTGAACAGCAGGAAGGGCATGTGCTGGGCTTTCATACCGCGACCTCCGGGCACAGCAACCACCGGTTCCTCAGCCCAGATGAACTGGAACAGTCGCTGCTCAATGGGAGCGCCGACATTGCCGCCATCACGGGGGCAGCTCCCAGCCTGGTGAGGCCGCCGTTCTGGAGCTTCGACACCCGCACCTTCGCGGCCTACCGGCGCCATGGCCTGCACATGTTGCTCACTGATCTGAGTGCCAACGACGGCAAAGTCTGGGGCATCACGGCGAGTCCGAGACGGCGAATCAACCTAATACGTCAGCTCAGCGAAGTGCGTGAACGTATCGCCGGCGGGCAGATACCTGCCGTTGACGGGGTCATTCCGGTGGTAGTGACCTTTCATGATCTCAATCGCTACACCGCACGACACGCCCGGGAGTACCTGCAGATTCTGATCGACGCTGCCCAGGCGACTGGGGTGAAGACCGACACCAAGCCATTTTATGACGACCGTCAGGCGCTCGAGCGAGCAGCGCTGGCTCGCACCGTCAAAGACGGCACCGAGCCGGTGCAATTGCCTGGGTTGTGGAACAGGTTGTGGGGTTCTGGCTCACCCTGACGGGCATGTCGCACCCGGGAAATTGCGACGCCCGGTTGATGCCCTGATGCCAACTGAGTGTAAGGTAAGGGGCGTACCTTAGGTTTATCTAGCAGGAGGTAACTATGAGTGCTGCGATGCTAACGAAACTGCACATCAACGGTTATGACGTACTCAGTGTGAACAGCGGCCCATGGCGGGTCTGCACCCAAGTGGACCGGCTTGGTTCCTTTGCTTCCCGTGAGGAAGCGCTGGCTTACGCGGCGGCGTTGCCGGTACGCAGAAACCGAAGCGAGCGATCGGCTAACACTAAATAGCAGCGCTAGAAGGTCGTGTTCGTAGGTCAGAGTTGGCTGCACGCGCGCAACCCCCGGAGGATGCTGCGCACGCAGCCAACTCGCCCCAGTGGTTCAGGTATTGGCCAGTTCCAGCGGGATCTCCAGAGTGAACAAGGCCCCTTGACCAGGCCCATCGCTCTGGGCGTAGAGACGACCATTCATTTCAACTGCGGCCAGAGCACAGCTGTGCAAACCAAAGCCATGGCCGTCCTTGCGGGTCGTGAACCCGTGGTTAAAGATTCGAGCCTGGTTCTGCGGCGCAATACCTTCGCCTCGATCCTTGACGCTGAGGCGTAACGTACTCTCAGCGACGATCTGGATCCCTAGCGTCATTTCCCGCGGATGTCCGGAAACATTCGACATTGCGAATTTGGCGTTGCTGATCAGGTTGATCAGGATCAGCAGCAACCTGTGCTTGTCTCCCAGGATGGTGGGGATGTCCTGAAAATCCTTGATGACCGTGACATGGTGCCGGCTCAGCGCACCTGCGTTCATGCGTAACGCATCTTCGAACAGATCCCTGACATTGAGCGGCTCGATCAATCTCGCGGCGCCAGCGTAGGTTTGTTGGGTGGCGACGATTTCCTTGATGTGGTCAATGCTCTTGGTCAGTTGTGCCAGCTCGTCAATGAGCAGGCCCTGTTCGGCATTGATGGACTCGACCAGCTCATTGAAATAACGAGGCAACAATTTGCCTTTTTCATCCAGGGTGATGAAACGGCCCAAATCTTCGGAATGCTCATTCATCATTTTTACCGCTTTGCCCAGACCGAGCGTCTTGCTGTTTTTCAACTTGCGGGTCACCAGGTCCGCCGAAATATTCACGCTGTTGAGAACGTTCCCCACGTTATGCAACACGTTGGTCGCGATCTCGGCCATTCCCGCCATTCGCGCCGCCTCCACCAGCTCACGTTCGGCCTGTATCAGCTCGCGAGTGCGATCTTCCACCCGTTCTTCCAGCCGTTCGTTGGAGAATTGCAGTTCCTGGTTGATCTGAGTGATGAGCGCGGAACTGCGAACCAACCGCGCAGCAAGGTAGATCATCAAAATGGCCATGAGGCCGGCGCATACAGCCAGATAGATGTGATATTGGCGTTCGGTCTCGGCGGTCCTGCGTTGGGTTTCGTTCAACAGCTCGTTAATACTGTCGAGCTCTTGGGCGACCGGGATAACACTGATGCGGTCAATGAGGTCATTGACGATCGGTTGTTCCTGGATAATGGATTCGACATGTTGTGTCAGCGTGCTAAAGGACGGCTGGTAGGACGGGGGCAGTTGGGCGATGTATTGCTCCAGCGCATTGAGCTGGCTCCTTACTTCTTCGGCCTTGTCCGAGGTGACATACAGGGCGTACTCAAGCGTTGTCAGAGTCAGGTCAAGGACACTGGAGGCAATCTCTAGGCGGTTTATCGGAGTGTCGGCATCCATCTCCCTGAGCCGTGTCTGGATGTCGTCCTCGGCAAGTGGCAGCGCATCCAGAGCGGTGCGTAAGCGGGTGTTGTGTTGCTGGAACTGCTCCACCAGCAGGCTTTTGTTCTTCACCGCCTCCACATAACCCTGGCGCCTGGACGCCCAAAGGGCCGCCAAAGGGCCAGAATTGTTGAGCTGCTCCAATTGCTCCCATCGACTGGCCGCTTCAGGTGGCGGGGTCAGCGACAGGTTGTTATTGATGCCGATCTTCTTTCGCAGGATTTTGACGTTCCAGTTGGCGTCGGATTGTTTGAGTTGGCGGATGAAGTCCCGGGATTCGAAATAGGTGGAGGCGTCGTAGGTGTAGGATTTGACTAAAAAGAATATCAAGGCCGAAAACACAGCAAGCGCGACAGCCAACAAGGCGGGCCATTTATATTTTTTGATGAGAGTGGTCACACGGTCCTCCCGTCAAGGCTATTGGCCGGGCAGATCGGTGAGTTCCCAAGATAAGGCAGGATTGCGCAGCATGGGACGATGGGTGGGGTGTTTGTTTGGTGTTGTATAGGTGGCGTGGGTCTGCTTTTGCCTGGGTGCACGTCGAGCTCCCTGCTAACGATGGCGTGGTACGTCAATGACGTGAGTGTAGCGCTAAGGAGGCGGGGCGATGGGGGAGGCTGGCGGCGGGCGCAGATTAAGTCGGCCGCCACAATGGCGGCCGACTTTTGGCTTGGTCTATTACAACGGTCACAGCTCAGGAATGAACCGGATAATCCACATATCCACGCTGGTCGCCACCAAAGAATGTGCTCGGATCCGGCGCATTGAGTGACAACCCTTCGCGAATTCGCCGTGGCAGATCAGGATTGGCCAGAAACGGCCTGCCGAACGCGATGATGTCCGCGCGGCCGTCGATCAGCGCCTGTTCTGCCGTCTTTGGATCGTAGCCGCCGGCGATCATCAGTACGCCGTCCCAGGCTGCACGCAACTGACCGATAATGGCATCCCAGCGCGGATCGAAGTTCTCATCTTTTACAGTGCCGACGACGGCGGGCTCGACGAGGTGCAGGTAGGCCAAGTTCCAGTGGTTCAACGAACGCACGATATGGCCGAATGTAGCCTCAGGGGTTTCATCACCCATGCCCATGAAGCGCCCCATGGGTGTCAGACGCACGCCCACGCGTTCTGGACCGACCTCATCGACTACGGCAGCCACCACTTCCAGTAACAGGCGAGCACGATTTTCCAGGCTGCCGCCGTAACGGTCAGTGCGCTGGTTACTGTTACTGTTGATAAATTGATCCAGCAGATAACCATTGCCCGCGTGAATTTCCACACCATCCATTCCGGCGTTCATCGCATTGCGTGCAGCCTTGCGGTAGTCGCTGATAATGCCGGCGAGCTCCGAGGTTTGCAGCGCTCGTGGCACCGGCACATCACCCCAGACGCCGTGACCATCGGTATCGACAATGAACGTCTTGCCAGGTACGGGTAATGCACTCGGGGCAACCGGCAGCGCGTTGTCGGGCTGAAAACTGGGGTGCGATACGCGGCCCACATGCCAAAGCTGCATGAAGATCAAACCACCCGCCTCATGCACGGCGTCGCTGACTTCGCCCCAGGCCTGCACCTGTTCATCGCTGTAGATGCCCGGCGTCCAGGCATAACCCTGGCCCTGTCGGGATATTTGCGTCGCTTCGGTGATGATCAAGGCGGCGCTTGCACGTTGGCGGTAGTACTCGGCATTCATCGCTGTCGGAGTGTCGCCCGGTTGCCCGGCGCGAGAGCGTGTCAGCGGTGCCATCGCCACACGGTGGGCAAGTGTGTACGGACCTAATGCGATGGGACGAAACAGATGTGGCGTCATGGTGTTCTCCAATAATCGAAAAGTGCAGGCAGGGTGGCGTCTGACCTGGGCCAGGCACTGGCTGTACTTAAGTTAAACGGCGCGATGACGCCTGATAATCCACACACTTCGCCACGCTGCATTGCGTGATTTGCAATGCAGCGTGGGTTCATGACGGCTGCTGCGAGCGAGTCAGGGGAAGGTTCAACCAGCGCCGCCCTGTGGCATTCGCGATGGCATTGCCAATGGCCGCAGCCATTGGTCCCTGGACGATCTCGGCGGCGCCGAGAAACGGTTGTCCCGGTTGATCGAGCAGATGGACGTCGACCTTTTTGGGCACTTGCGAAAAGCGCAGGATCGGGTAACCACTCCAGTCGTAGCTGCGAATGCCTCCGGGGTCATAGGCGACTTTTTCATACAGCGTCCAACTGGTTGACTGGACGACCCCCCCTTGCACTTGGTTGCGCAAGCCGTCGGGATTGACGATCTGCCCAACGTCCACGGCTGTGACGACGTGATCGATCTGCACTTCGCCAGTCTGAGGGTGCACCTGAAGGCGCACCGCGATGGCGCAATACCCCATGATGTTTTTGTAGCGGGCGAACGCGAAACCTATGCCCGCGCCAGGAGCGCTGCTTCTTTGCGGCCAGGCAATGGCGTCGCGAACTCGCTCCACCACGGCTCGCGCCCTGGGATCGGTCAGATGGGCAAGGCGCAAGGCAACTGGATCGACTTCGGCCTTGATGGCCAGCTCATCCATGCAGGCCTCGATTGCGAAAATGTTGATGTGCGCGCCGAGTGAACGCATGGCCGATGTGCGAAATGGCATCTCGGTAACGAAGTTCATGTCGATGCGCGTCGAGCCCAATGTGTACAGGGGCACCGCGTTGCGATCGCCGTCGCCTTCGGGTTGTGCGATAGGCACCGAAGGCGCAGAGATGAAAGGGCGGGCCAGCAGCCGCGCCGGCAGCAAGCGTCCGGCATTGACGATGCGTTCGTTATGAGGCGTGGTCCATAGCTCGCAGTTCCAGTCCTGCAGTCGACCCTGCGCATCAAGGTTGGCCTGGACCTCGGTAATCATCGCCGAGCTGTAGGGCTCCCAGAGATTTTCCTGTTCGCGCATCCACTGCACCCGAACCGGGGTGCCCGGTAGTCGCATGGCAATCAGCGCCGCGTCGGCCGCTGCATCGTCCGCGCCGTTGTGACCATAGCAACCCGAGCCTTCGGTGTGGATACAACGAACGCGCTCGGGTGGCAGTCCTGTCATTTCGGCAATCCCGGCGCGCAGGGGGTACACACCCTGTGTGTGGGTCCAGACCGTGAGGGTGCCGTCCTTGAGCCAGGCCACGGCGCATGACGGGCCGATGGAGCCGTGCATCAAATACTGTTTGGTTACGCGCGCGCGGTAGCTATGGTGGGGCACGTCTTGCGGGGTACCTTCATGACTGATTGGATAACGGCGTGAGGGGAGCCGTTCGAGCAAGGTATGGATCGATCCAGACTCGGGGATTGCCTGACCACCACTCCAATAGGCCGACTCGTATCCGCTGCGCATGGCCTTGATCGCTTGCCATTCATCAAGCGCCACCACGGCCAGATAATTACCATCACGAATCACTTGCACGACCCCGGGCAGCATCTTGATCGATTTCGCATCGAAGACCTCCAGCCTGCTGCCGGGACGCGGCGGGCGGATGACTCGCGCATGCACCATGCCTGGCAGACGAATGTCTTGAACGAACGCGGCACCGCCGCTGACTTTGGCCGCAATATCCAGCCTTTGCAGCGAATGGCCGATCAGCTTGAATTGCGTCGCCGGCATGACCGGCGATTCGGCCTTGGCGTAGAGGTGCAGATCGACATTCTTGACGGCGTCGGCATAGCTCATTCGCTGCCCGGTGGGGCCGAGAATGATGCCTTGCTCGGTGCTCAGCAGTGCCGGCAATACCTCCCAGCTACGCCCGGCCGACTCCAGCAGTAACTCACGTACCTGCGCCGCCGCGTTGTACAGCGCGGTCCCACTGTCGAAAATACTGTGGCTACCGGCGGTGTAGCCTTCGTTAGGTGTCAGAGCCGTATCGGCGGTAAGCAAATTGATCGCCGCCGGGGAGACTTCCAGGCGTTCCGCGGCTATTTGCAATAGGGCTGTCTTGACGCCGGTGCCCAACTCAACCTTGCCGGTGTAGACGGTGATGCCATCTGCGCCGACCCGGATCCAGGCATCGAGATAGGGGTTGGTGCGCAGGCTGCCGGGCAGGTCCGGCGCCCGCACTACCGTGCCAAGCGTATCAACTTCGGTGTCTGCCCATGCGCGTCGGGTCATCGGCGCGAGGGTGAATGCCATCAACAAGGCGCCGCCCTTCAAGAAGGCGCGGCGACTGTGAGTCATCTCTTTAACCTGCGTCATAGCGAACTCCGGTTTTGCCTGGCTACAAGGCTGATCGCGTCGATAATTCGCAGGTGGGTTCCGCACCGACACAGGTTGCCTGCCATGTACTGGCGTATGGTCTGTTCGTCCGGGGACGGATTGCTTTCCAGCAATGCCTGGGCGCGCATCAACATACCGGCGATGCAGTAGCCGCACTGGGCCGCCTGTTTATCGATGAAGGCCTTCTGTAAAGGGCCGGGGCGCTCGACGGTGCCGAGGCTTTCAACCGTTCTAACCTGTTTGCCGTCAAGGCCCGCGCAGGGTGTCACGCAGGAAAACACAGGCTTGTCATCGACAATGACGGTACAGGCACCGCATTGGCCCAAGCCGCACCCGTATTTGGCGCCATTGAGCCCCAGGTGATTGCGCAGCGCGTAGAGCAGCGGCATGTCAGGTTCCAGCTCCAGTGTCTGGGGCGAGCCGTTGACATTGAGAGTGACTTGGGTCATTTCGTCTCCTGGCGTATCGCTTCAAGGGTGGCAGAAAGGTCAGTCCAGGGTTGGTCGGGACTGGCCTGGTGGCGCAGGTATGACGCCAGGGCTGAGAGTTGGGCGTTGTCGAGGCTGGCGGCAAACGGCGGCATCACCGGACCCGGCACGCCCGGGATGGCCGGGATGCCATCGAGTACGGTTTTCAGGAAGTTGCGCGCGCTTGAGGCTTGTAATGCTGACGTACGATTCAACGCCGGACGCCCGTCGATTTCGCGCATCGGTGCCGCCGCGCCATGGCAACCGGCACAGGCGCTGGCGAAGAGCATGGCGCCACTGGCTTGGGCGGCGGGCTCGGCGCTGGCAGCATCGGGATGGATTTCCCTGATCACAGCCCTGCCGGGCAGACTCAGCAAGTACTCGGCAATCGCCTCTGCATCGGCCACCGGCATGCGTGCCAGGCCAAGACTGACCGCACGCATCGGTCCAGCCGCGGTGCCATGCCCCTCCACGATTTCCGCGCGAAGGTAGCGCACCAATTGCTCAGTGCTCCATGCGTTTGCACCACGGGCCATGCCGAGTAGCGAAGGCGCTTGCCAACCCTCCACGGAACCGCCCGCCAGGCTTTCGCCGCTCTTCTGGGCACCGAGTAAGTTCAGAGGTGAATGACACCCTGCGCAGTGGCCGGGCCCTTGGACCAGATAACGCCCGCGATTCCAGGCTTCAGATTGTCGTGCTACTGGCGTGAGTGGCTTGGCGTGCAGGAACAGCAGATTCCAGAATGAGACTAGCGGGCGGATGTTCATCGGGAAGTTCATGTCGTTTTGCATGGCCGGTGAGTCCACGGCAGGGCCGCTCATCAAGTACGCATAGGCGTCAGCGATGTCGTCTGTGGTCATGCGCCGGTAATGTACGTATGGAAAGGCCGGGTAAAGGAAGTGACCATCGCGTGAGATCCCTTCGCGCATCGCCCGCTCGAATGCCGGCAGCGACCATTGGCCAATTCCGGTCTGCGGATCCGCAGTGATATTGGTGCTGTAGAGCGTGCCAAACGGCGTTCTTAGCGGCAGGCCCCCCGCCATGTATTGGCCCCCGGGTCGTGTATGGCACACCGCACAATCGCCCGCCTCGACAACGCGAGCACCGCGTTGCAATTGTGCGGAATCGAAGGTTCGCGGACGCTCGATGGGAGCTATCGCCGGACGCCACATCAGCATCACGGCCCCGATCGCGCCTACCGAAGCCAGGACCACGGCGCTGATCCATAACGGCTTGGCTCTGATGAAACTGCCCTTCATGAAAATGCCCGGTGCCGCAGACGCGCGGTCGCAAGTGATGATGAGTTGGGGGTCATGAACAGCTCCTCGGTCAGCCTGGGAAGGGCGCCGGAGGAGAGACCTCTGCGCCAAGTGCCGAAGGTAAGGAAGGTGTGGCTGTTGGAGTATCCGCGGATCGCGCAATAGCCTGTTGCGCCAAGCGCAAGGCGAGTGCGCGTTGCATATGGCGCATCACTCAATTGCTCATGGGGTGGATTCTGCGGATCGACCGCTGCCTTTAGCCTTGACGCCACTTTCTCGAACTCAACGAGGTGTCATCATGCTCACGGGTAACCCGGCGGCAACGGCCAAGGCCGAACAATCTGCTTCACTCTCTGGCCTGATGGTCGCGTTCCTGGCGTTTTGCTGCGGCGCGGTCGTTGCCAACCTTTATTACGCTCAGCCAATTGTCGAACTGATCGCGCCGCAGATCGGCCTGTCCAGCGCCAATGCCAGTCTGATTGTTTCGCTCACACAGTTTGGTTATGCGTTGGGCCTGCTGTTGCTGGTGCCACTGGCCGACCTGATGGAAAACCGACGCCTTGTCGTGGGTTTTACCCTCGCTGCGAGCGTGACCCTGTTGTGTGCCGGTCTGACGCATTCGCCGTCGATGTTCCTCATATTGTCCTTGCTGATCGGTCTTACCTCAGTGGCGGTGCAGATTCTTGTGCCGCTGGCGGCGCATCTGGCGCCGGAAGCAACGCGTGGGCGCGTTGTTGGCAACATCATGAGCGGGCTGTTGCTGGGCATTCTGCTGTCACGTCCGCTGTCGAGCCTGCTGGTGGAAGTGTTCGGCTGGCGCGGGGTGTTTTTCAGCGCCGCGGCACTGATGGCCGTCATCGCCGTGATTATGGCGACTGCGCTGCCGCGGCGTGTGCCGACTCATCAGGCCACGTACCCGGCGTTGATCGGTTCGGTGTTTGCGCTTGCCCGTCGCCACCCGGTTCTGCGGCAACGTTCGTTGTATCAGGGCTTATTGTTCGCCAGCTTCAGCCTCTTCTGGACCCTCGCGCCCATCGAGCTGATACGTAACCACGCGTTCAGTCAGGCGCAGGTTGCGATTTTTGCGCTGGTCGGAGCCGTCGGTGCAGTGGCAGCACCGATTGCCGGGCGCTTGGCCGATGCTGGGCATGGCCGCCGCGGGACGCTGGCTGCACTGCTGTTGGCACCCGTCTCGCTATTGATCGCGGCGCTGCCTGGCAGCAGTTACCTCTGGCTGGTGGTGTGTGCAGCGCTGCTGGATTTCGCCGTGCAACTGAACATGGTGCTGGGCCAACGAGAGGTGTATGCCATCGACCCGCACAGTCGCGCGCGCCTGAATGCGGTTTACATGACCAGCATCTTCGTGGGGGGTGCCTTGGGCTCGTTGGTGGCGAGCCCACTGTATGAACATTTCGGCTGGAACCTGTCTGCCGTGACGGTGGCATTGTTGCCTGCTCTGGCTTTGCTAATGTTTCTGGGACGTAAGGCAGAGGCCTGAGCGCCAGGCGTCGGTGAAAGGTGTGAGGTGCGTTCGTACAAGACGGCGCGAGACGAGTGATGCACAATCGTCTGCGTTCCTTTTCGACCGGATTGCACCTATGGACAAGCTGCTGGCATTGAAGATGTTTGTTGAAACCGTGCGTTGTGGTGGTTATTCCGCCGCGGCACGCAAACTCGGCATCTCGACATCTTCGGTGACACGCCAGGTGGCAGGACTCGAAAATGAGTTGGGCGCCAGTCTTCTTAACCGTACGACTCGCAACACCAGCGTTACCGTCGCTGGGCAAACCTATTTCGAGAAGGCCGTCGCCATTCTCGATGCCATTGATCAAGCCGATGCCGTAGTCGCCGACCGTGGCATCGAGGCCCAGGGACGCCTACGGATCAGCGTCCCGGTGGAGTTTGGTCGACGAATCATCGCGCCGCATCTGGGTCGATTGCTTGCTCGTCATCCAGGACTCGAAATCAGCGTGTCGTTGAGCGATCAGGTCAGCGACCTGCTGAGCGAACAGATCGATGTGTCGGTGCGTCTCGGATCGTCGGTGGTCAGTGAGGATATCGTCAGCAAACGGGTAGGGGCCTTCCAGCGCTGGGTGGTGGCCAGCCCGGACTATCTGAGTCGTCACGCGGTGCCGTCTCATCCCCGTGACTTGCTGGAGCTACAATGCCTGCGCTTCGATTACGGTGGTTCGCACCACCACTGGACGTTCCAGGGCGAGGACGAAAGCATCCAGCTCAACGTCCACGGTCGCCTGCAAAGCAACAACGCCGATATCCTGCGTGAAGCGGCGATCGCCAGCGGCGGGGTGGCCTTGCTGGCCGACTGGCTGGTACGTGACGACGTCGCCGCCGGCCGGCTGGCACGGTTGCTGGAGCATTATGAAGTCAATCCCGGCAGCGCGAGCAGTTGTATCAATGCCCTGTATTTACCCAATCACCGGGGCTCCAGCCGGATCAATGTGTTCATTGATTTTCTTGAGGAGATCCTCGCGCCTGATCGATTGGATAACCGCTAGCGCCAACTCAGGTGCGTAGTTTTCTGTCGGGAGAACCGGGGTGGCACAACAGAAAACGCATGCGCCAGAAACGACAAAGCCCTGATTAATCAGGGCTTTGTCGTATAAAGATGGCGGAGGCGATGGGATTCGAACTCATGGACCTGTTACAGTCGACGGTTTTCAAGACCGTTGCCTTAAACCACTCGGCCACACCTCCGTATTGCGTTGCGGGCGCCATAATACCCGAATGAAACACACTGTCAAACTCTCTACGTAGCTTGTTACAGAGCGTCTGTTATCATCCTTGCCACTGAATGTTTCAAAACCGGAGGAGTGTCGCCATGCGCGAACAGGATTACGCAGTGAACAACAGCGTGCAGGCTGAGCAGCTAGAGGTTAGCCGCGTCCTGCGCAACACTTATGGCCTGCTGGCACTCACGCTCGCTTTCAGCGGTGTGATGGCCTTCGTTGCACAACAGATGCGCGTCGGCTACCCGAACATCTTCGTGGTGCTGATCGGTTTCTACGGCCTTTTCTTCCTCACCAACAAGCTCCGCGATTCGGCCTGGGGCCTGGTTTCGGCCTTCGCCCTGACCGGCTTCATGGGCTTTCTGCTCGGCCCGATCCTCAACCGTTACCTGGGAATGCAGGGTGGCGCCGAAGTGGTCAGCTCGGCATTCGCCATGACCGCGCTGGTGTTCGGTGGTCTGTCGGCCTACGTGCTGATCTCCCGCAAGGACATGAGCTTCCTGAGCGGTTTCATCACCGCAGGCTTCTTCGTGTTGCTCGGTGCGGTAGTTGCCAGCTTCTTCTTCCAGATCAGCGGCCTGCAACTGGCAATCAGCGCCGGCTTCGTGCTGTTCTCGTCGGTCTGCATCCTGTATCAGACCAGCGCCATCATCCACGGCGGCGAGCGCAACTACATCATGGCGACCATCAGCCTGTATGTATCGATCTACAACCTGTTCGTCAGCCTGTTGCAGCTGTTCGGCCTGATGGGTCGCGACGACTGATTGCATGCGTGATATGAAAAGCCCGCTTCGGCGGGCTTTTTTTCGTCCCCGATTTTTCGTTATGGCCAATTGCCCGCAAAAAAGCCGAATCGTGATGGCGCCTTTGAATAATTGATCTACAACTATGACAAGGGATTGCATTGCCAGGGGCGGCATGAGGTAAACCGGTCAACCACCGCGCGAAATCTTCGCCATGTTCCCCCCCGATATCGTTCGCATTCGGCTATCCGAGCCAGGTCTGATTGCGCCCGTTTTTCAGGCGCCAAGGAGGTGTACGCACGTCACTGAGCGTTAACCGTGAGCCGGCGGGGGCAACGCGCCCTGGCCCAATAACAAAGGAAGCCCTGCGCATCAATCAGGAGATCGATGATTTGGCAGGCGTTGCCCCTATAAGGAGATACCGATGATTAAGTCCCACGCAAAGATCCTTGTACTCATGACCTTGGCCGGCGGGTCGTCCATGGCCAATGCCGGCACCTTCCCTGATTTCGGCTTCGCCCCTCCCAAGAGTGAATATTCCGGCCCTGCGTTCCAGCTCAGCCAGAACTATCCCACCACTGCCCCTGGCGCCGCGTCGATGCCAGCGTTCTTCAAGATTCTGCCAACAACACGCAGCAATGATTTTGAAACCTGGCGAGCCTATATGGAGGGCGTCAAGCAATACTGTCTGGAGGGCAACGCCGAGACCAACTGGAATGTGCAGAAAAACGCCGTCCGCCAGTGGTATCACATGCCCTGGCAGCATTACGGGCCGAGCGGGCGTGAAGGCATCCACGGGCTGACTCGAGAGGCGCCTATTCAGCCTAAACAGCTCGCTCACACACAGTTGGAGTCCGGTCAGACTTATGCGGTGGGGATCTATAACGATATCGGTGCCTTTACCATCGGCCAGGTCTGGAAAGATCCGCAGAACCCTGACCCGAGCTTCACTTCAAAGCCCAAGAGCTTCCCCAACGGCACCGTGGTGTGTAAGGCGTTGTATGCCGACATCGATGTCAATTCGGTGCCGTCATTGGCCAATCCCTTGCTGCTGGATGCCTACACCGCCGTCACGTTTACATCCACTGATCGCGTCGTGAAAAAAGTCGCATTGATCCAGATGGACATTGCCGTGCGTGACTCGCGTGTCAGCGAGACCGGATGGCTCTTCGGGACCTTTCAGTACAACGGCATCGATAAAAGCAAAGGCGACTGGGAAAACCTGGTGCCGGTCGGAATCATGTGGGGTAACGACCCTGAAGTGACCAGCAGCGAGTTCACCAATCCGACCCCGACAGAAACCAAAATCAACCCTGCGTTGAAGCAGACCGCAATCAATGCCAATACCAAAGAACTGCCGCCGACCCACCTGGGTTGGAACGGACGCCTCAATGGGCCGGTGGACAACCCGCAGGCTTCATGCCTGAGCTGTCACATGACCGCTGAATACCAGCAACTGGCGATCATGAACCCGACTTTCCAGGCCAACCCACCAGCGCCGGGTACTGAAGAGTGGATGAAATGGTTCCAGAACATCCCCGCCGGCCAACCCTTTACGCCGGGCACCCAAAGCACGGACTACAGCCTGCAATTGTCCGCGGCCTTGGCCAACTTCTATGACTGGAAATGTAATCACAGTGGCGTCTATGCCGATGGCAAGAATGCTTGCGAAAAAATCGTGCCGCTAAAATTGATGAAAGCAAGCAATGCGCCTCAGGATGAGGTGCAAAAAGTGCAGCGCAGTCCTGAGCTGGAAGACCTCGAGTAACATAAATCCCGGCCTCGGATGACACCGAGGCCGGGTCAGGTTCATGCCATGGGTGGCAGTCGCCGCTTGACCGGAGTCTTCTTGACGATGGCGGTGTTGGTTTCTGCCAGAACATTGAGCTTGTCCAGCAAGGTGTCCAGTTGCTCCATCGAACGCACATGCAGCCGAGCGATGAAGCAGTCATCGCCGGTGACCTTGTCACATTCGGTAAATTCAGCGATGGCCTGGATCTGCCGTTCCACTTCTTGCAACTGCCCCGGTAACGGGCGAATACGCACAATCGCCTGGAGCTGGTAGCCGAAGCACTTGGGGTCCACTTCAACGGTGTACGCCCTGAGCACGCCACGCTCTTCGAGCCTTCGAAGGCGCTCGGCGACGCTGGGGGAAGACAGGCCGCTCAAGTTTGCCAAGGCCTTGAGGGAGCGTCGGGAGTCTTCCATCAGCGCGCTGATGAGGATCTGGTCGATGTCGTCAGTCATTTTTCACTCCGTTAGGCCAATGCTCGAAGTTGCCTTGATAAAAAAGGTCGAAAGCCAGTTTAGCCTTTCTCGTGCCATGGAGGAGCGCCCCTTTGGCTCGGCATACTGTGCCCACTTGCTGAAGGAGCCTGAAGATGGACAAGACCTTACGTCGCGGTTCGCTGGAAATGACCGCCGCCATGTTGATTTCCGGAACCATCGGCTGGTTCGTGCTGGTTTCCGGTGTGCCGGTGCTGGACGTGGTGTTCTGGCGCTGCGTGTTCGGTGCTGCGACCTTGCTGCTGATTTGCGCCGGTTTCGGATTCTTGCGTCCGGGTCTCCTGACGCGTACCACCTTCTTGCTGGCGGTGCTCAGTGGCGTGGCGATCGTGGGCAACTGGGTGCTGCTGTTTGCTTCGTACTCCCGCGCGTCGATTGCCATCGGTACCGCGGTGTACAACGTTCAGCCGTTCATGCTGGTGGGATTGGCGGCGTTGCTGCTGGGGGAAAAAATCACCGCCCAAAAGCTGTTCTGGCTGGCGGTGTCGTTTCTCGGCATGTTGGCCATCGTCAGCGCCCACGGCGAGCAAGGGCAGAGTGGCGGCAACTATCTGACGGGTATCGCCCTGGCGTTGGGCGCTGCCTTGCTGTACGCCATTGCGGCGTTGATCATCAAGCATCTGACCGGGACACCGCCGCACTTGATCGCGCTGATTCAGGTCAGCACCGGTGTGTTGCTGTTGGCACCCTGGGCGAACTTTTCGGCGTTGCCGCAGCAGCCCGAGGCCTGGGCTAGCCTGGTAACCCTGGGCATGGTTCATACCGGCGTGATGTATGTGTTGTTATACAGCGCGATTCAACGGCTACCCACCGCAGTGACCGGCGCGTTGTCGTTCATCTATCCGATCGCGGCGATTTTCGTCGACTGGTTCGCCTTCGGTCATCGCCTCGAGTTGCTGCAGTGGCTGGGTGTGGCAGCGATCCTGCTGGCGGCAGCCGGCATGCAGCAGGGCTGGGGCATCAAGGTGCGCCGTCCAGCCCTGCCATAACCCATCGTTCGGCGCGGGTCAGAAGATGTAGTCGGTGGTCAGGAAGTTAGAGTCCCGCCCGCGGATGATGTCGCTGATCAGCGCCTTGTTGCTGTCCTGGAACTTGGTCGCCACCAACGTGCGGATCGAAAAGGTGCGCAGCGCATCGTGGACCGACAACGTGCCCTCGGCCGAGTTTTTCCGGCCGTTGAACGGGAACGTGTCCGGGCCACGCTGGCATTGGGCGTTGATGTTGATACGTCCGACCTGGTTGGCGAAGATGTCCACCAGTTTGCCGACTTCGGCCGGGTTGTTGCCGAAGATGCTCAACTGTTGGCCGAAATCGGACTCGAGCACGTAATCGACCACGGTATTGAGGTCGCGGTACGGCACGATGGGGACGACCGGGCCAAACTGTTCTTCGTGGTAGACCCGCATTGCAGTGTTCACCGGATAGAGCACGGCCGGATAGAAGAACGAACCGCGGGATTCGCCACCGTGTTCATTCGTCACCTGCGCACCTTTGGCGGCGGCATCGGCCACCAGCGCCTGCAGATAATCGACCTTGCCCGCTTCGGGCAACGGTGTCAGTGCCACGCCATCTTCCCACGGCATGCCAGGTTTCAGGGCGGCCAGCCCGGCGTTGAATTTCTCGATGAATGCCGGTGCCAGGTCTTCGTGGACAAACAGGATCTTCAATGCCGTGCAGCGCTGGCCATTGAAAGACAGCGAGCCGGTCAGCGCCTCGCTGACGGCGTTGTCCAGATCCACATCCGGCAGCACCAGGCCCGGGTTCTTTGCGTCCAGGCCCAGGGCGGCACGCAAACGGTGCGGGCGCGGATGGAGTTTTTTCAGATCGCTTGCAGCTTTGTTGGTGCCGATGAAGGCAAAGATGTCGATCTTGCCGCTGGCCATCAGCGCGCTGACGGTTTCCCGGCCGCTGCCGTAGATCACATTGATCACACCGGCCGGGAAGCTGTCGCGAAATGCTTCCAGCAGCGGCCGCACCAGCAGTACGCCGAGTTTGGCCGGCTTGAACACTACGGTATTGCCCATGATCAATGCCGGAATCAACGTGGTGAAGGTTTCGTTCAGCGGATAGTTGTAGGGGCCCATGCACAAGGCCACGCCCAGCGGCACGCGGCGGATCTGCCCGAGCGTATCCTGTTCCAGCTCGAAACGGCTGGAGCGGCGGTCCAGTTCCTTGAGGGCGTTGATGGTGTCAACGATGTAATCGCAGGTGCGGTCGAATTCTTTTTGGGAGTCCTTGAGATTCTTGCCGATTTCCCACATCAGCAACTTGACCACCGCCTCGCGTTGTTCGCGCATGCGCGCCAGGAACGCCTCCACATGGCGGATGCGTTCTGCAACACGCATCGTTGGCCACTGGCCCTGGCCGCGGTCATACGCGCGGACGGCTGCGTCCAGGGCGGTGAGCGCAGTCTGTGCATCCAGCAGCGGCGTGCTGCCCAGTATCACTTGTTCGTCCCCCTGCGGGCCTGCCAGGTACACCGGGCTGCGAACAACTGCCAGCGGCCCTTGCCAGGTTTGCAGCACGCCATCGATCAGGTATTCGCGCTGCTCGATCTGTCCCTCGAGGCGGTAGGCCTGCGGAATATCGGCAGCGCTGGGAAACAGGTTGGCGAAGAGGTTGGCTTGGGTCATGTCGTTACTCCATCAATGAAATGAGCCATGGGCTGACGGCTTTCAGGCGTAAATCGCTTTTAGGGTTATACGCCCAAATGGCGGTGCGTTTTAAGTGCCGGGGGGCGAGGGACAGGATTTTATCGGCGTCAGGCAGGTGTGGAGGTGGGCAGGCGGGACTCATTGTCGGTTGGCATGGCGAGTCGCCAACACATGGCTGCGACCCGCCCTGAAGCGCTGGTTTACCAACGCATCCGTACCCCCAGGCTGCCGATCAGCCCGTTGAGGTCGTTGTCGTCGACGTCGCTGCTGTAGTCAGCGCTGATGTAGAGGCTCACCACCGGTGTAACCCGCGCCACCAACCCCAGCCCTACCTCGACGGTGGAAGATTTGCGGCTGCTGCTGATCTTGTCGACTTTGTCCAGGGTCAAGGTGTCGGCACTCTGGACCGTGTGCCAAAGGTTGGTGCGCACGTAGGGTTCCACGCCCAGGCCGTTGACCTGATACGTCCCTTTGAGGCGTGCCCCGACGCGCCCGCTCCAGGTGCTCAGTTCGTTGCCGGAGCCGTTCTCGGCATTGGGGCTGTCGAGGGTGATGCGCTGGTTGATCAGTTGCGCCTGGGGTTCGACCACCCAATGGTCGCTGATACCGATGGGAAAACCGCCTTCGACCGACAACGTGACGGCATTGCCTTCAGCGGCCTGACGCTGGCCTTGCTCGGTGCGGCTGTAACCGTTGACGCGCCCGCCGCTGGCACTCAGGTCCACATGCCAGCCTGCCGGCCCGGTCAGGCTCCAGTACGCCCCCAGATGGGTGCCTTGCAGGTTCAGTGCTTCTTTGCCGGGCTCGGCCATGGCCGGTGTCACTAGCGTGCCATTGACGCGGGTGATGACCTGGTTCTGTCCACTGATCAGGCCCACGCGTTGGGTATGGCCGCTGTCGTTTCGCAAGGTGAAGAGGGCGGGGCTCTTGCTGGAGGTGGGGTCAGTGTTTATGGATGCGGTGCCCTGGCTGTCGGACTGTGTTCGGTCATACCAGAGTTGCGACGTCTGCTCGGCGGGCCAGGCCCATACCTCCATGGACGAACACAGTAACAACGAAGTCGAGATTGTGTAGAAAGTGGTAGTGATCTCTTGTGGACGGAGGGAAGTTTTCATGGGGGCCTGCCTTGCAATCGCATGCGTTTCTCGCTTATGGCGTCTCTCCTACCCCGAACGAGGGGCGACCGAATGGATTGAGGCAAACCTCGGGCCGTCCGCTGTAGCGGGGTTCCGAGGCTTGCCCCTGACTGTATTTCCGGGGGTAGTACGTTGTAGTCAAGAAGACCGGTGCCGTCGCGTCAAGAAAATGAACGATGAATGGCAAACTGAAATCAGAGCCAATAAATAACTGATTTTTTTCGGTTATCCAGATCAGTGAATTGACGTCAATCCACCGTTTCCCCTCTGGTTCATCGACTCACCATTTGATTCGAACGCCGATGTTGCCCGACACACTGCGTTGTTGCGTGCTGTCGAGGTCATGGCTGTAGTCCGTCGCCGCATAGATGCTGACCGTGGATGCCAGGCTCACGATGACGCCGACGCCCAGGTCGCCGGTGGAGGCGCGCTGCTGGGTCTCGATCCGATGGGCATCGTCGAATGTCACCGTATCGGTGCCGGAAAAGGTGTGCCAGACATTGGCCCGCAGATAGGGCTCCACCGGCGTGCCGCTGACCAGGTAGCGACCCTTGAGCCGGGCGCCGAGGCGACCGGTCCAGGCACTATCGGCATCGAACTCGACCCTTGAGACCCCGTCGTCCTGCGTATCCAGAGAGATCTTCTGATGGATGACTTGGACCTGGGGTTCCAGGACCCAGTCAGCAGTGACAGCGAATGGATAACCGGCCTCTGCCGACAAGGTCAGGGCGTGCCCGCGATTATCGATTTTGAGACCGCGTTCGGAGCGGTTGTCGCCGTTGAACCGTGTGCCCATCACCACCGCGTCGACATAGCCGCCGCTGGGGTCGGTGAGTGTCCAGTACAACCCGTAGCTGTCGCCGTCGAGCTCTATCTTGCCGGCGTGTCGGCCCTCAAAGCCCAGGTTGAAACCGTCGACCTTGCCATTGAGTTCGGTATGGCCGACGAAGAAACCGATGCGCTGGGTTTGGCCGCCGGACATCGGCGCGCTGTACAAATCGTTGCCCACCTGAAAACCCTTGATGGACCCGTCCAGCCGCGGGGTCACCGTGCCGGCCCAGGTCTGGTCCAGATCCTTGCCGTAGACCCGGCCCCAACCTGCTCCAAACGCACCGGTTTCGGTAAGCAGGCGCTGGTCGCCCTGACGATCATGGAACGTGCCCAAGGCCATCAGGGTCAGTTGCGCGGCGGCGGGAGGCAGCACCGACCAGTTGGGCACTTCCGGGCGGTACAACGGGATGGGCGCGGCACCGGGCACTGCCGCTGGCAAGGCCGGCAACGTCGAGCTGGGCGCCGCTATCGGTCCGGCGACCAAGTCTGAGCGCAGGTACCAGCTGTTTTCATTGCCGGCCACGCCGCCTTTGAACAAACGATAATCGAAGGCGCCGGCCGAGACCGATTGCGCCAGCGAGAAGGCACCGATGTCGCTGACCGCGCCACCCTGAGCCTGGACCAGCTCGATGCCGTTCTGGGTGGTTTGTGCGCCCATGCCGCCCAGGTTCGTGACCGTAATGGACGTGCTGCCTGTGAGTGTTCCGCCATCGACCACCAGTTTGTCGCTGGAAGAGTCGTCGGCGCCGACCACCGTCTGCAGGCGCAACTGGCCGTTCGTACCGACATAGTTGCCTTGCACGGTGAGGGTGTCGTCGGTGCGGGTGTTCTCGCGGGTGAGGTCAATGATCCCGTTGTTGTTGAGGGTTGCCAGCTGGCCGGCGGTAAACGGCGCGACGCTGCCCTGGGTCGACGTCAGGGTGCTGCTGTCATCGATCGTCAGCGTCCCGGTGCCAGTGGCGCTATCACCTAGCACCAGCGCGTCATCCAGATCCAGGCGTGAGTCCCGGATCAGATTGATCGTTTCCCAGTTGGCATAACGGGCTCCCGTGCCGGAGGTGCTGCTCTCAAAGGTCAGTAGGTCCTGGCCCAACCCGCCATCCACACTGGGCGTGGTGGCGAGCCCTGTTTCGTCAAGGGCGCGCAATACCGCCGTGTCGCTGCCTTCACCCATCAGAACAGCCGAGTGAATGAGGCCACCGCTCCACTGCAATCGGTCATCGCCGGCACTGGCCCGGACTTCGCCGATGATTTCGCCACCGCTCACGGTGATACGGTCGTTGCCACCGCTGACGCTGACGTTGCCGCCGATACGGCCTGCGGACAGGATGATGGTGTCGTGGCCGAAACCGGCCACCAGGTTGCCGATGATCTGCCCGCCCGACATGTCGAACACATTGTCATCGAGTTTCATATCGACCCGGCCGATGCTGCCGCCGGACATTCGCGCAATGTCGCCGTCTTCGAACGCATCGACGATGGTGCCGCCGGTCATCGTGAACTGATCGAGGCCATCGCCTTGGGAGATGGAGAGAATCCTGCCGCCATTCATCACGAACTCATCGCCCTCCGAACCTTGCTCGACGTCGCCGTCAATCACGCCGTTGGCATTGATCTCGATGCGGTCGATCCCGGCGTCGAAAATGACGTCGCCCTGAATGATACCGCTGCCATTGGCCGGCATTGTCAGGCTGTTGTTGCCAGAAAGGTCCGTCAGTCCAGGGCTGGTGCCGCTGTCACAGACATAAACGTCATCGCCCGCCGTTGGCGTCAATGTGCAAGCCGCCATGGCAGATTGAGCGGATAACAGGAAAGGGGCCGATACGCATACCGCGTGGAACAGCCGATTGAAACCTTGATCGCGCAAGCTCATGTGCTATCCCTCTGCATCGGCACCCGTGTTATGCCGGTTTCAGCATCGGTTGCACTACAGAAGGCACGCAGGGCCTGGCAACGCTCGCTGTATGGAAAGGACCCTAACAACGAATAACGAGCGTCGCTACTGTCAGAACTTACAGGTATTGCAGGTAAAGAGCAGTGTTTGGCCTCACAAATGCACTTCCACGCAAAGCGGCAGGTGATCGCTCAGGTGTGTCCAGGGTTTGCTGCCCAGGATTTGCGGGGCATGGCTGGTGGCGTTGCGCAGGTAAATACGGTCCAGACGCAGCAGGGGGAAGCGGGCCGGGTAGGTCCTCGCCGGACGACCGAGGTGGTGCTCGAAGGCTTCGTGCAGGTATTGGCGACGGGCGAGGGCGGTATTGCCGCGCAACTGCCAATCGTTGAAATCACCGGCGATGATCACTGGGGCGTCTTCGGGCAACGAATCCAGCAGTTGGCAGAGCAACTTGAGCTGCAACTGCCGATGGCTTTCCAGAAGGCTCAGGTGCACGCAGATTCCGTGGACCTCGGCATGACCCGGTACGTCCAGCACGCAATGCAGCAGTCCGCGCCGCTCGGGACCGGTGATGGAAACGTCGAGGTTACGAAACTCGCGGATCGGGTATTTGGAGAGCAATGCATTGCCATGATGGCCATCGGGATACACCGCGTTACGGCCATACGCAAAATCGCTCCACATGCTGTCGGCGAGGAACTCGTACTGGGACATTGGCGGCCAGTTCTCGTAGCGCGAAGCGTGGCGGTCGTGTTCGCCCAGCACTTCCTGCAGGAACACCAGGTCGGCCCCGGTGCTGCGTACCGCTTCACGCAGTTCGGGCAGGATGAAACGACGGTTGAGGGCGGTAAAACCCTTGTGGGTATTGACCGTCAGAACCCGTAGCCGATGGACCGCTGCGGGCGTGTCCAAAGGCGTTGATTCGGCGGCTTGCCGGTTGGGATCGCCAGTCACGTTCACTCCTGAATCAGACGTACCTGTTCATGCGACTTATGGTGGCTGCCGCAGTTCCGGATTTTTCCCCGTTGCCAGGTCAATCACGTCACCCGCTGAGCCACCGTTATCGCGAGCAGGCTCGCTCCCACAGGGTAGGGGGCATCGCTTTTGTGACATCCCTCACACTGGATTGGCGGTGGTCAGATGAACACAATTTCATAGGGCAAACCCATGCGATCAAGAATGACCCGTGGCACCAACGGTGCGATGCCGCTGGCGGGCTCACCGTTGAGTTGGCTGGCGTAGGCGTGCATGGCGTGCCGTTTGCGGGCGGTGGTCCAGATATCCAGGCGCAGCTTGCGGGCCCGGTGCCAAGGGATCTTGTTTTGCTCACGGACCGGCCAGTGCCAGGCCCACACCGGCAGCTCAATGAACACCGCCTCAATGCTTTCGGCGGCCAGGGCCCCGGCGCGGCCAACGGCATCATGGTCGCTGTCACCATCCTTGCGCCAGGTACTGAACACAACGTCGCCCGGCTTCAAGTACCGAGCGATGAAAGCGCTCAGTTGGGCCTCATGGTCGGCGAGGGTTTTTTCCGGGAAACCACCGCGCACCCACTGCATGCCACGGGCCGGTACCCCCAGGCGATGCAGGGCGTCCACGCTTTCCTGGGGATGGGGGCGGTAGGCATGCTGGCGCTCATCGGTCCACAGCGGTGAGCCGGGATGGCTGATGCTGCCGTCGGTGACCGAGATCAGCAAGATGGGATGACCCAGATTGCTCAGCAACTGGAGCAGACCGCCACAGGCGCCGACCTCATCACCCGGATGCGGAGCAAGGATGACGGCGCGTGCGCCAGCGGGAATAAGGGTCTGGGTACTGATGATGGGAATGTCGGCCAGCTGGGGGGCGCTGTTCCATATTTGCGGATGCTGTCGACCTGGCAAGCGAGAAGCGAGTTTCATGAGAGACGTCCCTGTTTGTATTCAATCTTTCAGCCATGCACCGGGCCGATTGCCCGGTGGTGCCCACCAGGGCCTGACTGCGAGCGGCGATGTTCCGATCCTGGAATCTACCGCTCGCCAAGTATTGATCATGTTGGGCGATTCGTCGCGCCCCATGTTGTTGCGAATGCTGTTTTTCTGCGCGGGGACTTGAGCGGGTGAACAAACCGCGTCCCTGCGGTTGTGTTTTTTCACCCGTTTATCGAAGGTTTATTCCTCCTCCTCACGTTGCAACTCGAACAACAACAGCGAGCGGCCGGTGACGGAGTATTCGTAGTCAAAATCGAAACGCTCCTGGCCACGCACCTTCGGCTGGTTAGTGTCGACCATGCATGTCCAGAAACTGCCTTCGGGCACTTCCGGCAGGCGGAAGTTGACGATGTCGTGATGGGCATTGACCACCAGAAGCAGGGTCGCGTTGCCACCCTTGCGACGAATACCGGTTTCCTGGGCGCGCCCGTCCATCAGCATGCCCAGGCACCGACCGTGGCCGTCGTGCCATTGCTCGGTGGTCATCTCGCTGCCATCGGGGGCCAGCCAGGTGACATCCTTGACGCCCAGGTCTTCGTTGTAATTGCCCACCAGGAACCGCCCGCGCCGCAGGATCGGGTAGGTCAGGCGCAGTTTGATCAGACGCTTGACGAACTTGAGCAGCGCCTCGCCATCCTCACTGAGGTCCCAATTGACCCAGCCGATCTCGCTGTCCTGGCAATAGGCGTTGTTGTTGCCGTGCTGGGTCCGAGCGAACTCATCGCCAGCGACGATCATCGGCGTGCCCTGGGCCAGCAGCAAGGTCGCAAAGAAGTTGCGCATCTGTCGCTGACGCAGTTCATTGATCTCAGGATCGTCTGTCGGGCCTTCGACGCCATGGTTCCAGGACAGGTTGTTGTTGCTGCCGTCCTGATTGTTTTCGTCGTTGGCTTCATTGTGTTTGTCGTTGTACGACACCAAGTCGTGCAGGGTAAAACCGTCGTGGGCGGTTACGAAGTTCACCGAGGCGTATGGGCGACGACCGCGCTGGTTGAACATCTCGCCTGAGGCGGTCATGCGGCTGGCAAAGTCGGCGAGTTGGCCGTCGTCGCCTTTCCAGAATGCGCGCACCGTGTCGCGGAATTTGTCGTTCCACTCCACCCAACCTGGCGGGAACCCACCCACCTGATAACCACCAGGGCCGCAATCCCACGGCTCGGCGATCATTTTCACCTGGCGCAACACTGGGTCCTGGCGACAGGCGACGAGGAAACTGTGGCGCTCGTCGAAGCCATCGTGGTATCGACCCAGAATAGTCGCCAGGTCGAAACGGAAGCCGTCGACGTGCATCTCCGTGGCCCAGTAGCGCAGGGAGTCGGTGACCATCTGCAACACGCACGGGTGACTTAGGTCCAGGGTGTTGCCGGTGCCGGAATCGTTGATGTAGTAGCGTTTGTCATCCGGCATCAGCCGGTAGTACGAGGCATTGTCGATGCCGCGCATGGACAGGGTAGGGCCTTGCTCGTTGCCTTCAGCGGTGTGGTTGTAGACCACGTCGAGGATGACTTCCAGGTTGGCCTCGTGCAGGTGCGCAACCATCTCCTTGAATTCGGCGATTTTGCCGCTGGCCAGGTAACGCGGGTCCGGGGCGAAGAAGGCAATGCTGTTGTAGCCCCAGTAGTTGGTCATGCCCTTGTGCAGCAGGTGCTGGTCATTGACGAACGCGTGGACGGGCAGCAGCTCCACCGATGAAACACCCAGCTTGCGGATGTGTTCGAGCACATCGTCCACCATCAATCCGGCGAAGGTGCCTCGCAGGTTTTCCGGGACAGAGGGGTGGCGCATGCTGATACCGCGAACATGGGTTTCATACAGGATGGTCTTGTCCCACGGCACACTGACACGCTGGTCGTTGCCCCAGGTGTGGGCCGGGTCGATGACTTTGCATTTGGGTACGAAGGGCGCGCTGTCGCGTTCATCGAAACTCAGGTCGCCGTCCGGGTGGCCGATGGTGTAGCCAAACAGTGCCTCGGACCACTTCAGCTCGCCGACCAATTGCTTGGCGTAGGGGTCGATCAGCAGTTTGTTGGGGTTGAAGCGGTGGCCATTCTCCGGGTCGTAAGCGCCATAGACCCGGTAGCCATAGATCATCCCCGGATGGGCGTCAGGCAGATAGCCGTGGTAAATCTCGTCGGTGTACTCCGGCAGCTCGATACGCTCGAGCTCGACTTCGCCGGTATCATCGAAAATGCACAGTTCAACCTTGGTGGCGTTCGCTGAGAACAGCGCGAAATTGACCCCCAGGCCATCCCACGTCGCACCCAGCGGGAAAGGCAGCCCTTCACGAATCCGCGAAGCCTCGATAACGGGCGGCGGCGTAGTGTTTTTTGGATGGGTCATAGTTGCTCCTGCAAAAGACAGACAGATACGGCAATGCTGTTCACTTAAAATCTATTCGTTTCACTGTGGCGAGGCAGCTTGCTCCCGCTGTGCCGCCTAGCGGCACCATTGATGGACACCGCGCATCCAGGCGTCGGCCTGGTGTGGCGTCAGCACGCGCCCTTGTCAGCACGGGGGCGCATGCCCTTGAGGCGGATGTCAGGTATGGATCAGTTAGCCGGCGGCTTGCGCGGCGCTCGTGGCTTTTTCTCCACAGGTTTTTCCGCCGCGGTGCTGACAGCGGCAGGTTTGGCTGCAGGCTTGGCCTTGGGCGTAGTGCTTTTCGTGGCAGGCTTGGCTGCGGTGCTCTTGGTCGCGGCAGGCTTGCTCGCCGCTGGTTTACCGGCGGCCTTGGCGGGTTTGCTCGGTGCCAGGGCTTCGGCCTCGGCAAGTTTGCGAGCCATCTCCCAGTGGCGTTTTTCCTGCCCGGCAGGCTTACCCTCGGATTCCCAGATCTGATAGGCGAATTCACGAATGCGTTTATCGTCGGTACTCATCGCAGTGCTCCTGACTGAACTCAAGATTGGATAAAGACATTGACCGGGAAATCCCCCAGCGCGTCGCTGACCATCAGCTCCCTTTGGGGTGTGACTGCCGCGCTGGAAAAAAGTCCCTTCAGTTTTTCATCCCCACGGGCAAACGGTAGTGATACGCGGGTGTCGCCCCAGTCCGATGCAGCCACCAGCGGCACGGCACCGTTTTCCAGCAGGCGAGCTGCATGGATCGGTACCACTATGATTGCCCGTTGTTGCTCATGCTCACGCATAAAGGCCAGGACCCGTTCGGCCTGCGCGCCAACCACTTGCAATGGCTGATAGCGGCCTTGCTGGAACAGCTGCAAGTGTTCGGTGCGTACGGCCAGTGTCCTGGCGATCAACGCTTGCTTGACCCTGCCATCGCGCCAAGTGCTTACCAGTTGCGCTGGGGTGCCTGGTGTTTGCATTGCCTCGCGGCGCGCCAGGAAATCCACCGGGCGGCGGTTGTCCGGATCCACCAGGCTGAAATCCCAGAACTCATTACCCTGGTACAGGTCCGGTACACCAGGCACAGTCATGCGCAGCAAGGTTTGCGCCAAACTGTTGAGGGCGCCCGCCGGGGCGATGACCTGGACCGCTTCGGCGAGGGCGTTGCGCAGAGGCAGCCCCTCATCACCGAGCAACAGCCGCTCCAGGAACAGTTGGGTCGCCTGCTCATAAGCGTCGTTGACGGCCGACCAACTGCTTTGCAACTTGGCTTCGCGCAAAGCCTTGCGTTGCCATTGCCACATGCGCTCGTTGTAGTCGGCCAGTGCCGTGTGGTCGTGCACATCCAGGTCTAGCGGCCAACTTCCCAGTAGCGCCTGGTACAGAATTAGTTCATCACCGGCTGAAGGAGCGGCGGGGTCGCTGTGCAGCGATGGCGCAAGAATGCGCCACTGGTCCACGCACGCCATGTACCAATCAGCTCGTTCGCTGATGACCGCCAGCCGCGCCCTGGTGTCTTCGCCGCGCTTATGGTCATGGGTGGCGGTGGTCATCAGGTTGTCAGGGAAATGCTCCAGCCGTTCGAGGCAGGCGTCATGAAACGCTTGCGGCGGGGCGCTGAACCGTTCGGTGTTGTAGCCCACGTCATTGCGCGACAGCAGTACTGCCGAACGATAAAGCGCCGTGTCTTCCACGGCCTTGGCGGCGGCTGGCGAGGTCAGTTGCTGGAAGCGCACGCAAGCATGGCGCAGCCGTTTGCGCTGACCACCCCGTGGGCGATCCCGCCAGGGCATCCCGCCGAGCCAGTCGGCCAGGTAGTCGAGCACCGGCCAGTCGGCTTCGCTGAGGGTCTGTCGGGCGTCTTCCAGGGCCTGACGAAAAAACACATCGTCTTCGTTGGAGCGGCCGAGCGGGTTGATGTAGGTGCGGTACACCGGGAAGTGCACGATCAGTTCCTGCAACGCGCGGCGAATGGCGCCGAGGGTCAGGTCACGGGTCATCACGTCGTCCCGCGCGACTTGCAACAGGGCCTGGGCGACGCTTTCGAAGTCTCCGGCCAGGGAACCATTGAGAATCTGTTGACGGGCCAGACGCGCTTCTTCGATGAAGTGCGCCGGTCGCTCGCTGTGGCGACTCCAGAACTCGGCAAGGGGTTCGGCACCGGCCGGGTCATGCTGCAGCAACGAGATCTGGTTCATGAACTCGTAACCGGTACTGCCGTCGATGTTCCAGTCCCGACGCAGGCTCTCGCCATCGCCGAGGATTTTCTCAATGAAAATGGGCAGGTGCCGCGAGGGCGAAAGCGAATCAAGACGCCTGCGCAATTTGCGGCAGTAGCCGCGAGGATCGGCAAGACCGTCGATGTGGTCGATCCGCAAGCCGTCCACCAATCCTTCGGATATCAATTCGAAAATTTTGGCGTGGGTGGCTTCGAACACCGCGGGGCGCTCGACCCGCAGGCCACCCAGCTCATTGACGTCGAAAAAGCGCCGCCAGTTGATGTCGTCCGCCGCCGTGCGCCAACTGGCGAGCCGGTAACTCTGGCGCTCCAGCAATTGATGCAGACGCTCGAACCCCTCGGGTTGCCGGGAGTCGTAGGCGCGCAAGTTCTCTTCGATGGTGGCCTGGATACCTGGCTGGCTGGCCAGCTCTTGCAATTGCTGCTGCAGCGGTCGGGCCAGGGTATGGGCGTCGGTCTGGTAGTTCAGCGTGGTAAAACGCTCGGCCAACGCCTTGAGGGATTCGGCCTGTTCGGATGGCAGCGTTTCGGCAGGTTTGAGTAATTCGCCGTACTGCATGGGGCAGATAGGGAAGTGATGCTCGTAATGCTCGGCCAGGAAGCTGCCTTGTGTGGCATCGAAGCGTAACTTCAGGGTGCCTTCCTGCAAGGCCACTCCGTAGTCGCTGCCTAAAAACGGCAGCAACAGTTGGCCCTCCATCAAGGGGTCGGGAGAATGCCACTGGATATCGAAAAACTCGCCGAAGGGGCTCAAACGTCCCCATTCCAGCAGGTCCTGCCACCAGGGATTGTCATTGCCGCCGACGGCCATGTGGTTGGACACGACATCGAGGATCAACCCCATTCGGTGCTCACGCAGGCTGGCGACCAGGCGTCGAAGCGCCGCTTCGCCGCCCAGTTCCGGGTTCACCTGGGTCGGATCGACCACATCGTAGCCATGCATGGAGCCGGCGCGGGCTTTGAGCAGTGGCGAGGCGTAAATATGGCTGATGCCCAACGATGCGAAGTACGGCACCTGGGGGATGGCATCGTCCAAGGTGAAGCCTTTATGAAATTGCAGGCGAAGGGTCGCCCGCAATGGTTGGATCAACGTCTGATTCATCGGTCACGCTCGTTCGCCTGAAGCCTTGCGCAGGCGAGGATTTCCAGACGCCGGGCGGCGCCCGGGTCATCCAGCAGCACCTGGCTGTCACACGCCAGGCGACGCCGCCAGTTGGGGTGGGTATCGGTAGTGCCAGGCAGGTTGGCCTGCTCGTCGATGCCCAGGGCGTCTTCGAGGGGCAGCAACACCAGCGGCGCACGGGTATGGCCGAGAAAACGCACACTGGCGTCGAGTATCTCGTCGGTATCCTGGTGTTCTTCACGAAAGTTCTGCGGGTCCTGATTCAACACATTGCTCAGGCCTTCACGTTCACGCTCGCGGTGTCTGCGCCAGTCCATCTCGGTGTGGGAATCGATCAGGTCCAGCCGGGCATTCCAGTCGATATCGTGGCCGTGCCACCAGCCATTGAGGGTCGGCAAGTCATGGGTACTGGTCGTGGCCAGGGCATTGTCCGGCCAGTCGAGGATGGGTTTGAAGTGGGTGTTGTCCTGTTCGAACAACAGCACGCGCATGCCGAGGATCGACCGGGCGCTGAGCTTCTCGCGAAGGCCCTCGGGCACGGTGCCGAGGTCTTCGCCCAGGACGATGGCTTGATGGCGATGGGATTCAAGGGCCAGCAGACGCAGCAGGTCGTCCACCGGATAATAAAGGTAGGCGCCATCGCTGGGCGGGGCGTCGTTGGGGATCACCCACAGGCGCTGCAAGCCCATCACATGATCGATGCGCAAGCCGCCGGCGTGGGCGAAGTTGGCCCGTAGCATCTCAATGAACGCGCGAAAACCATTGCGTACCAACCCCTCTGGCGAGAATGCCGAGATGCCCCAGCCTTGGCCGGAGCGGTTGAGGATGTCCGGCGGTGCGCCCACGGTCAACGAGGCGAGCAGTTCATCCTGCCGACTCCAGGCCTGGCTGCCTCCACCATCGGCGCCTACTGCCAGGTCAGCGATCAGGCCAATGCCCATGCCGCTGGATTTAGCCGCGCTCTGGACGCGCTCCAGGCACCGGGTAATCAGCCACTGGCAAAACGCGTAGAAGCCGATTTCGTCGGCGTTCTCCTCGGCAAAATGCGCTAGCGTCGAACTACGCGGGTTGCGCCATTCTTCGGGCCAATGGCGCCAGTCCAGGCTCTCTCCCCGAGCCGCACGTTCGGCCTGCAGGGCTTCGAAGCGGCAATGATTCTCCAGGGGTTCGCCGCTGGTGTGGCGGAAACTGCTGAAATCCTCATGCAATGGATGCTCGCCCTGGCTGAAGCCGTCGTACAGGGCGCGCAGGACTTTCTGCTTGGCCTGGGCCGCCACGGGCCAATCCACCAGCGGTTGTTCTTCCAGATTGCGCAGTTGTTTGGTCAAACCAGTGGCGTCAATGGCCGCGCGCAGCGCGCGTTCGCCGAGAACGGTGCCCGGCGCGGCATAGAGACTGTTGAGGAAGAGCCGGCTGGACGGTGAATAGGGGCTGTAACGGCCGGTGTCGCTGCTGAACATCGCGTGCATCGGGCTGATCGCCAGGGCGTCGGCACCGCGCTCGCCGGCGACCCGTACCAACTCCTCCAGGGCCTGGGTGTCACCGAAACCTCCGTCGCCGGGGCGGCGCAGCGCATATAACTGCGCGCTCAGGCCCCAGGCGCGGGGCGTCGGATTATCTACCGCATCGGCCACGCTATAGCAATGTGCTGGCGCGACCGCCAGGGTGAAATGCTGGTCCTGGATGCTGACGTGCTGGTAACCCACCGGGACCATCCCCGGCAACCTGGCGTCGGCGTCGAGTTTCAGGTTCAGTGTGGCACCATCCTCGAGCTGGATTTCGCAGGGCGTGGCGGCTTCGAAGTAGCGGCTCAGATCCACGCTGGCGCCGACATCGGCGGTGATCAGCGGTGGCAATTGATGATTCTGTTGGTCCTGCTGCAATTGCAGCAGGCTGGCGTCGATTTCCTGGGCGGTCCCGGCTGGATGGCCCAGACCGATGAGGACTGAACGCAAGACGGCGGGCGAGACTTTCTGCGCCCGGCCGTTGGCGTCGATCCAGTCCACCGCCAGGCCCGCTCGGCCGGCGAGAATTTCCAGTTGCGCATCGCTCATAGGCGCTCTCCAGTGATGTTGGGCAAGTTTGCCGCGTGCGTCAGACTGACCAGCGCGCTGTAGGGCGCCAGGGCCCCTTGCTGCAACAGACCCATGGCGTGCTGCGGATGTTCGAAAAGAATCTCGGCCTCTTCTTGAGCGGTATGCTTGACCGGCTGATCGCTGAGGTTCAGGTCAATGCGCAACACGCTGCCGTCGCCCATGCGCCAGCGTGCGCTGACTGCGCCATGGCCCAGCACTTCGGCGTCCAAGGCCTGGGCTCCGGGCAAGCGCGGGACGATCACTTCACGGCGGACTTTCAGCAGTTGTCGATAGAGTGTTTCACTGGCTAGTTGCTCAGCGTGCTGCGCCTCCAGCTCAGGCCTCGACACCTCGAAGGTATCAGCCGCGTTAGGATCCGGGATGCGCTCACGCTTTTCGGGATCGGCAAAGGCACTGAACGCCTTGAACTCGTTGCGCCGACCCTCACGAACCAGCTCCGCCAGCTCGCCGTGATGGCTGGTGAAAAACAGGAAGGGTTGCCGGGCGGCTACTTCATCGCCCATGAACAGAAGCGGAATCATCGGCGACAACAGCAACAAGACCGTCGCCGCTTGCACGGCCTGAGGCGGGGCCAGTTGGTGCAGGCGTTCACCCAGTGCCCGGTTGCCAATCTGATCGTGGTTCTGCAGAAACAGCACGAAGGCGCTGGGGGGCAGGTGACCGCTGGGTTCGCCCCGGGGCTCGCCGTGGCGGTTGATATGGCCCTGGAAGACAAACCCCTGGCTGAGGCAGCGTGCCAATTGTTCCGTCGGCTCTTGGGCATAGTCAGCATAATAGGCGTCGGTTTCGCCGGTCAGCAGCACGTGCAGGGCGTTGTGCCCGTCATCGTTCCACTGGGCGTCATAGCCGTGCTCCAGCAGGCTGGCCTGGTTGTGTTCGTTTTCCACGGTCAACCAGACATGCCGAACCGGATCTACCTGTTCGCGCACCCTGGCGGCCAGTTCCTGGAGAAAATCCGGATCTTCGATCGCATGCACGGCGTCCAGGCGCAGTCCGTCGAAACGGTATTCCAGCAGCCACATTAGCGCATTGTCGATAAAGAAGTCCCGCACCTCGCGGCGCCGGAAGTCAATTGCCGCGCCCCAGGGGGTGTGCTTGTCTTCGCGGAAAAAACCTTTTGCGTAACGGTGCAGATAATTGCCGTCGGGGCCGAAATGGTTGTAGACCACGTCCACAATCACCGCCAGCCCGTGGCCGTGGGCGCTGTCGATCAAGTGCTTGAGCTGTTCCGGCGTGCCGTAGGAGGCCTGGGGAGCGTAGGGCAGGACGCCGTCGTAGCCCCAGTTACGGTCACCGGGAAACTGCGACAGCGGCATCAGTTCGATGGCGGTTACCCCTAATCCAGCCAGGCGCGCCAGGTGCTGTTCGACGCCTTGGAAACCACCGAGGGCGCCGACGTGCAACTCATAGATCACAGCTTCATGCCAGGGGCGCCCGGACCATTGGGTATGGCGCCATCGGTAAGCATGAGGGTCGACCACCACGCTGTGGCGGTCAATGTCACCGGCCTGGGCGCGGGACGCCGGGTCGGGAACCTCCAGTTCGCCGTCGATGTTGTAGCGATAACGAGTGCCGGCGGGGCAGCGGGTCTGGATCATGAACCAGCCATCGGCCTGGGGCAGTAGCGGTATTGAATCTCCAGTGTCGAGTTCGACACTCACAAAAAAAGCATCCGGGGCCCAGAGGGCGAAGCGGGTGTGCTCGGCATCGAGCATGACCGCGCCATGGGTCCAGGTTTCAGGCGTCCTTGACGGCATTGTTACCTCATTGTCTGGCCGATTTACCCAGTGACTTGGCCACTAGCTGTTCATAGAGTTCGGCGTAGGGTTCCACGGCCTTGCACCAGTTGAATGGCGCTGACATGGCCCGGCAGCGCATCGCGTTGAGCAGGTCAGGGAACTCGAAGACCTTGAAGGCCCGGCTCAATGCCTGTTTGTAGCTTTCGGCGGTGGACTCATCGAACAGGAAGCCGGTGATGCCGTCTTCGATGGTGTCCGCCAGCCCGCCGGTATTGCGTGCCACCGGCAGCGAGCCGAAGCGCTGGGCGTACATCTGGCTCAAGCCGCAGGGCTCGTAGCGTGAAGGCATCAGCAGAAAGTCGCTGCCGGCGAACATCCGCCGCGCGTCGGTTTCGTTGAAACCGATGCGTACACCGATGCGTCCGGGAAAACGCAGCGCCAGTTCACGCATGGCTTGCTCTTCCTCCGGTTCGCCGCGACCAATGATCGCGATCTGGCCCCCGGATTCGACGATGAACTCGGCGACGGCTTCGGTCAGGTCCAGGCCTTTCTGGTACACCAGGCGCGATACCACGGCGAACAGCGGGCCGCTGGAGTCGTCGAGACCGAACAGATCGCGTACATGAGCCGCGTTCACGGCTTTGCCTTCCCAGTCACCCATGGCGAACTGGCGGAACAAGTGCGTATCGGTGGCCGCGTCCCAACTCTCATCGATGCCATTGGGAATGCCGCTGAGCAGGCCTTGTTGTGTTTTAGCCGCAAGAAAACCGTCGAGCCCGCAACCGAATGCCGGGGTAGTGATTTCCTGGGCGTAGGTGGCGCTGACCGTGGTGATATGACTGGAGTAGGCCATGCCGGCCTTGAGAAACGACAACTTGCCGTAGAACTCCATGCCTTCCTGCTGCAGCGCGTGCTCCGGGATACCCAGCTCCGGGCATGAGGCCAGGCTCACTACGCCCTGGTATGCCAGGTTGTGAATGGTGAACAGGGTAGGCGTGCGTTGTCCACGCCAGTGCATGTAGGCCGGCGCCAGACCGGCCGGCCAGTCATGGGCGTGGACCAGATCGGGGCACCAGTGGATTTGGGCGAGGTTGGCGGCGATATCAGCTGCGGCCAGGCCCAGCCGGGCGAAGCGAATGTGGTTGTCGGGCCAGTCGCGACCGTTGTTGGCCCCGTAGGGTGAGCCTTCACGGGCAAAGAGTTCCGGACAGATCAGTACGTAGATCACCAGGCCGTCGGCCATGTCCATGCGCCCGATCTTGCAGGGCGGCAGCGCGGCGTGGCCGCCCAGTTCACCGATGATGTGGATCGGGTTGCCGCTGTTCATCACCTGCGGGTAACCGGGGATCAGCACCCGCACGTCATGCAGGCCGGCCATGGCCCGGGGCAGGGCGGAAGAAACATCGCCCAGGCCGCCGGTTTTGACCAGGTCGGCAATTTCCGAGGTTACGAACAATACCTTCTTGCGATTGGGATTCTGCCTGACGACCGGGAGCAGTGCCTTGCCGCCGGTGGCCAGCACCGGTGCCGTCGGCGAGTCAGTCGCCAGCGGAAGTTGAGAACGGACTTGCTGTGGTTCCAAGGCAGCACTGATCATAACTTTCTCCCATTTTCTCGATCTGTTTCCGGCAAGCGCCAGAGCTGTTGTTTCATTGGCCGAATCCTGCGGCCAGGCGCACAAGCGCTACGCAAGGTAAGCAAAGCGCTGCCCAATGCGGTTAAGCGAATCAGGTGAAGGGGCTGCTTCAAGGACTTGCAAGGACTGCACCAGCCGTTGTTGCCCTACCTCTAACCTGACCCGTCGCCGTTGCGAAAAGTTTCCACTTTTTTTCGTCTGGACGACCGGTCGGTTTTCTCCCCGGTTTGGCAGTCTAGGTCAGAACCTAGAGCGGTGCGGCGCGCTTCGTCGAATTGTCCGACAATCAGCTTTGTTGGCGGCAATGTCTTACACGACAAAGCGGGATACGCACCGACGAAGTGCAGTTTCTGGAAACGTAATGGGTGTATGGGGAATGGCGGTGTTTCATCGGCGTGCGCGATGCAATGGCGCGATGCACCATCAGGGGGCGGGTGAAATAGAGGCATTTTAGTGGCCATTGTTGGCCCGGAAATACGCTGTTTCTGTGGGAGCAGGCTTGCTCCCACTTAAAACGTGTTCAGTCGCCAGTGGGGGTCAACAGGCGGATCGGTTTGCCGGCCGCCCAGGCTTGCAGGTCTTCGATCATCAAGGAATAGAACTTCTGATAATTGTTCCGGGTGACGTAACCCACGTGCGGTGTGGCCAGTAGATTTTCCAGGGATCGGAACGGGTGGTCGGATGGCAGGGGTTCCTCGGCGAAGACGTCCAGGGCGGCACCGGCCAGGCGTTTGTCGCGCAGGGCGTCGATCAGGGCGGCTTCATCGACGATTGGACCGCGTGCGGTATTGACCAATAGCGCCTGGGGTTTCATCCAGCCCAGCGCCTGGGCGTCCACCAAACCGCGGGAGCGCTCGCTGAGTACCAGATGCACCGAGAGAATGTCAGCCTGTTCGAACAGTTGCTGTTTACTCACGTAGGTCACACCCACCTCTGCGGCCCGTTCAGCGGTGAGGTTCTGGCTCCAGGCGATCACCCGCATGCCGAAGACCTGGCCGAACTGAGCTACCCGTGTGCCGATGCTGCCCAGGCCGAGGATCGCCAGGGTCTTGCCATGCAGGTCGCCGCCCAAGCCTTGTTGCCATAGCCCAGCGCGCAAGGCATTGGCCTCCTGCACCAGGTTGCGGGTCAGGGCCATGATCAGCGCCCAGGTCAGCTCGGGGGCTGCGTGCTTGTAGCTTTCGGTGCCGCATACCTGGATACCCAGTTCGGCGGCTGCCTTGAGGTCCAGGGCGGCATTGCGCATGCCGCCAGTGAGCAACAGCTTGAGGTTGGGCAGGCGGCGCAGCAGGCCTTCGTCGAATGGCGTGCGTTCACGCATCACGCAGATCACTTCGAAGCGGTGCAGGCGCGCGGCGAGGGTGTCGCGCTCGGCAGGGTACTCATGAATAAATGTCACCTGGCCGATGCTATCGAGCACCGACCAGTCCACCACGTCCCGCGCTACGTCCTGCCAATCATCGATGACTGCTATTTGCACCGCCATGGAACACCTCGTCAGGGAATGGGTTTGTTCAGCCAGCCCAGCAAGGCCTGGTGGAACCGGTCCGGCTCCTCCATCTGTGGGGCATGCCCCAGATGGGCGAACTCCACCAGGGTCGACTGGGGAATCAATTGAGCCACCTGCTTGCCCAGCACTTCATACCGGCCCAGTTTGGCTTTCACGGCCGGCGGCGCGATGTCGCTGCCGATGGCGGTGGTGTCGGAGGTGCCGATCAGCAGCAGCGTCGGTACTTTCAGGTCCTTGAATTCGTAGTAGACCGGCTGGGTGAAGATCATGTCGTAGATCAGCGCCGAATTCCACGCGACTTGCGTGTGCCCCGGCCCCTTGTTCAGCCCGGCCAGCATGTCCACCCAGTGCTCAAACTCCGGTTTCCAGCGGCCACCATAGTAGGTCTTGCGCTCGTAGTTGCGGATACCGTCGGCGCTGAGTTTCAGTTCGCGCTCGTACCACTGGTCCACTGTACGGTAGGGCACGCCGAGGGCTTTCCAGTCCTCCAGGCCGATGGGGTTGACCATCGCCAGCCGCTCGACCTGATCGGGAAACTGCAAGGCATAACGGGTGGCGAGCATGCCACCGGTGGAGTGGCCGAGCACAATGCTTTTCTGCACCCCGAGAGCCTTGAGCAGGGCCTGGGTGTTGGTTGCCAGTTGATGGAAGCTGTACTGGTAATGAGCGGGCTTGCTGGACGTACAGAAACCGATCTGATCCGGGGCGATGACCCGGTAACCGGCCTCGCTGAGGGTCTTGATCGAGTCGCCCCAGGTGGCGGCGCAAAAATTCTTGCCGTGCATCAGCACCACGGTGCGGCCATTGACCTCGCCTTGGGCCGGCACGTCCATGTAGCCCATTTGCAACGATTGGCCCTGGGACTGAAGGGGGAAGTGCTTGAGTGTGTAGGGGTATTCGAAGCCTTGGAGTTCCGGGCCATAGGCCGGGCCTTCAGGCGGGTTTTCGGCCTGGGCGAACAGCGGCAGGGCGGCCGTCAGAAACAGGCTGGGTAACCAGCGAGCAGTGGAACGCGACATGGGCAATCTCCTTTGGGCATCCGGCCAATCCTGGCGTGGCCCGATTATGGCGACATTAACCACAGGCAACCCAAAGTCGCGAACGTTCAACCCATCCAGCCCAGGGTCGCGAGGGCGAGTGCGCCATAACGCAACCCTTTGGCCAGGGTCACGATCAACACAAAGCGCCGCCACGGCTCGCCCATCACGCCCGCCACCAAGGTCAGTGGATCGCCGATGATGGGCATCCAACTGAGCAGCAGCGACCAACGCCCATAACGCTGATAATGCACGCGGGCCTTGTCCAGATGCGCCGGACTGACCGGAAACCAGCGCCGATCCTTGAACTGCTCCAGGCGTGTGCCCAGCCACCAGTTCACCAGCGAGCCCAGTACGTTGCCCACGGTGGCGACCCCCAGCAACAGCCAGGTTTCATAGCGTTCGCTGAGCAACAGCCCAACCAGCAGTGCTTCGGATTGCAGCGGTAACAAGGTGGCGGCACCGAATGCCGCCAGGAACAAGCCGATGTAAGCCTCGCCCATCAGTGGGCCGGGTAATCCGCCACCACGGTTTGCGTCCCGTCGCTTTTCAGGCCGATCACCTGATACGCATCACTCATGCCGTCCGTTTCCATACCGGGCGAACCCATGGGCATGCCAGGCGCGGCCACACCGAGCAGGTCGTTCCGTTTGCTCAACGCCAGGACCTGGTCGGCCGGGACATGCCCCTCAACGAATTTGCCATTGATCTGGGCGGTGTGGCAGGAGCGCAGGTTTGGCGCAACACCCAGGCGTTGTTTGACTGAACTCATGTCGGTTTCAACATGGTCGTTGACCTTGAAGCCGTTTTCTTGCAGATGTGAAATCCATTTTTTACAGCAACCGCAATTGGCATCGCGGTGTACGTCAATGGTGATCGGTTCGGCGGCCTGGGCCAGGGTGGTGACAAAAAACGCGCTCAGGGCGAGCAGGTGCAGGGGATTGGCCATGGGGACAGTCTCGTGTCGAACAGTTTGGGAGGAGGATAACAGAGTAGCGAGCGTGAGCTGACAGTGGGCTGAGGGGCGGATTACAGAGTTGTCAGGTTGGAAGCGGTACTGATTCGAAGTTCGGCGCAAATTCACCCGCCACCGCAGAACCCTGCGGGAGCGAGCCTGCTCGCGATCGCGGTGGGTCAGCTTGGCCAGTGTCGACCTTGCCGCCGTCATCGCATGCAGGCTCGCTCCCTCAGGTTCATATGCAAACAACCTGGGGCGTTTCAGCGCACTTTGAACCGCCCCATGATCGCATTCACCCGGCTGTTGGCTTCCAGCAACTGGCGGGTGTTGTTCTCGCTGGCCAGGCCACTTTCCACCAGCTCTTCCACCATATGGCGGATCTGCACCATGCTGCGATTGATTTCCTCGGTCACGGCGCTCTGCTGTTCGGCAGCGGTGGCGATCTGAGTGCTCAGGCTGTTGATCTGGCTGACGGAACCGGCCATTTCATCCAGTCCTGAATTGACCCTGGACGTGGCGTCGGCGGCTGACTGGCAGCTGGCCTGGGTGTTTTCCATGGCCGAAACCGATGAACTCACGCCCTGGGTCAAGCGCGTCAGCATTTCGTTGATTTCCGAGGTGCTGGCCTGGGTGCGGGCGGCGAGGGCGCGTACCTCGTCGGCCACCACTGCGAAGCCTCGACCCTGCTCACCGGCCCGGGCGGCTTCGATGGCGGCGTTAAGGGCCAGCAAGTTGGTCTGCTCGGCAATGGCGCCGATTACGCCGAGAATCTCGGTGATGCGTTGAGCGTCCTGCTGCATGCTTTCGACTTTGCGGGTAGCACTGGCGACTTCATCGATCAAGGCCACCACACTGTTGGACGCCTCTGCGACAACCACCCGAGAATGGTCGGCATGTTCATTGGCGCGTTGGGTGAACGCAGCGGTTTCGGCGGCGTTCTGCGCGACGCTTTCGGCGGTGGAACTCATCTCGGTGATGGCCGTGACGGTCTGATCGGTTTCCGAGGCGTGGCGCATCAGGATTTCGCTGGTGTGGGCTGAGGTCCGTTGCAGGTTGTCCAGGCTTGTCGCCATGGCGCCGGTCGCCTGGGTGACTTCGCCGATCATGTTTTGCAGGTAAACGATGAAGCCGTTGACCGAATGACCGATCGCCCCCAGTTCATCCTCGGCGCGGATGGTGATGCGCCGGGTCAGGTCGGCATCGCCGGTGGACAGCGCATCGATGTTGCTCTTGAGTGTCTTCATGCGGTTGGTCAACTGACGGATCGCGTACAACTGCATCAACACCAGCAGGATCACCATCGGGATCTGCAGCAGGCTTAACGTGCTCAGTACATCGTCGCGCTGGGCGGTGATCAGGCGGGTTGGCAAGGCGGTAGCCAGGAACCACGGCGAACCTTCGATAGGCCGCATGAAAAAGGTACTGGCCTCACCCTTGTTATCAAATTCGACCCGCTGCAGCGGCTGGTCTCGTTGGGCCAGGCCGGCCTTTACCTGTGCGGCGAAGGGCGAGGTTGCCGCCAGTTCGCTGATGTTCTTCAGCACGATGGGGCCGCTGATGCGCGAACTGTTGCTGATGATCTTGCCATCGCCTTCCACGATCAGCATCTCGGCGCTCAGCTCGGCTTCCTTGCGTGCTACCAGCTCATTGAAGAAGCCCAGGGTCACGTCGATGGTGGAAACGCCATAAGGCGCGCCGTTCTTCTGGATGGACATGGCGCAGTTGGTCCGCGGCTCAGCGCTGGCGTCGTCTTTATAGGCGGCGGCCCAGGCGCACTTGCCGGCGGGTGTGGCCATGCCGCCCTTGTGCCAGGGTTGATCGTAATAATTTGGCGCCGCGTCGCTGTTCCAGAAGGTATTGACCACTAGTTTGCCCGAGGCGTCGCGGTGCCAGAACGTGCTGAATTTGCTACGTCCTTCGGCCCGCTGATTAGGCAGCGGCCAGATCCCGCCACCAAAGACTTTCAGCTCGCCGTACTGATCCACCAAGCCAGGCAGGACCCTGTCTATGGCATCGCTGTCGAGCAGCGGGATGGTCTGGGTGATGCTGCGTTGCTGCGCCTGGACCTTGTTCAATTCCCCCTGGATCTGCTCGGCCACTTCGCTGATGCGATTAAGCGCCACTTGCTCTTCGGTGTGGCGCAGTTTGGGCGCGACGAGATAGCTGATACCCACGACGGTCAGGATGGACAACAACAGGATGAATGAAATCAGGAACAGCGTGTAGCGCGCCTGAATGGTGCGAAATGCGGGCATGTGGGAATCCTTGCTCGAAGGCGTCTTTCGGGAGCTGGCGCAATGGCCTGACTTATTTTTATCGGCCCGTCGCTGGACAGCTTGAGGGGTGCCCACATAGCAAACATTACCGCTGATCGGGAAAGATCGCAGCGTGAACGCCGCGATCTTCCAGCATTTCAGCGCGACTTTTTTGCGTGGCCACAGCGCCGAAAACTCCGTTTTTACGCCGCCGAACCTGCCTGGGCGCTCCTCCAGATGTGCCCTTGGGCTTGCACTTGTTCGTGGAGCCGTTGCATCGGCTCCGAATGCAAGGTGAGCGGGCGATCCAGGGCGCCACGGTGAAACAGCGCCTGCCAACCGGGGTCGCCTTCGGCAGGCATGATCCCGGTGAAGATGAATCCGGCGTCCATCAATCGTTGGTAATCGTCGGCAAATTGCTGACGCAGTCCGAGTCGCACTGAAAGCGACCAATGGGCCGGCAAGCGCAGCAGTTGCCCGGCCAGGCGAAGGCCTATGTACCCAGCCACAATGTCGATTCTTCCGGGCAGCTGTCGGATTTGAAAAGGCTGTACCGAAGGCAAGGGCGCCTCGAGCGAGGTACCAAACAGCGATGCCAAGGGTTGCGTCAGCCATTGGCATGCCGCGGGCCATTTGAGGTGCGGCAGCGGGCGGCGATGGCCGCTGACCACTTGGCTGCCGACCACGATGGTTTCGGCGTGGACCGTGGCGAAAGGTGAGGGCACATGGTCAGGCAGCAGCCCGGTGTCATGGAACCCCAGGCGTTGTGCCAGACGCTGGCTGTAGCAATGGCTGGTGACTTGCTTGATCGACAGCCTGGCAAGCCCGAGGTCCTGGCAGCTGTCGAGTAATTTCTGCCCCAGGCGCGTCGCAATCTGGCCGCCCTGCATCGCGGGGTCCACCGCGATCAGGGCCAGTTCCGCGTCTTCACCATCGGCCGTCTGCCGACACAATGCGGCATGACCGACCACGCGCTCATCCTCCACGGCGACCATGGAGTGCCAACGGTTCAGCAGGTTGTGCAGGCCAATCATGTGTGGCAGGTAGACGTCTGGTGAGACGTAGTGATCGCCGTAAACCCGGCGGAACAATTCGCTGGTTCCGACGCCATCCGTGGGCCTGAACGGTCGGATGACCACGCTGCTCATCCGGCGTGCCTCGCTGTCAACGGAGCATAGGTGCGGCGGTCGATGATCGACAGGTGCTTGCCAGAGCGTGGATGGCGTTCCAACGCTTGCAAGGCGCAGGCCTGGACGTGCAGGTCGAGTTGGTCGATACCCGGATACTGTTTGGTCAAAGCAGCTTTCAATGTGTTGGAGAGTGACTGGCAAGCCTGGGTTTGCCCGCCAGGCACCCACTTGAGCAACACGCGGTCGTTGTTCTGTGCGTGCTCGATGATCAATTGCCACTGAAGGTCACCGCCAATGCTGCGGATGATGTCGCTGATTTCCTGCGAAAACAGCGAGAAAACGCCTACCCGCACTCGCTGGCTTTTCGCGCTGCGGCCCTGAAGCGCGAACTTGCGTCGCGGGGTACCAACCGGCTCGCGCCAGCACGCTCGGTCGCCCACCGGATACCGCACGATGGGCATCAGGGTCCGGGTGAGGTTGGTCACCACCAGATTGCCGGGCCGATCGCACGCCTGGATGACCTCACCGCTCAGTTCATCGATGATCTCCACCCGTATCTGTTCGCCGAACACGCGGTGCTCGCCCAGGTTGCAGTCCGGTGCGCTGGCGCCCACCAGCCCGGCGTCGACGCTGGCATAGCCGATGGAGGCGAAGCGTGCCTGTGGGAAGGCGCGCTGCAACGCGGGCAACTGGCTGTCGAACAGGTTTTCTCCGCCGAACAGCACGGTGGTGATGCCGGGCAGCGTTCGCCCCTGTTGATCCAAATGGTCGGCAAACGCCAGCAGGTGCGCGGGCACGCCGGCCAGCACATTGATGCGGTGGCCGGTTACGGCCTCGGTCAGCACGTCGAGATCCACCGCCCCGGTGAACGGGAATTCGGTGATGGCTACATCGACTTTGCCAAGGGCGCCATGAATGAACAGGAAACTGGCGTACAGGTCTCCGGAAAAGAACAGGTTGGCGATTCGATCACCAGCCCTCAATTGCCCTGACAGGCTCTGACCGAAGCAGTTGAGCATCCGCTGCCATTCAGCGTGGGTGTACACAGACAGTTTTCCCTGACTGGTCGTGCCACCGGTTTTGTAGATCAGTGCGTCTTCGACTTTGCCGGTCAGTACGTCCCAATGGTCCAGGTCATGACTGCCGGCCCAATAGTCGGCGACGTCGACAATGGGGACATCCTCCAGAGCGCAATTCTGCGCGGGTAAATGCCGTAAAGACTTGCGGTAGAACGTTGAATGCGTACGAATATGGGCGAGCCATTGTTCGAATGGTAAAGAGGTGCTCATCAGGGTTCTCTCGGACTCTAACGTCCGCTTATTCAATTACACGGGAAAACAATCAAGCGGTGAGTCTGCGATCAATCACCAGCGGTACTTTGCCGCTGTGTTTGTTAGGTTCGAAACTTGTTGCTGGACAGGATTGCACGTCCAGTACAAGCATTTCGGACTCCACCAGCGTGGACAGCAGTTCGAGGCCCATGACCTGGCGCCGAACTGTTTGTGCGTCGCCATCGGCGCGAATCAGCAGGCGTTCGCAGCCGCTGCTGTGGTAATCGAGTACGATCTGAATGGCCGTTTGTGCCTGCTCAGCCAGCTCGCGGGTATTGATCAGGTACGTCACGATGCGTATCAGGGCGCCGTGGCGCTGGCGCAACTCGAACCGGGGTGACTCCAGGCCACACGAGCAGGGAGCGGTGAGCCAGCGCCCGCAATCACCAACTTCGTAGCGGTGAAGGGGCTGCGCTTGGCGTCTGCGCGAAGTGAACAGCAGCCGTCCGGTTTCCCCTGGTTCGACTGGAGTGTCCTGTTCCAACTGGACGATCTCCAAGTGTTGAATGTCCTCCATGAGATGGAACACGCCCTCGCCGCCAGCAGCGCAGGCATGGCCAAGGGGGCCCGCGTCGACGCTGCCATAGATGGCTGAGCGAATACTTGTCACGCCGCAGTCCTCAAGCAACTGACGGCAGCCTGGCCCCAGGTGCTCGCCGCCCAACATGACTTTGCGCACGCCGCCGTAGCCTTGAAGGGTTTCTCGCTGGCTGGAAAACAGGCGCTGCAAGGTACTTGGCATGCCAACCAGGGTATTGACCTTGTGAGCGACGATCATCCGTGCGATCTCTTCAAAGTCCGCATCTGACGTCGCACCCATGGGGTAATGCACGGCGTTCATGTGCTCCAGTATTTTCGAGAAGCTGAAGAAGCCACCGTAGAGGTTGCCGCCATAAAACAGATTCATCACCCGATCCTTCGTCGGATCCAGACCGGCCGCGCGCAGTCCGTCGGCGGCGGCCCGCATGTGGCGATCAAAATCGCGGTAGCTGTAGGGCGACAGCACCGGTGCGCCGCTGCTACCACCTGAGCGGAAGAACAACTGGGCCTGGGGTGCGGCAGGCAGCGCCAGGAATGCCGCTTTGTCCATGATCGGCGTCGAGGGTGAAATAGGTGTCGTGGTCGGCGGGGCGTCCAGTGTCACACGATGACTGGCGACCTCAGGTTCAAGACCGACCGATACCCGACGACTCAATCGTTGCAGCGCGTAGACGCCGTCGTGAGGCTCGCCCTCGTAGCCTTGCTGGATGTCTGCGGTTGCCGAAATGCGGGTCACGCCGGCGGCTAATACGCGACGTGCCAGCTCAGGCGCCCGTTGCGGTTCACTGATCAGCGCGCAGCTCTGCAACACGTTTCGCCAGGGCAGCAGGGTTTCGGTGATCAGCCCATGGGGCACCGGTCGTAATAAAAGCGTGCGAAACAGTGGCGATGGCAACAGGTCGCGGTGATGCTCCCAAATAATACGCCAGCCGTGGCCTTCCCAAATCTGGCCGGTTTGTCCTGCAAAGCTGTGGTCAAGTCGGGCAAGTGCCGTGCGGGTGGTGATCTCGCACGCTTCGGCTGCACTGGTTTCCAACGCCGGCCATTGTCCGGTGCGTCGTTCAAATGCACCAGCCAAGGCGTTACCCAGTGCCAGCATCTGGGCCGGCTCGTCGCTGTCCACCAACAGCCACTGGGGGCTGGAACAGGCTTGCTGATCGAGGCGGCAGACCTCATCCACCAGACTGTCCAGCGCCTGCTCGTTGGCGGCTTGCGGCGTGACATAGGCGAAGCTGATGCGATGTCCCCAATCGATCCAGCGGCAGCCGCTTGGAAGCTGGTCACGCATGGCCTTGAGTGCTGTCTCGCCACCCCAGGCGCTGACGCCCTGGGCCAGCGCGAAGAGACGCCGGCACTCGTGGTAGGGCACTGGCAGCACCGCAACGTAATCGCGCAACTGGCCGCTTGGGTCGCAATCGAGGAACGTCGCCAGCACCCGCGCCGTCAGGTCTGCATCGCGCGTGCTGGGTCGCAGCCAGTTGACGTTGCCCGCCAGCAGGCTTTCCAGTGCCGCGAAGAACCCCAGCAGCGGAGCATTGCCGGGGGTGACATGCACCACCAGCCCCAGGGGTTGCCAGCTTTCGAAAGGGCCATCGCTATAGTCGATTCGGCGCAGCGAGCGCGCGTCCGCCCCCAGCTCCCGTTCGAGTTTGCGGCTCAAATGCTTGCGTTCGCAGAAGGCGATCAGTGCCTGGCGCTGGTCGTCGTCCAGGAACGGAGTTTGTTCTGGGACCCGCAGCATTTGTGCGAACGCCTGCGCACAATCGAGCACGCTATCGCTGGGGGGCGGTGCGTCCAGAAGAGCAGGCAGTTGCGTCTGCAGGCGCTCAAGGGCTGCATCGAGTGGCAGATCAGCGTGCAGTTGGCCATTGATGAGATACATATCAATTCTCCTTGATCAATTCGGAAGCGGCCATGGCGCAGCTTCGGCTGGCACTGGTGCCGGCCCGACCATGCAGCTCGAACCATTGGGTGTTCAGGCCGCACTCACAATTGGCCGGATGCAGGGTCGCCAGGTCGCTCATCACCACGGCATGGGCGGGACTGGAAGAGATGTAAGGCGAGACGAACGACAACAATCCCGCCTCACCGAAGGGCTGGACGCTGAAGTTCGAGGGGTGACGTATGAAAGCTTTCGAATAGATCGGCACATGAAACCTGTGGTGCGCACATTCGATGTACGGCACGGCGTGCTCGACGGCACCGTAACCGTCGCGGCAGCGGTGCGCTTCAATGCCCAGTTGCCGGGTGATGTGTTCATAGACCTCGTGGCGGGGGATCTCCTGGGCGGCCTGTTTTTTCCAGCCGCCTCCCAGAAATACCAGGGAGTCGGGGGCAAGTTTGAGGTTCGGCGTCGCAGTTTCACGCATGCGCTCAAGCGCATGACACAGCAGCGCCGGGAAGCCAAAGATCCGCACCGGCAGGCCCTCTTCGGCGAACTCCTGAAGGGTCCGGATCGCGCCAAAGACATCGAACTCATGACCTTTTCCGGTGCGCCGCAGCGCATGAAAAATCCGATTGGCCGGCGCGAAGCTGCGCAAGAACTGGTCTGTATGAGCGGTGCCGACGTGATTGACCTTCTCCGGTTCGTGACTGAACAACAGGTAGTTGCAGGGCGAATCCGGCGTGAACCAGCCGTAATGTTCAAAGATACGCGCCACCATGCCCTGGGCCGCGGCCATGCTGCGCTCGTCGTAGCGCATGCGGCTTTTCTGACCGCTGGTGCCGGAGGATGTCAGCTCTAGCGCGTTCTCGCCGGTGGGGCTGAGCAACAAGCGCTGCTTGAAGTAATTGGCGTAGATGGGCGGCAAGCGCGACCAGTCAGTCAAATGCTCCAGATCCTCTACCGCCAGGCCGTTGGCGTTGAGCCAGTGTTCGTAGCCAGGGGTGTGGTGGCAATGGAACAGGCTGATTTGGGCCATGGCCCGATCAAACAGACCAGCAGGTACCGAATCGGGATCGTAAGGCTGCGCCAATGCACACAGCGCATCGGCGTGGGGAAAATGAATCATGGGTAACGTTCCTCAGGGAGGGGATTTTCAGACGTGAGCGGCCGGTTGCGACAGGAACAGACGCAGCGCCACAAGGCAGCTGAGCCCGGCAATGCCGACCATCAAGGCAAAGGCGTTCAGGCTTGTTCCGGCGCCCAGCAGCGCGAGCAGTGAGCCGGCGGTGCTCATCACTGCGATGGAAATCATCCCGACCATGGCCGAGACCAGCCCTTTGCTGTCGTCGCTGGCGAACAGCGCCAATCGATACAAGGCCGCGTTGCCCATGCCCAGCCCCAGGGCGTAGAGCGCCAGGCCGCTGACCAGCGCGGGTACGCCAAGGTTGAACGGGCTGGCGATCACCAGTGCGATGAGGCCGGTAGAAAAGGGCCACAGGCTGTAGCGCAATACCCCGCGCACGCCCACCCGCTCCACCAGGTGATTGAGCAGGAGATTGCCAAGGATCACGCCCGAGAACACCGGGATTTGCCACAGGCCATACACCAGGGGCGACAGGCCCTGGTCCTGGATCAGCAACAGGGGGGACAGACCGATCCAGGCAATCAGCGGCAGGCTCATCAACCCCAGCGCCACGCACGCGGCCATGAAGCCGGAGTGACCCAGCAGCGCGCCATAGCGCCTGATGAGTGTGCGCAGTTCGAACGGCTCCAGGGCCGGTTGCCGGGGGCAGGAGTGCGCCAGACCGGGGCTTCGGGGCATGAATGTCCATAAGGCCAGCCAGCTCACTGCCCCCAGGCCTGCCAGCAACATGAACAGCTCGCGCCAGGACAGCCATTGCAGCAGCAAGCCACCCAGCAGCGGCCCCAGCAAGGGCGAGAGGAGGGCGAGATTGCCCAGCAACGCCATGACCTTCACAGCGTCCGACTCGTTGAATACTTCCTGTATGGCCGGGTAGCTGACCGCGATCACGAAACCCAGCCCCATACCCTGGATCAAACGAAGCCCGTTGAATCCCTGCATGTGGGTGACCAGGGTGATCGCCGCGCAAGCCAGGACAAAACCGGCACAACCGGCGAGCATGAATGCACGACGCCCATAGCGATCGGATAACGGACCGATCAGCCACGGCAGCAGAACACCGCCCAATAGATACAGATTGAAGGCGTAGGGGATTTGATCCGCGGGCGCATCCAGTTCCCGGGTCACCGCGAGCATGGCCGGCATGACCAGGTCGCTGGCCAGATAAGTCAATAGTTCGAAAAGAGCGATAGCCAGGCAAAAACCTGTCAATCGTATTGGCGAAAGAGTTGCCAGCAAGTTTTGCATGATTTCCAACGTTGATTTTCGGTAAGGAGGTAAGCGCCTCTTATTCGAGAATACGTTGGGGGAATTCAGGGCCGAAAGAAGTCTTCCCCTTTGTTTGTGGCAGAAATATGAGTTAATTCTGTAAGACAAAAGTCCGCCAGGGGCGGACTTCTGTGGTGATGCAGGTAATTAATCTGATGGGCTTCGGTTGCGTGAGTACGCCCGTTCGGCTGTACCATGAGACCCCGTCTGCTGCCCGCCATTTCCAAAACACGGTATGGGGCTGGCAAGCACGGGGATACAGAGCGGATACATTCAGGAAATTGGCAATGACTCAATCGCAACGTTTGAAATACTCGATTCTGGTGGTCCTCGTGGTTCTGGCGATCATGCTGGGACTGACCTGGATGCAGAACAACGGCATGATCAGCGAGCAGCTGTTTCAATACATCGCGATTGCCGTCGCGGTCATCGTGGTCGTGATCAACGGCGTGATGCGACGCAAGGTCAAGCCCTGAGCGCAGGCGTCACTCCCCGCCCTGGAGCACGTGCATGGCCTTGCGGTGCAAACTGTAGGTCTTATCGGGGTTAAGGGTGACGACACCCTCGCTGCACAGGCGCTTCAACACCTCGCGCACGCTGAGGAAGGACAATGGAATGTCCAGCCCCAACAGTTGACTGTGTACGCCCCGCACACCCAGGCTGCGGTTTTCAACGGCGGCCTTGAGCAATGCATCGATGACCTTGAGGCGAATCAGGCTGGTTCTGAGGCCGAAGCTCTTGAGCAAAAGCCTGATGTGTTCATTGCTACCTCGTTCTGCCGGCCTGTCGAACAGGTTGTGAGTGGCTGTCGCCGGAACGCCGGTCGACCTGGGCTTGCCCTCCATGGGCTGACGCGCGTCATGCATGCAAAAACTCCTTACCAGCCTGTTCAGAAAAGGTCACGGATACTCTCCTGTAATAGGACGAACGAACGCGGCCAATCATGAAGGCAAAAAGCTGAAAAATTTGTCTGGAGGCGATCAAACGCCCGTAGTCAGGCGGTGCCAGGCCATTAATTTTTTTTCATCCCATTCGTTTTCAAGGGAGGCACATTCCGGCCAGGCACGCGGTATGTGAATTCCCAGGCAGCCGTCCTGGTTTTAGAAAGTATTGGATCAGGAGTGAACGTGAGAATGTCCGGGCAGTTATCGAGGTTTGGTCTCGCAGGTGTGTTTTTCGCAGTGAGCCTGGGGTTCAGCTGCGTCGCCAGCGCTCAAAGTGATAAAGAACAGGCCAGTGCCGAGATCCGTCGCACCAGTTTTGGCGTGCCACATATCCGGGCTCAGGATGAGCGCGGGTTGGGCTACGGCATCGGGTATGCGTACGCTGAGGATAATTTATGCCTGCTGGCCAATGAGATCGTCACGGTCAATGGTCAACGCTCGCGCTACTTCGGCCCGGAGCAGGTCACGCTCGAACAGCGGGAGAACCGCGTCAGCGATGTATTTTTCAACTGGCTCAACACGCCGCAAGCCGTTTCCGGTTTCTGGCAAGCCCAGACGCCTCAAGTACAGCAACTGGTCGAAGGCTATGTGGCGGGCTACAACCGCGCCTTGGCCGAACGCAAGGCTATCGGCCTGCCCGAGCAATGTGCCAGTGAGTGGGTGCGGCCGATCACCGTGCTGGACCTGGTCAAACTGACCCAGCGCCTGTTGGTGGAAGGTGGCGTCGGCCAGTTCGCCGAAGCCCTGGCGGGCGCTCAGCCGCCACAAGCGACGGCGGACGCTGGCGAGCCGAGGGCAGGTTTTGCAGGCGCAGCCACCCGGCAGCAGCGTTTCGCCCTGGAGCGTGGTAGTAACGCGGTCGCCATCGGCAGTGAGCGCTCCTTCAACGGGCGTGGGATGTTGCTGGCGAACCCGCACTTCCCATGGCTGGGGGGCATGCGTTTTTACCAGATGCACCTGACCATTCCCGGCAAACTGGACGTCATGGGCGCGGCCCTGCCAGGCTTGCCCGTGATCAACATCGGTTTCAGCCAGCACCTGGCCTGGACCCACACCGTCGACACCTCCAAACATTTCACGCTGTACCGTCTGCAACTCGACCCGAAAGACCCGACCCGCTACCTGCTCGATGGTCAATCCGTACCGATGAGCCAACAGACGGTGACGGTGGACATCAAACAACCCGATGGCCAGGTGCAGAGCGTTTCGCGGGTGGTCTACGGCTCGCAGTTCGGTCCGATCGTGCAATGGCCCGGCCGGCTGGACTGGGATGACAAGTTCGCCTACAGCCTGCGCGATGCGAACCGGGAAAATGATCGTGTGCTCGCCCAGTGGTACGCCATGAACAAAGCCGTCACGCTCAAGGACTTGCAGAGTGCGGTCCATGAGATCCACGGTATTCCATGGGTCAACACCCTGGCGGTGGACGATCAGGGGCAAAGTCTCTACATGAACGTGTCGGTGGTACCGAACGTCGATGCCGACAAGTTGGCCCGCTGCAGCGACCCGCGGGCAGGGCTGCAACTCATCGTACTGGACGGCTCGCGCGGCGAATGCGCCTGGGATATCGATCCCGAGGCCGTGCAGAAAGGCATTTACGCCGCCGACAAGCTACCGCAGTTGTTGCGCCGCGATTATGTGCAAAATTCCAACGATTCGGCCTGGATGGTCAACCCTTCACAACCCTTGTCCGGTTATTCGCCCTTGATCAGCCAGCAAGACCAACCGCTGGGCCTGCGTGCGCGTTTTGCTCTGCAGCGGCTGGGTCAACTGGCCAAGGACGGGCCGGTGAAGGTCGATGACTTGCAGCGTATGGTCATGGACGACCAGGTCTACCTTGCTGATCAGGTGATGCCCGACCTGCTGGGCTTTTGCGCCGGTGACCTGGGGGCCGATGCCGTGACGTTGACCCAGGTGTGCAACGATCTCAGGGTCTGGGATCGAACCGCTGGCCTGGACAGCGGATTGGGCTTCATTCATTTCCAGCGCATCATGGCGCAGTTGCAGAGGGTGCCTGATTCATGGCGTGTCCCGTTCGATCCGCAAGACCCGCGACATACTCCAAACGGCCTGGCGATTGAGCGTGCCCCGGTGCACAAGGCTGTGCGTCAAGCCATGCTGGCCTCGCAGGCCTCTGTGAAGGCCGCCGGATTGCCCAAGGATAGCCGCTGGCAGGACATCCAGGTTGCCAGCAGTGGCAGCCGGCAGACGCCAATCCACGGCGGCCCCGGTGAGCTGGGGATCTATAACGCGATTCAGAGCGTGCCAGGGGCCAACGGCAAACGGGAAGTGGTCAGCGGCACCAGCTATCTGCAAGTGGTGAGTTTTGATGGCAAAGGACCTCGGGCTGAAGGTCTGTTGGCATTTTCCATTTCCAGCGACCCGGCATCGCCGTATTCGGCCGACCAGACCCAGGCATTCTCGAAGAAGCAATGGAGTGCGCTACCGTTCACCGAACAGCAGATCAAAGCCGATCCGCACTATCAGGCGGTGATCATCCGTGAGCGTGATGAGGCGGGCAGGGTGGCCGCGCACTGATCGCTGTTGTTTTACACAAAAGCCGCGACCTGATCAGGTCGCGGCTTTTTCAGTTGGACGGCCGTTGACCGATGGAGTTGAGGACTGGATTGCCGTCCTTGTTCTGCGTCAGGTAAACCGGCAGGACTTTGGGCAACGAAGGCACCAGGTTCTTCACTTCGTTGAGGTTGTAGATACCACCGATACGCAGGGCGCCCGTGCTGTTGTCGGCCAGCATGACGGGATGATCGAGATAACGATTGATCAGCGGGAGTGCATCGCTGAGGGCAAGGTTGTCCAGCACCAGCTTGCCGTTGCGCCACGCCAGCGAGCTGTCGTTGGCATCGACTTCACGGATTTGCGGTTGGTAGTCGCCGGCTTTGTAGCTGGCCTGCATGCCCGGCGACAGTTGTGAGCCGTTACTGGCAAGTGCCTGGTTGCTGGTCACCCATACCGAGCCCTCCACCAGCGTCACCCGGACCTGATCCTGATACATCCATACATTGAAGCGAGTGCCGGTCACGCGCACCTGGCCCTGGCCGGCCCGTACAACGAACGGGTGGCGTGTGTCATGGCTGACGTCGAAAAACGCCTCGCCCTTTTTCAGCGTCACCCGACGCTCATTCTTGTAATTGGCAAATACCAGTTCACTGCCCAGGTTCAGTTCTACCTGGCTGCCGTCACCCAGGGTGATGTGACGCACGCTTGTATCCGCTTCGAATCGTTCGTAGGAGTTGGCAACCCAGCCCAGGTTCCAGCCCGTGTAGGCGGCCAGGGGTATGCCCAGCACAAGCACTGCGGCTGCGACAGCCATCCGACTCCAGCGGGACCGAGGTCGCGGTATTGGCGCGGGAGATGGTGCCGCTTCGACACGCGGAAGATGATCGGCCACGGCCCAGATCTCCAGCATGGCTTGGTATTCGAAAGCGTGCAGGGGATCGGCATCGTGCCATTGTTTGAATGCCAGCCGTTCGGCGTCGGTGCAGTCGACGGCGTGCAAACGCATGCACCAATGCGCGGCCGCATCGGTAATGGCGTCGTATTCGGCTTCCGAGAGTGTATGTTCGGTCATTGACTCTTCCTGGTTTGCCGCATTCTAACCTTCGGCATGACCTGTCGAGAACCGCCATCATGGCGTTTGCACATCAAAATGAGCCTGTTTTTTCCGGTCAAAGGCTCGAACACCGGTATGTCGTGGTTATAGCGTGGCATACATCTCGTGAAAAAAAGATCAAGACCCGTCCGCGCGCAGCGTTCGCAGAGGCAGTTTAAAACGTGGCAGCGGGACTCAAGGGTGGGGAGTCCAGCTGTCGACCCAGCTCACAGATGAGTAGCGTCATGGAGTCGGCGTTTCGCAAGATCACGTCGATGCGTGCTGTCGGTGAACCTGGATCCAGAAAGATACTGCGCGCCTCGCTCATGCTTCTGGCGCCGGTCATCTTCAGGATTTCCCGGGCCATATCCCGATGCTCGGGGAAAAGCTCCAGGCTCTTGAGCCCGCCGGCTGCACTGTCCCAGCCCATGAACAGTTTGGATCGTGGCGTGGTCAACGACAGCCCGTTGCGTTGCTGGTCCTTTTGATAATTGTATTTTGAATGTCCGAACTGAGTGGCATTGGAAATCAGGTCCAGAAACGGGAGTGCCGCGTCCAGATAGACAATATCGAGCGTGTCGAAAAGCTGATGAGAAACTTCGTGGATAAGCACCGCTGCCTGGGCGTGGGCATCGACATTGAAGGAATCCGGGACCGCGTCCTTGTACCAATCCAATCCGACCTCGAAGAAATACTGGGTGAGATAGATTCTTCCTGCCGTTTCCGGTTCGAGCACGAATGCAGTGGCTCTATCGTCCATGTATTTCAAACGGCCGATTACAAGGCGCTTGGCGTTGCGAGTTTCCCAGGACGGGTCGGCCAATGCTCGGCACAGCGGCGAGACGGCGGTGTGTATTTTCTTGATCAGGCTGGCGTCGACTGTCCTCACCCCAAAAAAGGCCTTCAGGAAGGTATCCAGCCGAGAGCCCGGCGGGACCTGATGTTTGATCTGATCCAGATTATGCAGGGCGTTGAATGAGTAATACCTGGCCACCTCCAGGGCCTGCTCGATCATGTTTGCGTAAGCCGGGTATTTGCGGCGTATTTGCGCCATGCCCCGAGCCTCAATGTTGAGCGACGTTGAAGCCTTGTAGTCGCTGTAGGAATTGGCCAGCGTTGACATCACTTTGCCGTAGCGAATGGTCTGCCGTTGTGGGTCTACGGTCCATTGCTGGTTATCAGGCGACTGCCTCAGTATTGGGCCCTCTCCCTGTTCATGGACCACGCGCCAGACCTGATTGGCTTTGGCCACCTGAAAAACCATGCCGGCAACAGGTGCGTAAAGCTTGTCGGACCCTGGGGCCCTGTAGGTTCCGTCGATCCGGTTCTTCTGCAGATTGTGCAGGCTCACCTCCGTGGCTTCGAAGGCCCGCAGGTTGGTGCGCGTCGGGGCGGTGGAGGCGATGTCTTTCCAGCGGGGCGGGGTCGCCATGGAGGCGTTCTGCGTGCCGGGACCTATCGGGCCGAGCAGGCCGAAGGTGTCGTCGCGATTCAGGAAGCCAAGTGAGACCATCTCTGCCGCGCCGGCGATGAAGTCGTGCAAGCCTGCTTTCCAGTCATGCTGCTGCAGGGATTCAGAAGAGGCCTTGAAGTCTTGGTAACTTTCCCAAAGCGTTTCGATAAACGTCAGTTTGCCTTGCAACTGCCGCCCCACCAGTTTGACGCCGGCGCTGAACAAATGCAGGGCCGTTTCCCAGTCAAACTGGCGGTTTTTTTCTGTTTGTGCGCTCAGCATGTCCGATAACAGGGTTGTATTGTCGTTGAACAATACATCGAACAGGTTGGTCTTGATCGGATTGGAAGCCAGGGTGATTTCCGATAGAGAACCGACCGTGGCGGCGAACAGGTTCTTGAACGTGGCTTGCTGGCTTTCGGGAAGTCGACGAATCAGCAGGTCCTGCAACGCGCCCGGCGTGTTGAAGGCTGCAATGAGGCTGGCCTGGTCCTTGAACTCGGTGAAGTTGTGGCCCGCATGGTAGGGGGAATACAGCACATGGGGGGCAGTATCATCGGTGCTTGATCCGATCAGGTAGAGCCCCAGTGCCTTGATCGCCGCAGTTCCCCGGGTTTTGATCAGCTCCAGTGGACGAATCAACGCGCTGGCGCCGTCCACTGCCTGGCGTGCGATGGCATCCGGCATGTCCAGTACCTGGCGAATCAAGTCAAACCCTGTGGGCGAAAGGTGCTGTTGTAGATGCAGTGCGTGGGCATGTTGCAACAGTTGCCAGGGCAACTGCCGGCGAAATCGCTGCTTTCTTTTCTGGCCATCGGTTGAGGTAGTGGAGAGTTCGTCCAGTACGATCTTTTTATAGGCGGTGGGGATGTCCAACGACAGCAGCATTTGCCTGACAGCCGTCTCGTTCAGGCTGTCGGGCAACGCGCGCCCGGAGGTCGAGGATACCCTGAAGCCTGTCTTTTGAGTGAAGTCGGCATGATTGAGGGCGAACTCGGTCAAGCTGCTGGCGGGCCCCGCCAACGCATGGTTCGGGGTGATCAACAGGGTGGCGGGATCCAGGTCTTTTACGGCGAAACGCGCATCCAGGAGCGCTTTGAGCTTTTTGCTCACATAGGTGTGCAGGGGCTCGATACCGTCCAGATAATCCTCGTCATCGTCGACACTGCTTCTGTATTGCTCAAGCAGGTCAATCTGTAGGCGCTGTTCTTCAAGTGGTGCGGCGCCAAGCCAGGCGGGGAGTTTCTGTTGCAAGCGGATCGCCTGGGCGATACGTGTGGCGTGTGTCAGATTGGTAGGCGCGGCCTTTTCAAGCAATGTGCCCAGGCTTTTTACCCGTTCAGGCCCTGTCAGTTGCCAGTCCCCGCTCTTTAGCGTGCTCAGATACCTGTATTGGGCCTCGAACAGTGCGTTGAACGACTTCATCCGATTGAGCAGCACGTTGTCTTCGATCAGCTCAAACACATCCAGTTGATAGCGTCCATGGGGCTTGCGTTGGGCGGGCCAGAGGTTGGCGAGCAGACCAGAGCGCTTTCGTGAGTCGAGCAGGTGGCGATTCAATTGCTGGGTGGCAAGTTCGACTGAGGCAAACACTTGTAAACCATCGGCCGGTGTCCAGAGAATTGCCAGGCCGGAATGAGGCGTATCCAGCCCGCCGCGTTCGGTCAGCAGGAAACAATTGGCCAGCGGCAAGGAGACGGTTTTGCCGTCCTCGGTACATGCCAGCCTCAGCGAATAGACATCGGGCCGGAAGCCCTTTACCCCGATGCGTTGAGTGCGGTCCGGATATTCGGCATCAAAGGCAAAGACCGCGGCGATAAGGTCGCGCGCGGCGGGAGACAGGGTTGCGTTGAGTTCTCTGAGTTCGGCTTCTGCACGTATTCCCAGGGAAAAGACGTTGGTCAGTTTAGGAAGAAGGCCTTTCAATGCGTGACGCAGCGAGGTGTCGCTGGAGAGTGGCAATCGGCTCAGTTCGGCATTCAAGGCCTCTTCGACACTGGCGTAGCTCTTGATCTTCCTCTCCAGTTGATCAGCCATGAAATTGGACGGGCGCAGGTCCCCGTAAAAAACCGGCTGCGTGCCCCAGTGTCCAGCGGTTTTTTGCGTCAGCAGGTTTTTGCCGATCAGGCTGCGTATGTCCAGGGCCTTGTCAACGAGCGCGTGGACGTCCACGTCCCCCTGGCGGGACATCTCCATTGCGAAATGAAGGTTTTTCGACTGTTTGCCGATGATCGCATCAGCCAGAGACTCGAATACCGGCCACGTCACCGCCTTACCTGACACCTGGGGATCGTCAAAGCGCAGGAAGCGGTTGCGCTCCTCCAGGCTGAGCAGACTGTAGAGTTCTTCCTTTCGCCCCGCGCCGGTGGGGGCATTGAGCAGCGCATCCCTGAAGCCCAGGTAGTTGTCGACTTTCTCAAGGCCGTGGCTGGGGGTATAGAGATAGTGTCCCTTGGCGCTGATCATCAAAGAACCCGCCAGCTCTACGTAGAGCGGCTCATATTCCCAAAGACGCAGGGTTTCGATAAACAGCAGCGGTTCGTCCGGGCGAGATGGCCTGTACAGCCGCAGCAGTTCCTGGGCGTGTGCCTCGGTGAGTTGTCTTTTCTCCCGCTTGATCAGAATCGTGGCTTGTAGCGCATCGCTGAGAACTTGGGAAAGAAAGCGCCGGCGCGAGGTATTGAACGGGCCGGTGGCGTCCCAATAAGCGTCGATACAATGGGCAAGGCTGGGGATCAGGTTGCTGGCGGTCACCTTCAACACGCTCTCCCATTGACGCTTGTTTTGCGGTGATACGGTGATGCCTGGATGAATGAAGTCAACGTCTTGCCCGGCGGGCCGACCCTGGCTGTGGAAGTAGGCCAGGACCGCCTCGCTGAGTGTCATGCTTCTGGTCAACTGGCTTGTCTTCTGATTCCCCGCGCTACTCCACGTGCTCATGGTTACGCGGGTCTGTCGATGATCAAAGTTGGACAGCACCTCATTCAAGATCGCGTCAAGCATCGTACTGAGGGAGGGTAACTTGATCAGTTCATCCACCATTGTTCGGGCGTTGAGGCTTTGAGCGAACTCGATGGACTCGACCAGGGTGTTGAAGACGTCACCGTCGATACGTTGCCGGGTAGTCCTGATCGCGGAGGTGCTGTTGAGTTCGGCGCGCTGGGAAATCGATAACAGCCGAAAAAGATCGTCACGCTCGGCTGGACTGTCCAGCATCGCTTCCATCTTCTCTTCGAGAGCTTCGGGGCTGTCGAATTTTCTGATTCCGCCGTAGGGCGTGTAGAGGAACGCAGGCTGGGTCTGCGCTGCGTCTGCGTCTGTCAGCGCTTTGAGCACAAGGCAGCCGGCCAGCGGGATCGGCGCGTTTGCGTCGACCTGCAAGCGAATCGTTTCGGCAGACATGGGGGGCGTCTGTGCGGCGCGCAGCGTGTGGTTGGACAGGGACACGTGGTGCAGCCAGTCGAGGTCGGCCTGGGTCAATCCGTGGGGGGCGTTCAAGTCCTCCAGGTTATTGGCGGCCAATACCTCGGGAAATAATAACGGCGTAGTTGCAGTGGTCATCGTTGCTTCTCGCTCAAGGCGCCGCGAGGCGGCACGTTTGGTGGATGAGCGGCCAGACTAGGCAACGATCAATGAGCCAAGGTGGTACATAGTTACCGCACCCAAGCGCGGTGATCAGCGTAATCCGGCACGAGCAAGCTTTGCTCCGACAGTGAAGCGGTGTTTAATCAGCCGGCTGGTTCCCCTTACGCTGTTGCTACCTCCAACAATCACTCTGGAGCTTCAGATGTCTGCGCTATCCGATCATGCCGGTTCAAGCACCCTGTCTTTTTCCGCTTTGGTGAGCTTGCTGGAGAAAATATTCCTGCGACACGGCACGTCGGCCGAGGTCGCCAGGGCCCTGGCCGAAAACTGCGCCGGAGCCGAACGTGATGGCGCCCACAGTCATGGGGTGTTTCGCATTCCCGGTTATGTCTCGACGCTGAAAAGTGGTTGGGTCAATGGTCAGGCAGTACCCACGGTCGAAGATGTGGCATCAGGGTTTGTACGGGTGGACGCCGGTAACGGCTTCGCCCAGCCGGCCCTGGCCGCCGCACGTCCGTTGCTGGTGGCCAAGGCCCGCAGCGCCGGGATTGCAGTGTTGGCGATCCGCAACTCCCATCACTTCGCTGCCCTGTGGCCGGATGTCGAGCCGTTTGCCTATGAAGGTCTCGTGGCATTGAGCGTGGTCAACAGCATGACGTGCGTGGTGCCTCACGGTGCTGACCGTCCACTCTTTGGTACCAATCCCATTGCCTTCGCTGCGCCACGGGCCGATGGTGAGCCGATTGTCTTCGACCTGGCCACCAGCGCGATTGCCCACGGTGATGTGCAGATTGCTGCACGCAAGGGCGAGTCACTACCGCCAGGAATGGGGGTGGACAGCCTCGGTCAGCCGACCTGCGATCCGAAGGCGATTCTCGAAGGCGGGGCGCTCCTGCCTTTTGGCGGACACAAGGGCTCGGCGTTGTCGATGATGGTCGAGCTGCTGGCGGCCGCCCTGACCGGTGGCAACTTTTCCTTCGAGTTCGATTGGCACAACCATCCTGGGGCCAAGACACCCTGGACCGGTCAGTTGTTGATCGTGATCGACCCGAGCAAGGCCGCCGGGCAGAACTTCGCCGAGCGCAGCCAGGAGCTGGTCAGACAGATGCATGGTGTCGGGTTGCGACGGCTGCCGGGTGATCGTCGGCACAACGAGCGCAGCAAATCCAATGAGCGGGGGATCGCACTGGACGAGCAGACATTGGCGCAGTTGCGGGAGTTGGCGGGTTTGTAAAGCCGGCTTCGGATGAGGCTCTGGCGGTTCACGCATCTGTGGCGAGGAAATAAATCTCCTCGCCACACTATCAGTGATCATTCAAACAGGTTTTTGCCAAGGGCTTAACGGCGTCCGAGCAACAACCCCACCACCAGGCCGAAGCCTGCGGAAATGGCCACGGTCTGCCATGGATGTCCGCCGATATAGACTTCGGTGGCATCGACCATCGGCCGGGTCCGCTCCCGTGCGCTGGCAACCGAATCCAGGGCTTGTTGCAGCTTCTGCGAGATCTGGTCGCGCAGGTTTTCAGCGTCTTCGCCGACCAGTGAGGCGCTGCTTTTGAGCAGCTTTTCCGATTCCTCAATCAAAGCCTTCAGTTCACTGAAGGCTTGATCCTTGATTTGCTCTCCATTCCCTTGCAGCGTGCTTTTGCGAGCCATTGAGGTACTCCTTGCTGATGATGGCAGTGAACAATGGAGTGCTGCCCTTGAGCAAAAGTTGCAGCGTCTGGCAGCGGCAGCACTGTGGATCATAAAACGTGGTTAAGACGCGCCTCTTCAAGGTGTAAGATGGCGCATATTTACGCAACAGGTAATTCCCATGAGTTTCAATCTGGCTGACAAGCCCCTGGCCGAGCGCGCGGCACTGGAAGACGAAAAGTCCCGACTTTTTGAACTGTGGCAAAACAATCTGGGCAAGGCCAAGGGTGACGCGGCCCGGTTGTTCGGCGAGCGTTCCAAGCGCAAGGGCAAGTGGTCCGAATGGGTACGTGCCGAACTGGACGGCATGTCGCCGCCTGAGTACGCCAACATGGTGCGCAGTGAAGTCAATCGTCTGATGGCAGCCAACAAATAAACCTCAGGCAAAGGTCGCGATGATAGCCTCACGCACCTTGACCACGGCCGGGTCCATCTGTGTATGGGTTCGCCAGCCCAGTTCGATCGGGTAGCGGGGCAGGTCCAGCGGGCAGGGCAGCAACGCCAGGCCACTGAGGGAGGCGATCGCCGCGGCGGCATGCAGCGGAATGGTCGCCACGGCCTGGCTGCCCTTGAGCAGGAACGGCAGGGCGGCAAAGTGGGTGGTCGAGGCACACACCCGCCGGCTCAGGCCAAGGCCGGCCAACCCTTCGTCGGTGATGCCGATGAACCCACCGGAAGACACGAGCAGATGCTCGCGGGCCACGAACGCCTCCAGGGTCAGCGTCTGTTGGTCCTGCGTCAGGCTGGCCGGGTCGACGAGACAGGCGTAGTCGCCTTCGCCCAGTACCTGACGGCTGAGCAAGCGTTCGGTAAACCCTCCCGCCGTGATCGCCAGATCGAAACTGCGCTCCATCAGCGCCCGGCCGACGATCTGGCTATGGGTCTGGCGAAAAATCAATCGCAGCCCCGGCGCGCGTCGTGCCACGTCCTCAATCAAGCGCCGGCCATGGGCAATTTCGAAATCATCGGACAGCCCGACGATGACCGAACGACCTTCGTAATGACTGGCGCCGGGGTCAACCATCGCCAGGCTCTGGCGACATTTATTCAGTGCGTCGCTGATCACCGGTTTGAGCTGATTGGCCCGTAAGGTCGGCGCCAGGCCGCGGCCAGTGCGCACAAACAATTGATCGTCATACAGGTTTCGAAGCCTGCGCAGCGCCGCGCTGATGGCCGACTGGGTCACGCCCAGGCGCAGCGCGGCGCGGCTGGCGCTGGATTCATCGTGCAGGGCTTCGAAGGTCTTGAGCAGATTAAGGTCGACATCCGCGATATTCATAACACTCATATCATTTAGCAGCGTATGGGGCTTTATTCATGATCGTCTGGCATCTGAAAATCAGCAACCCCAGATGATCGAGGAGTTGAAAACCATGCCCAAATCCATTGTGGCTGCCCTGCAGATTGGCTCGTTGCCCGGAGGCAAAGCTGACACCCTGGCGCAGATCCTTTCCTATGAAGATGCCGTACGCCAGGCCGGAGCACGCTTGGTGGTGATGCCCGAAGCGCTGCTGGGTGGGTATCCGAAGGGAGAACGCTTCGGTACACAGCTGGGGTACCGGTTGCCCGAGGGGCGCGAGGCCTTTGCTCGTTATTTTGCCAACGCCATCGACGTGCCGGGCAGTGAAACCGAGGCCTTGGCCGGGTTTTCGGCGCGCACGGGGGCAAGTCTGGTAGTGGGTGTCATTGAGCGTGACGGCAGTACCTTGTACTGCACCGCCCTGTATTTCGAGCCCGATGCCGGCCTGGTGGCCAAGCATCGCAAGCTGATGCCCACTGGCACCGAGCGTCTGATTTGGGGTAAGGGCGACGGCTCGACTTTACCGGTGATCGACAGCCAGGTCGGTCGCGTAGGCGCGGCGGTGTGTTGGGAGAACATGATGCCGCTGTTGCGCACCGCGATGTACGCCAAAGGGGTGCAGGTCTGGTGTGCGCCGACGGTGGATGAGCGGGAGATGTGGCAGGTGACCATGCGTCATATCGCCCACGAAGGTCGTTGTTTCGTGATCAGCGCCTGTCAGGTTCAGGCCTCGCCTCAGGCGCTGGGCATTGAAGTGGCGAACTGGCCCGCCGAGCGTCCCTTGATTGCCGGCGGCAGTGTAATTGTCGGCCCCATGGGGGACGTCCTGGCCGGTCCGCTTAAAGGCACAAGCGGGTTGTTGACCGCCGAAATCGATACCGATGAACTGGTACCAGCGCGCTACGACTATGACGTGGTCGGCCATTACGCCAGGCCAGATGTGTTCGAACTGGTGGTGGACGAGCGGGCCAAACCCGGCGTGCGTTTCACTCGTTGATTTACCAAGTGGCCGCGGTACCCGGCAAGTCCAGGGTGCCGCGATCCACGAAGCGCAGGGTGCCGAACAGTCCACCGGCCAGTTTGCCTTTGAGTACATAAGGCAGGTTGTCCAGGCTTTGGGTCTGGCTCAGGCCCAGCGTCTGGCGCAGCACGGAGAAAGCCGAGATGCTCACTGGCACGCTCAGTACCGCCTCGGAGAACCGTGGGATGGATCCGGTCTGATCGCTGACCCCCGATGCCAGTGTCCGGCCATTAACCTCGAGGTCGAGCGCGACACCGTTGTAATCGATGGCGGTTTCGTTAGGGTTCTGCAATCGCAGTTTCACGGCAAAGCGCATCTCCAGCTCCTGGCTGGGCAACGGTTCGATGCCCACCACGGTGATGTTCAGCGGATCGCGGTGCGGGAAGAGGGCGCAGGCGCTCAGACTGAGCAACATCAGGAAAAGGGACACACCGAGGGCTCTGCGCATGGATAAACTCTCACGATAATAGGTAGGGCAAACGGGCGAGCTGTTGAGCACGATAACCCACATTTCTCTCAAACCACCGCACATCACGCGGTTTCCCGTCCAGTTCAATCCAGACAGGGCTCATGGCTCCTGACAGTTTCTGACACCAGGCTCTGCTAATCTGCGTCAATCGTTTTTCCGGATCGTCCATCGTGTCGCGTACCACTCGACTGCTCACATTATTGCAAGTCTTGCGAGGCAAGCGCTGCCCGGTTACCGCTGCGACATTGGCGGCCGAGTTGAAAGTGTCCGAGCGCACGCTCTACCGCGATATCGCCGAACTCTCGGCCCTGGGGGCGCCGATCCAGGGCGAGGCGGGCATTGGCTATGTGTTGCGCAGCGGCCTGTTCCTGCCGCCATTGATGTTCACGGCTGATGAAATCGAAGCCATTGTGCTGGGGCTGCGCTACGTTGATCAGCGTGGCGACGAGGTGCTGGGCAAGGCCGCCGCCGACGCTTTGGCCAAGGTGGCCGCAGTGCTGGCGCCTGACGTCCGGGATGCCCTGCGCAATCCCACGGTGTTGCCCGGGCCTCCTGGCTATGGCTACCCACAGAATACGGTGGAGCTGAATGTGTACCGCCAGGCCATTCGGGCTCAAGCAAAGCTGCATATCGACTACGCCGACGTGAACAAAACCCCCAGCCAGCGCCTGATCTGGCCGTTGGCCCTGGGTTTTTTCAATGAGGCGCGGGTAGTGGTTGCCTGGTGTGAGTTACGCGGCGCCTATCGGACCTTTCGCACTGATCGGATTGCTTCTGCCACCGAGCAGGGCGAGCGCTATCCTGGCCGGCGCAGCGACTTGTTGCGCGCCTGGTTCAAGCTGATGGAACTGGACGAAACGGGGCGTTTCACTCCTGACAAAAACTGACACAAGGCTGTTCTAGCATGGTGTCAGATCGATAAAACAAGGAGCCCTACCATGTCCAATCCCGTCTCTTCCCTGGCCCCGGCCATCGCCGGCTACATTGCGGCCGCCAATGCCCGTGACAGTTCGGCGGTGACGCGTTTTTTCGCCGAGGATGCCAATGTGTTCGATGAAGGCCAGCACCGCGCCGGCACCCAGGCCATCGCTCAATGGATGGAAGACACCGCCCGGCGTTTACAGCCTCGGGTCGAGGTGCTCAATGTGCAGCAACGCACCGGTAAGGTGCTGGTGCATAATCTGATCTCCGGAACTTTCCCCGGCAGCCCGCTGGAGTTGCGCTACACCTTCCGGCTCGACGAGCAGGGGAAGATCAGTCGGCTGGATATCTCGATCTAGATGTTTGCACGTTGGTTCGTCAACACCTGTGGCGAGGGGGTAAATCGCCCTCGCCCCAGGGTTTTGCTTGAATTCACAGGCAGGTGAGATCACTCACTCAAAGCCACCGACATGGCATACTCCCCGACCTCGTTTTCCGGATCAGGGCCGTATGACTTTCGACTCCCCCTTGAGCGCCTGGCAGCATGCCATCGAACACCATGGCTTTGTCCAGGATGAAGCCCAGGAACTGGCCATCATGGCTCTGCAAGAGTGCCACCAGGCACTGCACGAGGGGCGCAAGTCGATCCAGGGGGTTTATCTCTGGGGACCGGTCGGCCGCGGCAAGACCTGGCTGATGGACCGTTTCTACGAAAGCCTGAGGGTGCCGGCCCGTCGTCAGCATTTCCATCATTTCATGGCCTGGGTGCATCAGCGCTCGTTCCAGCTTACGGGCACGCCGGACCCTTTGCAGGCATTGGCTGCAGAACTGAGCCAAGAGGTCAGGGTGTTGTGTTTCGACGAGTTGTTCGTCACCGACATTGGCGATGCCATCATTCTGAGTCGTCTGTTTCAGGTCATGTTCGAGCGGGGCATGGTGGTGGTCAGCACCTCCAACCTGCCGCCCGAGGAGCTTTATGCCAACGGCCACAACCGCGAGCGATTCCTGCCCACCATCACGGCGATCAAGCAGCACATGCAGGTTGTGCCGGTGAACGGATGGCAAGATCATCGCCAGCATCCGGGAGCATTGCAGCAGCGCTACTGGCTACGCGACGACGGACAACCCGATCCGTTGGAGGCTGTTTTTGCCCAGTTGACCGCAGGACAGGCGTCCAACAGTTTGCCGATTGAAGTTGGCCATCGTCTGCTTCAGCCCGTGCGGGCCAGCGATACGGTGCTCTGGAGTCGTTACGCGGATATGTGCGAACAGCCGTTCTCAGCCATGGATTTCATGGCACTGTGCGACCGTTTCAAGGCCATCCTGATCAGCGACGTACCGAGTCTGAGCGCCGAGCAGCGCGAGGGACGCATTGCCCGTGGAACCGAAGACGGGGTTGAAAGGGTAGAGGCTGGTGATCGTGAGTTGCCGCAGTTGTCCATCCATGATGACGGTGTGCGGCGTTTCATCGCCCTGGTCGATGAATGCTACGACCGCAAGGTGCCGTTGTACCTTTCAGCACAGGTGCCGATGGACCGGTTGTACACCGAGGGCTATCTGCAATTCCCGTTTCGTCGTACGCTCAGTCGCCTGCAGGAAATGCAAATGCAGCGTTTTGGTCAGTCCGCCTGACCGTATCCCGCCGACGGCACCGGAGCCGCCGGTACTACCGAAGTGAGATGGAACGCCGTGGAAGAAACCAGGGACATTCTTGTATTGCAAGCCAGCTATACCAATGCAGTCCACGCCGAAGCAATCTGTTATGTGCTCAACGGCTATGCCGAAGATCCAATGGGCGGTGGCCAGTCGCTGCCGCCGGAAGTGCTGCTGCATCTACCCGAGGAACTGGCCAAGCGCCCCCATGCTTTCAGCGTACTGGCTTTCGTCAACGGCGAACCAGCGGGCCTGGTCAATTGCTTCGAAGGTTTTTCGACCTTCGCCTGCAGACCTCTGGTCAATGTCCACGATGTTGTGGTGATGAAGCCGTTCCGCGGGTTGGGGGTGAGCCAGAAGATGCTGCAGAAGGTCGAGGATATCGCCCGCCAGCGTGGTTGCTGCAAAATCACCCTGGAAGTGCTTGAAGGCAATGCCATCGCCCAGGCCAGCTATACCAGGTTTGGCTTTGCCCCAGGCATGTTCGACCCGGCCCATGGCCGTATGCTGTTCTGGACAAAGCCCCTGTAGAGGCCGCCCCTGTGGTAGCGGGCGAGGGCGGTGGTTATTTTTGCACGACCCGCACCGCAGGCGCCTTGGGCTGCATCAGGCTGAAGTCGATCAAGGCCTTGCGCTGGTGTTCATAAGGGTTGCCGATCAACAGCGGGCGGGCCTTGAAGTCATCGCTCACCAGGCTTTTGCTGCGGTCCAGCTCATCAAAACTCAAACCGGCCAGGTCTGCCCAGGTGTGGATCAAGTGAGCGCTGCTGTAGGGGCGTGACAGGTCACCGCTGAAGTTCCAGTCATGAGTTTCACGCCACTTGGGCGAGGCCCAGGCGATGAACGGAATGGTGTACATCGGCGCGGTCGGCTTGCCTTCGTTGCGGCCAAGCGTGCTATGGCCCGGCGAATCGAACACGTCTTCACCATGGTCCGACAGGTACAGCAAAAAGCCGTTGGGGTCGGTTTTGGCGTAGTCCTTGATCAGGCTGGACACTACGAAGTCGTTGTACAGCACCGCGTTGTCGTAACTGTTGTAGGTCGGGACCTGGTCGTCACGCACCCCCGCCGGTACGCCCTGGCGGTCGGTAAACTTCTTGAAGGTGGGCGGATACCGGTACTGATAGCTCATGTGGGTGCCGAGCAGGTGCACCACGATCAGTTTGCGCGCAGCGCTGTCTGCCAGGGCCTGGTTGAACGGGGCGATCACATCGCCGTCGTATTGCGCCGCGTTCTGGTTGCGGTTGTTGTTCAGGTATACCTGCGCATCGGCCTGTTGAGAGAAGGTCGTGAGCATGGTGTTGCGCTTGGTCATGGTCTGCTGGTTAGTGATCCAGAAGGTCTTGTAACCGGCCTGCTTCATCATGCTCACCAGGGACGGTGTGCTCAGGTAAAGGTCTGGGTTCTGTTCATCGGCGAACGTCAGCACCTGCTGCAGCGCTTCGATGGTGTAGGGGCGCGGGGTGATGACATTGTCGAAAACCGAGAGCTGGTCCTTGAGCTTGTCCAGTTCCGGGGTGGTTTTCCTTGGGTAACCGTACAGGCTCATGCGCTGGCGGTTGGTGGACTCGCCGATGACCAGCACCAGAGTAGCGGGCTGGTCGGCCATGGCGTCCTTCAGGTGGCCCAGGGGGGCGATCTTGCTGGCGCTGTGAAGCATGCCCTGCATGTTTTCCAGTTGTTCGCCATAGCGCCGGTAAGCAACCAGCATCTGCCACGGCACGGCCGGCTCGATGCGACTTTCGAATTTCTCCAGGCCACCGGCAAGCGTGCCGGCACGCAGGGTGTGCTTGACTAGCGGATAGCCGACCACCGCCACCACAATCGCAGTCGCCGCGACCATGGCTTGGCCGCGGGGCAGGTACACCGGGCGCAGACGTGTCCAGAGCCAATATCCGAAGGCGGTATGGGCCAGGAAGGCCGCCAGCATCCACCAGGCAAAATACTGCGTCATGTACTCGCCGGCTTCGGACACGTTCGATTCGAACATGATGAAGATGACGCTCTGGGAAAACTCCTGCTGATAGATGAAGAAATAGCCCAGGCTGGCCATGGAGCAAGCCCACAGGACCACGCCGATCAGCGCAGCAAGTAAACGGGTCCGGGCAGGAAAGAGCAGCATGGGCGCAAGCCACAGCGCGCTCATCACGAATGCCTGGCGAAACCCGGTGAACCCAGAGGTGTCGGTCACCAGTATGAGCAGTTGGGTAATGCCCGAGAAATACCAGAAAAACAGAAATAACCAGCCAAACCCGGCCCAGTCGAAACTTTTCGCAGTCGTTGTGCTGCGTTTGAACAAACTCATCAAGCGCTCCAGCCTTCCTGTCGACGAAGCCGCTGGCACCCATTGGATGCCCATAGGCATGCGCCGAACTATCCTAAAAGGCCAGGAGTATCGCGATGGAGGTGTGAAAAATTTGTGAGATATTTGGTTACAAGACGAATGTCGGGGGCTGTGGCGAAGGCGTTTCTTGTGGCGAGGAAATTTATTTCGGTGGTCGCGTTGCCACCTCACGCACTGAAACCCGCGCACTCAGGGGCGGGACCGCTACGCGCTGCGGCAGGGACACATGCCCTTGGCACGGATGGGTATGCATGGAAATGACACCGGTTTGTCCAGTGCCACTTCCGGCGTCGCGCCTCTGCTCGGGGGTTACCGAGCCAGGGCCTGGCTCTGATGGGACAGCTGGGAGTGTTGCAACTGCATGCGCAATTGCGTCACCTCATCAAGCAGCAGATCACGCTCTTCTTTGAGCAGGCGTAATTCGTCGCGACGAATGGTCACGTAAAGGGTTTGGGGAGGACGTGCGGTAACTACGGAGTCCATTGCTCACCTCGCAAATGGCGTACATCAACTATAGAGATGTCGCCAGTATTTGGTCGACACCTCTACTATCGGCGCCGATTCTGATTTCTTTTGCTTGTGATTGGAACTTTTTTATTTTTCATGGTCGCTGTGTCTTTGGCCGGATCTGGAGCGTTATCCCTTGTGATCGCTCGAATTACCCGGAAACTATGCAGCAATGCTCTGGACTAACCTCCACTCGTCGATTGAGCTAAACCTTTGACACACCTTTATTTGTAGTAGGGAGCATCAGCACATGCAACTCGGGATCATTGGACTGGGCCGCATGGGCGGCAATATTGCGCGGCGCCTGATGCTCAATGGGCATACCACCGTCGTCTACGATCGCAATGCCGCCTTTGTTGAAAACCTGAGCCAGGAGGGCGCAACGGGCGTCGCGGATCTGCCGCAACTGGTGGCCGGTCTGGAAAAACCACGGGCTGTCTGGGTCATGTTGCCTGCCGGCGCACCCACCGAAGACACGATTAACGTTCTCAGCGAGTTGCTGGAGCCGGGCGACGTCATCATTGATGGCGGTAACACGTACTACAAGGATGACATCCGTCGCGCGCAGGCCTTGTCGGTCAAGGGCCTGAATTATATCGACGTCGGCACTTCCGGCGGCGTTTGGGGCCTGGAACGCGGTTATTGCATGATGATTGGGGGTGACGCCGAAGTGGTGAAGCGCCTGGACCCCTTGTTTGACAGCCTGGCACCAGGGATGGGCGATATCCCGCGCACCCGCGACCGCAAGTCCGACGATGATCGCGCTGAACGCGGCTACATCCACGCGGGCCCGGCCGGTTCGGGGCATTTCGTGAAGATGATCCACAACGGCATTGAATACGGAATGATGCAGGCCTTCGCCGAGGGCTTTGACATCCTCAAGACCAAATCCAGCGAAAGCCTGCCACCTGAGCAGCGATTTGACTTGAACGTGGCCGATATCGCCGAAGTCTGGCGTCGCGGCAGTGTGGTGTCGTCCTGGCTGCTGGATTTGACCGCCGACGCCTTGGCCAGCGATCCGAAGTTGGACGGCTTCTCCGGTGAGGTTGCCGACAGTGGTGAAGGACGCTGGACCATCGAAGCGGCCATTGAGCAAGCGGTGCCGGTGCCGGTGCTCTCCAGTTCATTGTTCGCCCGTTTCCGCTCGCGCCAGCAGAGCACCTACGGTGACAAGATGCTCTCGGCCATGCGCTTTGGCTTCGGTGGTCACGTGGAGACGCCGAAAAAATGACCTCGATCGGCAGGAAATCCAAGGCAGAACCCGCGCCGCCGACCACGCTGTTTCTGTTCGGCGCCCATGGCGATCTGGTCAAGCGTCTGCTGATGCCGGCGCTGTACCACCTCAGTCGCGACGGGCTGCTGGGGGATGGCCTGCAGATCATTGGCGTCGACCACAACGCTATCAGTGATGTGGACTTCGCCCGGAAACTCGAGGATTTCATCCGTCACCAGGCGGCGAGCAAGGGCGGCGATGCCGACCGGGCGCTCGACCCGGTGCTGTGGGCCAGTCTGGCTCGGGGCATCAGTTACGTTCAGGGTGACTTCCTCGATGACAGCACCTACGAAGCACTGGCGGCGAAGATCGCCGCCAGTGGCACCGGCAACGCGGTTTTCTATCTGGCGACCGCGCCGCGCTTTTTCAGTGAAGTGGTCCGCCGCCTCGGTGCGGCCGGGCTGCTTCAGGAACAGGATGATGCCTTCCGGCGTGTGGTGATCGAGAAACCGTTCGGTTCCGACCTGCAAACCGCCGAAGCGCTCAATGCCTGCCTGCTCAAAGTCATGAGCGAAAAACAGATCTACCGGATCGACCATTATCTGGGCAAGGAAACGGTGCAGAACATTCTGGTCAGCCGTTTTTCCAACAGCCTGTTCGAGGCCTTCTGGAACAATCACTACATCGACCACGTACAAATCACCGCCGCAGAAACCGTTGGCGTGGAAACCCGTGGCAGTTTCTATGAACACACCGGCGCCCTGCGGGACATGGTGCCCAACCACTTGTTCCAGTTGCTGGCGATGGTGGCCATGGAACCGCCGGCCGCCTTTGGCGCCGATGCGGTGCGTGGTGAGAAGGCCAAGGTGGTCGGGGCCATTCGCCCCTGGTCGGTGGAGCAGGCCCGCGCCAACTCGGTGCGTGGCCAGTACACCGCAGGCCACGTCGACGACAGACCGGTCAATGGTTACCGCGAGGAAGCCAATGTCGCGCCCGACAGCAATACCGAAACCTACGTCGCCCTCAAGGTGATGATCGATAACTGGCGTTGGGTCGGGGTGCCGTTTTACCTGCGCACAGGCAAACGCATGAGTGTGCGGGACACGGAAATTGTCATCTGCTTCAAACCGGCGCCTTACGCGCAGTTTCGCGATACCGAAGTCGATGAACTGCAACCTACGTACTTGAGAATCCAGATCCAGCCCAATGAAGGCATGTGGTTCGACCTGCTGGCCAAGCGGCCGGGTCCGACCCTCGACATGGCGAATATTGAACTGGGATTTGCCTACAAGGACTTCTTCGAAATGCAACCGTCCACGGGCTACGAAACCTTGATCTACGACTGCCTGACCGGCGATCAGACCTTGTTCCAGCGTGCCGACAACATTGAAAACGGCTGGCGTGTGGTCCAGCCGTTCCTCGATGCCTGGCAACAGGACGCGACGGTCCAGTTCTACAAGGCCGGTGAAGATGGTCCGTCGGCCGCAGATGACCTGCTGACACGCGATGGCCGCGTTTGGCATGCGCTCGATGAGTGATCAGGTGAAACACCCCATCCGCTTTTTACTCAGTGACATGGACGGCACGCTGCTGCTGCCCGACCACAGTCTCAACCAGCGCACTATCGAGGCCGTTCGCTCGCTGCGCGAGGCGGGCGTGATGTTCAGCCTCGCCACCGGGCGGCCGCCCCGGGCGATGTTGCAGCAGATCGAAGCCTTGGGCGTGGACCTGCCTACCGCCGCGTTCAATGGCGGTACGCTGGTCCACCCGGACGGCAGTTTCCTCGCCGTGCACTACCTGCCACCTGAGGCGGCTTTGGCGACGCTGGCCTTGTACGCCGACCAGCCTGATATCGAGGTCTGGGTGTTTGCCGACGGTGACTGGCTGGTGCGCGACGCCAACGGTCCGATGGTGCCGGTGGAAACGCGTGGGCTTGGCTATCCGCCGGTGCAAGTCGAGAGTTTCGAGCCTTACCTGGAACGTATCGACAAGATCGTCGCCACCAGCGCCAATACGCAGCTACTGGTTGAGCTGGAGGCGCGCTTGCATCCGCTGCTCAAGGGCCAGGCTCAGGTCTCGCGTTCGCAACCGATCTATCTGGATGTGACGGCGATGCGGGCAAACAAGGGTGAAGCGCTGGCGACCCTGGCAGCGTTCCTGGGGGTGCCGTTGGAACAGACTGCCGCCATGGGCGACGGTGGCAACGATCCGGCGATGTTTCACCGTGCGGGGTTGTCGATTGCCATGGGGCAGGCGGAGGAGGCGATTCAGCGTCAGGCCGATGTCATCACCGCAGCCAACACCGAAGACGGTGCGGCGCTGGCAATCGAGCGATTCATTCTGGCTCGATGAACCACGCAAATCATCAGGGCCGGTACCGCACCACCACCGCCCGATACGTGCCATGCAGAGAGTAGCCGCCCACCAGAATCTTTCCGTCTGCCTGCAGCGCCAGGGATGTGGCGGTGTCGAGGCTGTAGCCCAGCCGAGTGCGGACCCAACCGCTGCCCTCACCGAAATCCGGGTCGAGGCTGGCGTCCGGCAAGTGCCGGGCCAGAACGAAGTCCGTTTCGATACCGCCGATGGTGGCCCCAGCGGTCACTAGCTTTGCGTCCGCTTGAAGCTGGGCCGCCGTCCACTGACTGGCGCTGTTGCCAAATGTCAGGAGCTGACACTGTCCTTGATTGCAACGAGGGTCCGGTTTGCCGTCTCTGCCCACTCTTAGCGACAGGCAATGCATCGGGTCGCGGCTGCTGCCCAGTGCTTGCAGATCACCGTCTGGAAGTTGGACGATCTGGCTGACCATCACGCTGTGCTGCTGAGTCGTGATGGACAGGAAACCGTTCTCGCCAAAGCTGTCATCCAGTGTGCCGCTGGGATCATAGCGGGCCATCAAACCTTGTTGGGGCAAGTCAATCACTCCGCCGACCACGATGCTGCCGTCGGCCTGAAGCGCCATACAACCCAGCCAAGTGTTTTTCAACAGATGCCGGACCATCACAAAGCCGCGGTTGTTGAACGAAGTGTCCAATGCGCCGTCCGGCAGGAGCCGGATCAGGATGCCGACATGGTCAGATAATTGGTAATGATGGTTGGCGAGGATGAGGATCCGGCCATCGGCCTGCACCCGCATGTCACAGGCTTCAAGACCCGGTACGCCGGGTGGGAGCCAGGTGTCGCGCAGACCTTGGGAAAGGTTGCCGCACAGCCGTATGACCTGCCGCCCGGCGCTGCCGAAGCTTTGAACGGCGCGGCCCTGCTGATCGAACAGCGCGATGGCGGGCAGGGTGCGGTCGCTGTTTTCGTAGTGCAGACCGGACAGCAGGATACGGCCGTCGGGTAATTCCATCACCTTGCCTGCCGTGGCTTCGAAGCCGCGCTCAAAAGAGCCGATCACATAGCCATGGTGTCCGAAGTTCGCGTCAGCCGAACCGTCGTGGTTGAGCCGTGCAAGCCCGAACCGGCTGCCTTCGGTCGTTTCGATCCGGGCTGCCACCAGGATCCTTCCGGCATGATCGACCGTCAGGCCCGTGGTCAGGCTCCCGAGGCTACCGGTGAAATGCAACCAGGCTTTACCGTTATCGGCAAAGCCTGGGTCGAGATGGCCGGCACAGGTCGCGGCCGTCGGCATTGCAAACGCGGATTGATCGAGCATGCATGCCTCTCCTTGCGTGTCGATAAGCCCGGAGGGGCGACGACTGCATGAGGGCAACATTCAATCCCTGAATGTGACAATGCACAACTATCAGACTCTGCAGAAACAGCAGCGAATCGTGCCAGAACACTGGCTTTTCGATCCAGTGCAAAGCCTGCAATCCATCATCAGGTTTACCGCTAAGGATTTACTCAGGCATGGACCAGGATTGCAGGGTGTAGCCTTCCTGGCTCAACTCGGCACGGGCCTGTTTCAAGCAGTCAGCCAGTTGGGCCGGGTCGGTGTAGGCACTGCTTGGAATCTGAGTGCGGCCAATATGAGTATTGGTGCGGTCAATGACGGTCAGGCTCAGTTCACCATTACCGTCTTGTGGAGCCCAGGCCACGCATTGAAAAGGACGAAAGGCGCGGTCGGCAATCAAAAGAGCTTCGTTGATACGGAGCGGGGCGTTCATGGCGTTATCTCTTAAGTATGCCCAATCAAATGATGTGCCGTCGGTTGGGCGTACCGGGCGGCTGGTTACTTGTACTGATGTCTTGTAAGGGGGGGCAGGTCACACATTCCTTAAATAAATTTCGATTTTCTTTCAGACCCGGCTTTTGGACTTTTGTTTGAAAGCTTGATGAAAGATTCCAGCGGGCGACAACTAACGAAACGCGCGCTTATAACCACTTTAAAGCGAACTCGATAATCAATTGATACAAGCAGGTGTCAACTTCTTGCTACTGTTACATGCAGGTTCGCCAAACGACTGTTTTTCCTCATATTCCTTATTTTGGCGCCAAGGATCAGTCATGATCGAAGCCAGTACGTCGCGTCGTCTGCTCGTGGTTGATCCCTGCGATGATTGCCATCGCCTGTTGCCCGGATTACGCACCATTGGCTGGGACGTGGAGAGTTGTTCCCTGGAACATGCGGGCGATCGAACGTGCGATGTGGGCCTGTTGCGACTTCAACCTTTTCATCTGGAACGGCCGGAGGCGGTCAAGGAGTTGATCAGCCGCAGCGGCACCGAGTGGATCGCCGTCCTGAATCAGGAAGTGTTGCGTCTGAAGAATGTGGGGGATTTTGTCTGCGAGTGGTTTTTTGATTTTCATACCTTGCCATTCGACGTGTCCCGGGTTCAGGTGACTCTGGGCCGCGCCTTTGGCATGGCGCGTTTGCGCGGACAGGGCTCGATTCACATCAATGAGCCCGAACATGAATTACTGGGCGACAGCAAACCCATTCGGGAGCTGCGCAAATTGTTGAGCAAGCTGGCACCTGCCGAATCGCCAGTGTTGATTCGCGGTGAAAGCGGCACCGGCAAGGAGTTGGTGGCGCGCACGCTGCATCGCCAATCCCATCGGCGCAACAAACCGTTCATTGCCATCAATTGTGGCGCGATACCGGAGCACTTGATCCAGTCGGAATTGTTCGGGCACGAGAAAGGCGCTTTCACGGGTGCCCATCAGCGCAAGATCGGGCGGATCGAAGCGGCTCACGGCGGCACCCTGTTTCTGGATGAAATTGGCGACCTGCCGTTGGAGCTACAGGCCAATCTGTTGCGTTTCCTGCAGGAGAAACACATCGAGCGGGTCGGAGGCAGCCAGCCAATCGCCGTGGATGTGCGGATTTTGGCCGCCACCCATGTGGATCTGGAAGCCGCCATCGAGCACAAGCTGTTTCGTGAAGACCTGTATTATCGCTTGAACGTGCTGCAGGTGCTGATGGCGCCGTTGCGTGAACGCCATGGCGATTTGTCGATGCTGGCCAGCCACTTCTCGCATTTCTACAGTCAGGAAACCGGTCGCCGGCCTCGCAGTTTCAGTGAAGACGCGTTGGTGGCCATGGGCAAGCATGACTGGCCGGGCAATGTGCGTGAGCTGGCCAACCGGGTACGTCGCGGCCTGGTGTTGGCCGAGGGGCGGCAGATCGAAGCGATGGACCTTGGCCTGACAGGCCATCAAGGGCCGGTCGCGCCGATGGGCACCCTTGAAGACTACAAGACCCGTGCTGAGCGCCAGGCGTTGAGCGATGTGCTTAACCGGCACAGTGACAACCTGAGTGTTGCTGCCCGCGTGCTGGGCATATCCCGGCCGACGTTCTACCGGCTTCTGCACAAGCATCAAATCCGCTGAATCAAGCCTTGCACTATTCGATGTGGGGGCGAGCTTGCTCGCGGTAGCGGTGTGTCAGTCACCAACAGGTCACTGATCTAGCGCTATCGCGAGCAGGCTCGCTCCCACAGGGTACTGCGTTAGAAGTAATACGGGAATTTCAGGCTAAAGGTGAAGTCCGGTGCATCGTCGGTCAGACCGATGGACAGGTTGGGGACGATGGTCAGGTTGTCACTGGCGGCTACGGTCATGCCGATGTTGAAGTAGCCGGCATTGGCGTCGCTGGAAACCACCGATTCCCAATCCCCGCCGTCCTGTTTGAGCTTGCTTTTCTTTTGTATGAGGTCGGAAACCGAGAACGACATACTCATCTTCTCGTTCAGCGCGAAGGCAATGCCCGCGCCGATCTGGAAGCTGTCGCCGATCCGCACCTTGCCCGGTATCCTCTGGTTGACGGTGGAGCTTATGTCGTCGAAGGACTCTTCGAAGTTATGGGTGTAGGAAAGGCTGCCGAACAGCACTGCCGGATCGAAGGTCTTGACCAGCGAGATCCCGGGTGTGATCGACCATACGCCGTTGCCGGTGGGCAGGTCTTCAGGCACGAACAGGTTGGTGTTGGCCTGGGACTGGCGCAGCTTGATGCCGAACGGCTCCTCGCCGGTTGGTGCCTTGACGCGCAGAGTGAGCACCGCGTCCGGGCTGTTGATCGATTCGTCCATGAACTTGTAGGCGATGCCGAAGTTGACGTCACCGATGGTGGGATCGCGGGTAACGGTTTCTTCGCTGGTCACCCCAGCTGCCCCTTGGTTGGCACCGCCGGACTGATAGGTGGATTCGCGGTAGACCACCGGTATGTTGAGGTCGAACTGCCAGCGATTGTCGAAGTTGTAACGGCCGGTGAGGTCCAGGGTCCAGGTGTCGGCCTTGATCCTGTCCAGGTTGATGTTGCCCAGGAAAATCGAGTCCAGGGCCAGGAAGCCGTTCAGAATCAATTGTCGTGTGTCGTAGCGCGAATAGGTCACGCCGGTTTCGAAGCTGAACTTGCCACCGCCAAAAAAGCCGCTGGCCTCGTCATAGAGGTTGGAGACACTCTGGGCGGGCTGCGAATCATCGGCCAGAGACTGCCCGTAACCGCTGCCACCGGCCGCTGCGCCGCCAGCCGCAGTCTGGTTGCCTTTCATGTCGGCTGGGGATTTGGCCAGGCGCTTGGGCGGGGGAGCAGCGGGTTGATCCTCGACCTGGCGGACTCGCTGTTCGAGTACCGCCAGGGCTCTTTGCTGGACCTCGTATCGTTGTCTGAGCTCGAGAAGCTCCTGCTTCAGTGCTTGAATGTCGGCGTCAGGTGCTGCTTGCAGCAGGGGCGCCGGTAAAAGAGTGCTTACGCACATCACAGCGCGCAACGATACGGATCGATACATGAAATATGCCGTCCCTATTTGCCCAGTGGTCGCAAGGCAGCGTAGTTCAATATCCGAGATTGCGCAGTCCGCGCAGCTGGGTCAGGTTGCAGTCCAAAGCTCCGGCGCTGAGGCCGTTGTTGTTCAACACCACGTTGAGTTGCGTCATGTTGTTGACCAGGTTGCTGTTACCCAGCAAGCGAGTGTTTTGCAGCAAGCCGCCCTGGGCGACTTGTTGCAGAGAACTACCCTGGTTGTGGTTGGCCTGGATCGCCATCTGCACGCCGCTGCCGGTGGCGGTAACCGCGACACTGCCGGCGGCGTTGCTGCCGCTGATGGTTTGGCCTTTGCTCAGCAGTTGGCCTTGAGCAGGCACCAATGCGGGTGCCTGGTTGCTTTCCCTGACGTTGATGCTGACGTTGTTGTAGGCGGAATTGCCATCGCCCGCGGCGCGCACGCTCTGGGTCACGCCCTGGCCACCGGCCAGGCCCGCGCCACCGACAATGTTGCCGCTGCCCTGTTGCGGGGCCTGGCCATTGCCGGTCTGCTTGATCGTTGAAACATAGAACTGGGGTTTGACGGTGGCCGCCTGGATTTGCATGGAACTGCTCGCGCCGATCAGGTCGCCACTGGCGTTGCGCCAGGTGCTGCTCATGACGATGCCGAAGCTGATGACCCGACCGGGCATGACATAGCGTCCACGCAGTTCGGCAAGCTCCTGATCCTTGACTTCGATGGGTTTGAATCCGGCGTGGGCATGGCCCGACACAGCCGCGGCAAGGCTGGCAAACGCCAGCCAACGTGAAGTTTTCATGTGCTGCTCCCGGAGCTTCCTGCTCCTTTTGTACTTATGGTTGGCGATTGGTCGGCGATTAGAAAAAGTCGCTCTGTATGAAACCAAAATCCATCAGCTCTGCATCTTTGACCGGGTTGAACCCGTCCAGTTTGTTACGCGCCGTTAGCGGTTGCGGAGGGGTGCGCAGTGCGTTGGTCTTGTCGTAACCCGGGCCGACGATGGCAAACACGATGCCGTTCCAGCCTTTGACGAAATCGTCATGGGCGTAGCGCTTGTGCCCCAGTACGGGGTCGGCGATATAAACCCATTGCTGGTCGGCTCGCTGCAATACCACGAAGTGCTTGTAGCCACGGATGTCCATCAGGACCACCACCGGAATTGTCACTGCCTCGAGCTTTTCCGGCGGTATCCGGTAGCCCCTGGCGCGCATGCCGATGCTTTCCACGTAGCGCTTCATATCGAGCATGGAAAATCCCTGGGTGCGGACCAGGTCATGGTCGGCTTTGACCAGCATGCCCTTGATGACGTGCTCTTCATCCACGTCAAGCCAATAGGCCTGGCGCAGTACCGTGGCCAGCGCGGCGGCGCCGCAACTGAAATCGGTTTTCTGTTCGACGATGTCACTGAACTTGCGCTCGCGCACACTCTGTACTGGCTTGTAGACCAACATGCCGCCGGGTAGGGCGGCGACCGGCATTTGCGCAGCTTCAGCCACGCCGGCCAGACAAAGGAGCAGAGAAAGGGCTGCCGCTCGCATGATCGATACGCCTTATGCACACCTGGGAAAGAAGCCCCGTTTCCGGGGCTTCGTTTCGATCGCGCTTACATGCAAGCCCTGCAACCGGCCGAAATGGACAGCGAGTTGCTTTGCTGGTTGCCCACGCCCGCCGACACGTTGGCGCCGCCGTTACCGGAGAAGCCGTTCATGGAGTTGGTCATGGTCGCGTTGTTGATGACAGGGTTTTTCCAGCCATCGCGGGTCAGCACTTGTTGAGTGTTGCTGCCGGCCAGTTCGAAAGTGCCCACGGCGGAGAACTTGAACTTGTCGTCATCGTGACCGCCGCCGTAGCCGCCTCTGTTGCCCCAGCCGCCATGGTCGTCGTCTTCGACGGTGCCGGTGCCTTTGGCCTTGAAGGTGCCGGAAGCAGCGTAGGTGCTGGTGAGGGTGTCGGTCTTGTAGGTCCGTACGCCCTTGTTGTCGACCACAAGGCCGGTGGAAGACTGATCAGCCGAGGCTGCGGCCTCTGCGACACGTCCGCCCGATACAGCGATGGCCAGGTTGTTTTTCTGTTGGTTGAAGTTGCCGGCCGTCACGTTGATGCCGATGTTGCCGGAGCCATTGTTGCCCGCATTGGTGAGCGAGGCGTTGTTTCGGGTCGAGTTGTTTTTGACGTAGTTATTGTTATTGACCTGCATGGCGCTGGAGGTCGCGACCGCCGAGCCGAAGATGAATGCTTCGTCAGCGGTGGCGATGGCGGCGGCGTTGTCCTGCTGGTTGCCATCGCCGGCGGCGATGTTGGCGCCCATATTGCCGTTGCTGCCATTGAGCGAGTCAGCGGCTTCAGCCGTGTTGCGGGTGGCCTGGTTGGTCACCACGTTGCCGTCGCTGTTCTGCTCATCCATCACGGTCGCGCTAGCCCCGGCGGTGATCGAAAGCAGTTGTTCAAACGACGGACCTTGCGGACCGTGATTGCCATGCCCGTTGCCGTGCCCGTTGCCACGTCCGTTTCCATCAGCCTGTGCAGCCATTGCCATGACAGCGGCGAGAGCGAAAACCAATGGTTTAAGTGCCATTGTTGGTTTCATGGTGTTTCTCCTTGCGTGTCGTTGGTTAAGTGTCAGTACTTTCTTATGCCCACGTTTTTCGGGTCAGTCAGCGACCCGGATGCTCAGGGTGTTAGCCATGCGGTTCCCCACCCCGGCACTCTGGTTCACCTGGATAACCCCTCGGCTGCCGGTGAAGGCCTGGTCGCTGGTGACGACCTGGCGACTGCCGGTTGGGGTGCCAGTTGCTCCTGAGTTTGGTAACAACGCCACGTTCTGTTGAGAAAGGGCGCTATCGTCGATGCTCTGCGGCCGGGCACTGATGCCCACCCGCATGACATTGGCCATCTGGTTGTTGGCGCCGGCGGACTGGTTCACGCCCAGTACTCCGTTGCCGTTGCTAAATGAGCTGCCGCCGATGCGGGCCGTTGCGTTCATCGACGGGTCGGCCGCGGTGTCCAGTCGTTGACGCACGACAGTGGTGGCCTGGGCGTGAGTGCCGATGGCGATGGCCCGGGTGTTGGTCTGCTGGGTCTGATCGCCAGCGGCCTGGTTGACGTTGAAGTTGCCGGTATAGCGGCTGCCGGAATCCTGCAGATTGGCATTGCTGATCACCGCCGCGCCCGGATCGGCGAACGCGGTGGACGAGCCGAGCAGGGCAAGCAGAAACAGGGTTGGCTTCATGTCACTGACCTCCGGCCAGCCGGCCCAGCGGGGCCAGCCCTGAACTCAGCGAGCGGTTGATCGTGCCGGAGATGGCACCACCGTTGCCGCCACCGTGACCGGCGCGCATGCCCGGCAAGCCGTTGGGGTTGGTCACGATGTTCAGACCTTGTACGCCGGTGTTGTTCGGGTTGACGGCGTTGCGGATCGACGAGCCGCTGGCGACGCTGGCGAATTCGCCGTCGCTCAGCTCGATGCTGGCGGTCGCTTGATTGACTCGATCAGATGGGTTGGCGTTGACGGTGCTCGGGTAGGGGTCTTTGCCACCGTTGCGACCGATATGAACGGGCTGTACGTCACGGGTGAGCACAATGACGCCGTTGCCCTCGGCCTGCACAGGGAGGCTGAACGTCGCGCCAGCGGCGCAGCCGATCAACAGCAGGCAGGTCAAGCTTCTATTGAAAGTCCCCACGGCATCGATTCCTTCTTCGGTGGGCTGGCCTTGGTCCAGCGTTGCGAAGGAGGAAGAGCAGGTGTTGTGCCGGTTATAAAAAATCTATCAAATTCAATGGGTTGCTATATTTAAGGGGAGTTTCGCCCAGCACCTGTTTCATCCGTGAGACATGCCGATAGAGGCTAATGGCCGGGCGCTATCGCTTGGCTCTGGTTCAAGGCTTCGCAAGCAGGTGTTTCAAGAACCTGACAAAGGCAATGGAAAAACCATCGAAGTGCTCTGGAGCCGGGTTTGCCACGACTGGGGTGTTTCAAGAGTGGTACAAACAGAGGGGTAAATCAGGCTTGGAGCAGTCGAGTCACGGTTGCAAACACCCGTTCCCGACGTTGCGCCCAATCGCCTTCAATAACCTGGAAGGGTTGCTGATGCCGAACCAGCCATTGCTCGATAGCCTCGAAAAACCTCATTCGGTCTTCCAGTTCGGGTTGGCAGCGCAGGCCGTCGCCCGTCCATTCGACCTGTTGCGGGCTCAGCAGCAGGTGCAAGTCGTAATGGCGGGCCAGCAAGGCCGGCTCCAGCCAGCTTGGGCAGTCGCCGAACAGGGTTTGGCTCCAGAGGATGTTGCTCAACAGGTGGGTGTCGAGGATCAACAACGGTGGTTTACCGGCGCGGGCTGCGTCTTCCCAGGCCAACTGTCCTGCGGCGATATCGGTGATGTCCGACAGGCGGGTCTCACGCGGGTTCTGCTCCATGAAGTGGCGAACGTATTCGTCCACCCGCAAGCCGCCGAAGTGCTCCTGCAACTGCGCCGCCAGCCAGCTCTTGCCGCTGGACTCCGGGCCGGTGAGCACCATCACCTTCATGTGCGCAGGACCGGGTCGGCGCGCCATTCGCGCCAGCCTTGTACGGCCAACAGCGTGAACAAAGCGTAGAGCGCAGCGGTCAGGTACAGGTCCTTGTAGATGAACAAGCCCACGAAGATGATGTCCAGGGCGATCCACAACGGCCAGCATTGCACGCGTTTTTGCGCCATCCACCACTGCGCCACGAGACTGAAGCCGGTGAGTGCAGCGTCGAGCCAGGGCTGGGCGGCGTCGGTCCAGTGCGCCATGGCAGCACCCAGCATCAGGCTGCCTGCCGCGCCGACCGCCAGGCCACGCAATACTGAAGGCGCGCCCAGACGGGTGATTTGTCGCCCCTCATGATGCTGCCCCGCACGAGTCCATTGGTACCAGCCATAGAGTTGCAGTACGGCGTAGACACACTGCAGCAACATGTCCGAGTACAGCTTCACTTCGAAGAAGATCCAGCTATAGAGCAGCACCATGACCAGGCCGATCGGCCAGCACCAGGGGTTCTGCTTGACGGTCAACCAGACAGCAATCACGCCGAGGGCTGCGGCAAACAGTTCAAGCCCGGACATGGCGATTCCTTGGGTAGTAGGAGAAGGCGGTGATTGTAAACGCTGGCGCCCGTTTTTCTATGCCTGGTAAACCTTCTTGAGCAGGCGCAGCAATTCTTCGCGCTCGGCACCGTCAAGCGTTGAGGTGGAGTCCAGGTCGCTCTGTGCGGCGATTTGCTTGAGTTCCTTGAGCAGGGTTTCGCCGGTTTTGCTCAGGAATATCCCGTAGGAGCGTTTGTCGGGCTTGCACCGCACCCGCACGGCCAGTGCCCGGCTTTCCAGCTTGTTCAACAGGGGCACGACTTGCGGCGGTTCGATCGACAGGGCCTTGGCCAGATCGGTCTGCATCAGGCCGGGGTTCTGGTCGATGATCGCCAGGGCCGAAAATTGGGCGGGCCGCAGATCGTGGATGGCGAGTCGACCGATCAGGTTCTGGAACAGTTTCAACTGGGCGCGACGCAGGGCGTAACCGATCAGATCATCCAGCGCGGAGTCCAGCGGGGCCTGTGCGTCGGTACCGCTGGCCTGGGGCTCGGCGGGTTCGGCAAGCTTGGAAGACTTGGCCATCGGAGGGAGCATCCTCAAGGTGAGTGATTAACAAGGCTATCCATTTTGCCGAGGTTGAAGCGCGATGGCTATGGTGGATATCGAAATCGTGATTTGCCGCTTTGTCCTGTCCGTTGGGAAAAATACAGATAAATGGATTAATAGTTAATTGACATAACTAGTTTTCGAGTTTAATTTTTGCTCATCTTCAGCCAAGAACAAGAGAGCACGCCCGCCATGAGCAATTACGAAGGTCGCTGGAAAACGGTCAAGGTCGATATCGAGGAAGGCATTGCCTGGGTCACCCTCAATCGTCCGGAAAAACGCAACGCCATGAGTCCGACGCTCAATCGCGAGATGATCGACGTGCTGGAAACCCTGGAGCAGGACCCGGCCGCCGGTGTACTGGTGCTGACCGGGGCCGGTGATGCCTGGACGGCCGGCATGGACCTCAAGGAGTATTTCCGCGAAGTAGATGCCGGGCCTGAAATCCTGCAAGAAAAAATCCGTCGCGAAGCCTCCCAGTGGCAATGGAAACTGCTGCGCATGTACGCCAAGCCGACCATTGCGATGGTCAATGGCTGGTGCTTCGGTGGCGGCTTCAGCCCGCTGGTGGCGTGTGACCTGGCGATCTGCGCTGACGAGGCGACCTTCGGCCTTTCGGAAATCAACTGGGGCATCCCGCCCGGTAATCTGGTCAGCAAGGCCATGGCTGATACCGTGGGCCATCGCCAGTCGCTGTACTACATCATGACCGGCAAGACCTTTGGCGGGCAGAAAGCCGCCGAGATGGGACTGGTCAACGAAAGCGTGCCCCTGGCGCAACTGCGCGAAGTCACCGTTGAGCTGGCGCGTAACCTGCTGGAGAAAAACCCGGTGGTGTTGCGAGCAGCCAAGCACGGGTTCAAACGCTGCCGCGAACTGACCTGGGAGCAGAATGAGGATTACCTGTACGCCAAGCTCGATCAGTCGCGCCTGCTCGACACCGAGGGTGGTCGCGAGCAGGGGATGAAGCAGTTCCTCGACGACAAGAGCATCAAGCCGGGGTTGCAGACCTACAAGCGCTGAGACGACGGCGCGGCGGGTGCCTATCCTGCGCCCGCAGGCTGTTGTTCAAAAGCCCTTGGCGCTACTGTGAATGTGTTCCCTATAAAGACAATAAAGAGGAATCACCATGCTGGACGTGCCCCTGTTGATCGGCGGCCAGTCGTGCCCCGCCCGTGACGGTCGGACTTTCGAGAGTTGCAATCCGGTAACCGGTGAAGTGGTCTCCCGTGTGGCGGCTGCCACGCTGGAGGATGCCGACGCCGCCGTGGCCGCCGCGCAAGCTGCGTTTCCCGCCTGGGCAGCGCTGGCGCCCAATGAGCGACGCACGCGTCTGCTGCGTGCCGCCGAGCAATTGCAGGCGCGCACTGGCGAGTTCATCGCCGCTGCCGGCGAGACGGGCGCCATGGCCAACTGGTACGGTTTCAACGTGCATCTGGCGGCGAATATGCTGCGCGAAGCCGCGTCCATGACCACCCAGATCAACGGCGAAATCATTCCTTCGGATGTGCCCGGTAGTTTCGCCATGGCCCTGCGTCAGCCGTGTGGTGTGGTGCTGGGTATCGCGCCGTGGAATGCCCCGGTGATTCTCGCCACCCGCGCCATCGCCATGCCTCTGGCCTGCGGCAACACCGTGGTGCTCAAGGCTTCTGAAATCAGCCCGGCGGTGCACCGCTTGATTGGCCAGGTATTGCAGGACGCCGGACTGGGCGATGGCGTGGTCAATGTCATCTGCAATGCCCCGGCAGATGCACCGGCCATTGTCGCGCGGCTGATCGCCAACCCTGCGGTACGCCGGGTCAATTTCACCGGCTCGACCCATGTCGGGCGCATCGTTGGCGAACTATCGGCGCGCCACCTCAAGCCGGCATTACTGGAACTGGGCGGCAAGGCGCCGTTGCTGGTGCTGGATGACGCTGACTTGGATGCAGCGGTAGAAGCCGCCGCCTTCGGGGCGTACTTCAATCAGGGGCAGATTTGCATGTCCACCGAGCGGCTGATCGTCGATGCCAGCGTGGCCGATGCCTTTGTTTCCCGGCTGAGCGCCAAGATCGCCACCTTGCGTGCCGGTGATCCTGCGGCCGGTGATTCGGTATTGGGTTCGCTGGTAGACGTCAGTGCCGGCCAGCGTATCAAGGGGTTGATCGACGATGCCTTGGCCAAAGGCGCGACGCTGGTGGCGGGAGGGCAACTGGACGGCAGCATTCTGCAGCCGACCTTGCTCGACGGCGTCACTCCAGACATGCGCCTGTACCGCGAAGAGTCTTTCGGTCCGGTGGCCGTGTTGCTGCGTGGTGAAGGCGACGAAGCCTTGTTGCGCCTGGCCAACGACTCCGAGTTCGGCCTTTCGGCAGCCATTTTCAGCCGCGATACCACTCGGGCGTTGGCTTTGGCCCAACGGGTCGAGTCGGGCATCTGCCACATCAATGGTCCGACCGTGCACGACGAGGCGCAGATGCCCTTCGGTGGAGTCAAGTCCAGCGGTTACGGCAGTTTTGGCGGCAAGGCGTCCATCGAACATTTCACCCAGTTGCGCTGGGTGACGATGCAGAACGGCGCCCGGCATTACCCGATCTGATATCCGTTGCATGCGGGCGGCGGCGCGTGGACATCGCCGGCCCGATGCAGGCCAGACATAACAATAACAAGGCCGCAGCCAGATGCTGCCACGCTCCGCTCGCTTCGCGCGGGTTCGGCGTGCCTTGATGGAGGAAATGTACGTGAGTGTTGAGTTCAGATCGTCCTCCCGAGCCGGTCCCGGGCGCTATCGCCAGGTGTCGATTGGTCATCCAGCCGTTGAAGTCAGAGAAGAGCAGGGCATCCTGCACATGCGCTCCCTGGAGCCGTTGGCTGCGTTGCCGACGCGCTTGCTTGATCGCCTGGTGCATTGGGCCGAGGTGCGCCCGCAACAGACCTTTATTGCAGCCCGCCAGGCGGGCGGGGACTGGCGTCGAGTCAGCTATGCTCAGATGCTCGACAGCGTGCGGGCCATCGCTCAAGGTTTGTTGAGCTATGGCCTGTCAGCCGAAAAGCCTCTGGCGCTGCTATCGGGTAATGACATCGAGCACCTGCAAATGGCCCTTGGCGCGATGTACGCCGGGATCCCTTATTGCCCGGTGTCGCCGGCCTATTCGTTGCTATCCCAGGATTTCGCCAAGCTGCGGCACGTTTGCGATCTGTTGCAGCCGGGGCTGGTGTTTGTCAGCGAGGCCGCGCCGTTTGAGCGGGCGATCAATGCGGTGCTGCCGGCGGACATCCCCTTGATCACAGTGCGCGGGGAAATGGCCGCAAGGTCCAGGGCAAGCTTTGCCAGCCTGCTGGCGCAACCCGGTGGTATTGAGGCCGAGCGGGCCTTTGCCGCCACCGGACCGGACAGCATTGCCAAGTTTCTCTTCACCTCGGGCTCCACCAAGCTGCCCAAGGCTGTGATCACTACCCAACGCATGCTCTGCGCCAATCAGCAAATGCTGTTGCAGACCTTTCCGGTGTTCGGTGAAGCGCCGCCGGTATTGGTGGATTGGTTGCCGTGGAACCACACATTCGGTGGCAGTCACAACGTCGGCATCGTGTTGTACAACGGTGGCACGTTTTACCTGGACGACGGCAAGCCCACCGCCCAGGGCTTCGCCGAAACCTTGCGCAACCTCAAGGAGATTTCTCCCACTGCGTACCTGACCGTGCCCAAAGGTTGGGAAGAGTTGGTCAGTGCCCTGGAGCAGGACGGCGAGTTGCGCGAGCGGTTCTTCGAGCGCATCAGTCTGTTCTTTTTTGCGGCAGCGGGTCTGTCCCAAAGTACTTGGGACCGGCTCGACAAGGTCGCCGAACAGCATTGCGGCGAACGCATTCGCATGATGGCCGGGCTGGGCATGACGGAGGCGTCGCCGTCCTGCACTTTTACCACCGGGCCGTTGTCCATGGCCGGTTACATCGGCTTGCCGGCACCCGGCTGCGAGGTGCGGCTGGTGCCGGTGGACGGCAAGTTCGAAGGGCGCTTCCGCGGACCGCACATCATGCCCGGCTACTGGCGCTCGCCGCAGCAGACCGCTGAGGTATTCGACGAAGACGGTTTTTACTGTTCGGGCGATGCGATCAAGTTGGCCGATCCCCATGACCCGCAATTGGGCCTGATGTTTGACGGACGGATAGCCGAGGACTTCAAGCTGTCCTCTGGGGTGTTTGTCAGTGTCGGGCCGCTGCGTAACCGGGCGGTGCTGGAGGGGACCCCGTATGTCCAGGACCTGGTGGTGACCGCGCCGGATCGCGAGTGCCTGGGCGCGCTGGTGTTCCCACGGCTGGCTGAATGCCGGCGCTTGTCAGGCCTGTCCCCGAGCGCCAGCGATGCCGAGGTCTTGGCCAGCCCACCGGTACGCCAGTGGTTTGCCGATTGGCTGCAACGTCTTAACCGCGAGGCGAGCGGCAACGCCAGCCGCGTAGAGTGGATTGCCTTGCTCGATGAGCCGCCCTCCATCGATCGTGGTGAAATCACCGACAAGGGCTCGATCAACCAACGGGCGGTGTTGCAATGGCGCGCGGCGAAAGTCGAGGCGCTGTATTGCGGCGAAGATCTGTCGATCCTGCGGGCGAACTAGTCGGTCCAGACCCAAAATCCGTGACAGCAAGGCTTGCCATCAATGTTGTCTGGTCTGCCGCCATCGCGAGCAGGCTCGCTCCCACAAGGATCTATGGCGGACCCATTGTGGGAGCGAGCCTGCTCGCGATGGCGGTCTGCCTGCCCCGCTGATTTTCCTGCGCTCGATTGCTCTTGCGTTCGCTCCATACCCCCGCCGTGACACACCGTCCCAAGCCTTCTACTATGGCGACTCTGTTTTCTCTGGAAGAACCTGGATGAGTAAGCCCGGCCAAACGGTGCTGGTCGCATTGCGCAGGATGATCGCCTCAGGCGAGCTGGCGGGCGGTGAGCGCTTGATGGAAATTCCCACGGCTGAGTTGTTCGGTGTTTCGCGAATGCCGGTGCGCATGGCGTTTCGTACCCTGGAGCAGGAAGGGCTGCTGGTGCGCTTCGGTGGTCGCGGATTCCAGGTGCGCTCGGTCAGTGCCGAGGAAATCGCCGGGGCCGTGGAGGTGCGTGGTGTGCTCGAAGGCCTGGCCGCGCGGCAAACGGCCGAGCGTGGCTTATCCGAAGAGGGGCGAGCGGCACTTGAACAATGCCTGGTGCAGGGCGACGAACTGTTTGCCAAGGGCTATGTGACCGAGGATGACCTTGAGGTCTATCACGACTTGAACATGCGCTTTCATCAGGTGATCGTCGAGGGCAGCCATAACCCGGCGATTGCCGATGCCCTGGCTCGCAACGATCACCTGCCATTTGCCTCAGTCACCGCCCTGGCGGTGGATCGTCAGAACATGGCCGGCGAATTTCGCCGCTTCAACTACGCCCACATGCAGCACCACTCGGTGTTCGATGCGCTGATCCATCGCCAGGGAGCCCGCGCCGAGGCAATCATGCGTGAACATGCCAATGCGACTTTGCGTTATGCCGAGGTGTTCGGCTCGACGTTGGCTGATGAGCGGATGAAGGTGATTGTTCGGGCGCAGTGAGCACGCATACGGCTGGGGGAGCTAAGCTTGCTTGCGATAGCCGTCTGTCAGCCGATAGCAATGCTGACTGAGTCGCCGTCATCGCGAGCAAGCTTTGCTCCCACAAAGCTCTTCCCTCAGGGTATTGGGTCAGATATCCAACACCAGAAGTGGCGTCTTCGAGCGGGAGCAGCACGGCGTGAACTGGTCGTTGCAAGCCTGTTCAGCCTCGGTCAAAAACATATCCCGGTGCTCCGGCACACCTTCCAGCACACGCGTCAGGCAGGTGCCGCACACGCCCTGTTCGCAGGAGATCGGAATCTCGATGCCATGGCTTTCCAGCACCTGGACCACGCTTCGGTCGGCGGGTACTTCGAAGACCTGGCCGCTGCTGGCGACTTTCACCGAGAAGCTGCCGTCCGAGCGGGTGTCGGTGGGCGCAGCGGCAAAGTACTCGCGGTGCACACAGCTTTCCCGCCAGCCCTGAACCTTGGCGGTGTCGAGGACATGCTGCATGAAGCCACCGGGACCGCACACATAGAGGTGCAGATCCTCACTGGGGGCGGCCAGGACCCTGGCAGCGTCCAGCATGGTTGCAGGCTCTTCATCGAAATGCAGAAACACCCGGTCGGCATAAGGCGATTGGCGCAAGCGTTCGATAAAGGCTGCACGCTCCCTGGACCTGGCGCAGTAATGCAGCTCGAACGCCGCACCGCTCTGGGCTAGGTGTTCGGCCATGCACAGGATCGGCGTAATACCGATACCGCCGGCAAACAGCAGGCTGCGTCGAGCCTCGGGGGCGAGGGGGAACAGGTTGCGCGGTTCGCTGATCAGCAAGCGCGCGCCTGGCAGAATCTGTTCATGCAAATTGCGCGAACCGCCTCGGGACGCGGCATCCTTGAGCACCCCGATGAGGTAGCGATGCCGTTCCTCGGGATGATTGCACAGCGAATACTGACGAATCATGCCGTTGGGCAGGTGTACGTCGATATGGGCACCGGCGGTGAACGCCGGTAAAGGCTGGCCGTCGACACTCGTCAGCTCGTAGCTGCAAATGTCCTGGGCTTCGTTGTGTCGCGCCGTGACCTGGACTTCAATCATGCTCGCTGCTCTCCCTGATGGGTGCTGGCAATCAATCCCGCTTGTGGCTCGCGCTCACGGGCAATCCAACGATCCAGCACTCGACGCGACTGCACGCCGCCGGCATCGATATTGAGCTTGAGCAGGCTGCGTTGCGGGTGATCCAGCAGGTTGCGCTGCTGGCGTTCGAGCATCTCCAGGTCTTCGCTGAAAATCTTGCCCTGGCCTTCGCGAATGCTGGCGGTCAGCGCTTCGTCCTGGGGCTGGAAGTGCCGGGCCATGCCCCAGAAGTACCAGATGGATGTCTCGGTTTCCGGGGTGATGAAGTCCACCACGATGCTGGACGCCTTGAACTGCGGCGCGGCGTGATACCCGCCGTTGCCGGCATGGGCCACGCCGACTTCGATCAGGACGTGGCTGGGCGGGGTGAAACGGCAGATCTGCCAGCGGTCCACCGGCACGTCGTCGGCCAGGTTGTTGCCGCGCAAGGCCATGCGCCAGAAGGGCGGGGCCATGATGTTTTCCATGTGCCGGGCGGTGACCACTTCGTCACCTTCGACCGTGGTCACCGGCGGCGCCTCGTCGATTTCCTTCTGGCCGATGCTGGAGGCGTGCACGTAGGTTTCGTGGGTCAGGTCCATCAGGTTGTCGATCATCAGGCGGTAATCGCACTGGATATGGAACAGACCGCCGCCGTAAGCCCACTCGTCACTTTCGGCCCATTCAAGATGATGAATCAGCGTCGGGTCAGCCAAGGCCTGGTCACCGGGCCAGACCCAGATAAACCCATGACGCTCCTGCACCGCAAACGTCTTGTTGCAAGGGAATCCCCGGACCCGTTGCCCGGGCATTTCGACGGTCTTGCCATCGCACCCCATCACCAGCCCGTGATAGCCGCACACCAGGTTACCGTTTTCGACATAACCCAAAGAGAGCGGGGCGCCGCGATGAGGGCAGAAGTCCTCGACGGCCGCGACCTTGCCTTCATGCCCACGGTAGAAAACCATCTTCTCGCCGCAGATCTGGCGGCCCAGAGGTTTGTCAGCGATTTCATCGGGGGTGCAGGCAACGTACCAGGTGTTCTTGGGATACATGACGGATCTCCGGGCTGATGTTGTTGTGCTTATGGATCCATTAACTCTCTTAACTATTTCGGTTGTCAATATTTTTGGTGTCCTGGTAGACGGTTGGCAGTCTTTAATGGATCCATTTGCTTCGTTTTCGACGAAAACAAAACTGCACAAATCTTCCAGACACCCTCGCCGCCAGCGGTTAACCTGCTCGTGCTGATACACAAAACGAGACTGCCCATGACAACGCGCAACTGGATCGATCTCAAGCAGGACGCCACGTCCGGCATCGAGACCGTGCGCGCGCATTTCGAGGGGCATGCCTACGATCCCCATTGGCACGACGCCTATCTGGTGGGCGTGACCGAACAGGGCGTGCAGCAGTTCCATTGTCGCCGCCAGCAGCACAACAGCACGCCGGGCAAGGTGTTTCTGCTCGAGCCTGGCGAGTTGCATGACGGCAACGCGCCCCACGCCAGCGGTTTCACCTATCGCACGTTGTACCTTGAGCCACAGTGGCTGGAGCGCGAACTGCGGTCGTTGTTCGACATGGCTCCGGATAATGCACAGCTGGGATTTGCCGCCACCCTGGCCGACGATGCGCGGCTGGCGAGCGCCACGGCCATGGCGTTCCAGAGTTTGCATCAGCAGGAGATGCGCATCGTGCGCCAGACGGCCCTCGACACCTTGCTGGCCAACCTGACCCAGCACCTGCACTGGCGTGCGCGGATCAATCCCGATCCGCGCCTGCCATTGGTGGCGCAGCAGGCCCGTGATTATCTGCACAGTCATCTGAGTGAAGACATCGGGCTGGATGACCTGGCACGGGTCACCGGGGTGGACCGTTTTCGCCTGACCCGGGCGTTCAAGGCCGCGTTCGGTCTCGCCCCCCATGCCTATCTGATCCAGTTGCGCCTGGCCGGGGCCCGGCGCTTGCTGGCCCGTGGCGAAAGCGCGGTGGCGGTGGCGGCGAAACTCGGGTTTGCCGACCAGAGTCATTTGGGTCGCTGGTTCCAGCGCGCCTATCGCCTGAGCCCGGCGGACTACCGCAAGCGTTGCTCAAACGTTCCAGACTGAGCGCGGTTGGGTGGGGATGATCAGGCTACGATCATTCACCGAGATGTTGCTCCATGGACCAGTTGCTGCCGTTCGCCTTGTTCGCCTTTGTTGCCTCCATCACCCCGGGCCCGACCAATATCCTGGTGCTGAGCCACAGCTCGCGCTTTGGCCTGGCGACCACCTTGCCAATTATCCTTGGCGCCTGCGCCGCCGCAGCCTTGTTGGTGTTGTTGGTGGGCACCGGATTGGGCGATGTGCTGGCCCGTCATACAACGCTCCAGACTTTGCTGTCATGGGCCGGAATTGCCTGGTTGAGCTGGATGGCCTGGCAAATATTCAGCACGCCAGTCCAGGCCATCGACCCTGAACGACCCATTGAGGGTCCGCGTCTTGGCTTGGCGGGGGCGGCCGGTTTGCAGTTGGTCAATCCCAAGACCTGGATGATGGCATTGGCGGTGGTCAGCGTCTTCACCGGCACCGAGGCCGACCGCACCGTGCGGGTGCTCTGGCTGTCCCTGGCGTTCTTCGCGATTTCGATCCCATGCATGACCGCCTGGGCGTATCTGGGCCTCGGCGCCGCCAGATTCTGCCGATCCACTGTGGCCATGGGGCGGTTCAATCGGATCATGGCGGTGTTGTTGCTGATGTCGGCGTGGTTGACGTTGGTGGTGTGATCCTGATCAGGCGCAAGCATCTGATGCAGACCTGTCAGCGACTGGCCATGGAACCTGCAACCCCTTGCAACGGTTGGGCGGTTTAAAAACAAGCTCATTTTGGAGAGGATCGCCCACGCCCCGGCTTAGCGTATTTCAAAATTTCAGATGCTTAATCGACCCCAAGGAAGGAGGTCCATCATGTCCACTGTCGATTCCCATATCGATTTCATCCAGGCCAGGCTACCGGCCTGGTTGAAACAAGCCTCGCGCCACCGCCAAGAGCGTTTCAAGGTCCTTGCCCAGCAATTGCAGCGCGACAGCGATGCGCTGAACGCACGGCTTATCGACCTGCCAGCGCCGGAACCCTTCACACTCGATTTGCTACAGGCTCAGCCGCCCATGCAGGCCTGGCGCCCGATCAATGGCCGCGGCAGTGTTTGCGACGCAGTACGGCGGGCAAGGGTCAGGCGCGAGCACTTCGGCCCCTCTCTGTCGGTGGTGGAGGCCGCCATGCGCAACTTTTCTCCTGCTGATGCGGCCACCGGCAGTTCTTTCGATAAAACCGGCGAGCTTTTCATCAAGGGCAAGCCTGGAGAGTTTTACCGTTGGGGCGCGCCGTCAGACACCACGGCATTGCCCACGACCCCTGCCAGTTTTGCCCGAGTCTGTCGGCAGGTGGATGTGGGCGGTGCCTACCAGCGTCTGCTCAAGCAGCGCCTGCCGCCTATCGGCGACGAGGTTCCTGTCGTGGCTGACGCCTATAAGGCCTACGCGCGCAGTCTGCTCGCCTATGACGCGTACGAGGCGAAGCTGGATGGACGCCTGGACGACACCGGCGAGCGACTGTTGGCCTATGTCGGGGTGCGGCTCGAAGATCGTCCGGTGGCTTCCCTGGCGTGTGAGGTCAAGGGCCTGGAGGTGCTGTCTGCGCCGTTGTTCGGCGCACGGGTGTATTGGGGGCTGAAAGGGGACGCAAAAGGCGTTCGCCCGGTCGTCTTGCACCTGCCCTATGACGTGGTGGCCCCGATCAGGCAATTTCCCAGCCTGCAGGCCATGGCCGCAAAGCTGACCGAACTGGTGCGCAAACGCAGTTACCGCCAGAGCCTGATGCGTTACCTGCCGGTACGCTTGCAGGCCCGCTTAGGTGAGGCCCTGCATGACCAAGTGGAGTGGGAGATAAAAGACAACCTCAACCTTTTCCAGGAAATCCACGCGCGTATTGTGGGTTGGCGCGAAGGTGAGCTTGGCGAGGAGGGTAATCCCCGGCGCATTCGGGTGCCTGTTCCCCATGTCCCCTGGACCCTTAGCGATGTTCGCGAGGATCACTGGAATGATCGCTATCACGAATGGCGCACCCATACCCTGAGCAATGCCTCGGCGCTGATGATCTCGACCCGGGACCAGGACTGGCAGGCATTGCTGGCACGCCTGGAGTATTGGGAAGGCCTTGCCGAGCGTTCACTGATGCTGGCTGTCAGCTTCATTCCGTTCTGCGCTCCCATGGGGATGGCTGCGGCGGCGGTGGGCGGGGTGCGCCTGGTGTATGAGTTCTTTGAAGGTATCCAGGCGCTCAACGAAGGCCACGCGCAAGAAGGCATCAATCACATCTTCAACGTGCTGTTCGGGGTCGCCCAAGGTGCCTATCTGGGTTTCATCGGCGGGACCGTTGAACCCATGCCCGTGCATGACGGCACGACGCGGCTGTGGAATGGCGATGTCACGCCCTTCCAGGCGCGGCGCTTGCCGCCCGTGGAGGCCGAACAGGACGCCTGGGGTGTCTGGCGTACGCCAGACGAGGCGTGGGTGCGGATCGATGGTCGTTATTTCGAGGTGCAAGGCACCGGCGAGGCCCTGGGGCTGCGCCTGCCTGCCGGTCACCGAGGCGTGACCCCGCCTCTGGAGTGGAGTCGCGCGCGTGGCTGGCAATGGGCGCACCGCAATCCCTTGCAGCGAAGCAATCTGGAGTTGCTGCGCAACTTTGTCGAGACGCCCGCCGAACTGGACGAAGCTATGCTCCTGGCCGTACAGCAGCAGGTCGGTATCAGCGAGGCGCATCTGCGCTACCTGCAAGTTGGCGGGCAGCCAATGCCGGCCATATTCGCCGATGCCCTCGCTGAGGCACGCAACTGGCAATGGGTGCAGCAGACCGTTGGACGCTTGCGCGCGGGTGAAGCACCCGGGAGCGCGCACATTCAAGTCACCCAAACCCTTGTGGATTTGCCCGGTTGGCCTGCGGACATGAAGCTACGCTTGCACGATGGCGAGCAGGTTCACTCCGTGGGCGACAGGGCCACCACGCGTTTTCTCGATCTGGACAAAGCGGACCTGGAGCATCATGCCTGGGCGGAGCGTATCCTGGCCGGCCTTCGCGCGGACGAACAGCGCGTGCTGCTGGGGCAGAGTTCTATCGGCCTACGCCCGGTGGAAAGCAGTCGGTTGTTGGCCAGCCGTTGGGCCGATTATCTTGAGCGCAATGCTACGCAGGTGACGGCTGGCATGGCCTCGTCCACCCGGCTCGATCCGTTGGCCGCTCCGATAGTTCGGGCTTTTTCCGGGCTGCCTGAATCCATCGCCAACGAGCTTGCCCGGCAGTCTCAGGGCCAGGACCGGGTGCGGCTGCAAGCAGGCCGGGTGACGGGACGCCTGGGTAAACAATGCGTAGAAGCCCTGACTGAGCTGCGCCTGACTCGAGCCTTGCGCGATCTTGAGCGGGGTGAAAGCAGCGCGGACCGGGATCGCATTGTCATGGGCCTACTTGGCAATGCGCCGCAACTGCAAGGCCGGTTGCACCTGCGGCTGTTGTCGGACAAGTTGTTGGCTCCGCTCGAGGTGGGAGAGAACGGCCCCTTGAAAGTCATCCGCCAGGACGACGGGAAATACCATCCCTTCGACGAAAGGGGAAATGAGCTGGCTGGGGATTCGAGCCTCGAAGAGGCGCTGCTCAGAGCGATGCCGGATGAGGCCCGCAACGCGCTCGGCTTGAACATCTGGGCGTCGACCACCCTTCGCAAGGTGCTGATGGAGCAAGCCCTTGGCGATCGCCAGAGGCTGCGTACGTACCTGTCGCTCAAACGCACGGGCAACGACGCAGCTGCCCTGCAATGGCAGAACGGACGCCTGGGTTATCCGCTCAGTGGGCGCGGGAAACTTCCTTTGCAGGGCTGGCGCCACCGTGTGGAAGGGCGTCTTGAACGCCTGTTTCCCTACTATGCCGGGGAATCGCTGGCCAGGCTTCAGCGTAGCCTGGCCGATCAGGCCAGGCGCGAAGGCATCAGCCTGGACACCCTGGTGACCCGGTTGAGCAACGATTGGGCAACGCTGGACGAAGGCCTGCGTCAGTGGGAGGTCCATGAGGGGGTTCATCACCCCGTCGAGAGCGAATATACCCGTGCAGATACCATCGCCATGCGCAGGGAGGTGGCGCAGGAGATCCGTCGCGCCTGGCGCCGTGAGCCCGATCCGCTCAGGGAGGATAGCGAGCTGACTCTACGTCTGTCGGGGTTGAACATCGGCCGGCTTCCTCCCATCAGCGCACGTTTCGAGCATATTGAAGAGCTGACGTTGGCTCATCTGGGGCTGAGCGAAGACCCTTCGAATTTCCTGAGGTTGTTTCCCAATATCGATACGCTGCGCCTGCATGGCAATGAGCTCACCGCCGTGCCGGTAGCGGCGGGTGAGTTTCGCTCTCTGGAGGAGCTGTCATTGGGCAGAAATCCGCTCAATATGAATGCGGACACCTTTGCCCCCTTGATCGGCGCCGACCGTGCTACTGGTTTGCGAGAGCTGCAGCTGTCCGAGGTGAGCAGTGGCTCGGACCCCGTGGCCAGTGCCAATATGGTCGCGGCCATCGGCCGCCTGGCTGAGTTGCCGTCCCTGCGTGAACTCGTCTGGTCCGACAACTTGCATTTCACCCCCCAGGAGCTGGAGGCCATCACCGCTTTACCAGGATTGCAAGCGCTGGACCTGGTTCGTTGTGGCCTTCGCCTGGATGAACAGGGAAGTGCATTCTTGCGTACCGCCACGGCCCTTGAGGACCTGCGCTTGAGCGGTAACAACTGCCGGGAATTACCCAATCTGCCGGAGCTTGCGCACCTCAAGGAGCTGGAGCTGGCCAACGCGGGGCTCGATCGGGTACCGGCATTGGCCCTGGCACTGTTGGCCAGGCCTTCATCCGATCCGATCTTCCTCGACCTCAAGGGCAATCGCATCAGCAACATCCAGGATGATCTGATTCCTGCCCTTGGCAACATGCCGAAGACGAACACCCTTGGGCTCTGGCTCGAAGATAATCCACTGCCCAGCGCCCAGATCCGCGCCCTTCGCGCATTGGACCCCGAGGCCTTTCGCTACACCGTCGATGACTGGCTCCGTGACTTCCCCGACCTCAAGAGTGCATTGGAAGTGGCTCGCGACGATGCCGGAGGGCGACGCTTCATCGATTGGTTCTGCGGCGCCATCCGTGACGCAGACGCCGATCAACCAGGCGGCCTGGCCCTGGGAGATCGTCAGAGGGCTGCCGGTATCCTGCAGTACTACACTGGCTACCCCGACCTTTATACCGAGCTGTCGGGGCGTATCGCAGATTTCGACCAGCAATTGGCCCAACTGCGTACCCGCTTGCAAGCGCGGGTTCTGGACAGGCAAACACCAGACGTTGCCGAGTTGGAGCTGCATTTCCTCATGTTCGGTTCGGTTCAGCGTGCCCGCCTCGAACCCCAGGGCATACACTTTGCGAGGTTTCTGACCAACCATTATGACTATTGGGGCCAGGTGTTAAGCGGCCGATATCCCGAGCTTGTGCAACGCCGGGCCGCGATGACCCGTGAGGGTTTCATCAACTGGCTCAGTGACGCACAGGACACATTCAACAGCAATGATCAAACGCCCCGCGTAGGGGAACAGGCCTGGCGCCCGTATCTGGGGTTGATGTCTCGCGATTGGCTCGACGGCCTGGCCATCTGGGACACGGTGGAGGAAAACCTGGTGGATGCCTTCAGCGAGCCGGTGGATCCCTCCCATTGGCCGCAGGTATTGCTGGATAACCTGGCGCAACCGGACGCCGACCTGCCCAGTGCCCTGGAGTCAATCACGCAGCCCACCGGGACGATGTGGTATCGGGTGAGGCTCGAGGCCGTAGCGGATGTGAACTGGGCCGCAGGCGAGCCGGTGACGCTCACCGAAGACCAGTTGCGGCGCACCATGGCGATCTACCGTTCGGTCAAGAGCCGGGAAGTCGAGGCCATGGTGCATCGGATAACCACTGGCCTGGTCACCCCTTGGTGGTCGCTGCGACCGCAATAACCTGTGCCGGCACACCTGCCGCGAAGCTGTGGCGAGGGCGTAAATCCCCTCGCCACAGCGCCCTTGCAAAGGGGCGCATCAGGCATCGTTACACGGCGCAGCCATCGTCGCGGGTGAACACCAATGCCTTCAAGCCGCACTCCATATCCGCGTCGGGAAACTCCGGGGGATTGGCCAGGCGTTCCACGAACTTCAGGCCAGGCGCTTCGCGGGTGACGCCGTCGATGAGGAAGTCCGGGCCGGTGGCCGGGTCGTTGCTGCAGGCCAGGACCGTGCCAGTGGCGCACAACAGTTCCGGCAAGCGCCGCAGGACTCGCTGATAGTCCTTGGTCAGCAGGAAGCTGCCTTTCTGAAAGGTAGGGGGATCGATGATGACCAGGTCATAAGGGCCGCTGTTGATCACCTTGCCCCATGACTTGAACAAGTCGTGGCCAAGAAAACTCACCTGGCTCAGGTCATGGCCGTTCAGGCGATGGTTGTCGCGGCCACGACTCAAGGCCGCGCGCGACATGTCCAGGTTGACCACATGCTGTGCACCGCCGGCGATGGCTGCCACGGAAAAACCGCAGGTGTAGGCGAACAGATTCAACACTCGCTTGCCGCTGGCGTTGGCGCGAACCCAGTCGCGGCCGTAGCGCATGTCGAGGAAAAGACCGTTGTTCTGCTTCTTGCCCAGGTCGATTCGATAGCGCAAGCCGCCTTCGACCAAGGTCCATTCGTCCAGAGCCTCACCCACCAGCCACTGGGTAAGGCTGTCGGGAAGGTAACGGTGTTGCACGGCCAGCGTATGGGCCTTGCTCTGTTGCCAGGCCGGGGTAACGGTGAGGGCGAGCAGCATGGACATCAGATCGTCCAACTGCGTCGGCTCAGGCTGCTTGAACAACGAAACCAGCATCACCCCTTGCAGCCAGTCGACGGTGATCTGCTCCAACCCCGGCCAGCAGCGACCGCGGCCATGGAACAGGCGCCGGGTTTCTTCCGGCACCGAGGTCAGGGCCGTCAGTAAATGGGTCTGCAGGGTTTGAAGGGCTTCAGGGTTCATCGGACAAGGCCAGCAATGCGAAAGGCCGGCATTTTAACCAGCCTTTCAGCAGGTGCAATCTGTGGCGAGGGGATTTATCCCCGCTGGCTGCAAAGCAGCCCTGCCTGCCAACTCGGTGTGCCAGGAAGATGGAGTCTGCTGCATTGGGGCTGCTTCGCAGCCCAGCGGGGCGGTGCGACGTTTCGCTAAATCCCCTCGCCACAAAGGTGCTACCTAACTGCCGCTAGTAGCCAAAATGCTCGCAACCTGTTGCGGCTGGCAGTTGAGGTAGGCCGAACGCTTGAGCCAGCTCGGGTCCGGGTACCAGGAAAACATGAATTGCCCGTCTTTAAGTTTGTCGATCACCTTGCGCGCCACCTGCGGGCGGACGGCAGGGCAGCCCAGGCTGCGGCCGATGCGCCCCTGACGCACGCTCCACAACGGGTTCACATAATCGGCGGCGTGGATCACGATCGCGCGGTCGCGGGCCAGGTCATTGAAGCCCGGCTCCAGACCGTCCATGCGCAACGAGTATCCATGGGCGCCCTGATAACTTTCCTGAGTGCGAAACAGTCCCAGGCTCGACTGGAAACTGCCCAGGCGATTGGAGAACTGCGTGGCGAAGTTTTCCCCGGATTTTTGCCCGTGGGCCACCAGGTCGCGCAATACCAGCTTCTTCTGGCGCAGGTCGAAGATCCACAGGCGACGGGCCGTGGAAGGTTGCGAGTAGTCGATGACCGCCAGGTGGCGGGCTGGGCGAGCGCCGTTGGCGACAGCGCATTGCATGGCGCTCAAGGCACTTTTGAGCGCTTGGGGATTGAGTTCCGGCGCCGCGTGGGTGAGGCTGTTGTAAAGCGGCTGAGAATTTCCTTTGTCGGCCAGCGCCGGGCTGCACATCACGCCAAGGCCGGTGATGACCAGGCAGAGTCGGCGCAAGAGGCTTGCTGAAGATGGAAAATTCCCACGGTGGTGTTTGTTTGCGGCATCCCGTCCGATTTGGTTTGTTTGCATGATGGCGGGTCGTACCTGTCGCAAAGTTGACCGTCAACGGGACGGCCATGGATTGGAGTAAAGCAGTTGTTCAAAAAGTCCGCATGTTACCTGAGCCTTTTATTGCTCACTGCGCCATTGGTCGCAACAGCCGAGCAAAGCGATCCGGCATTGGTGCAAACCACCTTGGCCCAGCTGTCGGTCAACTGTCCCGAGCTGGCCGCAGGCGTCGACTTTCCGACGATGATGAGTTTGCAGGCGTTCTACGAGCAAAACGCAGGCCAGGACGTCTGGTCGGACGATGAGCGGCGGATGGCGTTGCAGGCACAGTTGCAGCAACTGGCCGACGACGGACTGGACCCGGCACGCTACAGCTTGCCCGCAGAAGAAACCGCCCAAGACCCCCATTGTGTAGACATCGCCATCAGTCAGCGCTACTTGCAAGCGCTGTATGAGCTGCGTTTCGGCTACCTGCCTCAGGACCGCCTGGAGCCGGTGTGGAAGGCCGACCCGCTGCCGCAGGATCGTCAGGCCGAGGTGTTGGCCATTGCCGGGTCGGGCCTGCAGGACTTGGACGAGGCCTTTGAGCAGGCCCGGCCGAGCCTGGCGCTGTATCGCAACTTGCGTGAACTTTACGCCCGGCAACGGCAACAGCCCTTGCCCGAATGGCAACCGGTGCCCGGCGGCCCGTTGTTGCACCCGGACAAGCGGGACGCCCGCGTACCGGCCCTGGCCCAGCGATTGTTCAGCGAAGGCTATTTCAGCGCGCCCCCCGTGATCATCGACGATCACTACAACCCCGACCTGGTGGCAGCGATGAAAAGCTTCCAGCTTCACCATTCGCTGCAAGCCGATGGGGTAGTGGGGCCATGGACGGTGACGGAGCTGAACATCAGCCCGTTCATGCGGCGCGAGCAGTTGCGCGTCAATCTGGAGCGCATGCGCTGGCTGGCCCGGGACCTGGAGCCGGACAGCGTACTGGTCAATGTGGCGGCGGCCCGGTTGACGGTCTACCAGGACGGCGCAGCGGTCTGGCAAACCCGCACCCAAGTGGGCCGCGCGGACCGGGAAACACCATTGCTCAAGTCCCGAGTGACACGACTGACACTCAACCCGACCTGGACCATCCCCCCGACTATCATGCGTGAAGACAAACTGCCTGAGATTCGTCGTGACCCAGAGTTCTTGAGTCGACACAACCTGAGGGTGATCGATCGCGATGGCTTGCCGTTACTGGCCCAGGACATCGATTGGGAGCATCCCGGCGGCCTCATGCTGCGTCAGGACCCCGGTCCGCAAAACCCACTGGGTAAAATGGCGATCCGCTTCCCCAACCCATTTTCCGTGTACCTGCATGACACGCCCAACCAGTCACTGTTCAGCAAGGAACCGCGGGCGTTCAGTTCGGGGTGTGTGCGAGTCGAACAGGCCATGCAGTTGCGTGACTGGTTGGTGAGCCCGGCTGAACGTCTGCGCACCGACACGCTGCTGGCCAGCGGGCTGACTCATGAGTTCAGGCTGGCCAGGCCGGTGCCGATTCTGTTGGGCTACTGGACAGTGCAAGCCGACAGCCAGGGGCAGGCGGTGTACATCCCGGATATCTACAAGCGTGATCAGGTCCTCTCCGCGGCCAAGGGCAGCGTGCTCTGATGGCGGTCAGGCGCACTCGCTGCTGGCTTGAACCTGTGCAGTCTTCTCGCACTGCGGGAACAGCCGCCGGCCCAGGTCATAGGCAGTGTCCAGGTGAAGCGCCGGTTCGAGGGTTTCCGAGTCGAGCAAACGTTGGGAACTGACCACCCGGGCGCCGCAGTAATCAAAGATGCCGTGGTCGATTTGCGCGGTCATCGCCTGGCCATAGCCGTGGCGCAGGAACGTACCCTCATCAGCCCCGCCCAGGGCCACCAGATGCACCTGCAAACGCTGCAGTTTTTTGATAAAGGGTTTATCGAGGCTGAAATCGAACGCCCAGCCGTTGGAAAACACCCGGTCGATCCACCCTTTGAGCAATGCTGGCATCGACCACCAGTAGATGGGATACACCAGCACCAGCGCATCTGCGCGGTCGATTCTGGCTTGTTCGGCCAAAACGTCCATGGGCGGTGAGGCCTCGCGGTGGTGTACCGCGTGATCGGCGAAACTGAACCGCGGATCAAAGCCTTCGGCGGCCAGGTCGGCGATCTCGAACGTATCGGCGGGATTGGCCTGGGTCAGGCCTTGGGCGATTTTTTTCGCGAGGCCGTGGGTAAGGGAATGGGGATCGTGATGAGCGACAACGATGAGTGCGTGCATGGCAAAACTCCTCATGGCAATGACCGGTATCAAGCAGGTATGCTTGGTTAAGTTACCTTTAGTAAGTTACGGTTGGTAAAGTTAGCATGTCAAGCCTTGATGAAAATTCGCGATCTTCTGCTGCTCCCCGTCGACGCTTGTCTCGCGAGGATCGGCAACGGCAGCTGTTGGATGTCGCCTGGCGGCTGGTGCGAGAGGAGGGCAGCGAAGCGCTGACCCTGGCCCGCCTCGCCGAACAGGCGGGGGTAACCAAACCCATTGTGTATGACCACTTCACCACTCGATCCGGGCTGTTGGCGGCGCTCTATCAGGATTTCGATGCCCGTCAGACGGCGCTCATGGACGCCGCCCTGGAAGCGAGCGAACCGACACTGCAAAGCCGCGCCGAGGTGATTGCTGCTTCGTTTGTCGAATGCGTCCTGCTGCAAGGCCGGGAGATCCCGGGGGTGATCGCGGCGCTGACCAGTTCGCCAGAACTGGAGCGCATCAAGCGCGAATATGAGGCGATTTTCCTGGACAAGTGCCGAACCGTCCTGGAACCGTTCGCTGGTACACGGGCCATCACCCAGGCGAGTCTGCGGGCGATGCTGGGTGCGGCAGAAGCCCTGTCCAATGCCGCTGCCACCGGGGAAGTCAGCGCCGTGGAGGCCAAGCAAGAGCTCTTTGTGACCATCGTGGCGATGGTGGATAGAGCCGCCCGCATCGGCGCAACCTGAACCTCTTCCATCGCGAATGGCCCGAGCCCCCCTGTGGGAGCGAGCCTGCTCGCGATAGCGTCAGCCCAGTCACTGCACTTTTATGAAGCCGCAGGCGATGGATCGCACCATGGCAAGGCAATCGTCCGCGCATGGAAGCGTCAGGTGAGCGCCTGTAAGCATGAGGTGACTGGACGGCCTTTTTCACGGGCAAGCCCGCTCCCACAGGGATTTTCGAGGGTTGCAAGCAGCGTTGGGTCTATGACTTCAGGGCGGCAGACAAAGGCTTGGCACGCTCGCTGCAAGAGGCTGTTCAGGCCCACTGTAAATACATTCAAGTGGGCAACCCCGTCGGTCAACGAAGATCGAGAGCCAGCAGGCCGGGGATAACGGTAGATCGGGGCGCAGTCGCCGGATCGATACCGCACAGAACAGGCAAAGACGCCTGGAACCGCAAGGTTTCAGGCGTCTTTTTTTTTGCTTTCAAAACCGTGATGGGCTTTTGTCGGGTGCTTTTATGAATTCCAACGTTGCTTCCCTGAACAAGCTGCAAACACTGATCGTGATCGGCAATGGCATGGTCGGCCATCACTGCGTCGAGCAACTGATCGAGCGCGGTGCCCTCAATCATTACCACCTGCATGTGTTCAGCGAAGAACCGATGCGCGCCTATGATCGCGTGCATCTGTCGGAGTATTTCTCTGGCCGTGACGCCGAGTCCCTGGCGCTTGGGCAAGCCTCGTTGTACCAGACCCCTGGCGTCACGCTGCACCTGGGCGTGCCGGTGCTGGAAATTGATCGCGAGGCGCGCCAGGTGGTCACTGCCCAGGCTCGCATCAGCTACGACAAACTGGTGCTCGCTACCGGCTCTTACCCGTTCGTGCCACCGATCCAGGGCGCCGAAGGCGATTCCTGCCTGGTCTATCGCACCCTGCAAGACCTGGACGCCATTCGTGCCGCCGCAAGCAACGCCCGCCGGGGTGTGGTGGTCGGTGGTGGTCTGCTGGGCCTGGAAGCGGCCAATGCCCTCAAGACCCTCGGCCTGGAAGCTCATGTGGTGGAATTCGCCCCGCGATTGATGCCGGTACAACTGGATGAGCAGGGCGGTCTGGCCCTCAAGGCGCGCATCGAGAAACTGGGCGTCGGCGTGCATCTGTCCAAGGGCACTCAGTCCATCAGCGCCGGTGAGCAGTACCGTTATCGGATGAATTTCGGCGATGACGATTTCCTGGAAACCGACCTGATCGTATTTTCTGCCGGCATTCGCGCCCAGGATGCCCTCGCTCGCCAGTGCGCTCTGCAGATCGGCCCGCGCGGTGGCGTGGTGATCGATGACCATTGCCTGAGCAGTGACCCGGACATCTACGCCATCGGCGAATGCGCAGCCTGGAACGGCAGCATCTTCGGCCTGGTCGCTCCGGGTTACCAGATGGCCCGCAACGTCGCGGCTCGCCTGTGCGGTGAAAGCGCCGAGCCGTTCACTGGCGCGGACATGTCCACCAAGCTCAAGTTGCTGGGGGTGGACGTAGGTTCCATCGGCGACGCCCACGGCAATACACCGGGGTCGCGCAGCTTCCAGTTCATCGATCAAACCAGTGCCAGCTACCGGAGACTGGTCGTGGACGCCGATGGCAAACGAGTGATCGGCGCGGTCCTGGTGGGCGACAACAGCTACTACGACACCCTGCTGCAATACATGCAGAACGGCATCGCGTTGCCCAAGGAGGCTGCCGGCCTGATCCTGCCGAGTTCCGAAGGTGCACCCACGTTGGGCCCGGCAGCACTGCCTGCGGCGGCGACCATCTGCTCGTGTCACAACGTCACCAAAGGCTCGATCTGTGCGGCCATCGACAGCGGCTGCACCGACCTTGGGCAACTGAAATGCGATACCAAGGCTGGCACCGGTTGCGGGGGTTGCGCCGCCCTGGTCAAGCAGGTGTTCGAGCACGAACTGATTGTTCGCGGCGTCAGTGTCGATAAGAGCCTGTGCGAACACTTCGCCTATACCCGCCAGGAGCTTTATGCCTTGGTGCGGGTTGAAGGCATCATCAGCTTCGGCGAGCTACTGGCCAAGCACGGCCGCGGGCACACCGGTTGCGACTTGTGCAAACCGGCAGTGGGCTCGATCCTGGCGTCGTGCTGGAACCAGCCGATCATGGACCCGTCCCTGGTGCCGTTGCAGGACACCAACGACACCTTCATGGCCAACATGCAGAAGAACGGCACCTATTCGGTGGTGCCACGCATCGCCGGGGGCGAAATCACTGCCGACAAGCTGATCGCCATCGGCGTGGTCGCCAAAAAATACGACCTCTACACCAAGATCACCGGCGGCCAGCGCATCGACCTGTTCGGCGCCCAGTTGCACCAGTTGCCGGATATCTGGGCCGAACTGATCGAAGCGGGTTTCGAAACCGGGCACGCCTACGGCAAGTCGACCCGCACGGTGAAGTCCTGCGTGGGCAGCACCTGGTGCCGCTACGGCGTGCAGGACAGCGTGCAAATGGCCCTGACCATTGAAGATCGCTACAAGGGTTTGCGCTCGCCCCACAAGCTCAAGTTCGCGGTGTCCGGTTGCACCCGCGAGTGCGCCGAGGCCCAGAGCAAGGACGTCGGCGTGATCGCCACCGAGAAGGGCTGGAACCTCTACGTGGCCGGTAACGGCGGCATGCGCCCGCGTCACGCCGAGCTGTTCGCCACCGACCTGGATGACGCGACCCTGATCCGCTACATCGACCGCTTCCTGATGTTCTACATCCGCACCGCCGACAAGTTGCAGCGTACGTCGGTCTGGCGCGAAAGCCTGGAAGGCGGCCTGGACTACCTCAAGGACGTCATCATCGAAGACAGCCTGGGCCTGGGGGCCGAACTCGAAGCCCAGATGCAACTGGTGGTCGATCGTTATGAATGCGAGTGGGCCAACGCCCTCAAAGACCCGGACAAACTCAAGCGCTTCCGCACCTTCGTCAACGACGGTCGCGGTGATCCGGATGTTCATTTCGTCAGGGAACGCGGCCAGCGCCGGCCGGTTCACGCCCACGAGCTTCACCTGATTCCCGTTACCGAGGAGGTGCTCTGATGAGCCAGTCAAACGTCGTTCGTATCCCCACCCGCAACGCGGCCCAAAGTCCCGTGCAATGGCGTGCCCTGTGCAGCCGCGAGGATCTGGTGCCCAACTCCGGCGTGGTCGCCTGGCACGACGGCAGCCAGGTGGCGCTGTTGTACCTGCCCGAACAGCAGGACAAACCGCTGTACGCCATCGACAACCGCGACCCCAAGTCCGGGGCGAACGTGATCGGTCGGGGGCTGTTGGGCAGCATCAAGGGTGAACTGGTGATCGCATCGCCCCTGTACAAACAGCATTTCCGCCTGGAAGACGGCCATTGCCTCGAATACCCGGAGCAGCGTCTGCGGGTGTGGCCGGTGCGCCTGAATGGTGATGTGGTGGAGATTGGCGAAGACTGATCCGCCTCTGACCCCGCCACAGGGATCGCGCCTGGCGCAGATCTTCTTGTTTGGTTGGCTTGCCTTTAACTGAAGTTGAGGATCAACAATGAAAACAGCCGCTCAACTGGTAAGACTCAAGAGTGTGCAGAACCAGCAGGTTCACAGCATCGCGCCGGAGCAGACCGTGCTCGAAGCGCTGCAGATCATGGCCGAGAAAAACGTCGGCGCGTTGCCGGTGATCGAACACGGTCAGGTGGTTGGCGTGTTCAGCGAGCGCGACTATGCGCGCAAGCTGGTGTTGCAAGGACGCTCCTCGGTGGGCACTTCGGTACGCACCGTCATGAGTGCTCCCGTGGTCACCGCCGATAGCCAGCAGAGCATCGACCGCTGCATGGAAGTCATGACCGATAGCCACCTGCGGCACTTGCCGGTGCTGGATAACGGCCAGTTGATGGGGTTGTTGTCCATTGGCGATCTGGTGAAGGAGGCGATTGTCGAGCAGGCGGATTTGATCCGGCAGCTGGAGCATTACATTCGCGGGCACTGAACCCACAGGGAATTTATCTGTGGGAGCAAACCTTGCTCCCACAATGGTGCGAAGTTTCGCTAAATTTCCTCACCCCAACATCAGCAACTGCCGGATCAGATTCGGCGTACTGCCGGTCCAGCGCTTGAACGAGCGGCGAAAATTCGCCGTGTCGTTGAAGTTCAGGTACTGCGCCACTTCCTCGTTGCTGAACCCCTTGACCTGGTACAAGTACAACGCCACATGGGTGTGCACCCGGTCCACCTGTTGCTGGAACCCGGTATGGTGCTTGTGCAGCTTGCGCTTGAGCGTCGCCGGGCTCATGGCGAAAGCCTGGGCGATCTGTTCCAGGCTGGGCGTCTGCTGCACATGGCTGTGCAGGTAGTCGTAGACGCAGTCCAGAAAGCTTGCCGCGAAACCCAGTTGATCGAGTTGGTCTCGGGCTTCGATCCGCGCCACCTGGCCGGCGGTGGCCGACACGTTGGGCCAGGGCTGTGCCAGGCAGTGGCGGGGCAGGCGCATCAGGTCCAGCGGTCGATTGAATTGCGTCTGTTCACCCAGATGCACCCAGTACTGTTCGACGTAACGCGGCTCCTCATGGCGAAAGCTGCATTGCCAGGGCAGCCGTTCGCCGCTCAGCCATGCACTCATGGCAACCATCGAAGTCATGCTGGCTTCCAGTATGAAGCGCCATTGTTCATCCGCACCGCAACTGTCCAGCCAATGGATGTAGGCGTAGTGCTCGTCCAACAACAGGCGCGGCGCGGCCAGGGGGCTGAGCAGTGCTTGCTGGTCAATCAGGGTTTCCAGGGCCTGATGCAGATTCTGCGCGTGGCGTAGCGCATGACTGGCTGGCCCGTAATGTCCCGGCAGCAGCCGCTGGCCAAACAGGAAACTGCTATCACTGGCATCGAGCAGGCGTCGGCTGTTGTCGATCAGGCCAAGAAACTGTTGCGGGCTGATGCGGCTCTGGCCAGCGAGGATATCGTCGTGGAACAGCCCGGTGCCACGCAGCAGGCGGTGGCTGTCGATGTCACGCGACAGTGCCAGATCGATCAGCGCGGCAGGCTGATAGTGCCCCGGAATGAAGCGGCTGTCGGTTTCATACCAGCAGGTCTTGAGGGTCATGGGCCGGCCTCAGGCGCTTTTCAACGTGGAACGGGATCGGGCCAGCGTCAGGTTGAGGCGTTTGAGCAAGGCCTCCGGCGACTCGTCAAATGCCATCACCACGGCGGTGCTGGCGGCCAGTTGCAAGCGCTCGCCGTGTTGCCGAGTCTTGTGGGCCAGGCTGCCAACCGCGTGGGCCAGTTCTGCGGCCAGATACCGGGCCTGGCTCTCGCCGGTGTCGGGCAGCAGGACCACAAAGCGATCACCGGCCAGGCGACAAAGCAGATCCTGACGGCGCAGGTTCAGCACCAGCAACTGGCTGACGGCTTGCAGCACCGCATCCCCCTCGCCGTGACCGAAGCGCTGATTGATGGCGGTGAAGTTGTCCAGGTCCAGGGCCAGCAATGACAAGGGCTGCTGGCGGCGTCGGCTGTCCTCCAGGCTGCTCGTCAGTTCATGTCTGAAAAAGTCCGCGCCTCCCAGCGGCGTGAGTTTGTCGAACAGGCGGTGCTCGCGGAACAACCGTTCACGCTTTTCCATTTGTCCGTTGATCGCCAGTTGTTCCCGGTGCCAGTGATAGATGCCGAGGGTCAGCAGAATCATGCCCACCGGCATCGGCCCGGACTCCAGCCAGTGGTCCCAGGTGATGCTGTCGGGCAAACGGATGAACTCGTCGAGGCTGTCGATCCACCAGGAAAAAAAGATGCAACCCAGGCCCCATACGAGGTAGTTGGTCACCCGACCGGCCGGGCGACTCTTGAGCACCAGGCCGAGCCAGACCAGCGCCAGCAAGGCCGAGCCGCCTTCGCCAAGGATATCCAGCCAGACCCACTCACTCAGCGGTTTGAGCTCACCGTTGGCCAGGTGGAGCATCAGCCCGAGGTTGGCCGCCAGCAGAAGCAGGGTGAGTTTGAGGCGGTGCGGGCGCAGCACGGAGAACATGGCCGGAATCCTTTGCCAGAAGCGGAATGCGGCTCAGCACAGCAGATGGATGTGACAGTGCGGTGACGGTGGGTGAATGGGTGGGGGAGGTCGAATCAGCTCATTGGTTGTCCGGATTTTTATGCATGAGATCGCCCTTATCTCATTGTGGCGAGGGGATTTTGTGGGAGCAAAGCTTGCTCGCGACGAAGACGACTCGGTTTTTCAGGGGATCGAGGCGCCTGCATCGCGAGCAAGCTTTGCTCCCACAGCGGTGTGCAGCGACGTTTCGCTAAAAGTGATCGGCTGCTGAAGGCCTGTGCGACTCGGAAACAGGTCATTTCAGCTCATTCTGGTCCGCCAACCCCCTCACATCAGTGTGTTTTAGGCCCTGCGGGCAAACGCTGTCACAGAACCGTCACCCCCCACCCCTAGCGTGCCCTCCCAGTTGCCGGGCCGTTGCCTGGCGGATTTTCGGATTCCTGGGGGAGATCACCATGCATCACCGCACAAGCACTGCCGGGCTCGTCGGTTTTACGTTCACCGCGTTGGCGATGGCCATTGCCAGTGAACGGCTGAGCGCTGCCGAGCAGACGACCACTGAACACGTCCAAGTGGTCGGTCAGGCGGCCAGCATCGATCAGGCCCTGAAGGAGCAGCGCAGCGCCGACAGCATCAAGAGCGTGGTGCATGCCGACGGCGTGGCGCAGTTGCCGGATGAAAACGTCGCCGAAGCCGTGCAGCGCCTGCCGGGCATCAGCGTCGAACGTGACCAGGGCGAAGGTCGTTTTGTCAGTGTGCGGGGCCTGGGGCCAGACCTCAACAGCGTGACCATCAACGGCACGCTGGTGCCGGCGCCGGAAAGCGAGCGCCGGGCCGTTGCCCTGGACGTGCTGCCCGCGGAGCTGGTGCAGTCGCTGTCGGTGATCAAGACCCTGACGCCGGACATGGACGCCAACTCCCTGGGCGGCACGGTCGACGTAAAAAGCCTCTCGGCGTTCGACCACAAGGGCTTGTTCTACACCGGCAGCAGCGAAGCCAGCTACGACAAGAATACCGGCCAGACGAGTCCGAAATTCTCTGGTGCTATCAGCGACCGTTTCAGCCTGGGCGACGGCATCGATAACTTCGGCGTTGCAGCAGCGCTGAGCTGGCAGAAGCGCGATTTTGGCTCGGACAACGTTGAAACCGGCGGCGCCTGGGATTTCGAGCAAGGCTCACGACTGGAAGAGTTCGAACAACGCGACTATGACATCCGTCGGGAGCGCGCCGGCGGCGGGCTGAACTTCGACTACAAGCCTGATGATCTGAGCAGCTACTACCTGCGCACGCTTTACAGTCGTTACAAAGACAGCGAAACCCGCAATGCCGCCAGCCTGGCTTTCGAGGATCCACAAGCGGCCGGCGAGCTGGGTGCCGCAGAAGGCGAGCGCAAGATCAAGCAGCGCGAAGAAACCCAGGAGATCCAATCCTATGTACTGGGCGGGGAGCGCATGTTCGGTCTCTGGACTCTCAGCGGCCAGGGCGGCTACAGCAAGTCCAGCGAGGACAGCCCCGGTCATATCGCCGGTGCCACATTCGAAGGCATCGACAGTTTCGAGGGGGGCTTCTACGGCAACGACAAACCGCGGCCGATCATTGGTTCGGGGTTCTATGATCCGGCCAACTTCAGCCTGGACAAGGTGGACTGGGAACAGCAGAACACCACCGACACCGAGAAAAACCTGCGCCTGGACCTGGCCAGAGACTATGACGTCAGTGGCTACGCCTCCCAGGTCAAATTCGGCGGCAAAGTCAGCCGCCGCGACAAGGACAACGATCTCGACGCCTGGGTCTATGAGGATTTCGACGATCTGGGGTTCACCGACGAGCAGTTGAACCTCGGACAATTCCAGAAGGGCAACGTGGATTACAGTCTCGGCCGTTACGGTCCAGGCATCAGTGCCGGAGCCATCGAACAATTGTTGGGTGGTCTGGACCGCGACGCCTTCTTTGATGCGCAAGAGTCGCGGGTCAATGACTTCCAGATGAGCGAAGACATCAACGCCGCCTACCTGATGAACACGGTGGACATCGACGATTGGCGCTTGATCGCCGGCATGCGTTATGAAGGCACGGAGTTCGAAGCCAAAGGCAGCGGCGTTACCGACGGCGTGTTCACCGACACCCAAACCCGGCGCAAATATCACCACTGGCTGCCGGGCCTGCACGCGCGTTACCAGTTGGACAAGAACACCCAGGTGCGTGCGGCCTGGACCAAGTCCGTGGTGCGTCCGACCTTCGGGCAACTGGCCCCGGGTTTTGTCATTGACGATGACGAGGCGACCTTCGGCAACCCGGACCTCAAACCCCTGGAGTCGAGCAACCTGGACCTGGGCATTGAACATTTCATGGGCCGGGCCGGCACTGTGTCGGCTTTCGTGTTCTACAAAGACATCAAGAACTTCGTCTACAACACCGACCTGGCGGGCACGGGCGCCTGGGCCGACTTCTCCGAAGCCCATAGCTTTGCCAATGGTGACAGCGCCAAGCTCTATGGCCTGGAACTGGCCTACTCACAAAAATTCGACTGGCTGCCAGCCCCCTGGAATGGATTGCTTCTGGGGGCCAACACCACCTTCAGTCGCTCGGACGCCGAGATCGAAGGGTTCGATCAGGCCAGCGGAACACAACGCAAGCGCAGCATCGACCTGCCGAACCAGTCGGACACCGTGGGTAACCTGATGCTGGGCTGGGAAAACGACAAGCTGAGCTTGCGCCTGTCGGCCAATTACAAGTCGGCCTACCTGTATGAGCTGGCGTCCATCAGCGACCGCGACCATGACCTGCACGTTGACGCCCAGACCTTTGTCGACTTCAGCGCCCGCTACTCCCTGACCAAAAACCTGCAAGTGAGCTTGGAAGCCCAGAACCTCACCGACGAGTCGTATTTCGTCTACACCGGCCACCGCGCCTACAACGGTCAGTACGAAGAATACGGCCCGACTTACAAGCTGGGGCTGACCTTCACCCATTTCTAGATCGCGACGCCGATCCGTCAGGGCGAGGAGATCAATCCCATCGCCCTGCAGGTGGACAAAAGACCCGTTTGAACCCGGCTCAATGACAAGGATTTTTCCGTTGAACACAGCTTTGTTTTTACCCAAGCAGTACCTGCTGGCAATGCTCATCAGCCTAGCAAGCGTTCCAGCGTTGGCAGCTTCCCCAACCCTGAAGCTGCAACCCTGGCCTCAGGCACAGGAACGCTCGATCAATGCCTTGGAATTCGTGCCCGGCCATTGGACCAGCGAACGACTGGCCAGCGCCCGTGAAGGCTTGCTGTTGCTGGATGCCCAAGGCCGCGAACTGTCACGCCTGGAGGGCTCCTTCGAAGGTCTCGACAGCCGTGCCCTCGGCTCGAACATTCTGGTCGCCAGCCTCGACAGCACTCGTCAGCAAGCACTGTTGGTCAGCCTCGATCCGGATAAACGCCAGTGGGGGACGCCGCTGTACCTGCCAGCACGAGATTTTCCGGTGAACGGGCTGTGCCTGTACCGCGATGAAGCGAGCAACCTGTTTGTGTTTCTGGTGGGTGAAGAAGGCAAGGGGGAGCAATGGCTGGTGGGCAACGGCGAGCACCTGAGCGCCAGTGCACAGCGCGTACGCGGCTTGCCACTGCCGCCCGATGCCCAGACCTGTCAGGTGCAAGACAGCGCCAATCAACTGTTCGTCAACGAGGAACAAGTCGGCTGGTGGGCCTACCCGGCATCCTCCGAGGCCGATGCCGTGCGTGTACCCGTGGCGATGCGCACACCGTTCGGTGACATCCAGCAGGCCGCTGGAGACCTGGCGGCATTACCAGGCGGGTTGCTGGGCCTGGACCCACAAGCGCGACAGCTGCATCTGTATCAGCAAGACGGCCAGGGCTGGACCTCAATAGCCCGTCTGGCGCTGCCCGGCCTGAACGAGCCGGAAAATCTGGCGGTACGGGCGACGAAAAACGGCCTTGAACTGTTGTTGCGCGACGATGACAGCGCACGCCTGTATCAGGGCCAAATCAATTGGCAACCCACCCCTGTGTCCCTGCCGCCGGTGCTGCCTACAGTGGCTGCCATTGGCCAGAGCGAGCCGGTGGCGCGCCAGGGCGACGCGGCGGATGATCCGGCGATCTGGGTTCATCCCACCACACCTGCCTTGAGCCGGGTGTTGGGCACCAACAAGAAGCAAGGCCTGCTGACGTATGACCTGCACGGCAAGCTGCTGCAGGAGCTGGCGGTGGGCCGCCTCAACAACGTCGATGTGCGCGGCAACTTCAAGTTGGGTACGCAAACCGTCGATCTGGCAGTCGCCAGCAATCGCGACCGCAACAGTCTCAGCCTGTTCAGCATCGACCGGGTCAGCGGCGAACTGCGCGAGGCCGGCGAGATCCCTACGCCACTCAAGGAAATCTACGGCATCTGCCTGTTCCAGCCGGTTGAGGGCGAACTGTATGCCTTCGCCAATGGCAAGGACGGGCGCTATTTGCAGTACCGCCTCAGCGCCCCGGACGGCGTGGTGAAAGGGCAGTTGGTGCGCCAGTTCAGCGTCGACAGCCAGCCTGAAGGGTGCGTCGCCGATGACCGGCGCCAGCGGCTGTTTCTCGGTGAAGAAGACGTCGGAGTCTGGGCGGTGGATGCCCGGGCCGACCGACCGGCGACATTGGACAACGTGATCAAGGTCGGACCTCAGTTGCATGCCGACGTCGAGGGCATCGCCCTGTACCAAGGCGCCGGCCACGATTACCTGGTGATCTCAAGCCAGGGCAACGACAGCTATGTGCTACTTGATGCCGAACCGCCTTATGCCGTGCGCGGTGCGTTCCGTGTCGGCTTGAACGGCGCCGCGGGCATCGACGGCGCCTCGGAAACCGATGGCCTGGAAGTCACTTCGGCCAACCTTGGCGGTCCCTGGAGCGACGGCATGCTGGTGGTCCAGGACGGCCGCAAACGGATGCCCGAGCAGACCCAGAACTTCAAGTTCGTGCCCTGGAACGAAGTCGCGAAAGCCTTGCGCCTGCCTTGAGCGGCGCTGTCATCAACCGGTCATGAACATTTCATCGAATAGCAGCCAGACAGGAGTTCTACCCATGCAAGCCACGCTGGAACATATGACAATCTGGGGCCTGATCAGCGATGCGAGTCTTCTGGTCAAGGCCGTCATGCTCACACTGCTGCTGGCCTCGCTGCTGAGCTGGTACCTGATCATCCAGCGCAGCACCGTGCTGCGCCGCACCGAGCGCCAGTTCAAGGGTTTCATGCAGCGTTTTCGCAGCACCAGCGATTTGCCAGCGCTGTTGCGCGAGACCGCCCAGGTGCGCGAGGAAGAGGGCGGCGTGGAGCCGATCTTTCACGCCGGCTTCCAGGCTTTCACCCAGCTCAACGTGCCCTCCGGCAGCCCACAGGTGGTGCTTGAAGGGGTGGAGCGTTCGCTGCAAGTGGCAATCAGCGAGCAGGAGGTGCAGTTGGAGAAAGGCTTGCAGTTTCTCGCCACGGTCGGTTCGGTCAGCCCTTACATCGGTTTGTTCGGCACGGTCTGGGGGATCATGAATGCCTTCCTGGGGTTGTCCCAGGTGCAACAGGCCAGTCTCTCCACCGTGGCGCCGGGCATCGCCGAGGCGTTGATCGCCACTGCCATCGGCCTGTTCGCGGCGATTCCTGCGGTGATCGCCTACAACCGCTTTTCCGCCCGCGGCCAGACCTTGCTGACACGCTACTACGCGTTCGGCAACGAGCTGCAGGCACGCCTGCATCGCAAGCTGCACGGCGCTCCGGTGAACCTGGCCGCGGCCGCTTGAGAGGAGAGGGCAGATGCTAATCAAGCCGCAACGCAAGCACGGGCCCAAGGCCGAAATGAACGTGGTGCCTTACATCGATGTGATGCTGGTGCTGCTGGTGATCTTCATGGTCACGGCACCCATGCTGACCCAAGGCGTGAAAATCGAGCTGCCCAAGGTCGCCAGCCAGGCATTGGCCAACGATAGCCGCCAACAGATCCTGACCCTGTCTGTTAAGGCCGAGGGCGGTTACTACTGGAACCTGGGTGCTGAACTGGACACCCAAAGCCAGACCGACAGCGCCGTGGACCTGGATCAGATGCGCGCCAAAGTGGCCCAGGTTGTCGCCGAGCGCAGCGATACCCAGGTGTATATCCGTGCCGACGACCACGCCGACTACGGTCGTGTCGTGGCCGCCATGGCCGCTTTGCAGCAGGGCGGGGTGAGCAACCTTGGGCTGGTGACCGAGGCACCCCGATGACGGCGATGATCATGCACAGTCCATCCTTGGGTTTACCCACGGTGTCCGGCAGTGGTTTCTGGAGGAACAGCCTGGCAGCAGGACTCGCCGTGGCCTTGCACGCGGTTGTCGCGGCATTGCTGGTGCTGGGCTGGACCGTAGAGAAACCGACCGTCGAAACGCCGCGGGTACTGCGCACGCAACTGGTGATGTTGCCACCGCTGCCTGTGCCTGAAGCGCCTGCGCCGACCGCCGTGGCAGAGGTCGCCCCAGAACCGGTCGAAGCCACGCCGGCTCCAGTGCAAGCGCCACGCCCGGCGCCGAGCAAACCTGCGGTTGATCCAAGGCTCCAGGCGCAGAAACTGGAGCAGGCAACCCTGGCGCGTAAACGGGTCGAGGAGCAAAAGCGCGAGCAGCAGGCCGAGCAACAGGCCCAGCAGCAGCGCGAGCGTCTGGAGAACCAGCGACGTCAGCAGGAAGCCGAGCAACAGGCCGCCGAACGACAGCGCCAAGCGGCTCAACAGGCCCAGGCGCTCGCCCGGCAACGCCAAGCCGAACAGGCGCGCCTGGCCGCCGCCGACAGTCGCCACTATCAACCCCTGAGCAAAGAGGCCCCGGATTATCCGCAACGGGCTTTGGACAAAGGGTTGGAAGGCGATTGCACGGTGGAGTACAGCGTCAAGCCGGACGGGCGAATCGACAACCCCAAGGTGCTGGATGGCTGCCATCCGTTGTTCATCCGACCCTCGCTGACTGCGGCCCAGACCTTCCGTTATCAGCCGCGGATCGTCGACGGCCAGGCCGTGACAGTGCCGGCGGTGCGCAATACCTTTCACTACCGCATCGAATAGAACCCGAGCCTGTTGCGGCCCGGCGTAATCGGACTAAACCGCGCCGGCGGCCGGCCGGTGCTGGCGCAACAGTTCGATCTGCTGCGATGGAACCAGCTCGCGCAACGCCTTATAGAGCGCCCGTGTTTCCAGCAGATTCCAGATGCGTAGCATGGTTTCCAGCGCATCCAGGGGTTTGCTGATGAAGTCCCGGGCGCCCAGCGCCAGGGCGCGCAGGCGGGTGTCGCGGGTGGCGTCGGCGGTCAGCACCAGGATCGGCAGGTAGTCGTTTGCCGGGATGCGCCGGTTGAGCTGCTCCAGCACGGCGAAGCCATCGAATGCCGGCATGTGCAGGTCCAGGATCACCAGGTCAGGCTCAAAACTGTTGAACAGGTCGAGGGTGCGCAAAGGCTCGGTGCTGCTCAATACGTTGTGCAGCCCTTCGCGAGCCAGCAACTGCTCCATCAGGTCCAGGTTGGGGCGCTGATCGTCAACGATCAGGATGCGCAAATCGCGATTCATGCGGGCTCCGGTAAATAACGTTCAAGGTGGCCGAGAAAGGCCTGGATATGAATGGGTTTGGTCAGGATCGCTGTGGCCCCGGCTTCGTGCAGGGCACGGTGGGTCAGGTCGCTGGCATCGGCGGTGATCATCAGTACCGGTGTGGACGCCGTAGCCGCCGATTGCCGCAAGCGGCGCAGCACCTCCAGGCCTGTCAGGTCCGGCAGGGTCACGTCCAGCAGGATCAACTGCGGGGCGTGCTGGCGAGCCAGGTCCAGGCCCAACTGGCCTTGCATGCTCGACAGCAGTTGAATACCCGGACGTCGCTGCATCAGGGTCTCGATCAGCGCCAGGCTCGACAGGTTGTCTTCGATGCACAGTATCTTGCCGTGATATTCGACTGACGGACGCGGTGCCTTCAGCGCGACGATGGGGGGCAAGCGGGCGTGTTCCACCCGGGCACCGGGCAATTGCAGGGTGAAACAACAACCTTGCCCCGGCTCGCTGTGGACCTGCAGGCTGCCTTGCATCATTTCCAGCAGGCTCTTGCTCAAGGACAGCCCAAGACCGGTGCCCTCGACCTGTGGATCGGCACCCAGGCGCTCGAACGGCTTGAACAACCGGTCAAGCTGCTCAGGGGCAATGCCATGCCCGGTGTCGCTGACGGCAATGCTGACTCGCGGCCCCTGGGCCGTCACTTCAATGCGCACTTCACCGCCGGGCCGGTTGTACTTGATGGCGTTGGACAACAGATTGAGCAGCACCTGCACCAGGCGTTGACGGTCGGCCAGCACACCGCTGCTGTCGGGTAGCGGCGCCAGCTCGGCTAACTGAATCCCGGCGTCGGCCGCCATGGGTGAAACCAGCGTCAGGGCTTCATGCAACACCGTCGTCAAGGCAATCGGCTCAATGTTCAGCGGCAGACGACCGGCCTCGATCCGGGCAATGTCCAGCACCTCGTTGATCAATGCCAGCAGATGCTGACCGGCGCGCAGGATGTGACTGACCTGTGGGCGCTGGCCGGCGCTGGAGTCCATGTCCAGCAGTTGCGCGAAGCCGAGTATGGCGTTCAGGGGGGTGCGCAGTTCGTGGCTCATGCGCGAAAGAAATTCGCTCTTGGCGCGGCTGGCGCTTTCGGCTTCTTCACGGGCGGTGCGCAGGGCGATCTCGGCGGCGCGGCGGTCAGTGATGTCGCGGGTGATCTTGGAAAACCCGCGCAGGGTGCCGGTACTGTCGTACTGGGCAGTGATGACCACACTGGCCCAGAAGCGGCTGCCGTCCTTGCGACAGCGCCAGCCTTCTTCCATGTAATGACCGTCACGGGCGGCTTCGTGCAGCGCCATGTCCGGGTGCGCCGGGCATTCTTCGCTCAGATAGAACAACGAAAAATGCCGGCCGAGGATTTCCTGTTCGGTGTAACCCTTGATCCGCTCGGCGCCGGCGTTCCAGGTAATGACATGGCCTTGGGCGTCCAGCGCAAAGATGCCGTAGTCCTTCACCCCATCGATGATCAGTCGCAAGCGTTCTTCGTTATCCCGCAGAGCCCGCTCGCGTTCGGCAAGCAACTGCCCGGCCTCTACCAGACGAGTGCCCAACTGGCCGATTTCGTCCTGCTCCGGCGGTTGCGGCAACAACGGTTGACCCAAGGCCAGGCGCTGAGCGTTGCCTTGCACCTGTTGCACGCGGGCGACAATGCCCTTGGACAGGAACAGCACCGCCACGATGGCGCCAAGCAGCCCGCACAGCGCCGCCAGTAGCGTGGCGAACAACAGGCGCATGCGCGTGGCCGAGGCGGCGGCACTGCGGTCGGCGAGCAGGGCGTCCTCACGTATACGCATGGCGTTGATCTGCTCGCGCAGCACGTCCAGGACGTGTTTGTTTTCGATCAGAATCGTCGTGATGGCCGCTGTGTCATCGGCCTTGCCGTTGCGCAAGGCATCCAGCCCATCGAGTTTTTCTGCGATCAGTGGGGTGATGGTCTTGAGGCGCTCGCGCATCCGGGCGTCGCGGATGTTGTGGTCCAACCGTTGTAACGCGGCCTTGATCAGCGGCGTGGCCTGTTCGTAGCTGGGCAGGAAGTCTTCGCGCCGGGTCAGCAGGTAACCGCGCACGCTGGCTGCGGCTTCGGCCAGCAGGGTATGCACCGTCTGGATATCGCCCTGGACCAGCAGCACCCGGCGCACGTCTTCTTCGGCCCGGGCGGTCTGGCGTTCGGTGATGTAGATCAGCACCAGCGACAGCAACAGCACCACCAGGGGCAGGGAAATGACCACCAATGCCTTGCCCCGCAATGGCAGGTTGGCCCAGCGGCGGGCGGCGAGGAATCTCATGGCCATTGCCCGCTGGGTTGTGCCACCAACCCCAGGGCAACACCGCGCACGGCGGCCTGGGTTCGATCGGCGGCTCCCAACTTGCCGATGACGCGCTCCACGTGGGCCTTGGCGGTGCCGGGGGCGATGCCGAGTTTTTCGCCGATTTCACGGTTGCTGAAGCCGCCGGCCACCAGCCCCAACACCTGGCGCTCGCGGGCTGTCAGGGCCTGGACCGGGGTAGCGCCACTGGCACCGCGCTCGGCCATGCGCCGCAGCAGGCGCGCACTGACCGAACTGTTCAGGGCCTCTTCGCCCTGGGCGACCCGTTTGAGGGCGTCCAGCACTTCATCGCGGCTGGCATCCTTGAGCAGATAACCGACCGCGCCCGCGCCGATGGCGGCTTCAAGGTGATCAGGGCTGTCGTCCATGGTGAAGATCACCACTTTGATCCCCGGCTGGCGCTGCTGCAGGATACGCGCCGCCCCCAGGCCATTGAGCACCGGCATGCGAATGTCGAGAATGGCGATGTCCGGTTGCAGCCGCTCGCACAGATCGAGGGCTTCCTGGCCGTCGCTGGCCTGGCCGACGACTTCGAACCCCGGGCTGCCGGCCAGCATGCTGATAAAACCGGTGCGGGTCACTTCGTGATCATCGGCCAAAAGCAGGCGTAAAGGGGACGTCATGAGTGTGTTCCGTGGGTGGGTAGGGGGACGCTGGCCAGCAAACGGGTGCCGCCATCGGGCTGGCTGAAACAGCTCAGGTGGCCGCCCAGCAGGCTGGCACGTTCCTGCATGGCCGCCAGGCCCAGATGGCAGGTGCCATTGGTCTCGATGGGTTGTTCCAGAGCAAAACCACGGCCATTGTCTTCGACCCGCAGCGAGGCCCGGTCGTCGCTCACCATCAATCCCAGGCGTACATGGCTGGCCCGGGCGTGCTTGAGAATGTTGTTGATGCCTTCCTGGGCAATGCGGAACAAGGCGATTTCGGTGTTGCCCGGCAGGCGAGCGGCGCTGTGCTCGGCCCAGTCCACCGACAGGCCTGCATCCCGCAGGCGGTCGGCTTCCTTGTCGACGGCTTTGTACAGACCGAAGTCATCCAGCGCATGGGGACGCAGACCGCCGATCAACTGCCGGCCTTCGCCGACACAACCCCGGGCGAGATCGAGGATGGCCTGCAAGTCGTTCGCCAGGGCCAGCGGCAGAGGCGGGCAGCGACCGGCGAACCCCTGCAGGCGCTGATGCAGGCCGGCCAGGTTCTGTGCCAGGCCATCATGCAGGTCGTAGGCCACACGCTTGCGTTCGTCTTCCTGGGCGCTGAACAGTCGATGGACCAGCTCGGACATGGTGCGTTCGCGGGCCTGCAACGCTTCGAGCAGACGACTGTTCTCCAAATGGGCAGCCAGCAGGGTCGCCAGCAATTGCAGTGACTCAATATCCTCGTTGTCCGGCGTGCCGAGGGCTACGCCGTTGCCCAGCAATAAAGCCCCGAACACCACACCGTCGGAGCCACGCAACGGAACGCGCAAGACCTGGGGCAGGGCGCTGCCAGGGTACTCCAGCCATTGTGGCTCGGCTGACGGCGGCTGAGCCAGGTTGGCAAGCAGATCGAGCCGTTCTTGGCTGCCATGGCTGGCGATGGTGCGAAACGTGGTGTCCGCCGCCCACTCCAGCAGCAGGCCATGATCCATGGCCATGAATGCGCACGCTCGTTGCACTGCGCGCTGGCGCATCGCCGACAGGGGCAGTTGCGTCAGTTCATGGCCGGTGCCCAACAGCAGGCGCAGGCGTGCGGCACGACTTTGCGACTGGCGATATTGGGTTCGGATGGCCAGGGCACTGCCGGGGTCATGGGGTGGGCTTTGCATGATAGGGCTCCAGCGTGGATGGGACCGGTCGGCGTGGCGGTATTAGAGCGTGTCATCAGCACCGGGCCTATCTGCCGAACGGCATAGGCAATCGGCACCGGTTGGCCGATGGCGAAGCCCGCCAGGCCCGGCAAAGTCGGCTCATTGAAACCCACAGGAACGTTACGATGAAACTGAAAACCTTCGCCGCTGCCGCTTTTTTCATGCTGACCACACCCTTGGCCCTGGCACTTGAAACAACGCCATACGTTTATCGCACCGTAGCCGAGCAGCCACAGAATCAGAATGACCGTGAAATCGCCGCATTGTTCGACCGTTGGAACGCGGCCCTCAAAACCGGCAACGCTGCTGCAGTAACCAGCCTGTATGCGCCGGATGCGATATTGCAGCCCACCGTATCCAACCAGGTGCGCAACACGGCGGCACTGATTCAGGATTACTTTGAACACTTCCTGGCCGGCAAGCCGGTGGGGCAGATCAACTATCGGGAAATCCGTCACCTGGGACCTGACGCGGCGATGGACAGTGGTGTCTATACCTTTGCCCTGACCAACGCCGACGGCTCCAAGCGCGAGGTTCAGGCGCGCTACACCTTTATCTATGAACGCATTGACGGTCAGTGGAAGATCCTTAACCACCACTCCTCGGCCATGCCGCAAGTCCAGAAGCAACTGCATGCCAGCCACTGAGGCCGTTTGAACAAATGAGTTCGTCCCTGGCTGCGTTGGGGGGCGAACCACCCGTTTGGCAGGCTGGCAAAAAACGATAGGCCAGTGTCATTAACAGAGCGGTTCGATAAAGAAGTTGGATTCGTGCGGGAACATTAATTAGAATCACTCTCATTTAATGTATTCCTTGCACAAGGCTTCTTGACATGTCTGATGCAGCTACGCCAACGGAGCGTTCCTTGCACGCGCTGTACCGAGACCACGGTGGCTGGCTGGAAGGCTGGTTGAGACGACGCATGGGCAATGCCTGGGATGCCGCGGACCTGCGCCAGGATACGTTCCTGCGGGTCCTGTCCAGCGCTCAGCCATTGGCCGATCTGCACGAACCACGCGCTTATCTGCTGACAGTCGGCAAGCGTCTGTTGAGCAACTTTTACGCGCGCCGCAACCTGGAGCAGGCTTACCTCGACGCCTTGGCGAGCTTGTCCCCAGCGTGCGTACCGTCCCCGGAGCAGCGCTGGCTGCTGCTGGAAACGTTGCAAGCCCTGGATGAATTGCTCGATGGCCTGCCGGCTCTGGTGCGGCGGGCTTTTTTGTGGAGCCAGCTCGAAGGCCTGGGCTACCGTGAAATCGCCGAGCGCATGCAGGTGTCGGAGCGCACCATCAAGCGCTATATGGCCCAGGCTTATGAGCATTGCCTGTTGGTGGAGTTTTGATGCGCCAGGCCCCTTCGCCTGAAGCTCGCGAAGTCGCCCGGGCGGCGGCTCGCTGGCTGGCCATGATGGAGTCTGGCGGGGATGACTTCGATTGCGCCGCGCTGCAACGCTGGCGCGACAGCAGCGCCCACCACGAGGCCGCCTGGCAAAAAGCCCAGCGATTGCGCCAGCGTTTCGCCGGGGTGCCGCCTTCATTGGGTATGGCGACCCTGGATCGCCCGGCATTGCCCCGTCGGGCGGTGCTCAAGCGTGCGCTCGGCGTCGCCGCGTTGGTGCCCACGGCCTGGTGGCTGGGGCGAGAGCTGCCGCTGGAGGTCTGGCGCGCCGACCTGCATACGGCCACGGGCGAACAGCGGCGCTGGTCGCTGGCCGACGGCAGCGCCTTGCAGTTGAATACCGACAGCGCCCTGGACCTGGACCTCAAGGCTCGACGCCTGGTGCTGGTGCAAGGGGAGATGGCCCTCAATGTCCAGGGCCCTGCGCCATTGGCCATTCAGGCACCGTTCGGCCTGATCTCCGTCAGCCGTAGCGAGGTCTGCGTACGCCTGAATGAGCGCAGTTGCCTGGTGTCGGTCCTCAGTGGTTCGGTGCAACTGCAACCGCTGCGCGGGCCAATGCTGACACTGAAGGAAGGCGAGCAGGTCAACCTCTTGGCCTCGGGCGCCGGACCGGTGGGGGCGTTCGACGTAGCGCAGTTGGGTTGGCGTGACGGTGTGCTTGTCGCGCAGAACCAGCCGTTGGGGGATTTTCTCCGTGAGCTGGGCCGATATCGCCCAGGTTTATTGCGTTGGGACCCCGCCCTGGAGTCGCTGCGGGTGACCGGCAGCTTCCGTCTGGAAAACACCGATCGAATCCTCGCGTTGCTCTCGGCCAGCCTGCCGCTGCACGTGCAAACGCGCACCCGATACTGGGTCACATTGACGCTGCGCAAAAATACTGTCTGACGCCTGTCCCCTTTTTTTGTCTCGCTTGTCATTCAAGGCAACTGAACAAAAACGAGAGCTCCCCCCAATGTCCGCAGTAGTACCTTTGCGTTTTTGCCCGGCCCTTGCCGGCTGGCGTCCGCTGTTGAACCTGAGCCTCGTGCTCAGCCTGAGCGCCAGCCCATTGTTCATGTCCTCCAGCCAAGCCGAAGAAGCTGCCCGACGCAGCTATCAGGTGCCGGCCGGCAGCCTCAGCGCCGCGCTCACCCGGTTCGCCGGCCTGGCGGGGGTCAACCTGTCGGTCGACCCGGCCCTGGTGAGCGGGCATAACAGCCCCGGTCTGTCGGGGGAGTATGCCGTGGAGGAGGGCTTTGCCCGACTGTTACAGGGCTCGGGTCTGCAACTGCAGCCGGTGGGCGAGCAGGCTTACATCCTGACCCCGGCGCCGGAAGGCAGCAGCTTGCAACTGGCTCCCACCTCGATCATGGGGGCCACGAGCCTGGCGCAGGGCGAGCCCTATGCCGGTGGCCAGGTCGCGCGCCGCGGCTCGCAAGGCTTGCTCGGGTCGCGAGACTTCATGGAAACCCCGTTCAGCATGACCACCTATACCAGCGAAGTGGTCAAGAACCAGCAGGCTCGGACCCTGGGCGACCTGATTGCCAGCGACCCTTCGGTTCGCGCCACCAATCCGGCAGGCGGGCGTTTCGAGCAGTTCACCATTCGCGGTTTCAGCCTGTTCAACAGTGATGTCGCCTACAACGGTCTCTACGGCATCCTGCCGACCTATTCGATCGACATGGAGATGGCCGACCGCGTCGACATCATCAAGGGCCCGACCCAGCTCATCAACGGCGTCTCGCCACGTGGCAGCGTGGGTGGCGGGATCAACGTGGTGCCCAAGCGGGCCACCGACAAACCCATCACTTCGTTCACGGGCAGCTACGCCTCCAACAACCAGCTCGGCGGCGCCGTGGATGTCGCCCGGCGTTTTGGTGAAGACAACCAGTTCGGCGTTCGTTTCAACGGCGTGAAGCAGTCCGGCGACACTGAATGGGATCACCAGAGTGTCGACCGCGACATGGCCGTACTGGGCCTGGATTTTCGTGGCGAGCGTCTACGCCTCTCGACGGATATCGGGCGCACCGAGCGCGATACCGACGCGCCGCAGGAGCGCGTGCTGGTAGGGGCCAACGCACAGGTCCCGCACGCCAGCGATGTGCGCCGCAACTACGCTCAGCGCTGGAGCAAGGCGCGCACCAAGGACACTTTCGGCGCGGTGAACGCGCAATACGATGTCAACGATTCCGTGATGCTGTACGGCAGTGCGGGGGCGCGCAAAAGTGATCATGACTTCCTGCGGCACAACGTTTCGGTCAGCAACGACGCTGGCGATTTCAGCGTTCAACCCCGCGACTTTACCCGCGATGAAAATGTCCGCACGGCCACGGCCGGGGTGCGCAACTGGTTCCATACCGGCCCGGTGAGCCATGAGATCAACCTGGCCGCCAGCTACTTCTACATGGATTTCACCAATGGCGGCGCTCGTTATGCTTCGTCCCCGAGCAACCTGTATGACCCGGTGCAAACGCCGACTCCGAGCGACCCCACGCGCCAGGACAGCAAGGTCTATACCGAAAACCGCTCCACCGGCGTGGCGCTGTCCGACACCCTGGGTTTCTTCGATGATCGACTGCTGCTGACCCTCGGCACCCGCTGGCAGCGGATCAAGGTTGACGACTGGACGGATAACGTCAAAGGCGCCACCGCGTACGACGAGGAAAAGATGTCGCCGTCGGGCGGAATCCTGTTCAAGGCAACCGATAAGCTGTCGTTGTATGCCAACTACATGGAAGGCTTGAGCCAGGGCAAGATCGCGCCGTCGACCTCGATCAACGAGGACGAAATATTCCCGCCGTTCATCAGTCGTCAGGTCGAGGTGGGAGCCAAATATGACGCGGGTGCGCTCGCCGTCACCGCCGCCGTCTTCCGGATCAAGCAGCCTGCTTACGCCACCGATGCCACGACCCGTGTCTTCGGCCCGAACGGCAAACGCGAGAACACCGGGGTTGAGTTGAGCGTGTTCGGTGAGCCGCTCAAGGGGTTGCGTTTGCTCGGCGGGGTCATGTACATCGACAGCGAGTTGACCGATACCACCGATGGCGCCTTTGATGGTAATCGGGCGCCGGCCACGCCCAAATACAATGTCAACCTGGGCGCCGAGTGGGATGTGCCGACCGTGCAGGGCCTGACCCTGACCAGCCGCGCCATCCACTCCAGTTCGCAGTACCTGGACCAGTCCAACACCAAGGAAATCGATTCCTGGGAGCGTGTGGATGTGGGCGCGCGCTACGCGTTCAAGGTGGACCAGAAGAACATCACTCTGCGTGCCAATGTCGAGAACGTCGCGGACAAGCGCTACTGGAGTTCAGCCGGCGCCTCGGATGACAGCGAGGCAGGCTTGACCCTGGCAACGCCGCGCACTTACCTGCTTTCGGCCACCGTGGACTTCTAGACCGATGTGCAGCTTCAGGGATGAAGCTGTTTCTCAGGCGTCACGGAACAGGTCGTGGGCATCCAGCAAGCGCCAGGCGATTTCGGGACGTTTTTCCAACCCGCGTCGAATGGCGGTGGGGATCGACTGGCGAATCTTGCGGCACAGGCCGGGCTGCTCCTGGAACTCGATGGCGATGCCGCGCATGGTGCGTACTTCGTTGTAGCCGGGTTCGACGCTCAGGCGGATTCCGAGGTTCTCGTACATACGCTGCTGCAACCGTTGGAGTTCGTCCAGGCTCTGGATATTTTCCAGCCGTTCGAGCAGGCGTTTTTCTTCCTGACGGTTCAAGCAAAGAATGCGCAGGTCACTGCCCGGGGTTTGCAGCAACGCATCACGCCCGCAGTCACAGACACCAGGCGGGCAGGGGGGGCGGATCGGAATCGACGCGGTCATGGGCTCCACAGGTCAGCAACGAGCAAATCGCCTCTGAGTGTATCGGCGGTCCAGGCAATGTGATGCCTGGCGGCATGCCGGTCAACCCTGGCGAGTGGCCGCTTGTCTAGCGCCGTTGTGAGCGGGCGCTGGGCCGAGCCCGCAGTAGCAATGTGGGAGCGGGCTTGCTCGCGAAGACGGTTGTTCGTCCAGCATTGCTACCTGCTGACGCACCGCCTTCGCGAGCAAGCCCGCTCCCACAAGGTTTCTGTTGCTTATACAAATGCCGTGCGCCTACAGCCCCAAGTCAGACAGCCCCGGATGATCATCCGGCCGGCGACCCAGCGGCCAATGGAATTTGCGTTCGCTTTCCTGGATCGGCATGTCGTTGATGCAGGCGTAGCGGTTGGACATCAACCCTTGCTCGTCAAACTCCCAGTTTTCATTGCCGTAGGAACGGAACCAGTTGCCCGAATCGTCGTGCCATTCGTAGGCGTAGCGCACGGCGATACGGTTACCGGTGAAGGCCCACAGTTCTTTGATCAGCCGGTAGTCCAGTTCCTTGGCCCATTTACGGGTCAGGAAGGCCTTGGCCTCTTCGCGGTTATGGGCGAATTCGGCACGGTTGCGCCATTGAGTGTCCAGCGTATAGGCCAGGGACACCCGTTGTGGGTCGCGGGAGTTCCAGCCGTCTTCGGCCAGGCGGACTTTTTCAATGGCCGATTCACGGGTGAAAGGCGGCAGCGGCGGACGAACTTCAGCAGTGGATGACATGGCAGATCTCCAGTGAGTGATCGAGCAAGTGGCACAGCGGTTTACGGGAACGGGTTATTCAGTTTCAGCCAATAAGGACTTCAGTATGTTTTGGGCCTGGTCGGCGGCGCTGTGATCGCCCATGACCAGTGCGACGGTAATGGCGCCATCGATCAGGATCAGTAACTGCCGGGCCAAGGCATCCGGGCTCTCGACGCCTTGTTCTGTGCATAGCCGGGTTACATAGTCGAGCAACTTCTGTTTATGCAGTTTGGCGACCTGGCGGACCGGGTTCTGTGGATCGCCGGTTTCGCCACTGGTGTTGATGAACGCACAGCCACGGAAACCTTCGCTGTCGAACCAGGTTTTGAGCACGGTAAACAGGTTGAGCAGCCGGGCGCGCGGAGTAGGGGCCTTGTCGACCTCACTGCTGAACCAGTGCATCCAGCGTTCGTCGCGCCGCTGGAGTGCGGCCACGATCAGATCGTCCTTGTTGGCAAAGTAGCGATAAATGCTCTTTCTGGAGACGCCGGCGGTTTTCACCAGCAGATCCATGCCGGTGGCCGCGATGCCACTTTTATAGATCAACTTTTCGGCGACATCGAGAATAATGTCTCGGGTCTCATTGCTATTGATTTCGTTCATGTCGCCAACAGTAGAACGATCGTTCTCCTTGGTCAAATTGTTTTTTCATGACGCCCTGAAGACCCGAACCCATCGATGGTGTAAGCTCAACCACTCTTCGGATTCGACCTTTTGCGAGCCCTATGCCGTCGCTTTTCAAACGCCCCTTGCTGCCTAAGCTGCGCAGCTTTGCACTGACCGCCGATGCCGTGACCATCCTCGATGGCGCCGCCGAGTTCCGCCGTTGCCTGCTGGAGCAAATCGCCCAGGCCACCCAGCGCATCTACATCGTCGCCCTGTACCTGCAAGAGGACGAGGCCGGGCAGGAAATCCTCGATGCCTTGCACGCCGCCAAGGCCAAGCGTCCGGAACTGGACGTGGTCGTGGTGGTGGACTGGCTGCGGGCCCAGCGCGGGCTGATCGGCGCCAAGAAGCAGCCGGGCAATTCGGCGTGGTATCAGGAACAGACCCGCACTCACGCCAGCGAAGTGCCGATCTACGGCGTGCCGGTGCAGACTCGCGAGTTGTTCGGCGTGCTGCACCTCAAAGGCTTCGTGATCGACGACTGTGTGCTTTACAGCGGCGCCAGCCTCAATAACGTCTATCTGCACAAGTTCGACAAATACCGCTACGACCGCTACCACCTGTTGCGCAACGAGGCACTGGCCGACTCGATGCAGCACCTGATACAGCATGGCTTGATTGCCTCCAGCGCCGTGCATCGTCTGGATTTGCCGAACCTGCCCAGCACTCGCAGCCTGCGCAAGGACATCGGCGATCTGCGCAGCCGGCTCAAGTACGCCGCGTATGACACGCAGGCCGGCAACCTCGACAAGAGCGGCCTGTCGGTGAGCCCGTTGCTGGGCGTGGGCAAGAACAATCCGTTGAGCCGGGTGATCGGCGAATTGATTGCCAGCAGTCGCCGGCAACTGACCATCTGCACGCCGTATTTCAATCTGCCCCTGGGGGTGACCCGGGAAATCAATCGCGCGCTGGCTCGCGGGGTCAGGATCGACATTATCGTCGGCGACAAAACCGCCAACGACTTCTACATGCCGCCCAGCGAGCCGTTCAAGATCATCGCCGCGCTGCCCTATCTCTACGAAATCAGCCTGCGCCGCTTCGCCAAGCGGCATCAGCGTTACATCGACAGCGGCCAACTGAACCTGCACCTGTGGCGTGACGGTGACAATACCTATCACCTCAAGGGCATGTGGATCGACGAGCGCTACACCTTGCTGACCGGCAATAACCTCAATCCACGGGCGTTTCGCCTGGACCTGGAAAACGCTTTGTTGCTGGATGACCCCAAGGGCGAACTGCTGGGGCCGCGTCAGGCCGAGCTTGAGCAGATTTACCAGCACACCCGGCGCATCGATCGATATCTGGACCTGGAAACCCTGCCGGACTATCCCGCCGCAGTCGCCAGGTTTCTGAAACGGGTCAGCCGGGTGCGGATCGAGCGGCTGCTTTACCGGATCCTGTGAAAGCTCGTGCTATGTCGGAAAAAGACACCATCTCCATCCAGTTGGTACGTGAGGCGCTGCTGCAAAGCTGCGCTCCCGGAGCGGCCACCGATGAGGTTCTGAGCAAGGTCGGCATAGACCCTGCGTTGCTCGACGACTCCCAGGCGCGGGTCCCGGCCCATGCTTATGCGCGGCTCTGGCGTTTGCTCGCCCGACGCCTGGATGACGAGTTTTTTGGCATGGACCCGCGCAAGCTCAAGTCGGGTAGCCTGGCGTTTCTCTGCCAGTGCGCCATGGCCCAACCCACGCTGGCGAGCGGCCTGACGGCGGGGCTGGGGTTCCTCTCGCTGATGTTCGAACAGTTGCCGGCCCAATGGGTCCGTCAGCAGAGCCTGGCGGAAATCGTCCTGCTGGAGGACGATCAGGATCCGCGACGGGCCTTCACCTATTTCACCTACTGGATGATTGTTCATGGCGTGGCCTGTTGGCTGGCCGGGCGGCGTATTCCGATTCTTTCCATCGAGTTGCGTTGCCCGGAACCGGATTTCTGCGACGACTATCGTGTGATGTTCTCCCGGAACCTGCGCTTTGACCGGCCCCGCACCCGGATGATCTTCTCCGCCGAATGCCTGGACCTGCCCATCCGACGTAGCGCCGAGGAACTCAACCGCTTTCTGGCCCAGGCACCGGCCAACATCCTGGTCAAATATCGTGACCCGCAAAGCCTCGCCAGCCGCATCAGACACGACCTGCGCCAATTGCCACCCGAGCAGTGGCCGGAGACCGAGGCTCTGGCCCAGCAGTTGTGCGTTTCGGCCTCGACCCTGCGCCGCCGCTTGGCGGAGGAGGGCCAGACGTATCAAGGGCTCAAGGACAGTGTGCGCAAAGAGTTGGCCATCAACTGGCTGGCCGAACCTTCCATCAGTTTCGTGGAAATCGCCGCACGCCTGGGGTTTGCCGATGCCAGCTCCTTCTACAAGGCGTTTCGCAAGTGGTCCGGGTCCAATCCGGGACATTATCGCAGCCTGATTCTCAACGATCCTGGCTGATCCGGGATGTGGGTTGAGTGGGCTTGCGCTATCGCGGGCAAGCCTTGCTCCCACATAAGGTTCGCATTGCCCCGGTGGGAGCGAGCCTGCTCGCGATAACGGCCTCCCAGACGCCACATCACCCAACCATGGCCAAACCAGTCAAGCAACTTGATGGCTTTGACCATTGCCGCCCAAGCCCTTCGGCGCGAGTATTTCCCTGCTGTTTACGGTTCCCCCAACCAATAAAAAGTACAGAGGGATTCTGGTCATGCGCGATTACTCGTCCGCCACGTCACAGTTCGATTACCTGCACACCGTCAACACCGCGCTGCACGGCTCGCTCGAGGCATTGAACGCCTGTGTCGAGTGTTGCGACCGGCATGCGTTGCCGGGGCGTATTGCCTTGTTCTGGGAGGGTCGCGACGGCAGCGACGCGACCTGGACTTACCGTGACTTGCAGGACAACGCCGCGCGTTTTGCCAATTTCCTCCTGGCCCAAGGCGTGGGCAAGGGTGACAAGGTGGCCGGCCTGCTGCCACGTACCGCTGAATTGCTGATCGTGGTACTCGCCACGTGGCGCATCGGCGCGGTGTATCAGCCGTTGTTCACCGCGTTCGGCCCCAAGGCCATCGAACACCGTCTGGGCAGCTCCGGTGCGCGTGTTGTGGTCACCGACGCGGTCAATCGCCCCAAACTCAACGATGTAGCCGGTTGCCCCACAGTGGTCACGGTCGGCGGCGCAAAAGGCCAGGGCATCGTTCGCGGCGATTACAGTTTCTGGGCAGAAGTGGCGAACCATGCAAACCAGTGCGAACCGGTGATGCTCAGTGGCGAAGACCCGTTCCTGTTGATGTTTACCTCCGGCACCACCGGGCCGGCCAAGGCGCTGTCGGTGCCGCTCAAGGCCATCGTCGCATTCCAGAGCTACATGCGTGACGCCGTGGACCTGCGTCCCGAAGACGCCTTCTGGAACGTCGCTGATCCGGGCTGGGCCTACGGCATCTACTTCGGTGTGACCGGCCCTCTGGCCATGGGGCATCCCATCACGTTCTACGATGGGCCGTTCACCCTGGAAAGCACTTGCCGAGTCATCAACAAGTACGGCATCACCAACCTCGCCGGTTCACCCACTGCCTATCGTTTGTTGATCGCCGGGGGCGATCAGTTCGCCCGCTCGATCAAGGGCACGCTGCGCGCGGTCAGCAGCGCCGGAGAGCCGCTGAACCCGGAGGTCATCCGCTGGTTTGCCGACAACCTGAACGTGGTGATCCACGATCACTACGGCCAGACCGAACTGGGCATGGTGCTGTGCAATCACCACGCTCTGGAACATCCGGTGCACATGGGCGCGGCTGGTTTCGCCTCGCCGGGCCACCGGATCGTGGTGCTGGATGAAAATAACCGTGAATTGGGCGTGGGCCAGCCGGGCATTCTCGCTGTCGACCGCAGCCAGTCACCGATGTGCTGGTTCGCCGGTTACGAGGGTGGGCCAACCAAGGCTTTCGTCGGCGATTATTACCTGAGCGGCGACACCGTTGAGTTCAACCCCGATGGCAGCATCAGCTTCGTCGGCCGCAGCGACGACGTGATTACCACCTCCGGCTATCGCGTCGGCCCGTTCGACGTGGAAAGCGCACTGATCGAACACCCCGCCGTGGTCGAGGCGGCGGTGGTCGGCAAGCCCGATCCCGAACGCACCGAACTGGTGAAAGCCTTCGTGGTGCTCAGCGCCCAATACCGCGCCGCGCCAGAGCTGGCCGAAGAGTTGCGCCAGCACGTGCGTAAGCGCTTGGCCGCTCACGCCTATCCCCGTGAAATCGAATTTGTCAGCGACTTGCCGAAAACCCCAAGCGGCAAGTTGCAGCGCTTTATCTTGCGCAACCAGGAGATCGCCAAGGCTCAAGAGGCCGCGGCGCCTAACGTTTCAGCTTGAATCCAAGGAAACCATGATGCAGATCGACAACAAGATTTTCCTCGTCAGCGGCGGCGCGTCCGGCCTCGGCGCGGCCACCGGTGAGATGCTGGTCAAGGCCGGTGCCAAGGTGATGCTGGTGGACCTCAACGCCGAAGCCGTGGCTGCCCAGGCGCAGATGCTGGGCTGCCAGAGCGTGGTGGCGGACATCAGCAACGAAGCGGCGGCAGACGCGGCGGTCAAGGCCACCGTGGCGGCGTTCGGTGGCCTCAATGGCCTGGTGAACTGCGCCGGCATCGTGCGCGGCGAGAAGATCCTCGGCAAGAACGGCCCGCACGCGCTGGCCAGCTTCAGCCAGGTGATCAACGTCAACTTGATCGGTAGCTTCAATCTGTTGCGTCTGGCCGCCGCTGCCATCAGTGAAACCGATGCCGATGCCGATGCCGAGGGTGAGCGTGGTGTGATCATCAATACCGCTTCGGTGGCGGCTTTCGACGGCCAGATCGGCCAGGCAGCCTACGCGGCCTCCAAAGGCGCCATCGCCAGCCTGACCCTGCCGGCCGCCCGGGAACTGGCGCGCTTCGGCATCCGTGTGATGACCATCGCCCCGGGCATTTTCGAAACGCCGATGATGGCCGGCATGACACCCGAAGTACGCGACTCCCTGGCCGCCGGCGTGCCTTTTCCACCGCGCCTGGGCAAACCGGCCGAGTACGCGGGGCTGGTCAGGCATATCATTGAAAACACCATGCTCAACGGTGAGGTGATCCGTCTCGACGGCGCCTTGCGTATGGCTGCCAAGTAGGAGCAATTGTCATGTCCAACGATCCGATTGTTATCGTCAGCGCCGTCCGCACCCCCATGGGCGGCTTTCAAGGTGAACTGAAAAGCCTCAGCGCTCCGCAACTGGGAGCCGCCGCCATTAAAGCTGCCGTGGAGCGGGCCGGCATTGCCCCTGATGCGGTTGAAGAAGTGCTGTTTGGCTGTGTGCTCGCGGCAGGCCAGGGCCAGGCTCCGGCGCGCCAGGCCGCACTGGGGGCCGGGCTCGATAAATCGACCCGCTGCACCACGCTCAACAAGATGTGTGGTTCGGGCATGGAGGCGGCAATTCTTGCCCATGACATGCTGATCGCCGGCAGCGCCGAGGTGGTGGTGGCTGGCGGCATGGAAAGCATGTCCAACGCCCCGTATCTGCTCGACCGCGCCCGCAGCGGTTTGCGCATGGGGCACGGCAAGGTGCTTGACCACATGTTCCTCGATGGCCTGGAAGATGCCTACGACAAGGGCCGCCTGATGGGCACCTTTGCCGAAGATTGCGCTGAAGCCAATGGTTTCAGCCGCGAAGCCCAGGATGCTTTCGCCATCGCTTCCACCACCCGAGCCCAACAGGCGATCAAGGACGGCAGCTTCGACGCCGAGATCGTGCCGTTGCAGGTCATGGTCGGTAAGGAACAGGTCACCGTGCGCCACGACGAACAGCCGCCCAAGGCCCGCCTGGACAAGATCGCCTCGCTCAAACCAGCGTTCCGTGAGGGCGGAACGGTCACCGCAGCCAATGCCAGCTCCATCTCTGACGGTGCCGCAGCGCTGGTGTTGATGCGCCAGAGCCAGGCTCGGGAGCGAGGCTTGAAGCCGTTGGCGGTGATTCACGGTCACGCTGCGTTTGCCGACACGCCGAGCCTGTTCCCCACCGCACCCATCGGCGCGGTGAAGAAACTGATGGAAAAAACCGGTTGGTCGCTCGACGACGTGGAGCTGTTTGAAATCAACGAGGCTTTCGCAGTGGTGGCGTTGGCGACCATGGGCGCGCTGGAGATCCCCCACGACAAGGTCAACGTCCATGGCGGCGCCTGCGCGTTGGGCCACCCCATCGGTGCGTCGGGCGCGCGGATTCTGGTGACGCTGCTTTCGGCCCTGCGCCAGAAAGGCCTCAAGCGTGGCGTCGCGGCCATCTGCATCGGTGGCGGCGAAGCCACGGCTATGGCCGTTGAATGCCTGTATTAAGGAATCACCATGCTCCCGACTGAAGAACAGACTCAAATCAGCGACGTGGCCCGGCAGTTCGCTCAGGAGCGCTTGAAACCGTTCGCCGCTGAGTGGGACCGCGAGCACCGCTTCCCTAAGGAAGCCATTGCTGCAATGGCCGAACTGGGTTTCTTCGGCATGCTCGTGCCGGAGCAGTGGGGCGGTTGCGACACCGGCTACCTGACTTATGCCATGGCCCTGGAAGAGATCGCCGCCGGCGATGGGGCGTGCTCGACCATCATGAGCGTGCACAACTCGGTGGGCTGCGTGCCGATCCTCAAGTTCGGCAGCGATGAACAGAAGGCCAAATTCCTCACCCCCCTGGCCAGCGGTGCGATGCTCGGTGCCTTTGCATTGACCGAGCCCCAGGCCGGTTCGGACGCCAGTAGCCTCAAGACCCGGGCACGGTTGGAGGGCGATCACTACGTGCTCAATGGTTGCAAGCAGTTCATCACCTCCGGGCAGAACGCCGGGGTGGTGATTGTGTTTGCGGTGACCGATCCGAGCGCCGGCAAGCGTGGCATCAGTGCGTTCATCGTGCCTACCGATTCGCCGGGCTACAGCGTGGCGCGGGTCGAAGACAAACTGGGCCAGCACGCCTCCGACACCTGCCAGATCCTGTTCGAGGATGTCCGTGTTCCGGTGGGCAACCGTTTGGGGGAGGAGGGCGAGGGCTACAAGATCGCCCTGGCGAACCTGGAAGGCGGGCGGGTCGGTATCGCGGCGCAGTCCGTGGGCATGGCCCGCGCGGCGTTCGAAGCGGCCCGCGACTATGCTCGCGAGCGGCAAAGTTTCGGCAAGCCGATTATCGAACACCAGGCCGTGGCGTTCCGTCTGGCTGATATGGCCACCCAGATCGCCGTGGCGCGGCAAATGGTCCATTACGCCGCTGCTTTGCGCGACAACGGCCAGCCGGCGTTGGTGCAAGCGTCCATGGCCAAGCTGTTCGCCTCGGAAATGGCCGAAAAAGTCTGCTCCATGGCGTTGCAAACCCTGGGCGGTTACGGTTACCTCAACGATTTCCCGCTGGAGCGCATCTACCGCGACGTGCGCGTCTGCCAGATCTACGAAGGCACCAGCGACATTCAGCGCATGGTCATTTCGCGCAATCTTTGAACAGGAGTCCTGCATGAGCTACGAAACGATTTTATTGGAGATCAAGGACCGCGTTGGCCTGATCACCCTCAACCGTCCCCAGGCCTTGAACGCCTTGAACGCGCAGATCGTCAGCGAGCTGAACCAGGCGCTGGATGCATTGGAGGCTGATCCAAAGATTGGCTGCATCGTGCTGACCGGCTCGAAAAAAGCCTTTGCCGCCGGTGCCGACATCAAGGAAATGGCCGAGCTGACCTACCCGCAGATCTACCTCGATGACTTGTTCAGCGACAGCGACCGCGTGGCTAACCGGCGCAAGCCGATCATCGCGGCGGTGAACGGGTTTGCCTTGGGCGGGGGTTGCGAACTGGCGTTGATGTGCGACTTTATCCTGGCCGGTGACAATGCCAAGTTCGGTCAGCCGGAGATCAACCTGGGCGTACTGCCGGGCATGGGCGGCACCCAGCGGCTGACTCGCGCAGTGGGCAAGGCCAAGGCCATGGAAATGTGCCTGGCCGGCCGTTTCATCGATGCAGTGGAAGCTGAGCGGTGCGGCATCGTCGCGCGTATCGTGCCGGCTGATGAATTGCTCGACGACGCGCTGAAAACCGCCGCTCTGATCGCCTCCAAGTCAGTGCCCATCAGCATGATGGTCAAGGAAAGCGTCAACCGCGCCTTTGAAGTCAGCCTGTCCGAAGGTGTGCGTTTCGAGCGCCGGGTCTTCCATGCGGCATTTGCCACGCAGGATCAGAAGGAAGGCATGGCGGCGTTCGTGGCCAAGCGGGCGGCGGAGTTTCAGGACAAGTAATGCGGCGTCCTGACTGACGCCATCGCGAGCAGGCTCGCTCCCACAGGGTTCGGAGGTGTACACAGAGATTGCGTACACCAAAGATCCCATGTGGGAGCGAGCCTGCTCGCGATGCTTTTTCAGCCATCACACCAGGTAGTTCTTTAACTCCCGGGCAATCACCATCCGCTGTATCTCGCTCGACCCTTCATAGATCTGGGTAATCCGCGCATCGCGGTAGTAGCGCTCCACCGGATAATCCTCGAGATACCCATACCCGCCATGAATCTGCATGGCCGAGGAGCAGACTTTTTCGGCCATTTCCGAGGCGAACAGCTTGGCCTGGGAGGCTTCCGACAGGCATGGCTTGCCGGCGCTGCGCAGGCGGGCGGCGTGGAGGATCAGCAGGCGGGCGGCGTTCAGGCGGGTGTGCATGTCGGCCAGCAGGTTGGCGATGCTCTGGTGCTCGATGATCGGCTTGTCGAACTGCACCCGGTCCCGCGCGTAAGCCAGGGCCGCTTCAAACGCCGCACGGGCGATGCCCAAGGCCTGCGCCGCGATGCCGATGCGGCCGCCTTCCAGGTTGGAGAGGGCAATCGCCAGGCCTTTGCCGCGAGCCCCCAACAGGTTGGCTTCGGGGATGGTGCAGTTGTTCAAGGTCACGGCGCAGGTATCCGAAGCGCGGATGCCCATCTTGTGTTCCGTGCGATCGACGATGAAGCCCGGCGTGTCGGTCGGCACCAGAAACGCCGAAATGCCTTTCTTGCCCAGCTCAGGATCCGTCACCGCAAAAACAATCGCCAGTTTCGCCCGCTTACCGTTGCTGACGAATTGCTTGGCGCCATTGATCACCCAATGGCCGTCCCGCAGTTCGGCGCGGGTGCGCAGGTTGTGGGCTTCGGAGCCGGCCTGGGGTTCGGTGAGGCAGAAGCAGCCAATGGCCTGGCCGCTGGCCAGATCGGCCAGCCAGGTCTGTTTCTGTTCGTCGGTGCCGAAATTGAGGACCGGCCCGCAACCCACCGAGTTGTGAATGCTCATCAGCGCCCCGGTGGCGCCATCGCCTGCGGAGATTTCTTCCACCGCGAGGGCATAGGCCACGTAATCGACGTAGGTACCGCCCCATTCCTCGGGCACCACCATGCCCAGCAGGCCCAGCTCACCCATCTTCGCCACCAGGGCGTCGTCGATCCAGCCGGCTTTTTCCCAGGCCTGGGCATGAGGGGCGATCTCGCCGCGGGCAAAATCCCGGGCCATGTCGCGGATCATCACTTGCTCTTCGGTCAGCTCAAGGTCGTGCATGGTTCAGTTCCCGTGGTCGTCGAAGCCGTCGAAGAAACTCGCCACGTGGCGCTTGTCCAGCGCCCCCAGGGTCGGCGGGTTCCACTGCGGGTTCTTGTCTTTGTCGATGAGCAAGGCGCGCACGCCTTCGATCAGGTCGCCGCGCTCGAACCATTGACGGTCCAGGTGCAGTTCCAGGGCAAAACAGTCTTCCAGGCTCAAATGTCGGCCGCGACGCAGCATTTCCAGGGTTACGGCCATGGCCAGGGGCGAGCGTGTCTCCAGCAGGTCGGCGGTTTTCAGCGCCCACTCATGGCTGTTGGCGACGGTGACCTGACGCAACTGCTCGACCATGCTTGGCACGTCCGCAAGGGCAAAGAAGTGATCGATGGCCGGGCGCAGGTCGGCCAGAGGCGGGGCAGGCAACTGCTGCATGCCGAGCTTCGCCAGCAGGCCTTGCAGGTCCTTGAGGGGCGTGTCGTGCCATTCCAGGCGGTCGAGACGTTCATCGAGCCGATCGAGCTTGTCGCTGTCCAGATACCAGTCGGCCAGCCCGCAATACAGCGCGTCGGCAGCACGGATCTGTACGCCACTGACTCCCAGGTAGATGCCCAGTTCGCCAGAAATACGCGGCAGGAAATAGCTGCCCCCGACGTCGGGGAAGTAACCGATGGCGACTTCCGGCATGCCCAGGCGGCTGCGTTCGGTCACCACCCGCAGGTCGGCACCTTGTGCCAAGCCCATGCCGCCGCCCAGGACGAAACCGTCCATCAAGGCGAGGATCGGTTTGCGGTAGTGATGAATCGTCAGGTCGAGGGCGTATTCCTCGACGAAAAAGTCTTGGTGCAGGTTGTCGCCCTGCTTGTGGCTGTCGTACAGCGAGCGGATATCGCCGCCGGCGCAAAACGCCTTGTCACCGGCACCGCGCAGTACCACGGCGCGGATCTGTGGGTTCATAGCCCAGGTATCGAGCTGTTGCTGCAAGCTGCGCACCATGTCCAGCGTCAGGGCATTGAGGCCGGCGGGGCGGTTCAGGGTCAAGTGGCCGATATGGTTGCGTACTTCGACCAGCACTTCATGAGCCACGGCTCCGATGGGTCCCGAGGCTTGTGATGAAACCTGAGCTGTCATCGCTAACTCCCTGCTTTTATTGTTCTTTATGAATTGTGTCGCGCGTACCCGGTCAGGATCGTACCAGTGCAAATTTGCCTTGCACAACCGGGATACGTGCAGGTCCTGTCTGCATATTTATAGCAGCCTCAGGCTCAGCCGCGACCCGAGAGGACTTCCGTGATGCTGCGACGCCTGGCATTGCGTTCGCTGGCGTGGATCAATTGCTCGAGATCTTCGGGAGTTACGTCAAAGAATGCTTCCATTTGCTCAAGAGCGAGCTTCAAGTCCTCAGCCGTAATGGCCTGACGGTCGATGGGCGAATGGTCGGCGGGAATGACCGGCGTCGGCTCGCTGGCGCGCTTGGGATAGCGCACGCGCGTCAGGTTGTTATAGGCCAATGCACTCAATAGCAAGGTGGAACCGGCCAGCATCGCGGCACCGACGGCCTGCCAGTCCAGGGCGATGATCGACGGATCGGCCAATACCATCGTCGCCGCCAGGGCACCCGCCGGAGGGTGCAGGCAACGCAGCCAGCACATCAACACCAGCGCCATGCCGGCCGCCAGACAGGCGCTCCCCAGGGTACGGCCCAGGACATGGGCCACCAGCAATGCCACCACCGAGGCGCACAAGTAACCGCCGAAGATCGACCAGGGCTGGGCGAGGGCGCCTGAGGAGACGGCAAACAACAGCACGGCCGAGGCGCCGAGCGGGCCAATCAGGTGTTGCGCCACCTCAAGGCCAAACACCTGGCCGCACAGCCAGACACTGAACATCGTACCCAGGGCCATACCGATGGCGGCCCGGCTCCATTCGGTGGGGCGGGTATTGATAGCAGCGGGGAACCAGCGAGAAAGCATTAAGCGAAAATCCAAAAAACGAACAAAAAAAGGGGCTTACGGGAGAATCCCTGAAAGCCCTTTAAGTGTTCCAACAGTTGGGGGAGGAACGATGCACAGTGTGCCGTTCGCGGCCCCTGCTTACAAATTCATATTAATGCTGTTTGAGTGCACTTATTTTGAAGTAAAGAAGATCATGCGCTTCTGGACGCTTGAAACCAGGTTTGCTGAGCGATAGGCAGGTTGCACGATTGCCCGCGCCCTATGGGGAAATAGGTAAAGCCCTTGTCTGCCATGCGGTCCGGGTCATACAGGTTGCGGCCATCGAAAATCACCGCAGCCTTGAGCCGTTGCTGGATCAGATCGAAATCCGGCGCCTTGAACGGTTGCCATTCAGTGCAGATCACCAGTGCATCGGCCCCCGGCAAAACCGATTCCGGCGTGCCCATCAACATCAGCTTCGATTCGTCGGGATACAGCTGCTGGGTCTGCTGCATGGCCTCTGGGTCAAAGGCGCGGACACTGGCACCGGCACCCCACAACGCCTCCAGAAGGGTACGACTCGGCGCATCGCGCATGTCGTCGGTGTTGGGCTTGAAGGCCAAGCCCCACACCGCGAAGGTTTTACCGCGCAAATCGCCTTTGTAGAACGCCTGGATGCGTTCGAACAGCTTGTGCTTCTGCCGTTGGTTGATGGTTTCCACCGCTTGCAACAGATCGCTGGAGCAGTGGGCTTGCTCGGCCGTGTGGATCAGCGCGCGCATGTCCTTGGGAAAACACGAGCCACCGTAGCCGCAACCCGGGTAAATGAAGTGATAACCGATGCGCGAGTCCGCGCCGATGCCCAGGCGCACGGCTTCGATGTCAGCACCCAGGTGTTCCGCCAGCTCCGCGATCTGGTTGATGAAGCTGATCTTCGTCGCCAGCATCCCGTTGGCTGCGTACTTGGTCAGCTCGGCGCTGCGCAGGTCCATGAACAGGATCCGGTCGTGGTTGCGATTGAAGGGCGCGTACAAGTCGCGCATGGTGTCGCGCACTTCATCGCGTTCGCAGCCGATCACGATGCGATCCGGGCGGCGACAATCGGCCACTGCCGAGCCTTCCTTGAGAAACTCGGGGTTGGACACGATATCGAACTGCAACAAACGGCCGGCCTTGAGCAGGCATTTGTCGATGTGCGCCCGCAGGGCGTCGCCGGTGCCCACCGGTACAGTGGATTTCTCCACGACAAGGACTGGTTGTTCGCGGTAACGAGCCACCGCCTCACCAACGGCCAGGACCTGACTCAAATCGGCCGAGCCATCTTCCCTGGAAGGCGTACCCACGGCGATGAACAGCACCTGGCCGTGCTGCACGGCAAGCTGGTCATCGTGGGTGAAATGCAGGCGTCCGGCCTCCAGGCCCTCACGCACCAGCGCGGCCAGACCGGGTTCGAAAATACTCACCTGGCCCTGGCGCAAGCTTTCGACTTTCTGTTCGTCTATGTCCATGCACACCACGTCATGGCCCACCTCGGCCAACACCGCCGCTTGCACCAATCCCACGTAACCACTACCGAATACACTGATTTTCATGGCGGACTCCCTGGATGACTTCCGAACGGGCAGGCACGTACAACCCGCACATCGCCGCAATGCGCGCATCAGCAGAATAAGTCGGGGATATTTCAGTTCGCTGACAGGCTGCAGCGGTTGCGGTCAACCCGTGGGCAAGGGAGGGGAGCCACCCTGGTCTGAACGTGTGCTGTCAAACTCGCCGCTACGCGGCAGTTTTCAGGCCTTGACCCAGCGTTGACGACTCCAACTGCTCAGCGAGTCGACCGCGAGGACCAGCAGCAGCATCGCCAGAATCACCGTGCTGGCCTGCGCCTCCTGGAACAGGCTGAGGCTGACATAGAGCATTTGCCCCAATCCGCCGGCGCCGACGAAGCCCAGCACGCTGGCCATGCGGATGTTGTTTTCCCAGCGGTACAGGATGTAGGCCAACAGCTGCGGCATCAGGTTGGGCAGGGTGCCGTAACAGAACGCCCACACGGCATTGCCGCCTTGCAGGCGAATGGCTTCGGCCGGTTCGGGTGGGGTGTTTTCCAGCGCTTCGGCGAACAGCCGGCCGAGCACGCCGGTGGTGTGCAGCGCCAATGCCAGGGTGCCGGCATTGGGGCCCAGCCCAGCAGCCAAGACCATCAGCGCCGCCCACACCAGTTCAGGAACCGCGCGCAAGGCGTTGAGTACCAAGCGCGAGGTGCTTTGCATCGGCCAACCGAAGCGCCCGGCGGCGGGGAGGGCCAGGACCAGGCCGAACACCGCGGCGAGCAGGGTGCCAAGGGCGGACATGGCGATGGTTTCCAGGGCACCGTGGCCGATTGCTTTCAGATGGCTCGGGCTCAGGTCCGGGCTGAGAAAACGCTGGGCATAAGCGCCCATCCGGTTCAGGTTGTCGCCGTCGCCAAGCTGGCCGAGGTCGATGCCCAGATAGGCGAACGAGGCGACGACGGCTGCACCGATGCACAGGAGCAATATCGCGTTGAACAGGCGGTTCATGCCAGCCTCCAGCGCAGCAGGCGACTGAGTTGATCGGCCAGCAGGACCAGGACGAGGAACGTCAACAGCATGCTCGCCACTTCACCGCCGGCGAACATGCGCAACGACAGGTCCATTTGTTGGCCCAGGCCACCGGCACCGACGAAGCCCATCACCACCGAGGCGCGGATGGCGCACTCCCAGCGATACACCGTGTAGGACAGCAGCTCCGCCGCGACATTGGGCAGGATCCCGTAGCAGAAGGCTGTCAGTCGGCCGCTGCCAGCCTGCAACAGCGCATGTGCCGGACGCTGGTCGACCGACTCGTAGATTTCCGCGTAGACCTTGCCCAACATGCCGCTGTAGGTAATGGCGATGGCCAGCACCCCGGCAGTCGGCCCCAGACCGACGGCGCGGACGAAGAGCAGGGCCCAGACGATTTCCGGCACGCTGCGCAGGAAGATCAGCAGACCGCGTACCGGCCAGCGCAGCAGTTGCCCCCAATAGCCCGGTTGGCCACCCCGGGAGGCCGCAGACAGCGAAAGCGCACGGCTGGCCAGAAGGCTGGCGGGGACGGCGAACAGCAATGCCAAAGCCATGCCCGCCGTGGCAATGGCCAAGGTCTGCAAGGTGGCTTGCAATAGCAGCTCAATGAACGCTTCGCCATGGGCCGGTGGCCAGAAGGCCGAGACAAACCGGCCCATCTCGCTTTGACTGTCGCTCGTCACCAGCACGCCAAGGTCCAGCTCGCTGAAGTGGATGCCCGGCCACAGCAGGACAAGCGCCAACAGGCAGAGCAGTAGGCGAGGGCCGCTGGCGGGGTCTCGGGTATCGCGTGTCAGCATCGCGGGATCTGCACACTCAAGGGGGAGGGCGGTGGGGGCGAGGGTTGCAACTGCTCATTGGCGTAGAGTTTGTCGAGCCGCTCACGGTCGACGGCATCGGTCGGCAGATCGAACAGGATCTGTCCGTCACGCAGGCCGATGATCCGCGAAAAGTGCGCCAGGGCCAGGTCCACCGCATGCAGGCTGGCGACCAGGGTGACGTTGTGCTCCCGGGCATGGCGACAGAGCACTGAAAGGGTGTGCTCGGCCAGCACCGGATCCATGGCCGAAACAGGTTCATCGGCCAGCAACACCTCGGGCGCCTGATACAGCACCCGAGCAATCCCAACGCGTTGTAACTGGCCGCCGGAGAGTTGCTGGCATTGCGCGAACAGCTTGTCGCTCAGATCCAGCCTGGCCAATGCCGCCCGTGCGCCGGGAACATCCAGCGGGTGCAGCAGGTTCAGCAGGCTCTTGCCCATGCCCCACTGACCCAGTTTGCCGGCCAGCACCGCAGTGATTACGCGCTGGCGCGGTGGCAGGGGCGGCGCTTGGTGGATCAAGCCGATGCGCGCGCGCAGGCGCTGTCGTTGGCGGGCAGATAACTGCCAGGCCGTTTCACCGAGCACCTGCATTTCGCCCTGACCCGGTCGTAGGGCCGTGCCCAGCAGATTGAGCAGGCTCGATTTACCCGCGCCGGACGGACCGATGATGGCGACCTGTTCGCCGGCACCGATGTGCAGCTCCACGCCACGTAGCGCCTGGACACCGTTGGCGTGGGTAAGGCTGACCTGGGTCAGATGTAATGTCATTTGAGCAATTCGGCGGCGCGTGCGGCTTCCTCGATGCCCTTGTAGTTCTCAGGCTTGGTTTCGATGAAGCGGCTGGCAGCCTGCAGATCGAGGATTTCCTTGTCCTTCGGATTTGCCGGGTCGAGTGCCAGGAAGGCTGCCTTGATCTTGGCTGCCAGCGCCGGGTCGAGCGTTCCGCGCACCGTCCAGTTGTAGTCGAAGTAGGCCGGGGTGGTGGCAAACACCTTGACCTTGGTGGTGTCGACCTTGCCGGCGGCGACCAGTTTTTCCCAGACGCTGGCGTTCAGTACTCCAGCGTCCACTTTGCCGGCCTGGACCCAGGCGACGGTGGCGTCATGGGCGCCCGAGTAACCTACGCGGCTGAAGTAGCTTTCCGGCTTGATGCCGTCCTGGAGCATGAAATATCGCGGCATCAGGCTGCCAGAGGTGGAAGACACTGAACCGAATGCAAAGGTCTTGCCCTTGAGGTCGGCGAGGGATTTGACCGCAGGGTCGGCGGTGATGAATTTACTGGTGAATTGGGCGTCCTGCTCGCGCTGCACTAGCGGGATCGCATTACCGGTTTTCAAGCGTGCTTGCACGAACGTGAAACCACCCAGCCAGGCCAGGTCGATGCGGTCGGTCGCCAGCGCCTCGACCACCGCCGGGTAGTCGCTTACGGGAATGAACTCGACTTTCATGCCGGTCTGTTGTTCCAGATAAGCGCCCAAGGGCTTGAACTTACGCAGCAATTCGGTAGGGGCTTCATCGGGAATCGCGCTGACTTTCAGGGTGTCGGCGGCCTGGGCCAGCAAGGCGCTGAAAGACAGGGTCAAGCCGACGGCCAATGCCAGGGAACGCTTGAGCATGGAAAATCTCCGGTACGTTAACGCAGGAATATTGAAGCGCCAGGCACTCGCGAACAACCGCATGGCGCTTTGTGAGGGTAGACGAATGAGTGTGATAACGGTCGTTTTTGGCCCTGGTGAATCTCGGCCATCCAGTCACAATGCGCGGATCCTACAAGCTCAAACGCGCGATGCAAACAGTTCTTGGCTGTTACCGCCCCCCTGGGGATGGATTGTCCCGAGCGTTTACGATTTTTTCCATAGTCTGAATGATGTAGCCTCGCAGCGGCTATATGTCAGTTCGCTATCAGAGGTTTGCTGTGTCCAGGATGATCGAGCCCCGAGTGCGCTATGGATGCCTGCTTCATGTTGTATGTTGGTTCTATCTGAGTGGGGCCCAGGCCGATGATCAGGATCCTGGTGCTGAACAGGCGGAGCCTGGCCGGCCTTCGGTCTTGGTACTCGACGAGGTGAAGGTCACTGCCCGCCACCGCGAGGAGCGCGTGCAGGCCGTGCCGATTGCCATGAACGTGCTCAATGGCGAGCAATTGAACGATGCCGGCATCTACCGTACCGAGGACCTGCAGCAGCGCGTGCCGAGTCTGTTGGTGGCCGTGCCCAGTGCGCGTTACGCCAGCTACGGTATTCGCGGACTCGGTTCGAGCTCCTACAACGATGGCCTGGACGGCAGTGTCGGGGTGTTTCTCGATGGGGTTTACCTCGGGCGCCAGGGCATGTCGCTGGTCGACCTGGTCGATATCGAGCGGGTCGAGGTGTTGCGGGGGCCGCAGGGCACCTTATATGGCAAGAACACCACGGCGGGTGCGATCAACATCAGCAGCCGCGCGCCCACCTTCGAGCCGCAAGGCAATGGCGAGGTCTCGGTCGGCAGTGATGGCCTGCGTCAGTACCGCGGTACGGTTTCAGGCACGCTGATCGATGGTGTATTGGCAGGGCGCCTGACCGGCTACGACGTAGAGCGCGATGGGCTCATAGAGAACACTTACGACGGCAGCCACCTGGGTGACCAGAACCGCCAGGGCCTACGGGGCCAGCTATTGTGGACGCCGAGTGAAACGTTCAGCGCGCGACTGATCGGTGAGTATGGTTGGCAGGACGAGCAGGGCAATGTCTTTGCGGCCAGCAACTACAGCCAGACGAGCATCGATCGAGCCGTCTTCGTTGGCTACCGCCAACTGCCGATAGATCCTTATGCGCGTCGCGTGCAGCAAGACGAACCGAACACGGTGAAGACGCTGCAGACCGGCACTACGTTGGAGTTGAACTGGCTGCTCGACAGCGGCGCCACGCTGACCAGCATCAGCGGTTACCGCGACTGGACCTATGATGCGGACCAGGACGGCGATGGCATGCCGCTGTCGGTCGCCGAAAACGCCGCCGTGAAACTCGATCACCATCAATTCAGCCAGGAGTTGCGCCTGGCCGATTCGCCCAACGAACACTTCGACTACGTGGTGGGCCTTTATTATTTGCGGCAGAAGTTGAACCGCGAGGTGGGCGTGCGTTTCGGCGAGGACGCGGCCGCTTATTTTCTGGGGGATCGCCCGGAAATCGACTGGCTGGGCATTACGCCCGGAATGATTGCCCCGTCATTGCTCGATGGCGCGCAGCAGGACTTCGACGGTCAGCAACGCACTGACAGCCGCGCCGTGTTCGGTCAACTCACCTGGCATGCCACGGACCGCCTGGCGATCACGCCAGGGCTGCGTTACACCCGCGAGCGCAAGCAGGGCTGGTTGTCGCGCAGCGTTTCGGGGTTGGCGCCACTGGGCCCTGACCTGATCTCGCAGTTGGCGGGCCCGTTGCTGCGCAGCGTCGCACTCGGCGGCGAGTACTACCGACGTGATGCGATCGAGGAGAGCAATCTTTCCGGACAATTGACGTTCAGCTACCAGTTTGCCGATGACCTGCTCGGCTATGCCAGTTGGTCACGCGGTTATAAGGCCGGTGGAATCAATCTCGACGTAATCGGCCCCAATGTCTCATCGACATTCGATGCGGAGCGGGTCACTTCGGTCGAGGTGGGCCTCAAGCGCAGCTTCTGGAACGAACGAGGCGTGCTCGATCTGGCTGTGTACCAGGCCGATGTCGACGACTACCAGGCATTGACCAACCGTGCGCCGGCGGACCAGTTCTCGCCGCCGATCCGCGACAACCTGATCAATGTCGGCAAAGTGCGCCTGCGCGGGATCGAACTGGACGCGCAGCTACGTGCCAGCGAACGGGTTGACCTGAGGCTGGGGATCGCCTGGAGTGACGCGCGCTACCGGGATTTCCCCAACGCGCCGTGCTCGCCAACCAGCGCGCAGTGGTCGTGCGATTTGGGAGGTCAACGGGTGTTCAACGCTCCAGAGTGGAACGCCAACGCCGGAATCGACTATCGCTACCCACTGGAGCATGGCCTGGAGCTGTTCAGCGCCCTGGACTACAAATTCCGCAGCGGTTACTACGGCACGCTCGAAGGTGGCCAGGGCAGCTACCAGCCATCCTATGGACTGACCAACCTGCGTCTTGGACTGCGCCACAGCAACAGGCGTTGGGAAGCCGAACTGTGGGCGCGCAATCTGTTCGACGAGAACTACATCACCGCGGTTTACCCTCGGCTTGGTGCAGGTGATTACGGAGTGCTTACCGGCGACCCGCGCAGCATGGGCATGACGTTGCGCACGCGCTGGTAGTTTGGTGGTTGCCGTGATGACGCTCGCCAAGGGATTGGTGCGCGGTGAATTGGTTTTCAGTGATGCTTGTGGGTGATGGTGAGGGGAAGCGTCTGGTGGAAAATCTGCTGGATAGTCCGGCTAGTAGCGACATACGTTGTTACGTGTAATGTATATTATGTTAAACAGAGTGTGTAGAAGTGTTTGCTCGGAATTGCTAGCCGCCTCCACCAACCTATAGCCTCGTTTTCAGAAACCCAGAGCTTCAACCCTATCAACGCATTAGCTCCCAATCCTCATCCTAGATATTGAGCCCGGTTTCACAAATCCCGAGCTTACCCTATCGTGTGCCTGTCCACGTCGCGTAAACAAAACTCCTCGCACATCTTCCAGCAGCCAACATTTGAATCATCCGCAGAATGGGCTAAACCTTGATGACGGCCTCACACGTCGAGCCACTCATTTTAGCTCATCGAGGGTTGCATGGCTGAACCGGCTATCCCATGCCCAATTTTTCCGCCATACCATCTTTGGGATCCGTATACGGAGTCTTTCCCTGAAAACCGTTACGCCTTGGCTTATCTGAAAGGTTTCGGCGCCGACTGCGAGCCTTTCTCTATGACTCGCCTTGGCTCCTGGTATATACGCGCCATCGCGCCTTCCTGGAATCATCCCCAAAAGGACTTCAATGTTGCGACTCATCATCTTGAGTCCATGCTCAACTGGAGCTTCCTCCAGGGCATATCTTTGCGTGATTGGACTGACGAGCAATTTATCGAGTATCTCCGCTTCAGACTCCATCCGCCGGTGAACTGGATCGGTGCAAAGGCCTGTCCACGCTTTGTCGAAAGCTCGTTATTGCCATTCAGCGAATGGGAGCCAAATCAGAGATGGCGGCCGTACCAGCTCAAACTGGACAGCACCAAGGGCGTTACTCCGGCCAGTACCCTGCATATGATTCGGCGAAATTATAATTGGGCAGTAGGCTTCTTCCATTTTTGCAATCTTCATTCATGGACGTGCGCTCCAAAGGGCAAAAGTTTCACTGTGGTGGAAGTCGCCGCCTCGATGACGTCGGCCTTGGGTAAAGATGCGCTCAGCGATCATGAAATGCAGTGGGTTTTTAACCGTGTGGCTGAAGCTGAGCCCAGGGGGCTAAACCCACGGGAAGTCCTCATGTACATGGCTTTCGCTAGGTATGCGAAGATGTCAATTGATGAGGTAACTGAGACTCCTCAAGCCCGTGGCGGTCTTGCTTACTTCGTCAAGAATGGACTTGGCCGCTGGGAATGGCGTAGGCCTGGCTCTTCAGCCCCGAGCGTGGAGCTCAGCCCGAAATTTGGCCATTATTTTGAGGATTATCTGCTTTATCTAGGCATTGACGCTTCTGAACCGCTACCTCAGCATCCTTTATTTCCGCAGCGGAGAAGACCCTCCGCTGGATTGTCCGCCTTCAGTTTGGCCAAGCATCTCGCTGGGTTCAGGACGTTCCTCGGGGATGCGGCAAACCAGAGCCCCGACCCTCTGGTTTCGAGGAGCGAATCCAAATTCAGGAGGATCAATTTAACTATGATCAGGCGTAATTCCACTCTTTAACTGAATATTAGTCGTCTGAACCGGACGCTTGCCCTCGGATGGATGCAACTGTCACTCTATTTGCGTCAGGTTTTGATCGTTACCTGCGTTACCTGAACATTGATCCATCCACCCTCTCCCATAACAAGAATCGACAATAAGGCCGAACGGCGCTGCGTTCGAGCATCGTGTCAAGCAGTGCGCCTACTCGCTATGTGCCTTGGCGATCACTGTGCAGGGATGGGCTTGCTTCCTGAGCGCAACCCTTAACGTCTGCACCATTCTCACGTCCAGGAGCTCGATCAATCACTGCATGCCGTAGTCATGCGCGACTGGGGCTAAAAGCCCCGCCTCCTAGCCTTCCCAGACATGAGCCATCGGGACGTTAAAGCAGCGGCGCGTTACAGCCTGATTTCGCAGGGGGCGGGTGAGCTGCGCCAAGCGATCCTCAACCCGGAATGGGTGTAAATGGGTGTAAGAATGGGTGGTGGCCACTGCTACTCAGCCTTGATCCGCTTACTCACCGACGTCAGCCTGCGCTTAACGCCGATTTTTGGATTCAAAGCCAGCGCCTCTTCGTAGACCTGGACTGCTTCGGCGTACTGGCTCAACTGCTCGTGTGCAAGCCCTTGGACTTTGAGCGCTGTTGGCTTCCAGGCAGGGTTTTCATCTGCACCGAGCGAGCGGGCACGCTGTACAGCGGTCAGGACTTCCTGGGTGCGCTCGTCTGTCAGGTCGCCCTCCCCCAAAATCTTTTCTGCAGCGAGGATGATGCGGTCGTAACGGGAGGAGTTGAGGTTGGCATCGCCGAGCTGATCAGTATCCACGAATTGGCCATGAATGTCGTACCGGAAGCTGCCCATGTCCTTGAACAGCGCCATGAGTTCGCCGGTGCTCTCGTCCACTTCGTAGCTATCAGGCCATCCGGCCTTCGGAGTGACATTGTACATTTCGACCCGATTGACCAGGTCAAACAAGAACACCTTGTTGCCATGATCGGTTGGGCTGTTGGCGGTGGCGCAGAATGCATATTTCCCGTGCCTAGAAATACCGCTGGTGAGAATATTTGCCGTCAGCTCTTTAGCTAAGATCACAGAACCGCTGGGATCGAAAACGCTGAACGTCCCAGACAGAGTGCTACCAAAATGCCAATCTTCCAGGCAAAACACGCCAGCGTCACACACGTGGCCATTGTTTGGCCTAGGCATACTCCCATGGCAGGCAACGGTACCGCTGCTCACATCTGCAAGCACGTAGGCCCCTAAGCCGGACTCTCTGTGACCTCCCCGACCCGCTGACGGATCAGAGTCTCGCCAGGCGATCGCCCACTTCTTGGATTGGGAAAGCTGATAGATGCCGTAGAATTCAAGCGATTCGACTCTGAGAAAAAGCTTATCTCGTCGGATCTGAGGAGCGGCCTGAAGCTCTTGCTTATCGTCCAATGATTGAGCCCGAGCAGGCTGGTGCTTTACTGCGGTAGCGGATTTGACGGCTTTGGGCCTGTTGAACAGCCAGCTGAAAATGCTCATCTCCTACTCCTTTGGAATTTGAGCGCATTTGGATGGAGGGGCGTTTCAAGCAATACATCTGCGTCAGCCGACATATCCATGATCGATCTGCATCAGCACCTCAATAACCCGATCTAAGCTTTCCTGATCTTTCACAAACTCCAGCGGTGTCATGCCATCGAAGAGGTTCCTGGGCGTCGACAGCCACACAGCTGCTCTGGCTTTGCCGCCGAACACCGTTTCAGCTTTTTGCCACACAAGATCGAAATTTTGCACAACCCCTCCGCACCATCGAATTCGCCATCACCGTGTGAGCCTGGCCAGACGTCAATCACGCTGGGGTTGCGCTCAGAAGGAGATCCATGATCTCTGGGCTGGTCAGCCTCATACCTGAGCGCTCATTTCATAAGAGTATCAAGCCACTTTCCATGAAGCGACCTCAATAGACTGCAAGAGAACCTCCATAAGGCGTTGAGTGTGTGACCCATTGCTTGGGCTTGATTAAGTCGGAGTGCTCAAGCGCCGCCCCTTCGACGTCGTTGGAGAGGTGGAATGAAGCGGAAGCGTCGCCCAGGTACAGCCGAAAGCCTGTGCCTGGGTGAGAACTGCTCTTGGCATTCTAATGGATGCGTTGCGCGTGGCCCTACGGGGACGGCTTTCGTGAACCGTGTTTCGGGCACCAGGCCTCAACACGGCCCTTCGGGCGTCCATCCTCACGCCTGCGCGCTCCGCTTGCAATCGCCGTAAAGAGATGCCGTTGCTTGGATGGGTGCACAACGACCTGTCAGTACCTTGGCGGATTGAAAAGTGCTGCTGAGGCTGCGAGTACGGTGGTTAAGACAGCTGCACACCTAGGCCCACTGACCCGATTCATCAGAAACGATGGATAAAACGCCGGTTTGCGCCATGTCGGCGTGTGGTCATACAGGAGTAACCTGGTGAGGCAAGATCAATCCGCAGTGCCACGACCTGGAGAAGGTGTAAACCCATTTTTTGCACTGTAAACCACAGTGGTTAACGGTGTTAAAAAGGGATTTACACACTGCTCTTTAGAGGCTGGGAACTGGGCATAACGGGACATATGCTGTGCCCCCTTCCCGCTTTATGGCCATCGCACCAACTCCAGTTCCTTGAGGCGGATGGCCATTGCCGAATCCGAGACGCCGAATTGCTGGGCAAGTGATACCAGGTTCTGGTTGTTGAAGCGGGTGCATCGCGCCAGCGCCAGCTCACGTTCTCCCGCCTCTTTTGGGGCGTAGAGGAGCCGATCTGGATTGTTGGGGTCGAGGTGATAGGCAATCACGTCGCTGAAGCGCAATTGCCCCTTGCAGCAGAACATGAATTCGAACCGTTCCCTCACCAGCTTTTGAGGCATGAGGAAGCAGGCCGCGAAGCGATCGGCTTGTCGCTCTGCGGGTGCACGTGGTGTTTGCAGAGGACTGCCGTCAAAAGCGCGGTCGCGGTGCATGACAGTTCCTTCGTGAAGCACAAGATGGCCGATCTCATGCGCGCCGGTGAAGAGCTGGACTTTGTCACCAAACTCAGTCGCGACTGCGATCTTGTTCGATTGACGGTCAATCAGGCCCGCGATACGAGTACCGGTGTTGTGCCGGTTGAACTGGGCGTCTCCCAAGGAGGGATGCTCATGATAGTCGTAACCGCAGACCATGGCAGCGATCCGGGGGCTGCGCATCATCATCGGCGGAATATCTTGATCTGGCCAAAGGTACCGGCGATCACGGTAAATCTGCATGAGCAGGTCAGTTGCTGCTTTCTCGATTGAAGCTTCGTTCATGGCAGAACACCACATGTAGGCTGTAAATTACAATTTAGCCCAATATGTAGTGGTTTAAATATATGGCCAACCTATCGTATGGATTTTTCCGATGAACGGGTTAGGAGTTTGGCACAAGAAAAGTGATTTCAGTTCGCCATCTTTAGGATCGCCCTGCTCCAGATTGTGTGCGAGGATTCGGCCACGGCGATGTCGGACGAGGGCGTGCCAGAGCGCTTTCAGCACATCAAGCCCTTGATGTCGGACGCTGTAGCGTTTGGGGCCATCAAAAGGATTACAGGAGGTTTGACAAGAAACATGGCATTGGATGTCGCGTTTACCCGGCACGGCTATCAGGCGGACAAATGCAACGCGTGGCCATTGCGCGTGGCTTGTCGCTGGATCCGGAGGTGATTTTCTTTGACGAGCCTACGTCGGCACTTGACCCGGAGTTGCGATGAAGTGCTCATGGTCATGCGAAATCTAGCCGATGCGGGAATGACCATGCTGGTGGTAACCCATGAGATGCAGCTTGCTCAGGAAGCAGCCGATCGGGATTTTCATGGTTAGTGGGATTGTGGTGAAAAATGCCGCTGCAAAAGACTTTTTTTGCGATCAAAGCGGGGAGCGAATCCAGCAGTTTCTTTGGCGGTACTAAACAGACCTGAAAGAAAACTCGGGGCTGATATCAGTTTTTAGGGGACTTCTTAGAAACCGCTATCAGCCCCGGGGCAACAACGCTCGTATAACTTCATCAGCGAGGAATCGCGCTTCACCCTCACGTTGGCCAATCGACCACCACCACTCAAGGGATTCATCGCTGAAAACATCACGACCACAGTAAATTTTATAGTGTCTTATTGCCGCCTGGAGCGCTCTCATCGCTATTCGTAGTTGCTTCCTGGGATTTGTTTATGTCCTCTATTCGCTCTAAGCCTTCAAGTGGAGCGATACCAATTAGCGTTCCGATTTCTTGGAAAAGTGGCTTTTGAACATCCAGCTTTTTATGCGCCTCCTTGGTTATCTGATAGTTTGGGTTCGTCAAGGCTAGCAGATTCACTTGACAGTCAGGGCTTCTTGTTGAGTTCGAAACATGATTGTCAATCGTATCGCCAGAAATTGTTTTTCCACTTTTCACATCGATCCTGACTTTGAGATTCCCGTCTACAGCGCTGCCATCTAGAAAACTCAACTCTTCAAAAGGGGTCTGGGTCAAATTGCTTACAAGATCTTTAACCTCATCGGTAGTGCCTCTGACATTGAGATCGTGCCCCCCATCGGGCAATTTGTGATGGTTGGGCGAGTTATCTCTAAACTACTGGTATTCCCAGCGTATATCGCTAAAGCGGAAAGATATCTGTGCTCAGCCTTTCTAGCAATTTCACCGGTAGAAGTTGATTTTTGAGGTGCGACCGCCTGGCTTGTGGTGCTTTCGGCAGCTTTAGGGGTTTCTTCACTTTCTGTGGAGGACATAAAGCTCACCCTATCTTTATGAAAGCGCCAGCCTCATCGGCAAGCATATTTTGTTTGTCTGAAAAAACACCAATTATCCCAGTCAAGATGCGAAATCGAGTAATCGACCGTCCAGTCGGATCTGGCTCGCTTTGGTTAGGTAAAATACAGGTGACTAGTTCTTCGGTATCGTCCGGTTGCTCACTTACCTTAATATCAATAGAGTTGAGTGTTTTATTTTCATGGCTCAAGAGCTTATGAAACAACTCATGTAGGAACTTAATGATGCTGGCTACATCTGAATTGTCGAAGTATTGAATATCAAAGCTTTCCTCTAGTTCCCTGTCAAAATAGACCGTAGTCTCTTTTGTAGGGAATGAGTTCGCAATAACCTCCAGAAGCGACTGTGATATCTCTTCACATCGCACCGTTTTGAGACCTTCCTCGATTAGAACTCCATTCTCTTGCTTGTAGATCACAAGATTTAAACTTACAGACATTTTCGCTCCCTCTTGAACAAGGTCTGATTTTCTTAGCAAGCCTAGGATAATCTGGGTCAGATCGTCCTTGATTAGTGATATTTGGAAACACATCAGCTGACTTTACCAAACACCAGAAAAAATAACTGATACCTGTGCATCTGGCATCAGCGCAAAGCTAACGATTCCGGACGTTGATCGTACCGGTGGCTCGTGCGTTCACTTCCAATGGGTATAAAAGCGGTAGCTACTACTGCACTGCAGTGAGGTGAAGCCTTTTGAAGCCAAACATCATGATCCCAGCATCCCACTGCCGGGGTGGCAGTTGATGTACTCGAAACACTGGGCATCGGCAGAGATCACTGACACCTCATGGTACAAACGCAGTGCGATCTGGAACTCCAGTGTTCGCACGTACCGCATAAAGCCACCGAAGATTGCCAAGTGAGTTGGGTGAGTTTTGGCCCATGCCTCAAGATGAGCCAACTCATCGAAATGCGCAAGCCCGAAACTCTTTTCCAACGGCTCTCCCGTCGTGGTGTCCAGCACCCAGATGCACTCACCAGTACGAAGGGCGGGCATGCCAGGAGCGCAAGAACGGCCCCCCTTAACCCAGCTTATCCCGGCAAAACGCTGAGGCTGATGGCGCAAGAGCCAGGCAAGCATGATCAGTCCGGCAGTTGCGTAGCGAAGGAAGGACTGCAGCGGTCAGACCCGCCGCGATACCTTGGCGTGTGGCCGCCAAATAACCACCCAAATCAGCCGCAAACATTCCGAAAACCAGCCCGTAACGCTCACGCCGGGATTCGGATGATTGCGTAGCTACGTCTGCTTTCACTCGTACCTCGATGACGCCTGGCGTCGTGAGGTTGTCTTTGTCGCTGGGGATCACACAGGCAATACAAACCAAGCTAAGTCAGGGCTTCTTCCCTTCGGACGCCGTAAAGTCTGTCGAAAGCGAAACCGTAACCATAGCTGCCTCCAATTACTTGCAGCAGAACTGCTGGCGCACGCTAAGCGTGCTAATGCATCATGAATTGATTGATACCCCTTATGGATGGCCCTTGTATATGAAGACGGATCTCAATCACCAGTTAATCGTCGTTTCTGAAGACGGGGAGCAAGGCCGGGAAGGCTCGGTAGCACGCAGCCTACGCGAAACCCGAGAAATGCTCTTCAATGAGAAGTATCCATGGAATTGGGCAAACGCTTTAGCATTCCGGGCAGCGGAAAACGTAGCGAACACGATTCAATCTGTACCTGACGAAATCGCAATAATTACGACAGAGGCATCGGCCTTATTCTCCTTCCCCCCAGGACATCCAAGACGAAAACTGGTTTACGTCCGGCACCCCTCCTCCTCGACCCTTTACTATCCAGTCGCCAGTTTTCATCGAAAAGCCTTCGAACATAAATTCGCCGAGGCCATTCGCCTGCTTACATCCTTAGGCGCCAAAAAAATAAGAGTCGAGCACGAAAAAGGATGGGCGCGTGGCTTTGGTGTTGATTTTTCAGCGAGCGTACCCGAGGCAAACGCGCAAGGTTCGGCAGGCTTTTCATCCTCAAATAAGGCCGATGAACGCCTTCTGTTTGTGGCCACGTTGAAGGGGCACGACGCGCCAAAAATCCCCGATAATCTTGTGTGGTTTCCTCACGAGCCCGTGTGGCAGCAAATTGCCAGAGATCGAATCGACTGCGGACTTGAGGACTTCGATCTAACAATTAGTTATTCGGATGATTTTGGCGTGAACGCCAAACTCATCGCGAGTCTGACCAAAGGATCATTCGAATTGGGAGGGACATTCGAGGAGCACGAAAGCACCACTTGGCGTATCACCGGAGAGTTTAGCCAACCTCTCGATTAAATCGTCTCTAGCTCTCAGGTTCATCCCTCCAGCATTGGCTGTTCATGTCTGCTGAAAATAACCGCTTGGCCGGTCTCTGCCGGTCACGGTGGCTGAGCTCGGCGAAAGGCGCTCTTCTAGTGTCTAATGACTCAGGGATAAACTCAGGGATAAATCACGGCTCTCGAAATTTCACGGACGAATGGCCCACTGTCTGGCTAGCCGGAAAATCCCTGGTGTAGTAGCTTTGGGCTACTACGCTTCGTCATTCAACTGCCGCGCAGGCGGCGTGGAATGCCTCCTTCCGATGGGATGTTTTACCCGTTTGGAGAGAGGTTTGCTCTGGCGAGCTTTCCCCACCTAGTCTGATATGGATATCAAATGCCAAATCTGATTTGCATCGATTTCGTCGACCAATCCCTTATTGAGCAATTTTCTGCCGATGGGGTCGGTTTTCCAGACCGCACCATGTTATGTCCCGAAACTGGTGTGCTCGATACTTCCGTGCTGGAACGGATGATCGGCATGTCCAGATCTCTTCGCCGGATCGAGCAGGCGAACGTGAAACCCGGATTTCGAGTAATGGACTTTCAAAAGACCTCCATTGGTCGTCTGAAGCTCCTACTCAAGGACTTGTTCAACCTCCAGCAGCGCTTGCTCAAAAAGTCGAAAAGAATTGACGGATACCGCAGCTGGGAACGAGTTGTCATGAACGACATAGACCCGACCTGGCACGAACTCAAAGGCGCAGCGGCGCAGCGTTTCGGTGAGCTGACTCAGGAAGACCAAGACACTTTGAGCACCATGCTCGAAAAACGGCTTGATTGGGTTGATAGCGGGAAGAACTGGGAAACCGGACTAAAGGACTTCATTAAGAGTCGCACGTACGTCGATCAGTTAGGTGGAATGGTGGGGATCCTGTTCGATCGATTGGCGAGCTGGAACGAGCTCGACAACGAAGAGCGTCGAACGCTGGCAGATGGCGTCTATGCCATGGCCACGCCTTTCGGCCACGAGCTACTGGGTATTTTCTTGACGTGCCAACCTGAGCTGATGGGGTACTACTCCACGATGCTGGAGGACGAGAGGAAGGCCAGACGGGTTGGCGTGATAGACTCGGTAGAGCAGCCAGGTCAGACAGCGACACCCGTCGAGCCGCCGACTGCATCAATACCCCCCGCCGCACCCTTGAGTCTGTATGCCCTCTATGCTGAGCTGTTTCAGTTAGCCGAGCAGGCAAAAACTGATTCAGGCAACCTTCACTATGCCGAGCAAATCGAGGCGCTGATCTCCTCAAACCTTCCTCGTCTGAAGGAGGAATACTCACTCAGCGATGATACGGTTCGCAAAATACTTGGCGAGTGCATCGACGTTCTGATCAAAATTGGTCGTGAGCTGTCACTGCAGAATTTCGATGACGAAGAGTTTCTAATGGCCTTTAAAACGGCCTGGCTGGAGTTCTTCAACGAGCGTTTGCAGGATGAGGTACCGGAAACTTTCTTGGCTGATTTGACCGACGAGCGTGAAGTAGAATCGGTAGAACTCAAGACCCGTCTTGAGCAAGCTCAAGCGCAGTGCGTCCAAATCGAGAACGACTTGGCTGGTTTCAACGAGAAACTCAAGGTTGCCAATTTTCGTGAAAAAGGTGAATTGCGCAGCAGCATTACCGAGGCAGAAGAGTCTCGCGTCAAGAGCAATAGGCTGCACCAAGAGGTGGAGCAGCAAGGATGTGACCTGTTGCTGCCACCCGGGTACCGGCTTGATTCACTCTCGGCAGACGGGCAAGAAATTGATCTGACACCGGACGCTTATCACCCCTCCACCAAGGCTGCCTTTACGGCCTGGTCACGAACGTCATCTGCTGATCTGGCTACTCCGCCCCTTCCCAATCCTCTTGGTACACAAAGTAAAACCCCTGTTGGTGATATATCGCCGGCCTCTGTGGTTGGTTTAGGCGCGGATGAAGCTGACGCAGGCGATGAAGAGCCTCCGACCGCTGACGAGCCACAACAAATGGCTGCTCCCGAGGCTGCCTCAGAGCCAGCATCTCTTCCCGAGCCTGAAATCAACATAGCGCTTGAGCCCTCCGTCAATTTTGTTGATCCGGTTGAGAGACAAGACGCAGCTTCAGATCCGACTCTCACCAGTATCGAGAACGATGTAGCTGATGAGTCAACTATGCAGGAAGCGTCGGAAGATGAAGTCAATGTCTCTCGATTCTTCAACAAGCCAAGGGAAACCCTAGAGCGGCTGGAGCATTGTCAGCAGACGATGGATGTCGTTCCCGCGATTGCAGTAGAAAACATCGCATTGCTTTGGTTGAAACGCGGGCAGCTTCCACTGGCCAGCAAGACGCTGGAAATTGCAGGTCGAATGGGCCTTGCGGGTGATCTGTTGTCGCTGCCACTGGTTCAGGCGGCATACCATGGCATGCACGTTTGGCGTGGTGACTCTGCGACCGTAACCCGGGTTCAGCAGAACCTGCATCAGCTGTCCTCGGAGATCATTGAAAGCTGGATTTATCGACGCCCAGGTGGACGTGTTGTTCCCTACCTGGTGTTCGCCGCTACACTTCAGCCCACGTTGTTCTTCGGAATGATGACCAACGCGCCACGCTTGCTCGGCTCTGTCCTCGGCAACTTCGATGGCCCGGTGTCCCGGTTGATCGAAGAAGTGGTCAGTTTCTCCAGCCACAATACTCGTCTGGATGTGGATACCCTGCGTGAGCAACCCACAAGCAACGACAAAGAGGCGCGTGACAAACTCGCCGCCCGTCTTGTTGAGTGGCAAGACCGTATTTTGAACAAACAGACCGGATGGGCTCCGGCTCGCAAAGCCATGAAGGAATGTTTGGCACGTGAAGACTTTGATCTCACCTACAAGAGTATCACCAGAGACGATGCTTCACGGATAGACGACGTGCGTGCGTTTGCCGATCTGTATCGAGACAAGGATGAGCAGTCTCGGCTGATGACGGCTGAAATTCACAAGATGATGAACGAAAGCACCTCCGCTCCGCAGATCGAAGGCAACGCTAAAAATTGGTTCCTAAGGTCAATTGACGAGATCGTTGACGTCGCCGATCGGTGGGTCGAAGGGCATAGCCTGCTGGGTCGACGCACCAGCGAAGTCAGTAAGTTCGCCCCACGCTTCCTTACGATGCTTACTGCGGCGTCCGCGCACCTAGAGCAGCGCCTCCAGAACACCGAAGATCCAGAGCAGCAAGCCGGCTTACTACTCGCCATCAGTGTACTCCAACGTATCAACAAAGTGGCAGAGCGACATGAAGAAACGATTTGGGAGATCTCCCGAATCAATGGCTGGCTTCAGTGGCCTTCGGAATGGCTGGCCACCTCGCCAGACGACAATCCTCATCATCAATTGGCCCTTTTGACGAGCCTGCTTGAAAAGGGCGTCAGCGATCTGGAACTTGCCGATCAAGCGCTGGAACGTAAGAACTTCCGTCATGCACTGCTTCTGACCCTCAACCATGAAGACGTCCACAAGGGCTCAATGGCGGAGAACATCGAAGCGATCAAGCGCTCGTTCTTGGAAGATGTTCGCCAATGCAACCTGCGAAGCGATCAGATAAGGGGGTTGCTGGATAACGCGAACATCGCCTCGCTGATCGACGATGAACGACATTACCAACTGCGTGGCGAGCTTGAGCACCTTCAGGATCAACTCAAAAGCCTCAAGGCGCTGGATGACATTGGCGAGATTCACCACAGCTTAGACACCCTTGAGTCAAGCATCGTAACCAAGTTCACGACCAAGAAGCAGGAGCTTGAGGCATCCCTGGATTCACTCGTTAACCAAGCTTTGGTTGATCGCGGGGTGGATTGGGTACCCGCAGTGTGGCAGGAACAGATCCGCTCGGCGCTCAATACACATGACACGACCGTCGCCGAGGAGATGCTTGAACATCTCAAGCACTCGTTGGACAAAGGCGAGGCGCTGCAAAGCGAGACCGAATCTGGTACTGAGCTGCTCAAGCGCTTTCTCCTGCTTGAACCACAGCTCCATTCAATGCTGAGTCAGAATCGCAATCCTCGTGAAGTGATCCGCCATGTTTCCAGCGCAAGCTTGAAAGGTTTGTCTTTGGACACCTTGCCTGCCTACTACAAACTGGCCATCGAGGATCTGATCAGCCTGCGCCGCCGCGTCAAGTCATTGGACAAAGCAACCTACGAAGAGCTGGTACGCATTCTATATGCCTTAGGTCTTGAGGCCGCGACACCCTTCTTTAGTAATGCGACCTCGCAGCGTACCGCCTTCTCCTCGCGAAGCCACATTGCCCACCTCACCTTGAACGTGAGACGGCATGATACGGGGCGTGGGATCGTGTTCTTCAACCAAAAATCTGAAGAGCAGGCCCTCAACGTATTGATTGCCAACGGCGAGTGGACGCTCACTGAGCTTCGCACACTGCTGACCGAGCAGACCCAGTTCCTGCACGAACGTACGGTGTTGATATCGGCAAAAGAGCTTTCGAACGATGAGCGCAACGAGTTGGCCAAGTTTTCAAAACAGCAGAAACATGCGCTACTCCATGTCGATCCCGTCCTGATGACCATGTTGGCTGGTCTCAACGTACCGGATCACCAACGGCTCAAGACCTTCCTGCAACTAAGCTTGCCATGGACGTTCAGTAACCCGTACACCGGCAACCAGATGCAGCCGGCGCCACCGGAAATGCGCTATGGGCGCCAGAAAGACATTAAATCGCTGACCACCATGCGTAACGGTGCAGCCATGATCTTTGGTGGCAGACAACTGGGTAAAACAACGCTGCTCAACGAAACACGGCGTTTGTTCCACAACCCTGAGCTTCGTCACCATGCCTTCTTGTACCAAATGGATGGAGACCTGGATCGCGCCAACCTTTCTGGCAATGAGCTCGAAAAACACCGGAATCGGGTTTGGCAGATGATTCACCACGCTGCCGTCACGAGCGGTTTGGTCAAAAATTCGCCCCCCTCAGACGCTGATGGGATGGTCGATGAGCTGCGGGATTATTTTTCCAAAGACAACCCAGATGCGCTTATGGTTTGTCTCGACGAAATTGATCCGATTCTGGGACTTGATGCTGCGAACGGCTTCCGCATTTTCCGTGAGCTCAGTGGCTTAGTGAACAACAGCAATGGCCGGTTCAAGGTCGTAATTGCGGGTCTGGAGAACGTACGCCGGTTCGCTGACGCCCCGAACTACCCGCTGCACCAGCTCGGCAGTGCTATTCAGGTCTCGATCATGAGCCCTGCAGAAGCGCTTCAGCTCATTCGCGAACCACTGGGGCATTTGGGTTATGAGTTCGAGTCTCCCTTGCTCATGAACAGGATTCTTGTCGAAACAAACCGCCATCCCGGCCTGATTCACATTGTCTGCCATGAACTGATCCAGACCCTGAATGCACGTCACAACCGTCGCGTGGGATCGGTCACCATCACCGCTGAAGACATCGAGCAGATTCGAAAGGATCCGAACATTCGACAGCTCATCTGCGACCGCTTTGACATCACGCTGAACCTTGACCTGCGTTACAAGTTGATTGCCTACAGCCTGATCTCGCAAAGCACCAGCAGCTTCTCTCCCAGCCGTGCGAAACTCATTGTCCAGGAGTGGGCTCCGCATATCTTCGAGCCGATGACCGATGCGCAGTTTGAAGCGTTTCTGGATGAGCTGTGCGGCCTAGGCGTACTTCAGTACATGCGGCGCACCGAGGGCGGCAAGGAATACGCTCTGCGCAATACCAATATCATGAACTTGGTGGGCGGCCAACAGAACATCGAAGACAAACTGCTGGCTGCAGTAGATGCGATCAATGAGAACGACCCATTGTCCGCGCACGCATATCCGGTTAACGCTACACGCCCATCCCCGCTTACGCTGCGAGACGAGAAATTGCTCATCAGCGAAGAGGTGCGTGAAAAGCCTACATTTGGTGCCATTGAGGCGCGCTCTTCAAACTACTCCGTCGGCATCATCACAGGGTCGGAGGCCTTGGGGCTGGATCCTCAGTGGATGCTTGAGTCTCTCCTGGCAATTGGGGAAGAGGAGCCTGTCCTGACCACCAACCAGAGCTCTGGCCGCTACGTTCCAGCTCACAAAAGAGACACCGATCTCGGCTCAGCCAGTGAGTTCAAGAAGCTGTTGGTCGAGAGTGTCATTGGTGTTCAGTCGCTTCGCAAGAACATCATGTTCTTCGTTGAGATTACAGGTGAACAACCGATCAGTCTGACGTTGGATCTGCTTGACGTTGCACACGAAGCACGACTGAACACCAACGCCAAACGCAACCGCGTTCGGGTCATTTTCCTCATGTCGCCGCGAGCCCTGTGGCAGTGGGAATCTAATCCTCAGCTCACCCAAGGCCGAGAAACCATGCAGCCCTTCATCGCCTTGGATGTCTGGAAGAAGACCGCAATGGCGCACCTGCTGAACAAGCTAAACCTTGAGAACACTTCAACATCGACCAACACCTTGGAAAGCTATAGCCAGGGATGGTACTTCTCCTTGGACAGGCTGTTGGCTGCCAAGAAAAAGAAATCCGATGTAGTCAAGGTGAGCGGCTTCGGTGCGGCCTACACATCTGTGCTTCAAGCCAAGCCCAAGAGCATGGAAGAGTTCCTCGGAAAGACCGGCGTAACCGCTGTGAGCTGGGGGCGGCAAGTGCTGAGCGCGCTGTGTGAGCAAGAGCGCTTCGATGAAGAAGATATTGAGTTGCAGCTCATGGATGACTATGGGGATGTCGATCCACAGCAGGCACTTCGTTGGTTGACCCGCTTGCGCCTCATCGTTCCTTGCAGAGTGGCTAAGAAAAATTTCTATCGCATTCCTGAAAGCATTAAGGCTGCCCTGCTCAGCAGGGCGCCTCAAGAGGCCAAGGCCTAATCATGACCCAGCAAACAACAGGTCAATCTGGCTGGGTGCAGGTGATGCAGGGTGCGTGGGGAGCAGTTCCCGCTAGTGAACTACTCCACCCCAACTCAGAAGCGTGGTCATCAATCAATTTGACCGCTCCTGATGTAGCCGAATGCACAAGTTTCGCGGTGGCGGGACGGGCTCTGAAATACGGTCAGTCAGTGGCGATTGCGCTGCCATTGATGGGTGGGGAAGGTATCACCCGACTGATGGTATATCTGCAACGGATCCGGCTGGATTCACTGCAAGGGGGGATACGTTCGCCTTGGCTCAATCCGGGCAACATGGAGCAGTGTCCGGACATCGTATTTATCTCCCGGCCCCGTAACGGTTTCCACGATCTCTCGCGTGTAAAGGCCTTGCGTACTCGCGTACTGCGAGCGTCTGACCTCAAGCGCAACAAGGCATCCGCCTCCCAAACGCTAGTTGTGGATGGCTCCACGGACGTAATGGAGCTGGTTGAAGCGATCAGCAAAGCAAGCAAGCCTTTCGTTCTCGTCATAGATGGTACGCTTGGAGGAAATGAAAACTTCGCTGCCGTGGATAGCGCACTGTCAGAGAGTTTCCCTGAGGTACCTCGAATCACGTTGCTCTCGCTGGGTGACAGCGAATCTCTGGACAGGATCCGCTCGAACGGAACTCGTAGCCATCTATGGGTGATGCGACTTGGCGATACAGCTTTGTTGACTTCACCTGCAGGATCCGACTCCCGGTTCAAACTGACGGTGATCCAGGATCGAAGGGCCAACTCAGAGCTGGGACTGATCGCTGATCGGTTCTTCGATTTACGACGCGAGCTGGATCGAAAGGATTTCGTGCTGAAGGAACGCTTGGCCATCATCGGCAAGGTTTTTCGCAGCCTCAACGAGTTGTGCCTCCCCCTTCCCTACTTGGAGACGACATTACAGGCAGCGACTCGCCCGGGTCTTTTCCCTATTCGTTGCTTGGAGCGATGGCTGCAAATTGCCGACAAAGGAAGCTGCCTGTTCGGGGAGTCAGATGTGGCTTCACGCAACCTGATTCAGCAGTTAAGGGACTGGCACCAATTGCTTATGCAGTCCATCACAGGCAAGGCTAGATGGCTGCTAAAACACCTTAAGGATTCATGCGCGAACAAGACTGATACGTTGGTGCTGTGTGGCAGCCCCCATGAAGTAGCAGCCTTGGAACATTGGTTCGACAATGAACTCGACGAAGGCTGGAACGAGACCATTCAAATCACCGCGATGGATGGCGTGAAAGCCTATCGACAGTTCTCTGGGGTAGTCGAAGAAGTCGTCATCGTAGGAATGCTATGGCCTAATCGGCAGCACTGGTTAGCTACCCCATGTCGCCGTCTGACTATCCCAGCCTACGAATATGAGAGGCCCTTCGTAGAGCGCATGCTTCATTTATGGTGGTCTAAGCATGGCGTTCAAAGCCGTATCGATGGTGACAAGCTGACTCACTGGCAGCTCGGCTGGAATGATCGTCGATGCGACGATATCGATACGCTGCAGCCGTCCTTGGCCCTGGAAACGTTCACCCTCCCCGATTGCAGTCTGTATCCGGCAAAAGAACGTGCGGTCTCTATTCCGCTGGCAATGGAGTTCAATAATTGGCTCGATCTGCTGATGGAGCAGCCCGTCGAACCTATGGCCTCTGTGCAGAGCGGCGAGTCCTTGGTTCAGGATCTTGTCTGGATCTGCCTCGAAGAGGCGAAGGCAGAGCTGCCCTGGAGCAAGACCCGTCCAGTGCTCGTGCTTCGAGAGGAAGAAATTCACCCAACGCCTGCCGATGAACTGACTGAAGGTGATCAGATCATCCTGCTCCGACACACTGACGAGCGTATCGCCACTCAAGAAAAGCTCTTCGAGATGGTGGCTCTTTCAGAGGGCATGCAGCAGTTCCTCAGAGCCGCCAACCGCTGGAGAACGATGGTCGATACCGTCTCCGCACAACTGACGGTGGCCCAGGTGCAAACCCAGTTGCGCAAGGAAAAGGTGAGTGTGTGCGATGCGACGGTGGGCAACTGGTATCGTCACAAGGTATATGGCCCCCGTGACCGAGCGGCGGTCACCGTGTTTGCTCGTCTTTCCGGTGCCAAAAATCCCGAGAGAGCGGCACTCTACGTAGCCAATGCCATCGAGCAGGTACGAATCGCTCATCAGCAGATTGGCAACCAGCTTCGCCGAGCCATCCTGGAAAGAGCTGCAGGTGCTACCACCGTCGAGATAGGCCAGTTGACGATGGACGGATGGGCCTTCGACGACATGATCGAAGTATCGGTGGTGAAGTCGATCCGGACGGCCACCAAGCAGGTCATTTCGTCAAAAGAGGAGGGCTTGATCGACATCGTCAATGGGGTTGCGGACACACATCCTGGGCGTATCCACATGACCACTCCGGCTCTCAAGTCCCTGCGCGACTCGGTGTACCGTGACCATGGAAAATTCCGGGCTTGCCTTTCACTGATGGCCACAAAGTTATACGACCACTACAGTGAGAAAGCGGGTCGACTCCATGAGGTGCTTGAGCACTTTAAGCTGGAGAGCATCGACTTCGAACCCAAAATGTCCCCAGTGACAATGGGTATGTACGCAGACAACCGCAAATACAAGGGTAAGCCCGCGAACATGAACAGGCACTTCTGCCTGGGGAACGCCCGCGATCCGTCACGCACATTGCGTATTCACTTCGACTGGGATGCAGATGATAAGGTTCTCGTCATCCATCACGCCGGCAAACATCTGGAAACCACACAATCTTAAGGACGAACCATGGCTCTCAACTACCGAGAAGAAATGGGCCTGACGGCTGCATTTCTTGAAGAGATGCGCCTGCGACTGAGTGACAAGGACGTGGATGTACTGCCACAAGACGGCAAACTGTATGACGGCATCGAACCCAACCGCATCAGCCTGGTTGGCTGCCTGGGCGCAGCGCCCGACCCCGCCTATACAGGCCCGCAACCTCCAAACTCAATTGGCATCGTGCTCTTGGTCTCTCCCGATAAGGAAGGTTGGATCAAATGTGAGCTAAGCGGTCAATTCGATGTCGTGCATCGCTACATTCCTGACTTACGCAGCGTGGAAGAAAACCTGGTGCTTGATGCCGGTTCACCAAAAAGAGGCCAAGTTCTGCCCATAGCGTACAAGCGCTACACGGTGTGTTTCTCATCTATCATGCTTGATCTTGACTCCCACAAGCCCAACGAGTGGGTCTCAGGAAAAGCTGCGATCGAAGCTGTGCTGAAGGCGGAACAGCAACGATGGGTTAGCGATCCTCGGGTCATGCGGCGCTGTCACACGAATGCGAATGGCAACGCGAAATTCGGTTACAACTGGAGCGACACTGCTCTGGCCGATCAGACGAGCCTCAACCGCACCGTTCATGAGCAGATCGTCAGCGACCAAAATACGCTCCTCAACTATGCGATAAACCTGCGTGCACGCCTTCGCCCTACCCCATCAGCATTCGGTACGAACGCTCAAGGTAGCTTCCTGCTAGAAGTGTTTCTGGAAAACCAGACGACCACCGAGCATGCCCGAGTCTTTGGCGTCGACTCCCCATACCTATTGGATGCCCGCCTGGTCACCAAACTCGTTGCTGGCGAGAACTATAAGGTGCCCCATCGTCTGCAGCCGGAAGAATACCGCTACCGCGATAATGACGGCCTTCCTGGCTACGGCATCAGCTGCGCGGTCGTTGAGGTAGAAAATAAGCTGTTCATGACGGATGGAATGCCTACCTACGCTCAGCCCCGGGTTGATGCTCCATCGCCTGCCGAAGTTGGAATGGACTCAGCCCCGAGCTATGAAATGCTTGCCCGCGATCCACTCCTGGTTTGCGACAGCTTGCTGAAAACGCAAGAGAGCTACCTCGGCGAATGGGCAAGTCGTATCAGTGCATTGGAATCAGCAGGGCTGATGGCAGATAAGGATGTTGCTATTGCTGACCGCAATGCCTTTCAGGAGGAAACCAGCCGGATCCGCGACGGTGTTGAGCTTCTGCGCAAACATGACGACCTGCGTCAATGTTTCCAATGGATGAACGAAGCAATGGGCGCCGCCATCAAGATTCAGGGGAAAAGGTTTACCGGATGGCACTTGTTCCAACTCGGTTTCATTCTCTCGCAGATACGATCGATCTACGAACGGCATGCCACCTCGGCTGAACTCCGAGGCAGCATGGAAACAGCAGACGTACTATGGTTCGCCACGGGCGGCGGCAAGACCGAGGCGTACCTCGGTATCATCAGCATGGCGTTGCTCTATGGTCGGCTTAAGGGACGCGATTACGGCACGACTGCCTGGCTCAGATTTCCATTGCGGATGTTGTCCGTTCAGCAATTCCAGCGGCTTTCCTTCGTGCTCGCCCAGACCAACATCCTGCGTCACCGTGAGTGTCTTGGCGGATGGCCATTCACGATTGGCTATTACACAGGTGAAGGCACGCCAAACCGGGTCAGCAGCACTTATGGCGAAGACGTCCAGAAAGGCTTCCTGCCATCTTTCAGCGACGAGCGCCTTAAGTCCTACCAGTTCATCTCCGATTGCCCTTATTGCGGAACCGCCGGCTCCATCAGCGTTGCGACCGATATGGCTCGCGCGCGGATCAAGCATGTCTGTAGCAACCCCGGATGCTGGTCGAACTGCGAAGCCGATCCAGGAGAACATGGACAGGGTATCCAGGGGGAGATTGGTATCTACGTCTCAGACGAAGAATGCTACCGGTATCTGCCTTCTGTGCTTGTGGGCACAGTGGATAAGCTCGCCGTCATAGGCCATAACCATCGTTTTGTGAACTTCTTTGGCGGGGCGCGTTACTTCTGCCCTGAGCACGGTTTCTCTCAAAGATCCAAATGTGAACATCGTCGCATCGAGCAACGAAGCGAGAAATGGGAGGCCCTCGACTGCGGTAACAATACCCGCACTAGCGTGGTCAGAGTGGTGCCCACCTCCCCCATGAAAGACCCAGGTTTCTCGCTGCTGGTTCAGGATGAGCTGCACTTGCTTCGCGAATCCCTTGGCAACTTTGACGCTCATTACGAGACCTTGCTCAGCACCCTGCAGATCAGTCACGGCGGGCGTGCGCCCAAAGTGCTCTCGGCAACAGCCACCATCAAGGATTTCGAAGACCACATCCATCACCTGTACCTGCGCAACGCCGTTCGCTTCCCTGCCCCCGGCGTCAACCAGGGCGAGTCCTTCTATGCTCGCAAAGCGAAGGATGACGAGACAGGCTCACACCTGATTCGTCGCTGGTTTGCAGGGATTCTCCCCATCGGTCGTGGCCGTGTTGCCATGAAAGCGGTGGCGGAAGCCAGTTCTCGCTTCCTGGATCAGGTAGATGACTGGCGAGGCAAGCTTGCAAACGGTGATGCACAACTGCTCAAGGCAATCGGCATAACCAATGGCCAGAATCAGGATGCCCTTCGTTACATCGAGAAAAACCTGAACACCGACCTGGTGTATGCCAACAGCAAACGCAGCATCACCGAAATCATGCGGTACATGGAGGAGGTCAACAGCAAGACCAATTTGGAGCGTAAAGCTCGGTTGCTGGATGGCGAAACCCGCCTGGACATGATCCTAGACGCAATTCGTCATGTCGAAACCAAGGATGCTGATGACACCTGCCGACACATCATTGCCACCAGCGTTGTGTCGCACGGAGTCGACATCGCGGAATTAAACTTCATGATCGTCGCTGGCTGGCCAAAATCGACGGCGGAATACATCCAGGCCTCCGCTCGAAGTGGCCGCGTTCATCCGGGCATCGTGCTCTGCGTGCTTTCATCACATCAGCTGTTTGAGTCTGGTGTTTTCATGAACTTTGGCGACTACCACACGTTCCTTGATCGCCTGGTTGACTCGGTTCCGATCAACAGATTCGCTCCTAACATCATCGACCGCACGCTACCCGGGGTCATGTCGGCAGTACTGCTCAACTGGGCCCCGCAGCAAAGATGGGGAGGCGACCTGAGCCACAGGGTGACCGACCTTGTCACGCTACTGCGAAGCGACATGGGAAAGGCCGCTGCAGCAGAAATCAAAACTGTCGTGATCAATGCGCTGCGCATCCCGGCAGCGCTGAGCAATACGTTTGACTCGCGAGTGATCGCCGGGTTTGACACCGCATTGATGACCCGTGTCGACAACGCGTTTTTTGAATTAGAGCGGTGGCCGGGAAGCAAGAACGAACAGACGTTGAGCGAAGCACTGGGTGACATCTTCGGGTATGCCCCATTTCGCTCGTTTCGCGACATCGAAAACCAGATTGTGATCAAGCCAGTCAACAGTGCGGCTGATCAAGTATTCATGGCAATAGCCAGGTGAGGAAGGAAAAATGGACAAGGAATATGTGAGTCGCAGCCGCCTTTTCAGGGAAGCCTTCCTCCCTGGAGCCTACATGCGCCTTCGCAACCAAGCGTACGGTCGCGTCATGGGTATTCTCAACAATAGTGGGTCAGCGCTGGAAGGGGTTGATAAGCAACAGTTGCGCGAAGCTGTCCTGACATTCGTACATGACTGGGAAAGCGCCGGTGGCGAGGTCGACCCAACTTTTTTGACCGCCGCAGAAAAGAAGCGTCTGGAAATCCAATCTCCATCTGAAATTTTTGTCTCCCCTGCACCACTGATTCTCACCTGCAGGCGTTGCAAAGTGCTTGATTTTTACGACGCCCGCGAGCCAGATGACCGGACGCTTTCCAAAATGCAGTCCCGGATCAGAGAGCACAATGGCAGGAGCTTCATCCCTTGCAAGCGCAGAGGTTGCTCGGGAGAAATGATCCAGCTTCCTTACGTTTCGGTGCATCGGTGCGGTTACGCAAGCCCCGTCCACATTCCGCACCCCGCTCGTCGATCCACCAGCATCGGCTACCGAGATGCCGGTTCGTTTTTCCACTCATCGTTTTTTGATGTGGAAACCGGCGATAAGCTGTCGGGCTCATATCAGGACGAGTGCCCCGCGTGCAGTGGTTTGTTTGGTGCCGAAATTCAAAAGCGTGGAACACCACTCACCAGCGGTGAGTCTTTCTACGCCCAGAGTACCCAGTACATCGCGCTGAGCGAAGACAGGGGCAAGCTGATTGCCAGCCTCTTGCAGTGCTTGCAAGGATCAAACGAAAGCGCCGAGGGCATGGCTCAAGACGTTGCCGAAGGTATAGCGCTCGCTTTGCTGAAAAAGATGTCTGGCCGTGAGCTGGAAAAAAAACTTTCCATGTTGCTCTCAGCAAATATTAGCGATGCAAACGATCAGGCCGCCCTGCGCACGCAGTTGGAGAGAAAAAGACTCAGCATCGCGAAATATGAAGTAATGGCCGAGGATGACGAAGATTTGGCCCAGATGCTTGATTCAACGCGAAAAGAGGTAGCCACGATTGAGGCAAAGCTCGCGACATCAACCGGCTGTTTCAGTGCCATACGCAATTTGATTCCAGAACCCAGCACCCTAATCGAACTGGTCAGCAATCGGCGCACGCTCGAAGCCGTTTTCTTGCCCCACGATGTCCAGGGCAGAACGATCGAGCAGGAGATCGAAGAAACCACAGATATCGCACAAAAAGACGTGCTTGCCGGTCAGTGGCAGAGTGTACAGGAACGCTATGGGATCGATTCGATCACGCACATCCCTGACCTTCGAGTTGTCTTGGCCACGCTGGGGTACACACGGGAAAGAAGCGCCCCTTCAATCAACCCTGACGCTCCGCCTGTAGTGCTCAACGCCTTTGCTGATCGTGTCGATGAGGGCATGAAAGGCAAAACGTCCATCTACGCGATGTCGGCGAAAACAGAGGCTCTATGGATCCGACTGGATCCTCGCAAGGTGCTTCGTTGGTGTATCGATTTGGCGTACCTCGAATCGCCTGATGAAGAGGTACTCAATGACAAAGCCCGCAGTCATGCGTACCTGTTGAGCCACTACCACGTCCTGGCTATGCATCCTGGCAGAGCAGCGAGGGAAATCCCGGCGCGCAATCCCGAAGAAGGTGCCCCTTTCAACCTGCTACATTCGATCAGCCATGCGCTCATGCTCACTGCGCGCCGCCATACTGGGTATGACTCCAAGAGTATTCAGGAATACCTGATACCCATGGATTTGTCGGTCATCCTGTATGTGTCGTCCGTCCAGAATTATACCGCCGGCGGGTTGCTGACGTTGTTCCAGCACTATCTCCTGCCTTGGTTTGATGACGCCAGCATGTTCGCCTTCAACTGCGCGTTCGACCCCATATGCACGGATGTCGGCAATTCCTGCAGTGGCTGCGTGCAGATTGAAATTGGCTGCGAAACCTTCAACCAAGGACTGTCTAGGGCTTACATTCATGGCGGCCCAGCCAATCGCGAGTGCTCTCTGACCATCAAGAAAGGCTTTTGGGATAGGTCGTAGTAGTACCCTAATCTGGACATGCACACTTGAATTTGTACTCTTAAGCAATGAGTACCTGGGAACGAGAAATGCCCTGCACGCTTTTACTTGCAGGGCATTTTTATTCGCATATCAAACCCGACTTGGGCTGAGCCATACAAAGGTGCTCATGCCAAGCGACGTCCAGAAGTGCGACCCGATCCATCAGCCGCGAACATCTGGCCTTGATGGCATCCAACACGCCCATCACCTTCTCACACGCTTGCGGCTGTGAGGTTGAAAAAAGATCCTCGGTATACTCGCCCTTTTGGCATAAGTTAACCAGGAGCACCTCGGCTTTGCTGTACTTGAAGCCTGGGCGAAACACTCGATCCACCGCTTCTACCACAGCCTTTGTCATCAAACGCACGTCATCCGTGGGGTACGGCAGTTCTACCCATTGACGTACTTCGCTTCCTCTGGATTGAACATGCCGGTACGGATACTCACCCTGATCTTTTTGGCACGAGAGACTGTCCGGGCACTTAAAGATGAACGCCTTTCGCAGGCTGAAATTGCAAGGAAGCTGGGGATGGCGAAGACTACAGTGCACCGTCACTGGCATCGTTCGAGCTGAGCTTTTCCTTTCTTGACTGCGCCCTCATCCACTGACCATTCCCCCCCCGAGTAGCCCGCTGCTATGCTATGTTCTTTATCCGAATGGAGTTGAGCCATGGCCGAGCAGTATTCCCTTCCTGACGTACTGGCTAGGCTGTACGAAAACCAACTGGCGATCGAAGCCGCATTGATGGAACTCGTCCTTTTGGAGGAGCAGCGCGGGTCATCTGAGGCTTGTGAGAACGCGCGTGTCGCGCTTGAAAAGATTGGTGAGAACGCTGGGCACATCAAGCAGAGTATCGCTAGGTTGGGGGGAGATCCGGGAATGTCCAGATACTGACTGACCCTTACGCTTTCAAGAGACATCGCGGCCTCCAAACTACAATGCCCCGCAACCATTACTTACGAGTGCCTGCCCATTGATTCTATGTAAAAATAGGAATAATCCATGCGCTGACACTCATGCGCGCCCCGCTTTCACCCTCGCGAAGTGATTGTTGACTTAACTCCCGCGCAAGCTTGAAGCAGCCCCTCTCTTCGAAAACAGCTCAGCAGAGCATCGCTTTCCTGATATCTGCAGATGTCCCGCAATCGCATATTCCCTCAGCCGCTGGAGGGCATCCCGAAATCCAGCAACGCGTGATTCATCCCGATGCAAATCACTCTTGGCGCTGATCATCTGCTCGGTCACTCCGTGATGGATTGTTTTCATGTTGTTGCTTCAGTTCGTGTCGCAGCTGTTTCACCTCGCTCCGAGTCGTCTCCAGCAGTACCTGCGCACTCTTGGCTCGTGCATCGGCCTGGCTGACGGATTCACGTAGGGAGGTGGACTCTTCGCGGGATCGGGCAAGCTGATCGATAAGCTGCTCTTTGGCCCCCTCCTCTCTAGCTGACGCGATGGCCAATGCGTTGATCTCTCCAGTGAGCCGCGCGATGGTGTCGTCTTGGGTGGCCATGACCTTGGCCTGTTGGCGGGAGTCGGTCAGCAGGCGCTCGTTGTCCCGATTCAGGCGGCTGAGCTCGTCTTGTTTCAATGAAAGCGTCTGCTGCAATTGACGATGCTCCACTTGGATCTGCTGAAGCTGGCTTTCATGTCGGCGCTGTTCTTGTTCGCGCTGATCCTTCACGGCTGTGCGGTAGTGCTCAAGTGCTTCACGAGCATGCAAGTGCTTTTCTTCGAGCGAGCGAATGCACTCATCTTTCTCATGTACCCGAACTTCAAGGTCGGCGCAGCTCTGGCTCAGGCGTGCGTTGCGAGTGAGCTCAGACTGCAAACTGCCTTGGCTCGTACTCAATTCGCTCGCCTGGACGTCTAAAGCGGCCTGAAGGCTATCGTGCCGGCGCTGTAGATCGACCAAAGCAGCCTGAGCCTGCGCGAGCTGCTCATTCACTGATGCTCGGTGTTTTTCGAGCTCGGCTCGCGCCCCAGATACTTCTTCGGCACCTTCTTCCAGAATTCGATCCAGCAACTGGCTGACAAGCCCGGTGAGTTGATCACTCAAGTGTTCGCGGCGCTCCTTCGGGCGCGACTCCCCTTTTCCGAGTTCACTTAAATACCGGGCAATGGTCGTCATCGAGCCAGTATTTCCAAGCTCGACGCGCACGGCGTTGAGGCTGGGATTGACACCCCGAGCGATCAGCGCATCTCGCGCTATTTGGACGATTGCCTTGTTTATACCGCCGCGTGCCATGCCGTCTCCTACAATTTCGTAGTGCGCTACGTATTACATATTTACATATTACAGATACCTGAAAATACAGTCACAAAATTCGTATTTCTATGATCAAATAATAAAGCCTTATGGCTTCTAGATGGTGGATCTGGCCCATTGGCCGTCCTTGTCGCCCGGTCAGGGCCCAAAGACACGCGATTTCAAGGTCAAGAAAGATGGACAAGGCAAATCGTTACCTACAGGCGGGCACACGGGAAAACACGCGCAAGAGCTATCGGGCGGCCATTGAGCATTTCGAGGTCACGTGGGGTAGCTATCTCCCCACGACGGGAGAAGGTATCGTTCGCTACCTGGCGGAGTACGCCGACAAGCTCTCACTCAACACCCTCAAGCAACGCTTGGCGGCGTTGGCGCAGTGGCATATCACCCAGGGCTTTCCCGATCCGACGAAATCTCCAAATGTGCGCCAAATGATCAAAGGCATCAGGGTTGTGCACCCCACCAGGGTCAAGCAGGCCGCCCCGCTATTGATCAGGCACATGGAGCAGGCGATTGAGTGGCTGGAAAGTGAAGCGGCGGCCGCTCTGGCACGTGGCGACTACAAATCGCTCGTGCGCCACCGCCGTTCGATCGCAATGGTACTTATCGGATTTTGGAGAGGATTTCGTGGCGACGAGCTCGCCAGGCTGACTGTTGAAAATACAGAGGCCTCAAGTGGTGAGGTCATCAGCTTTTACTTGCCCTACACCAAGGGTGACCGCGCTCATGAAGGCCAGACCTTTCAAACGCCGGCGCTGACAAAGCTCTGCCCTGTCGAGGCGTACATCAATTGGATTACTGTTGCCGGACTCACCAAGGGGCCGGTGTTCCAGCGTATCGACCGCTGGGGCAACCTTTCAGGCAAAGCCATTCAGCCCCACAGCCTGATCCCACTCTTGCGCCGTATCTTCAAGGAAGCTGGTCTGCCCGAGGCGCTCTACACCAGCCACTCGATGCGCCGGGGATTTGCGACTTGGGCGTCGGCGAATGGCTGGGACATCAAGGCGCTAATGGGCTATGTCGGGTGGAAGGACATGAAATCCGCCCTGCGGTATGTGGATTCAAGCGTATCCTTTGGAGGCTTGGCCGTACGCTCTGGCTCCAAGCGGCTGACTGACGACTAGTTTTCCGCCCCCGGTCTTGTAACTGTCCGCAAAACCATGGCTGCGGCCAACTAGTCTTCTGTATCACGCAAACGCGTGCTAGGAGCCTGTGTGAACTCGTCACAAGTGACAGGAGAATGCCTGACCCTTCCCGGCACAGCGCGCGAGCAGAGCTCGTTAGGCGTAACGCCCTCTTTCGTAAACCTGCAGAGCGTTCTACACAGGCACCTACCCATGCATCTACGCGCTGGACAACCCCTATGCCTCGGGGTTAGCGTTCCTACTGAAGTGGCCTTGGGCCAGCTTACCAGCTCATCTCAGAAGGAATTGAAAAGTGCTTGTGGAATCGCTTCGTCTCGTAAACTTTAAAAAATTCAAAGATCAGACATTTGACTTCAATGACGATGTCAATATTTTTGTCGGTGATAACAACGCTGGCAAGAGCACAATCTTGGAAGCCATGGAGATTGTCTTAAACTTCCAATACCGCAGCCGACCATTTGCCAGTGAATTTTCTCCTGACCTGTTCAATAGTGATGCCGTCGCGGCCTTCCTGCGCTCGCCGAGGACTCCTGCAGACCTGCCTGTCCTTGTGATTGAGGCTTACATGAAGAATGTGCCTGATTACAGAGGCACCAACAACAGCTTGCACAAAGATGCACAGGGCGTACAAGTCATTGCAAGTTTCGATCCGGATTTTGCCGATGCTTATCGTGAGTACATGGCGGCAGGGGCACCGATGACCAGCATCCCGGTGGAGTTTTATAAAATTGAGTGGATGGATTTCGCCTGGAACGTCATCAAGCCGATGAGCAAGCAGTTCAGAGCTTTGTACATTGATCCGACGCGCATCCATCCTACCTTCGGAAAAAACCAGTACATTTCCAATGTGTTGAGCACTGCACTTAAAAAAGACGAAGAATACCGGTTAAGTCTGAACTATCGTGAAACCCTTCAAAAATTTAATGAAACTGATGAAGTCAAAACGGTAAACAAGGATCTGGACTCCGACAATAAGATCACAGACAAGAAGCTGACGATCGCGGCTAACACCATGCCGTCGGGCGCCCTGCAGAATGGACTGCAGCTTGAGGTGGACACCGTGCCTTTCCACATGATTGGTAAAGGCGAGCAGAGCAAGGTGCAGATAAAACTAGCCCTCCACAACAAGTCGAAAGACATTGATCTGGTGATGATGGAGGAGCCAGAAAATCACCTGTCGCACGTGGAGCTGAGCCGACTCGTCCAAGACATTGAGGATCAACGTGACGGCAAGCAACTGTTTCTGACCACCCACAGTTCATACGTGCTTAACAAGCTCAGTATCGACAAGATATGCCTCCTTCATGACTCGTACAAACGGCTACATCTTTTGGATAAAGACGTCGTCAAGACACTCAAGCGTCTACCTGGTTACGACACCCTACGCGTCGCGCTTTCCAAGAAGGTGGTATTGGTAGAGGGGCCGTCTGATGAGTTGGTGCTCAAACGAATCTATAAAGATAAACATCACAATCGGTTGCCGGAGCAAGATGGCATCGACATCATTGTAGTGCGCGGCGTTGGCTTTAACACTTTTATTGAAATCGGTAAAGAGATCGGCACAGCGGTTAACGTTCTGCGTGATAATGATGGTGATTATGACAAGAACGTCGTAGCAGCGCGAAAGGAATATGATGCGCATAAGAACATTCAGCTGATTTCATCCAAGGATAACAATGAGTTTTCACTGGAACCTGCGATGATCTCAGCTAATTCCAAGTCAGAAAAAGAATTAGTGGACTTTGCAAAGATCGTGCTTTCGACCAAAACCTACAATCTGCTGAAGGCAGAGCCCACGTTTGCTGCAAAAACCGCTTTCATCACTGAGTGGTTTAGAAGTGCTGACGGCGATGGGAAGGGAAAAAAGAAGGTTGACTCTGCGATAAGATTATTCGAGACAGCGGACGCTTTCAAACACCCCGCCTTCCTCGATGAGGTGCTTCACTTTGCCTAACATACTGTGCATGGCGGGTGCAGGGTCGGGAAAGACCCATAAAATCATCACCGAAGCAATTGCCGAGATCAAACGCGGCGGCAAGGTGCTAGTGGTGACCTACACGACAAGTAATCAGCAGGAACTCCGGCATCGATTCCTGGTGGAGTTCGGCCAGCACAGCAGTCGATTCGTAGTGAAGGGACTGTTTTCGTTCTACCTGGAAGACCTAGTAAGGCCGTATCAGCAGGCTTTTTTTGAGCAACGGATTGACGGGATATTTTTCAATGAAAGCAACCCTCACCTAAAGCCGAAGACTAAATTCACGCTGCCCGGCAGGAAAGAGCAGTTTGATGACAAAAGCTTCAATCCAAACCACTTTTTAACGCTGTGCCATACCAAGGCGCATACAGGATTTTTGGCGAAACTGGCGACTAGACTGATGAAAGCCACCAAGAATGCGGCGGCAAGTCGTCTAGGGGAAATCTATAGCCAAGTCTACTTCGATGAAGTTCAGGATTTGGTTGGATGGGATTACGAAGTCCTCAAGGGCCTGAATAAAGCCATGAAGTCTCCCATCACTTGCGTAGGAGACTTTCGTCAGACCGTCTACGAGACCACGTTTGGTCACAAGGCACCTCAGACATCGGATGAAAAAATTGCAGCATTCAAAGCCATGGGCTTTACCGAGGAAGCACTCGTCCTCAACTGGCGAAGCCTGCAATCTATCTGCGACATCGCTGATGAAGTGCATAGAGGAGCCTACCAGGCAACCAAGTCTGCGGTCGTAGATATCCCACCCGCATTCATTCATCACCATGGCGCCTTCATCGTCAAGCAATCGGACGTCAGAGATTACATTGCTGCCTATGATCCTATGGTGCTGCGTTGGAACGTGGCGTCGGGCAAGCAATATATTCCTGCGCATGCCCGCTGTTATAACTTTGGCGCCAGCAAAGGATTGGGTTTTGATCGTGCATTAGTCGTTCCGACGGACAGCCAAATGCATTTCGTTTTGGATGGCAACACGCCATTCCCTGTAAAGGCAGAAACCGCACAGAACAAGCTGTACGTGGCAATTACGCGGGCTAGGTACAGCCTAGCCTTTGTGGTGCCCGACAATAAAGCGGTGGGTCTACGCTTTCCGCTCTGGAGGAAGGCAGTGGCAGGCGCCTAAATTCACAGAAAGGCCAGTAAATTCTCGCCTTGCCCCTACCGTCTGCCGACAAAAAACGATGACCTGAAAGGGGCTGGAAGCCCGACTGATCACAGGGATGTGCAGGCTCATGGGCCGACAGCTTGTACTTCAGTCCACCAGTGGGTATTTACGGCACTAGACGCTTGATATTACGACAGCTAAGTGCGGTTGGTCTCCGTGACCAACTGCGCGAACTGCAGCAAGCTGGTCATTTGCCCGCCTCCTCTACGATCAAGGTAGTGGCCCGTGATGCCCACGGCCGTTGGGCCATCACGATCACATCGGATGGAGTCCCCGATCATGTGCACCACTTCGCCAGATCCGAACGCGCCACTCGGGTTAGCACTCAGTTGATCACGCGTCCAGTTGTACATCTGAGGCTCGGGCTTGAGGATGCCCAATTGATAGCTGTAGGCGTAGACATCAAGGTGAGGGAACAGGCTACTTACGACCGCACCATAGGGCTGAGCGAGGTTGGAGCACACGGCGATGGCCACGCTATGTTTCTGCAGCAACTCGATGCCCGCCAAGGCATCCGCAAAGGGTTCCATGCTTGCCAAATCGGTATCCAGCACTTCCTGGATTTCAGCCAGACGGCCGGCGGACAGATGGATGCCTAGGTGCTCCGCCGCGCCCTCAAGGCCGCAATCCAGCGTCATTACGAGACGGGCATCATTTGGCGTGGGGCGTCTTCCTTGGTGAAGCCCCTCTTTGAATAACAGGCGATAAGGTTGAACCGATGCCTGGCTGTAAAGGATTGTTCCGAACGCATCCAAAATCACTGCTTTGACCGTCATGATGTCCCCCGATTTAGGGTCAGGCTCCAAGCTTACTACGGGCGCCAGTGGTGCGGATCTGCGAACCGAGGCTTTGGACGGCAAGTAGTGATTTATGGCGACTTGGAGTGACTTCAGTCCACCCTGTCGCCGGCGTGCCACGCTGAAGCATCGTTATTGCAGGGAATAGATTTCCGCTCCATCATCGGCGCGGAAGCGTTGAGTAATCTGCCTCGACGCACGACTGACCGCGAGTAGAGTCAATGAGCATTACGGATAGCGGCGCATTCATTCGAGAGGTCAAGAAGGCCCCTCAGATTTTCTACACCATTCACTACTCTTGCCAGAGCCTGTACGACGATAACGAAGGCCTCTCCCCCCGCATCACCTCCATTGCCATTACGCATTACGCTACCGGTCAGGCCGTTAGTTTCTCCACGCATTCCATTGCTGAAGAGCTTCGAATCGGGCGGGAAGACGTTCTCGGGAATTTCGACGCGGTAGAGCTCCAGTTGCTAACCGGTTTTTATCAGTTCGTCCGTGACAGGCGCGACAAGTACTGGGTGCACTGGAATATGCGAAACCTTACCTACGGATTCGAACACCTTGAGCATCGGTACCGAGCATTAGGCGGAAGGGATGCTTCCGTCATTCCCGTGGAGCGCCGGCTGAATTTGAATGAGCTACTGGCCGACCGCTACGGCTCTGGTTACGCGCACCACCCCAAAATGAAGTCCCTGATGGAGCTCAACGGTGGCATTCCCCGGCATTTCCTTGAGGGCAAAGAGGAGATCCAGGCCTTCGAGAACAAGGAGTTCATCAGGATGCACAACTCAACATTGTCGAAGGTAGGGTTTCTGAACTCCACCATCCGGAAAATGGTAACCGGAAAACTTAGAACCGCTTCAAGGGGTTTCGGCGTTGCGCTAGACCGTATTTTCGAAGGCCGATCAGCTAAAGCGATTGCCCTCGTTGGCGCGCTGATCGGGATTGGTGTTGGAGTCTGGCAATGTATTCTCTGGTTCAAGGACGTTTAGCAAGCGTCCCAGGCTGCGACCTGTGCATAGTTGTTGCACGGTTGTCATTTACAGAGTAGCCATTACGGAATCACCTAGGCTCCCGAAAAAGCGCGCATGATGCATCGCTGAATGATCAGCCAATTGCCGTCTACTGGAGACGGCTAGGAATGCGCACATCAGGAGCACTGATGCAGAATTGGAGGCTATTAAAAGCCTTGCCCGCGTTGCCTTACCTCGTAGCAATGCCTACCTATTTCGTTTGGGTATTGCCTTGTACGGTTTCGCCTCGATCGCCAGTTTCATGGCCGAGGTTACCTGCCACCTTGATCCCACTTTGAACCGGACGAAGCTTGAGGAACAGATGGGCCGAGGTTTGCTTAACGCCTTTCGAAAGGCTGTGGAGAAATTGGCTCTGTCCTACCCCGATGTCGTCGCACCTGGACAATTGGTAGCTGACTTCTTTCAGACGATGAACGCCGAACGCTCAGACATTGTCCATGCCTACCCCATCACCAATCCTGAGGGTGAGCAGATCCTCCATCGCCGCAAGGACAGTCAAGGCAAATACTTCGAAGTGACCGATGTGCTCCTGGACAGTATCAGCTCACGCTTGCACGAGGTAAGTCTGCAGCTTGACGCCATACGCAGAATCGTGAGGCCTGATCTGGGTGACTGAACAGGCAATTACTGCTCAGCACCCGGTTGACCGAACTCAGAAGCCCTAGCTGCGTTCGAGGTCATCAGTTGCTGAGCAAAAACCATGGCACTCGATCGGGGAAGATCAGTGATGTGCAGATGGCACCGATCCGCGTTGCTGGGTTTTGCAGCGATGTATCCTGAAGCATTTGGGGCCTGCATGCTTCCTCCCAGCGCTGAACGACATCGGCCACCGTCCATACCTTCTGACCGACCTGGAAGACGTGATTGATACCGTTACGAACGAATGGCTGGCTGAACTCCAGGTAGCTTTGCGGAAGGAAAATGTTGAGGTGTGCGTGATCGAGGCTTGCCAGGTTGTAATCCAGCTCTTCTTCAAGGGAATGACGGCGGCTGATGAGCAGGACAAGCGCCAGGGTCTCCGAGGGTGAGCTGCTCAAACGCTTCAACTCGGCGGGGTCTTTGTCGGCGCGCGCTTTGAGATAGCCGAAAACGTTTTCTGCCGACAGCAACGGCTGCGCAAGTCGACCCTCGTGCTCAACGAGCGCGTTAATCAGCGTACTGACGACCAATTCGCCAAGGCCATTCGCGTCATCCGTTTTAATGGCCGTAAGGAACGCGGCCCAGTACGGTGCTTCGTCTTCGCTCATGCCCGCACAGGCGCTAGCGTAGTGCTCCACCAGTGGGCCACTCATTTGCTCCAGAGCCTCTCTGAGATTAGCGTCACTGACACCAAGCTCCCGAGCCAAGTGCACAGCTGCGCCTGCCCAGCCTAAAATCCGAGAAATGCGCTGCGGGAGGTAGAACAGATCGGGGATGCCATGCCGGGACAGCGAACAAGGGTTTTCTAGAAGACCATTGGCGATGTCCCACAGCCGGTACTCAACCTCTGTTACGATCTCTTGAGCGAGTCCCAGAATGCAATCGCGTGAGGCATTGTCCTTCTGGGACGACGGAAGGAGCAGCGCTGCGCACGTTGCGCTCAGTTCGACCCGAGAAAAGCTATTGGTGTGGCGCCCTGCACCCTTCTCCAGTGATTGCCAGATGCCGCCGATAAACACGCCGGCTGCGTTGGGTATGTCGGCCAAGCGATCAACGCACGTGGAAAGGACAGGAAAAAGCTTTTCGGCGGTGAGTTCATGTTCCGGGGCAAACATCAGCTTGTACAGCTCGGCGGAATGAGCACTGATGGCTTGTCCGGCCGAGGACGCGGGTGAGATGCCTGTGATCCCCAACAAAGAGGACGCCGGATTGTCAGAAGCATGCGGATTGCCGAACAGGGGCATATGACCATATAGGTTGACGCCCCATACGGATGGCATTTGTCCTTCCCGTGTATGCTCCGACACGAACTGTGCAGCTGGTCGGCCAATATCCAGCAAATCGAGCATGCCCGCTCGCGACCCGGTATCGATCTCGCCGCTCAACACTTTGAGCAGTGCAAGGGTTCCACAGCCGCCTTGACTGGTTTCGCTGGCGTACTGATCTGCCGCTGACGATACAAAAAACGACACGCCAAATGTCTTGGCCTTACCAATCACTTCAGGCTTGAGCAAGATACCGAGGTTGGACACCATGCCACCGGCGTGGCACGCATCAATGATCACATTGCAGTGGGCAGCTTTGAGTTCGTTGAAGTATTCGAAGAGTCGACTGAGCGCAAAACCCGTGGTGGAGAGACGATCTGCACGGGTGTCGCTGAGGCAGAGAAAATAGCTGTCGTTGGCCTCACCGCCATGCCCGGCGAAAAATAGCGTGAAGCTGTCGATTTCATCGTACTTGTCCTGAATCTCAAGCAGCATTGCATCCAACTGACTCTTGACTGGAGAGCGTAGCAAGTACGCGTCCTCTGACTGGATACGGCTCAATGGCCCTATCGAGAGTGCAGAATGGATGGAGAGCGCGTCACGCTCGGCCCCGGACAATTGGCTGAGCGATGGAGATTGGTAATTGTCACAACCGATGCACAGCAAAACCCTGGCGCCCATCACTGCCCCCTACTACGAAATTTAGATTTTCGCGCGGCTTCCGCTGCCAACGCCTGGGTGATTTTGACGTTCTTCACCTCCTCGACCCTGGCAAGCAATTCTGGCTCATGCAGCGAGGGATCTGTGTGAAGGCGCTTCGCGAGGCTGGGATGCATGCGAAACTCTGGAAGCAATACCTGACCATCTTGATCAACCGAGTATTCGACTGTTTCGATAGCCTTGAGCATCTGTTCGCCAAGGCTGGACGCGGAACCATCGATTATATTTCCGTGCTCTTCGCAGGTATCGGAGAGCATCTTGTAGAACGCCTCGGCGTAGCTGTCGGCCATGCTGCTGGATATTTCATCAGCCGTGCGTTCAATGACGTCTAGCCGGCCCCCCATGATGTCCTCAAAACGCAATCTTGTTTCGTGCTCGATCGTCTGCATCTGGTCGACGCGATCAGGATCGTAACTGTGGTGCGACTGCCACGAACCACCGTGACTGAATCGCTGAACGTTATCTCCCCCACTGACCTGTCTTTGTGCCCGGTTGAGTTTTTCTCCTGTGGCTTGCATGAACGTCTTCATGACGATTTCTGCTTGCGCATCAAAGGGGAAAGGATGGGCTTTATCGCTCATGTCTGACTCCTAACTGACCAAGCGCGAATTATTAGGCGCCATGATTTAGAGAGATCTTTGCAGCTCCCCCTGCGTAGCATGGCAATAGTATGGCACGCCCATCCCAATCTTCTATGGGGTAGGTGCTTAAGGTGAGCGACGCGAAGGGGCGCGAGGCTGCACAAACGCTCAACGAGATTGCCATCTCCCCAGAGCAGGCTGCAGACGCGGTGGCTCACGCTCTTGATCAGCCGGCACAATTGACCATCAACGACATCGTGATTCTTGGAGGCGTACCCCGATGTTTCTGTTGAGGGCGCAGTCGATGTCAAGCTGGTCGACATTGTCTCGGCCGGGTTCGACGCAAGCATCCGTTTTGGCAACACCATTCCTGAGGACTTTATCGCTGTCAGAATCAGCGAAGAGCTTCGATGGGTTGCGGTGGCATCCCCCAAGTACTTGAATGCCCGACCGAGTATCCAGGTACCGGAAGATCTCAAGGATCAAAGCTGCATTCAGATTCGTACCGGGAATGGGGTTATTTATCGGTGGGATTTCGAAAAAGACGGTGATCACCGAGTCATTGATGCACCCGGTCAGCTCTGCGCCAACGAGACAACTTTCGGCATAGAGATGGCACTGGCGCACTGCGGCACCACTTACTGCCTGGAGCATCGAGTGCGCGACCACCTGGAGCGAGGTGAGCTTCAGGTGGTCTTGCCCGACTGGGCGCCCATCGAGCCCGCTTTTCACATTTACTACCTTGGGCGTCGGCAGATGCCTCCGGGACTGCGGGAGCTCATTGACACGTTACGGCTGGAGGTTGAAGGCTGAAAAGCATGCCCCAAAGCGTCTCAGGCGCTACTACGATCCCGAGGCGCCCTGCCCTCAACCTCCTGGTTTTGAGTCTCGCTACACGCGGAACCTCTTTTTGCCGTATCGATTGCCTGTATACCGCGCTTTCTTCACAGGCTTTTTCTTTGGGGGCTTGTAATCGCACTCCGGGAAGTTGGTGCATCGAACGAACGGGCCGTTCTTGCTCTCCTGCACGACCAAGTCGCCGACGCAGCAACGGGGGCATGGATGGAGCCTTACCGGAGCTCCGTGTACGTCCTCAACCTGAAGCGCACTGTCGATCGCCAGTTCCTTTATGAAAATCGAAACCTTGCTCGCAACGGTGTACATCACCACTGTACGTCTAGCCCGGGTCAACGCAACGTAAAAGAGGCGGCGCTCTTCTGCGAACGGATAAGAGTCCCCATTGGGCATGACGAGACCAAGGACTGGGTCGTCAGTCATGGTGCTGGGGAAGCTGCGGCCACGCTTCATGCTCACCATCGATGGCAAGATCACGTAGTCAGCCTCGGTACCCTTGGAGCGATGTACGCTTAAGAATGACACTTCAATAAATTGACCGAAGCGCACCTTCCAGTTGCCGGGGACGAATTTGATCTCTTTGTTGTACCTTCCGAGAATGCAGACCTTGATCAACCGGTCAGCTGCTTTAGGGATCGTGCCATTTTTCAGCCCAGCTACAAGGCCTTCCAGGAAGCTGTTGATGCCGTGATCAATACTATCTGCATCCGGCACCATTACCGCCCTAAGCGCAGGCCCCACAGCGGGAGTCTTCGAGTACACCGTCTTAGTCAGCTGCACCGGGTTTCTACTCACGAAGCGGCTGGATACGTCACACAAAGCCTGGGGGCACCTGAAGGTCTGCTCCAGCTTTAACAACTGGCCAGATCCGAAGTACTCCCTGAACTCAGTCATCACAGACACATCAGCGCCGGCGAATCTGTTGATAGATTGCCAGTCGTCGCCGACAGCAAAGAAGTGGCGACCCGGGACGCTCACCAGCGCCCGACAAAGGCGCGCTCTCGCTTTTGATGCATCTTGAAACTCATCGGCCATGACCAGTCGGAAGTTCGGTACGCATCTGCCCTGCTCCACATGCTCGGCGGCCTGCACCAACATGTCCTCGAAATCGAGACCTCCATCATTCTTGAGCGCCTTGTTCCACGCGTCCATAACCGGCCAGAATATGTCCAGGAACATCTTGTAGCGATGTTTGAACAACCCCATAGGAAGCTCATCGACCCGCTTGAGCAACTCATCTTCCGTCAGGCAGTTACTTTTGACATGGGCGATGAAGGTGCGGATGAGACCAATCAGCTTAGTGGTGGATAGCGGCGGCTGGCGGTCTGGAGGAACAGGACGATCAGGGTTTGGGTCGAGCTCAATCCCCCGGCTGGTGAGTTCGTGGGTGAGATGTTCAACCCACGTGTTCTGTCGGATTTGGTGCGATGTTGTTTCGATCAGATGGGTGCCTCGCTCACGGTGCAGCGCGCGCTTCCATAGCGCGTCTTGCAGATACCCCTCGAAGTGCTCCGGTGGTTGCCCCTGCTCGTCCAAAGCAAAATGCTCGTGATACAGGCCGATCTTTGGGTAGTAAAAGTCAGGATGGTACTGGCTGTGAGTCGCAGTAGCAGTATCATGCTCGTAGGGGCGCTCATAGACGTACTCGACACCGTTATAGTGGAGCCAGTTCGCAATCATGCACTCCTCCAGGCTCTTCACCGGATCACCTTGGATCGGCTTGAGCCGGCCAGCTTTTGTCCCGGCTTTTGGAGGTGCTTTCATGGATTTAAAGTCGGGAAGATCCCGACCGAAGACCAAGCGGAACAGATCCCAGCGACTGCGGAATGCCACCGAGTTGTCCTTGAGATGATCGACCAATTCCTCCAGCTTCTTAAATGCCAACGGCTCTTTTACAACCCACTCAGGAACTCGTGGTTTCTTTTTGGTTGCATAGCCAATGATGGCGAGGCCGAGCCGGTGGAACGTCTTGGCGCGTACCGTGACACCATCCATCTTCAGCCGCTTGAACGACTGCTCAGCGCGCTCCGCCAGCTCTTTGGCAGCATCCTTGTTGAAGGCCAGCATGACGATTTCTTTTGGCTGAAAGAAACCTCGATCAATCGCGTACGCTGCTTTGGCAACCATGGTCGAGGTCTTGCCGGAGCCCGCTGAGGCCGCTACCAGAACGCGATTATCAAAGCAGATCACCGCCCGCGCCTGCTCATCGTTCAGAGGCCGCTTTTCGACCTTTGACAGGAGCGCTTCACAAGCAACGAGTTCTCGTTTGGTGTGTTCTTTGTTGAACTCGCGCCACTTAACGCTCCAGTCCGCTCGCCACAAAGTAATCACGCGCTCGATATCTTCAAGGCGAATGCTCAGAGCAACCCTCAAGTCATGGTCTTGAAGTAGCTCATTCAAATCTGTTTCAGGTATTCCCAATCTTGGCCTGGTTGCCTGCAAACCCATCTCCTGTTCATGAGTCACCCATCGCCGCTGGGCCATCGCATCATTGAAGATACGAGCAGCTTCCCCAAGCCAGTCTTGAATCTGCACGTAGGCGGTTCGAAAGCGTTCGTACCGCGCCAGTGTGCGTTTTTCGGCTTCACGCAGCGTCTCCTCGCGCAGTCGCTCGTGGGCCTTGGTGACATCGTCTATGACGGCGTTGAGCCCCGAAACTGAAGCTTTCGGTAACCCGCCTACGGTGCCGCCCGGATAGCTCACTCGACCCGAGAACAGACCTCTTGTCGCCTGCATACTGGAGACTTCGTGGGATCGAATGACAATGCGCTCGCCATGGACATCCAGCTCAAAAAGACCGTTTGCAAGACGCAGTGACCATGGTGCTGACATCGACAGTATCCGGCCGAAAAACGAAGGGCCCCAAACGTATTCCTTACTCAAACCTTCCTCCGTTACGACGATTGATCGCGAGCGAACAATTGCTCGTGAGCATGTGAGATCGTCATTCATACCCTAAAAAAGATCCGACCCCAACGGCCCAAAATTAAACACCGACCCTAATGAGCCACCCTGATCGATAACAGAGTGGGTTGAAGGCGGAGCAGCCCGACATCGTGAGTTTCGGCCAGATCACAGCGGTTGTGATCAATCACAGTGCCCTGCGGGTCGGTTAACAGCCCTATCAATCTCAAGCTGCCGATCTGCAGGCGTACGCATGGCTATAACCGATAATCAACGAGCTCTGTCGCCAACCGACGTATCTCGTCCGCCGCATGCGAATCGGGGGAGATATCCAGGACGGAATCGAAGTAGGAAAAACCCTCCATGAATGGTTGGTCATTGTTGTATTTGTCGATCACGACTTCATGAGCATTGGTCAAGTGAGTCATCAGGCGAGTCAAAGGCAGGGACTTGATGTCCTTGAGAATATGTTCCCGGAATTTACTGGAGCTGAGCCGCCTTGCTTCCAGCCCTTCTGCAAGTGCAGGAGAAATTTCCAAGCCTCCACAAAACTCCTCCAATTCTTGGCTTCTGCCACCTACATCATTGCGCGTGACTAACCCAAAGCATCTCGGTGTACGGCGTCTGCCCTTGCTTGTAAGCAATCGCAAATTCAATCGCTGGGCGCTATCCACTGATTGATGGCAGGCGCTGTCGATGATGATCACAACCAGGTCTGAATGGGCCCGAATGAGGTCGACCTTGAGATTGAGGTCAAGCAGGACATAGTCATAGTCAGCCTTGATGTCCTTGAACATTCTGGAGGATGCGATCCTTTCGACCATTGAACCCAGCGTTCCACCCATTTCGAACTCCAGTCCGCTGCGATCCATGGGTGATCCATGATCCACGATGTGTCGCAGTCGCTTGGTGAAACTGCCTTTTTCGGCCACGCTAAAAAACACGTCTGTATAGCCAAAGAAGTCGACACCGGCAGCCAGTGAATGGGCCTTGGGGTGCTTCCCATTTGAAGCGTCATCCTCATAACAACAGTCGTGCGTAATGATTGCGACGTTGCTTCCTCGCTCCACCAAACATGCTGCTACATCAACGGTAATGGGCGACTTACCGACCCCTCCCTTGAGAGATGTAATGCTCAGCACGCGGGCTGATCGCGCAACCTTCAGCAGCTTGGCGATGTTCGAGGGCATCGAAATCCCCGATCGGTCAAAAAAATTTCGTACTACGCTTTTGTGCGGTGAGCGCTGACCCTGCTCGTAATATCTCCAGGTTCGTTCACTCACGCCTGCGCATTCTGCGGCCCTGAATCTGGACATCGAATGTTCGATCCGGGAACTCATGAGCGCAGTGGCCAGTGGGGACATAGCAATTCTCCTTGTCTGTCGGAACAGCCTAAGGGTTTGCGAAACGAGAAAAAAGATGGCACAGAGTTCCGCAGGATTCGCCGTTCAAACGGCACTGGAGTAGTCGAGGGCGGAGTACCAAGCAGGATCGTTGGATTGATCTCGTAAGAGGATGGAAGACGGGATGGAGATGAACCTGACCACGCTGATGTGGGCCAGCGTCACAAGTGGATAATCTCTCAGGCTAAAACCACCGAGCAAGTTTTGGGCAGAGCGCCAGGGTTTCCCGAAACGTCCCTTCTCGCTAACAAAAAGCCAAATGCCCGCTAGAAGACTTACCTCGCCCAGGCACGGGTTACAGGCACACGGCCCCCCACTCCCATCCTAGGGCCCCGGTGTACAATCATAATGACCAACCTCCCGTAGCTGAGCATAAGCACTCGATGAGCAGAAGCACCGCGACCGACAGCCTGGATCACGAACTTTCAGAGACCTGCAAGAGCGCCTGCGCCGATTATCTTAAATACTTGGACACACTCCTCCTCCCCGTTTTTGAAGAGCTCAGGAGCAACTCTGGTAGCCGCAGCCTGAAGCTGCACCAGGTTATCGGAGCCAATCTGTGCGCCGCACACGCTATCGATTACATCATCGCTATCCGGCGCGCGCTCGGTTTAAAGGAGGGCCGGGGAGCTCTAATCCAGGTTTTTGACGCTGAATACGCAGTTGCTGGTGCTCGGATCCTGGGCGGAAAGATGACGCTGGTGGATGCAGTCAACAACGCCATGAAACATATACGCATTGAGCCGAAGCGGTATCAGGACTTAATTCGGCAGTACGGCCAAGTTAGCTTCGAATGCTTAGTCGAGGACGAAGGCAGGATCCTTTGCCTTCTGGACGGATTTCGATTTGACTACGTCCGAGTCGTGCTCCTTCCGGTCTTGGAAGCACTATGCGCCTGGCACTTCGAAGACGAGGAGGCAGTCGCGGAGTTCGCCCGAGGCGGTATGGAAGACATGGAACTCGGAGCGTATACCGGGATCGATGACGACCCGATAGATGCCGTGATCAACGCTTGCAACCCCACTTGCATAAACTGCGGCGAGGGTGAAGACGATTGCCAGTGTGCGGAGTACGTGTTCGCTGGTGAAACAGGGGAATTTGAAGCCCGGTTTGCGACCACTGCAGAGCTTGATACCCTCCTCTACGCAGTCTCCGGCGCCTACCGGCGCGACAGGTTAGTCTGAGCAAGTGGCTCTGAGGAATGCTAGTGCCTACCTCGATTATCGCTGGGGCTGTGACTTTAGCCTGGGCTGAGGTTTTAACTGCAGATATATGATCTTGCGTTTTAGTGGCTGTAGTTCAAGGATGTGCCAACGTGCTTCTCTGCTGGGGTGATCTATCATTTGGCTGTAGCCCAAAGACCATTTTCTCTGAACGTACAAGGACGTCCCCCATGACACGCGCCCTGCATTATCCATCAATTGAATTTCAGGATACGGAGGCGCTGAAGCGGTCGCTGCTGGTTTGGGATGGTATCCATCGCATAGTCCCCACAGGATATGCGCCACAGGATGACGCGGAGGTACGGGAGGCCTTGCAAGCTGGGGCTGTAGTCGACCTGACGCTCGAACCGATCGAGAAGCACAGAGCGGCCCATCGCTTCCTGGATTTCTATCACCTTCGAGCCCGCACGACGAGCCCACTGGTCTGGCCCGCAGGATGTTCGTCCGAATCATTCACGCGGATAAATCCGGACAAGATCGAAGCCAAACTATTGCCATTGTTTGAAAGTCTGACCCAGCGCTTGAGCGCGGATGGCTTTCTAGAGGTGCCAGACGACCTAGCCGGCGGTTACATGTTCTACCTTGCAACGTCAGTGGCGGAACGGCGCTCACTGCAGCTTATAACAGATTCGTCGGACTGCTGGGCTGTCGGTACCTACTTCGCCAACGAAGGGTGTTTCACCGAGGCCGTTTACGACGATGACGCCAAAGCATACCTCGCAAACATGGCTATCAATGACCTTCTGCCGCGCAGCCTGGCACACGTGAATATCGACAAGCTTTTGAGGTTTCGCGAGGAGCATGTCGAGGTCAGGGCGCAGTTTCAGAACGAACTGAAGCTGTTGAAGGCTGAAATCTCAACGTGCAACAGCAAAAGCCATGCTCAGTACATCGTCGGTGATTTCGTTAAACGCTTTGAGCGCGCTAAAGCTGACTATAGGGATTCGATTGGATTCCTTCGCACCGACGATATCTGCAGCATCTTCTCAGTCGGAATCCCAGTGGCAGCCACGATGATTGCCCTGCCAACCTTCGGCTCCGGTGACCCCTACGAGCCTTGGAGAATTTGCACGGGAATATTGATTGGTGCCGTCTCTGCTTTGGCCGCGCGCGAGCTGGGAAGAAAGCCAAAGACCATCGCCTCTTATCTGGTCGGAAGTGAGCGTATCTCCAAATATCCCGGGCACACACTCCGCCGGAAATTTGAAGAGTTCATCAACGACTGAGGGCCACTGAACAGTGTATATGCTCCTTGGTTTTTCTGGTTGGCCCGCGACCCGATCGACGCTGAGACCGGTTTCTGCTCCCAGTAATAAAGGTGGTGAACTCGGGCAACGAGAGGCCCATCGAGTTCACCACCTAAAGCCCACCTAACAAATATGACGAAGTGATCTACCCCTGCCCGTTCGGAGTAAAACACGTTGGGACGGGAACCAGGTCATCGCCTGAGTCTGGTTCTCCAGGCGCGGCCTTGGGCAAACAGCATCGGCCACGTTTCGATTACGGCGGGTGTACATGAGGATCGTATTGTCAATACACGAAGCCACGCTTCGTCAAAGATAAAGCCTTTCCAAGAGGACTAAGGGCAAAGCCAGGATTAAGGGAGCACCAGAGGTTCCTGGTCACGCGGAGTGTGGTGCGAGGCCGGCTCTTTGGGCTACCACGTCCTGGGGGATGCACTCGTCATCACTGCACGACAACACCATGAGATGCTAAATCACTGATCAAGGCCTTACGGCGCAGCATTTTCGGGAGTTTGAAAATATTCCTGTAGCTGTAAAAAAGGAACACAGGAATAAGCAGCAAACCAATACCGTACGTGGCTGTGCCAACAATCACACCTGCGGGTACTGCCGCCAACCCGTACACAATGCCCTTCAGGAAGGTCGATTTGGCAACGAGTCGCATATGATCAAGGTCGTACTCAACCTTCCCATTGCCCTTTTCAAATGCCACAAGCACGATTGATTTTTTTCCTAGATGCTTGAAGAACCAAGTTCGGGGGGTATCAGTAATCATCGCGCCATGTCTTTTGAGGTAGTTCAGCATCACAACCTCTTTGAAGTAGTGAGTATTTCTTTCCTCATCTTCGCATCGCACCATTGTAAAAAGCGCGTCAATATCTCCGCTCGCTTTCAGATTGAAATTCTTGACAACAACTGTAATTTTTTTGAGTTCCGACATACCTTTCCTTAAATATTTGTGAAACGTTATCTGCTGGAGTTGGACATATAAAAATTTGGAGGCAGGCAGGTGCGCCACCTCGTTCTTGACATAGAATGCCAATCACCAGAGTTCAGATACCGATACAACTAATCAGCCAGCCTGCCTCGTGAATCTTGCCCCTGCCCCGCGCTGGTGCTGCAGCACAGTGGCTTCAAGCGTCTCCAGCATCACGTTCCAGGAGTTCAGTGACGATGACATAGTGATCATCACCGCTCCGGCTACGCACTAGCGTGAAGCCGCTGCGCTGCTCGACAGCGCGAACCGAAGGAGTGACGACAGTCATGCCATCGCTAATAGTTCCTGACTGGTCTCCGTAGACAGTGGCTGCGTAGCGATCCCCCACCCGCGCTGCGTCTACTAAATACCCATCGACGGTCACGCCCCAACCTATGGCGCTCGCCCATACAACCCTCGTTGGGAGTTCGATCAATTCACAGGCACTCACGCTGTTCTCCATTCCTCAGTCAATTTCGATAATTTTGTATGGGTCAAATCCACAGCTTTCCGAAGGATACCCACGCTGATTTGATATCAGACGGCACCCACCCAGGACAGTGTCGACGGAGAAATGGGTATGGCCGAACGCCCAGAAGTCGGCCTGCTCCACCAGAGAGTGCCACCTGTTGTAGTACGCGGCGCTGACATGCCCATCGTGCTCATCGCCCGCCACCTCAGCCAATGGGGCATGGTGAGTGACGACAAATGTTTTCCCCGCGAATGGCCGACTCAACTCCAGGCTAAGAAACTCCTGAGTGGCGTGGTTCTTGGCAATAAGGTCGGCCGGCCGCAGGCGACGATAATTCGAGTCGGCCCTGATCATCCGGAAGTCATTCATCCCCTTGGCGCATGTCGTCGACGCAGCGACAACGTCCCCTGTGCTCGAAAAGTCTGTCCACGACGTGCCTACCAAGAACCTCACGTTTCCCAAGGTCAAAACCTCGTTCTCCATTACATGGACGTGGGGGGCCGCCGCAGCACGCATCTTCTCGATTGTTCGATCGATATGCCCTTTGTAGCACTCATGGTTCCCAGCGCAGTACACGACTGGAGCTCTGAAGGTCTCGTTTGCCCACAAAACACCACGCGCTTGCAGATCGATGTCGCCGGCTAGTACCACCAAATCCGCCGACACATCTGGGGGTATGAAGCGGGCGAATTCGTTATGCAAATCTGAGTAGATGAGGACTTTCATGAACTGGTGATTTTGGCCTTGCTGCAGGGGTGTGGCTTGCAGAGTTGAAACCCGACTCATCGCATGTCCGAACTGAAATTCGGTTTATGCGTATATTGGGAACATCTGCTCGGATGGGCGCGCGCCGGCGGGCAGCGCACACCTCGTCAATCTATGTGACTATAGGCATTTGCGTATGACAAAGCAAATTCAGCATATCGTTCCGTTTCCACGGAAACGCTTATGTCGCTCCGAACTGCTTACGCTTCTGCCCTGAAATTCCTACGCACACGACGAGAGACCTCTCAGCAGGCGTTGGGCCAGGCTACCGATCGCTCTTACATCAGCCGGCTGGAAGCGGGTACACGCTCAGTGACGCTCGACGTTAGTCATTCCCTTGCCGAAGCGCTGGAGGTCGATCCTCTAACTCTCTTGCTACTGGCTTACGCTGCTGAGCGAGGCCAGACCCCGCAACAGGTGCTTGACCACCTTGCGGGCGATTTGGGAGCTAATGGTTTGCTTACCAGCGAAATTCCTTCCCAGCCCGTTGAGACCTCCCATCCGGTCACTGCTGCTGCAGAAGCACTCCGTCTGCGGATCAGAGAGCTCATGGATCAGGGACTGAGTCAGGCTGAGGTAGCCAGGCGCCTGGGGGTTGCTCGTCAGACTGTCAGTAACCACTTGAAGAAAATGGATTGATCCAGACTCTGATCGACACCTACGGTCATCAAGACAAAAATCAGGAGGTAAGCCGTGTTAATTCCTGGCTAAACGGCGAGCAAGCAACAAGACCAACAACTACAGGACTTTTTCTTGGATGGCTATCAGTGTAGGCGCCCGACTTTCGTAGGGCTGCTCGTAACGAATTCAACCGCCTTGGCTAATGTGTGGGTATGCCACACAGATCCGGCACAATATAGGGCCGCTCGGGGTCGGTTTCGGTGGGTGCCAGTACATATCTGACTTCTTGTGAATGACATCAGCATGAGGCACAGAGCGCCTGATACGTTATCAAAGGCTTTGCAGTACACGACCGATTGAGTCACTCCGTAAATATATCCAACCTGGCCACTTGCACTAAAAAATCACCGCGCCCAGCTACTAACCTCCTGAGCGCCATACTCCAGCTTCCAACTTTTCAATACAGAGTGATTGGCGCCACGCGTCTCAATTCGTTGCCCGGTATGAGGATTGATATAAATCTTAAGAGGTCGAATTGATTTAGGCTTAGCCGACTCTTCGAAACCTCTGCCGCCAGGGGCGGATTGAAGTTTCTCAGCCTGTGATGGATCAAGCAAAAGGATAATATCCTTAATTGAGAACTGATATTTTGCCGCTATAATTTCTAAGCGCCTGAGAAACTCCAAAGATTTTGCAACCTCAGGATCTTGGAGATCATCAATTAACGGTTTGAGCACTTCATAGTCGGGTGCAACATTTGCACTGGCCGAGAGTACGCCTGTTACTTTCGCTATAGCTTGATTTGCTGCCATTATAATTACCCAATAGTGTCCTTGCTGCAAAGTCTGCAGTTAGGTTTTCACACAGTGCTGGTAGCTTCTTGCTCAAATAGGGTTTCCTCACTTGCTGTGACCCCATGACGTCCATTGCCCTGATGGCCAGCCAGCATGGTTAGGAACTCCATACTGGCCTGGCCCGCATGATCACGAGCAAGCAACAGCTGCACTACGTCGTCTTTATGCAAGTCAAAGCTATCCATCAAAGCAGTCAGCTCCGCATGGAATTGAAGATCTAGCTGGTAATCAGCTTGCCCTTGCACCGCTTTCAAGGCCCTCAACGCCATCGTAAGACGGTGTTCGACTTGTCGATATTCGACCAGTGTGTGGCGCCGGTTCATAGGCCAAATCCCTACTCAGCTGATAGATACCCTATGAAGAGTGTAGCCGAAGGCGGCTTTGGTGGTAACCCTGGCCGAGTTTGCAATGCGGGCCTGGTGAGGGTCTGACAGAGTGATCACACTTACACCATGCTCGCCTACATCTGCCAAAGTGCTCCTGTCTAGGTCATATTAATCAGATAGTTACGAACAAATGTGGAGTTCACTTGGTTGATTTTGGCGGTTAGGTTCGCTACCCGTCATCGTGGTAGCTGACCTGGATGACGCGCCCTGCAGCTCTTTACCCGACGCATGAAAACTTTTCACGTTAAAAAATCCTGCAGTATCAGACCCCGGGATTTGGCTACCTATGATGATAGGCATAGGCTATTACTGAGCTATGCCTAGATGGAAGAAAGTCCAATATATCGGAAAAGTACTCCACACCTCCGCTCTGGATTTGTTGACGACGCATTCGTAAAATCCGGTTTAGCTAACGAAAAAAGCAATTCCTTCTTGTTTGTGCTTGTCATTCAATCACTTAAATAAATCCATATATCGTACTTAACATTGGTGCGGGCTCGTATCAATACCCTGAGTATCGCTCAAAATCGGCAGGGACTGAGGCGGGGTGTCACCCTGCAGAGGTTAAAGTTGGACAGGGCTCTGGTGGCCCACAGTCCCATCACTAGCCAAACTGGTCTGCGTAAGCGAGCTCAACAAGCGAGAAAACTTCAGTGCTCCAAGCGTCCCACGCCCCTCCCCGTGCCATGTACGTAGGGAGGGTTGATTAACAACAGATGTGATCAGCCTGCTGTGATACCATGCTCGATCTTTTTCATGGTTAAGGCTCATGGCTAAGTTTTGTTAGTCTTTAAAGTTCCAGGCCAACCACCGGGGAAGCCCTAGCCAAGCAATTTGAACGCGACCGTCGCCAGCTAAACTTTTACGAATGGCTTTGAGCACAGGCCTCACAGATTCGGAGGATAGTGCGCTCCGACTATACGCAGCCAATTCATGTCTATCAATAGGAAAAAACATTGAGTTACTGTACAGAGCCCTTCGTATAAATTTCGCCTCTTCTAAGGTAATGACGTCGTACGACATGCCTAGAAGCCAATAACCAACAGCTAGTGCGCGCGGGCTCGCAGTGTAGATTGTACTTAACGGGTCTTTGGCAGTGGTGCGTGCAACAGGATGCCCACGCCTACTATTGAATGCCAAGTTGATTGCCACCCCGCAGCCGTCATTTCGTGAGCCCAAGTAATGCATCCATAGGACAAGTAGAAAATTGGCTGCCTCAGGGGATAGCTCTTCCACATCTCGCTTTAGCACCGACCCGATATACCAATTTTCAACACGCTTGAGTAACGCGTTGAGCTTGCCATCAACGGTGCCAATCAGCTCTTTTGTGAAATAGGTAAGGACATAGCTGGTTTTCAGTCGAGGCGCGGGGCTTTCTACATATTCACTGAACGCAGCCCATGGTTTTTTTGCGATGTCGTACTTCGCTGAATTCAATCGGCTCAGCAAAACAGGCCGCGGGTGCGCATGGCAGAGTGCACGCCCTTTCAGTCGCCAGGCTCGACGCCAGGACGGCGCCCTTCCCGCAGCTATGTCGCTCTGCAGGCACACGTGGCAATAGGCATGGCTCGCGGCGTACGGCACATGGAGCGCCTCGGATATGTGGAAAGAACTCTGTATGACGCTCCGAACCCCTGGAGGCATCTCCGCCGTTAGACGCTCATGCAAATAGAGCTGGTCAGGATCGTCAAATTCATGTTTTGAAGCGGTAATCATGTCCAGAGCGGTGACAACCCAAGGAGGCAATACAGATTCGCTCAAGGCAACCCTTACCAGCCATGAGGAAAGGGTCTCGTCGTATACGGGTTTGATGAGACCACCAAATTGAAAAGGCTCGGCCCCCACATTGGTAGCACGGTGGGCGCTCCGGCCTCTCATACGCAGCCTTCCCGTAGTAACCGGACAACGCTTCCCATTTTGCCGCCCGTCAGCTCATGCACATCTGAGTATCGACCGCTGTAGGGCGCAGAGGCATCCCCAACTCGGGCACAGACGGCATCAACGAAGCTCTCAAAGTTTTCATCAAGATCGAATGCAGGTAGCTCAAGCACCTCAACCCTTATGTCAGCGGACAGTAGATAATCGGAGTACTGCCCGATAGCGGCCGGGTCGGCCGTCAAAAAAACGATCTTGAAGTGCCCCATGCGCAGGACGTAGGCCAGCGCTCCAAGATTAGACCGGACGGCCGACTTCGTCCCATGCAAGAGATCCTGAGCGTCTTCAACGATGAGGGCATGATAGCGTCTCAACCTGAGCGCTTCCTCGTAGTTCAGGGGCAAGTGCAGTATCGGCTCAACGACCGTACTGAGTGACAACCGCATTGAATAGATGACCTTGCCTAGGAGGTACTGACTACCAGTCATCAGAGGCTGATCGAGTACTAGTGTGCGATGTGACCCACGCAGCCTTACCCCGAGCTGCCGTCCAACACCCGACAATCCAGATCCCGTCATGCCAGCGATACACACCACCAAGGGACTCTCAACCTCGGTCAGGCTGGCTACGGTGGCCTGGGACAGACACTGCTCGAAAATCAATTGCGATGGGCTGGTGTTGATCCAAAACTCTCCAGCCATAGCGGAAACGGTAGCGGAGTCCATAATGATTAGCTCAGGCCGGATTGCGTCGAGAATACTGCTCGATGTATTCGTCAGCGTCGAAATTGCCAAGCATTCGCTCCTTGGTGCGCAGGAGGCTTTTGGCGTCTATCCGTTCCTCGCCCGACCAAATGGCCTGCATGCAGGACTCTGTCACAAGATCCATTACTGAACGCAACGGGCACACGCCTCGCCCGTTTGTTTCGGAGTGTTTTGTGGCTGCGAGTTGCTGCAACATGCTGAGGAACTCGTGGCTCTCTACATCGGACTGGCCCTTCAACGGCATGTAACACATGACACCCAAGAGCATGGCTTGAAAGATCTCTGACGTTAAATCTATCGAGCCATCCGGCTGGGCTCCATAGCTCCAATCGGGCAGCTCCATTTTCCTAAGCGCATACCGCGTACCGAGCTGATCATCTCCATCCAGCATTTCTGACAAGAGGGATACGCCCACCACGACCACATTCAACTGCCAATTCCTGCCTGAAAAACCTTTCAATGCTGAAAGGCACTTTTTAACATTGGTTTTGGTTAGCCTTTCTTGTAGATCCCGGATCTCATCAAAAACCACCACGCGAATATTTAGAGCTTTCACAGCCCGGATAGCCGAAAGATAGTCCTGATGGCTAGAGCTGAAGGGTTGTCCCCTGTAAAGCATGCCAATAACTTGAAGCATTCTTATTTCTACGTCAGATGACAATTTTGATGTTTCTTCGCTCATATCGATATAAAGCACCCTGCCTTGCCACCCAGACCCGGGCTTGAAGCTCTCCTTCTCCCAACGCTGGGCCAAATAGCTTTTTCCAACGCCTGGACTTCCAATCAATGCAAGGCCTGGATTCGATGCGCGCCTAGGGAAGGAGGCAAGATGCTTCACCATATTTATGGCGACGCCTGCCGCAGGGTAGTTGACCCAGATGTCACGAGCACACATCAACGCACGCTCAGAGGGTGGAAGGTCAAGAAGCTTACGTGTGCCCGGGCTTAGCTGGATCATAAGTCGTCGTCTCCAGTGAAAGCTCTCACGACGCGCCTGGAGGATGGGGAAGCGGTTGTCGCGGTTTTGGAGGATGGAGTAACACCCTCCTGTGAGCCAGTAGGTGCGCCGTCTCCACCCATATCCTTGAAAGGGCCAACCCATTCAGCCTGCGCAGCACTCTCCTGAGCCCTTAATGTCGAGCGGGTAGTCTCCTTATCTCGGCCTGTTGCCTTGTTGAACTCTCTGTGGAGAGCCATCCCTTCTTGCGTAAGCTGCCCACGCTGGAGGCCCTGCTTTTGTTGGATCTTGTATTCCAGGAGTGTTCTTGGCGTTTTAGAGGGCCTAAGGGTACGCAAAGGCTTCCACTTCCCATCATGCTTCACCCATATCCTATGCAAATTATTAATGTCTATCTTTACGGACACCATGTTTCCGATCTTGTTAAAGTAAGGCCCGTGTTCATAAGGAATACCTCTAGTTACAATTCCGGCAGGCCGAACCTTAACCCTACTTGAAGGTAGCATCTCAATCATAAACCCAAGGGGGTCATTCATGATCGGCGGTAATTTTAGAACGCCGTCATGAAGACCGTATATCTTGTCCCACCTCATATTAGAGGTTAGTCCACCCTCGCCGCCAGTATTGTGATTTTTACAAATGTCGATGGCAACTATCTTAGTAATTTCTTTGATTGAATACCGTGCTGCTGTTTCAGGATCGAAATCTGGACTTTTAAGGGGCGCAGAGCCAGTACTACCAGCCAATGTTTGGAGGCAAAAGCGATTGATCACTCCCTGATCATTCTCCACGGCGCCACCTGACTGAGTTCTTTTCCGCCGCACATGGCGTATGCCGTAAAGGTCAAAAGCCTTGCGAATGGTTTTTGCATTGAGGTCTGAGCCGCCATCAACGATGTAACCTTCTCCAGTGCCGTACATAGGCCAACTATAATTAGAGAGCCCGAGCTCAGCCATGAACCTGGCCTTGGGCATCATTGCATGGTGGATAGCCGCCGCGACGCTCGCTCGATTTGGAGTATTATAGCTTATGGAAAAACCCATTACTGCGTTAAAGAATGGATTACTGACAACAGTCAACCATGCTCTGCCTAGGGGTTCTCTTGTATCCTCATGCACCAAGACTATATCTGTCGGCGTATGATCGACATGAAGCCATTTCATCGGACTTATGTGATCGATAGCTGGGAAAGCGCTAAATCTTTTATTTGCTATATCTGGGCCCAGTTGTGACTTTACTTTTATTTTTTCTGAGATCGCGCTGAGCCTGCGCCACATAGTAGTCTGGGATGGTAGCTCCAAGCCTTTTTCGTCACAACGTGTCACGACTTCGTCGTAGACAAGCTGGTAGTTTGCGCCGTAGCCAGTGTAATGAGAGTCAAACGCTTCTGCTATTATAATTTCGACTTCAGGACTTATACCCCCCTCGCCTAGGCGCCGCCCGGACTTTCGGGGTAACTGGGATTGCCACCGGGGATCCTCATTGTAGAGCTTCCGCCGTTTTTTGAAAGTGCTAAATGCCATTCCTGCCTCAGCCAAGGCAGTTTCCAAGTCGATCTTCTTGGCCTGAAATTTAACTATTATTGAAGTTATTTTTTGGGCTTCGCTAACTTCATCGCTATCGTATTCGTTTGCAATGCGGGTTTCGTCCTCGCTGCTGATGAGATCCTGTTGTTTACGCAGTTGCAGAGATGCTTCAAAAACCGACGTCGCGACTCCGGAGTCAAAAGGCACTATCTCGCTTACAGGTACGCTGTGCGTTTCAGCCAAATCGATTGACTGGACGGAAACCAGATTAGTGGTCGCATCATAGTCCCTGATGCTGAAGACTTTGCCAGGTACGCTTTCAATGAAAACCGGAGTGTTCTGGTCAAACTCCACAGTAACCCCCAAAGATAAGCTTGCGACTATCGAGCGCTTACGACCATTGAGCGCTTAAGGTTTACAAAGCGATAATATAGAAGTGATTTGCTTGGGCAACTCATACCAATATATCCAAAGATATTTTGAATCTTAGTGACCATAATTACCCTACTTGTCATAGGCAGGGCCATTTCATAGTGCCAAACGCTTGATATAATGAACTCTTGTAGAAAGCAGCATTCATGGTTATGTGATGGATCGCGCCTGACGATTTCAAAGTAGTGCTTGATGAGTTCAATGGTTGACACTGGAATGGGCTTCTCTGCTAAGGGGGGCTTCGATTCCGAACTATGTGTTGATACCATCTCTAGCATGTGATTATTGAACCGCACAAGGAATTGCCGGGGCTGTAGGGGCAGGATGTCTTCAGCCTTGGCCGTCCTCACAGCGCCCGTCGCCAGGCGTACTAACCGTACCCTGCCATCCTGACCTGTCAAACTGCTGATAAGGCACATGCCCCCATCGCTGCGCTGTATGCCCACTGCCCCTGCGTAGAACATATGCTGCTCCAATCCCCAGACCTTGCATCAAGGTTTAGCAGCAATGTTTCAAATTTCAAACATTATTTGAAGACTGAATTATACTGTTGATTATTAAGAATAAAATAAAGCTCTCGTTTCATGAAACGAGAGCTTTTGTGCCATGAAAGCTACCGGTTATTGAAATCTGCGCTCGTGCTCTTGCTGCATCAATGGATTAGGGATGAGCTATGGGTTAGTGGTGGCGGCTAATTGCCTTGGTAGCCGGTTCAGCTGATTGGCGCACATCCTCAATCTCGGTCTGACAAACACTCCTCCTACGCAAGCTTCATAGTTGGAATACCGCGTAAAGAATGTGTTGCGGATACAATCCTGCTATTTCGTAGCTCCCCTTACCGCACGCCTGGGTCAGTATTCCGGCCAACGCGTCCCAAGACTTCCCATCATATGGATAGGGTTCAATCCACCAATCTTTGTTATGAATGCTGCCGGTAACGGCGAGTAGAAGCCCGAATCTCAGGGAGTATATTTCCTGTTCTAGGTTTGCGTCTTGAGTTCTCGTGGATACGAACTTGCACATTTTCCCGTAGTCCGCATGCATCTCCGCGGCCTTGCCCGCTGAGAACAGTTTTTTGGACTCAACCAAAATAGTGAGCTCAGTGCCTGCAAGACAGCCCTTTACTAGCAAATCAACGCGACTATGCCCCTCGACTGTGTTGTGATTCGAGGCCTCGGGGTAAACGTGTAAACCTTCCTGCAACGCGCGAGCCGCGAAATGAATCGTCAGATTCGACTCCTGAAGTCCATTCTGCTCAGGATTGACCACTGGCCAGTGATACTTAACTGCCGCCTCCAATGTTCTCGCCGACTGCATTACTAAATTCCTTATTGCAGCAACTTCACTCACATTAACCCCTCGTTTGGTAAAATTTATTGGCATCCTGCTGCTAGTTGCCGAGGAGTCCCACTACGCCAGTGGCAACTCCTTTGCGGGCTAAGACAGCCACCCAGCCGACCCATTGGCTGCGGCAACAACCCGTTAAGAATGTCGGGCGTATCACAGCGTTCTTATGATGTGTGGCGCACCTTCAATCTCGGCGAGATTACATTCAAGCTCGATACCAGCTTTCGGCATCCATACGCCAACTGTAAACCCCCCCCAAGCACGAAGACGCAGTGTCGCGCGACTACCCTGGAACGTCACCTTCATTGACGAGGGAGAAAAAGTAGGATGAAGCACAAACCACGCAAAATCACCTAACTGAACTGTGCGCGAACGATCAGCTTCCAGGCTCAGATTGATGGTGACCCAGTTTCGGCTCTCCGTCGGTTCAAATGTAGCGCTCAATCGATAACCGCTATGACTGGCATGCCCGCCAAACCGACCTCGATTGGGATCATCGGCAGGTCCTGGGGCACGACGGAGTGCCGGCATTTCGAGATATCCATCTTTTGCTACCGCATTGGAATTGTAGTTCTCATGCATACCGCTATATGCATTGGATTTACCGCCATAGATCGCAATCTGACCGGCGCTCACCTGTCCTTCAAATATGACCAGAGAGTCTCGATGGCGCAGCATTCCAGACGAGCTTCGTTTTGGCACAAGAATTTTGAGACTTTTTAGGGCATCAAGATCACGAGCGAACCAGGTGAACGTCGCTCCCGCCCCGCGTTGGAGTGGTAGCTCGCGATGCCAGCGCGTCAGAATACGATCAAACCTCTTGACCACTTCCAGATCACGACTCCCTTCTTTCTTCTTCAAATAGTCAGAGATGCCTATTGTGAGCTCTGAAAACAGATTGTTTGTGGAGTTGTAGTACGGTGATCCCGCCATCTGTGCTTTTGCAAGAGAGGCAATGGCTTCACCGATAGCGGCACCCTGAATACTCTCGATATTTTGATTTCCACTTTCAGTCGTTCCGGCCGCCGTAAGGGTATAACTCGCCCGGATAACATGTGCATCAAAGGACCATCCCACCTGCTCTACAAGTTTGTCAGCCCACGCCAGTCCAATTTGCGGAAAATGCTCTGGAAAGCGAATTGAGATTAGCCCGACCAGGAGCGCGGCCCAAGGATCAGCGCCTTTGAGGAGTAAGGTTGCAGGATCAACATTCCCAATCACATCATCGCGAATGGCAGCCACTTCAGCAGAAGACCCTGCGTCCAAAGCGCGTACCAGTGCTCGCACTTTGGGATCAGTCGGCATGATCACAAACTCCAGATCAGCCGGTGAAAAAGGCGGCGCAGCAACGGTGATTTTTGTACCTCCCCGATACATCGGAAGAAGACATCTTTCGACTCGCGCTTTCTCAATCGCAACTGACATCCTTACCCGATAGCCCGCCCAAGGATCACGACCCAAGTCAGTAGGTAACTCAATTTCCAACCGTCCCGCATAGAGCTCTAAGGTCGGCTGTCCTTTGAAAAGATCGAAAGATTCTCGCTTACGGTTTTCTTCTGACAGCCCGATCGAGATACGTTTTCTCTCCCCAGACATGTTGATTTTTCTGTGGCCGACGTTAGGGGATCTCTCATTAGTAATGGATTCAAAGGTCGTATTTTCCTGCTGTCTAAACTCAGCAACGCTTCGTTCAATCGTCGGGAATATAAACTCCTCGGTCGCTTGCCGTGTTTCCACGTCGAGAAAGTTAGTATTGCCGCCCGATGATGACAATGCTGAGAAAGACGGTAGGATAACCGTGTTAGCAACACCCTCGCGGACTTCAAAAAACACGGATTGAGGAGGCACACCTGCCGGGGTGATCACGCATGAATAGAGGCCAGGCTCAACATTATCCTGCTCAAATGTCCGATTGTTGGGAGTGGCCACCCAATCGGCAATCTCCTGCCCCCTTCCTTCGATACGGACAGTTCCAACAGACAAGTCATTGGGAGCTTCTAGATGCAGGCTTGTTTTCATCGCACGATGACCCTCTGATCAAACAACGGCGCATTCGGCTGAAAAAGAGCTGGGTAGTAATCGGTACCATCCACTGCAATGGCATACAGCGCATTGCAACTAGGTGGAACCGTCGTGAACCATGCACTTGGGTCGCCAGCATCTCGACACTTCAACGACGGTAGTGTGGGATCATTCTGCTGACTGATAACAAAATTGAAATGCGCCATCCTCTCAGGCGGATCAGTCATGACCACGATGGGCAGTTCGAACTGTTGCGGGAAAACGATGGGCGTCAGTTCAGATGGCATCACCGCCTGGTAAGGTTCGAATGGTAAATTCTCATCCCAGTGATTGAAGAACACACGCCGTAGGGATTTGAGATCCATGAGCAGATGGTGAGGTATTACACCCCAACGATTTTGAAGCCATCGCGCAGAGGAGCCACTCAAGCCTTTGATTAACGTTTGAGTGAAACGGCCAAATTTTAAGGTCTCGTCCTCAACCGAACATCCCTCGTAGGCCAGCATGCCTTCAGCCGCAGCGCATAGTAAAGATACTTGATTGCGGCTGACCGCAAAGAGGTTTGGATCAGGATAAAAACGGCAGTCCTGAGCCCTGCCGAGCTCGAAACCCGGCAAATATTCACCGCAGGTGTCAGAAAACATAAAAGCGGCAGATATAGATTGGTTTTTTCTCAGTGAATTGGCGAGCGAACCTAGATCGATGTGCTTCCAGACGTTGATCGCGTTCTGGTTCAGATTCTCAAGGAATAAAACCGGCTGTTGCAAATGCGACGCGCCGTGGCCGCAACAGTAGAAAAAAGCAATATCACCTGGTTCGGCAGTTACCCGGTTGAACCAAGCCTCCCCTCGTTCCAGAACGTTCACTTCAGTAGCCCTATCCACCGGACCGCGGTTCCATGAGTATCGGCCTGCAGTGTCTTGAGGGTCTGAAATCAGAACCTCCAATGTGGCAAGGGGAGCGGTAAGTATTTCTTGATTTTCAATCAACCAATCACACATCAGCTTTGCGCTATCCGCTGCACTGGGGAGGTTATTAACGCCTCGAAGGTTTGCCTGAACCCCCTCGTTTTCTTTAGCGTAAGGATAGTCACCCACGCCAATGACAAACGCGTGGGTTTTAGGACCTGCAAGGGGACGATCAATCAGCAATGTCATCAATTCGTCCTCATAGAACGTTGAGTTCCTGCAAGCGCTTACGCGCCCGAGCGTAAAATTGTGGGCGCTGGAAGTATTTTGAATGCGCTTCCGAGATCCCTGCTACGGAATTGAATTCAAGGTCGATGACATCCTTGAAAATCATATCGGAACGAAAGGCTAGCGGATCGATCGGATCGAAAACATTCATCCATTGGCGGACGCAATCAGCTCTCTGGCGGGCCAATTGGGTTGGTAAATTTTGGGCAATAAGATCAAGAGCAGCGAAGAAGCCGGGCTGCGAACCAACCGTTAGAAGTGCATCCACAGAAAGGTCATCGGGAAGGCCTACTGCTGCAGGATCATTGAGCATATCGACGAGAATTACCCCTCCCATGCTGTGGCCTACGACCACGAGTGGGCCGTTGTTCTCCTTCGCTTGCTGATGAGCCTTTATTAAGGACTCTGCGACGATTTTCTGAATATTTTTACGCGCATAACCGTCTTTTAGATAGACGAATACGTCACTTATAAACAAACCAATGGCAGGAGTGAGGTTTCCTCTGACTGCATTGAATCCGAGCGTCGAGGCTGCATTGCGAACTCGATCAGTGACCGCTGTCACTGCATCACCGATGAAACTGCCAATACCTAACGATTTAGGCGCATTCGCGTTGAACTGAGCGGTGATGGATTGAGGAGTCGCATTTCCATCGAACAAAACAGAGGCTTTATTCGAGGTTATGAGTTCAGCTGCAACACGAAACACCTGTATCTCGTCAGGCTTCAACGCTCGATTCTGTGCTGCCGCCTGATCCGCGATCTGAGAGCAAATTGCGTCAAGTGCAGCGATCGGATCCTGCTTACCAATAGCGCCAACGGAGATGTCAACATTCCCCCCGCCTTTACCACTACCTATCAGGCCACCTCCCATGCTTGGAAGCGCCTCAATGTTCAAAGAGAAGGTACCCGTCTTTTTAACATTGGTTTTGAACACTTCTGATGGGACTTCAGGTACGAAATGGCCCCACATCGGCGAATGAAATGTTACCGTTTTATTTGGAAATAGCAGCTCGCGAAAGAGCATCTCTCGGGTTTTTACCAAATTCTTATACTCAGGTGTATCCCGAGTTGCGACACCATGTACAAATACTAACTGCACCATAGAGCCTCCGTGTATAGTATGTAAAAATTCTGTAATATAAAAAACTAAAGGCGTAAAAATGTATTAGAAAGAAACTCAAGTTGGAGCTGAGTTAGTCCCTGCATTTGGAATCGCCGACTCACGTGATCGGGCTGCGTATAATGCAGCAAAGATATCTCGAATGTATTTGGGACGTTCACTGAGGGGAATGGCTGGGAAAAAATCCAACATGTCGATTATCGACTCGTAGGAAAAACGCATCTCACGATGATAACGCCAGCGTGCGCCAAACCCGAGCGCGCGCTCCATCGCAACAAATAGCCCTGCCAACGCAGAACATAACGGTGCCGCCCACCCATAAGCTGATGTAGGCAACAGCGTTGCCAGCGTTGTCAATAGCAATACTAAAATGGTACCTCCATTGAATAATATGGGATCAGCCCATACATTATGAAGACTTGAGGCGTCTTTTAATCGAGCCGTCAACTGTTTAATCATTTCCGGATTTAAATCAGTGACACCAATAATATCCGGAGTGATGGGCGTATCAAACGTCATGCTTTCTGACATGGGAAAGCTCCTTCTAATAAATGTTACGCCCAACGACATAATTCTAGGCAGGATAGTTTGTTGCCAACCCTCTATTCACACCACGTCAATACAATGAACGTATTGGTGGCAGGGTCATGGGTACTGTGATTTTTTCAGTTCAAAATGAGGCCCATCTAAAAATGGTCGTTTACCTTGTCTTTTGATCCGCGTGCTATAGTCCGCCATCAAATCTTCAGGCGCCATATCGGAATGAGTGAAATCCACATCCCATGCGCCGCCCCATCGTAGCGGCACGTTCAGTTCCTTTGCCGCCATTCTGACCGCTTCAGCGATTAAAAAAATAGGAGGCCACTCCCACCTTAGCTTGCCGTTGATATAGGGAACCAAATCAATTGCGTGCCCAGTGATATGACGAGAATCAAGTGTCTTGGTCGCACCTTTGGCAAAAAGTTGTTTCTGTTCCTCCAGAGACCGAATCCCATCGTGTACCGAAAAATCCTGTACTGAGTAAATCAGTGACTTCTTGACCACAGCAACCAAATCTTGGTGTAGATTCTTTAGTTCTTTCAGGGACTCCGGACCAAACTTGAAATCACTCATAGCGCTCTCCTTATGCAAATACTTGCAACGCTAAAAAAGCTATCCGGCTCATAGCACGAAACGCTGCGGATACGTTCTTGAGTTTCGATAGCGATATCAACTCATGACATTTGTAAAGGGCTTGAAACAGTTTTCAAGAATAGAATGCTTTCTACAGCAATATCGTCAGTCAATAGATAGTGGCTGATTCGGAGTTTGTCAAGATGCAAAATTTCAAGCGCGGATCCTATCTGCTAAAGCCTGTTAAGTTGATGATCCACAATTCTTATAAATCAACGCGTCCTATGTTAGGTCGTCAATGATGGAAAGACTAAATACTCAATGTTTTTAATTGGTTAGGAAGAGTGTCATTCCAAAGGCTCGCGACGTTCCAAGAACCTCCAGAAAAATTTGTCTCATGCAGTTTGCACATAGCGCGGTGAGCCGAACAGGAAGTTATCTCAGCAGGGTCAATCAGTTCGAGCAGAGTGGCATTTGACATGTTCCTGTCAGCCACCAGTCACCCTCGCGTCAGCTCCCCCATCTAAAGTAACTCGTCCGAACCCTGTGCAATGCAATCCGCAACGCCCCAGGCGCCCATACCAGCCACCTGCCGTTCAGAAACCCGTTGCTCGAAAGAACGATATGTCGATGACACCGCCCACGTGGTACATCTATCGCCCTCGATAGGACATCAACATGAACATATGGAAACCCCAATGAAAGCACTCTACGCGCTCTTGATGATCGGCCTTGCCGGCTGCGCGCGCGCTCCGGTTGAGGTCGCCCAGCCGGCGCCGGTCAGCTTTGGCGACTACCGCCTGCAAACCCTGGCGCAGATTGAGCGTAATCGGCAGTTTCAGAATCCCGACCACACCTTGGAGCTGGCCTGGAACGCTCCCCGTGAATGGGTACCCGCGCAGCCCAATGGTAGAGGCGTTCTTCTGGTTCACGGCCTTGGCGATTCGCCCGGCTCATTCGTAGATGTCGCGACACAGCTGGCCAGCCAGGGATATCGGGTACGCACCGTGCTGCTGCCCGGCCACGGCACTCGGCCGGCCGATATGCTCGACGTTGACATCAATGATTGGCGTCGAACCGTGGAGCAACAGGTGACGCTGCTACGCAAGGATGTCGGCCACGTTTACCTGGGTGGTTTCTCCACCGGTGCCAACCTGGTTGTGGCGTACGCCATGGACGATCAGTCGATCGCTGGGCTGCTGCTGTTTTCCCCGGCGTTCAAGTCCAATGTTGGGTTTGATTGGGTGTTGCCGTGGCTGGCGAAGGTCAAACCATGGCTACGGCAGCCGACCAGCGCGGCCCCGCAGCAGACGTCGCTGCGCTACCAGAACGTGCCAACCAATGGCTTCGCCCAGTTTTACCTGAGCAGTACGGCCGTGCGCAGCAAGCTGGCATCGCAGGCGTTCGACCGCCCGGTGCTGGTGGTCAGCGCGGCCCATGACTCGGTGGTGGATGTGGAGTTTGTACGGGACGCCTTCAATCGGCGTTTCCCCAACCCGGGGTCGCGGATGATCTGGTATGGCAACCTCGCCAACGAATTGCAAAGTCCGCGCCTGTTGGTGCGCAGCGACCAGTTGCCGGCCGAGCAGATCAGTCAGTTTTCCCATATGGGCGTGCTGTTCTCCCCCGATAATCCGCAATATGGTCGCCAGGGTAACCAGCGTCTGTGCTGGAACGGCCAGAGCGACACGGCTTACCAACAATGCCAGGCAGGTGGCCCTGTCTGGTATTCGGACTGGGGTTATCGTGAGCCCGGTAAAGTCCATGCACGGTTGACCTACAACCCGTACTTCGCCTGGCAATCCGAGGTGATGGTGCAGGTGCTGGAGGCCGGGGCTCAAGAACATTCCACTGTGGCAAACACACGATAATCGCCCGCCCCTTGCCGTCGGGCCCCTCCTCCTGTCTGGAGCCTTAGTTGCTGGTGATTATCACCGTTGGTGCGGTTTTAGAATAAAAACTATAACCAAATAACCTAAATCAGCGACCACCGGTCACCTATCTTGAACATCTGAGGGGCCGTCATTGGCCGGTATTGCTGATACGCCGCTGCCTTCCTTACGGCGAACGGATGCCCGAACACGAGCCAAGGAAGCCGTAGATGGCAATCACCCAAAACAACCGTCTGGTACAGGTCGACAGTCCTCTCGGTGGCGATGTCCTGTTGTTGCAGAGCATGGATGGCAGCGAAGAGTTGGGGCGGTTGTTTCACTACGAATTGGACCTTACCTCCGAAGACCGGGCGATCAAGTTCGATCAGTTGCTGGGCAAACCGATGGGTTTGACCCTGGAGTTGTACAACGGCGGCAAACGCTATTTCCACGGCATTATCAGCAGCTGCCGGCAACTGACCGGTCACGGCCAGTTCGCGGGTTACCGCGTCAGTTTGCGGCCATGGTTCTGGCTGCTCACGCGGACCTCGGACTGTCGGATTTTCCAGAACAAGACCGTGCCGGACATCATCAAGCAGGTGTTTCGCGACCTCGGTTTCTCTGATTTTGAAGACAGCCTCAGCGCCAGCTACCGTGAGTGGGAATACTGCGTTCAGTACCGCGAAAGCAGCTTCGATTTCGTCAGTCGGCTGATGGAACAGGAAGGCATCTATTACTACTTCCGCCATGAAAAGGAGCGTCATGTCCTGGTGCTGGCCGACGCCTATGGTGCTCACTCCACGCCAGCGGACTACGACTCGGTGCCCTTCTATCCGCCCGATCGGCAGATGCGCGAACGCGATCATTTCTATGACTGGCAACTGGCGCGGGAAGTCCAGCCGGGTTCGCTGGCGCTGAACGACTATGACTTCCTGCGCCCGCGCGCCAGCCTTGAGGTGCGCTCCAGCGTGGTACGCAACCACAGCAACGGTGACCATCCGCTGTATGACTACCCCGGTGAATACCTGCAGAGCAACGATGGCGATCACTACGCACGCACCCGCATCGAAGCTATTCACAGCCAGTTCGAGCGCGTGCAGTTGCGCGGCCGGGCCCGCGGGTTGGGCTCCGGTCATTTGTTCACACTGACGGGTTACGACCGTGCGGACCAGAATCGCGAATACCTGGTGGTGGTCGCGCGCTATCAGATCCGTCAGGAAGTCTATGAAAGCGGACAGTCAGATTTAGCCGAACAGTTCGTCAGCGAGCTGGACTGCATGGATGCCAGCCAAGCCTTCCGCCCTCTCCCTCTGACGCCCATGCCCATTGTCCGCGGGCCACAGACCGCCGTGGTGGTTGGCCCCAGTGGCGAGGAGATCTGGACCGACCAGTATGGCCGGGTCAAGGTGCATTTCCACTGGGATCGCCATGACCAATCCAACGAAAACAGCTCCTGCTGGATTCGCGTGTCCCAAGCCTGGGCTGGCAAAAACTGGGGGGCGGTGCAGATCCCGCGGATCGGTCAGGAAGTGATCGTCAGCTTCCTCGAAGGCGACCCCGACCGGCCGATCATCACCGGTCGCGTCTACAACGTCGAACAGACCGTGCCCTACAAGCTGCCAGCCAATGCCACTCAGAGTGGCGTGAAAAGTCGTTCAAGCAAGGACGGCTCACAGGCCAACTTCAATGAGATCCGCATGGAGGACAAGAAAGGCGCGGAACAACTGTTTATCCACGCCGAGAAGAATCAGGACATCGAGGTCGAGAACGACGAGACCCATTGGGTCGGCCACGACCGCAGCAAGACCATCGACAACGACGAAACCGTGCACGTCAAACACGACCGCACTGAGACCGTGGACAACAACGAAACCATCAAGATCGGCGTCGACCGCAAGGAAACCGTCGGCAACAACGAAACCATCTCCATCGGCGTGAACCGCACCGAAGATGTGGGCAGCGACGAGAAAATAACCATCGGCGCCAACCGCACCGAAAAGGTGGGCAGCAACGAGACCATCACCATAGGTGCGGACCGCACGGAAAAGGTCGGTGCCAACGAAAGCATCACCATCGTCAGCAACCGCACCGAGGACGTGGGCGGTAACGAGACCATCGGCATCATCGGCAACCGCAACGAAACGGTCAAAGGCAACGAAGGTATCGAGATCAATGGCAACCAGAGTACCCAGATCGGCCAGAACGAATCCCGCGACGTCGCACGCAACCGCACCACCGACATCAAGCAGAACGACAGCCTGGACGTTGGCAAGAACTTTGTCCTCAACGCCGGCGACTCCATCAGCCTGACGACGGGCGCGGCCAGCATCACCATGAAGAAGGACGGCACCATCGTGATCAGCGGCAAGAACATCACCATCGACGGCTCCGGCGCCATCAACATCAAGGCCAACAGGAACGTTGTCGTCAAAGGCCAGAAGATTCTGCAGAACTAGCCATGGAGTGTGCGCTATGACCGTCGAATACCACCTCGCCCCCTCCTCCACGCCCGTGCGCGTGGAGGGCGTCGTGATTGGTGTGCTGCTGGATGTGCCCCTGGCCGACGCTCCAGTGGTGGCTTTTCCCGGTTGCCCCGATGACGCGGGGCTCGCCGCGCGCACCACCACACCGCTCAGTCGCGAAGACATCGGCGCCCAGGTCGCGCTGATGTTCGAGGCCGGCGACCCGGCCCGGCCGCTGGTGATCGGTCGCATCCAGCGCCTGCCGCAAACCACGCCCCGCGCCGTCGCGAACCTGGACGGCGAGCGTTTGGAGTTCACCGCAGAACGGGAAATCGTCCTGCGTTGCGGCAAGGCCAGCATCACTCTTACCCGTGAAGGCAAGGTACTGATCCGAGGCGCCTACCTCTCGAGCCGATCATCTGGAGTGAACCGGATCAAGGGCGGCTCGGTACAGATCAACTGAGGCAGTGACGCCATGGAATTGATAAACAAGACCCGCCTCGTCGGCGGCTTTACCACCTCAACCGATAAAACCGGCCGTGAATGGCTGGTCGTGGTGGCGAAAGGAACCTACGGCATTGCTGATCATCCTGGACATGAACCTCGCCTGCTGGAACAACAGGCTCCGCTGATCATGGCTGATGTGTTCCCAGGGGAACCGGGCGAATCAGCTGCGTTATACGAAAACGATTTTGCACTGCACAAGCCACGCTGCGATGTCCTGCTCAATGGACACTGCTACGCACCCAATGGAGAGCCGGTAACAGAGCTGAACGTAGCCCTGAAAGTCGGGACGCTGGTAAAAGCATTCAAAGTCGTGGGGGCACGAGTCTATGTGGAGGGCGCCCTCTCACACTCGACAACCAGGCCTGTTCCCTTCACAAGAATGCCTGTTTCCTATGCCCAGGCTTTTGGCGGGGTGGACCGCACGCATGCCGACGCCACTCAACATCAGTGGTACCCCTGGAACCCTGTAGGGGTCGGATTTTACCCAAGTGCAAACACTGCCCGGATAAATGGTCTGCCGCTGCCCAATACCGAAGAACTGGACAGGCCCGTCACCACGCCCGATGGGAATTACAAACCGATGGCATTCGGCCCGATCGGTCGAGCCTGGCAACAGCGGATCCGATGGGCCGGCACTTATGATCAGGCGTGGCTTGATCATCAGTTTCCATTTCTGCCGGAAGATTTTGACCTGCGTTATTTCCAGTGCGCACCAGAGGATCAGCAAATTGACTACCCGCAAGGTGGCGAAGAAGTTGCGCTGCTCAATCTCAACGATAAAGGCCGGACGGCATTCAGGCTTCCGACAAACTTGAAACTGCCGGTGCTCCTGGTTTTTCACGATGACAGCACGCGGGAAACGGCAGCCGTTGTCGACACCGTGATTCTGGAGCCGGACGCGAATCGGCTGCTCCTGACATGGCGAGCTTCTGCGCCGCTCGGGCGCAACATCAAGGAAGTGGCCAAGGTCATCGTCGGGCAAAGCGCCGATCAGTTCGAACAGGCCAAGGCCAACGAAGAACGCATGCGAGGAAAGCAACACTTCAAGTCATTGGCTCAACTCATCGCGTGGACTAAGGAAGCTTATCCTCCCGCAGAAGAGGCGTTATGACGCCGGCCCTTTTCATCACCAGCATGGGCATGGCTTGCCCTGTGGGCCTATGCGTCGCCAGTGCCTGTGCTGCCAAGCGCGCCGGACTGTCAGCGCTCCAGGAGCTGCCGTTTTTTGACAACGCTTGCGAACCCATCATCGGCGCGACGGTGTCCAGTCTCGACCTGGCGCTGCCGGCAGCATCGCGTATGTCCGGGCTCATGCTGCATGCACTGGTGGAGTTGATACAGGGTGCGCCGAAGCTGGATTGGACAGAAGTGCCCTTTCTCCTGTGCCTGGCTGAACCGGAGCGCCCCGGAATCGATATCAGGGGAATAGCCCAGACCGTCATACACGACGCATCTTCCAAGTTGGGCATACAGTTCCACCCAACCCACTCCAGGGTCATCCCCTCCGGCCAGGTTGCCGGCATGCATGCCCTTCATGAAGCCAGTCGATTGATGCAAGAAACCCGTGCGCCTGCCTGCGTGGTGGCGGGTGTCGACTCGCTGCTCAGCGCCTTGACGCTGCAATGGCTGGACCAGCATCGCCGGCTGAAAACGGCCACTCACAATGACGGCTTGTTTCCTGGCGAAGGGGCCGCGGCCATCTTGATTCAGGCCTATCGGCAACCTGGCACCTGCTTGGAAATCTCAGGCCTGGGATTCGGGCAAGAAGAGGCACCGCTTTTGTCGAACAAACCCCTGCGAGCAGGCGGGCTGACCGACGCCGCCCGCACGGCGCTCGCACAGGCCAGACTGGGTTTGCATGAAATTGATCTGCGCCTGTCCGATGTCACGGGCGAGCAATACGGCTTCAAGGAACTTCCGCTGATGGAGGCCCGGCTTTTTCGGACCGTCCGAAAAGAGGATCAGCCACTGTGGCATTGGGCAGAGGCCATGGGTGACACCGGGGCCATTGCTGGAATCGTCCAGTTGATACTCGCCGACCAGGCGTTTCGCAAAGGCTATGCACCGGGAACCACCGCGATCTGTCTGAGCAGTGCCCTGGCCGGTGCACGCGCCGCCGCCGTCGTGCGCGACCTCAGTCGACCCCAGGGGCCCCTATGAGCTGCGACGTTTATGCAAATGGCGATGAGATTGCATGCAAAGCGGGTGGCGGCAAGGTCATCGCGGCATTCCCGGATGTCTGCCTGACGCCACCACCGCCTCCCGCAGGACCCATCCCGGTGCCCTATCCGGACACCTCGTTTTCCAAGGACATGAAGAAAGGCAGCAAGACCGTCAAGATCGAAAACAAGGAGATCATGTTAAAAAATCGCTCCTTCTATAAAACCTCCCCACTGGGCGATGAAGCCGCCACAAGAAGCCAGGGTGCCGGTGTCATCACTCACGTCATCACCGGTAAGACCTATTTTGTTTCATGGTCAATGGATGTTCTTTTCGAAGGCCAGAACGTAGACCGACATACCGACCTCACCACATCGAATCATGCCAGTCCCGCAGCGAATGCGGTCGTCCCCATGGTCAACACCGCCAAATACAGTCCGGTGCAACAAGACGCCAAGGTGCCAGGCAAACACAAATGTGAATGTTGTGGCGGCGCGGCGCACTCCAAGGCTCAAGCGAACGGGGAGTACATGACGGAAGACGAATTCTACGGCACCGCACAAAATCCTCAGAACGCCGCCGTCCTCGCCAAAGTCCGGGCAAACCCCAAGTGCAGGCACTTGTTGCCACCTGCCGGAAAGCAACCGAGCGGATGCAATAAGTACTACGTAACGAGCAAACGAGAGAAAGCCAACATTGAAAATGATTGGGCGATTAACAGGCCAGGCTATATGCGTTGGAAAACCGAAGTGGGTCAGGGAGAACCGGTGGCGCATAGAGTCCCCAAGGCGGCCGGAGGTTGTCCGGCCGGGCAAGGGAATCTCGCCCCGACTGGCAAGAAGTGTGAGAAGCTCGAAGGAGAGCTCAGTTCACTTCAAGAGACACGCATCAATAGTTTTCCAAGGCCTGAATGATGAAAACCTCTAATTACAAGCACACTCAAAGACCCGGTTTTCTTCAAGACAGCTTCTATTGGAAGGGGCGTGGCTATCACTACTGCGGCTGCGCTCCGGCAGAAGTAATGTCGCCTGACGGCTGGAAGAAAGACGACCCGTGGATGGCACTTGCTGCGATTCTGGAGCAAGCCAAGCATGGCGATTACAGCCATGTATCCCAACTGCGCAAATGGATAGTGGACCCTGATTGCGATCCAACGCTGGTATCGGCTTGCCTCGGTCTGACCGCTGATGCAGGACTCGACACCGACCTGGATTTCCTTGCCGAGCTCATACTCGAAGGCCCCACCTACCTGCGTATCGAGGCGTGCCTGGCAGCGCAGTGGTCTGGTGTGCTGTGGCTGATACCTTTCATGGTTGAGGCATGGCGCACGTTTGCCCGTCGGGCCGACCGAGCCGCCGTGGAAGCCAATTTAAGCAATCTTCTTGACCCCATCGAAAACGAACCCGAGTTCTTTGACAGTGGCTTGAACGAAATCGAATACAAAGCGGCTGTCGATTCACGACTGAGCGAACTGCAGAACGCTTATGGCAGCGATCGCTGCTCGATCTCCGGTGGCATGCCCGTCGACATGAACAAACAAGTCTGGGTCATGAGAAAGTCCCTGGTTCCTTCAGGCACTGATGAATGGATCGACTGGAGCAACTTTCTCATCTGGAGGCGAAAATTCGAGGTGTATTCCGGCGTCGACTGCTCCAGTTTCTATGGGAAAAATGGCGACTTTCAACCGCTGAATGCGGCCGCTGTCCTGGACCGATACATGGCCTCTCCCCTGCAGTTCGAAGTCGGTAAACGTTACTTCTTCGGAAACCTGGTGCCGTAACAAGACAGAGACGTCATGCTCCCCATCTCCTCAATGATCGAGCAACATGCCGAAGAAGCTTGCTTCCTCATCCTCCTGCACGATCACGCCGTGCGCGCCCCCCACTACGACCTTGATGATCTCAGCAAACTGGACGAGCGCATCGATGCCCATCTCGATGGCCTGCGCATCGCCGGCTCAACGGGCCTGGAAATCCTGCTGGCCCAGCTCGGTCCGCACGCCGTCGGCGAGACGTTCGCCAGTGTGTTGCTGGCCTTCGAGGCGGCCGATGCGAAGATGTTGTCGCGACTCAGCGATCATTTGCGAAGCGCGTCAGAAACGGAGCGCGGTTATCTGATGGCCCTGGGGTGGCTCGACTGGGAGCGTATATCGCCCTGGATCGAGCGCATGTTCGCCTCCCCTGAGCCGTTGTTTCACCGCCTCGGCCTGGCGGCCTGCGGGATGCATCGCCATGATCCCGGCCCTACCCTGCTGGCCGAACTGTCCCACGCCGACCCCAGCGTGCTGGCACGTGCCGCCCGCACGGCGAGCGAGCTGCGCCGGCGTGACCTGCTCCCGGCGATTCGTACCCACCGCCAGCATGAAGATGCCGCCACGCGCTTCTGGGCCAATTGGGCCACCGCACAGATGGGCGACGCGCAAGCCCTGGAGCCATTGCGACAATTCGCCGGGCAACCGGGCCAGTTCCAGTATCGCGCGCTCTGCGTATTGCTGGCCTGGCAGGAACGCGAGCCCAGCATCGCCTGGATACGCCAGTTGGTACAGGATCCCAGGGACCGGCGCATCGGCATCCAGGCCCTTGGGCTGCTGGGCGACCCGGTCTGTGTACCGTGGTTGATCCAGCAAATGAGCGACCTGCCCTATGCCCGGGTCGCCGGTGAAGCCTTCAGCCTGATCACCGGCGCTGACCTGGCGTTGCTTGATCTGGAGTTGCAGGACCTGCCCGATTTCGACGCCGGCCCGAACGATGACCCGCAAGACACCAACGTGGCTATGGACCCCGACGAAAATCTACCCTGGCCCGACCCGCAGCTCATCACCGCTTGGTGGCAGGCCCATGGCGGCGATTTCCAGGCGGGCGTCGGTTATGTGCTGGGACAAAGGCAGAGCGAAGCCAGTTTTCGGCAGGCCCTTGCCCACGGCCAGCAACGCCAGCGCATCGCTGCCGCCTGCGGTGTCGCCCGTTTTCGACCAAACGAAGTGCTTTTTCCCACCAGCGCACCGGCCTGGCGGCAACAGCAGTTGTTGGGGAGGACGGGGGTGTTCGGGCGTTGATCAGGGTGGTTATATAGCTCAAACGCAAATCAGGCTCCGACTCCTGATCATTACTTACACCCCTCTGGAGACACCATGCCAAACGCAACCGGACAGAACCCTGTGGCCCTTGTCAGCGGGGTTGGAAGTGAGATTGGGATCGGCATGGCCATCGCGCGCAGACTGGGGACTGCAGGTGCCAGACTGATCGTCACCGCCAGCAGTGCGCGAATCAATGATCGGGTCGCAGAACTGCGTGCCGAAGGATTCGAAGTCCAAGGGCGGGCCATCGATCTTACCGATGAGCATCAGGTGCGTGAGTTTATCCCATGGGCAGAGTCACTCTGGGGGCAGATCGATATTCTGGTCAACAACGCGGGCATGGCCATGCAAGGAAGCCCGGAGTTTTTTTCCGACTTGGAAACCATGGATCTGCACACCTGGAACCTTACCCTGGCGCGAAATCTGACCACGGCTTTTCTGCTTACACAGGCCGTTCTGCCCGGCATGCGGGCGCGCCGTTACGGGCGCATCGTAAACATCAGTTCCACTACCGGCACCCGCTGCAGTAACCCCGGTGAAGCGGCTTACAGCGCCGCAAAGGCCGCGATGGTAGGAATGAGCATGAGCCTGGCGCTTGAAGTCGCCCAGCAAGGGATCACTGTAAACAGCGTCGCTCCCGGCTGGATCACCACAGGGTCGACCACAGCCGAGGAAGCCAAGGCGGCAGGTTACACGCCGATGGGCCGGGCCGGACGTCCCGAAGAGGTGGCTGCAGTGGTTGCTTTCCTGGCGTCTTCAGAGGCGAGCTACCTCACTGGCGAAGTCATCGTGGTGGATGGTGGAAACTGTTTGGTCGAGAACAAGGCCCCTTGATCTGAACAGGCTCCTACAGGGTTGGGACATATCCCCGTGAGTCACTTGAACAATTCGCTGCTCATGAAATCAATGAACACCCGCAGTTTCGGCGCCAGGTGCTTGCTTGAGGGCCAGAGCATGCGGAAGGTGCTCTGATGCCGATTGAACTCGTCGAGGACGGTAACCAGCTCACCGGCGACGATGGCATCGCGCACGGTGAAATCCGGTACGCAGGCAATCCCCAATGCATCGCGCACGACGTACAGCAACGCCTCGGTGGTGTTGCAGACCAGGGTGGTCGGCAGGTTGAGATCGGACTGCCCTTGCCCGTTCACCGGCCAGACCTGCAGCCTGCCAGTGCTGGGGAATTTGTATAGCAGGCAGGCATGGCGCAGCAGATCCGCCGGCACCTGCGGTGTGCCGTGTTCGGCGAAGTACCGGGGCGAACCGACCACGACGAGCTTGAACGCGCCTAACGGGCGGGACATCAGCCGGGAGTCGTTTGGCTCTCCGGTCCGAATGACGGCATCAAAACCTTCCTCAATGATGTCCACCAGCCTGTCGGAGAAATCCAGGTCCAATTCGATACTGGGGTAGCGGCGCATGAAAGCCATCAGCGTCGGCATGACCAAATCTGCAACCAGAGGCAAGCTCACGCGCAATTTGCCCCGCGGCGCTTTGCGGGTTTCCGACAGTTCCAGTTCGGCCGCTTCGACTTCGCAGAGAATGCGTCGGCAACGCTCGAGGAAAAGCGTCCCTTCTGCCGTCAGCGTGATACTGCGCGTGCTGCGATGAAACAGCCGCACCCCCAGCCTTTCCTCGAGCCGGGCCACGCTTTTACCCACCGCCGAAGACGAAATGCCAAGCGCCCTGCCCGCCTCTGAAAAGCTGCGGGTTTCGGCCGCGCGAACAAAAAAATCAATCCCGCTCAGTGATTCCACGCCAGGCTCCCATTGCGGACATTTTTTCCGATGTGTTGCGCACTCTAGCATTCTTGTCTCGCCAAAGAGCGGCACTTACCGTAGTCGACACTTATCAATCTGCGATTGACGCCGCCATCCGGCGCGTCAGAAGCGCGCCAAGCAGGTGACACATGACGATTGCCAATACCCATATCGACGCCGATGCCGAGGTCGTTCAAGACGCTGCGCCGCTCCCCATCGGTTCACTGTTCGCCCTCGCGTTGGCGGCGTTCGTGACCATTCTCACCGAAGCCTTGCCCGCCGGCCTTCTCTCCCAGATCAGCGAAGGGCTGGCGATCTCCGAAGCCCTCGCCGGCCAGTTGGTCACGGTCTATGCGATAGGGTCCTTGCTGGCGGCCATTCCCTTGACGGCCGCGACCCAAGGCATGCGGCGCCGGTCGCTCTTGCTGCTGGCGATTGCCGGTTTTGCCGTGGCCAATACGGTCACAACGTTTTCGTCCCATTACGGCTTGACGATCGTTGCCCGCTTGCTGGGTGGCGTATCGGCCGGGCTGCTCTGGGCCTTATTGGCCGGTTATGCCGCCCGCATGGTGCCCGAGAGCCAGAAAGGTCGGGCGATTGCAATTGCCATGGTCGGCGCACCCTTGGCGTTATCCTTGGGCGTACCGGCCGGCACTTTGCTCGGTAATTTGATCGGCTGGCGGATGAGCTTCGCCATCATGAGTTTGTTCGCCGTCGCCTTGATGGTCTGGGTGCGACTCAAAGTGCCTGACTTTCCCGGGCAAACCACCGACAAACGCCTTGCCTTGCGCCAGGTCTTCATCCTGCCAGGCGTTCGCTCGGTGCTGTGTGTGGTGCTGGCCTTTGTTCTGGCGCACAACATTCTCTTTACCTATATCGCCCCGTTCCTGATGGCGGCAGGCCTGGGCGAGCGGATCGACCTGGTGCTGCTGGTCTTCGGGGGCGCCTCGTTGCTGGGCATCTGGGTCGTCGGCGTGCTGATCGATCGCCATCTACGGGCATTGACCCTTGCCAGCACGGCACTTTTCGCCATCTCGGCCCTGACACTGGGCGCCATGAGCGACAGCCTTGCTGCGATCTACACCGCCGTGGCGGCCTGGGGAGTCGCTTTTGGCGGGGCCGGGACGTTGTTCCAAACGGCAATTGCCAAGACGGCCGGAGACGCGGCGGATCTCGCCCAGTCGATGCTGGTCACGGCCTGGAACGTCGCCATTGCCGGCGGCGGGATCGTGGGGGGCATCCTGCTCGATCATCTGGGTGTCGTTGCGTTTGCGCCTGTGCTGGTCGCGCTCTTGCTGCTGACGTTGGCGGTGGTGTGGTCCGCCCGGCAGTATGGGTTTGCAGCAGACCCTCAACGATAGATAGCAGCAACTGACATCAAATCGTCATCACTGCGTCGTCGAAACGCCATACATCCTGAGTACTGTCCTCGCCAATGAGATCGATCTCAAGCGAGTGACAATGACTGATTTGAAAGAAGTTGCACGGCTGGCAGGGGTTTCGCGGGCAACCGCGGCGCGAGCCTTTGCCTCCCCTGAAGTGGTCCGTCCGGCTACCCGTGAACAGGTCTTCGCCGCAGCGCGCCAACTGGGGTTTCGGCCCAACCGTCTTGGTCGCCAACTGCGCCTGCAAGTGACCAAGCTGATCGGTGTCGTGGTGCCCAACCTGCTCAATCCGGTGTTCGCCGAACAGTTTCAGGCGATGGAGCGTGCTGCACGCGTGCATGGTTACAACCTGTTGTTGGCAACCACCGATTACAGCAGCGAGCGCGAAAGCGCGGTCGTCGAGGAGTTGCTGCGACAGCGTGTCGATGGGCTGGTCCTCACGGTAACCGACGCCGAGAGCAACCGGGTGCTGCAAAGCCTGGACAGCGAGGACACGCCTTTTGTGCTGGCTTATCACCAGCCGGGTAATCCGGATTACAGCGCGGTGTCGGTGGACAACCGCGCCGGCATGGCGCTCGCCACCCGTTATCTGCTGGACGCCGGGCACACTCGGATTGGCATGGTCGCCGGCCCTGCCCTGCAATCGGACCGTGCTCGCCTGCGTTATGCCGGTTATTGCGAGGCAATGCATGGAGCCGGTCTCGCCAGCCTGCCGGTGATTGAAATGCCCGCCCATACCCAGGCTGACTTCGCCGCTATCGAGCCGTTATTGCATGGCCCCCAGGCGCTCAGTGCGCTGGTTTGTTCCAACGATTTGCTGGCCATCAGCTTGATCGCCGAACTGCGCCGCAACGGCTGGCAAGTGCCTCGGCAACTCTCGGTCATCGGTTTTGACGGCATCGCCCTCGGCACCCAGATGCATCCGACGCTGTGCAGTGTTGTTCAGCCCATCGAGGCACTGGCCTGCACCGTGATTGATCAATTGTTGGCGCAGATCGCTGGCGCCACCCCGGTTTCCCATTGCCTGCCTTGTCATATCCGGCCGGGCGAAAGTACTCAACCCTACGAGGAGACGCTTGATGTTCCACTTGCGTAAAACCCTGGCGACACTGCTGTTATGCGGTGCGGCCACCTTGGCTCATGCCGGCGAAACGGCGATTTGCTACAACTGTCCACCAGAATGGGCCGACTGGGGCACGCAGCTCAAGGCGATTGCCGATACCACTGGCGTGCAGGTTCCGCTGGACAACAAGAACTCTGGACAGGCATTGGCGCAACTGGTCGCCGAGAAGGCCGCGCCGGTGGCGGACGTGGTGTATTACGGCGTGACGTTCGGTTTGCAGGCGCAAAAAGCCGAGGTGGTCGGCACGTATAAACCCAAGGGTTGGGAGCAGATCCCGGCGGGTTTGAAGGACCCCGAGGGACACTGGTTTGCCATTCACTCCGGCACCCTGGGCATCATGGTCAACGTCGATGCGCTGGGCGGTCTGCCCGTGCCGCAAAGCTGGGCCGACCTGCTCAAGCCTGAGTACAAAGGCATGGTCGGCTACCTTGACCCGTCCAGTGCTTTCGTTGGGTACGTCTCGGCGGTAGCGATCAACCAGGCCATGGGCGGCAATCTGGATAACTTCGCCCCAGCCATCGACTACTTCAAAAAGCTGGCGAAAAACTCACCGATCGTGCCCAAGCAGACGGCTTATGCGCGGGTGCTGTCCGGGGAGTTGCCGATTCTGGTGGACTACGACTTCAACGCCTATCGGGCTCGTTACAAAGACAAGGCCAACGTTGCCTTTGTGATTCCCAAGGAAGGCAGCATCAGCGTGCCTTACGTGATGAGCATCGTCGACAACGCCCCCCATCGGGCCAACGCCGAGAAGGTCCTGGATTTCGTTTTGTCCGAGCAAGGCCAGGCGCTCTGGGCCAAGGCGTACCTGCGACCGGTGCGGGCAATGAAAATGCCTGCCGATGTCGCCGCGCAGTTCCTGCCCGACAGCGATTACGCCCGGGCCGGTGTGGTCAACTACGAGCAGATGGCCGCGGCGCAGGAAGCCTTTTCCGCACGTTATCTGAGCGAGGTCAAGTAAGTGACCGTCTCGGCAGTAAAAGCCCGAGACGTACGGTCGGGCTGGGCCATGGTGCCGCGCTTGCGGCCGACCGCTGCCTGGGCGCTTGCGCCCGCGGCGGCGGTGCTGTTCGCCTTCTGGTTGTTGCCGCTGGCGCACCTGGTCTTGCTCGGTGGGCAAAGTCGCGATGGCAGCGACAGCGGCTATTGGCAGGTGCTGAGCAGCGCGCAATACCTGGGCAGTCTGGCGCAGACCTGCCTGCTGGCACTGGCAACGACCCTCGCGGCGTTGTTAGTGGGCGGCTTCAGTGGTTTTTTTCTCAGTCGCCAACGTTTCTTCGGCCGTTCGGTACTTGTCGCCTTGTTGACCTTCCCGCTGGCATTTCCCGGCGTGGTCGTTGGTTTTCTGGTGATCCTGCTGGCCGGCCGCCAAGGCTTGTTCGCCACCCTGGGTCTCGGCCTGGTGGGTGAGCGCTGGATTTTTGCCTACTCGTTGATGGGGTTGTGCATCGGCTACCTGTACTTCTCGATTCCGCGGGTGATTCTTACGGTGATGGCTGCCTGTGAAAGCCTGGATCGCAGCCTGGAAGAGGCCGCTCGTTCACTGGGGGCCAGTCATTGGCGTGTGCTCTGTGATGTCATTGTTCCTGGCCTGGCGCCGGCATTGGTCTCCTGCGGGGCGATTTGCTTTGCCACCTCCATGGGCGCGTTCGGTACCGCCTTCACCCTGGGTACCCGGCTCAACGTGACGCCGGTGGCGATCTACAACGTGTTTACCAATTACGCCAATTTCGCCGTGGCCGCTGCGCTGTCGGTGGTGTTGGGGCTGGTGACCTGGGTGGTTCTGTTGCTGGCCCGGCGGCTGGCCAAAGATTCGAGGACAGTCTTGTGAAACGCTCAACGCTGTTTGTCGGGCAACTGGTGTTTACCTTGCTGGTGTGCGCTTTCATGTTGGTGCCTGTGGTGATGTCACTGCTCGCCGGGCTGACGCGCAATTACTTCCAAGGGCTGTCCAGCGGCCTGACGTTCGACTGGCTGCTGCAGGTCTGGCAGGCGTATTCGCCGACGGTCTGGCTGTCCCTGCAACTGGCCGCCGCCTGTGCGCTGTGTGTCTGTGTGGTGGGTGTGCCGGCGGCTTACGCCCTGGTACGGATGAACAACCGCTTTAGCCGCGCGTTCGAGGAACTGATGGTGTTGCCGGTGGCGATGCCCGGTCTGGCCAGTGCCTTGGCATTGCTGCTCACCTATGGTCAGTTCGGCGGGTTTCGCAGCAGTTGGTTATTCATTCTCGTCGGCCACGTGCTGTTCACTCTGCCATTTCTGGTGCGCCCGGTGATGGCGGTGATGCAACGCCAGCACCTGCCGATCCTGGAAGAAGCCGCCGCGAGCCTGGGTGCCGGGCCGGTCCGGCGCTTCTTCAGCGTGGTGGTGCCCAACTGTCGGGCGGGGATTCTCGCCGGGGTCTTGATGGTCGTCACCCTGTCGTTGGGTGAGTTCAACCTGACCTGGATGCTCCATACCCCGATGACCAAAACCTTGCCGGTGGGCCTGGCCGACAGCTATGCCTCGGCCAGGCTGGAAGTCGCCAGCGCCTACACCCTTATATTCCTGTTGATGATTGTGCCGCTGCTTGTTGCATTGCAGGCCATCAGCGCGCGCCTTTCCCGTGGAGCAAATCGATGAGCGGAACCACTATTCGCCTGAAGGGTTGTCGCAAGGCGTTCTCTGACGGCACCGTTGCCGTACATGACCTGGACCTGACCATTGAGGCTGGAGAAACCCTGGCGATCCTCGGCCCGTCCGGTTGCGGTAAAACCACCACCCTGCGCCTGATCGCGGGTCTGGAGCGTCCGGACGTGGGCCAGGTATTTTTTGGCGACAGCGACGTCACCCGCCTCCCCATCGAACGTCGCGACGTGGGCATGGTGTTCCAGAACTATGCGCTGTTTCCCAATCTGGATGTGGCCGGCAACATTGTTTACGGCCTGAAAGTTCGCGGTGTGTCACCCGCCGAGCGTAACAAGCGCTGTTTGGAGTTGCTGGAACTTGTCGGCTTGCAGGATCACGGCAAGCGCAGTATCCACGAGTTGTCCGGCGGTCAGCGCCAACGAGTCGCCCTCGCCCGCGCCCTGGCACCCAGGCCCCGGGTATTGCTGCTCGACGAACCGTTGGCGGCACTGGATGCGCAATTACGTGAACGCCTGCGCAGCGAATTGGCCCAGTTGCTACGCGGTTTGGGCATTACCGCCGTGTTCGTCACCCACGATCAGGGTGAAGCCATGGCGCTGGGGGATCGCATCCTGGTCATGGAGCATGGCCGCGTCGCGCAACTGGCTAGCCCGCGGGACATCTATCAGCAACCTGCCAACGCGTTCGTCGCCCGTTTTGTCGGCAATCTCAATGCTTTTTCGGTGATCGAGCACACGCCCCATGGCTTGAAGGTCAGTGGCGGTGAGTTGCCATGGAATGGCGCCGACCTACCCGCCACTGTCTATTGCCGCCCCGAGCATTTGCGGGTGATGGACAGTGAGGGCCATCTGCACGGGCGTCTGGTGGGCCAGTTTTTCCAGGGGGCTCAAAGCCGTCTGCTGGTGGATGTGGGTGCGACTCAGCCTTTGCTGGTGGACAGCACCGATAGCGCTATCCATGCCCCCGGTGCCCTGATTGCCCTGGCCGTCGAGCCACAAGTGCTGTTCACCCTGTCATCGTGATCTTTGTGTTTGCAGAGGGCTTATTTTGAATCATCCGTTTCTCATCGCGCAGATCAGCGATCTGCACCTTAAAGCCGGACAAAAACTGACTTACGGCGTTGTCGATACCCTCGCTGCATTGCGTCGTGCGGTGGATCATTTGAACACCCAGGTGCCGCGTCCCGACATCGTGGTGGTCAGTGGCGACCTGGTGGACTTCGGTCGCCCTGATGAATATGCCGCGCTGCACCCTGAGCTGGCGCGCCTGCACATGCCTTGCTACCTGGTGCCTGGTAACCATGACAATCGCGAGCATTTGCGGGCGGCATTTGCCGACCACAGCTACCTACCGATACGGGCTGACGCCCCCCTGGACTGGGTGGTGGAGGAGCATCCGCTACGCCTTATTGGCCTGGACACCACCATTCCCGGTGCCCATGGCGGTCAGCTCCTGGACAGCCAGTTGCGCTGGCTCGATGAACAACTGGCCTGTCGTCCCGATGCGCCGACGCTATTGGTGCTGCATCACCCGCCGTTTGTAAGCGGGATTGGCCATATGGACCGTGAACCCTTCATCAACGCGGCGGCACTGGAGCAGGTCATTGCCCGACACCCGCAGGTGGAGCGCTTGCTGTGCGGGCATTTGCATCGGTCGATGCAACGGCGTTTCGGCGGCAGCCTGAGTTGCGTGTGCCCCGGTACCTCACATCAGATCGTCCTGGATCTACAGCCAACCGCTCCCGCGCATTTCAATCTGGAACCGCCGGGGTATCTGCTGCATCACTGGCATGGGCAGGCACTGGTGACCCATAACGGCGTGTTTGGCGAGTATCCCGGACCGTATCCGTTTTATGACGCTCATGGATTGATCGACTGATAACCCAGGGACTTTCACTGATGACCTGCTTTGGAGATTTAATCCCTACCCCACTCTATTCATTGAAGATTTTCTAACGAGTTATTGAACGCATCGGCCAATCATGTGATCGGCCGAGGGCTTCCTGCTGCCTTTTCACTGTGCCCGGAACAAAGGTTCCGCGCTGGAGTTCGTCCTGATGAAAGCTCTATTCAACGTACTGAGTTTATTAACCGGCGGCGTGTGTATTGTCTTGAGCCCGTTGGCGTCTGCTGATTTTGTCAGCGACAGTAAAGCCAACTTGAACTTGCGCAATTTCTACTTCAACAACGATAACCGTGACGGTACCGCCGCGCCCTCGAAGACTGAGGAATGGGGACAGGCCTTCATGCTCAATTATCAGTCCGGGTTTACCGACGGCACTGTGGGGTTTGGTCTGGATGCCATCGGCCTGCTGGGTTTGAAACTCGACAGCGGCGCGGGTCGCCATGTTGGCAGCTCGATGTTTCCCAACGACGGTGACAAGGCTGCCGACCAATGGGCTCGTCTCGGCGCAACGGCGAAGATGCGCGTCTCCAAGACCGAACTGCGTTACGGCACCTTGCAACCGAAACTGCCGATCCTGGTGTCCAACGATGGCCGTCTGTTGCCGCAAACTTTCGAAGGTGGCCAAGTCACCAGCAATGAAATCGACAACCTGACGTTCACCGCCGGCCAACTGGAACACGCCACCGGGCGTGCATCGAGTGACCGCGCCGGGCTGGCCGTTGCGGGCGGCAGCCAGGAAAGCAATAAATTCACCTTTGCCGGTGGCGACTACAAACTGACCAAGGACCTGACTGCACAGTATTACTACGCCAATCTCGAAGACTATTACCAACAGCACTTCGCCGGTTTGTTGCATGTATTGCCGCTGGGCGAATACGGCTCGCTGAAAACCGACTTGCGCTACTTCAAGACCACGTCCGATGGCAAGAACAGCAGCGCCGCCGGTCGCGCCAGTGGTTACAAACTGGGCGGCTACACCAAGGACGGCAGCGGGGAAATCGACAACGATACCTGGAGTGCGGCGTTCATTTACTCGCTGGGCGGCCATGCCATTACCGCGGGTTATCAAAGCGTTTCCGAAGACAGCAACTTTGCCCAACTCAACCAGGGTGGCTTGGTGGGTAAAGGCGAAGCCGGCGCCAGCCTTTATCTCTACACCGACCGCACTATTCAGACGTTCATCCAGGCGGGTGAGCGCACGGCGTTCGCCCAGTATGCCTACGACTTCGCCGCGCTTGGCGTGCCGGGATTGAAGGCGTCGGTGATGTACCTCAAGGGCGACAATATCCAGACCGCCAGCGGTCAGGACGCCAGTGAGTGGGAGCGCGATATCTCCCTGGACTATGTGATCCAGAGCGGTACGCTGAAGAACCTGGGTTTTGGCTGGCGCAACGCGATGTCCCGAAGCGAAGTGGCTCGCGACCAGGACCAGAATCGCCTGATCGTGAGTTACAGCATTCCCTTGATGTAAGCATCCAGCGCAATTCAGGGCCAGGGCGTCGAACTCGCGTGAAACGCTCCTGGCTCTTTATTCAGCGCTTGCCCAACGTCGGCAGATTCGCACGATTGGGCAATCATCCGCGCGGATTATGCAACCAGCCCCCAGAATTGCTTCCTATAGTTATCCAGAGTCAAACCTTCTGGAGCTGGAATCGCTATGAGCGCCCTCAACATCAATGGCCGTGAGTATACGGTCGACGTAGACCCAGGCACCCCGATTCTCTGGACCCTGCGCGATGCGCTGGGCATGACCGGCACCAAATTTGGTTGTGGTGCAGCCCTGTGTGGCGCCTGCACCGTTCACCTGGATGGTCAGGCCATTCGTTCGTGCGTGACGCCAATCGCCGCCGCCCAAGGCAAGAAGATCACCACCATCGAGGCGGCCACAGATGGCAGTGACCCGGTCGGCACCGCCGTGCATGAGGCTTGGGTCAAACACGACGTGGCGCAGTGCGGCTACTGTCAGAGCGGCCAGATCATGAGCGCGACAGCGTTTCTCAAAGCCCAGCCCAAGGGCAAGCAGCCTACGGCGGCCGAAATCGACTCGGCGATGGCCGGCAACATTTGCCGCTGTGGCACTTACGCGCGCATCCGCGCTGCCGTGGCAGATGCCGCCAAAACCCTTGCCTGACCGGAGTTCGCCATGTTGAACGAGATTTTTCCAGACGAGATTCCCCGCACTTTACAGCACATGCTTGAGCGCGATCAGGCTGACGGCCCTACCACCCTTCCCCGCCGCAGTTTCCTCAAGATTGTCGGCATCGGCGGTCTGGCCTTGGGCGCTTTTCCTCATCTTGCCTTGGCGCAAGAGGCCAACGGCGACGCCGCAGTACCACTCAAGCCGAATCAGCAACCTTCGGCATTCGTACAGATCGCGCCCAACGGCGAAGTCACCGTGACGATCAACCGGTTGGAATTCGGCCAGGGCGTGCAAACCAGCCTGCCGATGATTCTTGCCGAAGAGCTCGATGCCGACTGGAGTCTGGTGCGAGCCCGCAACGGCAGCGGTGATGCTGCTTATCAGGATCCCATCTTTGGTATACACCTCACTGGCGGCTCCAATTCGATCAAGAACAGCTATACCCAGTACCGCGAACTTGGCGCCCGTGCTCGTGCCATGCTGCTCTCGGCGGCGGCAGCACGCTGGAACGTGGACGTGGCCAGCCTGAGCACCCAAGCCGGCATGGTGCTCGGCCCGGCGGGCCGTAAGGCAAGCTACGGCGAATTGGCCGAGGCCGCTATGGCGCTGCCTGTGCCGGAAAAGGTGACACTCAAGGACCCCAAGGACTTTCGCATCATTGGCCATGCCACCACGCGCATCGATGCCAAGGCCAAGAGCAGCGGCCAGCAGGACTTCGGCATCGATATGCATCTGCCAGGGCAACTCACTGCCGTGGTCGCGCACCCGCCGGTGTTCGGTGCCAGAATCGCTTCGTTGGATGACAGCGCGGCACGCGCCACCCGGGGCGTGAAAGCGGTATTGCGCGTGCCGTTGGACGGCGGCGCCGAAGGTGTCGCGGTAGTCGCCGATAGCTACTGGCAGGCGAAGCTCGCGCGCGATGCCTTGAAGCTGGAGTGGGACCTGGCGTCGGTCGAAAAGGTGGACAGCGAAAAACAATTGCTCCAGTACCGGGAGCTGGCCGGCCAGCCCGGCCCACTGCGCTTCGATGCCGACATGACGCCGCTGGCAACCGCGCCGCATCAACTGGAAGCTGAGTTCGTATTCCCCTACCTCGCCCACGCCCCCATGGAGCCGTTGAACTGTACTGTCCAGCTCGGCGAAGAACGCGCCGAACTGTGGGTCGGCACGCAGTTTCCCGGCGGCGACAGTGCGGCGGCCGCCAAGGTACTGAATCTCAAGCCCGAGCAAATCCAGCTGAACGTGCAGACGGCCGGCGGTGGTTTTGGCCGGCGCGGCGTGCCCACCAGCGACTTTGTCGTGCTGGCTTGCGAAGTGGCCAAAGCCGCCCGCGCTGAGGGGCTTGACGCGCCTGTGCGCACGCTCTGGAGCCGGGAAGACGACATCAAGGGCGGCTACTATCGCCCCATGCACCTGCATCGCGCGCGCATCGGTTTTGACGACGCCGGCAAGGTACTGGCCTGGGATCACGCCCTGGTCGGGCAATCCATTCTTACCGGCACCGTGTTTGGTGGCCAAGTGAAGAACGGCATCGACCCCACCGCCACGGAAGGTATGCGTGATCCTTATCCGCTGCCGATGCGCCTGACGGTCCATCACCCGAAAGTCAACGTCCCCATCCTCTGGTGGCGCAGCGTAGGCTCCACCCATACGGCTTTTGTGATGGAAACCTTGATCGATGAGATCGCCCGTACAACCAAGCAGGATCCGGTGGCCTATCGGATGAAGCTGTTCGCCGATCAAAGCCCGCGCCATCGCGCAGCGCTGCAATTGGCGGTGGACAAGAGCGAATATGGCAAACGCCCGCTACCGGCTGGCCATGCCTGGGGCGTGGCGGTGCACGAGTCGTTCAGTTCGGTGGTGGCTTATGTCGTTGAGGCGTCGGTGCAGAGTGGCCGTCCGGTGCTGCACCAAGTGACTGCGGGTGTGCACTGCAACCTGGTGGTCAACCCGCGCAGTGTTGAAGCTCAGGTGCAAGGCGCAGCGCTGATGGGATTGTCGATGTGCCTGCCGGGCGGCGCCATCACCTTGAAAGACGGCGTCGTGCAGCAGAGCAACTTTGCTGACTTCAGCGTTCCACGCATTACCGACATGCCGGAGTTTGCCGTGCACATCGTGCCAAGCGCCGAACCACCCACCGGGATGGGCGAGCCCGGCCTGCCGGCGTTGGCTCCGGCTTTTGCCAATGCCATTGCCAGCCTGACGGGCAAGCCGATGCGTGAGCTGCCGTTCAAGATGACGTGATGGAGTGTATCTCCAGATTCACTATCGTACGGGGATGTACGAGTAACCCCTTACCATTGCTTTTCCTTCCTGCGTATTCCGAGCCCGAATAAGCTCAACCATGTGTTCCTGAGTGTATTCAACGAAATACTCGTTACCCTCTTCAATCTGCAGGTTCAGGAATACGTTTCGGGGATGGTTGTTCTGTCCAGCAGCTATCTTGTGCTGGCCGGGGCTCACGAAGACCCAGGAATAGGTCCGTTCATTGAGGCCCACTACCGCGCTGTCATTAATGCTGAATATGCTGTCATAAAAGCTGCCTTGAATGACATGCGTCCGCGCCAGATAAACGAGCGCCTTACCTTGAGGTGGCGACGGAGGGTCGAAATAGGGTTGGTTGGAAGTTGTATGGCCGCAGCCGGTCAATAGGAGCAGGAGCACCAGCCCTGTTATTTTTTTTATTGTCGCGCTCATTTGTTCTGCCCCAATAACTGATTGATTACCGGCTCCATTTTTTCCTCGACCGTTGCCATTTTAGACGGATCGAATCCTCCCTCCCCCGTCAGATGATAGTGCGCAAAGCCGATTTTTTGATTGCCCTTATAAAGAGAAATACTGGCATCGGACAGGTAGGCAGAAAAATCCCACGAGCGAATCGCGGTATAGGTCAAACGGTACTCGCAGGTGCTCGGCACAGATCTGGTGTAGAGCTGGCTCTCGATATGGTGCTTGCGTAAGAGGAGTTGCAAGCCATCGACAAAGTCGCCAACGACGACTTTTGGATTCTCTTCAATACAAATCTTCGAAATTTGATATTGGCGCTCCACCGGTTCGACTTTAATGTTGGTACACCCGGCCAGTATCAATACAAAACCAATCGTAAGCGCTCTAAACCGCACACTTTTCTCCAAACTAAAAAAGATATCAAAATGATGGCATCATGCTAGGTGAGGTGCGTTTTGCCGTCAATCGCCAGCCTTCTTTACCGGGCATGGACTGAAAAGGCCCGGCGTGAAAGACCTCAAACCGCCTCACCTTTACGATGAAACGCCTGCCCCAACACCGCCAAGCGTTCGGCCAACGGTGGCAGGCACTGGCTGCTCCGAGTCAGAATGCCGATGTTATCGGCGTTGCGCTCAGCGACGGCCTGGACGCTTTGCAAGCGCTCATTGATGCCCTTCGAGGCCTCGGACTGTTCCTGGGTGGTGCTGGCGATCAGGCCGTTGAAGTGGTTGATCGCTGCGATGTCCTCTACCACTGCATGCAGCAGTTGCGAGGCGAGTTGGCTGGCCGATACGCAGCGTTGTACCCCTTCCTGGCTGTCTTGCATGGCGAGGGCTGCCTGACGGCTGCCCTGTTGCAGCTTGGCGATGATCTGCTGGATTTCCGTGGTGGACGTCGAGGTCTTTTGCGACAGGGTCCGGACTTCGTCCGCTACTACCGCAAAACCGCGTCCCTGCTCCCCGGCCCGGGCGGCCTCGATGGCGGCGTTGAGGGCCAGCAGGTTGGTTTGTTCGGCGATGCTGTTAATGACGTCCAGCACCTGGCCGATCTGTTGCGCCTGCTCGGCCAGGCCTTGCACGGTTTCGTTGGTCAGGTTGAGGCGACCGGCCAACTCGACAATCTCCTCGCGGCTCTGGTCAACGGTGCTGCGTCCGCGGCTGACCTGTTCACTGGCTTGGCCGGCCCGTTGTACCGTCTGGCCGACATGCCCGGCAATGCTGTCCATGGCCTGGACCAGATGGCCAATCGCGCCGCTCATCTGTGCCACTTCATTGAGCTGATGCCTGGCGCCGTGCTCCAGTGTCTGGCCGACTTGAGAAAGGTCCTGACCCAAGTCCGAAAGGTTGCGGGTATCGCGCACCACGCCGTCTACCAGGTTGGTGATCTGCTGCAGGAAATGATCGAAACGCTCGGACGAAGAGACTTTGTCCCCCCGGTTGCGCTGGGTCTGGGTGTCACTGCTCAACTGCATAGCGGCGGCCAGCACTTTGTCGAGCACATCCTGGTTTTCCGTGGCATCGGCCAGGCTCTGGTTCGCCAGGTAAATCAGGATCACGCTTTCCACCACCACGTAGAAGGCGTGGATGAAAATCATGGTCCAGCCGCCATGGTTGGCCATGACGAACACCGGATAACCCTGGTGCTGAAGCCAGTGAAAACCGACGTGGTGAATAGCGATAGTGGCGGCGGCCACGATGATCGGCAGCCAGTCACGGTAGAACGTCAGCACCGCCAACAGTACGAAAATCCCGAAGTGGAACTCGATCACGCCACGGGTCTGGTTGATGTGCAAGGCGGCCATGACCATCAGCGCCACGGCGATGACACAGCGCATGGCCCGGGTGCCGCCCAGGCCGCGATAAAGCACGGTGGTCAGCAGACAGGTCGTCGCCCCTATCAGCAGCGCCTGGCTGAAGGTGGAGTGCAGGAAGGCCAGGCACAGGGAGTAGACAAAAGTGAGCCAGAGTAGCCCCAGCATGATGCGATCAGCTTTACGGTAGTGATCGTTAAAGCGCACGGGCGATGTCATGGGGGCTGTCCTTTTCGGGGGGCTTGGAGGGTCCGTTACCAATGCTGGCTTCAAGCCTTATCGGCGTGTCGGAATCGAACTGTAGCCGATTCCTCCTGGTTAGTGGCACTACGCCATCTTCCTTTTTTCACTGATCTTTGCTTTATGATGTTCGCCATCTCATTCCCAGACCTGATGGAACCCCCATGACTTTCGATTTCGACACGGTATTGGAGCGCCACGGTACCGGTAGCACCAAGTGGAGTCGCTACCCCGCTGACGTGTTGCCCATGTGGGTGGCTGATATGGACTTCCCTGCTCCGCCGGTGGTCATCGACGCACTGCACAAACGCCTCGAACACCCCATGCTCGGCTACAGCGTGGCCCAGGACTCGCTGCGCGCCGCCATCGTTGCGGACCTCTGGAACAAGTACGCCTGGCGCGTCGAGCCTCAGCAGATCGTCTTCCTGCCGGGTGTCGAACCAGGCTTCAACATGGCGCTGCACGCCTTGGTGGAGCCTGTGCAGAACGTTGTGGTACAGGTGCCCAATTACCCGCCGCTGCGCAATGCCCCTGCTCACTGGCAACTGAACAAGGTTGAACTGCCGTTCAACCCGCTCAACGGCGAGTTCCACACACCCCTGGCCGCGTTGCGTGACGCGTTGCAGGGTGGCGGTGCGCTGTTGCTGAGCAACCCTCACAACCCGTTGGGCAAGGTGTTTGCCCGGGGAGAACTCAAGGCCGTGGCGGATATCTGCCTGGAGCAGGATGCCTGGATCATCTCTGACGAAATCCATGCCGAGCTGTGCTTCGACGGTCGTGTGCACATCCCCACCGCCACCCTCAGCCCGGAGATTGCCGAGCGCACCATCACCCTGATGTCGGCCAGCAAGGCCTACAACATTGCCGGGCTGAAAACTTCATTCGCCATCATCCAGAACGCCAAGGTCCGCGAGCGGGTTAACAGTGCCCGGGCCGGCATGGTCGACAGCGTCAACGCCCTGGGCCTTGAAGCGACCCGCGCGGCCTACAGCGAAGCTGGCCCGTGGCTGGAAGAATTGAAGGCTTACCTGCAAGCCAACCGCGACTATCTGGTCGACGCCGTAAAGACCCGCCTGCCGGGCATCACCATGACCGTGCCCCAGGGCACTTACCTGGCCTGGCTGGATTGCTCGGGATTGGGGCTGGACGACCCGCAGGGCTTTTTCCTGAAGCAAGCCAAGGTAGGCCTGAGTGCCGGACTGGATTTCGGTGACGATGCCGGGCAGTTCGTGCGCTTGAACTTCGGCTGCCCACGGGCGCTGCTGGAGGAAGGGATTGCGCGGATGGAGCGAAGCTTGAAGGCCAGGGGCTGATCTCCCTGACGACGAAGATCCTCTGTGGCGAGGGAGCTTGCTCCCGCTGGACTGCGCAGCAGTCCCCTCCGGCCTGCCTGACACACCGGGTTGTCCAGTTGATGGGGCCGCTGCGCGCCCCAGCGGGAGCAAGCTCCCTCGCCACAATGGATCCGCGTTTTATTCATCCATATCCGGCGCATAAACAAAGCACAACTTGTTCCCCTCCGGATCGCGGCAATAGGCCCCGAAATACCCTTCCGAATACTGGGGCCGCGGGCCCGGCGGGCCTTCGTCGGTGCCGCCCAGGGCGATGGCCTGCGCCCAGGCGGCCTGCACGGTGTGCGGTGAATCGGCGGCAAAACTCACTTGCATGCCATTGCCCCAGGTCGCGGGCAAACCATTGAACGGTAATTGCACGAACACCTGGGGCCAACGCTTGCCGGGTTGATGCCAGCCTTCTCCCGGCGGGCCCGAGTCGTTTTCGCTGGGCAGGCGTACCAACCCCAGGCAGCCCAGCACAGCATCATAAAACGCGACCATTGCTGGCAGGTCCCGCGCGCCAATCTGTATGTGACTGAACATCTGTCCGGCTCCTTATCTGCATTCGTCCAACATTAGCCGATGTTGATTCGCGATTGGCAAAAGGGCTCGGACCACGCTCATCGCTCGGCCCCGGAATCCGAGCGAACTCTGCCTGAAGGCCCACAGTCCACCCTCCATCGACTACACATCCAGCATGGAGAATGTCATGACTGACTACCCTACCCCGCCGTTCCCAAAACAAAGCCAACCGGTGCCCGGCACTCAACGCAAGATGGACCCGTATCCAGACTGCGGAGAACAGAGCTACACCGGTTCTGGACGCCTGGAAAGCAAGATCGCCTTGATCACGGGCGCCGACAGCGGCATCGGTCGTGCCGTGGCGATTGCCTTCGCCCGTGAGGGCGCTGACGTGGCCATTTCCTACCTGGACGAGCATGAAGACGCCAGGGAGACCGCCCGCTGGGTAGAACAGGCCGGCCGCCAATGCCTGTTGCTGCCCGGCGATCTGGCGGACAAGGCCCAATGCCGCAAGATCGTCGACGAAACCGTCGCCCGTTTCGGGCATATCGACATTCTGGTCAACAACGCCGCATTCCAGATGACCCACGAAAACCTGGAAGACATCCCCGACGAAGAGTGGGTGCGCACGTTTGATATCAACATCACCTCGATGTTCAGGATCTGCCAGGCCGCCGTCCCGCATATGAAGGCGGGTGGCTCGATCATCAACACCAGTTCGGTCAACTCCGACATGCCCAAGCCGACTCTGCTCGCCTACGCCACCACCAAAGGCGCCATCGCCAACTTCACCGGCGGTCTGGCGCAGATGCTCGGACCCAAGGGCATCCGGGTGAACAGCGTGGCGCCAGGGCCGATCTGGACACCTTTGATTGTCGCCACCATGCCTGAGGAAGAAGTACAGAACTTCGGCTCCCAGACGCCCCTTGGCCGTCCTGGCCAGCCGGTGGAAGTGGCGCCGATCTATGTACTGCTGGCTTCGGATGAGGCGAGCTACATTTCCGGTTCCCGGTATGGGATTACGGGCGGCAAGCCGATCCTGTGAATCAAGCAGTGTTACGCAGTTGTTGTGGCGAGGGGATGTAGCCCTCGCCATGAATCATGTGAAGGGCCTCACGGCTCCTTGGCAATCACCGAAATCTTGCCGTTACGTTCGATAATCGCGAACTTGATCTGTTCCAGTGTCTCGATTCCTTGACTCGACCGTGCCGCTTCCATGATGTCTTCTTCTATCAAGCGGGCATGGCGCAGGCGCGCCTTCAGTATTCGCCCATCCTCCACAATAATGGTCGGGCCGCCGTCAATCAGTTGCGAGACCCATTGGGAGCGTTGCTTGAGCAGCGACAGGCCCACATCGATGGCAATCAGCGTCACGATCACCATCAACGAATTGGTCAACGAGAAATCATCCCCCAGCAACGCCTGCTGGGTGGCCTCGCCGATGATCATCAGCAGGACAAAATCAAACGTGGTGATTTCTGCCAGGGAGCGTCGCCCGGCGATCTTGAACAGTACCAGCAACGCCACATAGATCGCGGCAGCCCGCAGCACAGAGTCCATACGTCACCTAGGGAAAAATGAATTGATTGAACCTGATCGTGGCGCCATCGGGCGTGTCGATACGGCTGTGATAGAGCCCCAGCCCATCGCCCAGCAGTGACAGATAAAGGCTGGCCTCTCCCTTGGCATCCGCCTGGACCCACAGCTTCAGGCCCCGCTCCGCACTCGCCGAGCGCACGGGCTGGGGCTGGAGGGTTTGCACCTCGAAACCCTCCAGCCACTGGCCGACCAGTTCCACCTCCAGCACGGCATTGGGCTGCCCCATCAGATGGATGACCATGGGGTTGGTAGAACCGTTGCGGTGGAACATCTCGTACTCGACGCCGAGTCGGCCATCTGCGCTGTGTACATCTCGGGTGCTCAACGGGCCACGAGAGAACAATCCAAGCAGCGTCAGGATCACCAGCAATACCAACACGTACCAACCCACCCGCTCGAAACGCCAGACCTTGAGCTGGTAGGCCATGTCTTCGCGGACCGGGAACTGGCGGCTGCGCAATTCCTCGGGATCAGTGGGGTGGGTCATGGTGATCCCCTATCTGCGCTCACCCGCCAGCGCGCGTTGATGAAAGTGCCGCAACTGCACGAGCGCATGTTCGGCGGCCCACAGTTGGACCTGGTTGCGAGTCCCGAAAAATCTTTCCAGGCGACTGAACAGCGCCAGCTCGCCGCCCAAATCGAACGCCCAGGCAAAACAGACGGTGCCGGCCGGAATGCCGTCCATGTCATCCGGCCCGAGAATGCCGGTGGTGGCCACGGCGACGTTGGCATTGGCGTCGCGCAGGGCACCGAGGGCCATTTCCTCGGCCACCTCACGGCTGGTGAGATTGAAGGTGTCGATGGTGCAGGGGTTGACCCCCAGCAATCGTTGTTTAGCCTCCGGGGAATACACCACGTAACCGCTTTCAATCAGCGAACCGCTGCCCGGCACTTCGGCCAGCAAGGTGACGATCTTGCCGGCGGTACAGGACTCGGCCGTCGTCAGGCGCAGTTCGTGTTCACGCAAGTAATCAACCAGGGAGCAAGCAATGGTCATGGCGTACAGTCCTTCAGGGATGCTGATGGATTGACCCCGGCCGTATTGATTCATTCCCTCTGATCACGCCCTCCTCGGGCACTCCAAATAAATGAACCCCCGACCGATCCTGTACCTCAAATCCGTATGGGCCTCACCAGAGGCTGTAATGATCAGGAGGTCGTCATGTCCGCCCCTTTCGTCAAACTGTTCACCCACCCCGAGTTTGCCTGGAAAGACATCCGCGAACAGGAACAAGCTCACCCGCGCCACTATCTGGCTCACCTGTTATTACTCGCCCTGATTCCCGTGGTGTGTCTGTTCATTGGGACCACTTGGACCGGTTGGAGCCTGGCTGAAAACGAAACGGTACGGCTCAGCACTGCCAGCGCACTTCAACTGAGTGTGCTGCTGTACCTGACCATCGTGGCCGGCGTGATGCTCATGGGGCTGTTCATCCGCTGGATGTCGCGCACCTTCGATGCCCGCCCGACGGTCAACCAGTGCATTGGTTTTGCCGCCTACACCGCCACGCCTTACTTCCTGGCCGGGATTTTCGGGCTCTATCCCAACCGCTGGCTGGCGGTGGTTGCGCTGGCAATGGCGTCGGCCTACTCGACCTTTTTGCTGTTTATTGGTCTGCCCAAGTTCATGAACCTCAAGAAGGAACAAGGTCTGTTGTACTCGGCCAGCGTATGGGGCGTAGGACTCTTGGTACTGGTAACCATTCTGGTGGAAATGATTCTGCTGTGGTTCAACGTCCTGCAGCCGGAATATCTGCGCGTTCCGGTAAGTGGATGAGTCCGGGAGGCATCGAACCCAGCTATTTATCGGTCTTTTTCATACCAATGCGTCGACGCATGTCAGCGGTGATGCTTTGGCGGGTCTTCTTCAGGCCCGCCCAAGGCTCGTGACCCACTTGCGCCAAACGCTCATGGACGTTGTGCACGTTCCACAGGTTTGCGCCTTTGAGTTCGGCCACTTCCTCGCGAAAGATCGGCACCGACACCGGCAACCCTTCACGGGTACGGGCGGCATAGGCGCAGATGGTGGTGGCGCCCAGGCCGTTACGCAGATAGTCGATGAAGATCCGCCCTACCCGGTTCTTTGGCCCGGAGACCGCCGAGAAGCGATCCGGCAACAGCTTGGCCATGTGGCTGACAATCGCATGACTGAAGCCCTTGACCTCGTCCCAACCCAACTTGCGGGTCAAGGGCACGACAATGTGGATGCCCTTGCCGCCGCTGGTCTTGAGAAACGCCTTGAGCCCTAGTTCATCGAGTACCGACAAGGTCAGATGCGTCGCTTCCACCATGCTTTTCCAAGGCAGGGCCGGATCCGGGTCAAGATCGAGAACAAAGCGATCAGGCTTGTCCAGGTTCACCGACGTGGCATTCCAGGTGTGCAACTCCACCGTGCTCATTTGCACCGCGCCGATCAACGCTTCGGGATTGTTGATGATCATCACCGGCTGCCCGGTCAATGATTTGTCCAGGCTGGTGATGCCAGGGATCGCCAGGCGCTCGGCGTTTTTCTGGAAAAACAACTCACCGGCAATGCCATCCGGTGCCCTGACCAGTGCCACCGGGCGGTCGGCCAGTTCCGGCAGGATGAACTCGGCGACGCTGGCGTAGTACTCGGCCAGTTGCAGCTTGGTCGTACCGCTGCTGGGATCGATGACTCGCTCAGGGTGGGTGATGCGCACCTTACCGTCCATGGCTGGCGCCTGAGTGGTTTTGGTTTTGGTTTTGGTTTTGGTTTTGGCTTTGGTTTTTTCCGCAGTCTTTTTCACGGGTTTGGCCAGCTCCTGGGTGATCGCCTTGGCCGGTTTATCGTTGCGCAAACCATGAAACACGGCATGGCGCACCGAGCCTTCCTTGGTCATCTCGGCAAACGCCACTTCAGCCAGTAACGTCGGTTCCAGCCAATGCACTCCTTTGGCCTCGTATCCGGTGGGTGGGTTGACCACCGCAGCCTTTTTTCTTTCCAGGGGCAACAATTGCTGGTGAATGCTTGTGAGTGTTTGCTCGTTGAACCCTGTGCCGACCTTGCCGGCATAGCGCAGTTGCCCGCTGTCGGCATCGTGCAGCCCCAGCAACAAGGCGCCGAAGCCGTTGCGGGCGCCCTTGGGTTCGCTGAAACCGACTACGACGAACTCCTGGCGATTCTTGCACTTGAGCTTGATCCAGTCGTTGCTGCGCCGGGAAACGTAGGCACTGCCCATGCGTTTGCCGATCAGTCCTTCCATCTGCATTTGGCAAGCACTGTTGAGCAAGGCTTCAGGGGTTTCTTCGAAGGCATCGGAGAAGCGCAACAGCGGATTCTTGTTGCTCGCAAGCACTGCCGCCAACGCGGCCCGCCGCTCTTGCACGGGCACTTCGCGCAGGTCCATGCCATTGAGGTAAGGCAGGTCGAACAAGTAGTAGGCAATCTTGTTGCTGCTGCCGGCGTCGAAAGCGTTTTGCAGGGCCTGGAAATCCGGTACGCCGTGCTCGTTGGCCACCACCATCTCACCGTCCAGCCAGGCGGACTCCAGCCCTAATCCGGCCAGCGCTTCGGCCTGCTTGGGCAGCTTGTGGGTCCAGTCATGGCCGTTGCGGGTGATCAGCCTGACATCGTCGTTTTCAATGCGGGCCATGACGCGGTAACCGTCGAACTTGATTTCATAGAGCCATTCGCCTTCAGGCGCTCGCTCTACCAACGTGGCCAATTCCGGTTTGAGCGTCTTGGGAATCGCCCCGGCCACCGCGCCGCTGAGGGTTGTGGTTGAGGCTTTTTTTGACGGTTTGGGCGTGGCGGCTTTTTTCGGTTGCTGGACAGCCTTGACCTGGGCGGCAGCCTTGCCACGGCGCTTGGGTACAAGGGTGCGCTCGCTGAGCACGCTGTCCGGCTCGGCCTGGACCACGTCGTACTCGCTTTCGGGACGTGCCGCTGCGTCCTGGTGCTTGATCAGGAACCACTGCTCCTGCTTGCCGGGCATGTGGGTGCGCACCAGGTTCCACAGGCCACTGAGTTTTTCCCCTTGCAGCTCGAACTTGAGCCGGCCTTTTTCATAGGCCTCATGGGCATCGCCCTGGGGAATCCACACGCCTCGATCCCAGACAATGACGTCGCCAGCGCCATAATGGCCTTCGGGAATGCTGCCTTCGAAGGTCGCGTAATCCAGCGGATGGTCTTCGACATGCACCGCCAGGCGCTTGACCTTGGGGTCCAGGGACGGCCCCTTGGGCACCGCCCAGCTCTTGAGCGCACCGTCCAGCTCCAGCCGGAAGTCATAATGCAGCCGTGAAGCGTCGTGCTTCTGAATGCAGAACTGCAAGGCATGGGCGGTTTTCGCCGATTTGCGTGAACGCTTGGCCGCCGGCTCCGGGGTGGCGTCGAAGTCACGCATCCGGTTGTAATCCTCCAGGGTCTTGCTGCTCATGGACCACCTGCCACTTGCAACAGCGACGGGTCGGCCACGGGCATCCCGGCAGTTTCCGCCAACAGTTGATCGACCACCCTGCTCAAGGCGTGCTCGGTGGAGTCGCCCAGCAGCAGCCCTTGTTCGTAGAGCACGATTTGCCGATCGGAACTGGTGCCTTCCTGGACGATACGACGTGCCTGCTTGAACACATCCTCAACGCCCAGTGCGGCGGCAGTCTCGCCGAAGGTCTGCTCCGCCAGCGTGATCCACTCCCCGATCATCATCGGCTGCTCCTGCCCCTCCAGGATGAACTCGGCCAGGATTCCATGACGCTTGGCCCGCCAGCGATTTTCCTTGAGGATCCAGTGGGAGGTCAGGCTGAAGTGCGCGCCGGGCTTGGGTAGTGCAATGGCATGGGCCACCATCAACCGAAACAGCGAGACCAGGCACAGGACATCTTCAACACGCGGACAGGCATCGCAGATTCGCAGCTCCAGCGTGGGATAACGCGACGAAGGCCGCATCACCCACCAGCAATCGCTGGGCTGGCGAATGGATCCGGTGCGCATGAGCATGTCCACGTAGCCGGCAAACGCCGACTCATCCTCGAAGAATTCCGGCACGCCCATGCGCGGCCATTCATCGCAAGCGACCTGACGGTAGCTGCTGAACCCGCTGTAGGCACCGTTCCAGAACGGCGACGAAGCACTCAGCGCCAGGAACATCGGCAGCCAGGGCAGCACCTCGTTCATGACCCGGACACGGTCCTTATGGGCCGGCACCTCCACGTGCACATGCAGGCCCGAAAGCACGCTCCGTCGGGCCACCCGCTGGTAATCGTCGAACAACTGCTGAAAGTGCAGTTCGTCGGTGGGCTGCAGACCCTGGGTCGCCATGGGATGCGAGCCGGCGCTGAGCAGGCCCAGGCCATGGGCGGCCAGGCGCTGGGTCAGGCCTGTGCGGACCTGGGCCAGGTAATCGGCCGCCTCGGGCAAGTTGCGGAAAATAGGCGACGCCATCTCGATCTGACACTGGAACATTTCATGGGCGAAATGCTTGCCCAGTAGCGCCTGGCACGCCGTGACAACCTCTGCGGAGGGTTGATCCGGCATACAACGGGTTTGCAGATCGGTGATGAAATACTCCTCTTCAATGCCGAACTTCAGTCGCCTGTTCATCGATAATCCCTCCGATACCCGCGCCGATGCGGGTTACAACCAACGCCACCACGGCGATCCTTTCTACGTCCTGGTAACCCGGGGTGAGCAGTTCTTCACCAAACACGTCCGGGTCCAATTCCTTGTAAGTCCAGCCGAAGTTCGGCGAGTCGCGCCAAGGCTCAAGCGCCTCGAGAAACGGATCACGCCCATCGACCATCGCCACGCCGGTGTAGAGCACCAGCGAGCCACCGGGCGTGAGCCGTGGCAGGGCCTGTTCGACAATGCGCAGCGACAGCCCGGCGCCCAGTGCGCCACCGCCATGGCGGTAGGCCCGTTCGCTGGGGTCGGCCATGTACGGCGGATTGGCGACGATCAGGTCGAAGTCGCCCTCCACATCCTGGAGTACATCGCTTCGGGCGATCTCGACGTTGGACACCTCGGCCAGCGCCGCGTTGACCGCGCTCAGGCGCAGGGCCATCGGATTGATATCCACGGCCAGCACCTGTGCCTCGCGCCGGGCGCGGGCAATGACCAGCGCCCCGACACCGGCGCCACAGCCGATGTCCACGGCCCGATGTATTGCCGTGAAGTTCTGTTGCAGATAAGTATGGATCAGTTGGGCGAAACGATAGCTGTCGGGGCCGAAAAACACCGCGTCGTTGGCTTGGGTGGGAAATTGCGAATGAGCGAACAGCAGGCCGTCCAGGCTCGACCAGCGCACGCGGCTATGCAACAGGCCGTCGCGCGCTTGCAGCACCTCGGCTTCCTGCAACTGGCGCTGCTCATCGGCGCTGATCAGCCCCGGGGCAAACGGGCGCGACCAGCCGAACACATCCCTCAGGGTCCTGGAGCGTTCATTGCCAGGTCGTTGGTTGACGCGTTCGTGGGTCAGGGGTGTCGGGGTAATGAAGCGATAGCCGTCGGCTTGCAGGCGTCGGCCCAATTGCAATAGCGCCAGGTCAGTTTCGGATAGGCGTTCTTCCTGATTCATGCGGGCTCCTAGCGCAGCGCGGATTTGAGTTCGATGAAGCGACGAGTCGCCAGCAGTCCGGCCGGATGGCTGTGGCAGCGCGCCGAGAGCCACGGCATCAGGGTCTGCATCTGCGCATCGGGCGTCTGGCCTCGCAGGGTCTGTTGCAGGCTCTGTACATCGGGGTCCTCGATCGGCATCTGCGGCTCGCACGCTGCACCGTGGGCGCGGCGCGGGCTTTTTTTGGCGCCCTCCTGCGTCCAGTCACCGGCGATCCAGTCGTGCAGCAACTGTTTTTCATAGGGGCTGAACACCCCGAACATGGCCGCGCCCGCCCCTTCGATCAGCGTCCAGAACCGGCTGTTCTGCGGATCCTCATGACGTTTGATCCAGCCTTTGTTTTGCAGCGCCGTCAGGAAGCCTTCCAGTTGTCCAGGCGCTGCCAGCCATTGATTGACGGTCTTGCCTTCGAACTTGCAGTAATCGGAATGCATGTGTTGGCCGAACGGACGTTTGCGTTCGAGCATGTCCAGCACTTCGCGATACAGGTCGAATGACTCGATGATGGTTCGGCTGCCTTGGCCTAGATCATTGAGGCGATAACCCAGGGTGACCCGGTGCCAGAACGCTTCGCGATCCGCCTCCATCGGCATCAGTTGCAGCAGCGATTGGATGGCCTTGTGGGCATGACCGGTGCTCGCGTTGTCAATCGTCACGTGGAGGGTGAAGTAGTAAGGGTCGATGTCCAGCTCAGTCAGCTCATAAGCGCTGATCAACAGGTGCAGGGGCAGTTGTTCGTAACCCAGGTTGTAGCCGATCACTTCAGGCAGGTATTCATCGCCGCCATAGCCCAGGGCCAATTGCACAGCACCTTGCAGGTAGCGCTCGTCTTCAATGTCTGGCGCGTCCGACAGGTCGTGTTCGGCGAGCAGCTTGCGGTATATCACCACATGGTTTTGCGAGGGATTGCCGTCGCCCAACTCTTCCAGATAAGTGCTCAGCAGCCCTTCGAAACGGTGGTCGTGCCAATGCTTGAGCACGCCATACAGCCACGCGCCGTCCACCAGTTTGGTGGGCGCCACCGCCTGCAGGAAATACAAGGCGTGCGCTTTGCAAGTGAAAAACTCTCGTGGACCGGCGTTTTTGCGCCGCTCCAGATACTCGGCGTACTGGCGGGCTACACCGGCACTGTGTTGCTCGACCCAGGTTTGCAGAGCCGTGGGGGTGTCGGGCAGTTCCAGGGGCAGTGCCGCGGCCTGCCCCACGCATTGCTGAAGGAAGGCCTGGGCGACGGCTTGCTTGTCAGCATCGTCAGGGCCATGGAGCAGCCGTTCATAGCATTGGCGCACGCTCCCGGCATCCATGAATGAATGCACGGTGGCAGGCCGGGATTGGAGGGGTGTCAGCGCAGTCATAAGGGCCTCTTGGGTTCTCGGCAGGACGCTGAATCAACACGTCTCTACTTTGGCAGAGCGCCGGGAATGACGAAAAATTCCCTTGAGATGAAAGTCCTCCGGATAAACGGAGCCGTATCGCTTCGACGGAACCGGCGCTTGGCTCAGACCCTCGAATGAACGACAGGAGCCGGATACTGGCTTGACGGTGTCTGTTTCACTCGGGGCTGTGCCTGCGAGCTATGCCTACGAGCTATCCAAGGAGCAGCAATGATTTTCACAGTATGGGTAGCGGTGCTCGGCGCCGTATTGCTGACCTTGGCCCTGTCGTCCTCCTACCTGCGCTGGATGCCGGTAACCACCTCGGCGATATGCCTGGGTTTGGGCGTTGCCATCGGGCCGGCGGGCCTGGAGTTGTTGAGGCTGGACATTGCCGATTCCTCGGCTTGGATGGAGCACCTCACCGAAGTCGCGGTAGTGTTTTCGCTGTTCGTCAGCGGCCTCAAGTTACGCTTGCCCCTCAAGGACCGTAGTTGGCGAGTGGCCTACACACTGGCCGGCCCGGTGATGATCCTGACCATCGCGGGCCTGACCTTGACCCTGCATTACCTGTTTGGTCTCGGTTGGGGCGTGTCGTTGTTGATTGGCGCAATCCTGGCGCCAACCGATCCGGTGCTCGCGGCGTTGGTGCAGGTCAACGATGCCCGGGATGATGACCAGGTACGGTTTGGCCTGTCGGGGGAAGCCGGCTTGAACGACGGCACGGCCTTCCCCTTTGTGATTCTGGGCTTGTTGTTGCTGCGCGAGGACGACCTTGGCTTTCTCGGTGACTGGATGCTGCAGGATGTGCTGTGGGCAGTGCCGGTAGGTTTGCTCACCGGTTACTGGATGGGCCGCGGTATCGGCTGGTTGACCCTGTCGATGCGCATCAAGAACGCCGACAGCACCCTCTCGCCCAACGATTACCTGGCCCTGGCGCTGATTGCCCTGGCCTACGTCGTGGCCGAAGCCCTCCAGGGTTATGGCTTTCTTTCGGTGTTCGCCGCTGGCCTGGGCCTGCGCCAGGCCGAGGTGCAATCGACGGATGAACACTCACTCCCGGCAGAACACCTGGTGCAACCGGTCGTGGGACACGAAGCGGTCACCCCCCGGGACGCGGTCCGGGGTGACGCCGAGACTATGGAAGAGGGTCAGGTGGCTGCGGGGGTCATGATGAGCGACATGCTCGCCTTCGGCAGTCTGGTGGAGCGTTCCATGGAAGTGTTTCTGGTGACGCTGTTGGGGGTGGCGCTTGCCACTCATTGGGACTGGCGGGCCTTGGTCATCGGTGGCCTGCTGTTTGCCGTGATTCGCCCGTTGAGCTTGCTGGTGATGCCTTGGGGACGGCTGCTGGACACGCCACAACGGCTGCTGATTGGCTGGTTCGGCATACGTGGCATCGGCAGTCTGTTTTATCTGTTCTATGCGGTGAACCATGATTTACAGCCAGAGATGGTCCAGTTGTGCATCAATATCACGCTGTCGGTGGTGGCCCTGAGCATTTTAGTCCATGGCTTGAGTACCCAACCCATACTGGCCTGGTATGAGCGCCACAAAAAATCGAGTTAAGGCTTCAGCCCCCTGGATCACTCACCTGGATATAAACCGAGTACGCCCCCAGCAAGACCCAGAACGCGGCAAAGATCCATGGCGTACGCACCGAAAACAGCAAGGACTTGCGATAGCCCTTGTGAGTCGATTCCTGCTCGCTGAATAGCGGGGATTCGTCGTAGGCCAGTCCCATCAACGGCTCTGCACGCAGCAACTCGCTTTGTTTGAAATGCCAATGATCGATGATCTCGTAAGCGGCGCGAATTCCTGGCCAGGCGTTGAGCGAGCTCAGGAAGCCCAGCAGAGCCAGGAACGGCGGGACGATCAATGTGAACAACTTGCCCCACTCCGGGTTCAGGTTGGCCATGCATGAGGCAAAGGCGATCACCAGGAAGGATTGGGCGGCCAGGTACGCATCGGTTCGATTGGCCAGGATGCTGGTTTCGTACTGGATCTCCCGGCGATAAAAATCCAGGCGTTCCTTGGGCGAGCCGAACAGCTTGGCATTGTGTTCCGTCAGTTCTTCATCCGGGGTATGGCTGGTGAGTATTCTGGGCATTGCGCAGGCTGCGCCTCGGGTGTGGGTTTGGGACTTGTTAGAAGAAATGAGGGACAGGCAAGTTCCGGCCACCGGACCAGAGGTGCGACCCGGGCTCAACGAAACGCTCACCGATCGTCACGGTCTCTAGATCACCGAAAGCTTTAGGAGGGCTCTGTGGATTATCTTGGATGGGTGCAATGGCCGGCGATGGTGGTGACGGTGCTGGCCGCCTGGCTGATCGGCTCACGTCAGCCCCGACGGCGGGTGGCCGGGTTCAGTTGTTTTATCGCGAGCAATATTCTATGGGTCATCTGGGGGCTGCATTCAGACGCCTATGCGTTGATCGTGCTGCAGTTCTGCCTGTGTGCGATGAACTTGCGAGGGTTCAGGAAAAATACTGAATGAACCTCTGGCAACGCCATGCCTGAAGTTACTTCATCGCCTGCCCAATGACCTGCACCAGGTCAATCTGCTTGAACGGCTTGGTCAGGCGCGGCAGTTGCGTGGCGAACCCTTCCAGGCGTTCGGCGTAGCCGGTGGCCAGGATGATGGGCAAGGTCGGATGACGATCACGCAACAGTTTCGCCAATTGCGCACCATCCATCTGCGGCATGGCCATGTCGGTGATCACCAGGTCGATGTCCGGATTGAGCTCATACATCTGTAGCGCCTGAGCCGCCGATGGGGCGCAAAGCACGCGGTGGCCCAGGTCTTCGATCAGCAGCCGGGTGCTGGTCAGTACCAGGCTGTCATCGTCCACGACCAACACCCGTAGCTCGTTCACCGAGGGTGTTGTCGTGGCCTGGGCCGGCACTTTGTCTGGCGCGGAGTTGTCGGCTATCGGCAACCACAGCTCAGCGGTAGTGCCCTCGCCTTTGCGGCTCTTGAGTATCAGGCGGCCACCCAATTGCTCGGCCAAGCCATGCACCATGGACAGGCCCAGGCCAGTGCCCTTGCCTACCCCTTTGGTGGTGAAAAACGGGTCCACGGCCGAAGCCAGCGTCGCCTCGTCCATGCCCTCGCCCTCGTCGGTGATGGACAGGCAAATGTATCGCCCGGGTGCCATCGGCGCGTCCTTGCCGGCCTCGGTATCGGAGCGTTCCTGGGCCGAGATCAGGATCCGCCCCCCCTGCGGCATGGCATCCCGAGCGTTGGTCGCCAGGTTCAGGATGGCCAGTTCCAGTTGGTTGACATCGGCCATCACCGGCGAAAGCGCCTGGGCAAAGTCGGTCTGAATGTGGATCGAAGGGCCGATGGAGCTTTGCAATAAACCACTGATGCCCTGCACCAGCGCCGACAGCTCGATCGATTCGGAGGACAGTTTCTGTCTGCGGGCGAACGCGAGCATCCGTTGCGTCAGCGAAACACCGCGCAGCGCGCCCTGGGTGGCGTTATCCAGCAATTGGATGAGTTTCGGATCGCTGGGCATGCGCTTGCGCACAATTTCCAGGTTGCCGAGGATCACCGTCAGCAGGTTATTGAAGTCATGGGCGATGCCACCGGTGAGCTGGCCGATGGCTTGCAGTTTCTGCGACTGGAACAGCGCTTCGCGAGCCTGTTCCAAGGCTTGTTGTGCTCGGGTGGCATCGGTGATGTCGCGGGTGATCTTGGCAAAACCCAGTAGCGCCCCCGTGTCGCTGCGAATCGCGTCAATGACCACGTGAGCCATGAAGCGGGTGCCATCCTTGCGTAACCGCCAGCCCCTTTTTTCAAAGCGCCCTTCACTGGCGGCGATGCTCAAGGCACGCTGAGGCTCACCGGCCTCACGGTCCTCAGGGGTATAGAACATCGAAAAATGCCGACCGATGGCTTCCGCCGGAAGATAGCCCTTGATCCGTTGCGCGCCCAGGTTCCAGTTGGTCACTTGGCCGTCTGGATCGAGCATGTAGATGGCGTAATCGGTGACGCTTTGCACCAACAGGCGAAACTGCTGTTCGCTTTGCTTGAGGGTTTCCTCGGCCATCTTGCGATCGGTCAGGTCCCGGGTGATCTTGGCAAAGCCAAGCAAGTCGCCGCTCTGGCTATCGATGATCGGGTCAATGACGACATGGGACCAGAACAACGTTCCATCCTTGCGCACCCGCCAGCCCTCGCCTTCGAAACGCCCCTCGCGCAAGGCCGTGTCCAGCGCCCGTTGCGGAAGACCGTCGGCGCGATCCTGGTCAGTGTAGAAGCGTGAGAAGTGCTGGCCTAGGATCTCGGATTCTTCATAGCCTTTGAAACGCCTGGCACCGGAGTTCCAACTGGTGATGATGCCGGAGGGGTCGGTCATGTAGATGGCGTAGTCGACCACGGCGTCGATGAGCAGGCGAAAACGCTGTTCCTGATTGATGAGTGCGGTCTTGGGGGCGTCTTCGAGCATCTTTTTTGGCCAAGGCATCCAGAAGGATTTTTTGCGAAGTATGGAGCAAGTGCGGCATCGGAAATAGTGATTAAATCCGTGGGAATCAGCAGCTTGGTCGCGATATGAGATTCACCACAGATCCTTTGTGGAAGCAAGCTCACTTCCACAGCAGTTGTGCTGCTCTTGACTAACTGACCACCAACGCGGCAACAAGTGCTGCACCCTCGCCTCAGCAAATCGATCGTCGATCAACATCACCATCCCACGATCCTGCTGTGTACGAATGACACGCCCCGCAGCCTGCACCACTTTTTGCAGGCCGGGATACAGGTAGGTGTAGTCGTAGCCATCGCCGAAAATAGCCGCCATGCGCAGCTTCATCTGCTCGTTGACCGGGTTGAACTGCGCCAGCCCCAGGGTCGCGATGAACGCCCCGATCAGGCGCGAACCCGGTAAATCGATGCCCTCCCCGAATGCACCGCCCAACACCGCAAACCCAATCCCCTGGCTGTGTTCCATGAATCGTTCAAGGAACGCCTGCCGGGGTGCTTCGCCCATGCCGCGTGATTGCGACCAGGTGGCAATCTGCGGATGGCGCTCGGCAAACAGTCCGGCCACTTGCTGCAAGTAGTCAAAACTGCTGAAGAAGGCCAGGTAATTGCCCGGGCGCTCGCTGAACTGACGGGCCATCAACGCGACGATAGGTTCCAGGGATGCCTGGCGGTGGGCAAAGCGGGTGGAGATCCGGCTGACAACCTGTACATCAAGCTGTTGCGCCTGGAATGGCGACTCCACGTCGATCCAGACCGTGTCCGTCGGGGTGCCCAACAGGTCAGCATAATAATGCCGGGGGCTCAGGGTGGCGGAAAACAGCACGCTGCTGCGGGCCGCCGTCAGCCTGGGTCGCAGGAAAGCGGCCGGTACTACATTGCGCAGGCACAGGGTCGATGCGCTTCGCTGGCGGCCGTATTCACGCTTGTGTATGTCGAACAGAAAGTGCTCATCAAAGGACTCCGCCACCCGGGCAAACTGCAAGGCATCGAAGTAGAACGCCTGTAAACCGCTATCCAGGCCCTGGGGATGGTCATTGAGGTAATCGCTGATAGCCGTGGTGCACAGCGACAGGGCCTGGAGCAGTTTCTCCGGTGGTTTTTCATACGCCTGATAGACCGCAACCTGGGGCTCATGCAGCGCGTTCCACTGGCGATTGACCCGCTGCAAGGCCTTCTTCAACGTCTCGGGCGCGGTTTTGCGCACTGCCGCCAAAGCGGATTGATCGAGGGTCGCGCTGTACATCTGCCGCCCTCGCTCCACCAGATTGTGGGCTTCGTCCACCAGGGTCGCGACGGTCCAGCCATTGGCCTGGGCCAGACCAAAGAGCAAGGCGCTGAAGTCAAAGTAATAGTTGTAGTCAGCGACCACCACGTCTGCCCAGCGGGCCATTTCCTGGCTCAGGTAGTACGGGCAGATATCATGGGCCAGAGCAATATCGCGCAACGCCGCCTGATCGAGCAGCGTGATCTGGCTCGCCGCCGCACGGGCGTGCGGCAGCCGATCGTAGAACCCGCGGGCCAATGGGCAGGCTTCGCCATGGCAGGCCTTGTCCGGGTGCTCGCAGGCTTTGTCCCGGGCGATCATCTCCAGCACCCGCAACGGCATCGAGGGCGCGCTTTGGGTAATCACTCGGGCCGCATCCAGCGCCAGTTTGCGCCCTGGGGTCTTGGCCGTGAGGAAGAACACCTTGTCCAGTCGCTGTGGCGCCAGCGCCTTGAGCATCGGAAACAAGGTGCCAACGGTTTTGCCAATGCCGGTGGGCGCCTGGGCCATCAGGCAGCGGCCGGTGCTGATGGCCTTGAACACCGACTCAGCCAGGTGGCGTTGCCCGGTCCTGAAGCCGGCGTGAGGAAATGCCAGCGTCTGAGCGCCGAGGTTGCGCGCCTGTCGGTGAGCCATCTCCTGTTCGGCCCAGGCGAGGAACAGCGCGCACTGTTGTTCAAAGAAAACCTCAAGCTGCGCCGCTTCAAAGCTTTGCGTGAGGCAGGTTTCCTTTTCGCTGACGATGTCGAAGTAGACCAGCGCCACGTCGATCCGCGGCAGTTGCAACTTCTGGCACATCAGCCAGCCGTAGATTTTCGCCTGGGCCCAATGCAACTGGCGATGATTGGCCGGTTGCTTGTCCAGGTCGCCCCGGTAGGTCTTCACTTCTTCGATGCGGTTGCAGGCCGGGTCGTAGCCATCCGCCCGGCCTTTGATTTTGAGCGTCTGGTAGCGGCCCTCCAGAATCACTTCGGCCTGGTAACCCTCGCTACGCCGCGAGGCCACGGTGCGATGGCCGACGATCCCTTCCATGGCCGTGGGTGACGGCGTGAAGCGCAGGTCCAGGTCGCCGGTCTTGGCGGTGAACTCGCACAGTGCCCGAACGGCGATGCTGTAGCCAGGTTCCTGGGTCATGCGCCCTGCTCCACCCACTGCACATAGCAGACGGCGACGGGCATCTGGTGTTCGTGACAGAACTCCAGCCAGCGCAGTTGATTGTCTTGCAGGCGGTCGCCGGGGCCTTTGACTTCGATCATGCGGTAGGTCTTGTGCTGCGGCCAGAACTGGATCAGGTCCGGCATGCCGGCGCGGTTGGCCTTGATATCCAGCAGCAGGCGGCTGAACCAGTGCTTGAGGTGTTCGGCAGGCAGGCAGTCGAGGGCCTGATGGAGCAACTCTTCGGACAGCGCGCCCCAGAACACGAAAGGCGACTGCACGCCCCATTTTTCGGTGTAACGACGGACAATGGTGTCCCGGTAGCGGCCATCGTCGAGCTGCGCGAAACAGGCCGCGAACAGCTCGGCGCGCCGGTCGTGAAAGTCTTCGTTGAGCAGGTCCACCGGCCCGCGCTGGAACGGGTGGAAAAACGCCCCCGGCAACGGCGCAAAAATCACCGGCCAGCACAGCAGGCCAAACAGCGAATTGATCAGGCTGTTCTCCACGTAGTGCACCGGCGCGGTTTCATCGTGCAGATGGGCCTGCACGTGATACTCCACCGACAAGGCCGGATCGACACGAGGCAGGTGCAGGTCCAGCCGCTCTACCTTGCGCGCCAGGGGCCGCGGCACCGGCGGCCCGCCCAGCTTGCGGCGCAGCCGGGGCAGGATCCTGAGCAGCGCCTGGGTTTCGGCGGCGCTTTGCGGCGATTGTGCGGCCGCTTCACCCCATTCAAGGGCCTGGGCGTACTCGCCGATGCGCTCCAGCACCCGAATCATCCGCAGCCGTGCGCCGGGGTAGTTGCAATCCTGATAAATGCGCAAGGCCAGGGTGAAATCGCCGATACGCTCAGCGTGCTGGCCGATCTGGAACAGCAGCTTGCCTCGGCGTCGCTCCAGCCACGGATTGTCCAGGCTCAGGGCATGGGCTTGGGCAACGATCTCTTCAAGAGGCTCGCCGGCTTCGAAACGCTGCTGACATTCGTGCAGGAAGAGGCAGGCATCCACATCCTGGCGGCTGCGCAGGCCACGGGATTGGGCACTGAACTCGACGGTTTCATAGGTGAAGATGCCCAGGTCCGCCAGCACGAACTCCGACCAGTCCTGATAGAGATTGCCGAAAAACAGCAACCGCAACCGATCGCAGAGGTTCATGATCGTCAGGCTGAAGAGTCGGTCTTCCAGCAACGGGCACCAGCTGCGAAAAGGCTGTGGTTGATTGAAATGATCCTGCAAGGACTCCAGCCACTGGCTCTTTGTCGCCTTGGGGTGTTCGATCAGGTGACCCAGGCACAGGATGATTTCCTGTTTGAGCAGCACCTCGAACAGCTCGCCAAGGTCAAGAGGCGCTTGATCCTCGACCCACCCCCGCGCCAGCAACGGCTCGATGGCGCTGCCAATATCACCGATCTCAGGGTAATGCAGCTTGCTCTGGCGAAAATGCAGCCCCTTGCGCATCACCATGCGCACCAGCAATCCCTGGGACGCACGGGGCAAGCTGGCGAACTCGTCGATGAAGCGTTGCTCCTCAGGGCTGAGCACATCGGCATAGCGCGTTGCCAACCAGGCGAGCACCTGCTGAAAGTTGTTCAGGTAGTAGAAAGGGTCGTCGAGGGGGTTATTTGTCACGGAAAGAGGTGCCATGCCTGCTGGAATACTGGTTATGCGTACAGATATCAGCTGCGGCGGGCCCAGGCAACTGCAAAAGATGAGCGGTCGCCCGCATTCAGGAGGGAAATCCTGCAGTCGGCGATGAACTTTCCTACGGCAAGCGAGACCAATGGCGGTTAACTACAGTGATGGCGCGTTCTAATCAACTGAACGGCGTCTTTTTGATTGAGAGGTTACGGATATGAACATCAGGATTCTGGGTCTGCCCCTGGTCGCCGCTGCGTTCCTGGCTCTGGCCGGCTGCTCGTCACCCACGGTGGTGACCCTGCAGAACGGTACCCAGTATTTGACCAAGGATGCCCCTAACACCCGTACCGCCGACGGCTTCTACGAATTCGAAGACATTTCCGGCAAGAAAGTGCGGGTTCGCGCCGATGAAGTGGCGACAGTACGCAAGGAAGACTGAGTTTATTGAGGCCCTCTCCCCCGGAGAGGGCCTGATCTCATGTCATCGGCTCAATCCGATGTCCATCCCGGGTGTCGGACTACCCTCTTGGCAACTGATCAGCCCACCTTTTCGCCGCATCATCTGATCCCTCAATCGCAGGCAGCGGTTGTATTCCTGTTCAGTGGCGTGATCGATGCTGATGTTTCCGGTCGTGGCCGGTTTGTTCACTTCCCCGAGACTCACCGATACCCAGGGCTTTTCTGCCTGCACGTCGAAGCGCGGTCGGGGCGACGTCGCCTCGACAGGGGCGCCTGCCTGGGCGGCGGGCAATTGCTCCGAGGTGACGCCGTAGCGGGTCAGAATCGATTGATCCGGCAATTCGGCCAAGGCGCCAGCCGAGGCCAGTCCCCACATCAGGCCGATGATTGAGGCTTGTTTACTGCTCACTGCTTCACTCCCTCTTGTGCCGAGGGGACACACGCATCACCTCGGCACCACGTACTCAAAACAACCTTGGATCAGGCGAACACAAATTCGCCTCCTACCTGGCCCGGATTGACCCCCACCAGGGTCACGGAACTGTCACCGACCTCAAGCAGCGTGTCACTGCCGACCTGAGACAGGTGCTGGCGGTAGTCGAAACCTTCCCCGGCGCCCTGCACGCCAAGGAACACCAGTGTGTCGCCGGCATCATAACCGCTGATCTGGTCGTGGCCGAACGCGCCATTGAAAACGAACGTGTCAGAGCCGCCGCCCGATTGCAGCCAGTCATTGCCCGAACCGCCGACAAAGGTGTCGTTACCCGTACCGCCCAACAGCACGTCGTTGCCGTCATGGCCGAACAGCCAGTCCCCCGATGATCGCGCGGTCAAGGTGTCGTCTGCCGAGGTGCCTGCGGTCGACGATGCATACGCCGTCAGCTTGCCCCCCGCCACCAAGCCGTTGGCCGTGACACTGTGGCTCACCTCGTCTTTGAGCAGGCCCCAGAACAAACCGGGCTCTTTGCTGACGAGCGTGTCGATGTCTCGGGTCATGCTGATTGCACCCTGGGCATCGCGCACGTACAAGGTCCCGGCGCCGTCCTGGACAAAGCTTGCATCTTTCACCGAGGACTGCAGCTGCAGGGTGTTGCTGCCCTGCCCGCCCAATATCACGTTGTACCCACCCTCGTCGCGAAAGGTGTCGTTGCCGGCGCGCCCCTCCAGATAGTCATTGCCCTGCCCGCCCTGGATCAGGTCATCACGCTCGCTGCCGATGATGAACGTGCTTCCGGTGTGGGTTTCAGCGTTGCGATTGAGGTCCTGGACCCACGTATTGCTGCGTGCGGGATCCGACAGGTTGGCGACGATGATGGTGGAGTCTTTCTCGGTGAGGTCGTAGAACGCCGAATCGAGGATCCGGCCCATGCCATCGCCGTAACCGGTGGGCAGGTGGGATATCCAGGTGGGAATGTTGAGGATGGAAAACGGCAACACGTTCCAGGCCGCCGAGGCATAGTGGTCGTTGAAGCTGACGATGTTGTTGGTGGCTGACTCCTGCGGAGCATCATGCACGCCCACCGACGCGGAGGTGAACGTGGAGCCGTCCAGGGCCCGGAACACCGGGTCGTTTTCATAACCGATGTTCAGCACTTTGTCGGTGCTGCTTTGGGTTGGCGAGGCGTAGGCGATGTAATTGGCGCTGCTGTAGAACCCCGACCATTGGCTGGTGCTCAAGTCCGCCAGGCTGTTGACCGCCAGCCCACCGAGGCTGTGGCCACTGACCAGCACGTCCTGGCCTGTCAGACCGTGGGCCTGGGCGAACGCCGCGACGTCCCCGAGCAAGTTGCCAAAAGCTTGGCCGACGTAGTTTTTCGCGTAGTCCAGGGGGCCGAAAGCCGCCATCAGATCGCTGATGACGTCACCAATGGAGTCGCTGATCAGCGTCTCCCGTGGGCCGCTGGTGCCACGAAACGACACCCCGATTTGCGTCAGTTGCCCATCGGCGTCGTACTTGCCGAGAATTTCCACCTGCGCGGTGGTGTAGCCGGCCTTCTCACCAAAAAACGTTCCACGCTCATCCACCTTGCCGGTGTAGCCCAGTTGCGATGCGCTGATCGGGGTCCAGCCGGCCTTCTGCACCGCCTCGAGGGCGAGCTGCTCCGAGTCGGGATTCCACGGCACACCGGGGATCACCCCTTGTGAATCGGTGCTGCCCAGCAGCGCCGTCACCAGCGTGGCGGGCAGCCCCGCGCCGAAGCCGTTCTGCTGGTAGCCGGCGGCAAAGCCGTGGTCCAGATTGTGGTAGGAATACAGCATGATCGCCATTGCATCGCTGACCAGCGCCTTGGACTCGGTGGTGCCGAGGTTTTGGTAGTCGTAGATACCCATCGTGATGACCTCTTTTTTTGTTGTTGGAAAGGTTGTCGATACAGGCGAAGTTCTTGGGCACTGCCCGTCATTGCGTCAGCGCCGGGGCCACAAATGCCTCATCCACCTGGGCCAGGTCTTGCGCGCCCAAGGTGCCGGCGTAGTAGTGCAACTTTGTCCAGGCCATGAGGTAGTCATAACGGGCCTGAGCCAGGTCGCGTCGGGTGGTGTAGAGCTGTTCTTCGGCGTTCAGGGCATCGAGGTTGACCCGTTCGCCGCCGAGGATGCTTTGCCGGGTCGATACCACCAACGCCTCGGCGGCGCTGAGTGCTTTGCGGTATGCCCGCAATTTGTTCACCCCCGACAGGCAGGCGCTGAACTGTCGGCGCAGCTCGATCAGGGTTTCCCGGGTTTTGGCGTCCAGTTCATATTCGGCCCGCTCCATGTTGCGACTGGCCTGACGAGTCGACGCCGAGACCCCGCCACCGGCGTACAACGGCACGCTGATCTCAAGTCCAATGGTGTTGGTGTCGTAGCGCTGGTTGTAGGTGTTGCCGCTTTCCGACTCGTTCTGGCGCATCGTCGCGTAGGCGCTGACCTTGGGCAGGTGTCCGGCACGGTTGCGTTCGACTTCGTAGCGCGCTACGTCCACGGCCTGGCGCTGGGATGCCAGGGTCGGGTTGTTGCTCACGGCCAATTCGTGCCATGTCTGGAAACTGGCCGGTTGTAGGGTGAAGGTCTGGAACGTTTCGCTCAGGGGCGCCAGGTCGCCGATGTTCAGGGTCGGGACGCCAATCAACGAGCCAAGTTCGCGCAAGGATGCGTCCTGCTCGTTGCGGGCCTCGATCTCTTCGGCAATCGCCAACTCATAGCGCGACTCGGCTTCAAGGATGTCGGTGCGCGTACCTTCGCCTTGGGCAAACAGGTGCTCGTTCTGATGAAACTGCTGTTCGAAAGCCTTTTTCCTGGCCTGGGCAATGTCGATCTGATCCTGGGCGAACAACGCCTGGGTGTAGGCGCTCAACACCCGCACCAGCAATTCCTGGCTCTTGCCACGAAAGTTTTCGTCGGCAAACAGCGCCTGGGCCACGCCTTTGCGATAGGCGGCGTAGGCCTCGTAGTCCAACAGCGGTTGTTGCAGGGTCAGGCTGGAGCCATAGCTGCTGTAGTTGCGGTCGTCATGCTGGCTGGCGCCGCGGTCGTTGAGGTAGGTAACCTTGGACTGGTTGCGGCCCTTGTTGTAGCTGTAGCCCAGGTGCGGCAGCAGCCCGGCGCGGCCAATGGCGCGGTTCTCCAGGCCGGCATCGCGCTCCTTGATCGCGCCCAGGTAGGCCGGGTCATTGCGCAGGGCTTGTTCATAGAACTCGAATGGGCCCATGGCCCAGGCACTGTTGCAGATAACCGCCGCCAGCGCGGCGAGCCAGTAACGTCCCTTCATACCCCCGAACATCCTCATTCTTCGGTCAACGCGGAGCCGGCTCGGTCGAGCAGCGGTTTGAACAGGTAGTTCATGAGCGAGCGCTCGCCGGTGCGCACGAACATTTGCGCCGGCATTCCGGGCTTGATCACCAGTCCGTTGAGTTTTTCCATCGCCACTTCGCTGACGCTGCTGCGCAGGACGTAATACGGTTCGGCGGTCTTGTCATCGATCATCTGGTCGGCGGAAATCAGGCTGACCTCCCCCGGCACCCTCGGCGTGCGGTTCTGGTTGAATGCGGTGAAGAGGATGTCCACTGGCAAATGGGTGCCCACCTTGTCGATCAGGTTGACCGGCAGGCGCCCTTCCACTTCCAGTCGCGTGCCTTGGGGCACGATTTCCAGCAAGGTATCGCCTTGACGGACCACGGCGCCTTCGGTGTGTACGCCCAGGTTCACGGCGATGCCGTCGGCGGTGGCGAGGATCTCGCTGTGTTGCAGCTCGAACGCGGCAGACTTGAGTTGCTGTTGCAGGGTTTCGCTCTTGAGCTGCGCTTCGGCCAACTGACTGCGCACCTCCTTCTGGTATTCCTCATTGTGTTGCTCAAGCGTGAGGCGGGACTCGACGATGCCCTGCTCCACCCGGCCGCTTTCGCCACTGTTCTGCGCCAGTTCCTGCTGCACTTGCGACAGTTGCCGTTGGTAATCGAGCAGGCGGTTGCGCGGGATGTAGCCGTTGTCTGCCAACGGTTGCAGGTTGCTGAGCTGCTGGCGCAGGGACTGGGCCTGGGCATTGAGGTCATTGCGAGCCCGGCGCATGCCCGCCAGTTGCGCCGTGGCACCTTCGATATTGGCGCGCAACGCGGCCTGCTCCCGGGCCACCGCTTCGCGGCGGCTGCTGAACAACTGTCGCTGGCCTTCGAGCACCAGCGCCAGGCGCGGGTCGGGGTCGTGGCTCAGTTCGGCCGGAAAGCTGACCTGTGGGAGGTTGTCCCGCTCGCTTTGCCAACGTGCCAGGCTAGCCCAGGCCATGCGGTACTGGGCCTGCAGTGCTTGCACATCGGCGGCTGTCTGAGTCTGGTCCAGGCGGAACAGCGGCTGGCCCTGTTTCACTGCCTCGCCTTCACGCACCAGGATCCGGCTGATCACCCCGCTGCTCATCGATTGCACGGCCTTGCGCTTGCCGGACACCACCACGGTGCCTTGCACCGCAATACCTTGGTCCAGCGGCGCCAGGCTGGCCCAGGTGAAAAAACTGCCAGCGCCAATGAGCGCCAGTGCCCACCCCAGGCGGGTGAAGAAACGGGCATCGCGCTCGGGATGTTCGAGGTCTTGAGAGTGTTGCAGATTCATGTCGCGATCCTTGCTCATGCGCCGCTGGGTTTGCTGGCAGCCGAATACTGGCGACTCATGCTTAGTCCGTTGGGGGCTGCCTGGGGTTTGTCGCGTTGCGATGGCGGCTGGCCGGACAATGCCCGCAGCACCTCCTGGCTAGGACCGAACGCCTGTAGGTGGCCTTCATTGAGCACCAGCAGCTTGTCGGCCTGAGCCAGCGCCGAGGAGCGATGGGTCACCAGCACGACCGTGGTGCCCTGGGCTTTCATCTGCGCGATCGCGCCGGCCAGTGCCGCTTCACCGACCGTGTCGAGATTGGAATTGGGTTCATCGAGCACCACCAGGCTCGGTTGGTCATACATTGCCCGGGCCAGGGCGACGCGCTGTTTCTGGCCGCCGGACAAACCGCTGCCATCCTCTCCCAGCACGGTGTCGTAGCCTTGGGGCATGCGCAGGATCAGTTCATGCACGCCGGCCTGTTGCGCGGCGGCGACGACCTTTTGCGGATCGGCCTGGCGGAAACGGGCAATGTTCTCGGCAATGCTGCCGCTGAACAGCTCAATGTCCTGGGGCAGATAACCGATGTGCGGGCCGAGTTGGTCGCGGTTCCAGCGATGGATGTCGGCCCCGTCGAGCCGCACTGTGCCTCCGAACGTAGGCCACACCCCCACCAACACACGGGCCAGAGTCGATTTGCCAGACCCCGACGCCCCCAACACCCCGAGCACTTCCCCGGCGCTCAGGCTGAAACCGAGCTGATGCAGTGTCGCGTTGCGCTGCCCCGGCGGGCCGGCGCTGACCTGTTCGAAGGTCACCTGGCCCTTGGGCGACGGCAATGTCATCGCCTCGTCTTGGGCTGGGTAAGCCTGCAACAGCGCATCGAGACGGCGATAGGCCAGTTTGGCCCCGCTCCATTGCTTCCACACGGCGATCAACTGGTCGATGGGGCTTAGCACCCGGCCCATCAGGATCGAGCCGGCAATCATCATTCCGGCGGTCATGTCGCCCTTGATCACCAGCAGCGCACCCAACCCCAGCACCAGCGATTGCAGACACAGGCGCAGGGTTTTGCTCAGGGAACTGAGCACCGCGCCGGTATCACTGGCCTGGTTTTGCAGGCCGAGAAAGCGCGAATGCACGGCAAACCAGCGCCCGCGCAATGCGCCGAGCATGCCCATGGCCTGAATGGTCTCGGCGTTGTGCAAGTGGCTGGTCGCCAGTTGGCTGGATTGTTGCGAGTAGACACTGGCCTGCCCCAGCGGTTTTTTGGTCATGGCTTCGTTGAGACAGGCCAGGCCGATGAGCAGCAAGGTGCCAACGCTGGCGAACACGCCGAGCCACACGTTGAACAGATAGATCACCAGCAAATACACGGGAAACCACGGGGCGTCGAAGAATGCGAACAGCGCAGGTCCGGTGACGAACTGGCGGATGTGGGTAAGGTCACCCAGCGACTGCCCGGCGTTGCCCTCGCCCTGGCGCAGGTTGCGCTCGAACGCGGCCTTGTACACCTGAAGGTTCAAGCGTCTTTCTAGCTGGCTGCCGATACGGATGACAATGAAGCTGCGCACCATTTCCAGCAGTCCGATAAATACGAAGAAGCCCACCACCATCAACGACAACATCCACAGCGTGGTTTCGTTTTGTGATGACAGGCCCCGGTCATACACTTGGAGCATATAAATCGAAGGCGCCAACATCAGGACATTAATCAGTGCGGTAAAACAACCGACGCTGATCAGAATATTTTTATAGTCGCCCAGCGCTCTAAACAGCGGCACCGTCGCAGCGCGCCTTGTCATGTTCATGAAGATATCCTTGCTGTTGGCTTTGCCAGGTTATTCAACTTGCCAATCTTTAAATGATTTACATCCGGCCGCGGTGCGCTGCACGCCTGTTTAAACAAGCGTGCCTGGGGCATTCGCAAACTGTACTCACGTGTTAAGGAGTGGTTTGGGGCGGACTCCGTTCGAGCGTCACTACCCGACCTGATTTCAAAGTGACTTGATAGTGTTGCTCTTGACGCAGTTGCAAGTGAATCCGGCTGTTCTGTTTGCCAATCAGTGACAGACCGTCTGGTTCGGTGAACCAATGGACCGGCTCATCGCCCAGCCACTGTCCCAGGCAGGCGGTTTGCCCGACCAGGGTTTGATCTGCCCTGAGCTCGATAAGGCAAATGCTGGACGGCGGGGTTTGCGCAGGCTCCTGCGGCCCCGACAGAACAGCCTGCCACTGACCGGCCAACTGGGAAGGTTCTGCTAACAACAGGCTGCGCGCCATGGCGGCTTCTCCGGTAAACATCATCAGCGTAGCGAGTAACCAGGCACTTGCCTGGACGCCTTGGGGCTGGGGATTTCTGCACATCTGTTCAATCCTGAAGGATCCCGCAAGAGCGCTGGCCGCTCCCACGGGATCGGGGACATCAGGCCACGATATCCGAGACAGCCGCCTGGCCGACGGTACTGACCAGGAAGTCAGCCACGCCGTGCCCGGAGAAGTCCACCGACAGCAGGCTGTTGCCACCCGATGTCGACAGCACCGCATCACCCGCCGCACCGGTGAAGGCATTCACGAAGTGCAGGCCCGCGCCCTGGGTGATGCCGGTCAGATCGATCTTGTCCAGGCCGCTGACAAAGTCGAGGATCTGATCGACCGCACCTGGTCGTGAGTCAGAACTGGCGGCGAACACGAAGGTGTCCGAGCCCGAACCGCCCCACAGTTTGTCGGCACCGCCCGCGCCCCAGAGGATGTCGTTGCCGGCGCCGCCCTTGAGTTCGTTGGCCACGGAGTTGCCGATGAGCAAGTCACTGCCCGAGCCGCCAATGGCATTCTCGATGGTCACCCCCTGAGCGATGGAAACGTTACCCACCATGCCGCCAACGTCGGAAAACGAGGCGCCATTGAGGTTGATCTTCTGGTTCTGCGTGAAGCCTGAAAAATCCAGGGTATCGCGGCCGCCGGCGTCCCATACCGAGAACACCACTTTGTCCGAAGACGAGGATGCGCTGTAGAAGTCGCGACCGGTGTTGGAGTTGAAGCCGTAGGTCGAGTCGCCGGTCCGGGTGCTGGTGTTGGCACCGTAGAGCTTCTGAATGGCCGCAATGTCATCCATCAGCGGACCCGAGGCATAGGCTTCGACGCCGCCCTTGCTGAAGTCCTGGCTGGTGTTGGTTTCACTCCAGTAACTCATGAGGCTGTAGCCACGGGTGTCCTGACCGTAGGTGGCGTCATCGTAGGTCGGGCTGCCTTCACCGGCGTTATAGTCGCCAGGATGCGCCAGGCCCAGGCTGTGACCGATTTCATGGGTCAGGGTCTGGCGGCCATAATTGTTCAGTTCCGGATTCTTGTTCTGGGTGTAGCGGCTGTTGATCAGGTACCAGGAGGTTCCGTCATAACCGGCGCCCGTGCCCGGCAGATAGGCAAATGCCGCGGCGCCGTCCTGGCCGCTGCTGTAGTTGCCGAAGGTCATGTGGCCGTCGCCACCGCTGGCCCTTTCAGTGAACGTGACATTGGCCACGTCCGCCCAGGACTGCATGGCCAGGACCGCTTGGCCTTTCTGTTGCGCGCTGAACTGGCTGAAACCGCTGATGCCGTGCTTGTTCATGGTGCTCGAGGAGGCAGAGGTCAGGAACGTGTAGGTCAACTCAATCTTGCCGCTGGCGTCCCGGTCCTGGTAAGCCGCACCGTCGCGCAGCAACTGGGTGGCAGCTTCGTCCACCGAGTACGACGGTTTGCCATTGACGGTCAGGTTGCCACCCCGATCGTATTGGTGGCTGAAACTATTGATCTGATTGAATGCACTGCTGGCCGCCGCCAGTGACTGCGGCGCCCAGAGCATTTGTTCGGCAGAATCAATAGCGCTGGTTTTGACTTTCGACATAAACACACTTCCTTGTTTGCAATGGAACAGTTTTTGTCAGATAGAACAATCTCTGGCGAGAGCGTCCTATCACTCGCCCAATTGAGGACGCAAGAAAACTGACACAATTGGAAATCAAACGTCCAGCGAATTTTTTTGACCCTTTTACACACTCACGCCTTCAACAACGGCAAAAGATACACGGCGCCCCGTTAGTACAGGTATTTCGCGGGCGACATTAAAGATTGTAGGACAAAACTCTATTTAAATATTAAATGAGGTTAACCACCTATTTGCCAATCACGTCGCACTTCTAGCAACTAAGTGCCAGCGAAACGCTACTAATTAATGGCGGCTAGATATCTATGGTTTTGCCTGAACACACTTCCCGCAGACAACCACGAAACCAGCGGTGCACAGGATCAGCATCCATTCGGGGGTGCCAAAGCATGGAAATCGTGAATGTGGGCACCGCAAACGGCAGCGCAAAGCTGTGCATGCCGGCACGCAGGCGGGTGGTATAGCGCTCAGGCACGCTGGCGATCAGGTCGCTGGACCGGGCAAGGCCCAGCGCAGTGGAGAAGCCCGGGACGGTGATCGCGATCTGCCGTGTCAGGTTCAAGGACTGCAAGGCCTGATCGAGGGCACTGTGGTCCAGGCCCCGCAAGGAAACGCCGATGTGCTCGCCCGCTGCATAACCGACGGCACACACCTCGGCCTGGCTTAGCGGGTGACCCGCGCGCACTACGCCAATGAGGCGATCAGTGAACAACGCCTGGGTTCGTAGCTCCGGGCTGGTGTCCTTGTCCACGACGGCCGTTTCCAGGTCCACGGTGCCCTCTCGCAACGCCGTACTGTCCTTGTCGGCCTTGTCCAGGAAATGCAGGCGTACACCGGGCGCCTGTTCGCTGATACGGGCAATCAAATCGATGGCGAAGTTTTCAACAAACCCTTCCCGTGTGCGCAGCGTGAAGGTGCGGCTCAGCCGGCGCAGATCCGGCACCTGGGACGGCCGCAGCGCCGCTTGGGCATCCTGCACCAGTTGGCTGACCTGCTCGCGTAACGCCAAGGCGCGGGGTGTGGGCACCAGGCCACGCCCAGCCCGCACCAGCAGCGGATCACCCGTGGTTTCGCGCAACCGCGCCAGCGCCCGGCTCATGGCCGAGGGGCTGAGTCGCAGTCGCCGAGCGGCTCGGGCCACGCTGCCTTCCGCCAGCAAGACATCAAGGGTAATCAGCAGATTGAGGTCGGGTGTGGACATGGCGCAGTCCTGGGTTGGAATAGGTGGCGCTGTATGCAGTTATAAAGTGCAATCCATGCGTCTTCCGCCATGTTATGCCCGGGCGTACCGTTCTGACAGCTCCATTTTCAGAGCGTCAGAGTCAGGGGACATGATGAAACCAGCCAATACCCAATCCAGCCTGTCGAGCGCGACGGCCACCCAACGGGTCTTTTCACCGCGCTGGGCCTTGGCCAGCCTGTCACTGTCGACCTTGCTGGCCTCCTTGGGCGCCAGCGTGGTGACGGTCGGTTTGCCGACGCTGGCCCATGGGTTCGAGGCCTCCTTCCAGCAGGTTCAGTGGGTGGTTCTCGCCTATTTACTGGCGATTACCACGCTGATTGTCAGTCTCGGAAAATTGGGCGATTTGCTCGGGCGTGGCAGGTTGCTATTGGCCGGGATCGTGCTGTTCACCCTCGCGTCGGCGCTTTGCGGCATGGCGCCCTCGCTTTGGCTGTTGGTCGCTGGTCGGGCGTTACAGGGCCTTGGAGCGGCGATCATGATGACGCTGACTTTGGCCCTGGTGGGTGAAACCGTTAGCAAGGAAAAGACCGGTAGCGCGATGGGGCTGTTGGGCACCCTATCTGCGGTGGGCACCGCCCTTGGCCCCTCTCTGGGAGGTGCACTTATCAGCGGTTTCGGTTGGCAGGCGCTATTTTTGATTAACGTTCCGCTTGGACTGCTGGCGTTCGGACTGGCCTGGCGTTCACTGCCGGCTCGGCAACCGGAGGGATCGGTCGCGCGCCCCCGCTTCGACACCCTGGGTACGCTGCTATTGGCGATAACGCTTGGCGCCTATGCCCTCGCCACGACGTTGGGCTGTGGTGACTTCGGCTGGCCGAATATTGCGCTGTTGCTGATAGCGATCCTGGGTGGCGGCCTGTTTGTCCTGGCCCAGCGGCGGGTCGCGTGGCCATTGATCCCCTTGGCGTTGCTGGAGGACCAGCGGCTGGTTGCCGGGCTGGTGACCAGTGCTCTGGTGGCAACGGTCATGATGGCGACGCTGCTGGTGGGGCCTTTTTATCTATCCGTCGCCCTTGGGCTGCCTGCCGCGCTGGTGGGGTTGGTGTTGGCGGCAGGACCGTCGGTCGCTGCACTGACGGGGGTGCCTGCCGGGCGCCTGGTGGACCGCTTTGGCGTGCGCCCCGTGCGACTCGTCGGGCTGCTGATCATGATTCTCGGCTGCCTGATGCTGTCGTTGATGTCACCGACCCTCGGTGTGGGCGGCTATGTCGCCGCTATCGCGGTAACGACCCTTGGCTATGCGCTGTTCCAGACGGCCAACAACACAACGGTGATGGCGGACGTGCCCGCGGGCAAGCGCGGCGTCATCTCAGGGCTGCTCAATCTGTCGCGTAATCTGGGTTTCTTTACCGGAGCATCGGCGCTCGGTGCGGTGTTTGCGCTCTCTGTACCGACGAATGGTATCGCCCAGGCAGCTCCCGAAGCGGTGGTAAATGGCTTGCATCTCACCTTCATCGTTGCCACGTCTTTGATGTTGCTGGCTTGGGTCGTTGTCTTGAAATGCCGTGAACCAGAGCCTCTGGATGGGCGTGATGACATCTTTGCCCAAAGAAAGTGAGGCCAGGATCAAAACGACATAAGTCGTGATGCAGATCAAAAAAAGTGAACCAATCGCCAAACGACCTGAAAAAAGCCACATGACATTCATTTTCAGGTGCTATTTTTAGTTCTCACTGGTAGAGCCATGATGGCTCTTCCTTCCTGACTATGAGCAAACGGAAGCGCTTGATGAAGAAGGTGGGCAACAGATGAATAGAGGATCTTTCAGCAAGGTTACGTTTCCCAACGCCTGCCAGTTGATGCGCTGGCATTTTCATCCCATGGGATTCGAGGCCAGCATGGACGCACCGGGCAGTATGGTCGCCCGGCTGTTTGACCGTGCCAGCGGCGAGACTATGATCGCGATTGCGGGCATCCCCTGCGCGACAGTGATGAACGCCCCTGACGTGGAGCGAATAATCGAAGCGGTGGAAGCCGAGCTGGAAGCTTTCGTGCCACCAGTTGGCTTGCGACGATTTGCCTCCTGAAAAAATGAAGCCCACAGCAGTGGGCTTCTTTTTGCCTGACAGTTTTGTTCGTGCCCCGAAGTTCTCAACTGCGGGCGCGGCGATGATCGACAAAGAACGGTTTGCCGGTCCCTATCCGATCCGACGCCTTGGGCGCCTTGTTAACTTGGGTGTCCTGCCCATCGACATACCAATAGCAATGCTGCACCGCCCGGGTAATGCCGACATAGGCCAGGCGCAGAATCTCGTCTTTCTGTGCCGTGTCGTACGGCTCGGCATCGCCCTCCTGGCCAAGCCCGGCCATTCGGTAGACCTGATTCTTGTAGGGGGAACTGGTGGAGTGCTGGCAGTCACCGAGCAAAAACACCGCGTCGGCCTGAAGCCCCTTGGCGCTATGGTAGGTCATCTGCCGGAGGCGTCTTGCCGGGTACGGCAAGCTAGAATCCACATTAACTGTTGATTGAATATGCTGTTCAATCAATAGCTTATCGCTGCTTTTTCGATAGAGCATCAAGATTGAATCGCCCTTGCGGTAGTGCTCGTCCAGGCGCTTGGCCAAGCCTTCGTCGTCTCTGTCCAACACATTGACCGGGCTCAAGGTTCGAGGCGTGCCGCTGGCCTTGGCCTTTTTGCCGGGAATCGCCGCAGCCGCACGCACCACGTGTTCGGCGGCGTCAATGATGTGCTGGTGGCTGCGGTAGTTATCGGTGAGCATGATCCGGGTGTTTGCCGGTGAAGGAAACTGTTTGTTGAACGCCATGAAATAACTGGGTGAACTGCCGCGCCAGCCGTAGATCGATTGCCAGTCATCACCCACGCACAGCAAGGAGGAACGCTGGGCGCCCCGGCCGACATGCATGGCAGGGCCGCGGCTGCGCACTTCCCGCAGGCTGGCGCGAAGCCAGGAAACAATCTGCGGCGAGACATCCTGAAACTCGTCGATCATCAGGTGTGACAGAGGACGCAATGTCGCATCGCTCAGCAGCTTGAAGTTCTCTGGGGAGTGCTCACTGAACAACGCGAACATTCGGTTATAGGTCATGACGGGCGGCGACTGGTCCAGCAGGTGGTCTTCAAATGCTCGCCAGTAGCGACTCAGGGCCTCAAAGAAATAACGATCCGGGTCATCCTGGGCAAAACACATCCGGCCCACGGCGTCCGGGACGTCCAGACCCAGGTTCTCGATAAAGCCGGCCGCCGCGACGAAACAATCCAGCAACGGTGCCGAAGCCAGTTCGCCTTTTACCTTGTAATCGAACCCAGGGCCTGCGCTGGCATCCCCGGCCAACACGCTCAGTACACGCTTTGACGCCTCATAACTATCTATCCATATCAATGGCTTAGAGCAGAAAGCTTGAAACAGGGTACGCTTTACCGCCCACTCTGCGCGGATACTCAGCTTGGCGCCGGGCCGGCTGAGCCGGGCATCTTCCCGCGGGTCGAAACCCAGCATCACCCAGGCGTCCAGAGTTGGAACGTAGCCGTGGCAATGAAACGTCGCACCGTTGATCTGGAAGGCCTGACGCTTTGGCTCGATGCCCTTGATCGGCCAGGCACCGGCGCGAAACCACAGGTCTTCGATCGCATCGCACAACTCTTCATCGCGCTGGGCGGCCAGTTCGGTCACGGCCACCCGTTTCTGCACATCGGGATGGTCGCGTTCCAGCTCCCTGAGCTGCAAGGCGTGTCGGGACATCGGTTTGATCAGTTCGCGAAAACGCTCATCGCGTTGATAAAGACCGTGATAGCAGGCATTGAGTCGTTGGCGCTGAGCATCGTTGATGCGCAGCTCAAAGGGATTGCCCTGGGCGTCATCATCAGCCGTTTCGTTACGATGGCTCAGGGTTTCAAACGCCTGGAGCCGCTCAAACCCGGGCAGACTGCGCACCATGGGCAAGATGCGTGAATGGAAGGTCCGCACCAGATCGCGAGCTTCCTTGAGGCTGATTGTCCGCCCCCACAGGGCAAAAACTTCAATGAGCTTGTGAATGAAGTCCTTGCGCGATTCCCGCGTGAAGGTCACCACGGTCATCGAATCCAACTCAAAACCCAGGTAGTGGGACAGCAGCACAAGGCGTAGCACCAGGGTCGTGGATTTCCCGGCGCCTGCGCCCGCGACGACCGAGGTAGACGGCGTATCGCTCAGGATCATTTTCCACTGCGCGGCGCTCGGCTGGGCGTGAGCGGGAAGCAATCGGGCAACATCGGCCTTGATGCGCTTCTTGAGTTCGGCGGTCAGCGGCAGGCGCCAGTCATCGAACAACAGCTCATCGACTTTCGGTGCCGGGTGCTCAGTGCTTCGGAAATCTCGGATCAGCAGGACTTGCCGGCCCTCTTCCAGTCCATCGGCCTTGCCTTCCTTATAGCCGTAGTCAAAACCGGCGCTATGCCCGCTGCGAAAGCCATCGGCCTGGCCGTGTAGCCAGGAAGCCCGATGCTGGGCTCGAAGTCGCGTCAGGCCATGACCCAGAAAACGCGCGGCCAGGCGCTTGAGCAAAGGCATCTGGGCCAGGGGCAGAAGTTCGGGGGGAAGATCGGGAGTGTGTTGCGACACGCTGGGGGACTCCGGTGTTCAGAACCATGGCGGCTATGGTGTCTGTATTTGCCAGCGGATTCCACTCAAAAGCTTTTAAGTCATGGATTTAGGCGATGAAGTGAAAGTGCTGTCGCACATGGCCATCAGTGTCGCCCGACCCACCTTAAGCAGGCTCGCTCCCACAGAGGTCGGCGTGCACCGTAGCGCCAAGGTGGGGCGAGCCTGCTCGCGATGGGTTTTGAATCACTGACTGGAAATGGCTCCATCGACCAATGCCTGCGCCTCGACCACCAATTGCTTGAGGTGCTCATCACCGATGAAGCTTTCGGCGTAGATCTTGTAGATGTCTTCAGTGCCTGATGGCCGCGCGGCGAACCAGCCGTTTTCAGTCATGACCTTCAGGCCGCCAATGGCCTGGTCATTGCCCGGTGCATGGCTGAGGATGTTCTGGATGGTCTCCCCGGCCAACTCAGTGGAGGCAACCTGCTCCGGTGCCAGCTTGCTCAGCAGCGCCTTTTGTTGCGGGCTGGCCTTGGCATCGACGCGCACGGAGAACGGCTCACCCAGTTCATCGGTCAGGGCACGGTAGGCCTGGCTTGGGTCGCGACCGGTGCGCGCGGTCATTTCGGCCGCCAGCAACGCCGGGATCAGGCCGTCCTTGTCGGTACTCCACACACCGCCGTCCTTGCGCAGGAACGAGGCGCCGGCGCTTTCTTCGCCACCAAAGCCCAAGGAACCGTCGAACAAGCCGTCGGCAAACCACTTGAAGCCTACCGGCACTTCATACAGACGCCGCCCCAGGCGCTGGGCCACGCGATCGATCAGACCACTGCTGACCACCGTCTTGCCCACGGCGGCATCGGCGCGCCACTGTGGCCGGTTCTGGAACAGGTAGTCGATGGACACCGCCAGATAGTTGTTCGGCGCCAGCAAACCGCCGGACGGCGTCACGATGCCGTGGCGATCATGGTCCGGGTCGCAGGCGAAGGCCACATCGAAACGCTCTTTGAGGCCAATCAACCCCTGCATGGCATGGCTGGAGGACGGGTCCATGCGGATCTGTCCGTCCCAGTCGACGGTCATGAAGCGGAAGGTGGAATCCACCTGGGTGTTGACCACGTCCAGGTCCAGGCGGTAATGCTCGGCAATGGCGGGCCAGTAGCGCACCCCCGCTCCGCCCAGCGGGTCCACGCCCAGGCGCAAGCCGGCAGCGCGAATGGCATCGAAGTCGATGACATTGATCAGGTCCGCCACGTAGGTGTTGACGTAGTCGTGACGGTGAGTGGTGTCGGCCTTCAGGGCCTGCTCATAGCTGATGCGCTTAACGCCGGCCAACTGGCTTGCCAGCAGCTCGTTGGCCTTGGCTTCGATCCATTTGGTGATATGGGTATCGGCCGGGCCGCCGTTGGTGGGGTTGTACTTGTAGCCACCACTCTGCGGCGGATTGTGGGACGGGGTGATGACGATGCCGTCCGCCAGACCGGTGGTGCGCCCACGGTTGTAGCAAAGAATGGCGTGGGAGATCGCCGGCGTGGGCGTGTATTCATCTGCCTCGGCGATCATCACGGTGACCCCGTTGGCAGCGAATACCTCCAGCGCGCTGGCGCCTGCCGGGGTAGACAGCGCATGGGTATCGATCCCCAGGAACAAGGGGCCGTTGATGCCCTGGGCTTCACGGTACAAGCAGATCGCTTGGCTGATAGCCAGCACATGCCATTCGTTGAACCCCAGGTCGAAGGAACTGCCACGGTGACCGGAGGTGCCGAAAGCCACCCGTTGGGTCGAAACCGAGGCGTCGGGTTGGCCGGTGTAATAGGCCGTCACCAGTCGCGGGATATCGATCAACAACTCTGCCGGTGCCGGCTTGCCCGCAAATGGACTGACTGTCATGCAAAACCTCTGAATGGAGTGGCTCGATAAAATGGATGCAGTTTACTGACAGTTCGACCGTGGCGCGATGGGTTCGATCCATCGCCCTCCATTACGATTGCTCAAGTCTCAAGGCATCGGCCAGCGCACAGAGTGCAGTATCCAGATCGTGTGAACCGCTCAAGGCGTGGGTCAGGCGCAGATGTTGTGCGTACAGCCCTTGCAAACTGAACAGTTCCCCCGGCGCAATGACGATTCGTTGCGCAAGCAGCCGCTGGAACACCCGTCGCAGATCGACGCGTCGCGAAGATCGGGTCCAGATCGTTGCGCCCCCTTGGGGCTCCAGCCATTGCAGGCTGTCCCCCAGCCGCTCGCGCAGCATTTGCGTTGTCGATAGCGCACCTTCACGCAACAATCGTCGCAGCACCAGCAAGTGCTGATCGATCCGTCCGTTGCTGTACAAACGGGCAATGGCCTTCTGGCGAATCGGTGACAGACGAAACGCGCGTAGCAGGAAATGTCGCTGCAACTCCAGCGTCAGCTGTCGCGACAACACATAGCCGTAGGGGGCCTCGGGGCCGATGGTTTTTTCGAAAGTGGAATAGACGATCAGCCGGTCCGGGTCGAGCAAGTCTCGAAAGGGCGTCACCCCGGCTTCGAACGCCAGGTCTGTATAGCTGTCGTTCTCCAGCACCCATGTGCCGTGCAGATCCAGCAAGCGCGCGACGGCGCGACGGTTGTTTTCAGGAACGAGCGTGCCCCTGGGCATATTCAGGACCGAGGACAGGATGACCAGGCGTACCGCTTTACTCGTCAGCAATTGTTCCAGTTGCTCGACATCGATCTCCCCATCCGCCAGCAGTGGCAGTTCGATCACGTCGATATCGGCCGCCTGCAGCAAGCGCAGGACGGTCCAGTCGCAGGGTGATTCGATCAGCACCGTGGCGCCCTTGAGCGCCAACACGGCGATCAGAATCTCCAATACACCGCGCAGATCAGCGCCGATATAAACATCGTCGGCGTTCCAGCACCGGGCCGGCGAAGACGTGTAGCGAGCCGCCAGCGCGGTGCGCAGTTCCAGCTCGCCCCAAGGCTGCGAGGGCATTTGTGAAGAGCGCGGATACTGACGCAGCAGCTCACGCTCCAGTAACAACAGCGGGCTGTCCAGCGGTTGCATCGACGCAGGCTCGTCAGCGCTGAGTACCAGCATTCCCGGTCGTCGTGCATTGACATACAGGGTCTCGAGCAAATCATCACCGCCGCCCAGCGTCGCGACGCAGGGTACTGGCAACGCGTAATAACCGGATTTGGCGACCGAATAGACCCGCCCTTCCTTCTCCAGCAACGAATAAGCGTACTGGATGGTAGAGATCGACACGTTCAGGCGCTCGGCCAGTTGCCGTAACGACGGCAAACGCACTCGGGCGTCGGCGCCCAGTTCGTTGATCAGGGTGGTGAGGTAACGATAAACCGCCTGATACGCGAAGTCTGTTTCCCGGCAACCTTTCATGGGGTTGGGCCGGGCGACGTGGCGAATGAATCCGTCAAATCCTGCCCCTCAATGCCGTGCCGCACGTTCGCGCATGGCATCGTCGCCCTGCCCGGCTTCTTCAATGTCAATGTCATCGACAGGTTGCTGCGCATCCATCCCCGATGCCTGCTCCTGCTCCGGCGGCGTGATACTCGCCCGATACAGCTTGCCGAGCATATCGATGGACAGGCCACTGACGTCGACCATCCATTGCGCCACCTGATCGGCGATGGCCGCGCCCTGCATGGCCTTGTGCAGATCGGGCATCGCCACCAGCATGCCGGGATGACAGCAGCGCAGGAAGTGCTCCAGGCCAGCGCCTTGCTCCACGAAGGGCGCGAACAACATGCACACCAGTTGCGTTTCGTTGAGCCCCAGGGTCTTGTGCGCGTCGCTGGCGGCCTGGGCGCGCCGCTCGGGGATGGCCGTGGGTGGGCCGAACAGCATGCGTGCCTGCTCGCAGACGTGCTCGGGCAACTGCTTGCGATGCATGATCATGATCGCCCGTTGTACATAGTCGCCATAACCTGCCTCATAGCTGCGCCCCTGCAGATAACAGGCCTGCAGGCCATGCAGGTGAGCTGAGAGCAGTGGGCTCAGGTATTCGTTTTCCGGCGCCGATGCGACGAGTTCATCGGTCCGCACCCGAAGGAATTCACTGAACAGCGGCCAGTTGGTTTCTTGCGAACTGTCGACGATCAGGTCGTCGATACCGATGTGACTCACGCGCCGACACGCCTCGAAATGCCCCTCGGGTTTCCACGCGCCCTCGTGGTCCTGACCATAGAAGCCCAGGTAGGGATTAGCGCCCAAGGTATCGAGTTGCGCGAAGAGACTGTCGAAACCGCTGGACGGGTCAGTCGCCAGGCCGACCTTGCGGGCGGCACGTCGAAGGCCCGACATGAACTGTTTTTGCTCGCGAGGCGTATCACTGCTGACTAACGAGTCCACGCCGCGCTCCCAGCGAGCCATATGCCGATAGAACTCCGCCATCGCGAGGTAGCCGTGATCGCCTACTTCCAAGGGGCTGTCGATCGAGCGAAGGTGGCCCAGAACCAGCGTGTCCATGCGATTGGCCTCATGCCCGGCCGCCGACAATGGCTGCTTGTGATTGAACGGCACCACCTCGCGGTTATCCGCCATCAGCAGTTCCACCCGGGGGTCGTCGTAGACGAACAGCGCGCTGTAACAGCGGTGGATGTTTTCCAGGGTCGCCTGGGTGGTTTCGCTCAGGCGTGGCGTGGCGACACGCAAGTCGAAGGTCACCGGATGCCTGCCGGCGATGCTCAACTGTGCGGCCCGCAAGGCGGTCAGGACATAAAAACTGTCCCGGCTGCCGTTCTGGACCGTCAACACACGATAGTCGCCGATCCGGTCGATGCCGCCAGCGGCGACAATTAAACGCTGGATCAAAAGCTGCAACGCCGTCCGTTCCGCGCGGGAATAAAAACCTAACAGTCGCTGCAATATCTGTTGATACACGTGATTCATTGCCTGCTCATGAATTGAACTCATAGCCATATACCTGGAAATTCAAATATCGGCGTCGCACTGGCATAGCGTGTCCGGGCGACGGGTTGATCGGGAAGGTTGTTCTAGTACTGCAAAGAGTATTGGTAATACGCTCAAGCTTTGCTTGTCGTAATTATTTGATACATAAGCTGGGGAGTTCGCCCGCTTCGCCTCGGTACGTGTCTGCAAGCCGCTGAGGCATTGGGTTTCAGCGATTCCGCCCTGCGTCCTAGGAAGATTCCGACAGCATCCTTCAGACAATGAGTACGAAAAACAAAGAACATGCCTAACTTCAATTGTCCCCCTGCCCCAGTCAGTTTTTCCCACAGTCGATTGATGGCGTTAAAACAATTAACGCTTGATGCACCTTTGCCCGAAGGATGACGATTATCTAGAAACTTGTACTGCGCCACGACTTCTTCCTTGAGATGGAAATCAGCGTTCAATTATCAGGACTTAAATAACGATTAGAAGATACAGATTGAGGGCAAAAACCAGTTCAGTTCTCTGGGGATTAAACGCTTTTTGGGTGTTGAGTGAACTGGACCGCCCAGGCGAAGGCGTGATTGCCGCGCACCAGGGCGTCATTGCCGAACGGAGCGGCAATGGCAGAAGAAAGGAAGGAAAGCAGGTTCAGGCCGAAGGCAGCGCAAGAGTCGCCATGCTGACTCTTGCGCGGGGGAGGAATCAGGCGGGATCGACTACCTGAAGGGCGACGCGTTCACGGCAGGGGCATTCGCCCATGTAACGGTGGGCTTCGACAAACTCGGAGAATGGAAACACCCGGGTCTTGAGCGGCAACAGCACGCGATCGGCGGTCAGTTGATTGATATCACGCAGCGCCCGCTGCAATGCCACCTGGTCCTGGATGATGCCCAGTTCCGGCTTGCCGGTAAAATTGCCGATGCAGTGCACAAAGAACTGAATGTTCTTCTGGAACGCCGCACAGGCCGGGAACGGCGTCTGGTTGCCGCCTTGCAAGCCATACAGCACCAGACTGCCCCGCGGCGCCAGCACATCACCGAGCAGCGACATTTGCGGCCCGCCGAGGCCATCGAACACCACATCGACGCCACGGTTATCAGTGAGCTTGTTGATTTGCATCAGCAAGTCCTGCTCTTCGGTGACGATGACTTTTTCGGCGCCGAGCGACAGCAGGTACTCACGCTCATCAGCGGTCTTGGTGGCCGCGATCACCCGTACACCCAAGGCCTTGCCCAGTTGCACGAAGGATGGTCCGGCGCAATGACTGGCATCAGTGACCAGGGCAAACTGCCCCGGCTTGACCCGTGCCAGGTCCACGTAGGCGAAATAGGCGATCAGCAGTGGCGTGTAGTGCACAGCGGCTTCGATCGGGGTGAGCACGTCGGGATAACGGGTCAGCGCGGTACGCGGCAACACGATGATCTCACCGTACACCGGGTAATCGTTAGGGCTCTCGGCAGGGAAACTGGCCACTTTGTCGCCTACAGCCAGGTCGTCGACACCGTCTCCGACAGCCGTCACCACCCCGGCCATTTCATGACCAAGGCCCGACGGCAGGCGCGCCTGGGACGACGCCAGATTCTGGCGCCACAGGGTGTCATACCAGCTGATGCCGATCGCTTCGACACGGACCTGCACTTCTCCTGGCGCAGGAAGAGCCGCCGCATGCTCTTCGCATTTGAGCACCTCGGCACCACCAAACTTGTGAAAACGGATCGTGCGGGACATCGCAAACCTCGTCAAAGTAACCTCTAATGCCATGAACTCTATCCGGGCTTTGTACCCAAGACCATCAGTGGCTATTAATAGTCGACATGCCTGTCATTGATTCCGCAGCAAGAAAATGAACCCAGTCTTGTAGGGCCTATCCCTAAGAAAAAGCAATTAGCCGGTGCAGAGTACCAGTCTTTCCCCGTAAGATTCATGCCGGTCATTGTTCTCATATGGCCGCTCACGTCAAGCTTGCTGAATCTGCCAGGACCCCAGATGAATCGTAATGACCTGCGTCGTGTCGACCTGAACCTGTTGATCGTGTTCGAAACATTGATGCATGAACGCAGTGTGACCCGAGCCGCCGAGAAGCTGTTCCTCGGCCAGCCGGCCATCAGTGCCGCGCTGTCACGCCTGCGCAACCTGTTTGATGACCCACTGTTCGTGCGCACCGGTCGCAGCATGGAACCGTCGGCCCGAGCGGTCGAAATCTTCGCCCTGCTCTCCCCAGCCTTGGATTCGATCTCCACGGCGGTCAGCCGCGCGGCGGAGTTCGACCCGGCCACCAGCACCTCGGTGTTCCGCATCGGCCTGTCGGACGACGCCGAGTTCGCGCTGTTGCCGATGCTGCTCAAACGTCTGCGGGCCGAAGCTCCGGGGATTGTCCTGGTCGTGCGCCGGGTCAATTACATTCTGATGCCGGGCTTGCTGGCGTCCGGTGAAATCTCCATCGGAGTCAGCTACACCGAGGATCTGCCGGCCAACGCCAAGCGTAAAGTCTTGCGGCGCAGCATGCCCAAAGTGCTGCGGGCCGACACCGCGCCGGGCCGGCTGACCCTGGACGAATTCTGTGCCCGGCCCCATGCGCTGGTGTCCTTCGCCGGGGACCTGAGCGGTTTCATCGATGAAGAGCTGGAGAAACTGGACCGCAAGCGTCACGTGGTATTGGCCGTGCCGCAGTTCAATGGCCTGAGCACGTTGCTGGCGGGCACTGACATTATCGCCATCGTGCCCGACTACACCGCCGACGCACTGACCGCCGCTGGCGGCGTTCGCGCCGAAGACCCACCGATTCCGGTGCGCAGCTTCGAACTGCACATGGCCTGGCGCGGCTCCCAGGACAACGACCCGGGTGAGCGCTGGTTGCGTTCGCGGATTCAGATGTTCTTCGGGGATCCGGAAAGCCTGTAACAGAACTCCACCGAGTTTCGAAAAACGTTTAATACGACTGCACCGCAACGCGGTCCTATTTACACAGGTGTTGAGTGGCCTTAACAGCTTCAGTCGTTGAAACAGTCATGGCGCACTCAACAACGGATTACGCTCTCGACCTCGAAAAGTCCTAGGCTAGAGCTCTGATTTCTTCAGACTAAAACCTGTGTGGCATCACACTCTCCACTCCGCTGTAAGGCTCAAACCAATTCGGCTAAAGACGCCGGATTGAAGCCTTTCAGCTCCGCGTAATCGCCATTTTCCACTTTGGCGACCCAATCCTTGTCACTCAGCAGAACACGTCCTACGGCGATCAGATCAAACTCTTCGCGCTCCATACGCTCGACGAGCCGATCCAGGCTCGCAGGGGTTGAGCCCTGGCCGGCGAATGCGTGAGTAACGTCATTGTCCAGCCCGACCGACCCAACGCTAATGGTTGTCGCTCCAGTGACTTTCTTCGCCCAGCCCGCGCAGTTCAGCCCGTTCTCACCATCAATTTCGGGAAACTCAGGATCCCAGAAACGTCGCTGCGAACAGTGCAGAACATCAACACCTGCCTCAACCAACGGTAGCAGCCACGCTTCCATTAATGCTGGGGTCTCGGCGAGGCGCACTCCAAAGTCCTGCTGTTTCCACTGGCTGACGCGCATGATGATAGGGAATTCGGGCCCAACGGCATGACGAACGGCAGACACAATCTCAGCGGCAAAGCGCGAGCGCTCTTTGATCGTCAGTCCGCCATAACGATCGGTGCGCTGATTGGTGCCGGCCCAGAAGAACTGATCGATCAAATAACCATGAGCCCCATGGATCTCGACTGTGTCGAAACCCAGGCGTTTGGCATCCGCCGCTGCCTTGGCAAAAGCAGCAACCGTGTCCGCAATATCCTCTTCGCTCATTGCCACACCGCGCGGGTCGTTTGGCGAATCGAGGCCTGATGGGCTTTCAACCGGCGCATCAGGCTCCCAGCCGCTGACGTCACGCACAGCACCGGTGTGCCAGAGTTGCGGCCCCATACGGCCACCCGCGTTGTGAACAGAATCAATCACGTTCTTCCATCCAGCTAACGCTGCTTCACCGTGGAAAAAAGGAATGCCGGAACCGTTACGTGAAGCGGGACGATCAACGACGGTCCCTTCTGACAAGATCAACCCGACCCGCCCCTCGGCCCGCCGCCGGTAGTAGGCAGCGCTCCCGTCACCGGGGATGCCCTCCGGCGAAAATTGTCTGGTCATCGGCGACATGACAATCCGGTTTTTCAGTTCAAGCGATCGGATGGAAAAAGGGCGGAATAAAATGCTGGTATCAAGGTTTGACATTGGATGGACTCCGTTTGCTTTTGGAAGCCATATAAGTATATTTTGTAAACTAAATGTCAATTAGGCACCTAGAGTCGCCTAGGTATATATGAGGAAACTTCGATGCTGGAATTAAAGCCGCAATGTTTTTCGTCGGAGTGCCCAAGCCGGGCGCTGTTCGACCAGATCGCAGATAAGTGGTCAATGATGGTTCTGGCGGTGCTGGATGATGGCCCGCACCGTTTTAATGCCATCAAGCGTCGCCTGGAGGGCGTCACTCAGAAGGCACTGACACAGTGCCTGCGGCGGCTGGAACGAAATGGTCTCGTCTCGCGCAAGGTCATTTCGTTCTCGCCCGTGGCAGTCCAGTATGAGATCACCCAACTGGGTCGAACACTGCAGCAGCCATTTCGCGAATTGCATAAATGGACGCTCGACAAATTGCCTGAAGTTGAAGCGGCCCGGTTGAAGTTTGACGAGGCTGCGCAGGTAAGCCTACCAACGCCACATTAAGTGCCTAATTGACTCTAGGTTTATCTGCAACCGCCTGATCAAGTTGGTGATTGGGTCGCTTAATTAGTCGAGCCGCCCACCATTCTCCCGTGCGTGCTTGATGTCTCTCGAGGGTGGAGCTCCGAAACGCCGGGCATATTCGCGACTGAATTGAGCGACACTTTCATAGCCGACCCGCAAGGCGGCCGTGTTCACATCGAGCCTATCGGTCAACATCAGGCTGCGCGCGGCTTGCAGTCGTAACGATTTTTGATACTGGATGGGGCTGGTGCCTGTCAGCTTGCGAAACCGGTGATGCAGGGTAGAGCTGGCCATTCCTGATCGTTCGGCGAGGTCGGCTACGTGCAGCGGCTTGTCGTAGTGATATTTTAGCCATTCAATGGCTCTCACGATGCCCTTGTCTCTGTAACCCTCGCGAGTGACGCTGCGCAACAAATTCCCCGCCTCACTGAGCAGCAGCCTACCGTATATTTCCCGCTTGATAAGGCCGGACATCAAGCCTGCTTCAAGCGGCCGGTCGATCAGCGTGGAGAGTCGAGCGAACGCATCGAGCATCTCACTCGTCGCCACACCGGATACGAAGCCCCGCGCCTCAGTAGTCATTTCCTGCTTTGGCGGTTCCAGGGTCAGGATCACCTCGTTGAGCATGGCAAAATCGAGCTTCAACACAATTGATAAATAAGGGATTTGCTCGGTAGCCGCGGTAACGCGAGCCAGTGTGGGTATATCGACCGAAGTGACAAAAAACGCCCCTTGCTCAAACTCACAGGCTTGCTCGCCGAACGCGATCTCCTTTGCGCCCTGCAGAATGATGGCCACGCAAGGCTCATAAATGCAGTACTTGGGCGTACCTAGTTCGGCCACTCGATAAAAGGCCAAGCCTGGAATCGACGTTGTGCAAACCTCGTTCAACCCAATCTGCAGAGTGACTTTTTCGATAAGCCGCCTGAGTGCCTGGAGGCGTTCGTTGGGCTGAGCGGGTTCGTGCACGCTTGGCGAATGCACATGGCCGAAACCGAACTGCGAGAAAGAACCGCTCGTCATCACATGCGCCCCTGTTTACGGAATGTTCGAGTTTGCTGAGAGTGCGTGACCAGCACAAGTGCATCGGCAGGATTGTGCAAAAGATACGGCGCATTAGGGTCACCCGGCCGACCCTCGTTGTTCTAATTTCTATTACGAATGCTGGCTTCGATGAGCCCGTGAACCCTCAGTCGTGAAAGGAATGCTGGATGGACAGACGAGATTTTCTTACCTATTCGGCGGCGGGTGCTGTTGCAGCCGCTTTGCTGCCAGCATCGAGTGTCGCAAGTTCGCTGGCTACAGCCCCAGCGCCCTCTTCGCTGACAGAACGCGGAAGCGTGATGCCTACGCAAGGGCGGCTTGTGCGCACAGACCTGCCCCTCAATTTGCCCTCGCTTGCCATGAGATACATGACGCCTCAACGCTTTGGTATGGGCGGGACGCAGATTGGCAATATCTTTGCGCCAATCAGCGACGAGCAGGCGGCTTTGGTTCTACAGGCTGCTTGGGGTGCCGGTGTAAGGCTTTACGACACGTCGCCGTTCTACGGGTTTGGCTTGAGTGAATATCGTCTAGGCCGCTTCCTGCACGACAAAAATCCAGACGATTATGTGGTCTCTACCAAGGTCGGCCGCGTATTGACGGCCGCTGGTGGCCTACGTGCGGACCATGCTATCTGGAAGTCGCCGGCGCCCTTCAACTATCGATATGACTACACCGCAGCAGGCACGCGCCGCTCCGTGGAAGACAGCCTGCAGCGTCTGGGGTTACCCCGTATCGATATCGTCTTTATCCATGACATCTCGCCCGATAACACCGAGCTGGAAGGTGGATGGGAAGCGGCGTATCGAATAGCGCGCACTGGGGCGATGGTCGAGCTTGAAAAGATGCGTGATGAAGGGCTCATCAAGGCATGGGGCTTCGGAGTCAATACACCGAACGCCGTGGTTCAGGCACTGGCCAGTGATGACCCGACACCCGACATCGTATTGCTTGCCTGCCAGTATTCCCTCCTCGACCACAGCGATGCGTTGCGCAACACCTTTCCGGCATTGAGCAGCAAGGGCACCAGTGTCGTGGTTGGAACCCCCCTTAATGATGGATTTCTGGGAGGGCGCAGCCGATATAACTTCAGCCTGGATCTACCTGCCGGAGCGGTAGAAAAACGCGCGCGGATCATGGCGGTTGCCAGCCGACATGGCATCGACATTCATACTGCCGCCCTGCAGTTCGCCGCGGCACATCCGCAAGTGTCCGCAATCATTCCGGGTGCGCGTTCGCCGGGGCAGATAGTTTCCAATGTACAAGCGATGAAGGTCGGTATTCCGGCAGCCTTTTGGGAGGAGCTCAAGAGCCAGAGCTTGATCGATGCTCAAGCACCGGTTCCTTCCTGAGGAGAGTCCAAGCCCGTGCTACCTGCTGGATAAGAACACTAGCCTGAGGTCGTAATAAATGAAGATACGAACGTCTCTTATGTTTTTCGGCGGCCTGCTTGCACTCTCCAGCAGTGGACACTTACTCGCGGACACACTTGCGCTTAGCGTTCCCTTGCCTGATCCACTCCCACAGCTAAACGTTCTGACACTCCTTGTAGGTATACACCTGCTCGGTATGTGCTTCGGTCTCGGCGGAGCGACGATGCTAGACCTCTGGATTTTGCGGTGGATGCGTAGGGGTAGCCTCCCCGTTGAAATCGGACGCACCTTTCACTTCATCAGCGACGCGGTCACTACTGGACTATGCCTCCTGTGGCTTTCAGGCCTTGGTTTCCTGGCCCTTTACGCGATGGAGTCGCCGGAAAAGTTGGAAAACCCTAAACTCTGGGCGAAGGTCATTGTGGTGATCGTCCTGACCATCAATGGAATAATCATCCACGCGTTTGTGTTGCCAGAAGCACTACGCGACTTGAGTCGCCCCCTGCTCTTTGGCGTCTCCCGCAGCAGAGCTGCCTTATTTCTCGCATCCGGTGCAGTTTCGGGTGTGTCTTGGTACACCGCTTTTGCCTTCGGCATTTTCCGTGAGTTAAACAATACCGTCACATTCACCCTGCTGGTCATCATGTGGCTTACGCTGGTGCTAGCCGCCTCTCTCGCCGCAATTCTGCTCTGGTTAAACTCTGCAGCAGGCGCAAGAAAACTTCCTTCGCTCAGCCCTCCGACTTAAAAATAAAGAGTCTCTGTGCATATTCTCCAAGTTCGTATTCGATTTTGTCGTCGGGGCCAGCACAAGCCTGGCCGCGACATGCCTTCATGGGAATCGGCTCGTTGAAAGAATCATGCGTTCACATCTACGACGGTGCGCCCGCGAACCTTCCCTTCCAGCACCCGACCGGCGATTGCCGGAACTTCCGCCAGGCCCACAACTTGGGTGGTGCGGGCAAGCTTGTCCACGTCAAGGTCACGCGCCAGTCGTGACCATGCTTGCACGCGGGCACTCTGGGGAGCATTGACAGAATCGATACCGGCCAGGGTTACGTTACGCAGGATGAACGGCAGCACCGACCCTGGCAGATCTGCCCCCTGGGCCAAGCCGAAGGCGGCGACAACTCCCCGGTATTGGGTCTGAGCCAATGCATTGACCAGGGTATGACTACCGACAGAATCGACAACGCCCGCCCAGCGCTCCTTGCCAACCGGGGCACCTGCCTCGGAGAGGGTCTGGCGATCGATGACCTGTGTCGCGCCGAGCTCGTGCAGGTAGTCGGCTTCCTCTTGCCGCCCGGTCGAGGCGATCACGCGATACCCCAGGCCCGACAACAGCGCAATCGCCACCGAGCCGGCACCGCCGCTGGCGCCAGTCACCAGGATATCGCCGCGCTCGGGGCTCAGGCCGCCATGCTCCAACGCCAGCACGCTGAGCATTGCCGTGTAGCCCGCAGTGCCGATGGCCATGGCTTGCTGGGTTGAAAATGCCTCTGGGACCTTCACCAGCCAGTCACCACTCACCCGCGCTTTCTGCGCGAAGCCACCATGGTGGGTCTGGCTCAGCCCCCAACCATTGACCAGCACCCGGTCGCCGGCCGCGAAACCGGGATTGCTGGAGGTCTCGACGATACCGGCGAAATCAATGCCTGGGATCAACGGAAACTGGCGAATGACCGGCGAACGGCCGCTCAGGGCCAAGGCATCCTTGTAGTTGACGGTCGAGTACTCGATCACTACGGTCACGTCGCCTGGCATCAGATCCTCGTCCTTGAAGTCGACCAGGTGTGTCGCGATTGCATCGCCGGGTTTGGTGGTGAGCAAAGCCTTGAATGTCATTGTTTTTCTCCGGTTCGGATAAGCGGGTAATCCGCCCCCGCTTGTAGATGCATCAGGCAAACTGGTCAGTGTGCCTTTTGAGCATCGAGCTGCAGCGACATACGGATGTCTGCATCCAGCATTCGCTCCGGAGCAAAGCATCGCATGAATTGCATCCGGTTGGCGCTGATGGAGGGTTGAGCGGCATCCTCTGCTTGTGAAGAAGATGCCCTCCCATTTAGAACCAGGTTTCCATCTGTATGCCGTATTGCCACACGCCGCCTGCGTTGAAGTCAGACTTGCCGAAGGAATCGGAGGCGCTGTATCTGTCCAGATCCGAGGACCAGTTCATGACGCTGGCGAACACGCGCAGTTCGGGGCGTGTGAGAAGGTCTCCAAAATCAGGTTTGAAGGTCGGGGCGACCGTGAACTTCCAGAAGTTGCCGTCGACTGCATTGCGTTCCATGTAGCCCTTGGGATCGAGGTCCATGGTTTGCCAGCTCATCTCGTACGCCATCTCGAAATTGCTGTTGATTTCATTGGCCAGGCGCACGTTCAGTGTCATCCAGCGGTAGTCGTCGCCCTTGACGTACCGGTCCTTGCTCTGTTCGGCCAGTAAACTGGGACCGATGCGCCAGCCGGGGGCGATGGGCGTCTCACCATAGAGCGCCAGACGCAAAGCACGGGCGTCGTCGATCAGTTCGCCGTCCGAGCCGATGTTCTTGACCTCTGCCCCCAGGCCTTGCCCATAGAGCAACGCCGTTTTGAAGAAGCCTTCCCTGCCGAAAAAGTTCTTCTGGTGATTGGCCACCATGCTGTGCAGGCCGGAGTCCGCAGGTGTCAGGCCCGCCTCATTGTTGCGGGTGCCGATGTCGTTTTCTTTAGCGCCAATGGCGTTGAACATCCACTGCCACTGCCCATAGTCGAAGAACTGGTTGGAGGTCAGGATGTAGCTTTCAACATCGGCATTGACGCCGCCGTCACTGAACTCCCCGTAATTTCGCCCGATCAACGAGTAATTCGAGCGCCAGTTTTTGTTCATCTGCACGTCATAGATGCCACCGCCGGTGCCAGCCAGGTAGACGACGTCCGAGTCCAACCAGTGGATATCGAAATTGTCCCGGTCAAACCGCTTGCCTGCCCAGAGAGTGGAATTCTCAAACACCGAGTTCCCCTTGAACGCCGCGATGTGATCCAGTTCGGTAAACACCTGGCGCACGTTCAGGTTGCTTTCATCGGCCGTCCAGTCGTTGGAGCTTTCTACGCCATCGGCAATGGACACGGTGAATTTTGAGCGGGTGCCGTTCTGCGCGTATTGTTCTTTCGTCAGGTCGATCCGCATATAGGTGTCGTCCTCGTTCCCGAGTCGCCCCACGGCACCGCCGACGGAACCGGCCGGGGTGGTATAAGGGCCGCCACGACCACCACCCAGACCGTCATTGACCAGCAACCCCGAGCGGGCGTACCCCTTGAAGCTGAATCCGTCTGTGAGGGATGCGCCACTGTCTTGTTTTTCCAGGCTTTGTTGCCGGGCTTCGAGTTTTGCCAGCCGCGTGTCCAGCGTCGGCGTGGCAACGTTTGCAGTGGATGCCACCGGTTGGAGCGCGGGAGCGGCGAGTTTGAGTTGTTGCAGTTCCCTGGCCAGGGCCTGGGTTTGCTGTTCGGCAGCCGCGGCGCGTTTTTCCGCGGCGCTGGCACGGGCCTCGAACGCAGCCATGCGTTCTTCCAGCGTCGCAGCGTGAGAGGTGGCCGCCGCGGTGCCGAGCACGCCTGCGAGAAGCCAGCTTGATGCTTTCTGCATGTGGATTTCCCTGTTTTGTTTTTATTTTTGTGTTCCCGCAATGGTCTTTTTTCTTCGGCTTTTGAATTGTCAAAAACCGTGAAAAAAAGGATGCCTCATCGCTAATACGCTGCTACATTTGGCGATGTTAACGTTAACTTTTCTAAAAACAAAAATAAAGAGGGCTTTATGAAACAGCTCAAGTCGCTCCTTCCTGCTGCGCTGCTCGGCCTTTGTGTCGGGCTTCCATCCCTCTCGACTGCCGCCAATCTGACGATCTCCTGCGGTGCGGTGGGTGCTGAATTGCAGCTGTGCAAGGAGGCTGTCGAAGCGTGGTCGAAGCAGACCGGCAACAGCGTCGAAGTGGTTTCCACGCCTAACTCGGCCACCGAAAGGTTGTCGTTCTACCAACAAATCCTGAGCGCCCGATCCAGCGACATCGACATCATTCAAATCGATATGGTGTGGCCGGGGATGCTGGCCAACCATCTGATGGACCTGCGCGAGGTGCTCCCTGCCAACGCGACCGAGGGCTACTTCCAGGCCCAGGTGGATAACGCCACGGTGAACGGCCGGCTGGTGACGATGCCCTGGTTCACCGATTCGGGGCTGCTGTATTACCGCAAGGACTTGCTCGAGAAGTACCACAAACAGGTGCCGCAGACCTGGGAGCAAATGACTGCAACCGCCCGGGAAGTCCAACAGGCTGAGCGCAGCGCCGGGAACGCCAATGCCTGGGGGTACGTCTTTCAGGGCCGCGCCTACGAAGGTCTGACGTGTAATGCACTGGAGTGGATCAGCAGCCAGCCGCAAGGTGGGCTGGTCAATCCACAGGGCGATATCGTGGTCAATAGCCCGGCCGCAAGAACCGCGCTGACGTTGGCCAAGAGCTGGGTAGGAGACATCTCCCCACGTGGCGTACTCAACTACACCGAGGAAGAAGGACGAGGTGTATTCCAGTCGGGCAATGCGCTGTTCATGCGTAACTGGCCGTATGTCTGGGCCCTGGTACAAAGCCCGGACAGTGTCGTAAAAGACAAGGTCGGCGTGGCGCCCCTGCCCCGCGGTGGCGAGACCGGCACCCACGCCTCCACCCTGGGTGGCTGGGGCCTGGCGGTGTCGCGTTACAGCGCCAATCCAAAGCTTGCCGCGCAGCTGGTGAGCTACCTGAGCAGTGCTCAGCAGCAGAAACATCGTGCCCTGGTCGGCGCCTATAACCCGGTGATCGAGTCACTTTATCAAGACCCCGAGCTGCTCGCGGCGATGCCTTATTACAGTCAACTGCGCAGCATTCTCAAGGATGGGGTCATGCGCCCCGCCTCGATTACCGCCGATCGCTATCCACGTGTCTCCAATGCCTTCTTCGATCAAGTGCATGGCGTGCTGGCCGGCGAGGTGCCGGTCGATCAGGCGCTGGCGGAGCTGGAAAGCGAACTGACACGCATCAAGCGCCGGAACTGGTAAGCCACAAGGAAGGAAATTCACCATGTCTGTCTCCACTACCCTGGCGTCCGGTGACGAGCTGCTGCCCGCTCTGGAAACGCCGGTACAACGCCGCCGGGTTCGCGCCGCCTGGCTGTTCCTGACTCCGATGCTGCTGTGTCTGGCCCTGGTGGCGGCCTGGCCGCTGCTGCGTACATTCTGGTTCAGCCTGACCGACGCCAGCCTGGCGGACACCGGTGACGCAAGTTTTATCGGCCTGAGCAATTATCTGCTGCACAGCAGCACCGGTTGGTCGGGCATCCTGGTCGATCCACAATGGTGGAACGCGGTGCGCAACACCCTGCATTTCACTGTGGTCTCAGTGGGGTTGGAAATGGTGCTGGGGCTGTTGGTGGCGCTGCTGCTGAACGTCAAGTTCACCGGGCGCGCCTTGGTGCGGGCATTGATTCTGATTCCCTGGGCGATCCCCACCATTGTCTCGGCGAAAATCTGGTCTTGGATGCTCAACGACCAGTTCGGCATCATCAATCATCTGATGCTGGGCGCCGGCCTGATTGACGCGCCCCTGGCCTGGACGGCAGACGCGGACCTGTCGATGTGGGCTGTGATCATCGTCGACGTCTGGAAGACCGTCCCGTTCGTCACGCTGCTGATGCTGGCAGCCTTGCAGATGTTGCCGGGCGATTGCTACGAAGCCGCCCGCGTCGATGGCATTCACCCGTTGAAGGTGTTCTGGCGAGTCACCCTGCCGCTGCTGATGCCTGCGCTGCTGGTGGCGGCGATTTTCCGCATCCTCGATTCGTTGCGGGTGTTTGACGTCATCTATGTGCTGACCTCCAACTCGTCGAGCACCATGAGCATGTCGGTGTACGCCCGCCAGCATCTGATGGAGTTCCAGGACGTCGGCTACGGCAGCGCGGCCTCGACCTTGCTGTTTCTGGTCGTCGCAGTCATCGCCATGATTTATCTGTACCTCGGACGCCGTCAAATGGAGGTTCGCTCATGAGCCCGCGCCTACTCAAAAAAGCGCTGTTGCGCGTCGGATTCTGGTGCCTGATCGGGATTTTGCTGCTGTATGCGGTGTTCCCTTTCTACTACGCCATCGTGACGTCGCTGAAGCCGTCCAGTGCCTTGTTCCAGGTGAGCTACTGGGTCGACAACCCCGACTTCTCCAACTATGCCGCCGTGCTCCACCAGGCCTCGTTCCTGCGGGCGATCGGTAACTCGCTGGTGGTTGCCCTGAGTGTGGTCGGGCTGGCGCTGTTCCTCAGCCTGACCGCCGCCTATGCCTTGGGCCGGGTGAAGTTTCGTGGACGCGGCGCGGTGTTGATAATGGTTCTGGGCGTGTCGATGTTTCCCCAGGTCGCGGTGCTGTCAGGGCTGTTCGAGGTGATCCGTGCCCTGGGCCTGTACAACACGCCCTGGGCGCTGATCCTGAGCTACACGATCTTCACCCTGCCCTTCACCGTCTGGGTGCTGACCACGTTCATGGGCCAACTGCCCCATGAGCTGGAAGAGGCGGCGATCATGGACGGTGCTTCGCCCTGGGTCACCCTGACCCGCGTGTTGTTGCCGCTGCTCTGGCCTGCGCTAGTCACCACCGGCCTGCTGGCTTTCATTGCTGCGTGGAACGAGTTCCTGTTTGCCCTGACCTTCACCCTCACCGACACGCAGCGCACGGTGCCGGTAGCCATCGCCCTGATTTCCGGCGGCAGCTCCCATGAATTGCCTTGGGGGCTGTTGATGGCCGCTTCGGTGCTGGTCACCGTCCCACTGGTGATTCTGGTGCTGATCTTCCAGCGCCGAATCGTTTCCGGTCTCACTACCGGTGCGTTAAAGGGTTGATGCCCAACAAAGACAAGGAACAGCATCGTGATCAAGTTGAAGCTAGACAACGTGAACAAACAATTGGGCGGCATGCGCATTCTTCGCGACGTCAGCCTGGAAATCGCCGCCGGTGAATTCGTGGTGTTCGTCGGCCCCTCGGGCTGCGGAAAATCCACCCTGCTGCGACTGATCGCCGGGCTGGATTCCATCTGCGCTGGCGACCTGCTGATCGACGGGCGTCGGGTCAATGACCTGGAGCCGCGCGAGCGTGGCGTCGGCATGGTGTTTCAGTCCTATGCCCTCTACCCGCACATGAGCGTCTACGACAACATCAGTTTTGGTCTCAAGTTGGCCAAGACCGAAAAGACCAGCCTGCGCGAGCGCGTGCTGAAAACCGCGCAAATCCTGCAGTTGGACAAACTGCTGCAACGCAAACCCAAGGAATTATCGGGTGGCCAACGTCAGCGGGTGGCCATGGGCAGGGCTATGGCACGGGAACCGGACATCTTGTTGTTCGATGAGCCGCTGTCCAATCTGGACGCCTCTTTGCGGGTGCAAATGCGCAACGAAATCGCCAGGCTGCATGCCCGACTGGGCACGACCATGATCTACGTGACCCACGATCAGGTTGAGGCGATGACCCTGGCCGACAAGATTGTCGTGCTCAATGGCGGACGTATCGAGCAGGTTGGCTCGCCGCGGGAACTCTACGAACGCCCGGCGACTCGTTTTGTCGCCGGTTTCCTCGGCTCGCCAAGGATGAACTTTCTTGCAGCGTTCCTGCATACGCCAGGCGCAAGCAGCCTGGTTGAAAGCCTGGTATTGGGCAGGACCACCCTGCCCTTTGACAGCTCAAGCCTGGCGGCGAACAGCCAACTGAGCCTGGGGATTCGCCCGGAACATGTAGCACTCAAGGCGGCACAGGGCACTGCCGGCATCGCCGTGATCGGGGTCGAATACCTGGGCAGCGAAACCTATGTGCACCTCGATACCGGTCAGGATGAGCCAATGATCTGTCGCTGTGAGGTCCACGCCGGGTGGCGAGTGGGTGATCGGGTCGAACTGCAGGTGGAGATCGATAATCTGCACTTGTTCGATGCCGACGGCACGGCCTTGAGGCGCCACCCACAATCCCTCGAAACCCCGTTGGATGACATTGCCCAGCGCTCGGTACGAGCAGGCGCCCTATGACCGTGTGTGTGAATCCCATGAACGCTCCAATATCCGCGACCCTTGAGCTTGCGCAACAGGCGCTGAGCGCGGGCCTGTCTCGCGTCACCGATGACTATCGCCCCGACTATCATCTTGCCCCGCCCGCAGGCTGGATGAACGACCCTAACGGAGTGGTGTACTTTCGCGGCGAGTATCACGTGTTTTATCAACATCACCCCTTCGACGCGAAATGGGGCCCGATGTATTGGGGGCATGCCAAGAGTGCTGACCTGGTCCATTGGCAGCACCTGCCCATCGCACTGGCGCCAGGCGATGACTTTGACCGCGACGGGTGTTTTTCCGGCAGTGCGGTGGTGTGTGGCGACACGTTGGCGTTGATCTACACCGGGCACACCTGGCTGGGGGAAGTGGGTGACGAACGCCAGATCCGCCAGGTCCAGTGTCTTGCCACCAGCGTCGACGGCATCCGGTTCGTCAAGCAGGGTGTCGTCATCGAGACCGCACCGCAAGACACGATCATGCATTTTCGTGATCCCAAGGTCTGGAAGGACAACGACTATTGGTACCTGATTGCCGGCGCACGCCTGGGCGATACGCCTTTACTCCCCTTGTACCGCTCCACCGATCTGCGCGCCTGGGAGTTCCTTGACTATGTAGCCCGCGGCAACGAGGGCGATGGCTATATGTGGGAGTGCCCGGACCTGTTTCGCCTCGATGGGCGCGACGTGCTGCTGTACTCCCCCCAGGGCATGCGCCCCGAGGGTTACGAGCGGCTCAACAAGTACCAGACCGGTTATCGCGTGGGGCAACTCGACAGCCAATGGCACTTCAGCGGCGGCCCGTTTATCGAGCTGGATAACGGCCATGACTTCTATGCTGCGCAAACGCTGGTGGCTGCTGACGGTCGGCGCCTGGTGTGGGCGTGGCTCGACATGTGGGAAAGTCCGATGCCGAGCCAGGCCCATCACTGGTGCGGCATGCTCGGCCTACCCCGGGAACTGCAGTTGCATGCCGACCGCCTCAGGGTGTTTCCGGCCCGGGAATTGACCGCTTTACGCAAGGCACCGCTGCCGCACACCTCTGCGTGGGTTGGACCGGGCTACGAATGGGTGCCACAGGTCAATGGCGACAGGCTCGAGCTCCATGTGCATCTGGATTTGCTCGGCTGCGCCGAAGGTCACCTGGGTATCGCCTTGCGTTGCAGTGCCGAGGGCGACGAACAAACCCTGCTCTATTACGACGCTTCGCTGCAGCGCCTGGTACTGGATCGCAGTCGTTCGGGCGCGCAGGTGAGCGGTCAGCGCAGCGTGGCGATAGACCACGCCCAGAAGTCCTTGCACCTGCGGGTGTTTCTGGATCGTTCGTCCATCGAGGTGTTTGAGCAAGACGGCCGCTTCAGCCTCAGCAGCCGCGTCTATCCGCGGCCCGACAGCCTGGGGGTAAAACTATTGGCAAGCGGGGCTGGCGGACGCGTCTCCATTGGTAATGCATGGCCGCTGGCTTCCGCATGGCTATGAGCAATGTCATTCGAGTCGCGACAAGCCCGGAGCCTGTGTCATGATTCGGCGTCAACCTGACTGGCCGCACCTCGCATGACTTCAGTGAAAGACGTTGCACAGCTGGCCGGCGTGTCCCTGATGACGGTTTCTCGAGCGCTCAACAATCCGGAAAAACTGAGCCCCGAAACCCTTCAGCGGGTGCGTCGCGCCATTGACGAACTGCAATTCGTACCGAGCCTTTCGGCGCGCAGGATGCGCGGGGACAATCTCCAGGCGCGAACCATCGGTGTGTTCGCACTGGACACCGCGACCACACCTTTCGCAGTCGAGCTGCTGCTGTCCATCGAGCAGACCGCGCAGCAAGCCGGTTGGAATGTGTTTATCCTCAACCTGTTGAGCAACCCGCCCACCGAGCAGAACATTGATCTGATGATGTCGCACCGTCCCGACGGGTTGATCTTCAGTGCCATGGGATTGCGCCAGGTGAGCATCCCCGAGCGCCTGAAAAGCAAACCACTGGTACTCGCCAACTGCCTGGCCGATGACACTCGCCTGGTCAGCTATGTGCCCGACGATGAAACGGGGCAGCATCGAGCGGTGCATCACGCCTTGAGCCAAGGCTATCGGCGCCCTCTATGTATCAATCTGCCAAAACAGAGCCTTGCCTGGAGCCTGCGACAAGAAGGTTTGCAACGTGCCTGCCAGGCCTTTGGGCTGGCGCCTGAAGCACTCCTGCAATACGACCTTTCCGATCACGATGCCTACGGTGAAACCGCAGCCATTCTCGACCGGCACATCATCGAGGGGCGTCCGCAGTTCGACATTCTGATCTGCGGCAACGACCGTATCGCCTTCTGTGCCTATCAGTTGTTGTTGGGCCGTGGCCTGAAGATTCCCGGCGATGTTGCGGTGCTCGGCTATGACAACATGATCGGCATCGCCGAGCTGTTCATTCCGCCACTGACCACGGTCCAACTGCCGTACTACGAGATCGGTCGCAGGGCTGCCCGGCACTTGATCGAGAACCTCGAGGTGTCGGGCGCCCAGCCAGTAGATTGCCCATTGGTAGTCAGGGCGTCGCTGTAAGCCGAGTCTGTATTGGGCACGCTCTGAGCTGTCTCAAAGCGTCCGGAGACTGCTTTGTCAAGCAATCAGATCGTTGGCACTGAAGGTATTGACGCCCAGTAGCTGGATTTCGAAATCCGCCTCCAGATTGCCGTTGATGTTGCCGTAAAGCACCTGATCGACGAAGCGCAGTTGTCCCGCGCCAGTGAAGTCGTTCGAGTCGATGAAGCTGAACCCGTTGATTGGCGTGGTCAGGGTATTGGCATCCAGTTTCGACAGGTCAATCTTATCGCCCAGGATGCTGCTGAAGTCGGTAATGACGTCGCGAGCGCTTCCCTTACCCAGTTCATTCAGCGCACTGAAAACAAATCGATCGGCTCCAGTGCCGCCAGTGAGCGTGTCACTGCCAATGCCGCCGATCAGCGTGTCGTTGCCTGCGCCGCCGTTGAGTTTATCGTTGCCTGCTCCGCCGTTCAGCACGTTGTTGCCGGTGTTGCCGGTCAGCACGTTGCCCAGGGCGTTGCCAGTACCGTTGAGGTGGGTAGTGCCCGTCAGGGTCAGGTTTTCCAGGTTGGCACCCAGGCTCCAACTCACCGAGGAGCGCACGGTATCGATCTCGCTAACCGTGGTACTGGTTTCGCGGACGATGTCCCTGAGGTTGTCGACCACGTAAGTGTCCTTGCCCGTGCCACCGATCAGCGTGTCGATACCACTGCCACCGTCCAGGGTGTCGTTACCTGCTCCACCGTTCAGCACATTGTTGCCGACGTTACCAATCAGCACGTTACCCAATGTGTTGCCGGTGCCATTGAGGTGGGTACTGCCGATCAGGGTGAGGTTTTCCAGGTTGGCACCCAGGGTCCAGCTCACCGAGGAGCGTACGGTATCGATTTCGCTGGCCAGGGTGCTGGTTTCGCGGACGATGTCCCTGAGGTTGTCGACCACGTAGGTGTCATGGCCGGTGCCGCCGATCAGCGTGTCGATACCGCTGCCCCCGTTCAGGGTGTCGTTGCCGGCGCCTGCGTTGAGCACGTTATTGCCCGCATTGCCGGTCAGTACGTTACGCAGGGCATTACCGGTGCCACTGAGGTGAGCAGTGCCTATCAGGGCGAGGTTTTCCAGATTGGCACCCAGGGTCCAGCTCACCGAGGAGCGCACGGTATCGATTTCACTAGCTAGCGTGCTGGTTTCGCGGACGACATCCCTGAGGTTGTCGACCACGTAGGTGTCGTTGCCGGTGCCGCCGATCAGCGTGTCGATACCAGTGCCACCGTTCAGCAGATTGTTGCCGACGTTGCCCATCAGCACGTTGTTCAGGGCGTTGCCGGAGCCACTGAGGTGGGCAGTACCGATCAGGGCGAGATTTTCCAGATTGGCCCCCAGAGACCAGCTCACCGAGGAGCGCACCGTATCGATTTCACGGGCCAAAGTGCTGGTCTCACGAACGATGTCCCTGAGGTTGTCGACCACGTAGGTGTCATTGCCGGTGCCACCAATCAGCGTGTCGATACCACTGCCACCGTCCAGTGTGTCGTTGCCTGCTCCTGCGTTGAGCACGTTATTGCCCGCATTACCCGTCAGGACGTTACGCAGGGCATTACCGGTGCCGCTGAGGTGAGCAGCGCCGGTCAGGGCAAGGTTTTCCAGATTAGCGCCCAGGGTCCAGCTCACCGAGGAGCGCACCGTATCGATTTCACTGGCCAGGGTGCTGGTCTCACGAACAATGTCCCTGAGGTTGTCGACCACGTAGGTGTCATTGCCGGTACCACCGATCAGCGTGTCGATCCCGCCGCCGCCGTTCAGCAGGTTGCTGCCGGCGTTACCAACCAGTACGTTGCCCAGCGTGTTGCCGGTGCCATTGAGTGAAGCTGACCCGGTCAGCGTGAGGTTTTCCAGATTGCTGCCCAGGGTCCAGCTCACCGAGGAGCGCACCGTATCCACTTCGCTGGCCAGGGTGCTGGTTTCGCTGATCAGGTCCCTGATGTTATCGACCACGTAGGTGTCGTTGCCGGTGCCACCGATCAGCGTGTCGATACCACTGCCGCCATCCAGGGTGTCGCTGCCCGCGCCTCCTGAAAGGATGTTGGCGCCAGCATTACCGGTGATGCGGTTGTTCAGCGCGTTGCCGGTACCGTTGAGGTTGCCGGTGCCGTTCAGTGTCAGGTTCTCAAGGTTGCTGCCAAGAATGTAGTTGATTGATGAAACAACGCTGTCGATTCCGCTATTGAGGGCACTGCTTTCCTGAACCACGTCACCGCTGTTGTCGACGACGTAAGTATCGTTACCCGCCCCGCCGATCATCAAGTCCTTGCCGGCACGGCCATTCAGCAGGTTGTTTAGTGCGTTACCAATGAGCGTGTCGTCATTGGCCGAGCCGACTGCGTTTTCAATTTTTGCGCCATAGGCGATCGCCAGCCCGTCGTTGAACGCCGCCTGGGTGTCTAGGTCGATGAACGCTTGCCCGATTTTGCTGAACTGGCCTTCATTCAGATTGATGCGCACCGCTGCGAGCTGATTGGTGGCATCGATAGTGTCATTGCCGCCGGCGTCCCAAATCGTTTCGAAAACCGATTGGTCTGCCGCCCAACTGTATGTGTTGTTGCCGGTCTGCCACTGAGTGTTGGCCCCATAGAGACTCTGGATGGCGGCAATGTCCAGCAGCATGGGCGTGGTTGGCTCATAGGAATAAGCACTGTCGTAACTCATGATGGTATAGCGGACATCATCGAACTGAGGTGCGAGTACCGTGGGGTTTGACAGGCTTTGCGAGAACGGGTGCTTGAGGCCCAGAGCATGGCCGATCTCATGCATAAAAGTCAGATAGTCGTACGTGCCTTTGACCGGAGTCGGGTCGTTCGTCACTGGCCCGATCCAGACATCACCGGCACTGGGTGTGTGAGCGGGAAAATAGCCCCAGGCAGCGGTGTCTTCGTCCATATCCAGATAGCCGCCGAAGCGCAGATCACCGACGTTGGTGGAGGACTCGCTGACCCGTGTGAATTTGAGGTTGGCGACCGAACTCCAGGTGCCGAGCGCGCTGACGATGGCGTTTTGCTGCGCTGACGTCAGGAGATAGATGGACTCATATTCACTATCACTGCTGTAATTGATGGCGAAACGTGAGTCCGCCGTGACGAAGCTATACGTCAGGGGCGTGGTAAACGTGCCGGTGCTCCACGAGTTGCCCATCCAATAGGTGCCATAAAGCAAGCTATTGACTTGCGCATTGCCGGTCAGCTTTGCGGACGAAACAAACGAGTAACCAACGGGATGGGGCATGTAAAGCTTCCTTGGGCAGTCTGTGGCCTTTCCTGGATGCGGCCATTACAGAGGGATATTTTGCATTAGAAAGAGTGGATTTAACATCATCTTGCCACTATTTTTGTCTTCAGTGAGATGACGGTGCAACGAGCCATTCGTTGACCCTGCGGATATCCTCCTCCCCCAATCTGCCGCTCCAGCGGTGCAGCACCAGCAAACTGGTCACGAACTTGTATTGGGACTGATTGAAGTCGCGCCGTGCGCGAAACTCTTCCTTGATACTGTCCAGCACATCGACGGCATTCTTGACGCCGTATCCGAAGGCCTTCTCGGTGCCTATCCGTGATTTTTCGGCGGATTCCAAGGCGCGTTGTGTTGCCTTGATTCGGCTGAGCCCGGTTGTCACGCCGAGATAGGCCGTTCGGGTTTGCGTGATGACCTGACGCCGCAAGGCTTCCAGCTCTTGCTCGGCGACTTCCTTATCGTTTTCGGAGCTTGATACTCGGGCACGGGTGGAGCCGCCGCTATAGAGCGGCACCTGCAAGTCCAGGGAGGCGACGAGATTGTCCGAGCGGGGTGTCAACGCACCTTCATAGCCGATATCACTGCGTTGCGCGGTCAAGTTCAGCCCCAGCCGTGGCAGATGTCCCGCCCTGGCTTCACCGATAGCGGCCTCGGCGGCGCGGATACTGTGCTCGCGGGCAAGCAGTGCCGGGTTACTGTCCAGTGCCGTCTGCACCCAATGGTCCTGCGCTTGCGCAGGTAAACTGAAGGCTGGATTGCCAGCCATGCGTTTGAGCGGCTCACGGATATCACGCCCCACCAGTTCGGACATGGCTTGACGACTCACCTCAACCTCGTTGCTGGCTTCGATCTCATCCGCCCTGAGCGCATCCACGCGCGCCTCAAGGTCAAGTACATCAGTCACCATCGCCATTTTGCGTGCATACAGCGCGTGGGTCCGTTTGAGGTTGCGCTCGGTCGCGTCCAGCTCGCTGCGTACCAGGGCCAATTCGTCCTCCGCCGCGAGAACCGCGAAGTAGCGCTCGGACAAATCAATGCTGGCCTGCACTTGAGTGTCATCGGACTCGTACTCGCTCTGGCGGGCCAGCTCTATGTACTTTTGGTAGCTGCGCCAGACCTGCGGATCGTAAATAACCTGATTGAGCATCATCGCCAGGCGTTTGCCGTTGTATTGGATACGATTCAAATCGTCGTCGCGCCGACTGCGGTTAACACTGCCGCTGGCATTGAGCTGTGGCAGCAGTTGACCAAAGGCCGCCCGCTCGCTGCCCTCACCACTACGGACCATCGCTTGTGCCCGTAAAATACGCGGGTCAGCCACTTGGGCTTCCTGATGCAGTTGCAACAGATCTGTGTAAGGGAGCGCCGAGCTGTCGTCAGCGAGAGCGCCAAGCGGCACGAGGGCCAGACTCATCGCGATCAGAAGCTTCATGTCAATCCTCGATCAACGAACGGGCAAACGCATTGCTGGCCGGCTGCATCAAATACTGCAACAGCGTCCGCGCGCCCGTATTAATCAGCACTTCGACCGGCATTCCTGGTACCAGAGTGAGATCGCCCAGGGTCTGACGCCCCTTGTCGGTCAGGGCCACGCGTGCCAGGTAATAAGCGGCGCCGGTGTCCTTGTTGATCAGGCGATCAGCTGATATCTGCACCAGTTGCCCTTCGATGACTGGCGTGGTGCTGCTCTTGAACGCACTGAAGCGAATGTCCGCCAGTTTGCCCAGTGCGACACGGTCGATGTCCATCGGTGACAGCTGTGCTTCAACAATCAGTTCTTCGTTGGCCGGGACGATGTCCAACAGCGCAGTGCCTGGACTGACCACTGCGCCCAGCGTGTGTACGGTCATACCCATGACCATTCCCGACTCGGGCGCGAGGATATCGGTGCGTTGGTCGCGGTCCTGCAGGGTGGCCAGCCGCTCGCGCAATTCATAGACCTTGGTCTGCGCATCGCCCAGCAGACCTGCGACCTCGGTGGCAAAAGTCTTTTTCAGTTGCAGTATCTTCAACCGCGCCTCGTCGATATGAACCCGCGCTCGCGCGCTTTCGGAGCGGCTTTCAGCAATTTCGGCCTGCAGCCGAGAAAGACTTCGCTCTTGCTCGCGCAGACGCTGCTTGTCCACGTAGCCTTCGGCGAGCAATGCACGCAAGTCGACAATCTCTTCTTCATAGGAAGCGGCGAGCATCTGTTTGCTGGCGATGACGGCCTTGAATCCGCGGATCTGTTCTTCGATTTGTCCGATGGACTTCTCCAGCAAGCCGATTTCGCCCAGCAACGAGGTCCGTCGGGTCTGGAAGATCCGCCCTTCACTGTCGCGAGCCTCGCGCACTCGGGGATCATTGGGATCCAGCGTAGGCACGAGCGGTGGCTCGGGCAGCGCATCACGTTCAGCCACCAATCGGGCCTGGAGTTCGAGCGCGGCGATCAACTGGCTACGCATGGCTTCCATTTCCGAACGCGCCTGGGTGTTGTCGAGTACCAACAACACATCGCCGGCTTTCACCAGGTCACCGTCATGCACGCGCAGTTCGCGCACAATGCCGCCCTCAAGATGTTGTACGGTCTTGCGATAGCTCTTGACGGTTACCACACCCGGCGCGAGCGCAGCACTGTCGAGCGGAGCCAGGGTAGCCCAGCCGCCAAACAGGCCAAAGGTGACCAGCAGCATCAAATAGCCGATGCGCCGTACTGGTTTGTCATCGATTGGCAGCCCGGACATATCGACGGATGAGTGCTTAGTGTCTTGCATAACGTTGTTCATCCGTCCCTACGATTCAACCGCGGCAGCCTGGTGGGCCGTCGGCGTCGCGCCCTGTAGCCGTGCCAGGACCTTGTCGCGCGGCCCGAACAGGCTCAGCTCGCCGTGATTGAGAACCAGCAATTTGTCCACCTGCGCCAGCACCCCGGATCGATGGGTAATGACAAACACCGTGGCCCGATTCTGCCGCAGTTTCTGCAGCGCTTCGGCGAGCATTTTTTCTCCAGCGTCATCCAGATTGGAGTTCGGCTCGTCAAGTACCACCAGACGCGGCTCGCCGTACAAGGCGCGGGCCAGCCCGATGCGTTGCCGCTGGCCGCCAGAGAGTCCACCGCCATTGGCGCCAATCAAGGTGTCGTAGCCATCGGGCAGTTGCAGCACCAGGTCATGTACACCGGCCATGCGCGCGGCGGCGACCACTGCAGGCGCATTCACCGGGCCGAAGCGTGAGATATTCTGGCTGATGCTGCCCTCGAACAGTTCTATGTCCTGGGGCAAATAGCCGATGTACTGGCCCAGTTCGTCCCGGCGCCATTGGCTGATGTCTGCACCGTCCAGGCGCACGGTTCCGGCCAGGTTTGGCCAGATCCCCAGCAACGCCCTGGCCAGGGTCGACTTTCCTGCGCCGCTGGGACCAATGATCCCCACCACTTCACCAGCGGCCACCTGGAAGTCCACGCCGCGAATAATCGGCTTGCGATTGTCCGGGGACCTCACTGAAAGCCCCTCGACGCGAATCGCCCCTTCAGGTGCGGGCAACGACATGCGCTCAGGCTCGGCGGCGATCTTGACCAGCAACTCGTGTAATCGGGCATATTGCGAGCGTGCGCCAAGAAAGCCTTTCCAGACGCCGATCAACTGATCGATGGGCGCCAGGGCGCGCCCCAGTAAAATGGAGCCGGCAATCATCAGCCCGGGCGAAATCTCATGATTGATCGTCAAGTAGGCGCCCAGGCCCAACATCAGCGACTGAACAATCTGGCGGAACGTCCTGGACATCGCCATCATGGTCGCGGCGCGGTCGCTGGCCAGGCTTTGCAAGGTCAGGACCTTATGGATTTGCCCGTTCCAGTGCTCACGCAGACTTGCAAGCATGCCCATGGATTCGACCACTTCGGCATTGCGCAGGCTCTTGTTAGTGAAGGTGGTAGCTGCGATCTGCTCGCGGTTGGCCGCCTGCAACGGTGCATGAGTGAGCTTCTCGTTGATGAAAGCCAACGCCCCTAGCATCACCGCACTCACGACCCCCATCCACCCGTACCAGGGATGAAAAATGAACATCACCGCCAGGTAGATCGGAATCCACGGAGCATCGAAAAAGGCAAACAAGCCGTTACCGGTCAGAAACTGGCGCAAGGCGTTCAGGTCGCTCAACGGCTGGGCGGTGGCATTCATGCCGTTGGTGTTGAGTGCCCGCTTGAAACTGGCGTCGAACAGACGCTGGCCCAGCAGCGTGTCCAGACGAGTACTGATTCGTACCATAATCCGCGAACGAACCCACTCCAGGCCGCCCATCGTGATCATCAACAGCAACATGATCAGCGTGAGCATCAATAGAGTCGACTGGCTGGCGCTTCCTACTGCACGGTCATACACCTGCAACATGTAGAACGATGGAACCAGCATCAGCAAATTGACGAAAAAACTGAAAAAACCGACGCAAAGAAAACTGCCTTTGCATAGGGCAAGGGCACCTTCCAGCTCGGTCCTGGGGTGGGCTGACATGATTCTTACCTGAGGCCCGCTGATGGGCAGACCTGCGAAAACCTAGTGGGTACAGGCGCACATACGCCTTGAGTATTGGGGCGACCCCCTCTGAAGCGCTTGCGCAATCAGGATCTACGCGCGCTGTATCGGCATGTGTGTGCGGTTCTGAAGGGTACCCTCAAAGGATCGCCATCGCCTGTTCTTACATCTTTGTCGCCCCACCTCTGTGCCTGCCCACCTTTGCTTGGACTACTTTGCGAACAACTGGCTCATATCCTTGAACGCCTTGAATTCAAGCGCGTTACCGCAAGGGTCGAACAGGAACATCGTCGCCTGCTCACCCACCTGCCCCTTGAAGCGAATGTAGGGTTCAATCACAAACTGGGTACCGAAGGATTTCAAGCGTTCGGCCAGTGCTTCCCATTCCTCCCAGCCCAAAATAATGCCGAAATGAGGAACAGGTACGTCATGGCCGTCCACCGGGTTGCTGTGAACGCTTTCCTGAGCCGCGGTTTTTGGCTGCTCATGGATCACCAACTGGTGGCCGTAAAAGTTGAAATCGACCCACTGGGCGCTGGAGCGCCCCTCTTGCAGTCCAAACACTTCACCATAAAAGGTGCGTGCGCCAGCGAGGTCGTAAACCGGGATTGCCAAGTGGAAGGGAGAGAGGTTCATCAGGACTCCTTTTTTGTGCTTTTTGGGTGAGGCCATCGTAGAGCGGCGCTACAGGCGGAAAAATCAATATATATTGCTTAGAAACACAATTAATATTTGTGAATGATTAAAGAACTCAAGACGCTCCTCGCCGTCGCACGGGAAGGCACTTTCGCTGCGGCCGGGAACAGGATCGGCCTCACACAGGCCGCCGTGAGCGCGCAAATCCAGCGTCTGGAGGCGCAGCTTGGCTTCGAAATATTCGACAGGAAAGGACGCTCGGCGCACCTCAACCGCAAGGGCCACCAAGTGCTCTTGCAGGCACAAGAGTTGCTGCGCCTCTACGACAACCTGGGCTGCGGCACCGCCGAACTTGCGACCAATGTCCTAGTGAACATCGGCGCCATTGCGTCCGTTCAGCGTTCCTATTTGCCGGACGCTTTGGCCAGGTTCCATCAGCAATGCCCTCAGTGCCGTACTCGGGTGTTGCCGGGGCTGTCGATGGAGCTGGTCAATCTGGTGGACGCTGGCGAAATCGACATGGCGGCCATCATCCGTCCGCCCTTCTCGCTTCAGAGCGACCTGCGCTGGACGACCCTGACACTTGAGCCGTATCGATTGATCGTTGCCCGCGAAGTGCCAGGGGAAGATTGGGCGACACTCCTTTCCAGCCTTCCATTCATTCGATATGACCGTGCTTCATTCGGTGGCCGGCAGGTGGATCGTTTCCTGCGGCAAATGCATTTCACCGTGCGCGAGGTGTGTGAACTGGATGAACTGGAGGCCATCATCAAGCTGGTTGAAAACGGTGTGGGAGTGGCATTGGTCCCGCAAACATCGGCCCATGACTGGCCGGCGGGTGTCAGAGCCCTGGACCTTGGTCAGCACACCTTCCATCGGGATATCGGACTGGTGCATCGGTCGGGACAAAGCCTCACCGAACCGGTGCGGACTTTGGCTCAACTGATTGCCGAACAAGCCAGTACCGGTTCTGAGTAAAAAAGCTTTTGTCGACCGAATGATCTATACCTTCAGATACACGCAGTCAGGCCGACAGCGTTGATAGGCAATAATAAAAAAGCCGTGGTGAACATCGCAGGATGATGTTTCTGGCGCCGTGGGTTTGGAATGGCGCATCACTTTCAATGCCTGAAGTATCGATCATGAGCCGGATCAAACGCGTATTGGAAGGCCGTACCAAAGCACTCTCGCGCCTATGCCTGGTGCTGCCGACGCTGATTGTCTGTAGCGCCTACGCCGCACCTTTGACGATTGAACTGCACATTCTGGACGCGCCGCCGTTGACGTTTGTCGATGACCCCAAGGGGCACGGAATTGTCGGCGATGTTGCCGTAGCGGCCATGACCAAGGCCGGGTATACCGTGCAGTTCCATATCCTTCCCTGGGCCCGCTCACAGAAGCACGTCAGCGAACAGCGCAATCACTTGATCGCGCCCCTGTCGCGCACGCCGGAACGCGAGGATCGCTTTACCTGGATCGCTTCGGTCATGCCCATGGAACGCGCCTTCTTCACCCTCGACCGGCAAGTGAGCAGTTTCGCCGAAGCCCGGCAAACGTACCGCAAGATCGGCGTCGGCCTGGGAAGTGCGCAGCAGGAGATCCTGCGCACCGAAGGGTTCAGCGATGAGCAGATCTACCCGCTGGCCATCGGCGACAACCCCGCCCAGATGCTCTTGATGGGACGTATCGACGCCTGGTTCAACGGCGTCCCTGAAAGTCGGTATATTTGGCCCAAGGTGTCCAAGCGCGAACTGCTCATGAGCCCGGTCAATAGCAGTGCCGATCTCTATCTGGCCTGCTCCAGACAGTGTTCCCCAAAAATGGTCAAGAAGCTGCGGGCGGCCGTTGAAAGCCTTCGCGCCAGCGGCGAAATCCAGCGCATCCATGACCGCTATCTGCCGCAGTAGCGTTCTTCACGTAGGTAATTCGGTGCATCTGGCAACCTGAAGGGACATCAACGCAATTGATAGCCGCCTAACGAAAGCCCTCAGCTAGAGCGCTGGACGATGTCTTATATCATTCCGAATGATAGTTACCTTTGCTTCATTCGATTCGTGCCTCACCGCCTCCCCACGCATCATCCGCCCATCTCAATACTCTTGGCGGATGCTATCCATGGAATATTCACTTTCAAAATTGCGCTTTCCCCTGGCACTGATGGCGGTGCTGGTGATGAGTGCATGCGGCAAGACCCCAGATACGGCGGCTTCCATGCCGGCGGCCAAAGTCAGTGTGGCCAAGGTGCTGGAGCAGCCGGTCAACGAGTGGGACGAATTCACCGGGCGCCTCGAGGCACCTGAAACCGTTGAGATCCGACCCCGCGTTTCAGGGCAGATCGATAACGTAGCGTTCACCGAAGGCGCTCTGGTCAAGAAAGGCGACCTGTTGTTCCAGATCGATCCGCGCCCCTTCCAGGCTGAAGTGCGTCGCCTCGAAGCCCAGTTGGCCCAGGCCCGAGCCACGGCTACCCGTAGCGAGAACGAAGCCAAGCGTGGCGAGCGCCTGCGCTTGAGCAATGCCATTTCCGCCGAGCTGGCAGATTCGCGTACCAGTGCTGCCCAGGAAGCCCGCGCTGCCGCTGCGGCGATCCAGGCACAACTGGACCTGGCCAAACTGAACCTGAGCTTCACCCGGGTCACTTCGCCTATCAGCGGTCGCGTCAGCCGGGCGGACATCACCGCCGGCAACCTGGTGACCGCCGATGTCACGCCGCTCACCAGCGTGGTGTCCACCGACAAGGTCTACGCCTACTTCGATGCCGACGAGCGCGTCTTCCTCAAGTACACCCGCCTCGCCCGCGAAGGCCAGCGTGGTCAGGCCACTCCGGTCTACATGGGCCTGTCCAACGAGGAAGGTAATCCGCACCTGGGCCATATGAATTTCATCGACAACCAGGTCAATCCACAGACCGGTACCATTCGTGGTCGCGCGGTGTTCGACAACAAGGATGGCGCCTACACCCCTGGGCTGTATGCCCGGCTGAAACTGGTGGGCAGCGGCACTTACTCGGCCGTGCTGATCAACGACGAAGCCGTCGGCACCGACCTTGGCAAGAAATTCGTGTTGGTGATGGACGCCGACAATAAGCCGGCCTACCGCGCTGTCGAGCTGGGACCGAAGATCGAAGGCCTGCGCATCGTGCGCAACGGCTTGAGCAAGGACGACACCATCATCGTCAAGGGCCTGCAACGCGCTCGCCCCGGTACACCGGTCACGCCTGAAACCGTGCCGATGGCCAGCGAAGAAACCATTGCCGCCCTGGCACAACAACGAAAAGCGCTCGAAGCCAGCAACCTGCCCCAAGTCGCGCCTGCCAAGGCTGCTTCCGGATCGGCAGGCAAACTGGCCGCAGCGACCCCACGCGGTTAAGGGACTGAACTCAAGATGAAATTTTCCCAGTTCTTCATTTCGCGGCCGATCTTCGCAGCGGTGCTTTCGCTGCTGATCCTGATCGCCGGCGCCATCTCACTGTTCCAGTTGCCGATCAGCGAATACCCGGAAGTCGTGCCGCCGACCGTGGTCGTGCGCGCCAACTTCCCGGGCGCCAACCCCAAGGTCATCGGCGAAACCGTAGCCGCGCCCCTGGAGCAAGCCATCACCGGCGTCGAGAACATGCTGTACATGTCCTCGCAATCCACCGCCGATGGCAAGATCACCCTGACCATCACCTTCGCGCTGGGCACCGACCTGGACAACGCCCAGGTGCAGGTGCAGAACCGCGTCACGCGGACTGAACCCAAGTTGCCGGAAGAAGTCACCCGGATCGGCATCACGGTGGATAAGGCATCGCCCGACCTGACCATGGTTGTGCACTTGACCTCGCCGGACCAGCGCTACGACATGCTTTACCTGTCCAACTATGCCCTGCTCAATATCAAGGATGAGCTGGCGCGCCTGGGCGGTGTGGGTGATGTGCAGCTATTCGGCATGGGGGACTATTCCCTGCGGGTCTGGCTTGATCCGAACAAGACTGCTTCGCGCAACCTGACCGCCACCGACGTGGTCACCGCCATCCGCGAACAGAACCGTCAGGTCGCCGCCGGTGCCCTGGGCGCGCCTCCGGCACCCAATGCCCAGGCATTCCAGCTCTCGATCAACACCCAGGGACGCCTGGTGAATGAGGAAGAGTTCGAAAACATCATCATCCGTTCCGGCGAGAACGGTGAAATCACCCGTCTCAAAGACATCGCACGAGTGGAGTTGGGCTCCAGTCAATACGCCCTGCGCTCATTGCTCGACAACCAGCCGGCGGTGGCGATCCCGATCTTCCAGCGCCCCGGCTCCAACGCCATCCAGATTTCCAACGATGTTCGCGCCAAGATGGACGAACTCAAGCAGAACTTCCCTGCGGGGATGGACTACAGCATCGTCTATGACCCGACGATCTTCGTGCGCGGCTCCATCGAGGCGGTGGTTCACACCCTCTTCGAAGCGCTGATTCTCGTGGTACTGGTGGTGATCCTGTTCCTGCAGACCTGGCGCGCCTCGATCATTCCGCTGGTGGCCGTGCCGGTGTCGCTGATCGGTACGTTTGCCGTGATGCATCTGTTCGGCTTCTCGCTGAACGCGCTCTCGCTGTTCGGGCTGGTCCTGGCAATCGGTATCGTGGTGGACGACGCCATCGTGGTGGTGGAGAACGTCGAACGCAACATCGGCTTGGGACTGACTCCGGTGGAAGCCACCAAACGCGCCATGGGCGAAGTGACCGGGCCGATCATCGCCACGGCATTGGTGTTGTGCGCGGTATTCGTACCGGCGGCGTTCATCAGTGGCTTGACCGGGCAGTTCTATAAGCAGTTCGCCTTGACCATTGCCATTTCCACGGTGATCTCGGCATTCAACTCCCTGACCCTGTCGCCAGCCCTGGCCGCAGTGCTGCTCAAGAGTCATGACGCGCCCAAGGACCGTTTTTCCAGGTTCCTGGACAAGATATTCGGTGGCTGGCTGTTCCGTCCGTTCAACCGCTTCTTCGACCGTGCCAGTCACAGCTACGTGGGCACAGTTGGCCGCGTGATCCGCAGCAGCGGCATCGCCCTGCTGGTGTACGCAGGCCTGATGGTGCTGACGTTCTTCGGGTTCTCCAACACCCCGACCGGTTTCGTACCCGGCCAGGACAAGCAATACCTGGTGGCCTTTGCCCAACTGCCGGATGCCGCGAGCCTGGACCGCACCGAAGACGTGATCAAGCGTATGTCGGACATGGCCCTCAAGCAGCCGGGCGTCGAAAGCGCCGTGGCCTTCCCTGGCCTGTCGATCAACGGCTTCACCAATAGTCCGAACGCCGGCATCGTGTTCGTCACTCTCAAGCCCTTCGACGAGCGCAAGGACCCCAGCATGTCTGCCGGGGCCATTGCCGGGGCCTTGAACGGCCAGTACTCGGAAATCCAGGAAGCCTACATGGCGATCTTCCCGCCGCCGCCGGTACAGGGCCTGGGCACGATCGGTGGTTTCCGTCTGCAAATCGAAGACCGGGGCAACCTGGGCTACGACGAGCTGTACAAAGAAACCATGAACATCATCACCAAGAGCCACAACGTGCCGGAACTGGCCGGGCTGTTCACCAGCTACACGGTGAACGTGCCGCAGGTCGATGCCGCCATCGATCGTGAAAAAGCCAAGACCCACGGCGTGGCCGTCAGTGACATCTTCGACACCCTGCAGATCTACCTGGGCTCGCTGTATGCCAACGACTTCAACCGCTTTGGCCGCACCTATCAGGTCAACGTTCAGGCCGAGCAACAGTTCCGCCTGGAGTCGGACCAGATTGGCCAGCTCAAGGTGCGCAACAACCGTGGCGAGATGATCCCGCTGGCGACCTTCATCAAGGTCAGCGACACCTCGGGACCTGACCGCGTAATGCACTACAACGGCTTCATCACTGCGGAAATCAACGGTGCCGCTGCCCCGGGCTACAGTTCCGGCCAGGCTGAAAAAGCCATCGAGAAACTGCTCAAGGACGAATTGCCCAACGGCATGACTTACGAGTGGACCGACCTGACGTACCAGCAGATTCTCTCGGGCAACACCGCGCTGTTCGTGTTCCCGCTCTGTGTCCTGCTGGCGTTCCTGGTGCTGGCGGCACAGTACGAAAGCTGGAGCTTGCCGCTGGCGGTGATCCTGATCGTACCGATGACCCTGCTGTCGGCCATTACCGGGGTAATTCTTTCCGGCGGCGACAACAACATCTTTACCCAGATCGGATTGATCGTACTGGTGGGGCTTGCCTGTAAGAACGCCATTCTGATCGTTGAGTTCGCCAAGGATAAACAGCTCGAGGGCATGAACCCCCTGGCTGCGGTGCTGGAGGCCTGCCGCCTGCGTCTGCGGCCGATCCTGATGACCTCCTTCGCGTTCATCATGGGCGTGGTGCCGTTGGTCTTCTCCAGCGGTGCAGGTGCTGAAATGCGCCATGCCATGGGTGTCGCGGTGTTCTCGGGCATGCTCGGGGTGACCTTCTTCGGTCTGCTGCTCACGCCAGTGTTCTATGTACTGATCCGCAACTTCGTCGAGCGCAGCGAGGCCCGCAAAGCGGCCCGGGCGTTGAAACTGGAGGCGCAACAATGAGTTTGAAAGTGTTTGTGCCGAGCCTGCTGGTACTGGCCTTGAGTGCTTGCGCCGTAGGCCCGGACTACAAGGCACCGCAAACGGAGGCGGCGAACATCACCACCGCCACCGACGGTGCCGCCGGCCAGAAGAATTTCGACCGTGCCCGTTTCGAAGGGATCTGGTGGCAGCAGTTCGAAGACCCGACGCTCAACGCGCTGGTCACCCGTTCCCTGGAGGGCAACCGCGAGTTACGCGTGGCGTTCGCCCGTTTGCGAGCAGCCCGAGCGATACGCGACGACGCCAGCAATGACGTCATGCCGACCATCACCAGCCGCGCCAGCAGCAACCTGGGCAAAGGCCAGATTCCGGGGCAGACCACCGACCGGGTCAGCACCGAACGCTATGACCTTGGCCTGGACATGGCCTGGGAGCTGGATCTGTTCGGACGCATCCAGCGCAACCTGGAAGCCACCGATGCCGATCAGCAGGCGGTCGAAGCCGATCTCTACCAGTTGCAGGTGACAATGATCGCCGAACTGGTGGACGCCTACGGTCAACTGCGCGGCGCCCAACTGCGGGAAAAAATCGCCCTGGCAAACCTCGAGAACCAGCAGGCGTCGCGCAAGATCACCGAAAGCCTGCGTGATGCCGGCGTCGGCGATCAGCTCGACGTGGTCCGTGCCGATGCGCGCCTGGCCTCGGTCGAAGCCAGCGTGCCGCAGTTGCAGGCCGAACAGGTACGCCAGCGCAACCGCATCGCTACCTTGCTGGGTGAGCGCCCGGACAAACTGAGTGTGGACCTGAGTCCCAAACAGCTTCCGGCCATCGCCAAGGCCCTGCCGATTGGCGATCCGGGTGAACTGTTGCAACGTCGCCCGGACATTCTCAGCGCCGAGCGCCAACTCGCTGCCGCCACCGCGCGCATTGGCGTGGCCAAGGCCGATCTGTTCCCACGGGTCAGCCTCAGCGGTTTCCTGGGCTTTACCGCCGGGCGCGGTTCGCAGATCGGCTCATCGGCGGCCAATGCCTGGGCGCTGGGGCCAAGCATCACCTGGGCTGCCTTCGATTTGGGCAGTGTGCGGGCGCGTCTGCGCGGTGCCGACGCTGAGGCGGACGGCGCCTTGGCGACCTACGAACAGCAAGTGCTGCTGGCCCTGGAGGAATCGGAAAATGCCTTCAGCGACTACGGCAAGCGCCAACAACGCCTGATTTCGCTGATCCGGCAGAGCGAATCGAGCCGAGCCGCCGCTGATCTGGCTGAAGTCCGCTATCGCGAAGGCACCGAGGATTTCCTCGTCCTGTTGGATGCCCAACGTGAGCGCCTGGCCGCCGAGGACACTCAGGCCCAGGCCGAAGTGGACCTGTATCGCGGCATTGTCGCGATCTACAAGGCCCTAGGCGGTGGCTGGCAACCGGAAACCGTAGCCAGCAACTGACCGACCTCATTCAACCGAGCTCCTTTGGTTGGCCGCAACCAACCAAATTTTCGCCCCGCCTCCCATGTTGGACGCGGGGCTTTTTTTGCCTGCTGCAAACGCCCGGTGGGAGCGAGCCTGCTCGCGATGGCGCTGGGTCAGTCAACTCAAATGCCAACTGATATACCGCTATCGCGAGCAGGCTCGCTCCCACCGGGTTATCTACAGATTCTTTCAAGGTTTGACTCAAGCTCGCACCTGACCGAAGCTTGCGGCATTTCACGCTTCCTGGTTATGGACTACCTGCATGCCCTCGCCTCGCCGCTATCTGTTGCTCAGCCTGTCCGTCCTGTTGGTAATCGGTCTAGTCGCAATGTGGCTACGCAGCACCACGCCGCAAATTCCCGAGGCAATCAAGCGTGGCTACAGTGAAGCCCTTGAGCACGCACGCAATGGGCAGCCAGGGGCGGCGCGGATGCTCTATCAGCAATTGGGTCGCCCGGACCTGTCGCCCAAGCGCCGGGTATGGCTGCACGCCGAGCTACCGAACTACCCAAGCCCCCAAGCCCTGAAACTGGCGGACGCGGACCTGCACAGCGAGTCGCCGGATGTGCGTCGAGCGGCCATCGGCAGCATCAGCGGGCTGGTGCCAACCGGCCAACGCAGCCTGTTGCTGGGGCCGTTGCTCGAAGATCAAGACCCAAGCGTCCGCTTCGCCGCAGTGAACGCGTTGCTGGGCCTATCGCCGGATGAGCTTGGTTTGTACTTCGGGCCTATGCAGCTTGTCATCGGTATGTGGGAGCAGATGCTTGAAGACGGTCCACCAACCGCCGAGTCCCACTATCAGCTGGCCCGGCTGCATCTGCATAACGCTGAACTGAAAAAGGCTCAGTTGGCGCTGGAACAAGTCCTGCGCCTGCAACCGGACAACCTGCCAGCGCTGGTCATGCAGATCGACGTGCTGGACAAACAGGGCCAGGCCGACGCTGCACGTCAGTTGCTTGCCCAGCAGTTGAAAAACCAGCCGGAGTCGGCTTATCTGCAACATGCATTGGGTCTGTGGCTGCTGCACCATGGCCAGGCGGAGTACGCGCTGCTTGGTTTGGCAAAAGCCGTGGAGCTTGAGCCCGAAAACCGACATTACCGTTATGACCTGGCAACCACCTTGTATGCCGAACAGGAACTGGAAGCGGCGCAGAAACAGTTACAGGAAATCGTCCAGCGCTACCCGGCTGATCGCAGGGCGCGGGTGCTGCTGATCAACTACTGGAAGGAGTCCGGGCAGTTGCAGAATGTGCAGATCCTGTTGGCGCAACTGGAGCAACTCAACCCCGATGATCCGGCGCTGCAGCAAGGCCTGTAGGCGTTTCCCCGATGCCAGAAAATTGAGCAGTACACCTCGTTTTATCAACGAAAGCGGAACCGTGATCACGGCAAAAGGTCAAGTGTTCAGGCAGTTCATTTTCAGGCGTACTCCAGCCTGCTGCCCACTTCCCTAGTCATGAGAGGGCTTTTTTTGTCTACATCTAACGAGTTGATCAGCGCTAAAGCCGCCACCGGTATCGAAGGGCTGGATGACATCCTTTCCGGTGGCTTGTCCCGCGGCCATGTGTTCCTGCTGGAAGGGGAACCCGGGACCGGCAAGACCACGGTCGCGTTGCAATTCCTCTTGGCCGGTGCCCAGGCCGGCGAGCGTTCCTTGTACATCACCCTGTCGGAAACCGAGCGTGAGTTGCGCCAGGGCGCGGCGTCCCACGGTTGGACGATCGACGAAAACGTGCATATCTTCGAGCTGACCCCTCCTGAGAGCCTGCTCAACGCCGAGCATCAGCAAAGCCTGCTGTACTCCTCGGACCTGGAGCTGGGGGAAGCGACCCGGCAGATTTTCGAGGTGGTCGAGCGGGTCAAGCCGACCCGGGTGGTGCTCGACAGCCTGTCGGAGATCCGCCTGCTGGCGCAAAGCTCACTGCGCTATCGCCGGCAGATCCTGGCGATCAAGCATTACTTTGTGCGCTACGACGCCACGGTGCTGCTGCTTGATGACCTGACCACCGAATCCCTGGACAAGACCGTGCACAGCGTCGCCCATGGGGTGATTCGCCTGGAAGAACTGACACCCAATTATGGCGCCGAGCGGCGACGCATTCGGGTGGTCAAGTATCGCGGGCAGAAATACCGTGGCGGCTTTCACGACTTCACCATCATGGGCGACGGCATTCATGTCTTCCCACGCCTGGTAGCCGCCGAACACCGCGGGCAATACCTGCGCCAACAACTGTCCAGCGGCCTCGATGGCGTGGATGCCTTGCTCGGCGGTGGCATCGAGACAGGCTCCAGCACTTTGATCCTGGGTCCGGCCGGTACCGGCAAGTCGCTGATTTCGATGATTTTCGCTGCGGCTGCCGTGCAGCGTGGCGAAAAAGCCGCGCTGTTCATCTTCGATGAAGAATTGGGCTTGCTGTTCGAGCGCATGAGAAACGTCGGCATCGACCTGGAAGCACTGAGACGGACCGGCAACCTGGTGATTGAACAGGTAGACGCCGCCGAGCTGTCTCCTGGCGAGTTCTCCCATCGGGTACGTCGTTGCGTCGATGAAGGCAACATCAAGACGGTCGTGATCGATAGTATTAATGGCTACCAGGCCGCCATGCCGGAAGAAAACGCCTTGGTGCTGCACGTACATGAACTGCTGCTCTACCTGAACCGCAGGGGCGCTGCGACCTTCATGACCGTTGCGCAACACGGTCTGGTGGGCGATATGCAGGCCCCGGTGGACATTACCTACCTGGCCGACACGGTGATTCTGTTGCGTTATTTCGAAGCGCTGGGCAAAGTTCGTCGAGCGATCTCCATCATCAAGAAACGCACCGGCAGCCATGAATCCACTATTCGCGAATACCGCATCAGCAGCGAGGGCATGACCATCGGCGAGCCGCTGGAAGCATTCCAGGGGGTATTGCGTGGGGTGCCGAACTATATGGGAGCGGATAATCCGTTGCTCAAGGATGATCAACAGTGACGCTGGTCGAGCCCCTGTCGGAGCGGGCGTTGATCCTCGCACCGCTGGGGCGCGACAGCCAGATCGCCCTGATGATCCTGCGCGAAGCCGGCTTCGGCGGCCTTATCTGCCAGCATCTGGGCCACTTGTGCGAAGAGCTGGAGCACGGCGCCGGCCTGTTGGTGATTTCCTCCGAAGCCCTGGTCGGGCCGGAGCTGGAAACGCTGTTGTCACATATAGAAGAGCAACCGGCCTGGTCGGATTTGCCAATCGTATTGTTGACCCACCACGGCGGGCCGGAACAGAACCCGGCGGCGCGTATCGGCACTCAGTTGGGCAACGTAACGTTCCTCGAGCGCCCTTTTCACCCGATAACCCTGGTCAGCGTGGTCACCACCGCCCTGCGGGGCCGGCGCAGGCAATATGAAGCACGAGACCGGCTGATCGACCTGAGCAACAGCGAGCTGCGCCTGCAAACCACCCTTGAGACCCTTGAGCAACAAGTGGAAGAACGCACGGCCCAACTGCGCCACAACGAAGAGGCCTTGCGCCAGTCGCAAAAAATGGAGGCGGTCGGGCAACTCACGGGGGGGATCGCCCATGACTTCAACAACATGCTCACCGGGATCATCGGCAGCCTCGAACTGTTGCGCCGGCGCCTGGCCCGAGGCCGCACCGAGGATCTGGACAGCCTGATCGACCTGGGGGTGACATCGGCCAATCGCGCAGCCGGCCTGACGCATCGTTTGCTGGCCTTCTCCCGCCGCCAATCGCTGGACTCAAAAGCGGTGCAGATGAATACCCTGGTGCTGTCCATGGGCGAGCTGCTGCAGCGCAGCCTCAACGAGAGTATCCGGCTGGACATGGAACTGGACGACCAGCTCTGGATCGCCGAAGCCGACCCAAACCAACTGGAAAGCGCCCTACTCAACCTGGTACTCAATGCTCGGGACGCAATGCCCGACGGTGGGCAACTGGTGGTCAAGACGCTCAATCAACACCTGGATGCCGACTTCACCCAGGCTTATACCAACCTGGAGCCGGGCGATTACGTCGTGCTGAGTGTGCAGGATTCCGGTTGCGGAATGCCCGAAGCGGTCATCAATCGTGCGTTCGACCCGTTTTTCACCACCAAGCCGATCGGCCAGGGCACCGGGCTGGGCTTGTCGATGATCTATGGGTTCAGCAAGCAGTCGCGTGGTCACGTGACGATTGACAGTGAAGTCGGCAAAGGCACAACCGTGAGCCTCTATCTGCCGCGTTTCGTCGGTGAAGAGGTTCACGAACCACGGGTCGATACACAACACGCCCCGTACGCACAAGACGGTGAGACCGTGCTGATCGTCGAGGACGACCCGGCGGTGCGGGTGCTGGTCAGCGCCGTACTGAGCGAGCTGGGTTATGCCTTCGTCGAGGCAGCCGATGCTGACGGCGCGGTGCCGATCCTTCAGTCAAGCCAGCGCATCGATCTGCTGATCAGTGACGTGGGCCTGCCAGGCATGAACGGCAGGCAACTGGCGGAAATCGGCCGGCATATCCGCCCGGACCTGCGGGTACTGTTCATCACCGGTTATGCTGAGCATGCAGCGGTGCGCGGCGGCTTCCTGGACCCGGGCATGCAGATGATCACCAAACCGTTCACCTTTGACCTGTTGACGGCCAAGGTGCGGGAGATGATCAAGGTTTGAGGCAATGCCCGGATATCAGCCGACCGTGCGCCCGTGATCAAGGATTTTGTGGCAGCAAAGCCTGCTCCCACAAAATCCCGCCCTGCACCCTGCTTTTACAGGCCTAGGACAACATCGTCCGCATCATGTCCTGCAGCACATCCAGGTCGAACGGTTTGCCCAGGATCGGCGCCTTGCGGGTGATGGGGCTGTCGGTGTCGCGCACTTCCTGGGCATAACCGCTGATAAAGATGACTTTCAGGTCGGGTCGCAACCGGACCGCCGGTTCAGCGATCTGCACGCCGGTGATACCCCCGGGCAGGCGGAAGTCGGTGATCATCATGTCCAGGTGGGGCTTGCTGGCGAGGATCTCGAACGCCTGCTCACCGTTTTCGGCCTGCAGCACTCGATACCCCTCGCCCGACAGGTAGGCCGACAATACCATCAGGATCGACGGGTCATCCTCGACGATCAGTACAACGTCTTGCGCATCTTCACTCATGAGAAGCCTTTGTTCGATCAATAGCTGCTGATACGACCGTAGGGTCACTCAGAGGTTGCGTCTGTTCGACGGTTTTGGCCAGGACCGTTTTCTGCAAAGGCAGGCAGACGCGAAACAACGCCCCTTCATTGAGGCGGCTATTGACCGTAATAGTACCGCCATGGGCGGTCACAATCTGCTCGGAGATGAATAACCCCAGGCCCAGGCCGGATGCGACGGCTTTGGACGACACCCGCTCGAACTGCTGGAAGATGCGCTGCTGGTTTTCCTCGCTGATGCCGATACCGTGATCCTGGACTTCGACGCAAGCATGGTCAGGCGTTTTGTAGACGCGCACCTCGATCGGGCTTTTCCCGCCGTAGCGCAAGGCGTTGGTCAGCAGGTTCGACACCACTTGTTCGATACGAAACTCATCCCATTGTCCCTCCACCGACGGCTCGGTCGAGCACGTCAATGTGCATTCGGCCGCCGCGATCTGCGGCTGGAAGTTGCGCAGCAGGTTTTCAACCAGTGTCGTCAGGTTGAAGCGGCTTGGCCGAATGGACAATTTGCCAGTACGAATCCGCGACACGTCGAGCATGTCCTCGATCAGCCGGATCAGGCTCTTGATCTGGCGCTCGTCGCGTTCAACCATCGCTTGCACCTTATCCAGGCTGAAGGCGGCGGCGTTGTCCCGGGCCAGGTGCATCTTGCGCAGTTGCGTCTCGAGAATCAGGCCGTTGAGAGGCGTACGGACCTCGTGGGCAACGATCGACATGAAGTCATCACGCATGCGAACCGCCTGTTCCAGCTCGCTGCGAGTAGCCTGCAACTGCTGCAACAAGGCCTCCTGCTCGCGGCGGCTCTCCTGCAATGCAATGACCTGCTCCTTCATCGCCTTTCTCTGGCGATACAGCTCGACGAACACATTGACCTTGCTTTTGACGGCGTGGTTGTCCAGCGGCTTGTGCAGGAAGTCCACCGCGCCACTTTCATAGCCGGTGAAGGCATAGTTGCGCTCACGGCCGGCGGCGCTGACAAAGATGATAGGAATGCTACGGGTCTTCTCCGTGCCGCGCATCAGCTCGGCCAGTTCAAAGCCGTTCATTCCCGGCATCTGTACATCGATGATGGCCAGGGCAAAGTCGTGTTGCAGCAGCAAGGACAGCGCCTCATCGGCCGACAGCGCTTTGAAAACCTGGCGGCCGTCGAGTTTGATCAGCGCTTCCAGGGCCAACAGATTTTCTGGCAGATCGTCGACGATCAGCAGTTTGGCTTGAATATCTCTTGGCATGTGGTTCATTCCAGAGCGGCCAACAATTGGCCGATGCCTTGCAAAGTGAGGATATGGTCGGGCTCTTGCAGGGCAAGTGCTGCTTCGGGCATGGTCGAAACCTGGGCTTCGCCGGGGTCCTGGACCACCGTTATTCCACCCAGCTCCCGGACCTTGGCCAGGCCCTGGGCACCGTCGTTGTTGGCGCCGGTCAGCACTACCGCCAGCAGGTTCGGACCGAAGGCGTCGGCGGCGGATTCGAACAGCACATCTATCGACGGCCGCGAATGGTGCACCGGTTCCTCCAGGCTCAACGAAAGACTGCGGTCGGCCTCGACCGACAGGTGATAGCCGGGTGTGGCTACATACAAAGTGCCCGGTTGAATGTTCTGCTTGTCCTGAGCTTCCTGCACCGGTATCGCCAGACGATGGCCGAAGACCTGGGCCATCTGGCTGTCACGCTCATCGGGCAGATGCAACACGACCAGAATGGGGACACCGAAGCCCTTTGGCAGTTGCCCGAAGACTTTGAGCAGCGCTTCGACGCCGCCGGCGGATGCACCGACGACAATGGCTTGAATGGGCGATCTGGATCTGTGCATCGTCTGATTCATAACTTGCGATAGATCCGTTCCTGTTTGACCAACGGCTCGAATTGCTTGCCGAAAGACGAAAAATCCAGTGTCTCTTTACTGCCCAGTACCAGGAAACCTCGGTGACAGAGGGACTCATGGAACAATCCGAACGCGCGATCTTGCAGCTTTTTGTTAAAATATATCAAGACGTTACGACATGAAATTAACTGAGTTTCTGAGAATACGCTATCAGTCGCCAGGCTGTGATCGGCAAAGGTCACGTTCTCGCGCAGGGTTTTGTCGAACATCGCGTAATCGTAGGCGGCGGTGTAGTAATCGGCAAATGATCGCCGCCCTCCCGCGCGCTGATAATTCTGGGTGTAGGCCCGTACGTTCTCGAGCGAAAAAATGCCCTGCTTGGCTTTTTCCAGGGACCGCGGATTGATGTCGGTGGCATAAATCAGCGTGCGGTCCAGCAGCCCTTCCTCGCGCAGCAGGATCGCCATGGAATAGACCTCCTCCCCGGTGCTGCAACCGGCGATCCAGATCTTGATCGAAGGATAGGTCTTGAGCAGCGGCACCACTTCTTCGCGGATCGCCAGGAAATGCGACGGGTCGCGAAACATCTCACTGACAGGGATCGTCAACAGTTGCAGCAGTTGCATGAACATGCCCGGGTCGTGCAACACGCGCTCCTGCAGTGCCGAGATGGTCTTGCACTCGAACTGGCTCAGCGCGTGCTGGACCCGGCGCTTGATGGAGGCGCCGGAATAGTCCCGAAAATCGTAGCTGTACTTGAGGTAGATCGCGTCGATCAACAAACGGATTTCAATGTCAGTGTTACGTTCCACTAAATTCTTTCCATATTCGGCAACCACACGCGAATCAGCGAGAACAGACGATCCAGATCGATCGGCTTGGCCAGGTAATCGTTGGAACCGGCCGCCAGGCAGCGCTCCTGATCATCCTTCATGGCCTTGGCCGTCACGGCAATGATGGGCAGCTTGCGCCAGCGCGGGTCCTTGCGGATCAGCGCGGTGGCCTCGAAACCGTCCATCTCCGGCATCATCACATCCATCAGCACCAGGTCGATGTCGTCGACTTCGTTCAGACGCTCGATCGCTTCATAGCCGTTACGGCCGATGACGACGATCGCCCCCTTGGCCTCCAGGGCACTGGTCAGGGCGAAAATGTTGCGCACATCATCGTCCACCAGCAGCACTTTACGGCCCTCGAAAACCTTGTCGCGGCTGCGGGCGGTCCTGAGCATCCGCTGCCGTTCATGGGACAACCGGGATTCGACTTTGTGCAGAAAAAGTGTCACTTCGTCCAGCAACCGCTCCGGCGAACGGGCGCCCTTGATGATGATCGAGCGTGAATACTTGCGCAGTTCGGCTTCTTCATCGCGGGTCAGGTTGCGTCCGGTGTAGACGATCACGGGCGGGAATGAGCAGATATCTTCGGTGGACATGCGCTTGAGCAGGTCATTGCCCAGCATGTCAGGCAGCTTCAGGTCGATGATCATGCAGTCGTAGGCGTTGCTTCGCAGCAGGTCCAGGGCTTGCTGCGCCAGGCCGACAGCGGTGATCTCGATGTCATCGTCACCGATCAGCCGGGTGATGCTGTCGCGTTGCAAATCATCGTCCTCCACCAGCAGCACCCGCTTGACCTTCTGGGTCAGCTTGGCTTCCAGGCGGGCGAATACCTCCTTGAGTTCTTCGCGAGAGGTCGGCTTGACCGCATAGCCGACGGCGCCCATGTGCATCGCGGCTTCTACACGATCCTCGACGGAAATCACGTGTACCGGGATGTGCCGGGTTCCAGGTTGCTCCTTGAGCCGCTGCAACACCGTCAATCCGGAGTGATCCGGCAGGCGCATGTCCAGCAGGATTGCATCGGGGCTCAATTGCGAAGCCAGGTCGAAGCCTTCATCGGCACCTTGGGCCACCAGGCATTGGTAACCGAGTTCGTGGGCCAGGTCGAACAGGATCCGGGCAAAGCTGGGCTCGTCTTCGATCACCAGAATGCAGCGGGTGTTGAACGGTGCCTTGTCGCGGTCATCGGCGAAGGGGGCGACGGGCACATCGACCTGGGCGATCAGCGGAGCGCTGACGGGTTCAGGGGGCGCGGGTGGCGCCATTGTGGTGGTCGCAGTGAATATCCCCGGTTCTACCAGCGGCTCACCCGACTCGACATAGCGTTCTGGCAATACCAGCGTAAACACACTGCCCTGCCCCGGTTCGCTGGAGACAGAAATCGAGCCGCCGAGCAAGGTGGCCAGGTCACGGGAAATCGACAGGCCCAAACCGGTCCCACCGTACCGGCGATTCGTAGTGCCATCGGCCTGGCGGAAGGCTTCAAAGATGCTTTGTTGCTGATCGGCGGCGATGCCGATTCCTGAGTCCCGCACCATGAACGCGATGCCCGCCCCGGCCTGGCCGGCCACCGTCAGGCATACCGTGCCTTTCTCGGTGAACTTGATGGCGTTGGACAGCAGGTTCTTGAGTACCTGTTCCAGGCGCTGACGGTCGGTGTACAGCATGGCCGGGGCGTCGGGCAGCAGTTGCACCTCGAAGCTCAGGCCTTTTTCCGTCGCCAGGGGCATGAACATGTCACGCAAGCCTTCCACCAGGCGCGTCACGCCGGTGTTCTCCGGACGCACTTCCAGTTTCCCGGCCTCGACCTTGGAAATGTCGAGAATGTCATTGATCAGGTTCAGCAGATCGTTACCGGCGGAATAGATCGACTCGGCAAATTTCACCTGTTCCTCGTTGAGGTTCTGCTGCGGATTCTCCGCCAGCAGTTTGGACAGGATCAGTGAGCTGTTGAGCGGTGTACGCAGTTCATGGGACATGTTCGCCAGGAACTCGGACTTGTATTTGCTCGAACGCTGCAACTCTTCGGCGCGTTCCTGCAACTGGATCTGCGCCAGGTTCAGCTCGCTGTTCTTCTGGTCCATGGCATCGCGTTGTTCAGCCAGTTGCTCGTTGGTCTGCTCCAGTTCCTGTTGTTGGGCTTCCAGATGCGCCTGGGACTCCTTGAGGATGCGTGACTGCTCTTCCAGCTCTTCGTTGGCGGTCCGGAGTTCTTCCTGCTGAACTTGCAGTTCTTCGTTCAACTGTTGGGTTTCGGCGAGGACTTCCTGCAAACGCTGCCGGTAACGGGCCGCTTCGATGGAGGTGCCAATATTGCCGGCCACCAGTTCCAGCAGTTCGATATCGCGATCGGTCACAGGTCGCAGGAAGCCCAGTTCGACAACGCCGTTGATCCGGTCATCGTCACTGGTGGGCATGACCAGTACGCTGTTGGGCAACCCCTGGCCCAACCCCGAACTGACTTTCAGGTAGTCGTCGGGCACGTCATCCAGGCGGATGAGTCGCGCCTGTTGGACCGCCTGGCCAGCGATGCCTTCGCCGACAACGATCACCTGTTGCTGTTGCTCTTCATCCTCTCGGGACATGCCGTAGGTGGCGACGCGCCTGAGCAGGCCGCTTTCTTCCCGCGCATACAGTGCGGCCACGACAGCGCCCATGTATTGGGCACAGAACTGCAGGATGTTGCGTCCCAGCAGGTTCAACGTCAGTTGCCCCAGAACCTGCTCGGCCAGTAGCGTCTGGCCATTGCGCAGCCAGGCCTGTTTTTCCAGATGCAAAGCACTCTGCTGCTGGACCTTCAGGCTGGCGCTGTAATTGTTGGACAGCCCCAACAGATCCCGGCGCCCGACATAGGCCAGCAAGCCGCTGACGGCGGCCACGAACAACAGGTACAGAGCGATGCTCCAGAGGGTGGTGGTGCGCACCTGGTCGTTGCGTTCGGCACGCAGCTGCTGCTCGGATTCGACGATATCCTCGTAGGTCTTGCGTATTTCATCGGTCAAGCGCTTGCCACGCCCGGCCTTCACCGCTCCCCGGTAATCGCCACTGCTGCGTTGCAGGTCGATCATGCTTTGCGCGTAGTTGGCCCACTCCACCTGGAGCGCTTGCACTTTATGCAGGCGGTCGGTCTGGATCGGGTTGTCGGCTGTCAATTCCAACAATGTCTCCAGGGCGACGGCGATACGCGGTTTGGCCACTTCATAGGGGTCGAGGAAATGCTCGTCGCCCGTCAGGAGGTAGCCGCGCATGCCGGTTTCCAGATCCACGCTCAGCTTGAGCGCTTCATTGGCATTATTGATCACCCGATCGGTATGCCCGACCCATTGGATCACCGACAGCAGATAGGTGATCAGCACAATGAAAAACACCGCGCTGAGGGCGCCCATGCCCAGTGGCAGGCTGATATTGCGGCTCAGGAGCTTGCGAAAACTTTGCTCGTCAACCGAAGACGAAGGAGTCATGGAATAAGCCTTGGTGGACAGTTGAAAACCGTGGAGTTTGCCGAAAAATACCGGTTGGATCCACATTCTGACGGGGCAAAGGCGCAAACTCCACGAAAAGCCTGAGGAAGCGACGATCCTTGTCAGCTCTTGTACTATAGATCCTTTCTTGTACAACCCAGGGAACTTGTGCCCCCTCGCTACTTACTCATGCATAAGGCCGTTTTTTGGCACACCTCCCCAACCCAATCCCCTGAGAATGTCTACCATGCACAACCCCGCTCCTGATACCCAGCCGACCATTCTGGTAGTCGAAGACGACGACATCGTACGTATGTTGATTGTCGACGTGCTGGAAGAGCTGGAATACCAGGTACTGGAAGCGGACGGCTGCGAACAGGCCTTGGCGTATCTGCGTAACGATGCGCAGCCCATCGCCCTGATGATGACCGATGTCGGCTTGCCGGTGATGGACGGTCGCGAGCTGGCCAAGCAGGCCCGATCGGCTCGGCCTCAGCTACCCATTCTGTTTGCCAGCGGTTACGCCGAAAGCATCGATGTGCCGGAAGGCATGGCGGTGATTGGCAAGCCTTTTTCCATCGATCAGTTGCGCGACAAGGTCAACGGCATTCTTTCTTGAGCCTGACGCAATTGTTGGTCACTATCGGCGCCCCGCGCTGATAGCGCCCACGTCGATTCGTTCCAAGGAAGCACCCGCTCATGCGTCAACCCACCGCCACCAAGGTCCTGGTTATCGGCTATGTCTGGCCCGAGCCGCGTTCATCGGCTGCCAGCGGGCACGTCATGCAGATCCTCGAAGCCTTCCTTGGGCAAGGCTGGGACATCACCTTCAGCAGTCCCGCGGGCCCTGGCGAGAACCGTGCCGACCTGATCGCGCTGGGGATCGGCGAAGTGCCGATCGAGCTCAACAGCAGCAGTTTCGATACATTCATCGCTGAACTGGCCCCGGATATCGTGTTGTTCGACCAGTTCATGATGGAAGAACAGTTCGGCTGGCGGGTCGAGAAACACTGCCCCGGCGCCCTTCGGGTGCTGGAGACGTCCGATTTGCAAAGCCTGCGCCACGCCCGGCATCAGCGGCTCAAGGATCGGTTGAAGAAGGATGACGTTTCCCAGGATTTCAGCGATCTGTTTGCGCAGGACCTGCCTCAAGCGTTCGAGTTGATGGCCGGCACCGACCTGGCCAAGCGGGAAATCGCCGCCCTGTACCGGTGCGACCTGAGCCTGATGGTGTCCGAAGTCGAGATCGAGTTGCTGGTAGAGCACTTCAAACTGCCCCGCAACCTCTTGCATTGGTGCCCACTGATGCTGGACCTGCCGAGCGAAGCACGCGTGCCGTTCGAAGACCGGGCGCATTTCCTCAGCATCGGCAATTTCCGCCACGCGCCGAACTGGGACGCCGTGCTCTGGATGAAAAACGCCATTTGGCCATTGATCCGCCAACAGCTGCCTGATGCGCAACTGCACCTGTATGGCGCCTACACCCCGCCCAAGGCTGCGGCGCTGCACAACGCGGCCCAAGGGTTTCACATCATGAACTGGGCCGAAGACGCGCTGCAGGTCATGTCGGCGGCACGTGTCTGTCTGGCGCCGTTGCGTTTCGGTGCCGGCATCAAGGGCAAGCTGATCGATGCCATGCTGTGCGGCACGCCCAATGTCACCACACCCATCGGCGCAGAAGCCATGCACGGGGAAATGCCCTGGCCCGGAGCGATTGCCCAAAGCGCCGAAGATATCGCCCACGCCGCCGTGCAGTTGTACCGCGAGCAGAGCCTTTGGACCCGCGCCCGGGATCACGGCCTGGCGCTGCTGGCGGACCGTTACCGCCGACAGGTCCACGCCCAGGCGCTGATTGATTGCCTCGAAGCCTGTCGCGCCGACCTTGAGCAACGGCGCCGGGATAACTTCACCGGCAGCATGTTGCGTCATCACCAGCACAAGAGCACTCAATACATGTCCCAGTGGATTGAGGAGAAGAACCGCAACAGTCAGGCGGGAAGCGTTACGGGGTAGCACCCGTGCGGCGAAGGGGGCATTATCCAGCGGCAATAACAATAAAAGCGCCAGGCCATGACCCGAACTGCAAGAGTCACCGACCCTTCCTATGAGCTGATGGACGACCATAACGGGCTGTCCATCATCTATCGCCAGCACGGTTTCCCGTGCCCGCTGGTGCGCTGGCATTTCCATAAGGAATACGAGTTGCACCTGATCGTCGCCAGCTCCGGCAAGGTATTCATCGGTGACTATATCGGCAACTTTTACCCGCAATCGCTGTTTCTCACCGGCCCCAACCTGCCCCACAACTGGATCAGCCAGGTCGCCGAGGACGAAGTGGTGCCCAAGCGTGACATGCTGGTGAATTTTACCGACGAGCTGTTCGAGAGCGGCCATCAGGTGTTTGCCGAGCTCAAGACCGTCGCGCCGTTGCTGGAGCGCGCCCAGTACGGCATCGAATTTCGCTGCAAGCGCACTATCCGCCAGGCCATGATCCTGATGCAGCGCATCGCCGATTCCCAAGGCATGAGTCGCCTGGGGCATTTTTTCATCCTGATGGAGCTGCTGGCCGCAACCGATGACTATCAGTTGCTTTCCGGGGCCACTGCGGCGCAACCGGCGGATGAGCACAGCGTTGACCGTACCAACCGCGCGGTGGATTACATCTTTGCCCATTACGCACGGGAACTGTCCCTGGAAGAAGTGGCCGACCATCTGGGCATGAAACCGACGTACTTCAGCCGCGTCTTCAAACAAGCCACCGGCCGCTGTTTCATCGAGTTCGTCAATCGCCTGCGTATCAGCAAGTCCTGCGAGTTGTTGGCCGACGGCGACAAACCGGTGACGGACGTGTGTTTTGAATCGGGCTTCAACAACATATCCAACTTCAACCGGCGCTTTCAGCAGCTCAAGGGCATGACCCCTTCCCATTACCGGCGGCTGGCGGTGCAGCGGTTGACCGAACAGAACCAGGGCTGACAATCCCGGATTATCCCTGTGGCGGGATTTATGTGGGAGCAAAGCTTGCTCGCGATGCAGGCGCCTCGGTTCTCCGGAAGACCGCGTCATCCTCATCGCGGGCAAGCCTTGCTCCCACACAGCGGGGATAAATCCCCTCGCCACAGCTAACCCCTTCTGAGACCAAATCCCATCCAGTGCAAAAAAGTATCAGCGCAAGTGCGACGGATGATTTGTCTCGCCGGCGATAGAGGGCTGTAATCAGCGCACATTCTTCCCTTCATCCGGAAGACACAAAAACAATAACTGTCCTTCCGCAGCCCTTGGGCGCGGAAAAGGAGTGCGCGATGAAACCTTCGGTAAAAGCTCTGCTTGTCTCCACCTGCATGACCCTCAGCAGCGTCAGTTTCGGCGCACAGACCCTCACCATTGCCACCGTCAACAACAGCGACATGATCCGCATGCAAAAGCTCTCGAAGACCTTCGAGGCTGAGCACCCGGACATCAAGCTCAATTGGGTGGTGCTCGAAGAAAACGTCCTGCGCCAGCGCTTGACCACCGACATCGCCACCCAGGGCGGGCAGTTCGACGTGCTGACCATCGGCATGTACGAAGCCGCACTCTGGGGGGCCAAGGGTTGGCTGGAGCCGATGAAGGATTTGCCGGCCAGTTATGCCCTGGATGATATTTTTCCGTCCGTGCGTGAAGGCCTATCGGTCAAGGGCACGCTCTACGCCCTGCCGTTCTATGCCGAAAGCTCGATCACCTACTACCGCACCGACCTGTTCAAGGACGCCGGGCTGACCATGCCCGAACACCCGACCTGGACCCAGATCGGTGAGTTCGCGGAAAAACTCACTGACAAGACCAAGGAGCAATATGGCCTGTGTCTGCGAGGCAAGGCTGGTTGGGGCGAAAACATGGCGCTGATCACGACCCTGGCCAACGGTTTTGGCGCGCGCTGGTTCGATGAGAAGTGGCAGCCGCAGTTCAATGGCCCCGAGTGGAAGAATGCCCTGAACTTCTACGTCGACAACATGAAGAAATCCGGCCCGCCGGGCGCTTCCAGCAACGGTTTCAACGAGAACCTGGCGCTGTTCAACAGCGGCAAATGTGCGATCTGGGTCGATGCCAGCGTCGCCGGTTCGTTCGTCACCGATAAGACCCAAAGCAAGGTGGCCGATCACGTCGGATTCACCTTCGCCCCCCATGAAACGACTGACAAAGGCACCTCGTGGATGTACTCCTGGTCGCTGGCCATCCCCGCCAGTTCCAAAGCCAAGGAAGCGGCCAAGGTCTTTACCATGTGGGCGACGTCCAAGGAATACAGCCAATTGGTCGCCAAGACCGATGGCGTTGCCAACGTACCGCCAGGCACACGTACCTCGACCTATAGCGACGACTACATGAAGGCCGCGCCGTTTGCCAAGGTGACCCTGGAGTCGTTGAAAGTCGCTGACCCGAAAGCCCCCACTCTCAAGCCTGTGCCCTATATCGGTATCCAGTTGGTGACCATTCCTGAGTTCCAGGCCATCGGCACCCAGGTCGGCAAGTTCTTTTCGGGCGCGTTGACCGGCCAGCAGACCGTGGACCAGGCGTTGACCGCAGCGCAGTCCACTACGGAACGCGAGATGAAACGCGCTGGGTATCCCAAGTAGTCAACTCATTGAGGCCCGCTCCCGGTTCCTGTGGGAGCGAGCTTGCTCGCGATGAGGGCCTCCCAGCCACTATCACGGGCGACTGACACGACGCTATCGCGAGCAAGCTCGCTCCCACAGTGGATCTTCATAGGCCCGCAAAAATCGGTTCAATGCCATGAATAGTTCAACGACAACCGCCAAAGCACACAGCGAGATTGCCCCACCGGTTCGCAAAAACCGCTTGGCCAATCCAGGCTGGTTTCTGGTCAGCCCCTCGGTGGGGTTGCTGCTGCTGTGGATGATCGTGCCACTGGGCATGACCGTCTACTTCTCGCTGATCCGCTACAACCTGCTTTACCCCGGCGAGAACGAATTTGTCGGGCTGGAGAATTTCACTTACTTCCTGACCGATTCGGGCTTCGTACCCGGTGCCACCAATACCCTGCTGCTGGTGGGCAGCGTGTTGCTGATCAGCATCGTGTTCGGGGTGTTGATCAGTGCGCTGCTGGAGGCCAGCGAGTTTTTCGGCCGGGGCATCGTGCGGGTATTGCTGATTTCACCGTTCTTCATCATGCCCACGGTGGGCGCGCTGATCTGGAAGAACCTGATTTTCCACCCGGTCTCGGGAATTCTCGCCTCGGTGTGGAAACTGTTCGGCGCGCAGCCGGTGGACTGGCTGGCCCATTACCCGCTGCTGTCGATCATCATCATTGTGTCCTGGCAATGGTTGCCCTTCGCGATCCTGATCCTGATGACGGCCATGCAGTCCCTCGATCAGGAACAGAAAGAAGCCGCCCGCCTGGATGGCGCGGGGCCCATCGCGATTTTCTGGCATCTGACCCTGCCCCATCTGGCGCGCCCGATTGCGGTGGTGCTGATGATTGAAACCATTTTCCTGCTGTCGGTGTTCGCCGAGATTTTCACCACCACCAACGGCGGCCCCGGCTATGCCTCGACCAACCTCGCCTACCTGATCTACAACCAGGCGCTGGTGCAGTTCGACGTCGGCATGGCTTCGGCCGGCGGCTTGATTGCCGTGGTGATTGCCAATATCGCCGCCATCATCCTGGTCCGGATGATCGGCAAAAACCTCACCGACAAGAACTGAGGCCGCAGCCATGACACTTCAACAATCCCGTCGCCTGCAAAGCCTGCTGCTGGGTACGCTGGCCTGGGCCATCGCGATCCTGATCTTCTTCCCGATCTTCTGGATGGTGCTGACCAGCTTCAAGACCGAAATCGACGCGTTCGCCACGCCGCCGCAGTTCATCTTCACGCCGACGCTGGAGAACTACCTGCACATCAACGAGCGCAGCAACTACTTCAGCTTCGCCTGGAACTCGGTGGTGATTTCCTTCAGCGCCACCGCCCTTTGCCTGCTGATTGCGGTGCCGGCGGCCTACTCCATGGCGTTCTATGAAACCCAGCGCACCAAGGGCACGTTGCTGTGGATGCTCTCCACCAAAATGTTGCCACCGGTGGGCGTGCTGATGCCGATCTACCTGCTGGCCAAGAGCTTTGGCCTGCTGGACACGCGGACTGCGTTGATCATCATCTACACGCTGATCAACCTGCCGATCGTGGTCTGGATGATTTACACCTACTTCAAGGACATTCCCCGCGACATCCTTGAAGCCGCGCGTCTGGATGGCGCCACGCTGTGGCAGGAAATGGTTCGCGTCCTGTTGCCCATCGCCAAGGGTGGCCTGGCCTCCACCGTACTGCTGTCGCTGATCCTGTGCTGGAACGAGGCGTTCTGGTCGCTGAACCTCACCTCGTCCAAAGCCGCTCCGCTGACGGCCCTGATCGCGTCCTACTCCAGCCCCGAAGGCTTGTTCTGGGCCAAGTTGTCGGCCGTCTCGACCCTGGCCTGCGCACCGATCCTGATTTTTGGCTGGATCAGCCAGAAACAGCTGGTACGCGGTTTGTCCTTCGGCGCCGTGAAATAACGCGCCCTACACCATTATCAGAAGTGGAGGCCCACCATCATGGCCAACCTGAAAATCAAGAATCTGCAAAAAGGCTTCGAAGGTTTCTCCATCATCAAGGGCATCGACCTTGAGGTGAACGACCGTGAGTTCGTGGTCTTCGTCGGCCCGTCGGGTTGTGGCAAGTCCACGCTGCTGCGGTTGATCGCCGGCCTGGAAGAAGTCAGCGACGGCACCATCGAACTGGACGGCCGGGACATCACCGAAGTCAGTCCGGCCAAGCGCGACCTGGCGATGGTGTTCCAGACCTACGCGCTGTACCCGCACATGAGTGTGCGCAAGAACATGTCCTTCGCCCTGGACCTGGCCGGCGTGCCCAAGGCCGAGGTCGAGAAAAAGGTCAACGAAGCGGCGCGCATCCTCGAATTGGGGCCGATGCTTGAGCGCAAACCTAAACAGTTGTCCGGCGGCCAGCGCCAGCGTGTGGCGATTGGCCGGGCCATCGTGCGCAACCCGAAGATTTTCCTGTTCGACGAGCCGCTGTCCAACCTCGACGCCGCCCTGCGCGTGCAGATGCGCCTGGAGCTGGCGCGCCTGCACAAGGAGCTGCAGGCAACGATGATCTACGTCACCCACGATCAGGTCGAAGCCATGACCCTGGCCGACAAGGTGGTGGTGCTCAACAGCGGGCGCGTCGAACAGATCGGCTCGCCGCTGGAGCTGTATCACCAGCCGGCCAACCTGTTTGTCGCCGGATTCCTCGGTACGCCAAAAATGGGCTTTCTCAAAGGAAAAGTCACACGGCTGGATAACCAGGGTTGTGAGGTCCTGCTGGACGCCGGCACCCGGATCAGCCTGCCCATGAGTGGGGCCAGCCTGAGCGTCGGCGGCGCGGTGACCCTGGGGATTCGCCCGGAGCATTTGAACCTCGCACAACCGGGCGATTGCACGCTGCAAGTCACCGCCGATGTCAGCGAACGTCTGGGCAGCGACACCTTCTGTCACGTCGTCACCGCCTCCGGTGAAGCCTTGACCATGCGCGTGCGCGGCGACCTGGCGAGCCGTTTCGGTGAGCAACTGAACCTGCACCTGGATGCTGAACACTGCCACTTATTCGATGCCGAGGGCGTGGCGGTCACCCGTGCGCTGCGCATCGCCGCCTGATTACCGAGATTTGTGATGAAACTCAATCGACAGAACCTGCACAACCTCAGCCCTGAGGTCGCCCTGCCCGCTTATTCCTTGAGCGAGATCAGCCAGGGCATCGCCCACATCGGCGTCGGCGGCTTCCACCGCGCGCACCAGGCTTACTACACTGATGCGCTGATGAACACCGGCACCGACCTGGACTGGGCCATCTGCGGCGTGGGCTTGCGGGCCGAAGATCGCCGCGCCCGGGATGACCTGGCCAGCCAGGACTACCTGTTTACCCTGTACGAGCTGGGCGACACCGACGACACCGAAATCCGGGTGATCGGAGCCATCAATGACATGCTGCTGGCCGAAGACGGCGCCCAGGCCCTGATCGACAAACTGGCCGACCCGCAAATCCGCATCGTCTCGCTGACCATCACCGAGGGCGGCTATTGCATCGACGACAGTAACGGCGAGTTCATGGCCCACCTGCCGCAGATCCAGCACGATCTGGCCCATCCTGACGAGCCGAAAACCGTCTTCGGTTTCCTCTGTGCCGCCCTGGCCAGGCGCCGGGCCGCCGGCACCCCGGCGTTCACCCTGATGTCCTGCGATAACCTGCCGCACAACGGTGCCGTGACCCGCAAGGCGCTGCTGGCATTCGCCGCGTTGCGCGACGCCGAGCTGGGCCAATGGATCGATCGCCACGTGAGCTTCCCCAACGCCATGGTTGACCGCATCACGCCCATGACCAGCGTCGCCCACCGGCTGCAACTGCATGACGAGCATGGGGTCGACGATGCCTGGCCGGTGGTCTGCGAGCCTTTCGTGCAGTGGGTCCTGGAAGACAAATTCGTCAACGGTCGCCCGGCCTGGGAAAAGGTCGGCGTGCAGTTCACCGATGACGTCTCGCCCTATGAAGAAATGAAAATCAAGTTGCTCAACGGCAGTCACCTGGCGCTGACCTACCTGGGTTTTCTCAAGGGTTATCGCTTCGTCCACGAAACCATGAACGACCCGCTGTTCGTGCGTTACATGCGTGCCTACATGGACCTGGACGTGACCCCGCAACTGGCACCCGTGCCAGGGATCGACCTGACCGACTACAAGAACACGCTGGTGGAGCGTTTTTCCAACCAGGCAATTGCCGACCAGTTGGAGCGGGTGTGTTCGGACGGCTCGTCGAAGTTTCCCAAATTCACCGTGCCGACGATCAACCGCTTGATTGCCGACGGCGGCCAAACCCGTCGCGCGGCGCTGGTGGTGGCGGCCTGGGCCGTGTACCTGAAGGGCGTGGATGAGAACGGCGTGACGTATTCGATCCCGGACCCGCGGGCGGCGTTCTGCCAGGCGCTGGTGGCCGACGATGCGTTGGTGACCCAGCGCCTGCTGGAGGTCGAAGAGATTTTCGGTACGGCCATTCCCCACTCGCCCGAGTTCGTGGCAGCCTTCGAGTGGTGCTGCAACAGCTTGCGCGAACACGGGGTCACGCGGACGCTTGAGCGGGTGTTGGCCAACAGGGACTAAACTGCCCACGCAATCCGCTTCTGTGGCGAGGGAGCTTGCTCCCGCTGGGCTGCGCAGCAGCCCCTTGGATCGGCCTGAGACACCCAGTTGTCAGGTTGATGGGGCTGCTTCGCGCCCCAGCGGGAGCAAGCTCCCTCGCCACGGGGGTTTTGTGTTTACCGGCCGATGACTTCTTGCAGATATCGATCTGACTCACCCAAGGATTTTTATGGCAAACCAACAACTGTTCCTGGGCATCGACTGCGGCACCCAAGGCACCAAGGCACTGATCCTGGATACGCTCAGCGGCCAGGTGCTCGGCCAGGGTGCCGCTGCCCACAGCATGATCAGCGGGGCCAACGGTCGCCGTGAACAAGACACCCAACAATGGCTCGATGCATTCACCCAGGCGACTCACCAAGCCCTGGCCGCCGCCGGGGTCGATGGCCAGGCGATCCTCGGCATCGGCGTGTCCGGCCAGCAACACGGCTTGGTGCTGCTTGACGACCAGGGCCAGGTCTTGCGCCCGGCCAAGCTGTGGTGCGACACCGAGACGACGCCGGAAAACGATCGGCTTTTGGCCTACCTGGGGGGTGAAGACGGCAGCCTCGCACGCCTCGGCGTGGTGATCGCGCCGGGCTACACGGTTTCCAAACTGCTCTGGACGCGGGAGCAGCATCCCCAGGTTTTCGAACGTATCGCCAGCGTCCTGCTGCCCCACGACTTTCTCAATCACTGGCTCACCGGCCGCCATTGCAGCGAATACGGCGACGCCTCGGGCACCGGCTATTTCAACGTACGCACCCGTCAATGGGACGCGCGTTTGCTGGAGCACATCGATCCCAGCGGCCGGCTGCAATCGGCTTTGCCGGAGCTGATCGAGGCCCATCAGCCGGTCGGGCGGATCCTGCCGGCCGTTGCCGCGCACCTGGGCATCAATCCTGACGCGCTGGTGGCCAGCGGAGGTGGCGACAACATGATGGGCGCTATCGGCACCGGCAACATCCAGCCAGGCGTGATCACCATGAGCCTGGGCTCCTCCGGCACGGTCTACGCCTATGCCGCAGAACCTGCGGTCAGTCCGCAGCCGTCGGTGGCAACCTTCTGCTCATCCAGCGGCGGCTGGCTGCCGCTGATCTGCACCATGAACCTGACCAACGCCACCGGAGCCATGCGCGAGTTGCTGGAGCTGGACATCGACGCCTTCAACGCCTTGGTGGCAAGGGCTCCGATAGGCGCCGAAGGTGTGTGCATGCTGCCGTTTCTCAACGGCGAGCGAGTTCCCGCCCTGCCCCATGCCACCGGCAGCCTTTTCGGGCTGACCACCACCAACCTGACCCAGGCCAATCTGTGTCGGGCGGTGGTCGAAGGCACCACCTTCGGTTTGCGCTATGGCCTGGACCTGCTGCGCGCCAACGGGCTCGAGGCCCAGAGCATCCGCTTGATCGGCGGTGGTTCGAAAAGCCCGGTGTGGCGGCAGATCGTCGCCGACATCATGGATACCACGGTCATTTGCACTGAACAGAGCGAAGCGGCCGCCCTGGGTGCGGCGATTCAGGCGGCGTGGTGCCATTCAGGCTCACAGCAAAGCCTGGCCGATCTGTGCGAGCGCTGTGTCAAGCTCGACCCAGCCAGCGAAACCCGGCCCATTACCGAGCAGGTCGCAGCATCGCAAAAAGCTTATGCCAACTATCAAGAACGTATCGCAACCCTTTGAGATAAAAGAACTATGTATTTGGTATGTGGTGAAGCACTGTTTGATTTTTTCAGCGAAAACGAGATGGGCGGTCCGGCGTCGCAGGTCAACTTCAAAGCCATCGCCGGCGGCTCGCCGTTCAACGTGGCAGTCGGGTTGCGACGCCTGGGCGTGGAATCGGCACTGCTTGGCGGGCTGTCCACGGACTACCTGGGCCGACGCTTGCATCAGGTCCTGGCTGCCGAAGGTGTCAGCACCGAGTACGCACTGGACTTCGACGCGCCTACGACCCTGGCAATGGTGGCGGTCGGTGCCAACGGTTCGCCCCACTATAGCTTTCGCGGTGAAGGATGCGCGGACCGGCAACTGGGCCTGGACCACCTACCGGTGCTCGGTGAGCACGTACGGGGGCTGCATGTCGGCTCTTTCTCTCTTGTGGTGCAGCCGATTGCCGACACCCTACTGGCCTTGGTGCGACGCGAGAGCGGTAAACGCCTGGTCAGCCTGGATCCGAACGTGCGACTCAACCCGCAACCGGACACCGAACTGTGGCGCTCGCGAATCGCAACGCTGGTCGAATATGCCGATTTGATCAAAGTCAGCGACGAAGACCTGAGTCTTCTTTATCCCGACCAACCGCCACAGACCATCATCGAGCGTTGGATGGAGCACCGTTGCCAATTGGTGTTCCTTACCCGTGGCAGTCAAGGCGCGACGGTATTCAGCCGCCAGCACGGTTCCTGGTCAATGCCGGCATGTTCGGTGCAGATCGCCGATACCGTGGGCGCAGGGGACACCTTCCAGGCGGCGTTGATTACCTGGCTGACCGAGCACCAACTGGATTCGGTGGAAGGCCTGCATACCCTGACCCGGGAGCAGGTGAGCGAGATGCTTGCTTTTGCCATGCGCGCTGCTGCGCTGACGTGCGGCCGGACCGGGCCGGATCTGCCTTACCGGCAACAATTGGATTGAGCTGTTTGGGAAAAAGCACGGCACCGGGTTCGGACAATGACCGAACCCGGACGTGATTCCTGGGAAGACAAGGCCGTGATCAGCGCCCGGTCATGCGGTGTTGCTGATGGAAGTGATTACCGGTGTGGTGATTTTGGTCGAGTTCGGAGCGCAACTCGGCGATCAGGTCGTTGATTGCCCGGCAGCCATTGAGTTTATTGGCATCGATATCAGTTTTGATCAATGCCACACGATCGGTTTCATGATCGTCATAGATCTTGATTGTCATCGACAAATCAGGTGACAACGTGCATTGCGAGCGCTTGGGCAGCAAGCTGCTTTCAATGATGTTTCGCATTTCGAGGGCAGATAAAAACATGGCGACTCTCTCCTGTTGAGGCGGCCAATTTATGTTCACGACGGCGGTATTTTCGTCCGTTCTTCCCTGCGGACTGGGACTACGAATGCCGTGCCGTTCGTTCGTTCTTGGCGTTTTCTAATTAATGAGCCCGTGCAGCGACTCCCTAATCATCCCGCAAAAAATATGCCTGCTTTAAAGAAAATCCCGATTGATCCAAATCAACTACTTAGCGTCCAGGACTGTGAGAGCGCGCGTGCAAATTGCAAGGAAGCGGGATTTTCCTCATGCAAACTGCAATCGCCAGTGATCCTGTCGCAAGCTAGATTAGACCCTATTGCGCAGGGGTGAGTGGGCACCCGTCGGCTGCTTCGAAAAAAGTGTGACGTCGCGTAAAAAACGTCAAATGACTTCGGCGCCAGCCCGCTCTGCCACATGGCGCAGGCTATCGAAGTTGATATTCGCGCCGGAATCGATTGCCACCAGTGTTTGGCCTCGCGCGCCGGTCTGGGCGACGTACTGCTTGATGCCGGCGACCGCCAAGGCGCCCGAGGGCTCGGTTATCGACCGGGTATCGTCATAGATGTCTCGGATGGCTGCGCACAATTGGTCGTCAGTGACGGTGATCACGTCATCAACGCAGAAACGGCAGATGTCGAAGCCGTAGGCCCCTATTTGTGCGACAGCCACGCCATCGGCAAAGGTTCCCACGCTCGCCAGACTGACCCGTTCACCGACTGCCAGCGCCGCCTGGAGACAGGCGGAATGTTGTGACTCCACCCCGACAATGCGAACCTCCGGGCGCAGGTACTTGACGTAGGCCGCGACCCCGGCAATCAGCCCCCCGCCACCGACCGGGACAAAAATCGCGTCCAGGCTGCCTGGGTGTTGACGCAGGATTTCCATGGCGACGGTGCCCTGCCCGGCGATCACGTCCGGATCATCGAAGGGCGAAACGAACTCTCGTCCGGTCTGTCGGGCCAGCTCCAGTGCGTATTCCAAGGCAAAGGGAAAGCTCTCCCCGTGCAGCACTGCTTCGGCGCCCCGGTTGCGCACGCCCAGCACCTTGAGCTGCGGTGTGGTGAGTGGCATGACGATGCTGGCCGATATGCCCAGCTCCCGCGCGGCCAGCGCCACGCCCTGGGCATGATTGCCCGCTGAAGCGGTGATGACACCGCGAGCCCGTTGCTCGGCGGTCAGTTGCACCAGTTTGTTGTAGGCGCCACGGATCTTGAAAGAAAAAGTCGGCTGCAGGTCTTCACGCTTGAGAAGGATCCGGTTGCCCAAGGCTTCGGACAGTCCGGTGGCCGCTTGCAACGGCGTGCGTACGGCCAGTTCGTACACCGGCGCGGCCAGGATCTTCTTGACGTAATGTTCTAGCAGGGCTTGCTCGGGGCGGGTGGTAGGCATGGCGGTCTCCTGGTTTGGACAAAACTCCGGAGACAGAAAGAAAAAACCCGCCTCGGAGGCGGGTTGGGTGCAGTCGTCAGCTAGCCCGCCAAATAAGGAATGGCGGTAATAATGCTTGGCTGGCTACGCAATACGGTGCTGGTCATGCCTGGAAATTAGCCTGCCGCTGGCTGGCAAGTCAATGGGCACTGTTGCGAATCACTTGAGCCCGACTTTATAGAGCGCCCCATCGTCATCATCTGTCAGTACGTACAGGAAACCATCCGGCCCCTGGCGCACGTCGCGGATGCGCTCGCCAAGCTCACCCAGCAGGCGTTCTTCGTGCACGACCTTGTCACCCTCCAGTTCCAGGCGGATCAGATTCCGGGACACCAGCGCACCGATGAACACGCTGTGTTGCCAGGCCTTGAAGCGGTCACTGTCATAGAACGCCATGCCGCTCAGCCCGGGTGACACTTCCCATACATGAAAAGGGCCAAGCGTGCCTTCGGCGGTCTTGCCGCCGGCTTCCGGGATCGGCGCCCCAGAGTAGTTGATGCCGTGAGTCGCCAGCGGCCAGCCGTAATTCTTGCTGCGTTCGATGATATTCAGCTCATCGCCGCCCCTGGGGCCGTGCTCGTTCTCCCACAACGTACCGTTCCAGGGATTGAGCGCCGCCCCTTGGGGGTTGCGAACGCCGTAGGACCAGATCTCGGGGCGTACGTTTGCCTGACCGACAAACGGGTTATCGTCCGGCACCTTGCCGTCGGGGTAGATGCGCACGATCTTGCCCTGGAGCTTATCCAGGTCCTGGGCCGTGGGCCGCTCGTTGTTTTCCCCCAGGGTGATGAACAGATAGCCGTCCCGGTCGAACACCAGGCGCGACCCAAAGTGGTTCCCGGTGGAAAGCTTGGGCTGCTGGCGGAAAATCACATTGAAATTCTTCAGGCTCTGCAGGTCTTCGGACAATTGCCCACGGCCCACGGCGGTGCCTGCCTTGCCGTCATCGCCGGCCTCGGCGTAAGACAGGTAGACCGTACGGTCCTGCTTGAAGTCCGGCGACAGCACGACGTCCAGCAAACCGCCCTGGCCTCTGGCCCAGACCTCAGGTACGCCGTTCAATGGTGCCGAGAGCTGGCCATCCGGGCTGACCCGACGCAGGTTGCCCGCTCGCTCTGTCACCAACATGCCCTGTTGATCAGGCAGGAAAGCCACGGACCAGGGATGTTCGAGCCCCTTGACCACGGTGGTCACCTCCACCGTGCCCTCCTCGCTCTTGAGTTGCCGGGTTTGCGCGGCAGACGCCGGCGTGGCGAGAGTCAGTACAGCGCTGGCGCAGAATGCGGCCAGGAGTGTTTTACGCAACATGCACACTTCCTTCTGTGGTGTGAATAAAGACTGCCAGGGCTCGGTACTCAGCGAATGTCGTTTGAGGTGTCCCTCGGCGGTGGATTGGGCTTGATGGTAGGCCGTGGCGAGCCGGCAGGCTGACCGGAACGGGGATACCCGTTGCCGATACCGCCATTTTCCAGCGTGGGTCGCCGGGGAACGGGAACGGTCGGGTTGTTATGGATCATCGGCACGTTCGGCCGGGTGCCCTGCATGCTGTTGGGATTGGCCCGGCGGATCGGGCTGTTATAGGGATTGTTGTTACCTGGCAGGTTCTGGGCCAGGACCATGGCCCCGCGGTCGGGCGTTGCCGAGTGGGCGGCGGTGGTCAGCAACAGCGTCATGAGAGTGAGTAGCAGCCTGTTCATCGGAGCACCTCTTGGATTCAGGCATATCGAAAGCACGCTACGCCGCCGGTTCGCCGTTGTTAAGGGAAATGTCCGTCCGAAGATGTAACCAAGCGTCTCGAAGGCAATGCGGGGCGGGTCAACCGGCGCTCCATGGAAACTTTTGCGAACGCCGCAAGGTCACCTGAATGACTCATTCATCGGCAAGGAAACCCCTCCATGGCACGGGCAATCTGGAAAGGCGCAATCAGCTTCGGACTGGTCCACATTCCTGTGGCGCTGGTGTCGGCCACGTCCTCCCAGGGGGTGGATTTCGACTGGCTGGACAAGCGCAGCATGGACCCGGTTGGCTATAAGCGAGTGAACAAGGTCACCGGCAAGGAGGTGACCAAGGAAAATATCGTCAAGGGTGTGCAATACCAGAAAGGCCAGTACGTTCTGCTCAGCGAAGAAGAGATTCGCTCCGCCCACCCCAAGTCCACCCAGACCATCGATATTTTTTCTTTCGTCGACAGCGACAAAATTCCCCTGCAAAACATCGACACGCCCTACTTCCTGGCGCCAGACAAACGCGGCGGCAAGGTCTACGCCCTGCTGCGCGAAACCCTGATCAAGACCAACAAGGTGGCGCTGGCCCATGTCGTGCTGCATACCCGCCAGCATCTGGCAGCGCTGATGCCGCTGGAGTCTGCGCTGGTGCTGGTGATGCTGCGCTGGCCCGCCGAAGTGCGCGAACTCGACATCCTGGAACTGGGCGATGAAGTCATCAAGCCAACCCTGGCCAAGGGGGAGCTGGAAATGGCCAAGCGGCTGGTGCAGGACATGAGCGCCGATTGGGAACCGCAAGAGTATCGGGACAGCTTCGAAGACAAGATCATGGAACTGGTGGAGAAAAAGGCCAAAGAAGGCCGTCTGGAGGCGGTGGAAACCGATCCGGGTGAAGAGCAACGCAAGAGCGCCGATGTCATCGACCTTACCGAACTGCTCAAGCGCAGCCTGGGCGGTAAGGGCAAGGCGCCAGAAAAGCCTGCCGGAAAAACCGCTGCAAAGCCCGCAAAGACCAGCAAGTCCGCTCCCGCGAAAAAAGCCACCAAGGCCTCCCGGGGCTAATCCCCGGGCGCCAGCAATACAAGGGAATCCGTCATGGCCAAGGCCGAGAGTGAATACGCCCGTTTGTCCGGTGCCGAGCCGGAGCAGAAGCACAGCCGCAAGCGCACCCGGCAGAGCCAGACCGGTAGCAGTGCCCTTCCCGAGCGCTTGTTGCCGCAACGCGCCACCCCCGTTGAGCAGCCCCCGGCCGGTGAATGGCGTTATGAAGTCCAGTTCGATGGCTATCGCCTGATGGCCCGCATTGAAGCGGGTCAAGTGCGATTGCTCAGCCGCAATCAACAGGACTGGACCGACCGACTGCAATTGCACGCCGATGCGTTGTCTGAGCTGAATCTGGGTGACAGCTGGCTCGACGGCGGCCTCGTTTCGCTCGATGACGACGGCCACTCTGACTTTGCGGCCCTGCGACAGTCGTTCGAGATCGGCCGCACGGTAGACCTGGTGTACGTCCTGTTTGATGCGCCTTTTCTAAATGGCGTCGACCTGCGCCAGGCGCCGGTTGAAAAACGCCGGGCAGCCCTCAAGAAGGCGCTGAAGAACAATGCCAGCAAGCGCCTGCGCTTCTCCGAGTCGTTTTCCGCCAACCAGCACGACATTTTTGAAAGTGCCAACGCCCTCGCACTCGATGGCGTGATCGGCAAACGCCTGGGCAGCCCCTATGTGTCGCGCCGCAGCGCCGACTGGATCAAACTCAAGTGCCGTCTGCGCCAGCCGTTCGTGATCGTCGGCTTCACCCGCCCCAAAGGTCGGCGCAATGGTTTCGGTGCACTGTTGCTGGCGGTCAACGGGCCCAAGGGATTGATGTATGCCGGCCGTGTCGGCACAGGGTTCGCACAAGCCCGGCTCAAACAACTGCACGAGCAACTCTGTAGCCTGGAGCGGGACGATTCGCCACTGGTCGCACCGGTCAGCAGCGCGCAAAGCCGCGGCGTGCATTGGGTAGAGCCAACCGAGGTCTGTGAAGTCGAGTTCGCTGATTGGACCCGCGACGGCCTGGTGCGCCAGGCGGTGTTCCTGGATCTACAGAACGACATACCGGCAAGCAAGGTTGTGCGTCAGCAGCCAGTTCCGATAAAACCCCTGCCCGCCAAAACCACGCCTCGCGGCAAAGCCCGTAGCGTACAGGTCTCAGGGCTGGAGATTTCCCACCCTGAGCGCGTCATCGACAGTGTCAGCGGCGTGCAGAAAGTCGAACTGGCGCAGTACTACGAGGACATCGCTCCCTGGATTCTGCCGCACCTGAAGCAGCGCCCGGTTGCCCTGCTCAGGGCGCCAGAGGGAATCGGCGAAGAGCAGTTCTTTCAGAAACACGCCGATCGCCTGGACATTCCCCACATCAAACAGCTGGATCCGCGACTGGATCCCGGGCATGCCGCGCTGATGGAAATCGACAGTGTGCAGTCGCTGGTCAGCGCGGCCCAAATGGGCACGGTGGAGTTGCACACATGGGCCGCCACGCATGATCGGATCGAGACGCCGGACCTGTTCGTTCTTGATCTGGACCCCGACCCGTCGCTGCCCTGGAGCGCGATGATCGAGGCGACTCGCCTGACCCTCTCGGTGCTCGACGAACTGGGTTTGCAGGCCTTCCTCAAGACCAGCGGAGGCAAAGGCATGCATGTCATCGTGCCGCTGGCGCGCAGTGAAGGCTGGGACATTACCAAGGCTTTCGCCAAGGCCATCTCCCTGTTCATGACCCGGCAGATGCCGCAGCGGATCACCGCGACCATGGGGCCGAAGAATCGTGTCGGGAAGATATTTGTCGACTACCTGCGTAACGCCCGGGGCGCCAGCACCGTCAGCGCCTATTCCGTGCGCGCTCGGCCAGGTCTGCCGGTATCCGTGCCGATTGCCCGGGCCGAGCTTGACGGTCTGCGTAACGCCCAGCAGTGGGACATCTATACGGCCCTAGAACGGGCCAGAAACCTGGGCGCCGATCCTTGGGAGGGGTACAACCATCGCCAGCGAATCACGGCCAGGATGTGGGAGCAACTGGATGCGCAAAAACCTGGGGAATGACGCAGGTACGGAGAGTCACCCGCTCATATCCAGATGAAGACCGCCAGCAGACCGCCGAAGAACGCCCACTTCTGCAAGTAATACAGCTTGCGGTTGCGCTTCTTCAGCGCCTTGCCTTGCAGGCGAATCCTGTAAAGCCTGGAAAACGCCCGGTTCAGGCCGCCGGTTTTGTCTCCGGCGTCATTGGGCGCTCCGGCGGCCGCCATCACGGTGCGGCTGAACCAGCGGTTGAAGGCACCGGCCCAGCGAAATCTCATGGGGCGTTCCACGTCGCAAAACAGAATGATGCGATTGTGTGGCGTGGTGTTCTGGGCGTAATGGATGAATGTCTCGTCGAATATCACCGCCTCGCCATCACGCCAATGGTAATGCTCACCATCGACATTGATGTAGCAGCCGGCATCGTTGGGCGTTTCCAGACCCAGGTGATACCGGTAGGACCCGGCATACGGGTCGCGATGACGAACCAGCTTGGAGCCCGGTGGCAGTTCGGCGAACATCGCCGCCTTGATTGAACCGATGCTCTGCACCAGTTCAGTGGTGCGCGGACACAGCTTCATGGCCGAGGGATGACTGTCGGCGTACCACTTCAGGTAGAAACGCTTCCAGCCGGTCTTGAAGAACGAATTGAAGCCCACATCGTCGTACTGGTTGGAACGCTTGATCTCCCCCGCTCGCAGCAAATTCAGGCCTTCGGCACGGATCTCCTGCCAATGGGCCTGCAACGGGCTCAGGTCGGGAAACTGCGCCGGGTTCAGGAAAGGCTTGTTGGGCAGTTTCGAGCATAGGTAAAGCAGGCAGTTGATCGGCGCAAGGAAGGACGAGTGGTCGCTCAACTGGCGTCCGAGCTTGTGCCGAACGCGCCCGCGCAGGTGCACATAACCGATAGAGAGAAGATAGATCGCGGCAATGATGAGTTTCACAGTATCCGCACACATCAAAAGTGGACAGGCTGCCACTTCCCGCACAGCCGAACAGCGTGGGGAATGGCGTAAGTGAGACGGCAATTTAGCCACAACTCGTAACCAAAGGTTATCCCTGCGTTGTGAAAAACTGTCTTGCCTGGGTTACACCCTATCGTTAACGCGGCCAGATCAGTACAATTGCCGCCAAACATTACGCGCCCCCTTTTTGGCCGATACCGGATTCCGGCTTCGGCGTACGTCTATTTGGGTCAAGCGCTCCGTATGCTGCTGTCCTCTTATGCCGGATGGACCCTTGCGCTTGCGACCGCGAAGCTTTCGCGCGGTCGGGACCTGCGCAAACAGGTACTGAACAGGTACTGCCGCACCCTTAGCTACTCTGAATGTTCCGCAGGATAAACCTTTGATCTCTACAGCTAACATCACGATGCAGTTCGGCGCCAAGCCACTGTTCGAAAACGTCTCTGTCAAGTTCGGCGCGGGTAACCGCTACGGTCTGATTGGCGCCAACGGTTGCGGCAAGTCGACCTTCATGAAGATCCTCGGCGGCGACCTCGAGCCGTCCGGCGGCCAGGTCATGCTTGAGCCGAACGTGCGCCTGGGTAAATTGCGCCAGGACCAGTTCGCCTACGAAGAATTCACCGTGATCGACACCGTGATCATGGGCCACGAAGAGTTGTGGAAGGTCAAGGCCGAGCGCGACCGCATCTATTCGCTGCCGGAAATGACCGAAGAAGACGGCATGGCCGTGGCCGAGCTGGAAACCGAATTCGCCGAAATGGACGGCTACACCGCCGAGTCCCGTGCCGGTGAACTGCTGCTGGGCCTGGGAATTGGCATCGAGCAGCATTTCGGCCCGATGAGCGAAGTGTCGCCCGGCTGGAAACTGCGGGTACTGCTGGCCCAGGCGTTGTTCTCCGACCCGGAAGTGCTGCTGCTGGACGAACCGACCAACCACCTGGATATCAACACCATCCGCTGGCTGGAAAACGTGCTGACCCAGCGTTCGAGCCTGATGATCATCATCTCCCACGACCGTCACTTCCTGAACAGTGTCTGCACCCACATGGCGGACCTGGACTACGGCGAGCTGCGCCTGTTCCCGGGCAACTACGACGAGTACATGACCGTGGCGACCCAGTCCCGCGAGCAACTGCTGTCGGACAACGCCAAGAAGAAAGCGCAGATTTCCGAACTGCAATCGTTCGTCAGCCGCTTCTCGGCCAACGCCTCGAAAGCCAAGCAAGCCACCTCCCGTGCCAAGCAGATCGACAAGATCCAATTGGCCGAGGTCAAGCCATCGAGCCGTGTCAGCCCGTTCATTCGCTTCGAACAGACCAAGAAGCTGCACCGTCAGGCGGTCATTGTCGAAGGCATGGCCAAAGGGTTTGACGGCAAGCCGTTGTTCAAGGACTTCAGCTTCACCGTCGAAGCCGGCGAGCGCGTGGCGATCATTGGCCCGAACGGCATCGGCAAGACCACGTTGCTGCGCACCCTGGTCAATGAACTGGAGCCGGACGCCGGTACTGTGAAATGGACCGACGCCGCGGAACTGGGTTACTACGCCCAGGACCACGCCCACGACTTCGAAGACGACGTCAACCTGTTCGACTGGATGGGCCAGTGGACCCAGGGCGGCGAACAACTGGTTCGTGGCACCTTGGGCCGCATGCTGTTTTCCAACGACGAGATCCTCAAGTCGGTCAAAGTCATTTCCGGTGGTGAACAGGGTCGCATGCTGTTCGGCAAGCTGATCCTGCAAAAGCCGAACGTGCTGGTGATGGACGAACCGACCAACCACTTGGACATGGAATCCATCGAGGCGCTGAACCTGGCGCTGGAAAACTACCCGGGCACGCTGATCTTCGTCAGCCACGACCGTGAGTTCGTATCGTCCCTGGCCACCCGCATCATCGAGTTGAGCGCCGATGGCGTGATCGACTTCAGCGGCACCTATGACGATTACCTGCGCAGCCAGGGTGTGCTGATTTAAGAGCAGCGTCGAGTTGTAAGCTTCAAGCTGCAAGTGAAAAGCCCTGTCCGTTGTGACGGGGCTTTTTGTTTTCAAGGTAGAACCGCTTGTGGGAGCACAGCTTGCTTGCGATTTGGCCGTTTCAGTCGACTTGGTATTGGCCGACCTACCGTCATCGCGAGCAGGCTCGCTCCCACAAGGAACCGATGTTCTTCCAAGCCCTGCGGCCAGTGTGGGAGCGAGCCTGCTCGCGATAGCGTCGGCACTATCACCACCCGGGCAAACCGTTAGCCTGCTTTCTTTTATTCCCGCCGCGCGCCATGATGAGCCCCTCTTACCGCTGCCCGCGAACGAGCCTCATGCCAACACACCCATCCACCCCCAGTTCCCTGTCGATCACCTGGCAGATCATCTCCATCGTCTTCTATACCTTCATCGCCTTTCTCTGCATCGGCCTGCCGATTGCCGTGTTGCCGGGCTATGTCCACGAACAGTTGGGCTTCAGTGCCGTGGTGGCCGGGCTGACCATCGGCTCCCAGTATCTGGCGACGCTGCTCAGTCGGCCCATGGCCGGGCGGCTGTCGGACAGTATCGGCACCAAGCGGGCGATCGTTTATGGGCTGTACGGGATCGTCCTCAGTGGTTTGCTGACGTTGCTTTCGACGCTGCTGCAAAGCTTTCCACTGCTGAGCCTGTTGATCCTGATCGCCGGGCGTTTGCTGCTCGGGGTGGCTCAGGGCCTGATTGGCGTGGGCACCATCAGTTGGTGCATGGGCCAGGTGGGGGTCGAACACACGGCCCGCTCGATCTCATGGAACGGCATCGCGTCTTATGGGGCCATTGCCATCGGCGCGCCGCTGGGAGTGGTAATGGTCAGTGAGCTGGGCTTTGTCAGCCTGGGGATCGCCTTGTCGCTGCTGGCCGGCGCGGCGCTGCTGTTGATACGCAACAAGCCATCGGTGCCGGTCATTCGTGGCGAGCGCCTGCCCTTTTGGGCGGTGTTCGGGCGTATTGCACCGTACGGGACGAGCCTGTGCCTGGCGTCGATCGGCTACGGTACGCTCACCACCTTCATCACGTTGTTTTATGTCAGTCGCGGCTGGACGGGTGCAGCCTGGTGCCTGACGGTGTTTGGCGTCTGTTTCATCCTGTCGCGCTTGTTGTTCATTTCCAGCATCGCCCGCTTCGGAGGCTTCAGGACGGCCATTGCCTGTATGTGTATAGAAACCCTGGGGCTGGTGTTGCTATGGCTGGCGCCTTCTACCGCGTTCGCGCTGATTGGCGCGGGGCTGGCCGGTTTCGGGCTGTCGCTGGTGTATCCGGCGTTGGGTGTGGAAGCCATCAAACAAGTACCGAATACCAGCCGTGGCGCAGGACTGAGCGCCTATGCGGTGTTCTTCGATCTGGCGCTGGCGATTGCCGGCCCCTTGATGGGCGCGGTGGCGTTGAATCTGGGGTATTCCTCGATCTTTTTCAGTGCGGCACTGCTGTCGATCATCGGACTGGGGCTGACTTTACTGCTGCGGCGCCGTACCGAAACAGCCGCTTATTGATCGACCTTGTGCAAACCCACCAGGCCGGTTCGCCCAGGCCTGGTGTTTTTTTGCGCGGTCTTTAAGCTGCGGCGAATTGCTCGCTGATCTGCAGCTTGGCTTCGCTTATGGCTTTGCTGCGCATTTCGTCACCGTAAGCCAGGCCCTCGGCGCGAACGAACTCGATGTCGGTAATGCCGAGGAAACCGAACATGACCTTCAGATACTCCTCATGCGCCACGCCGCTTGGCTGGCCGGCATGCAGGCCACCAGAGGTGGAAACGATCACCAGTTTCTTGCCACCACACAGGCCTTCGGGGCCGGCTTCGGTGTAGCGGAAGGTTTGGCCGGCCACGGCGATACGGTCGATCCAGGCCTTGAGTTGAGTCGGAATGGTGAAGTTATACATCGGCGCTGCGATGACCACCGCGTCCGCCGCCAGGAATTCGGCCATGGTCGAGGCACTGAGATCAGTCTCGTGCTTCTGGGCAGCGTCGCGCAGTTCAGCGCTGGTGCCGGCGGCGATCAGGGTCTGGGCGGAAAAGTGGCTGATGGCATCGGCCGCCAGGTCGCGGTAGGTCACGACGACGTCCGCTTCGGCAGCTTTCCAGGCCTCAACCACGTCACGGCTCAGTTGGCGGGACGCGGAATTGTCGCCCAGGATGCTCGAGTCGATGTGCAACAGTTTCATATGAGTGCTCTCCAAGTGAGGATCGCGACCAAGCGATCAATTGAGAACAATCCTATCGATGAAGCCAATAGCCGATAAGTCAGTATTAATGCGATAGTTCGTTCCACTGACAGGACAATAGAACTCGATATGCAAGACCTCAATGATCTGTACTACTTCGCCAAAGTGGTCGAAGCCGGTGGTTTCGCCGCGGCCGGACGCCTGTTGGGTATTCCCAAGTCGCGGCTGTCACGGCGTATCGCTGAACTGGAAGAGCGCCTTGGCGCCCGACTGCTGCAACGTACCACCCGCCAGTTGAAGCTCACGGCCGTTGGCGAGCGTTATCTGCGCCATTGCCAAGCCATGCTGCTGGAAGCCGAGATGGCCGATGAAGCCGTGGCGAGCATGTCCACTGAGCCGCGCGGGCGCCTGCGGGTTTCCAGTCCGGTGGGTTTGGCTCATCAGATGCTGGGCGGGGTGATCGCCAGCTTTCTGGAAAAATTCCCTCAAGTGCAGCTGGAAATGATGCTGGTCAATCGGCGGGTAGACCTGGTGAGCGAAGGCATCGACGTGGCATTGCGCGTGCGCGATCTGGGGGACGAAGACCCGCTGCTGATGACGCGACGGCTGCGTCAGGCGCGGCTGATCATGGTCGCCAGCCCAGCGTTCGTCGCAGGACGGCAGATCAATACCCCGGAGGATCTCAAGAAACTGCCGATACTCGGGGCGCTGGACGCCGATCGCCTGGTCCATCTGCGCCTGCTCAAGGCCAACGCAGAGCCCGTCGAACTGGCCCTGGAAGCCCGGCTGGGCATCGACGACTTCATTGTGCGCCGCGCCTGCGCCCTCGCCGGCCTGGGTTTCACCTTGTTGCCGAGCATGTATTGCGAGGAGGAACTGCAGGACGGCACACTGGTGGAATTGTTGCCCGAGTGGTCGCTGCCGGACGGCTGGCTGCAGGCAGTCTATCCGCATCGACGCGGCATGTTGCCAGCGGTGCGCGCGTGGATCGACCACTTGGTAGAAGCATTCGATGGCTGTGGAGATAGAAAAATATGAGCTTGAGCGAAGAGGATGTCGCGCAGTTCTGCCTGGGTTTGCCGGGCGCCAGGGAGGACTACAAATGGGGCGGCGTGCGGGTATTTTCCATTGCCGGCAACAAGATGTTCGCCCTGCAGAACCTGCGGGGCGAATCACTGGCGTTCAAGGTGGACAAGGATCTGTTCCTGGGGCATTGCGACCGCCCGGGGATCCACCCGGCGCCCTATCTGGCGCGGGCTCAGTGGGTCATCATGCAGACGCCCTACCCGCTGGGCGCCGATGAACTGCGTGGCCTGCTGCAGCGCTCCCACCAACTGGTGGTGAGCAAGCTGCCCAAGCGCACCCAGGTGGGTTTGCTGCTGTCGTGAAGCTCAGAAAAGCATCAGCAGATGACTGCCCAGGAATAACTGGTCGATCCAGAACACCTGGTGCAGCAACACGATGAACCAGAACACCACCTGAAACGACACCTTGCGGGTCTTGTGGCGAAACACTTGCTGAGCCAACAACGCCCCGGGCCAGCCCCCGGCCAGCTCCACGGCGTGCAATACGTTTTCCGGGGTGCGCCAGGCGTCAGCGCGGGCCTTGCGCTTGTCGCTCCAGTACAACAGAAACGCCACCACGCTGACGAGCCCGTAGGCCGTCAGCGGCACCCAGGACACCGCGCGCAACCCGAGCAAAAGTGACCCGAGCAGCGGCAAGGCGCACACCAGCGCAAATACCACGAGCTTGAGCCGCAAACTCTGCACGGCTGGGCCCGGCTCACGGCCTGGACGGCTCATGGCTGGGCCGCCGTCCAGTCCACCCAACCGAATTGCCAGGTGGCCAGGATCAACAGGCCGAAAGCGATCCGGTACCAGGCAAATACGGCGTAACTGTGGCTGGCGATGAACAGCAACAAGCCCCTGACCGCGATCATGGCGAAAATGAACGCCGTGACGAAGCCGATGGCGAACACCGGAAAATCCGCCGGCACAAACAGCTCGCGATATTTATAGCCGGAGTAGACCGCTGCGCCGACCATGGTTGGCATCGCCAGGAAGAATGAAAACTCGGTCGCGGTCTTGCGCGACAGCCCGAACAGCAAGCCACCGATGATGGTCGAGCCTGAGCGGGAGGTGCCGGGAATCATCGCAAGGCACTGGGCGAAGCCGACTTTCAGCGCATCCTTCCAGGTGATGTCGTCTACCGTTTCGGCGTGCACTGTGTGCTGGCGCTTCTCGGCCCAGAGCATCACGAAACCGCCCAGCACCAACGCCGTGGCCACCGTGATCGGGTTGAACAGGTATTCATGGATCAGGTCTGCAAACAACACGCCCAATACCACAGCGGGCATGAAGGCAATCAGCAGGTTGGCCGTAAACCGGCGAGCGCTGGGCTGGGTGCGCAAGCCCAGTACCACGTCGAAGATCTTGCGCCGAAACTCCCACACCACCGCCAGGATCGCCCCGAGCTGGATAATGATGTTGAACGCCATCGCGCGCTCGCCGCCGAACTCGAGCAAGTCCGCGACAATGATCTGGTGCCCCGTACTGGAGATCGGCAGGAACTCCGTCAAGCCTTCTACCACGCCAAGAATCAGTGCCTGAAAGGCGGTCCACAAATCCATTCATCCCCCAAAAGACTATGCTTGCGCACGTCTCATCAAAATTTAAGCGTTATGCAGGTGTAAACAGCAGGCGCACGGTGACTGCGATTTCTCAAAAAAACCAATGAAAAAACCGGAACAGGCTCAGGTTTTGCGCCGCGGGGCCGAAATCCTATCAGACAAGCCCTGATAACGCTGCCGCGTTATGACTCAGGACACAAAGGCATACCCGCCTGACGCCAGACTCAGGCGGTCGCAGATGACAAGAATAAGAAACCGGAGTGACAGCGTATGAATAGCTTGCGCAGTGTGTCGATCAGCCGACGCTTGTGGCTCATCTTGGTCGTGTCCATCGTGATGTTGTTCACGTTAGGCGCGTTCATGCTTAAGCAGATCCACACCGACCTGTATCAGGCCAAGGTGCAGAAAACCCAGCATGTGGTCCAGACTGCCAGCGGCGTGCTGAGCTACTACCATGGTCTGGAAACGGCTGGCACCCTGACTCGCGAGGCTGCGCAGAAGCAGGCCCTTAGCGCGGTGCGCGGCTTGCGCTATGACCAGAGTGACTACTTCTGGATCAATGACCTGACCCCTGTGATGGTCATGCACCCGACCAACCCAAAACTCGAAGGCCAGAACCTCTCGGCGATTCGCGACCCGAATGGTTTTGCGCTGTTCAACGAGATGGTCGCCATTGCCAAGGCCAAGGGCGCCGGGATGGTGGATTACCTCTGGCCGAAACCGGGCGCCGAGGCGCCGGTGGCGAAAACCTCTTATGTCAAACTGTTCGAGCCGTGGGGCTGGATCATCGGTTCAGGCGTGTATGTGGATGACGTGGAGGCCGAATTCCGCTCTCAAGTGATCAAGGCTTCGCTGATCGGCCTGGCGATCACCCTGCTCATGGGCCTGCTCCTGACCCTGATCGTGCGCAGCATCGTTCGGCCGCTGCAGGAAACGGTCAATGCCATGGCCAACATTGCCAGCGGTGAAAGCGACCTGACCCGCACCCTCGACACCCACGGCCAGGATGAAGTGACGCAACTGGCCCGGCATTTCAATGCCTTTACCGCCAAACTGCGCGAAGTAGTCAGCCAGTTGCAGGACTCGGCCAGGGCCCTGGGGCAATCGTCCAACGACCTGGGTAACGACGCCGCCCAAGCTCAGGAGCGCAGCCAGCAACAATCGCAACAGATGGAACTGGTGGCGACCGCGATCAACGAAGTGACCTACGGCGTGCAAGACGTCGCCAAGAATGCCGAACACGCCGCCAGCGAAATGCGCGACGCCGAATCTCAGGCCCAGCAGGGCCAGGTGAATATCGATGGCAGCTTGCAGCAGATTGACCGACTGTCCCAGACCATTGATCAGGCGGTCGAAGTGATTCGCACCCTGGCCAGCGAAAGCACCCAGATCGGCAGTGTGCTGGAGGTGATCCGCTCCATTGCCGAGCAGACCAACCTGCTGGCCCTCAACGCCGCGATCGAAGCGGCCCGCGCCGGTGAACAAGGTCGAGGCTTTGCCGTGGTGGCTGACGAAGTGCGGTTGCTGGCCCAGCGCACGCAGAAGTCCACCGCCGAGATCCAGGCGATGATCGAACGCTTGCAGAACCACTCCGAAGCGGCGGTGAAAGTCATCAGCGACAGCAGCCGTGCTTCGCAATTGACCATTGAACAAGCCGGGCTGGCAGGCGCCAGCCTCAACGCCATCGGCCAGGCCCTGCGCAATCTCAACAGCCTGAACGCCTCCATCGCCAGCGCCACGCTGCAACAGGCCCATGTGGTGGAAGACATCAACCAGAACGTGACCCAGGCCGCCGGCCTCTCCCACAGCACCGCCCTGGCGGCTGAACAATCGAGCCTGGCGAGTACCCGTCTCAAGTCGCTGAGTGAGCAATTGAACGGGTTGCTGAAGCAGTTCAGGGTCTAGCTGATCGATACTCGCTGGGCGTCTGGTGCATCTCGATGCGAAAGTGCCGATTGAAGTTGGACAGGTTGTTGTAACCCACCTCAAAACAGATATCGGTCACCGGCATTTCACTGTGCAACAGCAACCGGCAGGCTCGCTGGACTCGGAGCTTGCGCATCAGATCAATGAAACCGTGTCCGGTGATGCGTTTGAAGAAACGCGAAAAACCGGGCTCGCTCATGCCCAGTTGCCGAGCAATCACCGACAGGCGCAGGTCACCCGTGAGTTCAGTCTGCAGGTACTCAAAGGCCTTGTGGATGCGTTCGGAACTGCGGGCATCCAGACTGGGTGCATAACAAGGGCTGGCCAGGCACTGGGCCTGCTCCTGCGGGGCGAGATTGAGTGTGTTGAGCAGTTGGAGAAACAATGCCAGTCGCCCGAGTCCCTGGGCCGGGCCGATGCTCTCCAACAGCCTTGCGGCGTTCACCGCGGTGTCGCCGCGGAAGACCAGACCTCGTCGTGCCCTTTCGAACAGCGGCTGTAAATCCCCGAGTTCAGGTAGCGTCCGGCGCAGGCTCAACAGCGTTGCGCCATCGAATTGCAGCACCACGTCCCTTCCAGCCAAGTACTCGCCCGGGGCCAGGTCGCCCATCCAGTCGTGGGGCAAGCCTGGGCCGATCATCGCCACGTGGCCGGGGCCGAATGGACCAATATAATCGCCCGCCAGCAATTTACCGCTGCCCCGACGAATGAGATGGATCTCGAATTCGGGATGGTGGTTCCAGCGCGCCAGCGGATACGGATAGTCGTGCTCATACCAGCGAAAACTGTGCTCGGGCTCAGGCAGGATGACTTCAAGTTCGGCGGGTGGCTGCTCGAACAGGGGCGTTGAGTGATCAGGCATGTCGCGCGTCTCTATCGCTGTAGGCAGCACCTTACGCCCGGCGCGCACCGGTTCACCAGCCCTGACCTGATCGTCCACCGATACTTTTTTAACCCGGCCAAGGGACACGTCACGGCGTTAAAAAAGTACCAGCCGATGATCCCTCCCGCGTTTGTCCGGCGCCAATGGCGCTGCTGTAATCGGCACGTCATTGATGGTGAGACGCGCTCCCCTGCTGTTTATTTTGTCATTCGAGACAGGACAACCCATGAAACGACTGGAAGGAAAAAGCGCGCTGGTCACCGGTGCTGCCCGTGGTATTGGCAGGACGTTCGCCCAGGCCTATATCAACGAAGGGGCTACTGTGGCGATTGCCGATATCGATCTTGGAAGCGCCCAAGCCACCGCCGCCGAACTGGGCGACAGCGCCTACGCGGTCAAAATGGACGTCACTGAACAAGCTTCGATTGACCAGGCCATCGAGGCGGTCGTGGCCCGGACGGGCAAGCTCGATATCCTCGTCAATAACGCAGCGCTTTTCGACCTGGCGCCTATCGTGGAGATTACGCGCCAAAGCTACGAACGGCTGTTTTGCATCAATGTCGCCGGCACACTCTTCACGCTGCAGGCCGCCGCCCGGCAGATGATCCGCCAGGGGCATGGCGGCAAAATCATCAACATGGCCAGCCAGGCCGGCCGGCGTGGAGAAGCCCTGGTGGCGGTGTATTGCGCCACCAAGGCTGCGGTGATCAGCCTGACCCAGTCGGCCGGCCTTGATTTGATCAAGCATCGAATCAACGTCAACGCCATTGCCCCTGGTGTGGTGGAGGGTGAGCACTGGGATGGCGTGGATGCGCTGTTCGCCCATCATGAAAACCTGCCCCTGGGAGAGAAAAAGCGTCAGGTCGGTGCGCAAGTGCCCTATGGCCGGATGGGCACCGCGCAGGACCTGGTGGGGATGGCGATATTCCTGGCCTCTGCGGAGAGCGAATATGTGGTAGCACAGACTTATAACGTCGATGGCGGGAACTGGATGAGCTGATAATTCGCAAGTTTTGCCCTTGAATCGACGGAGATGGACTTATTTGCCTGAAAATTGATCCCACTACTTGAGGATTGTCCCAAACGGTACCCAACGGTGCCGTTGCAAGGGATTTCAAGAGAGCGTGAATACCGTTGCCCCAGCCGGGCAAAAATTGCGCATCATAGGCGCCGTCCGCTCAAGGGAGATTTACATGCGTGCCATTTCATCCGTCATGCGTCTTATCGGGCTGTCGCTGGGGCTGGCCTTCGCCACCAGTGTCCTGGCCACCGAAGAGACGCAACTGGTCGAGTCCATCAACCTTTACCGCAGTCAGTCGCAAAGTTGTGCGGATCAGGCCTCTCTGGAGCTACCGCCGCTGGCCATGGATTCGCGGCTGATCCTGTCGGCCAACGGCATTGGTGACCTGCAGCAGGCGTTGGCCCGCACGGCTTACCCGATGGTCAACGTACAGGCCATCAGCCTGTCCGGGCCACGGGACGCGCAAGCCGCGATGAAGGCCGTGCAGGAAAGCTTCTGCCAGGTGGTGCTGGACCCGCAGTTTGTCGACATCGGTGTCAGTCGCCTGGATCGCGAATGGCGCATCGTGTTGGCGCGCCCGCTATTGTCGGCGCGTCTGGGAGACTGGCAAGCCGAAGGTCAGAAGCTACTGAAGCTGATCAACAGTGCGCGTGCCCAACCGCGCCGCTGCGGCACCGAAGCCTTCACGGCGACGACGCCGCTGGCCTGGAACGCTACGTTGGCCCTGGCCGCCGTGAACCACACTCGGGCCATGGCCAACAACAACTTCTTTGACCACAAGGATCGCGACAGCCGCATGCCGGGCGACCGCGCCGAGTTGGCCGGTTACCTCGGCCAATTGATCGGTGAGAACATCGCCGCCGGACAGGATACGGCCCTCAAAGTGGTGGACGGCTGGCTGGCAAGCCCCGGTCATTGCGCCAATCTGATGAACCCGCAGTTCAAAGAACTGGGCGCCGGCTATGCGGTGGACCCGAAGAGCGATGCAGGGATTTATTGGACAGCGATGTTTGGCACCCAATAGCGTTTGATCAGATCGCCTGGCACTGACGGCAATCCCGCCATCGCGAGCAGGCTCGCTCCCACAAGGGTTCTACACACTGTGGGAGCGAGCCTGCTCGCGATGACCATGGAACTGTCATTGCTGACGCAGCGTCTGCCGCAAATGCTGCATGAACTGGCTCAACGACGGCGACTGGGCCACTGGCTTGCGTTGCAACAGGCCGATCGAACGCTTTCCGGGCTGGTCGATGGCAATCACCGCGCATTGCTCGCCAATGTTGAACACCGCCGTGCAACTGGCCGGCAGCAGGGAAAACCCCAACCCTTCGCGTACAAGCGCAGTGGCGGTACTCATGTGCGCCACCTCCCAGGCCGGCTCAGGCTCGACATTCAGGTAGCGCAACGCTGCGTCGGCCAAGGGCCGGATGCTCGTGTCGGGAGTCAGGGCAATGTAGGGCCTGCGTTTCCAGTCGTCCAGACTGTCGCGCTGATGATCCTTGTGGGTCAGCAACACCAGATTGTCATCCAACAGGCGCACGAAGCTCAGCCCGGACAGGTCGTCGGGTAACGAGGTAATACCCGCGTCCACCTCACCGCGCTGCACCCACCCCATGATCTCCCCGGCCCGACCATCCAGTACGCTCACCCTTACACCCGGGTGTTTGCGCTGGAACGACGCGATGACCACAGGCAGGAACGAAGCGGCGGCCGTGGGCAGTGCCGCCAGGCGAAGGGAGCCACGACTCAGGCTGAGGGTGTCACGGGCGTCCCGTACGGCATCGTCCATGTCCCTGAGCATGCGCCTGGCCTGGGGCAGGAAGTGTTCGCCGGCCAGCGTCAGTTCGACACTGCGGGTGTTACGCGCCAGCAACTGCAAACCCATGGTCTCCTCCAGTTTGCGAATGCTGTAGCTCAGCGCTGGCTGGGACAGGTGAAGCTGTTCAGCGGTGCGCGTGAAGCTTGAGGTTTCAGCGATCAGGATAAAGGCACGAAGTTGTCGGAAAGAAACGTTCATGGCCGCACTTATAAAGATAATGGATCAATTGATTCTACCTTTAAAATTCACAGAACAATCCATGCCCGCCACTATGGGCCATCCCATCAGTGGAAACGGACATGACAAAAACAATTCTCGTCGGATGCGGCGCCGGTTTCGCCAATGATCGCCCGGACGCCGCCTTGCGCCTGGCCCAGGACCTGGCGCAACGAAACGGCCAGCGCTACATCATGCTGGAACTGCTGGCCGAACGGACGCTGGCCGAAGCGCAACTGCGCAGGGGCCTCGATCCTCAAGCCGGATATGCCTCTCGCCTGTTCGATTTCCTCGAGCCGATGCTGGATGTGTGTATCGAAGCCGGCATCCCCATCATTACCAATGGGGGGCAGCCAATCCCAGAGCCGCCGCGCAGCGCCTGCGAGCAACACTGGCAGGACGCTATCCGAGTTTGAAAATTGCCTGCGTACTGGGCGATGACCTGCTGGAAGAAACCACACCGCGCTTCAAGCAATGGCTGCCCGTGGACCCGGCAGACGTGGTTTCGGTCAACGTCTACACCGGTGCCGACGGCATTCATACGGCGCTGCAAGAAGGTGCCGGTATCGTGCTGTGCGGGCGAGTGGCCGACCCTTCGCTGGCGGTGGGCGCGATTCGCCATGGGCTGGGCTGGGCCGCCGACGATTGGCAGAAAATGGCCATCGCCACCGCGACCGGGCATTTGCTGGAGTGCTGCACCCAGGTCACCGGCGGGTACTTTGCCCACCCTGGGATCAAAGAGATCCCGGCCCCGGCGAACCTCGGTTGCCCCATTGCCGAAATCCATGAGGATGGGCGTTTGATCATCGGCAAAACCCAGGGCTGCGGGGGCCGCGTCAGCGAGCAAACGGTCAAGGAACAATTGCTTTACGAGGTGCATGATCCGCGCCGCTACCTGACCCCGGACGTGGTGCTGGACCTGGGGAAGGCCCGCGTCCGGGACCTGGGTGAAGACCGCGTTGAGATCAGCGGCCTGCTGGGCCATCCGCGCCCCGATACGCTCAAGGGCCTGGCCGGTGTGCGTGGGCTCTGGTTCGGCGAAGCAGAAATTTCCTATGCCGGCCCCGGTGCCGTGGCCCGTGCCGCCCTGGCCCGGGAAATTCTGCTGCAACGTTTTGACCGATTGGCGCCAGGCGTACAGCCCTGGATCGATTTGTCGGGTGTCGCCAGTCTGTTCAATGACCACGGTGGCCGCTATCTGCAACAACGACTGGCCCTGGCGCCGGCCCTCGATGATGTGCGTGTGCGCGTCGGCCTGACCCATACCGACCAGGCAACAGTCCAGACCCTGTTGGCCGAGGTGGAATCGCTTTACACCAACGGTCCGGCCGGCGGTGGCGGCGTGCGCCGGCACCTCGCTGAAGCCGTCACCACCCGCAGCTTCCTGCTGCCGCGCAGCGAAATCCACACGACCCTGGAGTGGTACTGATGAACCTGGTCACCCTCGCCGACTTCGCCCACGCTCGTGCCGGAGACAAAGGCAATATCCTCAGCATTGCGGTATTCCCCCTCGATCCGGCGCACTACCCATGGTTGCTGCGCGAACTGACCTGCGAACGAGTCGCCGAACAATTCGCCACGCGCCGGCCTGCCAAGGTGCATCGCTATGAACTGCCGAACCTGCATGCGCTGAATTTCGTCCTCGAAGACGCCCTGGAAGGCGGCGTAAACCTCAGTTGCGGCCTTGATCGCCACGGCAAGAGTTTGAGTTATCTGCTGCTGTCCCTGCGCCTGCCCCAACCACAGGGCTGAAGGATTCACGCGCCCGTACCGTCGACAACAATAAAAAGAGAGGCTGCACCATGATTACAACGTTGGGTTTTTTGATGATGCTGGTCATCATCGGGCTGATATTGCTGCGCAGGATCAGCCCCGTCGTCGCCTTCACCACCCTCCCCGTCGCCGCTTGCCTGCTGGCCGGTTTCAACCCCGGACAGATCGGCGAGTTCATCAAGGCCGGGCTGATCACCGTGGCGCCCACCGCCGCGCTGTTTCTGTTTGCCATTCTGTTCTTCGGGATCATGCGTGATCGCGGGCTGTTCGACCCGCTGGTCAACCTGCTGATCCGCAGTACCGGTGGCAAGCCGCTGGCTGTGGCGCTGGTCACGGTGCTGGTGACGTCAGTGGTGCATCTGGACGGGGTGGGCGCCGCGACATTTTTGCTGACCATTCCGGCGCTGTTGCCGTTGTACAAGCGTCTGAACATGAGCCCGGCCATGCTGTTGTGCCTGGTGGGCACCACCGCCGGGGTCATCAACATGGTGCCTTGGGGTGGCACCACCGCTCGGGCTGCCGCAGTTTCCGGGCTGGACGCCACGGAGCTTTGGCTAGGTTTGCTGCCGGTGCAGTTGGTGGGGCTGGTCTGCATGTTGCTGGTGGCCACCGTGCTGGGCTCGCGAGCCCAGCGTCGCCGGCCAATGTCACTGGGAGCGGCCGCCAGCGTCGATCTGGACAGCCTGTCCACCGAAGGTCGTGAGTTCGGCCTCTCGCCCCGCAACCTGCGGTACTGGCTGAACGTGGCCCTGACCGGCGCGATCCTGGCTTGCCTGTTCACCGGTATCTTTCCGCTCTATGCCTGTTTCATGGTGGGATTGGGCATTGCCCTGCCGCTGAACTTCCCTTCCCTGGATGCCCAGGCCGAACGTCTCAAGGCCCACGCATCCGATGCCCTGCAAATGGTGCTGGTGATGATGGCCGCCGCCGTGTTGCTGGGTGTGCTGTCCGGAGCAAAAATGTCCGACGGCATGGCCTTGGCGCTGATCGACTTTCTGCCTGGCGGATCCGCTCAGTACCTGCATGTGATCGTCGGATTCTTTGGCGTTCCCCTGGGGATGATCTTTTCGCCGGACGCCTACTACTTTGCCCTGTTGCCGGTGATCAGGGATGTGGCCGCCGCCGCGGGCGTTCCCCTGGAAGCGGTGGCCCGGGCCATGCTGATCGGTGAAAACACCGGTTTCTCCATCAGCCCGGTGGTGCCCAGCGTGTACCTGGCCCTGGCGTTGTCCGGCGTCGAGTTGCGCAAACACATGGCCTACACCTTTTTCTGGGCCTGGGGCGTCAGCCTGGTGATGCTCGCCTTCGCCGTGGCGACCGGGGCGGTACAGGTTTAGGGGGCAGCGCGGGAAGCGGGTTTTCAGTGTGTGCCGAAGATCAACGATCGGTGCACGCCCGATCCCGCCCGCACACCATCGCCCACCGACAGTGCCACCGAGCCGAACGGCATGGCCGCATCACCACAGGCAAACACTCCCGGCACGCTGGTTTCGCGGGTCATGTCAGTCTGGATGAAGGCGCCGAGCGGGCCGTCCTCGAACTCACACCCCAGAGAGGCGGCCAACGAACCTCCCACGCGGGTACGGGGCAAGACGAACAGACCATCGATGGCAACCACACGCCCCCCTTCCAGGACCACATTCGCCCGTTCGCCGTCAATGCGTTCGACCGGTTCGGCTACCAGCGTCACCCCACGTAGTTCCAGGCTGGCCCGCTGCTCCGGGTCGGGCTCGAATACACCATTGGTGAAGAACGTCGTCGGCCCCCAGTCGGGAAGCATCAAGGCGTGGTGCAGCGACATTGGCGACGTCGCCAGCACGCCTATCGGCCCTTGGTCCAACTCATAGCCGTGGCAGTAAGGACAGTGGAAAACGCTTTTGCCCCAGCGCTCAGCCAGGCCTTGCACCGCCGGCAAATCATCGACCACTCCGGTGGCCAGCAGCAGGCGTTGGGCTTGGAAATGTTGCCCACGGGCGGTTTCCAGGGTGAAGCCGCCCTCCTCCTTGCGCGCCTGGACCACGGTGTCCGACACCCACTCCACCGTCGGATAAGCCATGAGCTGGGCGCGGGCATCCTCGGCGATGTCAGCGGGTGCGCGGCCATCCTGGCCAAGAAACCCGTGGGAAGTCGCGGCGAACCGGTTACGGCGTTGCCCCCCATCGATCACCAGCACCTTTCGCCGGGCCCGTGCCAGTTGAAGTCCTGCCGACATACCCGCGTAGCTGCCGCCTGTAATGATGACGTCGTAGCCCATGATCTTTCTCCAAGGGTGGTTTTCGAAGGACCGCTAAAGTCTCGACACATCGTAAGTTCCTTGAAAAGCGCCTGTCAACGATCTCGTAACTTTTGCAATTACAGGCGATACTCCACCCCGTCTCAACCACAGAACAACGCCGTTACCATGAGAAACGACACGCGCCTGTCCCGCATGCTTCATGTACTCATCCACATGGACCGTCACCAGCAATCCGCCACCTCCGACACCATCGCGCAGATGCTCGGCACCAACCCAGTGGTGGTGCGCCGGACCATGGCGCTGCTCAAGGAACAGGGCTATGTCACGTCAGAGAAAGGCCATCGCGGCGGCTGGACGCTGAGCAAATCCCTTACGGAGATGACCCTGCTCGACATCCATCAGGCCTTGGGTAGCACGTCGATTTTTGCCATCGGCCTGTCCACCGATCACCCGCAGTGCCTGGTGGAACAAGCGGTGAATGCGGCGCTGACGGATGCATTCGATGAGGCTCAGGCGTTGCTGCTCAAGCGTTTGGGCAGCATCACCCTGGCGCAGTTGGCGGAGGATTTTGATCAGCGTTTTCGGGAGGGGCACGGCAGAGTGGTGGGAAGCGGGCCTGATCAGGCATCGTGATCGGCATTCCATCGACGCTGGATGTGCCGTGCTTGGAACCGGCCCGCTTCACTTTATTGAGACATCGCCGCCTTCAACGACGACAGGCGTTCACCGCAGGCACCCGGCCACGCCACGGCTGGGCGCGTTCCAATTGCGCGGCCAGGGCCAGCAGGGTGCTTTCTTCGCCAAAGCGACCGGCGAAGTGCGCGCCCATCGGCAGGCCGTTGCTGCTCCAGGACAACGGCACGGACATCGCCGGCTGACCGCTGGCATTGAACAGCGCGGTGAATGGCGAGTAGCTGTGGTAACGCTCCAGCAGTTGATCGAGGCTCATGCACACGTCCTCAACGTCCAGCTCGCCAATCGGTACCGGTTCACGGGTCAGGACCGGGGTGAGGATCAGGTCGTAATCGTGCATGAACGTCGCCAGTTGTCGACCCAGGGTATGAATCCACTCCACTGCAGCCGCGTACTGAGCGCCGCTGACGTTGCCCTTGTCCCGCAGGATGATCCGGGTGCGCACCTCCAGCTCCTCGGCCTGTACCGCGAACCCGCGCATCTGGCCCAGCAGGTCAACGTAATGGCGAGTGCTTGCGCCGATGATGGTGAAGACCTGATCGAGAAACTCCGGTAATACCACCGGCAGGTTTACTGGTTCGACACGGTGGCCGAGGGACTCACACAACCGCGCCGCCTCGCCTACGGCCCTCAGGCTCTGTGGCGATGTTGGCCAGGGACCGAGTTGCTCCACCAGGGCAATGCGCAACGGTTGCGGATCGCGCTGCAACGCCGTCACATAGGGCAACGTCTGGACCGGCGCGGCATAGGGCGCTCCCAGGTCCATTCCGGCGGTGGCGTCCAACAGTGCGGCGCTGTCGCGCACCGACAAGGTGATCGCATGGGGCGTGCCCATCCCCGCCCAACCCTCGCCGATCATCGGCCCGGACGGCAGCAGGCCGCGGCTTGGCTTGAACCCGAAGACGCCACAGCAAGAGGCCGGCACGCGCAACGACCCGCCGCCATCGTTGCCGTGGGCGAACGGCACGACCCGGGCCGCCACCAGCGCTGCCGCGCCACCGCTGGAACCACCGGCGCTATGCCGGGTGCTCCAAGGGTTTCGGGTGGCGCCAAACCGTGAAGATTCGGTGGAGTACGACGTGCCAAACTCCGGTGAAGTGCTGGTGCCCATTACCTGACAGCCCGCACGGCGCAAGCGGGTGACGACTTCGGATTCGAAATCCGCGCGAAAATCGCCCAATGAGCGTGAACCGTTGGTCATTGCCGCCCCCGCAACGGGCGAAAACAGGTCCTTGATCAACGTCGGCACGCCCGCCAACAGACCTTGCCCGACCTCAGGCGTGTCGGCCGCTTCCCGCGCCGAATCGTATAACCGCTCGGCCACCGCGTTGAGCTGCGGTTCGACCCGTTCAAGACGTTCGATGGCCGCCTCCAGCAGTTCGCCGGGGCGGATCTCGCCGCGCCTGACCCACTCGGCCAGTGCGCTGGCGTCTTCGTTGTCCATCAAGTGGTGGATGTCTTGCATGCCCATGCTTCAGATTCCTTGTTTCATGACGATTGACGGGAGCCGAGAGTGGTCGCCTGACCATGGCCTCGAGTACGCAGACCGACAGCGATCCACAGCAGCGCGGCGACAAAACTGGCGACTGCCAGCCATTGGATCGACTGGCGCAGATCGCTGGCGAAGGCGCCCACAGAGGCCACCACCAGCGGACTGACGAACTGGCCGATATACAGAAACGAGGTGAACCCACCCAGGCCACGGCCGCGGGTGCTGGCGGTCAAGGCATTCATCACGGGAGCCATCACGTTGGGCACCAGCAATCCGGAACCCAGGCCCTGAATGAAGACCGCCACCAGCACGGCGTTGTAGCTCTGGGCGCGCATCAGCAGCCAGAGCCCAAGCCCTATCAGACTCAGCAACAGCGCGTTGCAACCGGCGATCCCGAAGCGACGGCGCAGCAAGGGCCACATCAACGAACCGCCCAGGGTCGCCAGCAGGCTCAAGCCTGCCGCCATGCCGATCAGTGTGCTGGAGGCGATGCCCAGGCTGACCAACAGCGTCGGCGCCTGGATCGGCACGACGAAGGTCAGCACCATGCCGCCCAGAATCATCAGGTAACCGATCACCAGCGACCGTACCGCGACCTTGGCCGGACCCGATTCGTCCGCTTGCTGCTCGGCCCTTGGTCGCTTGGCCATCGACGGCTCCCACAGCACCTTCATCATGGCGGGCACCAGCAACAATGGCAGCAGGTACAAAAGGAACGGCGAGCGCCACGAATGCTCCCCGAGCGCCCCACCCACCACAAAAAACAGCGCTCCCACCAGGCCGATGGTCACCACTTGCCGGTTGACGTAGCGCAAGCGCTCTTCGCCGTGCCAGTAGTCAGCAATGAGGGCCGCGCAACAGGTCATCACCGCCGCCTCGGCGCAGCCGAACAGCAGCCGGGTGCCGACAATCGCCGGCAGGTTATCGAGCATCGCCGGCAGCGCGCCGAGCACTGCGTAGAGCAACGTGGCAATCACCAGCAGCGCCTTGCGCCCGACCCGGTCCGCCAGCCAACCGGCCAACGGCGCGCACAGGGCAATCGTCAGGGCCGGCCCGGTGATCGCCAGCGGCACCAGCAGATCGGCCCGCGGCTCCATGGGACCGAATTCGGCGCCCAAACGGGGCAAGATGGGGGCGACCATCACTGAGCCCATGATGGTCAGGCTGCTGCCGAGCATCAGCACCAGCCCTTCACGCCGACCCGTGGCCTGGCGTGACGGGGCTGCGGCCGTTGAAACGGAACTTGATTGGTTCATGGGAGCCCCTTTAGAAACTGTGAGAAATGCGCAGTGCCGTGGTGTAGCCCTCGGCACGGTTACGCGCGTCGAACTCCTTGTAGACGTGCAGCCATACCGGCGGCATCCCGGGCTTGAAGTAGCTCACCGCCGGCCCGACGGCCATCACCCGGGCGCGATTGCCCGATTGCAGCCCTGGCGCATCGTCATCGCTGAACTGGCGGTAGTAATACCCGCCCACGCCCACCGTCCAGGGCCCGACGTGTTGGCCCACCGCGAATTCGTGGCGGTACTCGACGCCGCTCTTGTAGTCAGTGGCCGGGTTGCGTGTGTTGATGTCGACTTCGAAACTGGAAGACACTTCGAAGCCGCTGTCGGAGATGTAAGTGGCGTTGAGGATTGGCGAAAAGGTCCAGTGGTTGAGCCCCGGTGAAATCAGCCGGTTCTTGTCGTAGTTGCCGGTCGGTGCCTGGATCTGGAACTGGGTGTTGACGAACAGGTTGGGCGAGAGGGTCCATTGCAGGATCAGCGGCAACAACTGGATGTCGGCCATGCGAAACGGATCGGCCTCAAGGTCCAGCGGACCGATTGGCGTCTGCACCTGCACCGAAGCGTCCATCTGGAAGAACGGCACGACGGCGCCGAAGCCATACTTGGCGCCCAACACGGTGTAATCGGTCATGCGCATATAGGCGACGCCGATGGACAGCACATCCAGGGAGAAATTGTTGTCCACGGACTTGCCGTGGCGGTCCTTCTGCACGTTGGCCGAATAGAACGCGGTGCGCAGGCCGACGGTGCCAAAGGGCGTGGCCGGCGGCATCATGCCCGCGCCGAAATCATAGACTCCGACCGCCGTGGTCGGCGCACCGTTTTCGGTGCCATGGGCAGCGCCCCCCATACCGATCAGCCCCAAGGTCAACCAAGTACAGCGCCAGGCGTTTGCTTTTTTATTTTGATTCATCGAATGCCCCTCCAACCCTGTGGTGTTGGGGTCATCCTAGGGAGCCGGCTGGTCAGCCGTTATCCGTTTTCAGCACAGATGCGTGCGACGCAGGGTTTGGGAAGGTGTCTCGCCGAACAGCACCCGATAATCGCTGGAAAAGCGGCTCAAGTGCCAGAAGCCCCAGCGTGCCGCCACCTCCTGGACGCCCAGAGCCTGATCCCCGTTGCGCAGTTCACGACGCACGGCATTGAGGCGCAACGCCCGTAAATAGGCCACCGGATTGATACCCAGGGTTTCCTGGAAGCAATACTGCAGTTTGCGTCGGCTGGCCCCGATGTGGTTGCACAGGTCGAGGATCGACAGCGGCTCATCGACATGGGCCAAGGCGTACTCCCGGGCGCGGTCGACCATGCGCTTGCGCGCCGTGGGATTGAGCGGCGGTGCCTCGTCCGGTGCCACCAGTTCCAGTATGTGCAGCATCACCGTGTCACGCAGGCCACGACGAATCGACTCGTAACCCAGCAACGAGTCACGCCCCTGCTCGCCCCCTTCAAGCTCATCGAATAACGCCGCAAGCTCGGCGGGCAGCGTCGAGTTGCCGAGACGGTAACACTTGGGAAGATCGGTAATTCGAAAGCGGCTGCCTTGACGTTCCAGCACATGCTCCAACGCCTGCTCGTCGATGGCGACACCGAGCAGATCCAGATGTTGGGGCGTGCGCAGCTCGGGCAAGTTATGCCCACGGGCGACCAACAGGCTGGGCTCGACAATCGGGTGCCCGGAGCAAAAGACCGGCCCGTCCGCACTCAGCGGCACGCTGAAGGTGATGGCGCCCTCCCAAGCCGTGCCTTGCTTGGTCAGGGCCTGATTAGAGCGGTCGCGCACCAGTTGCATCCACTCCGAGCGGAACTCGATCAACTCGCCGTCGAAGCGCCCGGGGGTCAACTGGTCGTAGCAAACCTGCCAACCGCCCATGTTCCGGGCGTGCTCGTCGATGTCTGTGGTGCGGAACCGATTGATCGGCAGCATCGGCAGTCCCTCCGACGAGACCGCTGGCTGCGCCATGTTGTCATTGTTCATTGACCCGACCTTTGATGATTCCAGGGCTTATGGATCAAAGCTCAGGCAAGTTCCATTCCGCTGGGTAGGCCATTCGTTCAATTGTGCCGAAAACGGATAGACTCTTTCACCGGCCCTGACAAACACCCAGCGCGAAACGATCATGAACGAGATGACCCTGGATGTCGGCCTCGCCGCCGAGTCCATTTCCCAACCGCGCACCCTGGTATTCCTGGCCTATCCGCAGATGGGCTTGCTGGACCTGACCGGCGCCCAAACAGTGTTCTGGGCCGCCACCAAGGCCATGACCGAACGCGGCCTGCCCGGCTACGCCATGCACACCGCCAGCCTGGCAGGCGGATTGATGCAAAGCGCCGAAGGCCTGGTCGTGGATACCCGTGCCCTGCGGGAGCTCGACGGGACGCTCATCGATACGCTGATCGTCCCCGGCGCACCGGACATTCGGCAGGCGATGATCGACTGTGTCGACCTGGTGCAATGGCTGCGCATTGCCTCGGTCCAGGCCAGGCGCACCGCATCGGTGTGCAGCGGCACTTTCCTCATGGCCCAGGCCGGCTTGCTGGACGGACGCCGGGCCGCCACCCATTGGGCCATGTGCGAGATGCTCAAGAGTGGTTTCCCGTCGGTTGAGGTGGATCTTGATGCGATCTTCATCCAGCAGGACAACGTCTGGACCTCGGCCGGTGTCAGCGCGGGCATCGACATGGCCTTGGCATTGGTCGAAGCCGATTGCGGTCGCGACGTGGCCCTGCAGGTGGCCCGTGAGCTGGTGGTGTTTCTCAAACGCCCCGGCGGTCAGGCGCAGTTCAGCCAACTGTTGCAATTGCAGATGCAGGAGAGCGCCGGCTTCGATGAACTGCACGTGTGGATTTGCGCACACCTGGACGACAACAACCTCACCGTCGAGCGACTGGCCCGCGAGGCCAGGATGAGCCCGCGCAATTTTGCCCGGGTCTACAAACGCCAGACCGGCCGCACCCCGGCCAAAGCCATCGAGATGTTCCGCCTTGAGGCGGCGCGGCGAATGCTGGAAGACTCTCAGCGCAACATCGACCAGATCGCCCGCGCCTGCGGTTTCGGTGACGAGGAACGAATGCGTCACACATTTCAGCGTCACCTGTCGATTTCCCCCCGCGAGTATCGCAGCCGGTTTTCCCGTTAAGCGCGAAACTTGCGCTACTGGCCTGTCAGGCCACTTTCCAGGATCGCGCCTGCGAGTCGCCCTGCTCAGCCAGGAGTGCGCTGCAACGGGAGCGCAGCCAACGCTCCCCCGGATCATTGTGCGAAGCACCGCGCCAGACCATGGAAAGCTCGTGCTGGGGCAAACAGATCGGGGCCGCTTGAGCCCGCATACCAGCCAGCACGGCCATCGCCAGGGCAACGTAATCCGGCACGATAGCAATCATGTCGCTCCCGGCCAACAGCACGGGCAAGGCGCTGAACTGCGGCACGGTCAACACCACCCGGCGCTGTCGGCCCATCAGGCATAACGCACGGTCCGAATCATCGATGACATTGCCCATGGACGACACGACGGCATGGGGCCGACGGCAGAATTCATCCAGGGTCAGTTCGCCGGGCTGCGAATCGGCGCGCAGCAGCATCGGTCGAATCGGCCGCAGCGTCTTGCGCCGGGCATTGGCCGGCAGCTCCAGGGTCGGGCTGATGCCCAGGGATATCTCGCCGCTGGCCAACAGCTGGGACACCTGCCATTGATCGGCCCGGCGCACCACCAAGGTGGTGCCCGGTGCCTCGACCCGCAGGCGCCGCAACAACTCCGGCAGCAGTGCGTACTCGACGTCATCGCAAAGGCCGATATGGAAGGTCGCCTCGCTGGTGGCTGGCTCGAACGCCTGGCAGCGGCTCAAGGCTGCGGCGATGCCGTCCAGCGCCGGTGATAGATTGGAGAAGATTTCCCGCGCCCGGGAGGTCGGTTCCATCAACCGCCCCGAACGGATGAACAAGGGATCATCGAACATCAACCGCAGGCGTGCCAGGGCACTGCTGATCGTTGGCTGGCCGAGGAACAGCTTTTCGCTGACGCGGGTCACGTTTCGCTCGTGCATCATGGTTTCGAAGACCACCAGCAAATTGATGTCAGCACGACGCAGGTCATTTCTGTTCATCATCGTCGTCGCCCCAGGCGCCAGGCCATTGAGTCAGGAGTGGACAAGATCATCGCCTGCGCCCTCCATCAAGGCCTACGGCGACGAGGTGTTGAAAGCGTAATCCCCGAGGCAAGCCAGTGTCTGTTGTACGTGGGGACACTCACCCCACCCTTTGGGCAACATCATCGATACTTCGGTATATACCAAGCCCTGTGGCGAACACTGCCTTTGTGGCGAGGGGATAAATCCCCTCGCCACAAATAAAGTATTGGCACGGCCTGGCGGAATTTCAGGGTTTTATGTCCTACCTCAGCCCAAGCGGCGCTTCTAAGATACGAACCGATGCTCTGGCCCCCGACATCCCAGAGCGAGACCACGTAAAAACAAAAGGTCTGCCAGCGTGCCCCTACCCTCCGCGATGCTCAAGAACGTCTATGACAGCCTGCGATACGCCCCATGCCAGAAGGGGCCGCGACTGTCGATGGGAATCAGTACCCATCCGCTGGTCAACGCCCTCGGCTGGTTGGTAGGCCTGGTGGTGGCTTGCGGGATTGTCATCATCAACTCCGAGACCCATTCCGACCTGGCGCCGACCTTGCTGTACATCACCTTGTTATTGATGGCGGCCAACCTGTTCTCCATCAATCTGGTGATCACCGTCGCGCTGATGTGCATGGGCTTGCTCACCGCGATGTTCTTGTACAACGGCGGCTATCACCGCTGGGAATCGACCACCGGTTTCTTTCGCTGCCTGACCGCATTGTCCGCCATTGCGTTCCTGGCGCTGCGCAGCAAGCAGGCTTCCGACAGCCTGCGGCACAACGAGGCTTACCTGATCGGCGCCCAGCGCCTGAGCCAGACCGGCAGCGTGGGCTTTCGCGGCGATCGCCAAGCGTTGACCTGGTCGCAGGAGTCGGCACGGATTTTCGAGTACTCGCCCAACAAGACACCGACGGTGTCGATGATGCTGGCGCGCACTCACCCTGAAGACCTGGAGTTGGCACGCGGGGTTTTCCAACAGGCCGCCGCTGGTGAACCGCAGATCGAGGTCAAGCTGCGCCTGCTGATGCCTGATGGGCGCATCAAGCACATCCACATGATCGCCAGCCCCCTGCTCGTCCAGCATGGCCGTTTCCAGTACTTGGGCGCGCTCATGGACGTCACTGCCAGCAAGCAGGCCGAAGACGCATTGTTCCGCGCCCAGAGCCAATTGGCCCACGTCACGCGCTTGACCTCCCTGGGGGAAATGGCCGCGTCCATCGCCCACGAGGTCAATCAGCCACTGACGGCCATCACCAGCAGTGGCGAGGCCTGCCGCCGCTGGCTCAAACGTCCGGAGCCCGATCTCGGGGAAGCCCTGGATTGCCTCGACCGAATCGTCGCCAACGGCTGTCGCGCCAGCGAGGTCATCAGCGGTATCAGAGGCTGTCGCGCAAATGCGACCCGGTGCGCCAGCCCGAGCGGCTGGACGACATCGTCCGCGAGACCCTGAACCTGGTCCAGCAGCAACTGGCTCATCATAAAGTCCGGGCGAAGGTGGAGCTGGCAGCGACCGACAGCCAGGTCAGCGCAGACCGGGTGCAACTGCAGCAAGTGATCATCAACCTGATTATCAATGCCTGTCACGCCATGGACGCAGTCAAGGTACACGAACGAACCCTGCACATACGCACCTGGATGGAGGATAACGAAGTGCTGCTGGAGGTGACTGACCACGGAACCGGCATTGCCCCCGAGGTCCTGCCGTCCTTGTTCAATGCGTTTTTTACCACCAAGGAAAACGGTCTGGGCATGGGCCTTTCCATCTGCCGGTCCATCATCGACTTCCATGACGGCAGGATCTGGGCGACCAGCGAGGCCGGCCAAGGCACCTCATTCAGGTTCGCGCTGCCGCGGCTCACTTGCACCGCTGTGTCGGGGAGCGGGCAATGAACGCCATGCAGCCCACGAAACCGGTCCTCGGCAACGAGCCCATCGTTTATATCGTTGACGACGACGCACCGCTGCGCGAAGCCCTCGGCAGCCTCCTGCGCTCCATCGGCCTGCAGGTGCATCTGTTCGATTCGGTCGCACAGTTCATGAACCATTCCAGGCCCGACCTGCCCAGTTGCCTGGTTCTGGATGTACGGCTGCAAGGCACCAGCGGCCTGGAGTGCCAACGGGCGCTGGTCGCGGCCAACGTCCATCTGCCCATCGTGTTCATGACCGGCCACGGTGACATCGCCATGACCGTGCGGGCGATGAAGGCCGGTGCCGTGGATTTCCTCGCCAAGCCGTTTCGCGAACAAGACCTGATCGACGCCGTGACCGCCGCCCATCAACAGGACTGCCGGCGGCGCGACGCCGAACGCAGCCATCAGCAAGTGCTTGACCGTTACACCACATTGACCCCGCGCGAGCAACAGGTCATGGCGCTGGCGGCGTCAGGCCTGATGAACAAGCAGATCGCCGGGGAACTGGGCTTGAGCGAAATCACGGTCAAGATTCACCGCGGCCAAGCCATGCGCAAAATGTGCGCAGGCTCGTTTGCCGATCTGGTCCGCATGGCCCAGGTGCTGGAATGGCGCGGCGAGCAGTAGAAAGTTCATACACACGTATACTTGGCGGGACTATTGGACGGCGTATCTTGCAGTGATACAGGCGCCTTTATGGCTACCTGATATCACCCCAGGTATCGACATGTCCAATACCGCAACTATTTCAATTGTTGATGATGACGAGTCAGTTCGAATTGCACTGGATGGCTTGTTACGTTCCCACGGATATCGGGTTACAACATATGCGGGCGCCTTGGACTTTTTATCTTCTTGTGAACTTGAAAACACAGCGTGCCTGATATCGGATATTCAAATGCCTGGCATGACCGGTATTCAGATGTACGATCGACTGTCGACCCTGGGCATTCATATCCCGATCATTTTCATTAGCGGATACCCTGGCGTGCCACCCCGTGTCAGCGCCGGGGCGCCCGAGCCGGTGGCGTTTTTCCCGAAGCCCTTCGACTGCGCTCAATTGATCGCCTGCATCGAATCGGTAGTTGGCCGGCCTTCCTGATGCCGCGCCATCGTCGCGACCTCATACCTTTGTATAGATCCCCCCTACCCAGGCATAGGCCGGATGACCTTATGTAGAAGTGTTAAACACAGGCCCTGCCAATAAGCTTCCCTACAGCGAACTGAAATTGAATGTGCTCGATGGCAACTCATTGCAGCCAGGCGCTTTTGGAGTAGTTCGCGACACGGTCACGCTGAAACAGTTAAACAATTCAACGTATCGATTTTGTCTTCGGGAGCTCATCATGAAACAACATATTCTGGTTGTTGGCGCAGGTTTCGGCGGGGTCTGGAGCGCATTGAGCGCCGCCCGGCTGCTGGACCAACACGATCGTAATGACGTGCAGATCAGCGTCCTGGCCCCCCAGGCTGAGCTGCGCATCCGTCCTCGTTTCTATGAGCCGGACGTCCACACCATGGCCGCCCCACTGGGTGGCCTGTTCGACGCGGTGGGCGTGAAATTCGTACAAGGTTCGGCGAGCCGTATCGATGTCGACAACAAACAGGTTGGCTACGTGGATGTGTTCGGCACCGAGGGCAGCCTGGGCTACGACCGCCTGGTGCTCGCGGCGGGCAGCCAACTGGTCCGCCCAGACCTTGAAGGCATGATCGAGCATGCCTTCGACGTTGATGAAATCGAACAGGCAACCCGCCTCGAAGCCCATATCAAGTCCCTGAAAAATCTTCCGGACAGCCCGGCCCGCAACACCGTGGTGGTGGCCGGCGGAGGCTTTACCGGGATCGAAACCGCCACCGAAATGCCGGCACGCCTGCGCGCGGTCCTGGGTGAAGACGCTAACATCCGGGTCATCGTGGTGGATCGCGGGTCGCAGATCGGCGCAGCGTTGGGCGACGGCATTCGTCCGTCCATTGTCCAAGCGTCCGAGCATCTGGGTATCGAGTGGATCGTCAACGACTCGGTCGAATCGGTGGATGCCGGTGGCGTCACCCTGTCGAGCGGCCAGCGTATCGAGTCCCATACTGTGATCTGGACCGTGGGGTTCCGCGCCAGTCCGTTGACCCAACAGATACCCGGCACTCGCGATCGCCAGGGTCGCCTGCACGTCGATGCCAACCTGAAAGTCCTGGGCCAGAACGACATATTTGCCACCGGCGACGTGGCCTATGCCGCCACCGACACCCTGGGTAACTACGCGGCCATGTCCTGCCAGCACGCCATCGCCCTGGGCCGCTATGCCGGCAACAACGTCGCGGCCGACTTGTTGGGCGTCGCGCCGATGGCCTACAGCCAACCCAAGTACGTGACCTGTCTGGACCTGGGTGCCTGGGGCGCGGTGTATACCGAGGGTTGGGATCGCCAGCTCAAGTTGGTCGGGCAGGAAGCCAAGGAGCTCAAGACCCAGATCAACACCGTGTGGATCTATCCGCCTGCGGCTGATCGCACGACCGCCCTGGCCGCCGCCGACCCGTTGATCCCGGTGGCCTGAGTCCGTTTCCGACCCCGGCCAGTCCCTCCTTTCTGCGCCGGTCTTTCCCAGACGCCTGCCGATGATGCTTGGGCAGGCGTTTTTTTCAGGCGCTCGTCCCCAAGCCAGCCTGAATATCGTCACTGCCCAGTAAAATCCGTCGCAATGCCCGCCCACTGCCCTCTGTGCACAAGGTAAGGTAGGCAAAAATCATCCGGATCGAGGTGTGCCTTGGCGTCCTATTCCTTGCGTCAGCTGAAGTACTTCGTCACCACCGTCGAATGTGGCAGCGTCGCCGAAGCCTCCCGCAAGCTGTACATCGCCCAGCCCTCGATTGCGACCGCCGTCAAAGGGCTGGAAGACAGTTTCGGCGTGCAGTTGCTCATCCGTCACCACGCCCAGGGTGTGTCGCTAACCCCCAGCGGCGCTCGCTTCTATCGCAAAGCCCAGGAACTGCTGCGCATGGCGCGAGAGTTCGAGCAGAACGCGCTGGCCGACAACGACGTGGTCAGCGGTCAGATCGACATTGGCTGTTTCGAGACTGTCGCGCCCCTGTACTTGCCACGATTGATCGCCGGTTTTCGCCAGCGTTACCCCGGCGTGGAGATCCGTCTACAGGACGGCGAGCAACAGGAACTGGTGCAAGGTTTGACGGGGGGCCGTTTTGATCTGGCGATTTTTTATGAGCACGACCTCGACGGCACCATCGAGACCGAGGCGCTGATGGCGCCGCAACAACCTTACGCGCTGCTGCCGGCGGAGCACCGCTTTGCCAGCCAGGCTCAGGTGTCCCTGCGCGATCTGGCGCTGGAGCCGATGATTCTGTTGGACGTGCAACCCAGCCGGACCTATTTCGTGAGCATATTCGAAGAGTTGGGCCTGACACCGAACATTGTTTTCAGCTCACCCTCGATCGAAATGGTGCGCGGCATGGTCGGGCAATCGTTCGGCTTTGCGCTGCTGGTAACCCGGCCACATTCCACCTGCACCTACGATGGGCAGCAAGTGGTGTGCGTCAACATCGCCGAGGACGTCACCGGTTCGGCCCTGGTGGCAGGATGGCTCAAGCGCGCGCATTTGACCAAACCTGCGCAGTTGTTCGTGGATTACTGCAAAGAGCAGTTCAAACAATGGCTGGCCTGAGCCAGCCATTGAAGGCGTATGGAACGTTGTGACTAGCGAGCGGCCCAGGCGTTGAAGCGCTGCTCCAGTTCCTCACCATGGTCAACCCAGAATTCGGCATCCACGGCCCGGGCTTCGGCCAGGTTGGCCTCGGCGGTAGGCAACTGCTCCTGGACCGCTCCAGGCAACAACGCCAGCGCCTTGCGATGCACCGGCCCATAAGGGATGTTTTCCGAGAACACCTTCTGCGCCTGCGGCTGGCTGGCAAAGGCAATGAATTGCTCGGCCAGAACCTTGTTCGGCGTGCCCTTGACCACCGCCCAGTACTCCGGGTCATACAGGCTTTGCGGCCAGACGATACTCAGCTTCATGCCTTCCTTTTGCGCCGAAGCGATACGACCGTTGTAGGCAGCGCTCATCGCCACGTCCCCCGCCACTAGCCACTGTGCCGGTTGCGCACCGGCCTCCCACCACTGGATGTTCGGCTTGATCTGATCCAGCTTGGCGAACGCCCGCGACACGCCTTCGGGGGTGTTGAGCACCTTGTACAACTCCTGCGCCTCGACCCCGTCGGCCAGCAAGGCAATTTCCAGGGTGTACTTGGCTCCCTTGCGCAACCCGCGCTTGCCCGGGTATTCGGTGACGTTCCAGAAATCCGCCCAGGACTTGGGGGCCTTGGCCAACTTGCTCTGGTCATAGGCCAGGACCATCGACCAGACATACGTGGCCACGCCACATTCGGTGAGTGTTCCCGGCACAAAATTCGCCGGATCACCCAAGGCGCTCAGATCGAGCCTTTCGAACAGGCCCTCCTCACAACCGCGCAACAGCTCGGGGCTTTCGACTTCGACCACATCCCAACTGGTGTGGCCGGCCGCGACCATGGCCTTGATCTTCGATAACTCGCCATTGTATTCGCCGGCGACAATGCTTCCTGCACCGCTGGCGTTGAAGGGTTGGAAGTAGGCCTTGTCCTGGGCCTGCTTGGTGGCGCCACCAAAGGAGATCACGGTGAGGCTCTGTGGCGCGGCCAGGACGCTGCTACTCAGCAGCACCAGGGCACACGCGATATTGCAACGCAAGGATCTGGACATGAAGCGGTTCCTCGAAAGGCCGGCTCGCCCGCACGAGCCGGCGACGGGACTCAGAGGCGACCGTAAGCGCGGGCGGTGCGATCTACAGCAATACGGGTCTTGTCGACCAGTTCGTTGATGTCGGCATGGCTGGCTACCAGCGCCGGGGCCATGATCATCCGGCCCAGAGTGCCAGCCTCACGAGGCAGGCCGTCAATCAGGGCGTTATCCTTCAGGCGCAGTTGCGCGGCCCGGGTTTTCCAAACATTGAAATCGTTCACCGCAAATTCCTTGTCTCAGAAGTCGTTGGGTTCGCTGAGATGGCTCGCCAGGCGATCCATCAATCGGTCGCAGGCCGCCATCTGTTCAACGCTCACGTATTCATCGGCTTTGTGCCCCTGATCCATGCTGCCGGGGCCGCAGACCACCGCCGGGATTCCGGCCTGATCAAACAGGCCGCCTTCGGTGCCGAATGCCACGGTGCTGAAGGCATCACTGCCGCACAGCTCGGCCACCAGACGCGCAGCGGCGCTGTCAGGTCGGGTTGCCAGGCCCGGGTAGGCGGACAGTGGTTCAAACCGGATCGCGGTGTCGCCCTGCACGGCCCGCATCGCCGGCAGCAACGCCTGCTCGGCGTAATCGCGCAATTGCTCGACGACGACTTCTGGGGCGAAATCCGGCAAGGCGCGCACTTCGAAATCGAAGCGGCAATCGGCCGGGACGATGTTCAACGCGGTACCGCCCTGGATCACGCCCACCTGCACCGTGGAGTACGCCGGATCGAAGCGCGCATCGTGCTGTGAAGGTTCGGCCAGATTCGCGCCGATCTCCCCCAACCGACCGATCAGGCGCACTGCCTGCTCGATGGCGTTCACCCCGTAGGGCGCATAGGCCGAATGACAGGCCGCCCCTTTGACATGGCAACGCATCGCCAACTTGCCCTTGTGGCCCAACACCGGTTGGAGTTGGGTGGGCTCGCCGATCAGGCACAACGCAGGCTGGGGAATGCGTTGCGCCAGCACTTGCAGCAGACTGCGCACGCCCAGGCAACCGACCTCTTCGTCATAGGAGAACGCCAGATGCACGGGCCGGCGAAGCGGGCTGGCGAGGAACATCGGCACCGCCGCCAGCACTGAAGCCAAATAGCCTTTCATGTCGGCGGTGCCCCGGCCGTACAGCTTGCCGCCGACCTCGCTCAGGCAAAACGGATCGACCGTCCAGTGCTGTCCGTCCACCGGCACTACATCGGTATGACCGGACAGCACGACTCCACCGGGCACCGCTGGGCCGATGCTCGCCAACAGGTTGGCCTTGGTCCGCTCGGGGTTGTAGATCAGTTCGCAACTCACGCCCAGATCGTGGAGGTAGCCACGCACGAACTCGATCAGCGCCAGGTTCGACTCGCGACTGACCGTGGCAAAGCCCACGAGGCTGGCGAGCAGTGCGCGGCTGCGCAGCTCACTCATCACCCGGCACTCCGTAGCTGGGGGCCAGGGTCGGATCGAGGGCGCGGGTCAGGTAGTCCTGCAGTTGCGGTTGATAGGCCAGCCACAGTTTTTCCAGCTCACCAATGGGGTTTTCCTCGGCCCAGTCGACACGCAAATCGACGATCGGCCAGGTGAGTTCATCCACCACCGACAGCGCCGCAGAATGCACCGCTCCGGCTTCACCACCTGCGCTCTGCCCGGCCTGCAACGCGCTCAGCAGGCGCGCGGCAAGGCAACCTTCGCTGTGTTCGAATGCGGCAACCATGGCGTCGATCACGTCCATACTGGCCAGCAGATTGCCGGCCGCCACACATTGCTCACCGGCCAGCGCGCGATGGGTGCCCAAGGCGTGACTGCCGCTGAAAATCGCCGTGCGCCCGTGGGCATCCACCACCGCCACCTGGCGGTACTGGCTGTAGCCATTGCGCGCCAGGGCGCGGTCGACAGCCTCTTGGGCGGCCAGGCCGCCGGCCAGTTCGTCGAGGATCTGCGGACCCAGGGCCGGCAGCGTGATGTTCTGGCTCGACACCGCGCCGACACCAGCCCGCAACCAGGGGCAACGGGCGCCGACGGCAATGCTCGAGGAACTGATGGCGATGCCCAACTGGCCCGTCTCGGCGCAGCGCCCGACAATGGAAAAAGTCATGCTCCACTCTCCTTATTCGGGGATCACTGCGATCACGTCGATTTCCATTAGCCATTGCGGCTGGCCGAGGGCGCTGACCACCAGCCCGGTGGAAATCGGAAACACCCCTTTGAGCCATTTGCCCACCTCCTGGTACACCGGCTCGCGATAGCGCGGGTCGATCAGGTAAGTGGTGGTCTTGACGATGTGGCTCAGGTCGCTGCCGGCCTCTTCCAGCAATTGCTTGACGTTGCGCATGGCCTGTTCAGCCTGGGCACGCGGATCGCCCAGGCCTACCAACTGGCCGTTGAAATCAGTGCCAACCTGACCGCGCACGTAGACGGTATTGCCGGCGCGCACGGCCTGGCACAAGTCGTTGTCCAGCGTCTGGTTGGGATAGGTGTCTTTGGTGTTGAACATGCGGATGCGAGTGTGGGTAGGCATCAACGGACTCCCATGAGGCTGGTTTTCGAACTGTTCGAATCGCTATCGAGCGCCGGGGCTTGAACGTCGTCGTTCTGGCGCTGCGAAGCGTCTCGATAGTTGAGATAGGTATGCTGTTTCACGATGTGGTCAGCGATATGCCGGGCGTCATGCCACACGCCCCAGATGAACGCCGACCCGCGCCGTGACAGCCAGGGCAGGCCGACGAAATACACACCCGGTTCGCTGGAAACACCCCGCTGGTGCCGTGGCTTGCCGTTGGCGTCCAGCGCGTCGACCTTCAGCCAGCTGTAATCCACCGAGTAGCCGGTGGCCCAGATCATGGTGGTCACCCCAGTGTCCACCAGATCCAGTTCCAGGATCGGATGGGTCAGGCAGTGCGGGTCAGGCAACAGCCGGCGGGCTTCTGGCTCCGGCGGCAGGTCCAGGCCGTTGCGGGCAATGTAGGCATCGGCGGCATCCAGCAGCGCCAGATAGTTTTCATCGCCACGGGCAATATTTTCGGCAAGGTTGGGTTCAAACGTCACGACGCTACCGTTGAACGACTTCGTCAGGCCCACCAGGGTGATGCCCTCATGGGCCAGCCTGCGAAAGTCCACCGTATGGCCTCCGCGGGCACCGCTCACGGCGATGGTCACATGCTCCCTGCCCGGCTGGACGGCCTCCGCATCCCACTCGCCGAGCACACCCAGCCACCAGCAGAAATCCCGGTTGCGATAGGCCCGTGGCGGGCGATCATGGGCGCCCACCGAGAGGTACACCTGCTTGCCGGCGCGCTGTAACTCATCGGCGATCTGTACCCCCGACGAGCCCGCCCCGACCACCAGCACAGCGCCCTCGGCGAGTTGCCGGGGATTGCGGTATTGGGCGGAGTGCATCTGGGTGACTTGCGCCATATCCGCGGCGATAGGTGGAATCACCGGCCGTTGGAAGGGCCCGGTGGCGACCACCACGTGGATGGCCTCGATCGGGCCCTCGCTGGTTTCAATGCTGAAGCCTGGGCGGCCGACATTACGCTGTACCTTCCTGACCTCCACACCGGTGCGGATCGGTGCGTTGAATGTATTGGCATAGGTTTGGAAGTAATCGGCCACTTGATCCTTGGTGGCGAAGGCATCAGGGTCGAGCCCCTGGAATTGCAGCCCCGGGAAGCGGTCATGCCAAGCCGGGCCGTTAGCCACCAGCGAATCCCAACGCGCGGTGCGCCAGGCCTCGGCAATGCGGTTGCGCTCCACCACAAGATGAGGCACTCCCTGGCGGCTCAAATGTTCACTCATGGCCACGCCGGCCTGGCCGGCGCCTATAACAAGCGTATCTATCTGTAGGGTCTCAACGGGCATGTCTGTGCACTTCCGGCAGTGGGATGGTTCAGGCCGGCATGACGCCGCCTCGGGTTTGGATTTTTTGTAGTTCTGCGTTTGCGACGATCGACAAGAGGTGTCGAAGCGATTCTGTCGGCAGGCGGGAATTTGCGAAACGAGGGTTTTTATCGTTGCAGGCAAGGAAAAAACTGCTGTATCGCCTACGCCCTGGACGATGCGTCTTTGCGCCAGGCCTGCGAAGCGATTCGTGGTTTCTGCAACGCACTTGACTGACATTCAGCCGTTGCACTGAACCAGCCGAGCCCGATCATGACCGGGCTCGTTCAGCAGCAAAGTTATACAAATTTACAAATACCTATACAAAACACTTTAAAACGTACAAGTCGTGCAGTAGGCTTCGAAAACTTGTACAGGAATAACTACCTGTACAATAATTCGGAGCCTGACATGTCTGCCTACCTCCAGCGTTTTGCCCGCGCCTTCGCCGAGCTGGACGCCAGTCACCTGGCCGAGCTCGATACCCTCTACAGCGCTGACATTAAGTTCCAGGACCCATTGCATCGGATCGAAGGCCTGCCTGCCCTGCGCAACTACTTCGCGCAGATGTATGCCAACGTCGATCAGGTGCGCTACGACTTTCATGGTTTTGATGAGGTCGGCCCCGGCGAGGGCTATCTACGCTGGACGCTGCATTACAGCCACCCACGTCTGGCCGGAGGCGCACTCATCTCCCTGCAAGGCTGCAGTTATTTGCGCTGGAACGAACGGGTCTACCTACACCAGGACTTCTTCGACGCCGGTGCCCTGCTCTACGAGCACCTTCCACTGTTTGGCTCGGTGATCGGCTGGCTGAAGCGGAGGCTGGCATGAGTCGCATCTGGTTGACCGGCGCCAGTAGCGGTATCGGTGCAGCATTGGCCTCGCAGCTTCTTGAGCAAGGACACCGTCTGGCGCTGAGTGCGCGCCAGGTCGCACCCCTTCAAGCGTTAGCGACTCGCTATGAGGATCAGGTCCTGGTGCTGCCGGGAGACCTGACCGATCCAGCGCAAGTGGCCGATATCTGCCGTACCATCGACGCTCGATGGGGGGCGCTGGACCTGGTGATTCTCAATGCCGGAACCTGCGAATACCTGGAGCCGGGGCACTTCGACACGCGACTGGTCGAACGGGTACTGACCACCAACCTGCTGGGTACCAGCCACTGCCTGGAAGCCGCCCTGCCCTTGCTGCGCCGAGGCCAGCGCCCGCACCTGGTGGGGGTGTGCAGCGCGGTGACCTGGCTGGCCTTGCCGCGTGCCGGCGCGTATGGCGCGTCCAAGGCGGCGTTGCGCTATTTGTTCGAATCGTTGCGCATCGATCTGGCCGCCGAGGGCATCGATGTCACCTTGGTAAGCCCCGGTTTCGTCGACACTCCGCTGACCCGTCGCAATGACTTTCCGATGCCCATGCGCTGGTCGGCACAACGCGCGGCGCAGCATATCGCCCAGCGCCTGCCCGCGCGACCGCTGGACATCGCTTTCCCATGGTCCTTCACCTTCGTCCTACGCCTGCTCGGACGCTTGCCCGCCCGTTGGCGCCTGGCCCTTGGCCGGCGCCTGGCACGCTCTTCCCAGGAGTCTTGAAACATGCGCATCGCAATCATTGGCAGCGGCATATCCGGGCTGACATGCGCGTACCTGCTGGCTCGCCAGCACCAGATCACCCTGTTCGAAGCCGACGACCGGATCGGCGGCCACACCCACACCGTGGACGTGGAATGGCAAGGCCAGCGTTATGGCGTAGACACCGGCTTCATTGTCTACAACGACTGGACCTATCCGAACTTCATCCGCTTGCTGGACCAACTGGGCGTGACTTCCCATGCCACTGAAATGAGCTTTTCGGTGCATGACCCGGCCACCGGCCAGGAGTACAAGGGGCATACCCTGCGCAGCCTTTTCGCCCGACGACGCAACCTGCTGTCGCCGAGCTTCTGGGGCATGTTGCAGGACATCCTCAGATTCAACCGGCAGGCCACGGCCGACTTGAAGGCGCAGCGCATCGACAGCACCACCCGGCTGGGCGATTACCTGTATGTCCACAATTATGGACAACGGTTCATCGACCACTACATCGTGCCCATGGGCTCGGCGATCTGGTCGATGTCGCCTGCCAGAATGCTGGAGTTTCCGCTGCAGTTCTTCGTGCGCTTCTGCCATAACCACGGCCTGCTATCGGTCAACCGACGGCCACAATGGCGAGTGATCGAGGGCGGCTCGCGGGGTTATATCGACCCGTTATGCGCGCACTTTCGCCAGCATATCCGGCTCAACTGCCCGGTGCAGCGCGTGAGCCGCGACGCGACAGGGGTGAACATACTCAGCGCGGCGGGACTTGAGCGTTTCGACAAAGTGGTGTTTGCCTGCCACAGCGACCAGGCCCTGGCGCTGCTTGAAACGCCAAGCAAAGCGGAACGTGAGGTGCTCGGTGCCCTGGCCTACGCCAGCAACGAAGTACTGCTGCATACCGACACCGGTGTCTTGCCGCAGCGCCGCCAGGCCTGGGCGAGTTGGAATTACCGACTGGGTGGTTCGGTGCGAGCGCCTGCTGCGCTGACCTACAACATGAACATCCTCCAAGGTCTGGACGCCCCGGTGACCTTCTGCGTGAGCCTCAATCAGAGTGACGTGGTGGATCCGACCAAGGTCCTGGCTCGCTTCGAGTATGCCCATCCGCAATACAGCCTCGCCGGCGTCGCCGCCCAGGCTCGCCAGGGTGATCTGCAAGGGCGTCAGCACAGTTATTTCTGCGGCGCCTATTGGGCCAATGGTTTCCACGAAGACGGTGTGGTCAGTGCGCTGGATGTGGCCGGGCATTTTGGAGAATACCTTTGAACAGCAGCCTGTGCCGCGGCTGGATCGACCATCGCCGCTATTCACCCCGCGCCCATGGATTCCGATACCCCATCGGCATGCTTTATCTGGACCTCGCCGAACAAAGCCAGGTGCTGGGCCTGTCCCGCCTGCTGCGAGGGTGGCCCTTGGCACCGCTGTGCTGGCGCGAGCGCGATTACCTGCCCGCTCGCACACGTCTGGGCGTCCCCTTGGTCGACGCGGTGCGCGAATTGCTTGCCCAGGCCCTGGGCACCGCGCCCGAAGGCGCAATCCAGCTGCTGACCCAACCGCGCAGTTGGGGGCTGTCCTTCAATCCGGTGAGTTTCTATTTCTGCCACGAAACCGATGGGCGTCTGGCGGCCATTCTCTGTGAGGTCCGCAACACCCCATGGCGCGAGCGCTATCACTATGTGTTGCCGGTAAGCCCCGGTGAACCCCATGCGTTCCGGGTGGCCAAGGCGTTCCATGTATCACCGTTCCTGCCTCGGGACATGGACTACCGCATGCGCTTTCTGATCGCGGACTCACATATCCGGGTGCATATGGAGAACTGGCGCGATGGCAGCAAGGTGTTCGAGGCCGACCTTGCGCTCAAGCGCCAACCTCTCGATGCCGCGGCTGTGCGTCGTCACTTCCTGGCCTTCCCGTGGATGAGCCTGCGCACCTTGAGCGCCATTTACTGGCAGGCCCTGCGCCTGCTCTTCAAACGCACGCCCCTGCACGACCATCAGGCCAGCCAAAACGGCCTGAGCGTCGGCGAAACCGCCCACAAGGACCCCGACCATGCCCGAACCCACCCTGAGCGTTACTAAGGCCGGCAGCTTTCGCCTGTTCAACGGCGGCGTCTTCAAGCAAGTCGTTCTCGGCCAATTACGACACCTGCGCCAAGGCCACTTGCGCCTGCTGCTCGATGGGGAATCGCTAAACTTCGGCGATCCGGCCAGTGCTCTGCAGGCCGAAGTCGAAATTCTTGACGACGCCGTCTGGGGCATGCTCGCCAGTAACGGTTCGATCGGCGCCGGTGAGGCCTATATCCAGGGGTACTGGCGCAGCAACGACCTGACGGCGGTGACCCGCGTGTTCGTCGCCAACCTGGACGTGCTCGATGCGATGGACAGTGGTCTGGCTCGCCTCGGCCGCCCGGTGCTGCGTTGGCTGCACTGGCTCAACCGTAACAGCCGGCGCGGCTCTCGGCGCAACATCATTGCCCATTACGACTTGGGCAATGACTTGTTCGAGCGTTTGCTCGATCCCACCATGATGTACTCGGCCGCCATGTTCGAAAGCCCCGAACAAAGCCTGGAAGAAGCCCAGCTCAACAAGCTCGAACGCATCTGTCGCAAGCTCGACCTGCGGCCTGGCGACCACCTGCTGGAAATCGGCACCGGCTGGGGCAGCCTGGCGATTTATGCTGCCAGCCAATATGGCTGCAAGGTGACCACCACAACGTTGTCGCACGAGCAGTACGCCCATACCTGCCGGCGCGTCGAGGCACTGGGTCTGCAGCAGCGCATTGAGGTGCTGTGCAAGGACTATCGCGATCTGGAGGGGCGCTACGACAAGCTGGTCTCGATCGAAATGATCGAAGCTGTCGGTCATCGCTATTTACCCGAATACTTCCGACGCTGCTGCGCTCTGCTCAAGGATGACGGCCTGATGTTGCTGCAAGCCATCACCATTCGCGACCAGCGTTATGAGCAGGCACGCCGCTCGGTGGACTTCATCCAGCGGCATATTTTTCCCGGCGGCGCGCTGCCATCGTTGTCCGTTCTGCTAAACACCGCCAGCCGTCAAACACCGCTCAACCTGCTGCACCTGGAAGACTTCGGCGCGCACTACGCCCGCACGCTGAAGCACTGGCACGAGAACTTCCGGCAATCACGCCAAGCGCTGCTGGAGCTGGGTTACGACGAAACCTTCCAACGCCTGTGGGAGTTCTACCTGTGTTACTGCGAAGGCGGATTCCAGGAGCGTGCCATCGGCGTCGCGCAACTGCTCTTTGCCGCTCCCGGGGCGCGTCAGCTCTCTTTGCTGGAGCGGCGGGAGCCTTGATGAGTCGCGCGGGCCTGATCGTCAACGCACTCTGGGTCCAGTTGGGCTGGTGGGGTTGTGTACTGGGCGCACAGAATGCCTGGTGGCTCCTGGCTGTGGCGGCAGGATTGCTGGCTCACCTGAGCTTCTGTCCACAGCCCCGGGCCGAGTTGCGTGCAGTGATGCGCGTGGGGCTGTGCGGCATGGTGCTGGACTGGAGCCTGGGTGTGCTGGGTCTGTTCGGATTCGCTCAGACCGCCCTGCCCCTCTGGCTTGCGCTGCTCTGGCTGGTGTTTGCCACAAGCTTGCGGCACAGCCTGGCCTGGGCCGTACAGCCTGTTTGGCGCGGTGCGTTGGTGGGCATGGTCGGCGGTCCGCTGGCCTATTGCGCAGGCGCTCCACTGGCCGGCGTTGCGCTGCCGCTTGGCATCGTGGGAACCGCTCTGGTGTTGGCGCCCCTGTGGGCACTCTGGCTGCCGTTGGCGTTGCGCCTGGCTGATCCCCACTGAGGTCAGAACCCGCGCCAGGCGAACATTATTACCAAGGTTCATCCAGAAAAAGTGGCACACGCAAAGGCTCTATCGGCCCCTCGCGCTGGCCACACATTTCGTCGTGAACGACATGCTGTACCAACATGCAGGGTAACCGCGGCGCGTCACGCAGCAACTCACGCAAATGGGTGGTGGATCGCAAATGCAATGTTCGTCCGGAGTCGTCGAGCAACGTACGAAACCCGCGGTCCAGTCGCGCACGCAACACGTAGATACCGCCCTCCAGCGACCATAACTCCAGCTCGTGTACCCGGCCTTCGATGGCCAGCTCGATCAGGGTTTGCAGGTTCATGGCGCGCCCCCGCCCTGACGACGGAAAAACAGCGTGACCTGGCCCAACTCGACGCCAAACTTGCTCATGCTCGAGCGGTTGATCATCGTGTCTTCGTCCATCAAGTACATCCAGTCGTCAAAAGTCACTTCGTAAGTCGATCCGTCTACTGGCAGGTTCAATCGATAGCGCCAGCGCAGCGCGTTGCCGGCCACCTCTCCCCGCGCCTCGCCGATCACATCGTCGGCGCGACCGCGCCAGAGCCCCGGGCCATCGGGGGTCAGCGTCCATACGCGCCGTTGTCGGCTGCCATCACTGTAGAGAAAGCGCTCATCGAGAATCAGCCGTTCACCTTCACGGTGACTCAATATCTCAACCTCGAAACGCTTGATGACCTCGCCGGAACGTTTTTGATAGATGCCCCAGGCCTTGATTGGCTGACTGAAGAAGCGCACCAGATCCAGCTGCGGTTGCTGGTCGGCATAACGATCGACATTCACGTTCCCGCAACTGGTCAAACTCATCATTAAAAGCAGTCCAACCATTAGCCGAGTCATGGTGTTTGCCCCCCTACGCGCGCGTTATTGAGCCCCAGCAGCTGTTGCCGCAACTCCGGATGCCGGGTGCGGGGATCGAGCCAGATGGCGAAGAAACTTCGAGCGAACGATGAGTCGGCGACTTCATGGGTCAAGCGCCCGTCGACATAAAAGCGGCAACCCTTGCCGGGCAGGTAAAGCCCGGTGATTTGACTGCCTGGCCTGACGTCGACGAAGGACCGCCGCATGTCATCGCTCCAGCTGTCGAGCTGTACTGGGTCCAGGGATTTACCCGCGATTCGGCGCATCTCCTCGATGCTCGCTTGCACCAAGGTTTGCTTGCTGATCGTGCGGCGGTAATTCAGCTCAAGTGCCAGCGGCGTTTCCAGGCTGGGTTGCGAGGTCGCACTCCATAACCTGGCCTGGTAGAGATCGAACCCGTACCAGGAATAATCGGCTTGCCCCACCAGACGGGCGTCAGGCAGTACCGTGCGCCAGTCGCACAGAGCCTGGCTGGCGTAAAGCACCAAAACGCAGGCCATGAACCGGCTCAGGCTTTTCTTGAACGCAAACGACCTTGCCATTGAAAAAACATCACTGGATTGCCGAAGGTCGCTCAATAGTTGTACATGAAGTATGATTTGTACAGCTTTTTTGAGTGGATCCGCGAGTTATGGCCTTTTATATCCACCCGTGCTTTGGCGATCTGTGCCTGCCTCGAATCCTTCAGCTAACGTGCTGTTATCGGATAAGGTAGCCTGCGCCCTAATAATGCGCAGTCGCGATGCTGTAGAAGGAAATGTTAATGCTCGGACGTGAACGGCCGCAGCTAAAGAAAGAAAGTGCTGACGAATCCTTTCCCCCTCAGGTAGCGCGGGCCGGAGCTGCCCTGCGGCTCACCATCACTTTCATGCTGGTGGTGGTGATGGTGTTCCTGGCCGTTGAAGGCTGGAGAACATGGCGTGACTATCGCTCTGCCTTTGCCTCGGCCCGCGATTCGGTGACAAACCTGGCGCGAGCGACGGCCCAGCACGCCGAAGACACCATCCGGCAAGTGGACGTGGTGACCGCAGCACTCAGCGAGCGAGTGGAAGGCGATGGCCTGCAGAACATCGACATCCCGCGCATCCATAAACTGCTGGTGCAACAGTCGGCCATCATGCCGCAGTTGCACGGTTTGTTTATCTACGGCCCCGACGGGCAGTGGATAGTGACAGACAAGCAAACAACGCCAGACTCGGCAAACAATGCCGACCGCGACTACTTCCAGTATCACCGCACCCACGAGGACCGAAGCGTGCGGATCGGCGAAGTGATCAGGAGCCGATCCACCAATGACCTGATCATCCCCATCTCCCGCCGCTTGAACAATCCTGACGGCTCGTTCGCCGGTGTGTTGCTGGGAACGGTCAAGGTCAGCTATTTCGTGGACTACTACGGCGACTTCAAGATCGACGACAAGGGAGCCCTGGTCCTGGCCCTTCGAGATGGCACGATTCTGGTCCGGCGGCCCTTCGTCGCCTCGGTGGTCGGCAAGAGCCTGGTCAATAGCGTGATCTTCCGTGACCACTTGCCCAACTCCAATCAGGGCGTCGCCGAGGCCAGGGCCGTCGTCGACGGCACTGAACGCATTTATGGCTACCGAGCCTTGACCACTTATCCGCTGGTGGTCGAGGCCGGATTGTCTCGCGAATCGATCATCACCCCCTGGCGTCACGATCTGCTCAAGACCGGCTTCGTACTGATATTCCTGATCGTGATACTCGTCGGCTTCGGGCTGATTGTGTTGAGCCAGTTGCGCTACAGAATGACCATGGAGAAACAGATTCGCAGCGCCCACCAAACCATGCGGGACATGGCACTGACCGACAGCCTGACCGGTTTGGGCAACCGCAGACGGCTGGACATTGCATTGGCCGATGAGATTCGCCGGGCCAGGCGTCAGCACGCCTCCTTGGCCTTGATCATGCTTGATGTCGATTACTTCAAACGCTACAACGACAAATACGGCCATGCTGCCGGGGACGACTGTCTGCGCGCGATCGCGGGGGCGATCCAGCAAGCGATCAAACGGCCCGGCGACCTGGCGGTGCGCTACGGGGGTGAAGAATTCACCATTTTGCTGCCCGACACCCACAGCGCGGGGGCCGCCACGATCGCACAAGAGATTCTGGAGTCCATCAGGGCGCTGAACATCGAACACGGCGACCATCCCTTGGGCCTGGTCACCGCCAGCGCGGGCATCACCACCTGCCGGCCAAGCACCGAGGACGTGACCCCGGCCATGCTGATCAAGGCCGCTGATGCGTTCTTGTATCTGGCAAAAAACACCGGGAGAAACCGCTGGTGCAGCCCTGATGCTTCGCCGGGATGACCCACGGGGCGAAGCCGCATATCGGTCATATCGCGCAAATCCAAGTCCACAGGTGCCGGCCGGGCGCCTGGCGGCTACAATGCGCGCTTCGACCGTGATCAGCCTGACTAAAAACAAATGTCCTTGCCCAAACATCATCTGGAATTGCTCAGCCCCGCCCGCGACGTGACCATCGCCCGCGAGGCCATCCTGCATGGCGCTGACGCCGTGTACATCGGTGGCCCGAGTTTCGGCGCGCGTCACAACGCCTGTAACGAGGTGAGTGATATCGCCCGGTTGGTGGAGTTCGCCCATCGCTACCACGCCCGGGTGTTCACCACGATCAACACCATCCTGCATGACAACGAACTGGAGCCGGCCCGCCAGTTGATCCACCAGTTGTACGATGCGGGTGTCGATGCGTTGATCGTCCAGGATTTAGGGGTGATGGAGCTGGACATCCCGCCGATCGAACTGCACGCCAGCACCCAGACCGACATCCGTACCCTGGCACGGGCAAAGTTCCTTGATCAGGCCGGTTTCTCCCAACTGGTACTGGCACGGGAGTTGAACCTGCAGGAAATCCGCGCCATCGCCGACGAAACCGACGCGGCCATCGAGTTCTTTATCCACGGCGCGCTGTGCGTGGCGTTTTCCGGCCAGTGCAATATCTCCCACGCCCAGAACGGCCGCAGCGCCAACCGTGGCGATTGCTCCCAGGCCTGTCGCCTGCCCTACACCCTCAAGGATGATCAGGGCCGGGTGGTTGCCTATGAGAAGCACCTGCTGTCGATGAAGGACAACAACCAGAGCGCCAACATCCGCGCCCTCGTCGAAGCCGGTGTGCGTTCGTTCAAGATCGAAGGACGCTACAAGGACATGGGCTATGTGAAGAACATCACCGCCTACTACCGCCAGCGCCTGGACGATGTCCTCGAAGACCGTCCGGACCTGGCCCGCGCCTCCAGCGGTCGCACCGCGCACTTCTTCCTGCCCGACCCGGAGAAGACGTTCCACCGCGGCAGCACCGACTACTTCGTCAGCGAGCGCAAGATCGACATCGGCGCCTTCGATTCCCCGACCTTTACCGGCGTGCCGGTGGGCGTGGTGGAGAAAGTCGGCAAGCGTGACCTGCAAGTCGTGACCTTTGATCCGCTGTCCAACGGCGATGGCCTCAACGTGCTGGTCAAGCGTGAAGTGGTGGGTTTTCGCGCCAACATCGCCGAGCCCAAGGGCGAATTCGAGGAAGACGGCCAGAAGCGTTACCGCTACCGCGTCGAGCCCAATGAAATGCCGGCAGGGTTGCACACATTACGCCCCAACCACCCGCTGAGTCGTAACCTGGACCACAACTGGCAGCAAGCGCTGCTCAAGACCTCCGCCGAGCGCCGGGTGGGCGTTGCCTGGGTCGCACGCCTGCGTGAAGAGCGCCTGGAGCTGACTGCTACCAGCGAGGAAGGCGTCAGCGCCAGCGTCAGCCTGGACGGGCCATTCGGCCTGGCGAACAAGCCGGAGCAGGCGCTGGAGCAACTGCACGACCTGCTCGGCCAACTGGGCACCACCGAGTACCACGCCACCGCCATCGAGCTGGATGCGCCCCAGGCGTATTTCATTCCCAACTCGCAGCTCAAGGCAGTGCGCCGCGAAGTCATCGAAGCCCTGACCACCGCCCGTGTCGAGGCCCATCCCCGAGGGGGGCGCAAGGCCGAGACCAATCCACCGCCGGTGTACCCGGAGTCGCACCTGTCGTTCCTGGCCAACGTCTACAACCAGAAGGCCCGGGATTTTTATCATCGCCACGGTGTGAAACTGATCGATGCGGCGTTCGAAGCCCACGAAGAAACCGGTGAAGTACCGGTGATGATCACCAAGCACTGTCTGCGTTTCTCGTTCAACCTCTGTCCCAAGCAGGCCAAGGGCGTCACCGGCGTGCGCACCAAGGTTGCGCCGATGCAGTTGATCCATGGTGACGAGGTGCTGACGCTGAAGTTCGACTGCAAACCCTGCGAGATGCATGTGGTCGGCAAGATCAAGGGGCACATCCTCGACCTGCCGCTGCCGGGCAGCAGCGCGGAGCCCATCGTCGGTCACATCAGCCCGGAAGACCTGCTCAAGACGATCCCTCGCGCGCCGCATTAAGCTATCGCGAGCAGGCTCGCTCCCACAGGGATTGCAAAGTGGACACAAGATCGTGTGACCACCCCTAATCCCTTGTGGGAGCGAGCCTGCTCGCGATAGCAATGGATCGGCATGCATTAATGTTGATTACAAAACTCCCGGCAGGTCCTTCTCGGTGCTAGGTTGTAAGTGAGTGTTCCATCAATCAGTCACTTCTTTCCCACCGTCTGCAAAGGAATGCCTCTACCAATGAACTTATCCCTCAAGCACCTGGCCGTGAGCACCCTGCTGCTGTCCAGCCTGGCGTCGATCACCCCACCCGCCTTGGCCAACATCACTGCGCAACAGAGTTCAGCCCTCGTCAAAACCCTCGCTGACACCTCCGTCACCGACTTCAGGCAGTTCCTGGGAAACGTGGCCAGAAGCGAGTTGGCCGAAACCGCCAAGCTTGGCCCGGCCATCAGCACGTTCCTCGACAACAAACCCCTTACGGCTGAGCAGCAGAACGAAATTCATCGTCTGCTCGGCCTCTATGCACGGGTGAAATACGGCAACGCCGCTACCGAAACCCTGCGCGAACTGGTGGCGATCCCGACCTTTCGCAAGGACGGTGTTGCCCAGCATGAGAACCCCGAGTTCCTCAAGATCGCGGACAAGATCAAGCGCCTTGCCCTAGCCTTCAACCTGGACTTTCGCAACATCGACAACCGCGTCTACGAGATTTCACTGCATGGCAGTGGCGACGAAGTCGTGGGCATTCACGCCCATGCCGACGTCGTGCCGGTGACCCCGGAAAACTGGGTATTGAAAGACGGCACTCGTCTGGATCCGTTCAAGGTCACCCTGGTGGGCGACCGCATGTACGGGCGGGGCACCGAAGATGATAAGAACGGCATTGTCGTGGCGCTGTACGCCATGAAGATCATCAAGGAAGAAAACCTGCCGCTGGCGAGGAATTTCAAACTGCTGGTAGACACCACCGAGGAAACCACCGGCGACGCCATCCCCTATTACTTCGAGCGCAACCCAACCCCCAACTACAACCTGGCGCTGGATGGCGGCTACCCGGTGGTGATTGCCGAAAAAGGCTATGGCACCGTCATGGCCAACTTCGCCCGGCGTGCGGCCCAGGGCAAAGGCGCTGAGATCACGGCGATGACCGGTGGCCTGGCCACCAATCAGATTCCGTCCACATCGGTCGCTACCTTCGTGGGCGATCAGCCTGCTGAACTGGCCGCGACGCTGCAAAAAGCCGCTTCCGCGTATGCCAAGGGCAATGGCGGCGACTTCCAGGTGACCACCGCGGTCGTCGGTAAGGACGTCAAACTGACCTTCACAGGCGTCTCCGCCCATTCCTCAGAACCAGAGTCCGGGGTCAACCCGGTGGCGAGGATGCTGGACTTCATCAACAGCCTCGAGGGCAAGGTTGCGCTCAAGCACAACCACATCACCGATGCCGCCCGCTATGCCGCCGACAACTGGGGCCTGGACTACCTGGGAAGCAAACTGGGGATTGGCTTTTCCGACGCCTTCATGGGGCCGCTGACCGCTTCCCTGACGTATGTCGGCATGGATGACAAAGCCTTCAAGCTGGCCGTCAATCTGCGCGTGCCGGTGGGCAAGCCGACGGAAGCGATCAAGGCTGAAATCACCGACAAACTGGCCGCCTGGAGCAAGAAGACGGAGGTCGCCGTGGCGTTCGATTATTCAATCGATGAGCCGATGTATCGCAACCCGGACGGTGAATGGGTCAAGGCACTGTTGGCCGTGGCCAGCGAAAACCTCGGCATGGAGCACAAGTACGGCACCTCCGCTGGCGCCACCTCGGTTCATGACTTGCCCAACGGCGTGCAGTTCGGCCTGGCCATGCCCGACGTCAAGTACACCGGGCATAACGACAACGAGTTCAAGACGGTCGAGCAGTTTCTTCTGGACCTGCAGATCGTGACCGAGATGATGGGGCGGATCGGGCAGTTGCCGAAGCTGTAAAACCTGTGAGGCGTATTTTATTCACTGTGGCGAGGGAGCTTGCTCCCGCTGGGCTGCGCAGCGGCCCCAAGATTTTGAGGTTGCTGCGCTACCGAGCGGGAGCAAGCTCCCTCGCCACAGGTTCACTTCATTCCTTCGGGTGAGTGGCGCTTGGATCGATGACCTTGGCGCTAATGTCCACCAACTCCACCCCCCAATCACCATGCAGGTACCAATCCTCCCCGATCATTTCGGCCGGGTGCATGCTTCGATCCGCGCCGTTGCCACACGCCAGGGCACTGGCCGGGCAATAGCGGTCGCAGCCCCAGCAAATGCGCTCGGGATGTTTCGGACTGATTGGAAAAGGCTTTGCCATGACGCCCCCGTATAGCCGATGGGTGTGCCTGTACCCTAGCGTGTCAGGGCCGAAGTGCCCTTGATATCGATCAAGAACCACCGGCATGACGGTATCGGCGTTCCTGGCGGGTTAAATGCCCCGAAAATTGACAAGAATCATTATTATTTGCAGCAAAGCTTCCTAGACTCGGCCATCCCTTAGTCCTCAGGAAGTCTTCCCATGCGTACCCTCGCTCCGCTGCCTCTCGCCCTGCTGTTTCTCGCCCCTCTGTCCCAGGCCAAGGAATACCCCATTGGCGAACCGCAAATGTGCCCGGGCCTGGAGGTCGGCGCGGTGTATCTGCAACCGATCGAAATGGCCCCGGCCGGCATGATGCGCCCAACCGCCGAGTCTGACGTTCACCTGGAGGCCGATATCAGGGCCACGGCCGACAACCAGCAAGGTTTCCAGGAAGGCAGCTTCGTGCCCTACCTCAACGTGTCGTTCCAACTGAAAAAACAAGGCAACGACACCCCGCTCAAGGGCGACTTCCACGCCATGGTGGCCAATGACGGGCCGCACTATGGCGACAACGTCAAGCTGCTGGGCCCCGGCAAATACCAATTGACCTTCACCGTCCTGCCGCCCGGCGGCCATGGCTCCCTCGGCCGTCATACCGACAAGGAAACCGGCGTGGCACCGTGGTTCGAGCGCTGTGAACTGCATTACGAATTCGTCTACGCCGGGATTGGCAAAAAAGGCGGGTATTGAAGATGCGTCGTTCAACGAGCCGAACAGCGCGACAGCTGGCCGGGTGGGTGCTGGCCGGCTTGCTGTTGCCTTCAATCGCCCATGCCCAACTGCTTACTTACGAGTTGAGCATGCGCGACGGCCATTTCACCCCGCCGCTGCTGGAAGTACCGGCCGGGCAGCGCTTCAAGATCGTGCTGAAAAACGTCGGCCAGGGTCCGGCGGAATTCGAGAGCACGCCCCTGCGGGTGGAAAAGGTCCTGTCGCCCGGCGTTACCACGTTTGTCGTCATTCACCCGCTGCGCCCCGGGCACTATCCGTTTTTCGATGAATTCAACCCGCAACTGCCCGAGGGCGGCATCCTCGCCCAGTAGTCGGCGAACAGGAGGTGTTTGCATGACTCAATCCATGTTTATTGTCTGGCGCGAAAGCGTCGAGGCGCTGTTGGTAATCGGCATACTCCAGGCCTGGGTCAGCCGGCAGCAACAGGCCGGTCGCTTGTTGCAGTTCGTGTGGGCTGGCGTGGCGCTGGGTTTGCTGTTGTCGGGCATCTTGGCCGGTCTGATTCTGTTGGCCGGCGAAGCCATGAGCGGCGCGGCCAATGAATGGTTCCAGGCGGCGTTGGCGCTGGTCGCCAGTCTGCTGATCGTGCAAATGGTCGGTTGGATGCACCGAAACGCCGGGACGTTGAAACAGGATCTGACGCGTCACGCCGACCATCGTTTCAGCCGCCAGGGTGGATGGGGGCTGATGGTGTTGGCGCTGCTGGCCGTCAGCCGCGAAGGCAGTGAAACCGTGGTCTTCCTGTATGGCGCCGGGGCACGTCTGCAAGGGGCGCCACTGGGCTTGTTCGCCGTGGGCGCGGTGGCCGGCCTGCTGCTGGCGCTGCTGACCATCGTCTTGCTGCACGGCAGTCGACGGTTCATCTCATGGCCGCGTTTCTTTGCCATCAGCGAAACCATTCTGTTGTTATTGGGGGCAGCGCTGCTGGTCAGCGGCATTGAGCGGATCAGCGGTCAGTTGCTGGCGATGGACTGGCCCGAAGTGGTCTACCAAGGCATCGGCGACGCGCTCTGGGACAGCAGCGCGATATTGGATGACGGCCATGGCCTGGGCGGTTTCCTGGCGGATTTCACCGGCTATCGAGCCAGTCCCAGCGCCATGACCTTGTTGGTGTGGCTCGGCTACTGGCTGGGGGTTGCCGGCTGGCTGCGGCCACGCAAAGCGCAAACGCTGCCATGTCCGACTTGAACCTCTGGCTGCAACGTCTGGGCGACGGCATGCGGCGCCACGGCGCAACCATTCGCGCCGTGCAATGGGCGGTGGTGCTGTTCTATGCGGTGCTGCTGGTGGTGCCGGCGCTGTTGCCATTGCCCAGCAGCCAGGCTCGGCTGTTGGACAACCTCACGCTGCTGGCGCAGTTTCTGTTCTGGGGCATCTGGTGGCCTTTCGTGTTGCTGTCGATTGTGCTGTTCGGTCGACTCTGGTGTGGCGTGCTGTGTCCTGAAGGTGCCTTGAGTGAATGGGCCAGCCAGTATGGCAAAGGCCTGGGCGTGCCACGCGGGGTGCGCTGGGCCGGCTGGCCGACCCTGGCGTTCTGCCTGACCACGATCTATGGGCAGTTGATCAGCGTCTATGACTATGCCCAGGCGGCGCTGTTGATCCTGGGGGGCTCGACGGTCGCAGCGGTGATCGTTGGCCTGCTGTTCGCCCGAGGCAAGCGAGTGTGGTGCCGCTTCCTGTGTCCAGTCAGTGGCGTCTTCGCCCTGCTTGCTCGCCTGGCACCGGTGCACTTCCAGGTGGACGAGCAACGCTGGCTGGAAAACCCCGCGCCGCGCCGACCGCCTCCCAACTGCGCGCCATTGCTGGACATTCGCCGGATGCGCGGTGCCGCCGATTGCCACGCCTGCGGTCGCTGCAGCGGCCAGCGCGATGCGGTACGCCTGATAGCCCGTTCCAGTAACGAGGAAATCCTTCACTCGAGCGCAACCACCCTTTCGCCTTGGGACGCGCGCTTGTTGTTGTTCGGCGTCATTGGCCTGGCCATGGGGGCTTTTCAGTGGACCGTCAGCCCCTGGTTCATTGCCATGAAGCAGAGCCTGGCCCAATGGCTGGTCGCCCATGAGCTGTTCTGGCCATTGCAAGACAACGCCCCTTGGTGGTTGCTGACCCACTATCCGCAGCTCAATGACAGCTTCAGTTGGCTCGATGGCTTTTGCATCGTCGCTTATCTGGGCATGAGTGCCTTGCTGTTGGGCACGTCGCTGCTGCTGTTGATGCGCCTGGCGGCAAGACTCTCGGGCGATCCTGCACAGTATTGGCCCTTGGCCATCACCCTGACGCCCCTCGGCGGTGCAGGGTTGTTCCTCGGCTTGTCGGCCACCACCGTCAAACTGCTGCGCTATGAAGGGTTGTTGCTCGACTGGGTACAACCGGCTCGGGCCGCGCTGCTGGTCGCGGCAATCGCCTGGAGTCTGTGGCTGGGCTACAAGCGCCTGGAACATGCAGCCCGCAGGCCCCTCGCAATGGCCTGCCTGGTATTGGCCAATGGCCTGGTGGGTTATGGCTGGTGGCTGCAGTTCTGGGGATGGTGAGCACGCAGTGCAAGCGTTGCTCCCACAGCGGATCGCTAACGTTCACGATACCTTGGAACGACGCAAAACCCTGTGGGAGCAAAGCTTGCTCGCGATCGCGGTGGGTCAGTTTGAGCGGTGTTGGCTGTGCAGACGCCTCGCGAGCAAGCGTTGCTCCCACGGTGGATTTGTGTGGTTCACAACATCTGACGCGGGGCTGGCCTAGACCTTGAACCGCGCAACGGTCTCATGCAGTGAGCCGGCCATCTGCGCCAGGTCCTGACCGGCAGTATCAGTATGCCGGGCCCCGAGCAATACCTGTTCGGACAGGTTGCGAATACCCACCAGGTTACGGTCCACTTCTCGGGCTACCAGCGCCTGTTCTTCGGTGGCGCTGGCGATCATCAGATTGCGCTCGTTGATCTGCGAGATCGAACGGGCGATTTCATCCAGGGCATCGCCGGAGCGGCGGGCCACTTGCAAAGTGGTCTGCACCAGTTCGCTGTTGCTTTGCATGGCGGTCACGGCGTGCTCGCTGTCCCGGCGGATGTTGCCGATCATCTCCTCGATTTCCCGAGTCGAATCCTGGGTGCGATGGGCCAGTGCCCGGACTTCGTCGGCCACCACGGCAAAACCACGCCCGGCATCGCCAGCGCGGGCTGCTTCAATGGCGGCGTTCAAGGCCAGCAGATTGGTTTGATCGGCAATGCCGCGGATCACGTCCAGCACCGAACTGATGTGCTCGACCCTGCCTGCCAACTGCTGGATGCGTCCCGAGGAGTCCGTCACCCCCAGCGCCAATGCGCTGATCGAAGCAACGGTCTCCTGAACCTGCTCACGACCGCGCTGGGCGGTTTGCTCGGATATCCGCGAGGCTTCGCTGGTACTCACCGCATTGCGCGCCACTTCGTCCACCGCCGCCGTCATCTGGTTCACGGCCGCCGCGGCCTGTTCGATTTCCTGGCCTTGCAGTTCCAGGGTGCTGTTGGTCTGACTGCTCACCGCACTCAGCTCTTCGGAGGAACTGGCCACCCGATCCACCGAAGCCGCAATGTGCCGGACCATGCTGTTGAGGCTCTGCTGCATGTCATGCATGTTGCTCATTACGCTGTCGTTTGCACTCCCGGCGTCCAGCGGCACGCGGATCGTCAAGTCGCCTTGGGCAATCTGGCTCAGCACCCGCGCCGCATCATCGGGCTCGCCACCCAGCGGACGGGTCACGCTGCGGGTCACCAGGACCGCAACGGTACTGACCAGGGCCAGGCAGGCCAGCACCAGTGTCAGCATGTTGCGCCGCGCGTCGCTGTAGCGCGCCTGGGCCAGCTGTTCACGCTCGACAAACAACCGGCCCTGCATCGCCATCAGCCCTTCCAGGCTTTTGTAGACCTCAAGCTCGGCCGGCATCACGCCCTGCTTGAGTTGCGTCATCGCGTCGTCCGTGGCTCCCTGGCGAATCAACGCCTGCACCTGAACGAACGCGGCCACATACGCCTCACGGTGCTTCTTCAGTGCCGCATACGCCGCTTTGCCTTCCGGCTGGTCGAACAGCGGCTCCAGCGTGGTAAAGGCCTGGGTAATACGTTGCCGGGTCATGTCGATCGATTGCTGGACCTGCGCGTTGTTCTTGTCGATCAACAGGTCCCGGGTGTTCCTGGCGTTATCGCGCACACCCGTGGCGATCACCATGATCGGGTCGATCTTCGGCCAATCCTGTCTGACGATTTGCACCGCCTGGTCGCGTAGCGTGGCCAGGTCGTTCAAGGCGTATAACGCCAGGGCGATCAACGCCAGTGGCGCGATGGCAAAACCGATCACGATACGGTGGGCAGTGGTGAGTCTGGTCATATCAAATGCTCCCTGTTCAACTACCTGCCAATTGGCAGCGCATTTGAAAACCATAAAAAAAGCCATAAAAAAGAGCGGCCCGGCGATCCCGAACCGCTGTCGGTCGTTCATCCCCGGGGACGGTCAACTGCGTAAAACGAACGAGGGAAACAACTCGCGCATGGCGGCCCACAACTCCGGCTGCAAGGCCTGTGCCGAAACACTGGAAAGATGGGGGTCGAGCATCCGGGCCGTGCGCACCAGTTGCACAGCGAAACGCGTGACGCCCTGCTCGCTCAGGCGACGAGCCAGGGTCAACAACCGTTCGGGATCGAACAAATGCCAATGCACGGTGGTCCGGCATTCATAATCCACGCCGCTGGCCAGCAGATAGTCGAGGCTGCGCCAGTTGGCGGCACCGCTGCCATGAACCCGAGTCACGTCCAGGGCGTCTTCGGGCAAGGCCTTGATGTCGAAGCCAACCCAGTCGGCTTGCCCGACCACTTTGGCGAAGGCCGCCGGTTTGATGCCGGCGCTGTGCAGGCCGATGCGAAAACCCATCTGCCGCACTTGCTCCATGGCTGGCGCCAGGCCGTCCTGCAGGGTCGGCTCACCACCGCTGAACACCACGGCGTCAAGCAGATCCTGGCGACGTTGCAAAAATGCCAACACCCGACACCAATCCACCTCTTCGCTGCCGCGCGGCGGGATCAGTTGCGGGTTGTGGCAATAACGACAACGCCAGGCGCAGCCCTGGCAAAACAGTACGCAAGCCAGTTGGCCCGGGTAATCGAGGGTGGTCAGGGGCACCATGCCCCCAACCCGTAGCGCTCGACTCATGGACGCCCGGCCGCGCTTTCAGTGAAGTGAACCCGTTCGCGATGCTCGGACTGTTTGCCTGGGTTGAAGGCCGCCACCGGACGGTGATAACCCATCACGCGGGTCCAGACTTCGCAACGTTGACGCTGTGCCTGCGGAAGAGATTGTGATGCGTTCATGGATGAAGCTCCTTGCGGTCGATGGATCGGATCAGTGAACGCTGCCTGCCAACTGCTGTTGCAACAGCAAGGCCTCGTCGCATTTGGGGCAAAACTCATGTTCCCCGGCCAGGTAGCCGTGGACCGGGCAGATGGAAAACGTCGGCGTGATGGTCAGGTACGGCAGCCGAAAGCGTCCCAGGGCCTTGCGCACCAGCTGCTTGCAGGCCTGTGTGGAGGAAATCTGCTCGGCCATGTACAGGTGCAGCACGGTGCCGCCGGTGTATTTGCATTGCAGTTCGTCTTGCAGCTCCAGGGCTTCGAACGGATCGTCGGTGAAGCCCACCGGCAACTGCGACGAGTTGGTGTAATACGGGGCGATCGGGCTGCCGGCCTGCAAGATATCGGGGTAACGCTTGAGGTCTTCCTTGGCGAAACGGTAGGTGGTGCCCTCGGCAGGGGTGGCTTCCAGGTTGTAGAGGTGGCCGGTTTCTTCCTGGAACCGCAGCAGCGTGGCGCGCACGTGATCCAGCAGTTTCAGGGCGAATGCCCGGCCTTGCTCGGTATGCAGGCCTTGCTGGTCATCGGTGAAATTGCGCAGCATTTCGTGCAGGCCGTTAACGCCGATGGTGGAGAAGTGATTACGCAGGGTGCCCAGGTAGCGCTTGGTGTACGGGTACAGCCCGGCGTCCATGTGGTGCTGGATGACCTTGCGCTTGACCTCCAGGCTCTCCTTCGCCAGTTCCATCAGCGTATCGATGCGTTGCAGCAATGCGCTGGTATCGCCTTTGTACAGGTAGCCCAGGCGTGCGCAGTTGATCGTCACCACACCTAGTGAGCCGGTCTGTTCCGCCGAGCCGAACAGGCCTCCTCCGCGCTTGAGCAACTCGCGCACATCCAGTTGCAGGCGGCAGCACATCGAGCGCACCTGGTTGGGTTGCATGTCCGAGTTGAGGAAGTTCTGGAAATACGGCAGACCGTAGCGGGCAGTCATCTCGAACAAGCGGTCGGCGTTCTCGCTGTCCCACGGGAAGTCATGGGTGATGTTGTAGGTCGGGATCGGGAAAGTGAACACCCGGCCCTTTGCATCACCGGCCTGCATCACCTCGATGTAGGCGCGATTGATCAATTCCATTTCCACTTGCAGATCACCGTAAGCGAACGGCATCTCCTCGCCACCGATCACCGGAATCTGTTCGCGCAGATCCTCCGGGCAGACCCAGTCGAACGTAAGGTTGGTAAAAGGTGTTTGCGTGCCCCAGCGTGACGGGACGTTGAGGTTGTAGATGAACTCCTGCAACGACTGGCGGACCTCGTCATAGCTGAGTCTGTCCTTGCGCACATACGGCGCCAGGTAGGTGTCGAACGAGCTGAACGCCTGGGCACCGGCCCATTCGTTTTGCAGCGTGCCGAGGAAATTCACCATCTGCCCCAAGGCGCTGCTCAAATGTTTGGGCGGCCCGGCTTCGACCCGTCCCGGCACCCCATTGAGGCCTTCGTGCAACAGCGTGCGCAGCGACCAGCCGGCGCAGTAACCGGCGAGCATGTCGAGGTCGTGGATATGCAGGTCGGCCTCGCGGTGCGCTTGGCCGATGGCCTGGCTGTAGACCTCGTCGAGCCAATAGTTGGCGGTGACCTTGCCCGATACGTTGAGGATCAGCCCACCGAGGGAGTAACCCTGGTTGGCATTGGCCTGTACGCGCCAGTCTTCGCGGTCCAGGTATTCGTTCATCGAGGTGGCGACTTCCACCAAGGTGCGACGATCCCGGCGCAGGCGCCCATGTTGCTCGCGGTAGACGATATAGGCACGCATGGCCAGAAAGAAACCGGCGTCCATCAGTACTCGCTCGACACGGTCCTGGATCTGCTCGACGCTCAAGCGCGTCTGTCCTTCCAATCGCGTCAGCACCGCTTCCAGCAACCCTTCAGCCTCCCCCTCAGCGTATTCGCCGGTGGCCTTGCCGGCGGCGATCAGCGCCTGGCGGATCTTGTCCGCGTCGAAGGCAACCACACTGCCATCGCGCTTGTGCAAGCGGTTACAGCCTACTGAGATCAACGTGCTCTGCATTTTGGCTCCAGACACTACATATAGATAATTAACAAGCTTCAAACACAATATGCAGTGGAGAGTACGGCGAAAAGTCAGGGTTGCAATTGATCGATATCAAGAATCGGGAGGGACCAAGATTCAGGTTCGAAAAGTCATTGTTTCAGCCCCACATTGGTTTTGTGTTGATCACAGGATGCGAAACCGCCGCAAATCCCCCGTGGGAGCGAGCTTGCTCGCGATAGCGGTGGATCAGTTGGCATCGATGCTGGATGTGCCGCCGTCATCGCGAGCAAGCTCGCTCCCACACTGGTTTCGGGGTGAGTGTGAGATTTGTATCCACCAAAGCTTCCCTGTGGAACCTGTGCCTACCCACCACTCATGTTCATGAACCGCACAATCTGCACTTCCCCGCCAGGGTTGAAGTCGTGACGCAGGGGTTTGCCGCGCAGCGCCTGTTGTACCGCCTGGATCAGCGGTTGATCGTCCAGCGGATAGCGCCGCAACAAACTGCGCAGGTCCAGAGAATCTTCCTGTCCCAGGCACAGCAGCAACCGCCCTTCAACGGTCATGCGCACCCGGTTGCAACTGGCGCAAAAGTTGTGGGTATTGGGGGAAATGAAACCGATCCGGGTCTGCGCGTGCTGCTCCAGGCGCACATAACGCGCCGGGCCGCCGCTGTTTTCGGTGCTGTCGAGCAACCGGTGATGATTGGCAATGACCGCCCGGACCTCATCGCTGGAGCAGAACGACTCGCCCCGGGAACGCCCGACCTCACCCAAGGGCATTTCCTCGATGAAGCTGATGTCGATGCGTTGCTCGATGGCGTACTGCACCAGCGCCGGGACTTCATCGAAGTTGCGCCCTTTCATCACCACGCAGTTGAGCTTGATCCGCTCGAACCCTGCGCCCTTCGCCGCTTCAATGCCCGCCAGCACCTGATCCAGATCGCCGTTGCGGGTGATCGCCCGAAAACGCTCGCCATCCAGGCTGTCCAGGCTGATGTTCATGCGCTTGACCCCGGCATCGACCAGCGGCCGGGCCAGTCGCCCCAGCTGCGAACCGTTGCTGGTCATCACCAGTTCCCGCAGGCCGGGCAATGCCGCGATGTCGCGACACAACCCGACGATGCCCGGACGGATCAGCGGTTCGCCACCGGTCAGGCGGATTTTCTTGACCCCCAGCCCCACGAACAACCGCGCCAATCGGTGCAGTTCCTCCAGGGTCAACACCTGCTGGCGCGGCAGGAAGGTCATGTTTTTCGCCATGCAATACACGCAGCGAAAATCACAACGATCGGTCACCGACATCCGCAGATAGTCGATCTGGCGCCCAAATCCGTCCTGCAACACGGCGTTCATGTCTGTCCCCTGATTGAGCCGGTGCTCACTGCACCAGCGGCGAGTCGGCGCCCTGAAGATGAATGCCGCGAATGTCCGCCGCACCGATCAGGGTTTGCAGGTACTGCACCAGCGCCTTCTGCCACACGCCTTGTTGCAGCTGGGTGCGAATCGCCGTCGCCACCGCCTCATAAGGCAACGGTTGGCCTTCGACACGCTGATCGATGCTGATCACATGCCAGCCGTAGCGGCTTTCCAGCGGTTTGCCCACCAGGCCCGCCGGCAAGGCAAACAACTGGCGCTCCAGTTCGGGCACGGTCTGGCCCTTACTGATCTGCCCCAGCGAGCCGCCCTGAGCCTTGGACGGGCAGGCTGAGTGGTTCAACGCCAGTTCGGCAAAGCTACCGGGGAACTCGTCCAGGCGTTGCAGCAGGGTTTCGGCCTGGCCGTGAGCCTGGTCGCGCGCTTCGGCGTCGTCCGGTGCGCATTCGAGCAGAATGTGCCGCACCGCCAGCAAGGGGGCGCTGTGAAAGCGCGCCCGATTGCTTTCGTAGTAGCGCAGGCAGGTCGCCTCATCACATTGCGGCACCTGCACCTCACGCTCGAGCAACAGCCGCGTGGCCGCCTCCTCTTCGTTTTCACCGGCGCCCACCTGCAACGCCAGCCCCAGCTCGGCGATGCGTTGCTGAAGCAACTCCCGGATCACCAACGCCCGGGCCGCCTGGTAGACCGCATCCTCGCGGCTCTCAGCCGGGTGATACTGCAGCTCCTGGGCCATCGCCTGGGGTGTGATCGACACCCCGTTGACGCTGATGATCGGCCACTCCTGCTCACTGCTGGCAATCAATTGTGCCGGGGCTTCCTCACCGGCCACCGGCCCGGCCTGGGCCGGTTCGAACTGCACCGCGCCCGCCGGCTCGATATCGCTGAGCGGCGGGGTCACTGGCGCTGCTTTCGCTGAAGAACCGCAGCCGCCGCTGCCCCCGTTACCGCCGCCACATCCGCATCCACTAGCCATGATCGTCTCCTTAGAACTTCTGCCGCACGATTTGATAACGACGCCCCAGGTACCAGACCGGCGCACTGACGATATGGACGAGACGGGTGAACGGGAACAGCACGAACAGGGTCAGGCCCAGTACCACATGAAGCTTGTAGACCAAGCCCACCGGCGCAATGGCCGCGGCCGCCTCCACCGGACGCAACAGCACAGTGTTCTGTGCCCAGTCGGCCAGCATCACCATCACCGAACCGTCCATATGGGCGGTGGATGCCACAATGGTCATCAACCCCAGCACCAGTTGCACCAGCAGCACCACCAACACCAGGATGTCCGACGTGCTGGACGTGGCGCGCACTCGCGGGTCGCTCAGCCGCCGGTTGAGCAGCATCACCAGACCGATCAGACCCAGCACCCCAAAGAACCCGCCGGACACCATCGCCAGCAACTGTTTGTTCTCAGTGCTCAACACATGGTGATAGATCGCCGCCGGCGTCAGCAGGCCGACAAAGTGGCCGGCCAGGACGAACAACACACCGACATGGAACAGGTTGCTCGCCACGCGCATGCCACGGTTGCTCAGCATCTGGCTGGAGCCGGCCTTCCAGGTGTACTGGGACAGGTCAAACCGCGCCCAACTGCCGATCAGGCAAATCGCCAAGGCGACATAGGGGTAGACCCCGAACATCAACAGATCCCATTTAGACATTGCCCACCTCCCCGGCGGGCGCAGCGGCCCGTCCTTCATGCTGAAAATCCACCCAATGCAACGGCACCGCGCTTTCGTCCCGGGCCTTGCCCGGCGCACTCGGCAGCGAACTGCAACGGTCCTGCTGCTCGGCCTTCATGAAATCCACCGCTTCCTCTTCCCAGATCCTGTCCAGGGCTTCGAGGGAGTCGTCGCGTGGCTCGGCCTTGACCTGCTCACGCAACTCGGCCACCGCCACCTGGGGCTCGGCCCCGGCGATTTGCAGCAAGGCCCGGAAACAACTGGCGTAGGCACTCTCGCGCTCTTCCAGGCGCGCAGCCAGCAAGGCCAGCAGATGCGCCACATCGGCCAGTCCTTCGCGGGCCTCGATGTCTTCGCGGGTGGAGAGAAACTCCAGGTACAGCGGGATGTAATCGGGCAGTTCCTTCACGCCGATGGCAAAACCGGCCTCTTCGTACTGGGCCATCATGTCCACCATGGCCTGGCCCCGGTCGCGGGACTCGCCATGGACGTGTTCGAACAGCAGCAGCGACAACGAGCGCCCACGGCCGAACAGCGCGCCGTAGTGCTCCTGGCCGTCCATCAGGTCCTGGCCACAGATCAGTTCCAGCAACTCGAACAGCGCAGCGCGCTGCTTCGGGCTGATTTCCCGTGCCTGCACAATCGCTTGCTCCAGCTCGTCGCGACCGGCCACCAGGGTTTCGGTCGGATAATCGAGCAGCAACGAAATCACCTTGAGAATGCGCATGTTCATTCCTCCCACAACTGCACGGTTTTGATGACGTCGCGGCGGTTGGCCTTCTTGGCGCCGAACATGTTTGTGTCGGAACTGCCGCTGCAACCGCTGCCGAAACTGAAACCACAACCGGAGCGTTCGGCGAACGCATCGCTCATGGCGTCTTCGCGGTGGGCGCTTGGTACGACAAAACGGTCTTCGTAGTTGGCGATGGCCAGGTAGCGGTACATCTCTTCCACCTGGTTCACGCTCAGGCCGACATCGGCCAGCACTTGCAGATCCTGCACGCCGTCCACCTGTTCGGAACGCTTGTAGGCACGCATCGCCAGCAGGCGCTTGAGGGCGCGCTTGACCGGTTTTTCATCGCCAGCGGTGAGCATGTTGGCCAGGTAGCGCAGCGGAATGCGCAGGCTGTCGACGTCCGGGATCACCCCGTTCATGCCCACGGTGCCGGCCGCCGCAGCGTTCTGGATCGGCGACAGTGGCGGCACGTACCAGACCATTGGCAAGGTGCGGTATTCCGGGTGCAACGGCAGCGCGAGTTTCCAGTCCACGGCCATTTTGTAGACCGGCGAGCGTTGCGCCGAGTCGATCACCGACTGCGGCACGCCGTCGGCCAGGGCCTGGCGAATCACCGCCGGGTCGTTCGGGTCGAGGAAGATCTCCAGTTGTTTCTCATACAGATCGTGCTCGTTGGCGGTGCTCGCCACTTCGCTGATGCGGTCGGCGTCATATAGCAACACTCCGAGGTAGCGGATGCGGCCGACGCAGGTTTCAGCGCAAACCGTCGGCATCCCGGCTTCGATGCGCGGGTAGCAGAAAATGCATTTCTCCGATTTGCCGCTCTTCCAGTTGAAATAGATTTTCTTGTACGGGCAGCCGCTGATGCACATGCGCCAGCCGCGGCATTTCTCCTGGTCAATCAGGACGATGCCGTCCTCCTCGCGCTTGTAGATCGCCCCGCTCGGGCAGGACGCCGCGCACGCCGGGTTCAGGCAGTGCTCGCACAGGCGCGGCAGGTACATCATGAAGGTGTTTTCGTACTCGCCGTAAATGTCCGCCTGGATCTGGTCGAAGTTCTTGTCCTTGCGCCGCTTGGCAAACTCGGTGCCAAGGATCTCCTCCCAGTTCGGGCCCCACTCGATTTTCTCCATGCGCTTGCCGGACACCAGAGAGCGCGGCCGTGCGGTGGGCTGATGCTCGCCCAAAGGCGCGGTGTGCAGGTGCTGGTAGTCGAAGTCGAACGGTTCGTAGTAATCGTCCAGGCTCGGCAAGTCCGGGTTGGCGAAGATGTTCGCCAGCACGCGGAACTTGCCGCCGATGCGTGGGTTGATCGAACCGTCGGCGTTACGGATCCAGCCGCCCTTCCACTTGTCCTGGTTTTCCCACTCTTTGGGGTAACCGATGCCAGGCTTGGATTCGACGTTGTTGAACCAGGCGTATTCCATGCCTTCGCGGCTGGTCCAGACGTTCTTGCAGGTAATCGAGCAGGTGTGACAGCCGATGCATTTGTCCAGGTTCAGGACCATGCCGATTTGTGAGCGAATTTTCATCTCAGTTCTCCTCGATATCGGTTGGCAGTGGACGCGGCAGATCATCGCCACTGGAACCGTCGAGCCAATCGACCTTGGACATCTTGCGCACCACGACGAACTCGTCGCGGTTGCAACCGACCGTGCCGTAATAGTTGAAACCGTAGGCCTGTTGCGCGTAGCCACCGATCATGTGAGTGGGCTTGAGCACCACGCGGGTCACCGAGTTGTGGTGGCCGCCACGGGTCTTGGTGGTTTCCGAGCCGGGCACGTTCACGATCCGTTCCTGGGCGTGGTACATCATCACCATGCCTTCCTTGACCCGCTGGCTGACCACCGCACGGGCGGTCAGCGCACCGTTGACGTTGAAGCATTCAATCCAGTCGTTGTCCTCGATACCGGCGCGCTTGGCGTCGATTTCCGAGAGCCAGACGATCGGCCCGCCGCGGCTCAAGGTGAGCATCAGCAAGTTGTCGCTGTAGGTGCTGTGGATGCCCCACTTCTGGTGCGGGGTGATCCAGTTCAGGACGATTTCGGTCTCGCCATTGCTGCGCTTGCCCTTCACGCCTTCGATGGTGCGGGTGTTGACCGGCGGCCGATAACTCATCAGTTGCTCGCCGAACGCCTGCATCCACGGGTGATCCTGGTAAAACTGCTGGCGGCCGGTGATGGTGCGCCATGGAATCGCTTCGTGAACGTTGGTGTAGCCGGCGTTGTAGCTGACGTGATCGTCTTCCAGGCCAGACCAGGTCGGGCTGGAAATGATCTTGCGCGGCTGCGCCTGGATGTCGCGGAAGCGAATCGCCTCGTGGGCCTTGGACAGCGCCAGGTGGCTGTGATCGATGCCGGTGAATTTCGACAGGGCCGCCCAGGCCTTGACGGCCACCTGGCCGTTGGTTTCCGGGGCCAGGGACAGAATCACTTCGGCCGCGTCAATGGCGCTGTCGATCTTCGGCCGACCCTGGCTGATACCGGCGTCGACTTCATGGTGATTGAGCTCACCGAGGAATTTCACTTCATCGTCGGTGTTCCAGTTGATGCCCTTGCCGCCATTGCCGAGCTTCTCCAGCATCGGGCCCAGGGAGGTGAACTGCTTGTAGATGTTGGGGTAATCGCGCTCCACCACTTGCAGGTTCGGTGCGTTCTTGCCCGGTTGCGGCGCCACGCCGGCGCTTTTCCAGTCAGTGCCGCCAAACGGCTGGGCCAGTTCACCGACGCTGTCATGCATCAACGGCACGGTGACCAGGTCTTTCTCGACACCCAGGTGCCCGACCGACATGACGGAGAACGCCTTGGCGATGCCCTTGTAGATTTCCCAGTCCGAACGCGATTCCCAGGCCGGGTCGATAGCCGCTGACAGCGGGTGAATGAACGGGTGCATGTCCGAGGTGTTCATGTCGTCTTTTTCGTACCAGGTCGCGGTCGGCAAGACGATGTCGGAATACACGCAGGTCGAGGACATGCGGAAGTCCAGGGTGGTCACCAGGTCCAGTTTGCCGATGGCACCGTTGTCGACCCATTCAGCCTCGGTCGGCTTGGATTCGCCACCAAAGCCGATGTCTTCGTTCATCACGCCGTTCTTGGTGCCCAGCAGGTACTTGAGCATGTACTCGTGGCCTTTGCCCGAGGAGCCCAGCAGGTTGGAGCGCCAGATGAACATGTTGCGCGGGAAGTTTTCCGGGCTGTCGGGTTGTTCGCAGGCAAACCGCAGGCTGCCGTCCTGCCAGGACTTGACCACGTAGTCTTTCGGGTCCATGCCGGCGGCGGCAGCATCGCGGCAAATGTTCAGCGGGTTGGTGTTCAATTGTGGCGCGCTGGGCAACCAGCCGGCGCGTTCGGCGCGGATGTTGTAGTCCAGGGCATGCTCAGGGAACTGCGACTTATCCGCCAGAGGCGACAGCACGTCGTGCATGCTCATCTTCTCGTGGCGCCATTGCGAGCTGTGGCCGTAGAAGAAGCTGGTGCCGTTCATCTGCCGTGGCGGACGGTTCCAGTCCAGGCCGAAGGCCAGGGGCAGCCAGCCACATTGCGGACGGAGTTTTTCCTGGCCGACATAGTGGGCCCAACCGCCGCCGGTCTGGCCGACACAACCACACAGCATGAGCATGTTGATCAGCCCACGGTAGTTCATGTCCATGTGGTACCAGTGGTTCATCGCCGCGCCGACGATGATCATCGAACGGCCACGGGTCTTGTCGGCGTTGTCGGCGAATTCGCGGGCGATCTGGATCGCTTTCTCGCGGCTCACACCGGTGATCTGCTCCTGCCAGGCCGGGGTGCCGGGCACCGAGGCGTCGTCGTAGTCCTTGGCGACGTTGGCGCCGCCCAGGCCACGGTCGATGGCCAGGTTGGCCGCCGACAGGTCAAACACCGTGGCGACTTTCACCACGCTGCCGTCGGCCAGCACCACGTTGTGCACCGGCACCCGGCGGTACTGCACCGCGTCACCGGCCACATGCTGGAAGTACTCCTGGGCTTCACCGGCAAAATACGGGAAGGCCACTTCAGCTACGTCATCGCCAATCAGGCTGAGCTTGAGGTCGATCTCACGGCCCTCGCCGCCTTCACGGGCCAGGATGTTCCATTTGCCCTCTTCGCCCCAGCGATAGCCTATGGAGCCTTGGGGAGAAACCAGTTCACCGCTGGCATCCAGGGCGATGGTTTTCCACTCTGGGTTATTGTCCTGGCCGAGGTTGTTGGTCAGGTCGCTGGCGCGCAGGAAGCGATCAGGCTGGTAGCCGGAGCCCGGCGCCACGCCGAGCATCGGCTTGAGCATCACCAGCACCGGCAGGTCGGTGTAGCGCTTGGCGTACTCGGTGAAGTAGGCGCTGGGCTTGTCCAGGTGAAACTCTTTGAAGATCACATGGTTGAAAGCCTGGGCCAGTGCCGCGTCGGTGCCCTGCTTGGGGTTGAGCCACAGGTCGGTGAGTTTGGCGACTTCCGAATAGTCCGGGGTGATCGCCACGGTCTTGGTGCCCTTGTAACGCACCTCGGTGAAAAAGTGCGCGTCGGGGGTACGGGTCTGCGGGACGTTGGAGCCCCAGGCAATGATGTAGTTGGAGTTGTACCAGTCGGCCGATTCCGGCACGTCGGTCTGCTCGCCCCAGACCATCGGTGAGGCTGGCGGCAGGTCGCAGTACCAGTCGTAGAAGCTCAGGCACACGCCACCGATCAGCGACAGGTAACGCGAACCCGCGGCGTAGCTGACCATCGACATCGCCGGGATCGGCGAGAAGCCAACCACCCGATCCGGGCCGTATTGCTTGACGGTGTAGACGTTGGCGGCGGCGATGATCTCGTTGACTTCTTCCCAGTTGGAACGGATGAAACCGCCCATGCCGCGCTTGCTTTTATACGAGTCGGCCTTGGCCTTGTTTTCGACGATGCTGGCCCACGCTTCCACGGGCGGCAGGGTCAACCGGGCTTCGCGCCACAGCTTGAGCAATGGCTTGCGGATCTTCGGATACTTGAGCCGGTTGGCGCTGTAGATGTACCAGCTGTAGCTGGCGCCACGAGGGCAGCCACGCGGCTCGTGGTTGGGCAGGTCGTTACGGGTGCGCGGGTAGTCGGTCTGCTGGGTTTCCCAGGTGATCAGGCCGTTCTTGACGTAGATTTTCCACGAGCACGAGCCGGTGCAGTTCACCCCATGGGTGGAGCGCACGATCTTGTCGTACTGCCAGCGGTTGCGGTAGACGTTCTCCCAGTCGCGGGACTCCTTGCGGGTCTCGCCGTGCCCCTCGGAAAACTCGCCTTGCTTGCGGTTGAAAAACCGCAGTTGATCCAGTAAATGACTCACAGTGTGTTCCTCTCAGGCTTGCTCCGCGGGGTCTGCGCCCCGCCCACGCAGGTTTAGGTTCGGCTTAGCACGGTGTTGCGGCGCCCTTGCGGGCATACCACCACCAGGTCACCACGATGCAGCTCAGGTAAAAGCCGACGAACATGTAGAAGGCCATCTCCGGGCCGCCGGTCAGGGCCATCGAAGTGCCGAATGATTTGGGGATGAAGAACGCGCCGAAGGCGCCCATGGCCGAGCTGAAACCCAGCACTGCGGCCGATTCCTTGCCGGCGTTCTTGAGTGCTTGTTCGCGTAGCTCGGGCTTTTGGCCGCGGCTGGCTTTTTCATGCAGGGTGCGGAAGATCACCGGGATCATGCGGAAGGTCGAACCGTTGCCCACGCCAGTGGTGACGAACAGCAACATGAACATCCCCAGGAAGCCGTAGAAGCTGCCGCCCTGGCCGCCTTGGGGCAGGAAATGAAGGACCCCGAACACCATCGCGATCATCAGCACGAAGTTCCACAACGTAACCTTCGCGCCGCCGAGCTTGTCCGCCAGCCAGCCACCCAGTGGCCGCACCAGGGCACCGACCAGCGGACCGAGGAAAGCGAATTTCAGGGCGATGACTTCCGGGAACGAGGTTTTGATCAGCAGCGGAAACGCGGCGGAGAAGCCGATGAACGAGCCGAAGGTCGCCAGGTACAACCAGCACATCAGCCAGTTGTGCTTGCGCTTGAAAATCACTGCCTGCTCACTGAACGAAGCGCGGGCGCTGGACAGGTCGTTCATGCCGAACCAGGCAATCACGGTCACGGCGAGGATGAACGGCACCCAGATAAAACCGGCGTTTTGCAGCCACAGCGAGCTGCCGTCAGCCAGTACCTGCGGCTGGCCGCCCATGAAGCCGAACACGCCGAAGGAAATCACCAGCGGCACGCTGAACTGCATCACCGACACGCCCAGGTTGCCCAGCCCGGCGTTCAGGCCCAGGGCCGTGCCCTGCTGGGACTTGGGGTAAAAGAAGCTGATGTTGGACATGCTCGAGGCGAAGTTACCGCCGCCAAAGCCGCAGAGCAGCGCGATCAGCACGAACACGCTGTAAGGCGTGGCCGGATCCTGCACGGCAAAGCCCATCCACAGCGCCGGCAACAGCAGCGACGCAGTGCTCAGGGCCGTCCAGCGACGACCGCCGAAGATCGGCACCATGAACGAATAGAAGATGCGCAAGGTCGCGCCCGACAGGCCCGGCAACGCCGCGAGCCAGAACAACTGATCGGTGCTGAAACTGAAACCGATGGCGTTCAGGCGCACGATCACCGTGCTCCAGACCATCCACACCGCGAAGGCCAACAGCAGCGCCGGGATGGAAATCCACAGGTTACGCCGGGCAGTCTGTTTGCCACTCTTGCCCCAGAACGCGGGGTCTTCCGGACGCCAGTCATGAATGACCGGGCCCTTTTCAGGCGTTTGCAGAACGGACATGTTCTTCTCCTTGGGCAATGCTGGAAAACGGGGATTGGCTGGCCGGCGGCTGTTTACCCAGCAGCGGGCGCTTGCGAACTTCGCTGAAGTACATCCAGGTCAGGGAGACCCAGACCACGCCGTACATCAACATGAAGCAGGACGAGCGCACGCCGGTGAGGTCCACCAGGGCGCCGAACATGATCGGCAACACGAACCCGCCCAGGCCGCCGGCCAGGCCGACGATGCCGGACACCGCGCCCATGTTTTTCGGGTAGTCGTTGGCGATGTACTTGAAGACCGAGGCCTTGCCGAACGCGAAGGCGATGCCCATCACGAACAGCAGCACGGTGAACAGCGTGGCGTTGAGGCCGATGTGAAAATCCACGGTGCCGTTGACGGTCTGCACTTGCAGTTGGGTCTGTGGGTACGAGAGCAGGAACAGGCAGATCCAGCTGACCCACAACACCCACCAGGTCACGCTCTGGGCGCCCCAGCGGTCGGACATCCAGCCACCGACGGCCCGCAATACGCCACCGGGCAGGGAGAAGCAGGCCGCCAGCAGCGCCGCGCTTTGCAGGCTGAAGCCGTATTCCTGCACGTAGTACTTGGTCATCCACAGGGCCAGGGCTACATAGCCGCCGAACACGATCGAGTAGTACTGGCAGTAGCGCCACACCGCTGGTTCTTTCAGGGTTTTCAGTTGCTCGCGCAACGTGGCGCCGCCGGTGCCGCTGTGCTCCTTCTTCTCGGTTGTGAGAAACCAGAACAGCAGCGCGGTGATGAACAGAATGGCGCTGAACACCTTCGGCACCAGGTGCCAGGAACCGAAGGCGATCAAGGCCGGAGCGAGGAATTTGGTCAGCGCGGCGCCGGCGTTGCCCGCGCCGAACACACCCATGGCGAAGCCTTGATTCTGCTTGTCGAACCACTTGGCCACATAAGCGATGCCCACCGAGAACGATCCACCGGCCAGCCCGACAAACAGGCCCAGCACCAGGAACTGCCAGAAAGCCGTGGCCAGGGTGATCAGGTACAACGGCAGCACACAGGAGAGCATCAGCAGGAAGAACACGATGCGCCCGCCGAAGCGGTCGGTCAGCAGGCCCAGGGGCAAGCGCACCAGGGAACCGGTCAGCACCGGCGTGGCGGCCAGCAGACCGAATTGGGTTTCGTTGAGCGCCAGCATTTCCTTGATCGGAACACCGAGCACGGCAAACATCATCCAGACCATGAAGCACACGGTGAAGGCCAGGGTACTCATCCCCAGTACCAACCCTTGTTGCACTTGCGCTCGCATCTCGATGCACTCCCCGTCAGTTCGATGAGCGCAGCCTAGTGATGCGTACCCCGTAAAAACTTGACCTGGGTCAACGTGCGTCCCGGCGGTACTGGCCTATGCTGGGCCCGTCTACCTCTTAGGGGGTAGAGCCTGAAGTTGATAAGAACCTTTATTTATCAAGGCTTTGAACATTTCGGCCGTGGCTTTTATCGAAACGTAGCGGCCGACAACTCTTTAGAGGTAGTGCGCCCGGGATCGGCTGCTATACCCCCCCAACGCCAGGGCGTCCCCATGTTCGGTTTGCAGAATTTCCTCCAGGGCCAGTCTCGATGATGCGGTGGCTGCGCAGTTCCCTGCCCGCTCGCGCCGGGCTGGCGGTGATCCTGATCGCCATCCTCGCCCTGGCCAGTTCCTTGAGCGCAGGTCTGATTGCCTGGTTCAGCCAGGGCGACGCGGCCGCCATCAACACCGCCGGTTCGGTGCGTATGGAGACCTATCACCTGAGCTGGAAACTGGCAGCCGGGGCCAGCGACGATGTCCCGGCGATCATCGACAGCCTGCAACGACGTCTCGAAAGCCCGTCCTTGCGCGCCGTGCTGGAAGACGGACCGGCGACCTCCCTGCATCAGAGTTATCAGAGCCTCATGCAGCGTTGGAACCAGACCTTGCGCCCGGCGATCGAACGCGGCGATTCGGCGTTCTTCCAGGCCAGTGCCGCTTCCTTCGTTGCGCAACTGGACCAGTTCGTCACCCTGTTGCAACGCCAGAGCGAGCACAAGCAAGCCTGGCAACAGACGATCCAGGGCATGGCGCTGTTCACCACCATGATCATCCTGCTGATCGGTCTGTATGAATTGCAGTACGGCGTGGTCACGCCCTTGCAGGAACTGGTGGACGCCACCCAGCGCTTTCGCCGTGGCGAATTCCAGGTGCGGGTCAACCATCAGTCAGAGGATGAACTGGGCCAACTGGCGACCAGCTTCAACACCATGGCCGAGACCATCGAGCAATCCCATCGCACCCTGGAGAATCAGGTCCAGCAAAAGACCCTGAACCTGCAACAGGCCAATGCCGCCCTGGAGCTGCTGTACCAGAGCAGCCGCAGCCTGGCCACGCGGCAGGCCAATGCCGAAGGGCTGGATGAACTGATCAGCCGGTTCCAGCAGCGACTGCCGGGCCTGCGCCTGTCGCTGTGTCTGCAAGGCCAGTTGCAGGCGCCCGCCCGGCAACTGCTGTCGCTGCATGGGGCCAACAGCCGCGAGGTCTGCGCCAGCAGCGATTGCGCCACCTGCCAGAAACACCACAGCGCCCGGCCGCAGACGTTCAGCATCAGTAACCAGGGCGCGGAACTGGGTGAACTCAAGGCGCATTTTGTCGACGGTCACGCGGCGCAACCCTGGGAAACCGCACTGATCCAGGCCCTGGCAAACCTGATCGGCACCTCGCTGTCTCTCAAGCGCCAGCGCGAACAGGACCATCGCCTGCTGTTGCTCGATGAGCGCACGATCATCGCCCGCGAACTGCATGACTCCCTGGCCCAGGCCTTGTCGTACATGAAGCTGCAAGTCAGCCGCATGCAAACCCTGATGCGTCGCGGCGAACCGGTGCAAACCCTGGAAACCGTCACCGCCGAACTGCGCGAAGGCCTGAACAATGCCTACCGGCAGTTGCGCGAGCTGCTCACCACGTTCCGCTTGCAGATCCACGACGACGGGCTGGTCCAGGAACTCAAGGACACCGCTGAAGAATTCTCCCGCCGGGGCGATTTCCGGGTGCATCTGTTCGTCGACACCCTGGCCTTCGAGCTGTCGGCCAGTGAGCAGATCCATATCCTGCAGATCACCCGCGAGGCGCTCTCCAACTGCCTGCGCCATGCCCACGCAGAGAACGCCTGGCTCGAACTGCGCCAGGAAGGCGAAACCGTGCGACTGTCGGTCGAAGACGATGGCCGGGGCTTCAGTGGCGAAGTGGACCAGCGCGAACACCACGGCCTGAACATCATGAACGAACGGGCCCGCAGCTTGCGCGGCCAACTGCAAATTATCTCCCGAACGCCCCAGGGCACCCGTATCCAGGTGCACTTCCAACCGGAATTCCTGGGCCAACACAGCGAAGGTCTCGCAACATGAACGCCCCCCTGCGTCACACCCTCCTGCTGGTCGACGACCATCCAATGATGCGTCGAGGGATCCGCCAAATGCTCGAACTCGAAGACGACTTGCACATCGTCGGCGAAGCCAGCCACGGCGAAGAAGCCCTGACCCTGATCGAACCGCTCAAACCTGACCTGGTCCTGCTGGACAACAACATGCCGCAAATGAACGGCATCGAAACCCTGCGCCGGCTGCGGGCCATGCATTACACCGGCAAGGTATTGCTGTTCACCGTATCCGACGCCGAGGACGACATTCGCGATGCCCTGCGCCTGGATGCCAACGGTTACCTGCTCAAGGACATGGAGCCGGAGTTGCTGGTGCAGTACATCCGCGATGCCCTCAACGGCGCGCTGGTGATCAGCCCCGGCCTGACCCGCGTCATGGCCCAGGCCTTGCGCTCCCCTCCCCGCCAGGCCGACGTGGAACTGACCGAACGCGAACGCCAGGTGCTCAAGACCATCGCCGGCGGCTGCAGCAACAAAGTCATCGGCCACAAGCTGGGCATCACCGAAGGCACGGTCAAGGTCCATGTGAAGAACCTGCTGCACAAACTGGGGTTGCGCTCACGGGTCGAAGCCGCCGTGTGGGCCATGGAGCATCTGCGCGGAGTGGGCTAGCCCGGCAAACCACACCTCCTGTGGGAGCGAGCTTGCTCGCGATGACGGCGGCACATTCAACATCCCTGCAAGCTGACCCTCCGCTACCGCGAGCAAGCTTTGCTTCCACAGGGTGTTTCAGGCGAATACAGCGCCTGCGCACGACTCGAAAAAACTGTGGGAGCGAGCCTGCTCGCGATGACGGCGGCACATTCAACATCCCTGCAAGCTGACCCTCCGCTATCGCGAGGAGGCTCGCTCCCACAGGGTTTGTGTTTGAGCGGGGACGCACCTCCCTCTTCCGAGGTAGGCCTGCGGAGGCATAGGCCGGGGGCGCGTGGGGTTCTACCATGACGGCACGCGGAGGTACGCCATGCTGACTCATCCTTCCATCGTTTTACTGTTGCGTCGTCATCACCTGTTCAGCCAGTTACCGGAGCGGGTCTTCGAAGACGTGTGCAACCTGGCCGTGCTCAAACGCCTGGAGTGCAACAGCACGCTCATGCACCAGGGCGACCCGGCCAAGCGGTTTTTCCTGCTGGTCAGCGGTCAGATCAAGCTGTTCCGGGTCACCGGTGAAGGCCAGGAAAACCTGGTGGAAATCATCCAGCCTGGGCAGACCTTCGCCGAGGCTCTGCTGTTCAGCCAGGCCCGGTGCTACCCGGTCAGTGCGTCGGCGCTCAAGGACAGCGTACTGGTGAGTATCGAAGGCACTCATTACCGCAAGGCCCTGGAAGACCAGCCGAAGGTCTGCCTGGCGATCCTGGCGAGCATGAGTATCCATTTGCACCAGCGCCTCAAGGACATCGACAACCTGACCCTGGCCAGCGCCAGCCGGCGGGTCATCAATTTTCTGCTTCAGGAACGCGACCCGCGCGACGGTCAGGTGGTGCTACAGGTGTCCAAACGCCTGGTGGCCTCCAAGCTGGGAATCCAGCCAGAGACTTTTTCGCGCATTCTCCATCGCCTGGTAGACGGTGGCCTGATTGCCATGGAGCGGCGCAACATTCGCATCCTGGCCGAAGATGAGCTGGACGCTTATCAGCAATAATGCAGCGAAGTGCTAACAAGCCCCTGTGGCGAGGGAGCTTGCTCCCGCTGGGTTGCGCAGCAGCCCCAAAGAAACCGAATGCAATCAACCTGACCCACCGCAGTGACAATCCTTGGGGGGGCTTCGCCCCCAGCGGGAGCAAGCTCCCTCGCCACAGGGTGGGTGTTTGCGCCAGCGTCTTTAATCGACACCCATCATCGGTAACAACCGCTCAAACAACGCGTCCCCCTCCTCTTGCGTGCAATCGACGCCGAAACGCTTGCGCCAGCCCAACTGGCTCAAAATCACATGCACATCCGCTTCCAGATCATGCTGCTGCAAACACGCCTGAACGCACTGCAACGGACAACCGTCCAGCGCGATGATCCGCCGCCCCGAGCGCGCTTTGTTGACCAGTGCCGGCACATGCCCGCCGACCCCGACGATGCAGGACATCTCGGCCAGGCCGGCGCGGTCCAGGCGCAGGGCGACGGTGTTGGCCAGTTGCGCCACGTTGGAACAACCGGAACAGGAGTACACCAGGGGCAGTGAGCCTGGAGCTTTCATCAGGCCGCCGCCAATCCCTTGCCCGCCCGTTCCAGATTGCGCCATAACCAGGGCGGCAAGACCTCCGGGTCGAGGCTGTCGATCAGGTTCTTCAGCGCCAGCCCCAATTCGGTGTCGCCCTCAATCACCAGGCGTCGCCGGAAGAACAACGTGTCGGGATCTTCCTGCCGACTGGCGAGCAAGAGAAATTCACGCCAGTTACCGCTGATGCTGACCTGGGCTTCGGCTTGTTCGGCAATGCGCAGTCCGTCCCGCGACAGCGTCAGGTACCAGCACAACTTCAGGTCCGGTACCCGCAGGCATAGCCAACGCCCGCGCAACACCTCGAACCCGCCATCGCGCAGCGGCTCGGCCAGGCAACGGTTGAGCGCCTGCTGCAACGCCAGGCGCTGTACGACAAAGGGCACCTTGCCCACCAGCGGGAGCACCCGGTCAGCGCCTTTGAGCAACCATTTTTTTCGACTCAGCACAGGCCCGCCTCCTCAACTTTCAACATACCGGCATGACCGTGCCAATAGCCGTTGCAACCGGCCACAAACAGCGGTGGTGCCTCGCCCTGGCGAACGTTGTCGAAGGCCCTGACCACCTCGGCCATGCCCTGGGCGCGCGGGCTCAGACGCAGCACGTCGGCGCCACTGGCCATCAGCGCGGGGTAATCGGCCAACAGATTGGTCACCTCACCGGACATCGTCTGAATGCCATTGAGGGTGAACAGTTGCTGGCCCTCCTGACTGCTCAACGCCAGGCCGTCGGGATAGTTGATGCAACAGAACTGACAGTCGTCCTTGGGCCGGTTTTCGGCCCGGGCGGTGAAGCAGCGTGCCGAATAAGCCAGGGGCAAGTGGCCGTAGGCAAAAATCTCCACCTCGGGGACCTCGCGTTCCATTTCCCGCACCTGCTCCAGCACATCGCCGATCAGCGCCGCCGAGCATTCCACAGGTGGCACCCAGCGAATCATGCCGCTGTCGAGCAATTGCCCCAGCGCATGGCCGTTGTACAGGTTCAACGCCGGGCCGCCCACGAAAGGCAACTTGCGTTCAGCGAGAAACTGCACCGCGCCCATGTCATTGGCTTCCACCAACAATTGGCCGTTGTCACACAGCCGACGCAAGGATGACAGCTCCGAGGCCGCTTCGATCAGCGTCAGGCTCGACAACACAATCTGTGCCTGGCTGCACGCTTGCAGTTCGCGCCCCAGGCCCAGCCATTGATCCAGGGAGAATGCCCGGCGCTTTGAGCACACGGTTTCCCCCAGGTAAATCACATCCAGCGGCAAGGCCGACATCTCGGCGTAGAAATTCCCCAGTTGCGCTTTGTCCCAGTAAAACAGGACCGGTCCCAGGCTGAGTTTCATCTGGCCTCCCTCATTGCCATGATCGATGGTAAGCGCCCAGGGTGGTCTGGCTGCCTTCCGACAAACCGGCCAACACCTGGCGCCATTCTTCCCGCACCCGGAATCGTTGCGGCGCAGCCCGGTGGGCATCCAGTGCGGCGCGCCAGACCCGGGTCACTTGTTCAACGTAGGCCGGGCTGCGCTGGCGGCCCTCAATCTTCACTGCCTCGACGCCGATGGCCGCCAGCTCCGGCAGCAGGTCCAGGGTGTCGAGGCTGGTGGGTTCTTCCAGGGCATGGAAGCGCTTGCCGCCGACCAGGAAGCGGCCCTTGCACAGGGTCGGGTAACCGGCCGGCTCGTCAGGGGTGTAGCGATCGATCAGCACCTCGCTCAAGCGTGCGCTCAGGCCGTCGGCGTCTTCGCTCCAGCGCACTGCCTTGGCCGGTGAGCACACGCCGCACAGGTTCGGCGACTCACCGGTGATGTAAGAGGACAAGTGACAACGGCCCTCGGCCATGATGCACAGGCTGCCGAAACCGAAGACTTCGATCGGCACTGGGCTCGCTGCTACTACCTGCCGCACCTGGGCCAGGGACAGCACCCGTGGCAGCACCGCACGCCGAATGCCGTAGCGCTCGGCGTAAAAAGCCAGCGCCGCGGCATGGGTCGCCGAACCTTGTACCGAAAGATGCAGGGCCAGTTGTGGGTGGCGCTGGCTGGCGTAGCCGAGCACCCCGGGGTCGGCGGCGATCAGGGCGTCGACGCCCAGATCGGCGGCGCGATCCACCGCGCGCTGCCAACGCTCCCAGCCCTTGGGTTGTGGGTAGGTGTTGACCGCCACATAGAGTTTGCGTTGGTGCTGGCGGATGTGCGCGACCGCCGCGTCGAACTGTTTGTCGTCCATGTTCAGCCCGGCGAAATGCCGGGCGTTGGTGTCATCGCGAAAGCCGACATAGACGGCATCGGCGCCTTGGCGCACCGCCGCTTTGAGGGCAGGCAGATTCCCTGCCGGGCAAACCAGTTGCATGGGGCATCCTCATGAGAAAACTCGGAGCGCCGCCAGTCTAGTCAGCTCATCGGCGGCGACCTTGACGACAATCAATTGCCGTTAATGCATCAGGCTCGCGAACGGCAAGTACATCACCTTGTCGTGCATGCGCACGTGCGCCTGGCACTCGACCACGGCCAGACCGTCGGCCCAGCATGCGGCAGCCAACATGGCCGAACTTTGCTGGGGATGCAGCTCGACACACAGCGAACCATCGGCACCGGGGACCAGTTTCGCCCGCAGGTACTGCCGCCGCCGGTTGGGCTTGGGCCAGTCAAAGCCGGCGGGCAACTGCAACGGGACCGGCAATACTTCGTCCATGCCTTGGGCTCGGAACAGGAACGGGCGCACGACAATCAATGCGGTAATCAGCGCCGCCGATGGGTTACCTGGCAAACCGATCCAGGGTTTGCCGGCGACTTCGCCAAAGGCCAGCGGTTTGCCCGGCTGGATTGCCAGGCGCCACAGGTCGACGCTGCCCAGCGCTTCGATGGCTTGTTTGAGGTGATCCTCCTCGCCCACCGAAACGCCGCCGGAGGTCAGCAGCACGTCACACTCGGCCGCCGCCAGGCTCAAGGCCTGGCGACTGGCGAGCAGCTTGTCGGGCATGGCGCCGTAGTCATGCACCTCCATGCCCCAGCCGCGCAGCAGTGCCGCGAGGCTATGGCGATTGCTGTTGTAGATCTGCCCCGGCGCCAACGCTTCGCCCGGTTCGCGCAGTTCATCGCCGCTGCTGAGCAGACCGACCTGCAACGGCCGATAGACCTCCATTCGCGCAATCCCGGCACCGGCCAGCAACCCCAGCTCCTGGGCCCGCAAGCGCTTGCCGGCACGAAGCAACAGGTCTCCTCGGCGCACTTCCTCGCCTTCCTTGCGCACATGGTCGCCGTCATTGACCGGTGGCAACCAGACCCGCTCACCTGCTACCCGACAGCTTTCCTGGGGCACCACGGTGTCTGCCCCCGGCGGCAGCGGCGCGCCCGTGAAAATCCGTACCGCCTGCCCGGGCTGCAGCGGATTATTGGATGCCTGTCCGGCGGCAATGCGTCCGGCCAGGGTCAGATAACCTCCGGCGGCTGGCAGGTCAGCGGCCCGCAGGGCATAACCGTCCATGGCGCTGTTGTCCCACGCAGGCAAGTTCATGGGGCTGCGGATGTCTGTCGCCAGCACCCGGCCCAAGGCCTGGTCCAGCGCCACCCGTTGCACCGGAGGCGGCAGCGGTGCCTGATCCAGCAGGTAGCGGATGGCTTCATCCACCGGCATCAGCGCGCCGCTCTCACAGACGCTGCCACACGCGCCGCTGCTCATGAGCGCGTCCCGCAAGGCTCAACGACAACGCCGGGCTGCGGCTTGAGGTGGGGAGTGAAGTTGCACGGGCCGGTGCGGCTGTCCAGTTGACCGACCAGGATCTGTTCCCAACCGGTGCGACACGCGCCCGGCGAACCCGGCAGGCAGCACACCAATACGCCGTTGCTCATACCCGCCAATGCCCGTGATTGCAGGCTGGACATGCCGATCTCTGCCAGTGACACCTGCCGGAACAGTTCGCCGAACCCGTCCACCTGCTTGTCCAGCAGCGGCAGCACCGCCTGGGGGGTGTTATCGCGGGGGGTAAAACCGGTGCCGCCGGTCATCAGCACCACTTGCACTTCAGGGGCGGCGATCCACTGCGAGACCTGGGCGCGGATCTGGTAGATATCGTCCTTCACCAGCCCACGGTCGATCAGCACATGCCCGGCGGTTTGCAGCAGATCGGCGAGGGTCTGCCCGGAGGTATCGGTTTCGAAGCTACGGGTATCGCTGATGGTCAGCACCGCAATATTCAGCGGTTGAAAGTGGCGTTGCGTCAGATGGGCCATGGTCAGCCGTCCTTTAAAAAAAGATGGCCCAGCCTGAACCGCAATCGGGGCCGGGCCTATTCCCCGATAGAGGTACCTCCCTCGGCGTTTACGGTGCCAGGCGGCTACGCTGCCAGACGCCTTCTTGCAGGCGGTAGTCGAGGCGATCGTGCAGACGGTCGGCGCGGCCTTGCCAGAACTCCAGCCGTTCAGGCCTCAGGCAGTAGCCGCCCCAGTGTTCGGGACGCGGCACTGGCTGATTGATAAACCGTCGTTCGGTCTGCGTCAGCAACGCCTCAAGGGCGGCCCGATCCTCCAGCTCACGGCTTTGCGGCGAGGCCCAGGCACCAAGACGACTGGCCAGGGGGCGGGAAATGAAATAGGCATCCGATAGCCCGGAATCGAGCTTGTGAACCTGCCCTTCAACCCGCACTTGCCGCTCCAGTCCCGGCCAGAAAAAGGTCATGGCCGCCCACGGATTGATCGTTAGGTCCCGCCCCTTGCCACTGTCGTAATTGCCGAAAAATGTGAAACCTTCATCGCTGAACCCCTTGAGCAGCAGCACCCGACAGTGCGGCCGGCCCTGCTCGTCCACGGTCGCCAGGGTCATGCTGTTGGCTTCCACCGGCGGGCTTTCGGTGTCGCGGGCTTGTTGCATCCATAACCCGAACAGAACCATCGGATCGTCCGGGACATGGGTTTCATCCAGGCCATCGAGGGTGTACTGGCGGCGCATTTTGGCCAGGGAAAGGGGCATGGCGGTGATCTCCCGATAGGTTTGGCCCAGTCTGCGCCTGGCCGCCTGAGCCGACCTTGATCGTTGTCAATGCTGATTCCTGTGTTGAATTTACCGCCTTCATCGCGAGCAAGCTCGCTCCCACAGGGTTTTGTGAACGCCACAGGACGAATGTGGGAGCGAGCTTGCTCGCGATGAAGGCGGCTCGGTCGTGACAGACAGACCGCTACTTGAGCCCCAACCGCCGCGCCAGTTTATGCAGGTTGCTCGGGTCGACCTCCAGCAGCCGCGCCGCACCGGCCCAGTTCTGCCCGCAATGCTCCAGGGCCTTGAGGATCGCCTGGCGCTGGCAAGTGTCGACAGCTTCATTCAGCGGCTGGAATGGTACATCGGCGACCTCTGGAGACTGTTCAAGTGTCGCGTGGGTCGTGGATCCGCTGGCACTGACGTCCAGGTCCAGCACCTGCGGCTCCAGGGTCATGATCAGGCTGCGACTGGCCCCGCGGCTGAGTTGCTTCAACGCCGCGCGACTGATCACGTGCTCCAGCTCCCGCACATTGCCCGGCCAGGAGTACGCCAGCAGCGCCTGTTCAGCGGCCGGTGACAGGCGCAAGCCGCGCAAGCCCAGGCGCGTGCGGTTCAACTCGAGGAAATGCCCGGCGAGCATCAGCACATCGCTACCGCGTTCGCGCAACGGCGGGATCGGCACCGGGTAGACTGAGAGCCGGTGATACAGGTCGGCGCGAAATAGCCCATCGCGAATGCTGTCCGGCAGGTGGCGGTTGGTGGCGGCGATGATCCGCACATCGACGTGCAGCGGCTTGTCAGCACCCAGGCGCTGGATCTCGCCGTTTTGCAGGGTGCGCAGCAACTTGGCCTGCACACTCAACGGCAATTCACCCACCTCGTCGAGAAACAGCGTGCCGCCATTGGCCGCGTCGAAACGCCCGGCGCGGTCGGTCGTAGCGCCGGAGAATGCCCCTTTGACGTGGCCGAACAGTTCGCTTTCGGCCAGGGACTCGGGCAAGGCTGCGCAATTGACCTGCACCAGCGGCTTGTGACTGCGCCGGGACAAGCGATGCAAACGACGCGCAAACAACTCCTTGCCGACACCGGTTTCTCCCAGCAACAGCACCGGCAGTTCGGAGTCGGCCAATACGTCCAGCTCGTTGAGCAGTTGATCCAGCACCTCGCTGCGCCCAAGGATCTCGCCCTCCTCGGCCGGCCGACGGACATCCGGCAGATCACTGCGCGAGGCGCGCAGGCTGCGGTTTTCCTGCTCGAGCCGGGTCACCCGCACCGCCGCTTCGATCTGCAAGGTGCACCGTTTGAGTTCTTCCCTTGCGCGGCTGTCGAAGGTGCCAGCATGCAGCGCATCCAGGGTGATCGCGCCCCAGAGCCGCCCTTCCACGTACAGGCTCACGCCCATGCAGTCGTGCACCGGCAGCGGTTCGCCGACGTGGTTATCGAGCAAGCCGTCATAAGGGTCGGGCAAGCGGCTGTCGGGCTCGAACCAGGTGGGTTCGCGCGACGCCATGATCGCCGCCAGGCGCGGATGCTGGGCGATCACGAACCGACGGCCGAGCGCCTCATGCACCAGGCCTACGGTGGCGACAGGCCTGAGGCTGTCATCGTCCAGGCGCAACAAGCCTACGGCGCCACTGTTGAAGTATTCGCGCAGGGTCTGTACCAGGCGTTGCAATCGAACGGCATTGGGCAACTCGACGATCAGGTCGGCGGCCAGGCTTTCACGCAGCATGGTAGTGATTACCCTCCAGGGTTCGTTTGACCCCTTGCAGCCAGGGTGAGAATCACCCTGGTAAATATTTATCCGTTAATTTTCAGACAGTTAATTCTGGCACGTCGGCTGCAAAGTTCGCTCATCTGTCCCTCCCGGGATTCAACCCAAGGAAACATGATGAGCCTCGATCTGCTGGAACAAAGCCTCGGCCAATTGGCCTGCGACATTCCCGGTGCCACCCGTACCTTTCATCACTACAACCTCGACTTCTGTTGTGGCGGGCAAAAATCCTTGCGCGAAGCAGCGCTGGGCAAGGGCCTGAACCCACTGCTGATCGCCGATGCCCTGCGCACCCTGCAGGCCGCTGGGGAACTGGGCCATGACTGGCGCGACGAACCCCAGGCGCTGTTGATCGCCCACATCCTGGAACGCTACCACGCCCGTCACCGCGAACAGCTGCCGGAATTGATCCGTCTGGCTCGCCGCGTCGAGATGGTCCATGGCGCCCGGGCCAGTTGCCCTGTCGGCCTGGCCGATCACTTGCAGGACATGTATCAGGAACTCGAAGGCCACATGCTCAAGGAGGAGCAGGTGCTGTTCCCAATGCTGCAACAGGGCCTGGGTGATCGGGCCTCGGCCCCCATCCAGGTACTGCGCTACGAACACGACCAGCACGGTGAAGCGCTGGAAACCATGCTTGCCCTGACCGACCAGATCACCCCGCCCTCTGATGCCTGCAACACCTGGCGCGCCCTGTATCGCGGGCTGGTGGAGTTTCGTGATGACCTGATGCAGCACATCCATCTGGAAAACAATGTGTTGTTCGTCAATGCGATGAAACCCGTTCGCTGACTCTCAAACATTGCCCTTACCCCTGTGGGAGCAAAGCTTGCTCGCGATAGCGCTGGATCAGTCAACATTGATACCGACTGACATTGCGCCATCGCGAGCAAGCTTTGCTCCCACAGCCGTTTGTGGCTCTCATTCCTGCTCAAAACTGCCAATAGAACATCGCCTTGGCCAACACCACAATCAGCACCATGTGTCCCAGGATACTGCGACGCAGCCAGCAGGCGCGGTCCGGGGTCAGCCGCCCGCTCTTGAGCCAGTACGCCAGCCACAAATAATGGCCGATGATGCTCAAGGCCAGGAGGATCTTCAGGCTCAGCAACAGGCCGAAGCTGTTGCTCAACGGTTGGCTCAATGCACCGCGATGCTGCCAGGCCAGCGCGATGCCGGCGCTGTAAAGCACCAGCACCACCCCGTGCAACACCTGCCGCGAACGCTTGGCGATCGCAGGGTCGGCGGCGTCCCTGACGCCTTGGGCCAAAGGCCGGCGGGCGGCATGCCAGATAAAAACCTCGAAAAACAACGTGCCGATAAAAGCGATAGCCGCCAATAGATGAGTGACCAGCAAAACCCCATACATCATCGATCCCCTCGGCTCATCCTGGATGCCCATCCACGCGGGCCTGCAACAGCATCGGCCCATAACGCCAGGCGTAGAGTCCGAATGCCAGGGTCCACCACAGCCCCGCCAGCCACAGCGCGGCCAACGGGAACAGCAGCACCAGCAGCACTCGGCTCAGGCATGCCAGGTTCAGCAGGACGAACGCCAGGGTCATGCCGGCCGGCGGTTCCAGGGCTCGCCCGGTATGGCCCAGGCTGACGCGGGCGATCATCGCCAGGATCAACCCGGCCATGGCGCCGATGGACAAGCTGTGCACCGCCAGGCTCGGGTTCAGCGCGACGCCGAAATGCCACAGGGCCATGCCCAGGCAAGCCAGCGCCAGCCAGGCGTAGGCCAGGTGCAGCGACCACAGCAGCGGCACCCGCCACAAATCCAGATCATGCCAACGCACCAGCCGCACCCCGTGCCCCACCGCCAGCGCGGCGAACAACAGGCCGACCCAGAGGCTGGTCGACAGCGCCGGGCCGAAGGCATACAGCAGCGCCACCAGTGCCGACCCCGCCAGTAACAGACGATCGAGCCACGGCCAGGGGGCAACGCCTTCTACCCGGCCCAGACCGCGCTGGGTGAAGAAAGGAATCACCCGCCCGCCGATCAGCCCCATCATCGCCGCCACCAGCCACAGGCCCGTGAGCACACTTTGGCGCTGCAAACCTTCGTCATGTTGCACCAGACCGTACACGGACAACCCATCAGCGGCGGCCAACAGCAGCAAGACCAACACAATCGGGTAATTGCGCTTCTGCCGTACGCGCCACAACGTAATGCCCATCAACGCCGCAACCGCCAGGGCGAAACCCAGCTCCAGCACCGTCAGCAATGGCCAGGGCGCATCTGCCAGCCAGGCCAGTCGCGCGCCCAGCCATAACAGCGCCAGCGCCGCCAGACGTTTGCCACTAAGCCCCGGAGTACCTGTCCAGGTCTGCACGGCCGTCAACAAGAACCCGGCGATGATTGCCAGGCCGAAGCCGAACAGCAGTTCATGACGGTGCCAGGCCAACCAGCCGCCGGCCGGTTGCCAGGCCGACAGCCTTCCAGTAAACGCCGCCAGCCACAACGGTATGGCCAACAATGCAAGCACACACCCGGCCAGGAAAAACGGCCGAAACGCCAGCCGCCACAACGGCAGGATGGCCATGGCCTTGCGACGGTCAAGCACTTGCATACACCACTCCTTTACCTCAGCGCGGGACGGGCCAGCGGTGAGGGGTCAACAATCAGGGTTCGAATGATCAGCTATCGGCACCGGCGGGCCTTGTCTCAGATCAAGCCAGCCTGCCTCACCCAGGTACTTGCAAGGGGCTTGCCGAAACTGTTCGAGGGTGCACCGCCCCACTCAATAAACCGTCTGTTTATCCCCTGAAGGGGCGAGCCTGCTGGCGATGAGGCCGGTCAGCTCGATATCTCCGCTGACTGTCAAGCCGCCATCGTGAGCAGGCTCGCTCCCACAAATGGCCATCAACCGGGTAAATATAACCCTGTCATGGTGATTATCACCCTAACAGTACAGGGTCATTTATACCCGTCCCACCGTACGGCCCCGCAAATCAACGGTTGCGGGCATGGCCCGTCTCTTGCTCTGGCAGGGCACAGACTTTTTTTGCCGGGGTTATCCATGAAATACGTCGCGCTGCCGCTCGCCTGGTTCGTCCTGCTCTCTTGCGTCGTGGGTCTGGCCAGCGGCCTGTCCCTGAGCCTCGTCTGAATCCGATTCATTTCCCTGCCATACAAGGACTCATGCCATGGTGCTTCACCGTGTTCATCACCAGATTCTGCGCAGTCATCACCTGTTCGAACCGTTGAACGAAGAACAGCTCGACGAACTGATGAGTACCAGCCAATTGCTGAATGTCGACAGGGGCGAACCGCTGTTCCGCCAAGGCGAGCCGGCGCAGGCGTTTTACTTCGTGATCTCCGGCGCGGTGAAAATCTACCGACTGACGCCGGACGGTCAGGAAAAAGTCTTCGAGGTGATCGGCGAGCGCCAGACCTTCGCTGAAGCCATGATGCTGATGGACACGCCGAACTACGTCGCTTGCGCAGAGGCCGTTGGGCCAACCCAGCTGTATCGCCTGTCCAATGCCACGTACATGCGTCTTTTGCAAAGTAACAGCCGGTTGACCTTCGCCCTGCTCGGCAAGCTCTGTGTGCGCCTGCACCAACGGGTCAACGAGATTGAAACCCTGTCGCTGAAAAACGCCACCCACCGCGTGGTGCGCTACCTGCTGACACAACTGGTGCGCTTGCAAACCGTGGACAGCCAGTTCGAGCTGCCCATGGCCAAGCAACTGATCGCCGGGCACCTGTCGATCCAGCCAGAAACCTTCTCGCGGATCATCCGCCGGCTGATCGATGAAAAAATCATCACCCAGGACGGTCGCCAGATCGCCATTCTCGATCGCCTGCGCCTGGAACATTTCGAATGAGCGCACAACCCACCTGCCTGTATTGCCAACACACCAACCCCGCCAATCAAAGCGAATGTCGCCAGTGCGGCATGCCGCTGCCGGCCGAGGCGGCGCTGGCTGGCGAGCGTCGCCTGCGACGCTTCACCTGGTTCTGTATCGGTCTGACGATATTCTGCGTCGTCATGTTTTTCTGGTTACCCCGCGACATCGCCTGAACCCTCAATCCTGAGTCAACTGCCGGTACAACTGCGGCAAACGCAGCGGCAGTTGCTCCGGCTGACGGATCAAGGTGTAGCCGTTGGCGCCGAACATGTACGGCAGGTAATCCCCGGCTTCACGATCGATGGTGATGCAAAACGGCGTCAGCCCCTGGCGCCGAGCCTCCAGCACCGCCTGGCGGGTGTCCTCCACGCCATAGCGCCCTTCATAGAGATCCAGATCGTTGGGTTTGCCATCGCTCACCAGCAACAACAACTTGCGTCGCCGCTTGCACCCTTCCAGCCGTTGGGTGGCCTGGCGAATGGCGGCGCCCATGCGCGTGTAGTAACCGGGCCTGAGGCCCTGGATCCGACCGCGGGTGTGGTCGTCATAGCCTTGGTTGAACGCCTTGATCTCGTGCATCCGCACCTGTTGTCGGCGCAGTGAAGAGAACCCGTACAAGGCAAAATCATCCCCCAGCACCGACAGGGTTTCACCGAACAGCAGCAAGCTGTCGCGGATCACGTCGATCACCCGGTGTTCGTCGTTGAGGTGGGCATCGGTGGACATCGACAGATCGGCCAACAGCAGGCAAGCCAGGTCGCGGCGGGTCTGGCGTTGTTCCATGAACAAGCCGCGTTCGCTGCATTGGCCGTGCTGACGCTCGACGTGGAAGTCCAACCAGGCCTGCAGGTCCAGCTCCGAACCCTGGGTTTGCTGGCGCAGCCATTGTCGATCGTTGCGCAGGTGCTCGAACTGGCGTCGCAAACGCTGGGCCGAGGCGCGCAGGCGGTTCGGCAGCGGCTGAGGTTCGCAGTCCCGAGGAATGAAAGTCTGCACACTGACGAAATCGTCCTGGAGGCGTTGCTTGCGGTAGTCCCATTCCGGCAACAGGATGCCCGCGCCCAGGGGAATGTCATCCACATCGGCCGGCGGCAAGTCCAGGTGCAACTTCAAACCGCCGCCCTTGCGCAAGCGGGTGCGCGACAGGGTCAATTGGTCCAGGTCCTCAGCGACTCGCGCCGCGTCCGGGTCTTCGCTGTCGTCCGCCCAGCGATCCAGGTCCACGTGTTCGGTCCAACTGAACAGGTTCTCCAGGCGCACGATCAGCAACCCACCGTCCCGGGTGGTGTCGTCGATGCGCTCGGCGCGCTTGCGACCGCCCTGCTGCTCACCCGGCGGCGTCGCCAGGTATTGCTCGGACTCCTCGAGGTTGGCCGCCTGGGGATTGCCCAGATGCTGGGGCGGATACAGCCACAGCGGCAGCGGCCAGGCGGCCCGCTCAGTGCGCGGAAAATGCTCGACGCTGCCCGGTTCGCGCAAGGCCTGACACAGCGCGCGCTCCAGGGCCGCCTCGGCCGGGGGCAATGATTGTGGGTCGGGACGCAACGACAGATGCGCATCCACCAGCCGCCGATATCGGCCACGCAGCGCCGGGTAACGCCCCAGCAGTGCCTGGGTCCAGCGTTGGTTGTCCCGTCCCCAATGTTTCATCGGCCCCGCTTGCGCGGCCAGCAACGCCAGCCAGCGGTACAGTTCTTCGTTCAACCCGGCATCGGGAAACGCCGCCAGGCTCGCCGGCAAACGCAGGTTGTCGCCATCGCACCAGGCCAATGGCACTTGCTTGCAGGTGCCGGCGATCTGCTGCAACAGGTTGCGGCGCAGCAGCAGGTCGCGGTCGCTGACGGCCTCCACACCCAGGTGAGAAGCACCACCGGTGGCGCGCAACAGTACATGCAGAGCGCGTTGCCGGGGGATCAACTCCACCCGCGCTTCGGGAAAATCCACACTGGCTCGTCGGGTGATGAAACGGTGCCAGACGCTGCCGACCCACTCTTCCAGTTCAAGGGTGAATGCCATGGTTATTCTCCTATCGACGCGTTGCGGTGGAGGGACTGGCTCGCATCGCTTTTGTGGCGAGGGAGCTTGCTCCCGCTTGGGTGCGAAGCGCCCATCAAAAAGGGTCTGCTGCGCAGCCCAGCGGGAGCAAGCTCCCTCGCCACGGCTTCAGTGGTGGCCTTTCAAGACGGCACCACCGCCGCCGGTGCGCGCAAAGCGGCGCGGCCACGTTGGCGGAAGCTGAACAGGTAGCAGAGCAAACCAGCCAGGAACCCGACGCCGCTGACCAGACGCGCCCAGAACAGCGGCTTCAAATGGTCCATCGTCGCCATGAACGGCAAGGCACTGCCGTCCGCCATCCAGCGTTGCAGCCACACCTGGACGACACCGGCGGCGGTGAGGAACAAGGTGATCATCACCATCGACAGCGTCATCAGCCAGAAGCCCCAGATCTCCAGGCGCTGCGAACGTTCATCCGCCGCTTCACCCAACCCGCGCAGACGCGGCATGGCGTAGCTGATCAGCGTCATGACGATCATCGCGTAGGCACCGTAGAAAGCCAGGTGACCGTGGGCCGCAGTCAGTTGCGAACCGTGGGTGTAGAAGTTCACCGGTGCCAAGGTGTGCAGGAACCCCCAGACGCCGGCGCCGAAGAACGCGGTGACCGTGGTGCCTTTGGCCCACAAGGTGGCGGCGCGGTTGGGGTGTTGCCGGCGACGGTTCTTCACCATGCTGAAGGCGAAGATCACCATCGCCAGGAACGGCAGCGGTTCCAGCGCGGAGAAGATCGATCCGACCCACAACCAGACCTCGGGTGCGCCGATCCAGAAGAAGTGGTGACCGGTGCCGATGATCCCGGTAATCAGGGCCATGGCGATGATCACGTAGAGCCACTTCTCGACCACTTCGCGGTCCACGCCAGTGACCTTGATCAGCACAAAGGCGAGCATCGAACCCATGATCAGTTCCCAGACGCCTTCAACCCAAAGATGCACCACCCACCACCAGTAATACTTGTCGCGGACGAGGTTTTCCGGGTTGTAGAAGGAGAACAGGAAGAACACCGCCAGGCCGATCAGGCCGGTCATCATCACCATGCTGACCGTGGTCTTGCGGCCCTTGAGCATGGTCATGCCGATGTTGTAGAGGAAACCCAGGCAGACCACCACGATGCCCATCTTGGTGATCGTCGGTTGCTCCAGGAACTCACGGCCCATGGTCGGCAGCAAATCGTTGCCGGTAACTTTCGCCAGCGTGGCATAGGGCACCGAGAGGTAGCCCAGGATCGTCAGTACCCCGGCGGCGGCGAACACCCAGAACAGCACGATCGCCAGCTTCGGACTGTGCAGCTCCCGATCGGCTTCCTCGGGTATCAGGTAGTACGCCGCGCCCATGAAGCCAAACAGCAGCCAGACGATCAGCAGGTTGGTGTGGACCATGCGGGCCACGTTGAAGGGAATCAGCGGGAACAGGAAGTCGCCGACCACGTATTGCAGCCCCATGATCAAACCGAACAGCACCTGCCCCAGGAACAGCATCAGGGCAAACACGAAGTAAGGTTTGGCGACGGCCTGCGAGGCGAATTTCAGATGCGGATTAGCCATGCTCATCTCTCAGCCCTCCTTGTTTGGCGGCCAGCCATTGGTATTGATTTTCGAACTCCACTTGAGGAACTCGGCGATGTCGTCGACTTCCTGTTCGCTGAGGTTGAACTGCGGCATGGCGCGACGGCCGGGAACGTTCAGCGGCTGCATTTTCATCCAGGCCTGCAGGAACGGCGTGAAGGCTTCCTCGCCACCGCGCCGGTTGACCACATTGCCCAGCTCCGGCGCGAAATACGCGCCCTCGCCCAGCAGCGTATGGCAGCCGATGCAGTTGTTGCGCTCCCAGACGCCCTTGCCGCGTATCACCGATTCGCTCAATTGCGCCTGGTTGCTGCGCTCTGGAAAGGTCTGTTCCGAGTGGTAGGTCAGGGCCAGGAATATCAGGAAAAAGAACACGCTTCCCCCGAAATAAATATTCCTGGCCATGCCTTTGGTAAAGGTATCTGACATGGTCACTTCCTCATTGCTTGGCGTGTCCATTCTAGGAAGCGAGGGTCCAGAACCCGCTTGATGGCGATCAAGAATCTCCGATGGTTTTAGTGGGTTGTTCCAGCACAGCCAGGAAGCCAGGTGAGCTGTTGTGGCGAGGGAGCTTGCTCCCGCTGGGTTGCGAAGCGACCCTAAAACCTGCTGACGCGGAGTGTCAGATGGATTGAGTTGTTGCTGTAGGGGCTGCTGCGCAGCCCAGCGGGAGCAAGCTCCCTCGCCACAGGGAGTACGTCGGGATTCAGAGCGCGAACGAAATCACAATCGCGAGCAGCGCCGCCCAGCTCAACACCAGCCAGCGCCACAATCGCGGCGCATGGCGCAGCTCCATGAAGCCGTCGGCGATCAACCAGGCCTTGGTCACCGCCACCGCGAGGATGGCGATGGACACCAGCCCGGTGGCAGCGACCTGGCCCAGGGCAACGGTGCCGATGCTCAGCACGGCCAGTGTCATCCAGCAGACGATCAAGACACGGGAAACCGACATGAGCACCTCCGCTCAACCGAGAATGTAGACAACCGGAAACAGCAACACCCAGACCAGGTCCACCATGTGCCAATACAGCACGCCGGATTCCAGCCCGCTGCACTGCTGCGCCCCGTAACGCCGCCGCCGGCAACCCTCGGCCAGCCAGGCAAGGATCACCATGCCCAGCAACACATGGAGAAAGTGAAACGCCGTGAGGATCCAGTACAAGGTGAAGAAGGTGTTGTGCTCCAGGCCGAGACCGTTGGCCAACAAGTGGGCGTACTCGATGAGCTTGAGCGCCACGTAGCCGCCGGCAACCAACAAGGCCAGCCACAACAGCAGCGCCGCCTGGCGTGGCCGGTCCTGTCGGACTTGCTCCTGGGCCAAGGCTGCGAACAACCCGGCGCTCAGCAGGCTGAGGGTCATCGCCAGGCCGGTGGAGCGATCCAGCAACTGCCGGCCTTCGCTGAACAACGGCGGGTTCAATGCCTGGGCGACGGCGAATGCCAGGATCAGCAAGGCAAACACCGTCAGTTCGGCGAGGATGAAAAACCACATTGCCAGATCCCCTGGCAATCGCCGGGTGGACAGCGCAGCGGCTTCAGCCGAAGTGGACATCGACCACATCCATCAATGCGGCAACGGTTTGCGGATCGTCGCTCAACGGCTCGGCCAGACAGGCCAGACAGGCTTGGCGCGGGTCCATGCCGGCTCCGATCATGCGCGCGGCGAAAATCAGCAGACGCGTGGAGGCCACCTCCTCCAGATCATGCTGATCGAGCCGACGCAGCGCCTGCCCCAACCGCACCACCTGGGCCGCCAGAGCCATATCCACCCCGGCCTCGCGGGCAACGATGCGCTCTTCATCGGCAACCGTAGGATAGCCAAAGCGCATCGCCACGAAACGCTGGCGGGTGCTGGGTTTCATGCCCTTGAGCAAATTCTGGTAACCGGGGTTGTACGACACCACCAGCATGAACGCCGGCGGTGCCTGGAGAACCTCACCGGTGCGTTCCAGATACAGCTGCCGGCGATCATCGGCCAAGGGGTGCAACACCACTGCGGTGTCCTGGCGTGCTTCCACCACCTCGTCCAGATAACAGATGCCCCCCTCGCGCACCGCTCGGGTCAGAGGCCCATCCTGCCACCAGGTGCCCTGGGCGCCGATCAGGTGACGACCCACCAAGTCGGCTGCGCTCAGGTCATCGTGGCAGGCCACGGTGTACAGCGGCAATTTCAGACGGTGAGCCATGTGCTGGACAAAACGGGTCTTGCCGCAACCGGTGGGGCCTTTGACCAGCACCGGCATGCCGTGCCGCCAGGCCTGTTCGAATAACGCCAGCTCGTTGTCCTGGGGTTGGTAGAAAGGTTCGGCCGGGTGTTCAAGGGTGTGGATAGCGTTCATGGCATGACCTGATCAGATAACACGATTGCCAGCCACGCTACGGGCCCCTGCGACAACCTGGCAAGGGCTGTGGCCGGCAAACTTGATCGCCGTCAAGCGGGTAACCACCGGCCTGGGCATAGCCTTGCAGCGCACCAAGAATCTGCGCGCCGAACGTCAATTGCAGGGCCGCGCGGGTCATGCCTGAGGAGAAATGGAATGCTGATCAGCCACAAAAAATCGTGGGTCATGGGGGTCGGGGCGCTGTGTACGGCGCTGGCTGCACTCAATGCCTTCGCCAACCCACCCGCTGCGCCGCAAGACGCCCGCATGGTCAAGACCGAAGGCGCGCCGGACCTGAGCCAGGCCGACTTCGACGCGGCCAAGCAAATCTACTTCCAGCGCTGCGCCGGCTGCCATGGTGTGCTGCGCAAGGGCGCCACCGGTAAACCGCTGACACCCGACATCACCCAGAGCCGCGGCCAAGCCTACCTGGAGGCACTGATTACCTACGGCTCAGCCGCCGGCATGCCCAACTGGGGCACCTCCAACGCCCTGACCAAAGACCAGATCACGGTGATGGCCAAGTTCATCCAGCACACCCCGCCTACCCCACCGGAATGGGGCATGGCCGAAACCCTCAAGACCTGGAAGGTGCTGGTCAAACCTGAAGACCGGCCCACCCGGCAACTCAATTCACTCAACCTGCAGAACCTGTTTTCAGTCACCCTGCGCGATGACGGCAAGATTGCCCTGGTCGACGGCGACAGCAAAAAGATCGTCAAGCTGATCGACACCGGTTACGCGGTGCACATTTCGCGTATCTCGGCGTCCGGGCGTTACCTGCTGGTGATCGGCCGGGACGCCAAGATCGATATGATCGACCTGTGGCCGCAAGAGCCGACCAAGGTGGCCGAGATCAAAGTCGGGATCGAGGCCCGCTCGGTGGAAACCTCCAAGTTCAAGGGCTACGAAGACAAGTACACCATTGCCGGCTCGTATTGGCCGCCGCAGTTCACCATCATGGACGGCGAGACCCTGGAGCCCAGACAGATCGTCTCGACGCGCGGCATGACCGTCGATACCCAGCAATATCACCCCGAGCCGCGGGTGGCGGCGATCATCGCGTCACATGAGTGGCCGGAGTTCATCGTCAACGTCAAGGAAACCGGCAAGGTGATGCTGGTCAACTACCAGGACATCAAGAACCTCACCATCACCAGCATCGACGCCGCACCGTTCCTGCATGACGGTGGCTGGGACAGCAGCCATCGCTATTTCATGACGGCGGCGAACAACTCCAACCAGGTGGCAGTCATCGACTCCAAGGAGCGCAAGCTCACCGCCCTGGTGGATGTCGGTAAAACCCCGCACCCGGGACGCGGCGCCAACTTCAACCATCCGCTCTACGGCCCGGTCTGGGCTACCAGCCACCTGGGTGATGCCGGCGTCTCACTGATCGGCACCGACCCGGTCAAGCATCCGCAATATGCCTGGAAACAGGTGGGCTCGCTCCAAGGTCAGGGTGGCGGTTCGCTGTTCATCAAGACCCATCCCAAGTCCCGTCACCTGTACGTCGACACCACCCTGAGCCCCGACACCAAGCTCAGCCAATCAGTGGCGGTGTTCGATATCGACAAACTCGACGCCGGCTACACCGTGCTGCCGATTGCCGAGTACGCCGGTATCAAGAAAGGTGCGATGCGCGTGGTGCAACCGGAATACAACAAGGCCGGCGATGAAGTCTGGTTCTCGGTCTGGAGCGGTCAGGAAGACGAGTCGGCGCTGGTGGTGATCGATGACAAGACCCTCAAGCTCAAGAGCGTGATCAAGGACAAACGCCTCATCACCCCTACCGGAAAATTCAACGTTTACAACACCCAACACGACATCTATTGAGCCCCATCAATAAGAGGAAAAACCATGAAGCCTATTCTGCTTGCCCTGACCTTGAGTGCCGCATTCAGCCTGCAACCGGCACTGGCCCAGGACGGCCCGACACTGTTCAAGAGCAAACCCTGTGGCGCCTGCCACTCCATTGACACCAAGTTGGTAGGGCCGGCGCTCAAGGAGGTGGCGGCAAAAAATGCCGGCGTCGCCGGAGCACAAGAGCTGTTGGCCAAGCACATCAAGGAAGGTACGCAAGGAAACTGGGGACCAATGCCGATGCCGGCCAATCCGGTGACCGATGAAGAAGCCAAGATCCTCGCGGCGTGGGTCTTGACCCTTAAGTAACGTTGATCAAGAGCATCTCCCTGTGGCGAGGGGATTTATGTGGGAGCAAGGCTTGCTCCCACATAAATCTCCCATCACAGGGGCCGCGCTCGGCTTTATTTCTCAAACAGGAGTACGTCATGGACCGACACCGCTATGCAACCCGGATGACCACCCTCCTCTTCGTCTTCTGTACCCCGGTGCTGGCCGCTCCCGACCACCAGCGCCAGGCCCAACTGCAACACCTGCTGGTCCAGGACTGCGGCGCCTGCCACGGCCTGCACCTGACCGGAGGCCTCGGCCCACCTCTGACCCGTGATGCCCTGGCCGGAAAAAACCGCGACAGCCTCATCGCCACCGTCACCCAGGGACGGCCCGGCAGCGCCATGCCCGGTTGGGAGCCATTGCTCGGTCCCGACGATATTCGCTGGTTGGTGGACCGGCTCCTTCAAGGAACTCCCGCCCCATGATCCGATCTCTGCTGTCTCTCACCGCCTGCGTGCTGTTGCTCTCGGCTTGTGCCCAGCCACCGCTGCGCGGCACCGGCGACTTGGGCGTGGTGGTGGAGCGCGCCACCGGCAGCCTGCAAATCATCGAAAGTGCCACCCGCACCGCCCTCGCCCGCGTCGAAGGGCTGGGGGATTTGTCGCACGCCTCGGTGGTGTTTTCCCGCGACCAGCGTTATGCCTATGTATTTGGCCGCGATGGCGGCTTAAGCAAGGTCGACTTGCTGAGCGCACGCATCGACCGTCGCATCATTCAGGGCGGCAACAGCATCGGCGGCGCGATCAGCCAGGACGGCAAGCTGATCGCCGTCTCCAACTACGAGCCCGGCGGCGTCAAGGTATTCGACGCGCAGACACTGGAACCGGTCGCGGACATTCCAGCCACACCATTGCCCGACGGCCAAAAACGTTCGCGGGTGGTCGGCCTGGTGGACGCGCCGGGGCAGCGCTTCGTATTCAGCCTGTTCGACACCGGCGAAATCTGGACCGCCGACTTCAGCCAGGGCCAGACACCACGCATCGAACGCTTCACCGCCATCGGTCGGCAACCCTATGACGCACTGATTACGCCGGACGGGCGTTATTACATGGCCGGACTGTTTGGTGAGGACGGCATGGCGCAACTTGACCTCTGGCACCCGGAGCGCGGCGTGAAACGGGTGCTGGACCAGTACGGGCGCGGCGAGGCGCGGCTCCCGGTATACAAGATGCCCCACCTGGAAGGCTGGGCCCTGGCCGATCAACAAGCCTTTGTGCCCGCCGTTGGCCATCATCAGGTGCTGGTGCTGGACGCCCGCACCTGGCAACCGGTCGACGCCATCGCCGTGGCCGGCCAACCGGTGTTTGTCACTGCGCGTCCCGATGGCCGACAGCTGTGGGTCAACTTCGCCTACCCGGACAACGACCGGGTGCAAGTCATCGATACCCAGACTCACGCCATCATTGCCGACCTGCGACCAGGGCCTGGGGTGCTGCACATGGAATTCACCGCTCGGGGCGACCAGTTGTGGCTGTCCGCTCGCGATGGCGGTGAGGTGCAGGTCTGGGATCCGTATCGGCTCGAACGCCTGAGCAGCCTGCCTGCCCTGAGCCCCAGCGGCATCTTCTTCAGCAGCCGTGCGCACAAACCGGGGTACTGACCATGACACCAAGCCCACTCGCCCGCCGCCTGATCGATCAGTTCCAGCATGGCCTGCCGTTGTGCGCCGAACCCTATCGGGCAATGGCCGATGCCCTGGGTTGCAGCGAAGCCCAGGTGCTCGATTGTCTGCAGCACCTGCAACTGGCGGGCACCCTGTCACGGGTCGGCCCGGTGTTCGAACACAGCCGAGCCGGGGCCAGCACCCTTGCCGCCCTGGCGGTGCCCGTGGACCGATTGCACCAGGTCGCAGCGCGCGTCAGTCAGTACCCGGAAGTCAATCACAACTACGCCCGCGAACATCGCTACAACCTCTGGTTTGTGCTGACCGGGCCTGATCGTGCCCACCTGGACAACATTCTCCAGGAACTGGAAAACGACACCGGCCTCACGCCGCTGGACCTACCCATGCTGACCGCTTACCGCATCGACCTGGGCTTTGCCCTGGAGGTTACCCCATGAACACGACCCTGAGTGACCACCAGTCACTGCAACTGCGCCGTCTGCTGGAGACCGGTCTGCCCCTGACATCTCGGCCCTTCCAGGCCCTGGCCGAGCAGATCGACGCCAGCGAACAACAGGTTCTTGACCAGGTGCGGCACTGGCAGGAACAGGGCTTGTTCCGCCGCGTCGGCCTGGTGGTCAATCACCGCGCATTGGGCTTTGCCGCCAACGCCATGCTGGTGCTGGACGTGCCAGATGCATTGGTCGATGAAGTCGGTCGCCGCCTTGGCCAGGCGCCGGGCATCAGCCTTTGCTATCAACGACCACGACGCTTGCCCCAGTGGCAATACAACCTGTTCTGCATGATCCACGGTCGCCAGCGCGACCGTGTCGAGGCCCAGGTCCAGGCACTGTTGGAGGAGCACTGGTTGAGTGATCTGCCGCACCAGTTGCTGTTCAGCACCCACCTGTTCAAGCAGTGTGGCGGACGCTACGCAACACCGGCCGGAGTGGCGATCGATGGATGACCTGGACCGACGCCTGATCAATCGCCTGCAACTGGGTTTGCCGCTGGTACGCCAGCCCTGGCAAGCCTTGGCCGATGAACTGGACAGCAGCAGTACCGAACTGCTCGACCGGCTGCACGAGTTGCTCAACGACGGCGTGCTTACCCGCTTCGGCCCGATGTTCGACATCGACCGCCTGGGCGGCGCGTTCACCCTGGCGGCGCTGGCGGTGCCCGAACCGCGTTTCGACACCATCGCCGAGCTGCTCGCGGCCATGCCCGAAGTGGCCCACAACTACCGTCGCGAGCACGCCTGGAACATGTGGTTCGTGCTTGCCTGCCCCAGTGAACAGGCGATCAGCGACACCTTGTTGCGTATCGAACGCCTGACCGGCCTGGAGCCGCTGAACCTGCCCAAGGAGGAGACCTACCATGTCGGCCTGTATTTCCCGGTCTGAGCCGTTGCCGCAGACACTGCCTTGCCTGGATGAAACGCCACTGGCCCTGCGGCTGGTGGAGCTGACCCAGGACGGCCTGCCCTTGCTCGAAGATCCCTGGGCCTGGCTGGCCGAGCAACTGGGGCTGAGCGTGGAATCGACCCTCGACCTGCTCAAGCGTTTGCAGGCCGAAGGCGCGATCCGCCGCATCGCCGCGGTGCCCAATCACTATCGCCTGGGTTATCGCCACAACGGCATGACTGTCTGGGATGTCGCCGACGCCGATGTGCCGCGCCTGGGCGCGCTGCTGGGTGCACAGCCTTTTGTCAGCCACTGCTACCGCCGCCCGCGCCGGGCCGGTTGGCGCTACAACCTGTTTGCCATGGTCCATGGCCGCAGCCGCGAGGAAATCGACAGCTACCGCGAGCACCTGCGCTATCTGCTGGGTGAGGCCTGTAGCGCCGACGACATGCTGGTGAGCAGCCGCATCCTGAAAAAAACCGGCCTGCGCCTGTCGCCGGTGGGAGCAAAGCTTGCTCGCGAAACAGCCGCGTCGGTTTCTGAGGGACCGTATCGGCTTCAGGGCGGGCAAACCTAGCCCCCACAAGGAGGGAGTGACTTATGTTGAGGATCAGCCATTACCTGCGTGCCCTGGCCGGTCAATGTCCCGCGCCGCGTGTTGCACCACCGGGCAGTACACGAGCGCCGGTGGTGATCTGGAATCTGCTCAGGCGCTGCAACCTGACTTGCAAACACTGCTACGCCACCTCGGCCGACAGCGTGTTTCGCGATGAGCTGGACACGGCCGCGGCGCTCAAGGTCATCGACGATTTGCATGACGCGGGCGTACGGGTCTTGATCCTGTCCGGTGGCGAGCCGCTGCTGCGCGAGGATCTGTTCCAGCTCAGTGCCTATGCCCGGCGCAAGGGATTCTTCCTGGCGCTTTCCACCAACGGTACGCTGATCGACCCGAGCAACATCGAGCAGATCGAGGCGGCGAACTTCGATTACGTGGGCATCAGCATCGATGGCCTGGAAGCGACGCACGACACCTTCCGCCAGCTCAAAGGCAGTTTCGCCAGTTCCATGGCGGCCATCAGGTTGTGTCGCGAACGCGGGATTCGGGTCGGATTGCGCACCACCCTGACCCAGCAGAACCACACCCAGCTACCGCAACTGCTGGATCTGATGACCGAATACGACGTGCAGAAATTCTACCTGTCGCACCTCAACTACAGCGGTCGCGGCAAGCGCAGTCGCCAGCTCGACGCCCGGCAACAGATGAGCCGCGAGGCCATGCTCCTGATCTTCGAGCGGGCCTGGAGCGACATCCTGCACGGACGCGACACGGACTTCGTCAGCGGCAACAACGACGCCGATGCGGTGCTGTTGCTGCAATGGGTAGCCTCACGCCTGCCCCATCACTACGCCGAACTGGAACGCATGCTCAAGGCTTGGGGCGGTAACGCCTCGGGCAGCGGCATTGCCAATATCGACAACACCGGTGAGGTACACCCCGACACTTACTGGTGGCAGCACTCGGTGGGTAACGTGCGCCGGACGCCCTTTCGCACACTCTGGCTGGAACGTCCCGACGCTCTGCTGCAAAAACTGCGCGAGCATCCGCGCACCGTGGGTGGCCGCTGCGGACAGTGTCGTTGGCTGGCCATCTGCAACGGCAACACCCGCACGCGCGCCTGGGCCGACGGCGACCTGTGGGGCCAGGACCCCGGCTGCCACCTCAGCGATGACGAAATCGGCTTGCACACGCTTCCCAGCGCTTTGATTCCCAGCGTTGCACTGCCCTGCGCCCGATAACCCGACGGCGAACCTGATGATGAACCAAGGAAGTCCCATGTCTGCCTCTATCGTTCTGCCCGCTGCCCTGCAATCGTCCTTCAGACCGGGGGAAGTCGCGCTGGTCGGCGCCGGTCCCGGTGACCCTGGTTTGCTGACGTTACGCGCCTGGAGCCTGTTGATGCAGGCCGACGCGGTGGTCTACGACCGCCTGATCAGTGCGCAACTGCTGGGTTTGATCCCGCTGACGTGCGCCCGGCATTACGTCGGCAAGGCCGCCGGCTGCCACAGTCTGCCCCAGGCCCAGATCAACCAATTGCTGGCCGACCTCGCAGATCAGGGCCAGCGGGTGGTCCGGCTCAAGGGCGGCGACCCGTTCATCTTCGGTCGCGGTGCCGAAGAGCTGGAATACTTGCTGGCCCGTGGTATCGATTGTCAGGTGGTGCCCGGTATCACTGCCGCATCCGGTTGCAGCGCCTACGCCGGCATTCCGCTGACCCATCGTGACCTGGTCAATTCCTGCCGTTTCATCACCGGCCACTTGCAGCGCGAAGGCGATTTGAACCTGCCGTGGCAAAGCCTGGCGGATGACAGCCAGACCCTGGTGTTCTACATGGGCTTGTCGAACCTGGGCAGCATTGCCGCACGGTTGATGGCCGCAGGCCTGGCCGCCGAGACTCCGGCGGCATTGATCAGCAACGGCACTCGTCCCGACCAGCAGGTGCTACGTGGCACCCTGCAACAACTGCCGGCCATGGCACGAGATTGCGTTGAAGGGCTGCCGACATTGACGGTGATCGGTAAGGTGGTCGGCTTGTTTGCCCAGCAGCCGATGCAGCATCCGGCGCGCGTTCATCCCATCCCCCAGGCTTTGAAGGTGGCGCTATGAAGCGCATCGGGCTTGCGATGCTGTGGATCGGTACGAGCCATGGCGCCGTTACCACCGGCGCCGACCTGGAACAGGCCGAGCGCAATTACCAGCAGCTCTGCCAACAATGCCACGGCGTAAACCGCATCGGCGGCGCCGGGCCGGCGTTACTGCCCCAGAGCCTGGGCCGGATCAAGCCCGGCGAAATTCGCCAGGTGATCGAAAATGGCCGCCCCGCCAGTCAGATGGCGGCCTTCGGTGCGCTGCTGGAGCCTGCACAAATCGACGCCCTGGCGCTTTATCTCCAGCGTCCGCCCAGCGTCGCGCCCAACTGGAATGAAGAGGATATTCGCCAAAGTCATCGGGTGCTGGTGGACGTCGCCACATTGCCCGACCAGCCGCAACACCGGGCCGACCCGCTGAACCTGTTCGTGGTGGTGGAAGCCGGCAATCATCACGTCGCGGTGGTCGACGGGGATCGGTTCGAGGTGCTCGCGCGCTTCGCCTCGCACTTTGCAGTGCATGGCGGACCGAAGTTTTCCCCGGACGGGCGTTTTGTCTACCTGGCGTCGCGCGACGGCTGGATCAGTCTGTATGACCTGCACAACCTCAAGCTGATCGCCGAAGTTCGGGCCGGGCTCAATACTCGTAACCTGGCGGTGAGCAGGGACGGTCGCTGGGTGCTGGTGGGCAACTCGCTGCCCGGCAACCTGGCGGTGCTGGATGCCCGGGACTTGTCCCTGGTCAAGACGATCACGACGCTGGGCAGTGATGGCCAGGCTTCGCGGGTCAGCGCGGTCTACACCGCTGCGCCGCGCAACAGCTTCATCGTCGCACTGAAGGATGTGAACGAGGTTTGGGAACTGCCCACCGGTCCGAACCCGGACTTCGTGCCCAGGCGCATCGAGGTCCAGGATCATCTGGATGACTTTTCCTTCTCACCCGACTATCGCCAGTTGCTCGCCACCTCGCGCAAGGCCCAGGGTGGACAGGTGATCGACCTCGACAGTGGCCAGGTGGTCAGCGACATCAGCCTGCCGGGCATGCCGCACCTGGGCTCGGGCACCTATTGGAAGCGCGATGGCCGCTGGGTGTTCGCGACCCCCAACATCAGCAAAGGACTGGTGTCGGTGATCGACATCAACACCTGGAAAGTCATCAGGCAGATCCCTACCCTCGGGCCGGGTTTCTTCCTGCGCAGCCATGCCAACTCCCGCTATGCCTGGACTGACGTGTTCTTCGCCGCCGGCAACGATGCCATCCACCTGATCGACAAACAGACCCTGGAAATCGCCCACACCTTGCGCCCCATGCCCGGCAAAACCGCCGCCCACGTCGAATTTACCCACGACGGCCGCTACCTGCTGTTGAGCATCTGGGACACCGACGGCGCGCTGATCGTCTACGACAGCCACACCCTCAAGGAAATCAAACGCCTGCCCATGAACAAACCGTCGGGCAAATACAACGTGGGCAACAAGATCGAATTTGCCGAAGGTACGTCTCACTGAACGGGCGATCAGGGCAAACCTGCTCACCTCAGCGGGAGCAGGTTGCTTGTTCAATGATTCATCGGCGACATAGCGGTGGCCTGTCCCAGCAGCTTCTGATCGATGTCTTGCAGACGCAGCACCCGGCCGCCGGTCTCGCGGGCGAGTTTTTCCGCCGCCTGGGCGTCGGCGAACGTGGCCAGGACGACGCCCATGGCGCCCTTGAGCTTGGAGCCGACGACGAAATAGGCGGTCCGGGCATCGATCAGGTGCTCATCATCCGGGGTGTTCCAGTGGCTGCGCCCCATGTCGTGGACGTACAACTGGACGTCAGCCCGATGGTTCTCCGGCTGCAACCACCAACCGAGCATCTCGGCCGGCGAGCAGAACTTCTTCACGCCGCTGGCGGTCGCTGCGGCGCCCTTGGGTCCGGGAAAATCCGTGATAACCATGCCGCAGACATGGCACTCGTCACTGGGATGGAACGCCAGCGCCGCCTTTGAGGCCGGTGTCGACTCAGGCTTGCCGCATGCCACCAGCACCAGGCACACCAACACTCCGGCCAGGACTCGGCCCGTCCTCGAATACACCCTGTTCATCGTTACATGCTCCCTCTATCAAGATCAGAAATCACGGACACCGACGGTTGAACAATCGATAGGCCAGCCACAACGGCACAGCCATCCACAACCACAGGCACAGCCAGAGCCAAGGCCCGGGCACCGGCAGGTCGCTGCCCAAGGTCAGCACTGCCGCGCCGCTGGAACCGGCGTCGAACCCCGACAGGTTGATCAGCCGATACACATCGGTGGGGTTGAACAGCAACAGCCACGGCAGCAGGTCCGGACTGAACCTGCCCTCGCTCAGCACCAGCAGTGCCAGCAACGCCAGGTCAAACACCAGCACGAAGAAAAACCACACCCCCAGCGCCAGCCCGGCGGCGGTGGATTTCTCCGCCGACAGGCTGCTCAGCACATAGGCCAGCCCCAAAAAAACCCAACCCAACAGCGTGCTGGAGACGATGAAGCGGCCAAAGGCCCAGAGCAGCAGGCTCAGCTCGATATCGTTCACCAGCAGGGCTATGGCGAACATCGCGCAACCAAAGCCGATCAGGGTCGCCAGCGCCAGGATCAGGCCGTGACCGACAAACTTGCCCAGCAGCAACTGCCCGCGCCCCAACGGATACGTCAGCAACAGCAGCAAGGTGCCGCTCTCGTCCTCGCCGACGATCGCGTCATAGGCCAGCAACAAGGCGATCAACGGCATCAGGAACGTTGCCAGGCTGGCCAGGCTCGCCACCGTTGCCGGCACCGAGGTAAACCCCAACTGGCCGGACGCCGCCGCGCCAAGCCAGGCGATGCCGATGGCCAGCACGGCGAACAACAGACTGATCGCCAACAACCAGCGGTTGCGCAAGCCGTCACTGAATTCCTTGCGGGCCATGTTCCAGATCGGGTTCATGAGCCGGCCTCCTCGGTCGCCGCGCGAACCATGTAATGACGGTACAAATCTTCCAGGGACGGCGGTTTGATCTCGACATCCGTCGGGTCATCCTGGGCCAGTAACTGGCGCAGCAACTTGAGTTTGCTGCCATCCGGCGCGGACACCTGCAGCCCTTGCGCGCCCCACCCTTGGGTGAGGTGTCCTTCGCTGCGCCAATGCTGGCGAAGCCAATCGGCCCGCGACAGGCCCGAGGCGCGGATCAGCGTCGGCAGCCCCGCGTCCTCGCGCAACCGGTCCAGGCTGCCCAGGGCCAACAGACGACCTTGGGTGAGAATCGCGGCGCGGTTGATGTGAACTTCCACGCCAGGCAAGACGTGCGAACAAAGAATGATGCTGGTGCCCTGCCAGCGCAGCCGATCGAGCAGTTGATAGAGGTCCTGGGTGGCGATGGGGTCCAGGCCGACGGTGGGTTCGTCCAGCAACAGCAGCCGCGGCTGGCCGAGCAAGGCCTGGGCCAGCCCCAGGCGTTGGCGCATGCCCTTGGAGTACGTGCGCACACGCCGCCGGGCCGCTTGCGCCAACCCGACCTCCTCCAGCAAGCGCTCGACCTGGTCTGGCGCCGCGCCCTTGAGGCGGGCGAAATGGCGCAAGGTTTCCAGCCCGCTCAACTGCGGATAGAACATCACGTTCTCCGGCAGGTAACCGAGCATTCTGCGCACGCCCGGATCACTCGGCTCGCGGCCAAATACCCGCACCTGACCCTCACTGGCGCGCAGCAGACCGAGTATCAGTTTCATGGTCGTGGTCTTGCCCGCACCGTTGTGCCCAAACAGGCCGAGCACTTCGCCCTGGGCCAGGTTCAGGTTCAGCCCGCGCAGCACAGCGGCATTGCCGTAGCGCTGACTGACGCCTTCGATCTCGACGACGTTCAAGACGCGTCCTCCTGAGCACTGTTGCGTGGCGGGGGCTGGAGCGGCGCGTGCATCAATGGATGGCTGTCCATCACCCCGGGGGATTTCATGACCGGGAACGCCCGCTGGACCCAGCGCAGCAGCTCGATACCCGGACTGTTCATCAACAGCCGTACCTGGGGGTACAGCCACAGCAGGCGATCGACGTTGTCGTTGGGTTCATAGGCCACGTCCCCCAGTCCGTCGCCGTTGCGATCCCAACCCAGGTAATCACTCCAGTAATTGCCGCGCCCGTCCACCGACCACTCCTGCAACCGCGTGGCCACGTATTTGACCTGGCGCTGGTTGCCGGCGAACACGTTGCCGGCGATGCGGTTGTCCTCCGAACCGGCGGTCAGGTGGATGCCCACCGCGCTGCGCTCGAAATGATTGCCTTCGATGCGGTTGAACAATGAGTTGTAAATGAACAGGGCCTTGCCCTCGGCGCCGGTGATCATGGTGTCGCCGGTGGACCCGTCGCGAACATCGGTGACCACGTTGTCGCGCAAGGTGGAATAGGTGATGTAGTTCATCAGGATCCCGTAGTTCTGGTCCTGTTCAGAGCGGTTGCCGATGACCGTCAGTTGACGGCTTTGCATCAAGGCATAACCGGTGCGGGTGCGCCGGGTGATGTTGCCCAACAGACGGTTATCGTTGGCGAACATGTAATGCACGCCGTAGCGCAGGTCCTCGAGGATGTTGCCCTCGAGCAGGTTGCCGTTGGAGGTGTCGATATAGATGCCGTCGCGAGTTTCGCGTACGTGGTTGCCGATAACCCGGGCACCGTGTACCGCGTACAAGTGAATGCCGTTCCCCCGGTCCTGGGAGCGCAGCCCGGGATCGCCCTGGATGCGGTTGTCGATCAGGCTGACATCCCGCGCGCCATCGACCCAGATACCGAAACCCTGGCCCTGCATGCGGTTGGCACGGACCACCGCCCCCTGGGCGACAGGCTGGATGAACACCGCGGCATTCATGGCCGTGAGGTCGTGGCCCCAGTCCAGGAAGGTACAGCCCTGGACCTGGACGTTCGGGGCGCGAATGATCAACCCATTGCCCTCACCCTGCCCCTGGAATACCGCATCCGGCGTGCACGTGAGGGTCATGGGTTGGTCGATGCTGAACGAGCCGCGGTATTGCCCCGCAGGCAGGCGCCATTGCCGTTCACCGTCGGCCTGCAATGGCAAGTCGGTGATCGGCTGCGGCGCGGCAAGCGCGCCGCCCGACAGTAGCAGGAGCACCAGGGCAATGACCGGTGCGCGAGCGTAGCCCGCAGGCTGTTGCTGGTTACCGGTCATTGAACCCGTCTCCTCGTTGAACCTGCTCAGGCCTTTTCAACCAGCATGCGCCCGACCATTTCCATGTGCAGGGCGTGGCAGAACCAGCTGCAGTAGTACCAATGCAACCCGGCCTTGTCGGCGATGAAGGTGATGGACGAGGTCTGTTGCGGACTGATCTCCATGCTCACGCCGTGGTTGGTCATGACAAAGCCGTGGGAGACGTCTTCGATCTGGTCGATGTTGGTGATCGTCACCGTCACCTCGTTGCCTTGCTTGACGGTGAACTCCGTCAGGCCATAGGCCGGCGCCATCGAAGTCATGTAGACCCGCACCTTGTTACCGTCACGGATGACCTTGTTGTCGGTCTCCAGGTTGATGCCATCCTTCTTGGCCAAGGCCACGGTTTCGGCGAAGAACGGATCGGTGCGGCTCCAGATCTTCTGGGTCTTGATCTGGTCACGCCGGGCGAGGATGCAGTCATGGGGTTCGGCAAAGGCCGGGCCATCGTGTACCAGCTTCATCTCTTCGCCGGAAATGTCGATCAACTGGTCGTTTTCCGGGTGCAGCGGACCGGTGGGCAGGAAGCGATCCTTGGAGAACTTGCACAAGACCACCAGCCATTTGCCGTCCGCCTCGCTGGTTTCGGTCAGGGACGCGTGGTTGTGGCCGGGTTGGTACTGCACATCGAGCTTTTGCTTGATGTAGTTGACCTTCTCGCCCTTGTAGGCACGGATGGCCTCGTCCATGTTCCACTTCACCACCTGACTGTCGATGAACAAGGTGGTGTAGGCATTGCCGCGCCCGTCGAAGGTGGTATGCAACGGCCCCAGGCCCAGTTCCGGCTCAGCGACGATCACCTCGCGCGGGTCTTTGTAGCGGTCGTCGAATAGATCATCCAGCCGGTCGATGGCGATCATCGAGACGGTGGGCGACAGCTTGCCGTTGGCGATGAAGTATTTGCCGTCGGACGAGGTATTGAGCCCGTGGGGATTCTTCGGCACCGGGATGTAGCGGGTGAACGCGCTGTCCTTGCCATCGGTTTTACGACCATCGACCACCGGCACCTTGGAGCCGTCCAGAGTGATGAACTTGCCGGCCTTGATCGCCGCTTCGATGCGCGGGATGTTGAATACCACCACCCAGTCACGCTCGTTGCGCATCATGCCGCCCAGGTCGTAGGCCTTCTCGGAGTTGTAGCAGGTGCTAGCGGCGTACTTGCCGGTGTAGTCGGCGTCGGAGTTGTCCAGGTTGCCGTCGACGATCACCTGGAAGGCCATTTCCATTTTTTCGGCGTCGATGGCGTTGAACATCGTGTAGCTGTTCTTGTCTTGCAGGTCGAACGTGCGACCGTCATTGGGGTGCGGGATGACGAATTCGGCGTTGGCGAACACGTACTTGGTGTACGGCACCTTTTGCAGGCGCAGGCCATGGATCGCCTGGACGTTGGGCACGGTGAGAATCTTGTCGCACTTCATGATATCCAGGCGAATGCGCGCGACCCGGGAATTGGCCTTATCGTTGATGAACAGGTATTTGCCGTCGTATTTGCCATCGGTCATGGAGATGTGTGGGTGATGGCAGTCGCCGTTCTGGTACTTGGCGCTGTCACCCAGGATGCGCTTGCTTTCGTTGGTCAGCCCCCAACCGGTGGCCGAGTCGACGTTGAACACCGGGATACGCATCAGCTCGCGCATGGACGGTACGCCCAACACCCTCACCTCGCCCTGATGGCCACCGCTCCAGAAACCGTAATAGTCGTCCAGCTCGCCGGGGCCGACGTGGACTTTGGACTTGGCTTCCTTGGCCGCCGCAGCCCAGGACTCACGGGTGAACACCGCGCCGCCCAGCGCCGTGGCGCCGGCCAGTACGGCGCCGGTCACCGCACTGGTCCCTAGAAATCCTCGACGGCTGACGCCCCTGGGTTCTTCGACCGCGCCGCTGGTTTCGGTTTTTTTATCGCTCATGCTGTGTGCTCCATGAAGAATGAAAGGGTCAAGGGACAGGACATTCGGGTGTCTTAAGGCGCCGGGGTCACCTGCACCACGGGAATCAGTTGCGTCTCGGTCGCGCTCGCCTTGCTGCGCTTTTTGCGCTTGTTGATCAGTGGCGGGCATTTGTTTTCGTTGTGCCAGGTCATCTGGCAATCGAGGCAGTAGTGACATTCGTTGGCGTTGATCCGGCCATCGGGGTGAATCGCCTGGATCTCGCATTCCTTGGCGCACAGCTGGCAGGGGTTGCCACATTCCTTGCGGCGCTTGAGCCAGTCGAACAGCCGCAGCCGGGTCGGCATCGCCAGGGCGGCCCCCAACGGGCAGATGTAGCGGCAATAGACTTTGCGGGTGAACAGGTTGACCACCAGCAGACCCAGCGCATACGCCACGAACCACCACTGACGGTCGAACCTGAGAGTGATGGCGGTCTTGAAGGGCTCCACTTCGGCCAACCGTTCGGCGCTGGACATCGACTCCAGCGAGACGCCGAACAGCACCAGCAAAATGATGTATTTGATTGCCCAGAGTCGCTCGTGGACGGCGAACGGCAGCTCGTACTGCGGCACTTTCAACTTGCGCGCCAGCTCGTTGAGCAACTCTTGCAACGCACCGAACGGACACAGCCATCCGCAGAACACCCCGCGCCCCCACAACAGAATGCTGGCGGCGGTGAACACCCAAAGGATGAAAATCAGCGGATCAGTGAGGAACAGTTCCCAGCGAAAGCCTTCGAACAGGGCATGAACGAAGGTCAGCACATTGACCACCGACAGCTGGGCCAATGCATAACCACCGAGAAACACCACGGTGAACATCAGGTAGCCGCGACGCAGCCAGTGCAACAGCTTCGGGCGCCGGGCCAGCGCATCCTGCAGGAACAGGATCGCCGTGAGCACCACCAGGGCCACGCCCAGTACGCTGATCTCGAGGCTTTTCTGGTACCAGAGGGTCAACCACATCGGTCGGCTGGCTTCTTCGGCCGCTGCCAGTTGCTCAGCCGTTGGCAATGGCCTTTCCAGATAGGGCTCGGGCAATTGATAAGCCAGTTCAAAGCTGCTGAAGATGCCACTGACAGGTCCGGTCTGACGACGCACCAGCAGCTCCAGGCTCCAGGGCGAACCCGGGTCGAAACGGTGGGAGGCGCGGACGATGAAAATCGCCATTTCGTCGAACTCCGGCATGTCCGTCGGCGCCACGTCGTCCAGACGCTGGAAGTCCAGGTCGCGAAAGCTGATGGCGTCGCCGAACTGACGCACCTGTACCCGATCGAAAATGCCGCCGCGCACATACCCCGAGCCCTTGAAGGAATAGCGACCGCTGCCCATCACGGCGATGGCCTGCTCGCCGGGTTTGAGTTCGGCCATCAACGTGCGGTATTGCGCCTCGCCCAGCAGGTTGCGACCGATGGTGGGCGGGTTCAGGTGGGTGACATACAGGTCGATGAAGGTGTCGTCTGCTTGCTCGGCGCTGGCGGCTTCAACACCCTCGGCCTCGGTCCCCTTGAAGGAAGCATCGGCCTGGCCGCGCGTCAGGTGCAGGCGACGCACCGCGCCGTTGCCGGTCAAGGTTTTCCAGTCGGCGGGTTCGTAGAGGTCATCGCGCACGCGTGCCGGCGCCACCGCCAACCCCGCGTCCCCCTTGACCAGCTCCAGGGAAACCGCGACATCGTGAGCAGCGCGCATGATCACTTCATTGACCACCATCGCCGTCACGGTGGCGCCGGCAATTGCATCCACCGTCACCGCGTTCGGGTCGCTGGAATGCCCCACCACCACCCGTTGATTGACCTTGATGCCGCTGTAGCGGGCACTGAACGCGTGGAGTTTTTCTTCGGCAATGCCGATCAGCAGGATCGGTTCGTGGTGCTCAAGCACAAAAGCATCGAGGATCACACCGGCCGGATCGAGGATCACCTGGACGTTGATGGGCTTGCCTGAATAAGCGGGAATGTCCACCACATCCAAGCTCTGGAACACATAGCCGACGACCTTGCCGGCAGCGGACAGTTTGCGAACCTTGAAGGGGCCGTCGGGCTCGGAGATCGAATCGACCGGGCTCAGGACCTGGTGGATGCGCTGTTGCTGGATATCACCGTAGTCCTTGGCCTGGGCGAGGCTTGCGATCAACAGCAGGAGAACGAACATCCCATGGAGCCAGAAGCGGGATGGGTGCAGCATCACAAAGGGAGGGGTCATGGACGCCAGGGCTTAAGGACAGGATCTTGGCCATCATGGTAGGACCCACTCCCCTGCGCGGCCCTTGATTGAAATCAAGTTGAGGACATGAACTCCTCAGAGTGCCGGGCTCGACGCAATCAGGCGGCTGGTCCAAGTGAGCCACCGGTCCCCGCGCAGCCGCGCCACCTGCCGACATGTCGTTTCCTCCGGGCATTCGATTGAACATTATTCACCGCCTCGGATAAATGACCGATACCTCAGCCGCCGAGTATTGCTGAAACTGCGCTCACCCCACACAGGAGATCGCATCATGTTCAAACCCAAGGCCCTTGCCCTCACACTCGCCATGACCTGTTCATTGTTCGGCGGCGCGGTCCATGCCGCGGCGCAGCAACCTTCTGTAGTCATCGTCCATGGCGCTTTCGCCGACGGATCCGATTGGGGCAAGGTCGTCCCGCTGCTGCAGGCGGAAGGCATCAAGGTCACCGTGGTACAAAACCCGCTGACCTCGCTGGCTGACGATGTCGCCGCCACGCAGCGTGTGCTGAACAACCAGGAGAACGATGTCGTATTGGTCGGCCACTCCTGGGGCGGTACCGTCATCAGCGAGGCTGGCACCGACAAGAAAGTACGCAGCCTGGTGTACGTCGCCGCGTTCGCTCCGGATGCCGGTCAAGCCAGTAAAGACCTGGGCAAGGACTACCCTGCCCCGTCCGGCGTGAAAGACATCGCCGCCGACAAAAACGGTTTCTTGTACATGACCGCCGAGGGCATGGCCACCGGTTTTGCCCAGGATCTTTCCGCAGAGCAAACCGCGGTAATGGCCGCGACGCAAGGGCCGATCCGCGCCTCGGCATTCGATGACAAAACCAGCGCCGCCGCCTGGAAAGGCAAGCCATCCTGGTACGTCGTGGCCAAGGAAGACCGGATGATCCAGCCTGATCTGCAGCGAGCTTTCGCCAAGAAGATCGGTGCCAAGGTCACCGAAATCGACGCCAGCCACGTGCCGCAACAGTCACGCCCGGCAGATGTTGCAAAAGTCATCATCCAGGCTGTTCAGAAGAGCCAATAATTTCAGGCCTCTTCTGCGCCGGGATCGAGGGAAGTGCTGCGTCAGGATGGATTGCCACCGGTCTCAGGACAAGTTGGCGGAAGCTCGGACGCAACGCACTTCCCTCGCAACGGTCGTCACATCTGGCGAGATTGAGCTTCGCCTCCTGCTACCCAGCCGACGGCAAACATCCGTTGGTACCTTTTGCCCCCCTGCAGTCACTCATTGCCCAGCAAACAAAACGGCAGTCGATGGACCCGTCATCGTGCCCGGCTTCCCCTATCAATACCCTAGCGAGATTCACCGCATGTTCTCCCCAGCAATGATTTTGCACCTCGATCTACGCTTGAACCTGGCGAGCGATACCACCCCGACCAAGGAACCTCGCTCATGCCTATGAATTGCGCGCGGAATAAACACCATTTCGATTTCATCGTCTGTGGCGCGGGAACCGCCGGCTCCGTCGTGGCCGGACGACTGGCCGAGAATCCCGAGGTGGAAGTGTTGCTCATCGAGGCGGGAGGCAGCGATGACCACCCCCACGTGCTGGAACCGGGGAACTGGCCGCTGAACCTGGGCACCGAGCGCGACTGGAACTTCGTGGGCGCCGCGAACCCTCATCTCAACGACCGGAAAATCCCATTGAATATGGGCCGCGGCTTGGGGGGCGGGTCCAGCGTCAATGTCATGCTGTGGGCCCGCGGCCATAAAAACGACTGGGAAGACTTCGCCGCACTCAGTGGCAACCCGGCGTGGAACTACGCGTCGGTCCTGAAAATTTATCAACGCGTGGAAGACTATCAGGGCACCTACGATCCGGTGCGTCGCGGCAAGGGCGGACCGGTTCATGTCGCGCCTGTGCGAGACGCTCAACCGATTGCCAACGCCATGATCAGTGCGGCTGCCGGCATGGGTATACCGGCTTTCGAGAACCCGAACGGCGCCATGATGGAAGGCCGCGGAGGTGCAGCCTTGAACGACCTCATCGTCAAGGACGGCCGGCGTAATTCCATTTACCGCGCCTACGTCGCTCCACGCTGTGGTCAGCCCAACCTCACGGTCCTGACTGATACGCTTGTCAGTCGCGTGCTCTTCAGGGACCAACGCGCCATCGGCGTAGAAACCATAAAAGATGGGCAGATCGAGTGCTTTTACGCCGATCACGAAGTCATTCTTTCGTTGGGGGCGGTCAACACGCCCAAGGTCCTGATGCAATCAGGCGTGGGGCCGGAGGAGGAACTGCAGCGCCATGGTATTCCGTTCGTCCAGCATCTCCCCGGCGTTGGCGCCAATCATCAGGACCACGTGTCCTTTGCCGTTATTTTCGAATACGCGGCTCCACAACCGGTGGGTTACGGCGGCTCGGAGGCGACGCTCTACTGGAGCAGCGAAAGCGCTTTGCATCTCCCCGATATGTTCCACTGCCAAGTTGAATTTCCAGTGCCCAGCGCAGAGAACGCCTCACTCGGCGTTCCCGCACATGGCTGGACTATGTTCGCAGGCCTTGCCCATCCGGAAAGTCGCGGCCGGGTCAAGCTCAGCGGCCCGAATGTGACTGATGCCCCCATCATTGAACCCAACACGCTGTCGCATCCCACCGATCGGCGCAACGCGCTGGAAAACATCCGATTTGTCCAGGAGCTGGGCGCGCAGGCGCCCTTCAAGGGCTTGGTCAAACGTGAAAGCCTGCCTGGAAAACTCAACACCCAATCGCTCGAACATTACGCTCGCAACGCTGCCGTTACTTACTGGCACCAATGCGGTACGGCAAAAATGGGCCAGGACGCGATGTCCGTGGTCGATAGTCAACTGCGCGTCTACGGCGTCCAGGGCCTGCGCATTGCCGATGCCTCCATCATGCCGCATATCACGAGCGGCAATACGATGGCCCCGTGCGTCGTGATCGGCGAGCGGGCCGTTGAGGCTATACGGTCCGCTTACGAGCTTTGAGCGTCAGCAGGCGCCGGTGACTGTGTTCGAGCCGGCCACTCGCCGAGGGCTGCGCCGAACCCTGCGGGAGAACCGGGCCTTGTTGAATTAACGCCTGTACGTCAACCCACCCAATGAGTTTTACCACGGTCCTAATCATGATTTCATGATATGCAGAAAAAACCAGCGTCGCGCACTGGATTGGGCATTGGGGCCTGGGCTTCGCTTTACCTGCGCAGCGATGCCGTCCGTTCCCTGCTGCCGTTGGTTGAAAGCAAAGGGCGAATATCACGTTTCTGAACACCAGAGATTTATGGTGCACGCGTGCGATTGCATTGACCTGCCGATCAAACAGCCGCGCAAGTCCAGTCATCAGCTCCTTTGGTTGGCCGCATCCAGCCAATTTTTAACGCGCGCCTTCGGGGCGCGTTTTTTTCGGTGCCATCACCCACGGTTTCCGGGACCAGAACCATGACGCCGCATAACTATGAAGGCGACAAGCAGATGTGCGTTAGGCGGTACTCCACTCGGCCGGCCCTAACCTCCAGGAGCAAATGCCCGAGGCGTGCGGAACCGACATGCCTGAAATCGCCACCTACTCGAGAACTAAAATTCTGGAAGCGGATGGAATGAGTAGCTTAGGCCCGGTGCAATGGCACCAAACGTTCAGCTTTAACGCCGATAAAGCACCTGAGGCCGGGCATACCACAGCAGTTTCTGCCCGCCCGTTGACTGAGGTCGTCCGCGACGATATCGATAAAGTCAGCCAGCAAACAGGCATCTGTGCGCAGCACTTGCTCCAGCTCCATGACATCGCTCGGAAGCATCGATGCATTATCGCTTTCCGCCCTGTTGATCCACACAACGCACAGCTGATAGGGATGGGCTATCCAACCAAGGGGCTGAATATAAAAGGAAGAGTTCCATGGTCGGCCCGCTGTTCGGTTTTATTCCGGCAAATCAGCAGCTCAGTGGAAAAGGCAGCACGACACCGGCCGATATGGAAAAAGCGAATCTGCAAATCGAGCGGTGCGTGGAGAGCGGCCACGCGGTTAAGGTGCCTTTGGAACTGCCAGCAGCACGCATGGACTACCTGAAGCAACACAATTTGATAAGACCGCTTGTTCCGCCTGCGTTCGCAAGTACCAGGGAGGATGGGACCACGTTTAACTTCACTGCTGATAAAACCGCAAACGGCACCTATCGAATAGCCATAGACGGTCAGGCTGTTGAAGTGCTGGCACCGAACGTTCAACCTCACGGCAAGCCTGCTCTTCCCTTCACCGCCGACTACGACTTGCTGTTTTTGATGCCGCAGTGGGATGACGTCCCGCAACAGAGTCAACGACGAGGCTCGGCAAAACCAGCTGCGCCAAACGAGCAGCCCACCGATCTTGGCATCGCCCACATTCGATCGAAATATGAAAATGTCGCCGTCAAAGAGACGGCGGGTGCCGCCCCGACTGTTGATTATGTCACCCGCCTCGAGGAACGAGTCATTGACGACATCAACCACTCATTACGCGGCGAGTTGAAAACACATCTGAATGTTGATGATCCATCAGACTGGAACCTGGTTCATCATGGCTCGGACGAAGGCAACCCAAGTACAAACATGCACAGTAACCTTCCAGCTACCGTCATTGCTCCGCAAGCACTGGGCGAATTTGGCGCCATTGCAGTCATACCGGACAAGGTCAAGTTAAACGATTTCCTGGAGGAGGCGCGTGATGCTCACGCAAGCGGTCATACAGGCTATGTGCTGGTCGGAAACAGGCGTTGGTTTGATGACGAATTAAAGACCAACGTCGCCAACCGCAGTCAAGAAATCGAGCGCAAGCTCAGTAGTCAGTCGTCGACTCTTTCGCCCCCTGAGACTCGTCGCGGGGGTATAGCGTCCGGCCAAGGCAGCCGGCGTGGCAGTCATATTTCCCAGTCTGATCTGGATTTATTGAAAGTGGTTGCCGAGCGGCGGCGAATTCAGTCCGGTGGATTGACCGGGTAAATCCTCGCCGACTTATACGGTGCAAATTTATCCAGCTGACGTGGGAACCGGCATAACACTATTGGCCACTCATTTGACCGAACCAATTTGCATAAGCGCATGAGGAGAGAAAGCAAATGATACCGGGTGCAAGCAGCTCTCCCGTGTTCCCTGGTCGCTTGCGGCATGGGCAAGCCATCGAGTCTGCCAAAACTTCGGCTCAAACCGAGCACGTCGATAAACTTTCACCCGCACATTTGAGTAAAAAGACCCTTGATGCTTTTAAGGAGACCTCCCCGGACATGATTCAGTCGGCCATTACCCATATGGCTGCCAACGCCATTGCCGATGGGACGCTGAACCTCTACTCAACTGAGCACAACGAGGCAACATTCAAGCTATTGCTACGTCAAGGCAATACCAGTCCGGGTGAATTGCTCGTGCATGCAAGAAAGAATGAGCAACAGCGCTACGACATTTTTGAACTCAAACATAAATCCTACGCATCGGGTCCCACCGAAACTGTCGTGCTCATGGAACGGTCGAAAGAAGCCAACCGTTCGACTGAACCTCATCATGCGGCAAAGGAAAAATCAAAAAAACTCAACCTTCTTTTGTCGAAGCCGGGTGTTGAATCCCGTAGACAGGACCTGCCCAGGCTGAGCGAATATGCTCGAGAGCAGATTGAGAAAATCGATGAACAGTTCGTTGGTCGAAAACTGGATAAACAAGACGTTCGCAAGCAATACCAACGTCTCGTGCAGGAAAACCAGCAATTGCCTGCCGCGGGAAAAAAATCAGAACCTGAGCTATGGAGAAGCGCGATAAATGATGCCAATTTTTTAGAACGTTCTGCCCTATCCGCGCGCCATCAGATGGCCCTTCGTCAGGGCAAAGGTCCACTGGAGGCGAAAGCAATGGCCGCCTTGAGTGCGCTTTACACCCCTATCGGCATGGCACGTAAAGCCCTTAAGTCCAAACAAGAAAAAGTCGATCAGCAGGAACAAGATACCCGGCGCAAACTCGACGCATTACCGCCGCAGCGGACCGCTGGAATCGGCGCTTCGCGCCTTAAGCGAAGCAGCCTGGATTCGTTGGCGCTGACCGACATGTCATTGGAAACAGTCAACCGGGCTTCCGATACCAGACTGAGTCGCGTCGAACCCGGCGAACCCGATGATCCAGCGATCAAGGCCGGTGCCGAGGCTTATCAAGCGCTCAGCCCAAAGACCCGTGCGGCGCTCGACGCGATTTTGGAGCTGGTCGACAAGCATGGCGAAGCGGCGTTCTCGGATCTCTCCGAGGAAGCGCGACACTCCCTGGGCGAGTATCGCGATCTGTCCTTCAGACTTTCCTTAATAGACGCCGACGGTGGTGAGTCAAACGACTGGACATCGAACCCTGTGCCAACCCCATAGCCCTGTCACGGCTCCGTAGGGCCATCAAGCACCCACCGAACGACTCGCTTTCATCACCGGATAAAACAGTGTCTGTCCAGAAATCGCACGTGCTCAAACCCGTGCTGCCTATCTCGTATGAGCAGATGGATCGCTTGGTCGCGTCGATACAGCCTACGCTTCTCGAAGAGGCGTTCAGTAGTATCATCGGTATATTGCGAGGTGGAGGCCCCTTAGCGCTGATGGTCTCGCATGCCACGGGCGTTGAACCGGCCTTTTTGCGCTATTACCGGGTCGATCGGAGCGTGATTTGGGACTCGTCGATCCCCCTTCCTCCTCCAGGCAGCAAGGTGTTGCTCTGTGAAGACATCGCTGGCACCGGGCACACCCTGAAGGACTGCCTGGCATTCTTGCAGCGCAGGGGATTGATCGTGAGGGTTTTCACTGTCGGCTTTGACGACCTAAGCGGTATACGCCCCGATTACGGGCTGGACGGGCGAGGGTATTTCTTGCAGTTCCCTTGGGAGCGCCAAGCCCTTACCTGCGCCTATCGCGATCGCTGGATCGACACCGGTGGCGGGCGTACCGGCAGTATGGCCCATGACCATGATTACGACGTGTACGCCATCGACCTCGACGGAATACTGCTTCCAGATATCCCGCTCCAACGTTATGCGGCGGACTTGAGTGCGGCGCTTGGCGAACGCGACCGCCTCGAGCCCTTCAAGCAACTGCCACCTCTGGGGCGGGTGAAGGCGATTATCACCGGGCGCCCGGAGATGGATCGCGTTCGTACTCAAGCCTGGCTAAGCCAGCACGGCCATGGCGGGACACCGCTGATCATGAGAGATACCCGCTCGAGCAACGACAGCCCAGAACAGGTTGCCCTCTACAAAGCCCGGGCATGCGTACAGTTGGGGTGCACGCACTTCGTTGAAAGCGACCCGACACAAGCGATCCTGATCGCGCAGCAAGCGCCTTTGCTGCGGGTCATCTGGTGGGATGCCGGGTGCGGCCGGGGAAGATTGATCGGCGCGGCAGATTGGAAACACGGTGCGCCTGGGGCGCCATCCTGAACGCGAAAATGGCGAACACGCCGCTGGTTATCACTGCGGGCCACGCTGGTTATCATCCACAGCAGCTTTTATCATCTCTTCGCTTCGGAGAAAATTTTTATTGCACGAGAATCGACGAACCCGGTCGCATAAATATCAGTGCTGTGACTCAGGTTCCACTCTCCGAGTGACGCCGTTCGCCAGAAAGCCTCCACGCGTTGAACAGACGCAAACAAGGAACGCTCCATGCCCCCACGCTCCGGTCCCGCCTCCGCTTCGCCATTGCCTGAAGACACCGGTTTCGTCCGGGTGCGTGGCGCCCGCGAGCACAACCTCAAGAATGTCGACGTCGACATCCCTCGCGATGCCCTGGTGGTATTCACTGGCGTGTCGGGGTCGGGCAAGTCGTCGCTGGCCTTTTCCACGCTTTATGCCGAAGCCCAGCGCCGTTATTTCGAGTCAGTCGCGCCTTATGCCCGGCGCCTGATCGACCAGGTGGGCGTGCCGGACGTGGACAGTATCGAAGGTCTGCCGCCAGCGGTGGCCTTGCAACAGCAGCGCGGCACGCCCAGCGCGCGATCCTCGGTGGGCAGCGTCACCACCTTGTCGAGCCTGATCCGCATGCTCTACTCCCGAGCGGGTAGCTACCCGGCCGACCAACCGATGCTGTACGCCGAGGATTTCTCGCCCAACACGCCCCAGGGCGCCTGCCAGCAGTGCCACGGCCTGGGCCGGGTCTATGAAGTGACCGAAGCGTCCATGGTGCCGGACCCTTCGTTGACCATCCGCGAGCGCGCCGTGGCGGCCTGGCCCATGGCCTGGCAGGGCCAGAACCTGCGAGACATCCTGGTGACCCTGGGTTATGACGTCGACGTTCCTTGGCGCGACCTGCCCAAAAAGCAGCGTGACTGGATTCTCTTCACCGAAGAAACCCCCACTGTCCCGGTGTACGCCGGGCTCACCCCGGCCCAGACCCGCGCAGCCCTCAAGCGCAAACTCGAGCCCAGCTATCAAGGCACGTTCAGCGGCGCCCGACGCTACCTGCTGCACACGTTCATGCACTCCCAAAGCGCCCAGATGCGCAAACGCGTGGCGCAATACATGCGCGCCAGCCCTTGCCCGGTGTGCGAAGGTAAACGCCTCAAGCGCCAGGCACTGACGGTGACCTTTGCCGGCCTGGACATCGCCGAACTGTCCCACCTGCCGTTGCTGGAACTGGCCGAGGTGCTCAAGGGCGTTGCCGCCCCCGATTATCTGGCACAAGCCGAGGAACCGGGAACAACCCTCACCCACCAGCAAACCCGCGAGGCCCGCGAGCAACGCGCCGCCCGGGGTGAGAATCCCCACGCCGGTGGGCCTGATGCACGCCACACCCACAATCTGTCCCTGGAAAAACGCCTGGCCGCCCAACGCATCGCCACTGAATTGCTGGAGCGCATCGTCACCTTGATCGACCTGGGCCTCGGCTACCTGGCCCTGGAGCGCAGCACACCGACGCTGTCTTCCGGCGAGCTGCAACGCCTGCGCCTGGCAACCCAGCTCAACTCCCAGTTGTTCGGCGTGATCTACGTGTTGGACGAACCCTCCGCCGGCCTGCACCCGGCCGACAGCGAAGCGCTGTTCCAGGCCCTGCAACGCCTCAAGGCCTCGGGTAATTCAGTGTTTGTGGTCGAACACGACCTGGACACCATGCGCCGCGCCGACTGGCTCATCGATGTCGGCCCCGACGCGGGGGAACAAGGCGGAAAAATCCTCTACAGCGGCCCGCCCGCGGGCCTGCGGCAGGTGCCGGAGTCACGCACCCGCGCCTACCTGTTTGCCCAGGACAGCGCTGCGGGGCGTACGCCTCGAACACCCAAGGATTGGCTACGCCTGGAAGGCATCACCCGCAACAATCTGGATAACCTCAGCGCCGCCTTTCCCTTGGGTTGCTTCAGCGCCGTGACCGGCATTTCCGGCTCGGGTAAATCCAGCCTCGTCAGCCAGGCCCTGCTGGACCTGGTGGGTGGCCATCTGGGCCAGGCCAGCCACAACGCCGAAGCCGACGAACAAAGCCTGGAAGATGAACCGCTGCAAACCAGCGGTGGCCACGTCACCGCCGGACTCGAGTCGGTCAAGCGGCTGGTCCAGGTGGACCAGAAACCCATCGGCCGCACTCCGCGCTCCAACCTCGCTACCTACACCGGGCTGTTCGATCACGTACGTAAATTGTTCGCCGCTACGCCTCAGGCGCAGGAACTGGGTTTCGATGCCGGACAATTCTCCTTCAATGTCGCCAAAGGCCGTTGCGAAACCTGCGAGGGCGAGGGTTTCGTCAGCGTCGAGCTGTTGTTCATGCCCAGCGTGTATGCACCCTGCCCCACGTGCCACGGGGATCGCTACAACCCCCAGACCCTTGAAGTGAATTGGCAGGGGCTGAATATCGCTCAGGTGTTGCAACTGACCGTGAACCAGGCGCTTGAGGTGTTTGCCGAGCAGGCGTCGGCGAAGCGCTCACTGCAAGTGCTGCAGGATATCGGGCTGGGTTATCTGCGCCTGGGTCAACCGGCCACGGAACTGTCCGGCGGCGAGGCCCAGCGCATCAAACTGGCCACCGAGCTGCAGCGCAAAGCCCGGGGCACCACTTTGTACGTGCTGGATGAGCCAACCAACGGCTTGCATCCCCAGGACGTGGATCGCTTGCTGGTGCAGTTGAATCGCCTGGTGGATGAAGGCCACAGCGTGGTTGTGGTGGAGCATGACATGCGCGTGGTGGCGCAGAGTGATTGGGTCATCGACATCGGCCCGGGCGCTGGGAACCAGGGCGGAAAAGTCGTGGCATGCGGGACTCCGACGAAGGTCGCCGAATGTCAGGAAAGTCGAACGGCGGCCTTTCTGGGCAGGGTGCTGCAACCTGGGGGTTGAAGGGCAACCTGCCTGGCGCACGCCCTGCGGCGAGGGGGTTATCCCCGCTGGCTGCGCAGCCAGCGGGAGCGCTCGTCAAACCGTACGCGAATACTGGACCGTCTGGTCCACGCCCAAGTACGCGTCGAACGCCATGGCCACGTTGCGCATCATCAATTGGCCCTGGGGCAGCAGCACCAGCGAGTCGGGGTGGATCTCCAGCAGTCCGTCGCGCACCAGTTCCTGAAGCCGAACCAGGGCATCGGCAAAGTACTCGTTGAAACCCACACCGTGACTGATCTGGACCCGGGTGAAATCGATCCGTCCATGGCACATCAACTCGCTGATGACCTCGCGGCGCAACCGGTCATCGTCGCTCAGGCGATAGCCGCGCTGCACCGGCAGCAGGCCTTGATCCAGGCGAGCGTAGTACTGGGAAAGCTCCTTGACGTTCTGACCATAGCTGTCACCGACCTTACCGATCGAAGACACACCCAGGCCGATCAAATCGCAATCGGCATGGGTGGAATACCCCTGGAAGTTGCGTTGCAGCGTGCCCTGGACCTGAGCGCGCACCAACTCGTCGTCCGGCAAGGCGAAATGGTCCATGCCGATGTAGACATAACCGGCTTCGGTCAGACGATTGATGGTCAGTTCCAGCAACTCCAGCTTGCGCTCCGGCGGCGGCATGTCTTCGGGTCGGATCATCCGTTGCGCCCGCACCCGTTGCGGCAGATGCGCATAGCTGTAGGCGGCGATCCGGTCAGGACGCAGGGCGATGATCTTGCTCAGGGTCACATCGAAACTGGCGATGGTTTGCAGCGGCAAGCCGTAGATCAGATCGACACTGACGGACTTGAAACGCGCCAGCCGGGCCGCCTCCACCAACTCGACGACCTGGGCCTCGCTCTGCACCCGATTGACCGCGGCTTGCACCTGGGCATCGAAATCCTGGACGCCGAAGCTCAGGCGATTGAACCCCAGCTGGCGCAACCCCTGGATCTGTTGCGCATCGATGGTCCGCGGATCAACCTCGATGGAAAACTCATGGGCGTCACTGTCATCCATGTCGAACGCCTGGTGCAGGCACTCCATCAGATCGGCCAGTTGCTCATGGGTCAGATAGGTCGGCGTGCCACCGCCCAGGTGCAGTTGCGTCAGTTTGCGCGAACGGTCGAACAACGCCGCCTGCAGGCCGATCTCACGCTTGAGGTAAGTCAGGTATTCAGCGGCGCGATGAGTCTTGCGAGTAATGATTTTGTTGCACGCGCAGTAGTAGCAAAGGCTCTGGCAGAACGGAATATGGATGTAGACCGACAAGGGTTTGGGCACCGGGGCCTGGTTGCTCAGCTCGGCGGCCTGGCGGTACTCATCCATGGCAAAGGCCTGATGGAACTGCGGGGCCGTCGGATAGGAGGTGTAGCGCGGCCCCGGACGGTCGTACTTCTCGACCAGGGCGCGATTGAAAGCGGATACAGCATTCATGATGGGGTCAACCTGTCAAAGGGGCCGGTCAAAGTGCCTGCGTCGTCGGGAACTGGATCGAACAGATTGCAGATCGCATCCACACTCAGGCGCCCGGCGGGCAAGATGCCGATAAAACGGCTGGTCAATTCGATCAAACCCTGGCTGCGCAATACCTCCAGCTGCGGCCAGATGGACGCGAAATAATCGCGCAACACCACGCCGAAACGCGCTTCCATGGCCGGGATATCCAGCTCCAGGTCGCAGGCAAGTTGCTCGGTCACCGCGGCCCTGAGCAGGTCCTGCGCTTCACAGCGCCAACCGCGACACACAGGCAACTGCCCGGCGTCCAGCTGCTGGCAGTACTCCAGCAGGTCATCGGTGTTCTGCACGTACAAGTGTTCGATCTGGGTGATGGCCGACAGGCCGAAACCCAGGTGGTCACAGCAACCGCGTCGGGTGAAACCCTGGCAATTGCGATGCAGGCGCCCGTGCTCTTGGGCGACGGCCAGGTCATCGTCCGCCCTGACGAACTGCCCCAGCCCGATGTAGTGATACCCCGCCCCGGTCAGTTGCTCGCAGCAGATTTGGCGCATGGTGTCTGTATCGGCCTGGCTGCTGAAGGCATCCGCCGCTTGGTGTTTTTTCGAACGATAGCGATACGGCGCATGGGCGTAGTCGAACACATGCAGCCGATCTGGCTCCAGTTCGATCAGCGTGGCCAGTTTGCGCGCGAAGCTGTGGGGCGTTTGCCAGGCATGGCCATAACCGAGATCGATGTTGATGGAACGGAAACCGAAGGTTCGCGCGGCATCGATCAGCGAATGAATCGGTGCCGGGTTCTGATAGCAATCCACGGACAAATCGCTGTCCAGGCCAATGTCCGGTACACCGATGCTGACGTGGGTGAATCCCTGGTCGCGAATCAGCCCCATGGTGGACCAGTCGGTGTGATGCAGGTCGACCTCGATGCTGTGTTCGGCGCTGTCGTATTCACAGAACTCGAAACGTTTGCGCAGGTCATCCATCAGCCGCTGCAAATGGGCGATCACCGGCGTACCGCCAGTCAGGCAGAACGCCTCGACCCGACGCCCTGCGCCCAAGTGACAACCGACCAATCCGATTTCATAGCTCAGGTGTTGCAGATAGCCCTCGATCTCGCCACATCGGCACACGCTCGCCAGGGGCGAACACGATGACAAACGCAAGCGCGAAGGCAGATGCACCGCCAGGGACAGCGGCCGTCGTTTATGGCGGCTGTCGCGCAACTCCCGAAGCAGATCGAGCGAGCCAACCCCCGTATGGAATTTGCGCGTACCGACCGGGCAATCGACATCAGCCACCGCCGGGGTACGGCGCGGGGCTCGATCACCGGGGGTGTGGAACAGGTCGAACATGACAATCTCCGAATGGCTGCGCAGGCACAGTGTCGGACTTGTCCCGATGGGTCGCCTTGACCTGTATCAAGCGCCCTGCATACGCCCCACAACCGCTCACCAGGTCAGGTAAAACATCCCCTTGGCCAACAGCACGATTGCCAGCAGATGAATGAACACGCTGGTATGGATGATCTGCACGTAACGGGCGTTCATGCGGGCGCTTCTGAACAGCCACATGGCCCAGAGGAAATGCCCGAGTACGCTGCCCGCCAAGGCTATTTTCAGGCCCAGCAGCAACCCGAAAGAAGACTCCCATGGCGCGGAAAGCGTCGGCCAGTACCGCAGCCAGACCATGGCAGCGCCGGCACCGAACAGCGTCAGCAACACCCAGGGCATCAACTGCCGGGCACGCCGGCTGATGCCCTGTTCCAGCAGCACCATGACTTTGGCGGGCAGCTGTTTGCGGATGCTCTCCAGGAACAGCACCTCGAAGAACACCGTGCCAATGAAAACCAGCGCGGCAAACAGGTGCAATGTCAGAAACAGCGGATAGCTCATGGGCTCCTCGGTCGCCCCTGAATCATCGGGCGATGGTTTAGTCGAGGTTATCCCGCGGCTTCGGATTGGGGGTTGATGCCAATCAAGGAAACCCGATACAGCACCTGTGGGAGCGAGCCTGCTCGCGATAGCGTCGGTTCGGCTTGCATCCCATCGACTGACACACCGCTATCGCGAGCAGGCTCGCTCCCACAAGGGTTGTGTGAACCCAAAAGCGTCAACAGAACGTTATCTTTTGCTGAAGTCGTTCCGACCGTTGATCAGCCCGTTCGTTTTTTTGACGCTTTGCCGATATGCGGTCACAACTTTTGCGCTCCTGCGGGTCATAACACGGTGGCCGCCGATGGAATATTGGCTTCTACCGTGGTTCCAGCCCGATACGGAGATAAGCTCATGATTTTCAACGTACAAAATTTTGGCGCCAAAGGAGATGGCATCACCGACGACACGGCGGCAATACAAAGTGCCATTGATGCGGCGGCTGCCGCAGGCGGCGGGCAGGTGTACATGCCGACCGGGACTTACATCGTTTCGGCCGGCGAGGAACCCTCCGACGGTTGCCTGATGCTCAAGAGCAACGTCTATTTGTACGGCGACGGCATGGGCGAAACCACCGTCAAGGTGGCCGACGGCTCCGACACCAAGATCACCGGAATCATCCGCTCGGCCTACGGTGAAGAAACCCACGATTTCGGCGTCAGCCATCTCACCATCGACGGCAATCGCGACAACACCACAGGCAAGATAGACGGCTGGTTCAACGGCTACATTCCCGGCGAAGAAGGCTACGACTCCAACGTCACCCTCGACAGCGTCGAGATCAAGGATTGCTCCGGGTACGGCTTCGACCCCCACGAGCAGACCGTCAACATGGTCATCAAGAACAGCGTGTCCCACGGCAACGGCCTGGACGGTTTTGTTGCTGACTTCCTCAGCGACAGCACCTTTGAAAACAACGTCGCCTACGACAATGACCGCCACGGTTTCAACGTCGTCACCAGCACCCACGACTTCACGCTCACCAATAACGTTGCCTACAACAACGGCGGCAACGGTATCGTGGTGCAGCGCGGCAGCGAGGACATCCCCTCCCCCAGCAACATCACCATCACCGGCGGCGAGGTGTATGGCAACGGCGGCGAAGGCGTGCTGATCAAGCTGTCCAGCGACGTCACCGTCAGCGGCGTCGACATCCACGACAACGCCAGCGCCGGGATCCGCATCTACGGCAGCAACCACGTTGAAGTCATCGACAACACCCTCAACAACAACTCCCTGGGCAATCCGGTACCGGAAATCATCATCCAGTCCTACGACGACACCCTGGGCGTGTCCGGTCGCTACTTCAACGGCAGCGACAACCTGATCCAGGGCAACATCATCAGTGGCAGCGACCTGTCGACCTACGGCGTTGCCGAACGCAACGAAGACGGCACCGACCGCAATGCGATCATCGCCAACACCATCAGTCACACCAGCAAGGGCGCGACGCTGGTCTATGGCGACGGCAGCTATGTCAGCGCCACGGTACCGGTGACCACCGTGCAAGGTACCGCCGGCAACGACACCTTGCTGGGCAGCGCCGCCAACGAGATTTTCTACGGCGGTGCCGGCAATGACACCATCAATGGCGGCGCGGGAGACGACATCCTGGTGGGTGGCGCGGGCATCGACAGACTGACTGGCGGCACCGGCGCCGATACGTTCCGCTTCGCCAGCCAGTCCGACAGTTACCGCAACGCCACCACCAGCTTCGACGACACCATCACTGATTTCGACGTTACCCAGGACAAGATCGACCTCGCGGGCCTGGGCTTCACCGGCCTGGGCAATGGCCGTGGCGGCACATTGCAGATCAGCTACAGCGCCAGCAGCGACCGCACCTACATCAAGGATTACGATGCCGACGCCAGCGGCAATCGCTTCGAGCTGATTCTGTCGGGCAACCTGACCAGTACCCTGACCGCCAGCAACTTCATCTTCAATCGGGTGGTCACCGGCACCAGTGGCAGTGACTCGCTGATCGGCAGTGACTCGGCCGACACCCTGCTGGGTCTGGCGGGCAACGACAGCCTCAGTGGTGGCGCGGGCGACGACAAGCTCGACGGCGGTGCCGGCATGGACACCCTCACCGGTGGCACCGGGGCCGATACCTTTGTGTTTTCCAACCGTCTGGACAGCTACCGCAACTACAACACCGGCGGCGTCAACCTGGGCGATGTGATCACCGATTTCGATGTCAGCGCCGACAAGATCGATCTGTCGGCCATGGGCTTCACCGGCCTTGGTGACGGCAAGAACGACACCGTGTACGTGGTACTCAACAGCGCCGGGACCAAGACCTACATCAAATCCCTGACCGCCGACGCCAATGGCAACCGCTTCGAAGTGGCGCTGGAGGGTAACTACCTCGACACATTGACCAGCGCCAATTTTGTCTTCGCCACCGCCTCGCCCACCAATCAGGCACCGGTGTTGGCCACGCCGTTGCTGGATCAGAATGCGACCGAAAACACTCCGTTCAGCTACGTGGTGCCGGCCACCAGTTTTACCGACCCGGACAACGACAGCCTCAGCTATACCGCCACCCTCGCCAACGGCAGCGCCCTGCCCGGCTGGCTGGTGTTCGATGCCGCCAGCCGCACATTCAGCGGCACGCCAAGCGATACAGCATCAGGCACGTATTCCATACAGGTCACGGCGACCGACGGCAGCAACGCCACCGTTAGCGACAGCTTCACCCTGGCGGTGCAGGACGTGCCCGCCGCGCCCATCGTGATCAATGGCACGCCGAACAACGACACGTTGACCGGTACCGCGGCCAACGAACAACTGTATGGCGGCGCCGGTAACGACACCCTCAATGGCGGGGCTGGCAACGACATTCTGGTGGGCGGCACTGGCGTGGACAAACTCACCGGCGGCGCGGGTGCCGACGTGTTTCGCTATACCTCCAAACTCGACAGCTACCGCACCAGTTCCACCAGCGCCAGTGACCAGATCCTCGATTTCGACGTGGCCGCCGACAAGATCGATCTGTCGGCCCTCGGCTATACCGGTCTGGGCAATGGCCAGGGCGGCACGCTGCTGGTGACCTACAGCAGCTCGACCAACCGCACCTACCTCAAAGACCTCACGGTCGATGCCAACGGCAACCGTTTCGAAGTGTCGCTGGCGGGTAACCTGGTCAGCAGCCTGACCGCCAGTCATTTCGTCTTCGCCGACGAGAACACCCCCAGCAATGTGGCGCCCGTGGTGGTTATCCCCCTGCTCGACCAGAACGCTACCGAAAGTACGCCGTTCACCTACACCGTGACCTCCGACAGCTTCAGCGACGCCAATCAGGATGTGCTGACCTACACCGCCACCTTGGCCGATGGCAGTGCCCTGCCCGCCTGGCTGAGCTTCAATGCCAGCAATCTGACTTTCGCTGGCACACCCACCAGCACGGCAGCAGGCAACTACAACGTACTGGTCAAGGCCACCGATCCGTCAGGTGCCTCGGTGAGCGACAGCTTCGCCCTGGCAGTGGCCGATGCGCCGGCCAATACCATCACCGGAACCAACAACGCCGAATCCCTCACTGGCACCGCGGGCGCGGACTTGATCCTCGGCCTGGGCGGCAACGACACGATCAGGGCCGGCACTGGCGCGGACATTGTCGATGGTGGCGCCGGTCGCGACGCGTTGTACGGTGGCGACGGTGCCGACACCTTCCGCTACACCAACGTGCTCGACAGCTACCGCGACTACGACACCGGCGGGGTCACGGCCACGGACACGATCTATGACTTCACCGTGGGCGTCGACAAGATAGACGTCTCCGGCCTGGGCTATCTCGGCCTCGGCAATGGCAGCAACGGCACGCTGTACATGACCCTCAACTCGGCCGGCGACAAGACCTATGTCAAATCCAGCGAAGCGGATGCCGACGGCAATCGCTTCGAAATCGCCCTCAGCGGTAACTACCTCAACACCCTGACCGCCGATGACTTCGTGTTCGGCGAGCGCGCCCAGCAGGACATCCTCTACCTGCCAACCCTCGGCCAGTCCAATGCGCGCCTGCTGCGCATGACTGAGGACGATGATCAGTCCGGTACGTCGATGCTGGTCAATGACCTGAACAGGTACACCTCTTATGACGTACGCAGTCAGTTCGAGGATGCCGACGGCAATGGCATCGACATCGCGGTGGGTGGCAGTACGGTCAATGGCCTGTCGACCCTGGGCGCCGAGGAGCTCAAGTTGTGCTGGTGGCTGACCGACACCAACCAACCGGGGCCTGCGCTGTTGCGCGCCGTGGCGTTGTTGCAGGATCAGCTTGCCGAGCTCAGGGCCATCGACAACGTCACCATGGGCATTGTTTGGGGCCAAGGCGAGGAAGCGGCCCAGGAAATCGCCCGCGCCTCCGACAAGGAAGCTGCGGCGGCGGCCTACAAGACCGCAACGCTGGCCGTATTTGATTACCTGCACGCCCAGTTCGGCAGTTTCAACGTCTACCTTATGGAGACCGGGCACTACCAACAGGACGCGGCGCGTGCCCGTGGCTATTCAGAAGAAAAGATCGCCGACATTGTCGAAGGTGTCGGTTATGTCCGCGCCACCCAGGAGGCCATCGCCGCCGAGCGCGCGGACGTGAAACTGGCCGTGGACTACACCGATCTGCCCTTGCGCTACGAAGTCGACCCACTGGTGTATCCCGACGACGTCTGGCACTTGCACGAGGAATCGGCGGAAATCGTCGGCCAGCGCCTGGCCGATTACATCGCCGATGACCTGGGTTTCCAGGGCAATCCTGATGACAACAACAGCGTGCAGGACATATTCGACGATGCCCAGAACGAAGGCGGGATGATTTCCGGTACCGACCAGGCAGATACGCTGGTGGGCAGCTCGGGCAACGACACCCTGGACGGAGACCTGGGCGCCGACAGCTTGACCGGCGGCGACGGCAACGACATCTATGTGGTCGACAACGCGTTCGACAGCGTGGTGGAAAGCAACACCTCGACCGCACAGATCGACACGGTGCAGGCCTCGGTCAGTTGGACGTTAGGCGATAACCTGGAGAATCTGGTGCTCACCGGCGTATCGGACATCAACGGCACCGGCAATGAACGGCGCAATTTCATCACCGGGAACGCCGCCAACAACGTGCTTGATGGCGCCGCCGGGGGCGACAGCATGAGCGGGGGCGATGGCAACGACACTTACTATGTCGACAACACCGGCGATACCGTGATCGAGACCAACAGCAACCCGGTGTCTGGCGGGATCGACAGCGTGCACAGCAGCTTGACGGCCTATACCCTCAACAACAACGTCGAAAACCTGTACATCGATACCCCCGACGCCGCCAATGGCACCGGTAATGCGTTGGACAACATACTGTTTGCCGGGGCCGGCAACAACGTACTGGACGGCCGTGATGGCAATGACACGGTCTCGTTCGAACGGGCCATGGCCGGTGTCACGGCCACCCTGTCCACCTCCGCGCAACAGAACACCGTGGGTTCGGGCCTTGACACCTTCAAGTATGTCGAGAACCTGACCGGCAGTGCCTACGCCGACAACCTGACGGGTAACAGCGGCGCCAACGTGCTCAACGGTGGGGCGGGCAACGATACGCTGGTGGGTGGCTCGGGCGATGACCGGTTGATCGGCGGCGCAGGCACTGACAGCCTGAGCGGCGGTACGGGTGCAGACACATACGCATTCGAAGCACTGTCGGACATGGGCGTCGGGGCGTTACGCGATGTCATCAGCGGCTTCAAGAGCACCGAGTTCGACCAACTGGACTTCACCGGGTTGGACGCCAATCCGCTGACCGCCGAGATCGACACCTTCACATTCATTGGCAGCAATGCCTTTAGCGCCGATGCCACCGGTCAACTGCGCTTTGCCGATGGCATCCTCTACGGCAGTGTAAATGCCGACGCCAGCGCCGAGTTCGAATTCGAACTGGTGGGGGTCAAGGAGCTGCATGCCAGCGACTTCACGGCCTGACGGGAGCAGGCAGATCGATCAACCATCAGGAACCGGGACTCTGGCGGAAACTCACCGCCAGCCGGTTCCAGCTGTTGATGGTGCTGATCGCCAGCGTGAGGTCGACCAGTTCCTCCTCGCTGAACACGGCGCGGGCCTGGGCAAAGACCTCATCCGGCACCTGGCTTTCGGCCAACAGCGTTACCGCCTCGGTCCAGGCCAGGGCGGCGCGTTCGCGGGGGGTGAAAAAGCCACTGTCGCGCCACACCGCCACGGCGAACAGGCGCCGCTCGCTCTCACCCAGGCGACGCGCATCCACCGAATGCATGTCGGTGCAAAACGCACAGCCGTTAAGCTGCGAGGCACGGATCTTGATCAGATGCAGCAATCCCGGTTCTATACTCAGGCGACTGCTTAGCGCCTCAAGGCCAATCATGGCTTTCATCGCCCCTGGGGACGCACTGTAGTAATCCAGACGCTGGCTCATGGCGCAATTCCGTGCTGATCGGTATCTCCACGGTAGGCCGTGAGCACGCTGCGCGACAGATCCAATGTGTCGAAAAAAACCGGACCAGTTCATAGCAGGCCAATCAGCGCGATTTTCTCCACGCAACTTCTATGCATACGCACAATGCGGTTAATCTTGCGCCTTTGCGGGCTAGCGCCACACAATCGCCCAGGAGCGCGCGGGTATGGAACTTCATGTTGTCATCAACGGCCGCAAAGACCTGGCGGGCCAGTTGTATCAACAACTGCGCAGTGCCATCGAAAGTGGTCGCCTGGCCGCCGGCACGCAACTGCCGCCCAGCCGCTTGCTCGCTGAACAACTGGGCGTCTCGCGCAAGACCGTGTCCGACACCTACGCCCAACTGACCTACGAAAACTTTCTCACCGGCATCATTGGCAAGGGCACCTATGTCAATGCGCGCCCGGCCCCAATCGTGCGCAAACAAAGCCACCGCGAGCTGGCCGGCGCCGATGTCGTCGAGACCTGGCGCAACATGCCGGACCTGATGCGCCATCCCACCCTTGAAGGTGCGCTGCGTTATGACTTCATCGGCGGCGCCACCGGCAAAGGCCAGTTTCCCCTGGACGACTGGCGACGTTGTACCGCCCACGCCTTACGCCAGATCGCCAGCGCCAAGGGCTTCTACAGCCAGCCCGAGGGTTTGCCGGCGCTGCGCAATGCCATTGCCCGGCATATTGCGTTTTCCCGCGGGGTCAATTGTCAGGACGATGACGTGGTGGTGTGCAACGGCGCACAACAGGCCCTGGATCTGATCTCGCGGGTCTTGACCCGGTCGGGCAGCCTGGTGGCCATGGAGGATCCGGGCTATCCGCCGGCACGCCTGCTGTTTGGCTCCCACGGCGCCACGGTGGCCGGGATACCGGTAGATGACCAGGGCATGCGGGTAGACCTCATTCCCGACGGCACAAGCCTGATTTATGTGACGCCGTCCCACCAGTTTCCCTTGGGCATGCCCATGAGCCAGGCCCGCCGCGAGGCCTTGCTGGCGCGGGCCTACGAGTTGGGGGCAATCATCATCGAGGATGATTACGACAGCGAATTTCGTTACGAAGGCCGGCCGGCCGACTCACTGCAAAGCATGGACGACCGCGGGATCGTGGCCTACGTCGGCACCTTCTCGAAAACGCTGTTGCCGGAGCTGCGCCTCGGTTACGCGATCCTGCCACCGGCGATCCTCGAAGCGGTGATCCTGGCCAAGCGCCTCACCGATCAACACACCTCCACCCTGCCCCAGTGGGCACTGGCCAAGTTCATCGCCGAGGGCTGCCTGCTCAAGCACATCCGCCGCTGCCACACGCTGTATGCCGGCCGCCGCGAGCGAATCCTGGCGCGCATGGCCGGGGACCTGTCGCCCTGGTTCGAGGCGGTTCCCACCACCGCAGGCTTCCACCTGGCCGTGCTGTGCAAGGTGCCCATCGATCTGGCACTGGTGATCGAACTGGCGAAAAAAGCCGAAGTCGGGCTGTACCGCCTCGATGGTTTTTTCAACGCCGCCCCGGTGCGACCGGGTCTGTTCTTCGGTTTTGGCGCCATCGAAATCCTCGACATCGACACCGCGCTGGACCGCTTGCGGGACATTTTGCAGCAGGTCGCCTGAGCCATTGGACTGGACATTTATCCGCCCATTGGCTGTTTTAGCCTCGTAAATACGGGCCTATCCTGCAGGGGTCTCGTTGATTGTCGAGCCAATCCCGTCCGACTTGATTCAGGAGCCAGAACCATGACTCGCCAGGTGATCAATACCGTACAGGTCCAAGCCGCCGCCGGGCGCTCGGAAGAACTGGGCCGCCAGTTGCAGCAAATCGTCGAAACCCTGCGTGCACAACCGGGGTGCGATGCCTACATGGTCGACCGTTGCCCGGACGACGGTGACCGCTGGACCGTCAGCGCCCGCTGGCAATCGGAAGCGGCGATGCAAGCCCATTTCAACTGCCCTGAAGTGCAAGGGTTCATCGGCCTGATCGACAACCGTCTGGCTCGAAGCGTGGACTTCAACCGCTGACCTTTGTCTTGGGGTGGATCGCGGCATTGGTCTACCCGCCTTCCGAAAGATTGGACGTTTGTTTGCCCCTCCGTGGGGCTTAGGGTGAATCCATCGCTGCCACAGCGCGAACTCACTCAAACCCACGAAGGTCATTGCCATGAAAACCCTCTGCCTGATCGCCACCCTCAGCCTGCTGCCTCTGGCCCCGGTCTATGCCCACGAAACCGCCCCCTCGGAAAAGGTCAACGTGCTGCAGGAGAAGATGCTGAAGAACCTGCCTGGAAAAAAAGCCATGATGCTGACCGTCGACTACGCTCCCGGCCAGTCGTCCGCCGCCCACAAACATGAAGGAACGGCCATGGCCTATGTGCTGGAAGGCGCCATCACCTCCCAGGTCAAAGGCGAGCCGGCGACCACCTACAAGGCCGGGGAGTTCTGGTACGAAGCCGCGGGTTCCGAGCACCTGGTTTCGAAAAACGCCAGCTCGACCGAGCCGGCGAAACTGTTGGTGTTCATGGTGATGGGCGAAGATGAGGCGGTGTTGATTCCGCTGAAGAACTAACACCTTTGAGCCCCCTGTGGGAGCGAGCCTGCTCGCGATAGCTGGGTGTCAGTCAACATCAATGTCGCGGGTCAAACACCATCGCGAGCAGGCTCGCTCCCACAGGGGCTCTGCGCTCCAACCAATCGCGTATTACAAACGCAAAAAAGCCCCGCATCTCTCAATGCGGGGCTTTTTCATTCAACGCCGGATCAGTTGGTCGGCAGGACCGGTTGACCACTCAACGCCAGGTCCAGCAGTTCGCGGTTGGCGACCGCGTACATGGCGTAGTCCGTGCCACTGGCGGCACGGATGTCCACCAGCATGGCGCGCCAGCGCTCGACCATGTCGTGATGCTGCTCCAGCCACAGCGCCAGGCGTGTTTCCACCTCCTGGGTGCCGTCGCCCTGCTGCAGGACCGAAATGGTGATCGCCCGTTGCTGCCAGTCGACGTCATCACGGAACGCTTCACGGGCCAGGGCCTGCCAGTTGTTTTCCACCGGCAGCGCGCTGATCTGTTGCAAGTACCAGGTGATGTCCAGGGCACTGCCCACAGCGAAATAGGCCTTGGCCACATCGGCGGCGTTCTGGCCGGTGACATCGGACGCCTCGATGATCGGCAGCAAGGTGTACAGGTGCGTAGTGCCTGCAACCATGCGTGCCAGCAGTTCCGGCACGCCGGCTGCTACGTAGGCCTGGTAGCGGGTCTGCCAGCCTTCGCGGGTCGGGCCTTCCAGCAGTTCGTCGAGCTTGAGGCCCAGCGCTGCCAGGTGCGGACCGAAGTGAGCAACGTCACGGGCAGCGTTCTGCTCGTTGCGGCGGCTGCGCAGGAACCAGCGCGTCGCACGACGACCCAGGCGCATCAGCTCGTCCATCAGCTCCAGTTGCACGTCAGCCGACACCTGGTGATCCAGGGCTTCAATCTGACGGAACCAGTGCGGGAGATGGAAGATGTCCCGCACGATCACGTAAGCGCCAGCCACGTTCGCCGGGCTCATGCCGGTGGACTCTTTGAGCCGTTGAACGAAGGTGATGCCCATGTGGTTGACCAGGTCGTTGGCGATCTGGGTGCTGACGATCTCACGCTTGAGGCGATGGCGACGCATGGCTTCGGAGAACTTGCTCACCAGAGTCGGCGGGAACGCGGTCTCCATGTCACGGGTCAGGTAGTCGTCATCCGGCACCTGGGAGTTGAGCAGCGCTTCCTTGAGGTCGATCTTGCTGTAGGAGATCAGCACCGACAGTTCGGCACGGGTCAGGCCTTGGCCCGCCGCGACGCGTTCAGCCAGTTGCTCTTCGGCCGGCAGGAACTCGATGGCGCGATCCAGCTTGCCTCGTGCCTCCAGATCGTTCATCAGGCGCTTGTATTCGGCAATGCGCACGAATGCGCGGCGTGCCGCCAGGGACAGGGCCTGGGTCTGCTTGTAGTTGTTGCCCAACACCAGGCCACCGACTTCGTCGGTCATGCTGCCAAGCAACTGGTTACGTTGCTTCTCGGTCATGTCGCCGGCCTGCACCACTTCGTTGAGCAGGATCTTGATGTTCACTTCGTGGTCGGAGCAGTCCACACCACCGGCGTTGTCGATGAAGTCGGTGTTGGTGGCACCGCCATGCAGGCCGAACTCGACACGACCCAGTTGAGTCATGCCCAGGTTGCCACCCTCGCCCACCACTTTGCAGCGCAGTTCGTTGCCGTTCACGCGCAGCGCATCGTTGGCCTTGTCGCCCACATCGGCGTGGCTTTCGCTGCTGGCCTTGACGTAAGTACCGATACCGCCGTTCCACAACAGATCCACCGGCGCCTTGAGCAAGGCGTTGAGCAGCTCGGTCGGGGTCAGTTTGTCGGCCTTGATGTCGAAGCGTTCTTTCATCTGTGGCGAGATGGCGATGCTCTTGGCGCTACGCGAGAAGATACCGCCGCCTTCGGACATGATGCTGGTGTCGTAGTCGGTCCAGGCCGAACGCGGCAGGTCGAACAGACGCTGGCGCTCGGCGAAGCTGCTGGCAGGCTCCGGGTTCGGGTCGATGAAGATGTGCAGGTGGTTGAAGGCTGCCACCAGTTGCAACTTGTCAGACATCAACAGGCCGTTACCGAACACGTCGCCGGCCATGTCGCCGACGCCCACCACGGTGATGCTGTCTTCCTGGACATTGATACCGCGTTCACGGAAGTGACGCTGTACGCCGACCCACGCGCCTTTGGCGGTGATGCCCATTTTCTTGTGGTCGTAGCCGGCAGAACCGCCGGAAGCGAACGCATCGCCGAGCCAGAAGCCGTAGTCGATGGCGATGCCGTTGGCGATGTCGGAGAAGGTTGCAGTGCCCTTGTCCGCAGCCACTACCAGGTACGGGTCATCGTCGTCATGACGCACGACATTGGTCGGCGGAACCAGTGCGCCTTCCTTGAGGTTGTCGGTGATGTCCAACAGACCGGAAATGAAGATGCGATAGCACGCCACGCCTTCGGCGGCGATCTCGTCCCGGCCACCGCCCAGCGGCAGGCGTCGCGGCAGGAAACCACCTTTGGCGCCGACTGGCACGATCACCGAGTTTTTCACTTGCTGGGCCTTGACCAGACCCAGCACTTCGGTGCGGTAGTCTTCTTCACGGTCGGACCAGCGCAGGCCACCGCGAGCAACGTTACCGAAGCGCAGGTGCACGCCTTCGACCCGAGGCGAATACACGAAGATCTCGAACTTGGGCACCGGTTTCGGTAGTTCCGGGATCAGGTGCGGGTTGAACTTGAAGCTGAAATAGGACTTGTTCTGGCCGTTGGCGTCGGTCTGGTAGAAGTTGGTCCGCAGGGTGGCCTTGATCAGGTCCAGGTAGCGACGCAGGATGCGGTCTTCGTTGAGCACCTGAACGTTGTCCAGTGCCGTGAGGATCGCCTGTTCCAGACGCAACTGCTTGTCTTCCAGGTCATCGCCGCTGAGTTTGCGCGCCAGGTAGAAGCGGGTCTTGAACAACCGGGTCAGTTCACGAGCGATGTCGGTGTGGTTGTTCAGGGTACTGGCGATGTAACCCAGGTCGAAGCCCAGGCGGATCTGCTTCAGGTAACGGGCGTAGGCACGCAGCAGCGCCACGTCGCGCCATGGCAGGCCGGCGGTCAGCACCAGGCGGTTGAATGCATCGTTCTCGGCATCGCCACGCACGATGTGGACGAAGGCGTCCTGCAAGGTGTCGTTGAGCTGTTGGATGTCCAGGTCCAGGCCTTCGGCGGCGGTGAACGCGAAATCATGAATCCAGAACTCGCGGCCATTGGTGTGGCGCAGGCGGTACGGGAACTCGCCCAGCACGCGCAGGCCGAGGTTTTCCAGGATCGGCAGCACGTCGGACAGCGCCAGCGGCGTGTCGGCGTGATACAGCTTGCAGTGCAGCTCGCGCTGGCCGGACACCTGGCCCAGCGGCTGGTAGAAGCTCATGACCAGCGGATTTTTTTCGTTCAGGCTCAGCAGGTGCTGCATGTCGACCACGGCCGAGTGCGCGGCAAAACGCTCGCGGTAGCCGGCCGGGAAGCCTTTCGGGAAATCGGACAGCACGTTGGTGCCATGGGCTTCGCCGAAGCTTTCGATCACCAGACTGGCGTAGTCGTCCTTCCAGCTGCGGCAGGCCTGCACCACTTCTTTTTCCAGCAAGACCGGGTCGATGTCGAGACGGTTCTTCGGGTCTACCCGCAGGATCAGCTGTACACGGGCCAGCACGGATTCGGAGAAGAAGGTCCAGAACTCGCAGTCCGAGGCTTTCAGACGCTCCATCAACACTTGCTGGATCTTCTGGCGCACTTCGGTGGAATAGATGTCGCGCGGCACGTAGGCCAGGCAGTAGCAGAAACGGCCATACGGGTCTTTGCGCAGGAATACGCGGATCTTGTTGCGTTCCTGGATCTGCACGATGGACATCACGGTGCTGAACAGCTCGTCCACCGGGGTCTGGAACAGATCGTCGCGGGGCAGCACTTCGACCACCTGGGCCAGTTCCTTGCCCAGGTGCGCCTTGGCCTGGAAGCCCGAGCGACGTTCGATTTCCTCGACCTTGCGACGGATGTAAGGGATGACGCGCACGCTTTCGCCATACACCGAGGAGGTGTACAGGCCCATGAAGCGGCATTCCTTGATGACCTTGCCATCGGCATCGATCTCACGGATCGAGACATAGTCCGGGTAAGCCGGACGGTGTACACGGCTCGGGTGTGCGGCCTTGGCGAACGACAGCGGGGTCGGTTCACGCAGGTAATTGACGGCGTAGTCTTCAATGCGCAGGTCATCGACCGTGAGGCCGGCACGCAACAGTTTGGTCAGGCCGAGGAACGAATCGGCGTCGTATTCGATATGGCCGCCATCGGCGTCATCACGAACCACGAACTCTTCGTAGCCAAGGAAGGTGAAGTGGTTACCCACCAGCCATTCCAGGAAACTCTTGATTTCACCTTTTTCGTCGGCATCGATGGCATAGGCGCTGTTGTCCAGGCTGGACAGAATATCCTGGACCTTGGCTTTCATCGGTTCGAAATCAGCCACCGCCACGCGCACTTCGCCCAGCACTTGCTCAAGTTCCTTGCTCAGGACGTTGAGTTCGGCGGCGTTGGCGCAGCGGTCGATTTCAAGATACATCAGGGATTCTTGGAGGATGCCATCGCCCTGGGTGCCTTTGGGCAGGATCTCCAGCAACTCGCCCTTGTTGCCGCGACGCACGCTCAACACGGTGGTTTGCAGGGTATGGATGCTGTAACCGCGACGGTTCAGTTCGGTGCGGACCGAATCCACCAGAAATGGCAGGTCGTGGTGCAACACTTCCACTGCCGTATGGGTCGACTGCCAGCCGTGGCGTTCGTAATCCGGGTTGTAGACGCGGACCTGCGGCTGCGCATGATCGAAGCGCTCAAGCAGGCGCCAGGCAGACAGGGTGCAGCCGGCGAGGTCGGACAACCGGCGCTGGGTAAGTTCATCGAGGGAAATGATGCCGAAGAATTGTTCAGCGAACAGCGCCACTTGTGGCAGTGCCTGTTCACTGATGTGCTGCGCCAGTGCCGCTTGCAGTTGGTGCTGGAAGTCGGCTTTGCTGGCTGCGGTGAAGAACGCCATCTGTGGTACTCCGCTTGGGCTTGTTATTGATGGAAGCGTCGCGTGCAGCCCTTTTTCAGGGCTGTCGGCCATCCTGTTCCTGATTCTCGGGCAGAGGAAACAGGACGACAGGTGGGTGAAGCTGGACAAGACCGGCAGGTCACATCCTTTTCCATGTAATTTCCATGTAATGGACACCTGCAAAAAGCCCTCGTGGTGCCCTTTGCAGGTGTACATCCGCCGTGCAGCTTAACGAGTGCGACAATGTGCCTGCTTGCAGCGCTGCGACATATTCGGTCAACGGCAAGCTAAACAGCCGGTTTGCATCGAACAACCGTAGCAGCCCGGCGAGCAAAGCGGCACCTGGCGCTGTGAAATTGCGCGCATATTCTGCGTGTGACTGCAGTAATCCAGCAGAAAGTTGTTCGGGCTGGCAAAATCCACTCTATTTGCGCCCAGCAAGGCTCATCGAGCCAGGAGCCATCACCATGCAAATGACCACCGCCCTTCTGATCGCCAACCCGTGCGACGAGGAAGAAGACAACATGGCCATGCTGTGCTGCCACAGCACCCAGGGCGAAATGTTCCTGATGACCCGCTACCCCGACGAAGACGAACTGGAAATCGCCCTGGAGGGTGAGCCTTCGACACTGGAAGGCGTCAAGGTGACCCTCAGCCCGACCCTGCTGAAAATCGAAATTGCCGCGTCGGACGCCGATGTGCTGAACGGGGATGATGTGCTGGAGATTACCCACGACACCGATGCGGCGGATTTGGCGGAGGTGGAATTGACGTTGCAGAACATCCTCAAGGGGACGGGCACCTATATCAGCCAGCTCTGAACCTGAAGCGCGACTGACTCCCTGCGACGAGCATGCTTGCTCGCCACACGGAACTTGGAGGCACCCCGCCTAACTTATTCCTGCGCCGGCACAAGATTGCCGTCCGCGTCATGAACCAGATACTCGTCAGGACACGATACCTGCGCTTTCCTGGGCTGAGGTAAACCACCGTCGGTCGTTCTTATGTCGCGTCGCTCTTGACGACCCGCTGGGTTCTGAGGTCTTCTGAAACCGGTTTCAAAGCCACTAACAAAAATAAGCAGGTTTCAATTGATGAACCCTTTCTCCGCCGCCCAGCGCAGCCGCGTGACCATGCTTGATGTCGCCGAACGCGCCGGGGTCTCCAAGGCCAGCGTCTCGCGCTTCATTGGCGAGGATCGCGCCCTGCTTTCCGAGGCCATCGCTCAACGCATCGAGCAAGCGATCAGCGAACTGGGCTACCGTCCGAATCAGATGGCCCGCGGCCTCAAGCGCGGACGCACACGCCTGATCGGCATGCTGGTGGCCGATATCCGCAACCCTTATTCAATTGCCGTGATGCACGGCGTGGAAACAGCCTGCCGTCGCCACGGCTACAGCCTGGTGGTGTGTAACACCGACCGCGACGATGAGCAGGAACGCCAGCATCTGGCCTTGTTGCGCGCCTATAACATCGAGGGGCTGATTGTTAACACCCTCGGCCACCACCGTGATGAATTGTTGGAACTGCGCAGTGAAATGCCCCTGGTGCTGGTCGATCGCAAGGTCGATCGACTGGAAAGCGACCTGGTGGGCCTGGACAATCCGGCGGCCGTCGAGATGGCGCTCGATCATCTCGAACAGCGGGGCTACCGCGATCTGTTGCTGGTGACCGAACCATTCGACGGCACCAGCTCGCGGATCGAACGGGTCGAGAGTTTCAAGGCCGGCATTCAACGACGGCCTGCCCTGGCCGGCACCGTTGTGGAAACCTGTGATCAGTTGACCATGCGCATCAAGAACTTTCTTGCCCCGCCGGGACATAGCCCCAAAGCATTGTTCTGCGCCAATGGCATTGCCGCCCTGGCCGCCACGACGGTGCTGCGCGAACTGGGTTGCCACTTGTTCGACGATGTAGGCCTGATCGCCCTCGATGATCTGGATTGGTACCCGCTGGTGGGCAGCGGCATCACCGCCCTGGCCCAACCGACGGCCGAGATCGGCGCCAGCGCGTTCGAATGTTTGCTCAAGCGCTTGCGTGGCGATAACGGGCCGGTGCGAACCCTGGATTTTGCGGCGCGGTTGATCGAGCGTGGGTCCACGCGGGGAAATGGTCGGTGATGAAGCCCTACCGCGAGCAGGCTCGCTCCCACACTGGATCTGCATCGCACTGGAGTCCCCTGTGGGAGCGAGCCTGCTCGCGATAGGGCCCTCTCAAGCACAACCTTTTTTTTGCACAAAACTGAAACCGGTTTCAGAGGTATAAAAACAATGCACAACCCACCCGTCTCCATCAGCCTTTCCAGCTACGGTGCCGATCTGGTACGGCAACAGGGCCAAGGCAGTTTTATCGATCTGCTGGCTGCCGCTGGCGCTTCACGGATCGAATGGCGCGAAGAACTGCTCACCACTGAACAGCCCGCTAAACTGGCCGCCGGTGCCTTGGCCAAAGGACTGCAAAGTATTTTTTCCTCTCCACTTGAACTGTGGCTCGCCGGCCAGCCCAAGCCCAATCCCGCCCTGTCACTTGCCTTGCGACGTGCCGAGGCGTTTGGCTCGGCATGGCTGAAAGTCTCTCTCGGCTATTTCACCGACTCCCATGATCTGCCAGCCCTGGCGGATGCGCTGGCCGCCAGCCCGGTGCGATTGCTGGTGGAAAACGACCAGACCCTGCAAGGCGGGCGGATCGAACCATTACAGCGTTTTTTTGCTGCGACAGAGGAGCAAGCGCTGCCCATCGGTATGACCTTCGACATTGGCAACTGGCAATGGCAGGACCAATCGGCCGCTGTGGCCGCCCGACAGCTTGGGCGGTATGTGGCTTATGTGCATTGCAAGGCCGTAGCCCGGCGCGCCGACGGCAAACTGGTCGCGGTGCCTCCGGAGATGACAGACCTGCATCTGTGGGAACAACTGTTCAAACACATGCCCGCTGGTGTAATGCGCGCCGCCGAATATCCGCTGCAAGACGATGATTTGCTGCAGTTGACTGCGGGACATGTCGCCACCCTTGCCCGCCTAGGCCAATCATGCCGGGAGCCAGCCCATGCCTGAGTTCGATGTGTTGTCTTTCGGCGAAACCATGGCGATGCTGGTGGCCGACCAGCGCGGTGACCTGGCCAATGTCGAGCAGTTCCACAAGCGCGTCGCCGGGGCCGACAGTAACGTGGCCATCGGTCTGTCGCGACTGGGCTTCAAAGTGGCGTGGCTGAGCCGGGTGGGTGCTGACTCCCTAGGACGCTTCGTGGTGCAGACGCTGGAAAACGAAGGCCTGGATTGTCGCCACGTGACGGTCGATCCAGCCCACCCCACCGGGTTCCAGTTCAAATCCCGTAGCGACGATGGCAGCGACCCACAAGTCGAATATTTCCGTCGCGGCTCGGCGGCCAGTCATCTGTCGATCGACACCATCGCCCCCTCGCAGCTCGAAGCCCGCCACTTGCACGCCACCGGCATCGTCCCGGCCTTGTCGGTCACGGCCCGTGAGATGTCCTCTGAATTAATGATGCGGATGCGCGAGGCCGGCCGCAGCCTGTCCTTCGATCCCAACCTGCGGCCGAGCCTGTGGGCTAGCGAGTCGATGATGATTCACGAAATCAATCGCCTCGCCGCCCTCGCCCACTGGGTCATGCCGGGGCTCGGCGAAGGTCGCTTGCTGACTGGTTTCGACGACCCGGCCGACATCGCCGCGTTCTATCTGGACCTGGGTGCCGAAATCGTCGTGATCAAGCTCGGCGCGGATGGCGCCTATTTCCGCACTCAGCTAGGCCAGGGCGTAGTTGCCGGCGTGCCGGTGGCCCAGGTGGTGGACACCGTGGGCGCCGGCGATGGCTTCGCGGTCGGCCTGATCAGTGCGTTACTCGAAGGCCGCGCCATCACCGAAGCCGTACAGCGCGCCAACTGGATTGGTAGCCGCGCAGTGCAGAGCCGTGGAGACATGGAGGGATTGCCGACGCGCATTGAGTTACTGGCTGAATTTAATGATGCCAATCGCCAGCAGGCTCGCTCCCACAGGGTCGACGCATCCTCATGCGGGAGCGAGCCTGCTCGCGATTAGACCCACCACAAAACACACCTGCTGCAACAAAAACAACAAGCTCAGGAGTCAACGACATGCAAACGCTCAACCTCGCCACCCGCCGCTGGTGGTACATCATGCCCATCGTCTTCATCACCTACAGCCTGGCTTACCTGGACCGGGCCAACTACGGCTTCGCCGCCGCCTCGGGCATGGCCGAGGATCTGATGATCACCCCGGGGCTGTCCTCATTGCTGGGCGCACTGTTTTTCCTTGGTTACTTTTTCTTCCAGGTACCGGGGGCGATCTACGCGCAGAGACACAGTGTGAAGAAGCTGATTTTTGTCAGCCTGATCCTCTGGGGCTCGCTGGCGACCCTGACGGGCGTGGTCTCCAATGCTTACTGGCTAATCGTGATCCGCTTCATGCTCGGCGTGGTCGAAGCTGCGGTCATGCCGGCCATGCTGGTGTATCTCTGCCACTGGTTCACCCGGGCCGAACGCTCACGTGCCAACACCTTCCTGATCCTTGGTAACCCGGTCACCATGCTGTGGATGTCCGTGGTGTCCGGCTATCTGGTGCAACAATTCGACTGGCGCTGGATGTTCATCATCGAAGGTCTGCCGGCGGTGCTCTGGGCCTTTATCTGGTGGCGCCTGGCTGATGATCGTCCGTCCCAGGCCAAGTGGCTCAGCAACCAGGAAAAACAAGACCTGGAAAGCGCACTGGCGGCTGAACAGGTCGGTATCAAGGCCGTGAAAAACTATGCCGAAGCCTTCCGCTCACCCAAAGTCATCATCCTGGCACTGCAATTTTTCTGCTGGAGCATTGGGGTCTACGGGTTCGTGCTGTGGCTGCCGTCAATCCTCAAGGCTGGCCTGCAAATGAGCATTGTCGAGGCCGGTTGGCTGTCGTCGTTGCCATACCTGGCGGCAGTAGTCGCCATGCTGGTCGTGTCCTGGGCGTCGGACAAGGCGCAGAAGCGCAAACGTTTCGTCTGGCCGCCGCTGCTGATCGCGTCCGTCGCGTTTTACGCCTCCTATTTGCTGGGGCCTGAGCATTTCTGGTGGTCCTACAGTTTGTTGGTGGTTGCCGGGGCTTGCATGTACGCGCCGTACGGGCCGTTTTTTGCCATCGTTCCAGAGATCCTGCCGGCCAACGTCGCCGGCGGTGCCATGGCACTGATCAACAGCATGGGCGCGTTGGGTTCGTTCGGCGGCTCGTACCTGGTGGGCTATCTCAACGGCACCACCGGCTCTCCCGGTATGTCCTTTCTACTAATGAGTGGCGCCTTGCTGTTGTCGGTGGTACTGACCCTGGCCCTCAAGCCCGGCGCCAGCGACCGCGCCGTGTCTCAAACCGCGACGCCACACCCGGCGTCCGCACAGTCCTGAATCGAGCCCTCCATGAAAAAGCACGTAGTGTTGTACAAAGCGCTCTCGGCGCAACTGATGGACCGTCTGCAAGCTCAGGCCCAGGTCACCCTCATCGAGCACCTCGATGCGCCAGGCCTGGCCCAATTGCGCGACGCCTTGCCTGGCGCCCATGGCCTGTTGGGGGCCAGCCTGAAACTGGATGCGCCACTACTGGACTCAGCGCCGAACCTGCAAGCCATCGCCAGCGTCTCGGTGGGGGTCGACAACTACGACATCGACTATCTGACCGAACGCCGCATCCTGCTCACCAATACCCCGGACGTGCTGACCGAAACCACCGCGGACACCGGTTTTGCACTGATCCTGGCAACGGCTCGGCGCGTGGTGGAGTTGGCCAACCTGATCCGCTCAGGCCAGTGGCAACAGAGCATCGGCTCCAAACATTTCGGCACCGATGTCCATGGCAAGACCCTCGGCATCATAGGCATGGGCCGCATCGGCGAAGCCTTGGCCCAGCGCGGGCATTTCGGTTTCGGCATGCCGGTGCTCTACCACAGCCATTCGCCCAAGCCCGCGGTCGAGCAACGTTTCGGGGCCCGTTATTGCAACCTCGAGACGCTGTTGCGACAGGCGGATTTCATTTGTCTGACTTTGCCTCTGACGGCAGAAACCCAAGGGCTGATCGGCGCACAAGCGTTCGCGCAGATGCGTCCCGAAAGCATCTTCATCAATATCTCCCGAGGCAAGGTGGTGGACGAAGCCGCTCTGATCGACGCCCTGCGCAACGGACAGATCCGTGGCGCGGGGCTGGATGTGTTCGAGCGCGAACCCCTGAGTGCGGACTCACCGTTATTACAAATGGATAACGTAGTGGCAACGCCGCACATGGGTTCGGCCACCCACGAGACACGGGAGGCAATGGCGCGCTGTGCGGTGGATAATCTCCTGATGGCGTTGGCGGGAGAGCGACCGGTGAATCTGGTGAATCCGGAGGCGTGGGAGGGTTGATTCGTTCGTCCACGAGAATGAAGCCAAGCGCAGCTTTTTGGCGAGGGAATCTCTCCCCTCGCCACCGGCTCTGCCAGTACTGGATAGCCGACTGGCAACACCCCTCCTTTGAATCTTGCTCAATGACTCTAGCGGCACTTCATCCCGGGATGAATAAACTACTCAACCCATTGAGTAGATAGCCCAGAAAAGCAAACTTCAACAAAAAACCACCTTCCCTCAGGCACGTCCTACCGATCGCCAAGAACAGGCCTACACCAGCATCGGAAGTTGCATCCTAGCCCATCCAAAAGCCCAGTGTTATTAATTATGCACTTGCACAAAAACGCGCAAGTTAGGTGATCGCTAAGCGACACTGAATAATCAATAAAGGAGTATATGATATGGGTAGGAAGCGTTCTGAAATCAACACCTTTGATGCTCTGCCGCAGGCAATGGGCTTTTCCAAAGGGCTTCTGACAACCGAAGCCAACTTTTTTGCATCTCTGATCAACTGAAATCATTGATCGATTAAGTGCCTGTGAACAGGCGCCGAAAGGTTTCCACCTTTCGGCGCCTAAATCTAGAGGTTTCTATGCCAGAACGCGAACTAACATCTACCGAAGCTCTAGTCAATATCATGTCCACCCTGCACACGCTCGGTTTTAGGGCCGAGGCCCGCTATACGACACCCTCCAGGCTAGTGGCAACCGCGGAGCTTTTTGATAGTGACAATCATTTTATTGAGTCAGGTGCGGGTAAAGGGCCGGACGCACTTATAGGTGCGCTGGCAGAAACCATCGAGCATGCCAGCTCTTTTCTAGCCCCTAATCATGAGTCGACATGGCACAGCACCGACAGTATTGCCAGTCAGAAAGCAGCTAAATACGACGGTTTCTTCACCCGCCTGCCATACAGCGACGAACCAATAGACTGCTTCACTCTCACATCGCTGGATAAAAAAGAACACCTGATTGCTCCAAGCGCCCTACTCTGCCCTGCTGCTGCCCGAAGCAACTCCAACGACACGCGTTCTACCATGCAATTCTTGGCACGTTACTCATCCAACTCAGGCATTGCTTTTGGCTGCACCGAAAATGAAGCTTTATTGCATGGCATTCAGGAAATAATCGAACGACATGTCTTATCTCTTTTTTTCATGGCGATATGCGGAATCGGCCCCAAGATGGACCTATAAAAACCGTCGACGAGCTTGCTTAACAAGGCGCTCCTCAACGACCCTTCCGCCTTAGAACCCGCCAATAAACTGCAGATCATCATTATCAAAGATGTCTTATCTGTTTACTTTGCCGTTGCCTTTCCCAAAGCCGGCCCTGGAGACCAGCCTCTCTCAGCTATTGGCTCAGGCTGTTCGATGGACATTTGCACCGCCATTCAGAGAGCGGTGACTGAACAATTCCAATCCGAGAGTCTATATGATGTCTTTGAAGATTCCATGGACAGAAAAACTGTCAAGTTATTGTCGCACTCAAAAATCCTTAAAAATTTAATCGACTTGGCCCCTGTTAGGGACCTGAACCTTCCTGAGCTTGAATGCCCACCACACGACTACAATGAAACTGTCCCGACACAATTAGACACGCTGCACAAAGCCACATCGAAGTCCGACAAAAAAATATTTTATAGAACTGTAGCGCGCTTCCCAAACAACAGCATCGTTACCCAGGCTTACATCCCTGGACTTGAACGCTTCAACATCATTAGAAATGGGCAACTCGTTGTACCTCAGCATGTATTACTCAGCAGTTGAAACCAGCCACCCATAAAACAATAACGGACGGTCGTATGCATCCTATGCAAACGCTCATTAGAACTGCCTGCAAAAAACATACGACTCTTCTGGCATCCACCATTGCAACAATCCTGGTGCTCAAGCTCATCGCACTCGCCCCACCTTTGCTCCTGGGGGCAATCGTCGACACCCTGTACGGCGAGAAACATGCAACCGTCAACCTAATGCTCACTCTTACGGCAGGCCTTGTGCTCGCTGGGTGCGTGCAGGCAATTATCAGCCCGCTACAGATCCATTTCCTATCCAAGCTTGTCCAGCAAATTATCATGGCCGCATCTATTGAATGGCTGGCAAACCTTATGCGTAAGGAATTTGCCCGGTTCAATTCATGGCGAATCGGTCACTTCATAAAGTCGGTCGAGCGTGGAATTACCGCTCACGAACAACTATTGACGTTTTTTGTTACCGTCGGACTGCCGCTGTGCCTGGAGTTCTTGATCGTTGGCGGCGCTTTTTTTTACATGGGTGGCATTGAAGCTTTTGTGAGCATGACGGGTCTAGGATTTATCTACCTGATTGTCAGCCACAAAATTATCAGATGGCGCAGGAAGCACATTGACGCTGTCAACGAGCAGGAAGATGAATTGAGCGCCCACCTATACAACACGCTCAATGCAGGCAAAGCAATAAAGCTGGAAAACGCCGAGTCTACCGCCACACAGCCGTTGAATGAGGCCTTCAAATGCTATGCCAATACTGCGGTGACCGCGGCAACCTCGGGTGGTTTCTTGAGCGCTGCCAAGATTCTGTTCGTCAGCCTCTCCACGGGCGGATTACTGGGATGGGGGGTTGTTGATCAACTGTCGAACCAGCCCAGTATCAGTGTCGGACAACTGGTGGCCATTTTTTCCATCGCCGGCAGTTACTTACTCAATATCGCCGCGTTAACGGAGGGCTATCGTGTGCTGGATCAGTTTCTTGCCGATCAGCGTCGACTTCAAAGCCTGCTTTTGCTCCCAAATTTTGACCATGGCAATCGGCAATCGGAAGTCAATTTTCGAGGGGCATCGACACTGATTCTGGATCCGTGCGTACTGACCGAAAATGGCGACGTTCGCTTGTCGATCACGCAAAGCCTGAGATTTACTCAAGGTCAATCCGTGGCGATCATCGGCCAGAGCGGTGCGGGCAAATCCACCTTGTTGGAAGTTCTCGCTGGTCTTGATCAAGAAACGCGAAATCAGTTGAGCATCGACGCAACTCCCGTTTCGCAACTGAATCCTCGCGCCCACTTGAGTGCATTGAGGTACTGCCCTCAGCAGCCCTGTTTTCTCGAAGGTCTCTTTGAAAGGTCCGTTCTGTTTGGCGTTAAAGCGTCGCCTCACCTCGACCAGGCAATACGACGACTGCAGCTACAGGACATTGTCTGTGAACGGAGCATCAGTGAACACGCATCGAATATTTCTGGCGGTGAAGCCAAGCGTCTGTCACTGCTGCGTCTGATCAACAGGCCTGGGCGATTCAATTTGTTCGATGAACCCAGTGCATCAATCGAGCCCGGGTTGACCGACTCCCTATGGGACTTGCTGTTCGATACCTTCGCAGAACGCGGGCTAATTTGTGTCACTCATGATTTCGAACATCTACAGCGCTTTGATCGGGTCATCGTCCTGCGCGACGGCGCGATTGTTGACGACGGGTGTTGGCAGGCGCTGGCCGACAGACCGGCAATCAAATTGTTGCTCAATGACTTTCAGGACACGGCACTAGCAGGCATACAGGAATAGATCTAAACGCCAGTCCCTGCGGGAGCCGATCAGGGGTGTTCATAGAGTCGGTGTTCACCTCAGATCCCACAATGAATCCAAACCGATCACAAATCCGCACACCAAACAAAATCCCGTTAGTCGCCACCCCCCGCCATGCATTAAAGTAACGCCCCCAGCCCCGACGTTATCCGAACGCCTGGGCCACCCTTTCCAGGAACAGTCACCGATGGAACATCGTGAAGCGCTGCTGGCGCTGCGAACCTTTCTTTCAACGCAGATCCTCGGCCAGGAAAAACTCATCGAGCGTCTGCTCATCGCCCTGCTCGCTGACGGCCACATGCTGGTGGAAGGCGCGCCGGGGCTGGCCAAGACCAAGGCCATCAAAGAGCTGGCCGAGGGCATTGAAGCGCAGTTCCATCGTATTCAGTTCACCCCCGACCTGCTGCCCGCCGACATTACCGGCACGGAAATCTACCGCCCGGAAACCGGCAGTTTCGTGTTCCAGCAGGGGCCGATCTTCCACAACCTGGTGCTGGCGGACGAAATCAACCGTGCCCCGGCCAAGGTCCAGTCGGCCTTGCTCGAAGCAATGGCCGAGCGCCAGGTCAGCGTCGGGCGCAGCACGTACGAGCTGTCGCCCCTGTTTTTGGTGATGGCCACGCAAAACCCGATCGAGCAGGAAGGCACCTACCCGCTGCCCGAGGCCCAGCTCGACCGCTTCCTGATGCACGTCAAGATCGGCTTCCCGGATGCCGCGGTGGAGCGTCGCATTCTGCAGCAGGCCCGAGGTGAGGCGCTGCACGGCGAAACCAAGCCCGAGCGCCGCGTGAGCCAGCAGGCTATTTTCTCCGCACGCAAGGAGATCCTCGGGTTGTACATGGCCGACGCCGTGGAGGAATACCTGGTGCAACTGGTCATGGCCACCCGTACGCCGGCCAAGTTCGACCCGGAAATGGCCGAATGGATCGCCTACGGCGCCAGCCCGCGAGGCTCCATTGCCCTGGACCGCTGCGCCCGTGCCCACGCCTGGCTCGCCGGCCGCGACTTCGTCAGCCCCGAAGACATCCAGGCCGTGCTGTTCGACGTGCTGCGCCATCGCATCATCCTGTCGTTCGAAGCCGAAGCTGCCGGTATTGACCAGGACCGCGTCGTGCAGCGGATTCTCGACGTCGTCGCCGTCGCTTGAGTAGCCAGCCATGAATAACCCACTGGCGCCCGTACCGGGCATCCGCGTCAGCCTTTCGGAGCTGATCGAGATGCGCCATCGCGTGCGCGAAGTGCAGTTGTTCTCGACGCCGGGCCAACGTAGCCCACTGATCGGCCTGCACCACTCCAAACTGCGCGGGCGCGGCGTGGATTTCGATCAGGTGCGGGTCTATCAGGCCGGCGACGACGTACGCACCATTGACTGGCGCGTGACCGCTCGTACTCAGGAGCCCCACACCAAGCTGTTTCATGAGGAGCGGGAGCGGCCGATCTTCATCATGATCGAGCAAAGCCATCGACTGTTCTTCGGCTCGGGGCTGATGTTCAAGTCGGTGCTCGCGGCCCAGGCCGCCAGCCTGATCGGCTGGGCCGCGCTGGGGCACAACGACCGGGTCGGCGGGCTGGTGTTCGGAGATAACACCCATTACGAGGTCAAGCCCCGGCGCAGCAAACAGAGCCTTCTGCAACTGCTGAACCGCCTGGTGCGGGTCAATCAATCGCTGCATACCGAGGGCGAAGCGGACCGCGATTCGTTCGGCAACGCCTTGCGCCGGGCCCGGGAAGTATTGCGCCCTGGCAGCCTGGTGATCGTGATTTGCGATGAGCGCGCGCTGTCCGACAGCGCCGAACAACAGTTAAGCCTGTTGTCACGCCATTGCGACCTGTTGCTGTTGCCGCTTTCGGATCCGCTGGATCACGCCCTGCCCGCCGCCGGATTGCTGCGTTTCGCCCAGCGCGGCGCGCAGTTGGAACTCGACACCCTGAATTTCGAACTGCGCCAGACCTATCGCGCCCAGGCCGAGGCGCGCCAGGAGCGCTGGGAATTGCTGGCCCAGAAGCTGCGGATTCTGCTCATGCCCCTGAGCACCCAGGGCGACATGGTCGAACAGCTACGCGAATACCTGAACCCCAAGCGGTCGGGGAAAAGCCGATGAGCAGTCTCGATCAACTTCAGCCACTGATCACGCCGCCACCCATCGGCTTCTGGCCTCCCGCGCCGGGCTGGTGGCTGCTGCTGGTGGTATTGCCGTTGCTGGGGCTTGGACTGTGGCAATTGCGCCGGTTCCTTCCCGCCAAGCGCTCCACCGTGCGCGCCGAGCAACCCCTGGACCCGGCGCGCCTGGCCGCGCTGGCGGAACTCGCCCAACTGCCCAAACCCTACGATGGCGCCCCTGCCGGCGCCTGGCTGCAACAGCTCAACGGGCTGCTCAAGCGCCTGTGTCGCAACCACTACCCGTACAGCCAGAGTCACACCCTCAACGGACGTAAATGGCTGGCTTTCCTGGATAACCGCTGCCCGGCGGCAGGCCTGACCCGCTGGATGGTGCTGGTGGAAGGCGCCTACAAACCCGAATGCAAGCTCGATGACAAAGCCATTGCCGGCCTGACCCAAGCCGTCGAAATCTGGATTCGCAAACATGTTTGAGTTCGCCTGGCCGTGGATTTTCGCGCTGTTGCCGCTGCCCTGGCTGATGCGCCTGGTGCTGCCGGCGGCCGACAGTGGCGAGCCGGCCCTCAGGGTCAGTTTCCTGGGCGACCTCGAAGGTCTCGTGGGGCGCCGGGCCCGAAGCAATCTGCCGACCTGGCGTCAGCAGGCACCCTTCATCCTGCTCTGGCTGCTGTTGCTGATTGCCGCTGCCCGCCCGCAATGGTTGGGTGAGCCGTTGCCCATCGCTGCCAGCGGCCGGGACCTGTTGGTGGCGGTGGATGTCTCGGGGTCCATGGACTTTCCCGATATGCGCTGGCAAGACGAGGAAATCAGTCGCCTCGCGCTGGTCCAGCACCTACTGGGAGACTTTCTCGAAAGCCGCGAAGGTGATCGGGTCGGCCTGATCCTGTTCGGCAGCCAGGCCTACCTCCAGGCACCGCTGACCTTCGACCGTCGCACCGTGCGGCTGTGGCTGGATGAAGCGCGCATCGGCATCGCCGGCAAGAACACCGCTATCGGCGACGCCATCGGCCTGGCGCTCAAGCGCCTGCGTCAACGTCCGGCAAACAGCCGCGTGCTGATCCTGGTGACCGATGGCGCCAACAACGGCGGGGAAATCGACCCGCTGACCGCCGCCCGGCTGGCCGCCGAAGAAGACGTGAAGATCTACCCGATCGGCATTGGCGCCGATCCGGAAGAAAGTGGCACAGCAGGGTTTGTCGGGGTCAACCCGAGCCTGGACCTCGACGAAGCGACACTCAGGGAAATTGCCCAAACCACGGGCGGCCAGTATTTCCGCGCCCAGGACGGCCAACAACTGTTGGCGATCAAGACCACCCTCGACCAGCTCGAACCGGTGACCCAACAGCCGACCCAGGCGCGCCCCGCCCAGGCACTTTACCAATGGCCCCTGGCCGTTGCGCTGCTGCTGAGCGTCTTGCTGGTAGCCCGGGAACGCTGGCCGGACAACCCTCTGCAGCGTCTGTTCACCCAGCCATTGTTCCAACCGGCAGAACATTCCGAGTGGCGCCGGCGACTCAAGCGCATGCGCCTGGGGAAACGCCGATGATCACTCTCTGGCCACACTGGTTGCGTCCCTGGTTCCTATTGCTGCTGCCTTTGTTGGGGTGGCTGCTGTGGCACCTGTGGCACCGGCAGAAACGCGTGGGCCGCTGGCAAATGATTCTGCCGCCGGCGTTTCATGCCGTGCTGCTCAGTGGCGGCAACGGCCGCGAAAGCAAGCTCCCGTGGGTTGCCCTTGGCTTGGGCTGGCTATTGGTGGTGCTTGCGCTGCTGGGCCCCAGTTGGGCACGGGTCGAACAGACCAGCCAAAAACCTGCCGATCCGCTGGTGGTGGTGCTGGAACTGACTCCGCAAATGCTCGCCGCCGACGTCCCGCCCACACGTCTGGAGCAAGCCCGGCGCAAGGTGCTGGACTTGCTGCATAGCCGCAGCGATGCCCAGACCGCAATCATCGTCTATTCCGGCAGTGCCCATACGCTGGTGCCGCTGTCCGACGACCTGTCCACCAGCGCCAACCTCCTGGAAGCACTCACCCCCTCGATCATGCCCCAGAACGGCCATCGCGCCGACCTGGCGATCAACAAGGCCATGGCCCTGCTGGATCAGAGCGGACTTGGTCACGGTCGGATCCTGCTGATAGGTTCATCGTTGAACGAACAGGAACGCGAGCATATCCGCCAGATCCTCGATGGATCTGCCACGCAATTGCTGATGCTGGGCATCGGAACACGCGAAGGCGCCCCGGTAACCCAGGAAGATGGCAGTTACCTCAAGGATGCCCAGGGCGCGATTCTGGTGCCACGCCTGGACAGCCCGAGCCTCAAGTCCTTCCTCAATGAGCTGGACGGCCGCTATCGCCCGGCGCGCCTGGACGATAGCGACCTGCGTGGCCTGGGGCTGCTGGACGGCCCTCGCCATTTGCGCAGCGACGGTCAGACGTTGCGCCTGGATACCTGGGCGGACCATGGCTACTGGCTGCTCCTGCCGCTGTTGTTGCTGGCCGCCTGCGCCGGACGGCGCGGCTGGCTGTTCTGCCTGCCGTTGGTGTTCATGTTGCCGCAAACCGGTCATGCCTTCGAACTCCAGGACCTGTGGCTGCGCCCCGATCAACAGGGCCAGCACCTGCTCAAGCAGAAGCGTCCGGCCGAAGCTGCCGCCCACTTCGAGGACCACCAATGGCAAGGCGTGGCCCTGTATGAAGCCGGAGACTACAGCGAAGCCGCCCGCCGTTTTGCCGAAGGCAATGACGCCCGCGCCCATTACAATCGCGGCAACGCCCTGGCCAAAAGCGGCGAACTGGACGCCGCGCTGGATGCGTACGAGCAAGCCCTGGAATTGCAACCAGACCTGCGTCCCGCCCAAACCAACAAAGCGCTGGTGCAGAGCCTGCTCAAAGAGCAGACGGCAAAACCTGCCGAACCCGAGCCTAGTGAAAGTGAGCAGCCAGGGCCCGCCGAGCAATCACCGAACGCCAATGCCCAGGCACCAAGTTCTGCGTCGGGACAACCCTCCTCCGAAGCGACCGCGCCACCGGAACAATCCCAGGGACCCCAGACAACGCCACCGCCCGGTGCCCAGGATGTGCCGGGCAGCGAGTTGCCCGATGAGCAGACCACAACCCCACCGCTGCGCCCCGCGGCCGGCCAACGCAACGACGAAGAACAGCGCCAGGCACTGGAACAATGGCTGCGCCAAATCCCCGATAATCCGGGCGAACTGCTCAGACGTAAATTCTGGTATGAACAACAAAGCCATCAGGCCCAGGGAAAAACCCCATGACCCGCTTCACCGCCTACCTCCTCGTGTTGCTGCTATGGGCATCTGGAACCCAGGCCGTAGAGTTGACTGCCAGTGTGGATCGCGGGCGCCTGAACTCCGGGGAGACCGTGGAACTGACTCTGGAGTCCAATGACGCCACACTGTTCGGCAAACCCGACCTGAGCCCGCTCCAGGCGCTGTTCGAAGTACGCGGCACCCGCCAGGTCAACCAACTGACGACTCTTGACGGCGAGAATCGCGCCACCACCCGCTGGATCGTCACCCTGCTGCCGCGCCAAAGTGGCACCGTGGTCATTCCGCCCCTGCAATTGGGCGAAGTGACGAGCCAGCCGATCACCCTGCAAGTGGTCGAAAGCGAAACGCGCAATGAGCCAGGCAAACTGGCCCCGGTGTTCATCGAGGCCAGCCTCGACCAGAGCCACGTCTATGTGCAGGCACAGGCGATCCTGACCTTGCGCATCTACCATTCGGTGTCGCTGTACGACGACAGCAGCCTGACGCCGCTGCACATTCCCGATGCCCGCACCGAACAACTGGGCGAATCGCGCACCTACGAAAAGGTCATCAACAACGTACGCCACGGCGTGATCGAGCTGCGCTACGGCATCTACCCCCAACGCAGCGGCGAACTGATGATCCCCGCCCAGACCTTCAGCGCCACCCTGGTCGAGCCGGTGGCCCAGGGAGCCACGCCGTCAGGGCCCAAACCCGGTCAGTTGATGCGTGTCAGTTCCGAGCAACTGCGCCTGACCGTCAACCCCAAGCCCGCCAGTTACCCGGCTGATGTGCCCTGGCTGCCGGCGCGCAGCCTTTCCTTGAGCGAAAGCTGGAGCCCGGAACCGACCCACAGCCAGGTGGGTGACTCCCTGACCCGCAGCCTGACCCTGGAAGCCGAGGGCCTGGCCAGCGCTCAGTTACCGCCCCTGCCAGCCACTGAAATCAGCGGCCTGCGGCGCTACCCCGACCAACCGGTACTCAGCAGTCGCAGCAGCGAGCGCGGTTTGGTGGGCAGCCGTGAAGACCGCGAGGCCCTGGTGCCCAACCGCAGCGGCACCATTGAACTGCCGCCGGTGGAAGTGGTTTGGTGGAATACCCTGGAAGATCACTTGGACCGCACCAGTCTCCCGGCGCGGACCCTGCAGGTGGCGAACAACCCAAGCCTGATGGTGGACACGCCAACAAGCACACCTCAGATTGTGACGATCGTCGACAGCGACACCTTGCGGTATTGGCAATTGAGCACTTTCATCCTGGCCTGCACCACGCTGTTGGGCTTGGGCCTGTGGTGGCGCGCCCGTTCGCAGCCGGCCATCCTGCGCGCGACCCAGGCCGGGCCGAGCCCGCGGACCTTGCTGGACGACCTCAAGCGTGCCTGCCTGGCCAACGACTCCCACGCTACACGCCAGGCGCTGGACGCCTGGGCTCGCCAGCAACCGGAAACCCTGGCCGACATGGCCGCGCGCTTCGTGCCACTGTCCGACGCCCTGGACGGCCTCAACGGCGCGCTCTACAGCGAAACGGGTCAATATTGGCAGGGCGAAGATCTGTGGCGGGCCATTCGAACCATTCCCGCTGCGGAAGGCTTCCAGGACCCGGCCGGCGACAGTGGCTTGCCACCGCTCTACCCCAAGTGATCCCTTTGCGGGACATAGCGCTTCTGTGGCTCGCCACAGGAGTGGTGCCAACTCATTTGGAGAAGTTGCCCGGTTTCTCTCCTCTGTTTACCAGTAAACTCTCCATCTTTTAGCCGCCCATCTTCCCGCGGCCATCATCTGTTTTCTGGAGTTCATCTTGCGTCTGTTCCACACCTCCGACTGGCACCTTGGGCAAAACCTGCACGGTCAGGAACGCGACTTCGAACACGCCTGTTTCCTTGACTGGCTGCTGCGTCAGTTGACCAGCGAAAAGCCCGACGTGCTGCTGATTGCCGGGGATATCTTCGACACGGTGAACCCGCCGGTCAAAGCCCAGGAGCGGCTGTACGACTTCATCGTCAGTGCCCATGAACAAAACGCCAATCTGACCATTGTGATGATCGCCGGCAACCACGACTCCGGTTCGCGCATCGAACTGCCGGCGCCGCTGATGCGTCGGTTGCGCACGCATGCCCTGGGCCGGGTGTTGTGGCTGGACGACGGGCAACTGGACGTCGAGCGTTTGCTGCTGCCGTTGCCCGACGCCAAGGGCAAGGTCAAGGCCTGGTGCCTGGCCCTGCCATTCCTGCGGCCGGCCGAGGTGACCGGCGCACAACTGGGTGACGATTACCTGCGGGGCATTGGTCAGGTCCATGAATGGCTGATCGCCGCCGCCAACGACAAACGCAAGAAGGGCCAGGCGCTGATCGCCATCAGCCACGCCCACATGGCCGGCGGCTCGGTGTCCGAGGATTCCGAGCGCAGCCTGATCATCGGCAACGCCGAGGCCCTGCCCGCCAGCCTGTTCGGCCCGAGCATCAGCTACGTCGCCCTCGGCCATTTGCACAAGCCACAAAAGGTCAACGGCGAAGAGCGCATCCGCTACAGCGGCTCGCCGATTCCATTGTCGTTTTCGGAAATCGGTTATCAGCATCAGATTCTCGATATCACCCTGGACGGCGAAACCCTGGTCAAGGTCGAGCCACGGCTGATTCCCCGGGCCGTCAATCTGCAGCGTCTGGGCCCGGTACCCCTGGCCGATATTCTTGTGCAACTCAAGGAGCTGCCGGACATCGACCTGTTGGCCGATGTCCAGCGCCAACCCTGGCTGGAGGTGCGGGTGCGCCTCGATGAGCCGCAGCCGGACCTGCGCCATCAAGTGGAAACCGCCCTGCAAGGCAAAGCCGTGCGCCTGGTGCGGATCGCCGCCGAATACGCCGGCAACGGCGACAGCACAAACGTCGATGACGGCGCCGCGTTGGTGGAACTGGATCAGTTGAGCCCGCAGGAATTGTTCAGCCGCGCCTGGCAGGACACCTACGGCAACGAAGTGGACGAACAGACTCTCAAGGATTTTGCCGTGCTGTTGCAAGACGTGCAGATGGAGGGCGAGCAGCCATGAAAATTCTCGCGATCCGTCTCAAGAACCTCGCGTCCCTGGCCGGGCCCTTCGAAATAGACTTCACCGCCGAACCCCTTGCCAGTGCCGGCCTGTTCGCCATCACCGGCCCCACGGGCGCCGGTAAAAGCACCCTGCTCGACGCGTTGTGCCTGGCGCTGTTCGGCGCCGTGCCGCGCCTCAACAACACCGGGCGCGACGCCAAGGTGCCGGACGCCGACGGCGAAATCGCTACGGGCGATCCGCGTACGCTGTTGCGCCGTGGTACCGGCGATGGTTACGCCGAAGTGGATTTTCGCGGCATCGACGGGCGCCGCTATCGAGCGCGCTGGGAAGCCAATCGCGCCCGGGAAAAGGCCGGAGGCAAGCTGCAAGCCAGCCGCCAGAGCCTGCGGGATCTGGACAACGATCAGTTGCTGGCGAGTCAGAAAGGCGAATACAAGGCCCAGCTCGAAGCCGCCCTGGGCCTGAACTTTGAACAGTTCACCCGTGCCGTGTTGCTGGCCCAGAGCGAGTTCAGCGCATTCCTCAAGGCCGATGACAACGACCGCAGCGAACTGCTGGAAAAGCTCACTGATACGGCCCTGTATACCCGATTGGGCCGGCGAGCTTTCGACAAAGCCAAGCAAGCCAAAGAGTCCCACAGGCAATTGCAGGACCAGGCCACCGGCGTCACACCCCTGGCCCCCGAGGCCCGCGCCGAACTGGACCAGCGCTTCAACGAAGCCCAGCAACAGCTCAAGACCCAACAGGCGCAACTCAAGCAACTGGAGCAGCAACACACCTGGCTCAAGGAACTACGCCAGTTGCAAGAGCAACGGGCCAGCGCCGCCGAGCAACTGCAACAAGCCCAGGCCGACTGGGACGCCCTGGTCGACGAACGCCTGAAGCTGACCCGCCTGGAACAACTCGCGCCGCAACGGCATCAGTTCATCCGCCAGACGGAGCTGACCCGGCAGCTCGAACCCCTGGCGGTACAGGTCCAGCAGCTCACCCAGCAGCAGATCGATCTGCATGAACGCCAGGCCGAACTGGAGAAAGGCCTGGGCGTTGCGCAACTGGCGCTGACCGCAGCCCGACAACACAGCACCGACAGCGCTCCCTTGCTGCGCCAGGCCTTTGAAGAACAAGGTACCCTCGCCCGCCTCGACAAGGAGGCTCGCCAAAGCGCCGAACGCCAGGAGCAGGCACAACACGCCTGTAGCGAAGGCCAGCGCACCATCGACACGCTGCTTGAGCAGCAAAAACAGGTGGCCGGGCGCTTGCAGCGAATCGCCGGGGAGCTTGAACAAAGCACTCACCTGGCGCCGTTGAGCGACGCCTGGCAGGCCTATCGTGATCGCCTCCAACAGCTGATGCTGATCGGCAACCGCCTGAACCAGGGTCAGGCCGAACTCGCCACCCTGGAGCAAAATGCCGCCCACGCCGCCGAACACCTGGCAACCCACCGGCAAAACCTTGAAGTGCTCTACAAGGAAGCCGACGCCGAGCCGCAAGCGGTGGCCGAGCAGATCCAGTTGCTCGCTAATCTGCTGCAAGACAATCGCAAGCAACTGCGTGCATTCGAGGATCTGACGCGGCTCTGGGCCAGCCAGCAAGAGCTGGACAAGCGAGGTGCCGAACTTGAACAGCGCCAGCAACAGGCGTTGCAGGAACGCGACCGACTGGTGCGCGAAGGCAGCGAAGCCAAGGCCAAACTGGCGATTGCCGAACAGACCCTGAGCGTCACCCGCCAACTGCTGGAGCGTCAGCGCCTGGCCCGCAGCGAAAGCGTCGAACAACTGCGTGAACAGCTCAAGGATGACCAGCCATGCCCGGTGTGTGGCAGCGTCGAGCATCCTTACCATCAGCCAGAAGCCTTGCTGCAAAGCCTGGGGCGGTTTGATGAAACCGAAGAGGCCAATGCACGCAAAGCCGTCGAGTCGCTCCATGAAAAAGTCATCGACCTGCGCGCGCAATACAGCGGCGTCATCGCCCAGCTCAAAGAACTCAAGCAGCAACAGGAACAGCTCGCCAGCCAGCATCAAAGTCTGGCGCCCAGCCTTGAAGGCCATCCGCTCTCGGCGCAACTGCTGGCCCAGGATGCAGCCAAACGCGACGCCTGGCTGGACCAGCAAAGCAGTCAGCTCAACCTGCGTATCAGCCAGGACGAACAACGCCAGGCCGCCCTGCTGACGCTGCAACAGGACGCCGCGCGCCTGGCGCAGCAATTGCGCGAGGCTGAAACTGCGCATCAGCAGGCATCACTGCACCTGAACAACCAACAGCAGGAGCTGGCCCGGGATCGCCAGCGCCTGGACGAGGAACTGAGCCACTTCAGTACGTTGTTGCCGGCAGACACACTACAGGCCCTGCGCACCGAGCCGGCCGCGACCTTCATGCAGCTTGACCAGCAGATCGCTCAACGCCTGGCGCACCTGGAACAGCAACGCGACGAACTCAGCGAGCAGCTTCAGCGTCAGCAGGCCCTGGAGAAAGAGCAGGATCGCCAGCAAACCCGCCTCCAGCAGTTGGAGTTGGCGCAACGGCAACTGAGCGCGCTGACGGAACAACAGCAGGCCTGCCAGCAGCGGCTCAAGCAATTGCTGGGCGAACACACCAGCGCCGAACAGTGGCAGCAGCAACTCGACCAGGCCCTGGAACAGGCACACAGCGCCGAAACAGCGGCCAATCAACAACTGCAAGCGCTACGCCACAACCGGGTGGAACTGGCCGCCGAACTCAAGGCCCGCCAGGAACAGGCTCAAGCGCTGGACACCGAACACACGGCCCTGGCCGCCGGCATCGCACAATGGCGCGCCAGCCACCCGGAACTGGATGATGCCTCTCTGGCCGCCTTACTTGACCTGGACGAGCAAAGTGTCGGCCAACTGCGTCAGCAACTGCTCAACAGCGAAAAAGCCATTGAGCAGGTCCGCGTGTTGCTCACTGAACGCGAGCAGCGCCTGCAACACCATCAGGCCCAGCACAACGGCAACCTGGAATCTGAACAACTGGCCCAGGCCCTCACCGAACTTCAAACCCAATTTACCGCCAGCGAGCAACGCTGCGCCGAACTACGTGCCGAACAGGCCGAGGACCAGCGCAGGCAGAACGCCAACCAGGCCCTGGCCCAGCAGATCGAACAGGCTTATACCGAGTACCAGCGCTGGGCGCGGCTCGATGCGCTGATCGGTTCGGCCACCGGCGACCGCTTCCGCAAGCTGGCGCAAGCGTACAACCTCGATTTGCTGGTGCATCACGCCAACGTCCAGCTACGACAATTGGTGCGCCGCTACCGGCTCAAACGCGGTGGCAGCATGTTGGGGCTTCTGGTGATGGACACGGAGATGGGCGATGAGCTGCGCTCGGTGCATTCGTTATCCGGCGGTGAAACCTTCCTGGTTTCCCTGGCCCTGGCGCTGGGCCTGGCCTCGATGGCTTCCAGCACGCTGAAAATCGAATCGCTGTTCATTGACGAAGGTTTTGGCAGCCTGGACCCCGAATCCCTGCAACTGGCCATGGATGCCCTCGACGGTTTGCAAGCCCAGGGACGCAAGGTTGCGGTGATTTCCCACGTGCAGGAAATGCATGAGCGGATCCCCGTGCAGATCCAGGTTCGTCGTCAAGGGAATGGCTTGAGTACCGTGGAGGTGAAATGAGCCGCGCCACGCTCTACTCGTTCCGGCGTTGTCCCTACGCGATGCGAGCGCGCATGGCGTTGCGCTACAGCGCGGTCGAATTGAACATTGTCGAAGTCAGCCTCAAGGCCAAGCCGCCCGAGATGCTGGCGCTTTCCAGCAAGGGCACGGTGCCGGTGCTGCAGGTCGATGACCGGGTGATCGATGAAAGCCTGGAGATCATGCACTGGGCCCTGGCGCAGCATGATCCGGATAATTGGAGATTGCTTGGCGACCTCGAAGGCCAGGCGTTGACGGCCGCGTTGATCGAGGAAAACGACCAGGTCTTCAAGCTTCATCTGAACCGCTACAAATACCCCGAGCGCCATCCCGAGTATCCATTGGAACATTATCGGACCGAGGGCGAGGTCTTCTTGCGCAGGCTGGAAGCGTTGCTTGAAACCCGAGCATTTCTGGCGGCGGATTACCAAAGCCTGGCTGACGTGGCACTGATGCCGTTCATACGGCAGTTTGCTCATGTCGACCGGGAATGGTTTGCCGCAGCGCCCTACCCTCGCCTACAGCGTTGGTTGCAAGGGTTGCTGGATTCCGAGTTGTTCGTGGCGATCATGGCCAAGTAATCACCACCTCCTGGTGAACAGCTTTTGTGACTGGCTTCAGGCAGCCACGCTGCACATGCGTACCACAGCACAATCGATCTGAAAAGGCCCGAAGACGGCAACCCTGGGCTTGACCGGCGGATTCCCCACCAACGCCCCCAGAGCCTTGGCAGTCAGAATGTTGTGCGCGATGTTGTGGTTGCACTCGATGGTCCGCGCCAGAGATCCCGCCGAGGCTTGCCCCAGACCCAGCAATGAAAAACCATTGGTGATGAACGCCAGGAATGCGATCACCCAAAACTTGCTTCTGTTCATGCGCCGACCGCCCCTTTTGCGGCGCCATGCTCGAGCGCCGCGCGGGCAACCGGGGAACCATAATGAACAGAAGGCCGGGCGGCCTGGAGAGAGGTTTCGACAGAGCCTTGGTATTGGGCACCGAGGCTGACCACCAACACCATCGCCACGTAAAGGCCGATAGCGATGTACGCGCCGTGTCTGGCAGAAGATAGGATTGTGCTGGCCATGGGGTTCTCCGTGGGCATGTTTCAGTGCCCACAGAATCAATCAACTAAACCGATTTTAATAGCGAACAATACGCATAGTGTCTATCAGTTTTATTGATTACTAATCCAAACAGATCAGTCCCTAAGCAGGCTCAATAATCGCTCACGAGCAGCGTCCGGCTCGCCGGGGGTCGGCTGGGCAGCCGAAACAATGGGGGTGGAATAGAGGAACAGCAGCATCATTGCCAGACGCATCGCCATAGTGTCGATCTCTTGTTGGAGAAGGAGTCAATTTACTAGCGTCAAATTTAAACACATGGCCATGTGATATTACAGCGGGTTTTTCGTAGGAGCAGGCAAAGCCTGCGATTTTTTCTCTTTTTCAAAGATGAAAAGATCGCAGGCTTCAGTCTTCAGCGCGGTTCAGTGTTGGGTCTTGTGGTCCAGGGCGGCGTAGAAGTTGGCGCTCTGTTGCAGGTATTTTTCGGTATAGCTCTGGGTGCGATTTTTCTTGTCGCTGATTTCAATGTTGGCACTGGCTGGCAGCGCTACGGTGGCGGAGATAGCGGAAGCAGCGATCACGGAGAAGAGATTCAGATTCATGTCGATAGTCCTCGGATGAGTTGGCTTGCCTGCCCGGTTGGGCCGTGAAGCAAACTTACGCGCCGAGGCGTCTCGCTTTGAAATGCTTTGCAACACTAGCGAATATCAGTCTTGTTGATACAGCGACGCAGGCCCCGAAAATCGGGGCCTGCGCTTTACTGAGGGAGCATGAACTTCAAGTCGCTCGGCGCATCCATCGCCAGCTTTTGCACGGTTTTACCCAGCAGGCCGGTCTTGGGGTCACGCTCGAGAACCACGATCTGGTTGCTCTTCTGATTGGCGATCAGCAGGAATTTCCCGCTCGGATCGAGGCTGAATTCCCGCGGATGATCCCCCTCCACAGAGCGGCGCTGAAGCTCTGTCAGCGTGCCGGCAGTCGGGTCGATGGCGAACACCAGCACTTCGTTGGTGGTGCCACGATTGCTGACGTACAGGAACTTGCCATCCTTGGAGGCATGCAGCGCTGCCGCCGCCCTACCGGGCTGTGGTTTGCCCGCTGCCAGGTCGACCAGTTGCCGCTGGGTCAAACGCCCGTCCTGATAATCGAACACCGCCACCTGGGCGGTCATTTCCATGGTCAGCCACGCATGCTTGCCGTCGGCGCTGAACAGCAGATGACGCGGGCCGCTGCCGGGCGGCAACTGCACGAAGGCCTGATCGGCGGCGGTCAGTGGCAGTTCGGGGTTGGCCTTGGGGTCGTAGCGGTAGATGAACACCTTGTCCGCCCCCAGGTCGCTGGCGAACACATACTTGCCATCGGGCGAAGACACGGCCGAGTGCACATGGGCGGACATCTGCCGCTCGGGATTGATCCGACTCGGTTGATGGCTGCTCAGTTGCACCACCGGCGACAGCTTACCGTCGGCTCCTACCGGCAACACCGCCAGGGTGCCACCCGGGTCTTCCACCACCGAGTAGTTGCTGACCAGCAAATGTCGACCATCGCCGCTGAGGCTCGAATGAGTCGGTTCGTTGCCCAATGACTGCACCTGACTGATCAGGCTCAGCTCATGGGTCTTCGGATCAATGGCGTAGCTGCTGACCTTGCCCACCGGGTCTTTTTGCCCCGGCCCGTTTTCATTCACCACGAACAGCCGGCTCATGTCCTTGGAAAGGGTCAGCCACGATGGGTTGTCGGTCTTGATCACTTGCAACGGCTGGGCATCGAGCTGGCCGTTGCGGCTGTCGAATTGCAGGCGGTAGATGCCCTGGCTCTGGCCGGCGGTATAGGAACCCACCAACAGTTGATGGCGCTCATCGGTCTCTGCCTGGACGCCCATGGCACCCACGCTACCGGCCATCAACAAGGGCCAGAAACTACGCATCCTCATGTGTGTCTTCCTCATCGTCGTGGCCGCTGGTCGCTTCCACGCACTCCAAGTGGTGGTCGCCCGAATCGCTGGTGATGATCCAGTGTTTCTTGACCACGTCGAACGTCGCGGCCTCCATCTGCGCAGGCGTGAAGCGCCAATGCTCGAGAGTGCGACCGTTCATGCACTCGACGTGCAACTGGTCTTGTTCGTCGAGGGAAAAATCGAATGCGTGCAGCCCGTCGATGATCAGCATGTCGCAGGTTTCGAGGGCGTGCAGCAGGGTGTCGGTCAAGGCAGTCATGGCAATCAGTCGGTCGTTGGGAAAGTGCTCATGATAACCCAATGTGGGAGTGGGCCTTGGGCCAAAAGGTTCGAAAGCACGGTCAACTGCCAGCTCGCATCGCGAGCAGGCTCGCCCCGACAATTGGATTTGCGGCGAACACACATCTTGTATTCACCACCCATCCACTGTGGGAGCGAGCCTGCTCGCGATAGCGGCAGCCCATTGAACCTCAATGCAACTGCCTGACTGCGATCAGAGCGCCTCGCGCCCCGGCACCCCATCGACCAACCGCTGGATGCCCAACGGATTGGCGTTTTTCAAAGGCTCGGGCAACAGGCTGTCGGGGTAGTTCTGGAAGCACACCGGGCGCAGGAAACGATCGATCGCCAGCGTACCCACCGAAGTCCCACGGGCATCGGAAGTCGCCGGGTAAGGCCCGCCATGGACCATCGAGTCGCAGACCTCGACGCCGGTTGGATAACCGTTGAGCAGGATGCGACCGACTTTTTGCTCCAGCAACGGAGTCAATTCTCTGAACTGCTCGAAATCCGCTGGCTCCCCGATCATGGTTGCAGTCAACTGACCGTGCAGGCCGTTCAGCGCGGCAGTGAGCTCGGCTGGGTCCGCCACTTCGACAAACACCGTGGTCGGGCCGAACACCTCTTCTTGCAGCGCCTCGTCACCGTTGATCAACAAGCTGGCGTCAGCCTTGAACAACTGCGGCTGGGCCTGGTTGCCCTGTTGCGCACGTCCGGCCAGATGTTCGATGCCCGGGTGAGCCAACAACTTCTGCAGGCCCTTGCCGTAGCTTTGCAGCGTGCCGGCGTTGAGCATGGTTTGCGGGGCCTGATCGCCGATCAGCGCGGCCACTTGTTGGGTGAAGGCGCTGAATTGCGGCGAGCGGATGCCGATCACCAGGCCGGGATTGGTGCAGAACTGACCACAGCCCTGTACCACCGAGGCGGTCAAATCGCGGGCGACGCTGTCGGCACGCTTTTCCAACGCTTGCGGCAACACGATCACCGGGTTGATGCTCGACATCTCGGCGAATACCGGGATCGGCTGGGGCCGCGCGGCGGCCATGTCGCACAGGGCGCGGCCGCCCTTGAGGGAACCGGTGAAGCCTACCGCCTGGATCGCCGGATGCTTGACCAGCCATTCGCCAACACCACCGCCGTAGATCATGTTGAATACGCCGGCGGGCATCGAGGTTTTTTCAGCCGCGCGGATAATCGCATCAGCCACCCATTCGGCCGTTGCCATGTGGCCGCTGTGGGCCTTGAACACCACCGGGCAACCCGCGGCCAGGGCCGACGCGGTGTCGCCACCCGCTGTAGAAAATGCCAGAGGAAAGTTACTGGCGCCAAACACCGCAACCGGCCCCAGGCCGATGCGGTACTGACGCAAGTCCGGACGCGGCAACGGCGTGCGTTCCGGTAAGGCCCGGTCGATGCGCGCGCCGTAGAAATCGCCGCGACGCAGAACCTTGGCGAACAGACGCATCTGGCCGCTGGTGCGACCGCGCTCACCCTGGATCCGCGCCGCCGGCAAGGCGGTTTCCCGGCAGACCACGGCCACGAACTCATCGCCCAAGCCATCCAGCTCATCGGCAATGGCTTCGAGGAACTCGGCCCGGCGCACTGCGCTCAAGCTGCGGTAGGCCGGATAAGCGGCAGCCGCAGCCTTGGCGGCAGCGTCAACTTCTTCGGCCGTCGCCTGGACGAACTCATGGGGCAAGGCTTCGCCGCTGCTGGCGTCAAGGCTCTGCAAGCGTGTCTGGCCGGCCGCGCTGCGCGCGCCACCAATGTAGTTGTGGCCAAGGATCTGGTTCATCGAAAGTCTCCTTTAAAGTGTGCCGATAGTACCCGGGTTGAACACCGCGTCCACCGGGGCAATGCCGTTGACCAGCGGTGCGCCGAATTCGGTCTGGCTGATTTCGAACACATCCCCCGGTTGCGTGCGGATGCCGTCGGCGAACGACAGGGTCGCGGTGCCGAAAAAATGCACGTGCACGTCACCCGGACGCAGAAACTGACTGTACTTGAAATGGTGGAACTCAAGGTTTTCGAGGCTGTGACACATGTTCGCCTCGCCACTGAGAAACTCGTTCTGCCACAGCACCTGGCCATTGCGCAGGATACGACTGGTCCCGGAAAGATGTTGAGGCAGTTCACCCAGGCGAAGTTCCGGGCCAAAGCTGCAGCTGCGCAATTTCGAATGGGCCAGGTACAGGTAATTCTTGCGCTCCATCACATGATCGGAAAACTCGTTACCCACCGCAAAGCCCAGTCTGTATGGCTTAGCGTCGTGGCCGATGACATACAGTCCGCTGATTTCCGGCTCTTCGCCGGCATCTTCGGCAAACGGCGGCAGCGGGAACGGATGGCCCGGACGGACCACGATGCTGCCGTCGCCCTTGTAGAACCACTCCGGTTGCACACCGGCCTGTCCGCTCTCAGGCTTACCGCCCTCCACGCCCCACTTGAAGATGCGCATGGTGTCGGTCATGGCTGTTTCGTCGCCGGCCTGCTGATGCATCTTGTCCCGGGCCGAAGCACTGCCCAGATGGGTCAGGCCGGTGCCGCTGACCAGCAGGTGCGCCGGGTCCGGGTGGTCCAGCGGGGGCAGAATGCGCAGTTCGCTGAGTAACTGCGGGTAGTCATGGGCGGTTCCCAGGCCCAGGCTGTTGACCTGCTGCTCAAGCTTCACACCCGCCTCAATGGCCGCCAGAGCCAGGTCGCGCACGGTCCGGGCGCCCTGCACTTCGCGCACTTGCTCGCCATCGACCACGCCGACGCGGCGTTCGCCGTTATTCAATTCGAACTGAACTAAACGCATATTTTTCTCCCTGCAAACAAAGCTTGAATAACACGCTGATCCCTGTGGGAGCGAGCCTGCTCGCGATAGCGTTGGGTCAGCAACATTGATGCGACTGACAGATCGCAATCGCGAGCAAGCTCGCTCCCACAGGGGATTTCAATCACCTCAGGTCCGCGTCGCCCCCCGGGCGCTGGCCGCGAACTGCTCCGCCGGCAGCACATGCTTGCGCTCCAGCAGGCGATACACCACGCCGGTCAACACCAGGCCGAACACCATCACGCAGGACAGGAAGTACAGCCCCGACGCCAGGTTGCCGGTGTATTCCTTCAGCGCACCGATCACGAACGGCCCGATGTAGCCACCCAGGTTGCCCACCGAGTTGATCAGCGCGATACCCGCCGCCGCACTGGCGCCGGCAAAGAAACGCCCCGGCAAGGTCCAGAACACCGCGGTGCAGGAAAACAGCGCGAACGCCACCAGGCACAGCGCCGCCAGTTGCAACACCGGCACCGTCAGCCAGGCACTGAGGAACAGACCGATGGCGCCCAGCACATAGAGCACGGCCAGATGACCGTAGCGATCGTTCAAGCGGTCGGAACTGCGAGGAATGATCAGCAAACCGATGATGCCGAAGATGTAGGGCACCGAGGACACGAAACCGGTCACCAGGTCGGTGCCGCCAAATTGCTTGATCAACGTGGGCAGCCACAGGCCCAGCCCGTAGATGCTCAGGGTCACCGGCAGATAGAACAGCGCCAGCAGCAGGACACGCTTGTCCTTCAAGGCGTGCAGCGGATTGCCGTGCCGGGTCTGGCCGTATTCCTCAAGGTCTTTTTTCAGTTCACCGGTCAGCCAGTCCTTTTCGGCCTGGTCCATCCACTTCACCTGTTGCGGACCATCCGGCAGATAACGCAGCACCGGCCAGGTCAGCAAGACCGCCGGCAGGCCGATGACAATGAACAACCACTGCCAGCCGTGCAGGCCCAGGATGCCGTCCATGCCCAGCAAGCCGCCGGAGACGGGGCCGGTGATCATCATGGCGATGGGCTGAGACAGAATGAACAAGCCCAGGATCTTGCCGCGATGGCGGACCGGGAACCATTGGGTGATGTAGTACAGCACGCCGGGGAAGAATCCGGCTTCCGCCGCGCCGAGCAGAAAGCGCATCACATAGAAGCTGTAAGGCCCTTGCACAAACGCCATGCCGATGGTGATGGCGCCCCAGGTGATCATGATCCGCGCGAACCAGCGCCGGGCACCGAAGCGTTCCAGCATCAGGTTGCTGGGGATCTCAAGCAGGAAGTAGCCAATGAAAAACAACCCCGCGCCCAGGCCGTAGGCGGCGTCGCCGATGCCGATGTCGGCGCCCATGTGCAGCTTGGCGAAACCCACGGCGGAACGGTCCACGTAGGCGATCAGGTATAGCAGGATCAGGAAAGGAATCAGTTTCAGCGTGATGCGGCGAATAAGCCGCAATTCCTGGCTCATGGGACCGGTCTCCGATTGTTGTTGTTATAGAACCTTGGGGGATTTCTCTGACCAATGAGCGCCAGGACAATCCCTCCGTTGAATCGGACTATATAGTAATACTATTTACCCAACAACACTTCCAAACAGAGCAAATTGCGCTTATGTTAGGCGCAAGCTAAAACAATATAGTCATACAATAAGAGAATCGATCATGTCTGATAAGAAACCCTCCCTGCGCTCGGCCCAATGGTTTGGCACCGCCGACAAAAACGGCTTCATGTACCGCAGTTGGATGAAAAATCAGGGCATCGCCGACCATCAGTTTCATGGCAAGCCAATCATCGGCATCTGCAACACCTGGTCGGAGCTGACGCCATGCAACGCGCACTTCCGGCAGATCGCCGAACACGTCAAGCGCGGCGTGATCGAGGCCGGGGGCTTCCCGGTGGAGTTTCCGGTGTTCTCCAACGGCGAATCGAACCTGCGCCCCACCGCCATGCTGACGCGCAACCTGGCGAGCATGGACGTGGAGGAAGCCATTCGCGGCAATCCGATTGACGGCGTGGTGCTGCTCACCGGTTGCGACAAGACCACCCCAGCCTTGCTGATGGGGGCAGCCAGTTGCGACGTGCCGGCCATTGTCGTTACCGGCGGACCGATGCTCAACGGCAAGCACAAGGGCCAGGACATCGGGTCGGGCACAGTGGTCTGGCAGTTGAGCGAACAGGTCAAGGCCGGCACCATCACGATCGATGATTTCCTTGCGGCCGAGGGCGGCATGTCCCGCTCGGCCGGGACCTGCAACACCATGGGCACCGCCTCGACCATGGCCTGCATGGCCGAAGCCCTCGGCACGTCCCTGCCGCACAACGCCGCGATTCCGGCGGTGGACGCGCGCCGTTATGTGCTGGCCCACATGTCCGGCATGCGTGCGGTGGAAATGGTCCGTGAAGACTTGAAGCTGTCGAAGATCCTGACCAAGGAGGCTTTCGAGAACGCCATCCGGGTCAACGCAGCCATCGGCGGCTCGACCAACGCGGTGATCCACCTCAAGGCCATTGCCGGACGCATCGGCGTGCAACTGGACCTGGACGACTGGACCCGCATCGGTCGAGGCATGCCGACCATCGTCGACCTGCAGCCGTCCGGGCGCTTCCTGATGGAGGAGTTCTATTACGCCGGTGGTTTGCCCGCCGTGCTGCGCCGTCTCGGCGAAGCCAACCTGATCCCTAACCCCGACGCGTTGACCGTCAACGGCAAGAGCCTTGGCGAGAACACCAAGGACGCACCGATCTATGGCCAGGACGAAGTCATTCGTACCCTGGACAACCCGATCCGGGCCGACGGCGGTATCTGCGTGCTGCGCGGTAACCTCGCGCCCCTGGGCGCGGTACTCAAACCCTCCGCCGCCACGCCCGAGCTGATGCAACATCGTGGTCGCGCGGTGGTGTTCGAGAACTTCGACGAGTACAAGGCGCGGATCAATGATCCGGAGCTGGATGTCGATGCCAGCTCGATTCTGGTGATGAAGAACTGCGGGCCCAAGGGTTATCCAGGCATGGCCGAAGTGGGCAACATGGGCTTGCCGGCCAAGTTGCTGGCCCAGGGAGTGACCGACATGGTGCGTATCTCCGATGCGCGCATGAGCGGCACCGCCTACGGCACCGTGGTGCTGCATGTGGCCCCGGAAGCCGCAGCCGGCGGACCACTGGCGGCCGTGAAGGAAGGTGACTGGATCGAACTGGACTGCGCCAGCGGGCGTCTGCACCTGGACATTTGCGACGCCGAACTGGCCGCCCGCCTGGCCGACCTGCCGCCAGCGCAGAACCTGTTGGTGGGCGGCTACCGCCAGCTGTACATCGACCATGTGCTGCAAGCGGACCAGGGTTGTGACTTCGACTTCCTGGTCGGTTGCCGCGGCGCCGAGGTGCCGCGTCACTCCCACTGACCCCTTCAACCTTTGTGGGAGCGAGCCTGCTCGCGATAGCGTCGGATCAGCCAGCATCTATGTTGACTGACCCACCTCTATCGCGAGCAGGCTCGCTCCCACAATGGGTTCGGGTGTACATCAAAATCGCACTAGCGACCCGCCCTCGCCGCGCCTGCTATCATGCGCTGCATCCCCTTCGCACAGGATCGCGCCACCCCCCATGGACTACCGTAAACCCTCCGACCGCAAAAGCATGCACGCGCGCATCGTCCAGGAACTGGGCATGCAGATCGTTTCCGGGCGGTTCAAACCCGACGATAAACTGCCCGCCGAAGCTTTGTTGTGCGAGGAGTATGCCGTCAGCCGTCCGGTGTTGCGCGAGGCCACGCGCGTGCTGGTAGCCAAGGGTCTGGTGTATTCGCGGCCACGGGTTGGCACGGTGGTCAAGGCGCGTCGGGAATGGCACATGCTCGACCCCGATGTGCTGCACTGGTTGATGCAAAGCAGCCCGCAGAATGAGTTCTTCAATCTGCTGACCAGCGTGCGCAGCATCATCGAGCCGGCCGCCGCGGCCCTCGCCGCACAGTTCGCCAACGATACCGACATCGCTGCCATCCGTGAGGCCTACCAGCGCATGGAGGCGGCACCGACCCCCGAGGCGGTGCTGCAACCGGACCTGGACTTCCACAGCCGCATCGCCGATGCCACCCACAACGACCTGCTCGCCAACCTGTGCAACATGTTGTCGGTGGCCATCGCCGAAGCCCTCAAGCACTCCAACCAGCGGCCCAACCTGCATGAACTGGCGATGCCGCGCCACAAGGCGATCCTCACCGCCATCGAGAACCGCGACGCCCTCGGCGCCCGCCATGCCACGCTGGTGCAGCTTGACGATGCCCGCAGCGCACTGAATGTGGTGCTGGGCGCCGATCCTTCCTGATCTTCCCTCCCGACGAGGCCAGGCATAACCCGCATTCGCCAGGGTGGTATTTATTTACCGCCCTCGCAGGAGCGGGATGTCGATACTTCCCTCGTCGTCACTCCCGGCGGCCATGAATTTATGAAAAGGATTTCATATGACCGCACCCGCTCCGGCCAATACGCTCCCCGCGTTGGCGCAAAGGGTCAGCCTGCTATTTGCCAGCCGCCCGACCTTCGAAGAAATCGCGCAACGCATGCTCGAGCAAGCCATCAAGGAAAAATACCCCTCGCTGACCTTCGACCTGTCCAAGACCCGATTGGCCACACCGGACCCAGCCTCTCGCGGCTTTACGCTCCAACCGTTCATGCCCCGCGTCCTCGAATACCTGGCCCTCGGCACGCCCGTGGATTTCACGGAGCGCGGTGGGCGTCGCTGTTTTCTTTCCGACGCACCGCCCCGCGAGCTCTCACCAGACGACGGGAAGCTGGACATCAAGGTCATCGAAAAACTGCTGCTTGAACTGCCTTGGACCGTACCGATCGGGCTGGAGGATGCGCTGACCCGCTATTGGAACGCCGGAATCGACACAAGCAATAACCTCAGCCGCTGGCGCTGGCTCAGCGATGCACTGAAGAACACGCTGTCTATCCGCAGGCTGCGACAACCCGGCCTCACTGACCAGGCGCGCGAAGCCCTGGACCAGATCGTCCGCTGGCCGGAGCGCGAGCAGCGCTTTCGCCGCAACAACCCATCCCCCGTCTACGCTTACAGCCTGGAAACCAAGCTCATCCGAGACGGCTCCAGCAGCGTGCTGATCGGCAACGAAATCCTCCTGACTCACGCCACAAAAGGCGCGACCACCTTCCTGCTATGCCGCCCTGGCGGCGCCGTGCAGTCGTTTGCATCCCTGGAAGCCTTCAATCACCATTGGGGCGCACTGATCGCCAGCCGGTACGTGGTCGACACGCTCACCTGTCAACGCAACGAGATCAGTGGCAATGTCTTCGACACCCAGGCGGCTATGGTGCTGGAGCAGCAACTGGCCGACCTGAACGCAGTGCAGTTGCCCTCGCGGATTGGCCTGCAAGACCTGTCGACGCTCTACCAGGAGCTGAGCGACCCTGCCCGTTATCTGCTTGACGCGCCGCGTCTGACGCCGGAAACGTCGGCACGGATCGAGCCGCTGTTGCCCGACTGGTTGAAAAAAGCTTCCATCGTCGATCAAACGAAATTCCAGCACTACAGCCTGACATTGGCCAGCGCGAAAAAACGCCACCAGGGCCGCACCTTTCTCAGCGACATTGAAGACATCAAGGCCTTTACCGCCGACGCCCTGCTCAAGCAGATGCGGCTAACCAACGACAGCCACCCGGACAAGGCTCAACCCATCCAATACCAGCCTGATGATATAGAACTGACCTTCACCGTCGCCGCAGGTTATCCCGGAACTAGCGGGATCATCGAAAAAAGAACGATGAGCCTGACCGAGCTGGCCATCAACAACCTCATCGCCCGACCGAGTGCAAACCTGATCCTCAGCCATCGCTTGGGCCTGACGCTGCCCCGGTGGCTGACGCCGGACTTCATTACCCGCAAGAACGGGCTGATCGAACAGGTCGACATTGGTTCGGCCTATCCCCGCTACCTGCAACAACGGCTGTTGGACGATGTACCTCAAGCCCAGGAACGCCAGCGGATGTTTGCCGAACAGATCGCGGCACAGTTGCCGCTTGAAGCCTTCCAGCAAATGCTCAACAACGAAAACGGTGTGACCCGCCAAGGACTGGGCCTGGTTGAAGCGCTCCTCAATCCCGACGCAGATAGCCAACAGGTCAGCGGCCAGTCGGTGGTCATCCGCCACCTGGCCTTCCTGCGCAAACCCGAGGCCCACCCCGACATCGTGAACAATATGTTCATTATCGAGCCGGAGGATGTCCAAACCGGACCGCACCTGCTGTATCGCCCACTTTACGCGCCCTCGTTGCAAGAGTTCCCGACGCGCGAGGCACTGCTGAAGGCCGTCGTCACCCCAGGGGACCTGCAAAAAAGCATCCTGACCTGGATGACTGATGCCGCACGGCCGATCTATGCCAATGGCGGCTTCCAGGAGCCGCACATCGTGCGGTTTTTCCAGGGCGATGAATTCAACCTCCCCGCCAAGCCCGCCCCTGCGACGCTGGCCATCGACGGTGCAAACGATGAACTGCGGCAGTTCCTGCGCAACGGCGAGCTGATGCAGTATCTGTACGGCAGCAATGCCCGCGCCCTGATCTCCCAGGCCGACCGTGATTCAGTCTCCAACAGCGAGAGCCGCTGGGCCTTGCTCCTCAAGGGCGGCAGCCTGCTGTTCAATACGCTGCTGATGCCCTTGCTGCGTGGCCCGGTCATGGCCACCTTCTGGCTGTGGAGCCTGATGGCCAGTGCCAGCCAGGATATCCCGGCCCTGAGCAGCGAAGACCCGGTAACCCGGGAACTGGCCGCTGTCGATCTGCTGCTCAACCTCGGCATGCTGGTGCACCAGTTTCCCGCCATCAGCGCCTTGTCCCATGCACCGTTGCCCGATGCACTGAAGGAACAGGCGATGCGTCCTCCTGCGCCACGCACCATCCCTGAGCAATGGCCCGCGCCTGCGCCGCCCCGCATTCTCGAAGGGCCGGTGGGCTTGCCCGGCGAACACTTGCAGGGCGCCAGCAGGCACCTGGACCTCAGTTTCGCCAGCGCCCGCCAGCGCCTGACGCCGGAACAACGCACCCGCCTGCAGCGGCTACAGGTGCCACGCCCCACGTCATTGCCTGAACCGATCAAATATGGCCCCTATACAGGCTTGTACGTCATCCAGAACAAATGGCACGCACTGGTGGAAGACCAACTGTATCGGATCAGTCCGGAGCCGGACGGCAATACGGTGATCGTCGACCCGCAGGCTCCACGAGACTCGGCAAAAAATGGTCCGGTGTTGAAATCGGATACCCAAGGCAATTGGTCCATGGATCTACGCCTGCGTCTGCGCGGGGGCATGCCTCCAAAGCGGGTGGCCGAACTGCGCAAGCTCAGGGCCCAGCGGGGGATGGAACTGAGCCGGGAGCTGGCGAATTATCATGCACAGGAAGCCGATAAGCTAAAGGCCGTGCAAGTTGCCCAGGAAGTCATGAGCAGAACTCAGGAAGGCGCCTTTACCGAGGAGCAACGTGCGGCAAAACGTACGCAGTTTTATGAATTGCTCCAGGACCAGACTGACGACTATCTGCGGCTGCTGAACAAAGCAACCGAATATGCCGGCCTTGACATGACATTGCCCCCGGAGATGCTTCGCGCCCTGATGGAAAACGTGGTCAACAATGCCCGTAAAGCCTTTCTTGTCGTCGAGTTGGATTTATTGGCCCTGGATGCCGCCAATATCCAATTCATAAAAAACGGACCGGCGTTGAAGGAGGCTGTCGCCGACAACCCCGCAGGCTACTTTGCGTACCTCGACGCAATGAGCGTCATCAACGATCGTTCCATCTATTGGTTGGAACTCAAAGATCGACACCTGGACGCGCTATTGAACCTGGATGCCGAAGGCGCGCAGATATTTGAGCGGCTGACCAAGGACCGTCCCGAGGAAGAAAGAACGGCGCTGGCCACCAAGGCCGTGCAGTTACCCATACTCGGGGCCCTGCTGGTCAAAAACCCCGACTCCGACCTTCCCGCCAGTCTGCATAACCTCATCAAGTTCTTGCTGGAACAGGTGCGCTCCCACTCTGACCTGGGAACATATGACCTGCCCCCTTCGGAGCGGCTTGAAGTGCTGGAAAGTCTGACCGAAAACTATGGTGCTTCCCTTGATGCCATGCAGGGCATCAAGGCACTCAATGCCAGCGACATTGACCCATCCTATTTCGACAGGCTGTTCAAGCTGATCGAACAGCTCTATGACGACGCCTCCAAGACATTGTCCGCCGAGCTAAAACCCGCGCCGCAACCGCGCAAGCGTCCGCAAAAACGCACCAAAACGGCGAGCGGGCGTCCGCAAAAAAAGGTGATCAAAACCCGTAAGGGCGGCGTGTTGATTGGTGATCTGAAACCCGCCGGCACCTCCCTGCCGATTGAAGTCGTCGAGTTACGCTCCGAAGTCGATGACGAGTTGCTCGCCACGTATTCACAGCACGATGACGTCTGGGACATCGTCGAAGTACAACGACCGGTTCCGCCACCACCGCGCACCAGAGCGATCAAAACGATCAAGAGCGAAGCGCGCAAGCTGCTGGATCAACTGGAAAACAGTTTACTGAGCGCAGAGCGGTATAAAACCCAGTGCCGCTTTCCTCAGGAAATCGAGGAGATCATGAACAATGAGGCGAGTCGCTACCGCAAACGCTGCGAAGAACTTGAAAGGGCCATCACCGCGTCGACAAAACCGCGCACACCAGCGGATCAGGCATTGATCGATGAACTGTCAAACGCAGCTTCCCGCCTGGCCACCCGGGGCAGCGCCCTGCGTACCGAACTGAGTTTCAAATTGCCGCCCACCGACAGCAACCTGCGCTACCTGTTCGAAAAGAATCTGATACAAGTTGCCCGGCTCGGCGAACGCAAAGCCTTGAAAAGCGAGCGCAAGGATTTCCTTCAGGAATACGCCATCAATGACCGCGACGGTTGGCCGCTGTGGTATGCGCATTTTCACTACGAAGCGGCCGATACGCCGAAAGCGGATTTCAGCGTCGCGCATCTGAAAACCAAGGAGCAACGCCGGGAGCACTATCACTCGATGCTGGCCAAGGCGAAAAGCCCTTATGCGGTGGTGAATGTGCATCGAGGGCAGATCGGCAGGCCGTTGGCGCAGAGCAAGTTCTTGCCGTTGGCACCTTGACCCCTGTTCAAAGGCTGGCGTAATTCATTGTGGCGAGGGAGCAAGCTCCCTCGCCACATGTATTAATGGGCAAACAACGACTTACTCTTCTGCCCTGCCATTTTCTCAGGTTTGATCAGGAACCGCGCCAGCGCCGGCAGCAGCCACAGTGCCCCGAACATGTTCCACAACAACATGAACGTCAGCATCAGCCCCATGTCGGCCTGGAACTTGATGGCCGAGAAGATCCAGGTGCACACACCGATAGCCAGGCACAGGCCTGTGAACAACACGGCCTTACCGGTGGACTTCAGCGTCTGGTAGTACGCCTCTTGCAACGGCAAGCCGGCCCGCAGGAAGCTTTCCAGGCGACTGTAGATATAGATGCCGTAGTCCACGCCTATCCCCACGCCAAGCGCCACCACTGGCAGCGTCGCGACCTTCACACCGATACCCATGAAGGCCATCAGGGCGTTCCCCAGCACCGAGGTCAGCACCAGCGGCAGCACGATGCACAGCGTCGCCGCCCAGGAACGGAAGGTGATCATGCACATGGTTGCCACACAGATGTACACCAGGATCAGGATGGTCAGTTCCGATTCCTTGATCACTTCGTTGGTTGCAGCCTCAATGCCGGCGTTACCGGCGGCGAGGATGAACTCCAGTCCGTCGCGATTGTTTTCCTTGGCAAACTCCTGCACCACCTTCACGGCGCGGTCCAGGGTCTCGGCCTTGTGGTCGTTGAGGAAAACCAACACCGGGGCCACGGAACAGTTGTTGTTGTACAGGCCATCGGCCCGGGCAATGGAGTTGTTCAACACGTCAGGGTTGCGCGACAGGGTTTCCCATTTCAGGTTGCCCTCGTTCATGCCCTTGATCATTTGCTTGGACACGGTGACCAGGGAGATCGCCGACTGCACCCCCTCGGTGTTCTGCATTTTCCACATCAGTTCGTCGATGGGAGCCATGGCTTCATAGCGTGAGCAGCCTTCAGCCTTGGTCTTGACCATCACCACCAGGACATCGGAGCTGGTGGAATAGTTGCTGATGATGAAGTTGTTGTCCTGGTTGTAGCGCGAGTCCGGACGCAACTCCGGCGCGCCCTGGTCCAGATCACCGATCTTCAGGTTCTGGCTGTACCAGAGGCCGCCACCAAAGGCGATCAAGGCCAGGATGATCGACACCGGCGCGACTTTGGCGCTGGCAAACTTCGACAGCAGGCGCCAGAACGGATGCTCCCGCGTCGCATCCTTTTTGCTGCGCTCGATGGCACGCTTGCTGATGCCGACATAGGAAATCGCCACCGGCAACAGGATCAGGTTGGTGAACACAATCACCGCCACGCCGATGGACGCACCGAAGGCCAGTTCCCGGATCACGCCGATGTCGATGATCAGCAAGGTGATGAAGCCGACGGCATCCGCCAGGATTGCGATCATCCCCGGCAGGAACAACTGGCGGAATGTGCGCCGCGCCGCCGTCAGGGCGTTGTCCGCTTCACTGGATTGCAAAGCGATACCGTTGATTTTCTGCACACCGTGGGAGATACCAATGGCGAAGATCAGAAACGGCACCAGCATCGAATAAGGATCGAGCCCGAAACCGACGGCGTGCATCAGCCCCAACTGCCAGACCACGGCCACCAGGGTCGTGCTCAGCACTGCAATGGTGCTGCGCATGCAGTTCGTGAACCAGTACAGCAGCACCAGGGTAATGATGAAGGCCACGCCGAAGAACATCACCACCATGGTCAGGCCGTCGATCAAGTCACCGACCTTCTTGGCGAAGCCCACGATATGGATCTTTACGTTGGGGTTCTGGGCTTCAAACTTGTTGCGAATCTTGTCTTCGAGTTCGTGGGAGAACTTCTGATAATCCAGGGCCAGCAGCTTGCCCTGGTCCTGCGGGTCCGGATAGGACTCCAACAGCGGGATATCGATGATGCTCGATTTGAAATCGTTGGCTACCAGGCGTCCGACCTGGCCGGACTTGAGCACGTTGTTGCGTAACAGGTCGAGGCTGTCTGCCGAGCCGTCATAGCTCTGGGGAATCACCTCACCACCGGCAAAGCCCTCCTCCGTCACCTCGGTCCAGCGCACGCTCGGGCTCCACAACGACTTGAGGCCGGAGCGGTCGACGCCGGAAATGTAGAACACCTCGTCGTGAATCTGGCGCAAGGTCTCCATGTAATCCTTGGAGAAAATGTCACCGTTGGTGGCCTCCACGGAAATCCGCACCGTGTTGCCCAGGTTCGCCAGGTCATTGCGGTGTTCGAGCATCTTCTCGATGAAGGGGTGCTCGAGGGGGATCATCTTTTCGAAACTGGTGGACGGCCGGATCAGCGTGGCCTGCCAGAACAGGAAAATACTGACCAACAGGCAAATGACGATCACTGCCGGGCGGTTGTTGAAAATCAGGCGCTCGAGGAACGTCGCCTTGTCTTGGTGATGACTGCTCATGGGGTCCGCCTTCTTGTTATTGTGCCCGCCGGATGTTTGCGGCTCATTTGCTCAATTCAGCGCCGGTGGGGGTGGTGGCATGAACGCCACCCTGTCCTGCCAGGATCAGATTGCCGTTGCCCGCCGCCGTGACAGCCGCCACAGAAATCCGATCCGGGCGGTTGAACACGCTGAAGGTCACGCCGTCATCACTGCTGCGCACCACACTGCCGCCGTTGCCGACAATTACGATGGAGCCATCTGGCAAGAGCGTGGCCCCGGACAGGCCGAATTCCAGGGCACCGCGGGTGGCCTTGAGTTCGACCTGCTCCCAGGTGCTACCAAAATCGGTGGAGCGATAGAGGTTGCCGCGCAGGCCGTAGGCCAACAGCGTTGAAGGCTGAGCGGTGCCGATGACGCCGAACAGCGAACCTTCGTATGGGCCTTCGATCTTTTCCCAGGTCTGGCCCCAATCGCTGGAGCGGAACATGCTGCCGGCCTCACCGACGATGAACAGCCCGGCGTCTTTCACCGCAGCTATCGCGTTGAGGTGGAACTGGTCTTCGTTGTCGAGACGATCCCCGACCTCTTCCCAGTGCTTGCCGCCGTCGGTGGTTTCGAACAGCGCCCCGTAGGCGCCCACGGCAAAACCGTTGCTCGCGTCCTTGAACCAGACGTCCAGCAGCGGCGATTCACGGGTCAGGTCTTCGAATTGCTTGGTCCAGGTGCTGCCACCGTCTTCGCTGGCCAGTATCTGCGCGTCGTGCCCCACGGCCCAGCCGTGTTTGTCATCGACGAAAAATACTGCGGTGAGCAACTGGCGGGTCGGCACCTTGGCCTGAGTCCAGGAACCGCCCTGATCGTCCGAATAGACAATGTGCCCGCGATCACCGACCGCCACCAGGCGTTTGCCGGCATGGACCACATCGAGCATCAGGGTTTTGCTGGCCTTGGCCGACTCGACGGAATAGATGACATCGGATGTCGAAGCCGCTACGGCCATCACCGGTGCAGACAACACGGCAGAGCCCAGCAGCGAGAGCGCCGAGACCAGCAACGCGACTCTGCGCAGTACCGGCGGCCGGCAGCGGCCCACAGCCATGACAGGCTCATTCATAGACCTTTCCCCCATTATTATTGTTAGGTCATTCAACCCTTCAGGGCGCCGTAAGCGGGCTCATCGTGATTGACTGTTCTGGAGCATAGTCCTGAAACCTGCAATCTAGAGCCACTTCGGAAGCTGACCTATCCTATCGGGCTTTGGAAAGGTCTGACAATCGACGCCGCGTTATCTTTTGTTAACCGTGGCGCAGTGCGGTCGGGGGTGAATGAAGGGGTATTCGGGGAGGTTATGGCAGGCTATCGAGGCGGTTGTTGTGTAGACAGGTCTGACGCCATCGCGAGCAGGCTCGCTCCCACAAGGGATCAATGTTGAACACAAGATATATGCTCACTGAAGATCACCTGTGGGAGCGAGCCTGCTCGCGATGGGAACACCGCGGCCTGCCAGGCAGACCGCGGTGCCAAGGTCACGCCAGGCTCTTGCTCACCACTTCGAACACATCGGCCGACAGCCCGCCGGACGCCAGGATGCGCTCCAGCTCGGCTTTCATCAGCGCCTGGCGGGCACTGTCGTATTTGCGCCAGCGGGTCAGTGGCGCCAGTTGCCGTGCGGCGATCTGCGGGTTGAAGCCATTGAGCTGGATCACCAGATCCGCCAGGAAGCGATAACCTGAACCGTCAGCCGCGTGGAAGTTGATCAGGTTCTGCCCGGCAAACGCCCCCACCAAAGCGCGTACCTTGTTCGGGTTCTTGATATTGAACGCCGGATGTTCCATCAAGGCCTTGACCCGCGCCAGGCCGCCCGGCAACGGGCTGCCGGCCTGGACGCTGAACCATTGGTCCATGACCAGCGGGTTGCCTTTGAAGTTCTCCGCGAACACTTCCAGCGCCTTGGCCTTCTCGGCTTCGAACGGGGAATTGACCAGCACCGCCAGGGCCGTGAGACGCTCGGTCATATTGTCGGCGGTGTCGAACTGCTCCAGGGTGGCACTGAGCACTTCCGGCTTGTCGGTCAGCATCAGGTACGACAGCGCGATGTTCTGCAAGGCACGGCGGGCGAAATGCTCGGCCTCGGCCACGTACGGCGTGCGCTTGGACAGGTCACGGTTGGCCTCATAGCGCAGCCACAGGGCTTCGAACAGATTGTCCGCCAGTTGCTGACGGGCGAATTCCCGCGCGGCATGGATCGCCTCCACGTCGGCCACTTCGCTGATTTCCGTCAGATAAGCCTCGCTTGGCAGCGAGAGCATTTCCGCGACCATGGCCTGATCCAGGGATTCGTCCGACAGCACGCTACGCAAAGCGCTGACCAGACGCGGATCCAGCACCAGATTTTCGCCTTTCTGATGCTGGGCGATCAGTTCCTGCAGCACCTGCACCGACAACTGCTGGCCGGCATCCCAGCGGTTGAAGCCGTCGCTGTCGTGCTGCATCAGGAACATCAAGTGGTCCCGATCGTACGGGAAGCTCAGCTTCACCGGGGCCGAGAAGCCGCGCAACAACGAAGGCAACGGCTTTTCGGCGATGTCGACAAAGGTGACGGTCTGCTCGGCTTCGGTCACCGAGATCACCCGGGACGTGCCAGTTGCCGCCGCTTCGCAGGCCAGGCGCAGAGGGATTTCGTTGCCCTTGCTGTCCAGCAAACCCAGCTCCACGGGAATCACAAATGGCAGTTTTTCCATTTTGTCCGGGGTCGGTGGGCAGCTCTGGCTGAAGGTCAGGCTGTAGGTTCGGGCAGCAGCGTCGTAGGACTCGCTGACCGCCAGCCGTGGCGTACCCGCCTGGCTGTACCAGCGCGTGAACTGACTCAGGTCGACGCCGTTGGCATCCTCCATGGCCTTGATGAAGTCATCGCAGGTCACGGCCTGGCCGTCGTGGCGCTCGAAGTACAGGTCGCTGCCCTTGCGAAAGCCCTCGGCCCCCAGCAGGGTGTGGATCATGCCGACCACTTCCGACCCCTTTTCGTACACGGTCAGGGTGTAGAAGTTGGAAATTTCGATGAAGCTGTCCGGGCGCACCGGGTGGGCCATGGGACCTGCGTCTTCGGCAAACTGGTGAGTGCGCAGGTACGCCACGTCCTGGATACGCTTGACCGTGGCCGAGTTCATGTCGGCCGAAAAACCGGCGTCGCGGAACACAGTGAAGCCTTCCTTGAGGGACAACTGGAACCAGTCACGGCACGTCACGCGGTTGCCCGACCAGTTATGGAAATACTCGTGGGCAACGATCGCTTCGACCCGCTGGTGCGCGGCATCGGTGGCGGTTTCGGCGCGGGCCAGCACTGCGCTGGAGTTGAAGATGTTCAGGCCCTTGTTTTCCATGGCGCCCATGTTGAAGTCGTTGACCGCGACGATCATGAAGATGTCCAGGTCATACTCACGGCCATAGACCTCTTCATCCCAGCGCATCGACTTCTTGAGGCTGGTCATGGCGTGCTGGCACTTGTCGATGTTTTCCGGCTCGACATAGATGCGCAGCGCCACGGTGCGCTCGGTCATGGTGGTGAAGGTGTCTTCGACGCACCACAGGTCACCGGCCACCAGGGCAAACAGGTAGGCGGGTTTCTTGAACGGGTCTTCCCAGGTCGCCCAGTGCCGGCCATCTTCGCCGGGACCGCTGGCGATCGGGTTGCCGTTGGACAGCAACACCGGATAGCTGTGCTGCTCGGCCACCACCGTGGTGGTGAACGTACTCATCACATCCGGGCGGTCGAGGTAATAGGTGATCTTGCGGAAACCTTCGGCCTCGCACTGGGTGCAGAACATGCTGCCGGACTTGTACAAGCCTTCCAGGGCGGTGTTGGTTTCCGGGTGGATCCTGACAGTGGTGTCCACCGTGAAGGCCGGGGCCTTGGGTTGCAGGGTCAGGTGGCTGGCGTCCAACTGATAGTCCAGCGGATTGAGGTCGGTGTCATCGAGCTTGATCGAGAGCAGTTCCAGCTGCTGGCCATCGAGCACCAGGGGCGGCAGGCCGGCACCGCGCTCGGGGTTACGGCGCATCACCAGTTGCGCATGGACCAGGCTGTGGTCCTCGAACAACTCGAAGGTCAGGTGCGTCTCGTCGATCAGGTACTCGGGCGCCTGATAGTCCTTCAGGTAAATCATCTTCGGTTGTTCGGTGCGCATGGGGCAAATCCTTCTACTGATGCACGGCGAGCTGATAAGCCGTGTATTTACGAATATTGATCACGCCAGTGTCGAAAATCAGGTATTGGCCCTTGATCCCCAGCAGCGTGCCTTCGGCAATCGGGTTCTTGTCCAGGTTGAAGCTGACGATCTTGGCCGGGTATTGCTCCACCGGATAACGGATCTCGATCGGCTCGACGTCCGCTATGGTCTGGATCGCTTGCAAGCCGAATCGTTCCTGCAAGCCTTGCAGACCTTCGGCGCAGCTCTCGAACAGCGAATCGCGGATCTGCGGCAGGTCCACCGCCACGGCGTCGCCCTTGAGCAATGCACGCCAGTTGGTCTTGTCCGCCACCTGGCTGCGGAACAGGTCTTCGACAAAGCCCGATTGCTGGCGAGTGGCGACCCGCAGGATCGGCAGCGCCTGGCTGGCGCCCTGGTCCAGCCAGCGGGTCGGCAGCTGCGTGGCGCGGGTGATGCCGACTTTCACGCCCGAGGAATTGGCCAGGTACACCACATGATCGGTCATGCAGAACTGTTCGCCCCAGGCCGGCTCGCGGCAGGTGCCCGCATCGAAGTGGCAGCGCTCAGGGCTCATGATGCACAGGTCGCACTGGGCCAGTTTAGTCATGCAGGGGTAGCAATAACCCTGGCTGAAGCTGGTCTTGGTCCTGCGTCCGCAATGGCTGCAGTGGATCGCACCGAGAAACTCCAGGCGCACCGTGCTGCCAATCAACGGGTTGACTGGCACCTCGGTATCGCCCAGGCGAAAGGCGTATTGAACGGTCGGCCCGTCAAGGCGTGCCGACATCTTGCTGATTGCACCGCGGCCAATCTCGATCAATGGATGGCATCCGACTTGAACAGGATGTTCGGCACTTCTGTGGCCTTCGACTGGCACTCCTGCGGGCCCATGTAGCCGGTGCGTTCCTCTTCGGGCAGATTTTGCATCTCCCAGGCGATCATCGCCTGCAGCGACAATTCGCGCTGTTCGGCGGTGAGCTTGTTGCCATCGGCCCATTTACCGATTTCCACCGCCAGCTTCAGGCTCTGATAGATCTCGGGGGTGATGTTTTTGATCATTTCGTTGAACGAGGACATGGGTTCTCCGCGCAATCGCGCATATTCAAATATTACAGGCGCCGTCAGAGGGCCATTTTACGACGAGCGAACAGCCCGCCCAACAAACCCGTGAAGCAACCGATGAGCAGCCCGCCGACGTGGGCCGCGTTGGCGATTTCGCCGAAACCGATCAGCGAGATCAGCCCGGACAGGCACAGCACCAGCCACACCAGCATCATCACCAGCACCCCACGGGGCAAGTGATAGGCCGGGTTCGGCGCCAGCAGTTGAAAGATCCAGCAGTGCCCCAACAGACCATAGAGCACGCCGGACAAGCCGCCGAACAAGGTCGGGCCGCTGAAGAAATATTGGGCGAAGTTGGACACGAGGCTGAACAGCAGTGTCAGCCCCAGCAGGTTGATGCCGCCCTGGCGCGCTTCGATCCGCCGTCCCAGTTCCCAGTACCACATGCCATTCATGGCGATGTGCAGGAAACCGAAATGGATCAGCATCGGCGTCACCAGGCGCCACCACTGCCCTGCCGCCAGGCTGTCGGCCAGGGGCGTGAAATGGATATAGTCGCCGACGACGCGAAACTCCAGGAATGTCAGCCAGCGCAAGGTCTCGAGATTTTCCCCCAGCAACGTCACGGCGCCGACGATCAGGCTCAGCAGCAACACCAGTGCTGTAACCGGGCTGCGGGTCAGTTGCTGGACGAAACCAGGCCGGCGCGACGTGCTGCCGGTGCCCGGCAACTCCAACTGGTGCTCGGGATCGCCGCTCGGGAAGCGTGCATACAACGAGCGCACGTCTTCGCTGATTTCATCGGGCACCCAGAGCACCTGCTCGCCCGCCTCCTCGCTGACCCGATGGGGCACCTGCATGCGTTGCAGCAATTTGACGAAGCCGCTCAGATCCTCGGCCAAGGGCAAGCGCAAGACCGCCACGACGCTCATCGCAGTTCCTCCGGCCGTTCGACATCGACCCAGACAAATTTATGCGGGTCCAGTCGGGTTTCTGCGTCGAGACGATAGGCCACCAGTTTTCCGTAAAGCACCGCGCTGTAATCCAGGCAGGCCAGGTTCGAGCGGATCGGCGCGGGTTTGCCGCTGCGCCAGTAATGACCGACGAAGAGCATGGGCTCATGCACGCCATAGCGCAGCAGATTATTCTTTTCGTCGGGCGACAGCGGCGTGCGAGCCACCGGTTCGGGCAAGGCGTCGGGTTGGAACACGATGTCTCCATAGGTCTGAGGATCGTCTTCCCAGAACTTGGTGCGAAAGAACGAACGGGTCAGGCCGTCGCCGCCGGTGAGGGTCAGGCCATGGGGCAAGCGCATGTCGGTACCGCGCAGCAGGCGATCAAACACCGTGCAGGCGAAACTGCCCGGCTCCGCCGAGGCCTGGAGGAAATGCTCGTCGATACAGCCGTCCGGGAACAAGCCTCGCAGCGGCTCGATCAGACCGTTGTCCCAGCAGGCGTGGACCACCCGAAAGCGCTGGGCATCGACAAACAGCGGCAACTCGTAAAACCACTTGAGAAAGTCATGCCAGTCGCCCGGATGCTGCTCGAACTGGGTCAGGGTTTCGTTGAGCAGACGGGCATGGCGCGGGGTGTGTTCGCGCACGTAGCGCTGGCCGCTGCCCGGCAACGCCGGCGTGCTCCAGCCCAGGGCGTTGAACTCGTGGTTGCCCATGATGCACAGCGCCTGACCGGCCACCACCATGTCGTGGACGATGTGCAGGGCTTCGCGGATCCGCGGACCACGGTCGATGATGTCCCCCAGGAACACGGCCATGCGCGACGGGTGCCGCCAGACGCCGCCCTGCTTGTGGTAACCGAGGCGGTCCAGCAGGCGTTCCAGGGTCAGGGCGCATCCGTGCACGTCGCCGATCAGGTCGTAACTGCGCGCAGGATCGAGCATCAGTCGCCTCCACCCCCCAACCGACTGCCCCAGCCGAGCTTGGTCCGGCAGACTTCGTAGTAATTGTGATCCAGCGGGTGGATCAGGCGCAGCTTCTGCGCTTTTTTGCTGACGGTGATGGTGTCACCCGGCGCGCAGGTGAAATGGTTCTGGCCGTCACAGGACACTTGCGGGTAGATCTGCATATCCTTGGACACGACGATTTTCAGCTCACTATTGCCATCGACCACAATGGGTCGCCCAGACAAGGTATGGGGGTACATGGGCACAATCACAATAGCGTCGAGCTTGGGATGCATGATCGGGCCACCGGCGGAAAGCGCATAGGCCGTGGAGCCGGTGGGCGTGGCGACGATCAGGCCGTCGGCCTTCTGGCTGCAGACGAACTGACCGTCGATATACAGCTCGAATTCGATCATCCGCGTGGATTTGCCGGGGTGCAGCACCACATCGTTGAGGGCATCGCCCTGGCCGATGGCTTCGGCGTGACGGCGCACCTCGGCTTGCAGCAGGAAGCGATTCTCCACCAGATAGTGACCGTCCAACACCTCGGCCACTTTGGTTTCCAGCTCGTCGGGGCGGATATCGGTCAGAAACCCCAGGCTGCCCCGGTTGATGCCCAGTACCGGAATGTTGTGCCGCGCCAGGGCTCGGGCGGCCCCCAGCAGACTGCCATCGCCGCCGACCACGATCACCATGTCACAGACTTCGCCGAGCATCTTGCGCGACGAAGTCTGCAGGCCGTGACCGGGCAAGACTTCGGCGATGGTATCTTCGAGGATCACATGCAGGTGCCGCTCCAGGAGGAAACGTTTGAGTCGGCGAACAGTGTCCAGCACCTGCGAACTGCCCAGGCGACCGATGATGCCGATATTGCGAAATTGCTCCATGGGGCTCCTGCGAGGGTCTGCGTCGGGCGAAAAACACGATTATGGGCGAAAGCCGCCCATAGACAAAATTCTTTAAGCCTTCGACGCAGGCTATGCTCGCAAAATGATCCTGTTCCCCGAACTGCTCGACTTGCCCCGCCGCCTGCGCCATCCCGAAGTGCGCGACCTGGCTTGGGCGATCCTTGCCCCGCCGATGCTGATCGACACGCCCTGGCCCCAACGCCATCCCCTGACCGGCAGCGACTGGGTGCAACAGCCTCATCAACTGGAACACTGGCTGCGACAACTGGACCGCGACAGCTATCCGTTACTGCATTGCCTGTCCCAGGGCAGAACCCGGCGCCTGGGTCTGTATTACGAAAGGTTGTGGCAGTTTGCGGTGCAGCACGCGCCGGGCATTGAGCTGATCGCCGCCAACCTGCCGATCCGCCACCAGGGCCAGACCCTGGGTGAACTGGACCTGCTGCTGCGCGATGGCGACGGCATCCACCACCTGGAACTGGCGATCAAGTTGTACCTCGGGCCGCAAAACGGCCACGGGCAGGACACCGCACAATGGCTCGGCCCGGGCTGCCATGACCGGCTCGACCTTAAACTGGCGCATTTGCGCGAACACCAGCTACCAATCTCCGCTCGCCCGGAAAGCCGAGAGGCCCTGGCAACGCTGGGCATCGAACCCTCGGGCATCGAGCTGTTTCGCTCGGAACTCTGGCTGGGCGGTTATCTGCTTTACCCGTGGCCCGGCCATGCCGAACCCCCAACCGGCGCCCATCCCAGGCATTTGCGCGGAAGGTGGCTGCATCAGCGGGACTGGCCGGCGTTCGTTGCCCAGCGTCCGCCGGGGCGCTGGCAACCCCTGCCCCGCGCTGGCTGGCTGGCCCCGGCCCATTATCCGGCGGACCAGACCTGGAGTGCCGGGCAACTGGATGCCTGGCGAATGGCCCTCGACCCCATGGCCCCCGCACAATTGATGGTGCGCCTGAGTGAAAATGCCGAGGGTGAGTGGGAAGAAACCGAGCGAGCGTTCCTAGTGGCGGATCTTTGGCCGGATGTGCCGGGGAATGGGTGAGATGGACGGCGTCTGTCCGGACCTCATCGCGAGCAGGCTCGCTCCCACAGTGACCGCGGCGTTTGCAACTTCAATGGCAACACTGCATCCATGTGGGAGCGAGCCTGCTCGCGATAAAGTCAACGCGGTCTAAATGGACAACCGCAACGCCAACGCCGCCAACGTCACCAACAACACCGGCACGGTCAGCACAATCCCGACCTTGAAGTAGTACCCCCAGCCAATCCGGATGTCCTTGCGCGCCAGCACGTGCAGCCAAAGCAAAGTCGCCAGGCTGCCGATCGGAGTGATTTTCGGGCCCAGGTCGCTGCCGATGACGTTGGCGTAGATCATCGCCTCCTTCACCACCCCGGTGGCCTGACTGGCATCGATGGACAAGGCACCGATCAGCACCGTCGGCAGGTTGTTCATGATCGACGAGAGCAAAGCCGTCAACAGCCCGGTGCCCATCGCCGCCCCCCACACACCATAGGCGGCGAAACCGTCGAGCCATTGCGCCAGGTAGCCAGTCAGCCCCGCATTGCGCAGGCCATAGACCACCAGATACATGCCCAGGGAGAAGATCACGATCTGCCACGGCGCCTCCTTCATGACCCTGCGAGTGGAGATTTTGTGACCGCGGGCCGCGACGGCCAGCAATAACGCGGCGCAGACCGCCGAAATCGCGCTGATGGGAATGCCCAACGGCTCGAGGGCGAAGCAACCAAGCAGCAGAATCGCCAACACCGCCCAGCCCGCGAAGAAGGTGGCCCTGTCGTGGATGGCACTCGCCGGGGCATCCAGTTGATGCGGGTCATAGTCGCGCGGGATGTCGAGGCGAAAGAACCACAGCAATATCGCCAGGCTGGCCGCGACGCTGACCAGGTTCACCGGCACCATGACCGCCGCGTAACGGTTGAAGCCAATGCCGAAGAAGTCGGCTGAGACGATGTTCACCAGGTTCGACACCACCAGCGGCAGGCTCGCGCTATCGGCAATGAAGCCGGCGCCCATCACGAATGCCAGGGTTGCCGCCGGAGAAAAACGCAAGGCCAGCAGCATCGAAATTACGATGGGCGTCAGGATCAACGCCGCGCCGTCATTGGCGAACAAAGCCGACACCAGCGCGCCCAGCAGCACCATGAACGCAAACAGCTTGCGCCCGCTGCCTCGGCCCCAGCGGGCCACATGCAAGGCGGCCCAGGCGAAGAACCCAGCCTCGTCCAGTAACAGGCTGATGATGATCAGCGCGATAAACGTACCGGTGGCGTTCCAGATGATCTGCCACACCAGGGCAATGTCACCGACCTGCACCACCCCGCTCAACAACGCCAGCAGCGCACCGAGCGTTGCACTCCAGCCAACACCGAGGCCCTTGGGTTGCCAGATCACCAGTGTAATGGTCAGCAGAAAAATCAACGACGCGAGGAGCATGCGCAACAGCCTTGAAAGAAGGGATTTAGTAGGGGAAAAGAAGGGTCGCCTTGTGGCGAGGGGATAAACCCCTCACCCGCTATGCATGCCTGAAAATGCCGGGCATCAGGCCTTTTTGTGCTGTTCAACCCACTTGCCATAGGCATCAATGAATTTCTGCAGAAACGGCCTCACCGACTCAGACAGCTCGCCCTGCTCATCGAACGCGCTCCCCGCACCGGCCAGATAAGCCTCCGGCTGTTGCATGCAAGGCACATCGAGGAAAACCAGGGACTGGCGCAAATGATGATTGGCGCCGAAACCACCCATGGCTCCCGGCGAGGCACTGATCACCGCACCCGGTTTACCGCTCAGGCAGCTCTTGCCGTAAGGCCGCGAGCCGACGTCAATGGCATTTTTCATCGGGGCCGGAACCGAGCGGTTGTACTCAGGCGTGACAAACAACAATGCGTCGGCCGCACCAACCTGCTCACGGAAAGTGCTGTAGGCTGGTGGGGGTGTGACGTCAATATCTTCGTTGTAGAGCGGCAGGTCGCCTATCTCGATGATTTCCAGCTTCAGGTTGCTCGGCGCCAGACCCGCCAGGGCCAGAGCCAGCTTGCGATTGATCGAAGCCTTGCGCAGGCTCCCCACTAAAACGGCCACGGTGTAGACATTACTCATTGGACACTTCTCGACGATGGGTTCAAGGGAGCCCCATTTATAGATGATCGGGCGAACAATTGGACCAGCGGAGAACCGAAAACCTTCCGACTGGACTATTTTTTTCATGTAGGAAAACTTACCGCGCTTGACCAAGGTCTACAGAACCGCAAATCGAGTGATTTATTTCCAGAGGTTCTAAGCAATGGCAGCAGTACTTGTCGGACAATTTCATGCGCGGGACGCCGAAGGTCGCGTCTATTCAGTGCATGAATACCAAGAATCGACCCCGTCGCCCGACGGTAACGGCAAGGAGCCTGTGACCACTTTCAAGCTGGCGATCGGAGATCGCGTCAACCAACTCGAAGACGGCAAATTCATGCTGGTGCAGTCCCAGATTGAATTAACCCGCGAACCGGAAACGCTACCGCCCGCTCAAACGCCCGCTGAAACGCTAATTGCTTCATAACCTGTTGTTATGAGCAGAAGTCATGCCCGGACTTGGGTTAGGATTCAGCCACTCAATGGCTCTCCCGCCCAACATGGACTGCTTGCATGCGTTTACGCCACATCGAAGTGATCCAGGCGCTGTTGCAGACCGGCCACCTCGGCACGGCGGCTGAATGGCTGCAATTACCGGTGGCAGAGGTGGAGGCGACGCTGCGCGATGCCGAGCTGCAGCTGGGTTTCATGCTGTTTGCCAGTGTGCGCGGGCGATTGCAGGCGACTCGCGAAGCCCTTGAGTTGCGCGACGGCATCACCCGCGTGTATGACACCCTCGAACCGGTGCAACGCCTGGCCAGCAGCCTGAAACACTATCAGGCGCCGCCCCTGCGCATCATTTGCACCCCACCGCTGGCCCAGCAGTTACTGCCCCAGAGTATCGCTGCCCTGCGTCGACGCCATCCGGACGCCCCTTGCACCCTGCTCAGCCAACCGACCCGAGACATTGTTCAGAGCCTTCTGCTGCGCGACAGTGACTTGGGCCTTAGTCTGCACGACCCCGAACACTCCGACATCCAGTGCCAGATGATCGCCCAGGGCAAACTGCAATTGCTGGCGCCCCACGGCTGGCTGCAACCGCGGCAAAAATACATTTCGGTTCAGGATCTGGCCGGCCAGTCGCTGGTGGGCCTGGATGGCCACGACCCGCTGAGCCCTGCGTTCGACCATAAGCTGGCGGCGCTACGCCCCGCGCCGGTCATCCAGATCCGCGTACAGACTCATCAGATGATGCGCGCCATGGTCGAGGCTGGTGAAGGGCTTGCCATCGTCGACCCCTTCACCGCTTCAGGTGCCAAGGACGGCGGGCTGGACGTATGCCCGGTATCGCCCGCCATTCCCATCTGCCTGTATGCGCTGAGTCTGAATGGCACGGCGGTCTCTCCCACCCTCCAGTCGCTGCTGGAACTGATTACGGAACAAGCCGAGGCGCTGTTGGGCCACTGATCGCCATGCCCAGTGGATCGTCGAACAACCGGTACCAGAACAACGCCACCTCGGCGGTATGACGGTCAATGCCGCGATAGCGCAGGTGATCGATCCCGCCCAGCACGTAACCGCAACGCTCATAGAGCCGGCAAGCGCCCAGGTTGTTGTTCTGGGTTTCGAGCATGATGCCCGGTAGTTTTTTCTTGCGGCTCCAGAAATGAGCGACGTCCAGCAATGCCCTGGCCACACCGTGGCGACGGGCCGGGGCATGCACGGCAAGCTCATCGATGTGGGCAAAACCGTTCCAGTTGGTACTCACCACCAGATGTCCTACCGGTTGGTCATCGAGGTAAGCCATGAAGATCTCGCTGTCCGGAGCGTCCCGGAAACTGCTGAATTCCTCAGGATCAATGCCATAGCATTTACGATAAGGGGCAATGGGCGTCACTGGCCATTGGCTCACCGGCCGACCCACCTGCGCCGTCCCATAGGCGCTGACCTCGAAACTGAAGTCGCTGCCCCAGATGTAGGCGGCAAAGCCGTCATCGACGACACGCACCGACAGGCCGGGGTGCTTGGGATTCATGACCGGCTGCATACTGGGAAAAGTCCTCATTCCTTGAGACAACCAACGGCGCTCTGCCATCCATTGCCCTTGCCTCTCGAAACTTCATACATCAAGCGGGTATCCGTAGCCTGCCCGTTACCTCAGGTTAGAAGGTACTGGCGATTGTGGCGAGAAATGAATGAAGACTGCCCTTGTGGGAGCGAGCCTACTCGCGATGGGATCTCCATGGTCCAACAGACAGACCGAGCCGCCTGCATCGCGAGCAGGCTCGCTCCCACAGGCGCAAGATCAGTTCGCCGCGGCCTGGGATTCGACCAGTTGCGTCCACAGTGCCGGAGCACCGGCAGATTTGGCGATAGCTTCCAGACGCGCGGCATGTTCGGCCAGGTCGTTTTCGCTGGCGCGAAGGATCCGGCCTGGCGTGCGGTCAGCGGGCAAACGACGGATTTCCGTTGCCTGGTTACCTGAACCCTCACCCGTGCCATTGCCATCGGAGGCGTTGCCGGCCAGGGACAGGCTGGTCTGGCCACCCGTCATGGTCAGGTAGACGTCGGCGAGAATCTCCGAGTCGAGCAAGGCGCCGTGCAGTTCACGACCGGAGTTGTCGACGCCGTAGCGCTTGCACAAGGCATCGAGGCTGTTGCGCTGCCCCGGGTGCCGTTCCCGAGCCATCATCAGGGTATCGAGGATGGTGCAGTGCCGGGTGATATCGGCCCGGTCGTGCTGCCCCATCAGGGCAAATTCGTTGTTGATGAAGCCAACGTCGAACGCCGCGTTATGGATGATCAGCTGCGCACCCTGGATGAACTCGAAGAACTCATCGGCCACTTCAGCGAAGCGCGGCTTGCCCACTAGGAACTCGTTGGTGATGCCGTGGACGCCGATGGCGCCTTCATCACTTTCGCGGTCCGGTTGCAGGTAAACATGGAAATGGCGACCGGTCAGGCGTCGGCCGATCAGCTCGACACAGCCGATTTCGATAATCCGGTGACCATCGGTCACCGGCATGCCGGTGGTTTCGGTATCCAGTACAACAGATCTGTTGGCCATCAGTGTTCAGCTCTCAACGGGCATGCTTGCAAAAGCGGCGATGTTAACACGCTCCGGTAACGAGGGGACTTACCTGAAACCTGGCTTATGGGAGCGAAGCTGTGGGAGCAAAGCTTGCTCGCGATGAAGATAATGCGGTCTTTCAGGAAAACCAGGGCGCCTGTGTCGCGAGCAAGCTTTGCTCCCACACAAGCCCACTCGCCACAGATCATCCTGTTCAGGCCCCGACACCACTCGTATCAGGCCTGCTTGAAACCCCGCACCTCATCCACCCCACGGTTGGCCAACTGGTCGGCCCGTTCGTTACCGTGATGGCCGATATGGCCGCGCACCCATTTCCAGGTAACGTTGTGACGGTTGACCTGCTCGTCGAGCAGTTTCCACAGATCGGCGTTCTTCACCGGCTCTTTCGCAGCGGTTTTCCAGCCACGCTTCTTCCAGTTGGCCATCCACTCATTGATGCCTTTCATCACATACTGCGAGTCGGTCACCAGCAATACGTCGCAAGGCCGCTTAAGCTCTTCCAGACCCCGAATAGCGCCCATCAGCTCCATACGGTTGTTGGTGGTATTGGTTTCACCGCCCCAGAGTTCCTTCTCGACACCCTTGCATACCAGCAGCGCCCCCCAGCCACCCGGGCCGGGATTGCCCTTGCAGGCGCCGTCAGTGAAGAGTTCTACACTATCGCTCATGCCAATCCATCCAGAAAAAAATGCAAAGGCCTGCCGGACGGGAACGACAACGCCCGCAACCGAAATGCCGCCAGACCATCAGAAAAGGGTTAAGGCTCGATGTGGCGACGATTGACCTTGGCCATCGGCAAGGGAATCAGCTTACCCATCGGCTCGCGTCGCGCCTGACGAACCGGGCGCAGCCCGACCGCAATCTTGCGCGCCACCAATAAATAGAAGCCGCCGCCGGACAGTTGCCACTCACCGGCCTTGCGCTCCCAGCCGGCCAGACGGGCCTGCCACTTGGGCGACGCAAGCGGCGGACGATAGCATCCGAAGCGGCGTTTCTCCAGCGCGAAGCCCAGCAGGTTGAGCCAGTCACCGACCCTTGACGCCGAGATGCAGCGAGCCTGACGCAAAGCATCGTGAGCGAACACGTGACGCAACCCCCAACTGCTCCAGGGATTGATGCCAATGATCAGCAGATGCCCGCCAGGACGGACGCTGCTGGCGGCTTCGCGCAGCAGCCCGTGCGGGGAGAGACAGAAATCCAGCCCGTGCTGCATCACCACCACATCGGCGGCATGCTCGCTCAACGGCCAGGCCTGCTCTTCGCAAACGATCTCCACGCCAGGCAATGGTGCCCCCAGGCGTACATTACGCTGAACCTGCGGCGCCGACGGCGGGGTCTGCGCCGAAGGCCCGTAGTGCACCAGATAGCCACCAAAGAACCGGCCCAGCTCGTCTTCGAGCATGCGCCGCTCCTCTTCCAGCAAAAATTGCCCGACAGGGCCGGACAGCCACTCACGAGCGGCGCTGATCAACGCAAGCCAGTCGGGATCAGCCTGAGCGAACGCTTCATCGGTCATTGCATTCTCCAACGCGTCAGGAAGTTCTAAGATGCGCCTTTGTTTTCTGCTTGGCGAATTCCGCGATGATACAGATCAGTGCCCTGCCCGCGTTCACCGATAACTACATCTGGTTGTTACAGGACCACGCCACTCAACGCTGCGCCGTCGTCGACCCCGGCGACGCCACGCCGGTGCAGGCCTGGCTCGACGCCCATCCAGGCTGGGTCCTGAGCGACATCCTGATCACCCACCATCATCACGACCATGTCGGCGGCGTCCAGGCACTGAAAAACGCGACACACGCCACCGTCTACGGCCCGGCCAGTGAAAACATCCCGGCGCGGGACGTGGCGCTGCAGGACAACGACCGGCTCAGCGTCCTCGACTGGGACTTCGATGTCTACGCCGTACCCGGCCACACCCTGGGGCATATCGCGTATTACCATCATGGCTTGCTGTTCTGTGGCGACACCCTGTTTGCCGCCGGTTGTGGGCGACTCTTCGAAGGCACGCCTGCACAAATGCATCAGTCCCTCAGCCGCCTGGCCTCTCTGCCTGAGGATACGCTGGTCTACTGTACCCATGAATACACCCTCAGCAATCTTAGATTCGCCGCTGCGGTAGAGCCGGGCAACCCGGACATTGCCGCGCGCCTGGAAAAAGTCAGCCAGCAACGCAACGCCGGCGTCATGACCCTGCCCTCGACCCTGGCACTTGAAAAGCTCACCAATCCGTTCCTGCGTACCGCTGAAACATCCGTTAAACAAAAAGCAGACGAACGGAATGGCCAGCGTAACCAGACGCCGAGTGAGGTTTTTGCGGCCTTGAGGGCGTGGAAAGATAAGTTCTAAGGCCGCTGGCGTTTGATACAAAAATTCTGAAAGGTTGACCTGTTGGGGTGCGCTTCCTAGAATCGGCCGACATTTTTGCCCGGAACTTACTTCCAGCCAATGTCGTCATCTATACGTAAGTCCGTCCAGTCAGACACATTGACCCGCTTGGCTCAAGCTGTCGCAGTGGCTGTGTCCGCCACCCTGGCGGGCTGCCAGAGCACGAGCCAGGTGCCGCAGAGCGATGTGGCGCACACGCCGAACATCGCCGCTCGCGCCAAACAGAAGCCCATCTGGCTCACTGAAAAACCCGTCCCTCAAGTGCCTCAGGACGTCTGGGAGCGTATGCGCCAGGGCTTCCAGCTGCAGGAAACCGCCGGCGTCAACCCGCGTATCGAGCAGCAACGCCTGTGGTTCGCCAGCAATCCATCCTTTCTGGAAAACGCCGGCGAACGCGGCAGCCTGTACATTCATTACATCGTCGAACGCCTTGAAGAACGCAACATGCCCCTGGAGCTGGCGCTGCTGCCGGTGATCGAAAGCGCCTACAACCCCATGGCTTATTCCCGGGCCCATGCGGTGGGCCTGTGGCAGTTCATCCCGTCCACGGGGCGCTACTTCAACCTGCGCCAGACCCGCTTCTATGATGGGCGTCGCGACATCACGGCCTCTACCACGGCCGCGATGGATTACCTGACGCGCCTGCACGACATGTTCAACGGCGACTGGCTGTTGGCGCTGGCTGCCTACAACGCAGGCGAGGGAACGGTCAGCCGCGCCATCGAGCGCAACGAAAAACTTGGCCTGCCCACCGATTACTGGAACCTGCCGCTGCCCAGCGAAACCCAGGCCTATGTGCCGAAGTTGCTGGCATTGTCCCAGGTCGTACTTTCTCCCGAGGCCTACGGCGTCAACCTCAACCCGATCGCCAACGAACCGTACTTCCAGGTCGTCGAGATCAACCAGCGCATGGACCTGTCCAAAGTCGCGGCGGTGGCTGACATCGACGAAGACGAGCTGTTCCAGCTCAACCCGGCTTTCAAGCAGCGCACCACCATCGATGGCCCGCAGCACCTGCTGGTGCCCACGTCCAAGGCCCAGTTGTTGACCGCCAGCCTGTCCACCATGCGTCCGGAAGAACTGATCAGCAAACGATCGCTCCAACCGGTTTTTGACTCAGCCGAAGAAAGCACGGTGGCGGGCGCCAAGCGCACCTATCGCGTCAAGCGTGGCGATAACCTGGGGCTGATCGCCAAGGCCAACAACGTTCAGATCAAAGACTTGCAACGCTGGAACAGATTGAGCGGCAACAAACTCAAGATCGGCCAGACCCTGGTCATGCAAGACACCCGCAAACGCGTCAACACGGTAGTCGCTGCCAGCAGCAAGAATAAAAAGAAACAAACCCAGTACAAGGTCAAGCAAGGCGACTCGCTGTACGTGGTAGCCAAACGCTTCAACGTGGAAATGCAGCACCTCAAGCGCTGGAATCCACGGGTAGGCAAGGCACTGAAGCCTGGGCAGATGCTGACGGTTTACTCTCCGCACTAAGCCTGACTGAAGAGCGGGCTGCTTCGCAGCCCAGCGGGAGCAAGCTCCCTCGCCACGGTTTCAGGTAATCCCTGAAGCTTTCGGCTCCCGCCTTTTTCCTGCCGATACAAGCTGTTACTGTACGGGCCATAAAGCCCAAGCCGCCTGGATCGGATCTCAGACTTGATACGTCCCCTCCTCCTGCTCCTGATCAGCCTGGCCTTGAGCTCTCCCGCCGGCGCAACCATTAGCGAAAGCCATGGTTATGCGCAGTTCGGCACGCTCAAGTACCCGGCCAGATTCACCCACTTCGACTGGGTCAACCCGCAAGCGCCCAAGGGCGGTATCTTGCGGGTCATGGCATTTGGCACCTTCGATACGCTCAATCCCTATACTTTCAAGGGCAGCAGCCCAGTTTCGACGCCCAACTTCTTGCAATACGGCATCAACGAGCTGAACGAACCGCTGATGGTTGGCACCGGTCAGTATGCGCCGTCCGGCGACGAGCCGACGTCGAGCTATGGCCTGATCGCCCGGTCAGTGGAATACAGCGAAGACCGCAGTTGGGTGGTGTTCAACCTCAGACCCGAAGCCCGTTTTCACGACGGCGTGCCGATTACCGCCTATGACGTGGCGTTCTCCTACAGAACGCTGCTCAAGGAAGGTCATCCGCAGTACCGCACCAACCTTCAGGAAGTGCTACGGGTCGACATCCTCAACCCGCTGAAAATCCGCTTTGTGTTCAAGCGTACGGGCAACCCGCTGCTGATCCTGCGCCTGGGTGAGTTACCGGTGCTGCCCCAGCATTACTGGAAAGACCGCGACTTCAAGGCCACCACCTTCGAACCGCCCTTGGGCAGCGGCCCTTACCGGATTACCAAAGTGCAGCCTGGTCGCCAGTTGGTGTTTGAGCGGGTCAAGAATTACTGGGGCAAGGACCTGCCGGTCAATCGCGGCAAGTACAACTATGACCGGATGGACGTGGAGTTCTACCGCGACAGTGAAGTGGCTTTCGAAGCCTTCAAGGCCGGGGAATTCGACATCTACATTGAACACCAGGCCAAAAACTGGGCCAACGGCTACCGGTTCCCGGCGGTCAATCGCGGCGAGGTGATCAAGGCGCAGATTGCTCACCAGATCCCGACCCAGACCCAGGGTCTGTTCATGAATACCCGGCGCAGCACGTTCGCCCAGGTCAAGGTTCGTGAAGCCCTGGGGCTGATGTTCGACTTCGAGTGGACCAACCGCACGCTCTTCAGCGGTGCCTACAAGCGCACCCTCAGCTACTACCCCAACAGTGAATTCTCCGCCAGCGGTCTTCCGGTGGGCCACGAATGGCTGCTGCTCAAGCCGTACCGGGAACAACTACCGCCCGCATTGTTCACCCAACCCTTCAGCCTGCCCCAGACCGACGGGCGGGGCATCCCCCGGGAAACCCTGCGCAAAGCCCTGGGATTGCTGAAGGAAGCCGGGTGGACCATCCACGGCCAGCGCCTGCTCAACGCCGACAGCCAGCCCCTGCGCTTCGAGATCCTGCTGGTGAACCCGAACCTGGAGCGCATCCTGCAGCCCTACGTGGAAAACCTCGCCAGCATCGGCATCCAGGCCCGCCTGCGTACGGTGGATCGCGCTCAATACAAGCAGCGTCTGGACCAGTTCGACTTCGACATGATCCTGCTGACTCTGGGGCAAACCCTCAGCCCGGGTCTTGAGCAATGGCAGTACTTCCATTCCAGCCAGGCGGGGGTCAAGGGCAGCAAGAACTACGCCGGCATCAACAACCCGGTGGTTGATCACCTGCTGGAAAAGCTCCTGTCTGCCCGCACCCGTGACGAACAGGTCGCCGCCGGCAAAGCCCTGGACCGTGTGCTGCTGTGGCAGCACTACTGCATCCCTAACTGGTATCTCAATTATCATCGCCTGGCCTACCGTAACCGGTTTGCCTTTGTCACTACGCCGCCCTACACCCTGGGTTTGAGCGCATGGTGGCTGAAATCTTCGGAGAAAGATCAATGAAGCCTTTACGCGCCCTGCTCCTGCAGGCCAGCGGCCTGTTGTTCGCCGGACTGGCCTGTGCCGCACCGCAGCACGCCTTGACCTTGTACAACGAGCCGCCGAAATACCCGGCCGACTTCAAGCATTTCGATTATGTGAACCCTGACGCCCCCAAGGGCGGGATTTTTCGTCAGGGCGGGTTTGGTGGCTTCGACAGCCTCAACCCTTTTATCAGCAAGGGCGTCCCCGCCGATGACATCGGCCTGATCTACGACACCCTGGCCAAACAAGGCCTGGACGAACCCTTCACCGAATATGGCCTGATCGCCGAAAAAATCGAGAAGGCCCCGGACAATGCCTGGGTGCGCTTTTACCTGCGGCCCGAAGCCCGCTTCAACGACGGCCATCCCGTACGCGCCGAGGACGTGGTGTTCAGCTTCCAGACCTTGACCAAGGACGGCGCTCCGATGTTCCGCGGTTATTACAACGACGTGGCCGAAGTCATCGCCGAAGAACCGCTCAAGGTGCTGTTCAAGTTCAAGCACACCAATAACCGCGAATTGCCGCTGATCCTCGGCCAACTGCCGGTATTGCCCAAGCATTGGTGGGCCGGGCGCGAATTCAACAAGGGCAACCTGGAGATCCCCCTCGGCAGCGGCCCGTATAAGGTCGCCGAAGTGAAGGCTGGCCGCTCGATTCGCTATGAACGCGTGAAGGACTATTGGGGCAAGGACCTGCCGGTCAACCGCGGCTTCTACAACTTCGATGTGCTGACCACCGACTACTATCGCGACAACACCGTGGCGGTCGAGGCACTGAAGGCCGGGCAGTTCGATTTCTGGCTGGAAATGGCTGCCAAGAACTGGGCCAACGCCTACAACATCCCCGCCGTGACCGAAGGCCGGCTGATCAAGGAACAGATCCCCAACGGCAACCCCACCGGCATGCAGGGCTTTGTCTACAACCTGCGCCGCCCGGTCTTCCAGGACGTGCGGGTGCGCAAGGCCTTGAGCCTGCTGCTGGACTTCGAATGGACCAACAAACAACTGTTCCACGGTGCCTACGCCCGCACCCGCAGTTATTTCGAAAACTCGGAGATGGCCGCCACCGGCCTGCCCGGCGAAGACGAGCTGAAGATCCTCGAGCCGTTGCGTGGCAAGATCCCCGAGCAGGTGTTCACCCAGGCCTTCCAGCCTTCGGTATGCGACGGCAGCGGCATGATTCGTGACCAGCAGCGCAAGGCCTATCAATTGCTGCAAGAGGCCGGCTGGCGCATCGTCGACGACAAGATGGTCGATGCCCAGGGCAAACCCGTGGTGCTGGAGTTCCTGCTGGCCCAGACCGAATTCGAGCGGGTGCTGCTGCCGTTCAAGCGTAACCTCAGCGACCTGGGCATCGAACTGGTGATCCGCCGGGTCGACGTGTCCCAATACATCAATCGCGTGCGCTCGCGGGATTTCGACCTGATCGTGGGCAGCTTCCCGCAGTCCAGCTCGCCGGGTAACGAACAGCGCGAGTTCTGGATGTCGGCCGCCGCCGATAATCCCGGCAGCCGCAACACCATGGGCCTGAAGGACCCGGCAGTCGACCAACTGGTGGAGCAACTGATCAACGCCGACTCACGCAAGAGCCTGGTGGCCCACGCCCGGGCGCTGGACCGGGTGCTGCAATGGGGCTACTACGTGATCCCCAACTGGCACATCAAGACCTGGCGCGTAGCCTACTGGAACCACATCGGCCATCCAAAAATCACCCCGACCTACGACATCGGCACCACCACATGGTGGGTCAAGCCAGAGGTCAAGCCTTCCATCGAGGTGGAAAAACAGGTCATCGAGCAAAAAATCGTCGCCCCGGCGAGTGTGGAGTAACCGATGCTGGCTTATATCTTTCGGCGTCTATTGCTCATCATCCCGACCCTGTTTGGCATCCTGCTGATCAACTTCGTGATCATCCAGGCCGCGCCCGGCGGGCCGGTGGAGCAGATGATCGCCAAACTCGAAGGTTTCGAAGGCGCCACCAGCCGCATTGCCGGTGGCGGTGCCGAAGTGTCGGTGGCCGGCTCCGCCTATCGCGGCGCCCAGGGGCTGGACCCGGCGCTGGTCAAGGAAATCGAGCGCATGTACGGCTTCGACAAGTCGGCGCCGGAACGCCTGTGGATCATGATCAAGAATTACGCTCGCCTGGATTTCGGTGACAGTTTTTTCCGAGACGCCAAGGTCATCGACCTGATCAAGGAAAAAATGCCGGTCTCCATCTCGCTAGGGCTGTGGAGTACGCTGATCATGTACCTGGTGTCGATCCCGCTGGGGATCGCCAAGGCGACGCGGCATGGCAGTCATTTCGACGTCTGGACGAGTTCGGCGATCATCGTCGGCTATGCCATCCCGGCGTTCCTGTTCGCCATCCTGCTGATCGTGGTGTTTGCCGGCGGCAGCTATTTCAACTGGTTCCCGCTACGGGGGCTGACGTCCAACGATTTCGATGAACTGAGCATGGGCGGCAAGATCCTCGACTATTTCTGGCACCTGGCCTTGCCCGTGACGGCCCTGGTGATCGGCAACTTTGCCACCATGACCCTGCTGACCAAGAACAGCTTCCTCGATGAAATCAACAAGCAGTACGTGGTCACCGCCAAGGCCAAGGGCCTGACCCGCAATCGGGTGCTCTATGGTCATGTGTTCCGCAACGCCATGCTGCTGGTGATTGCCGGCTTCCCTTCGGCGTTCATCGGAATCTTCTTCACCGGCTCGTTGCTGGTAGAGGTTATTTTTTCCCTTGATGGCCTCGGTTTGATGAGTTTCGAGGCGGCAATCAACCGTGACTACCCGGTGGTCTTCGGCACCCTGTTCATCTTCACCTTGCTGGGGCTGGTGGTGAAACTGATCGGTGACCTGACCTACACCTTTGTCGATCCACGCATCGACTTCGAAAGCCGGGAGCATTGAGATGAACCTGTCCCCCCTCAATCGCCGTCGTTTCGAACTGTTCAAGGCCAACAAGCGTGGCTGGTGGTCGCTGTGGCTGTTCCTGATCCTGTTCGGGCTCAGCCTGGGCGCCGAGTTGATCGCCAATGACAAGCCGCTGGTGGTGCACTACGACGACGGCTGGTACTTCCCGGCACTCAAGCGCTACCCGGAAACCACGTTCGGCGGCGAATTTCCGCTGGAAGCCAACTACAAGAGCCCGTACATCCGCGAACTGTTGGCCGCCAAGGACGCGTGGGTGCTGTGGGCACCGATCCCGTTCAGCTACCAGAGCATCAATTACGACCTGAAGGTCCCCGCCCCGGCACCGCCCTCCTCGGTCAACTGGCTGGGCACCGACGACCAGGGCCGCGATGTGCTGGCCCGGGTGATCTATGGTTTCCGTGTTTCGGTGCTGTTCGCTCTGACACTGACCCTCCTCAGCTCGATCATCGGCGTGATCGCCGGCGCCTTGCAGGGCTTTTACGGCGGATGGGTCGACCTGGCCGGCCAGCGTTTCCTGGAGATCTGGTCGGGGCTGCCGGTGCTTTACCTGTTGATCATCCTGGCCAGCTTCGTGCAGCCGAACTTCTGGTGGTTGCTGGGCATCATGCTGCTGTTCTCCTGGATGAGCCTGGTGGACGTGGTCCGCGCAGAGTTCCTGCGCGGGCGCAACCTGGAATACGTGCGTGCCGCGCGGGCATTAGGCATGCAGAACGGCGCGATCATGTTCCGCCACATCCTGCCCAACGCCATGGTCTCGACCATGACGTTCATGCCGTTCATCCTCACCGGGGCCATCGGCACCCTCACGGCCCTGGATTTCCTCGGGTTTGGCTTGCCTCCGGGCGCTCCGTCCCTGGGTGAACTGGTGGCCCAAGGCAAATCCAACCTGCAGGCGCCGTGGCTTGGCATCAGCGCGTTCGCCGTACTGGCGATCATGCTGAGCCTGCTGGTGTTCATCGGCGAGTCAGCTCGCGATGCCTTCGATCCGAGGAAATGAAATGAATCAGGACAATCTGATCGAAGTGCGCGACTTGGCCGTGGAGTTCATCGTCGGCGAACGTCGCCAACGGGTGGTCGAAGGCGTCAGTTTCGACATCAAGCGTGGCGAAACCATGGCCCTGGTCGGCGAAAGCGGCTCAGGCAAGTCGGTGACCGCCCACTCGATCCTGCGGTTGCTGCCCTACCCGCTGGCCCACCATCCAAGCGGGACCATCCAGTACGCCGGCCAGGATTTGCTCGGGTTGAAAGAAAAGACTATCCGCCACATCCGGGGTAACCGGATCGCGATGATCTTTCAGGAGCCGATGACGTCCCTCAATCCGCTGCATTGCATCGAGAAGCAGATCAATGAAGTGCTGGGCATTCACAAGGGGCTGTCCGGTAAGGTCGCTACCCGTCGCACCTTGGAGTTGCTGGAACTGGTGGGCATCCCCGAGCCGCACAAGCGCCTCAAGGCCCTGCCCCACGAACTGTCCGGTGGCCAGCGCCAGCGAGTGATGATCGCCATGGCCCTGGCCAACGAGCCGGAGCTGCTGATTGCCGACGAACCGACCACGGCACTGGACGTCACCGTCCAGCTGAAAATCCTCGAATTGCTCAAGGATTTGCAGGCGCGGCTGGGCATGTCGCTGCTGTTGATCAGCCACGATTTGAACCTGGTGCGAAGAATTGCTCATCGCGTATGTGTCATGCAGCGCGGTTGCATCGTCGAACAGGCATCGTGCGAAGAGCTGTTCCGCGCGCCGCAGCATCCGTACACTCGGGAACTGCTGGCCGCCGAGCCCAGCGGCAACCCGGCGACCAACGTGGTCGGCCCGCCGCTGTTGCAGGTCGAGGACCTGAAAGTCTGGTTCCCGATCAAGAAAGGCCTGTTCAAACGCACGGTGGACTACATCAAGGCCGTGGACGGTATCCGCTTCAGCCTGCCCCAGGGCCAGACCCTGGGTATCGTTGGCGAAAGCGGCTCCGGCAAGTCCACCCTGGGGCTGGCGATCTTGCGGTTGATCGGCAGCCAGGGGGGGATCCGCTTTGAAGGCAAGCAGCTGGACTGCCTGTCGCAGCAACAGGTCCGGCCACTGCGCCGGGAGATGCAAGTGGTGTTTCAGGACCCGTTCGGCAGTCTGAGCCCACGGATGTGTGTAAGCCAGATCGTCGGCGAAGGCCTGCGGATCCACAAGATCGGCACCGCAGCCGAGCAGGAACAAGCGATAATCGCGGCATTGAAGGAGGTAGGCCTGGATCCGGAGACTCGGAACCGCTACCCCCATGAATTTTCCGGAGGGCAGCGGCAGCGTATCGCCATTGCCCGGGCCCTGGTGCTCAAGCCGGCGTTGATTCTGCTGGATGAACCGACGTCGGCCCTGGACCGTACCGTGCAACGCCAGGTGGTGGAGCTGTTGCGGTCGCTGCAAACCAAGTACAACCTGACGTACCTGTTTATCAGCCATGACCTGGCTGTCGTCAAAGCGCTAAGCCACCAGTTGATGGTGGTCAAGCATGGCCAAGTGGTCGAACAAGGTGATGCCCGCAGCATATTCGCCGCGCCGCAACACCCCTATACACAGCAGTTGCTGGAGGCCGCTTTCCTGGCCCCAACAACTGCCGAATAACCTGAAAGAGGAGCAACACATGGGTTTTCTCGCCGGTAAGCGCGTACTGATCGTCGGTGTCGCCAGCAAGCTGTCCATCGCATCCGGCATCGCCGCCGCCATGCATCGCGAGGGCGCTGAGCTTGCCTTCACTTATCAGAACGACAAACTCAAGGGTCGCGTCGAAGAGTTCGCACAAGGCTGGGGTTCGAGCCCTGAGCTGTGCTTCCCGTGCGACGTGGCCAGCGATGAAGAAATCGCCAAGGTTTTCGAAGAACTGAGCAAGAAGTGGGACGGCCTGGACTGCATCGTGCACTCCGTGGGCTTCGCCCCGGGCGATCAACTGGACGGCGACTTCACCGAAGCCACCACCCGCGAAGGCTTCCGCATTGCCCACGACATCAGCGCCTACAGCTTTGTGGCCCTGGCCAAAGCCGGTCGTGAAATGATGAAAGGCCGCAACGGCAGCTTGCTGACCCTGTCGTACCTGGGCGCCGAGCGCACCATGCCGAACTACAACGTGATGGGCATGGCCAAGGCTTCCCTGGAAGCAGGCGTGCGTTACCTGGCCGGCTCCCTGGGCCCGGATGGCACCCGCGTCAACTGCGTATCGGCCGGTCCAATCCGTACCCTCGCCGCTTCCGGCATCAAGAACTTCCGCAAAATGCTGGCCGCCAACGAAGCGCAGACCCCGCTGCGTCGCAACGTCACCATCGAGGAAGTCGGCAACGCCGGCGCCTTCCTGTGCTCGGACCTGGCCTCGGGCATCAGCGGTGAAATCATGTACGTGGACGGCGGCTTCAACACCACCGCCATGGGTAACATCGAAGAGTAATCTTCACGTCACATCCGCTGCGTAAAAACGCCGCTTGTCCTGAAAAGGGACAAGCGGCGTTTTTTATTCCGCTCTGGTCATGGCGGCGGGTCAGCTTGCATTCGTGTTGAATGGGCCACCGCTATCGCGAGCAGGCTCGCTCCCACATTTTCCGAGTTGCTCATAGACTTCGGGCAAACCGCAAATCCCCTGTGGGAGCGAGCCTGCTCGCGATGACGAAGGACCTGCACACATAAGGGCTTGATGTGACGCCGTCAGCGCGAGCCAGCCTGTTTTTGAATGTACATCGCCTCATCAGCATCCGCCAAAAGGCTGTCGATGGACTGATGACGCTTCGGGTCATAGTCGATCTGGCCCACGCTGAAACGGATGTCATAGCCACGCTGCAACATCGCATTGCGCTCATCAAGGATTTCCCTGAGTCGCGCCATGATCGCCGAGGTTTCGACATGGGCAGAGCCGGTGAGCAGCGCCACGAACTCATCGCCACCCAAACGACCGATCACATCACTTTCGCGAAAGGCGATGCGTAGCACGTCGGCAAACGTTTTTAGTGCCGTATCGCCCTCGGCGTGTCCGAAGCGGTCGTTGATGAGCTTGAAGTCGTTGAGGTCGAAGAACAGCAGTGTTGCCGGACGCGACAGGCGCTCGCAAACGCTCAGCGCATGCTGGGCCAACGTCATGAAACCACGTCGATTGGACAGCAAGGTCAGTTCGTCCATGCTCGCCATCTGCACAGCAATCATTTCCTGCTCGGCCATGCTGGCCAAGTCGCGCAGCAGTTCGCGCTCTTCGTCATTGAGCTTGCGCGGCTTGGTGTCCAGCAAGCACAGGGTTCCAAGCTTGCTGCCGTCATCCAGTGCCAACGGCTGCCCGGCGTAGAAACGAATGCCGGGTTTATCGGTGACAAACGGGTTGTCGCGAAACCGCTCGTCCTGCTCCGCGTCGCAAACCTCTAGAATCTGATCCTGCAAAATGGCGTGTGCACAAAATGAAACGTCGCGTCCGGACTCACTGGCGTCCAGGCCCGCGTTGGACTTGAACCACTGACGGTTGGCATCCACCAGCGACACCAGCGCAATGGGCACATCGAACAAACGCCGGGCAAGGCGAGTCAAGCGGTCGAAGCGCTCCTCGGGCGCAGTGTCGAGCAATTTGAGCGAGTGCAAATTCTTGAGGCGAACGGCTTCGTTATCCGGTTTACCAGGCGCAAGCATCGGAAACTCCATAGAGAGGGCTTGTTGAAGTCTAGCCCAGGCCCTCTCCTCTTCAAACCGAACGGCCAAATCAGACAGGCATTTCTCGACGGGGCCGAATACACTGCGACACAGGTTCAAGACGAGGACGCCGACCGATGAAGCCCGCCCCCCATGATGCCGCCCCACGTTTCTGGCGTGATGCAGCGCTGCCCTTCATCGAAGCCCGGGGCATCGCCGATGGACGCAAGGTCTGCTATTCGCGTCATTCCCATGACCACTTTTCCATCGGGGCGATCACGGCCGGGCGCAGCACCTACCTGCATGAGCAATCGAATTTCCAGGTAGAGAGCGGTACGGTCGTATTGATGAACCCCGGCGATGTCCATGCGTGCAACCCGATCAATGATCAGCCATGGTCGTATGTAATGCTGTACGTCGACACCCAGTGGCTGACGGACTTGCAGCGCCGAATCGGCTTTGACGAGACCCTGGGTTTTCAGGGCTTCGCCACCACCCACAGCCGCGACATCGAGCTGTTTGCCGCCTTACAGGGTTTGTATGGACAACTGGTGGATGAGCGGATCGACATCGCCCGCAAACACGCCGCCGCCGAAGCGTTTTTCATCGACCTGCAACACCGGCTCAACCCTGCCGGGCGCCCGGATCGTGGCAGCCACCCGGGGTTGATGCGAGCGGCGCAGTTTATCCATGACCATTGCAGCGAGGCCTTGAAACTCGAAGACATCTGCGCCGCCGCACAACTTTCGCCGTCGTACCTGAGCCGGGCCTTCAAGCGCCATTACGGCATGACGCCCCATGCTTTCCTGGTCAATCGTCGGATCCAGTTCGCCCGTCGGCAGTTACGCGAAGGCAAGCTGATTGCCGATGTCGCACTGGACAGCGGGTTTGCCGACCAGGCGCATTTCCAGCGCGCCTTCAAACAACACCTGGCCGCCACCCCGGGCCAATATCGCGGTTGATACCCGACCCTGCTTTTGCGGGGATGGCTCAAGGCAACAACAAATACACCGCACTGACCACCAGCAACGCCGCCATCGTCCGATTGAACAGGCGCATGGTCGCCGGGTTGCCCAGCCAGACCCGCAGAAAACTGCCGGCATAGGCCCAGCAGCCCACCGAGAGATAACAGATCACCAGGTAGATAGCTGCAAACTGCCACACCAACCGCGCCTCACCATCGGCCACGAACGCTCCCATCCCGGCCACACAGGCCAGCCACGCCTTGGGGTTGAGCCACTGCATCAACGCGCCGTAAAACATCGACGGCGCCCGCTCCTCGTCTCCGGCGCCCAGCTGCCCGTTGTCCATCGCCAGTTTCCAGGCCATGAACAACAGAAAACCCACGCCCCCCAGTTGCACCACTCGCGTGAGGCCGGGCCAGCGCTGCAGCACTTCGTGCAACCCCAGCCCCATCAACACCAGCAGCAAGACAAACCCCAGGGTGGCCCCGGCCACGTGACGCAAGGTGGCACGAAAGCCGAATCGCGCCCCGGAACTGAGGGCGACTATATTGACCGGGCCGGGGGTGATGGACGCGACCAGTGCAAACGCCGCCATGGAAATAATCAGACTCATTGCATACCTTCTTCATGTCCGTGAGGTGGCGTTCAAGGTAAATTGCACGCCACTGGCGGTATTGAACAAAACTGCCCAATGACGACGATTCAGCGCGCGCCGTGCGAACAGGTGCTGTTTCGGGCTTTTTTTACGCAAACTTTACGCAGCGTCCGGTCAACGAAATCGATACTGGGCGGCTCATTCTTTCAGGCGTGTTTTATGTCCCTTGCGGCTGTGCGGTTTATCGGATTCATCCTCGGCATTTTCCTGATCACCCTGGCCGCGAGCATGGCAATCCCGCTTCTCACGCTGATGGTGTACGAGCGAAACGATGACCTCTCGGCGTTCTTGTGGTCGAGCCTGATCACCTTTGTCTGCGGCATCTTGCTGGTAGCACGTGGTCGACCGGAGCACATACAACTGCGTCCGCGGGACATGTACCTGCTGACCACTGCCAGTTGGGTGGTTGTCTGCACCTTCGCCGCCTTGCCGATGGTATTTATCCAGCACATCAGCTACACCGACGCATTCTTCGAGACGATGTCCGGCATCACCACCACCGGCTCGACCATCCTCACCGGCTTGGACAATGCCTCCCCGGGCCTGCTGATCTGGCGCTCGATGTTGCAGTGGCTCGGAGGGATCGGCTTCATCGGCATGGCGGTGGCCATCCTGCCGCTGTTGCGGGTCGGCGGCATGCGACTGTTCCAGACCGAATCATCGGACTGGTCGGAGAAAGTCACACCGCGCTCCCATGTGGCGGCGACCTACATCCTGTGGCTCTACTTAGGCTTGAGTGCCCTGGCCGCCCTGGCCTTGTGGCTGGCGGGCATGACACCTTTCGAAGCGATCAACCATGCGATGACCATGATTTCCACCGGAGGGTTCTCCACTTCGGATTCGTCCTTGGCCAACTGGTCTCAACCGGCCATCCACTGGATCTCGGTGATTATCATGATCGCCGGCGCACTGCCCTTCACCTTGTATGTCGCCACGTTGCGCGGGAACAAACGAGCGTTGCTCAGGGATCATCAGGTCCGTGGATTCCTCGGATTCCTGGTCATTACCTGGCTCGTGGTGGGCACCTGGCTGAGCCTGAACAGCGACTACGCCTGGCTGGACGCGGTGCGCATCGTAGCCGTCAACGTGACTTCGGTGATCACCACCACCGGTGTGGCGCTGGGTGACTACTCGCTATGGGGCAGCTTTGCCCTGCTGCTATTTTTTTACCTGACGTTTGTCGGCGGTTGTTCGGGATCCACCTCCGGCGGGCTGAAGATTTTTCGTTTTCAGGTGGCCGGCGCCTTACTGATGGGCAGTTTGAAACAACTGATCCATCCGCGGGCGGTGATTCAGAAAAAATACAACAAGCACCCCATCGACGAAGAGATCGTCCGTTCGTTGCTGACGTTTTCTTTTTTCTTCACCATTACCATCGGCGCTATCGCCCTTGGGCTTGCGCTGATCGGCCTGGACTGGACGACGGCCCTCACCGGTGCCGCCACTGCCGTGTGCAACGTAGGGCCAGGACTGGGCTCGATCATCGGACCGGCCGGCAACTTCTCCACCTTGCCGGATGCGGCCAAATGGCTGCTGACCATTGGCATGCTGCTGGGTCGTCTGGAGATTCTGACCGTGCTGGTGTTGTTCACGCCGGTGTTCTGGAAGTATTGAGGCGGATGAAAATTCACTGTCGATTTTCCGGTGGAGCCATTCCGGGCCTGGCTCTATGCTCCTCCCATGAACCTACACGACTCGCTGCTCCCACCCCATGCCGAGATGGTCCGCGCCATGCTCGAACGAGACACCGCCTACGAGGGGGTGTTCTTCACGGCGGTCAAGACCACCGGCATCTTCTGTCGCCCCAGCTGTACGGCGCGCAAGCCGAAGCCGGAAAACGTCGAATTCTTCGCCCACGCTGACGAAGCCATGTCGGCCGGATATCGAGCCTGTCTGCGTTGCAAGCCGCTGGATGCCGCCGCCATCGCGCCCGCCTGGATCCAGGCGCTGCTCAAGGCGGTGGACGCCGAACCCGACCTGCGCTGGACCGACGCCTTGTTGCTGGAACAAGGCATTGAACCGCTGAAGCTGCGGCGCTGGTTCAAGCAGCATTTCGGCATGACTTTCCATGCCTACCTGCGCACCCGACGGCTGGGCATCGCCCTGGGGGGCATCAAAGAAGGGATTTCCATCGACAATGCGGCCTTTGACTCAGGCTACGAGTCCCTGAGCGGATTTCGTGACGCCTTCGTGAAGTCTTTCCACATCACACCGGGCCGCGCCGCCCACAGCGAACCCCTGCTGTTCACCCGCCTGACAACGCCACTGGGGCCGATGCTGGCCATGGCCGAACGGCGCGGCCTGGTGTTGCTGGAGTTCCTCGACCGCCCGGCCCTGACCCGGGAAATCGAAGAGTTGCAACAACGCTACGGCTATACCGTCGCCCCGGGGCACAATCCCCACTTGCAACAGATCGAAACCGAACTGGCCGACTATTTCGCTGGGAAGCTCACCTCGTTCAGCGTGCCGCTGCACATGCCCGGCAGCGCCTTCGCCGTCCGGGTCTGGGCTGAACTGGAAAAAATCCCCTACGGCGAAACCCGTAGCTACGGCAACATCGCCACTGCCCTCGGCAGTCCTGGTGCCAGCCGTGCGGTGGGACTGGCCAACGGCCAGAATCGCCTGGCCATCGTCATCCCCTGCCACCGGGTGATCGGTGCGGATGGCTCGTTGACCGGCTATGGTGGCGGGCAGCCACGCAAGGCTTTTCTGTTGCGGCTGGAAAAAGCCGCGGTGCAGGTGTCCCTGCCACTGGCATTCTGATCAGCCCGCCGAGTGAACACCTGATGCCTGTCCCGTACCACGATGCGAGCACCTTTCTGGCAAGCCTCGACGAAGACTGGCGCCGTCATGTCGAGACGATCGGTCCTTGTCTGCTGCAACCCAAACCGGCCCGCGACCCGTTTGAAGCACTCGTCCGGGCGATTGCCTATCAACAATTGCATGCTAAAGCCGGCGATGCGATTCTCGGTCGTTTTCTGCGGCTGTTTCCGGGAGCGATATTCCCCAGGCCTGAGCAGATCCTGGCGACTGACTTCCAACAGATGCGCGACTGCGGATTTTCCGCCAGCAAGATCGCGACCATACAGGGCATCGCTCAAGCGACGCTGGACGAGGTGGTGCCGGACTACCCCGCGGCGCTGGCCATGGATGATGAGGCCTTGATCGAACGCTTGATCACCCTGCGCGGCGTCGGACGCTGGACCGTGGAGATGCTGCTGATCTACAGCCTGGAGCGACCCGACATCCTGCCGGCGGATGACTTTGGAGTGCGTGAGGGGTATCGGCGGCTCAAGGGTTTGGACGTCCAACCGACGCGCAAACAGATGGTTGGGATTGGACAGGCGTGGAGCCCACATCGGACGGTGGCGGCGTGGTATTTGTGGCGGGTGCCCGGTCGCTAGAGCGCGTCATCGTTCATCGCGAGCAGGATCGCTCCCACAGGGATTTCGGTGTTTGTGTTCACTGAAGATCAAATGTGGGAGCGAGCCCGCTCGCGATGGCTGCCGCATGGCCGGCCTGAATTCAGCTGTCAAAAAATGCCGACCGTCTAGGCTGTCCTGAGCCACTTCCCAATTGCCAAGCGGAGGTTCTCATGCAGCTCGAAGGATCCTGCCATTGCGGCGCGGTGTCGTTCAGCCTCGACAGCGCCCACCCCTACCCTTATCAGCGCTGCTACTGCTCGATCTGTCGCAAGACCCAGGGTGGAGGCGGCTTTGCGATAAACCTGGGGGGCGATGCCCGGAGCTTGAAGGTACGCGGTCGCAAGCACATCTCGATCTATCATGCGCGGTTCAAGAATGACGGGGATAAACGCGCCCACCGCAGCAGCGCCGAACGGCATTTCTGTTCCCTTTGCGGTTCAGGCTTGTGGCTGTTCAGCCCCGAATGGCCTGAGCTGATCCACCCGTTCGCCTCTGCCATCGACACGCCGTTGCCGATACCGCCTGAGCACACCCATCTGATGCTGGGCTCCAAGGCGCCATGGGTGGAAGTCGAGGCGCACGCCGGCGATCAGCAGTTCGAGGTCTATCCCCAGGAGTCCATTGCCCAATGGCATGAGCGCCTGGGTTTGAGCGATTAAGGATGTAGAGCTGCGTGAGGCCTCATCGCGAGCAGGCTCGCTCCCACAGGGATTTTCGGTGTACTCATTACTTGTGTTCACTGAAGATCAAATGTGGGAGCGAGCCTGCTCGCGATGGCGTCAGGGCAAACAGCCCTATACCGCAGGCACACCACTGTGGAAGCGAAACTCCACATCCGGCGATTCAATCAGCGCCTGCTCGGCGTCACGAACCTTGTCGATCACCTGGGCGATGTCCTTGGCGTCGCCATACTGGTAGGCCAGTTTCAGGTAGCCCTGGAAATGCCGGGCTTCGCTTTTGAGCAAGCCGAAATAGAACTTGCCCAATTCTTCGTCCAGGTGCGGCACCAGGGCCTCGAAACGCTCGCAACTGCGGGCCTCGATGAAAGCGCCGACCACCAAAGTGTCCACCAGTTTGACCGGTTCGTGGCTGCGGACCACTTTGCGCAGCCCCGAGGCGTAACGCCCGGCAGAGAGCTGGCGCAAGCCGACCTTGCGTTTTTTCATCAGGCGCATCACCTGTTCGTGATGCACCAGTTCTTCCCGGGCCAGACGTGACATCAGGTTGATCAGGTCAACGTGGGAGTGGTATTTGGCGATCAGGCTCAGGGCGGTGCTGGCGGCCTTGAATTCGCAGTTCTTGTGGTCGATCAGCAGCGTCTCCTGGTCGGCCAGCGCCGCCTGGACCCAGGCATCGGGAGTGCGGCAACCAAGGAATTCATGAATTTCGGGAAGGATCATGGGGCTCACGGAAAAAGAGAGTCGAGCGAAGGGCGCCGATTATACCGGCCTGCCTCCAGACCACCAGCCACCGCCGTTGATATGCATCAAGTCGACGACTGCCATACAACAACTATAGTTGAGCAACGCCATGCCTTTTTATTGCTGGAGACACCGATCATGCAAGCCATTCGCAGCATTCTGGTGGTCATCGACCCCGAACATTCGGAAAGCCTGGCGCTCAAGCGCGCCAAGCTGATTGCCGGTGTCACCCAGGCCCACCTGCATCTGCTGGTGTGTGACAAGAAGCATGACCATGCCGGCATGCTCAGCGTGCTGAAGGCCGCGTTGCTGGCCGACGGCTACAGTGTCACCACCGAACAGGCCTGGAACGAAAGCCTGTACGAAACCATCATCGACGTACAGCAGGCCGAAGGTTGCGGCCTGGTGATCAAGCAACATTTTCCCGACAGCCCGCTGAAAAAAGCCCTGCTCACCCCGGCGGACTGGAAATTGCTGCGCCATTGCCCGACCCCGGTGCTGCTGGTGAAAACCGCCGGTTCCTGGAAAGACAAAGTGATCCTCGCCGCCGTCGACGTGGGCAATGCCGACGGCGAGCACCGCCACCTGCACTCCACCATCATCGATCACGGCTACGACATTGCCATCCTGGCCAAGGCGCACCTGCACGTGATCAGCGCCCATCCCACACCGATGCTGTCCTCCGCCGATCCGACGTTCCAGCTCAAGGAAACCATCGAGGCCAAATACCGCGAACAATGCCGGGCGTTCCAGGCTGAGTTCGACATCGACGACCAACACCTGCATATCGAAGAAGGTCCGGCGGACGTCCTGATTCCATACATGGCGCGCAAGCTGCAGGCAGCGGTGACAGTGATCGGCACCGTGGCGCGTTCCGGGTTGTCAGGGGTCTTGATCGGCAATACCGCCGAAGCGGTGCTCGACACGCTGGAAAGCGACGTGCTGGTGCTCAAACCGCAGGAGGTCGAGGATCATCTGGTGGAGCTGGCGGTCAAGGACTGACACCCCTCGCCACAAAAGCCATCTCCTTCAGCCGCCAATGGCATCCTTCAGGAACCCCGGCGCGATGTAGCGCTGGTAATGGGCTTCGGACAGCAGGAAGAATTCCCGATCAATGGCGTCGCGCAGGTCCGGCAGGTCCCAGTCGCGAAATTCGGGCATCAGCACCATGCCGTAGGCTTCCAGGTTGTTGATCACCCGCGCGCCACGGGCGATCAATTGATAAGCCCAGCAATATTCCGACTGGTGCGGCACAAAACGAATCTTGCGTGTTTCCAGTTGCTGGCGCAGCAGCGCAGGATCAAAAACCTCCAGCTTGGCCACCATTACCTGGACCAGCAACTGCTCAAGCCGCATCCACACCGCGCGTTTCTCGTCCTCGTTATAGCCGTTCCAATGAACCACTTCATGGTGGAACCGCTTGCAGCCACGGCACACCAGGTCACCGTAGACAGTGGAGCAAAGGCCGACGCAGGGGGTCTTGATGAGCTGGTTGGGCATAAGGAAAAACACACGTAAAAGCAGGACAGGCCGGCATGTTAGCCCTTTGTCTAAGATTGATCACCCCTCAAACTTCAGGGGCCAACTTACGTTTATTTTTTTTTTGCCGTAGAATCAGCCAGCCTTTTAAGGCGCCAATGTCCGTTAGAAGCTGTTTTCAAAGCGTCACGAGCACAGTCGTTCCTTCAGAGCGGTGTTGGCCGAGGGTCTTTCCAGCGGGGAAAGCCCAACGCCAACCCTCATCAGCTCCCCGTTCTGCAGGCGTAAAACTTTGAAAGCAGCTTCTGTGAGGAACTCGCGGAAACTCTGGCGTGGTGGCTCAAAAAGCCTCCGACGCGCATGAGTACCGTGGGTTTCTGGATGAGCGTCCCGGACACCCATTTGGGACCACTGATGAGGGTAATAACTGTGCTTGAAGCCTACCGCAAACATATCGAAGAGCGTGCAGCACTGGGTATCGTTCCCCAGCCGCTTAACGCCGAACAAACCGCAGGCCTGATCGAGCTGCTGAAGAATCCTCCGGCTGGCGAAGAAGCTTTCCTCGTTGACCTGATCACCAATCGCGTTCCGCCTGGAGTCGACGAAGCCGCCTACGTGAAGGCCGGTTTCCTGTCCGCCCTGGCCAAAGGCGAAGCCCAATCCCCTCTGCTGGACAAGAAGCGCGCCGTTGAACTGCTCGGCACCATGCAGGGCGGCTACAACATCGTAACCTTGGTGGACCTGCTGGACGACGCCGAACTGGCGCCCGTTGCCGCCGAAGAACTCAAGCACACCCTGCTGATGTTCGATGCCTTCCACGACGTGGCTGAAAAAGCCCGCAATGGCAACGTTCACGCCAAGGGCGTGCTGCAATCCTGGGCCGACGGCGAGTGGTTCAAGAACCGCCCCGTGCTGGCCGACAAGATCAGCCTTCGGGTGTTCAAGGTTACCGGCGAAACCAACACCGACGACCTCTCCCCGGCTCCTGACGCCTGGTCCCGCCCGGACATCCCACTGCACGCCCTGGCCATGCTGAAAATGGCCCGTGACGGTATCGTGCCGGATGAACAAGGCAAGACCGGCCCGATGAAGCAGATCGAAGAGATGCGCGGCCAGGGCTTCCCGATCGCCTACGTCGGTGACGTGGTCGGTACCGGTTCGTCGCGTAAATCAGCCACCAACTCGGTGCTGTGGTTCTTCGGTGACGACGTGCCTTACGTGCCGAACAAGCGCGCCGGTGGTTTCTGCTTCGGCAGCAAGATCGCCCCGATTTTCTACAACACCATGGAAGACGCCGGCGCCCTGCCGATCGAATTCGATGTGTCCAACATGCACATGGGCGACGTGATCGACCTGTACCCGCATGCTGGCAAAGTCTGCAAGCACGGCACTGATGAAGTCCTGGCCACCTTCGAAATGAAGACCCCGGTCCTGTTGGACGAAGTGCGTGCCGGCGGCCGTATCCCGCTGATCATCGGTCGCGGCCTGACCGAGAAGGCACGTGCCGAGCTGGGCCTGCCCGCTTCGGACCTGTTCAAGAAGCCGGAAGCCCCGGCCGAAAGCACCAAGGGTTTCACCCTGGCGCAGAAAATGGTCGGCAAGGCCTGCGGCGTGACCGGCGTTCGTCCGGGCACCTACTGCGAGCCGAAGATGACCACCGTCGGTTCCCAGGACACCACTGGCCCGATGACCCGCGACGAATTGAAAGACCTGGCGTGCCTGGGCTTCTCGACCGATTTGGTGATGCAGTCCTTCTGCCACACCGCGGCCTATCCAAAGCCGATCGACGTGACCACCCACCACACCCTGCCTGACTTCATCATGACCCGTGGCGGCGTATCCCTGCGTCCGGGCGACGGCATCATCCACAGCTGGCTGAACCGCATGCTGCTGCCGGACACCGTCGGCACCGGTGGTGACTCCCACACCCGTTTCCCGATCGGTATCTCGTTCCCGGCCGGTTCTGGCCTGGTGGCGTTCGCCGCCGCCACTGGCGTCATGCCGCTGGACATGCCGGAATCGATCCTGGTTCGCTTCAAGGGCAAGCTGCAACCAGGCGTCACCCTGCGTGACCTGGTTCACGCCATCCCTTACTACGCGATCCAGAAAGGTCTGTTGACCGTCGAGAAGAAAGGCAAGAAGAACGCCTTCTCCGGCCGCATCCTGGAAATCGAAGGCCTGGAAACCCTGACCGTCGAGCAAGCGTTCGAACTGTCCGACGCCTCGGCCGAACGTTCGGCTGCCGGTTGCACCATCAAGCTGTCCAAGGAATCGATTGCCGAATACCTGCAATCGAACATCACCCTGCTGCGCTGGATGATCGGCGAAGGCTACGGCGATGCCCGCACCCTGGAGCGTCGTGCCCAGGCGATGGAAGCCTGGCTGGCCAACCCGGAACTGCTGGAAGCCGACAAGGACGCCGAATACGCCGAAGTCATCGAGATCGACCTGGCCGACGTCAAGGAGCCTGTGCTCTGCGCACCGAACGACCCGGACGATGCCCGCCTGCTCTCCAGCGTCGCTGGGCAGAAGATCGACGAAGTGTTCATCGGTTCGTGCATGACCAACATCGGCCACTTCCGCGCTGCCGGTAAGTTGCTGGAACAGGTCAAGGGTCAGTTGCCAACCCGTCTGTGGCTCTCGCCGCCGACCAAGATGGACGCTCACCAGCTCACCGAAGAAGGCTACTACGGCATCTACGGCAAGGCCGGTGCACGGATGGAAATGCCAGGCTGCTCGCTGTGCATGGGTAACCAGGCACGCGTGGAACCGAACTCCACTGTGGTATCGACTTCGACCCGTAACTTCCCGAACCGTCTGGGCGACGGCGCGAATGTCTACCTGGCTTCGGCCGAACTGGCATCCGTGGCGTCTATCCTGGGTCGCCTGCCGACCGTCGAGGAGTACATGGAATACGCCGGCAAGATCGACAGCATGGCAGCGGACGTGTACCGCTACCTGAGCTTCGACCAGATCGCCGAGTTCCGTGAAGCGGCTGCCAATGCCAACATCCCGGTCGTTCAAGCCTAAGGCTTCAACGCTCGACTAAAAACGCCGCCCTTCTTGCGAGGGGCGGCGTTTTTTTATGCCTGGGATTTCGATGCAAGCTGGCAGGCCGCTATCGCGAGCAAGCTCGCTCCCACAGGGGACTTTCGGTGGATGCGATGCCTATGAACACCTCGGACACACTGTGGGAGCGAGCTTGCTCGCGATGGCGACCGGATAGCCAGCATCCATGCCAACTGAACCACCGCTTTCGCGAGCAAGCCCGCTTCCACAAGGGGGCTGTGTTATCAGGCCATTAGGGAGTAGACCAACGCAGTAATCGCCACCAACCCCACCAGCGCGACAAATACATTGGACGCCTGGCCGCGGTAACGGGCCATGGCCGGGACCTTTTGGATGGCGTACATCGGCATCAGGAACAGGATCGCCGCGATTACCGGGCCGCCCAGGGTTTCGATCATGCCCAGGATGCTCGGGTTAAGGGTGGCGACGATCCAGCACACCACCAACATGAACGCCGCGGTCAGACGGTCCAGGGTCTTTGCCGCCGGACGCCGACCGCTCTTGACGATCAGGCCCTTGAGGCCTTCGCTGGCGCCAATGTAATGCCCCAGGAAGGACTTTGAGATCGCCACGAACGCAATCAATGGCGCGGCAAAAGCGATGGTCGGATTGCTGAAGTGGTTGGCCAGGTACGACAGGATCGACAGATTCTGCGCCTTGGCCTCGGCCAGCTGCGACGGGGAAAGCGTCAAAACGCAACTGAACACAAAGAACAGCACCATCACCACCATCAGCACATGGGCGCGCGAGAGGATCTGCGAGCTGCGCACTTCGGCGTTATCGCCATGGCGACGCTTCTGATCCACCGCAAACGCCGAGATGATCGGCGAGTGGTTGAACGAGAACACCATCACCGGAATCGCCAGCCACAAAGTATGCAGCAGCGCCGAAGGTTCAGGCAGCGTGGACGCTGTGGTCAGAATGCCACCGTTCCAGTGCGGGATCAGAAACACCGCCAGGAACAGCAACGCTACGATAAACGGATAGACCATCAGGCTCATGGCCTTGACGATCGCCTGCTCCCCGCAGCGCACCACTGCCAGCAAACCCAGGATCAACACCAGCGACAGCACCACCCGAGGTGGCGGCTGGATATGCAGTTGATGCTCCAGGAAGCTGCCCACCGTATTGGTCAGCGCCACGCTGTAGATCAGCAGGATCGGGAAAATTGCAAAGAAGTACAGCAACGTGATCAGTGCACCGGCCTTGATACCGAAATGCTCCTCCACCACGTCAGTGATGTCCGCGCCTTCACGGCCGGACAACACGAAACGGGTCAGCTCCCGGTGGGCGTAGAACGTCATGGGAAAGGCTAGCAACGCCAGGATCAACAACGGCCAGAAACCGCCGAGGCCGGCGTTGATGGGCAAAAACAAAGTACCTGCACCGATGGCGGTGCCAAACAGGCCCAACATCCAAGTAGTGTCATGCCGCCCCCACTGGCTGAGCGTAGCTGGGGCTGTCGTTTCAAAGCGTTCTTCGACGCTAGTGGCCTGATCATTCATCCGGTCGGATCTCCGCATTCCGGTCACATGCACCCGACCAGGACGAGTCGGAAAACCCCGACAGGCAGCGCCCTGGCCGAAACAGGGGCGCGATTGTCCGGGATTAACGAGCAGAAGCAAAGACTTAGCTGAGGAGCGGTTGTGAGGACGGTGCATCTGCGGCAAATAACGCCGGGGAATGAAGCCGCCGACCTATCGCCTTTTTGCGCCAACTCCTACACTCAGAACAGATGAAACAGCTACCAGCGCAGGATAAGCCATAATGCACAAAACCCTGTGGGAGCGAGCCTGCTCGCGATAGCGATGGAACAGCCAGCCATGGTATTTCCTGAGACACCGCTATCGCGAGCAGGCTCGCTCCCACAGGTTTTTCGTCAGTCCTATTGCCCACAGGAGCACAGCATGACCGCAACCGTTCTTGTACTGGTTGAAACCGTCAACGAATACCTGCCGATTCTTGAGCGTCAGGGCTATCACTTAGAGTTGGCGCCAACGCCTGCCGAGCGCAAGACGGCGATTTACGAACATGGAGAACGGTTCAGCGCGGTTCTGACCCGCGGTCCCCTGGGTTTGACGGCCGAGGAAATTGCCGCCCTGCCCAACCTGAAAATCATCTGCGTGATCGGCGCCGGCTACGAGCAGGTGGACCTGCAGGCCGCCCATCAGCGCGGCATCGTGGTGACCAATGGCGCCGGGGTCAACGCGTCGTCGGTAGCCGACCATGCCATGGCGCTGTTGCTGGCGTTGGTGCGCGACATACCCCATTGCGATGCCGCCCTGCGACGGGGCGAATGGCCGAGGAGCGCGCGCCCTTCCCTGGCCGGTAAGCGGCTGGGCGTGTTGGGCCTTGGCGCGGTGGGCATGGCGATCGCCAAACGGGCCGCCCTGGGCTTTGACATGAGTGTCAGCTATCACAATCGCCGGGTACGCAACGACGTGCCCTACACCTTCTGCGCCACCCCCACGGAACTGGCGCGGGTCTCGGACTTCCTGATCATCGCCACGCCAGGCGGCCTGGATACCCGGCAGTTGATAAACAAGCAGACCCTCGATGCGCTCGGCCCAAAAGGATTCCTGGTGAACGTCGCCAGGGCCAGCGTGGTGGCCACCGCCGATCTGATCAGCGCCCTGGAGCAACGGCGAATTGCCGGAGCGGCCCTGGATGTGTTCGATCACGAGCCCGAAGTGCCGCAGGCGCTGAAGAACCTGCCCAACGTCGTCCTCACACCCCACGTGGCAGGCCTGTCGCCGGAAGCGACCCGTGCAATGGTGGAGCTGGTGGGCCAGAACCTGACCGCGTTCTTTTCCGGCAAACCGGTACTGACGCCGGTGCGCTTGCCCGACGAGGAGCGTTAGAGAACGCCCAATAGCGTCCACACGCGCCGGGATTCGGCATCGGCACTGATCAGTTCGCCCAGCAGCTCGTTCAACGGTTTGTTGCCCCATTCCACGCCGCGCCGGATCAAATAGGGCACCGGGCTGTGGGGTTCGGTGCGAGCCAGGTAGCCGGCAATGATCAGCAACTGGCGATAGGCTTCTTCGCGGCTGGCCGGCTCCTGAAAAGCCAGGGTTGCAGCGGCGCCCGCCTGCGCCGGGGCGGTTTGCGGCGTCACCGGCGGTGGTGCTTGCACCGGCACGACGGTGGGTTGCTGTGGGTTCATCGCAATGAACTCCTCTATCAATGTCAGCAAGGCCTGCATCACGTCCTGCAGGGAGGAATAGCCTGGGGCCTGATCGCCCAGGTAGGCATCACTCCAGGCTTCAAGCCGTTGCAGGTGCTGCAGGCTCAGCATCAGGCTGCCCTGGCGATGCAACCAGAACGACAATGGCGTGGTGCGAATCAGTTCGCTGAGTTTTTTCTGGTCGTTGCGTGCCGCTTCCGCCGAGGCCTTGGCGTTTTTACTGTCGTTGACCAACACCTGCTGACGCTGCAAGCGTTGCCAGTCGGCCAGGCAGAAGCCGTCGAAATCAGGGTCCCGGCCATCGAACAAGGGCGCCCGTGTCAGTAACACTTCGCTGTAGCGACGGGCCAGCCACTCCAGCGGAATGACCCGCCACGACGGGTCACCGTCATCGGCCCGTGGATACAGCTGCTCGGGGTAGCGCTCACACAAACCCGCCACCAACGCCAGGCCGCCCGGCAGTCCTTCCAGCCCGGTCAGGTGTAACCAGGCCTCCCCCAGCCAGGCGCTGATCATCAAATCCTTGCTGCGCTCGAGCAGCAACGCAGTGGCGAGTCTTTCCAGTTCCGGCCATTGGGCGCGCTTGATCGACGATTGCCACACACCTGTGGGCAGGCTGGTGTCGTCCTCCCGGCGCAACTCGCGCAACTGGTCGAACTCCGGCTCGTAGCGCAGATCCTGGCCACAGGGCGATTCGGCGCTGATCGGCTCGAGCAACCGGGGGATGAGTTCGGGCAAAGGGGATATCGGCAAGCTCACAAACCCTCCTCGCGGGTTGCGATGGCGGTGCTCGATGAGGTCGCCATGAAAGGTGAACGGGGGGCCTGGGTCGGCAGCGGAGCAATCGACAGCGGCAGCTTCGAACCCTGGCTCATCAGCGACAAACGCAGGAACATCTGGGTCTGTTGCGCCGTGGTCGCCTGGGTCTGGGCCGTCACGGGCAGTTGCAGGGTCAGCGGGAAGTCGGTGTAGTCGGCGTTCGGCTGGCGCTGGTTCGACACCAGTGAGCGCATCAGGCGCAGCAACGCCCACGGCCCCTGATACTCCCAGCCGGCTTCCAGATCGCGCACCACCAGGTCGGGTTGCAAGGGGTCGTTGGCCGGACGCTGGTAACCGTTACGGGCCCAGCGCAGGGTCAAACTCACCGGCTGGCCGACCATCCAGCGCAGGTTCTGCCCGGTTTCACCCGGGTAACTGATCTGTTGGTTGCCGGCGTTCAGCCCCCAGGCGATCACCTGATCCGCGCCGCGTTCCTGCTCGCGATCGGTTCGCCAGCGCACGTCCATTTCCACGCCGAGCAAGCCACTCTTGTCCCGCACGAACAGCGGCCCGAGCCAGGCACCGGCCTGTTTCAAACGGTTGAGAAAATCCTCCGCCGCCAATCGCTCCGGCGTCCGGCTCAACGCCAGTCCGGCCTGTGCCTGAGGCAGCCGCGTGTCGATCAGCTCCAGCAGGCGCTGGACCCGCGCCGGGTCGGCATCGCTGGCCCGCACGTCCTGGGAAAACGGAAAGCGCCCGGCCAGGTACTGATTGAAATAATTGGCCAGGTCATTCCAGGCGGTCGCCGCCTGGTTCTGTTGCAGATACAGGCAGCGCTGCAAGGCACTCTGTTGCAGCGTAACGGTGCGCACGGCCAGGTCGCCACGTCCGCCGGGCAGGCTGGACGTTTGCAGAATCTGCGCGCAGGACGTGGTGTCCATTTCGATGAAATCGCGACTTACCAATTGCTCCAGTTGGGCAGCCGCACTGGCCGGGTTCTGGTTTTTGTATTTGAGCAGTTCGTCGTTGAGCGCCATGAACCGGGCGACCTGATCGTGCTCCAGGGCCGATAGGTTGTCCTGCTGGACAATCAGCCATTCCAGCGCGGGCATGCGTTGCTCGGCGATCTGTAGCATGGCGCCGAACTGCTGGTTGAGGTTCAGCTTCAAGTCCTGAGGATCAGTGGCGCCGTACAACTGCAAGCCGAAGTTCTTCGAGCCGTCCCAGCGTTGGACATCGGCACGTTGAGTGAACAGTGGCTGGGCGTCGATTTCGCTCAGGCCGCTCTGGATCTGCGCCAACGCGCGGCGGTTGAGCAGGCGCTGAAAACGAATCGCCAGATCGCTGCGTTTCACATCCATGAAGGCTTTTTGCAGGGCAACGGCCTGGGAGGTCTGCACATTGAAACTCATGCCCGGTAGCGGTTGCTCGCTTTCATCCAGACTCAGCCACATGGCCCGCGCCGCCGCGCTTTCAGCAGCCTCCATCAGCGCCCCACGATAATCCGGCGGGATGCGCGGCAGTTCTTCATTGGCGTAGCTCTGGTAGCTGGCGAAGTAGTTCAGGGCAACACTGAAATCGTCGCTGTCACCCCGGCCCATCGAGTCGGCGTTACTGTCCGACGGCGCCTTCTGCATGGCCAACGCCACGAAGTCACGCTTGAACAGCGCTTGTACCGCGCCGTCCAGCGCCGTGACATGCTCCTGCAGCACCAGCAAACCGCTGCCCTGCTGGACCAACAGATTGTCCCTGGAACCGGTCTGGACGATCCACTGGTCGCGAAAGCTCTGCTGCAATTTTGCCGCCTGGCTCTGCAGATCCTGCTCAAGATCCGGCCCCAGCAGCGTGCTGTGGCCCACCTTGTCCATCAACTGGGTGTAACCGGGCACCAGGTCCTGCCCCTTGCCCCGGCCCCAGGCCGAGTTGGTCAGGCTGACGAGCCTTTGCAGGTCATCGACCAACGCCATCAGCTCTTCGAGTTCGCTCAAGGAGTTGCCGCCGCCGGCCTCAAGCCGTTGCAGATGCAGCTTCAGGTAACCGGCCTGACGCACGAAGTTGTCCGCCAGAAAGTAATGATCCAGCCAGCGCTGCATCAGGCCCATGAAGTTATCGGCAATCACCGGGCGCGCGGCGTTCAGGTCCAGGCCTTTCAAATCGCTATTCTGGGCATCGAACAGCACCCGATTGTAAAAACGCGCCCGGCTCAAGGTCCCGGTGTTGAGGTTCAACGACAGGGCGTTGTTGCTCAGTTGCACCAGCTCGTCCAACGGTGCCTTGGGGTTGTTCACCGCCTGGCTGAACATCTGGTTGTGCTGTTCCAGGCGCACCGCACGCTCAACCAGGTCCTTGGCTTTCACGTAACTTTGCCATTGCGCCGGATCTTCGCTTTCCACGTTGCCGCGCCGCTCGGTATTGCGGATGCCCTTGAGTTGTTCGAGGTCCGAGACCAGCAGGTCACGCAGCGGCAATATCCAATGATGGCGGGCGGTCATGCGCAAGCCGTTGTCCAGTTGTACGTCCACGGCGGAGAACCAGGAAGTCGGAAACACCACCGAGACGAAACGCCAGCGCGGGGCTTTTTCCAGCACGTTCCAGTAGTTCTGCACGTTGTGCCGGGTCGGCTCCAGTTGCGGCTTGTCGGGGTCGACCACGACATGGTTTTTGTGCGCGCTGAGGACCAACCGCGACAAGCCCTCGGCTTGCTCGACCGAATCGTGCCAGACCCAGACCATGCTCCCCAGCCAGACCACGCCGACCACCAGCGCCACCCCACCGCCCAGCCGATGCCAGCGCTGGCGCAAGCGCAGCAGGCGTGGCACCGGCTGGGCCAGGCCCCGCTCGGCCACCAGCCGGCGCGACCACAATTGCCGGGCGAACACCGTCTGGCGCAAAACGCTGTCGCTGGCGGTCAACCCATCGCCGGTGACGGCCGGCGCCTGGCTGGCGGTGAAATACACGCCACGAAAGCGCGGTGCCTCGCCTTGCGCGTTGCCCTGGAAAACCGGTTCCAGCAGCAGCTGCATGGCGCGCCGCAACCCTTCGAAACGCTCCGGCAACCCATACAGATCGCTGCTCAACTGCCCCGACAGCGCGCCGATTTCGATGATCGACTGGGACAATGCGGCGTTGACCTGATCCAGCGCCTGATCGCTCCATTGCGATTGCCACGCCGCCTCGGGCGAATATGGCGACGACCAGCCCAGCGTCGATTCCCGCGCCTGGGCGGGCAAGGCGCTGACCAGTTCCTGGAACCCCGGCAGTTCTTCCATCCCGGTGATCACCACGTACACCGGCAAGCTCAGACCGAACCGTTGCAAGAGGTCGATGAAACAGCGCCGGACCTTGAGACTCAGCTCGGTCGTCTGCTCGATGTCATCGAGCTTGCCGAACGGCACAGTCCAGATCACCGCATCCAGCGGCCGTCTGCTGCGCAGGCGCAGAATCAATCCCAACAGGCGCCACCAGTTGCCCCGCTGCATGTTCATGCCCTCATCGGGCAAAAACAGCGCCTGGGGCACCACCAGCACCGCGCCTTCGGCATCCGACCACCAGCGCCCGAACCACGCCGCCTTGTCTGTCGGCTGCAAACGCCACTGGGCGCACAACTGCGCGCCATCGGCCTCGTTGCCCAGCATCAACAACCAGGGCATCTGATAGCGGTCCCGAGTGCCTTGCTCCTGCTCCATGTGGCGCACCGCGCCATAGAAGCTGCGGATAGCCGCGCCGCCCTGGGTGCGCAGCCACCAAATCGCCGCCGCAATCAGCAGCACCGCGACAATGGCGAGCAACACCAGGGCGACGATGCTCAAGAGGCTCATGAGTCCTGCTCCTGAACCACCGACTCGTTCAGTTGCAGCACCGGTTCAAGCTCTGATTGGATGTCACGCCAGAACACCTGCCCCAACCCGGTCAGCAGCAACACCATCGCCAGGATCACCAGGCCCAGGCGCAAACCGTCCGGCAACGACTGTTGAGCCGGGACACGTATCGGTGTGGCCGCCGCAGACATCGCCAGGCGCTGGCTGACATCGACATAATCGGGCTCGTGCTGCCAGGCGAACGTGAACAGCGCCACCCGCCATTTTTCGTGCTGGACCTGACCGGGCTCGCCCCGCAATCGGCCCTGAAAACCGAGAATCAGACACTGCAGGTACACGTTGGCCAGGTCCCGGGTGCCGGGCATCTGCTCATCGAGCAGTTTCTTGATGGCAGCCGGCAACCGTTCGCCAGCCTGACGGCTGGAGTACATGCGCGATTCGAGGGGATGCTGCTGCCAGGCCAGTTGTCCCGGCCATGGGGTGAACAGCAAGGTCTCGTCCACCAGCGCCACGAAGGCGTAGACCAATGCCTTGACCTGCTCGGTGGCCGCATCGCCCACGGTGGCAAAGGCAACCCGCCACAACCGCTGGGCGCTTCGACCGGAAAACTCCACCACCCGGCTGACCAATACCGCGGGGTCGCTGTCCTTGGGCAAGTCCTGCCAGTCCTGGGACCACTTCAGCCAAGCCTGACGAAACGCACTGCTCAGCGGTGCCTCATGCAGACTCCGAACCGCCCCGCCACTTCCGTCAGGCATACGACTCCCCTTTTACGATCAGGCGCTTTCACCGGCTTGCGCCACAAACAACACCACTTGCCACGGACTGCTGGCCTGATGCGAGGCCGGCGCTACGATGTGCAACGGCAATTGCCCATCGAACCATTGCCCGCTGGCGGCCACCACGAACAACCGGGTGTCGTCACCCACGCTGTAGGCCACCTGTTCGTTGCGGCTCATGGCCTGATGGGGCAGACCGCTCATGCGTTGGCGACTCAACAACGGGATGTGCGGCGCCGACGCGATGATCGCCCCGCGCAACCACTCGGCCGCGGCTTGCTCACTGGCGCCGTTGGGCATACGCAGGCCGATCACCAGGCGCTGGTTCGGCTGGTCGTCGGGCAACTGGATCGAGAACACCTGGTCATCGCGCTCGAAGGCCAGGCTGCGATAACCGGCGCGGACCAGCTCCAGGGTGTGTTCCAACCAGTCCAGCAGCGGCTCATAGCCGCGTTGCAACTCAAGAAAATCCAATGGCGCAAAGGCCGGGACACCGGCCAGCGGATCGAGCGCCGACCAGCTACCAGCCAGCCCCAACAGCAGACCATGCAATGCCTGGGGCGTCGCCACCCGGGTGTTCAGCGCGCCTTCGACTTCCGGCAATCGCGCCCACAACGCAGTCAATTGACGGCGAATCTCCATGGCATCGTCCTGGTTACCGGCCGCCTGGGCCTGACGCAGGCGCCCGGCCAGGAACAGGCATTTCTCCCGGGCCCTGGCACACAGCCCGGCCACTCGCCGACCAAGAATCGATTCCGGCAACAGAATCGGCGTCGGCGGTGTGTAGGCCACCCGCAGGAAACCGCCGCCCTCCTTGCGGATGCGCAACAGTGGCAGGCAGATCGAGTCGGCCTTGCTCAGTTGTGTGCACAGCCGAGGGTTCGGCCGCCACACCGTGATGGACTCGGGAAACTCGCCGCTGGTGAGATCCGGCAAGGCTTCACCCACTACCGATTGCAGCCGGCCCTTGAGCGGCAGCAATTGCCCGGCGCGCCAGAGCGGACTGATGGCCAGGTACACGGTCACCGTCGCGTCATCGGTCTTGTTCACCGCTTCGGTGATGTCCAGCTCCAGGGTCGGCCCGACCCCGGCCTGCACGTTGACCGGCAACCCGTCCGGCAAGGTGCCCTGCAGCTGCAACAGCCGGACTTGGCCGGCGCTGAGAGCCGAAGGGTCGACCTCCACCTGGCTGACACCCCAGAACCAGGGGTTGCAGGCACCGGCAAAATGCGCGGCCAGGGCTTCAGCGCGTAGCCCTTGCAATTGGAAGTGCTGGGGCAGCAACTGCATGCCCTCGTGCCAGCAAACCGCGTCAGGTAACAGACTCATACGACTCCCTTCGACATCCCAATGACGCCGCCCCAGGGCGGCCCGCGGTCACTCAAGGCTGACTGGCAAGCTGGCCATCGTTCACCAGGGTCATCTCACGACTTTCGAACTTCAGCCAAGCCTGGCGCTGATCGTCCAGCCGAAGCCGGTGGGCTCCGGGAGTGTTATAGCTGGCGAAGACCAAAAGTCCAGCGGCGCGCCTGCCCTCCAGAGGGAAGGGTTGGCGGTCGATGAATTGCCCCGGCACCAGCTCCAGCCCCCACACCGACATGAGTTGACGATAGTCGCGCTGGAACTGTTCGCGCTCGGTAAACCACTGGCGTGCGCTGATTCCCGAAAGCTGCTTGAGCAGATCCGGGTCGTTCACGGCGACAAAATCCACTGCGATGGGTGTGTCGTCATTGGCTCGGGGCGCGACGTCCAGGGTCAGGCTGTCGAGGTCGACACTGGGAGCAAACAGCGAACAACCGGTGAGCGCGACGCTCAAAAAAAATCCGGAAAAAAGAACACGCAAAATGAATCTTCCTTTTCTCAGCGGTCAAAAATTGTTTTTGCTTGCATTTTTATAGACCTGTTCTAGCGTCTTGGGTAGTTCGACCCACACAGTCGAATGCACCAGGTTCGTCAAGGGAATGACAGGTCTACTGCCCTCCATTTGCAACCTGCGGATCAGCAAGGGAATGCGATGAGCGGGCCCCCCGATGCATTGCTCCCTACATGCATCGGAGTCGGCCGCCATGGCAGAAAGTACCCAGCACAAGCTCGACAGAGTCCGTCCTCCCCGCGTCCAGATCACCTATGACGTGGAAATCGGCAATGCCATCGAAAAGAAAGAATTGCCACTGGTGGTCGGCATTCTGGCCGACCTCTCGGGCAAACCACTGGACCCGCTGCCCAAGCTCAACGAGCGGCGCTTCACCGAAATCGATCGCGACAATTTCAACGAGGTACTGGCCTCCATCTCCCCTCGCGCCACGCTCCAGGTGAATAACACCCTCAGCGGTGACGACAGCAAGCTCAACATCGAACTCAACTTCCGCCACATCGACGACTTCGATCCGGTCAAGGTTGTGGAGCAGATCATGCCCCTGCGCCGGCTGTTCGAAGCCCGCCAGCGTCTGCGGGACCTGCTGACCAAGCTTGATGGCAACGACGACCTGGACAAGCTGCTGCGCGACGTGATCGCCAACACCGAAGGCCTGCAAGAGATCAAGTCAGCCCGCCCTCAGGATGCGCAAGACCTGCCGACCGAAGCCGCCAACGATGACCCAGCCCCGGCCGAACCACAGGCCTGATCGCGCTCATCACTCAAGGGAGATAAAGCCATGCCTGCTTCATCCAGCGCTCAAACCAGCGAGAGCACGACCCAGACCCTGTCCCTGCTGGACAAGATCATCGCCGAAGGCCGCATGGCCCACGACGACAGCCAGCAGGACTACGCCCGCGACATGCTGGCCGAATTCGCCACCCAGGTCCTCGACGAAGGCATGGCCATCGACAAGGACACCGTGGCCATGATCAACGACCGCATCAGCCAGATCGATCAGTTGATCAGCGCCCAGCTCAACGAAGTGCTGCACCACCCCGAACTGCAAAAACTCGAAGCCTCCTGGCGCGGCCTGCATCTGCTGGTGCAAAACACTGAAACCAGCACGCGACTTAAACTGCGCTTGCTCAACGTGACCCAGAAAGAACTGCAGAACGATCTGGAAAAAGCCGTCGAGTTCGACCAGAGCGCGCTGTTCAAGAAGATCTACGAGGAAGAATACGGCACCTTCGGCGGGCATCCGTTCAGCCTGCTGGTGGGCGACTACACGTTTGGACGCCACCCCCAGGACATCGGCCTGCTGGAAAAACTGTCGAACGTCGCCGCCGCCGCGCACGCACCGTTCATTGCCGCCGCCAGCCCCCGGTTGTTCGACATGACCAGCTTCACTGAGCTGGCCGTGCCCCGTGACCTGTCGAAAATTTTTGAAAGCCAGGAGCTGATCAAGTGGCGCTCGTTCCGCGAAAGCGAAGACTCGCGCTACGTATCCCTGGTGCTGCCGCACTTTCTGCTGCGCCTGCCCTACGGCCCGGACACACTGCCGGTGGAAGGCATCAACTACGTCGAGGACGTCAACGGCACCGACCACAGCAAATACCTGTGGGGTAACGCCGCCTGGGCACTGTCGCAACGCATCACCGAAGCCTTCGCCAAATATGGCTGGTGTGCGGCGATCCGCGGGGCCGAAGGCGGTGGCGCGGTAGCAGGCCTGCCGGCCCATACCTTCCGCACCAGCTCCGGGGACCTGTCGCTCAAATGCCCGACCGAAGTGGCGATCACCGACCGGCGCGAAAAAGAACTCAACGACCTGGGCTTCATTTCCCTGTGCCACAAGAAAAACAGTGACGTGGCCGTGTTCTTCGGCGGCCAGACCACCAACAAGGCCAAGCTCTACAACACCAACGAGGCCAACGCCAACGCGCGAATCTCGGCGATGTTGCCGTATGTGCTCGCCGCCTCGCGTTTCGCCCATTACCTGAAGGTCATCATGCGCGACAAGGTCGGCAGCTTCATGACCCGCGACAACGTGCAGACCTACCTCAATAACTGGATCGCCGACTACGTGCTGATCAACGACAACGCGCCGCAAGAGATCAAGGCGCAGTACCCGTTGCGCGAAGCGCGGGTGGACGTCACGGAGGTGGCGGGCAAGCCAGGGGCCTACAAGGCTACGGTGTTCCTGCGGCCGCACTTTCAGCTTGAGGAACTGACCGCCTCGATCCGCCTGGTGGCGACCCTGCCGCCGCCGGTAGCTGCCTGACGGCTATGTAGCTATGTGGCGAGGGAGCTTGCTCCCGCTGGACTGCACAGCAGTCCCACAAAAGAGGGGGCCGCTGCGCGACCCAGCGGGAGCAAGCTCCCTCGCCACAGGTTCGGCGTTCGTCTTTAACGGATCGGTATTGGGCACCCCCCATCTCGTCTTATTCAGGAGTTCCACACAATGGATGCGATCATTCTCGACCTCGGCGGCGACATCAAGGGCGACAGCCTGCTCGAGGGCTTCACGGACAAAATCGAAGTCATGTCCTACAGCCACAACGTGGCGATGCAAGTCACCAATGACGTCAGCAACTCGGAACGTACGTCCGGCAGGCCCCACATCGGCGAATTCACCCTGACCAAATTCGTCGACAGTTCTACCCCCACCCTCAACGAATATTGCTGCGCCGGTAAACCGATCCCCGAAGCCATCATCACCATCGGTCGCAACGCTGCCGAAGGCAGCGGTCAGATCATGCCGTTCATCGTCTACACCCTGACCAACGTCGTGCTGTCCAACGTCAGCGTCAGTGGCGGTACGGGCGGCAAACCGGTGGAAACCCTGTCGCTGAACTTCACCAAGATCAAATGGGAACTCACCGCGCAGAAAGACGACGGCACCAAGGAAGGCACGGCGGGCACGACGTGGGACCTGGCGGCCAACAAGATGACCAAGTAAGGAAGCCGCGCCCATGGCTGGTTTCGGGCTTCGCCCTCCCCTGTTCGACCGCCTGGCCAGCCCGGCGCAAGACCCTGAGCGGGCGTTCGACCGGCAGGCGCTGCAGGACTCGGTTCATGCCGAACTGCTGCGCCTGTTCAACACCCGACGCGGCCCGAAGGCGCTGACCGAGCCGCCGAGCATTCTGGATTACGGCATCGCTGACTGGACGGCGCTACAACAGCAGCGCAGCGATGACCGTCGCCAACTGACCCGCGAGATCCGTCAGGCTATCAACCACTTCGAACCGCGCCTGCGATTGGGCGAGGTCCAGGTCAACCCTGTGCCGGGTCATCCCCAGCAACTGAACATACGGCTATTGGGCGAGTTGCGCGGTGATCAGCACTCATGGCCTGTGGCATTTGTCATCGAGCCCGCCGGCGACGGCCTTGAGGTACGACATGAGCGACTCGATTGACCCGCAACTGCTCGATTATTACCAGCGTGAACTGACCTGGCTGCGGCATGCCGGAAGCCTGTTCGCCGAACGTTACCCCAAGGTCGCCAGGCGCCTGGAACTGTCTCCCGGTGAATGCCCGGACCCGCATGTCGAGCGACTGCTGGAGGGCTTCGCACTGCTGGCCGCCCGCTTGCAGCGAAGACTGGACGACGACTACGCCGAGTTCAGCGATGCCTTGCTCGAACAGCTTTACCCTCTGGCCCTGCGTCCTCTGCCGTCCTGCGCCATCGTGCAGTTCGAGCCCGACCCGAGCAAAGGCAACCTCAATGAAGGCTATCCCCTGCCCCGGGACACGCCCTTGTTCGTCACCACCGACAAGGGGCAGAGCATTCATTTTCGCACCACGGCCGCCGTGCGCCTGTGGCCGGTCGAAGTCAGTGAAGCGTTGCTGCTGGGCAGCGATGAGGCTCAGGCGCTGACGGGGGTGGTGCAGGCGCGTTCCGCCTTGCGCCTGAACCTGCGTTGCCTGGGGGAAAGCCAATGGTCGACGCTGGGGATCGATTCTCTGCGGGTGCACCTGGCAGCCTCACCAATGATCAACGCCTGGCTGTATGACCTGCTCGGCGCCCATGCCGTGAAGGTCCTGGCCGGCCCACCGGGCAGCGTGCCGGAACCCCTGACCGGCCTGCCGGAGATCGTCGGTTTCGCCAGTGATCAAGCCTTGCTGCCGGACGAGGACGGGGTGCATCCCGGCATGCGCCTGCTGGCGGAGTACTTTGCCTTCCCCGACAAATTCGGCTTTTTCGACCTGCCACTGGCCGGAGCGTCCAGCGACAGCCAAGCTTTGTACCTGTACATCGTGTTCGACCGTGCCCCCGTCAGCCGCCTTCCGCTCCAGGCCAGCGACATCGCCCTGGGCTGCGCGCCAGTGATCAACCTGTTCCCCAGGACGTCCGAGCCGCTACGCCCGGACGGCACCCGCAGCGAATACCGCCTGGTGGCCGACAGTCATCGAGAGAACAGCGTCGAGATCCACAGCATCCGCGGCATGCGCGCGACGTCGAGCCAGGGGGTGCGCAAAGTCCCGGCCTATTACGGCAGCCAGCACGGCAACGACCAGGCCTATTACTGGCATGCGCGGCGAGTCAGCGGCATGAGCCCCAATCGCCTGGGCACCGATTTGATGGTCAGCCTGGTGGACACTCAGTTCGACCCGCTGGCTGACACGCGGGACTACAGCCTCACCGCCGAGTTGCTGTGCACCAACCGCCATCTGGCCCAGAGCCTGCCGTCCGGCACCGCGCTGGGTTTTGAGCGTCCCGGGCCGGTGGCCTGGGCTCGCCTGCGCAACCCGCCCAGCCCGCAGAGCCTGCCACGCCTGGATGGCGAATCGCGCTGGAGACTGGTGTCGCAATTGACCCTCAACCACCTGTCGCTGGTGGAAGGTCCCCAGGCTCTCGACGCGCTGCGGGAAATTCTCGAATTGCACAATCTGCGGGACGAGGCCAGCGCCCGGCGACAGATCGCCGGGGTGCTGGAACTGGCTTGTGACCGGGTCATCGCCCATGTCGGCGAAGACGCCTGGCGCGGGTGGCGCAACGGGTTGCAAGTAAGCCTGCAACTGGACCCGCAACACTTCGTCGGCAGCAGTGCCGTGCTGTTCTCCGGGGTGCTGGCGCAGTTCTTTTCCCTCTATGCCACCGCCAATCGTTTCGTGCGCACCGTACTCGTTCAGTCGGACAGGGAGGTGAAAACATGGCAACCCCAAGCCGGCAAACCCCTGACGCTCTGAACCTGAGCGAACGATTGCGGCGCGACCCGCATCGTTTCGAATGGCTTCAGGCATTGCTGGTGCTGGAGCGCGAACAGCCCCAGGCCGAAACCCTGGGCAGCGGCACCGCGCCCCACGCCGAAGCCCTGCGCCTGCGGGGACCGCTGACACCGCTGTTCGCCGCCAGTGAAGTCGAAAGCCTGAAGCAGGAGCCCGGCACGGCACCCATCCTGACCACGCCGATCTTTGGCCTCGGCGGCCCCGACGGCCCCTTGCCCTACGCCTATCAGGAATGGCTGCAACAACGGGCACGGGCGCGCGATCATGCGCCGGCGGAGTTTCTCGACCTGTTCCAGCATCGTCTGCTCAGCCTGCTCTACAAAGTGATGCGCAAACACCGCATCGCCCTGGGTTTTACCGCACCGGCGGCGTCTGCCGTGCAGGCGCAATTGCGTGCATTGACCGGCCTGCTGCCCAAGGCGTTGCAAGAACGCCAGGCCGCGCCCGATGCGGGCGTGCTGGCGTGTACCGCACTGTACGCCGATGGCCGGCGCTCCCTGGCCGGGTTTGCGGCCATCGTGCGCGAACAGTTCGGGCTGCCGGTGGAACTGACCGCCTACAAAGGTGGCTGGCGCGAAATTCCCCCCGCCAGCCGCAGCCGCTTGCAGCCCGGCGGGCGCAACTTGCGCTTGGGCCACAGCGCGGTCGCCGGCACTCGGGTCTGGGACGAACATGCCGGCGTGCGCCTGACCCTCGGCCCGCTGACCGCGGTTCAGGCCAGTGCATTGCTGCCCACCGGCGAGACCCATCCGTTACTCGCAAGCCTTTACGCCTTGTACTTCGGTCCCGATCTGGATTGCAGTCTGGTGCTGCTGATCCGTGGCGCCGGGCCACTGCAACTGGTTCGCCAGGCGCCGCCGCGATTGAGCTGGAACGGTGGCCTGCAACGCCAGCCGAACCTTGCCGTACAACGGATCGAAACTCGCCTTCGTCAGCCGGAGATCGCCTGAAATGGAACTGGCCAGCCTGATCGGACGCCTCAACCCGGACAACCGTCGCGCCCTGGAACGCGCCGCGCAACGCTGCCTGCAACGCAGCCATCACTATGTGGAAATCGAGCACCTGCTGCTGGAACTGCTGGACATCGAAGGCGGTGACTTTGCCTGCCTGTTGCCGCGCTTTGGCCTGGAGCGCGACGCGGTGGCGGCAGAAATCAACAAGGCCCTGGAGCTGTTCAAATCCGGCAGTACCCGCACGCCGGCCCTGTCGACGCAAACCATCGGCCTGCTGGAAGATGCTGTGGTGCAGGCCAGCGTGCTGGGCCTGGACAGCATTCGTTCCGGCTTGTTGTTGCTGGCACTGCTGGACCGTGATGAGCGTCGCAGCCTGTTGCTCAACAGTGCCTCGTCGCTGCTGCGCATTCCCCGGGAGGCCTTGCGCGCCCATCTGTTGGAATGGACCGAAAGCTCGCGGGAACATGTCGGCGGCGTGCGCCCGGTAAAACCCGGTGAGGCACCACCGAAACAGGACCCGGTGCTCGACCAATATACCCAGGACCTGACCGCCGACGCTCGGGACGGACGCATCGATCCCATCGTCGGACGCGACGGTGAGATTCGTCAGTGCATCGATATCCTGCTCAGACGTCGGCAGAACAACCCGATCCTGGTGGGCGCGCCGGGCGTCGGCAAAACCGCCGTGGTGGAAGGGCTGGCCCTGCGCATTGCCGCAGGCGACGTGCCACCGTCGTTGCAGGAGGTCACTTTGCGCGTGCTGGATCTGGGCCTGTTGCAGGCCGGCGCGGGCGTCAAGGGCGAGTTCGAACAGCGTCTCAAAGGCGTGATTGACGCTGTACGCAGCGCTGAAAAACCGATCATTCTGTTTATCGACGAAGCCCATACCCTGATCGGTGCCGGCGGCGCTGAAGGTGGCAGCGACGCGGCCAACCTGCTCAAACCGGCCCTGGCCCGGGGTGAACTGCGCACCCTGGCCGCCACCACCTGGCTGGAATACAAAAAATACTTCGAGAAAGACCCGGCCCTCGCCCGTCGCTTCCAACTGGTGCAGGTCGAAGAACCGGACGAACTCACCGCCGTGGAAATGCTCCGTGGCGTAGCGACCAAACTGGAACAACATCACGGCGTACACGTGCTGGATGCGGCCATTCAGGAGGCGGTGAAACTGTCCCACCGCTACATTTCCGGGCGACAGTTGCCGGACAAAGCCATCAGCGTGCTCGACACCGCCTGCGCGCGGGTCGCCCTCGGCCAACACGATGTGCCACCGCCTCTGGAAAGCCTGCGCCATCGCCAGAACAGCCTCAAGGACGAAGTCGAACGCTTGCGCCGTGAACAGGCCACCGGACTGGATCACCGCGAGCGCATCACCCTGCTGGAAACCGAGTCGAGCGGCAACGTGCAGGCCATCCGCGAGCTGGAGACCCGCTGGGGTGAAGAGCGCGAAGCGGTGCGCGAACTGCTCGACACCCGCCGCGAGCTGCTGGCCTTGAGCGAGCGCGCCGACGGTGAAAAGCCCGACACCGAGATCGATAACCGCATCGACCACCTGGCTGCCGAACTGCTGCGTCTGGAGGCCGGCCTGGATGCCATTCGCCAGGACGATCCGCTGGTACCCGAACAGGTGGACAGCAAGACCGTCGCCGCCGTGATCGCCGGCTGGACCGGCATCCCGGTAGGCAAGATGCTCGCCGACGAAGCCCACGCCGTGCGCACCCTCGGTCAGCGCATGGGCCTGCGGGTGATGGGCCAGGACACCGCGTTGAACACCATCGCCCAGCGCCTGCAAGCCTACCGCGCCGGCCTGACCGATCCACAGAAACCGGTCGGCGTATTCCTGCTGGTGGGCCCCACCGGCGTGGGCAAGACCGAAACCGCCTACGCCCTGGCCGATGCCCTTTATGGCGGCGAACGTAACCTGATCAGCATCAACCTTTCGGAATACCAGGAAGCCCACACCGTCAGCCAGCTCAAGGGCGCCCCGCCCGGCTATGTCGGCTACGGCAGCGGCGGTGTGCTCACCGAAGCGGTGCGGCGCAAACCCTACTCGGTGGTGTTGCTGGATGAAATCGAAAAGGCCCACCCGGATGTGCTCGAGGCCTTCTACAACGTCTTCGACAAAGGCCTGATGGAAGACGGCACCGGCCTGGTGGTGGACTTCAAGAACACGGTGATGCTCGCCACCAGCAACGTCGGCGCCGAACTGCTACTGGACACGCCAGCCGCGCAACTGGGCAGCGACGCCTTCAACGAAGCCTTGCATAAAGTCTTGCTGCAAGCGTTTCGCCCCGCATTCCTGGCGCGCATGACGGTGGTGGCGTATCGGCCGCTGGATGAGGCGACGCTGGAAGCCATTGTCCTGGCCAAGCTGGAGAAACTGCGTGGGCGGTACAAGGCCGCGACCGGCAAGCAGTTCGAGTTCGACGCAGGGATCGTCAAGGCCGTGTTGGCCAAGTGCAGCGCGGCAGGAGCAAGGGATGTGGAGAATGTGTTGATGACGCAGGTGACGGGGAAGTTGGCGGAGTGGGTGTTGGAGTGACAAACCGTCGTGGTTCATCGCCTGTTAAGACTTTCTGAGTTGGACCGGAGCCCTTATGAAGTTCTATCACTACACCACCCAGTCAGCGGCCAAATCCATCACTGATAATCAAATCGGCACCCCCGCCGTCCGGGAGTGGAAATGCACGATGAATCAACCTCAAAAGTGGGCCTGGTTCAAAAAGCAGCATGAAGAAGGTTTCTATTTAACGACCATACCACCGTCTGAAATACGGGAGAAAAAAGAGAAACTCGGCATTAGCAAACTGTCAGAAGTCTATGTTTTGTATTTCAACCTCGCATGGATAAAACCAAAACAGATGAAGAAAGTGGATGATTACGTAAATAGCGGATTCATCAAGATTAAAAAAGTTGGCGAGCCTGACAAAATTTGCGCTCAACGCATTGGGGTCAATACCAATCAACTGGACAATGTTCCTTTCCCGGTTGAGTCATGTTTATGGGCAGGCCCGGTCGAAGGATTTCCTGACGATATTTAAAGGCGCTGAGGACAATCGATGCCCCGCTCCACCGACAGCAACACCACCCTCTCCCTCACCGCTGCCACGCTGTCAGCGCTGTATCCGGAATCGCTGTCCGGCGAAGAGAGCCTCAATGCGTTGGGCTCGCACATCCTCAACGGCATCAACGACGGCCCTTCGCTGACCCTCACCAGCGCTGTCGCCAGCCATGTCACCATGACGCTGCACAAGGACGCCTTGTTGCGCCCGCTGGATTTTCTGGTCGCGGAGATCCGCCAGCTCCCCGCCGACGCCACCGCCGAACGCTATCAACTTTTATTGCGCCCGTGGCTTTGGTGGCTGACCCTGGCGAGCAACAATCGGGTGTTTCAGAACCTCGCCACCTCGGACATCGTCACCACGATTTTCAAGGCCCATGGTTTCACCGATTTCCAGCTCAAACTCACCGGCAGCTACACACCACGCGAATACTGTGTGCAATACGGCGAAACCGATCTGGCCTTTGTTTCGCGCTTGATGGAAGAAGACGGAATCTTCTGGTTTTTCAGCCACGAACAAGGCACGCACACGCTGGTGCTGGCTGACAACAATGATGCGTTCTTGCCGATCCCCAATGGCCCGACGGTGAATTATCTCGGGCAGAAAATAGGTGATCGGGAACTGCATGGCATCCGCTCAGGCCAGGTGTGCCTGCAAGCGGTGGCCGGGGTCTACCAGGCAACCGACTACCAATTCACCACGCCAACGACTTCGCTCTACAGCCAGGCCGAAGCCGTCGCCGGGCCGAGTTCGATATACGAGCATCCGGGCGGCTATGACGCCAAGGGCCAGGGCGATGCGTTGACCAAACAACGGGTGGATGGCCTGCGCAGTCAGGAGAAGCGTTTTGTCGGCGAAAGCGACTGCCGTTGGCTGGTGCCGGGGTATTGGTTCACCCTCGCCGGCCATGAAGACTCGACGCTGAATATCGATTGGGTGGTGACCTCGGTCAGCCACGAAGCCAGCCACGATAGCTACCGAAACCGCTTCGAGGCGATTCCCAAGGCAACGACTTATCGACCGCCCCGCACCACGCAAAAACCACGCATGCACACCCAGACGGCACTGGTGGTGGGCAAGGCCGGCGAAGAAATCTGGACCGATGAATACGGGCGGATCAAGTTGCAGTTCCCCTGGGACCGCACCGGCAAGAACGACGAGAGTTCATCCTGCTGGGTTCGTGTGGTTTTGCCCTGGAGCGGCAAGGGGTTTGGCATGCAGTTCGTGCCGCGCATCGGCCAGGAGGTCATCGTCACCTTCATCGACGGCGACCCCGACCGGCCGCTGGTGACCGGTTGTGTCTACAACGGCGACAACGCCCTGCCCTACGCGCTGCCGGCCAACCAGACCCAGTCCGGGATCAAGACCAACTCGTCCAAGGGCGGCGGCGGTTTCAACGAATTACGCTTCGAGGACAAGAAGGACGCCGAGGAGGTTTTTCTCCAGGCCCAGAAAGACTTCAACATCAACGTGCTCAACGACACCACCGCCACGGTCGGTCACGATGAAACCCTCACGGTGCAGAACGCGCGCACTCGCACGGTCAAGGAAGGCGACGAAACCGTCACCCTGGAAAAGGGCAAACGCAGCGTGACCATCCAGACCGGCAGCGACAGCCTCGATGTGAAGGACACTCGCACCGTGACCGTGGGTTCGGACCAGAACCACAGCACCGGGGGCAACTACGCGCACAAGGTCACCGGTAACTATGAACTGACGGTGGACGGCAACCTGACCATCAAGGTCAGTGGCACCCTGACCCTGCAAAGCGGCGGCAGTTTCGCGATCAAGAGCGGTGCCGACCTGGCGGCCCAGGCCAGCACGTCCATCAGCCAAAAGGCTGGAACCGCCCTGAGCAACCAGGCCGGTACGTCATTGGAGAACAAGGCCGGCACCACCCTGACCAACGACGCCGGCATCAGCCTGGTGAACAAGGCCGCCGCCGAACAGACCGTGGACGGCGGCGGCATGCTGACCATCAAGGGCGGCCTGGTGAAGGTCAACTGACGGGAGCGTGCCAATGACCTCGAAAAAACTCGACGTGGAGCGTGGCGACAGCCACCTGGGCGGGCAACTGGTCGACGGCCACCTCGACGGCCCGCTGCAGATTGATGAGGCCCAGCGCCCGCAAGCGAAACTCAACTATCAGCAAGGTGAGCTGCAAGGCACCAGCACGCTGTATCACCCCAACGGTAAAGTCTCGGCGGTGTTGCCCTTCGTCAAAGGCAAACTGCAGGGCGTGGCGAGTTTTTACGCCGCCGAAGGCGGGCTGCAGCGCCAGGCCACTTATCGGGGTGGGTTGCTGCACGGTGAAGCGAACAACTATTTCCCCGATGGGCAACTGGCCGAGTCCGAGTTCTATCGTGACGGTGTGCGTGACGGTCGTTATCGACGCATGCACCCCAATGGCAACCCCGCCGTCGAGGCCCGCTACCTCAACGGCCAACTGCTGGAACCGGCACACGCTTATGCCGAAGACGGCCGACCACTGGACGCAGAGGGCAAGCCGATTTCCAGGGTGCGCTGGTGGTTCAGGCGCTGGAGTGATCCGGCGCAAGCATAATTATTATCTTTCCCCTTACCCATGTGGGAGCGAGCCTGCTCGCGATGACGGTGGTACAGCCAACATCTCCACCAACTGAACCGCCGCTATCGCGAGCAAGCTCGCTCCCACAGGAAATCATCCCTACCTGTAGGTCCGAACCAATCAAGGAATGAGCATCTGCACCTGCCCCGGCACGACGATCTTGATCACCCCGGCCCAGGTACACATCAGGGTGCTGTTGGCATCGATGGCCGGCATGTTGCCCAGCAGCAAGGTCGGCGGGCCGCCGGGGATCCAGGGCGTTGCGGTGGCAGGAATGCACGGCATGGGTGTCAGCACGCCCAATGCCGCGGCAGTCGCAGCGGCGACGGTCGGGTTAGCGAGGCTTTGACACATGCCGAAGGTGGTGATGTTCACCAGGGGAATGTGATCCATGATATTCGCCGCCGGCATCCCGCCGGTCAGCAGCCGATTGACCGGCAGCACATTGAGCACCGCCGGGGCGGCGCCGAAACTGCATTGCAAGGTTGCGGTGCCACAGACTTGCGGGCATCCCATCGCGATGGCTCCCTGAAAAGCGACAGACGCTGAAACCATAGCTCATCCACCCGGCATCAGGCCCGCTGATTATCCTGCAACACGCTAACCTATAAGACCCTGGCGTGCTTGTGACGCCTCTCACCTGCCATTAGATTAGCCAATGATCGATGGCCTCCAAAATAAGCAGAAGGGATAAGCATGGCGTTTACTGATCAGTCCACCCGTGTCCGCGACGGTGAAGAACTCGATGCCAGTCTGATCGACCCGTACCTCAAGGCCCACATTCCAGGCCTGACCGGTACGCCGCAGATCAGCCAGTTTCCCGGTGGTGCTTCGAACCTGACTTACCTGCTGGAATACCCTGAACAGGAATTCGTCCTGCGGCGTCCGCCGTTCGGCCATAAAGCCAAGTCCGCCCACGACATGGGCCGTGAGTTCCGCATCCTCAATCAGTTGCGCGAAGGTTTCCCCTATTGCCCGAAGGCTTACGTGCACTGCACCGACGAGTCGGTGATGGGCGCCGAGTTCTACGTGATGGAGCGGGTCAAGGGCATCATCCTGCGCTCCGACCTGCCGCCGGAACTGGGTTTTGACGCTGCCCGTACCGAAGCCCTGTGCAAGAGCTTCATCGACCGCCTCGTCGAACTGCATCAGGTTGACTACAAGGCCTGCGGCCTGGCCGACCTGGGCAAGCCCGAAGGCTACGTGGCCCGGCAGATCCGTGGCTGGAGCGACCGTTACGAAAAAGCCCTGACCCCGGACGCGCCGAAATGGGAGGCGGTCAAGGCTTGGCTCAACGAGAAGATGCCTGCCGACCACCCCACCTCCAGCATCGTGCACAACGACTACCGCTTCGACAACGTGATCCTCGACCCAGAGAACCCGATGCAGATCATCGGCGTGCTGGACTGGGAACTGACCACCATTGGCGACCCGCTGATGGACCTGGGCAACAGCCTCGCCTACTGGATCGAAGCCGGCGACCCCGCCCCGGTACAACTGATGCGCCGCCAGCCCAGCCATGCACCGGGCATGCTGACCCGTCGCGAGTTCGTCGATTACTACGCCGAACGCTCCGGGATCCGCATCGACAATTTCGACTTCTATTACACCTACGGCCTGTTCCGTCTGGCCGGCATCGTCCAACAGATCTACTACCGCTTCTTCCATGGCCAGACCCAGGACAAACGCTTCGCGCAGTTCGTTCAGATGAACAAACTGCTGGAGCAGATGAGCCTGCAGGTCATCAGCAAATCCACGCTCTGAGCGCATCTATAACAAGGAAACAGCATGTCCAAGACTCAGTTGTTCGACCTCGACGGTAAAATCGCTTTCGTTTCCGGCGCCAGCCGCGGCATCGGCGAGGCCATCGCCAAACTGCTGGCCCAGCAAGGCGCCCATGTGATCGTCTCGAGCCGCAAACTCGAGGGTTGCCAGCACGTGGCCGATGCCATCATCGCCGCTGGCGGCAAAGCGACCGCCATCGCCTGCCACATCGGTGAAATGGAACAGATCAGCCAGGTATTTGCCGGTATCCGCGAGCAGTTCGGGCGCCTGGACATCCTGGTGAACAACGCCGCCACCAACCCGCAGTTCTGCAACGTGCTGGACACTGACCTGGGGGCATTCCAGAAAACCGTCGACGTGAACATTCGCGGCTATTTCTTCATGTCGGTCGAAGCCGGCAAGCTGATGCGCGAAAACGGTGGCGGCAGCATCATCAACGTGGCGTCGATCAATGGCATCTCGCCGGGGATCTTCCAGGGCATCTACTCGGTAACCAAGGCTGCAGTCATCAACATGACCAAGGTGTTCGCCAAGGAATGCGCGCAATTCGGCATCCGCTGCAATGCCTTGCTGCCGGGCCTGACCGACACCAAGTTCGCCTCGGCGCTGGTCAAGAACGACGCGATCCTGAAAACCGCCCTGGCGCAGATCCCGCTCAAGCGCGTGGCCGACCCAAGCGAAATGGCCGGCGCGGTGCTGTACCTGGCCAGTGATGCGTCCAGCTATACTACCGGTGTGGCGCTGAATGTGGATGGGGGTTTCCTCTCCTGATGATGTTTCCCCTGTGGGAGCGAGCCTGCTCGCGATGACGTTGGATCAGCCAGCATTGATGTCACTGATCCACCGCTATCGCGAGCAGGCTCGCTCCCACAGGGGGTGGTGCAGGGAGTGCCAACAAAAGAATATTTATTCCAGTATTTGCAATATGCGAATATCTATTCCATAAAGAGCCCTTCTGAAAATAAAAATTCAAAGGGCTCTTTCTCATGCGCGAACTCGGCATCGGTCTGATTGGCACTGGCTTCATGGGCCGTGCCCATGCCTTGGCGTTTCACAATGCCAAAGCGGTGTTCGACCTCCCCCTGAACCTGAAACTGGCGGCGCTGGCCGATGCCGATCCCCAGCGTGCCCGGCAGTGCGCCCAGAGCTGGGGGTTCGAGACGGCCCACAGCGACTGGCAACAACTGATCGACGACCCGAAGGTCGGCCTGATCGCCATCACCACGCCCAACCATTTGCACTTCCCGATGGCCATGGCTGCGCTGGCAGCGGGCAAGCCGGTTTATTGTGAAAAGCCCCTGGCCGTGTCGCTGGAACAGGCCGACCAGATGCAACGGGCAGCCAAGGCGGCCGGCGTGGTCACGCGGGTCGGCTACAACTACCAGCACAATCCAGTCATTCAACGGGCGCGTGACATGATCCGGCGCGGGGAACTGGGGCAGATCATCAGTTTCCAGGGCGAGTTCAGCGAAGACTTCATGGCCGATCCGACCTCACCGTGGTCATGGCGCTGCGAAGCCGCCCATGCTGGCGGCGCATTGGCGGACCTGGGCAGTCACTTGCTGGCCATGGCCCGTCATTTATTGGGCGATGTCGAGGCCGTGTGTGCCGACAGCCAGACCGTACACAGCCAACGCCCCGCCAGTGCCGGCAACACTGAGCAGCGCACCATCGCCGTGGATGACCAGGTCCACGCCCTGCTGCGCTTCACCAGCGGCGCCCGAGGCACGGTCAGCAGCAGTTGGCTCAAGCACGGCTACAAAAACCACTTGAGCTTCGAGATCAGCGGTACGCTCGGCACCCTGGTGTTCGATCAGGAACGGCTGAATGAACTGCGCCTGTGCCGCGTCGGCCAAGGGGGCTTCCAGCGCCTGCTGGCCGGCCCGGATCTGCCGGGCTATGCCGCGTTCAGCCCAGCGGCCGGGCATCAGTTGGGGTACAACGAATTGAAGACCCTGGAAGTCCAGGAACTGATCATGGCCCTCGCGGGCCAAGGCGGGGACGGGACCGATTTTGCAGAAGCCTGGGAAGTGGAGCGGCTGGCGGCGGCGATTCGCCTGGCGGCGAGGGAACAGCGCTGGGTGAACATCAGCGAGCTGTAACCTCACACGCGAGTGAACACCCCGTGGCGAGGGAGCTTGCTCCCGCTGGGCTACGAAGTAGCCCCAAAACAATTCACCCGGTGTGTCAGGTTGACTGCAGCTAGCCTCCTTGGGGTTGCTGCGCAACCCAGCGGGAGCAAGCTCCCTCGCCACAGGGGACTGTGTTCAACGTGGGTATTGGGTTTGCCACTCAACCAACCGCGCCGCCAACGCCTTGGCCTGGCTTGCCACATCGGTCACAGCGGTGCTTTCCCACCACATCCCGCGCAACGGTGGCCCCATGGCGAACAGACGACTGGCAGGCTCGCCCTGGGCATCCAGCACCGCGCCATCGGGACGGGCGGCGATGCCCAGGGCCAGCGGGCCGGGCTGGACCAATCCGCGAGCCAGCAGTTGTTGGGGCAACGGTCGTGCAACCCGGCGCCAATCGTATTCAATGCCACTGGAGTTGATCAGCGCAGCGCCCTGCACCACCGTCAGGTCTGCCTCGCCCCTTCGGCGAATGCGGATGTTCACCGCTCCCTCGGCAGACGGCGCCAGCCCCTTGAACGACGCTGCCTGGATCCGCAACCGCCCTTCCTCGTGCAACCGCGCCACCAGCTCAGCGCTCAGAGGCGGCGAACGATGATGATGGCTCTCCCACCAGGGTCGTACATGCCGCACGAATTGCCGGCGCTGCACATCGCTGGCCTGGCTCCACAAGCGCCCGATGTGCGCACGCACCGTGTCCAGCGGGGCCTGCCAGTCGATGCCTTCGGCCTGGGCCTGACGGCATTGCTCACGCAGAGCGCGCATTAATTGGCGTGGCGAGCGGAGGCTGTGATCGGCGGCGAGAAAGTCCACCCACTCAGGCGGTTGTCGACGCACATGGGGCAGCAGACCATGGCGGGAAAACACTTCGATAGGTCCGCGATGCCCGGCCTGCTCGAGGGACACCACGGCATCCACCATCGTCAGCCCTGAGCCAATGATCAACACCGTGGATTGCGGATCGAGCCGACGCATCGCCGCTACATCCCAAGGGTCCAGCGCGGCGGCATTCAAGCCGCTGGATTCGGTCTGCGGGGTGCGCGCCGCCGGGAACATACCGGTGGCTAGCACCGCGCAACGTCCGCGCAACGTCTGGCCATCGTCAAGCGTCAGCAGCACGGCATCACCGGCGACCTGCAGATCCACGGCCTCCCCGCGCACATGCTCCGCCACAGAGCCATTGCGGGCCCCCAGCGCCCGGGCTTCGGCCAGACGCTGCTGCACATATAAACCAAAGATTCCCCGGGGCGGGAACAGCTCGCTGACCGGCACATGCTGCTGATCCGACTCGGGCCAGCCGCCGGCCTCGATGAATTCGGCGAGCCATTGGGTCAGGTCATCGGCGTTGTCCGGATCGACGCTCATTCGCGCGGCGTTGCCGTTCAAGGTGTGGCCCAGCTCCACGGCGCTGTAGGCCTCGCCCCGGCCCAACTCGCTGCGCGGCTCGACGATCAGCACGTTGCGCCGGCCAGGCAGGCGCAGTAGCTGCGCCGCCAGCATGGCTCCGCTCAGGCCACCGCCGATGATCAAAACATCGGCCTCGCGGGTGATGCTGCTGCCAGGTCGATCCAGCGCTGTATGCATGTCGCTCTCCAGGAATCAAATCACCACGTTGCGTACGAATCTCGTCGCCACCGGCCCCTCATTGCGATAGGCATGGGGCTGGTTGCTGGCAAACATGAAAAACTCACCGGCGCCTATCTGGTGCTCTGCGCTGCCCAGCGTAAGGGTCAGGCAGCCTTCGAACACATAGAGCTGCTCGCTCCAGCCATCGGCATCAGGTTCGGATGGGTAATGCTCACCGGGCTCCAGGCGCCATTCCCAAAGTTCGACTTCGCGGCTGGCGGTGGCCTTGGCCAGCAGCACGGCTTTGCTGCCGGGGATGGTACCGGCCCAGGCCAGTTCGTTGATGCGACTCGGGTCGCGGGCATCGGGGGCCTGGATCAAGTCGCTGAAGGCCACGTCGAGGGCTTCGGCGACACGGTCAAGGGTGGTCAGGCTGACGTTCTTTTCGCCGGCCTCGATGGCCACCAACATGCGCCGGCTGACCCCTGACAGTTCGGCCAGGGTTGTCTGACTGAGCTGCGCGGCGTGCCGCAGGCGGCGGACGTTCTGGCTGACGTGTTGCAGGACGGATGCCCGCTGGCCGTTTTCTTTGTGCACTATATTGCTCATCTGCTGGGGTTGCGCATTATACTGCCCACCTTCTTCGGGCGCATTGTGCGTCCGCCTCAAGTGGCGCGCAAGGTCATGGCATCGGTGAACTCCCCTCAAGCTCCCTCCCGTTTCTCAAGGTTCAGCAAGGCCGAATGCGTGCTGGTGCTGATCACCATGATCTGGGGCGGGACTTTCTTGCTGGTGCAACACGCCATGACGGTCAGCGGGCCGATGTTTTTCGTGGGCCTGCGGTTTGCCGCCGCTGCTGCCTTTGTTGCGCTGTTTTCGTGGCGGCATCTGCGGGACCTGACCCTGTTCGAACTCAAGGCCGGGAGCTTCATCGGCGTGGCGATCATGCTCGGCTATGGCTTGCAGACCGTCGGCCTGCAGACCATTCCCAGCAGCCAATCGGCATTCATCACCGCACTTTACGTGCCGTTCGTGCCGCTGTTGCAGTGGCTGGTGCTGGGCCGTCGGCCCGGCTTGATGCCGAGCCTGGGCATCATGCTGGCGTTCACCGGGTTGATGCTGGTGTCGGGCCCGGCCGGGGCGTCGTTGAATTTCAGCCCCGGTGAAATCGCCACGCTGATCAGCGCCATCGCCATTGCCGCCGAAATCATCCTGATCAGCGCCTACGCCGGCCAGGTCGATGTGCGCCGGGTAACCGTGGTGCAACTGGCAAGCACGGCGGTGCTGGCATTTTTGATGGTGGTGCCCACCCAGGAAAGAATTCCGGACTTTTCCTGGCTGTTGCTGGTCAGCGCCGTGGGCCTCGGGGCGGCCAGCGCGGCGATCCAGGTGGCGATGAACTGGGCGCAGAAAAGCGTCTCGCCCACCCGCGCCACGCTGATCTATGCCGGCGAGCCGGTGTGGGCCGGTATTGCCGGGCGCCTGGCCGGCGAGCGGTTGCCGGCGATTGCGCTGGTAGGTGCGGTGTTGATCGTGGCGGCGGTGATCGTCAGTGAACTGAAAACCCGCGGCAAAATTGTCAACGAGGCGGATGAGGTGCTTGAGCGCGAACGCTGAGGCAATCGAAAAACCTTTCGAGAAGTTTTGTCTCTAGGAAGGTCGCCGTCTTCGGCGGCTCCTACCCCACGCAAAATAGGAAAACTCCACTGGCCTTGTAGGATTCTGCGACAGGCTGGCGGTTGGTGATCGGACGCTCGCCACGTATGATCCCTGACAAACTCCCGCCGAATAGAAGCCTATGTCACTGATAGTTCTATTGCTTTTGCCCTTCATCGGCAGCTGTGTCGCGGCGCTGCTGCCGCATAACGCCCGTAACGCCGAATCCTTGCTGGCAGGCCTCGTGGCCTTGGTCGGCACCGTTCAGGTGGCTTTGCTGTACCCGCAGATCGCCGACGGCGGTGTGATTCGTGAGGAGTATTTCTGGCTACCGAGCCTGGGCCTGAATGTCGTGCTGCGCCTGGACGGTTTCGCCTGGCTGTTCGCGATGCTGGTGCTGGGCATCGGCACGCTGGTGTCGCTGTATGCCCGCTACTACATGTCGCCGGACGATCCGGTGCCGCGTTTCTTTGCGTTTTTCCTGGCCTTCATGGGCGCCATGCTTGGCCTGGTGATTTCCGGCAACCTGATCCAGATGGTGTTTTTCTGGGAACTGACCAGCCTGTTCTCATTCCTGCTGATCGGCTATTGGCACCACCGCGCCGATGCCCGACGCGGAGCCTACATGGCCTTGATGGTGACCGGGGCCGGCGGGCTGTGCCTGTTGGCCGGCGTGATGATCCTCGGCCATGTGGTGGGCAGCTATGACCTGGACAAGGTCCTGGCTGCCGGCAACCTGATCCGTGACCACGCCCTCTACCCCATCCTGCTGCCGCTGATCCTGATCGGCGCGCTGAGCAAAAGCGCGCAGTTCCCTTTCCACTTCTGGCTTCCCCATGCCATGGCCGCGCCCACTCCGGTATCGGCGTATCTGCATTCGGCCACCATGGTCAAGGCCGGTGTATTCCTGCTGGCGCGGTTGTGGCCGTCGCTGTCGGGCAGTGAACAATGGTTCTACATCGTCGGCGGCGCCGGGGCCTGTACGTTGTTGCTGGGCGCCTACTGCGCGATGTTTCAGAACGATCTCAAGGGCCTGCTGGCCTACTCCACCATCAGCCATCTGGGGTTGATCACCCTGCTGCTGGGCCTCAACAGTCCGCTGGCGGCGGTGGCGGCGGTGTTTCATATTCTTAACCACGCCACCTTCAAAGCCTCGCTGTTCATGGCCGCCGGGATCATCGACCACGAAAGCGGCACCCGCGATATTCGAAGGCTCAGCGGCCTGGTGCGGCTGATTCCGTTCACCGCCACCCTGGCCATGGTCGCCAGCGCGGCGATGGCCGGGGTGCCGCTGCTCAACGGGTTCCTGTCCAAGGAAATGTTCTTCGCCGAAACCGTGTTTATCTCCGCCACGGCCTGGGTCGAGCTGGCGCTACCCATCATCGCCACCATTGCCGGGACTTTCAGCGTCGCCTACTCCCTGCGCTTTACCGTGGACGTGTTCTTCGGCCCCCCGGCCACCGACCTGCCCCATACCCCCCATGAACCGCCACGCTGGATGCGAGCACCGGTGGAGTTGCTGGTGTTCGCCTGTCTGCTGGTGGGCATTTTCCCGGCCCAGGTGGTCGGCTCGTTGCTGGCCGCCGCCGCATTGCCGGTGGTGGGCGGCCCGTTGCCCGAGTACAGCCTGGCGATCTGGCATGGCCTGAACGCGCCGATGATCATGAGCCTGGTGGCGATGTCCGGCGGCATCGTGCTTTATCTGCTGCTGCGCAATCAGTTCAAACTGGGCCACATCAAGCATCCACCGTTCATCGGCCGATTCAGCGGCAAGCGGCTGTTCGAGCGCTGCTTGGTGCTGATGATGCGCCAGGGCCGACGGCTGGAGCGCAAGATCAGCACCCGGCGCCTGCAAGCGCAGCTGTTCTGGCTGGTGCTGGCCGCCGTACTGGCCGGGCTGATCCCGATGCTCAACAGCACGCTGGTGTGGGGTGACCGGCCGAAGATCCCTGGCTCCATCGTATTCGTGACCCTGTGGCTGCTGGCAATTGCCTGCGCCCTGGGCGCGGCTTGGCAAGCCAAATATCACCGGCTCGCGGCCCTGACCATGGTCAGCGTCTGCGGCCTGATGACCTGCGTGACCTTCGTCTGGTTCTCGGCCCCCGATCTGGCCCTGACGCAACTGGCCGTGGAAGTGGTCACCACCGTGCTGATCCTGCTGGGCCTGCGCTGGTTGCCCCGGCGGATCGAGGATGCAGCGCCGCGACCCAACAGCGAACGACGCGCACGCATCCGTCGTCTGCGGGACTTGCTGCTGTCCATCGCCGTGGGTGGCGGCATGGCGCTGCTGTCCTACGCAATGCTGACCCGCCAGACACCCAACGATATTTCATCGTTTTACCTGAGCCGGGCCTTGCCCGAGGGCGGCGGCAGCAACGTGGTGAACGTGATGCTGGTGGATTTCCGTGGCTTCGACACCCTTGGCGAGGTCACGGTGCTGGTGGCGGTGGCTCTGGCGGTCTTCGCCCTGCTGCGACGTTTCCGGCCACCCAAGGAAAGCATGCAGCTACCGGCCCAACAGCGTCTGCTGGCACCCGATGTGGTCACCGATCTGGTCAACCCGCGCCACGCCAGTGATACCGCGCTGGGGTTCATGATGGTGCCGTCGGTGCTGGTGCGTTTGCTGCTGCCGATCTCCCTGGTGGTGTCGTTCTACCTGTTCATGCGCGGTCACAATCAACCCGGCGGCGGTTTTGTGGCCGGGCTGGTGATGTCGGTGGCGTTCATCCTGCAATACATGGTCGCCGGCACCCAATGGGTCGAAGCGCAGATGAGCCTGCGTCCGCTGCGCTGGATGGGCACGGGGCTGTTGTTCGCCACGGTCACGGGGCTTGGAGCGATGGCCGTGGGTTATCCATTCCTGACCACCCACACCTGGCATTTCGAGTTGCCGGTGCTGGGTGATATTCATTTGGCCAGCGCGCTGTTCTTCGACATCGGCGTCTACGCCGTGGTGGTCGGTTCGACCCTGTTGATTCTCACCGCTCTGGCTCACCAGTCGGTGCGGGCCCACAAGCCTGGCCTGCATCCAAAACCCATTGCACAACCGGTAGCGGGAGGCGCGGCCTGATGGAAGAAGTCATCGCAATAGCAATCGGCGTGCTGGCCGCCTCCGGGGTCTGGCTGGTGCTGCGGCCACGGACGTTCCAAGTGGTCATGGGCCTGTGCCTGCTGTCCTATGGCGTCAATCTGTTCATCTTCAGCATGGGCAGCCTGTTCATCGGCAAGGAACCGATCATCAAGGACGGCATACCCCAGGACCTGCTGCATTACACCGACCCGCTGCCCCAGGCGCTGGTTCTCACTGCGATTGTGATCAGCTTCGCCATGACCGCGCTGTTCCTGGTGGTCCTGCTGGCCTCCCGGGGCTTGACCGGCACGGACCATGTGGACGGTCGGGAGCCCAAGGAATGACGTTGACGCCTCATTTGATCGCCGCGCCGATCCTGCTGCCGCTTTTGACCGCTGCGCTGATGCTCATGCTGGGCGAGAAGCATCGCCCGCTCAAAGCGCGGATCAATCTGTTTTCCAGCCTGCTGGGCCTGGGCATCGCCATGCTGTTGTTGCATTGGACCCAGGACCAGGCCCTGCCCGCCTCCATCGGCGTGTACCTGCCGGGCAACTGGCAGGCGCCGTTCGGCATCGTATTGGTGGTCGATCGTCTGTCGGCGTTGATGCTGGTGTTGACCGGCATCATCGGCGTCAGTGCCTTGCTGTTCGCCACAGCCCGCTGGGATCGCGCCGGCGCGAGTTTCCATGCGCTGTTCCAGATCCAGTTGATGGGCCTCTACGGGGCCTTCCTGACCGCGGATCTGTTCAATCTGTTTGTGTTCTTCGAGGTGCTGCTGGCAGCGTCGTACGGTTTGATGCTGCACGGCTCGGGCCGGGCGCGGGTGTCGTCGGGGTTGCACTACATTTCCATCAACCTGCTGGCCTCCTCGCTGTTCCTGATCGGCGCGGCGCTGATCTATGGCGTCACCGGCACGTTGAACATGGCTGACCTGGCGTTGAAGGTGCCCCTGGTACCGGAAGCCGACCGGGGCTTGCTGCACGCCGGGGCGGGCATCCTGGCGGTGGCGTTCCTGGCCAAGGCCGGCATGTGGCCGCTGAACTTCTGGCTGGTGCCGGCCTACAGCGCCGCCAGTGCGCCGGTGGCGGCCCTGTTCGCGATCATGACCAAGGTGGGCGTCTACACGATCCTGCGCCTGTGGACGTTGCTGTTCTCCGGCCAGGCCGGTGCCTCGGCATATTTCGGCGGCGACTGGCTGATCTACGGCGGCATGGCGACGATCATCTGTGCCGCCATCGCCATTCTTGCGGCCCAGCGCCTGGAGCGCATGGCCAGCCTGAGTATCCTGGTGTCCGCCGGAATCCTGTTGTCGGCCATCGGCTTTGCCCAGCCAAACCTGGTGGGTGCGGCGCTGTTTTATCTGGTGAGCTCGACCCTGGCACTCTGTGCGTTGTTCTTGCTGGCCGAGCTGATCGAACGCTCGCGCTCGGCCAATGAACCGTCGCTGGAGGACGATCTCGATGTCCTGCCTCGGCCACTGGAATCCTTGCAACCGCCCAAGGGCATCAACCTCGATGACGAACAGAAAGCCGTCATCGGGCAAGTCATTCCCTGGACCATGGCCTTCCTCGGCTTGAGTTTCATCGCCTGCACGCTGTTGGTGGTGGGCATGCCGCCACTTTCGGGGTTCATCGGCAAGCTGGGGCTCATGAGCGCATTGCTCAATCCTCAGGGGTTTGGGGACAGTGTGGAACCGGTGTCGAACCAGGCGTGGGGCTTGTTGGCGCTGTTGATCCTGTCGGGGCTGGCGTCGTTGATCGCTTTCTCGCGCCTGGGTATCCAGCGTTTCTGGACGCCGCAAGAACGACCGTCCCCCTTGTTGCGACCTTCCGAATGCCTGCCGATCATCGTGCTGCTGGGGTTGGGCATCGCGCTGACCCTCAAGGCCGAGCCACTGCTGCGCTACACCCAGGAGGCGGCCGCCGGGCTGAACACCCCCGAACATTATGTGATGTCGGTGCTCGCTACCCGCCCCGTCCCCGGCCCGAAAGCGGACAGCGCACTGACAGAGGTGCAACCATGAAACGTCTGTTTCCTGCTCCGTGGTTGTCCCTGGCACTCTGGTTGCTCTGGCTGCTGTTGAACCTGTCCCTCAGTGCAGGGCATCTGCTGCTGGGAGCGGCACTGGGCGTGCTGGCACCTTTAATGATGCGCCCGTTGCGCCCCAGGCCCATCCATATTCGGCGGCCCTGGGCAGTGCTGCGGTTGTTCCTGCTGGTGGGTCGCGAAGTGCTGGTGTCCAATCTGGCCGTGGCCTGGAGTGTGATCAACGCTGGACACCGCCCACCTCGCTCGCGGTTCATCAAGGTGCCGCTGGACCTGCACGATGCCAATGGCCTGGCGGCGCTGTCGATGATCACCACGGTAATTCCCGGCACGGTCTGGTCGGAACTGGCCCTGGATCGCAGCGTCCTGCTACTGCACGTGTTCGATCTGGAAGACGAAGCGGCATTCATTACGCACTTCAAGACCACCTTCGAGCGGCCGCTGATGGAGATTTTCGAATGAGCCCATTGCTGTCCAACGCGATCCTGTTGAGCCTGTTCCTGTTCTCCCTGACGATGGTGCTGACCTTGCTGCGTCTGTTCAAGGGACCGTCAGCGCAAGACCGGGTACTGGCCCTGGACTATCTGTACATCGTGGCGATGCTGATGATGCTGGTGCTGGGCATTCGTTACGCCAGTGACACCTATTTCGAGGCGGCGCTGATGATCGCCCTGTTCGGCTTTGTCGGCTCGTTCGCCCTGGCCAAGTTCCTGTTGCGCGGCGAGGTGATTGAATGAGCAGCGAACTGTCGATGTGGGTCGAAATTCCCGTGGCGATCCTGCTGGTGCTCAGCAGCCTGTTCGCCCTGGCCGGAGCGATCGGCCTGGTGCGTTTGAAGGATTATTTCCAGCGCATGCACCCGCCGGCCCTGGCTTCGACATTGGGCGCCTGGTGCGTGGCGCTGGCCTCGATCATCTATTTTTCAGCGCTCAAGTCCGCGCCGGTTCTGCATGCCTGGCTGATACCGATCCTGCTGTCCATCACGGTACCGGTGACCACCCTGTTGCTGGCCCGCGCCGCGTTGTTTCGCAAACGCATGGCCGGGGATGACGTACCGGCGGAAGTCAGCAGCCGCAGGACCGAGCACGGCGGCTGACCAATTCCTGCGGCGTGTCCGTGGCGGCATTGAAGGCAAAGACAGACATGCGCTGTGCGCCTTCACCTACGCATGCCGCCAGAATTTCACCCGATGCATCTTACGAAAATGTCCGGTTCGGAACCGAATCAAGGACATGCCGCCGTCGCGCTTCGCTGCGCTTTTTCAGCGTCAAGAAATCGAAATTTGACTCCATAAAGCCGTCTTCTATCGTTCCCCCCGAGACCGCACCCAGGGACCGGGTGGCCCGGACGCCCTTTGAGGGCGCGGTCGTCGATGTCACTACGATCAAGGAGCAACAAAATGTCTGGAGCGACCCAAACAATTGATGTGCTTGTCACGATTGATGCCGATTACCTGATCGCCCATCCTGGCGATGTCGGCGGCGCAGTGGCCATGCTGGTGAGCCGCGATGCGGTCGACAAGCAAGCCAGCGGCAACACCGGCGAAGGTGGCGACGAGTTGTGGATCGACGTGAACCCCGGCGACAACATCCGCTGGCGCGCAACGACCCTGTCGCGCAACTTCGACCGCGTCGCACTGATCACCAACGTCCAGCAAGGCAATCCTCACCAGGGCGGTGATTACCCAGGTTCCATGTCGACCCCGATCTCCTACAACATCCCGAATATCCCGGTGCCGTACCTGGACAAGGGCGCCCCCCACGGCATCGCCAAAACTGACGTGACCTACACCTTCTGGCAGTCCACGGCCCTGAACGCAGGAAAACTCTGGTACACCGTTACCTTCGTTCTGCTGGACCGGAACCTGAACCAGATTGGTCCGAACTACAGCTGGGACCCCTACATCACTGTCAACTGACAGATCCCTGAGTTGACCACAGCCCTGATCGGTTTTGTCATACGTCTTCGACGATGAACCGGCCAGGGCTGTGCCCGTTCCCGCCATCGCAGGCCCCGCTAGACCGCCCCCTCTGTCGTTTCCGTCAGTGCCGCCAGCACCAAAGGATGCAGTACTGCGCCTGGATGCTCGGTTTGCCAAGCACTCAACTGGCGACGCATGGCCGGCGTCCAGAAGTTCTTCATGTGTTGGCGCACGCCGTTCACCGCCTGTGCGTGATCCGGTTCACTGGCGAAGTACTGCGCGATCTGGTTGGCCATCTTGATCAGGCTTTCGGAACTCATCGCCGCACCTCGGCTTTCTCGGCATGGCGACGCTCTCTGAGCAGACGTCCCTGTTCATCACTGAAGGCCTGGTAGCGCTTCTGCCATTCGGAAGGCTGGCTGACCCGCACGATCTCGACCGCCGTCACTTTGTATTCCGGGCAGTTGGTGGCCCAGTCGGAGTTGTCGGTGGTGATGACGTTGGCGCCCGATTCGGGGAAGTGGAAGGTGGTGTAGACCACCCCTGGCGCCACCCGCTCGGTGACTTTCGCACGCAGCACGGTCTGCCCGGCGCGACTGCCGATACCGACCCAGTCGCCCTCGACGATACCGCGGTTTTCGGCGTCAGTCGGATGAATTTCCAGCCGGTCTTCCTCGTGCCAGGCCACGTTGTCGGTGCGTCGGGTCTGGGCGCCGACGTTGTACTGGCTAAGGATCCGCCCGGTGGTCAGTAGCAACGGATAACGGCTGTTGACCTTCTCCTCGGTGGGTACATAGCCGGTGAGCATGAAGCGTCCCTTGCCACGCACGAACTGCTCGATGTGCATGGTCGGCGTGCCGTCGGGCGCGGCGTCGTTACACGGCCATTGCAGGCTGCCGTGACGATCCAGTTCGGCGTAGCTGACGCGGCTGAAGGTGGGGGTCAGGCGAGCGATCTCGTCCATGATCTGCGAAGGATGGTTGTAGTGCATCTTGTAGCCCAAGGCATCGGCCAGGGCCACGGTGGCTTCCCAGTCGGCCTTACCGGCCAGCGGTTCCATCACCTTGCGCACGCGGGAAATGCGGCGCTCGGCGTTGGTGAAGGTGCCGTCCTTCTCAAGGAACGAGCTGCCCGGCAGGAACACATGGGCGAACTTGGCCGTCTCGTTGAGGAAGATATCCTGCACCACCACGCATTCCATGGCCGACAGGGCCGCGGTCACGTGCTGGGTGTTCGGGTCGCTCTGGGCGATATCCTCGCCCTGGCAGTAAAGCGCCTTGAAGGTCCCGTCCAGGGCCGCTTCGAACATATTGGGAATGCGCAGCCCCGGATCGGGTTGCAGGGTCACGTTCCAGGCCTGTTCGAACTGGGCGCGTACCGTTTCGTTGGAAATGTGCCGATAGCCGGGCAGCTCGTGGGGGAAAGAACCCATGTCGCAGGAACCCTGGACGTTGTTCTGCCCGCGCAGCGGATTCACCCCAACCCCTTCACGGCCAATATTGCCGGTGACCATGGCCAGGTTGGCGATACCCATCACCGAGGTGCTGCCCTGACTGTGTTCGGTGACACCGAGGCCGTAGTAGATAGCGGCATTGTCAACGCTGGCGTACAGCCGCGCGGCGGCGCGGATCTGCTCGGCGGGCACGCCACACACCGGTCCGAGGACTTCGGGCGAGTTTTCCGGCTGACTGACGAACTCGCGCCACCGGGTGAAGTCCGCCGCCTCGCAGCGCTCCTCGACAAAAGGCTGGTTGACCAGCCCCTCAGTGACAATCACATGGGCCAGCGCATTGAGCATGGCCACGTTGGTCCCCGGACGCAGTTGCAAGTGCAGTTCGGCACGGGCATGGGGGGAGTCCACCAGATCGATACGACGCGGGTCGATGACGATCAGCCGCGCGCCCTGGCGCAAGCGACGCTTGAGCTGGGAGCCGAACACCGGGTGAGCGTCGGTAGGGTTGGCGCCCATCACCAGGATCACGTCGGCCTTCATCACCGAGTCGAAATTCTGGGTGCCGGCGGATTCGCCCAAGGTCTGCTTGAGGCCATAACCGGTGGGCGAATGGCAGACCCTGGCGCACGTGTCGACGTTGTTGTTGCCGAAAGCGGTGCGCACCAGTTTCTGCACCAGGTAGGTTTCTTCGTTGGTGCAGCGGCTGGAGGTGATGCCACCGATGGAGTCGCGCCCGTATTTGAGCTGGATACGCCGTAATTCGCTGGCCGCGTAGTTGACCGCCTCTTCCCAGCTGACTTCCTGCCACGGGTCGCTGATGTGCTTGCGGATCATCGGTTTGGTGATGCGGTCTGGGTGGGTGGCGTAACCCCAGGCGAAACGGCCCTTGACGCAGGAGTGCCCATGGTTGGCCTGGCCGTTCTTGTCCGGGACCATGCGCACCAGTTGCTCGCCTTTCATTTCGGCGCGGAAGGAGCAGCCTACACCGCAATAGGCACAGGTGGTGATGACGCTGCGCTCCGGCTGGCCGATCTCCACAACGCTCTTGTCGATCAGGGTCGCCGTCGGGCAGGCCTGGACACAGGCGCCGCAGGAGACGCATTCGGAGTCGAGGAAGTTGTCACCGCCGGCCGCCGCCACGCGGGAATCGAAGCCGCGTCCGGTGATGGTCAGGGCAAACGTGCCCTGGATTTCCTCACAGGCGCGCACACAACGGTTACAGACGATGCATTTGCTCGGGTCATACTCGAAATAAGGGTTGGAGACGTCCTTGGCTTCGGCCAGGTGATTGGCACCCTCGTAGCCGTAGCGCACCTCGCGCAGGCCCACCTGCCCCGCCACCGTCTGCAATTCACAGTTGCCGTTGGCGGCGCACGTCAGGCAGTCCAGCGGGTGATCGGAAATGTACATTTCCATCACGTTGCGCCGCAGATCGGCCAGTCTGGACGTTTGGGTGCGCACCACCATGCCTTGTGTCACCGGCGTGGTGCAGGAGGCCGGGTAGCCACGCATACCGTCGATCTCCACCAGGCACATGCGGCAGGAGCCGAAGGCTTCCAGGCTGTCGGTGGCGCAGAGCTTTGGAATGGTGGTGCCGAGCATGGCCGCCGCGCGCATCACCGAGGTGCCAGAGGCGACGCTGATTTCGCGGCCATCAATGGTCAGGCTGACCTGCACGTCGCTTTCACGTTCCGGGGTGCCAAGGTCGATATCGCTACTTGGGTCGAAGATATTGATCATTGGTCGGCCTCCGTGGTCGCCAGACCGAAGTCGGCGGGAAAATGCTTGAGGGCGCTGCCGACGGGAAAGGAAGTCATCCCACCCAGGGCGCAGAGCGAGCCGTACTGCATGGTGTCGCAAAGGTCTTGCAGCAGCAGCGCCTGCTCCTGGCGCGCAGCGGCATCGGTGCTGGCGATCAAGCGGTCCACCACTTCCACGCCACGGGTGGAACCGATCCGGCACGGCGTGCACTTGCCGCAGGATTCCTCGGCGCAGAACTGCAAGGCAAAACGGGCCATCCGGGCCATGTCCAGGCTGTCGTCGGCAACCACCACACCACCGTGGCCGAGCATGGCGCCCATGGCGGCGAATGCCTCGTAGTCCAGCGGCGTGTCGAACTGCGAAGGCGGCACCCAGGCACCCAACGGCCCGCCCACTTGCGCGGCCTTGAGCGGCCGACCACTGGCGGTACCGCCCCCATAACCTTCCACCAGCTCACGCAGGCTCAAACCGAAGGCGCGCTCTACCAGGCCGCCGTGACGGATGTTGCCCGCCAGTTGAAAAGGCATCGTGCCCAAGGAACGGCCCATGCCGAAATCACGGTAAAACTGTGCGCCCTTCTCCAGGATCACGGGCACCGAGGCCAGAGTCAGCACGTTGTGGACCAGTGTCGGCAGCCCGAACAAACCTTGCAGCGCCGGCAATGGCGGTTTGGCGCGAACGGTGCCGCGCTTGCCCTCCAGCGATTCCAGCAGGGCGGTTTCCTCACCACAGATGTAAGCCCCCGCGCCCACCCGGACTTCCAGCTCGAACGCGCGACCGCTGCCGCCCACGTTCGTCCCCAGATAACCCGCCTGGCGAGCGATGCCCAGGGCAGCATTGAGGGTGGCTACCGCGTCCGGGTATTCCGAACGCACGTAGATGTAGCCCATGGTCGCGCCGACAGCGATGCCCGCGATAATCATGCCTTCGATCAAAAGGAACGGATCGCCCTCCATCAGCATGCGGTCGGCAAACGTGCCGGAGTCGCCCTCATCGGCGTTACACACCACATACTTCTGTGCGCCTACCGCATCTCGAACGGTGCGCCACTTGATGCCCGCCGGGAACGCCGCGCCACCGCGGCCGCGCAGGCCGGAATCGAGCACGCTGGCGACCACGTCGGCGCCGTCCATCTGGATCGCCCGCGCAAGCCCGAGAAAACCACCTTGGGCACGGTAATCGTCCAGGGATAGCGGTTGAGTGATGCCGGCACGCGCAAACAGCAGACGCTGCTGGCTTTTGAGGTACGGGATTTCCTCGACCAGCCCCAAGGCCAACGGATGACTGGCGGGATCTCCTGCAAGGGCATCAAGCAGGCTCGGCACGTCTTGCGGCGTGATCGGGCCAAAGCCCAGCCGGCCCTCGGCGGTTTCAAGCTCCAGCATTGGCTCCAACCAATAGAGCCCACGGGAGCTGGTGCGGCGCAGTTCAAGCGGCAGTTGTCGACGCTCGGCTTCACTCACCAGCGCCACGGCGACCTTGTCCGCCCCCACGGCACGGGCCACTGAATCACGGGGGATACAGAGCTTCAGCATGCGCCCTCCTCCAGACAACCCTTCACCAGCTCGCGCAAGCGCTCGGGGGTTAACCGTGCATGCAGCTCGCCGTCCAGTTCCAGAGCAGGTGAACAGACGCAGGCACCCAGGCAATAGACGGGACGCAGGCTGATGCTGCCATCGGCACTGGTGCCATGGTCATCCAGCGCCAATTGCTCACGCAACTGCGCAGCCAGGCCCTCGGCCCCCATGCTCTGGCAGGACTCGGCCCGGCACAGACGCAGCGTGTGGCGCGCCGGCGGCGAGGTACGGAAGTCGTGGTAGAAGCTGATTACGCCGCGCACTTCAGCTTGGCTGAGGTTCAAGGCATGGGCAATCTCCGGGACGGCGACGTCGGGAACGTACCCGCAGCCTTCCTGGATGGCGTGGAGAATCGGCAGCAAGGCACCGGGAGTGTCCTTTTCGCGCTGCAACACGCTATGAATCAGAGGCAGGTGAAGCGTCTCATCAGGCATAAACGTACCTCGGCATCTCGAACGATACCGCCGCAACGCGACGACCGTCCGGAGTCTTGGCTGCGGTGCCGGGCCACGTCACGGACGCGTGGCTGATCCAGTCACCATTCTCGCTCTCCGGCCAAGTGTCTAGGCGCACCAGGTCCGGGGCATCGTTACAGCTTGCCACTCCCGGGGGGCGGCGATTGCACACAGACGACTTAACGTGTCCTGAAAGCGACTTGAGCCGGGAGGCGGTCAGCCCTCATAGCTTAATTCACTATTGGGTATTGGCCAGCCGATGCTACCGGTGGTGTTTTTTGGGGGGCTACATATCCTTGCGCTTAGGCGAGTTGCTCGAATGTTGTCTTGTCGAGGTGAAAATACTGATGTCAATGGATGAGCTCCTGAGCGGTGGCTGCCAATTGACGACCAACCCGATCCTTTAACGTGTCGATGAAGCGGGTGATTTTTGCATCGACAAACTGTCGTGAGTTGTAGATGGCATAGACGTTGCGCTCATACGTATGGAAGTCAGGCAGAACCCGCACCAGCTTCCCGGAGCGCAAATCCTCGACGGCCGTAAACCCGGCCAGCAACCCAATTCCAGCCCCCTCCCGAATAGCCACCGCCATCGCATCCATATCGTTCACGCTGAAACTTGGCCCGGCAGGGACAAATGTCGCGTCGCCCGCCTTGCTCTTCAGTTGCCACTCATCCCTGACATAGTCCACGGTGCCCAGCAGCAGACACTGGTGATCATCGAGATCCTTCGGCGTCACGGGCGGCGCATGTCGAGCCAGATAGTCTGGTGACGCCACCAGAACGCAATGGCTGACACCGATCTTTTGGCTGACATACGCCGAATCAGGCAGCGTTCGGGCAATCAGAATCGAGACATCGAGCTGGTCTTCAAGCAGGTTAGGCATACGCTGGGAAAGCAATAGATCCACAGTGACATCCGGAAAATGTTTGCGGTATTCCAGCACGGCCCCCGTGACCAGATGCCGAGCCAGTCCAGGTACACAATGCACACGGAGTGTTCCCCTGGGCTGCAAGGCCGCGTTGCTTGCTTCGGCTTCCGCACTCTCAAGATCAGCCAGAATTTTCGTGCACCGCTCATAGAACCGCCGCCCCGCATCAGTGACCGACAGGCGCCGGGTCGAGCGCTGCAACAGACGCGCATCGAGCACATTTTCGAGCGCAGAAACAGCACGCGATACGTTACCTACTGTGGAGTCCAGATGATTTGCCACGGCAGTGAAACTGCCCATCTCGACAACCTTTATGTAGACCGACATGTTCGAAAGCTTATCCATTGCGACCTTCCTTCAGATCTGACGCATACCCGTGACAACACGCATTTTTCCATGATGCTACACGCTCGGCCCGATGCTCGATATTACCTCTGCTGACAACAATGATTCCCTCTGGGCCGACTAAATCAACGGTGTCGCCTTCCATAGACTTGGTTGCACAGGCCGCCTCAACAGGCCTGCGGCAAAGCCACTCAGGCGCCGAGCGTCATACCAAACCCTGACAACCAAATGAAGGCCACATCATGAACACTCCCTACGACCCGCTTTATCTTTTCATCGGTGGTGAATGGATCAGTGACCAAGGGCGCGACACTGCTGCTGTCGTTAACCCGGCAACCGGACGGATGATCGGGCGCGTCCCCCTCGCCACCGCAGGTGACCTTGATAACGCCCTTGAGGTGGCTCGACTGAGCTTCGAACAATGGCGCCAGACCGTACCTGACAAACGCGCAAAAATCCTCAAGCGGGCCGCCGACCTGATCATTGAACGAGCACCGCACATCGCCGCGCAAATGACACTGGAAGAAGGCAAGCCGCTGGGTGAAAGCATGGATGAAGTGATACGTGCGGCGGAATACTTCGAGTGGTTCGCCGAGAGTGCCCGGCGTATTGATGGCCGCGTGGTACCCGCCAACCGTCCTGGCGTACTGCAACTGGTCAAACGCCAGGCCATCGGCCCAGTGGCAGCGTTCACACCCTGGAACTTCCCGGCCATTACTCCAGCCCGCAAGCTCTCGGCAGCCTTGGCCGCCGGGTGCAGCGTTATCCTCAAGCCAGGTGAAGAAAGTCCTTCCACAGCGCTGGCCCTGGCTCGTGCGCTCGACGACGCAGGCTTGCCCAAAGGGGTGCTGCAGGTGGTCTTCGGCGTACCGGATCAAGTGTCCAGCCATCTGATCGCCTCACCGATCATTCGCAAAGTCACCTTTACCGGCTCAGTGCCCATCGGTCGCCTGCTATCTGCCCGAGCTGCCGAAGGCGTTAAGCCCATCACCCTTGAGTTGGGTGGGCACGGCCCCGTGCTCGTATTCGAAGATGCAGATATTGAAAAGGCTGCAACCGAAGGTGTCGCGAATCGGTTTCGCGGGACCGGACAGGTGTGCATTTCATCCACTCGTTTTCTGATCCAGCGCGGTGCCTATCAAGCTTTTGTCGATCATTTTGTCGCTGCAACCAAAGCCCTGAGAATCGGTGATGGCCTGCATCCAGACACTCAAGTGGGCCCTTTGGCCAACCCAAGGCAATTGGCAAAGATGGAAGAACTGGTGGCCGATGCCGTCGAGAAAGGTGCTCGGGTATTGGTCGGGGGCGAAGCCTTGTCACGTGAAGGCTTCTTCTTCCAGCCCACCGTTCTGGCGGATGTGCCGCTGAACGCCCGAGTCATGCACGAAGAACCCTTTGGCCCGATCGCAGTGCTGATGCCGTTCGATGAATTGGCGGATGGACTGAAAGAAGCGAACCGCCTGCCCTACGGGCTCTCAGCGTACGCATTCACATCCAGTGCGCGAACCGCGATTGACGTCGCTGACGGATTGGAGGCCGGAATGATCGGGATCAACCAATACCGCATCGTCGCCACCGAGCTTCCGTTCGGCGGCATGAAAGAAAGCGGTCATGGCTCGGAAGGCGGCATTGAAGGCATCGAGCACTATCTGACCCACAAATTCATCAGCCAGGTTTAAGGGTAATTCCCATGTCCAAGATCAATTTCAGCAGTCCCCGCGAAGCGGCGCGCGCATTCACTCCCAAGTTGTCGCAGTTCGTCGACTCAACGCTTTATCCGCAGATCTGGAGCGATCCGGCATTGTCCCCCCGCGACCGCAGCCTGATCACCGTGGCCGCATTGATCGCCGGGAGCCACTCGGAAGAATTGCCCGCTCATTTACGCCGGGCGGTGGGCAATGGCGTTAACCATGACGAAATTGCAGCGGCGATCACGCACCTGGCTTTCTACGTGGGATTCCCTGGCGCCATTACCGCGTCTGCTATCGCCAACGCCACGTTTACCGAATCGGAGAACAACCAAGCATGAAAGCCATCAACATCAGAGAATTTGGTGCCGCAGACGTTCTGGAACTCGCAGAGGTTGCCACTCCTGAAGTGCGTCCTACCGACCTGCTAGTGCGTGTCTATGCCGCGGGGGTAAACCGTGCGGATCTGACTCATCGAACGGGTGGCTATGGCCATCCTAATTTCGGTGACTCCCCGATCATCGGGCTGGAGATCGCCGGAGAGGTGATCGATGCAGGCAGTGAGGTGATCGGATTTGAGGTGGGTGATCGAGTGATGGGCGTTGTTGGAGGCGGCGCCTATGCCGAACTGGCTCGAATCGACTACCGCATGGCCATGCACATCCCTGCCCAGCTGGACTATGTGCACGCGGCAGCAATTCCGGAGGTCTTCGTCACCGCCCATGAAGCGATGATGCATCTGGCTCGGCTCAAGGCCAGCGACTCGGTGCTGATTCACGCTGCTGCTGGAGGCGTTGGGTCTGCCGCCGTGCAGCTGGCTTACGCCACAGGCGCCACGGTGTATGCGACAACTGAAGGCAGCAAGTTGTCTCGCGTCGAACACTTGGGGGCAGATGTCGCGATTGACTATAAGACACAGAACTTCGCCGAAGTCATTGCCGATAAAACCAACGGTCGAGGCGTCGATATCGTCATCGACTTCGTCGGCGAGCCCTACTTCGCACGCAACGTCGCGTCCCTTGCGCATGGCGGCCGCCTGATTCAGGTTGGCATCCTCGGCGGTGGCGGCAAAGTAACTATAGAGCTGGAGCATATCCTCTACCGTCACTTGCAAATCATTGGCACGGTCATGAAGTCCCGCACGCAGCCGGAGAAGCACGACATGATCAGGCGCTTCCGTGAGCATTGGCTTGATCGCTTCGATGGTGCTGCAAGCCTCGAGCCTGTCGTTGACAGCACGTTCCCCCTATCACGGGCCGCCGATGCACATCGCCGGATGGAATCTTGCAAGAACGTCGGGAAAATCATTCTGACCATGCAGCCTGAAGACTTGGTTTGAGTCTGGCGTCTTGCGATAGAACTGAAACGGTGCCCCTGGTGGGCACCCTTCAGGATGAAAAACCATCTTCACAGGACTAGGCCCGTTGTTCCATGGTTTCTCAGGTACTACGGTCGTATTCGCCTTCTCAGTAACTCGGATAACAGCATCAGCATCCCGGACTCCTGATTACCCGGCTCATTTCCTGGCCCATAGGTTTCCCCTGTTGTCGCAGCCGCCCACTGTTTCATGCCCTCTGGCAGCGGCGCCCCTTTTGTTCGTCGTTGCTTTAACGGTATGTTTAAGTCCTCAACTCGAGGACGACCTATGGCCATCCACGCACCCACCGTCACGCAAAAACACTTGGCAGTGTTAATCGACGCCGACAACGCCGCCGCGGCAATTGTTGAAGGTTTATTCGAAGAAATCGCCAAGTATGGTGTCGCCAACGTCAAGCGTATCTATGGCGACTGGACTGGCCCTCAGTTGGGCGGATGGAAAAAGGTGCTGCTCGACCATTCGATTCAGCCTATTCAACAGTTCGCGTATACCAAAGGTAAGAACGCAACAGACAGTGCGTTGATCATCGACGCAATGGACCTGCTATACACCCGCCGCTTCGACGGTTTCTGCCTGGTCTCGAGCGACAGTGACTTCACCCGACTCGCATCGCGGTTACGAGAGGAAGGTTTGACGGTCTACGGGTTTGGTGAAGAAAAAACCCCGAGGCCGTTCGTGTCGGCCTGCGACAAGTTTATCTATACCGAATTGTTGCGCGGTGAAGCGCTTGTTGCTGCAAGCAATGGACATGATCGCCCCGAACCCGAGCCACTCGCCGAAATTGAGACCGTTAATGTCGCCAGTACGCCCGAGGCGAAAAAACTACCCAAGGCACCCGTAAGTTTTATTGCAAAGATATTGGATGACATTGCCGACGAGGATGGCTGGGTTCACCTGGGTGCGCTGGGCACCAACATCAGCAAATTGAGACCTGAATTCGACCCTCGCACCCATGGTTATAAAAAGCTCAGTGAACTGATCAAGGGGTATCCGGATACGTTTGAACTGCAAGCTAGGGGAACGTCCGGAGTGGGTGGTTCAATTCTCTATGCCCGGCATCGACAGCCCGGTTTGTAGCCCCGTCACCAATGACCGCTCTTGGCCCAGAGTGTGTGGAAACGCCGTCATTGGAGAAATTTTACCAAGCGATGATGTATTGCCGGTCGCCAGCACTAGATCGATTCCAAAGGGACGAAAATGACATTGACTGTCGAAAGGTTGGTCAGGATAGCAATGGCCAATCCAATAAATGCGGAAATCACCTCACGCCTACCTTCACTCGGTTTGAATCAATGCATGCTCACTGCAGGCTGCCTGTTCCAAGCCGTCTGGAATCATCAGTCACAGCTGCCGCCCGCCTGGGGGGTGAAGGATTACGACGTTTTTTACTTCGACAGTGATCTGTCCTGGGACGCTGAGAATGAGGTCATCACCTCAGCTCAGCGTCTCTTCCAAGACCTTGGAGTGAACGTTGAGATCAAGAATCAGGCTCGCGTTCACCTGTGGTACCGCCAGCGGTTTGGAGCGGACTATCCCCAGCTTCAGTCGGCTAAAGATGGAGTTGATCGCTACCTGGTTTCGGGTACCTGCATTGGTTTGGATATAGAAACTGGCGAAGTTTATGCCCCCAACGGCCTGGCCGACACCGAGCAAGGTCTCCTTCGCATCAACCCAAAGAATCCCAAGCCAGATCTGTTCGATCAGAAGGCGAAAAGTTATCAGGCTCGCTGGCCTTGGCTCAGGATCGTAGAAACCCAAAGTTGAATCGGAGCGCTTGGCCTATCCCGGCCAAGCAAAAGGCGCATACCCTCTCACCTTCCCAGCGTGAGACATATCGATATTGATGACTTTACTGGCTGCCCAAGCGTTCCTGCGACAGTGTGTACCAAGGAGCTGCGCTATCGAAATGAACGTCTTTCTGCTTTTGAGGCAGAAAAGGCGTATCGAGGGTACCCAGTGCTACCGAAACCCAGCAGGCAAACTCCCCTTGAGATCGAGACCAGAACAACGTCGAACCGCACTGCACGCAGAACTCCCGTAATACCGTCCGTGAAGATGCATAGGTTTTGATGCTGGTGGCGCCACTGAGTATTCGAAGCGCGTTACGCGGAACGCTGCCGTAGGAAGCAAACGCTGCTCCGTGACTTTTGCGACACTGGCTGCAGTAACAATGACTCACTGCTTTCGGTGGGGCGAGTAGTTCATAACTGACGGCTGCGCACAGGCAGCTTCCTTGGTAAACCTCTGGCATAAGTTCATCCGTGCCGGTGAAAAACGTCAGCGTAACTGTCCAGGCCTAGTCAGTCGACAGGCCATTTCTGAACAGAGATCACCCGGCTTACGACAGCAGCGTCTCCGAGCGTCGTCAAGCTTTCGCCACGAAATGTACGCGCTCCTGGGAGCATGGTTCGTTGCTTAGCGAGACCCTGGCCTCAGCCGATGCAATGGTTAGCGACCTGGCTTCGAGCTGGATGGTTCACGACGTCACGCTGCCCTCGGCATTCAGCACCTGATCGAACTGAGTGCGTTGCTGGCGAACCTGGTGTTGGATAACGTGGATCCGCGATAGCGGGTAAGCATCCTGCCAATAAAACAAACCCGGAATCTTGTGTCGGGTTTGTTTTATTTTGTCTTACTGTCGCTCCGCTCAAACTTCGAGTGAAAAACAGCGAGAACCGTTGATTGCGAGAGGCGGCTTGCGGCTAGAAGCAGTCGTTCAGGCATAGACCGGGGATGTCTACCGGAGCGGGGTAGTCCAAGCAGTCATTCAATGCGTCTACAAATAGCGGGGTCGATTCAGCTGGATGCGTTTTTGATTTCAACCCTTTGCGCGGGAGCATAGATTACTTATTGAACATTTCGTAAAAAAGCGTAGCATTGCCGCCCATGATACTCGAACAGCTCAAAGCCCTGGGCAATGACACTCGCATGCAAATGATGGAGTGGCTCAAAGACCCACTCAGTAATTTCCCCCCTCAGGATCATGGCGATCCTGCGATAGGCGTTTGCGTCACCCATTTGCAGCACAAGGCCGGGCTTTCACCTTCTACGGCGTCTGCACATTTAGCTATCTTGCAACGTGCAGGCTTCGTCCTGACCACCCGCATCGGAAAATGGACTTACTACCGGCGCAATGAGCAGGCGATTAATGACTTTGCGGCTAGGCTGATCATCGAATTGTAATTTTTAAACATTCATTTCGTTATTTCGCGTAATGAGAAAGCATGAGGGAACCCCTATGAGCAGCAAAACTATCTTCGTTGAACCTGGTGGCGGCTATGAAAAGGTTGTGGTTGGCAGCAGCGAAGTCCGAGCCGCAGCGCGTGGCGAAATCACCGTCCGTCTTCATGCAAACTCGCTCAACTACCACGACTTCGCGGTGGTCAGCGGTATGTGGGGCCCTAGCGAAAAACGCATCCCCATGGCCGATGGTGCAGGTGAAGTCATTGCTGTCGGCCCAGATGTCACTGAATTCAAGGTAGGTGACTCGGTCGTCAGCACTTTCTTCCCGGAATGGATCAACGGTACGCCACTGGTTGAAGGCTTTGTCAGCGTGCCAGGTGATGGCATTGACGGCTACGCTCGTGAGCAAGTAACGGCCAACGCCACATCGTTCACCCTCGCGCCTATTGGCTACAGCCATGCTGAAGCGTCGACGCTTACCACCGCTGGCCTGACTGCATGGCGCGCCCTGATGGCCGATGACTCACTCAAGCCGGGCGACACCGTGCTCGTCCAAGGCACTGGTGGCGTTTCAATTTTCGCCCTGCAGTTCGCTAAAATGGCCGGCGCTACCGTTATTGCGACCTCTTCAAGCGACGAAAAACTTGAACGTCTGAAAGCGCTAGGCGCTGATCATGTGATCAATTACCGCAAAGACCTCAACTGGGGTGAAACTGCACGCGCGCTAACGGGTGGCCGTGGTGTTGACCACATCATCGAAGTCGGCGGCCCTGCGACGCTTGAGCAATCGATGAGTGCCATTCGGGTTGCTGGTCACATCTCCGTCATCGGCATATTGAGTGGCGTAAGCGGTGCAATGAATTTTGTACCGGCACTGATCAAGCAAGTGCGTCTGCAGGGTGTATTGGTGGGTAGCCGCAGCCAGCAGCAGGACATGATCCGAGCCATCAATGCTAATGGCATGCGCCCGATTATTGATCGTCATTTCCCTATGAGCGAGATTGTCGAAGCGTTCAAGTATCAGGAAACCAACCAGCATTTCGGCAAAATTTGCCTGGATATCTAAGCACGCATGCATGGGCATGATCCGTATGCCTATCTCATAGATGTGCTGCCACGGCTGCCGACGCAGCGCACGAGAGAGATTGGCCCCTTGCTGCCTGTCACAGCCGGCAGCAGGGGGTCCAGGCTGTGTGAAAACACCGCCGAGCAGTTCAAGACCTGCGGTTTAAAACAGTATGAGTCGATAGTGGACTTTCACGACCGGCAGTCTGCATCGCCCCAAAGTGAGTAAACGCTTTTGCCACCCTTTCCCCTGATTTCTGAGGATTTCACCGCAAGAATCGCCCCTGAAGCGTTTCATCCAATCAGATTAATTCTTGAGCCCGCCCTGGTTGTCGCTGATCCAGAATATGCACCATCAGGCAGGCATACAGCGTCACGAGAATGAACAGTCCCATGCGCACGGCAAACGCCGTGTAGACGTCCTTGCCTGCAATACTGTCTTGAACCGACTGGCCCAGCAGAATAATCAGGGTGATCAGGCTGTTGAGCCAGAACCCTGGGCTTAACCGTGTAGGGCTTAGCCCATATAGCTTGCGCGCCAGCATGAGGCCGAACAGCAGCATCCAAAGGAAGAACATCCATAGATGTACAAAGAGGCTCAGTGCACACCAGAACAATACCGCCAGCAGGCCTCCCAACAAGGTCGAGCCAATCAATTCTCGAGCGGCATTACGCGACGTCGTTGTGGAGCTCTGCTGACCCAGGCTGACCGCTTTCAAGACAATGGGCAGGTAAGTGGCCGGATCAATCAGGGCCACCAGAAACGCTGGTAATACAATCAGCGCTGCCCGTAGCGCAACCCTGTCGACGTCTTCCGCCCGCAAGGCCGGGGCCGCAGGTGGTGACGGAGTATTGGCTGACTCGGGAAACAGCCAATGACTTATCGCCAGCACGATGACAGCGAGGATCAAGCCTTTAACCAATGCACCGATGATCATCATCGCCAAGTCAAAATCGACGAAGCCAGCTGACGAGATCATGGTCAGGCCGATCACCAGAAACGTGACGATCAGGTTATTGCCGCCACGCAGACCCGATCGAAAAACCAGGAACAGGCTCACGCCGACCAGGAGAACGCCGCTGAACGGGTAGTAGCGCAGGATTGGGATAAGCAATAGGCCTACACCGGTGGTCAACATCGCGACCAGGGCCAGTGTCAGTCCAGCCTTGAGTTGCAACGGACGATTGAGGGTGGAAATCAAAAGTACCGCAAGCACGGGCGCGATAAAGGGAATCGGCAAGGCTACGCCGAAGCTGACCGCAAGGCACAGCGCGGTGCCTGTAGCCAGGCGCAACGCCCGCTGAGTCCTCGGCGTCCGCTTAGTAGACATAAGACAGCCAACTCATCAGCCTCAGAAATATGCGGCCCAGTGGATTCAGCGGGTTGCCTTGAGAGGGGAAAGCCATGACCTCGGCTTGGCCACCGGCACGTATCGCGCGAGTGTCACGCAGCCTGGCCATTGAATCCTCGGAAAATTCGATGATCACCGGAAAACGCTGTGCCGGACGAAGCCAGTCCCGGCTGTTCTGCACAGTTGGCAATGTACCGGGCGCTGTCGTCGGACCCACGCTGACGCCGTAGCCGACACTGCGTACACGCCCGTCGAACACTTCGCCTGGCAATGCATCCAGGACGATCGCCACCGGTGTCTGGGGCTTGACCAGACCGAGGTTGTTTTCGGTCATGTCTGCGCTGATCCACACATCATGGATGGCGATCAGGGTCATGACTGGGCTGCCGATGGCTGCGAACTGCCCCGCGTCGGTGCGTAGATCGGTGATCAAACCTGCCGAACGTGCGCGAATCTGTGTATTAGCCAGGTCCAGTTCTGCTTTCGACAACGCGGTGGCGGCGCTGCGCAGCAAAGCGTTGTTTTCCGCACTGCCACCTTCTTGCTCGCGCGCGCGCTGGACCTCGGCACGGGCGGCGGCGACCTGGCTGACCGCTTGTTGGTAGTTGGCGCGAGATACTTCGAGCAAGCGTACGGAAATGGTGCCTGGGTCTTCGCGGTACAAACTCTCGAGCCGCTGGTTGTCCTGCCGCGCCTTGAGTTCATTCGCCTGGGCCGCTCGCAAATTGGCTTGTGCCGCGGCTATGCCGGCGGTGCTGGCACCGATCTGTCGGCGGGTGGACTCAAGATCTGCATGCGCACGGTCGACGGCAATCTGATATGGCTGAGGATCCACTTCGAACAGCACGTCTCCCGCCTTGACGTCCTGATTGTTACGCACGTTGACGCGGATGACTCGACCAGCCACTTCCGCAGCCACCGGTATCACAAAAGCACCGACTCGAGCCTGTTGCGTATAAGGCGTGAAGCGGTCCGCCAACAAGTACCAGACCAGACTCAGTGTGATCAAGATCAGTACCCACTTGATGCCTTTTGAGCCGGATTCAACTGGCGGTTCTGGCGCCTCGGGGGAAGAGGCATCGGTGGAAGACTGCGCGGCTTCACTCATGATTGTTGACCTTTTTCGGTTCCGCTGCTGAAGGCTCATCCAGCAAGTTGCCCCAGTCCGTGCGCCCTTCCATTTGCTGGCGGGTGGCAGGGGCGACTTTCGGTTGGCCGCTGTACCAACCGCCGCCCAACGCTTTGTATAGGGCAATCACATTGCTGACGGCATTGCTTCGGCTGACCAGGTAATTGTCCTGTTGCTCCAGCAGTGCGCGTTGCGAGTCAAGCACTCGCTGGAAGTCTGAATACCCTTCCCGATACAGGGCGTTGGCCAGCACCAGTGACCGCTTGGCGGCGACTTCGGCCTCGCGCAGGATTGCTTCGCGCTCCAGGGACTTGATCAGTCCATTGGCTGCGTCATCTGCCTCGCGTGCCGCTTGGCGCACCTTTTCGCGGTACCCTTCGATCAGTTGCTGCAACCGCGCATCCTGCACGCGCACGTTGTTACTGATCTGGCCGTGATCGAACAGATTCCAGCGCAGACTCGGGCCACCGATCAGGTCCAGACTCCTGGGGGTGCCATTGAGCGTATCAGTCGTCCAAACGATGCTGCCCAGCAAGGTCAGCGACGGATAGAAATCGGTTTCGGCCACGCCGATCAGGGCCGACTGGGCCGCGACATTGAGTTCAGCGGCACGCACGTCGGGCCTGCGCAGCAGCAGGTTGGCCGGTACATCCTGCAGCACGGTACGGTCCACCAGCGGAATCCATCCTTCATTTTCGACCAGTTGCGGCAGAGCGCCGGGCGGCCGTCCAATCAGTACCGCCAAAGAATTACGGGTACGCAGAACCTGATCCTCGAAGTTGGGGATGGTACTGAGGGTGCCCAGGTATTGGGTTCTGGCTTGTTGCAAGTCGAGCTCTGCATTCTGGCCGCTCTTGAACAGCTTCTCGGTTATCTCGAAGTTACGCTTTTGCTGTTTGGCGTTTTCCTTGGCCACGCGCAAACGTGCTTCGGTGGTACGCAGCGAAAAGTAAGTACTGGCCAGTTGGGCGCGTAGCAGAACCAGCCCGTCTTCGAAATTGGCCTGGGCGGCGAAGTAACTGGCATCGGATGATTCAATGGCGCGACTGAAGCGCCCCCAGAAGTCCAGTTCCCAACCAATGTCGAACCCCGCACTGTATTGCCAGAAATGACTGTTTTGCGGACTACTTCCGCCGGATTGCTGACGGTTGAAGTACAGACTGTCGGCGCTGGCTTGCTGCAGTTGTGGGTAACGCCCGCTTTGGGCAATACCCAGCTGGGCCCGTGCCTCAATCACCCGCAGACCGGCAACTTTAAGGTCTGAATTGTTGGCATCCGCCTCGGCAATCAGACGATTGAGGACCGGGTCGCCGAAAACTTGCCACCATTGACGAAAGTCCGGGGCCCGGCTGCGTTGGCTGACTTGCTCAAGGGCAGGAGTTGTCCAGTGTCCTGGCCACGCCTCCCTCGGTGACTGAAAGTCTGGCCCCAGGCGCACGCAGCCGCTCAAGCCGAGCACTCCAAACACTAGCAGTTGGCCCGATCGCGTCAGATGCATGCGTTTTTTCCAGTCAAGGAAGATTACAGGAGCATAGACGCCCTGATCGCCCGCAGACTGCTAAGCTTTTCAGCATCGTTATATTTGATAAGACCCGTCAAAAAGGTACGGCAGCCATGAACTCCCCCCATACCGCTAAATGGCGCTTCAAACTGGGTATAGCCATCATTTGTCTGATGCTAGGCTCCTGGCTGATGGTGCCAGTCGCGGCGGCGCTCGATGTGCCTGGATCAAAGATCGCAGCGCTGACTGGGGTCCTGTTTATCAGCAACAAAGTCCTGCTGATTCTCGTCATCGCCGTCATGGGCAAGGCCGGCTTCCAGCAGTTGAAGGGCAGCTTGGTCGGTTACGTGTCCGGGCTTGTGCCTTCCATGAAGGACGAAGTTGGCCCGGTTCGTCATCGAATCGGCATCGTGATGTTCTGCTTGCCGTTGATCTCCTCATTCCTCGAGCCTTACGTCGATGCCTTCTGGCCAGGTCTCAGACCGAACCTCTGGCAGGCCCAATTGCTGGGTGACGTCATGCTGATTGGCAGCTTTTTTGTACTCGGGGGGAATTTCTGGGAGAAGGTGCACGCGTTATTTGTGCGAACTGCACGTGTCTCGGACTCAAGTGCGACGTGAGTCGACGATAGAAACGAAGGCTTTCAACCCTAGCGGACGTTAGCTGCCCAGCGTCAATCAGGACCGGCGTTCCCGATCGCTGGCACGTCCAGCGGTGCGATTTCGCAAGCCAGTCCTTGGCTTCCCAAACCCCAACGACACATGAATATTGAGCACGGTAAGTAGCCCGCAAAAAACCCTAACTTGCCCCGCCCATACGCAAAACATCTGAACTCAGTACATAACATATATTTTCAATTCCCTCGCACTGGTGACTAGCATTCGCCCGGACGCTGCGTGGCCTTCTATCTGCGGCGTCCACCTCCAATAAAAATAATCAGGAGACATCAATGCACAGGTCACCGAAGCCGCTCGCCGCGGCAATTGCGACCGCTACGCTGGGCGCGGGTTTGCCGGGTGTGGTCATGGCCGACTTTCTTGCGGACAGCAAGGCATCGCTGGAACTGCGCAATTTCTACTTCAACGCCGATTACCGACAGGAAGACGCCAACCAGTCGAAACGCGAAGAATGGGCGCAGGGCTTTCTATTGAACTACGAGTCCGGATTCACCGAAGGGCCGGTGGGGTTCGGTATCGATGCGATTGGCCTGCTGGGGGTAAAGCTCGACTCGGGGCCGGACCGGCAGAACTCTGGCCTGTTGCCGGTCGGCGATGACAAGGCACCGGATGAGTACAGCCAGCTGGGCGTGACAGCCAAGGCGCGTTATTCGAAAAGCACGCTGTACGCCGGCACGTTGGTGCCGAAGCTGCCGACCGTGCTGCCCAACGACTCGCGCCTGCTGCCGCAGACTTTTCGCGGCGGGATGCTGACCTCGCGGGAAATCAGCGGGCTGACGCTGAACGCGGGGCGCCTGACCCAGAACAGCCTGCGCAACTCCCCCGCTAATGAGGACATGCTGGTGGCCGGCAAGGGCATCAGCGGCGGTCAGGCCAGTGACCGGTTCGATTTCGCCAGCGCCAGTTATCGTTGGACGCCCAAACTGACCACGGGCTATCACTACGGCCATCTGGATCAGAACTACAAGCAGCACATCTTCAACCTGGCGCACGTGCTGGCGCTGGGCGAGGACCAGGCGTTCAAGAGCGATCTGCGCTTCGCCCGTTCCACCGAGGCCGGAAACACCAACGTCGACAACGATGCCTTTGGCGCCAAGTTCACCTATGAGCTTGGCGGTCACGCGTTCGGGGCGGCGTACCAGAAGATGAGTGGCGAGACGGGTTTTCCGCATATCAATGGCACCAATTCGTATCTGGTGAACTACGTGATGATCTCGCCGGACTTCGCCAGCCCCGGCGAGAAGTCCTGGCAGTTGCGCTACGACTACGACTTCGCGGCCGTGGGCATGCCTGGGTTGAGCTTCATGACCCGCTATGTGCGGGGCGACGATTTCGACGGCCCTGGCGGACGCGACGGTCGTGAGTGGGAACGCAATACCGACATCGGCTACGTGTTCCAGCAAGGCGCGTTGAAGAACTTCGGCGTGAAGCTGCGCAACGGCACCTACCGAAGCACGGGTAATGACATCGATCAGACCCGCTTCATCCTCAGCTACACGTTGTCGCTGCTCTAACGCCCGCCCACACCGCACCGTTGCCCGAGCGGGCAACGGTTTTGCTGAACAGGATATTGATCATGACTTTGCGAAAAACACTGCTTTGCCTGGCCGTGGCGTGCGCCCTGGCCACCACCCAGCTGAGCGCACAGGCGGCAGACACTGCCGACCTGCCCTGCCGCACCACAGCCGAATGCGCGGCCGAGGCGGCGAAGATTGGCGCGACGGTCGATCGTGCTGGTGCCAAGCACAGCAAGCACGACAACCAGTTCACCTGGGTCAACCGGATCAACAAGGCGTCCATCGTCATGCTGACTGAAGAAGACATCGTCAGCCGCCAACAAGGGCAAGAGATCGCCCGCGGCGTTCAGTACGTGATTGATCAGGCCGGCAAACCCGACGGCAAGAAGCCCAGCGACGTGCTACAGATCGAGCGCATCATGATCGACAAGATCGGCCCGCAGGCCTCGCTGATTCACTCCGGCCGCAGTCGCCAGGACATGTACGCCACCTACCGCCTCGCGACATTGCGCAGCCAACTGCTGGATTACACCGACGCGATGAATGACACTCGCGCGCAACTGCTGAAGCTGGCGAAGGACAATGTCGATACGCTGATCCCCGCCTACACCAATGGCGTGCAGGCGCAGCCGATCACCTACGCCCATTACCTGCTGGCTTATGAGGCCGCGTTCGAGCGCGACGCCCAGCGTATACGCGAGCTGTATGAGCGTCTGAATCTCAGCCCTATGGGCACGGCGGTGCTGGCCAATTCCGGCTGGCCACTCAACCGTGAACGCCTGGCCGAATTGCTCGGTTTCGATGGCGTCCGGGAAAACTCGCTGGATGCCGGACAGGTCTCGACCTATGACATTCCTATTGAGGCGGCCGGGATTGCCTCATCCTCGGCGATTCGTATCGGCGCGATGCTGGGCGACATCCATACGCAATATCATCAGATTCGGCCCTGGCTGTTGCTTGAGGAAGGCGCCACCTACACCAGCAGCGCCATGCCGCAGAAGCGCAACCCGGGCCTGATCATGCGCGCGCGGGAATCGGCCACTGATGTGGTCGGTCTTGCCCAGACCGTCACTCTGCGTGCGCACAACGTGACCACCGGCATGACCGACTACAAGTTCGCCTTCGACGCACTCGGGCTGTTCGATAATGCGCAGCAGATGTTCGTCCGCACGCGCCAGGTCCTGGATGCGCTGGTGATCAATCCGCAGCGTGCGCTGGAGGAACTGGAAGGCGAATGGACCACCTCGATGGAGCTGGCCGACACCCTGGAGCGCGAGCACAAGGTGCCCTTCCGTATCGGTCACAGTTTCGCCTCGCTGGTGGTAGGCCATGCGCGCAAGGAAGGTTTCGTGCCAGCCAACTTCCCCTACGCCGAGGCGCAGCAACTGTTCACCAAAGCGGCGCAGAAGTACAACTGGAAGACCCGCACCCTGCCGCTGACTGAGCCAGCTTTCCGGGCCACTTTGTCGCCGCAGAACATGGTCAAGACCCGCGTCGGCACGGGCGGCCCGCAACCGGCCGAAGTCAAGCGCATGCTCAAGGAAGCGAACGACGCGCTGGCCGGTGATCAGCACTGGGCCAATGGTCGCCGTGAGCGGCTGGCGAAGGCCGAGACCAGCCTGGACAATGCCTTTGGCGCACTGCTGAAGAACTGAGCCCTAGCGCTTCCCGGCCACAGCGTCGGGAAGCGTCGCCTTCCTCCCGGGCATCAGCGCCTCGCGCAGGGCCAAGCGGTCAAGCGCACCACTCCAGGCCGAGATCACCACACACGCCAGGCTGTTGCCGATCACGTTGGTCAGTGATCGGCATTTCATCAATCGCTCGACACCGAGCAGGAGCCCGAGGTTTTCCAGCGGCACCAGATTCAGGCCGGCCACCGTGGCGGCAAGCGTCAAAAAGGCAGAGCCAGCCGCGCTGGTCGAGCCCATCGAGGTCACAAGCGTCACCAACAACAGCATTACCAGAAGCGGTCCATCCAGCACTACCCCAGCGGCCTGGGCGAGAAACACCAGGGCACAGGTCAGGTAGATATTCGAGCCGGTGAGATTGAAGGTGTAGCCAGTGCTGAGCACCAGCCGCACCACCCGCTGATCGCATCCGGCCCGCTCGAGCTTTTCGATCAGCCCTGGCACCGCCGCCACCGAAGCGCCGGTAAAGGCCACCAGACAAAGTTCGGCCTTGATATAGACGATGAGACGCCATAACCCCAGGCCGGTGCACCGCGCCGTCAGGCCCAGCACCAGGGTGACAAACAACAAACAGGCGCAGTAGACAGTGCCCACGAACTTGAGCAGCGACCAAGCGGATGCTGGCCCATAGCGCCCCACCGTGAAGGCCATCGCCCCGAAGGCGGCCAGTGGCGCGAATCTGAGCACCTTGCGCAGCGCCCACAGCAGCCAGCCGACCAGCGCATCCAGCCTGCGCCGCAGCGGCTCGCCCGCATCACCGGCATAGCCAAGCCCCAGGCCGAACACCAATGCAGCCAACAACACGGGAAGAATGACGGTATGAGCCATTATCTGAGCCAGGCTGGTCATCACCGCCGAGGGCAGATCGCTGATCGGCCGCGCGATGGAAGCCGGGAGCGACTCACCGCCGACGCCAGGTGCCAGCAATATCGCCAGTGCCGCCCCGGTGATCAGCGACAGCACGGTCATCAGCAGGAAGTAAGCCAGCACGCGGCTGGCACACCGCGTCTTTTGCCCGCGCTCGCCGAAGCCCGCCACCGCAGAAGACACCAGCACGAACATTACCAGGGGTACCGCATGGCCGATCACGCCGAGAAAAACATCGCTCAGCGGCTTCATCCGCGTCGCCCATTGCGGCTGCACGACACCAAGCGATATGCCCAGGGCAATCGCGATCAGGATCAGCAGGGTATCGTTGCGGTATAGCTTGGCTAAAATCATGGGCCGTCGCGCAATATTGTTGTTTTAGTCGCTTCAGTGCCCCGTATCCTAACCGATCAAGAGCCGCAGTTGCGCCACCGGTCTGCTCCCGCCCCACCAGGACTCCCGTTTATATGGAACTTCGCCATCTCCGCTATTTCGTCATGGTCGCCGAAGAAGGGCATTTCACCCGCGCCGCCGCGCGCCTGAACATGCAACAACCCCCGCTGAGCCAACAGATCCGCGCGCTGGAAACCGAACTCGGATTCGAATTGTTCAAACGCCATCCCAAGGGCGCTGACCTGACCACCGGTGGCGCAGTATTTCTGGAGGAGGCCAAGGCCATCCTGGCCCGCGTGCAGGACGGTTCGCGTCGGGCTGCAAGGGTGGCCAAGGGCGTGGAAGGCACATTAGCAATTGGTTTCACCTCATCAGCCGCGGCACACCCGCTGATCCCGCGCATCATCCGTGCCTTTCGCGAACAGTACCCGGCGGTGGCAATCACGCTCGCCGAAGGCAACGCCGGTCGCTTGACCGAACGTGCCAGCGCCGGCCAGTTGGACGTGAGCATCCTTCGTGCGCCGGTCAGCCGACCAGACGGGATCGAGTTCCATCGCCTGCTGGTGGAGGAATTATTGATGGTGTTGCCGGTGGGCCACCCCGCATTGGCCGAGCACCCCGATGCCGTAGACCTGCGGGCCATACGTGACGAGCCCTTTATCCTGGTTCGTCGGCCCGGCGCGCCGGGGATGTACGCCAATCTGTTGCGCGCCTGCGAGGCGGTCGGCTTCGAACCGCGAGTCGCTTTCGAAGTGGAAAGAATGCTGACCAATGTCAGCCTGGTTGCGGCTGGTGAGGGTGTCTCGGTCGTGCCGGCCTCGATGCGCGACATTCACCGGGAAAGTGTCGTCTACCGTCGCATCCTGGGCGCCCGCCCCCGCCTTGTCGCACCGCTGACGCTGGTCTGCCGCCAGGACAACGAATCGCCCGCATTGCGCAATTTCGTCGTGCTGGCTCGGGACCTGGCGAAGGGATATCGCAAGCAGGCCGTAGGGTGATCGTGTGGAGCGCTATAGCGCCCTATAAATCAGTGATTGTCGTCCCTGCAATCGTCTCGGCGAAACCGACACCGAACATCCGGCCCGGGGTTTCAAAGCCTGCTCGCCGCTCACCGTCCAGCACCCGCCGAGCAGCCTCCACGGCCGCCAGGGGGGTGTAGGTGTAGCCGTTGACGGTCTCGATCATTGAACGCGCCACCGTGCCGTCAGCCCCTGTGACTTCTGCCACGGCGCGGGCGCGGTTGGCCTCACGTTGTTCAACGCTTGGGCCGTCGGGAAGTTGTGACAGGTCGCCTTCGGGAAAGGCATCACCGGTGATATTCACGAACATGGCGATATTCGGGACAGCGGTGGAATGCCACGCGGTGATCAGATCACCGAAGGACAGCGGCGCGCACAGTGCCGGGCCATCGCCAAAGTCGAAGTGCTGAGGCTGCGCGTCGGGTGTTGCCACCAGTAACCCGTCCACCCGCGCCAAGAGCCCCGCGCCGATGATCTCGCTGACGCTCAAAGCCGATCCCCGTGACATGGAGCCTGCGACCTGCAGCGCCATCTTCAGCGACTGCGGATCCTGTACACGACGGGCGACATGCATGGCCAGGCAGTCTGTCGGCACCACGTCCCAGCCGACGCCGGGCAGCAACATGACACCCGCTTGGACGGCCTGTGCGCCAAGCTGTTCGGCCTGCCGATAGACGTTGATCTCGGCAGTGATATCCAGGTAGTCGACCCCAGCCTTGATGCAGGCCTGCATCAGGGCGTGCGCTGTCTGTGCAAAAGGCCCGGCGAAGTTCAGCAGCACGCTGATGCCTTCCAGGGATTGTGCTGCGTGTATATCCGGGCTGAACACTCGGTACGTGACGTTCAGTTGAGCAGCCAGAGCCTGCAACCTTTCGCCATTGCGTCCGGCGATGACAAATTCCAGCCCCAACGCTTTGGCATGCTCGGCAGCCATGCGCCCGGTGTAGCCCGTCGCGCCGTAGATCATTAATTTTTTCATTGATTGTGCTGCCAGTTCTTGTAGACGAATTCGAGGCTGTAGCCGTCCGGGTCAAGGACATTGGCTGCGTAGTAATCGGGGTCGTAATGCAGACGTGCGCCGGGTGCGCCGTTGTCATGAGCGCCATTTTCCATAGCCGCCGCATACGCCGCGTTGACCTCGGCTTTGCTGCTCGCCACGAAACCGACATGCACGGCCCGCCCCTCGACGACGCCCTCGCGCAACCAGAAAAACATCCGCCCATTGGCGCCGAAGCCCTTGAGATCCGGGTGGCCTGGCGGTCCGTCCTTGCCGTCGTAATCAAGTCGCGCGGTAATGCCCAGCGGGGTCAGTGTCGCGGTGTAGAAACGGATGGAACGCTCAATGTCGCTGACTGAGATAAAAATATGATCAAGCATGCGCTAGCCTCGCTATTCAGATGTTGTAGCCGCCCGCGACTTCGATCGTCTGAGCATTGATCCAGCGTCCTTCTTCGGACAGCAGCATGGCGATCACGCTCATTCGCTGCTCCACTGTCACTGAGTTGAGTCACCACAGTAACCATCGCCTTGGTAGCGAGCGCAGCCGTTCCTGCTCGAATCCTGCCTGTTTCTGCTTTTTGCTTGCGTGGACGCATCCGCCTGGGTTCAGATGGCCCCCATGACCAACCCACTCAACGAACTGCGCGCCCTGGCTGCTCGGGCCGAGAACCGCCGCACGGAAACGGGCATACCGCGCCTGGCCATGGTCCAGGGTGAAATCCCGGCGCATTTGCTGGCCGCCGTTTACGAACCGATGATCAACCTGATTCTGCAAGGCAGTAAGTCAATGACCATCGGCGACCGTACGCTGGACTATGACCCTGCGACCTATTTCGTCATGTCCATCGAATTGCCAGCGGTTGGCCAAGTCCATCCCGCTGCGTCCGGCGAGCCTTACCTGGCGGTCAGCCTGACACTCGACCCGGCGGTCCTGGCAACTTTGCTCGCCGACCTGCCAAAGCCTGTCGGCCAATACGAAAAGGATGCGGGCTTTTCGGTAGCCTCAGTCACGCCCGAGTTGATGGATGCCTGGGTCCGTATGCTGCGGTTGATGAGTCGGCCTGAAGACATTGCGGCCCTTGCCCCCGTTTACGAACGAGAGATCCTCTACCGGGTGTTACAAGGCCCTCACGGCTGGATGCTGCGTGATATCGCAGCACCCGATAGCGCCATGGCTCGGGTCAGCCTCGCGATCCAGTACATTCGCCGGGAATTTGCCGAGTCCATTCGCGTGGAAGCGCTGGCACAACGGGCTGCGATGAGCGTTTCGGCCTTTCACCGTCACTTCAAAGCCGTGACCGCGTTGAGCCCTCTGCAGTACCAAAAAAGAGTGCGCTTGCTTCAGGCTCGGACACTCCTGGTCGCCCATGCCAAAAGCGTTACCAGCGCGGCATTGGAGGTCGGTTACGAAAGCGCTACACAGTTCAGTCGCGATTACGCACGAGTATTCGGACTGCCCCCAGCACGCGATGCGGCAAGAATTCAGGGTGAAATTCTCGGCGAGCAGATCAGATGAAACGGTTTTTCCCCCGGATGCTGTGAGTCAGTCACCGTTGTTGTTCGCGCTGAACGAAACAGGCCACGGGGCAGTCGGAACACCAGGCCCCTCGGCAAAGAAACCTGACTCATGTCCTTACGATCTGCTGTCCTCGCTACGTTGCTCACGTTGGCCGCCAGCACGGCGGCCGCCGCACAAGAACCGCTGCGCCTGGAACGCCTGGACCGCTGCGGTGACCTGCTGCAAAGCCAGCATCAGGACTGGTGCCTGACGGTGCACGGCTTGGGTACTCAAACGCCACAACTGAAACTGGGTGAAAAGACGCTACCCGCGCTCATTGTCCAACGCGAAGGGCAAAACCTGCGCGTGCGCCTGGACAGCGCCGCCTATCAGAGCGGCCCTATTTGGCTTGAAGACGGGCAGCGCGTCAGCAATGCAGCCTGGCTGAGCCTGCGCAACAGCCACGTATTGGCCGCCGGGCCGAACGAAGTCGCCAAGAACATGGACGGCTTGAGCACCTACGTCGATCTGGTGAGCCTGTTGATCGAGGAAAATCACGATGGGCGCCAGGAAGCTGAGCGTCTCGCCCAAAAATACGGCGCCAAGGTCGTCGGCAGTATTGCTCCCCTGAACCTGTATCAGCTTCGGCTACCCGCCAAGGATCTGGTGCAGCGCGACGCGCTGGTGCTACGGATGGGCAGCGAGACCAGTGTCGATGCCGTGGTGATCGAGGAGTCGGCGGCAGAAGAGGCCGAGCAAGCCAGCGCCCACCCTGAAGAGCCGAAGAAGCCGGCCCTGGACTCCGATGAATGGGCCGCCAACCGCTTTCTCGACGCGGTGAACTACTACCAGCGGCGCATTCCTGCGCGGCAACCGCCCACCCCGCCGCAACCGGTACGCATCGGCCTGATCGAACGTAACGTGGATTTCGACACCGCCGATTTCGCCGACTACCTCGGCGGCTGCTCGATGCCGCGCACCTGCGTCTATGCGCGCGATGCGAATACGCCAGACAACCACGGCACCACCGTCGCGGGCATTCTCGCCGCACGCTGGGATGACGGTGGAAACACCGGTTTTCTCCGGGGTCTGGACAAAGCCAGCGGTGGTTTCGAAGTCATTGTAGAGCGCAACTCCGATGCCGGGATCACCGCCAACATCGCCGCCTCGGTCAACCTTGTGGAGGACGGCGTGCGGGTGCTCAACTGGAGCTGGGGCATTCACCGCGTTGGCGCGAAAAACGTCAAAGGCGATGAAGTCGACTCGCTGTTGCGCTCAGGCATCGCCATGAGCGGTTACGAGGAACTGCTGGAAGAGTTTTTCCTCTGGCTGCGCAAGGAGCATCCCGACGTGGTGGTGGTGAACTCCGCCGGCAATGGGTCTTCGTTCTCGGGCACCGATGAATACCGCCTGCCCTCTTCGTTCATCACCGAACAACTGCTGGTGGTCGGCGGGCACCAGCGCAACGAGCGCGCCGGGGTTGCCGTCGATGATCCGGGCTATGCGGTCAAGCGCAGCTCCTCGAATATCGACATGCGCGTGGACATCACCGCCGCCGCTTGCGCCCACGCCTCGACCACCAGCGCCGGCGAAAACGGCGCAGTGCATTGCGGCACATCCTATGCCACGCCCATGGTCGCGGGCTTGCTGGCGGCGATGCTGTCCATCAACCCGCAACTTCAGCCCGAGCAACTACGCATGCTGCTACGGCGCAGCGCCATGACCATCGGTGAAAACCATGACTTCGAACGGATGGATGGCGAGGACCTCACCGCCCCTATCCTGCCGTCGGAGCGCAGCTATCAGCTTAACGACAAGGACGTGGGGCGTTCGGCGCGGCTGGACATGCAAAAAGCGCTGGACCTGGCGGAGCAGAGCCGCACGCGCGTGCGCTGAACCTGGCACCGGGTGTGGGATAAAAAGTATTGGCAGCAGCGACATCCATAGTTTGACCCTCCTCGAAGTGAGCGATGCCTCAGGTGCATAACCTGTGAGCCCACATGGAGGAGATGGCGATGAAACCCACCCGTTTTTTTGGAAAGACCGTACTGGCCTGCACATTCATCCTGGCAATGATCGGATGGGGGGTCGGTTTCTATGGGCCGCCGATCTATATGCAGGCCGTGATGGATCGCACCGGCTGGCCGGTGGCCCAGGTGTCGGCGGCCGTTACGCTGCACTTTCTCAGCGGCACCCTGGTCATCGCCAACCTGCCAAGGCTCTACGCGCGCTTCGGTGTACCGGCCATTACCCTGCTGGGCAGCGTGGTGCTGGGGGTCGGGGTGAATATCTGGGCTCAGGCCAGCCAATTATGGGTGCTGTATGCCGGGGCCATCTGCTCGGGCATCGGTTGGGTGACATTAGGCGCCGCCGCCGTTAACACCCTGATCGCGCCCTGGTATATCAAGGAGCGACCCAAAGCCTTGGGCAAGGCTTACAACGGCGCCAGCATGGGTGGGGTGATTTTCTCGCCGTTGTGGGTGTTGCTGATCGAGCGTTTTGGCTTTGCCACGGCGGCGCTGGTGATCAGCCTCGCAGCCGTGGTGCTGCTCGGCTGCTTCGCCTTTCTGGTGTTCAATAAAAGCCCTCAAAGCCTCGGCCAACATCCGGACAATGCCGACCAACCAGAACCGATAGCGACTGGCACGAGCGCCACACCCTGGACTGCGGCGCAAACCCTCAAATCGGCCAGTTTCCGTTCCCTGGCAGCGGGCATGTCCCTGGGGTTGTTCGCCCAAATAGGCTTGATCGCCCACCTGTATTCGATTCTGGCGGGACGCATGGGCGCCCATGACGCCTCATTCGCCATGGGCCTGGCCACCGCCAGCGCCATGGGCGGGCGTTACGTGGCCGCACGCCTGATGACCCAGGGCGTCAACCGCCGTCAACTGGCCTGCCTGGGTTATGGGATTCAGATGCTTGGAACACTGATGCTCCTGGGCCTGGATATCCATCCGGGGGTCGCCTGGGTGGCGGTGGTGTTGATCGGTTCGGGAATCGGCAACGCCACGTCATTGCCGCCGTTGATCGCCCAGACTGAGTTCAGCCGCGAACACACCGCCAGGGTGATTGCGCTGATGGTCGCAATCAGTCAAGCCACCTATGCCTTCGCTCCAGCATTCTTCGGCCTAGTCCGTTCAGTCTTTGCCGAACCGAGCCAGGCCATCGTCGCTATCGTGATTGCCGCTGTCGTGGTGCAAGGCCTCGCGATCCTGGCGTTTTACACGGGCGTGGTCACCCGCCCTTTCAAGAAAACCGTGTACTGACTCTCTACCTACGTCAGGATCGGGCCAGCGCTAGCCCCTGCAGGGATGCGCTCGACCAGACGTGCCTGCAGCACTTTGAGCTCCTCGGGATCGGCCTTGCCCCGCCCATGTATGCCCGCCTCCTCGCCCTCCCAGCGAGGGACGATGTGTACATGAATGTGGTAGACCGTCTGCCCGGCCGGAGCACCGTTGAACTGCGCAATTTGCACACCATCGGGCTTCAGCTCGTCCACGATGACCCGTGTGAGCCGCTGCACGGCAGACATCATCGCGCCGAGGACCGCAGGCTCGACATCAAGAATATTCCGGGCCTGGGACGCTTTGGGAATCACCAGGACGTGGCCGCGCGATTGAGGAAAGATATCCAGAAAGGCCAGTACATCGGCGTCTTCGTAAATCTTGTAGCACGGCGCGTCGCCACGAAGGATTAGCGCGAAAATGTTCTGCGGATCGTAATCGCCGTGCAGGCTCATGATCATTCCTTTAAGCGGTTGTCAGGACAGTTGACTGCCAGCAAGCCGGCATCAACCGATCAGAAGGTTTAGCACAATCAACTGGCTGTTTTCCATAAAACGGACAAAAGCCCCGGTACTTTGCAGTGCCGGGGCCTGAAGTTGCGTGGCGTCACGCGCGGTTTTTCAACGTGTCATAGGCTTCAAGCGAACGCAGCGAGTAAATGTACGCAGCGCCTGCATTCAGCGAGATCGCGGTTGCCAGGGCGGCGGCCACTTCCTCTCGGCTCGCCCCGGCCTTGATCGCCGAGTCCGTGTGCGCGGCGATACAGCCATCGCAGCGGGTGGTGACCGCGATCGCGATTGAAATCAGCTCGCGGGTCTTGGCATCGAGTACGTCATTTTCGCTGGCGGCCTCCCCAAGGGCCATGTAGGCCTTGACCATTTTCGGGTTGCTCTGGCCCAGTGCGCCAAAGGCTTTTTGAATGGTGGGCAACAATTCAGACCAGTTGTGGAACATGACATTAACTCCTGAGTGGGTTGGGTGTACTGTTTCGACGCCCTCAGTTTTTCACTCCGGCGCGGGTCGATTTTGTTCAATCCGCTCAGTTTTTTTGGCGATGCTCTCAAATGAATGCGATCGATCGACTCATCAGCCTGGCCAATGTGCGCGGCAGTCTGGATCTACGCTGTCAATTCCAGGGTGACTGGGCTCTGGATCATGAACAGCAAGCCCTGGGCAGAGCGCCCTATCACATCGTGTTAGCGGGAGAGTGCCGGGTGGAGTTTCCCGATGGGCAGCGTTTGCCCATGCGCGCAGGTGACATCCTGCTTCTGCCCCGTGGTGCGCGACACCTGATGCACAGCCCTGGGAAAACAGTGGCGCCAACTTCACCGAAACTCGTCACAGGTGGCGCGCTGCCGGTCCATCGTATTGGCAACGCCAGTGCCGAACTGGACATGCTGTGTGGCGACTTTCACTTCAATCGGGCCTCACTGCTGTTTGCCTCCCTGCCCGAATACCTGGTCATCCCCAGCGGCGCGTTGCCGGCCAACGGTCCGCTACCCGCGCTGGTGGAAGTCATTCGTGCGGAAGCCGATGAGGCCAAGGTCGGTGCTCGTTTTCTGCTCGATGCGCTTTCCCAGGCATTGTTCACGCTTATTCTGCGTGCGCATCTGGCAAATCACGGCCAGGACAGCGGCTCGCTGGCGCTGCTGGGCGATAAACGTCTGGGCCGAGCCTGGCAGGCGATGCTGGCAGATCCGGCCTACGAGTGGACGATCCAAGGCCTGGCGGACCTCGCGAACATGTCCCGCGCGAACTTCATGCGAACGTTCGTTCGCGTGGCCGGGGTATCGCCTTGGGTGTTGTTGACGCAAATACGCATGGAGTTGGCGTTCAGTCTTCTGAGCCATTCGCACTTGGGTTTGAGCGATATTGCCGTGCAGGTCGGTTACCAATCCCAGGCGGCGTTCAGCAAGAAGTTCAAGGAGATTTATGGGCAAGCACCAGGAAAAGTGCGACGTACGATCTAGCCTGTGGCAAGGGCGCTGGGCTGGGCGATTGGAGCCAGAGATTCGATCGTTCCCACGCTCCTGAGTGGGAATGTCGCCAGGGACGCTCCGCGTTCCGCTTCTGGAAGGTGACGCAGAGCGTCACGGGATGCATTCCCACGCAGAGCGTGGGAACGATCAAAAAGCTGCTCTTTTGGCGAGGGTGTAGCACCTGCTCAAACGTCCAGAACCACGGTTTCACTCCCCTGTGCCGGTACTGCGCAACAGATCAGTACCTCATCTTCGGCAACCGGCTCGGCCGGACTGTTCAGATAATGCACCTGCCCCTGGCTTAGCCGGGTTTTACAGGTGCCGCACGAACCGCCGCGGCAGCTGAACTCAGGGCTCAGGCCCCGGGCTTCGGCAAGCTCCAGCAGGGTCCCGCTGCCCGGTTCCCAGCGGGCCTCCTTGCCGGAGCTGGCGAACAGGATCTTCACCGACTCGCTCGATGCAGGCACTTGCGGGGCCGCTGGCACGCTGACTTCGGCGTCGCGTACCAGTGTGGATGGGCCGAAGGTTTCGGCATGAATGCGATCGTCTGGAATGCGCAATTTGCGTAATCCGTCATACAGCGACTGGGTGAAGCTGCCGGGCCCGCACAGGTAGTAGTCATAGTCATCGAGCGCCAGCAGTTGCTTGAGCAGCTCTACATCGATCCTGCCCGTCGCGTCGTAGCCTTGCCCCACACCTTCCGTAGGCGGCTGGCTGACCAGGCGCAGTACCTTTACCTTGCCTGCGGCGCGCTTGACCAGCTCATCGATTTCCTCGCGAAATGCCAGGTCGGCAACCGTGCGCGCGCTTTGCACCAACCAGACCGGACGCATCCGACTCATGCGCAGGCCCTGATAAACCACCTCGCGCAACATCGACAACAGCGGCGTCACACCCACGCCCGCCGCCAGCAGCACCAAGGGCCGCCGCTCAGCGGCCTGAACGGTGAAATGCCCTTGGGGCGCTCGCGCCTCGATCTGCTGCGCCACCTCGATCCGGTCATGCAGGTGCGAGGAGACCAAGCCGTCGCGCTTGACGCTGATGCGCAGGAAATCATCCGACGGTGCGCTGGACACGCTGTAGGTACGAATCAATGGCGTTTTCTGCCCCTCCAGCGAAATCCGCACGGGCAAGTGCTGGCCGGCATCAAACCGGGGCACGCCCGCTCCGTCGGCGGCTTGCAGGTAGAAGGAGCGAATGTTGTGGCTCTCATCCACCACACGAACCACGCGCAATGGGCGCCATTGGGTCCGCAGGGATTCGGCCTGCAAGCGCTCGGCGGCCTGCTCCCAACTGCCAGTCATCAATGAATTGGGCGAGTCACCCGAGCTCTGGTCCTTCCAGCGCAACGGGATCGCGGCCTGGCGGTAAACCACGCGCTGCGGCTTGAAGCGCAGCAGCCGCTCGGCGCCCTGGAACGCGGCAATTTCGGGGTCGTCCAGCAATACTTGGGCGGAACCGGTCATTTGCAGAAGATCGCCGGTCTTGAAATCGACGAAGATCAGGCCTGCCCGGGGATTAAGCAGGATGTTGCCCAGGGTGTTGAAGAACAGGTTTCCGGAGAAGTCCGGGATGGTCAGCGTGCCGTCCTCGTCCATGCGCACAAAACCTGGCTTGCCGCCGCGGTGGGACGCATCGACCTGCCGTTCGCCGTCGCGCTCCACATAGGTGGCGATGTAGAACGAATCAGCCGCCGTGATCAGGCGTCGAGCCAATGGGTCCGTTGCCACCAGGTGCCGAACGTCACCGGCCTGTTCGCGGACAAAGGAATATTGGCGCAGGTTGATATAGCGGGGGCAATTGCCATAGGCCTGGCTGACGGAAATTTCCAGCCCGTGATCGAGCAGACGGCGAACGTTGCCGTTCATGCGGTTGCGCCGACGGGTGTGCAATTCGATACCCAGCATGCCGATGGCAGCCCCCTCGCCCATGCCCTCCTGGGCCGGATCGCTGGGTTGTGGCTTGAGATCGATCTGCAGGGTTTGCGGATCAGGTGAGCTCATGAAACCGGGTTTGCCGGTGCGCAGGGTCGCCCACACGTCACCTTGCCGATCCACGGCGCCCAATACCACGAAAGGCAACTGTGCGTAGAACTCCCGGTGCTGGTCCGGCATCCAGTTGCGCGCCAATTGTCGCTGGCCGACGCTGGTCATCATGTCGACCGCACCGACCGAGCGTTGCAAGGTCAGTTCGCCTTCATGCCAGGGTGAGGATTGTGGTTTCGCGGCTTCGTCCATCAGCTACTCCTCGCGCCCGCAGCCTTGCAGGCTGCGTTAAGACGCTACGGTCAGGGGGACTGCGCTACGCCTCTTGCCGAGGGTGCATTGCAGGTGGGGTTATCTTCTTCCCAAAGGGATTGGGGAGGAATACGCACGAACTGCAATCCACTGTTTCATAAACTGGAATGAACACGTCCAGGGCGCCTGCGGGGAATCACCAGGGCCGGACAGCGTGCCCGCTCATCGCTGAAGGTCAGCGCCCCAGCGCAAGAGCGATTTTCAGTTGCAACTCGTTTTCGGAGAATGGCTTATGCAACACAGGACGATGGGCGAACTCGTTCGGCAGCCCGCTGGCACCGTATCCGGTGCTGAACAAAAACGGAATCTGGCGCGCCTGGAGAATTTCGGCAACCGGAAAAACCCGCTCACCGGCCAGGTTGACATCCAGAATGGCCAGGTCAATTGCCACCCGGTTCGCCACTTCGCAGGCCGTAGCGAGCCGTGCCACTGACGCCACCACCACGCATTCGAGCTCTTCCAGCATTTGCTCGACCAGCATGGCGATGGTGCCTTCGTCCTCAACCAGCAGCACCCTGACTCCGGGGAATGAACTCATGGGCTGGACGCCTGGATCAGAAACGAGATTCGGCAGCAAACTCCCTTCGGGTCGAAGGTCAGGTCAAATGTCCCGCCCAAATCGCGCTCGATGCAGCGCTTCATCAAACGCGAACCCAACCCTTCCCGCTTGGGTTGGGCCACCCGTGGCCCGCCCTGCTCGCGCCAGTCCAGGGTCAGTAGCATTCCATCGGATTGTGGTTGCACAACCCACTTCACTGAAAGCGTGCCCGTCTCTACTGACATCGCGCCGTATTTCAGTGCATTGATCGCCAGTTCATTGAGGGTCATGGTGAGGTTGAGCGCAACGCGGGTGCCGACATCGACAGGGTCGCCCTCAACCACGATTCGACTGGGTTCCTGGCCAAATATCGGCATCAGCACTTCATGGGCAAGGGACCCCAGGGGGGTATGGCCCCAATGGCGCCGGGTCAACAGATCGTGTGCCCGGGACAACGCAAGCAGCCTGGCTTCGAAACGCCTGTAACCGTCGTTCGCATCCTCGGCATTGCGCGCCGTTTGTGCCGCCAGGGATTGCACGGTGGCCAGGGTGTTCTTGACCCGATGATTGAGTTCGTCGATCAGGGTCTTCTGCCGGTTCTGCGCCTGATTTCGCTCGGTGATGTCCACCAGCATGTTGATGGCGCCCACCAGGTTGCCATCGGCGTCATGCAGCGGTGTGGGATACGGCGCAAACGGCACACGAGTGCCATCCGGCCGTTCGGCAATGGCCTCGACACCACGTATCGGGCGGTTTTCCTTCAAGGCCACCGCCATCGGGCACTGGTCGTGGGGAAGCGCGCTTCCATCGGTATTGAATATTTTCCAGGTCACGCACCACATGTCCCCCAACTGTGGGGTTCGGCCAGACAATTCGACAGCCGCCCGATTGAAGAAGGTGATGCGCCCTTGTGCATCGGTTGTATAAACCGCAGCGGGCAGAGCCTCGAGAAGATTGCGCATATGCCGTTCGCTTTCGCGAATCTGGCTTTCCATTTGCTGGGCGAGCGTGACATCGATGGTGAAACAGCGTGTGTGAAAGAGCTTACCGTCCTCGAAACGCCCATTGGAGGTAATCGCTACATGCCGGATCGTGCCGTCTTTGGCCCTCAACCGCGCCGGGTAGCTGTCCAGGCTTTCGCCGCTGCCCAGTTTATTGAGGATGTCACCAATAACGGGCTCATCCACATGAAACTCCGTAATGTGGCGGCCGATATATTCGTCAGCCGTATAGCCCAGCATGTTCAGCTCGGCCTTGTTGGCACGCTGGATGATGCCCGCGTTGCTGACAATGTGAAGCCCCACCGCGCTGTTTTCAAAAAAATCCTCGAGGTCGGCACTCTTGCGACGAAGCTCTTCGGCCATCGCATGACGCGCCGAGACATCCTGAAAACAGTTGATCGCCCCTTGAATGGCCCCGCGCCGATCCCTGAGGGCCCGGATGTTCACCAGCGCCATAAGCCGCGTTCCATCCGAACGCTCAATGATCACTTCCTGATTGCGTGTCGCAGCGCCGGTAATAAGCACCGAAGCCATGGGGCAGTCTTCGAAAGCCAGCGGCGTGCCATCCGGTAAAAAAAGCCGGTGCGAGCCGCAGAAGCGGTCACCGTTTTTCCCGATAATGGGCGTCCTGCCCCATAGCTCGGCCGCTTCACTGTTGTACCTGACGAGCCAACCCTCGTGATCACAGAGGTATACCGCCCCCGGTATGGCGTCGAGCGCGCTCGCGCCCAGGGTGAGCAGGCTCTGATACTCGCTCGGTGCGCAAACCTCCACGGCAAGCTCTTCAATGTTCGACATCTGGTAATCCTCAATCCGCCTGGCTGAAACGCCCACGCTCTCCATCGCCCCCAGTTTATGGCCGGAGTCGGTGATTCCAGCTCGGATAATCCTTCTGAATGCGGGTTCGGATATGTTTCATAGAGCCGTTATGTTGGAGGTCTAGATCCCTATTCACCGCGCTAGTTCATGAAAGTTCAACAGGTTCGGTGTTTGAACCTGGACAGGGATCTTTTCTAGCGCGCTGAAGAGCAGCAATTGAGTGTAGTCGGCCTCGTGTTTGTCGAACCATTCGCTTCAAGACCTGAGCTTGCAGATTGAAACATGACAGCCGGTATATCTATATACGACAAATTACAGGCGCAACGGGTTTGATCTTCTATGATTGCTCCAGCAAAGGAGTTTATTCCGATGAGCGAATCAGAAGCACGACTTCTGCGCGTGCATTCCCTTAAAACCGCTTGCTCCAACTGCAGCGTGCTTGAGCTGTGCCTGCCTATCGGGCTGACGGGCGGCGAAGTCGAGCGCCTGGACACCTTGATCTCACAGCGTGTGAAGGTCAAAAAAGGCGCGGCGTTGTACCGCATCGGCGATCCGCTGCGCTCTCTGTATGCGGTGCGGCTGGGTTTCTTCAAGACCAGCGTATTGTCGATGGACGGACGCGAACAAATCACCGGTTTCCAGATGCAAGGCGAAATGCTCGGTCTGGACGCCATCAGCACCGATCATTACGCCTGTAATGCAATAGCGCTGGAAGACAGCGAAGTTTGCCCGATTCCTTTCAGCAACCTGGAAAAACTTGCCCACGATTTGCCCTCTTTACAGCACAACCTCAACAAGCTCCTGAGCCAGGAGATCGTGCGCGACCACAGCATGCTGCTGTTGCTTGGCAACATGAATGCCGATGAACGTCTTGCGGCGTTTCTGCTGAACCTGTCTCAGCGACTTAACATGCGCGGTTACTCCTCCAGGGAATTCGTCTTGCGCATGAGCCGCGAGGCTATCGGCTCTTATCTGGGCCTGCGGCTGGAAACGATCTGCCGGGGTATCGCGCACCTGCGAGAAGAGGAACTGGTAGAAATGCATGGACGCAACGTCACCATCCTGGACCTGCCCGGCCTCAAGCAAAAAGTGGCTGGTTGCCACCGTCATTCAGAGCGGTGAAACCCTCTCGAGGCGCTTGCATCACTGATCACCTGCCCGTCACCTGATCGCCCCTTCCGCTGGCACGGTCGACCGCCCTGCTGATTTTCATCAAATCACGGGCAGTTGCCCCGACAGCCCGTTGCCCCACTTACACCCTTGTTGATTTAGCTCAATGTGTCGGCATCACCCAGGCGTAGAAAAAGCAGACCGGGCCCTGATAGCCCCGCCCGCTTCGCATTACCTGGAGGACGCCACGATGAGCGACTTGACCCTGCGCAAGACCATTCTGGAAGAACTGGAATTCCAACCCGACCTCAACGCAGCCCATATTGGCGTGGCCGTGGACAATGGCGTCGTCACCCTTTCCGGTCATGTTGGCAGTTATGCAGAAAAGATCAGCGCTGAACGCGCCGTCAAAAGCATCGAGGGCGTGCGCGCCGTAGCTGAGGAAATCCAGGTCCGATTGAATAAAAACGCCGGCACCGCAGACGACACCATTGCCAATCGCGCCTTGAAGATCATCAACTGGAGCTGCGACGTTCCTGAAGGCGACATAAAAGTCATCGTGCAGAACGGCTGGGTCAGCCTGGAAGGCGAAGTGGAATGGCAATACCAGAAAGAAAGCGTGGAGCGGTCCGTGTTCAAGCTGTCCGGCGTGGTGGGCGTGAACAATCGGCTAACCCTGCGCCCTCGAGTGGACGCGGGCAACATCCAGCGTCGTATCGAAGAGGCCCTTAAACGCAATGCCGAAGTGGATGCCAAGGCAATTCACGTCAAGGTCGATGGGGATGTGGTGAGGCTCGAAGGCAAAGTCCATTTATGGCGCCAGCGTAAAATCGCGGAACGGGCGGCCTGGTCGGTGCCGGGGGTCAGAGAGGTGGACGATCACCTGTTGCTTGTCTAAGTCGCAGGCCCGTTCGCAGTCCCGCCGCTCTACCCCTGATACGCGGCGGTCGACTCCCGTTGCCAGGCTCGCTGTAGCAAATCGATGACGATTTCATCGGATGTCTGAGGGAAGTCCTTGTACCAATAGCCTATGGATACCAGCCAGTCAGGAATAAGCGGACAAATCACCTCATCCACTTCGCTGCGTAGCGCCTCCACTGTTTCAAGCGGCCCAACCGGCACGGCGACCACAACGCGCGAAGGCCCTTGCGTGCGGACCGCGTGGATCGCTGCCATCATCGAGGCCCCCGTCGCCAGACCGTCATCAATCAGGATGACCACCTGGTCCTTGAGTTGTACAGGCTCACGAGTGCCTCGATACGCCTGCTCACGACGCAACAGCTCCCGGGTTTCCCGGGCAACCACGGCGTCGAAACTGGGCTGATCAATCGGATGGGCACGAAGAGCGTCGTCATTGAGGATCTGTATGCCACCACTGGCAATGGCGCCCATCGCGAACTCAGGGTTGGACGGCACACCCAGTTTGCGAACCAGCATCAGATCAAGGCGCACGTGCAGAGCGGTGACCACTTCATAAGCCACTGGAACTCCGCCGCGGGGCAAGGCCAGGACGATGACATCGGGTCGATGGGCGTATTTGAACAAATGTTCCACCAGCCCTTGCCCCGCTGCGCTGCGGTCCTTCCACACTGTTTGCATTGAGGGACTCTGACTCATTGGAAAACCTCCACAGGCTGTTGCGCCCCGTCGTTCAGCGTCAATCCAGCGTCCTCTGATAGAGCGGCCTCGGCGTTGATTTATGTCAATTTCCCTGCAAGGCAGCTCAGTCCTTTTCCTATGAAATTCACGCATGCACGCCCTGCATAACCTCTGATCTAAATCAATGCTCCCCAGCCTCTTCACGCAGAGATTAATAACCAGCGCTAGAACCTTCGCTTTGGCGAAGGTCGTCGACCCCTTCGTCTCGTGGAGGCTTCAATCATGGCAACGCACCTGCAAGGCACTGAGCCGGTCATCCCGGCCGTCAAACCTCATCCTTTGGCCGGCAGTTTGCGAAAGGTCGAACCCAAACGCCTGTCATTGAGCCTGCTGGTTGCGCTGGTGGTGGGTTCGATGATCGGCAGCGGCATTTTCAGCCTGCCCCAGAACATGGCCTCCAGCGCGGGTGCCGGGGCTATCCTGATCGGCTGGCTGATCACTGGCGTGGGTATGCTGTCATTGGCTCTGGTCTATCAGACACTCTCCAACCGTCAACCGGAACTCGATAATGGCGTGTTCGCCTACGCTCGTGCGCTTGGGGGTGAGTTCCTGGGCTTCAATTCGGCGTGGGGGCTACTGGATCAGTGCGTGGATTGGCAACGTCAGTTATCTGGTGATTCTGTTCGCGGCGCTCAGTTACTTTTTTCCCTTGTTCGGCGAAGGCAATAACAAGGCCGCGATTGCCGGTGCGTCGGTGGTGCTGTGGTCGTTGCATTGGATGATCCTGCGCGGGATGCGCACAGCGGCCAAGGCCAACGCCCTGACCACCGTGGCCAAAGTCGTGCCCTTGCTGCTGTTCATCGGCCTGGTGATCGCTGGATTTTCCAAAGACACCTTCATGGTCGACTTTTGGGGCACGCCGGCATTGGGTAGTACCCTGGATCAGGTCAAGAGCACCATGCTGGTGACGGTCTGGGTCTTTATCGGCATTGAAGGTGCCAACGTGTTTTCCGCCCGTGCCGCCGACCGGGCGGATGTGGGCAGGGCCACGGTGATCGGTTTCGTCCTGACGTTGCTGCTGCTGATTGCCGTGTCGCTCCTGTCTCTGGGGATCCTCAGACAACCTGAACTGGCTGCCCTGAAGAACCCATCCATGGCGGGTGTTCTGGAGGCGGTGGCCGGTCCTTGGGGTGCGGTGTTGATCAGTATCGGCCTGATTGTGTCGGTCGGCGGTGCGTTGCTGGCCTGGACCCTGCTGGCAGCGGAATCGGTGTTCACGCCGGCCAGGGAAAAGGTCATGCCCCGCGCGCTGGCCTCGGAAAACCAGCACGGCGCGCCGGCCAACGCGCTGTGGATCACCAACGGCTGCATTCAGCTGTTCCTGTTGTTGACGCTGTATTCGAGCGCCAGCTACCTGGCCCTGATCTCGCTCGCCACCTCGATGATCCTGCTGCCTTATCTGTTCAGCGGCCTATACGCGCTGAAGATGACCTGGCAAGGCCAGACCTACGCCGGGCACCGCGCCCTGCAATTGCGCGACATGGCCATCGCCTTGGTCGCCACCACCTATTGCATTTGGCTGCTCTACGCCGCTGGCCCTCGCTACATGCTGCTCAGCGCCCTGCTCTATGCCCCCGGTTCGCTGATTTACCTCAGCGCCCAACGGGCCAGGACCGGGCATGCGCTCAATGGTTTCGGCTGGGGGTTGCTGCTGGTGATCTGGGTGGCGGCGATTTTCGCCGGCTGGATGCTCTGGTCCGGCCAGCTCTCGTTGTAAGGCTTGCAAGCGTGCATTGACCCGTCCGGAACCGGTCCCTGGCAATGATGCCAAGTCCCGCCCGGACATCACCAAAGAGGAAAATCAAATGTCCAATTCAGTGAAAAAAATGCCGGTCGATACCCAAGACAACACTCAACATCCGGCCAAGAATGACCTTTGGCATCCACTGGAAAAACTCCGTCAGCAGGTGGATCACCTGTTCGATGACTTCAACCGGGGTACAGGTCTTTCTCCTTTCAGTCGCGGACTGTTCGATGTCGAGCCATTCTGGCGCAGGGAGTTTTCCACGAGCCTGCCGGCCGTGGACATCAGCGAGAAGGAAAAGAGCTTTGAAATCACAGCCGAATTGCCCGGCATGGATCAGAAAGACATCGAAATCCGGCTCGCCAATGGCAACCTGATCATCAAGGGCGAGAAGAAAGAAGCCAAGGAAGAAAAGAAAAAAGGTTATCACCTGTCCGAACGCCATTACGGCTCCTTCGAACGGGTTTTCAACCTGCCAAAAGGCATCGATAGCGACAAGATCGAAGCTCAGTTCAGCAAAGGCGTGCTGACCCTGACGCTGCCTAAAAAACCGGAAGCGCTGAAAGCGGAAAAAGTCGTGCCGATCAAGGCTGACTGACGCTGTACACCCTGCCCCTCGCCGGCCAACGACGAGGGGCTTTTTTTTGCCTGTGCATTTAGATGTGTTGTTGAAGCTGATGGGCCGCTTCGCGAGCAGGCTCGCTCCCACAGGGGCCGGCGGTGAACACGAATACCGCGTACCTCAGGACCTTTGTGGGAGCGAGCCTGCTCGCGAAGGAGGCCTCAGAACTCCACGCTGTCGCGATACTCCGGCACCGATACTGACCAGCCCAGCTCATCGCGAATGCGATGGCGCATGACATCGGACGCGTTGGGTTCGCCATGCACGACATAGGTATGCCGGGGCGGTGTCTTGAAGCCGCGCAACCATTGCATGATTTCATCGGCATCGGCATGGGCGGACAATGTTTGCATCGGCACCACTTCAGCGTTGATTGGCACGTCCTTGCCATGGATGCGCACCGCAGGCTCACCCGCCACGATCCTTGCGCCACGCGTCCCGCCGGCCTGGAAACCTGGCATCAGCAAGGTATTGATCGGGTTCGGCGCCAGGCTTTTGAGGTGAAACAACACCCGCCCTCCGGTAGCCATACCACTGGCGGCGATGATCACCGCCGGGGTGCGTTGCAGGTCCAGGTTCATGGAATCCCTGGCCGAGCGCACCGGGTGCGCGATGTGGCACATGCCCTCACACTCCTCCCTGGACAAACGATGCTCATCGCCAAAGCGTTGATACAAGCGGGTTACATCAATGGCCATGGGGCTGTTCAGGTAGATAGGGATGTCCGGAATCGCCATCCGCTGTTTCAGGCGATACAGGTGATACATCAGCAGTTGTGCCCGACCGACCGTGAACGAGGGCACCAAGGTGATGCCGCCGCGCAATGCGGTGCGGGTGATGACGTCAGCCAGTTGATCTTCGGGCGATTGACTCGGGTGCCTCCGGTCGCCGTAGGTGGACTCAACCAATAGGTAATCCGCCTGCTCGATGGTTTGCGGGGCAAACATCACCGGGTCCTCGGGGCGCCCCAGGTCGCCGGAGCACACCAACGTAACGCCAGCGGCCTGTACCTGCACCGTGGCTGCGCCCAGGATGTGTCCCGCGCGGCGCAGCACAATCCCCACCCCACGGGCGATATCCACCGGATGATCGAACGCTATCGGGCGTAACAGTTTCAGTGCCCGCTCGGCATGCTCCCGGGTGTACAACGGCATGGCAGGATCATGCTTGGAGAACCCCTTGCGGTTGGCGTATTCGGCCTCTTCCTCCTGCAAGCGGGCGCTGTCGAGCAAGAGGATCTTGACCAGCTCACAGGTGGCCGACGTGGCATAGACCGGACCGCGATAACCGTTTCGCACCAGCACTGGCAGGTAACCGCTGTGGTCCAGGTGTGCGTGAGTCAGCACGATCGCGTCCAGGTCACGCATCGGCAGTTCGAAGGGGTCCCAGTTGTGCAAGCGCAATTGTTTGTAGCCCTGAAACAGCCCGCAGTCGATCAGGATGCGCTGATCGTCATGCTCCAGCAGGTACTTGCTGCCGGTCACTGTGCCGGCCGCCCCTAGAAACGTCATGCGCATGAGCGTGCTCCTGAACAATCGATTGGCGTTCCATTGGTCGCACTATTCGCCCAGCGGGCCATTGACTTTCATCAAGGACACAGCCGTGAGCACCGGTTTCCTCACACAGCCAGTACGCTGCACGACACCTGATACAAAATATGCTCCGTGGTGCTACCCAACAGCCCGTGCGCCCCCCCCTTCTGCGAGCGCCCCATCACCACGACATCGACCTCATGCTCCAGGGCAAACTCACTCAAGGCTGAAACCGGATGGCCCAGCACGAAGTGCCTGCGCTCGGCCGGCACGCCGAACAGGTTGGCCAGCTCCAGGAATGTTTTTTCCAGGCTCCTGCGCAGTTCATTACTGAGCTGTTTAAGCGTCAGGCCACCTCCGCCGACATCGCCCAGATAGACCGACGAAACCTCATAGGCGTGAACCAGATGCAACTCGGCATCGCACTGCAAGGCCAAGCCGATTGCCTCGCGAATGATCCGGTCGTTGAGCCCACTGTTTTGCGCAAAGTCGCTGGAAGGGTCCACCGCCGCAACCACTTTGCGCGGCAAGGCGTGGCCGGTGGCGCCCACCAGGTAGGTGGGAACCGGGCACTGGCGCAACAGACGCCAGTCCAGCGGGGTAAGGAAGGCCCGTTTGAGCAGGGGCTCGTGTTGCACCTGCTTGATCAGCAGGTCAGGCTGGATTTGCGTAACGTGCTGCAGAATCTGCTCGTCCATGCCGTCGACCCAATCCACCTGCGTGGTGACCCTCAGGCCTCGGCGCCGCATCTTGTCGGCCTCCTCCTCCAGCCAGTGACGGTGATCCTGCAGGTAGTTCTGACGCGCTTCATCACGGGGCTCCTGCTCCAACAGCTTGAGAATGCCCAGTGACGGCACCAACGCAGAAACATGCAAGTGCGCCCCGCTGGCCGCCGTCAGGGCCGCTGCGTGATGAAGGGCCGGAGAGTGTCGCTGTGCCGGGTTGAGGATCAGCAGTAAGCGCTGGTACTGGCTCATGATGGATCTCCAAAAAGTCAGGGCGAACGGCGCGATGTCGAAGTCGTGACAAGGCGGACAGTCAACCCGGCGCCGGCGTCCAGCGCCAGTTCAAGACCTCGGGCATGTCCTGCCCATGTTCGATCAGGTAAAGCTGGTGCTTCTCCATGGTGGCCCAGTAGCGGTCCCGGGCGCCCTCCACCAACGGTTGCAAGCGCGGTACCCGCTGGATGACATCGAAGGCCAGTTGGTAGCGATCCAGGTGATTGATGACCGCCATGTCGAACGGGGTGGTTGTGGCCCCCTCCTCCATGAAACCGCGCACATGGAAATTGTCATGGTTATGGCGCTTGTAGACCAAACGATGGATCAATGAAGGATAGCCGTGGAACGCGAAAATCACCGGTTTGTCCACGGTGAACAACTCATCGAACCCGGCATCCGGCAGACCATGGCAATGCTGTTGCGGCGGTTGCAGGGCCATCAAGTCCACCACGTTCACCACCCGCACGCGCAGATCCGGCACGTATTGGCGCAACAGTGTCACGGCGGCCAGGGTTTCCAGGGTTGGCACGTCACCGGCGCAGGCCATCACCACATCCGGGTTGTCATCGTTCTGGCAGGCGAAGGCCCACCGACCGATGCCAATGGAGCAGTGCCTGATGGCCGAATCGATATCCAGCCATTGCCACTCCGGTTGCTTGCCGGCCACGATCACGTTGATGTAATCGCGGCTCTTGAGACAGTGATCGGCCACCGACAACAGACAATTGGCATCCGGCGGCAGGTAGATACGCACCACATCGGCACTTTTGTTCGCCACATGATCGATAAATCCCGGATCCTGATGGGAGAAACCATTGTGGTCCTGGCGCCAGACGTGGGATGTGAGCAGGTAGTTGAGCGAAGCGATCGACGCGCGCCAGGGAATCTGCGCAGCGGTCTTGAGCCACTTGGCGTGCTGATTGAACATCGAATCGACGATATGGATGAACGCCTCATAGCAGGAGAACAGGCCATGACGGCCCGTCAGTAGATAGCCCTCAAGCCAGCCTTCACACACCTGCTCGCTGAGGATTTCCATCACCCGGCCTTCGCAGGCCAGGTTGGTATCCCCCGTTTCAAGTGCCGCCATCCAGGTCTTGCCACTGACCTCGTACACCGCATCAAGGCGATTGGAGGCGGTTTCGTCGGGGCCGAACAGGCGAAAGTTGCCGGCCTTGAGGTTGTACTTCATCACGTCCCGGACAAAACCGCCCAACACCCGGGTGGACTCCGCCTGCACACTGCCGGGCGCGGAGAACTGCACGGCGTAATCGGTAAATCGAGGCAGCTCAAGTGACTGGAGGAGCAAGCCGCCATTGGCGTGGGGATTGGCGCCCAGACGCCGATGCCCTGTGGGCGCCAGCGCCGCAATCTCCGGCAGCAATGCACCACTGGCGTCGAACAGCTCCTGTGGCCGGTAACTCTCGAGCCATTGTTGCAGTTGCGTCAGATGCATGGGCTGCTCGAAATGACTCAGTGGCACCTGATGGGCGCGCCAGGTGCCCTCGACCTGCTGACCGTCGACGAATCTCGGACCGGTCCAGCCCTTGGGCGTGCGCAGCACCAACATCGGCCACAGTGGCCGCTCCAGTTCATGTGCCGACGAGTCTGCACGGGCCGTACGCTGGATTTCGCGGATCTTGAGCAGCATGGCGTCCAGGACCATCGCCAGTTGCTGGTGAACGCTGTGGGGGTCGTCGCCTTCGACAAAATAAGGATCGTAGCCATACCCGTACATCAGGGCTGACAGCTCGTCTTCACTGATACGCGAAAGCAGCGTGGGGTTGGCGATCTTGAAGCCGTTGAGGTGAAGGATGGGCAGAACCGCACCGTCACGCCGGGGGTTGAGGAACTTGTTGGAATGCCAGCTCGCCGCCAGCGTACCGGTTTCGGCTTCACCATCGCCGATAACGCAGGCCACGATCAGGTCAGGGTTGTCGAACGCCGCACCGTAGGCGTGGGCCAGGCAATACCCCAGTTCCCCGCCTTCATGAATGGACCCTGGGATCTGCGCCGAGACATGACTGGACAACCCGTAGGGCCAGGAAAACTGCCGGAACAGGCGCAGCATCCCGTTCTCGTTCTGTTCCACCGAGGGATAACACTGGGTGAAGCTGCCCTCCAGATAGCTCTGGGCGACGATGGCTGGGCCGCCGTGTCCGGGGCCGGTGACCAGGATCATGTTCAGGTCGTGGGTCTTGATCAGGTGATTGAGGTGAACGTAAATCAGGTTCAATCCCGGCGTGGTGCCCCAGTGACCCAACAGGCGCGGCTTGACGTGGCCCAGTAGCAGCGGTTTGCGCAACAATGGGTTGTCTTTGAGGTAAATCTGACCCACAGCCAGATAATTGGAAGCACGCCAATAGGCGTCAATGCCTTCCAGTTGGTCGGGGCTAAGAAAATCACTCATCACATTCTCCCAAAGAGGCTGGATTACCCGCGAACTGCCCTGGTCGCTTGAACCGATATCGAACGGTCTGCCACGACTGATTCTGGAGCGCTTGAACAAACCCGACTTGATTTACATCAGAGTCAACGCGCCCTGCTCATACCCTGACTGCCAACAAGCTGCCCGACACCGAATACAGGGCCCGTTCCGTCGTGCTACCGATCAGACGGTCCAGCCCAGCGCGTTGCTCGGTGCCCATCACCACCACATCAGCCTCGAACTCATCGAGGAACTCATGGATCACCGGCACCGGCAGGCCAATGACGAAATGACGGCGCTCGGGTGGAATGCTCCACCGCTCGGCCAAATTGATGAACGCCGCATGCAGCGACTCTCGCAAGGCCTCGGCAAAATCTTCATCCCAGGCCCCAGCCACCAACGAAGCCTCCCCGTTGAAGGCCGGAGACAGATCGCAGGCGTGCAGCAGATGCAGCGGGGCATTGCATTGCAGGGCCATTGCCCCGGCGGCCTCGATAATGCGCTGGTTCAAGGCGTTGGCCTGCGGATTGGCGGGGTCCACCGCCGCCACGACCCGGCGCGGCAAGCTGTGGGTGGCGCGATTGACCAGATGCACCGGCACCGGGCAATCGCGCAGTAAATGGCAGTCCAGGGGTGTCACGAAAACACGCTTGAGCAGCGGTTCGAGGGTCACATCCTTGATCAGCAAGTCGGGCTGAAACTGCTCGACGTAGCGCAGGATGTCCAGTAATGGATGAGTGGTCCAGACCACATGGGTCGTCACATCCAGTCCTTGCTCCTTGAGCAGCGCCGCCTCCTCCACCATCCAGCGACGGTAGTGGTGCATATAGCGCTGAGCTGTCGCTTCATCGTTCTTTTCGCCCCACAAATGCGTGTGAGGCGGTGGTTGAACGAATGCGCACAAGTGCAAGGCCGCGCCACTGACCCTGGCCAGGGCACAGGCGCGACGTAGCGCGGCAGACGGATGCAGGTCGGCTTCAACGATCAATAGCAAACGTTGGTACTGTCCCATTACACACCTCCACTGGTCTGTTGGCCATCCGGTCCCCAGCGGTCCCTCTCTGGCATGTGCAACAGCCTGCGCTTGTCACCCCGGGGCGGCTTGATCTTTATCAACTGCATGCACATACCTGTGGGAGCAAAGCTTGCCCCCCACAGGTTTGGCTCCCACAGAAATTGCTCCCCGGCATTGATCATCGACGAGCGGATTCGCGAGCACTGATCCAGATCAGAATCGATCTGCCACGCCGGCGTAGAACAGTAGCGAATGCACGGCCTTTGCCGCGCCGAAGGTTCACACCCGATGGAGGAACGCATCATGCTCAACGTCAAAGACCACAATGAACGCGCCGCTGCCCTGTATGCCAGCATCAGCGGCAAACACTGGATCCAGGCCCTCAGAGATGGCCGGCACGTGTTGATCAGGCCACTGAAGGAAGAAGATCGCCAGCGTGAGTATGACTTCATCAAGCGTCTGTCACCGGAGTCCCGGCACATGCGTTTCCTGGCGCAAATCAATGAGCCCGGCGCGGCCATGCTCGACCAGTTGATGGATGTCGACTGCAAGACGCGCATGGCTTACATCGCCCTGGTCCACGACAACGGCCAACTGATCGAAATCGGTGTCAGCCGCTATTGCGCTACCAGTGAACACGAATGCGAGTGCGCCGTGACCGTAGCCGATCAATGGCAGCATCTGGGGCTGGGGACGTTGTTGATGGAGCATTTGATAGAGGCGGCCCGCAAGAACGGCTATCGCCAGCTGTATTCCATCGACGCCGCCGATAACGCCCCCATGCGGGATCTGGCCCATAGCCTTGGATTTGATACCCGCACCGACCCCGACGACGCCCGGCAGGTCATCCACCGGCTCTATCTTTAACCACAGTGCATTGCGCGGGACCCGGGGCCAGGCCCCGCGCAAGGTCACCCTGCCGTCACTCGCCCGGCTTGATTGCCCATATACTGCAAGGTGCCCATTGCAGCACCTGCTCGGCAGTACTGCCCAAGTGCTTGTCCAGACCTCGATGCTGTGTCGTGCCCATGACAATGACGTCGCACTGATGATCGGTGGCGAACGTGCAGATGCTGCTCAGCGGCGCACCTTCGATGAAGTGACGCTGCTGCGGCGGCACGCCGTGACGCTCGGCCAGGGATTCAAACACTTCGTGCTGCGCCTGCCCCAATGCTTCATAGAGCCCGGTGGCGAGCGGGAGCGCACCCACGCCCATATCGGCGGCGTACACCGCCGTCCAGTCGAAGGCGTGCAACAACTCAACCTGGGCGTTGCATTGATCGGCCAGTTTCACGGCGGCATCGACGATCCGGTCGTTGAACACCAGGTCCTGCTCCTCGCTGCGCAGCACATCGACGATCGCCAGGACCTGCCGGGGCCGTGGATGACGCGCGTCGGTGACCAAGTGCACCGGAACCGGACAGTCGCGCAGCAGGCGCCAGTCCATGGGTGTGAAGAAAATCCGCTTCATCGCCGGTTCAGGCTCGGCGTCCTTGATGATCAGCGCCAGGGGCATCTCTTTGACGTACTGCTGCAAGGCCTGATAAGCGTCTTTGCCCCAGACCACCTCGCTCGTCGCCTCCACTCCATGGCGGCGCGCCAGCTCAGCCTGTTGCCACAACCAGTGCCGATGCGTTTCCAGATAGCCGTCACGGGCCTTCTTGACTTGTTCTGGCGCAAAAAGACCGGCCACCGAGAGCACCTCCAGATAATCGATGGCGACGATGTGCAGGGGCAGATCCAGCGCCAGGGCCAGTTCGGTGGCGCGGTCGAACGCAGGCGAACGGGTCATGGCATCGGGTGCCAATAACAACAAACGTTGGGTCTGGGACATGGAACACCTCGGCACGTGGCGGCAGCCACCTAAAGGATTGAGGGTTCCAGAATGAACGTATGCAACGGGCAGGACTTGATCTTCATCAAACTGCCACCACACAGGCTCACAGATTCGGGAGCAGAACGCCGGCCCACATTCCCAGCGTCACCAGCACCTGGCCGGGGATGAAATACCCGGCGAAACGCCGTCCGCCACTGAGCCAGGCCACTACGCATTTACTCAGGGAATTGCTGCTCATCGCCATCAAGACCGGTATGGCGATGCCATCCAGGGGTAACAATCCGGCCTTCGCCAGGGAAGCAACAGAGGCAATTGAAGCATGAGCATCAACCAGCCCGCTGAAAACCGCCGTTATGGTTACCCCGGTCTGGCCGAACTCGGCAAGCATCGCCGACGACAGGAGCGTGATACCGGCCATCGCCAGGACTACCGTCAAGGCCAGTTTGAGGTTGAAGGCCCCGCCGCGCTTGATCGGTTCATCCGCCCGAGCCCTGGGTCGGGGAAACATCAGCACCCCGGCGTAGACCAATGTTGTCAATACACCGCAGAGCAGCGGGCCCCACATCCAGAGTAACAGGGCCGGTTCGACGGCACCGAGGATCAGCCCCATTTGCGCCACTGTCGCCAGATTGGATAGCACGGCAGCGGCGCTCAGCACCTTGAGATTGGCCGGTTCTTTCGCGGCGATGTTACCCATGGTGGCGACGGTCAGCGTGGCCGAGGCGAACCCCGAGGCAACCGCGCTGAGGGCGTAGCCGTAGTGAGTGCCGAGGGTCCGCACCGCAACATGCCCCAGCGCACCCACAGCCATCAACATGACCGTCAACATACAGATGGTGCGCAGGTTGATCGCATCGTAAGGCCCGAGGAAGCGATCCGGCACCAGCGGCAACACCACCAGCGCGGCGATCAACAGCACCAGCCCGTCACGCATTTCCGCGGCGGTCAATTGGTTACGGGCAAAATGGTGCAGCGCCTGGCGGCTGGCGAGCAGACCGGCCATCACCACGCCGATCGCGATCGCCAGGGCCGGGGCGGTCATGCACAGCGCCCCCAACGCCAGCGCCGCGAATAACGCCACTTCGCTGGTGATACCGGGGTCCTGGTCGAGGTTTCGCCAATACGCCGCCGTGACCAGTGCCCCCAGCGCAAGCGCCACGAACCCGAGCAGCAAGACTCCGCCAGCCTGGACCGTGACATAACCCAGCAACGAGGTAATGGCAAAGGTACGCAGGCCGGCGAAGTCGCGCCGGGCGCCCTCGCCTTTGCGTCGCTCGCGTTCGAGCCCGATCAACAAGCCGATTCCGAGCGCAGCGGCGGCATTGGCAAAGCCCAGGGTTTCGCTCATGGCCTCGGTTCTATACTGAGTGTTCCGGTTGTACCTGAGTCCAGGGTAGTCCCTGGGAGGATTTCATGATCAAACATAGCGCTATTGCCAGGCGCCGTGTGCATTGATGCCACGCTTCTGGCATGAGCTTGATGCAAATCAAGTGACCGATGCCCGATACGATCATGATCAAACCCTGGCTCCACGCGGCGCGAAGGCCGTCGGGTACCCATACGTCCATGCTCGGGAGGTTTGTCATGTCCACGCAATCACGTTTGATGTTGGTCGTCTCGCCGCTGATGGAACACAGTCCGGCCTTCGACCGGGCAGCGGCGCTGGCCAAGGCCGAAGGCGCCGCGCTGCATATCGTTGCCTTCGACTACCTCGAAGGCCTGGCCACCGCCAGCCTGGTCAATGAGCAGGCCCTGGAACAGATGCGCTTGGGTTACGTTGAACGCCATCGCCACTGGCTGGAAGACCAGGCCCGGCCACTGCGCAAGCTGGGCATTGAAGTCACGACCGAAGTGGCGTGGGTCGAGAGACCGCTGCAGGAGATTCTGGTCCACCTCAAGGAGCAGCCGATGGATGCCCTGATCAAGACGGTGGAGCATGAATCCTGGTTCTCGCGCCTGATGTTCACCCCGCTGGATGTGCACCTGCTGCGCGAAAGCGAAGTGCCGTTGCATTTCGTCAACAAAGTCACCCACGCCCGTCCGCGCAAGATTCTGGCGGCCATTGACCCCTTTCATCTCGACGGCCGCTACGAAGGCCTCAACGACCGGATCCTGAGCGAAGCCAACAAACTGGCCACCTCCTGCGACGCGAGCCTGGAAGTCATCTACGCCTATGACCTGTCGTCCATCACTGCCTCTGAATACGGCTTCGGCAGCGGCTCGATGTTCTTTTCCTCCACCCTGGCCCGGCAGCTCTATGAATCCCAGGGCGAGGCGTTTGACGCGTTGGCCGAGCGCAACGGGATCGCGCCGGAACAACGGCGCATGGTCATGGGCGACCCGGCCAAGGTATTGGCCAGCTACGCGGCATCCCATGACATTGATGTCATTGTCATGGGGCGCGTGCGCTACAAAGGTTTGGACAAGTTGATCGGCAGCACCGTGGAAGGCCTGCTGTACAAGATGCCGTGCAGCTTGTGGGTGATTGCACCGCAGCAGTTCGATTGAAGGCATGAACGCCAATAGTGTAATGAGCACAGGGATAGCGGCCTGATGAACCGAGCGAGCAACGCACCGACCGAGCGGGATCCGATTCCCACAGATGCCGAGGCTTGGTACACGTTGCCTGCGCAGCAGGTGCTCGAACGGCTGGAGGTCAATGAGCACACCGGGCTGAACGATGCAGAAGTTCAAGCCCGGCTTGCGCGCACAGGCTTCAATCGCCTGCCGGAATCGGCGCGGCGACCGGCGTGGCTGCGTTTTCTGTTGCAGTTTCACAATATCCTGATTTATGTGCTGCTGGGCTCCGCGGTGATCACTGCGCTGTTACAACACCTCTGGGATACGGTGGTCATTCTGGCGGTGGTGGTGGCCAACGCCATCATTGGCTATGTCCAGGAGGGCAAAGCGGAAAAAGCCATGGACGCGATCCGGCAGATGCTGGCGCCCCGCGCCGCCGTGATTCGTGCCGGTGAACGTTTGAGCATCGCGGGTGAAGCGCTGGTACCCGGCGATATCGTCTTGTTGGAGGCCGGCGATAAAGTCCCGGCAGACCTTCGCTTGCTGCACGCCAACAGGCTGCAGATCCAGGAAGCCATCCTGACCGGTGAATCCGCCGCCGTGGAAAAGCACACTGAACCTGTGCGCCTTGGAGCGCCCCTGGGTGATCGTGCCTGCATGGCCTTCAGTGGAACCCTGGTGACCTGCGGACAGGCCACCGGGGTTGTCGTTGCAACCGCGACCGCCGCCGAGATCGGGCGCATCAGCAATCTGTTGTCGGAAGTCGAGACACTGACCACGCCATTGGTCCAGCAAATGAACGTCTTCGCGCGCTGGCTGACGATCCTGATTCTGCTCGTCGCCGGGCTGTTACTGGTTTACGGTCATTTTGTCGGCCATTACGCATTCAACGAAATCTTCATGGTGGTGGTGGGCATGTCGGTCGCTGCCATCCCCGAAGGACTGCCCGCCGTTCTCACCATTACCCTGGCGGTCGGGGTTCGCGCGATGGCCCGTCGCAACGCCATCGTTCGCCGCTTGCCCGCCATCGAAACCCTGGGATCGGTTTCGGTCATCTGCACGGACAAGACCGGCACCCTCACCCGCAACGAAATGATGGTCGCATCAGTGGTCACCCGTGATCTGACGTTCACGGTCGACGGAGCCGGTTATCAGCCGTCGGGAAACATGAACCTGGCTGACCAGTTGATCGACACCTCCAATCACCCCACGTTAGCCGAACTGGGACGCGCCGCCGCGCTTTGCAATGACGCGGTGTTGAGGCTGCACGATGCCACATGGAAGGTCGAGGGCGATCCCATGGAGGGCGCACTGCTGGCGTTTTCCGTGAAAGCCGGAATCGATGGCGAAGAAGAGCGACGCACCTGGCCCCGCACCGACGCGATTCCGTTTGACGCCAAACACCGCTTCATGGCGACGTTGCACCACAACCATGAGCGACAGGCGTCAATCTATGTAAAAGGCGCGCCGGAACAGATCCTGGCCATGTGCGCGCAGCAGCGTGGCAGTACCGGCGCCACGGAGCCGCTCAATGCTGACTACTGGCACCAACAGGCAAACACCATTGCCGGCAAAGGTCAGCGCGTGTTGGCGTTTGCCAGCCGCCCCGTGCCGTCCGAGCACACCGTTCTGGAGTTTGGCGACGTGCAGGGTTCGCTGACCCTGCTTGGCATGACAGGCATGATTGACCCGCCTCGCCCCGAGACGATCCAGGCGGTCCAGCAATGCCAGACTGCCGGTATCGCAGTCAAGATGATCACCGGCGATCACTCCGGTACCGCCGCCGCGATCGGCGTGCAAATCGGCCTGCAAAATCCCGACAAGGTGCTGACGGGCGTCGACCTGGACGCGATGAACGACGGCACGCTCAAAGAAGCGCTCAAGGACGTGAATATCTTCGCCCGCACCAGCCCTGAACATAAGCTGCGGCTGGTGATGTTGCTGCAATCGAACGGCATGACCGTGGCCATGACCGGCGACGGGGTCAACGACGCGCCCGCGCTCAAACGCGCCGACGCCGGCATCGCCATGGGCGACAAAGGCAGTGAGGCGGCAAAAGAGGCGGCGGACCTGGTACTGGCCGATGACAACTTCGCCTCCATCGTGGCCGCCGTACGTGAAGGCCGGACGGTCTACGACAACATCAAGAAAGTGCTGAGCTGGACGCTGCCCACCAACGCGGGCGAAACCATGACCATCATTGTCGCGCTGCTGTTTGGCCTCACCCTGCCGGTGACACCGATTCAGATCTTGTGGATCAACCTGATTACCGCGATCACGCTGGGTATCGCCCTGGCGTTCGAGCCGACCGAAGAAAACACCATGCGCAGGCCGCCACGTTCAAGGCACGAGCCGTTGATAAGCGGCGCCTTGATCTGGCACATGGTGCTGGTTTCGATCCTGTTTCTTTGCGGCGTCTACGGCATATTTACCTACGCGCTCGACCGGGGCTACCCGGTGGAGTTGGCCCGCACCATCGCCGTCAACACGCTGGTGGTGATGGAAATATTCCACCTGTTCTTCATTCGCAATCTTTATGGCACGTCACTGACTTGGGAGGCTGTCAGAGGTACAAAGGTCGTGTGGCTGACCGTTGCAGTGGTAACCTTCGCTCAGTTCGCCATCACCTACGCGCCTCCCCTGCAAAGGGTGTTTGCCACTCAAGCGATCCCCTTTATGGATGGGCTATTGATTATCGCAGTGGGCATCGCGCTCTTTGCGATCATCGAAACTGAAAAACAGATTCGGCTACGGTTAACCGACCCCAAGGGCGCTACGCTCATAGTGGGACAGACCCCGAAGTCACCCTGACGCTGCGGCTGGCATGGTGTTCGACCAGCCGCTGGATGTTACTGAAAGAGGATTCGGAAAATGCACAAAGTATTGGTCGCTGTCGATGGTTCAGAGCACTCCGAACGTGTGGTGCATTATCTCATTGGACTGATCCAGGACGGCGGATTGCTGGGAGGCAGCGTAGAGGTGCACCTGGTCAATGTGCAGTCATTTTTACCCACTCGCATCGCGCAAACCATGAGCAAGGATGAACTTGACCGCTACTACGACGGCAAAAGTGCCGAAGATGCGAATAAGGCAATCGCTCTTCTGAAACAGCAAGGCATCGCCTTTACCTTCCATACGCTGCACGGCGACGCGGCCAGCAGAATCGTGGCGTGCGCCAAATCCTTGGGGTGCGACAGCATCATCCTGGGTTCGCACGGCAGTGGTTTTCTCGAAGGCATTTTCCTGGGCTCTGTCGCGGCCAAAGTGATCCAGCTGTCCAGTATCCCGATTACCTTGGTCAAATAACCGAGGGTGAGTTGCAGTTGATGGCGCACCAGGGGGCCTGTCCCCCATAACGTCTGCGAGGCAGAACGATGGGTATGTCGCGATGGGGATCAGTCCTTGCTTTATCCGGTGCGCTGGCAACATCCGCTTATGCAGCGGACGCGCAAAAGACCTTCACCCAGGGCGGGACCCACCCCGCCGCCATTGCCTGTTCAACCTGTCATGGTGCGGACGGTACAGGGATGCCCGCGGCTGGCTTCCCAAGGCTTGCAGGGTTACCTGCTGAGTACTTCTCAAAACAAATCGCGGATTTTCGCTCAGGCTCCAGGGCCAACCCAATCATGCTTCCTATCGCCCAGGCATTGAGCGAGGACGAGGTACAAGCCCTCGCCAGCATGCTCGCCAACATGCCAGGCCCACCTGTCAAACCCATCAATCGTGCGCAGGCGGCCAAGGGCCTGGGGCAGACCCTGGCATTGAGAGGCGCATGGGATCGAAACATACCCGAGTGCGTCTCCTGTCATGGCCCTGGCGGAATCGGGGTCGGTGCCTCTTTTCCACCGCTGGCGGGCCAATCGGCTCAGTACCTGGTCTCGCAACTGAATGCCTGGCGGCAGAAGACCCGGAAAAATGATCCAGACGATCTCATGGGCCACATCGCGAGGTCCCTCACTGAAGCCGAGGTCGAGGCTGTTTCCCGGTATTTCGCTGAGCTCAGTCAATAGAGGTCTGGCCATGAAATCATTCATCGCGGCACTCATCAGTTTGAATATGGTATCGATGGCTGGCGCTGCTGATGTGGCAGATGCATCGCCCCCTTCGCCCGGCCCAGACGCCCCACAACAGCGGACGGCGACATTTACTCCGCCAGCAGAGGACACGCTGCCTGATAACGCCTTTGGCCGTTTGGTCCGGCAAGGGCATGCGATCTTTGTCGATACCAAAGCCAACGCCCCCGAGTTCGTGGGGAACGGGATGAACTGCACCAATTGTCATTTGGACCAAGGCAGAAAAGCCGACTCGGCGCCCCTTTGGGCGGCTTACACGATGTACCCGGCTTATCGAAAAAAGAACGACAAGGTCAATACCTACGCCGAGCGCCTACAAGGCTGCTTTGAGTTCAGCATGAACGGAAAACCGCCTCCGGCCGACGGGCAGGTCATCGCCGCCCTGACTGCCTTTTCCTACTGGTTGGCAACAGGAGCACCGCTAGGCCAGGAACTGCCCGGGCGAGCTTATCCTGAGGTGCCGCAACCGGCGGGAGGCTTCGATCTGGCCAAGGGCAAGGTCATCTACGCCCAGCAATGCGCAGTGTGTCATGGCAACGAGGGCGAAGGCCAAAAGGCCGGGGGCAATTACGTATTCCCACCGTTATGGGGCAAAGACTCATTCAATTGGGGCGCGGGGATGCATCGCATCAATACCGCAGCCGGGTTCATAAAGTCGAATATGCCATTAGGTAAAGGCGCCACCCTGTCCGCCGATGAGGCCTGGCACGTTGCTGCCTACATGAACAGCCACGAACGGCCGAAAGACCCCAGGATGATTGCCGGTTCTATCGAGCAGACCCGGTTGAAATTCCATGCCAATGACGGGATCAATCTTTATGGCAAAGAAGTGAACGGCGTGATACTTGGCCAGGGAACTGAATGAACGGCGCAGCCAATACTACTGTCGCCGTTCTCGTGCAGCGTTATTGAACGTAAGCCCGCCTTCACCGCACGAACATCAGCCATCCGGCCAGCACCAATGCCGCAGTACAGGTCCAACCTGAAAACAGCCAGCGCCAGAGCCACCGGCGCGGGATAAAACCCACGCCCCTGACGAAAGCCACACTCATCGACGCAAACAAAGCACCCGCCAGTGCGTGATCAGCTTTACCCTCCGGGGTTGCCATCATCGGCGGGTACAGTGTGCAGGCAAGCATGATGGTGATGGCAATCATCAGACTCGCCAGATGAATGCGTGAAGACGGCTGGGTATCCGAGCGTTGCTGAATCATCGCGGCTGCTCGTCATTGTCACTCAAGGCCCGGTTCGCTTCGTTCTCCCCCCACATTGCATTCAATATCGCCAGCAACAGCGCAAAGCCGACTCCCAACATCCAGGCGAAATACCACATATTCTTTGCTCCTTTGCCGGCACTATTAGGCCGAATGCTCGTTGGCTTTGATCTGGGCAACGGTGACTTTTCCGCTCATGACGCGATACGCCCAAGAGGTATAAATCACGATCAGGGGCATGAAGATCAACGTGGCCCAGAACATGATCGCCAGGCTCAGGTGGCTGGAGACGCTGTCCCACACCGTCAGGCTTGCCGCGGGCATGGTTGATGAAGGCATGATGAACGGAAACATTGAGACGCCTGCCGTGCTGATCACGCCAATCACCGCAAGCGATGAGGCGACAAACGCCGACAGCGTACGGCGCACCATCAACAAGAACGCGGCAGCTACAGCCCCGCCCAATCCAAGGACGGGCAGCAGCCAAAGCAATGGATAGCGTTCGTAGTTGGCCATCCAGGCGCCAGGTTCACGTACCACCGTCTTGCTGAGAATGTCCGGCAGCGCCGCGGTATCAACGAGCGAGGTGATGCGGTAGCCGTCAATCCATTGCAGCCAAATGCCGGCCACGATGAATGAGCACACCAGCACGATCGCCGCCGCCACCGCACCTTTTACTGCCCGGGACTGGATAATCCCCTCAGTGCGATGGGCCAGATAAGTGCCGCCCTGCAGGGTGATCATTGCACTGCTCACAACACCGGACAGCAGCGCGAAAGGATTGAGCAGTTGCCAGAAACTGCCGGTGTAGGTAGACACCAGATAGTCATTGAAGTGAAACGGCACGCCCAGCAGCAAGTTGCCAAACGCAATCCCGAACACCAGCGGAGGCACCGCCCCTCCGATAAAGAGCCCCCAATCCCAGGTGCTGCGCCAAGTGGCGTTGTGGATCTTGCTACGGTAGTCAAACCCCACCGGGCGGAAGAACAACGCCCAGAGCACCAGAATCATCGCCCAGTAGAAACCACTGAAGGCAGTGGCGTAGACCACAGGCCAGGCCGCGAACAAGGCGCCGCCAGCGGTGATGAACCAGACCTGATTACCATCCCAATGCGGCCCGACGGTATTGATGACAACGCGCCGCTCCAGGTCATTGCGGCCAACGAATGGCAGCAGCGTGCCGACGCCCATGTCATGACCATCCATGATCGCAAAACCGATCAGCAGGACGCCGACCAACGCCCACCAGATTATTTTCAGGGTGAAGTAATCAAGCATGGTGAAGCTCCTTCAGATGAGCGTCGTGAACATAACGGCCTGTACCGAGGCTGCCGGGCCCTTGGCGGGCGAACTTGACCATCAGGAACATTTCCACCACCAGCAACACGGTGTAGAAAACGATGAACCCGGCCAGCGAGCCATACAGGTTGTTGACGCTGAGCGTGGACACGCTCATGTGGGTCGGTAATACGCCGTAGATCGTCCAGGGCTGACGGCCGTATTCGGCGACAAACCAGCCCAGTTCACAGGCGATCCAGGGCGCCGGCAGCATGTAGAGTGCCCAACGCAACAACCCTCGGTGGCGGGTGCGGTTCGACTTCAGCGTGCTCCAGAATGCCAGTGCAAAGAGCATCAGCATCGCAAAACCCAGGCCGACCATGATCCGGAACGCCCAAAACATAGGCGTCACGCGCGGAACCGTATCGTTCACCGCGGTTTCGATCATGGCCGGTGTGGCTTGGTTGACGTCCTCGACATAGCGCTTGAGCAGCAACCCGAAGCCCAGGTCAGCTTTGTATTCTTCGAACGTCTTGAACGCCGCCGGATCGCTGCGATTGGCTCTCAGTGCTTCCAGCGCATTGACTGCGCTAATACCGCGGATGATTCGGGCGCGGTTCTTTTCCTTGATCTCATGAATGCCGGGAATCTGCTGGCTGACCGAGCGGGTCCCGATCAGGCCCATCAACCATGGCACCTCGACCTCCCAATTATTTCGGGATTGAGCTTCATCGATGCTCGCGATCAGCGTCAGGCCAGCCGGCGCGGGCTTTGTTTCCCACATGGCCTCCATGGCCGCCAGCTTGGTCTGCTGCGCCTCCCCCACCGTGTAACCGGACTCATCGCCCAGTACGATGACGCTCAGCACAGAGGCCAGGCCGAACGCTGCGGCGACCCGAAAGCTACGTTTGGCAAACTCGACATCACGATTTTTGAGTAAATACCAACTGGAGATCGACAGCACAAACATCGAACCGGTGACATACCCGGCCGAAACCGTATGGACAAACTTGGCCTGGGCCACCGGATTGAACACCACCGTCCAGAAATCGACCATTTCCATGCGCATGGTGATGTAGCTGAACTCTGAGCCCACCGGGTTCTGCATCCAGCCATTGGCGATCAGGATCCACAGCGCCGACAGGTTTGTGCCGATTGCCATCAACAACGTGACCAGCAAGTGATGCTGTCTCTTGAGACGGTCCCAACCAAAAAAGAACAGCCCGATCATGGTCGATTCGAGGAAGAACGCCATCAAGCCTTCTATTGCCAGCGGTGCACCGAAGATGTCCCCGACATAGTGCGAGTAGTAGGCCCAGTTGGTGCCGAACTGAAATTCCAGGGTGATCCCGGTGGTCACCCCCAGCGCGAAGTTGATGCCAAATAGCTTGCCCCAGAAGCGCGTCATGTCTTTCCAGATGACGTTACCGGTCATCACATAGACGCTTTCCATGATGACCAGCAGCCACACCATGCCAACGGTGAGCGGTACGAAAAGGAAGTGATAAAGCGCCGTGGCTGCGAACTGCAGCCGCGACAAATCCACCAGTTGTTCTGAGATCACTTGCTTGCCCCTTGAGCCGAGGTGGGTACACCGAAACGGTTGCCGACCGCGTTGGAATCGACGCTGACGTGGAAATCCTGGATGAATAGCCACCACAGCACTGCCAGCACGAGCAGCTTGATAAGCACTGCTGTGAGCAGATGACGGCGCAGTCGTTTGTCGGAAATAGTCATGTCGGTGCAGTTAGCACGCGCCATGCCAAGGCTCAGGGTCAGGTTTTTATCGTTAAATAACAGCAGATTAGGAACGTAGCCTGGTAGAAGGGGGATTTTTCGCCAACTTCAGAGGCTGCCAATCTGCCATTACGGCAGTGATTGGCAGTCAGGTGTCATAGCGGCTGATCAGGCCAAACCCTGCTCTTTCAGGCGCCGGTACAAAGTCCGTTCGCTGATACCCAAGTGCCGGGCCAGCTCACTGCGGGTCCCTTTGAACGCAGACAGGATCTGGGCCAACGAGTGGCCATCAGCACCAGCCGGGTTAGCCAGTCGTTGGGCTGTCGCATCGGGGATCTGGGGTAAATGCACGGAATGAATGACCCCGTCATCGGCAAACAGGCTGGCTCTTTCCAGCACATTGCGAAGCTCGCGGATATTGCCCGGCCAGGAGTATCGCTGCAGTTGCATCAAGGCATCGGCGTCGATGGTCAGCCGGCGCTTGCCCGTACCGGAACGTTGCAATAACGAATTGACCAGCAGCGCGATGTCCTCCATGCGATTGCGCAGAGGCGGTAAATGAATGGGAAATACGCTGATGCGGTAGTACAGGTCTTGCCTGAACTCACCTTGGGCCATCATCTGTTCCAAGGGCTTATGGGTGGCGGCAACCAATCGGAAATCTGCATGCAAAGTTTCCACGCCGCCAACACGGCGATAGGTTCCCGACTCAATCAGCCTGAGCAGTTTCACCTGCATGGCCAGGGGAACGTCGCCGATTTCATCAAGAAACAGCGTACCACCCTGGGCTGTTTCGACCAGGCCCTGCTTGCGCAGGGTGGCCCCGGTGAACGCGCCTTTCTCGTGGCCGAACAGTTCACTTTCAAACAGCGTTTCAGTCAACCCGGAACAATCCACTACCACAAAGGGCCCGTTGGCCCGCTCGCTGGTTTCATGGACCGCACGGGCAAACAGTTCCTTACCCGTCCCCGACTCTCCCAGCAGCAGCACCGGCAACATGGACGGCGCGACCCGCTGCAGTTCCGACAGTGCACGGTTGAACGCCGGAGAGCTGCCCACCAGGCCCTCGTTGCTGGGCCGTGCTGAGGCGCTGCGTACCAGGGTAAGGCGCTCCACATAAGCGGTTATGTCGCCATGGTCATTGAGGATCGGCCGCAGTTCCACGTCGACATGTTCAGGCCCGCGGGGGGTGTGGTGAATGTGCAGGACCCGATCCGGGCCGCGCATCTCCCTGGCCTTCTTCATCGGGCAGTTCTCCCCCGCCTGATCGCAAGGCACATCGTAATGATGGGAAATCCGATAGCACTTATGACCAATAAACGGTTGATCGGCACTGCCGAACTGGCGCCGATAGGCGGTGTTCGCCGCCAGAATGTTGTAGTCCGGGTCCAGCACGATCATCGGCTGCGGCTCGTGCTCGAGAAACGAAACCAGAGACTGCACCTGGTCCGGCGGGGGGATCGAATTGTTCGGGGTTGGCAGGATAGTGCTCATCGGGGTTCCTGTGGATTCATCCGGACGCAAGCGACACTGCCACTATGCCAACAAACACTGCCAATGGCAGTTGTTTATTCGTGTGCGTGAAAATGCCGCATCCAACCTACAAAAATAAACACAACAAATTCAAATAGATAGCTCTGATTTTTCGCTCACTCGGTCCATGGCAGGCTTATTGCTATGTCAGGTTAAACCAGTCGGCAACAAGACCAGGAGACCGATCATGACCGCTACACTGCACGTCCAAGGATTTTTCGATCCCGATACTCATACTGTCAGTTATATCGTGCTTGATCAGGCGACTCGCCACTGCGCACTCGTGGACAGCGTACTGGATTACGATCCCAAGTCCGGCCATACCACGACGACGTCTGCCGACACGTTGATCGCCAGGGTGGCCGAGCTGGACGCCAAGGTTCAATGGATTCTTGAAACCCATGTCCACGCCGACCACCTCACGGCAGCGCCTTACCTCAAAGAAAAGCTGGGAGGCAAGATCGGCATAGGCAGTCGCATCACCACCGTGCAGCAAGCCTTTGGCACGCTGTTCAATACCGGTGATGACATGGCCCAGGATGGAAGTCAGTTCGATCATCTGTTCGTCAATGAATACACGTTCTCCATCGGTTCGCTGCAATGCCGCGCACTGCATACGCCGGGCCATACACCCGCCTGCATGACGTACGTCGTCAGCGACGCCAGGCAAACGGTGGCATTCGTCGGCGACACCCTGTTCATGCCCGACTACGGTACGGCGCGCTGTGATTTTCCTGGTGGCGATGCCCGCACCTTGTTCCGGTCCATCAACAAGGTACTGAGCCTGCCGGCCGATACGGTGCTGTACATGTGCCACGACTACCAGCCCGACGGCCGCGAGGTACTGTTCGCCAGTACCGTTGCCGAGCAGCGCGCCGACAATATCCATGTGCGCAATGGCATCAGTGAAGAAGAGTTCGTGGCCATGCGCACCAAGCGTGACAGCACGTTGGAAATGCCCACGCTGATCCTGCCATCGGTTCAGGTGAACATGCGCGCCGGACACTTTCCTGAGCCGGAATCGAACGGCACACGCTATCTGAAGATACCGCTCAACGTGCTCTGACGTCCCCTCCCCCTATAAGAAAATCCCATCACGGAGACCACCATGGACATCCGCCACCTTGCGCCAGGCTTAGCGGTATCAGAGCAGATTTTCCCCGATCAATTGACGGAACTGAAAAACACCGGCTTTCGCGCCATCGTGTGTAATCGCCCGGATGGCGAAGGCAGCGATCAACCCTTGTTTGCCGAAATCAAGCGCGCGGCTGAAGCGATGGGCATTGAAGCTCACTATCTGCCCGCGGAATCGGGCAAGGTCACCGACGAACAAGGCGTTGCCTTCGGCCGGCTATTTGAATCGCTGCCAAAACCGGTGTTGGCGTATTGCCGCTCCGGCATGCGTTCGACAACCATGTGGGCGCTGTCACAAGCGAACCTGCTTCCTCTGCCGCAGATCGTCGAAACAGCCAAAGATGCCGGCTTTGACATGAAAGGCGTTATCCGCCGGATTGCAAACAAGGGGCAGACCCCGATCGAAGTGGCCGAGGCCGAACATGCGGTGGTCATTATCGGGGGCGGCGCAGCGGGCATTGCGGCGGCATCCAGCTTATTGGCCAGGGAACCGGGGCTCGACATCGCCATCATTGACCCGGCAGATGTGCATTATTACCAGCCCGGCTGGACGCTGGTCGGTTGCGGTGTCTTCGATGCCCCCCGGACCGCCCATACGATGGGCTCGACCATTCCTCGCGGCGTGCACTGGATCAAAGCCGCCGTGGCCGCTTTTGAACCCGAGAAAAATGCACTCATTCTCGATGGGTGCAGAGTCGTCAAGTATCAACAACTGATCGTATGCCCTGGCCTGAAACTCAACTGGAATGCCATTGAAGGTCTGCCGCAGACATTGGGTCGCAACGGCGTTACATCCAACTACCTGTATCACCTCGCCCCCTATACCTGGGAGTGCGTGCAGCAACTGCGCGGTGGCCGGGCCATCTTCACGCAACCGCCGATGCCGATCAAATGTGCCGGGGCGCCGCAAAAAGCCATGTATCTCTCTGCCGACCACTGGCGGCGTGCAGGGGTACTCGGCAACATCAAGATCGATTTCTGCAGTGCCGCAGCTGTGCTGTTCGGCGTGCCCGATTACGTGCCGGCCCTGATGGAGTACATCCGCGCCTATGGCATCGACCTGAACTTCGGCAGCACGCTGACGAGCGTTGACGGTCCCGCGCGAACCGCCACCTTCAGTTGCGCCCAGCCCGATGGCACACGCCAGCTTGTCACGCGCGACTTCGATTTGCTGCATGTGGTGCCCCCACAGATTGCGCCAGACTTTATCCGCGTCAGCCCCCTCGCCGATGCCGCTGGCTGGATTGATGTCGATCCCGACACGCTGCGCCATAAAACCTGGGCGAATATTCACGCACTGGGCGACGCCACCAACTCCAGCAATGCCAAGACCGCCGCGGCCGCGCGCAAGCAGGCGCCCGTGGTCGCCCATAACGTGCTGGCAGCCATGGGGAAAGCCAAGGGCAACGCTCATTACGACGGTTACGGCTCCTGTCCGCTGACAGTCGAACGGGGCAAGATCGTCCTGGCGGAGTTCACCTATGGCGGCACCGTCGCCCCCAGCTTCCCGTCCTGGCTGATTGACGGTACCCGACCATCGCGTCTGGCCTGGCTACTCAAGGAGCGGATTCTCCCTCCGTTGTATTGGAAGGGCATGCTCAAGGGACATGAGTGGCTGGCTAAACCGGAGTTGGCGGATCTATGAAACCAGACCTCAAGGCAAGGAGAGAGGGATGATCATCATCTTGCTGCTCGGCCTGACCGTGGGTGTGATTCTGGCGCTGACCGGCGCTGGCGGAGGCATCCTGGCGGTTCCCCTGCTGGTCTTCGGCGCGGGCCTGAGCATGGCCGAAGCCGGGCCCATCGGTTTGATGGCGGTGGGTTTGGCCGCGTCCCTGGGTGCGGTGATGGGTCTTAGAAACGGCACCGTACGCTATAAGGCTGCGCTGCTGACCGCAGGCGCGGGCATCATCTGTTCTCCACTGGGGATCTGGCTGGCTCAGCGCACGCCTAACCGTCCTTTGGCGCTCCTGTTTGCCCTTCTATTGATGTACGTGGCCTTCCGAGCCTTTCAAAAATCATTGCCCTCGCGCGCCGATTGCAAAGCCACGTCGAAGCGCAAACCCCCGCCTTGTGTACTGGACGAAAACCGCGGCAAGCTCCATTGGACCGCACCCTGTGCCTGGGCGCTGACGGTCTCCGGCATGGTCGCCGGCGCGCTGTCCGGCCTGCTGGGTGTGGGCGGCGGTTTTGTCATGGTCCCGGCACTCCAGCGCTACACCAATCTGACCACCCAATCGGTGCTCGCCACGTCGCTGACGGTCATTGCCCTGGTTTCAATTTCCGGCGTGGTGGCGAGCTCGGCGGCGGGTCATTTGCAATGGGCGATTGCCGTACCTTTTACCCTTGGCGCATTGTTGGGAATGACCGGCGGCCGCTTGCTCGCCGCCCGACTGCCGGAGCCCTATCTGCAAAAAGGCTTCGCCATTCTGGCTGCGCTGGTGGCCCTGGCATTGGTTGTAAAAGCCCTGGGTTAATCGCCTGCTGGAGTCTCAACGTGGTTTGTATCGGAGAAATCTCATGAACATTGACTGGCTCAACTTCACGCCCTGGTCAGCCCTTGCCGGCGGTGCGTTGATTGGTTTGGCTGCCAGCCTTTTCGTTGTCGCCAATGGGCGTATCGCCGGCATCAGCGGTTTACTCGGCAGCCTGCTGCAGCGTGGTAGCGAGGGGGTTAGCGAGAAAGCGCTGTTTCTGTTGGGGCTGCTCGTTGCGCCGCTGGTATGGGGCCTGTTCACCGCGTTGCCGCAGATCGAGTTTCAGAGCGGCTGGCTCGGCCTCAGCGTCGCCGGCCTGCTGGTGGGCATCGGCACCCGCTACGGGTCGGGCTGTACCAGCGGCCACGGCGTATGTGGCCTGTCGCGCCTTTCACCGCGTTCGATGATCGCCACGGCATGTTTCATGTTCAGCGGTTTCGCCACGGTCTTTGTCCTGCGTCATATGTTGGAGGGTTGAACATGCTCAAACTGACTGCATTCATGGCCGGTCTGTTGTTCGGCTTCGGTCTGCTCCTGGCGGGCATGGCCAATCCGAGCAAAGTCTTGGCGTTCCTGGATGTGACCGGCACTTGGGATCCCTCCCTGGCCCTGGTCATGCTCGCAGCGATTGGTGTCGCGATCGGCCCACTGACCTGGGCCCGCCGCCAGACCCGTTCGGTGCTGGGAAACCCGATGCAATTGCCGGTCAAGCGTGAGCTGGACCCTCGCCTGATCGGCGGCAGCCTGCTGTTTGGCATCGGTTGGGGGATAGCCGGTATCTGTCCGGGGCCCGCCGTGGCGATCCTGCTCACCGGGCACTGGCAAATCATCGTATTCATGGCGGCCATGCTGGCTGGCATGTTGTTGTTCACCGCGCTGGAGAACCGGCGCACTCACTGATCGGGAGATCGTCATGAAAGCCAATATCGGAACCATCGACCGTAGCTTGCGTATTGCCGCGGGACTTGTCCTCATTGCCCTCAGCCTGAGCGGCGTGATCGGCTTGTGGGGCTGGATCGGCCTGGTGCCGCTGGCGACGGGGATCTTCCGTTTCTGCCCGGTCTATACATTACTGGGCATCAGGACCTGCAAACGCTGCTGAGGCGGGTGCTGCCGCGCCTGCAAATGACGGTACTGTCAGCCATTACACCGGCTTGTTTTCCCACCTCAATCGGAGACCACTGTCATGCCCCATTCGCCTGCCACTGCCAGTCAATATGACGTACTGATTATCGGTGGAGGCCAATCAGCCCTGGCAGTGGCGTATTTCCTGCGGCGCACCCGACTTTCGTTCGTCATTCTCGATGCCGAGCAAGGGCCAGGAGGTGCCTGGCGCCATGGCTGGAATTCATTGCGCCTATTCTCCCCCGCCACCTGGAGCTCGATCCCCGGCTGGATGATGCCGCCCACGCAGGATGGCTACCCATCACGCGACCATGTGATCGACTACCTCAAGCAGTACGAACAGCGCTATCAATTGCCCATCGTGCGTCCCGTGCGCGTCACCTCTGTAGAGCGTACAGAAACCGGGTTGCGGGTTAAGGCGCACGATAGACACTGGGATGCCAAGGTTGTGGTCAGCGCCACCGGCACCTGGAGTACCCCGTTCATCCCCCACTACCCCGGCGCCGGATTATTCGCCGGTCAACAGTTGCACTCGGCAAACTACCTCCAAGCGCAGCCGTTCACCGGAAAAAAAGTCCTGGTCATCGGTGGCGGCAATTCAGGGGCGCAGATTCTGGCCGAGGTTTCCAGGGTTGCCGAAACCACATGGGTAACACCTGTTGAACCCCTGTTCCTGCCTGATGAAGTGGATGGGCAGGTGTTGTTCGAGCGCGCCACGCAGCGCTGGAAAGCGCAACAGGAAGGTCGCGTCATCGAACAGCCCGTGGGTGGGCTGGGTGACATCGTCATGGTACCGCCCGTTGTCGAGGCCCGGTCGCGCAACGCGCTCAAATCAGTCCGACCTTTCGAACGCTTCACCCGCAACGGCGTAATCTGGGCCGACGGGAGCGAGTCTGCGGTGGACGTGGTGATCTGGTGCACCGGCTTCCGACCCGCCCTGCAGCATCTGGAGCCACTGGGTGTGCTTAACCCGGAAGGACGCGTGGACGTTGACGGGACTCATTCGATTCAAGAGCCCAGGCTATGGCTGGTCGGCTATGGCGAATGGACCGGTGCGGCCTCCGCTACGCTGATCGGCGTAACACGCACGGCCCGCAGCACGGTCAACGAAATTGCCGCTTTTCTCGTCGATCCATCCGATGCCCAAACGCTACCGGCCCACGACGAGTAAGGTTAAAGACGGCCCATCTGCAACGTGGCGCGCAGACCTCCCTCGGGGCGATTCTCCAACCGGACCTGCCCGCCAAGCCGATTGGCGATGGTCCGCACGATCGTCAAGCCCAACCCGGCACCCTGGTCGTTGCCGCGGCTGTAGAAGCGTTCAAAAAGCCGGTCCCGTTCGGCCTCGTCTATGCCTGGCCCCTGATCCTCGACCGCCAGCTCGTAATGATCTCCCTGTCGGGCCAGTCGCACCGTGATCAAGCCGTTGGGGGGAGAAAAGTTGGCCGCATTGGTCACCAGGTTGTTCAAGGCAATATCGATGGACACCGGATCAATCCTCACCGGGTCGATGTCATCACTGACGTCCAGAACCAGCTCCAGCCCCTTGCTGAGCAACCAGGGGGTCATCTGAACCAGACTTTCACGCACCGTGGCGGGCAGATCGATCACGGCGGGTGCAGGCACGCCGGCTTGTGGTTCAAGACGTGCCATGGTGAGCAACTGATTGACCAGGCGCGTGGTGCGATCCACTCCGACGATCAGATGCTGCAGGGACTCACGCCGGCTCTGCTCATTCCCCGCCTCCATCAGGTTCTGCGCATGAACCCTGAGCACCGCCAGGGGGGTTCGCATCTCATGGGCTGCGTCGGCAATAAAACGCCGTTCACGGCCCATCAACTCCTGAATCTGCGCCAGCACCCGATTGAGCGCCGCTTGCATGGGCTCCAGTTCGCTGGGCAGCGGCACCAATTGCAGAGGCTCCAGTGAGCCCGGATGCCGCGCACGCAACTTGGCTGCCATGTCGACCAGAGGCTTGAGCCCCCAGCCGATGGCCAACCAGATCACGGCGGCAAGAATCAGGCTGCCGATCAGATTGGGCACCACCGTGTGACGGACAATACGATCGACCAGATCGGACCGCACATCATCACGCTCCCCTACCCAGATTTTCAGGCCGTACTGTGTATCATCCAGTACGAACGCCCGCCACATACGGTCCTTTTGGTCTATCACGTCGCTGAAACCAGGAGCAATCGGCGGTGAGGTGAATGTCGGTGCACTGGAGGTGTGAACCAGCAACGCACCTTTTGAATCCCAGACCTGAAAGGCGATTTTGCTCTCATAGGGATGTCCATCGACTTTGGGAACCGCCGACGCCAAGGCCGAATTGAATGCCTGATACAACTGCGCATGTTCCTTGCTGGCCATGGGCATGCGCATGACACCCTGCAACAGCCGGGCGTTCTGGGCCAGTTGGGCATCGTAGACTTCAGCGATCTCGTGGTTGCTGTCATGCAGATTGAATACGGTGATGATCAACAGGCCAACGAACAAAAGCCCCAGGATCAGCGTGAGGGTGCGCCGCCGGATTGAAGTCATCGGCGCTCCTCCACCAGATACCCGACGCCACGAATGGTACGGATCAGGTCGGTGGAAAATTTCTTGCGCAGGTGGTGAATATGCACTTCCAGGGTGTTGCTCTCGGCCTCCTCGTTCCAGCCGTAAAGCAATTGCATCAGATGATCGCGCGTCATGACCCGGCCCGGCGGCGACAGCAATTCATGGAGCAACTGATACTCCTTGGGCGTCAACGCCACCGGGTTGCCCTGATAGCTGACCTGCTGGGTCCCCGGATTGAGGCTGATGCCGGCATGCTCGATCAGCGCCTGGGCACGACCGGCGCTGCGGCGCAACAAGGCCCGCAACCGGGCCTTGAGTTCCGCCAGATCGAAGGGTTTGATCAAGTAGTCGTCGGCCCCGGCATCGAGCCCGGCAATGCGATCTTCGGTGGCGTCCCGGGCGGTGAGGATCAGCACCGGCAGGTTGGAGCCGCTGTCACGCAAGCGACGCAACACCTGCAGGCCGTCCATCCGTGGCAGGCCCAGGTCAAGCACAGCCAGGTCAAAGGTTTCGCTGAGCAGTGCGTGCAAGGCGCTGCTCCCGTCCTTCAACCAGTCTACGGTATAGCCTTCGCGGCTCAGGGCCTGATGGATGCCTTCGCCCAGGGCCACGTCATCCTCGATCAGTAATAAGCGCACGCACACTCCTCTCAGCCAAGTTTTTTGTTCACATCCACCAGCAACGCTTCGATTTCCTTGCGGCGCCCCGCGTCAGCGGTTTCCCGGCCGGGCCGTGGCGCTGCCTGCAAGGCTTTTTGCAGGGCAACCCGGGCTTCAGCGTAGCGTTTCTGACGGTAGAGGTGATCGCCCCAGAAGTACAGACTGTCAATGCCGTTTGGGTTCAGTTGCAGCGCCTGCTGGAGCAGTTGCTCGGCCTTGTCCGAGTCGCCAAACCCCAAGGGCCAGCCGGGAACCCGATCATAGAGTGCGCCGAGGCTGGTGTAGGCCGAGCCTTGCAAGGCTTTGGGATCCAGGGCCAGGGCCTGTTCCAGATCGGCCTTGGCGTCCTTGACCTTGCCCAGCGCACCGATCCCGCCTGCGGCCCCTGCCCAACTGCTTTTGACAATGCCCGACCAGATCCAGGCCTCGGCCACTGACTGGCGTTGCTGCTTGAACGCCGAAGCCTGGGCGGCGAGTTTTTCAAAGGCATCGGCACGCTGCCCCTCAGGCAACTCATATTGGATATGCGCCCAGCTTTGCTGGATGCCTGTGAGACGCTGCTGGTCGGCGTCATCCAAGGCCCAGGCGCTTTGAGCCAGGGCGCCGAACAGTAAACAGATCAGAATTTTTTTCATGGTTTGAGGTGCTCGTTCTCAGGTTTATGGCTCAGACGGCGAACCAGTGGCAGTTGCTTGCGCAGGCCACGGTCCACCAGGTTGGGCAGCAGGCTGTTGAGGCCGACGAAAAAACGCTCGGGCCAGCCCAGATACAGCTCGCGACGGTCGCCGGTAATGGCATGTATGACCGCCGACGCCACGGCGTGTGGGTCATCGACGTTGGCCTTGAGCGCCTGGTTGAGGGCTTGGGCCGCCGGGCTGTTCATCGACGTACGTGTAGCCCGGGGCGCCACGTAGAGCACGCCGACACGGGTGTCCGCCAATTCCCGGCGCAGTGCTTCGGAGAACCCGCGCAGGGCGAACTTGCTGGCACAGTAACTGGCGTAGCCTGGGTAGCCGATCGAGCCGTAGGTCGAGCCGACATTGACCACCATGGCGCTGGCGGCCTGTTTAAGCAGTGGCAGCAACAGTTTGCTCAAACAGATCGGCGCGCTGATGTTCAACGCCAGCATGGCGTCGATCTCACTGTCCTCGAGTTGTTCGAGCATGGCAAAGTGGTTAACACCGGCGGCATTGATCAGCAGGTTGATGCCGCCCAAGGCCTCGGCGGCGGCCAGCACCTTGCGCCGATCACCTGGCACAGTCAGGTCTGCGCCAACCCAGTACAACTGCTGCGGGTAGCGTTCGATCAAGGGTTCCAGCGCTTCGCGATGCCTGGCCACGGCCAACACCCGAGCGCCACTGGCGCATAGGGCCTGGGCGATGGCCAGGCCAATTCCGCCACTGGCACCGGTCAAGACGATCCGGGCGTCACACAGGCGCATGCTGGTCCCCCTCGTCACGGGGCAGGCCCCGGAACATCTCGGTGTAGAGCGTGTACACCACTTTGGAGGCGTGGATCACCGCCGCCTGGTCGGCCGGATCCTCCAGCTTGTTCATCAGGCCGCGATAGGTCTGCATGTGCTCGATATCCAGCGACCCGTGGGAGCTGAGGTAGCTGAAAGCGGTGGGCGGCAGTTCCAGGTGTTCACGAATGGCGTCGGCGGCTTGGGTCGCCAGAGCGATGCTGGTGCCCTCGAGCACGTTGACCATGCCGAACAGCCCCACCGGATTGCCCCGGGCGATCAAGTCATACAGGTAACTGACCATCAACTCGATAGGCAGCGACGGCTGACCATCACGCACCGCATCCTTGTCGCCTCCACACACGGCGATGTCATCCAGCACCCATTGCTCATGACCGTATTCCTCGTCGATGTACTCGCACACGGCCTTGCGCAGCCATTCCAGGTGCGCTGGCAGGCGTGCACCGCAAGCCATCATCAACGGTACGGTGTGGCGCACGTGGTAGTAGGCCTGGATCAGAAACGCCCGGTAACTGGCCAGGCTGACCTGGCCGTCGAGGGCGTCACGGATGATCGGCAGGTTGAACAGCGTCTGACGTTCCTGATGGGTGGCTTCTTGCAACGTGTCGAAAAAACTCATGACGGATATTCCTCGGACAGAATGGATTCGCTGAACAACCCGCGGTAATGCTCGACAATCGCTTCACGGCGCGGTCGGCCGTTGGCGGTGAGCAGGCCGTTGGCTGCGGTGAAGGGGTGCGCCAGTCGCGTCCAGTGATGGACCTGCGCGTAATCGGGCAACGCCTCGTTGGCCTTGCTCACCGCCAGATCCAGCGCTTGATCAGAGCAGTCAGCGCGGGTGGGCCACAGCAATGCATGGTTGCGCGGCAAGGCTTCGCCATAGACGAAGGCCTGACTGATGGTGCCGCCTTGGGTAAGTTCGGCTTCGACCCACTCAGGGTTAACGTTGCGACCGAAGCTGGTGACGAATTGGTGCTTCTTGCGCCCGCGCAGGTACAGGAACCCGTCGGCGTCGAACTCCCCCAAGTCGCCGCTGGGCCACCAGTCGTCGGGCGGCGGAGGCTCCCCCAGGTATCCGAGCAAGGTCGAGCCCTTGATCATGACTTCGCCGTCTTCGGCCAGACGAACCTGCACATGGGGCAACGGCTGACCGACACTGCCGGCGCGGTTGGCCTGTGGGCGGTTGAGGCACACCACCGAAGCGCATTCCGACAGCCCGTAGCCTTCGAATACCGGCACGCCAGCACGCTGGGCTCGTTGCAGAAGATCATGGGATACCCGCGCACCGCCCACGGCGGCGAACCGCAAAGCGTGTGGGTAGAACGCTTTCTGCTCGGCGGCCGTGACCAGCATCAGCAGCAATTGTGGAACCAGGATCAGACTCTGCGCCCGGCGCTCGGTCAGGCACGCCAACAGGCGCGCCGGGTCGACGCCACTGGCGCCCTGGATGCCAAGGGTTTTCTGGCCAGGCAGGCTGAGCATCGCCCCGGCATACAGCGCCGCGTAGCACCCGAGGTTTTCCAGAAGCACCGCGAGGGGCAGCAGCGCCAGGTGATGCCTTGGGTTGACCGGCTGACTGGCCTGTTCCAGCTCACGGGCGACCCGCAGCAGGCTGTCGGCACTCAGGCAGACACCTTTTGGCGTGCCGGTGGTGCCCGAGGTAAAGGTCAGCTTGGCGGTGCCCGCCGGCAGGCGGCTCGGTCCGGCGTAATCTTTATGCCAGAACTCGCCGCTGCAGTGGTAACCGGCGACCTGGAGTTCGGCGGCCAGTCCCGGCTCGGCAATCACCCGCTGCGCCTGGCTCTGCTCCAGGCAGTGCAAGCGTTGAGCCGGACTGAAAAAACCCGGCAGGATGACGCAGGCCAGACCTTCGAACAAAGCCGCCAGGTCCCAAAGCATGGCTTCGACACCGTTATCCAGGGCCAGGGCAACAACCTTTATGTGTTCATCGCGCAGGCGTTGCTGGCGGTACACCACTTCGGAATAAAGCGTGGCGTAGTCCAGCCGCAAGTTATCGCCCCACAGCGCCACGGCGTAGCCCTTGCGTTGGGCATGCTCACGCAGGGTGAGTTTGAAGCGCTCCACTTCAGGCAACATGGCACGCCTCCCCGTAAGTCTGTGAGAACCCCAGGCGGTCGAACAGACCGGCGTCGCGCAGATGAACGAAGCCTGCACGGATGTTGCCGACATGAACCCATGGCTGACTCTCGTAGTAGCGGCCCCAGAGGTGACGGTCTTCCCCCAGGCGCTGCGGGTCGGCCGGACACAGGGTCACGGGCTTGAGGCCAAGGCGATGGAAACTGTTGACCAGGCCGATATTGCCGGTGAACGCCACCCACTCCAGCCCGCCCATCGCCAACAGATAGGTGATCGCGATAATGCTCAGGCGAGCGCTGCCGGTGTCGCTGGCGGCCAGATTGCCAACTTCGACAATGCCGGCGCGATCCACTGCGCAGTCTGCGTCGGCCTTGATCAAAGGCTCGATGGGATCGTCCAGATAATGCTCGAGAAACAGCGGTCCCTGGGCGGCCAGACGCACGCCTGCCACGGCGCAAAGCCTGCCGTCGGCATCATCGAGCCCGAACAGTTCAGGCATGAAGTGACGAATCTCGGCGCCGTGCGCCTGGTGGAAACGTCGGTGGATGAAGGCTTCGAACTCATCCCGGCGGGGCTCTCCCGGCATAGCCCGGTGCAAGTGGCGAACCGGCTGGCCGGCATTGCCGAAAGCCAGCGGTAGATGGATGTTCCAGTCAGAATCGGGCATGGGTCAACGTTCTCCCTTGGGTATGGGGAGAAAGTATCGAGGCCGTTTCTTAACGAAGTCTGAAGGTGGTTAAAGATCGACTGCCGCACTGGTGTGGCGAGGCAATCCAATGGAAATCAAAGCGGCGAGCAGCACGAAGGCGCTGGAGATCCATAAGCACGCCTGCAGCCCGTACACTTGATAAACCCAGCCAGAAAGCACCGTTCCGATCAGCCGTCCCATGGCGTTGGACATGTAGTAAAAACCCACATCCAGCGACACGCCGTCTTCCTTGGCGTAAGACACGATCAAGTAGCTGTGCAACGAAGAGTTCACCGCGAACAGCGCTCCAAAGACCATGAGCCCACCCAGCAGCACCGTCTGTGGTGCCAACCCGCTGTCGAGTCCTAGCGCAATGGCCGCGGGCAGACCCGCCAATGCCATTGCCCACAGACACGCCGCGCGACCATCCGGCACGTGCCCACGTTTCTTGCCAGTGATGTTGGGCGCAAAAGACTGCACGATGCCGTAGCCGATCACCCAGGCCGCGAGGAAACCGCCGACCTTCCAGAAGTCCCAACCGAAAACGCTGCTCAGGTAAACCGGCAGGGCCACCACAAACCAGACGTCGCGGGCACCGAACAAGAACATCCGTGCCGCCGACAAAATGTTGATCGCGCGGCTCTTGGAGAGGATGTCGCGAAACCTGGGCTTGGCTTTCGCTTTACCCAAGTCTTTCTTCAACAGGATCAGGCTGGCGATCCAGATCAACGCCAGTACGCCGGCCATCGCCAGCAGCGCACCTTTGAAGCCGATGAGGGCCAGCAGGGCGCCCCCCAGGAAGAAACCAACGCCCTTGAGGGCATTCTTGGAGCCGGTGAGAATCGCCACCCACTTGTACAGTTGCCCCTGTTGACCATCGGGAACCAGCAGCTTGATCGAGCTTTTCGCGCTCATCTTGTTCAGGTCTTTGGCGATCCCGGACAGCGCCTGAGCGCCCATCACCCAGGGGATGGTCAACCAGGCCAAGGGAACTGTCAGCATCAACAGCGCCACGACCTGCATCCCCAGGCCGATATTCATGGTTCGGTTCAGGCCAAGCCGGGCACCGAGGTAGCCGCCCACCAGGTTGGTGATCACGCCGAAGATTTCGTAGAACAAAAACAGCGCGGCGATTTGCAGCGGGCTGTAGCCCAACGCATGAAAATGCAGCACCACCAACATGCGCAAGGCGCCATCGGTGAGGGTGAAGGCCCAGTAATTGCCGGTGACGAGCAGGTACTGCCGCACTTGCGGAGCGAGGGCTGACAACGCTTTCATGACCGTTCCTCAGACTGTCCGACCGACCATCCGGGCCAGTTCCACGGTGCGGTTGGCATAGCCCCACTCATTGTCGTACCAGGCGTAGAGTTTGACCTGGGTGCCATTGATGACCATGGTCGACAGCGCATCAATGATCGACGAGCGCGGGTCGGTTCGGTAATCGATGGACACCAATGGGCGCTCCTCAAAACCGAGGATGTCCTTGAGTTCGTTCTCGGAAGCGTCCTTGAGGAACTGATTCACTTCTTCGACGGTGGTGGCTCGCTCGACCTCGAAGACACAATCGGTCAGCGAAGCGTTGGCCAGTGGCACGCGCACGGCGTGACCATTGAGGCGCCCGCGCAGCTCCGGGAAGATTTCCGCGATGGCGGTGGCCGAGCCGGTGCTGGTGGGAATCAGACTCATGCCCGAAGCCCGCGCACGGCGCAGGTCCTTGTGGGGTTGATCGAGGATGCTCTGGGTGTTGGTCAGGTCGTGAATGGTGGTGATCGAACCGTGGCGTATGCCGAGCTTCTCGTGGATGACTTTCACCACCGGCGCCAGGCAGTTGGTGGTGCATGAAGCGGCGGTGACGATGGCATGGTCGTCGGGCTTGAACAGCTGATGATTGACGCCCATGACGACGTTCAATGCACCTTTTTCCTTCACCGGGGCGCTGACCACCACGCGCTTCACACCCTGGTCGAGATAGCCCTGAAGCACGGCAACCGTCTTCATTTTTCCGCTGGCTTCGATCACCAGATCGCAGCCCGACCAATCGGTGTCGGCAATCGCTTTATTGGCCGTGACCTTGATGCGCTTGCCATCGATGACGATGTTGTCGCCCTCGGAGCCAGCCTCTGCATTCCAGCGACCATGCACCGAATCGAAGTTCAACAGATGCGCATGGGTCGCGGCGTCACCCGCCGGATCGTTGATCTGCACGAAGTCGAACTCCGGCCAATGCCAGGCGGCCCGCAATGCCAGGCGACCGATACGTCCAAAACCGTTGATACCCACTTTGATCGTCATGTTGTTGTGCTCCTATGGCTGGTGTCTATGGAGTTCGACTGCCGGTCGAACCAGGCGTTGGGCTTGACTCAGATGGAGCGCTGATTGACGCGATTCATCAATTCTTGCGCCGACTCCTTGCGCTCGGAATAACGGTCGACCAGGTAATCCTGGCGGTCGCGAAGCAGCAGCGTGAACTTCACCAATTCCTCCATCACATCCACCACGCGGTCATAGAACGGCGAAGGCTTCATCCGGCCGCTGTCGTCAAACTCCATATAGGCCTTCGGCACGGAAGATTGGTTGGGGATGGTGAACATGCGCATCCAGCGTCCCAGCACCCGCAGCTGATTGACCACGTTGAACGACTGCGAGCCACCGCATACCTGCATGACAGCGAGGGTTTTGCCCTGGGTCGGGCGTACCGCGCCCATGGCCAGCGGCACCCAATCAATCTGCGCCTTGAACACCGCGCTCATGGACCCGTGGCGTTCCGGCGAGCACCAGACCTGGCCTTCGGACCACTGCATCAGCTGGCGCAGCTCCTGGACCCGGGGGTGATCGACCGGTGCGTCATCCGGCAACGGCAGACCCGACGGATTGAAAATCCGCGCCTCGGCGCCGAAGTGCTCCAACAACCGAGCGGCCTCCTCTACCAACAGGCGACTGAAGGAACGCTCGCGCGTCGATCCGTACAGCAGCAAAATGCGTGGCTTGTGGCTGGATGTGGTTTCGATACCGAGTTTGTCTGTCGACGGAAGATCAACCAGTTCGGTTTCGAGTTGGGGAATAGAGTCATCAAACATAGTCTTTTCCTGCGCGACGGCGCTTTGGGAATCATCAAACCAGCGGCATCGTCTACCGGGGCTCGTCAGGCAATTTTGCTCTCACAACAAATGGCGACCCGTTCAGGACGGTCCCCCATTGCTTCCAGACGCTTGGCATCGGGGCTTAACCAGTGCTTGTTGGTTTCGAGTACCACGGTCAGTACCTGCAGCACCCAGTCAGGAAGATTGGGGTGCAGTCGGTAGTAAACCCATTGACCTTGCCGACGGTCCGAGAGCAAACCGCAGGTGCGCAACTGCGCCAAGTGCCTGGAGACTTTGGGCTGACTCTCGTTCAACGCACAGGTCAGCTCGCAGACGCACAACTCCCCCTCTCGGGTGATCAGCAGCATCATGCGCACCCGATTGTCGTCGGCCAGGCATTTGAAGACAGTGGTCGGGGTCAGATGGTCAGCCATTTCAGTTCTCAGTGTTTGGTTTTCACCAAGACAAACATCTTGATGCGCTCATGAATTTCGTGAAGCGTGTGACGGAACGCGTCGGGCTTGGTGCTGGTGACCGGATCTTCAAAGCTCCAGGTCAAGGCCTCGCCAGCATCGGGGAGCGACTGGCACTGCGCAGTTGCTTTATCGCACAGGGTAATCACGTAATCGAAACGCTCTCCCTGAAACTCATCAATCGACTTGCTGCGTAACCCGTCAGTACTGATTCCAAGGTGCGACAAGACCTCGAAGGTGCGCGGGTCGACCGCGGTCGGAACCGTGCCGGCGCTGAACGCCTCGAAATGTTCCGAATCCGTGTGCCTGAGCAGCGCTTGGGCTAACTGGGAACGAGCAGCGTTGGCGGTGCAGACGAAGAGAACGCGGGCTTTGCCAGTCATGATGAAGCCTCATCCAATATACGGAAAACCGAATATATGATTATCCGAATATAAGGTAAAGCCCCCGCCGTTTATTTTCCCTGCCACGCAACGTCTACAATCAGAACGAGATAGAATCCTCTTGGGGGTATTCTCTGAACAGGATCGCGCTCAGTTCAGAAATATATGTTTTTTTTCATATACGCTCTGCATCCGGAACCTGTGCGCGCAGACGTACAAAGAAGAGGTTTGAGTATGAGCACCCGCCAGCCCATCGGCTTTTTCGAGCGCTACCTGTCAGTGTGGGTCGCCCTCTGTATCGCCGCCGGCATTGGTCTGGGCAGTCTGTTCCCACGGCTGTTCCAGACCATGGCCGATTATGAATACGGTTCGGTCAATTTCATTGTCGCGGTACTGATCTGGCTGATGGTCTATCCGATGATGGTGTCGGTGGACTTCTCCAGCCTCAAGCGCATTCACGAACGGCCCAAGGGGCTGATCATCACCCTGGTGGTCAACTGGTTGATCAAACCGTTCACCATGGCCGGGCTGGGGGTGTTGTTCTTTCATTATTTCTTTATCGACCTGATCGATCCTCGCGATGCCGGCCAATACATCGCCGGTCTGATCCTGCTCGGCGCCGCGCCGTGTACCGCCATGGTGTTCGTCTGGTCGCAGCTGACACGCGGCGACGCCACCTACACCCTGGCGCAGGTGGCACTGAATGACGTGATCATGATCTTCGCCTTCGCGCCGCTGGTGGCGCTGTTGCTCGGCGTGACTGACATTGAGGTGCCTTGGGCAACCCTGATCCTTTCGGTCGGGCTGTATGTGTTGATCCCGCTGATTGCCGGGGTACTCACCCGGCTGAAGCTCAGTGCCTCGGCGCAAAACGCCGGCGAGGCCGAGTATGCGGTCACGCGCTTCAACGCTCGGGTCAAACCCCTGTCGATACTCGGCCTGCTGGGCACCGTGGTGCTGCTTTTCGGGTTTCAGGGGCAGATCATTCTGGATAAACCACTGCTGATTGCTTTGATTGCCGTACCCTTGCTGATCCAGTCCTACGGCATTTTTGCCATTGCTTACGCGGCGGCGCGGCTATGGAAAGTACCCTTTAACGTGGCGGCACCCTGCGCCCTGATCGGCACCTCGAATTTCTTCGAGCTGGCGGTGGCGGTGGCAATTGGTTTGTTCGGCCTTAACTCCGGGGCGGCCCTGGTCACCGTGGTCGGGGTGCTGGTGGAAGTGCCGGTGATGCTGTCGCTGGTGGCTTTTGCCAACCGGACCCAGGCCTGGTTCCCGAAAGAAAGCGTAGAAATGACGCCAACCGCCTCGCCATGACCACAGCATCGCTGCGAACGAGAAATACTGTGGTTAACCCAGGCGAGATGAACTGGATAACGCGGCATGGATAATGCCCCTGCCGCGTCTCACATCAGTTTTTCTTGGGACCTACTTTCATCAGCAACATGACGCCGATGATGGCCGACAGGGTCGAGCCCAGCAGCACACCGACTTTGACCTCATCGACCAGATGCGGCGCATTGGGAAATGCCAGCGCACCGATGAACAGGCTCATGGTGAATCCGATCCCGCACAACAGCGCCACGCCGTACATCTGCGACCATCTGGCCCCCTCAGGCAGTTTGGCCAAGCCGAAACGAATGGCCAGCGCCGCCAACCCGAACACCCCAAGCTGTTTGCCCAGCAACAGCCCCATCGCCACGCCCATCGGTACCGGATCAAGCAGATTATTCGGCGAAATACCGGCCAGGGACACGCCGGCATTGGCGAAGCCGAAGATGGGCACGACCGCAAAAGCCACCCACGGATGCATCTTTTCTTCGAGGTAGAGCAGCGGCGACCACCCGCCTTCGTTGGAGTCTCCAAGGGGGATACAGAGGGCAAGAATGACCCCGGCCAAGGTCGCATGGATGCCCGATTGCAGCATGAAGTACCAGAGCAGTGCGCCGGCTATCACATAGGGAAACAGCCGCTTGACGCCGCAACGGTTGAGTACCACCAGCAGTGCCGTAACGCCCAGGGACGCCAGCAGCATGTTCGTCGACAAATCGCTGGTGTAGAAGATCGCGATGATGAGGACGGCCCCAAGGTCATCCAGAATCGCCAGCGCGGAGAGAAAGATTTTCAAGGAAATGGGCACACGCTTGCCCAGCAGCGACAACACCCCCAAAGCAAACGCGATGTCAGTTGCGGTGGGAATCGCCCAGCCGCCCAAAGTCTGTGCATTACCCCAGTTGATCGCCACGTAGATCAGGCCCGGCAGCAGCATGCCTCCCAGCGCCGCAAATCCCGGAAGGGCCCGCTGGCCCCAACTCGACAACTGGCCTTCAAGCATTTCACGCTTGATCTCAAGGCCGACCAGTAAAAAGAACAGAGCCATCAGGCCATCATTGATCCAGTGCCCCACCGAAAGCCCCAGGGCTTTGATGTGCAGCGTGGAGAAGTACACTTCTGACCAGGGCGAATTGGCTACGATCAGCGCGGCCAGGGCGGAAGCCATCAGGATCAGGCCGCCAGCGGATTCAGCGGCGAAAAAACGGGAGAGGAAAGCCATGGCGGAAGGTGACTCACTTTTATTATTCAGGCGCAACGGTTCCGGGCTCATAGGCACAGCGACTCCGCGCTGGCGGCCCGACCTGCGCTTGATTAAACCTGCCCTGCCGCGTTTTGCGGTGACACCCTTGGGCCGTATTCTATACAAAAGGTACTGCCCGAGTGTGGGCGGTTTTCTAATTAGGCCCTCTGGCGGTTATCCCGTAGTAAAGTGCATGCAACCAACATGAGAACCCACGTTGAGATGTCTGAAGTGCCCAAGACCCAGTTTGAATGGCCCCGCGCGTCACACCCACAGTCAGCCGCAACGGTAACAGCATGATCGAAATTACCGAAGTCTCCATCGCACAACTGCGCGCAGCGCTCCAGTCCGGTCAGACGACCGCGGTCGAACTCGTCCAGGCCTACCTTGCCAGGATCGATGCCTATGACGGCGCCGACACGTCCACCGCCCTCAACGCTGTGGTCGTGCGAAACCCCGATGCCCTGGAAGAAGCACACGCGTCCGATGCCCGTCGGGCCAAGGGACAAACCCTCGGTCCGCTCGATGGCATTCCCTATACCGCCAAGGACAGTTATCTGGTGAAGGGGCTCACGGCGGCTTCTGGCAGTCCGGCGTTCGCGAACCTGATCGCTTATCGCGATGCGTTCACCATCGAACGGCTTCGCGCCGCCGGGGCGATCTGCCTGGGCAAGACCAACATGCCGCCCATGGCCAATGGCGGCATGCAGCGCGGTGTCTATGGCCGGGCTGAAAGCCCCTATAACGCGGACTACCTCACCGCCCCTTTCGCATCGGGCTCCTCGAACGGTGCAGGCACTGCAACGGCAGCCAGTTTCGCCGCATTCGGCCTTGCCGAAGAAACCTGGTCGAGTGGCCGGGGCCCGGCCTCGAACAACGGATTGTGTGCCTATACACCTTCGCGCGGGGTGATTTCGGTACGCGGCAACTGGCCGTTGACGCCAACAATGGACGTCGTCGTGCCCTATGCCAGGACGATGGCGGATCTTCTCGAAGTGCTCGACGTCGTGGTGGCGGACGATCCTGATACCCGGGGCGATCTGTGGCGCATGCAACCCTGGGTGCCCCTCCCGCCTGTCCACTCGGTTCGCCCCGCCTCATACCCGGGCCTTGCCGCGCATAAGGAAGCACTCGCTGGGGTCCGCTTCGGAGTTCCGCGCATGTACATCAACGCCGATCCCGAAGCGGGCACGGCTGAGGCTCCCGGCATTGGCGGGCCGACGGGGCAGCGAATCAACACCCGTGCCTCGGTCATGGCCCTGTGGGAAGACGCCCGCAAGGCGCTCCAAGCCTGTGGCGCGCAAGTGATTGAGGTCGATTTCCCGCTGGTGTCCAACTGCGAAGGTGATCGTCCGGGCGCGCCGACCGTATTCACTCGGGGCCTGGTGTCCAAGGAGTTCCTGCACCATGAGTTGTGGGACCTGTCAGCCTGGGCGTTCGATGACTTTCTGCGCGCCAACGGTGATCCGAAACTCAATCGCCTGGCCGATGTTGACGGACCACTGATATTCCCCCATGACCCGGGCACCCTGCCCAACCGTGAGGACGACCTGGCCGCTGGCATGGATGAATACGTCAGGATGGCCGAGCGCGGCATTACGCCGTGGGACCAGATCCCCACCCTGGCGGACGGACTGCGGGGCCTTGAACAGACACGTCGAATCGATCTTGAAGACTGGATGGACCGGCTTGGGCTCGATGCGGTGATATTCCCGACAGTCGCCGACGTTGGCCCCGCAGATGCAGATATCAACCCGGCGTCCGCCGATATCGCCTGGAGCAACGGGGTCTGGGTCGCCAATGGCAACCTGGCCATCCGGCACCTGGGCGTGCCCACCGTCACGGTGCCGATGGGCGTGATGGCGGACATTGGCATGCCTGTAGGGCTGACGTTTGCCGGACGTGCCTATGACGATTCGACCCTGTTGCGCCTGGCTTCGGCGTTTGAGTCGCTGGGCTCCAAACGGGTGGTCCCGCCGCGGACGCCGCCGCTGCCGGGTCGCAAGCAATAAGTGTGGCGGGGGTCCCCCGCCTGCTTCCCTGACCAAACCGGGCCCAAGGCTGCAGCACGTGCAAAACATGCTTTTCAGCCTTGGGTCGTCGAGGCGAGCGGTAACCATACGCTGACTTCGAATCCGTCCTGGCGGCCCTTCGCCGGCGATGCCAGTGTTATTTGTCCGTTGATCCCCAGCACAATCGCTTTGGCGATCGCCAACCCCAATCCTGACCCGCTTGCGTCGCTCTGACCGCGTACAAAACGCTCGGTCAGGCGCTGCAATCTGGCCGGCGGCACTACCGGGCCGCCATTGACCACCCGCAGTTGCGCCTGGTCAGAAAGGCTGACCTCCAGGGGGTGCTCCGTCGCGCCGTATTTCAAGGCATTTTCGATCAGGTTGCGCAAAAGGATGCCAAAAGCGTCTGGATCGATGGTCGAGTAGACGCCGGCCTGAGCCGGAAGCAAGAGTTCGATCTGGCGACCGCTGCTTTGACGCCACTCATCGACCACATGGGCCAACAACGGGATGAGGTCCTGAGGCCTCTGCGCCAATAGCCCACCGCCCTCAGCCTTGGCCAATTGCATGAGTTTTTCCGAGAGCCGGGCCAGCTCGCGCAACGAGTTTTCGATCTTCGCTGCACGCAGCCGCAAGGGGCCTTCAGGCGCTTCTTGGCGCAGTCGCTGGACCTGCGCCAGCGTCGCAGCCAGTGGCGTACGCAGTTCATGGGCACTGTTGGCGGTGAAACTACGCTCGGCCTCCAGGGTCTTGCGCAAACGTTTGAGCAGATGGTTGACCGCCTCAGCCAGCGGATCGATCTCTGCTGGCAATCGCAACACTTTGATCGGCGAAAGGTCACCCGCCCCCCGGGCCTCCACGGCACGCCGATAGGCCATGACGCTGCGCAAACTCAGACGTACGAATAACCAAGTGCCCACCAGACTGATGGGAATCAGCGCCAACAACGGCAATAACAAGGCCAGCAAGGCCTCCCGCGCGGCCTCTCGGCGATGGTCAAGAGGTTCGGCGATTTCGATGAACACCGACTCGCGTAACGCACTGGCGCCATACAGGCGATATTTTTCGGTTGTGGAGAAACCTTCAGCCGGTGTTTTGCGAAATATCTTCGGGTTGGCATCGTGAGACTGCATCAGGATCTTGCCCCTGGCATCGCGCACCAGGTAGGTCAGATGCTCCTTGTGCATTTTCAAGGTAGCCACAAGTTGTGCGCTTTGCGGTTCTTCGCGATTGCTGATCTCCAGAACAGCCAGAGGCAGGATCCGTTGCGCGGTCTCCTCCAGGGCGCTGTCGAACACTTCATCCAACTCATGTTGCACCACCCGCCATGTGCCGACGGTCGCCGCCAGCCAAAGCAAGGTCATGCCCAGCGTCAATCCAACGCCAAGACGTTTTTGCAGACTGCCCGAGGCGCTCATAGGGATATCAGCCGGTAGCCCATGCCACGCACGGTTTCGATGACGTCACGACCTAGCTTCTTGCGCAGCCGGCTGATGTACACCTCGATAGTGTTGCTCTCGATTTCGGCGCCGAAGGCGTATAAGCGCTCTTCAAGCTGCGACTTGGACAATAGCGCGCCAGGGCGCTGCACGAAGGCCTCGAACAATGCCCACTCCCGCGCCGTAAGGTCCACTGTGGTATCGGCGCGCAGCACCGTACGCGCGCTCATATCCAGTTGTAGTTCGCCAATCTTGATCTGCGGGTTGGGGTTACCGCTGTAACGGCGCGCCACAGCTGCAACGCGTGCCGAAAGCTCGAACAGGTCGAACGGTTTGACCAGATAATCATCGGCCCCGGCATTAAGACCCGCGATGCGATCAGATATCTGATCCTGTGCGGTCAGGATGATCACCGGTGTCGCGACCCCGGCACCACGCTGCTGACGCAAAAAATCAAGTCCGCGACCGTCAGGAAGCATCAGGTCAAGCAGTATCAAATCGTACGGTGTGGTACGCATGCTGTTACCCGCATGGTCCAGGCGCTGGACCCAATCGATCGCATGGCCATCATCGGCTATCTGCTCTCGCACCGCTTCCCCCAAACCTGGCGCATCTTCAACCAATAAAACCCGCATCTGGCAGCTCCTGTGATCGTGTCGTGCAGAACCTTGACCGTCTTAACTGAGGTCAATCTGAAGATTCAGGTGAATGTCAGGATTGCGCCGTAGGTTATGCCAACGATGGCGCCTTGATAGGAGATGGATCATGAAATCAGGTTTTATAGCCAGTACCGCGTTATTGAGCGTGCTTTTCAACGGATACGCGGTGGCCGATGAAGACTGCAGCGACCCCGTCAGCGACTGGCAATCACGCGAAACCTTGCGTCAGCAGGTAGAGCGGCAATACGGCTGGAGTGTGCAGCGCATCAAGGTCGACGACGGTTGTTACAAGCTCAAGGGACTGGACCGCCAAGGCAATGTTGTCGAAGCCCGCTACTCACCGGCATCGCTGCACCTGCGCAAGCTGGAGATCCACTTCCGGGCCGACAGCGATGGCGGGGAATACCTCGGAAAGCCGTTAATCAAATGACAATTTTGCGGCCCTTCAGGTTGCTGTCAGCAAGCAGGTCCAGGCTCTGTATCAACGCTCAAGAAAGGACAAGGCCATGAAAAAATTTATCGCTGCAACCTGTATCGCCGGCGCTATCAGCATCGCCCTGCCGGGGCTGGCCCAGGCCCGCGAAGTCACCCTGACGACCCAACTCAAACGCTACAGCGGAAATGATGCGTATCTGGCGATTTATCTCACTGATGCCAACGGTCAATACCAGAAGACTCTTTGGGTGGCCGGAAAAAAATCCAAGTATTACAAGCACCTGAGTGACTGGGCACGTGGAAGCAAGCTCAATCCCAGTGAGTTCGACGGGGTCAGCGGCGCCAGTGTCGGCAGTGGGCGCACACTCAAAGTCAGCGTCGAGCTTGCAGATACCCTGATCGATGCCGGGTATCAGATCCGAATCGACAGTGCCGTTGAAGACAAGCGTGATGTCCGCGCCGATGTCAGTGTCCCCCTGACGTCCGAAGGCGCAGGCAAGCCGGCGGCCGGCAGTACTTACGTCGAATCCTTTACTTACGATTTGTAGCCCCTGCCGTTTCCGGAGACTGAACATGCTTCGCCAGTTTCATTCCCTGCCCGGCCTGATCGCTGCCCTGCTGGTCATGTTGTTGGCCATCAGCGGCGCGATTTTGTCGGTCAACCCGGCTCTGGAACGCCTGGCCGGCACGGCCACCGCCGCCGGGCAGGTCAACGTCGGTCAGTTGGCCGGGCGCGTAGCCAAGCACTTTCCCGGCGTGGAGCAGATCCAGCGCACAGCGTCGGGGACCGTCATCGTCTACTACAACCAGGACGGTCAGGCTGGAGCCGAAAAGGTTGACCCACTGACGGGTCGAGGCTTGGAGGCTTATGAACCATCCGCCTTCTCGCGCTGGATGAAGGGGCTGCACCGGTCGCTGTTGCTTGGCACACCAGGTCATGGAGTAGCGGGCGTCGGCGCGCTGTTCATGCTGCTACTGTCAGTCTCCGGAGTGCTGTTGTTGGTCCGTCGGGTGGGCGGCTGGCGCAACCTTCTGCGGCCATTGCGTGGCGACTTCAACCAGCGCTGGCACGCTGAAGTCGGCCGTCTGATCTTGCCTGGGCTGCTCCTGTCGGCACTCAGCGGGCTTTATATGTGCGCCACGACCTTCGACTTGATTGCCGACGGCAGCCAAAGTGAGCCCACCTTTCCCACCTATGTCAGTACCGGCCCGGCGTTGTCGGTGGCGAACCTGCCAGCCTTGCAGGTCACCGATCTGAATGACCTGCGCGAACTGGTCTATCCAAGTCCCAGCAACCCGCAGGACGTGTATTCCTTACGCACAGCCCAGGGTGACGGCTACGTGGACCAGGCCTCAGGCGCCTTGCTGTCTTACCAGGCCCACGACGCCATGCACAACGCCTACGAAATGATCTATCAACTGCATACAGGTGAGGGCCTCTGGTGGCTCGGCTTGTTGCTAGGCCTCTGTGCACTCTGTGTGCCGTTGATGAGCATCACCGGCATCCTGATGTGGTGGGACCGCCGCAGATCCGGACCCAACATCCGCAATAACAGCACCGCGCAAACCGCCGACAGCGTGATCCTGGTGGGCAGTGAACACAACACCACGTGGGGGTTCGCCAACGCCTTGCATGTTGCTTTGCATGAGGCCGGCCACCGTGTCCATAGCGCGGCGATGAACCAGTATTCCAATGACTACGGCAACGCCCAGCGCCTGTTCATCCTCACCGCGACCCACGGCGACGGCGACGCTCCGGCCCAGGCTGCGCAGTTTCTGGCAAGGCTGGCCAAAGTCGGTCTCAAGCCTGGTCAGCCATTCGCCGTACTGGGCTTTGGTGACCGGCAGTTTCCACGTTTCTGTCAGTTCGCCCAGCAGGTACAGGAAGCCTTGTTGCAGGCCGGTGGTTCACCCTTGATGGGGCTGGAGACCATCAACCGCCAATCTTCTCAGGAGTTTGCCCGTTGGGGCCGAGCATTGGGCGAGGTGTTGGGGGATGACCTGATGCTGGTCCACACGGCAAAACAACCGCATACCCATAGACTGGTGCTGGCCGAGCGCATCGTCTACGGTGAAAAGGTAGACACCCCCACCCACGTACTGCGTTTCAAGGCGCCTGGAAGGTTGCCCACCTTTGAAGCCGGTGATCTGGTTGGCATTCTGCCCCCTGGCAGCTCGGTTCCGCGTTTCTACTCGCTGGCCTGTGGTTCACAGGACGGCGTGTTGGAGATATGCGTACGCAAACACAAAGGGGGCTTGTGCTCACAATTGCTCCACAGTCTGGACATCGGCGCGCCGATAGAAGCCTTTATCCAGCCCAACCCACAATTTCGCCCGGCCTTGGGCGCTCACCCCGTGATTCTCATCGGCGCCGGTACTGGCATAGGTCCCCTCGCCGGTTTTATTCGTAATAACACGGCCCACCATCCCATGCATCTGTATTGGGGCGGGCGCAACCCGACATCGGATTTCCTTTACGAGTCGGAGCTGAACGGCTACCTGGCCGACCACCGCCTCACCGCACTGCGCCCCGCCTTCTCCCAGGCGATGGATCCCTGTTACGTGCAAGACCGGCTGATCAACGATGCGAAAATCCTGCGACAGTTGATTGAGAATGGTGCTCAGGTGTTGGTATGTGGCGGTCGTGAAATGGCCAAAGGCGTGATGCAGGCACTGGATGAAATACTCGCGCCGCTCAACCTGAGTGTGCAGGCCCTCAAGGTACAAGGACGCTACCGTGAAGATGTCTACTGAACTGCAACGCTACAGCCTCAATGGCGAGACCATGGGCACCCGATACACGGCCCTGTTCTATGCTGGAGCCGAGCTGGATACCAACGAGGTTGGCTGCAGCCTGGCATGTGCCGTTTCCCGGGTAGACCAGCAAATGTCCATTTGGAAACCCGACTCCGATCTCAACCGCCTCAACAGCGCCCCCGAACACCAATGGGTGCCTGCGCCCAAAGAACTGGTTACGGTGCTGGCGGCTGCGCTGCGTGTCAGCGAGCAATCTGGCGGCGCTTTTGATATCGCCGTCGGTGACCTGGTAGAGGCTTGGGGATTTGGTTGCAGCGAAAAATCTGCCACGCAACCGGTGCTCGGTACGTTGCCACTCCATGCCAGACCATCCGCCAGCGCAGGACTGGTGGTGGACCGGCAGCGTAATCAAGTGCGTAAACGTGGGCCGCTGCATCTCAACCTGAATGGGATTGCCAAGGGTTTTGGTGTCGATGAACTGGCCCGCTGCCTGGAAAGGTTTGGTATCACTTGCTATCTGGTTGGTATTGACGGCGAGATGCGTGCCGGGGGTCTAAAACCTGACGCCCAACCTTGGAAAGTCGCCATCGAAAAACCCTGTCGGGGCGTGCGTGAAGTCATGGGCGTCATGGAACTCAGCGAGGCTGCCATCGCAACATCCGGGGATTACCGACACTGGATCGATGTGAAGGGGCAGTCCTACGCCCATACTATGAACCCGGCTACGGGCGCTCCAGCGCGCAACTCGCTCGTGGCCGTCACGGTGGTGGCCAATTCCTGCATGCTCGCCGACGCCTGGGCCACAGCGCTGCTGGTATTGGGCGAAACCGATGGCCCTCGCCTGGCACAAGAGCGCGGCATGGACGCTTTGTTCGTCCTGCGTGATGCAGACCAGTTCAAAGAAATCTCGATTGTCGGCGGACAATTGCAAACGCGCATTCAGACGCACTGACGGGGCGATACGGGTGATCCCATCCCGGACGCCGCCGTTGTCGGGCGATAAAAAACAACCCTGGCGTGGTTGCGCCCGGCCCTTTCATCAAAGCCGAAAGTATTGCTGCATGGCCCGGGAGAGCAGGTTCACCGCCTCATCGGCATGGGACGCCTGCGCTCGAATGAACACCACCTCGTGCTCCGGCACCCGGGGCAGATCATCGAGGATCTGCATCTTGTCCGTCACCCGGGCCCGGTCTATCAGACTGATCGCCAAGCCGGCCTCCACACACGCCTTGACGGCCTGGGTGGAGGGGCTTTCCAGGACAATGCGCGATTTGCGAGCGCATTGCTTCAGCGCTTCCACCATGGCTTGTCGATAAGGGCACTGCGCCGCATGCACGGCCAGTGGCAGCGGCTGCGTCGAGGCAATCACGCTATTGATCGGGCCGACCCAAACAGGTGTCGTGGAGGTTAACCGCAGCGACTCTGTGTCCGGCAGCTCCTTCGGCCGGGCAATCACCGCAGCCTGAAGTTTTTCACGTTGAACCTGATCACGTAGCGCGTAGCTTGGCGCCGTCCTGAGCTCCAGTACCACGTTCGGCCAGGCGGCTGCGAATGTCGGAAGGATGTCGCGGATGACATGGTCCGCATATTCATCCGGCACGCCCAAGGTGATACGCCCCGCCAGGCGGGTGCCATGCAGGTCGGCCAAGACCCGGTCGTGGGTACTGAGCAACTCGGTGGTAGACAGGAGCAAACGCTTGCCCAGTGCGGTAAGGGAAACCGCCTGATTGTCACGGTTGAGCAATCGTCCACCGGCGACCGCTTCCAGCCGCTGGATGTGCACGCTCACCGCTGCCGGGCTTTTGTGCAGTTGCTCCGCCGCCGCACTGAATTTGCCGATGCGCGCCACCGCATGAAAAGTCCGTATCAGTTCGATATCGAGTATGGCCGGCATAATTCAACCTTTGTGAATGACTGCTGCACTATATTTTGATTTATTAGATTAGCCTGCTTTCGTAGCCTGTGGGCATGAATGCATACCGATCGATCTCATGCCCTGCTCTCTCCAAACCTCAATGGCACCAGGCGATACCTCTGTTCTTACTCGAGGCGGCGCTGGTGTTGAGCTGGAGTTCAGGCTTCATCGGCGCGCGCTTCTCGCTTGATTACGCGCCGCCGTTACTGGTCGTGTTCTGGCGCTGCGTGCTGGTCACGCTCGTTCTGTTCCCGTTTGTCGCCAGGAACTTGAGGCGAACCTCGGCTGCCGTGCTGTTGAAAAACGCCGGCATCGGTTTGCTGGCCATGGCGGGGTATCTGGCGGGTATTACCCAAGGCATTGCCTTGGGCGTACCGGCCGGGCTCGCTGCCCTGTTCGCCGACCTTCTTCCCATGGGCCTGGCTTTATTGGCCGCGGGCGTCCTGGGACAGCGACTGGCCTGGCCGGTTTGGGCCGGCCTGGTCATCGGTCTGGTCGGGGCCGCGCTGGTGACACATGGCGCGCTGGCCTGGGGCGATGCGCCCTTATGGACTTATGCGCTGCCGCTGCTTGGCATGCTTTCACTCGCCGTCGCGACATTGTGGCAAAAGCACCTGCCGCCATCGCAGTCCTTTGGCCTACTCCCCAACCTATGGCTGCAATGCTGTGTTTCAGGCTTTGCCTTCGCTTTGGTCGAGGGCTTACAGGGCAGCCTCGCACCGATACCCAGCACAGGTTTTGTCTTGAGTGTCCTGTGGACCGCGGGCTTGTCTACGATTGGCGGATATGGGCTCTACTGGCTGTGTCTGCGCCGCGCGTCAGCCACCCGGGTTGCCAGCGTCCTGTACCTCAGCCCACCCGTTACGATGCTGTGGGCCTGGGCGATGTTCAACGAACCTCTTTCCTGGCAAATGGTGTCGGGCATGGCGGTGTCCGGGATCGGCATCTGGATGGTGGTGCGCACCGAAGCTCGGCAGCCAGTGGCCGACACAGCTCAGTAGCCCTGTTCACTCTCCAGCGGGATAAGTCAATTTCAGCCCGTGAACCTTCGCAGCCGGACTCAACACCGCTGTATTGGCTTTATCTTTGTCCATGATATGGATGACTTCTACACCGCGAAGCAACAGATAGTCGGCGACGATCCTGCGATGGCAGCGCCACCAAACAGCCTCCGCACACATGATGGCGCAGTGGTGAGTCTTGCTGAGCGCGAGGAGGCGATTCAGACCGACCTCAAATTCTTGCGAAAGGGCGTAGTCCGCGTAGTTATGGAAACTTCGATTGACCCAGAATGCGTTGACCTCATCGGCAACGGTCTTTGATTTTTTTCGTAATCCGCCAAGCTCCGGAATCTGTTGATGCCCGATATCGAATTCGGCCAGTCGGTGTGCAAGCGTATCCAGATTGTATTGAGGATTTGTCCGTGATCGCGGGACGGTCCTGATATCGACAATGGTATCGACACCAAAACCGCTGACGATCTCCACGAACTGTTCGAGGGTTCGGGTCGAATGACCCACTGTGTAAACACGGACACTTTGCATAAATACTAATCCACACCTGATTCCTTTCAGATGACCTGTGCAAGCAAGCCAGGTTCTAGTGGATTCACGCAAATCCGCCAGGGTGACAGCCGTCAGCCCTCACTTGCCAACTCCCCCTCAAGCCACTCGATCAGTGCGCTCACTTCAGCGCGATCTGCTGCGTGCGAACTTCTGAAAACCGATATCGCTTCAGGCAACGGAACGCTTTGCGCGCAAGGCCTCACCAAAGCCCCACGCTCAATCAGCCTTGCGGCGGTGCGGCGCCATCCCAGTGCAATTCCGTGCCCCTCCACCGCCGCCTGAAGCATCAAGGGGTAGCTGTCAAATACTGTGCCTTGAAGATCAACAGCCGGTATCTGTCCAAACGCTTTCAGCCAACCCTCCCACTGCATCCAGTGAGGCGGCGTGGTGCGATAGTGCAAAAGCGTGTGGCGAGCCAGCTCACTGACCTGCATGGGCGCTTGGACATTGAGGTATTGCGGACTGCACACCGGAAACACCTCATCGCTAGCGGTAAAGACCAGAACATGCGCACCACTGGGGCGCCCGGTGCTTTGCAAGGCCACGTCAAAATGCTCATTGAATTCAGTCAGCGGCCGGGTTGAAGTGGCCACCTGGATTTCGATCTCCGGGTATTGCTGGTGGAATGACGAAAGGCGCGGCATCAGCCAGTAGAACGCCTCGCACAATTGGCACAGCAGAACGACACGGTTCTTGCCAGGCGCCTGGCGAAGGGTCTCGGCGACATCGCTGATACTGCGCAAGGAGCTGCTCACCACACGCCCAAGCTCGCGTCCTTCCTGGGTGAGAAACACTGCGCGGTTGCGCCGACTGAAGAGCTTTAGCCCAAGATTCTCTTCAAGTCCGCGTATCTGCCGACTGATCGCCGCTTGGGTAATGTGCAGCTCCTCGGCGGCCTTCGAAAAACTCTCCAGCCGCGCCGCTGCTTCAAAAGGCAACAAACTGGCGAGCGGCGGTAAAGACTTTCCAAGCGTATTCATAATCACCGGTAATGCATCCGTGGCCGAGAACTCGTTTGTAGCATAGCCCTGACGCTGCGCAACATGAGCTGAATGTCTCATGGATAGACCGATGCTCAGGAATGACTCAAACACCACCGCAGGCGTGGCCCTCGCCGTCGTCGCCACTCTGAGTTGGGCCTTGAATTTCGTAGCGCCCTACGTCACCGGTGCCTATTCGATCTACGACTTGATGATCGTTCGGTTTCTGATCGCCGGGACGCTGGGTGTGGGCGTCATGGTGTTCTATCGAGCTCGACTTCGACGCCTGAGCCGCGAACAGCAGCTTCTTGGCGCAAGCCTGGGAATTATCGGGTACCTCGGCTATAGCACTTGCATTGCCGCCGGAGTGATTTACGGAGGGCCGGTACTGACCCCGGCGCTTATTGGCATGGTGCCGCTTCTGCAGGCCGCGCTCGGCAACGCCACGAGCAGAACCCTCGAATGGCGCAAGCTCGCGATACCACTGGCGTTGATGACTGGCGGGCTGTTGCTGTTGAACGTCGGCAGTCTCAATCACCTCCCAACTGGCGACAATGCCTGGCGCAAGGGGCTGTTCTTTTCAATCAGCGCAGTGATCCTCTGGCTCGTATTCGCCGCGTTGAATCAAAGGGGCCTGGAAAAACTTGCCGTCAACGCATCAGGGGCCTGGACCGGCTTGATGATGGCAGGCGCCGGGCTGGGCACCTTGATCGCCTTACCCGCCGTACTGGTGCTTGATCTTCTGAAACTGCCAAGTCTGGGTTTCAGTGTTTCCGTGGCTGGGCCGTTATATGCCTGGGGGCTCTTTATCGCGCTGATGTCGTCGGTCGTCGGGGCCTGGGCGTGGAATGCCGCGTCCCGTCGCCTGCCCATGGTGCTTAGCGGGCAGCTGATATCCCTGGAGTCACTCTTCGCGACGATACTGGGCCTGATGTTTCATCAGCGACTGCCCACTCTTTGGGAAACCTCAGGGCTAGCCGGTGTTCTTGTCGGCGTGGTTGTGGCCGTGCGTATCATCCTGACATCCAGCGAATCGACCGACCGCGCCCGACACGAGGAGAACATCGCCAGGCGCACCCGGTGATGCATCTTTCACTGATCATCGTTTCGCTGCTGCCATGATCTGCTGGACTATACGTCCACGGCCTTGCGGGAATTGACTTCAGGCCGATGGCCGTGGCGCGGCTTGCCACCTACCGGCTGACACAAATTGGCCGCAAGTGCTTCCAGCAAGGCACTGACCTTGGGAAGCTTCTCACGGCTTTTCTGCCAGGCAAGGTTGATCACCATTCCGTCGGTTGCCAGATGGGCAAGCACCTCAATCAACGTGCCCTCCTCAAGCTGCCGCTGGATCAACCATGAAGGTAACTGTGCAATCCCGCACCCGGCCGATACCGCAGCAACCAGCCCTTCACCGTCCCCCACGACCAACGCTGGCGACACCTGCTTTCTTACCGTCTCGCCGGGACGCTCACCGGCAAAATTCCACGGACTGAGCTTGCCGTCCGGCCAGCCGTAGGCGATGCACTGGTGATGTTCCAGATCGCGATCGGTCATGGGGATGCCATGCTTGGCCAAGTACACGGGTGAAGCACAGAAGACATGCCACTCACGACCCAGGTAACGATGCCCCAGCGCGTCTGGCCAAACCTGTGAGCCGCCAATGGTGACGACGATATCCACGCCTTCCTGGAGAGGGTCGATGAAACGATCCGTGAACGAGATGTGCGGCACCAGCCGCGGATAGTCCTGGATACACCGCAAGATGATGGGCATCACTTGCGAACGACCAAAGGCTGCCGGAAGGTCAAGCCGGACCCTGCCCTGTGGCTCGGCGTCTTCAGCACGCAGCGACAGCTCGGCCTCTTCAAGGTCTGCAAGCACCCCCGTGCAGGTGCGATAGAACGCCGTCCCAGCGTCCGTCAGCGATACCCGCCGGGTGGTGCGATCGAACAATCGAGCGCCAAGACGGCTCTCCAGACGGGCGACGCTTTTGCTGATGGCCGAGCCCGTGAGGCTCATCCGCTCTGCGGCGGCCTTGAAGCTGCCGGATTCGGCGACGCAGACAAAGACATCGATCCCCTTCAATCGCTCGGAGGAAAACATTAGGCGTCCTGTTATTGATGAATTAAGTTCAACCTGCAATGGAAAATCCATCATAAATCAGAACTGGATTCCTCAGTAAACTTGCCGCGAGCGTATTGCGCCACGCTGCGCCCCTGGCAATGATCGATTGAACAAAGAGGCAAGGATGCTCGCTACCCTTAGAAACTACCCCACGACCGTCAACTTGCTGCTTTGCGCGTCTTCGATACTGACGTTGAGCCGAGCGATCACGCTGCCCTATCTGGTTATCTATCTGTCCGAAAACTTCGCCATGGGTGTGGCGGATATCGGAGTGGTCATCGGCAGCACACTGATCATTGGATCGCTATTGAGCCTCTATGGCGGTTTCCTGGTTGACAGGCTCTCCAGCTACCGACTCATTCTGGGGTTCAGTGGGTTGTTCAGCCTGGGGTTCCTTGGGGCAGTCGTGACGCGCGAACTCTGGCTTTTTTTCATCTGCCTGGTGCTGATCAATCTGGCATATGCCGTCATCGATATAGCGGTCAAAGCGGGATTTGGCAGCTTGCTCCCCGCCGCCGAACGCAGCGAAGTGTTCTCGATCAAATACACGCTGACCAACATCGGCTATGCCGTCGGACCGTTTCTCGGGGCGGGAATTGCCAAGCTAGGGATCAGCTTGCCCTTTCTATTGTCTGCCGGGCTCGGTGCCGGCTTCTTTCTCATTTACTTCGTTTGGGGCGACAGACATTCCGCCCCCGTCGACGCAGGCCAGGCGCCTGTGCCTTTCCTGGCGGTGGGCAAGGTTCTGCTTCACGACTACCGGCTGGTATGTTTCACCCTTGGCGGCCTGCTCAGCGCCGTGGTCTTCGGCCAGTTCACCGCCTATCTCTCGCAGTATCTGGTGGTTACAACCACGCCGGAGAACACCTACCGAATCATCAGCGCTATCGTCACGACCAATGCGCTGATGGTGATCAGCTTGCAATATTCCATCGGCAAGAAAATATCCCATCGGCATCTGAATCTTTGGCTGCTGGCCGGGCTGGGAATGTTCCTCATGGGCCTGGCCGGTTTCGCCCTGTCCAACTCGGTGATGTTCTGGGTGATGTCCATGGCTGTATTCACTGTCGGGGAAATAATCGTATTCCCCGCGGAATACATGTTCATCGACAACATCGCGCCCAACCATCTGCGCGGCATGTACTACGCCGCGCAGAACCTCGGCAACCTGGGGGCCGCAGCCGGGCCGTTGCTCTGCGGCGTGGTCCTGGCCACGCAACCGCCCCACAGCATTTTCTACATGCTCGCGCTCTTTATTATCGCGGGAGGAGCCTTTTATATATTGGGCGCTTCCCGCTGGCTCAACCACGGCCGACAAAAACTGTAAAAGCCTCTGCCATCTCACCCAGCGAACAAAAAAGCTGTCTTCGGAACAGCCCGTGAACGCCCCGTACACCTCAGTCAAAACAGCCAGGCGGGAGGCGACCGACCTCGGGTCTTGCGAACAGGTATCCCTGCATCAGATCGATACCCAGCTCCAGGAGCGCGGCGCTTTCCCCACGCGTCTCAATGCCCTCGGCTATGACGGTAATGCCCAGGCGTTTGGCGACCAGGACGATACCCTCGACAATCGCTTGCTTGACGGTGTCTTGATCAATCGTGCGAGTCAACGCCATATCAATCTTCAGCACTTGCGGCTGAAACATGGCCAGCAGATTGAGCCCTGAGTAACCGGAGCCGAAATCGTCAATGGCGGTGGTGAAACCCTGGCGCTCGTACTCCACGAAAATCGACTTGAGGTGCTCAGGATCTACCACTTTCTCGCCTTCCGTCACTTCGAACATGAGTCGGTTTGGCGGGAAGTTTGTATTACGTGCGGCTTCCAGGGTTGCCCGGATACAGGTCTCGGGCCTGTACACGGCATTGGGCAGGAAATTGATGCTGAGCAGGCAATCGGCAATGTCCAGAATGCCCAGCCGGGCGGCTTCCTCGATCGCCTTCACGCGACACGCCTGGTCGAACCGGTAGCGGTTACCGTCATTGACCAGTCCAAGAATGTAGCCTGCCGATTCGCCATTGACGCCCCGCACCAACGCCTCATAAGCGAACGCGGTGCGCGTTCGTACATTGAAGATGGGTTGAAAGGCCATTGTGAAGTCGAACCCCAGCGCCTCATGGTTGCGGCATTCGGCGCAACCGAGGGATTTGAAGGCTGGGTCGGAGGAGTCTTGGGTCATGATCAGTATTCCGTTGCTTAACGGGGCATCCCCTGCACATGCAAGGAACTGTAGTCGACACCGTTTGAATCGGCACAGTCCGAGCTTTCTGGAGGACGTTTGAGTCCATGATTACCGACGGGACTCCTCCAGCCCGCTAGCCAGGCTTTATCGCCACGGGCATCGCGATACGCGTGCAGGCGTAAAGCAATATTCCGACAACCATCAAGGCTGCACCGCGAAGCCAGGTTTCCAGGCTTTGCTGACTGAGCAATATCAAACACGAAACGATAGCCAGAACGGGCACCCAGGTAGGCACCCGAAAATGCGCTTCCTCAACCGTGTCACGCCTTAACACCAATACCGCCAGATTTGTGCTGAGGAATACGAAAAGCAACAGCAGAACAACTGTCTGGGCCAATGCAGCAAGGGTGCCGGTCAGTGTCAACGCAATAGATACAAGGGTCGTGGCGATGATAGCGACCCAAGGCGTACGTCTGTTGGGCAGTACCTGCGCCAAGGCCTCCGGCAACAGCCCCAGACACGCCATTCCATAGGCGAGTCGACTGGCCATGATCAGAGTCAGCAACGCTCCGTTGGCCACGGCAATGAGCGCGATAAAGGCAAACACGCGAGGTGGAATGTTCAATCCCGATGCCCGGACGACTTCCAGCAACGGGGCCGACGTTGCGACCAGTTGCTCCATCGGCAGCACTGAAGAGGCTGCGACACCAACGGCCATGTAGACGACCCCGGCGGTCAACAATGCCGCAAATAAGGCGCGCGGATAGACCTTTCGAACATCACGTATTTCCTCAGCCAGATTGGCGGATGTTTCAAAGCCGACAAACGAATAGAAGGCCAGCAATGCCGCCCCCAACACCGCCAGCATCGGACTGACCCCCGGCTTGAATTGCAACGCGGCTTCCAGGTGAGCATCACCGGAACGGAAAAACCAGGCGGCAGCCACAACGACCAGAATCAGGCCTGACAGTTCTATGAGCGTCATCACCAGATTCGCCCCCAGAGACTCTTTTATTCCCCTGGCATTCAAGAGCGCTATGACCACCAGAAACACCAGGGCCGCGACGTGCGGTGAGACCTGAACAAATGCGCCCAGATAATCACCCGCGAAAGCCAGCGAAAGACCGGCAGCGCTTGTGACAGCCGCAGCCAGCATGCAGAACCCGACCAAAAACGAAATAAGCGGTGACTTGAATGCCTTCTCGGCATACACCGACGCCGCTCCCGCATGGGGGTATTTGGTGACCAGCTCCGCATACGAACCGGCCGTCAGCATTGCGAAGAATAATGCGACCAGCAACGGCACCCAGATCGCGCCGCCCACCTCCCCCGCGATCGTGCCGGCGAGCGCATAAACACCGGCGCCGAGTACATCGCCAAGAATGAAAAGAAACAGCATCGGTCCTGTCACCGCCCGGCGCAAGGAGGTCCGGGATTTAGGGGGCGTTACTTTCATATTCTGGCTCTGCTTCAAACATGCACGTGTTGGGTACCTCGCGTTGCGCCAGGCAGTGGTATGACTCTCTGAGTAGTGGAAGTATTTGCCCAGTGAAAGTTCAGAAATGTTCCCCATCATCGCGCCGTCCGGGTCAATCGTCAGAGTCATTTACTGGCCCTTGGTGGGACCGTTGGTCGAAAGCAAAATCGGGCAAACAGGCCAGTCCAGCAATCGTGATCTAGTATCAACGCAGGTTCGGCTGGAGAAGCCCCAATGTCGTTGGCTGAAGAACGCAAACCTGAACGCCGCAAGGAAACCCGGCTGTTCCTCTTCCTTGTCGTGTTCCTCTTTCCGCTGCTGTCGGTCGCCATCGTCGGCGGCTACGGTTTCCTCGTCTGGTTTTTCCAGATGCTGTATGGCCCTCCTGGCCCTCCCCACTGACCGGTGGCTTTTTCTTGAGGCTATTGGAGCCCGTTCATGGACGAAACCCTGCATATCGCCAGTCTTGTCGTACTTGCCCGACCGGAGATGTTCGACGCGGTCAAGGCCAACCTGCGCCTGCTCGATGGCCTGGAGCTGCATCAGGAAAGTGCCGCCGGAAAACTGGTGGTAGTGCTTGAAGCCGTGCATGAAGACCAGATCCTGCAACGCATCGACCAGATCAACAACCTGCCCGGCGTACTCAACGCGGCGTTGATCTATCACGAACTCCTCGAGCCCGAAGGAGACATCGAATGAGCATGACCCGCCGTGCATTCGTCAAGACCCAGGCCGCCGCCATTGCAGCCGCCGCTGCGGGCCTGCCGATCGTAACCTCTGCCAGCAACCTGGTGACCGAAGCGGACATGGTCACCCTGGACTGGAACAAGGCGCCTTGCCGGTTCTGTGGCACCGGGTGCAGCGTGATGGTCGCGACCCGGGATAACCGGGTGGTCGCCACCCATGGCGACGTGAAGGCCGAAGTCAATCGTGGGCTCAACTGCGTGAAAGGCTATTTTCTTTCAAAGATCATGTATGGCGTCGATCGCCTGACCCAGCCGCTGTTGCGCATGAAGAACGGTCAGTACGACAAGCAGGGCGAATTCCAGCCGGTCAGTTGGGAGCAAGCCTTCGACATCATGGAGCTGAAGTTCAAGCAGGCCCTGAAAAGCAAGGGGCCGGAATCGGTCGGTATGTTCGGCTCCGGACAGTGGACGGTCTGGGAAGGCTACGCCGCCAACAAACTGATGAAGGCCGGCTTTCGCACCAACAACATCGACCCCAACGCCCGCCATTGCATGGCCTCGGCGGTGATGGGTTTCATGCGCACCTTTGGCGCCGATGAACCCATGGGTTGTTATGACGACATCGAAGCCACCGATGCCTTCGTGCTCTGGGGCTCGAACATGGCCGAGATGCACCCGGTGCTCTGGAGCCGGGTCACCGATCGCCGCCTGAGCCAGCCCCATGTGAAAGTGGCGGTGCTGTCCACCTTCGAACATCGCAGTTTCGAGTTGGCCGACATCCCCATGGTGTTCAAGCCGCAAACCGACCTGCTGATTCTTAACTACATCGCCAACCACATCATTGAAAGCGGCGCGGTGAACCAGGATTTCATCAGCAAGCACACTCGCTTTGCCCGGGGTGCCGACGACATCGGCTACGGCCTGCGTCCTGACGACCCACGGGAAACCAGCGCGAAGAATGCCGGCAAGGCCAACACCTGGACGGATATTGACTTCGAGGCGTACGCCGCCTTCGTCAAGCCTTACACGCTGGAGCGAACCGCCAGGGAGACGGGGGTTGCACCTGAGCGACTGAAAAGCCTGGCGCAGTTGTATGCCGACCCCAAGCGTAAGGTCGTGTCGTTCTGGACCATGGGGTTCAACCAGCACACGCGTGGCGTCTGGGCCAACAACCTGATCTACAACATCCACCTGCTTACCGGCAAGATCAGTGAGCCGGGCAATAGCCCGTTCTCGTTGACCGGTCAACCGTCGGCCTGTGGCACGGCACGTGAAGTGGGGACTTTTTCCCACCGACTACCGGCCGACCTGGTGGTCACCAATCCCAAGCATCGCGCCACCGCCGAGAAAATCTGGAAGCTGCCCGCCGGCACCATCCAGGAAAAGCCCGGCTTCCACGCGGTGGAACAGAGCCGCATGCTCAAGGACGGTGTGCTCAACGTGTGCTGGACCCAGGCCAGCAACAACATGCAGGCCGGACCGAACATCATGCAGGAAGTCCTGCCGGGTTGGCGCAACCCGGACAATTTCATGATTGTCTCCGACGTCTACCCCACCGTTTCCGCCCAGGCCGCCGACCTGATTCTGCCCAGCGCCATGTGGGTGGAGAAGGAAGGCGCCTTCGGTAACGCTGAACGACGCACGCAATTCTGGCATCAGTTGGTGACGGCACCGGGAGACGCCCGGTCGGACCTGTGGCAGTTGATGGAATTTTCCAAGCGCTTCACCACCGATGAAACCTGGCCCGCCGAATTGCTCGCCAAGGCACCTGAGCTCAAGGGCAAGACCCTCTTCGAGGTGCTGTTCAAAAATGGCCAGGTGGACCAGTTCCCCGTCGAGCAGTTGGAAGCCGGCTACAAAAACGATGAAGCCAAGGCCTTTGGGTTTTACCCGCAGAAGGGGCTGTTCGAGGAGTACGCCCAATTCGGTCGCGGCCATGGACATGACCTTGCCGCGTTTGACCGTTACCACAGTGAACGGGGCCTGCGCTGGCCGGTGGTGGATGGCAAGGAAACCCGCTGGCGTTATCGCGAGGGGCTGGACCCCTATGTGGAGAAAGGCAGCGAGGTGCAGTTCTATGGCTATCCGGACAAGAAGGCGATCATTTTCGCCCTCCCCTACGAACCGCCGGCCGAGGCACCGGATGCGGACTACCCGTTCTGGCTGAGCACCGGGCGCGTTCTTGAACACTGGCACACGGGCAGCATGACCCAGCGAGTCGAAGAACTCTACAAAGCCGTGCCGGATGCGCTGGTGTACATGCATCCCGAGGATGCCAAGGCCTTGAAAGCACGGCGCGGCAGTGAAGTGAAGCTGATCAGCCGACGCGGTGAGATCCGTGCGCGCATCGAAACCCGCGGGCGCAACAAGCCGCCTCAAGGATTGGTATTCGTGCCGTTTTTCGACGCCAACAAGCTGATCAACAAGGTCACGCTCGATGCCACCGACCCGATCTCCAAGCAAACCGACTACAAAAAGTGCGCGATACGCATCGAGTTGGTCAGCGTGGCCTGAGGAGAACCCTGATGCTTTTTCGAATGCTGCCCTTGTTTCTGCTTGCCGCGATTGGCGTGGTGATCGCGGCTGAAATCAACTACCCGCTCGACGCGCCAGCTCCGGATGGGCGTCGCCCCGGCGGCACTCTGTCCCAGAACATGCCCGCCCCGCCCATTACCGATGAAGAAAACAAAGACCTCAAACGCGAGCGTAATTACCCGGACCAGCCGCCGACCATTCCCCACACCATCCGTGGCTATCAGGTCGACGCGAACGGCAACAAGTGCCTGTCCTGTCACAGCCGTGCCAACAGCGCACGGACCCAGGCAACGATGATCAGCATCACCCACTACATGGACCGCGATGGCCAAGCGCTGGCGGCCGTCTCACCACGTCGGTACTTCTGCAACCAGTGCCATGTACCGCAGGCGGACGTGAAGCCTTTGGTGGGAAACAATTTCGAGACAATCGACAAACTGCTGCTAGACAACGCCAACGCCACGAAGAAACCTTGAGGAGGCAACATGAAAGCACTGTTCGCCTTGCTCAAGGACTACTGGGGCGTCCTGCGTCGTCCGAGCCTGTATTACAGCCTGGGTTTCCTGACGCTTGGGGGCTTTATCGCCGGTATCGTTTTCTGGGGCGGCTTCAACACTGCCCTGGAGGCGACCAATACCGAGACGTTCTGCGTGTCCTGCCATGAAATGCGTGACAACGTGTTTGTCGAGCTCAAGGACACGATCCACTACACCAACCGCTCCGGCGTACGCGCCAGTTGTCCGGACTGTCACGTGCCACACGAGTGGACCCATAAGATCGCGCGCAAGATGCAGGCCTCCAAGGAGGTCTGGGGCAAGATTTTCGGTACCATCGACACCCGCGACAAATTCCTCGCCCTGCGACGTGAACTGGCCGAGCACGAATGGGCCCGACTCAAGGCCAACGACTCGCGAGAATGCCGCAATTGTCACAACTTCGAATTCATGGACTTCACCCGGCAAAGCAAGCGCGCCTCGAGCATGCACTCGACCTCACTGGCCAATGGCGAGGCAACCTGCATCGATTGCCACAAGGGCATCGCCCACAAGTTGCCTGATATGAGCGGCGTCAAAGGCTGGTGAGGAGGTTCGGGCCGCCCATACGCTTCAACCTACCCAGCCGATGGCCGTTTTCGGGATGACCTCGGACTCATCGAGTTTGGAGGCAAACATGCTCACCGCTTCGAGTGCGTCACTGGTACCGGTTCTGATCTGCAGAATAACCGATCCGGCCTGATCGGCCAGGGTTACGCCACGCAGGGCGCCCTCCTGGGTCACCGTCATGCTGGCGACGGCGTCACGGGTTTCAGACAGAATCAGGCCGATCATCTCGGCAATCTCGGCCGTCGAACGGCTGGTGCGCCCGGCCAGTTGCCGGACTTCATCGGCGACCACCGCAAACCCTCTCCCTTGATCGCCGGCCCGCGCCGCTTCGATGGCCGCGTTAAGGGCAAGCAGGTTGGTCTGGTCGGCGATGCCGCGAATGGTATTGACGATGGCCGTGATCTCTTCAGAACGCGCGCCCAACTGGCCGACCAATCGTGCAGAGGCCCCGATATTGTCAGCGATCTGGCGCATTTCCTTGGCCGTCTGCTGAATCACTTGCGAGCCCTGTTCAGCGACTTTCTCGGTCTCGGCAGAGATGTGGTAGGCACGGGAAGCGCCGCGCGAATCCTCTTCGAATTTCTCGACTCGTTCGCTGATGTCACTGGCGAACTTGATGATTTTGCTCAGCTTGCCTTCGGCATCGTAGACCGGGTTGTAACTGGCCTCCAACCAGACAACCTTGCCGTGCTTGCCCAGACGTTTGAATTGACCACTGAAAAATTCACCGCTATTGAGGCGACGCCAGAAATCGCTGTATTCGGAGCTGCTCACTAGCTCCTGCTCGCAGAACAGCCGGTGGTGCTTGCCTTTGAGTTCCGCCAGCGAGTAATTCATGACACTGAGGAAGTTGTCGTTAGCGGTCAGGATGTTGCCGTTCAAATCGAATTCGATCACCGCCATAGCGCGATCGAGTGCGGCCAGCTTGCCTTGGGTTTGCGCCTCGTTTGCTACCCGCGCGGTGACGTCGAGTGCATATTTGACCACTTTTACAACGCGGCCTTGTTCGTCCACTACCGGGTTATAGCTGGCCTCCAGCCAGACATTCCCACCCTTGCCATTGACTCGCTGAAAAGTGCCGGACACGAATTGACCGGACCGCAGGCGGTCCCAGAACTGACGATACTCGGCGCTGCTGACCAGCGCGGGCGTGCAGAAATCCCGATGAGACATACCGGCCAGTTGATCTGCCCGATGCCCCATCGTATGCAAGAAATTCTCATTGGCGCGCAGTACCTTGCCATCTGGGCTGAACTCCACAACGGCCATCGACCGCTCCAGAGCACCCACCAATCCTTTGTACGTTGCCAATTCGGCTGTCCTAGCCATCAATTCACTTTTCAGCGTTGAATTAAACATGACGTACCCTCGGCGAACCCACAAATCGATCGGACCTTATTGAGGGTATCGGCGAGTTGGCTGAAGGCTAAATACGGCGTGAAAGATTATGTTTTGACGCCAGATAAACGGCAGAAAAACCGTTTTGACTTGTCTCCATCGGATAGTGGAAATGGCCAGACCAGGCAAGCCGCATTGGCTTGCCTGGTCTGGCCCTTCGGTTGCCAGCGGACCGTCAGTCAGTCCTCCCCGACCGGCTGCAACACGCCGGCGGCCTCAGGCTTTTTTGCGAACAGCCTTTGTGGCAACAGGAAGTACGCCAGTGCCGGCAACAGGATCAGCGCGCCGAGCATGTTCACCAGGAACATGAAGGCCAGCAGGATGCCCATGTCGGCCTGGAACTTGATCGGCGAGAAAGCCCAGGTCGCCACGGCGATAGCCAGGGTGACGCCGGTCAGCAGAACCACCTTGCCGGTGAACAGTAGCGCGCGGTAATAGGCTTCGGACAGCGAGGCGCCGGCGCGCATGTGGGTCAGGATCACGCTCAGCACGTAAAGCGCGTAATCGACGCCGATGCCCACCCCGAGGGCGATCACCGGCAAGGTGGCCACCTTCACGCCCATGCCCAGCCCCACCATCAGCGCCTCGCAGAGGATCGAGGTGAGCATCAGCGGCAGCACCGCGGCGAGTACCGCGCGCCAGGAACGGAAGGTCACCCAGCAAAGCAGGATCACGGCACCGTAGACCCAGAACAGCATCTCGCGCATGGCCTTCTTCACCACAATGTTGGTCGCCGCCTCGATGCCGGCGCTCCCCGCAGCGAGCATGAACTTCACGTCCGGCAGTTGCTGCTGGGCGATAAAGGCTTCGCTGGTCTGCACCACCCGCTCCAGAGTGTCAGCCTTGTGGTCGGCCAGGTAGACGTAAAGCGAGAGCAACGAACAGCCCTGGTTGAACAGCTCACGCGGCGCACGGGTCTGTACCGCGCCGAGGGCCCCGTCATTGGGAATCAACTCGTACCATTTGAAGTTGCCCTCGTTGTACCCGGCGGCGGCGATCTTGCTCAGGGCGGCCATGGAGTTGGTCGACTCGACGCCCGGCAATTGCTCCAGTTGCCAGGCCAAAGCATCCACCGCCGCCAGGGTCGGATAGCGGGTGCACTGGTCTTCCGGGGTTTTGACCATGACCACGAAAATGTCTGAACTGGCCGCGTAGTTCTGCGTCATGAAAGCCGCATCGCGGTTGTAGCGCGAGTCTGGACGCAGCTCCGGAGCGCCTGGGTCCAGATCGCCGATTTTCAGGTGCAGGCTGACGGCGAAACCGCCGACCGCCAGCGCCAGGCCCACCAGGCAAGCGCCGTAAGCCCAGGAGCGCCGGGTGAACAGGTCGAGGAAACTCCAGAGCGGATGCTTGACGTTTGCTTTCAACTCAGCGGTTTCGGCCCGCAAGCTGCGCTCGGCCGCCTTGGCGCCGACACCGATATAGCTGAGCAGAATCGGCAGCAGGATCAGGTTGGTGAAGATCAGCACCGCCACGCCGATGCTGGCGGTAATCGCCAGGTCCTGGATCACGCGGATCTTGATCACCATCAGCACCGCGAACCCCACCGCATCACAAAGCAACGCGGTCATGCCGGCGGCAAACAAGCGGCGGAAGGTATAACGCGCGGCGACCACCCGGTGCGTGCCACGACCGATGTCCTGCATGATGCCGTTCATCTTCTGCGCGCCGTGGCTCATGCCGATGGCGAACACCAGAAAAGGCACCAGCGCCGAATAGGGATCCAGGTCGTAACCGAGGCTGGCGAGCAGCCCGACCTGCCAGAGCACCGCCACCAGGGAGCAGAGCACCACCAGCGCGGTGCTGCGGGCACAACGGGTGTACCAGTAGAGCACCACGACCGTCACCAGCACGGCAACCACGAAAAACAGCATGACCTGGACCAGTCCGGCAATCAGGTCGCCGATGATCTTGGTGAACCCGGTGATGTGGATCTGGATTCGATCGCTCTGGTATTTGTCGCGCAACGCTTCCAGCTGCCGGGAAAATTCGCCGGCATCCAGCGCCTTGCCGGTCACGGGATTGATTTCCAGCAGCGGCACGAATATCACGCTGGACTGGAAGTTGCCCGCCACCAGTTGGCCGATCTCGCCGGAGCGGGCAACGTTGGTGCGCACCTGCTCCAGACTGGCGGCAGAACCGTCATAGGTGTCCGGGATCACCGTGCCGCCATCAAGGCCCTCCTCTGTCACGGCCGTCCAGCGCGTGGTCGGCGTCCAGAGCGACTTCATATAAGGCTTGTCGACACCCGGCAGCAAATAGATCTCGTCGTTGAGCCTGGCGAGAACGTCGAGGTAATCCTTGTCGAAGATGTTGCCGTCCTTGACCGCCACGGCAATGCGCACTGAGTTACCCAGGCCGCTCAATTCGCTGCGTCGCTCAAGGAAATTGGCGACGTAAGGGTGCGACGTCGGAATGGTTTTTTCGAAACTGGCATTGAGACCGATCTTGCTGGCCTGGTAACCCAGCACCAGGGTGGCCAGCAGGCAGAGCAGAATCACCCAGGGGCGATGATTGAAGATCGCCCGCTCGCCCATGTTTCCGGAACGCGGATCGAAATCCTCCAGACGGGCGATTACCACTTGCTGTTCGAGGGCGGGATTATGGTCGTTCACATCGGACTCCGAATACGGCCGCATAGGGCTCTGGCAAGTGTTTCAACGTTGCGCCGAGTAAAGGTCATGCTTGAGGCGGGTCACGCCACTGAGGCCGACACCAATCAAGCTGCCGTCCGGGGCGGCCACCAGGCCGGCGATCGAGGTGCCGGTCGGTCCTTTCAAGTGCCGCAAGCTGCGGCCTCGATCGAGGCTGAGCAGCAGATCGCCGGCCTGGCTGGCCAGGATCAACGCGCCATCAGGCGAGCGAGTGCCAGCCGACAAAGCCACTTCCAGCCCCGTCTCGATCCGCCGCCAACTCACACCCTGGTCGCCCGACCAATAAGCATTGCCGCGCAGACCGAAGGCCAACAACTCTCCGGCCGAGCTGCCCTGCACACCGAAAAAACTGCCGTCATAGGGTGAATCGAGGGCCTCGAAGCGGCTCCCGTTGTCAGTCGAACGCAGCAGCAGACCGCGTTCGCCGACGATGAACAGCGCACCGCCCGCCGGGCGAATGCCGTACAGGTTGAGGCCCTCGGGGTTATCCACCTGCTGCATCCACGGCTGCCAACTGTCGCCACCGTCAGCGGTACGCAGAATCAGGCCATAGGCGCCGACCACATAACCGTTGCGACGGTCGCTGAAATACAGGTCGAGAAACGGCTTGTCCGGGCCATCGGCGACCAGCCACTCGGCATCCTTGAGCCGCTTGGCGTCGCTGCCTTGTTGAGCCGAAACCAGCGCCAGGTGCGCCGCTGCGACACCATCGAGTTGCTTGACCCAGGTTTCGCCACCGTCGGTGCTGTGAAGAATCACGCCCAGATGACCGACAGCCCAGCCCCGTTCGGCATCCACGAACTGCACCGCCGTCAGGCTGACGCTGACCGGCACGCGGGCCTGGCGCCAACTCTGGCCCGAGTCATCAGAGAGCAGCACGATGCCGCGTTCGCCGACCGCCACCAGCCGATCGCCCGCCCGGGTTACCGCCAGCAGCACCGCACGGGGTGCCTTGGCACTTTGCAAGGCCGGCTGGTTGAGTAGTGCTATGCCCGGGCTGGCCGTCGCCCAGCCTGACACTGATAACGCAGCCAGCAGCAAGGCCACCGGTAGCGCCCGCATGAGTGAAAAATTACCGATCATGTCCGCTCCAACCGCCGCATAAGAATTATCCAACCGCTGATCGCACAACGCGCCGATGCCTGGGCTCCGGCGCCTTGCACAATCGCTTAGCGCATACTGTCGCTGGCCATGGCGTCAGGGGTGAAGAACGCGGACGGCGGACGCGGATAGCTCTGGTACTGCACATCCAGGTCGTTGGCCGAGGAGTTCAGGAAGTAGGCGCCAGTCTCCAGGTTGTAGCTGCCCCACATCATCTGAGCGGTCAGCGCGGGCATTTCAGGCGCCAGCAACGTCAGCGAATAGTTATGCCGCCCCAACTTGTCTTGGGCGTCATAGCCGTCGAGCAGCAGCACTTGCCAGGAGTCCTCGTCCACGTAATAGGTGCGCTTGGGCACCACATGACGTTTGCCATCCTTGAGTGTCGCGCTCACGACCCACACCCGATGCTTCTCCCACCGCACCAGATCCGGGTTGAGGAAGCCTGGCTTGAGCAACTCGTCGCTGCTCGCTGCTGCCGCGCGGTTGTTGTTGTAGGGCACCAGCAACTCTTTCTTGCCAACCAGCTTGAGGTCGTGGCGGTCGGTCGGACCGAAGATCATGAAGGCCTCGTCGAAGAAACCGACGCCCGAGGTGACGAAGTCCGGCGTATCGTAGGCAACGTTCGGCGCACGACGCACCCGGCGCTGGCCGACCAGGTACTGCCAGGCGGCACGTTTGCCGGGGTCCATGTCCCAGTGGGTCATCAGGCCCTCGCCGGCCTTGGAGGACGGTTGTTCCGTGGCCAGTTTGCCGATCAGAAACTTGCCCGCGAAGGTTTCCAGGCTGCCGTCTTTGAAGTAATAGGGTTGCTGGTACCAGAAACGCGCGCGGGTGGCCTGGATTTTCTTGCCGCCTGCGGTCATTAGCCAGGTATCAAAAGGCGAATAGAAGGTGTCTCCCCCCTGCCAGGACAGGCGGTAGTTCCACAGCACCTCGGCGCCGTTTTGCGGCAATGGAAATGGGATCCCGCCATAGGCGCCGCTGACCTTTTCGGTGGCCACCTCAAGGTTCGCGCGGGTAGCGTTTTTCAGGGTGTTGTCATACACCCACTGAGGCGCTGCGGCACTGCGCCGGGTGGGATAGACGTCCAGACGGTAAGCGGGATACTTCTGCAACAGGGCTTTGGTGCCTTCGGCCAATTGGTCGGCGTACTGCGCCATGTTGGACGCGCTGACCGAGTACAGCGGCTTGTCGGCGGCGAACGGATCAGCGCGTTTATCGCCATTCTTGTAGCCGGCCGGTGCTGTGGTGTAGCCACCTGTCCATTCCGGAATGCTGCCGTCTTTGTTGCCGGCGCGCTCGGCGCCAAGGGGGGTGAGGTCCGAGTTCAGGCGTGCGGCCTGCTCCGGGGAAACGGCCGCGTGCACCAGGCCGGCACTGAGCAAGGCAATGGCCAAGGCCGAAATACGCAAGGAAAGGTTACTGTGCATAACGAATGAAACCTCTTATTAGAATGTGGTTTTCACGTACATGGAGACAAAGTCACGGTCGGCCAGCGATTGCCCGTAGCTGAAGTTGCCGTCCTCGCGCAGCCCCGCCTCCTTCTTGCCGAAGAAGTTCACGTAGTTGATGCCGAAGTCCCAGCGTTGCAGGTAAGTGGCTTTGACGCCGACACTCCAGTCGCCTGCGTGGGTATTGCCGAACCCGGCCTTGCTGACCGCTGAGGAGCGCCCATCGAGGACCACGCCAAAACCCATCGGTACGCTCAGGTCGAGACCGTCGGCCACCTGGAAATAAGCCGGTTCGGCCAGCACGCGCAGCGCCGTGGCGTCCCGGGTGGTGTTGGCGTCCAATGCCGCGCGGTTGTCGGTGACGCTGAGGGTGCGGTTCCAGGCCAGTTCGGCGAGCACCGAACCCCCATCCCACAGCGGGCCGGGCGACAGCAGATAGATGGTCGAGAGGTTGACGTGGGCGGTCTTGCCCTTGGCGTAGAGCGCATCGCCGTTGTTGTCCGCCGCCATGGCAGGTGTCACCACCTGCAGGTTGCTCACCAGCGGTGCGTCCCAGCGCACCGAGGTTTCGCCGGCGAAATTGAACGGGCCATAAGCGGTGGAGAAGCTGGCGCCGAGGGTTTTGATGTCTTCGGCGTATACCTGGCGATAGGACCCCAGGATCGGCAGCCCGGTGGCCGCGGCCGCTGCACCGTCCAGATAGGCATAGAGCGCGCTCGGCGCCTTGTCGTGATACTTGGCGGCGTAGAAGCCCAGTTCCAGTTCGGTGCCTTCGGGCTTGTAGCGCAGTTGCATGCCGCCTTGGCCGGAGTTCCTGGCCTCGATATCGGAGGCATGCACGGTGGTGTTGCCAAACACCTGGGTCCAGTCGCCGGAACCTTCGCCGATGCCATCGTTGTCACTCAGGTAGCTGCCCGCCCCCGGCAGGTTGGAACGCTCCCATTCGAACTGATAGTAGGCACCCACAGACAACTGCGGGTTGATCTGCAACTGCCCGGACACCTGATTGACCGGACGCAGGATTTCCTTGAACTGGGTGCCGGGTACGCTGAGCAGCTTGACGATATCGCTCGGCCCCTGGGCATTGGCAATGCCGTTGCCCCCGTAGAACAGGCTTTCGCCATAAATCAGGCTATGCCGGCCCAGCCGCACGGTGCCCTGGCTCGACTCGCCGACATCACCCCGCACAAACACGAAGGCATCGAGCAATTCGGCGTCGCGCCCGTGCAGTTCGCGGGTATCGTCGAGAAAGTGCCGTTGCTCGCTGCTGTCGGTGCTCTTGTTGTAGATATCGTCGTACCAGGCCGCGCCGCTGAGACGCAGGCCATAGTTTTCCCGGCTCAGGTCCATCTCACTGAACAGGTCCAGGCGGTTGGAGACCAGGCCGCTGCTGAAGTTCTTGTCGCCCTGACTCTGGATCGAGGGGTACAGGCCCCCCGCCGTCGGCGCGTTGACCAGATTGTCGTCGGCCCCTTGCAGACGCCACGCCTGGCTGTACTTGAGGGTGTTATCCCAGCGCAGGCGCCATTGACTGTCGCCCAAGTCTATTTGCGCAGCCTGGGGCTGGGAGGCCCAGCCGGCCAGGCAGACCGAGAGTGCCAGGGCTGAACGCTTGAAGCCTGGATAGCATCGAGAGTTGTGCATGGTGTTCCTCATTGTTCTTGTTGTTGGAAGCATGTTTTTTGAACTGGCCGTTCGCTCGTAGTCGGCCGGTGGTCACTCGCCCAGGGCTCCTCGTTCAGATGTAGGTGGACGCCAGGCCGCCATCGACCGGCAGATTGACGCCATTGATCCAGCGCGATTCGTCGGCACACAGAAAGGCGATGGCAGCCGCCACTTCATCGGCGTAGGCCGGGCGCTTCATACGATGAGCGTCAGCCTCGACGCGCTCTTGACCGAGCATGCTGACGAAATCACCCAGGATGGGCGTGAACACCGGGCCCGGCGCCACGCAGTTCATGCGCACAGAGGTCTGCAGGAACCAGGGTTGGGCCTGCTGGTAATTCCAGACGATCAAGGCCTCTTTGAAATACTGGTAGCAGCTCTCCTGAGGCACCGGATGCTCGGCTAGCCAGGCCTGGCCATGGGCAAAGCTTTGGGTATCGGCCAGGGCCTTGTGCAGGTCCAGGCGCTGCGGCCATTGCGCGCCCAGAATCGAAGCGACGTTGACGATGCTGCCTCCGGCAGTGATGCGCGGCAGCACGGCTCCACACAGATGGCGCACCCCCAGGTAATTGACTTGGGCAACCGCTTGCGGATCGGCGGTACCGGGGACTCCTGCGATGTTGCACAGGCCGTCGAGCGCCTGCGGCAACTGCTGCACGGCCGCATCGATGACATCCGGGTGGCTGAGATCAGCCTGGATGAAATCGTCCAGGCTCAGGTTGGGCTCATTGCGATCCATGCCGATGACGGTGGCCCCGTGGGCACGCAGGATCCTCGCGGTTTCGGCGCCGATGCCCGAGGAAACCCCGGTCACGACTATCCTCTTGTTGGTCAACTTCATACGGGCTTCCCGATTCTTGCTTGTACTGCCTGCTCGAAGGCGGCGACAGCCAAGCCATATTGTTATTGCCGAATTAGTTAATCTCGGTAACTAGTTGTAGCAAGCGATATGCCATCTCTGGGTAATCGCAAGGCAACCGCTCAAGCACGCGGCATCCAGCGCAAACAGAGGCATGTAGGTATCTGGAGGGGGGATTCAGGCGGGTGAAAAAAGTGATGATTTCAGCAATTTCATGCTGCACTATGCGGATTATGATTATCCCGTTTAAGGATTTGTGATGGCGAACAAGCTGATTTCCCTGGCCGAACTCTCTCGCGCAACGCCAAACAAACCCGTGCGGGGTGCCAGCGAGCAGCTGCCACCAGGGGCGCCGCCTACCCTGCAGGACCTGACGGAATGCCTGATGTTCAGCCCGGGCGACGGTCGCATCTGGTTGAACGGCGCGCGCATGCTGCTGATCCACAACAGCGGCATCGGCGCGCTACGCCGAGAACTGATTGAAAGCATGGGCCTGGCCCGCGCCCGAGGCATCATGTTGCGCACCGGTTACCATTGCGGCGCCCGGGACGCCGCCCTGATCAAGGAGCGCTTCCCCGAGGCCGACATCCTGGCGCTGTTCGCCGCCGGTCCGATCATTCATGCGATCGAAGGCGCGGTGAAGGTCGAGCCGGTGCATTTCGAATTCGACATGAACCTGGGCACCTATTACGGCGAATTCCTCTGGCATCACTCCAGCGAGGACGACGAGCACATCGCCCAATACGGCATCGGCACCGAACCGGCCTGCTGGATGCAGACCGGCTATGCCACCGGGTACACCTCGGCAATGGTCGGCCGGCTGATTCTCTACCGCGAGGTCGAATGCCGCTCCACCGGTTCCAGCATTTGCCGGCTGATAGGAAAACCCGCGGAGGAATGGGACGACGCCGAAGCGGACCTGGCCGACCTGAACGCCGAACCTTTCGTCAGCACCGGCGGGCGCAGCGTGACAGCCCATAGCCGCAGCGATAAAGGCGCCCTGCCGACGAGCTTGCTGGTTGATCCGACTCCCGCACAAGACAGCGACATGGTGGGGATTTCCTCGGCCTTCAACGCCGCCTGCCACATGTTGCGACGGGTCGCGCCGACCCAGGCAACGGTGCTGTTCACTGGCGAGTCCGGCGTCGGCAAGGAAATGTTTGCGCGGATGCTGCACCGCATCAGCCCGCGCCACGATGAACCCTTCGTCGCCATAAACTGCGCTGCCATCCCGGAAAACCTGATGGAGTCGGAGCTGTTCGGCGTCGAGCGCGGTGCCTACACCGGAGCCACTCAATCGCGCGCCGGGCGCTTCGAGCGCGCCGATGGCGGCACCCTGTTCCTTGACGAGATCGCCACCCTCAGCCTGGTGGCCCAGGGCAAGCTGCTGCGCGCCTTGCAGGAGGGCGAAGTCGAGCGAGTCGGTGGCAGCCGCACGTTGAAAGTCGATGTACGGGTGGTCGCCGCGACCAACGTCGACCTTCGCGCCGCCGCGCAACGGGGCGAGTTCCGTGAAGACCTGTTCTTTCGCTTGAATGTATTTCCGATCCACCTGCCGCCGCTGCGCGAACGCAAGGAAGACATCCCGCTGCTGATGACCCACTTCCTGCATCGCTTCACCCAGCGCCATGGTCGGCAGATCAGCGGCTTCACGCCGCGCACGGCCGATACGCTGCTGGCCTATGACTTTCCGGGCAATATTCGCGAGCTACAGAACCTGGTGGAGCGCGGCGTGATCAGCGCCCCGGACGGCGGCGCCATCGACCTGGCGCACTTGTTTACCAGCGGTGAACGCCTGGCCCAGCCCATGTTCTCCATCGGCACCCGTGGCCAACTGGCTGCGAGCCCCAACGACCCGCCGCCGGCCCGCCATGCAACGAGCGCCGCAGCCAGTACCGGCAGTGGTGCGAGTCTGGAGCTGTTCGGCGGCAAGGACCCGAGCCGGCTGTCGTTGCAAGAGATCGAGGACACCATCATTGACCACTGCCTGGGCGAAGTGAAAGGCAATGTCTCTGAAGCGGCCCGCCGTCTGGGTCTGACCCGTGCTCAGTTGTCCTATCGCCTGTCGCGACGCTCGGCCAGCGAATAGGCGCGCCTTATGGCGTAGATGATCGATGGATAAAGCAGCGGCCGAACAGGCCCAAGGTCACCTCGACCCGCTGCTCGATCTGCTCGTCGGACCAGGCCTGTTGGACCCCCAGGGTGAACAGCTTGAGCGGCTGGGAAATCAACAGCGAGTCGATCAGCTCCACCGCTGACTCGACATCTTCGTGTGCCAACAATCCCTTTCCGGCGGCCTTGCCCAACCAGCCGCGCAACAAGCTCAGGCAGCGCGCGGCACCTTCCTGATACCAGATCCTGGCAAGGCCCGGCGCCGTTTCGCGTCCCTGGGCCGCCAACAGGTAGAGCCCCAGCGCCAACGGCGACAGGGTCAGGCGCGCCCATAACGTCAGGTACATGCGCAACTCGCTGAGCAGGTCCTCGGCGCAGTCGATACCGCTTTCCAACAGCAGTTCAAGGGTGGACAAGTCCCTGGCCACCAGTTGCGAGAGCAACGCTTCCTTGCTCGGCACCAACAGGTACAGGGTCTTCTTGGAGATCCCGGCGGCGCGGGCGATGGCATCCATGGTGACGTTGGCAAAATTGCCGCTGCCAAGCGCCTGCGCCGCCGCATCCAACAGCGAGGCCATCTGCTCCTGACGGCTGCGCACCGGCGGACGACCGCGCCGGGTGGGCAGCGCAGTGGTTTCAGGCATTACGGTTTCAGACATTACGGGTCCTGTTGAACGGCATGGTGCGCGTGTCCTGATGGTGGTTTCACAAAGGTGCCCAGCTTAGTGCAGCCTGCTCGAAAACGCCTCGCGCAGGGAGTCTTCGATGAGCTGCCACGCCTGCTGTGCCGAAGCATCCGGTCCCAGGTGAGTGAACATATGGTCGCACCCGGTGAACATTCTCTCGGTCACCGCCACACCGGCCTGACGCAGTTTCTGCGCGTAGGCCTGCCCCTCGGCGAGCAGGATATCGTACTCGGCAGTGATCACCGTCGCGGGGGGCATGCCCTGCAATTGTTCGACCGTCGCCAGTAACGGTGATGCCAGAGGGTCGCGGGCATGCGCCGGATCGCTCAGGTAACAGCGATTGAAGAAGCGCATCAGGCCCGGGCCGAGCAAGGGTTTGTCAGAGGTCGAGCGCTTGAGTTCCGGATCCGCGGCTAAATCCACGGCCGCATAGTCGATGACCTGATGCACCACCCGCAGCCGTTGGTGCTCCCGCGCCAGATTGGCCACGCCGGTGGCCAGGTTACCGCCGGCGCTGTGCCCACCGACTGCGATGCGTTGTGGGTCGATGCCCAGGGTCGCGGCCTGGTCGGCCAGCCACTCAAGCACCGCGAAGCTCTGTCGCAAGCCGGCGGGAAAGGGAAACTCGGGGGCCAGGACATAATCCAGATTGACCACCAGGCAACCCAGGTTATGGGCCAACCGCCGGCAATAGCTGTCGTCATGCTCCGGCACCCCGGCCACAAAGCCGCCGCCATGCAGGTTCAGGTACACGGGCAGAGGTTCGCTGGAGGGCGTCTGGGGCCAATAAAACAAGGCCCGTGCCGGGCCCCACGCCGTGGGGATGAGCTTCTCCTCGAACAGGCGCAACGGATACTGCGCCGCGTCATAGGTGAACTTGGCTTTCATGCGCTTGGCAAAGGCACGCAGCAGCTTGGCCTTGAGAGTCGACAACACGTTCATGATCAAACTCCTGAAGACTCAGTGGGCAGTCAGCAATTGATCCAGCAGACCGTGGATCATTGCGCCGTAAGGCGCGCGCATTGCCAGGTTGGACTCACCAACCGGGCTCTGCACCACCACCGCCTTGGCATGGCTGAACGTACGGAAACCGTAGACACCGTGATACGCCCCCATCCCCGAGTGACCGACCCCGCCAAACGGCAGCGCCTCGAACACCACATGACTCATGACATCATTGATCACCACACCGCCCGAAGTCGTGCGCTCCAACACCTGCTGGCGCTCACCGGCGTCCTCGCCGAAGTAATAAGCGGCAAGGGGCCGAGGTTGACCGTTGACGTAGTCGATCGCCGTGGCGAAATCGCGATAGGTCTTGATCGGCAACAGCGGGCCGAAGATTTCCTCGCGCAGCACCTGCATCTGTTCAGTGGCATCCAGCACTAGCGTCGGAGCGATCTTGCGGGTCTGGCGATCGCCCAGGTCTTCCTGCGCCGGGTTGATCTCGATCAGCCGCGCCCCTTTGGCGCGAGCATCGGCCAGATAACCCTGCAGGCGGTCGAAATTGCGTGGGTTGATGATGGAGGTGTAGTCCGGGTTGCTGTGCAAGGAGGGATACATGGCACCGACGAAGCGCACCGCCTCGGCGACAAAGTCTTCCAGGCATTCTTCCGGCAGCAGCACGTAGTCCGGGGCCAGGCAGATTTGCCCGGCGTTGAAGGTCTTCACGGTCATGACCCGCTGCACCACCGTCGCCAGATCGGCGCTACGGGACACCAGCACGGGCGACTTGCCCCCCAGCTCCAGGGTCACCGGCACCAGATTGTCCGAGGCTGCACGCATGATGTGCCGAGCCACCGCCGTACCACCGGTAAAGATCAGGTGATCGAACGGCTGGGCACTGAACAGCGCGCCGACTTCGGCATCGCCCAGCACCGTGGTGAGTTCATTCTCGTCAAAATATCGGGCGATCAATTCGTCCATCAATGCCGAGGTTCGCGGGGTCAGTTCAGAGGGTTTGAGCATGGCCCGGTTACCGGCGGCGAAGATACTCGCAAGCGGCCCGAACGCCAGTACGATGGGAAAATTCCAGGGGCTGATCACGCCCACCACGCCCAACGGCTGGTACTCGACCCGCGCCTCGCTGCCGGGGAAGGGTGACGGATGCGATTGCGCTTGCATCCACTCGGCCAGATGCTCACGGCAATGCTTGAGGCTTGCCACCGAACCGCCAATATCGGAAAGCAGCGTCTGCTCGCGGCTACGATTGCCGAAGTCCGCCGACACCGCCGCGACGATGGCGTCACGATTATCCAGCAGTAGCGCAATGGCCCGATCGAGGCGGTCGCGGCGCAGCTCCAGGCTGGCCGGTCCGTCAACCAAGTGGGCCTGTTTCATCCGCGCGAGCGTGGCAGTGAGTTGTTCGGCGCCGACTGGCGTAGCGTGGTGATCGGGACTGTGCATGGCGTGGGTTCCTGCTGGTTATATTGTTATTAGACAGCACTAAATACCATTTCGAGCAGACATCTGGTGTCGACTCGCTGGGTGAGTATGCCAAAAAACAACAGAAAGGAAACCACTAGGTTTCTTAATTTACAAACATCCCGACGCGAGGCTAAGAGCCCATAAACAGCCGGCAATACCGATAATATCCGGTTCGGACCACCAAAGGCGGAACCCCGGCGCGGATGTTTTTCATGGGCGGTGCAACACGGATCACGAGCAAAAAACTAAAAAAACTGATTATTTTGATTAATCAATTATGTGTTGATCGACAACCCTGATTTGCGTCAGCCCTACCCGCTCGGCCTGCTCCAGGATCTGCGCAGGCGTCGCATCCGCGGTGGGCATGATCAGGCCGTTCTCTGCATCTCCAAAATGCAGCTGGAGCAGGTGCATCGCGGCTTCATGGACGGGCAGTTGAAGCTGCTTGAGCTCGAACGCGTGAGTGCGAGGCGCGTCGTTGAACAGGTAATTCACCGTGTAGTTGCGCATTGGACAGACTCCCGAAATGGATGAAGTGCATTTGACTAGCCTGACTTATTGGTCCAGTTTTTAGTTCAATGCAATGCGTGGCCTGCCTGAAGGCCTCGGCTGCCGTTCAATTCAAATGGGCGCCCCAGTGTCAGTGATTCCCTTAGTGGTATGTGACGACTCCAACATGGCCCGTAAGCAGGTGCTACGGGCGCTGCCGGCGGACTGGCCGGTCTCGGTCACCGAGGCCAGCAATGGTCGCCAGGCTATGGACGCCATACGCCAGGGGCTGGGCCAGGTGGTGCTACTGGACCTGACCATGCCGGAGATGGATGGTTACCAAGTGTTGAGCGCCTTGCGCACCGAAGGCTTGAAGGCGCAAGTCATCGTGATCTCCGGTGACGTGCAGGAGCAGGCGGTTCGCCGCGTGCTTGAGCTGGGCGCATTGGCATTCCTGAAAAAACCTTTCGACGAAAACGAACTGCGCCAGACGCTCAGCCAGTTGGGCCTGCTGACGAAACCCGGCCAGACGCCGCCGCAAAATCGTCCGGCAACGAACACGGCCATCAGTTTTCACGATGCGTTTCGCGAGACGGTCAACGTTGCCATCGGCCAGGCCGCCGCCCTGATCGCCAAGGTGCTGGGTGTGTTTGTGCAGTTACCGGTACCGAACGTGAACATCCTTGAGGTGGGTGAGCTGCACATGGCGCTGAACGATGCCGGTAGCTCTGAACAACTCACCGCCATCTGCCAGGGCTTTATTGGCAGCGGTATTGCCGGCGAAGCCCTGCTGATATTTCACGAGTCGGAAATTGCCGACATAGCGCAACTGATGCAACGTCAAAGCAGCGACTATTCGGACCTGGAAATGCTGCTGGACCTCTCCAGCGTTCTGATCGGCGCTTGCCTGAGCAGCATTGCCGAACAGATCGACGTGGTGTTTTCTCAGGGTCATCCGCAGATTCTCGGCCAGCACGCGGCCATCGAGGAGCTGATTCAAGTCAACCGCAAGCACTGGAAAAAGACCCTGGCGGTGGAAATCAGCTACAGCCTGGAAGGGCACGATATTCGTTTCGATCTATTGTTACTGTTCACGGAAGACTCGATCGAGCGGCTGACCCAAAAACTCACCTACCTGATGACCTGAGCCATGCCTGATTCCATTGATCTGAACGAGTTTCACTGGTTGCTGGCCATTGTTCAGAGCATCGATGTCGGGGTGGTGGTACTGGACCGCGACTACCGCGTGCAGGTCTGGAACACGTTCATGGAGAACCGCTCCGGGGTTCAGCCAAAGGACGCCCACAACCAGCATTTTTTCAGCCTGTTCCCGGAAATCGATCGCCAGTGGTTCAGCCGCAAGGTAGAAAGCGTCGCGGCCCTGGGCACCCCAGCGTTCACTGTCTGGGAGCAGCGTCCCTATCTGGTGCGGTTCAAGAGCTACCAGCCCATCACCGGCCAGGAAGAGTTCATGTACCAGAACACCACGCTGTTACCGCTGCGCTCGCCCGACAACACGATCAGTCACATCTGCCTGGTGATCTATGACGTCACCGACGTCGCCACCAACCGGCATCAACTACAGGCCGCCAATGCGCAATTGCAGCAGCTCTCCAGTACCGATCGACTGACCGGGCTGTACAACCGCGGTCATTGGGAGGCGAACCTGAAAGCTGCCTATGCGCGGCATCAGCGCTATGGCAATGCCTTGAGCCTGGTGATGCTCGATATCGACCACTTCAAACGGGTCAACGACACCTATGGCCATCAGGCCGGAGACAAGGTCATCGAACAGGTCGCCAGGCTTCTGCGCGAACACGTACGCGACTCCGACGTGGCCGGGCGTTATGGCGGCGAGGAGTTCGGCGTGGTGCTGTCGGACACCGACCAGACCGGTGCCCGGATGTTCGCCGAGCGCCTGCGCAAGGCCGTCGAAGAACTGCAGGTGCTGTACAACGACCAGAGCATCCGTTTCACCATCAGCCTTGGAGTGGCAGACCTGAGCCAGCCCTCGACCGGCCACGCCGAACTGATCGCCCGGGCCGACCAGGCGTTGTATACGTCCAAAAAAACCGGGCGCAATCGGGTGACGGTGCATGAGTAGATGATGACCGCCAGTCACGTACCTGCGCTAACGCTCTGAACTTCCATCCAGCCTCCCGCCTCTGCCCTATATCACCACGCTACCCAGAGGCAGGAAGTCATGAGAGCACTCACTTACCACGGTGCGCACAGTGTAAAAGTCGACACGGTCCCCGACCCGGTCCTGGAGGACAGTGACGACATCATTCTGCGTGTCACGGCAACGGCGATTTGTGGTTCCGATCTGCACCTTTATCGCGGAAAAATTCCCGCTGTCGAACATGGCGACATCTTCGGCCATGAGTTCATGGGAATCGTTGAAGAAGCCGGTTCAGCGGTGACCGCCGTTCAACCCGGCGATCGAGTGGTTGTGCCTTTCGTTATCGCCTGCGGCAGCTGTTTCTTCTGTCAGATGGATTTGTTCGCCGCTTGCGAAACGACCAACACGGGTCGTGGCGCGATTCTGAACAAGAAGGCAATCCCGCCCGGGGCAGCTCTGTTCGGTTTCAGTCATTTGTACGGCGGTATCCCTGGCGGACAAGCTGAGTATGTAAGGGTACCAAAGGCCAACACCGGGCCTTTCAAAGTGCCGGGAACCCTCTCGGACGAGAAGGTGCTGTTCCTCTCGGACATCTTGCCAACCGCCTTTCAAGCGGTGACCAACGCCGGGATCGGCAACGGCTCGAGTATTGCCATCTATGGCGCCGGGCCGGTCGGTTTACTGAGCGCCGCCTGCGCGCGGATGTTGGGCGCCGACCAGATCTTCATGGTCGATCATCACCCCTATCGTCTGGCCTATGCACAGAAAACCTATGGCGTTATTCCCATCAATTTTGATGAAGACGACGACCCGGCGGACACGATCATTCGCCAGACCAAGGGCATGCGGGGCGTGGACGGCGTGGTGGATGCCGTGGGTTTTGAAGCCAAAGGCAGCACCACCGAAACAGTGCTGGCTACGCTTAAACTCGAAGGCAGCAGCGGCAAGGCGTTACGCCAATGCATTGCGGCGGTCAGGCGCGGTGGGGTCGTAAGCGTACCGGGCGTGTATGCCGGTTTCATCCACGGCTTCCTGTTCGGCGACGCATTCGACAAAGGCCTGACCTTCAAAATGGGCCAGACCCACGTGCAGCGATACCTTCCCGAGCTGCTTGGCCATATCGAGACCGGTCGCCTTAGCCCTGAAGTCATCATCAGCCATCGCCTGTCCCTGGAACAGGCCGCCGAGGGCTACAAGCTATTCGACAAAAAACAGGAAGATTGTCGCAAGGTCATCCTGACACCCGGCGAGCCCGATATTGCCTTGCCGGTCAATGATGACCAGGCCGTTCTGCTGAGTACGTAGGGGACTTATCCGGCGTCTGGGGCGAGAGGGTTTGTATTCATCGCATGCCCTCACGCCCTGCCTGGACGCCCTACCCCTCTCGGCTCAGCGCCAGGGCGCAAACCAGCCCAGGCCATCCTCGGTCAGGCCGCGGGGGTTGTACTCGCAGCCGATCCAGCCATCGTAGCCGGCCTCGTCGAGCAGTTTGAACAGGTACGGGTAGTTCACTTCTCCCAGGTCCGGTTCGTGCCGATCCGGCACGCCGGCAATCTGGATATGCCCGACACCGGCCTGGAAGCGCTGGAAACCGGCAATCAGATCGCCTTCCATGATTTGTGCATGGAACAGGTCCAGTTGCACACGCAGATTCGGCTCGCCCAGTTCGGCCAGGATTGCATGGCCCTCAGTCTGGCGATTGATGAAGTAACCCGGAATCGAGCGGGTGTTGATCGGCTCGATCAGCAGTGTCAGTTGGTGCTCGGCCAAACGTCGTGCGGCGTAACGCAGGTTCTCCAGATAGACCTCGCGCATGCGCGGACGCTGGCTCTCGTCACTCACCAGTCCGGCCATTGCGTGCAGTTTGGGGCAGCCCAGGGCGTGGGCGTATTCGATGGCCCGGTCGACACTTTCACGAAATTCCGCCTCGCGCCCCGGCAACGCCGCGATGCCGCGCTCGCCTGCGGCAAAATCCCCGGGTGGCAGGTTGAACAGCACTTGGCTAAGCCCGTGCTCGGCCAAACGTCCGGCCAGTTCGGCCGGTGCGAACTCATAAGGGAACAGGTATTCCACGCCCTTGAAGCCGGCCTTGGCGGCTCGGCCGAAGCGATCCAGGAAAGGTGCGTCGTTGAACATCATGCTGAGGTTGGCAGCGAAACGTGGCATTGCAGTCACCATTGGGCGCCGAAGGTCTGGCGCAGTTCTTCGATTTGTTCGTCGTCCAACGCCCGTACCGGCTGCTGGCGCAGCAACAGGTAGAGCTTGGCGGTTTCTTCGAGTTCTTCGATGGCATAGGTGGCCGCCTCCAGGCTCTTGCCCGAAACGACCGGCCCGTGATTGGCCAGCAACACCGAACTGTGCTGTCCGACCAGCCCGCGAATCGCCTCACCCAGCCGCGGATCACCGGGCCGGTGGTACGGAATCAGCGGCAAGCGCCCCACACGCATGACGAAATAGGGTGTCAGCGGTGGCAGGCACGACGTCGCGTCCAGGCAATCCAGGCACGAGACCGCCGCCGAGTGCGTGCAATGCAAGTGCACGATGGCACCGGAATCTTCACGGCCTTCATAGACGGCACGGTGCAGGAACGCTTCCTTGGAGGCGGGTTTGCCGGCCAGGTGGTTACCTTGCCAGTCGAGCTTGGCGATGTCGGCCGGGTCCAGGCGACCGAGACAGGCGTTGGTCGGTGTCAGCAGCCAGCCATCGTCCAGACGCACGCTGATATTCCCGGAGGAGCCAGGGCTGAGCCCACGCAGGTAGAGGGAACGGCCGATCTCGACGATCTCTTCGCGCAATTGGCTTTCTGTCATGCCAGCATCTCCCAGGCCTTGATCATGAAATCGGCGCTACCGAAGTTACCGGACTTGAGCGCCAGCGTCAGCGGCCGACCGGATTGGCCGAGCGTCTGGGTCCAGGGCACGCCGGGGTCGATGCTCGGCCCGATGCGCAAACCTTCGATGCCCAGCGCACCGACCACTGCGCCGGAGGTTTCGCCACCGGCCACCAGCAATTGGCCCACGCCCTGCTGTTCGACCAGCGCACGGGCAATCGCCGCCAACGCCGATTCAATGCGTTCACCGACCTGCTGCGCACCGAACTGTTGTTGCACCCGGCGTACCTCGTCGGCTGGACTGCTGGCATAGATCAGCACCGGCCCCGGGTGGCCGGCAGCCCAGGCCAGGGCCTCGGCCACCAGTGCGTCACCGCGGGCCATCAGCTCGGCGGCCTCAAGACGAAAGGCAGGATAGACCGCTGCCGCCTGCTCGATCTGGCCGAGGGTCGCTCGCGAACAGCTACCGCTGAGAATCGCCTGGCGCCCCCAACCCGCCTCCAGCCGGCTGGCTTCGCCGTTGGCCTGCAACAGCCCTCTGGCCTGCCAATCCTGGGCCATGCCCAGCGCCAGCCCCGAGCCGGCCGTGACCAACGGCAGATCGGCGCAGGCGGCACCGAGCACCTGCAAATCTTCATTATCGATAGCGTCGCTGATGGCGATGCCCACGCCCTCGGCGCGCAACGCGGCGATCCGCTGACGGGTCGCCTCGACGCCGGCGCGCAGGGTCCGGTAGCCGATCAGGCCGACCGGGTGGCGTGTCTGCGGCTGCAACACGCGCAGCAGGTTGGCGTCGCGCATAGGTGTGAGTGGATGGTCCTGCATCCCGCTTTCGTTGAGCAGCACGTCATTGGCGAACAGATAGCCGTTGAACACGCTGCGGCGGTTTTCCGGAAAGGCCGGACAGGCCACGGTGAAGTCGCTGCCCAGGGCTTGGAGCAGCGCATCGCTGACCGGGCCGATGTTGCCCTCAGCGGTGGAGTCGAACGTCGAGCAATACTTGAAGTAGAACTGTCGGCAGCCCTGCTGGCGCAACCACTCCAGCGCCTGCAGCGACTGTGCGACGGCTTCATCGGGCGCCAGGTTGCGCGACTTGAGCGCCACCACCAGGGCGTCGGCGTCGCCCACCGCCAAGGGCCCGTGTGGGACACCAATGGTCTGCACAGTACGGGCGCCGCCGCGCACGAGCATGCTGGCAAGGTCGGTCGCTCCGGTGAAGTCATCGGCGATGCATCCGATCAGGGGCATGGTCAAATCTCCTCGTTGGCGGCGGCAGGCAGGTTGATACCGGGGAATATCTTCACCACGGCGATATCATCCTCGCGCCCCAGCCCGGAAGCCGACGCTTGCTTGAACATCTGGTGGGCGCTGGCGGTCAGCGGCAGCGGGAAGACCGCCTCCTGGGCGCTGTCGAGCACCAGGCCCAGATCCTTGACGAAAATATCCACCGCCGAGCGCGGTCGATAATCACCCGCCAGCAAATGCGGCACGCGGTTTTCGAACATCCAGGAATTACCGGCGCTGTGACTGATCACCTCGTAGAGCGCCTCGGGATCGCAGCCCTGACGAATGCCATAGGCCATGGCTTCGGCCGCCGCGGCAATGTGGACCCCGGCGAGCAACTGGTTGACCAGCTTGATCTGCGAACCTTGCCCGGCCTCTTCACCCAGCCGGTAGACCTTGGCGGCGACGGCGGCAAGTGCCGTTTGCGCCCGTTCGAAGGCGGCCTCCGGCCCCGAGGCCATGATGGTCAACTCGCCCGCTTCGGCGCGCACCGCCCCGCCTGAAATCGGCGCATCGAGCATCAGCACCTGATGCTCGGCCAAGCGCCCACTGATGCGCCGCGCAGCCGCCGCCGAGATGGTTGCGCAGGCAATGACCACGGAGCCCGGACGCAACCGCGCCGCAATACCTTGCTCGCCGAACAGCAATTGCTCGGTTTGCGCGGCGTTGACCACCACGATGAACAGCAGGTCGCTGAGCGCGGCGCTGTCACTCAGGGCACTGACCGGCTGGCCACCTTCGGCGATGAAGGCCTGGCGCACATCCTCGCGGATGTCGTAGCCCCATACGGGCAGACCAGCGCGCAAAAGCGCGCGCGCCATGCCCAGGCCCATGGAGCCCAGGCCGACCACACCAATACTGGATATTGCTGTCACGGGTGAATCCTCTTGTGGTTGTTATCCGGACGCGTCGGCCTCGCTTCGCGCTTCGCGCAGGCGGACTTCGGCGTTGCGCAGATGCGAGGAGGCCGCGGTACGTGCCGCCTCACTGTCACCTGCGGCGATAGCGGCGAGCAGCGCGTGGTGCTCCTGATCGACCTGACACATGTACTGGGCGTTACGCGCCTCGTTGCGACGGGTCACTCTGATCGCCTGTTGCAGCAGCTGGTGCAGAAAATCGATGGTTTCGAGAAAGTGCTGGTTACCGGTGGCGGCCACCACCGAACGGTGGAAGGCGAGGTCTTCGCGCACGCCGTCTTCACCCCGCTCGACCGCTTCGTCAAGCTCGGCCAAGGCGTTTTGCATCGCCCGCAGTTGCGCATTGGTGCGCCGTGCCGCGGCCAGCTCGGCGGCCTTGATCTCCAGCGCGCTGCGCAACTCGAGGATTTCCACCACCGCCTCGAAGTTGCCCTGGGGCGGAGACAGGCGCAGCGCGACACTGGGATTGGGCACGACGAAGGTGCCGCTGCCCTGGCGCGAAGTGAGCATGCCTTCGCGCTTGAGCATCGAAATCGCTTCGCGCACCACCGTGCGGCTCACACCGTACTGCTCGCACAATGCCTGCTCGGTGGGCAGGCGGTTCCCGGCGGCCAACTGGCCGTCATGGACCGCTGCACTCAGGCGTTTGGCCAGCCGTTCGGCCAGCTTGGGGGTAACGTCGTTCAGACTGTCCACTCAAATTCTCCCGGCAATCGTCGCGCTGCCTTGCCACCCGCTGTGGGCAAGAAGAAAACACGCAACGGTTGCGTCCACGTTAAATTCATCATACAACATGACAACTGCTTGTCACCTGGTTCGTCAAATAACAAGAATACGGGGCGTTCGGCACCCTGCCCCGAATATTCTCCTTAAGCGGAGTGCAATACATGAAGATCCTGGTAACTGGCGGCGCTGGCTTTCTCGGCGCCCGCCTGATCGAAGCGCTGCTGGCGCCCACTGCGAGTGACTTGCTGCCCCCCGGTGCCAGCCTCGTCTCGGTCGACCTGGCGCCCTGCCCCATCAATGACCCTCGGGTGGTGTCGCACACCGGCGACATCTGCGACCCGGCCTTTATCAAATCGCTGATCGGCCCAGAAACCTCCCTGGTCTATCACTTGGCCGCGATCGTCAGTGGCCAGGCCGAAGCCGACTTCGACCTTGGCATGCGGGTCAATTTCGATGCGACCCGCGCCCTGCTCGAAGCCTGCCGCCAACAGGCCCAGGCACCGCGTTTCGTGTTCGCCAGTTCACTGGCGGTATTCGGTGGGCCGATGCCCGAGCAGGTGCCCGAAGAACTCGCACCGCTGCCGCAATCGTCCTATGGCGCGCAGAAGGCCATGGCCGAACTGCTGATCAATGACTACTCGCGCAAGGGCTTCATCGATGGCCGGGTGTGTCGCCTGCCAACCATTTCCGTTCGCCCCGGCAAACCCAACGCAGCGGCCTCGTCATTTGCCAGCGGCATCCTGCGCGAGCCCCTGGCCGGCGAGATGAGCAACTGTCCGGTACCACTGGATACCCGCATGTGGCTGTCTTCGCCGCAGACCGTGGTCGACAACCTGGTCCATGCCGCGCGCCTGGACGGCCAGGCGCTTGGCCTGCGGCGGACCCTCAACCTGCCCGGCATCAGCGTGCGGGTCAGCGAAATGCTCGACAGTCTCGCCCGTGTCGGTGGCGAGGCGGCGCGCGCGCGGGTCAGCTTTGAGCCGGACGAGCGGATCCAGCGCATCGTCTGCAGCTGGCCCGGCAACTTCGACATCCAAAGGCCGCTGCAATTGGGCTTTCGCGGTGATGCCGACTTCGACAGCGTGGTAAGGGCGCACCAGCTCAGCATGAATCACTGACCCAGGCGGCGCCGTGCGGTGCCGTCGTTCCATCCAATAACAACAAGAGTGATTACCCAATGGACGCAACTTCTATCGCCGGCCCACAGCTGATGGTGAGCCTGGTCCTGGCCATCGTCATACTCATCGTGCTGGTTCTCAAGACCCGCATCCACGCCCTGCTGGCGCTGATCATCGCCGCTTCGATCGCCGGCCTGGGTGGCGGCATGGCGCCCGACGCGCTGGTCAAATCCATCACCACCGGCTTCGGTGCCACGCTGTCGACCATCGGCCTGGTCATCGGTTTCGGTGTGATGATGGGCCGCCTGCTGGAAGTCTCCGGCGCCGCCGAGCGGATGGCCTATACCTTCGTGCGCTGGCTGGGCAACAAACGCGAAGAGTGGGCGATGATGGTGACCGGCTACATCGTCTCGGTGCCGATCTTCTGCGACTCGGCGTTCGTCATCCTCAACCCGTTGGTCCGGGCACTGGCGCGCAACAGCGGCAAATCGATGCTGACCCTGGGTATTGCCCTGGCCAGCGGCCTGATGCTGACCCACCATGCGGTTCCACCGACGCCAGGGCCACTGGGGATTGCCGGGATTTTCAATATCGACGTGGGGTTGATGATTTTCTGGGGCGTGGTATTCACCATTCCCGGCACCTTCGTGCTGGTGGCCTACGCCCGCTTCATGGGCCCACGCATCGAGGCGATGATCGCGCAAAGCGGCCAAACTCCGGTCGAACCCGCCACCGCCTATCGTGAAGTACTCGAACGCGCCGATGCCCGCGAGGCCGAACTGCCGCCGCTGTGGCTGTCGATGCTGCCGATCGTGCTGCCCATCCTGCTGATCTTCGCCAACACCCTGGTCGTCGCCCTCGGCAAACTCAACGGCGACAGCACCCTGACCCAGAGCCTGTTCGGTCAGACCATCGCTTTCGTCGGCAACCCGGTCATCGCTGTCGGCCTCGGGGTGGTGGCGGCACTGTATGGACTGGTGCCGCGGCGCCCGCGTGAGGAAGTCATCGCGCACATGGAAAAAGGCGTAGAAAGCGCCGGCATCATCCTGCTGGTCACCGGCGCCGGTGGTGCATTGGGTGCCGTGTTGCGCGACAGCGGTGCGGGTCAGTACATGGGCGAATGGGTCGCCACCTTGCCGCTGCCGGCGGTGTTGATCCCCTTCGTGATCGCGTCCCTAGTGCGCCTGATCCAGGGCAGCGGCACCGTGGCAATGATCACCGGCGCCTCGATTTCGGCGCCGATCCTGGCCTCGATTCCCGACGTTAACATGGTCTTCGCCGCCCAGGCGGCGGCCATTGGCTCGATGGTCTTTGGCTACTTCAACGACAGCTATTTCTGGGTAGTCAACCGCATGCTCGGGGTCACCAACGCCAAGCATCAGATGCTGACCTGGTCGATTCCGACCACGATCGGCTGGTTCACCTCCCTGCTCACCCTGTTGCTCTTCAACGCCATTCTCGGATAACAGTGCCGGGCACCTGGGCAGGAACTGATAAGTCCTGCCCAGGTTTGTCCCTTGCTCTTAGCGCCAGCTCATTCACCCACAGTCGTTGCGGAGGAACGTGCGCCATATTTGCTCAACAGTTTCAGCGTCACGCCATTCGTCCAGCCGAAACCGTCCTGCAACTCATATTCGCCACCTCCCCCGCCATCTCCCCGCCCGGATACGTCGTACTTCTCTACCAGCTTGTCTTCCTTGCGGTAAAGATTGTGTACCTGTTGCAGGAAGCGAGTGCCAATCTGCTGCGCCAGCGCGGTGTGCCCATAGCGATCCAGCCCCTCAACCGCCACCCACTGCAGCGGTGCCCAACCGTTGGGTTCGTCCCACTGCTGGCCATTGCTGACCTGCGTGGTGGCAATGCCGCCAGGGCGCAGCAGACCATCACGGACTGCCTCGGCCGTGCGATTGGCGTGGTCCGCGGAGGCAAGGCCGGTGTAAAGAGGAAACAGCGTGGCGGCTGTCAGTTGCGGGCGTTGACGGTGCTGCTGCCAGTCGTAGTCCACGTAAAACCCTGCATCGGCATTCCACAAATACTGCTCGATGGCACGCTGCCGCCGTTCTGCGCGCTGACCATAGTTCTGGACGCATGGCGTGTTTTGCACGGTTTCACACGCCTTGGCGATGGTGCGCTCCAGGTGATAGAGCAGGCTGTTCAGGTCCACGGGCACAATGGATGTGGTGCGTATGGTTGCCAGGTTCTGGCCGTCGCCGAGCCAGCGCGAACTGAAGTCCCAACCGCTCTCCGCGCCGGCACGCAGATCACGCCAGACCTCTTGCCTAGGTCTGTTCGAGGCCTGTTCGGCGGTTTTGACATCTTGCAACCAGGATTCCTGTCGCGGCGTCGAACGGGCATCCCAATAGCGATTGAGCACGCTGCCATCGGCGAGCTTGACCACATGTTGCGCGGCGGCACCCGGTTTGAGCCCCTCGGCGCCCTGCATCCAATAGGCGTATTCCTTCTGCAGTTGTGGAAGGTAACGCCCAAACGCCTGGTCACCTTCGATGTGCGCCTGCAACTGCACCATGTAAGCGAAGAATGGCGGTTGTGAGCGGCTCAGGTAGTAGGTGCGATTGCCATTGGGAATGTGCCCGTACGTGTCGATCATATAGGCAAAGTTATCGGTCATCTGGCGCACCTGGGCCTGATCACCGCTTTGTTCAAGCCCGAGCATGGTGAAGTAGGAGTCCCAGTAGTACATCTCGCGAAAGCGTCCGCCTGGAACGACATAGGGTTGTGGCAAGGGCAACAGGCTGCTGTAGGGCGGCACTTGGCGATAGGTACGGCTTAACACGGGCCAAAGGCTGTCGATGTGCTCTTGTATGGGCGCGCCCGGTTTCGGTGCCGGGCTTTGCGCTGCGCCGGACTCGATGAAGTTGTCCTTCACGAAGGTTTCGAGATCGAAGTCGCTGTTGTCGCGACGAGCCAGGTATTCGGCACGGATTTTCGAGGGGTCGCGGGTGGGCAGTGCGTCGACGAAATGCTTCTGGTCGGTGAACAGTTGGTTGTTCTGCACGGCTTCGAATAACTCGGGATATGCCTGGTCGGGCGGCAGATTGGCCCGTTCCTTGGCATCCATGTAGCCCCAGGTCGCGGGCGGTTGGCTTGAGCAAGCCGCGCACAGCAACGCGGCGAAGGACAGGCTGGTGAAATACAGTGGTCGCATCAGCGGCTCCATCATTTGTCGTTCCTGACAAACGACTGACACGGCCGAACAAACCCGGGTTCATTAAATGTCGCCGAATCGACAGCTGGAACAAGAGAGGCCACACTCAAGTTTTTCACAGGGTCTGGCCCGACCGCCCCAGGTTCAATGCCCCCCGGTTTCGACGGATGACACTCAAGCGCGTATAGGCCCAGCCGATAACACATTAAGTCAACGGCCCCCAGGCCGCGCCGGCACTGCTGGTTGCATAGGGTAACTCTCGATGATTTTGCCGTTTAACCGTCTGCTGATGAGCTGCGTCCTGGTGTTCCTGGCTGCAAGCACAGCCGTGCCAAACGCCGCCGCAGAGAATGCGCTGCGCATCGTTACGGAAGAACTGCCGCCCTATAACATGACGCAGAACGGGCGAGTGACCGGTATGAGCACCGAGGTGGTCCAGGCGGTGCTCAAGGAGGTCGGCGTAGAGGCGTCCATCCAGCCCATGCCTTGGGCGCGGGCCTACGAACTGGCGCTCAATGAAAGTAACGTGTTGATCTATTCAATCGTTCGAACGCCTGCGCGTGAATCACTTTTCCAGTGGGTCGGGGCCATCGCCCCAACCCAGTGGTACATGTATTCGCTGGCTGAGCGCCCGGTAAAACTCAACTCGCTGGACGATGCGCACGGTCACCAGATTGCCACCGTCAATCAGGACGTGGGTGAGCAATACCTGGTGTCGAAGGGTTTCCGCATTGGTACAGACCTGCAGTCGAGCAACAAGTACGAACACAACTACCGCAAGCTCAAGGTCGATCACGTGGAGCTATGGATTTCCAACGAGCTCAACGCGCTGTACCTGACCCGCCAGAATGGTGAAGACCCGGATAAAGTGTTGATCCGCTCGCTGCCGCTTCCCGAATTGAGCAGTCAGGATGGCTTGAGCATGGCGTTCAGTCGCAAGACGCCGGCCGCGACGGTCGAGAAATTCCGCTCAGGCCTGGAGACCATCCGCCGTAATGGCGTTTACGACGCCATCATGCGCAAGTGGTTATGACATGGCCGACGATTTTCGGACTGTCCCCATCCATCCGCCAAAAACCAGGACGTTCAGCTCGCTGGGACGGCGTCTGGTGTTGGCCACGCTGGTGTTCTGCCTGTGCTTTACCTTGGCGATGGTCACGCTGCGTACCTGGCAGGCCTGGGAAAACAATCTGGCGCAGATGAATTCCGAGCTGGTCCTGATCGACCAGGTGTTCCAGAACACCCTGGCCCATGCCATTTGGGAAATGGACCGTGAATCGTTGGACAAGCAGATCACCAGCGTTGCGAATGCGGCGCCGGTGGGACGCGTGGCACTCAATATCCTGCGCCCCGGACAGGCGCCAGAAATCATCGAGTTCAATCGATATGCCAGCAATGCATCCAGCGTGGCGCCGGTGCTGCATCGCCAGCTCGTCGCGCAGCCCTACATCGGCGCCAACGAAAAGGTCGGTGAACTGACCATCGAGGGCGATAACAACCTGCTTTGGGAACGCCTCTGGGACGAAGCCCGCAGCATCGTCATCACGCAGGTGATCCAGTCGTTGCTGCTGGCCGGCCTGGTCATGACCATGTTCAACCGCCTGGTGACCGTGCACGTTGTCCATATCGCCCGGCATCTGGGGAAACTCTCACCACAAACACTCAACTTCCACCTCAAGCTGCAACGTTCGGTCCGGCGCCAGGACGAGTTGAGCCTGCTCGAATCCAAAGTCAATGCACTGCAAGACAACCTCCACGCCCATCTGGAGCGCCAGCACTCGGACGAACTGGCCCTTGCAGCCAGTCGCGACCAGTTGGCCGAACTGGTCGAGGCGCGCACTTCGGAACTCAAGGCCGCCAACCAGGCCCTCGAAGCGCTGTCGCGTCACGATGCCTTGACGGGCTTGGCCAACCGTCGTTACTTCGATGAACTGAAGGATGTCGAATTCCGCCGTGCGATCCGCCACAACACCCCGCTGGCCGTGCTGATGTGCGATGTGGATTTCTTCAAGATCTACAACGACACCTACGGCCATATCAAAGGGGACGAGTGCTTGAAACAGATCGCCGGGACCCTGCGCAGTGTCTTCGGCCGCTCCGGCGAACTGACTGCTCGCCTGGGGGGTGAGGAGTTTGTCGTGGTATTGCCCAATATCAACGCCAGCCAGGCATGCGAGGCAGCCCAGCGGTTTCGTGAAAGCCTGGCTGAACTTGCACTGCCCCATGGCGGCTCAGCGGTTTCCCCTTTTGTCACCCTGAGCATCGGCGTCGCCGAGCTGGACACCAAAACCATGGATCACTTCGATCAACTGCTGCAACGCGCCGACCAGGCGTTGTACCGGGCCAAACGCCAGGGGCGCAATTGCGTCGCTTTATAAAACCACCGTGTGCTGCGAGGTCTGTATGCACTATCGCCTGATGCTCTGCTCGTGCTTGCTCCTGGCCTTGATCAGCGTGAAAAGTCACGCCGAGGCGATCGAAGTCGTGACCGAAGACTCGTTATACGCCTACCTGCGTGAAGGCGCGCTCGTCGGCCCGGGCACTCGAATAGCCGACGAAACCTTGAGAGGCGCAGGGATCAGCGATTACCGCATGTTGCTGTACCCATGGGCACGCGCTTACGAAAAAGCGCTGCATGAACCCAATGTGATGATCTTCCCGCTCGATCGCACCCCGGCCCGTGAGCAGATGTTCAAGTGGGTGGGTGAAATCCATCGGGCGACGACCAAGCTCTACAAGCTGCGTGGACGTGGCGGCATCGCCGTTGACAACCTTGAAGACGCCAAGCAGTACACCATAGGCGTGGTGCGCAATGACGCCAAGCAGGTTTACCTGCAGCAGAAAGGCTTTACCCGGCTGGTGGTATCGGCGGACAACCACGATAACTTTCAGAAACTGTTGAATCAGCAGATTCAGTTGCTGCCGATGCCCGAGAATACTGCGCGCCTGATGAGCAAAGATGCCCAAGTGGATTTCACCACGCTGGAGGAGGTCTTTTCCCTGGATGAACAACCCCACCGAGTTCACATGGCGTTTAGCCTGAGCACCCCAGACGAAATCGTCACCCGGGCTCAACAAGCTTTCGCGAAGCTCAAGGCTTCAGGCGAAGTGGATCGGATCATGACTGAAGAGCGTTAGCGGGTAAGCCTAATGCAGTACGTGCAGGCGGGGTGATTTGCTGACGCTGACCCTCCTATGGCAGGCTTGGGCCAGAGCTTTTTTCCGCGGTTCACGCGGTCACTGCAAGTCGGCAATGAGGCCCCTCCCATGAGCAAAGCGCCCTATGTACCGCCCAGAGTCTGGAAATACAACGCCCCGTCTGGCGGCCAGTTCGCCAACATCAACCGCCCTACCGCCGGGCCGACCCATGAAAAAGTATTGCCAGTGGGCGAACATCCGCTGCAGCTCTATTCACTGGCCACGCCCAATGGCGTGAAGGTGACCATCCTGCTGGAGGAGCTGTTGGCGCTGGGGCACACCGGCGCCGAATATGACGCCTGGCTGATTCGCATCAACGAGGGCGACCAGTTCTCCAGTGGCTTTGTCCAGATCAACCCGAACTCGAAGATCCCGGCGTTGCTCGATCGCAGCGTGGAGCCGGCGATCCGGGTTTTCGAGTCCGGTTCGATCCTGCTGTACCTGGCGGAAAAGTTCGGCGCCTTCCTGCCCACCGACCCGGCCGGACGCACCGAAACCCTGAACTGGCTGTTCTGGCAGATGGGCGCAGCCCCCTATCTGGGTGGAGGCTTCGGTCATTTCTACGCTTACGCGCCCGATAAACTTGAATACCCCATCAATCGTTTCACCATGGAAGCCAAACGCCAGCTCGACGTCCTGAATCGCCGTCTTGGCGAAAGCCAATACCTGGCCGCAGACAGCTACACCATCGCCGATATCGCGGTCTGGCCCTGGTATGGTCAATTGGTGCGCGACAACGTGTACTCGGCTGCCGAGTTCCTGGCTGCCCACGAATATACCCATGTGCAACGCTGGGCCGAGGAGATCGCCAATCGACCGGCAGTGATCCGGGGGCAACGAGTGAACCGCACGTGGGGTGATGAAGCGAGCCAAGTGCCGGAGCGGCATCGGGCTGAGGATCTGGATTGAAGGGGCCGGGCCGGTCTTTTCCTGTCAGCACCGGATAGCAACCGCGGTGGGCCGGGCGCTATCCGAATCGCTGACCGCTGCGCGGATTAAACACGAATCGTGAATCGATGATTGACTTTTCAGCCATTGAACCTGCAATTGCATTCCCTATGCTGGCATGACTGCTCATCGAGCGCGGCGCATCGTGAGGCCCTCCCGGCGCGCCTTCCGATCACTCGCGAGAACCGTCATGAAAGGCCCCAGAACGCTCTACCAGAAGCATATAGATGCCCACACCGTCTGTACGCTGGACGACCATGGCCATGTGTTACTCTACATCGACCGCCAGGTCGCCAACGAATACACCAGCCCCCAGGCCTTCAGCGGCTTGGGAGAGGCGAACAGAACGGTATGGCGCCCGTCATCGACGTTGTGCGTGGTCGATCACGTCAACCCGACCGCGCCTGATCGCGTCGCGGCCATGCCGGATGCGGGTGGCGCGCTTCAGGTTTCTTACTTCGAGCAGAACTGTCGAGACTTCGGAATCGAGTTGTTCGATGTCCTGGACAAGCGACAAGGCATTGAGCACGTGGTTGCCCCTGAGCAAGGCTTCATTCTTCCCGGGATGGTCGTGGCCGCAGGTGATAGCCACACAACGACCTATGGCGCGCTGGGCGCCTTTGGTTTTGGTATCGGCACCTCGGAAATTGAACACCTGCTCGCCACACAGACGTTGGTCTATAAACGTCTGAAGACCCTGCGCGTGAATGTGCACGGGCGGATGGGCGCAGGCGTCACCTCCAAAGACATCATCATGGCCTTGATCCGCGACATCGGTGCGTCCGGTGCGACGGGCTACGCCATCGAATTCTCCGGCCCCACCATTGAGTCCCTCAGCGTCGAAGCGCGCATGACCATCTGCAACATGGCCGTAGAGGCCGGTGCCCGTGGGGCTTTCATGGCGCCGGACGAAAAGGTGTACGCCTACCTCAAAGACAAACCGCGAGCCCCGAAAGGGGCGCTATGGGAGCAGGCTGTCGAGAAATGGAAAACGCTTTATTCCGACCCTGGAGCGCATTTCGACAAGGAAGTCGAACTCGATGCCAGCGCGTTGGAGCCGATGGTGACTTGGGGAACCAGCCCTGACCAGGCCGCGCCGATTGGTGAGTGCGTACCGGATCCGCGCCTGGAGAGCGACCTGATCCGCAGGCAGGACCTGCAGCGGGCATTGCGCTACATGGGCCTTGAGCCGGGAACCCGACTGGCCGGGGTGCCGATCAGTCACGCCTTTATCGGCTCCTGTACCAACGCACGCATCGAGGATCTGCGCGATGTCGCGCGCATCGTTCGGGGTCGCAAAGTAGCGGCGAGCGTGCGCGCGATGATCGTACCGGGTTCCACGCTGGTGCGTGATCAGGCACAAGCGGAGGGGCTGGCGCAGATCTTCAAGGATGCCGGCTTCGAATGGCGCCAGTCCGGCTGCTCGATGTGCCTGGCGATGAATGATGATGTGCTGTCGCCGGGAGATCGCTGTGCCTCCAGTACCAACCGAAATTTCGAGGGCCGTCAGGGCGCCGGAGCAAGAACTCACCTCATGAGCCCGGCGATGGTCGCCGCCGCAGCGATTTGCGGCCACCTCACCGACGTTCGTCAACTGTCCATGGAGAGCTGAAATGCAGCCATTCACCATCGTTCGCGGTATCGCCGCACCGCTGCCCGCCGCGAATGTGGACACCGACGTCATCATGCCCAAGCAGTTCCTCAAGGGCATCGATCGCAATGGGCTGGACCGCGGGGTCTTCTTTGACTTGCGTTTCCTGGCCGATGGCGTCCCCAATCCGGCGTTCGTTCTCAATCAGGCCCCCTGGGATCACGCCAGTTTCCTGATCACCGGACCTAATTTCGGTTGTGGTTCCAGCCGCGAGCACGCGGTCTGGGGGCTGAAGCAATTGGGTATACGCGCACTGATCGGCACGAGTTTCGCCGGCATTTTCTACGACAACTGCCAGCGCAATGGTGTTCTGCTCATTCAATTGAAGGAGTCAGAACAGCAGGAGATCAGCCATCTCGTGGGGTCACCTGAAAACTCGCAGATCACGATCGATCTGCATGCCCAGCAGATTCACCTTCAGAGCGGAAAGATGATTGGGTTCGAGATGGACCCCTTGCGTAAAAAAGCGCTGCTGGAAGGTCTCGATGCGATTGGTACAACGCTTGAGCACACGTCACGAATCCGCGACTTCGAGGCACTGCACCATCGTTTGAACCCCTGGCTTGCCTGAGCCTCGAGCGAACAAGGGCCTGCATCCTGCGGGCCTGCGGGGTCGGACAGAACTGCCGTCAGGCGCGGGCCGTCTCCGGTAGCCGCAGCCTTTTCAAATAGCTCTCCAGAAACTCCACGCACACGCGAAGTTTGGCCGAATCCGCCAGCCTGGTCGGATACACCGCCCAGACGTTCGCGCTTTGGGTGTAATCGGGCAGCACGCGGACCAGCTTGCCTTGATCCAACAGTGGCTGAACATCCCACAACGACCGCAGAAGCACCCCGCGCCCAGCCAAGGCCCATTGCAGTACGATTTCTCCGCTGTTGGATGACAATCTGCTGCTGACCCGTACAACCTCATCGCGGTTGGCCTGATTCAAATGCCACACACCGAATGGATTGTTCCGCTCCTTCAGCACTAGACAATCATGATGAGCAAGGTCCTTGAGGGTCATCGGGACCCCTCGCCGCTCCAGGTAATCCGGTGTGGCACAGAGCACTCGGTGGTTACTGAGCAGCTTGCGGCTGATGTGATGGCCCGGCAAGTCGTCACCCACGCGGATCTCCAGATCAAAGCCTTCGGCAACGATGTCTACCACGCGGTCGAACACATCCAGCCGCACCTCCAGTTCCGGGTAGATCGATGACAACTCTGCAATCGCAGGAGCAACATGATTGCGCCCAAAACCGAAGCTGCTGCAAATGTGCAGCAGGCCACGAGGGGCTTGGCGAATCTCGGTGAGCTCGCCAACGAAATCATCCATGTCGTCGAGAAAGCGAATCGCCCAGCGCTGGGTTTTTTCTCCCGCTTCAGTCAGCGCAATGCGTCGAGTGGTGCGATGCAAAAGCCGCGTGCGCAATGTCTGCTCGAGCACGCGAATCCGTTTGCTCACGAAGGCCGGCGAGAGCCCAAGCTCATCCGCGGCACCGGCAAAGCTGGATTTGCGAATGACGGTCAGGAAGACCCGAAGGTCCTCCGGCAGAGGCGTTTGAACACGAAATGTGTTTTCTGGTGTCATGACTGCCCGGCCTGCTCCACTTTTGGCGAAGGATAGCATCTACTGACCCGCCCCCCGTCAGCTTATGCCCAACCCGTTCGGCAGCCCCAGGGAGATGGCCGGGATGTCAGTGATCACGATCAGAACCAGCAGCAAGGCAAACTTCGAGAGACGCCTTCGGCCACCCCGAACGGGCGACCGTGGCTGGGGAACTTCAGTTGGATTGGTTGGCCGCCTGGGCCGCTTCGATCAGTTCGGTACCAATCTGGGCTTCGAAGGCTTTCCAGGCAGGACGCACGGCATCGCGCCAGGCATCACGTTGCTGCGGGGTCAGGCTGATGATCTCGCTCTTGCCCGAATCGATGATGCCCTGCTTGGCCTTCTGATTGAGCACCTCGGCCTGCTTGTTCACTTCGACAGTGACCTCATCGATGATCTGCTCCAGCTCATCGCGTACATCTGCCGGCAAACCATTCCAGAATTTGGTGTTGGCGATCAGCAGGTAGTTGCCGATGGCATGGTTGGACTCGGTCATGTACTTCTGCACTTCATAGTATTTCTGGGAATAGATGTTCGACCAGGGGTTGTCTTGAGCATTCACCACACCCGTCTGCAGGCCCTGGTAGATCTCGGCGAAAGCCATCTTGCGCGGCACTGCGCGCAATGCGCTGTATTGCGCGGCCTGCAGGTCAGACGGCTGCACGCGGAACTTCTGCCCGCGGGCATCACTTGGCTTGACCAGCGGCTTGTTCGCGGTCAACTGGCGCATGCCGTTGAGCCAGTAGGCCAACCCGGTGATGCCCTTGCCTTCCATTGACCTGAGCAGCGCCTTGCCTTTGTCCGACTGTTGAAAGCGCTGCGCTGCCGCCACGTCGTCGAACAGGAACATCAAGTCGAACAACTGCAATTGCTTGGTGTACTGCTCCAGTTTCGAGGGTGCCGGCGCCAACATCTGCACCTCACCCAGCAGCAACGCTTCCATCTCCTTGCCATCGCCGTACAACGACGAATTGGAGTAGACCTGCACTTCGACTTTACCCGGCAGGCGCTCCTCCACCAACTTCTTGAACATCAGGGCGCCCTGCCCCTTGGGCGTGCTGTCGGCGGTGATGTGGGAGAACTTGATCAGAATCGGCTCGGCGGCCTGGACAGACAACGCACCGACCAGGGCAAAGCTGGCAAGCACCCCGGTCAGGCCACGACGCACGGATGGATACTTCATGGTGAGCTCCTATTGTTTTTGTTCGAGCGTTGGGGACGTATCCCCCTCAGTCCGTTTGGACTCTACCCCCCGTCCCTACGCCACTGAAATTCATATTTGAACAATGCTGCCTTCGGCTTTCACGAAGGCTCGACCATGGAAGCTTCCCGTTGTTCGCTGCTCATCAGGTGTTCAAGCATCTGGCGTGCCGTCATCGACAGCGCTTCCAGGCTGCGCACGGCAATCTTCAACTCGCGACGCGCCCAGGGATCGTCCAGCGCAATGACCTGCACATCGAGCGCCGGCAGATAGGTCCGCACGGCAAGCTCCGGCAGGATGCCGATCCCCATGCCGGTGTGGATCATCCGGCAAATGGCTTCGAAGCTGCGCACCTGGATACGCAGGCGCAATGGCGTGCCCAAATGACGCGCTGCCTGTTGCAACAGGCCGTGCAACGAGGCGTCCTGCTGCAACCCGATGAAGTCGTAGCTGACCGCTTCGTGCAGGCTGATGCGGCTGCGCTCGGCCAGCGGATGCGCGCGTGGAGTGACCAGCACCAACCGATCGTGGCGGTAGTTGAACACCTGCAGCTCGTCGGCGGGCACATGGCCGGCAAAAATGCCGATATCGGTAAGCCCTTCGCGCACCGCACGGATGGCTTCGCTGCTGACCCGCTCTTCCAGATCGATTTTGACCTGCGGGTGCAACCGGGTAAAAGCACTGAGGTCCTCGGGCAAGAATTCGATCACCGCCGAGGTGTTGGCGTGAATGCGCACATGTCCCTTGACCCCCTCGCTGAACTCGCTGAGGTCGGCATTCATCTGCGCAAGGTTGTCCATCATATTGCGCGCGTGATGCAGCAGCGCATGCCCGGCCGGCGTCAGTTCGACGCCCTTGGGTTGGCGGTAGAGCAAGGCGATTCCCAGCTGGTTTTCCAGGTCGCTGACCCGTTTGCTCACCGCCGCCAGGGCCAGGTGCTCGCGCTCGGCGGCCTTGGTCAGGCTGCGCTCATCGGCGATGGCGACAAACAGCTTGAGGGTGACGAAATCGATACGACGCATAGGCGCGGCCTCCTGTCAGTCGCGTATCACGACGTGCAGCACGATGAAGAACAGTTTCAAGGTTCTCACAGGTGGTACTTCGCAGGATACGAAGCCTGGCTTGGTCATTGATCAATTGTTCAGTCCATGGGCCTGAGCCATCCTGCCTGACAAAGAACAGCGCACGACCCAAAGGTGCAGACATGACAGAACAACACGCAAGCAGCATGGCGCTGCAAGGCCTGAAGGTCTTGGAGATGGGCCAACTGATCGCCGGCCCGTTCGCCAGCAAGATGCTCGGTGAGTTTGGTGCCCAGGTGATCAAGATCGAGCCGCCGGGTGTTGGCGACCCGCTGCGCAAGTGGCGCAAGCTCAAGGACGGCACCTCGCTCTGGTGGCATGTGCAGTCACGCAACAAGCAGTCGTTGACCCTCAACCTGAAGGCGGCGGAAGGTCAGGAGATTGTCCGCCGGCTGGTGGCCGAAGCGGATGTACTGGTCGAGAACTTTCGCCCCGGCACCCTGGAAAGTTGGGGACTGGGCTGGGACACGCTGTCGAAGATCAACCCGCGCCTGATCATGCTGCGCATCTCCGGCTACGGGCAGACCGGTCCCTATCGCGACCGTCCCGGCTTCGGTGTCATCGGCGAGGCCATGGGCGGCCTGCGTCACCTCACCGGTTATCCGGGTCAGGCACCGGTACGGGTCGGCATCAGCCTGGGCGATTCGTTGTCTTCCCTATATGGGGTCATCGGCGTGCTTCTCGCTTTGCAGGAGCGCCAGAACAGCGGCATGGGCCAGTTCATCGACGTAGCGCTGTACGAATCGGTGTTTGCGATGATGGAAAGCCTGGTACCGGAATACGACGCCTGCGGATACATTCGCGAGCCCGCCGGCAGCGCCCTGCCGGGTATCACGCCGTCCAACTCCTACCCCTGCAACGACGGGCATTTCGTACTGATTGCCGGCAATGGCGACAGTATCTACAAACGATTGATGCACCTGATCGGCCGCCCGGATCTGGCCGAGGACCCGCGCCTGGCGCATAACGACGGACGCGGCGAACATGCCGAGCGCATCGATGCGGCCATCGCCGAGTGGACCCGGCAACGCGACCGGGATCAGGTCCTGGAAGCACTGAATCAGGCGTTGGTGCCGGCCGGCTTTCCCTACACCGCCGCCGATATCGTCAAGGACCCGCACTACCTCGCGCGCCAGATGATCGAGACCGTGCAAACCAGCGCCGGCGCGCTGAAAGTGCCGGGTGTGCTGCCCAAACTCAGCCGCACCCCAGGGCGTCTCGGCGCCGGCGGCCCTCAATTGGGCGAGCACACCGACGACCTGCTGGCCGGTCTGGGCCTGAGCGGCGAACAGGTCCGCGGCCTGCGCGAGCGCGGCATCATCTGAACAAGGACGCGCCTGCAAAACAGCTTGCGCTCCTCACCGTTACCCGGAGAACCGCCCCATGAGCAAACGCCTGTACATCCAGGAAGTCGTCACCCGCGACGGCTTCCAGAGCGAAGCCCAGTTCATCCCCAGCGAAGACAAGATCGCCCTGATCGATCGCCTGGCACAAACCGGTCTGGCGAAGATCGAAGTCACCTCCTTCACCTCGCCCAAGGCGATCCCCAGCCTGCGCGATGCCGAAGCGGTGATGCGCGGCATCCGTCGCGTGCCAGGAGTGGAATACAGCGTGCTGGTGCCCAATGTGAAGGGCTGTGAGCGGGCATTGGCCTGCGAGGTTGACGAGATCAACCTGGTGATGTCGGCCAGCGACAGCCACGGCGTGGCCAACCTGCGCATGACTGCCGAACAGTCGCTCGAGCAGTTCCGCCAGATCATTGCCGTCAGCCAGAGTAGCGGCGTGTTCATCAATGCCTCGTTGTCGACCGCCTTCGGCTGCCCGTTCGAAGGCCAGGTCGCCGAAGCGCGGGTCCACGGGCTGATCCAACGCTTGCTGGACATTGGCGTGCAGGGCGTGACCTTGTGTGACACCACTGGCATGGCCGATCCGGCGCAGGTCGCGCGCATCTGCCGTGAAGCCCTGGCGCGCTGGCCGCAGACCCCGTTTACCCTGCACTTTCACAACACCCGAGGCATGGGACTGGCCAATGCCCTGGCGGCACTGGACGCCGGTATTGATCGTTTCGATGCCTCGCTCGGAGGGCTGGGCGGCTGCCCCTATGCACCTGGCGCCAGCGGTAATATTTGCAGCGAGGATCTGGTGCACATGTTCCAACGCATGGGCCTGGACACCGGTGTCGACCTGGACAAACTGCTGGCGGCGGCGGCCACCCTGCCAACGCTGGTCGGTCACCCGGTGCCAGGGGCAATTCTCAAGGCCGGCAAGTCCGACCGACGCTATGCAAAAGCTCAATAGATACCAAGCCGGTAGCCTCGGGCCGAGGCTACCGCGCCGATAGTCGAGCGCCTCACCGCCCCCCTCCAGAATCGGCCGATATTGTTATTGCGCCCTGCACAGACCATTCAAATCTGCTGGCTTTATAGCCGGAGCAGCTGCCTTGTAAGCTCCCTCTCAATCCCTCTTGGCGACAAACCCGGTGAGTGATTGCCGATGATCGATCCGGTTTGAGCGCGCCGGTATCCGTCGCCATCGGTGTCTTCAATGTCGCCACGGATCTTCTCTTCGCAGACTGGGAGTCAACGATGAAGCTACAGGTCAATGAACGCGAACTGGAGGTGGATGCGCCCGCCGATATGCCGCTGTTATGGGTCATTCGAGACCTCATGAACATGACCGGCACCAAGTTCGGTTGCGGTATGGGCCTATGTGGCGCCTGCACCGTGCATATCGACGGCTCGCCCCAGCGCAGTTGCATCACGCCGGTCGGCGCCCTGGCCGGTAAAAAAATCACCACTATCGAAGGGCTGTCAGCCGATATCAGCCATCCGGTTCAGCGTGCCTGGACCGAACTGGATGTGGTCCAGTGCGGCTATTGCCAGTCCGGTCAGATCATGGCCGCCGCTGCATTGCTGGCCAGCAACCCTGCCCCCACCGACGCCGACATCGATCAGGCCATGGCCGGCAATCTATGTCGTTGCGGTACGTACCAGCGCATTCGTTTGGCAATCCACCGGGCCGCCGAACTGAGCAAAGCCTGACCCCATTCTCTCAGCCACCTTTCAGCCAGGGAGTGCTCTGCAATGAATGCCATGATTGTCTCTTCTCGTCGCAGTTTTCTTAAGTCTGGCACCGTGCTCGGCACTGGCCTGATTGTCGGTTTCACGGTGCCCGCTGGCAGACGCCTGATGGCGCAAGACCTGGAGTCCGCCGAATTCGCGCCCAATGCATTTCTGCGCATAGCCGCGGATGACAGCATCACCATTTTCCTGGCCCATTCCGAGATGGGTCAGGGGGTCTGGACCACCCTGACCCTGCTCATCGCCGAAGAACTGGACGCTGACTGGAACACACTCAAGGTCGAGCATGCGCCGGCCGCCGCCGTCTATGCCAGTCTGCGGCGTGGGTTTCAGGGCACGGTCGGCTCTTCCAGCATTCGTGATGAGTTCGAGCGTTATCGCCGGGCGGGCGCAATGGCGCGGGCGCTGTTGATCCAGGCAGCGGCCATTCGTCTTGGCCAGGCCCCCAGCGCATTGCGCACAGAACATGGAGAGGTCATCGCCGGCAACACCCGTCTGCGCTATGGCGAACTGGCCGAACAGGCCGCCACGCTCCCGGTGCCGGATCCGGCGACGCTGCCCCTGAAAGATCCGGCAGCCTGGACGCTCATCGGCAAGGGCGCCCTACGGCTGGACTCGCCAGAAAAGATCAGCGGTCGCGCGAAGTATGGCATCGACGTCCAGTTCGAAGGATTGCTCTGCGCCGTGGTTGCACGGGCTCCGATGCTCGGAGGCAGCGTCCGCGCCTTCGATGCCACCCAGGCCAAGGCCCTGCCCGGCGTACGCCATGTGGTTCAGGTCCCCAGCGGCATTGCGGTCGTCGCTGATCACTACTGGGCGGCCAAGCGCGGGCGCGATGCGCTGCAAGTGCAATGGGAGACTGCAAGCGGCACCGTCATCCTCGACAGCGACCAGCAACGCCAGGATTTAACCGCCCTGACCCACACAGAGGGTGAAGTCGTCACGCAACGCGGCGAGGTGGAGCAAGCCCTGAAGTCTGCCCGCAAGGTAGTCGAGATGGCGTACAGCGTGCCCTACCTCGCGCACGCCACAATGGAGCCACTCAACTGCACCGTGAAGCTCAGCGACGATGGCTGCGACATCTGGGTCGGCAGCCAGATGCAAACGTTCAATCAACGAGCCGCGGCAAAGATCACCGGTCTTGCCCCTGAGCAAATCCGTATTCACACCACCTTCCTGGGCGGTGGTTTTGGCAGGCGTGCCCTGCAGGATTTCATCGCCGAAGCGGTGGAAGTCGCCAAGGCTGTGAATGTGCCGGTGAAAACCCTCTGGAGTCGCGAGGATGATATGCAGGGTGGTTACTACCGGGCAGCCTTCGCCCAACACCTGCGCGTAGCCTTGGGGGCCGACGGGCGACCGGTGGCCTGGTCGCAAACCACGGCGGGGCAATCGATATTTCCGGATGCGTCGGGCATTCACCCGACGTCTGTCGAAGGCATGAGCGACTCGCCCTACATCATGCGCAGCCCGGCCTATCGGGTCGAAGCGCACGCCCCTCGGTCGAACATTCCGGTATGGTATTGGCGCTCCGTTGGACACAGCCACAACGCGTTCGTCATGGAGAGCGCGGTGGATGAGCTGGCACACGCCGCCGGACAGGACCCACTGGCGTATCGCCGCCTGCTGCTTGAATCGGACCCACGGCACCTGGGCGTGTTGAACCTTGCCGCCGAACGCTTCGGTTGGGGGCGCACGCCAGCACCGGGACGCGGCCACGGCCTCGCCGTGCATCAGTCATTCGGCAGCTACTGTGCTCAAGCGGTGGAGGTTTCCATCGAAGGTGGGAATATCCGCGTTCATCGCGTGGTGTGCGCGATCGACTGTGGCATCCCGGTCAACCCTGACAACATCAAGGCACAGATGGAAAGCGCTATTGTCTTCGGCCTCAGCGCAGCGCTGTTCGGGCAGATGAGCATCAAGGAGGGTCGTATCCAACAGTCCAACTTTCACGATTACCGGGTGCTGCGCATCAACGAAATGCCGCAGATCGAGGCGCATGTGCTGCCCAGCACCGAGAGCCCTGGCGGTGTAGGCGAACCCGCAACGCCCCCCATCGCTGCGGCCGTGGCCAACGCGGTCTTCGCCCTGACGGGTCAACGCTTGCGCGAACTGCCGTTGCGTCCATCGAGCAGTACATGAAGCGAAGGCCTTCAGGTTAGCGGGCCAAAGCGTTCGGCATACAGGGCGCTCACCCACTCGACAAACACCTTGAGTCGTGGAGAGAGCTGGCGATGATAGGGATACAACACCGAAACCGGGAGTCCGGGACTGGGCCAGTCACCGAGAACCTCGACCAACTCCCCTGACGCCAGGTATTGCTCCACGCGAAAGCGCGGCACCTGGATCAGTCCACAGCCGTTCAACGCACAGCAGCAGTAAGACTCGGCGTCATTCACTGAAATCCAGCCCCCCGGCTCCAGCTCGACCACTTGGCCGTCAATGACAAAGGTGAACGGGTAACGTATGTCATGATTGCTGGCAAAGAAGCCCACGGCCTGATGTTCAGCAAGCTGCTGTGGAAACATAGGCGTGCCGTGTTCGGCCAGATAGCCGGGGCTGGCACAGACCACTTCAGGCATCAACGCCAGCCGCTTGGCCACCAGCGACGAATCACGCGGGTTACCTGCACGGACCACGCAATCGACGCCTTCGCTCACCAGATCCACCAGCCGGTCGCCGCAGCTGATGACCAGGTTGATTTGGGGATAGCGCCGATGAAAATCCTGGATGTTCGGCAGGATGATCCGAGTCGCATGGGTCCCGTGCAAATCCAGACGCAAAGTGCCGCGCGGATTCGCCACGACCGTGCTGAGTGAAGACTCGGCGTCCTCCAGATCTGCGAGCACAGCCTTGCATCGCTCATAGAAGGCCTGGCCGTCGAGTGTCGGCCGCACCCGCCGGGTTGTACGCTCGAGCAGACGCGCACCGAGCTGCCGCTCCAGCTCCTTGATGGCCAGCGTAGCTGTGGCCCGCGGGATATTCAGACCGTTGGCGGCACGAGTAAAACTGCCTTGCTCGATGATGCGAATGAACAGTTGCAAGGCATCGAATTTATCCATCGTGTGACGCCCTTTTATTGGTGAGAGATGAACAGTCTTACCCGCGATGCCTGACTAATCCACCCCATCGAAGCAATCAGTATCACTTTCACGACGGTGCAAGGTCCAGCGTGGGCCGATTGTTTATGGGAGGTGAATGGTCATGGCAGCCCCGTCGATTTATCCATCGCCAGGAAGACACCACACTGTCCTCGTCAACCTTTTAATAAACGACCCAGGACATCATTCAGATGAAACCGACATCTCACGCTCCCAATGCTGAACAGCCCTCGAAGCTGGTCGTCCCGGCCCTGGGTATTTTTTATCAATGGGGCGAGCCTCTCGCCTATGCAATGCTCCGGTTATGCCTGGGGATCATCATGGTGACCCATGGCTTGCCCAAGCTGTTGGGAACTTCACACGGCTCGATGGCGGATCCCATGGCGGGTTCGATTCACTTGATCGCAAACGTCCTGCACCTGCCATTCCCCGCGCTATTGGGCCTGTTCGTCGCCTGGCTTGAAGGTTTGGGTGGGCTGCTGCTGGCGCTAGGATTGGCCACCCGGCCGTTGGCGGTGGCGATGGCCATACAGATGGCGGCGATCGCTTACATCCTTGGCCCGAACTGGCCCTGGATAGACCGTGGCATCGAATACCCGGTATTGATGGGCTTTCTTTTCACTTATATCGCCTTCAAGGGGGCCGGTCGTCACTCACTGGACCGCCTATGGGGGCGTGAATTCTGACGCCTTCGCAGCGCTTATCGACCGGCATCGGCTGACAGTCGATAAGGATGGCGGTTAGATGATGAGCGAAGGATTCACCCGTGTTCAATCATCGTTGAATGGAGCGCTCGGATCCCTTTCACCCGGCGCCCCAGGCCGCTGGATCGTGGCGCAGTTTGAATCATAGCCCTGCCCCTCGAGTTGGGCGCGTGCAAAAGCAAACGCTTCATTCAACGAGCCATGCATCACCCCGTCATGCCCCAATCCTTCATAGGTTTGCCAGGTGACCTGGTTTCCAGCCGCGCACAGCGCCGCCGCCACCGCGTACTGTCGTACCGGGGTGATGGTCTCATCGGCCTGGCCGGTGGCAATCAGCAACGGAAAAGCGATCGTTGCCTGGGGCATATCGGTCGTGGGCGTGCGCAGTGCGCTCAACGCTTGCGCACTGATGGTCAGCAACTGCGAAAACGAACCGATTTCCAGCTCCCGCGACTTGAGGGCAATTTCCCGCGTACAGCTTTGCCGGGCAACGTCGAGAAGCTGCAGCCCTTCAGGCGTCAGTAGGTCGTCTATTCGGGGCGCGTTGTCGCGTAACCCGCCAGTGGCCAACGACAGGAAGATCGTATTGGAATGGCGCGCCTCAAGCGCGATGGGCCCGTCGGGGAATGTGCTATTGGGCGCTGTGATAACCGCACCGAGAATATTGAGTTCAGGTGCATAGCTGGCGGCGAGTATCGACGCGCCCAGAGCGGCGCCGCCCCCCTGGGACTGCCCCGCCAGGATCGTGCGGTTGGCAATCACACCGGGCTTGAGTGCGCGGGCGGCACGGACCGCATCCAGGACAGAGCTGCCTTCGGCCTGCCAGACCGTATAAGGGTGAGGCCCTGCCCCCCCCAGGCCTTGATAATCAGTGGCCACGACGGCGAATCCGCGCTCCAGCCAACGATTGATGTACGCAGCGTCACGCGCTCTGAACCCGGTCCACGAAGGCGCGCATATGTCGGCGATCCCCAGCGTACCGTGGGCCCAGGCCAAGAGCGGCCAACCTTCAGACGGAGCAGGACCGCTCGGCAGGAACAGCGTGCCGCTGACAGGCACCTGGCCTGAGTGCCAACGCTGGTCCGTGGAACTGTAGAGCATGCGTATGGTTTGCGCCGCTGCTGGCAGCCGCTCCTGCGGTTTGAGCGTTTCGCTCCTCAGCAAGACACCGGGAACAGTGGGCATTGGGTCCTGCCAGCGATAAAACGCAGAAAGCTCCATATCACCCGCGGCACGCCCGACCGGAAGTTCACCGGCAGCCATTGCGTTGAACGCAAGGGTCATGATGCTCCCAAGACAGATCCGCGTCACAAGTGAAGAAGCAAGGGTTCGAAGAATCAGCATTTAGCGTTCGCCTCATGATGAAGAAGGCCCCAGCACAATGGTTTGGAGGCCACGAGAGTCAGTGTTCAGGATCAGGATGACTGGCCGGACGGCGCACTACGCCAGTGCCTGACGCAACGCAGTGGCTTGGGTGAAAATCACATCCCGTACGACAGGTGCAACTTCATTGAATCGCAGGAACCCGTGGGTCATGTTCGCAAGGACTTCCAGGTGCGTCGCCACACCGGCAGCGTGCAACTTATCCGCCAGCTCACAGTTTTCGTCGTACAACGGATCAAGGTTTCCGACGATCAAGCGCACAGGCGGGAGTCCAGCCAGATCAGCGGTGATCGGCTGCACCCGCCAGTCATCTTCATCCTCGGCCAGGTAGCTCGCCCAGTAAGCATTCATCGTTTTGGCAGACAAGTTCTGCCCGCCATACCCACCGAGTCTCTGCCACGAATCGGAAGAAACACCTCGGGAATAGGAGCCGTAGAACAACATCAGCTGTCGCAACGTATCCATTCCAGCGTCGCGCAGCGCAAGGGCGGCGCCCAGGGCCAGATTGGCGCCCGCCGAGTCGCCACCCAGAGCATACCCCCGCACCGGACAATGAGTGATTGTCCCCAGGTTGATGACCCTGCTGACTATCGACACCACCTCGTTAAACGCCACTGGAAAACGGTACTCCGGCGAGAGGGCATAGCCGATGGACAACACCGCCAAGCCGCTGTCACGCACCAACTGGCGCAGAGGAGCGTCCCAATCGGCGAGTGCTCCGTGTCGAAACCCGCCGCCGTGACAATAGAACAGCAGCAAGGGCGTCTCATCGTCTTGCGGCCAATACAGCTTGCACGGAACAACCCGACAATTGACCGAAAACTCCAACATGCGCTCGCAGGACAAAGGCACGCTGGGTCGCGACGCCCATGCGCTGATTCGTTGCAACTGCGCGCGAACCTTCTGAATCTCTCCTTCGACGACAGGAAGCAGACCCAGCTCGCGTAACGTCGCCGCGACGCCGATGAGGTCTGGATGAACCTCGTTCGGATCGACGAGCACCCCGTCTGTCCCCTCACCGCCCACTTTCGGGTTTTCGCACTTCCCACCGAGCCTGGACATCGCCACCTCTGATTATCGGTTGTCTGGCGCCACGCTGAACAATGGCGCCATTAGGACCTGCCTTGATTGGCGCTGATGATTAATCGGATTCCAGGAGCGCGTCCCTCACCATGAAGGCCCATTGCGCACCGTGCATATCACGATCCTGCAGAGCCCCCTGTATTACGGGGCGCGGTAGGCTGATCTTGATCACATTCAATGCATCGATCCGAAACACGCTGATCGACTCGACGGTCCGGCGAAAGAGCTGAGCAATGGCCGGCGCTTGCAGTTTCGGTTCGCCCGCCAGCCGGGCAAAAACATCCGAGTCCTGACAAAACACATCAATGGTCAAAGAGAAGGGGCCGGCGTTCTTGGAGCGAATTTCGTAGCCGAGTGCTTCCATGGTATTCATCTCACGCCGCCTCAATGGTTTTCATGTCAAATCGAAAAGGTGCCAACGGATTCGCCACGACCATCACATGGCTGAGCACGAACTCATAAACCACTCCCCGATCCATCGAGGCTGGAGAGAATGGAAACGCATGGGTGGGCAGGTCTTTGTCACCTGGCAACGGGAAGTGCAACAGGTAAGGATTGAGCAAAGCGACGATGTCTTTCGTGCGCTCGGCCGTTGCGGAAGTCGCCAGGGCCATGACGCCTATTTCCACTGGGGTGGCGGATCGCGATTCAAAGTCCCCCAACGCCGCGTTCTTGCCAATCGCGCGAAACTGCAGGTCGTACTCGCCCGATCCGATGTTCAGATGTTTTTCTATTCGCTGGCGCATCACCGAATCGAGACAGGCGAGCCATTCATCGAAGCGCTCAAGGTACTCGGTGTCCCGGACAATACTCATGACAACCGATTGAAACCCGCAAGGCGCCGCACCTTCCAGCTTGACGGTGTAGTCTTCACTGGGTTTCCAGATCGAGCCTTCTACCCGCACCGTTCGCTCGTCGATCGCGGTGTACACAGCCCCCTCGACATCCAGCACACCACCCGGCTCGACGAGCACGTAGGGATTGCTGTTCTCATAGAGCATGTGAGCCATCACCGATCGTGGCGTAAGCCGGGCCCCCTCACCAATCGCCTCGATGGTGAATCCCGTTTCGTCAATGGTTGCCATGACCACGGCCTGGGCGGGTGTGGTGGTACAGGACGCGCCACATTCTAGAATCTTCCCGGCGTGCCAGGCGGCCCCTGGATGTCCCCCTCGCATGATCGGGAGCGACGCCATGACGGCGGTGTCCGTGGAGCGACCGGCCAGGATGATGTCCGCGCCTTCCTGGAGCGCATGAATGAAGGGTTCCACGCCCATGAGCGCGACTATTCGAGAACAGCGATCCACCAAGGCATCATCAATAAAATCAAGCTGCAGCGGTTTGATCCGTTTCTCCAAAAGTGCTGTTTTCACAGCACTTGCTGGCTGCTCGCTGTAGATGCCCGCGATACGTACGGTCTGCCCCAGCTCTGCCGCGACCTCCTCACAGAGCCCGCGCATCAAATCGACACCCGCGTCGGAACCACAGGTTCCGCAGCTGCCAATGATGAGCGGGATCCCCAGCTTTTCCCGGGCCTGCATGAAGACCCGAAGCTCTGCGCGCAATATCGAAGCAGAAGACTTTGTCGTGCCCGTACCGAGATAGTGCGGACCCGAGTCGGTGGACCCCGCATCCATTGCAATCACATCGGGACATTCCAGAAGCGCCTTCTCAAACGCATCTCTCGGGAATCCGGTGCCGATTGCACCCGTTGGTGTAAGCACCTTGATCTTGACGTTCATGTATTTTCCTTTGCAACGGTATGTCGACGGCCGTCTGCGATGACACAGTGCCCAGGCGGGCTCCGCCCTTCCAGGACCGCCACCACACACTGGGCTGCAATTAAATTGGTGCGATTCAAGCCTTCCACCGTAGAGGCGCCGGCATGGGGGGTCACGACCACATTGGGAAGTTTGATGAGCTGCTCTGTCACTGCCGACAGTGAAGGGTCGGACTCGCTTTCGAACACATCGAGTCCTGCCCCGGCGATGTCTTGCTGTTGCAGGGCTTTCAACAGATCCGCGTCGCGCACCAGGCCACCTCGGGCGGTATTGATCAGCACGGCGCCAGCTTTCATCGACTTTAAAGCGCGGCTGTCAATCATTCCCCGGGTCTGCGGGTTAAGGGGGGCATGAAGCGTAATGAAGTCACTTTCCTGAAACAGGGTCTCCAGATCTACGAAGCAGCTCTGCCCCCCGTTGGCTTTTTGTGAACTGTCTGGGCGAGGGGCATAAATCAGGGGTTTGACTTCGAACCCGGCGAGGCGCAGCAAGACGCCTTTGCCGATTCTGCCCAATCCGACGATTCCGACCGTTTTGCGATACAGGTCACCGCCCAAGGGAATGCTCCAGTCGTTGGCAGACAGCCCCGCCTGACATTGTTTTAGCTTGCGACACACCGCGAGCATCAGCGCAATCGTATGGTCAGCGACACTTGCATCGTTTCCACCGACGGCGATCGTTGCGACCTTTCCGGCCGCTTCCACCGCCACCGTATCAATGCGCTCATACCCCACGCCACGGCGGGAGATCACCTTGAGCCGAGGGAGCGAACCGAGCAGGCTGGCCGTCACATTCGCGTGCCCTACAATCCACCCGTCAGCGTCAATCAGGAGGTCGATCAATTGCCGCTCACTCAAACTTCCGTCGGCAACTCCCGGCGCAAGTTCTGCGATGATGACTTCACAACCGCAATGCTTGAGAAAATCAAGGGTCGCCGAATCAAAAAAACGTTGTGTGACGACAACCCGATGACGAGTTTTAGGCATCGCGCACCTCTCGACATAGTTTAAATAACCCGTATTCCATGAGCACACTCCACTCAAAACGCATAATCCAGGTACACCCGGGCTTCTGAGCCATTGACAACGTTATTGGGTTGGGCGGAAACAAGCGCAACAAAATCCTGGTCGATTCTGTAATCGAGATAAATCAAACCAACGGAAAGGCCGGCGTATTCTTTGTCATCGAACCGATAATAAACGCGGTATTCGTTTTGCCTTTCCCAAACATCCGTCTTCTGACCACTGAACGGGTTCACGGCGTCAAAGTTTCCCTGCTTATAGAGCGCCATGACTTTAAACCCGTCCAATGACGCCCCCAAGAGTGAAATACCGCTCAGGTCGTACTCGGCCCCTAGCTGCCAGGTTCTTTCACCATGATTGTTGAAATCGTTGCCGGAACGGGTCCACGCATCCATTCTCCCGTCCACGTTATCCGCGTGATCGAAGTAGGCGTAGCCAAGGTTGCCATTACTCAGTTCGGCGTGTGTCTCTGAGAAAGAAACACCCAGGCGCAACTTATCGAGCAATAAACCAAGATTGACGTTTAACCACGTGGCCTCTTTATCATAGGCCGCGTCACCGGCGGACCAATCTTGCTCCCACAGCCGTCCCGCTTTTTGGAACCGATAATACTGGGTGTCTAAAATGACCCCTGCCGTTTCACCGATAGGTGCCTGCAGGGTCAAGCCATAACGGGTATTTTCATTGAAGTCCTTTGACACACCACGGGCATAGCTCAACTCAACGGCCTTTAGATCGTAGTTGACCCCATAGGTGTAGACGTTGCTTATTTCCTCACCCGACTGGCTTAGCAGCTTTCCGAACGCCTGCCTGTCCCGCGGAGAACTTCGATCGATATAAGCTGCTTCGAAAGCCATCGTTCCGGGTAGCGGGCCGATGCCCACGTCAGTCAGGTTGAAATGGGCTCGCGCGCCCTGATAGGAACCCGGCACGAGTCGCGTGTCATTGCTGACCAGGGTGCCCGCGTCAAATCGGCCTCGGCCTATTTGTGAGTCTGCGTTCCATCCCTCGCCAACGTGGCGCAACTTCAAGTAACTTTGCCCGACTTTTGCAAAGCCACCGTTAGAACCATCGTCATTATCAAACAAGTCACGGCTGTCCTGCTCGGCATCAATCATTGCCACACCGTAAAGAGACGCATCAAAGCCGACGAAGCCTCCCCAGTAGTTTGAGTTGTAGTCCAGGATCGCGCCGACCCCTACCCCACCCAACTCCGAGCCGGTCGAGAACCCGCCGAAGCGGTCTTCAATCAGGTCGTTGGATATTCGCGTATTGATGTACGCGGATCGAAGATAAGCATTCAACTTGCCTTCATGCTGAAATCTATCCGGATAACTGATACTCGCAGAAAAACAACTGCCCGATGCAAACAGCGTAGCGAGATATGTCATTGCGACGGCTTTAGTCGATTTCATGATCACCTCAATTATTATTTTTATTTTTCTCAATGAGCAGGCGTGAGCTGGCACTGCTTTAAACAAGCAGGGCAGAAATACAGGTGGATCTTTAAATAATTGCTCTTGTAACGATGGCCGTTGCTATGAGCGTAAGGCTGCTGCCGATTGCCCACAACAAGCAGTATCTTTGCATCTCGCCCATGTCCCGCTGGATAATCCCGCTGATGAGATAAACAGCGGCAACGAGTGGACTTAATGCGTGAACCGGTTGCCCCAGCACCGAGGCGCGGGCGATATGCATCGGGTCGATGCCATATTCCGCGCCCGCCGCGCCAAGTACCGGCAAGATCCCAAAGAAGAACGCGTCATTGGAGAGCAGGAAATTAAGCGGCAGCGCGACAAGGGCGGTAATGATGCTGAAGTACTGCCCGCCGCCATCAGGAATCATCTGCACGATCCGCGCCGACATCCCATCGACCATTCCCGTACCGGATAGAATGCCAGTGAAGACCCCTGAAGCGAATATCAGGGCAATGACCGTCAACACACTGTCGGAATGAGCGGCGATTCTCGCTTTCTGCTCCGCCAAACGTGGATAGTTGATCAGCAACGCCAGGGAAAACCCCACCATCATCACCAGGGGTAACGGTGCCAGTCCTGTACCCATGGCGTACATCAGCGCGGCCGTGAGTGCCAGGTTGACCCAGAACAGCCTGGGGTTTTGCGTGGCCGATTCGATAAGGGGTAGAGGCAGCTCTTCAGACACAGTGTCCTTTGCCATGGGCGTCCACCCCAAACGGCGTCGCTCTTTGCGGCCTATCCACACTGCCACGATAAACGCGTAGGCCAGACCTGCAAACATGGCGGGTACAAGGCCCAGGAATATCTCGCTGACATCCAGATGCAGCGCGCTGGCAGCCCGCGCTACCGGCCCACCCCAAGGGATGATGTTAACGACCGTATTGGTCAACAGAAGCATCAGTGCAAGGATGAGCGGGTTCATCCCAAGGCGAAGGTAGAGCGGCAAAAACGCCGTTGTCACGATCAGCACCGTCGTTGCCCCATCCCCATCGAAGGAGATGACCGACGACAGCAAAGCGGTGCCGAGCACCACACGAAGGGGATCATTTCCCACATAACGCAGAATCCGGCGAACCGCGGGCTCGAACAGCCCCGCGTCGAACATGATTGCGAAATACAGGATTGCAAACATCAACATCAATGCCGTTGGCGCCACTTGCTGGACGCCTTCCATCACCATGCCGCCCAACTCCGGTCCTGCGCCGCTGGCCAGCCCGAAAGCAATCGGGATGAGGATGAGCGCTGTCACAGCAGAAAGTCGCTTGCTGATGATCAACGCCATAAACGTGATGACCATTGCGAAACCTAACCAAGCCATGCCTATCACCTTTTCTTGTTTTTTTTATCAATGTCGTAGCAAATCAATGTGAACGACCGGCCACTCCCGAGGAATCTACATAGGGGAGAAAACCCTGTAAATCTTGATTTTTTTCGTCAACATCCCGCAAATACTGGGGCAAACGTGCTCGTGAAAAGATATCTCAGGGACACTGGCCGGCTTTCAATGCCCGCCTCCGTCGGTCCCTCTGTGTAGACCGTCCATTGCTGACTCCCTTTGAAAACACGACGAAATGGATATCCTGGTAGACATTGACGCAAGGCAGGTATATTTAATGAATATGTACAAACCCCCATCAACCTGTTCGGATCCGTCATGCCTGATCAAGAAGACCTTTACCTTTCGGCAGAAGAAGCGGCTGGAATGCTGGGGGTCAGCCTTCCAACTCTTTATGCCTACGTCAGCCGGAAGAACATTCGGTCCGTCAAGATCGCCAACACGCCCAAGCGTCGCTATTGGGCCGAAGACATCCAGCGCTTGGTGAAAAGCCCCGCGGGGCACGCTGCAAAGCGCTCGTCGTCATCGGACAGCGCCATTACATTGATCACCGATGACGGCCTCTTCTACAGGGGGCACGACGTCGTCGAGCTCGCCGACCACGCCACGGTCGAGGAGGTCGCCGGATTGATGTGGCAGGTGCCATCGGCCTTCGGACCGTCGCTGCCGCGCGCGCCGAAGGATAGCGTCAAACTGCTGAAGATCTATGAGCACATGTCAGCGCCGGAGAAGGCAATTGCACTTTTCCCCCTGGTTCAAAGGGAGAACCCCAAAGCCTTCGATCTTTCCATCGACAGCTATGCACGCACCGGCGCCGATGTTGTGAGATGGTTTGCCGCGTTGGTCGTGGGCGCGACCCAACCAAGCACACAACCCTTGCACGAATTCATTACCCAGGCCTGCGCAGCCCCGCCAGCCCACGCCGATCTGATCAGGCGTCTTCTGATCCTCAGCGTCGATCATGAACTGGACCACGCCACTCACAGCGTTCGCGTTGCCGCCACGACCGGCGCCACCCCCTACTACGCAGCGATCGCGGGACTCGCGGCCGCCAGGGGTCATAAGATCGCCTATGGCAGAAACGAAGCCGCCAGCAGGATGATCGAGGAAATCTGTACAGCTACCGATCCCACCCAACCGATATTGCAACGGTACAGTCAGGAGGGGCACATCATCGGGTTCGGACCTAATGTCCACTCAGTCAGTGACCCACGTGCTACCAATCTGATGAAAGCGTTGACCGCTGCCTTCGAGGGCGACCCCGAATTTGCCAAGTTGCAGAAAGCTTTTTCGGTCGCCTCGGAACTCGTCGCATACCCCCCGGAGTTCATTCTCCTGGTGAGTTTCATCGGTAGAAAGCTTGGGTTGCATCGGCAGGAAATCGCACTGGCGGGTGTCGGAAGATTGATCGGCTGGATAGCCCACGCCAGCGAGCAATACAACCAGCATCATGACGCTCGCCCCCGCGCTCGGTACACGGGAACTCTGCCACGAGCGACCCACCTCGCCAGTGACTAGACAGAAGCAACCATGGCCGCAAACAGCGATGTGAATTCGGGTTGGTGTTGAAGTTCAGCCACATACCCAAGCACCTTGGCCTGCGCCGACTCTTCAAGATGAGGTGAGGCCATCCTCCTGAATTTTCGTTCAAAATCGCTATCGGTCATCGGTGTTTCGACGGACCCGGGCCCGCTGATCATCTCGCTTACGACGATTTCGCCTGACACCAGCGTGGCGCTGACCCGGTTGGCAAGATGACGCGGAAACAACGCGGTGAGCGCGCCATCCTCCACCACGCTGATCTTGCCCATCAGGGCAACCACCATGGGATCAGCCATCTTTTCCGGCGAATAAGAGTCTATGGTGATGTCACCGTCGAGCAGCGCCCGGGCCACGTTGTAGGGCAAGCTGTGATCCGCCGTCTCTCGCGTTTTGGGCAACCATTTTTCAGGGGTGTCTGCCAACACTCGACGATTGAACTCGGACGTTTCGATAACGATGCAAGCGATATCGTCGAGATCGTCAATCCGAGCACGTATATCCAGGGCTGCCCACACCGCAGTATGCAACTCACCGTTGGTGGGAAAGGTCTTGGTCAGGGAGCGCCGTATAGCGTAATCACCATTCTCGGGCGTACCAAAACGATCCGTATCCAGGTCGAACGGGCCTGAGACCAATTTAAAGAATCCCATGTCCCCCTCGAACACCGGCGACGGGCCGGTCATGCCGTGACGCGACAGCTGGGCAGCGAAGATCGCATTACGTGCAGCGTTTGCGGCCGAGCAGCCCTTCCAGTCCGACAGGGATCCACTGCGAACCTGGCGCATGGCCAGATGAGCGCTCAACGCTATATTGATTGCCTGTGCGGTCTGCGCCACATCCAGCTTCATCAGACTGGAAGCCGCCGCGGCCATCGCCACATTTATGTAATTGACGTGGTCCCAGCCGCGCTTGTTCAGGCTGGCCGCGTCCTGCAGTCGCATCTGGATCTCATAGGCCAGCACAATGGCCGAAATGAGTTCTGCCCCGGTGGCCCCCTCGGCCTCTGCTAGCGCCAGGCAGGCCGGAATATTGTCACTCGGATGGCCCGGCTCCAGCCCCATATAACCATCGTTGTAGTCCAGGAAACGGACCATCACGCCATTGGCAAACGCCGCTATCTCTGGCGTTGTTTGGACAGTTGTTCCGAACACGCTGGACGCCTGCGCGGGATTGGCAACCGCATAACACACAGCGGCATTCACAGGCGCCGCTCCGTAGGCCCCCAATATGCACGCCAGACTGTCAATGAAGCGCTGTCGCACCAACGCGATGATCTCTTCGGGCAGTCGCTGATGCCTGAATTTATGCGCGTACTCTGCAAGTTGCAGCGCAATAGTCGTATTGCTCATGGTTGCCTCTGTTCTGCACCAGGGTTGGGTCTGCGCCGATGGCGGCGACGGCATCACCTGTTGCCAGGTGACGCGTGCGGTTCTCAGTCCAGAATGACGTCGAGTAAACGTACGTATTGCTGGCCGGCATGCATGTCGCGCTCCACCATCCCGCCTTGCGGCGTAGCGCGAGGGTAGGAAATCTTGACCATTTCCAGGTCAGCAACGGGAATATGTTTCACCCGTGCCGGATCGGTGCCATAGAGCCTTGCGAATTGCGCCGATGAAAGTGCTGCACTTTGTGAGTAACGCTCAAAGTTTTCACGCCCGTCAAAAAATATATCGAAGGTAATCCAGAACGGTCCGGCTTGTTTGGATCGAACATGTCGGCATACATCACGCAACTTAACCATTAACTCAACTCCTTCACAGCCAATGTTGACTCGGAAAGATCGATCCATTGAATACGCACCAACTCAAATGGGTCCTCCAATTGCACTACGTGATTTAACTTGAACTCATAAATCTGACCACGAGGTATATCAGCTGGGGTGAAAGCAAAGCCGTAAGAAGGCAATTCCTTGCCCATTACGCTGGGGTAGTGAAAAAAGTAGGGGTTGCATGCTTGGGCAATCGTATTTGCCATTTCTTGAGTCGCTGCTGTGGCGACAAATAGCATGCCTATTTCCGGCGGAGGCAAAGTTCCAACGGGGGGTTTTACGCCGGTGACGCCGTTCCAGCCATACATTCGCAGCGAGATATGAAACTCTCCCAACTCCTGCGGCGGGATGGATTGACGGGTCCGGGTGTACAGGGCTTCCAGCAGGCGGTCATGAAACCCATCAATATCATTGAGTACATCGGGGTCCTGGATACCCACTAACATGATTGTCTGATAGAGACCGGCCGCGGCGCCCTCCAGCTTCATTGTGTAGGGCATCGTCTCCCATTCAGACCCTACGACACGAACGGCTCGCTCGTTCAGCTTCTGGTAGCGCGCTTGTGCGACGTTCAGGATACCGCCGGGTTCCACCAATCGAAACGGGTCGCTATTTTCATAAAGCATGTGTGCAGAGACGCTATGGGGCGTGCACTGATTGTCTTTACTTAATGGCTCAACGTCGAAACCCTGCGCATCAACGCTGAGCAATATTCCCGAGCCCAATGTCGGATTAACGGCGCACTGGACACCGCACTCCCCCGTTTTGCCGGCATGCCAGGACGGCCCCCAGGGCGCGCCCTTCCAGATCGGATAACAGGCAATGACCGCCGTGTCGGTCGAACGACCCGCCAAAATGATATCGGCGCCTGCTTCAAGCGCGGCAATAAACGGTTCTACACCCAGCGCCGCCACAATGTGTTCACAACTGTCCACCGTAGCGTCATCGAGCTCACCGTGAGGCGGCAGCGGTTTGATACGCCCCTGTGCGTTCAACTGCTTAACGCTGTCCCTGTCCTGTTCACAATATATGAGCGCAATCTTTGGTGTGACGCCCAACTCTCCTGCAACCTCCAGGACTATATCGCGCGTCCAGTCCAGGTTGAGATCGCCACCGGCCTGTCCTGCCGTGCCGACAATTATCGGCACCCCGGACCAGGCCTGCGCCTTCATTAATATCGTCAAGTCGCGTTTGACCGCCCCACGGTTATTCTTCGATTTTCCAAGTGCGAGATACGCTGCTCCGCTATCGGTAGAACCGGCGTCCGTGGCAATTGCTTGCGCACCGGCCACCAGTCCATAAGTAATTTCTTCTTCACGAACGCCCGCCCCTAATGAACCACAAGGAACGATCACTTTGACGCAACCTTCAAATACCTGCCCCATAAAACCCTCTTCCGATTCACTCAGTCAGGCAATAATAAGGGCTGCAATCGTGTTGACAAGTGGACAAAAATTATCAATATAGGCCCGTTACCCAATGGGTTGCCGGGCATTCTTTCCGAGCATTCGCCTCCATTAATTCGCTGACCGGAATATACTTTTATCGATTAAGTTCAACACCACTGAAAGTTCGTCTGAGCCTGCACACTTTTCAGAATAAAACTTTGATCTCCAGCGCATTCCGGGAACGCGATGACCGGCAGGACTCATGCGATGATGAACCACCCCGCGCACTCCCGCCGCGTGGCCTTTTGTGTACTCCGGGTTATGTTTCGACGGCGCTGGCGCTGGCGCCCACTCCCCGTGCCTGCTGCTGGTTATCGGCATGCTGTCCCAATTGCCATCCCAGATAGGCCCACAGCAGCGCGCAGCCCGCGCCGATCAGAGCCGCCAGGCCAGTGCCCTGCCCCAGCATGTCGAGCAGGCTCTTGGCCCAACCGCTCAGCGCATCACCGCCGCGATAAACCACGGTGTCGATGAAGTTCTTGGCCTTGTACTTGCTCTCGGCATCCAAGGGTGCGAAGAGCATTTCCCTGCCCGGCCGGACGAACGCGTATTCACCGATTCGCCGCACGATCATCAGGGCGGCAAGCAGTGCGAAGCCGGGGGCCAGCGCAAGACCCACGAACCCGATGCACATGAGCAGCGGCACGATCGCCAGTAACGCACGCACCCCCAGCTTCGGCGCAATGCGCCCGGTGATGAACAGCTGAGACACCAGAGCGCCAGCCTGCACGATGAAGTCAATGGTGCCGAAAACCCGGACCTGCGCCTCACGACTCGGAAAATGTTCGGCCACCAGGCGCGCCTGCTCGAAGTAGAGAAAGGTGGTGACCGTCGCCAGTAGCACGACGAACCCGGCGATCCCCAACAGGTAGGGTGACCTGAGCACCGCCGTCAAACCGCTGAACGGATTGCCCTGCAGTGGCTGCCCGGGGCTTTGCGTCGGTGCCGCACCAGGCCGCCCAGCCCCGCCCTTTTCGCGCCAGCCCATCAGCGCCCGCTTCAATACAAATGTGACACCCAGCAACAGCGCGGCCAGAAACATCAAGCCCGAGGCGCCAATGGCCTCAATAAGCGCCGCGCTCAGGGCCGGCCCCAGCAGACCGCCGATGCTGGCGCCGGCAGCGATGAAGGCAAACAGCCGCTTGGCCTGTTCACTGTCGAATACATCCGCCATCAGGCTCCAGGCCACGGACACCACGAACAGGTTATAAACCGATATCCATACGTAGAAAGTACGGGCGAGCCAGACGCTGTCCGATTGAAACTCGAACAGTTCAACGAACATCAGCAAGTTGATCCCGAAGAAGCCGTACACCCAATCAACGAGGCGCAGGCGCGGGACCCGGGAACTGACCCAGGCAAACAACGGAACGGCCGCCAGCATCACCAGGAACGTGGCAGTGAACAGCCATTGCAGATTCTCCACGCCCGCCGCGATGCCCATCGATTCACGTATCGGGCGCAGCATGAAGTAGCCGGTAAAGAGGCAGAGAAACAACAAGAACCCGCACAGCGCCGGACGCAGCTCATCGTCACGGGCGTTAACGGCAAGGCTCAGTCGATGCAAGTAGGAAGGCGCACTCATGGAGACTCCTGGAAGGCGACAACAGGCAAGAGAGTGGGCACGCAACGGATTGCCGTGCCCAAGGCATGATCAGCGGTAGGTGACGCCGGTCAGTCGCTCGGAGACGGTCCAGAGCCGTTCGGCATCCGCCTCATGGGTGGCGGCCGGCGGCATCCTGGCGAAGCCCAATGGGCCGCGTTTTTCCTCGTCGCCGGTGGGGCCGTAGTAGGCACCGCCAACCGCCTCAGGCGCGGTGGCGGCATACAGCGTGGGCAGCGCCCCCTGGGCAGCTGAATGGTATACGTCGCGATCCTTGGCCCATCGCTGGCCGAACTCGCTGTTCAGACCCGGACCACGCGCGACCAACTCGGTGACGGCGACGCCTGGATGCGCAGCGATGCTGCGAATGTTCCAACCTGCGGCCTCGCTGCGCTGCTGCAAGGCAAAAGTCCAGTGCAGGATGGCCAGCTTGGACTGCGCGTAGGCGGCCAAAGGTTGGTACTGCTGCTCAGCCTGCAGGTCGTTGAAGTTCATTGTTCCGCGAGCCGCGGCGATGCTCGAAAGGCTCACCACGCGAGCGTCCTGGCTTTGCCGTAACAACGGCACCAGCAGGCCGGTCAGTGCGAAGTGCCCCAGGTAGTTGGTCGCCAACTGGAGCTCGAAGCCATCCGCGGAGGTACCCCGCTCCGGAGGCGCCATGACGGCGGCATTGTTGATCAACACATCCAGGCGCGGCAGTCGCTGGTTCAGACGCTGGGCCAGGCTGCGCACCGATGAAAGATTGGCCAGGTCCACGGCCTCGAACTGCACCTTGGCGTCGGGTACGGACGTTTTGATTTGCGCGATGGCCTGCGCGCCACGCTCCGGGTTGCGCGCAGCAATGATGACGTCGGCGCCGGCCCGAGCCAGTGCCAGTGCGTCCTCGTACCCCATGCCGCTCGTGCCGCCGGTGATCAGGACGATTCGACCTTCCTGGGAAGGCATGTCGCGGGTCGACCAGTCCGGTTTCGGCGCGACGCGGCTGGACGCATCGATACTGACCGCGCTTAGCAGCACGGCGCCAACGGTCAGTGTTCGAGCCAGCTTCACCAGTCGGCTCAGGTTATTTGAAAGGCCCGTTTCGGTTGCTGCTGTTCTGATGCACATGGTTGAACTCTCTATTTGGATGAAGAACCAGCACTGCCGAACGGTCACTGGAGCACGCACACCTCAGACTGCTTCAGAAAGCTGACGCGCTCTGTGACCCCTTGTGTATTCACGTAGGTCATCTTTGCGCGCACGACCTCGCACACCCGCGACTCCGGTTCTTCAATGCGGATGACCCTGGCGATATCCAGCGGCATGCCATATTCGTAGGCAGGCACATCCGCTTTCTCTTCGGCGAACAGAGGCAAACCGCTCAGAGTGATGAATGCCAGAAGACTGGCGATCGACACGTTTTGAATGTTCATAGTGGACTCCACGACTGTCCTTTACCGGGATGGTCGTAGCACTCTAGGGGGAGGTGACTGACGTCAAGGTGACTGCTGACTGACAGGAAGATGTCAAACGCCGGCGAGCCACGCCGGCCATCGGTTGACGGCGACTAACGGGCTGCCTGGCTGGTCAGGGAGAATCCGAAGGTATTGAAGCCATCCTTGCTGTGGGCGAACACACGGCCACCGTGCATGGACGCTACTGCCCGCACAATGGAAAGCCCCAGGCCATGGTGTGCGTCGCTTCGCGCCCGGGCGACATCGGCGCGATAGAAACGCTCGAACAAGCGCTGCAGGTGCACCTCGTCAATGGGCTCACCCGCATTGGAAACACTTACCTTGGCCTGCGCGCCAAGACGTTCCAGGCTTACAGTAATGGTACTCTGCGGCACCGCGTATCGCGCCGCGTTTTGCAGCAGATTGGCCAAAGAGCGGTGAAAAAGGCGTCGGTCGATGCATACGCGCATGTCGCCTTTGATCACCACGTCCAACTGTTTGTCGTGCAAGACAGGCTCCAGGTATTCCACCGTCTTGGACGCCTCCTCGTAGAGCGAGACATCACTGAGCTCGGTCGCACGCTGCCCGCTTTCGGCGCCCGCCAGGAACAGCATGTCATTGACGATGGTGCCCATGCGCTCAAGCTCTTCCAGATTCGATTGCAGCAGATCCTGAAGCTCAGCCACATCACGCCCGTGGGCCAACGCGACCTGGGTCTGCCCGATCAGGTTGGTCAGCGGCGTTCGCAGCTCATGGGCGACATTGGCATTGAACCCTTCGAGCTGGCACCAGGCGGCCTCCTGGCGAGCCAGGGCCCCGTTGAACGACACCGCCAGTTCCTGTAACTCGTCGGGCAGTGCCTCGGTGTCCAGTCGCTGCTTTGAATCACCCGGCGGCAGGCTGTTGGCCTGACGGCTCAGGCGCCTGACCGGCCCCAGGCCGAAACGCGCGATCCAGTAACCCAGCAGTGCGACCAGTACGATGCCCAGCGCCGAAGTCAGGATCAGCGTCTTGGTGAAATGGTCCAGGGTCTTCATGAACGGCGTTGAATCGAGCCCCACGATAAAGCGCAACTCCGGGCGGTTACCCATGGCAGAGATGGTCTTGACTTGCAGCACCATGGGACGATCCCGTTCAGGTATCGCCATGCTGAAAAATCCATCCGGGCGCTTCGACCAATCCTGGCCGTCCGGCATCGCTCCGCCATAGCTGTAGGCCGGGTCGTCAACCAGGACCCAATAACGCACCCGCTGATCCGTGGGCGTCAGGCCATCGAGCTTTTCACGCAAGCCGACCCAGAATGCCGGTGAATCGTATTTTGTGAGCACGGGATCAAGTACGGAATGGCGCAGGATCAACTCGTTTTGCATCTGATCTTCGAGCGATGTCTTCAATGAGCAGCGCAGAAGCGTCGCGCTGATAGAGATGATCAGCAAGACCGCCAGCGCAAACATCAATGCCAGCCGCTTGGCTATCGACCCCTTCATCACCGGGTACTGCCTTGACTGGCATCGGCTTCACGACTTTCCAGTACATAGCCCATGCCCCGGACCGTATGCAGCAGTTTGCGCGAATAAGGCACATCGACCTTGGCCCGGACGCGCTTGATCGCAACCTCGACCACGTTGGCGTCACTGTCGAAATTCATGTCCCAGACCTGCTCGGCAATCATCAGTTTGGAAAGAATCTCTCCCTGGTGCCGCGCCAGAAGGCTCAACAGACAAAACTCCTTGGCCGTCAGATCCAGCCGCAGCCCGGCCCTGGTCACCTTGCGCGCCTGCAGGTCGACCTCCAGGTCGTCGATGCGCAGATGGGTCAGGTCAGCCGTGTCGGCGGTGCGACGACGGATCAATGCCTGAACGCGGGCGACCAGTTCGGCAAAGGAAAAAGGTTTGCCTAGGTAGTCATCAGCGCCCTCGCGCAACCCGCGAACGCGATCATCCACCGTCCCCCTGGCCGACAACATGATGACCGGGGTTTTCTTCTGCTGGCGCAAACCCTCCAGCACGCTGTAACCGTCCTTGCCCGGCAACATGACATCCAGGATCACGACGTCATAGTCCATTTCCAGCGCATAGTGCAGCCCATCGATGCCGTTACTCGCCACATCGACAATGTAGCCGAGCTCACTCAGGCCACGATGCACATAGGAGGACGTCTTTTCTTCGTCCTCGACGATGAGCAAGCGCATCAGGTAACTCCTCTCGGGAAGCGGGACAACCGGGCAATCAGGGATCCAGATTTGGGTAATTTTTGCACACGACCTGCAAAGTAGCCTGTAGCTACCCTCCACCAGTCTAGACAATCAAGGTGTCCGCAAACTGACCACTTGCTGACATTCTTGTCAGAATCGACTGACAAGCATATTCAAAGGGCTGCAGGGCACCGGTGCCCACTATCGGATAGGGAATCCTTGGCGACTCTTACCAGGAAGGGATCGATGTCGGTTGATGGGTAAGTGTCCAGTAAGAAGAACTTTTCGACGATAGGGTCGCTTTCATCCTATCGATCTGGAGAACCCCATGCATTGCACGCCCCTGTCTACCGTTTCAAGTGCGATCCGGTTGACTGCCACCACCCAAGCCTTGGTGCTCGGTCTGTGCTCATCCATGGTCGCGCTCGCCGCTGAGTCGGCAAACGCCGAGTCGACGTCATCCTGGGGCCTTGGCATCGGGGCGGTCAGCAGCCAGCAGCCGTACAAGGGCGTCGACCGTGAAACTCAGGCCATACCATTGATCTACTTTGAAAATGACTACGTACGAGTATTCGGCCCTACCGCCGAGATCAAGCTGCCGGGTTTCACTCTCAACGACTCCCAGCAACTGGATCTGAGCATCGTCGGTGAATACGACTTCAGTGGTTATGACGACGACGATGCCCGCTTCCTGGATGGCATGAGTGATCGTAAAGGGGGCTTCTGGGCGGGCGCCAAGGTGCGGTGGCGCAACCCTCTGGCCGATGTCAGCGCCCAGTGGCTGACGGACGTATCGGGCAACAGCAAGGGCCAGCGCTTCACCCTGGGTCTTGAGAGATCCTGGCAATGGGGTGAACACCTCACCCTCACGCCACGAGTGGCGGCGATATGGCAGGACCAAAAGTACGTTGATTATTATTTTGGTGTTCGCGAAAGTGAAGCTCGCATTGATCGAGCGGCCTATGATGGAAAATCCGGCCTCAATACCGAACTTGGCGTTCGTGGAAACTATATGTTCGATGACCATCATTCCGTGTTCCTTGACGTCAAGGCCACCCGCCTCGCCGATGAGATCAAGGAGAGCCCGCTGGTAGACCGTTCTACCGACAACAGCGTGCTCTTCGGCTACCTGTACCGCTTCTGATGAGTCGTATTCTGCTGGTCGAAGACCACGAGCGATTGGCGCATCTGGTGTGCAAAGGCCTGGCGAGCGCCGGCATCGCCGTCGATGTGGTCAACCGCATCGATGGCGCGTGGGCGGCTATCGGGCGGGTCCCTTACCAGGCGCTGATTCTTGATCGCGGCTTGCCGGACGGCGACGGGCTCGTCTTGTTGCAGCGCTTGCGCAACGCCGGGCTTGGCTTGCCCTGCCTTGTTCTCACGGCGCGCGACGCGCTGCACGACCGTGTCGCAGGCCTGGATGCTGGAGCAGATGACTATCTGCCCAAGCCATTCGCCATGGATGAGATGGTCGCGCGTGTGCGGGCGTTGCTAAGGCGTCCCGTGGACTGTCGTCCACTCGCGCCGAGTCATGGTGACCTGAGCCTGCAACCCGATACCGGCATCATGTGTTGTGCCGGCCAAAGCATTCCTCTCGCGCCGGCGGAAATGCAGATCATGCTGTTGCTATTGCGAAAGCCAGGAGAAATCGTGCGTCGCGCCGCGATAGAAGCGGCAGGTTGGGGCTTGAGCGAAGCTGTGACGCCTAACGCACTGGATGTGGCCCTTCACCGGATCCGCCGCAAGCTGCTTGCCATCGGCTCCCGCCAACGAATCATCAACCTCAGAGGTCTCGGTTATGCCCTTCGTCAAGAGGACGTGGCGCAATAGCATCAGCTTCAAGGTGCTGCTCGCCTACGTGGTCGGCGTAGGGTTGAGCATTCTGCTGATTGCATTAGGGGTGCTCGCGCTCGTCACCTCAAAGAGCGATATTTTATTGACCACCGACGTCGCCGAGCGCACCCATGAACTGGCCGGCAAGCTCCAGTTCGATGCCACTGGCCGGCCCAACGGCTTCGACAGCAGCGAGGGTGACCGAGTCTGGACCTTCGATAGCCTGGGGCGGGAAATCGGCCACCGCGTGCTGGATTCAACGGGCAATGTGGTCCTGACCTCCACCGACGCGACGTTCTGGTCTTCAGTCGCATCGAATCCTCCATCGCAACAACCGAGATTCAAGTTCGAACGTGAAGGCATCGTCATGTACGCTGCCACCGCGGCTGTCGAGCACCAAGGCAAGACCTGGTATCTGCAATTTTCCGCCAGCGAAAGGCTAATGGATTTGCTCCATGGGGGATTTGCCTTGCCATTCATGGGGGCCGGGATCGCGCTGTTCAGCCTGGTGCTGCTGTTCGTCTTCGGCGCCTGCGCTTATTTCACGTTGGGCTACACCCTCAAACCCTTGCGTGAAGTGTCGGAGTCAGCGGCGGCCATCTCCCCTCGCTCCCTGCACTCGCGGTTGCAGGTAAAAACCGTGCCGTCCGAGGTCGAGCCGCTGGTCACCAGCTTCAACCAGGCGCTTGCGCGCCTGGAGCGAGGTTATCGTGTCCAGCAGGAGTTTCTTGCAACCGCCGCGCACGAGTTGAAAACACCGCTGGCGCTGATTCGCGCGCAAATCGAACTGATGCAAGACAGTCACGCGCACAATGCCCTGCTCGATGATGTGGCGCATATGACACGGCAAGTCCAGCAACTGCTGCTCCTGACCGAAGCCAGTGAGGTTCAGAATTACAGTTTTGCCACAGTGGAAATAGCCGATGTCGCCAGGGAAGCCTGCGGCTATCTGCAGCGTATGGCCGAGGCCGTCGACATACGTCTTGTTCTGGTTGACGAAACGCCTGACGGCGGCCAATGGCAGGCCGATCGAAGCGCGCTCTTCACGTTGCTCAAGAACCTGCTGGAAAATGCCATTCAACACGCCCCCCGCGGTACTGAGGTCAGGATGCACGTCAGCGCGGGCGCACTCAGGGTGCGCGATTGGGGCCCCGGCGTTGATCGCGAGCAATTGCCGCACCTGTTCACGCGCTTCTGGCGTGGGCCACATCGCCGTGATCATGGCGCGGGGCTTGGCCTGACGATCTGCCAGGAAATTGCCCGGGCCCATGGTTGGATGTTGTCTGCAAAGCGCGCGGAGCCGGGCCTGCTGTTTGAGTTGTCTTGGCCGCAGCGGTTGGTTGACCCTATCCGGGTTTGAGTACCCGCCCTCGTGCGAACACCCCGCCCTCGCCCTTCAGATAAACGCCAAGGCAGCCCGAGCATCCACGATAGCAGCCAGATGCTGTGCCAGCCTGGACGGCAGGTAGTCAAAAAAGAACCCCGCGCTTTGCAACTTGCCGGCACGTAGCGGATCCGTTTCAGGCAATGCCCTGGAGACCCGTGCTGCCCGCGCCCAGGACAAGGCCAGCAGCGTTACGCCACACAACTGGAGGAAATCCCCTGCGATTCGATAGGGGTATTCGCGGTCTTCTCGTGTCCGTTCGACCACGTCCTCGACCACAGCCGCCAGCGAGTTGCAGAGATTATCCAGGGCCGCGGCGAACCCCTGGCACTCAACCCAGTCGCCACCCAGCCGCGCCTCTTCGCGCAGCTGCGCCAGCAGCAAGCCAAACGCCTGGCCATGGTCTCCCAGCACCTTGCGCAGCAGTAGGTCATTGGCCTGAATTTCGTTGCTGCCCTCATAGATCATGGCAATGCGGCTGTCACGCAAGGTCTGCTCAATGGCGAACTCGGTGACATAGCCGTAACCGCCGAACACTTGCAAGGAGCTGCTGGCTTGGCGGAAACCCTGTTCGGTAAAGAACGCCTTGATGATCGGCGTCAACAGCTGCGCCAGTTGACTGGCATGCTGCCGGGTCTGTGGATCCACGGCATGTTCGGCCTGATCCAGCAAATGGGCGGCCCAATAGCCAATGGCTCGCATACCCTCGCTGGCAGTGCGCAACTCCAGCAACACCCGGCGCATGGCCGGATGATAGTGAATAGGGTCGGCAGCCTGCGCTTGCACCCCTTCGGGTCTCAGCGGTGCGCGCATCTGCAAGCGCTCGGCGGCATATTTCCTCGCGCTCTGCCACGCCACCTCGGCATGCCCCAGGCCTTGCAGGCCGACATGCAGGCGCGCCGAATTCATCATCACGAACATCGCCGCCAGGCCCTGATTGGCTTCACCGATCAACCAGCCTTGAGCGCCATCGAACACCAGGGAGCAAGTGGCACTTCCCTTGATACCCATCTTGTGTTCAAGACCGTCGCAGCGCACACCGTTGGCCTGGCCAACGTCCAGTCGCTTGGGCACCAGAAACAGCGAGATGCCGCGACTGCCCGACGGCGCATCGGGCAAGCGCGCCAAGACCAAGTGCAAGATATTTTTTGTAAGATCGTGCTCGCCGCCGGAGATAAACAGCTTGTTACCATGCAGGCGGTAGCTGCCATCTACGCCAGGCTCGGCGCGACAGCGCAGCAGACCGACATCGCTGCCTGCCTGGGGCTCGGTCAAACACATGGTAGGCAGGGTTTGGCCACTGACGATCTCGGGCAGATAGCGTTCTTGCAGCCAAGGAGCACCATGGCTCTTGAGGCACAGGTACGCACCGTAGACGATGCCGGTGTACATGGCCCAGGCATGGTTGCTGGCATAGAGCATCTCTTGCAGCGCGGCATCGAGCAATTGCGGCAACCCCTGTCCACCCACCGCCTCGCCACAAGCCAGCGCTGGCCAGCCACCGTCAACGTAGGCCTGATAGGCACGGGCAAAGCCGTCCGGGGTACTGACATGGCCTGCCCTCCAACGGCAACCCTGGCGATCGCCACTGCTGTTCAACGGGACCAGCACGTTCTGACTGAAGCGCCCCGCCTCCTCCAGCACCTGCATCGCCAGCGGCAGATCAAGCGCATCGAACGCCTGACAGCGACGCCATGTGGCGGGCGCCTGCAACCAGTGCTCAAACACAAATTGCATATCGCGCAGAGGCGCCTGGTAGCTCCACATAAGTCACCTCGTCAGGATATAAAACAGACCACCCGCCACTCAGGGCGGGCAAACACTCAGGTGTGGTAGGTCGGATTCTCGATCAACAGCGCCATGCCCTGGCCACCGCCCACACATGCTGCGGCTATCCCGTAGCGCAGATTGTGCTGGCGCAACTGCCTGGCCAGGGTCATGACCAACCGCAGGCCGGTAGCAGCCAGTGGATGCCCGACGGCCAAAGAGCCCCCCTGGACGTTGAGCTTCGTATGATCCAGCTCCAACTCCTGCGCGACAGCCAGTACCTGGGCCGCCTGGGCTTCGTTGATCTCGAAACGAGCAATGTCATCAAGGCTCAATCCGCTGCGTTGCAGCAACAGACGAATCGCTGGTGCCGGGCCGATGCCCATGAACTCCGGGGCCACACCGACCACCGCGCTGGCCAGCAAGCGAGCCAAGGGCACACGCGTGCAGGCCGAGCCTCGTCCTACCAGGGCCGCCGCCGCACCATCGACGACTGCGCAGCTATTACCGGCGGTTTGTACACCCCCCACATGTAACGCCCGCAGGCGCGATAGAGCCGACAAGTCAGTGGGTCGTGGATGGCTGTCCTGGGTGACGATACCGGTACCGCGCGGCAGGCTGATGCCCCTTGGCTGATAGCCTTCCAGTTCGAACATTTGGTTATCGATGGGGACGATTTCCTCACACCAGGCACCTGCGCGCTGGGCCTGCAAGGCTCGCTGATGACTGTCGCACGCATAACGGTCCACCGCCTCGCGACACAGATCATAGCGTCGCGCCAGGTTGTCGGCGGTGGCGATCATATCCACCCCGGGGGCCGGGTCGTACAGGGCTTCCCAGAGAAAATCCTTGAATTGCACCTCGCTACCGAGACGAAACCCGTTCCGGTGGGTGTAGGCGGCGATCGGATTGCGTGACATTGATTCACTGGCCACGCACAAGGCTAACTGAACGTCATCGCGCAACTGTCCAGCAGACTGGCGCAGCAGCTCAAAGCCGGTGGCGCAGATGCGCTGTACCCCCAGCGCAGGAACCGTTTGCGCCACGCCGCTGTACAACCCGATGTGCCGCGGCAACAAATAGGCGTCAAAGCTGGCTTGGGCCATGGAGCCGGCCAGCACGCTGTCTACGGCCAGAGGATCGATGTCGGCCCGGGCCAGCACCTCACGAGCAACCTTGATCCCAAGATCGATAGGCGAAACCTGGGCCAGGGCACCACCAAGATCAACCCAGGGGGTGCGCACCGCATCGAAAATCGCTACATCGACAAAGGCTGAATATTGCCCTGCACTGCTCACGCCCTATGTTCCATGGCTTCTGCTCTCTTGTTGCGCACTTGAAGGTGAGCAAAAAACTAACCGGCCATATTAGTTATGTCAATTAACTATTTTCGATACCTATTAAATCTGTATCTGGTCTGCGGGAGAAAAGTCATCGAGCAATTCAATGAAGGATTGTCGCAACCAGCGGTTCGCCGGGTCATGATGGAACCGCGTATGCCAGTAAAGGTGAATGTCGTATCCGCAAATATCCCAAGGCAGCGGCACCAGGCGCACATCGGTGATGTCGGCAAACCTGCGTCCGACTGCCAAGGGTACAGTGGCGATCATGTCGGACTCGGCCACCAGAAATGGCACGCCCATGAACCGTGGCAGGCTGAAACGCACTCGACGGGTGATGCCGTGGCTCGCCAGCTCACGATCCAGTCCACTCATTCCACGCCCGTCAGGCTGGACCGCGACATGCATTGCGCTCTGGTATTGCTCGGCGCTCATGCTGTCACCGATAGTGGGGTGATCGCGACGAACGATGCAGACAAACGAATGGCGATACAACGCACGATGCCGGATCGAGGTATTGAGCAAGCGCGGAAAATAGCCGATTGCCGCGTCCACCTCGCCGGCATCCAGCCCCTCCTCCAACTGCTCCGAGGACAACGCCAGGGTACGGATTCTTAATTGGGGCGCCTTACTGTCAAGCATTCGCATCAACCTGGGCAGGAACACCATTTCACCGATATCCGACATGCACAGCACCAGTTGTCGCTCGGAGTGTTCGGCAACGAAACCGGTGGATGGCAACACCTCGCTGCTGACCATCTCCAGAATCCGCTGCACCGGCTCGGCGATCTGCAGAGCCCTGGCCGTAGGTTGCATGCCACGTGAAGTGCGAATGAACAATGGGTCATCGAACAGCGTGCGCAACTTGGCCAACGCGAAGCTCATGGCAGGCTGGCTAAGCCCCATGAGATCACCGGCCAGGGTCACGCTTTGCTTTTTGCGCAGCGCATCGAAGACTTTCAGCAGGTTGAGATCGACGTCCTTGATATCCATATTTTGGATTTTATCTATAAGTAAAATAAGGTTTTCGGATTCTAGGTCGAAGCCTAGACTCGGTACAAGATCGTTAAGGTAATTAACCGAATCGACATCTAATAAAAACAACGGAGCGAATCATGCCCAAGAAGCTACGCAGTAATTTCCCCTACGGATCCTACTTGTGGGCTGTGCGCGCCGCCCAGTGGCGCGCCTTGGGCATTGAGGAGAGCGAGCTGGAAAAACCGAAAATCGCCATCGTGAACTCGTCCTCGAACCTGGCGATTTGCTTCAGTCATCTGGATGGTATCGCTGCCAGCCTCAAGCAATCGATACGCGATGCCGGTGCGCTGCCCTTCGAAATTCGTACGGCCGCGCCCAGTGACTTCATCACCGGTGCCGGTGCGGGAGGCGCCTATATGCTCGCCGCCCGAGACCTCATCACCAATGACATCGAAGTCGCGGTCGAAGGCGCTCAGCTCGACGGCATGATCTGCCTGGCCTCTTGCGACAAAACAGTACCCGGTCAGTTGATGGCCGCAGCCCGGTTGAACATTCCGACGCTGATCGTAGTGTGCGGATATCAGCCAAGCGGCGAATACAATGGCCAGCACGTCGATATCGAAGATGTATTCATCAGCTCCATGCACGTGGTCACCGGCAAACTGCCAGTCGAGGAACTGGCCGGCATGGCACGCAACGCCATCAGAGGTCCTGGGGTCTGTTCGGGCATGGGCACAGCCAACTCCATGCATCTGGTATGTGAAGCCTTGGGCATGGCCTTGCCCGGCAGTTCCCCTATTGCAGCAAATAGCCCGCAGATGTTCGATTTCGTTCACCAGGCAGGCAAGCGCATTGTGGAAATGATCGAGGAAGATCTCAAACCACGCGACATCCTGACGCCTGCTGCCTTTGCCAACGCCGTTGCGACAATTCTCGCCGCCGGAGGCTCGGTCAACACCATCAAACATATGCAGGCGGTGGCGGCTGAAGGTGGCATTGACGTGGACGTGTACCAACTCTTCAGGGAACTGGGAAAAAAGATACCGGTGCTGGTCGGCGTACGACCAGTGGGCGAACACAGCATTGAGCAAATGGAAGCAGCGGGGGGTGGTCGCGGGCTGCTCAAGCGCCTTGAACCTTTGTTGCACGGTGACGTGCTGACCGTCACCGGCAAAACCCTGACGCAAAACCTGCAGGGGGTGACCGTCAGTGACGACGAGGTGATCCGCCCGTTGCACGCTCCCTTTGCCACGCAACCGGCCATCGTGATGCTGCGCGGCAACATTGCCCCGCAGGCCGGCATCGTCAAATACGGCATCGACCCGCGCAAACCACGCCAGTTCAAGGGCCCCGCGATCTGCTTCGAGCGCTCCGCCGATGCCATCCAAGCGTTGCAGGATGGACGCATTCAGCCCGGCCATGTCGTGGTCATGCGGGGCGCAGGTGTACAGGGCGGGCCCGCCATGGGCGGTGGCGCCTCGAAGGTAGTGTTCGCCATTGACGGGGCCGGGCTGGGTGACCACGTGGCAATGCTGACTGACGGTCACCTCTCGGGGCTGGTGTGCAAAGGCCTGGTCGTGGCGGAGGTGGCTCCTGAGGCAGCCGTCGGTGGCCCCCTCGCACTGGTGGAAGACGGGGACATCATCGACATCGACCTGGATCTGAACACCCTTGACGCCAATATCAGCGAAACACAAATGCAAGCCCGACGCGCCCGCTGGATACCTGCGGCCCCCCAGTTCGGTGGTGGTTGGCTGGATATATACCGCCACAATGTGTCCTCCATGGAACACGGTGCGGTGTTGATAAAGCCACTGGATCTCACCCATCCCGGGGAGCAACCGCAATGAAGTTGCGCGACGACGAAAAAGCCATGCTCGCTGGCGATCAAGGTCCGGCGGTGCAAAAAGCCATGGAGTTGCTGGTGCGCTATGGCGAAGCCCTGGATGCGCAATGTCTGGTGGATACGCGCAATGTCGCCGGTACCATCGGAGCCACCACGCCCTTTCTGCGTCAGTACGCAGACCAAAATGGCGGTATGGATGCGGTGTTCAGCGAGTTCAACCTCGACAGCGCCGAATTGGTCAAGATTCCTCGGGTCAAGGTCCCGAGCAGCCACCTGCAGCAAGGCATCGACCCCCGGCACGCTGTACGCCAAGGCATCTCGCCAGACGTGGTCCGCATCTATGAAACAGGTCAGGCTTACAGCAGCGGTCTGGGGGTACAACCCCTGAATACCTGTACGCCTTATCAAGTCGGCAACGTGCCGGTAAAAGGCGAACACTGCGCATGGATGGAATCCTCTGCGGTGATCTATATCAACTCGGTACTCGGTGCCCGCACCAATGCCGAAGGCCGGGAAAGCACGGGCGCGGCGATGCTGACCGGCAAGATCCCCTATTGGGGCCTGCACATCGAGGAAAACCGTCGCGGTACCCACCTGATCCAGCTGGACATAGACGTGAGTACCACGGCGGACTGGGGATTGCTCGGCTACTGGGTCGGCGAGCAGGTGCAGGACCGCATCCCGGTCATCCAAGGCGTGAGTCACCAACCCAACCTGGCTCGCCTCAAGCACTTCGGGGCGGCGGCGGCTTCCAGCGGTGGAGTGGAGATGTATCACCTGGTTGGGGTGACGCCTGAAGCCCAAACCAGCGAGCAGGCGTTTGGCGCGTCCCCTCCCCTGGCCGCAATGCGCTTCGGCGAGGCCGAACGGCGCTGGGCCTACGAGCAAGTCAATATCACCGCTCGCGATGACGAGATTGACTTCGTGATGCTCGGTTGCCCGCACTACAGCCTCGAACAGATCTGGGAGGTCTGCCAATTGCTGGAAGGCCAACGCCTGAGTCCGAATACCGAGCTCTGGATATTTACGGCGGCGTCGATCAAACAACTGGCCGACGTCGCCGGCTACACCCGCATCATCGAACAGGCCGGCGGGCATCTGATGACCGATACCTGCTCAGCCATTGGCAAGGTACTTCCCACGGGCACGCGGGTGGCGGCAGTCGATTCGGCCAAACAGGCGCACTACCTGCCGGCGATCATGGGTATCCAGGCGTGGTTCGGTAGCACCGCCGATTGCGTCCAGGCCGCCATCGAGGGCCGTTGGAAAGGAGTATTGAGATGAGCACAACCTTCACCCTCAAAGGCCGCAAGGTCTTCGGCGGCTGTTTCGAAGGCGAGGCCCTGGTGACCCGGGACCGCATCTCCGGCTGGGGCGGTATCGACCCGCGCAGCGGCACCGTCATCGAGACCCGTCACGAACTCAAGGGCATCAGTTTCGCCGGCAAAGTGCTGGTGTTTCCCGGCGCCAAAGGCTCGTCCGGCTGGTCTTCGCAGTTCCATATCGCCCGTCTCGCCGGCGTCGCCCCTGGCGCCATGTTGTTCAACGAAATGACCGCAAAAATGGGCCTTGGCGCCGTGGTCGTCCATGCGCCCGCCATGACCGACTTCACCGAAGACCCGTTGAGCCGGATTCAAACCGGGGATTGGGTTCGCGTCGACGCCGACGCCGGGACCGTTGAAGTGACTCCGCGTCAGCTGCAAACCGACCAGTTCGTATCGCAACACCCGACCGGGTCGGAGCGAACGCGGGACCTGTCGTAACCGGAATCTGCCAGCCGCAACAACCGCCCCCGTGACCCTTGGTCATCGGGCTCGGGATCGGCTGCCCTTTTTACATCTCAAAGGTAGTTTTATGGCTCATGTCATTCGCACGGTACGCCGTACCAGCGCCCCCACCGCTCAACGCTTGCAGGCCGACGTATGCATTGCCGGCGCGGGTATTTCCGGTATTTCCGCCGCTCTGGAGGCCGCTGCGCTCGGCAAGCGCGTAGTGCTGTTCGATGCCCTGCCGATGCTCGGCGGCCAGGCGGTCGGCTCAATTATCGGGACCTTCTGCGGGCTGTTCTCCAATGGTCCGAACCGCCGGTTGCTGACCCACGGAATCGCCGACGATATCCTGCGTGACCTGGGCGCCTCGGGGGACTTGCACCAGGCCATTGGCCCCCTGACGACTGTTGTTTACTACGACGAAGTTGCCTTGGGTCGATGGATTGGCCAGAAAGTGCTCGACGCCGGGATCACCGTGGTGCTCGGTGCGGTGTTACGCGATGTCGTGCGCGAAGGTCCGCGGATCCGCGAAGTGGAACTGGCCACTCGCTACGGCGATGTGCGTGTCGCAGCCAACGGCTTTATCGACGCCAGCGGAGACGCGGCGTTAGTCTGGAATGCCGGACTTGCCTGTCGCGAGCCGGACACCCCCATCTATGGCACCCAGATGTTCGTCCTTGAGCATATCAATGAAGCGTACTTGCCCACCCGCGCGCAGTTCACCGAACGGGTCAAACAAAAAGCCAAAAGCTACGGTATCGAACGCGACGACGGACTGTTCTTTCAGTTCCCCGGCCGTGGCACCGCAGCCTTCAACATGACTCACATCGAAACGCCTCTGGATCCGGTGGCCGCTTCCCATGTCGCGATCGCCGGACGCCAGCAGGTGGACCAGGTGATCAACTTCCTCAAGTCGGAATACCCCGAGGCCTACAGCAAGGCCAAGGTACGGGCGTACGCGCTGCCAGGTATTCGCCAGACGCGCTGGATCGTCGGACATCACCATCTGACGACTGACGAAGTGCGGGCGGCGACGATATTCCCGGATGCGGTAGCTCGCACCTCCTGGCCGGTGGAATTGCACGGCAATACCAGCGGTTACCAGTGGGAGCCCTTTGGTGACGATCACGTTCACAGTGTGCCGTTGCGCAGCATGCTTGCCCAAGGCAGCGATAACCTGGTCGTGGCCGGTCGCTGCATCGACGCCGATGCGGCCGCGCTGTCGAGTGTCCGGGTGATGGGCCCCTGTATCGCAATGGGGGCCGCTGCGGCCCACGCGCTGGACCTCGCGGGCCCCGATGGCAGGTTGAGTGATATACCTGCCCCGGCATTGCGCGAGCGGCTGGCGTTCAATCTGGAATAGTGCTTAAAGCAGTTCGACGCGCCCACCATCCATAGGGGGGGCGCCACTCCAACAAAAATAAAAAATGCAGTGGAGAACGCACATGTCACAGTCCCGCACCCTGGACGTAGCGGCGCTTATAGAAGGTCGCAAACTTTCACGCTTCAACTACGTGGTGATTCTGGTCTCGGTTCTGATCACCTTCCTCGATGGTTTCGATTTGCTGGTGCTGTCGCACACGGCCTCCTACATTGCCGATGAGGTCGGTCTGGACAAGATCCAGCTGGGTGAGATTTTCTCCATCGGCCTGCTGGGAATGATGCTCGGTGGATTCTTCTTCGGCTACCTGGGTGACCGAATCGGGCGGCGTCCCACCATTCTTCTTTCCACCTGCTCATTTGGCGTGTTGACCTTGCTGTTTGCCTTGGCCAACAGCTATGAATCGCTGATGGTCCTGCGCTTTCTCAACGGCTTTGCCTTAGGTGCCATGCTGCCGTTGTGCTGGGCCTTGAACATTGAGTTCGTACCCAAGCGTTATCGCTCGACGGTGGTGACCATCATCATGGTCGGATTCAGCCTGGGCAGCGCGATGGCCGGCCCGATCACCGTCTGGCTGGCGCCGCATATCGGTTGGCAGGGCGTGTTCGTGTTCGGCGGTGTACTGACCCTGGCCGCCAGCGTGCTCCTGTTTTTCACCCTGCCCGAATCGGTGCGGTTTCTGGCCAGCAAACGCAAAGGCCCGGAAAAAATCACGGCAACGCTCAAGCGTATGGATTCGAGCCTGGATGTGCGACCTGGCGACCGCTTCGTCCTACTGGACGAGCCGGATCTGGGCCGCAAGGAATTTCGGGTCAGCCAGCTGTTTATCGGCCGCCTGAAATGGGTTACCCCGATGATCTGGCTGGGCTACTCCGCCAGTTCCATGGCCATGTACTTTCTCGCCTCGTGGAGTCCACTGGTCTATCAGTACGCAGGCTTTGACCGCGCGACAGCTTCGTGGGTCAGTTCGATCGCCTCGTTCAGCGGCGCAATGGCGGGCTTGGCGATGATGCGTTTCGTCGATACCCGCGGCCCTTACATGGTGATGATCTATCCGCTGCTGGCATTGCCTTTCCTGCTGGTATTGGGCATCACCGGCATGCAGGGCACCGCGTTCCTGATGCTGAGCCTGGTCGGGGCCGTGTTCGTCAAAGGCTCCCACTATGGAATCCTCAGTATCGCCGGGGTCTTCTACCCCAGCGCTATCCGCGCCAATGGCGCGGGCTGGGCCACCTCGATCGCCAAGATCGGCTCGATCCTCGGCCCATTGCTGGGCGCTTATGTACTGAACAGCGGAATGCCAGTGGTCAAGAGCTTCCTGGTCCTGGCCATATGTCCGGCAATGCTGGCCGCCTGTGCATTCGCGATCGGTCACCTGACCCGCCACGACCTTGCGGTGGATCCATTGCCCGCCCCGTCACAGACGTGACCGCCTGCCTCTGATTCACAACACCTTGAGCCACGCCTGCTGCGCCGCGTCGTCACCGACGCGGTCAGGCAAAACTCGCCCTGAATAATCGTATTCCCTCTCCTGAGAGCAATAAAAAAATGAACAGGAATCTAGCCATCTTCACCGCATTTGCCCTCTTCTGCCACGGCAGCTACGCCCAGGCAGACTTTCTCAAGGACAGCAGCGCGACGTTGACCACGCGCAATTTTTACCTCAATCGCGACTTTCGCCAGAGTGGCGCCCCCCAGGCCAAGGCCGAAGAATGGACCCAAGGTTTCTTCGCCGAACTTCAGTCTGGCTACACCGAAGGTACCGTTGGATTTGGTCTCGACGCCTTGGGTGAACTGGGGATCAAGCTCGACTCGGGCCGAGGTCGACGGGGCACCGCACTGTTGCCCTACGGGCCCGACAGCAACCAGCCTGTCGACGAGTACAGCGAACTGGGGCTGACCGCAAAAATGCGTCTATCCCAGACCCGGCTCAAGGTAGGGACCCTGATGCCGATTCACCCGCTGGCGTATTACAGCGACACCCGACTATTGCCCTCGACCTTCACCAGTGCCTACCTGACGTCGAACGAAGTCGAGAACCTGACCGTCACCGCAGCAAGACTGACAGCGGCCAACGGCCGCGACTCTTCCAGTAATGACGACATCAGCTACGCCGGCCAGAGCAGCGATCATCTGGACCTGCTCGGCGGCGACTATACGCTGGGCAAGAACCTGACCCTGCGCTACCACCGGGGTGAGCTGCAGGACATCTACCGCCAGCACTTTTCCGGAGTGATTCACGTACTGCCACTGGGAGAAGGCATGAGCCTGCGCTCCGATTTGCGCTACGTCGACAGTAGCGACACAGGCGCGGCAAAGGCCGGGAAGATCGACAACCGCAACTTCAATGGCATGTTCACCCTGACCGTCGGGGCCCAGCGATTCGCCGCCGCGTTCCAGCACCTATCCGGAGACAGTGTGTTCCCCGTGATCGACACCGGTACTCCGTATGTGGCGAACCTCGTCACCTATAACCCCTTCACCAAGGCCAACGAGAAATCCTGGCAACTGCGTTACGAATATGACTTCGCCGCCCTCGGCATGCCAGGCCTGACGTTCATGACCCGATATGTGAAAGGCAGCGATATCCGCACCAGTACGGTCAACGACGGCAGTGAGTGGGAACGTGATACCGACCTGACCTACGTCTTCCAGAGCGGTGCCCTGAAGGGCCTGAACCTGCGCTGGCGCAACGTCACGTACCGCTCTGGGGATGGTCTGACCCAGCAGCTCGATGAAAATCGCCTGATCGTCGGTTACACCTGGAAATTGTGGTGAACCCGGCAAGCCGGAACACGCTCACTTGGGTCTTACTGTGTGGAGAGCAATCATGATCCCGTCACGCGCAATTGACGTCGCCGCCTTGATTGAGGGGCGCAAACTGTCGAGTTTCAACTATCTGATCATCTGTGTGTCGGTGCTGATCACCTTCCTCGACGGCTTTGACTTGCTGATGCTCTCCCATACCGCCGCCTACATGGCCGAGGACATTGGCCTGGATAAGTTGCAACTGGGCAACATCTTTTCCATAGGTTTGTTCGGCATGATGTTGGGTGGATTCTTTTTCGGTTATCTGGGTGACCGGATCGGCCGTCGCCCGACCATCATCCTGTCCACCAGCGCCTTTGGCCTGATGACTTTGCTGTTCACCCTAGCCGATAGCTACGCCTCGCTGCTGATCTTGCGCTTTCTCAATGGCTTTGCCTTGGGCGCCATGTTGCCACTCTGTTGGGCGCTGAATATCGAGTTTGTGCCCAAGCGTTACCGTGCAACCGTCATCACAATCATCATGGTTGGCTTCAGCCTGGGTGGCGCGGTTGCCGGCCCTCTGACCGTGTGGATGGCTCCCCACTATGGCTGGGCCAGTGTGTTCGCGCTGGGCGGCATTGCAACGTTGCTTTCCAGTGTGCTGTTGTTTTTCACCCTGCCAGAATCGGTGCGATTTCTGGTGAGCAAGCAAAGACGACCCGAAACCGTGGCGCGGATCCTCAGGCGCCTGGATCCGGACATCGATCTTCGCGCCGGGGACCGCTATTTTCTTGCCGATGAAATCGACATCGGTCACCGACCTTTCCGTGTCGGACAGTTGTTCATCGGCAAACTGAAATGGATCACTCCCATGATCTGGATTGGCTTTGGAGCAAGCTCCATGGCCATGTATTTTCTCGCCTCATGGAGCCCGCTGGTGTACCAGTACGCCGGCTTCGACCGGGCGACTGCATCATGGGTGAGCTCCTTCGCCTCGTTCAGCGGCGCCATGGCCGGGCTCGTATTGATGCGAGTGGTCGACACCCGGGGGCCCTACGCCGTGATGATCTATCCCCTGCTGTCATTACCTTTTCTGCTGGTCCTGGGCATTGGCGAACTGCAAGGAGACGCCTTTATTGCACTGAGCCTGATGGGCGCTATTTTCGTCAAAGGCAGCCACTACGGCATCACCAGCATCGCCGGGGTTTTCTACCCAAGTGCCATTCGCGGCAACGGCGCCGGATGGGCAGCGTCAATGGGTAAGATCGGCTCTGTATGCGGGCCGTTACTCGGGGCCTACGTGCTCAACAGCGGCATGCCCGTGGTGAAAAGCTTCGCAGTACTGGCTCTATGCCCTGCGGTACTTGGAGTGTGTGCCTATGTCGTGGCACGCATTGATCGGCGCTCAACCGTGAGCGCCGAGCTTCTGACCACATCACAGCCCTAGAACCATTCAACGCAGCAGCGACGCAGGATCATGCAAGTCAAGGAGTCACGTCCACGACTTGCATGAGCGCTATTCGCCCGAGCAAGGGATCACGCGCTTGACCAGCTTACCGATGGTCATACCCTGGATCAGAATCGAAAACACCACGACCAGGTAGGTCATGCCAACCACGACGTCGCGAGCATCCCCCGGTGGCAACGACAACGCCAGGGCCACCGATATCCCGCCGCGCAGCCCACCCCACGTCAGCACGCTCCAGGAGCCTTCAGGTAACCGGAAACGCTGCCCCAGGACCGCTATCGGGACGCCTACCGTCAACAGACGGGAGAACAAGGTCAGCACGATCACCATCAAGCCCGTGACAATGAGCGGGCTGGTGAAGTGGATCAGAATCACTTCCAGACCGATCAGTACAAACAGGACCGCGTTGAGTGTTTCGTCAATCAACTCCCAGAACATGTCCAGGTTTTTCTCGGTCTGCTCAGACATGGCATAAGAGCGTCCATGGTTACCGACGATCAACCCCATCACCACCATCGCCAGCGGGCCGGACACGTGCAAATGAGTGGCCAGGGCATATCCGCCGAGCACAGCGGCCAGGGTGATGAGCACCTCCTCCTGATAGCTGTCGATACTCTTGAGCATGCGGAACGTGACGTACCCAACAACCGCGCCCAAAAGCGCACCGCCGCCCGCCTCCTCCAGCAAGAGCCGCGAAACGCCGGTAACGGAGGGCGCATCGCCACTGGCGATCATCGCCAGAATCAGTGAGAACAGCACAACGCTGACCCCATCGTTGAACAGCGACTCTCCGGAAATCACCAATTCCACGCTACTTGGAGCACCGGCGGATTTCAGAATGCCCATGACCGCAATCGGATCGGTGGGTGAAATCAGCGCACCGAACACCAGGCAGTAGGCAAGCGGCAACTCCAGGTCGGTAAAAGACAGCAGCCACCATAGCCCGAAGCCGATGAACAGCGTCGATACAGTCGTGCCAACCACAGCCAGGGACGCCACCTGCCATCGATAGGCGCGCAGTTGCGACAAGTCGACATGCAGGGCCCCCGCGAACAGCAGCAATGACAGCATGCCCTCCATCAGCAACTCGGAGAAATCGATGGACTCCACCAGTGATTGCTCGAGCGTGTGCAGGGAGTGAAAGCCCAGCGCATCGGAGGCCATGTTCAATAACGATAAGCCCAAGGCAATACCCATCACGCCAATGGCCGGGGGTAGCCCTACGTAGCGCCGATTGAGGTAAGCGAGTACTGCTGTGATACAGAGGAATATCGCAATAATGTCTAGCATTGGGCAGAGGGGTCCATTGGGTACATTTCAAGTGCGGCTAACGTTGCGTTCACAAAGCGCTGCGCCTGGCACCGACAAAAAAAACTAAGCCGTTGCGCAAACAAGCCTTGCGGCAAGCGCTCTGAGCCGCTGCTTCTCTTCATCGAGCACCAACGCGGCATCGGCTCGCGCGAGCAAGCGATCAGCCTGCCTGGTCGCGGCTGCGCTGAACAAACCAGGATTGATCTGGCTGAGAGCAATCAGGGCCTTCATCATCCGAATATCCACTTCGACAATGCCGGCGCCATCTCTGGCAATGGGACCAAAAAAATCATCAAACAGGTCGTCAACGTTCAGGCCATGCAGGAACACGCGGTCACATTCCGGTTGCGTTACCGCTTCATGAAGCTCAAACGTGCCCCAGCAGGCCAGGCTGCGAACACCACGGCCCAGCACGTCAATGGCCGTTCCGGAGTCGTTGACCGCACTTGATAAAGCCCGTGAGGCGATTTCCGAAAGCACTGACAGCCCGAAACGCGGATCATGTTCAAAGGTTCGTCGAACGCCGATGCTCAGGCAGGCGAGAACTTTACTGGCGAGCGGGTCGTCCCCGTCGAGCCCTTCCTCGCTGGCTCGCGCGATATGGACAAGCGGCATACCCGGGTGGACAAAACTTCCGGGCAAGATCTCCAGGAATAACTGCGCCTCGCAACCCCTGGCAACCTCATTGAGTGCCTGTACATCGATATGCTGGACATAACCGGTGGTGCCGCTGACGACCGGTCGCGCAGGCGACGGCATGACCCAGCCGTCGGGGTATGCACAACCGCCAAGAAACGGCCATCGAACTCGATGGTTGATCGCGGCGATGGTCGCCTTCTCTACGCGATCAATCGTCTCGCCGACCCGCCCCAGTTTGGACAGATGATTGATCCAGCGCAAAAGCATGTACACGATCAGAATCACCACGCCGATCGTCACTGCGAACAGCAAGACGCGCCCTTGCCCGCCGTAAGCGCCGGTACTCAGCGCGATAATGCCGACCAGACTGAACAAGAAAGAGCCGATAAAAGTGGCGAGTGCGTTCTGCGTCGTGGTGTCTTCAATCACCAGCGTTGTGGCACGGGGCGTGGCGCCCGTACTTGCTGCGCCATACGCCGCAACCATGATGCTCAAAGAGAAGGTGGTCACCGCGAGCATGCTGGAAGCGATGATGCCAAGGATGTTGTCGACGGCATCGGCGCCTATCCGGGCAGACAAGGAGAACGGAATCCATTCCTTGAGCGCGATGGCCAGCAACGCCGTGACCACGCCCAGCAGCGAAAACAACGTAGCCTTGAACCACAGCTGTTTAGTCAGCTGCGTCAACAGCCAGCGCCAGCGAGCAATCATGTTGTCTCCTTCTCAGTACGGTTGCAGGCGGGAAAATACCCGCTCATTCATGCGTGCCGGTTTGAGATCATCCGCCATTCCCAACCATCTGCCACAGCGACGCCCCCACCCCGGTAATGCTCTCCCCGGCAATCAACCCCGCCGCCGCGGTGATGGCAAAGCGTTCTGTAAGGCTCGCCCAGCGGTAGCTCACCAGCCAAGTGAGTACCGCGCCGAAGGCCATCATCAGCGACACCGAGGCCGGCAAGACGAACGCCAGGCCCAAAGCCGCCGTGCTTGGCAAATAACGGGCCCGGTGGGTGGGCAGTACGCTGTCGAGAATCCCCAGCAACAAGCCGGCCACGGCGCCGATGATGACCGCCCAGCGAATGCTTGCTGACAGCGAGTCCAGCCCCAGGGTCAGGGTTTGCGCCACGGCTTTCCAAGTGGCGACCGCCGGAGCCGGCCACTCTTGGGTGAGCAGCATCGATTGCGGGTCCGGGATCAGGGCCAGGTAGGCCAATACCCCAACGATGCTTCCAACGAAAATCCCCAGGGTCTGGGCGATCAACTGCTTGTGGGGTGTGGCGCCAATCGCACGGCCCACCTTGAAGTCGTTCATCAAGTCCGTGCATTGCCCAGCCGAACCGCCAGCGGTGTTGGCGCTCATCAAATTGATCGGCACCTGCCCCGGGGCGACGATGCCAAAACTCAGTTGGGACAATTGTCCGATGGCGCCGATGGGCGCAATGCCCGTGGCCCCCACCACCCGGGCGGCCACGGCAGCCAGGCAGATGGCCAAGGGAATGGTCAACAACGCCATCCAGGGGTTGATACCAAACAACAGCGCTTGCAGGCTCACCACCAACACGATAGCCACCAGGAAACCGCTGGCAGGTCCGGTCTTGGGCACCACCCAAGTCGTCCCGCCGCCCGCCTTGGTGGACTTGTGCAATGCCCACAAGCGAATCGCCAAAGAGGTCAGGGTCGAGCAGACCATCAGACTCACGCCCGGCCACAGCAGCCACTCCACCAGCGCCGCGAACTGCGGGCCACTGCTGTCCGGCGGCAGTTGCACCAAGCCTTGCCCCAGCAGCCACGGCGCCAATCCACCCCACGCCAACAAGGCGCCAAGCAGCAGGGTCAGGCCAACGCGAATCCCGATGATCCCGCCGAAACCCACCAACAACAGCGAAGGGTCCGCGGTAAACGTCAGGCGTTCCAACTGCGGGGTCGGCGACCAGCGCGGGAAAGCCCAGATGAAGGTATCGACCCACTTGACCAGCCCGGACAGCAGCGCAGCGCTGAGCAGCACCTTCAAGCGCTTCGCCGCTTCGTGGCCCTGGTTGTAGATGTGCAGAAGGGTCTCCAGGGTCGCCATGCCTTCGGGGAATTTCAGTGCTTTGTCATTGAGCAGCGAGGGTCGCAGGTACCAGGCGATCCAGATCCCCAGGAAGCTCACCGAGAACACCCAGGCGATCATCGGGATGACGTCCAACTGTTGACCGGTCAATAAGGTGTAGGCCGGGATGGGCGCAACCAGCCCACCGGAAATGATTGACGCTGCGGCCGAGGCCACGGTCTGGTTGATGTTGCTTTCGTGCAGCGTCCAGGGCAGTTGAACGGCCGAACGCTTGGCCAGGCCTTGCCAGATGCCATAGCCGATCAGCAAGGCAATGATCGACATGTTGAACGACCAGCCAATCTTGAGGCCCGCGTACACATTGGAAGGCGTCAACAGGATACCAATCACGATTCCCGTACTGACCGCTCGCAGGCTCAGCTCACGTTCGACAGGGTAATCCAGGGTGATGGTTGGCGAAGTTGGGTGCATGCGAATTCCTTATCGGCAATGAGACAGCGCGATCACTCAACGCGGCGACTTAACAAGTGAGCGCTGCATGGGCGGAAGGTTCACATGACAGGGGCAAGCCCTTGCGACCGCTTAACGCTCATATCGAAGTTTTCCGGGGGCGGTGACGAGGTCGACGAGGGATGATTGCTTCGTTATTTTCCGAGTACCGGACTCAGGCCAGCAGCTCGGTGATCCAGCGGGTTTGCAAAGCGATGTCCTGCACCTTCTGCTCGGGCACGGCTTGTCGCGCCCGGGCGAAGTGAGTCAGGGTCCGCTGTTTGAGGCGCAGCATGCGCTGCCACTTGGCCAGGAACGCCGGGCTGCGGGCGCGCATCTGCAATGGCCCGAAGTACAGCTCCTGCGCGGTGTACGTCACCGGGCCGGCGCGCTCGGCGACGATGATTTCGTAGTAGAAGCGGTTTTCCCGCAGCACTTCTTCGAAGCAGATGCGATAACCATTTTCCATCAGCCATTGACGCAGTGGCTGCTCGCCGCCGTTGGGCTGCAGGATCAGCCGTTCCTCACCGCTCAGGTGCGCCTGGCCGCCAGCGAGAATGTCGCGGATCGTCTCGCCGCCCATGCCGCACAGGCTGACTGCCGTGATCCCGTCTCCTGGCTCGATCGCCGCCAGGCCGTCGGCCAGGCGGACAATGACCTGCTGGGTAAAACCGTTCTCGCGCACGGTGCGTTCAGCCGAACGAAACGGCGTCAACGCCACCTCGCCAGCCACCGCTGTCGCAATCACACCACGGCGCATCAATGCCACCGGCAGGTAGCCGTGATCCGAGCCGATATCGGCCAGGCGCGCACCTGCGGGTATATGCGCGGCCACACGCTCCAGGCGCTGGGACAATGTCTGCTCGTTCAACGGCTGCTCCTGTTCAATACCGTTGCCCACGGTCCCGTCTTGTATTCGCCTTGGAGCGCGTGACCGCTCAAAAATCACGCGCGCACCTTAAACGCGGGCTGCTCCCATTACAATCTTTTCGAGTGAGCCGCGCTACCGCCCACGCTCCTTTGCCACGCAGCTTTTCCCATAGGGAATACCCACTGAAGCGGCAAAAAACGCCAACGAATTGGCGTCGAAAAATCCAAATCTGAATAAACCTGAACTAACGACATTTTTCCGACGATTGGCCCGTGCAAGCCATTGCTGGGGATTTGAATGCAGGCTCATCATCCGTCTGTCACAGCCAGCATTTTCAGGCCTGACGCAGATGTATTGATCGCATCGCTCTATAGGAGCATTCAGGATGATGACTGTTTATTTTGTGGTTATGGCTATCTGCAGCGGCGTTGAAGGTTGTGTAGAAGAGCGACAGCCGGGGCCGACTTATGCGTCCAGGGCTGTGTGCATGGACTCAGCCAGGACGATGGCGCCGCGCAAAGGTGTGAAATTCAAATGTCGCAGCGAACGCCTATGGGTGCCTGCCGAGGCGCGGGGCGTAGATCGGAACGAAAGTGTGGTCTCGACCGGAACGCAAACCCAGCCTTAGCAGCATGAGCGGTGCGCCCTCAGCCACTCAACTCGGCTTTAAGCAACGGGTCATTCAGGTACGCGACATTCAATCTGGTCCAGGGATTTATACGCGACTGCTCCGGTGAAAAAATATGGCCGGGAGCAATCATGAATCCCTTCGGCAGTAGTTGCCGGGTCAGCTCCCTGGCGTCGTCAATGTGGGCGAACCTGGCCCACAAATACAGACTCTGCTCTGGTCGGAAGAACACCTCGGCGCCTATCTCATCGAGCATTTGCAAACCTGCCGCAGTGGCACTCTTGAGCCGCTCCTGGAGGCGGATCTGATGTCGCAGAAAATGCCCCTCGGTCAGGATGACATCAATGGTTCGCTCACACAGCTCCGAGGTGCTGGTATGCAGGAGCATTTTCAGATCACCCAGTTCATCGATGACGTCCTTGCTCCCGGCGATAAACCCCACCCTCAATGCCGCGGAAACCGATTTGGAAAAACTGCCCACGTACAGTGAACGGTTCAACTGATCCAGCGCAGACACCTTGATGGCCGACGCGGGCTTGAAATCTGCCAAAGCGTCGTCGTCCACCAGAATGAAGTTGTGCTCATGGGCCAACTGCACCAGTCGATGAGCCTTGCCGGGGGAAATATCGGAGCCCGTCGGATTGTGCCCAACCGACTGGAGGAAGAACAATTTCGGCTTGTGCAACAGAAGATGCTGCTCCAGCACTTGCAGGTCCGGCCCGTCCGGCAATCGGGGTACGGATAACATTCGCGCCCCTTGCAGTTGCAGCTTGCCGAACAGCGGGTAATAACCCGGGTCTTCGACAAAAACTTGATCGCCCGGGGCAATGAAGCGGCGGATGATCAGATCCAGTGCGTGATTGGCCCCATGGGTCGTGACGATTTGCCGAGCACTGGCGGTAATCGAATAGCTCGCCAGTTTTTGCACCAGGTGTTGACGAAGTGCAGCATTGCCCAGCCGGTTGCCGTAGCGAAAAAGCGTGGTCACCCCCATGCGCATGATCTGACGGGTGAACTTGTCCAATCGCAGATCCATCAGCCACTCTACGGGCGGAAAACCTTCCCCAAGCGGCGAGTGACCCGGCTCACGGACAAATTGCTGGCGCATGAGCCAGATGGTGTCCATCGCCCGGGTAAAGGGCAGTGGTTCTTCCGGTTCGCTGCTACTCGGGGCGCCTCGTGTCACGAAAAAACCCTGCCCGTGATGCGCCTCCACCAGTCCTTGGGAGGCCAGCGATTCATAAGCGTTGATCACTGTGTTTTTCGAATGACCAAACAAGCGCATGCACTCGCGCAGGGACGGTAAACGGTCGCCCACTCGGTAGGTACCGTTGCCGATCTGCGTCACCAAGGAGGCCGTCAGCTCTTGGGCAAGCGTCAGTCGCGCCATTGTACGAAGTCCTGGATGAATTATTCGCAGAGGGTACAGCTTAGGTACTGTCTGTCCAAACTGTACCTTTTTTGCCAGGACACATACGCATAGGGTGGCAGGCATTCGAAAACAATAACTGCAACTGGATTGCTACCATGAGTATCGACTCCCGCCTCCCGATGTTCCGCAGCCTGTCGCCCGCCGAACGCCTGAGCCACTTGCAACAACTGCTTGAGCTTGCAGAAGATGACGTTGCCCTACTCCGCGACGCAGGCGCCCTGCCCCTGGAAATAGCCGATGGCATGATTGAGAACGTCATCGGAAAATTTGAGTTGCCCTACGCTGTCGCGAGTAACTTCCAGATCAACGGACGCGACGTCATCGTGCCGTTGGTCGTCGAGGAGCCTTCGGTGGTCGCCGCCGCCTCGTTCATGGCCAAACTGGCACGCGAAGCCGGTGGTTTTCAGACCTCCAGCTCGCTGCCGCTGATGCGCGCGCAAGTGCAGATCGTGGAAATCGACGATCCCTTCAATGCCCGTTTGAGTCTGTTGCGCCGCAAGGACGAAATCATCGAACTGGCCAACCGCAAGGATCAACTGCTGAGCCAGCTAGGTGGAGGTTGCCGCGACATCGAAGTGCATACCTTCGCCCAGAGCCCGCGCGGCCCCATGCTGGTTGCACACCTTATCGTGGATGTGCGCGATGCAATGGGAGCCAATACCGTAAACACAATGGCTGAAGCAGTGGCCCCGCTGATGGAGCAGATTACCGGCGGCAAGGTACGGCTGCGCATTCTGTCGAACCTCGCCGACCTGCGACTTGCCCGGGCCCAGATCCGCATTGCACCAGAACATCTCACCACCAAGGCCTACAAGGGCGAGGACGTCATTGAAGGCATCCTCGATGCTTACAACTTTGCGGTCGTCGATCCCTATCGTGCAGCCACTCACAACAAGGGCATCATGAACGGCATCGATCCTTTGATCGTCGCCACCGGCAACGACTGGCGCGCGGTGGAAGCCGGGGCACACGCCTATGCCTGTCGCAACGGGCATTACGGTTCACTGACGACCTGGGAAAAAGATTGCAAGGGCCATCTGGTGGGAACGCTGGAAATGCCCATGCCCGTCGGCCTGGTCGGCGGCGCGACCAAGACTCATCCGCTGGCGCAACTGTCGTTACGCATCCTGAGAGTGAAGAGCGCTCAGGAACTTGCCGAGATAGCGGTAGCGGTCGGCCTCGCGCAAAACCTGGGCGCATTGCGGGCGCTGTCGACCGAGGGGATACAACGCGGGCACATGGCTTTGCATGCACGCAACATTGCGCTTTCGGCGGGGGCCAGGGGCGATGAGGTCAATTGGCTGGTCGCGCAGATGGTCGAAGCCCGGGACGTGCGCTCGGACAAAGCCGCTGAGCTGCTTGAGCAAAAACGCGCGCAGGAGTCGGGCTCGTAGTCACGAACTCAACCACATCTCTTCACGCTCATAACAATAAAACCCCTCAGGGGAGGTGGGAGAATCCTTATGAAACCCGAACTGTTCGAAGTATGGGGCGACACGGTTGATGGTCGCCACCTGCTCTACTCCATAGGCATCGGTGCAGCCGTCAGCCTCGGCGCTTTTTTTATCGCCCAGCACTTGTTTGTCGGCTGGGTGGATTCCGTGCAAATGGCCCGCGCCTACGCGATGCTGGTAGGTATTGTCGGCTGCCTGGCAGGTGGCGCCATCAGTGCGCTGCTTTTCAAACCCAAGCGCAATGTCATCGAACATCTGGCTGATCCGGCCTGGCGCGCAAAAATCCTGATTGAGTTGCAGAACGAGTACGGCCCACTGGGCAGTCTGGCTGATCTGCCGCCGGCCACGATCGCGGAACTGCGGGAAATGGACCTTTATGAGCTGTTCGCCGATTACGAGAAAAGCCTTGTCGCTCCCGAGAAGAGCCCGGCTGCAACACCCACTGTTGGCGTCGGTGCAGTCAGTGGCAATGGAGGTCAATCATGATCGTTCCACTGATGGATCAGGTCCTGATGGCACTGGGCATGGGGATCCTGGGGGCGGTGATTTTTGCCGGGATCGGGCTGATCTCAGGGAGCGATGAAACCACTACCCTCGCCCCCTTGACCTTGCTGGTCGTCCTGCTGGGCGTACCTGCCCCCGGCGTGCTGACATTCTTTCTGGCCGGCGCCGTCGCCAAACATATGACCCACGCCGTACCGACGGCGCTACTGGGTATTCCTGGCGACACCATGGCGACGCCACTGATGCGCGAGGCCAACTTTCTGCGCAATCTGGGCGTACCCCACATTGCCCTGCGCAAGATGATTTCCGGGGCGGTCATTGCTGCGTTGATCGCGGTGCCAATGGCCGTATTGTTCGCGCTGATGCTCGCGCCGTTCGGTGACATGATCAAGCAGGCTGCGCCTTGGGTGTTCCTGCTTGCGGCGGTGGCGATCGCGTGGTTCTCCAAAGGCCGTCTGGCGGCCGTGCTGACGCTGATCCCGTTCGTCATGATCATTGTTGGCCTGCAAACCATGACCGCGCAGTTCGGCGTCAAGCTCAGTGTCAGTTACTTTCTGGGCATCGCAATTGGCCCGTTGATCGCCGCGCTGTTCTCGCTGCTCGCACCCGCCGAACGGGACACCATGCGACGCCAGCAAGTGCGCACGTTTTCCCTGTCGCCCGACGTAAAAAGCTGGGGTGGATTCTTTCCTAATCCGCTCAAGGTGCTGGACAGCAAGCAGAGCATGTGGACGGCCATTACGGCGGTGATCTCCAGCGCGACCTTTGTGTTCAGCCCAGTGGCCATGACCGTGATCATGGGCGAGCTCGTCGGTTCGAGGGTCAAGCATGTCTACCATCGCCTGACCACTGTCATCACCGCTCGAAACGGCGTTACGGAGTCAACCTACCTGGCCGAAGCATTGATCCCGCTGATCGCCTTCGGCCTGCCCCTGAGCCCTGTCGCAGCAGGCCCGGCAGCGCCATTGTTCAACGCCCCGCCGCGCTTTAGCGTCGACGCGACGACAGGCCAGGTGAACAACCTGCATTCATTGCTCAGCACCTGGGAGTTTTTTGGCTACGGCGTGTTGGCGGTGGTCGTGGCCATCCTGATCGCTTACCCCTTCACCATGAATTACGCCCACAGAGCCGCCTCCTACGTGTCGCGCAAGATCAGTCACGAAGCGGTGATCTCGACCTTTGTTGGCCTGATCCTGGTGATCGGCATCTGGGAAGGTGGCCTGCTGGGGTTGCTGGTGATCGTCACCATCGGCCTGCTGGGCGGTTTCCTCTCACGCTTTTTGGGTTTCAACATCGGTGTGCAGTTCATGGGGTATTACACAGCCGTGCTGTCTGTGCCTGCCCTGGTTGCCCTGATGAATGCGTGATGTTTTTAACTCTCTACAACAGTATTCAGATAACCAACAACGGTGATTCCAATGACCCTGAAAATATCGGTACTGACGGTAGGTGCGATCATGGCCCTTTCGGTTTGCACGGCAGCGTTTTCCGCCATGAAAAGCCCGCTGGTCGGGACATGGGAAATGGTCAGCGCAACCATTGAGCGCCAGGGCAGCCGATCGGATGCGTACGGCCCCAACCCACATGGATGGCTGGTGTTCACTGAAGAATTGACGTTCGTCGAGGTGCTCACCGATCCGCGAGTGCCCGCGTTTCGATCCAACGCTCGGGGCGAAGGAACCGATGAGGAAAACCGGGCAGCGATGGCTGGGAGCATCGGTTTTTTCGGACGATATACCGTCGACCAGAACGGCGAGTTCACCGGCAATACCGTCGAAGGATCTACGTTCCCGAATTGGGTGGGCGCGACACGTACTCAAGATGACCTGCAACTGAAAGTCGACGGCAACCGGATGGTGGAAAACTTCCAGCGCCCCGATGGCACGAAGGTTCACATCATCTGGGAGCGGGTAAAGTAACTCTACGTCGCGAGCAGCCCTGCGGGGCCGACTCAATTCATGAGTGGGCTGAGCACTGCTCAGCCCACGCTTGCGCACTGCTGGTATCCACTCGCCCCACGGCTTACCAGATCGGCACCGTGTAGAGCACCAGGAAGCGGGTTTGGTTTTCATCACGGAATGCCGCGCCGCTCGGGAAGTCGTTGCGATAGATCGACTTGCGCACCATCAACCCGACATTCTTCAGTGGACCACCCTGGATCACATACCCCAGCTCCATCTGGAACTCCCGCTCCTTGCGGTCGTCGGCATTGAGCGCCGCCAGCGCGATATTGTCACCGCGCACGTAACGCAGCCGGCTCTTCAGGCCGGGCACCCCGGCGGCGGCGAAGTCATAGTCGTAGATTGCCTGCCAGGTCCGTTCCTTGGCATTGAGAAAGTCCGAGCTCATAGTCAATTCACTCATGCCCATCAACTCAGTGCCTGACACATAAGGCGTCGCTGTGTCGCCGCTGGCGTGCATGTAACCCAGGCTCAGGTGATGCCCGCCAAGGCGATAGCCGAACAGCGCCGACAGGTTGCGGTTATCAACCTTGCCAGCCTTGGCACTGCCATCTTCGTCGCTGAAAAAACTGCGCAGATCAGTGGTCAGCGTGCCCTCGCCTACCTGCATGTTATGCAGCAAGGCCAGGGTGTTCTGCTGGTACAGGTCGGCCACTTCGGCGTGGTAGGCGCGCAGGCTGAGGTCTTTGTTTACCTGATAATCGCCACCGACATAAGCCATGTGCGATGAGGTGGCCGCACCGTTGAAACGCCCGTTCGGCGAAGCGATGCTCATCGGCTGGTAGTTAGTGGAGTCACGCCTGTTGATGCGATCGATATAGCCGGTATTGAGCGTCAGTCCGTCGATGTCCTTGGAACTGAGCGTGGTGCCGCGAAAAGTCTGCGGCAACAACCGCGACGGGCTGGCAAAGGCGAACGGCAGGAAAATCGACACATCGCCGGTCTTCACCGTGGTTTGGGCAAAGCGCATTTTGGCAGTCATGGCCAGGCGCGAATATTCATCCGCCGCGCGCTTGTCGCTGCTGGATACCGGCAGTAATTCGGTGCCGCTGCGGTCCGGTGACGAGTCCAGCTTGACCCCGATCAATGCACGGGCGTCCAGGCCGAAGCCGACAGCGCCCGGGGTAAAACCCGACTCCGCATTCATGATGAAACCCTGAGCCCACTCCCGGGCCGCGGTTTTCGCCCCCTCGTCCTTGTAATCCCGGTCCAGGTAGAAATTGCGTAAGGTCAATGTGCCGCGGCTATCGTCGATGAAACCTTCCGACAGCGCTGGAGTGGTGACCGCACATAAGCCCAACAGGACGAAACCGCGTGCGCAAAGAGGTAAGTCTGAGGTCGTCGCAAGGACGCCCCGGGGTGAATTCGTCATGTCCTATGTCCACTTATTGTTGTTGTTTTTTTGAACGTGATCGCCAGCCATCCAGCCGCGATCTCGGGCCAGAGAGTGGGAAAAGCCGGAGGTGCCGTCAATCCACAATGGCCGATAATCGAACATTAATATTCGTATCTATTTCCAATAAAACCTAAAAAACACACAACATCCTGTTGATTTAAATAGGTTTATATCGATGCATTTGAACATTTTCCGTTAGCGTTCACTTTTTAGTTATCTTTGTTAATCTTAATTGCGGCTTGGCATTGCTGGATGCGAGCAAGCCTGCGTGCGCCCGTCAGCACACTCACAAAAACAATAAAGAGGTTTGCCATGGACACTCCATCACGTCGCACGACGCTGACTATTGCCCTGTGTTTTATCGTCGCTCTGATTGAAGGTTTTGACCTGCAAGCGGCCGGCACTGCCGCCGCAGGGTTGCGTCAGACCTTTGCCCTGGACCCGAAAATGATGGGTTGGGTGTTCAGTGCCGGCATCATCGGTTTGCTGCCGGGAGCCTTCTTCGGTGGCTGGATTGCCGATCGCATCGGTCGCAAGAAAATCCTCATCGCAGCGGTGCTGCTGTTTGGCGTGTTCTCGCTCAGCACCGCCTACGTCAGCTCTTTCTCCGGCCTGCTGCTGGTGCGTTTCATGACTGGCCTGGGCCTGGGCGCCGCCCTGCCCAACCTGATCGCCCTGTGTGCCGAAGCCGTGGGAGAGCAACGTCGCGGTACGGCCATCAGCATCATGTATGCCGGCGTGCCATTGGGTGGGGCACTGGCGGCGGTGGTCGCCATGCTGTTTCCCGAACATTGGCAGACGACCTTCATCATCGGCGGCCTTGCCCCATTGCTGGTGGTGCCACTGATGATGGTGCTGCTGCCTGAATCCAACGCCTTTCGCCAACAACAAAACAGCGTCAACCCGACGCGCACTTCAACCGGCCAGGCCTTGTTCGGTGAAGGTCGCGCCAGCGTTACCCTGGCGTTATGGTTGAGCTACTTCTTCACCCTGACCGTGATGTACATGTTGCTCAACTGGCTGCCCTCGTTGCTGCTGGAACAAGGTTTCAGCAAACCCCAGGCAGGCCTGGTACAGATGCTCTTCAATATCGGCGGCGCCCTCGGCTCCCTGCTCGGCGGAGTGTTGCTGGATCGCTGCAACGGCATCAAGGTGGTGCTGTTCGTGTACACCGGCTTGCTGGCAGCGCTGGGCGGGGTTGGCCTGTCCGTGGGCATCATCCCCATGGCCATCGCCGGTTTTGCCGCGGGGTTGTTTGTGATGGCTGCGCAACTGGTGCTTTACGCCCTGGCCCCGCCCTCCTATCCAACGTCGGTGCGCGCCACCGGCGTCGGCGCAGCGGTAGCGATCGGTCGTTTGGGCTCGGTGGCCGGGCCATTGGCGGCCGGGCAGATTCTGGCGGCCGGAGCCGGCACCACCGGTGTCCTGCTGGCCACCTCGCCCGGTTTGGTGATTGCAGCCTTGACGATCATCAGCGTCATTGCCCGCTCGACTTCGTTGAACGTGTCGATGAGTAAGGTCAAGGCCTGAGGCCATCCGAGCGGCGTAGGTAAACAGGTGCTGTTGTGGGGGCTCAAGGTGAAGCTGTTTGAAAGGCGTCAGTTCCTGGCTTTATCGTCTGCAATAATCTCGAACTCATTCCATACCCCTGCCTCTAATGTGTAGATCAACAGAGGTAACGCGATTATGAACAGCGATAACGGCATCGAATCAGAAGCAACCTCGAGTACCCCGCCGACCGATACGTCTGGCAAACCGGTCGATAAGAATCTTGAGGACAGCGCTACGCCCCCCTCAACTCAAACCAAGGAGCAGGAAGCAGAGGAGCTCAGTCGAAAAATCGCGGAGATCGAGCGCAAGGTGGCTGACGGTCACTAACCGATTACGCCCGCATACACCGATCGATCGACATTGCCACCCGACAGAATCACCCCCACTGTCTCCCCCGCCCGAGCTTCACGTTCCTGAATAAGCGCCGCCAAGGCGGCGGCCCCGGCTCCTTCGGCGAGGTTATGGGTGTCGGTGTAATAGACGCGCATGGCCTCGGCAATTTCCTGTTCGCTGACCGCTACGATCCGTGCGGCCCCGGCTGCGTAGAGGGCAAAAGCTGCGGGGATCGGTTTGCGCACGGCCAGGCCATCGGCGAAGGTATTTGCCGAAGCGGTTTCCTGTATTTCGCCCGCCTCAAAAGATAACTTTGCCGCCGCGGCTTCACGGGACACCACGCCCACCACCTGGGTCTTCAGACCCAGTGCGTCGCGGGCGGCGATCACGCCACAAATGCCCGATCCGCAGCCAATCGGCACGTAGACGGTATCGAGATGCGGCGCGGCAGTGAACAGTTCCAGGGCGTAAGTGGCCACGCCTTTGACCAGTTCCGTGTGAAACGGTGGCACCAGGAACAGGTCATGCGCTTGCGCCAAACGGGCGGCCTCTTCACGGGCCTCATCAAAATCCCGCCCACACTCAATGACTTCGCCGCCAAAGCCGCGCATGGCATTGTTCTTTTCCACCGAGTTGCCCTGCGGCACGACAATCAACGCCTTCAAACCCAGCGCGCTCGCCGCCAGCGCCAGGCTCTGGCCATGATTGCCGCGGGTGGCGGTGACGATGCCCTTCGCACCGGGATGTTCACGTTTGAGCCAATGCATGAAGGTGATGCCGCCGCGTATCTTGAAAGCGCCGGTGGGAGTGTGGTTCTCGTGCTTGACCCACACCGTGCAGCCCAGCCGCTGAGCCAGCAAGGGCCAGGCATACTGGGCGGTGGCGGGCATCACCTGGTACACATGGCGAGCCGCCTGTTCAATATCGTCACGAGTCAGTCGGTGCATGAAGTTATCTCCCTGAGTGGTTAGCCAGTCTAGGCATCGCCGCCGTGGGTCGGCTTTCAAAAAACCGACCTGACTTTTGCGCCGCTTCTTCACTACTATGGCGCTCATGAACCATCAAAACCGCCTACAGCCATCGCCCTTGTCTGAACCGGTCCGCCGTGTCGAGACTGGGTCCTGGGCGATCGAATTGTTGCCCAGCGCCGCTTACTCGACCCGCTATGTGGCGGCCCAGGCCTCCATCGGGTTTGCCTTCGACAGCCAGCGCGGCCTGCACGCCTTGGGCAGCGACCGGGTGCATCCTTTCGAGGCCATGCCCAACGGCCTGGCATTCGTTCCCGCCGGCTGCGACGTGTTCTCCGAGTCGCTCATGGGCGGTGAATACCTGCGCGTAACGCGGACCGACGGTATCCCCCTGAGCGGGGATCACCCATTCAACAATCACATCGATCAACAGGCCATTGACCTCGCGCTGCGAATGCGCGGCGCGCTGTTACGTGCCTGCGTGGAAGATGACTGGGAAACCTGGGCCTTGGCGCTGGCGCAACGGGCAACCGGTGATAGCGCGTTGTCGACACCGGACCAAGGCGCTATCACTCCCCGGCGCATGCGCCTGCTTGATGAGTTTATCGAAGCAAATCTTGAAGGGCCGCTGGGCGTGTCAGCGATGGCAGGTTTGCTGGGGTTGTCCGAAGGATATTTCATGCGGGCCTTCAAGCTCGCCACGGGCAAAAGCCCGCACAGCTACCTGATCGACCGGCGTCTGGCCAAGGCCCGGGCACTGATGCGTGATTCCACCGCCAGGCTGTCGGAAATCGCCCTCGCCTGCGGGTTCAATTCCCAGGCGCACATGGCAACCACGTTCAAGCAACGGCTCGGGGTGAGCCCGATGCAGTTGCGCTAGACCGCCAAAACACTGCAAGGCACCTGATACAAGATATGCTCGGTGGTGCTGCCAAGCAGTTTCTCCCCGCCAGGGTCCTGGACTCTGCCCATCACGATGACGTCCATGTGATGTGTGTTGGCAAACTCACTCAGCGCCGCAACCGGGTGTCCCAGAACGAAATGCCTGCGGCCAGGCGGAACGTTGTATCGACTGGCCAGTTTCAGAAACGATTGTTCCAACGCTTTGCGTTGCCATCGGGTCAGCTCCGACAGCGTTAAGCCTGTGTCTGACGCTTGGTAGTCTTGGGATATGTCGTAGGCATACAGCAAGTGCAGTTCAGCATCACACTGTTCGGCGAGACTGCAGGCCTGGCGAATAACGCGATCATTGAGTTCATTTTGTCCAGGCTCGGCCAGCGACGCCTCTACCGCCGCCACGACCTTGCGCGGCAAGGCAGGTCGAACCCCGCCCACCAGATACACCGGTACCGGTGAGTAACGCAGCAGGTGCCAGTCCAACGGGGTGAAAAAAGCACGCTTGAGCACCGACTCATGTTGGATTTCCTTGATCAACAGGTCAGGCTGCAATTCGCTGAAGTGGTCCAGGATGTCCTTTTCCATGTCATCAGCCCACGCCAGCTCGGTGGTCACATCGACCCCTCTGGCATGTAGCTTTTTCGCCTGTTCCCCCAACCAGTCGCGGTGGTCCTGCAGGTAACGCTCGCGTGTCTTTTCACGGTCACCCTCTTCAAGCAGCGACAACAGGTTCAAGGCAGGAATCAACGCCGCTATATGCAAGCGTGCAGCGCTGGCCTTGGCAAGCGCTGCGGCATGGTCGATCACCGGAGAATGGCGCAGGGCCAGGTGGGTGATGAGTAACAGCTGTTGATACCGGCCCATGATCTGCCTCCAGACAGGTGAAACTCAACCTCCGCCACTGCCAGCTACACATTCAGCCGTGACATCTGCGCCGGATCGGGCACCAGCGTCATTTCAGACTGCGCCGTCGGAAGGTGCCTGACGTTGATAAATATCAACCGGAGCAAGGCTGCCGTTCTTCACGCCGCCGGCAGGCCTCAGCGGCATAGAGGCAGCGGTCTAACCGTATCGTTTGGCCTGCTGCGGCGCTGCGTCGGCTGGCAACTTGATCATCAGGACGCTGCACATGGGGTCTTCGAGTATTCCTTCAGCGGTCAAGCCGATATCAGAGGCCTGCGTATGATGATCGGCCGCACCGATGACCAACAGGTTGTAAGCACTGCGCTGCAGATAAGCATGAATTGCATTCGCCGGAGCGCCGGGAATGAAGTGCCGATGCTGGCTGGCAATACCATGCTGGCTGGCCAAGGCATCGAACGCCTGTACCTGGGCCTCATAGAGGGACAGGTCACCGTGGCTGGCAGCGGCACAGTCGTAAACGCTGATCACGTGCAATGAGGCACCGCAGGCGTTTGCCAGGTGCCTGGCCGCCTCGATGAGCGAATGATTGTCGCGGTTTCCTTTCGCCTGTGACTCCATGTCAACCGCTACCAGAAACTTGCTGGGTGTCTGAATCGGGCCCGGCAACACATAAAGCACGGCAATCGGGCTGACGCTCAAGAGTTCCCAGTCCAGTGCTGACAAACCGCGCTGCGCCAGGCCTGGGCGTTCCTGGATGTCCTTGATGATCAAGTCCGCTTCAACACGCTGCGCATAGGCAACGCATTCGACTGCCGAGGAACTGGCGCATACCAGCTCTGGATGGACATCCACGCCTTTTTCCTGCAGGTGCGCACTTTCACTTTCCAGCCATTTGCGACGCGACGACATTAAGTTATCGCGCACGATGTCGGGCCTCTCGGTGACTGCATGGCCGGGCGGCTCTACACCGTGGGGCTCAGTGAACATCGCCACGTGCAGTGGCACGCCCAGGGCGCGTGCCAGATCGCCGGCATACTCCAATCCGGGAGAGTGAGCTGCCTGAGGGGGGGCAAGAAACAGTAAACGCAATGGATGAGTCATTTCACACCTCGGCATCCGATGATAAAAATGGCGTCCCTGCGCATTCCTGCTTGGGTGGACAGGTGCCGCATAGAGCGGCTTTTTAGTCCTGTTGAACTTCATTCATGGGGCAAGCCCGTGGCCAGTTCGACATTCGGCACCCACAGGGCATCAATGCAGGCCGAAGCGTCCTTCTGCGTCACAGGTTCAAGGGCCAGCGGTTCAAGCAGGCCCCTGTCGACCAATGCCAGACGCATGATTCCGTTTTTGTCGAGAAGCGAACTTGCCAGACATTCACACAAGGAGCGCGGCAGCGCCTCTGGCAGCGGGCCTATATCGGCATTCTCCAGCTCAAGCTCATAACGCTCGGTACAGGTGTCTGCCAGATCCTGCATCGCATGGGTGGCGAAATACGACACCGTGAAATATCCCGAGGTCAGCACCGCCAGAACCGACAGCAAAATGGCTGCCTGACGTTTTCTCGAGCGTGTGCCCCGAAGATGCAAAAACCCGGGCAATGCGGATTTGCTCCGGTCCTGAACCACCTGCGCCCCGCTGATGGGTCTGTTGTTTGTCATGACCGTATCTCTGCCCCATGCTTATCAAAAGAATGGCGCCGATCAACGAATGCCGTTTGATCTGGATCAACCTCGTGCTGCTGTTTGCCATTTTTCTGGCTACAGCAACACGCGGTGAGCGTTCAGGAGTAGACCGTTGCAGGCTTGGTGGCCCTTGCTGGGCCACCCTGCCCGGCCCTGGAAAATCGACGATGACCGCCCACCCCTCCGCCATCAGGCGGGCGACGAACGATCACCAAAGGGCGATATCGTAGGTAAGGTAGAGCCGGTTACTGTCCCGTCCCCTCGAGAATTCAGAGCGGTAGACGTAATTGCGCAGCTTCACGCCCAACCCTTTGAAGGAGCCTTGCTGCACCACATAAGCCAGTTCAGCATCGCGCTCCCACTCTTTGATGGTGGTGTTGGACTCCCCATCGTCGCCGCTAAGGTAACGCGTGGAGAACGTCAGGCCGGGGACACCCAGGGCGGCGAAGTTGTAGCCGTAGTTGAGCATCCATGTCTTCTCGTCTTCCTCTACGAACTTGCCTATGCCGGCGTTGCTGAAAGAATAAACGGACGCGCCGCTGATGTAGGGCAGCCCGGCGTCGCCCTTCAGTGTTTGATAGCCGCCGCCTACGGTATGGCCTGCGACAGCGTAAGTCAGCTGGCCACTGAGCATATGGTTGTCGATTTTACCGCCATAGGCAGAACCGCTATCAACGCTGCGGAAGTAACGCAGATCACTGGTCAGCACGCCTGGGCCGAGCGGCAGATCATGTTGGACACCCGCAAAGTTCTGCCGATAGAAGTTCTCCAGTTCGCCATAGAAGTAGCTGAGGCGAATCGTCTTGCCCAACTTGTAATCGGCACCGACGTAACTGAAATCTCCTGATTTATCGCCACGATAGCCGTCCGGCACGATGGGCATACTGTCGCTCGAATCTCGCAACTTGAAACGATCAAGATAGCCGCCCGTCAGGTTAAGGTTGTCAATGTCGGTGCTAGTGAACTGGCCGCCCTCGTAGGTCTGAGGCAACAGTCGGGAATCGTTGTAAATGAGCACCGGCGTTTTAGGAAGCAACGTACCGTATTTGACGGTGGTCTTGGCAAATCGAGCCTTGGCGGTCATCCCGAAGCTCGCAAATTCATCGGCGGCACGGCCGTCATCATGCAAAGGCAGCAGGCCGGTGCCGCTACGACCGCGGCCCGAGTCGAGCTTGATGCCCAGCAGGCCCAACGCATCAATCCCTAAACCGAGGCTGCCGGTCGTGAATCCCGACTGATAATCAAGCAAAAAGCCTTGGCCCCATTCGGTGCGCTCGCTCTTGGCGGTATTTGCCGCTCGCGCACTCATCCCATGTTCATCGCGGAAATTTTCATTGATGTAAACATTGCGCAATTGCAGCTTGAGTTTGCTGTCGTCGATAAAGCCTTGCGCATTGGCATTGGCCAGCGGCAACAAAGCCAGGAGAGTCAATAAAGCTCCACGGTTATAAACAGAGGTCATATCAAACTACTCATTGTTGTTATTTGGAATGCAGCTGACCGTCCGCCCCACTGGCATGGGGCGTCAGGTGTCAAAGAGGTTTGGAGAATCAGGAGAACAGACTGATTGCCCCAGTCAGCAAGGCCAACGCAGTCACGACCAGGGAAGTGAGCACCGCCCATTTGACGGTGGCTTTCTGGAAGTCGCCCAGATCACGGTCGACCATGCCGACCAGCAGCAGGGTCGAGGCCACCAACGGACTCATCAGGTGCACCGGCTGGCCGAGAATGGAGGCCCGTGCAATCTCGACCGGATCAATGCCATAGGCCGCTGCGGCGTTGGCCAGGATCGGCACGACACCGAAGTAGTAGGCATCGTTGGACAACACGAAGGTCAGCGGCATGCTGGTAATGGCAACCACCAGCGGGAACAGATGGCCCCAGGATGGCGGGATCCAGTCGACCAGGGTTTGCGCCAGCGCATCGACCATTTTCGTCCCGGAGAAGATCCCGGCAAAGATACCCGCGGCAAACACCAGCAGAACCACGGTCATGGCGTTGCCCGAATGAGCGAGAATTCGTTCTTTCTGAATATCCAGTTGCGGATAGTTGATCATCAACGCCAGGACAAAACCGATCAGGAACAGGATCGCCGAGTGCATGAGGCCCATGACCAGCGCAACCATCACCGCCGTCACCAGCAGCAGGTTGACGTAGGCCAGTTTCGGGCGCTTGTGCGGCGTGTCTTCAATAATCGCCTTGATGTAGCAATTACCCCCACCGCTTTGCAGATGGGTGTTGCCGATGCGCTTGCGTTCGGCACGCCCCAGCAGGAACGCCGTGAACACCACCCACACTGCACCGCCGATCATGGTCGGCAGCAAGGGTACGAAATACTCGCCGGCATCCAGGCCCAGCGCTGCGATCGCACGGGTCGCCGGGCCTCCCCAGGGCGTCATGCCGCTCATGATGCTCAACGAGAGCATGGAAATGGTCGCCAGGATCATCGGGTTCATGCCGATGCGCTTGTACAGCGGCAACATTGCTGCACAGGTGATCATGTACGTGGTCGTGCCGTCACCGTCCAGCGCCACCAACAGCGACAGCAGCGCAGTGCCCACGGCGATTTTCATCGGATCACCGTTAACTCGCTTGAGGATCTTGCGGATCAGCGGGTCGAACAGACCGGCATCGATCATCAGGCCGAAAAACAGAATTGCGAACAACAGCAGCGCCGCCGACGGCGCGACCATCTTCAAGCCGTCCAGCATCATCTTGCCGGTGGTACCGCCAAACCCGCCGATCACCGCGAAGACTATTGGCACCACCGTCAGGGCGACGATCGGTGACAAACGTTTGGTCATTATCAGGAAGGTGAAGACCACCACCATGGCCAAGCCAAGTAAAGCGAGCATAAGTCAGATCTCTTGTTGTTATGAGTAGCTTGGCCGACATTCAGGCGCACGCCATCCCACTCGCCAGGCGACACTCGAATGATTGCCTGGCGCAGGTATTCAGGAAGATAACGCGGTGATGTCGGGTCAGCCGTGACCGGTTAGATGTGATTCGCGACCTTTGTGTCGTCCCAGGCGTGCTCCGTTGCCTGGATGTGCCTCGGGGAGGGTTTGCCATCCAGGGTCTGCAACAGCACATCGCGGTCGCAGGCATTCTCCGAGATGGAGATCACCACGGTCGCCACTGCGTTGCTCGCCAGGCTGGTCAGCGCCCGCGCCTCGGACATGAACCGGTCGATCCCGATCAACAGGGCCAAACCGGCCAGAGGAATATCGTGGATGACGGTCAGGGTCGAGGCCAACGCGACAAAGCCGCTGCCGGTAACACCTGCGGCGCCCTTGGAAGACAGCAACATGATCGCCAGCATGGTGATGACCTGGGTCAGCGTCAGGTCGATGTTGCAGGCCTGTGCAATGAAGATGGCCGCCAGCGACAGGTAGATCGCCGTGCCATCGAGGTTGAACGAGTAACCGGTTGGCAGCACCAGCCCCACGACGCCCTTCTTGCAACCCAGGGCCTGGAGCTTTTCCAACATCCGCGGCATCACCGGTTCAGTCGAAGAAGTGCCCAGCACCACCAGGAATTCCTCGCGCAGATAACGCAACAGCTTCCACAAACTGAAGCCGTGTGCACGGCAAATGCTGCCCAACACAACGAAGACGAAGAAGGCGCAAGCGACGTACAGGGTCATGATCAGCTTGGCCAGCGAGCCCAGCGACGTGATGCCGTACTGCCCGACCGTGAAGGCCAAGGCTCCGAAAGCGCCGATCGGAGCAAAACGCATCAGGTAGGAGAATATCTTGAACACCATGTGCGAAGCTGATTCCAGCACATCCAGCACCGGCTTGCCGCGCTCGCCCAAGGACGACAGGGCAAAGCCGCAGAGCACTGCGATAAACAGCACCGGCAGCACCTCGCCTTTATTGAAAGCGCCAATAAAGGTGTCGGGAATGATGTGCATGAAGAAGTCCACCACACTCAGCTTCGCAGCGGAGTCGGTGTATTGCGACAGGCCCTGGGTGCTCAACTGGGTCGGGTCTATGTTCATGCCTGCACCGGGCTTGAACAGGTAGACCGACACAAGGCCAATGATCAGGCTGATCACCGTCAGCGCCAGGAACAGCAGCATGGTCTTGCTCAACAAGCGCCCCAGCGAGCGCTTGTCACTCATGCCGGCGATGCCGGTGACAATCGTGCAGAACACCACCGGTGCGATCATCATCTTGATCAACTTGATGAAAGCATCACCCAGCGGCTTCAAGGCAATCGCCTGTTGCGACCAGAAGTGCCCGACCAGCACGCCCAGCAGCACGGCGCAGATGATCTGGAAGTAGAGCGATTTAACAACTTTCATGGCATCACCCATTTTTAGAATTGTTCTGATGCAAACGACAATGACTGCCTGGACTATCCGGCCAGCCGGTGTGAAGCGGTGGCGTAGACGAAACCTGAGAAAAGCCGGCGGGCGGTACGCACCACCGAGGCACGAATGGTCTCACCCTTTTCGCCGGTGTAGGACAGTACGACGTCGATACCACCGCTTGGGTGCTCAATACGAACCTGCTGCAGACGCGGCTCGCTGATGCCGCCGAGCAACTGCGCCACTACGCTGCCTTCAGTCACGCAAGCGGTGGCCAGACCGATGGAGCCGGTGATCGCCAAGGCGCGATGACAGTTGTGCGGCATGAAATAGCGCACCTGGACCGTCCCGCCCGACTTGGCAGGAGACACCAGCACCGGCTTGGGGATGACCTTGTCACTGACATCACCCAGGCCCATGGCCAGACCGGCTTTGAGTCGCAGGGACTCCAGGCGTTGCAGGAACGCCTTATCGGCGTCCAGTTCAGCGGGGCTTTCATCGCCGCGCTTGCCAAGCTGACTGGCCTCGACGATCAGCATCGGCATCGCCATGTCGATACAGGTCACCGGAATACCATCGATCAGGTCCAGCGATTGCCCCGTCGGGAAGAGCTTGCCGGTCTTGCTGCCAGCCGCATCCAGAAAGGTCAGTTGCACCGGAGCCGCCGTGCCAGGCACGCCGTCGATGGCGGTGTCCCCTTCATAGCTGACCTTGCCCTCAGGGGTTTGCACCTCTGAATTTACGAAGGTCCCGGTATTGAGGTTGCGGATCCGCACGCGGGTCAGATCGCCAGAAGGCTTGACCAGCCCCTGCTCGATGGCGAACGGGCCGACGGCGCACAGCATATTGCCGCAGTTGGGCGCGGTATCGACCCGGCGCTGGGAAACCATGACCTGGACGAACAGATAGTCGACATCCGCGTCCGGGTGCAACGATGGGCTGACGATTGCCACTTTGCTGGTTTGCGGGCTGCCGCCACCGATGCCGTCGATTTCCAGCTCATGGCCGGACCCCATCAGGTTGAGCAGCAGCTCATCACGTTCGGCGATGGCACTGGGCAGGTCCCAGGCAAGAAATACGGGCCCTTTGGAAGTACCACCGCGCATCAGCACACAAGGAATTCGCTGCATGAACACTAACTCTTGTTGATCAATCTGGATAATTGATGTTCTGGACACAAGAGTGGCAGGGTTCTAAAAGTGTTTCCAATGCAAAGATCAGAGCAATTATTGCGTTTCACGAATGAATTAATTTACGATGATTTCCCAGCGCAGCGCTCTTGCCCGGTGAGAAAGAACATGGAATACGAGCTTCAGGACATACGATCTTTCGTGAAAATCGCTGAACTAGGCAGTTTTCATGAAGCCGCCGATGCGTTGCATCTCTCTCAACCGGCCCTGAGCCGGCGCATGAAAAAACTCGAGGAAGGCCTGGGGACTGCCTTGCTCGATCGCACCACCCGCAAGGTCAGCCTGACGAGCGTCGGGCGCGATTTCCTGCCCAAGGCGCGGCGCTTGCTGGATGATTTCGACGACTCGATTCTCAATATTCGCGAACTGGCGGAGCGCCAGATCGGTCGGGTGACCTTGGCCTGCATCCCCACCGCGGCCTTCTATTTCCTGCCTTCGGTGATCCGCCTCTATAACGAGCGCTACCCCAAAATCCGCATCCGCCTGCTCGACCTCAGCGCAAACGAAGGGCTCGAGGCGGTACTGCGTGGCGAAGCCGATTTCGGTATCAATATGATGAGTGGCCAGCACCCGGATATCGAGTTCGTGCCATTGGTCAACGAACCTTTCGTTTTAGCTTGTCGACGCGACCATGAACTGGCCAGACGCAGCTCGGTAAGCTGGTCTGAGCTCAGCGATTACCGACTGATCGGTGTCGGTCGTCTCAGCGGCAACCGAATGCTGCTTGACCATGCTTTATCGGGTTTGAGCTGGCGTCCGCAGTGGTTCTACGAAGTGCAGCACTTGTCTACATCGTTGGGGTTGGTCGAGGCCGGCCTCGGGGTGTCGGCCATGCCCAGCCTCGCAATGCCAGCCGAGGATCACCCGACATTGGTCAGCGTGCCGTTGATTGACCCGGTGGTAAACCGATCGCTGGGCCTGGTCTATCGAAGGGGCGCATCGCTCTCCCCGGCAGCGGAAAAATTTGTCTCGATATTGCTCGAGCAATGGGAACACTGATTTTTCGGGGTCCATGATCAGGACTGGATGAGAAACGGGCCGATCTCAGTCAACCTCCGTGCTCATTGCAAGCGCTTGATATTGCTCCAGCTCAGCCAGCCGTTGGACCAGGGCATTGCGAACACGCTCGTAAGCCCCGCTGCCTAGCAGTAGACGCCTGGGTGCGGGATCGACGTCGACAATCTCGAGCATGATCCTGGCCATTTTCTGCGGGTCTCCGGTAAGCGGGAAAGTACCCTCGGCGATTGCTTTACGCACTTCACCGGCAGGCGTTTGCTCGTACTCAGCCATCGCGGGCGGACGAACCAGCGCGGCGCCGAAATTAGTTCGTGTCGGGCCCGGCTCTACCAGGGTGAACTCGATCCCAAAAGGCGCAACCTCCAGAGCGACCGACTCAACGAATCCCTCAATGGCCCATTTGCTTGCGTGGTAAAGGCTGAAGTTCGGGTAAGCGAGCTGCCCGCCCTCCGAGGACACTTGAAGAATTCGACCGCCCCCCTGTTTGCGCAGAAACGGTAGGCAGGCACGGATGAGTTGAATAGAACCGAGCAGATTCGTTTGCAACTGCTGGTCGATCTGTTCATCGCTGGCTTCCTCCGCCGCACCAAACAACGCGTAGCCCGCACTGCTCACCACAACATCAATACGTCCTAGCTCGGTGAACGCCTGATGAACCACAGCGCGGATGGCCAATGCGTCGTTTACATCGAGCAACGCTGTCCACAGTTGCTCGCCGTAGCGTGTCTTCAAGTGACTCAAGGCCTGAGGCTTACGCAAAGTAGCCGCCACACGGTCCCCCCGTTCCAGCAATTGTTCGACCACCGCCAGACCAATGCCGGACGAACTTCCAGTCACTAACCAAGTTTTGCTCATGTGCTTGATCTCCGAATGAAGGGTGAGTTGCCATCGATGTGAGACCAAACTACGTCAGCCGGACTGCTGCTACTATGGGGCAGAGTTCGGATGAGCTAATGAAATATAGCCATGAATCAATTGCCCCTTTCGCTTGCCGATTTACGCGCGCTGACCCGCATCGTTGCTCATCGCAGCTTTCGTAAAGCGGCCGATGAGTTGGGCCTGTCAGCCTCTACCCTGAGTCATATGATGAAAACGCTGGAGGCCGGTCTTGGGGTGCGTTTGCTGCACCGCACCACGCGCAGCGTTTCACCGACGGCAGCGGGAGAGCGTCTGCTAAGACGACTGGCGCCTGTGTTGCGCGAATTCGAGCTGGCGATTGAGGAAGTCAATGAATACCGGGATCTTCCCAGCGGCACTTTACGGATCAATGCCAGCGAACAGGCCGCGCGCGTTTTGATGAAAGCTGCCCTTCCGATATTCCTGGAACGCTTCCCCCAGATGTCGGTTGACCTCGTGACCGAGGGCCGTCTGATCGATATCGTGGCCGAGGGCTTCGACGCCGGTATCCGTTTAGGTGAAGCGATCCCCCAAGACATGATCGCCGTGCCGATAGGAACGGATACGCGATTTATTACCGTGGCGTCCCCCCAATACCTGAAGACTCATCCTGTCCCCCTTACGCCGGATGATCTGCCAGGACATCAATGCATCTGCATCCGGATGCCCAGTGGTAAACCTTATAGATGGGAATTCTCCAGGAACGGACAATCCTTGGTCATCGAGCCCAAAGGACAGCTAACCCTCGATAATGCCGAAATCATGGTCGATGCAGCCATATCCGGGCTCGGCATCGCTTACGTGCCAGAGCAGACGGTATCGCAACCTTTGGCAGACGCTCGTCTGGTCGAGGTCCTCGCGGATTGGTGCCCCAGGATTCCTGGGCTGTTTCTGTATTATCCGGGGCACCGCTATATCCCATCAGGCTTGCAGGCCTTCATCGAGGTCTTGCGCGAGTCTCATTGATTGTCCGCGACTGTGCATTCGAACATAACGGCATGCGCCCTTGCGAGGTGAACGCGCGACGGCCTCAAGGCCGACGCGTCGGTTGCGATCCGGCCCTTGTTTGAGCTGACTCAAGCCTTCTGCTCTTGCTGCAAGCGCTTGAGCAGCGCGTTGGCGGCGGCTTCGGAAGAAGCCGGGTTCTGGCCGGTGATCAGATGGCCATCCTCGACCACGTAACTCGCCCAGTCTGCCGCCTTTGAATACTTGCCACCTCTGGCTTTGAGCATGTCCTCCACCAGAAATGGCACCACCTGGGTCAATCCCACGGCCTCTTCTTCAGAGTTGGTGAACCCGGTCACTTTCTTGCCCTTGACCACTGGATGGCCATCCGGCGCGTTGACGTTCTTGAGCACCCCAGGCGCGTGACAGACGGCCGCGATGGGTTTATTCGCGGCGTAAAAGGCTTCGAGGAGGGTCTTGGAATCAGTGTCCTCGGCCAGATCCCACAGCGGCCCATGACCTCCGGGATAGAACACGGCATCGAAGTCGTAGGGATCAATTTCGCCCAGCGGCACCGTGTCGGCCAACGCTGCCTGGGCCCGGGTATCGGCGCTGAAGCGGCGAGTGGCGTCCGTCTGGGCCTGTTCCTCGTCGCTCTTGGGGTCCAGCGGCGGTTGCCCTCCCTTTGGTGAGGCGAGCGTAACCGTCACTTTGGCGTCGACAAACACGTAATAGGGCGCGGCGAACTCTTCCAGCCAAAACCCCGTTTTCTTGCCGGTGTCACCCAACTGATCGTGGGACGTCAGGACCATTAGAATGTTCATGTAAACCTATCCTCCAAGTCGGAATGAGCGGCGTATGTTCGCCCTGCATTACGTCAGAGGCCGCGTGGTAGCAGACGTTCAAGTGGGTGAAGCGAATCCTCATGAAACGGTCGTTGATCCCAGCGTTACTCCCCCCATCAGCCCCGCTGCCGAGGAGTTCGGGGCCCGTTATTGAGTTGCCGAACCGGTTCACCGCTGCTAGAAATGAAAGACCTTGGCCTTGTCTCTGCCAGCGCCACAATCCAGGACAGCCTCGCGGGCATCATCCGTTGACCCCATTCATACCTCACAGGGAGCTTCACCGTGTTTCCGATGGATATCTGGTTCACCTACACCGCAGCCTGCGTGCTGCTGGTCTTGTCACCCGGTCCTGACAATCTGCTGGCCATAGGACGGGGGCTGAGCCAGGGTCGCCTGGCCGCCATCGTGTCCGGCCTGTCGTCTGGGCTGGGCATTTTGTTTCACGTCACCACCGCCTCGTTGGGGCTGACGCTGTTGATCCAGACCTCGACGGTTGCCTTCTGGGTCGTCAAATTGGTAGGGGCGGCCTATCTGGTCTGGCTCGGGATCAAGGTGCTGCGCTCCAGAAGCCTGATAACCTTCGCGCCCGCCGCACGACAGCCACTGCGAAGCATTTTGCTTACAGGCTTTCTTTCGGCGGCGCTAAACCCCAAACCCGGGTTGTTCGTCCTGGCGTTCATCCCTCAATTCATCAACCCCGCGCTCGGCTCGGTCACCGTACAGATGCTGGTCTACGGGTTCTGGTTCGCCCTGCTGACGGCCGTGGGGTTCTCGTTGATGGGGATCTTCGCCACGCGCCTGTCGCAATACATCTGTCAACGCCCACGCCTTACCAACGGACTGAACCTCGGGGCGGGATTGACCTTCATCGTGTCAGGACTGTCCATCGCCGCCCTCAGGCAGAAATAACCGCCCGTTCCACGCACCTAGCCACCAACCAGCGAAGTCGCCAGCAATGCCTCCAGCCCCATCGGCTTGGCGAAATAATAACCTTGGGCCTGCCCTGCCCCCATCTCCCGCAGCAAGAGCAACGTCGCTTCATCTTCGACACCTTCGGCCACCACGCTAAGGTCCAGTGATTCGGCCATACGCACGATCGCCCGGACGATCGCGCGACTGCGGGGGCTGGTGGTCAGTTCGAAAATGAACGACTTGTCGATCTTCAAACCGCTGAAACGGTATTGATGCACATAGCTCAGGGATGAAAATCCTGCGCCAAAGTCATCGAGCACCACCGACATGCCGTTGTCGGCCAATTGCTGCATGGTCAATCGGGCAATGGCGGGCTCGGCCACCAGCGCACCTTCGGTCAACTCCAGGCAGATCCGCGACGGCGCGACGTTGTAACGGGCCAACAGTGCCAGCACATCATCGGCAAAATCCGGGCGCGTCATGCTGTAGCTGGAGCAATTGACATGCACCGGTGGCCAATTGGCGTGTTGCGGTAGTGCGAGGATCGCCACGATGCTGGTGAGCATGTACAGATCCAGTCGACCGATCAGACGCAACCCCTCGACATCGGGCAGAAACTCGCCCGGCGCGATGATCCGGCCACCCGGTTGATGCCAGCGGATCAGCGCTTCAAGGGCCACCAGCTCGCCGCTTTCGACGCTGACAATCGGCTGGAAATACGGCAGCAGTTCGTCGGTACGCTTGAGCGCATTGCGCAGGTGCCCTTCACGCTCAACCTGGTCCGAGACTTCACGACGCACTTCCTGGTTGAACACCGCGTAACTGTCGCGCCCGGCATTCTTGACCCGGTACATCGCCGCATCGGCATCGCGCAGCAAGTCCGCGGGTTCGTGGTGAAACTGACTGTCGGCGCTGACAATACCGATACTGCACGACGAAAACACTTCGTGGCCATTGATGAGAAACGGCAGGTCGAACACCGACAGAATCCGCTCGGCGATTTCGATCACCACCTCCAGTGTCGCCTCGGGCGCCAGCACTGAAAACTCATCGCCCCCCAGGCGGGCCAGCATGTCGGTGTCACGCAGGCAACTGCGCAAGCGGTGGGCGGCCTGCATCAACAGCAAATCGCCAAAATGGTGGCCGAAGCTGTCGTTGACCATCTTGAAACGGTCGAGGTCGATGAACATCACCGACAGTTGCCCGCCTTCGCTCTCGAACCGCGCCCAGGCCAGATTGAGGCGCTGCTGCAGGTAGGAGCGATTCGGCAGCCCGGTCAGCGCATCATGGGCGTTTTCGTGTTGCAGCTTGGCGTTGGCGTGATCCAGTTCGCGGGTGCGGTCCTGCACCCTGGCTTCGAGCTTGAGGTTGGCGGCATGGATCGCTTCGGCGGCCGTGCGGCGCGACAATGCCGTATCAATGTGCCGTGACACGAACGTCAGCAGTTCCTGGTCGCGCAAGGTGTAGCGCACCTGGGAGGTATAGCTTTGCACCGCCAGCACACCCCGTACCACATCGCCATCGAACAACGGAATGCCCAGCCAGGAATGGAAGCGGACCGACTCGTAGGCCACTTCGAGTTCACCCTGTGCAGACAACCGATCCGCGTCGAAAGGATCAATCAGGCAAGGACGACGCTGGCGGATAACGTACTCGGTCAGGCCCCGGCACCCACGGCGTGCCTCAGGCAGGGTGGTTTTGCGCTCATCGACATAATACGGAAAGGTCACTTCACCGATCGCGTCGTCGAACAGCGCGATGTAGAAGTTCTCCGCGAACAGCAGATCCCCGACAATGCCATGCAAGGTTTGGAACAGCTCCGCCATGTCGCCAGGCTGGCTCGACAGTTCTGCAATCTGGAATAGCGCACTCTGCAGGTGTTCGGCGCGCTCTCGATCTGCCACTTCCTGCCTCAGCGCGTCATTGACTGCCGACAGTTCCAGCGTGCGACGCATCACCGTCTCTTCCATGCCCTCACGGTGCAGAATCCGGTCCAGCGCCATGGCCACGTGCCGGGCCACTACCAGAAACAGCGCGCGGTCTTCGGCGCTGTAGGTGCGTGCAACGTCGTAGACCTGCATGGCAAGCATGCCAAACACTTCATCGGCGGCATTTTTCAGCGGAGCGCCCATCCAGAATTCGGGACGATCACCTACGCAATAGAAACGACCCTCGGCCTGAGCGGCGCAAATGCCGGCGGCATCGATCAGCAACGGCTGGCCCGAGGTCAGCACCTGGCCGGTCAACGACAGACGCGAAGGGTCAAGGTATTCGTAGTGTTGGGACTCCACGGCATCGACGTCGATGATGTCGACGTAGTACGGGTAGTCGATTTTTCCGCTGTGGGGGTCATACAGCGCGAGATAAAAGTTCTCGGCATCGATCAGGCTGGCGAGCAGCCGATGAACCCCCACCAGGAACACGGAGCGGTCGCGGGTGGAACTGGCCAGGTAGGTAATTTCATACAGCACACGCTGAGTAATCTGGGCCCGGGCCAGGGTATTGGTCTGTACCTGGATGCCCAGGCATCGGGCAAACTCGGCGAGGGCCGGCTCCTCGGTATCGGTGACTGGCGCCAGTAGCCAACCCAGCACACTTTCGCCCCGACCGGTCGGCCAGCGGCACAACCGTCTGGTCCGGCAGAAGGTCTCGAACTCGGCGTTCGCAACGCTGGCCGGCCACTGTTGCCCTGGGTCGCCCTGCCCCAGCAGATGCAGTTGTTCACCGGCGCGATAAACCACCCACTGGGTGGTGTGGGCCCAGGTGCGCGCTGATTCCAGCAATTGTTCGATCGCGTCTTCCTTGCCAACGTATGCCATGCCGGCCGCATCCGGGTTTTCTTGCAGGTGAATTGCCACACCGTAATGGTTCGATGGCTGCGGGGGATCGCTCAATGGGCGAAAACTCATCAGCGCTCCCTGCGCCACAGTGGCGAGATTGAATGACTGATTGCCAGGCAATATGCCAGTGAGCCTTCGGTGTATAGCGTCCAGAGGGTTTTTTCAATCGTTTTTATTCACTTGAGTGCTATCACGACGCAATGAGTGTTTCATCGGTCATGGAGTGTTGCCTGCGGCGGCGCTCGTCCTCCCGGGTTCTCAACCATACGCCCCGGGAGTCCCTGCAAGCACGGCCGGTTCATCGTGCCTACCACACAGCAATATGAGAATCCGCCCTGGGCTCGGTGCCGCCGCACAGGACACCGCTGACCGGGTCGCGGAGAATGATCTGGCCTCGTCCGTAATCAGTCCGGTCACTGGCGATCTGCACTTCATGACCGCGCCGCGCCAAGGCATTGGCCAAGTCGCCGGAGGCACCCTGCTCGATGCCAACTTTCATCTCACCAAGCCACTGCCAGCGCGGAGCGTCCAGCGCCGCTTGCGGGTTCAGGCCGAAGTCCACCAGGTTCATCACCATCTGCACATGGCCTTGGGGCTGCATGTAACCGCCCATCACGCCGAAAGGGCCAAGGGCCTGGCCATTCTGGGTGAGGAAACCAGGGATGATGGTGTGAAAAGTCTTCTTGCCCGGGACCAGGCAATTGGCGTGGCTCGGATCCAGGCTGAATTCCTGTCCGCGATTCTGCAAGGCAATCCCGCTTTCAGGCAGCACCACGCCAGAGCCAAATCCGTGGTAGTTGCTCTGGATGAACGAGACCATGTTGCCTTCCCCGTCAGCGGTCGCCAGGTACACCGTGCCGCTGGCGTGGGGATCGCCGGGTTTGGGTGCCTGGGCCTGTTCACTGATCTGGGCGCGACGGCAGGCGCTGTACTCCTCGCTCAACAGGTCAGTCACCGCCACACGCATGTGCAGAGGGTCGGTGATGTAGTGCAGGCCGTCGCTGTAGGCCAACTTCATGGCCTCCAGTTGGCGATGCCAGGTCTGCTGGCTGTCGCGGTGATCGAAGCTGAAGCCCTCCAGTATTTTCAGCGCCATCAAGGCCACCAGCCCCTGTCCGCTCGGCGGGATTTCCCAGACATCGACGCCTCGATAGTTGACGTGGATCGGTGCCACCCATTGGGCGCGATAATCCTGCAGGTCCGTGGCACGAAGGTAGCCGCCGCTGGCCCGGGAGTGGGCATCCAGGCGTTCGGCCAAGGCGCCGCGATACAGGCTCTCGCAGCGGGTGGCAGCCAATTCTTCAAGGGTACGGGCCTGAGCCGGGTTGCGGAAAATCTCCCCGGCCCGTGGCGCGCGACCGTCAATCAGAAAAGTCTGGAACCAGGCATCCAGGACCTGATCACGATGAGGCGTGAATTCGTTCAAAGCGATCTGCCATTGATGGGCAACCACCGGCGACAGCGCAAAACCGTCCCGCGCCAGGCTGATCGCCGGCTGCAGCAACACGGCAAAGGGCAGCTTGCCAAAGCGTTGCGACAACTCGGCCCAGGCCGATGGGCAACCCGGGACGGTTACCGGTGTCCAGCCATAGAGCGGCATCTGTTCATGACCGGCCGCCTTGACCGCCTCGATACTCAGGGCCGCCGGTGCATGGCCGTTGCCGTTGAGGCCATGTAACTGACCCTTGCACCAGACCAAGGCAAAAGCATCGCCACCGATGCCACAACCCGTGGGCTCGACCACCGTCAGCGCCGCCGCCGTGGCGATGGCCGCATCAATGGCGTTGCCGCCCTTTTGCATGATCTCGATGCCCGCTTGGGCAGCCAGAGGCTGGGACGCGGCGACCATGCCCCGGCGGGCAAAAACGCTCTGGCGTTGCGACGGATAAGGGTACTCGTGAGCAGAAAATTTCAGCATGGCAAAGACTCTTCAACACAAGGATTCATTGGCGGGACTCAGGGCGAACACCCCGGAACGGTCATAACACGCGACTGAGGAAAGCCCGGGTTCGCGGGTGCGTGGGATGGCTGAAGATCTGCTCCGGCGGGCCTTGCTCGATGAGTTCACCTTGGTCCAGCACCACCACACGGTCTGCCACTTCGCGGGCAAAGCCCATTTCATGGGTGACCACGACCATGGTCATGCCCTCCTCTGCCAGCGCTTTCATGACTTGCAGCACCTCGCCAACGGTTTCCGGGTCGAGGGCGCTGGTGGGTTCATCGAACAGCATGGCCTGGGGTTTCATCGCCAGCGCCCGGGCAATCGCCACCCGTTGCTGCTGGCCGCCGGAGAGCATCGACGGGTAGTGGTTGGCCTTGTCCGCCAGACCGACCCGTTCCAGCAGCTTGCGCGCCTCTTCCAGCGCTGCGGTGCGCGGTATCCCGAGCACCTGGATCGGCGCCTCGATGATGTTCTCCAGGGCCGTCATGTGGGGGAACAGGTTGAAGCGCTGAAACACCATGCCGATGTCCCGGCGCTGGCGGGCGATGTTGCGCTCCGACTCACGCACCAGGCTGCCGTCAGCCCGCTCGCGATAGCCCATGGCCCGGCCATTGACGCGGATGCGCCCACCCTGGATGTCTTCCAGCAGATTGATGCAGCGGATAAAGGTGGTCTTGCCCGAGCCGGAGGCACCGATCAGCACCACCACTTCGCCGCGCCGTACTTGCAGGGATATGCCCTTGAGGATCTGCAGCTCGCCAAAGGACTTGTGCACATCCAGCGCCTCGATGATCAGCTCTTCACTTTTGTGCGCCATGGCTAACGTGCCCTCAACAGGTTCAGGGTGCTGCGACCGAACATCCGCGTCGACGCCGGCGGTGGTGACGAGGGTCGGTCCGATTGGCCGAAACGGGCTTCCAGCCAGCGCTGGAAAAAGCCCCAGAGAGTGGTCAACAAGAGGAAATAGATCGCCACCACCAGGTACAACTCGAACACCCGGAACGTCGCCGACGTGACCATCTGGGTACTGAGCAACAGCTCCTGTACGCCGATCACACTGACCAACGTGGTGTTCTTGAGCATCACGTTGAACTCGTTGCCCAGTGGCGGGACGATGACCCGGAACGCCTGGGGCAAGACAATGCGGCGCATCAGCTTGGCGAACGTCATGCCCAGGGAACGCCCGGCTTCGTACTGGCCCTTGTCCACCGCGCCGATGCCGGCCCGGATGATCTCGGCCATATAGGCACCTTCGTTGAGCCCCAGGGCAATGATCGCCGCCTGGATATTGCCGGGAATCACCAGGCCGAACAGATCGATGTCTTCGAAGCGGAAAATCCCCCCTGCCGCCAGTGCTGTATAGAGAAAGACAATCTGCACCAGCAACGGCGTGCCGCGCATCAGCCACACATAAAAACGCACCGGTAAATGCAGCAACGGATTGCTCGACAACCGTAGCAACGCCGCGGCCAGTCCCAGGAAGCAGCCCAGCAGCATCGCCAACACACTGATCACGCAGGTCAGCCAGAGCCCGGTGAGATAAACATCACTGGGCTGCAACAGGTACTGCCAAAACACATCCCAATTGAAGTTCATCAACGCTCACCTCAATCAAGAGTGTCACTGGCGACATGCCATTTGCTGAGCAGTTGGCTGTAGCTGCCATCACTGCGCATGTCGTTGATCACCTGCTGCACTGCGGCGCTCAGTTGCGTGTCGTCCTTGCGAATACCCAGTCCGGTAAGAATCCGGCTGAAGGCGGGCACCCCTTCCTCAAACAAATCGGGGGCCATGGTGGCGTAATAACCGGCGGTTTCCACCGTGGTGCCGTAGGCATCGACCTGGCTGATGCGCAAGGCCTGGAATGCATCGGTGTCGGTGTTGTAGACCACCAGTTTCATTCCAGGCTTGCCAGCCTTGGTCAGCGCTTCATTCTCGGCGTCGAGCAGCGTCTTGATGGTGGAGCCATTGAGCACCGCAACTTTATGCCCGGACAGGTCCGACAGCGTCTTGATTGCCTTCGGATTACCCTTGGGCACGACCACCGCCTGGCTGGAGTACATGTAGTTGACGATATCGATCACCTCACGGCGCTCGGGCTTGTCAAACAACTGGTCGACGATCATGTCGCACTGCTTGGCGAGCAAAGCCGGGAGCAGCCCGGAAAAGGGAATCACCCGCCACTCGACTTTCTTGTCGCCCAGCCGCTTGGCGATTTCCAGGCCCAGGTCAACGGTCAAGCCCCTGGGTTTCTGCGCTTCATCGAAGGACACCAGGGGCGGCGAATCCATGCCTGAGCAATAGACGAGTTTGTCGACCTTGAGCAAGCGCTCCGGAACAACGGGCGCGGCAACCGCCCACTGAGCACAGAATCCCAAGGATAGGGCGGCAACCAACAGGCGAGGCTTATGCATGACCAGACACTCCAGTTCAGTTAGTAACGGGCAGTACTCAAAGTCAAAACAACGGCAGGCTCGGGGCCCGCTCTGGTTATTTTTTCGATTGCAGAAATTGGATCAACTCAGGAACGGTGCCTTCGATGTGCGCGCGCACCACTGCCTCGGCCTTATCGGCGTCGCCAGTACGAATCGCCTCGAGAATCACCGCGTGTTCCTGGCGCGCACTCAGCGGTTTTTCCACGTGCTCAAGCCATAGACGCATGGGCGCCTCGATCAGGGAATAGAGCGCACTGATCTGCTTCAGCAACCGGGGACGCCCGCTGAGGCTGCACAGGTATTCATGAAAGGCGCGATGCCGGCTGACCCACTCGGCGCTTTCCTCGCGGTAATCGTCCATCTCGTCCAGCAGACGCTCCAAGGCTGCCAATTGACGCTCGCCTATCCTGGCTACCGCGACACGGATCGCCAGGCCTTCGAGGACGCTGCGCATCTCGAAGACTTCGTGCAGCTCATCGATATCCAGGCCACTGACAACGGCCCCGCGATTGGGCCTAAGGGTCACCAGGCCCTGGGCGTCCAATCGACGGAACGCCTCGCGCACCGGCATCCGGCTCATACCGATCTCGCTGGCGATGTCTTCAGCGATCAGCCGGTCACCCTTGCGCAATCGTCCCCCGCAAATGGCGTCCAGCAGGAAGTTGTAAGCCTCCTCCTCGGCCGTCATCGGCGGGCGCCCAACGTAACTCGGAGCGAATTGCATGGCAGCACCTTTTGAATTTTTGTATCCAATTATCCATAAATTCAAAAAAGCAGAATGCGTGCCAACTGAATGGATCGATGTGCAAGTGATTGATTTGAAGGAAAGGGTCTTGCTATGGGGCATGCATGGGCCCGGAGTCAATTGGGTAGACGTGCTACCAAATGGCTCAAGCGACGCCCATTAGTGTGCACAGTGGTAGCCAGGTAACACTCAATCATCCAGCCCTGGGAGTGTCCGAAGGTGACTCACCAAACAGCGCTCGGTAATGAGCGGCGAAGTGGCTCAGATGGAAGAAGCCCATGGCAACGGCGATCTCACCGACATTCAGCGTGGTCGCACGGGTCGTGATCAAGCGCCGCCGTACGGCATTGAGCCTCAAGTTACGCAGGTACTCGACCGGACGCATCCCGGTTACCGCCTGGAAACTGTTCTGCAGGGTCCGGCGACTCACCCGTAATTGCTCGCACAGATCAAGAATGCTCAGCGATGTGTCACCACTGTCTACGACCAGTTCCTGGCAACGTTTGACCAGATAGGCACTGACAGCGACGTTGCCGCGACGGCCACGAACCTCGTCAGAGGCGTGACTGAACAGATCGAGGAATGCGTTAAGCAGGACCTCCTCCAACATTTTTTCCGAGGCTGGAGTGATGGCGTCCGCTTGTTCCAGAAGGTGACGGAATAACGGATGGATCCTTTGCTGCACGCTCAGCAACACCGCTTCATCCACGCTGATCTGCGATTCGCTTTTCAAACGCTTGAGCTGTTCGCCCGACAATTCGTGAGCCGCCAGTTTGGCGAAACGAACAGTGTCGACGTTGACCGCAAAGAAGTGCGTACCTTCCGGGGCATGCAAGACAAAGTCCTCTCCATCTCGCAGCAGCACCACACTGTGGGCGCCCACCTGATGCCCTTGGACCACCGGCGCGCTGCCCAGCGACATGGCAATGCACAATCGCCCTTTTGGTGCGCAACCTCGCTGCACCACACGTTTATCCAACACTTCCTGGAAAATCTGAAAACGGTCGGCGCAAATCTGTCGCAGCTCACTGGAAAGACATCCACGACCAAGCTGGTCATAGACCTGTTGCCAGCCCAGGATGGAACCGGCGTGTTGCTGGGGATCATTGAAGGTACGGACTTCGGCGAGCATGGTCATCGTTCCTCAGAGGCGCTGTTCTTATTGTCGGCCTGTCTTAAGTGGCTCGATCCTCCCTGACGATGGCTGGGGTTTATGCCTGGAAAGCCAAAGCCAGTTCCGTGCCAAGCATATGCAACCGGTACTCGCCCGCCTGGATAGCCATGGGTGGCAACAACGCTCCGGACAGCACGACCTGACCCGCTTCAACACATTGCCCGTCGGCCAGCAGGCGCCGGATTAGCCAGCACAGGTTTGTCTGGGGCGTGTCCTCGCGCGCCAGGGCATCGCCTTCGCCGCAGGGCGCCCCGTCGCATTCCAGGCGATAGGTCACGTGGGCCAATAGCTCAGGATGAAACCTGATCCGCGAGCCAAGGCAATAAAGCCCCGCGGCGGCATTGTCGGCAAGAAACGCCCCGACACCGAAACGCCAGCCCTGCCAGCGACAATCGGCAATCTCGAACGCCGGCGCGACCTCAGACACGGCGGCCAGAATGTCCTCGTCGCTGTAGAAACCTGACTCCAGGGTACGCCCCAGGACAAATGCCAACTCGATTTCCAGCTTGGGCTGGATCAGCCGTGCAAGCGGCACCGTACTGCCGGGCTCCACCGCCATGGCATCGGTCAGCCCGCCCAATACCGGTTCATCAATACCGAAACGGTCCTGGGCGGCGCGGCCAGCGAAGGCCACCTTCCATCCGGTCAACTGCTCACCAGCGACCTGGCGTCGGCGCAATGCCTCGCGCTGCAAAGTGTAGCCCGCCGACAGGTCGAAGGCCTGAAGCTCCAACGAAGGCAAGGCGTGTACGGCCTGTGCGGCATCATGAAGCCGGACCAGCAGATCATCTTCGCGTCTCATGAGAGTTGCTCCGCCAGTTTGCGCAACACGCCTTCGAGCCGCTCGGGTGTGGTGATCGCGGCGACAAAACGATCCGGCCGCACTACCACGATGCAGTCACGCACCTTGGCAAACCACTCGCCCAGGCGGTTATCAACGTCCTCGACGCAAAGGGCACCATTGGCAGACAAGGGTTGGTTGCGCCCCACGCCACTGCGCGAACGATTGATCTGGATGAAGCGCGTGTCCCAGCGCGCCCAATAGGCAGCGGTTTGCTCGCTGAGCGGTTCGCTCGGATTGACCCGATACCCCAGCACCGCATAGGAATGCCCCAACACCTCGTCCAGACGCCGGCGCTGGCCCTGGGCATCTTCGATAGAGGGTTGGATGAACAACTGCCCGACCAGATCATCCTCATGCAGCTCGGCGCGCTCGTGATACACCAGGCCTTTGGTGATGGTCGCCTTCGGTTTGAACTTGAACTCCAACAAGTGCGAACGCAGGTTGTCGACGCTGTTGACGGCCTGGAACAACCAGTCCCGGACACCGGCCATCAGCGGGTTGGTCAGCCCCAGGACGGCGCCCATGTTGTCGGCCAACGCGATGAGATCGGTCGCATGCCCACGGCGTTCCTGATCGTAACTGGCAAGAATCGCCGGCGACGCTCGCCCTTGGAGAATCGCCGCAAGCTTCCAAGTGACGTTGGCGACATCTCGCAAGCCCGAATTGAGCCCCTGCCCGGCCCATGGCGGGGAAATATGCGCCGCATCCCCCACCAGTGCCACCCGGCCCTGGACAAAGCGCGCCGCGACCCGGGAGTTATGGGTGTAGGCGCGGATCCGGATGATTTCCAGTTGATCGACCGCATCGCCGATATGCCCACGGATCAAGTCCCGGATCGTTGCCTCCTCGCACATCCTGGTCTCGTCTTCGCCCTCCAGGAGCATGAACTCCCAGCGCCGTTGCTGATATGGCAGGTAGATGCAGACAAAGGGCCGCTGAGGGTCGGCATGCAGGGCCGTATAAGGTGCATCCAGGGTGTCGTTGGCCGTGTCGATCACCACCCATTTGCGTGGATGAGTCAGCCCCAGCAATTCGATACCGAGCTTCTTGCGCACGCTGGAACGTCCGCCATCGGCGCCGATCACGTACTGCGCCTGCAATTGATAGAGCTCGCCCCCGGCATCGCGCACCTGCAAGGTCACGCCCTCGGCATCCTGCTCCAGGTCGAGCATTTCATGGCCCTGGCGCAACTCGACACTGGCGTGTTTGCCCAATTGTTCGCGCAACGTCGTTTCAAGCAACTGTTGCATGAAGATATTGCGCATCGGCCAGCCATAGTTTGCCGTGCTCGGCTTGACCTCGGCAAAACAGACGCCTCGCGCATTGTAGTAACGCAAGGGCACGTTGCAGATCATGTCGCGCGCGGCCAGCTCGGCGATGCCGATGCCCTGCAACACACGTAACGCCTCGTCATCCATGCCCACCGCGCGCGGATACGGCAGGACGCCGTCAGCCAATTCAAGGACGACGCAGTCGACTCCGTACAGCCCCATGTAATGGGCAGCCGTGATCCCGTTCGGGCCGCCACCCACGATGACAACCTGGGTTTTCTCCTGCTTCATCGCTATTCACCGCTTTGTTGTTGTGGTTGTAGGCGTTGGTCGTACAAATAATCCATGACGACAAGGTTGAACATTTCGCTCTGGTCATCATGGACGTAATGACTGGCGTCGGCGATTTCCTCTGCCCGCACCCATGGACTGGTCTGTTTGATCGCCTCAAGGGTCGCCAAGGGCAGGAAATCGGAACGCGCTCCTCGAATGAACAGCGTCGGGCAATCCAGTGCCCGTACCGCAGGCCAAAGGTCAGTCGGAGCAATACTCAGGCGCGCCTGGGCAATGCCCTGTTGGTCGTGACGCCATTCGATTCCGGCCAGTGTTTCCTTCATGGAGTACATCAGCCTGGAGGCCAGCCCCTCCAGCGACAGGCCAGGTCGAGCCTGGCGCCAGAATTGCGCGGCACTCTCCCAGTCAGCAAACACCAGCGGTGTCTGGCTCATCTCGCGCCGAATGCGCTCGGCACCATCACCACTGACCGACGAGCCCGGACCGATGTCCTCGATCACCAAGGCTTGCAGTCGGCCCGGATTGAGTCGCGCATACTCCAGTGCATTGGTTCCGCCGAGGGAATGCCCCACCAGGACAAAACGCTGCAGTCCCAAGTGCGCCACCAGATCTTCAAGATCACTGACATAAGCTTCGGTTCGGTAACTGGAGGGATCCGCCCAGTCACTGTAACCGCGACCGCGCTGGTCAAGGGCATAGCAACAGTACTGCTCCCCCAGCGCATTAGCCAGGCCATCCCAGGTCTGGGCATAGGAGCGCAGCCCGTGCAACAACACCACCGCGATGCCCGACGGGTTGCCCCACGACAGATAGTGCAGGCGCATCTGCGAGCGATTGGTGAAGAAGTGGCTGTTTGCAGACATTCGTTTGGTCTCCACGGTCAACCCACCTCAATGCAGGCCATCATTGCCCTTGATGTCGGCAGCCTGGAGACCACCCAGGCGCGCATGCAAACGCCCGCGAGTGGCGAAGGCCCAGATGATGATCAACTCGTCCGCCGAGGGGCCATCACAGAACGAAAGCGAAATGCTGTCGTAGTGAGAGCGGACATACAGCGCATCCTTATGGGCCAGCGGGACATCGATGGTCACGCCAGGCCCGCCACGCTTGCCCGTGGAAGGCACCCAGGATTTGCCACCGCCCAATGCCACCCGAATCGGATCCGCTGCTGGATTGGTGAGCAGTGCATTGCCATGTTCGTACTCGCCCTGGCTGCCCACCAGACACGCCTTGCCATAACTGACAATCTCACGCTGGCCAGCCAGTGCCTGGATGCGACGACCAAACTCCTGCCCCAACAAAGGTGATGGCTCGACCAGCTCGGCCAGGCTTTCGCTGTAGCGCCCGGCATAGGGATTGGCGATCACGGCGCCAATGGCGTATTTGAACAACGGTTCACCATCGGCCAACTGGCCACTTTCGTTGGCCAGGGTTTCCTCGACGAAGCTATACCATTTGCGGATGTGGTAACTGGCGAAATTTGCGGTTTTCATCGGACAGGTCTCTTTCAAAGTGGGTCGAGATCAAAATTTCGGCTGGGCGCTCCGGCAGCCTTGAAACGGGCCTTGCCTCGCGCGTCGTCATGTTCGGTCTCGAGAAAAAATTCCATGCGATTGCCATCGGGGTCGTTGAAGTACACGCCGTTACCGATTTCGTGATCGGTGATCTTCACCACCTCAACCCCTTTGGCAAGCAACATGCCGTAGAGCTGGCGCAGGGTGGTCATGTCGCCGGCGATTTCCAGCCCGTAGTGCTGCAAGCCCAGGCCGCCCTGATGGGCCCCCGGCTCTGCGCGGATCAAAGCGATATCGTGATGCTTGGCACCAAACGCCATCATGACCCAGCTGTCACCCCGGGCGCTTTCGTGCATACCCAGAACATCAGCGTACCAACGTGCCGAGGTTTCAGGGTCGCTGACAAACAGCGACAGGTGAGTTCGAACGACCTCGATTTTCATCGTGCGATACCTCAGTTCTGTTTAACGATGGATTGATGCCCGGACTTGATCTGCGCCACGGCGGGCGTCCAGAGCACATCAGCAATTTCACTGAACTCACGCCACTGCTTCTGCCAGCCGTCCCCACCGTTCTCGGAGGTGAACAGGTGTCCGTATTTGGTCCCGGCAACGATCTGACGAGGGTTGCCAGGGTTGAAGGCAATGGCCCAGACACACGAGTTGGGTTGTTGTGACAGCGGCAGCACCTCCCAGCTGAGGGCCGCATCCCGAGAGATGAGTACCTTGCTGGTCGTGCCAGGCGTACCGTCGGAAATACTCAGGTAGAGGGTGCTTTCACTGCCCAGCGGTGCGTTCATGGCGCGCACGTAGTACAGGCCGAACGTTTCCCGGGCAATGATGCCAGTCCAGGTTTGCCCTTCATCGAGGCTGCGGTAAACGGCGTTGACGCACACCACCACGATGACCTTCTGGCCATGGTTGGGCAGGACCAGGATGTTGTGGACGTCCGAGTTGAAGTCCCACAGCAGCCGATCATCGACACGGGTCCAGGAATCACCGCCATCACGGCTGTGGAACAACCCGCCCTCCTCCAGGCCGAACCAGAGCTGGTTGCGATCAGTCGGGTCATAAGCGAAAGCCAGCAAGCGCGGCCGACTGACACCTTCGCAGAACTCCGGAATATCCACCGGCGCGCGCTCCCAGCTCAGGCCGGCGTCGAGGGTGCGCCACAGCACGGCGCGCGAAGGTGCACCAGTACCGACGAAGATGCGCTGCGCATCCTGTGGATCCACTGCAACCTTCCACACGGTCTGCCCGTTGAATGGCGAATCCACTCGCTGCCAATGGCCTCCGGTGTCATGACTGACACACAGGCCGGCGTCGGTCCCGGCATAGATCACTTCAGGCGCATCGGGATGAACGCTCAGGGATCGAGTGATTGCATCAAACTCCAGATCCTGTCCCAGACCCAGGCGATGCCAGGTATGACCATCGTCGGCGCTGCGGATCACCGCTTGTCCCACAGTGGCGACCAAAAGGGTTCCGTTACTCATCACTGTTGCTCCTCAAATGAAGATGCCACGGGTCAGGCCGCCATCGATACCGATGGACTCTCCCGTCACGGCGCCCGCCTTGGGCGACGCCAGGAAACCGATCAGCCAGCCCATTTCGATGGGCGCCAACGTGCGCCGGATCGGCGTTGCGTCGATGTAGCCCTGCTCCACCTGTTCCGGCGTCTTGCCCTGCTTGACGCCTTCGCGCTCGTACAGCTCCTGGATGTGCGGGGTATCCACCACACCGGGGTGAATCAGGTTGACGGTGATGCCCGAAGGGCCCAGTTGATCGGAGAGCGTTTTGGTCATGTGGGCGATGGCCAGGTTGCGCATGCCCGAAAGGACCTTGCTGCCGCGCCCGGTCAAGCCACCGATGTTGATGATGCGACCAAAGCCCCCGGCCTTCATGTGCGGGGTCACCGCCTTGGCACACCGGAAATACCCGATCACCTTGGTGTTGAGGTCGGAGAGCAGTTCATCGTCGCCCGCATGTTCAATGTCATTGCGCACCACGCCGGACGGTGCGGCGGCGCCGTTGACCAGGATGTCGATGCGGCCAAAGTGCTTGTGGGCGGCCTCCACCATGTCGGACACGGCCGACATCTGGTTGGTGTCACAGAACAGCGGCAGCACTTCGTTGCCGGTCTGTGCGCTGATTTCTTCGGCGGCCTGCTGGAGATACTCCATGCGCCGCGCACAGATCACCACCTTGCATCCCTCCTGGGACAGAAAACGCGCGACTTCCTTGCCGATGCCCATACCACCGCCCGTGACGATCGCCACGCGGCCTTGCAATTCCAGATCCATAGCAGTTCCTCTTGTGATTGTTCGGCTCAGGCGAGATCGACGAAGACACTTTTGGTTTCGGTGTAGGCATCGATCACGTTCTTACCCATTTCCCGGCCCCATCCGGATTGTTTGTAACCACCAAACGGCGAGGCTGGGTCTACGACGTTCCAGCAATTGATCCACACCGATCCGGCCTTCAGTTGTGCCGCCACGCGATGGGCTGAACGCAAGTCGCGGGTCCACAGACCGGCAGCCAGGCCGTAGGGCGAGTCGTTGGCGCGCAGCACCAGTTCATCGATTTCGGTCCAGCTCATGACGGTCAGCACAGGGCCGAAGATTTCTTCCCGGGCGACACAGGCGCGCTCGGCGCGGTCGAGAAACACGCTGGGGCGGATGAAGTGGCCGCGCTCCAGATGGGCCGGCCGGTCGCCGCCGCAAATCAGTTCGGCACCTTCTTCCTGGCCCCGTTGCAGGTAGCCACGCACCGTGCCCAACTGCCGGGCCGAGACCAGCGGGCCCATGCTGCTGGCCGGATCCAGCCCTGGCCCCAGCACATGGGCGGCGGCATGTCGCTGGAGTTCTTCAAGTACCTGGTCAAGAACACTGGCGTGCACATACAGGCGCGAGCCGGCGGTGCAGACCTGGCCCTGGTTGTAGAAAATGCCATCGGCGGCGCCTTTGGCCGCACGGACGATATCGGCGTCCGGCAAGATGATGTTGGGCGACTTGCCCCCCAGCTCCAGGGACACTTTCTTCATGTTGCCGGTGGCCGCCTGGGCAATCAGCCGCCCCACCTGGGTCGAGCCGGTGAAGGCGATCTTGTCCACGTCCGGGTGCTGGGCCAGCGGTCCGCCGGTATGCACGCCCAGGCCGGTGATCAGGTTGACCACCCCGGCCGGAAAACCAGCGGCTTCGATCAGTTGCACCAGGCGAATCGCAACCAGAGGCGTCTGTTCGGCGGGCTTGAGTACCGCGACACAGCCGGTCGCCAACACCGGACCGAGCTTCCACACGCACATGGTCAACGGGAAGTTCCACGGCACGATCAACGCGCAGACACCCACCGGCTCACGCAAGGTGTAATTGAGCATCGGCGCGCCACTGGAGGGCGATACCGGGAGCGTGCTGCCTTCGATCTTGGTCGGCCAGCCAGCGAAGTAACGGATGATGTTGGCCGCGCTGGCCGCTTCACCCCGGGCCGCGGCGATCGGCTTGCCGTTTTCCAGGGTGATCAGTTGCGCCAGCTCCTCGCGGTGCTGGTCGAGCAGTTCAGCCAGACGAAACAACAGCAGGCCGCGCTGGGCCGGCGACTGCTGCGCCCAAGTCCCCGTAAAGGCCGCGCGGGCGGCAGCGACGGCGGCATCCACATCGCGTTCGCCGCCTTCGGCAACTTCAGCGAGGGTGTGTTCAGTGGCCGGGTTCTCCACGGCAAACCGGCGACCATTGGCGGCGTCCTGCCAGGTGCCGCCGATAAACAGGCGCCCAGGTTGTGACAGGAATTGTTCGACGGCAGGTAACAATTGGATCTGACTCATAGCTCCTCCTTTACAGCGCCATTTCAATCAGGCACGGACCGCCGTCGGCCTGGGCGTTGGCCAGGGCGCGCTGCAATTCAGCATTGGTGTGTACGGTGCTGGCCGGCAGGCCGTAGCCTTTGGCCAGGGCTTTCCAATCGATGCGAGGACGGTCCAGCACCGTCAGGCTCAGGGCCTCAGGGCCCAGCTCGGTCATACCAAAGCGGCGCAACTCGTTCTGCAGGATCGCGTAGCGATGGTTGGCGGCAATCAGAATCACCACCGGCAGTTGCTCCCGGGCAATACTCCACAAAGTCTGGATGGTGTACTGGGCACTGCCGTCCGATTGCAGGCAGAACACCGTATTGCCGCGCTCCGCCAGGGCGGCGCCAAATCCCACCGGGATGCCTTGGCCGATGGCCCCACCGGTGTTGGTCAACACCCGATGCCGTGCGGCATGGGCCGAAGCGGTGAAGAACGGATAACCGCAGGTGCCACCCTCCACGGAGACGATGCAATCGTCCGGCAGCGAGGCGGCCAACACCTGCCCGATCGACTGCGGCGTCAGCTCGGCACTGCCCGCTGGTAGCTCGATAGCCCGCGACGTGGGCACATAAGCCGGAGCCTCAAGCGCATCGGCCAGCGCAGTGAGCGCACCCGCAACGTCGTCCCCTACTTCTGCCAGGTAAAGCAGGCGATCACGTTCCGCCAGGCGCGAAGGAATGCCTTCGTAACCGAAGTAACTGATCGGATCCGGGACCCCGGCGCAAACCACGGCGTCGTATTGGTCAAGGATCTCAATGGCAACCTCGGGGAAATACGGCAAGCGATCCAGATCAGGCAAACCACCACCGCGATAGCTCAGGCGCGGAAAGGTTTCGGCGAACATCCGCACACCCGGCAGTTGGGCCAAACGCCCCGCCGCTTCGAGGCCAGCGACGGACAAGCCCTGATCACCCACGATAAACACCAGGCGCTGGCCATTGCGCAGTGCCTGGGCCACGGCTTCGATCCGGTCACCGGCAAAACGACGAACCGGGGCCTGCAACGCGGTGAAGGCGCGCTCGCGCTCCACCTCGTTGGCTTGCAAGTCCATCGGCAGGATCAGGCTGGAAATCTGCCCCTTGGCTTGCCAGGCCGCACGCACGGCTTCCTGGAAATCTTCCCCCACACCTGACGCGGTGCGCGATGTGCGCACCCACCCGGAAACACTCCCGGCCAGCGCCTGGATATCACTGGCCAGCGGCGGATCGTAATTGACGTGCCATGACGCGTGATCGCCGATGACATTAACGATCGGGGTATTGGCGCGACGGGCGTTGTGCAGGTTGGCAATACCATTGGCAAAGCCAGGCCCCAGGTGGGTCAGGGTCATCGCCGGCTTGCCGGCAATCCGGCCGTAGCCGTCCGCAGCACCGGTGCATACCCCCTCGAACAAGGACAACACCGGCTTGAGGGCAGGTGCGCTGGCCATGGCGGCCACCAAGGGGATTTCGGTCGTTCCGGGATTGGCGAAGCAGTATTCGATACCGCTCGCCACCGCCGCCTTCACTATCAGTTGCGCACCATTCATTTCCAGCCCTCTCGCTCGAGCGTTTGCAGTGGCTGAGATTTATCACACATAAAGATCGACAAAACAAGCTGTTTTTCTGCATTAAAATCATATATTGATATTAATGCAGTTTTTATCAGATCAAAATATTGAAAATCCATTCATATTTCTCAAGCAATGGATTACCGTGACAAGGCGCTCCTGAGCGAGCACGCGGGCTTTTCATCACCGCCGCGGCTACCTATAGTGCTCACCCAACGCCCCCTACGCGCCATTCCCCCTTTAGGAGCGAAATGAGCAGTCTGAGCAAAATGCTGAGTGTCCTGGACCTGTTCGGCCCGGCCACACTGAAGATCGACCCCGATACCATCGCCGAGCGCATGGGCCTGTCACGGGCGACCGTGTACCGCTACGTCAAGGACTTGTGCGATGCCGGCCTGCTGGTGCGGGTGGATGCCGGCAGCTACGGCCTGGGGCCACGCATCATTGAGCTGGACTGGATGATGCGCCAGTACGACCCGATCCTGGTGGCAGGCCGCGAGATGATGCACGAGCTGTCCGAAGCCACCGGCCTGGCGGTGTTCGCCAGCGTTTTCTACGACGGGCGCATCATCAACACCTACATCGCCGAACCCAGTGACACCTATCAGTTTTCATTCGGCCGCGGCCAACCGCTGCCGTTTTTTCGCGGTGCGCAATCCAAGGTGTTGATCGCCTTCCAGAAGGGTCGGCGCCTGCAACGCCTGTTCGAAGAACACCTGGCCCACGACCCCGACAGCGGCCATGACTGGACAAGCTTCTCCAAGGCCGCGAAAAAGATCCGCAAAGACGGCTATTGCATGACCCACGACGAACTCAACCTGGGGCTCACCGGTATCGCAGCGCCGATCTTCAACCCGGAGCTCGACGAAGTGGTGGGCAGCCTTTCGGCCGTGGGCAGCACCGACAGTTTCAAGCTACTGCGCCAGGAAACCGTGGTTGAAATGGTGATGGACACCACCCGGAGGATTGCCGAGCGGATGCAACATCCGCCTGCAGTCGGCTAAAAGCCAGGCGCGGCTCACTAAAGGGAAACGATGCCTCTGTGGCGAGGGGATTTATCCCCGCTGGGCTGCGCAGCAGTCCTAAAAGCCAAACAACTCGGTGTGTCAGATAGATTGAGTTGGCTGTATGGGGGGCTGCTGCGCAGCCTAGCGGGGATAAATCCCCTCGCCACAGGGTTTACCGAACAACCCCTGTTTCAGAACGGCACGGCCACACTCACCTGGCTGTACACGTTAGTGCCATTGCCTGTCACTTGATTGCCCCCCGTCGTGGCGTCCCGATCCGGTTTGTAGAGACCTATCAGCGGGGTGACGATCAAGTGCTCATTGACGACCCACTCGGCATAAACATCCAGCTCACGGGCGTCGAGGTTGAGGGCATTGCTTTTACGCACTGTGTTGTAGTCGAAGTACAACGCACCGAGGGTCAGGGTTTCCAATGGTGTGACCTTCAGACCGACATGGTGGATCCCCGTATTGCTGTTGAAGGGCCCGGCATAGTTACCCGCGACTTCGCCCTGGAACCAGGTGCCATAGCCGGTACTTTGCCCGGTGAACAATGAGTCCCACTTCTGCGAATAGCGGGTGTAGCGATAGGTCAGCTTCGGCGCCCAGGCAACGCTTGCAAAGGTATATCCGGCCTCGGCGTACCAGGCCTTCTCAGGTCCGGCGTCCTTGTCTTGCCAGGCGTATTCAAATGCCAGGCTGACATTTTCGATACCCGCATCGCCTTCACCGCGAATGCTGTAGACATCCATACCCTTGCGCTGCTTCTGGAAATCGCTGGCCCAGCGGTCATTAACGTCGATGCCGTGTATCCACGTCAGGCCCAACGTACCGGCCTTGGCGGTGTAATCCAGCGTAGCGGCGGTGAGTTCGGTTTCGGCCTGGGCGCGGTTATCGGACTTGAGCCACGCCACGCTGCCATGCATGCCGTCCTGCCCTCCCAGACGCAGAACGGCGGTTTGATCGAACGCGTGCCGAGCCGCCAGGTAATAGGCGCCCCCTCGATTCAAGCGGCCATCGGCAGGCCCCTTGCCCAGGTTTGGCCCGTCATCGTTGATCAGGAAACCTCGCCCCACCTTGACCACCTGGCGTCCGCCAGAGATATCGACACCGTCCTGTCCCAACACGGGAAAAAGATCCGCGGAACGCCAGCCCAGGTAAGCGTCTTCAATCTTCGTCGTGCGCTCGCTCCCAAGCGTATTCCCGGAAGGGTCGCCATCGCCCCAAGTAGCGGAACTGACCAGGCTGAACGCACCGTAGGCGATGCCCCGGCCGGCCAGGCCCTGGTCGCCGCTGACGCCATACTTGATGAAGCCTTCGCGCCAGGTTGAACCACCGGACCTGCCGTCGTAGTTCTTGCGACTGTTGAAATGACCGAACACCGCCAGCATGTCGGCGTTGAGATGAGTGTCTTCATCGGCATACAACTCATAGGCTTGGACCTGACTCGTGGCACAAAGCGCCAGCGTACAGGCAAGGCCACTGCCGAAAAAATCCATACGCGATAGAGACCGCATGGCTGGAGCTCCTTGTGGTGCGCCTTTGAAGGCTGTCTTTGTATTCAGGAGCCGGCGCAAGACACTGCGCCGGCGAACAGGCTAGCGGCAGTCGGCGAGCGCGCTGTCCAACGCGCCGACCATAAGGGCGGCCTCGTCGCTGGTGAGGGTCAGCGGTGGCGACATCACGATTTTGTTGCCGATCGGGCGCACCAGTACGCCGGCCCGGCGCGCCTGCTCGGCAATGCGCGAGGCCAGGCCGTTGGCCGGGTCAAGCGGCTCGCGCGTAACCTTGTCCGCCACCAGGTCCACGGCAATCATCAAGCCCTTGCCCCGCACTTCGCCCACCACCGCATAACGCTCGGTCAGCGGTTGTAGTTGCTCCAGCAACTGGGCACCGACTTTTCCGGCATTGCCCGGCAGGTCCTCGGCTTCGACAATATCCAGTACCGCCAGGGCCGCGGCACACGCGGTTGGATGACCGCTGTAGGTGTAGCCGTGCATGATCACACTGCTGAAGCCCGGGCCATTCTCGATGGCATCGACCATGCGCTGGTTGAAGACCGTGGCGCCCATGGGGATGTAGCCGGCAGTGATGCCCTTGGCCAGGCACAGTACGTCGGGCGCGACACCCCAGCCACGACTGCCGAGCATGCAGCCGGTGCGGCCGAAGCCGGTCACCACTTCATCGGCGATCAACAGGATGCCGTGGCGATCGCAGACTTCGCGCAGCTGCTTCCAGTAGTGTGCAGGCGGCACGATCACGCCGCCGGCGCCTTGTACCGGTTCGGCAATCAGCGCGGCAATGGTCTGTGGGCCAAGCAACGCGATCTGGTCTTCCAACTGGCGAATGCAATGAGCGGTCAACTCTTGCGGATCGCGACAGTCCCAGGGGTTGCGGTACAGCCAGGGCGTATCGAGCAGATGACAGCCGGCCAATAGCGGCCCGTGGTTGTAGTGATAGACCCCATTGCCGCCCACCGATGTACCGCCCACGTGCACGCCATGGTAGCCATTGCGCAACGACAGAAAGCGCGTGCGCCCTGGCTCGCCGCTGGCAATCCAGTATTGGCGGGCCATTTTCAGTGCCGTCTCGACCGCATCGGAACCGCCGGAACTGAACAACACCCGCGCCATGTTCTCCTGGGAGAACATCGACGTCAGTCGCTCGGCCAGATCGAACACCCGGGGATGGGCAATGCCGTCGAAGGTCTGGTAATAAGCCAGCTCGTCCAGTTGCGCAGCGATGGCCGCTTTCACTGAAGCCCGGTTATGGCCCACGTTCACGTTCCACAGGCCGCCGACTCCATCGAGCATGCGATGGCCCTCGATATCGGTGATGTAGTTACCGTCGCCACGGGCGATGATCAACGTTTTGGAGCGATTGGCTGGCGCCGCAGAGCTCATCGGGTGCCAGAACTTCTTCTGTGCTGTCTTGTATTGCTCGTACATGGTTGCAGTCCTCATTCTGTTTCACGCTTGCGTACGTACAGCAGTTGCTGGCCAGTAAATTCCAGCAACCCTTCAAGGCCGAACTCGACACCGAATCCGGACATCTTGCTGCCGCCAAATGGCGTATTGGGCTGAATTTGTGCATGGCAATTCACCCAGGCCACGCCGCTTTCAAGACGACTGGCCAATGCCTGTGCCTGCTCGACATCGGGGCCCCAGACCGACCCGCCCAACCCCATGTCGCTGGCATTGGCGCGGCGCAGGACGTCCTCGACATCCTGGTAGGCAATCAGGGGCAGCACCGGACCGAACTGTTCTTCGTCCACCAGCCGGTGTCCGTCGGTCACGTCAGCGACCAGGGTCGGCGGATAGAAAAAGCCCGGTCGGTCCAGGCGGGCACCGCCGCACAACACCCGCGCCCCATGGGCACGGGCATCCGCCACCAGTTCCTCCACCAGCGCTAGCTGTTCGAGGTTCTGCACCGGTCCAAACGTGACCCCAGGCGCCAAACCATCCCCTACCACCTGACGCCGAGCGATCAGGGCCAGGGCCTCGGCAAAGGCCTCGTACTGGGATTGGTGGATGTACAAACGCTTGAGGGCGGCGCAGGTCTGCCCCATGTTCAGGAAGGCCGCCTGGAAAATGTCATCGGCGACCTCCTCGACCGGCGTGCCGGGCAGCACGATGGCGGCATCGTTACCGCCCAGCTCCAGGGTCAGACGCTTGAGGTTGCTGGCGGCGCCGCGCATCACGCTTTGGCCGGTGGCGGTCGAGCCGGTGAAGACAATCTTCTGGATACCGGCGTGCGCGGTGATCGCACTGCCGAACCCTTGCTCACCGGTCACGCTATTGATCACGCCCCGAGGCACATGGCGCGCGATGATCTCCACCAGGCGCAGGGTGCTCAACGGGGTCAGGCTGGACGGCTTGCTGATCACGCAGTTGCCGGCACGCAGCGCCGGCATGATGTGCCAGACGGCAATCATGAACGGCCAGTTCCAGGGCGTGATCGACGCGACGACACCCAACGGCTTGCGGTGCAGTTCAATGCGCTGGCTCAGGGTTTCTTCCACCAGCTCCACGGGGATCTGCTGCTCGGCGGTGTAGCGCGTCCAGGCCACCGCGCCCATCACTTCAAAGAGCGCCAGTTCCAGCGGCTTGCCCTGCTCCAGAACAATCAGTCGGGCCAGCGACTCGGCGTCCTGCTCGATCTGCGCCGCGATGCTCAGCAGGCGCTGGCGGCGGTCTTCGTGGGTGCTGTGGCGCCACTCGACAAAGGCCGACTGCGCCGCTTCGACGGCAAGGTCCAGCTGGGCCAGGGAACCTGCCGAGCACCGGGCGAACACCGTACCGGTCGCCGGATTGACCACATCGAAGTGACCGTTATCGCCGTCGACCCCGGCCCCATTGATGAGCATTTGATAATCGTGCATGACACCTTCCTTTCACGCGCTGTCGGACCGTCCCGAACGACAGCGCAGTTGTTTTTTGTGGGGTTTGACGATGTCGCGGACGCCCTAGAGCTTGTGGCTGCCCAGCGCCATGAACCGCTCGGGCGAGGCCTTGCGCAATCGGGCGGCGAGGAACACGCCGACGATCAGTGCGGCGGGAATGATCGCGCAAAGACCGTAGGACAAGAGCTGGCTGGCGCCGGTCAGCACGTCGAAATGAATCACTGCAAGGACCAGGACCGCCAGCAATGCCAGGCACGAAAAACCCGGCAGAATCCGACCGCGCCAGAGTCCCAGCTTCAGTTCCGGGTGCGCGCGGAAATAGACAAATACCGCTGCAGAGGTAAGGGCCATGAGCAAGATCACACACAGCGTCGCCAGATTGGAAAACCAAGCGAACAACTGAAGGATCGGATCGGCATCCAGCGCGGCGAAGATCAGCACCACCACCGCCGCGATCAGGCTTTGCAGGACTGAGCCCATGTGCGGACTCTGGTGCACGCGATGGGTGGTGCCCAACCGGCTGTGCAGCAAACCGTCACGCCCGATGGCATAGAAGTAACGCGCCGCGGCGTTGTGGAACGCCAACAGCCCGGCGTAGATGCTGACCATGAACAGCACGCGGATGATCTGGGTCAGGTGCGGGCCGACAAAATGATCGGACATGCCATAGATGAACGTGGTCGGATCCTGCAGTGCCTGCAAGGTCGGCACGATTTTGTCGGCCCCTACGCCAATCACCATCGCCCAGACCGACAGGGCATAGAAAGCACCGATCAGCAGCACCGAGCTGTAGGTTGCGATGGGTATCGTACGGTGCGGATTCTTGGCCTCTTCGCCATAGATAGTCGTGGCCTCGAAGCCGATAAACGCTGCAAAGCAGAACAGCAAGCCGATGGACGGCGTGCCGCTGAACACATGGCTGCGGTCGAAGGAATCGAGATTGATACCGCTGTCACCACCGGTTTTCAGAATGGCGAAATCCAGGGTCAGGATCGCCAGGTACTCGGCAATGACCACTACCGACAGCACCCGGGCCGACAGGTCGATCTTGCGATAACCCAGAATCGCAATGCTCGCCATCGCCAGGAGCGAATACGTCCACCACGGCAAATCCAGGCCAAAGACGCTGGCCATCGTGCCGCTGACCACGCCGCCGAACATGCCGTACAGGCCGACCTGGAGAATGTTGTAGGCAAACATCGCCAGCACCCCCGCCGCACCACCGGCCAAGCCACCCAAACCGCGAGCGGTGAACGCATAGAATCCACCGGCGTTGGTCATGTGACGGGACATGGCGGTGTAGCCCACCGAGAAGGCCAGTAACACCAGTAGCGCCAGGATCAGCAAAGCCGGTGTGCCGGCGCCATTGCCTAGCATGATGCCAATGGGGAAACCGCCGGCGATGACGCTCAAGGGGCTCGCTGCCGAAATCACAAAGAAAATAATGAAGCCAACGCCCAGGGCGCCTCGCTTCAGCTCCGTCGAGCTGCTGATCGGGAAAGACACACTCATTTCTCTTGACCTTATTGTATGAGGCAGTCGCTGTAGGATCGGGGCGCGGCCAGCTTCACCGCTGTCCAGATGCTTATTGTTTTGGTTGCACGCTGGATTCGATGCTAGGCCCTTGCCAAAACCCTTCGCTATCCCAAAACGGCAGCATCCGAAGCCGCGCCCTAAAACAGGTCAGCCCCATTAAGGCCGAGGACATTCCCGTGGCGAGGGAGCTTGCTCCCGCTGGGCTGCGAAGCGGCCCCTGTTTTCTGGGCCTGCTGCGCAGTCCAGCGGGAGCAAGCTCCCTCGCCACGGGTTCTGCGTTTTCTGGAGTGATCCGCATTAGCCCAAACGGCTGCCGATTCGGGATAACCGGCAAGCGCTTCCTGCCGCAAGATAACCTCGCCCACCGTTCAGACAGCGCTGGGCCCAAAACAATAAAAGCCCCCACGCGCAGGAAAACTTCAGCATGTTCTTCGCTCGTCTCTCTATCCAATGGCGGATCACGCTCCTGAGTGGGCTGTGCCTACTGGCCGTCGTCGGGGCATTGACCGGTGCCTCCCTGTATCAGAACCAGCAAGGCGCCACGCTGCTCAAGCAGCAAAGCAGTCAACTACTAGGGCGCTCGGCCCTGGAAGGCCTGCAGGCACAGGCTCTGGCCCATGGTCAGCGGGTGGAGCGCTTTTTCAGCGAAACAGCGATCTATGGGGAAGGTTTCGCCCAACAGGTCCTGCAACTGCGCGCCCAGGCGTGGAACGGGCGACTGACGCCAGCGCAGTTGCGCCGGGACCTGATCGCCACGACCCGCCAGGCCCTCCAGAACCGTGAAAAGGTCCTCGGCCTCTACGTGGTGCTGCTTCCTGACGCGCTGGTCGGTGAAGATGCCGGTTTCATTAGCCAACGCGATCTGGCCGGCAATGAAAAAGGTCGCTTTGCCCTGTACTGGTCGCAAAGCCAACCCGGCCACCTGGTGCAAGAGGTGCTCAGCGAAGCCCAGATCAGCGCCAACACCGCACCACCGGGCAGCGAGCCGGCCAACGCCTGGTACGTCTGCCCGCAGACCCAGGGGCGAACCTGCGTGACAGAGCCCTACGCAATTGAGGTCGAAGGCCAGAAGACGTTGATGAGCAGCATCTCCATACCGCTGCTGGACCAGGGCAAAGTCATCGGTATCGTCGGCATGGACATCAGCCTCGATACCCTTCAGCAACTCGCCGCCAGCCTTGCAAACGACTTGTACCCCGGTCACAGCGAAATCAGCATTCTTTCCCCATCCGGGCAAATTGCCGGCCACAGCGGCGCGGTTGACGGCACCTCGGTCGACGTTCGGCAAGCCGTGCAAACCGTTCCCGCCAATGCGCCCTGGCAATTGCAGATACGCGTGCCTGAAACGCTTGTACAAGCGCCAGCCCTGCACATGCAGGCCCAGTTGGACGACAAGCATCGCCAGGCCAACTGGTTCAACCTCAGCCTGGGATTGCTGGCTGCCGGCTTGGGACTGTTGCTCATCTGGCTCACCGCTTACGGCGTGACCCGGCCGCTGCTGAGGGTGGCGCATATGCTTGATGCGATTGTCGAAGGCGACGGTGACCTTACCCAGCGCTTGCCCAACGACCGTCACGATGAATTGGGCCATCTGGCACAGGGCTTCAACCGCTTTCTCGACAAGTTGCAGCCCATTATCCGCGATATCCAGCAAGCCTCCCTGGACACCCGCAACACCGCCGATACGTCGGCGCAGGTGGCCCGGGCAGTCAGTGCGGGGATGCATACGCAGTACCGGGAAGTCGAACTGGCAGCGACCGCCCTGCATGAAATGAGCACCAGCGCCCAGGAAGTAGCCCGTCATTCCCACCAGGCCGCTGATGCCGCCGCCGTCGCCGAAAACGCAAGTCGATCGGGACGGGAATTGTTCGCCAACGCGGTCAACAGCATCGACAGCCTCGACCGACGCCTGGAAACCACCCTCGAACAAGTGCAGGCGCTGGCCGGCAACAGCCAACACATCGGCCAAGTGCTGGACGTGATCTGCGCCATTGCCCAACAAACAAACCTGCTGGCCTTGAATGCCGCCATCGAAGCGGCCAGGGCGGGTGAACAGGGACGCGGCTTCGCCGTGGTGGCCGACGAAGTTCGCCATTTGGCCAGCAACACCCAGAACTCGGTCGAGCAGATACGCACGGTGATCGAAGCGCTACAACAATTGAGCCAGGAGGTCGTGCACAGCACCCAACTGAGCCGAGAACAGGCCAGGGACAGCGTCACTCAAGTCGAAAAGACCCATGTGGCGCTGCAGCGCATCACCGACGCCGTGGAAGTGATCGAACACATGAACCAACAGATCGCCAGCGCGGCCCTGGAGCAAAGCACTGTCGTGGAAGACATCAGCCATCGCGTCAGTGACATTCGCGGGATCAGCGAGACCTTGAGTAGCCGGATGGAGGAAGCCTCACAGGCCAGCCACTCGTTGCATGCCATGGCCAACCATCAACAGCAGTTGGTGGGGCACTTTCGTATTTAAGTGATTACACAATTTCACAGAGCGCCTACAAAGCTTCACCCCTGCCATGAGCCTGGATCCCTACCATGGGCGGCTCAATAGTGGGGAAGTACCATGTCCAAGATTCCTTTCGTCACACTGGGCCTGTTGGTCGGGGCACTGCTGCTCAGTGGCTGTGATAGCGCCTCGACCCCGCAAGCCGCCGCCCCGCTGCCCAGTGTGCGTGTCGAAACCGTCCAGGCACGGCCCCTGTCGATCAGTAACGAGCTGAGCGGCCGGATCGTCGCGCCACGGGTTGCCGAAGTCCGGGCGCGGGTGGCCGGCGTGGTCTTGCAACGGGTGTTTCATGAGGGCCGCGACGTCAAGCAGGGCGATGTGCTGTTTCGCATCGATCCGGCGCCGTTCAAGGCTGACCTGGACAGTGCCGAGGCGGCGTTGCGCAAGGCCGAGGCCAATGCGTTCCAGGCCCGCTTGCAAGCCCAGCGTTACGCCCAGTTGATCGATGACAAGGCGATCAGTGGCCAGGACTACGACAACGCCCGGGCCAGCGTGCGCCAGACCGCCGCTGACGTCACTGCCAGCAAGGCTGCGGTGGAACGGGCGAAACTGAACCTGGGCTATGCCACGGTGACCGCGCCGATTTCCGGGCGCATCGGGCGCGCCCTGGTGACGGAGGGCGCCTTGGTCGGGCAAAACGAAAGCACGCCGTTGGCGTTGATCCAGCAACTGGACCCGATCCACGCCGACCTCACGCAATCGACCCGCGAACTCAACGACCTGCGCCGCGCCTTTCGCGCAGGTTTTTTGCAAGCGGTCGGCCAGGACCAGGCCAAGGCTACCTTGATCCAGGACGACGGCAGCCCTTATCCGCTGCCCGGCAAGTTGCTGTTCACCGACCTCAGCGTCGACCCGAGCACCGGCCAGATCACCCTGCGCAGCGAGTTCCCCAACCCGGACCTGGACCTGCTGCCGGGCAGTTTCATCCGTGTGCGCCTCGAACAGGCGATCAACAACCAAGGCATCACCGTGCCGCAACGGGCCATTCAGCGAGACAGCGCCGGAGTCGCCCAGGTGTTGCTGCTGGACGCCGAGCAGAAAGTCAGCCTGCAACCGGTGCAACTGGGCGCCGCGCAAAACGATCGCTGGGTCGTCACGCAGGGTTTGAAACCCGGCGACCGCATCGTCATTGAAGGTCTGCAACACGCCCACCCCGGCGAGCACGTCCGGATCGACGATTCCCCACTCCCCCTCGCCCAGGTTCCCGGGCCACAGGCAGGACACTAAGCCATGCCGCAATTCTTCATCGACCGTCCGGTGTTCGCCTGGGTCGTCGCCTTGTTCATCCTGTTGTCCGGCGTCCTGGCCATTCCACAGTTGCCGGTGGCGCAGTACCCGGTCGTGGCCCCGCCACAAATCGAGATCTACACCGTCTACCCGGGCGCTTCGGCGCAAACCGTGGATGAAAGCGTGGTCAGCCTGATCGAGGAAGAACTCAACGGCGCCGACAACCTGCTGTATTTCGAATCCCAAAGCAGCCTGGGCAGCGCCACTATCACGGCAACCTTCCAACCCGGCACCAACCCGGAACTGGCCCAGGTCGACGTGCAGAACCGCCTCAAGGCAGTGGAATCGCGCCTGCCGCAAGCGGTCACGCAGCAGGGCTTGCAAGTGGACAAAGTCTCCGCTGGCTTCCTGCTGCTGATCACCCTCACCTCCAGCGACGGCAAGCTCGATGACGTGGCCCTCAGCGATTACCTGGCGCGTAACGTGATGAACGAGATCAAGCGCCTGGACGGTGTCGGCAAGGCCCAGCTGTATGGGGCCGAGCGAGCTATGCGGATCTGGATCGATCCGCAGAAACTCGTCGGCTTCAACCTGACCCCGGCCGACGTCAATGCCGCCATCGTGGCGCAGAACGCCCAGGTGTCGGCGGGCAGCCTGGGAGAATTACCGAGCCGCAGCACTCAGGAAATCACCGCGACTATCGTCGTCAAAGGCCAGCTCAACACGCCCCAGGAGTTTGCCGACATTGTGCTCAAGGCCAACCCCGATGGCTCGACGGTGCGCATCGCCGATGTGGCCCGGGTGGAAATCGGCAGCCAGGAATACCAGTTCTCCACGCGCCTGAACGGCAAGCCGTCCACCGCCGTGGCCGTACAACTGTCACCGGGGGCCAATGCCTTGAACACCGCGACCCTGGTGCGCAACAAGATGGACGAGCTGTCGCGCTACTTCCCGGCCGGGGTGGAATACAAGATTCCCTACGACACCTCGCCGTTCGTCAAAGTCTCGATCACCAAGGTGATCTACACCCTCGGCGAGGCGATGCTGCTGGTGTTCGCGGTGATGTTCCTGTTCCTGCAGAACATCCGCTACACCCTGATCCCGACCCTGGTGGTGCCGGTGGCGTTGATGGGCACCTTCGCGACGATGCTCGCGCTGGGGTTCTCGATCAACGTGCTGACCATGTTCGGCATGGTGCTGGCCATCGGCATCCTGGTGGACGACGCCATCGTAGTGGTGGAAAACGTCGAGCGGATCATGGCCCAGGAAGGCTTGTCGCCCAAGGAGGCCACGCGCAAGGCCATGGGGCAAATCACCGGCGCCATCATCGGCATTACCCTGGTGCTGGTGGCGGTGTTCATTCCGATGGCGTTCATGCAGGGCTCGGTGGGGGTGATTTACCAGCAGTTCTCGCTGTCGATGGCGACGTCGATCCTGTTCTCGGCCTTTCTCGCCCTGACCTTGACCCCGGCGCTTTGCGCGACCTTGCTCAAACCAGTCGCCAAAGGTGATCACCACGCCAAAAGCGGTTTCTTCGGCTGGTTCAACCGTGGCTTCGAGCGATTCGGCGACCGCTATCAAGGCTGGGTGGCCTATGCGCTGAAACGCAGCGGCCGTTATCTGCTGATCTACGGCGTGCTGCTGGTGGGCATGGGCCTGCTGTTCAGTCGCCTGCCCTCCTCGTTCCTGCCGGTGGAAGACCAGGGCTACACCATCACCGACATCCAGCTGCCGCCGGGTGCCAGCAAACACCGTACGGTGCAGGTGGTGGAGCAGATCGAAGCCCATAACGCCGGCGAGCCGGGGGTCGGCGACAGCACGATCATCCTCGGTTTCAGCTTCTCCGGCAGTGGCCAGAACGCGGCGCTGGCCTTCACCACCCTCAAGGACTGGTCGCAACGCGGTGCCGAGGATTCGGCAGCGTCGATTGCCGACCGTGCCAACCTGGCGCTGGGTCAAATCAAGGACGCCATGGCCTTCTCGGTGCTGCCACCGCCCGTGGATGGCCTGGGCACTTCCAGCGGTTTCGAGTTCCGTTTGCAGGACCGGGGTGGCCTCGGCCATGCCACCTTGATGCAGGCCCGCAGCGAATTGCTCGCCGCCGCCGAGAAAAGCCCGATGCTGATGAATGTGCGCGAAAGCGCCCTGGCCGAAGCGCCGCAAGTGCAATTGGAGGTCGACCGCAAGCAAGCCAATGCCCTGGGCATTTCCTTTGCCGATGTCGGCAGCGTGTTGTCCACGGCGGTGGGATCGGCCTACATCAACGACTTCCCCAACCAGGGCCGCATGCAACGGGTGGTGGTCCAGGCCGAGGGTGATCAGCGCAGCCAGGTCGAGGATTTGCTGAAGATCCACGTGCGCAACAACAGCGGGAAGATGGTCCCGTTATCCGCATTCGTCCAGGCTCGCTGGACCCAGGGACCGGCACAACTGACCCGCTATAACGGTTATCCAGCGGTGAGCATTTCCGGCGAACCGGCACCGGGCTACAGCACCGGGCAAGCCATGGCCGAAATCGAACGGCTGGTGGCCCAGGGACCGACAGGCCTGGGCCAGGAATGGACCGGGCTGTCCTTGCAGGAACGTTTGTCCGGCAGCCAGGCGCCGATCCTGTTGGGCCTGTCGCTGCTGGTGGTGTTCCTGTGCCTGGCGGCGCTGTACGAGAGCTGGTCGATCCCGACCTCGGTGCTGCTGGTGGTGCCGCTGGGTGTGCTCGGTGCGGTACTGGCCGTGTCGTTGCGCGGCATGCCCAACGATGTGTTCTTCAAGATCGGGCTGATCACCATCATCGGTCTCTCGGCAAAGAACGCGATCCTCATCATCGAGTTCGCCAAGAGCCTGTACGACGACGGCCACGACCTGATCGACGCCACGCTTGAGGCCGCACGCCTGCGCCTGCGGCCGATCATCATGACCTCGCTGGCCTTCATCCTTGGGGTAGTGCCGTTGGCGATTGCCAGCGGTGCCAGCTCGGCGAGCCAGCAGGCCATCGGCACGGGGGTGATCGGCGGGATGATCACCGCCACGCTGGCGGTGGTGTTCGTGCCGGTGTTTTTCGTGGTGGTGATGAAGCGTGTCAGGCGAGTTGATTCCAAGTGAGGCTGGGCCGGAGCACCGCTATCGCGAGCTTGCTCGCGATAGCGGCCTTACAGCTGGCCTTGTTCACGAGTACATATCCATTGCTGCGGTAACGGCTACTTAGGGTTCCGCCCTTACGGCGGCTCACTTTTGAGAAGCGCAAAAGTAAGCAAAACGCTTTTGCCGGTATGACTCACCCACATGGGTTACAAATCAGTTCACGCACATAGGTAACAGTTTTTAACTGGCAGGGTCGATTTCGCGAGGATCTGACCATGCCCTGGAGAGAGCTGAAACCTATGGACCTCAAAGTGATGTTCATCGCTGAGTATCTGTCTGAAAAGCACAGCTTTAGCCAGCTGTGCCAGGACTATCAGATCAGCCGAAAGACTGGCTACAAATGGGTCGAGCGCTATGAACTGGAGGGTCCCAGTGGGCTCGACGAACGTAGCCGCCGACGGCACAACCAAACCTATGTGGTGCCATTGGTTGTGAGGCAGGCAATCATTGAGTTTCGCTCTACTGGCGAAACAGTTCCGGGTCCTAAAAAGATCCAGAACGACCTGATGAAACGCTTTCCGGGGCAGGATCCGCCGTCGAAAACGACCATCTACAACATCCTTAAGGCAGCGGACTTGATTCTGTCTCGACCGTTACGCCAGCGTGTTGCTGTCTACCCCAAGCCTTTGCGTAAGGCAGAAACGCCTAATCAGCTCTTCAGCGCAGATTACAAAGGCCAATTTCTCACCGGGGCGGGCGTTTGGTGCTATCCACTGACGATCATGGATCATGCCAGTCGCTTCTTGCTTGCCTGCGAGAGCATGGCCAATACCAATCTCAAGGAGACCCAGCAAACCTTCGAGCGCGTTTTTCGTGAATACGGGATGCCTGAACGTATCCGCACCGATAACGGCGTGCCGTTTGCCAGTACGGGTCGTGCAGGGTTATCGCAGTTGTCGATCTGGTGGTTGCGCCTTGGGATTATTCCTGAGCGAATTGAGCCCGGTCGGCCAGATCAAAATGGGCGTCATGAGCGCATGCACCGAACATTGAAAAGTACTTTTCCCAAACCGCCAGCCATTGCCTGGGAGGCTCAGCAAAAACACTTTGATCGATTTATGCAGCACTACAATCACGAGCGGGGACACGAGGCGCTCGGCCAGAAAACCCCGGCCTCCTGCTATACACCCTCAACCCGAGCTTACCCGGAAAAACTACCGGAAATGGGCTATGCGAGCCACGTTGAGTGTTACCTGGCTGATAGTTGCGGAATCATTAATCGAGCGGGTCTGCGGATATACGTGGGGAATCTGCTCAGGCATCAAAACATTGGAATGGAGATGATCAAAGATGGGGTATGGAATGTGATCTTCGGTCCGGTGATCCTAGGTCACGTCAACGCTAGGGACGCAAAGAATGGCTATGTTTCAATCAAAGTGTCACCTATGTGAATGCACTTTTTTGTAACCCATGTGGTTGTCCCGTACATGCCCCACCACTCGGTGCCTCGCCTAGGCTCGGCATGCCCGAACGCAGACATTGCTCCGTGGGCCCGCCGCGAAGGGCCATCCATGGCCCAGCGCGGCTATCCCGGCATCCATGCCGGGATGCCCACTCCACAATGCCTGCGTTCGGCCAGCGTGGTTAACGGGGCGCCGAGATCAACGTCCGTCGCGAGGCGGCCTGACAGCCGACCTGTTTCTTGGTGAGACCGCGTTCCCCCTGTGGGAGCGAGCTTGCTCGCGAAGGCGGCCTGAAAGCCTGCCTATTCTCCCGCTCGTACTCCGATCCCAGTGTGGGAGCGAGCCTGCTCGCGAAGACGGCCTGAAAGCCTACCTATTTCTCCCGGTCGTACCCCTATCCCAGTGTGGGAGCGAGCTTGCTCGCGAAGACGGCAGTGAGCCCAGCCGTCAGTCCGCCTGCACCGTGACCTGACGCTGTTCACCCAGGCCCTCGATCCCCAGGCGCATGGTCTGGCCCGGCCGCAGGAACACCGGGTTGGGCTTGATGCCCAAGCCTACACCGGGGGGTGTGCCGGTCGAGATGACGTCGCCGGGTTGCAGGCTCATGCAGCGGCTCAGGTAGGCAATCAGTTGCGGCACGCTGAAGATCAGCGTCCGGGTATTGCCGTTCTGATAGCGGTGCCCGTCGACCTCCAGCCACAGATCCAGCGTATGCGGGTCGGCGATTTCGTCCCGGGTCACCAGCCAGGGTCCAAGAGGGCCAAAGGTGTCGAAGCCTTTGCCCTTGTCCCAGGTGCCGCCGCGCTCCAGTTGCCACTCACGCTCTGACACGTCGTTGATGACGCAATAACCGGCGATATGCTCCAGGGCGTTGGCTTCGTCGATGTAACGACCGCCTTTACCGATGACCACGCCAAGTTCGACTTCCCAGTCGGTCTTGAGTGAGCCACGCGGGATCTGGATGTCGTCGTTCGGTCCGCAGATGGCGCTGGTCCACTTGTTGAAGATGATCGGCTCTTTCGGCACCTCCATGTTCGACTCGGCCGCATGGTCGGCATAGTTCAGGCCGATGCAGATGAATTTGCCGACCTGCCCGACACAGGCACCGATCCGAGGCTGGCCGGCAACCAGGGGCAGGCTGTACGGATCGAGGGCTGCTAGCGCTGCCAGGCTGTCCGGGCCCAGGGCCTGTCCGGCGATGTCCGGCACATGGCCCGACAGGTCGCGGATCTGATGATCGGCATCCAGCAGGCCGGGTTTCTCCGAACCTTTTTCGCCGTAACGCAACAGTTTCATGGAGTTCTCCTGTTCAGATTCAAAGTGAAAACCGGGTTCAGATACTCATGCCGCCATCGATAACATGCACGCCACCGGTGGTGAAGCTCGACGCATCGCTGCCCAGGTACACGGCCAACTGCGCGATTTCTTCGGTACTGCCGATACGGCCCATGGGCTGACGTTCGAGGAACTGCCGATAAACCTGTGTCTCATCCACACCTTGTTGCGCAGCCTGGGTCGCGATGCGCTGCCGGAGCGACGGCGAGTCCACGGTACCAGGGCATATGGCGTTACAACGGATGCCCTGAGTGACGAAGTCGATAGCCACAGCCTTCGTCAAGCCCACTACCGCCGCCTTGCTGGCCGCATAGGCAAAACGGTTGGGCACGCCTTTGATGCTGGAGGCCACCGACGACATGTTGATGATCGAACCGCCGCCCCGCGCCTGCATGCCTGGCAGAAATGCGCGGATCATCCGGTACATGGCCGTGACGTTGAGGTCCAGCGAACGCGCCCAGGCGGCTTCGTCGCACTCCAGGATATTGCCGCTGTGAACGTAACCGGCGCAATTGAAGAGCACGTCCAGCCCACCGATACGCTCGCAGGCAGCGCTGATGGCAACGGTCGACGTGACGTCCAGGTTGATGGCAGTAATCCCTTCAATGCCAGTGAGGGCATGGATATCGATGTCACTGGCGAACACCTCGGCGCCGGCTCGGGCGAAAGCAATGGCGCTGGCCAAACCAATGCCCTGCCCCGCTGCCGTCACCAACACCCGCTTATTTTGCAGATTCATGCAGTCTCCAGTTGCACTGCCGTGTCGGCGTGCTTGGGAGTCCTGCCGAGCATCGAGGCAGGGATGGCCAGGATCAGTCCGCCGCTGACCAAAAGACACAGGGCGAGTACATAGGTGCCGTTGTTGATGTTGCCCGTGAGGGTTTCCGCCACGGCGGTGATCATCGAACCGGTGAACCCCGACAGGTTACCGATGGCGTTGATCATGCCGATGCCGGCCGCGGCGGCGACGCCCGACAGCACGGTCCCCGGCAAGGTCCAGAAAATCGGCATCAAGCTGAGGATTCCCGAGGCGGAGACGCTGAGGAAAAGCACGGACAACACCAGGTTGTCAGCGAAGAAGGCACTGAGGATCAAGCCGACGCCGCCAATGAACGCTGGGATCGCCGCGTGCAGGCGCCGCTCACCGGTGCGGTTGGAGTGCCGGGCATTGAGCAGCATCGCCACCACTGCCACCGAGTACGGGATGGCGGTCAGCAAACCGATGTGCAAACTGTTCGTAATGCCGGTGCTCTTGATGATCGAGGGCATCCAGAACGCCAGGCCGTAGAAGCCGGTATTGAAGGTCAGCAGAATCAGCACCAGCAACCACACCCGAGGGTTGAAAAACACTTCGCTCAGCCGTGTGGCCTTGCCCTGGTTGTCGGTTTGCAGATTGGCCTTGAGCATGGCTTTTTCCGCGACGCTAAGCCATTTGGCTTTATCGATGTTATCGGCCAGACAGACGATCACCACAAACGCCATGATGATCGAAGGGATGCCTTCAATGAGCAGCATCCATTGCCAGCCGGACAGGCCTTGCACCCCTTGCATGCTGTTCATCAGCCAACCGGAGAGAATGCCACCCAAGGTCAGACTGACCGGCAGTGCCAGCAGGAAGCCGGACATCACCCGGCTCTGCCGGTGGGTCGGAAACCAGTAATTGAGGTAGAGAATCACGCCAGGGAAAAAGCCCGCTTCGCAGATGCCCAACAGGAAACGCAGCACGTAGAACATCGTGCTCGATTCGAGGTGGAAGAAGGCCGCCAGCGGCACGGTGTAGGCCACGGCCATGGAGATCACCGCCCAACTGAGCATGATCCGGGCGATCCAGAACCGTGCGCCAAAGCGATGCAGCAACAGGTTGCTGGGCACTTCGAAGAGAAAATAGCCCCAGAAGAACATACTGGCGCCCAAGGCATACACGGTGTTGCTGAATTGCAGCTCGTTGAGCATATCGAGCTTGGCAAAACCGATGTTCACCCGGTCGAGGTAGGCGGCCATGTAACACAAGAGCAGGACCGGCAGGATGCGCCAGATAACCTTGCGGTAGGTCCGGTCCTCAAAATCGAGTTCACTGGCTTGCGACTGCGCGGGTAAATGCTCGGATACGGTTTGCATGAGGTCACCCCTGGGCATGTGGGCATGCCTGATTGTTTTTATTGAGTGGGTCACTCTACTGTCGGGAATTGATTCTTTCCCAATGGCATTTTTGGATTAACTGATAACGAGTCGTTATCGAGATAACCATCGGCCGGTGCCGAACTTGTGCCGAGGAGATTTATCTGTGGGAGCAAGGCTTGCCCGCGATGAAGACGACGCGGTCAGCGAGTACGAGGCGCCGGCATCGCGGGCAAGCCTTGCTCCCGCAGATTCACCTACTTTCTTGAGTGGACGATGTGGCAGCCAGACGCGCGTTTTCCTTGAGAATGTCAGCGAACTCCAGCGCCGCCCCCACCAGTTGCTCACCCTTGCGCGTGAGGATGCCGTAATCCTGCGGCACCAGGTGCAAGGGCGTATCGAGGGTTATCAACTGGCCGCTTTCCAGCAGCGGGTTGACCATGGCATTGGGCAGCATGCCGATCATGGGTCCGCGTTGTAGAACCTGGAGGAAAGTCTGCATAGAGATGGTGTCGATGGTATTGCGCGGCATCCCCACCCCGGCCTCGGCAAAGGCCAGTTCCATACGTGCACGAATCGGTGTGCCTACCGGGTAGAGAATCCAGGGCAGGTCCACCAGTTGCTGCAAGGAAGTGGGCCCCGCGTTTGCCAGCGGATGTCGGCTGTTGACCACGATGCAGAACGGCTCCGGGGCCAACGCCTGGAAGTCATAGCGTTGCTGCTGGCTTTGATCGGTAAAGCGTGCCACCGCAAGATCAAGGTTTTTTTCTTCGAGCATCTCCATCAAATGGTTACTGGTCTGCTCAACGACTTCAATCGATAGCAGCGGCCACCTTTGCTTGATCTGCAGGATCGCCTCGGGCAAGGCCACCGCCGTGGCGGCGAAAATCCCGCCGACCTTGAGATAACCGTGACCGCCCTCGCGCAGGCTGCTGATTTGCTCAACGAACGAACGTGCATCATTCAAGGCGATTTGCGCATAACGCAACACATGCTCCCCCAGCGCCGTGGGCGGCATGCTTCGGGGCAGCCGTTCGAACAATGCAAAGCCCAGCAGGCTTTCTATTTCCTTGAGCATCTTGCTGATGGCCGGCTGACTCAGGTTCATCTGCTGCGCCGCCAAATGCATATTACGTGTGCGCCCCAAGGTATCGATCAACATCAGGTGGCGAAATTTGAGCCAGCCGCAGACGCTGGAAAAGGACAGATCTGACATGGGCGTTCCTCGGATCAGCAATAACCTGACGTTATCAAATACTGAATATATCTCATTGGAGTTTATCGACCACCCACCCTAGCGTGAAGGCTTTACGAATCAGGAAACCTTTCCATGTCGCTACTGCTTACTCCCGAAAATACCCTGCCGGTCGATGGCGTGGCCGGAACCCTGATTGGTCGCGCCTGGGTGCCGGGCCGGATTGCCGGGCCTTCGCCCATTGTGCTGCGCAGCGACGGGGTGTTTGATCTGTCGGAGCGTTTTGCGACCTTGAGTGACTTGCTGGAAACAGAATCACCACTGGCTGCGGTGCGGCAGACACCCGGTACCTTCATCACCACTGTCCAGGCCCTGCTGGCCAACACCGGCCTCGACGCCGACCCGTCCAAACCGTCGTTGTTGCCACCCCTGGATTTGCAAGTCATCAAGGCCGCCGGCGTGACCTTCGCCGCCAGCATGATCGAGCGAGTGATAGAGGAACAGGCCGGCGGCGACTCAACGAAAGCCCTAGCCATACGCGCCACCGTGCAAAGCGTGATCGGCGACAACTTGCGTTCGATCGTGCCAGGTTCGGAGCAGGCCATGCGCCTGAAGGCCTTACTCATCGAACAGGGCATGTGGTCGCAGTATCTGGAAGTCGGCATCGGCCCGGATGCGGAAATCTTCACCAAGGCACCGGTTCTCGCCGCCGTCGGCAGCGGCAGCCGCATCGGCATTCATCCCGGCTCCCAATGGAACAATCCGGAGCCGGAAGTGGTGCTGGCGGTGAACAGCCGTGGCCAGATCCACGGCGCCACTTTGGGCAACGATGTCAATCTGCGGGACTTCGAAGGCCGTAGCGCGCTGCTGCTGAGCAAGGCCAAGGACAACAATGCCTCCTGCGCCATCGGGCCGTTCATTCGCCTGTTCGACGAGCACTTCAGCCTGGATGATGTGCGGGCCTGCGTGGTCGATCTGCAGGTACAAGGCGAAGACGGTTACCGGATGCATGGATCTAGCTCCATGAGCCAGATCAGCCGCGACCCGCAGGACCTGGCGGGCCAGACGCTCAACGCCAATCACCAATACCCGGACGGTTTCCTGCTGTTTCTCGGTACCCTGTTCGCCCCCACAGAAGACCGTGATCATGCCGGTGGCGGGTTTACCCACAAACTGGGTGACCGGGTCAGTATCAGCAGCCCATTGCTTGGCAGCCTGCATAACCAGGTGACCCACAGCTCTGACGCCGCACCCTGGACCTTTGGCGTCAGCGCTCTGCTGCGCAATCTCGCCTCCCGGGGGGTGCTCGCCCGCTGACGCAGAACCGTTTGCCGATTCGCCTAATTACAAGAGAGAAATGAATCATGACCGACACGCCAAAACGCCGACTGCGCAGCGAGCAGTGGTTCAATGATCCTGCCCACGCCGACATGACCGCCCTGTATGTCGAACGCTACATGAACTACGGGATGACCCGCCAAGAGCTGCAATCGGGACGCCCGATCATCGGCATCGCCCAGACCGGCAGCGACCTGACGCCCTGCAACCGTCATCACCTGGAGCTGGCGCAACGGGTCAAAGCCGGTATTCGTGATGCCGGCGGCATTCCCATGGAGTTCCCGGTGCATCCGATCGCCGAGCAGTCGCGCCGCCCCACTGCGGCGCTGGACCGGAACCTGGCCTACCTGGGGCTGGTGGAGATCCTCCATGGTTATCCATTGGACGGCGTGGTGCTCACCACCGGTTGCGACAAGACCACCCCGGCCTGCCTGATGGCCGCGGCAACAACCGACCTGCCGGCGATTGTCCTGTCCGGCGGGCCGATGCTCGACGGTCACCACAAAGGCGAGTTGATCGGCTCCGGCACCGTGCTCTGGCATGCGCGCAATCTGATGGCCGCCGGCGAGATCGACTACGAAGGTTTCATGGAAATGACCACTGCGGCATCGCCGTCGGTGGGGCACTGCAACACCATGGGCACTGCCTTGTCGATGAACGCCTTGGCCGAAGCCCTGGGTATGTCGCTGCCCGGTTGTGCGAGCATTCCAGCGCCCTACCGCGAACGTGGGCAAATGGCTTATGCCACCGGCAAGCGCATCTGCGAACTGGTGCTGCAAGACGTCCGCCCTTCGCAGATCATGACCCGCGAGGCCTTCGAGAACGCCATTGCCGTCGCCTCGGCACTGGGCGCTTCGAGCAATTGTCCGCCGCACCTGATCGCCATCGCGCGGCACATGGGCGTCGAACTGAGCCTGGATGACTGGCAACGGATCGGCGAGGACGTGCCGCTGCTGGTCAATTGCATGCCGGCGGGCAAGTACCTGGGTGAAGGTTTCCACCGGGCCGGCGGCGTCCCAGCGGTCATGCATGAACTGCAAAAAGCCGGGCGGCTGCACGAAGACTGCGCCACGGTCAGCGGCAAGACCATCGGCGAAATCGTGCGCAGCAGCCTGACCAGCAACACCGATGTAATCTACCCCTTCGACACCCCGCTCAAGCACCGTGCCGGATTCATCGTGCTCAGCGGCAATTTCTTCGACAGCGCGATCATGAAAATGTCGGTGGTGGGCGAAGCGTTCCGCAAGACCTACCTGTCCGAACCCGGTGCCGAGGATAGCTTCGAAGCCCGCGCCATCGTGTTCGAAGGACCGGAGGACTACCACGCCCGGATCGACGACCCGGCGTTGGACATCGACGAACGCTGCATCCTGGTCATCCGCGGTGTTGGCACCGTGGGTTACCCCGGCAGTGCCGAAGTGGTGAACATGGCCCCGCCGGCCGCGCTGATCAAACAAGGCATCGACTCCCTGCCCTGCCTCGGTGATGGGCGCCAGAGCGGCACATCGGCGAGCCCGTCGATCCTCAACATGTCCCCTGAGGCAGCGGTGGGAGGTGGCCTGGCCTTGCTGAAAACCAACGACCGCCTGAAAGTGGATCTGAACACACGAACCGTGAACCTGCTGATCGACGAAGCCGAGATGACCCGGCGCCGACTCGAATGGACACCGAATATCCCGCCTTCGCAAACGCCCTGGCAGGAGCTGTATCGGCAGTTGGTGGGTCAGCTATCCACGGGGGGCTGCCTTGAGCCTGCCACGTTGCATCTCAGAGTGATTGCCCGCAGCGGTGAGCCACGCCACTCTCACTGACGAAGGCAAGCCTGTTCATTGCCCCACTACCGCGCCGCCAGGATGTGAGCAGCTGGCTATCCGACGTTCAGCGTCGGCTAGCCTGGCCATCGGCCAGAAGCCCTACCGCGACCAAACGCTTACAAAATAACAACCGGCACCTCATCAAGTCAGAGCTCCTTCCAAAACGCCCATAACCTACTAAGGTTTTAATCGCCTGCTGAATCGGCGCGATTGCCTTCAGATGACCACAGTGCGACTTCCAGGGAAGGAGAAACCGTATGAATGCCAGATCGGACCCGGGCGGTGACGGCATCGTCCTTACACTGGGGGCCACCGAAAGCGTCGACAGTGTGGCCTACGCCTACGGGCATGCGCGCGAGACACTCTGGGATCACCCGCGCAATGCCGATCTGCGCCGTCAACACCCGGACGGGACGGCGCTCGCGGCGGGTGATTCGTTGTTCGTCCCGCCGCGTGTGAAAGCGACCTTCGAACAGAACGCCACCGGGCAAAGACACACCTTCCGCGTACTGAACACCCCTGCCATGCTCAGGTTTCGCCCTTATGCCCTCGCCGGACAGGGCCTGGCCCGGCACTTTCAGGTATTGCGCGGTGACACGCTGCTGGGCAGTGGCGAAGCCGAAGCCAACGGCGATATCGTCTGGCCTCTGGAGCCCACCGCCGACGACATCACCGTGCGCGTAACCTTTGACGGCTTCTCCCGCGATTATCATCTGAGGCTGCGCGCGCTCGACCCGATCAGTACCCTCAAAGGCGTGCAGCAGCGTCTGCGTGGCCTTGGCTACTTCAACGGCGACTGCGATGGTCAGATGGATGACGCGACCCGTGTGGTCATCGGTGCGTTCAAGATGCAGGCCGGATTGCCCGACGACAATGAGTTACTCAGCGATGCCGTACGCACCGCGCTCCACGGCTACCACGGCGAGGCCCCCGTATGATCAGGGTTCGCAAAACGCCTACGGCCCCTCCCGCGCTACAGCGCTCGCACGATGCCATGAAAAACAACGTCCTGCAGGCTGTCCAGGCTGGCGCTTCGGTGGTCCTCTGCACCAAAGGCACCAACACCGCCAAAACAAAAAGTGTCCCCAAAGGCTCGGTGAAGGTCGTCATCGATGACGACCAGTACAAACCGCCCCACGCCAAAGCGCTGCTCAAGGTCGACCAATATGGCAAGTGCGCCTTTTGCGAGGCACGCTTCATGGACACCGCAGGCGGGGATGTTGAACATTTCCGGCCGAAAAAACGCCACGACGGTTTCGTTCCAGTGAACGACAAGGCAATGGATAACCTCGGTTATTTTCAGTACGTGTACGACTGGAGCAACCACTTGTGGTCATGCAAGGAGTGCAACGAGACCTACAAGAAGAACTACTTTGACGTGATACCGGACAACCTGGCGCAACCGCCGCCGAGACTGGAAGACTTCAACACCGAGGATGAGTTCTGGGACGCCATTGGCGAATGGGGCCGGTTCAGGCCACCGCGCCACGACGCGTGGGACGACCCGCACAACGCCGAGAAACCGGTGTTGATCAATCCTGTCACCGAGAATCCCCGCGAGCACATCAACTTCAATTGCGCGACAGGACTGGCCATCCCCGCCCCTCTGAATGACCTCAACCAACAAATGCAGCCCACCAGCGACAGGGGTGGCAAGAATATCCTTGTGCTCGGTCTGAACCGCAAGGAGCTTGTGTTCGCCCGCATGCGGCATCTGACAATGTTGCGAGGGGTTTTTCTGGAGATGACCCACAGCCTCGACCTGACAATCGAATTCCTGAAATGGCAACGTGGAGAAGAGTGGTTCAAGACCTTGCAGGAACCGACATTGCGCCACCTGGTGAAATACCCCGACGCTTATCAGGTATCGGACAATCCAACGCGCTGCGCTATCGAGTTTTTGTTCTATTCGACAACGCCCCAGGCACCGTTCTCTGGATTGGCAATGGACGCCTTTGCCTGCTGGAGCCTGGAACTGGCCCGGCACGTGATGCAGTTGCGCGAGCACATCACTCAACTGCAGGCCGCACAAAGCGGGATAGCCCCGGCCACCCGCAGCGTCCACGAACTCCCCCGGCTCAGTCTGCATGCGACCATCCTCGCTACCTACAAGGCGGACATGAAGGCGCTGCAAGCATTGCGCGACACCCTTGAGGTGTATGCTCCGCTATGGAATGCCGGCTTTGAGCAAACGCACATCGAATACGTCTGCCGGGATCGCCTGGAAAAAGTCATGGCTGAACACGCCCAATTTTTCCTGTGGCAAAAGAACTATACCCGTTACGACCCGGCTTTCGTCGCCGGCTATCTGACCCACGAACGCAACTTCCTGGATGTCTACAACGCCCTGGAAACCTATGAGTGCGACAAGAGTACGTGGAGCAATGCGATAGACGCGATGAGGCGAAACCTCAATAGATACGGGCCGGATCTCGCAGAAGACCTCACGCCCCATTGCAATCAGGTCGTCGCCCGACTCAAGGTGGTGACGCAAGCGTTCGACCAGGATCGAAACCTGACTAAGACACCGCCCTGGTGCAACGAAGTGGTCAAGATAGGACAGGATGCTGAACAGCTTACCGCTGAGCTCGACCGCCGTTGCCAAGCCTGTGGGAACGAAGATGCCAGCAACAGCACCACTGAAATGCGCACCACGCTGACGAAAATCGCCAACGCCGTCGCCAAGCTGAAAGCGGGCGACATTCCCCGAGAAGTGACGCCACTTGAATTGCCAGCCCCGCCGAAGCCCTGGATCACGCCAAAGGCCACCGGGCTGCGCAAGCGCGCCGGCATGCCCCAAGACCTGGACGCCGCGTGGAAGCACATTCGTTTGCGATCCAATTCATGAGCCGCGGCATCGCTCGACGGCACGCTGATCGAGTTTGGGAAACGTCACCTGACAGTTGCCGGGATCAACCCCTTCCGCTCTCGCCCGGCCGAGTTCGTCAAGCACACCGCTGCGCTGGGTCCCATTGGGCAGCACAATGACGTAGGGCTCCCCGCTGACGGGCTGCCCCTGCATATCCAGTAACTCGATCTCCACGAAGGTCAGCGCAACCGGTTCAAGTGGATTGACGGACTCGGACGAGGCTTTTACCCGCGCACGCTTGTGAGCTGCGGCGGACACCGGTGCAACAACCGCTTCCACAGCGCCCGAGGCCGGTAGGCGAACGGGCATCGGTCGTTGATGTGGAGACACGTAAGCACACAACTCGCCACTCGACAGCTTGCCCGCGACCTGACGGCGAATCTCGTCATCGTCCAGCAGATGGACCAGAATCCCCTGGGCGGACAATAGCGCGCGCAGACGGGCTACTTCACCGCTCCCGGCAAAATGTCGGCGAATAAAGCGCTCTGCCTGCCACGGTTCACGCACATCGATCCTGGTCGCCGGGCTTCCCTCTCGCAGCGCGGACTGGCCATCAGCAAGGTTGGATCGAGTACCCAGCTCAATGCGATCGGCCCCGTCAAAAAAACAAATCCGCATAGGCTGCCAGTCCCGGACAGGAGGATGAAGAGGCAGTGTAGATGATCCAGCGCCGGTGATTTGTGCCTATTCGGCAAGCTTGGTTGCGAGGTCGCAGGCCATCCATGGCTAGGCGCCCAGAGATTCAGTTGAACGGACTGCGTGGGGACTCAGAGCTTGTGACTGCCCAATGCCAGGTATCGCTGCGGTGACGCCTTACGAAGTCGGGCCGCCAAAAACACACCCGCCAACAGGGCCACGGGAATAATCGCGCAGAGACCGTATGACAAGGCCTTGCTGGCGCCCGTCAACACATCGAAGTGCATGACCGCGATGACCAGCACCGACAATAGGGCAAGACAAGAAAAACCGGGGAAGATCCGCCCACGCCAAACGCCCAGCTTGAGCTCAGGGTGGCGTCGGAAGAAGACCAATACCGCTGCCGAAGTGATCGCCATCAGTAAAATCACGCAAAGCGTCGCCAGGCTGGAAAACCAGGCAAAAAGTTGCAGAATCGGATCGGCATCCATGGCGGCGAAAATCAGCACGACCACGGCAGAGATCAGGCTCTGCAATGCCGACCCCATATGGGGGCTTTGGTGGACGCGATGGGTAGTCCCCAACTGACGCGGCAACAGGCCGTCACGCCCGATGGCGTAGAAGTAACGCGCCGCTGCATTATGAAAAGCCAGCAGGCCGGCGTAGATACTGACCATGAACAGCACCCGGATAATCTGAGTCAGATACGGGCCGACGAAATGGTCGGACATGCCATAAATGAACGTCGTCGGGTCTTGCAAGGCCCGCAGCGTGGGCACAATCTTGTCCGCCCCTACGCCCACTACCATCGCCCAGACCGACAGCGCGTAGAAACCACCAATCAGCAATACCGAGCAGTAAGTGGCAATCGGAATGGTACGTTGCGGGTTCTTGGCCTCTTCGCCATAAATAGTCGTGGCCTCGAAGCCGATGAACGCTGCGAAGCAGAACAGCAAACCGATGGACGGCGTGCCGCTGAACACATGGCTGCGATCAAACGAGTCCAGATTGATGCCGCTGTCACCACCGGTTTTCAGAATGGCGAAATCCAGGGTCAGGATCGCCAGGTACTCGGCAATGACCACCACCGACAGCACCCGCGCCGACAGGTCGATCTTGCGATAACCCAGAATCGCAATGCTGGCCATCGCCATCAATGAGTAGGACCACCAGGGCAACTCCAGACCGAAGACGCTGGCCATCGTGCCGCTGACCACGCCGCCGAACATGCCGTACAGACCGACCTGGAGAATGTTGTAGGCAAACATCGCCAGCACCCCGGCCGCTCCTCCGGCCATGCCCCCCAGACCTCGGGAGGTGAACGCATAGAAACCACCGGCGTTGGTGAGATGTCGGGACATAGTGGTGTAGCCCACTGAAAACGCCAGTAACACCAGCAGAGCCAGAAGCAACAAGGCCGGTGTCCCGGCACCATTGCCTAGCATGATGCCTATAGGGAAGCCCCCGGCGATGACACTCAACGGGCTCGCCGCCGAAACCACGAAGAAGATGATGAAGCCGACACCCAGGGCGCCACGCTTGAGCTCCGTGGAGCTATTGACCGGGGTAAATACACTCATGTTATTGACCTTCTTGTATGAGGCAGCCGCTGTGAGATCGGTGAGGTCAACCGCTACCGTCACCCAATAGCTTGTCGCGTTATCGCACGCTGGGTTCGATCCTATGCCCGCCCATGAGCACCCCACTATCCCAAATCGGTAACTCGCAGAACTCGCCTCAAAAAAGCCAGCCATCCACCCGGCCTTTATCACCTCATTGCAAAGCGATACGTGTCGTCAGCTGCTCCGCCGCGCCCATCACCAGATCACACAGGTAGCTGCGCTGAAACGCGTGGAACCGCTCACTGCGCCCAACCAGGGTCATGCTCCCGAGGATTCGTCGCTTTTCGTCGAAGATCGGCGCCGCGACGCCACTGCGTCCCGGGTACAGCTCACTTTCGCTGATGCAATAACCTTGTTTGCGAATGGCAAGCAAGCTCTTGGTAAACGGCTTCCATTCCAGCCCCAGATGCAGCAATTGGTCCTGGTTCGCGTGGGCATCATAGAGGCGTCGTATCTGGCGTGGCAGCAGATAAGCCAATACGACCCGGGAGGTCGCGCTGTGGAAAAGGTCGATCGGTCGTCCCTTGCCACCTCCGACCGGACCAGCATCGGAGCCACGCTGGATCAGCACGTTGACCACCGAGTCGCCATGCCACTCGCTGACCAACGCATCCAGGCCGGTGTCGGCGACCAGTTTGTCGACCAGGTCCCGACTGCACGCCAGCAGCGGATCGTAGTTCGCCATCTGATGCTCCAGCGTGATGATTCGCGGGCCCAGCGCGTAACCACGCGGCAAGCGCTTCAACAAGCCGGCATCGCCCAGTTCACGCAGATAGCGGTAGGCAGTGGCGGGCGTGTAGCCAAGCTCCCGGCAAATGATCTCCACGTCGATGAGCGGCTGCTCCGGGCGAAAGAGGTCGAAGACCTGAAGCAGGCGGCGAAGACTATTCATGTTTTCTTGAGATCCTGATGAAGTGACAGCTGCCCCGCCGGGTACAGCGGGGTTTTGGTTCAGGCGCGCGCGCAGACAGGGATGGCAGCACGGGCGGTTTGGGAGGGCAACTCTGCGAACAACGCCTGGTACTCCTCGGCAAAATGGCTGAGGTGGTAGAAGCCCCATTGGGCGGCGGCATCGCCAATCGAAAGATGGGAGGCCGGGGTAGACATCAAGGCGCGACGCACACCGTTGAGCCGAACCGAACGCAAATAGTTCAGCGGTGTGGTCTCGGCCACCGATCGGAAGCTGTTCTGCACGGTGCGCCGACTCACCTGGAGGCGTTGGCACAACTCGATCACGCTGGGCACATTGAGCATCTCGACAGTCGTCAGACGGTGGCATTTCTCGACAATAAAGCTGCGCGTGGAGCTGGGGCTGCGCTGCTGCTTGTCGCAGGCCGGGTCGGTGAGCAGCTGCAGCAACTCACCGAGCATTGCCTGCTCCAGCCCCTGCTCGCCCGCGCTGTCGAGCGCCTCGTCGCCTATGGCCAGAGAGAGCACCGCCAGCAATCGACGCCGGGCCTGGGCGAAGCGCTGCGCGGACACCCGGATCACCGGCTGGCGCAGCAACCGGCTGATTTCCCTGGCCGACGCTGTTTGCTCCAGCGCCTGCTCGAACCATTCGCGTTCGAATGTGATGGATAACAGTTCCATGCCCATCGGCATATGGAACATGAACTCCTCGCCGCCGTGCAGAAAGAACAGGCTACTGTCGTCCACCTCGCGACCTTGCATCCGCGTCGAACCCGGCACGTTGATCGGCACGGCAAAGCACATCTTGCCGCGCGGAGCCACGCCGTGCTGCACCACACGCTGGTTGATCTGCTCGCTGAACACGTGGCAACGCGCGGTGCTCAGCTGCATCAAAGAACTTTCGGCAAGGCCGGCGGTTAACTGGCTGTAGTCCTGGTTCCACTCCTGAATGGTGGCCGCATGGACATGGATATCGCGAAAATGGCTGATCTGGTGGTTTTTCATGATGCGCGAAAACCTCGGCCGATATTATTGTTTTTTGCTCGCATTTCTTTGCGATATTCGCACATAGATAAAATAGCGCATAGCTAATTCTCGTATCTGCCACTCGTCGAAACCGGCGGGTGGGGTCGGCTCGTCTATTTGCCGATTCGGGATAACGGCCAGGGACGCTCCATGAGAATGATCGGCACACTGAAAACGCCATCCAGAGAGTTCGTCATGAGTGAATCCAAACTAGAATCCTTACACTTCGCGGATGCCCCGCGGATTATTTCCAGCACACTGCCCGGCCCCCTGACCCGCGAGGCCCTGGCGTTATCGGCGCGTACCGAGTCGATGGCGCGTGGCGGCGGCCGTATGCCCATCGCCATGGACCGCGCGTTCGGCGCGACTTTCAAGGACCCGGATGGCAACACCTATATCGATCTGTCCGCAGGCGTGGGCGTCAGCAGCGTAGGCCGCTGCCACCCCAAGGTGGTACAAGCGATCCGCGAACAGTCCGAGGTGCTGATGCATGCCCTGGAAATCAACAGCACCCGGCGCACCGAACTGGCCGCCAAGCTCTCGGAAATCGCTCCCGACGGCCTGCGCGGCGACTGCATCACCTTCTTCACGCAAAGCGGCAGCGATGCGCTGGAGGCCGCGATCAAGTTCGCCAAGCGCATCACCGGGCGCCACCAGATCCTTGCCTTCCACGGCGGCTACCACGGCGTGTGGAACGCCTCCGGCGCCCTGACTACTGGCACGGCCTACCGCAAGGGCTACGGTCCGATGATGGGCGGCGTGATTCACGCGCCCTACCCCTATGCCTACCGCTTTCCCTTCGACACCACGCACAAAAGCGCCGAGCAGATCGCCGGCGACTACGTGGACTATCTGCTGAACAGCCCCTACACCGCCGCCGATGACGTGGCGGCCGTGATCGTGGAACCGGTACAGGGCGAAGGCGGCTACGTGCCGCCCTCGCCAGAGTTCCTGCAACTGTTGCGCAAGGCCTGCGATCGCGCCGGCGCGCTGCTGATCGTGGATGAAGTACAGTCCGGCGCCGGGCGTACCGGCAAGATGTGGGCAGTCGAACATTCCGGCGTGAAACCCGACATGCTGACCTTCGGCAAAGGCATCGGCAGCGACCTGCCAATGGCAGGGCTGATCATGCGCTCGGACCTCGCGGCCTTGATTCCCGACGGCTCGATGCCCAATACCTTCGCCGCCAACTCATTGTCCGCGGCCGTGGCGCTGACCAATATCAGCATCCTGCAGGACCCGGAACTTGGTCTGCTCGAGCGCGCCCACACCCTGGGACTGGAGGCGCAGGAACGTATCCGTGGCTTCAACAGCCCGTTCGTTGGCGAAGTCCGCGGCCGCGGCCTGATGATCGGTATCGAACTCGTCGAAGACCCCATCACCAAGACACCGCTGGAAGGCGCCAAGATCGGTCAGCTCATGGGCTACCTGATGAACCACGGTGTGCTGATGATCCCGTGCGGACGCTACAGCAACGTGATGCGCGTGATGCCCTCGCTGACGATCCCGCGCTCGCTGTTCTTCAAGGCCCTGGACATCTTCGGCGACGCCCTGGCCTCCCTCAAGGCATGAGGTGTGGCACCTCCGACCATTCCCCATCACGCATGGACACCTACATGACTCAGTACCTGAAACACTTCATCCAGGGCGCGCCCTTCGAAGCCAGCGACGGAGGGCGCATTCCTCTTATCAACCCCGTGACCGAACAGGTCAACGGTAGCTGCGCAAGCGGTACCGCCGAGGATGTGGACCGCGCTGTGGCAGCGGCGCACGCCCAACTTGAGGGGGGCGCCTGGAGCCGCCTGGACGGCGCCCAGCGCGGTCGCCTGTTGTCGAAACTGGCTGACCTGGTGGAGCGCGACAGCGAATTGCTGGCCGATATGGACGCCAACGCCATCGGTCGCTCACCGCTCGAACCACGCCGGATGGACCTGCCCAACGCAATCGCCAACCTGCGCGCCGCCGCCGGCTGGGCCAACCAGCTTGAAGGGCGCACCATTCCCACCGGCGGCTACTTCGGCAGCAAAACCCTCTCGTACACCGTACGTGAGCCGGTAGGTGTGGTCGGTGCCATCGTGCCGTGGAACTCACCGCTGATGATCACCGTGTGGAAGCTCGCCGCCTTGCTGGCGGCAGGCTGCACCGTGGTCATCAAACCCTCGGAAGAAACCCCACAATCGGCCCTGCACCTGGCAGCGCTGGCTCAAGAAGCGGGCTTTCCTGACGGCGTGATCAACGTGGTCACCGGCTACGGTGCGCAGGTGGGTCGTGCCTTGTGCGAACACCCGCACGTGGCCAAGATCAGTTTCACCGGCAGCCCCGAGGCCGGACGCGAGATCCAGCGCACCGCCGGGGTGTTGTTCAAGCGCGTGGCGCTGGAACTGGGCGGCAAAAGCCCACAGATTGTGTTCGACGATGCGCCCTTCGATGACGCGCTGTTTGGCTGCTCACTGGGCCTGTTCGTCAACCAGGGGCAGATCTGTGCCGCCGGCTCGCGCATCCTGGTACACCGCAGCCTCGCCGAGCGCTTCGCCGCGGCGCTTGCCGAGGCCGCGCGCGCGGTCAAGGTAGGCGACCCTCGCGAGCCTGGCGTACAGATGGGGCCGGTAGCCAAGAAAGCGCAGTTCGATCGCGTCAACCGTTACATCCAGATGGGTATCGACCAAGGCGCCTCTTTGTTGGCCGGCGGTGTATCCACCCCGGAGCAAGGCTGGTTCGTGCGACCGACGATCTTCGCCAACGCCCGCAATGACATGACGATTGCCCAGGACGAAATTTTCGGCCCCGTCGGCACGGTCATCACGTTCGACAGCGAAGAAGAGGCTGTGGCACTGGCCAACGATAGCGCCTACGGCCTGGCGGCCACGGTCTGGACGACCGATCTGGTACGTGCGCACCGCGTGGCCGCTGCGGTAAAGGCCGGCGCCATCGGCGTCAACTGCTGGAGCCCGCTGGACGCCAACCTGCCATGGGGCGGCGTCAAGGCCAGCGGCATTGGTCGTGAAGGTGGGCTTGCCGGTGCGCTGGCCTACACCGAGGAGAAAGTCATCACCGTGCTACTGCCCACCTGAGAAAACTCACTGCACCTGCCCTCTCAGGGCCTTGGATCCCGAGGGGGTATGAATCGTGCATTTTCGATGCCTTGATGATCAATGAAGAGACTGCGATGAACACCTTAAAACAAGCGACAATTGATCGGTATCCGACCTCCCTGCGCATGCTGCACTGGGTGCGTGCCATCGTCATAGCGGGCCTGCTCTGGGCCGGCTGGTATATGACCGGGCTCGATGATGAAGTGGCGAGCAAGTATGAGCTCTATTACCCATGGCACAAATCCTTCGGGGTGCTGGCATTCCTGTTGGTATTGGTCCAGATCGCCCTGCGTTGGCGTACCCCCACGCTTCCACAACCACCGCAAACACTGGCCGGGCATGAGCGATTCCTGTCGCGTTTTGTGCAACGTTCCATGTACGTACTGATCGTGGCCGTACCGCTGATGGGCTATTCGATGTCGAGCAGCTACACCATGAGCGACGGCGTGTTCTTTTTTGGCGTGAACCTCCCGGAGCTGCTGGCGAAGAATGACGATTTGTTCGTCGTGTTCCAATGGCTGCACAAAGTGCTGGCTTATACCCTGCTGGCGCTGATCGTGTTGCACGTCGCAGGTGCACTCAAGCATCGATTCTTCGATAGCGACCCTCGCAACGACGTCCTGCGCCGCATGCTGTGACTGAATCACGACTTGGTGAATGCAGGGATGCGCCACCGCTGGTGACGCCCCCTGGTCTAACTATTCTTACGTCGCAAACAGCAGCTCAGAATGCGACCCAAACAATGAATTGGAAGTAGGTGTTGAGCGATGCGCTACCACTCTGGTTGCCTCCGTTGCCGAGCCACTTGTCGGGCTTGTAGAAACCAACGAGCGGCGAGAGCGTGATGTTATCCGTCACCATCCAATCCAGAAACAGATTGACCTCGCGCGCACTGTAATCCTGATCTTGCCGATCAGAGAGCTGATGGTAGTCGAAGTACATTGCGTTAAGGGTCAACTTATCGGTCGGGTTGACTGAGAGCAGCACGTCGCTGATACGCATGTTCGAGGTGACTGAGCCGGCGTAGTTCACACCGATCTCACCCTGGTAACGTTTGCGGTAGCCGCCCTGAAACAGGAAGTCCCACCCTTCGGAGTAACGCGCGTAGCGATAGCTCACCGTCGGTTGCCATTTGACATCGGCGAAGGTGTAGCCCGCATCAAAGAACATCGCCCGCTGCGAGCCCGAACGTTTTTCCTGGCGCGCCACCTCGAACGCGAAGTCGGCATTCTCGATGCCAGCATTGCCCTGGCCACGGATGCTGTAGATATCCATGCCCTTGCGCTCACCCCGATCGGCAAAAACGTATCGCTCTTCGACATCCAGGCCACGCACGTACGTCGAACCGATCGAGCCAATGGGCGTCGCGTAGTCGATGGTGGCGGCCGCCACTTCCGTCTTCGACTGCCCGGGATTATCCGATTTCAACCATATCAGGCTACCGTGAAGGCCCTGCGTACCACCCACCTTGAGGACAGCGGTGTTCCCGAACGCCAATCGCGGGCCCAGGTAAAAGGCTCCGCCGCGATTGAACCGGCCATCCGCTACGCCCTCGATAGGGTTGAAGGCATTTCCGGGGGCGAACCCATCATCGGTGATCAGAAAGCCGTCCACCGTAACGACCTGTCGGCCAAAGGAGAAATCAACGCCGTCCATGCCCAGCGCCGGAATCAGATCACCCGACTTCCAGCCCAGGTAGGCGTCTTCCACGGCTGTTTCCCTTTCATTCCCGGCGGTGAGTGATCCTGCGTCCCCATCACCCCATGATCCCGTACTGATCAGACTGAACCCGCCGTAGATCGAACCTGCACCGATCTTATCCGTCGTGCCGTTTACACCATACTTGGCGAAGCCTTCCTGCCATCGCATCCTGCCGGGCTCTGCTTCGGGGTCGCCGATGTAGTTCTTTTCGCTGCCGAACCAGCCAAATCCCGCCCATAGCTCGGCGTTCAGCACGGTGGCACCGTCATTTTCATTGTAGAGCTCGTAGCCATGAGCCTGGGGCTCAAACGCACAGAGTGCGACCAGCGAAAGCAATGGGGCGTAAGGGGGGGTGCGCATGACGTCTCTCCTGTTTTTATATTTATGAGGCGAGGCGCGAGTGTTCCGCCTGGGTTGCGCAAGCGGTAACCCAAATCAGCACTTGCAGGGGCTCGATGCCCGTTTCTTCGTGCGCGTTATCCCTTCTCTGCAATAAACATTTCCACGACGGGCAGCAGTTGCCGTTTTGGGCTACGGCCCCTGCTCCCACCCCCCTATGCTGGGCCCATAAGAACGTATAAAAACCGAGGCACTCGCCATGACACCTTTGTCGTCCCCGCTATTACGCAAGGGGCTTGGTCTGCTGACCATTGCCGCCTGCATCGCCCTACCCTCCGTGGTCTCTGCCCACCATTCGTTCGCGATTTTCGACCAGACCAAAACGATCACGCTCAAGGGCGTGGTCGGACGCTTCGTCTGGAGCAACCCCCACGTCTCGATTTATTTCGATTCGCCAGGCCCCCCGCCTCAGCAATTCAAGATCGAGACCGGCAGTGTCAACGCCTTAAGCCGCACCGGCTGGAAGTCCGACTTGATCAAGGCCGGCGATGCCGCCGAGATCACCTTCAAGCCGCTGAAAAACGGTGATCCGGGCGGGCTGCTCGTGGAGATCAAGATCGGTGACGTGGTGCTGTCCGGTGGAGGCTGAGAAACCGCATTCCTACGCCATGAGACCTGAATGAACAGACCAACGGGATGGAGACGCTTTCAATGAAACCGACACGAACCTTGAACCTGACAAGCTTCTTCCTGGGCGTGCTACTCATGACTGTCGCCGGGGTGAGCAGCGCGGCCGCCTCTAAAACCCAGGACGCCAAACACGGCGCGGGCACACGCCCCGACATCAGCGGCACGTGGGAGCGGACTCCGGACGACTGGTTCGGAGAGGACCCGGACAATCCGGTGCACCCCGGTGGCCCGATGGACCTGAAGGAGCCCTATGCCAGCGAATACGTCGCGTTGAAAAAGCGCCAGGCCGCCGCGAACGAGGCCGGCACGCCACTGGCCACCACCAGCTCCATGTGCCTGCCCGAAGGCATGCCGGTATTGATGGCGGCGCTCTTCCCCATCCAACTCATTCATGACGATAAGCAAGTGGTGGTGCTCGGCGAATATCTCCAGCAAGTGCGCCGCATCATCCTCAACGAAGCCATGCCTGCGCTGGATACGCTGGACCCCAGCTACCAGGGCTACTCGCGCGGCCGCTGGGAGGGCGACACGCTGGTGGTGCAAACACAAGGCGTGCGCACAGATGTGGCCTTCTACGACGTTCCGCACAGCAAGGAAATGAAAATCACCGAGCGCATCAGACTGAAGGCGCCGGATCGCCTGGAGAACCAGGTAGTGATCGAGGACCCGCAGGTACTCAACAGCCCTTACCGTTTCACGTTCGACTACAAGCGCTCCGACTACCGCATTCACGAATATGTCTGCGAGAACAACCAGATCGTGATCGACAGCGAGGGCAAGACGAGCCTCAAACGCGACTGAACCGATGCCCTCATCGATAACCACTTGGAGGTGACCTAATGGAACGACTGATCACAATCAGCATCCTGCGGCCGTCGATGCAAAGCGCCTTTCTGTCACTCGTGTTGATCTCCAGCGCGTCCGCCGAGGTGCCCCGGATGCCCACGGCCATTGCGGTGCCGCCGTCCGGCCAACTGCCTCTGTCATCGGCAGAGCGCGCGGGCACCGAACACAGCGACCTCGACCGCTACGGTTACGTCGAGGAGGAGTTCTACCTGCAAGGCATTGCCCCGGCAATCACTGCCGCGGGCAAGCCTTTGCTCGAGGCGCCTTATACCACCCGCATCCTGATTCGCAAGCCGACGGACCCGGCACGCTTCAACGGCACCGTCGTGATCGAGCCGTTCAGTTGGTTCGGCGAGCGTGCTGCCGGCTGGATCCTGACCCGCGATTACTTGCTGCGACGCGGCTACGCGTATGTCGGGTACACGCTGAATATCAACCAACCGCCAGTCGATCCCAAGTTCCTTTCAGACACCCCGGCCGCCGAGGCCGAGCAGATCGCCCAGTACGGGCGGATCGTGAACTTCGAGTTCATGCGCCGCTTCGACTACGCCCGCTATGCGCCGCTGGGCGCCTACTACGATCCGCAACGTTTCATCCGCGGTGACGCGCCGGACCCGTTCGCGCCGCAATCCCAGGGCATCGGTGCGCAGCTGGCGCTATTACTCAAGAGCAATGGGCCACAAGGCCCGTTGGCAGGTCTGGACGTGCAACGCGTGTATGTCGACAGCTGGGCCGTCACCGCCCAAGTCTGGATGGACTACCTCGACCAGGGCCGGCACCAGCAATGGCGAATGCCCGACGCAAGCGCGCTGATCGATGGCTACATGACCGGTCGCATGGCCTACGGCGAAGTGGGCGGCGACGTCATTCGAGTGCCGCGCCAGATGCCCGACGGCGTGCCGTTCGTGACCGTATACAGCCAGTCGGAACTGATGCACGACGTGATCGAAGGCATCGACCTGCCGCCGGACACCGACAGCCCGCAGTTGCGTTATTACGAAGTGACCGGCATGCCGCATTTGCGCCTGGCCGACCTCGGCACCGAGCACACCGAGCACCTCGCTGCCGACATCGGCAAAGGCGATGACCCACAGTGCCGGACGCTGTACGACGAGCCGGTGGAAATGGTGGTGTCGGCGTTACTCGATGGCATGGACAAATGGGTACGCGAGGGCAAGCCGATGCCAAAGGCACCCAGGGTCGTGCGCGACGGCAAGGTGGCAGCGCGCGACCCTGCTACCGGCAATCTGCAAGGGGGCGTACGCCCGCCGTGGGTCCAGGTGCCGAGTGCGACCTACCTCACCGATCAAGAGACCGGCTGCGGCCTGATCTACGACACGAAGGTGGCTTATTCGCAGGATACGCTGCGCCGGCGCTATGGAAGTTTCAGCCACTACCAACAGGCATTCGAAGACGCCAAGGGCGTGTCGATCAAGCAAGGGTATCTGCTGCCGGAAGATGCGGCAGGCCTGCACACGATCGCAACACCTGAAGATTTCTAACCCTCTGACCCTGCGGGAGAGCAACAAATGTCCTCCATACCTGTCATTGCCTGGCTCTATGCGACACCGGTGAGCACCGCCATCAGGGACTTGCTCTGGGTGGTGCCCACTGTGCAGAGCATTCATATCATTGCCATCGCGGTGATCTTCGGCTCCGCCGTCATTTCCGACCTGCGCCTGGCCGGCGTACTCGCCACGGACGAGCCTTTGCGCGGCGTGGTTCAACGCTACTACCCGTGGATGCGCAATGCGCTTGTCGTCCTGCTTGCCACGGGGTTGATCATGGCCATCGGCGAACCGGACCGCGTTCTCCTCAACAACACGTTCTGGCTGAAGATGGCCCTGGTCATCGGCGCGTTCACCCTGGCCTGGCGGCTGCGGCGACCCTTTCTGCGCCCTGCCGTCCCCGCACACAGTGACGACGACAAGCCGCCGGTCAAGGCGCTGGTCTGGCTGTCGATCGCCTTGTGGTGCGTCGTGATCATCTGCGGTCGCTGGATCGCCTACTCGATTTAAACGTTTTCAACCCAGTTCTCAGGTATCCGTCATGGACATTCAATCAATACTGCAAGCCATCGAGGCCAGTTCGCTCGCCACCTTTGTCCGTGAATCGGACACGGCTTTTCCGGCCCTGGAATCGGTGCATGTGATCGGCATCGCCCTGGTGTTCGGGAGTATCGCAGTGGTGGACTTGCGCCTGCTCGGCATTGCCTCCCACCGCAGCAGCGCGCGAAGGCTGATCCGGGAGCTGCTGCCGTACACCTGGGCTGCCTTCGTGGCGTGCGTGATCACCGGTTCGCTCATGTTTGCCGCCAATGCCATCACCTATGCGCAGAACTCCGTGTTCCTGTGGAAGATGGGCGTGTTGATGCTGGCGGGCCTGAACATGGTGATATTCCATCTGGGCGCCTTTCGCCGCATCGACGAATGGGACGCCGTGCTGCCACCCCCCGGCCAGGCGCGTATCGCCGGGTTCAGTTCGATGGCGTTGTGGATCGGCGTGATCTGCCTTGGCCGCTGGATTGCGTTTATCTGATGGCCCGGCTATCGCCACGCAGGCACCACCCCAACGGCACACCCGGCGATGCCGCCAGCAGTGCATTCACGCTTGTGCACCCGCGCTCCGGCCGATGGGAAACCGCGGGCATGCTGCTTGCTGCACTGATCATCATCGCCAGCGTGGCCGGTTATATGTTGTTGCGGCCACAGAAAGTCGGCCCACCCACCGCGCTGAGCTGGCAGGTGCGTTCCTTCGATGGCCTGAGTTCGGTCGATCAGGCCATCCATAGTGCGCTGTTGCCTGCCGGTGAAGAAATCATCTGGAACAACAACGACACCGGCGGCTGGATCACCCTGGATCGTGCCCAAGAGCTTGTGCTGCCGCCCTTCTATCGGGACGCCTTCTGGAAGGCCAATGGTCAGGTGCACTGGCAACTGATCCTGCCCGGCACCCACCTGTCCCATAGGCAGTCTGCCGACAAACACACCGACAACGACGCCCATGCCGACGCCGCCGCGGTTCCCGCGCCTCTCCCCTCCAGCGAGGTGTCGCAAGCCACTCAGGGCCAGGGCGCCACGGTCTATTACGGCTCCGGCGGCAGCGTGCCGGGCCAGAGCGCCTACCTGCTCGTCATCGGTCATGCCCATGCCGGGGTGATGTGGGCCAACCAGGCGACGATCTGGATCCATCCCAATCCGAACGCGCCCTACCCCTCCATCGTCAAGGCCGAGTCGCTGGTCGGCGACGGCTGGCGACAAGTCATTCCTTACGACGGCACCAGTGAAATCGAACGCGTAAAAGGAACCCAGCCATGAATGCCTTTATAAAACACCGCACACTGTTGCGCCGTTGCCTGGCGTTGCTGCTGATCCCCGCCATCGCCTGCGCCAGCCCGGAACACCCCGCCGGCAAGCGGCTCAAAGTCGGCGTCACATTGCATCCCTACTACAGCTTCGTGGCCAACATTGTTGGTGATCGGGCGGACGTCGTTGCGCTGATCCCGGCGCAGGCCAATCCGCATAATTACCAGCCGCAACCCGACGACATTACCCGCGCGATGAACATCGATGTGCTGGTAGTCAACGGCATTGGCCACGATGAATGGGCCTTCGAGATCATCAAGGCCGCCGGCCGTCGCGAGACGCTGCCGATCATTCAGGCCAATGCCTCGGTGGCACTTATTCCCATCGGCGGCGACCAGGGCGGCGTCAAGGTGGTGAACCCACATACCTTCGTCTCCACCACGGCGGCGATACAACAGGTGTTCGAGATCGCCCGCCGCCTGGGCGAGCGCGATCCGGACAACGCGGCGGCCTATAGGCAGAACGCCCTGGCGTATGCCGGACGGATCCGCGCCCTGCGCGCGCGCTTCATGAGTCGCTTTGCCGCGCTGGATCTTTCGCCGTTTCGTTGCGCGACGTTGCACGGCGGTTACGACTACATGATGCAAGAGTTCGGCCTGTTTGTGAGCGCCGTGATTGAACCGCGTCACGGTGTGGCGCCGACTGCGCGCCAGTTGGCCACCACGATCGACACCATCAGGAAGGCCAATGTAAGGGTGCTTTTCGCCGAAAAGAACTTTTCCATGGATCTGGCCAAACCGATTGAGGCAGCCACCGGAGTAAAAGTCTTCACCCTGTCCCACATCACCGGCAGCACCTACAGCGCGGACGAATTCGAGGTAGCCATAGGCGAAAACCTTGAAACGTTGGCCGAAGCCGTCGAGTTCACGCAACGATGAAGAAGGATCAAGCGATGCGCGGACCTGCCGTGATGTTCGATAACGTCTCGCTGCAACTGGGCGGTACACAGGTGCTCGATGCGGTGAGCTTTCGGGTGGAAGCCGGTGCGCTGCACTGCCTGGTCGGCCCGAACGGAGGGGGCAAGACCTCACTTGTGCGCGCGCTGCTGGGCCAGATGCCGCATTCCGGGGTTATCCGCTTCGAGGGTGTCGCCAAGCCGGTGGGCTACGTGCCGCAACTGCTGGATTTCGACCGCAACGTGCCGATGACGGTCAACGATGTGATGGCACTGCTCACTCAGCGCCGGCCGGCTTTCCTGGGCTCAAGTCGCTCCGCGAGGGCGGCGCAGGCCGAGGCCCTGGCGCGTACCGGTGTGGCCGGAATAGGCACAAAACCATTTGGCAGCCTGTCCGGTGGGCAGCGCCAGCGCGTGCTGCTGGCCCAGGCGATCAGCCCCGCGCCGTGGCTGCTGGTCCTCGATGAACCCACCGCCGGTATCGACGAGGCCGGTGTGCGCCTGGTGGAAGCATTGGTGGCCGAGTTGCACGACTGCGGCGTCACCGTCCTGTGGATCAACCACGATCTCGAACAGGTCAGGCGTATCGCCCAGTCCGTGACCGTTATCAATCAAAGGGTGCTGTTTCATGGCCCGGCCGATCAGATCGACTGCCGACTGGAGGATATTCGATGAGTGCCTTGTACGACTTCATCCGCGATCACCTCCAGACGCTCGCCGCGCGCCAGATGCTGCCGCAACCGTTCGAATACGAGTTCGTGATCAATGCGCTGATGTGCGCCGTTCTGATCGGACCCTTGTTGGGTGTGCTGGGCTCAATGGTGATGATCAAACGCATGGCTTTCTTCAGCCAGTCCGTTGGCAATGCTGCGATGACTGGCGTTGCCATTGGCGTGCTGATTGGCGAGTCCTATACCTCTCCTTACCTATCGATGTTCGGCTTCTGCCTGCTGTTTGCGCTGACGCTGAAATACACCCAGCACCGCACGACGCTGGCCAACGACACACTGATCGGGGTGTTCCTGTCCATTTCGCTGGCAGTCGGCGCCTCGTTGCTGCTGTTTGTGTCGGCGAAGATCAACACCCACGTGATGGAAAGCGTGCTGTTCGGCTCCATCTTGGCCGTGGACCACACCGACATGAATGTGCTGCTCGGCGTAACGGTCATTTGCGCCCTCATCGGGCTGCCCCTGTACAACGGCATGTTGCTGTCCAGCCTCAATCCGAGCCTGGCACATGCGCGCGGCGTGCCGGTGCGCAGCGTCGAGTACCTGTTTGTGGTGTTGGTCACTCTGGTGACGGTGGCCTGCCTGAAAATCATCGGTGCGGTATTGGTCGAGGCCCTTCTGCTGATACCCGCCGCGGCGGCCCGCAACGTCACCCGCTCACTTGCGGCACTGGTCACGCTGGCCATCCTGATTGCGACGTTTTCCTGCGTGGTCGGCATCCTGGCGCCTATGCAATTCCACATCCCGGTGCCGACCGGCGGTGCGATCGTGCTGGTCGCCTCTCTGGTGTTTGTCTTGACCACCATCATCCGTGCGACCTCGTCGCGATTCAGAGGGACCAGCGTATGAAATGGCTTTGCCTGTCACGTGGATCCTGGCTGGCGGTGTTGGCCCTGCTGCTGGGCACCCAGTTCCCGATCTTTGCCGATACCGGCCGCCAGCGGGTGCTCGTTGCGCTGCCGGCGATGTACGCACTTACGTCGGCGCTCAGCGAAGGCACGCTCATCCAGGTCATGCGGCTACCGCCGGACAGCCCCGTACCCATGGAGAGCCTGGCCAATGCGCTGTCGCGTCTCGATCCGGCCGTGTTCCAGCAAGCCGACGCCGTGGTGACCCTGAGTCATCTCTGGCGTGCGGACCCATTGTATGCAACGGCCCGGCGCCACAACCTGCGCATCATCGAGATCGATGCCTCGCGTTCATGGGACACGATCAAGCCCGGCGTGGCCGTGATGCGCGTGCCACCGAACGACGTGCCCTGGGCCGTCGCGAGCAACATCGACAGCGGCCCGTCGCCCTACGCCTGGCTCGGTCCCGTCAACGGCATGCGCATGTCGGCGCTGATCGCTGCCGACCTGACACGCCTGTCCCCCGCCGATGCGCCTCGAATCGAGAGCAACCTCGCCGCACTTGAAAGCCGCCTGCGCCGGCTCAAGGCCGACTACGGCGCGCGGATGGTAGCGCTGCCGGATGTGCGCGTGCTGTCGCTGGCGAACGAGTTCACCTACCTGTTTGGCGAGTTCGGCATCTTTGTCGACGGCTGGTTCGTGCGCCAGGACCTTGACTGGAGCGACGCCGATCGCACCGCACTGACCCGATACCTGCGCGAGCGTGACATCCGCGTAGTGGTCCACAAGTGGATACCGGATGAAAAGATCGCCAGGGCCATCCAGGACGGCGGCGCACGGTTGCTGCTACTGGACACCGGCAATCCGGGAGAACTCGCCGACGCAGCCGGCGACTACATCGCACTTCTGCGCTCGAACCTGGAGGCGTTGCTGACGGCCTTCTCCCCGGCTGGCAACGACACTACAAGCGGCGATGATCAATCGCCATCCCATGATCAACCTCGTGCGCTGAGACCAAAGATCCTATGAGCCACATAACTTCAACCATTCGAATATCGATGGCAGGCACCCTCTTGCTCTGCCAGACAGCGTTGGCCCATGGGCCCGTGCTCGACTGCTACATCGAGCGCGATGACCAGGTGAAGTGCGAGGCCGGGTTCACCGATGGCAGCTCTGCCGCCGGCAGAAAAATCCATATCCAAAACCCAAGCGACAAGGTGTTGCTCGAAGGCGAGGTCGGCAAGGACAACACCTACACCTTCCAGCCCCCCACCGGAAACTATTCCGTGGTGTTCCTCGGTGGAGCCGGCCATGACGTAACCATTCAGTCCTCCGACATATCAAGGTGAAAATGACCATGACGTTCAAACGAAAACTGCTCCAAGCCATTGCCGCGACTACATTCAGTGGCTTGACCGGCGCTGCACAGGCGCACTTCCAGATGCTCTACCTAGAGGAAACAGCGCTGCAGCGTGCGGAAAAACTGGAGTTCGCGCTAGTGTTCACTCATCCCTTCTCCGGCGGCCCCACCATGGCCATGGATGAACCCCGGGCCTTTAACCACACCAGCGCGCACGGCGGGGAAAAAATCAATCTGCTCGAATACTTACGTCCAGTCGAGTGGCAGAGTCGCGATAACCGGTCGACGGCCTATCGAGCATCGATCCCACGTGAGCTGGTGCGCTCACTGGGTGACCATATCTTCGTACTCGAGCCCGAGCCTTATCTGGAAACCGAAGAAGGTGTCTACATCCAGCAATTCACCAAGCTGATCGTGAACGTGGGTGGAGTACCCGGTCACTGGGCAGAACCACAAGGGTTGCCGGTTGAGATCCAGCCCCTGAACAAACCTTATGCCAACTGGACCGGCGGAGTATTCCGCGCCTTGGTGCTGGCCGACGGCAAGCCCGTCCCGTTCGCCGAGATCGAAATCGAATACCTCAACCATTCCGTTGATGTCGAGAAAAACGCCTTCGGCGAGCAGAACTACATAACGGCTCCTCAGGCTTCCTTCAAAGCCCTTAGCACCTACTCGGATTCCCAAGGCATCGTGACCATTGGCCTGCCCCGCGCCGGGTGGTGGGGTATCGCAGCTCTCGACATCGGGACAACGAAAACCCACAAAGGCAAAGCCCTGTCGCAAGACGCAGTGCTGTGGGTGCAGGCCAGAGACATGAAATGACACAAACCCAACCGTTGCGCGTAAAGCCTTGGAGTCGATCATCCTTGTTTCCAGGTCGAACGCGCCTTGGTTATGCCAATCCCGAAACCGTTGATCACCGTTGACGCCTCCCCGCTATTCGCAACGCTTCAAGTTCTTCGCTCCCGTAGCCGAATTCTGCGAGAATTTCGGCGAATAACGCGCTCTGCCTGTCACGGCTCACGCACGTCAATGCAGCTTATTCCCCCTCGTAGTTGACCATCCAGGCAATCCCGAAACGGTCTTCGAACATGGCAAAACGTTCCGCCCAAAAGGTCTTCGCCAGGGGCATCTGCACGGTGCCACCTGCACTCAAGCCATTGAACAGCCGTTCGGCCTCTTCCACGCTGTCGACGTTGAGGGAAACCGACACGCCTTGCGGCTGGCGATACGGCTGGCCTGGCGGGCAGTCGGAAGCCATCAGGCTGAAATTGCCCACGGTCAGGCAGGTGTGCATGATCAGGTCGGCGTCCTTGGGCATGCCGACGTCCTCCGGCGCCTCGGCAAAGGACATGGAAAACAGCTCGCCGCCAAGTACGTCCTTGTACAACGCAAAGGCTTCCTTGCAGCGGCCGTTGAAGGTCAGGTAAGGGATGATTTTCATGCTCGCAACTCCTGTAGTCGGCTCACAATTGATTGGACAACTGCGCCCGCAGACGCTCTTCCTGCTCGCGCAACTCGGGGGTAAAGCTCTCGCCAAAATCCTCGGCTTCGAAGATCTGGCGGATCTCGATTTCACTGTCACTGATCATCGGGTTCGGGCAGCGTTTGACCCAGTCGATGGCTTCCTGCAGCGACTGGACCTGGAAGATCCAGAAGCCGGCAATCAATTCCCTGGTTTGCGCAAAAGGCCCCTCGACGACGGTCCGGTTCTTGCCGGAAAACTGCACACGCACACCCTTGGCACTGGGATGCAGCCCTTCTCCGGCGAGCATCACCCCGGCCTTGAGCAATTCTTCATTGTAGGCGCCCATGGCGGCGAGCAATTCTTCGCTGGGCATCTGTCCGGCTTCCGATTCCGGGCTGGCTTTGACGATCACCATAAATCGCATGCGCTTGTCTCCTGAGAGTGGATGGATTAAGCCGCCCTTGTGGTGGCTCTGCGGACTAATCGAATGGCAAGGGTCGAAATCGACAGCCTGACGCAATTATTTTTTTGGCAGGCCGTTGCGGCTTCAGCCATGGATCACTCGGAGCAACGGCGCAGCCTTTCACACCATCCGAATGAACACTGCAAACCGCAGAAACGCTTAAACAGCCGTCATGCTCGACGATAGATGCTGGGCGTGACCCCCACTTCGCGGCGAAACACCTGGGAAAAATGGCTGGGGCTCGAATAGCCGACCTCCAACCCGACATCGATGATGCTTCGGTCCGTCTCCAGCAGCAGATGCCGGGCGCGGCTCATGCGCAAGCGAATGAAGTACTGCGAGGGTGAAAGCCCGGTGGCGCGTTTGAACATGCGGCTGAAGTGGTACTCGCTCAGTTGCGCAACCCGAGCAAAGTTCGCGAGGCTGAAATCGGCGGCAAGCCCCTCGGTCATTGCCTCGATAACGCGGCGCAGTTTGTAGGCCTGCAACGCGTTGTTGCGCCGGGCACTGCGGTTTGGGTCAAGGTAGCGCCGCACCAAATGCACGGCCAGCGCCTGAGCCAGGCTGTGGGCAAACAAGGGGCTGGGCTGGCGCTCGTCGATGAGTTCCTGGCGCAGTTGCTCCAACAGGAAACTGATTCGTTCATCCCGGTCACCGGAAACATCGAGGAAGCTGACCGGCTCGGCGTGTTCGCCCAGTACCTCGCGCGCGGCTTGATCAATCAATGGCAGGCCGAGATACAGGTGCATCACCTCAAAAGCGTCGCAGCCTTGGGTCTGCCAGCGCATCTCGTAGGGTTCGCCAGTGTTGGTGAGAAAGAAGTCGCCGGTCTTGACGTCGGACGCTACCCATTCCCCACCCAGAACGCGCTCCTCGACCCGAGCCGCGCCCGCCAGCACCCACACCAGCAGAGGCTCGACCACCGCAGGCACCAGGATGGGCTCGACGATGCTGTGATGGCTGAACCGCAACATCACCACGTCCTGCATCTGCGGGCGCGGCGGTAACGTCTGCGGCGTTCCCGGCAAATAGTGCAGCATCGATTCGCCCGTAATGCGTTGAGCATCGCTGGCGAGGTTTTGCGGACCGGGTTGGTGCACAGGATGCTCCATCGACAAAGCCCTCTGACGAGGACTGGTGCCAACAGGATAACGCGGCGGCGGCCATGAGCAAGGTTGCGCGACAGACCGTGTGCGCCGGAGCCTCGCATGCTGGAGCAAAACCCCAACAGTCCAGGCAAGCCTGCGAAAGCCCGAACATGCACATTGAGAGACAGTGAAGCCGTCGATAACGACAGCGCCTCACGGGCGCGGAGCCGGCGAATGTCTCCTCGGCTCGCAACGCAGGAGAGCATCATGACTGATATCACCTACAGCATCCCCCACGAAGTCGCAGGCAAAGTCGCGCTGGTCACCGGCGCGGCCAGTGGCATCGGCAAAGCCATCGCACTGTTGCTGCACGCTCGTGGCGCCAAGGTCGTTGCTGAAGACCTGAACCCCGCCGTCGAAGAGCTCGCCCGTCCCGGGCTGGTGCCGCTGGTGGCGGACATCAGCGAAGACGGAGCCGCCGAGCGCGCGGTCGGCCTGGCCGTCGAGCAGTTCGGCCGGCTGGATATCCTGGTCAACAACGCCGGGATCATCATCAACAAGCTTGTCATCGACATGACCCGTGAAGACTGGGAGCGCATTCAGGCAGTCAACGCCACCGCGGCCTTCATGCATTGCCGCGAGGCGGTGAAAGCGATGATTCCCAACAGATCCGGGGCAATCGTCAACATCGCCTCTTACGCATCCTACTTCGCCTTTGCGACGATCGCAGCCTACACCGCGTCCAAGGGCGCGCTGGCCCAGTTGACCCGCACGCTGGCGCTCGAAGTGATCGAGCATGGCATCCGCGTCAATGCCATCGGCGTCGGCGATGTGGTGACCAACATCCTTAATGACGTGGTCGACGACGGCCCCGGCTTTCTGGCCAAGCACGGCGAAGCGGCACCCATCGGCCGCGCTGCGCAGCCGGAGGAAATTGCCGAAATCGTCGCCTTCCTCGCCTCGGACCGCGCGAGTTTCATGGTCGGCTCGGTGGTTATGGCCGATGGCGGCATGACAGTCACCGCGGGCTAATGCGGCGTTGTCGCTGCACACCCCGGGCAAGGATGCCCTCGGCTGGCGTCTGTTGACTTTGGTCTGGATCGATAAGCCGGTTCGGTGTCGGTTACGCCATACAGGATCAGGCAAACCCGCGACATTTTTGACATAACGGCCAAGCGGATCCACTCCCTACTCTGGACTCACGAAACGGATGACACCGGACGGCCCGGACAGGGCCATCCGAACTCGCTGTTCAAATGTGAGGGCAGAACATGAAAAGCATCAGCCGATTGTTGATCGGTACCGCTTTGAGCGTCGTTGTCGTCTCGGCTGATCTAACCGCAGAAGGAGAATGGAACATGCAACGTATTCAACCTACTACCGCCAGTCACCCCTACACCGGCATGTGGATCACCGCTGATGGGAATATTCGCCATGAGCTGTTGCCAAATGGGCGCTACGACGAGGCTCGCGGAAATCGCGAAAGTGCTTATCAGGGGCGTTACGAGGTGGAAGGCGATTACATCCGCTACTGGGACGACACGGGCTTCACTGCCGATGGAACGTTTCGGGACGGCGTCCTCTACCACGCAGGGATGGTGCTCTATCGCAAGTGACAGAGACGCCCGGCTCCTTTTGGCCGGGCGTTTCTCGTCTCGCCAGCATGAAGGATGCATAAAACCACCCTCGAGCGGAGACTGGTCGTCCGTTTCATCGCCAGCGTTGCGCCACCGGCTAAGAACGAAACGCATCAACCTTGAGCCCATACCGACTCATCTTGTTGTACAACCCCCCACGCGACACATTCAGCCGTTGAGCCGCCAGGCGGATGTTTCCGCGCGTGTCTGTGAGGGCGGCAATGATTGCATTCATTTCATGGGTGCCAAGGTCCGGCGCCGTCCGAGGTTCAGGGACGCTCGCCCACGTCGATAGTCGCCCTCGCTGCCTGATCTCCAGCGCAAGATCGCTCGGCTGGATCAGTTCGCTCATCGCCAGGTTGGTCGCCCGCTCAATGACGTTTTCCAGCTCGCGAACATTGCCCGGCCAATCGTAGGCGCCAAGCATATCCAGTGCCACGGGAGAAAGGTCCTGCGTCGATTTGCGGAGCGACCGGGCACAACGCGCGAGAAAATGCCGCGCCAGCAACGGCACGTCTTCGCGGCGCATTCGCAGTGGCGGCACGGTCAGGTTCAGGACGTTGAGCCGGTAGTAAAGGTCCTCACGAAAGGCGCCCTCGGCCACCGCCTGGCTCAGGTTGCGGTGAGTGGCGGCAATGATGCGAACGTTGACCCGCAGCGATTTTTTTGCCCCCACCCGTGTCACCTCGCCTTCCTGCAGGACGCGCAGCAAGCTGACCTGCGCATCAAAGGACATGTCACCGATTTCGTCGAGGAAGATCGTCCCGCCATCGGCCAATTCGAACTTGCCTGCCGAGCCACCGCGAGCCGATCCGGTGAAAGCGCCTTCGACATGACCGAACAGTTCGCTCTGCACCAGGTCACGGGGAATAGCGCCGCAATTGACCGCCACGAAAGGACCGCGACAACGGCCGCTGGCATTATGGATCGCCTGGGCGAACAGCTCCTTGCCTGTGCCGCTCTCGCCGAGGATCAGCGTGGTCGAATCACTGCGACTGGCAATCCGTGCCAGGTGCACTGCATCCTGAATCGCCCGTGAATGGCCGAGGATGGTTTCGAAGGTGTAGCTGGCCTGGGTGCCCATGATCCGCCGGGTGATTTCCCGAATGCGTCGGTTTTCGCGCAACGAAACAATCCGCCCGCCTTGTTCCAGCGGGCAGACCGACACCAGGCAGGCCAGATGGCTGTGGTCGTGCAGTTCAAAGGTGCAATCCAGGTCCCGTACGCCCTCCCCGCTGGCAAGCAGGACGGCATCGGTCAGCTCACTTTGTCCCAGGCTCTTGAACGGACTGCCGAGCAGGTCATGACCCACGCGGAACAACTGCCGGGCGTAATGGTTGAGCGCCTTGATGCAGCCCTGCTCATCCAATACCACCAAGCCCTCGTTGAGCACTTCAAGCACGGTTTGTTGCTCTTCCAGCAAGGCCTGCAGCGCCATCTGCCTCGAGACCGCCTCGGCTGCGGCCTGGACGGTGCCCAGCGTATGGAAATGAAACCAGCCTGGCTCCGCCGTCAAGGTCAACATACCCAAGGTTCGGCCCTGAGCATCCCGGATAGGCGCGGCGGCGCAATGCATGCGGCGCTGGCGCAGGCCAAGCCCAAAGTTCTCCTCGGCTAGCACATAGACCAAACGGTCTTCGACGATCGCCAGCCCGGTGCAATTGGTGCCCTGTACCGACTCCAGCAGGCGACTGCCTATGGGGGTGAGGTCCAGGCCACAAAAGTACAAAGTCGTGCCTTGGGTATCGGTCAGATTGATATGGCCCTTGGGGTTGTAGGCGAGCAAACCGCGCATGACCTGCGCCGCCGCGGCGATCAGCACCCGGTTGGCTGCCAGTGTCGCGGCGAGGTCGTCGGGCGCGACAAAACGGTACTCACCGTCTTCTGGATCAAGGCCGGCATGGACGCTGCGCAACCAGGACTCCCAAATCACCCGCCTGATTCCGGCAGGGCGATCGATTACCCCCTGCAAGCACGCTCGCCAGGCCTCATCCAGCGCAGTGCCGGGCCCTTCGTTCAACGACGCAGGGCCAAGCGCGGTGAGGTAATCGCGGTCTTCGGCGCTCAAGGCGGCAGGTTGCTGATTCATCATTCGGCCATATGTTCATATTTTCGACATGTCAGTATAGACATGTAATCAAAATGAACATGAATACAAACGACAATGAATAAAATCTGTTTAATATCAATGAGTTGATTATTGGCACAGCGCTTGCTCCCTGCTTATCCAGACGAGGACATTCTTAGCGCCGAGTCGTAAAAACAATAAAGGGAGTCATGTTCATGAGTACATCCAGGATCATCCGCCTTGGCCTTATCGGCGCCGGCCGCATGGGCAGTTTTCACGGCCTCACCGCCGCCCGCCACATCCCCGGCGCGTGCCTCGCTGCCATCGCCGACCCTACTCCCGGCCAGGCCGCGCGCCTGGCGGCAGAACTGGACGTGCAGAAGGTCTATGCCGATCCACAGCAACTGCTTGATGACCCGGACATCGACGCCGTGTTGATTGCCGCCCCGGCGCGCAGCCATGCCGAACTGGTGATCAGTGCGGCCCGGGCCGGCAAAAGTGTGTTCTGTGAAAAACCGATGGCGATCACCCTGGACGAAGCCGATCGCGCCATAGCTGCGGCTGCCGATGCTCGGGTGACACTCCAGGTCGGCTTCAACCGGCGCTTTGCCAGAAGTTTCCGCACCGCTCATCTGGACGTGGTTGCCGGCCGGATCGGTACGCCACAACTGCTGCGCTCGCTGACCCGCGACCCGGCGCTGAACAACCCCGCCGCGTCACCGCAATGGGTGATCTTCCTCGAAACTTTGATCCATGACTTCGATACCCTGCGCTACCTGAATCCGGGCGCCGAGGCGGTTGAAGTTTTTGTGATGGCCGATGCCCTGATCGCACCGGCCTACAAAGACAAAGGATTTCTCGACACCGCGGTGGTCACGATCCGTTTCGACAACGGGGCCATCGCCACGGCCGAAGCGAATTTCCAGGCGGTCTATGGCTACGATGTCCGGGGCGAAGTGTTCGGCAGCGCTGGCATGCTGACCATGGGCAACGTCAACGACTCCGACCTGCTGCGCTACCTGGCCAATGGGGTTCAGGCCGACACCCAGCGCATGGACACCGACTTGCTGCGTGATGCCTATGTGGCTGAGCTCAACCACTTTGTCAGTTGCGTACGCAGTGGCGAAAAACCTCTGGCCAGCGGTGAAGACGCCCGTGCGGCACTGGCCATTGCTCGCGCTTGTATCGAGTCCTTCCAACTGGGCAAACCGGTGCGCGTACAAGGAGCTCATTCATGAGTTTCATACCGTTCAAACTGGCGATCAGCGCCGAGATGGTCTTTCTCGACCTGCCCTTTACCGAGCGGGTCAAACGCATCCACGCGCTGGGCTTCAGCGTCGAGATATGGAACTGGACGACCAAAGACATCCAGGCTCTCGTCGCGACTGGCGCGGATTTCACCTCCATGACCGGCTACATCTCGGGCAACCTGACCGATCCCGAGGGTATCCAGCAACTGCTCGACAGCTCCCAGGAATCTCTAGCCGTCGCAGCCCAATTGGGTTGCCCGTGCCTGAACCTGCACGGCACCGGCCTGGGTGATCAAGGATTGCCAGTCAAACCCGTTGCCCAGACCACCGGCCGCATGTGGTTGAGCGCCTGCAAGACACTGGAAAAAATAGCCCGCCTGGGCGAAGACGCGGGCCGGGTATTCCTGCTGGAAAACCTCAACACTGAAGTCGACCACCCAGGCACGCCTTTCGCCCGCGCTGACGATACCCTGGCACTGATCGAGGCCGTGGGCAGCCCGCACCTGAAGATGAACCTGGACCTCTATCACGCACAGATCGGTGAAGGAAACCTGATCGAACTGATCCAGCGCGCCGGCAGCGCCATCGGCGAAATCCAGGTCGCCGACGTCCCGGGCCGCATGGAACCCGGCACCGGTGAAATCCACTATCCCGCCATTGCCAGGGCCTTGTTCGGCATGGGATACAGCGGTGTCGTCGGCCTCGAAGGCTGGGCCAGCGGTGACAGCGAAGTCGCGCTTGAGCGTTTCAGACAGGCCTTCACGCTTGATGGATGAGGCCGGCACTGGATTCATTTAAAACCCGCGGAAAATTTCTTGGTGACGTTCAACTCATAACAACAAAAGGAAAACCATCATGCGTCGTTGCACACTGCTTTTCGCCACCCTGCTATTGCTCTTGAGCCAATGGGCCATCGCCGACTATCGCATCGGCGTCAGCATCGCCAGGGTCGACGACAACTTCATGACCTACGTGCGTAACGGCCTGGACGAGGCCGCGAAAAAGGAAAACGTGCAGATTCAATTCGAGGACGCCCAAGGCGATGTGGTACGCCAACTCAACCAGGTCCAGGGTTTTATCAATCAGAAAGTGGATGCGGTCATTGTCCTGCCGGTGGACACCTCCGCCACGGCCAACATCACCCGCGCCGCGGTCGAAGCGAAGACGCCGCTGGTCTACGTCAACCGTCACCCGGACGAGCGCACCTTGCCCAAAGGCGTGGTCACGGTGGCGTCCAATGACATTGAGGCCGGACAGCTGCAAATGCGCTATCTGGCCGAAAAGCTCGGAGGCAAGGGCAACCTTGCGATCATCATGGGCGACCTGGCGCAAAACGCTACCCACGACCGCACCGAAGGCGTCAAACAGGTGCTCAAGGATTATCCCGGGATCAAGGTTGTCGAGCAGCAAAGTGCCGAGTGGCAGCGCAGCAAAGGGATGGACCTGACCAGTAATTGGTTGCTGGCGGGTAGCCGTTTCGATGCCATCGTCGCCAACAATGACGAGATGGCCATCGGTGCAGCCATGGCGTTGCAGCAGGCCGGCAAAGCCAAGGGCGAGATTGCGATTGTCGGTATCGACGGCTTGCCTGACGGCCTGGCGGCAATCAAGCGCGGGATGCTGGTCGCCTCGGTATTCCAGGACCCCAAGGCCCAGGCGAGCAGCGCGGTACAAGCAGCACTCAAGATGATCAAGGGAGAGCCGGTGGAAACGGACGTCTGGGTACCCTTTCAGTTGATCAAGCCTGAGCAATTGGCGGTGTTTGAACAACATTACAAGTAGCGAAAAGCTCAACACTTCGCCGCGATCCCGGCAAGGGATCAGCGGCGATTCACAACCCCAAACCCTATTGAGCAACACAGCGCGTCATATAAAACCCGCCGAGTCACTGCCCCACCCTGGCCCAGAATTCTTCGGCAGATGGACTGAGTGGCGCTACTGGACGGGTCAGATGAATTTCCAGCGGTATATCCCAGCTTTCGTCGAGCGCTCTGACCAGGCGCCCATCCAGTATTTCTTGCTCGGTGAGGCTCCTGGGCAACCAGGCCACGCCTTTGCTTTCCAGGGCCATGGACATTAGCACCGCTGCAAGGTGGCTGCTAAAAAGTGGTTTGAGGTGAAGGTAATCTTCTTTGCCACGCAGTCTGTGCGCGACGATACGCCCCAAACCGGATTCATGGGTGTAAGCGAGGTACGGCAATGCCGCAGGCGAGGTGCCGAAGTTAGCGCAGGCACTCGCAAGAGGAACGAGAACGTCTTCACCCACCTTCTTGCCGATGAACTGATCAGGGGCCAGTAGCGGTGGAACATCGGGATGGCGGTGGCAGAGCAGAAACTGAACCTGGCCATGTATCAGCATCTGCTCACAGGCAGCCATGCTGTCTGAGTGCAGTTGCACAGCCTCAATGGGGGCACCGTTCTCTGAGCTTCGCAGCCACTTGGGAAAAAATGTAAACGACAGGGAGTGAGTTGCCGCGAATTGAAGCGACTTGGCGGCCATTCCAGCAACCTCTTGAGCCTCGTTGCGCATTCTGTACAAGCGCCTGGCAGCCTCTTGGGCACTTGGCAAAATTTGCCTGCCAGCTTCAGTAAGCGTCGCTCCTTGAGGCGTTCGAACGAACAACTGCACCCCCATCCAACTCTCTAACGAGCGCACTCTGCGGCTGAATGCCGGCTGGGTAACGTGCCGCGCTTCAGCCGCCCGAACAAAGCTGCCGTACTCCGCAAGCGCTGAAAAATCTTCAAGCCAGACGAGTTCCAAGGGCCATGCCTCCTGTGCATAGGGTGCGGCATTAATAGCATTGGGCGGGGGCCATCGCAAAGCCTAACGTGGGCCTACAAACAACAAGAGGACCCCGTCATGCGCATCGTAGACATTCGTGAAAAAACTGTTTCCATTGCCTCCCCAATCGCTAACGCCTACATCGATTTTTCGAAAATGACCTGCTCGGTTGTCGCGGTCATCACTGATGTAATTCGTGATGGGAAGCCTGTCATTGGCTACGGTTTCAACTCCAATGGTCGCTATGGCCAGGGCGCACTGATGCGTGATCGTTTCCTGGCGCGTATCACGCAAGCGGATCCAGACACGCTCGTCGACCATGAAAACAACAACCTGGATCCGTTCGCCATCTGGAAAACCTTGATGACCAACGAAAAGCCAGGCGGCCATGGCGAGCGCTCTGTCGCCGTTGGCACCATCGACATGGCGGTATGGGATGCCGTCGCCAAGATTGAAGGCAAACCGCTGTATCGCCTGCTGGCCGACCGTTACCGTAACGGCGTGGCCGATGACAAGGTCTGGGTCTATGCAGCGGGCGGCTACTACTACCCTGGCAAAGACCAGACCAAGCTCAAGGCAGAAATGCAGAGCTATCTGGATCGTGGCTACGACGTCGTCAAGATGAAGATTGGTGCGGTACCGCTGGACGAAGATATCCGTCGCATCGAAGCGGTACTTGAAGTGGTTGGCGACGGCCGTCGGTTGGCGGTCGACGCCAATGGTCGTTTCGATCTTCAGACCGGTATCGCGTACGCTGAAGCCATCAAGAAGTACAACCTCTTCTGGTACGAAGAGGTTGGCGATCCGCTGGACTACGCACTCCAGGCCGAGCTTGCCAATCACTATGAACTGCCCATGGCTACCGGTGAAAACCTGTTCTCTCACCAGGATGCCCGTAACCTGCTGCGCCACGGTGGCATGCGCCCCGATCGCGACTACCTCCAGTTCGACTGTGCTCTGTCCTACGGGCTCGTGGAGTACATGCGCACCCTGAAGGTGATGGAAGAAATGGGTTGGTCTTCCCGCCGCGTAGTGCCCCATGGCGGTCACCAGATGTCCCTGAACATCGCAGCGGGTCTGCACCTGGGCGGCAACGAATCTTACCCGGATGTGTTCCAGCCGTTCGGCGGCTTCGCTGACGGCATCCGCGTGGAAAACGGCTATGTCGGTCTGCCGGATATTCCAGGTGTTGGCTTCGAGGCCAAGTCCGCTTTGTACGCAGTGATGCGTGAGTTGGGCGAAGGCTGATCAACCTCGATCTGCGGTCTCTTTGAAAGAGGCCGCAGCCCCCGGCGTCACCCACTGACGCCGAGCCACATGCCCATCACAACAATAAAATGAGGTGCTTCCGTGGAAATCTCCAAGTCCCGCTGGTATGGCCAGCTGTATGTGCAAGTGCTGATCGGCATCGTGATCGGTGCAGCAATCGGTTACTTCGTGCCTGATATCGGAGCCAAGCTGCAACCCTTTGCCGATGGCTTCATCAAACTGATCAAAATGCTGTTGGCGCCCATTATTTTCGGTACGGTCGTTGTGGGTATCGCAAAGATGGGCAATATCAAAGAAGTCGGCCGGATTGGCGTGAAAGCGCTGATCTACTTCGAGATTCTTTCAACCATCGCCCTGGTCGTCGGCCTCATTGTGGTCAACATCGTGAAGCCTGGCGTCGGTATGAACATCAACGCCAGCGCGCTTGATGGAGGTGCCATTAGCAAATACAGCCAAGCTGCCAGTGAGCAAGGCGGCACCATTGATTTCTTTCTCAATATCATCCCGCAAACCTTCATCGGCGCATTCTCCAATGGCGTCATGCTTCAGGTCATCCTGCTTTCGGTATTGATGGGTGTCGCCCTGGTTCAAATGGGTGAAACCAGCAAGCCACTGATCAACACCCTTGACCTGTTCCTGCAAGGCCTGTTCAAGATCGTTGCAATGGTCATGCGCTTGGCGCCGATTGGCGCGGGTGCCGGCATGGCTTTCACGATCGGCAAATACGGGATTGGCACCTTGCTGTCACTCGGCCAGTTGCTGGTCGCGCTCTACATCACGACCTTGTTTTTCATCGTGGTCGTGCTGGGTACGGTTGCTCGATGGTCGGGCATGCCGCTTCTGCAATTTCTTCGTTATTTCAAAGATGAAATCCTCATCACCCTTGGCACCTGCTCAACCGAAGCCGTGCTGCCACGAATGATGGTGAAACTTGAAAAGCTTGGCTGCAAAAAATCGGTAGTGGGCATGGTGTTGCCTACGGGGTACACCTTCAATGCGGACGGCACCTGTATCTATCTCACCATGGCCGCCATCTTCATCGCACAGGCGACCAATACGCCACTGACCTTTGTGGATCAGATGATTCTGCTAGGCGTGTTCCTGCTGACTTCAAAAGGCTCGGCTGGGGTGGCGGGTGCGGGGTTTGTGACACTGGCTGCAACGCTCACAACCATTCACTCCATTCCTCTGGTCGGCCTCGTTTTGCTCCTGGGCATTGACCGGTTCCTCAACGAAGCGCGAGCCGTGACCAACCTGATCGGTAACGGTATCGGCACCATCGCCATTGCCAAGTGGGACAACTCGTTCGATGTCGAGGCCTGCGAGCGTGAGATCGCCGCCATGAAACACCAAAAGGCGACAAGAAAGGCATTGCTGGCGCAAAAATAATCCGTAAGGCGCTCCGGTCATTCCGTTTAAACCACGGCATGACCGGTAGTGGTTTGCGTTTGGACGAAAGCTACACGTTATTCTTCAGGCTTTCAGGGCTACCTGCGCATAGACCATCCATCACCAAGTCCATCAATCTGGCGAGACGTGGGCGCCATTCGCTCTGGGAATCTATTTGCCATATTCCAGCAGTGGCTAGAAAAAAGTCGTCGTGGGTAACCCCGCTACGAATCGTTCCGGCCTTTTCATTAGCCCTCAAAAGCAACTCGGCGGCTGCCTGGACCGGCGCGTATCCCGACTTCCCAGGAAATTCGTAAGTAGAGGCTGCTTGCCGTATCGCGGTCGCAAGTCCCGCCTTGGTCATTGCATATTCAACGAGGCAGTCCATCCACTCTCGGAGGGCCTCCTTAGGGGGTTTTGTGGCGAGCAGCTGTTCGGCCAACGAGGCCACTTGTTGCATTTCGAATTGGTAGACCTCGAATACCAGCGCCTCTCTGTTGGCGAAATGGCGATAGAACGTGCCCTGTCCCACTCCAGCCTTCTTCGCAATCGCACTCAGCGGGACCGCAGGATCGAGCGTCAGCTCTGCCACAGCGACCTTCAGAATTCGTTCTCGATTTTTCTTGGCGTCAGAACGCATCGCCACTTCGTCATTCCTGGGCAAAGTTATTTCCTTCGCTGCATTGCAAAGCGGACAGTTGTCCGGTAATTTTCAACACAAGTGGACAGCTGTCCGCTTTTGTTCTCTTACTGGAGTTTACTATGAACAGCACGGGCAACACGATTCTGGTTACCGGCAGCACCTCAGGCATAGGCCTTGGTCTGGCGCTAAGGCTTTACCAGGCGGGAAACAACGTAATCATCGCGGGACGGCGCAAGGCTCTGCTCGACAAGATCGTGTCGGAACATCCAGGCATTGAATCGGTAGTGCTGGACGTCTGCGATCCGCAATCCATCCAGCGCACCAGCGAAGCGCTTGCGATCAGTCACCCCAATCTGAACGTGCTCATAAACAACGCGGGCATCATGCACTGGGAGGATCTGACTGATTCCCAATACCTGAGCACAGCCGAAGATATCGTGACAACGAACTTGCTTGGCACGATTCGCATGGTGTACGCCTTGACTCCCCAACTGATCAAGCAGCCCAGTGCAACGATCATCAATGTCAGCTCGGCTTTGGCCTTCGTCCCGCTGCCTGCGACACCGACCTACAGCGCAACCAAAGCGGCAGTTCATTCATTCACTCAAAGTCTTCGAGTGCAGCTGGAGAACTCATCAGTCGAGGTCATCGAGCTTGCGCCACCGGGAGTGCGTACCACTTTGCTTGGACAGGAAAATGACGAACACGCCATGCCCTTGGACGAGTTCCTGAATGAAATCTTCGCACTGCTCGAGATCGCTCCGACCCCACAAGAACTGGTCGTCGAGCGCGCCAAGCCACTACGGTTTGCTGAAGCGAGCGGTTCACATGCTGAGGTACTCGAAATGCTTGCGGGATACAAACCACCGGCAGAATGATCTCAACCGTGCGGATGACACCTGAAGTATTGCTGGATCTTCGCCACACGCTTAATTCGTTCGCACCCCCAGGCAACGGTAATTGAATATTGTTTGTATGCGAGGAGGTTATTGACATGAAAATCGGAATTATCGGCGCGGGCAACATTGGGGCTACTCTTGCCCGTAAGCTCGCTGCATGCGGCCATGAAGTGAAACTGGCCAACTCGAAGAGCCCTCAGAGTATTCAGGACCTCGCCAACGAAATCGGTGTACGGGCGGTGACCAAGGAAGACGCTGTGTCGGATGTGGATGCGGTTATCCTCTCGATCCCCTTCGCGAAGTACCCCGATCTGCGCCAAACGTTAAGTCATGTTCCCGAGAAGGTCGTCGTCATTGACACGTCCAATTACTATCCGGGACGAGACGGGGCGATCAAGGAGGTAGACGACGGCAAGCCCGAGAGCATCTGGGTAAGCGAGCAGATTGGTCGCCCGGTCGTCAAGGCATGGAACGCCGTTCTCGCAGCGACTCTTGCCGACAAAGGCCAACCAGCCGGGTCTTCAACACGCATCGCCTTACCCGTGGCTGGGGATGACCCCTATGCCGAGGCGATCGCGCAGGATCTTGTCGAGGATACCGGTTTCACCGCGCTTGCCGCTGGCAGCCTTGAGAGTTCATGGCATCAGCAACCAGGCACGCCTGCATACTGCACCGAACTAACCCTGCCGGAGCTAAAATCGGCCTTGTGTGCGGCTGATAAAATCAGGGCGCCTCAAAACCGGGACGCACTTCTGGCCAGATTCATGGCTCCCGGTGGTCAGTTTACACATGAGCAAATTGTTGCCACGAATCGTGCAATGACAGCCTGACTATCGAGCTGCTGAATCGCGCGGCCACCGCCAGATTAGGCGGTAGCCGTCGCTCAATCTCAACGCCGGCAAAGTACAATCCGTTACGGCGGGCGCGCATCGGCGGATCAAATGATTATTGCGCGGAGCCTTCGCTGAGGGTGCTCGCGGCCTGAAACAGGATCTGCCCCACAAAATCGATCTCCTGCTCAGTGATGATCAGCGGCGGCAAGAAGCGCACCGTCGCCCCATGGCGCCCGCCAAGCTCGACGATCAAGCCGTGCTTCAGGCAAGCCTGCTGGAAGGCCTTGGCCCGGGCTGTGTCCACCGGCGGATGGCCCTGTACATCAAGGGTGCCCTGCGGGTCGACGATTTCCATCCCGAGCATCAGGCCGCGACCCCGTACATCGCCGATCCAGGCGAACTCGTTTTGCAGCGCCTGCAGTTGTTTTTGCAGATAAGCGCCGACCTTTTCAGCGTGCTGGACCAGGCCTTCATCGCGGATGAAACGCAAGGTCGCGGTACCGGCCGCCATCGCCAACTGATTGCCGCGGAATGTGCCGGCGTGGGCACCCGGCTGCCAGACGTCCAGCGACTCGTGGTAGACCATGACCGACAGCGGCAACCCGCCACCGATGGCTTTGGACAGGGTGATGACATCCGGCGTGATACCCGATTGCTCGAAGCCAAACATCCGGCCACTGCGGGCAATGCCGCACTGGATCTCGTCGACGATCAGCGGGATGCCGTGGGCCTGGGTCAATCGGCGCAGTTCCTGCAGCCAGCGGTCCGGCGCGGCAATGACCCCACCCTCCCCTTGAATCGGCTCCAGGATCAGCGCCGCCGGTGCGGTCACCCCGCTTTCAGGGTCGTTGAGCAAGTGATCCAGGTAACGCACGTTCAACGTGACTGCCTGATCGCCGGCCACCCCGAACGGGCAACGATAATCGTGCGGGAACGGCAGGCGCTGCACACCTGGCATCAATGCGCCGAGGGCATTTTTCGGTGACAGGTTGCCGCTGATGGCCAGCGTACCCAGGGTCATCCCGTGATAGGCCCCTTCGAACGCCAGGACCGAATGCCGCCCAGTGGCGGTGCGGGTCAGCTTGAGCGCGGCCTCGACCGCATCGGCCCCACTCGGGCCGCAGAACTGGATGCGTGCATGGCGAGCGAACTCGCTAGGCAGGCAAGCGAAAATTTCTTGGACAAATGCGTCCTTCACAGGCGTCATGAGGTCCAGGGTGTGCATCGGCACACCGGCTGCCATGACCTGAGTGATGGCCTCGATGATCACCGGGTGGTTGTGGCCCAGCGCCAGGGTGCCGGCACCGGCCAGGCAATCGACAAACACTTGCCCCCGGCTGTCCTGCACATAAATGCCATGGGCTCTTTCAAGCACCAGCGGAATGCGTCGCGGGTAACTGCGGGCGTTGGATTCCTGCTGTTGCTGACGGTCCAGCAGTGGGGTCGAATCGAGGCAGTAAGGACTCGACAGACCGGTGTGCAACAGGCGCAGCTGTTGCGCGCCACCCGCTGTGACATTCGAAAAAGCACTCATGATTTCCTCCATGGAGGCTGGGTTTGGAAGGGAACGAACAGCCTGGAAACAAACATCCGATACGTTGCAGGACAGGCGCGAGGAGATTGCCTCCCCGCGCCTATGGGTTTTACATGTCGTAGCGCAAAATCATCCCCACCGTGCGCGGCGCGCCGACATCGATGATGTCGTCGTTACGGTTGTTGGTGACGTACTCCTTGTCGAAGGCGTTTTTGACGTAAGCGGACACAGCGACGTTCTTGGTGACTTTGTACTCGGCGTTGAAGTTCACCAGCACATAGGCGTCGCTCTTACGCTCGCCAGTGACTTTGCCGTTTGAATCGAATTCATACTCCGAAGGCGCGGTGCCCTGATAGACAATGTCCGTGCCGAGTATCAGACGGTCGTCGAAGCGATAGACACCCCCCACCGAAGCCTTGTACTTAGGCGAATAAAGGAACGACTCGCCGCTCCTGTCCTGACCATTGTCAGCGACGAAGTCCTTGTATTTGCTATCGGTCACGGCGGCGCCGACGTTCAAGGTCAGCTGTTCGGTGATGTCCTTCTCCACGAAGACTTCCAGACCCTTGATGTCACTGCGACCGGCGTTGTAGATATCAATGACGGAGCTACCGTTCTGCCGCACGCTGATCTGCTGGTCCTTCCAATCCGTGTAATACAAGTTGGCGCGGGTACGCAGGGTCTGGTCGAAGAACGAACCGCGGTAGGACAGCTCGTAGTTGGTGGTGTATTCCGGATCGTAGGCTTGGTGACCGCTACCGGAACGCAGGTTGACGCCACCGCCGCGGTAGCCTTTTTGCACCATGAAACCGAGGTATTGGTTCGCGGCCAGCTCATAGTCGATGCCGAGTTTCGGCAGCACGGCGTCAAATGACTTTTTGACTTTGGCGGGCTCGGAGAAATCGTCCTGCTCGACGTCGGTGTCGTTGGTCTCGTGGTCGTAACGCAGGCCGGTGATCAAGGTCCAGCGCGGTGCGAATGTCCAGTTGACTTCACCGAACACGGCCTTGTTCTCGATCGTGGTATCGCCCTTGACCGTACCGAACAGCACATCATCGAAAAACAGCCGGTCGTGGAAGTCGTTGCTGTTGTGGCCGTAGTACGCACCCACAAAGCTCTTCACCGTGTCCGAGGTGTAATTCAAGCGCAGCTCCTGACTGAACAGGTTACCGTCTTGCTTGCGCAGAACGACCTCGTTGTCCACGGCATTCTGGTCGAAGTCCAGACGGTTGCTGTAGTCGGTACTGGTATTGGCGGTCATGCTCGTCAGCGACCAGTCGTCGTTCAGACGATAATCCACCTTGGCGCTGAGGGTGTCCTGCTTGAGGTTGTCGAAGGCCTTGGTGTTGGACGCGATATCGTAGTAGCTCGGCTTGCCGTTGACGCGCATGGTCGAACGGTCGCCCTGGCGGTGCTCGCTGTGGGCGTAGGTCAGCAGGACATCAGTGTCGTCGTTGGGCAGGATCAGCAATTTGCCGCGGGTGTTGCTGGTGCGACGCGGGTTGGCGTCGTCATTGAGCGTGGTGTTACGGATGTAGCCGTCACCTTCGCCATAGTCCACGGCGATACGCCCGGCGATCTTGTCGTCGACGATAGAGCCACCACCGGCCACCGCCGCCCCGCGCTCACCGTAATTGCCCACATTGGTTTGTGCCGAGAAGCTCGGTTCGAAAGTTGGGTTCTTGGTCCGGATAACCACCGCACCGGCCAGGGAGTTACGGCCCTGGGTGGTGGATTGCGGGCCAAGGAATACTTCGACCTGCTCGGCATCCCAGAGCGGGACCGGGCTGAGGGTCAGCGCACGGTTCGGCTGTACGGCACCGTCGACATAAACGGATACGGCACCATTGAGGGTCGCTGGGCCCTGATCGTCAAAACCGGACACCGGCACACCACGGATACCCCAGTTTTCATTGCCGGCCTGGCTATAGATGCCGGGCGTGCGGGCGAATACATCCACCAGGTCCTTGTCGCCGTGTTCTCGCAGATTCTTGTCGGTGAGGACCACGACGCTGGACTGGGTCTGTTCAAGCGTGCGGTCGATTTTTTCACCTGTCACGGTGATCGGAGCAATCTCCATCGTGCCGGCTTCTTCGGCCGCCCATGCAGCGTTGCTCAGGCCTATGGCCGACCCTACAGCCAACGCAATTGTGTTCTTTTTGAAATTCACGCCCCGCTCCCCTGCGACAGATATTTTTAGGTTTTTTGAGCTGGCCGAAGGCTGTATGGCGCCAGCGGAGCGGAGTCTAATCCAAAAAAAAAATTAAATAAATAGTATTGATAATCTATCTCATTTGTACCTAGTATGACGTCTTGTATTGATCTGAATACATTACAGACGAGTCCTACACAACCGACCGCTGCCCTGCTTTCAAGGTCTTGTGACTGGTCGAAGAAGATAAAAGAGGATGCACAAGGATGACCTCAATCGAACACCTGAACGGGCGTTCCGAGCTTTTTTCAATGGCGCCCACGGATGCAAGCGCCCAGTCGCTACCCCTGCTGGTACAGGGGGCATCGGGACAGTCGATCCACGATCTGGACGCCTCGATTCGTGACCGCCTGGCTCATGCCCTGACCACGGTTGGCGGCGTGTTGTTTCGCGGTTTCACGGTCGCCACGCCCATCGATTTCAAGCGCTTCGCTGCCAGCTTCGGGGCACAGTTGGCCAGTTACGAATTCGGCTCCACGCCGCGCAGCAAAGTCTTCGCCGGGGTCTATAGCTCCACGGAATACCCGGCCCATCAATTCATCCCTTTGCACAACGAGCAGGCCTACACCCGCCCTTGGCCTTCGCGCATCTGGTTTCACTGCATCAAGGCCAGTGAAACCGGCGGCGAGACCCCGATTGCCGATAGCCGCCTGATCTACCAGCGCATGCCCGCCGAGATCCGCGAGCTGTTCGCCAGCCGCGAGTTGCTCTACGTCCGCAACTACAGCGGCGCCCTGGACCTGCCTTGGGAAAAAGTCTTCAACACCCAGGACCGTGCCCAGGTCGAACGCTACTGTCGGGACAACGACATCGAGTGGGAATGGAAAGCCGATGGCGACCTGCGCACTCGCCAACGTTGCGCCGCCGTGCAGCAGCATCCCGATACCGGTGAATGGGTCTGGTTCAACCAGGCGCACCTGTTCCATGTCTCGGCCATCGAACCGAGCGTACGCGCCAGTCTGCTGGAAGCGGTGGGTGAAGAGAACCTGCCGCGCCATGTCTATTTCGGCGACGGCTCGGCCATTGCCGACGACATGCTCGACACCGTGCGCGAGGTTTACCGCGAGACTGCCATCAGCTTCCCCTGGCAACCGGGCGATATCCTGATGCTCGACAACCGACTGGTGGCACACGGTCGCAATCCTTTCACCGGTGACCGCAAAGTCATCGTGGCCATGGCGTGAATTGCACATGTTTTCATTCAAACATTGGATCGAGGTGCTGGAAGCCAACGCCCAGCACTTCCCTCAGCGTGCTGCCCTGCATTTCTTGCCGGACGGTGTAAACATCGGCGAAACCCTGACCTTTGCCCAACTGCACGAGCAGTCCCAGTCCCTGGCGGCCGCGCTGCAAGCGCGTTATGCGCCGGGTGATCGCGTGCTGTTGATGCTGCCCAGCAGCCTCGACTACGCCCGCGCCTTCTGTGCCTGCCTATATGCGGGCCTGATTGCCGTGCCGTTGTTTCCGCCACCGTCGCGCAAACCGCGCCACCTCGACCGCGTCCGCAACGTGGTAGTGGATGCCGAGCCGGCGCTGATTCTGGCACCGGCGGATCATTGCGAAAGCCTGCAGGAACTGGTGGAGGGCCGCGTCGAGGTGCTGACCGTCCAGCACCTGGGCACACCACCGACCAGCCAGTGGCAACGCCCGGCTATCGACGGTTCGACCGTAGCCTTCCTGCAATACACCTCAGGCTCGACCGGCTCGCCAAAAGGCGTCGAGGTGCGTCAGCGCAACCTGATCGCCAACGTCGAACTGATGCGCCAGGCGTACGATTTCGACGAGCACGGCGCCATGGTCAACTGGCTACCGCTGTATCACGACATGGGCCTGATCGGCGGCATGCTGGCTCCGCTCTACAGCGGCATGCCGTGCTACCTGATGGCTTCCCAGACCTTCGTCAATGCGCCGTCGACCTGGCTGCAGGCATTGAGTCGCTACCGGGCCACCGCCAGCTTCGCCCCCAACTTCGCCTATGCCCTGTGCAACCGCGTGGTCAGCGACAACCTGATCGCACAGCTGGACCTGAGCAACTGGAAACACGCCATCAACGGCGCAGAGCCGATCCATCCCGGCACCCTGGAAGCCTTCGCCCAGCGTTTTGCCGCCTGCAGCCTGAACCCGTTGGCCATCAGCCCCGGTTATGGCCAGGCCGAAGCAACGCTGTGCGTCAGCGCCACGCCGGCCGATGCGCTGCCGGTGGTGCTGCGCCTGGACAAAGCCGTGCTGGAGAGCGGTCGCGTGGCCCTGGCCGCTGCCGATGCCGCCGCGGTGGAGTTCGTCGCCTGCGGTTATCCGCAAGCCTGGCACAGCATCGCCATCGTCGACCCGCACACCTTCGAGCGCTGCGCCGCCGATCGCATCGGCGAAGTCTGGCTCAAGGGCCCGAGCAACGCCGAATCCTACTGGAAGAATCCCGAAGCCACTCGTGAGGCCTTTGAGGCACGGATTGTCGGCTCATCGGAGCATTACCTGCGCTCCGGCGACCTGGGCTTCATGCACGAAGGCCAGGTGGTGATCTGCGGGCGGCTCAAGGACCTGTTGATTCTCAATGGGCGCAACCTTTACCCCCACGACATCGAATTCGCCATTACCGACGCCGAGCCGGGCATCCGTACCGGACGCATCGCCGCCTTCGCGCAAATGGACCCGGCACTGGGCCGCGAGAAACTGGTGATTGTCGCCGAGCCGCAGCGCAAGTTCGTCGACCCGGCGCATCATCCGGCGCTGTTCGCGTCGATGCAAAACGCTGTGCGCGAAGCCGCCGACTGCGGCATCGACCAGATTGTGCTGGTGCAAGCCGGCACCATCCCGATGACCACCAGCGGCAAGATCGCCCGCCAAGGTGCGCGCAAACAACTGGCCGCCGGCACGTTGAGCATCATCGCCCAGAGCGGTGGAACGCTGGCCTCGAACGACGAGCCCCTTGACCTTGCCCAGCTCAAAAACCTGGCGACCGAAACGTCGCAACAGGCCCAAGCCGCCTGCCGCCAATGGCTGGAACAGACGCTGCACGCGGTCAACCCGTATTTTTCCGCCGACTTCGACCTCAGCCTGATCGGCCAGGGCCTGGATTCCATCGGCGTGGCCGACTTTGCCGCGCGCCTGCACAGGGACCTGGGCTGGAACCTCGATACCCAAAGCCTGTTCGGGGAAACCACCCTGGGGCAATGGGCGCTGGCCCTGCACGCTTTCCTCAATGATCCAACGCCAACGGCCGATGCTCCCACCGAGCAGACCAACCCCAGTCAGGGGCATCAGTCGTTCGCCCAGCGTCGCTTGTGGTTCCTGCGCCAACTGAACCCGGACGACACCCGCCACAACCTGGTACTGCACCTGCGCCTGCAAGGTCCGCTGGACATCGAGACGCTGGCCCTGCGCCTGAACACGCTGGTCGAGCGTCACGGCGTGTTGCGCACGGTGTACCGCGACAGTGTCGATGGCCCGCAACAACAGGTGTTGCCGGCCACGGCTGTGGCGCTGGTCCATCATGATGTGCGTGAGCAGAACCAAGCGCAGCAACAGCAGACGTTGGACGAACGCCTGGCCCAAGAACACGCCACCCCTGTCGATCTGCAAGCCGGCCCAGTGCTGCGAGCGCAGTTACTCAGCCGCCATGACCAACAGCATGACCTGCTGTTGACGCTGCACCACATCGCCTTCGACGGACGCTCGGCGCAAATATTGTTGGCAGAACTGGCGGGTTCGGCGGACGCCGCGCTGCCGGGGCAATACCTGGCTTTCGCCCAATGGGAAGCCCTGCACTGGAGCGAACAGCGAATCGCCACTGAGCAAGGCTTCTGGCGCGAACACCTGGCCGGCATGCCGCAAACGTTGGAACTGGGTGGCAGCGGCCAGGCCCCGGGCGAATACAGCCTGGACTTCAACGTGCCGCAGACCGGCTGTGAGCGCTTGGCAGCGCTGGCCCGTGAACAAGGCATGACGTTGTTCATGTTGTTGCTGGCCAGCTACCAACTGGTCCTCAAGCAACTGGGCGGCCAGCCGCAGTTCCTGTTGGGCACCGACGTCAGCGGCCGACCGCTGGCAGAGCACAACGACGTCATCGGTTTCTTCGTCAACCAGTTGACCCTGCGTTGTGACTTGCGCGGCGAAGCGACCCTGGCCGGTTTCCTTGAGCAGGTTCGCGATGAGTCGCGCCTGGCCTATGCCCATCAAGGCCTGCCTTTTGATCTGGTGGTCTCGGCACTCGCGCCGCAGCGCCGCCCCGGTCACTCGCCGCTGTTCCAGGTCAAGCTCAACTATCAACCGTCACGGGTGACCCCGACCGCCATCGCTGGCGCACAGTTGTCCGCGCTGGAGGTGGCCCAGGCACCGGGGGATTTCCACCTGGTGCTCGACCTGGTGCACGGCGACGAAGGCCTCGCCGCGACCCTCAAGTATCGCGGCGAATACTTCGACCGGGACCGTGCCTTGCGCCTGCAACACCTGTGGACGCGCCTGCTGGAGCAGATGCACAGCCTGCTGGACGAGCCGTTGCCGGCACTGGCCGAGCGCATCGACAGCTGGGATCAGGCCTTTACCCGGGAGCGACAGCAGTCCCAGGCGCTGGCCGGTCGCAGCCAGATGATGCAAGCCAAACGTCGCTCCTTGTCCCTTTAACCGAGTCGGATGCCGTTATGTCTATCGTGCCCCCATCGCCACGCGCCCTTGGCGCCGTGCGTCGCAAAGCCATGAACGTCTCGGAACAACAGTTGGTCACCGAGCGCCTGCTCAGTCCGGACCACGCGCTGCCCCTGGTGATCGAACCGGCGGTCAGCGGCGTTGACCTGATCGCCTGGGCCGCCCGGGAACGCGAGTCGCTGGAAAAGAAACTGCTGCAGTACGGCGCCCTGCTGTTTCGCGGCTTCAACGTCGCGTCCGTCGAGCAGTTCGACCAGGTGATCGCCGCCCTCTCCCCCGGAGCGCTGGAATACATGTTCCGCGCGTCCCCCCGGACACGGGTCGGCGGCAACATCTACACCTCGACCGACTACCCGGCCGACCAGATGATTTTCCCCCACAACGAGCACTCCTACTCGCCGCGCTTCCCGCTGCGGTTGTTCTTCTACTGCCAACTGCCGTCCGAGACCGGCGGTGAAACACCGATCGGCTCGACCCGCGCCGTAAAGGCCAGGATCAGCCCGCAGATCGAAGCGCGGTTCCGGGAAAAAGGCGTGCTGTACGTTCGCAACTACGGCGACGGTTTCGGCCTGCCGTGGCAGAGCGTGTTCCAGTCCGAAGACCGCCGCGAAGTGGAAGCCTACTGCGCCAGCGTCGGCATCGAAGTGGAATGGAAAGACAACAATCGCCTGCGCACCCGCCAACGCGGGCCGGCCGTGGTGCGCCACCCGCGCACCGGCGAAGAGGTCTGGTTCAACCACGCCACGTTCTTCCACATCAGCACCCTGCCCGAGCGAATCCGCGATTCGCTGCAAAGCAACTTCAACGACCTCGACCTGCCCACCAACACCTTTTACGGCGATGGCGAACCGATCGAGCCGCAGGTTCTGGAATCGCTACGCGCGGCCTACCTCGACTCGCTGGTGCGCTTCAGTTGGCAGCAGGGGGACGTGTTGTTCATCGACAACATGCTCGCCGTGCACGGTCGCGAACCCTTTACCGGCAAGCGCGCCATCATGACCGGCATGGCTGAAGCCCTGCTGTCGAGCGACGTTGCCGTCTGACATTCAACGGGTCCACCCGCCGTTCGCAGGCGGCTTGCCTGACTCGAGTCCAGCAAGCCCCGACGTCTGTGCGGTGATCCAGGCTCAAGCCCTTTTCCAGTCGAGATGAACATGAGCGGACTTCAAGGTTTTCGTATTTCCCCGCAACAGGCATCGGTTTACCCCCACACCCACGGCGCAGCGCAGCACCCGTTCAGCTGTCATTTGCAATGGTCGCTGTCACAACCGCTGGACGTCGATGCACTGAACAACCGCCTGCAGGCACTGGTGGCCGGCAGCGAAATCCTGCGCACACGCCTGATGCCCGTGCCAGGCCTGCGCCACCCGGTGCAGGTGATTGACGAAGCCGGCTCACTGGCGGTGAACCTCCAAGACCTGCGCCAGCACAGCCGCGCCGATCAGGACGCCGCGCTCGCTCAGCTCGCCACCCAGCCCCGTGACTGGACAACCCCGCTGTGGGTGACCCTGGTGCGCCTGTCCGATGAGCAAGGCGTGCTGGACCTCGCGGCGGCCAGCAGCCACTTCGACCTCGCCAGCCTGAAATGGCTGGCCGCTGCATTGCTGCAAGACACTGCCACGGACCTGTCCGAAACCCTGCAGTACGCCGATTACGCCGAATGGCGCTGGAGCCTGGTGGAAGACGCACCAGATCATCCGGGCGTGAGCTTCTGGAAACCTGCGGGCGACACCGAACAGGCCACCTTGCAGCTGCCGCTGGAATCGCCCCTCGATGGTGGATTTGCGCCGACCCGACTGGAGCTGACGCTGCCGGCCGACCTCGCCCGTCACCCGGCCCTGACCCCGGAACTGCTGCTGGCGGCATGGGCAGCGGTCCTGGGACGACTGGCCGGCCAGCAACAGGTGCCACTCACTCTGATCCATGAAAGTCGCGGCGCGGAACTGGAGAACACCCTGGGCCTGTTCGAACAGTGCCTGCCCGTGAGCATCGAACTGGATGCCCAGGCGACTCTGCTGGAGCAAAGCACGCAAGTGGCCGCCACCCTGGAACGGCTGATTGGCTGGCAAGACTATTACACCGGCGACCACCACGCCGGATACGCTTTTGCCTGGCGCTCCGGCGATGCCCGGGAGCGCCACGCCAGTGCGGTCATGAACCCGTTGAAGGCTTGCCTGAACGTCCGCCAGTTGCCCGACAGCCTGCACGCGCAGGTGGTCTACGACCGCCATGTCCTCAGCGCCGACGCTGCCGGCTGCCTCGCCGAACAATGGCTGCAACTGCTGCACGGCGCCCTGGCCGAACCGCAACGGGGCTGGGCTCAATTGCACCTGGGTGGCGCGCTGCAATCGCAGTTGATCGGTGCCGGCGCGAGCGCACCCTCCATCGAACCGGTGACGCTGGTGGAATTGATTGCCCGTCAGGTTCGCCAACAACCGAACGCCATCGCCCTCAGCGACAAGGACGGCGACCTGAGCTACAGCCGCCTCGACGCCTGCGCCACGCAACTGGCCCATCAACTGGTCGCCGCCGGCATCGGTCCAGGGGTGCCCGTCGGCATCCTGTTCGCCCGCAGCAACGCGGCCATTGTCGCCATGCTCGCCGTCTTGAAAGCCGGTGGCGCCTACGTGCCCGTCGATCCGACCTACCCGGCCGACCGCCGCGCCTACATGCTCGCCGACAGCGCCATCGCCCACATCGTGGTCAGCGCCGAACTGGCCGACAGCGTGCCGGCCAACCTGCAACGCTTCGTGCTGGGAGAGCTGACAACACAGGACCTCGGCGACTGTCCGGCACTGCCCTTGCCGGACGCCAACGACCTCGCCTACCTGATCTACACCTCCGGCTCTACCGGTGCGCCGAAAGCCGTGGAAATCAGCCACGGCGCCTTGAGTTTCTCGACCCAAGTGCGCATGGCGGCCTATGAGACTCCGGTGCGCGCCTACCTGTTGTTGTCGTCGTTTGCCTTCGACAGTTCGGTCGCCGGGATTTTCTGGACCCTGGCCCAAGGCGGACGCCTGGTATTGCCCGCCCCAGGCGAAGAGCTGGAGATGGCCCGCCTGGCGCAGTTGATTGCCCAGCACCAGGTCAGCCACGGACTGTCGCTGCCGTCGCTGTACCAAGCCCTACTCGATCAATTGCAGCGCAGCGGGGGAACCGACAGCCTCGCCTGCTGGATCGTCGCGGGTGAGGCTTGCCCGCCGTCGCTGATCGCGCAACACAGCAAGACCCTGCCACACGCACATCTGGTGAACGAATACGGCCCCACTGAGGCCACCGTCTGGGCCACCTATGAGGTGCTGGACCCACGCCGGAACGTCAGCATCGGCCGTCCGATCGCCGGCATGGACCTGCGCCTGCTGAATGAATTCGACACGGCTTGCGGCATTGGCGAACCGGGTGAAATCGTCCTCGCCGGCCCCACCCTGGCCCGCGGCTATCGCCACAAACCCGAAGAAACCGCCAAGGCCTTCGTCACCCTGACCGACGGCACTCGCGCCTACCGCACCGGCGACCTGGCGTGCTGGCTAGCCGACGGGCGCCTGGCATTCCTGGGGCGCAAGGACCATCAGGTCAAGGTGCGCGGCTACCGCATCGAGCTGGGCGAAATCGAACGCCAATTGTGCAGCCACAGCGATGTGCGCGAAGCCGCGGTGATCGTCCAGGAACATGCCGCCGGCAAGCGCCTGCTCGCCTATGTCCTGGCCGCCCACGGCTACGCACCGGACTCGGAGGCGATCAAGCGTTTCCTCGGCGAGCGTCTGCCGTCGTACATGGTGCCGGCCCTGGTGCTGACCCTGACGAGCTTTCCGCGCACGCCCAACGGCAAGCTCGACACCCGCCAGTTGCCCGACCCGGAGCAGCTCGACGAAAGCGCCCACGTGGCGCCGCGCAACGCCATGGAAACCACCCTGCAAGCCATCGTCGCCAAGGTCTTGAAACTCTCGACAGTGAGCGTCACCGACAACTTCTTCGCCATCGGCGGCGACTCGATCCTGAGCCTGCAAGTGGTGGCCCAGGCCCATGAGCGAGGCATCGCGCTGTCGGCCAAGCAAGTGTTCGAACGCCAGACCGTCGCAGCCATGGCCGAGGTCGCGCAACCGCTGGATCCGAGCGCCGCCGAGCCGCAAGCCGACAGCACCGAATTCAGCGCCTCGGGCCTGTCCGATGACGAAATGCAAGCGCTGATGGCCGAACTGGACGAGGCCGACCTGTGAGCGGTTCTTCTCGTCACCACGCCATCACCGTCGCCCCTATTTACGCAGGATCCTTTCAATGACCAGCGAAAAAACCACCGGTAACCCGATCGAAGACATTTACCCGCTGTCGCCGCTGCAACAAGGGATGCTGTTCCACTCCCTGCTGCACGAAGACTCCGGTGTGTACCTGATGCAGGATCGCTACCGCATCGGCGGGGCCATCGATGAAGGCGCGTTCCTCGAATCGTGGCGCCAGGTGGTGGCGCTGCACCCTTCCCTGCGCGCCAGTTTCCAGTGGAAAAGCCAGAAGCAACCGGTGCAGGTGATCCATCGTCAGGTCAAGGTACCGCTGGACACCCTCGATTTGCGCGGGCTCGCCCCCCATGAGCAGGAAGCGCGGATCCGCACCCTGCTGGAAGACGAGCAGAAAGTCGGCTTCAACCTGTCCAAGCCACCGCTGATTCGCTTCCGGCTGGTGCGCCTGGCTGACGAGTCCTACGAATTCATTCGCAGCTTCCACCACATCCTGATGGACGCCTGGTGCATTTCCCTGGTGACCGTGGACTTCCTCAAAGTCTACGAAGCACTGTGCAATGACCGCACGCCAGAGCTGAAAAGCCCTCGGCCGTTTCGCGATTACATCCAGTGGCTGCAACGCCAGGATGCGGGCAAGGCCGAGCAATTCTGGCGCGGCCAGTTGCAAGGGCTAAACGCGCCCACGCCACTGACCGTGGACAACGGCGTGACCCGCGACCGCTATACCGATGCGGTGCTGGTGGACGACCAACTGATTCACCTGAACGAGCAGGAAACCCAGGCGCTGGCGGCGTTCTGCCGCAATCGGCGGATCACCCCGAACACGTTTTTCCAGGGCGTCTGGTCACTGCTGCTGTCGCGCTACAGCGGGCAACAGGACGTGGTCTTCGGCGTCACCGTGGCCGGGCGTCCGGCCGACCTGACCGGCGTCGCGCAAATGATCGGCCTGTTCATCAACACCCTGCCACTGCGGGTGTCGGTGGACCCGAATGCCACGCTCGGCAATTGGCTGGGCGACCTGCAAAAGCTCAACGTCGACATGCGTGACTTCGAGCACACGCCGTTGACCGACATCCAGGGCTGGAGCGATTTCCCCCGGGGCGAGACCCTGTTCGACAGCATCCTGGTATTCGAAAACGCCCCCATCGACGAACAGATCCTCGAAGGCGGCTTCCAGTTCAGCCTCGAAGGCATGGACCACAGCGTGCACACCCACTACGGCTTGACCGTGGTGATCCTGCCGGGGGAACAGCTGGGCATCCGCGTGTCATATGACCGCGAACGTTTCGAGGCCGCCACCGTGCAGCGCCTGCTGGGCCACATCGCCAGCCTGGTGCGCAGCATGCTCGCCGCCCCCGACGCGCCGTTGGCCAGCTTCGAACTGCTGGCCGCCGAGGAGCGCCAACAGTTGCTGGGCGAGTGGGCACTCAACCGCCACGATTTCCCGCTGGATCAAAGCTACGCCGAGCTGTTTGCCGCCCAGGTCGCCCAGCGCAGTGATCAGGTCGCCGCGATCTGCGCCGGTGAGTCACTGACCTACGCCGAGCTGGACCTGCGTTCCACGCGCCTGGCCCATGCCCTGCGCGAGGCCGGCGCCGGTGCAGATCAACTGGTCGCGCTGGTGGCCCCTCGTGGCCTGGCGCTGTTGACCATGATGCTGGCCGTGTTCAAGGCGGGCGCAGCGATGCTGCCCCTTGAGGTCAATCACCCGCCCGAGCGCCTGCGGGAAATCCTCGGGCTGTCCCGCGCGCCTCTGCTGGTGGCGAGCGAAGCCTGCAGCGGCCTGCTCGATCAACTGCTCAGCGACCTCGACCGGGCGCCCGAGGCGCTGTTCGCCGAGGCCTGCTGGACGTCGGGCAACGACGCGCCTCTGCCGGTGCTCGCCGGTCCGGACAGCCTGGCCTACGTGCTGTTCACCTCCGGTTCGACCGGCACTCCGAAGGGTGTGATGATCGAACAGCGCGGCATGCTCAACAACATCTTCGGCAAAGTACCGGCCCTGGGCCTCAGCGCCGCCGACCGGATACCCCAGACCGCCTCGGTGGCGTTCGACATTTCGGTGTGGCAGTTCCTCGCCGCGCCGGTGCTCGGTGCCACCGTGCACATTCTCCCGGATGAGGTCGCCCACGACCCGCAACGCCTGCTGCAAGTGCTCGCCAGCGAGCGCCTGAACGTGCTGGAAATCGTCCCGAGTCTGATGCGCACCCTGCTCGCGCTGTGCCCATGCGATTTGCAACTGCCGGACCTGCGCTGGGTATTGCCCACCGGTGAAGCCCTGCCGCCGACCGTGGCCCGCGACTGGTTCGCCCGGTTCCCCGACATTGCCTTGATGAACGCCTACGGGCCGGCTGAATGCGCCGACGACGTGGCCTTCCAGCCGATTTTCGAAGCACCAGGGGCCGAAGTCAGCCACATGCCCATCGGCCAGCCGACCGCCAACAACCGCCTGTATGTGCTGGACGAAGCCCTGCGTCCGGTGCCGGTTGGCGTGGCCGGGGAAATTTGTGTCGGGGGCGTCGGCGTCGGCCGCGGCTATCTGCACGACCCGCAACGCACCGCTGACGCCTTTATCGACCATCCTCAACTCGAAGGTCGCCTGTACCGCACCGGTGACCTGGGGCGCTGGCGTGCAGACGGGGTGATCGAATACCTCGGCCGCCGCGACCAGCAGGTCAAACTGCGCGGGCACCGGATCGAGCTGACGGAAATCGAACACCGTCTCGCGCAGCACCCGAACGTGCGGGAAGCCGCGGTCCTGCTGCGGGAAAACACCGCCGGCGAAGCCTGGCTGGTGGCGTACTGGGCGGCCCATGACGAGTCCGTGGGCAGCGACGACCTGAGCGAGCACCTGCGCGCGCAACTGCCGCCGTACATGGTGCCGGCGGCCTTCGTCTGCCTGGACAAGCTGCCTCTGAACAACAACGGCAAGGTCGATCGCAAGGCCCTCGCCGCCCGTGAGCTGGACTGGCAGGCCGACACCCAGCACAGCATCGCCCCGCGCAACGCGCTGGAAACCAGCGTGGCGTCTGTCTGGGCCGAGGTCCTGGGGCGCGACACAGTGGGCGTGGAAGACAACTTCTTCACCCTCGGCGGCCATTCGCTGCTAGCGACCCAGATCGTTGCCCGCCTGCGCACCCAATTCAAGCTCGACCTGCCGTTGCGGGTGTTGTTCGAACAGCCGACCGTGGCCTTGCTGGCCGAAGCCATCGGCGCCCGCCAGGCCGAGGCCGCCGCACCGCAGAGCAGCGCGCTCAACGTGCCCCAGGCCCGGCCACGCCCGACGCTGCTGCCGCTGTCGTTCTCGCAACAGCGCCTGTGGTTCATCGAGCAACTGACGCCGGGCACCACCCTGTTCAACATCCCGTTCGCCCTGCACCTCAAGGGTGAACTCAACGTCCAGGCGCTGCACGCCAGCCTGAACGACCTGCTGGTGCGCCACGAAATCCTGCGCACCGGCATCCACAATAATAACGGCGTGCCCTGCCAGCGCATCAGCCCAGCGCTGGACATCTCGCTGCCCTTCGAAGACTTGTCGAGCCTGACCGCTACCGCGCGCGCCGGCGCGCAGTTCAATGCCTTGCAAGACACCTTCGAGCAACCGTTCGACCTGACCTGCCCTCCGTTGCTGCGGGCGCGCTTGCTGCGCCTGGCGCCGGACGAGCATGTGCTCGGCATCGCCCTGCATCACCTGGTCTCGGACGCCTGGTCGGCCACCATCGCCCTGCGCGAGCTGGCCCTGGGTTATGAAGCCCGTTGCAACGGCGCGCCCGCCGCCCTGCCGGCCCTGCCACTGCAATACGCTGACTTCGCCCTCTGGCAGCGCGAACATCTGCAAGGCGCGGAACTCAAGCGCCAACTCGATTACTGGACCACCACCCTGGACCGTCGCGACAGCGACGCCAGCCCGCTGCTGGCCTTGCCCACCGATCATCCACGGCCATCGGCGCAAAGCTACCGCGCCGGGATCGTGCAGCGCGAACTCAGCGCCGACCTCAGTGGCCGGGTGCAAGCCTTTGCCAGTCGCCTCGGCACCACGCCGTTCACCGTCCTGTTCGCCGGTTTTGCCGTGCTGATGCACCGTTTGAGCGGCGATGCCACGGTGCTGGTCGGCACCCCGGTCACCCACCGGGACCAACCGGGCACCGAAGGCCTGCTGGGCATCTTGCTGAACAACCTGGCGATTCGCGCGGACTTCGAGCCGCAAGCCGACTTCACCGCCCTGGTCAAACAAGTGGCCGAGCGTCTGCGCAATGGCTTGCTGCATCAGGACCTGCCGTTCGAACAATTGGTCGACAGCCTGCAACTGCCGCGCAGCCTCAGCCATGCGCCGCTGTACCAGGTGATGGTCGCCCAGCAACTGGCCATGGAGTCGCGGTTGCGTTTCCCGGGGCTGGAATTCGAAGCCCTGGACACGCCGCTGCGGCACTCCGAATGCGACTTGGACTTGCACGTGCTGTGCCCGGCCAATGCGCCGATGCAGCTGGAGCTGATGTTCGCCCTCGACCTGTTCGTCGCCGACAGCGCCCGCCAGACTCTCGCGCGCCTGGAGCATCTGCTCGAACACATGCTCGCCGAGCCACAGCGCCCGGTCGCCGCCTTGCCGCTGCTAATGGACGCGGAGTGGCAACGCACCGTGGTCGAGTGGAACCGCACCGAGATGCAGGTGCCGACGCACCTGACCTTTGCCCAGTTGTTTGAACAACAGGCCGAGCGCACCCCGGAACGCGACGCCCTGTGTTTCGAAGGCCGCAGCCTGAGCTACGGCGAACTGAATCGGCGCGCCAACCAGGTGGCGCATTACCTGCGCAGCTGTGGTGTCGGTGCCAACCGCCCGGTGGCGCTGTGTGTCGAGCGTTCGCTGGAACTGCTGGTCGGCCTGCTGGGCATTCTCAAGTCCGGCGGCGCTTATGTACCGCTGGACCCGACCTACCCGGTGGATCGCCTGGCGTACATGCTTGAAGACGCGCAGCCGGCACTGTTCCTCGGCCAGCAAGGCCTGCTGGAACAGCTGGGCGCCGAACTGCCACGCTTGCGCCTGGACAGCGACGCAGCGCTGTTCGCCAACCAGCCGGACAGCAACCCTGCCCCGCTCGCCGGCCCGCAAGACCTGGCCTACATCATGTACACCTCCGGCTCGACCGGTAAGCCCAAGGGCACCCTGGTAACCAACGGCTCGGTGGTCAACCTGGCCTGGGCGCGCATCCATGGCTTGTATCGCCGCTACACCGACCAGCCGATGCGCACCAGCTTCAACTACTCGTTCGCCTTCGACAGCTCGGTGGCCGAGCTGATCCTGCTGCTCGACGGCCACAGCCTGTACCTGACCCCGGAAGACGTGCGCTACGACCCCGAGGCCCTGGCCGGGTTCTTCCGCGACACCCGTCTGGAAGCCTTCGAGTGCACCCCGGCACAGCTCAAGGCCCTGCTTGAAAGCGACGGTGTTCGCCGTGGCGAGGTGTACCTGCCGCGCTTCGTGCTGTTCGGTGGCGATGCGGTGGATGCACAGCTATGGCAACGCTTGCCGTCGATTGCCGGCAGCCGCTTCTTCAACACCTACGGCCCAACCGAATGCACGGTCGATGCAACCGGTTGCGCGGTGGATGACTTCCCGCTGCGGCCGATCATTGGCCGGCCGATCGCCAACGTGCGCACTTACGTGCTCGATGCGTTCCTCAACCCGATGCCGGTGGGCGTCCCGGGGGAACTGCACATCGGCGGTGCCGGCGTGACCCTGGGCTACCTCAACCGTGCCGAACAGACCGCGAAGGTGTTCATCGAAGACCCGTTCTCGTCGCTGCCCGGTGCGCGGATGTACAAGTCCGGCGATCTGGTGCGCTGGCTGCCCGACGGCCAGCTCGAATACCTGGGACGCATCGATCATCAAGTGAAGATTCGTGGCTTCCGCGTCGAACTGGGGGAAATTGAAACCCTGATCGGCGCCCAACCGGGCGTGCGCCAGGCCGTGGTGTTAGCCCGTGAAGACGTGCCCGGCGACAAGCGTCTGGTGGCCTACGTGACCTGCGACCAGCAGGCCGACATCCACGCCTGGCGCAACGCCATTGGCGCCGCCCTGCCCGACTACATGGTGCCTTCGGCATTCGTGCTGCTCGATGAGTTGCCACTGACCGACAACGGCAAACTCAACCGCAAGGCCTTGCCGGCCCCGGACATCCAAGCCGCACCAGACGCTCTGCAGCCACCGCGCAGCGTCGCCGAACAGCAACTGGCTGCCCTGTGGGCCGAGTTGCTGAACGTGCCGTCGTCGCAGATCGGCCGTGATAGCCACTTCTTCTACCTCGGCGGCCACTCGCTGCTGGCGGCGGCGCTGTTTGCCCGCCTGCGTCAACAGTTCACCAGCGTGCCACCGTTGCGCTCGGTATTTGAACACCCAACCCTTGAAGCCTTGGCCGCGCTGCTGGGCGATCCCCTGCAAGCCCCGGCGGCGACCTTCGCTGCACCGGCACGTCCGGCACGCCTGCCGCTGTCGTTCGAACAGCAACGCTTGTGGTTCCTCGAACAACTGAGCGCCGGCGGTGGTGAATACAACGTGGTCAGCGCCGTGCAACTGGACGGCGAACTCGATGTCCAGGCCCTGCAAATGGCCCTGAACAATGTGGTCCAACGCCACGAAATCCTGCGCAGCCGCATCGTGCGCGATAGCGACGGCGAGTTGGCGTTGATCGTCGAACCCCAAGTCGATATCACCCTGCAAGTCACGCCACTGCAGGCCGCCAGCGACGAGCAGTGGCAACAACTGACCGACGCGGCGATCCACGCGCAAACCGGCCGCCGTTTCGACCTCGCCGCCGAAGTGCCCGTGCGTGCCACACTGCTGCAACGCAGCGGCGGCGCCCAATCGCTGCTGTTGCTCAGCCTGCACCACTGCGCCACCGATGACGCCTCCAGCCAGAACCTGCTGGATGAACTGCGACAGTTCTACACCGCCCAGTGCCAGGGCACTCCGGCGGCACTCCCGGCGCTGGCGCTGCAATACCCCGATTATGCCCTCTGGCAGCGCGAGCCCAGTCAACAGACCGCGTTCAGCAGCCAACTGGAATACTGGCGCAACCAACTGGAGGACGGCGACTACCTGCTGGACCTGCCGACCGAACAGGGCCGTCCAAACCAGCTCGCCCCGACGGCCGGCGCAGTGCAACTGCAACTGCCGTCTGCCCTGGTGGAACGCCTGCGGCAGTTCGCCCAGCAACGCGGCGCCACGCTGTACATGCTCATGCTCGGTGCGGCGCAGTTGCTCTTGGGGCGCTACGCCAACCAGCGCGACGTACGGGTCGGCAGCCCGGTGGCCCAGCGTCCATTCGCCGAGCTGCAACCGCTGATCGGCTGCTTCGTCAACACCGTGGTCATGCGCGCCGATCTGGATCCGACGCTGGATTTCGAAGGTTTGCTGGGCCAGGTGCGCAACCGTGTGCTGGATGCCCAGCAGCATCAGGACGTGCCGTTCGACCAGGTCGTGGAGCACCTGAAACCTTCGCGCAGCCTCGGCCAGACGCCGCTGTTCCAAGTGCTGTTCGCCATGCAGAACGCCGATTCGTCGAGCCAGCCATGGCCGCAGTTGCAGGTCAGCGAACGGGCGGTGACCGCCCAGGCCACCAAGTACGACCTGAACTGGGAAGTGCACGACGGCGAGGTGCTGTCGGTGTTGCTGGAGTACCGCGCCGCGCTGTTCAGCGAAACCACGGCCCGGCGTTGGCTGGAACAGTGGCAACAACTGCTGGAAGCCATGCTCGAAGCACCGCAGACCCGTCTCGGCGACTGGTCACCGTTGCCAGCGGCCGAGCGTCAGCGTCAACTGGTCGAATGGAACGCCACCGAGCGCAACTACAGCGGCCCGACCGACCTGCACACCGCGCTCAGCCAACAAGCCGCCCTGAGCCCCAACGCCCTGGCATTGGTGTTCGAAGGCCAGCGCCTGAGCTATGCCGAACTGGATCAACGGGCGCAAACCGTTGCCCGAGCCCTGCGCGCCGCCGGTGTAGGCACCGACAGCATCGTGCCGCTGTGCATGGAGCGTTCGGTGGAGATGGTCGTGGCCTTGCTCGGTATCGTCCATGCCGGCGCCGCGTGGTTGCCGCTGGACCCGGAATTGCCGGCTGCACGCCTGGCGTTCCTGATCGAAGACGCCGATGCCAAGGTCACCTTGACCCAGGCGCAGTGGCTGTCGCGCCTGCCCGCCGGGCATCAGGCCTGGACCCTCGACGCCCTGCCCCAGGCCCCGGCGTTCGAGCCGATCAGCGTCGAAGCTCACGACCTGGCCTACGTGCTCTACACCTCCGGCTCCACCGGCCAACCCAAAGGCGTGATGAACGAACACGGCGCCTTGATGAACCGCCTGCACTGGATGCAGGACGCCTTCCCGATTGGCCCGAACGACCGTGTTCTGCAAAAGACCCCGTACAGCTTCGACGTCTCGGTGTGGGAGTTCTTCTGGCCGCTGATCACCGGCGCGACCCTGGTGGTCGCCCGTCCGGACGGGCATCGCGACCCGGCCTACCTCAGCCAGTTGATCCAGCAGGAGCGGGTCACGACATTGCACTTCGTACCGTCGATGCTCCGTGCCTTTGTCGAAGAACCGAGCCTGATCAACTGCCACAGCCTGCGCCAGGTGTTCGCCAGCGGTGAAGCCCTGCCGGTGGATCTGGTGCGGCGTTTCATGGGCCAGCACCCAGCGGCCCTGATCAACCTGTACGGCCCGACCGAAGCGGCCATCGACGTCTCGGTCTGGCGTTGCTCGGCCAACGACGTGATCGTGCCGATCGGCAAGCCCATCGCCAACCTGCGCTTGTACATCCTCGACGAGGCCATGCAACCGTTGCCGATTGGCAGCATCGGCGAGCTGTACATCGGTGGCGTCGGCGTGGCCCGTGGTTACTTGAAACGTCCGGACCTGACCGAGGTACGCTTCCTCGCCAGTCCATTCGTGGCCGGTGACCGCCTGTACCGCACGGGCGACCGTTGCCGCTTCCTGGCCGATGGCAACATCGAGTACCTGGGGCGTCTCGACCATCAGGTGAAATTGCGCGGCCAGCGCATTGAACTGGGGGAAATCGACGCTGCACTGCTCGCGCAGGCCGGTGTTCGCGATGCCGCCACCTTGTTGCTCGACCAGCGCCTGGTGAGTTTCTGGTGCGGAGACACCGATGAGGCGACCCTGCGTGCCGAGTTGAGCGACAGCCTGCCCGCGCACATGCAGCCAAGCCTGTTCGTGCAGCTCGACAGCCTGCCGCTCAACAGCAACGGCAAGCTCGACCGCAAGGCATTGGCCACCACGCCGCTGCCACAGAGCCAAAGCGACCAGCCGCGCACAGCACCGCGCAACGCCACAGAAAGCGTACTCTGCGAACTGTTCGGCGAAGTGCTGGGTTGTTCGCCAGTCGGCATCGAAGATCACTTCTTCCAACTCGGCGGCCACTCCTTGCTGGCCACCCGCCTGGTCAGTCGGGTCCGTGAACGCCTTGGGGTTTCGCTGCCCTTGCCGCTGGTGTTCGCCCAACCGACGGTGGCGGCCTTGGCCGAGCATCTGCGCGCGGCCATCCCCGGTGAAAGGATCAGCGCGCAACCGCGCCCGGCGCAATTGCCCCTGGGTCTGGCCCAGCGCCGATTCTGGATGCTCAGTCGCCTGGTGCCGGAATCCCGCGAGTACCACATGCCGTTTGCCCTGACCTTGCGCGGTGAGCTGCAGGTCCAGGTCTTGCGCGAGGCCTTTGAGCAGCTCAGCCAGCGCCATCTGGTGCTGCGCAGCCGGATTGTCGAAGTCGACGGCGAGCCGCAACTGCTGATCGACGACCACGGGCCGGCGCTCGCGGTCACTGACGTCGCGACCCAGGACTGGGCCTCGGCCTGCGCCAACGCCCAGGACGAACTGATGACAGCGTTCGACCTGGCCGCCGCCGCACCTTGGCGCGCGCATCTGCTGCAACGTCAGGGCAGCGACGAAAACCTGCTGCTGGTGTGCCTGCACCACAGTGCCACCGACGGTTGGGCCATGCAGTTGCTCATCGACGAACTGACCCAGGCCTACGCCGCCGGCCTCAACGGGCAGTCGCCGGCCTGGACGCCGCTGGAGATCGACTACGTCGATTTCGCCCTGTGGCAACAGCACCCGGACACCCAGGCCCGACGCAGTGACAGCCTGGACTATTGGAAAAACCACCTGGGCCAGGAAGACTACCAACTCGACCTGCCCATCGACCATCCGCGTGGCGCCGAAGCAGATCGTCGCGCCCGGCAACTGACCCTCCGTCTCGGCACCCAGCGCGCCGAAGCCATCCGTCAGTTCGCCCGTCAGCGCGGCACCACCACCTATGTAGTGCTCGCCACGGCCTTGAGCGCGCTGCTGGCGCGTTACAGCGGTCAACGGGACATTCGCTTCGGCACCCCGGCGGACCAGCGTGATCAACCGCAAGCCCAGACACTGCTGGCCTGTCTGGTCAACACCCTGGTGATCCGCAGCGACGTCGACCAACGGGCTCCGGCCGAGCAATTGCTCACCAGCCTCGAGGCCGACCTGCGCGCAGCCCAGGCCCATGCCGACCTGCCCTTCGCCACCCTGGTCGGTGCTGTCGCGCAAAACCGCGACCTGAACCGTACACCGCTGTTCCAGGTGCTGTTCTCCCTCAACTATGGCCGGGTGGACAGCAGCCAATGGCCGGGGCTGAACGTCGAAGAGCAGATGCTGCCGGTGATCGACGCCAAGTTCGAACAGAGCTGGGAAGTCCAGGACGATGGCAGCGACATGACGCTGGCGCTGGAATACCAATCGGCCTTGTTCGACGAAACGACGATGCAACGCTGGAGCGCGCAGTGGTGTGCGCTGCTTGATGCCTTGGTGGCAACCCCTGGGCGCACGCTGGTCGAACTGTTCCCGCAACAGCAGGATCAGCAGCAACTGGATCGCTGGAACGCCACCGAACGTCACTACAGCGGCCCGACCAACCTGCACACCGCGCTCAGCCAACAAGCCGCCCTGAGCCCCAACGCCCCGGCATTGGTGTTCGAAGGCCAGCGCCTGAGCTATGCCGAACTGGATCAACGGGCGCAAACCGTTGCCCGGGCCCTGCGCGCCGCCGGTGTAGGCAGCGACAGCATCGTGCCGCTGTGCATGGAGCGTTCGGTGGAAATGGTTGTGGCCTTGCTCGGCATCGTCCATGCCGGCGCCGCGTGGTTGCCGCTGGACCCGGAATTGCCGGCTGCACGCCTGGCGTTCCTGATCGAAGACGCCGATGCCAAGGTCACCTTGACCCAGGCGCAGTGGCTGGCGCGCCTGCCCGCCGGGCATCAGGCCTGGACCCTCGACGCCCTGCCCCAGGCCCCAGCGTTCGAGCCGATCAACGTCGAAGCTCATGACCTGGCCTACGTGCTCTACACCTCCGGTTCCACCGGCCAACCCAAAGGCGTGATGAACGAACACGGCGCCTTGATGAACCGCCTGCACTGGATGCAGGACGCCTTCCCGATTGGCCCGAACGACCGTGTTCTGCAAAAGACCCCGTACAGCTTCGACGTCTCGGTGTGGGAGTTCTTCTGGCCGCTGATCACCGGCGCGACCCTGGTGGTCGCCCGTCCGGACGGGCATCGCGACCCGGCCTATCTCAGCCAGTTGATCCAGAAGGAGCGGGTCACGACGCTGCACTTCGTACCGTCAATGCTCCGTGCCTTTGTCGAGGAACCGAGCCTGGTCAACTGCCACAGCCTGCGCCAGGTGTTCGCCAGCGGTGAAGCCCTGCCGGTGGATCTGGTGCGGCGCTTCATGGGCCAGCACCCGGCGGCCCTGGTCAACCTGTACGGCCCGACCGAAGCGGCCATCGACGTCTCGGTCTGGCGTTGCTCGGCCAACGACGTGATCGTGCCGATCGGCAAACCCATCGCCAACCTGCGTTTGTACATCCTCGACGAGGCCATGCAGCCGTTGCCGATTGGCAGCATCGGCGAGCTGTACATCGGTGGTGTCGGCGTGGCCCGGGGTTATCTGAAACGCCCGGACCTGACCGAGGAACGCTTCCTCGCCAGCCCATTCATCGAAGGTGACCGCCTGTACCGCACCGGCGACCGCTGCCGCTTCCTGGCCGATGGCAACATCGAGTACCTGGGGCGTCTCGACCATCAGGTGAAATTGCGCGGCCAGCGCATCGAGCTGGGGGAAATCGACTCAGCGCTGCTTAACCTGCCGGCCATCACCGGCGCCTGCACCCTGGTCATCGACAACCGCCTGGTGGCGTTCTACAGCAGTAGCACCGCGCAGTCGGACCTCGACACCCAGCTCGCGGCCGAACTGCCGGCGTACATGGTGCCGGCGGTGTGGGTGCAAATCCCGGCCCTGCCCCTGAGCACCAACGGCAAGATCGACCGCAAGGCCCTGGCTGCCCTGCGCCTGCCAAGCACCCAGAAAGACTACGCGGCACCGCGCAACGAGCTGGAACGCCTGCTCTGCCAGTTGTTCGGCGAACTGCTCGGCGACACCTTGACCGGCGGCCGTGAAGTCGGCACCTCGGACAGTTTCTTTGCCCTGGGTGGTGACTCGATCCTCGGCCTGAAACTGATCTCGCGCCTGCGTGAACAGGGCTATTCGCTCACGCCACGGGACCTGTTCCGTTCGCCGACCCCGGCGGCGCTGGCCCACGTGACCACGACTCTGTTGACCCAGGCCGAGCAAGGCGACGTGAGCGGGCCAATGCCGCTGATGCCGTTGCACCAGTGGTTCTTCGACCAGCAGCAGGTCCAGGCCGCCCACTGGAACCAATCGGTGCTGGCCGACAGCGACCGTCGCCTGGAACCGGCCATCGTGCAAGCCACGCTGGACCGGCTGGTGGCCCACCACGACGCCCTGCGCTTGCGTTTCAGCAACATCGACGGGCAATGGCAGGCGCACATCGCGCCGGTGGCCCCGGCCCAACTGACCCGCTGCGAGCGCCCGGAACAACTGCTGCACGTCGCGCAGAGCCTGGACCTGCAACACGGCCCGTTGTTTGCCGCAGCCCTATTGGAGGGTACGCCGCAGCGCCTGTACCTGGTGGCCCATCACCTGGTGGTCGATGCGGTGTCCTGGACGCCGCTGCTGGAAGACTTCCAACAGCTGTACCCCGCCCTGGAACGTGGCGAAAGCCCGGCGTTGCCGGCAAAAACCACCTCGTACCGTCAATGGGCCGAGCACCTGCAAGCCCATGCCGCGAAGGCTGCTACCGAGCATCGCTACTGGAGTGCCCAGGTCGGCACGAACCGGCCGCCCATGGCCACGGTCGCCGAGCGCCAGACACTGGCGGCTCGCTGGGATGCCAGCCGCACGCAGCAATGGCTGACCGAGTCCCACGCGGCGTACCGCACGCAACCGGAAGAACTGCTGATCGCCGCCCTCGCCGCGACCCTGGCCGAAGTCGAACAGCGCAGCGATATCGTGGTGGACCTTGAGCGCCACGGACGTGACGCACCGTTTGCCGGGCTGGACGTCGGCCGCACCGTCGGCTGGTTCACCACGCTGTACCCACTGCGGGTGAACGCCCGCGGTGCCGCGGGCGAGCAGGTGCGCAACGCCAAGCAAGCCTTGCGTGACGTACCCGGCCAAGGCCTTGGCTACGGCTTGCTGCGTCAGCGCGGCGAGTTGCCGGCCAGCCACGGTGATGTGCTGTTCAACTACCTGGGGCATGAGCAAACGCCAGAGGGCTGGTTGCGCGCCAGCAGCCTGACCCCGCCGCCGGAGGTGGCCCCGGTGAACCGAGTGACCCATGCCCGTGAAGTAGTGGCCTGGCTGGAGGACGGCGTGCTGCGTGTCGAATGGCACAGCGTCACGCCGAACGCCGACAGCCGTTTGCCCGCTCGTCTGCTGGAACACTTGCAGGCGCTGGTCGAGCACTGCCTCGACCCGCAGGCCGGTTCGCTGATGCCAGCGGATTTCCCGCTGGCCAAGGCGCTGAACCAGAAGTCCCTGGACAAGCTGCTGGGCAAACTCAAGACCAAACCCAATTCCCAAAGCTAGCGAGCGACGCCGCGCCCGCGCAGGTCTCGGACCGGCGCGGCGCCCTGATCGACTCACTTGAGTTTTCAAGACTTTGAAATGGACCAAACAAGCATGAACAACATCGAAGACATCTACTCCCTTTCGCCGACCCAGCACGGCCTGTTGTTCCACAGCGTCTACGAACCGGATTCGCGGGTGTATTACCAGCAGTTGAGCCTGGACATGAACGGCCCGCTGCAATTGAGCGCTTTTCGTGGTGCCTGGCAGGCGCTGATGCAGCGTCACGCGGTGCTGCGCAGTGCGTTTCTCTGGGAAGAACTGGACGATGCCTATCAGGTGGTGCAACAGGACGTTGAGTTGCCCTTGACTGAACTGGACTGGCAGGACCGCGCCGAGCCGCAGGCCGCGCTCGAACAGTTGGCACTGGAACAGCGGGCACAACCCCTGGAGCTGAATGACTCACCGCTGATGCGCGTGTGCCTGGTGCGCCTGGCCCCCGAGCGCTGGCACCTGATCTGGACCTTCCATCACATCCTCATGGACGGCTGGAGCGTCGGCATCGCCGTGCAGGAATGGCTGGCGCTGTACTACGAACAAGCCCATGGCCGCCCCGCCCACTTGGCGCCAACCCGCCCTTATCGAGACTACATCGCCTGGCTGGCGGAACAGGACATGGCCGCCACCGAAAGCTTCTGGCGCGAACAGTTGCAGGACGTGAGCGAGCCGACCCCACTGCCCAGCTTCGCCGTACGCCAGCCAGCGCCTGAGGGGGCACCGTTCGCCGAACGGGAAAGCCTGCTGGCCGCCAGCGAAACCGAGCAACTGGCGCACTTCGCCCGTCAGCATGACCTGACCATCAACACGCTGATCCAGGGTGCCTGGGCACTGCTGCTGGGCCAACACGCCGGGCGTGACGACGTGGTCTATGGCGTCACCGTCGCCGGGCGTCCGGAGAACCTGGCGGCGGTAGACAGCACCGTCGGGCTGTTCATCAATACCTTGCCGCTGCGCGTGCAATGGGCCGACGAGCCGACCCTGGTGGACTGGCTGCAACACTTGCAGCAAGCCAACAGCGATCTGCGCCACCACGCCTACCTGCCCCTGGGCAAACTCAAGTCGATGACGCGCATCGCCGCTGAACAGGCGCTGTTCGACTCGATCCTGGTGTTCGAGAACTTCCCGGTCACCGACGCACTTAACCAGGACACCGGTGGCTTGAGTTTCAGTGCCCCGAGCAGCGACCAGCAGGTCGATGGCATCACCCACACCCAAGGCCGCAACCACTTCCCGTTGTCGCTGATCGTGGTGCCGGACAAACAACTGCACTACCTGATCAGCTACGACCGCAGTCGCTTCAGCGATGCCGAGGTCGCGGTGTTGTCGGCCCAATTGCGCGCGATCCTGTTGGCGATGACGGCGCACGCGCAGTGCCGGGTCAGCGAGCTTGAATGGCTGAGCCCTGAAGAACGCCAACAATTGCTCGTGCAGGGTCGCGGCGTGCAACTGCCGGTAGCCGCTACGTGCCTGCACCAGCGCTTCGAACAACAGGTGGCCGCCCACCCGCAACAGCTGGCGGTGCGCGACCGCCAGAGCGCCCTGACTTACCGTGAACTGGACCAGCAGGCCAACCGCCTCAGCCAGTACTTGCGTGCCCAGGGCATCGGCCACGACAGCGTGGTGGCACTGGCCCTGGAACGCAGCGCCGAGTTCGTGATCGCCCTGCTGGCCACCCTCAAGGCCGGCGCCGCCTATCTGCCGCTGGACCTCAAGCAGCCTGCCGGGCGCCTGGTCGACGTGCTGGTGGACAGCCGCGCCGCACTGCTGATCGGTGCCGCCGCTTCACCCCTGCTCAAAGACCTGGCCGAGCACACGCCCACGCTGTGGTTGGCGGAACAGACCGACGCCATCGCCTCCCAGCCAGACACGCCACCGGTCGTGGTCCACAGCCCGACCGATGCTGCCTACGTGATCTACACCTCGGGCTCCACCGGCACCCCCAAGGGCGTGGTGGTCGAGCACCAGTCCATCGTCGATTACCTGACGGCGGTGCACGCAGTGCTCAACCCGCCACCAGCGGCTCGCTACGGCTTGCTGTCCAGCATCGCCGCCGACCTGGGCCACACCCAACTGTTCGGCGCCCTGTGCAGCGGCGCCAGCTTGTTGCTGGTGGATGAAGACAGCGGTTTCAGCCCCCTGGCACTGGCCGAACTCTTCGACCAACACCCGGTGGATGTGCTGAAGATCACCCCAAGTCATCTGGCCGGCCTGTTGCAGGCGTTGCCCGATGCCCGCCTGCTGCCCCGCGCCCTGCTGGTCTTCGGTGGCGACGCCCTCAGCCCGGCGCTGCTGGAACAGGTCAACCGCCTGGCGCCAGGGCTCAGGGTGTTCAACCACTATGGGCCGAGCGAAGCGACAGTCGGGGCGATTGCCACCGAGTTGCCGGCGGGCCTGCGCAGCATCGCCCTCGGCCGGCCACTGCCGAACCGTCAACTGCAAGTGGTCGATGCCAACGGCCGCCTGGTGCCCACCGGGGTATCCGGCGAACTGCTGATCAACGGCGCCCTGGCCCGGGGTTACCTGCACCGCCCAGACCTGACCGCCGAACGCTTCCATCTCGACGCCGATCAGCAACGCTGGTATCGCACTGGCGACCGCGTGCGCTGGCAAGTGGACGGCCAACTGGCGTTCCTCGGTCGGGTCGACAGTCAGGTCAAGATCCGCGGCAACCGCCTGGAGCTGGGCGAAGTCGAAGCGCAGCTCAAGCGCCTGTCGCCGCTGATCGAACAGGCGCTGGTCCGTGCCGTGGAACTGGACGGCAGTTTGCGCCTGGTGGCCTACCTGGTCGCCAGCCAGTCGCTGTCCGCCACGAAACTGCGTAACGACCTGGGTGCGCGGGTGCCGGACTACATGGTGCCGGCGCACTTCATCACCCTCGACGAACTGCCCCTGACCCGCAACGGCAAGGTCGATGTCCAGCGCTTGCCGCTCCCGCAAAAACCCACGGACGACAGCGCCACCCATGTCGCGCCGCGCAATGAAGTCGAAGCGCAGCTGGCCGCTATCTGGCAGGAAGTCCTGAAGCTGGAACGTGTCGGCGTGCACGACAACTTTTTCGCCCTGGGCGGCGATTCGATCATCAACTTGCAGATCATCGCCCGCGCCAACCAGCAAGGGCTGAAACTCACGCCCCGCCAGCTCTTCGAGAACCGCACCATCGCCGATATCGCCCGGGTGCTGGGCGCCGATGCCAGCCATGGCGTGGCACACGAGATTGCCGATGGCTATGACCTGCCGCTGGCCGCCGGGCAACTGGCGCGCCTGCAACAAGGGCCGTTGCACGCCACCTGGCGTTGCGTGGCGCTGAGCCAGACGCTCGATAGCGAGCTGCTGACCCAGGCCATCTGCGCCTTGCAGCAACACCACCAGGCCTTGCGCCTGGCGCTCAAGGCCCTGCCGGAGGGTCAGTGGCAGCAACGGGTACTGGTCGCGGCCAAGGCCCCGGTCATCGCCACCGAGAAACTGGAGACCTGCGCCCCGGCGCAACTGCAAGCCCTGGCCCAGGCCGGTGTCGACGCGCTGGCACTGGACGCCGGCCAAACCCTGCATGCCCGCCTGCTGGAGGTGGACGGCAAACACGCCCTGCTGCTGGCCGCTCATCCGCTGTGTCTGGACGAGGCATCCTGGGCGCTGCTGCTGACCGACCTCAACCTGGCCTTGGCGCAACTGCGCTATCAGCGGCCGGTGCGCCTGTCCTACACCGGTGGCGATTTCACCCAGTGGACGCGGCACCAGCAGGCCCATGCACAGGGCGATGCCCTGGACGACGCCTGGGAACACTGGCTGCAATACGCCGGCACGGAAACGCTGCAACTGCCGGACAGCCAGCAGCCGGCCAGTGTGGTCGAGCAGACCCTGCCGGTCGCCACCTCAGGTGAGCTCAAGCGTTTGGGCGAAGTGCTGCAACTGGACTGGAACAGCCTGTTGGCCGCTGCCGTGGTCGAACAGTGCCGTGAACTGTGCGGCAATGGCCTGGTTGCGCTGAGCGTGCACGATGCCCGTCCAAGCGCCGAGCGCCTGCCGGTAAATGCGCCGATTGCCGTGGCCGACCTCGACCCGGCACGCATCATGGGACCATTGGCCCTGGCTGTGCCGTACTTCCTCCAGCCCGAAGGCGACAGCCTGCTGCAACGCTTGCAGGCCCTGACCGCGCAAATGCGCGCCTACCCGCAGCACGGCGTCGACTATGGCGCCCTGCGCTACCTGTCGGACAACACCTACCTGCAAGAACCGCTGCGTGATCTGCCGGCGGCATCGGTGGCCATTCGCTGGCTCGGCAACCTCGACAGCCATCGCGAAGAGCGTGGCATCCTGGCCCAGGTCGAAGCCGCAAGCCCCGCGACAGCTTCGACTTGCCCGCTGACCCTGGACGCCTGGTGGCAGGACGATTGCCTGCACCTGCGCAACCACGGCGCCCTCGCCGCCGACTGGGCACCGCGCCTGGCACAACGCTTGAACGAACTCGCCGGATTGGCCAGCGCAGCCGACCTGCGCCCCGCCAGCCAGGCATTTGCGCTGTGCCACAAGCAAGCGAAAACCCTGGCATCCGAACCGCTGGACTGGGCGAACATCGAAGACGTCTACCCGCTGTCGTCCATGCAACAGGGCATGCTGTTGCACACCCTGCTGCAACCCCACAGCGGCATCTACCTGATGCAGCAACGCTACAGCTGGGACGGGGTACTGCAGCGCCCGGCGATGGAAGCGGCCTGGCAGTTGTTCCTTGAGCGCCACCCCATGATGCGCACTGCCTTCTGGTGGCAGGACGATCATGAGCCGCTGCAATGCGTATACCGCCAAACCCATCGGGCGTTCGACTGGCAGGACCTGCGCCACCTCGATGAAGAACAGCAGCGCCTGGCGATGGACCAGGCCCTCGAAGCACAGCGCCTGCAAGGTTTCGACATGGCCTGTGCGCCGCTGACCCACCTGCGGGTGTTCCAACTCGATGAGCGACGCTTCGCCGTGGTGCGCAGTTTCCACCACATCCTGACCGACGCCTGGTGCTTCGGCCTGCTGATGGAAGACCTGCTGGCGATCTATCAGGCCATCGTGCGCCAGGAGCCGGTGGCCCGTCCACGCCTGCGCTCCTTCCGCGGCTACATGAGCTGGCTGGAACGCCATGACATGGCCGCCGCCCATGCGTTCTGGCAGGCCGAAATGGCCGGTTTCAGCGAACCGACACCGCTGCATGTGGACAGCCCCGTGGCGCGTCCGGAGCAGGCACCGGAACAGGTTGGCGATTTCGACCAGACCCTGAGCATCGCCCAGACCCAGCGGCTGCAGCAGCTGTGCCAGCAATACCAACTGACCCCCAACACCTGGATCCAGGGCGCCTGGGCGCTGTTGCTGTCGCGCTACAGCGGCAACCGCGATGTGCTGTTCGGCGTGACCGTCGCCGGCCGCCCGACTGACCTTGCCGGCGTAGAAGAAATGGTCGGGCTGTTCATCAACAGCCTGCCACTGCGCATCGATGTCGACCCCGAGGTGCCAGTGGCCGACTGGTTGCAGGCGCTGCTGTCCCACAACGCGCAATTGCGCGAACACGAAAGCGCTTCGCTGGTGGACATCCAGCGTTGCAGCCAAGTGCCGCGCGGCCAGCAGTTGTTCGACAGCCTGGTGGTGTTCGAGAACGCGCCGCTGGATATCAGCAGCGTGAAACTGGATGCCTTCAGCATCGACATCTATGAAGACCGGGTGCACACCAACTTCCCGATGACGGTGGTGCTGTACCCCGGCGACCGCCTGGGCATTCGCCTGTCCTACGACAGCATGCGTTTCAGCACTGACACCGTGCAGCGCATGCTCGGCCATCTGGTGCAGCTGCTTTCGGGCATGCTGGAGACGCCGCAAGCGCCACTGGGCAGCCTGCACATGCTGCCCGAGGCGGAACGCCGGCAGTTGCAGATCGACTGCAACCGCAGCGACGTCGACTTCCCGCTGGAGCGCGGCTATGCGGCGCTGTTCGCCGAACAAGTGCGCAACCGTCCACAACACCTCGCTGCCGTATGCCAGGGGCAATCGCTGACCTACGCCGAACTGGACCGCCGCGCCAACAGCATCGCCCATGCGCTGCAAGCGGCCGGTGCCGGCCCGGAAACCCTGGTGGCGCTGTTCGCTGAGCGAGGCCTGGCCTTGCTGACGATGATGATCGCCACGCTCAAGGTCGGCGCGGCGTTCCAGGCCCTGGACATCCAACAGCCCCATGCACGTCTGGCGGAGCTGCTGGACCTGGGCGAAGCACCGCTGTTGCTGGTCTGCGAGCACGCAAGCTCGACGCTGGACAACGTCCTGCCGCAGATGCGCCAGCAACCCACCTGCCTGATCGCCCAGGCGCTCTGGCAAGGCCGCGAACAGCCGCCGGTCACCTATGCGCACAACCCGGATCAATTGGCCTACGTGATCTTCACCTCGGGTTCCACCGGCACGCCAAAAGGCGTGATGGTTGAACAACGCGGGATGCTCAACAACATGTTCGGCAAGGTCCCGAGCCTGGGCTTGGGTGAGCACGACCGGATTGCCCAGACGGCTTCAGCGGCGTTCGATATCAGCGTGTGGCAGTTCCTCGCCGCGCCACTGTTCGGCGCCACCGTGCACATTCTTCCCGATGCCCAGGCCCATGACCCTGTGGCTCTGCTCGATGCGGTTCAAGAGCAGCAACTGACACTGCTGGAAACCGTGCCGGCGCTGATTCGCGGCATGCTCCAGGAAAGCCAGACGCACCACACCTTGGCGAGCCTGCGCTGGCTCCTGCCCACCGGTGAGGCATTGCCGCCGGCCCTGGCGCGGGACTGGTTCGCCCGCTTCCCGGCGATCCCGTTGATGAACGCCTACGGTCCCGCCGAATGCTCGGACGACGTTGCCTTCTACCCCATCACCGAAGCGCCCGCCGACGACTGCCTGCACATGCCCATCGGCAAGCCGACCGCCAATAACCAGGTGTTCGTTCTCGACTCGGCGCTGCGCCTGGTCCCTGTCGGTGTACCCGGCGAATTGTGCATCGGTGGTGTCGGCGTCGGTCGCGGTTACCTGCGCGACCCGCAACGCACCCGCGAAGCCTTTGTTCCGCACCCGTTCCAGGCCGATGCGCGGCTGTATCGCAGCGGTGATATCGGCCGGATGCGCGCCGATGGCGTGATCGAATACCTCGGGCGGCGCGACCAGCAAGTGAAGATTCGTGGCCACCGCATCGAACTGGGCGAGATCGAAAACCGCCTGATGCAACACCCAGCGGTGGACAGCGCGGCGGTGCTGGCACTGCCCGACGCGCGCGGGGCGTTGCAACTGGTGGCCTGGTATGTGCTCGACGACACGGCCAACCTGGGCGGCGAGTCCGCGCAACAGGTCTTGAGCGCTTACCTGGGCCAGCAACTGGCAAGCTACATGGTTCCAGCCCGTTGGCTGGCCCTTGCGCAATTGCCGCTGAACGCCAATGGCAAGGTCGACCGTCGCGCCCTCGCCGCCCTGGGTGTGCCCCAGGACGAAACGGCGCAGGCGCAATGCTTGGCACCGCGCACGCCGACCGAGCAGGTCCTGGCCGAGCTGTGGCAGGAAATTCTCGGCCTGGACACCGTCGGTGTGCACGACGACTTCTTCGCCATCGGCGGTCACTCGCTGCTGGCCACCCAGGTGTTGTCGAGGATTCGCCGACGGTTGAACGTGAACCTGCCGCTGCGCACGCTGTTCGAGCGTGGCACCCTGGAACAATTGGCCGAAGCGGTCGATCAGCAACGCGACGCCCAGACCGAGGCCGACGGCAACAGCGAGATTGCCCTAGCGCCACGCAACCAGCCATTGCCGCTGTCCTACAGCCAGCAACGGTTGTGGTTCCTGGATCGCTTCGAAGGCCCCAGCGCCGCCTACAACATGACCACCGCCATCAGGCTGCGTGGTGCGCTGGACGTCGCAGCGCTGCAAGCGGCGTTGCAGGCCGTGTTCGAACGCCATGAGTCCTTGCGCACGGCGTTCCATCTCCACGGCGACCAGCCTTGCCAGGTCATCAGCCCGGCACCGCGGGTTGACCTGACGCCGACCGAGCTGAGTCACCTCGACCACGAGGAACAAGCGCAAACCCTGCAACGCTTGATTGATGAACAGGCGGCACGCCCGTTCGATCTGCAACAGGCGCCGATGTTGCGCGCCAGTCTGCTGCGCCTGGGCGCCGACGATCATGTGCTGCAATTGGTGCTGCATCATATCGCCACCGATGCGTGGTCCATGGGCATCCTCATGCAGGAGCTGATCGTCGGATACCAGGCTCGTACCAGCGGTTCGACACCGGTGCTGCCGGTGTTGCCGATCCAGTTCGCCGACTATGCCTACTGGCAACGCAGCGAAACCCAACAGCGCCTGCTGGCACGGGCCATCGACTACTGGCGCCGCCAGCTCGACGGCGCGCCAACGCTGATCCCGCTACCGCTTGACCAGCCACGCCCGGCGCGTCCCGACTATCAGGGGGCGGCCCTGGAGCAACGCTTCACTCCGGCCCAGGCCCAGGTGCTCAAGGCCTATGCTCAACAGCAGCGGGCGACGCTGTTCATGGTCCTGCTCAATGCCTTCAACAGCCTGTTGCAACGGGTCACCGGGACCAACGACTTTATCGTCGGCACCGACCTGGCCAACCGCGAACATCCGGCCCTGGAACATCTCATCGGGTTCTTCGTCAACGTGCTGCCGATTCGTGCCCGCCTGAGCGAGGGCGAAAGCTTTGACGCCCGCCTGCAACGCTTGCGCGAGGATTGCCTGTCGGCGTTCCAGCACCAACAGGTGCCGTTCGACAAACTGGTCGAGGAACTGCAACCGCCGCGTACACCAGGGGTCAATCCCCTGGTCCAGGTGCTGTTCGTCATGCAGAACACCCCCAGCGGCAATGCCAGCCTGCCGGACCTTGAGGTGGAACACTTGGTATCACGCCAGGAAAGCAGCAAGTTCGACCTCGCCGTGTTTGTCGAAGAGGACGAAGATCAAGGCCTGAACGTGCGCTGGGTGTATCGCACCAGCGTGTTGCAGGAGCCGACCATCCAGCGCCTCGAACAAGGCTTCGAGAGCCTGTTGGAGCAGATCGTCTCGGCCCCGGGGCAAGCGCTGGACAATTGGTCGTGGCGCCTTGAGGGTGGCAACGCCAGCGCAGCGTCCCTGGCGGATTCGTCACTCGACGAGGCCACGGCCCGCAGCGCTCGCAAGCAGTCCAAATTGAGCAAGCTCAAGCAGACCCGTGCAACCGCTGTGAGCCAGGTGGCCCATGAGCAGGTCCGTACCCGCACCCTTAACGCCGGGCAAGCCTTGCCGTTGGTGATCGAGCCGTTGCTCGGCGACCTGGACCCGGTGCATTGGGCGCTGCAAGCGCGGGAATGGATCAATGCACAACTGCTGACCCACGGCGGCCTGCTGTTCCGGGGTTTCAACCTGCCGGATGCCAGCGCTTTCGAACAGTTCGCCCAGGCCATCGAACCCGACCTCTACGGGACCTACGGTGACCTGCCGAAAAACAAGTCCGGCAAGAACATCTACCACTCCACGCCGTACCCGGAACAGCACATGATTCTCTTCCACAACGAGAGCTCCCATCTGCCGCAGTGGCCACGCAAGCAGTGGTTCTATTGCGAAACGCCGGCGCCGCGTGGCGGTTGCACGCCCATCGTCGATTGCCGGCAGGTGCTGGCGCGCTTGCCCGAGGACATCGTCGCTCGCTTCAAGGCCCTGGGGCTGCTGTACGTGCGGCACTTCACCGACAAGCTGGATGTGCGCTGGCAGGACTTCTTCAAGACCGAACAGCGCGAGGAAGTCGAGCGCCAATGCCTGGCGTCGGGCATGCGCTGGGAATGGCTGGGGGCCGACAACCTGCGGATCGCCCAGCACTGCCCGGCCATCGTCGAACATCCCGAGACCTTGGAACTGTCGTTCTTCAACCAGGTGCAACTGCACCACACCGCCTGCCTGGAGCCGGAAGTGCGCAGCAACCTGATCAGCCTGTTCGGCCCCGGACATTTGCCACGCAACGTGTACTACGGCGATGGCAGCGTGATTGAAGACGCGGTGATGCAAGTGATCGGCGAGGCTTATGAAGACTGCGCGGTACGTTTCAGTTGGCAAAAGGGTGACATGGTGATGCTGGACAATATGTTGGTGGCCCACGCCCGGGATCCCTTCGAGGGTGAGCGCAAGATCTGTGTCGCCATGGGCCAGATGATGCGTCGCGAACAATTGACCGGTTGCCTGCCCGAAGCACAGCCGCCGCTGGCTGCGGAGGTGCAGGCATGAGCGCCTTTGAAACTCGCGAAGAAGCCTTCGCCCTCTCGCCCCAACAACGCAGCCAGTGGTTGGCGGGGTTGCCGGCGGCGCGCCTGGAACTGGAAATAAAAGGCCCGTTGGCCCTGGAGCGTCTGCACCAACGACTCGCCGCCCTGAGCGTGTGCCACGAGGCCCTGCGCCTGCGGGTACGGCCAGAGCCAGGCTTGCTGATGCCCTTGCAAGTGGTTGAATCCACGGTCACGGCCACGGACGCCATCAGCGTCGAGGTGCAAGCGCTCGACGGCGATCGGCAGCGGGTCACGCTGCAACTGCCGGCGCTGAGCGCGGATCGCGGGACCTTGCTGCGCCTGGCGCAGGCATTGGCTTCGACGGATGCGCCGACCGTCGATGACGAGGCCATGACCTATACCCAGTACAGCGCCTGGCTCTACGAATTGCAGGCCGATGAAGACGCCGAGCCTGGCCGGCGTTTCTGGGCCAGCCAGGCCTTGGACGAAGCGGCCGCCAGCGAGTTGCTCTACCGTGAGGTTCGCAGCGACCGCTCCGACGCCCCGGTAACCACTCGCTTGAGCGCCAACCCACAGTTGAGCATGGCCCTGGAAAGCTTTTGCCAGCGTCACGACGCATCGCCCGAACAAGTGCTGATGACGGCCTGGGGCGTGCTGTTGCAGCGCCTGAGTAGCGGCGACAGCCCGGCACTGACCTTGAACTGGGTCCACGATTGCCGTGACGACTATGAAGAACTCGCCGATTGCTGGGGATTGTTCGCCAAGCCCCTGCCCCTGCGCTGGCAAGCGGCGGCGGACAGCCATTTTGCCCAGGCGCTGGCGAACCTTCAGGTGCTCTGCGAGCAAGCCACCGAATGGCAGGAATACTGCGGCGTCAGCGCTGCACTGCCGGCCGACACTTTGCAGTACGGCTTCCAGTGGGGTGGGCAGTTGCCCGATCGACTCGACACCTTGGGCAGCATGGCGTCGACGCTCACGGTGCTGGACGCACAGGCCATCCCCGCCGGTATGGAGCTGCTACTGGTGGCCGAAACGACCGCTGGCGGCTATCGCCTGAACCTCTGCCACCTGCCGGGCCGCTACAGCGAACAGGCCGCCCTGGTCCTGCTGGAGCAATTCCAATCGCTGCTGCTCGATGCCCTGGCCAACCCAGGCAAGCCCCTGGCCGAACTGTCAGTGCAGGCGCCGAGTTTTACCGCAACGCTGACCGCCCTGCAGGCGCCATCCGACGCTGCGGCACTGCCGTTTACCAGCGTGCCGGCGAGTTTCGATGAATGTGCCGCGCAGTTTCCCGAATATTTGGCCCTGCGCGACCCCAATGGGCAGTTGAGCTATGCCCAACTGCAGGCCCGCAGTAACCAACTGGCGCATTTCCTGCGCGCCCAGGGCGTGGGTCGCGAAGATCGCGTGGCGCTGTACCTGGATCGCTCGGCACAGATGGTCCTGGCCATGCTCGCCGTGCTCAAGAGCGGCGCGGCGTTCGTTCCCCTGGATGTGCATCAGCCGGCACAACGCTCGCTGGCGATCCTGCAACAAGCCCAGCCGACCTTCATACTCAGCGGCTCGGCCGGCAGCGCCCCTGCGTTGCCGGGCATCGGCAGCCTCGACCTGCGCGAGGAAGCGGCCTGGCAGCAAGCGCCAACGACTGCAACCAACGTCGAGATCCAAGGCCAGGACGCGGCCTACGTGCTGTTCACTTCCGGCAGCACCGGTACACCCAAAGGCGTCATCGTCGAGCACCGACAGCTGGCCAGTTATGTCGCCAGCGTATCCCGGCGCTTGCAACTGGCCGCAGGCGAACGCAGTGCAGTGGTCACCTCACTGGCGGCCGACCTGGGCTACACGTTGCTGTTCCCGGCCCTGCTCAGCGGCGGCGAATTGCACCTGCTGGACAAGGAGACGGCCATGGACGCCCAGGCCTGGGCAGCCTGGCAGGCGCAGTACCCGATCGACCACTTGAAGATCGTGCCGTCGTTGCTCGACGCCTGGTTGATTCATGCCCAAAGCGCTGCCGTGTTGCCGCGCAAGCAATTGATCCTCGGTGGCGAAAGCTGCTCGCGGCGCCTGCTGCAAAGCATTCGCAGCCTTGCTCCGGCGCTAACGGTCTTCAACCATTACGGCCCGACCGAAACCACCGTTGGGGTGGTGATGCACAAAGCCGATCCGAGCGTAGATTATCGTCGCCAGCCCCTCAGCGACCGCCTCGACGGCATGCGCCTGTACCTGCTCGACGAGCAGCAAGCGTTGGCCGCCCCAGGGCAAAGCGCCGAGCTGTATATCGCCGGCCCGCAACTGGCCCGCGGCTACCTGGACACGCAACAAAGCGCCGGGCGTTTTATCGAGCTGGCACATCGGCCGGGCGAACGCCTCTATCGCACCGGCGACATGGCCCGCTATCGCCATGACGGCAGCCTGGAGATCACCGGGCGGGCCGACCGTCAGGTGAAAATCCGTGGGTTCCGCGTGGAACTCGACGAGATCCAGGCGCAGTTGACCAGCCTTCCCGGTGTGGCCCAGGCCGCGGTGGAATGCATCCCTCGCGGCGAGCTCGGCCAGCAACTGTTCGCCTTCATGACCCTGGCGCCCGGGCATTCGACCACAGTCGCCAGGCTGCATGGCCAGGCCCAGGATTGCTTGCCGGACTACATGCTGCCCACCCTGCGGATCGTCGAAGCCTTGCCCCTGATGGGCAACGGCAAGCTCGACCGCAAGACCCTGCAGCAATGGGCTGACAAAGTCCTCGACACGGTCGGCAGTGCCTTGCCACGCACGCCGCTGGAAGCCTTGCTCGCCGAGGTCTGGGCACAGGTGCTGGGCCTGGAGCGAGTGGGCATCGACGATGATTTCTTCGAGCTGGGCGGCCATTCCCTGGCGGCGGTGACGCTTGCCAGTCGCCTGCAGACCGCGCTGTCGGCACCGGTGACGGTCAATGCGGTGTTCAACGCCCCGAGCGTCTCGGCATTTGCAGCATTGGTGCAGGCCGAGCTCAAACTCTCGCCACTGGTGCGGTTGTCGGCGCCAAACGCTGTCGAAGCCGCCAACCTGTTCTGCTTCCACCCCTCCACCGGCCACGTGCAGGATTACCGCACGCTGCTGGCGCCGCTGTCGGCCTGGCATCTGTGGGGCTTGCAGGCGGCGTACCTGAGCGACGACAGCACAACGCTGGGCGGCGATATCGAGAGCCTCGCCGCGCTCTATGTCGAGCACCTGCGCCACCAGCAACCCCAGGGGCCGTACCACCTGCTGGGCTTCTCCCTCGGTGGTCTGCTGGCGATTGCCGCGGCCGCGCGCCTGGAAAGCCAGGGCCAAGCAGTGGCGTTTCTCGGTATCATCGACTCGCAGTACCAGCATCAAGCGCCAGAAGACAGTGTCGAGGCGCTGCTGGAATCAGCCTCCCAAGCACTGACACCGGACAGCCAGAGCGTGTTGCGCCAGTTGCCGCCGCCGATCATGGCCGCATTGCTGGAGCAACTGGACGCCCTGCCCCCAGCGGCACGCCTGCCGGAGCTGGTGCAGTGGGCACGCCAGCAAGGCCTGCAACTCGATGGCGACAGTTGGGAGCATTTGCAAACTCGGCTGCGCTACCAGCAGCACACGCAGCATCTGCTGGCGACCTTCAAGCCTGCCCGGCTAAGCTGCCCGGTGCATGTCTGGTGGGCCAGCGACACCCTGGCCCAGGCTGACTTCGCCGACCCGCATTGGGAAGACCTGAGCAGCGGGCCGTTGACCCGCGAGGTCATCACGGCGCAACACCTGACCATCCTTGAGCAGCGCGCCTTGCACGAACAATTGGCGGCGCATCTCACGGCCATTGCTACACACGGAGCGGTTTGAAATGGATCTGTTGTTACTCATGGCTAAACGCTCCTGGCGCGCACTGCTGGTGGCGACCCTGACGGGGTTGATCTGCGGCCTCGCGGCTGCCGGCCTGATCGCCAACATCAACCACAGCCTGGAGGTGTTCGACAAGCTGCGCCCGGTGGATGGCCTGCTCTTCGCTGGCCTGGTGGTGTTGGTCGCGGTGTCACGGATCATCTCCGACATCAGCCTGTTGCGCCTGGGCCAGGCTGCGGTCAACGACATGCGCCTGCACCTGAGCGCCAAGCTGATCGACACGCCTTACGCGCAATTGCAGCGCCTGGGCAAGCATCGCCTGCTGGCGATGCTCACCGACGATACGCAGACCATCAGCCAGGCGGTGGAGTTGGTGCCGATCCTGCTGGTCAATGTCGGGATCATCGCCGCGTGCCTCGGCTACCTGGGTTGGCTCAGCATGCCATTGCTCGGCCTGACGCTGCTGCTGATCGTCCTGGGCAGCCTGAGCTTTCACTGGCCGCAACGCCGGGCGCTGACCTCGATCTCCCGTGCTCGCGAGCTCAAGGACCAGTTGTTCAATCAGTACCGCCTGCTCACCGATGGCAGCAAGGAACTGCAACTCAACCATCCGCGCCGGCAGCACTTCTTCACCCGCCTGCTGATACCGGTGAGCCAGCAATACCGCCGCGATTTCGTGCGGGGCATGAGCATCTACGCCCTGGTCCTGAACTGGGGCAATGCGGTGTTCTACATGCTGATCGGTGTGGTGCTGTTCGCCGCGCCGCATTTCATCGACCTGAGCGCGAGCCTGGTCACCGGCTATATCCTGGCGATCCTCTACATGATCACGCCGTTGTCGGAGCTGATGCACGCCTTGCCGACCCTCGGTCGGGCCAGCGTGGCCCTGAACAAGATCCGCGCCCTGGAAGGCGAGATGCAAACCGCCGACGAAACCGTCGAGACGATCTCGCCGACCCAGGTTCGCAGCCTGGTGTGCCGCCAGGTCACCCACACTTACTACCGCGAGCGCGAGGACGGTCACTTCACCCTGGGCCCCATCAACCTCACCCTCAATGCCGGTGAAGTGGTGTTCATCACCGGCGGCAACGGCAGCGGCAAGACCACCCTGGCGCTGTTGCTGACCGGGCTGTACCGGCCGGAAAGCGGCGACATCATGCTTGATGAGCAAGTGTCCTCGATCAATGACAATCACCATTTCCGACAGCACTTCTCAGCGATCTTCACCGACTTCTGCCTGTTCGAAAACCTGTTCGATGGCGACGATCCGCACCTGGTGAAACAGGCTCAGGACTACCTGGTGCACCTGCAACTGGACCACAAGGTGCAAATCGAGAACGGCAAGCTGACGACGCTGGCGTTGTCCACTGGGCAACGCAAGCGCCTGGCGCTGCTCAGTGCGTATCTGGATGATCGCCCCTGCTACCTGTTCGACGAATGGGCGGCCGACCAGGACCCGGTGTTCAAGCACTTCTTCTACACCCGGATCCTGCCGGACCTGCGCGAACGCGGCAAACTACTGATCGTCATCTCCCACGACGACGCCTACTTCGGCCTGGCCGACCGGCTGATCCGCATCGAACATGGCAAGCTCAGTGAAGTCGCTCCCCAGGCTGACGCCGCGCCCCTGGCGCAAATGCTTTCGTGAGGAAACTTTAAACCCTGTGGCGAGGGAGCTTGCTCCCGCTGGGCTGCGCAGCAGCCCCAAAACCATTGAGCACGGTGTGTCAGGAAAAACAGTTGCCAGGTTTTACGACTGCTGCGCAGCCGGGCGGGCGCAAGCTCCCTCGCCACAAGAACTCATGCAAGCCACACAATGTGGGGCTCTTCTGGCCGCGGCTGTTCAAAACCTGCGCCCAACCCTACTCATAGATGTAATGCAAATAGCTCACCTGCTCCGCCAGCGGCAGGCGGTGCAGCTTGGGGCAGGATTCGCAGAGCACCGGCGGTTGGCCTTCGACCGGCTCGTGCAGTTGGTAATGCAGGCAACAATGCCGGCGCAATGGCAAGCACGGGCAAATCTGCGGCGCCGGTGATTCGACCATGCGTTGCAGGCCTCGCAGCTTCAAGCGCCCGTTGTTCACCGTGACCTGCTCCAGCCACTGGTGCGCCTCGGCAAAACCGTCTTTGGACAGGTCAGGGTCCATCCTGGCGAAGGCACCGTCCCAGATAGCAACGAAGTTGCCCCACAATATTTTCGGGGCCAGGCCACCGGCGGTGGCCAATGTGCTGAACAGCGGCGCCAGGTGCTCGTGGATCAACCGCGACCAGTACACCGCACGGCCATCCGCGTCCAAGGCTGACAGTCCGGCGGCCAGGCCCAGCGCCGCAGGTTGGCCATCGTCGTGCAACAGCAATGCCTCCTCGCCCCAGAACTCGATCGCGCAGCGACGCGTCAGCACACAGGCCAGGGTGGCCGGCAGGACGATACTCATGTAGTTCATCGACCACTGCGAAACCACGGCGGCGCGGTTCACCCCTGGGTAACGCAAGGCAAACCGGGTCAGCAAGGGTTGCAGTACGCCAGGGTCGGCAAGCTGGCTCAACGCGATGGCAGGCTGATCACCAGGTTCCTGCCGAATGACCCGCTGTATCGGCGGCCAGGCCTGGTTAAGCCATTCTGGAAATTCGATAACGGGGCTCCCGTGGCTTTCCCTAATTAATGCAAACGATTAGCATTGGCTGATCCTATCCTCCCTCCCCTGCAAACTCAACGTCGTTAGCGACCAGGCTCACCAAGACCACATGCACACACTCCGCAATTTCTGGCGTCTCGCGCGGCCTTTCTGGGCATCCGAGGAAAAGTACCCGGCCCTGTTACTGCTGTTGGCCACCGTGCTGATGACCCTGTGCCTGGTCGGGGTCAACATCCTCACCAACTTCTGGAACCTGCATTTCTATAATGCCTTGCAGGCCCTGGACTACCACGGTTTCCTGATCGGCAGCCTGCAGTTCATCCTGCTGCAGATCGGCACGGCCGCCTTCACCGTGGGCGCGTTCCACTTCCAGCAGAAGCTGACCATCCGCTGGCGGCGCTGGGCGACCCGCAACATGCTTGATCAATGGCTGGGCAGCCAGCGCTACCAGAAGCTGAAGCTGACCGAAACCGAGGTCGACAACCCCGATCAGCGGATCGCCGAAGACATCGACCTGTTCATCGTCAAGTCGCTCAAGTTGAGCCTGGGCCTGTTGACGTCGGTGGTGTCGCTGTTTTCCTTCCTGCATATCCTCTGGCAGGCCTCAAGCCTGGTCAGCGTGCCGTTCAACGACCAGTCCATCATCATTCCGGGACTGCTGGTGTGGGTCGCCCTGGTGTATGCGCTCCTGGGCACCGGCCTGGCCTTCTGGCTGGGACGCGCGCTGCCCAGCCTGAATTTCATGCAGCAGCGACGTGAAGCGGATTTTCGTTTTTCGCTCATCCGCCTGCGGGAGAACGCTGACTCGGTAGCGCAATACCGCGGCGAAGTCGTAGAGAACGAACGCTTCAACCACCGCCTGGAGGCGGCGCTGGAAAACTTCTGGGCGCTGGTGAAAAAACAGAAACTGATCATGGGCTACTCGACCTTCTACTTGCGCAGCGCGACGGTCATCCCGATGTTCATCATGGCGCCACAGTTCTTCGCCGGCGCCTTTCCCCTCGGCCGCCTGACACAGATAAGCGCGGCCTTCGGCGAAGTGCACGCCGCCATCGCCTACCTGGTGAGCGTGTTCCCGGAGCTGTCGGAATGGAAGTCGGTGATCGACCGCTTGATCGGCTTCCAGGAGCGCCTGGATAACGTTGAGGTCAAGTCCCAGGTCAGGCTCGAACAACAGGCCGACGGTCTCGACATCAAGGACCTGGACATCTGGCTGCCGAACGGCCGGCCGTTGTTCAAAGACTTCAATTTGTCGCTCAAGCCCGGTGACAGCCTGATGATCCGCGCGCCGTCCGGCTACGGCAAATCAACGCTGATCCGCACGATTACCGGACTTTGGCATCACGCTCGCGGCTCAAGCTGTTATGACCGTGAGCGTGCCCTGACGCTTGCGCAGAAACCCTACCTGCCGTTGGGCAGTCTGCGTGAAGCGCTGTGGTACCCCAACCCACCCCGTCGCGAAGAAGATGCCGCGCTGCGCCAGGCCATGGAGCAAGTTGGCCTGCAGCACCTGAGCGATCTGTTGGAGCAAGAGCGGGACTGGGCGCAGACCCTCAGCGTCGGCGAACAGCAACGCTGTGCGTTCGTCAGGGCCTTGCTGGCCCGCCCGACGGTGCTGTTCCTCGACGAGAGCAGTTCGGCACTGGATTCAACCAACGAGGCGCGCTGCTATCAACTGCTCAAAGAGACGCTGCCAGAAACGATCCTGATCAGCGTCGGCCACAATGCTTCGCTTGAGCGCTTCCATTGGCAGGTCCTGGAGCTGCAAAGCGAAGCACGATGGGTGCATCGGAAGGTGACACAACCGGTGTGAGTTCGCCGTCTCTATTTTGCATCCCAACGACGAAACAGGACGCTGGCGTTAACGCCGCCGAACCCGAATCCATTTGAGAGCGCATGGGTGATCGGCATCTTCCGGGCATTCAGGGCGACCAGATCGAGCCCTTCTGCGGCTTCACCGGGATGAAGCAGGTTCAGCGTCGGCGGTACGACCTGATCACGCAGCGCGAGCACGGTGAAGATCGCTTCAATGCCCCCCGCCGCCCCCAAAAGATGCCCGGTGGCGGACTTGGTCGAGGTGATAGCCACGCCAGAGTCAGCCCCGAACACCGAGCGAATCGCTGCCAACTCCCCGTTGTCGCCCACCTGTGTGGAGGTCGCGTGGGCATTGATATGCTGCACGTCGGCAGGGCTAACCCCCGCCTGGCGCAGAGCCTGCTGCATGGCGCGCCGTGCGCCGCTGCCGTCTTCCGGGCCTGCGGTCAGGTGATAGGCATCGGCGCTGGTGCCATAGCCAACCAGTTCGGCCAGGGGCTTGGCACCACGGGCCAGGGCATGCTCCAGCGACTCGATCACCAGCAGCCCGGCCCCTTCGGCCATGACGAAACCGTCACGGTCGCGATCAAAGGGACGCGAGGCCTCCTGAGGGTGCTCGGCAAAGCCCGTGGACAGTGCGCGTGCGGCGGCAAAACAGCCCAGGGTCACACGGTCTATCGCCGCTTCGGTACCGCCACATATGGCGATATCCGCCTCACCGCTTCTGATGAGCCTGGCCGCATCTCCAATGGCTTGCACCCCGGCGGCACAAGCCGTTACAGGCGCACCGAGAGGCCCCTTGAGCGCATGCCGGATGGAAACGTGCCCGGCCGCCATGTTGGCGAGAAAGGCCGGCGCGGTGAATGGCGACAAGCGGCGCGGGCCACGCGCATCGGTGGTGCGTACAGCGTCGGCAATTGCGCCAAAGCCACCGACGCCCGATGAAATGATCGTCGCGGTGCGCTCTTGGTCTGAGGCTTGCGTCGGATGCCAGCCTGCCTGCGCCAGGGCTTCATCGGCAGCGACCAGGGCGAACTCGATGAAGCGGTCCATCTTCTTGCGATCCTTGACCGAGATGAAGCGCTCGGGGTCATACCCCGCAACGGCATCCTCTTGCAGAGACGGCACCTGGCCGCCCACCGCAACGCCGGTACCCTCGGTGATATCGCCAGACAGGTTACGGATACCGGAACGTCCTGCCAGCAACCTCTGCCAGACTTCTTCCACTGCACAACCCAGGGGGCTGACAATGCCCATGCCTGTGACGACGATTCGCTTTTGACCTTCGGCAGTCATCATAAAAACCTCTTCATTTCTCAGTCGACATCCACTGACAACAGCATGCGTCTGCTGACTTACGCCAGCCTCGCTGTTTCAGTTTGGACCTGTTTGTCAGGATGGATCTTGAACCAGATGGAATACATCGCCGGCAGAAACACCAGCGTCATGATGGTGCCGACGAAGGTCCCTCCGATCAGCGTGTAGGCCAGCGTCCCCCAGAACACGGAGTGTGTCAGGGGGATGAATGCCAGGATGGCCGCCAGCGCCGTCAGCAGCACCGGCCGGGCCCGTTGCACGGTGGCCTCGATCACCGCGTGGAACGGGTCCAGCCCTTCTTGCGCGTTGTGGTGGATTTGCCCAATCAAAATCAGCGTATTGCGCATCAAAATACCCGAGAGCGCGATCAGGCCGACCAGGGCGTTGATTCCAAACGGCTGCTGGAAGATCAGCAAGGTCGGCACCACGCCAATCAATCCCAGCGGCGCGGTGAAGAACACCATGACCATCGCCGAGATTGAGCGTACCTGGAGGATGATGATCAGCAGCGTCAGGGCAACCATGATCGGCAGCAGCGGCACGATCGCCTGGCCGGCCTTGCCCGACTCCTCGATGGCCCCCGCCTGCTCGATCCGGTACCCGTCAGGAAGGGTGTCCATGATCGGCTGCAGTTGTTTGAGGATTGCGCTCGAGACGTCCGGTGGCTGCAAGCCTTCGGCAATGTCGCCGCGCACGGTAATGGTCGGCGTGCGATCACGCCGCCGCAGGATTGGGTCCTCCATGCGCACATCCACCTCGCCGACCTGGGACAGCGGAATACGCTGTCCCGCCGTGCCCACCAGGGTAAAACCTTCTATCTTGGCGGGATCGAGTCGAATATCGCCCGCAGCGCGACCAACCACTTGCACCGAACGGATGTCCTCGCGAACCGCCGTAATCGGCACCCCCGTGAGCAGGAACTGCAACTGCTGGGCGACGGCATTCGAGGTCAGGCCCACCGCCTGCAAACGATCTTGATCAAGACTGAAATGCAGCGTCGGCGTCAGTGGCCCCCAGTCGGTATTGACGGTCCGCATCATCGGGCTCGCTTGCATGACGTCCTGTACCCGACCGGCGATCTCGCGCAACGTTGACGGATCGGGGCCCATCACCCGGTAAGCCACGGGGAATGGCGAATACGGACCAAACACCAGTTGAGTCACCCGCACCCGCGCCTGCGGGGCAAGCCCTTCGGCGACCGCTTCGCGAAGACGGAACTTGAGGGTTTCACGGGCCTCCTGGCTGCTCGTCAGCACCACAATCTTGGCGAAGGACGGGTCAGGGAGTTCCGGCGCCATCGCCAGGTAGAAGCGTGGCGCACCTTGACCGATATAGGCGGTGACGATTTTCGCCTCATCCTGCTTTTGCAACCAGGCCTCGACCTTGGCCGTGGCGGCGCTGGTCTGCTCGATGGAGGTTCCATAGGGCATCTGCACCTCGACCATCACCTCGGGACGGTCTGAGGTCGGGAAGAATTGCTTCTTGACCAGGCCCATGCCGAGAATCGCCACGACAAATGTCGCGACCACGGTGCCGGCCACCCACCATTTGCGCGCGATGACGCGGGTCAGGAGCTGGCGAAAGCGATTGTAATGGCGGGTGTTGTAGATAGCCGCGTGACCGCCTTCGACCGGCTTGATATCCGGCAATAGCTTCACCCCAAGATAAGGGGTAAAAGCCACCGCGACGACCCAGGAGGCGATCAGGGCGATGCCGACGATCCAGAACATGTTGCTGGTGTATTCGCCGGCGGTCGATTGCGCAAAGCCGTTGGGCATGAAGCCAATCGCCGTCACCAGGGTACCGGACAGCATCGGCGCGGCGGTGTGGCTCCAGGCATACGCGGACGCTTTGATCCGGTCGTAGCCCTCCTCCATTTTTACCACCATCATTTCGATCGCGATGATCGCGTCGTCCACCAACAGCCCAAGCGCCAGGATCAGCGAACCCAGGGTAATCCGGTCGAAGTTCTTTCCGGTGGCCGCCATCACCACAAACACTATCGCCAGCGTCAACGGTACGGCGGCTGCGACCACAACGCCTACACGCCAGCCCATGCTGAGAAAGCAAACGAGCATGACAACCAGCAGCGCGACAAAAAACTTGACCATGAACTCACCGACGGCCGAGTCGATGTTCACGGCTTGATCGGTGACCTTGGTCAACGTCATGCCCAGTGGCATGCCTTCATTGATCTTGGTCGTCTCGGCGTCCAGTGCCTTGCCCAGGTCCAGGCCGTTCCAGCCCTCGCGCATTATGATCCCCAGCAGCAGCGCCTCTTCGCCGTTATTGCGAACCAGGAAAGTGGCCGGATCTTCATATCCGCGCTCGACTATCGCGACGTCCGAGAGCTTCAGCGTGCGCCCCTGGATCGCAAGCGGTGTGTCGCGAATTTTCGCCAATTTATCGAAGGCACCGTCCACCCGCAGGACGACTTGCGGCCCTTTGGTTTCGATCGAGCCAGCAGGCGTGAGCAGATTCTGGCTGTTCAGCGCGGCGAAGATATCCTGGGGCGAGACGCCCAAGGTCGCCAGTCGATCATGGGAGAACGACACAAAGATTCGCTCGGGCTGCTCACCGATGATGTTGACCTTCTTCACGCCCGCCACATGCAACAGGCGCTGGCGCAACGCTTCGGTATCTCGCACCAGCAGGCGCTGCGGTTCGCCTTTGGCCTTCAGGGCGAACAGCGCGAAGGTAACGTCCGAATACTCGTCATTGACCATCGGCCCAATGACGCCCGCCGGCAGCCGAGTGGCCTCATCGTCGAGTTTCTTGCGCGCCTGATAGAACTCCTCCTGCACTTGCGAGGGTGGCGTGCGATCGACCAGCGAGACCATGGTGAAAGCCAGACCTGGACGGGTGTAGGTTTCCGTGCGGTCGTACCATTTCAGTTCTTGCAGGCGCTTTTCCAACGGCTCGGCGACTTGGTCCTGCATCTCCTGGGCAGTCGCGCCCGGCCATGCAGTGATGACGGTCAACTGCTTGACCGTAAACGGCGGGTCCTCGGCACGCCCCAACTGGAAGAACGCCAAGGTACCCGCGACGGCAATCAGGAAGATCAGGAACACGGTAATGGAGCGCTCGCGAACGGCGAGTGCCGATAAATTGAGACTCATTGACGGCCCCCGGCAACCTTCACGTCACCCTGTGGGCTCAGTCGCACTTCCTCGCCATCGCGCAGTAGATGCGCGCCCAGCGCGACAATGCGCTCGCCAACCTTGAGCTCACCTGCAACTCGGGCAGCGTCGTCACTCAAGCCCAGGACCTGAACAGGCCGCCAGCTGACTTTCGCCGGTTCGCCGGCAATGACCCACACACCGGTTCCCTTGCCCGGGTCATAGAGGGCAGCGATCGGAACTTGCAGGACCGGCCCTTGCGCGGCGTCTTCGGCGATCCGAAGGGTGACGGTCGAACCCAGCGGCGCATTGGCCAGCCCGCCCGCCAATACATACCGCGCCTCAAAGGTGCGCGTCACACGGTCAGCCGAATCCGACAGCAACCTCAGCTTGGCAGTGACAGCGGCCGAAGTGTTGCCGTAAAGCGTCGCCTGCGCGGTGGACCCTGCGGCCGGACGCAAGGTTTCTGGCAATTGCACGATGGCTTCGCGCTGACCGGCCCGTGCCAGTCGAACCACCGGCTGCCCAGGGCTGACCACCTGCCCGGGTTCGGCGAGCGTCTCCATGACCACGCCATCGGCGTCTGCCAGCAGTACGGCATAGCCCGACGCATTCCGGGCCACGTCAGCCTGAGCTTGCGCGGCGCTGAGTTGTGCTTTCGCGGTATCGGCTGCGGCTTTGATCTGATCGTAGCCCGATGCGGAAATGGCGCCTGCGGCCACCAGCTCACGATAACGAGCCTCGTCATCTGCGGTCTGTTTGGCTCGGGCTTTGGCGGCAGTGACCGCTTCTTGCTGCGCTCGTGCTTGCAAGCCTAAGTCGATGGGATCCAGACGCATGAGCGGCTGACCACGCTTGACGGTCTGACCGGTATCGACCAGACGCTCAAGCACCTTGCCCGACACTCGGAAACCCAGGTCACTCTGGACGCGAGCCGCCACGACTCCGGTGAATGAACGCCAAAGGCCGGACGAATCCTGAACTTCAGAGACCCTCACCAAAGGAGCGAGCGTGCGCGGATCTTGGACGGTGGAAGAGTCGCCACACGCCGTCAGGACGAGAGGCAACAAGCAAGCGGCAAGGGTGACAGGTCGAAGCCGGCGCATAGATTCCCTACTTGAAGAATAGAAACAGGTGTCACATTCTCTGGCGTGTGACCAATACTGTCAATGGTCACAACTATTGTGGCCAGAGACTAAATTACAATTCTCTCAACACTTATTGCGACTATAGCCACCAGCGAGAGCACCCACCCATGAGGAGTTCATTGACAGAAAGTGACCAATATATAATATGGTCACACATCAATCTCCACTTCAGGAATCTCCATGTCGCCACTCCACCCCGCTGCTCTGATACTGAGTGCCAGCTTGATGGCAGGCTGCGCCGTTGGTCCGGACTATCACCGTCCGGACACTGCGCTATCGGACCGTTTCCTCGGTCAGCCCTCTGTCGAACAGCGGCCCGCGACGATGCCGGCCAGTCTCGTAGCTTGGTGGGAAGGCTTTGATGACCCAGCGCTGACCGAATTCGTCGCCAAGGCACTTGAGCAGAACCTGGACCTGGCGCAGGCCTCGGCGCGCGTCGCGCAGGCGCGGGCCGGCCTGGGTGCGGCCAATGCTGCTTTGCTGCCCTCGGGCAATATCAGCGGCCAGGCCGCGCGAGCCTATCAGTCAGTCGAAACCCCACTCGGCCAGGTGCTGAATTCAACGCCTGGCTATGATCGGTATGGAAGCGCTTACGAACTCAACCTCGGGGCCAGCTGGGAGGTCGATTTGTTTGGCAGCCTGCGCCGGTCACGCGAGGCCGCCCTGGCCGAATACCAGGCGTCCGCAGCGGGCGCCACGGCCACCCGCCTGGCCGTCGCTGCGCAGACCGCCGACATCTACATCACTGTCCGCGGATTGCAGACCCGTTTGGGCATTGCGAACCAACAGGTCAAAACGCAACAGGAACTGCTGGAGAAGGTCCAACTGCTCTACAGCAAGGGCCTCGCCGCCAGCTATCAGGTTCGCCAGACCGAGGGCGCCTTGGCACAGGTCCAAGCGACAGTGCCGGTCCTGCAAATTGGCCTGGATGCTGCGATGAACGCACTGGACATCATGCTTGGCACGCCGCCCGGCACGCATCGCACACAACTGGCCAATGCGCGGAGCATTCCTCTGGCACCCCAGATAACCGCCATGGGAACGCCTGCCGATCTGCTGCGCCGCCGGCCCGATCTCATCGTGGCCGAGCGCCGTCTAGCGGCCTCCAATGCACGCATCGCAGAGGCCGTTGCTGAGTACTATCCAAAATTCTCCCTCAGCGCGCTGCTCGGTAGCGCCACCGCCGTATCCGCCGGCAACCTTTTTACCGGCGGCGCCAGCCAGTCGGCGGGTGTATTGGGACTGCGCTGGAGGCTCTTCGACTTTGGCCGTATCAACGCACAGATCGATCAAGCCAAGGGGCAGGAAGCCGAGGCCCTGGCCGCTTATCGCCAGTCCGCGCTGCGCGCCAGCGAGGATGTCGAGAACGCGTTCTCCTCGTTGGTCAATCGCGAAGCCCAGGCAACCACCCTCACCGCAGCAGAGACAGCTCTGACTCAGGCTCGTCAATCCTCGTTCATTGCCTATGAGAAAGGCACCGCCAGTCTCATCGACGTCCTGCAAGCCGACGAAACACTGCTGCGAACTTCCGATGCCCGAGCGCAAGCGCGAACCGAATCGGCACGAGCGGCGGTCGCCGCGTTCAGGGCACTGGGTGGTGGCTGGCAGCCTTCTCACGCCGAGCCTGTGGCAAGTCGATGACGTAACCAGGTGACGTGGCACCACCTGCGCGCCCTCCTCCTTCAGCTAAAACCAGCAGAGAACAGCAATATGAAAACGAACGATAACTCTTGGGTGCTCATCACGGGCGCGTCGAGCGGATTTGGCGAGGAGTTTGCCCGGCAGTACGCAGCACAAGGGAAATCGCTGGTCCTGGTAGCACGCCGCTTGGATAAACTTCAGGCGCTGTCGGCGCAGTTGCGCGAACGCTTCGGCGTTGAGGTGCTCGTCGAGCAAGTCGACCTGTCCTCGATTCCGGCGATCATCGAACTGTATCAGCGACTGAGCGAGCGCGGTGTCGTGATCGATGTGCTCATCAACAATGCCGGTCATGGCTTGCAAGGGCCCTTTCTGGATCAATCCGTAGAACAATCCCTGGCCATGATCGATTTGGACATCGCCAGCCTGACAGCCCTGACGCGCCTCTTCGCGACTGACATGCGGGCCCGAAAACGCGGACATATCCTGATGGTTGCCAGCCTGCTGGCCTTCCAGGGGGTAAAGAATTTCGCCGTTTACTCTGCCGCAAAGGCCTATGTGCTTCGCTTCTCTGACGCGCTTCATCGTGAACTCAAAACCGACGGCGTCGTCGTGACCGCACTTTGCCCCGGGATGTCGGACACCGGATTTGCACAAAGCGCCAGGCAAAAACTCACACCGGCCCTGAAAATGGTGATGATGCAGCCCCAGCCCGTTGTCGCTGCGGGAATCCGTGCGCTGCAAGCCGGACGCATGAGTGTCGTGCCAGGCTTTGGCAACAAAGCGATTACGGTCTTGACCTGGGCCACGCCTCGCCGGTTTCACCAAGGCATCATGGCGCACGTCATGGGCGTCTGAGTGGGCGATGTGAAGGCCTTCCCGAAGGGAAAGGAATGCCTACAAAAAGGCCGGAGGCAACCTGTGCCCCCGGCCTTTTCGTTATCGTAAAGCGGCAATCAATCAGAAGCGATAGCTGACAGAGGCACCGAGGCCGCTGGCACTGTTCTTATACGTGGAGCTGTAGGCGCCCCGGGTCGCTGAGGTGTGATTGACCTGCACGCTCTCTTCCCACAGATAAGAATAGGCAACGTCGATCGTGACATCGTCCACCGGCGTCCAGCCTGCACCGAAGCTGATCACCGTCCGGTCGCCCGTAGGAATACGTGGCCCGCGGTCGGTGTTGTTGGCGGGCGACTGGTCGACCGACAAGCCTGCGCGAAGCACCCACTGGTTGTTCAACCGGTACGCCGTACCGATGGCGTGGGCCCACGTGTCATGCCAGTTCTGCTCTTCGGCAACGGTGCCCAGCGAGCCACTGAGCAAAGGAGGCAAACCCGAGTTCTGGATGACCAACTCCTTGAAGCGACTCCAGCGTGTCCAGGTGCTCCCCGCATAAAGCGTCCAGTCATCGTTGAGCTGATGAGTCACCGAAAAGTCCACCGACTCCGGTGTATCCACATCCAGCGAAGCGTCATAGCTCTGGCCGCTGACGCCCAGCAAGCTGAAGACTCCACCAGTAACCTTAGTCTTGGCGTCCAAGTGGTAACTGACTTTGGAGTGGTACGTCAGACCTAAGCGGGTTCGGTCAGTAGCCTGCACCAGGATCCCCGCGTTGAAACCCAGGGCCGTGTCGTCGCCGGTGCTTTTGAGTTTTCCATCATTGCGCCCAGGGCTGAGTGGATTGGGCACCATCCCGGACAACTCACCGCTGATACGGTTGATGGTAGGACCGAACCCGATCGACACTTTGTCGTTAAAGGCATAGCTGATAGTGGGCTGGAACGTGAGGGTCGTGACCTCGCTTTTGTTGGCGTAATAACGCCCGGCGAAACCGCTGCCATAGTCGGTAATCAGGCCGAAAGGAACATAAAAACCAATACCGAACGCCCAGTGCTCATCAATGGGTTTGACGTAGTAACCCATCGGCACCGTGGTCGCTGGCACCATATCGCCGTCCTGCTGGCCACCGAAGGTGCTGCGAGTCTGGCTGATGTCGGACTTGGCGAAAAGCGTCGCCGCCCCCAGACTGACCTGCTCCCTCTTCAAGCGAGACATGCCCGCCGGATTGCCAAAAACGGTGCTCGCATCTTCAGCAGAAGACGAGCGACCGGCAAACCCGGATCCCATCCCACTGATGCTTTGCTCATTGAGCGCGAAACCGCTCGCCAGCACATGAGAAGTGGCGAGCGCAACAGCGAGACCTAGCGGGGTCTTGAGCCATATTTTTTTCATTATTAGAACTCTTACAGCAGTAGCTGAGGTGAATGAAGCGGGTGGTTGTGTTATGTGAAAATTGCCACGGTCTGACGCGCCCAAAGCACTCGTCGACCGCTTTCGTCCCAGATTTCCATATCTTGCAATGAGTAACCTTCCAGAGCCTGCTGGCTGAAAGAACTGATGAGAAACCATTCACCAGCACCGGCCGGCTGCGGTAGATCAATCATCCAGGACGCAGAGCTGATGGCGGCGGGCTCGGTGAAGCAGGTCATGGCGGCCGGCGGCAAACTGTCAGCGAGCGCAACCAAGGCGACGGCCGGGTCCACGCCCTGTGCATCCAGGTGGCGCACCCACATCAACAGTTCGGGATTTTCTGCGCCAGATACTGGCAATGAACCGCCCGCCGCGCGCATCTCGAAGTTATGGGCGCAAGCCGGTGCGACGTTGCTATCCAGAACCAGCGTGGGGTATTTGGATGGCCCCTCTACAAGCGGTCTTCCCCAGGAGTTGTGGGTGATTTTGCTCGCGCGCGGCTGAGCGAATAGCAGCGTAATGCGCAGTGCCAGGTCATCGCCCGACATACAGTCGACCGCTACCGAGGTGACTGACCGCCCTTGACGCAACACGCTGGTTTCGAATGTCTGGGCCTGTGTGACAGGACCAATGAACGACACCTGGGCTGACCTGAACGGCGGGAAATCTGTCGGACACTCACGCAAAACCGCTTGCAGCGACAGCGCCGCAGACAGGCCTCCAAAGACAGTGCGCCCCTGTAGCCAGTTGGGTGGTGCAATAAAAGGTGAGTCTGGATCGAATTGCTGCAGCATCTGGGCAAAGCTGGTCATATCAACGCTCCCCTGAACTGACCGGTCGTGATCCCCACCAAGCAGCACGCAGGCGTCGCCCTCTCCCAATCGAAACGGGTGGATGGAATCGGTGAAGACCTAAGCTGAAGGCGGCGCTGGATCATGGCGATCTCTTGAGAACAGATGCGCCATACTTATTCATGTGACCATTTGTGTCAACAGTCACAATCCAGACAAATAGATACCTTCATTCAGAAGGTAAAATCGCAGGGACCACGGGGATAGGTTGCAACGGCAATGCAACCCTCAGCCGAAGCTCAGGGCATGAGGCTACGCAGGATGAGATTGGAGGTGAGCGTCGGGGCATCCTCGATGCGATCGAGGTTGTACTGCAACAGCAAAGGATTGACGAAAGGCTGGAGCGCCAGATGTATCGCGTCTACCGTCTCGTCCAGTGGCGTCCTGCGCTCGAACTCACCGAGCTCTCGCCCCTCTCGTACGATCTGCAGAACAAAGTCTTTGATCCGGGCATTATAAACCTGCGAGCTTGGCCAACGCTCCGAGGCCGAGAACGCGGCGATGTCATAAAGCTTGCGGTCGTTGAAGAACAGGTCCGCGCCCGTGACCATCAGTGTTTTGACCATGCGTCTAAAGCGCTCCGTAGGTGAGAGGCCTTCCACGTTGATGGCCTGCTCCACGGCGGCAACGATTTGCGCCAGACAATTTTTGCAAATGGCTTCGCCGATTGCCTGCTTGGAATCAAAGAACTTGTAGATGTAAGCCTTGGAAAACCCGATGGCCTTGGCCAGGTCGGACACCGTGGTCTTGCCGTAACCGTATTGACTGAAATGCTCATTGGCCGCCGCGACAATCTGGTCTCGGATGTCATGGTCGACTGGGCCACGGACGCTGGGGGATATTGGCTGGTTCATGCGGTCAGCTTACTCACCTCAAAGGCGGTTGACAACTTGTGACCACATTGTAATTAAGTCACATATCTGGCGATTTGGCTGGATAGCCGTTTGCATGTCAGGAGCTGCCATCGGCGCAACTGCCCTGCTGTACCGGGCGTATCTGGGAGTCGCTTCCAATGCTTTTCCTCATCGCTGCGCAAGCTGACGTAGCACCGGGTGCTAACGTCAATTACGATAATCCGCACCGCCCGCCCCCCCCCAAAAAAAATAGTTGGAAGGTCAATCTGTGCATCTGAACCGTTGGAGTTACACCCTATTGGCCTGTCTGCTGCCGCAGTTGAGCTCGGCCAGCACACTGCACATAGACCCTCGAGCCGAGAGCCTTTACCAAAAAGCTGTCCCCTACCTACTACAAGCGAATTCCAAGCTCGAAGCAGTGACCGCTGATACTCCAGCTACAAGCGAAGAGGAGCGGCAGCGCTCCCTGACCTTAGCGGAAGAAGGAGGACTATTACTCAAGCCCGCGTTTGCTCTTCTTGAACAAGCAGCGGTCCTTGATCATCCCGTAGCTCAATATCGTCTCGGACTGATCTACGTGATGCTGTCTCCAAGCGAAGTGATCAAAGAGAAAGCTTGTCCCTTGTTTGAACGAAGCCTCGCCCAAGGCTTTGCTCCACCGGCACTTGAAATTGCCTACTGGTGCTTGGCATTCACCGATACGCCCGAGTACCAAAAAGCCTTGAAGGCCACAGAAACCAGCATGCCACTTTACGAAAAATATTTTCCTCAGCCTGTTGTCAGGCTTGAGTGCAGGCGTGAAGAACCTGTGGGCTTCGCCATGCAGTGGGGCGATGGTCGGGATTACCAGGCAGAAATCTACCGGCTACAAGGCGATAGCAATCGCGCACAGCGCTTGGAGTATTACCAGAAAGCTATCGATATCAATGACTGTTACAGGGCAAAAAAACGCATGGAATATCTTAAATAGTCTTTCGTACGCAACTGTGCCGGTTCGGTGTTCATCACTTAATCTGCGGATCATCAAGGGGAATATCGAGGATGAAGGTTGCGCCCTGTCCAGCCCCGTCGCTGTGCACGGTCAAGCTGCCCCCCATTTCCTGCGCGGCCAGCGCGCAGCTGTGCAGGCCGAAACCGTGACCGTCTTTGCGAGTAGTGAAGCCATGGGAAAAGAGCCGCGCCAGATGCTCTGGTGCAATCCCATTGCCGTTGTCGGTCACGGTGATACGCAATGCTGGCCCGTCAGCCAGGAAGGCGCTGAACGTGATGCACGGGCTGCGATCGATCACGCCGTTCATTGCTTGTTTGGCATTGCGGATCAGGTTCACCAGAATCAGCAGCATCCGGTGCCGGTCCAGCGGCAGCAAGGGCAAGTCGGCAATGTCCTTGACCACCGTCACCTCCTGGCGCGCCAGTGATCCAGCACTCATGCGCAAGGCATCATCGATCAACTCCGGGACCGGTACTGTCTCGACGATACTGACAGCAACGGCATAGGACTGCTGGGCAGCGACAATGGTTTTGATGTGGTCAATGCCCTTGGTGAGTTGTCCGAGCTCTTCGATGATGCCCTGTTGCTCTATCGCCACCACCTCCGCCAGCTTGAGCAGGTAGCCGGGCAGCATCTTTCCTTTGTGGTCTGTGGTGAGAAAATCGCTCAAGTCATGGACGTGTTCGTTCATCATCTGAGCCACCTTGCCCAGCCCCTGGGCTTTGGAGGTGCGCATCAGGCTGCTGACCAGTTCTGCCGATACGTTCACGCTGTTAAGGACGTTGCCGACGTTGTGCAGCACAGTCGTAGCGATTTCGGCCATGCCCGCCTGACGGGATTTTGCATGCAGTTCGGTTTGCACTTGGCTCATACGTAGCGCCGCGCGCACGCGAGCCATGAGCTCCAGCGGCGAGAAGGGTTTGGCGATATAGTCATCGGCGCCACTCTCCAGCCCGGAGACGCAGGCCTCGCTACCACCGCGGGCGGTCACCAGGATCACCGGTAAATGGGCAAAGCCGGCGCTGGCTTTGATTCTGGCTGTCAGGCCAAAGCCATCGAGTTTCGGCATCATTACATCCGAAACGACCACATCGATGGGTCGACGCTGCAGGAGTGCCCAGGCCTGCTCGCCATCAACTGCGGTGGCGACGATGTAATCGTTTTGCAAAAGTTCTCTGAGATAGCTGAGCATTTCCGGGCTGTCGTCGACCACCAGCACTCTGGATCGCAAGGCGTGTTCCGGGTGCTGCTCGTCGCCTGCGCCTTGCGTCGCGACTTGGTCGTTGCGACTGCCTTGGTGGCCGTCGTCGAAACGCAAGTGGCGCTGCTCAATAGTGCTTGTTGTGCTCGATGACGATCGCTCCTGCATATTGCTGGCTTCGCTCGGCACGGTGTTTTGCTCGGCCCCCAGCGGAAGTCGAACAAAGAAGCACGAACCCCGTCCAGGCTCGCTGTTCACGCCCACTTCGCCCCCCATCAGTTCGGCCAGATCCTTGACCAGGGCCAGACCGATGCCTGTGCCGCTGTAGTGGCGCGTGGCGGAGTTGTCGATCTGGGAAAAACGCTGGAACAGCAACGGCAGTTTGTCAGGCGCAATGCCGATCCCCGAGTCTTGCACCGCGAGTTCAAAACGCTCGCCATCAATCAGCGTCACTGCCAGGTGCACGGTGCCGCCAGCGGACGTGAACTTGATGGCATTGCTCACCAGGTTGAGAAGAATCTTCTCGAAGTGTCGGGGGTCCAGGAACACCGTGCCGAGCGCAGGATCGATGCTGCTGGTCAGGGTGCAGCCTTTGCCCTCGGCCACCATGGCGGCATCCTCGGCCAGCACACCCACCATCTTGTTCAAGTCAATTGGCGCCGGACACACCTCAAACTTGCCCGCTTCGGCTTTGGAGAAATCGAGAATGTCATTCACCCGGTTCATCAAGCGCAGTGCGTTGCGTTGGGCGCGGTCGATTTGCACATGCCAGTCCGCCGGCGGGATGGACGCCGCCGAGAGCTGCTCCAGGGGGGCGAGAATGAGGGTCAGGGGGGTGCGCAGTTCGTGGCTGACCGTGGCGACGAAATCGCTCTTTGCCTGGTTGGCCGTCTCGGCTTGATTGCGCGCCTGAATGAGCTCGACGGCCTGCGCCTCCAGCACCTCGGTCTGTTGATGCAGCGTGTCGGTCCGTTCGGCGACCATTCTCTCCAAGGAGGCCTGCACTTGCTGTCGTTCGGCCTCAGCCTCAGCCTCCAGCACCCGGATGCGCAGGGCATTCTCCTGGAACACCCGTACGGCGCGGGTCATGATTCCAATCTCGTCGCCGCGTGCGGCGCTGGCGATCTCGGCGTTCAGGTCGCCGGCCGCAAGCCTGCGCATGACCGAGGCCAGGGCCACGATGGGCTGTGCGATAAATCGCGACGTGCTCCAGGCGATGGCGCCGGCTAGCAGGATGGCGACGGTACCTGCAATTATCGTCGCAAGCATGCCGCGATCATTGTGGACCAAGGCGTCGGAGCGCGCCTCTCCAGCGAAGCGCGCAACCAACTGGCCGGCGCTGCGAGCCTCGTCGCGAACCTGATCGCGTGCATCGCTCAAAGCGTTGCTTGCCTGATGGAACCTGGCGAATGCCGCCCGGTAGCCGGCAATCTGATCGCTGACCGTCAGGGGCGTAGCCTTGGCTTGCGGCCCCACGGACGAAGGCAGAACGCGCGCGAGACGGGAAAGTTCATCAAGGATGTGGCCGACAGAGCTGGCGACCTCGGCTGACGGTGACAGGCGAAACGACAAGGTCTGCGCCTCCAGGGTGGCAACACGCTCGGCGAAACGCTTGGACAACGCGGCGGCATTGTGCAGCAAGCCGGTGGCTGCCTGAATGTCGCTTGCATCATGAGCAACGCGCCCATCCACCTCACTCAACATTGCCTCGAGGTGCTCGACCACATCCCCGACGACGGCGAGCTGCCGCAACGCCTCGCCTCCCCGCAACTTGGGCGCCTCGCCAAGGTGCTCTACCGTCACGCAGGTAGCAACGACCGCTGTTGCCAACTGGTCGAGGGGCTCTCTCTCCTGCGGCTCCCCCATCACCTCGCGCAATTGCTCGACCACCGGCGGGAGTGCCGCGCAGGCGCTGTGCGCCGCGGCCGCCCCGTCACCGGTCACCAGCATCTTGGCCACATTGGCGATGATGATCCGTTCGCCGTTGCGCAGGATATCCAGGATGCGATGGGCGCTTTCAATGTTGCTCACCTGCGCCTGGTGCTCAGCGGTGCGGGCGTCAAGCCCCTTCAGCCCATCGGCGATGCCCTGTTCGACCAGGATCGTCGCCTCTCGCATCCGGCCGTAGTGGGCTGTCATGTTCTCCGTTTCGCCATCCATGGTCAGGGTCGCCGCCCGCAAAGCGGCGATCGCCGCGGCGAGCCTGTCCAGACCGCCCTTGAGCGATTGCGCCTCTGCCACCGCAATGGCGGTAAGGCCGGCAATAGCGGTCGCCACCATGCCTTCGGCTTGGGAGAGGCTTTCCTGGTCGCGGGTGGCGATGAAGTTTTCCACCCGCTCGGTGGCCCCGTTGACCGAGGCCAGAATTTCTGCGGAATGGCTGGCCGAATCCACCGAACGAACCATGCCTCGCAGGCCATAGAGGTTCACTAGCGATACCGCCAGCATCAGAAACACCAGTGCGGCGACTGCCAGCCCGATCCTGACGGCAATGGGCCTGTCCGTGGTGGGTCTGAATGTCAGCACGGCGCCTCGCCTCCTCGCTCCCCGCCCACCACTACTGCTTCGTTACCTCCGGCAAAGGCGCCGGCGGCGCCGTATGGTGGACGGCCGCGTCGATCATCGCCGCAACGGAAGCCTGGCTGTAGAAAGGATTGGCGGCGCCGCCCACCGGCATAGTGGCGAGCCAAGCGTCCAGGTCCTTCGCATCGATGCGTACCAGCGGCACCTCGACGAACTTCGGCACTTGCTTGCCCGCCAGAATCTGCTGGGCCACCCAGAACCCCACCTGGGAAACGCTTGGGGAGGCGGAGACCGAGACGGTCTCGTAGCCATTGGCATCGCGCTCCTGCTTCCACAGGGCAAGTTCGTCCTGACGGTTCCCCATCACAATAATCGGCAAAGGGCGCCCCGCCGCCTTGAACGCCATGGCCGCGCCGTAGCCGTCGCCCCCCTGAGTCGCGACGGCATCAATGCTGGGCAGCGACGGCAGTGCCAGCGCCACCTCCTTGCGTGCGACGGACGCCGTCCAGTTCCCGTACACGGTCTTGGCGAACCTCAGGCCCGGGTAGTCGCTGGCGGCCTTGCGAATGCCGTCGCTGATGTTTTTATCGGTGGCATCGCCGGCAATGCCGCGGATCTCCAGCAGTGTTCCGTTCCCCTTGAGGCGCTCGGCAATATAATCCATTTCCACGCGGCCCATGGCGGACCAGTTGTAGTCCACGGTATAGACGCAGCCTTCGGAGACCAGACTGGCCATGACGACCACCACGATGCCAGCGTTGCATGCATCGCGAATCACCCCGTTGAGGGCCGTGTCGGACGCGGCCAGGATGACGATGGCGTTCACGCCTTTGACGATCATGTCCTGGATATGGGCCGCCTGTTCCGCTGCGGAGTTATTGGCGCTGACCACCGGAGCCTCGCGGACCAAGCCATCCTTTTGTGCTTGGGCCGCCACCTCCTGCCAGTTGCGCACCATCACTTTGCGGAAATCACTGCCCGCGTAGGAGTTGCTGAAGGCAATGCTATAGCTTGAGGTAGGGCCGCCGGCGATGCCGCCATCGGCAGCTTGGGCTGGATTGGCGACAACCATCGCCAGCCCGGTCACGCAGCCGGCGAGGCGCCATAAGATTTTGTGGAGTGGTTCAGTGTTCATGCGGCTCTCCATGTCCTTGGGATTTACCAAAAGTAATCCACCTGCATTTGCCGACAGTCTGGATCGACTGCTCGACCTGGTTGGAGAAGTCGGCCTTCAGATTGGAGATCGTCGACCCTGTGAATGAAGCGCCCAAACGCTCACGAACTGAGGAGATATTGCCCATTGATCAAGCTGCGCCCCTGGGCACCGGTTACCGGATTGCTCATTCGGTCATTCCAATCATAGAACCGGGCACGAAGAACCAGAGACATACAGACTCCTTTCCTTGGCGGCTGAAAACCGAAATCAGTACATTGCCTGCAGTGACACTGAGCATAGTCTCAAGGTGCCCACTTCGCTCGCGGCCATGAAGGATTTCAGCGAGACTCTGCTTGTCGTGATGGGCGGGAGTCGACCAACAGAGCAGATCCTAACCTTCCTCCTTGGACTCAAGCGCACGGTAGTGGTCAATCTTGACTTGCAGTGCAGCAACGGCCTTTTGCATGGCAGCAACTTCGGCCTGTACATCCTGTAAATGGCTCTCCAGCATCTGGCGGCGTTCGGCAATCGTTGAATCCCCAGCGCTGCGCAGCTTGGCGAATGTTTGCATTTTGCCGATGGTCATGTGAGTGGTGCGTAAACGCAGCAGAAACTCCAGCCACGCCATATCAGTCGGCGCATAAAGCCGTTGCCCGCCGGCCGTACGGGCGACCGGCGCCAACAGGCCGATGCGTTCGTAGTAGCGCAGGGTATAGGCCGTAAGGCCGGTGCGCTTGGCGACCTGGTCAATCGTCTGGTAGGCGTTCATAAGCACAATCCTTGGCCATCGGTGTTCGGTAATGCACCCGTCCCGCTCACTCGGGAGGTGCGGCAACAACTTTGATGCCTCGTTTGGCAAACACTTCCCGCGCTGCGCTGATGCCATTCAACGCGCTGGGAAAACCAGCATACACCGCCATCTGGATGATGATTTCAACGATCTCCTCAGGTTTGCAACCCACATTCAGCGCCCCCTCTATATGCACCTTGAGTTGAGGTTGCGCGTTCCCTAATGCGGTGAGGGCCGCGATGGTTGCCAACTCACGTGTGCACAGAGCAACACCAGGCCTGGAAAACACATCACCATAGGCGAAATCGACTATCCATTCACCCAGCTCGGGCGAGATATCGCTAAGCGACTTGACCACGTTGTTGCCGGTGGTCCCGGTGATTCTTTCCAGGGTCTCGACCCCTTTCACTCGTCGACTATCCGGTTCAGTTGCCGACGCCGGAATTGCGATTGCTGAAAGCACGAGCCCGGTTACAGCGCTCAGTTTTTTTAATGTCATGACCTGTCTCCTTGTTTAAGCCGCGCAACGGACCTGGCCGTTTTGGCGGTGCAACAAGGAGGCTATTGGTTAGAGTGCGCTCTAAGTCAAGCGCCAGTTGCTTTCAGCTAAAAGGGCCCGCAGCTAAAGGGAGCCCCCCTCACATCATCGTCACACCACCGCAGTTGCAATCGTTCTGGAACGCCAGGCAAAAGCCAACACCATCAGCAGCCCCAGACCCGCCATTGCCGCTCCAGCCAGGGAAATCGCCGGATAACCCAGCCCGGTATTGATCACCGCTCCGCCCAGCGCCGCACCCATCGCGTTACCCAAGTTGAAGGCGCCGATGTTCACCGCCGAGGCCAGATTGGGTGCGTCCTTGGCGGCTTCCATGACGCGCATCTGTAGCGGCGGCACCAGGGCGAAGCTGGCGATCCCCCATATCAGGATGGCAACGGCGGCCGGCAGCGGCCAACGCATCAGTACGGTGAATGCCAACAAGACCAGAATCAGCGCGCTCAGCGAAACGATCAGGGTGCGATCTATCGAGCGGTCGGCGGCCTTGCCGCCCCACATGTTGCCCAGCGTCAACCCCACACCGAACAGCATCAGCATGGCGGTGATGTAGGCGGTTGATGCATGGGTTTCGCTGCTGAGGATCGGCGCGATGTAGGTGAAGACGGTAAACATTGCACCCGAGCCGACTACGGTCAGGGCCAACGCCCCCAGCACCGGTCCACGGCCCAGCACCCGAATTTCGGCCAGTACACCGACGCTTTGTGGCGCCTGCAGGTTCGGTAGCGCGAACCACAACGCGGCCATGGTTACCACGCCGAGTCCGGTAATACCCCAGAATGCGGTGCGCCAGCCGAACAGTTCTCCAAACCAGGCGGCCAGCGGCACACCGCCGATGGTGGCCAGGGTCAGGCCCAAGAACATGGCCGCAACCGCCCCGGCGCGTTTCTCCGGGGCGACCACGCTAGCGGCGACGATGGAGCCGACGCCAAAGAATGCACCGTGGTTCAGTGAGGTCACCACTCTGGCGACCATGAGGCTGTAGTAATCGGTAGCCAGGGCTGACATCAGATTACCCAGGGTAAAAATCGCCATGAGTCCGATCAGCAAATAGCGCCGGGGAATCCTGCCGGTGGTCAGGGTCATCAGCGGCGCGCCGAGCAGTACGCCCAAGGCGTAGGCACTGACCAACAAACCTGCGGCGGGAATGGATACGCCGAGATCCGCAGCGATGCCCGGCAACATGCCCATGGGGGCGAACTCGGTAACGCCGATGCCAAAGGCACCAATGGCGAGTGCGACAAGCGGTGGATTGATACGCATGGAAGGCTCCTTATCTATGCCGCCAATGCTACGATCCAACTTTTTCAGGCGGTAGATAGCATTTCTGGCAATCACCTTTGCGTACGGAGCACAAATGGACTTCAACGGCAGATCAGGTGAAATGAGCGTGTTCGCCACCGTGGCGCAGGAAGGCAGCCTGTCAGCCGCCGCGCGTGCATTGGGGCTGACCCCCTCGGCGGTCAGTCGGATCATCGCGCGTACTGAACAACGTCTTGGCACTCGCCTGTTGTTGCGCACCACCCGAGCGATCACCTTCACCGCCGAGGGCGAGGCTTACCTGCGCGGCGCCCGCCGTATCCTGGCCGACATGGCCGAGGTCGAAGAAGCCATCGCCGACCAGGGCGTGCCCCGGGGCCGTTTGCGGGTCAGTGCCGCCCTCGGCCATGGGCGCCAGACCATCGTTCCCTTGGTGGCAGCATTCAGCGCCCGCTACCCGAACATCGTCGTCGACCTCACCCTCGGCGACGAAGTGGTCGACATCCTCGGCGGCCAGGCCGACGTGGCGGTACGCTTTGGCCATCTGCCCGACAGCCCGCTGACCGCACGAAGGATCGGCGACACCGGCCAGGTCGTGGTGGCATCGCCCGAGTATCTGCAGCGCCACGGCATCCCCCAGGAACCGGAAGATCTGCTACGGCACAACTGTCTGCGCTTCAACTTCCGGCGTGCCGAACCCAACTGGCCGTTCATCCGCGAGGGAAATGAGTTTTCCCTGAAGGTTAGCGGCAACATCGAATGCAGCAGTGGTGAAGCGCTGGCACAACTCGCACGGGTAGGCGCTGGCATCGCGCGTATCGGCGATTTCACCGTAGCCGAGGACCTGCGGCGCGGCGATCTGGTACCGCTGCTGGAAGCCTGGAACCCCGGAGACCGGGAGCCGATTCATGCGGTGTTCGTAGGTGGTTCGGCAATGCCGGCGCGGGTGCGGTTATTCGTGGACTTCTTGCTGGAACATCACCGGATGTAAACGGGTAACGTCACCTGCCCCTTCCGGATGCTCGTAATGCTGTGGGAGTTTTGCCTGACTGGAACAATCGGGAGCTATAGCCGAGATTGGCCGGTGGCGATTGGCGAGAGGCGGCTTTCGGCTGATTGTGTTGAAAAAGTCGGTTCCCCCAAACTGCTCGAAAATTGATGGGTGGAAACACCTCTTTTGCGCGCTGCTACGTGAAATCTGAGCTAGAAAGCCAATGCCGAAAGTTAGAATTTCAATCTACGACGCGTACTTTTCTGCCCTGGAAACCGAAGCCGGCTTTTTCAACAGAATCGGCTAGAAGCGGACGATAGTCAGCTCAAACGTCTAGATCTAAACATCTAGGGCCTTTCATAGAAGACTTCAAACCCGGCACCTAGTCCCAGTTCAAGCCCCTCAAGGCGCCGGCAGCATCCATGCCGACGGCATTGTTGGAAGCATCATGTTCGTCAGTCCTAAAAGCTCCCCCCCTCAATATGGTAGACCTTCGGTTCTTCCGAAAAATATTCCTCCAGGCCCATCATGAACAGCCGATGGTCTTCACTCGCCTCGAAGCCCGGCGTGTGATCCTCAAGTGAAGCCCAGCGCACGATCAGGTTGAATTGCTGGGGGGTTTCAATCCCTTGCGCTAGCAAGTGGCCGCCGTAACCCTTTGCGCGGGTGAGCAAAGGGGCGACCTCGGCAAATGCGTGTCTGAACGCTTCAATGCGTTCTTTGTGAACAGGGAGCAGAGCGATTTCATAAATCATGGCATTCCTCCAACAAGCTCAGTTGATTAAAAGTACGCACTCACGAGATGAGCGATGGCTCGACTGCAATCGCGATTTTTCCCTGAAGGCCGTTGTTGGGGCTCTCCAGTCGAGCGTGGGCAAGTCCAATGTCGGCCAGCGAATAGACCGCGCCAACGTGCGGGCGCAGTTGACCGCGCTCTACCAATGCGCTCAGCTCATCAAGTTTGCCGCGGTTTTGTCGGGTAAAAACGAAGTGATAACTCGCGTTCTTGCCCCACGCCTGAACAAGGTTTTGCGGCTGGGCAATGTCCACAATCGAGACTAGGCGGCCGAGTTGGGCGAGCACGTCGGGGCTACGCGTCAGTGTGTTGCCGCCGATGGTGTCGAACACCACATCCACGCCGTGACCACCGGTTTCGCGCATGATGGCGTCGACGTAATCCTCCTTTTCGTAGTCGATGAGCACATCGGCACCCGTGCTGCGTGCGAACTCAAAGTTTGCTTCGCGCACGGTCGTGAAGACCCGCGCTCCAATGGCTTTTGCCACCTGGATCGCGACATGCCCTACGCCTCCCGCGCCGCCGTGTATCAGAATGCTCTCCCCCACTCTGAGCGCCGCTCGCACGGTCAGTGCTTCCCATACCGTCCCGCCAACCAGGGTCAGACTTGCTGCCTCAAGGTGGCTCAGTGATTGCGGCTTACGCCCGATGATGCCTTCGGCCGCAACGTGGTACTCGGCATAACTGCCTGGGCCGTCGAAAATTTGCGGGGTGTACCAGACTTCGTCTCCTGGAGCGAAGCTGGTCACACCCGGCCCGACTTCTTCGACAACGCCCGATACGTCGTGTCCGGTAATGGCCGGCAGTGGCACCAGGTCGGCATAGTCGCCACGTCGAACCTGATAATCCAACGGGTTGATCGAGGTTGCGTGTACCCGGACCAGGACCTGTCCCGCGCCCGGCACGGGCTTGGGCACGTCGCGGAGCTCGAACGACTCAGGACCGCCAAATGACTTCAGTATCATCGCTTTCATGGTAAATCCTCGCATCTATAAAATTGAATATCGAGATATCTCGATATGTTAAGGTAAAAAAATTACAAATCTTTCCCTATGACCTCGGCAAGCGCGCTGATGGTTGCTTCATTGCGCTTGTAGTAGGTCCACTGACCGATACGCCTGACTTCAACCAGGCCCACTCGTTGCAACGTGGCAAGATAACCGGAGACCGTTGACTGCGACAGTCCGATACCCTCTTGAATACTACTGACGCAGACGCCGACCGTGAGAACGTCACCCTCATCCTGCGGAGGGAAGTTCTTTACGGGATCCTTCAAACCTTTCAGGATTTGAAGACGCGTAGGGTTCGAGAGGGCTTTGAATATTTCGATCAGTTCCATGCACTCAGGATATCGAGATTTACCGATATGTCAATACGAAAGGTTAGAATAATTTTGGGGTTCGGATTGCCAGCGGTTTCACAGGTTGGAGCGGGTGCCTGCTTCTAGCCGAAAGCAGCCTGTGGCCATGAGTGAAGGCTTTTCTGAAAAAAACCACGATAACGGGCCAAGCAGGTCAAAAGCGTCAAGGGCGAATTCACCGCCCTCTTTGACGCTACCCCATGACTGGTTCTGGTGCGATCGCAGCAACGACGACAGAGGCCGCGAATGCAGCCTCTCGGAGCGTCTGGTGAAATCGCCTTTAGCGTGTTCGCACAGCTTGCAACGGCGCCCTCTTTATCGTGGGCAAACTCAGAAATCAACGGTGGCCGACACTTTGAGCGTGCGCGGCGCACCTTGAGTCAGGTAGCCACCGTTGGCAGAGGCCCAGTAGTTCTCGTCGGCGACGTTCTCCAGCATCGCGTTGAAGGTCAGTGCGCGGCCCTCCAGTTGCGTCCGATAGCGCGCGCCGAGGTCGACACGGGTCCAGGCAGGGATGCTGTATTCGTTGGCGCTGTCGACGAACTGACCGCCGGTGCGCAGCAGCAGGCCGTTCAGGCTCAACCCGGACAAGCCGGGCACATCCCAGTCGGCGCCCAGATTGAATTGGAACTGCGGCACACCCACCGCCTGGTTGCCATCGTCGCGGCCGCCGGCTGTGCCGCGCAGCTCGGCTTTGGTCCAGGTGGCGCCGCTCAGCAGGCGCAGGCCGTCCAGCGGCTCGCCGAACAGACTCAGCTCCACGCCGCGATTACGCTGCTCGGCATCCACCCGGTAATAGCCGTCGCCGCCGAGCACGCCCTGCGGCTGTTCGATGCGGAACAGGCTGAGACTGCCGCCGAAGGTGCCCCAGTCAAGCTTGGCGCCCATCTCGATCTGCTTGGAGCGATAGGGCGCGAACATCTCGCCGCTGTTGAGCGCGGCGCCCGGCGCGGTCGGCCCCTGCTGCAGGGACTCGACGCGGTTGGCATAGAGCGACAGGAACTCGGTGGGCTTGATCACAAGGCCATAGGCCGGCGTGGTGATGCTTTCCTGATAGTTTGAGGTGCGGGCACCGCTGGCCGCGCTCCAGGCATCGGAGCTGATGGATTGGCGACGTACGCCCAGGGTCAGCAGCACCCGGTCGTCGAGCAAGCCCAGGGTGTCGGACACCGCCAGGCTGCGGTTCTGCACCTTGGCGGTGGTGTCCGGGTCGTGAATATCGCCGGAGATGCTGGTGGCCGGCGGCTCGGCGATGGGCTGGCCCTCATACAGATTGCCGAAGCCGCGACTGCCCGCCGCGGTGGACTCGAACGCGTTGCGCTTCTCCTGCCAGATGCCGTTGCCGGCCAGGTTGATGCGGTGACTGACCGGCCCGGTGGTGAGTTCGCCGCGCAGCCCCGTGACGGCGCTCAGGGTCTCCTGGTCCAGCGGCGAATAGAGGCGACCGATACGTGCGTCGCCGTTCGCGCCGTAGACATAGTTGGAGGCGTAGATACCGTTCTCCCGCGTGTATTTGCCGCCTGCACTTAGGTATGCCGTCCAAGTGGGCGACAGGTCGTACTCGGCGCTGAACATGCCATAGGTGTCTTCGAGTTGCGACCAGCTCCAGGGTTGCGCGTAGTTGTGGTCGGAGTCGGGTGCCGACGGCGTCTTGCCGTTGAGAGTGCTGGTAGGCCCCGTCGTGGTCAGATAGACCACCGAGCGCCCCTCGTTGACCCGTTGCTTCTGGTAACCGAGATCCGCAGACAGTCGCAGACGGTCGCCGCGGTAGTCCAGGCCGAGGGTGGCGAGACTGAAGCGCGAGTGCTCCTCGTCCACCGCTGTCTCGCCCTCGCGCTGGGCCAGGTTCACCCGTACGCCGAAGCGGTTTTCCTCGCCAAAGCGCTGGCCCAGGTCGAGGTGCCCACCCACTCGGTTGTCGCTGGCATAGTCCAAGGTGGCGCGGCGCGTGGGGCTGTCCTCGGCACGCTTGGAGACCACGTTGATCGCCCCGCCGACACCGCTGCCCGACGGCGACACGCCATTCACAAAGGCGTTAGCCCCCTTGAACACCTCGACCCGCTCGACCGACTCGGTGGAGATGATCTGTCGCGGCAGAATACCGTACAGCCCGTTGAAGGCAATATCGTCGCTGAACAGCTGGAACCCGCGCACAACGAACACCTGGGAGAAGTTACCGAAGCCGAACGACTGACGCACGCCCGGATCGCTGGCCAGCACCTCGGCCAGGGTCTGCGCCTGGCGCGTCTCAATCAGCTCGGAGGTGTAACTGGAGAAGGCGAAAGGCACATCTTGCATGTCTTGGTTGCCCAGCACGCCGATGCGGGCACCCCGCGCCGTCTGCCCACCGGCGTACTCCGCCGGCAGATCGACACGGCCGTCGGCGATCCCGCTGATGGTGGTGGAGCCCAGCTCCAACACACCTTGCTCGGGCAGCGGCACCAGAGTGATGGTGCCGTCGTCGCCAGTCTGGAAGCTCAGGCCACTGCCCTCCAACAACCGCTGCAGGCCGTCGACCACCGAATAGTCGCCCTTGAGCGCCTGCGCCACACCACTGCCACGGGTCAGGCCGGCCTCATAGAGCAGACGCACGTCGGCCTGCTCGGCGAAATCGATGAGCGCCGCGTCGAGTCGCTGGGCGGGCACGTCGAGCTGTACGGCTTGCGCCTGTGCGGCAGCCATGGCCAGGGGGAGTACGGCTAGCGCCGCGAGGAAGGGGGTCGACCGCATGCTGATGTCCTTGGCTATCAATGCGAAGAAGTCGCATTTGCAGGAACAGAAGACGAAGGGGCCGATGATTTCTGAACCATCGCCGCCTAAATATTTTCTGTTTTCTTGAAGGCCCAGGCGCGGCGCGAGTCTCAGCGGCGTGACGCGACCAGAATCAACCCCGGCAAGCGCACCAGACGCACAGGCAAGGTGGTTTCAACAGCACTTAACACCGCCTGTGGATCGTCGAGGGCGAACACACCGGTCACCTGTACCCTGCGAGCGGCTTCGTCAACAAACAGCACGCGCGCAGACTGGCTGCGCTCAAGTTCGGCGAACACTTGCTCCAGTGGCCTGTCACGGAATATCAGCTTGCCGCGCTGCCAGCCCAAGCGCTGGCGCGCATCCAATGCCTGCGGCACCTGCAACTCCCCACCGCGCCACTGCACCTGTTGCCCGCCGACCACCGGCAGCGGCTCGCGCCCCTCGCTGGAGGCCAACACTCGGCCCTCGCTGACCGCGAGGTCGACACCGCCCTCCTCCAGACGCACATCAAAGCGCGTGCCGGTGACGCGTATGCGCGCTTCGCCGGCAGTGACAGTGAACGGCCGAGCCGGGTCAGGGGCTACCTGGAAATCCGCCTCGCCGCGGTACAGCCTGACCTCGCGGCGACCGTCGACAAACTGCCAGTCCAGCGCCGAATCACCGTTGAGGGTCAACAACGAACCATCTGCCAGACGCAACTCGCGCACCTCCCCCGGCTGGGTGCTGATATCGGCATACAGGCCAATCCAGGTGCCGCGCGGTAGCCACAGGGCGAGCAACAGCATCGCGGCGCAGGCCAGCGGAGTCGCCCAACGTCGATGGCGACGCATCACGCGCACCTGAGGCTGCTCGGCCGGACGTTCTATCTGGCCGAGCAAAGACCACAGCCCTTCCACCTCACGAAATGCTTGCTCGTGCTCGGGCGCCGCCTGGCGCCAGGCATGCGCGGCCTCGCGATCGGCAGCGGTGGCGCGACCAGAATGCAGCAACACCTGCCATTGCCGGGCCTGATCGAGAAGCGAAGGATGAGTCACGGCTGCGGGTCCATCTGCTGCTGGCAGTGTTCGAGGGCCTTCAAAATATAACGTCCGGCCATGCTTTCCGAGACACCCAGGCGCTCGCCGATCTCACGCTGGGTCAGCCCGTCCAGGCGATTCCACAACAACGCCTGACGCAGATGCGGTGGCAAATCCTGGACTACGCGCTGCAATAGCTCCAGGCGCTGGGCGTCGCTTGCCGCTCGCTCCGGACCAGGCTGGGCACTGACCAATTCGACGGATATCTCCTCTTCGACAGGGCGCGATTTTTGCTGACGGCGGTAGTCAATGATCAGGTTGCGCGCGATGCGATAGAGGAAAGCACGAAGATTGCCGATCTCCTTCCCGGACTCGCGCCGGCGAAAGCGCAACCAAGTCTCCTGGCGCAGGTCGGCTGCCAGTTCTGCGCACTTCACCTGCCGCGTGAGGAAGCGCAGCAGCTCGCTCGAATGGCTCTCGAACTCGCCGTCAGCGGAATGAGGATCAGGTGGCCAGGACACGCAAGCGACTCAAGCGAGGAAGAACCGCGAGATTATCTCAAATGATAATGACTTTCAATTAATGAGGCGTTTGCGACATTTCGTTGGTTATGACCAACAGTGGAACAATCAGGGGCAACCAATCGGGAGACTACGATAGGGATCGTTATTGAGAGACCACACTCTAGGCCAGAAGCGATGGTCGCTGGGGCAGTAGCCACTAAATCATGTGACGTACTGAGACCCTCATGACTAGCCGGTATTCCTTTTTTTTATCAGAACTGCAGAGCGACTATTGATGGGTGTCCGCCTCCTCAGCCGGATAAAACTCGCCTTCCTTCCCCATCTTTTTCAGCCGTTCGCGCGCAATCAGCTCAACGCTGGCCACTGCGGCCTGATCGTCAGGGTTGACCAACTGCAAGCACAGGCGTCGGACATTCTGATCGTGAGTGCCTTCGCTGAGCATTTCGTGAGTGAAGACTTGGGCGCCACGCCACAGGCATAGCTGGGTATGAGTCCCGCCGAGCCATATCTCATTGAATGATCCAAGGTCAGTGGTAGCCAGTTGATCCACGGTGATTGTCTTATCCATTGCGCTGTACCTTACCAATGAGTAGATACAGGTAGACTTACAAGCACAGGGGGTCGTTCCCCAGCAGAATCGAGACAAGGGGATGCGCTGGTTCGTCTGGACAATTGCGCCCCGCGCGCTCACCACGGTTCGATCTGCATCAGCTAGCGGCGAGCCGCCGATAGATCGCGCACGTGCCCCAAGACAGCATCACTGCTGGGATCGAAAGCAAAATGCAATACAAAATGCCAACTGCCAGTAGCGGCCCCGCTCCAGATGTCATCATCACACACGGAATCTGCCCGAACATTACGATAGGGCCTGCCAGCCATCCGCGTTTTTGAAACAGCAGACCAAGCGTCAATGTCAGCGCCAGGGACGCAGGATATAGAACAGCCCAATAACATTGCGCGTCCCAAGGCTCATTCACTCCGGCCAACCATGACGCCGCCAGCCAAAAGCTCACACTGATGACGCAAGCAACGATCGTCGCCAGCCACATACTTTTCAATGTAACCGTCCGGGCATCCCACCTTGCGCTGAGGGACTAACGATTTGCTGATCATTGCGATCCAACGATCCACCGCAATTACTTACCAAAAAATCAGCTAAGTCCTCAGCAGCTTCCTCCGCCAGTAAGCCGACAACGACTGTAATGCCTGCATCTCGTAGCATTCTTATGCCCGCTCCCGAGTTTCTTGGATCGGGATCAAGCAATCCAACAAAAACTTTATCGACCCCGCTGTTTACCAGCACGCAACCTACTGGCGGGTTTGGAAGGCAGTCGGGTAAGGCTAAGCGCCCTTGGGCAAGGGCAAGCTGCATGAAATCGGCATTGGAGGTCAGGCTAGGCATATTCGATGGGTACTCATCCTTGGTGGCCGAATCTTGACACATTGAATTAGGTATCGCGTTACCCGCGAAACGATGAGCTTACCGCAGCCGAAGCCCTGACTCGCAGCCAACGAGAAGCAAGCCTTCGGGGGCTGACTCAATCCATGGGGCTGCCCGAAGCCGTGATCGCTCGTTACGTGGATAATCGGCAGCCGTCACCGGTACTGCCCATGGATGAAAAAATCATCGAAGCGCAGCAGGCCACAGCAGATCTGTTTTATGCCAACAAGCTGTTGCCTAAACGGTTGGACGTGAAGGATGCACTTGCCGCATCGACGCCTATCTTCGGGAGGGCTGCCCTCATTCGCCAGCGGGACGCGCAAAAGCCTTAAGCGTGCCGCGAAGAGCTTCCAACCCATCCTCAGTCAGTTGACAGGCGGTCTTGATCTTGTCCGTGACGGCCCAAAGCTCTTCGCGCAGGCCTTCCCCAGCGTCGGTAAGCGCAATCAGCACGCGGCGTTCGTCGCTTTTGTCGCGGGCTCGAGTCACCATGCCCGACGCTTCAAGACGCTTGAGCAAGGGCGTGATCGTCCCGGTATCCATCCCAAGTGCAGCGCCCAGATCGCCCACGGTCCTGGGCGCGTCCGTGAACAGTTCCAGCATGACCAGGTACTGGGGGAACGTCAGCCCAAGGGGCTCCAGCAAGGGTTTGTGCAGGCGAATCATCCGATTGGCGGCACCGTACAGAGCAAAGGACAGTTGGGTTCCGACTTCCCGTTGCACTGCAGCCTTTTTGGCAGGAACTCGCTTTTGTAGCTCAACATTATCTAGCTCACTAGATATTTTCCGGGCTACGGGTCGGCTGATGTCGGGGATATTGTCCAAAGCCTGTGCTGCTGCTGCCCCAGCCTGCTCACCCGCAAGCAGTTCGTCACGTGTCGCTTGAAGAATGCGGTCGGACAGCGGTTGATCGTCGACCGCTCGGGCGAGCACCATGGCGCCGACTATCGCCGACATGAAACCGATCGCCTGGTCTTCCCTGGATCGGTCACGCCGCCAGGGAAGACTGGCGCTGAACGACTCGATCATTCCGGCGACCCGGCTCGTGAACGAACGCCGCATCCCCGGTTCGCGTGCGACATCAATGGCCAACGCAGGCATTGCGCAGCCTGCTTCCGGGTGGTCGCGGTGACCCTGACTTAGGTACCTGTCCAGAAAGGCTTGCTTGGGTGTATCGCTGCTGGAGACAGTGTCGCGCAACCGTAGCGCCAACTGGTCCATCGCATGCTCAAGGCTGGCACAAGCCAGCGCATCCTTCGAATCGAAGTGCGCATAAAACGCGCCATGAGTCAGGCCCGATGCCTTCATGACCTGCGCAATGCTCGCCCCTGCGATGCCCTTGCCGCGAAACAACCGGGAGGCCTCCTCAAGGATTTTCTCGCGCCGTTCTGCAGTCTGGCTTGCAGGATATCTCATCGGTGGACCTCGATATTTATGCTTGACGAATAACATGATGATCATCATGCTTGGCTGAAAATATGACAACCATCATACGCCGTAGCCAGAGTGCGGGCCGACTTCCGCCTGACGGCCAATTCCACGACTACCGCTTCCATAAGCGCCAAGGGATGTAAATCCATGACGACAACTTTTGTGAATGCCCCCGTCCAGGCCATCCAGCCATTGACCGGAAAAATCGTGGCACTGCTCGCTGGCCTGGCTGCTATCGGTATGCTCTCCACCAACATCATCCTCCCAGCATTCCCCGTCATCGGTGAAGACCTGGGAGTGGACGCCCGCGCGCTTGGCCTGACGCTGTCCAGCTTCTTCATCACCTTCGCACTGGGCCAGTTGGTGGTCGGGCCGCTGGCTGACCGCTACGGGCGCCAGAAGCTGGTGCTGGGAGGACTCGCGATTTTCGTGGTGGGCACCGTCGTCGCAGGCCTCGCCAACACCCTCGATACGCTGATTGCAGGACGCGTCATCCAGGCATTGGGCGTGTGTGCCGCCTCAGTGCTGTCGCGCGCAATTGCACGGGATCTGTTTGAGGGAGAGGCACTCGCTCGCGCGTTGTCGCTGACCATGATTGCCACCGCCGCTGCGCCAGGTTTTTCACCACTGGCGGGTAGCCTGCTGTCGGTCACGCTTGGATGGCGGGCGATTTTTATCCTGGTAGGGCTGGCCGCCGTTGCGCTCGCCTTCTTCTACGTTCGCGGCCTTGGCGAGACCCATCCCGCCGACCGCCGCGCGCCGCATTCAGCCAAGAGCGTGGTGCTCGCGTATCGGCGGTTGACGCTGGATAAGCGCTTCATCCTGCCTGCCCTTTCGATGAGCCTGCTGATGAGCGGACTGTTCGCATCGTTCGCCGCCGCCCCCGCTATTCTGATGAAAGGGATCGGCCTGACGTCGTTGCAGACGGGCCTGTACTTCGCTTGCACGGTGTTCGTTGTGTTCGCAGCCGGCATGGCGGCCCCGCGCCTGGCGCACCGCTACGGCCCAAGACTCATTACCACGCTGGGCATTGCCTGTGCCATGGCGGGCGGAGGGCTCCTGCTCGCAGGCCCGGCCGATCCGAGCCTTGGGTGGTATGCCCTTTCAATGGTCACGTTTCTTTGGGGCATGGGCCTGGCCAATCCGCTGGGCACGGCCATCACCATGGGACCTTTTGGTAAGGAAGCCGGGATGGCTTCCGCCCTGTTGGGCTTTGTTTCCATGGGGGCGGCTGCACTGACAACCTGGCTGGTCTCGGTGCTGACGCTTGCACCGGTTACAGCACTGGGCGGTGTCCAGACGACAGCCTGTCTGATCGCACTGGCGCTGTTCCTTCTAAGGGGCAGTCTCGCGAAATAAACACGCTAAAGCGCTGAGGCGTCGTTTCTTGTTTGCGTCATGACCAACAACTGGAGAATCAACATGCAGATCAAAGGTAGCGTGGCGCTGGTGACCGGCGCCAACCGTGGGTTGGGCAAGGCCTTCGTGCAAGCACTGCTCGCGGCGGGTGCCGCGAAGGTCTACGCCGCGGCACGTGACCCCGCCACTCTCGAAGCCCAGGCCAACGTGGTGCCAATCAAACTCGACGTGACCCGTCCCGAAGATATCGCGGCGGCGACTGAACAGGCGCACGACCTCACGCTGCTAATCAACAACGCCGGCATCAGCGGCGAAGCGCATGACAGCATTAGCCTGGAAACCCTTCGCCACGAGTTCGAGACCAACGCGGTCGCCCCGCTCGCCATCAGCCTGGCTTTCGCACCGATCCTGGCCGCCAACGGCGGTGGTGCAATCGTCAACATGCACTCGGCCCTGAGCTGGATCAACCTGCCCACCACCGTTACCTATTCGGCAAGCAAAGCGGCGGCCTGGTCGCTTACCAATGGCCTGCGCCTGCGATTGGCAAGTCAGGGCACCCTGGTCGTGGGCGTGCATGTTGCGTTCGTGGACACCGACATGACGCGCGGTATCGAAGGCGTGCCAAAGGCAAACCCTCACGATGTGGTCCAGCGCGCACTGGATGGCGTTGCCAACGACCAGCCGGAAGTGTTGGCGGACGAGACGAGCCAGCAGCTCAAGCAAAATCTGAGCAACGGTATCTACCTGCGACCGATATCGTAAAACCGAGTGACCCGAAAGATCCGGCAGCTTTCATCGCCGGCTCATCTGGGCTTTGCAATCTCCTTATCGCATTGGCAGCCACGACCGCAATGAACCATGGGACGGTCAAAATCCCACGGCATAAAGCGGATCATGCGACCAAACGCGCTCAATTCAGCTCATCAACAGGCAACGCTCCTCCTCTGACTCTTCCAACCCGATAAACCGTCGCACCCGTTGGGCGCCATGCCCTTCGCGGATTGCCTGTGGCGAGGCATCCAGCTGCACGTTGCCGTTTTCCATGAAAATCACCCGGTCAGAGATCGACAGGGCAAATTCCATTTCGTGAGTGACAATCAGCAGGGTCATGCCTTCGCGAGCCAGGTCGGCGATCACCGTAAGTACCTCGCCGACCAGTTCCGGGTCCAGCGCCGAGGTCGGTTCGTCAAACAGCAGGATGTCCGGGTCCATGGCCATGGCCCGGGCGATCGCCACACGTTGTTGCTGGCCGCCAGACAGTTGATGCGGATATTTGTGAACGTGGGCCAGCAGGCCGACCTTGTCGAGCAGCTGGCAGGCCCGTTGCTCGCTCAGTGTGCGGCTGACGCCATGATAACGAGGGGCGAGGCTGATGTTGTCCAACAGTGTCCGGTGCGGAAACAGGTTGAAGTTCTGGAACACCATGCCGATGCGCTGCACGCCCTGACGAACCCGAGAGCCATCCGGTTTGTCCTCGGCATTAATGAAGCCCTCCCCGAACAACAGGATTTCACCCTGATCGATGCCTTCCAGGCCATTAATGGTGCGGATCAACGAGGTCTTGCCGGAGCCGGACGGGCCGATGATGGAAATCACCTGGCCGCTTTGCACCTTCAGGTCGATACCTTTGAGCACATGATGATCGCCGTAGCGTTTGTGCACGTCCTGCAGATGCAGGGCCGGGGCCGCACCTTTGGCTGGGAGGCTGACCTTGCTCGATACCCTAGGTGCCAGACTGTCACGCAGCACTTGTGTCGAGGCGCTCTCCAGGGTTTGCGGTGTACGCAGGTTCAGGTCCAGGTAACGTTCCAGACGCTGCAAGGCAAAGCCAAACACTGTAACGATCAGCACGTAGTACACGCCCACAGCCGCCAGGGTCTCCATAACCAGGAAGTTCTGGGCATACAGGCGCTGGCCGACAGTCAGCAGTTCGGTCAGTGAAATCACCGAGATCAACGAGGTCAGTTTGACCACCGTGATGTATTCGTTAATCAACGTCGGCAGTGAGATACGAAACGCTTGAGGAATAACGATCAGCCGTTGCACGCCAAGCAGCCCAAGTCCCAGGGCACGGCCCGCTTCCTTCTGGCCTTTGGCGATCGAAATCAGCCCGCCACGATGAATTTCTGCCATGTAGGCGGCCTCAGTGACCACCAGCGCCAACAGGCCGGAATAAAATGGCACCGACAGCACCGGCCCGGCACCGGGCAGCAACTGCGGCAGGTTGTAGACGAAGACCACCAGCACCAGCAGCGGAATGCTGCGAAAGAACCAGATGTAGAGTGATGCGGGTATGCGCAGCCAACGCACGCTCGACAGTTTGGCCGATGCCAGGACGAAACCCAGCAGCATGCCCAGAAACCAGGCCAGGGTGCTCAGTTCGATGACGGTCAGGCTCGCCGCCCAGAAGTCAGCCATGGAGAACAGCGAAAAAAAGTAAGCCCAATCGAATTGCATAGACACCTCGCGCAAGCCGCGCCCCCGATCGAGGGCGCGGTTTCAGGCATTACTCAGAGACTGGTTCCAGGTCATACGCCTTGAGAATGGCGGCGTACTCGCCGTTGGCCTTGCTCTCAGCCAACGCCTTGACCAGCGCCTGATAGGTCGCGTCGGCGTCTTTCTTGACGTAGATGCCCAAAGTTTGCGGGTAAACCAACTTCTGCGAGCTGACGATCACACGGCCGTTGGTACGCTGAGCGATCATGTGCGCGGCGCCGGCAATTTCCACTTGAGCCTGGATGTTCTTTGACAGCAGCGCCTGCGTCACCTCGGGTGCCGAGGGAAACTCACTGACGGTGATGGCACCCTTGTTGTTCGGGACGCAGTAGTCGCTGGACAACTGACGGAACTTGCCGACCCAGGTGGTGCCCTGCTCCAGCCCGACTTTCAGGCCACACAGGTCTTCAGGAACCTGCGGGTTCAACTCACTGCCCTTGGGCACCATGATCGCCGCGCCGGTGTTGGCATAAGCAATGGTCCGGGCCTGGGCCTGGCGCTCCGGGGTGATGTACATGCCGGAGATGATTGCGTCGTAGTGCCCGGCGTTGAGGCCATTGAGCAGATTGGGAAACTTGGTATCGACGAAGTTGGCCTTGACGCCCATTGCCTTGGCCAGGGAATGGGCCAACTCCGGGTCGGAGCCGACCACATTCTTGTTGGCGTCATAGGACTCGAACGGTGGGTAGGTGATTTCCATACCGACCTTCAATACACCCGGGGTCGCGGTGCTGGCGAAGGCGGTACTGGCACAGAACAGACTAGCGGCGAGCAGACTCAGTCGGGTCAAGGCGTAGGGGGTTTTCATGTTGGGAAGCTCCGTTGGTTTTTTTAGGAATGAGTGGCAGTGTTTTTCAGGCGACCGAAGCTCGATGGCTTGCGGGCTCGGGACGGCAGTTCAAGCTCGCCGTTCTCGACGCGTTTGCGCAGGTATTGATAGGTCTGCAGGGCTTGACTCCACATGTGTTCACCAATCGTCAACGCCTCGTAGACCTGAGCGTCATTGATGAATGCCGGCAACGGCTTGATCAGCGTGTGGTAGTCGCAGGCGTAAAACAGCGGGAAGCTATAGCGCTCCTGAGCCACCTTGCGCACTCGGTGAGCGGTGGCCACAAAGGTCCCAGCGGTCATGACTTCCAGCATGTCGCCGATGTTCACCACAAACGCATCGGGCATTGGCGGTGCATCGATCCACTGATCCTGGTCGTTTAACACCTCCAACCCCGGCTGATCGGCGTGCAGGATGGTGAAGCACTCGTAGTCGGTATGCGCGCCGATGCCGGGAGCATCCACAGCAGTGGCGTCGAAGGGGTAATGGATCAGCCGCAGCTTGGAAGGCGGCCGGGTGACCAGTGCGTCGAAGTAGCCCTCTTCCAGGCCCAGGGCCAGGGCGAAGCCATCGAACAGTCGGCGGCCCAGGGCAAACACGGCCTGATAGTAATTTTGTACTGCAGCCTGAAAACCCGGCACGTCGGGCCAGTGGTTCGGGCCCAGCAGCGGCGTTCGACTCAGGAATAGCGGATCGTCCACCGGCACTTCGAAACCGATGTCGAAGGCCTCTTTGTGGTCCGGCTTGCCCTTGGAGTACACCTCCTCACCTTCGGGCACGAAGCCCTTGTGGCTTTCCGAGGCACCAATGTAATGGCGCATCTTGGTCTCCAGGGGCTGCGCGAAATAATCCTCGCTCGCCTGGCGCAGACCCTCGATCAGTGCCGGATCAATACCGTGTCCGGTGATGTACAGAAACCCCACATCGCTGGCGGCACGCCCCAGTTGCTCGGCCACGGCAAGGCGATGCTCCAGTTCGATACTGAAGAGGCCGGCGATGTTCACCACCGGAATGCGATTGAAGTTGGCCTGGGTCAGCGAAGTCTTATTCATGGTGGGCTCCTTCACAGGTAAAACGGTTGAAGTGTTCGCGCTCGGTTCGCGCCATCCACTGGTTCAAGGTCCAGAGATCGGCCACTGGCATGTTGGTGAAGGGCAAGTGATGCAGATACCCGTCGGCACCGAACTCCGGGGTCAGGGTGCTGACTGCATAGCCGCGCTGAAATTGAGAAGCCCAGACCGCCTCCCAGTGGCGCTGGTGAAACACCAGTTCACGGGCATATTCCGGGGCGGCGGGATGGGGAACTTGCGGGCCCTGGTCATAACCGACCCGAGCTTGAATGTGATGAACGCGCTCGACGAAGGACGACAGATCGTCGGCCGGGTCGTCCAGTAACCGCTCACAGCACACCACCCAATGGCTGATGTCACTGGTGAAACGCAGTTCCGGCAGTTGGCGAATCAGTTCCAGAGTCACCCAAGGGCTATACAGGGAGCGGGCGCGGTGAGTCTCGAAACTGCAGAACACCCCATGCCTGGCGGCCAGCTCCAGGGCCTGACCGAAGAACTCGACCTGCTGCGCCAGAGGCCAGCGATCATTGCCTGCAAGCAGATTGACGAAACGGGGTGTCAGCTCCGTGGCCCAGCCGAGCTTGCGATCGATGTCGACCAAGTGCTGGGCAGGTGTGGCGCGCTGATCAGGCAAGACATCGTAAGCACTGAACAGGGTGCAAATGTAGGGGACGTGATTGCTACGCAGGAAAGCGCCGAACTCGCCACGCTCATTGGCCGGCAGTGGCAGGCGTGCTTCGATCCCATCAAAACCGGCGGCGAGCAGTTCATCCAGGGCGGATGAATGGCCGGCGGTATAGCCCCATAAGGTACGGAAAATCTCTAGCTTCATGCATTCCTCTCGACTGCGTCGGGCCACTGGCGGATTGGGCTGGTGGCGTTGCTGGGCAGTCGAAAAGGGGCTGCTGCGGGCTGCTGCTCTGATGGCGGCGGTCCCGTGGGGAGGATCCTAAGGCCATCGTGACAAATGATTGAATAGGCTGTAGCAAATAGTTAGTTCAGAAATCCATGAACTAACATCGACCTGGTGCGTGAACCCGGGACGCCGGTGCACGTCTATCGTGCGTTTCCTAACGACGCCTGGACCAAAGCCGACCAGCCCAACGCCTGACATGTTCCTGTCAGCCTCCGGTCACTCTGACGTCAGATCCTTGCCCCTAAAGTACCCCAATGACTGCCCTACGGTGCCAGCGTTACAGGCACCAAGGACACATCGCTTTAGCTGGACCTCTTGCCATCCGCCGGAAGGAGAAACGCAATGAGCCATCCTGATGCGCACGCTAGTGCTCTTGATCCATTTACTTGGCAATCGACGCTCGACAGCAATCTGGACAGAAAAGGCCTGTTGCTCCGCCTGTTCGCCGAACAGCGATTCATGGCCGCGCAGGTGCGAACCTGCAAGCTGGATCACAGGGACTATCTGCTTTCGCTGATTGATCCGGCATCGACGGTGAACGATGGCACTCGGCACTCATCAAGCGTCGACGGCCATCGAATGCAGAGCGTCATCACCGAAGCGGCAAAGAAAGCTCATTGGGGCAAGCCCCCAAGACATGGTCGGGCGCAAGGCATCGCTGCCCACTATGACGCGCAGACCTGCATGGCGGTCGTTCTCGATATCGAAGTGAGCGACGAAGGCCGCTTGATCATTCATGACGCGGTCGTTGTCGCGGACTTGGGTTTTCTTGAAAAATCCTGGTCGCGTGCGCTCGCAGCTCGAAGGCGCTTTCATGATGGGGATAGCGTTCGTGACATCCTGCGATTTTGAGCCGACCCTCGGAGATACCCGGCCTAAACCTGCCTATCGCACCCGTTGGCCACTCGTCTCATGGCTGCCAGGACAGATCGCGGTGCACCTGATCAATCCCACCGGGGCTCCCGAAGCCGGCCAGCCCAGCCAGACCAGTTACGCACCTGTCGCCCGGGCCTTGTGCAATGCGATTTTGAAGGCCACGGGTAACGGTTCGGTCCGGAGCCAGCTAACCGTCGCCACAGCAAGCCAGCTCAATTAAAGCTTCCAGATCAGATGAGGTTCTGCGCCATGCCTTCAGGATCCAATGTTTTTTTCAACAGCCGCGGGCAACGCGGCGCGGACCTGTTCGTAGAAGTGCTTCGCAGCGAGGGGGTACGTTACGTCTTCGGCAATCCAGGAACAACCGAACTGCCTTTGCTCGACGCCCTCTCAGGCGCCTCAGACATCCAATACATCCTCGGCCTCCAAGAGGCCTCAGTCGTAGCGATGGCCGACGGTTATGCGCAGGCATCCGGTCGCCCCGGCTTCGTCAACCTCCATACGGCCGGTGGACTCGGCAATGCAATGGGCGCAATTCTCAACGCGAAGATGGCGAATACGCCGCTTGTCGTCACGGCGGGCCAACAAGACACGCGACATGGCGTGACCGACCCGCTGCTCCACGGAGACCTCGTCGCTCTCGCCCGACCGAGCGTCAAATGGGCGGAAGAAATTCATCATCCCGAACACATCCCGATGCTGCTGCGTCGTGCGTTTCAGGACTGTCGCACAGGGCCGGCCGGTCCGGTTTTCCTTTCCCTGCCGATAAACGTGATGGAGCAACACACGGATGTAACGGCCGGCCCGCCATCGCGAATCGAGCGCGGTGCCGTGACCGGGGCGATTGAGGAATTGGCCGCTGCCTTAGCGGCAATTACCCCCGGTTGTCTGGCGATTATCGTTGGAGAGGAAGTGTTCCAGTCGAGCGCGGAAGTTGAAGCCGTGAAGCTCGCCGAAGCACTCGGCGCGCCGGTCTACGGGCCATCCTGGCCCGGGCATATTCCGTTTCCGACGGCTCATCCGCAGTGGCGGGGAACGCTGCCTGCGAAGGCTTCCGATATCAGAGAGACGTTCTCTGACTTCGACGCAGTCTTCCTGCTCGGCGGCCATTCGTTGATCAGCTATCAATATTCCCAGGGCCCCGCTATTCCCTCTCACTGTCGCCTTATCCAATTGACCGGCGATGGACACCAATTAGGCAGAGTCCACGAGACAGCGCTAGGGCTGATCGGAGATTTAAGACTCTCCTTGCAAACGCTGTTGCCGATATTGGACAAGAAATTGGTCCCACACAGCGAGGCAATCGCAACGCTGCGAAACGTCGCAGGCCAAGAACGCGATACACGTCGTGCCGACGTCGTCGCTCGCGTCAGTCGCGAATTCAACACGCCGGTGACAACGCCTTTCGTGGCTGCCCACGAGGCTATCCGGGCAATCGGGCCGGACGTCTGGATCGTCGACGAAGCACCTGCCACGATTCCTCATGTCCGTGCCTGCCTGGACTCCCATTCGGCCCGCCAGTATCTTTTTACCCGCAGCGCCATCCTGGGCTGGGGCATGCCGGCGGCTGTCGGTACGTCGCTTGGCCTGGACCGCAGCCCGGTAGTCTGTCTGGTCGGTGATGGCTCGGCAATGTACTCACCGCAAGCACTCTGGACGGCGGCGCATGAACGGCTGCCGATCACGTTCGTTGTCATGAACAACGGCGAATACAATATTTTGAAGAGTTACGCTCGTAGCCAGGCGCACTATCTGAGTGCAAGCACTCACCAGTTCATCGGCATGGACCTCTGCGACCCGGCGATCGATTTCCTGGCCCTCGCCTCTTCCATGGGGATCCCTTCCCGCAGGATCGAGCGCGCCAGCGATATTGCAGGAGCTGTCGAAGAAGGTATTCGCTCAGGCTGCCCGAATCTCATTGAACTACCGATCATGCCCTGAAGGAATGGGCGCACCTTGTCCCTGCTGACACTCACCCCAAACACCACGCATCAGTTCCTTCAGCAGCAGCGCCTCGCTCCAGCGATCCGTTATGTCGCGCCCATCACTCCCTGTGATCGCATAGGGTGGCGGGCCAAGTTCACAGGTGAAGGACAGGCTCGCAGGAGTGTTCGGTCGCGCGAGCCAATCCTTGATTCCGTAGCGCCACCAGCCCAGAAACCGGTCCAACCAGGGGCGATGCTGGGCAAAGGTCAAGGGCACCTGGACCTGCTCACCATTAGCGACTCGCCCGTGAAAACCCCAACTGTGTCGTAGGATGGTGTGAATCTGTTCGTCGTCTTCGGCCGCGGCCGGCTCAGGCAATTCGCGGCCCACAACGTAATGGGACAAGTCAGCCAACAACTTGAGGTCGGGCATCTGTGCGAGCAAGTCGAGGGTGAACAACAGGTCACTGGTGAGACGATAGCGGTGGGTTTCCAGCAGGATCGGAAAGTCCACCTGCTCGGCCAGACGCTGCCAGCCTTCGATCAGAGTGATCGCCTGTGCCAGCGTGCGCGGCCGGACGTCGGCTTGCAGCGTGAGGTGGTGGCAGCCGTAGCGGGAGGCCACCTCAAGCGCTTGCGCCAAGTCACTCACGGTGCGGGGAAACAGCTGACCTTCGATTTGCAGGCCTTGCGCCTTGGCAGCGGCATGCAGACGTTCGGCCTGTGGCGCGACCCAGAAATGGTCGGTGACCCCATCGAAGCCAGCAGCGGCAATCTTCTCCACCTGCGCCTCAAGGGAAAGATCGCATTGACCACGGTGATCTTGCATGGCCCACAGGGACTGAAATACCAGGAATTCACGCATGTCTGGGCCTTAGCAGATGTTTGAGCGACACATCGGCGTCGGCCAATGCGTCCACAGAGAGTGGGGTCAAGTTGGCAATCAGCCGTTCACACAACTTGATGTCCTTGGCAACGCTGTTGCCCTGCCCCCAACCGCAGGCGCCTTGCAAACGTTGCTCGGTGTCCAGGTAGAACAGCAGCAGACCACCGTCTGCCAGGGTGCGAACGGCCGAAGGTGGCGTCGGTGAGATCACGCCCACCGTCTGCAAGCCCCAGTCGTACTGATCAGACCAGAAGCCGGGAACCCCCTCGAACGGCAACTCGCCGCCCAACAGATTCAATGCCGCGTGACGGCCCTGGGTCTCGGCATTGCGCCAGGTTTCCTGGCGCTGGAATAACGCGTCGGCGTGCAGGCGAAACTCACACACATCGCCAGCGGCAAAGATGTCTGGCGCGCTGGTGCGCAACTGGGCATCGACTCGAATCCCCTGGCCCACTTCCAGCCCCGCCGCCGCGGCCAATTCGATGTTGGGTTGCATGCCGATACCGACTACCACCCAGTCACAGGGCAACACCTGGCCATCCACCAGTTGCACCGCCTCAGCGCGTTCGATGCCTTGTACCCTTTCAAGCGCTACGTTCAGCCGCACGTCTACGCCCTGTTGCCGATGCAATTCCAACAAGGCCTGGGACACAGCTTCAGGCAATACTCGCCCGGCCAGTCGTGGCCCGGCTTCCAGCAACGTCACCTGACAGCCTAAGGTTCGGGCCGTTGCCGCGACTTCGAGGCCGATAAAGCCACCGCCGATGATCACCAGGCGCGTGCCGGGTATCAATGCGCTGCGCAGGGCCAGGGCTTCGTCATGGGTGCGCAGGTAAAGCACGTTGGCCAGAGGTTCAGGCACCAGGGACAAGCGACGCGCTCTGCCCCCGGTCGCCAACAGTAATCGGCTGTAGGGCAACCAACGTCCGTCGGTCAATTGCAGGCGGTGGTGCTGCGGATCCAGGCTTTTTACCGGGTTGCCCGCCAGGTGTTCGATGTTCAGTTCAGTGAGCCGGCTATCCCTCCACAGGCTGCAATCGTCCAGGTCCATCGTGCCCTGCAGCAAGCCCTTGGACAGCGGAGGACGCTCGTACGGCAAATGGAGTTCATCGCCGATCAGGATCAACCGACCGGTATAACCCTGCTCGCGCAAGGTCAGCGCCGCGCGGCCACCGGCATGGCCGGCGCCGACGATAATCAGTGGAGCATTCATGGCGTGCACTCCTGGCGGTCAAGCTGAAATGGCGAGCAGAACCCGCCCCGCGTCGACCCGTACCGGAAAGGTCTTGAGGTTGACGCACACTGGCGCCCCCAAGGTTTTGCCGGTGCGATAGTCAAAGCGCCCGTTGTGCTTGGGGCACTCGATGACGTGGTCCATCACCAGGCCGTCAGCCAGGTGGATCGACTCGTGAGTACACAGGCCAGCAGTGGCAAAAAACTCGTTGTCAGCAGAGCGGTAGATGGCATAGGTATGCGGACCGTGGTCGAAGCGAATGACATCTTCTTCATTGATTTCGCCCACGGCGCATACATCGATCCATTGATCGTTCATGGCGTTTTCTCTTGTTCGGGATACAGCCGGAGGGTGTCAGCCCAGGGTGGCTTCAGCCTGTGGATGAGCGTCGGTGGCAGGCCTTGAGCTACCGACGGGGCGGCGCACGAAATACGTCGGGTCCTTGCGCTGCTTCAAGAGGGTCGGAATGATTTCCTTGAAGGCCTCACCTATGTTGGCGTAAGGCGGCGGGCAGTCGTGGCGGATCTCTTCATGGAGCTGCGCCAGGGCGTGGTACGGCACCATCGGGTACATGTGGTGCTCAAGGTGATAATTCATGTTCATGTACAGAAAGCGCAGTACCCGGTTCATATAGATGGTGCGGCAGTTGCTGCGGTGGTCCAGCACGTCTTCCGCCAGGCCTACATGTTGGGTGAGGCCAAATAAATAGGACAACCAGCCGCCATACAGGATGGGCAGGCCGATATACATCAGCGGCAACCAGCTGTGCAGGTAAAGTGCCGCGCCAAAGATAACGGCGTAAATCACGAGCCAGATACGGGCCGCCAGGAACACCTTGGACCATTCGGACTCAGGAATGAACGTCTGTTCCTGCGCATCCATTTTGCCAACCGCGTGCCGGCACACGCCCCCCATCGTCTTCAGCAACAACGGGATCTGGAACAGGCTCAGTAGCATCATGAACAAGCTCGGTGGACGCGGTTCGACGATTTCCGGATCGCGGCCGACGACGATGGTGTCGGTATGGTGCCGGGCATGGCTCCAGCGCCACACATGGGGCTCGAACATGCACATGAAGCTCGCCACCTGGTAGAGCACATCATTCATCCAGCGAGTCTTGAAAGCTGTGCCGTGGCCGGTTTCATGCCAGCGCGGGTTGGAGGCGGTGGCGTACAGAACGCCATACGCAAGAAAAAACGGCACACAAGCCCAAGTGCCCCAGAACCAGTAGCCGCCGAAGCCGGTGATCAGCAGGGCCAGCAGCCAAATGGCGGTGTCGAGCAAGGCCGGACCGTCGCGGCGCTGCATCAGTTGCTTCATGCGTTGACGGGAGATGGGCGACTGGTACCAACTGGCCGATACAAGGCCTTTTTCAGCCGCGCGTGCGGCTTCAGGGCCGGTCAGGCGATAGTCCCGAGTAGAGGCGGTGTTGTCTTGAGACATTGTTATTGTTCTCCGCAAGCGTGAGATGTCAGGTGCTTTGCGTAAGAAAATATAGAGAGCGTGGAAGACCCCCTCAAGGGCTTGAATACATTCCCTATCAAGCTATCATCCAGCTCCTGCGGGGCTTGATAGTTTTCTATCAAGACGCTTTGAAGGTTCATCATGAATAACAATAAACGCCCCACCATCGCCACGGTCGCCGAACACGCAGGCTTAAGTGTCGCCACCGTCGACCGCGTGCTCAACGCTCGCGCCCCGGTTAATCCAGCCACTGCCGAACAGGTGCTTCAGGCCGCCGAAGCCGTGGGTTATTTTGCCGCGCGGCTGATCGGCCAACGCATTCTCGAACGTCGCCCCACGTACCGTTTCGGCATCCTGCTGCTGGGCACCGCCCAGGCGTTCTACGCCAACCTGGCCCAAGCCATCACCGAGGCCGCGCAGCGCCAGGCCGGAGCCAACCTGACCTGCCAATTCGAATACGTTTTTGATCGCACCCCCAGCGCCATCATTGCCCAGATCGAACAGTTGGCAGTGCAATGCGACGGCCTGGCGGTGGTCAGCTTCGCCCACCCGCTGATCAACGCCGCCCTTGCCCAGATTCGCGGGGCCGGAGTGCCCGTCGTGGCACTGCTGTCGGGCATTCATGAGGCGGCGGCCGAGCCCTATGTCGGCCAGGACAATCAAGTAGTCGGGCGCACGATGGGGTGGCTGCTGGCCCGCACCTGTGGCGCGCGCAAAGGCAGCATCGGCATTCTGCTCGGTGGCCATCGCTTTCTTGGCCACCAGGAGCGAGTCGAAGGCTTGCACAGTTACTTGGCCGAACACGCACCTGGGTTGCGCCCGCTGGAGCCGCTGATCAATCTGGATAACTGCGACATCACCGAGGAAGCAACCCTCGACCTGCTGGTTCGGCATAGCGATTTGCGCGGGTTATGCGTGGTAGGCGGCGGTGGCGACGGGATCATCAACGCGTTGGCGCAACTGCCCAAGCGCCCGACGCTGTGCTGCATTTTGCAGGAGTCCACCGAGCTGTCACGCCAAGCCCTGGCTCAGGGTTTGGTCGACGTGGTGATCGACTCTCAGCCGCGCCAGACCGCAACGGCGCTGGTGAATCTGTTGGTGGAATTGCAGACTGCGCAGCAGTTCGATCCTGTGCGTCACCGGGTGCATATTCCGCTGCAGATTGTGACATCGGAAAATACCTAAAGCTGATGGGCTGGCGGTACAACCTGCTCGGTCTTTGATGGCACGGCCTTCCTGCTTATGCCTGTCGGATCTACCTCCGGGCTAAACCGTTGGTACTGTTCCGCCGTCGATCACAAACTCACTTCCCGTGATAGATGCCGCTCGCGGCGAAGCCAGGAAACCGATCAGGTCAGCAACTTCGCAAGGCGTCGATGGCCGGCCGAGCGGGATACCCCCAAGTGCTTTCATGATGATCTCTTTGCCACCTTGGTAGTCAGTACCTGCCTCCTGCGCGAGTCGCTCGGCCAATGCGACCGACGCTTCGGTTTCAACCCAGCCCGGCGAAACCCGAACCACGCGGACGCCTCTGGGCGAAACCTCTTTCGATAAACTTTTGCTGTACGTCGAAAGCGCGGCCTTGGCCGCCGCGTAAGCTGTTGTAGCCTCCGGCAGTGGCAGCCGACTCTGGATGGAGGTGACGTGGATGACGACCCCTTCCCTGCGCTCCAGCATCCCCGGGAGCAAAGCGCGATCGAGGCGCACCGCCGGCAACAGGTTCAAGCTGAGCTCTCGTTGCCACTGTTCCTCATCCAGCGCAGCGAAACCGCCGCCGGGTGCCGACGAACCACCCAGGACGTGGATCATGATGTCCACGCCACCCAGCCGCTGTTGGATCGCGGCGATCAGTACATCACAACCTTCCCGGGTCGAAAGATCAGCCGCAATCAGAAGAGCGCCCGGCATTTCCACGTCCACCTGCCTGGCCGAGGTAATGACCTTCGCACCCTCGGCCAGTAACAACTCGACGACAGCCTTGCCGATGCCTTTGGTGCCACCGGTGACGAGGACCCGCTTGCCAGTCAAACCTAGATTCAGCATGGCGTGATCTCCAGGGAACGGATTAGACCGTCTTCCAGTGTGAAGAGGTAACTCAGTTGAACCGGGCTACCGGGGAAATTCCCAACAAGGCGCGCAATGACCGTCAGCTCGCCCTGCCCTTGCAGGGCTTGCAGTGGTTGGACCTGATAGATGAAGGCTCTGCGTGCCTCCTGTTGCCAGGCTTCGATGGCAGCCGTTCCTTCGTACGTTTTTCTTTCATCGCAAACCGTGGCGTCAGAGCGGAAGCAGCTCGCAAGTTGCGCTGTATCGCCACCATTGCTGATTGCAAAGTACGTCTGCACGACGTCGGGAAGCTGAAGGGTCATTTGCCGATCTCCTGGATGAATGTCCTGGAGCAATCTTGCTGCCTGACGGATAGTTTGTTCAACTGGGACAAACCTTTATGACCAATCCCGAAATTCAGGACAATCCATGCCACACGATCGTTTAGGCCTCAGTGAGCTGGACGCTGTTATAGCGGTCGCACGCAGGGGCTCGTTTCGGCAAGCCGCTATCGATCTCGACGTCTCCACCACCGCGCTGAGCAACACCATCGCGCAACTGGAAACCCGCCTCGAATCGCGGCTGTTCAATCGCACGACCCGTAGCGTGGCCATCACCGAAGCCGGCAGGATATTTCTGGAGCAGGTGGGGCCAGCCTTGCAGGATCTGCGTGCTGCACTCGATGCAGTGCGATCGCATAACGCCGGGCCCTCGGGTACGCTGCGTATCAATGCGTTCGCCAGCGCTGCCCGATCGGCGCTCCTGCCACTGGTGATGGAGTTCTTGCAGCATCATCCGCAAGTACACATCGACCTCGTCACCGAAGGCCGTCTGGTGGATATCGTGGCTGACGGCTTCGATTTCGGCGTGCGCTCAGCAAGCCTCGTTCCGAACGACGTGATTGTGGTCCCGCTCGGCCAGCCGCAACGGTACGCGGTGGTCGGTTCGCCGGCGTACTTCGAAAAACACGGCAAACCGCGAACGCCATCCGAGCTGCTCAAGCATCGCTGCATCCGCGTTCGACTACCGAATGGAGCGATTTTCCCGTGGCATTTCGAGCGGGACGGGGAAGTGACTCGCCTCGATGTGAACGGGCCGCTTACGCTGGATGAATCCAGCGTGGTCAAGGTGGCGGTGCAGGAAGGCATGGGGCTCGGTTTTTTCATGGAGCAGGACGTTCACAACGAAATCCGCACCGGACAGTTCGTGCGGACTCTCGAAGACTGGACACCGCCCAGAGACAAGCTGTGCCTGTACTACCCGAACCGCCGCAACCCCAGCGCGGCAGCCAAGGCATTCATCGACCTGGCACGCGCCAGTCAAGCCAAACTGGACGGGCTCGCCTGATTCAGGCTTGACCTTGACCTGGCTCAGGCAATCAACCCCAGTGTCAGCCCCTTCAAGGTAGCGGCTGCCCGGGTCGAGCATTCCAGTTTGCGAAAGATGCTTTCCATATGCGTGCGAACCGTGCTCGGACTGATGTCCAGCAGCCGCGCCACCTCCTTGTTGCTGGCGCCACGGCTGATCTCCAGCAGGATGCGGCACTCGCGAGACGTGAGTAACGAAGCCTTCGGTTGCCGCATCCGCCGCTCGCCACCTGCGGCGGCAATGACTGCTTCGCAAACATCGTTGTCGAACAAGCCATTGCCAGCATCCTGTTTGAGCAGCCTGGCTGCATCCGCTTCGCCGTAAGCCGATCGCCATGGCCTGGCTTCCCTTAGCGCGACCCAGGCTACCGATGTGGCGAACAGGCGATGCTCGGCACTCAGCGCATCACCCGCCACGCCTCGAAAATAGCCACTGCCGTTGAGCCGTTCATAGGCATGGGCTGCAATCTCTGCGGGCACAGCCAGTTCAGTGATAGGTCTAAGCGCCTGTTGCGTCCAGTAAGGGACAAGGCGCACCCGCTCCGCAGCGCTGTATGGCAGCGTTCCTGCGGTATTCCACAGGTGGTTCGAAACGGCTGCCCGGCCGAGACCGTAGATGAGCGCGGACTTGCCAATGTCTGTCAAAGTCGCTTCACGCAGCCCCCACAGGCGTGCAGCTTCCACGGCGACATGCGCGACCTGCCGCGAATGCCCTGCCAACCACGGCAGCTTCAAGTCGATTATGTCCCCCACCAACGTCAGTGAGACGCAACGCTGCTCATGCCCGTGATCAACGGTTTTCCACAGCGTTTCCAGATCCGCCAGCCAGTCCTTTGCGTTGTCCAGAAGCAACGATACCAGCGACGCTGGATAGCGCCGATCCGACTGCTCTCTGATCCAGCGTAACGCCGCATCCAGGCCGTGTGCACGACTGAGAATATCCAGATCGCCTGCAAGTACTACCTGATAGGCGACCTCCGGAATGTGCTCATGGGTCAGACCTAGCGGCCGGCCAGTGCCGTCGTAGGTTTCGAACACGCGACACAACCCCGCCTCGACGGTGGCACCGAGCTGGAGGGTTTTGGCAATGGCTCCAGACACCTCACAGTGCACAACGGCAAGCGGGGTTGCCTGATGCACCGCGTTCATTTGCTCATTGCCCAGCGTCAAATCGAGCATCGCGCGGCGGCCATCGACGTCGTCGCCCAGCAGATCCGCAAAGCCTTCGGCATTGGCGGTGCAACCGGACCAGCGCAGCAAGGCAACCTGTTCCGCTACCCTCAGGTGCTCACCGTCGCCGTGCTGGGCCTGCGCAAGCATCCGCGCCAGTGCGGCAACGCGCCGGGAATGACCGAGAGGTTGTCCCATGCTGAGGTCACCGACCTGGGCGATCGTCGCCAGTGCCCCACCCAGGGAGATATCCAGTTGCAACTCACTATCCATGAAAAATGTCCCGGGGTCGGCTAATTGACCGATGCCCACATCGCAGGCCGGTCAGCGGAATTTGAACTCCCGAACAGGAGCTCATCCAATGAAAACAATCAAATCGAAAATCGCTACCGTCGCTTTTGCCCTGGCCGGCACCTTCACCGCAAGCGCCAGTCACGCGCAGGATACAACGCCCTCCGTGGTGATCGTACACGGCACGTTCGCCGACGGCTCCGATTGGGCCAAAGTGGTGCCACTGCTCCAAGCCCAAGGGGTGGCAGTTACGGTGTGCAAAACCCGCTCACCTCGCTTGCCGACGATGTTGCCGCGACGCGCCGCGCCTTGAACAACCAGCAGGGCAAGGTGGTTCTAGTCGGGCACTCTTGGGATGGCACCGTGATTACCGAGGCCGGTAGCGATCCGAAGGTCAGCGCGCTGGTGTATGTCGCCGCCTTCGCGCCAGAGACCGGGCAAACCAGCGGCGAACAAGGTAAAGGCGCGCCCACGCCCCCTGGCACCAGTCCTGCTCCGCGAAAATGGGCCGAGACACGATATCGGTGGTCGACCATCAACTGCGCGTATATGGCATCGATAAACTGCGCATCGCTGATGCCTCGATCATGCCGCGAATTACCGCAAGCCAGCACAGCCCTCAATCGGTTTGCGGCCAGTCCTCGTCGGGAACGTCACTGAAATCACCGCCCTCCACGCCATCGATTTCGTACTGTGTCAGATAGTCGCCAAGCAGGTCGCCGAAGTGGTCTTGCTGAGTCTGCCGTTTGCCCTCCGCAATAAGGCCCGGAAGCAACAGGGCAACCGCGCCGACGCCTGCCGCCACGGTGCCTAGGACTCCAGCCAGCGGGGCCATCGCCGCCCTGACTGCCAGATGGCCAAAAAGGCCTGCGCCGCCCTCAATCGCTGATGCCAGGCCTGACAATGACGCCAGTGCGCCTGAAGTGATGCTGATACCACCACTGACGGGGTCGCCCTTGCGAATCGACTGAACGCCATCAAAGATTCCGTACGCACCCGCAACCATGCCGGCCAAACCGCCGATACCCTTGGCACCGCTTTCAAACTTGTCGGCAGTGCCAGTGAGAGATTTTATGGGGTCGTCGAAAAAGGCTCTGATTTTCGGATCAAGATCAATGTTTCCTTTGTTTTTCAGGTAGCTTTTCAGGTTCTTGGCACCACCCTCGGTGAGCAGGGTCGTCGTCATGACCGATCCGGTGGTGATGTCTATGATGTTTCGTTCGGTCAGGTTTGCGCCATTCTGAGCGCCTTTGGCGATCGTCACGCCAGCCATGAAGATGCCGCTAACGCCATGCAGTCCCCCTTTGTCAGACAAGTTCTTGAGGTCGGGGTTGAGCCAGGACGACTTCAATTCCGCAAGCGACTTTGTGCCTTGGCGCAGGATGTCCCAATTCGAACGGACACCCGCGACGATCTGATCAGCCGTTGCGACGGTGCCATCCGGATTGGTCACGAGTTCTGGATTGGACTGGATAAGCGTCTCGGCCATCGTCCTGACTTTTGCCTCGTCAAGCTCGTCACCGCCATTGATACCCAGGGCTTGCTTGACATCCTCGAAAGTGCCGTCTTTCATGGCGTTGTCGCGCCCGATCCGGCTGAAATTGTCGTTCAACTGCGGGTCTAAACCTGCGGTGACGCTGGGATCCAGCGCCGCGTTGTAGAGCGCGACCTCCGCGGAGAAGGTGCCGACCGCTTCTTCGAAGGTGCCCGTTTTCATCAGTTCTTCCAGTCGCGTCCCGGAAACAAGCGACTGCTCGTAATGATCCTGGAACGCCTGGGCATGCTGAGAGGCAGCGAGCCCCTTCTGAATTTCTGCCCGATCATTGATGCCGAGCGCTTCCTGATAAAGCGTTGCCGTCGAGAAGTATTCGGCCAGCACCGCCTGTTGGTCGGTGCTGCCGTCTTTCGTATGCTTTTCCCATAGCGCATCAAGAGCTGCACCGGACTTGATGTCATCGTAGTTTTTTTGCACCGAGTCCTTTAACCCAGGAACTGCCTCAAATAGATTGGTCATCTGCGTCGAGGTGGTTTCATTAAGAAATTTGACCACCTCGGGATCACTTTGTAGCTGCTCAATGTGGCTGTTGACATCGGCAAGCAGCTTGTTGGGATCTGGATGGCTGCGCACAGCGTTGGCGATGGACACCTTACCGTAGTCATCACTCCACAGACCGGCAGCCGCACCGTCGATGATCAACTGTCGCGCCTTGAGCAGATCCTGTAACACCGCAGCCCGCTGTTCGGCGGAATAGTTGCCAGGGTTTTCAAAGACGTCCTTGCCCAGGTCACCGGTATCAATGCCGGAGACCCCACTGGCATTCGCTACCTGGTTGATGAACAGCAGAGCGTCTCCAGCGGTTTTGGGGCTGGAGGCCTTCAACCAATTCTGGATGTCGCGCTTGTCGAGCGCGCCATCGGGTTTGCTCTCCAATGGTTTCCCACTGGTTTCAAGCGTTTCGAACGCCCCCGTCTGCGACCAAAAAGTCAGGGCTTGCTTCAAGTCATCGCTGATGTTCGGGTTTTCATCCAGGTACTTCTGCAAGGACTCACGCGTCAGGTATTTACCGCTCTCCGTCCGATCGCTGATCTCGTCGAAGTTCTCCAGCAGCAGCGCCGAATGCTTCGCAAGTTCCAGGGAGGTCGCGTCAGCATTCGGGGAGGCTTTCAGAAAGTCGTTATAGGCGCCGATGTCTTCGGCTTTGACAGCAACAGGTCGTAGCCATGCATTCAGGTCGTTACTGCTGATTTTGCCGTCGGCCTTGTTGTTGTGTGCCTTGGTATCAAGCAGGTCAAAAAATCCTTTGTTATCGAGCAGGAACTGCGCCGCCTCGCGATCTTCTGCGCTTCGATTTTCATCGGCAGCGTACTTCCTCAAATCCTTGTCACTGACGATGCTGTCGGAGGCGTTCCAGTCGTCCCATCGATCACGGATCGTGTCGATGATCTCGCTGTTCTGCTCGTAAAACTTGCTCTGGTAGCCTTCCTGTTTCCAGACCACCTGGTTGTAGAGGTCGGGCGTCACGTCCTTCGAGACATGGATCTTTTCGCCATTGATCGTCAGGCGGATAAAACCGGTGTGTTCATCCGGGGGCAAAATTTCTGCGCTCGCCAGTGCTTCTGCTGATAGAAGCGCGCCATCTGCGCGCAACAAAAAGCCTTCGTCGTTACCTTTTTGCAACGCATCAACCTTGGCGAAGTAATCAGGCGTCGCCTCTTTGCTGATGGTGAATTCATTGCCCTCTTTGTCCCGCGCGGAGTACGCCGTCACCTCGCCATCCACCCACCACCCCATGAAAATCTCGAGATCCTGGAGCGGTACGGTTTCGTCGTTGCGTAACGTACGTCCATCTGACTGCTTCAGCGTTTCTGCGATGGCGCCGCCCGCTTCTCGCAACGCCAAGAGCACGCTCTCAGGCAGGGACGGCAAAACTTCTTTGTCTGCCGCACCGCGTGGGTCAGGCTTTTTATCGCTGATTTGCATGCGGGCCGCGCCAAGCATTTTCTCAAAGCGCTGACCCGCTTCAAAATCAGGGGATTGGCTATCTGTGGGGCGGGCATTGCTGTCGATTCGCAAGGGGACGTCCTCCTGACAATGGCGCCGATAGCGCTAGAGGAATCAACTTTGACCATTGAACATTGCAGGGGAATGACTCGGCTCGAATCGCAACCTTAAACGCGCAAAAGACCCGATGGATCGGGAGAGCGGCTGGACGACCAAACGTCATGCCGGTTTACAGGGACTTTCAAACTCGCTCCGTCCATTTGTGAGGCACTCACCAGCAGGTACGCTCAAATCAACCGAGCGGCCACCAGGATATCCGCCACTGCCTGGAAGGTGTTATCCGGCACAGGGTCCCCCGGCACTGCCCGTCGGGCGATGTCCTTGGCCAGGACGGTATCGAGGCTATGGGCAATCCCCAGGCCCCGGGCCTGCGCAAGCAACTGCGCCGCGTCCTCGCGCTCGGCCTTGCACACCACCACCGGTACCGGAGTTTCGCCGCGTACATAACGTATACCCACCACCCAACCAGGGTCGGAGCCGACCATCAACGATGCACGCCCCACGCCCAGCTTGGTGGCCAGGGCTTGCATTTCCCGACGTTGACGCTGGCGTTCCTGTTTGATCACCGGATCGCCGTCACTGTCCTTGCGCTCACGCTTCTGTTCGCTGCGGGTCATTTTCATGTCACGGCCGAACAGCCAGCGCTGCATCATCACGTCTGCCGCCCCGACCAGCAGAAAGGCAGCCAGCACGGTGAACACCAGAGGCTTGAGTACCAGGTAGAAAGTTGATTCGATGCAGCCGGCGCCGCAGCGCGACGACTCCATCAGCGCCTGCAACGCCCCACGCCCGATCACGTAGAACGCCAGCCCCAGCAGTACGACCTTGATCACGCCCTTGAGGAATTCAACGAAACTGCGCATCGAAAAAATGCGCTTGAAGCCATCGATCGGATTGATACGTTTGATGTCCGGTTTGAGGGGTTCGACCGAGAACACCACGCCGCGCATGCTGATGATGTTGGTCAGGATCACCGCCCCCACCGTCACGGCCACCACCGGCAGGGTGAGGTTGATGAGCAACTGCCCGGCGATGTCCAGCACCCGTGGCCAGACGGTGTGAAAAGGTTCGATGTAGATCAGCGCGATCAGGTCCAGCAACGCGGTGATCTGTGCCTGGGCCTTGGGCACCATGATCGAGATACAGAGCGTGCAAAACAGGATGACCATGCCGGAGACCAGGTCCTGACTCTTGGACACCTGGCCTTTCTTGCGCGCCTCGCTGAGCTTCTTGCTGGTGGCCGGCTGTGATTTCTCTTCGCTGCTATCGCTCATGGACGCTTCGCCCGAAACAGGGAAGTCATACCGAATCGGCCAGCGTCTTCAGGAGCTCCACCGTACCGCGGAATTCGCCGAGTTGCTCGATCATCACCGGAATCAGGAAGCTGATGTAGACCACCATCAATACAGTGAAGAACATATTTTTCACCGGCAGCGACAGATCGAAAATGTGCAAGTTGGGCGCCATGCGCGACAGGTAAGCGAGCATCAGGTCAGTGACCAGCATGCAGATGATCAGCGGCCCGACCATGATCACGCCGATGCGGGTCACCTGGTCGAGAATCCGCAGCACCGCCATCAACGCCGAACTGGCAAACAACGGTGTGAACTCGGTCACCGGCCATAACAGGTAGCTGTGGTAATAGCCGTCGACCATCATGATGAAGCCGCTGGACATGAAGAACAGGGCGATCAACATCACCGTCAGCAAGGTGGCCATGACACTGGACTCGCCCGATGACAAGGGATCCACCAACTGGGCCATGGTCGAACCGCGTTGCAGATCTACCAACTCGCCGGCCACTTCCGCCGCCCAGAACGGGATGCCGAACAGCAGTCCGATGAGGATACCGATCAGGAATTCCTTGATCAGTAGGCCGGCCAGGAAGAACCCACCATGTTCTGGCAGTGCAGTGAAAGCGCCATACACCGGAATAAACATGGGGATGGCAATGGACACCGCGACGCAACTGCGGATCATGCCGGTCAGGCCCAGGCGGTTGAAGGCTGGGGTAATCACCACCACGCCCATGGCGCGGCTGGCGGACAGTGCCGCCGAGCTGATGACCGGATAGGCGACTTCGATGAACTGGTTGGCAAGCTCGATATTCATGCCATTCAGCGCGTCCACAACGGGAAGTTGTCCAGCACCTGGTTACCCAGTTCCACCACCTGGCTCGCCAGCAGCGGCCCCACGAACACGATCGTCAGCAGCACCGCCACCAGCTTGACCGCCTGCGGCAGGGTCTGGTCCTGGATCTGGGTGAGTGCCTGCAGCAACCCCACTCCCAGGCCGACGATGATCGCAACAGCCAGTGCCGGGGCGGACAACAGCAGCACCGTCATCAGCGCCTGATTCATCAACGAAAGAAATACATCCTGGCCCATCAGGTGCCCCCATAGCTAAGAATCAGGCCATGCATCAAGCGCGACCAGCCGCTCAAGGCGACGAACAGAAAGAGCTTCAGCGGTATGGAAATCAGCGTAGGTGAAACCATGGACATGCCCATGGCCATCAATACGTTCGCCACCAGCAAATCCACCACCAGAAAGGGAACGTACAGCAGAAAACCGATTTCGAACGCCCGGGTCAGTTCGGAGCTGACGAACGCCGGCACCAGCACCACCAAGTCATCGTCGCGCAGATCGGCCCGGGCTTCAGGAGACCAGATGGTCTCCGTGGCCTGGATGAAAAAACCACGCTCGCTTTCGTTGGCGAAACGCGAAAGGTGCGCCTGCAATGGCGGCCTCAGTGCGTCCCCGAAGGCAGTAAGTTGCTCGATGCTCTCGATGTTGAGATCACGGCCCTGCACCTGCCGGTACATGTCGCCCAGCAACGGCGTGGTGACGTAGACCGACAGGATCAGGGCGATGCCGTACAGCACCATGTTAGGCGGTGTCTGTTGCACGCCCAGGGCGTTGCGAATCAGGAACAGCACCACGGAGATTTTCATGAAACCGGTCAGGGTCACCACTGCCAGCGGAATAAGACCGATGGTGGCGACGACCACAATGATTTCAATCAGGTTGGGCTGGTAGCCATTCATGACGCGGCGATGCTCAACACGCGCACGCCCAGGCCTGGACCGATCCTGACCAATTGCCCCTGGCCGACGCGACGCCCGTTTATCATCAGGTCGACGCTGTCCTGGCGTTGCTCGGTGAACGACAGCAGGCTGCCCTCCCCCAGTTCGCGCAGCTGCGCCAGGGTCAACTCGACACTGCCGGCCTGGCAAACCATTTTCAGTGGCAGTTCGTCCAAGCGCGAATCCAGGTTTCGCCCGTCAGCGGTTTCACTCATGGTGGGTGCTTCGTTCACAGAAAATTCCTTGGAAAGATTGATGCTCATCGGTGTTTCAAGCAGTGTCAGCCTGGTGCCGTCCTGGCCGGCCCGGGCGTGCAAACGATGGTTCACCACCAGCCGCACCTGGCCCATGGGCCAAGGATCGAGCATCACCACATCGCCCGGATTGAGGCTGCGCAGCTCGCCGACACTCAGCTCGGCTTCGCCGGCCTCGACCGCCAGCCACAGGAGCAGGTCTGTTAGCGCATGGGGAGCCGGCGGTGCATACCGATCGAGCCACTGCGCGACCTGCTCGCCAGCATTGGCACTCAAGTGCAGCACAACGAGCATGGACGAGCCGTCGAGCTGGACTTGGGTGACCAGGCGCAACGGGCAAGGTTGCGCGGCCAGGGCGGCGTGAACCGGGTCGGCGTGGTCAATGAAACGCATCGATTGCCCGGTCAGGCGCTCCAACGGTTCGATCAGGCTCAGCAGGGCCAGCTCCAGCAGCATCGCGCCAGGCAAGGTTTGAAAGTCCAGGGCAACGGGCACACCCAGGGCGTGCAGCGCCTGCGCTGGCAGGTGCAGCCTGATGGCCGACGCGTCGCCCTCCTCGCCCAGCCCCAGCAACAGCTCAACTGCCGTGACGTCAGGTTCGGCAACGGAGCCCCAGCGCACGCCAATCACCTGGCCTGCGCATTCTCCCTTCCAGGTTTCGCGGCTACGATGCAGGCGATTGTGCAGGTCCACCCATTGGGGGTCGACAGGCGTCAATTGTTCGGCAAAGGGTGTCCAGAGTGGGTTCTGGTGACAGCTCACGCACGGCCTCCGATAGCAGCGCGAGGAATTTCGTCGGCCTCCAAACGGTGTTCGTCGACAAGGCGCTCGACGCGCTCGCGGCCTTCGAGCAAGGTGTCGCAGGCTTGCGCCTGGCGCTGTCGAGCCACATGGGCAACCCGAAACACTTCGCGCTCGTGCTCGTGGATTTCCAGGGTGCGCGCCACTTCACTGACGCTCACTTCCAGCTTTCGCTGCCCGCCCTCGTACAGCTCCTCCAGATGCTCCTGGGCCATACGCCAGTCGCTGATCGACATGCCTTCGCTGATCGAGCCGTAGATGCGCTCGGCTTCACGGGCCAGGGCCTCACGATGCAGGCGCAGGTTTTCCTTGGCGTCATCCAGCGCCACGTTGGTCTGCCGGCAGCGTCGCTGCTGAGCGACCAGTTGGCTGGACGCACGTTGCTCACGCAACTTGCGCAACGCTTGAAGGCTACGCATGTCACTGGTTTTCATAAGACCTCCATGGTTGTCATGCCATCACCCTGCGCATGTGTTGCAGGGTTTCGTTGGGATTGCTTGGCTCGTTGGCCCCTTGGCGCAAGAACGCTTCAATGGCGTCATGCCGCTCAATCGCCTCGTCGGCCAGTGGGTCGCTCCCGGCGGCGTATTCGCCGACCCGGATGAGCATTTCGATCTCGTTGCGCCGCGCCATCAGCTCGCGCATGCGCATGGCCAGGTGGCGTTGCTCGTCGCCACACACCTGGTCCATCAACCGGCTACGGCTTTGCAGCACATCCACCGCCGGGAAAAAGTTGCGTTGCGCAAGTTCGGCGCTGAGCACGATGTGCCCGTCGAGGATTGAGCGGGTTTCTTCAGCCACCGGGTCCATCGAGGCATCGCCTTCTGTGAGCACGGTATACAACCCGGTGATGCTGCCGGTCTCGCCGGGGCCGGCGCGTTCAAGCAGGCGCGGCAAGGCGGAGAAAAAGGAGGGTGGGTAACCGCGACGGGTTGGCGGCTCGCCCACCGCCAGGCCGATTTCACGCTGGGCCCGGGCAAAGCGGGTCAGGCTATCCATCAACAGCAGCACGTTGCGGCCCTGGTCGCGGTGATATTCGGCCAGCGCAGTGGCAACAAAGGCGGCGCGTACCCGCTCGGCAGCCGGACGGTCGGAGGTGGCGACCACGGCCACGGTACGCGCCCGGGCCTCGGCGCCCAACTGCACATCGAGCAGCTCGCGCACTTCACGGCCGCGCTCACCGATCAGGGCGATCACGATGACATCGGCACTGGTATTGCGCACGATGCTCGCCAGCAGCGAAGACTTACCCACCCCCGGTTCACCGAAGATGCCCATGCGCTGGCCCTGGGCCAAGGTCAGCAGGCCGTCGATGCTGCGCACCCCCAAGGACATCGGGTGGGCAATCAGTTGGCGGCTGAACGGCGCTGGAGGCTCGGCATGCAAGGGGTAACGCTGCAACACGCCCAGCGGCGGGCTGCCATCGAGAAATTCGCCCATGGGGCTGATCACCCGGCCCAGCTGCGCATCGCCGACGCTTACCCCCAGGGTCTCGCCGGTGGCGATGATTTCGGTGCGGGTCGACAGGCCGTCCATCGAACCGATGGGCGAAAGGATCGCTTCGTCATCTTCAAAACCAATGACTTCGGCAGCCAGGCTGCGGCCGCTGCCGGGTTCGCGCAACTGGCACAGTTCACCGATGTGCACACCGGCGACGCTAGCGCGCAGCAGCACTCCGCGGATACTGCGGATGGTGCCCTTCATGGGGCGCGGTCGGGCATTGGCCAGACGTTCGGTCAGGCGCGGCAGCAGGTCGTGGGGGATCGTGATCATGGCTGTGCCTCGTCGGCAAACGGCAGCAGGTTGCGGCGCAGGTTGAGCAACTGGGCTTCAAGCCCCAGCTCCACTGAACCCACCGGACTGCTCAGCCGTGCCTGACCACCTTGCAACCGATCGTCCGGTTCCACGGCAATCGTCGGCAAGCCGTCCTCTTGCAGTTTGAGTTGCTGACGCACCGCTTCGGCGTCCTGACGGGAGACGAACAGGGTCAGGGCCTGATCCTGGCGGAACGCCCCCAATGCCTTGCGGGCGCAACGCATCACGCGCTCGGCATCGTCCATGTCATCGAGTATTTCGCGCACAATGCCCAGCGCCAGATCGGCCAGGGACGTTTCCAGCCCGGCCAGCCAGGCATCGATCCTCAACGACGTTTCGCCCAGCAGTGCGCTGACCTGTTCGGCACCCTCCCGGCGCCCGCTTTCAAAGCCTTCGGCATGGGCTTGTTGCAGCCACTGCTCACTGTCTTGCCTGATGGCCTCAGCCTCGTCACGGGCAGCCTGCAGGAAGGCGTAGCCGTCTATCCACAGGTCTGCCTGTTCGGCACGCAGAATACGGGCGGCAGGACGGGTCGGAAGCTCGCTCATCGGGTCCCCTGCTCCTCAAGCTGTGGAAGGTTCGAGGCGGCGCTGCGCACGATGGCCAAGGCATTGGCCACAGGTGTGGCACTTACCGGTCCGCTCTCAACTGGAAGCTCGGCAAAACGCAGGCGCAGCCAGGGCCGAAGTGGCGCTGGCTGGGCGCTCAGCCAAGCGGTGATGCAGCGGGCGCCATCATGGTCGATGGCTTCAAGCAGTTCGACCGGCTGGCGCAGCAAGTCGGCACCGCTGCCCAGGGCACGGTTTGCCAGGGCCAGGGCAAACACATCACTGCCCAGCAAATCGCGCAACTGGTTGACCACATCGCCACGGATCTCGCGACTCAAGGTGGTGCTATGCAAAATCGCGCCACACAGACGCGGCAGGCGCTTGAAGGCCTCGGGAGGCAGCATCAGAACCGGTAGATCGTCGACATCGGGCAGTGGCAGGCTACCGGGAGCCTGCAGCTCATGACGGCTGAGCAACAAGCGTATCAATCGCGCCTGGAAGCGCGGCTGTTTGCGCATTGCGCTTAGCGCACTGCCGGAGGTCTCGGGGAAGCACGCCGCAAGAGGCTGCGTGCCGACGAAATCCAGCGGCTGCTCGAGCAGGTTTTGCCACTGCGGCAAAGCGGCGGCACTCATTTCACGTCCTCCAGCTCATACAAGGCGCGGGAGGCGCGTCGTTGCCAGTACTGCCAGCCCAACACACCGACCATCGACAGCGCGGCCAGCAGCAGGACGCCGAACAGCATCCGGGCACGGGGCAGGTTGTCTTCGAGCATCCATATGCCCAGGAAGCTGGCCAGGCGCGGCTGTGCGTTGGCCCGGCCGCTGCCGGTGGCGGCCTTGATTACCGTGACCGACACCCCTTCGTAGCTCAAGCCGGAGATGCCGTTGGCCACCAGGGTTTTGATCTGCGGGATCAGGGGGTTGATGTCGGTATTGGGGTCGTAGCGCACCAGCACTGAAGCCGACGACGGGGAAATCACCCGTTTGAGCAGGTCATTGTCGGGCAGCACCACATGTACCCGGGCAGAAACCACACCGTCGATCAGCGAGACGCTGTGCGAGAGTTCTTCACTGAGCGCGTAGACCATCTGGGCCCTTTCCTGCACGGGAGAAGACACCAGGCCACCACTCTTGAACACGGCGCCCATGTTGGAAAAGGTTTGGCCCGGCAAGCCAGCTTCGTCGAGCAGGCTCATGGCCTCGGCAAAGCGTTTTTCGTCCACCACCACGGTGAGTTGGCCGTTTTCCTGGACCTTGCGCGAGGCCGGCACACCCTCACGCAGCAGCACTGCAACCATGGCATTGGCCTCACGCTCGCTGAGGTTGGTGTACAGGTCGATATCGCAGCCCTGCAGCATGCAGGCAAAGGCGAGGACAATCATCAGGCGCACGGCATGGCAACGGCGGAACATGGCTTTATTGACCTTTCAAGAGCGTGTTGGCTGCGCCGGAAATCTGCGTCGCGCCACGAACGACCATCTGAGTTTCAATGGAGTAATCGAACATGCGGCCCAACGATTGGACGATCTGGTCGACCTGCTGATCGCCGACCTTTTTCCCCGACTCGCCCGCCGCCCCCTCAGGAAGTGAGGCGAGCGATTGCGTGCCGGGAGGAGCCACAGCGTTGCCAGCCGTCGGCCCATTGGTCAGCGCATCGGCTCGCTTGGCGAAGTTTTGCGAACGGTCGATGAAACCGTTCAGGCGCTCCATCAAGCCTTCGCCAATCTGGTGCGGACTGGCGCCGGCAGGCATGCCCTTGGCGCTGTTTGTCATGTGTTCGAACAAGTTCTGGGAGGCCTGCAAATCGACCTGCCCTCCTGACGGCGGCAGCGCCGCCGTGGCTGTTGTTCCGAGACTTACAGTCATGGCGTGGGCCTATTCGTCATCATCCGACTGGGCTTCATTCAGGATTTCCTGGGCACGAGGCATGATGATGAACTGGCCACCAATCGTGACGGCCTGAGTGATCAGGGCCTCAGTGAGTTCTTCATCGCTCAGCTCGCTCTTGGCGTTGTCCACCGCTGCATTGAACTGCGCTTCGGAGTGAGCAGTGACAGCGGTATTTTCGCTGATGGGGGTAACTGACATGGTGGTTCTCCTTGACGGGGTTGATGACAGATCGATCGGTTAATGGAGCCTACAGGCGAGTGCTTTCACTCTTGTGTCACTGCACCGCCCCTGAACACACGCACGCCGCGCTCGCGAGTCGTCGTCGCCATCGGCGTCGGCGTCGGCGTAAGCTGCTGGTCGAAGTGTTGCTCAATCATGGCCAGCCAGGCCGGCGGCCCGGAAACGAACAACTCATCGCCATCGGGTCCGGTGCGCACCGACATATGCGTGCCGTAGACATCCCGGCTGGTGACGTAATCCTGCAACTGCTCCAACTGCCGGCCCTGGGCTTTGAAGAGTCGCGTATCGGTTTCGGAGTCGGCGGAGAGGTAAAGCACATTGCCGTCGAAGTACCACGTCAAACCGTTGAAGTCGCACAGCGCCGTCAGGAAGTCGCCGGCGGACTCGGCACGTATCCGGCTGCGCGATTTGCCGCGTACCTTGTCCGACATGACGACGCTCAGGCCCATGTTTTGGCCAAACTCTTGCAGCGCGGCGCGCACGTCCTGCTCGACCAGCACATAGGCATAGGGCCGAACGAACCAGTCCGGCTGCGGGTTGGCATCGTCGACTTGCGTTTGATTGGCGGCCAGCAGGTTAAGCGCGATCACCATCAGCGCCACGCCGATCGCCGCCCGCGACACCTCATGCATGAAACCGCCCTCCGCCGCCGGCCTGAAGACACGCCCCGAACAAAAAACGGGCACTCTTATGGATGATGTCAAGAAGATGACTTAAACGTCGGTCAACCTGTCCGGTCTGAGTGGTCAACACTCCTTGGTTTTGCCCACTGCAAAATTCGCCGAAAGAGCTCTGTTCATGCCAAATCGTTTTGCCTGCACATCGTTGTTGTTTGCCAGCATCACCCTTGCTTCCTGCGCCCACCAACCGGCCTCCGATGGCAGCTACCAGCGCTACATGCAACTGGCCGGCGACCTGCAAAAGCGTGGTGATGCGGGATCTGCCGCAGCGTTGTACGAAAAAGCCACCCAGGAACCGGACGCCCGGATCGACGCTTGGTTGAAACTGGGCGAGGCGCGCCTGGCCAGCGGCGATGCGCGGGCCGCCGAGCGCGCCTACCAGCAAGCGCTGGAACGCCAGTCCGACAATGCCGCGGCATTGCTCGGTGTGGGCACAGCCCAACTGCACCAGGGCAAACTGGATCGAGCGGTGACTTCCCTGACCCAGGCCAGCGCGGGCAACCACCCCGAAGCGTTCAATCGCCAGGGTGTGGCGCAGATGCTGCGGGGTGAGCCAGCAGCGGCCCAGGTGGCATTCAGCCAAAGTCTGGTCCTGGCGCCCACCAACCTGGACACTCAATGCAACCTGGCACTGGCCTACGCTTTGGGCGGCCAGTCGCAACAGGCGCTGCAAACCATCAAGGAGGTTCGCGACTCGCCCCGCGCCCAAGCCAGTCACCAACGCAACGCCCTGCTGGTCATGGTGCTGGCCGGCCGCGAAGAGGACCTCAAGACTCAAAACCTGGAAGACATCACGCCCAAGCAATACGCCCGGTTGCTGACAGAGGCCCGACGCATCAAGGCCATTCGGGACCCTGCGATGCAGGCCCGGGAGCTGGGGTTGGTCGGCAGTCGCTGAGCCAAAAGGTTTCATTGGCCCTCCTGCTTGTCGGCCTTGGCCTGCTGTTCGGCCAGCCGGCGACGCAGCTCCTCACGGTCATAACCTTCGATGTAAACCTGGGCCGCCCGGCCCACCGGCGCGGCCATCGTTGGGCCGGTTGCCCGGCCCTCGATCACATCCGAGCGCTGCTCCACCATCTGCAGCAGCGTCCGGTTATTCGCACAACCGGGCGGCAGCCGGCGCACGTAACGCGCATCATCGGTATAGAAGTTGTCTTCGACCGGCGGCTCTAAGCAAGCCACCGGCACCCACTCAATCCGCCCATCGGCGTGGGTGAACGCCTGGTAGTTCGGTGAATAACTCACCGGTTCAAGCTGGGTGTTGCATGCGGTCAACAGCACGAGCGCGCCGAACGCCACAGCGACCAGGGACAGATGGGACGATTTAGGGTTCATGCTCGCTCCTGGCTCAATTGATGTAGAAACCGAACATGTCACTGCTGCGCGGCCCACCAGACGCATGGGTCGCGCCCTCGGGCTGAGCATCGAGCGGCGTGGCCACGCTGCGGGTGCGAACCGGTTCCACCAGGTACGGCGTGATCAGAATCACCAGTTCGGTTTCGTTGCGCTGGAAGCGCTTGGAGCGAAACAGATTGCCCAGGATGGGCATCTCGCCCAGCATCGGCACTTTCTCGATGTCCTGGGTGCTCTCGCGCTGAAACAACCCGGCAATGGCGAAGGTCTGGCCGCTGCCAACCTCGACGCGGGTATCGGCACGCCGCACGCGGAACGAGGGCACCTGGTAGCCGCTCACGTCCACAGTGCTGGAGCCCATCAGACTGCTGACTTCCGGGCGCACTTGCAGGGCGATGCGCCCGTTGGGTAGCAGGGTCGGGTTGAACAGCAGCGAAACACCATAGGGTTTGTATTCGATCCCGACAGTGTCGCGGTTGACCGGAACAGGCACCGCGACCTCGCCTCCGGCCAGGAAGCTGGCTGTCTGGCCGGTCATGGCGGTGATGTTGGGTTCGGCGAGGATTTCCAGAATGCCGTTACTTTGCAATGCTTCAAGCATCGCATCGATGTTGACATTGCCCGAGGTCAGCCCGGCGCTAACCACATTGGAGGCACCAGACGCCGCACTGGAGGCCAGGGCACCGCCCGTCAACAGGCCAAAGGAAAAGGTACCGTTGTTGAAAAGGGCATTCCAATTCACGCCGTAGCGCAGCAACTCCGAGCGCGAGACTTCGGCGAAGCGCACCCGCAGGTTCACCTGGGCCGAGCCCACGTAGGAGGCCGTGTTGAGGGCCGAGCCCAAGCCCTGGCCTTCGGTGTTGAGCAGACTGTTGAGGTCGGTGGCTTCACCGACACTCTGGACCATTCCCTTGGCCACCATGCGATTGCCGGCACCGCTCACCTGGACATTGCTTGCGGGGTGCAGGTCTTTCATGGACCGCGTCACGGCCTGGGTGCCGCTGTTGATCGCCAGGCTCAGGCTGGCCAGTTCCTCACCCTCGGCGCTCAAGGCAATCAGGTTGGTTTGTCCGGGCGCCTTGCCGAACACGTAGATCACGCCAGGCGAAACCACCCGAAGATCGGCGATGCCAGGGTCTGCGACCAGCACCGACTCGACCGGATCCTGGAAATGCAGGATCCGCCCTTCGCCCTGGGCCAGGTCCAGCGTGGCCCGGCTGCCCGGAGCGATGGACTGTGCGCTGGCCTGTTGCGCCAGCAGTACAAATGACGCGGCAGCGATCCAGAAGCCGACATAGACAGGGACGCGAAACAGCGCAAAACACATCATCAAGCAGTCGCCATTGAAGTAAGGGAAGCGCCGTCGGCTGTCCGGCGGCCGGTCGTTTCAGTCAGGCTGATGGAACCGATGGCCTGCAGGTTGTATTCGCCGGCCAGCTCACGGAATGACAGCACCGCCAGCTCCAGCTCGCCCCGCACCACCAGTCGACGCAGGCTGCGACGTAACTCGGGATGCACCAACAGGACGGTGCGATCCCCCTCGGCCAAGTCCTTGCAAACGGCACGCAACTGGATCAGCAATGAACGGCTGGCATGCTCATTGAGCAACTCGCGAGGGTTATCGGCACGGCGCAGGTAAGCACGCAATTGTTCTTCCACCGCGGGGGTCAGCACGAAGGCGGTGATGACCCGGTTGCGGTCGGCGTACTGATGGCTGATCTGCCGCGCCAGACTGGCGCGCAAGTGGTCGGCCAGGCGCGCCGCATCCGGCTCGCGGGCGCCCCACTCGACCATGGCTTCGAGCAAGGCACGCTGGTTGCGAATCGATACACCCTCGGCGACCAACAAACGCAGGGTTTCAGCCAGACGCTGCAAGGGCACGCTGCGCGCGACTTCCTTGACCAACTCGTCATAGCTGGCTTCCATGCGCTCCAGCATCCTGCGGGTTTCCTGAATGCCCAGAAAGGTCGCGGCATTGCGGCGCAGACTGCGCTCGAGGATGGCCCGCAGGACTTCAGCGGCGCTGAGAAAACCGATACCGGCCTCCTCCAGCAGCGGCTGGTGAGTGCGTTCAATCCATTGCGCCGGGCGACTGTGCAACGGCGACGGCGCCTCCAACGCATGAATCTCCAACAGTTGAACGTGCACCAGATCGTCCTTGAGCATCAGGCAATCAACCGGTATCTCGCCCTCGCTGATGGGCACGCCTTCGAGTTCGACCGAAAAGCCGTTGGCGGGCAGGCTGCGGTCGATGTAGATGTCCGGCACCGGCACGTCGATCCCCAGGTCGCCGCGAATCTCATGGCACAAGGCTTCGATGCGCTGGCGCAACGGCAGTTCTGGCGCAGCCTGGGCCAGCGCCAGGCCAATGCTCAGCAGCACGCGGCTGTCCAGTGGCTTAGCCAGGGTTTCGTATTGTTCGAGCGGTTCGTCTTCGAGCGCCGCGACTTCGCTGGCGCCTTCGACCACCTCTTCCCGGGGCGCTTTGTCGCGGCGGTAGATCATGAACGCGGCAACGCCCAGCAAGGCCGACAGCCCGATGAACACGATGGCCGGAAAGCCCGGCAACAACGCCACGCCCAGCAGGATAAACGCGGTCAAACCCAACGCCTGGGGGCTGTATCCCAACTGATGGAAGATTTCGTTGCCCAGGTTGCCTTCGGTCGTGCCACTGTTGACCCGGGTCACCACCATACCGGCCGCGACCGAGATCAACAGCGCCGGGATCTGCGCGATCAGGCCGTCACCGACGGTCAGAAGCGAATAGGTGTGCGCCGCATCGGCAAACGACATATTGCGATCGACCATGCCGATCATCATGCCACCCAGCAGGTTGACCGCCAGAATAACGAGGCTGGCAATCGCATCGCCCTTGACGAATTTCATAGCGCCATCCATTGCGCCGAACATCTGGCTTTCCCGCTCCAGACGCGAGCGTCGACGGCGGGCTTCATGCTGATCGATATCACCGTTGCGCAAGTCGTTGTCGATGCTCATCTGCTTGCCTGGCATCGCATCCAGAGTGAAGCGCGCCGCGACCTCGGCCACGCGCTCGGCACCTTTGGTGATAACCACAAACTGGGCCACGGTGATGATCAGAAATACCACCAGACCGACCACGACCTGGCCGGCGATGACGAAATCTCCGAACGCCTTGACTATGTGACCGGCGTTGCCATCGAGCAGAATCAGGCGCGTGGTGGTGATCGACAGGGACAGGCGAAACAAGGTGCTTAGCAAAATCAACGGCGGCAACGCCGAGAACTCCACCGAGTGCTTGATGTAAAAGGCGACGATGAGGATCAGGATGCTCAGCGAGATGTTCAGGCCGATTAGCGTATCCACCAACCAGGTGGGCAGTGGAATGATCATCATCACGATGGCCATCAGCATGAAGGCGACAACGATCACGTCACTGCGCTGGGCGGCCATGCGGGCCAATGCGTTGAGGCGGTCGAGGAACATTATTGCGCGGCTCTGCGGGCGGTCAGATAACGTTTGAAGCACTGACGCGCCTCATCTTTGCGGCCACCGCTCCACAGCGCACGACTGCGCAACAGCAACAGGCCGCTGGACTCGCCTTCCAGTTCGAGCAGGCGATCCAGCGCCGACAGGGCACGCTCGGCCTGGCCGCTGTCGGTAAAGGCCATGACCAGATTGCGCAGCAGCGCAGTGTCGGCGGGCGTCATCTGGACGGCGATCAACAGCAGCACCAAGGCACGCTGCGACTGGCCACTACGGCGATAGAGCTCACCCATGCCCTTGAGCAGATCGACGCAGTCCTGCTCTTGGCGATTCATGACTCGATCACCTGGGCACGTTGTTCTTCGAGTAAACGACGCAGGTCGATTTCTTCGCTGATGAGCTCATGGGCCAACGCTTTGATCTCGGGCTCCGCATCGAGGGTGGGGATCACGTTGTCCAAGACGTATTCGAGAATCTCCATCGAGCGGCGACTGCCGAACAACTCTGCGGTCATGCCCTCAACGATGCCCGACTGTTCAATGTCGGCACGCAGCGAACGACGTGCCGACACCGCGCGCTTGCCCAGCACCGCATCGAAGCGTCCATCCTGGCGCGCCTTGGCCGGCTGAAGGCTTTCTACCGCAGGGGTTCTTTCGGCGGTTGCCGGTAAGGGAGCACCAGGATCAATTCTCATAAGGTTAACGTGAACCTTTCTTCACCGCGGGCGAGAACCACCTCATGGTTCTCGATGCGTTCGAGCATCCAGTTATCGGTCAGGGCGGCCCCCGGATACAGGCGTTCACCGTTGTCGTTGATCACGTAAGGGTTATCGCCGAACCACACCGCTTGAAAACGCACGCGAGGCTTGGCGATTTCTTTACGTGCCACCACCTCGGGAAGCAACATTACCTTCTGGCCAAAGCGGCTATCGAAGGCTTGCTGCAGACCCAGCCACTGGCTCTTCTGGGTCGGGCCATAAAAACCATGGGCACTGAGCTGACCATCGATTTCGCCGACCTTGATGTGGCGCAGGCCCAACGTGCCAAGCTGCTGCTCGAGCCAAGCCCTGGCCTGCGCGACGGTGTTCGTCGATTCAGGGTGCACGGTCGGTAGAGCGACCTTGTCGGCGGTACTCAACGCCAACGGCGAAACCGACTCGTCCCGAAAAGCAAAAGCGCCCACGCACAGGAACATCAGCAGCAACGCGATGAACCACCGTGTCTTGTGCTGGGGGGGCGATGTGATCGCAGCCGCTATCGGCTCCAGGCTCGCGGTGCCGTGGCTGAGGGTCAGGCGGGCCTTGCCGATGCGGATATCCACGGGCAAGTGCGCTCGATGCCCCTTGCCTGTGGGAATCAGAATTTCCCGGGCATGGGGACCACGCACGAACACATCGCCGCCCATTGCCTCAACGGCCACTTGGCCGTCGGTGAAACGTAGCGCCACATGACGCTCGACAATGCCTGCGTCGCTGAGCAGCAGATCAGCACTGGCGGCGCTGCCAAGCAGGTAGGCGGGCTTCTCCAGGGACAGGCAAACCCCCTGATGTAAACCGTGGGTGATACTCAGCACTGGCAGAGCCTTGTCCGTGGCCGCGACGACTGGAGTCGTGGCGAAAAAAGTCAGGGCTGTCATGGTGTATTACCGGAATAAGGCATGCGGAGAGGCACCCGTGAGGCACAGGTGAAGCTGTCGTTTTCCAGATTTAGCACCGCAACCAACAAGCATGCAGGCAGCCGTCGGGCTGCCTGCATGACGGCATCAGTTCTGAGGCCGTTGTTTGGTAGCGTCGAGCTCAGCTTTCTTGGCCGTGGACAGCTCGGTGATCTTGGCCGATTTCTCGATCGCCATGTTGAAGGTGGCTTCCATCTTAGCGATAGCCGAGTCAGCATTGCCGGAACTTACTGGGGGAGTTGTGCTCATGTTGTTTCTCCTAACGTAAGAAATATTTGAGCCGCCAAGCGGCCAACTAATGTTGCCAAGCGAAGAGTAAGGGCCAAACATTACAGTTCAACGTCTAACACGTGTTTTAATCTCAGCCCCCCTCACTATATTGGCCGAATGAAAAACAAGAACTGCATCACACTTGGGGAATATTTTGCTTGGCAGAGGAAAGTTAGATCAGGGCGTGCAGAGACTGTCGCAAGCCCTGCATTAATTAGGCTAAACCGCACCACCGCTCAAATCAGTACGCCACCTGACACCTCTGGCGAACAACTACTTACAGGCTTTGCGCAGACGGCATAAACAGCGCTTACACCGACATTCAAAGCTCGAGATCAAATAAAATAAATATCTACGGAACTTTTTCCGAGTAAACACCACGCAACTCAGCATTGATGGCCAGTTGCAATCAACTTCACACAAATTCAGTTACGTTTTACTGCCCGGATAGCACCGGTCTTTTACACGCGCACACTCGCCAGTGCCCTGATTGCCCCGAGCGATGCCTTGAGGCAATCGCCCGGGGGTTATTCCACACGTCATGCCGCATCAGCGGTCGACTGGCCCGGCGTCATGAAGCGATGGTGCTATCTTCGCCCGGCCACTCCTCGTAAGGGATATCCCAGATATCGCCTTGCGGCACACCGTCGATTTCGTACTGGGTCAGGTAATCGCTCAAGGCATCCGAGAATTTGCCCACCCGGGTCTCCTGCTTGCCTTCCTCGATCAAGCCCGGGACGAGCAGTGCCAGCGCGGCCACACCCGCCGCCGCGAAGCCCAGGCCACCGGCTATCATCGAGATACGCGAAGCGGCAATCGCCGAAACGCTCATCGCGCTGGCGCCCACCTCAGCCACCGAAGCCAAGCCCGCCATGATCCCCAGCGAACCGGCCGTGATATTCATGCCACCGGATACCGTATCGCCTTTCCTGAGCGCCTTGACGCCATCGAAGATGCCGTAGGCACCGGCAGTGATAGCGGCAATGCCACCGATCCCCTTAGCCGCGTTTTCCATACCCTTGAGGTTGGCAGTCACGCTTTTGAGCGGATCGTCCAGCTTTTTGCCCAGATCGCCGAGCCGATCACCTGTCAGCTTGCCTTTCACATCCTTGAGGTAATCCTGATAGTTTTTCAGGCCCCCTTCAGCCAGAAGCGTGGCGGCCTGCACTGAGCCGGTGGCAATGTCGACGATCTGCCGCTCGGTCAGCTTACCGGCGTTGTTGGCGCCTTTGGCGATGGTAACGCCGGCCATGAACAGCCCACTCACACCGTGTAGGACGCCTTTGTTGGCAGCGTCCTTGATCGAGGAGTCTTTGCTGAATACATCCAACGCATCCAGGGTCTTGGTGCCTTGGCGAAGCAGGTCCCAGTCGCCCCTGAAGTTAGCAAGGATCTGGTCTGGCGTGGCGACGGTGCCGTCGGCATTGACCAGCATCTGCGGGTTTTCCTTGCTGATCTGCTCAATGATTTTCTTGACCTTCTCCTCGTCCAGCTCACTTCCGCCATTGACGCCGAAGGCCGCCTTCATGTCGTCGAAGGACGCATCCTTGAAGGCATTGTCCTTGGCGATCCTGGTGAAGTTATCGTTGAGCTGTGTGTCGAACTTGCCGGTGAACTCGGGGTCCAGCGCCGAGTTGTAAAGCGCGACTTCAAGGCTGAAGGCACTCATGGCTTCGTCAGGGGTATGCTCCTTGAGCAACTCATTCAGGCGATCGCCTGAAGCCAGCGACTTCTCGTAAAAGCTTTCCAACTCCGCATTCGCCTTGGAGCCTTTGACGGCGGCCTGGATCTCACCGGCATTATTGATGCCCAGCGCGCCCTGGAGGGTCTGCGCGGTACCGAAGAACTCGGCAAGAATTTCCGTGTGAGTCGTCTTGCCATCCTTGGACTTAGTCTCCCACAGGGTATCGAGTGACTTGCCGGACTTGATTTCGTCATCGTAGGTTTTTTGCAGGGACTCCTTGAGCCCCTTGTTATCGTCCACCAGCTTGGTCAGCTCACTGGAGCCGTGCTCGCTCATGTATTGACTGACCGCAGGGTCACTTTCCAAGATACCAATGTGCTTGTTGACATCGTCCAACAGCTTCTGGGCATCGGGATGGCTGCGCACCTTATTGGCAATCGTGACCTGCGACTTGTCATCCCTCCACATCCCGGCGGCGCTGCCCTGGATGATCAACTGCTGGGCGGCCTTGAGATCCTGAAGAACAGCGGCTTTTTCCTCTGCCGAGTATTTCTCCGGGTGATCGAACACGTCCTTGTTCAAGCCTGCGGTATCGACCCTGGCCAAGGCATTGTTGCCAGCGATACCAGAAAGCAGTGCGGTCACGGAGGTCGCATCCTTGGGCACGTTGGCACTCTTGAGCCAACCCTGGACATCACCCCTGCTCAGTTCACCATCAGGATTCTTGTCCAGTGGGTTCTTGGCGTTATCGATGACCTTGAACGCACCTGGCTGAGACCAGAAATCCAGTGCCTGCTTGGTCTCCTCGCTCAGCTGTGAATTCTGGTTCCTGTACTCCTTGATGTCATCAGCAGTCAGGTACTTGCCCGCACCGGTCTTGCCCTTGATCGCCTCAAAGTTTTCATCGAGGATCGCTGCGTACTTGGCGATCTGCTGCGACGCCGGATCGGCATCTTTGTTGGTTTTGAGGTAATCCTTGTAGCTGGCGATATCATCGGTTTTCTTGAGTTCCGGCAGAGTCGAAAAGCCTCCCTTGCCGAAGTCCTGCAGCCGCCCCGCCTCGGTGCCGTGCTTGGCTTCGCCACTTTTGGTGAAACCGTCCACGCTGCTGTTGAACACATCACCACCGGACTGGGCATTGCCCTTGTCATCGAACATCGTGATGCGATCCAAGACCTGCGCAGCCCGGTAGGCGGCGTCGGCGTCGTTCTCGTAATCGCCGACCTGGTCCTTGAGCATGTCCTTGACGCCACTCTGGTTGCCCAGGTTCTTGAGCAGCGGGTTGTCTTCAATGATGTCTTGGGCCGAGCGCTTATCCTCTTCCGGACGCTTCCAGACGATGCCAACCTTTTCCGCCTGCTCGCGGGCTTCCTTGTTGTCGCCCGCCGACGACGAGTCCTTGATTTCACCCTTGAGGGCAGAAAACCCCATCTTGCCGAAGTCCTGCAGGCGACCGGCTTCGGTGTCATGCTTCGCTTCACCGCTCTTGGTGAAACCATCGACACGACCGTTGCCTACGTCCTTGCCAGCAATCTTGCCTCCTTCGCCATTGAGGGTCTCGATATGCTCGAGCACCTGGGTCGCCCGATAAGCGGCGTCCGGATCATTTTCGAAATCGCCGACCTGCTCCTTGAGCATGTCCCTGACACTGCTCTGATTGCCGAGGTTCTTGAGCAAGGCATTGCCATCGATGATGTCCTGCGCGGAGCGATCATCGCCTTCAGGGCGCTCCCACTTGATGCCCAAGGCCTCGGCTTGTTCGCGTACCTTGGGATCATCGCCGGGCTTGGACAGATCCTTGAGCTCGCCTTTGAGGTGCGAGAACCCTTGCCGGCCAAAGTCCTGCAGGCGACCCGCCTCAGTGCCATGCTTGGCGTCGCCGCCCTTTGTGAAGCCGTCGACCCGGCCGTTATCGATGTCCTTGCTGGCGATCCGTTCACCACCTTCATCATATTTTTCCACGTGCTCCAGCACCTGCTTGGCACGGTAGGCCGCATCGGGGTCAGTCTCAAAATCGCCGACACGGTCCTTGAGGTTATCCTTCACATCGCTCTGGTTACCCAGGTTCTTGAGCACCGGCGTGTCGTTAATGATGTCCTGGGCCGAGCGGTCGTCGCCTTTTGGCCGCTCCCATTCAATGCCCGCGTCCTTGGCCTGCTTGATCGCCTGGTCCCAGGCTTCGGCAAGTTTAGGGTCTTGCGGCTTAGAAGTTATGCCTACAAAACTGACATCTTGAACGGACATGAAAGACTCCTTTTTCTAGGGTATGGACAAGCGCAGAGGCTGAACAACTGCAGCAGATCAGCCAGCAAAAACACGCCTGCTTAGAGGTGCCATTAGTTTGATATTAACTGGATGATTAGCTCTGCATACACCAGCATCATCAAAGGAGTATCACGGGAGAGTGTTACAGCATGAAAAAACGCTCACATTAAGTTTACATGACGCTTTCACTGCACTTTTAAATTGATATCAATATGCCGCCTCGGCACACCACTATCTTATAATTATTGGCTCCCCCCTACTTAAGATCAGTTATTCAGCGTTCGCATTAAACTTATAAGCCCCTGCCCTCGCACTCATCCAGATGCAATGCCGCCAATATCCTGCGTGTATCTTGCAATGTAATACTTGCCTGAAGACCAGACTTCGTTACGTATAACCTTGACTTAGCACTGACAAAAACCGCCATTGATGGTGTTCCAATAGAGCGTGCGCCCCCATCCTTTGCAGGGCTGTTGGTCAGGGCAGAATGCGCTCGAAAGGGAGGCGGACGGTAGGCAGGGGATCAGCCAGCAGGGGCCAGGCTGACCGATAGCATTTAATCAGTTCTGCGGACGCTGCTTAGACGAATCCAACTCGGTCTTGGCAACGGTAGTCAGCTCAGTGATTTGAGCCGACTTCACTTCGCTGCTGGACGCGTTCAAGCCGTACTACGCCGCCTAACCAAGTGCCAAGCATGCTTGGTGATGCACGGAGAAATCCTAGAGCATCGCAGCTTGACGTTATTCCAAAGCATCAACCGCCTATCATGGACATCGGCGAACCTTCTACGTATTGCGCAAGAAACGATCGAGCACGTTTTTTGTGATCATCACGGTGTAAATGTCTGCCTGCATAAGCCCATGCACCCATTCGCACGTGGCGGTTGCGTAAAGCGTCCAGTCGAACCACTCGAGCGCATTGCCTATACCTGCCGCGCGCAAGGATTTCAGGCGTCCTTGGTGAGACGTCGTATTGTTCATGTCTATCTCCGGGTTACGGATGGAACGGGGGCGGCTGGGGAGCCGGATCAAAGGTGCAGCGCTTGCCCGGCCTGGGCACTGCCATGGGCAGAAGGGACCCGGACACGCAACGCAATCAGCAACGCGGCCAGCAGCATCAGCACGGCCGCCGCTACGAATACGCCTGCGCTGCCACCGAGGCTGAACATCGCACCGCCAGCGGCTGCGCCCGTTGCGATGGCCGACTGCACAGAAGCCACTACCATGCCCCCGGCGCTTTCCGCTTGATCAGGTATTGCGCTGGCCACCCAGTTCGACCACGCCACCGGCACACCGCCAAAAGCCAGGCCCCAGATCGCCAGCAGCACCGCCTGCCCCGGCACCGAGGCCGGCAACAGCACCAACGCCAGTGCTGCAACGCCCACCAGTGCGGGCATCAACACCAGAGTGGCCAGCGGGTGACGCTCAAGCAGCCACCCGGCCAACAGCGTGCCGCCGAAGTTCGCCACACCGAAACCCAGCAGCATCAGCGACAGCCCTTGCGGACCGATGCCGGTAGTACCCTCGAGGAATGGCCGAACATAGGTGAACATCGCGAAGTGACCGCTGTGCACCAGCACACAACCGAACATCCCCATGGCGATGCCCGGGCGCTGCAGCACCTCAAGTACGGTGCGCAGGCGTGCCGGCGTGCGCGGCGCAAGGCGCGGCAGCGTGAACGACTGGAAAGCCAGGGTCACCAGACCTACCGCCGCCGCTGCAAAGAACGCGCTGCGCCAGCCATATAGGCCGCCTAAGTAGCTGCCCAGCGGGACCGCAACCACCGTCCCGACGGCAATGCCGCTGAAAATGATCGAGAGCGCTCGGGGCAACAAAGCCCCCGGAACCAAGCGCATCGCCACCGCTGCCGCCATGCTCCAGAACCCGCCAAGGGCAATGCCCAGCAAGATACGCATTACCAATAGCACCGCAAAACTGGAGGAAACGGCGACCAAAAGATTGGATGCGATCATCAACGTGGAAAAACCCAGCAGCACCCAGCGGCGGTCGATACCGCGGGTCAGGCCTGGCACCAACAAGCCAGCGAACAGTGCCACCACCGCTGTCACCGTTACCGCCTGGCCAGCCAGCGCTTCGGACACCCCCAGATCGGTAGCCATCGGCGTCAGCAGGCTGGCCGGCAGGTACTCAGCGGTGAGCAATCCAAACACGCCCATTGCCAACGAGAAGACTGCCATCCACGCAGGGGCCGCAGGTTCCATATCCAGCGCGGCGCCGGGACGGTTGTTGGATATGGCATTACAAACACAGTCAGTCATTGCACGGATCTCCCAATCTTCATTGCGACCCGCAGTCTAGGCGCGAGAATCTGGATGATCTATGATCGAAAACCTCGATTTTTTGACTAAAACACCGAAACGATGCCTACCGATCAGTTTGCCCTCTCCTCAGATCTCATCAACGAACTGTTGCGCGGCATGCGTCTGCGTGGCGTCGAGTACCGGCGTATCCAAGCCGGTCCAGCCTTCGGCCTGGGCTTCGCCGACAAGCCTGGGCATGCCTGGTTTCACTTCTTGGCGGTCGGTAATGCAGTGCTGCGGATGGAGGACGGGACAACGTACGCGCTGTCTGCCGGCAACGCCGTATTCATCTCCCATGGCGCAGCCCATCAACTGCTTTCCCATACGGACGTGCCTGTTCAGGACATCGACCGTTTAGACGGCGCCCCCCTCGGTGATACGGTCAGCGCGGTGGATACCGGAACCGATGCCAGCGCCACGCCGACCACCATTTTGTTCAGTGGCTGCATGGAGTTTGAACTGGGCAGTATTCATGGCCTTGGCAGGCTGATGCCGGGCCTGATGCTGATTGATGCCGGCGGCCAGCGTTACCCCGGTCTCGTGCCTATCCTGACCACCATGGAACGCGAGGTCAGCGCCGCCCGTGTCGGCTTCGCCGGTATCCTCGCGCGTTTGGCCGATGTGGTGGCCGCCATGGTCGTTCGCGGTTGGGTGGAGTGCGCCTGCGGTAATGCCTCTGGCCTGGTCGCTGCATTACGCGACCCACGCTTGGCAAGCGCGCTTCTCGCGCTCCATCAACAACCGGGACGCGACTGGACCGTTGCGCAGTTGGCGGAGCAATGCAATACCTCTCGCTCGGTCTTCGCAGACCGTTTCCAGGCGACTATTGGCATGGCCCCACTGCGTTATGTGACTGAGTTGCGGATGCGGCTTGCGAGCCAGTGGTTGACGCTCGAAAGGCTGCCGATTGAAGAGGTGGCGCAGCGCTTGGGCTATACCTCTCAGGCCGCGTTCAGTCGCGCATTCAAGCGCATTACGGGCAAGACGCCTGGATTAAGTCGTCAGTCGAGGCGGTCCGCTGTTTCCTGAAGCCGAGCGGGAGTCGTGGAGGAGCCGGCGGAATAAAAGTACTTTGAAATTCAAAGTGCTCGGTGACTAGCGTTCAAATCTCCTAAACGCTGGATGCATTCTTTCACTCGCAGCCTCTACAGAATGATCGCCTTCACCCAAAAGCGGACACTGAGCACCACGTATTTGCCTAAGGCCTACCGCGTGAGTAGAATGCGATTAATTATCAATCATGTATTTGCCGGGATTCCGATGCGTAGCGATGAAACACTAGGTACTGCAGATCTAGGGCTGCTCTATCGAACCCACCACTCGTGGTTACACGGCTGGCTAATCCGACGCATTGGATGTCGCGACAACGCTGCAGATTTGGCGCAGGACACCTTCGTACGTCTGCTCAAATCCCGTCAGTCCAGCCCCTTGCGCGAACCACGCGCCTATTTGAGCAGTATCGCCCGCGGACTGATGATTGATCAGTATCGTCGTCGCGAACTCGAACGTGCGTACTTGGAAAGCATCACGTTGCTGCCTCAACATGAGGTTCCCTCGGAAGAAAGCCGGCTGATGATTCTTGATGCGCTCGATCGCATAGACCGCATGCTCGGTATGCTTAAACCAAGAGTTCGCCAGGCATTTTTATTTGCCCGACTCGACGGTCTAACCTGCGCGCAAATAGCCGAAAAGCTGGGTGTTTCCCGCGCGACGGTGGAACGCGACCTGGCCACGGCCCTGCAACACTGCTATCGCTTGCGTTATGTCGAGGCGTGAGCCGCAGGCGCTCAATCCGGCCATTGTTGAGCAGGCAATCCAATGGCTGGTGCGCCTTCGCTTCAATCAAGCCGATGAACAGACACAGCGCACTTTTGAGCACTGGCTGCAGCAGCACCCGGAGCATGTGGTGGCGTGGCAGCGTGTGGAAACGCTTGGGGATGAATTCGCAGGCGTGCCAGCTCAATTGGCCCGACAAACCCTTAATGGCACCAATCATGGAATGCGGCGGCGGGAAAGCCTGAAGCTACTGGGCATATTGGCGACTGTTGGCGCTGCAGCCTGGCTCGGCCGGGACTATACACCCGTACCCGCCATGCTTGCGCAGCAGCGCAGTAGTACCGGCGAGCAACGACGCTTCCAACTCGATGATGGCAGCCTTATCCAGCTCAACAGCGATAGCGCCGTCGACAGCGATTTCGACGCCCAGCGACGCCTGATAATCCTGCGACGTGGGGAAATCATCGTGAATGTCGGCGCGGATCAACACTCGCCTCGAGCACGACCGTTCTGGGTGCAATCACGTGACGGGCTCATCCGCGCCCAGAGTTCCCGCTTTCTGGCACGCGAGCTGGACGATGGCACTCTGGTCGCGGCTCAGGAAGGATCAGTCACGGTTTTCCCCGGCTCCGGTCAAACTCCTGCGAGCCGCAGCGTCCAGGCAGGAAATCACCTGCTGTTCACATCAAGTGGCGCCCGAATGTTCAGGGACAACGGCCTTGATCTATGGAGCTGGGGTGACGGGGTGATCAGTGCGCGCAATATGCGCCTCAATGATTTCATCGCGGAGTTGTCGCGTTATCGCCCCGGGGTACTGCGCTGCGCCGAAGAGGTCGCTGATCGTCGCGTTTCCGGCACCTTCCAGCTCGCCGACAACGATCAGGTCCTGGCATTGATCGCGCAGTCACTGCACTTGCACATTGATTATCGGACCCGTTATTGGGTGACCGTGACCGCTGCCACCTGAGCCCATCATAACTTTGTGCTACCTGAAAAATAATGAGGTAGCTTCTCATTCTCGTTCGACCTCTAAGGAAGGCCGGAATACAGGCCAGTCTGCCGATGTCCTTTCTTGGAGCGAGAAAATGAGTTCGTCCCCTGTTTCACAGCGCCATCCATTAAATCGTGCCTTGCACGGTGCGATTTTGGGTTTGATCGTAAGCAGCTACGCATTGCCATCGCTGGCGCAAACGTCGAGCGCTGACCACAGCAATCAAGTGAAACAGTGGAACATCGCTGCCGGCCCACTGGCACCGGCGCTTGACCGCTTTGCGCGCGAAGCTGGCATCAGTCTTTCCTTCGACGCGTCGAGTGTAGTGAACCGCACCACTGCTGGCGTGAATGGCACGCTCGATACGTCGGCAGCGCTGTCATCGTTGCTGCAGGGGAGCGAATTGCAAATCGAACAGCAAGGTCCGAATGCCTATCTACTGTTCCCTCAACCAAAGCCCGCCGGCCCGCTGGAGCTCGACGCAACAGACGTCGAGGACTACCGCCTTGCCCCCCTCATCATCAATGCCAAGGTCAGGGTCAGTGCCGACGACGACGCCAACTCGGTGGTCGCCAAGGAGCTCTGGGTTGGCGGCAAGGTGGCAACCAGCATTCTCAATACACCGGCCTCGGTGTCGGTTGTTACCAACAAGGAAATGGAGCAACGCAGCGTCAGTACCACGGAAGAGGCGCTGCAATACACGCCGGGCGTGGTCAGTGACTTCTATGGTACGGATGACCGCAACGACTATTTCCAGATCCGGGGCTTCCAGGCTACTACCTACCGTGACGGCTTGACCCTGAGTTCGATGCGCGGCGTACGCGAAGATCCATTCGCCTATGAACGCATAGAGATTCTGCGTGGCGCCAACTCCACGCTGTTTGGCCCAGCGGACCCGGGCGGTTCGGTGAATTTCGTGACCAAACAGCCGCGCTTCGAGCAGTTTGGCCAAGGCTATGTGACCTACGGTTCGTTTGACCATGTCGAGACAGGCATCGATGTGGGGGATGCGCTGAACGACGAGAAAACCTTGGCTGGCCGCTTTACTGCCAAAGGTCAAAACAGCGACCGCGAGTACGATCACTCACAGGACGACAATCGGTTGGTGATGGGTGGCCTCACCTGGGCACCCACGGATTACACATCAGCCACCGTGATTCTGGACTATCTGAAAACTGAAAGTTCGCCCAACAGTGGCGGCTATCCGCTGGACAAGGAATACGACCGCAGCAAGTTTTATGGTGAGCCCAGCTACAACTTTCACGATGTCGAGCGCACCAGCCTCAGCGGTAACGTCACCCATGACTTCGACAACGGCTTCGTACTGCGCAGCAACCTGCGTTACAGCAAATTGACCGATGATTTTGGCTACGTTTACATCAGCGACAGCGCCGCACGTGTCGGTACTAGCGTTGACCGGTATCTGTTTGGAACGGACAGTGAGGCCGACCAGTTCAACGGCAATCTGATGCTGCAATACGATGCCCGCTTCGAGAACATCGACAGCAGTAGCCTGGTGGGCGTGGAGTACCTCGATTCGACCACCAAGGAAAGCTCGGTCTACGCCCTGACGACCCCGATTGACATTGCAAATCCCGTGTTTACTGGCGTTCCACGCTCAATCACGCCGTATGCCGTCAACAAGCGAGACGCGACCACCAAGGCCGTGTTCCTCCAGCAGAACCTATCGTTCTACGAGCGTTTCATCGTCACCGGGGGTATGCGCAACGACTCGATGGACCTTACCAGCAAAGGCTTGCAATCCACTGAGAAAGACAACTTCTCCGAAACCTCCTACCGAGGTGCGTTGACCTACATCGTCAACGATGAGGTGTCCACCTATGTGAGCATGGTGGAATCCGTCTCGCCGCCTCAGGTTGGCGTAACACCGCAGACGGGCAGGCAGTACGAAGTGGGCGTGAAGTATGCGCCGATGGGGATGGACGCACTGTTCTCCGCAGCCGTTTATGACTTGACCCAGGAAAACGTCACCATCGCCGTGGTGCTGCCGAGCGGCATCATTGAACAACAAACGGTGGGCGAATCGCGGGCGCGTGGCCTCGACCTGGAGGCCAAGGCGCAGGTGACGCGGAACCTCAGCCTGATTGGTGGCTACTCCTATATGGAGTCCGAGGTACTGCGCGGTTCGTTGTACGACGGCAGCTCCCTGAAGGGTAATGAGTTCACCACGGCACCCAAGCATTCCGCTTCGCTGTGGAGTTATTACGACGTGCCTGGCACTGATGTCAGCGTTGGCTTGGGTGCGCGCTATGTCGGCTCTTACTACTTCGATGCAGCCAACTCCGGCAAAAGCGATGGCACTACGCTGTTCGACGCCGCCTTCAACTACGAGATCGCCAAGGGCACCGACCTTGCGGTGAACGTCAGCAACCTGCTGGATGAGCAGCACGTGGTCGGTTCCGGCACAGCGAACTTCTACAACCCGGGTCGCGAGATTACCGCCAAGGTGAGTTACAGCTGGTAAGCAGGCGTTTAAGCCTTTTCCCCATATAGGAAGCGGTGCCCGCTATACGGCGGGCACCGTCAACTTGGCCATCATTGTGCGAGATGAAAAACAAGGGCGTTCGATTTTCATCGTTACGCGCCAGCTGTTAACTAAGCGCCAGTAGCGCGAGATAACATCAACCTGTTTTCGAGCATCTGCTTTCGGCCCAGAGTGTGTAAAAACGCTTTCGCAAACCCTTGCTATGACTTCTGAGGATTTCATCGCAGGGACCGCTCATGAAGCGCTTTATCCAAGGTGAACATCGAGGCCAAGGTACCTTCCTTCCGGAGAGCCTCGACGATTACGTCAGCGATACCAATCCGGTGCGCGTAGTCGATGTCTTTGTCGACGAACTCGACCCGATCAAACTGGGTTTCGAGGGCGCCATACCGCCTGATACTGGCCGGCCGGCTTACCATCCCGCAATCCTGCTGAAGATCCACATCTACGGTTATCTGAACCGCATTCCATCGAGCCGGTGTCTTGAACCAGAAGCCCAACGCAACGTCGAGCTGATGTGGCTACCAATAGCGGCCCTTCGGACTTGCCCTAAAAGCTCGCCTGCTGACCGGTCAATGCAGATAACGAAAACTATGCATGTTAGGCGGAGTATCGGCTTTAATGTCGGAGCAGACTCAACTGCTCACGGCGCAGGATTTCTATAATTTGCGAGATGTGATGCACGCTATCGGTGGGTTCCAAGTTCTGAACCCCTGTCTAAATCAAGGACGACAACCCATTGAAAACAGCTCTCGGCGCCCTGCTTTTAACGTGTCTGACGACCAGCGCTCTCGCTGACGTCAACTCTGTCGGCTTCCAATCCTACACCCTACCGGACCCACGCAATGAGCGTCCGCTGGAGATGGTCGTCTGGTATCCCAGCACAACGACCGCCACCCCACAGTTGATCGGCGACAATGTGGTGTTTGTCGGTGCTTCTGCGGTTCGCAACGCGCCGCCCTCTGCTGGCGAGCACCCATTGGTGGTGCTCTCCCATGGATTCAGAGGCAATTGGAACAATCAGAACTGGTTGGCGAGTGCATTGGCCCATAAAGGTTACATTGTCGCAGCGGTCAACCACCCCGGCACCACGACCCATGATCGAAGCCCGCAAGCGGCCGCGCAGTTATGGCAGCGGCCCATTGACCTGCATCGGGCCATTGAGGCGGTCACCACTCAACCTGAAAAATTTGGCGTGACCACAAAGCATCAAATTGCTGTAATAGGCCATTCACTAGGCGGCTGGACTGCAATGGAGATCGCCGGCGCTCGTTTCGACCCAGCCCTATTTGCCCGTGACTGCGAACTCCATCCGCAGTTATCCAGTTGTACCATTTATCAAAAGATCAACTCGGAGGGTACTCCGGTATTAAAGGCTGGTCTGGCCGGCGATTTGCGCGATCAACGGGTCACCGCTGTGGTTTCTTTGGACCTGGGACTCTCGCGCGGGATGACTGATGAGAGCCTTGCGGCACTGCCGGTGCCGGTGCTGGTTATCGCTGCCGGTGCACCATCGGTGGAACTGCCTGCTCAGTTGGAGTCCGCCAACCTGGCCACACGCCTGCCCCAAGCGTCCAGCCGCTATGTCGAGATCAGTGACGCCAGCCATTTCAGCTTCTTGCCGATTTGCAAACCAGTTGCAGTGGCATTGCTCGAAGAGGACATTCCTGGCGATGGGATCATTTGCGGGGATGGCGACAATGCTCGCCCGCGCGAGGTAATTCAACAGCAGGTTACGTCACTGATCACCGAGTTTCTGACGCAGTCCGCGAACAACAAAGTGGAGTTCTAGGATTGCTGGCACTCGGCAACTCAGCAGACCTGAAATTTGCGTAGGAGCCAATTTTTGTGTCGAATCCAGCCACCTATTACGATCAAAACGTTTCTACACAGCCTCGGCCAAAAGCAGACCCTCAGCGTGCGTGTGGCCCGCCTCTACACGGCACTTCGTCGCAAATTACTTACTCATACGGTCGACTGTGATTGATCAGAACTGCGCTTGGCGGGTAGCAATCGAATACAATCAGTCAGCCACTGCGCGTGCCGTCCTAAACAACAGCTTTCATACGGAAATAGACTGTGGCAGCCATCACCGCCACTGCAATCACAGCTAGAAGGCCCTCGCGTTTCAACAGGTGCCAAGGCAACCGTCCGATCCTCAGTTTTAGCGCTCGTAATGCTCGAGTCCACATTGAAGCCCTGCCGCCGCTCAGTGCGCCATTCGTGAAGTAGATCGTACCGAGGAACACCACCACTGGGCTTGCCCACCGCAGCCACAGGACATCACTGGACCATAAGCATGCCAGGGCTGCGGGCACTGCGCTGGGGAGTACGTGGCGCAGCAATAGGAGCCCAGCGCCTCGCCGGTACCAGCGGCGCGGGAGTAACCATCGACTGATCAGCACATCCAGGCGGCCCGCTACCACAGCTACCATAGCCCAAACGTGGTATGCCTTCATGCCGATCCAATTCACGAACAACATCATCAGCGGCATTAAAACCACCACGCCCAGCACATCGTTCTTTTTCGGCCCGATAGTCCCCGAAGCGACAAGAATTGCAGACAGCGCCAACCACAGGAATAGGTAGACCCCTCGATAGCTAGTGGGCGGTAACCAATCCCGCCAGTTGTCGAGTGGTTGCAACCCAAGACGCTGGGGCACTTCAGGATATTGATATTCGATGGCTTGGCCGAGCTCTGCAAAACGTTGCCAGTCCAGGGCGCTAAAGCCGTCGGCCATTTCACGACGACGGCCGTCAGTCATGGGCTTGAACAGCATAGCGGCTGCCTGCCCGTGGATTTTATCGTCGTCGAACTTGGCCAAATCACTGAGTACGGTCTCTGACAAGGCTTGTGCCTCGCACTGCCGGATCAGGCGATCCCAGCGCCAGTACTCGCAGGGTAGGTTGCCCTGGGTTTCGTCCCAGCCCATCACTTGGCACACCCCATCGAAGAAGGCTGGCGACCATCCCTCTGCGGATTCGAGCCAATCCAATATGTTCTGCTCGAACTGCTGCCGGCGCTCGAACGGCAATAGCCAGTCGCTGGCCAGCCAGAGGCGTAGCGCGTCCATTACTTGACGATCTTTGCCCTCAGTCAACCACTGCTGCATCTGGCCCAGGGACGGTTCCGGTGGGCTGGCGGTAGTTGGAATATCGACGCGCTCTCTGTGGATGACCAGCGTGGGATCTTCCGCCGGCTGGTAGCGCTCGGGAGTTGACGCGCTTACGGCTGACGGGGCGTAAACGACTTTCCTTCCGGCCTGCGCACGCCAGCGCGCCTCGGCCAACGAGGCTTCATAGGCTTCACGAAGGCGCTGGAACTCATTGGGGTTTTCGTCTGGGCGGTGGATTCTGAGCAGCCGTGCATAGGCGCGTTTGATGCTGCGCTCGTCCGCGTCCGGGGTGAGGCCCAGCACTTGCCAATGACTCATGACGGCTTACCCCTCTTGCTCGAAATGAGCAAGGCGCTGGATAACATCGCCACGGGCTTTACGGATCCGGTGTTCATCCTGGGTATCGAGCACTTGCTGAAAATGGTTCGCCAGCCCGGCGATGTACTGCCGGCCATCGCCAAGGCTTTCTTGATAAAGGCGGTCCAATCGAGCCAGCAGCAGGGTATTGATCTGCTGGTCGCGCGGGTGCACTTTCAGCGCTTCGAGGGCGGCCAGCCGTTGCGCGATTTCCTCGGGAGCCAGTACGCCAGGATTGTTCTCGATAACCAGCCGGCGGGTTTCGCCATTGATGGGCAAATGCACCTGGGCTTCGAGCAAACCGTTATTGTCGTAGGTAAAGCGTACGTCCAGCGTGACCTCGCCGGCCTTGCGTGGTGGTACGGGAATTTCCAGTTCACCGAGGAAAATGTTGTTGGCCACCAACCGGCTTTCGCCCTGGTAGATACCCAGCCTGACCACCTTCTGGTTATCGCTGACGGTCGACACGTCACGGGAACGGCTCACGGGCACCACAGTGTTGCGCTCGATGATTGGCAGGTAGTGACCGCTTTGGTAATCGGTGCCTAGCTGTACTACGGTCTCGATCCCCAAGGTATAGGGGCATACATCGGTAAGAACCACTTCCTCGAGGGAAGCATGGCGCGCCTGCAGCGCCGCCTGGATGGCCGCTCCCTGCGCAACAACCTCGTCCGGGTTGAGTTGCATTGCCGGAATTCGCCCGAACAGAGTCGCGACCAACTTACGTACCAGGGGCATGCGCGTGGTGCCGCCCACCAACAATATTTCGTCCAGATCCGCGACCTTGATCCGGGCATCGCGCAGCGCACGTTCGATCGGCGTGCGCAGGCGCTCCAACAAAGGCTGGACAATGTCCGCCAGGTCACTCTGGGTCAGTTCCAGACTCCACTCCCGCGTTTGCTCGCGAAGGATAAAGTGGGCGACTTGCGCTTGCCCCAATGCATGACGAACCCGCTGAGCCTCGCGCCGCAACCGCTGTGCTATGGCGGGGTGGGTTGTGTCGGGAAGATCAGCGACACCGATTCTGGCGATGAAATGCTCCACGAGCCGGTCATCGAAATCTTCCCCCCCAAGAAAGTTGTCCCCCGCGCTGGCGCGCACTTCCATGACGCCCTCGAACAGCTCCAAGATGGACACATCGAAGGTGCCACCACCGAGATCGAACACCAGGAAGGTCGTTTCGTTTCGCTCTTGAAGGCCATAGGCCAAGGCTGCTGCAGTAGGTTCGTTGATTAGCTTTTCGATCTTCAGTCCGGCCAACTCACCAGCAATACGAGTGGCCTTGCGCTGAGCGTCGCTGAAATACGCAGGTACGCTGATCACCGCTTCGTGAACAGGTTCGCCTAATGCACGCTCGGCATCGGCCTTGAGGCTGCGTAGCAACATCGCCGAGAGTTCTTCCGCACGGTAAGCGCGCCCGCTCAGTAACGTTTCACGGGCGCTGCCCATATAACGCTTGAATAGAGACGTAGTGAGGTGCGGGTGGGTATGCAGCCGTTCGCGGGCAATTTCCCCGACGATCAGTTGGCCGTGGTCGTCGAGGCCAACCACGCTGGGTGTGAGAAGATTGCCCAAGGCATTAGGGAGTAGCCTGGCGCTTTCGCCATCCCAAGCAGCCACTAAGCTGTTGGTAGTGCCCAGGTCGATACCTATGATCACAGTCACTTTTCCTTAAATGAGGCGACCGCCCAGCAGCGGAACTTGGTCGTAGGCCCAGACATTACACTGGACGCGGTTACGGATTCACGGTCGGAGTTATCGGCAGAGCTAAAGGTGGCTTTAACCCGTCCGCAATACCTTTTGCGGGATCGGAGAACATAGCCAACATCAATCAAGTACGCCAGCGATACCAGACACTAATCCTCACCACGTTGCGAGCAATCGCCAACATGCTCCCGCGTGTTGGTACCCAAAATCGCGACGACCTTATACAAACCCTGCGCAGTAATCACCTCATCCACTCACGCCGGCATGTAAACCGGCCCTAGGAACAGTCAAAAGCCCGCGCTAAGTATCAATTGCAAAGGACCAATTCGAGACGAGCCCTAACCCAAAAATCGCCTGCTGGCTGCTACTCCTTCCCCCTGCTCACAGGTCAACTCACAATTGGCTGCTATCGGCCCAGAGTGTGTAAAAACGCTCACGACCTCATCCTCTTGGATTATCGACACTCGTTGGCTGAGGGATTGCCCGATCGATGCTGCCTGTCGCATCGGTTGTGACCTGGAGCACATCAGTGCGGCTTTTACAGCCTCTAGGACGGGCCAAAATCAGCATTTTTTAGGCCGACAGCGCCTTCATCGAGCAGCCGATCAACCTGGGTGACATCCGCGACATCGGCCGCCGTGCCGATCAGGCCGTGGACCAAACCGGAGTCGGCATCCACGCCAATGTGCGACTTCATTCCGAAATAGTATTGGTTTCCTTTCTTTGTCTTATGCATTTCGGGATCACGTTTACCGTCCTTGTTCTTGGTCGAACTCGGTGCATGAATGATCGTCAACGGATAGGCCGTACGACTGCCTTCGCCCTTCGGATAGTGCGGTTCAATCAATGCAATCGGGCCTTTCCAGGGCACCACCTGATCCATCTCGATCAGCAAACGCTCGCGGCGGGTCCTTTTCCTGGCGCCAAAGCCTCAACCGTAAAACACCCCGAGCGATACACCGTACGGAACTGCATGCCCTGTCTTTGCAGCGTCTTGCGCACGGTCCTCAGGAACATACCGTGGGAGACCACGACCGTGGTCTCCCCGGTCGTAGTGCACGCGGTATAAAGCTCATCGGCCACCCCCACGGCACGCAGGTGTTCCGATCTTCGGGATGCGGCCCCCAACGAAATACCCATCAGCCATAGCACGCGATGCAAGGCAAACCATTGCCTCAAGCCCATCTTCAACAAAGGCACGCGACCCAGCCGCAGGTCGAACTCCTTCAATCGGTTGTCTTGCCGGATACGTCCGGCATCGAACAGCCGGCAGGCCGTGGCATAGGCTCGATTGATCGGCGATGAAATGATGTTCAGCCCTGGCGTCATCAGCGGCCCGGACAACTCCGCACGGCTCAGGAAGTCGGCAATTTCGGCCTCGTCGATCGACGAAGTCTGGTTGTACTCATCCAGCAGCACTTTGGCCGAGACAGCACCGCAGCGTCCGTAGTCGATCAGGGGGGTGGCATGGCGTATCAAATAAATCATAGTAAATAGACACCGGTGACAATGGCATTGCCGACCATGAACAAGAACGGTGTATCCCACGTGTGAGGGGACTTCGCTTCGGCCAGGGTCAGCGCGAGAGGAAAAACGGCGCACAGCAATACGAACTGATGCCCTACGAAGTAATCCTTGAACAACACTGATTATCATCACAGGCCAGGACATACACTGTGTCAGAACGATCAAAGGCATCTAATTCAATCCCTTTTTCACAGGGCAAAGGCCAACCTAACTCTTTAACGAATACCTGATATCTATATTTAGCCAGCGCAATTTCCATTCCTGGCAAAAGATCGCTAACAGTCCCTGTTACCGCGGTCAGCATAACTACCTCCTGACGAAGATTATTCCGCCAGTACAACAAACCGGGGTCTGTGTGGGTAGCTGCCCGAATGGGCAGGTCAGGTAAATCAGCGAGTCGCCACAAGATACTTCTTGAAAACACCGAATTGTATCTACGACAAAAGAATAATGCCGTCTCTTGCCAGCTTTTCTAGCACTTTCGTACTAAAAAGTGCGCCATTAGCTCTGCCAGCTATTGCTCTGTCTAGACGCGTCGGCGATGCCGAATGTTTGGAAGCGTCGGGCTGCAGGCCTTATCGGTCTGAAGGATTACCATCGGAAGGCCACTACATCTCCCGACAGCGTTTTAATCCTGTATAATGAGCCCCGCTCTTGTCACGGAAAGAGCGCTGACCACGGAAGGTAATATTGGTGATTGATTGGCGTGAAGACTTTATAGCGCTTGTGGCTGGCTGTACTTACGAAAACCAGCTATTTAACGAGCTCGTTAAAATTACAACAGACTTAGGCTTCGAGTTTTGCTCTTATGGGTTAAGACTAAGTTCGCCGTTAGCGCCGGCGCAATATTTTCTGCTTTCAAATTACCCGGACGCCTGGGAAAAAAAGTACATTGCCGGCGATTATTTCTCCCAAGACCCCACCGTTGAACATGGACTGACCCGTTCGATTCCATTGCGCTGGTCTGCGCAGCAGCAAAATCCAGGGCGCGGGTTCTGGGAAGAAGCGCGGCATTACAACCTCAACCATGGCTGGTGCCTTTCTTCGCGGCGTGAACATAACTCGATCGGTCTGCTCTCCGTCTCCCGCTCAAGCGAACGCATTTCAATACAGGAAATGGAAAGCAAAGAGACCAAGCTGATTTGGCTGACTCATCTGGTACATGAGGCCATGGCGCAGTTTTTCTCCGCAAAAACCATGGTCGATACTTACAAGCCAATGACCGCCCGGGAGAAGGAAATCCTCAGGTGGACGGCATCGGGAAAAACCTATGTCGAAATCGGGATCATCCTGAACATCGACATACGAACGGTGAAGTTCCATCTTGTGAATGCGATGCGCAAGTTGCGGGCGTCGAACAAGACTGAAGCGGCGGTCAAGGCGTCGTTATCTGGCTTGTTGTCCTGAGACGCAAATGTTCTGAAGCTCGAATGATGACCACGCCTCTCATGGGTCGTCGCCGCTCATGCGTTGATAGCCCAGGCCCACGCATGGCCCGCCAGGCTGTAGGGAACATCGCGCCGAAGGCCTGGTTGTCGAGGCCTCGAAAGTTGCCGTCCTCGGTGCTGCGCGCGGATACCCACATGACCTCCAGGTCCTCAGTCCTCCATGATTCGTTCGAATTTTTCATGGAGCTTATCAATAGATACGACAGGATAATGTATCAAGCCTGTTGATCGCTTTTCACAACTAGTAAATAAGGTCACGCTTGCTCCCAAGCCCCAACGGTGGCCTAGCCCCGGAATGGGTAATATGAATCGCCCTTCCTGCGAATACCGAAAGTTTCAACGCTGAGGCAGGGCTCACCAACAACAAAATGCAGAGCTGATTTATTTACACAGGTGACTTAGATTCTGCGCTCCGCACCAGATCAATCAACCAAGTACGGAATGCCACGACTTTTTTCGAGTCGGCAATTTCCAACGGCGTCACCAAGTAGAATCCCAGATCGGACTTCAACTTGAGATTGAATGGCGCAACCAGTTTACCGCTCTTCAAATCATCATCGACATAGGTGGAGCGCCCGATGCACACCCCTAACCCGTCAATGGCAGCCTGCACTGCCATCATTGCCAGATCGAACGTTAGCCGCGTGCCTTCTGCGAGTTTCTTCGGTTGCCCTGCTGCGCTCAACCACATATTCCAGTCGTTGCTGGTCATGCCGCTGACCTGTAAAAGCGTGTGGCTGGCCAGATCGACCGGGCTTTTCAAGGCTTTTTGACCGGTCAGGAGCTTGGGGCTGCACACAGGATATATCTCGTCGGACATGAGCCAGTCCGCCCGTAACCCCTTCCAGTCGCCGACCCCATAGCGGATGGCAGCGTCGATCCCACCTTTGCGAAAATCGACCAGTTCGGTTGATGCAGTGACCCGCACGTCAATGTTGGGAAAAGCATCTTGAAAGGATGCCAGGCGGGGCAACAACCACTTAGACGCCAGGGAAACCAGGGTGCTAATAGTCAATGCGCTGTTGTTGGTCGACTCGAGCAACATTTCCGTGGAATAGCGTAATTCATGAAACGCCGAGCGAATGCCAGGCAAATAAGCATGACCTTCGGTGGTTAGCGCCAGACCATCCTTGAGCCGCAGAAACAGGCGAATACCCAGTTCATCTTCAAGTCGTCGGATCTGATGACTGATGGCCGTCTGCGTGACATTGAGCTCCTCGGCAGCCTTGGTAAAACTCATATGGCGAGCAGCAGATTCAAACGCTTTCAATCCATTGAGGGAAGGAATTCTAACAGCCATAAGATTCTGTAATGCTCATGAGATTTTGTCATAAGGTAGCATTGAAGAAGTCCTTTGCAAGATGTCTGCATGGTCATGGATCCTAGCGCTGCTCTCGAGCCACAACGGTTTGACCGGGCATGTTTAACGATTGATATCGCCATAAACTCGTCGATTTCCCTCCCTTCCAACAGTGTCTGAACAAGGCTCACAGCCGTTTCAGACCTGTAACGGCAACACGTTCGGACACGCGCCGCCCGCTTAATACGGAGATGCATATGAAACTGTACTTTGCCCCTATGACCTGTTCCCTGTCGCCACACATCGTGATGCGTGAGCTGGGCCTGCCTTTCGAACTGATCCGAGTCAACAACAAGACCAAAGCAACGGCAGACGGGCGTGACTTTCGCGACATCAACCCAAAGGGATACGTCGCCGCACTGATGCTGGATAATGGCCAAGTGTTGACCGAAGGTCCGGCCATCGTGCAATACCTGGTCGATCAGGTTCCGGGCAACTCACTGGCACCGGCCAACGGCACCTGGGAGCGCACGCGTTTGCAGGAACTGCTGAACTTCATCACCTCAGAAATCCATGGCGGTAGCGCACCGCTGTTCAATGCCGATATCCCTGAGCCCACCAAAGAAATCTTCCGCCAGAAACTGTTCAAGCGCCTGGACTACCTGAACCAGGGCCTGGTGAACCAAGACTACCTGCTGAGCGCCTTCGGCCTGGCCGATGCCTACCTGTTCACGGTGCTGAAGTGGCTGCCGTTCTTCAATATCGACATCAAGAACTGGCCTGAACTGGCGTCGTTCATGGCGCGCATGGAAGCACGTCCAAGCGTGCAGGCCGCCATTGCCGCAGAAGAAGCAACACAGCCGGTTTAATCACGGATGACAGAAGCTGGTCGATGCTAGCTTCTGCCTTACTTCAACTTGGATGAAGTCCCCTATGCAGACAATTGAACGCGCCCCAAGCGGCCACGCAGGAGGTAGCCGTTCCTGCGCCTACGCAGATATCGTTTACACCGTGGCAACTTCCGCGGACACCTCACTGGACATCGTCGGCCAGACTCACCAAGCCCTCGCCGCGTTGAGCATCAGCCTCAAAGGCCTTGGCTCTCACGCTTCGCGCATGCTATCGGCTCAGGTGCTGCTGGCAGACATGGGCAGCAAATCCACAGTCGATGAAATCTGGGGCGGATGGATCGGCGACAACCCTCAGCACTGGCCCCAGCGTGCCTGCTACGGTGTCGATCTAGGCGGCAAACTTCTGATTGAAATCATCGTCACTGCGGCGCGAGGAACGGCTAATGACGCATAACGATCAGATCGACCTGGTCATTCGGACTTGTGAGGCACAACGCAGTGCCGCCATGCTCGGCGGGCACCTGGATATCTTCAGCTACTTGTTCCACCCGGACCTGACCTACATCCACGCCACTGGTGTGGTGGACGATCTCAAGAGTTATCTTGAGAAATGCCGTTCTCGGGAGTTCATCTATCACGCCCTCAATCATCAGATCGACAATGTGACGCGGGTGGGTGACCTAGCGATCGCGTTAGGTGAAATGGTCACCATAGTCACCTCCGGAGGAATAAGAAAACATCTGCACAATCGAACGCTCACGGCGTGGCAGAAAACCGGTGAGCAATGGCAACTACTGGTCTACCAGGCGACACCGCTCAAGCCGGCCGTGGTACTCGAGACATCGTGAGCGATCCGACGCACGCCCATAGGTCGAATAGCCCTTAATCGTGCCCCCGCGAGATCGGTGCGCGAGCGGGGTCAAGTCTCATGGCGTTGAGCCAACCAATGAACTTAATGAATGCCCCCCACTGAAATGTCCGAACATTCATCAGTCAGTGTATCCAGCGCTAAGGCATTCTCAGCACACAAAAAAAAGCCACTCATCTGAGTGGCTTTTTTCTGAATCTTGGAGCGGGAAACGAGACTCGCATCTGGTGTCCGACCCATTGAAATCTAAGGGGTTTCTTTTCTTGCCAGAGCAGGAAAAGACTTAATTCTGGACTTGTTTTTGGGGCGTATCAAGGGTCAAGAAAGCGGGATTCCGGGCTGTACCATTTCTCTCAACCCATAGCCAACCGGACGGGAAGCGTCCATGAACGATATCTGGAAAAATACCTTGAGGGGTTGAGCCAGGAGGCCAGCGTCCCGGCGAGGGAGGAGCACTGAGCATGCTGCAGCATAGGATTCCAATGTAGCACGCGCCGACATTGTCGATACTCTCAGGCTCTCCCAGACGCAATTCGGCGACCAAGCACGTCAGCGCTATCGGGCGCTAATCCTCGCGGCGCTGCAAGCTATTGCCGACATGCTCTTCGGCTTGGCAGCAACGAACGCATTGAGTTTGCAACTGGTCTTCGCAGCTATCACTTCATCTATCACGTCAGCAGGCCAAACACGCCCATAGGACGGTCAAAAGCCCGCGTCATATCGTGTTTTATCGTATTACAAACGGTGGTGTGGTCGAAGTCGTCGGACTTATTCATGAGGTCCATGGGCCCGCAGCTGCACTGCCTAGGGACCAATCACTGACCTAACAAGTCGTAGCTTTACCGGCCATGGACAGCAGAGGTAGAGCACCCTCCTCTACATCTCAACCCGAGCGCCCTCGCAGTCAGCCGAGTCGCAATCGCCGGCGGCTTCATTGTATACTTCGGCTCCGCATACCCCTTGAGCTACAGGAACATCAGCATGACTGTACTCCAAACGATCTACTGGCAGCCTACGCCGCCTTAGCGCTACGCCCCCTCGCAACACCTTGCTTCCGCTAGCCTCGCTCGCGGGCGCGCACTGCTGTACGCCTGGTTTTACACCTTAAGCACACAGCAAAGAATCCTCAAAATTTGAATTTGTATCGATTCGCTCGCCATTCCCTTGGCGTGCGCGATGCTTTGCCTTGGATATTTCTATGCTGCAAAAACTTAGACAAACGTGGTTTTCCAACGTCCGTGGCGACGTGCTCGCGGGGCTGGTGGTCGCACTCGCGCTGATCCCGGAAGCCATCGCCTTTTCCATCATCGCCGGCGTAGATCCCAAAGTCGGTCTCTACGCCTCCTTCTGTATCTGTGCTGTCATCGCCTTTGTCGGCGGTCGCCCCGGAATGATCTCGGCGGCGACAGGCGCCATGGCACTGCTGATGGTTACGCTGGTAAAAGAGCATGGACTCCAGTACCTGCTGGCCGCGACTCTACTATGTGGCGTACTTCAAATCCTTGCCGGCTACCTGAAGCTTGGCTCGTTGATGCGCTTTGTTTCACGCTCGGTAGTCACCGGCTTCGTAAACGCATTGGCGATTCTGATTTTTATGGCGCAATTGCCTGAGCTGACCAATGTCACCTGGCATGTCTATGCCATGACCGCAGCGGGCCTGGGGATCATCTACCTGTTTCCGTATGTACCGAAAATCGGCAAGCTGATCCCCTCTCCATTGGTGTGCATTCTGACGCTGACTGCCATCGCCATTTACCTCGGTTTGGATATCCGCACCGTCGGTGACATGGGCCAACTGCCTGATACGCTCCCGATCTTCCTCTGGCCTGAAGTTCCGCTGAATTTTGAAACCCTGCGCATCATTTTCCCGTACTCGGCTGCGTTGGCAGTAGTGGGTCTACTCGAATCAATGATGACCGCGACCATCGTCGACGACCTTACCGATACCACCAGCAACAAAAACCGCGAGTGCAAAGGCCAGGGTGTGGCCAACATCGCTGCCGGCATGCTTGGCGGCATGGCAGGTTGCGCCATGATCGGCCAGTCGATCATCAACGTGAAATCTGGTGGCCGCACCCGTCTCTCGACATTGTGTGCCGGCGTTTTCCTGCTGCTGATGGTGGTATTTCTTGGCGAATGGCTCTCCAAAATCCCTATGGCGGCACTCGTGGCTGTGATGATCATGGTGTCCATCGGCACCTTTAGTTGGGATTCTTTGCGTAATCTGAAAGAGCATCCGCTGTCGACCAACCTTGTCATGGTGGCGACCGTCGTGGTCGTCGTGGCCACTCACAACCTGGCTTACGGCGTACTGGTAGGTGTGCTGCTGGCTTCGCTGTTTTTTGCCAATAAGGTCGGGCACTACCTGGATATCAAGAGCACTCTGGAAGAGACGAAATCCCATCGGACTTACCACGTCGTGGGCCAGGTGTTCTTCAGCTCTGCGGACAAGTTCACTGAGGTTTTTGACTTTAAGGAAGCGCTCAACAAGGTCACCATCGATCTCACACAGGCGCATTTCTGGGATATCACCGCCGTCGCAGCGCTGGATAAGGTCGTGATCAAGTTCCGACGCGAAGGCGCTGAGGTTGAAGTGCTCGGTCTCAATGAAGCCAGCGCAACAATCGTTGACCGCTTCGGCGTGCATGACAAACCCGGTGCCATCGACAAGCTCATGAGCCACTAAGGAGAACGACAATGACCCACGTAATGGCATGCATTGATAACTCACAATCCTCATTGGCGGTCTGCGATTACGCAGCATGGGCCTCGCAACGACTCAGCGCTCCCCTGACCTTGCTTCATGTGCTGGATAAGGAGAAATATCCTGCATCCGCTGACCTCAGCGGCAATATCGGTCTCGGTAGCAGAGAACATCTACTGGAAGAGTTGGCCACGCTGGATGCGCAGCGGGCAAAACTGGCCTTGGAGCATGGGCAGCACATGCTTGAAAAAGCTCGCGAGCGAACACTCATCTCTGGCGCCATATCACCTGATCTGAAGCAGCGCCATGGCCATCTCGTCGAGAGCCTGAGCGATCTCCAAGACGATATTCGATTACTGGTGATTGGAAGAGTCGGTGAGGACAGCACTCGCAGTGCCCAAAGTCTTGGCAGCCAGATTGAAGCGGTAGTCCGAACTATCCACCGCCCCATCCTGATCACCGCCAGCCACTTTAAAAAACCTGAAAAAGTCATGCTGGCATTTGACGGAAGCGCCACGGCTCATAAGACCGTGCAGATGTTTGCCTCAAGTCCACTGTGCACAGAGCTGCCGATTCATATCGTCATGGTTGGAGCAGATTCCGAAGACAACCGAAAAGAGCTGGAGAAAGCACGAAGTACACTGGTGTCGTCTGGCATGAAGACTGAAGCCGAGATCCTGCCAGGTGAGGTAGAGACGGTTCTGCAAGCCTATCAAGCCGAGCATATGATTGACCTGTTGGTAATGGGCGCGTACGGACACTCGCGTATCAGGCAGTTCCTGGTGGGCAGCACGACTGCGACGATGCTTCGAACAGCCACCCTTTCGGTGCTAGTGCTTCGCTGATTGGTAGGCGTTCAGCGTTCTAGTCGAGATGTTATCGCTTAAAGCGTAGCGGCAAGCCTTGGCAGTTACCTTGCACGCGCCCCTGGTGCCAGGCCACTTGGCCGGACACGAACGTGGTGCGCACTCTGTGCCGCATGCTTTGGCCTTGAAATGGCGTCCAGCCGCAATGGGCGAGCAGCGGGTCGGCATGCACCGGCCTCGGCTCGCTCAGACGCTCGATCAGGCACAGGTCAGCCCAATAGCCTTCGCGTAGAAAACCGCGCTCTTCAATGGCAAACAGCTTGGCAACCGCATGGCTGGTTTTCTCCACCAGGGTTGTCAGCGGCAACACGCCGTCGGCGACCAACTCCAGCAACGCGGGCAAGGCGTGCTGCACCAATGGCAGACCAGAAGGAGCCTGGGCGTAGGGGCACTGTTTTTCTTCCAGGGTGTGCGGGGCGTGGTCGGTGCCGATCACATCCAGCCGACCGCAAAGTAAGGCCTGGCGCAGGGCGTCACGGTCGGCGCGGGTTTTGATTGCCGGATTGCACTTGATCAGGTGACCAAGCAGCGCGTAGTCGCTGTCATCGAACAACAGATGATGGGCGCAAACCTCGGCGGTGATGCGCTTGCCGGCCAGCGGCCCGGTACTGAACAACGCCAGTTCTCGCGCCGTAGTCAGATGAAGCACATGCAGACGGGTGTTGAAACGCTTGGCCAGGGCCACTGCCAGGCTGGACGACTGATAGCAGGCTTCGGCGTCGCGAATCAGCGGGTGCATGGCGGGCGGAATCTGCGAGCCATAGCGCACGTGGAATTCGGCTTCGCGTTCGCGGATACGTGGCGTGTACTCGCAGTGGGTCAGCAGAATCGTCGGGCAGTTAGCGAACAGGCGCTCCAGGGAGGGCAGGTCATCGACCAGCATGTCGCCGGTGGATGCGCCCATAAACACCTTCACCCCGGCCACGCGGTTGGGGTCCAGGGCGGCAACGGTGTCCAGGTTGTCCTTGCTGACGCCGAAGTGAAAACCGTAGTTGGCTTTGGAAAAGGATGCGGCGCGGTGCTCCTTGGCGACCAGGGCTTCCAGGCTCAGGGTCGGCGGATTGGTGTTGGGCATATCCATCACGCTGGTGATGCCGCCGGCTACCGCCGCGCTAGATTCGGTGGCGAAGCTGCCTTTTGCCGGCGAGCCGGGGTCACGGAAATGCACCTGATCGTCGATCATCCCCGGCAGCAGGAACTGGCCAGCGGCGTCGATTTCGACGTCGGCATTGCGCCCGCCCATGCTGCTGGCGATCTGTTCGATACGGCCATTGCGCACCCATACATCAGCGTCGAACTCTCGTCCTTCATTGACCAGGCGGGCGTTGCGGATGACTACGCTGCTCATGCTCAGAACTCGTTCTGCAGGGCTTTGTAGCCGCGCACCAGATCGATGTTGGTGCGCGCCACGTCCTCGGAAAACTCGCTGGCCGAGACGCTGACACGCGGCAGGCTGGCCAGGTCGGTCTTTGGCCCGATACGCTGAGTGGAGGTGACGTGAAAACCAGCCGGCAGATCGCAACCGTCGACCACCGCGTTATGTCGTACCACGCAACCGTCGCCAACGGTGCAGTTGAACAACACGCTGTTAAAGCCGATAAACACCCGATTTCCAACCTGGCAAGGGCCGTGGATGATTGAGCGGTGCGCAATGGAACTGTGCTCGCCGATAGTCACCGCTGCACCGGACTTGGAATGGATGACCACCCCATCCTGGATGTTGGAATTGGCCCCGATGACGATGGGTTGCATATCACCGGTTTCGTCCACTTCATCAGCACGTATCACCGCATAGGGGCCGACGAAAACGTTGTCGTGAATAATGACCTTGCCGCAGATGATCGCGGTTTTATCCACGTAGGCGGACTCGGCAATGACCGGTAAATGGCCGGAAGGGTTTTTGCGAATCATGGCTTCTGCTCTGTAGTTGGATTGTGCGCAGGCACCGGGTCATACCCCCCCGGATGCCAAGGATGGCAGCGCCCCAGGCGACGCACAGCCAGCCAGGCACCCCGAAATGCGCCATGGCTTTGCACGGCTTCGATGGCGTAATGCGAACAGCTCGGATAGAAGCGGCACCGCGGCCCGAGCAAGGGGCTGATCAGAAATTGGTAGAGACGTACGAGGCCAATCAACAGGCGCTTCATGGCGCCACGCTGATGACTGTCACCCGGTCATTGCGGATGGCGTTGTAGAAGCAGTTGGGTCGCCCGGTGTGGCAGGCCGGGCCCTGTTGCTCGACGAGCAGCAGAATGGCGTCGCCATCGCAGTCCAGACGCGCTTCGATCAGGCGTTGGTGGTTGCCACTGGTCTCGCCCTTGCGCCACAGTTGCTGGCGCGAGCGCGACCAGTAGCAAACCTGGCCGGTGGCGAGCGTCTCATCCAGCGCCGCACGGTTCATCCATGCCAGCATCAGGACCTCGTCTGTGTTGTGCCGCTGGGCGATGGCGCCGATCAACCCGTCAGCGTTCCAAGGGATGGCGTTCAGTACGGTGGCCAGAGGCAAATTATCACCGCACCGTTTCTGTTCGAGTTCGAGCCATAAATTCATGAGTCTGGAACCGTATCGGAGTCGAGTTTTGACCTGGAGCCAGCATCAGGACCGATCAAAGCCGCCCTGAGATTGGCTGAAGTTTCGTTAGAGCGGGCGACGTTGCCCAACTGCTTCATCGCCATAATGTTACACTATAACATTATAGGAAATCTTTCTTTGATGTCAGCTATTGGGCACGAAGGAAGCTTCGGCGATCCGAGGCAATCGCATCCTCTGCGACTTCCACATATTTATCGGTTTTCGTCGTTTCAAGGCTGGCTAAAATCAATAGGAGCGGTCCATCCCCATGCCCACTGTACTTACCGAGGCCGAGCTGCTCGCGCTGCCGGCAGAGGACTATATGAATGCGGAGCAGCAGCACTTCTTTCGTGCTCTGCTGTTGAACCAACGCGGCGAGCTACAGGCGCGTATCGCCGAAGAGTTCGAAGGTTTGCGCGAATGCGAAGCCAATAGCGATCCCGTCGACATCGGTAGCGCTGAAGAGCAGCGTCAATGGCAACTGCGCTTGTTGGAGCGAGAAAAGAAGCTGCTGGATAAAATCGATCGAGCACTGGACCGCCTGGCCCGCGGAGAATATGGCTGGTGCCGGGAGACGGGTGAGCCCATCGGACTCAAGCGTTTGCTGCTACGGCCTACCGCAAGCCTGTGTATTGAGGCCAAAGAACGCGAGGAGCAACGCGAAAGACACCTGCGCCACGACTTGCCCTGACTTGAAACTATTGCTTAATGGATGTCATACAAGACAGTTCCTGGTCGGCATCACGACGACGAAGATGCGTCGAACAGTGCAGGGGCCGTTCTGCTGCTTCGCGGAGGTTACGGTCCCAGCCAACCACTAACGCAGCGCGCTAGTAACTCGTCCGGGTCGCTTCCAGGGCATCATGTCACTCATGGCTGAAATGGTTCTCCCTGAAACATGATTCACACGGGAAGGCAAAGGCGCACACTCCGCGGGAAGCAAAAAGATGAGAGGTTCCGGAAATCCTGCCTTGTCTGATAGGCTCGATGGAATAGAAGGCGATAACGCCCCAGCCCCGCGAAGGGTGCGGATTCGGTTTGAGGGAGCTCGTCGTGCTGTCGATCGGCGCAATGACGTTGAGGCGAGAAGCCCAAGGACACGATCTTGGCATTCAGATGTGTTGCGAGCGGTCTTGCTCAAGCCCTGCGACGGTGGACCGAAAGAGTTGGCATAACCGAGTTCAGCACGGCTTGTACTATCCAGGGCCACCAGTTTGGCATTGCGCTCAAGGCGACGCTGATCACGGGGATCGATACCTTTCGCAACCGGCGCCCTGGCGATATCACGCAGAACGCGAACATCGCGTAGCCCTATTTCAGGATAGGTACCGAGTGAAGTACGAAGCTGCTTTACCGTCCAAGAAAAAGCGGAAGGGCCAGCTCTTGGTACCCTTGGTATTCACGAAGCGCAAGGCCATCAAAGTCAGAAAGGGTGTAGTTTTTGGCGCGAGATTTGGCCTGCCGGATCGCCGTATTGGTAAGGACCATCGAACTAACTCCACTCATATGAATGAAGGAGTGTTTTACAGTTTTCAGAGTGCCTAGCGGCTCTAGAAACTGATTTACCAAGCGTCGAATTACCTATTCAGGTTTCGCTATCGAGCGCGTTGTGATGGAAAGGCTCAGCTTAGCTTCTTTGCCCCAAAGCACCATTCAGCACGCATCAATAAAGAGAGCCCTCTTCGAGCCCTCCGTTTGTACTCAAAAATTACTTGGTTAGCCAGGACTCCACTTTGTCGGAGCCGTATTTTGCCTTCCACTCTTTCAATATTTTGTGGTTGCCACCCTTGGTTTCCACGACCTCACCAGACTCAGGGTTTTTGTAAACCTTCACCTGTCTAGGCTTGCGGGCTCCCGATTGCGGCTGGGCAGTTGGAGCACGACGACCGGCCTGTGGGTCAAGCAGATTGATGATGTCTTTCAAGCTATAGCCGTACTTAGCCAGCAAGGCACGGAGTTTGGTTTCAAATTCGATTTCTTGCTTCAGGCCAGCGTCGCCTTTGAGGGCTTCGAGGGCTTCGAGCTGTTCGGCGAGGTGTTTTTCGAGTTGGCGAAATTCTGCGAGCTTGGACATGTTGATTCTCTACGTAGTTATTCGCTAACGATACACCAAAGCCCCCCTCACCGTTGTTAACCAGTTCTCTGATGTGTAAACCTGTGCAGTTAACACGTTGGAAAGCTGGTTAACATGTAGCGTTCGACTTCCGCTCCACGATGGATGCCTGGCCAATGAAACTTACCTTGGTTCAAGAGGCGCGCCGCCAGCCAGATATCGATGCCGTCATGCACCAGCACCTTCATGCGGTAGGCCCGGCGATTGGCAAAGAGGTAGGCGCAGTGCGGCTTCGCTGCACCGAACACCGCGACCACCCGGGCCAATGCGGTCTCAGTGCCGGCACGCATGTCCCTGGGCTCGGTAGCAAGCCATATGGCATCGACGCGAATCATTGGGCTAGGCCAAGAATAAAACACGCGCAGCCTTCCGGCTCCGAAGCGGGCCATTTTACGATGACGGATTTATCGCCCAGAAGCAGCAAGATGATCACCATCTCTGCTGTTGCGCGCCTTGGTGCCGGTTTACCCACGCTCCCATCGTCAACGCTGCACCCTCGACGACACCATCCATGCGCAGCTTACTCTGGCAAGCCGCAGGCTTCAGGAACATCGAGCGCATGCGATACCGTGATAGGCTTCGGGTCGTCTAGAATGGCTCTCTCCAGCGTATCGACGCTCAAAGAGGTAGGCTCGAATCAGGAACGTGTTTATGTCGCTCAAAAATGCTTTTGCTGCTGTGCTTAAAGCGATGCGCGCCGGCAGAGGATTGACTCAGAGAAATCTCGCCGAAGTCAGCAGTCGAACATACATCTCAAAATTAGAGCGAGCCCAGTCAAGCCCAACGCTAGAGATGATCACGGCTTTGAGTGGCTCACTCAGTGTGAATCCTCTGACTCTGGTGGCTATTACTCTTTGCGCCGAGTCAGGTCAGTCCGTAAACGCTTTGCTGCGTCGTACCCAAGAGGAACTGGCGGATCTAGCCCACGAGGGTGTACTTGAGAATCTGGCGATTTCGTCGGGGGCTGAGTCACTAATTCCACGCCCCTCTACTGAGCCCTCAATTCGTCGCTCAGTGATGAAGTCCCAGCAAGTCGAATTCTGCTTCGCTGAATAAACGCATTTTATTGCCGCATGATCAGATGGCAGACAGGGTTGCGATTGTGGCACTCATTCGAAAATCAAGAGGTCGAGTAATGCGTAATTTCGATCTTGACCTGAATAGGGTCACTGTAAAAAAAGCCCCGCTAAGCGAGGCTTTCTAGGCAAATGGATCATGAGCTCGCCGGGTTTTGGCTATTTCCCCAGCCAAGCCTCCACTTCCCTGCCCCGTACTGGTCTTTCCACTGCTTCAGTAGGCGATGGTTCCTACCTTTCGTTTCTATCACTTCCCCGTTGTGTAGATTTTTTGTAAAGATCGCCTTAAATCTGCTTCTCTGGCAGATCCCGAAATGGCCCAGAGATGGATTGATTGGGCTCACAAGCAGGCTGACCTCTTAGATCCACTCCAGGATAATCTCACGCAGATCACCAATTTAGACGTGCAGCTGGAAAGCTGGTTCAGTGGTACACAATACGGCCAAGTGGAAAAAGGTTGGTGGTCCGAGTAAGCGCTGAAAGGAGCGTTCCAATGCCTACCTGCCTGGCTTAAACTTGTCGATTCGCCCGTGTACCCGTATCAGCCCCTTACATCTCAACCTGAGTACCAATTTCTATCACCCGGTTCAACGGCGGCTTGAAATGTTTCAGGTTGCTGCTGGCATTCTTCAACAGAAACGCAAACAGAATCGTGCCCCCACGGCCTGGCTGGGCTTGCCGACCTTGATCGTGCTGGAGCTGGTGCTCGGCATCGATAACCTCGTATTCATCACCATCATGAGAAGACCATCTCCCCCGAGCAGCGCAATCGTACCTGTGTGATCGGCTTGTCCTTCGCATTGCTGATGCGCCTTGGCTTGCTGGCGAGCATCCTTTAATGTAATGCGGCTAGACGTCCATTTTTACGCACTCTGGCCCCTTAGCTGCCGATGGCGACGGGAAGAAATTGACCCAGAGTACCCATCAAGCCAGTGATATCTCTCACTTCACGCCAGTGGACGTTGCTGTTGGAGAGCAGAACCAATGGTCATTTCCAATTGATCGAGTGTGAAAGGCTTACGCAGAAAAATCGTCGAGGGGTGGATCACCTGTTCATCGACGGCATAGCCAGAAGTGAGAATCGACGGGATCAAAGGCCATTGTTCTTTTACCAGTCGGATGAATTCAGATCCCTGAATTCCTCCCGGAAGCCCTTGGTCCGCGATGATCAAGATGCACTCACCTTTGATTCTTACGAGGTGGGTCAAAGCTGCGGCTGCGTTGTCGAAAGCCGCTGATGAAAAACCAAGCTCAGCAAGAGTTTCTTCAAGCAGCATCCGCACCACCGGATTGTCCTCAATGGCGATTATATGCCCGGCTGTTGGCAATTGTTCAGCTAAACGCACGCTCACTTGCGAGATTCCTTCTCCAGATTGCTTATGGTTGAAGCTTCAGTGTAAGCGCTTTTGAATGCTGCAGTGTGAAAGCGAGCTTTGGCGTGGCTGGTGGGGGACTGGTTCGAGCAAAACGGGCCAGCGGTCAGACGGTATGAATTATCTGGCGTCTCCGCACTCCACCGCCCGAGGAGCAGTTGTTTCTTAATGGCGGTGAACTCCGCTCCGAGGCAAGGCTAATGGCATCGATCGAAGATTTCAGGATCAAATCACACGAGCTCCTGATAGAGCTCGACGCCGCTACTATGGGAATGATGACGCTGGTTTCTTCCAGATGTGTATCGGGGCCGGACTGGGATTTTGCCAGCAAGAGGCAACACGATGCCTACCAAAGCTGGGATGTTTTTATGAATGCGTCTAATGCGATTATTCAGCCCGCCGACTCATAAACGATCCTTTCACAAGCCGATTTTGGTAGGTGGATTAATACTTTTTGTCTAATTTTGGAGAATCCTATGAATCGGAGAGAAGAGTTTTTATCAAGGGCGCTGGAAATAAAGCCAAGAAAGCCAAGAAAGCCAACGTCCCTGTATTGACGCACCGTTTGCCACTACGCCGGTCGCCACTGATCGGGTAACAATCGACTAATCTCACTTGCCCGCTGCGTCGACAGACGTGTCAGAACGTCCTTCAGATACGCAGACGCATCGTGACCCGTCAGCCGCGCTGACTGGATCAAGCGCATGATCGCTGCTGCCCATTAAACGCTGTGTGACGAACATCCTGATTGGCCAAATCCCACAATTTACTGCCCTGCTGCCGCCTGTGTCGTAGCGGCCATGATTCAGGTCGTATTTGGATGTCCCCAAATCTTACCGGTCAGTATAGTCAGCTTCGTATCTTTGCCGGAGCGCCTTAAATTGGACAATACCCGTGAACGCTTGATTGATTCCGCGCTGAAGCTGTTTCTGTCACAAGGCATATACATGACTGGTGTGATGGCTATTGCCGCGATGGCGGGTGTTACCAAGATGACACTCTATAGCCATTTCCCTTCCAAGGATGCTCTGATTGTGGCTTGCCTTGAGGAGCGTGACCGACGCTGGCGTGAAGAGGTAGCGCACACTTTGGCAGGGCATCCTGACCCGGTCGGTGGCATGCTCGCTTTTTTCGATTTGTATCAACGCTTTCTTTTGCAAGATAGCGAACGCGGGTGCCTGTTCGTCAACAGTGCGGCTGAATTCCCCCAGTTTAGTCACCCTGTGCATTTGGCAGTGAGCAGGCATAAGCAAGGGATACGCGAAAATCTTACTGCCTTGGCCATGAGCGCCGGTATAAGCGACCCTGACGTAGTTGCTGAGGGGCTCTTCATCTTGCTGGAGGGCAGTTTTGTCAGGGGCGCCATGGGCCAGGACGTGCGGGTATTCGACACCGCTCGACATGTAGCTCATTGTTGGATCCGGAAGCAGGGCCAGCAGGAGCAGAACGTATGACCCTAGGCTTATTGGCGGCCATTGCCGCCACGTTTTCATGGTCGCTGCTCTACATCTTTCCGGGTTTGGTCGGCGATTACAGCCTTTTTGATCTGGCTGTGGTGAGCTATGCCTTTGCCGGTTTAGGTAGCCTGTTCCTACTGTTTGTTTACCGTAGCGAAGTGCAGCAACTGCGATTGAGCGACTGGGCCTGTGCCGCACTGCTGGGCTTCCTAGGATACATCGGCTACTTCTTCCTGATCACCACTGCGGTCTTGGCAGCTGGGCCGGTGATCCCTCCGGTTATGATGGGGTCAGTACCGATTGTGCTCGCGATTGCCGGCAACATGCGAAGCTCCAGCGTGCCCTGGCGCGCCATTGCCGGGCCGTTGTTGGTCGCGGCGTTGGGAATAAGTTTGGTCAATCTGAGCGTGTTTGATTTTAGCAGCTCAACGGTGGTGCTCCCGACCGATTCGATTCTGCTTGGGCTGCTCGCATCGTTAATGGCAATCGGGTTTTGGACTTGTTTTGGATTGTTCAATGAGAGTGCTTTGGCTCAACGCCCAAGCATGTCCCCCATGTTGTGGTCAGCCATGCTGATCTTCATGTGCAGCGTCGAAATGATGGCCTTCATCCCAGTGGGGCTGTACTTGAAACTATCCCACTTCGCTAGCCAGCCGAGCGGGTTAGCAGGTACTCAAGCGCTAATAGTCTGTGGATTGATTCAGGGGTTAGGGGCTACCCTTGCAGGTGCCTGGGCATGGTCAATCGCCACTCGACGTCTACCTCTGGCGCTAAGCGGGCAATTGATCGCCAGCGGAACCATTTATGCATCCACGATGGGCCTGCTCATCAACCAACGCTGGCCCTCTCCTATGGAAGCGCTTGGGACAGGGTTGCTATTCGTAGGGGTGGTTTGGGCTATTCATGCCTTTTATCGCAGGCAACCACACCTCGCAACGCGTGGTGGGATCACTGACCTTAGCCAAAACTAATGCGACTGTGCCGGTATGAGCATTTCAGGTGCCCACTTTGGATTGATTTGGCATCATTGCCCTGAGCGCCGGAATCGGGAAGATGTGTTTTGGTGGAAGGTTAACTTCTGCTCACTTTCCGAGCAGGAACACAGGTGCTCAGCATGGAAATGTTGTGAAAATCCGGCGGATGTATTTCCGCGACAAACTCTCGCCGCACAGATACCCAAGCGTACCGGGCTATCGAGAAACACCGTCCAAAATAGGTCTGCGCGTCCGAAGTAACTCAGCCGGCGTACCTGCGGTGCGCGAGCTTCAACAAACTCATCTTCTTCCAGGATACCCTGGAACAGGCGCTGAAAGCCGAGTCGTTTCGGGCAAAGCACAATCGCAGAAGCGCCAAAGCACTTTTCTAGCAGATCAAGGCCGAAGGTTATGACGGCGGCTTCGCAGGCTACAAGACCAGCTTTAAGTTAAGCATCACCGAAATTAGCTGTATGGCCCATGCGCGCCGCCACCTGCACGTGGCGAATAAAAACTAGTTGGCGGAGCAGGCGTTTCACTCGATTTAGGGGGCTTTATGAAGTCGAGCGAAAAGCCAAAGAAACGAGTGACGAAGACCGCTGGTGATTACGCCAGAAAATGAGTTCGACACCGCTTTTCCGGCAGAGCCCAGGCGACTATCCGTTGCGGCAGGGGGGCATGGGAAAGGAGTCACGCTGATGCGGCATTATATGTTCGGTACTTCATTGAGCTAGTTTGGCGGGAATTAGGGCTTCAGCTGATTCTGCAAGAGCATCCCGTTGCCTCTCGGCGGGGTGACAGCAATCGGCAGGACCGCCCGTGCACTGTTCAGAGCGTTGTGAGGTACTCGGCCAAAGTCGCCGCGCATGCCTGAATCGCTCCATCCACGATCAGTTCATAGCCATGTGTGTTTTCTGTTGGGATGGCCAAGCAACCGGCGCGGGCCGAACTTCCGTTGCTCATGACAGCGCTGGCATCGGAGGCAAAATCTACCAACAGCGCATGTTGAGGGGTATAGCCGCAGCGTTGCGCGGCAGTCGCTAAACCGTCCACCACTGATCGAGTGTAATAACTTTTTTGGTCACCCGTGTTGATGATTGGATCAATACTAAGACGCGTCCCATATTCCGTCATTACAGGGCCAACCTCCACGGCGATCGTAGTATCGCCAGGTAATGTCGCTGCTGCATACATGGCCCCGGCATTGCACTCTTCTTCGAGCGTGGTGAATACGAAATACACATCGCACGCGAGCTCCAGCCGACGTTGATCAAGTCTCTGCACGGCTTGGATTACCGCGGCGATAGGTGCCCGGTCGTCCAGGAAATGCGCAGCAATAGCGTCCCCCACTCGAAATGGCTCACGCCAATGGCGACTCAACACTACCCGGCTCCCCGCTCTGATACCGTGGGCCTTCAACTTCTCAACCGAGGAACGCGTGATCACGTGAACGTCTCTCCAATGCACATTACCGGATAGCACATCAGCTCCCTGGGCGGTGTTACGCGTAGCGTGCATCGAACCAAAGGACAGGACCCCTGGAATTATTTTCTGATCCCCCAAAATATCCACCGGACAGACACCAAAATTAACCGGATTCGCCCCACCCAGCGCGGTCACCCGCAATGAGCCGTCAGTTTCGATGCGTTTAACAACCATCGCAATTTCATCCATATGCGCCATGACTTTGACAGCACGACCTGCAATGCCGTCTCTCTGCTTGCCCTTGATCAGACCAACGACATTTCCCGCCGGATCAACCCATACGTCGTCGCACAAAGGCCTCAAATACTCATGACAAATAGCGCGCACTTCATCCTCTTGACCTCCCGGTCCGCGCGCGAGCAATAACTGCGAAAGCAACGCCAAATCCTGCCCTTCGGTGATTTTCATTTGTCTGATACTCCTATCCAAAAGAGGGACCGTGTTGAAAGCAGCAGTTGCCCAACGCCGCCCTTAACAAGGACTGGCGGAATCATTGGGCGTTCAAATGCAATATCCAAAGTTTTGAACGCGTCCCCCCTCCAACTTTCCAACCACTACAAGGTCAAGCCTGGCTTGAATCATTCATTCTTAAAGGAACGACAGGTGGAATCTCCGATGACAGACATTGAAACCGGTAAGGCAGCCAAATCACTCTTTTGGGTAGCCTCCTTTACTCTGCTCAGCGCCTGCGCGGGCACCACCTCCTTCTCAAACGTCGAGGCACCCGGAAAGCCTAAAACGCCCACGACTCAAACGTTGGATGCCGGCGCGGCCCTTCTCCAGTCGCGCCCTCCGGTGGAGGCCCTGAATGCGTACCTGGATGGATTCCACTTCTATAACGGTCGCCTCGAAATGCAAATGGAAGCTCATCACTACTGTGCGATTCTCAATGAAGAAGTGATCCAGTGTGTGATTTACGACGGCACCCGCAAGGATGCCAAACTCATGGGCGTCGAATACATCGTCAGCGAGCACCTGTTCAACACCCTGCCCCCGGCTGAGAAAGCCCTATGGCACAGCCATGTGCATGAGGTGAAATCAGGGCAACTGATCGCCCCAGGCATCCCTGAAGTGGCCGAACATGCACTGATGAAAAAACTGGTGCATACCTATGGCAAGACCTGGCACACCTGGCATACCGATCTCAATAAACACTTACCGCTGGGAGTACCTCAGCTCATGATGGGGTTCACCGCAGAAGGTCAGGCGGACCCAAACATGATCATGCAACGGGATCAACGGCTGGAAATCGACAGCGCCAAGAAAAAGAAAGCGCGCGCTGACATAGTTGCTCCGGCAATTGCACCGGGCGCAGATGCATGGCAGCAGGGCAACATCATTCAGATCGTCGATCCAACCCAAACACCGCACCGACACTGACACTGACACTGACACTGACAGTGCCTCGATTATTTGGATTGAACGACCATTTTGCGGAGCTCTTTATCGCAAGACACGGGATGGAAAGATGTCATGCTGATCGACTCAGCAACCAGAATGCGGCACGGCGAACGATACGCGGTTTCAAGATCCGGATCGAACGTCGAGTATTGGTGGATTTATCCTGGGTCAATAATGCTGTTGTCAATGTCGCAGCCAATTTCGACGACATCCTCTTGGAAGCCCATGGGCAAATGTTGCAAACGGATCTGTCGGGTTATCTTTCTGATGTCAATGTGGCCTGGGCCTATTTGAAGACGCAAAAAAGCGGGGTTGATTAATACTCTGTCATTGGCCAGTGAGTGGCGCAGCCCCATGCCGTCGCTTAATCAGCGCGCAAATATGGCCCTTAGCTCGGCATTACACGGGTAATTGCATGGGTTAGCAGATACCCATATGCGACATTTACCAGCCGTGATGCCGCCAAGACTGAAAAGGTGGTTTTGGATAGCCGTCCATGAATGTACCTTCTACGCTTGAGTCTTGCAGGGTGGACTGTAAGGGAGTCAGACCAACGGGCAGAAAATACGATAGCCGCCAAAATGCTGAACCACTCGTCAGTTCGAACAAACCTAAGCGAGGTTTCATGCCTCAACCGAAGGGTACAGAGTCGCTGGATTTGCCACGTCGGGTCGAAGCGTTCTATCGCGGGCGCCTTTTCAGCTATATTCCGTCATTCTTTTTGCCCTCTTCTTCGCTGGAAATCGTGCTTTATTCGTCTTGCGATGTTATCCAAGGTTAGTATTTATGAAGTTTGCACCTCAGCGGTCCCCCAATGTACCGCAACGCAAAGATCTGATCCCCAGCCACCTCGCTTTTCCGGTGGTCGGCATTGGTGCATCAGCGGGTGGGCTGCAGGCGGTGAGGTCGTTTTTCGAACACATGCCTCAAGACAGCGGCATGGCTTTTGTGGTGATACTGCACCTGTCGCCCGATCACGAGAGCGTGGCGGATAAGATCATCCAGCAGTCGACTCGCATGCCGGTGCTCCAAGTCAATGCCACTACGTCCATCGAAAAGAATCGGGTCTATGTAATCTCACCCGCCCAGCACTTGACGATGAATGATGGCTATCTGTCCGTCTCACCCTCGGTACGCCAAGGCGGCTCGCATATCGCCATTGATCTCTTTTTCCGAGACCTGGCGGATACCCACAAAGATCGCGCGTTCTGCCTGATCTTGTCTGGTACCGGCACTGATGGTGCTGTGGGGCTGTCGCGCATCAAGGAGCAAGGCGGCATCACCCTGGCACAAACGCCGGAAGATGCCGAGTTCGATGGCATGCCGCTCGCTGCGATCGAAACCCAAATGGTCGATCTGGTGCTGCCGGTGGTGGAGATGCCACAGAAGCTTTTAGATCTGTGGCGCAACGCTCAGTCGATTATCCTGCCCACGGCCAATGACCCCGAGATCAATACCCTTTCCCCCGCCACCGAACGCGATGCGGCCGCGGCGGAACAAGTACTGCTTGATATTCTGACCCAACTGCGTGCCACTACTGGGCACGACTTCAAGCATTACAAACGCGCCACCGTATTACGCCGCATTGAGCGACGCCTGCAAGTCAACGCCCAGCAGGATCTCACCGCCTACTACAATTACCTTCAAGGCCACCCGGAAGAAACCAAGGCCTTGCTCGGCGATATGCTGATCGGGGTGACTAACTTTTTCCGTGACCGCGAGGCCTTCGAAGCGCTTGAGCGTGACGTTATTCCAAACTTGATAAAGTCACTGGAAGACGCCGTTCCACATCGCGAAGAGGTACGCGTATGGTCGGCTGGCTGCTCCACTGGGGAAGAGGCCTACAGCCTTGCGATGCTGGTGACGGATCAATTGGCACAGGATGCCAGCAGCGCAAAGATGCAGGTGTTTGCCACCGACATCGATGAACGCGCGATTTCCCATGGTCGCAATGGTGTATATCCCGAGGCGATCATCACAGACGTGCCACCGTCTCGCTTGCGCCAGTACTTTGCCAAGGAAAAAAATCAGCACTATCGGGTGCGCAAGGAGCTCCGCGAAAAAGTTCTGTTCGCTAAACACAGTTTGTTGGCCGACCCGCCCTTCTCGCAAATCGACCTGATCGTGTGCCGGAACCTATTGATCTACCTGGATCGCGAGGTGCAGCGCGATATCCTTCAAATGTTCCATTTCGCGCTGCGACCTGGCGGCTATTTGTTTCTGGGGTCATCGGAATCAGCGGACGGCTGCCAGGATTTATTTGTGCCGGTGGACAAGCGCAACCGCATTTTTCGTGTACGGGCCGGTTCGAGCGCCATGCGCCGAGCGCCCTCCATGCCCCGTAGCGGCTACGTGCGATCTAACGCCCTAACCGTTGTGGCTGAAACCAAGACATCAAACAAGATTTCGTTCGCGGATATTCATCTTCGTGCCTTGGAAAAAGCCGCGCCGCCCAGCGTGATTGTCGATGTCCATGGTGACATCTTGCACATAAGCGAGGGCGCGGGCAGCTTTCTGCGTTATGTGGCAGGGGAAATGACGCGAAGCTTGTTGGCCCTGGCGCACCCTGACTTGCGCCTCGATATCCGCACTACACTGTTTCAGGCCCAGCAGTCGGGGGCTGCCGTGACGTCGCGCAAAGTGCGCATCGCGCGCGGAGAAAACCATTACCTAATTGATATCACGGCCCTTCCTTACCACGACGAAGCGACCGAAAGCGACTATGCACTGGTCATCTTCAAAGAGCGGCATATCGACCGGCAACCGCTTGATGACGAAAACACCAGCCACGCCGAAGTCCAAATAATGAGCCATCTGGAGCGCGAACTGCACCGCACCAAGCAGCACCTGCAGGAAACTATCGAGCAATCGGAACTCTCCAGCGAAGAACTCAAAGCCTCCAACGAGGAGCTGCAAGCGGTCAACGAAGAGCTGCGCTCCGCTACCGAGGAGCTAGAGACCAGCAAGGAAGAGTTGCAGTCGATCAACGAAGAACTGCTGACAGTCAATTTCGAACTCAAAACCAAGGTTGAAGAGACCGACCAAGTCAATGACTACCTGACCAACCTAATAGCCTCCACCGACATTGCCACCGTGTTCGTCGATCGCAACATGCGCATTCGCTGGTTTACCCCGCGCGCAACGGACATCTTCAGCATGTTGCCGGTTGATACCGGACGCTCGCTGATGGATATCACACACCGCCTCAACTACTCGGAAATGGCCGAAGACGCCACGTCGGTATTTGAATCGCTCAGCATGATCGAACGTGAAATCAGCAGTAAGGATGGCCGCTGGTACATCGCGCGCTTGCTGCCCTATCGCTCGAGCGAAGACCACATCGATGGCACAGTGCTGACATTCATCGACATCACCAAGCGGCGCCACGCTGAAGAGGAGTTGCGCCTGGGTGAAGAGCGCATGCGTCTGGTCGCCGAGAGCACCCATGACTTTGCGATCATTATTCTGGATGAGGATGGTCTAATCACCGACTGGAACACCGGGGCCGAACTGATATTTGGCTATACCAAGCAAGAAGTGCTCGGCGCTTACTACGATTTGATTTTCTCTCCCGAAGACCGCGCCGGTGGGGTCCCTGAGAACGAGTTGCGCGCAGCCCGCGAGCATGGACGTGGCGAGGATGAACGCTGGCACGTACGCAAGGATGGAAGCCAGTTTTACTGCAGTGGTGAAGTCACCCAACTCAAGAGCAACAGTTTGCAAGGCTACGTCAAGATTGCCCGCGACCTCACTGGCCACAAACGCACCCAGGATGAGCAGAACCAGCGTCTGATGGAAACCCAAACCAACAGCCATCTCAAGGATGAATTTTTCGCGGTGATGTCGCACGAACTCAAACACCCGTTGAACCTGATCCAACTGAACGCCGAATTGCTGCGTCGCTTGCCTGCAACCAAGGCTACAGTCCCAGCGATCAAGGCCGTGAATACTATCTGCGACGCGGTGTCCAGCCAGGCGCGTATCATTGACGACTTGCTCGATGTGGCGCGTATGCGTACCGGCAAGCTCAAGCTGAAAAAACAGCCAGTTGACCTGACCAGCGCACTGCAGGAGATTTACAACGTTGTGCTTTCAGCCGGTCACCATTGTCAGGTGACGCTGGATATTTCAAAGCACGTGCCGGTCATGGTGGATGCGGACCCCACGCGCTTGGAACAGGTGATCTGGAACCTTGTTAACAACGCCTTGAAGTTCACTCCTGCCGGAGGGTGTGTGCAGCTGGTTGTCAGCCGTGTAGACGGGTATGCCCAATTTGACGTGATTGACAGCGGCGCGGGTCTGACCGAAGAAAACATGGAGAAAATTTTCGATCTGTTCGGGCAGGCGGAAAACCACCACCAGCCCCATCAGCGTGAAGGATTGGGTATCGGATTGTCCCTAGTCCGCCAGTTGGTGGAGGCGCACGATGGTTCGGTCAGTGTCCGCTCCAAGGGCTTGGGTTACGGATGTACGTTTTCGGTGTTGCTGCCGCTTTGTGAATCCCAAAAACAAAATGAGGCCGACAACTCGACGACAGCCGCAGATGAGCGCCTGAGCGGACTGAAGGTATTACTGGTGGATGACTCCAGAGATGTGCTTGAAGTGTTGCACATGCTGCTGGAGATGGAGGGCGCCGAGGTGAACGCCTTCGGCGATCCACAAGAAGCGCTCAATGCCGCACAGACTAATGTCTATAACCTGATCATCTCGGACATAGGCATGCCAGTAATGAATGGCCACCAACTGATTAAAAAAATTCGTGAGATGAAGCATTTAGGACAAACCCCGGCCATTGCGCTGACGGGTTATGGGGCCGAAACTGACCGTAATGAAACGGCCGAATCAGGTTTCAATCACCATGTAAGCAAGCCCGTCTCTCATGATGTCCTGATTGAACTGATTGAGCGGCTGTGCTGCTCGGGGGAATAACACATCGATACTAAAATTAAAGACTCCGAAAATCAGTTGAGCAGGCGTCCACCCATCAAAGCAATTTGCGTCACAGCGAGCGCCCTATGCTTGACGCTGAGCCCTTGATCGACCAACGAATCGATCATGTCTCAAACCTCGCATTCGTTGACGACTATTCGCGCCAGCGACGTAGGCCCAGTTTACAACGTCGGGCGGTCGGTCCGAGCCTGCATCCCTGAACGTTGCAGCCGGCTCAAAGCTCTGTCGACATGATCGCTCGGCACAACCGCCACCATCGAACGCTTCGCTTGTTATGCAACGACCCCAACCAAAAAAACGACAGGCGATAGTGGCGTTAGAATATCAAATAATTGCTTGTTTGAAATTTTGTATTTTTTTGTTGAAAAAAAAGATCTTATATCTGATTGTGAATACTCGATCCACTCAAGGAGGAGACCAATATGCCCCTTATCCAAGCGAACCGCAGTTGCGAGGAATACAGACAGCCTTACGAGCCGTCTATGGATAAATTTGTACACCTGGTTTCGTCAGCCTCTGAAGTACGCTGTCATAAGTGCGAGAATAAATACTCAGACGAAGTCATCACAGCTGCACTTCAACGCAATGCTCAGAAGTTATACACACTTCAGGAGCGCCGAAAAAATACCGATGCCTGTATTCAACCCTAGCTGTGCTTGAATGCACACATAGATTTTTGAATTCCCTACTAATTCAGGTGATGGATATGTTCAGCGGCAAAGGGAGATGCTGCAGGAGCAGAAGATGACACTGGTTTCGAGGCTGACTTCGATGCGGGACCGTCTCCGGGGCCGAACGCCGAATAGTCCGCTTCACCATCGGCAGCTGCATCTGCAACACCCCCCCACAATTTTCATAGAGACCTTCTGTCCTATTTTTAAAATGCAGTGGCCCCTCAAACGGCGTTCGTTTTTCTATCACAGACGCATCCGTTGGGGGAGCGGGTCCTGATTGATCATCTGCTCATAGCGACCCACATCGGTCAAAGCATCCGCCGACGCGGCGAGACGAGCAAGGCTGAGCGCACGCATTCTCTCATGGCCGGCGCGCGGCACTGTTGTTTCACAACTGGCGCAGAGTGGGTTGAGCGGCTTACTCCAGATCACGGCGGACGTCTACTGCGTGTTTCGTGGCCCCGCCGGCCGTTGTTACGCTGAAGCAGGCGCTAACTCCGACACCATTCGAACAGCCGTTCAGCACCGCACATCCCTGGCCAGTCATCGAGGCGATCATTCACAGCATCACGATGGGCCGCGCTTTGGACGGAATAGCTGTATGCCTCACCAAGTCCGAGAACATCAGCCCTCTACTGCGCTGGGTCGAGAGCGTCGATTAACTGACCGCGGACACCGCGCGCTGGGCGCTCCGCGCAAAAGCCAGTCGACGCCCGGACCTTGAGTCCCTCCCGCACTTTATTTCACGGCGGGTTGCCAGGCCCTCGCAATGCCGTCGTGGAATAATTGTTTACTCGACACACACGTGCCCCTGGCGCCAGGGAATACTATGGGGCTCCGCGACCATTTGGCGAGCAGACCGTCCAAGGCCATACCATCCAAGGGAAGAGTCTGAACCTTGCTTTGCAAAACCGCATCCTCATGCACTGGCTGAGTACGATTGTGCACGTCACTATACTTTAGCTCAGCATATCCATTGTCCTTCCGCCTTGGCTATGTTCCGGCGATAACGGGCCTTTGGCTACACCGGGTGGGCCGTCGACACCTACATATTGCCAGACTGACAAATGGCAAAAAGCCAACCAGTAGTTTTTTTGAAAGCTGAAACGACTCACCACTTCATGTCCGAGCGCCCATCTAAGAAAGAGATAATTTGCAGCCCTCGCGCTTCGAAAATTATCGATATTTCAAAGATAACAAGTTTGATACCCGTGCCGAGAGTAAGAGTCCCACCTTTATCGGACTCGTTCCCGTTGCTGGTATCAGGTACAGCTCCCCTGCTGCCCTTGTTAATCCAAAGGAGCTACTCAATAAGGAAGGCCGTGATGCAATTCAATAACACAGCTGAAAAATTGATGGCTTGCCGTCGCTTGGCGCTTGAGCAGAATGAAAGACTTTTTGATGAGGCGAACGCATACAGCCGACGCGCGTTCGATCTCTTGGAGCATCCCGACTTTGACTGCGAAATGTTCGAAGAGTACCTGCACATACGTCACAAGGCCGAGTCGCTGTTTCGTGACGCCATTGAGCATCTCAGCGCCCTCAATGAACACTTTCCCCCACCTTCCTCGCGTTCCGCAACCGGGGTATCGAATAGCACAACAGTTGATAAGGAGATGGCGTGATGACTAATTCACAGCGAGCTTGGGAACTGGCGATGGTTCTTGTCGCCAGCGGAAAAATTCCTTTCGATCCTGCGAACATAAGCGGCTCAATAAAAATCTTGGAGAGGCATCTAGAGGCCCTTGAAGAGGCGCTTCAGAGTGAGTCAAATCTATCCGAGCACGCGCAGCGCATCAGTAGCTTGCAGCGCCCTACCAAGCCTCCCGAAGTTGCATAGACCTAATCGTTTTGTGGTCTGGTAAGCGCCCGGCCCAAGCGCGCAGTCCTTCCCGTTTGTTTTTCTAAGCTTTACTACCGGATGCGCAGGTCGCACCGAATTATTGGAGGTCGATTCGCCACGTTCAAAGTCACTACTCGCACGGTCGCACTTTTTTGTCCGGGCGGAACCGGGCGCTGGACATCATTCCACCGTCAGCCTTGCAGGAGTAGTTGACGGTGAGTCTTACTTTGACCTCGATCCCGTCTGACGTTCGAAGTCCGTTTGCTTCCTGTTGAAACCCTCCACGACTGGCACGACAGTAATGTTCAGGTGACGACCGTCGAGTTGTCCCACTGCGTGCCGTGCCCCGGTTACGTGTTCACCGAATCGACCCTGCCCTCCGCCTGAATGAGCAACACTTGGTGAACGAAGGCATCGAATGCGGAGCAATCCGGGGCACCTTCCACAAGTCATGAAGTCTCACAGGCCGGCCGATTGTTGCGTCGGCGCAAGTCCTTCGATCAAGGACGTTCACAGCGAAGCAGCAGCGCTTTGTCACGGTCAGTGGGCGCTTGCGCGAGATTTAAAACGCTATCGTCTTGACCAGTTCAGCCGTTTGCAACCGGTGGCCACTGATCGCAAACAGCTTGGTAAGACCAGCGTTTGAGAAAAAGTAGCGTCCGATCGCTTGGAACGGACGCGCATTGATGGTTATTTCTTAGCTTCTTTGTCCGGGTCTGCCGAGCGTGCAAGAAACGCTTCGGTGAGCTGCGGCAAGTGCTTGAGCAGCCAGTCGGCCATGGCGACTTCTTGCGGCAGGATCTTTTCACAGGCCTGTCGGGTCTGCGTGTCACCGGCCGCTTCTGCCGCCGCGATCAGCACGGTGTAGCTGGCGATTTCCATGTTCTCGAACACATAACCTGCCATCGCCCCTTTTATCACCTCGTCACTCATCAATGTCCCGCCGACGGCTTGACCGAAGGCCATAAGCTTGCCGCCCAGATCCTTGAGGGTCGACGAATCGCCGCCCAGACGTTGCACACACTCATCGATAAGCTTCTGCTGGCCCAATGTCTCTTCAATGTGCTGATCGATGCGCGCCTTGAGCTGCGGATAATGTTCCAGGCGCTTGGATTGCGCCTTGAGCATCTGCTCGGCCTGTTGCTCCATGGCGTGGGCGTCACGCAGCCAGTCGAGCAGATTTTCCTGTGGAGTAGCCATTGTCGAATCCTCTCTTGATGATTTCCAGTGATGGGCAAGGCGCGCCGACTACGGGTCGGCGCGTGCGGCTGAGCTTCGTCACAGACCAAGCTTGGCTTGCGCACCGGAGCCAAGGTCGGCACCGGTGACTGGCTCGCTGTTGGGGTCTGACATTGTGCGCATTTTCATGTTTTCCAGCAGGGCTTCGTCGGCGTTGTCCAGTTGCACCGTGGCCAGACCATCGCCACCGTCGACGGCCGGCGATGGGCTTTCAACGAACTCCCAGTCGTCGCCCTGGTTCCAAGGCCCGCGCATGCTTTCCGTGCCCTGCGACATGTTGAAATAGACGTTGGTGAATTCAGGCATGCCGGGCAGCTTGCCTTGTGGAAAGTTTGGCTGGATCGCGTGCAGGGCTTTTTCGAAGGACAATTGGTGGGCGATTTCACGGGTCATCAGAAAGCCCAACGCTTCTTTTACGCCCGGATCATCTGTCACATTCATGAGACGTTCGTAAACGATCTTCGCCCGCGCTTCTGCAGCGATGTTCGAGCGCATGTCGGCCGTGGGCTCACCGATGGTGTCGATGTATGCCGCTGTCCAGGGTACACCTGCCGAATTGGTCAGCGGCGAGCCGGCGCCATACAACAGGCTGGTGATGTGCGAATCATTGCCCGCGCCATTCAGCGAGCGGTAAAGCTCACCTTCCTGCTCGACGCCTTCGGCCATCTGTCCCTTTGCGCCTTTATTGAGCATGACGATGATCGAACCGACGATTTCCAGGTGGCTGAGTTCTTCGGTGGCGATGTCCATCAACAAGTCTTTGCGACCTGGATCGTCCTCGGAAAGAGCCTGAGTGAAGTAGCGCGACGCCGCCGCCAGCTCGCCTTGCGCACCGCCGAACTGCTCCAGTAAAAGGTTGGCTAGACCAGGGTTAGGTTGGGCAACACGCACGGTATATTGAAGTCGCTTGTTATGTAGAAACATCACCAATCTCCTCAGTCTTGATAAGCGCGGCGGCGTTCACGGGTTAAACACTGCCTACTCTTTTGGGAAAGATTGGTGGTGCAGAAAATTCAAAAAAAATCGACTTTTAGGACAAATGGTTAAAATCGTTAAACAAGCGAAACGGCTAGCAAATATTGGCGTGGAGGCTGACTTGCAAAGGCCCGCTTCGCCGACTCGATATTACGGCTTCAGATCCGGATCACGGTTCAAATGTCTCTGATCTATGGCGTCGATATCGGTCGACCGATTCGCCGCTTTCCAGCGGATGCTGCAAATCGGTCGTCGCGTTCGAGGCTTCGTCACGGCCGGCAGTGCGGGACATGGAACTGCCATCATTCGGCCCCAGATCGTTTTCGAGCAATTCGTCCGGGCAGGATGGCTTATTCATGGCTGGCCCAATTAGCGCAGATCGAACTTTTGGAATGGTGCTGAATTCCCGGGTGCGACGCATAGAGCGAACGGCGTGCATTTCATCTCGTCACTTCGTTTGAACCACTTTCGGCATACACGGCTCCCAGTGAAAACATACGTGGAAGCCAGATGCCATGAATGCTTTCAAGAACCTGCTGTCCGTTGCAGAAGAAACCAGACTGCGCGCGCTCGATGTCTGGCACCAAACCTTCCAAAATCAGGCGCTACGCATGGAATGCCCCGACCGTTATCACGAAGAGCTGCTGCGCCAGTGCGATGAGATGGATCGCCGGGGGATCATCACTTGGAACGAATGGCGCGACTTGCGCATCAAGGCCGATCAGGCCTACCTGAACGCCGTAGCCGGCCACGATTATCACCGACACTGACTCCGTCAGCCTGCCTTGCGGGTCCAGTTATGACCCATCCTATGTGGGGTGGCGCGAACTGTGGATCCATGGGTCATAGCCAGGCGGCGTGCGACGAACCATCCATGGGCATGCCGCCGCTGTTCGTTGGCCGACTCGTAAGGATGAACACATCGCTTTGTTTATGCGCATCGTCGCGAACAGCCACGCTGCCGATGCTGGCGGGGCGTCCGGCTGTGGTGCGTTATCCGACTGGAGTTGCGCACGCCCGACGTCTGCCCGCGCATCAAGATGAGCTGACCTTGGCGGCGTGGTTCTGCGTCCTCGTTGCATACGCTCAATAACAATGACTGGCGCACACCGAGCAGCGCCGGCGAAACGGATCACAAGCTGCACATGCCAAAGGTGCTTGCGCGCGCCCGAAAATAATAACCAGCGGTCCCCGCGCCGACCGGCCAGCCTATAACCAAGCGCTGAACCAAAACCAGCGCACCTATTCGGGCTTCGTCTCTGGTGGCGTATATGTCGCTGCCGCAAACCCGCTTCAGCCCTCCTTGCCGGTGCGGGTTCCGCCATGACTGTGCTGTCCTCCCACCCGCGCCTTTTCCGCTCGATCGAGTTTGACGTCGACGGCATTACTGCCCTTCTTACCCGCACCCTTGATTTTCTGTGGATCGTCGGCAAAGGAATGCTCGCTTCGATGTTTCCCGGTCATAGTTCTACTCTCCACTATTGTGAGGTTTATCTTAATAGAGATGCCCAATAAGCTGCAGACCACTCCTGAATAAACACTAGCAGTTAAAGTTCTATACACACTTCCCAGGGCGACAAAAGGGCAACTAAGCGAAGCGATTCGCGCGGCTATGGCAATCCAATTCGCCATCATAAACTTATACGAAGCGGTGCTCAATTCGGCCACCTGTATAACTTTTTGGGGGATCGATGCCGTTCATCGGGTACGCAAAAAATTCTCCAAGCATTTTCCAACTGCGCGATATCGGAGTAGGTGTCCGTTGTGAAAATGGGCAACTAACGAAACTTAAAATGAATTGGAGACCTATCATGACTACAGGTAGTAAAAACCCGGGTAATTTTTCCAACGATCGCGAGAAAGCATCCGAGGCCGGACGAAAAGGTGGGCAGGCATCGGGCGGAAACTTTGCCAACGACCGTGAAAAAGCCTCGGAAGCAGGACGCAAAGGAGGCCAGAACAGCCATGGTGGCGGGCGTAAATCCTAACGATCACTAAGGCAGCCCTGCGGCTCTAAGTATTCGCCAGAGGCAATAGGCGGGATGCGATCATTGAAGGCTTACACCGACGATCCATGAAAGCGTCTCGCAGTTGCAAAACGGCGAGTGTTACTTGGCTGACAAGTGAGCAGTAGGTGAAGAAGCAAATCGATACTAGATGATTCATAGCTATTGCGAGGCTTGAGCATATTCAATATACGAATATGTTTGCCTGCGTGATCGCCTGTGTAAACACGAGGTAAATTGAAATGGCACAAGACAAACAAGGCGGCATGTCTGTAAACGAGGCGGGTAAAAAAGGTGGTGAAGCCACATCGGCCTCCCATGACAAAGAGTTCTATCAGGACATTGGCAGCAAAGGTGGCCAAAACAGTAGTGGCAACTTTAAAAACGATCCCGAACGTGCAGCAGCGGCCGGAAGCAAGGGCGGCCAGAACAGCGGTGGCAACTTCAAAAACGATCCGCAAAGAGCCGCTGACGCCGGTAGCAAAGGTGGCCAGAACAGTGGCGGTAACTTTGCCAATGATCGGGAAAAGGCCTCTGAGGCTGGTCGCAAGGGTGGCGAAAGCAGCCACGGTGGTGGGCGTGATAGCAACAGCTGATGCGCCAGAGGCAGGGGAGCCTTGCTCCCCTGCCGTTTGTGCACCCGCGGCGACAAACTCTTTTTAGCCTGACGTTTGTTTAACGCGATCTGATCCCCCTTAGAAACGACGCTTCCGAATGGAGGACGTCTTTCCCGGAGACACCCATCATGACGAACGCCAAACCGAACTTCCCTTGCGCATGCCCGGATTGCACCTGCAGTTTAGCCGCCGACAAGGCGGTCGAGCGCGACGGCAAACAGTATTGCAGCGACGCTTGCGCAGACCTTCACCCGAACGGAACACCCTGCCCTTCCTCCGATTGTCACTGCGAACGCAGCATTACGCTGGGAGACCGCAGCGTCAGTGATTCGAAACTGGACGAAGCGGTCGAAGAGACGTTCCCCGCCAGCGATCCGATATCACCCTGAGCGCCGCTTCGACAGGGGCATGCTGTCGTCCTTCTTCAGATGGAAACCCGGTATGCGCGCTGTTTTCTACCCAGAACCAACCGCGGAGGACTTCACCATGATCAACCCAGCAACCGGCATGAAACCGGGTGAGCGCTACGTCATTGAAAGCGTCGAGCGAGCCCCGCAGTTCCTTGGCTTTTTTCTGGATGGTAAATATTACCTGGGCCCCGAATTGCAGACTGCTGTGGGCTGGCTCGAGGAGCAAGATTTCATTTACGACCAGCTCGACCCGTCTGGCGAACCGACTTACCCCAATCGACGTGTCGGCAAAATTGAAAACCTGAAATTGATCCTCGACGACGGCTTGCGCCTCGAACTGACCGAGGTGCCCTTCTTGCCTGATAACGCCACGCCCAAGTCAATGGCCAGCGAGGCGAACTCAACGTCCTCCTCATCCGCCTCTTCATTCGCGCAGCGTCAGACGCGGTCATCGATAGCCGGCAAACTCGTTGTGATTACCGGTGCCTCCAGCGGCATCGGTCGGGCGACAGCACAAGCGTTCGCCAGTGAGGGTGCGCGGCTAGTGCTGGCTGCGCGCGATGACGTTGCGCTGGCCGAGGTCGTCGACGAATGCACTGATCGCGGTGCGGCTGCCGTGGCGGTGCGCACCGATGTCACCGACAGTGAGCAGATGCAAGCGCTGGCCGAGCAGGCCGCCAGCTTCGGTAACGGACGCCTCGACGTCTGGATCAATAATGCCGGCGTCGGCGCAGTAGGCAGTTTTGAAGACACACCGCTCGAGATCCATGAGCAAGTGCTGCAAACGGATTTGCTCGGTTACCTGCGCGGCGCCTATGTCGTATGGCCATACTTTAAGGCGCAACGCAGTGGTATTTTGATTAATACACTGTCCCTCGGCAGTTGGGTGGCACAGCCCTATGCCGCAGCTTATTCGGCGAGCAAATATGGTTTACGCGGTTTGACCGAAGCACTGCGCGGCGAACTCGCAGGGTCGCCGAATATTCATGTCTGCGATATTTACCCGGCCGTCATCGACACCCCCGGGTTTCGCGACGGCGCCAATTTCACCGGGCACGCGCTTAAGCCACCGGCCCCCACGTATGATCCGCGCCGTGTTGCCAAGGCTATGGTCGCGTGCGCCATCAATCCCAAACCGACCACGAGCGTGGGGAGTGCCGCTACTGTCGCACGTGTGGCGCATTTTCTCATACCTGGTTTCCCGCAATTGTCTGGCTGGTTGACGCGTTTGGCACTCAAGCGCAGCCCCACGGCGCCAACATCCAGCGGCAATCTGTTCGCGCCACCCGATGGCGAGCGCCTGGTTGAAGGTGGCTGGCGCAAACCTGGGCCGAAATCCTCCGCATTGCTAGTGGCCGGCGCTGCGTTGCTGGTAGGTGGTTGCTTGCTAGCCGTCAATCGCTCGCGGGGAAGCCACTGACCGGCGCCCGAAGTTCGCCAGGAGAAACGACAATGGACAGGTTGATCGAGATTTTGAAGGAACATGCCGAGGCGTTTTCTGACCTCGACAGCACCGGGTTTGCCACTCTGTTTGACCGCTATGGCGATGCGCAGGTCGTGTTGATCGGCGAGGCCAGCCATGGAACTCACGAGTTCTATCAGGCGCGTGCGGCGATCACGCGGCAACTGATCGCCCATCACGGTTTTACCGTGGTTGCGGTCGAGGCGGACTGGCCGGACGCCGACCAGATCGACCGTTGCGTCCGCGGGCGCGACAAAGGTCATTGGCATGAGGCTGCGTTCTCCCGGTTTCCGACTTGGATGTGGCGCAACACCGACGTACAGGCGTTCGCGCGCTGGCTGTTGGACTTCAACCAAACCCGGGCAGCCAATCAGCGTGTGGAGTTTCGCGGCCTCGACGTGTACAGCCTGCGTAATTCGATCCGCGAGGTGCTCGGCTATTTACAAGACACCGATCCGGCGATGGCCCGAGAAGCGCGGGAACGGTATGCCTGCCTGATGCCCTGGCACGATGAGCCGGCGCTGTACGGACATTTCACCGAAGTCGGCGGCATGACCACCTGTGAAAGTGCTGTGCTTGAGCAACTGCAGGCCATGCTCAACCGACGCCTGGGCCTCATAGAAAATGACGGTGAAGCATTGTTCAATGCTACCCAGAATGCGCGGGTGGTGCATGCCGCCGAGCAGTATTACCGAGCGATGTATCGCGGCAATCGCGAATCCTGGAACCTGCGCGACCAGCACATGTTCGAAACGCTGCAAGCGCTGCGCTCGCGACAGGAGCGCAACGCGAAAGTGATCGTCTGGGCGCACAACTCTCACGTCGGCGATGCCCGCGCGACCGAGATGGGTGACAGCGGTCAATTGACGCTGGGCCAGTTATGCCGCGAGGCGTTCGGTTCAGACGCGGTACTGATCGGCATGGGGACCGACCACGGCACGGTCGCGGCGGCCGACGGCTGGGATCAACCAATGCGCATCAAAGACGTCACCCCGGCGCTGCCACGCAGTTGGGAGCGCGCCTTTATCGAAGCAGGTATCCCGTGCACCTTTTATGACTGGCGTGATGCCAAGCGCGTCGTGCTGCGTGAGGCGCTGTCCCAGCGCCTGCAGGAGCGCGCCATCGGCGTCATTTACCAACCGCAGACCGAGCGCCAAAGTCATTACTTCGCCGCTACCCTGGGCGAACAATTTGACGCGTGGCTTTGGTTCGCCAATACCCATGCCATCACGGCGCTGAGCACGGTGCCGTCGACCAGCCACGAGGAAGACACCTTCCCCTTCGGCCTGTGACGACGCTGACGGGAAGCCCATCGCTGAACCGCATAACTGATCTTTCCTACAGTCTTGGAGGCACCTGCTGGTTGACATCAAGCTGTTTGGTGATCACCACGCCTGTCGCGGTTTCAGCTGAAAATCCGGTGGCGCTCGGACTCATGGGCAATGACGCATTAAGCCGTCTGCCACAGGTCACCAGCCGTTTGCCCAATGGCAGCATCCGTTTCACATAAGGAGTTTCCCATGTCCACTGAACACCGCTACATCGTCAGTTTCATCGTCAACAATCAGCCGCAGAGCCGCACGCTCCTGCATGACCGGGAGACGCTGGAAACGGCGCTTGCGGCAACCCTGGTCAAGACGACATTTCCTGAACTCAACGATGCCGAGCTCAGCGATATCCAGGTGCAAAAACGCACCAAACCCGAGGAGGAAGACAACATTCCGGGACACTATCAGCAGCCGTGAACCGTCCTAACTGCGCATGGAGGTGCCGACCGAGAGCCGAGCGGCTCAGCCAGTCAAGACTCGGACGGGGCGACTGCCGACAGCGCCCCGTCGCCACTTTGTAGTTTTCGCTTCAGTTGAGCGCTGCCGCATCGCAACGAAAACCGGTGCCAGACCGCCTATCGGGCGACTGTCAAACAATCAAAACGATGTAAGTGTTTAGATTATCCGAGTAAGTGTCTGCTGTGTTTAAGGGCATCAGTGAACCTTATTAAGTGGTGGAGAGTTCTCATGACTAACAGTAATAAAATCACGGGACCTGATAAGGGTTCGTCTAGCGGGCCGCGGCCATGGCAGCGATTTCGCTAATGACCGCGAGAACGTTTGGAAGCCGGTCGCAACGGCGGGCAGTCAGGCCCTAGCGGTGGACGCAAATCTGAGATCCCTAGAGGGCGGCATCGCGGCCCTTCTCCAGGCGCCAGAGGTCGAACATGAAAAATATTGTCGAACACCAGTGCTGCGCGATGCACCCGGAAAAAGCTGAAGAACCGGCCCACGAAACCGAGTCGACGTCCCTACCAGGTGCTGCACTCAACGAGCGCCCAGTCGAGCACAGCATTCGTGCCCCCGAGCTGGGCCGCCACGAGTCCGTCGCCACCTCCAGCCGTTGCTACGAACACCGACAAGGCGTCGCTCAGACGGAGCGCAGTTCAGGAGCGTCGCATACTCGCCCGGTCTGTGAGCGTGGCGGATGACGAATTCGCGCCCCTCTTACATTCAGCTAGCCTTACCAAATCGCAACTCCATTCCATCCTAAGTGAGGCCCCATCCAATTTACGAGGTGACCCATGCCTATCCACGTCATCAATTTCACCGCCCCGATCACGTCGGCTACCTGCGCTCAACTAATCGAAAAAGCGTCGACTGCAGTGCAACAAGGTGCCAGCAGATTGATCGTCAATATCGCGACCATGGGTGGTGAATGCAGTTACGGTTTTACCATGTACAACTTTCTACTGTCCCTGCCTATTCCGGTGCACACCCATAATCTAGGTACTGTCGAATCGATGGGCAATATCGTGTTCCTAGCCGGCGAGCATCGCTCGGCCTGCATTCACAGCAAGTTCCTTTTCCATCCGTTTCACTGGCACGTACAAGGTTCGGTCGATCATTCGCGCATGTCGGAATACGCCATGAGCCTGGATTACGATCTCATTCTATACTCGCGCATCGTCGCCGAACGCACGGTGGATGCTAGGGAAACACTGGAAACGGAAAAATATCTGACCGCCGCCTCGCGCATTCTCAACCCCCAACAAGCACTTGAGTGCGGGCTGATACAGGCCGTCGAACCGCCGCGAATCGATGCGCAGTCAGTGAGCTCGATCATTCATTCATGAATGGGTCTTTCATGTCACCAGCAGAGCCTCGCTCATTTCTATCGACGGGATTGCCACCCTCATGCGCTGGATTTCCAGCCAATGACGGGTTCTGTTGATGTCGAAAATCTCCCCTTCGTTGATCATCGACAATATCAACTCATCTGAGATCCGATAGCGCCCGCATTCTGGGCAGTCGCGCTCTTCCCATGGCCCGGAGCATTGAATACGCCGCGCCGCGCCCACGCAAATCAGACAGTTCATTGCGATCTCTCTGTTCTTGTAATAAGCCTCGACCGCTTTGCACGGCCAGTTTGTGTTCATCATCCCGATGGTGACACTGCCAATTGGCCCTCGCACAGCCTGTTAAAAAAGGACGGCCGCGGCTTCGCGCATGAAGATTTCCACAGTCTTTGGCCCAATTCCATCAAACGTCTCAAGGCGCGTTTCGAACTCAGTACGATCATTGCTTGCCCGCGCGATGTTGCCGACCTTTCCCGCGTATTCGCCATTCAGCTTGCGCGCCAGAGCATAAAGGCGTTCGGCGGTCGATTCGTCATAACGCACGTAATGCGCCTCGCCAAGCATGGCGACCAGTTCACGATGGCTGCATTGTGCAAGTTTGACTGGCGTATCGCACCCGTGTTTATCGACGATTACCCGATAGGCATTTGCAGCAATGTCGGCCTGGATGCGTTTGCCCATCAGGTAACTGGCGAGCAACCATTTGAACAACGCAGCGTCATCGCCGAGGCCGAGCTCGATTCGCAGGTCTCGCGCGGTGATGGTTCTGGCCATTGTTCAATTTCCCGAGCGCGCAGTGGCCGAGCCGCTGGCGCCCGGTTCAAGCTTAACCTTGATCCAGCCAGCCTGATGTTTGTCGAACGCCTTGAACGCTGAAATGGCATCGATCAGCGGTTCTTGCTGAGTCAGGACTCGCGAGGGATCGACTCGCCCGGCGAGCGTCATTTCGATCAGCTTGGGTATGTATTTGCGATGGTGACAGTTGCCCATGTTGAGACGAATGTTCTTGTTCATCGCGGCGCCAATCGGGAAGCTGTCAAAGCCGGCCGGATAAACGCCGATAATGGAAATCGTGCCGGCCTTGGCGACGCACTCGACCGCCCATCGCAAAGCTTGCGAAGGCTCATCACCGGGTTGCCATTGCGCGCGCTCCTGCCCACCGTGATGCGCATGGTCGGCATCGATACCGACGGCATCGATTGCGCAGTCGGTGCCAATGTCTGACGTCAACCGGGCGATCGTTTCGACCGGATCTTCCTTCTCGAAGTTTATACATTCGGCGCCCAGCTCTCGCGCCCGGGCGAGCCGGTCTTCGAGGCTATCGATGGCAAAGACTCTGCCGGCACCCATCAATCGAGCGCTGTAAATTGCGAACAGCCCGACCGGGCCGCAACCGAATACCGCCACCGTGTCGCCATCTTTGATCTGCGCCATTTCGGCGCCGAACCACGCGGTTGGGAAAATATCCGACATGGCGATGGCCTGGTCGTCGGTGATTTCCTGCGGCAGTTTGATCAGGCCGATGTGAGCAAAAGGGATGCGCGCTTTCTCAGCCTGCAAACCATCGAAGGGGCCGGTGGATTTCGGCCCACCAAAAAAAGAAGTGCCAGCGGTTTTACCGTTGGGATTGGCAACGTCGCACTGAGCGAAATAACCGGCACGGCAGTATGAGCAATTGCCGCAGGCGATGGTCGATGGTATCAGCACGCGGTCCCCAATCTGCAAATTGCGCACGTCCTCGCCAAGCGCTTCGACAATGCCTACGGCCTCATGGCCTAAAATCGTCCCAGGCAGCATGTCTGGCGCACTGCCACGGATGAAGTGCAGGTCTGTTCCACAAATTGCCGACGCGGTCACCCGCACGATTGCATCGGTCGGTGCCTGCAAGATCGGGTCCGGCACTTCGTCCAAGCGGATATCGCCAACGCCGTGAAATACGACTGCTTTCATGGTTCACCTCTGCGCATTGAGTCAAGGGCTCTAACAGAGTTGAAAAGTGAGTGCGGCCCAAGGTTTCATCGAAGACTGTCACGCCGGACAAATGGTCAAACTCAACCGAAGTCTGGGGACTATGCGCTCAGCGACCATCTAACCACTCGTGAAATGCTTTCGATCTTTCTTGGTACCTTGCCCCTTATCTATTCGGTACGAAGGCCCCGACGAACAACGTCAGATACGAACCTTGTCTCCGGCCGGAGGCGATTCTCCCTAAGCGTGCTGCAATATCAGATTCCTGCGCGGTGCCCGGCGACACGGTGAGCGCTTATAATGCCAGCCACGGCATCTCGCCCTTTGACTCTCATCTCCAACGGGCTGGATTCGTACCCAACAAGCGCAAACGACTTCTAAGAAGAAGTGCCAATGTAGCACCGACCTTCTTGTATCCACCCGGCCTGTCCCCTAGCATTAATTCGCCATCATTGGCACCGCACAAGATTGTTCTAGTCTTATCCCCTTTCAGCGAGGAGAAGGAGCAATGGGCCATGGATACGATGAGTAAAAGTGAACTCGAAGCAGTACTTTCGAGCCGCCTACCTCAGTGCTCTATCGTTTGCTCGATAAACGCTGATAGTAGCTTATCGGTCGAAGTGACCGGTCCGGACGAGCAACAATTCCTGATTGCTAACATCGACCGAACCCAATACCACGGTGAATCCGGGACTAACCGGCTAGTGCGCGAGATTTTGGAGGAGATGGTTATGTCTCGCCAGTCGTCGAACTTGACCTGAAGGTATGTGACTAGGCCTAGTTCCGTAAGCGTCCATTTGCAAAATTTTTGCCCGTGAAAAGGTCAGGATCTTGGGTCAGCGTATGACGCTATGTACGTTGTCCAAGGTCCTCTACCGCTTGCCTGTAGTTCGCTGTGGCTTTTTCTATCATCCCTTTGCGATCTTCCCGAGTTATAAACCCCTCTTCGAAGTACTCCTCAGCAAGGCGCAGCAATTCATCGTACTGCTCGGGAGCGCTCATTCCGCTCGCTGGATGCTCAAGAAGGCGGTGCCAAGTTGTGATTGCATGCACTTTCCTATCTTCGTACACGACAACAATCTCCACAAAGTTAGAATAATAGAGGCGTCGTTAAGCGTGTGTGTTCAAGCATTGCGACGAGTGGAGCCCACGACGCATCTATGAAAGCAGCTATCAGGAATTTTATCTGGAGCGACCCTCAGCTAAGGGCCGTCGATCCAACTGGTCGATGCAACTCGCCGCCGCGGCCTCGCTAGAATTGGCACGTCTCAGATACTGTAGATCCTGACAGATCAGCAAACGACTCCCTCCATGAATTTTGAACAAGCCAAAGCGCCTAGAATCCAGCAATGGCGCGATACGCTGGACGATCACGACTACCGAATTCAAAACGCCGGAGGCGTATGGATCCTGTCTGCTTTCGGCAAGAGCCAGGCCGGCAGTCAATCTTGAGTTTGCCCGCATGGTGGGCATAGCTGAAGGGCAGCGGCTACTCGACCTCCCAGTTACGCCCGGTGCGGTAGTCGGTGTTGTCTAGGGTCAACGCCACAAGTAAGCCTCCCGAGAGGCCCACGATCAGCAGCAACAGTCCCACGTGCAGCCAAGTATCGGCCGAGCGCCTGAAAATCTGCGTCATCGCCGGATTCTCATATCCATGTCCTTACAGCTTTGGCTACGCGGTCGCGCAGGTGTTCGTTATTTTTTTGTGCCTCCCGGCAGTACGTTGGCCAGCACCTGCTTGGCGGTCTGCACAATCACCCCGGCCTCATCCGGGTCGCCCTTGAGCAAGGTGGAGGCGAATTTCTTGGCCTGTTCCAGCTTGATATGCGGTGGCAATGGCGGCACGTTGGGGTCGGTCTTGAACTCGAGCAGCACCGGCACATCCGACGCCAACGCCTGCTCCCAGGCCGCAGCGACATCCTCCTCGCGCTCGACGAAAATCCCCTTGAGCCCCAGCGAAATCGCAAACAGGTGATACGGCACGTCAGGAATGGTTTGCGACGCCTCAAACTTGGGATCGCCTTCCATCACGCGCTGTTCCCAGGTGACCTGGTTCAGGTCTTCGTTGTTGAACACCGCGCAAATCCATTTAGGGCTTTGCCACTGTCGCCAGTATTTGGCGACAGTAATCAGCTCAGCCATGTTGTTCATTTGCATCGCACCGTCGCCCACCAGCGCGATCACCGTGTTCTGCGGATGGGCGAACTTGGCGGCAATCGCATAGGGGACAGCCGCCCCCATGGAAGCCAGACCGCCGGATAATGAACATTGCATACCACGGCGAATCTTCAAGTCGCGGGCATACCAGTTGGCACAGGAGCCAGAATCACTGGTAATGATGGCGCCGTCGGGCAAGCGTGGCGACAGCTCGTATACCACCCGCTGTGGGTTGATCGGCTTGGCCTTGGCCAGGGCGCGTTTCTCCAGGGTTTTCTCCCAAGTCGCGCGCCAACCTTCAACCTTCTTGCGCCACTTACGTTGCGTCTTGTGAGTCAGCAACGGCATGAGCGCCGACAGCGTCTCGGCGGCATCGCCCACCAGGTTCACCTCCATGGGATAACGCAGGCTCAACATGTCAGGTTGCAGGTCGATCTGCACGCCACGGGCATCGCCTTCCTTGGGCAGGAACTCGGAATAGGGAAACCCCGAACCGATCATCAACAAGGTGTCGCATTCAGTCATCAGCTTGTAGCTGGGCTCGGTGCCCAATAGGCCAATGCTGCCGGTGACCCAGGGCAAATCGTCGGGGACTGCGGCCTTGCCAAGTAACGCCTTGGCGATCCCAGCGCCCAACGCGTCGGCAACGGCGATGACTTCATCGGTGGCCGCCAGCGCCCCTGCGCCGACGAGAATCGCCACTTTCTCCCCAGCATTCAATACGTCTGCGGCGCGCTGTAGATCAGCCGCATAAGGCACCACCCGAGGCTTTGAATATCCAACCCCTGAATGGACAGTGCCGTGCGCTCTGGCCGGCGGCTCATAGGCCGCCTCCTGCAAGTCGTTGGGCAGGATGATTGCCGTCACTCGGCGCTCACCCACCGCCGTGCGTACGGCCCTATCCACCAGGTGACGCACCTGGGACGGCACCGAAGCCTCTTGCACGAATGCCCCCGCCACATCCTTGAACATCGAGACCAGGTCCAGCTCCTGCTGATAATGGCCACCGAGTGCCGCCCGCGCTTGCTGCCCGACAATCGCCAGCACCGGCATATGGTCCATGCGTGCGTCATACAGCCCAGTGATCAGGTGCGAGGCCCCGGGCCCTGAAGTAGCGATGCACACACCCAGCCCGCCAGTGAATTTGGCATGCGCCGAGGCCATGAACGCGGCCATTTCTTCATGACGGGCCTGGATGAATTCGATCTTGCCCTGCGCCCGGCTCAACGCGCCGAATACGCCGTTGATACCGTCGCCCGGGTAACCAAAGATTCGGGTCACACCCCATTGGCTGAGCCGCTCAACCAGAAAGTCGCCTACTGTCGTCATCGAATGCCTCGCTTCATTCAAAGAATGGGTTTGCCACCCGTCACGCCGTAGCGTTCACCGGAGATATAGCTGCCCTCCTCCGACGCCAGCAGCACATAGATCGGCGCCACTTCAACCGGCTGGCCGGGGCGTCCCAGCGGCGTATTGCCACCGAAATCTTTCACCGAGTCCTCGGTCATCGTCGAGACGATCAACGGCGTCCAGATTGGCCCTGGGGCAACGCTGTTGACACGAATACCGCGCTTGCCGAGCATCTGCGCCAGGCCCGCGGTGAAGTTGGCTATCGCGCCTTTGGTCGCCGCATATGGCAACAACGTGGGGTTGGGCGCGTCGGAATTGACCGAACTGGTATTGATGATTGAACTGCCTTCAACCATGTGCGGCAACGCGGCCTTGCAGATGCGGAACATCGCGGTCACATTGACGTTGAAGGTCTTCAGCCAGTCCTCGTCAGGGATGTCTTCCAGCGTTTCGTAAGTCATCTGGAACGCCGCGTTATTGACCAGCACATCGATGCGTCCAAACTTCTCCACGGTGTCGTTGACGATCGTAGTGCACTGATCCTCGCTGCCCAGGTCGCCGGGCAACAAGAGGCATTGACGACCCGCCGCCTCGACCCACCGTGCGGTTTCCTTGGCGTCTTCATGCTCATCCAGATAGGAGACCGCCACATCCGCGCCTTCACGGGCGAAGGCTATGGCCACCGCACGGCCAATTCCGCTGTCGGCGCCGGTGACCAAGGCTATTTTATTGGCGAGGCGGCCCGATCCCCTATAAGTCTGCTCACCACAATCGGGCAGCGGGTCCATCTTGCGCTGTTCACCGGGCACGGGCTGCTGTTGTGTCTTGAAGGGTGGTTTCGGATAACTGTTCATCGGATTTCCTCCTGGCTGTGATTACTTTTGCGAGGCTTGGCGGAGAGGGTAAGTTCAGACGGATTGTGAAAAATCGGATAACCCTCCCGACACAGCGTTTCCATTCGTCAGCCTGAATAAACCCTCTGTATAGTGCGCACCTCAACCGGAGGTAGAACTTCGCAGAACTAGCGAGGGGACACTGATGTTGGATGGCAGCAGCGCGAAGGCGCAGGTGTTCGCCACCGATCAATGAGCGCGCCATTACCCATGGCCGCAACGGCGTGTATCCGGAAGCGATCATCACTGACGCGCCGCCGTCATACTTGCGCCAGTACTTCGCCGAAGGAGAAAAACCAGCACTACCGGGTGCGTAAGCAGATTCGCGAAGATGGTTGTCCGCTAAACACAAGTTTGTTGGCTGATCCGCCGTTTCACAGCTTGACCTGATCGTGTGCCGAAACTTGTTGATCTACCTGGACCGTGAGGTGCAGCGCGATATCTTTTGCAACTGTTGCGTTGCGCCCCGGTGGCTATCTGTTCCTCAGATCTTCAGCGTCAGCCGACGGCTGCCTGAAGCTGTTGTGCCGCTGGACAAGCGCACCCGGATCTTTCGCGTGCGAGCCGGCTCCTCCGCGGTGCGCCGTCCGCCCACACCATGCCGCGAAGTGGGTTACGCCCGAACACCACGATCATGGCCCCCGCTACGCCTGCCTCAACAAGGCTTCGTTCGTCGATATCCATCTGTGCGCCTTGGCGCAAGATCTGCTATCCGCAGCAGGTTCCGGCCATCGCCCTGCCCGGATACGGTACCAGCAACGATCAGAAAAAAGACCGCCGAGTCGGGCTTTGACACCCATGTCAGTAAGCCCGTGGCCCATGATTTGTTGATCAACCTAATCGAAATAAACTGTGCAGCTCACAGCGTTAGGCTGGGCTTATTCATAGGGGATAATCGAGATTTTGCCGTTGCGCTCAAGGATCGCAAACTTGATCTGATGGATCTCCAAGATGCCTTGAGCGGAGCGGGCCGCTTCGAGAATATCGCTCTCATCCAGCCGCGCATGCTTGACGCGCTCAGCGAGTATTTTGCCGTCTTCGACCACAATCGTCGGCCCGCCATCCAACACCCGGGAAAACCAGCGTGAGCGCTGCTTGACCAATGAAAAACCAATGTCGATGGCGATCAACGTGACAATGACTAAGACGGCGTTGGTCAATGAAAAATCATCGCCCAGCAACGCCTGCTGAGTGGCCTCACCGATCACCATCAATAGCACCAGATCGAAGGTAGTGAGTTCCGCCAGGGAGCGCCTCCCGGCGATCTTGAACAGAATCATCAACACCAGATAAATGGCGACTGCGCGCAATACCGAGTCCATGAGCGCCCCTACGGATAAATAAATTGTGAGAAGCGCACGGACGCGCCGGTGGCGAGTGCCACCTGGGTGTCGAAGCGGCCCACACCGTCGCTGCGCAAAGTCAGATACAGCACCGCCTGACCGTCCTTGTCGCTGAGCAGCCAAAGCTTCACACCCTCGCCGGCGGTGCTGGCCATAAGAGGTTGCGGCTGCAGCATTTCAACATTGAAGCCGCGCAACAACTCGCCATTGAGGGTTACCTCCAGGGGCTCGCGCGCTTTGCCCTGCAGACGGATGACCAGCACATCAGAAGATCCATTGCGCAGGAAACGTTGGTGTTCAATGCGCAATAGCCCATCTGCGCTGCGCACTTCTGCAGTGCTGAGCGGCCCCTTGGAGAACAGTCCGGCCAATGTCAGCGCAATTAACACAACCAATCCATACCAGCCCCATCGCTCGAAGCGCCAGACCTTGCGCTGCAGGGCCATGTCTTCGTTGACCGGGTAGCGTCGGCTGTGCAGGTCGCCATGGGGTTTCATACGGTGCCTCGGGCTCAGCCTTTGCTATGTTCGGGCGAGGACGGGCCTTTGGTCAGACCCCGCGGCCCCGTAATACTCCAGATAGCCAGCCCTATAAACGGCAGCAATACGACCAAAGCCGTCCAACCCGCTTTGCTGCCCGATGAATTGTCGCTTCGCCAGACACTGTTGATGACCCACAGGTCGAGCAATAACAAAATGACTGCCAGGAAAATCCAGAAATAAGTGAATTGCATGGTGCACCTCTGTTGATCCACATTTGATTTTGCAAGGGGGCCAGGGGTTCATTATTTTTTCGATATTTTCAGACAAACGTGTTAACTAAGCGAAGCGGAGAAGTGCTTTCAATCCAACATCATCAGCCTTATAAACTTAGACGAAGCGGCAGAATTTTGCGCGAGCTATATAAGTTCTTTATTAACCGATATTTTATCGGCCTTTTGCAAGCTATTAAAACGTCTTCGAGATATAGGAGTAAATGCTCGCGGACTCATGGGTAACTAGCGAAACGACAGCCAACTATCCAGGTATGGAAAGAGGCTATGACCACAAGTAATAAGAATCTCGGGAATTACGCCAACGATCCCAAAAAAGCGTCTGAGGCCGGCAAAAAGGCGGTCAAGCGTCGGATGGCAACTTTCCCAATGATAGGGAAAAGATCTCCGGGGCTGGACGTAAAGGCGATCAACACAGCCACCGTGGCGGCCGCAAGTCGTAAGTGAGCGAACTGGTGCGGCTTGTCTGCCCTTCTGTCATACAATCACGGGACATAGAACTAGCGTAGAAGATTTTGAGCCGTGCAATAATCTTAACCACATACAAAATTTATGACGATAAATTGAAGATGCTGGCCAACGACCCGCTTGATCGCTTTTAACCGATTGCTATCACTGCTCCAAGCCAGATCATACATTTACCTCGTCCGCGCCTTAGGAAATCCGCCCTGCCTGCTGCTACGCTTTTGACTTCTCAATTGGAGCCAAAACAATGCCCACTGAATATTCACTTTCTGATGTTCTTGAGCGACTGTACCAAAACCAACTCGCATTAGAGGCGGCCGTGATGGAGTTGACCTTGAGGATTGAGCGCCAGGGTGCGACGGACACTGGAGACAATGTCCGCGGTGCGCTTCAAACGATCGGAGAAAACGCCGGACACATCAAACAGGGCTTGGCTAAGTTGAAAGCCCAGGGTCACTGATTTAACGCCCCAATGCGGCGGCGAGCTTGTCGGCACCCTCCCCCTGCGCAGCACAAAAACTGACATGTCAAAATGGTAGATTTTCCGCATTGCGCGGCGACATCGCCAAGATACGGGCGCGCTCAACCTCTTGTTATGAAAGGCGGCGCACCTTGATAGTCCTGTCCGAAGCTACCTTATGCTTGGGCTTGGCCACTCGAATAACCTTGTGCTGACCATCGGCCATTGTTTCAACGAGCATGCCATTCCTGATTTCCATCACACTGAGTCCGGCCGCCAGCGTATCGATATAGGCCGCCTTAATCGCGCCTTTCACCATGGCTGGAATCTTCTCTTCCAGCCGGCTCACCAGTTCATCACTTAACATCTGGTTGACCTTCATAACGAGCTCCGCATTTTAGGCCAGCACGGCACCAGCCATCGTTGTTGCTGCGCTCTGTGGCAAGCACCACCAATCCCTTGGGATGTACGCAGACGTGTCTGGCCGTCGACGCCACATAAAATTTGTAAGGAATCCCATCAACGCCCCATCAAAGCCCGCCGACTTCAGCGAGATCTAATGACTGGTGACTGACGATTTCAGTCTCAGAGAGCGGATTCCAAGGACCACTGTTCGGTCATTTTCTCAGCTTTTTCCCGCGATGATAACGACCCCAATCCGCTCTGCCAGATTGAGCACCGTGTCGAACACAGTCGAGTCGCCGGTCAAGCTGCGTGACGCCCCCCGTGGGTGGAGTGCCCCTTCAGGAATACGATCACCGAAGAGCACTACCGCACGTGCCGAATCATCTTGTCGCGACACCCAAGACAGACCTTGGGCATCTGGACACTGACGGTGGATTGCCTCGGCCCATTTGCGCGTCGCAGGATATTGATCTTTCTCAGTGTCGATCAGTTGTTTGCGCGTGATGCCCAGTTTACGCAGGGGCACGCTGGACAGATCAACCAGGTGCAGCGGCTGGCCAACCTGGACGGCTGAATGCACCTGGCCAGCCAGCTTGCCTTTGTCGAAGCTCTTAAACCCAGCCGTATGGGGAACGTCGTGGAAGACGGTCTCCATCAAGGCGCAATCGACTGTTGTGCCGCCATACAAGGTGGGAATCGCCCGTCCCTGATCATCCTGGATCGGGCTGAAGCGTGCGTTGCCGTGCACACCAGGATTGAATTGATCAGGCTGATACTTATCCTGGTGCACACGATGAAGTACATCGCCTTTGGCGATCACGGTGAAAGTGACGTGCAACGTAGCCGCAGGCGCTGGGGTAACGGACGCCGTCAAATCGGTGGCAGCCGTCGCCCTACCCTCACTGGACTCGTTACGCTGCTTAGCCATGGACAATGCCCTGGATTTCATCCTGTGCGGCAGCAATCACCCGATCAGGCGCCGATGCCAGGAGGTCCTGGGGCCTTCTGCCGCCCAGAAAGCTGTTATCTGAGCGGAACCAGTAAGCCATCCCCCAGCCGTCCTTATGGCCAGCGAAAGCCTCAATAACTTTGGCTAACGCCTTGAACGGCCGATAGCCCGCGTCCGGATCCAAGGCGTAACCCGGGAAATAGTCGGCCCCTCCGTGATTAATGGCAAAAATCTGTCCCTGCTTTTTCCACTTGTTAGGCTGGGCACTCGGGTTACGAGTACTCAATTGAGCCACCTGCGCGATGTCTGCGGCGGTCAACCAATCACCGCTTTCCAACACCGCTTTGCGGGCTTGGACCAGCATTGCCGCTTCCTTGAGCAGGCGAGGCGACGGCGGCTTGCGCGTCACAAACACTTCAGCCAGTCGCTCGAGCGCCTTAGGGTCCTGACGCTCCTGCAGCACCTCGTACATCGAAGAAGCCACGTTGGCGAAGTTTTCCGCCAACGCCTCAAATACATTGAGGTTGACCTGATCGAAAGACACGACCAGCACACGGTCCGCATGCGAGCGGCTTAAGCTAGCCCGAGCCTCCTTAGGCGTACCGACCAAGGTGGAGACGCCCGACTGCTCTGTAACGCTCATGGAAACCTCCTCACTAGTGATCTGCGCTATATACGCTATCTAATTCTAGCATATCCCCGATAACCCTAGCTCTAGCCAAAGCTCCTTTCGTCTGGATGCATAGGTAGGTTTGAGTGGAGCAAGCCCATGGCGTCGATCAGCGAAATGGCGTTGAGGCGAGAAGCCCAAGGACACAACCTTGACATTCAGATGCTGCGAGCGAACTCGTTCAAGACATGCGTTGGAAACCGCAAGGAGCGGCATAGCAATGTGGCGCCGTCAGCAGACCACAATCTCATCATTGCAAACAATTCAGCGCACCACGAGATTGAAACTGCATGACGTCAACGCCTAAGGCCGCCCTGGAGGTGCTTTGACTCGATACTCATCACGCCCTACCGGGTACGAACTACTCCAAAGCCAAGAGCTTTTTAACTTCTGCGATGATGACATCTATGTCGAATGGCTTTGGCAGCACCACATCAAACAAATCGGATCTCTGCATACCGATGTGTGCCTGAGCACCGCTCATTAAAATGATTGGCAAATGGTTGCCGGAAGGAAGAGCTCGCACAGCCGTGGCGAATTCTTGGCCGTCCATAACCGGCATCATGAAGTCGGTAAGGATCAAGGCCGGCCGTTCCCTTTCGAGCACCTCGAGTCCTTTCCGGCCATTGCTGGCTTTTACGACCATGAAGCCCTCATCCTCCAGCGCGAAGCTGAGAATGTCAGCGATCAAATACTCGTCGTCGACGACCAGAATGGTGGTCATGTTTTCAACCTGCTCAAAGACTTATGAAATTGAACCAGGCAAGGGCTCAGTCGCGACTGAAGGTTCATTTCTCAAAGCCTTTTTCAGGAAAACATCTTGATCACGAATGACCACCTCAAATCGCGAGGGGTCATAAGAACTATCTCGTACTTTAAGAATGGAAAGCGTCCTGCTTAGTTCAGAGCGACTCTCAAAGAAACGCATGAGCATCAGGTTATCGACGATGCTTGATAGGTCAGAGTTTGGTGAACTGACCTCGGAACCGAATAGGTCACGCATTTCCCATGAAGCGAATACCGTAACGCCCCTGGAGCGCAGCTCGTTCATTAGGGCGCTGTAGAAGTCTGTAATCCGTCCCGGATTTGTCGAAACGCGCGTCATGCCGCTCAGACTATCGATGAACAGGCGCTTGATGCCCTTTTCTTTAACGATGCTCAACAGTCTTGAGCCGAGTCCATCCAACAAACCTTCAGTGGTGGGCTGCCAGACGATGCTCAGTGCACCGCTTTCTTCCATGGCTTCGATGTCGATGCCCAGCGAGAGCCCTTTTAGACGTAGTCGCTGTGGACTTTCATAGAATCCAAAATGTAGGCCTGGGGCATCTGCCGTCGACTTAGCCAAAAACTTGAGACCCAGTGTCGTTTTACCGATCCCGGATGGCCCCATGACCAGAGACACACTAGAGCTGTGTAGGCCTCCGCCCAATATGTCATCCAATGAATCAATCCCACTGGCGATACGCGTCATGTCTGCACTGTCGGACGACGAAGGACGACTGTACAAGCTTTCCAGACGCGGGTAGACAACTAAGCCGTCATCATTGATTTCGCACTCGTGGAGGCCGGTCAATGCGCTGCTGCCTCGCGTCTTGCGTAGTTGAATACGACGTACCGAACGAGAACCGAATAGCTCTTCTCCCATTTCGATCACACCATCGACCATCGTGTGCTCTGGACTACCATCGTCAAGCCGCGAACTGGTGAGGAACAATACGGTACAACCAGCGAACGCTGCGTGGCCTTGCAGCTCTAAGATGAATTTCTTGGTATCGATAGGCGAGTCGGCCTTCGAGCGTGCATTGAGCAAACCATCGACGATCATGACGGTAGCCTTCTGCCGACTGATCTCACGCCGAAGCAATTTTACTACTTCATCCAAACCTTCGTTTTCCAGCGTATCAAATGCGCTGACGAACTGGATTTCAGCCCCAACTTTGGATGAGTCGAAAAAGCTCAAAGTAGAGAGAAATTGAAACAGACGATCATGTGACTCGGCCAGCAAGGTGGCGACTAAAACACGACCTCCATTGCGTACGTGATGGAATCCAAGCTGGTTGGCTAGGATAGTCTTGCCTGAACCTGGGCGGCCTTGGACTATGTATGAAGCACCCTCGACCAGCCCTCCATTAAGCAGAGCGTCGAGCCCGTCGATTCCGCTTTGAAGGCGTTTTAGCTTTTCCACAATGTGACCCTGATCTGAAAAACAGGCTTTTTTAGCCGGATGAACGAAATGCTACCGCCATTCCTAATTCGAGGCTATTCAGGTTGAGTAGAAAGTAGACGAGGAAGATCGTTCGCTTTGGGTGCTAAGTAACCACCCAAAAGCGAACGCTTCCGATCCTAAGCTGCCAGTCGATGCAGCTTTTCGCCTAGCCTTCGCTAGGATTGGCTTGTCTCAGACATGGCCGATGAACGGGCGAGTTCTCGGCGGCATAAAATGACGTTAACGAGGCTCCAGCCACCTATAGTGCTAGCTGTATTTCTGACTTATCCTCTGATCCCTACAATCCCGAGGCTGCATCATGGATAGACTAAGTAGGGCCGAAATAGAAGATGCCCTGGGCCGCTTACTGCCTGGTAGCACGGTCAAATGTATCTTGTGCGCTGACGGTACTGCCTCACTTACGGTAACCGGTGAGACCGGGGAGTCATTTGCAGTTGTGGGATTGGTGAGAAGCGACTACCGAGGTGAGGCTGGATTAAAAATCCTCGCGAAACATATCTTTGGAGATATTCAGCTAGCCCGACAGGGCTTGAAAACTCACAGAGCGCAACCGCTGGGCAATGTGAGTAATCAATCCGGCACCACCATCCCACCGCAATACAAAGCCCGCCACTAGGCGGGTTCCTGCTTTTTTTGTTGTTAAAACTTGTCCGCTCCATCCTTGATGGACCGCGCGTAGAACGCTACAGCTTCCTCAGCAAGCCCGCGCCATTCAGTGTTAAGCGCATGCGGACAATTCGACGCAGTGACTATGACGCCCTCGCTAAGCAGGCTGAGCGCGAGCTGCTGGAACGCTTCGGCGACCTGAAGATTATGCCCTGATTTCCCGCCGCATCACATGGTCTAAGTAATCTCCAGGGGGGCCACGTTGAGGATTTGTAGGCATCAAGCCTTGCGATAAATACCCAGTCGAGCCGTAGATGGAAGGGGTAACAGCTTCGTCGACGTGAGAGTCATGGCCCTCCCTACACCGAACGCTAGCGCTGTACTCATAGACTCCCCCGGCCGCTCCTTATAGTACTCCTCAAAAAGCATCGAACCTTCTCCGTCGTAGGCACCAACAAACAATTGAACCGCCCCGGTGCGGGAAGTCCGCACCTGCACATCAATCTGCCCACCGTCTGAGAGCAAGCCATCATGACAACGATTGTGAAGCTCGCTATCGGACCAATCCCAAAACACCCGCCTTCGTTGTTTTAAATACATCTGTCGTGGCCTTGGGGAGTTATTTGTATCTTTTACTCCTTATTTAATCCGAAAAGTAAAGAAATCGAACTTTTTATTGAACTATAATCGCGCGGCACGGTATTAGCAGGCCCGCGCCTCTTTTTACCAGCTTGCCGGTGAACCGCGGGCGAGAATGTCGATAAAAATTTGCTGCGCGATGCTGCGATTGGCGCCAAGTTCGGCTTTAGAGAGCGAATTCGAGGGGCGCTGCTCGGTCATTTTTGACTCAGTTTTCCCCGCGATGATGACGTCCGATCAGGTCCGCCAAATCTAGCACCGTGTCGAACACACTCGAATCCTCAGTCAAGCTGCGCGATGCCCCCTGCGGATGGAGCGCACTCTCAGGAATCAGGTCACCGAAAAGCACCACCGCACGTGCAGAGTCATCTTGTCGCGACACCCAAGACAGCCCTCGTACATCAAGCTATTGACGGTGGATCACCTCTGCCCATTTGCGAGCCGCGGGGTATTGATCTGTCTCAGCGTCGATAAATTGCTTGCGAGTGACGCCTAGCTTACCCAGGGGCACGCCGGACAAATCAGCCAAGTGCAGTGGCTGCACCTGACCCGCCCTCCACTCATCCCGATGCATAGATAGGGTTAAAGGAGCACGCCCTGCCGTCGGACAGTGCAATGGCGTAGAGGCGAGAAGAAGGACACGAAGTTAGCATTCAGATGTGTTGCACGCGGTCTCTCTCAAGCCCAGCGACGGTGGAACGAGAGTTGGCATAACCCGATTCAGCATTGCTTGAACCTCAGTGCTCGACGGCAAAATCTTCGGGTGGCACCTCTCTCCCAAGGACCGAGGATTTGCAGCACATCAACGCTAAAACGACGTTCAGGAGGTGCTTTGCAGGCCCAACAGCTTGGCATTGCGCTCAAGGTGTCGCTGATCGCGGGGATCGATACCCTTCGCGACCAGCGCCCTGGCGATATCACGCAGAGCGCGAGCATCGCGCAGACCTATTTCAGGATAAGTACCGAGCGAAATACGAGGCTGCTTGCCCGCCCAGGAAAAGCGGAAGTGCCAGCTCTTGGTGCCTTTCGTATTCACGAAAAGTGCGAGGCCATCAAAGTCAGGAAGGGTATAGTTTTTGGCGCAAGGTTTGGCGTGCCGGATCGCCGTATGGGTAAGGACCATCGTATTAACTCCCTCATGTGAAATGAAGGTGTGTTGTACAGTTTTCAGAGTACCAAGCTGCTCAAAAAACTGATTTACCAAGCGTCGAATTGATGTACTAAAAAATGTACTAAAAAATCGTGGATACTAATGTATCAGAGTAGACTTTACTGGAACTAAAAAAGAGGCCGAGGCCTCTTTTTTTGACTTCTAAATACTTCAATGGAAGTCTATAGAAAAATAATTGGAGCGGGAAACGAGACTCGCATCTAGCGTCCGACCCATTGAAATCTAAGGGGTTTCTTTTCTTGCCGGAGCAGGAAAAGACTCAATTCTGGACTTGTTTTTGGGGTGTTTCAAGAGCGAAAAAGGGGTAATTCTAAGCAAGGCTATTGGATTTTACCCAAAGCCAATGGACGAACGACCATCAAGCTGGCAGTGTCATTTTCACAGGATCAACAGGGTATAAGCCCCCCCGAAAAGACGTCCCAACCTCCCCCGCTCACCAGTCAACTCACAATCGACGAATATCGGCTACCGGAGGCAACTCTTCGGGTTGGTAGACCATGAGCAGATGTTCTGGAGCCCTCTCCCGCTCAGGATCAATGGCCGCTCGGAAGGATTGGATTAAATACTTGGCGATAGGGGCGCGGACGTTAAAAACCGTTGCTGCAGTACCCCCCATGTATTCCTCACGGACCATACGGGCCTGTTCGGCCGACAGATCCCTGTGTGGCACCAGACGCACTGCAACTATCCTGTGCCAATCTACGTCTCGATCCAGCCCTGGGAGGCCGGCGTCTTCAGATGCACTTACCGCCGAAATTCGGCCAAGATTTAGGTCGCAGAATGCCTCGGCTTTCGAACAGTACGCCCGGATGTACCACCGCAGTCCAGTTTGAATAAGCGAGTGCGGGCGAATTACTCGTTCATGTGCTTCAGGATTACTCATGGAGCGATAGAGCACTCTGATGCAGCAACCTAGCCGCATTGCACGGTGAATCTGAGCAAACAGCGGGTGCCGGATCGATGTGGCATCGACCTGAATGCTCTCAACCCCCACACCTGCGGATACCGCATCTAAGCTTCCAATCGCTCCGATGAGTCTCTGGTACTCATCGAAAGTGCCACGAGTGAGTGTAGGACGTAGGCTCCAAGAACCCACATAGCTCTTGCTACCACTATCGGGCTCGCAAGCATCCGGATACTCTGCCCGAAACCCCGCAATGTCCCGGCTGGCCAACGTCTCGTGGACGTTGAACAGGTCAAGCAGTCGAGAGCGCGAAACGCGCCCTTCCCAGAGGAGCAGAATCTCGATAGCTTCAAAGCGCTCCTTTGGAGCAGAGTTGCGACGGGTCATATCCGGAAACCAATGAGAACATTTAGAGCCGTAGCATAGATGTAGCAATAGACCTATGCTGCGGTTATCCGAGTAAATCAAACCGGGGCATTGGAAATGGAAGCCAGCACGCCACCGCTTTTTGAGCGCCTACCCAAGGACCTATTCCGACCCTTAGCAGCGACCAACAATCTACGTTATTGGGATCTTCTATGCCGACTAATGATAGAAATGTGGGGCGATGGCGGACGCTCTCCCGGTGAAGAAGCTCCCAAAACAACAGTAATTCGCGCCATTGAGTCCTTCCTGGTGGCGGACGATCCATGGGAGGACGTGGAAAGTCCTATCACTATCCGCGCCCACAGCATCTTCAACTTTTTTTGCGAGAGCGGATGGCTCAGCCAACGTCGCCGTGGTGTCATCGATCACGTCACGGTGCGGCCAGTCGTCGCCCAATTTTTCACAGTTCTGACCGAATTCGCTCACCACAAGCCCGAGTTCCTTGGCGGCAAGGTTCGATCAATCTTCCTCAACTTACGCGAGGTCTCTGCCGGGAAGGCTCCCGAACTCTATCCCGAGGCTGCCCGGCAGGCCAAGCAGTGCATGGCGCACATAATCAACACCAGCTGCCGCGTTCAGGACTTGATGGACGTACTCGTGACCAAGACCACGGCTAGTGAGTTCGTTCGAGGCTTCTTTGAGGAATACATCGAGAAAGTTTTCATTGCGGATTACAGCGACTTCCGCACCAATAACCATCCACTGCAGTACCGATCGGATATCGTCAGCCTGACACTCCAGTTCCAGCACGATGCCAATCTGCGCCAATCCTTGATCACTTGGTATGCCGAAAAGCAGGCAGATGGTGACCTCCTGCGAGCAGAAGCCTTGTACGAGCGGGACACCCGTTTGCTTCTGCGCTTACGCGATGTCGAGGAGCACCTGCGTCGGCTGGATGAAGAGATTCGCGTGGCGCATCAGCGCGCCATGGCATTCTTCGAGTACAAGCTGCGATCACCGGGCAACTTCGACAAGCTGATCGACCAGGCCATCAGTGCCGCGAAGGTATTGGAGGAAGGCCATATTGCATTACCTGGCATCGCAGGGATCTATCACGCGTCCGAGTTTGGTTTAGCTAAGCCCCGCACACCGCTGCGAGAGCATGTATCGACCACGGTCGCAGAGTTCGTCCCGACCATCGAGGAGCTCGCCAAGGAAGCGCTCCGGCAGCGGATGAACGCTGATCGCAACGTCACGCCATTGAAACTGGCCCAATACGTGGCGCGGCATTTAGGCGACCAGAGCGCAATCCGCTCGGATGAGTTGAGTATTGATTCGATCATTGATCTCTGCTGCTATCAGCGACTGCTGCTAATTGCCTCACGCGACGGTTGCCCTCAGGGCAAGCGCAAGTCGGATCCCCACCTGCAGATGGTTCCGGGTATGCACGTCACATTCGTGCCCGAAACCAATACGAGGAATGAATACATGGAACATCAACAGTTCGTGATTCGAGTGGGGAGGAAGTGATGGTCAGCTGGGAGCGATTGTCAGAACAGACGCAAGGTGAGTACGTGGTCGCCGACTTCGAGAAAGCGGCCTATCGGCTAATCGTGGAGCAGGTGCTATATGCCAGCGACCGTTTTAGCCGTGTGTCGTATCACTTGATAGTCAAGCATTTCACGGCATACCGGGACGTCTTGTCCAAGTTGGGCATGAGCCTGATACACAATCATCACCATTCCTATGTAGCCGCTATTCCGACCCATCAGGTTGCCGAGAAAATGCGCCTTAGCGAAACCCGTCTGGCGCTGGTGCTGCGCCGTCTCTACGACGACCGGATGCAGTCGGCGGAGATCACTGACGGCGAGGCCTATATCTTTCTCGAAGAACTGGAACGCGCTTACAAGGAGTGGCTCGGTCGAGAGCTTCCCGAGCGGGGTGATCTGCGCGAACTAGCCGTTGCCCTAAGACGCTATGGACTGGTGCGAGTACTGGACTCCGAGGACGGACAGCCCTTCAAGATTGCGATTCGTCCTGGAATCGCTGATGTGTTGGGGGAAAGCGCATTGCATCAGTTGGCCGCGCATGCGCCAGAACTGGATGGGGAGAACGACATTGAAGTTGCTTGAGAACATCGCCCTGGTCCAGTTTTTCCTTTACGAGGCAAAGGACCTGGAGACCGGCATAAACACCGCCTTTTTGGGTCCCAACGGTACCGGCAAGTCCGCCCTACTGGATGCGATCCAAGTGGTCATGCTTGCGGCCGACGGCAACCGCACGCACTTCAATGCGGCCAGCGAAGGCAAGAAGCGCTCCCGTACGCTGCGGGACTACTGTCTCGGCTCTTACATTCCAGGCGGTAGTTCCTACGCCCGAACGTCCGCAAACACGTACGTGGACCTAGTGTTTCGCGATGCCAAGACCGGAGTCCCCTTCACTGCGGGGGTTTCCCTCAGTGCTCACATTGACGATCCGAAGGCAGAGGTGAACGGCCTCTACATCCTGCCCGGCGTCGCAATGACTGCGAAGCACCACCTGCAAACTGAAGGTCCGCGTGAGACGGTAATGCCGTGGCGTGCTTTTCAACACATGGCGACCGATCTTTGTCGGCTCGAAGCGAAGACCGTGCCGGTGTTCACCCAGAACCGCGACGACTTCGTCCGACGCCTTCTAATCGATCACTTGGCGGGGCCCGGCGACAAACCGAATTCGCAGTCTCTTCGTGCCGCCTTTGCGCGCTCACTCAAGCTCAATGAGGACATCACCGATCTGAGCGAGACACTGCGGCAACACCTGATTGAGCCTATGCCTACGGGGGTAAAAGAGTTTCGGGCCCGCCTGGACGAGGTTCGTGACCTACGTGATCTCATCACGCGACTTAAGGAGCGAATCGATCGTGCAACCGAGGTTGCCGACAAGTACGGGGTAGTCAAGCGCGAGCGCACCGCCGACGCAAATCTGGCAGTACTCAAGCACACTTACTCCACCGAGCGGCTAGGCGAAACGCTGGACTCTGCCGAGGTGGAAATAGAGAAGCTGGCTGAAGATATTGAGCGAGCGAAGCTGGAGTTGGGCCGGTCCGAGGCCGAATTAACGCTGGCCAGCGAGGCACGAGATCGGGTGATTGCCGAACTCAACCGCGATCCCGATTTTCGCAAACAAGCTGGCCATGCCGAGAATCTGAAGCAACTGGAATCAACGCTTGAACAGAGGCAAGCTCAACTTCGATTGCAGTTCCTCGCTATGTTGGCCGCTCTGATTGCAGCCACCGACTTGCCAGGCATGGAAGCCCACCGTGGCGCATTCGAAGAGGCAGCTGCGCAGGTGCAAGACCTTGAGCGTATACGCGATGACGGCAGGGTCCCTCCAGCGGTTGCGATTCAGGCTACCCTTCGTTCCATGGCTCAGGCCTACGATGTGGTACGCCGCGCGGTAGCGGAGGCCGAAGCAGAGCATAAGCTTGCGACTGAAAAACGCCGCGAGGCGATGATCGCCCGTGAACGTGCCAGTCGCGGACTTACGTCTCTACATCAGTCCACGATGCAACTGATGGGTGTGCTCTCCGATGCGGGTATCGACGTTACTCCCGTTTGCGACTTGGTAACTGTTTCGGACCCCAGTTGGCAGCCCGCCATCGAGTCCTGGCTAGGCCGGCACATTGAGGCCTTGCTAGTTCCTGCTGAGAAAGAGCTTGATGCGATTGCCATCTATCGCAGCAAGGCAGCCACCGGCATTTACGGCGTAAAGTTGGCCCTACCGTCCCGTACCCGTGAATGGCGTGCTATGGGCAATGAGCAATATGCGGCAGAGCTAATCCAGGGCAAGAGCACAGAGGCAGTGCAATACCTGCAGGGCGAGCTCGGCCGTACGGTGTTGGTCGAATCGAATGAGCAGCTTCGTGCTGGCGCCAAGGCGATTTCCAAGGAAGGCATGGCCAGTTCGGGCGGCGGCATAGAACGCCGGCGCCTCCCGGGTGCAGGCGAGCTACGGCTCGGCCGCACTGATAGTGGCGCGACGCGCCAACGGGCCGAACAGGATCTCCAGGTGGTAGAAGAGCGACTAAGAATAACGACTGCTGCCGTAGACCGGCTGTTGGCTGGTCAGCAAAAGCTGGCGCCGTTCGCGGACGCTGCGGTGCTGCAGGGCACCCTCGAGAGCCAGTTTTTGGTCGTAGCCCAAACGGCTGGTGCCACCGCGAATCTGAAGTCTGCGCTCGAAAGCACACAGACTGATTCCCTGGCCGGATTGCAGGCGAGGAAAGCAGCGGCTGACAGCAACGCGGTCAACGCCCGAGAAAAGGAATTGCAGTGGACTAGGGAGGTTACCCGTCTCGGAGAGAAGCTGACGCATACAAACACCCAAGTGGCGGGTCTGCAACAGCAACTGGAAGTCGAATCGCTACGGGAGCGAGAATGTCGTCAGAACACGCTCTACAACGCGAACGAAGTGGAGCGCCACCGTGCCAGACTGGACGAACGCCACAGGGAGAACTGGGCCCAGAAGCTGTCCAGTCTGGACCGTGCACTCCAGCAGGCGCGCTCGGCAGCCGATAACGCGGACCGTGAAGCATGGTATTTGTTTGCTAACTACACTCGGGATTACAACCTTCAAAACATCGACGTCAGCAGTGGCGACTGGTTGCGCGCATTCGAATTCATCTTGGCCGAACGGCAGCGACTGCAAGACTTGGAGTTGGCCGAGCAGGAGGAAAAAGCCGAAGAGGCTTACCAGGCGGCAGTGAAGGTGTTCCGCACGGACGTAGCACAGACACTGCTCACAGGGTTCGACCGCATTCAAGAACAGATTGACGGTCTCACATCAGTACTGAAGTCGGCACCCGCTTTCTCGAACAACGAACGATATGAGTTCAAGCACAAGGTGGTTGACGAACACCGGAGCCTTTACGACTTCCTTCGCCGAGTGCGAACACAGGGTAGCTCAGAAGACGACCTCTTCGGCGGACCTGGAGATATCCCGGAGGAGTTCCGCATGCTGGTAGAAGGAGACAGCAGTTCACCACTCTTGCACGAAACCAGCCCACTCAATGACCACCGCCGATTCTTCAGCTACGACATTGAGGTCTTCCAAGATGGCACCTCGGTCGGATGGCTCAGTAAGCGCTTCGGGCCGGCATCTGGCGGCGAGCATCGGACTCCGGTCTACCTTATTTTCGGGGCGGCGCTCGCAGCCGCCTACGGCAAGTCCAAGGGAAGTACGGCGGGCGGCGGGATCATGTTGTTGGATGAAGCATTCGAGAAGATGGATCCGCAAAACGTCCGAGCCACGGTCCAATATCTCAACGCACTGGGCCTGCAATTAATCATGGCCGGCCCCGAATCCGACCAGGCCAAGTTGTCGTCGTTTCTGAGCATCTATTACGATATGTCCCGCTTCGGGTCGCGGAATGTGCAGTTCAAGAAGAATATAGTGCTCGACGGCGCCCGTGACCTATTACAGAGCGACAATTTCTTCGTCAATCCAAACTTACTACAGCAGGAGATTGATCGTCTTACCGAGGCCGACAATGTCACTGGCTGACTCCGTACTTGATCGACTCCTCTTGCGGGGCGAGCGCTCCCGGCTAAGCGGAAATACCCGAGTCCTTCGCGAGTCGTTCAAGTCCTCTCTCTCCCCTTACTGGCAGCAGAGCCTGGACGAGCGTGACCGGATGCACGTTCACATGCAAGCAGCCTCGTCGGCGGGCGCTATCAGGCTTGAATGGGCCCGACAGGGTGGAGATGACCGCCCTCTTGATGCAGTCGTACTCCAGGACCTCGACAGGCTGGCGGCGTACCTGGGCCGCTCCACCGTAAATGCGTCCGTTGCTCAAGCGGGGAACATCCTTGCACCATGGAGCATGAATGGTCGGGTGGAAGAGTTGCTCGATTGTTGGAGGCGTCTTAAACAGGTGCGATCACTAGGGCCAAACTCCGCTGCAGACTTTGCTGACGCCTTGCGCGTTCTCGACAGCATGGCCGTCGCGAGTGAGGACCGCATCGTACGCCAGCTCAGCGTTCAGTTGTTCCGCGACTCCAAGCGTATTGAAGCGCTATGCAAGCATCTGGATCTACTCACGTCCGAAGCGCTGAATGCGCCGGCAAGGCACTGGAGTGAAGTCTTTGGCGCTATCGGACTTTCCAAAGAACCGCAGCCATTTCTGGTCTCAGGCATCGGAGCGCTCAGACTCTCCGACGGTATTGATTGCCCGATTGTCCGTCCGTTCGTAGGAGTGGCAAACACAGCGGTACATGGTTACTCGGGTACTCCAGCATGGCTGCTATCGATCGAAAACTTGACTACCTTTCACCAGGCCGCGCGCGCACTTGGCAATACACGGCAAGGAATTGTCATCTATACCGCAGGCATGCCTTCGCCCAGTTGGGGCAGGGCCTATTCCCATATACTTTCGTCGCTCCCGACTGATGCTAGCGTTTACCACTGGGGCGACCACGACGAGGGCGGCTTCCGGATTGCTGCACGGGTGGCGCAGTTTGCAGCTGCAGTCGAGCGTCACCTCAAACCGTGGTCCATGGACGCATCGCAATGGGGAAAAATCGGCGAACCAGCCAAGTCTGACCAACATCGCTCTATGGTCAAGAGTGCAGAGCGAGCAGGATGGATCGAGCTAGCCTCGCGGATTAGCCCAGTGCTGTTTGAGCAGGAAGGCCAAACGCTTTTTTTACCCCTTTGAAAATTTGCGAGTCTTCCACATATGCGGGCGGAAAGTATTCAAGTCACCGGTCGTGTGGGCTTGTCACGGTAAAAATGGCAGTCACCTTCTCCCCCCACAGATTCGTAAAGAATAGAACTGAACTTAATCAAGCCTGCATCGCGTGAACGACGGCCTCAGGCTAGCGAAATAATCCGCGAACCAAGGCAGGACCTTGAATTAGTTCGAGTCTCCATTTGGGTCATAAATGAATATCTACCATGGTGAGCAGTTGTGACATTCATCTGAGGGATGATTAATTTTTCCGACCACTCGCTCTGTTTACCCCATGGCTCAGGCCTTGAAATTGTCGGATACTGCCATTGCGCCAGCACCCATCTTTCAAGGTTGAAATGACTCATGGCAAGGAAGAAGGCAAAAAACTCCAGTGGCACCGGCATCCTGATTATTTTTGCGCTGGCCTTTAGTGCAGTCGCTGCGGTCCCGAAGAATGCTTGGATCTCCATCGGTGTCATAGCCGGTATCGGCGTGATTATGTGGCTGCTGGCTCAACGCACAAAGCGACAGCTCAATCAAATCCCGACATCGCCTCCAGAGCTAACTCGCCCGCAGAACTCACAAGGTATAAGCCTTACGTTCTCTATGCGTGAGGTTTCGACGAGCAATATGGACGTTGAAGAAAGTCCCGAGTTTTATACCGTCCAACTCGGCTCGCGCCCCTCCACCTCCTTTACAATTCCAGATGCAGACTCACAGAGGTCTGATGCCCGCTGGGTGCCGGCAGGCGAGTCTGTCACTGTTTCTGGCTTTTCGCTTCCCGGCGGTATGTTCTATGTCGGGAGTACGCTGGGTGGCCGATACGACGCGCAAGAGCCCTCACTGATCAACCCAAAACTCCGGATTGCCAAGACATACGTCGATATTGAAGAGCAACTGATGTCTTACTGGCCAAGTTTTCATTCCATTACACCGGAGGCTCGGCGCGGATACCTTCAATGGCTTGCAGGTGGGCGTAATGATCCACTGGCGGACACCGGCTACGTCTTTTTGTTTTTCTATGGACTGGAGCGCCGGGTACTCGTTGATAGCGTAGAGAATCCCAAGGTATTTGCTGAGACTCCTTTGATAGTCGAAGAAGTGCAGCGCCTATTGAGTATTTATGGGGAAAACCGGTCGTTCAGGGGGTACGCGGGCGGCTTACTGGACTACCTGGAAAATACTGCTGTTGACCCAAATCTCTATCTTGGTCAGCCTCCCGAAGCTGCTGCTTTAAACTACGAAATGCCGCTGCCGCTGCGCATAGGTTTGGGGCAACACGCCTCCAACAAGCGTCCACTGGATGCCGATTGGGCGTTGGCATGGGCGCTAGCCGACCCCAACATCGGTAAACGCACCCCGGTGACACGCTGCAAAGAAGTCTTCTCAACACTGTTCAAGCTCAAATACGCAAGCTTCCATCCCGCGGGTCTGATCCTAGCGCAAAACAAGACCAAGCTTAAGACCAGCTACCGCCCAGCATCTGCGGTGTTAAAGGCACCCACGCTAAATCTGGGTGATCTTCCTGACGTCATGGCAACCTCAGGAACACGTAAAAATTTGCAACTGCTTGTGGAGCTATGCACCAGCGAGCTTGAGCCCTACAGCCGTTATTTGGGACGAAACCCTGAAAGCGCAGAAGCCCTTGAGGGCCTCCTGCAGCTTCCAGTCACCCTCTGGCCCGCGGCGGCACGTAGAGAGTTGGACGAGCTGCAATCTAGGATTGGCGACGATCTGATTGTCATGAGCTTTGGCGAACTCGCGGGTCGATTCAAGAGCGCAGGCGCGTTGTCTCGCGACAAGGTACTCGCGCTTGCCCGCGCGCTGGAATCGCTTCATATCGGTATGGAACCCGACGTCCTGGCTGGCAGCAGGACACCAAAAGCTGAAGACCGAGTTGCATTGTTCGTGACCCAGCCCGAAGACGGATCACTCCGGGCCTCTGCGGCTTACAACGCTGCATCAGTAACCCTTGACCTGGCCAGTGCAGTGGCATCTGCCGATGGTGACACCTCCAATGAGGAGGTCACACTGCTTGCTCAGCACATCGACTCATGGAGTCACCTGAGCGTTGCCCATCGCAAGCGTCTCAAGGCACATCTGCGAATCCAGCTCCAGCAACCACCAACGCTCGCAAGTCTGAAGAAAAAGCTCGATCCCTTGACCATCGAAGCAAAGCGCACAATCGCAAGTTTCCTGTCTCACCTGGCGCAAGCCGATGGCACCGTCAGCCCGTCGGAGGTGAAGCTTCTTGAGCGAGTTTATAAGGCGTTGCAACTGGATAGTCAGCTGCTTTACGGCGATCTCCATGGGGCAGCATCAGGAGCAAGTATTGCGTCCGTTAAGCCAGCAACCAGCTATCCCCAATCCGAACCTGGCGCACAGGTCTCCGCAAATGCGAAACAAGGTTTCGTGCTCGATCATGATCGAATTGCGCAGCTGCAACGAGAGACGGCCGAGGTCTCCGCCCTACTTGCCCAGGTATTCACTGATGATCAGATCGAGGAGGCTGAGCAACCCGTTGAAAATACAGAATCGGCGCCGGAGTCGAGCGCTGACGTTGCGGGACTCGATTTGGAGCACTCTGCATTCCTTCGTTTGTTGATCTCACGTCCTGAGTGGAGCCGCTCCGAACTTGAAGCCGCTGCCAGCGACATGGAACTGATGCTTGATGGCGCCTTGGAACAAATTAACGACATGGCTTTTGAACGTTTCGACATGCCCGTCACTGAAGGTGATGACCCCGTCGAGATCAATACAGACATTCTGGAAGAGTTAGCCCTATGAGCACGATCAGAGCCAAGGATCGCGACGCGGTCATTCAATCGCTGCGCGCCGGCCTTGTTCCTCGCGTCGGCCAACACTTGATTCAGGTGGGCCGGGTGGGCGAACTCGACGCACTGATCAAGGACGTCAGTCGTCTAGTCGATAGTGGCTCAGCCTTTCGGGTTGTGATTGGTGAGTACGGTGCAGGAAAGACTTTCTTTCTGAACTTGGTGCGAGCCATCGCTATGGAGCGAAAACTCGTGACCATGCACGCTGATTTGAACCCTGATCGAAGACTGCATGCCACCGGGGGGCAGGCACGCTCGCTTTACTCCGAGCTGGCCAAGAACATGTCGACGCGCACGAAGCCCGACGGCGGGGCCATGCAAGGCATCGTTGAGAAATTCATCTCCCAAGCCAAAACCGAAGCAAAGGCAGCAGGTATTGACAGCGAGACTGTCATCCGTGCACATCTGAGCGAGCTGACCGAGATGGTCAATGGATATGATTTCGCCGAAGTGATTGCTGCGTATTGCCGCGGTTTCGAGGAAGGCAATGAGCAACTCAAGGCCGACGCGATCCGTTGGTTGCGTGGCGAGTTCACCACCAAGACGGATGCCCGAGCGGCCTTGGGTGTACGGACCATCATCGATGATGCCTCCGTCTACGATCAGCTCAAGCTGCTTTCGAGGTTCGTCAGGCTCGCAGGGTTTGGTGGGCTGATGGTCTGTCTCGACGAGCTGGTTAACCTCTACAAGCTAGCAAACACACAGGCTCGTAACGCCAACTACGAGCAGATTCTGCGCATCCTCAATGACTCGTTGCAGGGGTCGTCTGATGGACTTGGTTTCGTATTGGGTGGCACGCCTGAGTTTTTGATGGACACTCGCCGAGGTCTATTCAGCTACCCTGCCCTGCAATCCCGACTGGCCGAGAACTCGTTTGCCAAAACCGGGCTAGTGGATCTTTCGGGGCCTGTCATCCGTCTCACCAGTCTTACGCCGGAAGACTTCTACGTACTGCTTCAGAAGCTTCGTCACGTATACGCTGGCGGCGATGCTGAAAAATATTTACTGCCTGACGAGGCCCTCCCGCTGTTCATGGCGCACTGCAACCAACGCTTGGGTGAAGCCTATTTCCGTACACCGCGCACCACGATCACAGCATTCATCAACCTGCTGGCCATTCTGGAGCAAAACCCAGGTGCCGATTGGCGGACGCTGCTTGGAGGCGTCGAGGTCGCCCAGGACTTGGGCGGCGAAGACGACACGAAAGTCGACGCGGACGATGAACTTGCCACCTTCACGCTCTGACTCATCGGGTTTCGACCAGCTAGAATCCCGAATCCAGCGATGGATTTGGGCTGAAGGCTGGACTTCCTTGCGCGACGCCCAGGAATGGGCTGTGCCTGTTCTGGTGGATGCCGATCAGGATGTCATCATCGCCGCAGCAACAGCGGCGGGGAAAACCGAGGCCGCCTTTCTTCCCATACTGACGAATTTGCTTAACGACGATGACCCGCCTGGCGCTGTGTTGTATATCAGCCCTCTCAAGGCCTTAATCAACGATCAATGGGACAGGTTAAGCCGCCTCTGTGAGCAGCTTGAGATTCCCGTAGTAGCTTGGCACGGGGATATTTCATCAAGCAAAAAACACCGATTCCTAAAGTCATCTGAGGGGGTGCTGCTGATCACCCCTGAATCCCTTGAAGCACTGTTCGTCAACCGCGGTTCAAGTCTCGGCGGGGTATTCCAGCACCTGCGCTATATCGTCGTGGACGAACTGCACGCGTTCATCGGTAGCGAACGAGGCAAACAACTTCAGTCACTGATGCATCGGGTAGAACTTGTCACCGGACACCGTCTCCCTAGGGTAGGGCTGTCAGCGACACTCGGCGATATGAAGATGGCGTCGGAGTTTTTGCGTCCGGGAAATGCCGATGGGGTTACCGTCATTGAATCAAAAAACTCCAACCAAACACTTCAGGTGCAAGTTCGCGGTTACATCCAGCCGCCAATGAGCGAGCTCAAAAAGAAGCCCGTTGAGCTCTCTGATCAGGAGGGAAATGAAGACGAGACGGAAAACGAGGCAAGCCCTGACTTCGCGATTGCTGATCATCTATACAAGGTGTTACGCGGCAGTAATAACCTGATTTTCCCGAACAGTCGGTCTCAGGTTGAATGGTACGCGGACCAACTGCGTCGCCGTTGCGAGAAAGATAGCGTGCCCAACGAATTCTGGCCTCATCACGGCAGCCTTTCAAAGGATCTGCGGGAGCAAGCTGAGCGTGCGCTCAAGGCGGGCAACCAGGCGGCATCGGCGATTTGCACCACGACGCTTGAACTCGGAATAGACATCGGCAGCATCAAAACAGTGGTGCAGATTGGTGCCCCACCATCGGTGGCGAGTCTGCGACAGCGTTTAGGGCGTTCAGGCAGACGCCCGGGAGAAAAAGCGACACTTCGCGTTTACTGCAAAGAGTCACCACTCACAGATGGGGCTAGCCTATCGGATCAGTTGCGCCAAGGGCTGGTCCAGACCATTGCCATGGTCAGACTGCTGGTCAGGGGATGGTTTGAACCTCCCAGGGCTCAGGGCATCCACGCATCCACCCTTGTTCAGCAATCCCTTTCCATCATTGCCCAGTGTGGCGGCGCATCTGCAGCAGACCTCTGGAAAGTCTTGATTGCAGAGGGGGTGTTTCCGAATGTCGAGAAGTCAGACTTCATGAGGCTGCTCAAATCCCTGGGTGAGCATGAACTCATTGTTCAAGACAGTTCTGGGTTATTGCTTCCAGGAACGGTTGGAGAGCGACTAATCAACCACTATGAGTTCTACAGCGCATTCACCAGCGATGAAGAATTCCGCTTGGTGTGTGATGGAAAAGCACTCGGATCAGTCCCCGTAAGCCGCCCGTTGACCAAGGATCAACGCATCATCTTTGGAGGCCGGAGATGGCAGGTGCGTGATGTTGATCTCCAGGCCAAGGTCATTATTGTTTCAGCCGCACGCGGTGGTGCCCCTCCTCAGTTCGATGGTTTGGGCGCTATGGTGCATGACACTGTGCGCGAAGAGATGCGCGCAGTCCTGGCAGACACGGCCGCTTGCCCGTTTATCGATCGCGGCGCTCAAGCGTTACTCGATGAAGCTCGAAAGACATTTGTCTCATTGGGTCTTGGCAAGCGTTACCTCATCGAATCGAGCGGAAAATGTTATTTGATCAGTTGGCTAGGTGATTACGCCAATGACGCGCTACGCCTGCTGCTCAATCATGTGGGCCTTTCTTGTGATAACTCGGGCCTTGCTATAGAGATCGACGCGAACATCGATCAGGCAAAAGCCGGACTCAAGGCCGTGGGTAGTTTGGACCCAAGCGATCTCGATTCGACTCTCGCAGATGTGGAGAACATGCTGCGCGAAAAATGGGATTGGGCGTTGCCAGAGCCGTTGCTCGTGAAGTCTTTCGCTTCAATCTCGCTCGATATTTCTACCGCAGTATTTTTTGCCCAGAGACAGTCCGCGAGCTGAATTTAAGCTAGTTGAGGCCTATTGGATTGGTGGGCCAGCACAATACAAGCGCTTGATCATTACGTATCACTCTGAAGGAGCAGCGATGTCTTTTGCGAAACGTTCGACCGTTGTAGTGCAGGGCCGCCTAGCCATGCGCCATCAACGTCTGGCCTTGGCCCGAGAAGGCCGCCATGGCGTCCAAGTGATGACTTTTGAGCAGTTGGCGGTTCGACTGGCAGGTGGATTCACCTGCCCGATAGACGACGAAAGCCTGCGCGCGGCCATTCAAATGGCCCTACCCTGTGTAGGCTTGGGTGAACTGGACAGCATCAAAACGCTTCCCGGGATGACTAACGCAGCGACGGAAACATTGCGTAAAGCTTGGTATGCAGGGATCGAGTTTGACACGCGCGCGGCCAAACATCCCCGGTTGGATGCCATCGCTCGCCTGGAAGCAGCAGTACTCGATCAACTACCTGCGGCGGCGCTGCGCCCGCTCGATATCGCTGCCGCCGCCCAGAATCGTATTGCTCATGCCGCAGTAGTCCTCGGCGAGGTGCTTATTGAAGGCTTGAGCGACCTACCTCCCTGCTGGCGGCCGCTACTCATAGCACTGGCCCAAAACGTTTCGGTACAGTGGAACTTCGGTCCGAGACCAGTGCCCGATTGGTTGGATGGCAGTGCAGTCAGCGTTCGACAGGCACCCGCGCAAACACCTGCAATCTGCGCAGTTAGCGCGGCAACGACCTACCACGAGTCCATTGAGGCGATGCGGTGGGTGCGAAAACTGCTCGTATCTGGTGTGCCTCCCTCCGAGATCGCGATCGCCGCCTCGTCCACCACCGAATACGATGAACACTTCCTGGCTTTGCGCGCTGATGCCAACCTCGATCTGCATTTCGTTCACGGAATCAAGACCGTCAGTACTCGTGAAGGCCAAGCAGCGGCTGCATTAGCCGATATCGTGGTCTACGGCCTGTCGCAGTCGCGTGTCCGCCGCCTGGCATCTCTTTGCCGTGATTCGGCAGCCTGGGAATCGCTACCCAAAGGCTGGCAACGCATCCTGCCAAACGACGCGCCACTTCTGAAAGTGAAGTCGTGGGAGCAACTTTTTTCGCGCCTGGAGGCCATCTCCTGGGTGGATGGTCAGGACCATACACCTACATTGCGTACCAGTATTGAACTGCTGAGCCAAGGCCCCGAAGCGGCCAAGCAGCTCGGGAAAATGTTTCTCAAAGGACGCGCGTTGACCATATGGAACAAGGCGCTTCAGGCCGGGCCGGCGGTGTCCATCGACCAAACCCTGGAAACCTTGAAGCAGGATGATGGGCTAGATGCCTGCATATCGATCGCCTGGATGCCTGCCAGCACCCTAGCTGCGTCGCCACGACGTTACGTACGTTTGATAGGTCTGAACGCGTCCCAGTGGCCGCGTGCTGTGGACGAGGATCGGCTGATCCCGACCCATGTCATTCCCACATCGCTGCTCGATCCACTGTCGCTCAATCTCGCTGATCGTCGAGACTTCGAGATCATCCTGGCCAGCACCGACGGAGAAGTCGTGCTGTCCCGCGCACGCAGAGACAAGGACGGACGTTTGCTAGGACGAAGTCCGCTGCTCGGCTCGCAGCCCGAAGACGCCTATTTGCGCCGCCACGCCGTACCTGAGCATGCTTACAGCGAGACCGACCGGCTCATGGCGCGCCCGAACGAGCTACAGGCACAACCACAAGCGTTGAGCGCGCAGCGTTGCTGGAACAATTGGAGAAGCACGGCCATAACCGCCCATGACGGCCTTGTTCGGGCCAAGCACCCCTTGATCGATGCGATCCTCGATCGTACCCAATCGGCCAGTTCACTTCGCCATTTGCTTCGCAATCCGATTGGTTTCGTATGGGCCTATGGATTGGGCTGGCGCGCCCCACAAAGCGCTAGCGAGCCTTTGGTGCTCGATGGCGCACAGAACGGCAACCTGGTCCACGAAATTCTCGAGAAGGCCTTGCTCATCATCGAAAAATCAGACGGCCTGGCGAATGCCCCTGAGACCTTGATCGAAACCGCAGTTGCCACCGCGGTGGCTGATGTTGCCGCTCAATGGGAAACCGAACACCCAGTGCCTCCCCTAATTATCTGGGAACGTACGCTGGAAGCTGCTCGCACGATGGCAAATTGGGCACTGAGTGAACGCGAAGGACTGCCGTCGGATTCTCGTGCCTATGCCGAAGTGCCCTTCGGCGGCTCAAGCTCTGAGCCTTCAGTAACAGCGCCCTGGAACACCGCCGAATCAGTGCCAATTCCTGGTACGGGGTTCAATATCACCGGCTACATCGATCGACTGGACCTATCCGCTGATGGAGCTAAAGCATTTGTTCGCGACTACAAGACCGGCCGCAAGCCAAAGGATGAAATAGAGCTGGATGGCGGGCGCGAACTGCAGCGCTGCCTTTACTCCTTTGCGGTAAAGGCATTGTTAGGGGATCAGGTTGCGGTGAGCGCTTCACTGCTTTATCCGCGTGATAAGACCAGTCTTCACCTCGCTGACTCCCAAGACGTAATGAACAGACTCACCGACTATCTCCAGGCGGCAAGGACAAGCCTGGTGAGTGGCGTGGCGGTACCGGGCACTGACGCGGGCATCAACTATGACGAGCTCGCGTTCGCATTGCCCGCCAATGCAAGCGCCACTTACTGCAAACGCAAACTACCGGCCGCAACGGAAGCATTGGGCGAAGCCGCCAATATCTGGGAGGAAAAATGATGAGCGCGCTAACCAGGGTTCTCAAGGATGACAATGCGCGCTGGCAGGCGATAAGCCAGCACGATCGCTCGTTTCTAGTGGAGGCCGGAGCAGGCTCCGGCAAGACTGCTGTTATGGCCGGGCGCATCGCGCTGATGCTGGCCGATGGCATTCGTCCGAGCAATATTGCTGCGGTGACCTTCACCGAGCTCGCCGCCAGCGAGCTGTTGGTGCGCGTACGTAACTTCGTTTCCGAGCTTTGCTCCAGTGTCATCTCAGCCGAACTTCGCGTTGCGCTCCCCAATGGGTTGTCCGAGGCGCAGCTCGAAAACCTTCACACCGCCCGCGCCGCAATTGATGAAACCACATGCTCAACAATTCATGGCTTCTGCCAGCGCTTGATCAAACCCTACCCGGTTGAAGCTAACCTCGATCCGGGCGCTGTTGTCATGGACGCCCAAGCGGCTGAACGTACATTCAATGGGATCGTAGATGACTGGCTGCGAGAGACGCTGAATACCAACAGAAGCAGCGTTATCGCCGAGATGGTGATGCATAGCCCTGATGAGACCCTGACACTCATCCACCTTGTCGCCGACAAACTGCGCCAGCACCGTGGGGTTTCGGCTCCCGCTGCGGCCCCTATCCAGCTCGCTCAAATAGCACTCCAACGCGCAGCCGCCAACTTTGTAGCCTTCACCAGCAGCACGAGTGCGCATGAACCTGAAACTGTGATTAAAGCCTCACAATTGGCTGAGCTTGCAGCCGAACTAAGCGCAGGCGCATCACTGGAGACGTCTACGGGGACGGTTCGGGCTTTGGCGCTACGACCCCACCAGGAACTTTGTACCCAAGCGGGCGATTTCAAAGCCTATAAATTCAAAGGAAAATGGGAGACAGCTGCCAAGCTGGCAGGCTTGTCGAAGGCAGAGGGTGCTCAGCTCAACGATCAGGCACAAGCTCACTATGAGGCGTGCCGCCAAGCATGGACTGAGGTACAGCAATCGGCTGCTGCTCAAGCCTTGGCAGCCGTGATCGAAGAAACTCAACAGGCCGTAGATAAATACGGTGAGTACAAACGTTCCACTGCGAGGCTTGATTACGACGATCTGATCTATACAGCGCGCGATTTGTTGCGCGATCATCCCGAGGTGTGCAGTGCATTAGGGCAACGCTTTGTACATGTACTGGTCGACGAATTCCAGGACACCGATCAGCTTCAGGCAGAGATCTTCTGGCGGCTTTGTGGAACGCCGAGCAGTACGCCTGACGACTGGACAACGTTCCAGATCCGCCCTGGCGCGCTCTTTCTGGTGGGGGACCCCAAGCAGGCCATTTATCGATTCCGCGGCGCCGATGTCAGCGCCTATGTGCAGGCTCGCGAGGCATTCAAGGAGCAGGCCCCAGACAGCCTACTCACTATCAGCACCAACTTCCGCTCATGCTCGTCGATCCTCACTTACGTCAATGAGCGCTTCCAGGGCATCTTATCGTCACCCGGGCAACCCGGCTTCACCGCGCTTGAGGCTTTTCATGGCGAGCGTGAAACGCCCTGCGTTGCTGCACTGAATATTGCTGCTGCAGGTGCCGACGGCAAGTCCAGCTCCGAACAACAACGCGATGCAGAAGCCGAAGCCGTCGCCGATCTCTGTGCGCGCCTGATCGGCAGCCAACCAGTCGCAGACCGCCATGGGACCGCCACCCGACCCTGCCAGCCTGGAGACATCGCTCTCCTCGCGCCCACCGGGACTGATCTGTGGCGTTACGAACAAGCGCTAGAGCAGCGCGGGATACCGGTGGCTACGCAGGCCGGCAAAGGACTCTATCGGCGTCAAGAAATTCAAGATTTGATCGCGCTAACCCGAGTGCTGGCCGACCGGCGCGATACGCTAGCACTAGGCTCGCTGCTGCGTGGCCCGCTGGTCGGGTTGAGCGAGGAAGAACTTCTGGATGTGGTGTGGGCGCTGCCACGAAATGCAGATACACCGGAGCGACTTCCCTCCCTGGATCTGAGCACTGGGAGCGCAGACGTCACTCATCCACTGGCCCGTGAGATTATCGAAAAGCTGCAATCACTCAATCGGCGGGCGAACTCAACCACACCGCATGCACTGTTATCCCAGGCCGTGGATATGCTGCAGGTGCGCCCGTTGCTATTGCAGCGCCATGGGGCCCAAGCCGAACGAGCCCTAGCCAATATTGACCTTTATTTAAGCTTTTCGACTACCTATGCAGGCGCCGGCTTACGCGCCTTCTCTGAAGCGATGACCGCAGCCTGGGAAGATGAGACCCGGGCCGTGGAAGGCCGCCCAGATGCCCAGGAAGAAGCAGTTGCGCTGGTGACGATGCACGCCGCAAAAGGCTTGGAGTGGCCCATTGTAATTCCCATCAACACAATGACCCAGATCATGTCGGCAAGCGGTGCCATAGTTGATCGACATAGCGACACCCTCTATTGCAAGGTGCTGAAAATTGCACCGGCGGGTTATGAAGCGGCTATGGATAAAGAGAAAGAGGAACTTGAACGCGAGCGTATCCGACTGTGGTACGTAGCGGCGACGCGTGCTCGAGAATTGCTGGTACTTACGCGTCACGACACAGTTCCTTCGAAATCTGCATGGGCCAGTCTGCTCGACCTGGACCTAGCGAACCTTCCGGAACCTCACCTCGCGGATTGGCCAGCGCATGCCGTTGTTACGAATGGGCTAGACAGCAACTACCAGACCCGCGAAAGGTTTGCTAGGGAAGCTGAAGCCATTGCTGCGAGCCAGCCGCAGCTGTGTTGGCTTGCACCGAGTCGCAATGAAGGAACCGGTGGAGCTGTACTTGAAGAGGAAACGATAGAAATTTGGACAGGCACCTTCGATGATCAAACGCACGATTTGGAAACGTCGCCACAGGTGCAAGGCGGCCGCGAACGTGGGCTTATTCTGCACAAGCTTATGGAGGAAGTGCTGACTGGCGAAACCGATGCGCAGCTGGTGTCGCTCATTGATCGCGCTCGTGAACTGATCCTGGCACTTGGACAGACGCCTGTCGCCGACCCAGCCACAGGTCTTGCCGCTGAGGAGCTGGCTAGTTGTGTAACCAGGACGCTGGAGCTACCCGAGGTCGCCGCTCTGCGGAAATTTCTACTTCCAGAATTCGTGATCTATTCAGCGAAGGCCGAAGACGGGCAGGAAACTGCTACCGTCGGTATCGCTGACGCGCTGACATTTACGGAGTCTGGATTACCGGACGTCGTAGTGGACTGGAAAAGTGATGTAGACCCTGCACCTGGCGCGCTCAAGCACTATCAGGAACAGGTACAGACCTACCTTGATATTACCCACGCCATGCGCGGAATGATCGTATTCATGAGTACTGGCCGTGTCGTTGAGGTACGGCCCACAAAGGCTCTCGTGGATTCAATCCTGTAACGCTTCAACGAAAAGTCGCCCTTCGACTGGCGTGAAGACGGCCGCTGTAGTGACTCCAGCCGACACCGTCCGTCTTCCGCCACACGACTTCCGTAAAAGTGAGTTCCGCAAGCTGCGCCAATGCCCCAAGTGGCTCCGAAGCATTGGCTGCATTGCCTGACGAAAATGAATGCAATCGCTCGCCAACTGCAGCAGACAGCTGCACTTACGATAGCGGTATAACAAGCCCCAGAAAAAACAGGACCTAAGGAAAAATGATCGATCAGTCGTTACTGAGCGGCATCGCAAGCCATTTCAATAGGCTTGCCAAGCAAATAGAGAAGCTCACCTTTGAATCTGAAATGAAAGCAAGCATTCCTTTTTCGGCGATTCACAAAAATTGCCTCGAGGAACATATGAAGGAATTGCAAGCTTGGGTAAAAAGCTCTCCAACCCGCACTTCTTACATTTATCGGATATCGACAGAAGACAGCACCTCCAGCAAGCAATTTTATGACGCGTTCAGCCACGCAAAATCAACGAAGCATGAGGGGCGCGCCTATGCACGTATTCATAAGGAGTCAAACATATTTTATGTTGGCAGCTCCAGTTCCTTGATGAGCAGATTCAAACAACACTTGGGGATGGGTCACAAAGACACATACGCTATGCACATCAACCGCTGGCTACCCGATATTGAGGGTGAACTGCAAATTCAGGTCTGGCGATTTTCAGCAGACGTCCCTGCTGAGGTCATTCAAGCGGTGGAGGATGGTCTATGGACCGAGAGTAATCCTATGTTTGGACGTAAAGGTGCACGATGAGGTCTTTTACCAGCCTACAACTCCAGGCGCGGTAGCACTATGAGAGACCTCGATGGCATCAGGCATTGGTTTTCGCAGGCACAACAGACGTCTATCAGAGCCGCATGCGTCATCGTCCGCCGCCCCCCAACGACGATCCACAGGCTTTGGGATACCCAGGCTATTGTGATCGTGGCTCGGCTACCATGGCCGGTAAGCTAGACCCAGAGTGTTCTCACCGATGGTTTAATCGGACCGCCACGGCTCGCAAATAGATAGCCGTGACCAGAGCGCATCGCGCCAAGCAGATGACGCTCGATTTCGAGCCAGGGCTAAGGCTGGCACAGAGTAAGGAGGAACGTCTTGCGGCCGCTTGCTTTGCTTGCACATCATCAGCTGTGACTATTTCAAAACCTCGGATGGAGAAATCCAGAGCCCTCGCTCCAGATCAAATTGACTTGGTGTCGCAAAGCGAAGCTCACCAATACGTACGCCTGTTAATAGCAACTGCAACCCAGTCGAGCCTGCTGGCTGCCGCGATAGCATCATCAACCGAGACGGTCCGGCTGAACTTAGTTAGAGCCGCTCGCAACACTGGCCTGCCCTACTCTCCCGCGGCGACTTTGGCCTTGTGCCCTCTTGGCGCCGGCATAGTCACAAGGCATTCAAACAAACGCTCCGCGTACACAAAACCCATTCGCTTGACCGCATCCTTGTCGAAATAAAAGAGCCATGCCAGCAATAAGGCACCTGAAATGAGAATGGTAAGCCCAGCGGCAAGACCCGGGTCAGCAAAGTGGATCAACTCGATTTGTGGAGGTTTTACACGAAGAACGCCGGCAATCAAACAGCCATAAACAAGTCCGCAAAGGCAGGAAAAAATGCCGACGGCTTTCATGGCTACCATGTTGCGGTGAAAGCCGTAAGCGATGTTCTCCTTGAGCAGCAATTGCTTGTTGGTGCGAGTGAGTTCCCTGAGTCGTTTTGTTGCACCGATATAGATGTCGTCTGCACTGGCCGGATCGCTCGCCTCCTCCTGCGCGGTTGGCATAGCAATGCCTAGCTTTGAAGTGATCGCGGCGTGATACCTCTGTTTGCTGATGCGATCTAAAAATTTGTCACTGTGGCGTAGCGCCAAGGTGGTCGGCATCCCACCCCATAGCGCGACCAGCTTTTCTTCAAGCTTTTTCCCACGCCCGCGGGCCACGCTGGCGAGCGCGTAAATGGCACCACATCCGCCAAGTAAGCCAATGACACTGGTCAGTACCGGGTGTTTTGCGCCGTAAACACACAACAAGGGGACGAGTAACGGTAACGAAACCAGCAATCCCGGAATGACCCGAGCTTTTCGCTCATACGGGTCTTTGACCAATTCAAATATCGCGATCATAAAAGCCTATGGGTTTAGTTCATCGATGAAGGGTTGAATTTCTGTGCGATTTTTTAGATAGATGTGCTGCACCTTCGGGTCGAGGCATTCGTCCAGCAATCCAAGACTTTTGAGCGTGTAGAGAAGAAACGCCTGGCGGCACGGCAACTCGGCCTCTCCGTCGCGCATGCCGTAATCTCGCTCAACCACCCTCTTCTTGGGCGTCTCCAACTCGGGGTTTGCGGCAAGGATCAAGGTTACATAGGTATGCCACTGGGTATCCTGGGCCGGGTCGACAGAACATTCTTCAATCCCATCAAGGCTCAAGATCCTGATCAGTACAAAATCGCTAAACCGTTTGCGGTTGTGACAATACGCTCGCACATGCCAACGGGAACCGTCATGTCCCAGCGAATGGGGCGACAACAAACGCTTGGACACCTCCAAAGAAGTCATCGACTGGTAACTGACATGAATCGACAACTTTTCGCGGATGGCCTTGATGACGGCGGCAACGATCGTTTCATCCAGAGTTCGACCAGGTCTGGGCACAAAATCAGCTTCAGGTACCGCCCCTAAAAAACTGCTCGAAGCATCAATGATCCCGGTTCTGGTAGCGAGCAATTCCGTCAGATACTGGTGAGCGGATGATTGTGGGAACACTGCCTGGAAGTCTTGTGGAGCCACATAGGTTTTGGAGCTGCGGTCATATTCAAGATTGTTCGGCGCCAACTCAGTGTATTTGGCAATGTCGAGCGAAGCCTGAGGCACCGACACACCAAAGTATTCCGTCAAGTCAGCTCTATTGATACGCCCTTCCCAGCGCAGTCGAAAATCGATGAACTGAAGACGACGATCCGCGCCCCAGCTTCGACTTTTGGTTTCCGTGGAAGGTGATGTATTTACAGACGACGGTTGCATTGACTGATCCAAAAAATAAACGGATATAAAAACTATTCGTATTAATATATACGCGTTTAATGGCTGTTCGTCCAGCCGATATTCCTGAGTTCACAAGCCGCTTGGCGCAAGATTTCCCTTACTTCCCCTTGGTCTCGCCCCGCACTCCCTCAGGGCGACTATCTCGCTATTCCCTTGAGGCCGGGTCTCCTTTCATCCAGTCAATGGGTCGTAACCCAAGCCCTTAGGTCGCCGACCCTAAATCGAGTATAAAAAATATTCGTATAAAAACTAGACGAGCATAATTTCTATGCGTATCTTCTGTCGTGCGATCAAATTTCTAGCAACGCTTTGGGGAACTGAATGTCAGCGAAAATTACGTTTTTCCCGGTGGACAACGGCGACATGACGCTGGTGCAGCTAGCCGACACGGCAGCCACCACGCTGCTGATCGACATGAACATTCGTGTCGCGGCCGATGACCCAGCGGACTCGACTCCAGACGTTGCAACGGAGCTGCGAAAGCGCCTTCGGTTTGATCAAAAAAAACGGCCTTACGTTGACGCGTTGTTGCTGAGCCACCCGGACAAGGATCATATCAGTGGCTTGGCGAAACACTTTTGGTTGGGATCACTCGATGACTACCCCGATGACAATCTACAGTGGCATGAAAAGCGCATTGTCATTCGCGAAATGTGGTCATCTCCGATGGTGTTTAGACGCCGCTCGAAACACCACACGCTCTGCCTGGATGCCGTCGCCTTCAATAAGGAAGTCCATCGCAGGATTGGGCTTTGGCGCACATTGCGGTCTGCAGTGGAAGGCGACCGCATCAAAATCATGGGTGAGGATGAGAAAGGCAAAACCGACGATTTGCTGCCCATCGTGATCAAGACTGGTGAGAAATTTACCCAGATCAATGGCGAGCCCTCGTTCCTGTTCTCGGCTCACCTGCTTGCGCCCGCTCCTCTGCAGGACGATGACACTGAAGAAATGCTGTCCAAAAACCACTCCAGCGTCATTTTGAACATTGAACTGCAGGCTTCAATCTATTCGTCCAAGCGCGTCAGGTTCTTGACCGGAGGGGACGCAGAAGTGGCCATCTGGAAACGTCTGTGGGAAAAGTACGAAGACACTCCAGAAGTGCTTGAATACGATTTGCTTCAAGCGCCCCACCACTGCTCATGGCACTCCCTTTCTGTCGACAGCTGGTCAACCTACGGCAATGACGCCGAGCTCTGCCTGGAAGCCCGTAACGCACTCGGGCAGGCTCGAGAAGGTGCAACTATTGTTGCGAGCAGCAAGAAGATACTGGACAACGATGACAACCCGCCGTGCATCCGGGCCAAGCGCGAATACCTGTCTATCTTGAGGCCAGTGGATGGCATCTTCCATTGCACGGGGGACGGTAAGCGCCCGGAAACGATCGAGTTCGAAATCACCTCCACTGGAGTGTCCAAAATTGTCGCCGGTGTCGCTGCAGGGGTAGGAGCTAGTGCCGTGGCTTCCGCTGCGCCAAGGGCGGGCCGCACATGAATGAGATCTACGAATGGGGAACACCGATTGGTGAAGGACAAAAGGATTCGCTACATCCAATGACGCTTGGCCTGATTCAGGCCTGTCAGGATCATCCGTGCATCGAGGTGCTGGACATCCGAACCGTCGATGAAGGTTTGGGGCCGGAGCAGGCCATCGTCATTGAGGCGGGTGATGGCACCATTGAGTCAGGCAACCCGGGTCGCATCCGCAGGCGAGAAACCCTGGCGATTACAGTGAATCCGCAGACCGATGTCCCGGTGGTCGTGCGTACTCTGCGCAAGGATTTCCCGGGACACTCCCATCAACACGGCACACACCTGAACACACCACGCGCCCTCTGCCTCTACAATATCGTGTGGAGCGCTGTTGAACGCAGCTGGACGCCAGAACGCTTTTTGGAACGGATGTTCTGGTGGTTACGCGAGACGTCTCAGCTACGGCTGCATCGGGACGATCAACCACTGGAGCAACTGTTTTACAGCAGTCGCTACCAGTTGATCCTGCCTTCAAATTATTTGAAGCAGTCTGAGGACAGCGGCAAAAACCTGATTATCGAGGAAATCACGGGAGCACCGGGACGTCAGGTTACCTTGCGGGGAAGGTTCGATGACTCAAACAATCCTCGAGGTGTGGGCCTGCAGTCACTGAAGCTGTCTGTCGACGGTGTCGGTTCATCACAGGTGGAAGCCGCCCCCCAGACACTTGGTCAACTCCATGACCGCTTGGTCTCCCGTGGAAGTGGGCTAAAGGAGCCATTGTTGAGCAGCGTGTTTGATGCGGTGACCGATCAGGGATTAGTCCCTGAACAGGCTGGCGATATCAAGGCGATACTTATCCTGGTCTGGGTGCCGCGCACGGGTAAGGATGGCATTGAACGGTACGACGTGCTGGGCTATGCGCTCCAGAGTTCGCTGCAAGCACTCGGTAACGCATTCGGTATGTTGCACTTCGACAGTGAAAAGCGTCGCTGGCATCGCACGACTTTGATTGGCGATGCCGCACAGAGCGATGAAGATAGCGCATGGCGAGATCTGGAAATCCTTTCAGTGCAAATCCGCTGGGGGATCGGAGCCGAAGGCGGACGCCAAATGTCCGCGATCAACCCTGACGATGCTGACTTCGATGGGGTGCTCGCCGGCGTAGGCTCTTTGGGCGGAACACTTGCAGACATCTGGCTGCGTGAAGGCTGGGGCCGCTGGACGTACATCGATCCGGATCAGTTGCTTCCCCACAACCTGGCACGACATGTCGGATTGGACAGTGAAGTGGGCTACGCGAAAGTCGATGTAGTCCGGCACCATGCCCAAATGGTGTTTCCCGACGAACCTGCACCTAAAGCGATTGCGGGTAGCCTGACAAGCCAAAGTGAAGAGGTGATCAGCGCGTTGGGTTCAGCGAGTTTAGTGATCGATGCGACGACGACTTTCGACGCGCCTCGCGATTTGGCTGAGCGTGAAAATGCCCCCCGCACCGCCAGCGTGTTCCTCACCCCTTCAGGCCTTGCCAGCGTGATGCTGTTGGAGGACGCGAGTCGTACCCTGCGCTCCCCCGCATTGGAGGCACAATATTACCGAGCGATCCTCAACAGCCCCTGGGGAAAACCGCACCTTCAAGGTCACTTGGGGGATTTATGGATAGGTGGTGGCTGCCGTGACATTTCGTTTCGGATTCCGCTTGAGCGCATTCACTTGCATGCAGCAATCCTTTCGAAGCAACTGCGCAAAAGTGTTCTGGGCGATGGCGCACGAATCTGCGTGTGGACAGTGGACGAAGAGACGGAAGCTGTAACCCCGATGGAAATCACCCCCCATCCGGTGAGCTCACACGCTCAGAATGGTTGGACGGTTACCTATGACGATGCGTTGATCACCAAGCTCAAGCAGATTCGTGGCGCAGCCCTTCCCAACGAAACGGGTGGCGTATTACTTGGGGTGACAGACCTGAAGTCTAAAACCATCCTGTTGGTCGACACGTTACTCCCCCCCGCTGACAGCCAAGCAACTCCCCACCACTTCATCCGAGGCAAGGTCGGTCAGGAAGCCGCATTAGCAGACGTACACGAACGCACGGCTCGAGTCGTCGACTACGTGGGCGAATGGCATTCACATCCTGATGGTTACCCTGCGACCCCCAGTGTCGATGATCGAACGCTAATCACGTCGCTGGCGGGCTTGATGTCCAGTGAGGGGCTACCCGCCATCATGATCATCGTGGGCGAGTATGAGATCACTTTCCATGTTGAGTGATCAGCCAGCGCGGCGTCCTTAACACCCACGATGCAGCACCTATAAGGCACTAGCCAAAGGGGCATGGCAGGTTGCCCCTCTGCTTGCGGAAACAGCATTCAACCTAGGAGAAATGATCTGCCGGTATCAAATTTGCTCGCCAAATAATTCGAGAACCAGGAAAGGAAAAATCAACTAATAATCTCGTTAAAATAATTAAAAAGCATCGAATCTTAAACAAACGAATAGGTCATCCCATGTCTGGATCAGTAGAGCTTTCGAAAGAAGAATTATTTTCCCTGGTTGAAAAAGCGGTCAAGCCTCAGTTCTTTTTGCTCATATTCAGTTTCGTTTTGCTCTTCGATGCTTCGCTAGTACGTTTTCACCACGTCGGACTCTTTGAACTAGGCACTTCGAACCTGAGCACTTCAACCGTTGGCATCACCTTGATTCTGACCTTCCTGGCTTTCTCAGGTTTGGCTTCAATGATTCTGCCTTTTTTATACATAGCATCGATCCAACTCTATATTGCTACGGTCTATAGTTTCTGTCTGTGGTTGAAGCAGAAAATCGAACCGGACAATGAGCCTATACACTATACAGGGCCAAAAAGACGCGAACGTGATCGTGTTCGTCCATGGGAACTGCGAGAGGAAGCACACAAAACACAAAGCGACTTCCTCATTCAGCTCTATAACACCTATGACACGACTCGAAAGCAAGAGCAAATTAACCAACGAAGAGTCGATTTTTTTGCATTTTGTACACTGTGCTTTCTCGTACTGAATTGCTGCCTACCTAGCTCACCTCAAGCGCAGACCTTGGCCCAGATGAGCATTACATACTTTTCAACGACTACACACATTTGGCTAAGCCTATCTGTTTTCGCCGTCATAGCATTCCATTCGTTGCACGATGACACCTACGAAAAACGATGGATCTATTGCCCGCCATTACATAACGCCCTGGAAGACAAAGACGAAGAGAAACGCAAACAGGAACGTCAGTTCCAGGAAGAAATCAAAATTCGCAGTGAAATCAGCAGAAGACGCCGCGAGGAGACACTGGAGTAGTTGAAGAGAGTTCGACAGTTCAAAACATAAGCCGCCCAGGCGGCTTATGCCTGCATTGACCCGACTTTTTATATTCATGATTGATGTCGGGCTTCTTCAGCGTCGAACGAAGAAAATCTTTGACAACAAACAAAAAGCGGACGCTTGTCTGAACCACCCAAAAACCGAGCTGGGTGGGCTCACGCCACTGCAATTCGCGCAAAGTGAGTCCGGACACTAAGCAGGATCTTTCAATGCCGACATTCGCCAGCGCCTAGCGGTGATTGATTTGAATAATGTCGAAGTCAGAGAGTCATTGGCCTTGAAGGTCGAGAAAGAGATCACTTCGTTACGGCGCCGGGCCCAGGAGAAGCAACTGGTGCTTCAAGAGGTCATCCGCAAACATGAACACACTGCAAGCCGAGGCAGAGCTCAGGTCCCCCTAATAGCTGACGTTTCCTCGATCGCTAACAGCGCCATGCCAAGGACTGGAGGCTAGTAATGGCAAATCTTTATGCGCACAAATTATGGGCGGCGTTCAGGAGAAAAGTTATCGAATTGGACGGTAGCCAGTGCGTCGAATGCGGGCGATCAAGGGACGATGGCGTCGTCCTGCAGGTTCACCACAAACGCTACATCAGTGGACGTAAGCCTTGGGAATACGAAACCTCCGAATGCGAGACCTTATCAAGGGTGCCATGCTCGAGAGCATGGTGAGATACGACCGGATGCTGGGTGGGAGTATGTAGGCGAAGAAGATCTAGGCGACCTGAGCGGCAACTGTGAACTGTGTGACAACTCGATTCGTTATGTTCACTACGTGCAGCACGAGCACTGGGAGCAAATGGGGGTCGGTACTCATTGCTGTGACAATCTCACAGGGACGAGAGAGGCGGCAGAAGGCCGACGACGTTTAGGGCGGTATAGACGATTCATATCCTCCGCCAAATGGACAGCCGGGAACGACCTTCTCAAGATAAGACATTGTGGACTCATCGTGGCGGTTGTCTTAGAACAACAGGGATGCAAGCTGATCATTAATGATGTTCAGGGCCGAAAGACCTTCACAACCGTACTCGCCGCCAAGAATTTCTTGTTCGAGTTCATGGAATCTGGTGAAGCCGCGAAGTTTGCCGAACGGCAAAAAGCGAAAGCGAATAAATCCTGAGCCCCCCAACTCCCACCTCCTAACTGAGCTGCCCATGGCCCAGAACAAGACCACTACACTTCAGCCTCTTGTTCCTTTACATGAGGGATATTTGGAACACCCCCAGAATTGGCTTCCAGCACGCTTTCCCTTGCGAGCCGTCCGACGAACCATAGATGCACCACATATGGGGCAGGCATTCGATGCTGGCGAACGCGCAGGGCCAGTTGCAGATGAGTGTGTTGGGGTCAGCGGCGCCGGGCTTCGAGCAGGTTGAACTGGAGCTCTTTTGGGAACCTCGATGGTGACGACTGCAGGTGTGGGCACATTGATTCCCAAGACCGCGCAATCCTCTTGGGCCTTTGCACGCTCGGCAAGTGCCTGCAAGAGAGATTGATCGGGCGCAGAATTAGCGGATAGGCATCGTGGCGCCGCAGTTTGTAAAGCAGCCAGGCCCGAACGAAGTTTTTTCTGCAAATCAATCTGTCTAGCCGCTGATGCAGAGCGCGCTGCGTTCTCGGCTTGGATATCAGATGGATCTGGCGAGGGGTTGTAACGGAACTTAGCCTCGTGACTTTGGCGCCATGCAAGCATTTTTCCAGTCAATGCCTCACCAAACCCCGGCACCGCACGAACCGCGGATGCCGTTATGTCAGCAGCAGTTTCAATACCAAAGGAGGTCAACGTAGCAGTCTTCGCAGGCCCGATACCCGGTATTGTTGCCCGTCCTATCAGGAACCGATCCAAGAAGTCTATTCGCTGACGCGCCTCTCGTGTCGACTTCAGTTTTATCAGTACCTGCGCGAGATCCCCCTCAACCTGCCGATATCGGGTCACACAGTCTTCCAAGTCGGCACGTAGAACAAAAATCTCCTTCAGGCCAATGCGCTGCAAATGTGCCATCGATAGCAAACGCACCCGACTATCAGCATCCACGTAAGCCCTGCGAAACGGCGCTGGATCTACCTTGGCCTTAGTGAGCAATGCTACCAAACCGTAAACGCCCAGGCCTCCCCAAAGGAGTCCTAACTGCGGCACGTTGAAAAAGCCGATGATTGCCGCCAATAGTGCCAGGACACCGTAGATAGCTTTCTCTGGACCGTTGCTCTTTGCCTGAGTAACTGCCGCACTGGGCGGGCCTACATTTCCGCTCCAGGTAGGCAGAGCTTCTTCCGGCCGAGGAATCCGCACCGCGCGGATAGCCGCCCATACAGCTTCAAGATCGAAGGGCCCTGCCGTAAGAACATTCCCCACGACAAGCCCCAATGGGAACATTTCGAAACCAGACTGACTTGCTAGCCGACACCAAAGACAACTTCCTGCCGCACTAGGAAAGTAGTGAGTCGGGACATTTACACATTGACGCAAGCCAGCTTCGAGACCTTGAAGCAAACTCACCCACGCAGCCGGATCCGGACGGGAAGTAGCAGCAAGACCGAACGCCGACTCAAATGCAGCGGCAACCGACGACGGGAAATCCGCCAAAAGCACCGAGCCGGGCGGTGGTGTGGTACGTGTTTCGTCGCGTCGGACAATTGAAAAGGCAAAGCGGTGCTGTGCAATCGACTGACCCAGGCTAAGATCCGCACCACTAAAACGGCCGGAATAGGGATGCTTGCCCATGACTAGCAATTGGAAGATGGCAACTGCGAGTCCAAAGTTGTCATGCGCCTGAGTACGCTTGACGCTACTAAAGCTGACACCATGGAGCTCTGGGGGCGTAAAGTCCTCCATGCCAACAACACAGGGATAGGACTGCCCATTCAAACTAAACTGAAAACTATCGGCATCAATCAGTGCGACAGTGGCGTCCTGCGCTACCAGAACCCCGGAATGGTTGAGATCCCCAATAATACAGCCAGCTTGATGCACCGTTGCGACGGCACGCGCGACGTTTTGCGCCACGCGTACTAGAAACCGATAGTCAGCTTTGGGAAATTGGATTTTGCGTGACTTCGGGCTGTACAGCTCATGGAGCGGCCTATACCCCGCAACCAGTCGCATAGAAAAACCAGCGAAGTTGCCCGAGGAATCAGTAACCACCTCAGATGGGAAAGCCACAAGAGTGGTCGCGTCCGCCAACCGCCCTTCTACCATCGCCCTAACCTTACTTTCGCGGGAGCGCCGAAGCTCAGCCTTGTAGATTTTCACTGCACGATCGGTACGTCCCACCAGCGCGTACACATCCCCCTCGCCTCCTTTGCCAAGGCGCTTATCGAGTTGCTCATTCTTACCGGCGATACGTACCGGTGGAGAGTTCATCGACATGAAACGAGGATGAGAGTCTTGTCGTCATCCGTTCGCTCGCAGAACGCAGGACTGTTCAGGTATCGCGCAAGTGCGCCTGACAATTCAACCAAGCGTCCCTCCCCTGCTACTTGGTCGACCGGATTAATCATCGGATCAAAGAACCGAGCAAAGGGCTGCTGTGTTGCTTGCTCCAAAGCGACTGACTCCAATCCATCCGAAAATAAAGCGAAGGCGTCATACTCAAGATCCAAATTGAAGGTACGCAGCCGAACCTCAGGGTCATCCGTAACGAAATAGGTCGTCGACGCAAACTCTCCGTTTTCTGGCCAGCACAAGGCCTCCCATACACCAGCCTTACGAGCGACAAGCGCACTGTCGCCAATCTGCAAAGCCAAGACACGCCCTTTGAAAACCACCAGCATCACCAGCGTCGCAGCGAATTGTCGCCGAGTCAGACCACGCCGCGCGGCTGCCTCGGATAGACGGTCTCGCACCAGATCAATCCAACACAGGATCAGCTCATTATCCGGCAAGCTGTCATTACGTTCGAACCATGATCGGAAGTTAGCTATCAGGCTGCGGCAAACCAAGGACGCGCCTTGCCCGCCGTAACTTGCGCTGCCCGCTCCGTCGGAGACTACCGCACAGAACGTATGCGAGTTGATCCGAGTAACGCTGTAGGCATCCTGCTTTCGCGTCCCAATGCGCTGATGGGACGTGCCGATACACGACGCAGCCGCCCAACGCCAGCGAGGATTATCCAGCAATGGCCCAACCCTCTGGACCAGTCGGATTGGCAAGTGGAACGGCATCCCCTGGATTGGACTGCGATACAGCGCTTAGCGAGCTGGAAAGCCAAGCAAAGAGCTCGCGAAACGCCAATCCCTTCAGCTTCAATGGCTGACGTGTACCCAACTGCGAGAGAGACGACATATCCGCACCGTCAACACCAACGGAGTAGAACATGAATTCTTTACGCTCTTCCCCTTCATGGACGCGTCGACGCGCCTCCTGCCAATCATCAGTCGGAGCACCATCGGTAATAAGAAATACCCAAGGGCGGTAGTACTTGACGCCATTGGAGCGGTAACGATCCTTGCGTTCGCGCAACAGATCCAGTGCCCGCACAACAGCCTCCCCCATTGGCGTTACACCACTTGCTTCCAACACCTCGGGGAAAAATCCGTCGACTGTCGTGAACTCGGTACGAACGTTGACGGGACCAAAGGTCACCACTGCCAACTCCACACGTTTCGCCGCCATCGCATCAGCGTACAAGTCATCTTTGAATGACTGCAAAGCATCGTTCAGCATCTGGATTGGCGCCCCATTCATAGATCCAGATGTGTCCAACAGAAGTATGCAAGGGCACCGTTGCTCGGGATTTTCAGCAAACTCCGCGTCTGCAAACGGCTGCTGCTCGAAATCGCTCATCTTGTCCCTTTATCCTTTTCCATGACGAGACTGTCGTGATAGCACGATACCAGCACGTACTAAAAAACGCACAAAATTGATCAGAACAGCGCCTATCTCATGTGAGCTGTCACGGATGCTGTCAGTGCATAATGGCTAATTACTAAGATGCATATAGGTTCGCTTCACTCGAACGGTGAGAACGCCGGACACATCAAACAGGGCTTGGCCAAGCTGAGGGCCCAAGGCCCACACTAATCAAGCTGTCCCCGACGTCCCGCCTTCAACACCCTTTTTTGGACTCTATGCACATGCAGTCCGGAGCCAGCACGTGCTGTTCGGCGCGAAGGATGACCCCGTACGACACAATTCGTCAGATACAAATCCAAAACTATGTGCTCGCAGGTAAAATGGCATAATATGCCAATGGTCAAAAGAACCTGTTTGCCCAGAGCTGGAGCTAATTATGGCGACGCGAAACGTTGTGCTCACCCCTCATCAGGAACAGGTTATCCAGGACCTGGTGCAGTCCGGCCGTTATCAGAATGCCAGCGAAGTGATGCGAGAAGGTTTGCGCCTATTGGAACAGCGCGTCGCCGAAGACACTGCCAAAATTGAGGCCCTGCGTCAGGCGACCTCGATCGGCATCATGGATCTTGAGCACGGGCGCTTTACTCAGTTGAACGAAGGGGATCTGGAGCACTACCTCGAGGGCTTGAGCCTGGAGGCAACCCTCCCCGCGCGCGAGAAACACTGAGCATGCCGCCGTATCGGATTTCCAACGCGGCGCGCGCCGACATTGTCGACATCCTCAGGCTCTCCCAGACGCAGTTCGGCGATCAAGCACGCCAGCGCTACCTGGCGCTGATCCTCTCCGCATTACAAGCTATCGCCGACACGCCCTATCGCATTGGCAGCCACGACCGCGATGAGCTTGCACCGGGTCTACGCAGCTATCACCTCATCTACTCACGCCAGCAGGCTAAACACCCCCATGGAACGGTCAAAAGCCCGCGGCATGTCGTGTTCTATCGCGTGGCAAACGACGACGTGATCGAGGTCGTCCGACTCCTTCATGACGCAATGGAAGTGCAACTGCACCTGCCCAACGACTGATCACCGACCTAGCCCAAAGGCTTAACTGGCCATGAACAGCGAAGGTCTGGCGCCCCCTCTACATCTCAATCTGAGCGCCCTCGCTGTCAGCCGACTCGGCGGCCAATTGAAGCGGGAGGTTCTGGGCCCGGCCGGACTATCGAGACCCACGACCAGAACACGATGTTCAATTTTGCGTACCACTTTCAATGCTGAACAACCGCTTCTTAGGCGTTTTCCGTGGCCTGGCGCCTGGCGTTACGCTCCAACTGCCGATGGACACGCGGATCGATGCCCTTGGCGACCAGGGCCCTTGCAATATCACGTAGAGCACGAGCATCTCGTAAGCTAATTTCAGGATAGGTACCAAGAGAAATACGGGGTTGCTTATCCGCCCAGGAAAAGCGGAAGTGCCAGCACTTGGCGCCTTTCATATTAACGAAAAGGGCGAGGCCGTTGTAGTCAGGGAGGGTGTAGTCCTTGGCACGGGGTTTGGCGTGCCGGACTGCCGTATTGGTGAGAGCCATCGTACAATCTCCGTCTCGTTTGAATAGAGGAGATTTGTACGGCTTCCAGAGAGGCGAGTCCCACGAAAAAATGATCTACCAAGCACCGGATTAATGTACTAAAAAATGTACTAAAAAAACGTGACTGATAGTGCTTTCGAGTGGAACTTACTGGAACGAAAAAAGAGGCCGAAGCCTCTTTTTTTCAGTCTCTACAGATTTCAATAGAAGCCTGTAGAACAATAATTGGAGCGGGAAACGAGACTCGAACTCGCGACCCCGACCTTGGCAAGGTCGTGCTCTACCAACTGAGCTATTCCCGCGTCTTGGTGTGGCGCATTCTATAGATTCAGATTACGCCGTCAACCCTTTGATTCAAAAAACTTTTATTTCGGGTCTACGTCAGTGCGCAGATGCGGCCAGGCGGCGCGCAGGTACTGAACCATCGACCACAATGTCAGGCCTGCGGAGATCAGCAGCAGTGCATAGCCCAACAGCACCCAGAAATTGAAGTTGGCCGGGTTGCCCAGCAGGATCACCAGCGCCAGCATTTGCGCGGCGGTTTTCCATTTGCCCAGGTTCGATACCGCCACTTGGGCACGGGCGCCCAGTTCGGCCATCCATTCGCGCAGTGCCGATACGACGATCTCGCGGCCGATGATCACCGCCGCCGGCAGGGTCAGCCAGAGGTTGCCGTGCTCCTGCACCAGCAGAACCAAGGCGACCGCGACCATCAGCTTGTCGGCCACAGGGTCCAGGAAGGCGCCGAAAGGCGTGCTCTGCTCCAGGCGTCGGGCCAGGTAGCCGTCCAGCCAGTCGGTGGCGGCGGCGAAGGCAAAGACCGAGGCGGAGGCCACATAGCTCCAGTGGTACGGCAAATAGAACAGCAAAATGAAGATCGGGATGAGCAGGACGCGGAGTACGGTAATCAGATTTGGGATATTCATCGGCACAACTGGCTGCGAGGTTGACGGGCATTCTACTCGCTATGCAGGCTTGCATAAATCGACTCAGCGAGCTTTTTACTGATACCGGGAGCTTTGGCTATCTCTTCGATGCTGGCACGAGACAGCTCCTGCAATCCACCAAAATGTTTCAATAGATCGCGACGTCGCGTCGGCCCGACCCCTGCCACACCTTCCAGCGTCGATGTGCGGCGGGTCTTGCCCCGGCGGGCACGGTGTCCGGTAATGGCGAAACGGTGTGCTTCGTCACGGATCTGCTGGATCAGGTGCAGCGCCGGCGAATCCCCTTTCAGGGTGAACTCATGGGCCGCATCGTTCAGGTACAGGGTCTCGAAGCCAGCCTTGCGGGTGGCGCCCTTGGCCACGCCCAACAGGATCAGGTCGGGGACCATCAGCTCGTTCAATACGTCGCGAGCCATGGACAGCTGGCCTTTGCCGCCGTCCACCAGCAGGATGTCCGGCAGCTTGCCCTCCCCGTCCTTGAGCTTGCCGAACCGGCGCATCAGCGCCTGATGCATCGCCGCATAATCATCGCCCGGGGTAACGCCTTCGATGTTGTAGCGCCGGTAATCGGACTTGATCGGGCCCTCCGGACCAAACACCACACAAGATGCCACGGTCGCTTCGCCACTGGAGTGGCTGATGTCGTAGCACTCCAGCCGCTGCGGCGGCTCGTCCAGGTTAAGGACGTCGGCCAAGGCGTCGAACCGTGCCGCCACATGCTGGCGGTTGGCCAAGCGTGCGCCAAGGGCCTGTTCGGCGTTGGTCACGGCCAGTTGCTGCCAGCGCGCCCGGGTGCCACGCACGCGATGGCTGATGGTCAGTTCACGACCACGAAGCTTGTCAATGGCCTCGACCAGGGCTGGGAAGTCTTCGTGGACCACATTGACGATCAACTCGGCAGGCAGGTCGCGTTCCGGGCTGCTGATGTAGTACTGGCCCAAAAACGCCGCCATGACTTCGGCCACGTCTTCCTCGATACCCACCTGGGGAAAGAAGTTCTTGCTGCCCAGCACCCGACCGCCGCGCACGCTGATCAGGTGAACGCAGGCGCCACCCGGGTTGATGAACGCGGCGATCACGTCAACGTCGCCGCTGCCACCTTCCATGCTCTGCTGATCCTGCACGCGGCGCAGCAGCCCGATCTGGTCACGCAGCTCGGCAGCCCGCTCAAACTCAAGATTGACCGCCGCGTCCTCCATCGCCGCCGACAGTTCGTCGGTCAACGCATTGCTGCGACCTTCAAGAAACATCACCGAGTGGCGCACGTCTTCGGCGTAGACCTGGGGTTCGACGAACCCGACGCAAGGCGCCTTGCAGCGTTTGATCTGATATTGCAGGCATGGTCGGGTACGGTTCTTGTAATAGCTGTCTTCGCATTGGCGAACGAAGAAGGTCTTCTGCAGCAGACTCAGGCTTTCACGGATCGCCCCGGCGCTGGGGTAAGGGCCGAAATACCGGCCTTTGGCCTTCTTGGCCCCGCGGTGGATGCTCAGACGCGGAAATGCCCCGTCGGACAGAAACACGTACGGGTAGGACTTATCATCACGCAGCAGAATATTGTACGGCGGCCGCCATTCCTTGATCAGCGTCTGCTCGAGCAGCAAGGCCTCGGTTTCATTGGCGGTGATGGTGGTTTCGACTTGCGCGATGCGCCCCACCAGGGCGGCGGTCTTTGGCGCGAGGCCGGTTTTACGAAAGTAGCTGGCCAGACGCTTCTTGAGGTTCTTGGCCTTACCGACGTAAAGCAGACGCGCATCGCTGTCGAACATGCGATAGACGCCTGGGCGACCGCTGCATGTGGACAGGAAAGCACTTGGATCAAACAGTTCAGTCATTATCAGGCGCTGGCATCGACCATGCCGTGGCGCACCGCCAGCAGCGTCAACTCGACATCGCTGCTGATCGACAGCTTCTCGAAGATTCGGTAACGGTAGGTGTTGACGGTTTTAGGCGACAAGCACAGCTTATCGGAGATGATCTGCACCTTTTGGCAACCGACAATCATCAGGGCAATCTGGATTTCCCGTTCCGACAGCGCATCGAAGGGCGATTCATTGGTCGGCTGGAACGACTTGATTGCCAGCTGCTGGGCAATTTGCGGGCTGATGTAACGCTGACCGGCAAATACCAGGCGAATGGCCTGGACCATCTCGTTCAAGCCGGCGCCCTTGGTGAGGTAACCCGCAGCACCCGCCTGCAACAACCGGGTCGGGAACGGATCTTCTTCACACACGGTCACCGCGACCACCTTGATGTCCGGGTGGCTGCGCAGCAGTTTACGCGTGGCTTCAAGACCGCCGATGCCTGGCATCTTGACGTCCATCAGTACCACGTCGGGTTTCAGTTCACGCGCCTTGATAAGGGACTCTTCCCCGGATTCAGCCTGACCAACCACCTGCAGACCGTCGATATCAGCCAGCATTCGTGTAATGCCCGTACGGACGAGATCATGGTCGTCGACCACTAACACCCTAATCAAGCAGACACCTCACGATTTGGTCTTATTTGGGTTGCCCAACACCTTAGCAAAAACCATCCGGCAGACCTAGCGCAAAGGGACATATAAAAGTTACAGCGCGTCTTTCACAGGCACGCAATCCGAGGCCTCAAGCCCTGGCGGCCCGCTCCATCCTCAGGAAACATTCATCCTCGCCGACCACCTGCAGCCCCATGCGCTCGTAGAGCACCCTGGCCGGATTGTTCTTGAAAACCGTCAAGCGTAACGCCGGGCGACGCTCCTGCATCACCATGTCCCAAACCTGACCGATCGCCCAGGTGCCGGCGCCCTGCCCCCGAAACGCCTCGGCAATCTGTAGCTCCCGGATATACAACGCCCGGGCATCACGACTCAGGCTGACAAAACCCAACGCTTGCCCCTCGCGGCAGATGATCCAGTTCTGACGAATGATCCAGGCCAGATCGAATGCTTCGTCCTGCCATAACAAATCATGGTGCAAGTAATAGGGAAGCATGTTGATGCACGTCAGTTGCCGGGCAAAGGCGATGTCCTCGGCCGTTGCCGCACGCCACTGGAAACTCATGTGTACCTCTTCAAAGCGTGGTCACCCATACGACTGGGCCCGATAACCGTCGGGCACCGCAACTCGCTCAGGCCGAAAGCCAGATCGAGAGAAGGTGCAAACCCAAAGTTTGTCATAAAGCCCGCCGGACTCAAGCCAGGATGAACAATCACATGCCCACGATAGAATTTTCTGATTGAACCGGCCCGCCCTGCTCTAGTAAGCTCAGGGCCATTCATCGGAGACAGACCATGTTCAACGCCCTCGCATCGCTTCAAACCGCCAGCGCCCCGCGCTCGGTTGCGGCTGCCTGGGCGAACAGTGTTCAGACTCCGGTCAGCTTTTATTTTGGGTATTGGTTTAGCCACTGGCGCGCCTGATACCCAACCGGCGCCCAATTTAAACGGGTCGCCTTCCAGAGTTTTCTAACCCCCGGTCGGCCTCCCGACCGGGGGTTTTGTTTTTTCAGCCCCACACATTTTTGCGACACCAGACAAACTTGAGGATTGAGCCATGAACTACGCCACTTATTACCGTTACGACAGTTTTTCCGCCTGGCGATTTACCAGCCACCGCTCGGGACAGCCTGCCGCCTCCGATCGGTCACCTACCGGTGGCAAGCCTCAGTTGCGGGCCAATACGGCCAATTGTCGAACACCCCAATAGGGCCGGCGCGCGGGAATGAACCCGCTGCCCGCCCAGGAAACCAGATCATGAATTCGTCCGTCTCTGCTTTGCCGCTGTCCACGCTAAACCCCGCCAATGAAGCCCTGACCCTGCGTCTGCCCAGCTCATTGCAACTCAAGCAACAATTGCCCCTCAGCTCGGCGCTGAGCCAACAGGTCAATGCCCATCGCCAGGCAATCCGCGCGATCCTCGACGGCGAGGACGCCCGCCTGCTGGTCATTGTCGGCCCCTGCTCCATCCACGACCCGAAATCGGCCCTCGAATACGCTGCCAACCTGGCGCGCGTGGCCCATGAAGTCAGCGACAGCATGCTGCTGGTGATGCGCGCCTACGTGGAAAAACCCCGCACGACGGTAGGCTGGAAAGGCCTCGCTTACGACCCTGGCCTGGATGGCAGCGATGACATGGCCGGCGGCCTGACGCTGTCCCGGGAACTGATGCGCGAAATGCTCCAGTTGGGCCTGCCGGTGGCCACCGAACTGCTGCAACCCATGGCCGCCAACTACTTCGATGACCTGCTCAGTTGGGTCGCCATCGGCGCGCGTACCACCGAATCGCAGATCCACCGGGAAATGGCCAGCGGCCTGGGCATGCCGGTCGGTTTCAAGAACGGCACGGACGGCGGTGTTGGCATCGCCTGCGATGCCATGCGCTCGGCAGCCCATCCTCATCGGCATTTCGGCGTCGACAGCCAGGGGCATCCGGCGATCATCCAGACCCAGGGCAACCCCGACACTCATCTGGTGCTGCGCGGCGGCCATCGCGGGCCGAACTATGACCGCCAGAGCGTCACACAGATACACAATGACCTGACCCGCCTGAAAATACCGGCCCGGATCATGGTGGATTGCAGCCACGCCAACAGCGGCAAAGATCCGTTGCGCCAGCCTCAGGTGTTCAACGATGTCCTGGAACAGCGCCTGCAAGGAAACCACTCCCTCATCGGCATGATGCTGGAAAGCCACCTGTTCGAAGGTTGCCAGTCGTTGAGCCCGTCGCTGCGTTACGGCGTATCGGTGACCGATGGCTGCCTGGGTTGGGCGTCCACCGAGCAACTGCTGCGTCAGGCCCATCGCCAACTGGTGTCAGCCTGAATCCTGAAAGCGCCCTCCCCAGCGAGGGCGCTCAGCTTTTTGTCTCGGAGCGAACCTGGACGGTGACCCACTCCGAATGCTGGCTCACATCGTCCAGGCGCTCGACCTGATAAAACAAGTGCACCGACCTGCCGCGCTGGTCCTGCCAGAACGCCGCAGGCACTACAAAGGTCAGCGCTTGACCTGCCGTCGCCGCGGTGATTTCGCGCTCGGCGACATGCGCGTAACTGCCGTTGCACTGCAGCCAGACCAGCTCGCCAGCCTCAAGCCCGGCAACCTCGATGACGACACTCACCCCTTCCTGTAACCCGTCGACATCCAGCCCGCCCGCGTTCAATCCCGCAATCCGCGGCGCCTTCAGAGCAGGACGTCGCAAAGGCCCCAGGTGCAACGACAGGGGCTCGGCGCGACGCACCGAATGTCCGCGCCGGACGACATAGGTCAGGCTCAGGCTTTGACCCTCATGAGGGGCAATCAGCGAATGATCGATCCAGAACGCTACCTCGCGGCCGACGGCATGAGCCTCGATATCCAGCACATCGCGCCAAACGGCCCTGGAATCGTTGCTGGCAATCAGGATCAACCGGTCGCCGACGGCCATTCTGGAATAGGGTTTGATGGTCACGCACGTTCCTTCGGGCACCCGCGCCGGGTCCAGGCTGCCGCCCACGGCATCGTTGGCAAAGGCGGCCGGCAGTTGCAAGGAAACATCGCCGATATCCAGTTGCAAAGGCTGGGAGACCAGCGTGGCCGGCAGCCGTTTGCTCGTCACTTGGTAGCTGATCTCCAGCGAGCCGCCGTCCAGCTCGGTGATATGCGGCTCGCGCACAACAAAAACGACATCTCGCCCCACATGCCGCTCAGTGATGAACCTTCGCACTTCATGCCGATAGGGTTCGGCGTCTGAATTGAGTCCGTGCCAGAACAGCAGCACCTCATCTCCGCACGTCATCATTGGATATGGCTTGACGGTGATGACGACCTTGCGCCAAGCGGGGTTGATCACCCCTGCCGTGGCCGCTGCCAGAAACGGGGCCGGCAATTTCGTCAGGGGTGCGAGCCGGGCTCGCGGGGCAGATGGGTAAATGGTCATACATAGGCTCCAGTCCTTGGATAAAGGCACCGCGTTCATATCGCGGCACCCGATGAAGCCATTAAACCTCGACCGTCCCAAACCCACAGTCAGACAAGACGACCACGGGAGTGGCCTGGTGCCGGTGAAGTTGTAGCCGCAAGCGCCAAGGGCAATCGGAAGTATCCCGATACGCTCAGATCCGTCCGGCTCCAGTCCGACCCTTCCCACTTCTTCTATTCCGTTTTCAGCAGAGCACTGCGGTTTCTTCCTACACCGTCCAGCACAAGCCTGCATTAGAGTGACGTCGCGAATTCAACAGGAACCTCTTCGAAAAAGGTACGAACATGCAACGGAATGCAACCACTCAATTTCCCATCCTGCTGGTCCATGGGTTGTTCGGGTTTGACAGGGTCGGCGGCTTCGAACTCTTCCACGGGATCAAACAGGCATTACGCGCCGCCGGTGCCCGGGTGTTCATCCCCTATTTGTCAGCGACACATTCCAATGAAGCCCGTGGTGAACAACTGCTGGCACAGATCGATCGGATCCTGAGCGGCACCGGCGCCACCAGGGTCAACCTGATCGGTCACAGCCAGGGCGCGCTGGCCGCCCGATACGCCGGCGCTGTTGCCCCCGACAGGGTGGCCTCGGTGACCTCGGTCAGCGGCCCCAATCATGGCTCCGAACTGATTGATTTCCTCTACAAAGCCCTGACCCCGGGGCGCCTGCCAGAGCATGTGGCGGATAAAGTCGCCACGCTTTTTGCAGACTTCATCTCGCTGCTGGGCGGCCAGGCTCAACTGCCACACGCAGCCATCGCAGCACTGGCGGCGCTGACCACCGAAGGCGTAGGCGCGTTCAATGACAAATACCCCCAAGGCCTGCCCAAACACTGGGGCGGCAACGGAGCACAAAGGGTCAACGGGGTGCGCTACTACTCATGGAGCGGCACGTTGCCGGACTCCGAGAACGGAGCATGCAATGCGATGGACCCACTGCAGGGTTTCTGCCGGGCCTTTTCCGAGTATTTCATCACCGAAGCTGGGCAGAACGACGGCCTGGTGGGACGCTTCAGCTCGCACCTGGGCAAGGTCATTCGCTCTGACTATCCACTGGACCACATGGACGCCATCAACCAGACAGCCGGTTGCAGCCGCAAGGGTACAGACCCGGTGGAGCTTTACGTGCGCCACGCCGAACGCCTGCGCAAAGCCGGCCTTTGATCGACAGACTCAAGGTTTTGACGCATTTTTGACAACAACCGGTCAGTGATTCCGGTAGGCTCAACACCTTTAAAGCTATTGAAAGGAATTTTACCCATGGCCAAAGCCACTGCCCGCCACATCCTGGTTTCCAGCGAAGAGAAGTGCAACGAACTCAAGGCTCAGATCGAAGCCGGCGCCGATTTCGCTGAAGTTGCCAAAGCCAACTCCTCGTGCCCGTCCAGCCGTCAGGGCGGCGACCTGGGTTCGTTCGGTCCAGGCCAGATGGTCAAGGAATTCGACACCGTGGTATTCAGCGCCCCGATCAATGTGGTGCAGGGTCCGGTCAAGACCCAGTTCGGCTATCACCTGCTGGAAGTGACCAGCCGCCAGGACTGATCCCGGCTTATCGACATAACGGCCCGCCCTTCGGTGGGCCGTTGTGTTTGTGTCAGGCCAAGGGGCTAGCGATCAAGGCGTAGCTCGCGTACAAATCGTGGTCATCTATCACCCGGCTTTAAGGCTGACAATGCGACTGGCGTTCCCTTCACTGCTGTTCACTGCCGTGGTCCTGCTGACAGGTGCCGCCGGTGTGGATGCCACACCGCAACATGCCCTGACGGTGTATGGCGAACCGGCCAAGTACCCCCAGGGCTTCAGCCACTTCGCCTATACCAATCCCCAGGCCCCCAAAGGCGGCACCATGCGCCGCTCGGCCATCGAGATCGGCCATTTCGACCACGTCCTGCCCTACATCGACAAAGGCATCGGCGTCAGCCAGATCGATGGAATGCTGTATTCGCCGCTCGCTCAGCGCTCGCTGGACGAGCCCTACACCGTCTATGGCCTGGTGGCGCAGAAGATGGAACGCGCCGACGATGGCCTGTCCTTGCGCTTCTACCTCAATCCCAAGGCCCGGTTTGCCGATGGCAAGCCCATCACCGCCGAGGACGTACGCTACACCTTCGAGCTGTTGATGACCCAGGGCAGCCTGCGGTATCGCACCCAGTTCGCCGCCGTCAAAGGCGTCGAAGTGGAATCCGAGCGCACCGTTCGCTTCGACTTCAAGAACAACGAAAACCGTACCCTGCCTCTGGACATCGCCACACTGCCGGTCTTTCCCGAGCACTGGTGGAAAACCCGCGACTTTGCCAGTGGAGGTGGCTACGAAGCCCCGCTGGGCAGTGGCCCCTATCGGGTGGGCCGGATCGACTCGGGACGCAGCATCACCTTCGAGCGCAACCCCGGCTGGTGGGGCAAGGACCTGCCGGTCAGTCGCGGGCTCTACAATTTCGACCATTTCAGCATCGAGTATTTCGGCGATACCGATGTGGCGCGGCAGGTCTTGCGTGGCGGCGCTTATGACTACAATCGCGAGTTCTCCGCCACCGGTTATTCCATCGGCTATGACAGCCCGGCCCTGCATGACGGTCGCCTGCAAAAGGCCCACCTGGCCACCGAGGCTCCCCAAACGGCCCAAGGCTTCGTGTTCAACCTGCAAAAACCGCAGTTCCAGGATCGGCGTGTCCGCCAAGCCCTGGCCATGCTCTGGGATTTCGAGTGGAGCAACCGCCAGATGATGCGCAACCTCTATGTGCGCCAGCAGAGTTTTTTCTCCAACACCGACCTGGCCGCCCGGCAACTGCCCGATGCCGATGAACTGGCGATTCTCGAGCCGTTGCGCGGCAAAGTCCCAGAGGAAGTCTTCAGCCAGGTCTTCCACGCACCGAAAACCGACGGCAGCGGCGTGATCCGTGACAAACAACTGCAAGCCCTGGCGCTGCTGCAACAGGCCGGCTGGAAACCCGACGGCGACCGCCTGGTCAATGCCGAGGGGGAAGCGCTGAGCTTCACGTTCCTGATCAGCCAGAACGGCCTCGACCGGCTGTTGCTGCCCTACAAGCGCACCCTGGCACAGATCGGCATCGACATGAGCATCCGGCGCATCGACGCCTCCCAATACGTCAATCGCCTGATGAGTCGCGACTACGACATGATCATCACCGGCTATCCCGTCAGCACTTCGCCGGGCATGGAGCTCTACAACTATTTCGGCTCGGCGGCGGCCAACGATCCGGGCGCCAACAATTACATGGCCTTGCAGAATCCGGCCGTCGATGCCCTGATCGACGGGCTGGTCAAAGCCACCACCCAGCGCGACATGCTCCGCCATGCCCACGCCCTCGACCGGGTGCTGCAATGGAATTACTACTGGATCCCCAACTACTACCCGCCGGGCAGTTCGACCGTCTGGTGGAACCGCTTTGGCAGACCCAAAGTGCAGGCCAGCAATGACGAAGCCATCGAGAGCTGGTGGGAAATGAGCACCACACCGCTGACCAACGAGCAGATGGCCGCCGAACGCCTCAAACGCGGCTCCCCTGGAGGGCGGCATTGATGTGGGCCTATATCGCGCGGCGCTTGCTGCTGATCATTCCGACGCTGGTCATCATCCTGTTGGTGAACTTCGTCATCGTGCAGGCCGCTCCCGGCGGGCCGGTGGAACAGGCCATCGCCCAACTGCAAGGCATCGGCGGCGCCAGCGTCGGCAGTTCGGGCACTGCCATGACCGGCAGTTCGCGAGCCAGTCGCGGCCTCGATCCACAGCTGATCAAGGACATCGAAAAACAATACGGCTTCGACAAACCGGCCCACGAGCGTTTGTGGCTGATGCTCAGCAGCTACGCCCGAATGGACTTTGGCAAGAGCTTCTTTCGCGGCGCCACGGTGACCGACCTGATCCTGGAGAAGATGCCGGTGACCATTTCCCTCGGGCTCTGGGCCACGCTGATCACCTACCTGGTGTCGATTCCCCTGGGCATCCGCAAGGCGGTGCGCCATGGCTCGGCCTTCGATGTGTGGAGCAGCACGGCGATCATCATCGGCTACGCCATGCCGGCATTTCTGTTCGCCATGTTCCTGATCGTGATGTTTGCCGGCGGCACGTCATTGAACTGGTTTCCGGTGCGCGGGCTGGTGTCGGACAACTTCGAGTCGCTGTCGACACTGGGCAAGATCACCGATTATTTCTGGCATCTGGTCCTGCCGGTCACTTCGCTGGTGATCGGCGGTTTCGCCACCTTGACGATCCTGACCAAGAACTCGTTCCTCAACGAAATCACCCGCCAGTACGTGGTCACCGCGCGAGCCAAGGGCATGAGCGAACGACGCGTGCTGTATGGCCATGTGTTCCGCAATGCGATGCTGCTGGTGGTGTCGGGGATTCCCCAAGCGTTCATCAGCGTGTTTTTCGCCGGTTCCTTGCTGATCGAGGTGATCTTCTCCCTCGATGGCCTGGGACGCATGAGCTATGAAGCCGCGGTGTCCCGGGACTATCCGGTGGTGTTCGGTTCGCTGTTCATCTTCACGCTGTTCGGCTTGCTGATCAAACTCATCGGCGACCTGTGCTACACCCTGGTGGACCCGCGTATCGACTTCGCCGCGAGGAACGCCTGATGTTCAAGTTGTCACCCTTGGGCCGCCGGCGTTTTGAGCGTTTCAAGAAGAATCGCCGGGGTTGGTGGTCGCTGTGGCTGTTCATCGGCCTGTTCATGCTGACCCTGGGCGGCGAATTGATCGCCAACGACAAGCCGCTGCTGGTGAGTTACCAGGGGTCGCTGTATTTCCCGGTGTTCAAGCGCTACACCGAACAGGAGTTTGGCGGGCAACTGCCGTTCCAGGCCGATTACCGCAGCAGCTACGTGCAGGATCTGATCCATAAGGATGGCGGCTGGCTGTTGTTCCCGCCGATCCCGTTCAGCGACGACACCCCCAACTACGACCTGAACCAGCCGACCCCAAGCCCGCCCTCGTCGGTAAACTGGCTGGGCACCGATGACCAGGCCCGGGACGTGCTGGCCCGGGTGATCTTCGGGGCACGGGTGTCGATTCTGTTCGCCTTGGCCCTGACGGCCATCAGCGCGCTGATCGGCATCAGCGCCGGTGCCTTGCAGGGGTATTACGGCGGCTGGGTGGACCTGCTGGGGCAACGCCTGCTGGAAGTCTGGTCCGGGCTGCCGGTGCTCTATCTGCTGATCATTCTGTCCGGCTTCGTCGAGCCGAATTTCTGGTGGCTGCTGGGAATCATGGCGCTGTTTTCCTGGCTGGCCCTGGTGGATGTGGTGCGCGCCGAGTTCCTGCGCGGGCGCAACCTTGAATACGTCAAGGCCGCCAGAGCCCTGGGCCTGTCCGACCGCAAGGTGATCGTGCGGCATATCCTGCCCAACGCGATGAACGCCACCCTGAGTTATCTGCCGTTCATCCTCACCGGGGCGATTTCCACCCTCACCGCCCTGGACTTCCTCGGCTTCGGCATGCCGGCGGGCAGCGCGTCGCTGGGCGAGTTGATCGGCCAGGGCAAACAGAACCTGCAAGCGCCGTGGCTGGGCCTGACGGCGTTCTTCACGCTGGCGCTGATTCTTTCTCTGCTGGTGTTCATTGGCGAGGCGTTGCGCGATGCATTCGACCCCCGATCCTGATCCACGGCCATGAAGCGGAACCCTGAGATGAGCGACAACCTGATCGAAATCCGCGACTTGAGCGTGGCCTTCAACGACCAAACCGTGGTGCGCAACCTGTGCCTGGATATCCGCCCCGGCGAATGCCTGGCCCTGGTGGGCGAGTCAGGCTCCGGCAAGTCGGTAACGGCCCATTCGATCCTGCAACTGCTGCCGCAAACCGGCAGCCGTACCACCGGCAGCATTCGCTATCGCGGCCAGGAACTGGTGGGCGCCGAGGCCAGGGTCCTGCGCGAACTGCGCGGGGACCGGATCGCGATGATCTTCCAGGAACCCATGACCTCGCTGAACCCGCTGCACAGCGTCGAAAAGCAGATTGGCGAAACCCTCATGCTGCACAAGGGCCTGGGCGGCAAGGCCGCGCGCCAGCGCATTCTGGAGTTGCTGGCCCTGGTGGGCATCCAGAAACCCACCGAACGCCTCAAGGCCTACCCGCATCAACTCTCCGGCGGCCAACGACAGCGGGTGATGATTGCCATGGCCCTTGCCTGCGAACCGGAATTGTTGATTGCCGATGAACCGACCACCGCGCTCGACGTAACGGTGCAGCGCAAGATTCTGCTGCTGCTCAAGTCCCTGCAGCAACGACTCGGCATGTCACTGCTGCTGATCAGCCACGACCTGAACCTGGTGCGCAGCATCGCGCAACGGGTGTGCGTGATGAAGGCCGGGGAAATCGTCGAACAGGCGCCGTGCGAAACGCTCTTCAGCGCGCCGAAACATCCCTACAGCTGCGAGTTGCTGCACGCCGAACCGGAAGGCGAAGCCCTGCCCCGTGACGAACGCGAAGACGTCTTGCAGGTGCAGGATCTGCGCGTCAGCTTTGCCCTGGGCGGCGGGCTGTTCCGGCGCAAGGAATACCTGCGCGCCGTGGACGGCATCAGCCTGACGATCCAACGCGGCAAGACCCTGGGCATCGTCGGTGAATCCGGTTCCGGCAAATCCACCCTCGGCCAGGCGATCCTGCGACTGATCGAATCCGAAGGCAGCATCCGCTTCCAGGGACAAGCCCTCGATCACCTGTCGCAGAAAGACCTGCGACCGTGGCGCAAGCAGATGCAGGTGGTGTTCCAGGACCCGTTCGGCAGCCTCAGCCCTCGCATGTCGGTGCAGCAGATCATCAGTGAAGGCCTTGAGGTCCACAGCTCGTCCAGTTCCGAGCAGTGTGAAGCGCAGGTGATCCAGGCGCTGCAGGAAGTCGGCCTCGACCCGCAGAGCCGCCACCGCTACCCCCACGAATTCTCCGGTGGCCAGCGCCAACGCATCGCCATCGCCCGGGCGCTGGTGCTCAAGCCGGCCCTGATTCTGCTGGACGAACCGACCTCAGCCCTGGACCGCACCGTGCAAAAGCAAGTGGTCGCCCTGCTCCGCCAGCTCCAGGAAAAGCATGGCCTGACTTACCTGTTCATCAGCCATGACCTGGCGGTGGTCCGCGCCCTGGCCCACGACATGATCGTGATCAAGGACGGTAAAGTGGTGGAGCACGGCGCCAGCCATGAAGTGTTCGACTCGCCCCAGCATCCCTACACCAAGGAGCTGTTGGCGGCGGCGCAGCCGCAGTAATCCGGGCTCGCTCAGGCACCACGTCGTTGATCCAGCGCTTGAGCGAATTCACCCATCACCTCCACCACCTGCTGCGCGCCTCGATGAATATCCAGAATGACAGTGCCGGCCTGGTTAGCCAGTTTCACCCCCTGCTCTGCCTTGAGCGTGCTCGATTGCATGCTGCTCACCGCTTGCCTGGCCAATTCACGGTTCTTGGCGACGACCTGAGTAATGGCCACGGTTGACTGACTTGTACGTCGCGCCAGATTGCGCACCTCATCGGCCACCACCGCGAAACCGCGTCCCTGCTCCCCGGCGCGAGCCGCTTCAATGGCGGCATTGAGGGCAAGCAGATTGGTCTGTTCGGCAATGCCCCGGATGGCATCGACGATGCTGCCGATTTCTTCGGACTGCGCGCTCAGGGCACCTATCCCGGCTGACACCTGCTGAAGCTCATCGGCGATGCTTTGCACCACCGTAACGGTTTGCTGAACCACACACGTGCCGAGCCGGGTTTGCTCATCGGTCTGCCGGGACGTCTCGAAAGCAAGTCCGGCGGCTTTTGATTCACTTTGGCGTTGCTCGACTTCGCGAGTGCTGTCAGTGGCGAACTTGACCACGCCATACAAGCGCCCCCGTGCATCGTAGAGAGGGTTGTAGGTAGCCTGCAGCCAGACAGTCGCGCCTCGATTGTCGACGCGCTCGAAAAGGCCGGTCCTGTATTCACCGCGATTGAGCCCGGCCCAGAAGCCACGATAAGCCTCACTCTGGACCTCGCTGGGTTTGCAGAAAATCCGGTGATGCTGGCCCCGAATTTCTTGCAGGCGGTACCCCATGACGTTCATGAAATTCTCGTTGGCATTCACGACCTGACCGCTCAGATCAAATTCGATAACCGCCATGGAACGGTCGATCGCTTGCATGAAACTGGTTTCGGCCTGGGCGCGCAACACCCGCTCGTTGATATCGCGAACAATCAGGATGATGCGCTGCACCTTTGCATGGTGATCCAGCACAGGGACGTAGCTTGCGTGCACCCACAGCCAGCTTCCATCACGCCGCAAATGCAGAAACTGGCTGTCGGCTGAAGAACCCTGCCCCAACTGCCGCCATAACGCCGAGCATTCGGCACTGCGTGAATAGGCAGGCTCACAAAACATCGAATGATGCTGACCGAGGGTTTCGCTGAGTGAATACCCCATCATTTTCAAAAAAGCCGGGCTGACGTCGAGCACCTCGCCCGTCGGGGTGAACTCGATGATCGCCATGCATTGCTGCAAGGCCGTCCGTTCGGCTTCGAGAATAGCCTGCCTGGCCTGGATTTCGTGCAAGGCGTCCTGATGCTTGCGAGTACGAATGAACATGGGTGGCGCTCCCGGAGGCGTGAATGCGTGGCTGTAGCCACACGAAGGCAGAGATGCCATCGCTAGATAGCTGCATTAAGCCACTATCGCGGGAAAACTTGTACAACTTTATTATTATGTATAACTATCAGAAGTCATACGGATCTCTATGGCACAGCCCAAGCCATTCAGCACCAGCCCATTTTCCAATGCTTGCTGTCGCGCAACTCGCGCCAGTCGAGCAACGTCACACGAGCGCTGTATACAGCCTCAAGCTCAATCTGAATGGGTGTCCCCTCCTCATCACAGAGCAGCTTGGTGACGAGAAAATGCTTTTCCCGATCAGTCGGCGCACAGGCCGTCCATTTGGAGAGCTGCAGCTTTCGAGGGTTGAATTTATTCATGAGCGCTCTCAGAAAAAATGTACATATTAGTAAAAACTGTACAAGTTTATCAGACTGCCCACCACTGAGCAGATCCACTAAGGCTTAGGGTTTGCCATTGATACGCCACGGCAAAGGATGCGGGCGGAGTAGTGCTCGGCCAGCCCCTCCCGGCATAATGCCGCTCTTTGGCAACCCCTTTGATCGGAGGATGCCGGCAAATCCCACCTTCTGGAAATGCCCGATGAACCCCACCGAAAGCCTCAAGGATTACAAGCGCGTGCGCACGCTGGCGATCCGTTCGTTGTTCGAGATCATCGAACAGTCCAGCGAAGGCACGGTGATTGTCGACCGTGACGCGAACATCGTCTGGATGAACGAACGCTACGCCCGGCGCTTCGGCCTGAACTCAGCGCAAGAAGCCATCGGCCGGGCGTGCGAGAGCGTGATCCCCAGCAGCCTGCTGCGCGAAGTGGTACGTACTGGCCGACCGATTCTGTTGGACATGCAGGACACGCCCAAGGAACCGCTGGTGGTGATGCGCCTGCCGATCCACGACAGCGCGGGCGCGGTGATCGGCGCCATCGGTTTTGCCCTGTTCGATGAATTGCGCAGCCTGTCGCCGATGCTCAAGCGCTACCTGAGCATGCAGGAGGAACTGGCCTCCACCCGCTCGCTGTTGCGGGCACGGCAGACTCGGTACAACTTCGCCCACTTCATCGGCACCAGCAGCGCCAGCCTGGAGGTCAAGCGTCGTGCCCGGCGCAGCGCCAGCGCCGATTCGCCGGTGCTGTTGCTCGGCGAAACCGGGACCGGCAAGGAACTGCTGGCCCAAGCGATCCATGGTGCTTCGCCGAGGGCGCACAAGGCGTTCGTCAGCATCAACAGCGCGGCGATCCCGGAGGCCCTGCTGGAAGCCGAGTTTTTCGGCACCGCCCCGGGCGCCTTCACCGGCGCCGACCGCAAAGGCCGCGCCGGCAAGCTGCAGATCGCCCAGGGCGGCACACTGTTCCTGGACGAAATTGGCGACATGCCACTGCCGCTGCAAAGCAAACTGCTGCGGGTCTTGCAGGAAAAAGAATACGAACCCGTGGGCTCCAACGAGGTGCTGCAAAGTGACGTGCGGATCATCGCTGCCACGTCCATGGATCTGGAAGCGGCGATCAAACGCGGAGAATTTCGCGCCGACCTGTATTACCGCCTCAATGTGTTGCCGATCCAGGTCCCGCCGCTGCGCGAACGCCTGGATGATTTGCCGGCCCTGAGCGAGGCGATCCTCGAAGAACTGCGCAGCCAGCACGAACTGGACCGCGACGCACTCGACCTGCTGGGGCAACACGCTTGGCCGGGCAACATCCGGGAGTTGCGCAATGTGCTGGAACGAACCGCGCTGCTCAGCGACGACCTGCTGCTCACTGCCGCCGATATTCGAGCGGCCATTGGGACTTTCACGCCGGTCACCCGTGCGTTGAATCCACATCAGGAACCGCTGCCGCAAGAAACCTTCAGCCAGGCCCGGGCACGATTCGACCGCCACTTGATCGAAACCACCCTCGCGCAATGCGGCGGCAAGGTAGTTGAAGCGGCCGAGCGGTTGGGGCTGGGGAGGTCGACCTTGTATAAGAAAATGGTGGCGCTGGGGATTGCTGAGTCTCAATAAAGAGACTCATATCTCTAGATATAGACAGCTCCTTTTGAGCGCTTCGCGCTCATCGCGAGCAGGCTCGCTCCCACAGTGGCCGTACTTTCCTGACGAACTCGGTCAACCTGTGGGAGCGAGCCTGCTCGCGATGAGGCCAGCACAGCCTCTGAAAATCTCCAAACAGAGACAAAACTCTCGAGCCACCCTCACCAAAATCAATAATTCTCTTATATTTCAATAAATTACATACCTGGCACAAATCTCGCTAAAGCCCTCCGCACCGCTTCACCACAAAAATAACAATCCAGGAGACACACCATGAGTGTGATCATTGCCTTGGCAGCACTCACGCTGCTGATGGTGGCCGCCTACCGTGGCTACAGCGTTATCCTTTTTGCCCCCATCGCCGCCCTCGGCGCCGTCCTGCTCACTGACCCTTCCGCCGTCGCGCCTGCTTTCACCGGGGTGTTCATGGAGAAGATGGTCGGCTTCATCAAACTGTATTTCCCGGTGTTCCTGCTCGGCGCGGTGTTCGGCAAACTGATCGAGCTGTCGGGTTTCTCCCGCTCTATCGTCGCGGCGGCGATTCGCCTGCTGGGCACGCGCCAGGCCATGTTGGTGATTGTGCTGGTCTGCGCTTTGCTGACCTATGGCGGCGTGTCGCTGTTCGTCGTGGTGTTCGCGGTGTATCCGTTCGCCGCCGAGATGTTCCGCCAGAGCAATATTCCCAAGCGGCTGATCCCAGCCACCATTGCCCTTGGCGCGTTCTCGTTCACCATGGACGCCCTGCCCGGCACACCGCAGATCCAGAACATCATCCCCAGCACCTTCTTCAACACCACCGCCTGGGCTGCACCATGGCTGGGTGTGATCGGCACGATCTTCGTGTTCAGCTTCGGCATGCTGTTCCTGCAACGCCAGCGCAACAAGGCCCAGCGCCTAGGCGAAGGCTACGGCACCGAACTGCGCAACGAGCCGGAGACTGCCGAAGACATCAAACTGCCCAATCCCTGGCTCGCCATTTCGCCGCTGTTGGCGGTGGGGATCATGAACCTGCTGTTCACCCAGTGGATTCCCCAGTGGTATGGCAAGACCCACAGCCTGGCGCTGCCGGGCATGACCACACCGGTGACCAGCGACATCGCCAAGCTCACCGCGATCTGGGCCGTGCAGGCCGCGTTGCTGGTGGGCATTGTCCTGGTGCTGCTGTTCGCCTTCAGCACCATTCGCAGCAAGCTGGCCGAAGGCAGCAAGAGCGCGGTGGGCGGTGCGCTGCTGGCGGCAATGAACACCGCTTCGGAATACGGTTTTGGCGCGGTCATCGCGTCCTTGCCGGGTTTTCTGGTGCTGGCCGACTGGCTCAAGAACATCCCCAATCCACTGGTCAATGAAGCCGTGACCGTGACGCTGCTGGCGGGCATCACCGGTTCAGCCTCGGGCGGCATGAGCATCGCCCTAGCGGCGATGTCCGAAACGTTCATCAGCGCCGCCAACGCCGCCAACATTCCTCTGGAAGTGCTGCACCGGGTCGCGTCCATGGCCAGCGGCGGCATGGACACCCTGCCCCACAACGGCGCGGTGATCACCCTGCTGGCGGTGACCGGCCTGACCCACCGTGAAGCCTACAAAGACATTTTCTGCATTACGCTGATCAAGACCCTCGCGGTGTTCTTCGTGATCGCTGTGTTCTACGCCACTGGCATTGTGTGAGGCTCCCCATGACAACCCCTATTTCGGGCAAGACCGCCCTGGTCACCGGCTCTACCAGCGGCATCGGCCTGGGCATCGCCCTGAGCCTCGCCAAGGCCGGCGCCAACCTGATCCTCAACGGCTTCGGCGATGCCTCGACGGTGATCGCCGAGGTGAAACAGTTCGGCGGCAAGGTCGGCCATCATCCGGCCGATGTCAGTGATCCGGCGCAGATCGCCGACATGCTCGCTTACGCCGAACGGGAGTTCGGCGGCGTGGACATTCTGGTGAACAACGCCGGTATCCAGCATGTGGCCGCCGTGGAAGATTTTCCGGTGGAGCGCTGGGACTCGATCATCGCCATCAACCTGTCCTCGGTGTTCCATGCCACGCGCTTGAGCCTGCCGGGCATGCGCGCCAAGGGCTGGGGGCGGATCATCAACATTGCCTCGGTGCACGGCCAGGTCGGCTCGATGGGCAAGGCCGCCTACGTCGCAGCCAAACACGGGGTGATCGGCCTGACCAAAGTGGTCGGCCTGGAAACCGCCACCAGCAACGTGACGTGCAACGCCATCTGCCCTGGCTGGGTGCTGACACCGCTGGTGCAGAAACAGATCGACGACCGCATTGCCACGGGCGTCGATCCGCAACAGGCGCAGCATGACCTACTGGCCGAGAAGCAGCCTTCCCTGGAATTCGTCACCCCGCCGCAACTGGGGGAGCTGGTGCTGTTTCTGTGCAGCGAAGCCGGTAGCCAGGTACGTGGCGCGGCGTGGAATATTGATGGTGGGTGGCTGGCTCAGTAAATCGCTTGCGATCCCTTGTGGCGAGGGGACTTATCCCCGACTTGTGGGAGCAAGGCTCCCACAGATAAATCCCCTCGCCACAAGATTGGGTCGCTCTATAGTTTGTGTGTACATAAAAGAAAAAGAGGCACCCCATGTCCGACATCCTCTGGCAACCCACCCCCGATCGCATCGCCCAGTCACGCATGGACGCCTTTCGCCGGTTCATCAACGAACGGCATCAGCTGCAACTGAGCGATTATCCGGCGCTGCACGCCTGGAGCATCGACCAGCGTGAAGCCTTCTGGCAGGCCATCGTCGACTTCTTCGAGATCCGTTTTCACCAGGCGCCCAGCGATGTGCTGGTCGAAGGTGAGCAAATGCCCAGCGCCCGGTGGTTTCCCGGGGCGACACTGAATTTTGCCGAACACCTGCTGCGCCGGCGCGATGACGCCGTGGCCGTGGTTGCCCTCGACGAAAGTGGCGGGCAAGAACAACTGACTTGGGCCGAACTTGCCGCCCACGTCGCTGGCCTGCAAAAAAGCCTGCAAGCGGCAGGTGTGAGCAAGGGCGACCGGGTAGCCGCGTGCATGCCCAACACCTGGCAGACCCTGGTGGGCATGCTCGCCACCACCAGCCTGGGGGCGATCTGGTCGTGCTCCTCGCCTGACTTCGGCACCCACGGGGTCATCGACCGGTTTGGCCAGATCGAGCCCAAGGTGCTGATTACCTGCGCCGGTTACCGCTACGCCGGCAAGGTCATCGACCAGCGAGCCAAGGTCAACGAAATCCTCGAGCGCCTGCCTTCGCTGCAGCAATTGATCATCCTGCCCTACGCATGCCCTGACGCCCGCGCCGAAGACTTCAAGACAACGGCCAGCGTCGCGTTGTGGAGCGACTTCTACCGCTGTGGCGGCGAACCGGCGTTCGTTGACGTGCCGTTCGATCATCCGCTGTACATCCTCTATTCCAGTGGCACCACCGGCGTGCCGAAGTGCATCGTCCACAGCACCGGCGGCGTATTGCTGCAACACCTCAAGGAACATGGCCTGCATGTAGACCTTGGCCCCGAAGATCGCCTGTTCTACTACACCACGTGTGGCTGGATGATGTGGAACTGGCTGGTGTCGGCCCTCGCCGTCGGCAGTGCGGTGGTGCTCTACGACGGCTCGCCCTTTCACCCTGGCCCCAAGCGCCTGCTGGACCTGATCGACCAGCAGCGCATCAGCGTATTCGGCACCAGCCCCAAATACCTGGCGGCCCTGGAAAGCCAGGGTTTGAAACCGCGACAGACCCATGACCTGGGCAGCCTGAAAACCATCCTGTCCACCGGCTCGGCCCTGGCGCCCCATAGCTACGACTACGTGTATCGCGACTTCAAGACCCAGGTGTGCCTGGCCTCGATGTCCGGTGGCACCGACATTGTGTCGTGCTTCGTCAATGGCAATCCCTTGTCCGCCGTTCGCCGTGGCGAGATGCAGGGCAAGAGCCTGGGCATGGCGGTGCAGGTCTGGAACGAGGCAGGCCAGGCGGTCATCGGTGAGAAAGGTGAACTGGTCTGCACCCGGCACTTCCCGGCCATGCCCATTGGCCTGTGGAATGATCCGCAGCAGGAAAAGCTAAGGGCCTCCTACTTCAGCCAGTTCCCCGGTGTGTGGGCCCAGGGGGACTACGCCGAGGAACTGCCTCACGGCGGTTTCTTGATCCACGGGCGTTCGGATGCAGTGCTCAACCCCGGTGGCGTGCGCATCGGCACGGCGGAAATCTATCGGCAGGTGGAAAAGGTCGAGCAGGTGCTGGACAGCGTTGCCATCGGCCAGCAATGGCAGGGTGATGTACGCGTGGTGCTGTTTGTGCGCCTGCGCGACGGCGTGACTCTGGATGAGGCCCTGGAGCAACAGATCCGCCAGGTGATCCGCGCCAATACCACACCGCGTCATGTGCCGGCGAAGATCCTGGCAGTCAGCGACATCCCGCGGACCATCAGCGGCAAGGTGGTGGAACTGGCGGTGCGCAACGTGGTGCATGGGCAGGTGGTGAAAAACACCGATGCCCTGGCCAATCCCGAGGCGCTGGAGCAGTTCAGGGATCGGCTGGAACTGACCACCTGAGGTTAAAGCCTTATGGGCCATCTGGCCTCATCGCGAGCGGGCTCGCTCCCACGTTGGTCGGTGGTTAACACAGGATTGGCAATCACCATCGATTCCCTGTGGGAGCGAGCCTGCTCGCGATGAACGACAACGCGGTATGCCTGTAGAACCATCAATCCATCAACCCCCACTCCCCCGCCGCCGGATCGGCCGGGGGCACCGCTGCCCCCGACTCGGCATGCAACTTCAGGCGCAACCGCAGGTTGTTCGCCGAATCGGCGTTTTTCAGGGCTTCCTCCTCATCGATAGCACCCTCCACCACCAGGTTGTACAGGGCGTGATCGAAGGTTTGCATCCCGAGTTCTTCTGACTTTTCCATGATGCCCTTAAGCTCGCCGAACTCATTGCGGCGGATCAGGTCGGCCACCGTGGGCGAGCCCAGCATGACCTCCACCGCAGCCCGGCGCTGGCCGGTGCGAGTGCGCACCAGGCGTTGCGACACGAACGCCTTGAGGTTGTTGCCCAGATCATTGAGCAGCTGCGGCCGGCGTTCTTCCGGGAAGAAATTGATCACCCGGTCCAGCGCCTGGTTGGCATTGTGAGCATGCAGGGTGGAGATCACCAGGTGCCCGGTGTCGGCGAAGGCCAGGGCATGTTCCATGGTTTCGCGATCACGAATTTCGCCGATCAGTACCACGTCTGGTGCCTGGCGCAAGGTGTTCTTCAGGGCGGCATGAAAGCTGCGGGTGTCGACACCGACTTCCCGCTGATTGATGATCGATTTCTTGTGTCGATGGATATACTCCACCGGATCTTCAATGGTGATGATATGGCCGCTGCTGTTGCGATTACGGTAATCGATCAGCGCCGCCAGGGAAGTCGACTTGCCCGACCCTGTCGCGCCGACGAACAGCATCAGCCCCTGTTTCTGCATGATGGTGTCCAGCAACACATTTGGCAGTTTCAGGTCCTCGAACCGCGGGATGTCGAGCTTGACGTTGCGGATCACCATGGACACGTCATTGCGCTGCTTGAAGATATTGACGCGAAACCGCCCGACCCCAGCCAGGGAGATAGCCAGGTTCATTTCCAGTTCTCGATCGAACTCAAGCCGCTGTTCGGCGTCCATCAAAGACTCGGCGAGCCCGGCGATGTCGCCCACCTTGAAGGGCTGGTTGCTCAAGGGTTTGAGCACCCCCTCGAAACGCGCGCACGGCGGCGCACCGGTGGACATATAGAGGTCGGAGCCATCCTGGCTCGCCAGGATGCGTAACAAGGGATCGATTTCCATGGCCTGATTGACTTCCGCGAGACTTCAATGAAACAAGCTGACCCGATGAGCAAACTTTTCAGACCAACCCGCGCTTACCTTCTTCAGAGGATAGTAGACACCGTGGCTGCGACACGATTTGCAGGGTTTGCGTGATGAACGCAACACCCACCGGCATTGACATACAAAGCCTGTTCGCCCGACGTGACTGGGCCAACAGCCCGCTGGGCACTGCCCAAACCTGGCCCCAGAGCCTGCGTACCGCCCTGGACATCGTGCTCCACTCGCCGCTGCCGATGTCCCTGCTGTGGGGGCCACAGCTGATTCATTTCTACAACGACGCCTTTACCCGCCTGACGGGCGACAAACACCCCCAGGCGTTCGGCCAGCCGACCCATTCAGCATGGCCCGAACTCAAAGACCTGAGCGGGCCGATTTATCACCGCGTGTTGCAAGGCCACGGGCACACCTGTCGCGATCAGCAATGGCGAGTGCCCTTCGCCGGTCGCCTCTGCGATGTCTGGCTGGACCTGACCTACAGCCCCGTGCGCGATGAAGACGGCGCCGTGGCCGGTATTCTGGTCACAGCCATCGAGACCGGTGAACGACGACGCCTGGCCCTGGAGTTCGAGCGACGCTCAGAAGCCAGCCTCAAGGCCCAGCAGGAAAGCGAGGAACGCCTGCAACTGGCCCTGGCCGCTGCCGATACGCTAGGCACCTGGGATTGGGACATCAGCGAAGACCGCTTTGTTGCCGACGAGCACTTCGCGGTGCTGCATGGCGTCGACCCGAACCTGTCGCGCCAGTTGCCCATCAGCGCTTACCTTGAAGGCGTGCATCCCCAAGACCGGGCCATGGTCACCCGCAGCATCAAGCATTGCATCACCCACAGCACTGAATACGCCGAGGAGTACCGTCTCCTGCGGCCTGACGGCGAACTGCGCTGGGTGTTCGTGCGCGGTCGTTGCTACAAGGATCGCCATGGCCGGCCCAAACGCTTTCTCGGCGCGGCCCTGGACCTGACCGATCGCAAGCGTACCGAGCAGGCCCTGCGCCAGAGCCAGACCGAACTGCAACTGATCATCAACGCCATGCCGATCCTTATCAGCTATGTGGACCGGGAAGAACGTTTTCGCCTCAACAACAGCGCCTATCTGGATTGGTATGGCCTGACGCCCCAAGAGCTATATGGCAAGACCATTCGCGAAGTGCTCGGCGATTCAGCCTACGCCGCCCGCGCCGAGCAGATCGCCGACGCCCTGGCAGGCAAGCCGTGCAGCTTCACCGTGCAATCGGATCACCGCGACGGCCGTCCCCGCCATGCCTTGATCAACTACCTACCGCGCCGTGGGGCCGATGGTGCGGTGAACGGTTTCTACATCTTTGTGATCGACGAGACCGAGCGCAAGAAAACCGAAGAGGCCCTGCGCAACCTCAACGAAACGCTCGAAGAACGCGTCATCGCCCGCACCCAGCAACTGGCTGAAGCCAACCACCGCCTGCAAAACGAGATGTTCGAACGCGAACGTGCCGAGGAGGCGCTGCGACACGCCCAGAAAATGGAGGCCGTGGGCCAACTCACTGGCGGCATTGCCCATGACTTCAACAACATGCTCACCGGCATCCTCGGCAGCCTCGACCTGATGCAACGCTACATTGCCAGCGGTCGCACCGCCGAGATCGGTCGTTTCACCGAAGCGGCCGTGTCCTCGGCCAATCGTGCGGCGGCCCTGACCCACCGCCTGCTGGCGTTTTCCCGACGCCAGTCGCTGGACCGCAAACCGCTGGACCCCAATGACCTAGTGCGTTCACTTGAAGACTTGCTGAGCCGAACCACCGGCGATCACATCGCGCTGCGCCTGCAGTTGGCCGATGAACTGTGGCCGGTCAGCACCGATGCCAGCCAGCTGGAAAACGCCCTGCTCAACCTGGTGATCAACGCTCGGGACGCCATGCCCGAGGGTGGCGAATTGACCATCGAAACCGCCAACGTCTACCTCGACGGTAATGACCTCAGTGCCCTGGAACCGGTCAAGGCCGGTGACTACGTGATGATTGCCGTCAGCGACAATGGCAGCGGCATGACCCCATCCGTGCTGGCCAAGGCCTTTGATCCGTTCTTCACCACCAAACCCATCGGCCAGGGCACCGGTTTGGGCTTGTCGATGATCTACGGGTTTGCCCAACAGTCGGGTGGCCTGCTGAGCCTGGACAGTGTGCCGGACCAGGGTACGCGGGTGCAGTTGTACCTGCCGCGGCTGTACGTCGCGTCTGTCCAGCAGACTGCGGCGCCGGTAGCGCTGGATGCACCGGCCGCCGTCGCCGGTGAAACCGTGTTGCTGGTCGAAGACGAACCGGCCGTGCGCATGCTGGTGCTCGATCTGCTCGACGCCCTGGGTTACACCACTCTCCAAGCCCAGGACGCCAAGGCTGCCCTTGGGCTACTGGAGTCCAGCCAGCGCATCGACTTGCTGGTGACCGATGTCGGCCTGCCAGGCATGAATGGCCGGCAACTGGCGGAAATCGCCCGCCAGCATCGGCCCGATCTGAAGGTGCTGTTCATGACCGGTTATGCGCAGAAGGCCACCGAGCGCCAGGGCTTTCTCGAGCAGGGCATGGATATGGTTGCCAAGCCCTTCAGCCTCGATCTGCTGGCGAACAAGATTCGGACGATGATCAACCATGGCGCCTGACTTGAGGCATAATCGCCGCCCCGTCGCACCGTTCAGGTCACTGCTGCAATGAAAGCCCAAGCCCGCCATATCCTGGTGAAAACCGCCGAAGAAGCCGAACAGCTCAAGCAACGCATCGCCAAAGGCGAAGCCTTCGATGTACTGGCCAAGAAATACTCCACCTGCCCCTCGGGCAAACGCGGCGGTGATCTGGGTGAAGTACGGCCCGGGCAGATGGTCGGTGCGATCGATACGGTAATCTTCAAAAAGCCCCTGCGGGTGGTGCATGGGCCGATCAAGAGCAAGTTCGGCTATCACCTGGTGCAGGTGTTCTACCGGGACTAATGATCGAGCCCGCTCCCACAGGTACTTCGCGGCCCCTTCAGTCCTTGGGCATCAACGCCCCCGGCACCTGGATGACCCGGCTCGCCAACAGATGTCCAGCCTCGGCGGCCTCCACCGGGCTGCCACCGAGCAGGCGGCTTGCCAGGTAAGCAGCACTGAATGAATCCCCCGCCGCCGTCGTGTCCACCACCCGCTCCACTCGCTGGGCCGGAATCTCGAAAGACTCACCATCACAACAGATCAGACAGGGCTCGGCACCGCGCTTGAGCACCACTTCCGACGTGCCCAACTGCGCGTACGCGGCGAACACCTCAGCGCTGTCGGCATAACCGAACAGCGCCTGCTCGTCGTCCACCGTCAGCAGCGCCAGCTCGACATAAGGCAATACGCTGCGATAGGCCGCACGGGCTGCATCCACTGATGCCCAGAGCCTTGGCCGGTAGTTATTGTCGAACACCACCTCGGCCCCGCGCCGGCGGGCCTGGATCAGGGTTTCGATGAGCTTGCCACGACCTTGTTCCCCGAGCACGGCCAGGGTGATGCCGCTGAAGTACAGCACGTCGTAATCCGGCAGCGCCGCCAGGATCGGTGCGGCGGCCGGGGTGGTGAAGCAATCACGCACCGCCGCCTCGTTGCGCCAGTACAAAAACCGCCGCTCACCCGCCGCGTCGGTCTGGATGCAATACAAACCCGGCAAACGACCGGGCAGGCGCTGGACCCGATCCAGGCCGATATTTTCGGCGGCCCAGCTCTGGCACATGGCATCGCTGAAACTGTCGTCGCCCAAGGCGGTAACGTAATCCACCGCGCCCTTGTCACCCAGGGCGCGGGACAGGTACACAGCGGTGTTCAGGGTGTCGCCGCCGAAGCTTTGTTGCAGACTGCCATCGGCGCGCTGCTGCAGTTCGATCATGCACTCGCCGATCAGGGCGATGCGAGGTTTTGGGTTGGGGTAGCTCATGGGCGATCCTGATATTTCGATAGTGTCTGCCAGGCCGCTATCGCGAGCAGGCTCGCTCCCACAGGGGATATTGGTGAACATAAATCCTCTGTTCACAACCGCCCCCACTGTGGGAGCGAGCCTGCTCGCGATAGCCGCGACTCGGTTTCAAGGCTAGAAACAAGTCTCCATGCTCTCGACCACCTGCAACTGCTCATCCACCAGGCACGCCACCCGCCACTTGTCGAAGGTCAGGCACGGATGCGACGTGCCGAAGGAAATGATGTCGCCAACCCGCAACGCCACCCCGGGCGCCACGGTCATGAACGCATGCTGGTCCATCACCGCCGTCACCTTGCAGCCGGCCAGGTCCTGCCCCGCTATCGAGTCGGAGCCAGGTTGGTAACGCTTGAGCGGCACCGGCAGCCCGGCGTCGTAGGCCACGTCGCGTTTACCCAGGGCGATCACCGCAAAGCCGGGTTCAGGCAGCGATTGCACGTGGGCCCAGACTTCCAGGGCCGGGCGCAGACCTTCGTGCAGGTCGCTACGCCGTTCCAGCACGCAGCACTGGGCCTCTTTGTAGATGCCATGGTCATGGGCCACGTAACTGCCAGGACGCAGCACACTGAGGAAACGTCCGTGGGCGTTCCGAGCCTCGAAAGACTCGGCAATCAGGTCGTACCAGGCTGAACCCGAGGCGGTGATGATCGGCTTGTCGATGGCGAACGCACCGTTGTCCTGCAGTTGCACCGCCAGCCCCACCAGGGATGCGGCAAACGCACGGATGCCACTGATGGCGTGGTCACCATGGATCACGCCTTCGTAGCCTTCGATACCGGTCAGCGCCAGCGCCGGTTGCGCCCCGATCGCCTCGGCCAGGGCCAGCACCTCGGCCTCGGTCCGGCAGCCACACCGGCCACCCACCACACCGTATTCGATCATCACGTTCAACTTCGCGCCGCGAGAGGCAAAGAACGCGCCCAGCTCGGCAACGTTGTCGGGATGGTCGACCATGCAATGGAATTCGAACGCTGGATCTGCCAGCAGATCCGCGATCAGCGCCATGTTTGGCGTGCCCACCAATTGGTTGGCCATCAGCACCCGGCGCACGCCATGGGCGTAAGCGGCACGGGTCTGCACTGCGGTGGCCAGGGTCAGTCCCCAGGCGCCGGCCTCGAGTTGGCGGCGAAACAGCGCCGGGGTCATGCTGGTCTTGCCGTGGGGCGCCAGTTCGGCACCACTGTCCGTGACGAACTTTTGCATCCAGTCAATGTTGTGCTCCAACGCTTGGCGATGCAGCACCAGCGCCGGCAGGCTGATGTCGCGCAGCAGGTGATCGCCCGCTTGGGCGGCCCCCTTCTCCACGGCAGCGTTATGAATGGCAGAAGACATGTTCACACTCCTCACACAGCCGCGGCTGTCTATTCATTGATGCGACGGGCCAGGTTGTTGGCGCTTTCGATCAGCACCCGGCGGTAGTCGGCGTAGTTGTTCTTGGCGTCGGCCCGTGGGGCGACGATGCACAGGGTCGCGATGGCCACGCCATTGGCGTCTTTGACCGGCGCGGCGAAGCAGTGGGTGAAGGTGTCAGCCACACTGTCGAAGGAGAAAAATCCATCGAGCCCGGCCTGGCGGATCTCGGCAAGAAACCGCTCCAGGGGCAGGCGCTCGCCGTCCGGCAGGATGAAGTCGTCGGGGTCGATCAGGTCGACGATCTGCTGGTCACTCAGATGCGCCAGCAGCAGGCGTCCGGATGCGGTCCAGGGAATCGGCGCGTTCTCGCCGATGTCCGAGGAAATGCGAAAATGCCGCTCCCCCTCCTTCATCAGCGCCACCGTGTATTTGCGCCCGTTGAGCAGGCACATCTGGGCGGTTTCCCGGGTCTGGCTGACGATTTCCTGCAAGGCGTGATCGGCCTCGCGACTCAGGTCGAAATGCCGCAGGTGCGCCTGCCCGAGAAAGTACAACTGGCGGCCCAGATAGACGTGGCCGTCCTTGCCCACCGGCTCCAGGATGCGTCGCTCCAGCAGCGACGCCACCAGCTCGTAGACCGTGGACTTGGGACTGCCGATGCCGCTGGCGATGTCATTGGGGCGCAACGGCTGGCCGATTTCCTTGAGGAAGTCGAGGATATCGAACGCCCGGTCCAACCCTCGGGCCCGGCGTTTGATGGTGTCTTCGGTCATGTCTTGGATTCCCATTCAATTGGCCGGGAGTTTAACCAGAGTGCTGCACCGCCTGATAGATTGCTATCGCAGGCAAGCCTTGCTCCCACAGGAGTTTGCATTCCCTTGTGGGAGCAAGGCGTGCCCGCGATGAGTCCTCAGTGACTCAGGCCTTTTTCTTGTAGGCGATGCAATCAATCTCAACCTTGCAATCAACCATCATGTTCGCTTGCACACAAGCCCTGGCAGGGGCATGTTCGGGGCTGAAGTATTCACCAAATACTTTGTTGAAACTCCAGAAATCCCGCGGATCTTCCAGCCATACGCCGCAGCGCACCACATCTTCAAGGCCGTATCCGGCTTCTTCAAGAATCGCGATCAGGTTCTTCATGGTCTGGTGGGTCTGCTCGACGATCCCGCCGACAATAATCTCGCCGTTGACCGCCGGCACCTGACCGGACACGTGCAGCCAGCCGTCGGCCTCAACGGCTCGGGCGAAGGGCCGTGGCTGACCGCCGCCTGCGGTGCTGCCGGTGCCGTAGCGCGTAATGCTCATGGGTGTTTCTCCTTGCCTGTATCAATCAGAGGTTCAATAAAATTAAAAACGGGTGTTCTTGAGAAACTCAGCCAGTCGTGGCGACTGTGGCCGTTCGAACAGTTCTTTCGGCGGGCCCTGTTCTTCGATGCGGCCCTGGTTCATGAATACGATCTTGTCGGACACCTCGAAGGCAAAACGCATTTCGTGGGTCACCAGCAGCATGGTCATGCCGTCTTCGGCCAGCCCCTTGATCACGTTCAGCACCTCACCCACCAATTCCGGGTCCAGGGCCGAGGTCACTTCGTCGAACAGCATCAGGCTGGGGTTCATGGCAATCGCCCGAGCGATCGCCACACGCTGCTGCTGACCGCCGGACAACTGACCGGGAAAATGATTGCGCCGCTCCAGCAAGCCGACCCGCTCCAGCCATTTCTCGGCCAGGGCCACGGCTTCGTCCTTGGGTAGCTTTTTCACCTTGAGCAGGCCCAAGGTGACGTTCTGCAACGCCGTCAAATGCGGGAACAGGTTGAATTGCTGGAAGGCCATGCCGGTCATGGCCCGGTGCCGGGCGATGACTTTTTCCGGGTGGCGCACGCGCTTGCCGCCCACCTCGTCATAGCCGATGGCCTCGCCATCGAGCACGATCTGCCCGCCCTGGAACTCCTCAAGCATGTTCACGCAACGCAGCAACGTGGTTTTGCCCGAGCCGCTGGAGCCGATCAGGGTGACGACATTGCCGCGCTGCATGCTCAGGTCCACGCCCTTGAGCACTTCCACCGGGCCGTATTGTTTGCGCAGACCGCGAATGTCCAGCAGCGGTTGAGCATTGGTAGAGGTCGAAACATCAGTCATGGCAAGGCCACCCGCTTTTCAATGTGCCGCCCGAGCAATTCGATGGCGTAGTTGATGATGAAAAAGAGAAAACCGGCGAACAGGTAAAACTCCAGGGTCATGAAGGTCCGGGCGATGATCTGCTGAGTGCTGAGCAGCAGTTCGGCAACGCCGATCACCGACAACAGGGTCGAAGCCTTGACGATTTCGGTGGAGGAATTGACCCAGGTCGGCAAGATCTGCCGCAGTGCCTGGGGCAACAGCACGTAACCCAGCGCCTGGAAAAACGTCAGGCCGATGGCCTGGCTTGCCTCCATCTGCCCACGGGGCAAGGCCTGCAAGGCCCCGCGCACGATCTCGGCCACATGGGAGCCGCAAAACAGTGTCAGGCCCAAGGCACCAGCCTCGAATGCGCCGATTTGCCAGCCCAGGGCCGGGGCCATGTAGAAACAGGCCAGCACCAACACAAACACCGGAGTGCCGCGAATCACGTCGACGTAGAAACGAAACGGCGCGCGCATCCAGAAGCGACCGTAAGTCAGCACCAGCCCGGCGAACAGGCCGATCAGCGTGCCTAACAAAATCGCCAGTACCGAGCACTGCACGCTGGTCAGGAACCCGGCCCACAGCGTCTCCCGGGCGACCCACAACTCATGCAACCAACTGGGGGATTCGTACATGGAACACTCCTAACGGCGGATCGCCAGACGCTGCTCGAAATAACGCAGCAGCATGGCAATGAGGTAACAGGCCGCGACATACAGGGCCGTGGTCACCAGCCAGGTTTCGATCACCCGGTAGCTCTCCACGTTGATCTTGCGGGCGTAATAAGTCAGCTCCGGCACAGCGATCGCTGCCGCCAGTGAGGTGTCCTTGAACAGCGAAATGAAGTTGTTCGACAACGCCGGCAACACGTTGCGCAGCATCACCGGCACGGTGACGTAGGCCTTCACTTGCCACTCGCCCAAACCGATGGCCAGCCCCGCTTCACGCTGGCCCTTGTGAATGCTCAGCAGCCCGCCGCGGAACACTTCGGTCAGGTAGGCCCCGGCGTACAGCGAGAGCGTGATGACGAACGAGGGAATTTTGTCCAGGCGAATACCCAGGCTTGGCAAGGCGAAGTAGATCAGCAGGATCAGCACCAGGATCGGCGTATTGCGGATCACCGTGACATACACCGAGGCCAGCACCCGCAACACGCGGTGCTTGCTCAGCAGCGCGAACGCCATCAACAGGCCGATCACGCAACCGATGGCGATCGACACCAGCGCCAGGGAAAGCCCCAGGCCGAGCCCCGCCAGCAAGGTGTCGAAATCGCGCCAGACGGCGGCAAAGTTCAACTGATAATTCATGGTCGGCAGTACCTTCAACGGGGCGCCTTCAAGCGGCGCCCCGGGCTCACGGGATCATTTGAATTCGACGGGGAAACCGATGGCCGGCGACGGCAGCTCGACGCCGAACCATTGCTTGAACGATGCCGCATAGGTGGGGAATTCCACGCCGGTCATGGCTTCATGCAAGGTGGTGTTGACGAAGTTCAGCCAGTCCTGGTCGCCGCGCTTGACCGCGCAGGCATAGGTTTGCGGGCTCCAGGCGTAGGCCGGGCTGCGATAGCGACCAGGGTTCTGCACCATCAGGTACTTGACCGAAGACTGGTCGGTGGCAGCGGCATCGGCACGGCCGGAGTTCACCGCCTGATACATCAGATCAACACTGTCGTACTGGTCGACCTTGGCCTTGGGCAGCGCCTGGTGCACCAATTCCTCGGCGTAGACGTTCTGCAGCACAGCCACGGTGACGTCATCGCCGGCGGCCTTGAGGTCTTCGATTTCCTTGTACTTGCTGTTGGCCGGCAGCAGCAGGCCCACGCCTTCGCGGTAATACGGCAGGGTGAACGCCACTTGCTGGGCACGACTGGCGGTGACGGTGATGAACTGGCAGCTCATGTCGACCTTGTCGGTCAACAGGTTCGGAATGCGTGCATCGGACGACTGCACCACAAACTCGACTTTCTCCGGGTCATTGAACAGACCCTTGGCCACCATCCGTGCGATGTCGATATCAAAACCCTGCAACTTGCCATCCGCTCCCTGGAAGTGCCACGGCGCATTGGTGCTGCCCGTGCCCACGATCAATTTCCCGCGCTGCAGCACGCTATCGAGCTTGCTGTCCGCCGCCTGAGCGACACCCATGGCAGCCGTCGTGGCCGCGAAGATAAAAACACACGCTTTGAACAAGGAAGGTCGGCGATGCATGGCAAGCACTCCTGAGTCAGTTTATTCCGCTATACCGGAACTTAGTATGTAACAACGGAATAGACAGCAGAAAGTGTGCCACAGGCATGCGGTGTATGGATAAGGAAAATGGAAAACCAATGAAATCAAAAGGATGGCACGCCCAGACGTTTCAATAGGAACGCGGGCATCTGCGCAGGGACTGCTACTGTTGGCTACAGCCTCGGGTAGCAAGGCCCCAGACAGGGAGCAAGCGAGGCTTTTGCGCACCAAAAGGGAGCCGTTCAACTGTCAACTCTGACAGTAGCGATGCCCGGCCGTGTTGCTTATGGTTGCAAACACCCTATCGATGAAGGGAAACCCGCCATGAGTTCGTTCATCACCCACATCGCCTCATCGAAGGACTACCGCACGGCTCTCAAGACCTGGCGCCCGGTAGTCTTCTATTTCGGCCACCCCTACTGCTACGCCTGTAGCTGGGCCGAGCCGCTGTTTTGCAGCGTTGCCGAGACATTCAAGGATCGGGCGGTGATCTACAAATTGAGTACCAGCGAATCGCCCCGACACCCGGATGTTACCGGGACACCCACGGTGCTGTTTTATAAGGATGGGAAGTTACGCCGCAAGCTCAAGGGCGTCGGTGATCAGGCCTCGCTGACCCAGAACTTTGCCGAACACATCGGCCGAACCAAACCCAGACGGCCGCGTCGTTCGCCTCGCCGTGACTTGCACTGGTTGCACGAGCAACTGCGAACCTTGTGCCTGGTCTCTCGGGCACGGGGACTCCAAAGGTTGCGGCGAGGAAAGCCGGGCGCCTACCGCTTGGCCGCCTCGTCATAAACCTGACCGCGCTCGCGCTTACCAACCGCAATCACTGTAACAACTAGCAAATCATCTACCACTCGGTAAACCAATCGATAGCCGGCGCTACGTAACTTGATTTTATAGGCGTTGCCCAGCCCATGCAGACGGTCTGCCTGGACATGCGGATTCACCAGTCGCTCCTCGAGCTTTTTCTTGAATTGCTCTTTGAGTGTTGCACCCAGTTTTTGCCATTCCTTCCAGGCTTTATCAGAAAATTCCAACTCATAGGTCATCAAGAGAAACCTTTATCGTTGGATCATTTTCACGCTCGCGGCAAAGAGCAACCAGCTCCAGATCTTCAAGCCGATCCATCATGGCTTCATATTCTCGAGCGGGGACGCAATAAAATGCCGGCTCATTGCGGTTGAGGATTGCTACGGATAATCCTCCACCGGCAGCAACAGTGCCCATCGGATTTTTCTTGAGTTCGGAAATGCTGGCTACAACTTGAGAAAGTACAATATGTGTCATGAGGTGAGTCCTTGAGCACTCTTAATGGCGCTAAAAATAGCACTCTAAAACACCTCTTACCACAGTTCAGCGTCCGCAAAACCTCACTCTGGACAACATCCGCAAATCCCCGTCGCGGTAATAATCGTCCGTCCAGCTGTCATCCACCGCCAGCGGCTTGACCTGCTTGAGCGCCAGTTTTTTCGCGAAATAGCGAAAGCGGTAATGCTCGTAGAAGCGCAGCAGCTCAAGCCCGTAGCGGTCGGCCAGGTCGGTGTCGCCCTGAATGATCAGGTAGTTCTCGTCGTTGCCGCTGCTGGCCGCGGCACTCAGGTTGTGGCTGCCGCTGATGATGGTCGGCGTGTCGCTGGTGAAGTCGGTGACGACGGCTTTGGTGTGCACCAGCAGATTGCCTTTCTGGCCTTTCATGTTTTCCCTGAGCCAGCCCTCCAGGCCGGTATTGAGCAGCGCGGTGGCGGCGAATTCGGCGGTGCGGTCGGCATGAAAGCCAGTGATGCGGCTGGTGGTGTTCTGCAGGCCGTAACGCAGCACGTCGTCGTTGGGTTGACCGAGCAAGGCATCGAGGATCCGGTCGGGCAAGGCGAAGGCCGTGACGAACAGCAGGTCCTTGCGAGCGCCATTGATGATATCGACGAAGCGATCCAGGTCGCCCTCTCCCGTACGCGGCGAGAACCCGGTGAACAATGGCTCCTCGGGGACCATGGGGTTGTTCCGGTTGATCCACTGCCGCGTGGCCCCGACGTCCTCGGGTGCGGCCCAGATCTGCTCGAACACCTGGCGATAGCTGTTGCTGACCCGCGCGTCGTCCAGCACATGAATAACGTTGGCCTGGCGGTAGACGCCGTTGGCAGTGAAATTGGTGCTGCCGCACAGCACGGCCTCGGGGTGAAATGAACCGGTGTCGTCGACCTTGCTCAGCACGATGAACTTGTCGTGGAAAATATTGTGCGTGACGCGCCCGCGCTTGTTGGCCGCCGGCAATGTTGCCAGGCTGGCTTCGTTGCGCAGTGTGCCGTCGTCTCCCGGCTCAGCGTGGTACAGCACCCGTACCCGCGCCCCCCGTGCGAAAGCGGCGTTCACAGCCTCGACGATCACTGGCAGTTCATATTCATAGATGGCGACGTCCAGGGCCCAACTGGCGTTCAGGGCCCGGTCGATAAAACCGGTCAAGCGCCCTAGCAAACCGTTTTCCAGCCAGCGGCGCGGCGCGTCGGGCCAAGCATCGATGGACAGGTTTTTGTTGGCGTCGATCAGCGCATCCAGCTCGGGAAATTTGCGCTGGAAGGCCTGGCTCGCGGCCACGGCACGATTGAAGATGACCCCCTGGTTGCTTGGCTGGCCATCGTCACTGGTCACTGACACCTCAAGTGATTCCCCCAGTTGCGGCGCGTCAGGGCTGCCATAGGCCAGGTGCACACGGTAGTGAATTGCCACGCCTGGGTTGATGGCGTAGTCGGCCCAGCGAAATTTCTGCAACGGTGCTTTATCGCTCGGCGTAGCGCGAAATTGCGGGAACGTGTGCACCTTGTCGGGGAAGGTCAGGCTGTTGAACAGGAACAGCCAGGGCTTGGCGCCGTGCTGCTTCTCGATGGCAAAGCCGAGCAAGCCCTTGCGCCGGGGTTCGGCCAGGTCCATGGCGAGCAATACACCGTTGGTGCCAGCGTAGGCCTTGACCCGAAAATCGTCCTGGGCGTTGGTGACGAGTACGCGCATGGTTCACTCCTGTGAGGTCTGGCTGAGCATAGAACAGCGATGCTTATTGAGCGTGCGGATCTGACACCGGGGCGATGCTATCGCGAGCAGGCTCGCTCCCACAGGGGATTCATCGATCGAGTGTTAAATGTGGGAGCGAGCCTGCTCGCGATGAGGCCATGTCAGTCAGCGAACATCCGAGCCCGGTAGTCCTTCATCAATATGCCGATACTGCGCCCCCAACTGCCCCGCCAATTGCCGGGCCCGGCCCAGGCGAATTGGTCCGCGTTCGATGTCGATCAACAGGCTTGGGCAATCAAGGGGCGGCAGTGTCAGCTGCTGTTTGACTCGCCCGTCGGTCATCAGCAACACCCGCTGTTGCTCGGTCGGGTAGCGCTTGCGCCGGGCCGTCAACCAGCGTCCGGCCTCGTTCAGCGCCGCCAGCAACGGCGTGCCGCCGCCGGCGCCCAGGCCGTCGAGCCAGTCCCGTAGCCCCGCCGAGGCCTTGAGCCCTTGCACCTGCCAGGCTGGTGCGCTGCCGCTGGCCGTCAGCAAGGCCAGCCGGGCGCGCTGGCGGTAGGCGTCATCGAACAGTTGCGCCAGCAGGCCTTTGCCATCGCTCAAGGCTTGATGACGACGAGTCGAGGCCGAGGCGTCGACGATGACCAGCCACAGTTCATGGGGCGAACGATGGCGTTGCTGAAAACGCAGGTCTTCACGCAGGCGTGGACGGCCAGCGAGCAAGGTGCCTGGCCAGTTCACCGCCCCGCTGGCCGCCGCTTTGCTGCGGCCCTGGCGCCCCTGGTCCAACCGTCCCGCACGGGGTCTGGCATTCACCCCCGCGGGCGAACGGGGGCGAATGCCTAGGGCTTTTTTGGCCAGCTCGGCACGTCACGCCGAGTGCCGGTGGGCAATGCCCGGGCCGGCAGGTCACCCCACTGGCCCTGGCCTTCGTCAGGCCTGGCGGTTTGATCGGCGGTGGCTGGCGGCGCCTGGGACGGCGCAGGGGCCGAAGGCTCGCGCCTGCGATGACGCAATGCAAACTCGGCGACCGCATCAATGTCCTCAACGGCAATGGCATCCGCCCCGCGCCACGCAGCATGGGCCCGGGCGGCCCGCAGCCAGACCAGGTCCGCGCGCAAGCCATCGACCCCAGCGGCAAAACAACGCTCGGTGATCTGCGCCAGCGCCTGGTCATCCAGAGGAATCTGCATCAACCGGTCGCGAGCCTGTTGGCAGCGTTCGCGCAACTGCTGCTGGGTCGGTTCCCACTCTGCGCAGAACGCCGCCGGATCGCTGTCGAAATCCAGCCGCCGACGAATAATCTGCCCGCGCTCAAGCGGTGCGGTATGGCCGTCCAGGGCCACGTTCAGGCCGAAACGGTCGAGCAACTGCGGACGCAATTCACCCTCTTCCGGGTTCATGGTACCGATCAATACAAAACGTGCCGGATGCCGGTGTGAGATGCCGTCACGCTCGATCAGGTTGGTGCCGCTGGCAGCCACGTCCAGCAACAGGTCCACCAGGTGGTCGGGCAGCAGGTTCACTTCATCGACATACAACACCCCGGCGTCGGCCTTGGCCAAAACGCCGGGAGAGAACTGCGCGCGCCCCTCCCCCAGGGCCGCGTCCAGATCCAGGGTGCCCACCAGCCGCTCTTCAGTGGCGCCCAAAGGCAAGGTGACGAACTGACCGCTGGCCAACAGGTCCGCCAGCCCCCGGGCCAGCGTAGACTTCGCCATGCCCCGTGGGCCTTCGATGAGCACACCGCCGATTTTCGGATCGATCGCAGCCAGGCACAGGGCAAGTTTCAGGTCATCGGCCCCGACCACGGCGCAGAGCGGGAAATGAGGGGTGTCGGTCATATCTAATTCTCAAAGGTGGTCGGTAACGTCGATGTGAACAGAGTACTTGTGGCGAGGGGATTTATCCCCGTTGGACTGCAAAGCAGGCCTCCCAATGTGGACAAGAGGGTCGCTTCGCAACCCAGCGGGGATAAATCCCCTCGCCACAGGTCAACCCATCACAGGGGTTGTGTATAGCCCGTCGAATGGGCAGGTCAGCTGTCTTCTTCTATGTCCAACAACAAGTTCTCCAGCGCCTCTCGATACTCCCCGGGCTCCTGCCACATTCCGCGCTGCTGCGCTTCGAGCATGCGCTCGGTCATGTCGCGCAAGGCATCGGGGTTGTGCTGGCGAACGAAATCGCGGGTATCGGGGTCGAGCAGATAAGCCTCGGCCAGCAAGGCGTACTGGTGATCGTCGATCAACTGCGTGGTGGCGTCGAAGGCGAACAGGTTGTCCACCGTCGCCGCCAGTTCAAACGCACCTTTATAGCCGTGGCGCTTGATCCCGTCGATCCACTTCGGATTGGCCGCCCGGGAACGAATGACGCGGTTGAGCTCTTCTTTCAACGTGCGGATCTTGGGCAAGTCCGGCTGGCTGTGGTCGCCGTGGTAACTGGCCGCCGTTGCGCCGCCAAGCGTCTCCACCGCCGCCAGCATGCCGCCCTGGAATTGGTAGTAATCGTTGGAATCGAGCAGGTCGTGTTCGCGGTTGTCCTGGTTCTGCAACACCGCCTGCACCTGGCTAAGGCGCCGGGAGAACTGCTCCCGGGCGGCAGTGCCTTCATCGCCGGCGCCGTAGGCGTAGCCACCCCAATTCAGGTAGACCTGCGCCAGGTCTTCGCGGCTCTGCCACAGGCGGCCGTCGATGGCGCCCTGCACACCCGCGCCGTAGGCGCCAGGCTTGGCGCCGAAGATCCGCCACCCGGCCTGACGGGCCGCGACCTCGGGTTCAAGGCCCGATTCCAACAGGGCCTGGCGCTCGCTGCGCACCTTCGCCGCCAAGGGGTTCATGTCGTCCGGTTCGTCGAGGGCGGCGACGGCCTGCACCGCTGCATCGAACAGGCGGATCAGATTGGCAAAGGCGTCCCGGAAGAACCCGGAGACCCGCAGCGTGACATCGACCCGAGGCCGGTCCAGCAGACTCAACGGCAAGATCTCGAAATCGTCGACTCGTTGGCTGCCCGTGGCCCACACCGGACGCACGCCCATCAACGCCATGGCCTGGGCAATGTCGTCACCGCCGGTGCGCATGGTGGCGGTGCCCCACACCGAAAGCCCCAATTGACGCAGGTGATCGCCGTGGTCCTGCAAGTGCCGCTCAAGGATCAGGGACGCCGACTGAAAACCGATGCGCCACGCTGTGGTAGTCGGCAGGTTGCGCACGTCCACCGAGAAGAAGTTGCGCCCGGTGGGCAGCACATCCAGGCGGCCGCGACTGGGCGCACCGCTGGGGCCGGCCGGCACGAAGCGCCCGCTCAAGGCATCGAGCAAACCGCGCATTTCCGCCGGGCCGCAAGCGTCCAGACGCGGAGCCACGACGCCGCGCAGGTTTTCAATAATGCTGTTCACCGTTTCCCAACCCGGCGCCTCAAGTTGCGCGACCACGCCCTCCAGGGCCTGCTCGATCAATTGCCCGGCGAACAATTCCAAACGTTCACGAGTATCGCCAGCGGTCCGCCAAGGTTCGGCGCTGAGCCGACCCAAGGCTTCGGGACACGCGCCGGTCCAGGGTTCGGCCAGCGCACAATCCAGCGGATCGAAACCCAGCGCAAAGGCCTTGGCCAGCGCCCGCAGCAAACTCGACTGCGCGCCCTTGCCATCCCCCCGGGGAATGCGCAGCAACGCCAGCAAGGTGTCGATGCGCAACCGTTGTGTGGGCGACTCGCCAAAAATGTGCAGGCCGTCGCGGATCTGCGACTCCTTCAGATCGCACAGGTAAGTGTCCAGGCGCGGCAGCCAGACTGCCACGTCAGCGTCGCCGTCCAGTTGCAACTCGCGGTCGATGTGGGTTTCGCGCACCAGATTCAGAATGTCTCGCTGCAGTTCCCGGGCGCGGCGTGGGTCGAGCAGTTGCGCTTCGTAGTATTCGTCAGCCAACAGCTCGAGGTTACGCAGCGGCCCATAGGTTTCGGCCCGGGTCAGCGGCGGCATCAAGTGATCGATAATCACGGCCTGGGTGCGACGCTTGGCCTGGGCGCCCTCGCCCGGGTCATTGACGATGAACGGATAGATGTTCGGCAACGGTCCCAGCAGCGCATCCGGCCAGCAGTTTTCCGACAGCCCGACGCCCTTGCCCGGCAGCCATTCGAGATTGCCGTGCTTGCCGACATGAATCAGCGCGTGGACCCCGTAGGTGTTGCGCAGCCAGAAATAAAACGCCAGGTAGCCGTGGGGCGGCACCAGGTCCGGGTCGTGGTACACGGCGCTCGGATCGACCTGATAGCCTCGAGCCGGCTGGATGCCGACGAACGTCAGGCCCAGGCGCACGCCAGCAATCATCAGCCGGCCATCGCGGAACATCGGGTCCTGTTCGGGCGCGCCCCAGCGCTCCAGCACCGCCTGGCGATTGGCCTCGGGCAATGCGTCGAACATGGCCCGGTAAGCATCCAGCGCCAGGCTCTGGTGACAGGGCCGCTGGTCAAGACTGTCCAGGTCGTTGCTGACCCCGCCGAGCAACTGCTGGATCAGCGCGGTGCCGCTCGCAGGCAGTTCAGCCGGCAGCGGATAACCCTCGGCCTGCAAGGCCCGCAGGATATTCACTGCCGCCGCCGGGGTGTCCAGGCCGACGCCGTTACCGATGCGCCCATCCCGGGTCGGGTAATTGGCGAGGATCAGCGCCACACGCTTTTGCGAGTTGGGCAGGCACGCCAGGGTAGTCCAGCGCCACGCCAGCTCAGCGACAAAATCCATGCGCTCGGGCACGGCCCGGTAGCAGACCACATCGCTCTGGCTGCGCTCGCTGCGCCAGGCCAGGTCCTTGAAACTGATGGGGCGACTGATGATCCGCCCGTCCAGTTCCGGCAGGGCAATGTGCATCGCCAGGTCCCGCGGGCCCAGACCCTGCTCACTGGCGCGCCAGCCAGGCTCGTTGTCCTGGGCGCAGATCGCCTGGATCACTGGGATGTTGCGGCGAAACGGTCGCAAGTGCGGCGCTTCGGGGCTCGATTGGGCGAAACCGGTGGTGTTGAGGATCACCCCCGCCGCCACCTCATCCAGCCAGTCTTCAACCAAGGCCAGGCAAGCAGGCTCCTTGAGGCTCGCCACGGCAATGGGCAAGGGATTGAGCCCCGCCGCTTGCAGACGCTGGCAAAACACGTCGATGAACGCCGTGTTCGCTGCTTGCAGGTGGGAGCGATAAAACAGCACCGCCGCCACCGGCTGCCCGGCCCGCCAGTCGCTTTGCCAATCACTCAGGCTGGCGTTGGTTCGTTCCGGATGGTAGATCGCCGTGCGCGGCAGGGTTTGCGGTTCGCCCCAAGGATAGTCGCGACCGAACCATTGGCTGGCCAGGTTATGGAACAGGTCCAGGGCATTGCCCAAACCGCCTTGGCGCAGGAACTGCCAGAGCCGGTCCCGATCCTCATTGGGCACGTTGCTCAGGTCGCTGAGTTCCGGATCGGGTCGATCGTCCCCCGGCACCAGGATCAGCTTCACCCCGCGCTCGGCCAGTTCCATAAGACGTTCAATGCCGTAGCGCCAATAACCGATGCCGCCATGCAGGGAAAGCAGGATGACCTTGGCGTGACGCAACACGTCGTCGAAATACAGATCCACCGAGGCGTGGTTTTGCACCTGCATCGGGTTGGCGAGGCGAAACTGCGGATAGTCGTCCGGCAACTGCCGCGCCGCTTCGGCCAGCAGCGCCAGGCTGGAGTCGCCGCTGCACAGGATCACCAGCTCGGCGGGGGTTTGTCCGAGATCGGCAATGTTGTCGTCCGACACGAAACCGCCGGGCTGGGTCCTGAGCAGGTGCATGGCTTAGACGCTGAGGGCGGCGCGCAATTGCGCTTCGAGCAGCCCGGCATCCAGCGCCTGGCCGATCAGCACCAGACGGGTCACCCGCGCTTCATCGGCGCCCCACTGCCGGTCGAAATGTTTGTCGAAGCGCGTGCCCACGCCCTGGATCAGCAAACGCATCGGCTTGCCAGGAATGGCCGCGAACCCCTTGACCCGCAGCACGCCGTGCTGGACCACCAGCTGGGTCAGCGCGTCCAGCAGCAGGCTTTCGTCGGCCTGGGGCAGTTCGATGGAAATGGAGTCGAACGCGTCATGATCATGGTCGTCATCGTCGCCGTCATGGTGATGATCGTGATGGCTGTGGCGGCTGTCGATGTGCTCCTCGGAGCCGGCGCCCAGGCCGATCAACACTTCCAAAGGCAAGCGGCCGCTGCTGGCTTCGATGATCTTGACCGCCGGCGGCAGTTCCTCGGCCACTTCCAGGCGCACCTTGGCCAGGTCTTCAGGGCTGATCAGGTCGGCTTTGTTGAGGATTACCAGATCGGCGCTCGCCAGTTGGTCGGCAAACAGCTCGTGCAGCGGTGATTCGTGGTCCAGATTGGGGTCAAGCTTGCGCTGGGCATCGACCTGGTCCGGGAACGCGGCGAACGTGCCGGCGGCCACGGCCGGGCTGTCGACCACGGTGATGACCGCATCGACGGTGCAGGCGCTGCGGATTTCCGGCCACTGGAAAGCCTGGACCAGCGGTTTGGGCAGGGCCAGGCCGGAGGTTTCGATAAGGATGTGATCGAGGTCACCGCGCCGCGCCACCAACTCGCGCATCACCGGGAAAAACTCTTCCTGCACGGTGCAGCACAGGCAACCGTTGGCCAGTTCATAGACGCGACCGTTGGCTTCTTCTTCGGTGCAGCCGATCGAGCACTGCTTAAGGATCTCGCCGTCGATGCCCAGCTCGCCGAACTCATTGACGATCACGGCGATGCGGCGGCCCTGGGCGTTGTCGAGCATGTGCCGCAGCAAGGTGGTTTTACCCGAGCCGAGGAAGCCGGTGACGATGGTGACAGGGAGTTTGGCCAGTGTTTTCATCGGATGCCCTTTGGCAAGGTGGCGGGCAAACGGGACGACAATCCGCACGCATGGGTGCACGCGGAAGATTTCGCCACCGGATCACCCCGCCCGGTTGTAGTGAGAATCTGTGTCGAGGCAGGTCTCCTGGCTGACGGCGGGCCAGTCATTCGACTGGCAGTTACTGCGCCTTCCCGTGCACCCTTGGTCAAGAGCATGCACAGTGGCCTTGCAGAAACATCACCGTTCACAGTTGCGGGGGCAGCCGCGGCTTGGACCGCGTTCCCTTCTTAGCTTCGGCCAATGCCGAAGAACCTCGAAGGCGCAAGGCTACGCAGGGTGTGGGGGCGGGTCAATGTCCGCAGGTGAGTTCTGTGGTGTCTTGCGGGCCCTATCGCGAGCAGGCTCGCTCCCACAGTAAATCTCGCCGATCACAAAATTCATGTTCAACAAAGCTCAACTGTGGGAGCGAGCCTGCTCGCGATGGGCGCAACGGGTATCAGCCAATTGACGCCCCGCCCCCGCCCATGCTCTCCTGTGCGCCTAGTTACGGGTGCCCTTCACAGGGTGAAACGGGAAACCGGTGAATCGTGTGCTTTACTTCAAGGCCACGTCAGTCCGGTGCTGCCCCCGCAACGGTAAGCGAGAGAAGCGTCAGATCCACTGTGCCTCACGGTATGGGAAGGTGACGCTTGTCGGCCAGGCACAAGCCCTGCCCCTCGCGAGCCCGGAGACCGGCCCATGACTCATGCATCAACAAACCCGCGGTGGGCGGGCGCTGTTCGAACCTTGGCGGGCCTGCGCCCGGGGTTTCATTGCGCTCGCTTCACCCGATGACAAGAGACCATAGGGAAGCGCCATGTCGACCATCAGCAGCACCGCCCGTACCGCCAGCAGCTCCACGACCCTGAGCCAGCGCCTGAGCGCGGCGATTTTCGCCTCGATCCTCGGTGCAGGCCTGGTCTATTTCGCCGGTTTCTCCCACATCGAAGCGGTGCACAACGCGGCCCACGACACCCGCCACAGCGCCGCATTCCCGTGCCATTGAGACCTGACGACATGATCAAGCGTATCGCGCAAACCGCCGGTTTCAGCGGATTGCTGGCCGCCCTGCTGCTAACCCTCCTCCAGAGTTTCTGGGTATCGCCGCTGATTCTGCAGGCCGAAACCTACGAAAGCGCACCGGCTACCGAGCACCATGAGCACGCCGCTGGGGCCGTTCACTCCCATGATGCCCAAGCGTGGGAGCCGGAAGACGGTTGGCAACGACTGCTCTCCACCACCGGCGGCAATCTGGTGGTCGCAGTGGGTTTCGCCCTGATGTTGGCGGGCTTGTACACGCTGCGGGCGCCGACTCGCACGTCCCAGGGATTGCTTTGGGGTTTGGCCGGTTATGCCACGTTTGTCCTGGCCCCCACCCTCGGCCTGCCACCGGAGCTGCCCGGCACGGCTGCGGCCGATCTGGCCCAACGGCAGATGTGGTGGATCGGCACGGCGGCCTCCACTGCGGTAGGTATCGCCCTGATTGTCTTCGGCAGGCATTGGTTGCTCAAACTGTTGGGCGTGGCGACCTTGCTGGTGCCCCATGTCATCGGTGCGCCGCAGCCTGAGGTCCACTCGATGCTGGCGCCCGAAGCACTTGAAAGCCAGTTCAAGCTCGCCTCGCAAGTGACCAACGTCGCGTTCTGGCTGGCCTTGGGCCTGGTCAGCGCATGGTTGTTCCGGCGTGGCGACCAGGCTCAGCACGACGCATGAGCACCGGGCCGATCCTGGTGGTCGGCCTGGGCTGTCAACGCGGCTGCCCGGCCAGCACGCTGCGAGAACTGCTTGATCAGACTTTGCGGGCACACGGCATCGAGCTCTCTGAGGTTCGCGCCTTGGCCAGTATCGACCTCAAGCGTGACGAGCCGGGCCTGCTGGAGCTGGCCGAGCAACTGGAGTTGCCGCTGACCTGTTTCAATGCCGAGCAATTGTCCAGCTACCAGCAGCGGCTCAGTCACCGCTCCGAGATCGCTTTTGAACGCACCGGTTGCTATGGCATCGCCGAAAGCGCTGCCCTGGCCCTGGCCGACCGGTTGGGCGCGACACCTGCGACGCTGTTGATTCCTCGCCAAAAGACCCCAAGCGCCACGCTGGCATTGGCGGTGACGTCGTAAAACCCGATAATTCGCGCCCTGGATCATGAGCGATCTTCATTCAAAGGGTCGCCCACTCACCTTTAGGAACCGGTCATGACCGTTTATTTCATTGGCGCCGGCCCTGGCGACCCGGAACTGATCACTGTCAAAGGTCAGCGACTGATCCGCAGCTGCGCGCTGATCATTTACGCCGGCTCCCTGGTGCCCACAGCCGTGCTGGAAGGCCACAGCGCCGAACAGGTGGTCAACAGCGCCGAGCTGCACCTGGAGCAGATTATCGAGTTGGTCAAGGCCGCTCACTTCAAGGGCCAGGACGTGGCCAGGGTACACTCCGGCGACCCGAGCCTGTACGGTGCCATTGGCGAGCAGATTCGGTGCCTGCGGGAACTGGACATCCCGTTCGAGATCATCCCCGGCGTGACCGCGACCTCCGCCTGCGCCGCCCTGCTGGGCGCCGAACTGACCTTGCCGGACGTGTCCCAAAGCCTGATCCTCACCCGCTACGCAGACAAAACCGCGATGCCCGCCGGCGAAGAACTGGGCAGCCTGGCGCAGCACGGGGCGAGCATGGCGATTCATTTGGGCGTCAATCATCTGGAAAAAATCGTCAGCGAACTGCTGCCCCACTACGGCGCGGATTGCCCGATTGCCGTGATTCACCGCGCGACATGGCCGGACCAGGATTGGGTGGTGGGTACGCTGGCTGATATTGCCGAAAAGGTCCAGGCCAAGGGCTTTCGACGCACGGCGCTGATTCTGGTGGGACGCGTACTGGGTAATGATGTGTTCAGTGAGTCGTCGCTCTACCGCGCCGGGCACGCGCATCTCTACAGGCCCTGAAAATACAACTTTAAGAGCGGGCTTGCTCCCACAGGGATTTGCGGCGATTAAAAAATCGAACATCACCGCCGCCCCAATGTGGAGCGGGCTTGCTCGCGAAAGCGGTGAATCAGCTTGCGCGGATGTCGGATCCGCCCATAAAAAAACGGCGCTCACGGGCGCCGTTTTTTTATATCCGCAGCGAACACCTATCAGTAGTAGGCGTTTTCTTTCTGCGTGTGGTCGGTCACGTCGCGCACGCCCTTGAGTTCCGGGATACGCTCGAGCAAGGTGCGCTCGATGCCTTCCTTCAAGGTCACGTCGGCCTGGCCGCAGCCCTGGCAACCGCCGCCGAACTGGAGCACGGCGATGCCGTCTTCCACCACGTCGATCAGCGATACCTGGCCGCCGTGGCTGGCCAGCCCCGGGTTGATTTCGGTTTGCAGGTAATAATTGATGCGCTCGTTGACCGGGCTGTCGGCATTGACCATCGGCACCTTGGCGTTCGGCGCCTTGATGGTCAACTGGCCGCCCATGCGGTCGGTGGCATAGTCGACCACCGCGTCGTCCAGGAACGCTTCGCTGAACGAGTCGATGTATGCGGTGAAGCTCTTGAGCCCCAGCGCGGTGTCTTCAGGTTTCTCTTCCCCCGGCTTGCAGTAGGCAATGCAGGTTTCAGCGTACTGGGTGCCGGGCTGGGTGATGAAGATGCGGATCCCGATACCTGGGGTGTTCTGCTTGGACAGCAGGTCGGCCAGGTAATCGTGGGCGGCATCGGTAATGGTAATGGCGGTCATGGAAACTCCTCGCAGGCTTGTCGGCAGTTTACGCCAATCATCGCGCCGGACAAAGTCCTAGTATTTTTGTCAGGAAAGCGCCCGGATATCCTGGTCAGAGGTTCTGGTAGCGATTCATGTCCAGCACCCCACTTTCCAGCGGCGCCGTCTCCTGCAGGTAGTGGCTCAGGTCATGGAAGTACTGCCAGAACTGCGGGTGACTGCGCCGAATGCCCCAGCGCTCGACAATCCGCTCGAACGCCTGCCCGTCCCGGGCGCCCTCCATGGCGTCGACAAAGGCCGGCACTTGCTCGGCGGGGATGTTGAAGATGAAGTTCGGATAGCTGCTCAGCACGCCCGAATAGACCGTCAAGGTGTCCAGCCCCGGCTGGTATCGCAGCGCCTCGCCGAGCAAAAACGCCACGTTACTGTGAGCGCGGTTGCGCAGCAGACTGTAGACCTCACGGCGACCGCTGACGGTTTCGACGCGCAACATGGTCGCTTCCGGCAACTGGTTGATGACGCTCAGGCCCGCCGCCGGTCTGGAAGCCAGGCGACTGAGGGCCTGTTCGGCGTTCTGTAAGGCCGGATCAATGTTCGGACGCGAGCAATAGGCGCCATTACACCGGTTGATCGGATCGGGCCGCGCGTTCAAGTCGCCATAACGAACCAGCAATTGCTGGACGAAATCGCGCTTGGGGTCATCTTCGTCAAGCTTGAGAGCGGTGGGTTTATCGTCGTCGATAGCCTCGTAATCGAGCCACATCTTGAATTTTCCGCCCGACTGATACCAATCGTTGAGGTAGTCCTCGCGGGAATCGGCTGGCATCAGGCGCAGGAAGTTCTGCTCCGCACCGTTGCGAATCAGGTCGAAATACAGTCGCGTCTGGGCCTGGTGGGACACGTTGCCGAACACGTCGAAGTTCACCGCCAACTGATAATAAGTGCGCTCCAGCAATGGAAAGTCGAACAGCCACATCGTCTGTGGCACCTCGCCAATCAGGCCCTTGGTGACCGAAGCACTGTCGAAATGCCGGAAAATGCTCAGCAAGGCATTGTCGTTGCCGGCCCACAGCGTCGACCAACTGGGCGCAGGCAGGTCGGCGTAGTTGTCGCGACGCAAGGCTTCGTACTCGTTGCGCTTGTCCCGGTAGTCCAGCCACAGACTCAGGACGCTGCCCACGTCGTCATTCTGCCCCGGCATCGCCAGCAACGGCGTGGCCTGGCCGCGGTAATTGGGGTCGGTGATGTACAGATCATGTTCCGGGGCCTGGAACAACGCCCAGAAGTTGTCGCGAATCACGTCCGTGGCGATCTGGCCCCGGCAAACCGGGCCGCGGATAAATGTGCGCACGAAATACTCGGCGTTATCGAGCATGAACTGATAGCGGGCCTGGGCCGGGATCGCCTCGAAGGTGGAAAACGGGTTGGCCCGGCGCTCCGGGCCGTACCCTGGCAACGCAGTGACCTGCCATCTGCCGCTGTAGAACAGGCTCTTGATCCGCGCCATTTTTGCCGCGCTCAACCCGTAGGTAATGTGGGTCTTGTGCACGATCACCCCTTGTACCGGCCAGAGCCGGTAATACACACGGGTGCCAGGGTCATCGTTCGGGCGGCGGGTGTTGATCAGATCGATTGGCTGGCCGGTAGGCGTGCGCGAACGTACCCACTGGAAGAAATGCCCCGGCTCGCCATCCTTGAAATAGATGTGCGCCAGAAACCAGTGCTCGAACAACCACCGACCCACCAGGCTTTCCCGGGCGCCGGGGGCGTTGAGCAGGTTTTCCCACTGCACCACCTGCAAGGCTTCGGCGGCGCTCGGCGCCAGCGCTTGCTGATCGATGGGTGCACCCGCGGCCAACCAGCGCTGCAAGGTCTGATATTGCTGGTCGGTCAGGCCAGTGACCGCCAGAGGCATGCCTTCCTTGGGATGCGCGGCGGCGTACTCGTCGAATTGCCCCGGCATCGGGCAGCTGTTGTCACGCTCAAGCCCAAGCACGATGTCCTGGGGCAGCTTGGCGTTGGGCTGCAACGGTGTGTTGTGGCCCAGTTCGAGCATCTGCGCCATCAGCGCGGCCTGACTGCCTTGAGCATCCAGCACGGAATAGAAGCCTTTGCGCTGCCAGGCCCGCTGGCCGGAGGCGTCATAGAACAAACGTGTGGGTTCGGCAGCCTGGCGTCGTTCACCGTCATAGACCGGCAGCTTGCTCGCGCCCCGGGACACGCCTTCGCCACTGCCCAGGTTCAATTGGCACGCAGAGTCATAGCAGGCGTGGCAGGCGACGCATTTTTCCGTGAAGATCGGCTGGATATCGCGAGTGTAGGAAATCGCCGGGGCGGGATCCTTTGCCACTGAGTGAAAAGACAACAGCAGCAACAGACTGCCGAATAAGACGCGGTACGGCATGTCTCGGGTCCCTAAGAGATAATCCGGCGATTCTACCGGGCCGCCATCGCGATGCAAACATGAGCAGGATTCATGCAAAAGCCACCCATGATCAAATCCTGTACAGGTTTGCTATCATCCCCGCCTTCGTAATGGTCTTTTTCCAGGTAGTCCTATGTCCGATCGCAGCGCTCGCCTTTATCTTCTCCAGCAGGCCCTCAAGGAACGCATTCTGATCCTCGACGGCGGCATGGGTACGATGATCCAGAGCTACAAGCTTGAGGAACAGGACTATCGTGGCAAGCGTTTCGCCGACTGGCCGAGCGACGTCAAGGGCAACAATGATTTGTTGGTCCTGAGCCGTCCGGATGTGATCGGCGCCATCGAAAAAGCCTACCTGGATGCCGGTGCCGACATTCTGGAAACCAACACCTTCAACGCCACCCAGGTGTCCCAGGCCGACTACGGCATGCAGGGCCTGGCCTACGAGCTGAACCTGGAAGGCGCGCGCCTGGCCCGCAAGGTCGCCGACGCCAAGACCCTGGAAACACCGGACAAGCCGCGCTTCGTAGCCGGCGTGCTGGGCCCGACCAGCCGCACCTGCTCGCTGTCGCCAGACGTGAACAACCCCGGCTACCGCAACGTGACCTTCGACGAGCTGGTGGAGAATTACACCGAGGCCACCAAGGGCCTGATCGAAGGCGGCGCCGACCTGATCCTCATCGAAACCATTTTCGACACGCTTAATGCCAAGGCAGCGATTTTCGCCGTGCAAGGGGTGTATGAGGAATTAGGCGTCGAACTGCCGATCATGATCTCCGGCACCATCACCGACGCGTCCGGCCGCACACTGTCCGGCCAGACCACCGAAGCCTTCTGGAACTCCGTCGCCCACGCCAAGCCGATCTCCGTTGGGTTGAACTGCGCCCTCGGTGCCAGCGAACTGCGCCCGTACCTCGAAGAACTGTCGAACAAGGCCAGCACCCACGTATCGGCGCACCCGAACGCCGGTCTGCCCAATGAATTCGGTGAATACGACGAACTGCCGGTGGACACCGCCAAAGTCATCGAAGAGTTTGCCCAAAGCGGCTTCCTGAACATCGTCGGCGGCTGCTGTGGCACCACCCCGGCGCACATCGAAGCCATCGCCAAGGCCGTGGCCGGCTACGCACCGCGCCAGATTCCGGAGATCCCGCGGGCTTGCCGCCTGTCGGGCCTGGAACCGTTCACCATCGATCGCAGCTCCTTGTTCGTCAACGTCGGCGAGCGGACCAACATCACCGGTTCGGCCAAGTTCGCCCGCCTTATCCGCGAAGACAACTACACCGAAGCCCTGGAAGTGGCCCTGCAGCAGGTCGAGGCCGGCGCGCAGGTGATCGACATCAACATGGACGAGGGCATGCTCGATTCGAAGAAGGCCATGGTGACCTTCCTCAATCTGATTGCCGGCGAACCGGACATCTCCCGCGTGCCGATCATGATCGACTCCTCCAAGTGGGAAGTGATCGAAGCGGGCCTCAAGTGCATCCAGGGCAAGGGCATCGTCAACTCCATCAGCATGAAGGAAGGCGTCGAGCAGTTCATCCATCACGCCAAGTTGTGCAAACGCTACGGCGCCGCCGTGGTGGTGATGGCCTTCGACGAAGCCGGCCAGGCCGATACCGAAGCGCGCAAGAAGGAAATCTGCAAGCGTTCCTACGACATCCTGGTCAATGAAGTCGGCTTCCCGCCGGAAGACATCATCTTTGACCCGAACATCTTCGCCGTCGCCACCGGTATCGAAGAGCACAACAACTATGCCGTGGATTTCATCAACGCCTGCGCCTACATCCGCGACGAACTGCCTTATGCGCTGACCTCGGGTGGCGTGTCCAACGTGTCCTTCTCGTTCCGGGGCAACAACCCGGTGCGCGAGGCGATTCATTCGGTGTTCCTGCTGTATGCAATCCGCTCGGGCCTGACCATGGGCATCGTCAACGCCGGCCAACTGGAGATCTACGACCAGATCCCGGTGGAACTGCGCGACGCGGTGGAAGACGTGATCCTCAACCGCACGCCTGAAGGCACCGACGCCCTGCTCGCCATCGCCGACAAGTACAAGGGCGACGGCAGCGTCAAGGAAGCGGAAACCGAAGAGTGGCGTGGCTGGGAAGTGAACAAGCGCCTGGAACACGCGCTGGTCAAGGGCATCACCACGCACATCGTCGAAGACACCGAGGAATCGCGGCTGTCGTTCGCCCGGCCGATCGAAGTCATCGAAGGCCCGTTGATGGCCGGCATGAACATCGTCGGCGACCTGTTCGGCGCCGGCAAAATGTTCCTGCCCCAAGTGGTGAAGTCCGCCCGGGTGATGAAGCAGGCCGTGGCCCACCTGATTCCATTCATCGAGGCGGAAAAAGGCGACAAGCCAGAAGCCAAGGGCAAGATTCTCATGGCCACGGTCAAGGGCGACGTCCACGACATCGGCAAGAATATCGTCGGCGTGGTGCTCGGTTGCAACGGCTATGACGTGGTCGACCTGGGCGTGATGGTGCCGGCAGAGAAGATCCTGCAGGTGGCCAAGGAGCAGAAGTGCGACATCATCGGGCTGTCCGGCCTGATCACTCCGTCCCTGGACGAGATGGTGCATGTGGCCCGCGAGATGCAGCGCCAGGATTTCCACCTGCCCCTGATGATCGGTGGCGCCACGACCTCCAAGGCCCACACGGCAGTGAAAATCGAACCCAAGTACAGCAACGACGCGGTGATCTACGTCACCGACGCCTCGCGCGCCGTGGGCGTGGCCACCCAGTTGCTGTCCAAGGAACTCAAGCCGGCATTCGTCGAGAAAACCCGCCTGGAGTACATCGACGTTCGCGAGCGCACCGCCAACCGCAGCGCCCGTACCGAACGCTTGAGCTACCCGGCCGCCGTGGCGAAGAAGCCGCAGTTCGACTGGAGCAGCTACCAGCCGGTCAAGCCGACCTTTACCGGCGCCAAGGTGCTGGACAACATTGACCTCAACGTCCTGGCCGAATACATCGACTGGACGCCGTTCTTCATTTCCTGGGACCTGGCCGGCAAGTACCCGCGCATCCTGACCGACGAAGTGGTCGGAGAAGCGGCTACTGCCCTGTACGCCGATGCCCGGGCGATGCTGCGCAAGCTCATCGACGAGAAACTCATCAGCGCCCGCGCCGTGTTCGGCTTCTGGCCGGCCAACCAGGTGCATGACGACGATCTGGAAGTCTATGGCGAGGATGGCAAGCCACTGGCCCGCCTACATCACCTGCGCCAGCAGATCATCAAGACCGATGGCAAGCCGAACTTCTCCCTGGCCGACTTCGTCGCGCCCAAGGACAGCGGTGTGACCGACTACGTGGGCGGCTTCATCACCACCGCCGGCATCGGCGCCGAAGAAGTCGCCAAGGCCTACCAGGAAGCCGGCGACGACTACAACTCGATCATGGTCAAGGCCCTGGCCGACCGCTTGGCCGAGGCCTGCGCCGAATGGCTGCACCAGCAGGTGCGCAAGGAACATTGGGGTTACGCCAAGGACGAAAGCCTGGACAACGACGCCCTGATCAAAGAGCAATACACCGGCATCCGCCCTGCCCCCGGCTACCCGGCCTGCCCGGATCACACCGAAAAGGCCACCTTGTTCCGCCTGCTCGACCCCGAGGCCAGCGAACTGAAGGCTGGACGCAGCGGCGTATTCCTCACCGAGCATTACGCCATGTTCCCGGCGGCAGCCGTCAGCGGCTGGTATTTCGCCCATCCCCAGGCGCAATACTTCGCCGTGGGCAAGATCGACAAGGATCAGGTCCAGAGCTATACCGCGCGCAAAGGCCAGGACTTGAGCGTGACTGAGCGCTGGTTGGCGCCGAATTTGGGTTACGACAACTAAGAGCCTTAAAGGATCGCAGGCTCCTACAGGGTTTTGTGTATTGCTGTAGGGGCTGCCGCAGGTTGCGATCTTTTGTCTATGCTTGTTCCAAACCCATGGCAGACGAGGGATTTATGGACGATCCGATCGACAACAAGCCGCCGACCCTGTGGCAGATGGTGCACAGCGTGCTGGCTGCCGCCTTCGGCGTGCAGAGCGGCAAGAATCGCGCCCGTGACTTCACCCACGGCAAGCCGAGTCACTTCGTGGTATTGGGCATCGCCTTCACGGTGATCTTCGCCCTGACACTGTTTGGCATCGTCAAGCTGGTGGTGCATCTGGCGGGGTTGTAAATCTGTCTACGACACACGTAACCCCCCTGTGGGAGCGAGCCTGCTCGCGATAGCGGTTTGTCAGTCACTTCATGATTGACTGAACCACCACTATCGCGAGCAGGCTCGCTCCCACCGTTTTTTCACCACCGCTCTATTGGTGACTGACCCAGAACACCGCAGTGCCCACCACCAGGATAATCAGGAACAAAATGGCCCAGGCATCAACAGTACTGTCGCTTTTCCTTGCTTTGGTCGGATTGCTCATTGCATCGCCTCTTGTCGGTTTTGTAGGTGATTGCATAGGGACTCGACCACAGTTAAGACGATGATTGCCCGCACGACAAATGTGGGTTAGGCAATAATCAATCCCATTAGTCGATTTGGTTCTTTACATATACTCAAACATCACTTTTGCGCATAACTCAAAACAGGTATCTTGCACCGGCTCCTGTAGGAGTGCGCGGCCGTGCGCGCAGAATTGCCGAGGCAGAATCCGATTCCAGCGAGCCAACACGCAGCTGTTTCTGATCGGCCCAAGCCTGAGAACGAGACTTATATGTACGTATATGACGAGTACGATCAGCGGATCATCGAGGACCGCGTCAAGCAGTTCCGTGATCAGACCCGACGCTATCTGGCAGGCGAGCTGAGCGAAGAAGAATTCCGCCCTCTGCGTTTGCAGAATGGCCTGTATATCCAGCGCTTCGCCCCGATGCTGCGCGTAGCGGTGCCCTATGGCCAACTGACCTCGCGTCAGGTGCGCATGCTGGCCAAGATTGCCCGCGACTACGACAAAGGCTATGCCCACATCAGTACCCGCCAGAACGTCCAGTACAACTGGCCGGCCCTGGAAGATGTGCCCCAGATCCTGGCTGAACTGGCCACCGTGCAGATGCACGCGATCCAGACCAGCGGCAACTGCCTGCGCAACGTCACTACCGACCAGTTCGCCGGTGTCGCGGCCGATGAGTTGATCGACCCGCGCCCCTGGTGCGAGATCGTTCGCCAGTGGACCACCTTCCACCCGGAATTCGCCTACCTGCCGCGCAAGTTCAAGATCGCCATCAATGGCTCGACCTCGGACCGTGCGGCCATTGAAGTCCACGACATCGGCCTGGAGACGGTCTACAACGCCGCCGGCGAGCTGGGCTTCCGTGTGCTGGTGGGCGGCGGCCTGGGCCGTACGCCGGTGGTCGGCGCGTTCATCAACGAGTTCTTGCCATGGCAAGACCTGCTGAGCTACCTAGACGCCATCCTGCGGGTGTACAACCGCTACGGCCGTCGTGACAACAAGTACAAGGCGCGGATCAAGATCCTGGTCAAGGCCCTTACGCCAGAAGTGTTCGCCGAAAAGGTCGAGGCCGAAATGGCTCACCTGCGCGGCGGCCAGACCACCCTGACCGAAGCCGAAGTCCATCGCGTAGCCAAGCATTTCGTCGACCCGGACTATAAGGCCCTGAGCAACCAGGACGCCGAGCTGGCCGCGCTCGACAAAGAACATCCGGGCTTCGCCCGCTGGCGCACCCGCAACACCCTGGCCCACAAGAAGCCTGGCTACGTCGCGGTGACCCTGTCCCTGAAGCCGACCGGCGTCGCGCCGGGCGACATCACCGACAAGCAGCTGGACGCCGTGGCCGACCTGGCTGAGCGCTACAGCTTCGGTCAACTGCGCACCTCCCACGAACAGAACATCATCCTGGCGGACGTTGAACAGAGCCAGTTGTTCACCCTGTGGGGCGAGTTGCGCGAGCAAGGGTTCGCCACGCCGAACATCGGCCTGCTGACCGACATAATCTGCTGCCCGGGCGGCGATTTCTGCTCCCTGGCCAACGCCAAGTCGATCCCTATCGCCGAGTCGATCCAGCGTCGTTTCGACGACCTGGACTACCTGTTCGACATCGGCGAGCTGGACCTGAACATTTCCGGTTGCATGAACGCCTGTGGTCACCACCACGTCGGCCACATCGGCATCCTGGGCGTGGACAAGAAAGGCGAGGAGTTCTACCAGGTCTCCCTGGGCGGCAGCGGTAGCCGCGACGCCAGCCTGGGCAAGATCCTCGGCCCATCGTTTGCCCAGGACGACATGCCTGACGTGATCGAGAAGCTGATCGACGTTTACATCGAACAACGTACCGAAGACGAGCGTTTCATCGACACTTATCAACGTATCGGCATCGACCTCTTCAAGGAACGCGTCTATGCAGCGAATAATTAAGAACGACGAGGTTATCGACGAAACCTGGCACCTGCTGCCCAAGGACGCGACCCTCGATGGTATTTCCAACTGCGACGACCTGATCGTGCCCCTGGCCCTGTGGCGCGATCATGCTCACGCCCTCAAGGCTCGCGATGGCGGCCTGGGTGTGTGGCTGGACGCCGACGAAGAGGCGGAGGAAATCGGTGATGACGCCAATCAGCTCCAGGTCATCGCCCTGAACTTCCCGGCCTTCACCGACGGGCGCAGCTACTCCAACGCTCGCCTGCTGCGTGAGCGTTATGGCTTCAAGGGCGAATTGCGGGCGATTGGCGATGTGCTGCGCGACCAATTGTTCTACATGCGCCGTTGCGGTTTCGACGCCTTTGCCTTGCGCGCCGACAAGGACCCCTTTGAAGCCCTCGAAAGCCTCAAGGACTTCTCGGTGACCTACCAGGCTGCCACTGACGAACCGTTGCCGTTGTTTCGTCGTCGCTGAAACCTGATACAAAAAAAGCCCTGATCCGGGTGTACCGGTTCAGGGCTTTTTTATGGATGGATGATTGGTGCGGAACCTGATCTTCAGCCCACCCTGAACCCAATGTGGGAGCGAGCCTGCTCGCGATAGCGGCTAGCCTGAGCAGGTGATGCTGGATGTGCCACCGTCATTGCGAGCAGGCTCGCTCCCACAGGGTTAGCCGTTACCAGAACCGCTGCTGGGTCAGGCGGCTCCACCAGTTCAGCAGGACCCGGTCCACCGAACCGCTGGCCGCCATGCCAATACGCTCCTGCAAACTTTTGCGCTCGGCGTAGTGCAAGTGGTACAGCTCGGCGCTCTTGGCCCGTTCAGCCAGGTATTCATCGCTGGTTTTCAGCTCGTCCACCAGGCGCTTGTCCAATGCTGCGACGCCCAGCCAGACTTCACCGGTCGCCACTTCATCAATGGCCAGTTGCGGACGGTAGTTGGACACGAAGTTCTTGAACAGCTCATGGGTGATGTCCAGGTCTTCCTGGAACTTCTCCCGGCCCTTCTCGGTGTTTTCGCCGAACACCGTCAGCGTGCGCTTGTATTCACCGGCCGTCAGCACTTCAAAATCGATGTCGTGCTTCTTCAGGAGACGGTTGACGTTTGGCAACTGGGCCACGACGCCGATGGAGCCAAGAATGGCAAAAGGCGCGCTGATGATCTTCTCGCCGATGCACGCCATCATGTAGCCGCCGCTGGCCGCGACCTTGTCGATGCACACCGTCAGCGGCACGCCGGCCTGACGGATCCGGGCCAGTTGCGAGGAGGCCAGACCGTAGCTGTGGACCATGCCGCCACCGCTTTCCAGGCGCAACACCACTTCATCCTTCGGGGTCGCCAGGGTCAGCAATGCGGTGATTTCATGACGAAGGCTCTCGGTGGCCGAGGCTTTGATGTCACCGTCAAAATCCAGCACGAATACCCGAGGCTTGGCCGCCGGCTTGTCCTTGTGTTTCTTGGCGGCCTTTTCAGCCTTGCCTTCGGTCTTGCGCAGGGCCTTGAGCTGGTCTTTATCCAGCAGCGTCTGCTCCAGGCGCTCACGCAGTCCCTTGTAGAAGTCGTTGAGTTTGCTCACCTGCAACTGGCCGGCAGACTTGCGCCGGCCCTTGCTGCGCAGGGCAGCAAAACTGGCCAGCACCACCAGGATGGCGATCACCAGCGTCACGGTCTTGGCCAGGAAACTGGCGTATTCGATGAAAAACTCCACGATGGCTCCTAATAAATTCAAAACGCCGCTCAAGGGCGGGCACTCAACACGTTCAGCATACCCATGCGCCTGCGCCACGACCAGCCGTGAAACCTGTGGTTACCTTAACGGGAGCGCAGCTGGACAAGGCTGTAACAGGCATTTCAAACAAGCGTATGTTTTTTCATTGACAGCTCACCGCCATCCTCATAACCTCGCCAGACCTTCAACGTACCGGGATGACGCGGACGTGGGCAGTATCTATCTGATTCGACATGGCCAGGCCTCCTTTGGTGCGGACGACTACGATGTCCTTTCGCCAAACGGTGTACGCCAGGCCCAAGTGCTGGGCAGCCACCTGGCCGAACTGGGTGTCGTGTTCGATCGCTGCCTCTCGGGCGACCTGCGTCGCCAGCAGGATACCGCCACCGGTGCGCTGGGCCAGATGTCCGCCGCCGGGCTGCCGGTTCCCGGGCTGGAGATCGATTCGGCGTTCAATGAGTTCGACGCCGACGCGGTGATCCGCGCCCTGTTGCCGGATATGCTGCCCCAGGAACCCGAAGCCCTGTACATCCTGCGCAATGCCGCACAGAACCGCGCCGAGTTCCAGCGCATCTTCGCGTTGATCATCGAGCGCTGGCTCAGCGGCCAGTACGACCCGCCCGAACTGGAAAGCTGGTTGGGTTTCGTCGAACGCGTGCAGACCGGCCTGCAGCGCATTCTGGAGCAAGCCGACAATTCCCAGAAAATCGCCGTGTTCACTTCCGGCGGGACCATCACCGCCCTGCTCCACCTGATCACCCAGATGCCTGCGCGGCAGGCCTTCGAACTGAACTGGCAAATCGTCAACACCTCGCTCAACCACCTGAAATTCAGGGGCCGCGAGGTGGCCCTGGCTTCCTTCAACAGTCATGCCCACCTGCAACTGCTGAAGGCCCCGGACCTCATCACCTTTCGCTGAGTCCGGATCACTGTAGACCCTTGCTGTATAACCCAAATAAGGATCGAAACCATGACCTCCGTAGCCGACGCCGTACAAGCCATGAAAGCCAAGTTCAACCCTGCCGCCGCTGCCGGCCTGGACCTGGTATTTGGTTTCAACATCACCGACGAAGACAAGCACTACGCCCTGATCGTCAAGGATGGCACCTGTGAGCTGCAAGAAGGCGAAAATGAGAACGCCAACTGCACGCTGATCATGGACAGCGAAACCCTCAAGGGCATCGTCAGCGGCGATACCGACGGCATGCAAGCGTTCATGGGCGGCAAGCTGCGCGTCGAAGGCGACATGATGCTGTCGATGAAGCTGTCCGAATTGTTCCCGGCCTGAGTCTGCTTGCCCTTTCTACGGGCGCCCTGGCTGCAAACGAATCCCGCCTCTGTGGCGGGATTTGTGTTTTTACTTGAGCATTTCCACTGGCCGGTCCATCGCTATCGCGAGCAGGCTCGCTCCCACAGGGGATCTGGAGCGACGCTCAATCCTCATCACCCGGAGCAATTGTGGGAGCGAGCCTGCTCGCGATAGCGCCGGTACATTCAGCAAAGGACCCTGCGGTAGTTCGCAGGTGTCGTACAATCCCCGCTTTCCCCGTATCGGCCTGACCATGGACATCGACCTCGCCCGCACCTTTCTGGAAATCGTCCGCCACGGCAGCCTCGCCGCCGCGGCCGACAAGCTGCACGTCACCCAGACGGCTATCACGGCGCGAGTCCAGAAGCTTGAAAGCCAGCTTGGCTGCGTGCTGTTTGTGCGCAACCGTGCCGGCGCGCGCCTGACTGCCGACGGTGAAACCTTCGTGGTGTATGCCAATCAACTGGTGCAGACCTGGGAAGCGGCCCGCCGGGACCTGCCCTTGCCCGAAGGCTTTCGCAACGTTTTGCACCTCGGTGGCGAGGTCAGCCTGTGCAACCCCCTGATGCTCGCCTGGGCCGAGGAACTGCGCCATAAAATCCCCGGCCATGCCCTGCGCATGGACATCCGCGATGGCGAAAAACTGCTGCAACAACTGGAACTGGGCCTGCTGGATGCCGCCGTGGTGTATCAGCCCGAATACTGGCCGAGGCTGCAAGTGGAACAGTTGCTGGAAGAGAAACTGATCCTGGTGCGCCTGGCGACCCGTCCCGAGCCCTACGTGTACATCGACTGGAGTGCCGACTTCCGTCGTCAGCACGACACTGCGCTGCCGGACAAGGCCAAGGCGGCCGTGACGTTCAACCTCGGCCCCCTGGCCCTGCAGTACATCCTGGAGAACGGCGGCAGCGGCTACTTCCGGACCCGAGTGGTGCAGAGCTATCTGGACAGCGGCATCCTGGAGCGGGTGCCCAAGGCGCCGGAATTCAACTACCCGACTTACCTCGTGTACTCCAGGGATCGGGATTCGGCGGCGTTGCAGCAAGCGTTCGAAGTGCTGCGCCAGATCGTCACGACCGGCAGCGACTGGTCCCAGCGCTGGGACCCGCTGACCTGACGAGTCTGCCGAAAAAAGCCCTCCTGCAAGCAGAGGGCTCCTCACCGACAGCCCGGCCCTAGGACTATCCCTGCAAGTACTGCGCGATCTCGTCCTTGACCTGCAAACGTTTCTCCTTGAGCGTCTTCAGGGCAACATCGGACAGTGCCGCGGAGGACGGTTTCTCGGCGTCGACCACTTCGGCATCTATTTGGGAATACTTGAGAAGTAACGAGTCGAGCCTGGGATTCTCGCTGCGCTTTTGCTGGATGTCGTCTTTTGTGCAGTTGAGATCCTGGCACAAATCGTGGATCACCGGCATGGAACACCTCCTTTGGTAGAACGATGGCTAACGCCTTCTACGGCGCTCGTCGACTATCAGAATGGCCTCGCCGACGGGGTTCTGTCGACCGCCAATCCGACCAGCGGTGACCGTTCGTCGTACCGCACCGCTTTGCAATCAAACCTTTGTCCGCCCGCCGCTCTCCATTGAACAGGACGACACAAGTCCCTTGTACAACCTGTGTGGAGACTTACCTATGGACGGATTCAACCTGCGTCAACTCGGCCTGGCAGTTGCCTTGAGCACCAGTATGGGAATGGCTTGGGCCGCGACTTCCAGCGACTTCGTCGACAACGCGGCGGCCGGTGGTATCGCGGAAATCGAAACCAGCAAACTGGCCCTGGAAAAAAGCAGTTCGGCGGACGTCAAGGAATTCGCCAACATGATGATTTCCGACCACACCAAAGCCAACGAGGAGTTGATCTCGCTGGCGAAAAAACACGATATCGAAGTGCCGGACGAAACCACGCTGGTGAAAAAGGCCAAGGCCAAGATTCTCGATATGCGCGAGGAATCGTTTGATGCGGCCTACGCCAACAACCAGGTGATGGCCCACGAAGAAACCATTGCCCTGTTCAAGAAAGAAGCCGAGACCGTCACTGACGACAAGAAGCCCGGCAACACCGAGCTGAAGGCGTTCGCGCAGAAAATGCTTCCAGACCTGGAAAAACATCTGGAAATGGCCAAGAAACTCCAGGCCGCTCATCCAAGTAAATAGCAGAGAATGTAAAAAAAGCCCGATCATAACGTAGGGTTTAACGAGATCATCAGCCTGACCGAGAAGCCCTGCTGGTTTAATCTGGCAGGGCATTCTTGGTTTCAAACGTGAGGACCTCTCAGCATACCGAAATGCCTCTGAGCAACTTCGAGAAGCGCCCCCTTGATATTTTACTTCACCAAAAAGAGCATTAGTCCTGCCCCAGTGAGGAGTTGCTCTCTTTGCCATACGCCGTTATTAAGGTTATTGAGTTATGGGGCTGACATTGGCCGCTGGGCTAAGAAAATCAATGTGATAACCACTAGAGCCATCTCCGATAGCCAAGTGAACACCGCCGACACCCTCATTCAATTGCGAGTTCATCTTGTAATCTATAAGAGGCGCTATTTCATCGTTGACACCGATGGCGAATTCGGTTAATTCGAGACCTCGAGTTCCTGCGGCCATTTTCAAGACTTCTATATATTCACCATTACCAGTTCGTAGAGACGTTACCTTATTCTCCACGACAGTCAGCAATCCTCCGTTCTCAGAAAGGGTATCAGATAGCTGCTGAAGTTTCATTTTCATATCTTCGGGCAACATCGGATTAGGCTTTCTCAGGACAGTCAGAATTCCAGAAATATTTAGCTCCCCACTAAAAAAAAATGGGCAGGGTTCTTGAGGCTTCATGTGAGCATAATGAACTTCGAAAAATTCGGCGACGGAATGTATGAAATCGCCAGAGACATCCTCGGCAATCAGCGCATAAGGCTCTGCCTTGGGCAATAGAGTAACGCGCCCGCAAGAACCGTTGCCTGTAACTGAAAACAAATCATAAGAATTAAGCATATTTAATACGGCGCGCTGTTTTTTCAGCGCCTTCTTGAAATCGCTATTTAGCAATAAATTCAGACTATAACTTGCACAACTCAGGGAGGGCTCGAAAACTTGTGCAGCACAAAAAACACTTCTCTTTCTGGGTGTGGCTTGCGCAATCTCTAATGTGAGTTTGGCGGCACTGTTGCTGAAGGAGAAAATTATGCTATTGCGAGGTAGAGCTTCGACCTTGGTGATATGCGCAGTTTTTAGCCCTTGATTAGAACACTTGTTAAGAAATTGCTCTGAATCGGCGACAACCCAGAATTCCTCAGCGCCAAAAAGTGTATGGATATTTGTCATGGACGACATAAAGTAGCTCCTTATGAAAAAGGGTGCCTGATCCATGCCACCCTTCTGAATCAAACGATATCAATCACCCATATAGGCCCAAGCCAATGGAGCCCACCCAAAATTTTCTGGACCTGAGGTAATACGATTAAGTTTTTCCTGAATTACTTTCTGCTTCTTCATGATTTCACCTTTACCTTATTTTCCCCCTTGCGGCTCAAGGGGGTGGTCGTATTAGCTCAAATTCATGCTGATTTTTAAATGATTTTTTGATCGCTTTTTAGAACCAATACTTCTACTGAGAATAGCAGACAATAAAAATAGATTATTTATGTAGGAAGCATCTGTAGCTGAGTTCTGAAAACACTAAAATCCGCCTTATTAAGTTGTTTGTTTGGTCTAGTGTTGATAGGTTTTTCCTCCGACTGTTCAAGCCGTAGCAAACACTGATTCAAAGGGGCCAATAATGGGTGTTACCAAGAAATACCTGACTGACGTCGCGCTTCAGCAGGCGTTATCCATTACAGATCTGACTGAGGCGCACTCGCCCGCACATGCAGTCCGCCTGATCATGAACGAAATAATTGAAGGGCTGGTCAGTGCTGGGTGGCCGCAGGCTCTAATACAGACCGGCCCACGAATCGTATCCGCCGAAGAGAACTACGGACTGCTCGGTTATGACCCGGCAGAAATCACTCTAGGCAGCGAACACACCCGGTGGATAGACGAACATTCACTGTTGCGTACACAAACCACTAGCCAGATTCCAATTGTGCTGCAACGTTCGGCTCAGGAACGCAAGCCTGGAGAGGTCATTTTGCTGGCCGCTCCGGGCATCACGTTCCGCCGCGACAGTCGTGATCGTTGGCACTGCGCCGAGCCACATCAGATGGACATATGGGTGCTGGGTGAACCCGAGCTCTCGGCGCGCGGACACCTTTTGCGCTTGGTCGGCGATATCCTTGGGGTCGCCGTCCCCGATAAACCTTGGGTTTACAGCGACAGTCCGCATCATTACACCGAAGGTGGCATTGAGGTGAATGTGATAAACGATGGTTCTGCTGTCGAAGTGCTGGAGTGTGGGCTTATTGCCACTTCGTTATTGCAACGGCTGGGAATCGATGCGCAGCGTCATGGCGGTCTGGCGTTGGGGATGGGGCTGGACCGGTTGACTATGCTACGAAAGGGAATCCCGGATATTCGCCTGTTGCGTGACCCTAATGAGCGAGTTCAGGCCCAGATGCAAGACTTACGTCCTTGGAGTACGGTTTCGCGTTTGCCTTCAATTACTCGGGACATTTCAGTGGCCGTGACTCCGGGTTTGAGTGAGGAAGTACTGACTGAGAAAATGCTCCAGGCGGCTGGCGACTGCTCTGGTTGGATTGAGGAGATGCAAGTCAAAGGTCGTTGGACTTCGTCTGAATTACCACCACAAGCCATCGAGCGACTCGGGCTGTTACCCGGCCAGGAAAATGCTCTGTTGCGCGTCGTATTGCGGGATTGCTCGCGGTCAATCACGACTGCCGAGGCCAATGCATTGTATGAAAAAATCCAGTCGGCATTACATGAAGGCAAGCCGGGGGCTGGGTATCGGATGGACCTGTCGCCTCACTCATCCACTCAATAGATGCGCCAGCCACCCAACGGCGTCGTGAAATCCGAAAGCCCAGCTTCAAGAAAAGAAGCAGGGCTCATTGGCTAACCGCCATCCGTATCGATATCGGCGTCAGTGCTCTCACCGGATTCCGGGCGGTCCGGGTCAGGCTTGAAGCCAGGGCTGAAGGTGTTGTCGTTGTCCTGGTGGTGATGTTTTTGATCGACTTCGCTGTCGGCGCTTTGGGCCTTGCCTGCCCCAGCCGGGCTGACTGGCTGGGTGCCAGCGGGCTCAGGGGAAACCTGAGGATCGATCGCCGGATCATTGCGCGGTGACGGGGCCTGCGTCTGGCCTTGTTGCTGGGTGTTTGCAGGATCTTGGTTCATAGGCACCTCATTCATGACAGGCCGGATTGATGACCGGTCATGGTCATTTGAAGGTGGCATGGCGGCTTCGGTTCCATTTGTTTAGCGCGCCGCGATCAACTGCCCAACACAGTCCTCACCATGGTGATCAAGGCATCCGGGCCGTAAGGTTTGCTCAGCAGATGGGTATCGGGGCTCAATTGGTGGTTGCGGGAAATGATGTCCCGAGTGTGGCCCGAGGTGAACAGTATGGGCATAGGCGGAGTCTGTACCCTGGCCCAGGCCGCCAGGTCAGAGCTCTTGATCAGGCCAGGCATGACCACATCGGTAAAAATCAGATCCACCGAGGCACCTTCGAGCAAAAGCGCCATGGCCGCATCAGCGTTGGCGGCCGTGAGGGTTCGATAACCGGACTGTTCCAGCAGCTCCACCGACGCGCTGCGCACCTCTTCGTTATCCTCCACCACCAGAATCGTCTCTTGCCCACCGGCCAGAAGCGGGCCGTGGGGCGCCTCTTCACCTGTTTCAGGTTGCCGACTGCGGGGGAAATACATCTGCGCTCGCGTGCCCTCTCCCACGTCACTGGTAATCTCGATATGCCCGCCACTTTGCTTGACGAACCCGAACACCATGCTCAACCCAAGCCCGGTGCCCTGGCCGTCAGTCTTGGTGGTGAAAAACGGCTCGAACACATGGTCCAGGACATCGGGTGGCATGCCCGCGCCGCGGTCGATCACCGACAGGCGCACATAGTCACCGGCCGGAATGTCTTTACCGGCGCAGGACGATTCGTCGAGCACGATGTTTTCGCCGATCAGGCCGATGGTGCCCTCACCACACATGGCATCGCGGGCATTGATCGCCAGGTTCAGCAAAGCGTTTTCAAGCTGATTGCGATCGACGTGGATGCACCAGGGCTCGGCGGGCAAGGTCACTTCGATCTGGATGGTTTCGCCCAAGGCCCGCTGCAACAATTCGCCCAGACCGTCGAAGATTCGTCGTGGGTTGTAGACCGCCGGTGACAACGGTTGGCGGCGGGCAAACGCCAACAATTGCGAGGACAGTTTGGCACCCCGCTCCACCGCTTCGATGGAGGCACTGACCCGCCGCTGCACATTGGCGTTTTGCGGTTCGTGGCGAGCCAACAGGTGCAGGTTGCCGGCGATCACCTGCAGCAAGTTGTTGAAGTCGTGAGCCACACCGCCGGTGAGTCCGCCAATGGCTTCGAGTTTCTGCGACTGGCGCAACTGCTCTTCAGCCGTCAACCGCGCATGCACTTCCTCGGCGACACGCTGCTCCAGATCACGGGTGAACTTGAGCAGTGAGGCTTCAGCCTCCTTGCGTTCGTTGATATCAATCAGCACACCGGGGAAACGCAACGGCCGGCCCAACGTATCGAATTCACATCGGCCGCTGGCCAGCACCCACAGGTAATCACCGCCGAGTCGACGCACCCGATACTCAGCGTTGTAGGGGGTTCCGGTGCGCAAGGTCAGTTCGACCCGCCGGTTCACCTCCTCCAGGTCATCGGGGTGGATGTTCTGGCGGGCAATCTCGACAGGCAGTGCATCCAGCGGCGTGTCTGGCGGGTAATTGAACGTGCGGGAAAAACGCTCATCGCCGGAAAGTGTGTCGTTCTGGATGTCCCAGACAAACGACCCCAGCAGTGGCCCGGCCGAGAGGGCCAACTGAATGCGCTCGTTGACGGCGCGGTAGCTGCGTTCGGCCTCCTGGCGGGCACGCTCGGTCAGCACAAGCTCGGTGGTTTCCACGACGATCGCCAAAACGCCGCCCGGAGACTGATCATCGTCGGGCACCGGGCTGTAATAAAGGTCCATCCAGACATCTTCGGGCTTGCCATTGCGTAGCAGTACCAGCTCTTTGCTGCGATAGGACAAGGTGCCACCAGCCAGGCAGACATCCAGTACGTGCCGATTGAATTCGGCCACCTCCGGCCAGCCCAACTCTACCGCGCAGCCCAGCAGGTACGGATGGCGCCCGCCGGCGAACTCGGCATAAGCATCGTTGTAGATCATGAAGCCCTGACGGCCCCACAACATGACCATCGGCAAAGGCGACGCCAGCAGCACCTGGACTGCGCTGCGCAGACTGGCGGACCAGTGCTCGATGGCGCCCAGTTCGGTCTGGCTCCAATCGAACGACCGGATACGCCCGGCCATTTCACCGCCCCAACCGGGGCATCCATGATTCTGGGATAAGAACTGCATGAGTCGATTCTGAACCTCGAAAATGCCAGCAGGGAATCGGCATACCACAAGTCCCTTGTGCTCAGAGCTTCGAGCGCTGCGCTGGCGTTTGGTTTCATGGGCAGGTCATGATGCAAACCTGTCCAGACTGGGAACATGCTTGCTGGGTGGCAGCTGGGTTCAGCGGAAATCGCGGCTATGCACCTGGATACCCGCCAGCAACTCGGTCAGGTCGCTCAGGCGGCCGGCGATCAGGTGACGAACCTCACCGACACTTTCCCAACGCCCGTCGACCCTGAGCAATTGCGAACCCACCAACGCTTTGCGTTGGCGCTCGGCCAGATCGCGCCAGACCACCACGTTGAGGTTGCCAAACTCATCTTCCAGAGTGACGAACGTCACGCCGCTGGCCGTGCCTGGCCGTTGGCGGCCGGTGACCAGCCCGGCGACGCTGACGTTGCGGCCATGCTCCACATCCTGCAGTTCCCGCGAGCTGCGACAGCGCCGGGCGCGCAGTTCGGGGCGCAGCAAAGCCAGTGGATGGGGGCCCAGTGTCGTACCGACGCTGGCGTAATCGGCGAACAGATTCTCCCCCACCGTAGGTTTTGGCAGGTCCACGGGCGGTTCTTCCTGGCTGGGCAAACCGGCGAACAAGCCCAGTTGTTTCTGTACCCCGGCCACCTCCCAGCGAGCGCGATGACGATCACCGGCCAAGCCCCGCAAGGCACCGGCGTCGGCCAGTTGCGCCTGGGCCCGGGCATCGAGTTGCGCGCGCTCGCCAAGGTCGGCCACGTCACTGAAGGGCCGATGCCGGCGGGCCGCTTCGATGCGATGGGCATCCTCTTGGCGAAAGCCCTTGATCATGCGCAACCCCAGGCGAAGCGCCGGTTGTCGGCCTTCCATGGGTTCGAGGCTGCAATCCCAGTCACTGGCGCGCACGTCCACCGGGCGGATCTGCAACTGATGCCGGCGGGCATCCTGCAGAATCTGATCCGGGCTGTAGAACCCCATGGGCCAGCTGTTGATCAGGGCACAGGCGAACGCCGCCGGTTCATGGCATTTGAGCCAACTGCTGGCGTAGGTCAGCAAGGCGAAGCTGGCGGCATGGGACTCTGGAAAACCGTAATTGCCGAACCCCTTGATCTGTTCAAATATCTGCGCGGCGAATTCGGCGGTGTAGCCGTTTTTCGCCATCCCCGCCGCCAGGCGTTCCCGATGCGGTTCCAGGCCGCCGTGGCGTTTCCAGGCCGCCATGGAACGACGCAACTGGTCAGCTTCGCCGGGGCTGTAATCCGCCGCAACGATGGCGATCTGCATGACCTGCTCCTGAAACAGGGGCACGCCCAAGGTGCGCTTGAGCACTTCTTCCAACGCTTTGGAGGGGTAAGTCACCGCCTCTTCCTTGTTTTTACGCCGCAGATACGGGTGCACCATCCCGCCCTGGATCGGCCCCGGTCGCACGATGGCCACTTCGATAACCAGATCATAAAAGGACTCGGGTTTGAGCCGAGGCAGCATCGCCATCTGCGCGCGCGACTCGATCTGGAACACACCAATGGTGTCGGCGCGGGTGATCATCTCGTAAGTGGCCGCGTCGTCCTTGGGCAACGTCGCCAAGGTGTAGTGCTGGCCGCGGTACTGCGCGATCAGATCAAAACAGCGACGAATTGCACTGAGCATGCCCAAGGCCAGGATATCCACCTTGAGCAACCCGACCGCGTCCAGGTCGTCCTTGTCCCACTGGATGATGGTGCGCTCGGCCATAGCGGCGTTCTCCACCGGCACCAGAGTGTCCAGAGGCTGTTCGGAGATCACGAAGCCGCCAGGGTGCTGGGACAGATGCCGGGGAAAACCGATCAGTTGTTGGGTCAGGCTCAGGACCCGGCGCAACACCGGGCTGTCCGGGTCGAAGCCACCTTCGCGCAGGCGATCCACCGGCGGCGCCTCGTCACTCCAGCGCCCACAACAGTCGGCCAGCGCGTTGACCTGATCCGGCGGCAAGCCCAAGGCCTTGGCGACGTCCCGCACCGCGCCGGCACCGTGGTAGCTGCTGACCACCGCCGTCAATGCCGCACGATGGCGACCGTAGCGCTGGAACACGTACTGCAGCACTTCTTCACGACGCTCGTGTTCAAAATCGACGTCGATGTCCGGCGGCTCGTTGCGCTCCCGGGACAGGAATCGCTCGAACAGCATGCTGGTCTGGCTCGGGTCGATTTCGGTGATCCCCAAGGCGTAGCACACCGCCGAGTTGGCCGCCGAGCCACGCCCCTGACAAAGAATATTGCGGCTGCGGGCGAAGCTGACGATGTCCTGCACGGTGAGGAAATAGCTGTCGTAGCCCAGATCGGCGATCAGAGTCAGTTCTTTATCGATTTGTACCCGTACTTTGTCTTCCACACCCTTGGCCCATCGCTCGCGCATACCGCGTTCGGTCAATTCCCGCAGCCAGGACGCTGGATCATGCCCCTCAGGCACCAGTTCACGGGGGTATTGATAACGCAGTTGGCCAAGGTCGAACGTACAGCGCCGGGCGATGTTCAACGTTTCGTCGAGCAAGGCGCGCGGGTAGATTTCGGCCAGGGCCGGGAGACTGCGCAGGTGGCGCTCACCGTTGGGGTGCAAGCGCTGGCCGGCCTCGGCCACCGTGACGTGGTGCCGGATGGCGGTCATGGTGTCCTGCAGGGCGCGCCGGCCGCGCACATGCATGTGCACGTCTCCCGTGGCCACGGCCGGAAGGTCCAAACGCTCGGCCAGCGCTAGCAAGTCCGCCAGCCGACGCCGGTCGTCCTGCCCGCAATGCAACTGGACCGACAGCCACAAGCGCTCGGCAAATATCTTCCGCAACCAGCGCCCCTGCTCTTCGGAATCGTTGTCACCGGGCACCCACAACGCCAGCAACCCCGGCAAGGGCTCGTCGAAGTCTTCTCGCACGATGCGATAGCGACCTTTCTCGCTGCGGCGGCGGGCGCGGGTGATCAGCCGGCACAAGGCTTGATAGCCTTGCAGATTTTCCACCAGCAGCACCAGTTTCGGACCGTTCTCGATCTGGATCTCACTGCCGATGATCAAGTGCAGGTCCAGCTCCCGGGCAGCCTGCCAGGCCCGGACAATCCCGGCCAGGGTGCACTCATCGGTGATTGCCAGGGCCTTGTAACCTTGTTGTTGCGCACGACGGCACAGCTCCAGGGCGCTGGAGGCACCGCGCTGGAAACTGAAGTTCGACAGGCAATGCAGCTCGACATATTCGATGTTCATGCGAACCAGCCCTGCAGCCACAGCGGGCCACCCTCGCCCACCGGTCGATAGGCCCAGCCCCGTTGGCCCGCGCGGGTTTCGATCAGATAGTAATCACGGCGCACGTCGGCGCCGTCCCACCAGCCGGACTCGATGCGCTCCGGGCCCATGAGGATTCGCGCCTGGCTCTCCTGCAAGGCCTGGGGTTCGTCCAGCAGCCAGCCGGGACGCCGGACGCCCTCGCGCACCGGACATGCCTGGGGCTGGCGCTGAGAGGTCATCTGCCAGGCACATTCAGGCCGATGGTCATCGCGAAACCCCAGGCCCTGCACTGCGTCGTCCCCCAGCCGGGCCCGCAGCCGCTCGCGCAATTGCTCCCAAGGCAAGGACTGCTGGGGGCGCTCGTCGAACAGCTCCAGGCGTTGGGGCACGAAACTGGGCAGGTCTTCAGCACACAAGCGAAAGCCACGTACCGGTGCCTCGACCTGCACCTGTTCCAGCCGACCACGAGCCAGTTCGAAAAGCATCGCAGGATCCCGCTCGGCGCTGAGCAAGCCGACCTTGATCAGCGTGTCCGGCAACCCGGCGTGTTCCAGGCGCAGGTCAAAGCGTTGCACGCCGCTGTCGCGACCGCACAGGAAAGCCGAGAGATCACCGGTCAACCGGCGCAACGGAAACAACAACGCCTGGTGGGATTGCACGTCGTAATTGAGCTCGATGCGCACATCGAAACGGTCCGGCGGCAGGTAAAACGACAGCGCCAGGGTGCGGCTGCCCGTCAGCGCGTCAAGATGCTTGAGCACCTGGGCCTCAAAACGCCGCGCCAGGGTGTGTCGGGGCAAGGCCTGGACCTGGCTCAACTGGCGCAGCCCCATGCGTGACAGTGCCGTGGCGACGTCGGGTTCCAGGCCGATACGCTCCACCGGCATCTGCCCCAGGCAGGCTTGCAGGGTTTCAATATCGGGCACCACCAGGGCGTCGTAGGCATTGGCCAACACCCGCGCCGCCACCGGGTTGGGGGCGGCGACAATGCGATGCCGGAATCCCAGTTGCGTCAGCTCGGCCCGCAGGCGCTTCTCGAACACCGGCCAGGGGCCGAACAGGCCCAGGCTCGACTCGATCTCGAACACCACCGTGCGCGGGTAATGCACGCTGACCTGGGAGCTGAAACGGTAGGCCCAGGCCGCCAGGAACTGTTGCCAGTGTTCGATCTGCGCCGCATCGTATTCGGCCGTGGCGAAGCCTTTGCTCAGGGCCTGGGCGGCCGTCATGGTCTGGCCGGGGCGCAAACCCAGGGCCCGTGCCGGGTCATTGACCGCTTGCAGGACCCGGCGCTGGGCCGGACCGGTCAACAGCGCCAAGGGCTCGTCGGGATCGGGCCGCTGACGCAGCGCGGCGTCCAGCGCCAGTTGCGGGAAGAGTATGCAGACCCAGCGCATCGCAACCTCAATGCTCGGTCGGTGTGCTGAGCGTGGCGAAGGCAATGGGCGTGGAACGGGCCAGTCCGCCCCGGCACTTGAGCACCCGCAATTGCCCTGGCCGGCCATCGATGGCGATGCGCAGGGCCGCCGGCGAGGGGTTGATGGCTTCCTGAATCGAGCGCCAGGCGAACGCCAGGGTCTGGCCGGTTTCCGCCGCCACTTGCAAGCGGCGCAGGGCGCGATCATCAGCCTGGCGGGGCCAGCACAGCACCGCGCCACAACTGCCCGAACGCAGGCATTGTTCGGCGGCCCACAAGGCATCGCGCTCATCGGCCCGGATCACTGACAACTGGCGCAGGTCCACCCCAGCGTTCTGCCAGGCCTGCGGATAGGGCACGAATGGCGGCGCCACCAGCACGATCCGCTCCCCCGCCGCCGTCAGTCGCGCCAAGGTTGGCCAGACCAGTTGCAACTCGCCCACGCCCGGCGCGGCGACCAGCAGTTCCGTCAGCGCCGCTTCCGGCCAGCCACCGCTGGGCAACGCCGCGTCCAGGGCCGCATGACCGGTGGGCTGCGGGCTGGCAGCCGGGGGCGCGGGCCGGCCCTTCCAGACCTGGCCACCGTTGAACAGCGTGTCCAGCGCAACGACAGCGCCCATCAGCCTTGCCTCAGCAAGCCACAGAACACGCCTTCGATGGCCAGGTCCTGGTCGGCTTCGACAATGATCGGCTGGTAGGCCGGGTTGCGCGGCAGCAAACGTATCCGCTCGCCGATTCGCTCGAAGCGCTTGATGGTGACTTCACCGTCCAGGCGCGCCACGACGATCTGACCGTTGGAGGCCTGGGGCGTACGCTGCACGCCCACCAGGTCGCCGTCGAGAATGCCATCCTCGATCATCGAGTCCCCCTGGACCCGTAGCAGGTAATCCGGCGCCTTGGTGAACATCGCCGGGTCGAGCATCAGGCGACTGTGGACCTCGGCATCCGCACCGATCGGCAGGCCGGCGGCCACCCGCCCCAGCACCGGTACGTCCAGCAGCTCGGGACGCGGCGGCTGGTTCAGCAAGCGAATACCCCGGGCCTGGTGCGGATTGACTTCGATGAAACCGGCTTCGGTCAACGCCAGCACATGCTTGCGCGCCACGCTGCGGGAGGCGAAACCGAACGCCTCGCTGATTTCAGCGAGGCTGGGGGGCTGCCCCTGCTCGGCGATGCGTTCGCGGATGAAGGTCAGGATGGCGGTACGGCGGGGGGTGAGAGTCGTCATGGAGTACATTTGTACTCTTGTCGGTTTTTTCTGACAAGCACCGCCAGTCAGTCAACCACAGGGAGCCGACCATTGACCGTCCCGGCTAAGCCGGTGTCGACCCCTCGGTCCGAAACGCGCTCGGGCTCATCCCGGTCCAGCGCCGGAACGCCCGGCGGAAACTGCGCACATCGCTGTAGCCGACCTCTTCGGTGATGCGCTCGATGGACCAGTCGGGGTTGGCCAGCAGGTTCAGGGTCCGGCCACGACGCACCTGTTCCAGCAAGGCTTCGAAGGTCAGGTTGTGCTCGGTCAAGCGTCGGCGCAGGGTGCGGCTGCTCATGTTGAGGTCGCTGGCGATTTTCTCGATGTGGCTGCCACGGGTCAGGTCCCGGGCAATCGCCCGCTCCACCGCCTGGATCAGATCGATCTTGCGATGGACCTCAGTGGCCTCCTGTTCCAGCAAGGCCAGGGCCTGACGCAAGGCCAGCGGATGATGGTTGGGCAGGCGTACGCCGAGCCAGCAGGCATCGATCAGCATGCGATTGTGACGACAACCGAAACGCACATCCGGCCCCAGGACCCGATGGTATTCCTGGGCATAAGACGGCGCAGCGTGCATGAACTCCACGGCCTGGGGCCTGAAGTCAGGACCTGCCAACGCCCTGCCGTACACCATCAGGCTGGCGAAAAACTCTTCGACCGCAAAAACCTGGACCTCGGCAAAAGGCAGGCGGCAAGTCGCCTCGACCATGATCCGGTCACTGGCCTCTTCAACACTCGATACTGCGATACCGCCGGTGGTGTGTTGATACCGAATCCCCAGGGCAAAGACATCGCGCAGGGTTTCGCACAGCGACAACACGTGGCCCAGCAGGCCCAGGGTACCCAATACATTGCGATCGCCAACCCACAAGCCCAGGCCCCGATCAGGCAACAGCTTGAGCGCCCGCTGGATCATGACCACGGCCTGGCGATAGGAAATCCGCTGGGCAGGATCCTGCAGATCGTCGAGCCCGAAACCAAGGCCGCGACACAGGCTGGCGGCATCGAAACCCTGGTCTGCCACCACGTCGGCCAAGGTTTGCAAAAGAAACGGCGACACCAGCGCCAGTTCATAGGTCGGGTCGATGACTTTCATCTGCATGGGCGGGTTCCGGGGTACGTTAGGCGGCGTTTTTGTAACCGGTTGTTTCATAAACGTTAGCATGACCCAGCGTATAGAGGGGCACAAAAATCTGGCCGCCCATGTCCCCTGTGTGGCCGCCAATACCCTGCCCTACCGGCGGCGAACGGCTTATTTGTATGGCTCGGACCTTTGGTGCATTTCCAACAATAATAATGAGCCCCCGCATGAACCCGACCCGCACGACATTCGCCTTGCAACTGACCCTCGGCCTGGCCTGTGCCCTGCCGGCCCTGGCCACCGAAACCGGAGTCGATAACATCGGCACCGGCACCGACGGTTTCTTCGTGTTGCCGCTGGACGTCGGCAACCTTCCCGACCACATGTTTGCGTTCAACCTCTACTACAACCATTACAAGGCCAGGAAATTCAACATCAGTTCGTTGGGCGGCGAAGTCCCGGATGTCGAAATCGAATCCACGGCGGTGGTCCCCCGGATCGATTACCTGAGCCCTTTGCGGGTGGCCGGTGGACGCCTGGGTATCTACGTTGGCCAGCCCTGGATCAAACAGGAAATCTCGGTGTTCGGCCTGCAGGACACTCGCGAAGGCATGGGCGACACCACCATTTCGCCCATCGTGCTGTGGGACATGGGCAAAAACCTGACCCTGGCCGCCGCACTGGAAATCACCGTGCCGACCGGCGAATACAGCACCGACCGCCTGGCCAACACCAGCACCAATTTCTACACCTACAAGCCGCTGTTTTCCTTCACCTGGTTGCCCACGGAAAACACCGAGGTGTCGATGAAAAGCACTTACAGTTTCAATCGCGAGAACAAGGACACCGACTACCGCTCAGGGCAGATTTTCCACTTCGATTATTCCGCCAGTTACCGGCTGACGGACAACGTGATGCTGGGGCTCAACGGTTACTACCTCAAGCAGACCACCGACGACAAACAATACGGCCGCACCGTGCAGTTCGCCGGTCAGGACGTGGATGACGGCGTGCGCGGCCAGGTGTTCGCCATCGGTCCGGCGCTGCACCTGACCTTTCTCAAATACGCCAGCGCCGAGATCCGCTGGGCCAAGGAGTTCAACGTAGAGAACCGCCCCGAAGGCGAAATGCTCTGGGCCAAGATCAGTATTCCGTTTGCGTTGTGAACGCTCTATTCGGTTCCGGCAGGCTCACCAGCAATCCCTTGTGGGAGCGAGCCTGCTCGCGATAGCGGTGGATCGGCCTACATTGATGCTGAATGTACCGCCGTCATCGCGAGCAGGCTCGCTCCCACAGGATCCGTCGTCAGTTATAGACCGGCCACATCTCGACTATCCGCCCTCCGCGCACGGCCAGCAGATCACCGAACTGCAACAGCACCGACTCGCTCTGGGTCGGTCGTAGGAACACCTGGTCCTCCACCGCCAGCCCCACCGTTTCAGAACCATTGACCATTTCCTGATTGGAGCTGCGACCGTAGAGGTCGTTGTGCTTCAAGCCTGAGGGTGATTCGAGATTGGCCATCCAGTTGCCGCCGTAGATGAAAAAAGTCCCGCGCTGGTTCACGTCCCACCAGGAAAAAATCCGCGACTTGTCGTCCAGCGCGGGGATGTTGACCGGGCCGGTGCGCTTCAAGACAGGCGTGGCGATGTAGGCCGCCGGAACGTGCTCGCTCAACGATGGCAGGTCGTAGTGGCTGGGTTTGAGCATGGCCGTGCCCACCGAGACTTCACTGCTCAGTTTCTCCCGTTCGTGCAAGCGATAGCTGGGGCTGCCGGCGGTGTTGAGGGTCAGGCCAGGATGCCAGAGGTCGGGGTAGCGCAGACGCACGAAATCCACCCGTGCGGTGTAGATCGCCATGACCCGCGCCAGCAGCTCCTGATGGGTTGCCAGCAGCTCGGGCACGCCCATGCCCACGAACGGGTCGTAGCCCATGAACCCGGCAAATTCCAAGTGCGTCGGGTTCGCCCGGATCAGCTTGAGCATCGCCTCCAGCGTGGCATCGTCGGCTACTCCGCCCCGGTGCAGGCCTACATCCAGTTCGATATTGATCCGCAAGCGAGTACCAAGCCCCTGGGCCAGGGCCCGGTATTGCTCAAGCCGTTCAGGTGTGTCCAGCAGCCACTGCAACTGGCGTGACGGATCGAAGGGTCCTTTGTGAAGCTCATAGAACAACGCGGCGCTGCGCACTGGGAGAGGTTTGCCCAGCAAAATATCAGCCGTGGGAAACTGCAACGCATCGTGGTTGAGAAACGGTTGGTGGAACGACATCAACCGTCGAGTCTCGGCTCGCTGGCCAATGTAGTTCAACAGCCCCGGCGATGGCAGGGACTTCTCCACCAAGCGCAGCTGTTTGCCGGCGCGCCGGACCGAGGCCATTACCACGTCGATGTTGTGATCGAGTCGGTCCAGGTCAATCAGCATCACCGGTCGCATGGGACCGTGGGCCTTGAGTTCCCGGTTCAACTGGCGGAAATAATCGCTGTACGGCCCGCCCTGGTCCCGCGGTCGCAGCCAGGCACCGACGCCGGCCAGCAACAGTCCGGCGCCCACCGTCCCAGCCAGGAACCCTCGACGATTGAAACCCATCAGCTCGCTCCCAGAATTGTTGAAAGATGCCCGTTGAGGAATTTTCCGCCAGGGTCCAGGGCCTGGCGCACCTGGGCAAACTCATTCCAGCGTGGGTAGAGCGCCTGGAGCGTCCTGGCGTTCAAGGAATGCAGTTTTCCCCAATGCGGGCGCCCCTGGTATTTCCAGAAGACCGGCTCGATGGCGGCGAAGAAATTGTGATGGTCCATCTGGTAATGCTGGTGCACGGAGATCGAACAACTGTCGCGGCCTTCGAACATGCTCAGGGCGATGTCGTCGGCCTTCACGTAGCGGTATTCGATGGGAAACCAGGTGCGCAGGTCTTTGTCGCGGATCAGTTTGAGGATTTCCCGCAGGCACGCCGGACCGTGTTCAGCTGGCACCGAATATTCCATCTCGTTGAAGCGCACGGTGCGCGCATTGGCGTAGATGTCGTGGGAATCGCCAACCCGATCCTCGAAGTCGGCCACCAGTCGCAGGCTGTTGAGCAACGTGCGCCGGATCGTCGGAAAGTCGCTGCCATACTTGTCGAGCTTTTCGATCAGGGTGACGAATTCGTTGCCACCCTCCTCCTCGGGGCTCACCGGTGCAGTGGCCGGATCGGTGGTTTCGTTCAAGGCAATCGACAACGCATAGTCGGAATGGGTGACCACCTGCATTTCCCAATGCTGGTTGTCCCGAGTGTTGGTGTCCAGGTCCTCGAGCAACTCTTCGGTTTTCGCCACCCACTGGCGCTCGCGCAGCCGATAAGCAGGACGGTTCTGCAAACGCACACGGGTCACCAGCCCCAGCGCACCCAGTGACACCCGCCCGGCCTTGAACACTTCGGGATGGCGGTTGGCATCGCAATCAAGCACCTCGCCGCCGGCCGTCACCAGTTGCAGCCCGACCACCTGCGCCGAATACGAACCGAATGCCTTGCCGGTGCCGTGGGTCGAGGTGGCGATGGCCCCGGCCAGGGTCTGGTAATCCACGTCGGCCATGTTCGGTAGCGCCTGACCAATGGCCTTGAGCGCCGGGCCCATGCGCGACATGGGCGTGCCGCCACCGAACTCGGCCTGCAGGCTGACGGCATCGTGATCCAGCAGACCGCTGAAAAAACTCAGCGACAGCAAAGTCCCGTCCGTGGGCACCAGGGCGCTGAAGGAATGGCCTGAACCCACCGGACGAATCCGCCCTTCGGCGCGGGCCACGATTTGCACCAGTTCATCCAGATTCTTGGGAGCCAGACGCGCTGCCGGCAGGCAACTTTGCGCACCGGACCAATTGCGCCACGGAATCAGTCGCGGGGCGCGCATCAACTCGGCCAGGGCGCCCTGGCTGCCCAGCGCCGTGAGGGCCGCGACAGCGGCGGCCCGTTGCAGCCACTGGCGCCGTGAATAGTCCATCGTCATGCCGTCGTTCCCCTGTTGGTCATTGCAATGGCTGGCCGGACATGAAGCCGATCAGGGCCAGGAACTGCTCTTCGGAACAGTGCATGCACAGCCCCATCGGCGGCATGCCGTTGTAGCCGTTGATCGTGTGATCAAGCAGGGTGTCGCTGCCCTGGGCCACTCGCGGCGCCCAGGCGTTGGCGTCGCCGGTCAGGGGCGCTCCGGCACCGGGGTTGGCGTGGCAGAGCTTGCAACTGCTGTCGTAGATTTGTGCCAGCGCTCCGTCGGCAGGCACACTCGTTAAGGCCCTGGGCGGGCTCGTTTTGGCCTCTTCGCCGCAACCGGCGAGCAATACGCCAAGCGAAAGAATCGCCGCGGCGTGAGTCCAGGCTGAAGACGTTGGTACCGACATGGGGCCCCTCTTGGTGGCGCAATGAGCACGCCTTTATTGTGTTGGGTCAGACAGACTCACACTAAGGCACGCCCGCGCGTTGGCTTGAGGTCATTGGGGGCCATAAAAGGGGACTTGCGCGGCCAGCGCTGGATGATCGATGGCCAGGGACATTGGCGATCAGGGCAGCAGCAGCCCCTGCTCGCGCTCGCACAACTGCACCACATAATCCCAGAGCACCCGCAGGCGCACGGATTTGTGCAGTTCGCGGCGGGTGCTGATCCAGTAGCTGCGGCGGATGGTTTCATCGGGCAGCAAGGGGACCAGGGCCGGGTCGCCGCTGGCCATGTAGCAAGGCAGTACGGCAATCCCCAATCCCGAGCGTGCAGCCTGTTGCTGGGCGATGACGCTGGTGCTGTGGAACACCACCCGAGGGTTGCGGCAAAAGCTGTTGAGAAACATCAGTTCCTGGCTGAACAGCAGGTCGTCGACATACCCGATCCAGGCATGGCGGGCCAGGTCTTCGCGACTGCGCAACGGTGGCGAGCGGTCCAGGTAGGCCTGACTGGCGTAGAGCGCCAGACTGTAGTCGGTGAGCTTGCGGGTCACCAGCAGGTCGGCCACCGGGCGTTCGAGGTGAATGCTGATTTCCACTTCGCGGTTGAGGATGCTGACAAAACGCGGCACCGCCACCAACTCCACCTCCAGCCCCGGATAGCGCTGGAACAGACCGTCCATGCGGCTGGCTAAAAACATGATGCCCAGCCCTTCCGTCACCCCCACGCGGATCTTGCCCAAGGGCGCGCTGGACTGGGTGATGTCCTCCTGAGCCAGTAGCGCCACGTTTTCCATGGCTTCGGCGTGCTTGAGCAACGATTCGCCCGCGGGGGTCAGTTCATAACCCTGGGCATGCTGGACAAACAACGCAGTGCCCAGGCTTTTCTCGATGGCTTCGATGTGCCGGGCCACAGTGGCATGGGTGGTGTTCAGGCGTCGTGCGGCGGTGAGCAAACGGCCGCTGCGTTGCAGTTCCAGAAAGTAGCGCAGGTCATTCCAGTCGAACATGGGCCATCCTTGAACACGCCTGAAGGCAGGACTGTTTAAAAACGCACAGCGGTTGCGCAAAAACTAACATTCTTTTGACGAAACCTAACAACTAGGATGCATCCCACAAGAACAAAAATGAGGTCGCGAATGCAACCTGTCGTCGATGAATACGATTACGTGATCGTGGGCGCCGGCCCTGCCGGATGCCTGCTGGCCAACCGGCTTAGCGCCAACGCGCAACACCGGGTGCTGTTGCTTGAAGCGGGCGGGCGCGACAACTATCCGTGGATTCACATCCCGGTCGGCTACCTGTTCTGTATCGGCAACCCGCGCACCGACTGGTGCTTCAAGACCGAGGCGCAAGCGGGTCTGCAAGGGCGCGCACTGAGTTACCCACGGGGCAAGGTGCTGGGTGGCTGCTCCTCCATCAACGGCATGATCTACATGCGCGGCCAGGCCGCGGATTACGACAGCTGGGCCGCCGAGGGCAACCCTGGCTGGGCCTGGAAAGACGTGCTGCCGTTGTTCAGACAGAGCGAAAACCACTTTGCCGGAGACTCCGAGCTCCATGGCGCCGCCGGGGAATGGCGGGTCGAACGCCAGCGCCTGTCATGGCCGATTCTCGATGCGTTTCGCACCGCCGCCGAACAAAGCGGTATCCCCAGCGTCGACGACTTCAACGGCGGCGACAACGAAGGCTGCGGCTATTTCCAGGTCAACCAGAAAGCCGGGGTGCGCTGGAACGCGGCCAAGGCCTTCCTCAAACCGGTTCGCCAGCGCCCCAACCTCACGGTAATGACCGATGTCGAAGTCGACCGCGTGCTGTTGCGTGACAACCGGGCCCACGCCGTCAGCGCCCGTTGGCAAGGCAAAGGCATGACGTTCAAGGCGCGCAAGGAAATCGTGCTGTGCGCCGGCGCCGTCGGCTCGCCGGGTATTTTGCAGCGCTCGGGAATCGGTCCGCGCAACCTGTTGCAACGCCTGGGCATTGGCGTGGTTCATGAGCTGCCCGGCGTGGGCGGCAACTTGCAGGACCACCTGCAACTGCGGCTGATCTACCAGTTGGAAAACGCCCGTACCCTGAACCAGATCGCCGGCACTTTATGGGGCAAGATGGGCATGGGGCTGCGCTACCTCTATGATCGCAGCGGCCCGCTGTCCATGGCCCCCAGCCAACTCGGCGCGTTCGCCCGCTCGGGGCCGGAACAGACCTCGGCCAACCTCGAATACCACGTGCAGCCCTTGTCGCTGGAACGCTTTGGCGAACCACTGCACAGTTTCCCGGCGTTCACTGCGTCGGTCTGTGACCTGCGTCCGCAAAGCCGTGGCCGGGTGGACATTCGCTCGGCCGACCCGCACGAGGCACCGCTGATCCAGCCCAACTACCTGAGCCATCCCGAAGACTTGCGGGTCGCCGCCGACGCCATCCGCCTGACCCGACGCATCGTCGCCGCCCCGGCGTTGAGCGCCTTCAAGCCGGTGGAATACCTGCCGGGACCAAGCCTGCAAACCGAGGAAGAACTGCACCAGGCCGCCGCCCGTATAGGCACGACGATTTTCCACCCGGTAGGCACCTGCCGCATGGGCCCGGACCGCGATGCGGTGGTGGATGCGCAACTGCGGGTTCACGGCATCAACGGCCTGCGCGTCGTCGACGCCTCGATCATGCCGCGCATCACCTCGGGCAACACCTGCTCGCCGACGCTGATGATTGCCGAGAAGGCGGCGCAGATGATGCTTGAACAGGACACCAGGAGCACCACGATCCAGAAGGAGGCTGCCACGGTCTGAAGAACAACAGAGTCCCCCTGTGGGAGCGAGCTTGCTCACGATAGCGGTCTATCAGTCACATACATGTTGAATGTGCTGCCGTCATCGCGAGCAAGCTCGCTCCCACAGGGAAATGCGTCGATTCAAGGAAAGCATCAAAGCAGGAGACGCCACCCCGGCGTCGACAGTGGAACAACAAAAACAATCACTGTGAGGGATACCCAAATGTCTGAACATGTTCAGTCCCTGGAAGCCACGCGCAGCGCCGGCACCAGCCAGGAAACCCAGAAAGTCATCTTCGCCTCGTCCTTGGGGACGGTGTTCGAGTGGTATGACTTTTTCCTCTATGGCGCCCTGGCGGCGGTCATCAGCAAGCAGTTCTTTGCCGGGGTCAACGACACCACGGCATTCATCTTCGCCCTGATGGCATTCGCCGCCGGCTTTATCGTGCGGCCTTTCGGCGCACTGGTATTCGGACGGCTGGGAGACATGATCGGACGCAAATACACCTTCCTGGCCACCATCGTACTCATGGGCCTGGCGACGTTCTGCGTCGGCCTGTTGCCCAACTACGCCAGCATCGGCATTGCCGCGCCCATCATCCTCGTGGTGCTGCGCATGCTCCAGGGCCTGGCCTTGGGCGGTGAGTACGGCGGTGCTGCCACCTACGTCGCCGAACACGCGCCGATGGGCAAGCGCGGTTTCCACACCAGTTGGATTCAGTCCACCGCCACCCTCGGGCTGCTGCTCTCGCTGCTGGTGGTACTGGGCTGTCGTTATTTCACGGGCGATCAGTTCGAAGTCTGGGGCTGGCGCATTCCGTTTCTGCTGTCGATCGTGTTGCTGGGCATCTCCACCTGGATTCGCCTGAGCCTGCATGAATCGCCGTCCTTCTTGAAAATGAAAGAAGAAGGCAAGTGCTGCAAGGCGCCGATCCGCGAATCCTTTGGTAAGTGGGAGAATCTCAAGGTGGTGCTGATCGCGCTGTTCAGCATCAACGCCGGGCAAGCGGTGACCTTCTACGCCGCGCAGTTCTATGTGCTGTTTTTCCTCACCCAGTTCCTGAAGATGGATCCGGCCCTGGCCAACAGCCTGCTGATCGTCAGCGTGGTCATCGGCGCACCGTTCTTCATCTTTTTTGGCTGGCTGTCGGACAAGGTCGGGCGCAAACCGGTACTGATGATTGGCCTGTTGCTGGCGACGGCGTTGTACTTTCCGATCTTCAAGACACTGGCCCACTACGCCAACCCGGCCATTGACCTGGCGAGCCGTCAGGCGCCAATCACCGTGATCGCCGATCCGGCCACGTGCACCTTCCAGTTCGACCCGGTGGGCAAGGCCCGTTTCGATAGCGCATGCGACAAGGTCAAGACCTTCCTGGTCAAGCAAGGCCTGCCCTACAGCAGTGTCGCGGCGCCGGCCGGCAGTGATGTGCAGGTCAGCGTCGGTGATGTGAAGCTTGAAGGCTACGACGAAGCCGCCCTGCGCGGCGCGGTGACCCTGGCGGGCTACCCGCAACAGGCCGATGCCCAGCAGATCAACCGGCCGATGATCGTGGCACTGATCGTGGCGCTGATCATCATTTCAGCCATGTGCTACGGCCCACTGGCGGCGCTGATGGTCGAACTGTTTCCGACTCGGATCCGCTACACCTCCATGTCCCTGCCCTACCATATCGGCAACGGCTGGTTCGGCGGTTTCCTACCCACCGTGTCGTTTGCCCTGGTGGTCTACACCGGGGACATTTTCTACGGGCTGTGGTACCCGGTGATGATCACCGGGGTGAGCCTGGTGGTGGGCATGATTTGCCTGCGGGAAACCCGGAACGTGGACCTGGATAAAAACTGAGGGCAAAACCGTGGCGAGGGCGTTTGTTCCCTCGCCAGCGGATCAGAAGTGCGCCTTCAGGGTCATGGTGAAGTTGCGCGGCTCACCGTAATAGTTACCGAAACTCTCGGTCCCGATGGTGCTGTAGTAGCGCTTGTCGAACAGGTTGTTGCCGTTGAGGGCCAGCGACCAGGTGTCATCGATGCGGTAGCCGACGCGACCGTTCCACACGGCATAACCGGCCTGGGTGATCTTCTCCCCCGTCGCCGGCGATACCCGGAAATTGTCGCTTTGGGCATTGACCCCCGCACCGACGCTGAACCGTTCGAACGCCCCACCCAGGGCATAATCGCCCCACAGTCGCAGCACATGACGCGGCACATAGCTGTTGAACGAGCCGCCGTTGAGGCTGGTATCAATGTCGTTCAGGGTCTTGGTCTGGGTGTAGGTGTAACCGGCAAGCAGTTGCAGGCGCTCGATGACTTCACCGCTGATCTCGGCTTCGAAGCCCTGGGCGCGAACCTTGCCGGCGTTCTCGTAGCAGTAACCGTCCGAGGACGCACAGCTTGAGTTGTAGTCGGTCTGGGCCTGGTCTTTCTGCAACGTGCGGAACAGGTTGAAGGCGCTGTTCAGGCGTCCCTCGAACCATTCGCCCTTGATCCCCAGCTCATAGCTTTCACCCACCAGGGGCTTGAGTGCCGAACCGCTTTCGGAACGGTAGTTGCCTTGGGGCGTGAAAATGTCCGAGTAGCTGGCGTAGGCCGTCAGGTGTTCGTTGAGGTCCAGCAACACGGCGGCAAACGGGGTGACCTGGCCTGTCTCCGTGCTCTTGGCGTGTTCCGAACCGCCGGTGAGGAACACCGAGTCGGTCTTGGAGTTGTACCAGCTCACCCGGCTGCCCACGACAAACGTCAATGGGTCCGCCAGTTTCAGGCGCAGGGTCGAATACAGGCCTTGTTGCCGGGTGACGGTTTTCACCGGGCCACCGCGCGTCGAGTTCTCGATGAAGTAACTGTCGTCCGGCTCCGGAATATGTCGATCCGGATCGAATACGTTCTGTTGCTGCGGCAGGAAGGCGACCGAGAAAAAATCATCCTTGTCCGAACGGCTGGCGTTGAAGCCGACGATCAATTCATGCTGCTGCCCGAAGGCGTCGAACTTGCCGTCCAAGTAGGCGTCGAGGCCGTAATCGACCTGGTCATAGTCGTACATGCTGCCCAGCACGTTGGTGGTCGAGACGCCCGGCGTCACCGAGCCGGATGCAAAGGCGTATTTGATGTCCTGGGTGTTTTTCGTATAGACACCGGCCACCTTCACGGCCCAGTCGTCATTGAGTTGATGCTTGAGATCGCTGAACACCGTGGTCCGCTGGCTACGCCAGGTGTTCCACGACGGATCCAGGCAAGTAGAGCGACTGAGTTTCAAATCGCTGCCATCCCTGTAGCGCGGCTGCCCGCCCCAGCAAGGACTCGCATCGACGTCCTCATAGGCCAGGCCCAGGCCGAGGGTGGTGTCGGGCGTCAGGTCGAAGTCCAGGGCACCGTAGTAAATCTGGTCCTTGCGCCGAGCATCGTCGTAGAAATAATGCCGGCTCTGTTCGGCGATCACCGCCCTGCCCCGCAGGGTGCCGGAATCATTCAGCGGGCCACCGGTATCGACCTGCCCGCGGTAGTTGTCCCAGGTGCCGCCCGAGAGGCTGAGTTCGGTCTGGGCCGTGGCCTGGCCGCGTTTACGGACGAAATTGACGCCACCAGACGTGCCGCCGGCGCCCTTCATCATCCCGGCGGCACCGCGCAGGACTTCGACCCGATCGTAATACGCCATGTCACTGCTGAAACTGTCGGCCTGGACATAGCTGTTGCCCATGTCCAGCGGAACACCGTCGTATTGATACTGACCGGACATCCGGAACCCACGGGAGTAGAAATATTTGCCGCCCATGGTCGAGTCGTAGACGGTAATGCCGGGCGTTTTTTCCATCACTTGATCGATGGTGTTCAGGTTCTGGTCATCGAGCATCTTGCGAGTGATCACTGTCACCGATTGCGGCGTCTCGCGCAGGGAGTGCTCGCCTTTGCCGATCGTGACCGCCCCCGTCGTGTAGGAGCCACTGTTCTCGGTGGTCGCTCCGAGCATCTGCGCCTCGATGGTGGTTGCTCCCAGTTGCATGGCCGAACCGTTGGCTGGCACGGAGCGCAGCACGTACGTGCCATTGGCCTGGAGGTCGGCTTGCAGGCCGCTACCGCCAAGAATGCGGGCAAACCCATCGCCCACGCCGAACGAACCTCTCAGGCCGGGTGATTGCAGGCCCTGGAGTTGCCGGGCATCAAACGAAATGGCGACACCGGCGGCACTGGAGAACCGGGTCAGGACATCCACCAGGCTGCCGGCCCCGATATCGTAGGCCTGCACCGAACGCTGCTGCGCCGAGGCACCTGGAGCCGGACTGGCATTCACGACCCCGACGCTGCCGGTCACGGCTGCCAGCAAGCCGATTTTCACTGCAAACACCAGACGACCTGGCGCGCTTACCCAAGACATGCTTCCCCTCCCCCAAACGGTCGATAAAAACTCAATGAGGAAGAGCCGAACGATGGAGATAAAAAGTGCAGGACAGTGTTCTTTTTTATCGCGCCGCCACGTCAGCGCTGATCGCCGCTCGATACCCGGACCCAAAATCGGCTGTAGCGGGTCACGCGTAACGAAAAGCCACTCTCCAGCGCCGCCAGGGCGAGATCGGTGTTATCGACGGGAAACACGCCGGAAACCTTCAAGTCGGCAATGGCCGGATCACAACGCAACACGCCGTTGCGGTAACGCGACAGTTCGTCCAGCAGCGCCGCCAGAGGACGGTCAATGGCGATGATGCTTCCCTTCTGCCAGGCACCGACCGACACATCGTTGCCGCGCAGCGTACCCAGCGACCGGTCATTGAAATCCAGGCGCTGGCCGGCTTCGACGCGCATCCTCGAGCCAATCGTCGGGAGACTCACCTCGACCGCTTTTTCAAGCACCGCCACCTCACCGCCCCGCGCCTGGCCTCGGACGATAAAACGCGTGCCCAGCGCAAGCACTTCGACATGACCGGTGATGACCTTGAAAGGCCGCTGCAAGGGATCGATCGCCGTCGTGACGAGGATCTCCCCCCACAACAGCTCCAGTAGCCGCTGGCGCCCATCGAAACGAACATTGACCGAGGTGTCGGTGTTGAGCAGCACGGTGCTGCCGTCCGCCAGCTGAAACTCGCGGCGCTCGCCCACTGCGGTGCGGTAATCGCAAAGCAGGTTCTGCGTAGCCTGGCTGCGCCAGCCCAACCAACCCAGGCCGCTGGCGGACGTGAGCAACAAGACGCTGCGCAATACCTGGCGACGGGATCGATTGTGGCGTTCGTTCAAGGTCGGTGCCGCCAGGGCGCCCGGCACACTCGCCATCTGTTCAGCCACCGCTGTCATTCGTTGCCAGGCCTGGCTATGCAGCGGGTCTGCACTCAGCCAGGCATTCCACCCGGCTCGATCCGCGTCGGTCGTGATGCCGGAGTGAAGCCGGGCGTACCACTGCGCCGCCACACGGATGGCTTGCAACTCTTCGGCTGGCAGGTTCATGAAAGTTGCAATTGAATCTGCATCAGGCAGCAATGTTCCATGGCCTTGGCCATGTGGTTATTCACCGTACGTACGCTGACGCCCAGGCGCTCGGCAATTTGCGGGTAGGTCAGGCCGTCGAACTGCGACAGGATGAACGCCTGCCTGACACGCGGCCCCAACCCCAGCAGCAAGCGGTCGATCTCCATCAGGGCCTGGAGCAGGATGGCCTGTTCTTCCAGCGACGGGTGCTGCTCTTGCGGCATGGCGGCCAAGGCTTCGAGGTAGGACTGTTCCAACGAACGGCGGCGAAACAGATCGATCAACAGCCCCTTGGCGATCATCGACAGGTACGGTCGCGGCTCACGAATATCCAACGCGGAGCGAGCCTTGATGACACGCACGAAGGTATCCTGGGTCAGGTCCGCGGCATCGAAAGCATTGCCCAAGCGCTTGCGCAGCCAGCCTTGGAGCCAACTGTGATGATCACTGTACAGAACGTCGACGGCACTGCGTAAGGACAGATCGTTGGCGGGCATGGCAATGGAATAATTCGCGACTGATAATGACTCGCATTGTCATGGAGCACATCGCCGCTTGCAACCCAAACATGCACGGTACCGGACCTGCCACCTCACCCTCTTGGCATTGCTCAGTGCACAGAGTGATTTTTCACCGTGCTCTCCACCAGATCCAGCATCTGCCCCAGCGCCCAGGGCTTGGCGATGAACGAGGCGTGATGCTTGATCCCGGCGCTTTCCGGGGTTTCGAAACCGGACATGATCAACAAGGGTATCTGTGGCCACCGGTCGCCGGTCAAATTGGCCAGGTCCGCGCCGTTCAGTTTGCCGGGCATGGTGATATCGGTGAGTAACAAGTCCACATCGTCAGCGCTCTGCTTGAGGAATTCCAGCGCCGCGTCGGCGCTTTCGCGGGGCTCCACGGCAAAGCCCTCGTCTTGCAGGATCTCACACAGGAACTCCAGAATGGTCTGATCATCTTCAACGACGAGAATCAAACGCGCGGCCGCCTGTCCGTTGCCCTTTGGCATCGAATTCATGTAAGTGACTCTCCTTGACCCCATAAACGTTCTTTGCGGTTTCAACCGCTCTGCAAGTTATGAGCGATGCCCTTGCGAGAAATTCATTCTGCGTGCAAATACACCGCCAAACGTTGCGATAACCGCCCTGGAGCAACGCATCGCAACGCTTTATCTGTATATCCATACAGATAAAACTTGCTCCGACGCCCATCCATGACCATGCTACAGCCCCATGAAAACTGCTTAGGAAAAGGGCGCTATGCAGCTGTACCTGTGTGAAAAACCGTCCCAGGCCAAAGACATCGCTGCCGTGCTCGGTGCCACGCGCCGCGGTGACGGTTGCTGGTTGGGCGCGAACATCACAGTCACCTGGTGCATCGGCCATCTGCTGGAGACCGCCCCGCCCGACGCCTACGATGCCCGCTACAAGCGCTGGGTACTGGCAGACCTGCCTATCGTGCCGACGCAGTGGAAAATGACGGTCAAGCCGAAAACCGCGGGCCAGTACAAGGCGGTCAAGCGCTTGTTGGGGGAAGCCAAGACGCTGGTCATCGCCACCGACGCCGACCGTGAAGGCGAAATGATTGCCCGGGAACTGGTGGAGCATTGCCGCTACCGTGGGCCGATCCAGCGTCTGTGGCTGTCGGCCCTGGACGAAGCGTCGATCCGCAAGGCCCTGGCCGCACTCAAGCCGGGCGCCGAAACCTTCAACCTCTACCATTCGGCCCTGGGCCGCTCCCGGGCCGACTGGCTGATCGGCATGAACATGAGCCGCCTGTTCACGCTGCTGGGGCGCCAGTCCGGTTATCAAGGCGTGCTGCCGGTGGGCCGCGTGCAGACCCCCACCCTGCGCCTGGTGGTGGATCGCGACCGCAGCATCGCGGATTTCGTACCGGTCGCCTATTGGGCCATCGACGTGCAACTGCGCCACGACGGCACTGTGTTCACCGCCCAGTGGCGCGCCGACCCGGATGCCTGCGACGATCAGGAACGTTGCCTGAACCAGGCACTGGCCCGCGACGCTGCCCAGGCCATGGGCAACGCCGCCACCGCCCGGGTGATGAAAGTGCGCACCGAGCGCTTGCGCGAAGCGGCGCCGTTGCCGTTCGACCTGGGCACCCTGCAGGAAGTCTGCTCGAAGAAACTCGGCCTCGGCGCCCAGGAAACCCTGGACATTGCCCAGTCGCTCTATGAGACCTACAAGCTCATCACCTATCCGCGCAGCGATTGCGGTTTCCTGCCTTTGAGCCAGCACAGCGAAGCTGCGGCCATCCTCGCCGCCCTCGCCCAGGCCGACCCGGGTCTTGCGCCGCTGCGCGAGCACTTGCAGCCCCAACGCAAATCCCGGGCCTGGAACGACGCCAAGGTCAGCGCCCACCATGGCATCATCCCTACCGCTGCGGCGAAGAACCTCGACAAGCTCGCCGGCAAGCAGCGGGCCGTCTATACGCTGATACGGGCGCGGTATCTGGCGCAGTTCCTGCCCAACCACGAATACGACCGGACCCAGGCCGACTTCGACTGCGCCGCCCAGGCATTGCGGGCCGTGGGCAAGCAAATCATCGAACCCGGCTGGAAACGCGCCCTGCCCGAAGCGCTGGCTCCGGCACGAGGCCGTGAAGCACCGGTACCACAAACCTTGCCGGCCCTGGTCGAAGGTCGCGACTGCGCCGTGGACGAGGTCAAACTCAAGGACCTGTGGACCCAGCCCCCCAAGCCGTTCACCGAGGGCGACCTGATCAAGGCGATGAAGAACGTTGCCCGGCTGGTGGAGGATCCGCTGCTCAAGCAAAAGCTCAAGGACACCACCGGCATCGGCACCGAAGCGACCCGGGCCTCGATCATCCAGGGCCTGCTCGACCGCGGTTACCTGGTGAAAAACGGCAAGGCCCTGTCCGCCACACCGGCGGCCTTCAGCCTGATCGATGCGGTGCCCCGCGCCATCGCCGATCCAGGCACTACCGCCATCTGGGAGCAGGCGCTGGACATGGTGCAAAGCGGAGAGATGAGCCTGGAAGAGTTCGTGACCCGCCAGGCCGCCTGGATGAGCAAACACATCGCCCGCTGCCAGGGCATGAGCCTGACCATCCACGGCCCGGCCAGCCCTGCCGGCCGAGGGGCCACCCCATGGAAAAGCAAACGCAAGCCGGCCAAGCGCAAGGCCAGCGGTACACCTCGCAAGGCGAGCAAAGCCAAGACGACCTGATAAATACATGTTCGACGCGTCGCCCTGTGGGAGCGAGCCTGCTCGCGATAGCGTTATGTGAGTCACCATGGATACCGACTGATACACCGCCATCGCGAGCAGGCTCGCTCCCACAGGGATATCTGCCCTGATCCAGAATTTTCATAACAAAACCATTTTGTCCGACAATATGTAGTGACCAAAAATAATCACTACAAAACCGTTGACGCCTCCGATTTGGCCTTGCATGATGCAGACGTCTCCCCGATCGGGAGTACAGGTAAATGCTTGAGCAAGCTCGTCTGACCGCCGAGCTGTTTTTTGGATAAGGGACTGCCCACAAGGCAGATTGAAGGTGCTGACCTGGCATGACCGTCCGGTGACAAGGACGAGAAACGTCGGCGACGATCCTCATGACGCACGTGGTCGACCCTCGAAAGTTGACAATGCCTGAAGGTTCTTCGCTGTTTCTCTTCGTTGTAGCGCATTTGCGTAGCAGCCCTTCGATAACACTACACAACCGATGCACGACCCCGTCGAAGTCAGACGGCCGGGTGCTGACGGCCTGGTTTCGGTGCTAGCCATGCAGCACTGGACAGGCACTTACCGAAAGAAGCGAAGTTTTTGCGAACCACCAGACAGATCAACCAAATGGTCAAGGGGCTTACACATGAATCTGAATAATCAACCATCTATTGATGAACTGGCTCGCATGTTCGCAGCACACAAAGACACCCTGGACAGCCATATCCTGTGGATCAGCAAGAATGGCCAGGTCCATATGGACTGCCTGTCGCCGTTCACCCAGGAAGACGAATTCGAGAAGAATCGGCAGGACCTGTGTGCCCGGTTGAAGATGTATCGTCGTGGCCAGGGCTACGTCGGCAAGAAGGCCGCGGCCGACAAAGACTTCATGGGTCGCGTGCTGCAAACGCTGACCCAGGCGTGGCAGTCGATGCAGAACACATCTGAAGTTCGGGTCATCGACCGCCTCTGCTGATCGTGCTTAAAAAAAGGGCCCGTTCCTGATTGGAACGGGCCCTTTTTTGGGCGTTAAAACACCGACCAGCCGATTCGTTGGCTGAGCAATTCCAGCGCCGCCATGCCTGCCAGGGAATTGCCGGCGACATTGAGTTCCGGCGACCAGACGCACACCGTGAAACGCCCCGGCACCACGGCAACAATCCCGCCGCCCACCCCGCTCTTGCCCGGCAGGCCAACGCGATAGGCAAAATTGCCGGCTTCATCGTACAGCCCGCTGGTGGCCATGATGGAGTTGACCTGCTGGGTCTGGCGGGCGCTCAGGATCTGTTCGCCACTGTGCTTGCAGAAGCCGTCGTTGGCCAGGAAGCAGAACGCCCGGGCCAGATCGATGCAGCTCATGCGCAACGCGCAGTGACTGAAATAGCTGCGCAGCACCGCTTCCACGTCGTTATGAAAATTACCGAAGGACTGCATCAGGTAGGCCATCGCCGCATTGCGGGCGCGGTGCTGGTATTCCGACTCAGCAACCTTGCCGTCCACCATGACCTGTGGATTGCCCGACAGGCGCCGTACGAAATCACGCATCGAAAGCGCTGGCGCGGCAAAACGCGACTGATTGATGTCGCAGATCACCAAGGCGCCGGCGTTGATGAACGGGTTGCGCGGCCGACCGCGTTCAAATTCCAGCTGCACCAGAGAATTGAAGGGCTGGCCGGAGGGCTCATGGCCCAAACGCTCCCAGATTGCCTCGCCGGAATGGCCGATGGCCTGCACCAGGCTGAAAACCTTGGAAATACTCTGCACCGAAAACGGCGTTTCAGCGTCACCTGAGCAATACATTTCGCCATCGTTGCCGTAGACGGCAATGCCCAACTGGTTGGCCGCAACGGTGCCAAGGGCTGGAATGTAGTCGGCCACCTTGCCCTGACCGATCAGGGGGCGAACCGCATCGAGGATCTCGTTCAACAATGCTTGCATATGCGCATGGGTCCAATCATTCCCCGTTCGAGTGCGGGGATACAGACGCTAGACGCTGATGGGTGCGATCAGAGCACACTCAATAGACCAGCAACATCTGTTGCGAGGCGATCCGTGGGAGCAAAGCTTGCTCGCGATCAAGCTCACGCGGTCTGTCTGGAACCGAATCGCCTGCTTCGCGGGCAAGCCTTGCTCCCACAGAATTCAAGAGATTTCATGGGCGCTTGTCATCCAATCGAGCGGTCTATAGTTGAAGGGATAAATCGGCAGGAGACATCGATGCGACAGATCATGCAGAAGGAACCCTGGTGGGCCTCGCCCCCCAGACCCGGTCAAGATGAAAGTGAGCTGGAATGGGGCTGGCTGGTGATCTACAGCGAAGGAGAGCCGCGCTTCGAATTCATCAAGGAGCGGCCCTCGGACGAACAGATCCGTCATCGCAAGGGTTGCCGCGTCACCCTCGGGGCAGAATGAACCGTCCGTCACGGTTTGATGGCTGGCAACTCCACCGCGCGATTGGCCAGGTCCGCCGCCACCAGGCTGCCTTCGATTTCCTCGGCCAGGTAGTACACCGGTGCCATCACCCCGCTGAGGGGATGCTTGAGCGACTGGAACCAGGCTTCGTCGAACGCTGCGCTGAGGCTCTTGCGGATTTGAGTCTCCATTTCCGGGCGCTCGCCCTCATGAATGATCGCGCGAATCCCCGCCACGCCAACTGAGATCAACGCCCCCGCCGCTTTCCCGGCCACGGCTGCCGCCGCCCCGGCCGCACCTCGCGTGGCGAATTGCGCTTCGATTTTTTCACTGGTGCGTTGTGCCACCGTGGCGATCACCGCATCCGATGGCCCCGAACCTGTCACAGCGGCTTTGTTGACGTGGTCGATCAGCGCGGCGTACGCCGGCAATGTATTGAGGGGCTCGGTATGCGCCATCTCATACAACGAGGCGTTACGCGCCGCTGGCGGCCCCAGGCTGATGGCAGGAATGCCGTGCAGGCGCCGACTCATCAGCTCCGGCGGGATTCGGTGCTGGCGGGCAATCACTTGGACCTGTTGATTGAGCAGGCGCACGTAGTAGCCCGTCGCGTTGGCCCTGATCGCCTCGGGGTCGATTTCCACCGCCACAGGTGCCAGCACCTGCTCGCGGTACTGCTCTTGCAGATAAACCGCCAGACGTCTGGCCGCGGAGTCCTCTTCGCCTTCGGCACTGGCGGCATACCAACTGACCTTCACCGCCAGCCATTCCTGGGTCCAGTAGCTGCTGAACCAGGGGATGAATTGAATCTCGGTCCGTTCATACACGAGCCGGCGCCAATGCTCCATCGAGCCGCGCGCGTAGAGCCCGGCCTGTTCGATAGCGCTTTTCGACGCGGCGACGATCTGCCGGTCAACCTGCCGCCAGGTGTCCTGGGAAACCGCCACGGTGGCGACCTGCTGCTCGCGCGGCGACGTGGCGCACCCCGCCAGAACCAACAAAACGGCCAGCATCAGTGAACGCAGCACGATTGCGCCATCCCGAGGTCAAGTCATCCACGGGGTTGAGTATAGGTCGCGAGGAACACGGGCCTGGAGGAAAAACACAAACCAATGTGGGAGCGAGCCTGCTCGCGAAAGCGGTGTATCAGCAACAGGGATATCGACTGATACGCCGCCATCGCGAGCAGGCTCGCTCCCACAAGGATCTGCGTGAAGGGTGATCAGTATTTACGCCGCCGCTCCAACCTGCGCACAACCATCGACAGCGGATAACACATGGCAAAATACATCGCCCCCACCAACACGTAGGTCTCCAGCGGCATGAAATACACAGAACTCAGATCCTGCGCCCGTAGCATCAGGTCCGGCGCGGCGATCAGCGAGGCCACGGAGGTATCCTTGAGCAAGGAGATCGCCACATTGCCAATGGGCGCCAGCACAATGCGAATCGCCTGGGGCAACACGACCCAACGCAGCACCTGAAGCCGCGGCATGCCGATGGCCTTCGCCGCCTCGACCTGGCCCTTGGGCACAGCCTCCAGGCCCGAGCGATAGATCTCCGACAGGTACGCCGCTGCATTGAGCCCCAATCCGATCATCGCCGCCTGGAACGAGCTGAACTGCACGCCTACCGCCGTCAGGCTGAAATAAACGATAAACAGCTGTACCAGCGCCGGCGTCCCACGAAAGATCTCGATGTAGAACAGTGCGCATCGGCGCAACGCCCTTGAGCCGGACAATCGCGCCAAAGCCACCAGCAAACCGACCGCCAGGCCGATCACCAGCGCGCCAAAGGCCAGCCGCAACGTGGCCCAGGCCGCTTGCAGCAATTCGACGTGGGTGGCTTCCCACAACTCGCCATAGCCCATGTCAGCGCTCCTTGATCACGGTGAGGCGCCGCTCGGTGCGCGCCGCCCAGTGGGACAGCACCAGGCTCAGCGCCAGGTAAATGATGGCCAGCAGGAAATAAATCAGGTTGGTCTGGTAGGTCTCGCTCACCAGCATCTTGGCCTTGAACGTCAGCTCCGGCACGGCAGCGGCCGAAGCCAGCGAGGTGTCCTTGAGCAGGCCAATGGCGAAGTTCGCCATGCCTGGAATCGAGACTTTCAAGGCCTGGGGCAACACGATCATGCGCATCGCCAGGGCCCGGGTCATGCCGATGGAGAACGCCGCTTCGCTTTGCCCGCGATCAACATTGAGGATGCTGGAACGGAACACCTCCGAGAGCATCGCTGCCCCATTGAGACCGAACCCGATGATCGCCGCACCGATGGCCGGCAAGGTGATGCCGATGTACGTCAGGCCGAAATAGAGGATGAACAGCTGGGTCAGGATCGGGATATTGCGGAACACCTCCAGATAAACGCTGGCCACCCACTGCAGGACTCGGTTGCGCGACAGGCGCATCAACGCCAGGCCGAACCCCAGCAGCGCCGCGACGATAAAGGACGCTGCCGTCAGGCCCAGGGTGGTCAGTGCGCCGATGCCCAGCACTTCGAGAAAATAAGGCAGCAGGTCGACGGACTTGCTCAGCTCGCTTGAATCGAACATCGATCAATGCTCCTGAACAGCGCTGATAAAGGCGCGCGTACGCTCCACCTGGCTTTCCCGGAATATCTGGCGGGGCGGTCCCTGCTCGACGATATTGCCGTCGGCCATGAAAATCACCTGATCGGACACGCTTTCGGCAAAGCGCATTTCGTGGGTCACGATGATCATGGTCATGCCCTCCTCGGCCAGCTTGCGCATCACCGTCAACACTTCACCCACCAGCTCCGGGTCGAGCGCCGAAGTGGCCTCGTCGAACAGCATCAGCTTGGGGCGCATCGCCAGGGCGCGGGCGATGGCGATGCGTTGTTGCTGGCCGCCGGAGAGCTGGTCCGGGTAAGCGTCGCGCTTGGCAAACATGCCGACCTTGTTCAACAGGTCCTCGGCCTGTTCCACCGCTTCCTGGCGGTTGCGTTGCTGTACCTTCAACGGCCCGAGGATGATGTTGTCCAACACGCTGAGGTGCGGGAACAGATTGAAACGCTGGAACACCATGCCGATGTTGGCGCGCATCCGGGCCAGGTCCCTGTCACCCATGGGCACCGTGCGTTCACCCACTTTGCGCTGGCCAATCAGCGCATTGTCGATGTAGATGCTGCCCCGGGTCGGTTCTTCCAGGTAGTTGATACAGCGCAACAGCGTGGTCTTGCCCGAACCGCTGGGCCCGATCAGAGAGATTTTCTGCCCCTGTTGCACCTGCAGGTCGATGCCTTTCAAGACGTCCAGCCGGCCGAAGGACTTGTGAAGACCCTCGACCCGCACCAGTGGATGAGATTCAGCCATGAGCAATGTCCGCAAGTAGATGACACAAAACGTGAGCGCAGCCGCCAAGGTGTATCAGGCAAAAACCTGGCTGAAATCCCGGGGCGTGTGCTTGAACGGGCCGATGAGGTTGCCCTGTTCGTCGCGGTCCACGCCGACGCGCTGGTCCTTGGGCAGCGGCACCAGATAGTCGGGATTCTTGATGCCATACCGGGCCAGGACCGGGCCGATCTGACCGGTGTCGCGCAACCAGCGCAGCCCTTGGTTCACGCCATCGAACAGGTCCTGATTCTGCGGATGAATACCCCAGATCGCCTCGAACTTGGCGGTCAGGCTGGGGAATTTTTCATCGTAGGCCATGGGCACTTGCTTGAGCTTGAGGCTGGGGTCCTGCAGGATCATGTAGTCGATGGTGGGGGCGTCGAGCACGGCAAAATCCAGCCGTCCGGCGCGCACGTCGCGCAGGCAGGCGTCGGTGTTGTCGTAGAGCTTCACCTCTTTCACGCCATCGATTCGCTTCATATCGGGGATGGTGAAATAACCGGTGTTGCTGCCCACCGTGCGGCCCTTCATGTCATTGACACTGATGCTGCTCTGGAACGGCTCGCTGTCACGCATGATCACGTACGCGCCGGTGTAGAACACCGCGTCGGTGAGCAGCAGGATCTTGGAACGCATCGGGTTCCAGGCGAAGTTGCCGCCGAACCAGTCGGCGCGCCCCGAACGCACGGCTTCGATCACTGCCGGGAAGCCCATGGTGAGCACGTCGAGCTTGAGCTCAAGACGGTCGGCGATGATCTTCAGCAACTCCAGGTCAGTGCCCACCGGCACACCGTCGCGCAGAGCCCCCAAGGGCATGTCCCCCAGGCAGGCGGCGGTCAGGTAGCCGGGGCGAATGGTCTTGATCGGTTGCCCGGCCGCGAAGGCGAACGGCACCGGCCCCAGGGCCGAACCGGCAATGGCGGCGAGTGAACCGTAGCCAGCGACTTTGAGCACCGAACGCCGGGAAATACCAGGGACATCGAATTTGGAATCGGACATAGCTTCACCTATTGGCAACTGATTGTTTTTGACCGGTACAAGCCATACACACTCAACCACGACCTTGCTCTGTCCCTGAGCCCCTCCCTGCCTCGACGTCCATGCAGCGCTGGTGCAGATCAACGGTTTGAAGAATGGATCATCCACTTGTCATGCTTAGGTGCATTACAAGCATTACAATTCACACACTAATCACGCTATTTTGGCTTGTCAATGGCCTTTTTATCGGATAAAAAGCATGACAAGTCAGCTTTAAGGCGCACAAAAAAGCATGACAACCAGGATTAAGGGCCCATGAGTCAATTTGAAAAACTGCTGAAGGAACTGAAAAACCACGCCAGCCTGCATCGGGAAAAGTCCGAGACGCTGTACGCGCAGCTGGCCGACTCGCTGACCCATGCAATCCTTCACGGTCAGTTGAAACCAGGTGATCGGCTGCCACCCCATCGTGAATTCGCCAGCGCCTTGGGGGTGAACATCACCACGGTGACCCGAGCCATGGCGGTGCTGCAGCAAAAGGGCCTGGTGGAAAGCCGGCCCGGCCGCGGCACGCAAGTGGCGCAAGGCCGTCATCCGGCGGCGCAGTTCCAGTCCGCTCCCAGCAACGACCCCGGCACCGCCGACTTGAGCGTCAACCGCCCTGCCACGGACGGCTACAACCGGGTACTCTCCCAGTTGTTGCCGCGCCTGGCCGACGACCCGCGCTTTGTCGACATGAAGGATTACCATCCCAGCGAGGGACCGCTCTGGGCCCGGCAGGCCATTGCGCAATGGTTGCAGCACACCGGCGTCCAGGCCCAGGCTGAACACATACTGATCGCCGAGGGCGCGCAACACGGCATTGCCCACACCCTGCGCAGCCTCACCAGCAGTGGCGACACGGTGCTAGCCGACAACATCACCTACCAGGGCATCAACGGGTTGTGCCGTACCCTCGGCCTGAATCTATTGGGGGTCGATGCCGATGCGCGAGGCATGTGTCCCGAAGCCTTGCGCCAAGCCTGCGCCGAGCATCAGCCGCGGTTGCTGTTTCTGATACCGTCGATTCACAACCCCACGGCAATCACCCTCGACGCCGAGCGTCGCGAAGCCCTGGCGGCCGTCATCCGCCAGACCGATGTGCTGGTGATCGAGGATGATGTCTACAGGCCGTTGCTGGAGCAGTCGCCCCTGCCCTTCGCTGCCTTGCTGCCCGAACAAACGATTTATATCAGCGCCTTGTCCAAATGCATCGCCCCCGGCTTGCGCATGGGCTTTGTCATGGCCCCGCCTGCGCTGCTGCAAGGCATCGCGGCCATGCAACGCATCGACTGCTGGAGCAACTCGCCGCTGACCGCGCTGATCGCCACACGACTGATCGAGGAAGGCCTGGCCGAGCAACTGGTCTCGGAACAGCGCGAAGAACTGCGCATTCGCCAAGCCTTGCTGGCCACGCATCTGCAAGGCCTGGCGTTTCAGCACAGCGCCACCGGCACCCACGCCTGGCTGCTGCTGCCCGAACCCTGGAACAGCTCACGCTTCGCCCGCCTCTGCCAGGAGCAGGGCGTGGTGCTGCTGCCGGGCGGGGCATTTACCCTCAGCCCGGAACTGTCACCACAAGCGGTGCGCATCAACATCTCGGCGGCATTGTCCCGTGAGCAACTGGTCAAGGCCCTGACCGTGATCAGCCAATTGGCGCGCCAGGGTCACCTTCACATGCACAACCGGATCTGAGCCGTGATGACACAGCCCATTCATTGCGAAATCGCCGTTATCGGTGCCGGTGTGGTTGGCGTGGCCACGGCGCTCTGGTTACGCCGCCAGGGTTATCGAGTGGTGGTGCTGGAGCGCGACGGCATTGCCGCCGGCGCTTCGTATGGCAACGCCGGGACGTTGGCGCCGTACGGGGTGATGCCAATCGCCCAGCCTGCGTTGCTGCGAGCCATTCCATCCCTGCTGTTTTCCAGTGATTCGCCTTTCGTGATCAACTGGGCCCGACTGCCACGTCTGATGCCGTGGCTGCTGCGCTTTCTCAATGAATGTCGGGCCTCGCGCTGCACCGCAAACACCCAGGCGCTGGCGACGATCCTGCAACGTACTTACAGCGGGTATGAGCCATTGCTGGCTGACACGCCGCTCGCCAGGCAAGGCTTGCAGCACCGGGGCTGCCTGTATACCTACGGCACCCGTCAAGGGTTCGCAGCCGCGCAAGCTGCCATCGAACTGCGGCGTTCGCTGGGCATTGCCCAGCAGGTGTTGAGCGTCGCTGAAGTCGAACAACTCGAACCGGCGCTGGCGGGCCAGTCAGTGGCCGGGCTCCTGTTTCCCGAATCATCCCACATGGACGATCCGAAGCGGTTTATCGAAACCCTGGCAGCGCCGCTGGTGGCCGAGGGAGCGCTGCGCAAGGCGACGATTACCGGAATAAAACGCAAAGCCAACGGGCTTCATCTGCACAGCGCCGAGGGCCAGCACTACCAGGCCGACCGGGTGGTACTGTGCGCTGGGGCCTGGTCCGGTGCACTGGCGGCACAGATGGGCGATCGCATACCACTGGACACCGAACGGGGCTATCACATCGAATTCGATCTACCAGACACCCTGCTCAATCGCCCTTGCTGCCCGGTGGAAAGTGCTTTCTACATGACGCCCATGGCCGGACGCCTGCGCGTAGCCGGCACGGTGGAACTGGGTTCGATCCATGATCCGGCCAATCCTCGCCGCTTCGATTATCTGGAGCAGCATGTGCGCCGCGTGCTTGGCCTGAAGGAACCGTTTGCCCGCCGCTGGCTGGGTTTTCGTCCATCGCTACCCGACTCGCTGCCAGTCATCGGTCCCTCACCACACGAGCCACGACTGATCTACGCCTTCGGCCATCAACACCTGGGCCTGACCCTTGCCGGAGCGACCGGACAACTGGTCACCGAGTGCATCGCCGGCACCGCCCCCGACTGGCTCGAGCGGTTTTCCGTGCAACGCTTCTGAAGCCTGCCGTTTTGTGTAGCGAGGACGATGCCGATTTTGTGCTTAGGCGGCTGCGTTCGCGGTTGGCGTCTCGCTCAAAACCGCGTGAAATGCTCGAACTGCCAATCATCCGCCGCCCCGTCCAGGGAACACGTGTGCACCGCGCCGGTCGGCCTCCAGTCGGTCTGCTTGCCCACCAAGGTGCCGAGGTAAGGCCTGGCCACTTCCAGCACACGTTCGTAGTCCATGTGCTCTGGCTCGACGACGCCGCGATCCGGGTTTTCCACCGCCCAGACAATCCCCGACAAAACCCCCGCCGCCACTTGCAAACTGGTGGCATTGTTGAAGGGCAAGAGCGCCCGGGCTTCATCGATGGTCAATACCGAGCCGAACCAGTAGGCATTGAGTTCATGCCCCATCAGCAAGACGCCCAGCGCATCGGCTCCGATGCTGTCGATTTCACCGTTGAGAATCCGTTGCTGATGCTGGCTCTGCCAGCCTCGACCGATCAACTCATGGATCGACAGCAAGGCATCGTTGCACGGGTGATAGGCGTAATGCAGTGTGGGGCGATAGATCAGTTTCTGCTGGTCCTTGAGTGTTAGCAGATCTGCTGTAGAGGCGGTTTCGTGATGGGTGATCATCAGCCCCAGGCACGGCCCGCCCAACGGTGTCCAGGTCTTGACCGGCACAGTGGCGCTCGGGCGCTCGAGGTAGATGGCATTGCGACTGCCGAAGCGGTGGCGCCTGGCAGACGTTGGCCAGGTGCGCTCGTGGGTGCCCCAGCCCAACTCGGCCGGTTGGTGGCCCTCGCTGATCAAGCCTTCCACCGACCACGTATTGACGAACTCATCGTCCTGCTTGAGGCGGCTGGAGCGCTGAGTGTCGCGCTCGGCAAAATGAATCACCTTGATGCCTGTCTCCATGCACAGCCTGGCCCAGTCCACGCCTTCGCGGTTCTGTGGCAAGCGATGGTTCAATTGCACGGCCAGTTCCACCAGGCCAGCCTTGAGCAGATGAGTGATCAAACCGGGGTTGGCGCCATGGGCCACGACGGCGGTCGGGCCATGGCCCAGTTTTTTGCGCAGGCCCAGCATCTGGTAGCGCAACGCGTAATTGGTGCGATGCGATAAATCCAATGAAGGGTCATCGTAGCCACCGGCCCAAGGCTCAATGCAGGTATCCAGGTACAGCGCGCCCTTGCCGAAGGCATAAATCATCAGGGCCAGCGAACTGACTTCCACCGACAGGTTGACGATGAAGTCGCCGGGTTTGATGAAGCGGTCCAGAGTCTGCGTGAAGGTGTGTTCAGTCAGCGCTTTGCGGACAAAGCAAATGCCCCGCTCCTTGAACCAGATATTTTTCTCGATCACGGGCGCAATGACCGTGATCTGATTGACCGGGACGTGATCCTGCCGCAACAGCAGCGGCAGCGTGGCCCGGGTAATGGAGCCAAATCCGATGAAGATCAGATGGCCCGAAAACCTGACCCGGTGCTTCATGTGCAGTCTCCCCGGAACGTTGACGATGGAGCCATGAAATACCGGTCACCGGACTTTGGCTACTGTCAGGCTCGACAGGCACCCGGCGCAGGCGTTGCCGGCCCTGCGCCGTGGACCGCGTTCAACTTAAGACGTGCCCAGCCCCTCAGACAGGTCCGTACCGGAACGCGCCTGAGCACGCGGTGAAGTTTCGTCACGATGCTCGGTGGTCTTGCTCACGCTATCGCGCACCGTTGCATACCCCTCGCGTGCCGCTTGCCTGGCCTTGTCGGCCAGATCGGCGCTGGTCTTGCCCATCACCCGCTGCTCAGTGGCAGTACTGGGCAGTGCGGCGCCGAGCATGGCGCCCAGCGCGATTCCCGCGGCCGCCATCATCAACGGTTGCTCCTTGAGCAGACGGCTGAATTGATCACCCAGGTCCTGCGAGCCATGGGCCACGCGCTCACCCGTCTCGTGAGCTTTGCTCCGGGCATGGCTGGCGCTGGCGCCCAAACCGTCGGCCAAATGCGAAGCCTTGTCCTTGAGATGATGAAACCCGTCGCGCAACGAATCGGTGGTGCTGTGCAGATGCTCCTTGGCACTGTCCAGGCCACCGGCAAGCCCTTCGCTCCAGCCGCTGGCATCCTGGTCCGGCCCGACGCGATAACCGACCCGTGGCGGACGATTCTGACCCAGCATCAGCCAGCACAGCCCCACGGTGGTCAGCACGGTGGGTACCGGGTTGTTGCGCACGGTGGTACCCAGGTTGCCAAAAAACTGCGACCCGTTGCCTTTGGCCAGGGTCAGCGCCTGGTCGAGCATCTGCCCCGGCGTGAACTTGCTGCCCAGGGCGTCGACGATATGGCTGATGTGGGCCCGTTGCTCGTCGATCTCGCGCTCGATGGTTTCCGGGCTCTTCTGGGATTCGGTTTTGAATTCATCCTTCATGAGACTTTCCTCCGCAGGGCTTCCTGGTCTTTGTTCAACGCATCGAGCGTTCGCTCAGGCTTGAAGTGGGACGGTTCGAATTGCTTCTTGCCCGACTGCACCATAATGAAACCAATGATCATGACCACTGCGCCGACGATCAACGCCGCGAGCCAGGGCTGCATGATAGTGCTCAAGCCGTAGACCACCGCCATCAGCAGGATGATAAAACCGGCCAGCAGCACCATCGCGCCACCGGCCACCCCGGCGATACCCGCTTTCAAAGTGTTCAGGCTCGCTTGGAATTCGGCCTTGGCCAGTGCCAGCTCCTTGGTAAAAAGCGAGGGGACTTCGTGGGTCAATTGCTTTAACAGCCCCATCACCGACGCATCGTGATCGGGCACCGACGTCCCGACGGGACGCTGAATATCTGGGTCTGGTCGGTTCATTGCAATTCTCCTCGGGTATTGGCCGAACCGGGCAACGAGCCGGTAGTGGCATCACTGGGCTGGTCCTGGGTGCCGGACGCAGCGGGAGTGCTGGCGGTGGCGTGGCCGCCGGCAGAATTGACGCCCGGTGCGATAGGATCCGGGTTCGGATCAAAGGGTCCACGGGCGGCAAATCCTCCGCTTGGCGGGCTTGAGTGGCCGGCGGCGGGATCGACTACTTCGGCCGGGACAGGCGAGCTGCCGGCCTTCAGAAACCGCGACAGGCCAAACCCCACCGCTACGCTGCCGACCAGGAACAGACCCGGGTTTTCCCGAGCCAGTCGAGAACCATCGTGCAGCAATTGCTCGGCGCTCATGTGGCGTAATTTGCTGGACAGGCCGCTCATCGAATCGGCCATGTCTGCCAGATAGTGGGACAGGCCCAGGGTGTCGTTGGCTTCGATTTCCGACACGGCTGACTTGGCACCACGCGCCAGTGCATCGATCTGATCCGCTGCCGTATCGCGGTATTGGCCGAAATGCGCATCGGCCTGCTCACGAGCGCTGCCTATGGCCTCGCTCACGTCGTCCTTGATGTGGTTCAGGTGATCCTCGGGTCGGGCCTGGCCCGACGTGCCGTTTTCTCGCTCTGGGTTGTTGTCCGGGATAGTCATGTCTGCCCATCGCCTCCGTGATGAATACTCGATACCGGGAAGCCCCGAGGGGTGCCCGACTACGTGCCTCTCAGTACAGATGACGGAGCAGGTTGAGGCGTAGTTCAAACGAGTTTCACTGCGGGACGCCGTGCGGTATCACAGGCCGCTGGTTTGTCTGCGGGCACAAAAAAAATCGGGCCCTGGCGCATTCGCCAGGCCCGATTTCGATCCTGCTGATACCCTTCGTGGTTCAGTGCTCGACGGCCTGCTAACCCAGTGCCGTGTCGAGGAACATCATCACCGCAAACCCCATCATCAACCCCAGCGTGGCTGGCGTTTCGTGGCCGTTGCGGTGGGTTTCCGGAATCACTTCGTGGGACACCACGAAGATCATGGCCCCCGCCGCCAGCCCCAGGCTGATGGGATACGCCACGGCCACGCCCGAGGACATGCCCAACCCGATCACCGCACCCAGCGGCTCCATCAGCCCCGAGCCCACCGCGATCAGCGCGGCACGCAGCGCACTGATCCCGGTGACTCGCAGCGCCATGGCGATGGCAAGCCCTTCGGGGATGTCCTGGATCGCAATGGCAGTGGTCAGGGGCATGCCGACCCGCAGATCACCGTTAGCAAAACTGACGCCGATGGCCATGCCCTCGGGCAAATTGTGCAAGGTGATGGCGAGCACGAACAACCAGACACGGTTGATGCGTTCCGATTGCGGACCGCGCCGGCCACTCACTTCATGTTCGTGGGGCACGAAACGGTCAAGGCCGATCATCAGGAGCACGCCCAGACCCAGGCCGACCACAACGACAAACGCGGCGAGCAGTTGATTGCCCACGATACTTTGTGCCGCTTCGATACCTGGCAGGATCAGCGAAAACGAACTGGCAGCGAGCATCATGCCCGCGGCGAAACCGAGCATGATGTCCTGGGTCCGCGAGGAGATATCACGCAGCACCACCGCCATCAACGCGCCCAGCGCCGTGGCGGCGAAACCGGCAGTGCCGCCCAGAACGGCGTAGCCCAGGTTGTGCCGGTCGGCCCCCACCAATGCGTTGTAACCGCTGTAGAGCAACAACGCGGCGATCACCGCCAGCCCCAGCCAGAAGCTCACCCCCAGCAGCAGGTTGTTTTGCACAGGATCCAGCCAGGTACGCCAGGGCGATCGGATCCGGGAGGTGGGCTGGTCCATCGAATATCCTTACTGGTTTTGCGCCAGGTCATGTCTGATCGTCCCGCAACGAGGGTACGCTCAAACGCAATTTTCAGGCGAAGGAGCCAGGCCCCCTCGCCGGTTTTCTACAGTTTGTCACCTTGCATCCCTGAACCCAAGTCGGCACCTGTCATGGGGTCGCTTTCCGGGTTGGACATGGTCCGCGCCTTCATGTCCATCAGCAGCGCTTCGTCTTTCTTGCTCAGTTGCACACTTGCCAGACCATCGCCGCCATCCACCGCCGGCGTTGGGTTCTCGACGAATTCCCACTCATCGCCCTGGTTCCATGGGCCACGCACCGAAGGCTCGCCTTGGGACATGTTGAAGTACACGTTGGTGAACTCTGGCATGCCTGGCAGTTTACCTTGAGGGAAATTCGGCTGGATCGAGTGCAGGGCTTTTTCAAAGGACATCTGGTGCGCGATTTCACGGGTCATCAAAAAGCCCAGCGCTTCTTTTACCCCAGGATCATCGGTGAGATTCATCAGGCGCTCATAGATGATTTTCGCCCGTGCCTCGGCGGCGATGTTGGACCGCATGTCCGCTGTCGGCTCACCTATGGTGTCGACGTAAGCGGCTGTCCAAGGTACACCGGCCGAATTGGTCAGCGGGGAACCGGCGCCATAAAGCAGGCTGGTGATGTGAGAGTCGTTGCCGGCTCCGTTGATGTCCCGGTACAGCTGGCCTTCCTTTTCCACACCCTCGGCCATTCGGCCCTTGGCGCCTTTATTGAGCATCACAATGATCGAGCCGATCACCTCCAGATGACTGAGCTCTTCGGTGGCAATGTCCATCAACAGATCCTTGCGGCCGGGATCATCCTCGGACAGGGCCTGGGTGAAGTAGCGCGACGCCGCCGCCAACTCGCCCTGGGCACCGCCGAACTGTTCAAGCAACAGATTAGCCAGCCCTGGGTTAGGCTCGGCGACACGTACGGTGTACTGCAGTCTTTTGTTATGTAAGAACATGATGAAACTCCTCGTTCAGGACACAAGCCAAAGGGACACTGCCGGGGGCAGGCCCACAGAAAATCTGAAGAAGTTAAACAGTTAAAATTTATCTTTTATTTAATAAACGAGACGAACGGTAATCGGTAAGGCGCACTTGCAGAAATGCCAGGTAACTGAACAACTTACACTCCCTCTCGCTTGAAGACATTCCTTGCCGCGATCCCGTTGTATATAAATCCGACAGGCCCCATGCGATTAACACAGGGCCCGTAACGTCATTGGGTATTCAGAGTTGCGCCCATCATCCTCGCTGTTTCCAGGGCCTTTTTGACTTATTTCGGAAACTGACTATCGGTCGCTGGCAACGTTGTCGCCGGATGCCTGACCGCCCTTTCGACCGGCCTCGGAGGCCCGCTCAGGGTCTTTGGCAAAATTGCCACCCGAGGCCTGGCCACCTTTTCGGCCGGCGGCGGCTGCTCGTTCCGGGTCATTGGCAAAATTGCCGCCCGAAGCTTGCCCCCCCTTGCGCCCGGCCTCGGATGCGCGCTGCGGATCATTCGCGAAGTTACCACCTGACACGTGGCCGCCCTTCTTCCCGGCTTGCGATGCCTTTTCACGATCGTTAGCGAAATTGCCAGGATTCTTATTTCCTGTATTAGCCATTTCATTCACCTCGTTAGTTGATGTTGCGAACCTGCTGACTCCTAACAATCTGAAAGTCTGGCGCCGACAAGGTTTTAAACACATCTTGAAAACAGCGACGAACGGCTCATGCAATCCCACACTCTCACTGCGGCGTCGAGTTACAACGGCCTTTCAAACAAATGACGCCCAATAATGAATTCAACTACTCAACTTGAGCGATGCCCATCGTTAGCGGGCCGCAATCTCGGTTTATATTCAGGATGAAATGGGATCGCTGGTCGTAAACGTTTCCTCCAACGCGTCATCCCGTTAATTGCCATTCCCATCTGGCCCGCCGATCTTGCCGCTGCGTTCGCAATGGCAATCCGGTGCCGGACAAGGTTCACCGTTTGGATGTTGGTCGGCGCAGGCTTGACTGCAATAGGCCTCGCCATCGCGATTGAACACCTGTTGCGGGTCCACATCGCATTGGCAATCGGGGCAACCGCACTTTAACTCGCTCATGTTCGTTCTCCTGGGTTCCGGTTTTAAAGCTGTCGTCAGGATCACACCAGCAATTGAACCTCAAGGTTCGCCGCCGCAACGCCATGGTTCGCCACATAGACCTCGGCGGTCCAGCCTTTGGTCAGGTTGCGATAAGACTGGGTGCCCAAGGCCTTGCCACTGTCCCACTCCATGACGTCACCAATATCGATGTCGTTGGCGGAATCGAGCTCAAGGACTGTGTGGTTGTCTTCTTCCTCGACGTACACACCGACCATTGCTCTCTGTCGATTGATGGCCCGTACTTCACCGGTGGTCTGTTTCATACGCCTCCTCTCTCGGCGCGTTAAAAGCGACCGACACACCTCGCCGGCCGCTTTCTCACGCTCAGCGTTTGGCTTCGGTGTGCGGGTTGGCCGAACGCTCCAGAAACGCTTGGGTGATCTGCGGCAGGTGCTCGCGCAGCCATTCGGCCATGGCGACTTCCTGCGGCAGGATCTGTTCGCAAGCCCTCTGTGTTTCCATATCGCCGGCCACTTTTGCTGCTTCAATGAGTACCGTGTAGGAGGCGATTTCAAGGTTCTCGAACACGTAGCCGCTCATGGCCCCTTTCACCACTTCATCGCTCATCGTCATACCGCCCACCGCCTGACCGAAGGCCATGAGTTTGCCGGCCATGTCCTTGAGCATCGAAGTGCTGCCACCCAGGCGCTGGATGCATTGTTCCACCAGTTTTTGTTGCCCGAGGGTCTCCTGCAGGTGCTCCTCAATCCGGGCCTTGAGCTGCGGATAGTGTTCCAGGCGCTCGGCCTGGGCCTTGAGCATTTTTTCCGCCTGCTGTTCCATGGCATGGGCGTCGTTGAGCCAATCCAACAGGTTCTCTTTAGGCGTAGCCATTTGCTTCTCCTTAGCCAGGGTCGTCACTGCCTTGGAGCGCGACAGTTTTGAAGTGCCGTCAAGAGGTGGATGTCGCGCAACCGGGGAAAGTTTGAAGAAACAACAACGCAGTGCGACGAAAGGCATTCCCACCGCCCTCTCGACGAACCACGGTGCTAACCTCAACGACTCCAGGCCAGCGGAGCGACCTCTATGCCCGACGACTTTCACCGTCAACCGATCGATCAATTGCTGGAGCATATGGCCGGGCGCCGTTTTCTGGTGCTCACCGGTGCCGGCATCAGCACCCCGTCGGGCATTCCCGACTACCGGGACAGCGAGGGTGTGCGACGGGGTCGGCAACCCATGATGTACCAGGAGTTTCTCGCCAAACCCGAAGCACGGCGGCGCTACTGGGCGCGGGCGATGCTGGGCTGGCCGCGGGTCCGTCAGGCCCGGCCGAACGTGGCCCACGAGGCGTTGGCGATGTTGCAGGCGCACCAACGCATCAGCGGCCTGATCACCCAGAATGTCGACACCCTGCATGACCAGGCTGGCAGCCACGACGTGATCGAACTTCACGGAAGCCTGCATCGGGTGGTGTGCCTGGATTGCGAGCAGCACAGCGAGCGCCAGCAGATCCAGCTATTGATGCAAGCGCAGAATCCTTACCTGGCCGGTGTCGACGCGGTTCAGGCGCCGGACGGCGATACCCTGCTGGATGCCGCGTTCGAGGCGCGCTTCCAGGTGCCCCGCTGCCCTCATTGCGACGGCGAGCGCTTGAAACCCGACGTGGTGTTTTTCGGCGAAAACGTCGCCGCCGTCACCGCCACTCGCGCCATGCAAGCCGTCGAACAGGCGGACGGCCTGCTGGTGGTGGGCTCGTCGCTGATGGCTTGGTCGGCGTTTCGCCTGTGCCGGGCGATCAAGGAACGGGGCAAGCCGCTGCTGGCGATCAACCGAGGCAAGACACGCGCCGATGAGTTGCTGGATCTCAAGTTTGAAGAGCCTTGTGAGCAACTGCTGCCGCTGCTGACTCAACGCCAGTTCTAACAGCACCGCAGCCCCCCTGTGGGAGCGAGCCTGCTCGCGATTGCGGCGGCACATCCAGCATAGAGGCTAGCTGAACCACCGCTATCGCGAGCAGGCTCGCTCCCACAAGTGAACCGTGGTTTACCGCGTGGTCAACTGCGCACCGATGTCCTGATCCCTGAGCGTATCGAACAACGCCTGCGCCGCCGCCGACAGTTCATGCCCCGGCTTGGTCAGCACACCGATGGCCCGTTCTATCACTGGATCGCTGAGGGTAATGCAGCGGGCGCCCAGCTCATGCATCTGCCCGACACACAGCGCCGGGACCGCACTCACCCCCAACCCGCTGGCGACCATCCGTCCAACTGTCGCCAACTGATGGCTCTCGAATTCCACCGGCAGTTTCATGCCTCGGCTTTGCAAATGCTCCTCCAGCATCACCCGCACGGTGGAGGGCCTTTGCAGCGTGATAAACGGCTGCTCCAGCAGCGTCTGCCACTGGATCTCACTGCGCTGCGCCAGTGGCGAGTCCAGCGGCACCACCGCGACGAAGCGGTCCAGATACAACGGGGTAAAGGCCAGCGACGAACTCTGCATCGGCTCGAACGCGACCCCCAGTTCAACGTGCCGATCACGAACCATTTCCAGCACCTGTTCGTTGATCACATCGTTGACCGTGACGTTGACATTCGGATAGCGGGCGCGGAAGGTCCTGAGGATCGGCGGCAGCAGGTTGCCGGCAAAGGACGGCATTGCCGCCAAGGTGACGCGGCCGCGTTGCAAGGTGAAGCGTTGGCGCATTTCATCCTCGGCGTTGTCCCAATCGGCAACCAGGCGCCGGGCCAGGGGCAACAGCGATTCGCCTTCTGGCGTCAGCGCCACGTTGCGGGTATTGCGACTGAACAGGCGCCCGCCCAAGCCTTCTTCCAAGGCCTTGATGGTCAAGCTCAGGGCCGACTGGGACAGGTGCAGCCGCTCGCAGGCCACGGCGAAGCTCAGGCTTTGGGCCACGGCGAGGAAAGCGCGAATTTGCTTGAGGGTCATGGGTCGCTGCGCTCCCGACGGCAAGCGGTCAGTTTCAAGCCGCAAGCGGATCGCGGCAATTATTGAGTTTTATCAATCAATCAAACCTAAAAATCAACTTAACAAATATATGACTTGGCGCAACACTGCATTTCATTGCGACCCCATCAAGAATAAAAGAGGTGTCTATGGCAGGTTTCGACAAACGTGTGAGTAGCTACGAAGAAGCGCTGGAAGGCTTGCAAGACGGCATGACGGTGATCGCCGGCGGCTTCGGCCTCTGCGGCATCCCGGAGAATCTGATCGCCGAGATCAAGCGCAAGGGCATCCGCGACCTCACCGTGGTTTCCAATAACTGCGGCGTCGACGGTTTCGGTCTGGGTGTATTGCTGGAAGATCGGCAGATCCGCAAGGTAGTCGCGTCTTACGTCGGCGAAAACGCTCTTTTCGAAAAGCAGCTGCTGAGCGGCGAAATCGAAGTCGTGCTCACCCCGCAAGGCACCCTCGCCGAAAAAATGCGCGCCGGCGGCGCGGGCATTCCGGCCTTCTTCACCGCCACCGGGGTCGGCACGCCAGTGGCCGAAGGCAAGGAAGTGCGTGAATTCCATGGCCGCCAGTACCTGATGGAAGAATCCATCACCGGCGACTTCGCCATCGTCAAAGGCTGGAAAGCCGACCATTTCGGCAACGTGGTCTATCGCCATACCGCCCAGAATTTCAACCCGTTGGCGGCCACAGCCGGCAAGATCACCGTGGTTGAAGTCGAAGAAATCGTCGAACCGGGCGAGCTGGACCCGACGCAGATCCATACCCCAGGCATCTACGTCGACCGGATCATTTGCGGCACGTTCGAAAAGCGCATCGAACAGCGCACCGTGCGTAAGTGATCCCCTGCCCCCGGCCCGAATGAAGGAATAACAACATGGCACTTTCCCGCGAACAAATGGCTCAACGCGTCGCCCGCGAAATGCAGGACGGCTACTACGTGAACCTGGGCATCGGCATTCCGACCCTGGTCGCCAACTACATCCCCGAAGGCATGGAAGTCATGCTGCAGTCGGAAAACGGCCTGCTCGGCATGGGCGCGTTCCCTACCGAAGCCGAGGTCGATGCCGACATGATCAACGCCGGCAAGCAGACCGTCACCGCACGCATCGGCGCCTCGATCTTCTCTTCGGCAGAATCCTTTGCCATGATCCGTGGCGGGCACATCGACCTGACCGTGCTGGGCGCCTTCGAGGTAGACGTGGAAGGTAACATTGCCTCGTGGATGATCCCTGGCAAGCTGGTCAAGGGCATGGGCGGCGCGATGGACCTGGTGGCCGGTGCCGAGAACATCATCGTCACCATGACTCACGCGTCCAAGGACGGTGAGTCGAAACTGCTGCCCCGGTGCAGCCTGCCGCTGACCGGTGCCGGTTGCATCAAGCGCGTGCTGACCGACCTGGCCTACCTGGAAATCCAGGACGGCGCCTTCATTCTCAAAGAACGTGCCCCAGGCGTCAGCGTCGAGGAAATCGTCGCCAAGACTGCCGGCAAACTGATCGTGCCGGACCACGTGCCTGAAATGCAGTTCGCTGCCCAGTGAGGAGAGATTCGATGCAAGAAGTCGTGATTGTCGCCGCCACCCGTACCGCCATTGGCAGTTTCCAGGGTTCGCTGGCCTCCATTCCCGCACCGCAACTCGGTGCCGCGGTGATTCGTCGGTTGCTGGAACAGACCGGTCTGTCCGGCGAGCAAGTCGATGAAGTGATTCTTGGCCAAGTGCTAACCGCTGGCAGCGGGCAGAACCCGGCGCGCCAGGCGTCGATCCTCGCCGGCCTACCCCACGCGGTGCCGGCGCTGACCCTGAACAAGGTCTGCGGCTCGGGGCTCAAGGCCTTGCACCTGGGTGCCCAGGCGATCCGCTGTGGCGATGCCGAGGTGATCATTGCCGGCGGCATGGAAAACATGAGCCTGGCTCCGTACGTACTGCCGGCTGCCCGCACTGGCCTGCGCATGGGCCATGCGCAGATGATCGATAGCATGATTACCGATGGTCTGTGGGATGCGTTCAACGATTACCACATGGGCATCACCGCCGAAAACCTGGTGGACAAGTACGAGATCAGCCGCGAGGAGCAGGACGCCTTTGCCGCCGCTTCCCAGCAGAAGGCCGTGGCGGCGATTGAAGGTGGCCGGTTTGCTGATGAGATCACGCCGATCCTGATTCCCCAGCGCAAAGGCGATCCTGTGGCCTTCGCCACCGACGAACAACCCCGGGCCGGCACCACCGCCGAATCCTTGGGCAAGCTCAAGCCGGCGTTCAAGAAGGACGGCAGCGTTACCGCCGGCAATGCCTCGTCGCTGAACGATGGCGCCGCCGCCGTGCTGCTGATGAGCGCGGAAAAAGCCAAGGCACTGGGCTTGCCGGTACTGGCGAAAATCAGCGCCTATGCCAATGCGGGGGTAGACCCGGCAATCATGGGCATCGGCCCGGTGTCGGCTACCCGCCGCTGCCTGGACAAGGCCGGCTGGTCTTTGGAGCAACTGGACCTGATCGAAGCCAACGAAGCCTTCGCCGCCCAGTCACTGGCCGTGGCCAGAGAGCTGAAATGGGACATGGAGAAGGTCAACGTCAATGGCGGTGCCATCGCCCTGGGCCACCCGATCGGTGCTTCGGGTTGCCGAGTGCTGGTGTCGCTGCTCCATGAAATGATCAAGCGCGACGCCAAGAAAGGCCTCGCCACGCTGTGCATCGGCGGCGGTCAAGGCGTGGCCTTGGCGCTGGAACGAGCGTAACCGGCAAAGAGCCCGACAGTGAATGCGCGGACCCACGAACATCCGCACATCCACTGGCAACACACCGGCGCAACCTGGGTTGCGCCGGTTTTTTTTGCCTGCTGGTTTTGAGCATGATCTGCCGGCCTCATCGCGAGCAGGCTCGCTCCCACAGGGATCTCGGGCGATTACAAGACTGGCGTCCACCACCGATCCACTGTGGGAGCGAGCCTGCTCGCGATGGCGATGTATCAGCCGACTCAATGTTGACTGTCACGACGCTATCGCGAGCAAGCCCGCTCCCACAGGGGGATTGGGTTTTAAGCACAAAATCGAAGAACACCACCGATCCACTGTGGGAGCGAGCTTGCTCGCGATGGCGGTGGGTCAGGCGACGATGAGCCTTCAGGCCCCCGCGCCAAACCGGTCGCGACTGTTGGTCAGGTGCAGCCACATGGCGGCGCGGGCGGCGTCCGGGTCCTGGCGTTTGATGGCATTGAAAATGGCCTCGTGCTCCAAATTAGCCAACTGCGCCAGTTTCCCTAGGTCCGCTTGACCCCGTTCGACCACGTTCACCCGGGTTCGGGGAATCATCGCACCGCCCAGGTGCTGCATGATTTCGACAAAACAGGTGTTGTCCGTGGCTTCAGCGATGAGCAAATGAAAGCGCCGGTCGGCGTCGACGCAACTGTCGTTATTGCTGAGCAACCGCTGGTAATCATCCAGGGCCTGGCGCATCTGCTGCAGTTGGCGTTCGTTGCGCCGTAAGGCCGCCAGGGCCGCTGCCTGAGTTTCCAGGCCCAGGCGCAGCTCCAGAATCCCCCGCACACCTGCGGCGGTGTCGACATTGAGCCTCAGGCCCGGCTCACCGGTCTGCTCCAGCACAAAGGTGCCGATGCCGTGGCGAGTTTCCACCAGCCCCGAGGCCTGCAGTTTGGATATCGCCTCGCGCACTACCGTGCGGCTGACACCATGGGCCTGCACAATGGCACCTTCCGACGGCAGTTTTTCCCCCGGTTTCAACTGCCCCAGCAAAATGCTCTGGCTCAGCTTCGCCACCAGGTCATGGGCCAGGTTGTGGGTGCGTTTGCGCGGCGTTGCCTCGATGTCTGGGTGCATGGGCCGTGGGTCCTCGAAACGGAGCAGGCGGGTCGTGAGGTAAAAACTCCACGCCCCTTAGCTTGTATGACAAGTGCAATCATCTCAGTCATCGAACGGTTCCGCCAGCGCTAAACTGATCTTCCCCATGTTTCTTTTCCTTGCTAAAAAATCCAGCAAATAAAGGTGTTTCCGAGTTTTTAAGGCAAACCATCCAAAAAAACCGACCAGCCTCCCTTGTAAGATAAAAAAATCAAGTTGTATGATGTCTATCAACATCGCCCTCCTGCGATGCCCCGCATAAAAACAACGAGTGGGAAAAACATGCAGACCCAAGAAGCCACCAAAGCCCCCATCATCACCAGCATGCAGGTCGTGCCGGTGGCCGGTCATGACGGCATGCTGCTGAATCTCAGTGGCGCCCATGGCCCGTTCTTTACCCGCAACATCGTCATTCTCAAAGACAACGCCGGCCACACCGGCGTGGGCGAAGTGCCCGGCGGCGAGCGCATTCGCCAGACCCTCGAAGACGCCCGCTCGCTGGTGGTCGGCAGCCCCATCGGCACCTATCAGAAGATTCTCAACACCGTACGCCAAGCCTTCGCCGACCGGGATGCCGGTGGTCGTGGCTTGCAGACGTTCGACCTGCGCATCACCATTCACGCGGTCACCGGCCTGGAAGCGGCGTTGCTGGACCTGCTGGGCCAGCACCTGGATGTACCGGTAGCCGCCCTGCTCGGCGAAGGCCAGCAGCGTGATGAAGTGAAAATGCTCGGTTATCTGTTTTATGTGGGTGATCGCCAGCAAACTGACCTGCCCTACCGCAGCGAGCCGGACGCCGACAACGACTGGTTCCGCGTACGCCACGAAAAAGCCCTGGACGCCGACGCCGTGGTGCGCCTGGCCGAAGCCGCTCATTCGCGTTACGGCTTCCAGGACTTCAAGCTCAAGGGCGGCGTGCTCAAGGGCGACGAAGAAATCGAAGCCGTCACCGCCCTGGCCGAACGCTTCCCTCAGGCACGTATCACCCTGGACCCGAACGGCGCCTGGTCACTCAAGGAGGCCATCCGCCTCTGCCGGGACCAGCACAAGGTCCTGGCATACGCCGAAGATCCTTGTGGTGCCGAGAACGGTTATTCGGGCCGTGAGGTGATGGCCGAGTTCCGCCGCGCCACCGGTCTTAAAACCGCCACTAACATGATCGCCACCGATTGGCGCGAAATGGGCCATGCCATCACCTTGCAGTCGGTGGACATTCCCCTGGCCGACCCACACTTCTGGACCATGCAAGGTTCGGTTCGAGTGGCGCAGATGTGCAACGAATGGGGTCTGACCTGGGGCTCGCACTCCAACAACCACTTCGACATTTCCCTGGCGATGTTCACCCACGTAGCGGCGGCCGCACCGGGTGACATCACGGCGATCGACACGCACTGGATCTGGCAGGATGGCCAGCGGCTGACCAAGGCTCCGTTGCAGATCCAGGGTGGCTGCGTACAGGTGCCAAAAAAACCGGGACTGGGGATCGAGCTGGACACCGACCAATTGGCCAAGGCTCATGAACTGTACAAAGGGATGGGGCTTGGCGCACGTAATGATGCGGTCGCAATGCAGTATCTGATTCCGGGCTGGACGTTCAACAACAAGCAGCCGTGCCTGGTGCGCTGAACGAACCTTCTGGCCGAGCACCTATCCAGGTGGGAGCGAGCCTGCTCGCGATGAAGGCGGCACATCCAACATCGCAACCGCATCGCGAGCAGGCTCGCTCCCACAGGGTTAGTGCATGATAGGAGCTGCTCCTAACCCTCCGGCCGCAGAATCAACACCGCCAATGGCGGCAAGTTGAGTTCCAGCGACAGCGCCTGGCCATGGCTGGGCACTTCTTCGGTGAAGGCACCGCCGCTGTTGCCGTAGTTGGAACCGGCATAGGTGTCGGCGTCACTGTTGAGCAATTCCACCCAGCGCCCGGCAAACGGCACGCCGATGCGGTATGCCGCGCGCGGCACAGGCGTGAAGTTGGCAACCACCAACACCGGTCGGCCTTCCTTGCTCCAACGCAACCAGGCGTAGACGCTGTTGACCGCATCGTCACCAATCAGCCACTGGAAACCCTGGGGCGCGTCGTCCTGATCGTGCAGCGCCGGCTCTTCGCGATAGAGACGGTTCAGGTCGCTCACCAGCTTCTGCACCCCACGGTGCTCCGGGTATTGCAACAGGTACCAGTCCAGCTGCTGGTCGTGGTTCCACTCGCGCCATTGGCCGAACTCGCAGCCCATGAACAGAAGCTTCTTGCCGGGATGGCCCCACATGAAACTCAGATAGGCCCGCAAGTTGGCGAATTTCTGCCAGCGATCGCCCGGCATCTTGTCGATCAGCGAGCGTTTGCCATGCACCACTTCGTCATGGGAAATAGGCAGGACAAAGCGCTCGGACCACGCGTACATCAGGCCGAAACTCAGTTCGTTGTGATGGTGGGCGCGGTACACCGGGTCCTGCTGGATGTAATGCAGCGAATCGTGCATCCAGCCCATGTTCCACTTATAGGCGAAACCCAGGCCGCCCTGTTGCGTGCTCTGACTGACGCCGGGCCAGGCGGTGGACTCTTCGGCGATAACCAACGCACCGGGGGTTTCCAGCGCCACCACGTCATTGAGGTGCCGCAGGAAGTCGATGGCTTCCAGGTTCTCCCGTCCACCGTGGCGATTGGGCACCCATTCGCCGGCCTTGCGTGAATAGTCGCGATACAACATCGAGGCGACGGCATCCACACGCAGGCCGTCGATGTGGAAGTGCTTCAGCCAATGCAGCGCCGAAGCGAGCATGAAACCATGGACTTCGGTGCGTCCCAGGTTGTAGATCAGGGTGTCCCAATCCTGGTGAAAGCCTTCCAGCGGGTTGCCGTATTCGTACAGCGCGGTGCCGTCGAACTGGGCCAGACCGTGGGTATCGGTGGGGAAATGCGCCGGCACCCAATCGAGAATCACGCCGATGTCGGCCTGGTGACAGGCATTGACGAACGCCGCGAAATCGTCCGGCGAGCCGAAACGCGCCGTCGGGGCAAACTGTGAAAGCGGCTGGTAACCCCAGGACCCCCCGAACGGATGCTCCATGATCGGCATCAGCTCGATGTGGGTGAACCCCAGGTCCTTGACGTACGGAATCAGCCGTTCGGCCATTTCGTGCCAGGTGTATTGCCGGGCAACTTCTCCCGCCTCGTCGATTTCGCACTGCCAGGAGCCGGCGTGCAATTCGTAGATCGACAGCGGTGCGCCAGGCAACTGCCGCTCGCGACGATCTTGCATCCATTGCCCATCCTGCCACTCGATTTTCAGCGGCGCGGCGACCTTGGAAGCGGTATCCGGCGGCATTTGAGTGGCCAGCGCCACCGGGTCAGCCTTGAGCGGCAAAATGCCGTGGGCGCCGAGGATTTCATATTTGTAACCCTCGCCCGCGCCAAGCCGCGGGATGAACAACTCCCATACCCCGGACGGATAACGGATGCGCATTGGATGCCGGCGCCCGTCCCAGACGTTGAAATCGCCCACCACCGAGACTCGTCGCGCATTCGGTGCCCATACGGCAAAGCGCACGCCGTCGACGCCATCGACAGTGGTCAACTGCGCCCCCAGACAGGAACTGAGGTCGCGATGATTGCCTTCGGCAAACAGATATAGGTCCATTTCCCCCAGCAGTGGCCCGAAGCTGTAGGGGTCTTCGGCCACCTGCTCACCGCCGGCCCAGCGGGTGCGCAACAGGTAGGGTTGGGCGCGGTCGAAATGGCCGACAAACAGCCCCGGGGTTTCGCTGAGCTGCAAATCGCCCAGGACTTCGTCGCCTTCGCGGGCCAACACTTGCACGCTCAAGGCGCCGGGCAGGTACGCCCGGATGAACTGCCCGCCGGCACCATCGCCGTGGGGACCAAGGATGGAAAACGGGTCCTGATGTTCTGCGCGCACCAGCGCGTCGATGTCATGGGGGGACGGCAGCAACGACTCTTTGGCCTGCCCCTGTGGTTCTTTGTTCGAGACACTCATGATTCTCTCCACTAAATCGGTCCGGCTAAGTCGGAAAAGGGTTTCAGCCCGCTCAATAACCCGTACAGACCGTGCAATGGCACGGGCAGCCAGGCGGGGCGATTCTCGGCTTCATAGGCCACTTCATAGGCCGCCTTCTCCAGGCCGAACAACGCCAGTGCGGCGTCTTCGCCTTCAGCATCCTTCCACTCATGGGCAAGACTAGCTGCCGCCAGCCGATATGCCTCAACAAATGCCTGACGGGCCTCTTTCAAATAACGATCAGCCACCCGTTGCCGCGCCGCGTCGGCGTCGGCGGTGCTGTCGACGGTGTTCAGGTGGATCGCCATGGCGGCTGCGTAATCGAAGGAGCGCAGCACGCCGCTGACGTCCTTGTACGGGCTATGCTTGCCGCGGCGCTCATGCAGTGGTCGTGCCGGCTCGCCCTCGAAGTCGATCAGGTAGGCGTCGCCCTTGATCACCAGTACCTGCCCCAGGTGCAGGTCGCCGTGGACGCGGATGCGCAAGCCACCGACAGCCTTGCCGGCCAGTTCCTGGATGTGCGCCAGAACGGTCTTCTTGTGTTCCAGCAAGCGGGCGACCAAGGCCTGGTCCGCCGGGTTCAATTGGCCCTGGTTCTGCTTGAGCAGGCGCAAGGCGTTCTCAACCTGCGCGGCCACATCCTTGCCGATGGCCTGGGCCTCCTTGGCGTTGGTGGCCTGGGGCGCGAAGTCCGGGTTATCGGTGGCCTGAGCCAGTACCTCGTGCATTTCCCCCAGGCGCTGGCCGAGCATGCCGGCGAAGTCCTTGAGTTCGCCCAAGGCGTTGTAGTGCTGTTCCTGCTCGGACACGGCATCGGCCAGCTCATCACGCAGGGCGCGTTCGAGGTTGTTCTGGGTCCATTCCCAGGCGTCGCCCTGATTGCTCAGGTAGCCTTGGGCGATCATCAGCAGCGCATCTTCGCCCTCGGTGTCACGGCGAATCACCGAACCGAGCAGCGGCGAAATATTGCTGAAACCTGCGGCTGTCAGGTAGGCACTCATTTCCAGCTCCGGGTGTACGCCCGACGCCACTTTGCGGATCAGTTTGAGCACCAGACTGCCGCCCACCACCACCGAACTGTTGGACTGCTCGGCGGACAGGTAACGCACCTCCGGCTCGTCTCCCAAGTTCAATGGGGCCAGGCCTTCGGTGGGTTCAAACCGCAACTCGCCCTCGCTGCAAGGCAGCACCGTATTGGCCTGCATGCTTTGCAGAACCGCCCGCACGAAACTTTCCAGGCTGAACGCATCGGTGATCAAACCGACCTGACGGACCCGGCGAACCCGAGACAGTGCCAATTGCTGCGGCAACGCCGCGCCCACCTGGTCTTCGGCCAGCAGACCGAAGGGCAGTTGGTAACGCAGTGTCTGGCCAGCGCTGGTGACGTCGATTTCGCTGAGCAGCACCGGGTGCTGTGGATCGCCGAAACGCACGCCATAGACAATATTGACCTTCTCGATCGCGCTGTCTTTGCCGGCAAACCAGCGACGGTTCTGCAGCCAGCTCGGCAGGATGGTTTGCTCCAGCGTGGTGCGCGACGGTGCTTCAAGCAGTTCTTCCAGGCGTTTCTTCAGCACCAGGGTGGTGAAGTCCGGCAGGCTCTGGGCCGGCTCCACATGCCAGCTTGGCATCTGGTTTTCTGTTGCCAGGGCAAACCAGTAGAAGCCGTACGGCGGCAGGGTCAGCAGGAAATTTAGCTGGCCGATGGGCGGGAAGGCATTGCCCCCCAGCATTTCCACCGGGACCATCCCGGCATAGGCCGACAGGTCCAGTTCGGCGGCCTGGGCGCTACGGGACACGTTGGCCACGCACAGGATGATTTCGTGCTTGCCATCCGGGCCGGTGTATTCGCGGGTATAAGCCAGGATCCGGCGGTTGCTCGGTGACAGCATCTTCAGCGTGCCACGGCCAAAGGCCTTGGACTGCTTGCGCACCGCCAGCATCCGCCGGGTCCAGTTCAGCAATGAATGAGGGTCGCCGGCCTGGGTCTCGACGTTGACCGACTGGTAGCCGTATTGCGGGTCCATGATTGGCGGCAGCACCAGGCTGGCCGGGTCGGCGCGGGAGAAACCGCCGTTGCGGTCGATCGACCACTGCATCGGCGTGCGCACGCCGTCGCGGTCGCCCAGGTAGATGTTGTCGCCCATGCCGATTTCATCGCCGTAGTACAAGGTCGGCGTGCCGGGCATCGACAGCAGCAGGCTGTTGAGCAACTCGACACGGCGGCGGTCGCGCTCCATCAGCGGCGCCAGACGTCGACGAATCCCCAGGTTGATCCGCGCCCGACGGTCGGCCGCGTAGTAATTCCACAGGTAGTCGCGCTCCTTGTCGGTGACCATCTCCAGGGTCAACTCATCGTGGTTGCGCAGGAAAATCGCCCACTGGCAATTGGCCGGAATTTCCGGGGTCTGGCGGAGAATGTCGGTGATGGGGAAGCGGTCTTCCTGGGCCAGCGCCATGTACATGCGCGGCATCAGCGGGAAGTGGAATGCCATGTGGCATTCGTCACCGTTCAAACCCTGGGCGTCGACATCGCCGAAGTACAGCTGGGTGTCTTCCGGCCACTGGTTGGCCTCGGCCAACAGCATACGGTCGGGGTAATTGGCATCGATCTCGGCGCGGATCTGCTTGAGGACGTCGTGGGTCTCGGGCAGGTTCTCGTTGTTGGTGCCGTCGCGCTCGATCAGGTACGGGATCGCGTCCAGGCGCAGGCCGTCGATGCCCATGTCCAGCCAGTAGCGCATCACCGACAGTACGGCTTTGATCACTTGGGGGTTATCAAAGTTGAGGTCCGGCTGGTGGGAATAGAAACGGTGCCAGAAGTATTGGCCGGCTACCGGATCCCAGGTCCAGTTGGATTTCTCGGTGTCGAGAAAAATGATCCGCGTGCCATCGTACTTGTGGTCGTCGTCGGACCAGACGTAAAAATCCCGCGCCTTCGAACCCGGCTTGGCTTTGCGCGCGCGCTGGAACCATGGATGCTGGTCGGAGGTGTGGTTGATGACCAGCTCGGTGATCACCCGCAGATTACGCTTGTGGGCTTCGGCGATGAAACGCCGCGCATCGGCCATGGTGCCGTAGTCGGGGCTGACACCTCGGTACTCGGCGATGTCGTAGCCATCATCGCGCCTGGGCGAAGGATAGAACGGCAGCAGCCAGATCGTGTTGACGCCCAGATCGGCGATGTAGTCGAGCTTTTCGATCAGTCCGGGAAAGTCACCGATCCCGTCGTTATTGGAATCGAAATAGGATTTGACGTGGACCTGATAAATCACCGCGTCCTTGTACCAGAGCGGGTCTTTGATAAAGGTGGCAGACCGGGGTTTCTTCGCCATTTGCAACTCCTGAGAAATTCTGTAAAGCCGCTGAAACAGGCTTGTAAGGTCTTTTTGTGTCGTGGGGCCTTTTTGTGGCGAGGGGATTTATCCTCACTTTGTGGGAGCAAAGCTTGCTCGCGATACAGGCGCCTCGATTCCCCTGAAGAGCGCGTCAACTTCATCGCGGGCAAGCCTTGCTCCCACAGCCTTACGCCACGCTGATCCGCCATATCCCGAACGGTTGGTAGGCCGGGTCGATACGCATGAACTGGTACTTGCCATACCACGTCCAACGATGCCCGCTCATCAAATCCTCGCCTTGGGTCTGGGCATCGTCCGGCAGCCCCATTTCCCACAGCGGCAACTCGAAATTGGCTTCCTGCGGGGTATGCGGGTCGAGACTCACTGCCACCAGAATGAAATTGCTGCCATCGGCGGTGCGTTTGCCGAAGTACAGGATGTTGTCGTTCCAGGCGTTGTAGATCGTCAGGCCCAAGTGCGTATGCAGCGCCGGGTTTTGCCGGCGGATGCGGTTGAGCTGGGCGATTTCGGCAATGATGTTGCCCGGCGCGGTGAAGTCCCGGGGGCGGATCTCATACTTCTCCGAGTCGAGGTATTCCTCCTTGCCCGGCACTGGCGCCGATTCGCACAATTCAAACCCCGAGTACATGCCCCACAGGCCCGAGCCCATGGTCGCCAGGGCCGCGCGGATCAGAAACCCGGCGCGCCCCGACTCATGGAGAAACGCCGGGTTGATGTCCGGCGTGTTGACGAAAAAGTTCGGCCGGTAGCACTCGCGTAACGGAGATTCGTTGAGCTCGGTGAAATACGTCGCCAGTTCGGTCTTGGTATTGCGCCAGGTGAAATAGGTGTAGCTCTGGGAATAACCGACCTTGCCCAGGCGCGCCATCATGGCCGGCGTGGTGAAGGCTTCGGCGAGGAACATCACTTCAGGGTGCTGGGCCCGCACATCGGCAATCAACCACTGCCAGAACGGCAACGGCTTGGTGTGGGGATTGTCGACACGGAAGATCTTCACGCCCTCATTGACCCACCCCACCACCACGTCCCGCAGCTCCAGCCACAGGCTGGGAATCGCATCCGCGGCGTAGAAATCGACGTTGACGATGTCCTGGTATTTCTTCGGCGGGTTTTCCGCATATTTGATCGTGCCGTCCGGCCGCCAGCTGAACCAGCCCGGATGCTGCTTGAGCCACGGGTGGTCCTGGGAACACTGGATAGCAAAGTCCAACGCGATCTCCAGGCCATGGTCGGCCGCCGCGGCCACCAGACGCCGAAAATCCTCGCGCGAGCCCAACTGCGGGTGAATCGCTTCGTGACCGCCCTCCTCGCTCCCGATGGCATAAGGGCTGCCCGGATCGTCGGGACCGGCGGTGAGGGAGTTGTTCGGGCCCTTGCGAAAGCTGCGACCGATGGGGTGGATCGGCGGGAAGTACAGCACATCGAACCCCATGTCCTGGATCACCGCCAGACGCGAATGCACGTCATTGAAGGTGCCATGACGCTTGGGATCATCGGTGATCGAGCGGGGAAAAAGCTCGTACCAACTGGCGAACTCGGCCAACTTGCGTTCGACGTCCAGAGGGTATTGCGGGCTGATACTCAAATAGGGGCGATGATCGGCCTGGGACATGAGACCGGCACTGCGGGGTGCCAGGAACAATGCCACCTGCTCAGCTGGCAACAGGCCGGAAAGCTCATGGTGCAACGCGGTCAATTGCTCCCTCAGCTCACCTTCGCTGCGCTCGGCCGCCATCTGCACCTGATTGCGTCCTTCCTGCAATTCCAGGCTGATGGGCACGCCGGCCGCGAATTTTTTCTCCAGCTCGTAGCGGAAACTGGCGAACTGGTCGATCCAGGCCTCGATGCGGAACACATAGAAGCCCTGCTCGGGCACATTGAACTGGCCTAGCCAGCCGTTATTGCCCAGCTCGGTCATGACCGCGCTGTTCCACGACTCATCCTTCAGCGCGCGCCAAAGGATATGCACGGCTAATTTGTCATGACCGTCGGCGAAGACTTTGCTGGTCACCGTCACGTCCTGCCCGGCCACGGCCTTGGCGGCGAATTGCCCGCCTTCGATGACCGGCATGGTGCTTTCAATGGCAATACGCGGCAGTAACAGGGCCTGGGACAATGGCAAATGCGGGTTGTACGACAGGTCAGTCGGGTGTTGTTCAGCAGTCATCGAGCATCGCTCCTTTTACGCCCCATGGACGTTGTGGCGGTAAAGGCCCAGTAGTCCTTGAAAGGATGGATCCCTGAAAAAACTCACTTAAACTCCGAACCGAACCGACGGTTAAAAGTTCAGAGTGATTTGCCCCGATGGCAGCGGGATCAAACCAGGCGCAGGGTGGTCAACAAGGTTAAGCACGACTCAAGCCATGTGCGTCACGGAGACCCGTCCTGATGAATATTCCCATCCCGGCTGAAACACCCGACCCCAACATTGACGACCCCACCCTGCCGCCACCCGGCCCCGAGCCGGAACCGATCCCGGAAAAAGACCCGCCGCTTGATCCCCAGCCTCCTCTGGGCGACCCGCCGAGCGAGGCGCCGGAGCGGGTTTGAACCAACAGCCTAGTGGATAACAAAAAACCTGTGGGAGCGGGCTTGCTCGCTCCACACAGGATTATGTGTTCTGGCTGGAGATCGCGGTCACGGCTTTTCCTCCTTCTCCAGCGCCCGGACAATCAGCGGCATTACGCTGAAGATCGCCAGCGCCAATACCGTACTGAGCACTGCCGTGGACTCGCGCCCCAGCCCGGCGGCGACACCGATGGCGGCGGTCATCCACAGGCCGGCGGCGGTGGTCAGGCCTTTTACATGGCTTTCGTCACTATCGTTGCCCTTGAGGATAGTGCCCGCGCCCAGGAAACCGATGCCGGCGATAACACCCTGCACCACACGGCTCATGGCGTCAGCCTCGGAGCCGGACATCTGCGGCACCAGCACAAACAGCGCCGCCCCCAAGGCCACCAGCATATGGGTCCGGACCCCGGCGGCCTTGCCCTTGTGTTCACGCTCAAAACCCAGGATGCCGCCCAACAACGCAGCCATCAGCAGGCGTACGGTTACCCGCGTCATCTGCTGCGCATCGGTGATATCGGCGAATTCCGATTGCAGGGTTATCCAGACTTCATGCCACCAGGCGTCCATGAACGGTCCTCTTTCCGGTCGATAAACGATGGACCGCAAGCCAGGCCAGAGGTGCGCTCGACCGCTGATCAGACGCAACGAACCGCGGCTGCGGGCCGACGCCTAACGTTCAGGACATCCAGAAGGAAACCTAACCATGAGTTTCAATATCGATAGCAACCAAATCTGCACCTTCGACACCGAAGAGTTCAACGAACAGCGGCCCGCCAACGAGTTGACCGTTATCACTGATGCGGAAAAAGCCATGTCGGCGGTGGATCTCAACGGCGGCCGGGTGTACATCACCGAGGCGCAAGCCGATGCCCTGACCGTGGCCGGGGCGGTCGATGGGCGTAAGAACCTCAAGGCGACTGATAGCGATTCGGTGATCTGAATCCCTTTGTCCCTTTGATTGAAGAGAAAATCGTCCTCTGTGCAGAGAGGCTGCGTGGGAGCAAGCCTTGCTCCCACGGCGGTCTTCGCCAACGAGATCTGTTCGCCTGATCTGGATGCATCAAAGTGTCGCAGGGCAAGGGCCTCACGGCATCTGATCCGGTTTTTATCGATATACCTGAGTCTGTTATGAAAACAGTTCGATGGTCATAGTGCGCCGGCCAGTTACAGGCTGAGGAGCGACCGACCATGAGCGAAAGAATCCCCGTCCAGTTGATACAGCACTTCGAACCCGCGCCGACGAAGATAAAGGCCCGGACCACCGATAACCTGATCCACACCCGCAGCTTCACCGGTTTGTTCCGCACCTTGCGCATCAGCGGTGCAGGGCTTCTGTTCCTGCTGTTTTTCGGTACGGTGTGGCTGAACTGGGGCGACCGCCAGGCGGTGCTCTGGGACCTCGCCGAAAGCAAATTCCACATTTTTGGCGCGACCTTCTGGCCCCAGGATTTCATCCTGCTGTCGGCACTGCTGATCATCGCCGCCTTCGGCCTGTTCGCGATCACCGTATTTGCCGGTCGGGTGTGGTGCGGCTACACCTGCCCGCAGAGTTCCTGGACCTGGATTTTCATGTGGTGCGAGAAAATCACCGAAGGCGAACGGCACCAGCGGATCAAGCTGCAGGCGGCGCCCTGGACCTTGAACAAGCTGCTGCGTCGCTCAGCCAAACATACGTTGTGGCTGGCAATCAGCCTGCTCACCGGCTTGACCTTTGTCGGTTATTTCACGCCGATCCGCCCGCTGGCCGAAGAACTTCTGACCCTGCAAATGGCCGGTGTCAGTCTGTTCTGGGTGCTGTTCTTTACCGGCGCCACCTACCTCAACGCCGGCTGGCTGCGTGAAGCGGTGTGCATGCACATGTGCCCCTATGCACGGTTTCAGAGCGTGATGTTCGATAAAGACACCCTGACCATTTCCTATGACACCGCACGTGGCGAAATCCGGGGCCCGCGCAAGCGCGAAGTGAACCCGGCCAATGTGGGTTTGGGCGATTGCATCGATTGCCAGATGTGCGTGCAGGTCTGTCCCACCGGCATCGACATTCGCGACGGCCTGCAAATGGAGTGCATCGGGTGCGCCGCCTGCATCGATGCCTGCGATTCGATCATGGACAAGATGGGTTATGCCCGTGGCCTGATCAAGTACACCTCTGAACATCAGTTGCAAGGTGGCCGGACTCGCCTGCTGCGACCGCGGTTGATTGGCTATACCGCCGTGCTGCTGGTGATGATCGGGGCCTTGGCCGTGGCGCTGGCAGAACGCCCCATGGTGTCGCTGGACGTGACCAAGGACCGTGGGCTGTTCCGCGAAAACAGCCTGGGCCAGATCGAGAACATCTACAGCCTGAAAATCATCAACAAGACCCAGCAGCGCCAGGATTATCAGCTGTCCCTGGCGGACGCCGAAGGTTTTGTCCTGCAGGGCAAAACGCAACTGAGCCTGGCGCCGGGGGAGATCCTCGACGTACCGGTGTCGGTGGCAATGCTCAGCGAACGGCCCCGTAGCGGCTCCCGGGAAATGGTCTTCAAGGTGGCCGACAGTGACGAGCCTGGGACTTTCAGTGAGGCCACGAGCCGCTTTGTGGCGCCGATAAATCGTTGAGGCTTAAGATGCCCGGCACCTGTGGGAGCGAGCTTGTGGGAGCAAAGCTTGCTCGCGAAGAACGATGACGCGACCTTACTATTGATATCCGTGTCGCCTGCGTCGCGAGCAAGCTTTGCTCCCACAAGACCGCTCCCACCGTTTAAAAAGCCCAAACCCTGTGTCACTCAAGGCTGAGCCCGCTATGAAACGCTACGAGAAATTCGCCGACGACATTGCTGAGCTGATCCGCTCCGGCGTGCTGGGCCCAGGGCAGCGTGTGCCATCGGTGCGTTATGCCAGCCAGACCTACGGCGTCAGCCCGTCCACGGTGTTCCAGGCCTACTACCTGCTGGAGCGTCGTGGCCTGATCCGGGCTCGTCCGCGCTCCGGCTACTTCGTCAACGCCCATACACCGAATCCGTTCGCCGAGCCGGTGATCAGCACCCAGGTGCACGACAGCACCGAAGTCGACGTCAGCGAGCTGGTGTTTTCGGTGTTGGACTCGATCAAGGATCCAGCCACCGTACCGTTCGGTTCGGCGTTCCCCAGCCCGACCCTGTTTCCCCTGCAACGACTGTCCCGCTCGCTGTCCAGCGCAACGCGGGATATGGACCCCCGAATGGTGGTCACGGACATGTCACCGGGCAATCCGCAATTGCGCCGACAGATCGCCCTGCGCTACATGGTCGGCGGGCTGATGCTGCCCATGGAAGAACTGCTGGTCACCAATGGCGCCCTGGAAGCCTTGAACCTGTGCCTGCAAGCCGTCACCGAGCCCGGCGACCTGGTGGCCATCGAGGCGCCGGCGTTCTACGCCAGCCTGCAAGTGCTGGAGCGGCTCAAGCTCAAGGCAGTGGAAATTCCGGTGCACCCACGCGACGGCATCGATCTGGATGTATTAGAGCAGACGCTGGAGCGCCACCCGATCAAAGCATGCTGGTGCATGACCAGTTTCCAGAACCCCATGGGCGCGACCATGCCCGAGGAAAGAAAACAGGCGTTGGTGGAGTTGCTACGCCGTCATCAGGTGCCGCTGATCGAGGACGACGTGTACGCAGAACTCTATTACGGCCAGCAGGCACCTAAGCCGGCCAAGGCGTTCGACACCGAAGGGCTGGTGATGCATTGCGGTTCGTTCGCCAAGAGCCTGGCGCCGGGCTATCGCATCGGCTGGGTCGCCGCCGGGCGTTACGCACAGAAGATCGAACGGCTCAAACTCATGACGTCACTGTGCGCCTCGATGCCGGCCCAGGCGGCCATCGCCGATTACCTGCAACACGGTGGTTATGATCGTCATCTGCGCAAACTGCGCTACGCCCTGGAAGAACAGCAAAGCGCCATGCTCGCCGCCATCGCCCGCTACTTCCCCGCACAGACCCGCGTCAGTCAGCCGGCGGGCGGGTATTTCCTGTGGCTGGAACTGCCAGAGCAGATGGACTCGCTGAAACTGTTCCAGATGGCCTTGGCCCAAGGCATCAGCATCGCTCCTGGGCCGATCTTTTCACCGACCCGGCGTTTCGGCAATTGCATCCGTTTGAACTACGGCAGCCCGTGGACCGAAGTGTCGGAGAAAGCCATGGAGACGTTGGGGCGGATTATTCGGTCGTTTTGATATGGGGTTGTCTGTTATTGCCCCATCGCGAGCAGGCTCCCTCCCACAGTGGGTTTGCGGCGAGACGAATCTCTCAGCTACTCAGCAGATCTCATGTGGGAGCGAGCCTGCTCGCGATGGCGGCAGAACAGACAACTGATATTTCAAAGCTCAGCGCCCGCCCCCCAAATCCACAAACGTCCCGGTCGCATACGAAGCCTTGTCCGACAGCAACCAGATAATCGCTTCAGCCACTTCATCGGGACGGCCGCCACGGGCCATGGGGATTGCCGACTCCAGCTTGCTGACCCGGTCCGGGTCGCCGCTGAGGGCATGAAAATCGGTGTAGATATAACCTGGGCGAACCGCATTGACGCGGATACCTTCTCCAGCGACTTCCTTGGACAGGCCAATGGTGAACGTGTCCAGCGCGCCTTTGGAGGCCGCGTAGTCGACATACTCGCCCGGCGCGCCCAGGCGGGCGGCCACCGAGGAGACGTTCACAATACTGCCACCTTGCCCGCCATGCCTGGGCGACATGCGCAACACCGCGTGCTTGGCGCAGAGGATTGGCCCCAGCACGTTGGTCTTCATGATCTTGAGAATGCGGAACTCGGACATTTCGTCGAGTCGGGACTTGTGAGCGACCGTGCCGGCGTTGTTCACCAAAGCGGTGACGCGACCCAACTCAGCGTCCACACGATCGAACAGCGCGACCACTTCGTCTTCGATGCTGACATCCGCCCGCACGGCAATCGCCTGGGCGCCCTTGGCCCGGACCTGTCCGAGCACATCCTGCGCGGCGCCTTCATCAGACTGGTAATTGATGCAGATCCGATAGCCCAGGTCGGCAGCCAACAGCGCCGTGGCCGCCCCGATCCCGCGGCCGCCACCGGTGATAACGATGACTTTATCCACGTTTGCTCTCCCCATTGCACGGATAGACGTCCGGCCCAAGAATAGCGTTCACGCTGCGCTTTTGCACAAGCCATTGCGCGTGGCGCCGGCCTCAGCGGCTCAAGGCCCGCAGATCCAGACGTCCATCCAGCAACGGCGGGCACCAGTAGTAGCCCCCCGTGATCGGCCGGCTCATGCGATACAGGCCGTCGGTGATACCGTCCTCCAGGCCGCTCATGCGCCGCAGTTGAGCCTCGAAAGCGTCGAGGGAGAAACCGAACGCCAGGAACATCAGGCCTGCGCGATCCCCTTCAATCCACGGCATGGAACGGCGTACGACGAAGGCTTCCGGGGCGAAGCTTTCCTGGGCGGTGCGTTTGACGTGGGCCGACTCCGGGGCATCGTCGATTTCCTCGTTGTCGCTCAGGCGCCGGCCCATGATGTTGTCGCGCTCATGGGGTTGCATGGCGGCGAAACCATCCAGATCGTGTTGCCACTGCTGGATCGCCGCAAAACTGCCACCGCGCACTCCATCGACACCTTGAGCCAGGGCAGCGGCGATGGCCGCTTCATCGTGAGGGTTCTCAGTGCCGTCTTCATAACCGGTCAGGTCATGGCCGGTCATATGACGGAAAGTTTCGTTCATCTGCACCAGGCGCAACGCCGGGGCCAGAGCGGCCTCGATGGCACGGCTGCGGTGCAGCAGCTCGCCCCGGTCTTCGCCGTGTAGCCAGCACCACAGCGCGTGCTGGGTCGAAGGGTTGTCCACGCCCACGCCGGCCAGGGCCGGAAACGCCCGCAGGCCTTCGACCTGCGCACCCAGCGCCTGGACCAGCGACTCGCCCAGGCCGATCACTACTCGATCATCGACTTGCAACAAAAGCTTATCGATCGCAGCCGGCAGCGCCTCGACCGATTCCAGGGCAAAAAACAAGTGACGGGCCTGAGGCGGAACAGGGGTGGCGAGAATGCCGGGCTGGTAGTAGCTCATGTGGACTCCTTTAGAAAGAGCGCAAGTTTACCCGGCGACCAGTGGTTTGTGTGGTTTGCCATGGGCTGTCGAAGGCCAGGACGCTAAAGATTTTCGTAGGAAGTCTCTTGCAACCCGGTCAGATGACTCGGAACCCGGTTCGAACTGCAAGGATCCCGATTGCCGGACATCGGAAAACTCCCTAGATTGGGTGCCCCCAAAGCTGCTGGCAGAGCGGCTGGCACCCTCAGGACTCATGGAGAACGGTCAGACATGCACATTGCCAAATCGATACTTACGGGCGCTTTTTTCATCGCCTGCGGCACGACAACGGGCTTTGCCCAGGAGCGCGTTGAAGACACCGTCAATGCCGTGATCCAGCCCTTGATGAAACAACAGGACATCGCCGGCATGGCCGTGGCAATCACTCACAATGGTGAACGTCATTACTTCAATTACGGGGTGGCCTCCAAGGACACGAAGCAGGCAGTGACCGACCAGACGCTGTTCGAAATCGGCTCGGTCAGCAAGACCTTCACCGCCACCCTCGGCGCCTACGCCCAGGCCCAAGGCAAGCTGTCGCTGTCGGACCCGGCCGGTCGCTTCGCCCCCGAGCTGAGCGGCAGCGCCCTGCAAGGCATCAGCCTGCTCAACCTTGCCACCTACACGCCGGGCGGCCTGCCGTTGCAGTTTCCTGGCGAAGCGGACCATCCGGACCGGATGTTCAGTTACTACAAGACCTGGAAACCACTCTATCCGGCCGGTACCCAGCGGCTCTATTCAAACCCGAGCATCGGCCTGTTCGGCTACCTGGCGGCCCGCAGCCTGGAACGACCGTTCGATGAGGTGATGGAACAGACACTGATGCCGGGATTAGGCCTCAAGCACAGTTATGTACGGGTGCCCAAGGATCAATTGAGCCGTTACGCCCAAGGCTACGCGAAGGACGGCAAGCCAGTGCGGGTCGGACCGGGAGCGCTGGACGCCGAGGCCTATGGCGTGAAAACCAGTTCATCGGACCTGATCCGCTTCATCGAGGCTAACCTGCGGCCTGAAAAGCTGGACGCCGATCTGCGACAGGCCATCGCCACGACGCATACCGGGTTCTACATGGCCAATGGCATGACCCAGGGGTTGGGTTGGGAGTTCTACCCCTACCCCGTCACGCTTGACGCGCTATTGGCCGGCAATGCACCGCAGATGGCCCTGATGCCACAAAAAGTGGAGCCGCTCAACCCACCCCTGCCTGCGCCGGCCGACAGCTGGATCAACAAGACTGGCTCGACCGGTGGCTTTGGTGCCTATGCGGCGTTCGTTCCTGGAAAGGATATGGGGATCGTGATGCTGGCAAACAAAAACTACCCGATCGAGGAACGGGTGAAGGCCGCGCACAAGATCCTGACGGCGCTGGAGAAACAATAGGCTACGCAAATTACTGTGGCGAGGAAGCTTGCTCCCTCGCCACAAAGGGAGCTCATCGCCTGCCCGATCAATCCTCCAGCGGCTTCGGCGCAGTCACCGGTTTGCCCGTCTTGCCTGCCTTGGCACCCTTGCCTTCCTGGGCCGGCGCAGCTTCAGGCGCGGGAGTCGGGGCTGGCGCCGCCGCTTCCTTTTCTGCTGGAGGCAGTTTATCGACGGTGTCGAAGATATCCTTCAGCTCAATCGCACCTGAGTGCTCAAGCTTCTTTTCTCCGTCCTTGCCCACCAGGATGATCTTGGTCTGGGCACCGGCCCCCAACCTGAGTGAACGGATCAGCGCCATGGTGCTTTGCGGGTCCAGGTCTTTGCCATCGCGCTGCCCCATCGTGTTGAGCACGGTGTAAAGCACCAGGTTGCGCTCGGAAAAACCCTGTTTGCCGGCCGGTTCCTCCAATGCTTTTTTCAGGCTGACCCATGCAGGATCGACGGTGCTCGGCGCGATGACAATCAACGGGCGGGATTTGCCCTTGTCCGCGGCCAAGGGTGAGTCGCCATCCGCGGCGAACAAGGGACCTGCAATGGCCAACAAGGTAGCGAAGGTCAACGACCGAATGAGCATGCGCCTCTCCTTTTGATATCTACGCTGTACTGATTGCGCATGGCGGCGATTGTTCCGCGACAGTCGCCCAATACCGCGCCTGCCTGCCTTGAAGCTTAGGCCAGAGGGGTCATTGCGCAACCGTGGCGTGGGAGATGAACAATTTCGTGACAGGAGTCGGGCACAACTTATGTGGGAGCGAGCCTGCTCGCGATGGCGCACAGTCAATCCAGCAGATGTTCTGCTGTACCGGCCTCATCGCGAGCAGGCTCGCTCCCACATTGATTGGTGCGCAGGTTAGTTAGAACGCCAACTTGAACCCGATCATCGCCAGCATCACTGCCAGGCATGGGCGCAGCACCTCATCGGAAATGCGGCCCGACAAGTGACTGCCCAGGTAGATGCCCGGCAACGAGCCGACCAGCAGGTAACCCAGGATGTGCCAGTCCATGTTGCCCATGCTGGCGTGGCCCAGGCCAGCGACCAGGGTCAGCGGTACTGCGTGGGCGATTTCAGTGCCCACCAGGCGCTTGGTGACCAGGAATGGATAGAGAATGAACAGTGCGACAGTGCCCAGTGCGCCAGCGCCAATGGAGGTCAGTGCGACCATGACGCCCAATATCAGGCCAGTGACGACGGTGAGTACATTGAGCCGCGAGCCGGTGGGGTTGTAGTGGCCGCCCGCACGATCATGGGCAAATTGCAGGAGGCGTTTCTTGAACAGAATCGCCAGGGCGGTGGCGAACAGCACAAAACCCAGGGCTTGCTTGATGATCGCGTTCATGGCGTCGGGCGAACTGTGCAGACTGCTGAGAAACCACAGCGTCAATCCTACCGCCGGCACACTGCCCAAGGTCAGCCAGCCGGTGATGGCCCAATCGATGTTACGGTTCTTGGCGTGAACCAATACACCGCCGGACTTGGTAATCGCCGCGTACAGCAGATCGGTACCCACTGCGGTTGCAGGGTTGATACCAAACCACAACAGAATGGGGGTCATCAGCGAACCGCCGCCCACGCCGGTCATCCCGACGATAAAGCCGACGACCAAGCCCGCTATGACTAAACCGACATTACCGAAATCCATTAAGCGCGACCGCATGAAATAAAATCTGGTCGCGAGCATAGCGATTTTTCTTATAACCACCTATACCAATGTGATCTATCTTTATTCCCTTTTCCTCTGACGTTACTGAACCGGCAGGAAGTTAAGAAAGAGCAGGCTCTGGGCATAGTTCAGACCGATCCGCCGGTAGCGCTCGTCCAGCATTTGGGTGAGCAGGTCCAGGCGCGCAACGATTTTTCCAAACTCCACGGCAAAGCTGAGATTGCTGCCCTCCTCCGAAATCTCATTGGAAAACAGCAGCGGTTTGCCGTCTTTGTCCAGTCGTTGGCTGAGTATCCAAGTGGCTTTTTCGATGTTGCGCGCCGCGTTGCTGACAAAGCGTGGGTCGATCGCGTCGGTCATGTAGAACTCGAGACGATTGCCATGGGCCGTGACCAGCATGCTGCCAATGGCGTAAATGAACGCCCCCACCCGATCCCCCAGGAACTCAGGGCTCATGGCATAGCTCAGGGCAGCCAGGTCCTTCTTGCCGCCCAGGGTCGGTAACGGCTGTTGCTGCTCGATGGCCAGGCGCACCTGCTTTTCCGCGGCACGGGCGTCGAGAAATCCGGACTTGCGCAACTCTTCGGGGTTGCGCAGATAAAGCTTGTTCATCAGCAGATAGAGGCTTTGCAGGTTGTCATGCATCGCCAGTGTGGCCATGCGGTCAACGCTGGTCTGCAGCAGTTCCTGAGGCCTGGTGTTGCTGAACTGCGTGACCATGTCTTGCCCCTGCTGATGACTGCAACCGCCGCCAAGCAACATCAACACGCCGACCAACAGCGCTGAACAGCGACGTCGCGACACCATCACGAAATGAAAAACACCGGCCATCGAGTCTCGGTCTGGGCTTGGGGAGGCGGTGGGGGTCGCCGCTTCCTGGCCATGGATAGAGCGGCAAAAAACGTAAAAGTGCGATGGACGAGGGAAAACCACACAGATGGGAAAGATCCGTCCCACTCAATTAGTATGACTTTTTAATTGATTAATCGCGATTAATGGCTATATATCCCTTCTAGCCTTTCAAATAGAAAGACTACTAACCGAATATACCTTCATCGCTGTCCGACTAAACACCGGACTCGACCCGCGTTCCAAACAACAACAAGACAGGAAGGAAGGTCACACCATGCTTGAATCCAGACATCTGCTCACGGCTCTCGGAGTGTCTCTGATGATCGCCACCTCTGCATCCCAGGCCGCCGGCCTGAGCAATGAACGCGCAGCGTTCGGCAAGACCAGCGACGGTACCGCGGTGGAAAAATTCGTCCTGCGCAACAGCCACGGCATGGAGGCTACTGTCATCACGTACGGCGGGATCCTCCAGTCACTGATCGTGCCGGACAAGAACGGTATGGCCGCCGATGTTGTGCTGGGCTTCGACGATGTGCAGGGTTACCAGAAGAACGGCAATGTGTATTTCGGCGCAACCATTGGCCGCTTCGGCAATCGCCTGGCTGGCGGCGCATTCGAGTTGGACGGCAAGCGCTACCAGGTGCCGCAGAACGACAAGAGCAACTCCCTGCACGGCGGACCGCAAGGTTTCGACAAGCGCGTCTGGAAGGCCGAACCCCATGACGGCAAGGACTCGGTGGGCGTGACCCTGACCTACCTGTCGGCGGATGGCGAGATGGGTTTCCCAGGCGCACTGAAAACGGATGTCACCTACAGCCTCAATGAACAGAACGAATTACGTATCGAGTACCAGGCCACCACCGACAAACCCACGGTGCTGAACCTGACCAACCACAGCTATTTCAACCTCGCCGGTGCCGGTAACGGCGACATACTCAAACAGGTCGCGACCCTGCATGCTGCCCATTACACCCCGGTGACCGACAAGCTTATCCCCACCGGTGAGTTGGCCCCCGTGGCCGGTACGCCGATGGACTTCACCAAGCCCACCGCCATCGGCACCCATATCAAGGCCGATCACCCGCAGCTCAAATTCGCCGAACCCAAACAGGGCGGTTTCGATTTCAACTGGGCGCTTGATGCCAAGGGTGACGTGAGCAAACTGGCCGCTGATGTCCACGACCCACAGTCCGGACGGCGCTTGCAGCTCTACACCACCGAGCCTGGCGTGCAGTTCTATACCAGCAACTTCCTCGACGGCACGATCAAGGGCAAGCACGGCAAGGTCTATCCGCATTGGGGCGCGTTCACTCTGGAAACCCAACACTACCCCGACTCGCCAAACCAGCCGAACTTCCCATCGACCCGGCTTGACCCCGGCCAGACCTACACCCAGACCATGGTGTTGAAGTTCTCCGCGCAATAAATCCTGCCCTTCGAAAAGATCGTTCCCACGGCGGTGGGGACGATCAACCTTGAACACCTGGTCTATCCTGCTGCCACACGTCTGATGTTCTGCAAACAGGAGGTAGACATGAGGACTCTGGAACTGGCTGGCGAGGCCGTACCGGTGATTGGCCAGGGCACTTGGCGCATGGGTGAAGAAGCGTCGCTTCACAAGAAGGAAGTGGCGGCCCTGCGCCTGGGCATTGAATTGGGCATGACGCTGATCGACACGGCGGAGATGTACGCCGAGGGCGGCGCCGAAGAGGTCGTTGGGGAAGCGATCACCGGCCTGCGGGACCAGGTTTTCCTGGTGAGCAAGGTGTATCCCCACAATGCCAGCCGCAAAGGCATTGCGCTTGCCTGCGAACGCAGTTTGCGCCGACTGGACACCGATTACATCGATCTCTATCTGCTGCATTGGCGCGGGCAATACCCGCTGGAAGAAACCGTCGAAGCGTTCGAACGCCTGCGCGAAGAAGGCAAGATCGGCCGCTGGGGCGTGTCGAACTTTGATGTCGCGGACCTTGAAGAACTGGCTTCACCGGCCTGCGCCGCCAACCAGGTGCTGTACAACCTGCAGGAGCGTGGCATCGAATTCGACCTGCTGCCCTGGTGCCAACAGCAGCGCATGCCAGTCATGGCTTACTGCCCGGTCGGCCAGGGCGGGCAACTGCTCAAGGACCACACCTTGGGCCAGATCGCCGAACGCCATGGCGCAACCCCAGCGCAGATCGCCCTGGCCTGGCTGTTGCGTCAGGACAATGTCATTGCCATTCCCAAAGCCGTTCAGAGCGAACATGTGCGCTTGAACGCCGAAGCGGCCAACCTGAAGCTCGCACCCCAGGATCTGGCGGCGCTGGATTTGATATTCCCGCAGCCCGAAGGCAAGCAGCGCTTGGCGATGGTCTAGTTCTCACGAGCAAAGCGCTTTTGTGGCGAGGGCGCTTGCTCCCGCTCGGTTGCGCAGCAACCGCCAGAAGGGGCCGCTACGCGCCCCAGCGGGAGCAAGCTCCCTCGCCACAAAAGCCTCCCGCCCGCAACACTGGCGCATCCGTCAGAACAAGCCCATCTGGCCCCCCACCAGGGTCGAGAAATCGTCATCCACAAACGGCAGAATCGCGTCCGCCACCGGTTGCAGCTGTCTTGTCACGTAATGGTCGTAATCGATCGGTGCGCTGCGGGTTTCCAGCGGCTCAGGGCCGGCGACAGTGATCACGTAGCTGATCCACCCGCCGTTCTGGTATTGCCGCGCACGGCCCTGGCGCTGGTTGAACTCGTCAGCCAGCCGCGCGGCGCGCACATGCGGCGGTACGTTGCGTTCATAGTCTTCCAGAGGCCGGCGCAAGCGCTTGCGGTAGACCAGCCGATCATCGAACGCTCCGGCCAGGGTCTGGTGCACATAATCGCGCACATAATCCTGGTAAGGCTTGCGGTGGAAGATCCGCCCATACAGCTCCTGCTGGAACTGCCGGGCCAGCGGCGACCAGTCGGTGCGCACGGTTTCCAGGCCCTTGTAGACGATCTCGTCGCTGCCGTCGGCGCGGGTGACCAGCCCGGCATAGCGCTTCTTGCTGCCCTCTTCCGCGCCACGAATGGTGGGCATCAGAAAACGTTTGAAATGGGTTTCGAACTGCAACTCCAGTGCGCTCTCCAGCCCGAACTCATCACGCACGTGTTCGCGCCACCACTGATTGACGTATGCCACCAGTTCCTGGCCGATGGACGCCGCCTCTTCCTGGCCGTGGGCCCGGCGCAACCAGACGAACGTGGAGTCGGTATCACCGTAAATCACCACATGCCCCCGGGCTTCGACCAACTGCCGGGTGCGCTGCATGATCTGGTGACCGCGCAGGGTGATGGAGGACGCCAGCCGCGGATCGAAGAAACGACAGCCACTGGAACCGAGTACGCCATAGAAGGCGTTCATGATGATTTTCAATGCCTGGGACAGCGGTGCATTGTGTTCCCGCTTGGCGGTTTCCCGGCCTTCGGCCACCCGCGCCACGATAGCCGGCAGGCAATGCCGCGTGCGGGAGAAACGTGCCCCGCGAAAACCTGGCACCGACTGGCTTTCGTCCGGGTGGCGCAGGCCTTCGATCAGGCCTACCGGGTCGATCAGGAAGGTGCGGATGATCGACGGATACAGGCTCTTGTAGTCCAGCACCAACACCGACTCGTAGAGCCCCGGCTGGGAATCCATGACAAAACCACCCGGACTGGCCTCGGGCGGGCGCTGGCCAAGGTTCGGCGCAACGAAACCCTGGCGGTGCATCAGTGGCATGTACAAGTGTGTGAAGGCCGCCACCGAACCACCGCTGCGGTCCGCCGGCAGACCGGTGACACTGGCCCGCTCCAGCAGGAACTTGAGCAGCTCGGTCTTGGCGAAGATCCGCGTCACCAGCTCACAGTCCTTGAGGTTGTAACGAGCCAGGGCCGGTTTGTCCTCGGCAAACATGCGATTGATCTCGTCCATGCGCTGGTATGGGTTGTCGATGGACTTACCCTCTCCCAACAACGTCTGGGCGACATTCTCCAGGCTGAACGAAGGGAAACTCCAGGTCGCCGAACGCAGCGACTCAATGCCGTCGATGATCAGCCGGCCTGCCGCCGAGGCGAAAAAGTGATTGTTGCGCGCGCCATGTTCGCGCCACTGCATCTCCTCCCCGCCTCGCCCCAGGCGTAGCGGCACCGCCAGGCGCCGGGCGTGCTCATGCAACACGCGCAAATCGAACTGCACCAGGTTCCAGCCAATGATCGCGTCAGGGTCGAAACGGGCGAACCAATCGTTGAGTTTCTTCAGCAGCAAAGTGCGCGATTCACAATATTCGAGCTGGAAATCCACGGCAGTATCGTCGCCATTGGGCGGGCCGAGCATATACACCTGACGCTCGCCGCAGCCTTCAAGGGCAATGGAGTACAAATCGCCCTGGGCGGTGGTTTCGATGTCCAGGGACACCAGACGCAATGGCGGACGATACTCGGGTGCCGGTTTCATCTGGGAGTCCAGCAGCAGGCCCTCAGCGGCCTTTGTGCCACCGAACCAGACCGGCGCGGTGATGAAACGCTCCATCAGGTAGCGTTCCGGTGGACGGATGTCAGCTTCGAACACATCCACGCCGGCACGGCGCAAGGTGGTGTCCAGGCGCATCAGTTGGGCATTTTGCCGGCAATACAGGCCCAGCACCGGTCGATGCTCGAAATCCAGCAGGTCCAGGGGCCGCAATTCAACGTCCTTCTCCCCTTGCAGCAAGGCTTCGACCTGACCGCGCTGAATCTGCGGCACGAATGCCACCGACGGCTGCACCGGCAGGCGCACGCGCCGGGGGCCGGTGTCGGTCGCCAGCCAGAATTCGACTTCGGTGCCGGCCGGGGTATCGCGCCAATGCCGGGTCAGGACGAAGCCCTGCTGTAAATCCACCGCTGCAACCTCGATTTTTTGCGTAAGCGACGATTCTACCTGTGGCGAGGGGATTTATCTGTGGGAGCAATCCCCTCGCCCAACAGTGTATGGCCTCACTTCGGTGGTGAACTCACCGGCAATGACGCTTTTGGACGACTGACTGCCGCTTTAGCGCTTGCCCTGCGCCGTTGGGTCTACGATTCTTAAACCACCCGCAAAAACAACACCTGAGGCTTGCCCATGAAAACCGTCGCGCAGTTGCTCCGGATCAAAGACGAGAAAAACCAGCAAGTGCACACCATTTCACCGGACGACATGGTGCTGCAGGCCCTGATGCGCATGGCCGAGAAAAACGTCGGTGCCCTGCTGGTGGTAAAGAACGGCGAAGTCCTGGGGATCATCAGTGAGCGCGACTACGCGCGTAAAATGGTCTTGCATGGCCGCTCTTCAGTAGGCACCAAAGTGAGCGACATCATGGTATCGCCCGTGATCACGATAGACCCCCACCAGAATGTCGAAACCTGCCTGAGCATCATGACCGAAAAGCATTTGCGGCATTTGCCGGTAGTCGAAGACGGCAAACTCGTCGGTCTGCTGTCCATTGGCGATCTGGTCAAGGAAGCGATTGCCGAGCAGGCGGACCTGATCCGACAACTGGAGCAATACATTCGCGGCGAATGATCCGTTCAGGCGGGTTGCTCAATCTCAACCTCCTTCTATATTGAAGGAGTTGTTCCTGCCGAGCATCCCGATGGCCGATACCGACCGACTGATCATTTGCGAACATTGTGATGCGGTGTACGAGCCGATGGTGCTCGCTGCGCATCAGAAAGCCTCGTGCGTGCGATGTGGCGCGGTGATCCAGCGCTACAACGGCCTGACCATTGAACAGCGCCTGGCCTTGAGTGTGACGGCAGCGGTGTTGTGGGCTTTCGCCAACATCTATCCAGTGATGAGCATCCGCCTCCAGGGCCTGAGCAACAGCGCGACGCTGTGGGATTCCATCGTGGCGCTGAGCCTTGGCCCCATCACCTTCATCGCCCTGGTGGCCGCGGTGGCGATCATCATTGCCCCGGTCTTTCAGTTGGTATTGCTGATCTGGGTGCTGGTCTACGCCTACGCCAATCAACGGGCGCCGGGGTTCAGCCTGTGCATGCGCAGCCTGGAAACCCTGCGGCCGTGGAGCATGCTGGAGGTGTGCCTGTTGGGTGCGCTGGTGGCGGTGATCAAACTCGCCGGGCTGCTGGACGTGCTGCCGGGCATCGGTCTGTTTGCCCTGGCCGCCCTGAGCCTGCTGATGATCCGCATCGCCGGACGCGACGTGCGCGATTTGTGGGACAACCTATGAACCGCGAACCGTTGCCTCCCCCGCCCTTGGCCCGCGACCTGAACCTGTGCCTGTGCCACAGCTGTGGCCTGGCCTGTGACATGAGCGACGAGCCCGAGACCTGCCCCCGCTGCGACGCCCCGTTGCACCGGCGCAAACCCGACACCCTCACCCGTACCTGGGCCTACATGCTGGCGGCGTTGGTGTTCTACATTCCGGCCAACCTGCTGCCGGTGATGAATACCCAGATGCTCGGGGATGGCGCTGACAGCACCATCATCAGTGGCGTCATCGAATTCTGGCAGGGCGGCGCCTGGGACATCGCCCTGATCATTTTCATCGCCAGCATCGCGGTACCAGGCATCAAGTTCGTGGTACTGACCTTGCTGTTGGTCACCGTGCAGCGGCGCAGCACCTGGGCCCAGGTCCAGCGAGCGAAACTGTATCGGCTGGTGGAAGTCATCGGCTACTGGTCGATGCTCGACGTGCTGGTGGTGGCGCTGGTCGCGGCGCTGGTGAAATTCCAGGCACTGAGCGATATCGAGCCGCGACCGGGCATCCTGTTTTTCGGCCTCGTGGTGCTGTTCACCATGCTGTCGGCCATGAGCTTCGACCCGCGCCTGATCTGGGACACCCAACCATCCGAGGAGGCCATGGATGAAGTCGCAAGCCACTGACGGGCAGCAACCGGCACCAGGTCGCGCCCATGTCACCAGCCGCCGCTGGACGGTGTCGCTGGTATGGATAGTGCCGATCATCGCGGTGCTGGTAGGGTTGTCCCTGGTGGTCAACAACTGGCTGCAGGAAGGTCCGACCATCACCATCACCTTCAAGACCGGCCAGGGTCTGACCGCCAACAAGACACCGGTCAAATATCGCAACGTGGTCATCGGCCAGGTCACCGACGTGCAATTGAGCGACGACCAGAAGAACGTCACCGCCACGGTCAAGCTGGCCAAGACGGCGGATACCTTCACGCACGAGGACTCGGTGTTCTGGGTCGTACGGCCGCGCATCGGAGCCGGCGGAATTTCCGGGATCGATACCCTGCTGTCAGGGGATTTCATCGGGGCCGACGCCGGTCAATCGAAGATTCGTGCCAAGTCCTTTACCGGCCTGGAAGCCCCGCCACCGATCACCTACGGTGAACCGGGCAAGCGCTTCACCCTGCATTCCCAGGACCTCGGTTCACTGGACATCGGCTCGCCGGTGTACCTGCGCAAGATTCCGGTGGGCCAAGTGGTGTCCTATGCGCTGGATGCCGATGGCAAAGGGGTCAACATCGACGTATTCGTCAATGCGCCCAACGATGTCTACGTCACCGAAAACACCCGGTTCTGGAACGTCAGCGGCGTGGACGTGAACGTCGGCGCCAACGGTTTTGCGGTCAAGACCGAGTCACTCTCGGCGCTGCTGGTGGGCGGCATCGCGTTTCGGGCACCGGAATACAGCCCCAACGACAGCCCCGCTAGCGAGGACAAGACGTTCGAGCTGTTTGCCGACCAGCAGAGCGCCCTGGCCCCGCCGGATGGCAAGGCGCAATACCTGGCTTTACGCTTCGATCAGGCATTGCGCGGATTGCGGGTCGGAGCGCCGGTCGAATTCCTGGGCGTCGAAGTGGGCAGGGTCGTAGCCATCAATCTGGATTTCGACGAGAAGCTGCGCAGCTTCCCGGTCAATGTCGGCGTGGTGTTCTACCCTCAGCGCCTGGGCAAAGCCCATGAAAAACTGCTCAAGGCGCTCAATCACAACCCGGATGACGAAGCTGCCGGCGCTCGCCTGATCGGCAGTTTCGTCGAACGCGGCCTGCGTGCCCAGGCCCGCAGCGGCAACCTGCTGACCGGGCAGTTATACATCTCGCTGGACTTCTACCCCAAGGCTGAAAAAGTCACTTTCGACGCCAACGCCCGCCCGGTCCGTATACCGACCATCCCGGGCAGTCTCCAGCAACTGCAGGAACAACTGCAGGCGATGGTCGAGCGAATCAACAAGCTGCCCCTGGAAAGCGTTGCCAACAACCTGAACGGCAACCTGGTGGAATTGCGCAAAGGCCTGGCCCAGTTCAACAGCAAGACCCTGCCAAGCGTGCAAAACACGCTGCAGGACGTGAGCAAGACCCTGCAATCGGCCAACTCGACCCTGGCCGAAGATTCGCCGCAACGCGAACAACTGACGCAGACCCTGGACGATCTTGGGCGCATGTCGCGTTCGTTGCGAGAGCTGTCCGACTACCTGAGCCGCCATCCCGAATCACTGCTTCGCGGCCGTCCCAAGGATGCACCGGCGCAGAACCTCACATTGCCGGCGAACGAATGACCACAGGAGCACGCCCCATGCCGCTGATGCTGAAACTCCCCCTGGTTGCCTTGGTGCTGCTGCTTGCTGCCTGCCGCGGCGATCCGATCCAGTACCACACCCTGAGCCCGGCTCAACCTGCCGGCCAGCCACGCACGAACATGGACATCCAGCTCGAGCAGGTGAGCGTTCCGCCTCAGGTGGACCGTGCGCAAATGGTCATCCGCCAAGGCAACAGCGGGCTGGCGATCCTGGAAACACAATGGTGGGGCGCCAGTCTGGCCGATGAACTGCGCAGCAGCCTGGACGAACAATTGAGCAACCCAGGTGCAGCGAAGTTATTGCTGCGGGTGGATGTGCAGCGCTTCGATTCGATCCCCGGCCAATATGCCCGCATGGACGTGCAGTGGCGCCTGCGCGAGCTGGGCAACGAAGCCCATACCCTGACCTGCCGTAACAGCCTGCAAACACCGGCGGGGAGCAGCATCGATGAGCTGGTGACGGCCCATCAGCAGAATGTCCGACAGTTTGTCGGCCTCGTTGAGCAAGCCGCCACCAAAATGACATGCCCTTGACCCGTAGGCGCTGCCGAAGGCTCGGGCCGCGTTTGGACGATCTTCTGTTTTGATCTTTCGTTTGCTACTCGGAAAAACCGCAGCCTCGCTACGCTCGACAGCGCCTACAAGGGCCAGTGCAGCGACAGCACCGGCGCAATGCGCGGATGGCGGTCGATGCGCTCCAGTAGCTCGTAGAACGGCGGTCGGGCATTCAGCATGGCCTCCCGCGTGTCTTCCCACTTCGTGACCACGGCGGCCAGGATATCCAGTGCTCCCGGCTCGGCACCGCTGAGAAAAGGACGAGCCGCAAACTGGTCGGCAAACAGCGCCCAGTTGCGATGTAGCCGCTGCCGGGTGCCCGATACCAATTGCTGCCGAGTCGCTTCATCCGCGTCGACCAGCCAGCGCTCTGGAAAATCGATGATGCCGATGGGCGTGTAGCAATTGGCGACGATATAGACCAGGCCCCGTATGGCTTGAGCACGTTGGGTCGGATCGTCCGGCAGCAACTTCGATTCAGGAAACACCAGCCCGAGATGGATCAAAATCGCCGCGGCTTCGGTCAGCACCGAACCGTCCGGCAACAGCAAGGTCGGGACCTGCATCTGAGGGTTCAATGCCTGAAGCTCTTTCGCCGCCTCGTTGTCTTCGGTCGAATAGGCATCGACACGGCGATAAGGCACGCCACACAGGCACAGGGCGATCTCCACAGCCGAAGAGCCGGATTGCCGGTAGCCGAATAACTGATACATGAACTTGCCTCCTGCGCTTGGGGGTAGCCGGTAGAACCCGCGGGCCCGCCAGTGTTCCACCCGGCAGACGACACGCACTCTCCATGGAAGCGAGCCTGCCCGCGATATCGGCGGATCAGTCAACATCAATATTGCTTGCCAACCGCTCGGCGAGGTATCACCGCCGTCGATATTCACCATCAGGCCAATGAAGTTCTCTTGATTGTCGCTCCGGACAACAATGGCTCCACACCAACCCACTGCATCCCCGGAGCACACCATCATGAAACGCCAAATCATCCTCAGCCTCGCTTTCTCGGTACTGGCAGCCAACGCATTCGCCGCCTCCTCCCACCCGGTCGTTGCCGAAGGTGGTTCTGATCGACTGATCGAAAAACGTGTTGCCGAAGGCGGCTCCGATCGCCTGATCCAGAACCGCGTTGCCGAAGGCGGCTCCGATCGCCTGATCCAGAACCGCGTTGCCGAAGGTGGCTCCGATCGTCTGCAACAGAACCGCGTTGCTGAAGGTGGTTCTGATCGTCTGCAACAGAACCGCGTTGCTGAAGGTGGCTCCGATCGTCTGCAACAGAACCGCGTTGCTGAAGGTGGTTCCGATCGTCTGCAACAGAATCGCGTCGCTGAAGGTGGTTCCGATCGCCTGCAACAGAACCGCGTTGCCGAAGGTGGTTCCGATCGTCTGCAACAGAACCGCGTTGCTGAAGGTGGTTCCGATCGTCTGCAACAGAACCGCGTTGCTGAAGGTGGTTCCGATCGCCTGCAACAGAACCGCGTTGCTGAAGGTGGTTCCGATCGTCTGACTCAGAACCGTGTATGAGTTGTTCAATCCAAATGCGTGACGAAACCCAACTCAATGTGTGGCGAAGGAGCCCCCTCGCCACAATGCTTCAAACACCTCTGGAACCTAACGCATCACCATGAAAGCCCGGCCTTATCCGCCGGGCTTTTTCATTGCCCACCGATTGCCTAGCGTCCCGCAGCCCGCGTCATACAACGCCGGTAACGCTCATCCACTCGCTTGGCGAACCACGCCGTGGTCAGCTTGCGCGTGATTTTCGGGCTCTTGAGCACGATTCCCGGCAACACCGCCCGGGGTAACTGCTTGCCCTCGGCCTTCTCAGCCAATTCGAAGACCCGCTTGTACAGTTTGCTGTCCTCGAACGCCAGGCTGTCGCCCTGCTCCAACTGGTCGCGAATGGTCGGGTTGCGCATCCCCAGCGACCTGCCCAAGGTGCGCACCGCCAACTCGGTGCTGCCTGGCATGATGGAATCATGCAAGATCAAATCGCCGTCCAGAGCCAGGGGAATGCCTGAGGCACGACTCACTGCATGCTGGAATGCCGCGTTGCGGCTGGCGTACCATCCGGCATTGAAATCGGCGAAACGATACAGCGGTTCGGTGTAGCTCACCGGATACCCCAGCAGATGCGCAATACCGAAATACATCCCGCCGCGACGACTGAACACCTCCCGACGAATCGACCCATCCACCGCATAGGGATAATCCCGGGCATTAGCCTGGGCAAACGCGATGCTGACCTGCATCGGCCCGCCAGTGTGCACGGGGTTGAAGCTGCCGAACAGTGTCTTGCCCAAGGGCACCATGCCAATGAAGTCATCGAAAATCGCACTCAACTCCTTCTCGCTGCGCGCGGCATTGAGCCGATCACTGTAGCTTTTGCCATTAGGCGAACGCACCTGGAGGGCGCCGCTGATCAATAGACCCGGAATGTGCATCTTTGCCGCGCGACGATCGATTTCCTGCCGGGCGATCTTGCCCAACCCCGGTACCGCCGGATCAGCCTGGAACGTCGATTCCTGTTCGGTCACCGCCAGGACGGAACAGATATTCTGCGTCGTGGGTGAGATTTGCTGAGCGGCAAAAGCCACGTAGATATCCGTCGCCCAGCCCTCGCGATCCACAGTCTTGGCCGGCAACAACCGCACAATCTGCGCCTTGACCTCGGCGGGCTGGCGTTCCGGTTCCTGGGCCTGACGGCTGCCGCAACCGGCCAGGGTCAACAACGCGGTGAGGCTGATCATCAATCGATTGAGTTGCATGTTGCTCCATCAAGTCTGTTATTGCTCAGCAACCATACGATCAAAAGCCGGTACAGGCTATGTTCTGTTCATCAGAGCCAAAAGGGGTCTTGAGAGCAAAGAAGGCTCGACAGCAGCAAAAAGCTGACGTGAGAGATGGGTGGCCTAACACCATCAGTGTGGGAGCAAGACTCCACAGTAGATTTGGGTGGGTGTCTGTGGGAGCAAGGCTTGCCCGCGATGACGGCGGCACATCCGACATTGATGCAAACTGGCCTACCACTATCGCGAGCAAGCTCGCTCCCACAGGGTTGACCGCGGATGCTCACAGTTTCATCCCACGCCACAAGTCCCATGTGGGAGCGAGCCTGCTCGCGATGACGGCGGCACATCCGACATTGATACCAACTGGCCCCCCACTATCGCGAGCAGGCTCCCACAGGAAATCCAGCGTCGATCAGATCCCGCTCAGCGCCAGATCCATCGCAAAATAGGTGAAGATCAGGTCTGCCCCTGCTCGTTTTATCGCGCCGAGACTTTCTCGCACGACGCGGGCTTCGTCGATGGCGCCGGCCTGGGCGGCGAATTTGATCATCGCGTACTCGCCGCTGACCTGATAGGCCGACAGGGGCAGGTTCGAAGCCTGGCGAATATCGCGGATGATATCCAGGTACGCGCCGGCAGGTTTGACCATCAGTGCATCGGCCCCTTCCTGCTCATCGAGCAAGGATTCGCGCAGCGCTTCGCGGCGGTTCATCGGGTTCATCTGGTAGCTTTTGCGGTCGCCTTTCAAGGCACTGCCGCCCGCCTCGCGGAACGGACCGTAGAGCGCTGAAGCGAACTTGGTTGAATACGCCATGATTGCCGTCTGGCTGAAACCGGCTTCGTCCAGGGCTTTGCGAATGGCCTGGACCTGCCCGTCCATGGCGGCGGACGGCGCGATCACATCGGCCCCGGCACGGGCCGCCGCCACGGCCTGTTTACCCAGGTTGAGCAAGGTCCGGTCATTGTCCACTTCATGCCCGTGAAGCACCCCGCAATGGCCGTGATCGGTGTACTCACAAAAACAGGTGTCAGACATCACGATCATTTCCGGCACCGCGTCCTTGCAGATCCCGGCCATGCGCGACACCAGGCCGCGCTCGTTCCAGGTGTCGCTGCCATCGCTATCCAGATGATGGGACACGCCAAAGGTCATCACTGACTTGATACCGGCACGGGCATACCGCTCGATCTCACCGGCCAGTTTCGATTCAGGAATGCGCGCCACGCCCGGCATACTCTTGATCGGTACAAAGTCATCGATTTCTTCTTCGACGAAAATCGGCAGCACCAGGTCGTTCAGGGTGAACTCGGTTTCCTGGAACAGACTGCGCAGGCTCGCATTGCGACGCAGACGGCGTGGACGTGCTTCGGGGAACTGACTGGACATGGGACTCCTGAAAAATGGGTGCTCGATCGCAGGGGACAAAGCTTATGCCCTCACCCGCCTGGGCACAAACGCCGACCGGAAAACAGAGTTTTACCGGCCGGGCAATAATCGGCTTACAAGGTCAGTGAGCCATTGACGCAGGTCACCACCGCACCACCAATCCAGACGTCCTCGCCCACCTGCTCAACATGAATCCGCCCCGCCCGGCTCATGGTCAAGCCCTGGCTGACCACATAGCGCGACGGTGCCAGCCCCTTGGCCAGCATCCACTGGGCCAGCCCGGCGTTCAGGCTGCCGGTGGCAGGATCCTCCGGCATGCCGTCACCGGCAATGAAACCGCGCACTTCAAATTGCGCCTCAGCGCCATCCACGGCCGGTTCCCACGGCGCGATGACGCCCACGGCCAGATCCCGCAACTGCTGGTAATCGGGCTTTAGTGCCAACACTTGCTGGCGATTCTTGAGCATCAATGCCAGCCAGCCGGCACCATTATCAACCCACTGCGTCTCGACAATCGCCTCGGCCTGCAACCCCAGTCCCTTGCGCACTCGCTCCAGCACTTGAGCCTCCAGCGGGCCGGACTTGAGCAAGGGCGGCGCCTGAAAAGCCAACCCGAAATCGCTGCGGCGAATTCTTACCAGGCCAACGCCACATTCCTGCACGATCTGCGGCCCTTTCGGCACGCCTCCGGCCTCCAGCCAGGCATGACAGCTGCCCAAAGTCGGATGACCGGCAAACGGCAGTTCAGTCGAGGTGGTGAAAATGCGCACCCGGTAATCCGCCTCCGGATGCTGCGGCGCCAGCAGGAAAGTGGTTTCGCTGAGGTTGGTCCAGTTGGCAAAAGCGGCCATGCGCTCGTCACTGATCTCGTCCGCCCCGAGCACCACCGCCAGCGGATTCCCCTTGAGCGGCACTTCGCTGAACACGTCCAATTGCTTGAAATTGAAACAGCTCGTCATCAGTCCACTCATTCCGGAATTTTCAACCCGCGTGCCACTGCCGGCCGCGCCAGGAAACGCTCCAACACCCGCGTTACATTCGGGAAATTCTGGATACCCACCAGATCCCCCGCTTCATAAAAACCGATCAAGTTGCGCACCCAGGGAAACGTGGCGATATCGGCGATGGTGTAGCGCTCGCCCATGATCCAGTCCCGGCCTTCAAGACGACCATCAAGCACCTTGAGCAGGCGCTTGCTTTCCTCGACGTAACGATCACGAGGTCGCTTGTCTTCATAGTCCTTGCCCGCAAACTTGTTGAAGAAACCCAACTGCCCGAACATCGGCCCGATCCCGCCCATCTGGAACATCAGCCACTGAATCGTCTCGTAGCGCGCCGCCGACTCCTGAGCCAGCAACTGCCCGCTCTTGTCCGCCAGATAAATCAGAATCGCCCCCGACTCGAACAACGCCAACGGCTGATCTCCCGGCCCATGAGGGTCGAGAATCGCCGGGATCTTGTTGTTGGGGTTCAAGGAGAGGAACTCCGGGGATAGCTGGTCATTGCTGCCGAAGTCCACTTTGTGGGGTTCGTAGGGCAGGCCGATTTCTTCCAGCATGATCGAGACTTTCACGCCGTTGGGGGTCGGCAGGGAGTAGAGCTGGATCCACTCCGGGAACTGGGCGGGCCATTTTTGGGTGATGGGGAATGGGGTTAGGTTGGGCATGGGAGCGGACTCCAGAGGGGGAAGAAAAAAGCGGAGCATAGTTCAGAATGATTGCCGTGACATCAGGAAAGCATCTACATGAACCACCCCGCTGCAAGCAGGCCTAACTTCCCATACGACCACAACTTACTCATCCACATTTTTTATAGATTCCAGCCATAGAAAAAAATAATCTTTCTGCAGCTGAGGATCACTCACTATATCCCGATCCTCATAATCAAATATATTAACTAGATCTGCTCTCGATGCACGCTTACCTAGAACATGCTCATAAGCCGCTATTCCTGATGACATTTGCGAGGACATACTTGAAGGACGCACACTAAGCTTGGCTCCTTTGCACAAAAATTTTATATCCGTATGCTCCTTAATAATTTTCCCTAGACACTCATACACATCCGCTCCCGAGTATTTCTTTGACCAGCCACTTTTAAAAGTCAGCAGAATAGTGGATTTTTGTGCGTTCACGTCCAGCACCACCTCTTCCCTCTGGCCATCTTTAATAACTGGAACAAGCTGTCTTTTCATGTGTTATTTCCTCTGGGGGTTGGGCAAAGAATACCCTACGTAGGAACCATCTCTTTTAAGCGGCGTAACGCCAATAATATCTTCCGTTCTTACTCGATCTGGAATTGCAATCTCATACTCATAGCTATAGGGAACGTCCTCTGGCGGTAGCTCCTTATTAACATCACGCCCAGGAATTTTTTTCAGAACATACAGATACCCTTTCCGCGTTCCATATTTTGTTCCAAAATCAAGCCCCACTTCAACGCTAGTTGTTGTGCTGACAAAATTACTCGGTGGATTTCTGTTATCCCAAATATGAAGCAGTAGGTCAGTACTTTTTCCCAAGCTCATAAAACCTTCTTTAAAAATGACCTCCGGCCCCCTCAAATCTCCACGATAAAGGTAGGTAGGTTTGGGTAGCGATTTTTCACCCTCATCCACCCCAACCTTAGCCGCCGGATCCTGACTACCAACCGCCGACCTGCACCCACCCTTCCCCGGACAATCCACCAACCCCAACGGATCCACCCACCCCGTCGGGTTCAGGGTGTAGCGATACCCGTTGAGGCCACCCGCCAGTTTGCTCGGGTCAGGCGTCAGGTAGCGGCCGGTTTCCGGATTGTAGTAGCGGTGCCGGTTGTAGTGCAGGCCGCTTTCGGGGTCGAAGTATTGGCCCTGGAAGCGCAACGGTTGTTCCAGCTGTTCGCCGCCGCCGTGGACCAGTTCGGTGGTTTTGCCGTAGCCGCTGTAGCGTGCCGACCAGACGATGGTGCCGCCGTAGTTGGTCAGTTCCTGGGGTGTGCCCAGGTGGTCGAGGTGGTAGTAGAACGGGCAGGCGTTCGGGCCTTTGCCGTCGAGCAGGGCCAGGGGGCGGAAGGTGCCCGGTTCGTAGACATAGCTGCGGTGGTGGCGCGGGCTGCTTTCGGCGACGACCTGGTCGCCCTGCCAGAAAAATTCCGTGGTCAGGCCGTCCACGGTCTTGCTGATGCGTCGGCCGAAGGCGTCGTATCGGTAGGACGTTTCGCGCCCGTGCGCCGTGGTGACGCCGATCAGCCGGTGTTGGCTGTCGTAGCGGTATTCGCTGACGAGGCACTGGGCCTTGCCGCGCCGTTCGCGGATCAGGTTGCCGAAGGCGTCGTAGTCGTAGTGGCGGTCGCCCTCCATCAGCAGGCGGTTGCCCTTGAGGCGAGCCGGGCCGGGGCGGTCCTGCATCAGCAGGTTGCCGCCCGGGTCGTGGGCGAAGTGTTCCGGCGGCTCGCTGTGGGAATAGTCGATGCCGATCAGGCGATCCAGCGGGTCGTATTGGTAATGGCGGCGGTTGCGCTTGTCGGAAATGGACTGCAGGTTGCCATTGGCGCTGTAGGCATAATCGCGCCAGAACAGTTGCTGCTGGTTCTGCCACACCGTCTGGGCCTTGAGCCGGCCCTGTTCGTCGTAGTCGTACTGGCTGAGCAGCAGGCCTTGGCGGCGCTGGCGTTCGCGCCCGCCGCTGAGCTGGTGTTCGGTGAGGCGCGAGCCGTTCAGGTCGATGGCCGTCAGCACGCCGCCCCGGGCGTGGTGGTAGTCGAGCTGGCTGTTGTCCGGCAGGCGCAGGTGGTTGAGGCGCCCGCAGGCGTCGTAGCGATAACGCAGGGTGCCCCAGCCCTGGTGTTCGCTGATCAGCCGGTCCTGGGCGTCGTATTCGAAGGCCAGCGGGTGATCGGTGCCGTCGTTGACGTGGACCAGCCGGCCCAGCCCGTCGTAGCGGTATTCGATGGCCTGGCCGTCGGGCAAGGTCTTGACCAGCAGCCGCCCGGCCCCGTCGCGCTGGTAGCGGGTGACCCATTGGGCGCCGTCCGCGCCGTGCTCGGTTTTCTCCAGCAGGTGGCCATTGAGGTCGTAGGCGTAGGCGGTGCGTTGGCCGTCAAAGCCGATCTGCTGTCGGATCAATCCGTTCGGCGTGTAGTCCAGCTGATATTTTTCGCCGGATTCGTTTTCGATTTCAGTCAGCAACAGCCGCGCCGAATCGTAGCGATATTTCAGTTCGCTGCCGTCGGGGTTGAGCCGACGGCTGATCAGGTGCAGGTCGTCGGCGTATTCATAGCGGGTGGTCCGCCCCAGCTCATCGCGCTCGGCGGTGACCTTGCCGTAGGCGTTGTAGTGCCAGGCGCGGGTCGCACCACCCGGCAAGGTGGTTTCGAGCAGCCGGCCCACCGCGTCCCACTGGTAGTGCGTGAGGGCGCCGTGTTCGTCCTGGCGGGTCAGCAAACGCCCCAGGGCGTCGTAGGAAAAACACCGGCGCCCCGTGTCGGGCAGGGTTTCTTCGGTCAGTTGGCCCAGTTGATTGCGGGTAAACCGATGCTCGCTACCGTCGGGGTAACGGATCGCCAGCAATTGTCCTTGGGCGTCGTAGTCATAGCCGGTGCCCTGGCCGTGCGGATCGATGGCCTCGATCACATCGCCCTGGGCGTTGCGCCGGTATTGCCACACGGCTTTGCCGCGCGAGCGGGCGTGCAGGAAACCGTGGCGGTATTCGTAGGACGTCGGTTCCTCGTCCGGCGGAATCAGTGCCACCAGCCGTCCGGCTTCGTCGTAGCGGTATTCGGTGACGGCGCCCAGCGGGTCCTGTTCGGCAATCAGCCGGCCCTGGGGGTCATAGGCCTTGAGGTGCTCGCCGCCATCGGGCTCGACCTTGCGCACCAGCCGTGCCCGCTCGTCGTGGACGTACACCTCCTGGCTGCCATCCAGATGCTGGACCGTGACCTGCCCGTCCTCGCCCCAGGTGTAGCGGCTGTCCATCTGCGCAAACGAGGCCCAGTGCCGCACGCAGCGGGCTGCGCGCCCTGCCCCTTGCCATTCCCAGAAGAAACTCGCACCGCCGGCCAGTTGCCGTTGCAGGATGACGTGCTGGTCGTCGTAGTCGTAGCGTTCGCTTTCGCCGGCGGCGTTGGTCGCCTCGATCAGTCGCCAGCGGGCGTCGTAGCGGTAAGCCACCAGGGTCTGTTCGGTGCGCCAGGCGTCGTCCAGGGTCAGGGCCGGGTGAAAGCTCTGGTAGTCGATGGCGACCAGATGACGTTGCTCATAACGCAAGCGCAGAGCGCGTCCGGCGCCGTTGTCCAGGCGGCTGATGTCGCCATGGATGTTGCGCTTGATCGTCAGGCGGTTGGCGTAGCGGTCGCTGAGGGCGGTCAGATGGCCGTCGCGAAAGTGTAGGAAAGGCGCGTCTTCGCCCGGCTGGGCGATGATCAGTTCGTCCGGTTCCACTCCGAGGTAAATCGCCGAGCGGGCCAGGCTGTTGTGGATCGCCGGGCGTTGCTCGCTGGGCAGCGGAAACGTCGTACGGCGGTTTTCCTGGTCGATCCAGATGACCTGCTCGCCCTCAAGCAACAGGCGATGCGCCAGGGCATGGCTCCAACCGCGGCCCAGGCCGATGTCCAGGTCCACCGCGCTGGTGCGGTACAAGCGGGTGAAGACAAACGGCAGCCGGCCATCGAGGGTGCCGTCGTCCAGGGTCAGCAGCTCCTCGCCGGTGACCATCGACACCGGGCAGCCGCTGGTCTGGGTCAGGGCCGCGGTGTCGGCGCTGTCACCGTTGGGGTTTTTCGATTGGTTGGGGGCGTCGTCGTGGGGTTCGTGTTCGCTCAGGCGTGTAGAAGGCTGGGATTTTTCCCGCGCCACGGCGGCCGGATTGCTCACGGATACTGGCGCAGAATTCTCAGGGGTAATCTGCAAAGGTCCGACAGGCGTCGGTTTTAAAGGCGCACGCTGACTGACCACCAACGGTTTGAGCACATCGGCATGTTGATCGAGCCGGTCGGGGGTGAGTTGGCCCAATCTCAGGCTCGATGCCAGCAACCACTCCCGGGCCCGCTCCGAGCGGACCCGGCCCAGCACATTACCGCTCATGCGCAGACCCAGGCCCAGCCCCCCGGTCAAACGCATCAGCAGGAAGTTGATCAGCACCGAGGCGCGCATCTCGCCCACGACTTCAGCGACGTGCTGGGGCGGCAACATCCGTAGCCAACTGGCGAAGGCCGCCATATGCACGAAGAGCAACGGCTCGTCGCCCAACACCATCAACCCTTTGGCGATTGCCTCGGAGGACGCCTTCAGTAGCTGCTCAAGCTCGGTTTGAGTCAGGTACTCCAACAACTTCTCGCTGTTAGCCTGCAGGTCCGCCAGCAGTTCGAAGACCTGTTTGACGTCGTCCCACAACTGATGCAGGGCGTTTGTGAACCCGCGCCAATCAGCTTGCTGCAATGCGCTGTAGCGCTCGAGAAATCCGCTGTCGGAAAACTCCAACCACAGCGGTTGAAATTCATCCCACTCCGCTTGCAGCCAACCTTCCAGTTGAGCAATCACGTCACGGTAGGACGCGTACAGCGCCTTGACATGCTCGGCCGTCACATGGGGAAAAAAGGTGATGCGATAACGCTGGCCCCGCCAGCAGTCGGGGACTTCCAGAATGCCGCTGGGGCCGATCACGTGATGAACCGGTTCGCCGAAGATTTCCTTCCCCGGCTCGCCCCCGGTGACCGGTTCCAGCATCACCGGTGTGTCGCCAATCGGCACGAAGCGCGCCGCCTGGAACATGTGCACCAGCGTCAGCGGCCCCTCCGCCGGACAAGCAACCACCGTGGCGCTGACAGGTTGATCAAGGTCCTTCGGGGCCGCCAGGGACACTTCGTTGCCGACCTTGAACACCTGCTCGATATCCAGCGCCCAGCCGGCCCAGAAACTTTCAGCCCAGGCGTCGTAGTCGTTCAGGCAAGTGCGGAAGTCCGCCAGCACCGCTTCGATGTCCGGCTGCTCGGGGTCCATGGCCGCAATCACCAGCGAGCCGATGACGTTGTTCAAAGCCAGGAGTTTGTCGGGGGCAAACATGCGGAAATCTCGCGGTGCGGGGACGGACGCGAGACTTTGCCGAGGACGGCAGGGAAAATAAGTCAGAGGAGGAGACGGCAGGTGTAAGGCGATTCTTTAAATACGAAACCCAAATGAACGCGTCACGAAACTCGCACGCTCCATTCTTAAATTCGCAACATCCTGTCGCTAACATTCGCCCTACCTCCTGGCAGGAGGCCTTACAGTGCACGGAATCGGTCGGTATCGAACCAAAGGGCGCCAGAAGACTCTGAGCAATGCCCCGAGAAATCGAAGCGGCGTCACGACAAGGAAAACACCGGAAGCCAAAAACTTCCTGGTGCCCGGGTTTGTCAGCCTGATTTGCGAGAGCCGAAGAATATTATTCAATGATGAACCCACTGAATTTCGCCAAACGCTTCAAGCGCCGACCGTGGCTGATGTTGCCTACGCTGCTTGTCGCTTGTGGCCTGGCGCTGTTGCTGGAGTCGAGCGTCAGTCGCGCCCAACCGGCCGACGGTATCCAGACCTTGGTGTTCCTGCGCCACGCCGAGAAACCCGCCGGCGGCCTGGGCCAGCTCAATTGCCAGGGGCTGAATCGCGCCATCGACCTGGCCACCCTGCTACCGGAGAAATTCGGCAAGGCCGACTATGTGTTCGCGGCCAACCCTACCCGCAACGTCGAAGAGGGCGAGCTGGACAATTCCTACAGCTACATCCGCCCACTGATGACCATAAGCCCCAGTGCCATCAAGCTCGGGCTGCCGGTGAACATCGAGTATTCAGCCAATGACACCAGTGACCTGGCTGACGAACTGCTGCACGACAAGTACCACAACTCGACCATCTACACCGCTTGGTCGCACGGCTACCTGCCGGAGCTGATCAACCAGGTCGCCAGCGACGCGATGGGCAAGAAGCAGACGATTACCGATGATTGGGAATCGGGGGATTTCGATTCGCTGTACGTGCTGACCCTGACCTGGCACAACGGCAAGGCCAGTCTCACCAGCCAGAACTACAAGCAAGGCCTGGACAACGGGCAGGAAACTTGTCCGACATAGGCTGCGGACATTACTTTCGACAATACCTCCTCAATCACCGCCACTGGTCCCCACCGTTATCGCGAGCAGGCTCGCTCCCACAGGGGATTGGCGGTGGGCAGCGATCACCCTTTGCGGGCCGCTCGCTCACGCAGATACTCCAGCACCGCCACCTGCTCACCGGCGAATTCGATCCGCCCGCCCTTCTTCTCGCGCTGGAACACGTACATCGGGTCGTAATACTCACGCAACAGGCCTTCGATCCAGCCGCGATGCAAGTCGACGGCGCCGCTGGTCGCCTGCTCGGCCAGGGCCGCTTCCATGATTTGGAGCAAACGTCGATGGCGGTCGCCACCCAGGCGCTTATGGATGTTATTGAGACTTGCCAGCAATCGTTCGCAAAACAGCGAGAACCCTTCATCGCCATGGACTGCGACAAATTCGCCGCACAGGTTGATGACGTAATCGCCCAGGATCCGCTCGACCCGCCGCTCCAGGCTGTCCTCAAGCCAGACCATCGGAACCTGTTGCATGCGCTGGTACAAAGACAGTGGCAAGGCGCAACTGCCGACCATGCGGCTTTCATCTTCCAGCACGAACTGTTCGATACCAGCGGCACGTTTTTTCAGCACATCCACGGCCAGCAGGTTCTCGAAATCGATATTGGAAGGCTGCCCGGTGGCGCGCTTGCCGAAGCTCGAACCGCGATGGTTGGCGTAACCTTCCAGATCCAGGCTGTTGCCCAGTTGAGTCAGCACTTCTGTCTTGCCGGTGCCGGTCATGCCGCCCAGCAACACCAGGTCGCATTGGGCAACCGCCTGCTCGACGGTGTCGAGCAGGAATGTACGCATGGCCTTGTAGCCGCCGCCGACCCTGGGATAGTCAATGCCCGCCTCGTCCTTGAGCCATTGCTGGACGATCTGTGAGCGCAAGCCTCCCCTGAAGCAATACAGCACACCGTCAGGATGGGCCGTTGCGAACTCGGCCCAGGCCTGGATGCGTTGCGCCTTGGTGTCGCCGGACACCAATTGATGCCCCAGGACAATGGCCGCCTGCTGGCCCTGCTGCTTGTAGCACGTGCCGACCCGTTGCCGTTCGATGTCGGTCATCAACGGCAGATTGACCACACCGGGGAATGCGCCCTTGAGAAATTCGACAGGGGCACGGGTGTCCATCATCGGTCGGTCATTGAGAAAAATGTCGCGGTAATCGGTGATGTCATGGGTCATCAAGACACCTCGACCGCGTAGGTCTGTCGCTCGACCAGTTCACCGATCGGCTCCAGTGCAAACCCCAGTTCAGCGGCGACCGCCAGAAACGCTTCGTTGCCCTCGGGCGTGACGGCGATCAGCAGTCCGCCGCTGGTCTGCGGGTCGCACAGCACTCGCTTGTGCAGTTCCTGCACGCGCCCGACCTTGCTGGCGTAGCTGTCGTAGTTGCGCAACGTACCGCCCGGCACGCAGCCTTGGTCAAGGTAATACTCGACGCCCGGCAGACGCGGCACCGCGTCGTAGCGGATACGCGCCGTCAACTGGCTGCCATCGGCCATTTCCACCAAATGCCCGAGCAGGCCGAAACCGGTGACATCGGTCATCGCCGCCACGCCGTCGAGCTTGCCGAAGCGGCTGCCCGGCTTGTTGAGGGTGCACATCCAGTCGCGGGCCAGGCCAACATCGGCGGCGCGCAGCTTGCCTTTCTTTTCCGCGGTGGTGAGGATGCCGATGCCCAAGGGCTTGGTCAGGTACAGGCGGCAACCGGCGGTGGCGGTGTCGTTGCGCTTCATATGACGCTTTTGCACCAGGCCTGTGACCGCCAGGCCGAAAATCGGCTCGGGCGCATCGATCGAATGGCCGCCCGCCAGGGGAATGCCTGCTTCGTCACATACCGAACGACCGCCGCGAATCACTTCGCGAGCGATTTCCGGGGCCAGTACATTGACCGGCCAGCCGAGAATCGCAATCGCCATCAACGGATCACCGCCCATGGCGTAGATGTCGCTGATGGCATTGGTGGCGGCGATGCGACCGAAATCAAAAGGATCGTCGACAATCGGCATGAAGAAATCGGTGGTAGAGACCACCCCGCGCTCTTCGTCGATGGCATAAACCGCGGCGTCGTCCCGGGAGGCATTGCCAACCCACAACTTGGGGTCAAGGTTCTGCGCACCGCTGCCGGCCAGGATCACTTCCAGCACCTGTGGCGAAATCTTGCAGCCGCAACCGGCGCCGTGGCTGTACTGGGTCAGGCGAATCGGCTCGCTCATGGGCATACCTCTCGTAAGTCAAGGTGGGCGATTCTAGCAGCAACGCCGCCGGTTCAGTGCCGGCGCGAACCCATTGAATTTTCCCCCACCAGAGGAATCACTAGAAGACCAGCCGAGCATTCATCCCAGGAGACCGCCGATGTCCCTCGCCCCTGCTGCCGACGACAGCACCGACCTTAAGTATGGCCTCGACACGCTGTTTGGTCGCCAGACCCAAAGCGTCGATTGCCGCTACGATGTCCAACGCCTGGATGACGGTGAACCGGTGTGGTTCGCCCTGCACGTTCAGCCACCGCTGCCGGATGATCTGGAAAAAGCCCAGATCGTGGTCTTCAGCACCGAAGGCCGGCACATTGGCGGTATTGTCCGGCTTGCCAAGCGTCTGGACGATGGCAGCCTGCGACTGGAAGTCGAGCCCGACTGAGGTTCTCAGGCCTGCCGTGCACTGCTGCGATACATGAATACCAGCGCCAGCGCCAGGCAGGCCATTGCCAGGACCCGACTCCCGGACAACTCAATAGCGGGGTTGCCCAACCAGCCGAAATTGTCGATCAGCATGCCCATGGCCAACTGCCCGAGGATCACCGCCACGGTCGCCACGGCGGTGCCGACCCTTGGCACCGCGCCGACCATGACCATCATGTACACCACACCAAACAAGGCACCGCCAAGTTGCCATTTCGGCACGTCCAGCAGGCTGACGGCGTGAGCGGGTTCAAAAAACACGATCAGTAACCCGGTGACCACCGTGCCCACCACGAATGTCAGCAGACTGCTGCGCAGCACACCGACCGTCTGGCCCAGGCGACCGTTGATGGCCGCCTGCACGCTCAACACCGCACCGGCAACAACGACCAGCAGCAATAGCAAAAACAGATTCATATTCAACCTCGGGCAATCAGGACAAGGGCTACGACGATCAGCGCCAAGGCGAGCCAGCGCTCGCCGTTGACCCGCTTGCGGGTCGCACCGAACCAGCCGAAGTGGTCGATCAGCACGCTTTTGCCCACTTGCCCGGAAAGGATTGCGACCATGGTCATGGCAATGCCGATGTGGGGCGTGGCAAGCGTCAGCACCACCACGTAGATCGGCCCCAGGAAACCGCCGATCAACTGCCAGCGCGGCAACTCACTCAAGGCCGGGCCTTGTTGCGGGCCACTGAGCAGCAACAGCAGAAACAGAATCGCCGAACCGACGCCGAATATGCTCAGGGTTGCCCAGAGATGCCCCACTTGAACCCCCAGCGGCCCCAGTAGACCGGCCTCTACCGACAGGCCCATGCCGGCCAGGATCACCAGGGGCAGCAACAGCCAGCGCAAAAGCGCTCGTGGTTTGGAGGCAGCCGCCGGGGCGGCGGCGTTGAGTGAAGACGCTTGCATGATCAGAACCTCTGAGAAGAACAATGAGCGGGATTATCGGCTGGCGCAGCTGTGCGATAAATGGGAGCATCCCGACAACACTTTTGCGCAACTCGCACAGCGGAGCAGTCCATGCACGGTCTCAATGAACTCGGCTTCAAGGCCCTGCGGTTGTTTGTCGCCGTGCTCGATCACGGCAGCTTCTCGGAGGTGGCCCGGCGCGAAGGCCTGGCGCCGTCGTCGATTTCCCGGCAGATCCAGTTGATGGAACAGGCCCTCAACCAGCAGTTGTTGTATCGACACACCCGCGCTGTTTCGCCCACTGAAGCCGGCCGCCTGCTGGGTCATCATGCACGCCTGTTGCTGGTGCAACTCGAAGAAGCCGAACAGGCGCTGCAGGAACAACACAGTGAGCCGGCCGGACTGGTGCGGATCAATGCCCCGGTGGTGTTCGGCCAGCGTCATCTGACGCCGTGGCTGGGGTCATTGTGTGAGCGCTACCCGAAGCTGCAACTGGACATCCAGCAAACCGACAGCTACGTCGACCCGCTGCAGGAAGGCGCGGACCTGCTGTTTCGCATCGGCCCGCTGCATGATTCAGGCATGCAGGCGCGAATCCTCGCCCCGCACCGCTTTCAGATCGCCGCCAGCCCCGCGTACCTGGCGCGTTGCGGCACGCCGCTCAAACCCCAGGACCTGGCGAACCATCAGTGTCTGGCCTACAAGGGCGTGGCCGGCCAGCAACGCTGGTTTTTCCGACGTCCGGGTCAGGCCTGGACACCCTACAGCGTCAAAGGGCCGATCACCGGCAACCATGCCGACACCCTGACCCAGGCGGCCGAACAAGGCCTGGGGCTGGTGATGTTTCCGTCGTGGCTGATCGGCGAAGCCGTGCGCAACGGCACCCTCGTGCCGGTATTGCGCGACTACGAAGCCTCCAACAGCCTTGAGCCCCAACAGATCGCCATTCTCTGGCCGGGCAGCCGACGTCTGTCGGTGAAAGTGCGTACCGTGATCGACTTTTTTCTACAGTGTTTTGGCGAAGTACCTTACTGGGATCGCTGAAACTGCGAGGTCGGTGCTAACGTGTCGACCCGTCGCCTGACAAGGATAACCCCGTGCTGCTGCTCAAATTATTGGTGATTCCCGCTTTCCTGCTGCTGATTTCCCTGGCGGGCCGGCGTTGGGGACCGAGCGTGGCCGGTTGGCTGTCGGGGTTGCCGGTGGTGGTGGGTCCGATTCTGTTGTTCCTGGCCCTGGAACAGGGCGAGGCGTTTGCCGCTCAGTCGGCGACAGCGGCGCTGTCGGCCATGTTTGCAATGATTGCATTCTGTGTGGTGTACGCCCGGGTCGCCCAGCATCGTGACTGGCCTTGGGCGCTGGGTATCGCGTTGGGTGTCTGGGCGCTGGTGGCGATGGTGCTGTCCTGGTTGCCGGCCTCGCTGCCGCTGTCGAGCGTGATCGCCATTGTGGCATTGCTGGCCGCGCCTTATCTGTTCCCGACGGTTCGACCGGTGATGAGCGGCCCGGCTCCCAAATCCGACAAGCTGCTGCTACGCATGGTCGCCGGCGCGCTGTTGACCCTGGCGGTGACGCTGCTGGCCAGCACCGTGGGTGAACGCTGGAGCGGGCTACTGGCGGTGTTCCCGGTGCTAGGCAGCGTCATGGCAGTGTTCTCCCAGCAAACCCGTGGCGCGGCCTTCACCGCCGCGTTGCTGCGGGCCACGGCCACTGGCATGTATTGCTTCACCGCGTTCTGCCTGACCCTGGCCCTCACCCTGCCGCTGCTCGGCATGCCGGCCTTTGTGGTGAGTGTCGCGGTGTCGGTGGTCATGCTGCTGGTGACCCGCCGCCTGCTGGTGCGCGCCTCTGCCCCACGGGCCAATGATGTGGCGCACTCGTGACCGGCGCTGGAGCCGGTTGGACGCCCATGGGATGATCGCGCTCAAGCACACCCCTCTGTGGAGCGTTTCAATGTCATTGGTAAGTAAACAAGTCGCCGCCCTGGTGCTGACGGCCATCGCCAGTCTGGTGGTGGTGCCTGCCTATGCCGCCCAGCCCAAAACCAGCGGCGCAGCACCGGTACAAAAGGTTTCCCTGCTGGGAAGCAAGTTCAACTTCACCCTGCCCAAGGGCTTCATTGCCACACCGCTTCCGGCCGGCGATGCCGCTCAGGGCACGGCGGGGGCGAAGGGGACGATGTACAGCAATGCCACCAGCAAAACCGTGGTGATCACGGCTGAAAACACCATCATCGATGGCTCGAATGTGAAAGACGACGACAGCACATTCCTCGATGCCACCATGGCCGACTTCGCCGTCCAGAAAATCAAGGCCCTGCCGGATGCCAAGATCCTGAGCGAGAAAAGCCTGACCCAAAAAGGCACCGGCCTGGGTCTGCGCCAGCTCGATACCAAGGCGACCCAAGGCGGTGGGCCGACCCTCGATACCACGTTGCTGGGCGCTTCCGGCACGCGCATGGCAGTGGTACAGATCATTTCCCGGGCCAGCGACAAGGCCGGGCATGAGGCGCTGGTGAAGCAGATCGTCGCTGGTCAGTGACTTGATGGACCGGGTGGTTTTCATCGCGAGCAGGCTCGCTCCCACAGAGATTCTGGGGCGACATGAATCTTGATATCCAATCTGCTATTCATCGCGAGCAATCTTTGCCCCCACAGGACTGGAGGCAATCCCGTTTCTGGGAGCAACTCGGGAAAAAGGTGGGAGCGAGCCGGCTCGCGATGACGGCGGCACACTCAACACCTCTGTCACTGAATCAGGGATTAAGCCGCTCCAGCCAGGCGCGCAGATCCCGCACCTGCATGGCACTGACGCTGTGGCCAACGCCCGGATAGGCATGGAATTCGGGCTCCAGGGCCAGGGTCTTGAGGAAGCTGTCCGCCTCGGTGCCGTCGTGGTATGGGATCACCGAGTCCGCCGTACCATGACCGATAAATACCGCCAGCGTCCGGCGCGACTCGTCGGGTGTCAGTTCGGCCCGCAGTACCGACAGCACCCGCCCGCCCAGCGCGGCAATGCCACCGACGGCCTCGGGATGGCGCAGGGCGACCTCGTAACTCATCATCGCGCCCTGGCTGAAACCGACCAGGTATACGTTGCTCGCATCGGTCGGGTACTTGACCCGGGCCTTCTCGATGAAATCCAACAGCATCTGGCCGCTGGCCTTCAGGTCCGCGGTATCACCGTCGTAGGCGCCCTCGCCCTTCTTGGCAAACCATTGATACTGGCCCCGCTCCACGGTCTTGGGCGCTCGTACCGATAGGTAGTTGTAGTCACTGGGCAACTCATCCTTGAGATCGAACAGGTCTTGCTCGCTGCCGCCGGAGCCATGCAGGAAGATCACCAGCGGCCGGTTTCTGGCCTGCTCATCGGCATGGGCCAGGTAATTGAGGGGCAAATCGGTGTGCAGCGCAGGCTGAGCCTGCAAACCGCAAGACACTACCAACAGCAACAGGGCGAGCGCTTTGAACATCAGTCTTCCTCCATCATTCGATAGCCGCACGGCAACGCGCGTGCGCTGAGATAGACAGCAGTTATCAGTCGTTGATCAATTTCCCCGCGCGAATCGGCGCTCGCCCGGCCACTTTCGCCTGCCAGATTCCAGGCTGGGTATAGCGCCCACGGTCCAGCGCAAACAACACGCCGCTGGTGCCGGCCCGAACAGTAGTAACCCGATCGTTCAACGGATCGACCACTTCGAACAACGGATCGCCCTGCTCCACCCACTCACCGGCCTCGCGCAGGAAGCTCACCACCCCATGATGCGGCGCGAACAGGTACTCAGTGCCTTCGAACGGAAAACCTTCACAACAGTGCGCTGGCGCGGGCGGCCAGTCACCACCGATGAAACCCTGCTCGGCCAGGAACCCGAGAATGGCTTCGCAATTGGCCTGGGCCTGATCCACCCGAGTGTCGCCCATGCTGCCCAGTTCCAGCGTGGTCGCCAGGTTGGCCGGCGGGATCGCGGCCTCGGGGAAGGTCTTGGCCAGACGCAACCAGGGCGAGGAACAGGACTCGTCGAAGGAACTGCCGCCAGAGTCTTCGCACAGCAACGCCACGCCCGCCTTCAACCGCGCGGCCAGGGAGCGCCACTGCGGCCAGTGTTGCGGCAAGGCGTACAAGTGAATCGCCGCCTCGAAGTCGCAATGCAGGTCCAGGGTGACATCGGCGTCGCAGGCATGGCGCAGCAGCAGGCGATGCAGGGCCTCGAGTTGTGAGGGCGGCGCCGGCAAATCGTCCAGCACCTGAACCATGGTCTGGCGGATCAGCGTGATATTGGCGGCCGGGTCGTCGCCCAAGCGATCACCGATGCGTTGGGCCACCGGCGCGCTGAGTTCCACGAAAGCCCGATTGAAGTTCTTGCCGCTGCCCAGTTCGAAACGCCCCAGGTGCGCGCTCTGCAGATGCTGGTCCAGGCCGATGGGGTTGGCCACGGGCACCAGTTCAATCACGCCGTTGAGCAAGCCTTGGGTCTCAAGCTCGTTGAGTCGTTGTTTCAGCTCCCATGCCGTGCGCATGCCGGGCAATTCATCGGCGTGCAGGCTGGCCTGTATATACGCCTTGCGTGGACCGTGGCCGTAACGAAACACACTGAGCCGGCGCTCGGTGCCCAGGTGGCTCCATGGCAGGGTATGGTCGATGCGTTGCATGAGGAACTCCCAATAACGGTATTTCGACGGGCGCTGGGGTAAAACACTCGCCCATGAAAAAGGTGGCCGACCGGGTCAACGGCGGGCCACCTTGGTTTCAGCGATTAATGCCCGTAGACATCAAAAGCGAAGTACTTGTCCTGCACTTTCTTGTACGTGCCGTTGGCGCGGATTTGCGTGATGGCGTCGTTGAATTTCTCGGCCAGGGCCTTATCACCCTTGCGCACCGCAATGCCGGCGCCGCCACCAAAGTACTTGGCATCTTCATAGGTCGGGCCCACGAAGGCAAAACCTTTGCCGGCATCCGTTTTCAGGAAGCCGTCGTCGAGGTTGACCGAGTCGGCGAGCATGGCGTCGAGACGACCGGCGACCATGTCCAGGTTGGCTTCTTGCTGGGAGCTGTAACGCACCAGATTGATACCGGCGGGCACCAGCACCTCGGTGGCGAAACGGTCGTGGGTACTGGCACGCAGCACACCGACTTTCTTGCCCTTGAGTTCGGTCAGCGGGTCCTTGACGTCGCTGCCTTCCTTCATCACGAAACGCGCCGGGGTGTGGTAGTACTTGATGGTGAAGTCGACGTTTTTCTTACGATCATCGGTGATGGTCATGGACGACAGGATCGCGTCGATTTTCTTCACTTTCAGCGCTGGGATCAGGCCGTCAAATTCCTGCTCGACCCAAGTGCACTTGACCTTCATCTGCTCGCACAGCGCGTCGCCGATATCAACATCGAAACCCGTCAGCTTGCCGTCGGGGGTTTTCATCGAGAACGGCGGGTAACCGGCTTCGATTCCGAGGCGGATCGGCTTGGCGTCTTCGGCCACGGCCGACAAGGACAACACGGACAGTGCCAAGGCACCAAACATTGCTAGCTTGTTCATTTTTGCTCCTGAGTGCGCAGGTTTTTATTAGCGGGTTATCGGCAGATTCTTAGGCAGCGTTCGGTCATTAAAAACCGAAGTGGCCGGCAGTCTAGAGGGGCACTCAGGAGGCGAATTGTGTTGAGGCGACAAATATTTATAGAAACAACCAGGCCACAGGGATTGCACCCTGCTGGCTGGAAAGGATCAGCAGTCGCAACCGACAGCCTGGTCCGCCGCGCATTGCACTGCGCCTGTCAGACGGAAGCCTTCGTCCAGCCAGCCCATGACACCGCCAATCATTTCCTTGACCGGATAACCCAAGGTCGCCAGACGCACTGCCGCTTTGTTCGCGCCATTGCAATGCGGGCCCGCGCAATAGACCACAAACAGCGCGGTCTTGGGATAAGCCGCCAGCGCCTGGGCGGTCAGCGAGCGGGTTGGCAGGTTGATCGCCCCGGGCACATGCCCGCGCTCGAAAGCCAGTGGCCCGCGCACGTCCACCAGGACGAAATCGACTTCTCCAGCCTGTTGGCTGGCGTGAACGTCGGAGCAATCGGTTTCGAACGTCAGACGCCGGCTGAAATGTTGCAGGGCTAGGTCGGACGGGGCAGCAGGCACTTGGCGAACCAGGCTGGTCATGAGTGTGTACTCCACAGACAAATGAGGGGGTGAGCAGACTTTATCCGGCCGATGCTTACCGCTACAGTGGCGCACAAGACACTCTGTGGGAATTTTCCGCCATATGCAGCCCAATCCCGGTCTGGTCGCCATCCTCGCCTACGACGGCCTGTGCACCTTCGAATTCGGCATCGCCATCGAGATATTCGGCCTTGCCCGACCTGAGTTCGATTTCCCTTGGTACAAACATCGGATCGTTGCCGTCGATGACGGCCCGATGCGGGCCATGGGCGGCTTCCAGATCCTGGCCGATGGCGGCATGGAATTATTGCAAACGGCGCAAACCATCGTGGTTCCCGGCTGGCACAGTCGCGACGAACCACCGCCGCCGGCGCTGCTTGAGGCATTGCGCTGCGCCCATGCCCGGGGCGCGCGCCTGCTGTCGATCTGCTCAGGGGCATTCGTGCTGGCCGCCGCCGGCTTGCTCGATGGACTGGGCGCTACCACTCACTGGCGCTACACCGATGAACTGGCCAAAAGTTTTCCCGCCATCCTGGTAGACCCGGATGTGCTGTACGTGGATTCGGGGCAAGTCATTACTTCGGCCGGCAGCGCCGCGGGCATTGATGCCTGCCTGCACCTGGTGGCGCGGGATTTCGGCACCCAGGTTGCCAACGCCGTGGCGCGGCGACTGGTGATGTCACCACAACGCACGGGCGGCCAGGCGCAGTTCATTCCTTCACCGGTCAGCCGTACGCCACGCAGCGATTTGTCCGGCGTCATGCACTGGGCCCGCGAACGCCTGCACGAACCGCTCGGTGTGCGCGAACTGGCCAGCCAGGCGGCCATGAGCGAGCGAACCTTCCTGCGGCACTTCACCCAGGCCTGCGGCCTGTCGCCCAAGGCCTGGCTGCAACATGAGCGCCTGGCCCGGGCTCGCGAGTTGCTGGAAAGCACCGAAGACAACACCGACAACATCGCCCAGCTGTGCGGCTACCGCTCGGTGGAAAGCTTTCGCGTGGCATTTCGCAGTGTGGTGGGGCTGGCGCCGTCGGTGTACCGGGAGCGGTTTGGACGTGGGGCGAAGGCGGTCAGTTGACGTGGAAACTGTCGAACATTGGGGTCTGACGTATCAAGGTCTGTCGTATCAAGGGTTGAGTTATCAAGGTTTGCGCAACAAATAAGTATCCATGATCCATCCGTTAGCCTGCCGTGCGGCCTTGCGGGTGCGTTCGATGCTTTCAGCCACCTCCTCCAGCCGACCGGCGATCAGGATCTGATCCGGTGTGCCTACATAGGCCCCCCAGTAGATGTGCGTATCCGGATCGGATACCTGGCGATACGCATCTTCAGCATCGAGCATCACCACCACGCTTGCCGAGTCACCGACCTGCCCTGCCGCCAGCCGGCGGCCCGTGGTGATCTCCAGTGAACCGCCAATGCTGTTCAATGGCACCTTATGTTGCGCCGCGAGGGCCTGGACGCTGGTGATGCCCGCAATCACCTCGAATTCGAAGGCGCAGCGACCCGCGTCGAGAATCGACTGCAAGATACGCACGGTGCTGTCGTACAACGACGGATCGCCCCAGACCAGGAAACCGCCGCACTGCCCGTCAGACAACTGCTCATCGATCAACCGCTCGAAGGTGGCCTGCTTCGCCCGGTTCAGATCTTCGACACTGGCGGCGTAGTCCACGTCGCCGCGTTGTCGTTCGGGACTGTAGGCTTCGACGAAACGGTAGGTACGATCAACGATGTAGCGTTGGCAGATTTCCCGCCGCAGATCCACTAACGTCTGCTTGGCAGGCCCCTTGTCCATGAGAAAGAACACATCCACCCGATTCAAGGCTTTCACTGCCTGGATCGTCAGGTAATCCGGATCGCCGGCACCGATACCGATGACTGACAGTTTTTTCATTCGAGTGACTCCTGGCCGGGACCCTCGGTGCGCAACCGCCACACCCCGTTGAAACGCAACTCGACAGTCGACAGCGGTTCGATGTCGAGACGGTTGAAGGCCGCTGCCGAACAGCCCAATACGGTCACCACGGCCGCGCGGATCACAAACGGATGGGTGACGGCCAACACATGCCCCGGCCGGCCTTCCAGGCTGGCCAGCCAGTCGCTGACACGAAGGCACAAGCGGGTGACGGATTCACCGCCATGGGGAGCGGCATCGGGATCGTCGAGCCAGGCTTGCAGAGGTTGCGGCTCGACCTTGAGCAACTGGTCGATGGACAAGCCACGCCAGCGACCCAGATCGCAATCGGCCAGGTCGGCGACCACCTGGGCCTCGTCGCCGAACAGGGCGGCAGTCTGCCGGGTGCGCAACTCCGGCCCGCAGAGCAACTGCCGGACATTTCGGTAGCCGTGGCCCGGCTCCGGGCGTTTGCCCAGCCAGTCGGCATCCAGCGGTTCATCCAGGCCAAAACACGCCTGCTTCTGGGCGACGGTGCGGGCATGGCAGATCAGGGTCAGGCGAGTGGCTTGCACGCACGGTACTCAGACAGTCGAACGGGTTTCATGGAGGTGATACTCCGGCTTTTTCTTGTACAGCACCTTATATGAAATCAAATAACTGAGACAAAAAGGCGTTATGTCTTACACCGACAGAGGCATCAACTGACATATCGGATCTATGCGATCAAGTCCCCGTCCTACAAGGCTTTCGCACTACTTTCGTGCATTTTAAACAGAACGTAAAAACCGCTGGACATGTAGTACCCGCTACATAAATACTATTTTCAGGAGTTATGAAAGAAATCCAACACCCATCCAGGCAAGGAGCACGGATGCCGCCTCTTCGAGACCTGATTACCGATTCGGGCTTGGTTTTGACGCCGTCGGAACGCAAGGTCGTACGGGCCCTGCTCGATCATTACCCGCGCAACGGCCTCGGGCCGATGTCGCGCCTGGCCGATCATGCCGGGGTCAGCGATCCGACTATCGTGCGGCTGGTGAAAAAACTCGGATTTGGCGGTTATGCCGAATTCCAGGATGCGCTGCTCAGTGACATGGACCATCGCCTGCGCTCCCCTCGCACCCTGTTGCAACCGCGGGCCAAATTGCAGCAAGGCGACACCTGGAGCCAGTACCTGGCAACCAGCCAGCGCATCCTCACCGACACCCAAGCCCTGACTCAACCCGAAGACGTGCGTATTCTCGTGCAATGGCTGCTCGACAGCCGGCATCAGGTGCATTGTTTTGGCGGGCGCTTCAGCAGCTTCCTCGCCCAATACCTGCTCAACCACTTGCGCTTGCTGCGTGCGGGTTGTTTTGCCCTGGAAGACAACGCCCAGTTACCCGACCGGTTGTTCGACGTGCAGCGCCAGGATGTGGTGCTGATCTTCGATTATCGTCGCTACCAGGCCCAGGCCCAACGCGTGGCCAGCGCGGCCAAGGAGCGCCACGCGCGGGTCGTACTGTTCAGCGACGTCTACACCTCACCGCTACGGGAACTGGCCGACCTGATCATCAGCGCTCCGGTGGAATCGATCTCGGCCTTCGACAGCCTGGTGCCGGCGCTGGCCCAGGTCGAAGCGCTTATCGCCTGCCTGACCTTGCAATGCCCTGATCTGGCCGAGCGCCTGGAAGGTATCGACACCTTGCGCACGGCGTTCAACACGCACCTGCTGGAGGAAAAATAAGGATGTTCTCGCTCCCTCACCACTCCCCTCGGGATTTGCCATTCACCTGCGACCATACCGCCTTGCTGCTGGTGGACATGCAACGCGCCTGGCTGGAACCGCAATTCGATGCCCACCTGGCCACGCCCGAGGCCGACTATTTCATCCGCCGTGCCCGCCAACAGGTGATCCCCAATCAGCAGCGCCTGCTCGAAGCGGTGCGGGCGGCGCAGCAAAACGTGTTGCACACCCACATCCAGAGCCTGACTGCCGATGGTCGCGATCGCTCGCTGGACCACAAGCTGTCGGACATGCATTTGCCCAAAGACAGCCCGCAAGCCCAGATCATCGCCGAGCTGGCGCCGCGGGAAAACGAGATCGTGCTGCCCAAGACGTCTTCGGGGGTCTTCAACTCCACCAACATCGACTACGTGCTGCACAATCTGCAGACCCGTCATCTGATCATCGCCGGCATCGTCACCGACCAGTGTGTCGACATGGCCGTGCGTGACGCCGCCGACCGCGGCTACCTGGTCACGCTGGTGGAAGATGCCTGCGCCACTTACAGCGAACAACGTCATCTGGCCTGCCTGAACGCGATCAAAGGTTATTGCTGGATCACCGATACCGACACCGTGCTCGGTCGGTTGCAGGAGATGCAGCCGTGAGCCGTCTCGATGCCGCAACGCCGCTGACCCCGCTGCCCGTGTCCACGCTGGTCTGCACCGACCTGATCGGCGTGACCCGCGGCCGCTCGTTCCCCAGTGATGAACTGCCCCACTACGTCGACGCCGGTTGTGGCTGGGTGCCGGCCAACAGTGCGCTGACGCCCCAGGACATCATTGCATCGGCCAACCCTTGGGGGGCCTATGGCGACCTGCGACTGATCCCGGACCTGGCCAGCCGGGTCACTGTCGACAATGGCCCGGATGCCCAGGCGCCTGCCCTGGATTTCCTTCATTGCGATGTGCGGGAAACCGATGGTCGGCCCTGGGCCGCTTGCCCTCGCACCTTGCTGCATGACGAAGTGCAACGTTATCGCGCCGAGTTGGGCTTGCAGGTGTTCGCCGCGTTCGAGCATGAATTCAGCCTCGATACCCCTCAACCCCAACCGGATCGCCTGGCCTTCAGCCTCCAGGCCCAGCGCCAGCAGGCCGGGTTCGCCGGATGGTTGCTCAGCGCATTGCGGGCAGGCGGCGTGGAACCGGAAATGTTCCTGCCGGAATACGGCAAGCATCAGTATGAAATCACCTGCCGCCCGACCCTGGGCGTGGCCGCCGCCGACCGTGCGGTGAACGTGCGGGAAATCACCCGGGAGATCGCCCGGCAGATGGGCCTGGATGTGAGTTTCGCCCCCAAGACTTCGGAACATGCCGTGTGCAACGGCGTGCATTTGCACATGAGCCTGCAAGACCTGGACGGCGTCCCCGTGCTGCATGATGCTGGCGGCGCCAACGGGCTGTCGGACCTGGGCCAGCACTGGGCCGCGGGGGTGCTGCACTATCTGCCCGCCCTGTGCGCAATCACCGCGCCGACACCGGTGTCCTATGAACGCCTGCAACCCCATCACTGGAGCGCGTCCTACGCCTGCCTGGGGCAACGTAACCGCGAAGCGGCGCTGCGCATCTGCCCGACGGTGAGCGTGAGCGGCAAACCGGTGGCGACCCAGTACAACCTGGAATTTCGCGCCATGGATGCCACCGCTTCGCCGCACCTGGCGCTGGCGGCGCTGTTGATCGCCGGGCGACTGGGCATCGAGCAACGGCTGGCGCTCACGGCGGTCACCGATGAAATACCCGATGAATTGAACGAAGAACACCGTCGTGCCCGTGGCATTATCGCCCTGCCGACGACCCTGGCCCAGGCGCTGGATTGCCTGCGCCACAGCGGGGCGCTGTTCGAAGCCCTGCCCGGCCCGCTGGTCGAAACCTATTTCGCCTTGAAGGCCCAGGAGCTGGCCTTGACCCAGGCGCTGTCACCTGCCGAGCTGTGTGAGCACTATGCGCGAATCTATTGAATGTGCTGAATCGGGCCTTTATACCGGGCCGGCTTATCGCCTGATCCGGGAAGACGCCGAACACCCGTTGATCCTGGTGTGTGAACACGCCGACCGCTTTATCCCCGCCGCGTTGAACGACCTTGGCCTGGATGAGACGGCGGCCCAGGAGCACATTGCCTGGGATATAGGTGCCCTGGCGCTGGCCGAACAACTGTCCGAAACCCTTGGAGCGACCTTGCTCGCGGCCAACTATTCACGGCTGCTGATCGACCTGAACCGTCCCCTTCACGTCGCCGACAGCATCCCGCACCAGAGCGAGATCTACCAGATTCCGGGCAACCAGTCCCTGGATGAGGCCACCCGTGAATATCGCCAGCGGTGCCTGTTCCATCCCTTCCATGATCGACTGCGAGCGTTGATCGACCAGCGCCTGGCCGACAACCGGACGGTGCGGGTGGTGGGCATCCACAGTTTTACGCCAGTGTTCTACGGCCAACCGCGCGCCCTGGAAGCGGGCGTGCTGTTCGGCGAGGCCAAGGACTATGCCCAGCGCATCGTCGACGGGCTAAGCCGGCACTCGCTGCGGGTAGCCGGCAACCAGCCGTACAAGATCAACCCTTCGACCGATATGACGGTTCCGGTACATGGCGATGGACGCGGCCTGGATTCGGTGTTGATCGAAGTGCGCAACGACCTGCTACGCAGCCCGACAGCGGTGCAGGCCTGGAGCGCTTACCTGGCGCCATTGTTGTAGGAAAGCAGCGGCAAGGTTCGAGCGGCAAGCGACAAGCAAGAGCACACCCACACAGCTGAGAAGGAGAACGGCTTATGAGTATCGAGGCATTTGGCTATAAACAGGAATTGAAGCGCAGCCTGTCGCTGACGGACCTGGTGGTGTACGGGATGATTTTCATGATCCCCATCGCACCGTTCGGCGTGTATGGCTACGTTAACGCCGAGGCGCCGGGGATGGTGCCGTTGGCGTATATCATCGGCATGGTGGCGATGCTCTTCACGGCCTTGAGCTACGGCAGCATGGCCAGAGCTTTTCCGGTGGCCGGCTCCGTCTATTCCTATGCGCAACGGGGCCTTAACCCACACGTGGGCTTCATCGCCGGTTGGCTGATGCTGCTGGACTACCTGCTGATCCCGCCCCTGCTCTATGTCTACGCCGCCATGGCGCTGAACCATCTGTACCCGGACGTTCCCAAGGTCGGTTTCATTCTGGCATTCCTGGTCAGCGCGACCTTCGTCAACCTGCGGGGCATCACCTTCACCGCACGGATGAATATCATTTTCCTGCTGGCGCAACTGATGGTGCTGGCCATTTTCCTGTTCTACGCCTGGAATGCCTTGCAAGGGGGCGCCGGTAACGGCCAACTGACCCTGGCGCCGCTGTACAGCCCGGAACGTTTTGATTTCGCGCTGTTGATGCAGGCCGTGTCTATCGCCGTGTTGTCGTTCCTGGGCTTCGATGCCATTTCCACCCTGGCCGAAGAAATCAAGAATGATCCGGGGCGCAGCGTGGGCAAGGCGGCTTTGATCACACTGCTGGTGATGGGGGTGATTTTCGTCGTGCAGACCTGGATTGCCACCGACCTGGCGGCCGGCATGGGCTTCAAGTCCGCCGATACCGCGTTTTATGAAATCGCCGAATTGGCGGCCGGCAGTTGGCTGGCCACTTTGACCGCCGTCGCCACGGCGCTGGCCTGGGGCGTGGCTGTGGCGATTACCTCGCAAGCAGCAGTGTCGCGCCTGTTGTTCGGCATGGCCCGGGACGGCAAGCTCCCCAAGGTGCTGGCCAAGGTCCATCCGAAACACAACACCCCATACTTGAGCATCTATCTGGTAGCAGTGCTGTCGCTGTTGATCTGCTACCTGTTCATCGATGCCGTGGACACCCTGACTTCCCTGGTCAATTTCGGCGCCTTGAGCGGCTTCATGTTGTTGCATATCACCGTGATCAACCATCACTGGCGCCGCCAGCGGTCCGGCCAAGTGATTCGCCACCTGATCTGCCCTTTGATCGGCTTCGCCATCGTCGCGGCCATCATGTACAACATGGGCGTGGATGCGCAGAAGCTCGGCTTGATATGGATTGCCGCAGGCCTGGTCTATCTGGCCGTGCTCAATAAGTTCGGCACCGATACTGCCCTGCCTGACCCTGCGGGACAGTGAGGATCGGCGGTCGAAGGGGTTCGACCAGCCGTCGTCACAATGCGTGGACATCGACAGTGATCGTCAAGCCCGGTGCATGTCACCGGGCTCTTTGGAAAAGGAGTGCAATCCATGCTGGCCTTACGTCCAGTTCAATTAAGCGACCTGCCGCAATTGCAGCAACTGGCCCGTGACAGCCTGGTGGGCGTCACATCGCTTCCCGACGATACCGAACGCCTGAGGGACAAAATCCTCGATTCATGTGCCTCGTTCGAGACCGACGTGCAGAGCCCGGGCGCAGAGAATTATTTCTTCGTCCTGGAGGACCTGGCATCCGGGCAATTGACCGGCTGTTCCGAGATTCTCGCCAGCACCGGCTGCAATGAACCGTTCTACAGCCTGCGGCATCGCCCGTTTACCAGCGAGTCCCGGGAACTGAACATCCAGCACGGCGTACCCGCGCTGTCGCTGTGCCAGGACCTCAATGGCCAGACGCTGCTGCGCGGTTTTCATATCGACGCCGGACGGGTACGCACGCCGGAATCGGAGTTGCTGTCCCGGGCGCGGCTGATGTTCATCGCCGCCCATCCGCAACGTTTTGCCGAATCGGTGATCACCGAGATCGTTGGTTTCAGCAGCGATGACGGTCAGTCGCCGTTCTGGGATGCCGTCGGCCAGCATTTTTTCGACCTGCCCTACGCCGAAGCCGAACGCTTGTGCGGTCTGCAGAGCCGCACCTTTCTCGCCGAACTGATGCCGCAATACCCGATTTATGTACCCATGCTGTCCCAGGCGGCCCAAGCCTGTATCGGCCGGGTGCATCCCGACGGCCAGGAAGCCTTCGACATCCTGGAACGCGCGGGTTTCGAAACCAACAGCTACGTGGATATCTTCGACGGCGGGCCGACGCTGCATGCTCGTGTGGCGAACATCCGCTCGATCACCCAAAGCCGAATAGCCACGGCCCGACAATGCTCAGACATTGACCTCGGCGGCCGCTTTCTGCTGAGCAACGACGGCCTGGAGAATTACCGGGCCATCGTGGCCGAGCTTGACGTCAGTGCCGAGGGCACCGTGTCCCTGACACCGCAGATGCTGGCAGCACTGGGTATCACCGACGGCGAGCGGGCCCGGGTGGTTGCGTTATGAACCTGACGCGATTCCTCACCTGGCATCAGCGCCCCGATTGGCACGATGAAGGAGCTGCATCATGATTGTGCGCCCGGTCGCTCTGACGGATCTGCCCGCCTTGCTGGACCTGGCCCATTGCGCGGGCCCCGGGTTCACCAGCCTACCGGCCAACGAAGAACGCCTGGCCCATCGAGTGCGCTGGGCCCAGCGCACCTTTGCCGGACAAGTCGAACGCGCCGATGCCGATTACCTGTTCGTGCTCGAGGACGATGACCGGCAAGTGGTCGGTATCAGCGCCCTGACCGGTGCGGTCGGGCTGCGTGAGCCCTGGTACAACTATCGAGTCGGGGTCACCGTCAGCTCCGCGCCTGAACTGGGCATCCAGCGGCAGATACCCACACTGTTCCTCAACAATGAGATGACCGGGCAATCGGAGATCTGCTCCTTGTTTCTGCATCCCGAACACCGCCGCGGCCATAACGGACGCCTGCTGTCCCTGGCGCGCTTGCTGTTCGTGGCCGAGTTTTCCCAGCTGTTCGGTGAAAAACTGATCGCCGAATTGCGAGGACACGCCGACGAGCACGGCTGTTCACCGTTCTGGGACAGCCTGGGCCGGCACTTCTTCCAGAAAGACTTCAGCTACGCCGACCAATTGTCCGGCATGGGCAACAAATCCTTCATCGCCGAGCTGATGCCGCGCCAGCCCCTGTACACCTGCCTGCTCACCGAACAGGCCCAGGCGGCTATCGGCAGGGCCCACCCGAATACCGAGCCGGCCCTGAAAATCCTCGGCGCCGAGGGTTTTACCCATAAAGGCTACATCGACATTTTCGATGGCGGCCCGGTGATCGAAGCGCCAGTGGCGAAAATCCGGACCGTGCGCGACAGCCAGTCGCTGACCCTGGCCATCGGCACACCGGACGAACAGGCACCGGTCTGGCTGATCCATAACCGACGGCTGGCGAGTTGCCGCGTTACCAGTGCCCGAGCCCACCAGCACGGTCACAGCCTGCTGGTGGACCGTCTCACGGCCAAACGTCTGCAAATGCAACCAGGTGACACGGTGCGCGCCGTGGCGTTGCTTCAACAGGGGCGGCAAGCGGCGGCGGCATAGGCTGGGTTCGAGCACAAATACCTTACCCACTGACACGCATTAACCTCCGCCCCCTTTGCCTGCACCTTGGTCAGCTCGATCATCGCTGACAGCCTGTCGGGATCCTCTGCAATCCGGCACACACATAGCCCATGCACATTCGTCATCATCTTTAAGCCTTGCGCGTGATAGCCTTTGGATCTTTCGGCGTTGACACTTTTGCTCAAGCCTTTCCATTCCAATGGTGGAACTCATATGCCCAGGCTTTCCCATCAAGACTTGCGTCGCAACTTTCGCCAACTGCTGGCGAGCGAAACCTGCTATCACACCGCCTCGGTGTTTGATCCGATGTCAGCGCGCATCGCCGCCGACCTGGGTTTTGAAGTAGGGATACTGGGAGGTTCGGTCGCGTCGCTGCAAGTGTTGGGGGCGCCGGACTTTGCCCTCATCACACTCAGCGAATTCGCCGAGCAGGCCACGCGCATTGGCCGCGTAGCCCAACTGCCGGTAATTGCCGACGCCGATCACGGCTATGGCAACGCCCTGAACGTGATGCGCACCATCATCGAGCTCGAACGCGCCGGGGTGGCGGCCCTGACCATCGAAGACACGCTGCTGCCGGCCCAGTTCGGGCGCAAATCCACCGACCTGATCGGCGTCGCCGAAGGTGTCGGCAAGATTCGCGCAGCGCTGGAAGCCCGGGTCGACCCGGAAATGGCGATCATTGCCCGCACCAACGCCGGGATCCTACCGGTCCAGGAAATCATCAGTCGGACCCAGCAATACGAACGTGCCGGCGCCGACGGGATTTGCATGGTGGGTGTGCAGGACTTCGACCACCTGGCGCAGATCAGCGAAAACCTGAGCGTGCCGTTGATGCTCGTCACCTATGGCAATCCGTTGCTGCGTGACGACAAACGCCTGGCGGAACTCGGCGTGCGCGTCACCATCGATGGTCACGGTGCCTACTTCGCCGCGATCAAGGCCACCTATGACAGCCTGCGCGAACAGCGGCAGATCTTCACCCAGGCGTCAGACCTGAGCGCCACCGAGCTGACCCACACTTACACCCAGCCCGAGGATTACATCCGTTGGGCCGAGGAATATATGAGCGTCAAGGAGTAAGCGAGCTCCCCCCCACAAGATGAGCCTGTGGAAGCAAGCTTTGCTCCCACAAAGGCTCATGGTGGGCTACTTCCTAGCGGCCGCTGCGCAACATCTCCTTGGGCACGTACTTGCCGATTTCGAACTTGCCGATGGCGGCGCGGTGTACTTCATCCGGGCCGTCGGCCAGGCGCAAGGTGCGTTGCATGGCGTACATGTAGGCCAGCGGGAAATCGTTGGAAACCCCTGCCCCGCCGTGGATCTGGATGGCCCGGTCGATGACCTTCAAGGCCACGTTCGGCGCAACGACCTTGATCTGGGCGATCTCACTCTTGGCGACCTTGTTACCGACGGTGTCCATCATGTACGCCGCTTTCAAGGTCAGCAGGCGCGCCATGTCGATTTCCATCCGTGAATCGGCGATCTTGTCGACGTTGCCGCCCAGGCGCGCCAACGGCTGGCCGAAGGCGGTGCGGCTGACGGCACGTTTGCACATCAACTCCAATGCACGCTCGGCCATGCCGATGGAACGCATGCAGTGGTGGATCCGGCCCGGGCCGAGGCGACCCTGGGCAATTTCAAAACCGCGCCCTTCGCCCAGCAAGACGTTTTCGTACGGCACCCGAACATTGTCGAACAGCACTTCGGCGTGGCCGTGAGGCGCATCGTCGTAGCCGAATACCGGCAGCGGACGTACGATTTTTACCCCTGGCGTGTCCACCGGCACCAGAATCATCGAGTGCTGGGCATGACGCGGCGCGTCGGGGTTGCTCAGGCCCATGAAGATCAGAATCTTGCAGCGCGGATCACAGGCCCCGGAGGTCCACCACTTCTTGCCGTTGATCACCCACTCGTCGCCATCGCGCTCGGCGCGGGCGGCCATGTTGGTGGCGTCCGAAGAAGCAACGTCCGGCTCGGTCATGGCGAAGGCCGAGCGGATCTCGCCGCGCAGCAGCGGTTCCAGCCAGCGTTGTTTCTGTTCTTCATTGGCGTAACGCACCAGCACTTCCATGTTGCCCGTGTCCGGCGCCGAGCAGTTGAACGGCTCCGGCCCCAGCAACGAACGGCCCATGATCTCTGCCAACGGCGCGTATTCGAGGTTGGTCAGGCCAGCGCCCAGCTCAGACTCGGGCAGGAACAGATTCCACAGCCCTTCGGCTTGGGCCTTGGCCTTGAGCTCTTCCATGATGGCGGTGGGCTGCCAGCGGTCGCCTTCGGCCACTTGTCGTTCGAACACTGCTTCAGCCGGGTATACGTAGGCGTCCATGAACGCGGTGACACGTTCACGCAGTTCCTGAACCTTGGGGGAATACGCAAAATCCATGAGAAGCACCTTCTTGGCAGAGGTTGTTTTTAGGTCATGAAATCGATGCTAGTTCAGCTACGAAAATTTACCTAACCTATTCTCGGCGTGTATTAACATTCATCACCGATATATGGTTCACTGATTTGCATCGCCACCCGGCACCTCACAACAAGCCCAAGAACAAGAGTGCAGCGCCATGAATCTGAGCAAGGTCGACCTCAACCTTTTTATCGTTTTTGACGCGATCTACACCGAAGCCAACCTGACCCGCGCCGGACAGATCGTCGGCATCACTCAGCCGGCGGTGTCCAATGCCCTGGCGCGTTTGCGTGAGACCTTCAATGACCCGCTGTTCGTGCGCACGGCCCAGGGCATGGTGCCCACGCCCATGGCCCAGAACATCATTGGCCCGGTGCGCAATGCCTTATCGTTGCTGCGAGTGTCGGTGCAGGAAAGCCGGATTTTCAATCCGCTGCAGGCGGTCAAGACCTACCGCATCAGCATGACCGACCTCACCGAAGGCGTGATCCTGCCTCTGTTGTTCCAGCGCCTGCGACGCCTGGCGCCGACCGTGGCCATCGAGAGCTTCCTGTCCAAGCGCCGTGAAACCACCAAGGAACTGGCCGCCGGTCGCCTCGACTTCGCCGTCGACGCGCCACTCAATACCGACCCGCAAGTGCGCCACGTCAAGCTAATGGAAGACCGGTACGTGTGCGCCATGCGCAAGGGGCACCCACTGGCGGGCAAGGAAAAAATCAGCCTCGATGATTACCTGGCCCAGACTCATGTGCATATTTCCAGCCGCCGTAACGGTCTGGGTTATGTCGACCTGGCCCTGGGCAAGATGGGCATCCAGCGCAAGATCGCCCTACGCTCCCAGCATTACTTGATGGCGTCCCAGGTGTTGCAACAGACCGACATGGTCATGACCGTCCCCGAGCGCTTTGCCCGTCGTCACGATCTGCATGCCTTCGTGTTGCCGGTCAACGATGTGCCCCCCGTGGAAACCCATCTCTACTGGCATGAAAGCACCGACCAGGACCCGGCCAATCGCTGGATGCGCGAACAGATGATCGAGCTGTGCCAGCAGGTGACGGCGCATGAGAAGAAGCTCGACAAGGTTTAGGCGATCAAAATTGTGGGAGCGAGCCTGCTCGCGATGGCGCCGGGTCAGTCAACATTAATGCTGACAGGTATACCGCTATCGCGAGCAGGCTCGCTCCCACAAGGGGTGTGTCTGCATTGGGATCTGATTGCTTGACGTGAACGTCAACCTGCCATTAGCTTAGCGCCAGCCCCTTTCGTTTCGAGCGCTTCCATGAGCAGCCAGACCTACAGCATCTCCGACCTCGCCCGCGAACTGGATATCACCACCCGGGCCATCCGCTTCTATGAAGAGCAAGGCCTGCTGAGCCCGGAGCGACGTGGCCAGGAACGCATTTATTCGCCTCGGGACAAGGTCAGCCTGAAGCTGATCCTGCGGGGCAAGCGCATCGGTTTTTCCCTGGCCGAGTGCCGTGAACTGATCGAACTCTACGACCCCACCAGCGGCAACCAGAAACAACTGCACAGCATGCTGGCGAAGATCACCGAACGTCGGGAACAGCTCGAACAGCAACTGCTGGACATCGAACAGATGAAGCTGGAACTCGACACCGCCGAAGAACGCTGCATCCAGGCCCTGGAGCAGACGATCAAAGGTCAGGAAACCGTGCAGTAATCATCGTCATCCTCTTGATACTGGCAGCCCACTACAGGTCAATCCCCATGTCCCTTCCCTCCTTTGTACGCCTGATTGAAGTTGGCCCTCGCGACGGCCTGCAGAATGAAGCACAACCCATCAGTGTCGCCGACAAGGTGCACCTGGTGGATGCCCTGAGCGCCGCCGGCCTGGGTTATATCGAAGTCGGCAGTTTTGTCTCGCCCAAGTGGGTACCGCAAATGGCCGGCTCCGCCGAGGTGTTCGCGCAGATACAGCGCAAACCCGGCGTCACCTATGGCGCCCTGGCGCCGAACCTGCGGGGTTTTGAAGACGCGCTGGCAGCCGGCGTGAAAGAGGTCGCCGTGTTCGCCGCCGCGTCCGAGGCGTTCTCCCAGCGCAACATCAACTGTTCCATCAAGGAAAGCCTTGAGCGCTTTGCGCCGATCATGGAAGCCGCCCGGCAGAACGGTGTCAGCGTGCGCGGTTACGTCTCCTGCGTGCTGGGCTGCCCGTACGAAGGCGCGGTCAAGCCCGAACAAGTGGCGTGGGTCGCCCGCGAACTGTACGCAATGGGCTGCTACGAGGTGTCCTTGGGGGACACCATCGGCACCGGCACCGCTGGCGCCACACGCAAGATGTTCGAGGTGGTTTCGGCTGAAGTGCCCAGGGACAAGCTCGCCGGGCACTTCCACGATACCTACGGCCAAGCCATGGCCAACGTCTACGCCAGTCTGCTGGAAGGCATCGCCGTGTTCGACAGTTCTGTCGCAGGCCTGGGCGGTTGCCCGTATGCCAAGGGCGCCAGCGGTAACGTTGCCACCGAAGACGTGTTGTACCTGCTCAATGGCCTGGGCATTGAAACTGGCGTCGACCTGGACGCACTGATGGCTGCCGGCCAGCAGATCTGTGACGTACTGGGTCGCCCTACCGGTTCGCGGGTAGCCAAGGCGCGCGCCGCACAGTGAGGTGTTACCGCTCCCGGTGTAACAGCTACGAAACGAGTAACACGGAAACAATTTGTCAGGTCTGGACGGGCGGATATTTCCGACAAAAAGCCCAAGTCATTGATTTATAAAGCATTCATAAAAGTTGGCACGCACCCTGCTATACCTTTGGCATAACAAAAATAAAAAATGCGATACACCCAATAAAAACAAGACGAAACGACTCTGACATAACAAAAACAACACGACAGAGGCGCAGCTAACAGATTTTTTTGGAGAAGATGGGCTTTTCAGGGTGCTTTCAGGAGCAACCCGCAACCGGGCAGAGAACAATAAAACTACCTTCAGGTAGCCCCCGAATCGGTTGGATCGCGAAGCGAAAAAGCAGGTCAGCGCTCAAAAAAATACGTTTGCTCTTGATCCCGGATGGGGATCACCAAAACAGCGGTAAAGGGTCACGGCTACTAAAAACAACAACAGGCCGCCCCTCAATAATAAAAAAAAGAGCACGTAACGACAAAATTAAAGGGGAGCTTCGGCTCCCCTTTGTGCTATCTGGGATTTGGGTTTTCCGCGCCGATGTGTCAGCCATATCACCTTGGTTGACACACCGCATTCGCGAGCAAGCCCGCTCCCACAGGGGATTTTTCTCAGCTTTCCTTTTCGCGCAGTTCTTCAATGCTGATTTCGCGCATGCGGAACTTCTGGATCTTGCCGGTCACGGTCATCGGGAACTCCTCGACGAACTTGAAATGACGTGGCGTCTTGAAGTGGGCAATGCGCTCTTTGCACCAGGCCTGCAACGCTTGCTCGGTGGCGCTGTGGCCGGGATGGAACTTGATCCAGGCGACGATTTCTTCACCGTAGCGCGAGCACGGAATGCCGATCACTTGCACATCAGCCACTGCGGGGTGGGTGAAGAAAAATTCTTCCAGCTCACGCGGGTAAATGTTCTCACCGCCTCGGATGATCATGTCCTTGTTGCGTCCGACGATGCAGACATAACCCTGTTCGTTCATGGTCGCCAGGTCGCCGGTGTGCATCCAGCCGTCCTGATCGATGGCGTCAGCAGTGCCGCTGGGGTTGTCCCAGTAGCCGAGCATCACGCTGTAGCCACGGGTACACAACTCGCCGATGGTGCCACGGGCAACGATATTGCCGGCCTCGTCGACGATCTTGCTCTCCAACTGCGGCTGGGTACGGCCAACGGTGGTCACGCGCAATTCCAGTTCGTCTGAAGGACCGGTCTGCAACGACACAGGACTGGTTTCCGTCATGCCGTAGGCAATCTGCACTTCGGCCATGTGCATCTCGTTGATGACCCGGCGCATCACCTCAATAGGGCAAGTGGCCCCGGCCATGATCCCGGTGCGCAGGCTGGACAAATCAAAATCGCCTCGTTGCGGCTGGTCCAGCATGGCGATGAACATGGTGGGCACGCCATACAGCGCCGTGGCTTTTTCTTCGGCCACGGTACGCAGGGTCAGCAACGGATCGAAGGCGTCGTTGGGGTAGATCATGGTGCTGCCGTGGGTCATGCAGCCCAGATTGCCCATGACCATGCCGAAACAATGGTAGAGCGGTACCGGGATCACCAGCCGGTCGCTCGCCGTCAGACCCAGGCTTTCGCCGACCATGTAACCATTGTTGAGGATGTTGTGATGGCTGAGGGTCGCGCCCTTGGGGAACCCGGTGGTGCCGGAAGTGTACTGGATATTCACCGGGTCATCATGATGCAGGCTGGCCTGGCGCTCGACCAGTTGCTCAGGCAAAACCGCAGCGCCAAGGGCTGCCAGTTGTGACCAGGGTAAAAAGCCTGACGGTGGTTGGGCGTCCAGACTGATCACGCCTCGTAGCAGCGGCAGACGCTCGCTGTGCAACTGGCCTATCGATTGCTCCGCCAGTTCAGGCGCGAGCGCTTGCACCATGGCGTGATAATCCGAAGTTTTGAACGCTGCGGCGCAGACCAGCCATTGGCAACCTGACTGCTTGAGCACGTATTCGAGTTCGGAACTGCGATACGCCGGGTTGATGTTGACCAGAATGACACCGATCTTCGCACTGGCGAACTGGCTGATGCACCACTGAGCACAGTTGGGGGCCCACACGCCAAGACGGTCGCCGGCTTTCAAGCCCAGCGCCAACAGGGCTCGGGCATGCAAGTCGACGGCTTCGGCCAGTTGCCGCCAGGTATAACGCAGCGATTGATGGCGAACCACCAACGCCTCGCCATCGGGATACCGGGCCACAGTCTGATCAAAGGCCTCGCCGATGGTGTGCGCCAGCAGAGTCTTGTCCTGGGAGCCGCGGGTGTAGCTGAGCTGCGATTGCGAACCGGGTTGATCCATGATGACCCCTCTTGTCTTTATTAGTGGGTGTATCGGTGAACCTGCTGACTCAAGCGCACTTACTTTGGCGTAAGTTGACGTTAACGTAAAGGGTGATTGACAGCCATTCGTCACAGGCTTACGTTAACGTAAAGGTGAGAGCCCATCCCCCCTCTCCACACCCGACAAAAAATCCAAAAGGTGTCCCATGAGCTACCCATCCCTGAACTTTGCCCTCGGCGAAACCATCGACATGCTCCGTGATCAGGTGCAGGCCTTCGTCAAAGCTGAGCTAGCGCCACGGGCCGCCCAGATAGACATCGACAACCTGTTCCCTGCCGACATGTGGCGCAAATTCGGCGACATGGGCCTGCTGGGCATCACCGTCCCGGAAGAATATGGCGGCGCTGGCCTGGGTTATCTGGCCCACGTGGTGACAATGGAAGAAATCAGCCGCGGCTCGGCCTCGGTCGCCCTCTCCTACGGCGCCCACTCCAACCTCTGCGTCAACCAGATCAACCGCAACGGCAATCACGAACAGAAAACCAAGTACCTGCCCAAGCTGATCAGCGGCGAACACATCGGCGCACTGGCCATGAGCGAACCCAACGCCGGCTCTGACGTGGTGTCGATGAAGTTGCGGGCCGACAAGCGCGGCGACCACTACGTGCTCAACGGCAGCAAGACCTGGATCACCAACGGTCCCGACGCCAACACCTACGTGATCTACGCCAAGACTGACCTGGAAAAAGGCCCCCACGGTATTACTGCTTTCATCGTCGAGCGCGACTGGAAAGGCTTCAGTCGCAGCAACAAATTCGACAAGCTCGGCATGCGCGGCTCCAACACCTGCGAGTTGTTTTTCGATGACGTCGAAGTCCCGGAAGAAAACATCCTCGGGGTGCTCAACGGCGGCGTGAAAGTATTGATGAGCGGCCTCGATTACGAGCGTGTCGTGCTGTCGGGCGGCCCTACCGGGATCATGCAGGCCTGCATGGACCTGATCGTGCCGTACATCCACGACCGCAAGCAGTTCGGCCAGAGCATCGGCGAATTCCAGTTGATCCAGGGCAAAGTCGCGGACATGTACACCCAACTCAACGCCAGCCGAGCCTATCTCTATGCCGTGGCCCAAGCCTGCGAGCGCGGCGAAACCACCCGCAAGGACGCCGCCGGGGTCATCCTCTACAGCGCCGAACGCGCCACGCAGATGGCCCTCGACGCGATCCAGATTCTGGGGGGTAACGGCTACATCAATGAATTCCCCGCCGGTCGCCTGCTGCGTGACGCCAAGCTGTACGAAATCGGTGCTGGTACCAGTGAGATTCGTCGGATGTTGATCGGTCGTGAACTGTTCAACGAGACGAAATGAATTTCGTCAGCTACAAGCGACAAGCTTAAAGCAGCAAGAGAACCGCGCTCTTGCCTGCAGCTTGTGGCTCGTGGCTTATAGCTGCTACGGAGTAGCCCTATGATTCTGCATACCCAGCTCAATCCGCGCTCAGCGGAATTTATTGCCAACCGCGAGGCGATGCTCAAACAGGTCGACGCTTTGCACACCCTGCTCGCTCAGGTTCAACAAGGTGGCGGCCCCAAGGCGCAGGAGCGCCACACCTCGCGGGGCAAACTGCTGCCCCGTGAGCGCATCAATCGCTTGCTCGATCCGGGTTCGCCGTTTCTCGAGATCAGCCAATTGGCAGCTTACGAGGTGTATGGCGAAGACGTGCCGGCCGCTGGCGTGATTGCCGGGATCGGCCGGGTGGAAGGCGTCGAGTGCATGATTGTCGCCAACGATGCCACCGTAAAAGGTGGTTCGTATTACCCGCTGACCGTGAAAAAGCACCTGCGCGCCCAGACCATCGCTCAACAGAACCGTTTGCCGTGCATATACCTGGTGGACTCCGGCGGCGCCAACCTGCCGCGCCAGGACGAAGTGTTTCCCGACCGTGAGCACTTCGGGCGGATCTTCTTCAATCAGGCGAACATGAGCGCCATGGGCATTCCACAAATTGCCGTGGTCATGGGCTCCTGCACCGCCGGTGGCGCCTATGTGCCGGCGATGGCCGACGAAGCGATCATGGTTCGCCAGCAAGCCACGATCTTCCTGGCCGGCCCACCGCTGGTGAAAGCGGCCACCGGAGAGGTGGTCAGTGCTGAAGACCTGGGCGGTGCCGATGTGCACTGCAAGATCTCCGGCGTCGCCGATCACTACGCCGACAGCGATGAACACGCCCTGGCCATTGCCCGCCGCAGCATTGCCAACCTCAACTGGCACAAGCTCGGCGAAGTGCAGCAACGTGCCCCCATCGCCCCGCTGTATTCGAGCGACGAGCTGTACGGCGTGGTTTCGGCGGACGCCAAGCAGCCGTTTGACGTGCGTGAAGTGATTGCGCGGCTGGTGGACGGTTCGGTGTTCGATGAGTTCAAGGCGCTGTTCGGGACGACGCTGGTCTGCGGTTTTGCTCACTTGCACGGCTACCCGATCGCGATTCTCGCCAACAATGGCATCCTCTTCGCCGAAGCCGCGCAAAAAGGCGCGCACTTTATCGAGCTGGCCTGTCAACGCGGTATCCCGCTGCTGTTCCTGCAAAACATCACGGGGTTCATGGTCGGGCAGAAATACGAAGCCGGCGGCATTGCCAAACACGGCGCGAAGCTGGTGACGGCGGTGGCCTGCGCCAAGGTGCCGAAATTCACGGTCATCATCGGCGGTAGCTTTGGTGCCGGCAACTATGGCATGTGCGGCCGCGCCTACGACCCACGGTTCCTGTGGATGTGGCCGAATGCGCGGATTGGCGTGATGGGTGCCGAACAGGCCGCCGGCGTACTGGTGCAGGTCAAGCGCGAACAGGCCGAACGTAGCGGCCATCCGTTCAGCGCCGCCCAGGAAGCTGAAATCAAACAACCGATTCTCGATCAGTACGAAGAGCAGGGCCACCCCTACTATTCCAGCGCGAGGCTGTGGGACGACGGGGTCATCGACCCCGCCCAGACCCGCGATGTACTGGGCCTGGCCTTGTCCGCGTCGTTGAACGCGCCCATCGAACCGAGCCGCTTCGGCGTGTTCCGGATGTAAACGGGGAATGCACATGGATAACTTCAACACCCTCGAATTGCTCAGAGACCCCCGCGGCTTTGCGACCTTGTGGCTCAGCCGTGAGCAGAAAAACAACGCGTTCAACGCCGAAATGATCCGCGAGCTGATCCTTGCCCTGGACCATGTCAGCAGTGATCCGAACCTGCGTTTTCTGCTGATCCGTGGTCGCGGTAAACACTTCAGCGCCGGTGCCGACCTGGCCTGGATGCAGCAGTCGGCCGAACTCGATTACCACACCAACCTGGACGACGCCCGGGAACTGGCGGAGCTGATGTACAACCTCGCCAAGTTGAAAATTCCTACCGTGGCGGTGGTCCAGGGCGCAGCGTTTGGCGGTGCGCTGGGGCTGATCAGCGCCTGCGACATGGCCATTGGCGCTGATCAAGCGCAGTTCTGTCTGTCGGAAGTACGCATTGGCCTGGCGCCGGCGGTGATCAGCCCGTTCGTGGTGCAAGCCATCGGAGAGCGGGCCGCGCGGCGTTACGCCCTGACCGCGGAACGCTTCGACGGACAACGGGCAAAAGAAATCGGTCTGCTGTCGGAAAGTTACCCGGCCGAAACACTGGACCAGCAGGTCGAACAATGGGTCGACAACCTGTTGCTCAACAGTCCGGCGGCCATGCGCGCCAGCAAGGAACTGTTGCGTGAAGTCGGCAACGGCGCCCTCACACCTGCATTGCGGCGCTACACCGAAAACGCCATCGCCCGCATCCGCGTCAGTGCGCAAGGCCAGGAAGGTTTACGAGCGTTCCTGCAAAAGCGCTCGCCCAGCTGGCAGGCCGAATCGAACAACAAGGAGCCGCGTTGATGAGCGCCCCCATCCTCACCACGTTGCTGGTGGCCAACCGTGGTGAAATCGCTTGTCGCGTGATGCGCACCGCCAAGGCCATGGGGCTGACCACAGTGGCCGTCCACAGCGCCACCGACCGCGATGCCCGTCACAGCCGTGAAGCCGATATCCGCGTTGACCTGGGCGGTAGCAAGGCCGCTGACAGCTATTTGCAAATCGACAAACTGATCGACGCGGCCAAGACCAGCGGCGCCCAGGCCATCCATCCCGGGTATGGTTTTCTTTCGGAAAATGCCGGGTTCGCCCGGGCCATCGAAAACGCCGGCTTGATCTTCCTCGGCCCGCCCGCCTCGGCCATCGATGCCATGGGCAGCAAGTCCGCCGCCAAAGCCCTCATGGAAACCGCCGGTGTGCCTCTGGTGCCCGGTTATCACGGCGAAGCCCAGGACCTGGAGACCTTCCGCGACGCCTGCGAACGCATTGGCTATCCGGTACTGCTCAAGGCCACTGCCGGTGGCGGCGGCAAAGGCATGAAAGTGGTCGAGGACGTCAGCCAACTGGCCGAAGCCCTGGCTTCGGCCCAGCGTGAAGCGCAATCGTCGTTTGGCGATTCGCGGATGCTGGTGGAAAAATATCTGCTCAAGCCACGGCACGTGGAAATCCAGATCTTTGCCGATCAGCACGGCAACTGTCTGTACCTCAATGAGCGTGATTGCTCGATCCAGCGTCGGCATCAGAAAGTGGTGGAAGAAGCCCCTGCCCCCGGCCTCACCCCACAACTGCGGCGTGCCATGGGCGAAGCCGCCGTGCGCTCGGCTCAAGCCATCGGTTATGTCGGTGCCGGTACCGTGGAGTTTTTGCTGGATGCACGCGGCGAATTTTTCTTCATGGAGATGAACACGCGCCTGCAAGTCGAACACCCGGTCACCGAAGCCATTACCGGCCTCGATCTGGTGGCATGGCAGATTCGCGTGGCACGTGGCGAGCGGCTTCCCATGACACAGGAGCAAGTGCCCCTGTTGGGCCACGCTATCGAAGTGCGCCTGTACGCCGAAGACCCGGCCAACGACTTCCTGCCGGCTACCGGGCGCCTGGCGTTGTATCGCGAGTCGAGTGCGGCACCGGGTCGTCGGGTCGACAGCGGCGTGGAGGAAGGCGATGAGATTTCACCGTTCTACGACCCGATGCTCGGCAAGCTGATTGCCTGGGGCGAGGATCGTGAACAGGCGCGGTTGCGGCTTTTGAGCATGCTCGACGAGTTTGCCATCGGCGGGCTGAAAACCAACATCGGATTTCTACGACGCATCGTGGCCCACCCCGCCTTTGCGGCGGCGGAGCTGGACACTGGATTTATCCCACGTTACCAGACGCAACTATTGCCAGAGCCCGGCGAATTGGATGACGACTTCTGGCTCGCGGCGGCCCATGGCTTCGCCTTGAGTCTGACGCCGCATGCACGGTCCGATGACGCCAACTCACCTTGGGCCAACACCGCCGGACTGCGTCTGGGGCTGCCAAGACAGACCACTGTGCACCTTAGCTGTGAGGGCCAGGATCGAGCATTGACCCTGGACGTCACGGCTGGTCGTACAGAATTCCGGGGTGAGCAACTGGTGACCGAGCACAATGGCCTGCGGCGCAGGCATCGCGCCATTCGCCAGGGCGACAGCCTGTATCTGCAATGGGAAGGTGACCTGCACCGAGTCGACGTGTACGACCCGCTGGCCGCCGCCGAAGCCAGCCACAGCCACCAAGGCGGCCTGACCGCCCCCATGAACGGCAGTATCGTTCGGGTGCTGGTGAGCGCCGGTCAGACGGTGGAAGCCGGGGCGCAACTGGTGGTATTGGAAGCGATGAAAATGGAGCACAGCATTCGCGCGCCCCAAGCCGGTGTGATCAAGGCACTGTATTGCCAGGAAGGTGAAATGGTCAGCGAGGGCTGCGCGTTGGTGGAGTTCGAAGAGTAAGTATCGGCCCGCTCCCACGGGCCGACCCAGTCAGAACCTGATGGTGGCCTGCACGACCACACCGATGATGCGGCATTGCTCGGTGTACAGGGTTTTCGGGTAGGTGGGATTGAGCGGGACCAGGTAACGCTGCCCGCTCTCTTCAATCAACTTGCGAAAGGTGGCGTCACTGCTGTCAGGCAATTGGGCAACCACCAGTTTGCCTGGCACCGCGTCAATGGCCGGGTCCACCAGGATCGACATACCCTCGGGAATGCTCAACCCGCTGGGTGACGTCATCGCATCTCCCACCACCACGAGCCAGAATGCGTCCCCCTGAGCGTGATAGTCCGTCAGCTCATAGCGCGCCTGGCTGTAGGACGCCAGATCGCCTTCGCGAATCCCGCCTACCTCGCTCCAATCACTTACCGGGTAGCGGAAGTACGGATTGTACTTCTGCGCCAAGGCCATGCCTTCCTCGGTGGAGGTGTCCGGCTCGCGGATCACCATCGCCACTTCCAGAAACTCCAGCCCCAGCTCCCGCAGGACCCGGTTCATGTCGTCGACACTGGGTTGCCGGCGCTTGGTCAGCCAATGGCCGACGCCGCCCTGGGACATCCCCAAACGTTCTGCGAGCACCACTTGCGTGATGCGCAGCTCCTTCATCTTGGCCTTGACCAACTCTATCCATTTATCCATGAGCGGCACGATACTTGGCTGGCTCCGACCATCAAAACACAAAATGTAGTATTTAAATTATCGTCACAATTACGATAGGTACTATTCTGGATTCAGGATTTCAGCCCCTACACGGAGAATCTAGACACCATGTACAGACTCAACAACGATGAGCCCACCCGCCCTTTCGACAGTACACTCACCTCGCTGAAGGACTGCCCGGCGGCCCAACGCGCTCTGGACTACTACTTGAAACCGGGTATGTCGGAAGCGCCTGCAGAACATCGCTTCTTCGACGTAAACCGCAACATCAGCGCAGAAGAGGCCTTGGTTCATGCTTGCGACCTGCTGCGCTGTGCGGCCGCCACCGCCCAGGAATCCGCCAGCCGACTACAAGGGTCGAGCCGCGACCTGGCTTTTTCAGTGGTGCATATGATTGATCTGGTCAAGGTGATGCTTGACCGGTCACTGGATGGCTACCCTACTCGCTAGGCGTAACACTTGGGAATGGCACCGCGAATGCGGGACCAGGAAAATATTTTCCAATAGGCAGGATAAAAACATTTGACTTGCAAATGATAATGATTATTATTGCATCAGCTGGTCGCGAGATCAGTCGATAGGCCAGAAGACCTTAGGTCGGACTTCTGGAATATCTCCTCATCAGGCTAATCACGGTTTTTGACCCGGCTTTTTGCCGGGTCTTTTTTTGCCGATTTTTCGGCTTATGGCTTCAGGCTAATGAAGTCTTTTGGGTGTCGCTCATTCGATGGCGGCGATGATAGCAAATGAATATCCCTTTTCAAGCACTCCACGCCATCCCGACGAAAACTATCGACAGGCAGCACTTGAGAATCAATCGCGGACTCACTAAGCTCCAATAGCGTCCAGGGAGGACGCCCCCTCTTTTCTGTCACGCAAATCGTCCCGACATCCTCCTCCTTGCGTGTAAAGTAACGGTCATAAAATCCATCACAGGAATCGTGACCGTGGCTAAATCTTCCTTTGATATCAGCGCCAATTTCGACAGCGGCAACATCGAGATCGTCGACATCAGCAATCCTTTGCAATCACTGCTGAAGATCAGACCCGACACCCGTAGCGCCCACTTCCAGTGGTTCCACTTCAAGGCCAGTGGCTTGCATGTCGGCCAGGAATATTCCTTTCGTTTGCTCAATGTCAGTCAATCGTCCTACAACAAGGCATGGACGGGTTACCAGGCCGTTGCCTCTTATGATCACGTCAACTGGTTCCGTATTCCCACACAGTTCGAAGGCGACGCCCTGCGCTTTCACCTGGAAGCCGAACAGTCCCATGCCTGGTTTGCCTATTTCGAACCCTACAGCCGTGGTCGTCACGACTGGTTGATCGAGCAGGCGCTGCACAAGGCCGGGACCGAACTGCTGGCCGTCGGCAAAAGCGTGGAAGGCCGCGACATTCAACTACTGCGCAAGGGCAGCGGTGCCGAAGGTCGACGCAAAGTCTGGATCATCGCCCAGCAGCATCCCGGCGAGCACATGGCCGAGTGGTTCATGGAGGGCGTGATCGAACGCCTGCAGCATCAGGACGACACGCGCTTGAACCGACTGCTTGCCAAGGCCGATCTGTATCTGGTGCCCAACATGAATCCTGACGGTGCCTTCCACGGCCATCTGCGTACCAATGCCATGGGGCAGGATCTCAACCGCGCTTGGCAGAACGCCAGTCCGGAAATCAGTCCTGAGGTATTTTTCGTACAGCAGCAAATGGAAAAATACGGCGTAGATTTGTTTCTGGACGTTCACGGTGACGAGGAAATCCCTCACGTCTTCACTGCCGGTTGCGAAGGCAACCCCGGCTACACGCCACGCATTGCCGAACTCGAAGAGCGCTTTCGCAGCGATCTCAAGCACCAGACCAAAGACTTTCAGACCGCTCACGGCTACACCCGCGACGCACCGGGCCTGGCCAACATGACCCTGGCTTGTAACGCGGTCGGCCAGAAATACGACTGCCTGTCCCTGACCCTGGAGATGCCGTTCAAGGATCATGACGACCACCCGGATCCTCGCACCGGCTGGTCCGGCAAGCGTTCGATGCAACTGGGCAAGGATGTATTGAGCACCATAGCGGACATGGTCGACGAGCTGCGCTAACGCTCCATCATCCAACGCTCTCCCCGTGGTGGGCACTCGGTGGCGAGGGACTCATTCCCTCGCCACAAGTTATCGTTTGTCGACAGGTAGCGGGGACTTCAATCCCGTCCTCGCAACATACTGTCCAACACCTCATCCCGACGCACCCAACCATGAAACAATGCCGCCGCCAGATGCACCAGCACGGTCAGGAACAATAGATAAGCCAGGTAGCCGTGGGCCTTGCGCAACAGTGCGAAAGTCTGGGCATCCGCCGGTACGATGGAAGGCAATTGCAGGGAGCTGCTGAGCATCACCGGGTCTCCCGCCGCTGAAATCATGCCCCAGCCCAACAGGGGCAGAATCAACATCAAGGCATACAACAGAGCATGGGACGCCTTGGCCGCCAACGCCTGCCAGCCTGGCAGATCGGCCGGCAATGGTGGTTGGCGTGTCGTAAAGCGCACCACCAAGCGTACGATCACCAGCAGCAAAATCGCGATGCCCAAGGGTTTGTGCAACTGAAGCAGCCATTCATGGCGCTCGGACACCGAGGCCACCATGCCCGCGCCGATAAAGAGCATGGCAATGACCATCAATGCCATCAACCAGTGCAGCAGTCGAGCCAGCGGTGCGAAGTGTCGAGGGGCGCTCATGGGCGGGACTCCTGGTTGGCGGGCAATTGACTGACTTCGCTGGTGCGCCGCAAGTACGAACTGGCATACGCGGCAGAGCGCGCCGCCAAAAGCGGGTCATCTGAACCTTCGATGCCGCTCGGCAGAATCAGCGGGTCATAGTTGATGTCGCGGCATTCGCCGTCGTCCTGTGACTGGGTGCGCTCCAGCACCAGCGTACCGGCGTTGAGCACCGTTCGATCTTCGGGCCAGGCTTTGCTGGCATCGTTCACCGGATCGCCCGGATTGGCCAACGTGATATTCAGCTGCCAGCGCAACGGCCCCGCAGCCAGGCGCTTGACCAGATCCTGTTCCAGAAAGTCAGCGCCCTGGGGTGGCGTCACGTCCGTGCCATCCGAAGCCACTGGCACCACGCCCCACCGCACCGCCTGGCGTTGTCCCGCAGGATTGACCAGATAGAACGCATTGATGCCGTTGTAGGTTTCGGTGGCATAGCTGGCCGATGGCCTGGCCGTCTTGATCCATTGCAGGAACGGTTTGGCTTCCGGGTGCGCGGCAAAGAAGGCGGGTACGGCCGCAGGGTTGGGTTTGCCCGTGGCCGGATCCGGCGATTGTGCCTGTTGCAACTGATAGAACGCTTCGGGCGTGCCCACCGGAAACACCGGCATGCTGTTCATGCCGGTACGCCACTGCTGCCCGTTGGCTTGGGTGAAGCGCAGCGCCAGGCTGCGGATCGGCACGCTGTTGTCCGGCGCGTAGGGGTTGCCGCTGGGCAAGGCAAACCGCCCGACGACCGGCGTGCGCGCCTCCAGGAAGACTTGGGCACTGGAATAGGGGCGAGCCTCACCGCTGCTTTGGAAATAGCCCGCAACGCAAACCCCTTTGGAGTGATTGCGACGAAAGCCCGGGTGCACACCGTTGTTCTTTTCCAGCACGTTGACCAGCGCATTCGGTGTCAGGCGTTGTGGGTCAAGGGTTCCGTTGACGTAGGCAAATGTCCCGGCCAACGCGGCAACAATCACAGCAATGCCGGTCAGGCGCAGCGCCAGGCTGACGGCACTCAACGGCGGCCGGCTCGGTTCAAAGGAAGGGTCAACCATGACGAAGCTCCAAGGCCCAAGGCCGTTTGTACTAAAGGACCCGTCAGACGAAAGCCAGAGGGGTTTATTCCCACACTTCGTATTTATTTTTCCCAGGCTGGAATAATCTCGTTCGCGAGTCGTCTTTCCACTCCCGGCGCAGTGACTGCCAAAGAAGCACAGCCATGAACGAACTCGACGAACAGTTGCGCACGCTCATCCCCCGACTACGGCGTTTTGCCGTGTCGTTGACGCGCAACCCCAGCAATGCTGACGACCTGGTGCAAGCGTGCCTGGAGCGGGCATTGTCAAAATGGAATGACAAACGGGCCGATGGTGACCTTCGGGCCTGGCTGTTTTCGATTCTTTATCGACAGTTTCTCGATAGCCATCGTCGTTCCCGACGCTATGCACGCATGCTGGAATTTTTCACCGGTCGCGATGATGCTCACCCTTCAGCCGAGCGCAGCGTGATCGCCCAATCGTCCCTCGAGGCTTTCGATCGACTGACGACCGAACAACGTGCGCTGTTGCTGTGGGTGTCGGTGGAAGGCTTGAGCTACCAACAAGTGGCCGACATCCTCGACGTGCCGACCGGCACCGTGATGTCGCGCCTATCCCGCGCCCGCCAGGCCCTGCGCCAACTCAGCGACGGCGAAATCACCCGCCCTGCCCTGCGGATACTCAAATGATCAGCATGCCCCCCAGCGACAACGACTTGCACGCCTTCGTCGATCGTCAACTGAGCGAAGCCGACCAGCGTCTGATGGAAAACTACCTGGCCAATCACCCGGAAGTCGCCGCCCGGGTCCAGGCCTGGCAACAGGACGCACAACACTTGCGCGCGGCCCTGAACGCAGGCCTGCAACACGCGCCTAATCCGGACCTCGACCCGACAGCGATCCGCCAACGCCTGAAACATCGGTTCCATCGCCATCTGGCCAGCGCGGCAGTGTTGGTGTTGGCCGTCAGTGTCGGCGGTTTGAGCGGCTGGAAGGCCCGGGAGATGACGCTCGTCAGCGCTATGCTGCCCATGAGCGACGCCTTGCAGGCGTATCGATTGTTTGCCCAGCAAGGCATCCTGCAGGCCGATTACCAAGGCGGCGATGAGAGCACCATGCAAGGGTGGCTCGACCGTTACTTTACCCGGGCCGACCGCCTGCCAGATCTGTCGGCGGCAGGTTTCAAGCCGGTCAGCGGACGATTGCTGAGCACCGAGCAAGGGGCGGCGGCGATGGTGGTTTATCAGGACCCGAGCGGCCAGAAGATCAGCTTCTACGTGCGTCCGCCAGGCCCGAAAAATTTCCTGCTACCGCGCGGCAGCCGTCGTGACGGCGAGTTGCAAGCCGAGTATTGGTCCGGGCCGGGATACAACTATGCGATGGTCATACCCAGTGATACGCCAGCGGCGCAAAAGCTCAAGCAGACCCTGAATTTCTGAGCGCTGCAGCCCTCTCCCACAGAGGTCGGGGATGCCCGTGAAATTCAACCCTGCCCAAACACCTGCGAAGGTCTGCGCAGCAGCGGGTCGAACGGGTTGACTCGCGGTCCGATCAGGGCGGCCTCGCGCTTGAGCATTTCCACCACCGTCGGCAGCCGGTCGGGCCCCAGTCGATCACTCACGGTCGCCACGCTCAACGCCGCCACGGCGCGGCCCTCCCGGTCCAGGATTGGCACAGCCACCCCGGCCATGCCTTGCAACACGCCAGTGTTGCGTCCGGCGTAGCCCAGCGCGCGCACGCTCTCCACTTCCGTGCGCAGGAAGACTTCATCGTACAAATGAAAATCCTTGAGCCGTGGCAGGTTGTACTGGATCACCGTGTCGCGCTCTTCTTCCGGCAGGAACGCCAGGATCGCCAGGCTGCCCTGCCCCACGCCCAACGCTACGCGACCGCCTATGTCGCCGGTGAATGTGCGGATCGGGAAAGGACCTTCACTGCGGTCCAGGCAGATCGCATCGAAACCACTGCGCGCCAACAGAAATAACGAATCCCCCAGGGACGCCGACAGCCGCAGCATGGCAGGGCGCGTCAACTCACGCAGATTGCCGGTGTTCCCGGCACGCGCGGCCAAGGCAAAGAAGTCCAGGCTCAGGCGATAGCGTTTGCTGCGCGCGTCCTGCTCGACCATGCCCTCGTCCATCAGACTGCGCAGCATGCGATGTGTGGTGGGTTGAGACAGACCGATGCGCTGAGCCAGTTGCGTGACCCGCTCTCCGCCCTCGACGGTGTCACCCAGGCTGCGCAACACGGCAAACAGTCGAGAGACCGCGCCGACCCCGACTTCGTTTTTTTCGCTATTCCGATCAGTGGAATCAGGCATGAAGTTTCTCGCTTGTTAAATTTACTCACCGAAGGAAACTGAAAATAGTCGTCGTCTCAGTGAAATAGTCCATTGAGCCCATCCTATTCTTCGTCCTACTCTGCGTCCATACAGGGGCGATTCGAACAACAGCGGCAGCCGACTTGACGTCGAGCGCCAACGCACCCCGCAGCATCCCTTCGTATCTGCCCATACAAAAAAGCGCGCCTTGTGGCGACGCATAACAATCTCAGGTGGAGCGCAATCATGGCTTTTGTGCAACTTGAAGGACTTGGCAAACGTTACGGCGCCATCGATGCCGTGGTGGACACCCATCTCTCGGTGGAAAAAGGCGAATTCGTCTCGCTGCTGGGCCCCTCCGGCTGCGGCAAAACCACCACTTTGCAAATGATCGCCGGCTTCGTCGAAGTCAGCAGTGGGCGCATCCTGCTGGACGGTCGCGATATCACCCATGCCAAGCCCGCCAGTCGGGGCCTGGGCGTCGTGTTCCAAAGCTACGCGCTGTTCCCCCACATGACCGTCAAGGACAACGTCGCTTTCGGCCTGCGCATGCGCAAAGTGCCCGGCGCCGAGCTGCAACAACGGGTGGATCGGGTGCTGAAGCTGGTGCGTCTGGACCAGCACGCCGAGCGCTACCCGCGGGAACTCTCGGGCGGCCAGCGCCAGCGCGTGGCACTGGCCCGGGCGCTGGTGATCGAACCGCCAGTGCTGCTGCTCGACGAACCGCTGTCCAATCTCGACGCCAACCTGCGCGAGGAGATGCAGTACGAAATCCGCCGCATTCAGCGGGAAGTCGGCATCACCACATTGATGGTGACCCACGACCAATCCGAAGCACTGTCCATCAGTGACCGAGTCGTGGTGATGCAGGCCGGGCGAATCACTCAGATCGACGCGCCGTACACCCTCTACGAACACCCGCGCACCGAATTCATTTCCGGCTTCGTCGGTAAAGCCAACCTGCTGCCCGGCGAGCGCGACGGCCAGGGCAATGTTCAAGCTTGCAGCCAGGGCCACGGCGAACTGGTCTTGAGCCTGCGTCCAGAGAAAATCGATCTGTGCCAAGCCGGCTCGGGTCGGTTGCAAGGCGTCATCGTCAGCCGCTTCTTCCTCGGCAGCCAATGGCTGTACGGCGTCTCGACCAACCTGGGCGAGCTCAGCGTGGTGCGACGCAACGACGGCTGCGCGCCGATGACCGAAGGCACGGCGGTAGGTCTTGACTGGGATCCGGCGCTGCTGCGGGTGCTGAGCGTGGACGAGGTGCCGGCATGAAGCTGATCGATGCAATGCGCCGGGGAAGGCAAGGCTATCTGATGTCCGCGCCCGCCCTGGCCTGGTACCTGGGTCTGCTGGTCATTCCCTTGGGGCTGACGTTGGTGCTGTCGTTCAATGTCTTCGACTACGGCACGGGCATCGACGGGGACGCCTACACCCTCGACCACTACGCCAGCCTGCTGAGCGACCCGTACTATTACGAGATTTTCTTGCGCACATTCTGGATCAGCGCACTCACCACTATTTTGTGCGTGCTGATCGGCGTGCCCGAGGCTTATATCCTCAGCCGCATGGGCGCGCCGTGGCGCTCGATCTTCCTCATTCTGATTCTCACGCCGCTGCTGATTTCGGTGGTGGTGCGGGCCTTCGGCTGGAGCCTGCTGCTGGGTGCCGACGGGCTGGTCAACCAGACTTTGCAAGCTTTGGGCGGCTCACCGATGAAGCTGCTCTATACGCCGTTTGCCGTGGTCATCGCCCTGGTGCATGTGATGCTGCCATTCATGATCATCCCGGTCTGGACCTCGTTGCAAAAACTCGATCCGGCCGCCGAACAGGCCGCACTGTCCTTGGGCGCGAGCCAGTTGACGGTGATGCGCAAGGTCGTGCTGCCGCAGATCATGCCCGGCGTCTTGTCCGGCACCCTCATCGTGTTCGGCCTCGCCGCCAGTTCCTTCGCCATTCCCGGCCTGCTCGGTGGGCGCCGCCTGAAAATGGTCGCCACGCTGATCTACGACCAGTACCTGTCGGAGCTGAACTGGCCGATGGGCGCGGCCATTGCCGTCGCGCTGCTGCTGCTCAACCTGCTGATCATGCTGTCGTGGAACCGCATGATCGAAGGCCGCTACAAGAAGTCATTGGGGTAACTCGTCATGTCCAGGAACGGTCCTTTCGCCCTGTTGTTTCATGCCCTGGTGGTGGTGTTCATGATGGCGCCGCTGGTGGTGGTCTGTCTTGTTGCCTTCACCCCGGAAAATACCCTGAGCCTGCCGACCACGGCGTTTTCCCTGCGCTGGTTCCGTGCGGTGTTCGAACGCGCCGACTTTATCGATGCGTTCTACAACAGCCTGATCCTGGCATTCAGTGCGGCGTCGTTGGCGACGTTGATCGCGGTGCCGGCGGCGCTGGCGATCACACGGCTCGAATTTCCTGGCCGGGATTTTTTCAATGGCCTGTTCCTGTCGCCGATCATCATTCCACACCTGGTACTGGGTGTGGCGTTGCTGCGGCTGTTTGCGCTGATGAGCGTGAACGGCAGCTTCACCTGGCTGATCTTCGCCCATGTGCTGGTGATTACACCGTATGTACTGCGTCTGGTGCTGGCCTCGGCCATCGGCCTGGACCGCAGCGCCGAGCAGGCCGCGCAATCGCTAGGGGCCGGGCGCTTCACGCTGTTTCGGCAAATCACCTTGCCGATGATCCTGCCCGGGGTAGCCGGAGGCTGGTTGCTGGCGTTCATCAACAGCTTCGACGAGGTCACCTTGTCGATCTTCGTCACTTCACCGGCCACGCAAACCCTGCCGGTGCGCATGTATGTCTACGCCACCGAATCCATCGACCCGATGATGGCGGCGGTGTCGGCGCTGGTCATCGCGCTCACGGCGCTGACCATGATTCTGCTCGACCGGGTCTATGGCCTGGATCGAGTTCTGGTGGGCAAACAATGAGGGCGCCATGGCTCTGTTGAAACGACTGGCCGAAGGCGACCGCCCGGCATTGGACTTTATCCTCGACGGCAAACCGGCCATCGGTCTGCTGGGCGATACCCTGCTTACCGCTGTGCTGACCTGCAGTGAACACTTGCGCGGCAGCGACTTCAGCGCCGAGCCCCGGGCCGGTTTCTGCCTGATGGGCGCCTGCCAGGATTGCTGGGTCCGCCTGGGCGACGGCCGCCGCGTGCGCGCCTGCTCGACGCTTCTTGAAGCCGGCCAGCAGATCACCCGCGAACCGGGGCGCCAGCCATGAACAATGCCGTCTGGAATGGCCCCATCGCGAACAGACTCGCTGCCACAGGGGACTTGCAGCAAGCATCACCACCGTCCCCCTGTGGCAGCGAGCCTGCTCGCGATGGCGGCGACGATAGCAGCATAAATCCCACAGCATCGCCTGCGAGGTGGCTATGAAACCGGTAGCCATCATCGGGGCCGGCCCGGCGGGTATCCGCGCCGCCCAGACCCTGGTCGCCCACGGCGTATACCCCGTCCTGCTGGATGAAGCCGCACGCGGTGGCGGACAGATCTATCGGCAACAACCGGCCAACTTCAAACGCTCGCCGGCCAAGCTGTATGGCTTTGAGGCGCACAAAGCCAGCGCCCTGCACCAAACCTTCGACGCGTTGCGCGAACAGCTCGATTACCGGCCAGACACACTGGTGTGGAACGCCGAGTCGGGCCTGCTGGATACCTTGCGTGAAGGCCGCGCCGCGCGCCTGGAGTACGCCAGCGTGATCGTCGCAACGGGCGCCACTGACCGAATTCTTCCCGCTCCGGGATGGACTCTGCCCGGTGTGTACAGCCTGGGCGCGGCGCAGATCGCCCTGAAGTTCCAGGGTTGCGCCATCGGCGAACGGGTGGTGTTCGCCGGCAGCGGCCCTTTGCTTTATCTGGTGGCTTATCAATACGCCAAGGCCGGCGCCAAGGTGGTCGCGGTACTCGACAGCTCGCCCTTGAGCGCCCAGGCCCGCGCCCTGCCCGGCCTGCTGGCTCAACCGGCCACACTGGCCAAGGGGCTCTACTATCGCGCCTGGCTGAGCAGCCACGGCATCGCTGTGCATCAGGGTGCGAGCCTGTCGCGTATCGACGGAGAACGGCGCGTCCAGTCATTGCAGTGGCGCAATGCAAAAGGCTTGCAATCGCTCGACTGCGACGCGGTGGCCTTCGCCCACGGCTTGCGCAGCGAAACCCAACTGGCTGACCTGCTGGGCTGCGAATTTTCCTGGAGCCCCCTAAACCGCGCCTGGCTGCCGCAGCGTGATCCTGCCGGTCGCAGCAGCGTGCCGGGGATCTACCTGGCAGGCGACGGGGCCGGAATCATGGGTGCCGACGCCGCGGAAATCGCCGGCGAACGTGCGGCCCTGGCCTTGCTCGAAGACCTCGGCTACCTGGTCGACCCGCAGCGTTGCGCCCAACTGGAACAATCCCTGGAACGCATCGGCCGTTTCCGACAGGGCCTGGAGCACGCCTTTGTCTTTCCCACGGATTGGGCCGCCCACGCCGCTGACGACCTGATGATCTGCCGCTGCGAAGAAGTCAGCGCAGGTGAGATCCGCCAGGTAGTAGGTGAAGGCCATTGGGAAATCAACCGGGTCAAGGCCCATTGCCGAGTCGGCATGGGGCGTTGCCAAGGGAGAATGTGCGGCGCGGCAGCGGCGGAAATCATTGCCAGCGAGAGCGGGCGTCCGGTCGGCGAAATCGGCCGGATGCGGGCACAGGCACCGGTCAAACCCGTACCGTTTGGCCTGGAGGTCGAGCCATGATCGAAGTGGATGTCGTGATCATTGGCGGCGGTATCGTCGGCGCCTCGGCCGCGCTGTTCCTGAGCAAGGCCGGACGCCGGGTGGCATTGCTGGAGCGAGACTTCTGCGGCTCGCACTCCAGCGGCGTCAACTACGGCGGCGTGCGGCGCCAGGGTCGACCGTTGTCACAACTGCCGCTGTCGCAACGGGCCCATGAAATCTGGAGCCAGTTGCCGCAGTTGATCGGCATCGACGGGGAGTACCAGCGCAGCGGTCACCTGAAATTGGCCCGCAGCCCCGACGACTTGCGAGCCCTGCACGACTATGCCGCCAACAGCCAGGGCTTCGGCCTTGATCTGCAACTGCTGGACCGTGACCAGTTGCGCGCCCGCTTCCCATGGGTCGGTGCAGTTGCAGTCGGAGCATCCCTCTGCCCGGACGACGGCCACGCCAATCCGCGACTGGTGTCCCCGGCATTTGCCCAGGCGGCCCGCAGGCATGGCGCACAGGTCTTTGAACAATGCGCAGTCAGCCATGTGGAGCATGACGGTCAGCACTTTAGTGTGCGTACCGAAACGGGCCTGGTGCTTCAGGCCCCCTGGCTGCTGAACTGCGCGGGCGCCTGGGCGAGCCATTTTGCCGCGCAATTTGGCGAAGCGGTGCCGATGCACGCCGGGCATCCAGCGATGCTGGTCACTGAGCCATTACCCTTGGTGATGGATGCCAGCACCGGCGTGGAGGGCGGCGGTATCTACGCCCGCCAGGTCGCCCGTGGCAATTGCGTGCTGGGGGGCGGCCAAGGTTTCGCCCTGGACAATGCCCGCGCCCGCCCCGGCCAGAACGCAGTGGTCGACATCCTGCGCCAAGCCGTCGAGCTCTACCCTTTTTTGGAAGGTGCCCAGGCGATTCGTACTTGGAGCGGCACCGAAGGTTACCTGCCCGATCGCCAACCGGTGATCGGCCACAGCAGCACCCAACCCGGCCTGTTGCATGCGTTCGGCTTTGCCGGCGCAGGTTTTCAGATCGGTCCCGCGGTGGGCCAGGCGCTCACCGAGATCATCTGCTGCGGCGCGTCAAAAACGTCGCTGGATGCGTTTTCAATCACCCGGTTTCACTCCATCTCCGTTGCTTGATAGAGGAAGGTCGCGCCAATGAATAACGTCAAACGCAGTGCACTGTTCGGTTTCTGCTCGCTGGGTTTCTCCTGCCTGGGCGCCCTGCTCCCCGTCAGCCAGGCGATGGCCGAGCCGACGCTTTATCTGGGCATGAACGGTGGGACCATGGAGCGGCTTTACGCCGACAAGGTCTTGCCGGCCTTCGAAAAAGCCAACAACGTCAAAGTGGTGATCGTGCCCGGCACCTCCGCCGACATCCTGGCGAAAGTCCAGGCCAGTAAAGGCAACCCGCAAATGCACGTGATGTTCCTCGACGACGGCATCATGTACCGCGCCATCGCCATGGGGCTGTGCGACAAGCTCGAAGACAGCCCGCCCCTGGCCCAGATTCCGGCCAAGGGCCGCATCAAGGATCAAGCCGTGGCCGTCAGCCTCGGTGTCACGGGACTTGCCTACAACACACGGTTGTTCAAGGAAAATGGCTGGAGTGCGCCCACCTCCTGGATGGACATGGCCGATCCGCGCTTCAAGGACAAACTGGTGTTCCAGTCCCTGGCTTCCTCGACCTTCGGCCTGCACGGTTTTCTGATGTTCAACCGGATCCAGGGCGGCAGCGAAACTGACGTCGAACCGGGCTTCAAGGCCTGGCCAAACACCGTCGGACCCAACGTGCTGGAATACATCCCCAGCTCAGCGAAGATCTCCGAAATGCTGCAAACCGACGAAGCCGCGCTGTTCCCGTTGACGCCGACCCAAGTGACCGCGCTCAAACTCAAGGGCATGCCGGTCGAGTACGCGCAACCCAAGGAAGGCGCGGTGGTGCTCAATGTCGCTGAGTGCGCCATTGCCCAGAACACACAGCCTGAACTGGCGCAAAAGCTCGCCGCCTTCCTGCTGACGCCCGAAGCCCAGGCCATCGCCCTGGAAGAAGGCGACCAGATCCCGTCCAACCCCACCACACCGACCACTGACAAAACCCGCGGCCAGGTCGAGGCGATGAAGCAGTACCTGGAAACGGCGATTGCGGTGGATTGGGACCAGGTCAACGAACAACGCCCGGCCTGGAACGCACGATGGAACCGCAGCGTCGAGCGCTAGACACCTTCGACGCTGGCGAGGGGACTTTTGTGGGGGCAAGTCTTGCTCCCACAGATAAAACCTTCGCCACAGGGTGTTGTGTTGAACTGATTATTGGTTAACTGTGCGGCTTCGGGCTTGATGCCCGCCCCTTGATCAGCAGCGAACCTCTCATGCACACCCTCGCTCAACTGCGCGCCGGCCAGCTGTCGGGCATCAAACGGCTGGATCTGTCCTGCGGCCTGGCACAGTTCCCCCGGGAAATCTTCGACCTGGCCGACTCGCTCGAAGTCCTCAATCTCAGCGGCAACCAATTGACTGCGCTGCCCGATGATCTGCATCGGTTGACCCACCTGCGGGTGTTGTTCTGCTCGGACAACCACTTCATTGAATTGCCCGAATGCCTGGGTCGCTGCGCGGCATTGACCATGGTCGGTTTCAAGGCCAACCGCATCGAACGCGTGCCCGGCGCTGCCCTCCCTCCGCTATTGCGCTGGCTGATCCTGACGGACAACCGCATCAGTCTGTTGCCGCAAGAGCTCGGCCAACGCCCGCACTTGCAAAAGCTCATGCTGGCCGGCAACCGATTGCGGCAGTTGCCCACGAGCCTGGGGCAGTGCCATCGTCTTGAACTGCTGCGCATCGCCGCCAACCAATTGACCGAGCTGCCGCAATGGTTGCTCGAGTTGCCAAGCCTGAGTTGGCTGGCCTATGCCGGCAACCCGCTGGAAACCCAGGCCAACGCCGACCTCCTGGCGAGGACGACGCCCATCGACTGGTCGCAACTGAACGTGCATCAACAATTAGGCGAAGGCGCTTCGGGGGTGATTCATCAGGCGCTATGGCAACCACCGGGTCAGGTCGCGCGACACGTCGCGCTCAAACTGTACAAAGGCCAGATGACCAGCGACGGCTCGCCATTGCATGAAATGCACGCCTGCATCACCGCAGGTCGTCATCCGAACCTTATCGACGTGCTGGGCCAGATCAACGGGCACCCCGAGCAACAGGCCGGACTGGTGATGGACCTGATCGCGCCCAGCTACCGCAACCTGGCGGGGCTGCCGAGCCTGGAGTCCTGCACCCGCGACGTGTATGCCGACGCACTGCGTTTAAGCGCTCCCGTGGCCTTGCGCATCGCCCTGGGCATCGCCTCGGTGGCGGCGCACCTGCACCGCCAGGGCATTACCCACGGTGATTTGTACGGGCACAATATTTTGTGCAATGACCAGGGCGACTGTCTGTTGGGCGACTTTGGCGCGGCGTCGTTCCATGCCACTGCCGACACGGTGCAAACCCGTGCATTACAACGCATCGAAGTGCGGGCGTTCGGGATTTTGCTGGGGGAACTGCTGGCGCGGATCGAACCGGGGCTCAGTGCTGAGGAACTGGCAACGTTGCAGGATCTGCAGGCGCGCTGCTGTCAGCCGCAGGTGCTGGGGCGGCCGGGGTTTGAGGAGATTGAAGGCTTACTGCGCGACTGTGGCGAAGGAGCTTGCTCCCTCGCCACAGGGGGTTGTGGTGCTTAACCGGCCAACCCGACAAACATGTCCTGCACGTCGTCGTGATTGTCCAGGCCCTCAAGGAACGCCTCGACTTCGGCCATCTGCTCGTCCGTCAGGCCGCTGACCGGGTTTTTCGGCTGGTAGCCGAGCTTGGCGGACAGCACGGTGAAACCTTGCTCCGGCAGCGCCTTCTGCACCGCATCCAGGTCGGAAGGATCAGTGAGGAACAGCGTCGCGCCGTCTTCGCCCGGTTCGAAATCCTGGGCGCCGGCCTCGATGGCGGCCATTTCCGGATCAGCGTCGGGGCTGTCCGGGGCGGCTTCGATCATGCCGACATGGTTGAAGTCCCACGCGACCGAACCCGAGGCGCCCAGTTGGCCCTTGCGAAACGCAACGCGAATCTCGGCGACGGTACGGTTGATGTTATCGGTCACGCATTCGACGATCAGCGGCACCTGATGCGGTGCGAAGCCTTCGTAGGTCACACGATGGTACTGCACGGTTTCGCCGAGCTGGCCGGAGCCTTTCTTGATCGCGCGCTCCAGGGTCTCGCGGGGCATCGAGGCCTTTTTCGCCTGCTCGACCACCAGTCGCAGATGCGCATTGGTGGCAGTGTCAGCGCCGTTGCGCGCGGCAATGGTGATTTCCTTCACCAGCTTGCCGAAGATCTTGCCCTTGGCGTTGGCAGCCGCTTCTTTGTGTTTAACCTTCCACTGTGCGCCCATTACTCACTCTCTTGTCTGTCGCGCCGAGACATCTGCTGGCCGGCGCTGTGGCGCAAGTTTATACGGCCTAAACCGGCTGATCGACCAAAAAATCACCGCCGATGAATCAACATTTCCCCGACGTGCTGTAGGGAGTTTCTGAAATGGCGATTTGGGGCCCCCTTTCCTCCTGCGGTTTCGTACTCTCGTGAACTTATCTTCCCAGCCAGTAAGAACCGCGATGCGCAACGAATCGGAAAGTCCTTTCAGCCTGACCCTCACGCAAAGCGATTTGCGCCTGCAAGTCCTGAGGTTTAACGGTCGCGAAGCGCTCAACCAGCCATACCGTTTCGACCTTGAATTGATCGGGCTGTCGCCGCCGATCAATCCCGACACGTTGCTGGACCAGCCTGCCTTCCTGCGCCTCGATGGCGAATGCGGTGTGCATGGCGTTGTGCACAGCGTCGGCGTGACGAGCCATGCCCCACAGCGCATCGGCTATCGCTTGACGCTGGTGCCGTACCTCCAGCGCCTGGAACAGGGCCCACGGCGACGGGTTTTCTACCGGCTTAGCGCTGTGCAGATCCTGCATCGACTGCTGGAAGACAATGCGCTGCCGGCCCACAGCTACCGCTTTGAACTGCCCCATGGGCAGTACCCGTGCCGCCCGTTCTGTATCCAGTACGAGGAGAGCGATCTGGAGTTGCTGCACCGGTTGTGTGAAGAAGAAGGCATTCATTACCACTTCGAACACACCGTTCATGGCCATGTCCTGGTGTTCGCCGAAGACCCGAAAAGTTTTCCCGCCCGTCCGGTCGAACTGAACCTGCGCCCTGATCCTGGCCAGCAACCAGCCCTCAGGCAGGTGTACCAGCGACACTGCGCAATGACCCATGGCCTGCCGGCCGGTTTCAGTGATCGCGACACAAGCCAAGCCGGAGACAGCGCGGCCAATCACGCCTTCGAAGGTGAAAATCACGAGACGATACGCAGCAGTCCGACGTTGGCTCATCGCTACCAGGCCGGCCGCCGCAGACTTGAGCGGCTGCGCTGTCGACAGCGGGAAATCCAGGGCCAGAGCCACCAGCCCTTCCTGCGCAGCGGTCATATCGTGCAGATCAGTGAACATCCGGAGTCCACTTTCAACGACCAGTGGCTGATCACCGATATCCAGCATCGCGGACGGCAATTTTCCATCCTTGAAACCAATCTGTCGCCCACACCGGCGACCCGCGATTACCGTAACCGGTTTTCGGCCATCCCATGGTCCACCGTATTCAGGCCTGCCCTCAAGCATCCAAGACCCTGCATCCCCGGCTATCACCTCGCGTACGTACTCGACCCTGACCATCAGCCGACACGCCCCGATCACCGCGGCCGTGTCACTGTCAGCCTGTGGACCCCGGATAACGAAGGCATCACCCTGCCGGTGTCACGCCTGACGCTGAATGAGCGGCCCGCCCTGAGGACCGGCAGCGTAGTGCTGGTGAGCTTTCTCGATGGTGACCCCGACCGACCGGTGCTATGCCTGGGGGTAGGCGATGTCGGCGGTGGGCAGCCCGCCATACAAACGAAACCGGTGCAGGGTCAAAATGACACAAGGCTGCTATTGGACTGGCTCCTGAATCCGCCAGACCTGACACCCTGACCTCCTTGCGTGACCAGGGCACTTACTCCCGCGCGGCGGCGCAACAGCCGCCATCCTGTGAATGCATTGATCGGGGTTGTTCATACTGGCGAAACTGATCTGGCTCAAGCGAACCCGAAAAAACGGGCTTACAGTAGGAGCACTACGCCGCATAAGACGGTGCTCTACCTGATGACTGGAGATACCTGCATGCCCTGGAAAAGCTCGGAAAACCGCTACAGTACCGTCACGGTCTCCCTGCATTGGCTGATGCTGATTCTACTGGCCGTGGTTTATGCCTGCATCGAACTGCGAGGGATATTCCCCAAAGGCAGTGACGGCCGGACCCTGATCAAAGAAGCTCACTTCATGCTCGGCCTGACCGTGTTTGTGCTGGTCTGGCTACGCCTGTTCGCCCGCAGCATGGGGAAGGCTCCAGCCATCTTTCCCGCCTCGCCTGCCTGGCAGACCTTCCTTGCCCACCTGATGCACTGGGCGTTGTACCTGTTCATGATCGCCATGCCATTGCTGGGGTGGCTGATCACCAGTGCCGAAGGGCATCAGGTGATGTTCTATGGTTTCGATTTGCCACTGCTGATCGATCAGGACAAAGACTTTGCCAAACAACTGGAGGGCTGGCATGAGTTGGGAGGCACCATCGGCTACTGGCTGATTGGCCTGCATGCCTTGGCGGGTCTGTACCACCACTACATCGTGCGCGATAACACCCTGCTGCGGATGATGCCCAAACGCGGTTGACGCTGGTTATTCAAACCCTCGGCGGCCTTGCAAGCCGCCGGTGTGAACGAAAATCAAGCGGGTGCCGCGAGCAAACTGTCCGGCCTCGACCCGCGCCTTGAGCAGCATCAACGCCTTGCCGGTATACAGCGGCTCCAGTTCGATGGCGCCAGTGGCGTGGATGAAGGCGACGAGTTCGGCGTCGACCCGGGCGAAGCCGCCACGGCTGCCGTCGAACAACTCATAACGCGGGTTGCAGAGACCTGCTTGCCCCACGATGCTTTCGACCTGCTGCGCCACGCCGTGATCCGCAGGCACAGCCAACACGCCGTAGACCGGGTGCTCCCCCGCTTCAGCCAACACCAGCCCCGCCAGGGAGGTCCCGGTACCGCAGGCCAGCCACCAGCCGTGATAATCCACCCAGCCCAACGCCGCCAATTGTTCACGGGCCCCGGCCACCCAATCCATGCAACCCTGCGCGCCGGACAACCCTGAACCGCCCTCAGGCACCGGATGCAGGTGCGGGTATTGCGCCTGCCAGGGTTGCCAGAAATCCGCGGCGTGCCGCCCTCGGTATCCGCCATAACCCAGCCAGTGCAGATCCATGTCGAACGCTTTGAGGTCAAGGACCGTCGGCGTTTCCTGGGGATGGCCGCGCAGCAGCCCGACCGTTGGGAACCCGAAGCGCTTGCCAGCCGCCGCCAGCGCATGCAGATGGTTGGAATAGACACCGCCCAGGCTCATGATCCCCTTGGCACCGGCCTCATGGGCAGCGCGCACATGGTGAACCAGCTTGAACCACTTGTTGCCGCTGATCAGGGGGTCAATCTGGTCCAGACGCAGCACCGCCACTTCTATTCCGGCACGGGCGAGCCAGTCCAGATGAAGGAGCTCCAGGCGGGGTTGGGGGTGCCAGTCGAGGCAGGAAAGCAACATTGCAGCAGGCCGAATCGGGACGAGCCGCAAGTTTAACAGCTAGGTCGCGGATGACCTCAGTGCCTGTGTTCATTGCAACCCCTTGTGGGAGCGAGCCTGCTCGCGATGGCGGTGGGTCAGTAAACACTCATGCAACTGACTCATCGCTATCGCGAGCAGGCTCGCTCCCACAGGGGCTCAGCCCCCGAAGATTCGGTCTTTACAACTGCGCCGCCAATCGCGAACCCTGATTGATCGCCCGCTTGGCATCCAGTTCTGCCGCTACGTCGGCACCACCAATGAGGTGGACGGTTTGCCCTGCGGCTTCCAGGCCTTGCTGCAACTCACGCAACGGATCCTGGCCGGCGCAGATCACGATGTTATCCACGGCCAGCACCTGCGGCTCGCCGGTTTCACCGATGCGGATGTGCAAGCCTTCGTCATCGATTTTCAGGTACTCGACGCTGTTGAGCATCTGCACCTGCTTGTTCTTCAGGCCCGTGCGGTGAATCCAGCCGGTGGTCTTGCCCAGGCCGTCGCCCACCTTGGATTTCTTGCGCTGCAACAGGAACACTTGCCGCGCCGGGGCATGGGGCTCGGCTTTGATACCCGCCACACCGCCGCGCGCCTGGAGCAGGGTATCGATCCCCCATTCTTTCCAGAACGCTTCACGGTCCTGGCTGGTGGCAACCCCTTGGTGGACCAGGAACTCCGACACGTCGAAGCCGATACCGCCGGCCCCGATCACCGCGACGCTGCGGCCCACTGGCTTGCGCTCCAGAATCACATCCAGGTAGCTGAGGACCTTGGCATGCTCCACCCCGGGAATCGCCGGCACTCGCGGTGCGATACCGGTGGCCAGGATGATCTCGTCAAAACCGCCCGCGACCAATTGCGCGACATCCACCCGCGTGTTGAGGCACAGCTCGACGTGGCTGGTCTGCAACTTGCGCTTGAAATAACGCAGGGTTTCGAAGAACTCTTCCTTGCCCGGCACCCGCTTGGCGATATTGAACTGGCCACCAATTTCGCTGGCCGAATCGAACAGCGTCACCTGATGACCCCGTTCGGCCGCCACGGTAGCAGCGGACAAACCGGCCGGACCGGCACCGACCACAGCGATTTTTTTCACCTGTGTGACCGGCAAGTAATTGAGCTCGGTTTCATGGCACGCCCGCGGGTTCACCAGGCAACTGGTGAGCTTGCCGCCAAAGGTATGGTCCAGACAGGCTTGGTTACAGCCGATGCAGGTATTGATTTCATCCGCGCGCCCGGCGGCAGCCTTGTTGACGAACTCCGGATCGGCCAGGAAAGGCCGCGCCATGGACACCATATCGGCGTCACCTTCGGCCAGGATCTGCTCGGCCACTTCCGGGGTGTTGATGCGGTTAGTCGTGATCAGCGGAATACTCACTGAGCCGCGCAGTTTGGCTGTGACCTTGCTGAACGCCGCCCGCGGAACCTTGGTGGCGATGGTAGGAATCCGCGCCTCGTGCCAGCCGATACCGGTGTTGATGATCGTCGCCCCGGCCTGCTCGATGGCTTTGGCCAACTGAACGATTTCATCCCAACTGCTGCCACCTTCCACCAGATCGAGCATCGACAGGCGAAAGATAATGATGAAGTTGGGACCGACCGCCTCACGCACCCGACGCACGATTTCCACCGGCAGGCGCATGCGGTTTTCATAGCTGCCGCCCCAGCGATCGGTGCGGTGGTTGGTATGGGCCGCCAGGAACTGGTTAATGAAATAACCTTCCGAGCCCATGATCTCGACACCGTCGTACTCGGCTTTCTGGGCCAGGACCGAACAGGTGACAAAATCACTGATCTGCTTTTCGATGCCCTCTTCGTCCAGCTCCTTGGGCTTGAACGGGTTGATCGGTGCCTGGATCGCGCTCGGCGCCACCTGCTTGGGGCTGTAGGCATAGCGCCCGGCGTGGAGAATCTGCATGCAGATCTTGCCGCCGGCCTCATGTACGGCACGGGTCACAATCTGGTGCTTGAGGGCTTCTTCCTCGGTGGTCAGCTTGGCCGCGCCGGAGTAAACGCCACCCTCGTCATTCGGCCCGATTCCGCCGGTGACCATCAGCCCCACGCCGCCACGCGCGCGCTCGGCAAAATACGCCGCCATGCGCTCGAAACCACCGGGTTTTTCTTCAAGACCCGTGTGCATCGACCCCATCAGGGTGCGATTGCGCAACGTGGTAAAACCCAGGTCCAGCGGGGCCAGCAGGTGCGGGTAATGAGGGGTGGTCATCGATAACTCCACAACGGGCGATCACGGAAAAAATGCGGAGGCTCTGCGGCTTCCATCAGTCATGCCAAACAGCCTAAGAGCGGGAAGCTGCGTGCTCAATGGCCGTAACTGACAACTTAATGATCCAAATGCGCAACGCCCCTTGGCAACACCCCATCGTGGGCCCTACCCTAGTCAGTGAATCCGCACACGGCCGCTGACTGTTCCCCATGCGCAAATTTCTGTACCTGCTGTTGTCACTGGCCTTGATTGCCGCCCTGATCACCTACGCACTGTGGACGGTGGATCGTCCGGCGGGTCATTACCTGTCAGACCTTCGCATCAATCTGGCGGTGAACCAGGGCACCCCCGCCGATCAAGGCAACTTGCTGGGCATCCAGCCCGAACTGTTCCCCACCGACTACCAGAGCCCCGAACGCCTGCACCGCAAACTGGCGGCCTATCTGCAAACCGCTCGTGACCTGGGCTTGCTCAATGACAAAACCGTGGTGGTCTTGCCCGAGCACATTGGCACCTGGTTGATGATCGCCGGGGAAAAAGACGAGTTGTATCAGGCCGCCACGTTGAAGGAAGCGATGAACTGGCTGGCGGTCAGCAACCCGCTGGCGTTCATCCAGGCGCTGGTCAGCGCAAAAGGTGACAACCGGCTGGACGATGCTTACCTGCGCATGAAAGCCGACACCATGGCCCGTGACTACCAGGCACTGTTCGGCGGACTCGCCAAGGAGTTCGGCGTGACTCTGGTGGCCGGCTCCATCGTGCTGCCCGAGCCAAGCGTCAGCGATGGCCAACTGAAAGTTGGCCGGGGCCCGTTGTACAACAGTAGCGTGGTGTTCGGCCGCGACGGTCGGCCGCTGGGCCAGCCACAGCGCCAACAGCACCCCATGTTCGAGCAACAGGGCGTGCTTGGGCCAGACCATCCGGACACAATCAGCGTCGTCGACACCCCTGCCGGTCGCCTGGGCGTGCTGATCGGCAGCGACAGTTGGTACCCGGTTCATTATCGGCAGTTGAATGAACAGGGGGCGCAATTGGTGGCAGTGCCTGCCTTTGTCAACGGTCGCCATACCTGGGAAAAACCCTGGGGTGGCTATAGGGGCCTGTCCACACCGAGCGAAGTCAGCCTCAAGCCTGGGGAAGTGAGTGAAGGCCAGGCCTGGCATCGCCTGACACTGACCAGCCAGCCGCCCAGCAGCCAGGCCAGGGGCGGCGTCAGTGTCTTCCTGCGGGGTCAGTTCTGGGACAACGGTAGCGCCGGGCAGAGTTTCATCAGCCATGACGGCGAGCATTTTCCCGACGGTGAAGCTCGTGGCGCCCGTCTGCTGAACCTGTGGCTGTAACACCATGAAACCGCAACCGATGCGACTGGGAGACTTGTCAGTCAGCTTCGTCCATAGCCTGGCCGATGCGGTTGCCAGCCATGGCCACGATCCCCAGCCTTTGCTTGAACAATACGGTCTGGATGCGGCACGCCTGGCCGAGCCCGGGGCTCGTCTGTCGATCCCGCGCTACATGCGCCTGGGGCACGCCGCCATCCAACAGACCCAGGACCCTGCCTTGGGTTTGCGCATGGGCCAACTTAGCCGCTTGAGCCAGGCCGGGCTGGCAGGCGTGACGGCGGCTCAGGCACCGACGGTGCGCGAAGCCGCGCGGTGCATGATCCGCTTCGAGCCGCTGTACGGCTCCAACTATCGCGGTCAGTCGAGTTTTCATGAAGATGCCCGAGGCGCGTGGCTGCGGTTCTATTCCATCAGCCCCTATAACGCCTACAACCGCTTCGTCGTGGATTCGATCATCGCCGGCTGGCTGGCGCAGCTGTCCTGCGTGAGTGCTGTCGCGTTGAGGGCTGAACGTGTGGAAATCGAGTTCGAAGCACCGGTATACCTGGAGGCCTATCGCGCGCTCGGTGACTGCCCGATCCAGTTCGGTGCCGAACATAATCAGCTACGCCTGGGACTCGACAGTCTCGCCCAACGCAACCCCCAACATTGCCCCGGCACCTGGCGACACCTGGTTCAGTTGTGTGAACGGGAGCTGGAGCAATTGACGCGCACCCGCAGCCTGCGCGAGCGCATCATCCAACTGCTGGGGCCCTTGCTCAACGGCGGTCGGGAACCCGACCTGGAAGAAGTGGCGGCGCGTCTGAAGCTGCCGACCTGGACACTGCGTCGCAAACTGGCCGAAGAAGGCACGCAATTTCGCGCAATCCTCAACGACACTCGCCGCGACCTGGCCATGACCTACATTCGCGACACTGAACTGGCGTTCGGTGAAATCGCGTACCTGCTGGGGTTCGCCTCAGCGGAAGCCTTTCAACGCGCCTTCAAGCGCTGGAACAACCAGACTCCGGGCGAGTTTCGGCGCAGTCGTAGAAGCAGTTAGGCTGCAAACCTGCCGCTGATAACGTGTCGTTTTTAGCGGATTTACAGCTCTGTCGCATCCTCGGCGGGTTCCAGGGGATCAAGCTCATACGCCTGATATTCCAGCAGCTCTTCCTGATAATCATCCATCTTGAATCCTTCCCATAACGTAACGTTGAAACCGATGCCTGATGGCGCTGGAATCAGCATAAAGCCGCTTTATGAACAAAACATGAAGCAAAAGCTTCATGAATTAAACGTAGCACAGCGCTGGGAAATTACTGCGTGCAGGTGTGGCAAGGGATTTCCACCCTTGCCACTGAGCATCAAGAGGCGGGAAGCGGCTGGATCGGCTCGGAGGGGGCCGGCAAGGCGCTGGAGGGTGGCGGTGTAATGGCTTGCGTCGACGACTCAGGCTCTGATAGTTGAGGCTCGCTGGGTGCGATGGGCGCGGGCTCTGCCGGCGGCGCGACCGGCTCCGAACTGGCCGGAGAAGTCTCGGCAGGCGCGGGCGTGGCCTCCTCCACCGGCGCGACTGGCGCTGGTGCCGGTTCGGGAGCCGGCTCCGGCTCTGGAGCAAGAGCAGGTACAGGCATCGGTGCCGGCTCTGGTGCAGGAACAGGCATCGGTGTCGGCTGCGGAGTAGAAACCGGTGACAACGCCGCCGGCTCGACCTGGGGTTCCGGAACGCCAAGCTCAGCCTTGGGCTTTTCGGTTTCTTCCACGGGTTTCTTCGCCTCGGGGGGCAGGAACAACTCCACGAGGGCAAAGAAACGCTCATAGAACTTCGCCGACGACACGGTTTCGCTGGCAACCTTGACCATCGAATCATCGGACGAGCCGATCGGCATCGACACCGATCCCAGCACCCCCACGCCCAGGCTGGCGGAGTTGTTGGTTTTCTTCAGCGCATAACGGTCCTGCAAGGCGTTGGCAAACATGGTCGCACGGTGTCCGGGACCACTATCTTCAGCACAGACCAGATTGAAGCTGATCTCCATATGGGTTTCGCCGGTCTGCTGAAAACTCTTGTGACCGCTGACCAGCTTCGGATCGCTACTGGTAATGATGTAGCCCTGGCTGAGCAATGCCCGGCGCCCGGCTTCGCAGGTCGCCGCATCATTCACTGAATAGGAACGCGAGAACGTACCGGAGTCATCGAAGTTTTCATGCTCGTAAATAGCTGTTTTCTTCGACGAGCAACCGGCTGCAGCGGCCAGCACCAGTGCCAACCCGACGGTGCGCATAGGGAATGATTTGAACATTGAACATCCTGAGGAAAACGATCCGGGGCGTATTGTGCAACAGAACGCTGCCAGGCCGCGTGGCTAATCTTGTCTCAAACGGGTTACAAGTCTACTGGGGGTTATTTGCGGGAAAAAGACGCGAATTCGGTGGAGCGACGAAGATACTGCCCGATGCAACAAGCAGACACAAAAAACCCGGCCTTTCGGCCGGGTCGTTGTGGGGCAAACATCAGAGCACTTAGAAGCGCTCGATGTCCGCCTCACTCTCCAACTGCTTGCGATAGGCAGCGAAGTCCTGCTGGCCGACACGAGAAGCGAGATAACGGCGGTATTGCGCCTTCTCCTCATCGCTCGGCGCCGCCGCTTCGTTTACGCCGTTCAAACGCACGATGACCAGACTGCCGTCGGGCAACGTCACACTGCTGAACGTCGGCTTGTCTTTCGATTCGGGTTTAGGCATCCGGAACAATGCCTGCAACACCGCCGGATCAATCCCTTCCTGGCTTCGAGTCGCCGCTTCGATGACCTTCCAGTTCTGACCGTCGACAGGTTGATCCAGGGCCGTCTTGCCATCGCGCAAACCGGCAATCAACTCCTCGGCCCGGGTCTTGGCCGCCGCACTGGCATGTTCCTTCGCCAGTTGAGCGCGAATGGCCCCGTCCACGCTTTCCAGTGGCATTTGCTCGGGCTTGCGGTGCTCCTTGGCCCGCAGCACCACCACGGTTTCCGGGTCCAGCTCGATGGCGGTGCTGTTTGCACCCTCATCCAGTACCTCCGGGCTGAACGCGGCGGTCACCACGGCGCGGTTGGCCGCGATCCCCTCCCCACCCTCACGGCCGAACGGCGCCGAAGTGTGGACGGTCAGTTTCAGGTCCTGAGCCGGCTGTGCCAGGTCGGAGGCTTCGAAAGAGGCATCCTCCAGTTGCTTGGTCGCCTCCACGAAACGCTGCTCAACCTGCTGGGTTTTCAGCTCGCGAACAAGCTTGTCCTTGAGGCTGGCAAACGTTGGCACTTCAGGCGCTTCGACTCCCAACAACTTGATCAGGTGAAAACCGAAATCGGTACGCACCGGTGCCGATACCTGATCCTTGCTCAACGCATACAGAGCCTTTTCGAACTCCGGATCGTAGACACCCGGACCGGCATAACCGAGATCGCCGCCGCTGTTCGCCGAACCTGGGTCCTGGGAGAACTCCTTGGCCAACGCCTCAAACGATTCGCCTTTGGCCAAACGAGCCTGAATCTCTTCGATCTTCGCCTTGGCCTGGGCTTCGGTGACCTTGTCGTTCACTTCGATCAGGATGTGCGCAGCACGACGCTGTTCGGACAGGTTCGCGATTTCTTTCTGATAGGCCGCTTGCAGGTCTTCATCCTTGACGCTGACCTGATCGAAGAAAGAAGCCTTCTTCAGCTCAAGGTAGTCGATGACCACCTGGTCGGGCGTCATGAATTCCTTGGCATGCTTATCGTAGTAAGCCTTGACCTCATCATCGGTCAGTTTGACCGTCGACGAGTCGGCCTGGATATTCAAGGTGGCGAAATCCCGGGTCTGTTTTTCCAGACGGGCGAAGGCCAACACTTGGGCGTCGGTGACAAAACCACTCCCCGCCAGACCTGCGCGCAACTGGCCGATCAGCATCTCCTGAGCCAGCATCTGACGAAATTGCATGCGGCTGTAACCCAGCTGGCGGATCACCTGATCGAAACGCTCGGCGCTGAATTTGCCATCGACCTGAAACTCAGGCGTTTGCAGGATCACTTGATCCAGCGCGGCTTCGGAGAAGGCGAATTTCGAATCTTGCGCGCCTTGCAGCAACAGCTTGCGATCGATCAGGCCTTTGAGCGCTGAGTCGCGCAGCATTTTTTCGTCCAGCAACGAAGCGTCGAAATCCTTGCCCAGCTGTTGCATGAGCTGGCGGCGTTGCATGTCGACCGCCTGGCTCAGCTCGTTCTGGCTGATCTCTTCGCCGTTGACCTTGGCTGCGTCATTACTGTTGGTGGTAGCTTGAAAAATGGCATCGAAACCGGTCAACGCCATCAATACGACGATGACCCCGATGATGGTTTTGGCAATCCAGCCTTGTGAATTGTCCCTGATATTCTGCAGCATGCGTCCCCCAGAAACGGTTGAACTTCAAATTTAGGCAACCGTGGAGCGTGGGTAGAATCCGGATAGAAGAAAGGCGCATCCGAGGATGCGCCTTCTCGTAACTGGCGGAGCGGACCGGACTCAAACCCGCGAGTCCTGGCGTGACACACCGGCTACAAACCGGCTGTATGACCGCTCCGCTGCCAAGCCAGGCATGACCCCGACCCGGATAAACTCGGTGAAACCTTAGTCGTTAACAGCTTCTTTCAATGCCTTGCCAGCTTTGAAACCAGGCTTTTTGGCAGCAGGGATTTCCAGCGTTTGGCCGGTCTGCGGGTTGCGGCCGGTACGCGCTGGGCGATCAGTCACGGAGAAGGTGCCGAAACCAACCAGAACTACGGAGTCGCCGGCCTTGAGAGCGCCAGTGACGGATTCGATTACAGCGTCCAGCGCACGGCCAGCAGCAGCTTTCGGGATATCAGCGGATGCAGCGATAGCATCAATCAGTTCCGACTTGTTCACTCTAAGTCCCCTTATATCTATTTGAGATGATTCTAAGTTTTTTTGGTGAAAGCAAAAACGAGTGCTGAATGGCCTACAGACACTTAAGAGCCGCTTTATAACAAGGGCTCTAAAAAACTGTCAAGGAAGCCCCCCAGGCAAATGCGTATTAATGCGTGCTAATTCTTTCCTTAGAGTCAGACTCTCGCTTGTCTTCCTTCGCGACTATCTCCGGAGCCACATCCGGCAAGGGCTCCGGCGCGTATTGCAGCGCAATTTGCAGGACCTCGTCAATCCATTTAACCGGTTTGATCTGAAGATCCTGCTTAATGTTGTCAGGAATCTCCTTCAAATCGCGGACATTCTCCTCGGGAATGATCACGATCTTGATCCCGCCACGATGAGCCGCCAGTAGTTTTTCCTTCAGACCGCCGATGGCCAATACCTGGCCACGCAGAGTGATTTCACCCGTCATGGCGACGTCGGCGCGCACCGGAATGCCGGTCAGCGCGGATACCAGGGCCGTGCACATGCCTACGCCGGCGCTCGGGCCGTCCTTGGGCGTAGCCCCTTCAGGCATGTGGATATGGGTGTCGCGCTTCTCGTGGAAGTCCAGGGGGATGCCCAGGCTCCGGGCGCGGCTGCGCACGACCGTCAGCGCTGCGGTGATCGACTCGACCATCACATCGCCCAGCGAACCGGTCTTGATCAGTTGACCCTTGCCCGGTACCACGGCCGCTTCGATAGTCAGCAGCTCGCCACCGACCTGAGTCCACGCAAGGCCAGTCACCTGACCAATCTGATCCTGCTGCTCGGCGAGGCCGTAGCGGAACTTGCGAACACCCAGGAAGTGCTCCAGCAGGTCCGAAGTAACCTTGACCGCGAAGCGTTTTTCCAGCGCATGCTCTTTGACCGCCTTGCGGCAGACCTTGGCAATTTGCCGCTCCAGACCACGCACACCCGCCTCGCGAGTGTAGTAGCGGATAATGTCGCGAATCGCTTCCTCGTCAAATTCCAGCTCGCCTTTTTTCAGGCCGTTGGCCTGGATCTGCTTGGGCGAAAGGTATTTGACGGCGATGTTGATCTTCTCGTCTTCGGTGTAGCCCGGCAGACGGATCACCTCCATCCGGTCCAGCAGTGCTGGCGGAATGTTCATGGAGTTGGAGGTGCAGAGGAACATCACGTCCGACAGGTCGTAATCGACCTCCAGATAGTGATCGTTGAAATTGTGATTCTGCTCCGGATCGAGCACTTCGAGCAGCGCAGAAGCGGGATCGCCGCGCATATCGCTGCCCATCTTGTCGATTTCATCCAAAAGAAACAGCGGATTGCGCACGCCAACCTTAGTCATCTTTTGAATCAATCTTCCTGGCATCGACCCGATATAAGTGCGGCGATGCCCCCGAATTTCCGCTTCATCGCGCACGCCACCGAGGGCCATGCGCACGAATTTACGATTGGTCGCGTGGGCAATCGACTCTGCCAGCGATGTTTTACCAACCCCGGGAGGCCCCACCAGGCACAGTACCGGCCCGCGAATTTTCTTCACGCGTTTTTGCACGGCGAGGTATTCGAGGATACGTTCCTTGACCTCTTCCAGACCGTAATGGTCGGCATCGAGAATATCTTCGGCGCGGGCCAGGTCCAGACGGACCTTGCTTTGCGCCTTCCAAGGCACCTGAACCAGCCAGTCGATATAGGAGCGCACTACAGTGGCTTCGGCAGACATAGGCGACATTTGCTTGAGCTTGTTCAGCTCGGCCTGGGCCTTGGCAAGTGCATCCTTGGGCAGGCCGGCGGCATCGATGCGCTTTTTCAGCTCTTCGATTTCGTTGTGCCCTTCGTCACCATCGCCAAGTTCCTTCTGAATGGCCTTCATCTGCTCATTCAGGTAGTACTCGCGCTGGCTACGCTCCATCTGCTTCTTGACGCGACCACGAATGCGCTTCTCGACCTGCAGCAGGTCGATTTCGCCATCCAGCAATGCCAGCACGTGTTCGACACGGGCAGACAAATCGATGATTTCGAGAATTTCCTGCTTCTGCTCGATCTTGAGGGCCATGTGGGCCGCCATCGTATCGACCAGCCGTCCAGGTTCGTCGATGCTGTTAAGCGACGACAGGACCTCAGCAGGCACCTTCTTGCCCAACTGCACGTATTGTTCGAACTGCGACAGAAGACTGCGGACAAACACCTCAGACTCACGCTCGGGCGCGTCCACTTCGTCGATCAGCGACACTTCGGCCCGGCAATGGCCGTCCACTTCGCTGAAACGCTCGACCGTGCCACGCTGCTCACCTTCGACTAGGACCTTGACGGTGCCGTCGGGCAACTTGAGCAGCTGCAGAACTGTTGCAATTGTGCCTACGCGATAAAGTGCGTCTTCGCCGGGATCATCGTCAGCAGGATTTCTCTGCGCCAACAGAAGAATCTGCTTGTCACCCGTCATCGCAGCCTCGAGGGCTTCGATAGACTTCTCGCGCCCCACGAACAGCGGGATAACCATGTGCGGATACACCACGACATCACGCAATGGCAGGAGAGGCAATTCGATGGTTGTCTTCATGATTTCGCCTCTACGGCGGCCACAAGGCCGGAAACAGATGGAAGTAAGCTTGAAACCAAGATGGGGGCAGCCTTGAAAAAAAACAAGCGCAAAGACACGTCTAAAACGCGCAAAAAGCAAAGGGGCCCGAAGGCCCCTTCTTTATTCCGGCACCGGGACGCTTAAGCGTCCGGCGCGGCCTTGGCAGCCGGCTCTTTGTTTTCGTAGATATACAAAGGCTTGGACTTACCTTCTATAACGCTTTCATCGATCACGACTTTACTCACCTCAGACTGCGAGGGGATCTCATACATCGTGTCGAGCAATACGCCTTCCAGAATCGAGCGCAACCCACGGGCACCGGTTTTACGCTCCAGGGCTCGTTTGGCAACCGATTTCAGCGCGTCGGAACGGAACTCCAGGTCTACACCTTCCATTTCGAACAGCTTGGCATATTGCTTGGTCAGGGCATTCTTCGGCTCCGTCAGAATCTGCATCAGTGCAGCTTCATCCAACTCGTCCAGCGTCGCCAGGACCGGCAAGCGACCCACGAATTCCGGGATCAGACCGAACTTGACCAAATCATCAGGTTCGACTTCACGCAGGGATTCACCGACCTTCTTACCCTCTTCCTTACTGCGCACTTCTGCGTTGAAACCAATGCCGCCACGGGTGGAACGGTTTTGAATAACCTTTTCCAGGCCGGAGAACGCGCCACCGCAGATGAACAGAATGTTACGCGTGTCGACCTGCAGGAACTCCTGCTGCGGATGCTTGCGACCACCCTGAGGTGGAACGGAAGCCACGGTACCTTCGATCAGCTTGAGCAAGGCCTGCTGCACGCCCTCGCCGGAAACATCCCGGGTGATGGACGGGTTGTCGGACTTGCGGGAAATCTTGTCGATTTCGTCGATGTAGACGATACCCATCTGGGCCTTTTCCACATCGTAATCGCACTTCTGCAGCAGTTTCTGAATGATGTTCTCGACATCCTCACCCACATAACCCGCCTCGGTAAGGGTGGTTGCGTCGGCGATGGTGAACGGAACGTTCAGCAAACGGGCCAGGGTTTCGGCAAGCAGGGTTTTACCCGAGCCTGTCGGGCCGATCAGCAGGATGTTGCTCTTGCCGAGTTCGACCTCGTCATTCTTTTTGTCACGTTGGTTCAGGCGCTTGTAGTGGTTGTACACCGCTACGGCCAGTACCTTTTTCGCGCGCTCCTGACCAATGACATATTGATCAAGGATGCCGCTGATTTCTTTAGGCGAAGGCAACTTATGCGCGCTGCTTTCGGCCTGGGCTTCCTGCACCTCCTCGCGGATGATGTCATTGCACAGGTCGACGCACTCGTCGCAAATGAAGACCGAGGGGCCGGCAATCAATTTGCGTACTTCATGCTGGCTTTTGCCACAGAAGGAGCAATAAAGCAGTTTGCCGTTGTCCTCGCCGTTGCGGGTGTCAGTCATTCGATCGATCCAAATCCGATAGGCTTGCAACACAAGATGAAGGCAATTGCGGGCTTTTTCAAGCCCGCAGGCGGCCGGTCATCCCAACCACCTGCATTTTGAGCGGCTTAGGCAGGCATTTGACGCTTGTTGATCACGGAGTCGATCAGGCCATATTCGGCCGCACGCTCAGCGCTCATGAAGTTGTCACGCTCGGTGTCACGCTCAATGGTTTCGAGGCTTTGGCCGGTGTGATGGGCCAGCAGCGAGTTCAGGCGCGAACGAATGTGGAGGATTTCCTTGGCATGGATGTCGATATCCGACGCCTGCCCCTGGAAACCACCCAACGGCTGGTGAATCATCATGCGCGAATTAGGCAGGCAGTGACGCTTGCCCGCTGCGCCACCGGCGAGCAGGAATGCGCCCATGCTGCAGGCCTGGCCGATGCAGATGGTGGAAACGTCAGGCTTGATGAACTGCATGGTGTCGTAGATCGACATGCCTGCTGTCACCGAGCCACCAGGTGAGTTGATGTACAGATGGATATCCTTGTCCGGGTTTTCCGCTTCAAGGAACAGCAGTTGCGCCGCAACCAGGTTGGCCATGTAGTCTTCAACGGGGCCGATCAGGAAGATGACGCGTTCCTTGAGCAGACGCGAGTAGATGTCATAGGCACGTTCGCCACGGGCAGACTGCTCGATAACCATCGGGACCAGGCCGCCTGCGGCTTGGATGTCAGAGCTCTGCTGATAAAAAGAATTGCGGGACATGTCTCGCAGTCACTCCCAAATAGTTATGTCTTGAATACGCATAAGCCAGCGCGAAGGCTGGCTTATGGGTGTGTATTTCTTACCGCAGAACGATCAATCGGCTTGTGGAGCTTCCACCGGCTTGACCGCTTCTTCGTAAGAGACCGCTTTATCGGTCACGCTAGCTTTCTGCAGAACAGTATCCACAACTTGTTCTTCCAGCACAACCGAACGGACTTCGTTCAGTTGCTGGTCGTTCTTGTAGTACCAGGACACGACTTGCTCAGGCTCCTGATAGGCCGAAGCCATTTCCTGGATCAGCTCGCGAACGCGGGCTTCGTCAGGCTTGAGTTCGAACTGCTTGACCACTTCAGCAACGATCAGGCCCAGCACAACGCGGCGCTTGGCTTGCTCTTCGAACAGCTCAGCGGGCAGTTGGTCCGGCTTGATGTTGCCGCCGAACTGTTGAACAGCCTGTACACGCAGACGGTTCACTTCGTTGTCCAGCAGAGCCTTTGGCACTTCGATCGGGTTGGAGGCCAGCAGACCGTCCATGACCTGGTTCTTGACCTTGGACTTGATGGCCTGACGCAGCTCACGCTCCATGTTCTTGCGAACTTCGGCGCGGAAACCTTCCAGACCGGTTTCCTTGATGCCGAACTGGGCGAAGAACTCTTCGTTCAGCTCTGGCAGTTTCGGCTCGGAAACGCTGTTGACGGTCACGGTGAACTCGGCGGATTTACCAGCCAGGTCCAGGTTCTGATAGTCCTCAGGGAACGTCAGGTTCAGAACGCGCTCTTCACCGGCCTTGGCGCCAACCAGGCCATCTTCGAAGCCAGGGATCATGCGGCCAGAGCCCAGCACCAGCTGAGTAGCCTTGGCGGAACCACCGGCGAACACTTCACCGTCGACCTTGCCGACGAAATCGATGTTCAGTTGATCTTCGTTCTGGGCAGCACGATCGGCCACTTCGAAACGGGTGTTCTGCTTGCGCAGGATGTCCAGCATCTTGTCCAGGTCGGCATCCGAAACATCGGCGCTCAGACGCTCGACGGAGATGGACTCGAAACCGGCAACCGTGAACTCAGGGAACACTTCGAACGTGGCGATGAACTCCAGGTCCTTGCCCTTTTCCAGCACTTTAGGCTCGACGGACGGAGCACCGGCCGGGTTCAGCTTCTGCTCGACGACCGCTTCGTAGAACGAAGACTGGATCACATCGCCCACGGCTTCCTGACGTGCGTCAGCTTCATAACGCTGACGGATCACGCTCATTGGCACTTTGCCTGGGCGGAAACCTGGGATTTTGGCCTTTTGGGCAGTCTGCTGCAGACGCTTGTTGACCTGAGTCTCGATGCGCTCAGCCGGCACGGTGATGCTCATGCGGCGCTCAAGAGCAGAAGTATTTTCAACAGAAACTTGCATGGATATTCCTCGTTGCACAGACGTTGGCCGGGCGTTTCCGACCCCAGAATGTCGGGTAGAGATGGGCCATTACTGGCCCACCTCCCCCTAAGAACCGTACGTGCGAGTTTCTTCGCATACGGCTCGGGCCTAATCAAAACCCCCGGTAAGGGGAGCCGGTTTGTTCACTGTCAATCCGCGAGCGTGTAGCCGCTGGTGACAAAGGGGGTGCAATAGTACCCGGTTATTTAGGGAGTCTCCACCGCCTTTTGTGCGGTACAGAATGTGGTGATCATGCCACCCCGTCTCCTTCGTAATCGGTAACTTACACATTGGACACAATCCTTTCTGACTCTGGAAAAGGCTCAAGATTTGCTTACGGTACGCCAGCCTTTTGAGCATCTGTTCCATACGCCTTTTCTCGCCCATTTCCTCCATAGAAGGGTCGAAGGGGTTGTACTCCCCACTCACCTTCTTGTGTCGCTCGATCGGAGTGCTCGCTAGCGAGTACAGCTCGATCGTTCGCATCTCTCCCTTGTCATTCATCGTCGCGGTGGCAAACACCCCTTTGCGCCCCTTCATGGGTTTAAAGTATTTCGCTCCGATCCACTGGAGTGTTTTCTTAGGGTGTCGCCGTTTTGCCCAACGCCATAGAGCCAGAAAGATCATGTAATCCATGCGGCTATACGCTTTCTTGGCTACCACAGGCTGGTGATAGAACGCCCAGCCACGCAGTATCGGATTCAGCTGTCGGATCAGATCCTCCTGCCTTACCGTTTTGCTGGTACTGATGACCTCCCTTACCTTGCTATAGAACGCTTTCACGTTTTTCTTGCTTGGCTTGATCAGAAGCTTCCCATCGTACTTGCGGAAATTCCAACCTAGAAAGTCAAAGCCTTCCTTTATATGGACGACACGCGTCTTCTCGAGTGACAACTGCAGCCCCCGTACTGCTAGGAACTGCTCTACCCAAGGTCTGACTTCCGTTTCCAGCACCTCTCGCGAGGTTCCAGTTATCACAAAGTCATCCGCATAACGCACCACATTGATTTTCAGCTTCTTGGCCTTTGTCACCCCCCAGTACAGCTTGAGTTGTGATTCCAGCCCATCCAGCACCAAATTTGCCAAGGTGGGCGAGATAATCCCGCCCTGTGGCGTACCGGCATCCGTTGCCTGTAGCTGGCCTTTATGAATCACACCAGCTTTCAACCATTTCCGGAGAACCACTTTGTCCGTTGGGACGTTGGCGATAAGCCAGTCATGATTGATATGGTCAAAACAGCCTTTGATGTCCGCCTCCAAAACCCATTGGGCCGAAACCTTCTTGGATAGGCAAACGAACAGCTGCCCCATCGCATCCGCCGTAGAGCGTTCGATCCTGAAGCCGTAGCTATTTGGATCACCCGTGGTTTCTGCAATAGGCGCCAGAGCCAGCAGATACAGCGCCTGCATAGTCCTGTCCGTCATGGTCGGGATGCCCAGAGGACGCTCCTTTCCATTTGACTTCGGAATAAACACACGCCGTAAAGGCCGCGGCTTATATCCATGGCGCTTCAACCCATTTGCCGCCTTCCATTTGGCATCGGGTGTATCCCAGAGCACGCGGTCGACTCCCGCCGTGCGCTTACCCTGGTTTTCAGTGACTCGCCGTACGGCCAAGTATCTGGCCGAGCGTGAGCGGGTTAACATCCGTTGCAGGGCTTTCACCCTGCGCCAGTTGCCTTCCCGACAAGCCTTCGCAATCCGTATCTGCATCGCCCGGACATTCCGCTGAACACGCCACCAATCGATGTCATGCCATTGTTGCGGAGCGCCGGAAGGCGCAGACACGGCCAATTGGCTATGTTCTAACATGCTGCCTTCCTCTCAAGTTGCCCCAAGCGAAAGACGCACACATCCCCTGACGGGAATGGACGCTCCCGCCAGGGTTGGATTAATAGAAGATCCGTTACAGCTGGATCTCTAGGTTTATTGAGACAGGTTCACTCAGAGTTCATGCGACGAAAGACCACGCAGAAGTCTGCCCGGTTTCCCGTGGAGCAATGTTCCAGCCCCTATCCGGGCCATTACAGCCCGGCTTTCGCTTTCTCTGCGATCCCATACCCGCACAGCCAACGGATCACCTTGCGGTTCACCTGCCCGAAGGCAGCTATACGGGCTTACCACGTTCCCTGCCTGTCACACGACTGGGTTAGAGTCTGCCTATTCGCCGGCGACCTTATGTGACGACGTGTTCCGACCCTTGACCAGAACAACCGGCCGCATCACCTTTTTTGGTTAATGCCTATCAGCAGATTAGGCACCGTAATGCTGACGACGTTTATTAGCAGTTCACTTGTGTTACCCATACCAGCCAGCCTAGCGCCTCAACCCGGTACTGCTCCGAGCATCTGCGCTCCGCCTCACGGCGAAGACGCACCCATACGGGGGCTACATTGTTGGAAGAGCTTCACACCTCACCGTTACCAGTGACGCATGTCTTCCTAGGCTATCGTTGGTCGCACAACGAGTCCGCTGCCACCTTGCGAGCAAGGTAGATGGACAATGACAGACAGAGCTTTCGCTCATGTCTCCGGTTTGATGTGAGCAGGGACTGCCGAGGCAGCATGCCCAAAGAATTGTTACCTCCTGTTTCAAAAGCAGGAGGGAACCCCAGCGGGGATTCTCTCCCGCATGGGTTTAGCCCTGAATAGGGCTGATGTGTAGTAGGCACTCCAATACCGGAAAATCCAGTACTGCGGTCGAGCTACCGAGCGCTAATCGACCTTGAGTTTGCCACCGCCGCTGCGGCAAGTCCTTGAAGGCATTGGACTTCTGGGAGGGTTTTGTTTCTTGGGGTTGGGTACCCAAGCTCTCGGTTCTCTTTCGAAAACCCTTCAAGATGACTCTACACCTCGAAGTTTAGGAGACACGCCACGCGTGTCGCACCAAGGGCATGCATTCTAGTAGGTCAAACTCAAGAAGTCACCCTACTGAAAAAGGGCTGGAAACAGGCGCCGAATTTAGGAGCGGACATACGGTCATGCCTCACCCGGATTGCAAATACAGTCGATCACTGCAAGGCTCTGGGTCAATGCTTCTATATATAGGAGCAGCAAACCCGCGCGCCCGGCATCCGGTCTCGCGAGGAGACCAACGGGCATGCCGCGCATCATCAGGAAACACAATCGTGACGACCCGGGCACCCCGCACAACCCTGAACCAGGGTCGGCGACAAAAAAATCATGAATACAAAAACGGCGCAGCCCTCTTCAGGTACTGCGCCGTTCTCTGCTATTTAAATAGCGACTTGTATGGTGCGGACGGAGAGACTCGAACTCTCACACCTTGCGGCGCTGGAACCTAAATCCAGTGTGTCTACCAATTCCACCACATCCGCGTATCAAGCTTTTAAAGCAAAGGCGCCAGACTGTTAATCTGGCGCCTTTCTAGAATATGGGGTGGACGATGGGGATCGAACCCACGACAACGGGAGTCACAATCCCGTGCTCTACCAACTGAGCTACGCCCACCATATTGCCTTGTTGCCTTACTTGTGCCAAAGCTGCCTAATTGGCGCACCCGGCAGGACTCGAACCTGCGACCATCCGCTTAGAAGGCGGATGCTCTATCCAGCTGAGCTACGGGCGCCTTTTTAATCTGTATTCTTGGACGATTACAAACTAAGTGCTTTCAGTGTTACCGAGTTAAAACAACCAACTCTGCTCCACCTTCTTAACCAGTGCTAGGCTGTGCCCGACAAGTGCGACGAATGTTATAGACGGCCTGATAGGTCGTCAACTCTTTTTTAAAAAAAATTCATTTAATTAAAGGGGTTAGGGGAATTTGCAGACCAAGCGCCTTTGCCCTCACGCCTCGGCATGCGAGAATGCGTTCTCTTTTTTTCCCCTCTCGATGGTTAACCACGCGCAATGACTGCACAACTTATCGACGGCAAATCGATCGCCGCCAGCCTGCGCCAGCAGATCGCCCAACGAGTCACCGAACGTCGCCAGCAAGGCCTGCGCACGCCCGGCCTTGCGGTGATCCTGGTCGGCAGCGATCCTGCCTCTCAGGTTTATGTCTCGCACAAGCGTAAAGACTGTGAAGAGGTCGGCTTCCTTTCCCAGGCCTACGACCTGCCTTCCGAAACCACTCAGCAAGCATTGGCTGATCTGATTGATCGCCTGAACGACGACCCGAACATCGACGGCGTTCTGCTCCAACTGCCCCTGCCTGAACACCTCGACGCCTCCAAACTGCTGGAGCGCATCCGCCCGGACAAAGATGTCGACGGCTTCCATCCTTATAATGTCGGTCGCCTGGCCCAGCGTATCCCGCTGCTGCGCCCCTGCACCCCCAAAGGCATCATGACGTTGCTGGAAAGCACCGGCGTGGACCTGTACGGTCTCGATGCCGTGGTGGTTGGCGCGTCCAACATCGTTGGTCGTCCGATGGCCATGGAGTTGCTGCTGGCCGGCTGCACCGTCACCGTAACCCATCGCTTTACCAAGGACCTGGCTGGACACGTCGGCCGCGCCGACCTGGTGGTCGTTGCCGCTGGCAAGCCTGGCTTGGTGAAGGGCGAGTGGATCAAGGAAGGCGCCATCGTCATCGACGTGGGCATCAACCGCCAGGACGATGGCAAGCTGGTCGGCGACGTGATCTACGAAACCGCCCTGCCCCGTGCAGGCTGGATCACTCCAGTCCCTGGCGGCGTAGGTCCGATGACCCGTGCCTGCCTGCTGGAAAACACCTTGTATGCGGCGGAAACGCTGCATAGCTGATACGCCTTTTCAGCGCAGTTCCAATCCCTGTGGGAGCGAGCCTGCTCGCGATAGCTTTGTCTCAGCCTTCATCCATGCTGACTGACACACAGCTATCGCAAGCAGGCTCGCTCCCACAGGAGTTTTTGCGCCCTTCATTAAACTTTATTTAATCGCAAGCCCCGGCGGTGCAGGCATATGGCGCTGTCGTCGCCCATACTCATAAAATGCAGCGTTTTTTAACAAGCCATTGCTGCACGGCACCTTCAACTCTATCGAGTCTACTCGCGTGAAAATCCGTCTTTCTATCCTCAGCCTGTTCTTCGCTTTCACAGGTACCTTTATCACGCAGAATGTCGAGGCGCAGGAAACCATCGCCACCCCGCGAGACACCTCAAAACTGCAAGTCGCCTCGGGCAGCGCGATACTGCTGGACTTGCAGACGAATAAAGTCGTTTATGCCAGCAATCCCGACGTAGTGGTGCCCATCGCTTCGGTGACCAAATTGATGACCGGACTGATCGTGCTGGATGCCAAGCAGGATCTGAATGAATACATCTCCATGACCATCGCCAATACACCGGAGATGAAGGGAGTATTTTCCCGGGTCAAGCTCAACAGCGAACTGTCACGCCGGGACGTGTTGCTGATTGCCCTGATGTCGTCGGAGAACCGCGCCGCCGCCAGCCTCGCCCACCACTACCCGGGCGGGTACGCAGCGTTCATCGCGGCCATGAACGCCAAGGCAAAGGCGCTGGGCATGAGCAGCACCCACTATGTCGAGCCCACAGGCCTGTCGATTCACAACGTATCCACCGCCCGGGACCTGACCAAACTGCTGATCGCGGCACGCAAATATCCATTGCTGAGCGAACTGAGTACCACCAAGGAAAAGACCGTAACCTTCCGCAAACCGGTTTATAGCCTGGGCTTTCGCAATACCGACCACTTGGTCCATAAGGCTGGCTGGGACATCCAGCTGACCAAGACCGGCTTCACCAATCAGGCCGGCCACTGCCTGGTACTGGTGACGAAAATGAGCAATCGACCGATGGCCCTGGTGGTGCTGGATGCGTTTGGGAAATACACCCACTTCGCCGATGCCAGCCGGATCCGTAGCTGGGTGGAAACCGGCAAAAGCGCCAGCGTCCCTGCCGCGGCCCTTCAATACAAGGCAGCCAAGAACCTCAAGAGCCGCCAAACCGGTGTAGTCGAAGCGTCGAATTAATTAACCAGGCAAACAAAGCCCCGACTCATCGGGGCTTTGTTTTATTCAAGGTTTTAGATCACCCAACGGGTCATACGCTCTGGAACCGGGCTCCTCCTGCTCATCCTCTTCGTCCAGAGGCGCCTTGGCGGGGCCTATCGGATCGACTTGAGGATCGCCGAGATCCGGCGAGTCGGGATCAAACCCCAAATCATCGCCAGAAGAATGTTCGGAAGAATGTGGCCCCGTAGGTGTTTTCGACTGTGCCATGCTTTTCTCCTCGCAAGCATGGGCCGGATATTCCGGCCCTGAGGTTAGGAGCCTCTGGCATGGCGGGTGGTGCCCGACAAGTGACGAACGGGGGTGAGATCAGTGTGCGCCGCTCAGGGCTTGAGTCGCCCGGGCCGCTGCCTGCTCCTGCCCTGCCCCGGCCAGTTCGCCCGCAGCTTTCAGCCAGCGCTGAGAGTCTACCTGGGCCGGGAGCTGCGTAGGTCGCTGGACCAATACCGCCCAGCCTCCAGCATCCTTGAGAGCCGACTCAAACCCACTGAAGCTCATCAGCAGCCGCCGGTTCATCCCCGATCGCAGCAAGACCGTCTGCTTTTGGCGGTCATAACCGACGAGAATGCCGTACCTGGGCCCAGACCAGAAAGCCGACCCCTCCGTATAGCGCACCAACACGGGATAACCTGCCGCGACTTGCTCCAACAGTGCCGGCAGTTCGCTGTCGAGGGGGTACACCACCAGCCCATACTCTCGCGCCAGGGTCTGCAGGTTCTGCTGCAGATGAGCCTCGCCTTCCGGCAGATGCAGAGGCTTCTCCAGCAGCCCCGGGGTGATTACCGTGCCTTGCAGCGTCAAGAGGCTGGCCAGCGACTGGGGGCCACCCTGGTACATCTCACCGCGAAAAAACGGCACGCTGTTGAGTTCCACCCGCTCGGGCAGGCGCTGAATCTGCGGCGACACACTGCCTGCGCAACCCGCCAGGGCCGCCAGGCAGGCCGTCACCAGTACCAGTGATCGAAAAGAGGAAATTACCGGAAACATTAGGACTCTCTTGTTAAGGCACCCGACATCGGGCCAGGCAAGGGCCGTCGATCATAAGGTGCAGACAGACGTGGGTATAGCCTTAAACAGCAGTCCCATCGCGGCGATAGAACGAAGCGGTCCGTCTGTCATCAATACCGATCGATTCCCTGCAACACTTTAGCGACTAGACTGTCCATTGTAACGAGTGCGTCGCCCTGAACTTGGGCAGAAGGAGGCACAGATGAGCCTGACCACAACAATCCTGATGCTGATATTCGGCTGGTTAAGCGTCGCCACAGCCATGCTGTGGGGCGTTTTGCGCATTGCACGCCGCCATCATCCTGCGCCACGACCAGCGCGGGCGGAAAAAGCACCAAAACCGGCCAGGCGCCACGCCGCCGCACACTGACCGGCCCGCCGCCCTTCAAAAATCCAAAAAAAAGCCGCCCGGGCATGGACCCGGGCGGCTTTTGAGTGCCTGTAATCAGGCTTTGTCAGCCAACGCCTTTTGCTGACGGCGACGCGACATCATGTTCAACACCTCGATCGCTGCCGAGAACGCCATGGCTGCGTAGATATAGCCCTTGGGCACATGAGCACCAAAGCCTTCGGCGATCAACGTCATGCCGATCATGATCAGGAAGCCCAGCGCCAACATGACCACTGTCGGGTTGTCGTTGATGAACTTGGCCAGCGGCTCGGCCGCCAGCAACATCACCAACACCGAGATCACGACGGCGATGATCATGATCGGCAGATGCTCGGTCATGCCCACGGCGGTAATGATGCTGTCGATGGAAAATACCAGGTCCAGCATCAGGATCTGACCGATCGCAGCGGCAAATCCGAGGGTCACGCCGGAGGTGGCGGATTTCGGATCATTCGGTGCCGGGTCCATGCTGTGGTGGATCTCGGTGGTGGCTTTCCACAGCAGGAACAGGCCGCCGGCGATCAGGATCATGTCCTTCCAGGAGAATGCCTGACCGAGGATTTCGATAACCGGCTCAGTCAACTGCACGATGAAAGCAATGGTGCTCAACAAGCCCAGGCGCAGGATCAGCGCCATGCCAATGCCGATACGCCGCGCCTTGGCGCGGTGCTGTTCGGGCAGTTTATTGGTCAGGATCGAAATGAAGATCAGGTTATCGATGCCAAGCACGATTTCCATGACGACCAGAGTCGCCAGCGCGATCCATGCAGTGGGGCTGGCAGCGAGTTGTAAAAGATAATCCATGGGTCAGTCCTGACTCGATATGACGGGGTTAAATGGTTTGGGTGGAGGTTTCGGATTCTTCAGCCTCATCCGCCGGCTTCTTCTTGGGGCTGATCAACCCGCCAGTGGCCTCGCTGATCGCCTGTTCCGCAGCCTTATGGGTGTCATCGATTGCCTGCTTGGCCGTTTCAGCGGCTTGCCCCATCAACTGCTGGGCACTTTTTTCGGCCTGTTCGCAGCCAGCGAGGGCGATTGAAGACACTGCCAACAAGGCCGCCAAACCCAGGGTTTTGTACGTCATGGATAAATGCCTCTCAGGGTTAAACAGAGCACCAAAGGTGGCTCACCGATGGCCCGGCATTCTAGAGAGGAGAATACTTCAGGAAAATTCGTATTTTCAGCGGTTATACTTCGATTTTTACGAATCGGCGTGCCTTATGCTCAATTACCGACAGTTGCATTACTTCTGGGTGGTGGCCAAGACCGGCAGCATCGTGCGGGCCTGCGAGCAACTGAACCTGACACCACAAACCATCAGCGGGCAGATTTCGCTGCTCGAGCAAACGTTTAACATCAAGTTGTTTCGCCGCGTCGGGCGACAGTTGGAACTGACCGAGGCTGGCCGCCAGACGCTGCCCTATGCCGAACACATGTTCCAGTTGGGGGGCGAACTGGAGCTTATGCTCCGGGCCCAACCCAATGAGCAACAGACGCTGTTCCGGGTCGGGGTGGCGGATGTGGTGCCCAAGTCCATCGTCTATCGGCTGCTGGCGCCGACCATGGAGCTGAGTGAGCCGCTGCGCATCACTTGCCGCGAAGACAAACTCGAGCGGCTGTTGGCGGACCTGGCGATCCAGCGCCTGGACCTGGTGATTTCCGACAGCCCGATGCCGACCCACCTGGACATCAAGGGTTATAGCCAGAAGTTGGGAGAGTGCGGGATCAGCTTCTTTGCCACCGCTGCGCTGGCCGAGCGCTATGGGCAGGATTTCCCCCGCAGCCTGAATGACGCCCCGCTGCTGATTCCAGGTGCCGAAACCGTGGTACGCAGCCGCTTGCAACGCTGGTTCGCCGAGCAACAGATCCAGCCACGCATCGTCGGCGAATTCGACGACAGCGCGCTGATGCAGGCCTTCGGGCAATCAGGCAGCGGAATTTTCATCGGCCCGAGCGTGATCGCCGAAGAAGTTCAGCGTCAGTACGGCGTACAGGTGATCGGCCAGACCGATGCGGTCAGCGAGTCGTTCTATGCCATTTCCGTGGAGCGCAAGGTCAGCCATCCGGGCATCGTCGCCATCGCCGAAGGTGCGCGACGCGAGCTGTTCAGCGCTTAGGACTGCGCGCAGGCGGCACGGGGCTTGAAGGTCATCAGCAACAACGCCAGCAGGATCGATATGAGGATGAACCCGGACGCGGCAAAACCAACGCTGCCCAGGCCCAGGGTATCGATGACGCGCCCACCGACCATCGCCCCCAGGCCAATTCCCAGATTGGCCCCGGCGATGTTCAGCGATGCGGCAAAGGCTGGAGCCTCAGGCGCGGCCTTCATCAGTCGTACATGACTGACCAGGAACAGGGCCGCCTGGGTCACTCCCCAGATGCCCATCGCTGCCGCCAGCCCGACGGTCGAATGAATGCTCGGCACCAGCGCCACCATGCCGCCGATCAGGAACAGACAAAACACCATCCAGGCGATCAAAGGGTGTCGGTCCACCGCGCGACCGCCCAGAGAGTTACCCACCAGCCCCACGGCCCCGAAGCCCATCAGGCACCAGCCCACCAGTGTGCCGTCGAACCCGGCCAGGCGCTCGAGGATATCGGCCAGGTAGGTGTACGCGGTGAACATGCCGCTGAACACCAGGATCGACAGCAGCACATGGCCCTGCATCAACGGGCTGCGCAATATCTTGAGTTGCGAGCGCAAACTGACCTGGTGCTGATGCAGATTGGTTTTGGGCAGGTAGACAAACAGCAGCAAGGCCTTGGCGAACGCAACGAACGCCAGGATGGCAAAGGCGCTGCGCCAGCCGAACGCATCAGAAATCAGCGTGCCTACCGGAATACCGAACACCGTGGCACAGACAATGCCGAACCCGATCCGGGCGATGGCCCGCCCGGCAAACTGCGGCCCGACAATGTCCACTGCCGTTTCACTGGCCAATGCCCAGAACACCGGTAGCCCCAAGGCTGGGATCAATCGGGCGACGGCCATTACGCCGATATTGGGGGCCAGCGCCGCCAGTGTGTTGGCCAGACCAAACATCACCAACACGCTGATAAACAGCTTGCGCCGCTCAAAGCGGGCGAACCAGGCGGTCAGGAACGGCCCGAATGCCGCCACGGTAAATGCAAACAGCGTGACCAGCAGCCCGGCCTGGGCAATCGTGACTTGCAGGTCGCGGGCAATGGATGGCAACAGGCCGACGATGATGAATTCGGTGGTCAGCACTGTAAGACCAGCCGCCGACAACAGAAAAACAGACAACATGCAGAACTCCAGCAAAACAACGACACCAGCGTCAGCCCAAAAGGGTCGCTGGCAGAGTAGAAAGGGGATTGGCCCAAAACCTAACAGAATGCGCCCCTCAGACAAACGCGTGTGAACGCCCAAGCGACGGATCGTCACAGGTCCGTCAGGTTTTTCCGCGGGCTGTGATAAAGTCCGCGGCCTGCAAACGCTGTACTTTCTTTTCGGTCCCGCTCACGTGGCCTGCCCGCCTGTTGCCCTGAGGGGTCGACCGTTGCACACAAAAAAAATCAGAGATGCCGTTATGACTGCTTTGTCTCCTTCCGTTCTACACCGCCTCAAACGCACCGGCCTGGTGACGCAAATCGTCATCGGTCTGATCGCCGGCATCATCCTGGCGTGGCTGGCACCGGACCTTGCCAAGTCCACCGCTTTCATCGGTAAGGTCTTTGTGTCAGCGCTCAAGGCCGTGGCACCGATCCTGGTGTTCGTGCTGGTCATGGCGTCGATCGCCAACCACAAGCACGGTCAGGAAACCCATATCCGGCCCATTCTCTTCCTGTACCTGCTCGGCACTTTCGCCGCCGCAGTGGTCGCAGTGGTTGCCAGTACCCTGTTTCCGTCCAACCTTGTCCTGGTGTCCCATGACGTCGCCGTCACCGCCCCCGGCGGCATCAGCGAAGTACTGCAGAGTTTGATGCTCAGCGTGGTGGACAATCCGGTCAGCGCCCTGATGAATGCCAACTTCATCGGCATTCTGGCCTGGGCCATCGGCATGGGCATTGCCATTCGGCATGCTGGCGAAACCACCCGTACCGTGCTCGGGGATCTGTCCAACGGCGTGACCGTGATCGTGCGCGTGGTCATCTGCTTCGCCCCGCTGGGGATCTTCGGCCTGGTGGCCTCGACCCTGGCAACCTCAGGTTTCAGCGCGTTGCTGGGCTACCTTCACCTGTTGACCGTGCTGATTGGCTGCATGCTGTTCGTGGCGCTGGTGATGAACCCGCTCATCGTGTTCTGGAAGCTGCGTCGCAACCCGTACCCACTGGTCTTCACCTGCCTGCGCGAGAGCGGCATTACCGCATTCTTCACCCGCAGTTCGGCGGCGAATATCCCGGTGAACCTGGAACTGAGCAAACGCCTGGGCCTGCACGAAGACACCTATTCGGTATCGATCCCGCTGGGCGCGACCATCAACATGGCCGGCGCCGCCATTACCATCACCGTACTGACCCTGGCGGCGGTGCATACCCTGGGTATCGTGGTCGACGTGCCGACCGCCGTGTTGCTGAGCGTCGTCGCGGCCATTTGTGCCTGCGGCGCGTCCGGCGTGGCCGGTGGTTCGCTGTTGCTGATTCCCCTGGCATGCAGCCTGTTCGGTATCCCCAGCGACATCGCCATGCAGGTGGTCGCCGTGGGCTTCATTATCGGCGTCCTGCAGGATTCGGCGGAGACTGCGCTCAACTCCTCTACTGATGTGCTGTTCACCGCGGCGGCTTGCTTGGGTGAGGAAGAGAAGCGCGAACGCGTGGCCTGACAGCGGCGCTGGAGGTATGACCGTCATCGCGAGCAGGCTCGCTCCCACAGGGTTTGTGGCAGATACAAATCCAATGTGGGAGCGAGCCTGCTCGCGATAGCGATGGCACAGCCACCGTGTAAACAGACCGCCATAAAAAAGCCCGGGACGGCCCACACCGTCCCGGGCTTTTTCATGCTGGCGGGTTTAGAACGCGCCCATGTAGTCGCGTTTGCCCACTTCCACGCCATTGTGGCGCAGCAGCGCATAGGTGGTGGTGACGTGGAAGAAGAACTGCGGCAGACCATAGGTCAGGAGGTAGTTCTGGCCGGTAAAGCGTTTTTCCTTCGGCGTGCCCGGACGGGTGACGATTTCGATGCCTTCCTTGCCGTCGATCTGCTCGGGGCTGATGCCGTCGATGAACGCCAATACCTTGGTGATCAAGGCTTGCAGTTCGGCAAAGGTGGTTTCGCTGTCGTCATATTTCGGCACTTCAAGCTCGGCCAGACGCGCGGACACGCCTTTGGCGAAGTCCACCGCGATCTGCACCTGGCGTACCAGGGGGAACATGTCCGGGTACAGGCGGGCTTGCAGGAACGCGTTCGGGTCAATGTTTTTCGCAGTGGCGTGGGCTTCAGCCTTGTTCAGGACATCACTCAGGGCGTTGAGCATCTGCTTGAAAACCGGGATGGAAGCGGCGTACAGGGAAATAGTCATGGCGATCTCATGCAGGTGGCAGAAAGGACAAATCAAACGGGTGCGATTATAGCCACGCCTTGTTGCGCACCTTGTCTTTTATTGCGCAAGGATTAGGCTAGGCGGCTTCCACAGCATAGGGAACGCGCGATGAGTATCGAAGAACAAAGCCCGGCCGAAGAACCGCGGCTCAACAGCACGGAAATCCGCATTCTCGGCGCGCTGGTCGAAAAGCAGGCCACCAACCCCGAGACCTACCCGCTGACGCTCAACGCCCTGGTGCTGGCCTGCAACCAGAAGACCAGCCGTGAGCCGGTCATGAACCTCAATCCGGGCCAGGTCGGCCAGAGCCTGCGTGCGCTGGAAGGTCGCGGCTTTACCAAACTGGTGATGGGCAGCCGCGCCGACCGCTGGGAGCATCGGGTCGACAAGGCCCTGGAGCTGGTGCCGGCCCAAGTGATTCTGATGGGGTTGCTGTTCTTGCGCGGCCCGCAGACAGTCAATGAACTGCTGACCCGTAGCGGGCGGATGCACGATTTCGAAGACACCGAACAGGTGGTGCATCAGCTTGAACGGCTGATCGCCCGTGGCTTGGCGCTGTTGGTGCCGCGTCAGCCCGGCCAGCGGGAAGACCGTTACATGCACGCCATGGGCGACCCGGCGGATATCGAAGCGATCCTCGCCGCCCGCCAGCATCCCGTGGAGCGTGGTGCCGGCAGCGGCGTGTCGCTGGAGCGCATCGAAGAACTCGAAGCGCGGATCGCCGCGTTGGAAGAACGGCTGGCGCGACTGGAGTAATCAGGATCGAGCGAACGCCACGGCCTTCTTGAATTGTTCCGCGCTGGGCCGCACGCCGGTGTACAGGACAAACTGCTCCAGGGCCTGGATCGCAATCACTTCGAGCCCGGTGATGACCCGTTTGCCCTCAGCCTGGGCGCGCACGATCAGCGGCGTTTGCGACGGGATCGCCACCACATCGAACACCGTCTCGGCCGCTGCGATGGTCTCGGGCTCGAACGCCAGTTGATCGGCTTCCGGGCCACCGGTCATGCCGATCGGCGTGACGTTGATCAGCATCTGCGGCCGTCGCTGCCCCAGTTCAGCCTGCCACTCGTAACCCAGGGAGCCGGCCAAGGCTCGCCCGGCGGTTTCGTTGCGGGCCACGATCAAACCGTTTGAGTAACCACCGTCGCGCAAGGCGCTGGCCACGGCCTTGGCCATGCCGCCGCTACCTCGCAGAGCAAAGGTTGAATCCTTGGGCACCGCATGGGTTTGCAGCAATTGGGCGATCGCGATGTAGTCGGTGTTGTAGGCCTTTAAATGGCCATCGGTGTTGACGATGGTATTGATGGACTGGATCGCGGCGGCGGAAGGATCGAGTTCGTCGACCAGGGCGATGCAGTCTTCCTTGAACGGCATCGACACCCCGCACCCGCGGATGCCCAAGGCGCGGATGCCGCCTACAGCACCGGGCAAGTCCTGGCTGCTGAATGCCTTGTAGTAAAAATTCAGCCCCAGTTGCTCATACAGGTGATTGTGAAAGCGCAGGCCGAAGTTCCCAGGGCGCGCCGATAGTGACATGCACAGTTGAGTGTCTTTGTTGGGGTTGATCTGCATGCGTGACTCCTTGCAGTAAAGAAACCGCTACAGACCTTACACAATATTTACCCAACGGCACGGCAAATTCTGAAAAAATCGCTGTCAGAGCAAGTATCCCCGCGACCCTCATTCGGGTCTGTTGCAGACCACAGGCGCCGGGGCCAAAACGAGGAATCGTTATGAACCGTCAACTCCCCATCATCGCCCTGCTCATGGGGGCTCTCGCGGTCACCGGCCAGGCATCCGCCCATGGTCGAGGTGGTTGGGAGGGGCCCGCCGTGTTTGGCGCAATCGTTGGTTCGGCCATCGTCGGCTCAGCGATCATCAACCGTGATCGTCCGGTCTACGTGCAGCAACCGGTGTACGTCCAGCCACAACCGGTTTATGTGCAGCAGCCGCCACCGGTCTACTACCAGCCACAGCCGGTCTACATCGAGCGCCCTGTCTACTATCGTCCGGCGCCGGTGTATTACGGGCCACCACGGGGCTATTACTACGGCCCACCGCGCGGTCATTACGGGCGCTGGTGATCAGTCTCTGAGGCAAAAAGAAAGGCCTGTGATCCTCGATCACAGGCCTTTCCTTATTAAGAGACATAAAGCCGAGCAAGCGCCGTCGTCACGAGGCTAGACGTGCTCGCTGCTTTTCAATCGTACCGGGCCATGCTCTACCGGTACATGGGCTGCCTCCGCCACCACCGGAATCTCGTTGCCATCGCAGTCGTGCAGCTTGCCGTCACTGAAGTAGTCGCCTTCACGCAGCGCCGCCAGGTCCTGATAACGCAACACCCGCTCGGTACCGGCGGCGAATACGGACTGTTGATCCGAGTTACCCCGGGTGAAGTGATTGAAGGCCAGGTTCAGCACGATTGCCATGATCGCCGAAGAGCTGATGCCCGAATGGAAGATCGTCGCGAACCAGCTCGGGAAATGATCGTAGAAATTCGGCGCGGCGATGGGAATCATGCCAAAACCGATAGAGGTGGCGACGATGATCAGGTTGACGTTGTTGCGGTAGTCGACTTTTGACAGCGTGCGGATGCCGCTGGCAGCCACGGTGCCGAACAGCACGATACCGGCACCGCCCAACACCGAAGTCGGCACCGCCGCGATCACTCGGCCCATGAACGGCAGCAGGCCGAGTACCACCAGAAATACCCCGCCAGTTGCCACCACGAAACGGCTCTTGATCCCCGTCACCGCCACCAGCCCGACATTCTGGGCAAAGGCGCTCTGGGTGAAAGAGCCAAAGATCGGCGCGATCATGCTCGACAGCATGTCGGCCCGCAAGCCGTTACCCAGACGCCTGGAGTCGACTTTGGTGTCGATGATCTCGCCCACCGCGAGGATATCGGCGGACGTTTCCACCAATGTCACCATGATCACGATGCACATCGACAGAATGGCCGCGACATGAAAAGTCGGCATGCCAAAGTGGAAAGGTGTGGGGAAACCGAACATCGGGCCTTGGCTGACGGATGAAAAGTCCGCCATGCCCAGGAATACGGCGATGACCGTGCCAATGACCATTGCCAGCAGAATCGACAGCCGCGAGATCGTCGCGCTGCCCATTTTGCTCAGCAGCAACACCAGGACCAGGGTGACGGCGGCCAAACCGATATTGGCCATGCTGCCGAAATCGGCGGCGTGGCTATTGCCGCCCATCGCCCAGCGAGCGGCTACCGGCATCAAGGTCAGGCCAATGGTGGTGATGACGATGCCGGTGACCAGCGGCGGAAAGAACCGGGTGATTCGCGAGAACACCGGAGTAATCAGTAAGCCGATCAAGGACGCGGCGATCACCGCTCCGAGGATGGCCTGGAACCCCCCTTCTCCGCCGCTGCCGACGATCGCCACCATGGTCGCGACCCCGGAAAACGAAACGCCCTGCACGAGAGGCAACTGACAGCCGAAAAACGGCAGGCCAAGGGTTTGCAACAATGTTGCAAGCCCCCCCGCGAACAATGACGCCGCGATCAACAGGCCGATGTCCGCCGGTGACAAACCGGCGGCCTGACCGATGATCAGTGGCACAGCGACGATGCCACCGTACATGGTCAACACATGTTGCAGGCCGTAAGCCATATTCGCGCCGACGCCAAGGTTTTCGTCCTCGGGCCGTGGGAGTGAAACATGGGGCGTTTTCATGGTTCGGGAGTTCCCTGTTTTTTGTTATGCGCACACTGTATTCAAAACTCAGGACAAATGTCCATAGAGTTGTATACAACTTATTGCGCACAGCCATCCTCTCCCGCGGATCCTTGCGCCTCCCCTGCTACCCCACTTCGTTACAGAAGCCCAACCACGGCGGGCCGTAAAAGCTCGCGTGGCGGTACGCGCAGACCAAACTCGTTTTCCAGCAGGTCGATCAGTTCGTCGGCGTCGGTGATTGTCCGGCGCTCGCTTTGCTCGCCTATCCGGTGCAAGGCATAGCTGTTTCCGTTCAGGGTCTTGCGCAATCCATCGCCAGTGCGAGCCACCATCAACCGGCCCATGAATGGCGACTCGGGGTGGTTGCTGACGTACCAATTGCCGACGGTGTAGTCGATGTCTTCCTGGCGCTGCAGATCGAACAGGTACATCGGCCGCCATTCGTCGGCCACGCAGGCACGCAGCAGATAGCCGTCCGGGTGAGCCTCGATGCGATAGGGTTCGTGGGGAGTGGCCTGGATGTCACGGCTGTCCAGCAGCAGCGGCGCAGTAGGCACCATGCCGCCGAAGCCGACATCGGTGGTGTAACGCACGCCGTCAAGCGTCACCAGGCTGAGGCGGTGGGTGCGGGCGGGCCAGGCACCCTCGGGGGCATTCATCACCACCCGTCCGGTGATGCCTCGGGCTTCGAAGCCCAGTTCCAACAGCAGCGCCAGGAACAATTGATTGAGCTCATAGCAGTAGCCGCCGCGGCCTTGTTCGAAGACTTTTCGCTCCACTGATTCGAGGTCAATGGGCACGGGTTGGCCCAGCAGCGTCGAAAGGGTTTCAAAGGGGAACTCGGCGGTGTGGCGTCGTTGAAGCAGGCGCAAGGTGTCGAGGGTCGGGGCTGGCGGTGTGTCGAAGCCCAGGCGTTGCAGATAACGGCCCGAATCGTTCAGTCGGGTTTGGCTCATGAGGATGTCCTTTCCTGTCCAGTGCAGGGCTTACAAAAAGTCCGCTGCTGGGGTGCAGATATAAGGCATTCGCCTTTGCGAGACAATAACCGACCGCAGACCTCGCTCCCTCACCGACGTTTTCGCGAAGCGAGCCGGATCCAGGTCGGAGCATGGTCGCTGGGATGCGGTTGATTCCTGACCCATGCGTCCACGCCCGCCTCGCTCAGGTAAGGACTGGCCGCCGGGTTGAGCAGCAGGTGATCGATGCGCAGCCCGGAGTTCTTTTGCCAGTGCTGACGGAAATAATCCCAGAAGGTGTATACCCGCTCGTCCGGGTACAGGTGGCGCAACGAATCGGTCCAACCCTGGTCGAGCAGCCGCTGATAACACTCGCGGCTTTCGGGTTGCAGCAGGGCATCCTTGAGCCAGGAACGCGGGTTGTAGATGTCCAGATCGGTGGGCACCACGTTGTAGTCACCCGCCAGCACCACCGGATGATCGCTGGCCTGCAGCCCCTTGGCATAAGCGATCAGCCGTTCGAACCAGGCCAGTTTGTAATCGAATTTGGGCCCAGGTTGCGGGTTGCCGTTAGGCAGATAAAGACAACCCACCAGCACGCCATGCACCGCTGCCTCCAGGTAACGACTGTGGCGGTCATCGTCGCCACCGGGCAAGCCACGGCGGCTCTCCAGCGGTTGCGCATCACGGGCCAGGATCGCAACGCCATTCCAGGACGCCTGGCCGTGCCAGAGCGATCCGTAACCAACCGATTCCAGCTGCGCTGTGGGGAAATCCTTGTCCGCTGCCTTGAGTTCCTGCAAGCAGACAATGTCGGGTTTCTCCCGCTCCAGCCACTCCAGCAGATTGGGCAGTCGGGCCCGGATGCCGTTGATATTGAAGGTCGCTATGCGCAGGTTTTTCATCGGGCCAGGGCTCCAGATCCAGGACACTAGCTGTGACCGACAAGCCACCGTGGTGGTTGCAACGACTTACGATCTCCCGGCCATCGATTTTGATGATTTCTGCGACCTCAACGATCCGAGCGCGCCAGCGTATCAAACCCGTCTTCCATCGATAACGCCGCCACTCGGTTGCGTCCGCTGTGCTTGGCCTGATAAAGCGCCGCATCGGCCCGCTGGAGGAACACTTCAATGCTGTCCAAACTGCTGGGCACGAACGCGTAGCAGCCCAGGCTCACCGTCAGGTAGCCGGTAGGAGAGCCGGCATGGGTGATGTGTTGGTCGATAACGCTGCGGCGGATCTGCTCGGCCAGGGCTAAGGCCCCCTGCAGGTTGGTATCGGGCAGCAGCACCGCGAACTCCTCGCCGCCATAACGCACGGCAAGGTCAGCCTTGCGATGACAGCAGCCCTTGAGCACCTTCGCCATTTCTGCCAGGCAATGATCCCCGGCCACGTGGCCGTAGGTGTCGTTGTAACGCTTGAAGAAATCGATATCGAGCATGATCAGGCTCAAGGGGCTGCGCTGGCGGGCGCCCCGGCCGAACTCGATGTCTAGGGCCCGCTCGAACAGCCGACGGTTCGCAAGCCCAGTCAGGCTGTCATGGGTGGCAATCAGCTCCAACGCCTCCTGGGCCTTGCGCAGGTCCGCTTCGATCCGTTCGCTGTTGCGCACCTGACGCACGAACACCCAGCCGAACAGGCAGATACCTAATACCACCACCGCCACGATCAGACTGGATTTGAAGGCTCTGTCGTGCCAACCCGCCAGGATCGCCTGTTCGGACATCGCGGCGGTCACCACCAGCGGATAGGCCTGTAAATGCTGGTGGTCATAGAGCCTGAGGACGCCATCGGCAGCGGAGCGGATGGTCGCGGTACCGGCGCTTTCGCTGTACAACTCATGCTGAAAGACCGGTTCCTCGGCCAGGGATCGACCGATTTTTGCCTCGTCGAAGGGGCGCCGGGCCAGCAAGGTCCCGTCGGACAAGGCCAGGACCATCTCGTCTTGGTCAGCGAGGCTGAAGCTATCGAAGAATCGATCGAAGTACGACATCTTGATCCCGGCCAACAATACGCCCTGGAAATTGCCGTCCTGATCATTCAAGCGCCGCGACACCGGGATGATCCACTCGCCATTTTGTCGACTGCGGATAGCCGGCCCGATATGAGCGATCAGGGCGGTGTTCTGCTGATGGAACGTAAAGTAGTCCCGATCTGCTACCCCTGGGCCCCTGTGCAGTTGTTCAAAGGACGTAATGACCCAATGACCGTGCTTGTCGAACAGGAACAGGCCATGCAATTGCTCCAGGGCTTGCACGCGCCGGGCAAAGGTTTTCTGCAGACGTGGTTGCAGCGCCGGACCGAAACCGTCGCTCTCTATCCAGTCCGCCAGGCTGGTCAGGACCAGGTCTGTCTGCTGGAACGTGTCCTGAGCCTGTTGGGCCATGGCCCGGGTGAGGTTGGCTGAGGCGGTGCGCGCCGACTCCAGGTCGTAGCGACGAGACTGTTCCAGTTGCAAAAAAAGCAGGCCACACAGGCACAGGCAGACCGCCGCGATAAACGCCACCGCTGCCTTAAGCAACGGCAGGCGCTTGAGGGCACCGCCGGGGACATGGAACGGATCAAAATTGGGGATTGGCAAGCGAATTCCTGAGGGGGGCAAAGCATGAGCGAAACCCTCAAAGCCCCCAATATTCGTGAGCTTAGCCTACCGCCTGGGGGGGCGGCAATTTGCCGGTGTGGCATAGCCGATGGGTGGCTCAATGGATCCAAAATCCTGCGCATGGCCCTGTCAAATTCACCCGTTCTGGCCGGAAAATCCCCCCAATGGCGACAATCCCGGAAAGCCGGTTTTTTTCATGAATCGCTTTGCCAGGGCTATCAAAATTGCGTAACGCCCCATAACGTAGGTCGCCTTTGCCATCCAAGCACCGGCCGACCATGAATAAACCCATCCCGACCGTCGACGACCCGTTGTCCAGCCCCTCGGCCATCAGCTTGCGCGAGGCGTTCTGGTTCTGGCTCAAGCTGGGCTTTATCAGTTTCGGTGGGCCGGCAGGACAAATCTCGATCATGCACCAGGAGTTGGTGGAGCGCCGACGCTGGATTTCCGAACGACGCTTTCTGCATGCCCTCAATTACTGCATGCTGCTGCCAGGCCCCGAGGCGCAGCAATTGGCGACGTACCTGGGCTGGCTGATGCACCGCAGCTGGGGCGGGATCATTGCCGGGGCGCTGTTCGTGCTGCCTTCGCTGTTCATTCTCATCACATTGTCCTGGCTGTATGTCGCCTTTGGCGAAGTGCCGGTGGTGGCCGGGATTTTTTATGGCATCAAGCCAGCCGTGACCGCGATCGTCGTGCATGCCGCCCACCGGATAGGTTCGCGCGCGCTCAAGAACAGTTGGCTGTGGGCCATCGCCGCCGGCTCGTTCACCGCGATATTCGCTTTCAATCTCCCCTTCCCGCTGATCGTGCTGGGAGCGGCGGTCATCGGGTACTTCGGCGGCCGCTGGGCACCGGAAAAGTTCAGCCTGGGCGGGCACAACGCCACGCATCAGTCCTTTGGCCCGGCATTGATCGACGATGACACCCCGCCCCCGGAGCATGCCCGCTTCAGCGCCTTGCGACTGGCCCGGCTGGCGATCATCGGCGCCCTGCTGTGGGCCTTGCCGATGGGTGTGTTGACCCTGTTGTTCGGCTGGGAAGGCACCCTGACGCAAATGGCCTGGTTCTTCACCAAGGCGGCCTTGCTGACGTTTGGTGGCGCCTATGCGGTTCTGCCCTATGTGTATCAAGGCGCTGTCGGACATTTCGGCTGGCTGACCCCAACGCAGATGATCGATGGTCTGGCCCTCGGCGAAACCACTCCCGGCCCGTTGATCATGGTGGTCGCTTTCGTCGGCTTCGTCGGTGGCTACGTGATGCAGGTGTTCGGCCCTGAACAGGCCTTCCTCGCTGGCGCGGTTGCCGCCACGCTGGTGACCTGGTTTACGTTCCTGCCCTCATTCCTGTTCATCCTCGCGGGTGGGCCGTTGGTGGAGTCGACGCATAACGAGCTGAAATTCACCGCACCGCTGACGGCGATTACTGCCGCCGTGGTCGGGGTGATCCTCAACCTGGCCTGCTTCTTCGGTTACCACGTGCTTTGGCCCAGCGGTTTTTCCGGCGCGTTGGACTGGCCGTCGGCAATCATCGCGCTCGCCGCCGCCATTGCGCTGTTTCGCTACAAACGCGGCGTCATCCAGGTGCTGCTGGGATGCGGACTGACCGGCCTGGCCGTGCATCTACTGCGTTAGATGAGGCATTTGCTCAGGTAGGTCACCGAGGCCGGGCACAAGGACTTGAATTGCGCCGTTTCGCTGATCGACATCGGCGCCAGCGAACGGTCACGCGCCTGATACCCCTGGGCAACAAAGAAGCTGGCAGCACTGGCAGTGAGCAGGTGAAGGCGCTCCACACCTTGGTTTTTCGCAAAGTCTTCCAGAGCGACCAGCATCGCTGCGCCTATGCCGCGCCCCCGCAGCCCCTCAGGGACCACCAGAGAGCGTAACAATCGGTCCGCGCCCTCCCCCTCGATCCCGCCAAACGCTGTCTGAGCGTCTGCTTGCCTGAAGCTGAAAAAACGTCGGCCCTGCTGGTTCAGGTCGTCCACAGGCAGACCCGCCAGGATCAGCGCCTGGCGCAACGGCTCCAACTCCTCATTGCTCAGTTCGGTCATGTGCATGGCATTGCTCTGACAGAGGTTCTGCCCAGGAAACTACGCCGCCAGCACTCTCCTACGCAACTGCTCGCGCAGAACAAAATTGAACGGCCCGTGCTTTGCGCGAACTAACCAGGTTCATGCCCTGCCCAGGTTCTCACACCAAAGTCGGCAAGGGCCAAAACCTGAACAGCAATGGCACAGGTGACCGTTCACATGGACTCAAGCTCTCTTCAGTTCCTTACCGATACCCAATTACTCGGCATCTCCATCGCCAACTGGCTCCTGGCCCTGGGTGTGATGGTGGTGAGTTTTATCATCGTCAGGGCCGGCATCGGCTTGCTGTTGAGAAAAGTGCAGGCCCGGGCACAGAAACCCGATGCGTATGTCAGCCACATCGCCGTCGAAGTACTGTCCAGTACCAGCAATACGCTGTTGTTACTGGCCTCCATCCTCATTGGCGTCGGCGTCCTGGACCTGCCGGAGCGTTGGCTTGACCGGGTCAGCAGCCTCTGGTTCGTGGTCGCAGCCTTGCAGGTGGGGCTCTGGGCCAACCGGGCAATTGCCCTGGCGTTGCTGCACTATTTCGCCCGCCACAGCCACTCCGACATCCACCAGAAAAGCGCGCTGGCCACCCTGAGCCTGTGGGGCGCGAAGGTGTTTCTCTGGGCCGTGGTGCTCCTGGCGATGCTCTCCAACCTAGGCGTGAACATCACCGCCTTTATCGCCAGCCTCGGGGTCGGTGGTATCGCCGTGGCGCTGGCGGTGCAGAACATCCTCGGTGATCTGTTCGCCTCGCTGTCCATCGCCGTGGACAAACCGTTCGAGGTCGGCGACTTCATTGTCGTGGGTTCCCTGGCCGGCACCGTGGAACATGTCGGCTTGAAAACCACGCGGATCCGCAGCCTGGGTGGCGAGCAGATCGTGATGGCCAATGCCGGAATGATCAGCACCACCATTCAGAACTACAAACGGCTTCAGGAACGACGGATCGTCTTTGAATTCGCCCTGCCCCATGACTGCTCGACAGAACAGCTAAGGCAAGTGCCGGTCATCGTCGAAAACATCATCAAGGCTCAGGAAAAGACCCGCTTCGACCGCTCGCACTTTCGCGGTTTCGGCGAAAGCGCATTGGAATTCGAAACGGTGTACATCGTGCTGGACCCCAGCTACAACGTTTACATGGATGTCCAACAGGCGATCAACCTGGGCATGATGGAAGAATTCGCCAGAATCGGTGTGCGATTTGCGATCCCGGCCCGTACCGTTCATGTCGCCTCGCTACCCGATACGCAGGGGCAAACGTCCAAGGAAAACGCTCACAAGACCTCGCTGGAAGCCGCGCCGGAATATCGCTCGCAGCATTAACCTCCAAGCATTTACCCTGTGGGAGCAAAGCTTGCTCGCGATGAGGGCGCACACGCAAATGGGCGCCCACTCGTATCAAATAAAACTGACAGACCGCGAATTAGCTGGCGGATTGAGCAACGCATTGGCGCCGGTCTCAATCGCCGGCGACCTGTTTTCCACCGGCGGTTTCCCTACGAGAAGGCTCAACGCGTTGTCGATCTCGTCGGCCGCCCCTTGCGCGTACTGTGCGTTTGCCCAGCTCCAATGGTGTTCAAACATCAACCCGCCCACCGCCTGCGCGCACAGTTCATCACTGCAGACCCCCATCTTTCCCGCCGCAGCGATCACGGCCATAAGGGCTTGCTCTAACTGGAAAATTCGCTCGGTAGTCACACTGACCCACTCGATAGGTAACGAGCCCCTAGCCTACCAATATATCAATGTGCCACCAACCGCAGGCGCTCAACGGTCATCTGCTCAAACGGCCTTGGCTTGCGCCCGGGCGCGGATGTCTGGGCAATCCCGAACCGCGGCCCGTGCAGCCAGGATGCCGAGAACGGCTGCACCACCCAGCACAACCGCGCTGGCTTCGAAGGTCGCCTGATAGCCGCTCAGATCGAAAAGGATGCCGCCCACCGTGGCACCCGCCGCAATCGCAAGCTGAATGATCGCGACCATCAATCCACCCCCTGCTTCGGCATCATCTGGCAGCGTTCGCGCCAGCCAGGTCCACCAGCCGACGGGGGCAGCGGTGGCCACTAAACCCCAAAGTCCCAGCAGGATAATCGTGATGGTTGCCGACGCCCCGAACCCCACCAGGGCAAGTGCAATCGCTGCCATCAGCAACGGGATGACGATGAGCGTCCGGTACAGGCCATTTTTCAAGAACGCACCGATCACAAAGGTACCGAGCAAACCGGCCACGCCAATCACCAGCAATGCAAACGAAAGCAAAGACACGCTCATCTGCGTCACCGTTTCAAGGAACGGTCGTAGATAGGTGAACAACATGAATTGACCCATGAAGAATGCGCTGGCAGCCAGCATGCCCAAGGCTATGGGGGCTCGCTCCATCAATTTGAACACGTTGGCGCTACCCTGCTTCGTCTGTGCCGGCATGGAGGGCAGGCGTAACAGCAGCCAGACCAAAGCGGTGGCGGCGACAGGCACAATGCAAAAGAACGCGCCACGCCAACCGATTATCTGCCCAAGAAAACTGCCCAGCGGCGCCGCCACCACCGTCGCCAACGCATTGCCGCCATTGACGATCGCCAGGGCCCGTGGGATCTGCTGATCCGGCACCAGCCGCATGGCCGTGGCGGCTGACAACGACCAAAAGCCGCCAATCGCAACGCCGATCAGTGCGCGTCCGGCCATGAATACCGCGTAATTGGGTGCCAATGAGACCACGGTTCCAGAAATGATCATCAACAGTGTCAGCAGCAGGAGCAAACTTTTACGGTCCACCCTAGCGGCAATCGATGCAATGAACAGGCTGGTGATCAGGGCGAAGGCGCCAGACACGGCGATGCCTTGACCGGCCTGCCCTTCGCTAATGTGAAGATCGGCCGCAATGGGCGTGAGCAGGCTGACCGGCATGAACTCCGATGCAACGAGGGCGAACGCAGCGAGGGACATGGCAAGCACCGCGCTCCACGTGGGGCGGTCTTGGGAGATGGGCAATACGCTATCGGTCATGGGATATGAATCCTGTGTTTCTTGAGCGTCGGGTCCACTGAAGACTCGAGGGGACGAACTGCGGCACCGAAGATCGCTGCCGCAGGACAAGAGGTGCCAAGTGATGGCGTGATTGAGGGAGTTACTTCAGATTGTTGCGAAAGAACCCGGCCAACTTGTCGAACGGGATCAGGTTCACCCGGTCGTAAAGGTCCACATGGTTGGCGCCCGGGATGATGAGCAACTCTTTGGGTTGCGCAGACCGCTTGTAGGCATCTTCACTGAACTCACGCGAGTGCGCCTCGGAGCCGGTGATAAACAGCAAAGGACGCGGCGAGATGCTTTCAATGTCATCGAACGGGTAGAAGTTCATGAACTTGACGTTGCTGGACAGCGTGGGCATGGTCGTGGTCTGCGGCGAAGCGCCGGCGGGAGTGACTTCGCCACGCGGGGTCCGGTAGAAGTCAAAGAACTCATCCGCGATGGCATCGCCCGTCAATTTCAGCGGTGAGCCAGAGGTGTACGCGGTTTTCCCACCGATAAACTCCACATAGCGCTGCTCGGCTGCCGTGGCCAGGAACTGTTTTTTCTGTTCCGCCGTTGTCGAGTTACCCAGGCCTTTGCGGTACAAGTCGCCATGGTTGTACATGCTGACCGTCGCGATGGCCTTCAGGCGCGGGTCGATCTTGGCTGCGCTGATGACAAAAGCGCCGCTGCCGCAGATACCGATGATGCCGATGCGCTCGCGATTGACGAACGGCCGGGTGCCGAGAAAATCCACCGCAGCGCTGTAGTCTTCTGCGTACATGTCCGGCAACACCGCATTGCGCGGCGTACCCTCACTCTCCCCCCAGAACGACAAATCCAGGGAGAGCGTAACAAAACCCTGCTCGGCCATTTTGGTCGCGTACAGATTGGAACTCTGCTCCTTCACCGCGCCCATGGGATGACCCACGATGATGGCGGCGCTTTTCGCCTTCGGGTCCAGTCCCTTTGGGACAAACAGATTACCTGCCACCTCCATCCCGTATTGATTCTTGAAGGCGACCTTTTCCACTGTCACCTTGTCACTTTTGTAGAAGTTGTCAGCACCGTTGGACATATCAGCCCCCATGGATGAGCAAGAGACGATAAGCAGACCGAGGGCAAGCAGCATTCTTTTCACTGGATAGTCCTTCTGTTTGAGTGATTCGAGGGGTGTCGCCCGCGTAGGCTCGAACATGCATTGAGTAATGATCTCCTGAGTCAGGTCGGATCAAATTCTCAGCGCCCAACCCGGATTTCAGGTAGCGCATTACGCTGCTTTTCTTGCCCGATCCTATGAGTTCGCCCACTTCATGTAGGCAGCGCTTCGCTTGGCGAGTTAATGTTCTGCCTATAGCTATCAGCCCTGGACAACCCCCGAACCCGCCATGACCACCCAACGCAAATCCCTGCAAGAGACGCTCGCCGGAATCATTGACGCCCGGACCCCACAGACGGGGGACTTTGATATGCCGGTGGCCGGCCTTAGTTTCTTTCGACGTGAAGCCCCGGCGCGTCCCGTCATCTGCATGATCGAACCGAGCATCGTGCTCGTGGCCCAAGGCGTGAAACAGGTATGGGTAGGTGGCAAGGCGTATGGATACGACACCACACGATTTCTCATCACTTCGCTGGACATCCCCGCCAATTCTGAAGTGATGGTGGCAAGCCCGGAGCAACCTTGCCTGGGCCTGGTCTTCAAGCTCGACTTGCGCATGGTCGCCGATCTGGTCGCCCAGAGCGGCATGACGCCGTATCGAGACCGGCCCATCGGAATTGGCGCAGGCATTGGTACAGCAACACCTGAGCTTCTGGCGCCGTTCGCACGCTTGTTGGCGCTGCTGGATGAGCCTGACGCGATCCCTGTACTGGCGCCGCTGATCCAACAAGAAATTCATTATCGGTTGTTGATGAGCGACCAGGCTTCGCGGCTGCGTCAGATCGCCTCCGTGGACAGCCAGGGCTACCGGATCGCCAAAGCCATCGACTGGCTGAAATTGAATTACACCGAACACATCCGCGTAGAGGACCTCGCGGCGCGTGTGCAGATGAGCCCCCCCACCTTCCACCATCACTTCCGCCAGCTCACCGCGATGAGTCCGCTGCAGTACCAGAAGTGGCTACGGTTGAACGAAGCGAAGCGCTTGATGCTCAATGAGCATATGGACGTGGCGAGTGCGGCCTTCAAAGTGGGCTATGAAAGCCCCTCGCAGTTCAGCCGTGAATACGGCCGTTTGTTTGGCATGCCGCCCAAGCGGGATATTGCGACGTTGCGCGGGCCAGCCGATCACACCAAGGCTGTTTGATTCATTGTGGCTTGCCCCATTGTGACGAGGGAACTCCCTCGCCACGGCTCAGCTACATCGTTCAAATCGTCGCAACGTTGTCCGGGCTTTTCAGGCCCCGGCGCTGTTCAGTCCAAGGTCCATCAGTTCCTGGCGCCGTAATACTGCGCCATGTAATCCACAAACACTCGAACCTTGGCCGGCAAATTCCGCGCATGCGGGTAAAGCGCATAGTAGTGCCGCTGCCCAAGCGTGTACTCAGGCAGAATCCGCACCAGTCTTCCCGTCAGCAAGTCATCTTGCACCGTCGCCAGGGTAAACGCGGCAATGCCCCCGCCCGCCAGAGCGCAGGCGTGCAAGGCAGTGATGGTGTCCGTATGAAAGCTGCTGGCGCAATCCACCGTGCTCGACTCCCCTGCTTCCCCCACCAGCACCCACTGCGTGGCCGAGGCATACGTCAGCAGCCGATGGTCGTTGAGTTCAGCAACGCCGCGAGGCAGCCCGCGCTTGAAGACATAGGCCGGTGCCGCCACCAGAACCAGCGGCGAAACGCTGAGCAAGCGCGCGACAAGACTGCTGTCGGCCAACGGCCCGCAAATCCGTAATGCCACATCGAACCCATCGGCTACCAGATCGACAAGCGGATCCGAGCAGGACAAATCGACCTGGATGTCCGGATAGCGCTCCTGGAACCCCGGCAACCAACGGGCCAGCTCCAGCGTACCGATCACCAGCGGTGAACTGATGCGCAGCAGCCCGGAGGGCCGTTCCTGTTCCAGGGTCACCGCCTGGGACGCGGCATCAACGCGATCCAGAATATCCACGCAAGCGGCGTAGTAGCGCTCGCCTGCTGCCGTAAGGCTCATGCGTCGGGTATTGCGATTGATCAGACGCACGCCCAGCACAGACTCCAGTTGCTGCAAGTTGCGCGACACCGACGAATGAGTGGTGTCCAGTCGTTCGGCCGCGGCTGAAAACCCCTGAGCCTCCACGATGCAGCGAAACACGCGCATGGCGAGCATCTGATTCATATTTTCAGCGTACCGGCAGCTTGATGATTTGGGCGGTGGTCATCACATCACCGAAAGTATCCTCGACCTCGGCCAGTGCGGCCTTGTGCAAGGCGTCCTTGTCGATCGCTTCGCCACTGACCCGGGTGATCGCACGGGTAGCCGATGCATCGGAGGCGACCAACACATTGTAGCCAAGCGGCGCCGCATCACGGGCAGCACCGGCCACGCACGCGTGGGTCATGAGACCGGAGATGATCAGGTTTTCGATACCAGCGCTCTTCAAACGCTTGTCCAGGTCGGTACTGCCGAAGACGCTGACAGTGGTCTTTTGCAAGACAACATCCTGGGCCCGGGGCTGCATGTCCGGATGGAATTTCACGGTTTCGCCACCCTCGGCAAACACCGCCGAACCGGCCGGCGCAATGTGCTGGATATGGAACACCGGCATGTGGTGATCATCGGCGAAATCAATCAGTTCGCGAGTATTGGCCAACGCAGCAGCGCCGTCAGGGATGGGCATTTTGCCGGTGAAATATTCGTTCTGAAAATCGATTACCAGTAACGCGGTTTTACCGGCCGGGAGTTGGTTGACCGGCTCCGCGCCAGCCATGGCTCGAATGGTGGGATGGGCATCAGCCAATGCGCCGGTGCTGGCGACAATACCGGAGAACGCACAAGCGGCGAGCAAACGACGGGTAAAACGTTGCATGAGGGATTCCTTCACAAGTGGTTGAGTGAAGCAATCCTAGGGGGATAGTTCAGGCCGGAACACAGTGCGGCTGGAACAGGACTTGTTTGTGTTACGCACAAATAAACCCTCTTCCTCGGTTGAATCAGAAAGAAACCGCCGGTTCCTCGAGCATCTGGCACTGCCGATGGCAAACGACCCGGTTGCGCCCGCCGGTCTTGGCCTCGTAAAGCGCCTGGTCGGCGTCGTTGAGCCAGAGAGTGGCGTCGCCATAGGCCGGGTTGAAGGCGGCCAGGCCAATGCTCAGACTGCCCTTTAGCGCGGGGGCCTGCTCGTAGCCGAGCAGGGCGAACCGCTCACGCAGGCCCTCCATGGCCAGCACGGCATTGTGCAACGTCAGGTCCGGCAGAATCACGCAGAACTCGTCCCCCCCATAACGTCCGACAATGTCGGTGGCCCGCAGGTTTTGCTTGAGCATCTTGCCCAGCTGACGCAACACGATGTCACCAGCGCCATGGCCATAGGTGTCATTGATGGCTTTGAAGTGGTCGATGTCCATCAGCGCAATCACGCCGTGACCAGCCCCATCGTGTGGCTGTCGCAGGCAGCGCTGGAACTCCTCGTTAAGCCGGTCCTTCCACGCCCCATGATTGAGCAGACCGGTCAGGCTGTCGGTACGGCTCAGGGCCAACAACTCGCGCTTTTGCCGGCCCAGGATGGCGGTCTGGCGAAAACAGATCCAGCCCAACGCCAGCGGATATATGCACAACAGAGGCAAACTGGCATAGAGCTGCGCCGAACTGGTCATCGGCACACTGGTCAACGGGAAGATCGCCAGGCCCAGGGCGATGCCCGTCACTTGGACCGCCGCCCCGGCGAACAGAAAACGCAAGCCCCCGATGGAGACGTTGTTCATCGCCATCATTGCCAGCGTAACGGCCGTGGGCAGCGGATTGAATTGCATCGCAACGACCCAGAAACCGCCAAGAAAGGCGTCAATCAGCAAGTTTCGGCGTTCAGCCTGGTACGGCAGCGCCGCGCGACGGGCCCACTGATAGGCCACATGCGGCCATAACAAGCCGTTGAACAGCATGGCCCACCAGACCCAAGGTGCCGGGTCAAGGGGATAGACGGCGACACTCACCAACAACAACCCTAGCATCAGGCCCAGGATTCGTGAGGTGTAAAGCCTCCTGGCCAATGACAGTCCCTTTCGTCCCGTTCTTTGCATAGAGGCCTCTGCACCGAGGGCTTCCCGGGTTGTGGGATAGGGTTATTTGGAGTCTATCAGGGCAGCATCAAATAGCCACCATCGATGAAGGGTTATTTATTCGCCATCAAATGCACGGCTCCGCTCGGATTTTGGCTATACATGACAAAGGGAATCGGCAACCACCACCAGAAAGGAGGCCCATGCGCAGCTATCAGGTGTTGATCATCGGCAGCGGGTTCGGGGGCCAGTGCGCGGCAATCAATCTCCTCAAAGAGGGCATAACGGATTTCCTGCTCTTGGAGCGACGGAATTTCTTCGGCGGCACTTGGTGCCAGAACACCTACCCCGGCGCGGCGGTAGACGTGCCGTCGCCCTTGTATTCGCTCTCATTCGCCGCTTACGACTGGAGCCGGATGTTCGCCGGCCAGGAGGAGCTGCACCGCTACACCCGGCACGTGATCGAACGCTTCGCCCTGCAGGACAAGGTACAACTGGGCGCGAATGTGCAGCGGGTGGCATGGGACGACAATGCCCGACATTGGATCGTCGACACCGCCAGCCTAGGGACCTTTCATGCGCAATTCCTGATCAATGCCACAGGCCCCCTCAGCCAACCGGTGATCCCTGATTTCGAAGGCCGGGATCGCTTCCAGGGCAAGACGTTTCACACCAATTATTGGGACCACACCTACGACTACCGCCACAAACGCGTTGCCATCGTCGGCAGTGGCGCCAGCGCCGCCCAAGTCATCCCGGCCATTGCGCCAGAAGTCGCCCATCTGCACGTGTTTCAGCGTACGCCCCACTGGGTACTGCCACGCCGCGACCGCACGTTCAACCGTCTCGAACGTTGGTTGCTGAGCCTGGCGCCGATGCGCACCCTGTTGCGCTGGTCGATCTACTGGCAATTCGAAACCCGGGTGATTGCGTTCAAATATTCACGGCCGGCGGTTCGCATGGTCCAGCGCCAGGCCCTGAACATGCTTGAGCGCCAAGTGCCGGATCCGGTTCTGCGTCGTCGCTTGACTCCTGACTACCTGATCGGCTGCAAGCGCGTCATCCTGTCCAGTACGTTGTATCCGGCCCTGTGCCGGGCCAACGTCAGCGTGCATGGCCAGGAGCACGGCATCGCCGCCCTCGATGAAACCGGCATCATCACCCGGGACGGCCAGCACATCCCGCTGGACCTGATCATCTGGTCGACAGGCTTTAACGCCACCGACGGGGTGATTTCCTATCCCGTCACCGGCCGCAACGGCACCCGACTGCACGACGTCTGGGCCCAATACCCGCGCGCCTACCTGGGTACCAGCCTGCCGGACTTCCCCAACCTGTTCATCGTGACCGGGCCCAACACCGGCATCGGTCACACCTCGGCACTGTTCATCATCGAGTCGCAGATGAACTACATCCTGGACTGCATCCGCACCTTGAACCGGCAAAACCTGCGCAGCATCGAAGTGCAGCCTGCCGCCGAACAGCGCTACACCGAAATGATCCACCGGGAAATGCAACGCACTGTATGGAAATCCGGCGGCTGTCACAGCTGGTATCAAAGCAAAAGCGGCCACGTCGTCGCGATGTTCCCCGGTTTCAGCTTCACTTATCACTATCTGACTCGTCGGCTCCGGTTGGCCGATCACATTCTGTCCTGACCCTGGAGGGCAAAGCATGTTGGTGTTGTGGGTAGTCCTCGCCGTGTTTATCGCCTGGAGCTGGCTGACGTATCCAGGCATCGGCCATGTGCTGTACGACATGGGCATGGCCCTGGAAGCGCGTCTGTACCGACTGCACAAGATCACGGTGCCCATCAGCGAGATGACCGTGTCGACCTGGCAAGGCGGGCCCTACGAAGCGTCCGGCAGCATATTGATGCTGCACGGCTACAGCGCCGACAAGAACCTCTGGCTGCGTTTTGCCCGGCATTTTGTCAGCGACTACCGGGTGGTGATTCCTGACCTGGCCGGTCATGGCGAAACCGGCTTCAAGGCCGGCGGCGGTTATGACATCCCGACCCAGGCCCGACGGGTGATCGAACTGCTGGATGCCTGCGGCCTGGACAAGGTCCATGTGATCGGCAACTCCATGGGCGGTCATCTCGCCGCCTGGCTGGCAGCGACCTCCCCGGAACGGATACTCACCCTGGCCCTGATCGACCCGGCCGGCGTCACCGCGCCCGAACCCAGCGACATGGAGCGGCACCTGGCAGCCGGCCACAACCCGTTTCTGGTGCGCTCGCGGGACGACTTCGCTCCTTTCTACGCGATGACGATGGCCTCGCCGCCGTGGGTGCCGAGTGTGGTGCTGGCGGCGCTGGCCGAGCGTTATGAGCAACGCCGGGATGAACTGGAAGAGATCTTCGTGGATTTTCGCGCCAGCCCGCCGATGGAGCCGCGCCTGCCCGACATCCGCGCGCCTTCGCTGCTGCTCTGGGGTCGCAAGGACCGGCTGATTGACGTCAGCAGTGTGCCCGTATGGAGCAAGGGCATCGCCGACTTGCGTGTGGAAATCTGGGAGGGGGTAGGCCATATGCCCATGGTCGAGCGACCCGGGAGAACCGCCGCGCTGTATCGCGACTTTCTCAAGGGCCTGGGCCAGTGACCTTGATGCCGCTCTTTAAGGCTGCCTGAGCCACGGTGAAGTGGGCGGATCAGTCCCTGACAGAATGAAGTCCTGAAGATTCTTCGTTTGTCGACGCTGGTGAAGGCTGCGATCTTTCCTTCCACTTTCCCACAGCTTGCGCCAGGAATTCTCACAATGAGCTTCGTCAGTCCCGACCTGATCCGCCAACGCTTCTCCAAGGCGATGTCCGACATGTACCGCGACGAGGTGCCGCTGTACGGGGCACTGATGAACCTGGTGGAACAGACCAATGCCCAGGTGCTGGTCAACGACCCGCACTTGGCCGAACACTTGCGCAGTACCGGTGAACTCCAGCGTCTGGACCTGGAGCGCCACGGCGCGATCCGTGTCGGCACCGCCGCAGAACTGGCAACCCTGGGGCGTCTGTTCGCGGTCATGGGCATGCAGCCAGTGGGCTACTACGACCTCACGCCCGCCGGGGTGCCTGTGCATTCCACGGCATTTCGAGCCGTGCATGAAAGCGCCTTGCAGGTCAGCCCGTTCCGGGTGTTTACCTCGTTGCTGCGTCTGGAGCTGATCGAAAACGCCGAGCTTCGGGCCTTTGCCGAATCGGTACTGAACAAGCGCCAGATCTTCACCTCCACGGCGCTCCAGCTCATCGACCTGGCCGAACGCCAAGGGGGTCTGACCGAACCACAGGCTGATGACTTCGTCCTGCAAGCCCTGGAAACCTTTCGCTGGCACCACAGCGCCACCGTCACGGCCGAGCAATATCGGCAACTGAGCGCCCAGCATCGGCTGATCGCCGACGTGGTGGCTTTCAAGGGCCCGCACATCAATCACCTGACGCCACGCACCCTGGACATCGACATCGTGCAGGCCCAGATGCCCGTGCACGGCATCACCCCCAAGGCAGTCGTCGAAGGCCCGCCCCGTCGGCAGTGCCCGATCCTGCTGCGGCAGACCAGCTTCAAGGCGCTCGACGAACCTGTAGCGTTCACCGACCAGCCCCACTCCCAAGGCAGCCACAGCGCCCGCTTCGGCGAAATCGAGCAACGGGGCGCCGCCCTCACCCCGAAAGGTCGCGCACTCTACGATCAGTTGCTGAACGCCGCTCGGGATGCGCTGGGGGAGTTTCCCAACGAAGCCAACGCCGAACGCTATAACGCACTGATGACCGAGCATTTTGCCCAGTTCCCTGATAACCACGATGAGCTGCGTCGACAGGCATTGGCGTACTTTCGCTATTTCGTGACGCCAAAGGGCCTCGCTGCCAAAGGCACGATCAAGCAACCGGTCTCGCTGGAACGCTTGCTGGAAGCGCAATACCTCCACGCCGAACCCCTGGTGTACGAGGACTTCCTGCCAGTGAGCGCCGCCGGCATCTTCCAGTCGAACCTCGGCGATGCCGCCCAAATTCACTACGCCGGACAGTCCAATCGCCAGGCATTCGAGCAAGCGCTGGGACAACCGACCATCGATGAGCTGCAGTTGTATGCCGAAACGCAACAGCGCTCGATGGATGAGTGCATGTCCGCCCTGGGAATGTAGGAAAAACCGGAAAGCCGAATGCGTAAGAAGTTGCGCATCCGGCTTGCCAACTACGCAACTCCCCGCGCGCATTCCTCTGTAGCCGGAGCGCTCATGGACTGGCGATTATTCCCAACCTATTGATATACATAGCTTTTATAGAAGCTGGCATAGCTCTTGATAACCGTCAGGCCACCTGGGGACGATTCCCTTCCCAGGTCCCTTTAGTTATCCCGCAAGGAGAGCATCCATTGGCTACCCCCGCTTACATGTCCATCGAAGGCACCAAACAAGGTCTGATCACTGCCGGCGCCTTTACGGCCGACTCGGTGGGCAACACCTACCAGGAAGGTCATGAAGATCAAGTCATGGTGCAAGGCTTCGAGCACCAGGTCATCATCCCCCGCGATCCTCAGTCGGGTCAGCCAACCGGCCAACGCGTGCATAAACCCCTGGTCATCACCAAGGTGTTCGACAAGGCCTCGCCGCTGCTGCTGGCGGCCCTGACCTGCGGAGAACGCCTGACCAAAGTCGAGATCCAGTGGTACCGCACCTCGGCGGCCGGCACCCAGGAGCATTACTACACCACCACTCTGGAGGACGCGATCATCGTCGATATCAAGGACTACATGCTCAACTGCCAGGACCCGGCGAACGCGCACTTCACCCATCTGGAAGATGTGCACTTCACCTACCGCAAGATCACCTGGACCCACGAAGTCAGCGGCACGTCGGGCTCCGATGACTGGCGTTCACCGGTCGCTGGATAATCGTCGATAGATATTGATTCAGGATGGTGTTCGCCCAGTGCGACGGCCTCGGCATTCCATGCACTGGTAAAGAGCCTGACACTGGGCGAACGGGCATAATAATAGTGGAACTTGCAAAATATGTCCGGGAGCTTGTTTAAATAATTATTTATCTTTAGTCGTCATAATTAACGCCCAATCAATAACAGCTATACAAACAGCTATACAAAATCCAACAGCAGTATAAAAAAACATATCCGCTACGCCGAACAAGACCGGGCAAGTAAAGCAGCATTAAAAAATGCGTTTTCAAGACCCCGCGGTCTATCAATCCTCAGCCCCGTCGCCCGGTCTTTTGTGCATCCGTCTCCCCCGCTTCAGTATCGCCTTCCTGCTGTTTGCGTTTAGCCGGATCGTTGGGGCGCAGGGCGTCGTTGTCACGCTCCACCTCACCCGGCATCGCCGGCTCGTCTGGATTGTGCGACGTTTGATCACTGGGTTTCATGGCGAACTCCTTGGTTTTTCGGGCCTGCGCGTCAGGCGTCAGGATCGGCGACTTCTTCAGCGACGTTGGCGTCGGGTGAACGATGGTGCAGTTGTTCGGCCTTGGCCTTGAGTTCCTGCCACTGTGCCAGGTCGATAGCGCCCTGGCCGAACAGGTCATCGGCCACCCGCATCAGCTCGGTGAAATGGACGTCGGGCGACTGCTGCCAGTAGGTCTTGTCGTCGAACAAGCGCTGCCAGTCGGCCAGCGAGGGAAGTGTGAGGTCATCACTCATGACGGACTCCTCAGAGGCATTCATAAGGTATGAGGGTCGACGTTCCCGGGGAGTTCCGGCGATTCTCAGTAGCCCGTCATTTCCAGGTAACCGTTGCCGCCGTGGCTGCCGCTCAGATGCACCGGCCCTTCCCAATAGGGAATGCGCAGGTTCATCCAGGCGTTGGGGTTCAAGGCATCGGTGGTGATGTCGAGTCGCTTGCCGGGGATTTTGATCGTCCAGCGCACCGGCATTGAGCGCCCGGCAACCTCGGCGGTGTCCAGTGGTTCAAGGCTGATCTGCCCGGCATGCAAGGTTTGCGTCTGGCCTTGGGCATCGATCCAGGTGCCCGTGAGGTATGGCGCCCCCTCCTTGTGGCGCATGCGGTAGAGCATCACATGCTCGCCGCTGTCCAGGTGCAGGGAAAACCAGTCCCAGCCCGTCTGGTTCGCAGTCAGTGGCTGGCTGCTCCATTCGCGGTCGAGCCAGGCCGGGCCGCTGACCGTATAACGCTGGCCATCGATTTCCACGTGGCCGCTGGCCTGGAAGAACGGTTGGCTGTAGTAGTACGACGCCTGGCCCTGTTCGGATTTCTGGCTGAACCCCTTATCGCCCTGTAGCACCAGCGGACGCGTCGACGTGAGGCGCAACTCATAACTGAAGTGTGGGCCACTGGCCTTGAGCTGCATGTCCGCCAATGGATCGGCCCCCGACGCTTGTGTAGCGAACCGCCAGTCATCGATCCAGGCGTCGAAAGGAGTCGTCTGCACCCCGGCCTGCCCCACTGCGCCCCGTGCATAGCGCTCGGCGGCATGGTGGACGGCGCTGGAAGTGACCGCGGCATGACCGAGCCAGATCGTCTGGTTGCGCCAGCCGCTGGCCTGGGGCGCGGCGTTCAGGGCGCTGCGAAACAGCGTCCATTGCACACCGTAATCGCGGCCCTCGGCATCCTTGAGATTGGCAGTGACGTACCACCACTCGATGCGAAACCCCTCATGAACACCATGATCGGCGGGAAAACTGAATACCCGCCCCGGCACCACGGGCGTGAATGCGCCGGCCTGCTCACCCAGGCCGGCGAAGCCCTTCGGCGGCGGTTGCCGGTTATCACAACCGCAGAGCAGTAGCGCTATCAGCATCAAGCCCAGTTTAATCTTCATGGGCAAAGGTCCTCAGCAAATCCGCCGGTTGCGTGCGGTACAACGCATACAGCGGCCAGGCCGATGCGAGCAGCGTGGCAAGCATCGCCAGGCCCAGCAACTGCGCCAATTGCCACGGGAATACCCGCAACGGCAGGCGCCAGCCGAAGGCCTGCACATTGATTACCGCATCCAGGCACCAGGCCAGGGCGATGCCCAGTGGCAAGGCCAGTACTAGGGTCAATAGCGCCAACAGCCAGGTCTGGCCCAGATTGAGCAGCATCAACTGCCGGCGCGTTACCCCCAACGCCCACAGCGGCGCCAACTGACCGAGGCGGCTTTGGCTCTGGGTCAGCAGACTGATAAGCAACGCCACCCCGGCCACCGCCAGCGTCAGGCTATTGAGGGCAGCGGTGGCGGCGAAGGTGCGTTCGAATACTTGCGTCGACCAGCCCTTGAGCCGCGCCTGATCGACAATTCGGCTGTCATCCAGGCTGAACCGGGCCTGCAACGCCGTCAGCAACGCCGGGATCGCGGAGGGTTCGATGCGCAGGTTGAAGCGGTTCGGCGTCAGTTGCGGCCAATGCCGCAGCAAGTGGTCGGCATTGACCAGCACATGGCCCTTGGGGTTGCCGTAGTCGGCATAGATCCCGACGAGGCGCGGCGTCCAGGGTCCCTGGGGCGTCGGGATCGTCAATCGATCGCCAATATTCACGTTGAGACGCCGGGCCAGTTGTTCGCTGAGCATCAACGTGTCAGCCGCGGCCAGTTGCTCCCAAGGCTTGTCGGAAACCGACTCCAGCAACGGCCAATGCTGACGATAGGCGCTGTGATCGATGATGCCGTAGATGTCCGTCGGCCAGCCTTGCAAAGAGATCGAAACCTGCCAGTTGGGCAATATCGTGGTGATCGCCGGCTGCTCCTTGAGCCAGACGTGCAGCTCGCCCGCCTGGGCCGGGGTTTGCGGATTGATGTACAGCTCGGCGGTCAGCCGTTGCTCGAGCCAGTCACTGAAGGTCTGGCGAAAACCTGCGGTCATGCTGCCGGCACCGATATTCGCCGCCAGAGCCAGTAGCAACGCCATCAGTGCCAGGCTCAGCGTCGGCAATTGCTGACGGCAGTCGGCGAGAAACCATTGCCCAAGTACCGAACGACTGCGGCGCAACAGCAACTTCAGCGTGCCACTGAGCAACACCGGTAAAGCCAGGGCAGCGCCCAGCAACAACGCCGTCATCAAGACAAAACCGCTGCCCAGGCTGTCACCCCAGATCAACGCCGATACCGCGAGCAACCCCGCCAATGTCGCCACCCACCCCTGGCGCCGCAGCCAGCGGGCATGGGCCTGATGCCAGGCCTGGGGATTGGCCAGCGCCAACAGCGGCAGGCGCGCCGCCCGCAGCAAACTGTCGGCGCCGGCCAATAACGCGCCGAGCAAACCCAAGCCCACGCCGCTGAGCCACCACCAAGGGCTGAGGTTCAGGTGGCCGGCCACTTCGGCGCCGTACAAGCCGCGCAGGCTCGCCGCGACATCGGGCAACAACAGACTCGCCAGCCAGTAGCCGCTGAGCACTCCTGCGATTGCGCCGAGCAAGGCCAAGGCGCCCAGTTCGAGAGCCAGACTGATGACCAGCAACCGCGCACTGACGCCACAGGCCCGCAAGGTTCGCAGCAAGCTGCGGCGTTGTTCCAGCGCCAGGCCAATGGCGGCGTGAACGATGAACAACCCCACCACGAAGGACAGCACCCCCAAGGCGTCGAGGTTCAGGTGAAAGCTTTCGGTCAGGCGCGACAGATTGTTTTCTTCATCGGCGTGCTTAAACTGCAGCCGGCCGTTGAACGCCGTCGGCAAGGGCGCGTTGAACGTGGCAGGCAATAGCAAGCGCGACAGCTGGTCCGGCCGTCCAAGCACCTGCTGGGCGAAGCCGATGTCCATCAGCAGCACGCCGGGCGCCATGTCCGCCTGGACAAGCAACGGTGGCAGGGATTGTCCATCGACCGTCCGGGGCCGGTCCCCCTCGCTCAGCCCCAAGGCCTGCAAGGTCTGCGCAGCGATCCAGGTGCGGCCAGGCTCAGTGAAAAACTCCACCACGTCTGCCATCTCCCGGACCTGCCCCGCCACTGCCGCTCCGGGGGGCAAAGACACCGGGTCGATGCCCATTAACTGCAGGCGCTGATCCTCGTGCCCCTGCAGCGTCACCCGAGCCTGCAACACGGGAGACACCGGCCATCCCAGGCGACGCAGATCGACAAACCATTGTTGGGTAAAGGTGCCGCCGCCGGGCGCACTGAGGCTGGCCTGGGGTTCGCCACCAATCAACTGGCTGGCTCGAGCGTAACTGTCCCGGGCCTGACTGTTGAGCGCCTGCACGCCGGTGAGCAGGCTGGTGGCGAGCCAGAGCCCGGTCAGGACGCTGAAAAACTGCACCGGGTGCTGGCGCCAATGGCTGAGCAAGGCCTTGAGCGTCTGGCGGAGGATCATCACCCTTGGGCCACCTGCGCCAGACGTCCGCCTTGCAAGACCACTCGACGGCTCAGACGGGCCGCCACCCGGGGACTGTGGGTCACCATCAGCAGGCTCGTCGGGCTGCCATCCAGCAACTCCAGCAACAGTTGCAGCACCTCGTCGCTGGTGGCTTCGTCGAGGCTGCCGGTGGGTTCGTCGGCCAGCAACAAGGGCGGCCGCGAGGCCAGTGCCCGCCCCAATGCCACCCGTTGCTGCTGGCCGCCGGACAGCTGTTCGGGATAGCGGTGCAGCAGTTGCGAAAGGCCGAGCCGTTGCACCAGATGGGTCTGCCAGGCAGGGTCATAGCGACCGCACAGACGCGCCTGGAACGCCAGATTATCCTCCACCGGCAAGCTACTGATGAGGTTGAACTGCTGGAACACCAGGCCGATCTGTGTACGTCGCCAGCTTGCCAGTTGGCTTTCGCTCATGCCGTCGAGCCTGCGCTCGCCAAAGCGAATGCTGCCACGGTCGACCTTGTCCAGACCGGCAACCAGATGCAGCAAGGTGCTTTTCCCGCTGCCGGACTCACCCATCAGTGCCAGGCTGTCGCCAGGGGCCAACGTCAGGTCGATACCCTGCAGCACCGGCAATGGCCCTTGCGGCGTGGCATAGCTCTTAAATACGTCGCGAACTTCAAGCATGAAAAGGCTCATGGGTAAACGTGAGGCTCAGGATAGCGGAGTTGGCTGACGGGCAGACCAAGGATGCGCTCAGGCGACGGGCAAACACCGCTGGTCGTCTGCCCCGCCTTGTTTTGCCCGACGCCTTGCAAAGCATAAATTTCCAGCTATCAATCAATGACTAATACGTGCCGTTTACATGCAGTCGGCAAATTCGTCATAAACATGACGCACCTGGATTGCCTCCTATTCAAGGACGATCGCCGACATGCCTCAAACAAAATATCGCCTCGATATCGATGGGCTTCGCTGTATTGCAGTGCTGGCCGTACTCATCCATCACCTCAACGCCGACCTGCTGCCAGGCGGGTTCGTGGGGGTCGATATTTTTTTCGTCATCTCGGGTTTCCTCATCACTTCCCAGGTGTTTTCCGAGATCAAGGGCAACACCTTTTCGCTCAAGCGCTTTTATCAGCGGCGCATCAATCGCATCGTGCCCGCACTGGTCACTGTGTTGTTGGCGAGCGTGATCGCAGGGGCCTTCATCCTTTCCCCCGCCGACCTGACGCGGCTCAACGTCAGTGCGCTGTTCTCCCTGCTGGGGGTCTCGAATATCTATATCTGGATGAAGTACGGCAACTATTTCGCCGCCGATGCCAGCGAAGCGCCGCTGCTGCATACCTGGTCCCTGGGGATTGAAGAGCAGTTCTACGTGATCTGGCCGCTGCTGATCCTGATGCTCTATCGCCTGACACCGCGTTATGTCCTGCCGGTGTTGGCCGTCGGTATCGTGGCGGCGGTGGGGCTTTCCGAATACGCCACGAACGTCTTCGCCACGGCCTCCTATTACCTGCTGCCCACACGTTTTTTCGAGCTGATGCTAGGCGGAGCACTGGGTATCTATCTTTATCAGCCACGTACACTCGGCAGGATAGAAGTGCTGGCTTATACAGCGGCGGGGTATGGGCTGATTGGTTTTTCCTTGTTTGCCCTGAGCCGGGACACCCCCTTCCCCGGCGTCAATGCGTTGATACCTTGCCTGGGCGCGGCACTGCTGATTCTGGCCGGCAGCGGTGAGGCTCGCTCCCGCCTGCTGACCAACCGGCCCATGGTGTTCATAGGCCTGATTTCCTATTCGCTGTATTTATGGCACTGGCCGTTGATTGCCTACCTGAATTACCTGGGCATCGAGATAACCCTTTCTGTGGGCATGTCCCTGGCGCTGGTGTCGATTCTGTTGTCCTGGTGGTCCTGGCGGTATGTCGAAATTCCCTTTCGGCGCACTGGCGCGCAATTGCAGTTTCCCCGAGTACTGGTCCGCCGATTCATGGTCCCGGCCCTGGGGCTGGCCGTCCTGGCGACCTTGAGCCTGCAATGGAACGGCTTCCCACAGCGTTTTGCGCCTGAAGTGTCGAGGCTCGAGGCCATGGCGCTGAGCAAACCGAACAGGCTTCGCAGCGGTTGCCATATGCCCAGTGCGCGGTACAGCGCCGAACCTGATCCGGATTGCCAGCTCGGTGCACACAAGGAGCAACTGGACGGAATGATGGTGGGTGACTCGTTCGCCAATCATTTCACGGGCATGGTCGATATCCTGGCCAAACCCAACGGCATCAGATTAATGGACTACACACTGGACGCCTGCCCGCCGATTTTCGGCTATGCCACCGAGGTGTCCGAGGCGTATGGCGACCGTTGCATGGCGCGCAACGACCGAGTGTTCGAGCTGATCAAGCAGAACCACTACCCATACGTCGTGCTGGCCGGCGCCTGGCCCAGAGATGCGTCGGCTGCGCACATTATCGAAGCGAGCATCAAGCACGTGGCGAACAACACCGGCCAGGTCATCGTGATTCTGCGCAACCAGAACATCGACAATGCAGCGACCTGCCCCGTGCGCCGCTTGATGTTCGGCACCGATCGCCCATGCTCGGCACCGCTGGACGTCACCGCGCCGTATTGGGAGGGGATACGCGCCAGACTGCCCCAGGTGCGCTTTATCGACCCCAATCAAGTGATCTGCCCAGCGGGGCTATGCAGCCCGATCATGGACGGGCAGTTGCTGTACCGCGATGACGCACACTTGAATGACGTGGGCTCACGCTTCATCGGCCGCACATTGCGCGAGCTGGGATTCTCCCTACTGCACGACCCGGCCCGACTCGGCCCGATCGCCACAACCCAGTGAGCCCCCTCCCCGCAGGGTTGTGGGGTATGCAAGACCTGCGGACAACTCGGACTACTGTGGGAGATTCTATGCTGCAAGCCGACCCACCGCCTTCGCGAGCAGGCTCGCTCCCACAGGGGATTTGCGGCGGCATGCAAGACCTGCGGACAACTCGGACTACTGTGGGAGCGAGCCTGCTCGCGATGACGGCGGTACATTCAACATCGACCCCGCCTGCCCCGCCGCCATCTCGGCCTGAACCGGGCCTGGTGTGACAATGTGCTTGAGGTCGATGTGTTTCCATTCAGGCATCGCCCCCAGCCGCGCATTGAAGCGGTAGTTGAAGGTAAAGGCGTCTTCGGTCGGCTGGCTCAGGGATTTCCCATAGGTCGCTTCAACACCGGCCGGGTCGTACCCCATCAACTGCAACAGCGTCGGGAAGATGTTGTAGTGGCTGGAGCGGTCCTTGTTCTGTGCCCATGCCCGCTGCCAATCCAGGGTCTGCAAACGCGCGCCTTCTATGACCACCAGCGGCACAAGCCCTTCCTCCGCCACCGGGTCACCGCCGCAGTGGGTATTGAGCCCAGGGTTGCCGCGCTCGTGAAGGTCCTGGCCGTGGTCGGAGGTGTAGATCAGCACGGCGTTGCCCAAATCGGCCTGCTGGAAGATCCGCCTGAAGAACTCTCCGACATTCCACAGCAAAGTGTTCTGGTAAGCGTTGCGGTACAGCTCCCAGTCATGGGTCCGGCCATCAAAACCGTCACGCTGGCCAGTATCGGCGACTTCGAGAAAGCGCCCACGCGGCAGTGCGGGACGATAGCTCATGAACTCATCCGGGTATTTGTCGTGCACGGGAAAATGCGCACCGAGCTTGTTCACCACCACCAGCTCGGCCCGGTCATTGCCCAACCGCTCGATCAGTTGCGCGGCAACCGCCATGTCTCGCTCGAACACCGGGGTGCGGTCGAACTGCACGAAGTCGTCGATATCGTTTTTTTCAGTGTCGGTCATCAGGTTCTGAAGGTGACCACCGGTACGCTGGGCGTCGATATAGACCGTGCGCAACCCGGCGTTTTTAGCGTACTGCCAGATCGACGGCAACGTGCTGTTGATGCGCACGTAATCGGCCCGGGTGCCGCCGTAACGCAAGGTGACGTTGGTGTCGGCGCTGCAGTTGGCAATGGAAGCCGCGTAGCCGAAATTGAACACCTGCACCCCATCGGGCGGGGTCTTGAGGCCCGTGTGCACGCCGAACGGCGTATTGATATCCAGATAATTCCCAGCGACGCTTTCATCGATAATCAGCACAATATCATGCTCGATCGGCGATGTTGGCCGCGTCAGGCGGATCGGCTCCCGAGGACCGACGGTGTTGTGCAGGGCTTCGTAAACGAACAGATTCAGATAGGCCAGCGGTGTGTACATCACCGGTAACCCCCGCGCGCCCTCGCCCGCCCGGACGAACAGAACACCACTGAGCAACAACACGCCCAACACAGGTGCGGCGATTGGCAAATAACCGGGCAATGACACCGACCGCCGAGGCTTGAGACCCAGTCCCAGCAGCAGCAACAGGCCACCGGTGGCGGCGCTGACAATCACTTCGCGGTACTGCGAAGCCGCCTCCCCGATAAAACCACCCGAATACACCAGCGACACAAACTGGCTGTACGTCAGATAGCTATCGGTCACCCTCGTGTAAACCTCGAAAAACACCGCCGAACCAAACATCGCCAGGGCAAACAGGTGGCGCACGGAGGTCTGGCGGATGTACGCACTCATCCACAGCGCCACCACCAACACCACGAACATCGCGCCGAACAGCAACGTGGCAAATCCCAGACCCAAGGCATTCAGACGATCAAGGTAATAGTCATATCCCCTGATCAAGTACAGCACCAGCAACAGTTCCTTGAGGTATCGGAGCATGTGTTTCTCGGCGATAGGGCGGCGTTGGATAGAGGGTCGTTTTCTGCACGTTAGCAGCGGCTTTGCAAAGCGCAAGAAAAGGGACGAACGGCCAATGCGTCAAAAAAAAGTTAGCCCAAAAATGACACACTTGAAGCCAGTTAAACGTAAAAATCTATGGATAAATACCGTTCATCGCCTAGTTAAAAGCCGTTACAGCCCTTTAAAAACGGCACTTTTCTAAACCAGTCAATGACTTGATATCAAAAGGCCAAGTTCTCTCGAGTTTGCCAACAGTGACAACTGTCATTTTGCTGACACGCTTTTCTGAAGCTGCGCTATACCCCTCTAAACAGTTTCATCCGAGTTACATCAACCGTCTTGCGAGGCACGCCAAAAATGGATGTGAGCGTATTTGGTACGGGGTATGTGGGATTGATTCAAGCGGCTGCGTTGGCTGACGTCGGCCACCGCGTTTTGTGCATCGACATTGACCCCAACAAGATCCGTCAGCTGCAGCAAGCGGTGCCACCGATCAGCGAGCCTGGGTTGTCCGAACTGCTCGAAGAGAACATCAAGAGTGGCCGGCTGCTGTTCAGTGATCAGGCCAGCGATGCGGTCAATCACGGCGAACTGATTTTCATCGCCGTCGGCACGCCAGCCGATGAAGACGGTTCGGCAGACCTGAGCCATGTACTGGCGGTCACCCGCCAGATCGCTGACTTCATGGACAGCGACCGCACCTTGATCATCAAGTCCACGGTGCCGGTCGGCACCGCCGACAAGGTCGCCGAATGTGCCCATCAGGCATTGGCTCGCCGGGGCCTGCAACAGCTGAACGTGCGAGTGGTGTCCAACCCCGAGTTTCTCAAGGAAGGCAGCGCCCTGGCCGACTGCATGCGCCCGGACCGGATCATCATCGGCACCGCCGACCCGCTGGCCCGCGATCAGATGAGCGAGCTGTACGCGCCCTTTTGCCGTAACCGCGAAAAACTGATGTTCATGGACAACCGCAGCGCCGAACTGACCAAGTACGCGGCCAACGCCATGCTCGCCACCCGCATCAGCTTCATGAACGAACTGGCCAATCTCACCGAAAGGCTGGGCGCCGACATCGAAGCGGTACGCAAGGGCATCGGTTCGGACCCTCGTATCGGCTATCACTTCATCTACCCCGGGTGCGGCTTCGGCGGTTCATGCTTTCCCAAGGACCTGCGCGCCCTGCTGCATACCGCCGAACAGAGCGGCATGCCCCTGCGCCTGCTGCGCAGTGTCACCGACGTCAACGACAGCCAGCGACACATTCTCTTCGAGAAACTGACGCAACAGTTCTCCGGCGGCCTGGCCGGCAAGTCGATTGCGATTTGGGGCCTGGCTTTCAAACCCAACACCGATGACATGCGCGAAGCCCCCAGCCGCTACCTGATGGAAGCGCTGTGGCGCGAAGGCGCTCGGGTCCATGCCTACGACCCGGAAGCCATGTCCGAATGCCGCCGCCTCTACGGCTACCGCAAAGACCTGAACCTGTGCGCCACCCGCGACGACACCCTGGAGGATGCAGACGCCCTGGTGATCTGCACCGAGTGGAAGAACTTCCGGGTCGTGGATTTCGCTCTGTTGGCCAACAAGTTGCGCGCCCGGGTCATCATCGATGGCCGCAACCTGTACAACCCCGAACACCTGGCCGCCGCCGGCCTCTTGTATCGCGGCATCGGATTGCGTCACACCGTGCCCAGCAGCCTGACCCAGGGGCCACGGGCATGAACATTCTGGTGACCGGCGCGGCCGGTTTCATCGGCGCCCATTGCGTGCTGCGGCTGCTGCGCGACGGCCATCAGGTGTGGGGGCTGGACAATTTCAACGACTACTACGACCCGCAGCTCAAGCACGACCGCGTGGCGTGGGTGAAGGACCAGGCGGGGGACTTTGCGTTGGCCCGGGTGGACCTGACCGACGCCTCGGCCATCGATGAGTTGTTCCAGTCACACCGCCCCGACGTGGTGATTCATCTCGCCGCCCAAGCCGGCGTGCGTTATTCCCTGGAGAATCCACGGGCCTACGTCGACAGCAACCTCAGCGGGTTCCTGAACATTCTGGAAAGCTGCCGTCGCCATCCGGTCAAGCACCTGATCTACGCCTCCTCAAGCTCCGTGTATGGCGCCAACCAGCGCACACCTTACTCAGTACAGGACGGCGTGGACCATCCGCTGTCGCTGTATGCGGCCAGCAAGAAAGCCAACGAGTTGATGGCCCACAGTTACAGCCATCTGTTTGGCATCCCATGCACCGGCCTGCGGTTTTTCACGGTGTACGGCCCCTGGGGCCGGCCGGACATGTCGCCGATCCAGTTCGCCCGCGCCATCGCCGAAGGCCGCGTGTTGCAGTTGTTCAACCATGGCGAGCACCAGCGCGATTTCACCTACATCGACGACATCGTCGAAAGCATCGCCCGGCTGATCGAACGCCCGCCCCATGCCACGCCACAGTGGGATCGCGATCAACCGGACCCGGCCACCAGCGCAGCGCCCTGGCGGATCTACAACATCGGCGGGCAGCACCCGGTAGCGCTGCGCACCTATGTGGCATTGCTGGAAAAGCACTTGGGGCAAACCGCCCGGATCGAACTGCTGCCCCTGCAACCAGGGGACGTGTTGAACACCTGCGCCGATGCCAGCGGCCTGGCGCGGGCCACCGGTTTTCAGCCGCGCATCGAGCTGGACGAGGGCCTGGGGCGCTTCATTGCCTGGTTCCTCGATTACTACGCCCTGCCTATCGCCGACACCGCTTGCAGCCCAACGCATGCGACCAACCTTCAGCGGAGGAGTCTATGACCCGACATGAGCAATGCATCCCTATCACCGCCCGCGGGGGCGACAAGCGTGTCGATCCCGAACACCGCCGACGCCTGGACGCGGCCATCCATCGTCAGGGCCGCGGCTGGCTGACCGGTCGCGACGGCGGTCGACCCTGGACGGTCTCACGCACCAATCGGGTGGTGGCCTGTCTCGGCGCGCTGTCGATCCTGGTACTGCTCAGCCCGCTGCTGCTGGGCCTGGCCCTGCTGATCAAGTTCTCAAGCCCCGGTCCAGTGCTGTTTGTGCAGAAACGCACCGGATACCGCGGTCGGGTCTTTGGCATGTACAAGTTCCGCACCATGGTTGCTGATGCCGAGGCGCTCAAAGAATCACTGCGCCACCTCAACAAGCACGGCGCCGATGCCATCGACTTCAAGATCGACAACGACCCGCGCATCACCCCCGTCGGTCGGTTCCTGCGACGCAGCAGCCTCGACGAGTTACCCAACCTGATCAATGTGGTGACCGGCGACATGCGCCTGGTCGGCCCGCGGCCGACCTCGTTCAACGCCTACCGCTACAAGGACAACCATCTTGTCCGCCTGAGCATCTACCCCGGCCTGACCGGCCTGTGGCAGATCTCCGGGCGCAGCAACATCGACTTCGACCAGCGCGTGGAACTGGACCTCAGCTACATCGCCGAACAAAGCCTGTTGCTGGACTTGAAGATCCTGATGATCACCCCTTTCAAAGTTTTCAGCGGCCACGGAGCGAGTTAAATGGACGGTTCAACCAATATCCTGAGCATCGCAAGCCCGAGCGAGACCAACCTGACCTCAACCGTGCTTGACCCATCCATACGGATTCTGCTTCTGACGGCCGCCAACACCGGCACCGGAACCAGTACCAGTGCCATGGCCCTGGCCGCTCAACTGGCGCAGATGAGCAGCGGCCGCGTATTGCTGGTGGACGCCAGCCAGTCGCCGCGCAACCTCAGCCAGCAATTGTCGCTGCACAAGGAGCGCGGCTTCAGCGACCTGCTGTTCAACAGCCTTTCCCCGCCCCTGTTGCAGGACTGCGTGGTGCAGACCTCCAGCTTGCCCTTCGACGTGCTGCCCAACGGTCGTCTGGGGCGTAATGCCGAGCGCCTGAACCCCGAGCAGCTTCGCCCGCTGTTCAAGCAACTGGCCGGGCAGTACCGCTTTGTGGTGATCGACGCTGACGCGGTGTACTCGGCCTGCGACACCCTGGTCATGAGCACCCAGGTGGACGGTGTGGTGCTGGTGGTGCGCGGTGAAGACACCCGCTGGGAGGTGGCCCAGGCCGCTCGCCTGCGTCTGACCCAGGCCGGCGCCAAGGTGGTGGGCAGCGTGTTCAACCGCCGCAAGTACTACATGCCCAAGTGGCTCTACAACAACCTGTAAGCCTGCAAAAAGGATGACGAGATGAACGCCAGATTGCTTGTCCTGCTGCTGTTGCCGCTTGCCGGTTGCACCAGCCACACCGAAACCCGCTCCATGCCGGTGCAGATCCTTACGGCGGCACCGGCCAACGCCCAGGCCACCGACATGCCCCGGGTCGAACAGACCCTGCGTCCCCAGGATGTGCTGGATGTGATCTTTCACATCAGCACCAGCGGGTCGGATGCCTACCGGGTCCAGCCGGGTGACCAGGTGGCCTTGAACTTCACCGCCGCCAGCCAGCTCAACGGCGCACAACAGGTAATGCCCGACGGCAGTATCGAACTGCCGGGGGCCAACACCTCGGTAAAAATCGCCGGGCTGACCACGGACGAAGCACGCCTGGAGGTACAGCGTGCCTATGACCGCAAAATGCTGTTCCAGCCCAACCGCAATCAATTGACGGTGCAGGTCACCAGCCCGTTGAGCAACGAGACAAAACTGCGCAACACCCTGACCCACCCGGGCACCGGCATGAGTCGGGAGATCACCGTGGGCCGGGATGGTTACGCAAGCTTCCCCGAAATCGGTGCCGTGCCGCTGCAAGGCATGACCGTCAATCAACTGGAAACCTACCTTAACGAGCGCTACGCCCAATTGCCGGGGCGCATGTCCGTCGATGTGCTGCTCAAATCCACCGCTGGCAACGAGATCTATGTCCTCGGGGAAGTGGCCCAGCCCGGTTCCTACCCGATCCGCCGGCCGATCTCGGTCCTCGAGGCCCTGACCCTGGCCCGTGGCACCAACGTCAAGGCCCGACTCGACTCGGTGGTGATCATGCGCCGCAACGGCAATCAGGTCGAAGCCCGCCACTATGATGTGGAAAAAGCCCTGAGCGGTGACGCCTCGCAGATCGCCTACCTGCAGCCCGAAGACATGCTTTTCGTGCCCAAGACCGGGCTGGCCAAAGCCGGTGAAATGGCTCGGCAACTGGCCGACGTGGTGCTGTTCCAGGGCATGGGGGTCAGCTTCGGCTACCGCCTTGACAGCAAAGGCGACGACGGCAGATCCGACAACAACGGCAGCGCTACTTCTTCGGCAGCAGGTAATTGATCATGAATCCCAAGGAAAACTATCTGCATGAGTTCTTCAGGATTTTCTTCGCCAACAAGCAGTGGGTGAAGCGCGTCTTCCTGATCTTCGCCGTGATCGCCCTGGCGCTGCCGTTGATGCTCAAACAGAGCTTCGACATCACCGCCCAGGTCATCGTCCAGTCGAAAAAACTCTCCCAGGGCGACGCCACCACGTCGCTGAACCAGGAAGACGCCACCTTCATTCCACCGTCCCTGGCGGACATGGAAACCGAGAGCAATATCCTGCGCTCGCCGGCCCTGATCCGGCAGACCATCAGCACCCTGCGCGATCAGGGCGAGTACACCCCTAGCCCCGGCATCTTCAACAAATGGGTGAGCGAGCCGCTCAAGCACTATGTCACCACGCCGCTGCGCGAGTACGTCGTCAACCCGCTGCGCGACGGCCTGGGGCTGGAAGTCGATCCGGTGCGAGATACCACGCTCGACATGCTGACCGACGAAGCCATCGCCAACCTGAAAATCGAAACCCTGCCAGGCTCCAACGTCATCTCCATCGTCTACAGCTTCGGCGACCCGGCCCAGGGCACCCGGTTCGTGGCGCAACTGCTGGAGAACTACCTCTCCGGTCGCCAGGACCTGCAATCGATCGAGCTGCCGCAAGCCTTCTATGAGCAGAAGAAAACCCAGTACCAGACACGCCTCGACGGACTGGAGGGCACCCGCCTGGCGCTGCTTGAAGACGTCAGCTCCTCCGATCCCAAAGAGGAGATCACCTTCCGCCTGAACGCCATCAACACCGAAGAACAGGCCTTGAACCTGTACCGCGATCGTCTGCTGCAAAGCCAACGCTGGCTTGATTACCTCAAGACCAGCCTGGCAGCGGCGAACAACTCACGGTTCAACGACTACACCTTCCCGTTCACCTTCACCACCACCATGGACAACATCGCCTTCGAAGACCGGGAAATCAAACAACTGGGCGAGCAACTGACCACTCAGGTCAGCCGCTACATGAATGATCTGGCGATCTTCCAGCCCGGCAGCGAGCCGATGCTGTTGACTCGGGAGCAGATCGCGCGCACCCGCCAGCAGTTTCTCAAAGTGGTGAGCAACCGCATCCAGGAACGCACCAACGACCTGGCAGTCGTCAGCTCGGTGATCGACCAGAAAACCGCGCGCATCGCCGAGTTCAAGGAGCGTATCCATCAGTTGCAGCAAACCCAGAGCAAGCTGCGGCAGATGGACACCGAGATCAATGCCCTGCATGCGGCATTTTCCACCTACGCCCAGCGGTTCGCCGAGAGCAGCACCGCCCGCGCGCTGGACAACGACCTGTCCAATGCTCGCGTCCTCAGCCCGCCGTTCGAACCGACCGCCCCGGCGTTTCCCAAGCCGATGCTGATTATTGCGTTCGGTCTGTTCAGCGGCTTGCTCCTGGCGATCGCCCTGGTCTATGTGCGTGAGTTCTTCGACCATCGCTTCAAGCACCCTGCCCAGATTACCCAGCAACTGGATGTACCGGTGTTGCTGGTGATCAACGAGCAGAACCCCGAACAGGTCAACCCGCACCGCAATTGGAGCCTGCCCAGCCTTGTCCATTGGGTGCGCAATTGAACGCGCCGATTGGCCCGACCTGCCGCAGCAGCGCCCTGCCGATCATTCATTTGCTCGACAGCGGCGGCTTCTACGGGGCCGAGCGGATGTTGCTCGATCATTGCCTGGCCACGCCAGGGCAGCACCAGGTGCTGTTCCTGGCAGCGCCGCCGACCTTGATCACGCGCTTTCGCCAGGCCGGGGTCGATTGCCGCCACTGCGCCAGTTGGGCCGAGCTGTTGCAGCACCTGCGCCAGCGACGGGACGAGCAGCCGCTGATCAATACCCATAACTTCAAGGGCCTGCTGTTCGGCTGGGCTGCGGCCACGCTGCTGCGCTTGCCCCTGGTCATCACTCAGCACGGCTTTACGCCTCGCAGCACCAAGCAGCGATTCTACACGTGGCTGAGCCTGCAACTGTGCCGCACCGCCTCGGTCAAGCGCGTGGTCTGCGTGGCCGAAAGCATTGCCGTGCTGCACCGCCAGGCCAGCGTGCGCGCGGAAAAACTCGACGTGATCCCCAACGGCCTGCCGTCGATCACAGCACCGCTGCCTCATCGTGACGACCGGCTGCGCTGGCGGGTCGGCTACGTCGGTCGCTTGAGCCACGAGAAAGGCCCGGACCTGTTCCTCGACGCCATGATCCCCCTGTGCCAGCGGCATGCATCGCTGCACGCGGTGATGCTCGGCGACGGCCCGGAACGTCAGGCCTTGCTCAAGCGCATTGCCGACGCGGGCCTACCTACTCGCATCGAGCTGCCCGGCTATCAGACCGACATGAACCCCTGGTGGAGTCAGCTCGACGCGCTGGTCATCAGTTCGCGCACAGAAGGCACGCCGATGATTCTGCTCGAAGCGATGCAGGCCGGAGTGCCGGTGGTGGCGTTCGGAGTGGGGGGCATTCCCGATGTGCTGCAGGATCGCCACAACGGCCTGCTCGCGACGCCGGCCGACAGCGCCGAACTGGCCCGGCAGATCGAAACACTGTTTGGCGAACCGCCCCTGGCGCGGATTCTGGCCGATAACGCGCGCCGTACCCAACGGGACCGTTATGACCTGCGCGCCCTGGCCGAACGCTGGTCGCAGCTCTATATCCGCACGGCACGGGAGGCTCGTCCATGATTGTCCCGCTCTCGATCGTCAGTCTGCTGGGCCTGGTTTGCCTGGCGTTGCTGGCCAGCCCCTATCCCTTCCTGGCGCCGGGAGCGGTGCTCGGCCTGGTGGGCGTCGCCGTGCTGTACCGCAAACCCGGCTGGGGCTTGCTGGGCATTGCGGCGCTGGTGCCGTTCGAAGGTCTGTTCAAGGAGAACGCTTTTTCGGGCAGCAAATTCTTCGGCGTGGCGCTGATTCTGATCCTGATGCTGCAACTGGCCCTGCGCCAGATTCCCTCATCACGCTTGCGCAGCAATATCTGGCGGCCGCTGATCGCCTTCATGATGCTCTATGGCCTGAGCCTGATGCTGTCGCAGAACCTGGGCCTGTCCATGACCCATCTGCGCGAACTGATGGTAGGGCTGATTCTGTTCGTGATTACCCTGCTGATCGGGCGCGAGCTGAACCTGGACCTGTTCTGCCGACTGATGACCCTGAGCGTGACCACCACCTGCGTGCTGGCAATGTTTTCGGTCAAATACCAGGACCAGGGCCGCGCATCCGGCCTGCTGGAAGACCCGAACGCCTTTGCCCTGTTGATCGCCTTTACCGTGCCGATGGCGTTGTTGCTGGTGTTGCGCAGCCCGAACCTGCTACACCGATTGTTCTGGGGTGGCTGTTTCATCCTGCTGCTGGGCGGCATGACCAAGACCGAATCGCGCTCGGGGCTGGTGGTGCTGTTGCTTAGCCTGGTGATTGGCCTCTATCACTATCGTGCCCAAATGCCGCGCATCCGCCCGCGACACCTGGGCTTCGCCATGCTCGGGCTGGCAATCATGATTCCCTTGGTGATTGCGGTGATGCCGGCCGGCTACGTGGCGCGCATCCAGTCGCTGAGCATCCTCAGCGCCGGCGCCAGTGCCCACAAAGACGAATCCCTGGGCCGTCGTGCCTCGTACATCGTGGTCGGCAGCAAAATGATCCGCGATAACCCGGTGCTGGGCAGCGGCCCGGGCACGTTCCCGCTGCACTACGCCCCCACAGGCTACGCCAAGGCGTTCTCGGCCAATCGCAAGCTGGGGGATCTGTATCGCCGGGCCCACAACACTTACCTGGAAATCTTCAGCGAGATCGGCATCCCTGGCGGGCTGATGTTCGTCGGCATGATCGGCCTGGGCCTCTACAACCTGTGGCGCGCCCGCCAGCTCTGGTTGCAACGTCGGGACTGGGTGCAGGCGGACCTGCTGACGCACCTGGGCATGAGTTTCCTGTCGCTGGCGCTGTTTTTGATGTTCCTCAGCGCCCCCAACCATAAGTTGCTGTGGATCATGCTCGCCATCACCAGCGTGTTGCGCTACGACGCCGAACAGGCAACACCGCAGGAGGCCCGTCCATGAGCCGCATCAGCATTGTGATCCCGATGTTCAACGAGGCCCGACACATTGGCCGTACGTTGCTGGCGGCGCAGGAAGCCGCTCGCCAGGCGCAACTGGACTGTGAGTTGATCGTGGTGGACAACGGCTCGGACGATCATGGGCCGCGCATTGCCAACGAACTGGGGGCGCGCGTGCTGATCGTGCCCGGCGTGCACATCGGCGCCCTGCGCAACCGCGGTGCGGCCATCGCCCATGGGGAATGGCTGGCGTTCATCGACGCCGACATCGAGATGCCGGCCAACTGGCTCAAGCTGCTGCTGGAACTCCAAGGCCAGGGCGATGTGCTGGGCCTGGACCTGGACACCCCCGCTCAGGCGCCTTGGTTCGCTCAAGCCTGGCAACGCCGCAGCCAACGGCCAGGCTCGCGTCCCTTGCACCGGGTGCAGTGGCTGCCCAGCGCCAACCTGTTGTTGCGTCGCCAGTGGTTTGAGCAGGTCGGGGGGTTCGACGAAACCCTGCGCACGGGCGAAGACAAGGATTTTTCCCTGCGCCTGCGCAACGCCGGGGCGCAGTTGCTGCTGGTCAATGAAAACGTGGCCCTGCATTGGGGTTACGAAGGCAGTTGGCGGGAGTGGATGAGCAAGGAACTGTGGCGCCAGGGCAGCCATTTGCAGTTGCTGCGCAGCCATGGTCCGAGTCTGCGCCTGCTGCGTTTTCCGGCGATGTCCATCGGTGCCTGGGGCCTGGACTTTCTGGCGTTGGTCGCTCTGTTCCAGGGCCAGCCGCGCATCGCGCTGATGCTGCTGTTGCTGACCTCTCTGCCCGCGTTGTTCCTCAGTCTGCGTCAAAGCGGGCGTGACCTGCGCCTGACGCTGCAACTGTGGGCCTTGCACGGGGTGCGCTTGCACCTGACCGGCGCCGCATTGCTTCTCAACCTATGTCATTGGAACGTCAGGAGACCTGCCCGTGGCTGAATTTCTTTACTGGTCGTGCCTGTTGCTGCCGGTGTACGCCTACCTCGGTTATCCGTTGATGCTGAGTCTGCTGGCGCCACTTTTTCCACTCCGGCGCTACGGGCCGGCGTTGCCGATGGACGTCAGCATTGTCATTGCCGCCCACAACGAGGCACGGCACATCGAAGAGAAACTGCGCACCTTGCTGGCCCAGGACTACCCGGCGCGCTCGCTGCAAATCATCCTGGCCAGCGACGGCTCCACCGACGACACAGTGGCCTGCGCTCGGCGGGTCATCGACCCGCGCATCACCGTGCTCGACCTGCCGCGCCAGGGCAAGGCCGCCGCCCTGAATACCGGCGTGGCCCACAGCACTGGAGAGATCCTGGTGTTCACCGACGCCGACAACCAATGGGCCGCCGATACCCTTGGCCACCTGTTGGCCCCGCTGGGCGATCCGCAAGTCGGCGCCTGTGCCGGGCATATGGAAATCCCCGTGCCGGGCAAGGGCCTGAGCCTGGGCGATAGCCTGTATCGGCACTACGAAGGCTGGCTGCGTCAGGTAGAGAGCCGCACAGGTTGCATGGTCTCGGCCGACGGCGCCTTGCTGGCCCTGCGGCGCGAACTGTTTGAACCCATACCGGCGCAGGTCAACGACGACTTCTTCCTCAGCACCTGTGCGCCGGCGGCGGGCAAGTCCATCGTGTATGCGCCACTGGCCCGGGTCACCGATCAAGGCGTGGACGAAGCCGACAAACAGTTTCGCCGTCGCCAGCGGGTCACCGTTGGCGGCCTGCAAAGCCTGGCCCAGCGCCGGCAGTTGCTCAACCCTCTTCGTCACGGGCTCTACGCCATCGGCCTGATCAGTCACAAACTGATCCGCCGTCTGGCGCCGGTGTTGCTATTGCCGCTGCTGCTGAGCAACGCCTGGCTGTGGAATGAACATCTGTTCTATCGCTTGAGCCTGGTGGCGCAACTGCTCGGCTACGCCATTGCAATGATCGGCTTACTGGACGTAGGCCACCGATTGCCCAGGCCCTTTCGCCTGGCGGCGTTCGTGCTGGTGACGCTGGCGGGCATGAGCATCGGGCTGTGGCAGTTTCTGCGAGGTCATCGTTATAGCCAATGGAACCCCGAGCAGAACCGCTAAGGAGACGGCCCATGTCCATCAAACAAGTCTGCAAGCGCACCGGCGGCTGGCTGTACCTGAACACGTCCCTGGGCCGTGGTCCGTTGCGTGGCGCCGGCGTGATTCTGATGCTGCACCGGGTCCTTAACAATGACCGCGCCGCCGAGCTGCCCCATCGCAACGAATTGTGCGTGGGACCTGAGGCTTTCGAGCGCTTGCTGATCTGGCTGCAACGCTATTTCGAATGCGTGCCCTTGATGAGCCTGCTGCTGGCCGATCCTGAAAGCGTCCCGAATCGCCCGCGAGTGGCGCTGACCTTCGACGACGGCTGGCGCGACAACGCGATGAATGCCTTTCCTTTGCTGCGCCAATACCAGGTGCCGGCGAGTATTTTCCTGTCCACCGACTTCATCGGCAGCCGCCAGCACTTCTGGTGGGAAAGCATCGGCGAAACCCTGTGGGGCAGCCATGGCCAAGTGGCGCGACACTCGTTGATCGAGCATTTGCAGCACGCCGGCCGGCCATTGCCGGTGATGCTCGATGACTTGGATGAGCAGCGCCGCAGCCTGTCGCTGATGCACTATCTGCAGAGCCTCAAGAGCCTTGACCCGCAGGTCTTGAACGACCTCACCGACGCCTGTCCCACGGGCGCCCAGCCCCAGGCCCTGGACTGGTTCCAGGTACGAATGCTGGAAGACTCCGGGCTCATCCGCTTCGGCCCCCACGGTGCCAGCCACGCGATTCTCACCGCGCTGGATGATCAGCGTCTGCACGAAGAGCTGAGCCGCAGTCGGGCGGCCCTGGAGAACGGTTGCGCCCAGCCGCTGCCGGTGTATTGCTACCCCAACGGCGATCACGATGAGCGCGTGCGTCAACAGGTGGCAGCCCACGGTTTCCCATTTGCCCTGGGCACCGAAACCGGCTTGTATCGCACCGACGGCGATCCATTGAACCTGCCACGCTTCGGCGTCAGCCAACGCAATGCCCAGCACCCTGAATTGCTGGCCTGGCGCATTCGCCGGGGGACACGCCCATGAGCCGCGGCCACTACCTCAAGCACTTGGCGCTGAGCATGGGCACGCGCCTGGCGATGATCGGCCTGCGCCTGCTGCGCAATGTGCTGCTGGCGCGGATCCTGGGGCCCAGTGAACGCGGGCTGTTCGCACTGCTGAGCACCCTGCCGGACCTGATCAGCGCCGTCACCAGTGGCGGCTTGAATTCGGCCGTGGGCTATCAAGCGGCTCAACAACGCTCGATGGGCCTGCTGCTCAGCCAGGTGCTGGTCTTCGGCTGCCTGTTGGCCGGGTTATTGACGGTGCTGGTGGTGGCACTGGTGCGCGAATTCGGCGGCGAACTGGACATCACCACACAGTTGGGACTGTTGGCGTGGCTGCTGCTGTTGGCCGTGCCGTTGACGGTGCTCAAGAGCGGCCTGCTGACACTGCACAATGCGTCCGGCGGCGTGGGTGCCTTCAATGCCCTGCGGCTGATGGAATCCCTGGCGCCGCTGTTGCTGTTTCTGGCGCTGTTCTGGATGTGGAAAGACACCGCCCTGGAGGCCGCGCTGATCAGTTGGCTGGCGGGTCTGAGCCTGGTGGTGTTGGCCGGTTGGGTCTGGCTGCGGCGGGACCACAGGTTCACCCTGCAATGGGATCGCTCCAACCAGAAGGAGCTGTTGCGCTACGGTGCCCGCAGCCACCCCGATTTACTGTTCCAGCAAGTGGTACTGCGCTCGGACTACCTGTTCATCGGCGCCCTGCTGGGCAGCACTGCCCTGGGCCATTACGCCATGGCCAGCGCCGCCGCCGAACTGCTGCTGATTGTGCCTGAGGCGGTCACCACGCCGCTGATGAAGCGTTTGCTGCAGCAGGACTCCGACATGAAACGCCTGACGCCTCTGGCCCTGCGCCTGACCGCCACGGTCATGCTCGGCGCCTGCCTGGGCATGGCACTGATTGGTGAATGGCTGATCGTCACGCTGTTCGGCGCGGCCTACCAACCGGCGTATCCCGCCTTGCTGGCGCTCCTGCCGGGGCTGTTCGGATTGTGCTACGCGAGCATCCTACGCCTGGATCTGCTGGGCAAGAACCGGCCCGGCACGGTTTCACTGCTGATGGGTTTGGGAGCGTTATTGAACCTGGCATTGAACCTGATCCTGATTCCGCGTTACGGCATCGTCGGGGCCGCCGCGGCTTCTTCGATCGCCTATATGGCCGTGACCGTCGCGCTACTGGCGATGTACTGCCGCCTCAGCGGCGTGGCGCTATGGCAGACGCTGATCATCCTGCCCAGTGACCTGCTGCCGATGCGGCAGATGCTGATGGGGAAATCCGCATGAACGCCGTCGTCAGGCAGATCGTCATCGCGAGCAGGCTCGCTCCCACAGTGGCTCGCCGCCGAGCACAAGAGCTGCGGCCGCTACACCTCCAATGTGGGAGCGAGCCTGCTCGCGATGGGGTCGGCCCGGTGCCGATGCAAACCCATCAGATCGGGTTTCTCCTGCCCGGAGACACCCTGTTTTGCCATGGACTGGAACACGCCCCTTTTCTCCCAACAAGCCACCCGTCAGGAGGCACCATGAAGTCCCTGCAAAAATTGCGTGATCGCATCCAGAAGAAAGGCCTGCGCGCTGTGTTCAAACAGCTGTGCAGACACTACGTGTTTTTCCACTCCCAACTGATATGGATGGAGCGTGATCTGGTCAGTCCTGTGCGACCTTGCAAGCTTAAGCCTTACGCACCGGTACGCCGGGAAGTCATCACTACCAGCAACGCCGACGCTTTCGCCACTCACTTCGGCGACCGTGTCGAGACCATGCGTGAGCTGGCAGCCGAAGGCCACACCGGCCTGATGTACCTGGACGACAAGGGCGATACCATCGGCTTCATCTGGGCCAGTCAACGCGACTATTTCGACCGCCACTTCTATGGTTGCTGGTTCCCGGTCAAGCCGGGCGAGTTCTTCGAGTTCGGCGGGGAAATGATCCGCGCCTATTGGGGCAGCCAGTTGTCCGTGGACGTACAGCTGGACCTCTGGAAGACCATGGCCGACAAAGGCAGCGACAAGGTAGTCGACGTCTGCGACCTGCAGAACATTCCAGCCGTCAAACTGCACCTGCGCATGGACTATCGCGAGCGCGGCCAAATCACCCACGTGTATTGCCTGTTTGGCCGCTGGCGGTTTTTCCGCGACACGTTTTACCGCGGCTCGGCACTGGGCGCTTTTCAAAAACCGGTCCCGCCGGTTGCATCGACTGCGGCGGCCTGATGTCCATGGCGATCCGGCTCCAAGGGTATCGCTCCTTGCCGTCTCAGCGGTGTGGCGCCGTGGCAGACACAGATCATCCTGCCCAGCGACTTGCTGCCGATGCGCCGGAGGCTGATGGGGACATCAGCATGAGTGCGCTCGTCAGCCAAAACCCCATCGCGAGCCAGCTCGCGATGGGGGCCACTCCCCAACCCGCCCCCCGTCAGGAGGTACCATGAACGTTCTGCAAAAATTGCGTGATCTCATTCAGAAAAAAGGCCTGCGCGCCGTTCTAAAGCAGCTGTGCAGACACTACGTATATTTCCACGAGCAACTGGTGTGGATGGAACGCGATCTGGTCAGCCCGATACAGCCTAACAACCTCAGGCCCTATACGCCGTTGCGCCGGGAACCCATTACCACCAGCAATGCCGATGCCTTCGCCAGGTACTTTGGCGACCGTGTCGAGACCATGCGCGAACTGGCTGCCGAAGGCCACACCGGACTGATGTACCTGGACGACAAGGGCGACACCGTCGCTTTCATCTGGGGCAGTACACGGGACTATTTCGACCGCCATTTCTTTCGCTGCTGGTTCCCGGTCAAACCGGGTGAGTTCTTCGAGTTCGGCGGTGAACTGTACCGAGCTTACTGGGGGACCCAGCTATCGGTGGATATCCAGCTGGATCTGTGGAAAGCCATGGCCAGGCAGGGTTGCAACAGAGTAGTCGACGTCTTCGAGCGGCGGAACATTCCAGCCGCCAAGCTGCACCTGCGCATGGACTATCAGGAGCGCGGCCAGATCACCCATATGTATTGCTTGTTCGGCAGCTGGCGTTTCTTCCGTGACACGTTTTACACCGGCTCGATACTGGACTCTTTTCGTAAACCGGCCAAGCCGGTTGCATCGACTGCGGCGGCCTGACGTCCATGGCGATCCGCTTTCAATGGTGTCGCTCTCTGGGCGCGGCGGACTTTCCTGTTTCAGCTTACGAACAGCTGCGATCCCAGGTGTCCGACGCAACACCGTTCAACACCCTGGCCTGGCTGCAAGCGGCGGAATTTGCCCTGTTGCCCGATCAGCAATTGCATGTGCTACTGGGCTGGCAGGACCAGGACCTGTCTCTATGCCTGCCCCTGGTTTCGGGACGTGAGCGTATCAGCGGACTGCGGTTCCGAGTATTGCATCACTTGGGTTACCCCCTGGCCGACCGCATCGCTCTGATGGCGCGCCTGGACGCCGAAGGCATGGGCCAGGCGCTGATGCAGATCCGTCAGCATGTGCCCCACGCGATGCTGCAACTGAATGAAGTGGTGGAGCCGGTTGGCGAGCAAAGCGTTCTTAGCGCCTGGATGGCACTGAGTTCCACCGGAGAGCGGCGGCTCAGTTGCCGGGTTCCGGCGCACCTGATCAGCGACAGCGACCATCAGGAAGTTTCCGGCGATCCACGCTACAAACTGCGCCGGGCGCGCAAGCGAATCGCCGCTTGCGGCGCCGAAATCCGTCGAGTGACGCCGGACGCTATCAGCATGGGGCAGCTGTTGCGGGCGATTGCCGATGTCGAGGCCGCCAGCTGGAAAGGCGAGGAAGGTGTCGGGATCTTCGCCGACCCCAGGCGCCGTCAGTGGATGAATCACGCCTTCACCGCCCTCGCCGCCCAAGGCCTGGTGCGGATAGTGATGCTGGAACTGAACGGCGAGTGCATAAGCTATCGCCTCGGTCTGTTGGACCAGGGGCGACTGTATGACTACAACCTGGCGTTCCTGCCGCAGCATGCCGACCTGGGCAGCGGCCGTGTATTGCTCGAAGAATGGATCCGCTGGGGGCTGGACGAAAACTGGCGGTGGATCGATGCGTCACGGGTCAGTCTCGATAATTCCAGCCATCAATTGCACGAACGCATGACCGGACAACTGGAGCACTGGCGTTGGAGTTTTTATTCGTGGCAACCCGATGGCCTGATCCTCGGGCTCGCCTTGCGGCTCTGGAAAAGTCTTAAACCCTGGCTTCGCAAACACCCGCCCCAAAAAACCACCGCAACAGATTCACCTTCTATCCCCAAGGAAAAGGAGATCTCCCATGCCCCACCAAGTAATCATCAACGCTGATGACTTCGGACTGTGCTTCAGTGAAAACACGATAATCGTTCGAGCCTTCGAAGCAGGCCTCATCAGTTCCGCGACCATAATGGCCAATATGCCGGGCTTCAAGCAGGCGTGCGTACAGTCCCGACAGCCCCGGCTCAACGGGCGCATCGGCCTGCATTTCAATCTCAGCCATGGGCAGCCGTTGAGCCAGGCTATAAAGTCGCGCCCGGCGTTTTGCGATGCGCACGGCCAGTTCGACTTCAGTCTGTCACGCTATTGCCTACGTCTGGGCTCAAAAGACATCGCGGCAATAGAGGACGAACTTCAGGCGCAATGGCAACGCTGCCTGGATCACGGATTGCGTCCAAGCCACCTGGACTCGCATCAGCACGTGCACAACATCTGGCCCATCGGAGAACAGGTCGCGCGCTTCGCTGCGCGCCAAGGTGTGCCCATTCGCCTGGCGCGTAACCTAGGAGCAAACCTGACTGTACCCAAGCGCATCTTCAAGGCCTTGCTCAACCGCCGCCTGCGTCGTTTATGCGGCGCGACGGCTGACTATGTCTGCACGCCGGCCGATTTGCAGCACACCGCAGCACCGGACCATGGTTTGCTGGAGGTGATTGTTCATCCGGTGCAACTGGATGGGGACTTCGGCGACGCCTACCTGGCTCCTGGCTGCTCGTTGACCCAGGTGCTGCATCAGCGCCTGGCGGGAGTGCCGAAGGTGGGGTATGGCAAGACTGAGCGGACATTTGAGCCAGTTCAGCTTGAGAGTGCGTAATTCCCCCGCTGCCATGAAGGCTTTATCTTGTGGGGGGATTTACTCCCTCCCCACAAGATCATCTCAGTCACCAAAGCCCGCCGCATCAGCGAGGCACGCTGGTTGATCGCTTCGCGCAATCAATGAGTCTGCGTCTCCTGGACGTCGACATCGACTTGGGCGTGATCAGAAAGAATCAGGACCTTGCTCCCTCGCCACGGGCACACCGTCCGAAATCCCTGCGTACTCTGAGCAGAATCTGCTAAAAGGCAGCTTTGATCTTGAGTAGCGAATCGCATCGATGTCTTCGTCTCTTATCTCCCGTCTTGGGCGACGCTGGCTGGCTTTGCTGTGCATGAGCGCGATGGTGGTCGGGCTGCCGGTGGGCTGTGGCGTGTTGCAGCACAAGGAACGTGAACTGGTGTTTCGGATCGAGCCGGGTACGGCAACCTGGTTCAGCGGCTTGCCGGGCGACGTGCAGGAGTTCGACCTCAAGCCCAAGAGCTTCAAGGCCGGGGAAAATATCCACGGCTGGTGGTGGCCGGCCGAACGCAAGAACGCGCCGGCGATTCTGTACCTGCACGGGGTGCGCTGGAACCTGACCGGTCAGTTGTTTCGTATTCGGCAGTTAAGGGCCCTGGGCTTTTCGGTGCTGGCCATCGATTACCGTGGTTTCGGCAAAAGCCAGGGCGATCTGCCGTCGGAAGCCAGCGTCTATGAAGATGCGCGCATTGCCTGGCAGCGTCTTGAAGTGCTGCAACCGGACCCGGCCCTGCGGCTGATCTACGGCCATTCACTGGGTGGCGCCGTGGCGGTAGACCTCGCCGCGGAGCTTGGCCAGAAGGCAGCGAAAGACGGTAGCCTCGTGCCCGCCCGAGGTCTGGTCATCGAATCCACGTTCACCTCCCTGGGCGATGTCGCCACCGCCATGGCGAACACCTCCCTGCCGGTGCGCTGGCTGCTGTCGCAGAAGTTCGACTCCATCGACAAGATCCGCGAGATCAACATGCCGTTGCTGGTGGTGCACGGCGCCGCCGACCGCTACGTCCCGCCACGCTTGAGCGAACAATTATTCAACGCCGCCCTGGAGCCAAAGCGTCTGTTGCTGGTGCCAGGCGCAACCCACAACAACAGTATGAACCTGGCGGGCAGCACCTACCGCCAAGCATTGGAGGCCCTGATGAAAGCCGGGCCATCGCCAGTGGCCGGACACCCTCCTACCAGCCCGGCCAAGGCGGGCTGATTCAACTCCGCCACCCAATCCCCCTGTGGGAGCGAGCCTGCTTGCGATGGCGGCGGGTCAGTTGGCATTAATGCGGGATGTGCCACCGCCATCGCGGGCAAGCCTTGCTCCCACCGTTTTGCGCGTCGAGGGGCCGGCAGCAAAAAAAAAACGGCACCTTGCGGTGCCGTTCATTCATTGCAGGTCCAGCTTATTTACGCGCCGCCTCCCATGATTTCAGCAGCTCGGCGTAGCTCACGGTTTCACCCTTAGGCTTCTCGTTGGCCAGTTTCGGCTTCGGTGCGCCCGGTTGGTCGAACCAGTATTGCGCGTCGCGCTCAGGGTTCATTTTCGGGGCGCAGGTGGCCTGGGCCTTGGAGCGTTCCAGGCGGGTCATGATTGCGTCCTGATCCTTGGCCAACCCGTCGAGTGCCTGTTGCGGAGTCTTCTCGCCGCTGGCGGCTTCGGCGATGTGGCTCCACCACAGCTGAGCCAGGCGTGGATAGTCCGGCACGTTGGTCCCGGTCGGGGTCCATTGCACACGGGCCGGGCTGCGATAGAACTCAACCAGCCCACCGAGTTTCGGCGCCAGATCGGTCAAGGCCTGAGAGTTGATGTCCGACTCACGAATCGGCGTCAAACCTACAATGGTTTTCTTCAGCGATACGGTCTTGGACGTCACGAACTGCGCATAGAGCCAGGCGGCCAGCCTCTGCTTCTCAGGCGTGGACTTGAGGAACGTCCAGGAGCCCACGTCCTGATAGCCCAGCTTCATGCCCTCTTCCCAATACGGTCCGCGCGGCGACGGCGCCATGCGCCATTTCGGCGTGCCATCGGCGTTCATCACCGGCAGGCCCGGTTTGGTCATGTCGGCCGTAAAAGCGGTGTACCAGAAGATCTGCTGGGCGATGTTGCCTTGCGACGGCACCGGGCCGGATTCGGAGAAGGTCATGCCCGCCGCTTCCGGTGGCGCGTACTTCTTCATCCAGTCCACGTATTTGGTGGTGGCGAACACAGCCGCGGGGCCGTTGGTGTCGCCGCCACGGGTCACGCTGGAGCCGACCGGATGGCAATTCTCGACGCGAATCCCCCACTCGTCCACCGGCAAGCCGTTGGGCAGGCCCTTGTCGCCGCCACCGGCCATGGAGAACCAGGCATCGGTAAAGCGCCAGCCCAGGGACGGATCCTTCTTGCCGTAATCCATGTGACCGTAGACGCGCTTACCGTCGATTTCCTTGACGTCTTCAGTGAAGAACTTGGCAATGTCTTCATAAGCCGACCAGTTCACCGGTACACCCAGCTCGTAGCCGTACTTTTCCTTGAACTTGGCCTTCAGGTCGGCCCGCTCGAACCAGTCGGCGCGGAACCAGTACAGGTTGGCGAACTGCTGGTCCGGCAGTTGATAGAGCTTGCCGTCCGGCGCGGTGGTGAACGAAGTGCCGATGAAGTCCTTGAGATCCAGGGTCGGCGAGGTGTAGGCCTTGCCTTCGTTGGCCATCATATCGGTGATCGATGCGGTCTTGCCGTAGCGAAAGTGCGTGCCGATCAGGTCCGAGTCATTGACCCAACCGTCGTAGATGTTCTTGTCCGACTGCATCTGGGTCTGCAGCTTCTCCACCACGTCGCCTTCCTGCAACAGGTCGTGGGTCAGCTCGATCCCGGTAATGTCCCTGAAGGCCTTGGCCAGCACCTTGGATTCATATTCGTGGGTGGCGATGGTTTCCGACACCACGTTGATTTTCATGCCGCGAAATGGCTCGGACGCCTTGATGAACCACTTGAGCTCTTCGAGCTGCTGTTCGGCTGTCAGGGTAGACGGCTTGAATTCACTGCCAATCCATTTTTTCGCCGCGTCTTCATAGGCGTCGGCCCAGGCCGCAGCGCTCAACCCGCTGAGTGCCAGCACGGCTGCCAATGAAACGCTATGTCGCAGCTTATTGTTTTTATCGAACATAGAGACCTCCTGTTTGGGTTTAAGAGCCTGATCGTCGAACCTTCGACTAGCCCCACCGCATCACTGCCAACAGCCACACCAAAGACAACGCGAACGCTATCCAGATGCTCCAGTCGGTGGCGCCGATCACCAGCAGATGCAGGTAGGCGCTACCGAGAAGACCGATAAACAACCGATCGCCACGGGTGGTGGCAATCGGCAGGAAACCGCGCCGAGGGATACTCGGCGAACGCAGTTCCCACGTAGTCATGCCTGCCAGCAGCAAGGCGATGACACCAAAGAAGGCCGCCGTCGGGCCGGTCCAGTTCATCCATTCCATCATCGTCTCCTCAGACCCGGCCCAGGGCAAAGCCCTTGGCCACATGGTTGCGTACGAACCAGATCACCAGCATGCCTGGCAGGATAGTCAACACCCCCGCCGCCGCCAGCACGCCCCAGTCGATACCCGATGCCGAGACCGTGCGGGTCATGACCGCCGCGATCGGCTTGGCATTCACCGAGGTGAGGGTGCGCGCCAGCAACAGTTCGACCCAGGAAAACATGAAGCAGAAAAACGCCGTGACGCCGATGCCGGAGCCGATCAACGGGATGAAGATCTTCGCGAAGAACTTGGGGAAACTGTAGCCGTCAATGTAGGCAGTCTCGTCAATTTCTTTCGGCACCCCGGACATGAACCCTTCGAGGATCCACACCGCCAGCGGCACGTTGAACAGGCAATGGGCCAAGGCCACAGCGATATGAGTGTCGAACAGCCCGATGGACGAGTACAGCTGGAAGAACGGCAGCAGGAACACCGCTGGCGGCGCCATGCGGTTGGTCAGCAGCCAGAAGAACAGGTGTTTGTCCCCCAGGAACCGGTAGCGGGAAAACGCATAGGCCGCCGGCAACGCCACAGCCAGGGAAATCACCGTGTTCAGGCTGACGTAGTACAGCGAGTTCAGGTAACCGGTGTACCAGCTCGGGTCGGTGAAGATCACCTTGTAGTTCTGGAAGGTGAAATCCTGGGGCCACAGCGTCAGGGTGCCGAGGATCTCGGTGTTGCTCTTGAACGACATGTTCAGCAGCCAGTAGATGGGCACCAGCAGGAACAGGATGTAGATCAGCAACGGAATCAGCTTTCTCTTGCTCATGGCGCGGGCCTCAACGGTTGGCGTCGGAATGAGTCATGGCGGTATAGAACAGCCACGACACCAACAGAATGATCAGGAAGTACACCAGGGAAAACGCAGCCGCCGGGCCCAGGTCGAATTGACCGATGGCCATCTGAGTCAGGGTCTGGCTCAGGAACGTGGTGGCGTTACCCGGCCCGCCGCCGGTGAGCACGAACGGCTCGGTATAGATCATGAAGCTGTCCATGAAGCGCAGCATCACCGCGATCAGCAGCACGCTCTTCATTTTCGGCAACTGAATATGCCGGAACACCGCCCAGTTGGAGGCCCGGTCAATTCGCGCGGCCTGGTAATACACGTCCGGAATCGCCCGCAACCCGGAATAGCAGAGCAGCGCCACCAGGGACGTCCAATGCCAGACGTCCATCACCAATACCGTGACCCAGGCGTCCATGGTGTTGGCCGCATAGTTGTAGTTGATGCCCATGGCGTTGAGCGTGGAGCCCATCAGGCCGATGTCGGCGCGGCCGAAAATCTGCCAGATGGTGCCCACCACGTTCCATGGAATCAGCAGCGGGATCGCCAGGATGATCAACACCAGGGACGACCATTTGCCCTTGGTCGGCATGGTCAGGGCGATGGCGATGCCCAACGGAATCTCGATCAGCAGTACGCACGCCGAATAGATGAACTGGCGCAGTAACGAGTCGTGCAGCCGTGGATCGAGCAGCACCTGCCTGTACCAATCGGCACCGACGAAATAACGACTGGACTGGTCGAAGATGTCCTGCACCGAATAGTTGACCACGGTCATCATCGGGATCACCGCACTGAACGCCACCAGCAGGAACACCGGCAACACCAGCCACCAGGCCTTGTTGTTCTGCACCTTGTTCATGGCTGCACCTCGCTCAACGGTTCCAGCAAGTATTCATCGGCATACACCATCAGCCATTGGCCCGGAAAACTGATGTACGCAGTGCCTTCGGGCACCGGTTTGTCTTCGGCCAGGCGCACCTTGATCGGCGCGCCATCGAGGTTGAGGGTGAGGATCTTGTAGGTGCCCAGGTCCTCGACGTGGACCACATCGGCCCGCATCGCATCGTCGTAAGGCCCGTCCCAGACATGGACAAATTCAGGACGAATACCGACCTTCAGGCTTTTGCCTTCGGCCTGGGCAATACCGCGTTGCAACGTTTCGGACAGCGGAAAGTGGGTGGAAGCGAAACCGACGCCGCCGGGTTGTGCCGTGACCTCGATCAGGTTCATCCCCGGGCTGCCGATGAAATAGCCGACAAAGGTGTGGCTCGGACGCTCGAACAACTCCCGAGGCGTACCGAACTGCACGATCTGACCGCCATACATCACCGCGATCTTGTCGGCGAAGGTAGAAGCTTCCAACTGGTCGTGAGTGACGTAGACCATGGTGATATTGAACTGCTCGTGGATCTGCTTGAGCTTGCGCCGCAGTTTCCATTTCAGGTGCGGGTCGATCACCGTCAGCGGTTCATCGAAGAGGATCGCCGACACATCGTCGCGCACCAGCCCGCGCCCCATGGAGACTTTCTGTTTTTCATCGGCGGTGAGGTTGCGGGCCTTTTTGTCCAGCAGGTTCTGCAGGTCCAGGACCTCGGCGATTTCCTGCACCTTGGTGTGAATTTTCGCCTCGGCCATGCCCTGGTTACGCAGTGGGAAGGCCAGGTTGTCGAACACCGTCATGGTGTCGTACACCACCGGGAACTGGAACACCTGGGCAATGTTGCGGCGCTCCGGGGTCAGGTCGTTGACGACTTTGCTGTCGAACATCACTTGGCCTTCGGAGGGGCTCAGCAGTCCGGAAATAATATTGAGCAAGGTGGATTTGCCGCAGCCCGATGGCCCGAGCAACGCATAGGCGCCGCCCTGCTCCCAGATGTGGTTCATCTCGCGGATCGCGTAATCCTCTGGGCCCGCCGGGGTGCTGGTGTAGCTGTGGGCGAGGTTCTGCAAACGAATTTCAGCCATCAGGCAACCCTCGCAATACGCTGGCCTGGGGCTTGGACCAGCTTGCCCTGGGCATCGAAGACAAACAGTTTGTGGGTCGGAATGTAGATGCGGATCGGCTCATCCACGTCGTATTCATGGACGCCGGACAAGTGCAGCACCAGCAGGAAATGCTCGTTGCGCACGTGCAGGAATGTCTCCGAACCGCTGATCTCGGCCACCTCGACGGTCACCGCCAGTTCCAGGTCGTCGTCGTTGCTCGGCACCAGGGAAATATGACTGGGCCGCACGCCGAAGCGGAACTCACCCTCGCCCACCGGCCGCAGATCGACGTTCAGCGGAAAGTGCACGAAATTGGCGAAACTTACTTCATTGCCGGCGATGCGGCCCGGCATGAGATTGATCGGTGGCTCGGAGAACAGCTCGGCGGCCAGTACGGTTTGCGGCTGGTGATACACCGAGGCCGACTTGCCGCTCTGGATCACCCGACCCTCATGCAGAATCGTCGTGGTGCCGCCCAAAGCCAGGGCTTCGTTGGGTTCGGTGGTGGCGTAGACGGCAATGGTGTGGCGGGCCTGGAACAGTTCGCGCATTTCCTGGCGAAGTTCCTCACGCAGCTTGTAGTCCAGGTTCACCAGGGGCTCGTCGAACAGGATCAGTTCGGCGTCCTTGACCAGTGCCCGGGCCATGGCGGTGCGCTGCTGTTGGCCGCCGGACAATTCCAGCGGGTGACGCTGCAGGAACTTCTCAATACGCAGCATCTTCGCGGTTTCCAGCACCTTGCTCTGGATCACCTCGTTGGACACACCGGCCTGGCGCAGCGGCGAGGCGATGTTTTCGAACACCGTCATGGTCGGGTAGTTGATGAACTGTTGATAGACCATCGACACGTTGCGCAGGCGCACCGGGCGCTGGGTGACATCAACGCCGTTCATCAGGATGCGACCGCTGTCGGGCTTGTCCAGACCGGCCATCAGGCGCATGAGGCTGGTCTTGCCGGACAGCGTGCGGCCCAGCAGAACGTTGAACGATCCGGGTTCGAAACTCAGGTTGGCATCGTCGATCCAGGTCTGGCCTTCGACGGTGCGACAAATGTGCTCAAGCGTTAATGACATGGCTCGGCCTTTTTATTATTTGGAGTCAAGCGACCCGAGTCTAAAAGCGAAAGCCGTGCCAGAAATCACAAGCTCATGATCCTGCTGATTTTTTCTCTTTTCCTTCAGAAAAGAACGTTCGTTGATGAACGAAAATGAACAACCTGACTGAACAACTGAACAGATTGCTGGTTGACAATGAACAATTTTGAACAACACTGAATAAAGGTTTTCGGCCGGCCTGACTTCGATCCTGTGGGAGCGAGCCTGCTCGCGATAGCTTTGTGTCAGGCCCATCAATGCTACTGATCAAACGCTATCGCGAGCAGGCTCGCTCCCACAGGTTTCGTGTATCAAGTGGCATTCAGGCATGCCCCAGCACAAGGAGGATGTGCGAGACTTATCACAACAATAAAAACAACATCTGCGAGAGTGCCCCATGGCCGCACCTGCTCCAGCCTTGTCCCACGAAGCCATCATCCAGGCCTCCTGGTCCCGCTGCCGCGCCTTTGGCCTGAATCACCAGAGTGTGCCTGCCTTCGATCAATTGCCCGCCGAAGGCATTGCCCAGTTGCTGGAAAGCCAGCATTCGCTGGTGCAGACCACCCACCAGGAAGTCCTGCCGTATTACGAGAATATCCTGAGCAACTCCAATTGCCTGATCATGCTGGCCGACAACCAGGGCCAGGTGCTGACCTCGTGGGGGACCCAGCGCTTTATCGAACCGAAACTGGCCCATGGTTTCAGCGCCGGGGCGAGCTGGATGGAGCGCTGCAGCGGCACCAATGCCATCGGCACGGCACTGGCCTGTGAACAGGCGGTGCACATTGAACACGATGAACACTTCCTCAAGGCCAACCGCTTCATGACCGGCTCCGCCGCGCCGATCTTCGACGCCGAGCGCAAGGTCATCGCAGTGCTGGACGTTTCCAGCGACAGCTACCTGCCGCCCTCCCACACCCTGGGCATGGTCAAGATGATGAGCCAGACCGTGGAAAACCGGCTGATCCTCAACCTGTTTCGCGGTGAGCATTTCCAACTGACCTTCAACACCGGCTTGAACAACCTCGACAGCCAATGGGCCGGGCTGCTGATTTTCGATGAAACCGGCCAGGTGCTCTCCGCCAACCGCCGCGCCGACAATCTGCTGGGCCTGCGCCTGTCACGGGTGAGCATCGAAAGCCTGTTCAAGGTTTCGCTGCTGGAGCTGCTGAACCAGCCCGACGGCCTGCCGTTCGCCCTGCAAGCGTCGGGGAGCAATCGCTTCCAGTGTTTGCTCAGACGCCCGCAACAGGTGACGGTCAAGGCCCGGGTCTTCAGCGAGCCAGCGCCCTCGTCCGCCCCCGCCGCGAACGTGATCAGCCTCAATACCCTGCACTTCGGCGACAGCCGCGTGGAAAAAGCCGTACGCCAGGCCGAGCGCTTGCTGGAGAAGGACATTCCACTGCTGATCCACGGCGAAACCGGGGTCGGCAAGGAAGTGTTCGTCAAAGCCCTTCACCAGGCCAGCTCCCGCAGCAAGCAGCCGTTCATTGCGGTCAACTGCGCGGCGATCCCCGCCGAGCTGGTGGAATCGGAACTGTTCGGTTATGAAAAAGGCGCCTTCACCGGCGCCAATCAAAAAGGCAGTATCGGCCTGATCCGCAAGGCCGACCGCGGCACCCTGTTCCTCGATGAGATCGGTGACATGCCCCTCCCGACTCAGGCCCGATTGCTGCGAGTATTGCAAGAGCGTTGCGTACAACCGGTGGGCAGCGCCGAGCTGTTCCCGGTGGACATTCGCATCATCTCCGCCACCAACCGCTCGTTGCGCGAACAGGTACAACTGGGCCGGTTCCGCGAAGACCTGTACTACCGCATCGGCGGCCTGACCCTGGAACTGCCGCCCCTGCGCGAACGCAATGACAAACAGGCCCTGTTCAAACGTCTTTGGGAGCACCACCGTGAACCCACACAATGGGCCGGCCTGAGCCGCGAAGTGCTGGATCTGTTCGAACGCCATCCATGGCCAGGCAACCTGCGCCAGGTCAGCAGCGTGCTGCAAGTGGCCCTGGCGATGGCCGAAGAGCAGCCGATCCGCCCGGAACATCTGCCTGACGACTTCTTCATTGATCTTGAAATGGAGCCGGTGGAAACACCGGAGCCGCTGACGGTCGACCTGAACGATGTCGAGGACCTGAACCGCCAATTGCAGGCGGTGGGGGGGAACATTTCGCACCTGGCGCGGCGGCTGGGGGTCAGCCGCAACACCTTGTACAAGCGCCTGCGACAACTTGAAAGCTGATGCAAAACCTGTGGGAGCGGGCTTGCTCACTCCCACAGGCGATTCGCTTAACTGACTGGCATCACTCCGAATGAGGCTGCTATTTATTCCATTGGCGCTTTAGTCGAACGCACCGTTAAGCACTTCATAGATGATGCCGGTGGCAATCGCCACCAGAATCAGGTCCGTGCCCACCTGCTGCCATTCGTACCCGTCATAGTGCGGCAGGCGCCCCAGCAAGCGCCCGTCCAGCTTCTTGGCAATGCCCGGTGGCAACGGCTTGCCTCGGGCGAGGTTTTTCTGGATACCCGGCGGCAGTGGCGGACCGGGGCTCCAATAATCACGGTGACCGCTCACCAGGCCGAGAATGCCGCCGCGGTCGATGCTGGGGCCGTTGTGCCAATCACCACCCGATGGGTTGCCCTTGCCGCCCTGGTTACCTTTGCCGCCCTGATTGCTACCTGGGTTGCCTTGACCGCCCTTGTTGCCCTGCCCGCCTTTGTTTCCTTGTCCTTGACCCTGGCCTTGATCGAATTTGGCGTTCCCTTTGTCGTTACCCGGGTTCGCCACTACAGCGGTAGAACCCGCCACGAGGGCGAAGCAGGTAACCGCAACAATCAACGAGCGCGATTTGAACATGGTGGTTCTCACTGAAAAGGGAACATCCCTGTGAATATAGAGGCTAACAGTGATATTAGTTCCATATCATACTGCGCGCTGACAGCAAGGCCCGATACCGTACAACGACGTTTCCAAGGAGCTCCATGCGCAAGGATTACCTGGCCTTTTTCGTTTCAATGTTCCTCTCACGGCTGGCCGACCAGATACTGCTGTTCATCGTCCCGCTGATTGTTTTCCAGACCACCCAAAGCGTCTCCTGGGCGGGCCTGGCCTTCTTCGTCGAATCCCTGCCACGCTTTCTGTCGTTCCCGATCTGCGGGGCGTTGTGCGACAAGTTCTCGCCCATTCGAATCCTGCACATCAGCCAGGTTTATCGCGCCGTGATGTGCATCGCCGCCGTGGTGCTCTTCATGATTTTTGGCGGCATTTATTGGATCGTCGCCCTCTCGGCGGTCTGCGGTGTATGGACCACCCAGGGCATCATGGCTCGCGAAGTGGTGATGCCCTACATCTTCAAGCATTACACCTACACCAAGACCTTGTCGTACTCGCAGATCGCCGACCAGACCGGGCTGGTGCTGGGCCCGCTGATCGCCGCGCTGATGCTGGAGGTATGGGCCTGGCACTGGGTGGTGCTGGCGATTGCCGTACTGTTCCTGCTGGCGGACCTGGCCATGCTGTTCTGGCAGCGCACCAGCGCGGTTACGCTGGAAACCTTCGAGCAACATCACGACGTCTGGCTGAACCCGCTGCGCATTGCCTTCGGTCACATCCGCAACCTGGCCGAGCTGAAAAAAATCATCGGCCTGGCCGTAGGGGTCAACCTGATCATCGGCGTCACCCTCGCCACCTCGGCGGCCATGGTGATCGGCGAGTACAGCGCCGGCAAGGACTACTACGCCTGGTTACAGGCAGCCGGGGCCGTGACCACTATCATCATTCTGTTCTTCCTGGCGCGGGTGACCTTGCCCTTGAGAGTCTTGGGCAGTGTGTCTTACACGCTGATCGCCGCCGGCGCCTTCATCACAGCATTCAGCCCGACAGTGTGGGGTTACGTCGTCGGATTTCTGCTGATCGTCGGCTTCGACAAGATGTTCAACGTCTACATGCGCAGCATTCGCCAGCAGGTCATTCCAGCCAAGGATTTTGGCAAGACCGTCGGCGTCATTACCCTGCTCAACAACCTGTCACAGCCCTTGGCGGGGCTGCTGGTCGCACTGCTGGCAGCGCCCGTCGGAACGCAGCAGGTGATCCTGCTGCTGGCGCTTGCCACCAGCCTGATCGGCATCACCGTGGTCGCGTTCTTCAGCAAGACGGCAGGCATGCCGGACGGCTATGGCGCCGACACAGACGCTTGAGAAGTCCCCCGCGTCTTTAAATATTCATCTGTGGGCGGTTAGAGTTTCCCGGTGCCCACCATTCGTCGCTAATGGAAGGTGACGCGCATTTCGCCGCCACGTCTGGCTCAGGGTTTGCACCGACTTGTCATGGCAGCCCCAGGGCGACGTAACCCTGACGCGGCGGCCGTCTTATCACTGCTGGTCAGTCACCGGAGATGTACCGTGTCAACTCTCAATGAAATCGCAGCGAACCACGCGAGAATGGCAAAGGCAAAGGAAGAAGAGTCGATACGGCTACGTGCACTTCACAGTCAAATAGTCGGTAGTTTTGACATTGCGCCGGTCGAGGCGAAACAGAAGATGCCACTGCACTTCATGGCCGGCGTTCAGGACCACTCGTTTGGGGAGGCATTGGCCCTGAACTTCTGACCTGTGTTGCTTGGAATTCATCGCCCGCTTGTGAGCGGGCGACATGGCTTCACAACTGCCTGACTAAAGCGGCTGCAAGTATCCCGGCCGCAATCGCCGGCAGAGGTTTCTTCACGATCACCATGATGATTGCAGTGCTCAGCAAAGCCAGGCGCGCGCCGTTGTCACCCTCGATCGCCAACGGGGCAAGCACGGCCACCAATACCGAGCCGGACATCGCCGTGATGAATTGTTGCACCCGATAGTTGATCGGCACGAACGACATCACGAAAACACCGCCCCAGCGGGTCGCCAACGTCACGATGGCCATGATCAGGATGATGATCAGGGTGCCATGGCCCGCCGTGTCGATATTCATTGTTTTTTCTCCATCCACAACGCGCCCAGAATACCTCCCGCCAAAGCCCCCACCACGACATGACTGTTAGCCGGCAGATACCAGTAGGCCAACAGCGATGAACAGGCCGCCACCGTCCAGATGATGAGCATGCGCAGGTTCTTCTTCCCGCCCACGACCATCGCCAACAGGAAACACCCCATCACCATGTCGAGCCCGAAACTGACCGGGTCTTCAATGGCGCTGCCAAAGTGCAGCCCCAGCCAACTGCCCAGGATCCAGGCGACCCAGAGCGCGATGCCACCGCCAAATAAAAGCCCCAGCCCAGGTTTTCCACGGCTGAACGCTTGCATCGCCATGGCCCAGTTGGCGTCCGAGACCACCAGCATCACCCCATAACGCTTGGCAACCGGCAGCTCCCGTAGCCATGGGTAGAGCGTGGCGCCCATCAACAGGTGCCGGGCGTTGATGGCAAAGACGGTGATCATCAACGGAACGACCGGGACCTGTTGGCCCCACAGATCCAGCGCAGCAAATTGAGAAGCGCCGGCGAATACCAGCGTGCTCATGAGCACGGCTGAAACATCACTCAGCCCTGACTGCGCTGCGGCCAGGCCAAAGGCGACGCCGAATACAACGACGAACAGAGAAATGGGGAGCAGCTGTTTGAAGCCGTCGTAGATGTGATTGAGCTTTAGTTCATGCAGGCGAGATTCTACGTTCGACAAGAGATGGCCTCTTAAAATATTTGCTGCGTCACTTGAACAACCCAGGGCCGCAAGACAGGAACCGTGTCAACAAAGAAGTCATAGGGAGCCCTACGATTCAATGTAGGGCTTCCTTTAGCCATTCTCGTCAGTTATCACTGCGAACGCACTGAACTGCTGACTTACTCAACCGCCGACCGGCTATTACGCCAGAACAGATACGCCAGCCCCACCGGTGCTATGAAAATCGCCAACGACCAGCACATCGCCATGGTGAAAACCTTCACTATCAGCATGAACAGCGCATTCACGAAAAAAACGTTGTTACCCATGATGTAGCCAACAACGCTTTCGTAGACGAACCGAGAATACGGATAGAGCAATGAGTTGATGACCGCCAACACAATCAGCCCAGGCTTGGCACCGATTCCTCCAGGGCCATTGGCGGCCAAAGAGATGATCATCACAGCGAACACCAGCCCAAAAAGGAATTGGCGGATGTAGTAGCTGGTAGTAAGACCCCCAAAGGTCTTGGCGAAAAATGAGTGCATAGAAGATCCCTCTTGAACGCTGATTTAAACGAGGCGCCACCATACCAGCATCATTTTTTCGCGCAAGATCAAGCAGATCCCCGGATTGATGTCAGCGCGAGCGGTAGACAATCGGACCGAGTCGTTGCTTTTAGAAACTGAGACCTACAAAAAACGGGCGACTCATAAGTCGCCCGCTTTTGCCATAAATCAGCAAGGACAAAAGCTAAGCGTCGGGATGCTCACTCGCCACCGAATCGGCCGCCTCCACATCAGACATATCCTCCTCGACAGGAGCCTCGTCATCCGCCGGCAATGGAACCTCGGGGCCGTCCTTCTTGGGATCGTGGCCTGTTTCATTATCCGTGCCACGGGTTACGTCCTGCTGGGATTTGTTCCCAGGGGCATTCTCGTCGATTTCCATGTTGGCTCTCCGTTCTGACGCGAGGGATTTCCACGCTTAAACATCAGAGATGTCTGGGCAACTGCAAGTGCCGGGCAATGGATGAACGGCAGGTACAGAAAAAACCGGAGTTTGGATCGGTGGATTCAGGGAGCGTTGGCGCTGGACACGGAGTTCTGAGTGGACTGCGCCGCGCGCCGACGTTACTCACGGGACAGGAATCGGTCGATGATCATCGAGACCGCTTGCACCGGAGAGACCAAGGCTGTGTCTATGCAAAACGAAGCTTCATCCCATGGCTCATATTCATGATCCAGTACCGATTGCCAGGTTGGTGGAGTCAGCCCTGGAACATCAACCATCCTTGTTTCGACCCGGCGTCGATGTTCATCTTTATCGGAACAGACCACTTGGATATTTGCTAATAGGACACCAGCGTGTGAGGCGATTTCGCTCCACGCGATTCGGCTTTCGAGGACGGGATTGACACAATCAACAATGACCGTGCGGCCCAAACGAAGATTACTCCGCGCAAGCTCATTGGCGACCATGTAACCACTGCGCCCCACATCTTGCGCAAGAGCGCCCGAGTTTCGAATCGCCTGCTCAATAGTATCGATCCGCAGGTACATGGCGCCTGTTGTCGCGGCGAGATCATTGGCGATAGTCGTTTTTCCGGTGCCGGGAAGGCCGCTGAAGACGATGAGCATTCCATATCCTTCGATGAGTGAGTTAATCCAGTGTAGGCAGTAGCCTTATGGCTCGTCCTTGATATGCACGCAGGCAGACGTGGAGGTCGTTCATATGCCCTAGCGTGGAAAGCGGAAACCGCAATAACGATCAAATACTGTCCCCATTCATTTGATAACGTCGCTTCAGCATTCATCGAGATTCGTCATGCTGAGTATCGAAAGGGCCTTGTGGTACATCGAGCTGGAACTGGGATCCCAACTCGATCTGGGACGTGTCGCGCGCCATTGCAACATGTCTCCCTTTGCCCTGGCCCGTTTGTTTGCAGTGTCGACGGGTTGGTCGGTGATGCGTTACATCCGTGCACGGCGTTTGAGCCAAGCGGCACTGACCTTGCGTCGAGGCGCACCGGATATCCTGCAAGTAGCGCTGGATGCTGGCTATGGCTCCCATGAAGCTTTTACGCGCGCCTTCTGCGATCTGTTTGGGTTCACTCCGAAGCAGGTGCGTGGGCACGAGGATGCACATCTCTCGCTGGTGGAGCCATTACGTATGAAAGAAAGGAAACTTGTAACACTCCCCAAACCCCGTTTTGAAACCAGAGCAGCGTTTTTCATAGCGGGTCTTGGGGATCGTTTTACCTTCGATAGGAACGAAGGCATCGTCGGCCTATGGCAAGCGTTCTCCCCCTACCTGGGACAGGTTCTAGATCAGGTAAACAGCTGGAGCTATGGCCTGTGTTGTAATCCTGAACTGGACGGTAGTTTTGAGTACATTGCCGGCACAGAGGTGTCCTGCGTTGACGGTCTTCCTTCGGCTTTTCGGTATTTCAGGGTGCCGCGGCAAGACTATGTGGTTTTTCGACACCAAGGCCACATCTCGACGATCCATCAGACGTTCTTCACGATTTTCAATCACTGGCTGCCTGAATCCGAATACGAGCTTGCCGACGCGCCTGAGTTCGAGCAGTACAGTCCGGATTTCGAACCCTCCCGAGAGAAGGGTTACGTGGACGTGTGGATACCGCTTGCAAGACGCCAAGCATCCCATGCCATGAACTCACAAATTAGACCACTCAGCATGGAGCCCGCGCCCATGAGTTTTAATTGGCACAGTGATCAGCTCACAAGAGATACGCCAGTTTGCAAGAATTACCGAAACACACAGAACGTCCGTAGATTCATGGTGGAGCACTGCGGCGCGAAGTTTAAATTTGATAAAGGCTTTATGGCCTGGATACGTGATGGCGTACCTAAAACGCTTGGAGAGGTCGTCGATGAGTGGCTGCAGCGCAATCGTGATACCCATTGAACGAGCAGGCGTCATGTAAAACTCTAAATGCTCAATGAAGAACCCTGCGGCTCTCTCCAATCCTGATCCTGTCGAGCGCCCTGTTTAAAGCATCCAAGGCATCGAGCAGGGCTTTCGCCTCAGCCTCCCGACCATCGCCCCAGAGGCGTTCTGCCACTTTGTTCAGTGCCTGGATGGAGCGCTCAATTTCAGCAGCCGTCGCTGTCTTGCTTTCCTGAAGTTTCTTGGGCATTGATTATTCGTCCTCGGGCGTGTTGCTTCATCAGTTTCGACGCGAATACATCGCACGGCAGAACGCTATGCAGGGTTCCACCCATTCCACCGCCGATGCCCCCAATCGGCGATAAAGCTAGCCCAAGACCACTTCGAAAGAGATCAAATGGAGGGGCCCGTTCCAGCAAAAATTTCAAAGTTTCACGCCTTTCCAGCTCAGCATCCGCCACAAGCAGTTCTGCTACAAGTTTCGCGAGTGTTGACCTGGACTAGTTCATCTTCGCCGTTCAGGTCGCCATACGCGCTATCTCGTCGGGAGCTTGCACATGCAGAATTGCTACAACTAAACCCTGTGGCAAACCGGCATTCTTGGCAGCGGCGATCAAGTAGGCGGCGCAACTCACCACGGAATAACCCACCGGCGGCGAGTTGACTTGAGCTTGACGCTTATCGTCGCCATAACCCTCTCCAGTGCCGCGACACAATTTGCTGATGCGCGAAAGGTGTCGAAACCTATGAACTGAGAATTCGCGATTCCACCCACTCGTCTACAATCCAAAATTCTTCTAAAGGACTTGAATCAATGAATTTCAGGTGCATTCTGTTGGTGCTCGCGGTCGCTTCAGCGTCGGGATGCGGGACGATCAATACGACCTTTCGGGATGATGCTGTGGCTAGCGGTAAACTGGCTCGCTGGCATTCCCACTGTGACTCGGTTCCACGAATCTATAGCGGTGCAGTTTTTGATTACTGCACACTGGATGCGGAACCACGGCAAAACACTGGCTTCGATGGACACCCCGCCCCAGCACTTATTGTACTCGACATGGGCCTCTCAGCTGTCGCGGACACTCTCTTATTGCCTTACTCCGTCTATCTGCAAAACAAGCACGGCGATATCAGGAAAGCGCGTTTCGAATAGCAAGGCAAGCTGATCACGGGCGGACCATTTGCAGCTGTCCCGGCTTCGCATATTCAGAAGCGCACCCCGACTTACTTGGGTCGGCGTTCGACCCCGCCGGGCGCCTTGTCACACCGCATGCAATGCTCACAGTTCAGATGTCGGCAGATCCAGGCTTTTACCCGCTGCCAGTAGGTGACCATGAACAGGTGATGGATGCCGGCCAGAGCCAGGGCGATGTGCAGCGTCAGCCCGGCAGTGGTCGGGCCGAACAGAAAGCTGTCATGCCGGGTAGTGACCACGTACACGCTGATGGCGATAGCCGAGTAGATCAGCTTCCCGAGGATGCCGTCCCTCACCTTGCCACTTACCACGCACCAGAATGCCCACAAGGCGATCATGCCGCAGGCGATGAAGTTGATCAGTTCAAGATTCATGGTGGATTGCCTCCCCCGAACCTCTGGCGAATAAAAGCCCAGAGGTCAGCGGCTTTGATGGCCCGGGTGATGGCGGCGATGAGTGAACCACCGAAGGTGCCCAAGAGGAAACCAACACCGGAAACGCTGCGCGGCTCCACCATCCCGAAATAGGAACTAATCACGCCCCTCAGGTAATGGGGACAGACCGCACCCGAGAAAATGAAGATGGCCCAGGCCTTTCGGTCTACCAAGTCATCACGGTGCCAGAAACTGGTGGCAATCGCGCCAATCAATCCGGCCAGTGCCCAGTGAAGCTTGTCGAGCAGGCGATGCAGGAATTCCATGCGCTCAACTCCGTAGGTATGACTGAATTTGAATCAGCTCCAGCAGCACTCCCAGCTCAGAGCAATGGGTGTAGTGGAGCCGAAAACGAAAAAGCCTCGGCAAATGCCGAGGCTCATAAATATGTGGAGATATCTTTAAGCTGAGGCCACGACCCCCGCAGTGAGCAAAACAATTCCCAAATACCAACCCCAGAGGAACACCTTCGCTTGTGAGTCTTTCTTCGCATAGACGTACACGTAAAAAGGTATGACTAAGCAGAGCATGGCTTGGGGTAACGAATTTTTTATGGCAACGCAGAAAATGACCAGCTGCATAGCAACCATTAAGCCGAGCCCCGACAGGAGCAAGTAGATGACCATCCGATTACATCCATTTGAAATGAGTGGTGAATGTATCGGCGGCCCAATCAGAAACTAAAAGCCCGATAATGCCGGCTCTTTCTCTTTCCATATAAGCACAAAAAAGCCCGGCGCAATGGCCGGGCTTTCTCTGTGGTGTCGCGCTTGAAAAGCTGAACACGGTGCTATGAAAACAGAGCTATTCCATATGGACAACTCTTTTTTCAAGCTGCCTCCCTCATCCGCTCCAAGACGCAATCCACCCAGGTAACGCCGGCCTTGATCAGCTCCCGGGCCTTGCCTTCGCTCGTGCCGTATTGGCGGCCGACTCGCACCGCGGCCCACTTAGCGCCGTAGTACAGCCAGATGGAAAAGGGGACAGATTTATTTCTAGCCGTCAGTTGCTCCAAGCGAATCCATTCGATGAAAACTCTCAGCGCAGCGAAGCAAAAAACAAATCTGTCCCCTGTCTCCTTTTGGGTCAGATTAACGCAGCAATTAGGGGGACGAGTGAAGCGCTTAGGGGATGATCGGAGTATCTATCCGCTCACCAGTTTCCATATCATCAATCCTAAAGTCCCACCAGTCTTCACTTGGCACAGCCTTAAGACCGTACTCCCGCCCGGCCTTCAGATTAACGTCCCGAAAAATCGATCTAGTCGCGCGCGTTCCCGTCCACTTCTTTACTTCCAGGCGATGGTTTCCTGGGGACAAGCGATATTCGGTCCGCTGCGTATACAAAGCATATAGGGTATCTGCTCCATCTACGCTGGCAATAGTGAGCGTCTTCTCTATCGCCCGAATACCTGCTGTATGGGAGTTTGGCAACCCCTCCGCCGCTTTCTCAGTGTAAGACTTACAACCAGCCGCCATAGCTATAAGCATAGCGAAACCGAGGATCTTGAACCCGCGCTTGAACTGCATAAACCGACCCGTACTCCATTCGTGGATTGCGCTATTCAACCCCACCCACCACAAAACTGCCAGCATGGCGCTATCACCACGGAGCCAGTGATTAGTCGGCTCACCGACGCGCGAATTACTTCAACGCAGCTACCACGGCATCGAAGAACACCATCGGGTCGATCGGCTCTTTGTCAACCGGCTTGGGCTGGGCACCGAAGGTGACAATCACCACGTTATTGGCAGGGTTGACGTAGATGTTCTGGCCCTGGATACCGACCGCCGAATAGGCGCCGTCTTTCACCGATGGCTCGGTCCACGCCGTCCACCACATGTAACCGTAATCCAGGGACTTACCGCCTTTGAGGCTGGTCGGCAGCGTCGCCTCCTTGACCCAGCCATCGGGCAGAATCGACGTGCCATTGATCTTGCCGCCGTTCATGAAAAACAGCCCGAAGCGTCCATAATCGCGCAGCGTGGCGCTGATACCGCTGCCACCGATTTCCACGCCATCAGGCGAATCGAGCCACCACCGGGCATCACTCTCCATACCGAACGGCTGCCAGATCTTCTGCGATAGATAATCGGCCAGCGGCATCTTCACAGCGCCACGGACGATCTCGCCGAGTACCTGCGTTTCGCCAGTACTGTAAGTGTTGGCCGTGCCGGGCTCGGCCGCTCGCGGCAAACTTGCCATCAAGGCCATGGCCGAACGCGGTTTCTGCGATATCTGCGCTTTGAGTAGCGCGCGACGATCGGACGCCGGATCGGTGTAGGTCTCGTTCCACTTCACGCCCGAAGACATCATCAGCACGTTGCGCACGGTCACACCTTCATAGGCGCTGCCCTTGAGCTCGGGAACGTAATCCACCACTTGCGCATCAAGACCCTTGATAAGGCCGTCTTTGATCGCTGCAGCCGCCAGCGTGGAGGTGATGGACTTGGCTATCGACATCGACATCCATCGGGTTTTCTCGGTGTTGCCACGCTGGTAGGTCTCGAACACGATCTTGCCGTCCTTGAGCACGAGCATCGCCGTAATGCTGTCCAGTGCGACGAAGTCATACAGGTCGTACTTTTTGTCCCCGACAGTGAAGCGAACGTTGGGCAACTGTTTGTCTGATTTCGGCAGCGCATACGGGTGATCGCCGGCTTTAATCCTGTGGGTGGGGAACAGCCGGTCGATGTTGCGGTAGGTACTGACCGCCAGATCGGGGAGCATTGCGCCGTCATAGATCTGCTCCACGGTGCCAATCGGTTCCTGGGCGTGGGGATAATCCTCAGCCCATGCGTCCGAGGTGATACCCGCAGCGAGCAGACCGAGCGAGAGAAGCAGCGAGCGACCAGGCGAAGCCGCACGAAAAATAGCGGATGAGTGCATAACCTATCCTTTTTTTGCTTTGCTATTCACGCACGTTAAGGCACGCGCCCGCTTGAACCATAGCCTACTCATTGGAATCGCGCCCGAGCTGAAGGACGATGCTGTTTGCGTCTCGTCAGGGATAAAGAATTGCGTGCAACTCAACGTCAACTACAGACAGACACGAGTTCTGGCATAGGGGCTAAAAGAGGACAGATTTACTTTCTAGCCGGCTGCCAGTTGATCCAAGCGAATCCATTCGATGAAAACTCTCAGCGCAGCGAAGTAAAAATAAATCTGCCCCTTTTCTACAGATCTTGCGTGAGAGGTAGCGATGATGGCTGACATGATTTCTCCGAGCATAAAAAAACCGCCCTGAGGCGGCTTGATGTTGTTGTTCGCTTTACAGGCAGCTTTTCACCGCCAGTTCCATATTGCTACGCCCATAACCTGGCGCCCAAGCCATACGCTGGTACAGCTGTACCGAGCTGCCTTTCAGTGTCTTTCTGACGCTCAGTAACTCGTCCGTCAGATTGTTGCTAGCCGCGATCAGCCGATAGCCATGCTCCGTCTCGGACATAGAAACATCGCTGCGGGCGTCCTGCCACCGTGGAAATACGCACAGCGCATAACGCTTAGGGTCTTTATCGGTACTGGCCAAAATGCTCGGAGCTTTCAACTCAAGGTCGCCGGGAGATACACACCCCACCAACATCGATACCGCCAGCACTCCTAGGATAAATTTCATGCAAGTCACTCCTGTGGGAACGGATGCAGAATATCACTGGGAACGAAAAAGCCCGCGCCGGACTAGACGGTGCAGTCCAAACACCCCAACTATTTTGATTTACGAGCCTTGTATTCTATTATCACCTCTGTTTGCTCAAGGTCTATGCAAGAATCGACCGTAAAAACGACCAGATACACTTAGGCATCGATTTGTCGCCCATCGCCAACAAACGTTGCATCTATTATGTACTGGTACAGCTGTTTAGGGATTTCGAGCTGAAACGCAGACTGATAAAGCTTTTTATTACGCTGGTAGTTCTCTTGCTCTTTTCCAGCGGTCAAAACTTTAGGGTTTGCCCAGTGCCCGGAGTTATTATACTCCCGTTTCTCAGCATTTCTTCCAATGCTAGCCTTTAGGTGTCCAAGCTGCATCGCGTCACCAAGATTCTTAAATTCCGCCTTGTGCCCCTGAGAAATGGAGTCATCGATTGATTTAAAGTACAGGTCGCGCATTTGCTTTCTTATCACATCTTTTTCCGTCGGGTTATTTACACTGGGATCCGGCGAGTCAGCAATTGAAACAGCAATAACTTCAGGCACCATATCAACCCCATTATAATTTACTCTTAAGCCGAAGTCCTTGAACAGACTCTCCGTATCCCTTTTTAGCGCATACAACCCGCTACCAGAGTCATTGAAATCCAAAATAACGATCGTATTGAACAGCTTTTGCGGATCTTTTTGGATCTTACTCTTCAGGTACTGAATAAATTGGGACTGAGGAGCCACGAACTTAAAATGAAATTTCCGGCCTCCATCTTCAACCACCTTATCCCCCTTATCAAGTTTGCTGTCCGCTGTTAAAATAGAGACTCGATACGGCTCCACCCCACTTACGTCAACAGTTACAACATTGCAGTTCAACCTCAGCAATGCCCATTTGAGAATTTTTGGCGAGGCACCGGGGACTACAAACTTACTTGTTGGGTATTTTATTTTTAGAAGATTTGCCAGCTCGTACGCCTCCCTAAAATAACTGAATGTCGCAATTCTAAACTTCGCCCCTAACGCAATCCTTTCTCCTTTACTCAGCTCACCATCTTCTATGTGTACCCAAGCAGTTCCAGAATCGAGTTGAACTGGAAACCTATTTAGCTTAGAGATTGATTTAGCCAAGCGAAACTCTGAACGCGCCACATTATAAACGATGAATTTCATAGATCACGCTCCATATTGATCCTACTGAGACCACCAACAAAACCAATTATCACGATTAAAAGTCATAAATCCTCTTTGAACAACACCATGCTGTGCCGTCTAATATTTATTTCCATTTCTTAAATCTAGCTAATCATCTTGGCACCTGCACTGCTGACAAGAGTAGTCGGTCCTAGTTGACGTTCAAGGCAAACGCATCAATTAGCTTTAACTCTGAGTCATTGATTTTTTTAGCATTAAGAGCCAGATACTGACGACTTCATGGCTCCAGGGCTTCCCGGCACGAAACGCTGATTGGTCCGCACGCCCACAGCCCTGTCGGATCACGTGGCTAATTCGTTTGGCTATGCCGGAGTATCAGGCGTGTTCGGTCAAGCCATGGCCCGCCGAAGACGATGATTTCGCTCGGGCGCCCATACAGGTGGTGCAACATAAAAGACCCGGGGCCGAAGGCCTCGGCGTCTTCGCCAGGCAGCCCCGGGTCAGCACCGAGGAAAATCCCGGCATGGTTCGGGTGAGCCGCCCGGCCAACCTCCGTCACGATCATGTCGCCGCGCTGTGGCTGGTCGACGCGGTAGAAGCCGGCGGCCTCGTAGTTCACCTCGTACAGGCTGGTGTTGTCCTTGCTCTCCCACCAGCCGTCGGCGCGCTTGAAAGCTTCGAACTCAAGCCCCTACTCGCGCTTGTACCAGTCGGCGCAGACCTGCCAGCAGTCCCAGGCACCGTGGACGAAGGGGCGCTTCAGCAATGGCGTCTCGCCGGCGGGTACCACCGTCCGCAAGTCGCCCTCCGGCCAGCTCAGGATGTGCCAGGGCATGACCGTCGCCTCGCACATTGCCAGGTCGCGCGGTGACGGTCGGCTTGTGGCGTCCGGGAAAAAGGGGACAGATTTATTTTCTAGCCGGCTGCCAGTTGATCCAAGCGAATCCATTCGATGAAAACTCTCAGCGCAGCGAAGTAAAAATAAATCTGTCCCCTTTTCTACTGCGGATTGATGTCAGCGCAAGCGGTAGACAATCGGACCGAGTCCTTGCTTTTAGAAACTGAGACCTACAAAAAGCGGGCGACTCATAAGTCGCCCGCTTTTGACATAAATCAGCAAGGATGAAAACTAAGCGTCGGGATGCTCACTGGTGAAGAAGGTAGCGGAGCAAATACGCCAGCGGCATACGCACGACGGACTGATCGATGTCCCGTGGTTTGACTGGACTTGGGCCTCGCATGGAGATTCTGGGCAGTGGTCACTCCAGAATAAAAAGACCAGAATAAAGACCTATTCAGGAGTCATATCCATGCAAAATATTCTGGCCGATGTGGCCGTCAGCGTATCTGAACTCATGAAGCCCCCATCTTCCGCCTTGAGCAGCACCAATGGCTTACCTGTGGCCGTGCTGAACCACAACCGCGTTGTGGGCTACATGGTCCCGGCGAATGTCTATGAGGCGATGGTCGAGCGCCTGGACGAACTGGAACTCGTACACCTGGTCAAGGCACGTCTCGACGCCAACGAAACACCTGTTCGAGTATCTCTCGACGATCTGATTGGCGAGGCCGAAGCAGATATCGCCAATGGCCGTTGAGTAGCGAAAAAGCCCGCGTATCGGCTATCAGTGGCTTCCACTATAACAAGCCTCCCCAAACCCCAGACGCAAAAAAGGGCCAACCTCTCGGTTGACCCTTCTAGACCGCCCAGCAGAGCGGATTTTGTTTGGTAGGCGCGATTGGACTCGAACCAACGACCCCCACCATGTCAAGGTGGTGCTCTAACCAACTGAGCTACGTGCCTGCTGTGAGGCGGCATTCTACGGAATTCCGAAGGGGTGTCAATACCTTTTTTTCACCTAACCCTATGAATATGCAAAATATTTAATTTCGCCAAAGCACCGAAGATTTGGCGGTGGCTGGCGGCTGATTTTTATCTCGGGTAGGATCGGCGCATTCGTAAAAAATATAAAACAGAGGTTGCAGAATGGCGAACACACCGTATCCAGAATCTTATTACGCCGCGTCGGCCAATCCGGCTCCAGCTCGCCCTGCCCTGCAGGATGATGTCGAAACGGATGTTTGCGTGATCGGCGCTGGTTACACCGGCCTGTCCTCTGCGCTGTTTCTGCTGGAGAACGGTTTCAAGGTCACGGTCCTTGAGGCGGCAAAGGTTGGCTTTGGCGCTTCAGGTCGTAATGGCGGGCAGATCGTTAACAGTTACAGCCGCGACATCGACGTGATCGAGCGCAGTGTCGGGCCTCAGCAGGCGCAGTTGCTGGGCAATATGGCGTTCGAGGGCGGTCGGATCATTCGCGAGCGGGTGGCGAAGTATCAGATTCAGTGTGATTTGAAGGATGGCGGAGTGTTCGCTGCCCTTACCGCCAAGCAAATGGGCCATCTGGAGTCGCAGAAGCGTTTGTGGGAGCGTTTCGGGCATACCCAGCTTGAGTTGCTCGATCAGCGGCGTATTCGCGAGGTGGTGGCCTGCGAGGAGTATGTGGGCGGGATGCTGGACATGAGCGGTGGGCATATTCATCCGCTGAACCTGGCCCTCGGTGAGGCGGCGGCGGTGGAGTCTCTTGGCGGGGTGATTTATGAGCAGTCGCCGGCGGTGCGCATCGAGCGTGGCGCCAGCCCGGTTGTGCATACACCGCAGGGCAAGGTCAGGGCCAAGTTCATCATCGTGGCGGGTAATGCTTATCTGGGCAATTTGGTGCCCGAACTGGCAGCCAAATCCATGCCTTGCGGCACCCAGGTTATTGCCACCGAGCCGCTGGGCGATGAGCTGGCTCGCAGCCTGCTGCCTCAGGACTATTGCGTTGAAGACTGCAACTACTTGCTCGATTACTACCGACTCACGGGCGACAAGCGTCTGATTTTCGGCGGCGGCGTGGTGTATGGCGCGAGGGATCCGGCGAATATTGAAGCGATCATTCGTCCGAAGATGCTCAAGGCATTCCCGCAGCTCAAGGACGTGAAGATCGACTACGCCTGGACCGGAAACTTCCTGCTGACGCTGTCGCGCCTTCCGCAGGTCGGGCGCCTGGGGGACAACATTTATTATTCCCAGGGCTGCAGCGGCCATGGCGTGACGTATACGCACCTGGCGGGCAAGGTCCTGGCCGAGGCGCTGCGTGGCCAGGCTGAGCGTTTCGATGCGTTTGCGGACCTGCCCCACTACCCCTTCCCCGGCGGTCAGTTGTTGCGTACGCCGTTTGCGGCGATGGGGGCTTGGTATTACGGGCTGCGGGATAGGCTTGGGTTCTGAGACTCGTCGGACGACTTCATAGAAAAGGGCTGCTGCGCAGCCCAGCGGGAGCAAGCTCCCTCGCCACGGGCGCGTTCCAACCTTTCAGTGTCATTATCCCGAAAACAAAAAACCCCGGTCTTTCGACCAGGGTCTTTGCTATCGACTAGAAGTAGCTTTTCAGCTTTCTTCTTAGCTTCAAGGCGTTCAGTGGGCCTCGAAGCAGATATGGCGCAGCGGACGGGACTCGAACCCGCGACCCCCGGCGTGACAGGCCGGTATTCTAACCGACTGAACTACCGCTGCGTATCGCTATGGACTTGCGTCCAGTTAACTCGTCTGATCCAACCTCTTGGGTTTGGATCTCGAACCAGGCGAACCTGCTTCGGAAAATATGGCGCAGCGGACGGGACTCGAACCCGCGACCCCCGGCGTGACAGGCCGGTATTCTAACCGACTGAACTACCGCTGCGCGTCGGTGGAGGCTTTTGACAGCTTCCGTCTTGCTTTCGCAAAACTCTCGTAAAACATGGTGGGTGATGACGGGATCGAACCGCCGACATTCTGCTTGTAAGGCAGACGCTCTCCCAGCTGAGCTAATCACCCTTTGCTTCGTTGAGGCCGCGAAATTTACGCAGGTACCGAAGCTAAGTCAATAGCAGGGTTGGATTTTTTTCAAAAACAGTTTCAAGCGGCAAGCTCCAAGCTACAAGTTAAAAGCACTGGATCCACACCGCCCTGCTTGCAGCTTAAAACTTGCCGCTTGCAGCTGCCTTCACTCATAAATCATTTTCTTGGTCATGCCGCCGTCCACCACGAACTCCTGGCCCGTGACAAAACCGGCATTGCGCGACAACAGCCACGCCACCATCGCCGCTACATCCTCCACCGTGCCTACCCTGCCTGCCGGATGCTGAGCATGATCGGCATCGCTGAGCGGCTGCGCGCGACGCTGGGACGGGTCCCGTGCGTCGATCCAGCCGGGGCTGACAGCATTGACCCGGATCTCCGGCCCAAGGCTGATCGCCAAGGCATGGGTCAAGGCCAGCAAGCCGCCCTTGCTTGCCGCATAGGCTTCGGTGTCGGGCTCTGATTGTGCGGCACGGGTCGAGGCCAGGTTGACGATGGCGCCATTGTGGGCACGCAGGTAAGGAGCACAATGCTTGGCCAGCAGCATGGGACCACCCAGGTTCACCGCCAGGACCCGATTCCAGTAGGCCAGATCCAGGCTTTCCAGGGTGATGTTGTGGGGATCGGCGATGGCCGCGTTGCACACCAGCGCGTCAAGCCGCCCAAACTGGCCCAACACCTCGGCGATTCCCGTGGCGACTTGCGTCTCGTCCGCCACATCCATGGTGATGAACCAGGCGTTCTCCCCCAGCGTCTTGGCGACCTTGGAGCCGCGCTCACGATCCAGGTCAGTCAGCACCACCTGCCAGCCCTCACAGATCAGCCAGGTAGCAATCCCCAGGCCGATACCCCGCGCGGCGCCTGTCACCAGAGCTACCCGGCCATGAGTGCCGCCGTGCGGCGTTGCCAGCTCGATCACAAGGCGGCCAACCCACGGGCCAGATCGGCTTGCAGGTCAGCCACGTCCTCCAGACCCACCGCGACGCGGATCAGGCTGTCGCGGATGCCCGCTGCTTCACGCTCCTGGGGCGTCAGGCGACCGTGGGAGGTGGTGCTTGGGTGAGTGATGGTGGTTTTGCTGTCACCCAGGTTGGCGGTGATGGAAATCAACCGGGTGGCGTCGATGAAGCGCCATGCGCCCTCCTTGCCCCCTTTGACCTCGAAGCTCACCACCGCACCGAAACCGCGCTGCTGACGCGCGGCCAGGTCATGTTGCGGATGGCTCTTGAGGCCGGCGTAGTGCACTTTCTCGATGCCATCCTGCTGCTCCAGCCACTCAGCCAGCAATTGGGCGTTGGCGCAATGGGCTTTCATACGCAGGCCCAGGGTTTCCAGGCCTTTGAGGAAGATCCAGGCGTTGAACGGACTCAAGGTCGGCCCGGCGGTGCGCAGGAAGCCCACCACTTCTTTCATCTGCTCGCCACGACCGGCCACCACGCCGCCCATGCAACGACCCTGGCCGTCGATGAACTTGGTCGCCGAATGCACCACCACGTCGGCCCCCAGCTTCAGCGGCTGTTGCAACGCCGGCGTGCAGAAGCAGTTATCGACCACCAGCATGGCGCCCTTGGCGTGGGCGATTTCCGCCAACGCGGCGATGTCCACCAGCTCGGCCAGGGGGTTGGACGGCGATTCGACAAACAGCATCTTGGTATTGGGCTTGATTGCCGCATCCCAACCGGACAAGTCCGCCAGGGGCACGTAATCGACTTCCACGCCGAAACGCTTGAAGTACTTTTCGAACAGGCTGATGGTCGAGCCGAAGACACTGCGCGACACCAGCACGTGGTCGCCAGCGCTGCAAAAGCTCATGACCACGGCCATGATCGCCGCCATGCCGGTGGCGGTGGCCACAGCCTGCTCGGCACCTTCCAGAGCAGCGAGGCGCTCTTCGAAAGCCCGCACGGTGGGGTTGGTGTAGCGCGAGTAGACGTTGCCCGGCACCTCGCCGGCAAACCGTGCCGCCGCATCGGCAGCGGTACGGAACACGTAGCTGGACGTGAAGAACATCGGATCGCCATGCTCGGCTTCCGGCGTGCGGTGCTGACCGGCGCGGACCGCCAGGGTATCGAACGCTACACCCTCAAGGTCGCTGTCCAGCCGACCGGCATCCCAATCCTGACTCATGCTGTCGCTCCTGTAGTCATTAAACGCAAACCGGCCCCTCAGGGCCGGCTTGTCACTCAGTTGTTGTACAGATCGATGATCGCGCTGACCGCCTGGGTCTTGGCCTTGGACGCATCGTTACGAGCGTTCTCGATCTTGTTCAGGTAGGCCTCATCGACGTCACCGGTGACGTACTTGCCGTCAAACACTGCGCAGTCGAATTGCTCGATCTTGATCTTGCCACCACCCACCGCTTCTATCAGGTCCGGCAGGTCCTGATAGATCAGCCAGTCGGCGCCGATCAGGTCGGCCACTTCCTGGGTAGTGCGATTGTGGGCGATCAGCTCGTGGGCGCTCGGCATGTCGATGCCGTAGACGTTCGGATAACGCACGGCCGGCGCCGCCGAGCAGAAGTATACGTTCTTGGCACCGGCTTCACGGGCCATCTGGATGATCTGCTTGCACGTGGTTCCGCGCACGATGGAGTCATCCACCAGCATCACGTTCTTGCCGCGAAATTCCAGTTCGATGGCGTTGAGCTTCTGGCGTACCGATTTTTTCCGCGCGGCCTGGCCGGGCATGATGAAGGTACGGCCGATGTAACGGTTCTTCACGAAGCCTTCGCGGAACTTGACGCCCAGGTGGTTCGCCAGTTCCAGGGCCGCGGTGCGGCTGGTGTCCGGGATCGGGATGACCACGTCGATGTCGTGGTCCGGCCGCTCGCGCAAGATCTTGTCGGCCAGTTTCTCGCCCATGCGCAGGCGGGCCTTATAGACCGAGATGCCGTCGATGATCGAGTCCGGGCGCGCCAGGTAGACGTGCTCGAAGATGCACGGAGTCAGGCTCGGGTTGGTCGCGCACTGACGGGTGAACAACTTGCCGTCTTCGGTGATGTAGACCGCTTCGCCCGGGGCCAGGTCGCGAATCAGGGTGAAGCCCAGCACGTCCAGGGACACGCTTTCCGAGGCGATCATGTACTCGACGCCTTCGTCGGTGTGACGTTGGCCGAACACGATCGGGCGGATGCCATGGGGGTCGCGGAAACCGACGATGCCGTAACCGGTGATCATCGCCACGACCGAGTAGCCGCCGACGCAGCGGTTATGCACATCGGTCACAGCGGCGAACACGTCTTCTTCGGTAGGCTGCAGCTTGCCGCGCTGGGCCAGTTCATGGGCGAAGACGTTGAGCATCACTTCCGAGTCGGAGTTGGTATTGACGTGGCGCAGGTCCGATTCGTAGATCTCCTTGGCCAACTGCTCGACGTTGGTCAGGTTGCCGTTGTGCGCCAACGTGATGCCGTACGGCGAGTTGACGTAGAACGGCTGGGCTTCGGCCGAAGTCGAGCTGCCCGCTGTTGGGTAGCGCACATGGCCAATGCCCATGTGACCGACCAGGCGCTGCATGTGACGCTGATGGAACACGTCACGCACCAGCCCGTTGTCCTTGCGCAGGAATAACCGGCCGTCATGGCTGGTCACGATACCGGCAGCGTCCTGGCCGCGGTGCTGGAGCACGGTTAGCGCGTCATACAGCGCCTGATTGACGTTCGACTTACCGACGATACCGACGATGCCACACATGCGACACAACCCCTACTTAATGGATCTGAACTGAACAACTCTTACTGCGGCGTTTTGGCCATCGGCAAGAGTTGTTCCTTGAACGGTATTTCAGCGGGTACGCTGATACCGCTGGCAAGCCACTGACTGCTCCAACCCAGGATCAGGTTCTTGGACCAGTCTGCGACCAATAGAAATTGTGGCACGAGCCGGGACTCCTGCCACCACGTATCCTGCTGTACCGGCCCCAGGCTCAATAGCCCGACAGCCACGACCACCAGCAACGCGCCACGCGCCGCGCCGAAGGCCATGCCCAGGAACCGGTCCGTCCCGGAAAGCCCGGTGACGCGAATCAGTTCGCCGATCAGGTAGTTGATCATTGCGCCGACCAGCAAGGTGGCGATAAACAAGATGGCACAGCCCGCGATCACGCGGGCCGACGGAGTTTCAATGTATCCGGCGAGGTACTGGGACAACGAACCACCAAACATCCAGGCTACGACCCCCGCGATGATCCAGGTCAGCAGCGAGAGGGCTTCCTTGACGAAGCCGCGGCTCAGACTGATCAATGCGGAGATGGCGACGATTGCAACGATCGCCCAGTCAACCCAGGTAAATGGCACGGTGCAGCCTACAGACGGATAAGGCGGCGCATTTTAGCAGAGGCCAGAGCTGTCGGTAAGCTGCGATTGTCAGTGTGATTCAAATCAGGCAAACCGCCGTCAACCGCGCTCAGGCTGAAAACGCACCACAAAACCCTTGAGGTTCTGCTGGCGGCTGAGCAGGTCCCGCAGCCGGTCAGCCTCGGCACGCTCGATCAGCGGCCCCACAAATACGCGATTCTTGCCATCGGCGGTGCGGATATAGGCGTTGTAGCCCTGGCTGCGCAGGGTTTTCTGCAGTTTTTCGGCACTCTCACGATTGCTCAGGCTGGCCAACTGAACGGACCAACTGACCGACAGACCGTTGGCGTCCACGCGGCTTTGCGTGGTATCCGGCTTGGCCGGGGCTGCGGTAATCGGTTGGGTCGGCGCCGGCTTGGCCACCGGTGCTGCCGGGGCTGGAGCGACTGCCGGCTTGCTCGGAGCCGGCGCTGCCGTGGCGGGCGCCGCCGGCGCAGGCTCGATCGGCAGGGAAGGCGCAGGTTGCTCGGCCAGCTCCTCGTCGCTCGGAACGGGTTCCTGGGGTAGCGCTTCAGGTTCAGGCACCACCACCGGCTCGACCTGCACGGGCGCAATAGACGGCGCCTGAGGGGCAGCCGGAGCGTCGACCGTAACCTGGCGCTGCTCATCCTGACGAGAAAACAGCATCGGCAGGAAAATCACCGCCAAGGCCACCAATACCAGGGCCCCGACCATGCGCTGCTTGTACGCTTTATCCAGCAATGCCATCTGCAGCTTCCTCCGTGGAGCGCCGGGCCAGCCATTGAAGGGCCTCGGCAACACAAAAAAATGATCCGAACAGCAGGATCTCATCGTCGACCGTCGCCAGGGCGCACTGCCCTTCCAGCGCTGCGGCCACGCTGTCATAAGTCTCTACGCAAGCGCCGCGACGCTGCAAGGCTTCCCGTAGTTCGGTAGCCGGGCGCGAGCGCGGAGAATCCAGCGGTGCTACCGCCCAATGCTGGACACTAGCACCCAACGCATCGACAACGCCATCCAGATCCTTGTCGCCAAGCAGCCCGAACACCGCCAGGCGGCGCCCGGCTACCGGCCGCCGCGCCAGGCGCTCGGCCAGATACTGCGCCGCATGAGGGTTGTGGCCGACATCAAGCAACAGATTCAGGCGTTTGCCGTGCCAATCGAACTGGCGGCGATCGAGACGACCGACGACGCGAGTCGCTTGCAACGCGTCGATAATTTGCCCGGCATGCCATGGCAGGTCCAGCAACAGGTAGGCCTGGAGCGCCAGCGCGGCGTTCTCCATCGGCAGCTCCAGCAGCGGCAAATCGCGCAGTTCCACCGGATTGCCCCGGGCGTCACTGCCCCGCCATTGCCAATGCTGCTCAGTCATTGCCAGGTCGAAATCCCGCCCGCGCAGAAAGAACGGACAGCCCAACTCGCGGACCTTGTCCAGCAACGGTTGAGGGGGATTGAGGTCACCACAGAGCGCAGGCGCGCCCGGGCGGAAGATGCCGGCTTTCTCGAAGGCGACGGACTCACGGGTGTCACCCAGGTAATCGGTATGGTCCACACCGATGCTGGTGACCAGCGCAACGTCCGCATCCACCAGATTGACAGCATCGAGCCGGCCACCCAGGCCGACTTCAAGCACCACGGCATCAAGACCGGCACCCGCGAACAGCCAGAACGCCGCCAGGGTGCCCATCTCGAAATAGGTAAGGGAAATCTCGCCCCGCCCGGCTTCCACCGCAGCAAAGGCTTCGCACAACTCGGCGTCAGAGGCTTCGACGCCGTTGATCTGCACCCGCTCGTTGTAGCGCAACAGGTGCGGCGAACTGTAGACACCAACGCTCAACCCCTGGGCCCGCAACAGCGAGGCCACGAAGGCGCAGGTCGAACCCTTGCCATTGGTGCCGGTAACGGTGATGACCCGGGGCGCCGGCTTGGCCAGTCCCATGCGGGACATTACCGCTTGCGAGCGCTCCAGCCCCATGTCGATGGCTGACGGATGCAACTGCTCAAGGTAGGCAAGCCAATCGCCCAGGGTACGTTGGGTCATATGTTCGCTGGCACCGGCGGAACCACGATCGGCTCGATGGGGGCGGCGACGAATTTCGGGGTCGGCAGGCCCATCAGTTGCGCCAGCAGATTGCCCAGACGCGGACGCAACTCCTGGCGGTGGATGATCATGTCGATGGCGCCGTGCTCCAGCAGGAACTCACTGCGCTGGAAGCCTTCCGGCAATTTTTCGCGCACGGTCTGCTCAATAACGCGCGGGCCGGCAAAACCGATCAGCGCCTTCGGCTCGCCAACGATCACATCGCCCAGCATCGCCAGGCTGGCGGAAACGCCGCCGTAGACCGGGTCGGTCAACACCGAGATGAACGGAATGCCTTCTTCACGCAGACGCGCCAGCACCGCGGAGGTCTTGGCCATTTGCATCAGGGAGATCAGCGCTTCCTGCATACGCGCACCACCGGAAGCGGCAAAGCAGATCATCGGGCAACGGTTTTCCAGGGCATGGTTGGCGGCACGCACGAAGCGCTCGCCGACGATGGCCCCCATGGAGCCCCCCATGAAGGAGAACTCGAAGGCCGAAACCACCACCGGCATGCCCAGCAGGGTGCCGCTCATGGACACCAGGGCGTCTTTTTCGCCGGTCTGCTTCTGGGCCGCGGTCAGGCGATCCTTGTACTTCTTGCCGTCGCGGAATTTCAGGCGGTCCACCGGCTCCAGGTCGGCACCCAGCTCAACACGGCCTTCGGCATCCAGGAAGATGTCGATACGGGCACGCGCACCGATGCGCATGTGATGGTTGCACTTGGGGCAAACGTCCAGGGTCTTTTCCAGCTCGGGGCGGTACAGCACCGCTTCGCAGGATGGACATTTGTGCCACAGACCTTCAGGCACCGAGCTTTTTTTCACCTCGGAACGCATGATCGAAGGGATCAGTTTGTCTACCAACCAGTTGCTCATGCTTTCTTTCTCCAGTACCGGTGACCCGAACGCTCTGGTTCGCGGTCCCGCGTATGCCCTTGAGCTAAATTCATTGTGCGGCGAGGGTCGAGGGACCACCACGATCAGCGCGAAGCATGACCTGCGTGCAGCCCAACCTCCTCAGCCATCCCGGCAACCGCGGCACCGCGGCTACCACTACGCTATCGGCCCACCCGGAGGCGGCGCCTGCCTGCTTTGTACAGTGCTGGTATGGACGGCGGCAGTCTGCCAGCCGTCACATTGACTACTGGCTGCTGCGTACAGCGGCCATGAACGCACGAATCCTGGCCGGATCCTTGATGCCCTTGCTTTGCTCTACCCCACCGCTGACATCGACCGCGTAAGGGCGAACCTGACGGATGGCTTCGGCCACGTTTTGCGCCGTCAACCCACCGGCGAGGATAATCGGTTTGCTCAGGCCCTGGGGCACCAGCGACCAGTCGAATGCTTCACCGGTCCCACCGGGAACGCCTTCCACATAGGTGTCCAGCAGTATGCCACTGGCACCGGCAAAGGCATCGCAACTGGCCGCGATGTCATCACCGGCCTTGACCCGCAACGCCTTGATGTACGGACGATGCCAGCCCTCGCAATCGGCGGGCGTCTCGTCCCCGTGAAACTGCAACAGGGCCAACGGCACCGCGTCGAGTATCTCGCCCAGCTCACAACGACTGGCGTTGACGAACAGGCCGACGGGGGTTACGAACGGAGGCAAGGCCCGGATGATCGCCCTCGCCTGCTGCACCGTCACCGCGCGCGGGCTCTTGGCATAAAACACCAGCCCGATGGCATCGGCACCAGCCTCCACCGCCGCCAGCGCGTCCTCGACGCGGGTGATCCCGCAAATCTTGCTGCGAACGGCCGGCATGTCGTCAAAACCTCAGGCAAATCCGTGAAAGTCCCGGATGGTAGCAAATGCTGCGCAGGGCGTCAGCCGTCGAGTTCCGAGAAGCCCGTGAGGAAATGTGGCCCGATGTAACGCTGTGGCAGCTCGAATTCATCGTGGTATTCGACCTGCACCAGGTACAGGCCAAACGGGTGCGCCGTCACGCCGCCGGAACGCCGGATGCGGCTTTCAAGCACTTCCTTGATCCACTCCACCGGCCGCTCACCGGCACCGATGGTCATCAGCACCCCCGCGATGTTGCGCACCATGTGATGCAGGAAGGCGCTGGCGCGGATATCGAGCACGATCATTTTGCCGTGGCGGGTCACCCGCAGGTGATGCAGCTCTTTGATCGGTGACTTGGCCTGGCACTGGCCGGCGCGAAAGGCACTGAAATCATGAACACCGACCAGGTACTGCGCGGCTTCAGCCATGCGCTCGACGTCCAGCGGACGGTGGTTCCAGGTGATTTCTTCGTTCAGATGCGCGGGGCGGATCTGGTCGTTGTAGATCACGTAGCGATAACGCCGGGCGATGGCCTTGAAGCGTGCATGGAAATGCGCCGGCATTGCCTTGGCCCAGCTGACACTGACGTCGTGAGGCAAGTTGATGTTGGCCCCCATGACCCAGGCCTTCATCGAACGCTCGACCTGGGTGTCGAAATGCACCACCTGGCCGCAGGCGTGCACGCCGGCATCGGTACGGCCGGCACAATGCAGCGACACGGGCGAATCAGCGACTTTGGACAGTGCGTTTTCGAGGGTTTCCTGCACCGTCGCCACACCGGAGGCCTGGCGCTGCCAGCCGCGATAGCGCGAGCCTTTATATTCAACGCCCAGGGCGATCCGGAAAAAGCCGTCGGCCGCCATTTCGGCGGCCGGGTTGTCTATGTTTGCCAAGGAATTACAGCCTGCTGAAGTACGCAAAGGCGGGCATTATAAGGCCGGCGGGATGGGATGCCAGTCCAACCGGTGGTCATGTGTTGAATGTACTGACGCCATCGCGAGCAGGCTCGCTCCCACAAGGGATCTGTGCTGGGCGCAGGATTTGTGAATACCCGAGAACCTCTGTGGGAGCGAGCCTGCTCGCGATGAGGCCCGCCAGCCAACCTAAACTCCAGCCCAAACAAAAACGGCAGCCTCACCGGCTGCCGCTTTTGTTTACCCGATCACCTCAGGCCAGGCGCGACAACATTTCCTGCGCCTCACTCTTCTGCGTGGCATCGCCTTCGCTGAGGACTTCGCCGAGGATATCCCGGGCACCATCGTTGTCACCCATGTCGATGTAGGCCTGGGCCAGATCGAGCTTGGTCGCCACTTCATCGGTACCGCTGAGGAAGTCGAAATCCGGCTCATCGTCGGCACTGGCCAACGCGTCTTCGGCAGTGAAAGTCGGCTGAGCGAGGCTGTCGGACAGGCGCTCAAGCTCGGCATTGACATCGTCCAGTTCGGACTCGAAGGCGTCCTTGGGTTTGTCTTGCACGTCCATTTCATCGGCCAGGGACAGGTCGAAATCTTCCGGCAGCTCAAGGTCGTCAGACGGGGTGTCGGTCACCGCAGGGGTTTGGACGGCAGGCTCATCCAGGCCCTTGAGGTCGTCATCCAGGTCCAGCAGGAAGTCTTCGTCGGCCAGGGCCGGCGTCGGCGCCGGGGCGTCGGCACCCAGGTCAAGGTCGAACTCCGACAGGTCATCCAGGCTTTCATTGGCCTCGGTCTGCTGCTTGAGCAACGATTCGAAGTCCAAGTCATCATCGGACGGGAATGCATCCAGCTCGACGACAGGCTCTGGCTCAGGCGTTGCCGGTGCGGCTTCCAGATCCTCAAGGCTCAGGTCGAAGGCGCTGTCGAGCTCCTCATCGGTGGGCGGCGTATCTTCCAGCAAATCCTTGACGTACTGGGCGTCCAGCTCGGCAGCGACTGCCGCGGCGGCCAGACCGGCAGTGGTGGCGACCACCATGGCCGGGAAACGGCTTTTGAGCTGTTCGACCTGGGCATAGTTTTCGCCGTTGGCCACCAGTTGGCGCTCTTGGGCAACAAAAGCATCGCGGTCGCCCTGCTGACCGTAGACTTCCATCAGTTTCAGGCGCAGGTCGCTGCGCTGAGGCTCGGCCTTGATGCCCTGCTCAAGCAGATCGGCCGCCTGATTCAAACGACCACGATCAATGTGGGACTGGGCCTGACCCAGCACATCGTCGGAACGCTCGGCAGCCGGAGCCACCAATGGCGCGGCGATCGGCGGCGTGACGATCACGGGCGCAATCACCGGGGCTGGCTTGGGCGCTGGCGCGGGAGCGGGTTTTGGTTCGAGCTTTACGCTTGGCGGTGGAACTTCAATGCCCTCGAAGCTGCTCGGGGGCAGATCGAGCTCCGGGGAGAAATCAGCCTCCTCCTCGAGGGCTCGGGCCATGCGCAAGTGCTTCTCGGCTTCCTGTTGCGCCTTGCGGCGACGGGCCAGCAACAGCAGCAACAACAGCAGGATCAACGCGCCACCGCCAACCAGGCCCAACAGGATCGGATTGGTCAGCAGATCGTTGTACTTTTGTTCGCTGGACGCTGCCGGGGCTGGCTCCACGGGAGTCACGGGCGGCGTCGCTTCAGGCGCGGGCGCAGGGGCTTGCGCCGTTGGGTCCGGCGTCAATTCTGCCGACATCGCCGGGGCCGACTCATCGAGCGGCGGTACGGCGACACCATCAGCCTGCATTTTGGCCAGCTGATTGTTCTTCAGCTCGATCAGGCGCTGCAGCTTGTCCAGCTGGCTCTGCAGATCCGCCATGCGGCTTTTGAGTTCTTCATTGTCGCGGCGAGCCGAATCGAGGCTTTCCTGGGTGACCGCGAGCTGGTTGCTCAGGGCTTGGGCATCGCCGGCAGCGCCTTTGGCGCCGGCCTTCGCGGCCTCGGCGGAGACCAGACTCAGATTATCGCGACCGGCCGCCTGGGCCGGTGCTGCTTGACTGCCACCACGCTTGGTACCGTCCAACTGCTGCTGGCCGGAACGCGCAACGCCCCGCCGCCCCTGGCGCCAGGCGGCATTCTGCGCAGCCACTTCAGCGATAGCCTGGGGTTGCGGCAACGCGGTGCTTTGCACCGGGTCCGGCAGACGCAATACCTTGCCGGTCTTGAGCAGATTGATGTTGCCGTTGATGAATGCGTCTGGGTTCAACGCCTGGATCGCCAGCATGGTTTGCTGGATCGACCCGCCGTTGCGCACCTTGGCGGCAATTTCCCAAAGTGTATCGCGCGGCGTGGTGGTGTATTGGGAAGGCTTGGTGGCGCCCGTCACCGGCGTGGAGACGACCTGGGACGGCTTCGTCCGGGCGGCGTCAGCCGCCTGAGGGGAGAATTTGGAAGGGTCGATCAACACGCTGTAGTCGCGCAGCAGACGGCCATTGGGCCACATCACCTGCACCAGAAACTTGACCATCGGCTCCGACAGCGGCTGGCTGGAAGTCACCCGCAAGACGCTCTTGCCATTGGCATTGATTACCGGGGTGAAGGTCAGGTCATTGAGAAACGCCTGGCGGTCGATTCCGGCCTTGGCAAACTCCTCGGGCGAGGCCAGGCTCGGCACGACTTCGGCGGCGGTCAATTGCTGGACGTCGAGCAGCTCGATCTCGGCGACCAGAGGCTGGTTCGGCGGCGACTTCAGGGTCAATTCCCCGAGCCCGAGTGCTTGCGCCATACCGGAGGACAGCGCCGAGGCGGCCGCTATTGCTAACACCAGTTTGCGAACTTGAACCATAGCCTCTTCCTTTGTTTGAACATTCCTCGGCCAGCGAGAAGGTGTTGATGCCGCTGCCGTAAGGCATTGCGCGCCCCCCGAAGCAACGGCGCGCGCGATCGTTTCACTCATGCTCGGGGAAAGCCCCGAGAGGGAGGTTCGCCTTCAGCACTCTGGCCAAGCATAGCGCCCAGCTAGAATCATTCGACAAATTGTTGCCAAGTATCTTTTACAGCAGGTCTTTTATCAACAACTCAGCCACTTGCACAGCATTGAGCGCCGCGCCCTTGCGTACGTTATCTGACGTCAGCCACATATTTAGTTCCGCCGGGTCATCGATCCCCCCGCGCACACGTCCAACGTAGACTACATCCTGCCCTACCGCATCGCCCACCGGGGTCGGGTAATCGCCCGCCTCCACCAGCTCGATGCCGGGTGCCGCCTCCAAGGCTGCGTTGACTTTCGCCAGGTCGACGGCGCCGGCTGCCTGCACAGTCACGCTAAAGCTATCGCCAAAAAACACCGGGGCTTGAATGCAAGTGACGGAAATCTTTAACGAAGGCTGTTCCAGCACCTGACGCAATTCACGCACCAGACGCTTTTCCAGCAGCGTGTGACCCTGCTCGTCCGGGGTACCCACCTGAGCCAGCAGGTTGAACGCCATTTGCCGATCGAAAAATTTCGGCTCAAGGGGACGTGCATTGAGCAACTCGGCAGTCTGACGGGCCAGCTCACTGACGGCGGCGCGGCCCTGAGCGGACACAGCGAGACTGGCGGTCAGGCTGATACGCTGCAACGCCAGGCATTGGCGCAGCGGCGCCAGCACCACGGCCAGCGCGGTCGCCGACGCACTGGGACTGCTGACTTGAAACGGCTTGCTCAGACCCGCCAGCAGCCCGGCGTTGGCTTCCGGCACGATCTGCGGCGCCTGCTCAGGCGGCAGGGCGCCGGACAGGTCAATCAACGCGCAACCGGCCGCCGTGGCACGCGGGGCGAAGCTCAGGGTCACCGCCGGGCCGGCGGCAAAAAACACCAGTTGGACTTTGCCGAAATCAAATTCGTCGACTTCGCGCACCCGCACATTTTTGCCGCGAAACATCACCGAGCTTCCCGCCGACTCGCTGCTGGCCAGCAGGTGCAGGTTGCCGATCGGGAAGTCACGCTCTTCGAGAATCTGGACAAGGGTTTCGCCGACAGTACCGGTGGCGCCGATCACGGCAATATCAAAGGACTGGCTCATGGGTCTACCTCAGGTAAAACGTGGGGAGCGGCACTTTACCGGGTGGGGGGTATGCAGGCAATTGGCTGGGGAGTTTGCAGTGGTTGTACTGGCCCCATCGCGAGCAAGCTCGCTCCCACAGGTGTTGTGGCCACTGAAGATCCACTGTGGGAGCGAGCTTGCTCGCGATGACGATGTCACGGACGACACCGTTCCCATAAAAAAACCCGCACCTCTCACAAGGCACGGGCTCTTTCACAGCAGAGACCGATCAACGCTCGAGCAGAATCCGCAGCATGCGACGCAGCGGTTCGGCCGCGCCCCACAGCAACTGGTCGCCGACGGTGAAGGCACCGACGAATTGCGAGCCCATGTTCAACTTGCGCAGACGACCCACTGGTACGTTCAAGGTGCCGGTGACTTTGGTCGGGCTCAGCTCCTGCATGCTGATTTCGCGGTTGTTCGGCACCAGCTTGACCCAAGGGTTGTGCTGGCTGATCAGCCCTTCGATGTCGGCGATCGGCACGTCTTTGTTCAACTTGATGGTCAGCGCCTGGCTGTGGCAGCGCATGGCACCGATACGCACGCAGATGCCGTCCACCGGGATCGGGCTCTTGAAGCGACCGAGGATCTTGTTGGTTTCGGCCTGGGCCTTCCACTCTTCACGGCTCTGGCCGTTCGGCAGTTCCTTGTCGATCCACGGGATCAGGCTGCCGGCCAACGGCACGCCGAAGTTCTCGGTCGGGTACGCATCGCTGCGCATCGCCTCGGCGACCTTGCGATCGATGTCCAGGATGGCGCTGGCCGGGTTGGCCAGGTCATCGGCGACAGCGGCGTGGGTAGCCCCCATTTGCTTGATCAGTTCACGCATGTTCTGCGCGCCGGCTCCCGAGGCCGCCTGATAGGTCATGGCACTCATCCACTCCACCAGACCGGCCTCGAACAGGCCGCCCAGGCCCATCAGCATCAGGCTGACGGTGCAGTTGCCGCCAATGTAGTTCTTGGTGCCCGCGTCCAGTTGCTGGTCGATGACCTTGCGGTTCACCGGGTCGAGAATGATCACGGCGTCGTCCTGCATGCGCAGGCTGGAGGCGGCGTCGATCCAGTAACCCTGCCAGCCGGCTTCACGCAGTTTCGGGAAGACTTCGCTGGTGTAGTCGCCACCCTGACAGGTCAGGATCACGTCGAGAGTCTTGAGCTCGTCAATGCTGTAGGCATCCTTGAGCGCACCGGTGTCCTTGCCCACGGACGGGCCCTGGCCACCGACATTGGAGGTGGTGAAAAACACCGGTTCAATGAGATCGAAATCCTGCTCTTCCAGCATTCGCTGCATGAGCACGGAACCGACCATGCCGCGCCAACCGATCAGACCTACACGTTTCATCGCAACTACACCTATACAAAAGTGGGCCACCGTCGAAGCGGTGGGCCGCAAAGATTACAGATTACGCAACGCGGCGACTACTGCATCGCCCATTTGCTGCGTACCGACTTTGGTACAACCGGTCGACCAGATGTCGCCCGTGCGCAAACCTTGATCCAATACCACACTGACCGCCTTCTCGATGGCATCAGCCGCGTCATTGAGACTGAAGCTGTAGCGCAGCATCATCGACACCGACAGGATGGTTGCCAACGGGTTGGCAATGCCCTGCCCGGCAATGTCCGGCGCCGAACCGTGGCATGGCTCGTACATGCCTTTGTTGTTGGCATCCAGGGAGGCCGACGGCAGCATGCCGATGGAGCCGGTGAGCATCGAGGCTTCATCGGACAGGATGTCACCGAACATATTGTCGGTGACGATCACGTCGAACTGCTTGGGCGCGCGCACCAGTTGCATGGCGGCGTTGTCGACGTACATGTGGCTCAGTTCGATGTCCGGGTAATCCTTGGCCACCTGCTCGACCACTTCGCGCCACAGCTGGCTGGAAGCCAGGACGTTGGCCTTGTCCACCGAGCACAGTTTTTTGCCGCGCACCCGTGCCATATCAAAACCGACCCGGGCGATACGGCGGATTTCGCTCTCGCTGTACGGCAAGGTGTCGTAGGCCTGACGCTCGCCATTATCCAGCTCACGGGTGCCGCGCGGGGCGCCGAAGTAGATACCGCCGGTCAGTTCACGGACGATGAGGATGTCCAGGCCCGAAACGATTTCCGGCTTCAGGCTCGAAGCGTCGGCCAGTTGCGGGTAGAGGATTGCCGGACGCAGATTGCCGAACAGGCCCAGTTGCGCACGGATCTTCAGCAGGCCGCGCTCAGGACGGATGTCGCGTTCGATCTTGTCCCATTTCGGGCCGCCCACGGCGCCCAGCAGTACGGCATCGGCGGCACGCGCGCGATCCAGGGTTTCATCGGCCAGGGGGACGCCATGCTTGTCGATCGCAGCGCCGCCGATCACATCGTGGCTGAGTTCAAAGCCCAGGCCGTACTTGTCGTTCGCCAGCTCTAGGACCTTGACCGCTTCGGCCATGATTTCCGGGCCAATACCGTCGCCTGGGAGAATCAGAATCTGCTTGCTCATGTTTTCCTCGTTTGCTCTGTCGGCCCGCGCTTGGACTGGCCGGAAAAAGTGCTATCGCTCGGCCCACAGCACCAGTACGTCTGTACTGAACGAACCATCGGCCTCAATCTCAAAATATTCACGCACCTCAACACCCATCGATCGCTGCAGCTCACGGATCGCCCCACGCATCACTTCGGGGGTGCGCATGCGCTCGACCCACGACTGGTACTCCAGGCGCAGACGCTGGCGCGTGGTGCTGCGGGTATGCAACCCCGCCTCGCTGACCTGGCGCAACCACTCGCCGGCCGAATAATCGCGAACATGGCTGGTGTCACGCAGCACCTCAACGCTTTGCAGGTACGTGTCCAACAACGGCATGCCGGGTGACAGGACATCAATGAACGCCGCCACTCCACCCGGCTTGAGCACCCGGCGCACTTCCCGCAGCGCCAAGCCCAGGTCGCTCCAATGATGCGCTGAATAGCGGCTGAACACGAAGTCGAACTCAGCGTCAGCGAACGGCAGGCGTTCGGCGGCGCCGCACACCGTGGTGATGTTACTCAGGCCACGATCCGCTGCCGCCGTAGCTACAACGTCAAGCATTGGCTGGGACAGGTCGTAGGCCACCACTTCACCGGCCAGCGGCGCCACATGGAAACTCACGTGCCCAGCGCCGCAGCCCAGGTCCAGCACACGGGCCTCGCCGCGCCCGGCAAGCTCAGCCTGCAGCAGGGCGAACTCAGTGCCCTGGGCGTGCACGGCACTGCTCAGATAGGCCGAAGCCTGTTCACCGAATTGCTTTTGTACGACCTGACTGTGGGCGGTGGTGGTCATGGGATGTCCTTATGGTTTTTTATTGCCTGGGCGGACCCCATCGCGAGCAAGCTCGCTCCCACAGGGGATTTATGGTGTTCACAAAACACCTGTGGGAGCGAGCTTGCTCGCGAAGGGGCCAGCACTGACGACATCAATCTCAGATCAATCAAGCATCCCGAAACAACCAAGGCTGGCTCGCCCGGTGCTTGGCCTCGAACGTGGCAATCGCCTCGCCGTCCTGCAAGGTCAGGCCGATGTCGTCCAGACCGTTGAGCAGGCAGTGCTTGCGGAATGCATCGATCTCGAAACGCAACACCTTGCCGTCAGGACGGGTCACGGTCTGGGCCGCCAGGTCGATCTGCAGTTGATAGCCGGGGTTGGCCTCGACCTGCTGGAACAACTCATCGACTTCAGCGTCGCTCAGGATGATCGGCAACAAGCCGTTCTTGAAGCTGTTGTTGAAGAAGATGTCGGCGTAGCTCGGCGCAATGATGCTGCGAAAGCCGTACTCTTCAAGGGCCCATGGCGCGTGTTCGCGACTGGAGCCGCAGCCGAAGTTTTCGCGGGCCAGCAACACGCTGGCGCCTTGGTAACGTTCGGCGTTGAGGACGAAATCCTTGTTCAACGGGCGCTTGGAGTTGTCCTGGTAGGGCTGGCCCACATCCAGGTAGCGCCACTCGTCAAACAGGTTCGGGCCGAAGCCGGTGCGCTTGATCGACTTCAAAAACTGCTTGGGGATGATCTGGTCGGTGTCGACGTTGGCACGATCCAAAGGCGCGACAAGACCAGTGTGCTGGGTAAAAGCTTTCATGCTGCGCTCCTTCAGATCAATTCACGGACGTCGACGAAACGGCCGTTGACGGCGGCGGCGGCGGCCATGGCCGGGCTGACCAGATGCGTACGGCCACCGGCGCCCTGACGGCCTTCGAAGTTACGGTTGGAGGTGGAGGCGCAATGCTCGCCCGACTCCAAACGGTCCGGGTTCATCGCCAGGCACATCGAGCACCCAGGCTCACGCCATTCGAAACCGGCCTCGAGGAAAATCTTGTCCAGACCTTCGGCTTCCGCCTGGGCCTTCACCAGGCCCGAGCCTGGCACCACGATGGCCTGCTTGATGGTCGAGGCGACTTTGCGGCCCTTGGCGATCACCGCCGCTGCGCGCAGGTCTTCGATCCGCGAGTTGGTGCAGGAGCCAATGAACACACGGTCCAGCTGAATGTCGGTGATCGCCTGGTTGGCGCTCAAACCCATGTATTTCAGGGCGCGGACGATGGAGTCTCGCTTGACCAGATCCATCTCCTTGGCAGGATCGGGCACGTTCTGGTCCACGGCCAGGACCATTTCCGGGGAAGTGCCCCAGCTGACTTGCGGCTTGATTTGCGTCGCGTCGAGTTCGACCACGGTGTCGAACTGCGCGTCGGCATCGGAAACCAGGTCTTTCCAGGCTTGCACCGCCATGTCCCACTCGGCGCCCTTGGGGGCGAACGGACGGCCCTTGACGTACTCCACGGTTTTTTCATCGGCGGCCACCAGCCCGACACGAGCGCCGGCTTCGATGGACATGTTGCAGATGGTCATGCGCCCTTCCACGGACAAATCGCGGATGGCGCTGCCGGCGAACTCGATGGCATGGCCGTTACCACCGGCGGTGCCGATCTTGCCGATCACGGCCAGGACGATGTCCTTGGCAGTCACGCCAAACGGCAGCTTGCCCTCGACGCGCACCAGCATGTTTTTCATTTTCTTGGCGACCAGGCACTGGGTAGCGAGCACGTGCTCGACCTCGGAGGTGCCGATGCCGTGGGCCAAGGCGCCAAACGCACCATGGGTGGAGGTGTGGGAGTCGCCGCAGACCACGGTCATGCCGGGCAAGGTCGCGCCCTGCTCCGGGCCAATGACGTGGACGATACCCTGGCGCACGTCATTCATCTTGAATTCAACGATGCCGTATTCGTCACAGTTATCGTCAAGGGTCTGCACCTGCAAGCGCGACACCTGATCGGCAATGGCTTCGATGCCGCCCTTGCGCTCCGGTGTGGTCGGCACGTTGTGGTCCGGGGTCGCGATATTGGCATCGATGCGCCACGGCTTGCGCCCGGCCAGACGCAGGCCTTCGAAGGCTTGCGGCGAAGTCACTTCGTGGATGATGTGACGGTCGATGTAGATCAGCGCCGAACCATCGTCGCGCTGCTTGACCAAATGCGAATCCCAGAGCTTGTCGTAGAGCGTTTTGCCGGCCATCAGACGGTTCCTCATCAGCTTGTTTCTATGCCCCGGGTCTTGAGTGAATCAATAACCCCTTGGCTTGTGAGGCTGATCTTATGAGGCTACATTAAATAACTCAAATTCATATTTTTCATGCTTTGCATAACCATTTGGAATTCGACCGGGACGCCCATGGACCTCGCCAGCCTTAACGCCTTTATCGCCATCGCCGAGACCGGCAGTTTCTCCGGCGCCGGTGAACGCCTGCACCTGACCCAGCCGGCCATCAGCAAGCGTATCGCCGGGCTGGAGCAACAGCTCAAAGTGCGCCTGTTCGATCGGCTCGGTCGAGAAGTCGGCCTGACCGAGGCTGGACGAGCCCTTCTGCCACGGGCCTATCAGATTCTTAACGTGCTGGATGACACCCGCCGCGCCCTGACCAACCTGACCGGTGAAGTGACCGGACGCCTGACGCTCGCCACCAGCCACCACATCGGCCTGCATCGGCTGCCACCTCTATTGAGGGAGTTCACCCGACGCTACCCTGAGGTGGCGCTGGATATTCAGTTCCTCGATTCGGAAGTGGCCTACGAAGAAATTCTCCACGGCCGGGCGGAGCTGGCGGTCATCACCCTGGCCCCGGAACCGCACACGCTGGTACGCGCCACGCCGGTGTGGGACGACCCCCTGGATTTCGTGGTGGCGCCGGAACACGCGCTGTTGGACAACGGCCCGGTCAGCCTGGCAGACATCGCCTTGCATCCGGCGGTGTTCCCCGGCGGCAATACCTTTACCCACCACATTGTTCAACGCCTGTTCGAAGCCCAGGGCCTGACGCCGAACATCGCCATGAGCACGAATTATCTGGAAACCATAAAAATGATGGTCTCCATCGGCCTGGCCTGGAGCGTCCTGCCGCGCACCATGCTCGATGAACAGGTGGCACGCATTCCTTTGCCGGGCATACAGCTCAGTCGCCAGCTAGGCTATATCTTGCACACCGAACGGACGCTGTCGAATGCTGCACGGGCTTTCATGTCCTTACTGGACGCACAAATCGATCTGCCAGGGAAAAGGGCATAGGTTGTGCTACTCCTATAGAGCCGAAACGCCTGCGCCCAACGCCCCAAATTGCCCAAGGCTCGCGAGATAATGCCCAAATCCGCTGACCAATTCCCGCCCCTGCCGCGCATTCAGGCGCTAGACCCGAAACGGTCCGAGCAAAGCTGGGACAGCGCCCCCCAGTTGCTGGCCGCCTTGAACGGCGCGCGCCTGGGAGCCTGGTCGTGGGACATTGATACCGGGCGGATCAGTTGGTCACGGGGCACTCAGGCGCTGTTCGGCTTCGATCCGCGCCAGCCATTGCCGGCGGATGTGGACTATCTGGACCTGTTGCTCCCCCAAGACCGAGCAAAGGCCATCCGCGCCTTTCATGCGGCGGTGGCCGGTGCGCCCCTGGAACAGGCCATGCACCACCGCATCGTCTGGCCCGACGGCAGCCTGCACTGGCTGGAAATCAACGGCAGCGTATTACCCGATAAACACGGCCGCCCGCGGATGATCGGAGTGATCCGGGAGATCACGCACCAGCGCGAACGGGAGCAGGCACTGCGTAACTCGGAAAAACGCTTCGCCACGCTCTTTCATCTATGTCCGAACATGGTGCTGCTGACCCGCCAGGAAGACGGGCTGATCATCGAGGCCAACCAGTATTTCGAAAGTCTGTTTGGCTGGCCGCTGCACGACATCATCGGCCGCACGACGCTGGAACTGGGCCTATGGGTCGACCCCGGACAGCGGGCAAAACTGGTGGAGATCATCAAGGCCAACGGCGAAATGGCGAGCATGGAGGTGGAACTGCAGGCCAGCAATGGTCAGATCCACAGCGGCCTGCTCAGCGCCCAGAAGGTCGAGCTGGAAGGCCAGCCCTATCTGCTGAGCACCTTCCTCGATACCACCGAACGCAAACTCGCCGAACAGGCCCTCAAGGACAGCCAGGAACGCCTTGATCTGGCCCTCGATTCGGCGCAACTGGGCACCTGGGACTGGCATATTCCCAGTGGCATGCTCTACGGCTCGGCCCGGGCGGCGCAGTTGCATGGCCTGGAGCCCAAGCCGTTCCACGAGTCGTTCGATGCGTTTTTCGAAGGGGTGCCCGATGACGAGCGCAACAATATGCGCAACGCCTACCGCAGCCTGCGGGAAGGCCCGGCGGGGAATTATCAACTGACCTACCGCGTCCAAATGCCGGACGGCAGCGCCCGATACCTGGAAAGCCGCGCACGTCTCTATCGTAATGACGACGGCAGCCCGCTGCGCATGGCCGGTACCTTGCTGGACATCACTGACCAGGTAGAACGCGAACAGAGCCTGGCGGCGTCGGAAGAAAAATTCGCCACCCTGTTCCAGGTCAGCCCCGACCCGATCTGCGTAACTCATCAGGATAGTGGCCGGTTCCTCGAAATCAATTCCAGCTTCACCCAGACCTTCGGCTGGTCAGCCACCGACGTGATCGGCCTGAGCGCCGACGAAATCGGCCTGTGGGACGCCTCGGGGAGCAGCCTGCAACGCATCGAAAGGGTGATACGCGAGCGCTCCCTGAACAACGTGGCCGTCGTCGTCCACCATAAAAACGGCCAGCCGCTGACATGCGTGATTTCCAGTCGCCAGATCAACGTCGGCAACCAGCCCTGCATCGTCACCACCTTGCGGGATATCTCCCAGCAGCAGCGCTCCGAAGCGGCCCTCAAGGCCAGCGAGGAGAAATTCGCCAAGGCTTTCCATTCCAGCCCTGACGCCATCACCATCACCGAACGCGACAGCGGCCGCTACCTCGAAGTCAATGACGGCTTCTGCCGCCTGACCGGCTACCGCGCCGACGAAGTGATCGGGCATACGGTCTACGAGGTCGGTATCTGGGCCGAAGAAAAACAACGCATGGCATTGCTGGCCGAACTGGAGCTCAAGGGCCGGGTGCATCACCAGGAAATGCTCGGGCGCAATAAACGCGGAGAGATCCTCACGGTGGAGGTCTCGGTCGAACCGATCATGCTCAATGAGACGGCCTGCCTGCTGCTGACCGCCCGGGACGTGAGCCTGTTGCGCAATGCCGAAGCACAGATCCGCCACCTGGCCTATCACGATCCGCTGACCAACCTGCCCAACCGCGCCTTACTGATGGATCGGCTGAGCCAGCAGATCGCCTTGCTCAAGCGCCATAACCTGCGGGGCGCCCTGCTGTTTCTGGACCTGGACCACTTCAAGCACATCAACGACTCCCTGGGCCACCCGGTGGGCGACACGGTGCTGAAAATCATCACCGCACGCCTGGAAGCCAGCGTGCGCCTGGAAGACACCGTGGCGAGGCTGGGCGGCGACGAATTCGTGGTGCTGCTCAGCGGCCTGGAAGGCACCCGCAGCGCAGTCAGCCAACAGGTACAGAACCTGGCCGACACTCTGCGCGAATTACTGTCGGAGCCGATGTTTCTCGATGGCCAACGGTTGCAAGTCACGCCGAGCATCGGCATGGCGCTGATTCCCGACCATGGCTCCACCCCCACCGACCTGCTCAAGCGCGCCGACATTGCGCTGTACCGCGCCAAGGATTCGGGGCGCAACACCTCGCAGATGTTCCACACCACCATGCAAAAAGCCGCCAGCGAACGGCTGCGCATGGAAACCGACCTGCGCCAGGCCTTGGCTCGCGGGGAGTTCAGCGTACATTTCCAACCTCAGGTCGACGCCCGGGACAACCGCATCATCGGCGCCGAAACGCTGGTGCGCTGGCATCACCCAGAATTGGGCGCCCAATCACCGAATGAATTCATCAAAGTGCTGGAGGACAGCGGGCTGATCCTGGAAGTTGGCACCTGGATTCTCGATGAAGCCTGCAACGGCTTCAAACAACTGATCGCCAAGGGCAAGATCGATCCGCTGCAATTCAGCCTGTGCGTGAATATCAGCCCACGGCAGTTCCGCCAGAGCGACTTCGTCGAGCGCATCGAAAGCTGCCTCGCCACCTATGGCCTGCCTTACGCCATGCTCAAGCTGGAAATCACCGAGGGCATCGTGATCCAGAACCTGGACGACACCATCGCCAAGATGCGTCGCCTGAAAAAATTGGGAGTGAGCTTCGCCATGGACGATTTCGGGACCGGTTATTCGTCGCTGACCTACCTCAAACGTCTGCCGGTGGACACCTTGAAAATCGATCAGTCATTCGTGCGCGACGCCACCAGCGACCCCAACGATACCGAAATCATCCGCGCCATCGTCGCCATGGCCCGCAGCCTTGAGCTGGAGGTGATTGCCGAAGGTGTCGAGACCCCGGAACAACTGAGTTTCCTGCAGGGGCTGGGCTGCCATTTGTACCAGGGCTACCTGCACAGTCGGCCGTTGCCGCTAGACGCGTTTGAGCGACTGTTGCCCTGACAGAGGAGCCCGCAATGAGGGCTCCACAAATGAAAAAGGGCGCCAATGGCGCCCTTCTTCATTAGTTGCGATGCATCAGTTTTGCAGCGCGGGTTGTTGCTGCGCCCCGTTGATCGGGATGCGCTTGGCTTTCGCCTCTTCCGGGATCACTCGCAACAGGTCGATGCTCAACAGACCGTTGCTCAGGCCGGCGGATTTGATCTCGATATGATCGGCCAACCGGAAGGACAGCTTGAACGCACGCTGGGCGATACCCTGGTGCAGGTAGGTCACGCTGTCGTTGCTCGCTTCGCGCTTACCACCGCTGATGGTCAGCACACCTTTTTCCACTTGCAGGTCCAGGTCTTCTTCCTGGAACCCGGCGGCGGCAACCACGATGCGATACTCGTCATCGCCATGTTTTTCCACGTTGTAGGGTGGATAGCTACTGCCCGGTTCGTTGCGCAAGGCGGTTTCGAACAGGTCGTTGAAACGGTCGAAGCCCACCGAGGAACGGAACAGAGGGGCCAGGGAAAATGCAGTACTCATGATTCAAATCTCCTGAAAAGTTCAGCAAGTTTTTTTGTCTCCGCGACCCGAATTCGGCATCGCGTAATCCCTATCTAGGGACCGCCAAAAACTTTTCAAGAGGTTGTTTTGAAATTTTTTCAGGCCGCTTCGGTGCGCTGCACGCCGAGCAAACGGCCTACCGCGTCCAGGTCGGTTTCCCGGCGCAGGGCGGTAAACAGCTCCACCGCTTCGGGATAATTGCGAGTCAGCATCGCCAGCCACTGCTTCAACCGGCCGGGCGCCTGGCGTGGGGTCAATTGCTCGACCACTTGCACCCAGAAGTCCTGGAGCATGGGTTGCAACTCGGCCCAGGACAGCTCGATCACCTCTTCACCGGCCCTGGCCGCAGCGATCTGCCGGGCCAGATCAGGACGGGACACAAGGCCACGGCCGAGCATGATGTCTTCCACGCCGCTGATCTCGCGGCACCGGCGCCAGTCTTCAACGCTCCAGATATCGCCGTTGGCGAATACCGGGACCTTGACCACCTCCTGAACCCGTGGGATCCACTCCCAGTGGGCCGGTGGTTTATAGCCGTCGGTCTTGGTCCGCGCATGCACCACAATGTGCGCCGCGCCACCTTCGGCCAATGCCGTGGCACAGACCAACGCCCCATCCGGGCTGTCGAAACCCAGGCGCATCTTGGCGGTAACGGGAATGTGCCTGGGCACCGCGCGGCGCACGTGCTCGACAATTTCGTTGAGCAGCTCCGGCTCCTTGAGCAACACCGCCCCACCCCGTGATTTATTCACAGTCTTGGCCGGGCAGCCGAAGTTCAGGTCGATAACCTGCGAACCCAGCTCGCAGGCCAATGCGGCGTTCTCCGCCAGGCACACCGGATCGGAACCCAGCAATTGCACCCGCAGCGGTACGCCGGCAGCGGTCCGGGCACCGGTCAGCAGCTCAGGGGCAAGCTTGTGGAAATAGGCCGGTGTGAGCAGACGGTCATTGATGCGAATGAACTCGGTCACGCACCAGTCGATACCGCCAACACGGGTCAGAACGTCCCGCAGGATGTTGTCAACCAACCCCTCCATGGGCGCCAGGGCAATTTGCATGGAAAAACACACTCAACGAAAAACGTGCGGCAGTTTACCGGATTTTGCCCACAACATCGGAATTCACCACCAATCCCCTGTGGGAGTTGAGCTTGCTCGCGATAGCGCTGGGTCAGCTTGCATTGATACCGAATGTGCGGCCGTCATCGCGAGCAAGCTCGGCTCCCACACTGGATCCCGCGTGTTCACAGATTCTGCATCCACCACAGATCCCTGTGGGAGCGAGCTTGCTCGCGATAGCGCTGGGTCAGTCTATGAGAATGCCGGATGTCATCAGCGCAGGACCATAACCCTCGATGAACTCCGGTGGCATGCGCTTGGGCCTGCCGGTGGACAGTTCAATGCAGACAAATGTGGTCTGGGCCCGCAATAACGTGGTGTTGTCGCTGGGGCGAATCAGCTGGAAATGCCGACTCATCTTCAATCGCTGATCCCAGTCGACGATCCAGGTAGCCAGTTGCAGCTCGTCACCTTCGTAGGCCGCCGCCAGGTAATCGATCTCATGACGCACAACCGCCATGGCCCGGTCCAGCCGCCGATACTCCACCAGATCCAGCCCCAGGCGCTGGGAATGGCGCCAGGCACAGCGCTCAAGCCAGGTGACGTATACCGCGTTATTGGCGTGGCCCAGCCCGTCGATGTCTTCAGCATTTACTTGAAGATCAATAATGAACGGCGTTGCCCGATCCCAGCCCATGCCCCTCTCCCAGTCGAATTTGGTGGGGCCAGTGTAACGGATCCGAGCTTGACCGCCATCGCGGGCAAGCCTCGCTCCCACAGATCAAGCCGATTGCCGCGCTTGCAGACTGCGCCCGGCCAGCAGGGATAACACACCATCAATAACGCGAGGATCGGCCAGCACTCGCTGGTGGCCGCCCTGCGGCAAGCGCAGCAAGCGGCTGTCGAACCAGGCTTCGTGAATCAGTTGCGATTCCTTGACCGAAACGAAGGTGTCGTCCTCGGCATGGACAATCAGCCCGGGCACGTCCAGTTGGTAATGGGCGACATCCATCCTCGAAGCCGGCATGCCCACATCGTTTTCCACTTGGCGAATGAAGGCCGATCGCGCCTTGGGCGGCAGCCCCATCATCCGGGCGAACCCACGCAGCACGCCAAGAATGCGCGCAGGCGCTGCAATGCTGACCAGAGTCTCGGTCCGCAACCCCAGCTGAACCGCAAGCATGGCACTGGCACCACCCATGGAATGCCCAACCACGGCTTGCAGCGGTGGTAACTCCGCCGCGGCTTCGAGCATGGCCCTGGCGAACAGCAGGACATTGGCCTCGCGCCCAGGTGAGCGGCCATGGGCCGGGCCGTCCAACGCCACCACCGTGTAGCCGGCACCTACCAGCGCCGTGATCAGCGCGGCAAATTGCGTGGGTCGCCCTTCCCAGCCATGCATCAACAAGACGGTCGGGCCTTTGCCCCAGCGCAAGGCGGACAGACCGAAGCGTAAGGTGATGCGCTCGGAGGTCGCCAGCAATGGCAGCTCCCAATCCCTTGGCGGCAAGTCCCGGGGACGCATGAACAGCGATCGCATCTTCTTCGCCACCAGGCCCGGAGCCACCCATCCCAGCGTGCCATTGACGCCACGAATCCAGCTAAACCTGTTCATCGCTCATCTCCAGGGCTTGCGCCTTAGCTCATCGCACCGCCGACTTGGCAGCGCGCAGCAACCGATCCGATAGCTCTCCCGGGCCCAACGCTCGCGCCAAGGCCAGGCCGCCGACCATCAGGGCAATGTCAGCCAAGGCCTTATCGGCGTCTTCCGGGCTGGCCGCCAACTGCGCAACCATCAGCTCAATATGCTCATTGAGCACCTCACGAAACTCATCCGGCAGCCGCCCGAGCTCGCCGACCGATGCCGGGATCGGGCAGGCCAGATCGGTGGTATCACGGTGCTTGCGCGACAGGTAGAACGCGGCTGCCAGGGTTCGCCGCTCCTCACCGCTCAGCTCGGCATCCATGTCAGCGATCAAGCCGCGACGCTGGCTGAGCAGTTGCTTGAATGCCTCGAGCATCAAGGCATCCTTGCTTTCGAAGTGGGCATAGAAACCGCCCACTGTCAGCCCGGCGGCGCCCATCACCTCGCCGACACTCGGCTCGGCCGGACCACGCTGAATCAGCGCAGCACTGGCGGCCTTGAGTATGCGTTCGCGGGTTTGCGCTTTTTTATCGCTCATCGTTACCTCCGAATATTACGACTGAAATATTATCCATGTAATAATTTTCCGCAAGCGGAAATTTTGACCGCTGGTCAGAAGCATCGTTAAAGGAATTGAAGATTGGCCGAACGCCAGACAAACAAAAGGGCCATTCAAGAATTGAATGACCCTTATAAAATCCCGCAGAGCGGGTAATCGTGGCGTCCCCTAGGGGACTCGAACCCCTGTTACCGCCGTGAAAGGGCGGTGTCCTAGGCCACTAGACGAAGGGGACACAAACCTTCTAACTTGATCAGCGCTGAGAACTGATCGATTCAAGGCCGGTGTGGCCAAACCTTGAACCTGTAATTGGTGGAGCTAGACGGGATCGAACCGTCGACCTCTTGCATGCCATGCAAGCGCTCTCCCAGCTGAGCTATAGCCCCGGATTTTTCGCCTCGCGGCGGAGCGACATCTTGCAACATCGCTTCTGTAAAACTGGCGTCCCCTAGGGGACTCGAACCCCTGTTACCGCCGTGAAAGGGCGGTGTCCTAGGCCACTAGACGAAGGGGACGCAAACCCTTCTATACAACTGATCAACGCTGAGTGCTGATCGCTTCAAGACCCGTGTGGCCAGCCCTTGAAGTGTAAATTGGTGGAGCTAGACGGGATCGAACCGTCGACCTCTTGCATGCCATGCAAGCGCTCTCCCAGCTGAGCTATAGCCCCTCATCGCTGAGGACGGGGCGAATCTTAAGGGCGTATCAGAGGGCTGTCAAATTTATTTTCAACAAATTTGAAAGTTTTTTGCCGGGATAACAATCACTTACCGACAAACCCCGGAAAACCGGGGTATGTCCTGCCTCATCGAGCACTCAGGCAATCGCGCCCAGCAGTTTTTCCCACTCCTTGTTCTCCTTCTTCGACACACCACCGAGCAGATCGATGGCCTGGCGCAGACGGAAACGGGTCAGGTCCGGGCCAAGGATCTCCATGGCGTCGAGCACCGACACTGAGCTGGCCTGGCCAGTAATGGCGGCGAACATCAGCGGCATGGCATCACGCAGTTTCAGCTCCAGCGATTCGACCACGGCCTGGATGGTCGCGGTGATGCTGTCCTTTTCCCACTGACGCAGACTTTCGAGCTTCCACAGGATCAGTTGCATCAATTGGCGCACCTGATCACCGGAAAGTTTCTTGGACTCGAACAGCTTCGCATCCGGCGTCACGCCGCCGGCAAAGAAGAAGCCGGCCAGGGGTGCGATCTGGCTGAACGTCTCCACCCTGCCCTGCACATGGGGAGCAATTTTCATCATGTACTCAGGGTTCAATGCCCACTTCTGTACACGCGCAGCAAACTCCTCCACCGGCAGGTCACGCAACCACTGACCGTTGAGCCAGGAGAGTTTCTCGACATCGAAGATCGGACCACCCAGCGACACCCGCGACAGGTCGAAATGCTCGACCATTTCCTGCAGCGAGAACTTCTCGCGCTCGTCCGGCATCGACCAGCCCATGCGCCCCAGGTAGTTGAGCATCGCCTCAGGCATGAAGCCCATGCGTTCGTAGAAGGTCACCGACGTCGGGTTCTTGCGCTTGGACAGCTTGCTCTTGTCCGGGTTACGCAGCAGTGGCATGTAGCACAGCTGCGGTTGTTCCCAGCCGAAGTATTCGTAGAGCAGGATCAGTTTCGGCGCCGACGGCAGCCACTCTTCACCGCGCAGGACGTGGGTGATGCCCATCAGGTGATCGTCGACCACGTTCGCCAGGAAATACGTCGGCAGGCCGTCGGTCTTCATCAGCACTTGCATGTCCATGCGATCCCACGGGATCTCGACATCGCCGCGCAGCATGTCCGGCACCACACAGACGCCTTCGGTCGGCACCTTCATGCGGATCACATGGGGCTCGCCGGCGGCCAGGCGACGGGCGACTTCTTCCTTGGACAGCAGCAGCGCGCGGCCGTCGTAGCGTGGGGTCTCGCCGCGGGCCATCTGCTCGGCGCGCATCTGGTCCAGCTCTTCGGCGGTGCAGAAGCACGGGAAGGCGTGCCCCATGTCTACCAGTTGCTGGCAGTACTGCTGATAGATGTCACCGCGCTCGCTCTGGCGGTAAGGACCGTGCGGGCCGCCAACGTCCGGACCTTCGCTCCAGTCGATGCCCAGCCAGCGCAGGGCGTCGAAGATCTGCTGTTCGGACTCGCGGGTCGAACGCAACTGGTCGGTGTCCTCTATCCGCAGGATGAACTCACCGCCGTGCTGCTTGGCAAAGCAATAGTTGAACAAAGCGATGTAAGCGGTGCCGACATGGGGATCGCCAGTGGGCGAAGGCGCGATGCGGGTGCGGACGGTGGTCATGGCATGTCTCGGAAAGAATATAAAAGCGAAGATGAAACAGGGGGCGAATGGTAACAGGCGATGGTGGGCGGGCTCCAGTGAGAGGGGGATTTGTGTGGTATCTGTCAGACCGAGGCACCCCATTCGCGAGCAAGCCCGCTCCCACAGTTGACCGAGTCGCGCAGGCTATACGCGATCTACTGTGGGAGCGGGCTTGCTCGCGAAAAGGCTATCGAAGGCGCCGAAAAACCTCAGACAGTCAGCAACCGCTCGCGCAGCTTGCCAATCTCGTCACGCAACTGCGCAGCGGCTTCGAACTCCAGGTCCCGGGCCAGCTGGTACATTTTTTCTTCCAACTGACGGATACGCTTGCTGATTTCGCTCGGCGAGCGCAGTTCGGCTTCGTAACGGGCGCTCTCTTCGGCGGCCTTGGCCATGCCCTTGCGCTTCTTGCTGCGCGAGCCGGGCACAGTGGCGCCTTCCATGATGTCGGCGACGTCCTTGAACACCCCTTTCGGCGTGATGCCGTTGGCCAGGTTGAAGGCAATCTGTTTATCGCGACGACGCTCGGTCTCGCCGATGGCCCGCTCCATGGAACCGGTGATGCGATCGGCATAAAGAATCGCCCGACCGTTGAGGTTACGCGCCGCCCGACCGATGGTCTGGATCAACGAACGCTCGGAGCGCAGGAAACCTTCCTTGTCGGCGTCCAGGATCGCCACCAGTGACACCTCCGGCATGTCCAGGCCTTCGCGCAGCAGGTTGATCCCCACCAGCACGTCGAACGTACCCAGGCGCAGGTCGCGGATGATCTCGACCCGCTCCACCGTGTCGATGTCCGAGTGCAGGTAACGCACCCGCACACCGTGGTCGGCCAGATAATCAGTCAGGTCTTCGGCCATGCGCTTGGTCAGCGTGGTGACCAGCACCCGCTCCTCCACTGCCACACGCTTGGAGATTTCCGAGAGCAGATCATCGACCTGAGTCAACGCCGGGCGCACTTCAACCTGCGGATCGACCAGCCCGGTGGGCCGCACCACCTGCTCGACCACCCGGCCGGCATGCTCGGCCTCGTAGTTGCCTGGGGTGGCGGAGACGAAAATCGTCTGCGGACTCACACTTTCCCATTCGTCAAAACGCATCGGCCGGTTATCCAGGGCCGAAGGCAGACGGAAGCCGTATTCCACCAGGGTTTCCTTGCGGGACCGGTCGCCTTTGTACATGGCGCCGACCTGGGGCACGCTGACGTGGGATTCGTCGATCACCAGCAAGGCATCGGCCGGCAGATAGTCATACAACGTAGGCGGTGGCGCGCCCGCCGGGCGACCCGACAGGTAGCGCGAGTAGTTTTCGATGCCGTTGCAGTAACCCAGCTCCAGGATCATCTCCAGGTCGAATCGGGTCCGCTGCTCCAGCCGCTGGGCTTCCACCAGTTTGTTGTTCGACCGCAAGTATTCCAGGCGCTCCTGCAATTCAACCTTGATCCCCTCGATAGCGCCCAGCAGGGTTTCCCGGGGCGTAACGTAGTGGCTCTTGGGGTAGAAGGTGAAGCGCGGCAGCTTGCGGATCACCTCGCCGGTCAGCGGATCGAACGCCGAAAGACTCTCCACTTCGTCATCGAACAGCTCGATGCGGATCGCCTCCAGGTCCGATTCCGCCGGGTAGATGTCGATCACGTCGCCACGGACCCGGAACGTTGCCCGGGCGAAATCCATGTCGTTGCGGGTGTATTGCAGGTCCGCCAGGCGGCGCAGCAAGGCTCGCTGGTCGAGCTTGTCGCCGCGATCAACGTGCAAGACCATCTTCAGGTACGTTTCCGGGCTACCCAGACCATAGATGCATGACACCGTGGTGACGATGATCGCGTCCTTGCGTTCGAGCAATGCCTTGGTGGCCGAGAGCCGCATCTGTTCGATGTGATCGTTGATCGAAGCATCCTTCTCGATGAAGGTGTCCGAAGACGGTACGTAGGCTTCGGGTTGGTAGTAGTCGTAATAGGAGACGAAGTACTCCACCGCGTTATTGGGGAAAAACGCCTTGAACTCGCCATACAGCTGCGCCGCCAGGGTCTTGTTCGGTGCCAGCACCAGGGTCGGGCGCTGCACCTGGGCAATCACGTTGGCGATGCTGAAAGTCTTGCCCGAGCCTGTCACACCGAGCAGCGTCTGGTGCGCCAGTCCGGCCTCGATGCCTTCGACCATCAGGCGAATGGCTTCCGGCTGATCGCCGGCGGGCTGGAATCGGGTGACTAGCTGGAATTCAGACATAACATAACCTCTGGGTTCACCCCTGTCGGCCAGCCAACAGGAACGAGAAAGACCGAAACGACTGATGTCGCCCGAGGAAAAAACTGGGATGCATACAATGTGGAGGTGAATGCCTTCGCTTTCAAGACGAACGTCCTACACGCCTTGAAGTCTTTGACGCCGCCAGGAGACTAACGGTCGAAAAAAAACGAAAATACTTGCCTTAAAAACTGAATCGCCTGTCGCCGCGCCCGGTGATGGCCTCTATACTAGCTCCCCGTTTGTGCACCGCTCTAGTGCATTCGGCTGGAGCGCTACACGTCCCCTCACACTCCATTCAGAGCCGCGCAATAATGAGCCTGTTTTCCGCTGTCGAATTGGCACCACGCGACCCCATCCTGGGCCTCAACGAAGCATTCAACGCCGACACCCGTACCAATAAGGTCAACTTGGGCGTGGGTGTTTACTGCAACGAGGAGGGGCGCATTCCACTTCTGCGCGCCGTTGTCGAAGCCGAGACGATCCGCGTGGCCCAACACGTTTCCCGTGGTTACCTGCCGATCGACGGCATTGCCGCCTACGACCAGGCGGTCCAGACCCTGCTGTTCGGCAAGGACTCGCCGTTGATCGCCTCCGGCCGCGTCATCACCACCCAGGCCGTGGGCGGCACAGGCGCACTGAAGATCGGCGCCGACTTCCTCAAGCAGCTGCTGCCTGACGCCGTCGTGGCCATCAGCGATCCAAGCTGGGAAAACCACCGCGCGCTGTTCGAAACCGCCGGTTTCCCGGTGCAGAACTACCGCTACTACGACGCTGCCACCCATGACGTGAACCGCAGCGGCCTGCTGGAAGACCTCAACGCCCTGCCCGACCGCTCGATCGTCGTGCTGCACGCCTGCTGCCATAACCCCACTGGCGTGGACCTGAGCCCGCAAGACTGGAAAAACGTGCTGGACGTGGTCAAGGCCAAGAACCACGTTCCATTTTTGGACATGGCTTATCAGGGCTTTGGCGACGGTATCGACGAAGACGCCGCCGCCGTGCGCCTGTTCGCCGAGTCGGGCCTGACCTTTTTTGCGTCCAGCTCGTTCTCCAAATCGTTCTCCCTGTACGGCGAGCGCGTTGGCGCCCTGTCGATCGTCAGCGAATCGAAAGAGGAAAGTGCCCGGGTACTGTCCCAGGTCAAGCGTGTGATTCGCACCAACTACTCCAACCCGCCGACCCACGGCGCCAGCATTGTCGCAGCCGTGCTCAACAGCCCGGAACTGCGGGCCCAGTGGGAAGCGGAACTGGCCGAAATGCGTCTGCGGATTCGCGGCATGCGCAACCAGATGGTGGACATGCTGGCTAAAGCCGCTCCGCAGCGGGATTTCAGCTTCGTCGCACGCCAGCGCGGGATGTTTTCCTACTCCGGCCTGACCGTTGAACAGGTGACGCGCCTGCGCAACGAGTTCGGCATCTATGCCCTGGACACCGGCCGCATCTGCGTGGCCGCGCTGAACCAGAACAACATCGATGCGGTGACCAAGGCGATTGTTCAGGTGATCTGAAGGTCGCCAGGATGAAAAAAGGGAAGCCAAGGCTTCCCTTTTTTTTGCGTTCACACTGACCCCGTGGCGAGGGAGCTTGCTCCCTCGCCACAAAAGCAACTCGTCGAAATTACAGCTCCGTCGCCCGCTGACTCGCGGCATCGTCGTAGATCACATACAACGACTCGGCAATCTGGCTCTTGATGGCCTTGGTGCTTTCCAGCCCCAGGACAAAACCCTCGGCCTTGCCACCGGCACGGTTCAGTTCGTCAGCGGTGCTGGCCTGGGTGATGGCATCGTAGAGTTTCTCCGCGTGCGGTCCCACGCCCTTGGGCAAGCTGATCTGGGCGGTGCTCATAGGCGCACCTCAGTGTGGTTGCCTGTGTGAAGGGGTAACAGATGATTCATGGCGCAAACCTTTGTTTGGCGAATGGCCGGCAGCGCGTCCAGCCACTTCCGGGGGACCATGGTAGCCCTCTCCTGCCGTTGCGGTAACCGTCAATCACCGATTAATCGCCAACGGACCTGAGGAATGCGCCGGCCGGCAAGAGAAGCTTGACTTCTCTTTTCCAATCAGTAACATACGCTTCATTCCGCGATAGCTCAGTTGGTAGAGCAAGTGACTGTTAATCACTGGGTCCCTGGTTCGAGTCCAGGTCGTGGAGCCAGACAGCAGCAGATCAAGCCCCTGAATTGAAAGATTCAGGGGCTTTTTTGTGGGCGAAAGAAAGGGCTGATTGATTGAAAAGGCTTGCCGATGTCGCTGGCGGAACAATCAGTCAGGCCCGAACAGGCATCATGGTCTGAATCCTGCTTGAATTTGCCAGGCCCGACCGTCACGTGCACGTCATGAGGACGTCGCAAACTGGCGTTGTCCGCCAACAAACATCTCCATAACAACAAGGACGAAGACATGCCCACGCAACACCCGCACCGCAACAATGATCTGTGTACCTCCAGCAAGGTGTACACCGCGCTGACTGAACTCAAGCACCTGGAAGGCCACCGCAGCGCCAAATTCCTTTCGCTGCTGACGCAACACCTGGTGCGCAAGGGCTTGCTCAACGAGCAGGAAGTGGTGCACATGCTCGATCTGGTCGTCGATTGAGCAGCATCGATTCCTACTATTGAAGCGGTTGATTTTTCCTCCCCCCTGCTGAGTCGTAAGGTAACTCCATCGATTGATGGAGGTTCCCATGCCCAAGGTTCAAATCATGTCTGTCATTGGCAGCGCCGTGCCCACCCCGCTCAGGGAGCGTGGTCTGTTGGCCTGCTGGTATCTGGTGCAGGACGGCGTCACCATCAGCGGTCCGCTGACTTCTCTGCCCGCCGCCCAAGCCCTGTCACAACGTATCGGCCCTTATCTGCTGACCGCCTAGGGCAACCGCACCCGCGGCTTGCTTTCGACGAACAGCGCCCAACACGACATGAACAGCGCGGCGATCAGCGGGCCGATCACAAATCCGTTCAGCCCGAACACCGCCAGCCCGCCCAATGTCGAGACCAGCACCATGTAGTCGGGCATCTTCGTATCCTTGCCCACCAGGATGGGGCGCAGGAAATTGTCCACCAGGCCAATGACGAATATCCCGAACAGGGTCAATACCACGCCCTGCCAGATGGCCCCGGAGAGCAGGAAATACACTGCCACCGGCGCCCAGACCAGGCCCGCGCCCACCGCCGGCAACAGCGACAGAAAGGCCATCAGCACCGCCCAGAGCAACACCGTGGGAATCCCCAGGATCCAGAAAATCAGCCCACCCAATGCCCCTTGGGTGATGGCCACCAGCAGGTTTCCCTTCACCGTTGCCCGCACCACACGGTTGAACTTCAACTGCAGGCGACGTTTCTGGTACTCCGCCAGGGGAACGGCGGTACGGACCTTGCGCACCAGCTCAGGGCCGTCACGCAGGAAAAAGAACAACAGATAAATCATGACGAAGAAGCTCACCAGGAACTGAAACGTGCCCTGGCCGAAGCTGAACGCCTGGGTGGCGAAAAATTCGCTGCCTTGCATCGCGCCTTTGACGATCCGCTCTCGCAGCCCGTTCAGGTTACCCAGGCCGAAACGGTCGAGCAGGTTCTGGAAGTAAGGCGGCAAGGCATCCCGGAAGCGGGCCAGGTAATCGGCAATGTCCAACTCTCCGCTTTCCAGGCTCTTGTACAACGCCGCCCCTTCCTGGACCAGCAACGTACTGATGACGATCACCGGCAAGATCGCGATCACCACGCAAATACTCAATGTAAGCAGCGAAGTGAGGTTGCGCTGCCAGCCGAGTTTCAGTTGCAGGCGGCGCTGCATCGGGGCAAAGACAATCCCCAGGATCACTGCCCAGAACACGGCGCCATAAAACGGCAGGAGGATCCAGATGAAAGCGATGGTGACCAGAATCAACATCAGCATCTGGGACTTGTCTTGCAGGGTCTTTCGGTTCATTTCTTTTCCATATCCTTGGCGCGATAAACGTTAGTCAGCCAGGATTCGCCGGAGTGCCTTTCCCTTTGCATCCGGTGTTGATCCAGATCAATTGCACGGTACCCGTCGTGGCGTACTCTCGGCGCTTTTTGCGATCCGACGCCACCATGCCCTTCGTTGCCCCCGAACTGCTCGCCCCCGCCGGCACCCTGAAAAACATGCGTTATGCCTTCGCCTACGGCGCCGACGCGGTGTACGCCGGCCAACCGCGCTACAGCCTGCGTGTGCGTAACAACGAGTTCGACCACGCCAACCTGGCCTTGGGCATTGGCGAGGCCCAGGCCATGGGCAAGCGCTTCTATGTGGTGGTGAACATAGCGCCCCACAACGCCAAGCTGCGCACCTTCCTCAAAGACCTGGAGCCTGTGATTGCCATGGCACCGGACGCGCTGATCATGTCCGACCCCGGCTTGATCATGCTGGTGCGCCGGCATTTCCCGCAGATGCCGATTCATCTGTCGGTGCAGGCCAACACCGTGAACTGGGCCAGCGTCGAGTTCTGGCAACAGCAGGGCTTGAGCCGCATCATCCTGTCCCGGGAGCTGTCCTTGGAGGAGATCGCCGAAATCCGTGAGCAGGTGCCGGCCATGGAACTGGAAGTGTTCGTTCACGGGGCGCTGTGCATGGCCTATTCCGGACGTTGCCTGCTGTCGGGCTATTTGAACCGGCGCGACGCCAACCAGGGCAGTTGCACCAACGCCTGTCGCTGGAAATATTCGGCGCAACCGGCGCAGGAAAACGCGGTGGGCGATATCGTGCAGACCTGGCCAGCCGAACCGACCCTGGGCCTCGGCGCGCCCACCGACCAGGTGTTTCTGCTTCAGGAAGCGAACCGCCCGGAGGAATCGATGCCGGCCTTCGAGGATGAGCACGGCACCTACATCATGAACGCCAAGGATCTGCGGGCCGTGCAACACGTGGAGCGGCTTGCCCGCATGGGCGTGCATTCCTTGAAGATCGAAGGGCGGACCAAGTCGCACTTTTATTGCGCACGCACCACCCAGGTCTATCGCCGGGCGATCGACGACGCCGTGGCCGGCCGGGAGTTTGACCGCAGCCTGATGACCGACCTCGAATCCCTGGCCCAGCGCGGCTACACCGAGGGTTTTCTACGCCGGCATGTTCATGATGAGTACCAGAACTATCAGAACGGCAGCTCAGTGTCGGAGCGCCAGCAGTTCGTCGGTGAATTGACCGGCCAGCGGCGCGAGCGTCTGGCCGAAGTCCGGGTCAAGAACCGCTTTGGCCTGGGCGATCACATGGAATTGATGACCCCCAAGGGCAACTTTCACTTCGACCTGCATCAACTGCAGAACGTCAACGGCCAGGGCATCGACGTGGCACCGGGAGACGGGCATGTGGTGTACGTGCCGATTCCGGATGCGGTGGATTTGCGGTTTGGGTTGTTGATGCGGGATGTGCGAGAAGCGTAGCACCTGCACGGCCTCCCCAATAATGCAGACACCGCCAAACAATTGTGGGAGCGAGCCTGCTCGCGATAGCGCCTTCACAGTCAACATCGTTATTGACTGATCTACCGCCATCGCGAGCAGGCTCGCTCCCACAAGGTTGTGTTTGCCTGCGTCCGGCAAGAACTGCCGAAGGCTGCGATCCTCCTTTCCCGATAGGGCCCGGTTGCCCAGGCGAAACATCCGGATCGAGCACGAAAGATCGCAGCCTTCGGCAGCTCCTGCTGCACGACTCAGATGCGGAACTGCCCCACCAGTTTGCCCAGGCGTTGGCCTAGATCGGCCAAGCTGCGGGAGGTCTGGGCACCGAGTTGAGTTTCGTCGGCGACGCTGTCCACCGCCACGGCGATCTGGTGCACGCTGCGGTTGATTTCCTCGGCCACGGCGGTCTGTTCTTCAGCAGCGCTGGCGATCTGGGCGTTCATCGAATTGATGGTGCCGATCAACTGCGCCATGGTGTCCAGGGACGCCCCGGCCTCATTGGCCTGCACCGACGTGCCATCGCCCGCTTCGCTGGAGCGGCGCATCGCTTCTACCGCTGCGTGGGTGCCCGACTGCAAGCGATCAATCATGCCCTGGATTTCCTGGGTACTTTGCTGGGTCCGACTGGCCAGGGCCCGTACTTCATCAGCCACCACGGCAAAACCGCGGCCCGCTTCCCCGGCGCGAGCGGCCTCAATGGCGGCGTTCAGCGCCAACAGGTTGGTCTGCTCGGCGATCGAGCGAATCACCCCCAGCACGCTGACAATCGAAGCCACGTCCTGTTGCAAACTGTCCAGGGACAGGCCGCTGCTGCGAATATCGCTCACCAGTGCATGAATCTGCTGGATGCTGCCGGCCACCACACGCTTGGCGGACTGGCCTTCTTCGTCGGTCTGCTGGGCCGCGACCGCGGCACCCTGGGCACTGCGAGCCACTTCCTGGGCGGCCGAAGACATCTCGTTGATCGCCGTGGCGACCTGGTCGGTTTCGTGACGCTGACGCTCCATGGCCTGCTCGGAGCGCTGTGCCTGCTCGGAAACCTGCGCCACCAGCCCAGTCAGCTGCGAGGTCATTTCGGTGATCTGCCGGACCAGACCGTGGATCTTGTCGACAAAACGGTTGAACGAGCCGGCCAGTTGGCCGAGTTCGTCCTGGCTGGTGATCGCCAGGCGGCGAGTCAGGTCGCCCTCGCCCGCCGCGATGTCATCGAGGTTGTCTTTCATCAGGTGCAGCGGCCGCAGGATGGCATTGGCCAGCAACATGCCCACCACCGCAATCACCAGCAATACCACCACAGCAATACCCACGATGCTCAGCAGAACGCCTTGCAGACGTTCTTGAACCTTGGCTTCAACCAGTGCTACCTGAGCTTCAATGCCGTCCAGGTTGACCGAGCTGCCGACCGCCATGTCCCACTTGGGCAAGTAGTCGGTGTAGCCGAGCTTTGGCACCAGTTCCTTGCTGTTTGGCAGTGGCGAGCTGTATTCCAGATAGTGGGTTCCGTCCTTGGCGACTTTCACCAGGTCACGGTTGACATAGACACCGTTGGGATCGCGGTTGTCCTTGAAGTTTTTGCCCACACCGTCGGGGCTGTTGGCCTTGAAGAGACGAACAGTTTCGGAGTCGTAACCGAAGAAATAGCCGTCCTTGCCGTAGGTGACGTTCGACAGCAGCTTGATAGCCTCGGCCCGCGCGGCGTTATCCCCCGGCGCCGACGCGTCGTACAACGGCTTGATGGCAGTAAGCCCCACCGCGACGTAATTCTGCAGGGTGGCCTTGGCGTCGCTGAGCAAGCGCTCGCGGGTTTGCTGAACCTCTTTGCCGGCCTGCTCCTTCAGAATGAAGGCCGTGGTCAGGCTGATAATAGCGGCGGATAGCAATACAGGCAGTATTGCCAAGGACAGAACTTTAGCCTTCAGGCTCAGGCGCATACTGTTCACTCTTATCGGTTTTATGGCGTGGTTAACTGTGTTAACGGCACGGCGCGGGAAAACTGTAGGACAAGGTGAAGGGCTTGCGCCGAGTGGTCAGCTAAAGAGGTGCTGGATTTTGGGGGCCTTATCGCGAGCAGGCTCGCTCTCACATTGGATATTCTGTGAACACCCCTGTGGGAGCGAGCCTGCTCGCGATGAAGGCGACTGGGTCCCGGATTACAACACCATCGCCGCCACCCAGCCAAACACCAGCAGCGGCAAGTTGTAATGGATGAAGGTCGGGACCACGGTGTCCCAGATGTGGTGGTGCTGGCCATCGATGTTCAGCCCGGAGGTCGGGCCCAGGGTCGAGTCCGAAGCGGGCGAGCCGGCATCGCCCAGGGCTCCGGCGGTGCCGACGATGCAGACGATCGCCAGCGGGCTGAAACCCAATTGCAGGCACAGCGGCACGAAGATCGTCGCCAGGATCGGCACCGTGGAGAACGACGAACCGATGCCCATGGTCACCAGCAAGCCCACCAGCAACATCAACAGGGCGCCGATGCCCTTGTTGTGGCCGATCCAGGCCGCCGAGGTTTCCACCAGGCTCTGGACTTCACCTGTTGCCTTCATCACTTCGGCAAAGCCTGAGGCGGCGATCATGATGAAACCGATCATCGCCATCATCTTCATGCCTTCGGTGAACAGGTCGTCGGTTTCGCGCCAACGCACCACCCCCGACACCGAGAAAATCAGGAACCCGACCAGGGCACCGATGATCATCGAATCCAGCAGGAGCTGAATGGCAAACGCCGCCGCGATCGCCAGTCCCGCCACCAACAGGCTCAACGGGTTGTAGCGCACGGTTACCTGTTCGGCCCTGGCGATTGTTTTCAGGTCGTAGATGCGTTTTTTGCGATACGTGAAAAACGCCATGACCAAACCAAACACCATGCCCAGTGCCGGAATGCCCATGGCATGGGTGATGTTGATGTCACTGACGTCCACGCCGCTGCGGGCGACGTTGGCCAGCAGGATCTCGTTGAGGAAGATGTTGCCAAAGCCCACCGGCAGAAACATGTAGGGCGTGATCAAGCCAAAAGTCATGACACAGGCAATCAACCGGCGGTCCAGCTGCAGCTTGGTCAGTACATAAAGAAGCGGCGGTACCAACAGCGGGATGAAGGCGATGTGGATCGGCAGAATATTCTGGGAGGCAACCGCTACCGTTCCCAGCAAGCCGATCAGGACCCATTTGACCCCCGAGCCACCGGCGACGTCCTGGCGATCCACCATGGCCAGGGCTTTGTCGGCCAGGGCGTGAGCCATGCCGGACTTGGCAATCGCTACGGCGAAAGCACCCAGCAAAGCGTAGGACAACGCCACGGTTGCCCCGCCCCCGAGACCGGCATTGAACGCCTTGAGCGTGGCGTCGATGCCCAGGCCGCCAGTCAGACCGCCCACCAGAGCGCCGATAATCAGCGCGATCACCACATGCACGCGGGACAGACTGAGCACCAGCATCACGCCAACCGCGGCAATTACTGCATTTATCATCATTACCTCAAAGCACAGCGATGGAGAGCCACCGGACAAAAAGGTCGCGACTTTGCAGGAAGCGGCGAGAAGCTGCAAGGGTCATGCGGCGGGTTTTAAGTTGTTCGCAATACATGAATTCGCCACATGGGCGCGATTAACGGAGTTTTTTAGATCAACCCAAACCAGTGTGGGAGCGAGCTTGCTCGCGAATGCGGTGTGCCAGTCATGAATTTTTACCTGACGGACCGCATTCGCGAGCAAGCTCGCTCCCACAGGGACTGGTACTCCATATCAGCGCTTGGGCAATCCGATCGTGACCTTCAGCCCGCCCCATTCGCTGTCGCCCAGCGCCAGCGTCCCGCCCCAGGTGTCGACGATGTCCCGCACGATGCCCAGCCCCAGGCCGTGGCCGTCGGTCTGCTCATCGAGCCGCGTGCCGCGGCTGAAGACCTGATCGCGGCGGTCTGCGGGAATGCCTGGCCCATCGTCTTCCACCGCCAGGCTGAACCCCTCGGCTGTCTCGCTCACGGTCAGGCGCACTTGCGCGTCGGCCCATTTGCAGGCGTTGTCCAACAGGTTGCCCAGCAGTTCCAGCAGATCTTCACGATCCCAGGGCAGGTGCAGGCCGGGCGGCGCGACGTAAGCCAAGTGCAAGTGCTCACCATGGATCATGTTCAGCGTGGCCAGCAACGCCGGCAGTTCCGCGTCGCAGTCAAGATGGGCACCGGGCAAGGCGTCGCCGGACAGTCGGGCGCGGTTGAGTTCGCGGTTCAGGCGCTGACGGACCTGTTCCAGTTGTTCGAGCAACAGCTTGCGCAGCTCGGGGTAAGGGTCGAGTTTTTCATTCGAGGCCAGGCTTTGCAGCACCGCCAGCGGGGTTTTCAGGGCATGACCCAGGTTGCCCAGGGCGTTGCGTGAACGTTTGAGGCTGTCCTCGGTGTGGGCCAGCAGATGGTTGATCTGCGCCACCAGCGGTTCCAGTTCCCGCGGCACCTGTTCGTCAAGTTGCGAACGCTGCCCGCGCTGCAACTGGGCGATCTGCTCCCGGGCTTTGTCCAGCGGGCGCAAGGCGCGGTGCACCGTGATGCGTTGCAACAACAGAATCAACAGCAACCCCGCCAACCCAAGTCCCAGGCCGATCTGCTGCATGCGCAGGAAGCTGTCCCGCACGGGCGTGTAGTCCTGGGCCACGCTGATGGAAATGGCCTGGCCCAGACGCCGATAGTCGGTACGCAGGACCAGCAGTTTCTGACCTTCAGGCCCCAATTGCAGGTTGCTGTGCAGCCCCGGATGGTCGAGATGAGGCAACTCCTGGTCCCACAGGGAGCGGGAGCGCCAATGCGTATCGGCAAAATCGATGCGGAAATAATGCCCAGAAAACGGTCGCAGATAAGCCGGCGACAAACGTCGCTCATCCAGTTGCAGGCCTTGCGGACCACGCACCAGGGCCACCAGCAGGTTCTCGCTGTCGTTGCGCAGCCCCGCCTCCAGATACCGCTGCAGACCCAGCTCGAATAACCACAGACTGGTCTGCGCCAAGACCAGGCCGACCACCACCATCACACCGATCAGGCCAAGGCTCAGACGCCGCTGGATCGATCTCACTGCGCCTGCCCGCCGAACAGGTAACCCTGGCCGCGACGGGTTTCGATCACGCTGCGGCCCAGCTTGCGCCGCAAGTGATTGACATGGACTTCCAGCACATTGGAATCGCGCTCGGTTTCACCGTCATACAGGTGTTCGGCGAGATGGCTCTTGGAAAGGATCTGCTCGGGATGAAGCATGAAGTAGCGCAGCAGGCGAAACTCGGCTGCGGTCAGTTGGATCTCGGTGCAGTCGCGGCTCACACACTGGCGCCCTTCATCCAGATGCAGGCCGGCCGCCTGGAGGGTCGGCTGGTTGGCCTGGCCATGGGAGCGGCGCAACAGCGCCTGGATCCGCAGGTGCAGCTCTTCGGGATGAAAGGGTTTGGTCAGGTAATCGTCGGCCCCGGCCTTGAGGCCTTCGATGCGTTCGGCCCAGGAACCGCGGGCGGTCAGGATCAGCACAGGCGTGCTCAGGCCGCCCGCGCGCCATTGGGCCAACACTTCAAGCCCCGGCACCCCCGGCAAGCCGAGATCGAGGACGATCAGGTCATAAGGCTCGCTGCTGCCCTGATAAACCGCGTCGCGGCCATCGGCGAGCCAGTCGACGGCGTAACCCTGCCGCGTCAGCCCGGCCATCACTTCGTCGGCCAGGGGAACATGATCTTCCACCAGAAGCAGGCGCATCAGTCTTCCTCATCTTTGAGTAAACGGCCGGTCGCGGCCTCCAGGTCCAGTTCGCGCACAACGCCGTCGGTAGCCAGCAATTCGACCTCGTAAATATAGACGCCGTGTTTTTCTTCCAGCTCGGCCTCCAGCAGTTTGGCGCCGGGGTGGCGATCCAGCGCCTGTTGCAGCAAATGTTCCAGGGGCAGGATCACGCCCTGCTGCCGCAATTGCAGGGCCTCATCCTGGTCCAGGTCTCGGGCGACGGCCAGTGAACAGAACACCAGCAGCGCCAGCCCCCAACGGCTGCGGGGGCGTAAATTAAGCTTCATTACAGATCCTGATGATTCTTGAGTACCTTGCCGTCAACCGCGTCCAATTCAAGTTCCCAGTCAACGCCCTGGGCATCGCGCAAGTCCACCTGATAGATGTACTTGCCGTATTCTTGTTCCAGCTCGGTATCGGTCAAGGTGGCGCCAGGGTGTTTGGACAAGGCAGTGGCGTTGAGTTTTTCAACCGACAGAATGGTACCAGCGTCCTGCAGCTTTTGGGCTTCGTCGGCCGTGAGATCTCGTGCGCTGGCCAGGCCACTGATGGCCATCAGGGTAACGATGAAAAAGGCAGTCAGGCGGTTCATGGGTTGTCTCCTTTTTTTGTAATCTTCACCAGGGAACTGTATCGGGGCGAACTTAACTGAAACTGAATTGCCATCATTGAACACAGATCAATGTGGGAGCGAGCCTGCTCGCTGCCACAGGGCTGACGCCGTTAAATTATCCGTTGCACCATTCGAGACCGGTATGACCGCCATCCACATCAAGTTCCCTGCCCTGACCCTCAAGGCCGGCCCTCGTGCTCTGGCACGCATTCGCCAGGCTGGCCTGAACGCTGCCGATGTCGGCATTCTGCCGGGCGCCGCTGGTGGCCCCAAGGCCTTGGGCATTCAGGGGCTGGACTTGGCGCTGTTTGGCGAGTGGCTGCCCGCCGCGCCCCGGGAGCGCTCGCTGATCGGTGCTTCGGTGGGCTCCTGGCGCTTCGCCAGCGCCTGCCTGCCGGATGCCGCCGAGGGGATCCGGCGCCTGGGCACCTTGTACAACGAGCAAAGCTTTGCCAAAGGCGTGACTATGGCCGGGGTGAGCCAGAGTTCGCAGCGCATGCTCGATGATCTGCTCCAGGGCCGCGACACGTCGATCCTCGACAACCCGCATTACCGGCTCAATATCATGGTGGTCAAAAGTCACGGTTTGCTGGCCCAGGATCATCGCGGGCGGCTCGGCCTGGGATTGTCGTCGGTGATCGCCGACAACCTGCGCGGCAGAGCGCGCCTGTCGCGGCATTTCGAACGGCTGATCGTCCACGACCCACGCCGGGCGCCGCCGTTGCACCCGTTGAATGACTTTCCGTCACGCTTCGTCCCACTGGAGGCCGGTAATCTGCGCCAGGCGCTGCTGGCATCCGGCTCGATCCCGATGGTGATGGAGGGCGTGCGCGACCTACCCGGCGCCGGCGTTGGCACCTACCGCGACGGCGGCCTGTTGGACTACCACCTGGACCTGCCCTACAGCGGCGAAGACATCGTGCTGTATCCGCACTTCACCGACCGGGTCATTCCCGGCTGGTTCGACAAGGGCCTGCCATGGCGCCGGGGGAACGTCGAGCGTCTGCAGGACGTGCTGTTACTGGCGCCGTCCCGTGAATACCTGGCGCGCCTGCCCTTCGGCAAGCTGCCGGACCGTAACGACTTCAAGCGTTTTATGGGCGATGACACGAGCCGCCGCAAATACTGGCGCACGGCGATGGACGAAAGCCGCCGGCTCGGTGACGAGTTTCTTGAACTGGCGGCCAACGGTGGGCTGGGCGGGCGTTTGCTGACCCTTTAGTCAGCACGGTCGCGCAACGCCGGAACCAAACTGATAAACTCCGCCGCCTGCCTCGCGACCGCTACCTTAAAGAGCCTGAACCTGTGGAAATTTTCAAAGAATTCACCTTCGAATCCGCCCACCGCCTGCCCCACGTGCCAGACGGTCACAAGTGCGGCCGCCTGCACGGCCACTCGTTCAAAGTGGCGATTCACCTGAGCGGCGACATCGACCCGCACACCGGCTGGATTCGGGACTTCTCGGAGATCAAGGCGATCTTCAAGCCGCTCTACGAGCGCCTGGACCACAACTACCTCAACGACATCCCCGGCCTGGAAAACCCCACCAGCGAAGTCCTGGCCAAGTGGATCTGGGAACAGTTGAAGCCATTGTTGCCGGAACTCAGTGCCATTCGCATCCATGAGACCTGCACCAGCGGTTGCATCTACCGCGGCGAGTAAGCGGGCCACAGGGACCTGTGGCATTGGCTTTTTTTGTGTCTATGCTTTTTGGCTCGAACATGCCAAGAGGACGCGACCATGAGCCACTGGCCCCTGGATCACGAATACAACTTCAACGGACACCGCATCCGTTACGCCGTCCACGGCGACGGCCCGCCGCTGGTGTTTGTCCACGGCACGCCCTTCTCTTCCTACGTGTGGCACCGAATCGCCCCGCTGTTCTTCGCCACTCACAAAGTGTATTACTTTGACCTGCTGGGTTACGGCCAATCCGCACAACCGGACGCCGACGTTTCCCTCGGTGTGCAAAACCAGTTGCTCGCACAGTTGCTGGACCACTGGGGCCTGGATTGCCCGGACGTGGTGGCCCACGATTTTGGTGGCGCAACCGCCCTGCGCACGCACCTGCTCAACGGCAAGCACTACCGCAGCCTGACCCTGATCGATCCGGTGGCGCTGTCGCCCTGGGGTTCACCCTTTGTCCAGCATGTGCGCCAGTATGAAGCGGCGTTCAGCGGCCTGCCCGATTACATTCAGCGGGCCATCGTACCGACCTATATCCGGGGTGCGATCAACAGGCAGATCCCCGATGAAGAACTGGCGCCGTACGTGCAGCCCTGGCTTGGCGAGACCGGCCAGGCCGCGCTCTATCGGCAGATCGCGCAGATGGACGAACGCTATACCCGCGAGGTCGAACCGCTGTATGCAACCGTGCGCTGCCCGACGCAGATCCTTTGGGGAGAAGACGATCAGTGGATCCCCATCGAACGCGGTCGTGCGTTGCAACGGATGATACCGGGCGCACAGTTTCATCCCGTTCCCAATGCCGGGCATTTGGTCCAGGAAGACGCGCCGGAGGCCATCGTCGCGGCAGTGTTGCGGTTTCTAGCGCTGCACTCTCCCACCTGAAGAAACCGCATAGGCAGTGGAAACTGTGTTCCAACTTGAACCACCGCCGCACTGCTTTCGTTCTCTTCACTTACCCAATACCAAGGATTGGCTATAAATAACCTCGCGATCACTCGCTTGGCACGGGCGCTGCACGCTTGCGACATCTTCCTCCTGCGCAAGGACCTCCACATGACTCAAAACGATCCGGGCAACGACTATCCCTTGAGCGAAGTCCCGATGCATGCCCGCAAGGGCCTGGCCTCCACGGCCATGGTGCTGCTGGGCTTCACCTTTTTCACCGCCACGATGTTTGCCGGTGGCAAGCTGGGGGTAGCGTTCGGTTTTGCCGAAATGCTCACGGTCATCGTGATCGGCAATCTGCTGTTGGGCCTGTACGCCGCCGGCCTGGGTTATATCGCCTTCAAGAGCGGGCTCAATTCGGTGCTGATGGGTCGCTTCTGTTTCGGTGAGGTGGGCAGCAAGCTCAGCGACTTGATCCTGGGTTTCACCCAGATCGGCTGGTACGCCTGGGGCACGGCGACGGCGGCGGTGGTACTGGGCAAGTATTTTCATTTGAACGAAGGCACCGTGCTGGGGCTGATGGTGCTGTTCGGCCTGGGGTTCTGCGTCACCGCCTACATTGGTTATCGCGGGCTCGAGATCCTGTCGTACATCGCCGTGCCGGCCATGATGTTGTTGCTGATGTTGTCGATGTGGGTCGCGACGGTAAAGGTCGGTGGCCTGGATGGGTTGCTGGCGGTGGTGCCGACGGGCAGCCTCGATTGGTCCACCGCCATCACGCTGGTGTTCGGCACGTTCGTCAGCGGTGCCACCCAGGCGACCAACTGGACGCGGTTTTCCCGCTCGGCGAAGATCGCGGTGCTGGCAAGCCTGATCGGCTTTTTCATCGGCAACGGCCTGATGGTATTGATCGGCGCCTACGGAGCCATCGTCTATCAGCAGCCGGACGTGGTGGAAGTGCTGCTGTTGCAAGGCTTCGCCATGGCGGCGATGGCGATGCTGCTGCTCAACATCTGGAGCACCCAGGACAACACCATCTATAACTTTGCCGTGGCCGGCTGCAACCTGCTGCGCACCCGTCGGCGCAAAACCGTGACCCTGGGCGGCGCGGCGATCGGCACACTGCTGGCCCTACTGGGCATGTACGATCTGCTGGTGCCTTACCTGATTTTGCTGGGCACGGTGATCCCGCCGATTGGCGGAGTGATCATGGCCGATTTCTTCTTCCGCTGGCGCGGCCGCTATCCGCGTCTGGCCCAAGCGCAGCTGCTGGCCTTCAACTGGCCGGGGCTGTTTGCGTACGGCGCAGGCACCCTCGCGGCGTTCACTTCGCCTTGGGTTGCGCCACTGGTAGGAATCGCCACCGGCGCGCTAACGTATGTGATATTGATCGGCCTATTGGGAATTCGCGCCACCGATACCCCCCTCCAAGATCTTTGAGAAGGACTCGCTTGATGCACATCATCAACGCCCGCCTGCGCAACCGCGAAGGCTTGCATGAACTGCACCTGGAAAACGGCCTGATCGCCAGCATTGCACGCCAGACCGAAGCCCCGAGCCTCGGCCCGCAAGACCTCGACGCCGGCGGTAATCTGGTGGTGCCGCCGTTCGTCGAACCGCACATTCATCTGGATGCCACCCTCACCGCCGGCGAACCCCGCTGGAACATGAGCGGGACGCTGTTCGAGGGCATCGAGTGCTGGGGCGAGCGCAAGGCCACCATCACCCAGGAAGACACCAAGACCCGCGCCAAAAAAACCATCCAGGCATTGGCCGCCCATGGCATCCAGCATGTGCGCACCCATGTCGATGTCACCGATCCTGACCTCACCGCCCTCAAAGCCATGCTTGAGGTGCGTGAGGAAAGTCGTCACCTGATCGACCTGCAGATCGTCGCGTTTCCCCAGGAAGGCATCGAGTCCTACCGCAACGGCCGCGAACTGATGGAGGAAGCGATTCGAATGGGTGCCGACGTGGTGGGCGGCATTCCGCATTTCGAGTACACCCGGGATCAAGGCGTAAGCTCGGTGAAATTCCTCATGGACCTGGCCGAGCGCACCGGTTGCCTGGTGGACGTGCATTGCGACGAGACCGACGACCCGCACTCGCGCTTTCTCGAAGTGCTGGCCGAAGAAGCCCGCAGCCGCGACATGGGCGCCCGCGTAACCGCCAGCCACACCACGGCCATGGGCTCCTATGACAATGCCTACTGCGCCAAGCTGTTTCGCCTGCTCGGGCACTCGGGCATCAGCTTCGTTTCCTGCCCCACCGAAAGCATCCACCTGCAAGGACGTTTCGATAACTTCCCTAAACGCCGCGGCGTCACCCGAGTCAACGAATTGCTCGAAGCGGGGATGAACGTGTGCTTCGGCCAGGACTCCATCGTCGACCCGTGGTACCCCCTGGGCAACGGCAATATCCTGCGGGTGCTGGAAGCTGGCCTGCACATCTGCCACATGCTGGGTTACCGCAACCTGCAAAGCGCCCTGGACCTGGTCACCGACAACAGCGCCAAGGCCATGGCCCTGGGCGAGCGCTACGGCCTGGAAGCCGGGCGCCCGGCGAATCTGCTGATCCTCTCGGCCGACAGTGACTACGAAGTGATCCGTAGCCAGGGCCTACCGCTTTACTCCATTCGCAATGGCGAAGTGCTGATGAAGCGGCAGATGCCGATGGTGGAGTTTGCGGTTCAGCCAGGCTGAGGTCATCGCAATAGCGGTGGTTCAGTTGCATTGATGCTGGATGTGCCTGCGTCATCGCGAGCAGGCTCGCTCCCACAGTGGAGCGGCGCCGTACGCGCATTTTTGTGCCCGCTGAAGATCGAATGTGGGAGCGAGCCCGCTCGCGATGGCGTCATTGGCTGCGGCGCAGATCGTCTATGACACAGACCGCGCAACACCAAACAACCTGACCCGCATCAGCTCACCCGCCTGTTCTTCCAGCAGAATCGGTGCAGTGCCACCCGGCATCACCACACTCACCGCCCCCGCCTTCACCCAACCCACTCGCCACGCGGCGCACGCCACCGCACTGGCACTGGTGCCCGAAGAAGCGGTGGGACCTTCCCCTCGTTCAAAAATCCGCGCGGCAATGCTTGCTTCGGCCTGGCGCCAGGCCCACTGCAGATTCACCCCCGCCGGGCAGGGAATCCCGGACCCACCGGGCGGCGCATAGGCAATGCGCGTCAGGCTTTGGGCCAACGCTGGGGCACGCATCTGCGGGTTACTTGGCAACGTCTCGGCGCTGTCCACCAGGGTCACGCAGTGCGGGTTGCCAATGTTCACGAACTGACTGCTGCCCCAGGCCGGATTCAAAGCATGAAGCGCAGCCACACGGCTGACTTCGCGCTGGTTGACGATCACGCTTTGCACGCCTTGAGCCGCGACAGCGCCGGGGCCGAAAAGTGGTTTTCCCAAGTCCAGCGAGAAACCCGAGAGACCTTCGAACTCCGCTACGCGGACCGCCGTTTGCAGCGGTGACACGCCTTCACGTTTGTCGTGATGAACCTGTAGAACACATTCGCCGTCGCTCGGCATCAAGCCTTGCTCTTTGAGCGCCTGGGAGAAAATCGTCAGGCCATTGCCGCTGCGCTCGGCCAGGGTCCCATCGGTGTTGACGATCAACAGGTCAAAAGGTGGCTCATTCTGGAACGGGCCGATCAGCAGACCATCGCTGCAATGGGCCTTGGCATCCGGCGGCGCCTGACCCGGCGCCCAACTACAGAAGGCCTGCACTGCGGCGCGGGTCCAGGCCTGGCGGGCCTGGGCAGCCTGGGCGGCTGTCGGCGGCAGGTCAATGCCTTGGGCACGGACCTGCTGCGGTGAGACCACGCCATAAATATTGCCCCGTGCATCATAAAACTGCGTCATGGACCAGACCCGGATTCAGCCAGCGAAAGCCGGTACTTTATTCCGGCCAAGGCTGTGCAGGCAAAGCGTGCTTGCCACCCACGCACCTCTTCGGCACCTTGAGGTCGCGGCGCGGTCAGTGGATGTGCAAGCATAGGGCCCGCCCGCACCATCGCCTCGCCAAACCAAGGACGTTTCATGACTGCCATTACGCCACCGCCAACCTTCATCCCCGGACGCCTGGAACAGATGTCCACCCGCATTGCCTATCTCATCGCCGGTGTCGGGATCGCGGCCTGGGCGCCGCTGGTGCCGTACGCCAAGGTGCGGGCGAACCTGGACGAAGGCACTCTCGGGTTGCTGCTGTTGTGCCTTGGGGTGGGGTCGATTCTGGCGATGCCGATTTCCGGCGCACTGGCGGCGCGATTTGGCTGCCGGCGGGTGCTCAGTGGCGGCACGATTCTGATCTGCCTGGCCTTGCCCGCGCTGGCAACGATGACGTCTTTGCCCTGGCTGGTGGCAGCCTTGTTCTTGTTTGGCGCCGGCCTCGGCACCGTGGACTCGACCGTCAACCTGCAGGCGGTGATCGTCGAGCGGGCCAGCGGCAAGACCATGATGTCGGGTTTTCACGGCATGTTCAGCCTCGGCGGGATCATTGGCGCGGCCGGTGTGAGCGCGCTGCTCGGCCTCGGCCTTTCGCCCCTGGGGGCGACGCTGGTGGTCAATGCACTGTTGCTGGTGGCGCTGTTCAAGGCGGCGCCGCATCTGCTGCCCTATGGCAGTGAAAGTTCGGGCCCGGCGTTTGCCATTCCCCACGGCGTGGTGCTGTTTATCGGCATCTTGTGTTTCATCGTATTCCTGGCCGAAGGCGCGGTGCTGGACTGGAGCGCGGTATTTCTGACGGCCGAGCGTGGAGTGGAAACCGCCTATGCCGGGCTCGGTTATGCCGCGTTCGCGCTGACCATGACCGTCGGCCGCTTGACGGGGGATTCGGTGGTGCATCGCCTGGGCGCCAAACGCGTGATTATCTACGGCGGCGCGACCGCTGCGGCCGGGTTCCTGCTGGCGACCCTGGCACCGATGTGGCAGGCGGCGCTGTTGGGGTATGCGTTGGTCGGGGCCGGGTGTTCGAACATCGTGCCGGTGTTGTACACCGCGGTCGGCAAGCAGACGCTGATGCCTGAAGCGATCGCCGTACCGGCCATCACCACCATCGGCTACGCCGGCATCCTCGCAGGCCCGGCGCTGATCGGATTCGTCGCCCATGGCAGCAGCCTGAGCTTTGCGTTCGGGTTGATCGCGCTGTCGTTGGTGGCGGTGGCGGTCAGTGGGAAAGTGTTGAAGGTTTGAAGCCTGCCACTGCCTCCTGTGGCGAGGGAGCTTGCTCCCGCTCGGCTGCGAAGCAGTCGTAAACCGGTGGACGCGGTGTGTCTGACGCACCGCATTCAGCAGGTTTGGGGGCCGCTTCGCGCCCCAGCGGGAGCAAGCTCCCTCGCCACAGGGTTGGGCTCAAAGCCACAGGGCTGCGTTCCAGTGTTTCAAGCACCGGAAAGTGCCTGATCCCCGATCAGAACCCTACACTCGCCTGCACAAAAAACGTACGCGGTGCGCCGACGTAGATGCCCGAGTTGTTGTCGCTGGAGCGGGTGTAGTACTGATGGTCGAACAGGTTCTTCACCCCGGCGCCGACCTTCAGGTTCGATAGTTGCGATCCGAAGTCGTAGCCAGCGCGCACGTTCCAGAGCACGTAACCCGGCATGTCACCGTAGCGTCCATCGGCGCTGCCGTCGGTGATGTAATCGTCGCTGAAGCTGCCGTCGGGGTTCACGCTGTTGCCGGGTGAGCGTTGCTTGGACTGGGCAAAGGCATCGAGGTTGTAAGTCCAGCGATTGATCTCATAACGCAAGCCCAGGTTCGCCACCTGACGCGAGTAGAACGGCAGGTCACGGCCCTTGAAGCTTGGAATATCACCTTCATAAGTTGCGCGGGTGTAGGTGAAACCGGCATTGGCGCTCAGGCCTTCCAGACGTGGGTCCAGCGCGGCCATGTCGTAGCGCACCGAGGCTTCCAGGCCCTGGTGCTTGGTGGCGCCCATGTTGGTCCAGCCCACGTCGTTGCTGATGTACTGCAACTCGTCGTCGAAGTCGATGTAGAACAGCGTCACTTCCCCGCCCCACACGTCATCGTTGTAGCGCGTACCGATCTCGTAGGTCTTGGCTTTTTCCGGGTTCAGGCCGTTGGCGGTGTTGTTGCCGTCGCCGCCCTGGCCGAGCTGGAAATATTGCAGGCTGCCGAACGACGTCTCGTAGTTGGCGAACAGCTTCCAGGCATCGGACAGGTGATACATCACGCTCAAGGCCGGCAGCGGTTCGTTGCTGTCGATGCTGCGGCGTTTTTCCTGTACCGGACTGCCGTCGGTGTCGAGCACCGGGCGGTCGTGCCATTGGGTGCTGATGCGTTCGAAACGGATACCCGGGGTGATGGTCCACTTGCCGACATCAATCTTGTCATCGATGTAGACCGCATGGGCTTCGGTGCCACCAGTGCGGTCCTGATAGACGTGACCATCGGACCCCGGCCGCACCACCGGCTGGTTATCGCGCAGCGCCAGGCGACTGGCCTCTTCGTGCATGCCTTCCTTGAGGTAGCGATAACCGACGCTGGCTTCCTGGGTGGTCGAGCCCAGGTCAAAGACATGGGACACCCGCGGTTCGATGCCGAAGGTGTAGTAAGTACGCGGGTAGGACGCCAGGTTGCGCTGGTCCCGGGAGGCGATGGTGCTGCCACGGTAGCTGTCGGAATAATAGGTCAGCACTTCGGCCTGGGTGCGGTCGCTGATCTCGCGGATCCACTTGAACGACACGTCCTTGCGCCGGCCGGCGAAGTTGTCCCAGTCACGGTCGGACTGATACGGGTCCGCGTCGTATTGCGCCTGGGTCAGGCCGCCGGGCATGTCAGCCTTGGCGTCGTAGTAATGGAAGTTCAGCGAGAAATCATCCACCTCGGTGGGCGCCCAATGGGTCTTGAGGATGACGTCGTCGATGTCATTGTCGTTGTTGCTGCGGCGATAGCCATTACCGTTGACCCCCGAATACAGGAGCGCAACGCCCATGCCGTTATCGGCCGTGCCGCCGAGAAAAGCGCTGTCGATGTGCTTCCAGCCGCCGCGCTGGGAGGTTTCCAGGGTGGTGCCGATTTCACCGGTGGCTTTTTCCGGAATCGCGCGGGTCACAAAGTTGATCACGCCGCCGACGTTCTGCGGTCCGTAACGCACGGACCCGGCGCCGCGCACCACGTCGATGCTGTCCAGGTTGCCCGCAGAAATCGGCGCCATGGACAGTTGCGGCTGACCGTAAGGCGCGAACGCCGCCGGCACGCCGTCGATCAGCACCGTGGAACGGGGCGACAGGCGCGAAGTGAGACCGCGCACGCCGACGTTCAGGGAGATGTCGCTGCCGCCGGTGCCATTGGCATCCTGCACCTGCACACCCGGCACCCGCCGCAGCACATCGCCGACGTTCATGGCCCCCTGCTCCACCATCGCTTCGCGGCGGATTACCGTGCGCGCGCCGGCGTGGTTCTGCACCACCTCGGCATTGGCATCGCCGAGCCAGTCACCGACCACCTGGATGTCGGTGGCTCCCAGTTCCAGCGGGCCGTCAGTGGACGCCGAGGGCGCCGGCAGCACGGTCACCGAACCGTCATTGATCTGGTATTGCAGGCCGCTGCCTTGCAGCAGTTGGCCCAGGGCCGCTTCTGGGGACAAGTTGCCGTCCACCGCCGGGGCTTGCTTGCCGGCCACCAGTTCCGGGCTGAAGAACACCTGCAAAGAAGTCTGCTGGCCGAGCTGGCTCAAGGCCTGGCCCAGCGGCTGCGCCTGGATGTGAATGGACGTGGCCGCCTGATCGGCGAAGGCCTGGGGCAATGCGGCACTGACGGCCAGGGTCAGGGCCAGCGGCAGCCAGCGGGCGGGGGCGCGGTTGTTGTTTTTGAAGGTGGTTTTCACGTCGAACCTTGTCCTGTTGAATCGCAAGAATACGCGTCTGTTAATGCAAACCAGTTGCAGTTGGACAAGAAGACGAAGAACTCGAAAAAAACCTGAATTTACCGCGCAATTATTTCCTGGCTGCCGTCATCCAGGGTACGCACGGCAACCGGCAGGATGTTCGGCAAAGCCTTGAGCAGCGCCTCGGGGTTATCGGCACGAAACACGCTGGTCAGGCGCAGGTTGCCCACTGCCGCGCTGCCGATGCGCAGGGGTTTAGCGCGATAACGGGAAACCTCCTGGACGACTTCGCTCAAGGGAGCGTTGTTGAACACCAGTTTGCCGTGGCGCCAGGCGGTGAGTTCATCGGCGTTGATAGCATAAGGTGCGGCGACCTTGCCCTGCGCATCGATACGAGTGCCAAGGCCGGCCGTGAGGCTGACGAACCCGGCCTGCGCCGCGTCGCGCCCCTGGACTTTGACACTGCCCTGCTCCACCGCCACCCGGGTTGAGTCGGCATCGCGGCGCACATCGAAGCGCGTTCCGGTCACCGTCACCCGGCCGTTGCCCGCCTCCACCGTAAACGGCCGGCCGGCGTCATGCTCGACGCGAAACAACGCCTCGCCTTCGGCCAGTTCCACGCGCCGTTGATGGTGGACGAACTGAACACGCACGCGGCTGCGGCTGTTGAGGTCGATCACCGAACCGTCCGGCAGCGCGATGTGCCGGCGCTCGCCCAGGGCCGTGGCAAATTCAGCGCTGTAATCGCTGGAAGCACCCAAGCCGCTGAACAACCCCAGCCCGACCGCCATCGCCAACAGCCCGGCGGCCACGGCGAAGCGCAGTAGCGGTCGACGCTGGGGACGTTTGGCGGGTGGTTCGCACAACGCTTGCAGACGTTCCTTGGGCAGCAGATCCGTGGCGCTCCAGATCCCCTGCAGAAGTAGAATTTCGTCGCGGTGATTAGGATGTTCGTCCAGCCAGGCCTCGTAACGCTGGCGCTCATCGACCCCCATGACGGGAGCTTGCAAGCGTACGAACCATTGCGCCGCCTCGTCGCGAACCCGGTTCTGCCCGCACGGGCATTCACGGTTATCCATCATGGAAGGTCCTGTGGCTCAGGTGGAAGATAACGACGGATCATTGGCCAGCCCCGTCCAGACGATCGCGCAGATGCCGCAGGGTGCGGATCATATACTTTTCCACCATGTTTTTTGACAAGCCCAGGCGCTCGGCGATTTCCGCCTGGGTCAAGCCTTCGATCTTCTGCCAGACAAACACCGTACGGCAATTGGCCGGCAGCTCGGCCAGTGCCCTTTCGATGGAGTCTGCCAACTGGATCGCGTGCATGTAGTGCTCCGGGTCGCCCGAAAGCGACTGGCTGTGATCGAGCGCCACCTCCTCCATGGCGCCCCGCCGATCTTCGCGCCGATAGCCATCCACTGCAATGTTGCGCGCCGTCTGGTGCAAATAGGCCCGCGGCTGCTGGACATCAGCCGAATCGGACTCGAGCACCCGCACGAAAGTATCGTGAGCCAGGTCCTCGGCCTGCTGGCGATTGCGCAGGCGACGGGTCCAGGTGCCGATCAACTCTTCGTAATGCTCGAAAAAGCCAGGTCTGCGGGGCGGCTTGGGGGTCATCGCACTGCGCTGTGGGGACGGGGCGTGAATAGTAATGCTTCCTATTAAGCCGAAGCAAACCTATTGCAGTGCCTGTCGTCCGAAGCTTTCAAGCCGAGCATTAAATCTATGTGGGAGCAAAGCTTGCTCGCGATGGCGGTGTGCCAGTCGATGGTGCATGAACTGTCTGACCGCTATCGCGAGCAAGCGTTACTCCCACAGGTAGTGTCTGCTTTCGATTACGCCTCAGGCATCTTGCGAAAGCCCACCGCCAAGCGGTTCCAGCCATTGATGGCGTTGATTGCCACGGTCAGGTCGACCATTTCCTTGGGTGTGAAATGCTGGTTCAGCAGTTCGTAGTCGGCGTCTGGCGCATGGGTGTCGCTCAAGCGGGTCAGCGCTTCGGTCCAGGCCAGCGCGGCGCGTTCGCGAGGGGTGAAAAACGGGGCTTCGCGCCAGGCGGTCACGGCATACAGGCGACGCTCCGTCTCGCCGTCCTTGCGGGCATCGGCGGTGTGCATGTCGATGCAGAAGGCGCAACCGTTGATTTGCGAGGAACGCAGCTTGACCAGTTCCAGCAGGGATTTTTCCAGGCCCAGTTTCGAAACAGCGGTTTCGAACGCCAGCATGGCTTTGAAAGCTTCAGGGGAGGCAGTGTAGAAATCGATACGCGGTTGCATGGTGAACTCCAGAACAATTGGGTGTGGCGCTACGTTAGCCTCGCGGTGGCGCGGTACAAATAGCCAATTATTGGGAAGTTCGGGGGGCCAATGCACGCCCTTAATACTTGCTCAGGCCCGACTGCGCAACCATTGCAGGAAGCGCTTCTTGGCCACCGGTTTGGGGACGTCGCGGGTCAGGTTCTGGGCCAGGTGCATGCGCACGTCCAGCAGGTTTTTCATCGCGTCGTTGATGTCGCGGCGAGCGTCCAGGCAGGGTTTGAGGTAGCTCTTCTCGATGCGATAAAGGGTGCAGAAGGTCTTGGCGGAAAAGTTCGCCAGCGCGGCCTGGTCGGAAACGATCCCGGCTTCGCCAATAACCTCTCCCGGCCCCATGCGTCCGGCCTCGAACGGCTGGCCGTTACGAAACAGGGTCACGCTGACCACCCCCGACTCGATGATGAACAAATGATCGCTGACCTCCCCGGCCGGCAGGATCATGTCGCCGGCACGGAAGGTCTGCAGGGTCATGTTCTGGCTGAAGGTGTCTTTCTCATCCTGGCGCAAGGTGGAGAAAATGCTCGAGCTTTCCAGCAACGCACGGGGCCGCGACACGCCATTGGTGGACGCGCTTTCGCTGGTGGACAACAGGCTTACGCCCGATGCCTGCAAATGCCGGAACGCCAGGTCGAACAACTGATTGCGCACCTCGCGCTTCTGGCCCATGGACGCGACGAACCCGCTGATTTCATATTCCGCCCCGGTGCTGCCGGTGCTCTTGAGTGTCACGCAGGGAGCCGGGCTGGCAAGCAGGGAACGACAGCCGATCATCGCCCGCTCCAGCGCATCGATCACGGTTTGTGGCCGTGCATGCGGGCTGACCGGGATGCTGATGGATAACCCGTGGACATCGCTGGGCCGGCTGAAGTTGACGATCTTGGCCTTGGCCGCCAAGGAGTTGGGAATCACCGCCATGCTGCCCTGGGCGGTCTGCAACCGCGTGGCGCGCCAGTCGATGTCGGTGACCCGGCCTTCGGTGCCATCGATGGAAATCCAGTCATCGACTTGATAGGGCTTGGTGGTGTTGAGCACGATCCCGGAGAACACGTCACTGAGGGTACTCTGCAAGGCCAGGCCGACGATGATCGCCATCGCACCGGAGGTTGCCAGGACGCCCTTGACCGGCAAGTCCAGCACATACGCCAGGGCAGCGATGACGGCGATCAGGAAGATCACCGCGCCGATCAGATCCTGCAAGAGCCGCCCGGTATGACCCACCCGTTGCATCATCACCGCGCCGATCATCACCGTCAGGGTCCGCGCAGCGAACAGCCACCAGGCAATTTGTAAACCGGTGGCCGCCAAGTGGCGTGGCACGTCGTCAACCCACTGCGCCGGTTGCAGGGGGTTGAGGCCTTCGTTGAACAGCAGCGCGCTGAACAACGAAAAAATCAGCAGCCGCCCGCCGATCTTCCAATAAGTCCGATCAGCGCTGACCAGCCGCCACAGCAGAATGTCGAGCACCAACAGCACCAAGGCACTCAGCAGTGGGTGATCGGAGATCAGAGACAGCATCGCGACAGCTCCAGGAAGGTCATGGAGCGAAGATTGGCACAAATTGAACACGCTGTAGAGATCACCCCAAACCAGTGTGGGAGCGAGCTTGCTCGCGAATGCAGCGTGTCAGTCAACGTCTATGTGCCTGATACACCGCGTTCGCGAGCAAGCTCGCTCCCACATTGCTTTGGGTTGACTGTTGTTTCGCCTCAGTCGTCCATCGCGCCAAAACGACCGGAGTGGAAATCGTTGAAGGCCTGGTGAATTTCCTGCTCGCTGTTCATCACGAACGGGCCATGACCGACGATGGGCTCGTCGATGGGCTCACCGCTGAGCAACAACACCACCGCGTCGTGATTGGCGTGCAGGTGCAACTGCTCGCCGGCCCGGTCGAACAACGCCAGTTGCCCGGCCTCGACCCGCTCGCGACCGTTGACCTGAACCGTGCCACGCAGCACCACCAGCGCGGTGTTGTAGCCATCGTGTACGTCGAGGGTCAGGTTTTTCCCGGCATTCAAGCGCATGTCCCAGACATCGATGGGCGTAAACGTCTTCGCCGGGCCCTGATGCCCCTCGAAGCGACCGGCAATCAGGCGCAGGCTGCCAGCGTTGTCCTTCAGGTCGATGCTCGGAATGTCGCTCTTGAGGATTGTCTGGTAGCCGGCCGGGGCCATTTTATCCTTGGCGGGCAGGTTGACCCACAGCTGGACCATCTCCATGAACCCGCCTTGCCGGGCGAAGTCCTCGGAGTGAAACTCTTCATGAATGATCCCGGAAGCCGCCGTCATCCATTGCACGTCGCCAGGGCCGATCTTGCCGCCGCTGCCAGTGGAATCCCGGTGTTCCAGTTCGCCCTGGTAGACGATGGTCACGGTTTCGAAACCGCGATGAGGGTGCTGGCCAACACCGCGACGCTCGGCGGTGGGTTCGAATTGCGTGGGAGCGGCGTGGTCCAGCAGCAGGAACGGGCTGATGTGCTTGCCCAGGTTGTCGTAGGAAAACAGCGTGCGCACCGGGAAGCCGTCACCGACCCAATGGGCTCGGGGGCTGGTGTAGACGCCGATGATGTTTTTCATGCGGTGGCTCCAATCGTGTTGCGAATCAGGCGTTGCGATTCGATGGACACAGATTAAAACCACTAACGCAGCCGCACTAGACTGCAAAAATCAGCCTTAGCGTTCTATAGAGAGAACGATCGACCCCTAACTTCACTGATATGCCATCGCACGGGGCTGCAATGAGCCCGCACACAGGGATCACAAATGATTGCGCTTGGCGAAATCCGACAGACCCACCAGCGTCTTGAGTCCGAGTTTTTCCAGCAGACGGGTCTTGTAGGTGCTGACGGTTTTCGGACTCAGGAACAAGGCCTCGGCGATGTCCTTGCCGCGCATTCCCATGGCCAGCATTCGCAGAATGGATAGCTCGCGGGTCGAGAGACTTTCCAGGGTCTGCTGTTCGGTGCGTTGTTGAAAATCCAGCCTGACCGGCATTTGAGGGAAATAGGAGTAGCCGGATTTCAGCGCATGAATGGCCTTGATCAGTTCTTTCAGGTCGCTTTTCTTGGTCACAAAGCCCCTGGCTCCGGCCGAGATGCAGCGGTTGCAGAAGTGCTGCGCGTCCTGGGAAGTGAATACCAGCACCCCGCACCCTGGGAACTGGGTCATGATCCAGACCAACAGGTCCATGCCATCGAATCCGTTCATCACCAGGTCCAGAATCACCAGGTCTGGGGCCTTTTCCTTGATCAACGCCCTGGCGTCGGCGACACCGCCCGCGTCCCTGACTCCGGTAAACCCCTCGTTCTGGCAAATGAGCCGCAATGCCCCTCGTATGACAGGGTGGTCATCCACGATCAATACGTCTTTCAAGGCAACTCCCCACGTAAATGCAAACGGCGCCGATGCCATGACTGCTTCGGACTGTTGCACAGGCGCCGGGCCATGCCACCTGTCAGGTCTGACAGTGCCGACCAACGGTGCAGCTTCATCCTGCGTGACCTTGCCTGAGAGGGCGAAGCCAGGGTCGCGTCAACTCGCTGGCCTGGGGATCAATCCGCTCCATCAGACTCGCCAATGACGCAAGGTCAGGCAACTGGGCCGGGCTCAAGTGCATGCCCGGCCGCCGCGCGACCGCCGCCGAGGACAGGCCGACCTGTGGTGTGTTGTAAATCATCGCGTGACGAAGCTGTGGGTTATCGAGAATGAAATCGTGCAGGTTCAGCGCGCCGTTGGCCAAGCCGGCATTGACCACGACCAGGTCGAACGGCTCGCTGCCGTATTCCACCAGCGTCAACAGCTCCTGCAGACCACTCACGGGGGCGATCCGAAAATAACCCTGTTGATTGAACAGGTGCTCAAGCCTCATTCGATGAGCATGTTGCGTGTCGGCAATCATGATACGTAATGCTTTGTTCGGCATGACAGGCATCCCAATCGTTAAGGGGCGTCAGGCTAGAGGAAGCTTTTGAGAGGCGCTGTAGGACGAATCCCAAAAAAGGGAGGAAAAAGGTACTTCGCATGTAGCTTCGGGATGACTACGCGGCTCGCTTATCCATGAGAAGACCCGCGGGGACCACTTCGCGCCCCAGCGGGAGCAAGCTCCCCCGCCACATAGGCCTCCAGTCGTTCAGTCAGGTGCTCCATGGCTTGGCGCACGTCATCCACCGCGGCGGCGAGCAACGGCCGGTCGCCGCCACGGCAGGCACTTTCCAGGGCTTCGCAAGCGGCAATCAGGCGCTGGGCCCTGATCATCAGCGCGCCACCCTTGACCCGGTGCGCCAGGTCCGCCAGCCCTGGTAGGTCTTGTCGAGCGAGCAGACGCATCAATTGCGCCAGGTCTTCGGCATTGCTGTTGACCATTTCCCCTAGCAGTTTTTTGATTGAGCCCGTGTCACCTGCGCTCAATAGTTCAAGGCTGCTCAAGTCGATGTCGCCGGTGGTCGGCGCAGGCACCCGCTCATCGGGCACTGCGGCGCAATCCTGCGTGACCGCAGCCAGGCAGCTGTTCAGTTCCTTGAGGCTGATGGGTTTGAACAGGCAATCGTCCATGCCGGCCTCGACACAGCGGGCCTTTTCCTCGGGCTGGGCATTGGCCGTGAAACCCAGGATCACCCCCGGCGACAAACCCTCGGCCCGCTCCGCCTCGCGAATGGCCCGGGCCAGTTCGTAGCCGCTCATCAACGGCATGTTGCAGTCGGTAATGACGACATCGAATCGTTCAGCACGCCAGGCGCGCAACCCCTGGACACCATCGTCGGCTTCGCGGACGCGATGGCCCAGATAGCTCAGTTGCTGGGACAGCAGCAAACGGTTGGCCGGGTAGTCGTCCACCACCAGAATGTTCAGCGCCCGCACCGGTGCCAGCGCCTCGACTTGCGCCGACGGCGCTTGAGCCAAGGCATCGAGCGCCGGCAAGCTCAGCAGAACTTCAATCTGCGTGCCCTCCCCCGGCACGCTGCTCAACGTCAGGGTGCCGCCCATCATTTCGCAGAGCGTGCGGCTGATCACCAGCCCCAACCCGGAGCCGCTGCGGGCCGACTGGGTGTTGTTGCTGGCCTGGGTAAAGGGGCTGAACAGGCGGCGCTGATCCTCGGCCGAAATACCACAGCCGGTGTCTTCGACGCGCAGGCGGATTGGCAGGCACTGCGCGTCATCGCCCGGTTCGGCTCGCACACTCAAGCGCACCTGCCCTTGGTCGGTGAACTTGATGGCGTTGCTCAGCAGGTTCGACACGATCTGCTTGAAACGCAACGGATCGATCAATACGTCGCGGTTGATTGCAGCGTCGAGTTCCAGCTGCAAGTGCAAGTGTTTCTGCCAGGCCAGGCCTTCAAAGATCCGCGCCACCGACTCGATCAGTTCCCGCAGGTTGGCCCGCTGCGGGGTCAGCGACAACCTGCCTGACTCGATGCGAGCGATGTCGAGGATGTCACCGATCAAGTCGAGCATGCCGCGAGCGGCGCCCGACGCGACTTCGATGGCGAACCGGTCCATGACACCCTGGTCAGCTTTTTTCAGGGCCAGCTCCAGCATGCCGATCACCGCGTTCATGGGGGTGCGGATTTCATGGCTCATGGTCGCCAGGAAAGTGGTCTTGGCCCGGTTGGCATCATCGGCGCTTTGCTTGGCCACGCGCAGCTGTTCCAGCAGACGCCGCAGGTAAACGACCCACCCCAATGCCAGCAGCAACAGCAGCGCGGCGATGGCGAAGCCCTGGACGATGGTGGTGCGGTTGCGCAACCAGTAGTTGTCGTCGATCACCACTTCACTGCGCCAACGATTGGTCAGCTCGTCCATTTCTTCGGGAGAAATGCTCAGCAGCGCCTTGTCCAGGATCGAATGCAGCTCCGGCGCATCACGATGAGTCGCCAGGGCCACGCTCTCCGGCAATGTTCCCACGGTGCTGGTGATTTGCAGTTTGCCGCGGTACTGGCGGGAAATCATATAGCGGGCACTGATCAGCGAGTTGACCGCGCCGTCCACCGTGCCGGCGGCGACCATGGACATCGCATCCGCCGCGTTTTCAGCCGGCACCAGGTGCACCCGGGGAAACTGTTCCAGCAGATACTCACGCAGCACATTGCCCCGGATCAGCGCCAGGCGTTTGCCCTCCATCTGGTCCAACGTCAACGGGACCTTGCCCCTCAAGGGCGCCACCAGCACGAACGGATTGCTCAGGTAGGGCCGGGTAAAACGCAACGCCCCCTCAAGCTCGGTGCTCGGTGGAGCGGCGGCCAGTACGTCGGCCCGACCGCTTCTGACGCGCCCGATCACATCATGAAGCGAGTTACCCCGCTGGATATCGAACTTCAGGCCGGTGCGCAGGCTGATCCGGGCCAGCACATCGGCGCTGATACCGCGCAAATGGCCTTGTTCATCGATAAACGTGAGTGGCGGGAAGTTCTGGTTGACGGCCACTGTGATCCGCGGATGTGCATTCAGCCAACGCTGTTCCTTAACGCTGAAATGCAGAGGTTGCTGACCGGGTATGCTCGCGCCGCCAGCGCTCCAGCGCCGCAGGATGCTCATGCGTTCACTGGCGGGGATGGCTTGTAGCGCGGCGTTGATAATGCGCAGCAGGCGTGTGTTCTCGCGGCTGACCGCAAAGGCGAACGGCTGTACTTCCATGCGTGAGAAATCAGCCAGTTGGACGTTGTTCAGGTAGTTCTTGCTGATCAGGTAATTGGAGCTGATCGAATCCCCCAGGTAAACGTCGGCCTGCCCAAACGCCACAGCGCCGATAGCGCTCAAGGTCGAGGGGTATAACTGCAAGGCCGCATCCGGATAAAACGCCTTGACTGTCTCGGTGGGCAAATAGTGATACAGCATCGCCACGCGCATGCCCGCCAGGTCCGTGGGCAAGTCCTGGCTATCCGCGACGCGGGCCACCAGGGTGGGCAGGTCATCGGCATAGGCCTGGGACATCGCCAACGCCGGGTCGCTGGCTTCGAAGCCGTTGGCCGTGCCGAGCATGTCGATCTCACCGCTGCGCAGCGCCTGGAGCGACGCCTCCCGTGACGCGTAACGCTGCACCCGCACATCGACGTGCAACATCTGCCCCAGCAACTGGGCATAGTCCGCGGTGAGGCCTTCATAGTCGCGGCCATTGCTGGTGATACCGAACGGTGCGTAATCCGGCGCCGAGGCCCCCAACAGCAACGTTCCCTTGCCGCGTAGCCAGTTCCAGTCGGCCTCCCCCAGGGATACCGAATAGTCGCTCACACTGGAGCGCCCGAGCACTTGCAGCGACTCAGGTGCCGCGCCAACCTGCGGCGTCACACTTGATAAGCCCAGCAACAGCGCCACCAGGCCTGTGCGTAAGAACAGCGTCATTTGGCTCAGGTTGTTTCGTTTGGCGTAGTCGGCCCGGAACACCCCCGACTTGACGTCAAGTCAGGGAGACCGGCTGATGGGTTCAGACTGCCAAAGCGAGGGAACAGCGAACCGTCAACGCGCCTGCCTGAAAGACAGGACACGTGAGGTGAGTGTAGGAAGTTTCTGAAGAATTTCCTGGCGAGACTGCCGATTGCTTACGCCGTGGCCAGCTTCAGGTCGCGCACCGAACGGCTCTGTCCGCGATGCTTGCTGTGCTCGTACAGCGAACCGGCGATCTCATCGGCGCGCACCGGCAGGATCGACAACAAGGTATCGCTCAGACCGTGGCTGGCCTGGCAGAAGCCCTGCATGTAGATCGCCGCTTTGCAGCGCTCGTCGGTGATCAACTTGTAGTTGCGATCTACCTCGAAATTCCCCAGGTATTGCTCAAGTGGCGCCAGCAATGTGCGGTGCATCTGCCGTTCGTAACCGGTGGCCAGCACCACCGCGTCATAACGGCGCACGCTCAACTCGCCGATGGCGTTGTTGCGCACCGCCAGCTCCACGCCGGCATCGGTGGCCGTGGCTTTCTCCACCGTGGTGAGGGTACGGAAGGCATGACGGGCGATGCCCGAGACTTTCTGGCGATAGAAAATCCCGTAGATGCGTTCGATCAGGTCGATGTCCACCACCGAATAGTTGGTGTTGTGGTACTCGTTGACCAGCCGTTCGCGTTCGCTGTGGGGCTGCTGGAACACCAGATCGGTGAATTCCGGGGAGAACACCTCGTTGACGAACGGGCTGTCATCGGCAGGCTTGAGGGCCGAGCCGCGCAGGATCATGTCGACCTGCACCGAAGGAAAACTGTCGTTGAGGTCAATGAAGGCTTCCGCCGCGCTCTGCCCGCCGCCGATGATGGCGATGGTCATGGGCTGGCCGTTCACGCACGGCTGAGTCGCCATGCGCTCCAGGTACTGGGAATGGTGGAACACCCGAGCATCCTCCTTGAAGGCGGTGAACGCGTCGGGGATACGCGGCGTACCGCCGGCACTGACCACCACCGAGCGGGCGCTGCGCACGAGCTCTTCGCCCTGGCTGTCACGGGAAATCACCCGCAAGGCTTCGACCTGCTGGTTGTGCAACACCGGCTCGATGCGCAGCACTTCTTCGCCGTAGCGGCTCTGCCTGGTGAACTGCCCGGCCACCCAGCGCAGGTAGTCGTTGTACTCCATACGGCACGGGTAGAACGTGCCAAGGTTGATGAAGTCCACCAGGCGGCCGTGATGCTTGAGGTAATTGACGAACGAATACGGGCTGGTGGGGTTGCGCAGGGTCACCAGATCCTTGAGGAAGGAAATCTGCAACTCGCTCTGGGTCACCAGGGTATTGCCATGCCAGCGGTAGTCGGCCTGTTTGTCGAGGAACAGCACATCCAGTTCGCCCTGGACCGGGCCCCGCTCCTGCAGCGCGATGGCCAGCGCCAGGTTCGAGGGGCCGAAGCCGATACCGATCAAGTCGTGAACGTTGGGCGAAGCAATTGCCTGTGTCATGTCCAGTGTCCTCTGGAGGGCCCCTCAACAGGGCGCGAAAAGCCTGGGGTGACCCGACCGATCTTTGGCAAGCCGGCAAGTCGTCTGTTGAGAGGAACGAGGACAGTGAAAAAAAATTTACCGCGATGCGACCGGCGTGGACGTATTAATGCGCGTCCCACTGCCGCATACGAGTGCGGCAATGCTTCATGGCGTTGACGATGTGCTTTTCCACCAGCGCCCGGGAAATGCCCAGGCGTTCGGCGATTTGCGGGTGGGACAGGCCTTCGAGCTTGCGCAGCAGGAAACTCTCGCGGCACAGCGGTGGCAATTCGGCCAGGGCGCGCTGGAGCATGTCCAGGCGTTGACCGTGGTCTAGGCTGGTATGGGGCGATGGCGTGAAGAAACGCTCTTCGCTGTCCAGCACCTCCAGGGATTCGACCTGGCGCAGGGTATTGCGCCGATGCCCGTCGATCACCAGGTTCAATGCGGTGCGGTACAGGAACGCGCGAGGTTGTTCGATGGGCGTGTCACTGGCGCGCTCAAGTACCCGCACATAGGCGTCATGCACCACATCCTCGGCCACCTGGCGGTTGCCTAGCCTGGCGTTCAGGAAACACACCAGCTCGCGATAGTAGTTTTCCAACATGACTCCCCTGCGCAATGGCTGCGACAGCTATCCCTGTGCCAGATCGGCGTGCCTGAAATCGGCAATGGCACGATAGTGGCAGATTTCATCGCGTAATTTATAGTAATTCTCATATAGATTTAAAGCTTTGGTTTGTATCAAGGCTGATTCGTTCATTTCTACTGGCACCAGGTATTGCTTTTGTGGCGAGGGAGCTTGCTCCCGCTGGACTGCGCAGCAGGCCCAAGGCCGGCGACACCATTGAATCTGACATAACCGGGAGGCAGGTTTTAGGGCCGCTTCGCGCCCCAGCGGGAGCAAGCTCCCTCGCCACAGGGGGGCAGTGGCGCTTCAACTGATTTTTCCAACCTGCTACCAAGTGTTTCACACAGTAAATTCCCGTCCGAAGCGCTCGTTTACCAAGACAGCCTCCCGTCCCTGCCCCTCATGGAACGGGCCCGACACCACCGGCCGGAACCCTGCATGAAACGTCCCCGCCCTACCCGACGCGCCTGGCTTTTAACCTTCGCCCTGCTTCCAGCCGTGGCCTTTGCCGCCTGGCAAGCGGTGGCCCCGAGCCGTGAATCGCTTATTACCGCCCCCGTCACCCGTGGCGATATCGAAAACAGCGTCACCGCCCTGGGCACCCTGCAACCGCGGCGTTACGTGGACGTCGGCGCCCAGGCGTCCGGGCAGATCCGCAAGATTCATGTAGAAGCCGGCGACGAAGTTCGCGAAGGCCAATTGCTGGTTGAGATCGATCCCTCCACACAAAAGGCCAAGCTGGACGCCGGACGCTTCTCCATTGAAAACCTCAAGGCCCAGCTCCAGGAACAACGAGCCCAGCACGATCTGGCCCAGCAGAAATTCCGCCGCCAGCAGCAACTCAAGGCCGGCGGCGCCACCCGCGAGGAAGACGTGCAGACCGCCCAGGCCGAAGTGCGGGCGACCCAGGCGCGCATCGACATGTTCCAGGCCCAGATCCGCCAGGCCCAGGCCAACCTGCGCAGTGACGAGGCCGAGCTGGGTTACACGCGCATTTTCGCGCCCATGAGCGGCACCGTGGTCGCCGTCGGTGCCCGGGAAGGCCAGACCCTCAACGCCCAGCAGCAAACCCCGTTGATTCTGCGCATCGCACGCCTGTCGCCAATGACGGTCTGGGCCGAAGTTTCGGAAGCGGACATCGGCCACGTCAAACCGGGCATGACCGCCTACTTCACCACCCTGGCCGGCGGCGCCCGGCGCTGGAGCAGCACCGTGCGCCAGATCCTGCCGGTGCCGCCGCGCCCGCTGGAAGCGAGCCAGGGCGGCAGCCTCACGGGCGGGCGCAGTGGCAGCGAACGGGTGGTGCTCTATACCGTGTTGCTGGATGTGGATAACGCCGACCGCGCCCTGATGACGGAAATGACCGCCCAGGTGTTTTTTGTTGCCGCCCAGGCACGCGATGTCCTGACCGTGCCCAGCGCTGCGTTGCAGGCCAACGCCAGGCAAGTGCAGGTGGTGGCCGACAATGGCGATGTCCAGCCGCGCACTGTTCGCACCGGCGTCAGCGATCGGCTGCGTACCGAAATTCTCGACGGTCTGAGTGAAGGCGACCGGGTGCTGATCGGTCCGGCCGTCGGCAGTGGAGGCTGAATGGACGCGCCCCTGATCGAACTGCGGGACATTCGCAAGGTTTACGGCGGTGGCGACAGCCCTCGGGTGGAGGTACTGCGCGGCATCGACTTGTCCATTCACGCCGGGGAATTCCTGGCGATTGTCGGGGCGTCCGGCTCCGGCAAGTCCACCTTGATGAACATCCTCGGCTGCCTCGACCGCCCCACCAGCGGCGATTACCGGTTTGCCGGCGAAGACGTCGCCGGCCTGGGCAGTGACGAACTGGCCTGGCTGCGGCGCGAAGCCTTCGGCTTCGTGTTCCAGGGCTATCACCTGATCCCGTCCGGCACCGCCCAGGAAAACGTCGAGATGCCGGCCATCTACGCCGGCACTTCGGCCGCCGAGCGCCACGCCCGGGCCAGCGCCCTGCTCGAACGCCTGGGTCTGGCCAGCCGCACCGGCAACCGCCCTCATCAACTGTCCGGCGGCCAGCAGCAACGGGTGTCGATTGCCCGGGCCATGATGAACGGCGGCCACATCATCCTCGCCGACGAACCCACCGGCGCCCTCGACAGCCAGAGCGGCATCGAGGTCATGGCGTTGCTCGATGAACTGGCGAGCCAGGGTCATGTGGTGATCCTGATCACCCACGACCGCGAGGTGGCGGCGCGGGCCAAACGCATCATCGAAATCCGCGACGGGCTGATCATCAGCGACAGCGCCGGCGCTTTGCCGCACGACGTGCAAGCCAATCCGAAGGCACTGCAAGCGGTGGACCTGCGCCAGCGCCTGAGCGCCGGCAGCGAACACAACGGTGCCTGGAAAGGCGAACTGCTCGACGCCGTGCAAGCGGCGTGGCGGGTGATGTGGATCAACCGCTTCCGCACCGCCCTGACGCTGCTCGGCATTGTCATCGGCGTGGCCTCGGTGGTGGTGATGCTGGCGGTGGGCGAAGGCAGCAAACGCCAGGTCATGGCCCAGATGGGCGCCTTCGGCTCCAACATCATCTACCTCAACGGCACCGCGCCCACCCCGCGCGCCGCCAAGGGCATCATCAGCGAACACGACCTGGCGGCCCTCGCCGCCCTGCCCGAGGTGCAGCGCATCATGCCGGTCAACGGCGCCGACGCCAGCGTGCGTTTCGGCAACCTCGACCACACCAGCTACGTCGGCGGCAACGACACGAACTTCCCGACCATATTCAATTGGCCGGTGGCCCAGGGCAGCTATTTCACTGATGCCGATGAACGCAGCGCGGCGGCAGTGGCGGTGATCGGTCACAAGGTCCGGCACAAGCTGCTTAAGGAGGTCGACGACCCCATCGGCCGCTACATCCTGATTGAGAACGTGCCCTTTCAGGTGGTCGGCGTGCTGGCGGAAAAAGGTGCCAGCTCCGGGGATTCGGACGCCGACAACCGCATCGCCGTGCCCTACTCCGCCGCCAGCGTGCGCTTGTTCGGCAGCCGGCATCCCGAGTACGTGGTGATCGCCGCCCGGGACGCGGGCAAGGTCAGGGAGGCCGAACAGGCCATCTCCCGCACCCTGTTGCGCCTGCATGACGGCAAGCAGGATTTCGAACTGACCAACAACGCCGCGATGATCCAGGCCGAGGCACGCACCCAGGGCACACTGTCGCTGATGCTCGGGGCCATTGCCGCGATTTCGCTGCTGGTGGGCGGCATCGGCGTGATGAACATCATGCTCATGACCGTGCGCGAGCGAACCCGCGAGATCGGCATTCGCATGGCCACCGGCGCGCGCCAGCGGGACATCCTGCGCCAGTTCCTCACCGAAGCGGTGATGCTCTCGGTGGTCGGCGGGCTGGCCGGCATCGGCCTGGCCTTGCTGGTGGGCGGTGCGTTGCTGCTGGGCAAGATCGCCGTGGCCTTCGAATGGCTGGCGGTGTTCGGCGCCTTCGGCTGCGCCCTGGTCACCGGCGTTGTCTTCGGTTTCATGCCGGCCCGCAAGGCGGCTCGCCTCGACCCGGTCGCGGCCCTCACCAGTGAATGACCTCCACTCTATGAAAGCGCACCTGACCCTTCTGGCCGCCAGTCTTTTACTGGTGGCCTGCGGCACCCCTTTGTCGGCACCAGACAGCGGCATCCAGCCGCCACCGGCCTGGCAAAGTTTCGACACCGCAACCGCTCGAACCGATAACCAGCAATGGTGGACGCACTTCGGCAGCCCGCAATTGAACCGTTTGATCGAGCAGGCGCGCCGGGAAAGTTACGACCTCGCTGCCGCCATGGCCCGGGTGCGCCAGGCCGAGGCCAGCGCAGTGATCGCCGGCGCGCCGCTGCTGCCAGCGCTCACAGCCGGGCTCAACGGCACTCGTCAAGAGTTGTTGCGGGGCAAGGGTTACAGCCAACTGGACGTCAATCGGGACAACCGCACCATCGACTATTACGACGCCCACCTCAGCGCCAGCTATGAGCTGGACTTCTGGGGCGGCAAACGGGCGGCCCGGAACAGTGCACTGAGCAGTCTGTCAGCCAGCCAGTTCGACCGGGCGACCGTGGAATTGACCCTGCTCAGCGGCGTCGCCAACAGCTACACCCAGGCGTTGTCCCTGCGCGAGCAACAGCGCATCGCCGAACAGAACCTGGACAACGCCCAACGCGTACTCGATCTGGTGCAGACCCGCTACGACGCCGGCAGTGCCACGGCCCTGGAGTTGTCCCAGCAAAAAAGCCTGGTGGCGGCGCAACAGCGCAGGTTGCCTCAAGTGCAGCAGCAGGCCCGGGAAGCCTTGATCAGCCTGGCGGCGCTGCTGGGGCAACCGGTGCAGTCGGTCACACTCGACGATGAGAATTTCGACCGATTGCACTGGCCCGCCATCGACGCCGGGGTGCCCAGCGACCTGCTCAGTCGCCGCCCCGACATCGCCGCCGCCGAAGCCCGCCTCGCCGCCGCCCAGGCCGACATCAGCGTAGCCCGCGCGGCCATGTTGCCCTCCATGACCCTGGGCCTGAGCCTCGCCAGCGGCGCCGACATTGCCGAGCAGTTGCTGCGCAACAACGTCTACAACCTCACCGCAGGTTTGGCCGTGCCGATCTTCAACAACGGCCGCCTGAGCGCCGAACGCGACCGAGCCACCGCGCGCCAGGAAGAACTGCTGGAGCTCTACCGCGCCGCCATCATCAACGGCTTCGCCGACGTCGAAAAAGCCCTGAACGGCATCCACGGGCTCGACCAGCAGCGACAATGGCAAAGCGAAGAACTGCACCAGGCCCAGAGCGCCTTCGACATCGCCCAGAGCCGTTATCAGGCCGGCGCCGAAGACCTGCTCACCGTGCTGGAAACCCAACGCACGCTGTACGCCGCCCAGGACATGAACGTGCAATTGCGATTGGCGCGAGTGCAGGCGAGCGTGGCGTTGTACAGGGCGCTGGGTGGGGGTTGGCGGGTGATGTAAACCTTCGCCCGCCTTATCAAGCCAAGTGACACCCGTGGCGAGGGAGCTTGCTCCCGCTGGGCTGCGCAGCAGCCCCAATGGCCGGTACCTCGGTGGGTCAGATCGTTTGAGGGGGCTGGTTTTGGGGCCGCTTCGCAGCCCAGCGGGAGCAAGCTCCCTCGCCACAGATAATTCTCCACGTTTCATTAAAGGGGGTTCGGCTTAGGTTCTGTTTATCCGGCCATGTAGGACGTCCGAGCAAGGCTACGCTGCCTTGCGCCATTGCCTACAACTGCGCCAGAATCCGTCGGCTTGTGCGCTTGGTCCCCTGCCGATAACTTGTTCCCCGTCACTGCTCATCAGTGATCGGGTCTGCAAGCCCGCCGAATACCAGGCGCATAGCCGAAGCCAATCGACACGTTCGTGTTCGTTTTATGGCGGCTGTGTGCGGGAGACCTTCGGGTCTGCCGGGTTCCTGGTTTCCCGGTCTTGCAGACCCGCGCATAGCTGCCACCCCATCATCTGCAAGTGATGTCTGGCAGCGCCCTTTGAATAATCAGGAGCTGCACCATGTTCAAGATCACCCCCAATCCCCCCGAAGACGATTCCAAAAAACTCAACGAAGCCGCCGACCGCGCCCTCGCCTTTTACCTCGACCCCAAACCTGAAAACCCCACTCTACCGCCGGGCCAGTTGTTCACCGTTGCGGAAGGTGCGGACCTGGAATGCCTGTTGGCCAACCTCAGCGAAACCCTTTCCTCGGTCAATGTCATGGCCAACGAACTGGCCTTTGATCTGGAAGGCGCGCGACGGAGTTTCGCCCTGGGGATCCAGCAGATGGTCGAGCTGAGTGAGCTGCTGGCGAACCGTGCCCTGGACATTGCCGCGCCGCGATAAAACTTTCCCAACAAATCTCAAGCCTAGTGAAACCTGTGGCGAGGGAGCTTGCTCCCGCTGGGCTGCGCAGCAGCCCCAATGGCCAGCACCTCGGTGGGTCAGATTTTTTTGAGGGGGCTGGTTTGGGGGCCGCTTCGCAGCCCAGCGGGAGCAAGCTCCCTCGCCACAAAAGCAGTCATTCACACCGCTCAGGTTCGGTCAGTCCAAGCCAGGGTTCACACCGGCTTACTCTTGAGATTACGCGCATACCACGGCCGCTGCGGCACGCGGCGGAACAGTTCGGAGAGTTTTTTTTCGTCGCTGCCGAAGGTGATGCGCAGGGCCAGTTTCATGGTTTCCGGGTCCATTTCCACCGAACGTCCGGGCTGCAAACCCGGTGTGGTGCTGCAGCCATGGGTGACCGGGCCCAGCCAGGGGTCGGCGATTTCTACCCAGCGGCCGGGGGCGAACCACGGCACACCGTTGACTTCCAGCCGGCTCACTTCACCCGGATGGAAACGTTCGTGAGCGCGGAACCAGTCTTCGAGGCGGTCGTCGATCCAGCCGTGGAAGGCCCAGAACACCGGGTTCACATGGGAGGAAAACGGGTCGCCGAGAAAATCGTTTTCCGGTTCGTACCAGCGCTGGGCGAAGTCCGCCGGGGCGCGGGCGAAGGGCACCGGGTGGCCGTTGGAAGGATCGCGGGGCACCGAAGCCCAGCGCATGTGCAGCCAGTCATGCAGGCCCAGTTCCACTTCCGAGCCAAACTGGCCAAGGGTCAGTTTCGACAGGTAGCGCGGGTCGCGGTAGCGCGATTCCCAGACCTGGAAATTGCTGTGATAGGTCTCGGCAGTCTTGATGTCACTCACCCATTGGGCGTACTGCTCGTCGCCACTGGCCAGCCAGGTGGGCGGCAAAGCTGTGCCATCGTGGTTATCGAAATACCGGGCAAAGCCCAGGCGATCACGCTCCAGTTCCGGCTGCGGCAACGGGAAGCGCGGCCACGACGGCAGCGGCTGGAACGAACGGGCCGTGCCGAGCATGTGCCGGTGCATGAAAAAGAAATCCACGCCCGAGCCGTTGCGATCCTTGCGCTTGCCACGAGCGTCACGTTCATGGTCCCGTGGGCCGGGCTGCCAGCCGATGCCTCGCAAGGCATTGCGCTTGTCTTCGTCCAGGCTGTGCCATTTGTCCCGCGAGGCGTGCCAGAGCTGATGGAACAACCGATGCTCCGGCGACACCAGCCAGGCCAGCAATGGCGGGCTCAGCGGCGTGCGTTCCCGGGCTTCGGGGAACGGCAGCTTGCGGGCGATGAACTGATTGTCGAGTTCCGGCAGCGCCAACGGGCGATCCAGGCGCAACACGCGACCGCTGAGGGTGGCAGTGCCGGCATTGCCGAAGCCGGCCCAGACCTCGTCGAGGGTCATGATGAATTCGTAGACCGGCGCGTCCTGCCGGGTCCCGATCAGGCGCCAGCTCAATTGTTTCTTGTCATCCCCCGCCAAGTCGCCCAGCACTCGATAATGCGGCTCATCACCGGCGCGCAACCGCTCGGCGGTGTCGAGGCAGCCCACCAGGCCACGGCCCTTGTGGGCGATGTCGAGGAACACTTGCAGACCGTCGCCGGGCAAACCGTCCAGGCCCGCGTCGCTTCCTGAAAAACGGATCGTCCAGATACCCCGCAGCGTATCGGCCCGGCGCTGCCCCGCCACGTCCGCCACATCGAATGAGGCCTCGCCGGGGGTGATGGTGGGGTCCGGCCGGGTCAGTTCGCGATGCCCGTAATACACCGCAGGCACGGCGGCACCGGTCAGCGCCAGGCCCGCCATGAACCATCGTCGAGAAATCGTCATTGCCTTACCTGTGTTCGGCCCTGGAGCGGGCTTTATCCAAGCTAGAACGATGGGGGGACTGACAAATTTATAGGGGCTGTGAGGGCCTCATCGCGAGCAGGCTCGCTCCCACAATGGATCTGGTACATCCGCGAGAGATCGGTCGACCGTCAGACCGCTATCGCGAGCAGGCTCGCTCCCACAGGTGAGCGCGTTCAATGTGGGAGCGAGCCTGCTCGCGATAGGGCCATTGGCCCCACCTAAATTTCCCCGCCGATCACTCGTTCTCCCCAGATAGCAAAGCCCCCCCGCAGCGAACCTGACTGAGATCGGCAATGACAACACCACGTTCGAAAAAAGCTCTCTTCATCGGCGTGCCCCTGGCCCTTGCACTGGCGGTCGGCGGCGGCCTGGCGGCCTGGGACCACTGGTGGCGGGACAACCCTGGCTACCCGGTCAAGGTGATGAAAGAGGCCAGGGAACTGCACGAGCGCCTGCTGTCCTTCGACAGCCACATCTCCGTGCCACTGAATTTCGGCACCGCCGGTCACGAGGCGGACAAAGACGGTAAAGGCCAGTTCGATCTGGTCAAAGCCAACCGCGGGCACCTGTCCGGCGCGGCCCTGACGATCTTCGGCTGGCCGGAGTTGTGGAACGGCCCCAACGCGCCGCACAAGCCCACCGCCGGCTTCGTCGAGGAAGCGCGCAATCAACAGGAAGTGCGCTTCAAGATCATCACCGGCATGGTCCGCGACTTTCCCAACCAGGTCGCCATCGCCTACACCCCGGATGACTTCCGGCGCCTGCATGGCGAAGGCAAGTTCGCGATTTTCATCAGCATGCTCAACGCCTATCCCCTTGGCCATGACCTGAGCCTGCTGGACCTGTGGACGGCGCGGGGCATGCGCATGTTCGGCTTCAGCTACATCGGCAACAACGACTGGGCCGACTCCTCGCGCCCTCTGCCGTTCTTCAACGACTCACCTGACGCCCTCGGCGGCCTATCGGACATTGGCAAGCAAGCGGTGACGCGCCTGAACGACCTGGGCGTAATCATCGACGTCTCGCAGATGTCGACCCAGGCCCTGGAGCAAGTTGCGCAACTGAGCCGCACACCCTTGGTGGCCTCCCATTCCGCACCCCGGGCCATGGTGGATATCCCGCGCAACCTCAGCGACAAGGAAATGCAACTGATCAAGGCCAGCGGTGGCGTGGTACAGGTCGTCGGTTTCTCCCAATACCTGCGCCCGCTGACGCAAAAGACCCAGGACAAACTCAACGACCTGCGCAAGCGTTTCGACCTGCCACCGCTGCCCAACCTGGCCATGGCGCTGATGCCGGGCGATCCGATCATCGCCGCGTGGCCGGAACAGAAATTCGGCGAATACGCCGGCCAGCTCTACGGCATTCTGGAGGAGGAACCCAAGGCCAGCCTCAAGGACCTGGGCGACGCCATCGATTACACCGTACGCAAGATCGGCATCGACCATGTCGGCATCAGTTCGGACTTCAACGAAGGCGGCGGCGTCAAAGGCTGGGAAGACGTGGGCGAGATCCGCAACGTCACCGCCGAACTGCTGACCCGCGGCTACTCCGAAGCGGACATCGCCAAACTGTGGGGCGGCAACTTTCTGCGGGTCTGGGATCAGGTCCAGCAAGCCGCGCGGCCTGCCGTGGCCTCGACCCGGGGGGCCGTCCAGCCATGAATGAGCGCCGGACCTTTCTCAAGCACGCCGGGATCCTTGCCGCCGGCCTGCCGCTGGCCGCCAGTCTTCCCGCCCCGGCCATTGCCGATCCCCTGCCGCCATTGCCCCGGGACAAATGGGCGCAGTTGCGCTCGCTGTTCAACCAGGACCCGGACTACCTGCACTTCTCCAATTTCCTGGTCACCACCCACCCGCGCCCGGTACGTGAGGCCATCGACCGGCATCGCGCCGCGCTGGATAAAAACCCGGGACTGTTGATGGACTGGGACCTGGGCGTCACCGAGGAGCGCGAGGAAAACGTCCGCACCTGGGCCGGCCGCTACCTGCAAGCGACCCCGAAGCAGATCGCCCTCACCGGCAGCACCACCGAAGGTTTGTCGATCATCTACGGCGGCGTCCATGTGGCAGCCGACCAGGAAATCCTCAGCACCGCCCACGAACATTACGCCACCCATACCATCCTTGATTTACGCAACCAACGCGACGGCACCCGGGTGCGCAAGATCAAACTGTTCGAGAACGCCCACAACGCCAGCCACGATGACATCCTGCACGCCATCGACCGCAACATCCGTCCTGAAACCCGCGTACTGGGCATGACCTGGGTGCATTCGGGCAGCGGCGTGAAGCTGCCGATCGACAAGATCGGCGCGCTGGTGGACAAGCACAACCAGGGCCGCAGCGATGCGCAACGCATCATCTACGTGGTGGACGGCGTGCACGGCTTCGGTGTTGAAGACCTGAGCTTCCCAGCGATGAATTGCGACTTCTTCATCGCCGGCACCCACAAATGGATGTTCGGCCCCCGCGGCACCGGCCTGGTGTGCAGCCGCAGCGAAGAGCTCAAGTACGTCACGCCGATCATCCCGACCTTCTCCGAAGCCACGGCGTTTTCCACCACCATGACGCCCGGCGGCTACCACGCCTTCGAGCATCGCTGGGCGGCGGACGAGGCGTTCAAGCTGCACTTGCAACTGGGTAAGGCCGAGGTGCAGGCGCGCATTCACACGCTCAACACCTACTTGAAAAAACAGCTGCTGGCGTTGCCGCAAATCGAGCTGGTCACGCCCATGAGCCCGGACGTGTCGGCCGGTTTCACCTTCTTCCGGGTCAAGGGCCGCAAGAGCGACGAGATCGCCGCCTACCTGATGCAGAACCGGGTGATCGCCGACGCCGTGCATCGCGACGCCGGGCCTGTCATTCGAACCGCGCCGGGCCTGCTCAACACCGAAGCCGAGATCGATCGCTTCATGGGCTTGCTGGGCAAGACACTCTGAACCTGACTTTATCGAGAGAAATGGATGAACAGTTTTCCGTTGAAGCTATTCCCGGCACTGGCCCTCGCCGCCCTGCTGCCCTCCGGTGCCCAGGCCTCGCAACCGGGCCAGGTCTTTCGCGACTGCAAGGACTGCCCGGAAATGGTCGTGCTGCCCACCGGCACCTTTCAGATGGGCACCCCGGAAGACGAAGTGGGTCGCGAGCCCGACGAAGGCCCGATGCACCCGGTGACGTTCGCCAAGCCACTGGCGATCAGCCGCTTCCAAGTCTTGAAGGGCGAATGGTTCGCCTACCTGCGCGACACCGGGTACTCGATGCCCGACGGCGATAAACGTCCCGGCCGCGCGTGCAAGGCCGGCATCCCGGACTATCAGGGCAGTGACCCGCGCAAGCAATACACCGACCGGCATCCGGCGGTGTGCATGAATTTCGAAGAGGCCAACGCTTACGTGGCCTGGTTGTCGAAAAAAACCGGCAAGCCATACCGCCTGGTCAGCGAGTCCCTGCGCGAGTACGCCGCACGCGGCGGCTCCAGCGGGCCGTTCCCCTTCCCGTTCGACGAGGGCAAGGAATACAGCATCGCCCAACATGCCAACACCTATGGCGCGGCCGACGGCTACAACTTCACCGCCCCGGCCGGCAGCTTCGCGCCCAACGCCTTCGGCGTGTACGACATGCACGGCAACATCTACGAGTGGACGGCCGATTGCTATAACGAAAACTACATCGGTGCCCCGAGCGATGGCAGCGCCTGGCTGACCGGCAAATGCGAGTTCAAGCGTATCCGCGGCAACGACTGGGGCGAGGCACCGGTGTTCTCCCGCTCCGGCAACCGCAACGCGCTGGTGCCGGGCAATCGGGGTGACTGGATTGGTTTTCGGGTGGCACGGGATATGTAAATCGGCAGGCCCACCCAAATACCTTGTGGCGAGGGGATAAATCCCCTCGCCACAAACGGTGTTCCTCAGGCCATTCGCCGTTAAATCCCCTCCCACATCAACCGTCTTACAGACAGACGCGCCTGCGCCCTAAAGCCCTCCCGGCGACCATCCGCGATGGCCTGCGCCCTTTTCATCAAGCAGGGAAACCTCCATGAGCCAACCAACACGCGGGGTGATCAATGAACTGTTCATCCTGCTCAAACCCTTCCGGCTGATTGTCGTAGGCTCCATCCTCTTGGGCATGCTTGGCGGCCTGAGCATCACCGCCCTGCTGGCGACCATCAACGACGCCCTGAACGCCGCGGCCAAACCCACAGCCCAGACGCTGGTAACGTTCGTGGTGCTCTGCGCGGTGGCGCTGCTGACCTCGATTCTTTCCGACATCGGTAGCAACCACGTCGGTCAGAACATCATCGCCGGGTTGCGTAAGTCCCTTGGCAAGAAGGTGCTACTGGCGCCCATCGAACAGATCGAACGTTATCGCAGCCACCGGCTCATCCCGGTACTGACCCACGACGTCAACACCGTCAGCAATTTCGCGTTTTCGTTCGCACCGCTGGCCATCGCCTTCACCGTGACCCTCGGTTGCCTGGGTTATCTGGCCTACCTGTCACTGCCGATGTTCTTGCTGCTGCTGGTGGCGCTGGTGATCGGCACGGTCGTGCAATACCTGGCCCGGGCTCGTGGCATCAGGGGGTTCGAAGCCGCCCGCGAGGCCGAAGACGCGCTGCAAAAACACTACAGCGCGATCGCCGCTGGCGCCAAGGAACTGCGCATTCATCGCCCACGCCGCCAGCGCATGTTCAGCCAGCGCATCGAAGCCACCGCCGATAATATTTGCGACACCAATATTCGCGCGGTCAACACTTTCGTGGTGGCCAAGACCTTCGGCTCGATGCTGTTTTTTGTGGTCATTGGCTTGGTGCTGGCCCTGCAATCGCTGTGGCTGGGCACCGACAAGGCCGTGCTTAGCGGCTTCGTGCTGGTGCTGCTGTACATGAAGGGCCCGCTGGAATACCTGGTGATGACCTTGCCGGTCATCAGCCGGGCAAACATTGCCTTCAAGCGCATTGCCGAGCTGGACGAGCAGTTTTCCTCACCGGAGCCGCACCTGCTGCTGGACGACAAGAGCCTTTCCAGGCCAACGCTCCAGCAGCTTGAACTGCGTGATGTGCACTACGCCTTCCCGGCGGTCGAAGGCAGCCAACCCTTCGCCCTGGGACCGGTCAACCTGTCCATCGCCCAGGGCGACATTGTGTTCATCGTCGGTGAAAACGGTGGCGGCAAGACCACGCTGATCAAATTGCTGCTGGGCCTCTATTTCCCCCAGGGCGGCGAAATCCTCCTCGACGGCGCGCCGGTAGGGGCCGCGCAACGGGACGATTATCGCCAGTTGTTCACCACGATTTTTGCCGACTATTACCTGTTCGATGACCTGGTTCAGGGTGACCAGCAGGTGCCTGACGACGCCAACCGCTACCTGGAGCGCCTGGAAATCGCTCATAAGGTTCGCATTCAGGACGGCGCCTTCAGCACTACCGATCTTTCCACCGGCCAGCGCAAACGCCTGGCGTTGCTCAACGCCTGGCTTGAGGAGCGCCCAGTGCTGGTGTTCGACGAATGGGCCGCCGACCAGGACCCGGTGTTCCGACGGGTTTTCTATACCGAACTGCTGCCGGAGCTGAAGGCGTTGGGCAAAACCATCATCGTCATTTCCCACGACGACCGCTATTTCGACATAGCCGATCAACTGGTCCGGATGCAGGCCGGTCAGGTCATCAGTGAGAAAGCCCCCGCAGCCTTTGCCTGAACCATGAGAACACCATGAACCCATTGCTAGATGATGACCTGCTGACCCTGCTGCTGGAGGAGGACGCTGACGCCATGCAAGCCCGCTCCAGCCGCAGCAGGCCGGACCGCGCGCCCTTGTCCTTCGCCCAGCAGCGCTTGTGGCTGGAGCAACAGCGCGACCCGAGCCGATCAGCCTACAACCTGCCGCGCGCCCTGCGCCTGACCGGCGAACTGAATGCCGACGCCCTGGAACAGGCATTGAATCGCGTCATCGACCGGCACGACATCCTGCGCACCGCCTTCACCGAAATCGACGGCGCCGCCACCCAGGTGATCGAGCGCAACGTTTGCCTGACCCTGCACCAGGAGAACCTCGCCGCGCTCGATCAGCCAACACGGGAGCTGGCGCTTTCACAGCGCATCGAACAGCACGCCCGACAACCGTTCGATCTGACCCAGGCGCCGCTGATGCGGGCAACGTTGCTCAGGCTGGGCAGTGACGAGCATGTGTTGTTGCTCAACATGCATCACATCGTTTCCGATGCCTGGTCCAACACGATCCTCATGCAGGACATGACCCAGGCCTATGCCCGGGCCTTGCTCGGCGATTCGTCGCCACTGCCGTCGTTGCCCCTGCAATACGCCGACTACGCGAGCTGGCAACGCGGCGACTATGTGCAGAGCCCGGCCTGCCACCGCAGTGGCGCCTATTGGAGCGACTACCTGGGCCATGAGCTGCCGGCGTTGGAACTGCCTCAGGAGTTTGCGCGCACCGCCAATCAGCAACACATGGCCGGACGCGTGCAGGTGTCACTAGACCCGACAATGGTCCAGGCCTCGGATACGTTCTGTCAGCGGGAGGGGCTTACGCCTTTTGTCGTGGCCCTGGCGGCCTGGCAATTGTTATTGGCTCGGTACAGCAACCAGAACGACTTCACCGTCGGCGTCCCGAACGCCAACCGCAACAGCCACGAGAGCCAGGAGCTGGTGGGATTTTTCGTCAGCAGCCAGGTGTATCGGGCGCGGATCGACTCGACCCGCAGCGCGCTGGATTTCCTCCGGGACCTGCGCGCGCAGTCGCTCGCCGCGCTGGAACATGCCGACTACCCGCTGGAGCTGATCCTGGATCAGTTGCAACGTCCCGGCGCACAGGGCGCCAGTGCGCTGTTCAAGGTCTTGTTCAACTGGCGCACCGGGTCGCCCTCACCGTCGGCGCCAAACCTGGGTCAACTGACGCTGGAGTTTCTCAGTACCGGTGACAACCAGGCCAAGTTCGACCTGTCGCTGGATGTCGATTATTCCCAGCAACAGCTGCTGGCAACGTTCGAATACAGCCGTGATCTGTACCGCGCAGAGACCGTCGAGCGCATGGCCGGCCACTGGCAGAACCTGCTGCGGGGCCTGGTCGAGACGCCTGGATGCGCGCTTGGCGAACTGCAACTGTTGAGCGCCGATGAACACCGAAAAACCTTGGGCGACTGGAACCGTCAGCCGACCCAACTGCGCAGCGAACAGTGTCTGCACCGGTTGATCGAAACCCACGCCGCCAGCACAGGCGACGCCATCGCCCTGACCTTTGAAGGGCAGCACATGAGCTATGCCGAACTCAACCGACAGGCCAACCAACTGGCCCATCGGCTGATCGAGCAAGGCGTCGGTCCCGATGTGCTGGTCGGCATCGCCGTCGAGCGTACGCCACAGATGATCATCGGCCTGCTGGCGATCCTCAAGGCCGGTGGCGCCTACGTGCCGCTGGACCCCGCCTACCCGGCCGACCGCCTGGCTTACATGATCGCGGACAGCGGCGTCACGCAGATCCTGACCCAGGCTCATCTGCGGGAATCGCTGGCGCTGCCCGCTGACATCAACTGTCTGTTGCTGGATTCGGTCGATGCCAATAGCCCCTATCCCGAGCACAATCCGAATGTGCCGATGGACCCAGATAACCTGGCCTACGTGATTTACACCTCAGGCTCGACCGGCCAACCCAAAGGCGCACTGCTGGCGCACCACAACGTCAGCCGATTGTTCCAGGCCACGGACCACTGGTTCAGCTTCGATCATCAGGATGTCTGGTGTCTGTTCCATTCCTATGCCTTCGACTTTTCCGTGTGGGAGATCTTCGGCGCCCTGCTGCACGGCGGCCGATTGGTCATCGTGCCCCACGCCGTGAGCCGTTCGCCGGAGGATTTCCATGCCTTGCTTTGCCAGGAAAACGTCACGGTGCTCAACCAGACGCCTTCGGCGTTCAAGGCGTTGCTGCAGGTCGCCTGCGAGCCTGGGCAACCTCTTGCCCACCGGTTACGACAGGTGATTTTTGGCGGCGAAGCGATCGATGTACAGAGTCTTCGCCCCTGGTTCGAACGTTTCGGCGACCAGACGCCGCAACTGATCAATATGTATGGCATCACGGAAACGACTGTGCATGTCACCTGGCGGCCGTTGTCGATGAGTGACTTGCACAGCGAGGCCGCAAGCCCCATCGGCGAACCCATCGGGGACCTGTCCTGGTATCTGCTCGACGCTCATCTGAACCCGGTGCCCAAGGGTTGCATCGGTGAGCTATACGTTGGCCGGGCCGGCCTGGCCCGCGGCTATCACCGACGTGCCGACCTGACCGCCACCCGCTTCATCCCCGACCCGTTCGACCCGCTGCCGGGTGGCCGCCTCTATCGCACCGGGGATCTGGCCCGCTACCGCACCGACGGCAGCATCGAGTACATCGGACGCCTGGATCATCAGGTCAAGATTCGCGGGTTCCGCATCGAGCTGGGGGAAATCCAGGCGCGCCTGCAAACGCTGCCGGCGGTGCGAGACGGTGTCGTGTTGACCCATGAAGGCCCGGGCGGCCTGCAGCTGGTCGCCTACGTGATTGCCGCACAACCGGCCACGGCCGAGCTACGCGAAGGCTTGTTGAGCGCACTCAAAGCGCAGTTGCCGGACTACATGGTGCCCAGCCACCTGCTGTTCATCGATCATTTCCCGCTCAATGCCAATGGCAAGCTCGACCGCAAGGCCTTGCCGGAACCCGACGCCGGTCTTTGGCATTCCCATTACCTGGCGCCTCGCACTCAGCTGGAAGAAGCCCTGGCACAGCTCTGGCAACAGTCCCTCAAGGTTGCGCGCGTGGGTGTCAACGACAGCTTCTTTGAACTGGGCGGGCATTCGATCCTGGCGATCGAACTGATTGCCAACCTCAAGGCACGCCTGAATATCAGCGTGCGGCTGCAAGAGTTGCTGGCCAACCCGAGCGTCGCCGAGCTGGCCTTGTTCATTTCGCAAAAACATCGGGAACAGACCCAATGCCTGGTCGAACTGAACAACGCACCGGCCAGCGCACCGCAGCTATTTTGCCTGCACCCCAGCGGTGGCATCGTGTTCTGTTACCAGCCACTGGCGCGCAAACTCCAACAGCGGGCGCGCACCGTTGGCGTCATGCACCGCGGCTTCAGTGAACCGCATGCCGGGCCTGAAGCCTGGGGCGAGATGATCGCCGATTACAGCCAGGAAATCGTCAAAGCCCAGCCGCAAGGTCCCTATTACCTGATGGGCTGGTCGTTGGGCGGCGCCATTGCGCTGGACATCGCCGCGACGCTGGAAAGCCTGGGCCACACCGTGAGTTTTCTCGGTTTGGTGGATAGCACGGTTCCCGAGCATCTGTATCCGGCAGCGTTGCCGCGTCATCGGCATTTGCCAGGCGCTGAACAAGCCGACCCGGCCTCTCAGGATCTGCTGGAGGCCATCGAATACTTCGACCTGCTGTTCCCGACCCTCACGGAACGCACGGCGACTTATCGGCGGGAACACCCCGAGAGCACGGTCAAGGCCTTCCATGACTGGGCCGCCAGCCAGATCGAGCCGGGGCGAGGCGACTTGCTGGCGATCGTACAGAGCGTCAAGGATGAAGTCATGAACGCCCAGGCGTTCTCGGTGCATGATCGTTTGCTGGAAGCCTTCGACGGGTTCACCTTCAAACCGGTACGGGTTCGGCCTAGCTGCTGGTGGACACTGGTAGAAAAAACCCCGGAAGAATTGGCATTCTGCGAAGCCTTGATCAAGAGCTACAGCCTGACCGGGGAGTTGCAGTGCTCGGTGCATTCGCCGTTGCGTCACCGCAGTATGATTTTTGATGATGGGTTGCTTGATTCGTTGGTCGAGGCTTTTTGGGCCAGTACGATAGAAGGGGAATAGCGCTTGGGGTCGGTTTGTATATCCGTTGCTGCGGTAACCGCCACTTAGGGTTCCGCCGTTACGGCGGGTCACTTTCGAAAATCCGCAAGCCGGCCCAGGCGAAAGTAGCCAAAGCGCTTCTGCCCCACCACTCGGCACCTGGCTTAGGCTCGGTGTGCCTGAACCACCGCTATCGCGAGCAGGCTCGCTCCCACAGGTTTTTGTGTCGTTTGCAGATGCTGAGGACACCAGCAAACTCATGTGGGAGCGAGCCTGCTCGCGATGACGTCGGCACATCCAACATCCTAGCAAGCTGACCCGCCGCTTTCGCGAGCAAGCTCGCTCCCACAGGTTTTTGTGTCGTTTGCAGATGCTGAGAACACCAGCAAACTCATGTGGGAGCGAGCCTGCTCGCGATGACGTCGGCACATCCAACATCAACGCAAACTGACCCGCCGCTTTCGCGAGCAAGCTCGCTCCCACAGGTTTTTGTGTCGTTTGCAGATGCTGAGAACACCAGCAAACTCATGTGGGAGCGAGCTTGCTCGCGATGACGCAGGCACATCCAACATCCTCGCAAGCTGACCCGCCGCTTTCGCGAGCAAGCTCGCTCCCACAATTGGATTGAGTCCTCCCGCAGGAACAGGTGGGCTATAAGGCCGCCTCGCGTCGGACGTTGATCTCGGCGCCCCGTAACTACGCTGGCCGAACGCAGGCATTGCGCAGTGGGCACCTCGGCAAAGAAAACGGCGCTTTCCCGTCTCGAAAAGCGCCGTTTCCTTAAGTGAACAGCACCACCCACAAGGCAGGTCTATTTCACTCTCGCGAGGATCAGAACTGCGGTTTGTACGTCACGCTGAACATCATGTTGCGTGGATCACCGTAGTAATTGTTCGCGCTGAGCTGACTGTAGGACGGAATAAAGTACTTCTTGTCGAATATGTTGTTGAAGTTCACCGCCAGATTCACTTCATCGTTCAGGTCATACCCCACTCGCGAGCTCCAAATGGAGAAGCCGGGCTGATCGAATTGGCGATCGTAGCTGACCGTGCTGCTCTGGGTGTTGACCCCAGCACCGACGCTGACCTTGTGCCAATCACCCGGCAACCGATAGTCGGCCCAGATGCGTACCATGTGCTTGGGTGTCCAAGTACTGAACACCTTGCCTTTGTTATCCACGTCTTCCAGAAACTTGGTGGTGTTGTAGGTGTAGCTGCTCGAAACCTGCAAGCCTGGCGCCACTTCGCCACTGACTTCAGCTTCAAAGCCCTGGCTTCTGACCTTGCCCGAGGCCACCGAACAGTACCAGCCATCACAAGCGAAACCACCGCTGATGTCGCTGACTGCGCGGTTCTCGTGATCGTAACGGAAGATCGCAAACGAGGTATTGAGCTGGCCATCCATCAGCTCGCCCTTGAGGCCCAGCTCGTAGTTGGTGCCCTCGACCGGCTTGAGGATCGATTGATTTGTATCCCGCACGGTTTGGGGAATGAACACATCAGAGTAGCTGGCGTAGGCCGACCATTGCTCGTTCAGGGCGTAGACCAGTCCGTAGTAGGGTGTGACTTTGCCGCTGTGCTTGGCCGTGCTGCTTGAGGTACCGTTCGCAACACGGGCGAAGTAGGTCTGCGCATCATAGGAAAAGTCATACCAACTGGCTCGCGCACCGACAATCAGTGTCAGCGGCTCAGTCACGTTGACGCGCCAGGTGCCGTAAATGCCCTTCTGCCGCACGTCATAGGTGCTTTCGGTCAAGTTCGCACTGTCGGCGATGCTGTCAAAGGTTGGAAACGGTCGATGATGATCGATGTTGTCGATGTCCACGCCGGGAGTAAAAGCCCGGGCGAAAGCATCGTTGGTTTTGAGCTTGGAGTAGTTGGTACCCAGCATCACGTTCTGTTTGAACGACAGTGCTTCGAAGTCACCATTGACATAGGCATCGAACCCAAGGGTCTTGGTGGAGAAGTCGGTGGAATAATCCGCATAACGCGCACCGCTACCATCAGCCGCTATCGTCCCGGTGATGAACTGATACGTCGCTTCATTGGACTCGTTCATCGCCATCGCAGCGGCTTTGGCCTTCCAGTGATCATTGAAGCGGTGCTCCAGATCCAGGAACACCGAGGTCTGATCATTCACCGCACGGTTCCAACTGGCGCCGGCAAACGAGGAGCGCCCCAAGTTCAAGGCAGTGCCATCGCTATAACGCGGCAGACCGATCAGATAAGGGGTGGAGTGGCCTTTTTTGTTGCTGGCACCGATGCCAAGCACCGTATCCGGGCTCAGGTCGAAATCCACAGCGCCATAGACTGTCTGCTCCCAGTTCGACACGTAGTCGGTGAAGGAATTGCCTTTTTCATAATTGACCACGGCCCGACCGCGAATGGTGCCTTCGGAGTTCAGCGGGCCGCCGACATCAGCTTGACTTGCATAGCGATCCCAACTACCGGCCTTGGCGCTCAACGTAACCGTTGGCGCGGCTTGCGGGCGTTTGCGCACCATATTGATCGCGCCACCAGGGCTGTTGGCACCCTGCAACAGGCCGGCAGCGCCACGCAAGAATTCCATGCGGTCGTAAATAGCCATGTTTTCGGTAATGTAGCTGCCCAGCGAGTACACGTTACGCGGGACCGGTACACCGTCGTACTGCAGCGCTTCGATGTCGAAACCACGGGCATAGATGAACATGCCGGGACCGGGTGATTTGATCGAGCTCATTCCTGGGGTGTTTTCAATCGCCTGGGTCAGGTTGGTGATGTTCTGGTCATCCATGCGCTTGCGAGTCAATACGCTGACCGACTGAGGGATATCCTTGAGCTTCTGTTCCCCTTTTCCGATGGTCACCGCCCCCGTGGTGTAAGAGTTACTGCCCTCGGTGGTCACACCCAATTGCTGGCCGCTGATAGTGGTCGCGCCCAGCTCAAGGGCTTGGGCAGAACCGCGCAGCAGCATCAGGGTATTGCCCTCAACGCTGTACCGCACCCCCGTGCCCTTGAGCAATTCGGTGAGGGCCGCCTGCGGGCTCATCTTGCCGCTGACGCGGTTGCTTTTCAGCCCGGCCATATCGCCGGCGTTGTAGATCACTTGCTGGTTGGTCTGCTGACCGAACGCTTGCAGTGCCTGGGGCAGCGATTGCGCAGGGATGTCGATGCTGACGTCTTCAGCCATCACCTGAGCGCTGAGTGGCAGCAGGCAGACCAGCCCCAGACCGGTCAACACCCGACGCGAACGCAGGCCGCGGGACATGACGAGTGCCTTGAACAGAGGTTTCAACTCATGAATGGATGACATCGTGCTCTCTATTATTGGTAGAAGTAAAAGTCCATGGGGCCGAAGGGCCCGCCGCTCGCCAGCACGAGAGAACCCGCACGGTCGATTGCCCCAAGGGCAATGTGTCAGTGCGGGGCCGACCGGCCCCTCCCCGGGCACGGTCATCCGGCTGGACGACGGCGAAATTTTTGCTGAACACATCCGGTGCCTGAGCGTCCTGCCCGACCCGATTTGTCCACATACCTAAGTAAGACGCAGCACCTGCCAAAAACCGGAATGAGTTTATTTATCATTCGCGAAAAAAGTTAAAAAAAAGCCGGCGCAGAGGGGCGTCGGCCTTTTGTTTCATGCGAGTGTCAGCTGCCTTGGGCCGCCTTGGCGGCTTGCAGCTGCCGAGCCTGTTCGGTCAGGAGGGCCTTTTCCTCGGGACTCATCGCCTCCATGCGCAGGCGCACCTGGGCCATTTTTTCCAATTGCCCCGGACTGCTCTCCAGCGCCCGCAAGGCCAGGGCCAACGACGCCACGGTCGGATGATCGAAGACCAGTCCCGGATGAATTTCGCACTGCAACAACTTGCGAATACCGGCCACCAGTTTGATCACCAGCAACGAATGACCTCCGGCGGCGAAGAAGTCGCGATCGATGCCCAATCGCTCAAGCCCAAGCAACTGCGCCATGCGCGCGGCGAGCAATTGCTCCAGCGCATCGCGTGGCGCGGCGTCTTCATCGTCCGCTGTAGCCACCGCCAACTGCTGCAGTGCGTGGCGATCGATCTTGCCGTTGGCCAGTCGCGGGAATCGTTCGATCAGATGCAAATGCTGCGGCACCATCACGCTGGGCAAGCGGGCGCTCAGCTCAGCGCGCGCGGCGTCGAGCAAGCCCGTCGACAGTCCCTGCTGCGCCACGACAAAGGCCAACAGCCCCTGCTCGACCGACGCTGCCGGCAACACCAATGCTTCGGCCACCTGTGGCATGCGCACAAGCACGGCCTCGATCTCCGCCAGTTCAATACGGAACCCACGCACCTTGACCTGCTGATCGCGCCGACCATATAGCTGGATCGCCCCGTCCGGCCGATAACGCGCCAGGTCACCGGTGCGATACAACCGTTGCGCCGGATCAAAGGGACTCTGGATGAACGCCTGCGCATCGGCCTCGGCATTCAGATAGCCCCGGCACAACTGCGCTCCGCCCAGGTACACCTCACCCAGCACGCCCACCGGCGCCAAATGCAGATCGGCGTCCAGCACGTAAACCTGGTTGTTGCCCAGCACCTGGGTCAGCGCCGAACAGTCGCCGGCCGCGCCGTTCAGAGACAGCGGATGAATCATCACCCCCACCGTGGCTTCGGTCGGCCCGTAGTGGTTGAACACCCGGCAATCGCTGCGCAACCGGGCGATGCGCTCGACCAAGGTCGGCGCAATCGGCTCACCGCCAAGCACCAGGGTACCCGGCAGCCTCGCCCGTTCACTGTCGAGCAGCGCCGCGAGGTGCGAGGGCACGATTTTCAGGCAGTCGATCTGCTGCTGTTGCAGGTACTGGGCAAACAACGCGCCGTCCTGCATCTGCTCATCGCTGGCCACATGCAGGGTCGCGCCGTTGAACAACGCGCCAAACAACGCCGTATTGCCCAGGTCCGCCGCCACGCTGGAACTGAAACCGACGTTCTTGCACTGGGCAAGCCCCAGCGCCTGACTGGCCTGGGCGGTGTAATTGAGCAGTTGCCGATGCTCGATCACCACGCCTTTGGGCACGCCGGTGGAGCCGGAGGTAAACAACACATAGGCGATATCGTTGCCCTGTGTGGCTAGCGCAGGCAGTGGCGTAGCCGGATGGCTCAGCTCAGCCGCGGTCAGCGCCTTATACGGCTGATCCTGCCAGGCCGGCAGATGCGCCGCATCGGTCAACAACAACGCCGCGCCGGCCTGTTCCAGCATCAACGCCTGACGCGCCTGGGGCCACTGCACATCAAGGGGCAGATACGCCGCACCAAGGCGCCAGCTCGCCAGCATTGCAATCACCAGATCCACCGAGCGCGGCAACGCCAGCGCGACCATCGAACCGGCGCCCACGCCTTGCTGCTTGAGGCCCTGCGCCATGCTGTCGACCCGGGCTTGCAACTGGCCGTAGTTCATTTGCTGACGGGCGTCGGTCAGGGCAATGGCGTTCGGTGTATGCGACGCCAGATCGGCGATGCGCTGCGGCAGATAACGGCCATCAGCTAACGCGTGCATGGCGGGGTTGATTGCCAGCAAGCGCTGCTCTGCGGTGCGACTCAACAGATCGAGCCGCGCCAATGCGGTGTGTGGAGCGGCAAGGATCGACGCCAACAGCACGCCGTACTGTTCCAACACGGCGCTGGCCGAGGCCGGCGAGTAACGCGAGCTGGCGTAATGCAGATTGACCGCGGCAAGCTGCTGGGCAGCGTTCAATTGCACCTGCAACAGCAACTCGAATGGATCTGCCGGCACCCACACGGACCCTGCTGCAGCCCAGTTAAGGCCGCCACCGTTGCCGGCCCGGTTAGCCTGCCCCAGCGTAAAGCCGTAGGCCGGGCGCGCCGCCTCAGGCGACAGTTCCGGCGCCCAGTATTCCTGCCAGGTGCGATGGGCTTCCAGGCGCGCCGCCAGCTCGTCCAGCCACTCGCTGAACGACACCGTCGCGGGCAATGAAACGCTAAGCGGCAGGGTTTTCTCGAACACGCCCACAGCATTGGCGAAGTATTCATAGTCGCCACGGCTGTCATGACGCACGCCCACCAGCGCCTGATCAAGGCCGCTCAAACGTCCCAGCAACACCCACCACGCGCCTTGCAACACCGTGGCAAGCGGCTGACCGAGCTGCTCGGCCAACCGTTGCAACGCATCGCGCTGGGCCGGTTCCAGGGTCAGCGACACACTGGTATCAGCGGCCCCCGTCTCACTGCCGGCGCTGCGCGCAGCCAACCACGGTGTGGCGATGTCCGTCTCCACGCCTTGCAGGTAATGCTGCCAATAGGTTCGTCCGGTGGCGGCATCTTCATCAAGCACCACCTCACTGCGCCATTCCAGGTACTGGGCAAACTCGCCCGGTGCTTCGTCTTCCGACGCCTGAACTGCGGCGTACGCTTGCTGGATTTGCTCCAGCAGCAGATTCAGCGATTGCGCATCGGCACTGTAGCGAGCGATACCCAGCACCAGTTGCCATTGCTGCGGCGCCAGACGATAAAGCACGGCCTGGACGTTTGGCGATTCGCCCACCACAAAAGCACAGCCCAGCGAATCCTTGATCTGCGCCTGGACATCCTCGGTCCGTTGCGCGCCTGCCTGTATCGTCAGCGGGAAACGAGCGGCGCCGCTGGCGACCTGACGCAAGCCGTGGAAACCGGCCACTTTGTCCAGCCGCGCCAGCAGCATTGGCTGCTGTGCCAGGAGCGTATCGAACGCGATCTGCAATCGCTGCGGATCGAGATCGCCGTCGATGACCACGCTCAGCCAACGCAATGCTTCGCCACAGGTCGCCGTGCTCGACAGTTGCTCGAGCATCGCTTGTTGCTCGGGGGTCAAGGCAAAGCCGGGGTCCTGCTGGTCCATCAATACCTCGTTCATGCTCCGGTTTCCTCCAGGTTGCGGATGCCCTGGATGGCCGTCCCGGCATCGGCCTGGCCCTCCAGCGCGCTGCGCTCATACATATCGCCCATGGCAACCACGATCTTGCGGGGGCCCTCGAACGGGTCGCGGGCGTGGGCCACCAACATGTTGTCCAGCAGGATCACGTCGCCCTTGCGCCAGTCGAAACGCACCGCACAGGCTTCATACAAATCACCGATGCGCGCCATCACCTCATCCTCAATCGGTGTGCCATCGCCGTAATACACATGCCGAGGCATGCGCTCCAGACCGAACATCGACAGCAGGTCCTCCCGCACATCCGGCTCCAGCCAATAGATGTGATGCAATTGCACCTGATTGAAGAACGACTTCTCCCCGGTGATCGGGTGCGTGATGATCGCCGGCCCCGGTGTGCGGGTCTGCAACTCGTCGTTGTCGAGCCAGCGCCACTGGATACCGCCCGCCCGACACCGGGCCTCAACTTCGCGGCGGTCCTCGGTCTTGAAAAAGTGCTGCCACGACACGTCGAGTTTGTCGGTGAAGGTGCGCACATACAGCAGCCCTTTGTCTTCGAACTTCTCGCGAAGGTCCGACGGCAGTTTTTCGTACATCAACCGGCAATCCACCACTGGAGTCGCACCGCCCACAGGCGCGGCTTGCTCGCAATAGAACATTTGCTTGCGCGGCCAGCGGTCCTGATGGGAGCTTTCGTTGTGGAACAGAATCATCTTGCGCTCCGGGTACGGCGTGGAACGGTAGGTGTTCTTGCCCCCTTCCTTCTTCGGCAAATCGCCGTACTGACCATAAAGGCCGGGCTGGATCGCTTCGGCGAACGCTTCAAAGCCCTGGATGCCATCCAGTTCAAAACCGCGGAACAGAATGCCCGCATGTTCGGCCAGCTTTTGCTCGATCAGCGGCCGGTTCTGATGAATCCACTCGATGACATCCAGCTGGGGTTCACCCGGCTCCAGCATCAACGGGAATCGCTGCGGTGCTGCCACCAGTGATTCACGCACCCGCGCCGGTCGAGGCTTGGCGAGCGGTGTCACCGAGCGTTTGAGAAACTTGCCCAGCTTATCGGCCTTGGGCCCCGGGACGGTGGCAGGCTTGGCGGCGGCCGCCAAGTTGTCGACTGGCATGCTGATAGCTCCCAATTGAATGTCCTGATCAGCGACGATCTGTTCCAACAGGGCGGTCCAGGCCTGAATCAGGTGCTGAATGTGCTCATGTCCGAACAAGGTTGTGGCGAATTGCCAAGTGCCGCGCAATTGCCCTTCTTCTTCGTCAACGAACAACGCCATGTCGAATTTAGAATGGGTCTCCAACGCCGGCAGCAATTCCACGCTCAACCCCTTTATGGAGCGGGTGCGCACCGGCACGTTGTTCATCACGAACAACACCTGGAGCAAGGGATTCATGCCCTTGTGTCGTGGCACGCCTGAGGCTTCGACAATCTGGTCGAACGGCAAGTCCTGATGCTCCAGGGCGCCAAGCAGGTTGTCCTGGGTTTGCGCCAAAAAGCTTGCGAACGTGGCATCGGCGTCCAAGCGCGAACGCAGGGGCAGCACGTTGACGAAGAAACCGATCAGCCGCTCCAGCTCCGGCTGTTCACGACCCGCCACGTCGGCGCCAACCACCAGATCTTGCGCAGCGCAGAGCCGATGCAATAACACCTGGAAGGACGCCAGCAGCGTGCTGTACAGCGTGACCCCGGCTTCGCTGGACAACCGGCGCAAGGCTCCGGTCAGCCCGGTGGGAAGCTGGAACTGCAGCGCATCGCCGTCATAGGAGGCGGTCTGGCCCCGAGGGCGGGCCAGCGGCAGGTTCAGGCGCCCCTCGTAGCCGCTGAGCCGGTGTTTCCAGTAGTCAGCCTGACGCGCCAGTACGCCCTGCTCTTCCAGCGCCTGCTGCCACAAGGCGAAGTCATGGTACTGAATCTCCAGGGGCGCCAGCGGCATCGGTTCACCCTTGAGGGATGCCTCGTAGACCTGCACCAGTTCGTTGATCAGCAGCCCCATCGACCAGCCATCGGAGATGATGTGATGCATGGCGTACAGCAACACATGTTCGGTCGGCCCCAGGTGCAGGATCCGTCCGCGCAGCAGCGGTGCCTGCTCCAGATCGATCGGGGTGCGGGCATTTTCCAGCGTCGCCTGGGCCACCTGTTCCTGCCGGGCACTGGGCGACAGGCCAGACAGGTCGATCACCGGAAAGTCCAGTCGGACCTCATCGGCAATCAGCGCCACCGGATCCCCTTCTTCGTTTTGGCGATACGCAGTGCGCAATACGTCATGACGGCGTACCACGTCGGCAAAGCTGCTCATCAGACGCTCCACCGACAACTCGCCGCACAGGTGCAGCGCCATGGGCATGCCATACGCCGAAGTGCCGCCGGACAATTGTTCGGCGACCCACAAACGTCGCTGCACCAACGACAGCGGCGCGGAACGGCGTGGCCCATGGGCCTGGAGCCGCACCCCACGGGAATCGCCCGCCCGGACCGGTCCATCGACGGTGCCGGCCATCAGCGCCGCCAGCGCCTTGAGCTGCGGATGATCGAACAGGTCACGCAGGCTCAGCGGATAGCCGGTCAGCTTACGCAAGCGTGAAACGGCCTGGGTCGCCAGCAATGAGTGACCACCGCGCTCGAAGAAGTGGTCGTTGCGACCGACCTGTTCCAGCTCCAGCACCTCTTGCCAAACACCGGCAATCTGTTGCTCCAGCGCCCCTTCCGGCGCCACGAAGCCTTGCTGCGACTGGCTGGCGTCGAACCGAGGCAGCACCTTGCGTTCCAGTTTGCCGTTAGGGCTCACCGGCATGCGCTCAAGCAATACCCAGTGCTGCGGGACCATGTAGTCCGGCAAATGCTGGCTCAAGTGGGCCTTCAATGCCTGCTCGAATTCGTGGCGGATGTCGTCTTCGGCACTCAACAACGCCTGACGCTGTGGCACCACATAGCCCACCAGCACCGCACCGTCCTGGGCGATCACTACGGTTTCGCGGACCTGCGCATGCTCGGCCAGCCGCGCCTCGATCTCCCCCAACTCGATGCGCAGGCCACGGATTTTCACCTGATGGTCCATGCGCCCGGCGTACTCGATGACGCCGTCGGCACGGTAGCGCGCCAAATCGCCGGTCCGGTACAGGCGCGAGCCGTCTCCGAACGGGCTGGTGACGAAGCGCTCAGCCGTCAACGACGGGCGAGCATGGTAACCGCGAGCCAGGCCTTCACCGCCCAAGTACAACTCGCCCGTCACCCCCACCGGCAACGGTGAAAGGTTGTGGTCGAGGATAAACGTACTCAGGTTGGCAATCGGCTGACCGATCGGCACCGCGTCGCGGCCCTCGTCCACGCACGTCCAATGGGTCACGTCGATGGCCGCTTCGGTGGGACCGTACAGGTTATACAGACCGGCCGCCGGCAACTTGGCGAACACCTGCAATTGGGCGTCCACCGGCAAGGCTTCACCACTGCAAATAATCCGCGTCAGGCTCCGGCAACTGCCGACTGCGGGATCTTGCATGAACACCTGCAACATCGAAGGCACGAAGTGCAAGGTGGTGATCTGCTGCGTGGTGATCAGCTCGATCAGTTGCTCCGGATCGCGGTGGGCACCCGGTGGCGCCATGACCAGGGTCGAACCGGTCAGCAATGGCCAGAAAAACTCCCAGACCGATACGTCGAAACTGAACGGTGTTTTTTGCAGCACACGGTCGCTCGCGTCCAGCTGATAGGCGTCCTGCATCCAGCACAACCGATTGACCAGGGCCGAATGCCGGTTGCCCGCACCCTTGGGTTTGCCGGTGGAACCGGAGGTGTAGATCACATAGGCCAGGTTTTCGCCGCTGAGTTCGACCACCGGATTGGCCTCGCTGCGGCCAGCCAGCCAGTCGCCCGGCTGATCCAGCACCAGGCTGCGCAGGCCCGCCGGCAGCGGTAATTGTTCAAGCAAGTGGCGCTGGGTCAGCAACAAGCCAATGCCGCTGTCTTCGAACATATAGGCCAGGCGATCCTGTGGATACTCAGGGTCCAGCGGTACGTAGGCGCCACCGGCCTTGAGGATCGCCAGCAGGCCGACCACCATTTCCACCGAACGCTCCACGGCGATACCCACCAACACATCCGGCCCGACGCCTTGCTCCATCAGTACATGGGCCAGTTGGTTGGCCTGGGCATTGAGGGCCGCATAGCTCAGCCGGTGCCCGGCAAATACCAGGGCACACGCATCAGGCGTCTTGACCACCTGCGCTTCAATCAGTCGCTGCACGCTGCAATCGAGCGGGTACGGCGTCGCGGTGGCGTTCCAAGCCTGCTGAACCCGTTGCTGTCCTGCATTGAGCAACGACAGTTGCCCCACCAAGCGCTCGCCGCCGAGCACCATCTGCTCCAGCAGATAACGCAGGGACTGGCCGATACCGACAATGTCGTCTGGCGCGAAGCTGGCGTGGTTGTAGCTCAAGAGCAACGACAGCGTGTCACCCAGGTTCACCGCCAGGGTCAGTGGATAGTTGGTTTGTTCATGATTGGCGACTTCACCGAAGCGCAACGTGTCCGGGGCGCCCTGCTGCAACGCCTGGGACACCGGATAGTTCTCGAACACCAGCAACGTGTCGAACAGCGCCGCACCGCCCTGCCCGGCCCAGCGCTGGATGTCGAACAGCGGCGTGTGTTCGTGCTCGCGCAGGCTCAGGTTCCGCCCCTGGACCTCTTGCAACCACTGGCCGATGCTCTGCTCCGCCCGCGGGCTGCCAACCAGCGGCAAGGTGTTGATGAACAGACCGATCTGTTGCTCCACGCCGGGAATATGCGCGGGACGTCCGGCCACGGTGGCGCCAAAGGCAACTACTGACTGCCCGGTGCAACGTTGCAGCAATAGCTGCCAGGCCGCTTGCACCAGTGTGTTGACCGTCACTTTCTGCTCGCGGGCAAAGGCATGCAGCCGGGCCGTGGCATGGGTATCGAGCACCTGCTCATATTCGCCGTGGCCGTCGCTTGCCTCGCCGCGATGGTCCCGGGCAAAGGCCCCCGCAAGGTGGGTCGGCTCGTCCAGTTCGGCCAGTTGTGCCGTCCAGAATTGCTCGCTGGCCTGTGGGTCCTGAAGCGACAACCAGTCGATGTAGTCCCGGTAACGTCCAGACGGTCGGGCCGGTGACTGGCCGCTGTAGCGTTGCAACACTTCCCCCAGCAACTGCGAGTTGCTCCAGCCGTCCATCAGGATGTGATGGCTGGTGTAGATCAGGTGATAGCGGTCCTCTGCCACGCGCACCACCAGCAAGCGCAACAGCGGCGCCGCATCCAGCTCGAAACCCTGCTGGCGCTGCGCCAACGCCAGGGCGTCCAGGTCCTGGGATGGATTCGCTGCGGCACCCCCATCGTGGAACAGGAACGCAACCTCCATCTGTTTGTGTACAACCTGCAACGCCCGCTTGAAATCACCGTCCCAGACGAAACTGCTGCGCAGCACTTCATGGGCGTCCATGGCCGCCTGCCAGGCCTGGCGGAAGCGCTCGACGTCCAAGCCTGCGACATCAACACGCAGTTGATTGATGTAATTGCCGGCCTGTTGCTCATACAGCGTATGGAACAGCATGCCTTGCTGCATGGGCGACAACGGATAGATGTCTTCGATCTGCCGCGCAGCCAGCGGCAACGCGTCCAACTGGGCCTGGGTCAACCCGGCCAGCGGGAAGTCCGACGGTGTGAAGCCCTGATGCCGAGTCTGGCAGCAGTGCTCGATCAACGCCTGCAGCTCCTGAGCGTAATCCAGGGCCAGCGCCTGGATCGTCGACTCATCGAACATCTGCGTGCTGAATGTCCAGTCGACGCTCAACTCACCCGCGTAGACGCTGCCATTGAGCGTCAGCCAATTGTCCAGCGGCGCCAGCGGGCTCTGTGGCGCGCCCGCCGATTCGCCGGCCGGAACAAACAGCCCAGCGGCGTCATCAGCAAATCCGCTGTCGAACTGGCCCAGATAGTTGAAGGTGATGCGTGGCACCGGCAACGCCTGCAGGGCACACCGCGTCGGCTCATCACCCAGGTAGCGCAGCACGGCGAATCCGAGGCCCTTGTTGGGTATCGCGCGCAATTGTTCCTTGATGGCCTTGATCGAATCCTCGGTGGTCGTGGCCGGTGTCAACCGGACCGGAAACAGGCTGGTGAACCAGCCGACGCTGCGGCTCAAATCCAGGTCGTCGAACAGAGCCTCGCGGCCATGGCCCTCCAACTGAATCAAGGTCGAGGCCTCCCCGGTCCAGCGACCGATCACCTGTGCCAGGGCCGTCAGGAGCAGATCGTTGACCTGGGTGCGATAGGCCGCTGGCGCTTGCTGCAAGAGCTGGCGGGTCTGGTTTTTATCCAGCCGCGTCTGGACCTGCGCCCCATGACACCTGCGCAGTTCGCCCTGCGGCCGGTCACAGGGCAAATCGCCGCGAGCGCCCTCAAGTTGCCCTTGCCAGTACGCCATCTGGGTTTGGAACGCTGCACTGCCCGCATGGGTTTTCAAGCGTTGCGCCCAGGCCTGGGTGGCGCTGGTCTTGGCCGGCAGTTTCGGGGTCTGGCCGGCCTGCAATTGTTCATAAGCCTGTTGCAGGTCTTCCAGCAGAATGCGCCAGGACACCCCGTCCACCACCAGGTGATGAATCACCAGCAACAGTCGTTGGCTGCCATCGGCCAGGTTCGCCAGGACACCGCGCAACAACGCGCCGCTTTCCAGGTCCAGGCTGCGCTGGGCTTGTTCGGCCAGGCGCTCCAGCGCCGGGGCATCTGCCACCTCAGCCGTCCACAACAGCGGTGAGCGACGCCAGATCGCCTGCTGTTCAGCGAGTGTTTGATGGCGAGCGGTCCAGGCGTCGTCCTCACGCTTGAAGGCCAGGCGCAAGGCATCGTGATGGGCAACCAATGCCTGCAACGCCTGCTCCAGATGCCCGGCGTGTAAAGGCCGCAACCCCTTGAGCAGCACCGACTGGTTCCAGTGATGAGGCTCGGCCATGGGCTGGTCGAAAAACCATTGCTGGAACGGCAGCAGCAGCGTCTCTCCCGTCACCGGCCTCTGATCGATAGCCGGCCCGCTGTCACCCAGGGTCACCACGCTGGCCAGACCCTGGATGGTCTGATGAATGAACAGATCCTTGGGGCTGAAATGGATGCCTGCCTGACGGGCCCGGCTGACCATCTGGATGGAGACGATCGAATCGCCCCCCAGCTCGAAGAAGTTGTCGCTGAGCCCCACTTGCCCGCGCCCGAGCACGCTTTGCCAGATACCGGCCAACGCCTGTTCGATGGCGGTGACCGGTGCGATGTAAGCCTTGGGGTTGGCGGTGATATCGGCCTTGGGCAGCGCCTTGCGCTCCAGTTTGCCGTTGGGGCTGACGGGCATTTTTTCCAGCCACAACCAGTGCTGCGGCACCATGTAGTCGGGCAAGGCCTGGCTCAAATGCTCCTTGAGATGACCTTGCAGTGTCTGGCGAACGATGTCTTCGGCGGCCAGCAACTCGGCGCGCGCCGGCACCACGTAGGCCACCAGCAAGCTCCCGTCCTGAGCGATGACAACGGCTTCACGCACGTCGTCGTGCTCGGCCAGGCGCGCTTCAATTTCACCCAACTCGATGCGCAGGCCACGGATCTTCACCTGATGATCCATCCGCCCGGCATACTCGATCACGCCATCGGCGCGGTAGCGCGCCAGGTCGCCGGTGCGATACAGGCGCTGACCATTGCCGAAGGGGCCGATCACGAACCGCTCGGCCGTCAGCGCCGGGCGTCGATGGTAACCACGGGCCAGGCCCTCGCCCGCCAGGTACAGCTCGCCGATCACCCCCACTGGCACCGGTGACAGTTCATCATCGAGGATGCAGGTGCCGAGGTTGGCAATCGGTTGACCGATCGGCACGCTGTCGCGCCCCTCCTCGACACAGGTCCAATGGGTCACGTCGATGGCCGCCTCGGTCGGACCGTAGAGGTTGTACAGGCCGGCGTTCGGCAGTTTGGCAAACACCTGCTGCTGCGCATCCACCGGCAAGGCTTCGCCGCTGCACACGATGCGTTTCAGGCTGGTGCATTCGGCCACGTGTGGATCCTGCAGGAAAGCCTGCAACATCGACGGCACGAAGTGCAGCGTGGTGATGCGCTGCGCGGTGATCAGTTCGATCAGTTGTGTCGGGTCGCGATGAGCGCCCGGCGCGGCCACCACCAGCGTCGAGCCGGTCAGCAGCGGCCAGAAAAACTCCCAGACCGACACGTCGAAACTGAACGGCGTTTTTTGCAGCACGCTGTCGTCCGCCTCCAGCCGATACGCGTCCTGCATCCAGCACAGCCGATTGACCAACGCCGAATGACGATTACCCGCGCCCTTGGGCTTGCCGGTGGAACCCGAGGTGTAGATCACATACGCCAGGTTTTCGCCGTCGAGTCTGACGTGCGGATTGGCGTCGCGGCCTGCTTGCAGCCCGTCATCGGGCAGATCCAGCACCAGGCTGCGCAGCCCCGGCGGGATTGGCAATTGTTCGAGCAAGTGGCTTTGGGTCAGCAGCAAACCGATACCGCTGTCTTCGAACATATAGGCCAGGCGCTCCCGTGGATATTCCGGGTCCAGCGGCACGTAGGCACCGCCGGCCTTGAGAATCGCCAACAGCCCCAGCACCATTTCCACGGAACGCTCCACGGCAATGCCCACCAGCACATCCGGACCGACACCCTGCTCGATCAGCCGGTGAGCCAAGCGATTGGCCCGAGCATTGAGCTGGGCATACGTCAGGCGTTGCTCGCCGAAAACCAGCGCCGGGGCGTCCGGGGTTCGCCGCACCTGTTCTTCGATCAACCCATGCACACTGCGATCGAGGGGGTATTGCGCCGTCGTCGCGTTCCAGTCGAGCAGCATCCGCCGCCGTTCGTCAGCGTCCAGTAGCGCCCACTGCGCAACGGGCCGATGCAGGTCCTGCACCAGGCCTTGCAACAGGTTGAGCCAGTGCCGGCCCATGCGCTCGATGGTGGCCGGCTCGAACAGATCCGTCGCGTAGGTCAGGGCGGCGTGCAGGCCTTGCGGGCTGTCGCTGGTATCCAGGCTCAGGTCGAATTGTGCGGTGCGCTGTGCCCAGCCAAGCGGTTCGACCGCCAGGCCTGGCAAGGCATTGGCCAGTGCTGCACCGGTTTCGTTGCGGTGGTTGAACATGGCCTGGAACAACGGGCTGTGGCTCAGGTTGCGCTGCGGTTGCAAGGCATCGACCAATTGCTCGAACGGCAGGTCCTGATGCATCTGCGCCGCCATGGCTGTCTGTTTGATCTGTTGCAGCAAATCCGCTCCGGTCAGATCACGGTGGAATTCGGCCCGCAGCACCTGGGTATTGACGAAGAAACCGATCAACCGCTCGGTTTCCAGGCGATGACGGTTGGCAATCGGCACCCCGACGCGGATGTCGGCCTGACCGCTGTAGCGATGTAGCAGCGCTTGGAAAGAACCGAGCAACAGCACGAACAGCGTGACGTTTTCCCGTCGGGCCAGGGCTTTGAGGGCGTCGCTCAGCGAGCGATCCAGCACAATCGGCAAACGCGCGCCGCGCAGGCTTTGCTGCGCCGGGCGCGGATGGTCCGTGGGCAGCTCCAACAGCGGTTGCTCGCTGCCCAGTTGCCCGGTCCAGTAGGCCAGTTGTCGCTCCCGTTCGCCGGCGGCCATCCATTGCCGCTGCCAGACGGCATAGTCGGCGTATTGCACCGCCAGAGGCGGCAACTGCGCAGGCTGTTCCTGAATGAACGCCGAATACAGGCTCATCAGGTCGTCGACCATCACCTGCAACGACCAGGCGTCGGCAACGATGTGATGCACGGTCAGGACCAGAATGTGCTCCTGCTCGCTCACATCCAGCAGCGCCACGCGCAACAGCGCCTCGCTCAGCAGATCGAACGGGCGTTGCGTCTGCTGCTCGAGGAACGCCTGAATACTGGCCTCGTCAGCCACTGCCAGGCGTTGCTCGACGAAGTGGACCTGCCCCTGTGGGCGAATCACCTGGCAGGTGCGGCCATCGTCCTCCACGAACTCCGTGCGCAGGCTTTCGTGACGTTGCAGCAGCGCTTCAAAACTGTGGCGCAGGGCGATTTTGTCCAGCGCACCGCGCATCCGCAGCGCAGTCGGAATATTGTAGGCGGCGCTGTCGGGGTCCATTTTCCACAGGAACCACTGGCGTTCCTGGGCAAACGACAGCGGCAGCGGTGCGTCACGCGTCACCGGCACCATCGCAGGCGCCTGCTCGCCTTGGCCGGCGTCGAGAGCATTGACGAAGTCCTGCAACGTGCTGTGTTCGAACAGGCTGCGCAGCGGCACTTCGATAGCCAACGCTCGACGGACCCGAGACACCACCTGGGTGACCAGCAGCGAGTGCCCGCCCAACTCGAAGAAGTTGTCCTCCAGCCCTACCCGCTCAAGCTTGAGCACCTCCTGCCAGATCGCCGCCACCTGTTGCTCACGCTGACTGCGGGGCGCCACGTAAAGCCGCTGCACTTCGCCCACATCGGGCGCCGGCAACGCCTTGCGATCGACCTTGCCATTGGGCGTCAGCGGCAGTTGTGCCAGGAACACCAAGTGCGCCGGAACCATGTACTCGGGCAATTGCGCCTTGAGCGCGGCCTTGAGCGAAGCGCGTAACGAAGCCTCGTCCGCTATTTCACTGGTCGCGGGCACCACGTAACCCACCAGTTGTGCACCGGTCGGGGCTTCATGGGCCACCACCACGGTTTCCCGCACAGTGTCCTGGGCCAGCAATGCGGCTTCGATTTCACCCAGCTCGATACGCAAGCCGCGAATCTTGACCTGATGGTCGATGCGTCCGATGTACTCGACCACGCCTTCGGCCCGATAACGGGTCAGGTCGCCGGTGCGGTACAGCCGCTCACCCGAGGTGGAGAACGGGTCCGGCACAAACCGCTCGGCGGTCAACGCCGGACGTTGAAAGTAGCCGCGGGCCAGCCCGTCGCCGCCGATCAGCAACTCACCCGGGGCGCCCGGAGGGTTGAGCGTCAGGTCACTGCCTACGATGTACAGGGCGGTGTTGTCCAGCGGCTTGCCCAGGAACGGACGGCTGTTTTCCCGACTCAACGGATGCACCGCCGACCAGATCGTGGTTTCGGTCGGGCCATAGAGATTCCAGACCTTCGGCGAAAGCGCCAGCAGTCGTTGCGCCAACTCCAGGGGCAACGCCTCGCCGCCGCAGAGGAACGTGCGACCGGCCAGCACCGCCGAGTGCTCATGATCCAGCAACATGCGCCAGCTCGAAGGTGTGGCTTGCAGCACGCTCACGTCGTGACGCTCGATCAGCGCCAGCACCGCTTGTGGATCCTGGTGCACGTCCTGCCCGGTCAGCACCACGCTGGCGCCGGCCGACAACGGCCCGTAGATTTCCAGGCCAAAAATGTCGAAGGAAAACGTCGTCAGCGACAGCATGCGATCGCTGGCCGTGATGCCTGGCCGGGCGATCATGCTGGTGACAAAGTTGCTCAGCGCGCCATGGCGGACCATGACGCCCTTGGGTTTACCGGTTGAACCGGAGGTGTAGATGACGTAGGCCAGGTGCTCGGTGGTCAATGGCACCGCCGGGCATGTGGACGGTGCGGCCTGCCACGCGGCGTCCGGCTGGTCCAGCAACAGGGTGCGCAGGGTCGCCGGGATCGGCAGTTGAGCCTGCAAGCGGGCCTGGGTCAGCAGCAACTCGATGCCGCTGTCCTGGATCATGTAGGCTAGGCGATCCTCGGGGTACGCCGGGTCCAGCGGCACATAAGCGCCGCCGGCCTTGAGAATCGCCAGCAGGCCGACAAGCATCTCGGCGCTGCGCTGCACCGCGATGCCCACCGGCTGGTCCGGCGTCACGCCCAGGCCGATCAAGCGGTGGGCGAGTTGGTTGGCGCGGGTATCCAGTTGTCCGTAGCTCAAGGTCTGGCCATCAATGCTCAGCGCCAGTGCATCAGGCGTTATCCGCGCCTGTTCGGCGATGCGCTGGTGCACGCACAGGGCATCGCTGCCATGGTCGACCACGCGGTGCCAGTCTTGCTGTGTGCGGCGCTGCTGGGCGGTGTCGAGCAGCGGCAACTCACCGATGCGCTGCTGCGGCGCATCGACGATGCCCTGCAACAGGTTCAGCCAGTGGCGGGCCAGACGTTCAATGGTGTGGGGTTCGAACAGGTCGGTGGCGTAAGTCAGCTCCGCCGCGACACCCTGCCCAGTTTCATAAGTGCCCAGGGTCAGATCGAACTGGGCGGTGCGCCCTTCCCACACCAGGTCTTCGACGCTCAAGTGCGGCAGTTGCTGTTGCCGGTCCTGGGTGTCGCTGGCGGTCTGGTGGTTGAACATGACCTGGAAGATCGGACTGTGGCTGAGGCTGCGCTCAGGTTGCAGGGCCTCGATCAACTGCTCGAACGGCAAGTCCTGATGAGCCTGGGCGGCCATGGCCGACTGCTTGACCTGCGCGAGCAAACGGTCGAACGGCAGTTGTCCATCCACATGAGCGTTGAGCACCTGGGTGTTGACGAAAAAGCCGATCAGGCCCTCGGTCTCGACCCGATTGCGGTTAGCCACCGGCACGCCGACGCGGATCTGCGGCTGGCCGCTGTAGCGATGCAGCAAGGCCTGGAACGAGGCCAGCAAGACCATGAACAGACTGGCACCTTCGCGCTGGGCCAACTGCTTGAGCGCCGCGCCCAGTTCCGGCGGCAGGTTCAGGTCCAGGCGCGCCCCGCGAAAACTCTGCACGGGCGGGCGCGGATGATCGAGGGGCAACTCCAATACCGGTTGTTCGTCGCCCAGGGTCTGCACCCAATAGGCCAACTGCCGCTCACGCTCACCGGCCTCGAGCCAGTGACGCTGCCAGATCGCATAGTCGGCGTATTGCACACTCAGCGCTGGCAACGCCAACGGCTGGCTGGCGGTGTCGGCCGCGTAGTGACGCACCAGCTCATCCACCAGCACCTGCATCGACCAGCCATCGGCAATGATGTGGTGCTGGATCAGCGCCAGCACGTGGTCGTCCTCGGCGATTTTCAACAGCGAAACCCGCAGTAACGGCCCCTGGCGCAAATCGAACGGGCGTGCGGTTTCAGCCTCGACGAACGCCTTGATGGCGTCGTCCTCGCTGGCCAACGGAGCGGCGGTCAAGGCCTGCACGGCGATGCCCAGGGGCATGTGCCGGTGGATGACCTGCACGGTCTGCTCGCCGTTCTCGCCGAAGGTGGTGCGCAAGCTTTCGTGGCGCTCGAGCAGTGCGTTGAAACTGCGCTCCAGGGCCGGCACGTCCAACTGCCCTTTGAGGCGCAGGGCACTGGGGATGTGGTAAGCCGAGCTGTGGGGATCCATTTGCCAGAGGAACCATTGACGTTCCTGTGCGTAGGAGAGCGGGATGTGTTCGAACCCGAGACGGACCTGGGGAATCGGCAAATTGGCCGGCGAGACGCCCTCTTCGAGCATCTTCTCCAGGTACAGCTTACGTTTGTCCAGCGGCAGAGTGATAAAGCGCTTGGCAATCGTCAAAGCAACACTCTTGTCCATCAGACTTCCTCCATTTCATCAAGCAGGGCTTGCAGCTTGCTGAGTTTCTGTTCATTGATTGGCGCGTCCCCGGTGTCCAGTTGCGCGACAAAATCCCTCAGGACGGGGTGCTGGAAAATCAGTTGCGGGGTCAGGGTCAACCCCAGTTCGAGCGCCATGCGCGAGACGACATTGACTGCCAGCAGCGAATGGCCGCCCAGCTCGAAAAAGTGATCGTTCAGGCCCACGCGCTGCACCGTGAGCACCTGTGCCCAGATCGCCGCGACCTGCTGCTCAAGCTCAGTGACCGCAGCGACATAACCGGCCTGCAACCAGCCAGTGTCCACAGCCGGCAGGGCCTTGCGGTCGAGCTTGCCGTTGGGGGTCAGCGGCAATTGCTCGAGGAACAGCAGATGGGTCGGGATCATGTAGTCGGGCAGGTGCTCCTTGAGCCTGGCCTTGAGTTCATCGCGCAGTGCGCGTTGCTCCTCGGTGTCATCCAGGTTCAGGGACGGAGCGACCACGTAGGCCACCAGTTGCTGGCCGCCCGACACGTCCTGGGCCAGCACCGCCACTTCACGCACCTGGGGTTGTTGCAGCAGCCGTGCTTCGATTTCTCCCAACTCGATGCGGAAGCCGCGGATCTTCACCTGATGGTCGATGCGGCCCTGATACTCGAGCACGCCATCGGCGCGATAACGGCTCAAGTCACCCGTGCGGTACAGCCGTTCGCCGTTTGTGGAAAATGGGTTGGGCACATACTTCTCGGCCGTCATCGCGGCGCGGCCGAGGTAGCCACGGGTGATGCCCGCGCCGCTCAGGTACAGCTCGGCTGAAACGCCCTGGGGCACCGCTTGCAGGTTGGCGTCGAGCAGGTAGCTGGAGGTGTGCTTGACGGGCCGGCCGATGTTCGCCGTGCCGCCGGCAGTGCGGCGGGTCCAGGTGGAATAAGTGGTGTCTTCCGAGGGACCGTAAAGGTCGTAGACGTGCTCAATGCCGCTCTCACAGTACAGAGAGTCCACCAGGCTTTGCTTCAGCGGTTCCCCGGCCAGGTTGATGATGCGCACGCTGGCCGGAATCTCGCCGCTGCGCTGCAACGCGGCGATGGCCGAGGGCACGCTGTTGATCAGCCGTACTTGATCGCGGGCCGGCAGTTGCGGCAGCTCCAGGGCGTTGCGGGCGATGATCAGCGAACCGCCGTTGGCCAGGGTCACGAACAGCTCCCACACCGACAAGTCGAAGCACACCGAGGTCGAAGCGAGCACGCCCTGAATGTCATCGCGACTGTAGACCGATCTGGACCAGTCGATCAGCGCCAGCACGTTGCGATGGGCAATCGCCACGCCCTTGGGCTGGCCGGTGGAGCCGGAGGTGTAGATCACGTAGGCGAGGTTGTCGGGCGTCACGGTTGTGTGGGGTGCGCTCAATGGGTAGTGCGCCAGGTCGAGCTGATCCAGCATGAGCACGGCGGTTTCGGCCGGTACGCTCAGCGTTGCCGCCACCGATTGTTCAGTCAGCAATACCCGCGCGCGGCTGTCGTCGAGCATGTAGGCCACGCGCTCGGCCGGGTAATCCGGGTCCAGCGGCACGTAGGCGCCACCGGCCTTGAGCACCGCCAGCAGGGCAATCAGCAGGTGCTCGGAGCGCGGCATCGCCACGCCCACACGCACTTCCGGGCCCACGCCCATTTCGATGAGCTGGTGAGCCAGGCGATTGGCGCGGCCATCGACTTCGCTGTAGCTCAGTCGGGTATTGGCGAAGGTCACCGCCAGGGCATCCGGTGTGGCCTCGGCCTGGCGAGCAATCATCTGGTGAATGCACAGCGCTTGTTCGAAGGGCGCATCAACCGGGTTCCAATCGTGGGTCAGACGCTGATGCTCATCGAACTCCAGCATCGACAGTTCACCCAGGCAGCGCTCGCCATGAGCGGTCATCTGGCCCAACAACTGGGCCAGATGGGTCGCCAATCGCGTCACTGTGGCGGGTTCGAAACTGGCCCGCTGGTAGCTCATGTGCACCGACAACTGCCGATCCAGGCCCACCAACAGCGTCAACGGGTAGTTGGTCTGCTCTTGGGTGGCCGCCGGACCAAAGCGCAGGCCATCCGGCGCGCCTTGCTCCAGGGCCTGGGCAATCGGGTAGTTCTCGAACACCAGCAAACTGTCGAACAGCGCTTCACCGCCCTGCCCGGCCCAGCGCTGGATGTCCAGCAACGCGGTGTGCTCAAACTCGCGCAGCGCCAGGTTCTGTGCTTGTAGCGCTTGCAGCCAACTGTCCAGGGACTGCTCGGCCCGAGGGCTGGCGATCACCGGCAGGGTGTTGATGAACAGGCCGATCTGCTGCTCGATACCGGGCAAGTCCGCCGGACGACCGGCCACCGTCGCGCCGAAGGCCACGGTGTCTTTGCCGGTGTAACGCTGCAACAGCAGCAGCCACGCGGCCTGCACCAGCGTGTTGACGGTGACTTTCGAGGTACGGGCGAAAGCTTCCAGACGGCGGGTCAGCGTCTCGTCCAGAACCTGCACGTGATCGCCGTAGCCCGTGTCGGCCTCCCCGGACTGCGCAATGGCATCGGCCAGCCGCGTCGGCGTCTCCAGGCGCTGCAGCGCAGGTCTCCAGAACGCTTCGCTGGCGGCGCCATCCTGGCGTTGCAGCCAGGCGATGTAGTCCCGGTAACGGCTGCCAGATGCAACGACGCTCTGGCCGCTGTAGCGCTGCAACACTTCCCCCAGCAACTGGGAATTGCTCCAGCCGTCCATCAGGATGTGATGATGGGTGTAGATCAACTGATAGCGCTGCTCATCGAGCCGCACGATCAGCAGTCGCAACAGCGCCGGCGCACTCAGGTCCAGCTGCCGACGCTCGGCTTCGGCCAGGGCCTGCAAGGTTTCATCGCGCTGCGCATCGTCCCGCAAATCATGCAAGCGGTAAGGCAAGTCCAATTGCTTGCTGACGATCTGCACCGGATCTGGCAGGTCACCCTGCCAGACAAACCGTGTGCGCAGGATGTCATGGGCGTCCACCGCCGCCTGCCAGGCTTGACGGAAACGTTGCGGCTCCAGGCCTTCAACGTCCAGGCGCAATTGGTTGATGTAGTCGCCCGTGGCGTCGCCGTAGACGCTATGGAACAGCATCCCTTGTTGCATCGGCGACAGTGGATACAGGTCGGCGATCTGCGCCGTCACCACCGGCAAATCATCGAGTTGCTGCTGGTTCAGGCGGGCCAGGGGGAAGTCCGACGGCGTCACGCCGCCATGCTCGCCGTGGCAGCAATGTTCGATCAAGCCTTGCAGCTCGCGGGCGTAATCGTCGGCCAGGGCCTGGACGGTGGCTTCGTTGAACTGCTCGCGGCTGAAGGTCCAGCCCAGGTTCAGTTCGCCGCCAAACACTTGGCCGTTCAGCGCCAGGACGTTGGACAGCGGAGCCTGGGCGTTCAATTCATCGCCGGCGCCTTCGCTGGCCGGCACGAACAAGGCACCTTGCGCTTCGCTGAAGCTGGCATCGAACTGCCCCAGGTAATTGAAGGTCAGCTGCGGTACCGGCAGCCGGGCAAGGATCGCCTGCGTCGGGTTATCCGCCAGATGAGCCAAGGCACCGAAACCCAGGCCTTTGTTGGGGATCGAGCGCAACTGCTCCTTGATCTGCTTGAGAGAGGTCCCCAGGTCCATCGACGGCGTCAGTCTGGCCGGGTACAGGCTGGTGAACCAACCAACGGTGCGGGTCAGGTCCACGTCATCGAACAACGCTTCGCGGCCATGGCCTTCGAGCTGGATCAACGCGCTGTCGGTGCCGGTCCAGCGCACCATGACCCGGGCCAAAGCGGTGAGCAGCAGATCATTGACCTGGGTGCGATAGGCCTTGGGCGCGTCTTGCAGCAATTGGCGAGTCAATGAAGCATCGAGCCGGGTGCGTACCGTCAGCGCGAGGTGGTTGTGCTGGCCGCCCTGGGGATTGTCCATCGGCAACCGCCCATCGACACCCTCCAGCCGGGTCTGCCAGTAGGCCAGTTCTTCCTGCAACGACGCGCTGCGGGCATAACCTTGCAAACGTTCGGCCCAGACCTGTGCCGAGGTGGTTTTCGCCGGCAACTGCAGCATCCCGCCGTCGGCCAGTTGCCGGTAGGCGCTTTGCAGATCGTCGAACAGAATCCGCCACGACACGCCATCCACCACCAGGTGATGGATCACCAGCAACAGCCGCTGACTGCCATCGGCCAACGTCGCCAGCACCGCCCGCAGCAGCGGACCGTCTTGCAGGTCCAGGCTGCGTTGCGCGCGGTTGGCAATGTTTTCCAGCGCCTGGGCGTCAGGCACGTCCACCGCCCAAAGCAGCTCTGCGCAGTGGCTGGCCGGGGACCGGTAAGTGGCCTGCCAGCCCTCGCTGCGTTCGCTGAAGCTCAAGCGCAGGCCATCGTGGTGCACCACCAGCGCGCTCAAGGCTTGCGCCAGCACGCGGGCATCCAGGGCGTGCGTGGGTTTGAGCATCACCGCCTGGTTCCAGTGCTGACGCTCAGGGATCGCCTGCCCGAAGAACAGCCGTTGCACCGGCAACAGGGTCAGCGTACCGCTCACCGGCCCTTGATCGATGACCTGCGTGGTTTCACCCGAACGCGCCACCACCGCCAACGCTTCGATGGTCTGGTGCTGGAACAAGTCTTTGGGGGTGAAGTGAATACCGGCCTGACGGGCGCGGCTGACCACCTGGATCGAGACGATGGAATCGCCCCCCAGTTCGAAGAAGTTATCCCGCAGGCCGACTTGCCCGAGCTTGAGCACGTCCTGCCAGATGGACGCCAGTTGCTGCTCCAGGGTGCTGCGCGGTGCCACGTAGCGTTGCTGCAATTGACTGACGTCAGGCTTGGGCAGGTTCTTGCGGTCGAGCTTGCCGTTGGGGGTCAGTGGCAGGCGTTCGAGCAGCAGCAGATAGGCCGGGACCATGTGCGCCGGCAGGGTAGCCTTGAGTTGATCGCGCAGGTGCTCGGTGAAATCGGCACGCGGAGCCATTGATTCATCGGCCACCACATAGGCCACCAGACGCTTGCCGCTGCCGGCGCTGCCTTCCTGGGCGACCACCACCGCTTCACGCACGCCCTCGAGGGCTTGCAGGCTGGCTTCGACTTCTCCCAGTTCGATACGGAAACCACGAATCTTCACCTGGTTGTCGATGCGGTCCAGGTAATCGAACGTGCCGTCGGCGCGCTGGCGCACCAGGTCGCCGGTGCGGTACAGCAAGCCACCACCAGCACTGAACGGGTCGGCGATAAACCGCTCGGCCGTCAAGCCTGGACGGTTGAGGTAACCACGAGCCAGACCGCTGCCGCCCAGGTACAGCTCACCGGCCATGCCCTGGGGCAGCAGGTTCAGGTCGGCGTCCAGCACGTAAGCGCTGCGGTCGCCGATGCGGCTGCCGATGGGCGCATACGCGGCGCCGCACACCTCGTCACGACCCGCTTTCCAGATCAGCGGCGTGACCACGGTTTCGGTCGGGCCGTAGCCGTTGATGATGAAATCTGGATTCAGGGCGCGCTTGACCCGTTCGAAACTGGCGTTGGCCACCGCATCGCCGCCAAAGCAATAGATCCGCACTTTCGGCGGGTTGCCTTCGCGCTCGGCGTGTTCGGCCAGTTGCTGCAGGTACACCGGCGGGAACGCCACCACCGTCACAGCGTGCTCGCGCAGGGCGTTGTAGGTTTGTTCCGGGGTCCACAGGCTGTCATCGCGAATCAGCAAGGAGGCACCGTGGGTCAGGCTGGTGAGCCAGCGCTCATGGGCACCGTCGAAAGCGAAGGACATGAAATGGAATTCGCAATCGCTGCTGTGCATTTCATAGCGCTCGCCGATGGCCTGGCAGTGCATCGCCAGCGGACCATGGGCCACACTCACACCCTTGGGATTTCCGGTGGAACCGGAGGTGTAGATCACATAGGCGAGGTTTTGCGGGTCGATCTGGACGGACGGTGCGCTCAGCGGTTGCTGGCTCAGGTCCAGGCGATCGAGCTCCAGCACCTGGGCGGCGCCTTCCAACGGCAACTGCGCCGACACCCGGGAGTCGGTGAGCAACAACGCCAGCCCTGAATCCTCGATCAGGTACGCCAGGCGTTCACGGGGATAGCCGGTGTCCAGCGGCACATAAGCACCGCCGGCCTTGAGCACCGCCAGCAGCGCGACAATCACCCCTTCGCTGCGCGGCAAGGCCACGCCGACCCGCGTTTCCGGGCCCACACCATGGGCCATCAGTGCGTGGGCCAATTGGTTCGCCCGCCGCTCGATGTCGCCATAGCTGAAACGCTGACCGTCAAAGATCACCGCCGTGCTGTGCGGGTTTAGCGCTGCCAGATGGGCGATGCGCTGGTGTACGGCAATGTCGGTCGGGTATGGCTGCGGGTGGTTGGCCGCCTGTTGCCGGGCCTGCTCCTCGGCGCCGGCCAAGGCGATTTCCCCCAGGTTGCGCAGCGCCGATTCGGCGAAGCGTTCCAGCAGTTGCAACACGTGCTCGCTGATGCCGGCGATGGCCGCCGGGCTGAAATGCGCCCGGTCGAAGCTGTAGTGCAGCGCCAGGCTCTGGCCAATGGTCACCGCAACGCTCAACGGGTAATGGGTTTGCTCCTGGTGCGTGACCTCACCGAACACCACGCCCTGCCCGGCGCCTTCTTGCAGGGCCTGGGCGATGGGGTAGTTTTCGAACACCAGGATGTTGTCGAACAGCGCTTCGCCGCCCTGCCCGGCCCAGCGCTGGATGTCGGCCAACGGCGTGTGCTCGAAATCGCGCAGGCTGAGGTTCTGCGCCTGCACCGCTTGCAGCCAGGCGCCGACCGACTGATCCGGGCGCGGTGCGGCGATTACCGGCAAGGTGTTGATGAACAGGCCGACCTGTTGCTCGATGCCCGGCAAGTCCGCCGGACGCCCGGCCACGGTGGCACCAAAGGCCACGCAGTCGTGACCGGTATAGCGTTGCAGCAACAACAGCCACGCTGCTTGCACCAGGGTATTGAGGGTGACTTTCTGCTGGCGGGCAAACTGTTCCAGGGCCTGGGTGCGCGGGACGTCCAGGGTCTGGAAGTGATCGCCATGACCGCTGTGGATTTCGCTGGCGGACATCACTCGCGCCAAGCGGGTCGGCTCCTGCAAAGTCGCCAGTTGAGCGCTCCAGAACGCCTCGCTCAATTGCCCGTCCTGACGTTGCAGCCAGGCGATGTAATCGCGATAGCGCCCGATGGCGCTGGCCGACGTGCGGCCGCTGTAGCGTTGCATCACCTCACCGAGCAGCTGCGAATTGCTCCAGCCGTCCATCAAGATGTGGTGATAGGTGTAGATCAAATGCCATTGGCCGGCGCCGGTCTGCACCAGCACCAGGCGCAACAACGGCGCCTGGCTCAGATCGAAACCTTGCGCGCGCTCGCTATCGGCCAGCGCGGCAAGGGCCTGCGACAGGCCGCTACGCTCGCGCCAGTCCAGCACCGTGAACGGCAATTGCACCTTCTTGTGGACGATCTGCAGCGGCTGCTGCAATTGCCCCTGCCAGACGAAGCCGCTGCGCAGGATGTCCTGCGCATCGACGGTGGCTTGCCAAGCCGCGTGGAAACGCTCGGTGTCCAGGCCTTGTACGTCCACCCGCAACTGGTTGACGTACTCACCGGCGGCCTGCTCGTAGAGGGTGTGGAACAACAGCCCCTGTTGCATCGGCGACAGTGGATAGAGATCGTCAAGCTGGCCGGCCGGCACCGGTAGCTCGTCGAGTTGCGCCTGAGTGACAGACGCCATCGGGAAATCCGACGGTGTGGCTTGCGGCGTGACCAGGTTGGCGCAATGTTCGATCAGCGCCTTGAGCTCCATGGCGTATCGATCGACCAGTTGCTGCACGGTCGCGTGGTCGAACATCTCACGGCTGAAACCCCAGCTCATCGCCAGTTCGCCGCCATAGACCTGACCTTCCACGGTCAGCCAGTTGGCCAGGGGTGCCGTCGGGTCCTGGGCAACGCCACTGCCTTCGCTGGAGGGCACGAACAATGCCGACTCATCGAACTGCCGGTCGAACTGGCCGAGATAGTTGAACGTGATGCGCGGTGGCGCCAGGTCCGCCAGTTCGGCGCGCACCGAAGGTGCCGCCAAATGACGCAGCACGCCATAACCCAGGCCTTTGTCCGGGACGCCGCGCAGCTGTTCCTTGATCGCCTTGATCGACCCACCGAGATCGTCGCTGGCCGTCAGTTTCACCGCGAACAGGCTGGTGAACCAACCCACCGTCCGGGTCAGGTCGATGTCATCGAACAGCGCTTCACGGCCATGACCTTCCAGTTCGATCAGCGTGTCCGGCTGCCCGCTCCAGCGAGTGATGGTGCAGGCCAGCGCGGTCAGCAGCAGATCGTTGACCTGGGTGCGATACGCGGCAGGCGCCTGTTGCAGCAATTGTCGGGTCAGTTCGGCATCCAGACGCCATTCGATCTTCGCGCCGTGGGCATTTTCCAGGCTGCCTAGGGGCCGATCGCACGGCAGGTCCAACGCGCCCTGGTGCTGGGCTTTCCAGTAGGCCAACTGATCGTCGAAGCGCGGCGTTTCGGCGTTCAGACGCGCGGTCCAGCTCTGGAATGCGCTGGTCTTGGCCGGCAAGGTCACGCCGCCACCCGCCGCCAGTTGTTCGTAAGCCTGCTGCAAATCTTCCAGCAACACCCGCCACGACACACCGTCTACCACCAGGTGATGGATGACCAGCGCCAGCCGCTGACTGCCGTCGGCCAGATTCACCAACATGGCGCGCAACAGCGGCCCTTCTTGCAGGGAGAGGCTGCGCTGCGCCTCGTCGCACAGCGCATTCAGTTGCTCGGCGGATTGGGCATCGCGCAACCACAGATCAGCGCTTTGCCGCAGCGGTCCGTGGCTCTGCTGCCAGCCGTCCGCGCCCGGCACAAAGCGCAGGCGCAGGGCATCGTGATGATTGATCACGCACGTCAGCGCCGCATCGAGCCATTGCCCATTCAAGGGCTCGCGAGCGGTCAGCAGCAGCGACTGGTTCCAGTGCTCACGGGCGTTCATCGGCCGCGAGAAAAACTGCTGCTGGATCGGCCCGAGGAGAACCGCGCCGGTGATGGGCCCCTGATCCACCGCACTGTGATAGTCGAGGCTGGCGACCAGGGCCAGGCTGCGCACGGTCTGGTACTGGAACAGATCACGCGGATTGATGCCGATACCGACCTGCCGCGCACGGCTCACCACTTGAATGGAGATGATCGAATCACCGCCCAGCTCGAAGAAATTGTCTTCGAGGCCGACCCGCTCCAGCCCGAGTACATCCTGCCATATTTCAGCCAGCGCGATCTGCAGCGCATCCTGCGGCGCGACGAACGCCTGCTGTGGCGCCGCATCCGGTTGCGGCAGGGCCTTGCGGTCCAGTTTTCCGTTGGCGGTGACCGGTAATCCGGCCAACGGCATCAGGTAGGTCGGCACCATGTATTCCGGCAGACTGCCCAGCAGCCACGCTTTGACGTCCTGCTGCCACTGCTCGTGCGGGTGGGTGTTTTCCAGCACCAGATAACCCACCAGATGCTTGCCGTCCTGCACCAACACCACCGCCTCGCGCACCAGCGGGTGCTGCATCAGGCGGGTTTCGATTTCGCCCAGCTCAATGCGCAGGCCACGCAGCTTGACCTGATGGTCGAGGCGGCCAAGGTATTCGATCACCCCGTCGGCACGCTGGCGCACCCGGTCGCCGGTGCGGTACAGGCGCGCGCCGTCATGGAAGGGGCACGGTACAAAACGCTCGGCGGTCAGCGCCGGGCGCTGGTGATAACTGCGCGCCAGCCCCGCCCCGCCCAGGTACAACTCGCCAGGCACGCCGTACGGCACCGGCGCCAATTGCGCGTCGAGCACGTGGGTGCGCAGGTTGGCGATCGGCCGACCGATCGGCACGCAATCGGCACCTTCGTCGACGCATGTCCAGTGGGTCACGTCGATGGCCGCTTCGGTCGGCCCGTACAGGTTGTAGAGGCTGGCGTTCGGCAGTTTGGCGAAGACCTGTTTCTGCGCATCCAGCGGCAAGGCTTCGCCGCTGCAGACGATGCGCCTTAACCCTTCACAGGTTTGCACGCCCGGTTCATGGATAAACGCCTGCAGCATCGACGGCACGAAGTGCAGCGTGCTGATGCGGTAACGGTTGATGATATCGATCAGTTGCAGCGGGTCGCGATGCGCACCCGGCGCAGCCACCACCAGACACGCACCAGCCATCAGCGGCCAGAAGAATTCCCACACCGACACGTCGAAGCTGAACGGTGTTTTTTGCAACACCGCATCGCTGTCATCCAGGCCGTACGCCTGCTGCATCCAGCACACACGGTTGACCAGTGCCGCGTGACTGTTGCCCGCGCCCTTGGGTCTGCCAGTGGAACCGGAGGTGTAGATCACATAGGCCAGACTCAACGGATCAACCGTCACCTCGGGGCGACGCTCGCTGTAACCGTCGAGCCAGCCGCTCGGCTGATCGAGCAAAATCACGCTGACGCCATCGGTTGGCAGCTCCGCCGCCAGCGAGCGCTGGGTCAGCAGCAAGGCGATGCCGCTGTCTTCGATCATGTAGGCCAGGCGATCCTGCGGGTACTCCGGGTCCAGCGGCACATAGGCGCCGCCGGCCTTGTGAATCGCCAGCAGACCGACCACCATTTCCACCGAACGCTCGACGCAGATCCCCACCAGCGTGTCCGGCCGCACACCGCGCTCACGCAGCAGATGGGCCAGGCGGTTGGCGCGGGCATCCAGTTGCGCGTAGCTCAGGCTTTGTTCGCCAAACAACAACGCCGGAGCATCCGGGGTGCGCGCCACTTGGGCTTCAATCAGTTGATGCATGCAGCGATCGGTCGGATAGCGTTGGGCCGTGGCATTGCCACCGTGCACCAGGGTTTTGTGCTCATCGGCGTCGAGCAGCGGCAATTCGCCGATGCGTTGCGACGGATCGGCGACCATCGCCGCCAGCAAACGCAACCAATGCCGGGCCATGCGCGCGATGGTTGGCGCTTCGAACAGGTCGTTGGCGTACGTCAGCGCGGCGTGCAGCTTGCCGGCCTTTTCGTAGGTGTCCAGGGTCAGGTCGAACTGGGTGGTGCGACCCTGCCAGTCGAGCATGCCGAGTTCCAACCCGGACGCGGTGCTGACCGTGGTGAGGTCGGCTACGTGCGGCTGATGGTTGTACATCACCTGGAACAGCGGCGTATGGCTGAGGCTGCGCTCCAGCTTCAAGGCTTCGACCAGACGCTCGAATGGCAGGTCCTGATGGGCCTGGGCACCGAGCGCGGTCTCTTTGACTGCGCGCAGCAAATCGGCAACCCGCGTCTGCCCGTCCAGTTCGGTGCGCAGCACCTGGGTGTTGACGAAGAAGCCGATCAGGCCTTCGATTTCATCGCGATTGCGGTTGGCGATCGGCACACCGACGCGGATATCGGACTGGCCGCTGTAGCGATGCAACAGCACGTTGAACGCGCCGAGCAACAGCATGAACAGCGTGATGCCATGCTGCTGGGCGGTGCTGCGCAGTTGCTCCGCCAAAGCGGCATCGATGGCAAACTCATGACGGCTGCCGCGATAGCTCGGCATGGCCGGGCGCGAGTGATCGGTCGGCAGCTCGAGCACCGGATGCGCGCTGCCCAGTTGCGCCTGCCAATACTCGAGTTGCCGCGCCTGCTCGCCCGCTTCGAGCCAGCGGCGCTGCCACAGGGCGTAGTCGCTGTACTGGATCGGCAGCGGCGCGAGTTGCGGCGACTGCCCCGCTTCATGGGCGTCGTAGCAGCGGATGAATTCGTCGATCAGCACGTTCATCGACCAGCCGTCGGAGACGATGTGGTGCAAGGTCAGCAACAGCACGTGTTCCTGCTCGTCGAGCTTGAGCAGCTTGACCCGCAGCAGCGGCCCGACCGCCAGATCGAACGGCAGCAGTGACTGTTGCTGCGCCGCCTCGGCCACTGCCCGTTCGCGCTCGGCGGCCGGCAAGGCACTGAAATCCTGTTGCTCGATCAGCAGCGGCGCGCAGGTCGGCACTTGCAACAGGCTATCGTCCGCCTGACGCTGGAACACCGTACGCAGGGTTTCGTGACGCGCGACGAGGCTGGCGAAGGCCTGCTCCAGCGCCGTCAGGCTCAACGCGCCCTTGAGCCGCACCGCCCCCGGCAGGTTGTAGGCCGCGCTGCCGGGCTCCAGCTGCCAGAGGAACCACATGCGCTGCTGGGCGTAGGACAAGACTTGGCGATCTTCGGCTTCAACGCCCTGGGGGATGGGGAAACCGCTGAACTCGACGCCCTCCTTGTCCAGCGCCGCCAGGAACATCCGGCGCTTGTCCAGGGGCAACCCGATAAACCGGCGAGCAAGTTTCAAGGCGTCTTCAGCATTCATTTCTGGGTATCCGGAATCAGTGGGCACAAGGCACAAAGGCATGTCGTCCCTATAAAACGAATGCAGACCGGAAAAATTAGCGCTTGAGAATAGAGGTCAGGAAAGAGGGAAATCCGTGGCGAGGGAGCTTGCTCCCGCTCGACTGCGCAGCAGTCGCAGAAGCTCCCGGCGCAAAAGAACCGACGCCTGGCAGGGGTCGCTTCGCAACCCAGCGGGAGCAAGCTCCCTCGCCACAAAAGCAGATTGTTTGTGAATCAGTGCATCAGGCGCTGATTGCCAACCCATACCGTCGATGATGCACGCTCAACTGATCCTTGATCAGGCGCAGCACCCTGGCCTCGTGCTCATGGATAAAAAAGTGCCCGCCCGCCAGCATGTCCACCGAAAAGCTGCCGGAGGTTTCCCGGCTCCAGCCGATCAGTTGCTCGGTGCTGGCCTTGTCGGTGGTGCCGCCGAGCGCGTGCACCGGGCATTTGAGCGGTGCTCGGGTTCGCCGCTGGAAGCGCCCGCACAGCAGAAAATCCGCCCGCAGCACAGGCAAGGTCAGGGCCATCAATTCTTCATTGGCCAGGACTTCTTCGCTGGTGCCATTGAGGGTGCGCAGTTGTTCGATCAATTCGGTATCGGTTTTCGGTGTGGCAAAACCGCGGTCGTAATCGGCGCGCATCGTCGGCGCCGCGGTGCCCGAGGCGAACAGCGCTACCGGTTCCGGACAACCCAGCTCGCGCAAGGCATGGGCGATTTCGCAGGCCAGCAATGCGCCCAGGCTGTGGCCGAACAGCGCATAAGGGGCCTGGAGCGAGGGGCGCAGTTCCCGGGCCAGTTGCATCGCCAACGGGCCCATGTCGGTGTGCAGCGGCTCGCCGAAACGCGCCCCGCGCCCCGGCAGCTCAACCGGCTGCACCTGCAGCCATTGCGGCACCTTGCGCCGCCAGCGGCTGTAAACCATGGCGCTGGCGCCGGAATACGGCAGGCATAGCAAGGTCAGTTGGGTCACTGCGGTTTTCTCCGATCAGTTGTGTATGGAAGATAACGAACTGGCGACAGTCTGAATTAGTCAGTGTCGCCGTACCTGCCCCATGGCTTCACACGCCCCCTATACTGGCGGCATCTCGGCTCGCCCATCGCAAAGGAGAACGCCATGACCTGGTCTGCCAAGCAATACGTCACGTTTGAACAGGAACGCACCCGTCCGGCCCGGGACCTGCTGGCGGCCATCCCGCCGGGGCAGGCGCGCTCGGTGATCGACCTGGGGTGCGGCCCCGGCAATTCCACAGAATTATTGGTGGAGCACTTTCCCGGGGCAACGGTGCGTGGCCTGGACAGTTCCAGCGACATGATACAGGCCGCCCGCCAGCGCCTGCCCGAAGTGGCCTTCGACACCGCAGACATCGGCCAATGGGACGAACCCGGCCCCTTCGATGTGATCTTCGCCAACGCGGTGCTGCAATGGCTGCCTGACCACGCAACCCTGCTGCCGTCACTGGTCAGCAAACTGGCCGAGGGTGGCAACCTGGCGATCCAGATGCCCGACACCCTGCACCAGCCGTCCCACCGCTTGATGCGGGAAATCGCCGCCAATGGGCCCTGGGCCAGCCAACTGGCCGGAGCCGCCGATACGCGCACGGAAGTGGCCGATGCCAGCCTGTACTACTCGATCCTCAAGCCCCATTGCACCCGCGTCGATGTGTGGCGCACCACCTACCATCACCCGCTGGCCGGGGGCGCCGCCGGCGTGGTGGAGTGGTTCAAGGGCAGCGGCTTGCGGCCGTTTCTCGACCCGCTGGATGAGGTGCAACGCGGGCAATACCTGCAACAGTATCTCAACGCCGTTGAACAGGCTTATCCGGCCATGGACGATGGAACGGTGCTGCTGCCATTTCCCCGTGTGTTCATGGTCGCGACCCGCTAGAGCAGCGAGGGTTAAATTTCCGGTCCCGGCCCTCGTTACCTGCTCAGACCAAAACCCACAAGAGTGACCGCCGTGGACCTGCAAACCATTCTGGGCAAACTGTTCGCCAACGCGGGCGCCGTTGGTATCGAAGGTGTTTTCCAATTCGTGTTCGGCCCCCAGCAGGCGTACTGGTCCGAGGTCAGAACCAGCAGCCGCATCCAGGCCGGTCGCCACAGCAGCCCCGACGTGACCATTGAAGTGGCGGAAAAGGACTTTCTCGGGATCATGGCCGGTGTGGCCAATGTCGAGGAGCTGTTCGCCAGCGGACGCCTGAAGATCGGCGGCAACATGGGCCTGGCGACGTTGTTGCCGCAGATCATCGAGCATGCCCGCCACGGCAGTGGCGCGGTGGAAAAGGTCGACATGAACAAGCGTTATCCCACCCCGCCGCGCTTCAGCGAAAAGCTCACCGCCAGCCTGCCGACCCAGCGCAGCGTGGAACGTCGCCCGCGCAGCGAGCTGTCGGTGCAAGCGTTTCAAGCGCGCTACCTGCCCCATGGCATTCCGGTGGTCATCAGCAATGCCTTGCAGGACTGGCCGTTGTTCAAGCTCAGCCGCGAAGAATCCCTGGTGCATTTTGCCGAGCTGCAAGGCATCACCCGCCACGGCGACTACGTGAAGAAAACCTTCTCCACCGAGCGGGACTTCCGCTCCACGTCCATGGCCGATTTCATTGCTTCTCTGGACAGCCCGGCGGTCAAGGGCGCCGATGGTGAACCGCCGGCCTACATGGGCAACAACATCCTGCCGGCGCAATTGATGGAGCAAATCAACTACCCGCCCTATTTCGACCCGTCGCTGTTCATCCCGCCACGCATCTGGATCGGCCCAAAGGGCACCCTCACCCCGCTGCACCGCGACGACACCGACAACCTGTTCGCCCAGGTCTGGGGCCAGAAAATCTTCACCCTCGCCGCCCCCCATCACAGAGAAGCCCTCGGCACCTGGTCCACGGCGCCCCAAGGCGGCCTGGACGGTTGCGATTTCAACCCGGACGCGCCGGACTACCAGCGCTTCCCCCGCGCCCGTGACGTGACCTTCCTGCGGGTGACGCTGGAGGCCGGGGATCTGCTGTTCCTGCCTGAAGGCTGGTTCCATCAGGTGGAGTCGGTGTCCACTTCGTTGTCAGTGAACTTCTGGGTGAATTCGGGGCGGGGTTGGTGAGCGCTGACTTGAGGCGAGCTGCCTTTGTGAAGATCGCTTCACCCAAATGAACTCCACGCACCTCATACCAGTCAGCAGGTAAAGCCCTCAACTCAAGGTGCTAGACCATGCAGATATCCCTCGCCCGACAGGTTGCCCTGGTCACCGGCGCCAGTTCCGGCATTGGTGCAGGCGCGGCCAGGGCATTGGCAGACGCCGGTGCCGCGGTGGTGCTCAACTACCACTCCAGCGCCGGCCCGGCACAAGACCTGGCCCGTGAAATCAACGCCGACGGTGGACGCGCCATCGCCGTCGGTGCCGATGTGTCGAAGGAGCCGGATGTCGAGCGACTGTTCGCCCAGACTGTCGAAGCCTTTGGCACGCTGGACATCCTGGTGGCCAACTCCGGTCTGCAAAAAGACGCCGCCGCCGTCGACATGAGCCTGGAGGACTGGAACACCGTGATCGGCACCAACCTGACCGGCCAATTCCTCTGCGCTCGCGCCGCCCTGCGGATTTTCAACCAGCAGGGCATTCGCCAAGGCGTGTCCCGGGCTGCCGGCAAAATCATCCACATGAGCTCAGTGCACCAGCGCATCCCCTGGGCCGGTCACATCAACTACGCTGCCTCCAAGGGCGGCGTCCATCTGCTGATGCAGAGTCTGGCCCAGGAAATCAGCCACCAGCGCATCCGCATCAACAGCATCGCGCCCGGCGCGATCCGCACGGCCATCAACCGCGAGGTCACTGAAGGCGAACAGGAGCAGAAATTGCTGGAGCTGATTCCTTACGGGCGTATCGGCGATGTGGAAGATGTCGCCAACGCGGTGGTCTGGCTGGCGTCGGACTTGTCCGATTACGTGGTAGGCACCACGTTGTTCATCGATGGCGGGATGAGCCTCTATCCGGGGTTCCACGGCAATGGCTGACTATCACGAAACCCAAAGCCCTATCGAGAACCACGGCATCATCGGCGACATGCGCAGTGCTGCGCTGGTGAATGACCGAGGCAGTGTCGACTTTTTCTGCTGGCCGGAATTCGACAGCCCATCAATTTTCTGCTCGCTGCTGGACACGCCGGACGCGGGGATCTTTCAACTGGCGCCGGACCTGCCTAATGCCCGTCGCCAGCAGATCTACCTGCCTGACACCAACGTACTGCAAACCCGCTGGCTGAGTGATGACGCCGTGGTGGAAATCACCGACCTGCTGCCCATCGGCGACAGCGAGGATGACCTGCCGGTATTGATCCGCAAAGTGAGCATGACCGTCGGCAGCGCGACGTTTCGCATGCGCTGCGCGGTCCGCCACGACTACGCCCGCAGCCTCACCAGCGCACATCGTGACGGCGATCACATCTGCTTCGAAGCCTCGGGGCAACCTGGCTTGCGTTTGTGTTCCGATCAGCTCATGACCCTGGACGACCGGGCGGCGGTGGCCGAGTTCAGGCTGGAACAAGGCCAGAGCGCCGAGTTCCTGCTGGGCGGTATTGACGACCCGCGGCTTCAGGATGACATCAGCGCAATATGCCTGGAGCGAACACTGGCGTTCTGGCGCGGCTGGATTGGCCAATCCACCTATCGCGGGCGCTGGCGGGAAATGGTCAACCGCTCGGCCTTGGCGCTGAAACTGCTGACCTCACGCAAACACGGCGCCATCCTTGCCGCCGCGACCTTCGGCCTGCCGGAAACCCGTGGCGGCGAGCGCAACTGGGACTATCGCTACACCTGGATCCGCGACGCTTCCTTCACCGTTTACGCGTTCATGCGCCTGGGCTTTGTTGAAGAAGCCAACGCCTACATGCGTTTTCTGCGGAGCCGGGTCAGCGACTGCTGCGATCAGCCGATCAAACTCAACATCCTGTACGGCCTGGACGGCAGGTTGGAGCTACCAGAAGTCGAACTGCCCCACCTCAGTGGCTTTGGTCATGCCAAGCCGGTGCGCATCGGCAACCTGGCCTACAAACAAGTGCAACTGGATATCTTCGGCGAATTGATGGACGCGGTGTACCTGGTCAACAAATACGGCGAAGCCATTTCCCATCAGGGCTGGAAACACGTCGTCAATGTGGTCGATCAGGTCTGTGATATCTGGCAGGACAAAGACGTGGGCATTTGGGAAATGCGCGGGGAGAAGCACCACTTCCTGCATTCGCGGCTGATGTGCTGGGTCGCTGTCGATCGCGCCATCCGCCTGGCGGTCAAACGCTCCTTGCCCGCGCCTTTCGCCCGCTGGGACCAGACTCGCCAGGCCATCTATGAAGACATCTGGACAAATTTCTGGAGCGAGGAACAACAGCATTTCATCCAGCGTCTGGGCAGCACCGCCCTCGACGGTTCGATGTTGTTGATGCCGCTTGTGCGCTTCGTCAGCGCGCGCGACCCGCGCTGGCTCTCGACCCTCGATGCCATTGAAAAAGACCTGGTGCGCGATGGCATGGTCTACCGCTACCGCAACGACGAAAGCCCCGTCGACGGCCTCAGCGGCATTGAAGGTTCGTTCGCTGCGTGTTCGTTCTGGTACGTCGAATGCCTGGCCCGCGCCGGCCGTGTGGAAAAAGCCCAGCTGGAGTTCGAACAACTGCTGCGCTACGCCAACCCGCTGGGCTTGTACGCCGAAGAGTTCGACAGCCACGGCTACCACCTGGGCAACACCCCCCAGGCCTTGACCCACCTGGCGCTGATCAGCGCCGCCAGTTTCCTGGACCGCAAATTGAGCGGGGACAAAACGCATTGGCAGCCGTGAGTCGCACGTGTGAATGAACATAAATCTTTTGTGGCGAGGGAGCTTGCTCCCGCTCGATTGCGCAGCAGGCGCAAAATCTCCAGGACACAAGGGGGGTCGCTTCGCAACCCAGCAGGAGCAAGCTCCCTCGCCACAGAGGACAGGGTGCAATGACTATCGCGTAGGCTCCGCCACTTCAATGTCATCCAACGCACGGTCAGCCAGCAACGTACCCAGCTCAATCAACTGCTGAATCCCCAGCGCAACATGCCGACGGGAACCTTCCAGCTCGAATGCCAGGTCACTGACCATGGCGTTGGCCGAAGCCAGGGTTTCGCTGAGGCTGGTCAGCACGGATTCGGTGTTGAGGCCGGGGACCACTGAAAATATCTGGCCGTCCTGGGTGTCGGGTTTGGCTGGGGCTGGGGGAGACAAGTGAACATTCAGCGCCCGGTCAGCGGCTTCGCGGAGTTTTTTGGTGTCGAGGGTGGTGTAGGCGGACAGGTTTTCGGCGCGTGGAGGGTTGGGGGTGATCTTGATCATTTGTGAAGCTCCTGACTTGAAATTGAGCCCACTCACCTCGTGACCAAACGAGGGGTGGTGGGCTATACGCAGGTTGGTCAACCGGGAAGTCAGGCACCCGGCGCACTCGAAAGTGCCCCGCGCACAGCCCACCGCAAAGCATACCGACAAGCACACAAAAAAGCGCCGACATGCTGAGGTTGGCGCGTGTGCGCCTGACATTGGACGGGTGACCAAACCCGATCGCTGATTTTGCAGCGACCGGCACAGCCTAGCCCCGCCGTTTCCGAACCGGCAACCGCCACGACTCGTCGGAAAATTCCGGTTCACCTATTTTTTTGTAGGAACTCCACACCCTTGTGGCGAGGGGATTTATCCCCGCTGGGCTGCGTAGCAGCCCGTCCATAGGCCAATCCACTTTGCCAGACAGACCGAGTTGACCGTTTTCGGGGCTGCTACGCAGCCCAGCGGGGATTTATCCCCTCGCCACAGAAGCGGGCACCAACATTTCTCCATCTATCGCTGCCGCCGGTTTCAGGTTGCCAGCCCTGTAAACCCCTCCTAAGATCGATGCACTCAAGGGTGCAGCGGAGCTGCCCGACAAAACCCGATTCAAGGATCTGACATGACCCATGTAAAACGCTCTATCACCACCCCGCCCCGAACAGGCCTGACCCGGGAAGACCTCTGGGAAGGCCAGGACAAGGGCCTGATCAAGTGCTGGGAAATCGGCCGCGACCGGGCGCTGAAGTTTCCCGAGCTGGCGCAGCGTTGCTTGGCCGGTGAATTGCCGGTGCTCGGCTGGAAAGGCGGTGTCAGCCGCAGCCTGAAGAAAAACGAAAAGTTCGGCTGTCTCAAGTACCTCGCCCAATGGCAGGGCCTGCGCGGTGAAGACCTGGACATCGATCTGTCCCAGGACCGCACCCTGACCTGCTCCAGCACGAACATGATCGTGACCTTCACGCCGGATCGGGCCAAATATGTGAATCAGGAACCCGCATAACGGCAACCGAGCCGTGCAGGAGACCGACATGAACCAGGCGCCCAGAATCAACTTCGCGGTGACGCCTCTGCTGCGCATCGCCTACGAAGAGCACGGCCCCGCCAGCGGCGCCCCAGTGATCCTGCTGCACGGGTTCCCTTACGACCCCAGGGCCTTTGATGAAGTCGCACCGGCCCTGGCCCAGCGCGGCTATTGGGTCATCGTGCCGTACCTGCGCGGCTACGGCCCGACCCGGTTCAATAACCCGAGCATCCTGCGTTCCGGCCAGCAAGCGGCGCTGGCCCAGGATCTGCTGGACCTGATGCAGGCACTCGCCATTCCCCAAGCAGCGTTGTGCGGCTACGACTGGGGCGGGCGGGCCGCGTGCATCGTGGCGGCGCTGTGGCCCGAACGGGTTCGCTGCCTGGTGACCGGCGATGGCTATAACGTGCAGGACATTCCCCGATCGACTCAGCCGCTGGACCCTGAGACCGAGCACAGATTGTGGTACCAGTATTACTTCCACAGCGCCCGGGGCGTCGAGGGCCTGACGCAGAACCGGCGCGAACTGTGCCAGTTGCTCTGGCGCCTGTGGTCACCGACCTGGACACGCGGCACAGCGCTGTATCCCCTCAGTGCCCCGTCCTTCGACAACCCGGATTTCGTCGAGGTGGTGATTCATTCCTACCGTCATCGCTTCATGTACGCACCCGGCGACCCGACGCTGGAGTGGATGGAGGAACGACTGACCGCGCAACCGGCCATCAGCGTGCCGAGCATCTCCCTGTGCGGTGCCGATGACGGCGTTGGACCTGCACCTGAGTTCGACGAAGACGCCGAACATTTCAGCGGTGTCTACGAGCGTCGAGTGCTCGCCGGTGTCGGCCACAACATTCCCCAGGAAGCCCCCCAGGCCACGCTCAGGGCATTGCTGGATCTGCTTGAGGGCTGACCGCGAAACGCTCGCGATACGCCTGGGGCGTCACACCCATGGCCCGCAGGAAGCTGCGGCGCAGGGTTTCTTCGCTGCCAAAGCCGCATTGCACCGCGACCCGCTTGATCGGCAGCGCTGTGTCGGCCAGCAGCCGGCGCGCGGTCTCCACACGAATCAGCTCAACCGCCCGCGCTGGCGTCTGGCCGGTGTCGGCGCGGTAGTGACGCACGAAACTGCGCTCGCTCATCCCCGCCTCTGCCGCCAGATTCGGCAAGCCCAGGTCCTGGGTGAGGTTTTCCGCGATCCAGGCGTGCAGATCATCAAAACGACTGCCCTGATTCTGCAGTGACAAGGTCACGCTGAACTGCGATTGACCGCCCGGGCGCTTGAGGAACACCACCAGTTGCCGGGCGACTTCCAGGGCGATGGCGCGACCCAAATCGTCCTCCACCAGGGCCAACGCCAGGTCGATGCCGGCCGTAACGCCCGCCGAAGTCCAGACCGGGCCGTCGTTGATAAAAATCGGGTTGGGTTCGACCCGCAGTTGCGGGTGCTGCCTGGCCAGTTGTTCGCAACGGGTCCAGTGCGTGACCACTCGGCGTCCGTCCAACCAACCGCTGGCGGCCAGCAGGAACGCCCCGGTGCACACCGACGCCACGCGCCGCGAGCGCAGACCATGGTCCCTGACCCAGGCCACCAGCGCCGTGTCCTGCGCCGCCTCGTACACTCCCCAACCGCCGGCGATGAGCAATGTGTCGCTACCCTCGCTCGGCAGCGGCTCGGCCATAAGCGCGAGCCCCGCCGACGACATCACCGCCCCGCCACCGGCAGCAATCACGGTGGGGGCGTAAGGCAACGGCAAGCCTTGCTGGCGTGCCAGGTCGTTGGCCGAAGCAAAAACCTGCAAGGGCCCGGTGACATCTAGCACCTGCACGTTGGCAAAGGCCAGTACATGAACGGTTTTCGGTGGATTTGGCATATTGGCGTAATTCGTGGGCTTATAGGCGTATACGCCAGAGCCTACGGGCCTAAAGTTAAACCGTCCACCCCCTCAGGCATCACTTCAGGAGAAAGCGCCATGGCGTTGCAGATCGGTTTTCTGTTATTCCCCCAGGTTCAACAACTGGACCTCACCGGCCCTTATGACGTGCTCGCCTCGCTGCCAGACGTGAAGGTGCACCTGATCTGGAAAGACCTGGCCCCAGTCACCGCCAGCACCGGGCTGGTACTCCTACCGACCACCACGTTCGAGAAGTGCCCCAAGCTCGATGTGATCTGCATCCCAGGCGGCAGCGGCGTCGGGCCGTTGATGGAAGATGAGCAGACCTTGGCGTTCATCAAGCAACAGGCGGCCCACGCGCAGTACATCACCTCCGTGTGCACCGGTTCGCTGGTGCTTGGCGCGGCGGGTTTATTGCAGGGTAAACGGGCCACCACCCATTGGGCTTATCACAGTCTGCTGCAAACCTTGGGCGCCACACCGGTCAAGGACCGTGTGGTACGCGACGGCAACCTGTTCACCGGTGGCGGCATCACCGCCGGGATAGATTTTGCCTTGACCCTGGCGGCCGAACTGTTCGACCAGAACACCGCCGAGCTGGTCCAGCTACAGCTTGAATACGCCCCTGCCCCGCCGTTCACCGCCGGCGGCCCGGACACTGCGCCGTCCCAAGTGCTGGCAGAAGCCAACCGACGCGCAGCAGAGTCGTTTCGGGTGCGCTCGCAGATTACTCAACGGGCAGCGGCACGATTGGCATTGCAATAACGATCAACGCCAATCAGGCCCTCAAAAAAAAAGTGGTGAGGGGTTTTATCCCCTCACCACACAAGACATGAAGAATCTCCTGCCGCATCGATTCAATTCAGAACGGGCTGGCCGTCGGGCGCACCACCAGTTCGCTGACGTCCACATCGTCCGGCTGTTCAATGGCGTAGGCAATCGCCCGGGCAATCGCCTCGGCGGGAATGGCGATCCGGCGAAACTCGCGCATCTCGGCGCGCCCGCCTTCATCGGAAATGCTTTCGGCCAACTCCGACTCGGTTACGCCAGGGGAAATCACCGTCACCCGCACGTCACCACCGACCTCCTGGCGCAACCCCTCGGAAATCGCCCGCACGGCGAACTTGGTGGCGCAGTACACCGCCGCCGTCGGACTGACCGTGTAGGCACCAATGGAAGCAATGTTGATGAACTGGCCACTGCGCTGGCGTTGCATCAAAGGCAAACCAGCGGCGATGCCGTGGAGTACGCCGCGAATGTTGACGTCGATCATGCGATCCCACTCGTCAACTTTCAGCGCCTCGAGTTTGGAGAGCGGCATGACCCCGGCGTTGTTGACGATCACATCGACCTTGCCGAATCGCTCGACAGCGAAGTCGATCAGGCTCTGCACATCATCACGGCGCGTCACGTCCACGGCTTTGCAAGCAGCCTGCTGGCCGTCGGCTTCAAGTTCCTGCACCAGCGCCTGCAAGCGATCGACGCGTCGCGCACCCAGCACCACTCGTGCGCCCCGGGCAGCCAGCAACCGTGCGGCGGCTTCGCCAATACCGCTGCTGGCGCCGGTGATCACCACAACTTTGTTTTGAATAGCGGACATGATGGTTTCCTCGTCTGGATGTATGGCCCCCCGATGGGAGCGTTTTGACAGGTCCAGATTAGGGAGCAGATCCGTGTCTGGGTTAGCCGGATCCTCCTGCGCCCTTGCACGATCCTGTAGCGATAAAACCGCCTCTGGTCGCCGGACGCACAATCGGCTTTACTAGCGCGGTCCACCCATTTGGCCAGGGAGATAGATCGGCATGTCGGTATCCACGTCCATACACGTAACGCCTGAGGACGGCGTCAACCAGCGCCGCACCGAACTGGCGGAACTGATGAAGCGCTTCGCCCCGGAATTCGGCGTTCATCCCACCGCCATCGAGACCTTGCACCTGATCCGTAGCGACCAGCCCACCGAAGCCCTGCACACGATCCACAAGCCCGGTTTGTGCGTGATCGTCCAGGGGCGCAAAGAGGTTCGGCTGGCGGATGAATGCTACGTCTATGATTCGCTCAACTACCTGGTGGTCTCGGTCACCCTGCCGTTGGCGGGTCAGGTGATCGAAGCCAGCCCCGAACGCCCCTACCTGTGCATTCGCCTGGATATCGACCCGGCGCAGATCTGCCGTCTGATCGCCGACGCAAGCCCCATTGGGGTACCGGCCCAACGGACCGATCGAGGACTATTCCTGGACCGCATCGACGCGCCGCTGCTCGATGCGGTGTTGCGTTTGCTGCGGCTGCTGGAGAGTCCGGACGATATCGCCACGCTCGCGCCCTTGGCCCAACAGGAAATTTTCTACCGCCTGCTACGGGGTGCCCAGGGCCAGCGCTTGCACGAAATTGCCATCCCCGACACGCAAACCCACCGTATCAGTCGCGCAATCGAGTGGCTCAACACCCATTATGCCGAGCCGCTGAGCATCGATAGCCTGGCACAAATGATCAATCTCAGCCCTTCGGCATTGCACCATCGCTTCAAAGCCGTGACCGCCATGAGCCCGCTGCAATACCAGAAACAGCTGCGCCTGCAGGAAGCCCGACGGCTGCTGCTGGCGGAGAACAGCGACGTTTCGTCAATCGGCTACAAAATGGGCTATGAAAGCCCCTCGCAGTTCAGCCGCGAATACAGCCGTCTATTCGGGGCCTCGCCGAGCAAGGACATCGCCCGGCTACGTGCCGAGGCCTTGCAGATGAGTCGCGCCTGATCCTTCACACAAACAGGATCAGGCAAACCAAGGGCAGTATCCGTCTAACGGCGTCCCCCTCCTCGCCCCTACTCTGAACCCATGCAGCAAGACTACCGTCCGGGCTGCAACGGGTTCAGCAGATCGCGACATCTGAACGACCCGGCACTCAACCCCTTTTGATATGACCGGAGTCATCGCCATGAAAACTTTCAGTTCCTTGATCGCCGTTACCACTTTCGTCCTGAGCGTCAGCGCCTTTGCCCTGCCCAGCCAGCAGCAGGACCGTTTCTTTACGCAAACGCTCGGATATCAGCAGCCTGTGGCCGCTGATGGTTCGGACCGCACGCCTGGGCAGACTCTTGCCGCTGATGGTTCGGACCGCACGCCTGGGCAGACTCTTGCCGCTGATGGCTCGGACCGCACACCTGGGCAGGCACTTGCCGCTGATGGTTCGGACCGCACCATGGCGCAACGCCTGGCTTGATAGGTCGGCTTTTCTGCAGACGAAAAAAAACCCGCCGAGGCGGGTTTTTCCAAGACCATCACGACTCCCTGTCGATAGCCATCCTTGCAAGGTCGATCGTCCCTGATCCTGAAGCACTCCCTGTGCTTCAGTGGTTGAGTACAGAATACGCATCGGATCCAAAGCGCAACAGACGATATAGCAACTATGGCGTGTAAGACATTCGCTATAGCAGCCCTTCCGTAAACCCTTAGAGTGCTCAAACACTGAGGATCAGGCCTTGGCCAGGAATGCTTCGATATTAGCCATCTGCTCGTCCCAACCACGGCTGTCCATACGAAAAGCCTTAAGCCGACGTGCCTCCGGGATACCGTTAAAGCCCGACTCCACCACTTTGAGCAAGGTGCCGCCATCCATGTCTTCAAGTTCGAACTGAACCCTCGTTTCGGGTTCCTGAGAGTAGTCCACCTGCGGTTCAATGGCGTACGGATGCCAGCGAAACGAAAAAACCCGCTCCGGCTCGACCCGCTCTACCGCAACGTCCCAGATAAGGTGTTCATAACCAGGATAGGTGATCTGCCCCTGGGTACGCTCGCCCGCGACAAATCGTCTGCCCTCAAGCGCGACGCCGAACCATTGACCGAAGGCTTCGGCATTGGCCAAGGCCCGCCAGACCTGAGAGCGCGGCGCCTTGAGCAGAATTTTTCTTTCGATGCGATCAGATGAATGCATGAGTCACCTCCTGTGTTCAACACTAGGCCTGTAAGACCACGAGGCCAACCAGAAAGTTGTATCGACCCAGCGTTTGGGTACACTCCTTCGGCATTTAGAAATCCCATCAAGGAGAGATCGACCATGTTCCCACGCTTGTTTCTGGGCCTGACGCCGCTGCTTTTTATCAGTATTGTCCAAGCCGATGACTGCGCCAATGCTAGCACCCAGGGAGCAATGAACCAGTGCGCAGCCCAAGAGAACAAAGCCGCTGACGACGAGCTGAACAGTCTGTACAAGCAGATCACTGCACGCCTTAAAGATGACCCGCAGGCCAAGCAGCTACTGGTCAAGGCACAGCGGGCCTGGATCAGCTTCCGTGACGCCGAATGCAATTTTTCTGCCTCCGGAGTCGAAGGGGGTAGCGTCTATCCGCTGGTCCACAGCAATTGCACCACAGCCGTAACCAAGGCCCGGGTCGAGACGTTCAAGACCTACCTCAAGTGCGAAGAAGGTGATCTGAGCTGCCCGGTCCCAGGGGCTTAATCATTGATGCAAAAAAAGGATGACCTCTTCAGGTGATCCTTTTTTTTCGGCACAAAAACAAAACCCCTACCTGCATCAGCAGATAGGGGTTTCGGAATTTAATCTTGACGATGACCTACTCTCACATGGGGAAACCCCACACTACCATCGGCGATGCATCGTTTCACTGCTGAGTTCGGGATGGGATCAGGTGGTTCCAATGCTCTATGGTCGTCAAGAAATTCGGTAGCCAGCGCGTGCCTTGCGGTCACGTTCCAGCGAATGGGTATGCGATAGATTTGTGTGTTGTGCGAACTTTCGGTTCATAGCGTCTTCACACACCGCAATCTGGTGCCCTGTATCGGGTCAGCAAATTGCTTGGGTGTTATATGGTCAAGCCTCACGGGCAATTAGTATGGGTTAGCTCAACGCCTCACAGCGCTTACACACCCCACCTATCAACGTCGTAGTCTTCGACGGCCCTTCAGGGGACTCAAGGTCCCAGTGAGATCTCATCTTGAGGCAAGTTTCCCGCTTAGATGCTTTCAGCGGTTATCTTTTCCGAACATAGCTACCCGGCAATGCCACTGGCGTGACAACCGGAACACCAGAGGTTCGTCCACTCCGGTCCTCTCGTACTAGGAGCAGCCCCTCTCAAATCTCAAACGTCCACGGCAGATAGGGACCGAACTGTCTCACGACGTTCTAAACCCAGCTCGCGTACCACTTTAAATGGCGAACAGCCATACCCTTGGGACCGGCTTCAGCCCCAGGATGTGATGAGCCGACATCGAGGTGCCAAACACCGCCGTCGATATGAACTCTTGGGCGGTATCAGCCTGTTATCCCCGGAGTACCTTTTATCCGTTGAGCGATGGCCCTTCCATACAGAACCACCGGATCACTAAGACCTACTTTCGTACCTGCTCGACGTGTCTGTCTCGCAGTCAAGCGCGCTTTTGCCTTTATACTCTACGACCGATTTCCGACCGGTCTGAGCGCACCTTCGTACTCCTCCGTTACTCTTTAGGAGGAGACCGCCCCAGTCAAACTACCCACCATACACTGTCCTCGATCCGGATAACGGACCTGAGTTAGAACCTCAAAGTTGCCAGGGTGGTATTTCAAGGATGGCTCCACGCGAACTGGCGTCCACGCTTCAAAGCCTCCCACCTATCCTACACAAGCAAATTCAAAGTCCAGTGCAAAGCTATAGTAAAGGTTCACGGGGTCTTTCCGTCTAGCCGCGGATACACTGCATCTTCACAGCGATTTCAATTTCACTGAGTCTCGGGTGGAGACAGCGCCGCCATCGTTACGCCATTCGTGCAGGTCGGAACTTACCCGACAAGGAATTTCGCTACCTTAGGACCGTTATAGTTACGGCCGCCGTTTACCGGGGCTTCGATCAAGAGCTTCGCGTTAGCTAACCCCATCAATTAACCTTCCGGCACCGGGCAGGCGTCACACCCTATACGTCCACTTTCGTGTTTGCAGAGTGCTGTGTTTTTAATAAACAGTCGCAGCGGCCTGGTATCTTCGACCGGCGTGGGCTTACGCAGCAAGTGCTTCACCCTCACCGGCGCACCTTCTCCCGAAGTTACGGTGCCATTTTGCCTAGTTCCTTCACCCGAGTTCTCTCAAGCGCCTTGGTATTCTCTACCCAACCACCTGTGTCGGTTTGGGGTACGGTTCCTGGTTACCTGAAGCTTAGAAGCTTTTCTTGGAAGCATGGCATCAACCACTTCGTCACCCAAAGGGTAACTCGTCATCAGCTCTCGGCCTTAAGATCCCGGATTTACCTAAGATCTCAGCCTACCACCTTAAACTTGGACAACCAACGCCAAGCTGGCCTAGCCTTCTCCGTCCCTCCATCGCAATAACCAGAAGTACAGGAATATTAACCTGTTTTCCATCGACTACGCTTTTCAGCCTCGCCTTAGGGACCGACTAACCCTGCGTCGATTAACGTTGCGCAGGAAACCTTGGTCTTTCGGCGTGGGTGTTTTTCACACCCATTGTCGTTACTCATGTCAGCATTCGCACTTCTGATACCTCCAGCAAGCTTCTCAACTTACCTTCACAGGCTTACAGAACGCTCCTCTACCGCATCACCTAAGTGATACCCGTAGCTTCGGTGTATGGTTTGAGCCCCGTTACATCTTCCGCGCAGGCCGACTCGACTAGTGAGCTATTACGCTTTCTTTAAAGGGTGGCTGCTTCTAAGCCAACCTCCTAGCTGTCTAAGCCTTCCCACATCGTTTCCCACTTAACCATAACTTTGGGACCTTAGCTGACGGTCTGGGTTGTTTCCCTTTTCACGACGGACGTTAGCACCCGCCGTGTGTCTCCCATGCTCGGCACTTGTAGGTATTCGGAGTTTGCATCGGTTTGGTAAGTCGGGATGACCCCCTAGCCGAAACAGTGCTCTACCCCCTACAGTGATACATGAGGCGCTACCTAAATAGCTTTCGAGGAGAACCAGCTATCTCCGAGCTTGATTAGCCTTTCACTCCGATCCACAGGTCATCCGCTAACTTTTCAACGGTAGTCGGTTCGGTCCTCCAGTCAGTGTTACCTAACCTTCAACCTGCCCATGGATAGATCGCCCGGTTTCGGGTCTATTCCCAGCGACTAGACGCCCTATTAAGACTCGCTTTCGCTACGCCTCCCCTATTCGGTTAAGCTCGCCACTGAAAATAAGTCGCTGACCCATTATACAAAAGGTACGCAGTCACCCAACAAAGTGGGCTCCCACTGCTTGTACGCATACGGTTTCAGGATCTATTTCACTCCCCTCTCCGGGGTTCTTTTCGCCTTTCCCTCACGGTACTAGTTCACTATCGGTCAGTCAGTAGTATTTAGCCTTGGAGGATGGTCCCCCATATTCAGACAAAGTTTCTCGTGCTCCGTCCTACTCGATTTCATGACTAAGAGATTTTCGCGTACAGGGCTATCACCCACTATGGCCGCACTTTCCAGAGCGTTCCGCTAATCTCAAAGCCACTTAAGGGCTAGTCCCCGTTCGCTCGCCACTACTAAGGGAATCTCGGTTGATTTCTTTTCCTCAGGGTACTTAGATGTTTCAGTTCCCCTGGTTCGCCTCTTGCACCTATGTATTCAGTACAAGATAACCATCTTATGATGGCTGGGTTCCCCCATTCAGACATCTCCGGATCAAAGTCTGTTTGCCGACTCCCCGAAGCTTTTCGCAGGCTACCACGTCTTTCATCGCCTCTGACTGCCAAGGCATCCACCGTATGCGCTTCTTCACTTGACCATATAACCCCAAGCAATCTGGTTATACTGTGAAGACGACATTCGCCGAAAATTCGCATGCTCTAAGAGCAACTCACAAATTTTACCTTAGCCTGATCCGTTACCAGTGAAAGTAACGTTCAGTCTATCTTTCTATCACATACCCAAATTTTTAAAGAACGATCTAATCAAAAGACTAGAAATCAACATTCAGCACCGTCTTGGTGGAATGCTCATTTCTAAGCTTTCAGAAGCAGTTTATGGTGGAGCCAAGCGGGATCGAACCGCTGACCTCCTGCGTGCAAGGCAGGCGCTCTCCCAGCTGAGCTATGGCCCCATAACAAAATTGGTGGGTCTGGGCAGATTCGAACTGCCGACCTCACCCTTATCAGGGGTGCGCTCTAACCAACTGAGCTACAGACCCAATTTCGAGCGCGTAACTGTTAGCGTTGAGCTATCAGCTTGGAGCTTAAAGCTGCTTCTATCGTCTTCTTCAATGAATCAAGCAATTCGTGTGGGAGCTCATGGAGCAGCTGCGGTCGTCGATTAAGGAGGTGATCCAGCCGCAGGTTCCCCTACGGCTACCTTGTTACGACTTCACCCCAGTCATGAATCACACCGTGGTAACCGTCCCCCCGAAGGTTAGACTAGCTACTTCTGGTGCAACCCACTCCCATGGTGTGACGGGCGGTGTGTACAAGGCCCGGGAACGTATTCACCGCGACATTCTGATTCGCGATTACTAGCGATTCCGACTTCACGCAGTCGAGTTGCAGACTGCGATCCGGACTACGATCGGTTTTGTGGGATTAGCTCCACCTCGCGGCTTGGCAACCCTCTGTACCGACCATTGTAGCACGTGTGTAGCCCAGGCCGTAAGGGCCATGATGACTTGACGTCATCCCCACCTTCCTCCGGTTTGTCACCGGCAGTCTCCTTAGAGTGCCCACCATGACGTGCTGGTAACTAAGGACAAGGGTTGCGCTCGTTACGGGACTTAACCCAACATCTCACGACACGAGCTGACGACAGCCATGCAGCACCTGTCTCAATGTTCCCGAAGGCACCAATCCATCTCTGGAAAGTTCATTGGATGTCAAGGCCTGGTAAGGTTCTTCGCGTTGCTTCGAATTAAACCACATGCTCCACCGCTTGTGCGGGCCCCCGTCAATTCATTTGAGTTTTAACCTTGCGGCCGTACTCCCCAGGCGGTCAACTTAATGCGTTAGCTGCGCCACTAAGAGCTCAAGGCTCCCAACGGCTAGTTGACATCGTTTACGGCGTGGACTACCAGGGTATCTAATCCTGTTTGCTCCCCACGCTTTCGCACCTCAGTGTCAGTATCAGTCCAGGTGGTCGCCTTCGCCACTGGTGTTCCTTCCTATATCTACGCATTTCACCGCTACACAGGAAATTCCACCACCCTCTACCATACTCTAGCTCGACAGTTTTGAATGCAGTTCCCAGGTTGAGCCCGGGGATTTCACATCCAACTTAACGAACCACCTACGCGCGCTTTACGCCCAGTAATTCCGATTAACGCTTGCACCCTCTGTATTACCGCGGCTGCTGGCACAGAGTTAGCCGGTGCTTATTCTGTCGGTAACGTCAAAACACTAACGTATTAGGTTAATGCCCTTCCTCCCAACTTAAAGTGCTTTACAATCCGAAGACCTTCTTCACACACGCGGCATGGCTGGATCAGGCTTTCGCCCATTGTCCAATATTCCCCACTGCTGCCTCCCGTAGGAGTCTGGACCGTGTCTCAGTTCCAGTGTGACTGATCATCCTCTCAGACCAGTTACGGATCGTCGCCTTGGTGAGCCATTACCTCACCAACTAGCTAATCCGACCTAGGCTCATCTGATAGCGCAAGGCCCGAAGGTCCCCTGCTTTCTCCCGTAGGACGTATGCGGTATTAGCGTCCGTTTCCGAGCGTTATCCCCCACTACCAGGCAGATTCCTAGGCTTTACTCACCCGTCCGCCGCTCTCAAGAGGTGCAAGCACCTCTCTACCGCTCGACTTGCATGTGTTAGGCCTGCCGCCAGCGTTCAATCTGAGCCATGATCAAACTCTTCAGTTCAAACATCTTTGGGTTTTGAGAAAACCCTAAACTTGGCTCAGCAATCGTTGGTTACATCTTTGATTTCTCGCGGAGCAACTTGTGATGCTGATAATCTGTTGACTAGCAGTCTGACTCCACAAGCACCCACACGAATTGCTTGATTCAGTTGTTAAAGAGCGGTGGGTTGAGCCTTTCGTCTCAACCGAGGCGCGCATTCTACAGCGCCCAGCGTATCTGTCAAGCGGTTATTTTAAGAAGTTTTCAAAGTTTCCTCTGCAACTTCAACCACTTGCGCTTCCGATCTCTCGTTAGCGGGAGGCGAATTCTACAGCGTTACTCGCTGCTGTCAACACCTCTTTTTGACGCTTTCGATCGAGAAGATCGAATCGTTAACGGAGCCAGAAAAACCGCCCCACCAACTGCTTCCCAAGCTTCGATGACCTGAAGCCCTGCGCTGTCTAAAATCGTTTAACTCATTGAAACTCAAGGAGTTTTCCGTTTCGACTGCGCCGGAAGTGGGGCGAATTATAGACGTCCAGAATTTGCCGTCAACCCTTAATTTGATTTTTCTATCCAGCCAGAAGCACCTCGCTGAAATCCTCCTTATATATAGACGGAATCGCTGCGATTGCGCAGTATATTGCGCACACCAGCCTTCCCCCCGCTTTTATCTTGGACGACGCTTAGCAATGACTCTCCCACATCGCAGCCTGGCAACCACTCTTTACCCGGTCGCCCTTCTATTGATTGCCATGGCATCCATCCAGTCGGGAGCTTCACTTGCCAAAAGCATGTTCCCGGTTGTGGGCGCACAAGGCACCACGACGCTGCGGCTTATCTTTGCCAGCCTCATCATGCTGTTGCTGCTGCGGCCATGGCGCGCCAAACTCTCAGCTCAATCCCTGCGCACCGTGATCGTTTATGGGATGGCGTTGGGCGGCATGAACTTTCTTTTCTATATGTCGCTGCAAACGGTTCCGCTGGGAATTGCCGTGGCACTGGAATTTACCGGCCCTCTGGCGGTTGCCATTTACGCTTCGCGGCGAGCCATCGATTTTCTCTGGATTGCCCTGGCGATCACCGGCCTGCTTCTATTGATACCCACTGGAGCCACCAGCAGCGGTATCGACCTGGTCGGTGCCGGTTATGCCCTGGGTGCGGGATTCTGCTGGGCACTGTACATCCTGTTTGGCCAGAAGGCTGGCGCGGACAACGGCGTGCAAACCGCCGCACTGGGGGTCATGATCGCGGCCCTCTTCGTCGCGCCTATCGGTATCGTCCACGCAGGGGCCGCATTACTGACGCCGAGCCTGATTCCGATCGCCATTGGCGTCGCCATTCTGTCCACTGCCCTGCCCTACACGCTGGAGATGATCTCCCTCACACGGATGCCAGCCCGTACTTTCGGCACACTCATGAGCATAGAACCTGCCTTCGGTGCGCTCTCAGGACTGGTGTTTCTTCAGGAGTACTTATCCCTGGCTCAATGGGCCGCCATTGGCTGCATCATCCTGGCGTCAGTCGGCGCAACGCTGACGATGGGTAGCGCCGCGAAGCCCGCCATCGCGGTTGATTGAGGCAGGATTTAACGAAGCTCTGGTATTTACCGCACATTTAGGCCATGTTTAGCCCGTAACCTAATGTCAGACATGGAATTTTCATACAGGACGTCACGAACGCTTAAAGCAAAAGCGAACACAATCGCAAGCAGACATAAGATCCGCGGCGGTGATAAGGACGGGAATGAAGCGAATTTTGATATTGATCGTTGTGCTTGCAATTGCGGGCTGCGCAGCGACAACAAAGACTGAAGTCAAACGCGGTAAAAAGGGTTTGCACATCAACTGCTCCGGCTTGTCCTCGTCCTGGGAACAATGCGCCGCCAGCGCCGCCAATTCATGCGCCCCCAAAGGTTACAGGGTGATCGCAAAGTCGGGCGACGCTGTCGAGGAGCCGGGGGATTATCCTTTCGGACTCAACCCCGCCGGCTATACCAGTCGCAGCATGATCGTCATCTGTAAATAGGCAGCGGGTCAGTCGGGTCGCTGCTGGGCTATTCGACGACTGATCTCATCATGACTGGACTTGAGGACATCACGCTGGACCTCTGGCGTGGCCAGCATGCGGGCGACAACCAACGCGCCCACGCATTGCGACAGAATGACCCAAGACAGGCTTTCGCTTCCCAATATCCGCGCCCAGCTTTCATGCAAACGACAGATCCATGTTTGCGCCGCCTCCCTCACCTGCACATCGGACCGCGCGATCTCAGCGCCCAGCACCGGCAGCGCACACCCCGCCTCCGGCTGTTCGACGTGGCTCATGCTCAGGTACTGCTTGAGACATCGCTCCAGTTTCTGTGAGTCCAGAACCTTCTCACCACTCAAGCGCTCCAGGCTTTGCGCCAACTCTCGCTCGACGATCGCCTTGAAAAGCTCATCCTTGGATGAGAAGTGACTGTAGAACGCCCCGCCGCTCAAGCCGATCGCCTTCATCAGGCCATCGACACCGACAGTGGAAAACCCCGATTTCTTGGCGGACATGGCACTGCTGGCGAGCAGTTTCTCTCGGGTCTCCAATTTGTGATTGGCTGAATAACGCATATATCTGGCCTCTGATTGCCCACCTTGACGCTTGCCGGATCTTAGCATAACGTCCGTTTAGCTAACGATCGTTTACCAATGAGGCTAATCATGAATAACAAGAAGGTCGTACTGGTTGTTGGCGCAGGCGATGCCACCGGTGGCGCAATAGCCAAACGTTTTGCGCAGGAAGGTTTCGTGGCCTGTGTTACCCGCCGCAGCGCTGACAAACTCGCGCCATTGGTCGATTCAATTCGGGCTCAGGGCGGTGATGCGCATGGTTTTGCCTGTGACGCGCGCAAGGAAGACGAGGTGGTCGCGCTGATCGAGCAAATCGAAAGCCAGATCGGTCCGATTGAAGCCTTTGTATTCAACATCGGCGCCAACGTGCCCTGCAGCATCCTTGAAGAGACCGCGCGCAAATATTTCAAGATTTGGGAGATGGCCTGTTTTTCCGGTTTCCTCAATGCTCGGGAAGTGGCCAAACGCATGGCCTCGCGCCAGCGCGGGACGATTCTGTTCACCGGCGCCACAGCAGGACTGCGCGGGGCTTCAGGGTTCGCCGCCTTCGCAGGGGCCAAACATGGCATACGCGCATTGGCCCAAAGCATGGCCCGTGAACTGGGGCCGATGAATATTCATGTAGCCCATGTGGTGGTGGATGGCGCCATCGACACCGACTTCATCCGCGATAACTTTCCGGAAAAATATGCAACCAAGGATGCGGACGGCATTCTCAACCCCGAACACATCGCCGACAACTATTGGTATCTGCACGCCCAACCCCGCGACGCTTGGACCTTCGAGCTGGACCTGCGGCCCTGGAGCGAACGCTGGTAAACCGCCCCCCCTCACAATAACAAGAGCGCAGATACCATGAGCAAATCCGTGGAGTTTTTCTTCGACCTCGGCAGCCCGACCACCTACCTGGCCTATACCCAACTACCGACCCTGTGCGCGCAAACCAACAGTCAGTTGATCTACCGTCCGATGCTGCTTGGTGGCGTCTTCAAAGCGACCGGCAATGCGTCACCGGTTACCGTGCCGGCCAAGGGGCCTTATCTATTCAAGGATTTGAATCGCTTCGCCAACCTCTACGGCGTTGACTTCAAGCTCAATCCGCACTTCCCGATCAATACGCTGTTACTGATGCGCGCCGTGACCGGCATGCAACTGCACCATCCCGAACGATTCGAGGCCTTCATCGATTGCCTGTTTCGCGCCCTGTGGGTGGACGGCCGCAACCTCAACGACCCGGCAACAGTCGCGGAGGTGTTGAGCCAAGGCCATTTTGATCCCGATCATGTGCTGGCCCTGACGAGCAACGAGCAGGTCAAGGAAGCACTCAAGATCACCACCGAAGAAGCGATTAAACGGGGCGTGTTCGGCGCCCCGAGCATGTTCGTCGGCGACGAGCTGTTCTTCGGCCAGGATCGGCTGGACTTCGTCCGTGAAGCCCTGGGCTGATGCCTTACATCAGATCGCCTGCGTCCGCGTGTTCAGCCATTGCAGCGCGTCGCCTTCCAGCAACGGGCTCAATCGACGCTGAACCTCGGCATGGTAGGCGTTGAACCAGTCTTTTTCGTCCTGGGTCAGCAAGGACGGCTCCAGGCAGCGCGTGTCGATCGGGCACAGGGTCAGGGTTTCGAACTCGAGGAAGTCGCCGAACTCGCTGCTCCCCGCCTCGCGATTCAACACCAGGTTCTCGATGCGTACCCCCCAACGGCCCGGACGATAAGTGCCCGGTTCGATAGAGGTGATCATGCCCGCCTGCATCGCTGTTTGCGGCGCGGCGGCGGCCTGATAGGCAATCACCTGCGGGCCTTCATGAACGTTGAGAAAGTAACCGACGCCGTGACCAGTGCCATGACCGTAGTCCACCTGCTCGGCCCAGATCGGCGCGCGAGCGATGGCGTCCAGCAAGGGCGACAGAATGCCCCGTGGAAATTTGGCGCGAGACAAGGCAATCACGCCCTTGAGCACGCGAGTGCAATCCCGCTTCTGCTCCACGGTAGGCGTTCCGACTGGCACCATACGGGTGATATCGGTGGTACCACCCAGGTATTGGCCGCCAGAATCGATCAGCAGCAAGCCATCGCCCTCGATGACCGCGTGGGCTTGCTCCGTGGCGTGGTAATGGGGCATCGCGCCGTTGGCGTTGAACGCGGCAATGGTATTGAAGCTCAGTGAGACAAATTCCGGCCGGCGTGTACGGGCGGCGGTCAGGTGCTCATCGATGGTCAGTTCGGTAATGCGCTCGCGACCCCAGGCGCTTTCCAGCCAGGCAAAGAACTCGCAAAGCGCCGCACCGTCCTGCTCCATGGCCCGACGAATGTGCTCGGCGTCGGCCAGGCTTTTGCGAGACTTGGCCAGCGTCGTAGGGTTGAGTCCCTCGACCAGCTTCACGCCACTGTCCAGATTATCCAGCAAACCGACCGTGACCCGCGCCGGATCGATCTGCAGGCTCGCGCCACTGGGCACCTCCCGCAATGCGGCCGCCGCTTCGCTGTAATCACGCAGGGTCACGCCGTCCTGTTCAAGAACGGCACGCAGCGACGCATCGACCTTATCCAGGGCCACGAACAGCGTTGCCTGTTGCTGGCTGATCAAGGCAAAGGAAACGAATACCGGGTTGAACGACACATCCGCACCGCGCAAGTTGAACAGCCAGGCGATGTCATCCAGCGTGGCGATGAAATGCCACTGGGCACCGCGCTCCTTGAGGGTTTCCCGCAGCTTGGCGAGTTTCTCGACCCGGCTGACGGTCGCCTGCGGCGGCAGATGGGCATAAACCGGTTGGCTCGGCAGGCTTGGGCGGTCGCTCCAGGCCTCCTTGAGCAGATCCATGTCGGTGCGCAACCGCGCCCCGCGTGCCTCAAGCTTGTCGCTCAGGGTCCGGGCCGAGGCCACAGCCATGACCGCGCCATCAACCGCCACCGCTGCGCCTTCAGGCGTCTGTTCGGCCAGCCAATCCAGCGGGCCAGCCTGACCGGGAATGAGCTTGACCAGTTCAATACCGCTGCCTTCAAGCTCCTTGGTGGCCTGCTCCCAATAACGGCTATCCGCCCAGACGCCCGCGAAGTCCGCCGTGACGATCAGAGTCCCAACCGAGCCATGAAACCCCGACAGCCATTGCCGTCCTTGCCAATAGCCCGGCAGGTATTCCGACAGATGCGGGTCAGCCGATGGCACCAGCAATGCGTGAATGCCTTCGCGATTCATCAATTGGCGGATTCGGGCCAGGCGCTGGGGAACCAGTCCATGGGTCAAAGGCTCGGTACTCATCGTTTCTCCTGCTCGTAAAATAGTGTTGTTCGCTTGCACCAAGGGCTCTGGATATCAACCACAGCGACTGATCAGCGAGCTTAACAGGCATCCGCCTCAAGCTCAGCCCTTAGCCGATGCTTTCGAGCAGCAACGGATACAACGAGGCGACCAACAACAGCGCCATCCCCCAGTTGAACAGGCGCAGCCAGCGACGATCACGCAAAAGATTGCGTAACAGACTGCCGCACACCACCCACAGGCTTACGCTCGGCAGGTTGATCAGGGCAAACACCGCGGCGATAACCACCACATTGAAGAAATAACCTTGAAGCGGCGTGTAGGTGCTGATGGCGCCGATGGCCATGATCCAGGCCTTGGGATTGACCCACTGAAACGCCGCCGCGCCCCAATAGCTGATGGGCGTGCTGTCCCCTGGCCGGTTTTCAGAGACCGGCCCGGAGTGGGCGATTTTCCACGCCAGGTACAACAGGTAGGTCGCACCCACGTAGCGCAGTACGGTGTAGAGCAGAGGGTAGGTCTGGAACACCGCGCCCAGGCCAAGCCCCACCGCCAGCACCAGGGAAAAGAAGCCGCAGGTGATGCCCAGCATGTGAGGAATCGTGCGGTTGAAACCGAAATTGACGCCCGAGGCCAGCAACATGGTGTTGTTGGGACCGGGGGTGATCGAGGTCACCAGGGCAAACAGGGCGAAGCCCAGCAACAGGTCAAGCGAAAGGGTCATGGCAGGCATATCCAATGGGACGGTCAGTCAAGTCATGACCCTACCCCACGTCCTGAGCCAAACCCATGGACAGTTAGGCAAAACTTCGAGCAGTACAGTCCTCAGCTCGGCCGCCCAGACCGCTTCATGGCTCGCTCGGCGCTCATTTGCCCCTGGTCGTCGAATCCCACGTTTTTCTGCGAAGGACCGAGCAACTCGGCTTTTTTCGCGTGATATTCCTCAAACGACAGGCCCCGGCGATTCAAGGCTTCAAGGGCCAGTTCACGGGTTTCTTCGGCGGTGTAGGGGCGCAACTCCGGCGACGAAGAGGCGCAGCCGCTCAACACAGTGGCCGTTAACAGCAGCAAAACAGCAAAAGTCCGATTCATGGCAAGTATCCAATGTTCTGAAGTGGGGCGATGAACAAAGGCTACCCGCCGCCTTCACGCGGCAGAAATCAACCCGTTTGATAGTGGGTATTGCTGGCTCGGATCGTCCGCTGCGCTTAACCGACCAACTGGCAATGCAGGGCGTTGTCGACACTGCGTTCGATGTTGCGCAACACCTGGAACGAGCCGAATGTCACGGCCTTGGCCCTGTGGGCCTGGATCAGCCGCCAGAAATCCTGCTCACCACGCTCGAAACTCTGAAACGCCGCTTCGCCCGCCTCGCGGTTTTGCCAATGCAAATAGTTGAGAACCCGTCGTCCGTCCTCGCTGACCTGGATACTGGCACTCAGAAATCCTGCATGCCCCCGGGCCAGCCGCTCGGTCTGCTCTGACAGGGCCGTCACCAGCGCCTGTTGCCATTGAGGTTCGATGTCGAACTCCATCAACTGGGTAAAACTCTGATTGTTCCTTGGTGATTGCATGAAAGGTCCTCGCTGTACGTAGGGCGGATCTTGCGGTCCGATGGCGTGCAGGGTAAAACCTCTAGTTAACTCAAGGTCAAGCAGAGAATGCAGGCGATGACACAGATAAACGTCCACAAGGAACTCACCGTCGGCCAAGTGGCCGCCCGCAGTGGCGTGGCCGTCACCGCCCTGCACTTCTATGAATCCAAGGGGCTGATCAAAAGTAATCGTAACCAGGGCAACCAACGCCGCTATCCACGGGAAGTGTTGCGACGTGTGGCGCTGATCAAGGTCGCCCAAGGCCTTGGCATTGCGTTGGCCGAAATCGGCAGCGCCTTGAAAACCTTGCCCGACGACCGCGCCCCAACGGCGAACGACTGGAAGATCCTCTCAGCCCAGTGGAGCCGCGAGCTGGATCAGCGCATCAACCACTTGATGGCGCTGCGCGATCGACTCAACGGTTGCATCGGTTGCGGCTGCCTGTCGATGGAAGGTTGCCCGCTGCGTAACCAGGGCGATGTGTTGGGCAAGCGCGGGCCGGGAGCGCATCTGCTGGACGCGCCGTGAAACGTTCGTCGGGTCATGCGCCGCCCCCAAGTCGCTGTCCTATAGTGGATGGGCGCAAATCGGCGAGGCCCTCTTCGCCTCCCCATAACAACAAGGAGAAACGTCATGGGTGTCAAAGCCATTCCTGAAGGTTTCCATAGCATCACGCCCTACCTGGGCATTCAAAAAGCCGCTGAAGCCATCGAGTTCTACAAAAAAGCCTTCAATGCCACCGAGGTCATGCGCCTGGACATGCCGGACGGGGGCGTCGGTCATGCCGAGCTGCGGATTGGCGATTGCCCGATCATGCTCGGCACGCCTTGTGATCAAGGGCCGTTGCGTAACCCAGAACAATCGGTGCCGGTAGGCCTGCATCTCTATGTCGAAGATGTGGACAAAGCATTCGCCCAAGCGATTGCCGCTGGTGGCACGGTGATTTCCGAGGTCAAGGATCAGTTCTATGGTGATCGCAGCGGCACCTTGAAAGACCCCTTTGGGCATGTGTGGTTTCTGGCTACGCACAAGGAGGATCTGACTCAGGAACAGATTGAACAGCGGGCCAGGGAGATGTTTCAACAGCAGGGCTGACGGCCAACCTGCTCTTGTGGCGAGGGGCCCCATCCCCTTGCCGCAGTTTTTTTACATTTCCGCCCAGCCGATTTGCTGGAGCCAGGATGGGAAATACATCCGGTTCGCAAACGCGAAACATTTTCTTTCATCTTTCGCTTCAGGATTTCCATCGCTCGTTCGTCTTAATTAGATGCAGCAGGTCGCGTCGGCAAAAGCCACGGCCGGCTTTTCAGGGTTCAGGGGATTACGAAGCCCGTAATACCGAGCCTTTCATCGAATCAAGACGTTCAAATCATGTCGAAGAAATCCCGCTCCAAACTCTGGTTTCTGGTTCATAGCTGGCTGGCACTGCCCATCTGGTTTTTCGTCCTCATCGTTTGCGTCACCGGCACGCTGGCGGTGGTCAGCCAGGAGATCGTCTGGCTGGTCAATCCCGAGATGCGCGCCAGCAAACCCTCGGACGACGCAGCGCTGCTCAGCTACGACCAGGTCGTCGCCGCCATCAAGCAAGCCCAGCCGCAAACCCAGGTGCAGAGCATCGTACGCCCGGATGAGTCGCATTTTGCCCTGGAGGTCGGCGTGACCTACCCCGACGGGCGCCCCGACAAGATCTACGTCAACCCATACAGCGGCATCGTCCAGGGCTCGGCGCCGACGTTCAATTTCAGAGGTTTTACCCGTGCCCTGCATGGCTGGTGGCTGGTACCGTTCACCAATGGTTACAGCTGGGGATGGTACCTGGTGTCACTCCTCGGCCTGCCGCTGCTGGCATCCCTGGTGACCGGGCTGGTGGTCTACAAGCGTTTCTGGAAGGGTTTTTTCCGTCCGACCCTGCGGATCCGCCACGGCGCACGCATTTTCTGGGGCGATTTCCACAGGCTCAGCGGCATCTGGTCGATCTGGTTCATCGCGGTCATTTCCATTACCGGTACCTGGTTCCTGATCGAGGCGTTGCTGTCGGACAACCAGATTTCCATTTCCAGCGCACCGGTCATACCGGTGGTATCACGTGAAAGTGTCCCGCTGTCAGCCGACGGTACCGCGCCATCACAACTGAACCTGGACCGCGCGATTGAAATCGCCCGCCAGCAAATCCCTGGCCTGGAAACCAGCTTCGTCAGCCTGCCCGGCAACGCTTACAGCCACTTGGAAATCGGTGGACGCGGTTGGTATCCGCTAATGTTCCAGACCGCCACCATCAATCCCTATAACGGTGAGGTCGCCGCCTCGCGACTGCTGTCGGACCGTACAGCGCTGGAATTCGTCACCGAATCCATGCGTCCGTTGCACACCGGGGACTTCGGCGGCCTCTGGATCAAGCTCATCTGGTTCTTCTTCGGTTTGATCATGAGCATGATGGTCCTCAGCGGACTGCTGATCTGGACCAAACGCACCGCCCTGGCTACCGCGAATGCCTTCAAGCGCAGCCAAAAACCTTCCCGGCAAGCTCGAACTGCGCCGTTGTTGCAGCCGTCCATCCACCGTGAATCGCCGGAGGGCAACCTGTGACCCCGTCCACCACCACCGCGCCGCCATCGCGTCTAAGTGTGTTCTGGCAAAAATGGCGCTTTCACCTCAACGTGCTGCTATTGCTGATCCCACTGGGTTTCATGCCCAAGTACTTCTCCGAAGCCGCGTTGTTCCGCGGTGATGCCGGGCTGGGTGAGCGGGAGGTCGGTGAAGTCCAGGTCGGCCCCTGGAGCCTGCGCCTTGCAGAGTTTCGCGACGAAGCGCCACGTCTCGATGGACCGGCAGGCCATATGAAGCACTTCAACGCCGCGCTGTGCCAAAGCTGCATCAGCCAGGTCAAGGCTACTTATCTGCGTATCGGCAAACCTCGCAGCCTGCGGGCCGCCGGGGTGATTTTCTTCGGCTCGCCCTATCGCATGGGCGCCTTGTTGCCGGTGCCGCAAAAGACCCGGCTCGACGCCGAACTGTGGATCACCCTTGAAGGCTGGGACGGCTCGATGCACCAGGCTTCCATACCCCTGAGCCAGGCCTCGCCGGCCACCATCGCCTGGCTGAAAACCCAAGGAGCCCAACCATGACTGCCCGCGGCTATCTCAACAGCCTGGTGCTGCTGCTCTGCGCAGGTGCCAGCAGCAACGCCCTGGCCCATAACCCGATGTGTGAATGCAAGGCCATCGACGCTGAGCAGATCCAGTGCACCGGCGGGTTTTCCGACGGCAGTGGCGCGCCCGGCGTGACCCTGGATGTGATCGGCTACGACGAAACCATCCTGGTGCCGGGCAAGCTCGGCGCCGATTCGACGCTGACATTCAAGAAGCCCAACGCCGAGTTCTACGTACTCTTCGACGCCGGCCCCGGCCACGTGGTGGAAATCGACCAAGCCGATATCGAGGCCCCATGAGCAATCCCACCACCCAAGTGATCCGTCCCGCCGGCGCCGGCCATGAAACCCTGTATGTGTTGCTGCTGTGCCTGATCATCATTCTGGTGGCCGGATCGGTGGTGGCCTGGCACGGCGAAACCCATGACGTCAGCGAGGTGCCTGCCCATCAAGTTGACGCCCGCCGCGATCTCAGCGCTGCCGAGCAAGGCATCTATGCCGACCTGCGGGTGACCCTGGATGAGATCCGTCTGCTACGCGAAGAGCAACAGTCCCTGCCTACCCCGCAAATCCTGGCCGAAGAGGGCTTTGCCCCGTTCGCTCAGGATGCCAGTTCCGTCAGCCGAGGCGGACATGTCTGGCAGCAGGTGGAGAACCGGGCCTACTTCGGCGCCAGTGCAAATCCATCCGTCGCCGGTTCATTTCTGATGCGCATCGGCGAAGCATCCGACGCCGTCCCGGACATCTGGCTCAATCGCGGCAACAGCGTCGCCGTCTCCAGCGATCTGGACGACACCGCTTTGTCCGCCGCCGGCTGGAAGCAGATCGTCGCGCAGTTCGACGCCGGCGTAACCCGCCAGCACCGGCACTGACCCCACGTCCTCATTCGAGAGAAGACCGTTTGCCCATGTCTATTGCATTTCAACGCCGCCCTTTGCTGGGCCTGCTGATCGGCCTGCTCGCCTGTCTGTTCACACCACTGGCCAGCGCCGAAGCGGCCAAGCGCCTGCGTATTGGCATCACCCTGCATCCTTATTACAGCTACGTGGCCAACATCGTCGGCGACAAGGCCGAAGTGGTACCGCTGATCCCGGCCGGCTTCAACCCCCACGCCTACGAACCTCGTGCCGAGGACATCAAGCGCATCAGCGGGCTCGATGTGATCGTGCTCAACGGTGTGGGCCATGACGATTTCGCCGACCGGATGATCGCCGCCAGCGAAACCCCGAACGTGAACGTGATCGAAGCCAATGAAAACGTACCGCTGCTGGCTGCCACCGGGATCGCCGCCCGGGGCGCCGGCAAGGTCGTGAACCCGCATACCTTCCTGTCCATCAGCGCCTCCATTGCCCAGGTCAATAACATCGCCCGGGAGCTGGGCAAGCTTGATCCGGACAACGCCAAGGCATACACCCAGAACGCCCGCGCCTATGGCAAGCGCCTGCGACAAATGCGTGCCGCGGCCCTGGCAAAGTTGACCCAGGCCCCCAATGCCGAGTTGCGGGTCGCCACGGTCCACGCCGCCTACGATTACCTGCTGCGCGAATTCGGCCTGGAGGTCACCGCCGTGGTCGAGCCGGCCCATGGCATCGAGCCAAGCCCGAGCCAGTTGAAGAAGACCATCGACCAACTGCGCGAACTGGACGTGAAAGTGATCTTCTCGGAGATGGACTTTCCGTCCACCTACGTCGACACCATCCAGCGGGAGTCGGGGGTCAAACTGTACCCGCTCTCGCACATTTCCTACGGCGACTACAGCGCCGAGAAGTACGAAAAGGAAATGACCGGCAACCTCGACACCGTGGTCCGGGCCATTCAGGAGTCCGGCGCATGACTGTCCAGGAAACGCTCACCTTGCAACACGTCGGCCCCTTGATCGAGTTCGACGATGTCAGCCTGAACCTGGGCCGCACCACGATTCTCGATGCGGTGGCCTTCCAGGTGCAGCCGGGCAGCATTCATGCGCTGGTGGGTCCGAACGGCGGAGGCAAGAGTTCGCTGATCAAGACCTTGCTCGGGCAGATGCCCCACCAGGGACGCTTGAGCCTGCAATGGCCGGGTGAGCCCGGTGTCATCGGCTATGTGCCCCAAGCCTTGGAATTCGACCGCGGCCTGCCTATGACCGTGGATGATTTCATGGCAGCGATGTGCCAACGCCGGCCGGCCTTTCTCGGCCTGAGCAAGCATTACGTCGGCGCTATCGGCCAGGCCCTGGAACGGGTCGGCATGCAGGACAAACGCAAGCGTCGCATGGGCGCGCTGTCCGGCGGTGAACGCCAGCGAGTGTTGTTGGCCCAGGGGCTGATTCCTGCGCCGCAACTGCTGGTGCTGGATGAACCGATGTCGGCGCTGGACGAGGCCGGCATCCAGGTGTTTGAACACCTGCTGCGAGACTGGCGCCAAGCCGGCATCACGGTGCTGTGGATCGAACATGACCTGGAAGCCGTCGGGCGCCTGGCTGACCGCGTCACCGGCCTGAACCGCCGCGTGCTGTTCGATGGCCCGCCGCGTCAGACCCTGACGCCGGAGCGCTTGCTGACGCTGTTTTCCACCCATCCACGCCCGAACGGGAGCGCCGCCTGATGAGTTACGAAGCCTTTCGTTTGATGGTCCAGGGTTGGGCGTCGTCCGGCTATCTGCCCGAAGCGCTGGCTTACGGGTTTGTGGTCAATGCGTTGCTGGCCGGGCTGCTGATCGGCCCGGTGCTGGGTGGCCTCGGCACCCTGGTGGTGGTCAAGCGCTTCGCGTTTTTCTCTGAAGCCGTGGGCCACGCGGCGCTGACCGGCGTGGCGGTCGGCATCCTGCTCGGCGAACCCTACACCGGGCCCTACGGCAGCCTGTTCGGCTATTGCCTGCTGTTCGGCATCCTGCTCAATTACCTGCGCAACCGCACCGGCCTGGCACCGGACACGCTGATCGGCGTTTTCCTCTCGGTGTCCCTGGCCCTGGGCGCCAGCCTGCTGCTGATCCTGGCGGGCAAGATCAACGTGCACATTCTGGAAAACGTGCTGTTCGGCTCGGTGCTGACGGTCAATGGCAATGACCTGCTGGTGCTGGCGGTGGTCGGTTCACTGGTGATGGCTTTGGCGTTGCCGCTGTACAACCGCATCATGCTCGCCAGTTTCAATCCGCAACTGGCGGCGGTGCGCGGGGTGGCGGTCAAGACGCTGGATTACCTGTTCGTGGTGTTGGTGACGCTGATCACCGTGGCGGCGGTAAAGGTCATCGGCGCAATTCTGGTGGGGGCCTTGCTGGTGATTCCGGCGGCTGCGGCGCGTCTGCTCAGCCAGTCGTTGAAAGGTTTTTTCTGGTGCTCCGTGCTGATCGCAACCGTCAGCACCCTGTGCGGGATTCTCGCACCGATTGTCTTCGACCTGCCGATCCCGTCCGGTGCCGCGATCATTCTCGTGGCCGGCATCGCATTTGCCCTGGCCGCCATTGCCCGGGGTGTTGTCCCCAGCCTCAAAGGGAATCTTGGATAAATGGTTTTTTCATTGCGACAACTGGCATTGGCCGTGGCCCTGTGCGGTCTGGTAAACAGCCCTTCTTTCGCCGCCGAAGGCACACCGGTGCGCCTGCTTGCTTCGTTGCCGGTCACCTACGGCTTGGGTGAAGCGTTGCTCAAGGGCACCGATGTCAGCCTGGAGCGCGCCGCGCCGGCCAATCTGCCCGGTACGCGCCAGAATGCCTACTTCAGCGGCCGTGGCGCGCCGGCCCTGAGCAAGCTGGCCAGCGATGCCGACGCGGTGATCGGGCTGCGTTCGTTGTGGCCGGACGATCCGCTGTACCCCATGGCCCGCCGCAGCAACATCCGCATCGTCGAAGTCGATGCCGCCCGCCCGGTGGACGGCGCCCTGCCCGGCATTGCCGTGCAACCGGGATCGGTCGATGGCCTGGCGAGCCAACCGTGGATGGCCAGCCATAACCTGGGACGGATGGCCGATGTCATCGCCGCCGACCTGGTGCGCCTGGCACCGACGGCCAAACCGAAGATCGACGCCAACCTGGCGGCGCTCAAGCAACGCCTGCTCAAGCTCAGCGCCGAGAGTGAAAAACGCCTGGCCAGTGCCGACAACCTGAGCGTGGTCAGCCTGAGCGAGCATTTTGGCTACTTGATAAGCGGCTTGAATCTGGACGGGATCAGCACCGATGCCCGGCCCGACGCCGAATGGACACCCGAAGCCCTCAAGCAATTGACCGCCACGTTGAAAGACAACGACGTGAAGCGGGTGCTGCATCATCGCCAGCCCGCGGATGCCGTGAAAGCAGCCATCACTGAGGGCGGCAGTCAGTTACTGCTCCTGAGCACCGACGCCGCCGACCCGGTGGCGGAGCTGGAGAGCAATGTGAACCTGGTCGTCACCGCGTTGACAGGGGGCTGATTGCAGGAATGCGCGCCCCTGTGGGAGCGAGCTTGCTCGCGATTGCGGTGGATCAGGCGACATCAATGCTGACTGTGCCGGCCTCTTTGTGGGCTGTACCATCGCTATCGCGAGCAGGCTCGCTCCCACAGTTTTGATCGCGGATGCTCCAGACGCCACGTTCACCACGGGTTTGCCTGGGTCAAGTGTCAGTTCAGAACATCCCCCGGCACCCGCACAAACCCTTCCATCAATACCCGCGCGCTGCGGCTCATGATGGCTTTTTTCACGGTCCATTCGCCATTGACCTGGCTGGCCTCAGCGCCGACGCGCAGGGTGCCGGAGGGATGGCCGAAGCGCACAGCGGTGCGGTCGATGCCGCCGGCCGCCAGGTTCACCAGCGTGCCGCTGATCGCCGCCGCCGTGCCGATGGCGACCGCCGCGGTGCCCATCATCGCGTGGTGCAGTTTGCCCATGGACAGTGCTCGCACCAGCAAATCGACGTCCCGCGCCGAGACCGCCTTACCGCTGGAGGAGAGGTAGTCAGCCGGCGGTGCGACAAACGCCACCTTCGGCGTGTGCTGGCGCTGGGCGGCTTCGTCCAGATGCTGAATCAGGCCCATGCGTAAGGCGCCGTGGGCGCGGATGGTTTCGAACATGGCCAGGGCCTTGGGATCGCCATTGATGGCGCCCTGCAATTCGGTGCCGGTATAACCAACGTCCCGGGCATTGATGAAGATCGTCGGGATGCCGGCGTTGATCAGGGTCGCCTTGAAGGTACCAACACCAGGCACCTCAAGGTCGTCCACCAGGTTGCCGGTGGGAAACATCGAGCCGCCACCGCCCTCCTCCTCGGCCGCCGGGTCCATGAATTCCAGTTGCACTTCAGCCGCCGGAAAGGTCACGCCGTCGAGCTCGAAGTCACCGGTTTCCTGCACCGCGCCGTCGGTGATCGGCACATGGGCGATGATGGTCTTGCTGATATTGGCTTGCCAGATCCGCACCACGGCCACGCCGTTTTGTGGGATGCGACTGGCGTCCACCAAACCACTGCTGATGGCGAATGAACCGACCGCCGCCGACAGGTTGCCGCAGTTGCCGCTCCAGTCCACGAACGGCTTGTCGATGGACACCTGACCGAACAGGTAATCGACATCGTGATCGGCTCGGGTGCTCTTGGACAGGATCACGGTCTTGCTGGTGCTCGACGTCGCGCCGCCCATGCCATCGATCTGCTTCTCGTATGGATCGGGGCTGCCGATCACCCGCAGCAGCAAAGCATCCCGGACCGAGCCGGGAACGCGGGCCGCTTCGGGCAGGTCCTGCAAGCTGAAGAACACGCCTTTGCTGGTGCCACCACGCATGTAAGTGGCGGGGATTCTGATTTGCGGTGCGTGAGCCATGATGCTCCTCAAGCGGGCCCGCAAGGGTGCCCGCAGCTGTGATTTAGACGGCAACCGCCGATTCCAGGAAGTCCTGGGCAAAGCGCTGCAATACGCCGCCGGCTTCGTAGATCGACACTTCTTCGGCGGTATCGAGACGGCAGGTCACCGGCACTTCGACGCGCTCGCCGTTCTTGCGGGTGATGACCAAGGTCAGCGTCGCACGCGGGGTGCGCTCGCCGATCACGTCATAGACCTCACTGCCGTCGATGCCCAGGGTCTTGCGATCGGTGCCCGGCTGGAACTCCAGCGGCAACACCCCCATCCCCACCAGATTGGTGCGGTGGATACGCTCGAAACCTTCAGCGGCAATCGCCTCGACACCGGCCAGGCGCACGCCCTTGGCCGCCCAGTCCCGGGACGAACCCTGGCCGTAGTCGGCACCGGCGATGATGATCAGCGGCTGCTTGCGCTCCATGTAGGTTTCGATGGCTTCCCACATGCGCATGACCTGGCCTTCCGGCTCGACCCGGGCCAGCGAACCCTGCTTGACCTTGCCGTTTTCCAGGACCATCTCGTTGAACAGTTTCGGGTTGGCGAAGGTCGCACGCTGGGCGGTCAAATGGTCGCCCCGATGGGTTGCGTAAGAGTTGAAATCTTCTTCCGGCAGGCCCATTTTCGCCAGGTATTCGCCAGCGGCACTGTCGAGCATGATGGCGTTGGACGGCGACAGGTGGTCGGTGGTGATGTTGTCCGGCAGCACCGCCAGCGGACGCATGCCCTTGAGCGGCCGCGCACCGGCCAGCGCTCCTTCCCAATACGGCGGGCGACGGATATAGGTGCTTTGCGGGCGCCAGTCATACAGCGGCGTCACTTTTGGCCCGGTGTCCTCCTGGATGGCGAACATCGGGATGTACACCTGACGGAACTGCTCCGGCTTCACCGAGGCCTTGACCACCGCATCGATTTCTTCGTCGCTCGGCCAGATGTCCTTGAGGCGGATCTCGCGACCGTCCACCACGCCCAGCACATCCTTCTCGATGTCGAAGCGGATGGTCCCGGCGATGGCATAAGCGACCACCAGCGGCGGCGAGGCAAGGAACGCCTGTTTGGCGTACGGATGGATGCGCCCGTCGAAGTTGCGGTTGCCCGATAACACAGCGGTGGCGTACAGGTCGCGGTCGATGATTTCCTTCTGGATCAGCGGGTCCAGCGCACCGGACATGCCATTGCAGGTGGTGCAGGCGAAGGCCACGACACCAAAACCCAATTGCTCCAGCTCTTTGGTCAGACCGGCTTCATCCAGGTACAGCGCTACGGTTTTCGACCCCGGCGCCAGGGACGACTTGACCCATGGCTTGCGGGTCAGGCCCAGGCGGTTGGCGTTGCGCGCCAGCAGGCCGGCGGCGATCACGTTGCGCGGGTTGCTGGTGTTGGTGCAACTGGTGATAGCCGCGATGATCACCGCGCCGTCGGGCATTTGCCCGGGCACATCGTCCCACTGACCGGAGATACCTTTGGCGGCCAGATCCGACACCGCGACGCGGGCGTGGGGGTTGCTAGGGCCTGCCATGTTGCGCACCACCGACGACAGATCAAAGGTCAAGCCACGCTCGTATTGCGCGCCCTTGAGCGTGTCGGCCCATAGGCCTGCCTGCTTGGCGTAGGTCTCGACCAGTTGAACTTGCTGGTCTTCGCGGCCGGTGAGCTTCAGGTAATCGATAGTCTGTTGGTCGATGTAGAACATCGCCGCCGTGGCGCCATATTCCGGGGCCATGTTGGAAATGGTCGCGCGGTCGCCCAAGGTCAGGGCGCTGGCGCCTTCACCGAAAAACTCCAGCCAGGCACCGACGACTTTTTGTTTGCGCAGGAATTCGGTCAGCGCCAGCACCATGTCGGTGGCGGTGATGCCCGGTTGCAACTTGCCGGTCAGCTCGACGCCAATGATTTCCGGCAGGCGCATCCACGAGGCACGCCCCAACATCACGCTTTCAGCTTCCAGGCCGCCAACGCCAATGGCGATCACGCCCAAGGCATCGACGTGGGGGGTGTGGCTGTCAGTGCCCACGCAGGTATCGGGGAACGCCACGCCGTCACGCTGCTGGATCACCGGTGACATTTTTTCCAGGTTGATCTGGTGCATGATCCCATTGCCCGGCGGGATCACGTCGACGTTCTTGAAGGCTTTCTTGGTCCAGTTGATGAAGTGAAAGCGGTCTTCGTTGCGCCGGTCTTCAATGGCGCGGTTCTTGGCGAACGCCTGGGGATCGGACCCGCCGCTTTCCACCGCCAGGGAGTGGTCGACGATCAACTGGGTCGGCACCACCGGATTGACCTGCGCCGGATCGCCGCCCTGCAGGGCAATGGCGTCGCGCAGGCCGGCCAGGTCTACCAGGGCGGTCTGGCCGAGGATGTCATGGCACACTACCCGGGCCGGAAACCATGGGAAGTCCAGATCGCGCTTGCGCTCGATCAGTTGCAGCAGCGACTCGCCCAGCGTCGCCGGATCGCAGCGACGCACCAGGTTTTCCGCCAGCACCCTGGAGGTATACGGCAGGCCATCGTAAGCGCCAGGCCGGATGGCATCCACGGCCCCGCGAACGTCGAAATAATCCAGCGAAGTGCCGGGCAGCGGTTTGCGAAATTCTGTGTTCATCGTCAGCACTCGGGTCACGGTGGTTTCAGAAGGTTGACGCCAGCCTCAAAGCCCCCCCGGCCACTGTGGGAGCGAGCTTGCTCGCGATAGCGGTGTATCCGTCCACATTAATGTTGAATATCAGTACGCAATCGCGAGCAAGCTCGCTCCCACAGGGTTTCGGGGTAATCAGTTCCGGCGGCTAAAACCCTCCAGTTCAGCGTTGTTCGATTGGCACGAACTTGCGCTGTTCGACGCCGGTGTATTCGGCGCTCGGTCGGATGATGCGGTTGTTGGCACGTTGTTCGTAGACGTGGGCGGCCCAGCCGGTCAGGCGCGAGCAAACGAAGATCGGCGTGAACAGCTTGGTCGGGATGCCCATGAAGTGGTACGCCGAGGCATGGTAGAAATCGGCGTTGGGAAACAGTTTTTTCTGCTCCCACATGGTCTTGTCGATGGCCTCGGAAACCGGGAACAGCACCGTGTCACCCACCTCGTCGGCAAGTTTTTTCGACCAACCCTTGATCACCTCGTTGCGCGGGTCGTTGTCCTTATAGATCGCGTGGCCGAAGCCCATGATCTTGTCCTTGCGCTCGAGCATCCCGAGGGTGCCCTTGATCGCCTCCTCCGGCGACTGGAAGCGTTGGATCATCTCCATCGCCGCTTCGTTGGCCCCACCATGCAACGGGCCGCGCAGCGAACCGATGGCGGCGGTGATGCAGGAAAACAGGTCAGACAGGGTCGAGGCACACACCCGCGCCGTGAAGGTCGAGGCGTTGAACTCGTGCTCGGCATACAGAATCAGCGAGACGTTCATCACCTTGACGTGCAGCTCGCTCGGCTTCTTGCCATGCAACAGGTGCAGGAAATGGCCGCCGATGGAGGTTTCGTCGGTCACACACTCGATGCGCTGGCCTTCGTGGCTGAAGCGATACCAGTAGCACATGATCGCCGGGAACGCGGCCAACAGGCGGTCGGTCTTGTCATGCTGTTCGGAGAAATTCAGCTCCGGTTCCAGGTTGCCCAGGAACGAGCAGCCGGTGCGCATCACGTCCATTGGGTGGGCGTCGGCGGGAATGCGCTCCAACACCTCTTTCAAGGCTTGGGGCAAGTCCCGCAATTGGCTCAGTTTGCCTGTGTAGGCGTCCAGTTGCGCCTGGGTCGGCAGCTCGCCGTACAGCAGCAGATAAGCCACTTCTTCAAATTGCGCGTCAGCCGCCAGTTCGCGGACGTCGTAACCGCGATAGGTCAGGCCGGCTCCTGACTGGCCTACGGTGGACAATGCGGTTTGCCCGGCCACCTGGCCACGGAGCCCGGCGCCACTGAGTACTTTTGCTTCGGCCATTTGCTGTCTCCATTTTTTTAGATTTGTAGAGGCTGCGCTCTGTTCATTTTTTCGCCGCGAACAACGCATCGAGCTTTTGCTCGAAGGTGTGGTAGTCAATGCGATCGTAAAGCTCCATGCGAGTCTGCATGGTGTCGATGACGTTCTGTTGCGTACCGTCGCGGCGGATTGCGGTATAGACGTTCTCGGCCGCTTTGTTCATGGCGCGGAAGGCCGACAGTGGGTACAGCACCAGGGACACGTCGGCGCCCGCCAGTTGTTCGGTGGTGTACAGCGGTGTCGCGCCGAATTCAGTGATGTTGGCCAGGATCGGGGCTTTCACGCGGCTGGCGAAAAGCTTGTACATCTCAAGTTCGGTGATGGCTTCTGGAAAGATCATGTCGGCACCGGCCTCGATGCACGCGGCGGCGCGGTCCAGGGCCGATTCCAAGCCCTCCACGGCCAGGGCGTCGGTACGGGCCATGATCACGAAGCTGTCATCGGTGCGCGCGTCGACGGCGGCTTTGATGCGGTCGACCATTTCCTGTTGCGAGACGATCTCTTTGTTCGGACGGTGGCCGCAACGCTTGGCGCCGACCTGGTCTTCAATATGAATGGCCGCCGCGCCGAACTTGATCATCGACTTGACCGTGCGGGCCACATTGAACGCCGAGGAGCCAAACCCGGTATCCACGTCCACCAGCAACGGCAGGTCGCAGACGTCGGTGATACGGCGCACATCGGTCAGCACGTCATCCAGGCCGGTGATGCCCAGGTCCGGCACGCCCAGGGAGCCGGCCGCCACGCCGCCGCCCGACAGGTAGATCGCCTTGAAACCGGCGCGTTTGGCCAGCAGCGCGTGGTTGGCGTTGATCGTGCCCACCACTTGCAGCGGATGCTCGTTGGCGACCGCATCGCGAAAACGCTGGCCTGGAGTGCTGTTGCTCATGACTCACCTCGTTCAGTGGCGGCGCTGTCCTGGAAATGACGCGCGATGTTGCGTTTGGAAGCGCCGATGTGCCGGCGCATCAATAATTCAGCCAGTTCACCGTCACGGTCGGCGATGGCATCGAGAATCCTGTGGTGCTCGGCAAAGGCCTGGCGCGGACGGTTGGGCGTGGTGGAAAACTGGATGCGGTACATGCGCACCAACTGATACAGCTCGCCGCAGAGCATTTGCGTCAGGGTGCGGTTGCCGCTGCCCTGGATGATCCGGTAATGGAAATCGAAGTCGCCTTCCTGCTGGTAATAACCGACACCGGCCTGGAACGCCGCGTCGCGCTCATGGGTTTCCAGGACCCGGCGCAGCTCGTCGATTTCTTCCACGGTCATGCGCTCGGCCGCCAGACGGCAGGCCATGCCTTCCAGGGACTCGCGGATTTCATAGAGTTCCAGCAACTCGGCGTGGCTCAGGGATACCACCCTGGCGCCCACGTGAGGCACCCGCACCAGCAAGCGCTGGCCTTCCAGGCGATGGATGGCCTCGCGCAGCGGGCCGCGGCTGATGCCGTAGGTGCGTGCCAGTTCGGGCTCGGAGATCTTGCTGCCAGGCGCGATATCGCCTCGCACGATTGCGGCCTGGATACGCCGGAAGACGTTCTCGGAAAGGGTTTCCGATTCCTCTTGGGCCAAGACCGGTGATTCGAGCTGATCGAGCATATTGTCGACACCTTATAAATCTATAAGGCAAAAACTAACCAATCACTGCACTTTCGTCAAAGTAAAATTAGACATTGTCGACAATTGTCTAATAAGGGCCGCCTCCATAACCAAGTGCGTCGGATAAGCGGTTGCGTCCCGGCGGCGGTGGCGTCAGAAAACCACCGTGCTAGAATGCCGCCGCAATTTGCCGCTCTGCATCTATTAAGAGAAGGCAACCCAGGGAGCTTGTGCAGCAATGCCAGGGCCTGAACCGACGAACGGAACACTGTGCATCAGGATTTATGACACTCAAGCCCTTAACTGCTGTCCTTTGTTTCACGTGCCTGCCGGGGCTTGTTCTGGCGGGTGAAAAAACCGTGTACGGCCTCAATGAATACGCCGCCCTGCAGGGCATCGACCTGGAGGTTGCCGCCAAGTTGGACACCGGGGCCAAAACCGCTTCGCTCAGCGCCCGGGACATCAAGCGCTTCAAACGCGATGGCGAATCCTGGGTGCGTTTTTACCTGGCCATCGACGCGGCGCATTCGCATCCTATCGAACGTCCGCTGGCCCGTGTCAGCAAGATCAAACGCCGCGCCGGTGACTATGACCCCGAAGAAGGCAAGAACTACACGGCTCGGCCGGTCATCGAGCTGGACATCTGCATGGGCTCGGCCCTGCGCAGCATCGAAGTGAACCTCACCGACCGCAGCGCTTTCCAATACCCGCTACTGATCGGCTCCGAAGCCCTCAAACGCTTCGACGCGCTGGTCGACCCCAGTCTCAAATACGCTGCCGGCAAACCCGCCTGCGCCAATGCCGCTCAAACCGCAGAGTAATTCCAATGCGCTCTCTTACCCTCCATTTGAAAATGCTGATCGCCATCCTGGTGGTGCTGGGCCTGTCGGTGACGGCCTATCAGATTTTCGTGCTCGGCATTCCGGTGACCGAAGACGCCACCGACGACTTGTGGAACATCGACGCCAAGATCGAGTTCGTCCCCAATGCCAAGGATCCGGTGAAGATCCAGATGTTCGTGCCGCCGCTGAGCATGGACTACGTCAGCCTCAACGAGAGCTTCATCTCCAATAACTACGGTGTGGCGGTGAACCGGGTGGACGGTAACCGCAAGGTCACGTGGTCGGCCCGTCGGGCCAAGGGCAACCAGACCCTGTATTACCGCCTGGTGCTGACCAAGCGCTATACCTCGGAAAAATCCAAGATCAAGGGCCCGACCTTCCGCGACAGCATCGCCGTCGAGGGCCCCGAGAAGCTGGCCGCCGAAGCCCTGCTCGCGCCGATCCGCCAGCACTCGGCCGACGTCGAGACCTTCATCAGTGAAGCGATCAAACGGGTCAACAACCCCAACGACGACAACGTCAAGCTGCTGCTGGCTGGCGATCCGTCCATAGCCAGCAAGGCCAGAGTCGTCGAACTGGTGCTGTCTATCGCCCACGTGCCGGTGGAGAAGGTCCATACCATCCGCCTGGTTGCCGACCAACCGCAGTCGCCTGAACTGTGGCTGCGCAGTTTCAACGGCACCGACTGGCTGTATTTCAACCCGGATACCGCTGAGCGGGGCCTGCCCAGCGACCGTCTGCTGTGGTGGACCGGTGATGAAAACCTGATCACCGTCGATGGCGGCAAAAAAGCCACCGTCACCTTCACCATGAACAACAGCGAAATGAACGCCATTCGCCTGGCCAAGCTGACGGACGAAAACACCGACGCCAACTTCCTCGAATACTCGCTCTACGGCCTGCCGCTACAAACCCAGCAGACGTTCATGATCATGGTGATGATCCCGATCGGCGTGCTGGTGATTCTGGTGCTGCGCAACCTGATCGGCCTGCAGACCCTGGGCACGTTCACACCGGTGTTGATCGCCCTGGCCTTCCGCGAAACCCAGCTGGGCTTCGGCATCATCCTGTTTACGGTGATCACGACGCTGGGCCTGTCCCTGCGCTCCTATCTGGAACATCTCAAGCTGCAAATGCTGCCAAGGCTTTCGGTGGTGCTGACGTTCGTGGTGGTGCTGATCGCCGCCATCAGCCTGTTCAGCCACAAGCTGGGCCTGGAACGCGGGCTGTCGGTCGCGCTGTTCCCGATGGTGATTCTGACCATGACCATCGAACGCCTGTCCATTACCTGGGAAGAACGCGGCGCCAGCCACGCCATGAAGGTGGCCATCGGCACCCTGTTCGCCGCCGCCCTGGCGCACCTGATCATGAGCGTGCCGGAGCTGGTGTACTTTGTGTTCACCTTCCCGGCCATCCTGCTGATTCTGGTAGGTTTCATGCTGGCCATGGGTCGCTACCGCGGCTACCGCCTGACCGAGCTGGTACGGTTCAAGGCCTTCGTCAAGGCTGACTCATAATGTTCGGCCTGTGGAAGACCTGGAAGGCCCTGGAGGCCCGGGGCATCATGGGCATCAATCGGCGTAACGCCGACTATGTGCTCAAATACAACAAGCGCAGCCTGTACCCGATCGTCGATGACAAGATCATCACCAAGGAGCGAGCCATCGCTGCCGGCATCCATGTGCCGGAGCTGTATGGGGTGATCTCCACCGAGAAGGAAATCGACAAGCTCGACGAGATCATCGGCGGGCGCACCGACTTCGTGATCAAGCCGGCCCAGGGCGCGGGTGGCGACGGCATCATCGTCATTGCCGACCGCTTCGAGGGCCGCTATCGCACGGTGTCCGGCAAGATCATCAGCCATGAAGAAATCGAACACCATGTGTCCAGCATCCTTACCGGTCTCTACTCCTTGGGTGGCCACCGGGACCGGGCGCTGATCGAATATCGCGTGACCCCGGACCAGATCTTCAAGAGCATCAGCTATGAAGGCGTGCCGGACATTCGCATCATCGTACTGATGGGCTATCCGGTGATGGCCATGCTGCGCTTGCCAACCCGCCAGTCCGGCGGCAAGGCCAACCTGCACCAGGGCGCCATCGGCGTGGGTGTCGACCTTGCCACCGGCCTGACCCTGCGCGGTACCTGGCTGAACAACATCATCACCAAACACCCTGACACCACCAACGCGGTGGACGGCGTGCAGCTGCCCTACTGGGACGGCTTCATGAAACTGGCCGCCGGTTGCTACGAACTGTGCGGGCTGGGCTACATCGGCGTGGACATGGTGCTGGACCAGGAAAAAGGTCCGTTGATCCTGGAGCTCAACGCCCGACCGGGCCTGAACATCCAGATCGCCAACGACTGCGGCCTGACTCTGCGCACCCACGCGGTGGAAGCCCGCCTGGAAGAACTCAAGGCCCGTGGCGTGGTGGAAACCGTCGAGGAACGCGTGGCGTTTGCCCAGGAGCTGTTTGGGCATATTCCGCCGGTTGAGGGTTGAAGTCCTCCTTGTGGCGAGGGGATTTATCCCCTCGCCACAAGGTGTCCACAGCCAAATGTTTCGATGGCCCCATACTTACTCATCTCCGACATCCCTCTAGGAGCAAATCCTACAGAGGGATTACAATCGCCACCCCGCCTGAACGGCTGACCCACCCCGCCCATGTCAACCTGCTCTGTACACCCGCTGCCTTACCGCGCCAACCCCGCCGAGTATTTCGCGGTGATCCGCCATGCCCCGGGCAGTGTGCTGCTCGACAGCGGCCGGCCGAGTGCCGAACGCGGGCGTTATGATTTGCTCAGTGCCTGGCCGCTGGAGCAGTTGGCGGTGCTGTCAGACGAGAGCGGTGCCGATTTCCTGCAACGCTTGCGTATTCATCTGACGCAACTGGGGAGTGCTGTACTGCCGGCCTCGGTGCAATTGCCTTTCGCTGGCGGCCTGATCGGCTACCTGAGCTACGACTTCGGCCGACATCTCGAAACCCTGCCGTCCCACGCCAAAGACGATCTGCACCTGCCCGACGCGCGGTTCGGTGTGTACGACTGGGCGCTGGTCACCGACCATCAGGCCGGGACCAGCCAGTTGGTGTTTCACCCTCACTGCGCCGACAGCGAACGCCAACGCCTGATTGCGCTCTTCAACCAGCCGACCTCAGCGCCTGTGACCGCCTTCAGCCTCGAAGCGCCCATGGCGCCCGACCTCAATAGCGATGCCTATCGACTGGCCTTCGAGCGGATCCAGGCGTATATCCAGGCCGGCGACTGCTACCAGGTCAACTTTGCCCAGCGCTTCCGCGCCCCGTGCCAAGGCGATGCCTGGGCCGCCTATCAGGCGCTGCGGGCGGCTTGCCCGACGCCGTTTTCCGGCTTCCAGAGCTTGCCCGACGGCGGCGCGGTGCTGAGTCTGTCACCCGAGCGTTTCGTCAAGGTCAGCGAAGGTCATGTGGAGACCCGTCCGATCAAGGGCACCCGTCCACGCGGCGCAACCCCTGACGAAGACGCCGCACACGCCGCCGAGTTGCTGGCCAGCCCCAAGGACCGGGCGGAAAACCTGATGATTGTCGATCTGCTGCGCAACGACCTGGGCCGTACCTGCCGCATCGGCTCGGTGCGCGTGCCGGAGTTGTTCAGCCTGGAGAGCTACCCCAACGTCCACCATCTGGTCAGCAGCGTGACCGGCGAGCTGGCCGACGCCAAGGACGCCCTGGACTTGATCGCAGGCAGCTTCCCCGGCGGCTCGATCACCGGCGCACCGAAAATCCGCGCCATGCAGATCATCGACGAACTCGAACCGACCCGGCGCGGGCTGTATTGCGGCTCGTTGCTGTACCTGGACGTACGCGGAGAGATGGACAGTTCCATCGCCATCCGCAGCTTGCTGGTCAAGGATGGACAGGTGTGTTGCTGGGGCGGCGGCGGGATTGTCGCGGATTCGGATTGGCAGGCGGAGTATCAGGAGTCTATTACCAAGGTGCGGGTGTTGCTCGAAACTTTGCAGAACCTTTAAAGCATCGCAAACAAGCCCCTGACCAGGCGCAGAACCCTGTGGGAGCGAGCCTGCTCGCGATAGCGGTGTGCCAGTTGGCTCAAATGCTGCTGACCCAACGCTATCGCGAGCAAGCTCGCTCCCACAGGGGGATTGGGTTTACAAGCTTAGATTTCGATTCGAGGCCTTGATGAATTCCTGCTTCAACTCAGCAAAACTGTGCACTGCCGGGAACTGCGGGAACTCTTGAATCACATTGTCCGGCGCATGGAACAGAATCCCGGCATCGGCTTCACCCAGCATCGTGGTGTCATTGTAGGAATCCCCCGCCGCAATCACCCGGTAGTACAGGCTCTTGAAGGCCAATACCGACTGGCGCTTGGGATCTTTCTGACGCAGTTGGTATCCGGTTACCCGTCCGCTGTCATCGGTAATCAGACGATGGCAGAGCAACGTCGGGAAACCCAGTTGGCGCATCAGGGGTTGGGAGAATTCGTAGAAGGTGTCGGAAAGAATCACCACCTGGAAGCGCTCCCGCAGCCAGTCGACGAACTCGATGGCGCCGTCCAGCGGCTTGAGGGTGGCGATGACTTCCTGGATATCGGAGAGCTTGAGGCCATGCTCATCAAGGATGCGCAACCGTTGCTTCATCAACACGTCGTAGTCGGGAATGTCCCGCGTGGTCGCCCTGAGGGATTCAATACCGGTTTTTTCAGCGAAGGCGATCCAGATTTCCGGGACCAGCACACCTTCCAGGTCGAGACAGGCAATTTCCACAAGACACTCCCATTTTTTTGATGTTTATCGGTTGAGCGAACAAAAGGACTGCCGACTCTAGCCATTCGCCGATGCCTGCGCAACGCACAGGAGCGCGCCAGCCCCGACAGCTTTTGTTACCATCAGCCCCATATAGAGCGCCCAGCGCCACCGACCTGTAGGAAGCCGCCCTGATGAGCCCATCGTTTGACGTCGTAGAACTCGCCACGACCTATGCCAACAAGTCCCCACAGGACATCCTCAAACTGGCCTTCGCCGAATTCGGCGATGACCTGTGGATATCTTTCAGCGGCGCCGAAGACGTGGTGCTGGTGGACATGGCCTGGAAGCTGAACAAGAACGTCAAGGTGTTCAGCCTCGACACCGGTCGCCTGCACCCGGAAACCTATCGGTTCATCGAACAGGTGCGCGAACACTACAAGATCGATATCGAACTGATCTCGCCGGACCCTGCGAAACTCGAGCCTTTCGTGAAGGAAAAAGGCCTGTTCAGCTTCTACAAGGACGGTCACGGTGAGTGCTGTGGCATTCGCAAGATCGAACCGCTGCGGCGCAAGCTGTCCGATGTCCGCGCCTGGGCCACCGGCCAGCGTCGCGATCAGAGCCCCGGCACCCGCAGCCAGGTGGCCGTACTGGAAATCGACACGGCGTTCTCCACTCCGGAACGCACCCTGTACAAATTCAACCCACTGTCGCAGATGACCAGCGAAGAAGTCTGGGGCTACATCCGCATGCTGGAACTGCCCTACAACAGCCTGCATGAACGCGGCTTCATCAGCATCGGCTGCGAGCCCTGCACCCGCCCGGTGCTGCCGAACCAGCACGAACGCGAAGGCCGCTGGTGGTGGGAAGAAGCCACGCAGAAAGAATGCGGGCTGCACGCTGGCAATATCATCACTAAAACCAAGGCGCTGTAGAGCCGCCCCTGTGCTGTACACAAAAATGTCAACTCAGGTGCCATTTTTGTGTGCAGTTACTCTTCCAACGCCCTGAAAAGTTACACGCTGGTTCCCCCTCCTGCTATCCCCCTCCTTTTCAACGCCCAGCCTAAAAAATAAATACCTGTTCAAACGGTCAATTTATAACGGCGATTTTTCAGTCACTTACTAAATCCACATAACAAAATGAAATTAGGTGCCCAGGGATTAGTTAAGAAACTGGCATAAATCTGGCTTTAGTCGACAAGTGTTTTGTATACAACCTAAATAAAACATACACACACTTTTAGATCCGCAAGCCTGAAGCGCCCTATCCCGTACAGGCTGCAGATGCCCCGTAACCAATGATGCTCACCTCGCCGCGACGAAGATTTGTCGAGCCCTTCGCTCATGCACAGTCATCGCGGCATCGAGAATCAGGAGCCTGCCGGAATGCGTACAAGTCTCTCCAATAACATTGCGCTGGATCTGCCCTCCTCACCCACTGCCGTTGATGGCGCACCCGCCGCCACGCTGACCTTGAGTCCAAGACTGCACAACAAGGACCTGGCGCCGACCAAGGCCGAGGGGCGGCGCTGGGGTCGCTACAGCATCTTTGCCCTGTGGACCAACGACGTACACAACATCGCCAACTATTCCTTTGCCATTGGCCTGTATGCCTTGGGCCTCGGTGGCTGGCAGATTCTGTTGTCCCTGGGGATCGGCGCAGCGTTGGTCTACGGCTTTATGAATCTGTCCGGCTACATGGGGCAGAAAACCGGGGTACCGTTCCCGGTGATCAGCCGGATCAGTTTCGGTATTCACGGCGCGCAGATTCCTGCATTGATCAGGGCCGTCATCGCCATCGCCTGGTTTGGCATTCAGACCTATCTGGCGTCCGTGGTTTTGCGCGTGCTGCTGATCGCGATACACCCAGGCTTCGCCGACTACGACCGCGACGCGATCCTGGGCCTGTCGAGCCTGGGCTGGGTGTGTTTCGTGGCGATCTGGTTCGTGCAACTGATGATCCTGGCCTACGGCATGGAAATGGTGCGCCGTTACGAAGGTTTTGCCGGACCGGTGATTCTGGTCACTGTCGCAGCGCTGGCCGGCTGGATGTACACCCAGGCTGGTGCAAACATCGCCTGGTCGATTCGCGAGCCACTGACCGGTGGCGAAATGTGGCGCAACATCTTTGCCGGCGGCGCGTTGTGGCTGGCGATCTACGGCACGCTGGTGCTCAACTTCTGCGACTTCGCTCGCTCCTCGCCGTGTCGCCGGACCATCGTCGTGGGCAATTTCTGGGGGCTGCCGGTCAATATTCTGGTGTTTGCCGGGATTACCATCCTGCTCTGCGGTGCGCAGTTCCAGATCAACGGGCAAATCATCGAAAGCCCGACCCAAGTCATCGCCTCGATCCCCAACACCTTTTTCCTGGTGCTTGGCTGCCTGGCATTTTTGATTGTCACGGTGGCGGTGAACATCATGGCTAATTTCGTCGCCCCAGCCTTTGTGCTCAGCAACCTGGCGCCCAAGTACCTGACCTTCCGCCGCGCCGGGTTGATCAGCGCCGCCATTGCCGTGCTGATTCTGCCGTGGAATCTCTACAACAGCCCGCTGGTGATTGTGTATTTCCTTTCCGGCCTCGGCGCCCTGCTCGGGCCCTTGTACGGCGTCATCATGGTCGACTACTGGCTGTTGCGAAAAGGTTGTATCAACGTGCCGCAGTTGTACAGCGAAGACCCTAATGGTGCGTATTACTACAGCAACGGGGTCAATCTGCGTGCCGTGGCGGCGTTTATTCCCGCAGCGCTGATCGCGATTGTCCTGGCGCTGGTGCCCGGTTTCGACAGCGTTTCCCCGTTCTCCTGGCTGATTGGCGCTTCGATTGCAGGGCTGCTGTACCTGATCATCGCCAAGCGCCAGCCCTTTTACGAAGACGTCAGCGGTGAGTCCATCGCCGTGGATAACGTCAGTCATTGATGATTCAAAACGGCCCGCCCGGTGCGGGCCGCTTATTTACTCTGCGTTAAGGAGGACAGCTCATGCGAATTCTTGTGGTCAACGTCAACACCACCGAATCCATCACCCGGGCCATCGCCCAACAAGCCCAGGCCGTGGCCGCGCCGGGCACCGAGATCGTCGGGCTCACGCCGTACTTCGGCGCTGACTCCATCGAAGGCAATTTCGAAAGCTACCTGGCCGCCATCGCGGTGATGGATCGGGTGATGGCCTACGATCAGCCGTTTGATGCGGTGATCCAGGCCGGTTACGGCGAACATGGGCGCGAAGGCTTGCAGGAACTGCTCAATGTACCGGTGGTGGACATCACCGACGCGGGCGCCAGCACCGCGATGTTCTTGGGCCACGCCTATTCGGTGGTCACCACCCTGGACCGCACCGTGCCGCTGATCGAGGACCGCCTAAAGCTCTCCGGCCTGTTCGATCGCTGCGCCTCGGTACGCGCCAGTGGCCTGGCAGTGCTGGAGCTTGAGCAAGACCCGCAACGGGCGGTGGAAGCCATCGTGCAGCAGGCAGAACTGGCAGTCAGTCAGGACAAGGCCGAAGTGATCTGCCTGGGTTGCGGCGGCATGGCCGGGCTCGATGAGCAGATCCGCCAGCGCACCGGGGTGCCAGTGGTCGATGGCGTGACGGCGGCGGTGACCATTGCCGAAGCCCTGCTGCGGTTGGGCTTGTCCACCTCGAAAGTGCGCACCTATGCCACGCCTCGGCCCAAGACCATTATTGGCTGGCCGGGGCGGTTTGGGCGGTGAATTCACAGCTCTGAATCACATCGCCCCCCATCGCGAGCAGGCTCGCTCCCACAGGGATTTTGGGTGGTCGCAACATGTGCGGTCGCCACAAAACCAATGTGGGAGCGAGCCTGCTCGCGATGGGGGGGGTCGGCGCCTGATCCAGGCCATAAAAAAACGCCGTTCATGGGTAATACCATGAACGGCGTTCTGTTGTGCCGCGATGTGTCGTCAGGCCCACTCCAGCTCTGGCAAACCGCACAGGCCTGGCTGGAAGATCTTCAGGGAACGAATGATCGCGTCGGCATGGGCGTATTTTTCGTCGGCCATGGCCGAATCCGGAATGGCAATGGCAGTCATTCCCGCCGCTTTCGCCGCGGTCACCCCGAACGGTGAATCTTCGAATACCAGGCAATCGCGGGGTGCAACGCCCAGGCGTCGGGCGGCAGTGAGGAAGATATCCGGTGCCGGCTTCGCCGCGCCGACCTCCGGGTCATCCGCTGTGACGATGAAATCGAACAACGCGAACCAGTCCCGGTGCAGCGTGGTTTTCAGTGCAAACGACTGGCTCGACGAACTGGTGCCCACCGCAATCGGAACGTCATGGGCCTTCAAATGCCGCACCAGTTCTTCAGCACCGGGCATCGCCAGGGCGTGCGGAAAGCGTTCGCGCATCAAGGGCTCGCGGATCACCAGGAACTCTTCCGGGGTGATCGGCAACTCCAGCGCCTGAACGACATAGCGGGCCAGATCCCCGGCCCCACGTCCGATGATGTTCTGCTTGACGCTCCAATCAAACGTGCGCCCGTAACGCTCGGCGATGATGGAGGTCACCTCGGTGTAAATGCCCTCGGTGTCCAGCAACAGCCCATCCATGTCGAATATCACAGCTTTGATCGGGCCAAGCTCTTGCAGCGGTGCTTTCATCGCATCTGATCCGTTATCACAAGGTTCCAGAGATGGCTCAGGTTTGGCCAGAGCAACGTGTTCACCTTAAAGGATTCAGCAGGATAACGAGAGTGGCTTGGCACAGGCAACGGGAAATCTGTGTGGGCGACTGTTGCAGCGAGGGCACTTGCCCCCTCGCCGCAACAAGGATCAGGTTCAGATGATGAGCAATGCGTTATTGGCTGGAACCACTCGAACCGCCGTCATCGGAGCTACCACCGCTGTCGCTGGTTCCGGCCCCGGTTCCACTGCTGGAGGCATCGCCCCCCATGGAACTGCCGCCGCTCATTGAGCCGCTGCCCGTACCGGGACTGGTGCTGCTGCCACTGGCGTCGCTGCCATTACCGCCCTCCACGGAACCCGGCGGCAAAGCGCCTCCCGTGCCCGATGGCGTGCCGGCTTCCATCTCGGTGGAAGGTGGCATCCCGCCCTTATCTACGGGGGGATTGCCGCCCGAAGACTGGGCGAAAACCGCCATGGAGCTGACCGACAGAATCCCGGCCAGGGTCAGCGCGGTCACATTTGATTTCATCATGGTGAGTCTCCCTTTTTAAGGTTACCTACCTGATGTGTGGCAATCGTGAATGGCCGATGGTGCCGATAAATCGACGGGCGGAACCGGCAATCAGCTCGGTTCGCCGGAGGCGTCGTTACCGGCAATGTCCGGATCGTCCGGGCTCGCCTCGATATCCTCATCCTCACTCGGCACCTGCTCTACCCCGGCGTCGTCGTCAGGCGGGCGCTGGTCCCGGCTCAGCGAGTCGGTTGGCGAGGGCAGCGGGTATTCCGGGGTTTCATCGTCGTCAGGGACAGGCGAATCGGCAGTCATGGCAACCTCCTGATGACGGGACAACACGTCATGCAGTTTTGAGAACACGGGCGGTCAGCTTGAGCGACTTCAATCGTAGGACTCGTCCTCGATCTCAGCGTCTTCCACCTCTTCACCCTCGATCAAGGGCACCTGGGCATCGTCCATCAGCGAGCCGGGGTCTTCATTGCCCGGATCATTGACGAAAGGAACGCCCGACGGGCCTTTTTCTTCCGTACCTTCGGTTTCCGGCGTCATGACGCACCTCGCAATTGCTGATGGATGTATGAGTTCGAGGTGCGCAGAGGGGAAACGTTCCGGGTAAATAACCCGGTAAAGAAAACGCCGGACAGCCCTGTGGCCAGACAACCCTGTGAGCAGATAAACCGCAAACCCATGGCGAACAAAAAACCCGGCTCACAGGCCGGGTCTTTCTCATCCAAACATGCGCTTAGCGATGTTTGTTCTTATGTTTGTGCTTGTGCTTCTTACCACCCGAATGACCATCGTTGTCATTGGACAGGTTGCTACCCAATGCACCACCCGCCGCGCCACCAATACCTGCGCCGATGGTGGAGCCCGTCGAGCCGCCCAGGCTGTTACCGACAATCGAACCGCCGGCCGACCCCAAACCACCGCCAATGGCCGCTTCCGTACGGCTGCCCTTACGCGCCCCCACCGCACTGCCGGCTGCACCACCGACACCGGCGCCAATGGCCGCGCCTGTGCTGCCGCCCATCTGTTGGCCGACTACGTTACCCAACGCACCGCCCAGACCACCGCCAACCGCAGCAGTACCGTCACCGGCAGCCATCGCGCCTTGAGCAACCACAAGCCCAAGCACCAAGGTGGATAAAGTCAAACGCATGATAGAAACCTCAAGAATGCCGCATCGGGGAAAGATGGCCGGTACGCGCGGGCGTCAGTCTACGCCAGATAGCGTCGGGCCATGTCACTTGGACAACAAACGGAGGGGTAGTTTTATGACAGGCAAAAAAAAGCCCGCTGGGGAAACGGGCAGGTACTGCGGTTACTGCTTTCTAACGGATGAGCCAAGATTACGCGTCCGCTTGTGAAAGAAACGTGAAAGAAACCGTCGTGAGAAAAAAGATGAAAAATATTTATGCCAGAGGCTGGAATGGTGTCGTGGCGGGGAGCTTGCTCCCTCGCCACGATGACAGGGCTGAATTGTAGAGTTGCAACGTTACTTCCTGACCGGGACCCTGGGCAGGAACTTGGCCTTTTCCCCTCGCGGCACTTTGGACACCTTGGTCCTGATGGATTTGATCGGTTCGTCGCCAAAGTCCGCCCTATAGGCCGATTGCCCACACTGCAAACCTTCATTGATCGGATATGCGGCTCCGTTATCCTCGCTGTACGGTGCTCCCATCGCCTTTCCCCTTTTCGTAGAGGCCCACACCGGCAACAACCCGTTGCCTGAAAAATATAGGCCTTCACGACTTTCAGACTAGTCGGTCATCAAAGGACTGATTATTCAGGCAAGCGTCTGGCCGACGAATGGAGCTGCGTGACTTGCCCACGGACCGCTTTATTCAATCCGCCCCGCCATCGCGCGGCTCAAGATCCGGGAAACCTGATCGGCCGAATAGGGCTTGGATAGAAACTCGAAATCTTCATGGCCACGGTGGGCCAGCTCCTCGCTATAACCCGACGTCAGGACCACCGGCAGATCCGGGCGGCGCCGGCGCAGTGCCTTGGCCAGGGCAATGCCGCTGATGCCGGGCATGACGACGTCGGAAAATACCGCGTCGAACGCCATCGCATCCGGGCCAACCATGTCCAGAGCCTCCTCGGCGTTGGTCGCCCAGGCCGTTTCGTAGCCCAGATCCTGCAGGATCTGATTGGCAAAACGCCCGACCTCCAGGTTGTCCTCCACGATCAACACCCGACGCTTGCCCTTTTCCAGCAGCAGGGGCGTTGTTTCCTCCCGGTTGGGCTCATCAATCTCTTCGGGCTCGACTTCCGGCAGGTACAAGGTAAACACCGTCCCCTCCCCGACCACGGTCGAAACATCCACGTTGCCGCCAGACTGTTTGGCAAAGCCGAACACCTGGGACAACCCCAGCCCGGTGCCCTTGCCCACTTCCTTGGTGGTAAAGAACGGCTCGAAAATATGCTCCAGGACTTCTGCCGCAATACCGGTGCCGGTGTCCGCCAGGGCAATGGCGGCAAAAGACTGCCCGGCTCCCGCGTGACCTCGGATCGGCGGCATGCCAGCACAGCCAATGAGCCGCAGCGACAACGTGCCTTGCCCATCCATGGCATCCCTGGCATTGAGGGCCATGTTGATCAGCGCCGTTTCAAACTGGCTCAAGTCAGCGCGGATGTAACAAGGCCGGTCGCTCAGCTCGACTTTGACCTGAATCCGCGCACCCGTGACGGTCTGCAGCATGTCGCCGAGGCTTTGCACCTGCTTGCCCACATCGATGACTTGCGGTTTCAACGGCTGACGCCGGGCGAAGGCGAGCAACTGGCTGGTCAGCTTGGCGGCACGCTCCACCGTCTCGGAAACCGCCGTCATGTAGCGGTTGCGACGCTCATCGGACAGATTGGGCATGCGCAGAAAGTCGACGGAGGAACGAATGATCGTCAGCAGGTTGTTGAAGTCGTGGGCTACCCCGCCGGTGAGCTGGCCGATGGCTTCAAGTTTCTGCGACTGGCGCAGGGCCGCTTCGGTCTGTTTCAGGCGCGTGGTGCGTTCCTCGACCCGCTCCTCCAGCGTCGCGTTCAGTTCCGCCAGGGCCGCGAGCCCCTCGCGCACGGCGGCGTCCGCACGGGTCCGCTCGATGTGAGCCCAGGATCGTTCGGTCACTTCCATCAGCAGCGCCAGATCGTTGCTGGACCAGACCCGCGGCGTTTTGTCGTGGATGGCCATCAATGCGGTCAAACGTCCGTTCTTGATCAGCGGCACGCAAATGGTCGCGGCGATACCGATCGCCTGGAACGTCGCCGCTTCCTCGGGCGCCAGCTCCTTGAGGTTATCGTTGACCACCAGTGGTTTGCCGGCGCGCAGGTTGGCAACCGCCAGCCGACCAAAATCCGCCAGCCGGTAATGCCCGACAATACTGGGTGACCCCGCCCGAGCCCAATCACCGCGAATGGTGAAGCCATCCTCGTCCTCATCCATATCCGCATAGGCGCAATTGGACAGGTTCAGGTGCGCCGCCAGAATCCGCGTGGTGGTGGCCATGATGGCCTGTGGGTCGGTGGCATTCGCCACGGCATTGCCAATGGCATCCAGCACCGCCAGGCGCTGGGTCATGAACACCGTGGAAGTGGTCTCGGTGACGGTGTCCAGCATGCCCACGACCTTGCCGAACTGATCACGGATGGGGCTGTAGCAGAACGTGAAATACGCCTGTTCCAGGCCGCCGCCACGCTCGATGATCAGGGGGAAATTCTCGATATAAGTCGCCTGCCCCTCGAAGGCCGCCCGCACAATCGGGCCGATGTCGCTCCAGACTTCCTTCCACACCTCATCGAACCGCCGACCCAGCGCTTGGGGTTTATTGCCGAGGATGGGCACGAAGGCATCGTTGTACAACGTGATCAGGTCCGGCCCCCACACGATGGCCTGAGGGAAATGCGAGGCGAGGCTCAACGCTACGGTGGTCTTCAGCACATCGGGCCACTGCTTCGGCGGCCCGAGCGGGCTGGCGTCCCAATCGTGGGCGCGTACCCGTTCAGCCATCTCTCCATAGCTTTGCAGCCAGTCTGTCATTGCGATCGATCCTTCTCAGCCGCCAATACAATCAGGGGGAAGCGGTTGTGACCCCAAGCCGGGCCGTATTATCCCGCGCCGGAGGGGAATGCGCGATTGGATTGTGGGACGTGTAGGGCTGTAAATGGGGGTGGAATGGCGGAATTGGCTGATTGAGCTACGGAAATATCCCACATGTGATTGGGAAACCTCTCGCCAAGGCGCTCGCACGAATTGTGCCGGTGTCTTTCCACATGAATTCCGAGCGGTTGTGAGTGAGACGGGGCCCGGCGGATCCTCGGCAACATTAATGCTATCGACATGGCGGATTCGGTTTGATATTGGCTTGGCGGCCGGTGAAGACAGAAAAACCACTCCATGCTATGGTTTGGCTGTAAGTAGAGGACTTTCCGATGATCCAAACAACTGCTGACAGCGTCGCAAATCAGGTCCGTAGGCTTGCTAAAGCCCATAAGGTCACGACTGAAATTGATGGCATCAGTCGTATGGCCGTGACTATCACCCGCTTGGCTGGGGATGGCGTCACGCTCGACGCAATTGAACAGTTGCTCGTCAATCTAAAGAGAAAGGGTATTCTGAGCAAATCTGAGATATTGACGCTCCAAGGACGCTATCTTCAAGAGAAGAGGCGTTCCAAGAAACTGAGCGCATGAGTTTTGATCCGTTTGGCGACTTCGAAACGGCTGGATATCTGCGAAACTCGCTACAGCTCAAGGATCCCCTTGAAGTAAAAGAATCCGAACATCTTTCGTTTGAGTCGAGTATCGAAGACGCCCTTGCCTATTTGGCGAAGAAAAGGCCCATCGACTACAAGTCAGTACTCAACGTTCACAAGATCCTCTTCTCGGGCTTTTACCCGTGGGCAGGGCAAGATAGGTACGAGCTTGTACCTCACCTTGCAGTCTTCAAGGGGTCACACCACGATCCCCGCAGCACCGCCTTCGAGCGCCCGGACCTCATCAAAATGTCCGTTGACTATGCGCTGAAGCTGGCAGCCGATACAAAGCGCTTTAGAGATCGCCCTGGCGAGGTGATGGGCCAGCTGGCTTTCGCACACCCCTTCCTGGACGGCAACGGCCGCACGATTCTATTGGTCTTTATGGAACTCTCCTATCGAGCCAAATTTGCCATCGACTGGTCAAATACAAGCAAGGATGACTACCTGCGGGCACTCAGCGACGAAATTCGAGAGCCTTTCAAGGGGCATCTCGATCACTATCTGAAGCCGTTCATAATGGAAATATCCAGTCGTGATGAGTGGCCAGAAACGATCAACGGCATCAGAGGCTTGGATGGCCTGGATAAGGAAGACATCACTTACGCAAGCCTCGACAACCCGCAAGTCCAGCAGATCTACAAGACGTACCGGGCACAGCCAATCAATTCTCAGGCCTCTCCTGACTCGGATGACTGAAAAAACCGCAAACCGACTCGGGCATAGTTGCTTTCACAGATCCAGGCAGCCGGAGCGATTGCTTCGATTAGGGGCTGAGTTGTAAGACGTGTAGCCCAGACACATACAACCAAGGCACCGTCCTACAAATGATTGGGAATCCCCTTCCCTATCAATCCCTTGCGTAGTTTTTGCGGTGGCACCTATAGTCTGGGCGTCGCCCAAATGGCGACCGGGTTTGGCGACTCGATTGACACAATTCCTTCACCAACACAGGGAATTGATATGAACCAATACATGAGCCTTACCAGCAACGCCGACGACCAACCCCTCTACGTCGATACTTGCGCCCCGCTACACATCCTGCTCGATGCAGCCGCCTACCGAATCCGTGCCGCTACTCAGTTCCTTGAGAACTTTGCGATGCGCGATGAGCAGAGCGTCGACCCTGCGACTCTTCAGGATTTGACACAGCTTTGCTGCATTCCGCTGCGTGACGGTTGCGACGTGATGGATGTGATTGCCAGGCGACTGGATGCGGCGCCAGCGGGTACCCTTCTATAAAACGCCAGACACTACAAAGCCCCTGATTCATCACGAATCAGGGGCTTTCATTTACAACCTGTCAACAGATGCGCTGGTTTAGCTCCGGTGGGCTCGCCTGACCGAAGCTGCCCGCCCCATCGGCGGGCAGCCTGCAGGTTTCAGGACTTCGTCAGCGGATCGCTGATACCCAGCAGATAGAAGCCGATCATGCCGATGATACCGGCCAGGACGATGTAGTACAGCGTCGGCAGCATGGTTTTGCGCAGGGTGATGCCTTCGCGGCCCAGCAGGCCGACTGTCGCCGACGCCGCCACCACGTTGTGGATGGCGATCATGTTACCGGCCGCCGCGCCTACCGATTGCAACGCCACCATCAGCGCGCCAGAGATGCCCAACAGTTGCGCGGTGTTGAACTGGAACTGCGCCAGCATCAGGTTGGACACGGTGTTGGAGCCGGCGATGAATGCGCCCAGTGCGCCCACCGCCGGGGCGAAGAACGGGTACACGCTGCCGACACTGTCTGCGACCAGACGCGCCATTGCCACCGGCATCGACACCAGGTCCGATCCATTCACCCCTGAGTTGATCAGGATACGCACCATCGGGATGGTGAAGATCAACACGAAACCGGCGCCCAGCAAGGTTTTGCTCGATTCGCTCACGGCCGCTACCAATTCGCTGGCGCGCATGCGGTGCAAGAAGAATGTCATCAGCGCCACCACGCAGAGCAAACCACCTGGCAGGTAGAGCAATTCCAGGCTGGCGGACACGCCCGTCTCCCCCAGAATGTCTTTGGCCCCGAAGCTCAGGGACAGCAGCCAGGCCTTGAGCGGTGGAATGTTGCGCGACAGCACCAACAACACGGCCAGCAGCACATAGGGTGCCCACGCCATGGGGACGGAAATCGCTTTTTTGCCGGCCATGTCGTCGAGCTTCATCTCGATCTTGCCCATCCACTCCGCTGGCCACTCGCTGGCCGGGGCAAAATCCCAGGTGGTCTTGGGCAACAGGAAGCGCGCTTTGGCAGCCGGGATCACAATGCTCAGGCCCACCAGGGCACCAATCATCGAGGGGAATTCCGGACCGAGAAACACCCCAGCGGCGGCGTAAGGGATGACGAAGGCGAGGCCGGTGAAGACCGCGAACGGCGCCATGACCAGGCCTTCGCGCCAGGATTGGTTCTTGCCGAAGAAGCGGGTCATGATGCTGATCATGATCAGCGGCATGAGAATCCCGCAAAGGGCATGGATGATCGCCACCCGCGAGACGATCAAATGGAAGAACACGTCCCAGTTGCTGCCCACAGCAGCCAGTTGCGCGCCAAGACCGGTCTGGTCAAGGCCGCCTGTGACCCCGACCACCATGGGTGTACCGACGGCACCAAAAGACACCGGCGTGGACTGTACCAGCATGCCAAGTACCACCGCGGCCATGGCCGGGAAGCCCAACGCGACCATCAACGGCGCGACTACCGCCGCAGGTGTGCCAAAGCCCGAAGCGCCCTCGATGAAGCAGCCGAACAGCCAGGCCACGATCAGCGCCTGGACCCGACGGTCCGGGCTGATATTGGCAAAGCCACGGCGAATGGAGCTGATGCCGCCGGAATGCTTGAGGGTGTTGAGCAACAGAATGGCACCGAAAACAATCCACAGAATCGCCGCCGTCAGGACGAGGCCCTGCAGCGAGGACGCCAGGACCCGATTCAACGTCATGTCCCAGGCCCCGAGGCCGATCAACGCCGTCAGTACGAAGACCACGGGCATGGCGTATTTGGCTGGCCAGCGAAAGCCGATCAGTAACACGCCCGCCAGTACCAGCGGCACGAAGGCCAGGATGGACAGCAGTGTTTGACTCATGGTTTTGGTTCCTTTTTATTGTTGTGAACCACAGTTTGCCGGGGGTATCCGGCGCCACGCATCCAGAGCACAGGTGCTCCGCGAACCGCGTCGACAGGGGATCACCCGTCGCCGCGCTCATGCTCAAGGGCCCCGGCAGCCATGGGCTGTCGGGGCCTGTTGTATTGCGCCCCCGCTAAAGCAGGGGCTTTCGGGGTTGCGATCACGATGCACACCGCAGCCCCTCGACGATTGCAGAGCGTGTCTCCCTCAGGCCTGTTGCTTGAACCGCAGACGCCAGGCGTGCAGCAGCGGTTCGGTGTAGCCGCTGGGTTGCTCGCGGCCCTTGAACACCAGGTCGCAGGCGGCCTGGAACGCCATCGAGGCGGCATAGTCATCGGCCATGGGGCGATACAGCGGATCGCCAGCGTTCTGCTGATCGACCACCTTGGCCATGCGCTCAAGGCTTGCGCGCACCTGAGTCTGACTAACGACGTTGTGGTGCAGCCAGTTAGCAATGTGTTGGCTGGAAATACGCAGGGTGGCGCGGTCTTCCATCAGGCCGACGTTGTGGATATCTGGCACTTTGGAGCAACCCACGCCCTGCTCGACCCAGCGCACCACATAACCGAGGATGCCCTGGCAGTTGTTGTCCAGCTCTTGCTGGATCTGGATGGCGTTCCAGTCAGGCTCGGCCACCACCGGCACGCTGAGCAGGCCATTGAGCAGGTCGTCGCGCTGACTGTTGAGGTCGATGGCTTCCAGCTCGCGCTGCACCGCCTGCACATCCACTTGGTGGTAGTGCAAGGCATGCAAGGTGGCGGCGGTCGGCGACGGGACCCAGGCCGTGTTGGCGCCGGCCTGGGGATGGGCGATCTTCTGCTCGAGCATGGCGGCCATCAGGTCCGGCATGGCCCACATCCCCTTGCCAATCTGCGCCCGACCACGCAGACCGCAGCTCAAGCCAACCAGCACGTTATTGCGCTCGTAGGCCTGGATCCAGGCGCTGCTCTTCATGTCGCCCTTGCGCAGCATCGCGCCGGCCTCCATGGCGGTGTGCATCTCATCACCGGTGCGGTCGAGGAAGCCGGTGTTGATGAAGGCCACCCGCGCCGCCGCGCTGGCGATACACGCCTTGAGGTTGATACTGGTGCGGCGCTCTTCGTCCATGATCCCCATCTTCAGGGTGTGCCGGGGCAAGTGCAGCAGGTCTTCGATGCGCGTGAACAACTGATCGGCAAAGGCCACTTCAGCCGGGCCGTGCATCTTCGGCTTGACGATATAGATACTGCCGGTACGCGAGTTACCGTGGCGCTGGAGGTCATGCAGGGCGATCAAGCTGGTCATCACCCCGTCGAGGATGCCTTCGGGGATCTCGTGGCCTTCGCCGTCGAGGATCGCCGGGTTGCTCATCAGGTGCCCGACGTTGCGCACAAACAGCAACGAACGGCCGTGCAGCTTCAACGCACCGCCAGCGGCAGCGGTGTACTCGCGGTCCGGGTTGAGACGGCGCACGATAGACTTGCCGCCCTTTTCCAGCGCTTCGCTGAGGTCGCCTTTCATCAGGCCGAGCCAGTTGCGGTAGATCAGCACTTTATCGGCCGCATCGACCGCCGCGACGGAGTCTTCGCAGTCGAGAATGGTCGACAGCGCGGACTCCACCAGCAGATCCTTGACCCCTGCGCCATCGCTGGCGCCGATCGGGCTGCCGGCATCGATCTGGATTTCCACGTGCAGGCCGTTGTTTTTCAGCAGCACCGCTGTCGGCGCGCTGGCCTGGCCCTGATAACCGACGAACTTGTCGGCCTGGGCCAAACCGGTCTGGGTGCCGTCAGCCAGGGTCACCTGCAGTTGCCCCTCACTGACCCGGTAATTGACCGAGTCGGCATGCGAGCCCATGCGTAAAGGCGCGGCCTGATCGAGAAACGCACGGGCGAAGGCGATGACTTTGTCACCACGCACCTGGTTGTAACCCGGGCCCTTTTGAGCACCACCGTCTTCAGCGATGGCATCGGTGCCGTACAACGCATCGTACAAAGAGCCCCAGCGCGCATTGGCGGCGTTCAACGCGTAGCGGGCATTCATCATCGGCACCACCAGCTGTGGACCGGCCTGGTGGGTGATCTCGCTGTCAACGTTGGCGGTGCTGACCCGCACCGTGTCTGGCTGCGGCAACAGGTAGCCGATGGACTCGAGAAAATCGCAATAGGCCGGCATGTCGCTGATCGGGCCTGGGTGCGCGCGGTGCCAGCTGTCCAGCTTCGCCTGCAGCGCATCGCGCTCGGCCAGCAGCGCACGATTGTGCGGCGCCAGGTCATGCACCAGGGCGTCGAAGCCGGCCCAGAACGCCTCGCGTTCAATCCCGGTGCCGGGCAGCACTTGCTCGTCGACGAAACGTTGCAGGTTGACGGCCACTTGCAGGCGCTGGCAGTTCACGCGATCAGTCATTTTCACTCTCCAAAAAACAGTAGATGGCCGGCGTCAGATGTCAGCGCGGCTCACTGAGCAAGCGCCTAGCCCTTGTAATCAGCCCAGTGCGGCGATACCGGCTTTGGCCACTTGGGCGTCCTGATCGGCCTTGACCCCGGAAACGCCCACCGCGCCAATCACCTGGCCGTCGACAATCACCGGCACACCACCTTCCAGCGAAGTCAGCAGCGGCGCGGACAGGAACGCGCTACGCCCGCCATTGACCATGTCTTCATAACCTTTGGTTTCACGACGCCCGATGGCGGCGCTGCGGGCCTTCTCGGCGGCGATGTAGGCGGCGATCGGTGAGCAGCCATCCAGGCGCTCCAGGGCCAGCGGGTGACCGCCGTCGTCGACCACGCTGATGCTCACGGCCCAGTGGTTTTTCTCCGCTTCACTGCGGGCAGCGGCGAGGATTTTGCTGACTTCGGTCTGGCTTAATACGGCTTTGCTAAGCATGCTGTTCTCCGGTTAATTCAGGGCTTCTTCGACCAGTTCGATCCAGTGCCGCACAGGGGTGCGACCGGCGCCGTCGAGGTGGGTCTGGCAGCCGATGTTGGCGGTGACAATCGCCTGCGGCTTACCGCTTTCCAGGGCATTGAGTTTGTTGTCGCGCAACTGCCTGGACAGCTGCGGCTGGGTTAACGAATAGGTCCCGGCGGAGCCGCAACACAGGTGACTGTCGGGCACAGCCGTCAAACCGAAACCGAGGCGAGCGAGCACGCTTTCCACGGCGCCCCCCAGCTTCTGCGCATGCTGCAGAGTGCAGGGGCAATGGAAAGCCACGCGCTTGTCGGCATGCACACCCAGTTGCTCCAGAGGTTCGACGCTGAGCACTTCAACCAGGTCTTTGGCCAGCGTACTGACGCGCCTGGCTTTCTCGGCGTAGGCCGGGTCCTGCGCCAACAGATGGCCATAATCCTTGACGAAGGCGCCGCAGCCGCTGGCGGTCTGCACAATGGCCTCGGCGCCCTGCTCGATGGCGGGCCACCAGGCATCGATGTTGCGCCGCGCACGCTGCAAGCCTTGCTCTTGGGCGTGGAGGTGGTAGTCCACTGCGCCGCAGCAACCGGCTTCATTGATCGGCGTGACGCTGATGCCGAGGCGATCAAGCACCCGCGCCGTGGCGGCATTGGTGTTAGGTGCCAGGCCAGGCTGCACACAGCCCTCAAGCATCAGCACACGGCGTGCATGGCGTGGCTCGGGGCGGGGTTTGGCGGCACTGGCGGTGCGCGGCAATTTGGCCTTGAGGCTGGCCGGCAACAGCGGACGGAAAACCTGGCCAACCTCAATCAGCCCTTTGAACAGCCGCGCATGAGGCACCACGGCACGCAGGCTTTGACGCAATACGCGCTGAGCCAGCGGGCGCGGCACGGCGGCATCGACTACCGCGCGGCCGATATCCAGCAGATTGTGGTACTGCACCCCCGACGGGCAGGTGGTCTCACAGTTGCGACAGCTCAGACAGCGATCCAGGTGCAGTTGGGTCTTGGCCGTGACTTCGTTGCCTTCCAGCACTTGCTTGATCAGGTAAATGCGCCCGCGCGGGCCGTCCAGCTCATCACCGATAAGCTGGTAGGTCGGGCAGGTGGCGTTGCAAAAGCCGCAATGCACACAGCTGCGCAGGACGCGTTCGGCTTCCTCGGCGCGCGGCAGGTGCTTGGACTGTTCACTCAGATGGGTCTGCACAACTACACCTCGCGATACATACGGCCAGGGTTGAAAATGCCCTGGGGGTCAAGCTGGGTTTTGAGCTGCTGGTGGTAGCGCAGCAACGGGGTGGCCAGCGGATGGAATGGACTGTCGCAGTGGCCGGTGGCGAAACAGGTGGCGTGACCACCGGCTTGGGCGGCGATCTGGCGGATCAGCGCGACATCGGCATCGGACTTGAGCCAGCGCTGGGCGCCACCCCAGTCGATCAGTTGCTCACCGGGCAGCGCCAGCACGCCGGTGTTGGTCGGCACCGACAATCGCCAGAGCGGGCGCAGGTCCGCGAAGAAATCCAGGCGCTGCTCGCGCAGGTCAACCCAGTACGAGCTCTCAAGCAGCTCACCGCCGAGACGCTCACGGGCCGCTGCGACCGAGCCTTCACCACCTTCCAGGCGCAGGTGCAAAGCCTGACCATCATGGCTGGCGGCGCTCAGCGAAATGGGTTGCTGACCCCACTCGGCCAGCTTGCGCAAGGCCAGCGCGGCATCCATCTCCAGCCGCAGACTCAGGCACTGACGCGGCTTGGGCAGCACTTTGAGCGACACCTCGGTAATCACTCCCAGGCAGCCAAAGCTCCCGGCCAGCAGCCGCGACAGGTCGTAGCCGGCGACGTTCTTCATCACCTCGCCGCCAAAGCGCAGGTGTTTGCCCGTTCCGGTGATCAAGCGGGTGCCCAAAACCAGGTCACGAACCGCGCCGGACCAGGGCCGGCGCGGGCCCGACAGACCTGCCGCAACCATCCCGCCGAGGGTCGCGGCGCCACCAAACTGCGCAGGCTCACAGGTGAGCATCTGCCCGGCCGCGTCCAGCGCCGCCTCCAGCTCAACCAGCGGCGTGCCGGCGCGGGCGGTGATCACCAACTCGGTCGGGTCGTAGCTGACGATGCCGCGGTGGGCACGGGTATCGAGCACTTCGCCGTCGACCTTGCGACCGAGAAACGCCTTGCTGTTACCCCCCTGAATGCGCAACGCCGTAGCACTGTTGAGGGCGTGATTGACTTGTTCCAGCAACGCCTCGCTGGCGTCGCAGTCGTGCTGCATCACCATTAGAAGCGCTCCAGTTCAGGAAAGGGCAGTTGGCCGTGGTGCACGTGCATGGCGCCGAATTCGGCGCAGCGGTGCAGGGTCGGAATGTTCTTGCCGGGGTTGAGCAGGCCGCGCGGGTCGAAGGCTGCTTTCACCGCGTGGAACAGGGTCAGTTCGTCACTGTTGAACTGAACACACATCTGATTGATCTTCTCGCGCCCCACCCCGTGTTCGCCGGTGATACTGCCGCCCACCTTGACGCAGAGTTCAAGAATCTTGCCGCCCAGGGACTCGGCCCGCTCCAGCTCGCCGGGTTGGTTGGCATCAAACAGAATCAAGGGGTGCATATTGCCGTCACCGGCATGGAACACGTTGGCCACACGCAGGCCGAACGCCTCGGACAGCTCACTGATGCCCTTGAGCACCCCGGGCAGTTCGCGACGTGGAATGGTGCCGTCCATGCAGTAATAGTCCGGCGAGATACGCCCGACGGCCGGGAAGGCATTCTTGCGCCCGGCCCAAAACTTGACCCGTTCAACCTCATCGCGGGCCATGCGCACTTCGGTGGCGCCGGCCTCGCCCAGCACCGAGCGGACACGCTCGCAATCGTCGTGCACGTCGGCCTCCACACCGTCCAGTTCGCACAGCAGGATGGCCTCGGCGTCCACCGGATAACCGGCGTGAATAAAGTCCTCGGCGGCGCGAATGGCCAGGTTGTCCATCATCTCCAGGCCGCCGGGGATGATGCCGGCCGCAATGATTTCACCCACCGCGCGCCCGGCTTTCTCCACCGAATCAAAGCTGGCCAGCAACACCTTGGCCACCTGCGGCTTGGGCAGCAGCTTGACGGTGACTTCAGTGATGATCCCCAGCATGCCTTCGGAGCCGGTGAACAAGGCGAGCAGGTCGAAGCCCGGCGAATCCAGGGCCTCGCTGCCCAAGGCCATGCGCTCGCCTTCAACCGTGAGGATTTCCACCTTGAGCAGGTTGTGCACGGTCAGGCCATATTTGAGGCAGTGCACGCCTCCGGCGTTCTCGGCGACGTTACCGCCAATCGAACAGGCGATCTGCGAGGATGGGTCCGGTGCGTAATACAGGTCGTAAGGGGCGGCCGCCTGGGAGATGGCCAGGTTGCGAACGCCCGGCTGAACGCGAGCGAAGCGCCCTTCTGGATTGACTTCAAGGATGTGCTTGAAGCGCGCCATCACCAGCAAAATCCCCTGGACCAATGGCAGTGCACCACCGGACAAGCCCGTCCCTGCCCCGCGTGCCACCACGGGCACACGGCGTTGATAACAGAGTTTGAGCAGGCGTTCGACTTGTTCGATGCGCTCAGGCAATACCACCAGCATCGGCGTGGTGGTGTAGGCAGAGAGGCCGTCGCACTCGTAGGGTTTGAGGTCTTCCTGGGTGTGCAGCACTTCCAGGTCAGGAAGCTGCTGGCGCAGTTCCGCCAGCAGCGCTGACTTGTCCACTTCAGGCAGCGCCCCATCAACGCGCTCGTCGTACAAAATACTCATGGCAGGCTTTCTCGCTTTATTGTTCTTTTGTGCCGCGCCGGTAGCGAGCCGGGCTGCTTGTTATGCGCTATATGTAGAGCCTTGCAGGGTGGTCGTCTATCACCGGATGAACTGGTATGACCAGTTTATTCAAGCCCGCCTCTAACCCGTCTTTGCCAAGGGCCTTACTTATAAAGGGGTTAGTGGCTATATTGGGCGCAGCGTAAATGACCATATAAAACTGGTACTACCAGTTAGCCGAGGCCCCTGACATGCTCGAAGAAACATCCGCCGTTCGCCGCCAGGTCAGTGATGTGGTCGCCGAGCGGATCGAACGATTGATCGTCGATGGCGTGCTCAAGGTGGGCCAGGCGCTGCCCTCGGAGCGCCGCCTGTGCGAGAAACTGGGAATATCCCGCTCGGCCCTGCGTGAAGGGCTGAAAGTGCTACGCGGGCGCGGCATTATCGAGACCGCCCAAGGCCGTGACTCACGGGTGGCCACGCTGAACGGGAACCGCGATGCCAGCCCACTGATGCACCTGTTCAATTCGCAGCCGCGCACCCTGTTTGATCTTCTGGAAGTGCGCGCACTGCTGGAAGCCGAATCAGCACGCCTGGCCGCCTTGCGCGGCACCGATGCAGACTTTGTCCTGCTCACCCGGCGCTACGAAGAAATGCTCGCCGCCCACAGCCAACCCGTACCTGCCGAGCCGCGCGAACATGCCCGCCTCGACCACGCATTCCACTTGGCGATCTGCGAGGCCTCGCACAATCCGGTGTTGCTGCACACCCTGCAGTCGTTGACCGATTTGATGCTCAGTACGGTGTTCGCCTCGGTCAACAACCTCTACCATCGCCCGATGCAAAAACGCCAGATCGACCGCCAGCACACCCGGCTCTATCACGCCGTCATCGAGCGCCTGCCAGAACAAGCTCAGCGCGCCGCGCGCGAACACATCCACAGCATCCGCGACAACCTCAAGGAGATCGAACAGGAAGAGCAACGCCTGGTACGTGCGACCATGCGGCTTGAGGGTTGGGGGTAGGTTTCTGGGCAGCAGGGCCGGCTGGGAAGCGCAAAATCAATGCCTGGTTTCACACCAAACTGTCACCATCATCCAAGACTTTGCAAACCGAGTAGAAAAGTATGAATCGTCGTAAAAAAATAAATCAGTTACTGAAAGCTCACGCAAAAAAGGCGAGTGCCAAACTGGCCCCGCCGAAGAAATCCAAATACATCAGTAAGGCTGACCGGTTAAAACTGGCTGCCGAGCCCGCTCCAGAGTCAGTCATAACCCCTGAGAGCTGAGTCTTCGATCTTAAGCGCCAGTCGCATCAGCAATGGCGGTGAAAGTGGGGCTGCTGCGCAGCCCAGCGGGAGCAAGCTCCCTCGCCACAGTGGTCAGGCAGGTCTTGAGTGAATTGCACCTCCCAGACCTGCCAAAGCGAACTCTTCAGATAAAAGTCAGCGCAAGGTTAAACAGCATGGCCGCGACGAAGCCGATGGGCGCGGCACGCAGCAGCAATTGGGGAAACAGCCGGGTTCGGCTCTGCTCATCGGCGCAGGAGCTCAGGATCAGGCTGCCGCCGGAGGAGAACGGCGAGATGGAGGTGGCTTGGGCGCCAACCACGATGCTGATGAACAGCACCATGGGGTCGATCGACATGGCGGCGGCCAGCGTCGGCACCATGGGGAACAGTGCGGGTGTAACCACTCCCAAGGTGCTGGCGAAAATCGACATCAGCGCAGCGACGACACCGAACACCAAGGCTACCAGCACAGGCGGGATATTGCCGCCAATCCACGATGCCAAAGCGTCGATGGCGCCGGCCTTGATCGCCACCGAGATCAGCATGCCCACGCCACAAATCATGATCAGCGTGCCCCACGGCAGCGAGGCGATGGCTTTGCGCTCGTCGCCCAGCTTGAGCATCAGCGCAATCACCGAGAACACGCTGGCGATCAGGCCGATGTCCACCTTCGAGTTGACGAACGTCACCGTCGCATTGTCCGGGAACAGGATGTGCGCGATGGGACCGGCCAACACGATCAGCATCATCAGCAAGGTCAGCCACAAGGTGATTTTCTGCTCACGGTTGAGCGGGCTCGGCGTCTCGATCGCGACCGCCGCATTCTTCAGCGCACGGCCGTGGCCGGCGAAGAATACGAACGCAGTGATGACCACCAGCGGAATGACCATGGTGCTGGCAAAGATCGCCAGGCCATTGATGAAGGCTTCACTTTCAGGAACACCCAGGCCGGTCATCAGGCCTCGGAAAATGATACCGCTCTGGCTGGACACGAAGTTGGCACCGCCCAGGGCCCCGTAGTTCACCGCCATGCCACCGAGTATCAGGCTCATGCCCGTGCGCTGGCACAGCAGCAGCGTCAGCGGGGCCATGAAAGCGAGCACCGTGTAGTAACCCGCACCGAGCCCGGCAATCAGGCAAGCGGTCAGGAACACCGCATAAGGCAGCAGGTGCGGCACGTTACGACAGAGATAGAGCAGGTGTTCGGCCAGTTTCTCCAGCGTGCCGTTGACGATGGCGAAGCTGTAGAACAGGCAGACCGAGAAGATGATGAAGAAAATCTTCAGCGGCCACATGGCGATGATTTCGGAAGGACTCAAGCCCATGCCGAAACAGCCCAGTAGATAGGCAAAGGCGATGGCGAACAGGCCGATGTTGATTTTGGTGGTGTATCCCAGCGCGACAGCAAGAACGATCGCGGCGACGACGTACAGGCTCATCATGATGTGTGTTCCGTATTATTTTGTTATGGGGAGTTCAACGCGTCGACGCAGCAAAGCCGAACAGGGTTGTGGGGTTATCCACCAACACCTGCCGGCGCTCCACCGGGTCGGGAAACAAGGCATGCACAAAGGCCAATTGCGCGTCATAGCCGGTGCGCGACTCGAACTGGGTATGGGGCCAATCGCTGCCCCAGACAAAACGATCGATACCGCCACACGCCTGGCGCAATTGCGCCAACACGCAAGCCGCGCGGGGCAGGTCTGACTGACTGCGATAGGCGGCAGACAACTTGACCCACAGCCGGTCCTCGCCGAGCAAGGCCAGGAAGCCCTGATGGGCGAGGTTACTCGGGTCGATACCGTTGGACGGAAGACCGAAGTGATCCACGACCACCGTGACGCCGCTCGCCAGAACGAACGGTACAACCAGGACCAAGGCGTCGAAGCCGCACTGGATTTCAACCTGCCAGCCAAGTCGGGCCAGTCGCTGGTAAAACGTCTGCCAGCGGGCATCGATGTAGTCCTGCGGCGCCTTGCCGATCAAATTCAAGCGAATGCCTACCACGCCAGCCTTGGCCAAAGCGTGGAGCTGTGCATCCTCGATGTCCGGTTCGACCACCGCGATGCCTCGCAAACGTTGCGGATAACGTTGCAGGGCCTCGACCATGAAACGGTTGTCGGTTCCCAGGAAGCTCGGCTGGATGAGCACGCCCTGGGCAAGGTTGCAGCGATCCAGATGCCCCAGATAGTGCTCGGCCAAGGCGTCGTAATCAGGGCTGTAGCGACGATCACTCGCCATGGGCAAGTCATGTCGGAATATGTGGGCGTGAGTATCTATGCCTTCGAACGACAGGGACATCAGGAAGCTGCCTTTGTTGATTTTTTGTGGGAGCCCGCCAGGCATGTAAGGTGATTACAGACCTGAAATTCATATAGATGACTGGATGACCATATCTATAAACAACCATCCCTGTCAACGCGCCCAGTGAGGTAAAGTGGCGCATTGCTTGGATTCGGATTGACGGTATGGCCCTTACACACCTTGGACATGACGAGCGACTGCCGCTCTATCAACGACTGCGTGAAGAGATGCTGGCGAAAATCGCCGCAGGCGAATGGCTGCCCGGTGAAGCCATTCCCACCGAGGCAGAACTGACCCGCCACTACGGCGTTGCGGTAGGCACGGTACGCAAAGCGGTGGAAACGCTGGTCGGGGAAGGGTTACTGCTGCGCGTCCAGGGCCGTGGCACATTCGTGCGCCGACCCAACTTCGACGGTTCACTGTTTCGTTTCTTTCGACAGGTCGATGCCAGCGGTCAATCGCAAGTGCCGCAAAGCCGCATCCTGAGTCGCACCCAGGAGACCCCGGACGCCCACGTGCGCCAGGCGCTGAATCTGACCGAGCACGACGCCACCATCCGCCTGGAGCGCCTGCGCCTCATGAACGGCCGGCCGCTGTTCCACGAGCAGATCTGGCTACCGGCCGCTCAATTCGGCGCCCTGCTCGACACCGACCTGAACGACTTCGGCACCCTGCTCTACCCCTTTTACGAAGAACGCTGCGGCATGCGCGTCGCATCAGCCCGGGAAACCCTCACCGTCACCTCGGCCGATGAGCCGCTGGCCGCCACGCTGGGAGTCAGCGCCGGCAGCCCAGTGGTGGTAGTCGAACGGGTGGCCCTGGGCTACGACCGTCAACCCCTGGAATACCGACTGTCGCGCGGCGCAGCCGACACTTTTCGCTATCAGGTGGAGATTTGCTGAAAACTATCGGGGATAGCTCCCGAAAACGTTGCCTCTACCGGTCCGATGAGAAACACCGGTCCCCGGCCATCCCATTGAACCGTCACGCTTCCACCATCACATTCAACCTCAACACAATGATCCAGCAAGCCACGACGAATCCCGTTCACAGCGGCGCCGCAAGAGCAGGAACCTGAGCCCAGTGCGATGCCACCGCCTCGTTCCCATATGCGCAAACGAATGTGCTTTCGATTGATGACCTGAACGAAATGCACGTTGGTCTTGAGCGGGAACAGCGCGCTGGTTTCAATTGCCGGTCCGACTGTCGCGATATCAACGTCGGCCAGATCGTCCACAAAGTAAGTGCAGTGTGGGTTGCCCATGCTGCACGCTATCGGGCTACCCGCCAGTGGCAGAACAGCGCTGTCCAGGTCCCCAGCCAGGGGAATGTCCGACCAGCCGAAAAGCGGCTGCCCCATGTTGACGGAAATTGCACCGGTTGAAATTCGTTCGCACGTGAGCAGACCGCGATGGGTGCGCAGCGTTATCGAAGTCAAATTCGATTCGCGCATCAGCCGATCCGCAGCGCCCCGCGTCGCGCTGCCGCAAACGTCCAGCGTGGAACCATCTGCATTCCAGAATATCAGGCGTGCGTCTGCATCCTCACAATCGAGCATCACCGCGAGCTGATTAAAACCGATGCCTCGGTTGCGATCACCCATCCGCCGGGCCAGGGCACTGGTTATGGGGTTGGCTGAGTTTCGCGCGTCCACGACAACAAAATCATCGCCGTTGGCGTGCATTTTGTGAAAGTTCAGCGGCATGCAAACGCTCTACTGGAAATAGAGATGGTGTTGCCATCAGGGTCTTTGGCATTGGCGAATGAATAGCCGTCGGCCTTGTGGGTGGCGCCAAACTTCAAGCCTTGGGCCATGCACTTCTCCTTGAAGCCCTCAACATCCCGGGTATCAAAAACCAGCTTGACTGTGACTTGTCCCGTTTTAACGCTCTTCCCTGCCGCATGAACCATCAGAATCGCGCCACCGTTTGCAGGCTTCAATTCCGTGACGCGATCATCGACATGCTTTTCACTGACAAAGCCGAAATGTTGCTCATAAAAAGCGCAGGTTGCCGGGACGTTCCGTACGTACAGCATGATTCGATTAAGTGTCGGTTCCATGTGTTCTTCCTTGATCACTGCTGACGGTGAAACTAAGCACGCTGTGCATCATCGCAGCGGGGCTTGGATGCAAAGCTCGACGTTTGTAGTGCGTCTCCAGATGTTTTCAACCAACCACAAGAAAAGACGCACTGGCTCGTACCACGCGCTCCTCCCCAGCGCTTATATAGGTATTGGCGAAAACCAGTCGGCTACCGGACTTTTGAATATCGACAGCCGCCTCCAACCAATCACCGACCTTAGCGGAGCCTGCGAAATCAGTGGTCATTGTGGTCGTCACGAGCTTGAGGGGCGGATCTTTCGAGAAGGCAGCGCTGTAGCCCAAAGCAATGTCAGCCAGCGCCATGAACAACCCTCCGTGAGCGAGTCCACGCGCATTGGTGTGTTTCTCCTCGACCCGAATCCCAACGGTGAATCCTTCGGCGTTTTCCCGATAGTAGAAAGGGCCCAGTAGATCAAGAAAAGGGCTGCTCCGAAATAACGGTTTGAAATCCTGTGGAATATCCATTTTTTTCACTCCTTTACCCTGTAGGCATATTCAGGTCCGGCGACTGTAATTAATGGTCGTCAAAAGCGACCAGACTCATTGCTCCCTGCTCAATGGCCCCAAAGCCGCTTTTTTCTCGAGCCATGCTTCCCGCGTCATTTCCCAAACTTCCTTTAGCAACGACCCACAGACAAAATCGCCCTGCCGTGTTGCAATCATGCGCATGCCTTCATGTTCCGAAACTTTACGCGAAGCATGATTGCCCACCGCCTTGGGGGCTTGCATGACGGGACGCCCCAGGGTTTCAAACCAATAGGCGTTGATAACCTCACAGGCCTCGCGCATGTAGCCCTTTCCCTGCCATTGAGGCGCCAGCCAAAAGCCTCGGTTGTTGCCCGGTTGATCGTACAGGCTGATGCTGCCGATGCAATGTGCCGGATCTTCGCAAGTGCGGATCATCCAATGCCACTCGCGCCCGGCCGCAATGGCGGGAAGCGCATGGTCGCGAACGTACGTCAGCGCGCCGTCTTCCGGATAGGGCCATGGCACGCGACTGTCGAGATAACGCACCACTTCCCAATGAGGAAACAGCTGTTGGATAGCCGGTGCATCGGCCAGTTGTAAAGGCGTGAGGATAAGACGGCGGGTCTGAATCGTGGGGGTGGTTTCCATCATGGATTTACGCATGATGATCGTGCGTTCAGCACCGTCAAATTCGTCACGTACCTTCTGAAATCCCAGCTCTGTGTAAAAGCTCTCTGCCGTGATGGAGGATGGCACATGCAAAGTGACCAGACCCATGTCGAGAGCGGCTGAACAAATGACCGACATTAGCCGTCTGCCAAGGCCTGCTCTTTGATACCGCGGCGCTACAAAAACACTTCTGATCACATCTCCATCGAGGCTGGCAGTCGCGACGACACGCTGATCGACAGATGCCACATACATCCGACGCCGCGCCATCAATCGCTCAATCGCCAGTGGAGAAAAGTTCTGCTCTACCCGGGCGATTACATCGGCCGGATAATCTTTCGTATTGGACTGACGCAGAGCGCTGATCACAACGTTGCTTATTGCTTGCGCGTCCTCGACTGTTGCGAGGCGAATGTAGGCATCCATTTCAAGTTCTCGCTCCGGGTGATCAGTGATCATAGACGCATGACAATGGACAGAAACCACGACAGAAAGATAGTTTCAAGACGTCCAGGCCGAAGGCTGAACCACGGATGCTATTGCCGATTACTCAAACGAACACGCCCAGCCTTGCCATCAACAAAAAGAGTCAAAGCATGAAAACCGCTGACCCCAATCGCCTGAAAATCTGGCAAGCCCTTTCATCACTGTTTCTCGACACCGAGATCGACGAATTAACCTACGACTACATCGCTCGCGTGATCCTTGAAACCGGCTATTCACCTAAGGTAATCCACAGCATCCTATGGAATGAAGTGTTCCCGGTCCTGGAAGCCAACCTCAGGTCCGTCGCAGGCGAATGGGCGGGATGGACGGATGAGTGGCTGCTGGAGCAGCTCACGATAAATGATCAACTCGAGGTCCGAAAACCCAGCGGCAGTATTGCCGTGGAGATCGCCAGATGCTGGAACCATGTGGCGACCCGGCTTCCATCGGGATATGCCTGATCCCGGTTTTTATCCGCTCCCTCGCGCGCTCAGGATGCCGCACCCGGCAGGCAACAATCTCACACTGATCAACGTCTTTCGGCAAAATGATAGAGCACGAAATAATGCCCCTCACACCCCATTCGCTTGTCACCTTGGTCCCCGCTCAAAACAGCGACCTGGACGATCTGGTAGCCGTCAGAATCGAAGCCATGCGCGAAAGTCTTGAGCGTGTCGGGCGATTTGATCCCGTGCGCGCACGCGAGCGATTTCTAGGCGGTTTTAAACCAGACTGCACACGCCACATCGTGGTAACAGGACAGAGGGTGGGGTTCGTAGTCATCAAACGTCACGACAATGAACTCTTGCTTGACCACTTGTACGTGCACCCTGACGCGCAGGGATCAGGAATAGGCTCTGCTGTTCTCAGCCAAATATTCAAAGAGGCGGATGCCGCTGCGCTGCCATTACGAGTGGGCGCTCTCAAAGAAAGCGCGTCGAATCGCTTCTACATCCGCCACGGTTTCCAACTCATCGAAAGCGGTGAGTTCGACAATTATTATCTGCGACAGAACGATCCTGCAGCCGGCCAAAATCGTTAGCCGCCGGCAATCTTGCTGCGATGTATCCTCGTGTATCCCGAGGATACATCGCTACATAACCTTGCACTTTTACCTCCCATTCGACACAGCCCGGATACGTTGCCCCGTTCAAATGCACCCAAGGTTTCAAGGGCATCAACCAGAGCCCCTGACCCATGGCTCGCAATGGAGGCATCACCATGAAAACGGCACTGCAGCACAGCAAAACCGGTAAAACCCATCGCCGCCTGCTCGGCTCATCCATCCTCGCTCTCAGTCTGTTCGGCGCGTTCGGGGTAGCCCACGGGCAATCCACCAGCGCCGCGCAGCCAACCGCGAACAAGTCCGGCGTCACGCATACAACGCCCTCCCCGTTCGGTGCGCTGAAGCATATCAAGGCCGGTCTGCTGGACGTGGCGTATGCCGAAACCGGCCCCGCCGATGGGCCGGTGGTGATTCTGTTGCACGGCTGGCCGTACGACATTCATAGCTATGACGAAGTCGCGCCCTTGCTGGCAGCGAAGGGATACCGCGTGCTGATGCCCTATGCCCGGGGCTACGGCGATACGCATTTCCTGTCCGAAAAAACGCTTCGCAACGGTCAACCAGCCGCGTTGGCCAGTGACGTGATCGACTTCATGGATGCGCTGAAAATCAAGCAAGCCGTGCTCGGTGGCTACGATTGGGGCGCACGTTCGGCGGACATCGTCGCGGCCCTATGGCCGGAGCGGGTCAAGGCGCTGGTCGCGGTCAGCGGCTATCTGATCGGCAACCAGGCCGCCGGTCAGAACCCGCTGCCACCCAAGGCCGAGTTGCAATGGTGGTATCAGTTTTATTTCGCCACCGACCGTGGCCGCGCCGGGTACGAGAAAAATACCCACGACTTCGCCAAGTTGATCTGGCAACTGGCGTCGCCAAAATGGGCATTCGATGACGCCACCTTCGACCGCAGCGCCAAGGCGCTGGAAAACCCCGACCACGTCGAGATCACCGTATTCAACTACCGTTGGCGTCTCGGTCTGGTCCAGGGCGAGACCCGATACGACGCGCTGGAACAGAAACTGGCGACGGCGCCCTCCATCAGCGTGCCGACCATCACCCTTGAAGGCGATGCCAACGGCGCGCCGCACCCAGCTCCCGAGGATTACGCCAAGCGCTTCACCGGCAAATACGAGTTCCGGTTGATCAGCGGCGGCATCGGCCACAACTTGCCGCAGGAAGATCCGCAAGCGTTTGCCAAGGCTGTGATTGATGCGGATCATCTTTGATAGTCAGCCCCTTGCCTTGATAACACCGGCATAAAAAAACGGCTCGTTTATTCAACGAGCCGTCTTTTTGCGGGCTATTACCGAACAGGATCAACCCGACGCATAAGGTCATTCAACACGTAGGTGTCCAGAAAGGCTGTTACCTCTGTGATCTGGCCATCCTTGAGTGTCATGTGCCACAGGTAAGTGTTGTTGTAGGGCTTGCGGTCAAGGGCCATGGCCTCTCCCTTCCAGAGAACCACTACGACATCGCCCTCAGCCACAATGCTTTGCACGGTAGGGGAAATGGGCGTTGCCAGCCGAGCGGTGATCGGTCGTACGGCTCGTTCGATTAAATCCGTCTTGCTGTTATACACACCAGAAACCGGGCTTGATCCAGATACGGTCCACGTTGCGTCGGGCGCCAGCAGATCGAAAACCGTGCCTTGGCCTTGTTGCCAGTGGGTAAATGCTTGGCGCACCAGGTCGGTATTGATGTTTTGGTCAGCGGCTTGCGACGCTGAAACCGTGTTCGTTGAAAGCACCAAACACAGCGCGACAGCCTGAAGGCGCACAGCCAAACTCATCCATGGGGTCATGATCTTTCTCTCACAACAATACGTTGATAGGAACCTCTTCAAGAGGAACCTTAACGGCATGGGCTCGGAAGCTTTTGCTCGATACTGCTGTGAGATTGCCCGATGCTGTTTGGTAATTTTCCTCCCTTTGACTTGCCGTGTTATCGCCACATGACGGTTCATGGAGTGCCGCCACCATACCTAGGGAACATGATCCGCCAGCATTATGGGACGTGGATCAATGAGGATGGACCGGATGTTGCGGGGATGTTGCAGTTAGCGCTAAAGCTCTGACTGCCACCCTCCAGATCACTCCTTTAAAGTATCCAGTCGTAGCGGGCCCAGTGGAATTGGGCTAATGAAGCTGTTCCCAGAGTTGAATGCAGAAAAAACCAATGAGCAAAAAGCCAGCAGCCAAACCGCTTAGCACCGCGGGAAGTAAAAAAACCCACCAGACCCGCTGAGATCGAATTTGATACTGCAACTGCGAAGCTTCGAATAACTGAAGAAGCTTCGCACCTCCGATTGCCTTGATCATTGAGTTCGTTTTAGCGATATGGAAATTACTCCAGATCATTTTGACGATCTCCCAAGAAACAAACAGCATAAGAGAAAAAAGGGCAAGCAGTCCGCAGAGGGAATACAACCAGAGCGGCAGTCGCAGAGAAAGCGTGGACCAGAACCCAAAAAAACCCGCGTAACCTGCGACTAAGATTAGATTTGTGTACGTAGCCGCACTAGCCATCTGTTTCTCGTTCAATTGCATCAGCAGGGCCACGTGTTTGTCCTCTTCCAGCCGCTGCTGAAAATCCTTGAGTTCGCCAATGGCTTCCGCGTGTGCATCCACCACACGTCCGATTTGGTCCCAATCCTCTTGATCCATTCTGCTTCGCTCCATTAACGGTCTACATAGTTAGGCGTGGGTCGACTGTCTGTAATCGATAGTCCGGGGAGATATTGGATTACCACAAGAAATCGAGCTCCGTCCCAAATCTGTCCCATATGACCCTTTTTCAGACACCAAAAACCACAAACCCCCGACTTTCTCTAGGAAAATCAGGGGTTTGTGTTTGCAGAATGTGGCGGTGAAGGAGAGATTCGAACTCTCGATACAGTTTCCTGTATACACACTTTCCAGGCGTGCTCCTTAAGCCACTCGGACACTTCACCGTGTCTCGGCAAACTGTTCAGTCTGTCGAGGCGCGCTAATGTAGTCGAAAGCTTTTCCGATGGCAAAGGTTTTTTTCAGAATTTTCATGCGGTTAAGGTGGTCGGGCATTTCAAACGCGTCAGGGCATGGCAAACCGGCCAATCTTCGGGTTTGTGTGTGCAGTGTTCCATGGAGCAAGGCGCGGGCGATGGGGCGGTCAGGCGGTTTGTCGGGGCTGGGGGCTGACCGGTGAGTCAGTCACAGCGCTTTACCTGGCCTGCGCCGGTGGGTAACGTCTGCGTCACTTCTCTTACAAGGAATAGCGCCATGAGCGACCTGATTGCCTACCATCTCGAAGACGGTATCGCGACCCTGACCTTGAACAACGGCAAGGTCAATGCCATCTCGCCGGATGTGATTGCCGCGTTCAACACTGCGCTGGATCAGGCTGTGACGGATCGGGCGGTGGTGATCATTACCGGGCAACCGGGGATTCTGTCCGGTGGTTATGATTTGAAGGTGATGACCGCCGGTCCCAAGGAAGCGGTGAGTCTGGTCACGGCCGGCTCGACCCTGGCCCGTCGCCTGTTGTCGCACCCCTTCCCCGTCGTTGTCGCGTGCCCAGGGCATGCGGTGGCCAAGGGAGCGTTCCTGCTGCTGTCGGCGGATTATCGCATCGGTGTCGATGGACCGTTCAGCATTGGCCTGAACGAAGTGCAGATCGGCATGACCATGCACCACGCCGGTATCGAGCTGGCCCGCGATCGCCTGCGCAAATCCGCGTTTCATCGCTCGGTGATCAATGGCGAGATGTTCAACCCGCAGAGCGCGGTGGACGCCGGCTTCCTCGACAAGGTGGTGTCGACCGATGAGCTGCAGGGTGCGGCGCTGGAGGCCGCGCGTCAGTTGAAGAAAATCAACATGACCGCCCACAAGAACACCAAGCTGAAAGTGCGCAAGGCCCTGCTGGAGACGCTGGACAGTGCAATCCTGCTGGATCAGGAGCACATGGGTTAACTTGCCTCAGCGCAAAACGAAAAGCCCGACCGCTGTGTCGGGCTTTTTCTTACATGCTCCGTTTAAAAACCGACAACCGCTCTAGCCTGCTTCTGACACGTTAATCGGAAACATGCGCTCAAACATCGCCCATCTCCTACCTCTATAGCGGCAATTGCCGAAAACAGTGCACATCCGTACACTGCGCCACCTTTTGTCCCGACGGGGCCTGTAGATGCTGTTTTTATTGCGTATGTTGTTGATGGGTGTGCATTTTGTGCTGGCGGGTGTGCTCGGGGTGATCCTGGGGTTGTGTCGGCCGTTCAATCCAGACAACAGCCGTTTATGCGCCAGATTGTATGCGTGGCCCGCCATGTGCATTTTGCGTCTGCGGGTGAAGGCCGAGGTCGACACGCTGGTAAACAAGTCCCAGAGCTGCGTGATCATTGCCAACCACCAGTCCAACTATGACCTGTTCGTGTTCGGTAACGTGGTGCCCTACCGCACCGTGTGCATCGGTAAGAAGAGCCTGAAGTGGGTGCCGTTGTTCGGGCAATTGTTCTGGCTGGCGGGCAATGTGCTGATTGACCGGGGTAACGCGATCAAGGCGCGCCAGTCGATGTTGACCACCACTCACACGTTGCAGCACGAGGACACATCGATCTGGGTATTCCCGGAAGGCACGCGCAATCTTGGCGAGGATCTGCTGCCCTTCAAGAAAGGCGCGTTCCAGATGGCGATCGCCGCCGGGGTGCCGATTGTTCCGGTGTGCGTCAGCAGCTACATCAAGCACATGCGCCTCAATCGCTGGCGAGGCGGCGACATCCTCATACGCTCGCTACCGGCCATTCCCACGGCGGGGTTGAGCCTGGATGACATGCCCCAGCTCATCGCCCAGTGCCGTGAGCAAATGCGCGAGTGCATCGCGGTGATGGACCGGCAGGTGCAGGCTGTTTAACGAGCCTGTTAAACAATAGCCAGCCGGGCACATAACCCTGTGGCGAGGGGGTTTATCCCCTCACCACAAAAACCCGCACGATTCTGATTCCACCTGTAGGGCATTTGACTCCACCGGCGAACTCGGTGGATTTTGCTGACTCTCAAGCAGCAGGGCACACTAAGCTACAGATTGCCTGCCACTGCCATTTTCCAAGAAGAAGTGAACCACCATCATGGGTAGAGTCGTTGCTGCTGCGGTTTACAGCGCCGGTAAGAAAGTCACCAACATCACCCTCGACGAAGGCAGCGCCTGGGCAGCCAAACCGGGCCACTTTGTATGGATCGGCCTGGAAGAGCCCAGTGCCCAGGAACTGACCAACCTGCAACGTCAATTCAACCTGCATGAATTGGCGATTGAAGACGCGATGGAGAAGCACAGTCGCCCCAAGTTGGAGACCTTTGGCGATGCACTGTTTATCGTCACGTATTCGCCGGTGCGCAAGGACGGCAAGCTGCAGTTCATCGAGACTCATATCTTCGCCGGCAACGGCTACATCATCACCGCCCGCAATGGCCACTCGGCGTCCTACGCCCACGTGCGACAACGCTGTGAGGCGCGGCCTATTCTGCTGGAGCACGGGGAAGATTTCGTTCTCTATGCCATCCTGGATTTCGTCATTGAAAATTACCAGCCGGTGGGTGAAGCCATTCACGCCGAGATCGATGAACTGGAGCGCAACGTACTGTGCAGCTCCCTGAACGAGCGGGATATTCAGAACTTGCACAGCTTGCGCCGTGACGTATTACGCCTGCGCCGTTATGCAGCACCGATGGTGGAAATCAGCGAAGAACTGCAAAGACTGGACTTTCCCTTCATCGACAAAAACATGAGCCCGTACTTCCGCGATGTGCAGATTCACGTCACGCGGCAGATGGAAGACCTGGCGACTCTGGCGGACATCGCCAGCCAGACCATTGAAGTCGGCGTGCTGCTCGAAGCGTCGCGCCAGAGCGTGGTGCAGCGCAAGTTCGCGGCGTGGGCGGCGATCCTGGCGTTCCCCACGGCGGTAGCCGGAATCTATGGGATGAACTTCGAGAACATGCCGGAGTTGACCTGGCACTACGGGTACTTTCTGGTGCTGGGGTTTATCGCGGTGGGCTGTACCGCGTTGTGGGGGAGCTTCAAGCGCTCGGGGTGGTTGTAAGCGCGCTTGTAGGCGGTTGAGGCTGGCGTGACATTCATCGCGAGCAGGCTCGCTCCCACACTTGATTACCTGTCTATCAAGTGTGGGGGCGATGGTGTTTTAGTCTTGGGCCGCTGCGGTTTCAGGCTTGTGCGCGACGAAACGCATCATCCATTCAGCCACCGTGGTGCCGTGATGCGCCTGTTCAAGACTGGCCATGCCTTGGCGGTAGATCTGCTCGCCAAGGTGTTGCTGGCGGATCTCCAGCAGCGCCCGGGAATAATCGTGGATGAATTCCGGGTGGCCCTGGAAGCACAGCACCTGATCGTTGATGTGGTAGGCGGCGAACGGGCAAAAATCGCTGGACGCGATCACCGTGGCGTTTTCCGGCAGCTCGGTGACCTGGTCCTGGTGACTGATCAGCAGGGTCAGCTCTTCCATCACCGGGCTCATCCATGGCGCCTTGGCCGCGAGCTTGTAGCGGTGGGTGCCCACGCCCCAGCCTTGAGTGGCGCGCTCGGCCTTGCCGCCCAGCAACAGCGCCAGCAGTTGATGACCGAAGCACACGCCCAGCAACTTGTCGCCTCGCTGGTAGCGATCCAGCAAGAAGGTCTTGAGGGTTTGAATCCAGGGGTCGGTGCCGAAGGAGTCGGCTTTGCTGCCGGTTACCAGGTAAGCGTCGAACGACTCATCATCGTTGGGGTATTGCCCCTGCATCACGTTGTACACAATGAACTCAGCCGCGACGGGCTGTTGTGAAAACAGGCGCTGGAACATCTGCCCGTAACCCTGATATTGGTCGATCAGTTCCGGACGCAGGGTATCGGTTTCCAAAATGCAGATGCGCAGCGACATAAAAAATACCTGACACGATGATGGGAATATTGCACACCCCTGAGCGTGCCTTGAAATACCGTCCCAAGGCAAGCCCCTTCCCCTGTCAGTCAGAACAGTTCTTGCCTGGCGGCTTTCTCCAGCAACAAGGCCGGTGGTGAAAATCGCTCGCCATACTGCTCGGCCAGATACTGAGCGCGGGCGACAAAATCCCGCAGGCCGTACTGGTTGATGAACTGCAACGCACCGCCGGTCCAGGCGGCGAAACCGATACCGAAGATCGAGCCGACGTTGGCGTCCGCCGTGGAGGTGAGCACGCCCTCCTCTACGCAGCGCACGGTTTCCAGGGCCTGGATGAACAGCAGGCGATCGCGGATATCCTGAGGCGAAATCTGCCCGTCGGCTTTCTCGAAACGATGCTTGAGCTCCGGCCACAGGTGTTTCTGCCCGTCGGCCGGATACTCGTAGAAACCGGCCCCGGCTGCCTTGCCCGAGCGCTTGTATTCGTTGAGCAGCAAGTCAATCACGGCGAACGCCGGGTGCTCGATCGGTGTTTTCCCTTCCGCTTGCAGGTCTTTGGCGGTTTGCGCGCGGATATGGCTCATCAGGCTGAGGGAAACTTCGTCAGAGATCGCCAGAGGCCCCACCGGCATCCCGGCCTTGCGCGCCTCAGTCTCGATCATTGGCGCGCTCACGCCCTCACCCAGCATGGCGATGCCTTCGTTGGTAAAGGTGCCGAATACCCGAGAGGTGAAGAAACCACGACTGTCGTTGACCACGATCGGCGTCTTGTTGATTTGCAGAACGAAATCGAAACCTCGTGCCAGGGTCTCGCCACTGGTACGGGCGCCCCTGATGATTTCCACCAGAGGCATTTTCTCCACCGGGCTGAAGAAATGCAGGCCGATGAACTTCGTCTGATCCGGTACAGCCGTCGCCAGACCGGTGATGGGCAGGGTCGAGGTGTTGGAGGCGAGCACCGCGTCCGCCCCAACAACCGCTTGGGCAGCGGCTGTGACGCTGGCTTTCAGGGCGCGATCCTCAAACACCGCCTCAATGACCAGATCGCAACCGGCCAGGTCCGCGTCGCTGTCAGTGGTTTGAATCCGCGCCAGCGTGGCTTCGCGCTGCTCGACGGTGAGCTGCCCGCGGGCGACCTTCTTATCCAGCAGCGCCGCCGTACGGGCCTTGCCTTTCTCGGCGGCGGCAAGGCTGACGTCCTTGAGCACCACCGCAATCCCGGCCATGGCGCTGACGTAGGCGATACCAGCCCCCATCATGCCAGCGCCGAGCACCCCGACTTTTTGAGTCAGATAAGGTGCAAAGCCCTGCGGGCGCGAACCGCCGGCCTTTATTTCATTGAGCTGGAACCAGAAAGTGCCGATCAGGTTCTTGGCCACCTGGCCAGTGGTCAGCTCAGTGAAGTAGCGGGTTTCGATCACGTGGGCGGTGTCGAAATCCACCTGGGCACCTTCCACTGCCGCGCAGAGAATTTTCTCCGGCGCGGGCAGGCAACCCTGGGTTTTGTTGCGCAGGATGGAAGGTGCTATCGCCAGCATTTGCGCGACTTTCGGGTGAGACGGCGTGCCACCCGGGATCTGATAGCCTTTCGCATCCCAAGGTTGGACCACGCTGGGGTTGGCGAGAATCCAGGCCCTGGACTTGCTCAGCAGGTCCTCGCGATCCACCGCCAGCTCATCGATCAGACCGGCCTGCAGTGCCTGTTGCGGGCGCACCTTCTTGCCCTCGAGCAAATACGGCAAGGCTTTCTCCAAGCCAAGCAACCGCACCATCCGCACCACCCCGCCGCCACCTGGCAACAGGCCCAGGGTGACTTCCGGCAAGCCAATCTGCACCGACGGGTGATCCAGCGCCACACGATGATGGCAAGCCAGGCAGATTTCCCAGCCGCCGCCCAGGGCCGCGCCATTGATGGCCGCCACCACCGGTTTTCCCAGGGTTTCCAGGGCACGCAGTTGCGCCTTGAGGCCGAGCACCATTTCATAGAATGCCTTGGCTTGGGGTTTACCGACCTTGACCAGCTCGTTGAGGTCACCGCCAGCGAAGAAGGTCTTCTTGGCCGAGGTAATGATCACCCCGGCAATCGAGTCTTTTTCGGCGGTCAACCGAGCGACGCAGGCAGCCATGGCCTCGCGGTACGTCGCATTCATGATGTTGGCGCTCTGGCCTGGCATGTCCAGGGTCAGGACGACGATCCGGTCCTGGCCGGTTTCGTAACGGATGGCATCGCTCATGAAAAGTATTCCTTGAAATCGGGGCTCAGAGACGTTCAATAACGGTGGCAATGCCCATGCCGCCGCCGACACACAGCGTCGCCAGGCCATAGCGCAGGTGACGCGCCTCCAACTCATCGAGCAAAGTGCCGAGGATTGCGCAGCCTGTAGCCCCCAAAGGATGCCCCATGGCAATGGAGCCGCCGTTGACGTTGACCTTGGCAGGGTCGACGGCCATGTCCTTGATGAACTTGAGCACCACTGAGGCGAACGCTTCGTTGACTTCGAACAGGTCGATGTCCTCCACCCGCAGCCCAGCCTTCACCAGGGCCTTGCGGGTAGCCGGCGCCGGGCCGGTGAGCATGATGGTCGGATCGGTGCTGGTGACAGCCGTGGCGACGATCCGCGCCCGCGGTTGCAGCCCCAGCGCCTGCCCCTTGGCTTCGGAACCGATCAGCATCAGCGCCGCCCCATCGACGATGCCGGAACTGTTGCCCGGCGTGTGGACATGGTTGATCCGTTCCACATGGCTGTAGACCCGCAGCGCCGTAGCGTCGAAGCCCATCTGGCCCATGGCTTCGAAACTCGGCTTGAGCTTGCCCAGGCCCTCCAGAGTCGAGTCCGCACGGATGAATTCGTCGTGATCCAGCAGCACGATGCCATTCTGGTCCCGCACCGCCACCAGGGATTTGTTGAACGAACCGTCGGCCCGGGCCCGGGCGGCCTTTTGCTGGGAGTGCAGCGCGAAAGCATCGACGTCCTCGCGGCTGAAGCCCTCCAGGGTTGCGATCAGGTCAGCACCGATGCCCTGAGGTGTGAAGTGGCCCTGCAGGTTGGATTGAGGATCCAGCGCCCAAGCGCCGCCGTCGCTGCCCATGGGCACGCGAGACATGGATTCGACACCTCCGGCCACCACCAGATCCTCGAACCCGGAGCGCACTTTCATCGCCGCCAGGTTTACCGCTTCCAGGCCCGAGGCGCAGAACCGGTTGAGCTGCACGCCTGCCACGCTGACATCCCAATCGGCGATCAGCGCGGCGGTCTTGGCGATGTCGGCGCCCTGATCACCTATCGGCGTCACGCAACCGAGCACGATATCGTCAACCTGACTGGTGTCCAGGCCCATGCGCTGCTGCAGGGCGGTGAGCAGGCCGCCCACCAGGTTCACCGGCTTGACGCTGTGCAAAGCGCCATCGGCCTTGCCCTTGCCACGGGGGGTGCGTAATGCGTCAAAAATCAAAGCTTCGGTCATGACATCCTCAAACCACTGGGACAATGCAATAGCTCCAACCATAAGCCCAGCGGCCCGAGATTCAATGACCGCAGTGCTCAACCACGTTGACGGCCACGCTCAGACGAACGGTAGCATGCTATCGGGTTAACCGATTCAGGTGAGCAAAGTGTCTAGCAAAAGGGCCTTCACGAAGGTGGCACTAGGCCTCATACCACTTTAAGAGCGGACGGCAGCAAACTAATACGAATTGGATCTAAGCCAAGGCGGCTGCGGCCCCTAATGTAATCCTTGTACAAGATAGTCGTCGGGTTTTGCCGAGGCGCTTGTCAGACAGGAAGTGCAACGCCAGCCGTCAGGAGATATGCAGGCTGGCCTCAGGAAATAACAAAAAAGGCGGGTCAGCCATGTTCAAACATTCGAAAGTTCGCCAAGCCGGACTCATTCTCTTCGCCACGACGCTGCTGTTGATTGTGCCGAATATCACCAAGGTGATCGGCTGAATCCGGCGCGCGGGTGCCTGTACCATCGGCAAGCGGTAGCGCTTGTATCATCAAAAAATGTGACGAGTTCGTTGTTCGAGTCGCGGTGGCTGTGCCAACCTTTGCGGCACTCCCTCGACATGGAAGACGACCCTCGTGAAAGCTCTCATTGTGTTCGGCGCGCTGCTGCTCAGCACGCCCTTGTTTGCCGCGCAGCTGGTGCTGGAGCTGGGCACGACTGCCCGCACCTGGCAGACCGAAGAACTGCTCCAGCATCCTGAAGCCCGAACGATCCAGATCGCTGAAGACGTTTCCTACAAAAAGCCGATGAATTATCGCGCCGTGCCGCTGACAGCGCTGTTGACTGGCGTCGAGCCCGACGACCATCTCCAGGCCGTGGCGCTGGACGGATTTGCCGCCGAATTGCCCGCAGCACCGTTACTCAACACAAACGGCGCGCGAGCCTGGCTGGCGATCGAAGACCCGGCCCACCCCTGGCCCCCACTGGGTGAAGGCAAGGGCAGCGCCGGGCCTTTCTATCTGGTCTGGACCAACCCCCTGGCAGGTCACATCAGCCCCGAACAATGGCCGTACGCGGTAGCGACCATCAAGCGCCTGTCAGCGGTAGCCGAGCGCTTCCCTGCCCTGCTGCCGGCGCCCACGGTGACTCAGGCTGACCCGGTCTATAAGGGCTTTGAACTGTTCCAGAAAAACTGCCTGGCTTGCCATCGGCTCAACGGCGCAGGCGACGCGCAGTTTGGCCCGGACCTGAACATCCCCTTCAATCCTACCGAGTACTTTTCCGGGGATTTCCTCAAGCGCTATATCCGCGACCCACAAAGCCTGCGTCGCTGGCCCCAAGGGAAGATGCCGGCGTTCTCGGCCACGGTGCTGCCGGATGCGGAGCTGGATCTGCTGGTGGGGTATCTCAAGCACATGGCGGGGCGTAAACAGCCGTTGGCCCCATGAAGTCGGTTTTGTGCCTGAAGTAATCTGGTGGGAGCACACCTATGAAAACGGCCGACACATGGGTCAGCCGTTGCTCGGGTTGCGTGAATGAACGGTCAGGCGTGCAGGCGCCGTATTTCCTGTTTGACACCCCAACCCTCGATGATGCCACCCAAAGGCTCCACCACCGCCTCGAAGTTTTGTTCGAAGTCTCCAATGTCATCGTAGGTGGCGTACATCACCCGGCTCAACTCCAATGACCAGGCGCCGTCATCCCGTGCGCTGATCTGTGCATTCAATGACTCACCCCGAAATTGACCTGCCGCCCTGCGCGCCCGCTCCTCATCCGGGAAAATGGCGTAGAACTCGATGGGATGGAATTGTGAGAAATCGAAACCGCCTTCTTTCATGCGGCGAAGCACACTGGTGCTGATGTCTTCTTGATAGGCTGTGCTCATGAAACGTCCTCCTCAAACCGATGGATAGACTTTCCGTCTTCCCGTGCGGGCAACCCTTGGGTTGCAGCGATACGGCATCAAATTACCGTCGGGACACAAGCATGTAGCTGACAAGACCGGACCTAAGCGATCCTTTCGCTGATCTCAATTGCAGAGTAGCTGCAAGTAGTGGTCACTGCCAAGCGGGGCCAGGCAGTGACTTCATGAAATCGGTGTAATGCTGATGATTTCGATACTGTGCTGGGATTTGAGATTCTTGACCGTAGGGTCTGCGGTGCGGCCCTCCAGGTCATTGAGATCAAGCTTGGCGGGTACGGGGAGCAGCTTTTGGCGAATCAACTGCGCAGCCTGCTCCATCGTGGGCTCCTGTTCATAGTCGAACCGCTCGGCGATGGCTTCGCCGTGATCATCAACGAAAGTGATTTCCCACTTTTGCATCGGTGTCTCCTCGATCAATTCAGGGCCTGACTTACCTCTATCTCGACATTCAGGGCTGAACAATCGTTCCGCTCAGTCGTTGGACGGCGGCCATGAAAAAACCGCCTCACGGGCGGTTTTTTCATGCAGCGCAAGTGATTATTTCTCGGCACGTGCTTTCAAGGCTTTCAACGTATTGAACGGCGCATCCACCACGAACTTGTTGGCCAGCCAGGAAGGAACATCGCCACCTGGTTCGGTGTGGACCTGATAGATCACTTCGACCTGGCCGGCGTCCTTGGGCGTGAATTTCCAGAAGCCTTCAACTTGAGTGACCCGCACAAAACCCTTTTTTTCAGGCATGTAGGTTGGCACGCCCTTGAGGTTGCGGGTGAGGCTGCCATCGGCACCTTTGACGGTGGTCACTTGCAACACCGAGTCCCGCGGGGTAACCGGCCAGGGCGTGTTGAACTGGGTGTAGGTCCAGCTCTGGTCCCCTTCATGCTTGAGCAGCTCCTGGCTCTTGCATTCGTGAATCCAGGCACAGGCAGCCGAAACGTCTTCCTGAAGCGCTTGCAGCTTGGCCATGGTGGTTTTCATGACGGTCACGCCTTGGTAGGCCTTGTACTTGGAACCGGCCACTTCACTGAGTGAAACCTTGATGCCGTCCTCTTCCTTGGCGACTTTCCAGTCTTCTGCCTGGGCGGTAGCCGTTGCCAGCAGCACGGTCAAACCACACAACACAGCCATACGATGCAGCGAACCCATAGTTTTTTCCTTGTTATCGAAGTTCCGAACTGGCCCATTACGCTGCCGTGATTTGCTCCCACCAACCGATCAGCCGGATGGCGTCTTCAGAGCTGTTGCCGCAGACCTCGATGTCGGCCTCGAACGCCGAGCACACCCTCGGTCGCTCCGGCTGGCCGAATATCTGGCACAGGTTATCGACTGACAGCTGCACGCAACGTTCGCCCGCCGGCTTGCCGTGGGGCATGCCAGGAATCGGCGAACTGATGGAAGGGGCGATGCAGCAGGCGCCACAGCCTTCGCGGCATTTCATGACGACAACATCCTCACGGCAAGTAATGATTGGTAACAGAACACAGAGTAACGGCTAAAACACTCGTTTTAAATTACCGTCCGTGTGTTTTTTCTTTTACGCCAGGATGACCCTACAGTCAGCGGCGAGAGGGAGGATTACTGCTTGAATTCGAAATCCAACGCCGCGCCTTCGACTTCATTGCGCTCTTGATTGCGCAATGGCAATTGCATTTCATTGCTCAGCAAACGGCCATTGAGTTGAAACGGTCCCGGTTTTTCCCCAAACATGGAGGGCAACAAAGGCTCACGCTTGGGTAACGGCACCGCCCCCGGAGGCTGCAGATCCTCGACCATGTCTTGAGGCAGGCTCAAATCCAGCTTGGCCGGCGGTAACCGGGTTTTGGCGACCTCGCGGGCAGATTGACTCTTGGAAGCGACAGGGGCGCGCTTTTTCTTCGCTGCCGCAGCTTTTTTAGCCGGCGCTTTTTTAACAACTGCCGGTTTTTTCTTCGAGGCGCTTTTAGTGGCACTGGCGGCCGGTTTCTCCTGCGCCGACGCAGCCACGACACCTTCCGAATGGAAGGCAGTCAACAGGCCGATCAAAACCCAGGCGGCAGGAGCAATGGCTTTCATAGACACTACGGCACTTACGGCAGAGATCCCCATGCTCGCCTGTTACTCAGCCGCTGACAAGCACATCAGGCAGGAGCCGCCAGTTTCTATCAAAAACCGCTGGTGGTCTCCTGGCACAGTTGGGTGGCCAGCAAGCCGAGCGTCATCAAGGCCCGTTCAGCTTCGCGGTTCCAAGGCGTACCGCAATTGAGGCGGATGCAATGGTTGAACTGTTCGGTGTTACTGAAAATCAGCCCTGGTGCAATGCTGATACCTTGCTGCAACGCCCGTACATGCAACTCCTGAGTGTTGACCCGCCCCGGCAGACTGACCCACAGAATGAAGCCTCCATTAGGCCGGCTCATTTGCGTACCTTCGGGAAAGTATTGCTGCACTGCCAACTGAAAGGCACTGAGGTTTTTGCGGTACTCCTGGCGGATATAACGCAAGTGCCGATCATAGCCGCCATTTTCCAGGTACGCCGCGATGCCCATCTGCGTGACGCTGCATGCCGAGTGCGTGCTGAAGGTCTGGAGCCGTTGGATTTCCTGCTGGAATTTACCGGCAATCATCCAACCAATGCGCACGCCCGGTGACAACGTCTTGGAAAAACTCGAACAGTAAATGACTCGGTCCAACCGGTCATAGGCCTTGAGCGCCTTGGTGCGTCCCTGCTCGAACATCAACTCGCCATAAATATCGTCTTCAACAATCTGGATGTCGAAATCCGAGGCCAGGCGCAACAGTTGCTTTTGCCGCTCCTCGGGCATCGTCCCACCGAGGGGATTGCTCAAGCGCGTGGTCAGCACCAGCGCCTTGATCGACCACTGATTGGCCGCCAGTTGCAGGGCTTCCAGGCTCATGCCGGTGACCGGGTCGCTGGGGATCTCGATGACCTTGAGGCCCAGCAGATCCGCCAGTTGCAGCAAGCCGTAGTAGGTCGGCGACTCGGCGGCGATCAGGTCTCCTGGCCGGGTCAGCACCCGCAAGGACATTTGCAGGGCATCCACGCAACCGTGAGTGATCACCACCTCGGAGGGATCCACCACGACCCCGGCATCGCGCATGCGAATCGCCACTTGGCGGCGCAAGGGTTCGAAGCCCGGGCTGAACATGTAGCTGAACGCCCGCGGGCTGTGGAAGCGCGTGACCTTGGCCAGTTGCTGGTGCAGCGCTCGTACAGGCAGGTAGTCGACGCTCGGCACCGCCGCGCCCAGGGGAAATACCCCTTCGCGGCGCGACTCAACCAACACCTGCTGGATGATGCTGCTGCGCGTGACCAGCCCCGGACGCTCGACCCGCGCGATGTCCGGCGTCGGCGCCGTCAGGGCCGGGGTTTGATGCACGTAGTAACCGGACTGCGGCCGCGCACGGATCAGCCCCTGATCTTCAAGGTTGGCGTAGGCCTGCAGCACCGTCGCATGGCTGACGTTGAGCTGCGAGCTCATCTTGCGCACCGAAGGCACACGTTCGCCGGGCTGATACACACCGCGCCGGATGTCTTCAGCCAGTTGTTGGGCAATACGTTGATAGAGCAAGAGGTTGGTCATGACGCAGCACTCGATTTCACGGGCATTTTATTTTTGTGAGAGATAGTACCGGAACAGTTTAGAAGTGTACTGGGACAGTTGCCAGATTACCCGACCCTACAGGGCAGTGACAGCCCCAACTGTACTCATGAATCACTGATTCGCAGGCCCAAAAAAACCCGGCGCCTCTGAAGGGGCCGGGTTTTCCAGCAACGCAGCCCTTAGCGGGCGGCGCCTAGCTGGCCTTTCTCGTCGGAGAACACAATTTCAACCCGACGGTTCTGTGCCCGACCACGCTCGGAAGCGTTGACGTCGACCGGGAACTCATCACCGTAGCCTTCGACCTGAATGCGCTTTTCGTCGATCCCCAGGTCCACCAGCACGTCCGCCACCGCCTGGGCCCGGTTACGGGACAGCTTGAGGTTTTCCTGCTTGCCGCCGGTGCTGTCGGTGTAACCTTCGATACGCACCACACGCTTGGGGTTGAGCTGCAAGAATTGCACGATCTTGAGCACCACCCGGTTTGCCGAGTTCTTCAACTGCGCCTGGCCGGTGTCGAACAGCACGTCACCGAGCGTCATCACCAGGCCGCGATCGGTCTGGGTGGTCGCCATCGCCATGATCTGCTCTTCAAGCCACTTGCCCTGTTGCTGGACACTCAGCAACTTGGACTCGCGCAGGGCCAATTGCAGGCGCTGGCGCTCCAGTTCGAGCTTCGCCGCGCGCTCTTCATTGAGCACCTGATTGCTGTGCTCACGGGCAATCTCACTGTAACGCTGGCTCAGGTAGGCGTAATGCAGCACATCCTCGCTGCTGCCCCAGTAGCTGGACAAGCGATCGGCCCGGGCCAGGGATTCACCGGCGCGGATGACATCCTTGGGCGCGGCTCGCAATACGTTGGAGTCTTCCTTGACCTTCTGGAAGTCGGCACCTGCCTTTTCCAGCGCCACTTCGCTGCGCTGACCCGCACAACCGTACAAGCTGGCCAGGCCCGCGAGAATCAGGCCGCCAAATACTTGGGACTGCTTCATTGGGCATCATCTCTCAACTGTTTGCGCAAGCGCTCGATGCGGGTGTTAAGCACGTTCAGGTGTTCCTCGCCCTTGAGGGTCAGCACCTTCGCTTCGGCCAGGCGTGCATCCAGTTCGGCTTGTTCAGCGCGCATGCGGGCCTTCTTGAACGACTCATCGGCCATGTTGGACTTGGCGCGGGCGAACTTTTCTTCGGCGAGTTTCAACTCGGGCACTTCTTCGGAGGTGGCGCCCACGGCGCGGGCTTGCTCCAGCGCCTGTTCGGTCAGGCGAATCTGTTCATTCGGCGCCGGATCGGCTGCGCAACCCGCCAGAGCCAGTACGGCCAGGGCAGCGAAAAGAGGTCGAATAGTCACTAATGTTTCCTACTGTTTTGGGGCACCAACAGGTGGCTGCAACTGTGTTTTCCAACGCTCGATATTGCGCTGCAACACAGCCTCCGTCAGGCCGGACGCGGCCAATTCTGTCATCTTTTGCGCCAGCTGTCCGCGCAACCATGGGTCATTGCAGGCGGAGTTATGGGAAACCGCGAGGAACAGCCCCGGGGTATCCACTGGTTGCGGCGCGGCCTGCAGGTCATTGGCCATGCCCAATGTCTGGGCCATCGCCAGGCCCGAGTAACGCCCTGCCAGGACATACTCCACCTCCCCCAGCAGCAGTTTTTGAAAGGCTTCAGTCAGGTTGGGGGTACGGGTCAGGGACAATTGCTGCTCGGCAAATACGCCAAATGCCTGGGTCATTCGCGCCTTTTGCGACAATGCCCCGGGATGACCATGAAGGTCCTCGGGCTGAGCGATCACCAATGTCGAATCCTTGCGGGTCCACACCAGGTAATCGTTATTCAGCAAGGGCGGATGAACATAGTCCAGGGTTTCAAGCTCGCTGATGGTCAGCGCGGCGTCGACGAGCAGGTCCATGCGTCCGCTGCGCACTTCGTCCAGGGCCTGAGCACGCTTGCCGGCATAGAGCAATTCGATCTTGATCCCCAGCTCCGTCGCCACTTGCGCCAGCAGGTCGGCGCTGGCGCCGATCAGGTGTTTGGGATCCTGGGGGTCTTGCCACAGGTAGGGCGGCGCATCCGGGCTACCGGTGGCGATCAGACGTTCACACTTGCCGGCGGCGACAGACAGACCTGGCACGACGGCCAGCGCCCACAGCAACGACACGCCAGCCAAACGGCGAAGATCCATGGCGATATGCTCCCCTTGCAGTGACAACAACGTGCAGATAATAAAAAACCCGGCCAAAGGGCCGGGCTCTTTATAAGTGAAGACGCCGGATTAGACCAGCTTCTCCAGCTCAGGGATGGCTTCGAACAAGTCCGCTACCAGGCCATAGTCAGCCACCTGGAAGATCGGCGCTTCTTCGTCCTTGTTGATCGCGACGATCACCTTGGAGTCTTTCATGCCGGCCAGGTGCTGGATCGCGCCGGAGATACCGACGGCGATGTAAAGCTGTGGCGCAACGATCTTGCCGGTCTGGCCGACCTGCATGTCGTTAGGTACAAAACCTGCGTCGACCGCGGCGCGGGAAGCACCGACGGCAGCACCCAGCTTGTCGGCCAGGGCGTACAGGTGTTTGAAGTTGTCGCCGTTCTGCATGCCACGCCCGCCGGAAACGACGATCTTGGCAGCGGTCAGTTCCGGACGATCGGACTTGGCCAGTTCTTCGTTGACGAAGCTGGAGATACCGGCGTCGTGAGCAGCAGCCACCGCTTCAACAGCAGCGGAGCCACCTTCGGCGGCAACCGGGTCGAAACCGGTAGCACGTACGGTGATGACCTTGACCGCAGCATTGGACTGCACGGTAGCAATGGCGTTACCGGCATAGATCGGGCGCTTGAAGGTGTCGGCACTTTCCACCGAGATGATCTCGGAGATCTGGTCGACGTCCAGCGCAGCTGCAACGCGCGGCAGGATGTTTTTGCCGTTGGACGTGGCGGCAGCCAGGATGTGGCTGTAGCCCTTGCCCAGCTCGGCCACCAGCGGTGCAACGTTTTCCGGCAACTGGTGCGCATAGGCAGCGTTGTCGGCCGACAACACTTTTGCCACACCCGCGATTTTCGCAGCGGCTTCAGCCACGGCGCCAACGCCTTGACCGGCCACCAGAACGTGGACATCACCACCGATTTTCGCAGCGGCAGCAACGGTGTTCAGCGTGGCCGGAGCCAGCGCCTTGTTATCGTGTTCGGCGATTACCAAGATAGTCATGTCAGATTACCTTCGCTTCGTTTTTCAGTTTCTCGACCAGTTCAGCCACCGACTTGACCTTGATGCCCGCGCTGCGTGCAGCCGGCGCTTCGACTTTCAGGGTCTTGTTGGTGGAGGCGGTGGAAACGCCCAAAGCGTCCGGAGTCAGCACTTCAAGCGGCTTCTTCTTGGCTTTCATGATGTTTGGCAGGGACGCGTAGCGCGGCTCGTTCAAACGCAGGTCGGTGGTGACGATGGCCGGCAGTTTCAGGGAAACAGTCTGCGCGCCGCCGTCGATTTCGCGAGTCACGGCAACGCTGTCGCCGGACACTTCAACCTTGGACGCGAAGGTGCCCTGACCGTAGCCGCTCAATGCCGCGAGCATCTGGCCGGTCTGGTTGTTGTCGCTGTCGATGGCCTGCTTGCCGAGGATCACCAGCTGTGGCTGTTCCTTGTCGACAACGGCCTTGAGCAGCTTGGCCACGGCCAGGGAAGTCAGGTCTTCGGCGGATTCGACGAGGATGGCGCGATCAGCACCCAGCGCCAGCGCGGTACGCAGTTGCTCCTGGGCAGTGGTCGGGCCGATGGAGACGACGACGATCTCTGTCGCCACGCCTTTTTCTTTCAGGCGTACGGCTTCTTCTACAGCGATTTCGCAGAAAGGGTTCATCGACATCTTGACGTTGGCGAGGTCGACGCCGGAGTTGTCCGCCTTGACGCGAACCTTGACGTTATAGTCGACCACTCGTTTGACAGCTACAAGAACCTTCATGGATTCCTCGTTACTCTCCGGTGAAAAGAAAGTCGCCTAGGCGAACCTGGCGGTTGATGCTCATGGGCGCAAGGGCACCTCTAAAAACGCCGGCATGAACCACACATGACCTTGCTCACGGGAGTGAAGACCGTTCGTCAGTGATGACCGACGAGTCATTCATTATCGCGGCGTGTAAACTGCGCGTCCGAACCACGCAATACGTCACTTTGTGCTGCCTTCGCCCTGTCTTTAGAGGTGCTCTTGGAACCAACAGTCAGCCTACGGCGAGCGCAAAACCGCCCGTATCTTGACCGGAACGCCCATTCCGGTCAATACGGCAAAATGGTCAGTCATAAGCCGTACGTCAGTGATTTATCTGGCCTGCGGCTATTTCAAACAAACGTTTGTATTGGACCCTGAGAGTGGTGTAGATATAATGCGCCGCTTAAGAGAGAACCGCGGGTCATTCATTGCCGCTTTCGTCGATTTCGCGAAGCAGATCGTGGATGCAACGCCAAACCTCCAATTAGAAAAAACTGTTGAGCCTTGAGTAGGAGATAGCCTGTGGAACGCGAATACATGGAATTCGACGTGGTCATCGTCGGTGCCGGCCCCGCTGGCCTGTCTGCCGCTTGCCGACTGAAACAGAAGGCCGCCGAAGCCGGTAAGGAAATCAGCGTCTGCGTGGTCGAAAAAGGCTCCGAAGTCGGTGCGCACATTCTCTCCGGTGCGGTATTCGAACCCCGCGCCCTGAACGAATTGTTCCCGGACTGGAAAGAACTCGGCGCACCGTTGAACACGCCCGTCGTGCGCGATGACATTTTTGTCCTGAGAAACGCCGAGACCGCGAGCAAAATCCCTGACTTCTTTGTGCCCAAGACCATGCACAACGAAGGCAACTATATTATTTCCCTGGGCAACCTGTGCCGCTGGCTGGCCCAGCAGGCCGAGAACCTGGGCGTGGAAATCTACCCGGGCTTCGCCGCCCAGGAAGCGCTGTTCGACGAGAACGGCGTCGTACGCGGGATCATTACCGGCGACCTCGGTGTCGACCGTGAAGGCAAGCCGAAAGAAGGCCTCTACACCCCTGGTATGGAACTGCGTGGCAAATACACGCTGTTCGCCGAAGGCTGCCGTGGTCATATCGGCAAGCAACTGATCAAGCGCTTCAACCTGGACAGCGACGCCGACGCCCAGCACTACGGCATCGGCCTGAAGGAAATCTGGGAAATCGACCCGGCCAAGCATCAACCGGGCCTGGTGGTGCACACCGCCGGCTGGCCGCTGGACATCATGGGCACCGAAAATACCGGGGGCTCTTTCCTTTATCACCTGGAAAACAACCAGGTGGTCGTCGGCCTGATCGTCGATCTGTCCTACAGCAACACTTTCCTGTCGCCGTTCGACGAGTTCCAGCGCCTCAAGCATCACCCGGTGCTCAAGCAGTACCTGGAAGGCGGCAAGCGCGTCAGCTATGGTGCGCGTGCCATCTGCAAGGGCGGCCTGAATTCGCTGCCGAAAATGGTCTTCAAGGGCGGCGCGCTGATCGGATGCGACCTCGGCACCCTGAACTTCGCCAAGATCAAAGGCAGCCACACCGCCATGAAGTCCGGCATGCTCGCCGCCGAAGCGGTGGCCGATCGCCTGTTCGCCGAATCCGAAGGCGGCGATGAACTGACCGCCTACATCGACAGTTTCAAGAACAGCTGGCTGTACGAAGAGCTGTTCGCCAGTCGTAACTTCGGCCCAGCGATTCACAAGTACGGCGCTATCATCGGCGGCGGCTTCAACTGGCTCGACCAGAACATCTTCGCCGGCAAGCTGCCGTTCACCCTGCATGACACCAAACCGGACTACGCCTGCCTGAAACTGGCGGCTGACTGCAAGAAGATCGACTACCCGAAACCGGACGGCAAGATCAGCTTCGACAAACTCAGCTCGGTGTTCATCTCCGGTACCAACCATGAAGAAGAACAGCCCTGCCACCTGAAGCTGACCGATCCGAGCATCCCGATCAGCAAGAACCTGCCGCTGTATGACGAACCGGCCCAACGCTATTGCCCGGCCGGGGTGTACGAAGTGGTGACCCAGGAAGATGGCGAGAAGCGCTTCCAGATCAACGCCCAGAACTGCGTTCACTGCAAGACCTGCGACATCAAGGACCCTGCACAGAACATCACCTGGGTTTCGCCGGAAGGCGCCGGCGGGCCGACTTACCCGAATATGTAAGCCGATTCGCTGAACATCAAGGCTCCCGACATGGGGGCCTTTTTGTTGCCTGCGATTCTGTCAACCACACCGAACCCATGTGGGAGCGAGCCTGCTCGCGATAGCGGCGCGTCAGTCGACATTCATCTTGAATGACAAGGCGCTATCGCGAGCAGGCTCGCTCCCACAAGGAATCCTGAGTGATCAAGCGACGCGCTCTTCCCCGGGACTGCGCTCGAAGTAACGCTTGTACTCCCGGCTGAACTGCGACGAACTCTGATACCCCACCTGGTGCGCAACCTGGGCCACGCCCATGCCCTCGATCAGCAGCAACCGCTGAGCCTTGAGCAGACGCAGTCGTTTGAGGTACTGCACCGGCGACAACAGCGTGCTGCGTTTGAAATGTTCATGGAAGGTCGAAGCACTCATGTTCGCGCAACTGGCCAGCGTCTCGACGTTCAACGGCTCGGTGAAATGCGCGTGCAGATGGCTCAGGGCAGCGGCAATCCGGGCAAACTGTCCTTGCTGCTCCACCAGCGCGCGCAGTACGTCGGCCTGGGGCCCGCGCAAGGCGACAAACAGCAGCTCCCGCAGCCGCGCCTGCCCCATGACCTGGCATTCCAACGGATCGTGCAGGCAGTGCAACAAGCGCTCGACACATCCACGCATGGCGTCATCGAGCACCGCACACGTCATCGACTCCGGGGTCTGCGGCGCAAGGCTGCGCCCCGGCACCAGTCCCATGGCCAGCACCAGCTCCCCCAGTATCGCCCGATCGATTGCCACGGAAACCCCCAGCAACGGAGCATTGGGCATGGCGTAGGTTTCGCATTCGAACGGCACCGGCAGCGCCTGGATCAAATAATGCCCCGCACCGTACTCCAGCGTGCGTGGCCCCAGGAACGCCAGTTTGCTGCCCTGGACAATGATCACCAGACTCGGCTCGTAGAGCTGTGGACCACGGGCAACGTCCTGGCTGGCCCTGAGCACCTGTACGCCCGGCAACTGCGTGGGCACGAATCCGTCGCGGGTCGCCAGGGGTTCAATCAGCGAGACCAAAGGGGCATTGGCATCAAGATGACGGGTCAACAACATGGGAAAAACTTCACGAAAAAAGGGATGAAAGCATCATCGCAGGTCTAATGCTTCGTAGGATCAAACCATAGCCAATGTCGGAGGAATAGGCACGACACGCGTAGGAATCGCCATCGCCGCGAAGCGACATGACTCCCACAATGGTCCACCTCACCGTTCACTGCTTAGCGAGGTCCATTATGTACACTGCTATCGGATATGCCGCCCAATCGGCCACCACTCCCCTCGCCCCAATGAAGTTCGAACGCCGCAGCCCGCGAGCCGACGATGTGGCGATCGACATTCTCTACTGTGGCGTATGCCATTCCGACATCCACCAGGCCCGCAATGAATGGGGCATTGCCGTTTATCCGTTGATGCCCGGCCATGAGATCGTCGGAAAAGTCACCGCCGTTGGTGCGAATGTCACCCGCTATAAGATTGGCGACCTGGTGGGCGTTGGCTGCATGGTCGACTCCTGCCGCGAGTGCGAAGCCTGTCGCGCGGACCTGGAACAATACTGCTACCAAGGCATGACGCAGACCTACGCCAGCCCGGACCGTATCAGCGGCGGCCACACCATGGGCGGGTACTCCAACAGCATCGTGGTCAGCGAACACTTTGTGCTGCGCATCCCGGAAACCCTCGACCCGGCCGGCGCCGCGCCGATTCTCTGCGCTGGCATCACCACCTACTCGCCCCTCAAGCACTATGGCGTGAAAGCCGGTGACAAGGTAGGCGTGCTGGGCATGGGCGGCCTCGGCCACATGGGCATCAAGTTCGCCAAGGCCATGGGCGCGGAAGTGACGCTGTTCACCCGCTCGGCGAGCAAGGCTGAGGAAGCCCGACGCCAGGGCGCCGACCACGTGATCGTGTCTACCGACGCAGAACAGATGGCCGCTGCCGCCGGACATTTCAACTTCCTGCTGGACACCATTCCGGTGCAGCACGACCTCAATCCCTACCTCGACACCTTGCGTTTCGACGGCGTGCATATCCTGGTGGGTCTGGTCGAGCCGATCGATCCGCCGGTACACGCGGCCAAACTGATCATGGGCCGTCGGGTCCTGGCCGGCTCGCTGATCGGCGGTATCGCAGAAACCCAGGAAGTGCTGGATTTCTGCGCCGAACACAACATCAGCTGCGACATTGAAATGCTCGACATCCGCCAGATCAACGAGGCCTACAGCCGCATGATCGCAGGCGACGTGAAGTACCGCTTCGTCATCGACATGGCGACGCTCAAAGCCTGACGTTCGTCAGACCTTCGCGCCTAGTTCCGCCGACAGCCGGGCTGTGACCCCTTTGACCAGGGGAATCAGCTCGGCCATTTTTTCCAGCGGCATATACGGTACGGTGCTGGCGATGCTGATACCGGCGACGATGCGCTTGCCGGCGTCTCGGATCGGCGCCGCCACGCAACGAATCGACGGCTCGTTGTCTTCCAGATCGAAGGCATAACCACCCGCTACATACTCCACCATCCGCTGCTGGAACTGCTCCCAGGATTGCTCCTGATGCTGGGGCCAGAACTGATTCTTCCCTCCCGCCGGCAAGCTGATTTCATACAGCCTTTTCCATTGTTCCTGAGAATCATCGAGCATCAGCGCCTTACCGATCCCGGTACGCGCCAGCGGCATGCGATGGCCCACGCGCGAACGCATTTCCGGGCCATTGCGCCCTGGATTTTTCAGCAGGTACAACACCTCGTCGCCCTCGCGAATCGCCAGGTGAACAGTGTCACCGGTGAGCGCCGACAACTCGTCCAGGTACGGCCCCGCCAGGCTCACCAACGGCAACTCTTCCCGGGCCTGAAAACCCAGCTCGATCAGCTTCGGCCCCAACAGATAACCCACTTGCGGCACCACCCGCAGGTAGCGCTCATCCACCAGGCAACTGGCCAGGCGATGGGTGGTGCTACGGGTGGTGCCGATCAACCGGGCGATTTCCTTCAGGTCACGGGCGCCGCTGGCGACCGCCTGGACCACACCCAGACCACGCAGCAGTGTCTGGGTGCCTGTGGGCGCCGCGTCCTTGGTGATTTTTGGATCGTCTTGCTGCATATCCGGCCTTCAACAGTGAGCGGGGAACGGGCGGCATTATGGTCGCCCGCCCCGTCGGACTACAACTCGATGCGCTCGACCTTCCCTACCAGCAGGATGTAGGACAGCGCGCCAATCAACGCCAGCACGGCGATATAGGTGATGGCCGGGGCAAACGAATCGCCGCAGGCGAGGAAACCGATGACGATGGGCGTGGCGATGGCCGCCAGGTTACCGATGAAATTGAACACCCCGCCCGTCAAGCCAAGCAACCGCGCGGGCGCCAGGGTCGAGACCAGCGACCAGGTGATCGACGCCAGGCCATTGCCGAAGAACGCCAGGGCCAGGAAAGCGATCACCAACGGTGTCGACTCAACGAAGTTGGCGCCGATGATCGCCGTAGAGATCAGCAGCCCGCCGATGATCGGTAGCTTGCGGGCGAACCCCACCGTGGAACCGCGACGGATCAACCAGTCGGAGAAGAACCCGGAACACAACACACCGACAAACGCGGCGAGGAACGGCAATGACGCCAACAGGCCGGACTTGATGAAGTCCATGCCGCGATATTTCACCAGGTAGGTCGGGAACCAGGTCAGAAAAAACCACAGTGTGGAATTCAGGCAGAACTGGCCCAGGTAAATGCCCCACAGCTTGCGCTGGGTCAGGACGATCCCCAGGTCCGCCCAACTGAACTTGGCCTTGGCCTTGGCTGTATCGGCCTGGATATCCACCAACCCGCCGCCTTCGCGGATCAGTTCGATCTCGGCGGCGTTGACCCCTTTGAAATCCCGCGGTTCGCGATACACCGCGTACCAGATCACCGCCCAGATGATGCCCACCGCGCCCGTGGCGACAAATACCATGTGCCAACCGAAGGCGTGTTGCAGCCACGCCAATACCGGCGTCAGGAAGGCCAGCCCGACGAACTGCCCCGAGGTGTAGAAACCAATGGCCGTGGCCCGTTCGCGCTCAGGAAACCAGGTGGTCACCACGCGGCTATTGATCGGGTAGGCCGGTGCCTCCAGGGCGCCAACCGCCATGCGCAGGACGAACAACGCGATGAAGCTGGCGGCAAAACCGAGCATCACCGTGGCCACCGACCACAGCAATAGTGCAACGCTATACAGAATACGCGGGGGCACCCGATCCACCAGCCAGCCGCCGGGGATCTGCATGGCGGCGTAGGTCCAGCCGAACGCCGAGAAAATCAGCCCGACGTGGATCGGATCGATGCCCAGCTCACTGGTCAGCGCGGGGGCGGCGATCGAAAGGTTGCTGCGGTCCAGGTAGTTGATCACCACGGTGATAAACAGCAGGACCATGATGAAAAAACGCTTGCGGCTGGGCGTCACCAACGACGCTTGCGCGCTCAGGGTGTGCGCTTGCATGTGAGGTGCCTCTTTTTATGTTTATTGAGGAATCGGGCGCATCGAAGAAGATCTCCCTGCTTGCGAAGATCAGACTGTGGGAGCGAGCTTGCTCGCGATGACGGTGTGTCAGTTGGCGCATGTGTGACTGATACATTGCCATCGCGAGCAAGCTCGCTCCCACAGGGGAAGCGGGTGGATCAGGCGTGACTCACCACTCAGCAAAACTGCCATCGGCATGGCGCCAGATCGGGTTGCGCCAGCGGTGGCCGATGGCGGCGCGTTCGATGACGTACTCCTCATTGATCTCGATGCCCAGGCCTGGACCGTTAGGGATTTTCACGAAACCCTTGTCATAGTCGAACACCCGCGGATCCTTGATGTAATCCAGCAGGTCGTTGCTCTCGTTGTAATGGATGCCCAGGCTCTGCTCCTGGATGAACGCGTTGTAGCAAACCGCATCCAGTTGCAGGCACGCCGCCAGGGCGATCGGGCCCAGCGGGCAGTGCAGTGCCAGCGCCACGTCGTAGGCCTCGGCCATGTTGGCGATCTTGCGGGTTTCGGTGATGCCACCGGCGTGGGACGCATCCGGCTGGATGATGTCCACGTAGCCTTCGCTGAGCACCCGTTTGAAATCCCAGCGCGAGAACAACCGCTCGCCCAGGGCAATCGGGGTGCTGGTCAGCGGCGCCAATTCCTTGAGGGCTTCGTAGTTTTCGCTGAGCACCGGCTCTTCGATGAACATCAGCTTGTAAGGGTCGAGCTCCTTCATCAGCACCTTGGCCATCGGTTTGTGCACACGGCCGTGGAAGTCCACGCCAATGCCGACGTTCGGCCCCACCGCGTCGCGCACCGCCGCGACGTTGGCCAGGGCCAGGTCGACTTTTTCGAAGGTGTCGAGAAACTGCAGTTCTTCGGTGCCGTTCATCTTCACCGCCGTGAAACCCCGCGCCACGGCTTCTTTCGCCGCTCGGGCGGTGTCCGCCGGGCGGTCGCCACCGATCCACGAATACACGCGGATCTTGTCGCGTACCTGCCCGCCAAGCAAATCGCTGACTGACACGCCCAGGGCCTTGCCCTTGATGTCCCACAACGCCTGGTCGATACCCGCCAGGGCGCTCATGTGGATCGCGCCGCCACGGTAAAAGCCGCCACGATAGAGTACGGTCCAGATGTCTTCGATGTTGCGTGGGTCTTTGCCGATCAGGTAGTCGGACAATTCCTCAACGGCGGCCGCCACCGTGTGGGCGCGGCCTTCAACCACGGGTTCGCCCCAACCAGTGACGCCTTCGTCGGTTTCAACCTTGAGGAAGCACCAGCGCGGCGGAACGATAAACGTGGTCAGTTTGGTGATTTTCATCTTGTTGTCTCTCTTATCAGATGCAGCGCGCGGGGCGCTGGAAAAGTCTTCAGTTCAAGGCATTCCACGCGGCCACGTAGGCCTTGGCGCGCACCGCCACTTCGTCAGCCGTCAGGCCCGGCTTGAACAACCCGGAACCCAGGCCGAAGCCCTTGACGCCGGCCTCGACGAACACCGCCATGTTGTCCGGCGTGATCCCGCCCACCGGCACCAGCACGGTTCCGGCCGGCAATACCGCGAGCCAGGCCTTGACCACCGCCGGGCCCATTTGCTCGGCCGGAAACATCTTCAACACATGGGCACCTTCGGCCAGTGCGGCAAAGGCTTCGGTGGGCGTGGCAACACCGGGCGACAAGTACAGCCCTGCCGCTTTCGCCGCCCGCAACACCTTAGGATCGCTATGGGGCATAACGATGACTTGACCGCCGGCGGCTTTCACTTGCTCGACCTGTTCCGGCGTGAGCACCGTGCCGGCCCCGATCAGGCAATCGGCGGGTAAGGTACTGCGCAGGATGCGGATACTTTCGTACGGTTCGGGGGAATTGAGCGGTACTTCGATGACGCGAAATCCGGCGCCATAAAGGACTTCGCCGATAGCGGCGGCCTCTTCCGGCCGCAGACCGCGCAAAATTGCGATCAGCCCGTTGTGCGCCAGTGCTTGTGTGAGCATGTCAGACCTCCAGTCAGGTTCAGGGGGCGGTGGAAGCGAGCAGCCCGGCCGCCACAGCCAGTTGCCACAAACCACGTTCGGTGGCCTGTTCGGCCAGGGTCACCCGGGCAAAACCGCAGGCGTCGAGGGCCCGTTGATAACGGGCACAGAGTTGAGAATTGCCGATCAGCACCACCGTCGGCAGATGGCGGCTGTCGCGCCGTTGGCGTTGCACGGAGGCCAGGGCTGTCAGCTCATGACCGATCAGGAGGCCGGAAAGGTAATCCGCCTGGGCGCTGGCACTCAGCTCGCCAGTCAAGCCCAGGCTGCGGGCACTGAACACGGTCGACAACGGGCCGATCTGGCCGTCCACCGACAACGCCACCTGCACGCCGCGATCAAAAGCCAGACTATCGAACGCCGTGCCACGTTGTTGGGTGCGGCCGAGAATGCTGTGGTCGCTGAGCACGGCGAAAATCTCGCCGGTCATGAAAGTGTCGAAATGCACGATGCAGCCGTTGGCCACTTCCACCCATTTCGAATGGCTGCCGGGCAAGCCGATCAGTACCGCTTCATCCGGCAGGCTGTGCAAGGCGCCAAGCACTTGGGTTTCTTCGCCGCGCATGACATTGGGCAACCGCGAACGCTGGATCACCCCCGGCACGATGTGCACATCGACACCGCGAAGACTACGAATGATTTGCAGGGAATGTCCGAGATTGGCGACGTTGGCAGGCGTGTCGCAGTAAGGCGCTTCGCGCCAGCCCTGGGCGCTGCCGACCATGCCGCAGGCGATCACGGGCAGGCCTGGCTGGGCGTCGAGCCAATCGCCGCACGCCTCGTCGAAGGCCAGTTCAAAACCGTCGATGCACACCTGACCGGCCACCGTTCGCGGCCCGGAGGGCAACTGCATGATCCCCGACGACAGGGAGCGCTGTTCGAGCACCTCGCCACCAGCGGCGAGTTTGTAAGCCCGTAATGAGGTGGTCCCCCAATCGAGCGCAATCAATTGCGCCTGCATCCGTTTCACCTGTTTTGTTTTTTGGCAGTGAGTGCACGGACTATAAACCTGAGCGCAACAAAATCTCAATATATAAATATCACTCCCATATATTGGGATTAAATGCATCGACGACAAAGCCAATCGCCATCTGCTCAAGACCCTGCTACGTTTCTGATCGGACGCCAAACAACTCAGGGAAAAAGGGATGGGACAACAGTTGAAAATCCTCGGCCGCACTTCTTCGATCAACGTCAGAAAAGTGTTGTGGACCTGTCAGGAGCTAGAGATCGCCTACGAGCGCGAAGACTGGGGCATCGGCTTTGCCTCGACCCATGACCCCGAGTTTCTGGCGCTCAACCCCAACGCCCAAGTGCCGGTGATCATTGATGAAAACGGTGTGCTGTGGGAGTCCAACACCATTTGTCGCTACCTTGTAGGCAAGTATGGAGGCAACGATCTACTGCCCGTCGAACCGGCCGCGCGCGCCCGAATCGAACAGTGGATGGACTGGCAAGCGACCGAACTCAACCCGTCATGGGGCTATGCGTTTCATGCATTGGTGCGCAAGAACCCGGAGTTTCAGGACCCACAACGCATCGCCGCCGGGGTCAAAGGCTGGAACGAAAAGATGGGGTTGCTGGAGGATCAGTTGAGCCGCACTGGCGCCTACGTGGCCGGTGCGGATTTTTCCCTCGCGGATGTGCTCATCGGTCTGTCGGTGCATCGCTGGCGCCAGACGCCCATGGAACGCCCCGACTACCCGGCCGTGGCCGCTTATTGCAAACGACTCGAACAACGGCCGGGGTTTGCCGAGTGGGCATCCGACGCCCACTCATGAAGTGCTCAATTGCCGTTAGCGAAATCCCGTAACACCTTGCCGTCCATCCGGTAGCGCACCCACTCTTCCTGTGGTTGCGCACCGAGGGACTTGTAGAACTCGATGGCCGGCGTGTTCCAGTCCAGCACGCTCCACTCGAAGCGACCGCAGTCGTTGTCACAGGCAATTTTCGCCAGGTGACGCAGCAGCGTCTTCCCTGCCCCGCCGCCGCGCTGATCAGGCGTGATGTACAGGTCTTCGAGGTATAGGCAGTTGCTGCCCAGCCACGTGGAATAACTGAAGAAAAACACCGCATAACCGATGGGCACGCCATCACGCAGACAAATCAGTCCATGGGCAGTGGAGCCCTCGCTGAACAGGCTGCGCTGAATGTCCGTCACGCTGGCGATGACTTCGTGGCGGGCCTTTTCGTAATCGGCAAGTTCAGTGATGAAGGCAAGGATTTGAGGCGCATCGCTGGGTTGCGCAGGACGAATCTGGATCGACATGAACGGGCCTTGTAGCCAATTGAAAGCGCCATACTAAGCCGCCACGCTGCGCTCGTCACACCTCGAAGACAAATTTTGAGTGACGGCCCCTACGGCACCATTCGTCGCCTGTCAGGCACCAACCCGGATTCAGGACAGCCCAAAATCAGGCAAGCATTCTAAAAAATGGAGGCGACACCATGATCTCATCAAGGCTGACTGCATTCACATTCGCCACGCTGCTGTCTTCGGCGGCTTTCGCAGCCACCACCGACGGCACCGGGCCGACCGATCCGGTACAGGCGCCCAATTCCCCGGCCACGGAGGGCCTGCCCAAGTTGAACACCGATGGCACCGGCGGTGGCCTGAACAATGGTCAGCCTCCCGCCAACGGCACCGATCCGCGGGTGCAGGGCAATGATGCTGGTCGTCAGGGCGGCATGAATACGCCGGACTCCAATGCGCCCGATAACGCCGAAACCGGCACGGGCTCAAAAACCACCACCGGCGGGTCGGGTTCCGAGGGCGGCGCCAGCCAGTAACCCCCAGGGAGCGAGCGACGCGCTCCTGGCGGGTGGCTCTGCTCACACACTTGAGGAGAGATTCCCATGCCTCGTGGAAGCAAAGAAAAATACACAGCCGAGCAAAAGCGCAAAGCCGAACACATTGAAGCAAGTTATGAGAAAAAGGGGTTATCCGAGGACAAGGCCGAGGCTCGTGCTTGGGCGACGGTCAACAAGCAGTCTGGCGGTGGCGAACGCTCCGGTGGGTCGGGGAAGACAAAACCGGCAGCAGAAAAGAAAACCGACCGCAAGGAATCGGCCCGTCGCGCAGCCAAGACCCGCGAGGGTCAGCCGCGCACCAGCAAGGCCTCCCGCGCGACCCAGACTGTGGATAACCTGATGAAAGAGGCCCGGGCGAAGAACATTCCCGGACGTTCGAAGATGCGTAAGCAGGAATTGGTTGAAGCGCTGCGCAAGGCCGGTTGATCGCTGGCGTCAGGGATGACGCCATCGCGAGCAGGCTCGCTCCCACAGGGTCCTGCGCCGTACTGGAGTTCGGAGCCTCCCACAGGGGGATCTGCGCCGTGCTCGGGTTCGGAATCCGGCACAGATCCTGTGGGAGCGAGCCTGCTCGCGATTGGGTCCAGCCCGGTCGGGGCAGATTTCAGCGTTGTTTCATTCGATCGATCACCACCGCCAGCAACAGGATCGAGCCACGGATGACGTACTGGTAGAAGGTGTCGATGTTCTTCAGGTTCATCGCGTTTTCAATAATCGCCAGAATCAGCACCCCGGCGATGACATGGCGAATCATGCCGATACCGCCGCTCAACGACACCCCGCCCAACACGCAAGCCGAGATCACGGTCAGTTCAAAGCCCTGGCCGATCATCGGTTGGCCCGAGGTCATGCGTGAGGCCAGGATCACACCCGCCAAGGCACCGATCACACCATGCACGGCGAAGATGATGATCTTGGTCCGATCAACGTTCACCCCTGCCAACAACGCCGCCTCCTGGTTGCCACCAATGGCCATGGTGTTGCGCCCGTAGGTGGTGTAGTTCAACAACCAGCCGAAAAACAGAAAGCAGACAATGGTGATCAGGATCGGCACCGGCACGCCGAACATCTGGCCGTTACCGAACACGAAGAACGATTCCTGGGACACGCCCACCGCCTTGCCATTGGCAAAGATGTAGGCCAGGCCCCGGACGATCTGCATGGTCGCCAGCGTCGTGATCAACGCATTGACCCGTAGCTTGGCAATGACGATGCCATTGATCAGCCCGACGATCAGCCCCATCACCAGCGCTGCGCTGACGCCGAGGAACACGCTGTTGGTGTCACGCATCACCACCGCCGCGACCACACCGGCACAGGCAATCACCGAGCCCACCGACAAGTCGAAGTGCCCGGAAGCCAGGCAATACAACATGGTGCAGGCCGCGATGCCCGTGGTGGAAATCGCCAGGCCCAGGCCTCGCATGTTCAGGGGTGACAGGAAGTTGTCGATCATCAGGGTGCAGAGCACAAAGATTGCGACAGCCGCCAGCAGCATGACCCAGTCGTCCAGGAAGCGCCGCAGATCCAGGGGTTTGCGTGCCGTTGGCAGTGCATTGTTTTGAATGGTCATGTTTACCTCTCAGTTCGCCGCGTCGGCAACGCGTTGGCGTGGCAGCGCCAGTTGCAGCAGGTTGGATTCGTTGGCCTGGTCACGCGGCAGCTCGCCGCGCATAACCCCTTCGCAGAGCACCAGGATTCGGTCGGATATGCCCATCACTTCCATCAGATCGCTGGACACCACAATCACCGCAATGCCATCGGCCGCCAGGTTGTGGATGATCTGATAAATCTCGGCCTTGGCGCCGATGTCGATACCGCGCGTGGGCTCGTCCAGCAACAAGACTTTCATCGGCATCGACAGCCAGCGACCAAGAATCGCTTTCTGCTGATTGCCGCCAGACAGGTACATGATTTTCTGACCCGCCGATGGCGTCTTCACTTTCAGCGCCTTGATCTGCTTGTCGGCGTTACCCCGTTCCCAGTCGCCCCGCAACAGACACCCCAGGGTGGAATGGGCGCCGCGAGCGCTGATGTTGATGTTCTCGCCCACGCTGCCCAACGGGATGATGCCTTCCTTCTTGCGATCCTCCGGGCAGAGCAACACGCCCGCGGCAATGGCATCCCGGGGTGAACGCAGTTTCAACTGCTGGTCATGCAGAACCAGGCGCCCGTCAGTTTGGCGTTCCAGCCCACTGAGCAACCGCAGCAACTCGGTACGGCCGGCACCCACCAGCCCAAACAAGCCGAGGATTTCACCTTTATGCACCTGGAAACTCACCGGCTCACGCAGGCCCGGGCCGAGCAGCCCCTCGACCTGCAACGCCACATCGCCGCGCTCGCGGGGACGGTAATCGTAGATGTCCTGGATGTCGCGACCGACCATGCAGGTGACCAACTGATCGTGGGTCAGCTCGCTCATGTTCTCGAAGGTATGCACATAACGGCCGTCCTTGAACACCGTGACCGCGTTACAGATGCGGAACACCTCTTCCATGCGGTGGCTGACATACAGCACCACTTTGCCCTCGTCCCGCAGGCGGGTGATGATCGCCATCAGGCGGTCGATTTCCCGCGCCGAGAGGCTGCTGGTGGGTTCATCGAAGGCAATGACATGGGCGCCACGGGACAAGGCCTTGGCGATTTCCACCAGTTGGCGCTGGCCGAGGGACAGGCGACCGACTTTTTCCTGGGGGTCGATTTCGTCGGCCAGGCCTTTGAGCAACGCCAACGCCTGCTGGCGCAATTGCCCACGATTGACCAGGCCGAAACGGGCCGGCAAATGCCCCAGGAACAGATTTTCGGCAACGGTCATTTCCGGCACCAGGTGCAGCTCCTGGTGGATCACCGCCACGCCGCTGGCAATGCTGTCGGCGGTACCTTTGAAAGCCATCGTCTGCTCGCCGATCTGCAGGTCGCCGCTGCTGGGGATGTAGGCACCGCCGAGGATCTTCAGCAACGTGGACTTGCCCGCGCCGTTCTCGCCCATCAAAGCATGGACCTGTCCCGGATGAGCAACGAAACTGATATTGGCCAGCGCCTGCACGCCGGGAAAGGATTTACCAATCCCGTTGAACCGCAAGCTGCCGCCCATGTTGTGTTGCTGTGTCGCTGTTTGCGCTTGCATAACCACCTCGAACTCACAGAGATCAAGCGACCCCGGCACTCGTCAGGCCAGGGCCGCTTTTGAATCAACCGACCATCAGTTCCACAGGCCGATCTTCTCCAGTTCTTGCTTGAAGTTCTCCCGAGTGATCAGCGTCACCTCGTCCATGGCGGTGTACTTCGGTGGCTCTTTGCCGGTGGTGATCCACTCGTACATCATTTCGGCGGTCTTGTAGCCTTCGATGTGCGGGCTTGGCAGCATCGAACCGAAGAAACCGCTGTTGGGTTTTTTCAGTTCGCCGATGGCGTCGGTGCCGTTGATGCCGATCCCGATCACATTGGCCGCGTTGAACCCGGCGCTTTCGGTGGCGCGCACGCCGCCCAGCACTGTGTTGTCGTTCATGCCGCCGATGATCAGGTTTTTCGCCCCGCTGGGCAGTTTCACCAGGGCCGAGTTGGTGGCGTCCATGCTGCCCGGCACGTCGAGGGTTTTCAGCGCGGTATAAAGGATGTGATCGTCTGGAAAGCCGGCCTTCTTCAGGGCGTCGACCGAACCGTCGGTACGTTTCTTGCCCGTATCCAGCTCGTTGTAGGTGTTGATCACGGCATAGGTGTCTTTCCAGTCCCAACCGCGCTTTTTCGCCTCAGCGGCCATCGCGTCGCCTTGCTTCTGGCCCACTTCGAACGCGGCCATGCCCAGGTACGGCACGTCTTCCATGAACTTGCCATCGGAGCCGACGAAACGGTCATCCACAGCAATCACTTTCATGTCATTGAGTTTGGCCTTGGCCACGATGGCCGGGCCGAGAGCCACGTCCGGTGGGCAGATCACGAAGCCCTTGGCGCCATTAGCGGCGAGGCTGTCGATGGCCGAGAGGGTCTTCTCGCCGTCGGGCACGGCGATCTTGATCACCGTGAAGCCCCGGTCCTTACCAGCCTTTTCGGCGAACGCCCATTCGGTCTGGAACCAGGGTTCTTCGGCCTGCTTGACCAGAAAACCGATCTTCACTTCTTCGGCCGCCAGCAAGGTGCTGCTGAGGCTGACGGCAGTAACCGCCAGGGCGGCACGGCACAGGGAACGGATCCCACGACGATGATTCATAGCTGTCTCCTTGTTTTTTTTATTGAAAGCCAAAACGTCCAGGGCCCTGCTCCAACATCAGTGGAAATGCGCAGGCTGGGCGGTCAAACATGTTGCTGTACAGCATAGGTCCAAATAGTCATATCGTATGATGATTGGATTACAGGCGAAGTTTCCGACTGAAATCCCGAAATATTCAGTCGTGGTACATGACCGAACGTCCACCATCGATGGTGATGCACGAGGCGTTGATGAAAGGTGCTTCATCGCTGGCCAGGAACACCGCCGTCATTGCCACTTCGATCGGCTGGCCGATTCGGCGTGGCGGGTGCAGATCCAGCGCATGCTGGCGTTCGGCATGTGGATCGGCGAAGCCGTTCCAGTAGTCGATATTCAATTGGGTTTCGATGTAACCCGGCGCAATGGCATTCACCCGCACACCTTTGGGCGCGTATTCGATACCCAATGCGCGGGTCAGGCCGAGCAGTCCGTGCTTGGCCACCGGGTAAGGGAAACAGCCGGGAATGATGTGGGATGAATGAGTCGAGGCGATATTGATGATGCTGCCCCCGCCCTGCTCAAGCATCTGCGGCAACACAGCCTTGCAGCCGTACCAGGCACCATCCAGGTCGATGGCGAAACAACGCCGCCAATCTTGCTCGGTCATTTCCAGCGGGTCACGAAATACGTTCACGCCCGCGCAGTTCACCAGAACGTCGATGCGACCGTGCAGTTCGACGGCACGACGGGCCATGGCATGCAGGTCCTGCTGGTTGGATATATCGGCTTTGAGTGCCTGCACATCCGCCCCGCGTTCACGCCAGAGGGCTGCGACTGTCTCAACCTTCTCGGCCTGGATATCACTGATGACCAAGCGTGCCTGCTGCGAGGCGAACGCGGCGACGATCGCCTCGCCAATGCCTTGGGCAGCCCCGGTCAGCAGCACAACTTTGTTTTTCAGGCGTTCGCCTTTCGGGGGTTCGGGCATCGGTAACAAGGACAGGGTGTGGGCCATGACTCAAGACTCCTGTCCGCAAGCACGACAAAAACCGGACATCCAGAGATGACCGGTCGAAAGGCTTTTGGAATCGCGTACGCCGTCGGGCGGTACGGAGGAAGATCGTTGCATCACTTCACCTGTCTTGTTTTTTTAGTGTGAGTGCGTGTCGCTGATGGGACCGACTATAAACCCGCTCGCCAAATAATCTCAATATATATATTTACATCCCATATTTTGGGATCTAACCCGCAAACCGCGTACAAGCCACACCGGGTATATCGACTCGCATCGACAACACCGCGCCGTCGAGTGGATGGTTAAGTGGGCTCGCCGCACTGGTGATGTACAGTGTCTTGAGGTCCTCACCACCAAACACACAGCTGGTGGGACGACTGACGGGCAGCTCGATCACCCGATCAACCTGACCTTGCGGGTCCAGTCGCAGCAGGCAGCTACCGTCCCAGCGAGCATTCCAGACATAGCCCCTGGCATCCATTGCCGAGCCGTCGGGGCCGCCACGCGGGTGAGGGCCAAACCAGACCTCGGCGGGGGCCAGGCTGCCGTCGGGATAAATGAAATGTCGGTAAAGCGTGCCGTCGAGACTTTCGCCGAAATACACCGTAGTGCCGTCAGGACTCCATAACAGCGTGTTGGGAATGCCCCGATCGCGCAGCAGCGGCATGACCCGGCCATCGGCGCCAATGCGAAACAGGCCCCCGAATCGTCCTTCAATGGGCAGGTCTTCTGCGTTTTCGCCGATGTTGTTCTGCATGGTGCCGAGCCAGAGCTGGCCCAGGGCATCGCAACGGGCCTCGTTGGCGCGATTCCCTGGCCGGGGATCGGCCATGCACAGCAATTTCAGGCTCGGTTCCAGTCCCGGCGAATCCAGATCGAGTCGATAGACACCGCTGCTCAGGGTCACCAAGGCGTCGCCGCTTTGTGTCGGAATGAAAGCGGACACATGCTCGGGCATCTGCCAGATTTGCACATTCGCGCCGATCAGCCGCAGCGCCTGTTTACCGGCAATGTCGACCCAATACAGTGCTTGGGTCGGCTCGTCCCAGAAGGGGCCCTCCCCCAATATCGCCCGGTGTTCCGTCACAGCCGTCCACATCATTGAACACTCCTGTTTCCTGCTTGCCCGGCAATCTCTGTCCGCCCGGCCATGACGTTAGGGTAAAAACGCTTGATCGCCAGGTCAGCGTTATCGATCAAGGTCATGCAGGCCCAGACGCCCCGCGCCGCGTCACGGGCAGCGATGGCTTCGGCGATATCCTTGTGGATCGGCAACGTGCGGCGCAGCTCATCCGGGTCGGCGGCGGACACCTCGAACGACACCGCCAGCAGCGCGCCCAGGGCCGGGACCATTTGCTCAATAAATTGATTATGGCTGGCAGCGAGGATGCACTCATGGAAGAACTGGTCGGCACGGTTGTAATCGGCCCCGCTGTCCACCGCCCGCTCCAGGGCATGGTAGGCCAGGCGGATCGCCTGCACCTGATCAGCCGTCGCTCGCTCACACGCCCAGCGCACCGCCATCGGTTCGATGGTACGCCGCAGGTCCAGCAGGTCATCGACGAAATTTTCCGGCAGCCCACTGCGCGACAGCCAACCGACCACCTGCGGGTCAAACAGATTCCAGCGACGCACCGGCAGCACCCGTGTCCCGACTTTCGGGCCGACTTCCAGCATGCCTTTGGCCACCAGGGTCTTGATCGCTTCGCGGATCACCGTGCGGCTGACGCCCAATTGCTGGCCGAGGTCGGCCTCAACCTTGATGGTCTGCCCAGGCTTGACCTGACCGGCGGCTATCCAGCCCCCCAGCCAATCGACGGTCGATGCGTGAAAACTGCTGGACATGAACACCCCGGGGCCACTTTCTATAGAGGCCCAAACTAATCATCATATGATTGGGTGTCAATTTGAATTTTACGGCTTCACCCGGGTGGGAGCGAGCCTGCTCGCGATAGCGGTGGATCAGTTAAGACAAGGTTGGCCATGCTGCGAGCAGGCTCGCCCCCACAGGGTTCAGGGTTCCAGGCCTATCGGGAAAAATACCCCACCACTCCATACCCCCAACCACCTCTGCCCGTCGATCTCGCGACTGACCGCCAGCTCCACCAACTGGTAGAACACATTGCGATGGATCAGCGCTTCGAGGTTGCTGCGTACGTGCACGTAGGGCGCGGGTTCCTGGGTTTGCGGATCGATCACCACCCGCATCGGATGTTCACCGCCGGCCTCAGTGGTTTCCTCGACGTTGGTGGTGAAGCGCAGTCGCTGCTGCTCACCCTGCCCTTCAACCTCCAGGGTCACCGCCACAAACGGTGCATCGTCGACCTTGATGCCGACTTTTTCCACAGGAGTGATCAGGAAGTAATCATCGCCGTCGCGGCGGATGATAGTGGAGAACAGCTTGACCATCGGCTTGCGCCCGATTGGCGTACCCAGGTAATACCAGGTGCCATCACGGGCGATGCGCATGTCGATATCGCCGCAGAAGTCAGGATTCCACAAGTGGACTGGCGGCAAACCTTTGGTCTTGGGGATCTGCCCCAGCAGGTCATTGGCTTTTTGCGGTCCGCTCATGGTGACTCCTTGAATGTTACTGGTCGCTCACTCCCAACAGGCTGCGGGCATACTCGCGCAAAGGGGGAGCGATCAGGTCTTCTGGCTGTTTGTCGTGCAACGTCAGTAAACCGCCACGACTCTTGATGCGTGCAGTATCAATCAAATACTGGGTGCTGGTCTCGATCAACATGATTTGAATGACGCTGGTGTCGACACCCAAACGGTCCACGGCCTCTTCATCCAGCCATTCGTCGGTGTTGCCGATACGGTTGTCTGCCTTGGCGAACCGCGTATACAGCAAGTAGTGAGCACCGGCGGCTCGGGCTTCGCCCATGGCCTGGTCCAGACCCTCGGGAACCCGGGCACGACGCACCATGGGGAAATACTCGATGAAACCGTTGAAGGCCTCTTCAGCGACGACATTGGGCCGTGGGTAGGCACTGCCGGGAGGCGCGAAGGCACCCTGGGCAATGTAGATGAACGAATCCGGCTGGATGCGCAGGTTATTCACACGCCGGCTGTCGCTGTGGTCCAGCAAACCGGCGTCGCTCATGTGATAGCGAACGCCCTCCCCCATGTCGCTGACATTCATGCAGCCACCGAGCGCCAAAACGGCCAGCAGCAAAACCAGGCTACGCATCCTACCCTCCAAAAACCGGTGACGGAAAACCGGCGAATGGCCATTGGATGCAGCTTTTGCGCCAGCTCATCGAAATGGGGGTGTCAGACACATCCAAGTGAAGGGGAAATTGCTATCGCGGGCAAGCCTTGCTCCCACAGGTACGGTGTTCACCTGGGAGCAAAGCTTGCCCGCGATAGCATTCGTCAACCGCCGATGATTTTCATGATGGTTGCGCCGCCAGAGAACGCCACTTCCTGCTTATCCCCCAACGCCTTGACCAGCAAGCGCTGCAGAGCCGGCAAGGCCTGATGCCGGGGTTTGTCCAGAAGATCGCCGACAAAGTGCCGGTTGCTCGACGACAGGCAGCCATGCAGCCAACCCGTGGAGGACAGCCGCAACCGTGAGCAGGTACGGCAGAACGGCACGCTTTCGTTAGCGATCACGCCAAAATGCCCTAGCCCCGGAATTTCATAGCGCACTGCGGTGGCATCCACTGGAGCGTCGGCTTGCAGGTACTCGTACTGGTCGCCGATCAGGCTCAGCAACTGCTGAAGGCTGACGAATTGCTGCAGGAACGCGTTGGAGTCGCTGGCCAGGTGCCCCATGCGCATCAGCTCGATGAAGCGCAGCTCATAGCCGCGCTCCAGGCAGTACTCGAGCAGTGGCATCACCTGATCCAGGTTCTGCCCGCGCAACGGCACCATGTTGACCTTGATCTTCATTCCCGCAGCACGGGCCTGATCCATCCCGTCGAGCACGGTTGCCAGATCGCCACCGCGGGCGATACTGCGAAACGCCCCTGGGTCCAGGGTATCGAGGGAAACGTTGATGCGGCGGATGCCGGCATCTACCAGCAAAGGCAGCTTTTTGGCCAGTAACTGACCATTGGTGGTCAGGCTGATGTCCTCCAGGCCCATCTGCCCCACCGCCATCATGAAGCTTTCAAGCTTGGGGCTGACCAGCGGCTCGCCGCCGGTGATGCGCAGCCGCTCGATACCGGCAGCTTCGATCAGGTAGGCCACACCGCGCGCCATGGCCTCGGCCGACAGTTCATCCTGCGCAGCCACCAGCCGCTTGCCGTTGGGCACGCAGTAGGTACAGGCGTAATTGCAGGCTGAAGTCAGGCTGATTCGCAAATTGCGGAAACGCCTGCCTTGACGGTCAACGATCATGGATCACTCCGGCGAAAGAAGAATCGGACTTACGAAACTTGACCCAGAACTCAAGTTTTCGCAAGGCCCAAGCCTGAGTATATTCCTGGGACACTGCGCCATGTAAGCGGACATGGCGCAATCAGGCAGCTGAATGACTTAGCTGCTCGGAACGTCGGTGTCACGCTTGCGCTTGTTGCCCATGCGAACGCCTATGTCCATCAGGAACTGGAAGAAGCCTTCCTGGTCTTCCAGCACGTTGCTCCAGAACGGCGAGTGATACAGCGCCACCGCACCGTGCACCAACGCCCAGGCGGCGCAGTAGTGGAAATAGGGCGGCACGTCTTCGAGCTTACCTTCACTGATACGGCCTTTGATCAGCAGGGTCAGGCGCTCGAAGTTCGAGGCGCGGATCTTGTGCAGTTCCTCGACCATCTCCGGCACTTGGTTGCCCTTGACCACCTTCTCTTCCAGGCGGTCGAACAAGCGATAACGCTGCGGATCGCGCATGCGGAATTCGAAGTAGGCCCGGGACAGGGCCTCCTTGTCCTTGTCCACATCGGCCGAATGCAGCAGCTCATTCAAATCGCGCTCGTAATCAAGCATCAGGCGCAGGTAGATCTCCGCCTTGGATTTGAAATGTTTATAAATCGTGCCTTTGCCGATACCCACGGCATCCGCAATCATCTCGACGGTGACGCTGTCTTCACCCTGGTCGAGGAACAACTTGAGCGCGGTGTCGAGAATTTCCTGCTCGCGGCGACGAAACTCACGGACCTTACGGGGTTCTTTGTGCATAGGAAAAAGGTCTGAAGGGTCAAAATTCGAAGCCGAGTATTATGCCTAACTTACGCAAAAATGCACGGATCATCCGTTCCCAACCACAGTTCTTCACAAAACCGTGCACCTCCTGCTTCCTGTCATTCGCTTCGCCGCACCGTAACGACTGGCTTTGACGGCAGTGAGAACTTATCCGAAGCGAGCGTATTCCAAATTTGTTTAAAAACCAGCCCGGCTAAACTGGACGCGTCAGCATACTGATCAATACTTGAACTGTCGGCGCGACATCTCCCCCAAGTGACGCGCCGGTAAAGGTACCAACGGACCGCGTGCCTTTGTTTTACTCCTAATGGTCTTAACCCGGATTCACCCCCCAGAACCCGGGTTTTTTTTGCCTGAAACTCAGGCAGACGCCGCGCGGACATGGGCCAGCGGAAACAGCCGCTTGAAGTTCTCTGTAGTCTGTTCGGCAAATCGCTCGTAGGACTCGCCCCGCAACATCGCCAGGAACTCCGCCACTTCCCGCACGTATTGCGGAAGGTTCGGCTTGCCACGATACGGAATCGGCGCAAGGTACGGTGAATCGGTTTCCACCAACAGGCGATCTGCCGGCACTTTGCTGGCCACATCCCGCAGTGCATCGGCATTGCGAAACGTGACAATGCCGGACAAGGAAATGTAATAGCCCATGTCCAGCGCGGCCTTGGCCATGTCCCAGTCCTCGGTGAAGCAATGCAGCACACCCGCCTGGGGCAACGCGGCGTCACGCAACAAGGCCAGGGTATCGGCCCGGGCGCCGCGGGTGTGGATGATCACCGGTTTGCCAGTCTGTTGCGCAGCCTCCAGATGCAGCCGGAACGAAGCCTGCTGAACCTCGGCGGCTTGCGGTTCGTAGTGATAGTCCAGGCCGGTTTCGCCAATGGCGACCACCCGTGGATGGTCGAGCTCGCGCAACAGCCAATCCAGGGCAGGCGTAGCCTCGGGCTGGACGTCCAGAGGATGGATGCCGACTGAACAATCGACATCTGCATAGCGTTCGGCCAGGGCTTTGACGTCGGCGGCATTGTCGGCGCTGACGCCGATGCACAGGAAGTGACCCACACCACGCTGGCGGGCGGCATCCAGTGCAGCATCCAGGGAGCCGTCGTGGGCGGCGAGGTCGAGACGATCAAGGTGACAATGGGAATCTACAAGCATATAGGGCCGGGCTACATCGTATGGGTGGGACGGTCGGATTTCAGGGTTCCGGCCAGGTGGGTTTCGATCTGATTACGGGCTGAATGGTCGCCGTCGTTGAACTGCACACCAACACCGGCAGCACGATTACCCTGGGCGCCTTTGGGCGTCATCCAGATCACCTTGCCGGCGACCGGGATCTTCTCCGCTTCGTCCATCAAGCTCAAGAGCATGAACACCTCATCGCCCAAGCGATAATTCTTGTTGGTGGGGATGAACAGGCCGCCGTTCTTGATGAAGGGCATGTAGGCGGCGTAGAGCACCGACTTGTCCTTGATGGTCAGGGACAGTATGCCGTTGCGTGGCCCGGGACTGACAGGTTCGTTCATGCTGATCTCCGCTGCGATTGAGCTGAGTTTAGGCAGTGTCTGTCAGTTTCGACCAGGCAAACTCGCCCATTGCACCAACAGCGCCTCGAGCAACAGCACCCGATTGAGGTTCGCCTTGCTCAGCACCTTCTGACGTTGGCCAAGAATCCAGTCCTGAATGTTCAAGATTTTATCCTGGCTGCTTTTTTGCGCCAGGTACTGAATCACCTTGCGCATGTCCGCCAGTCCCAGGCCGGTTTCGTCTTCGGTGAGCTGGTAGCGCAGGATCAGGCTCGACCAGTCACAGAACCAGTCGAACAGCAGAAGCAGCGGGATGGCGTTCCAGCCTTCTGCCAGTTGCGTGGGAGACTGTTGCTGCTTGAGCAGCTTCTTCACCCCATCCACCACCAGCGCCCGTTGTTCACGCACACCCTGGGCCTGAAGGCTGACGGCCGCCAACGGCGAGCCGGCGGCAAGGGTCAGCAACTCGACGCGTTCTTCGTCGCTGCTGTCAGGCAAGGCCTCGGCCAACCACTTCAAGCTCATCGCCTCACTGGGCAACGGACAGGCCTGTTGTACGCAACGGCTTTTGATGGTTGCCAGCAAGCGGCTCGGCTGGTGACTGACCAGCAATAGCACGGTATCGCCGGAAGGCTCTTCAAGGCTCTTGAGCAAGGCGTTGGCGGCATTGATGTTCATCGATTCCACCGGCTCGATCAGCACCACCTTGCGCCCGCCCATCTGCGAGGTCTGGACCACGAAGCTGACCAGATCCCGGACCTGGTCGACCTTGATCGCCTTGTCCGCCTCCTCCGGTTCCAACACGTAATTGTCAGGATGACTGCCGGCCTTGAGCAACAGGCAGGACTTGCACTCACCGCACGCGTTCGAGACACCCGGGCGCTGGCAAAGCAGGCTGGCCATCAGACGCTCGGCCAACGCCCGCTTACCGATACCGACCGGGCCGTGCAGCAGATAGGCATGGGCATGCTGTGCCCTTCCGGCCAGTTGCTGCCAGAGTCCGTCCTGCCAGGGATAGGCTTCAGCCACGGGCACGCTCCAACAAACGCGGCAACAAACCGTCCAGCGCCTGCTGGACTTGCGCCAACGGCTGAGCGGCATCAATCAACAGATAACGCGCCGGATCGGCCTTGGCCCGACTCAAAAAGGCATTGCGCACCGCGTTGAAGAACGCCTGGCCTTCCAATTCGAAACGATCCAGCCGGCCCCGGGCGCTGGCGCGGGCCAGGCCGATTTCCACCGGTAGATCGAACACCAGGGTCAGGTCCGGCCGCAGGTCACCCTGGACGAAGGTTTCCAGCGCGGCGATGCGCTCCAGGGACAAGCCCCTTCCACCGCCCTGATAGGCATAGGTCGAATCGGTAAAACGATCGCAGAGCACCACCGCGCCACGGGCCAGCGCCGGGCGAATCACTTCGGCCAAGTGTTGTGCCCGGGCGGCGAACACCAGCAACAGCTCGGTGTCAGGGTTCATGACTTCTTCGATCGGCGCCAGCAGCACCTCGCGAATCCGCTCGGCCAGCGGCGTACCTCCGGGCTCGCGGGTCAACACCACCTCGATGCCGGCGGCTCGCAGGCGTTCGGCCAGGTATTCGCGGTTGGTGCTCTTGCCGGCGCCTTCAGGGCCTTCCAGCGTTATAAACAAGCCAGTCACGGGCGATCCTTAAACAAAGTCATTGCGAGCGCGGCGGCTCGCTGGCATTCGGTTCGTCGACAGCCTCCTCGTCCGGCACAGTCGGGGCCGGACTGGAGCGATAATCGGCTCGGCGCTTGAGCTGATATTCGCGCACGGCGTTATTGTGCGCATCCAGGTCATCGGAAAACACGTGGCTACCATCACCACGGGCGACGAAGTAAAGGCTGTTGCCGGCAACTGGGTTCAACGCGGCGTGAATCGCCTCGCGTCCCACCATCGCAATCGGTGTCGGCGGCAGGCCAGGAATCAGATAGGTGTTGTAGGGGTTTTCTTCCCGCAAGTGAGCACGGGTGAGTTTGCCGTTGTAGCGCTCGCCCAGCCCGTAGATCACGGTAGGGTCGGTTTGCAACAGCATGCCCAGGCGCATACGGCGCACGAACACACCGGCGATCTGCCCACGCTCCTCAGGCACGCCGGTTTCCTTTTCCACCAGGGATGCCATGATCAGCGCCTGATAGGGCTGGGAGTAAGGTAAATCGGCGGCGCGTTGCGCCCACTCTTTGGCGAGCACGTCTTCGAGCCGGTCGTAGGCAATTTTCAGCAGGTCAGCGTCCGATGTGCCACGCACGAAACGATAGGTGTCCGGGAAGAACCGTCCCTCGGGGAATATCCCGGAATGACCCAGGCGGTCCATCACTTCGCTGTCACTCAGACCGGCGAGGGTCTGCTGGAGTTTTTCATCCTTGGCCAGTGCCGCGCGAACCTGGCGAAAATTCCACCCCTCCACCAGGGTGACGCTGTACTGCACCACGTCCCCGCGCTTCCAGACCTCGATCAGGCTTTCCATCGTCATGCCCGGCACCATCCGGTACTCACCGGAATGCAACGGTTGGCCGGCCAGATTGAAGCGCCAATAGACGCGCAACCAGAAAGCGTCCTTGATCAGGCCGTCCGCTTCGAGGCGCTTGAGGGTTCCGGTGGGGGTGGTCCCGTTGGGGACGTCCAGCAGTTCTTCCTGGGTGATGTTCAGCGGTTGTTGCAACGCCGAATGAATTTTCCAGGCGCAAGTGCCCAACAGCAGCACCGCCAGAACCAGTCCGGTTTCCAGCAGAAGCAAGAATTTACGTCTCACGAATCAAACATCCAATAGCGTGCGGGCAAGGGTCTGCAGTTTACGGGTGAGCGGCCCGGTCGACCAGCGCGCCGAACCGCATGCACGTACCGGCCATACGCCATAAACGCTATTGCAGACGAAGACTTCGTCGGCCTGGTGCAGCTGTTCGAGGCGGATGTCGGTGATGTGTGTGGCGATGCCTTGAGACTCGGCTTGATACAATAATTCGGCCCGCATCACGCCAGCCACGCCACAACGGCTCAGGTCCGCCGTGACCAATTCACCATCGCGCACCAGAAAGAGGTTACTGAAGACGCCTTCGATCACTCGCCCGGACGTGTCCAGCATCAAGCCTTCGGCGTGCTCGGCATCGCGCCATTCGGCGCGGGCCATCACTTGCTCAAGACGATTGAGGTGCTTGAGACCGGCCAGCAAGGGTTGCTCGGACAGGCGGGTGGCACAGGGAAACAGGCGAACGCCCTGCTCGGCATGCACTGGAGGATAGGCGGCCGGCGGACTGCCCTGCAGGATGCGCCGGGACGGCGCCGAGGGATCAGCGCCATAACCGCGAAGACCATCACCGCGGGTCACGATCAACTTAAGTACGCCGTCACCCAGGCATTGCGCGTAGGCGCGCAACTCAGCCTCCAACGCCCCCATGTCAACCTGGAGCGTCAACCGCTGACAACCTAGCGCCAGACGCTGCAGGTGACGCTCAGGCAACACCGGTTTGCCATTGCGCACAGCGATGGTTTCAAACAACCCATCGCCGTAAGCCAGGCCGCGGTCCTTGAGCGACAGAACGTCGGCAGGCTGACCGTCGACCCAGCTTTCCATCAACCAGCGAACCGGCGGAACACCAGCGAGCCGTTGGTACCGCCAAAGCCGAAGGAGTTGGACAGCACCACATCGATGTCCATGCCACGCGCCGTGTGTGGCACGAAGTCCAGATCGCAGCCTTCGTCCGGCTCGTCAAGGTTGATGGTCGGTGGCGCGACCTGGCTGTTGATCGCCAGTACGCTGAAGATCGCTTCCACCGCGCCCGCGGCACCCAGCAGGTGGCCGGTCATGGACTTGGTCGAGCTGACCGCCAGTTTGTAGGCGTGCTCACCGAACACGGTCTTGATGGCCTGGGCCTCGGCAAGATCGCCCGCCGGGGTCGAAGTGCCATGGGCATTGATGTACTGCACCTGCTCGGCGTTGACCTTCGCGTCACGCAGTGCGTTGGTGATGCAGCGGGCAGCACCGGCACCGTCGGCGGGTGGCGAGGTCATGTGGTAGGCATCGCCACTGGTGCCAAAGCCAATCAGCTCGGCATAAATGGTCGCGCCGCGCGCCTTGGCATGCTCCAGCTCTTCGAGTACCAGCGCACCGGAACCGTCGGACAATACGAAGCCGTCTCGGCCCTTGTCCCACGGCCGGCTGGCGCGGCTCGGTTCGTCGTTGCGGGTCGACAGCGCACGGGATGCGCCGAAGCCACCCATGCCCAGCCCGCAGGCCGCCATCTCGGCGCCGCCGGCAATCATCACGTCAGCCTCGTCGTACATGATGTTGCGCGCGGCCATGCCAATGCAGTGGGTGCCCGTGGTACACGCCGTAGCAATAGCGTAGTTAGGCCCCTGCACACCCAGGTGGATGGACAGGAAACCGGAAATCATATTGATGATCGAGCCCGGCACAAAGAACGGAGAAATCCGTCGCGGCCCCGACTCGTGCAGCGTACGGCTGGTTTCTTCGATATTGGTCAAGCCGCCAATACCCGACCCCATGGCCACGCCGATACGTTCACGGTTGGCATCGGTGACTTCAAGACCGGCATTACGTACGGCCTGGAATCCGGCTGCCAGGCCGTATTGAATGAACAGGTCGAGCTTGCGGGCCTCTTTGACCGACAGGTACTCCTCGACATTGAAACCCTTTACCGAGCCGCCAAAACGGGTGGAATAGGCAGAAAGGTCGGTGTGTTCGATCAGACCAATGCCACTACGGCCAGCCAGAATGCCCTGCCAACTGCTCGGCACATCCGTGCCCAGTGGCGACAACATACCCATACCGGTGACTACGACGCGTCTACGCGACACAGCACTCTCCTTTATTCTAATGACGACTTTGCATCAGGCCTAAAGAAAAAACCGCACGCCATGATGGCAGTGCGGTTTTTCCATGACAGCTAGCGACGACTAAAAATAATTAAGCCTGATGCTTATTGATGTAGTCGATAGCCAGCTGAACAGTAGTGATTTTTTCAGCTTCTTCGTCAGGGATTTCGGTCTCGAATTCCTCTTCCAGAGCCATCACCAGCTCAACGGTGTCAAGGGAGTCGGCACCCAGGTCTTCAACGAAGGCAGCTTCGTTCTTCACTTCTTCTTCTTTGACGCCCAGTTGCTCGGCAACGATTTTCTTGACGCGCTCTTCGATGGTGCTCATACCTTGTTTTCACTCCTAATGGACAAATTCAGGCAGCTGGCCGGTGGGTAAGTGTATAGAAAGACTTTTCGGTTTTTCAACCGAAAGCTTCACTCCTCAAACCCAGCAGCCCGCCGCCTATAAATAGATTGCAGCTTTATAACGGATTTTAGACAGCTCGTATGACATTTTTTTGAAGCAATCCGTCACATTTAACTCATGTACATCCCGCCGTTTACCGGGATTGTAGCCCCAGTCACGTATGCCGCACCATCCGACGCAAGAAAAGCGACCACGGACGCGATTTCTTGAGCTTGCCCCAGACGACCCAGCGGAATTTGTGTCAACAAGGCTTCACGTTGCGCTTGCGGCAGTTCACGGGTCATGTCGGTATCGATGAAACCCGGGGCTACCGAGTTTACCGTAATCGAACGCGAACCCACTTCACGCGCCAGCGCACGACTGAAACCTTCCAGACCGGCTTTGGCCGCAGCATAGTTTACTTGGCCTGCGTTGCCCATGGCACCCACAACCGAACCGATACTGATAATTCGACCCCAACGGGCCTTGGTCATGCCACGCAGAACGCCCTTGGACAGCCGGTACAGGCTGTTCAGGTTGGTATCGATCACATCGAACCATTCGTCATCTTTCATGCGCATCATCAGGTTATCGCGGGTGATGCCGGCATTATTGACCAGGATTGCCGGCGCACCGAACTGTTCCTGAATGCTTGCCAGCACCGCCGCAACGGATTCATCGCTGGTGACGTTCAGTTCAAGACCGGTGCCTTGGATGTCGTTTTCCTTCAGGGTAGCGGCGATGCGCTCGGCGCCCGAAGCGGAAGTCGCGGTACCAACAACGATGGCGCCTTGACGACCCAGTTCCAGGGCAATGGCCTGGCCGATGCCACGGCTTGCACCGGTCACCAGTGCAACTTTACCTTGCAGACTCATGCAAGCTTCTCCTGTTCAGGCCTGCGCTGCACGGGCGGCAGCGAAAGCATCTGGGGTATTGAGATTGGAAGTCGATACGCCTTCGGCGCAGCGTTTGTTCAGACCGGCCAGCACTTTACCAGGACCGCACTCGACCAGTTCGGTCGCGCCCTTGGCCGCCAGGGTCTGCACCGATTCGACCCAGCGAACCGGTTTGTAGAGTTGCTCCAGCAGATCGCGCTTGAGGGTCTCAAGATCCGCAGCCACATCGGCGCTGACGTTCTGTACCACTGGAATCTGTGGCGCCTGCCAGTCAATGGCAGCAATAGATTCGGCAAAACGCTCAGCGGCCGGACGCATCAGTTCGCAGTGCGACGGCACGCTGACGGGCAACGGCATGGCACGCTTGGCACCACGGCTCTTGCACCCTTCAATGGCGCGCTCCACAGCAGCCTTGGCACCGGCAATCACCACCTGGCCCGGTGAGTTGAAGTTCACAGCGCTGACCACTTCGCCTTGCGCGGCTTCGGCGCAGGCGGCCAGCACATCGGCATCTTCCAGGCCGAGAATCGCGGCCATGCCGCCCTGCCCGGCCGGAACGGCCTCCTGCATCAACTGGCCACGACGCTCCACGAGCTTCACCGCGTCACCCAGGCTCAGACTGCCAGCAGCCACCAGAGCGCTGTATTCGCCCAGGCTGTGTCCGGCAACGAACGCCGGACGCGCACCGCCCTCGGCCAGCCAGAGGCGCCAGAGTGCGATCGAGGCGGTCAGGATGGCCGGTTGGGTTTTGTCGGTTTGATTGAGTTGCTCTTCCGGCCCTTGCTGGGTCAGTGCCCACAGGTCATAGCCCAGAGCATCGGAAGCTTCTTTGAATGTTTCGAGGATCAACGGGTATTGCGCGCCCAGCTCGGAAAGCATGCCGAGGGACTGCGAACCCTGCCCAGGAAAGACGAATGCGAGAGAAGCAGACATGAAAACAAAGCCCCTAATGATCTTGTCGTCAAAAATTGACGCCCCAGGGGGCGCTAGGAAACTGACAGTTGGATGGCGGCTTGAACCGACCGGTCACATTTAAGCATTGTCAGACGAAAACGCCTAAGTTAACAAATCTTCGAGGCGCCCATGAAGACGCTCCGGCAGGTTTTCCTGGATTTCGATCAGGGCGCGATTGATCGCACTTTGAAACCCCTGCACGCCCGCCGAACCATGACTCTTGATCACAATGCCCTGCAGCCCGAGAAAACTTGCACCGTTATGCCGCGCCGGCGCCAGGTCCGCCTGCAACCGACGCATCAACGGCAACGCCAGGGCGCCGACCATCCGCGAGGCCAGGTTCTGCCTGAACAGCTTCTCGATACGCGCGCCGATCATGGTCGCCAGGCCTTCGCTGGACTTGAGCAAAATATTGCCGACAAAACCGTCACACACCACCACGTCCGCCTCACCCCGGTACAACCCATCGCCCTCAACGAAGCCGATGTAATTGATACCCCGCGCAGCCTGCAACAACGTGGCTGCCAGCTTGACTTGCTGGTTACCCTTGATGTCTTCGGTACCGATGTTCAGCAGCGCTACACGAGGGCGCACGATACCCAGGGTTTCAGCCGCTACCGAGCCCATCACTGCAAATTGCAGTAGATGCTCGGCACTGCAATCGACGTTGGCGCCCAGATCAAGGAGCTGGCAAAAACCACGCTGGGTGGGGATGGCCGCGACCATCGCCGGCCGGTCAATGCCCGGCAAGGTCTTGAGCACGTAACGCGACAGCGCCATCAGTGCACCGGTATTGCCTGCACTGACACACGCCTGGACCTTGCCATCGCGCAGCAGCTCAAGGGCTACACGCATCGAGGCGTCAGGCTTGCCACGCAGGACCTGGGCAGGTTTTTCGTCCATGGTGATGACTTCGGACGCAGGTGCGATCGCCAGGCGCGAACGATTCACAGCCGATTGGCCGTTGAGCATTTCTTCTAGAAGGGAGGGTTGACCGACGAGGGTCAGGTGCAACGAGGGTGTAGCATTCAGACAAGCAAGGCTGGCCTGAACAATGCTGCGGGGACCGAAGTCCCCGCCCATTGCGTCAATCGCGATGACTTGAGCGGACAAGGATTACTCGTCAGCGCCCTTGTCGATCACTTTACGACCACGGTATACGCCTTCTGGCGATACGTGGTGACGCAGGTGAACTTCACCGGTGGTTTTTTCTACAGACAGGGTGCTAGCCTCGAGAGCGTCGTGCGAACGGCGCATGTCACGGGCAGAGCGGGATTTTTTGTTCTGCTGAACAGCCATAATTGATTAACTCCTAAACGTTTGGGTCACGCTTTAACTGCGCCAATACACTGAACGGGTTGGACCGCGTTACCTCGTCCTCGCTCGGTTCGGGCTCATCTGCTCCCGCCGGCTGCTGGCATTCTTCCGGATGATGAGCAGGCACAATGGGCAAGGCGAGCAGAAGCTCCTCCTCGATCAGTGACTGCAGATCCAATGGATCTTCGCCCAGTTCCAGCACGTCATAACCTTTCGGTAACGACTGGGTATTCGCACCCTCCTTCACCACGGCATAACTGCATTCGCTGTGGATCGGCAGGGTGACCAGCTCAAGACAACGCTGGCAAACCATTTTGACTTCAGTGTCGATAAAGCTGTGGATTACCACAGATTTACGTTCATCTCGTTCAAAAACGAATTTGGCCTGGACCGTACCGACATCGTCGGAAAGCGGGTCGCAGAGTCTCTTCAAATCGGCCAGCAGCAGTTCACCTTGAAGGGTGGTGCCACGGTCAGCCAATTTGCGCGGGTCAACGTGAGGTGGAATCGGGTCATTCAACATAGGCGCAGCATTATAGGGATGCCCCCGGCCATGTCAAAGGAAATTCAGCCCTGTCCGTCACTTGCGCGCCTCGCTAGAATTCGCCCCTGCCTTTTGGAGATGCCCATGCTGCCTTTATTACTCGCCTCAAGCTCAGTGTATCGCCGGCAATTGCTTGCCCGTCTGGGGCTACCGTTCGTCTGCAGTTCACCGGACATCGACGAAAGCCGCCGGCCTGACGAGGCGGCACTCGACCTGGTAAAACGCCTGGCCCGGGAAAAAGCCCAGGCCCTGGCGAGCAGCCATCCGGCACATTTGATCATCGGTTCGGACCAGGTGGCCGTGCTCGGCGAGCGCATCCTGGGCAAGCCCCATACATTCGAGAACGCCCGCGAACAACTGCTGGCCGCCAGCGGCGCCCGGATCAGCTTTCTGACCGGCCTGGCGGTACTTAACAGCCAGACCGGCGCCTGCCAGGTCGATTGCGTTCCGTTTACCGTCCACATGCGCACGCTGGACCCTGCACGCATCGAACGCTACCTGCTGGCCGAGCAACCTTATGACTGCGCGGGCAGCTTCAAGGCCGAAGGACTTGGCGTGAGCCTGTTCCAGAGCACGGAAGGGCCAGACGCCACCAGCCTGGTTGGCCTGCCACTGATTCGCCTTGTGGATATGTTGCTGGTCGAGGGCGTGCAGGTTCCCTAAGCCAAATTTGTGGGAGCAAGGCTTGCCCGCGGCGATGCAGGCGCCGCGATGATGCAGACCAGCCTGGTTATCGCTCATCGCGAGCAAGCTTTGCCCCCACAGACAAGCCACAGGGGATCGCGCAAACCAACGAACTAGCGCAATGACGGCCCTTGGAACCCCATCCACATCGCCAGATGCTCGGCAATGCTCGCCCCCAGCTTCTTCGAGAAGCGATCAAACGGCGACTCTTCGATGGTGAAATCCACCAGCTCTTTTTCGCCAATCACGTCCCGCGCCACCGAGCTGGCGCTGCCCAAGCCATCGATCAAGCCCAGCGGCAAGGCCTGCTCCCCAGACCAGACCAGCCCAGAGAACAGCTCGGGATGCTCCTTGTCTTTGAGGCGCTCACCCCGGCCTTTTTTGACGCTGGCAATGAATTGCTTGTGGGTCGTGTCGAGCACACCCTGCCAAAACGCGGTTTCTTCAGGTTTTTGCGGCTGGAACGGATCAAGGAACGACTTATGCTCGCCGGAGGTGTACACCCGACGCTCCACGCCCAGTTTCTCCATCGTCCCGACAAAACCGTAGCCGGCCGCCGTCACGCCAATGGAGCCCACCAGGCTCGCTTTGTCGGCGTAGATCTGATCGGCCGCGCTGGCAATATAGTACGCACCGGAAGCCCCCAGATCGGAAATGACCGCGTAGACTTTGGTGTTCGGGTGCAACGCGCGCAACCGGACGATCTCGTCATAGACATAACCCGACTGCACCGGGCTGCCACCCGGACTGTTGATGCGCAATATCACACCCTTGACCTTGGGATCTTCGAAAGCAGCCCGCAGGCTACCGACGATATTGTCCGCGCTGGCAGGCTCCTTATGGGCAATCATGCCTTCGATGTCGATCAATGCGGTGTACGCAGAACCCCGCACGGCGCTTTTTTCCATGTCGAACAGGGGCGTGAACAGCAATAGCGCGACAAAGAGATAAACGAACGTCAGCAGCTTGAAGAAAATGCCCCAGCGGCGGGAACGACGCTGCTCCTGCACACCGGCCAGCAAGGTCTTCTCCAACAGCTTCCAGCTTTTGTCGTCACCGTTCTCGGCGCTCGCCTTGGCCGGTGCCTTCCATTCGTCGGTCATGCAAGTATCCCCAGCAAAAACTTAATTGGCCCGCCGGCTCAGCCAGGCGTGCAATTCAGGAAAATGGTCGATCGCCAGCCGTGGCTCGAAGGCTTGCAGCGCCGCGATCGTCTGCGCGCCGTAGCTCACCGCAACCGACCCCATACCGGCGTTGCGCGCCATCTGCAGGTCGAACGAGGAATCCCCCACCATCAACGCCTGTTCCGGCTGCATGCCGCAGTGAGCCAGGATTTGCTCGAGCATCAGCGGATGCGGCTTACTCGCCGTTTCGTCCGCAGCCCGGGTGATATCGAAATAATCGTCCCAGCCATGGGACTTCAGCACTCGATCCAGCCCGCGACGCGCCTTGCCGGTGGCGACAGCCAAGCGATACCCCTCGCCCCTCAAGGTTTCAAGAGTGTCTACCACACCGTCAAACAACGGCGAAGGCTCAGCCTCCAGCGCAATGTAGTGATCAGCGTAATACTGGCGAAAAACCAGCAGCTCAGGGTCACTGATCTCCGGGTACAGACTGCGGATCGCTTCCGGCAAGCCGAGGCCGATGATGCCCTTCACGGCAAAATCATCACACCTGGCAAAACCTGCACGATCAGAGGCGGCATGCATTGCCTCCACGATCCGACCGATGGAGTTCGCCAGAGTGCCATCCCAATCGAAGATCAGCAGCTTGTATTCAGGATGCACTCAACCGCTCCACGGTCTTGGCCCACATTTCATCCACGGGAGCCTGCAATTTCAGCTCACCACCATCGGGCAACGGCACGGTCAACATGTAGGCATGGAGAAACAGGCGCTTGCCACCCAGATCACGGATTTCCCGGGTGAAGTCGTCATCGCCGTACTTGCTGTCCCCAGCGATGCAATGCCCGGCATGTAGCGTATGGACGCGAATCTGGTGGGTGCGGCCAGTCACCGGCTTGGCCTCGACCATGGTGGCGAAATCACCGAAGCGGCGCAGGACCTTGAACACTGTCAGGGCCTCCTTGCCTTCTTCGTTGACTTCCACCATGCGCTCGCCGGAACGCAGGTTGCTCTTGAGCAACGGCGCCCGAACTTGCTTGATGGAGGTATCCCAACGTCCCCGCACCAGCGCCATGTAGCGCTTGTCGACGCCATCGCCGCGCAATTGCTCATGCAAATGCCGCAACATGCTGCGTTTCTTGGCGATCATCAGCAGGCCGGAGGTGTCGCGATCCAGGCGATGGACCAACTCCAGCTCCTTGGCGTCGGGACGCAACTGACGAAAGGCCTCGATCACGCCGAAATTCAGGCCGCTGCCGCCGTGAACCGCAATGCCCGCAGGCTTGTTGAGCACGATCAGCGCCTTGTCTTCGAAGACGATCGAGGCTTCCAGGCGCTGCAACAGGCCTTGGGCCAGGGGCACGGGCTCATCGCGCTCGGGCACGCGAACCGGCGGCACGCGCACGATATCGCCCGCCTGAAGCTTGTATTCGGGCTTGATCCGTCCTTTGTTCACCCGCACTTCACCCTTGCGCAAAATGCGATAGATCAAGGTCTTGGGCACGCCTTTGAGTCGGGCTAGAAGGAAGTTATCGATTCGTTGGCCGGCATATTCCGGCGAGACCTCGAGCAGTTGAACGCCAGGGGTCGAAGGGGCAGTAGTCGTCATGGCGGCGATGATAACAATTTTTTATGGAATTGAAGCACTTAATCATTGCTGCTATAGTCGCGAACGCCGCCAAAAGCGGCCGGACAGCGGACTAACGGTCAAAAACCGGCCCTGACCAACGCAATTCACGAGGACGAGAGGCCGTCCTACGGGGCTTTTGCTAGATAACGGCAGAGTTTGCAGGTGTAACGAGCGCAGGTGACATGAGGCCTGAAATACGCGGCAAAGCAGAGTTTTGACTCGCCTTGCGCGCCACATTCACGGCCAGTTCACAAAGTGCAGTCACCGGTAGACGACCCCGAGCGAGAGCTTCGGAAACAACGCCTAAATTAGCCATGATGCGTGACCTCCCCTTTCGGAGCTCACGGTAAATGCCAACCCGCTGCGGATTCTGCGCGCGGCAGCACCCGATTATCAGGGATACGTGTAGGGTGGAGATGTACAACCGTCGGACTGTGTAGCACTAGGCTTATATTTAGACGCTTCATCTCGTCCACAGGCGCCGGTTGATTCCTCCTCCTGACTGAGTGCTTGAACAGCCAGCAAGCAGGACGCGTCCGTCGCGACTTCGCCATCATTGGGTCGAACTCGCTGGACACTGGAATGGCCCGGCCACTTCCATGACGCACCTGACACCGACCGTGAGAAGTCGTGTGTGCCGAACGCCGTTTCCGGCAGCCCGGAAACCGACGGTACTACATGAAAAGAATGCTGATTAACGCAACTCAACCCGAAGAGTTGCGTGTTGCACTGGTAGACGGCCAGCGCCTCTACGACCTGGATATCGAATCCGGTGCACGCGAGCAGAAGAAGGCCAACATCTATAAAGGCCGGATTACTCGCATCGAACCAAGCCTTGAGGCTGCCTTTGTCGATTTCGGCTCCGAGCGCCACGGCTTCCTGCCCCTCAAAGAAATCTCCCGCGAATACTTCAAGAAGGCCCCTGAAGGCCGCGTCAACATCAAGGACGTCCTGAGCGAAGGCCAGGAAGTCATCGTCCAGGTCGAAAAAGAAGAGCGTGGCAACAAGGGCGCAGCCCTGACCACCTTCATCAGCCTGGCGGGCCGTTACCTGGTCCTGATGCCGAACAACCCTCGCGCCGGTGGTATCTCCCGCCGCATCGAAGGCGAAGAGCGCAATGAACTGCGCGAAGCCCTCAACGGCCTGGTTGCCCCAGCCGACATGGGCCTGATCGTTCGCACCGCCGGCCTTGGCCGCAGCAGCGAAGAAATGCAGTGGGACCTCGACTACCTGCTGCAACTGTGGACCGCCATCAAGGAAGCCTCGCTGGATCGCTCCGCGCCGTTCCTGATCTACCAGGAAAGCAATGTCATCATCCGCGCGATCCGCGATTACCTGCGCCAGGACATCGGCGAAGTGTTGATCGACAGCGTTGAAGCCCAGGACGAAGCCCTGACCTTCATCCGCCAGGTCATGCCGCAGTACGCCAGCAAGATCAAACTCTACGAAGACAGCGTTCCGCTGTTCAACCGTTTCCAGATCGAAAGCCAGATCGAGACCGCGTTCCAGCGCGTCGTCGAACTGCCGTCCGGCGGCTCCATCGTCATCGATCCGACCGAAGCCCTGGTGTCCATCGACATCAACTCGGCGCGCGCCACCAAAGGCAGCGACATCGAAGAAACCGCCCTGCAGACCAACCTTGAAGCCGCCGAAGAAATCGCCCGTCAGTTGCGCCTGCGCGACATCGGCGGCCTGATCGTCATCGACTTCATCGACATGACCCCGGCCAAGAACCAGCGCGCCGTGGAAGAGAAGGTTCGTGAGTGCCTGGAAGCCGACCGCGCCCGCGTACAGGTCGGTCGCATCTCGCGCTTCGGCCTGCTGGAAATGTCCCGTCAGCGCCTGCGTCCTTCTTTGGGCGAGAGCAGCGGCATCGTCTGCCCGCGTTGCAACGGCACCGGCATCATCCGTGACGTCGAGTCGCTGTCCCTGGCGATCCTGCGCCTGATCGAAGAAGAAGCCCTGAAAGACCGCACCGCCGAAGTTCGCGCCCAGGTGCCGATCCCGGTGGCTGCGTTCCTGCTCAACGAAAAACGCAACTCGATCACCAAGATCGAACTGCGCACCCGCGCCCGTATCGTCATCCTGCCGAACGATCACCTCGAGACGCCGCACTTCGAAGTGCAGCGCCTGCGTGATGACAGCCCGGAAGCCCACACCAATCAGTCCAGCTACGAAATCGCTGCTGCCGCTGCCGAAGTGGAAGAAGTGCAGCCGGCTGCTGCCACTCGCACCCTGGTTCGCCAGGAAGCTGCGGTCAAGACGGCTCCAGCCCGCGCCAATGCACCGGTTCCGACCGAAGCAGCCGCGCCGGCACCGGCACCTGCCGCTGCACCTGAACCAAGCCTGTTCAAAGGCCTTGTGAAATCCCTGGTCAGCCTGTTCGCCACCAAGGAAGAGCCGGCTGCGCCGACCGTTGTCGCCAAGCCAGCGGCTACCGAGCGTCCAGCCCGCAACGAAGAACGTCGCAATGGTCGTCAGCAGACCCGCAACCGCAACGGTCGTCGTGACGAGGAGCGCAAACCCCGTGAAGAGCGTGCACCGCGTGAAGAGCGCGCACCACGTGAGCCACGTGAAGAACGCCAGCCTCGCGAAGCCCGTGAGGAAGTGCCAGCCGTAGCCCGCGAAGAACGCGCGCCGCGTCCGCCGCGTGAAGAGCGCCAACCCCGCGCGCCTCGTGAAGATCGCAAGCCACGTGGCGAGCGTGAAGAACGTGTTCGCGAGCTGCGCGAACCGCTGGATGCCGCTCCCGCCGCTGCTGCCGCCACCGCTGAAGAGCGTCCGGCCCGTCAGCCTCGCGAAGAGCGCGCACCGCGTCCGCCACGTGAAGAGCGTCAACCACGCGCCGAGCAGGCTGCCGCTGCCACCGAAGAGGAAGTACTGAACAGCGAAGAGCAACTGCAGGAAGACGGTCAGGACAACGCCGAAGGCGATCGTCCACGCCGCCGCTCCCGTGGGCAGCGTCGCCGCAGCAACCGTCGTGAGCGTCAACGCGACGCCAACGGCAATGTGATCGAAGGTTCGGAAGCCTCCGAATCCGCCGAGAACGCCGAAGCGCCAAGCGCTGCCGACCTGGCCGCCGGCCTGGCCGTCACCGCCGCGGTTGCCAGCAGCTCGATCAGCGCCCCCGCTGAAGCCGAGGCTCACGAACAGGCCGAGCGCGCTACCGCCGTGGTGGAAAACGCATCGGTTGAAGCGCCTGTGGTCGAAGCCACTACCCCGGTAGAAACCACCGCTTCGCCAGAAGTGGAACTCGCCCCGGTTCGTGAAGCCGAGCCTCAGGCAGAAGCAGTTTCCGAGCCTGCACCTGTCATCGAGCAACCTGTGGTTGCCGCTGAACCTGTGATCGAAGCTGTGATCGAGGAAAAAGCGCCGGAGCCGGTTCGCGAAGAACAGACCGCGTTCAACTGGCACGCCGAGCCAGCCGTCGTCGAAGCCGAGCCGGCAGCAGAAGCCGTGAAAGCAGCCGAGCCGGTCGTGGTCGAGCCAGCTCCAGCGGTTCAAGCGCCTGTGGTTGCCGAAGCTCCAGCCCCGGTAGAGGTGGAGGCGCCTGCCCCTGCCAGCGCCCTGACCCCCAACGGTCGTGCTCCGAACGATCCGCGTGAAGTGCGTCGTCGCAAGCGTGAAGCCGAGCGTCTGCAGAAGGAAGCCGAACAAGCTGCCGCTGCCGCTGCTCAAGCGCCTGCCGCTGAGCCAGCACCCGTGGAGCAAGCAATCGAGGCAGCCCCTGCCCCGGTCGCTGAAACCACCAGCGAAACCGCTCCCGCTGAATCGGCGCCAGTGATCGACGAACCTCAGCACTCCGCTGAAGAAGTCGCACCTCGCCACACTGAAGCCCTGGAAAAAGAGCACGAGCCTAAACCTCACGCCTGATTCCACCGCCCAGTAAAAAGCCCCGCCTGGTTGACGCCAGGCGGGGCTTTTTTATGTCTTCAGACTTAGTTACATGAGTGTTGGAAGCTGGATGGTGTGGAGCGGGCTTGCTGGCGAACATGGCCCGGCGTCCACCCTTGATGCAAGCTGACGCAGCGCTATCGCGAGCAGGCTCGCTCCCACAGGAGATTGGCGGCAGGCATAAATTTCGCGACCATCGAAATTCAATGTGGGAGCGAGCCTGCTCGCGATAGCGCCGGCCCGGCTTGTATCAATGTTGCCTGCCCCACAGGAATCCGCGTCGGCTGTTACTTGAAGATCAGCGCTTCAGGCACGTCCACATCCCAAACCACCCCAGGATCGTCCACTGCCACCTCGACCACCCGCGCCCCGGTAAACAACCCCTTGGCGCCGCGATCAGCGGTCAATGCCATTAATTGCGGGCCAAACGCACGACCAAACCCCACGGGATGCCCATACTCACCCGCCAGGACCGGCACACTGATGCCCTCTTCGCTGATCTGCGCCACTACCTGCTCGATGCTTGACGGCAGGATGAACGGCATATCACCGAGCACGATCAACCAGCCATCCAGGTCCGGGCAAGCCTGGACACCCGCAGCGATACTGTCACCCAGCCCAGGCGAGTCCAGTTGTACAAAATCGCACCCGTAAGCCTGGGCCATGCGAATAGCCTGTGGACGGTCCTCACGGGTCACCAGCACGCGTTTTTCCAGAGAAGGCGGCAAGTTCACCAGCACCTGCTCGATGACCGATCGGACAGCGCCGTCACGCCCCGTGCAATCGGCCAGCAGCTTATCTTTGTCCTGGCCTGCAACCTGACGGAAACGGCTGCCCGATCCTGCCGCGAGAATGATCACGCCAATCGATTCAGTCATCCCGTCTCCTCGCCCGCCGATTACAGCGGCTTTTTCTGACGCAACTCGACGCCATTCTTGATCGCCACGATTTCAGCCAGCAAAGACAAGGCAATTTCCGCCGGCGTATGGCTGCCGATGTGCAAACCGATCGGCCCATGCAGCCGTTCGATAGCCTGTGCAGACAAGCCTAGCTGAGCCAGGTTATCCCGGCGCTTCTGGCTGTTCACCCGAGAGCCCAGGGCCCCGACATAAAACGCCTTGGAGTCCAGGGCCGTGAGCAGCGCCATATCGTCCAATCGTGGATCATGGGTCAGGGCGACAATGGCGGTACGCTCGTCGGTCTGGATGCTCAACACCGCTTCGTCGGGCATGCCGGAAACGAAGCGGCCATGCTGCTCTTCCCAACCGTAGACAAATTCCTTGCGCGGATCGCAGATCAACACCTCGAAATCCAGCAACCGGGCCATTTCTGCCACATAACGCGACAGTTGCCCCGCGCCGATCAACAGCAGCCGCCAGCGCGGGCCGTAGATGGCCCGCAGGACTTGACCGTCGAATACCAGCGCGTCGGTTTTGCTGGCCGGCGTCAGCAGCACTTCGCCTGTGGCGACGGTCAGCTCACGGGCGACAATCTCATGGCCGTCGCAGCGTTCCAACAGTTGCGCGACCCATTGCGGATCGCCGACCCGTTCTTCGGTCAGGCGCAAGGTGCCGCCGCACGGCAGGCCGAAGCGCGCCGCCTCCTCACGAGTCACGCCATAGGTGATGAGCTGCACTGGCGGACCGTCCGCCGGAATACGCCCGTCGTGCAGCCGGGCGATCAGGTCATCCTCGACACAACCGCCCGATACCGAGCCAATCACCACGCCGTCTTCACGCAGGGCCAGCATCGCCCCCGGCGGCCTCGGCGCCGTGCCCCAAGTCTGGACCACGGTGAACAACACCACCCGCTGCCCGGCGCGGCGCCACTCAAGCACGCTGCGCAGGACGTTCAGATCAACGCTGTCCATCAGGTTTTGGCCTGCTGCCAGCCCTGCAACTGATAACGCACGGGCAGCTCGCGGATGCGCTTGCCGGTGGCGGCGAAAATCGCGTTGCACAGCGCCGGCGCAATCGGCGGCACACCCGGTTCACCCACACCGCCCAACGGCACCTCGCCCGGCGGCGTGACCAAGTGCACCGCGACCTCCTTGGGAGCCAAGGACATGCGCGCCACTTCGTACATGTGGAAGTTGTCTTGCTGGACCTTGCCGTCCTTGAAGCTGATCTCCCCCACCACCGCATTGCCCAGGCCCATGACGCAGGCGCCTTCGAACTGGGAACGGATACGCTCGGGGTTGATCTGCGGGCCGCAGTCCACGGCAATATCGGCCTTGTGCACGATCAACGTACCATCGTCCTTGACCTCCACCTCCAGCGCTGCCGCCACATAGGTGACGAAGCTGTAGTGCACCGCCAGCCCCAGGCCACGGCCCTTGGGCAGTTTGCGGCCCCAACCGGCGGCCTTGGCGGCGGTTTCCAGCACGGTGCGGATCCGCGCCGTATCGATGGGATAACGCTCGGGGGATTCGCCGTAGTTCCATTCTTCATTCAAGGTGCGCGGATCGATCTTACGGTCCGGGCCAAGCAATTTGACGTGATACGCCAGTGGATCCTGGCCGGCCTTGTGGGCCAATTCGTCGATGAAACTCTGAATCGCAAAACCGTGGGGAATATTCGACACCGAGCGGTACCAGCCAACCCTCGTATGGGCCACCGCTTCGGGGTTCTCCAGGCGCATGTTGGGAATTGCGTAGGCCATGTTGGTCACGCCCATGCCCACTTCGAACGGCGCTTCGTGGGTCATGCCCGGTGCAAACAGTGCGGTAATGCTCGGGGCTACGGTGCGATGCAGCCAGCCGGACGGCATCCCGTCCTGGTTCAGGCCAGCCTTGAGGTATTCGGCCGATACGGTGTGGAAATACGAATGATGGATGTCATCTTCGCGGGTCCATTGCACCCGCACCGCCTGGCCTGGAAACTCCTTGGCCAACACGGCCGCCTCGAGGACGAAATCGGGCTTGGACTTACGCCCGAAACCACCGCCCAGCAGCGTGATGTGCACGGTAACCTTGTCGAAAGGGATCCCCAACCGTTCGGCGACGCGTTCACGGGTGACCTGCGGCGCCTGGCTCGGTGCCCAGGCTTCGCACTGGCCATCCTTGAACCGGGCGACGGCGACCATCGGCTCCATCGGCGACTGCGACAGGTGCGGCAGGTAATAGGACGCCTCCAGGGTTGCGTCAGCCTTGGCCAGCGCGTCGTCCAGATCACCAGTGTTGCGCAAGACTTTCCCGGGCTTGAGGGCCGCAGCTTCCAGTTCCTTGCGATAGGCGACGGAGTCATAGCCGGCATTCGGACCGTCATCCCACTCGATTTTCAGCGCCTCGCGGCCCTTGATAGCCGCCCAGGTGTTTTTCGCCACTACCGCCACGCCGCCCAGAGGCTGGAACTCGGAGGGCAACGGACGTCCTTCGATCTGCAGCACCTTGACCACGCCCGGTACTTTCAGCGCCGCGCTGCTGTCCACGCGCTTGACCTTGCCACCATAGACTGGCGGGCGAGCCACGACGGCATAGAGCATGCCATCGAAATGTACATCAGCCCCGAACACGGCACGACCGTTGACGACGTCTTCGCCATCGATGGCCCGGCTCGACTCCTTACCGATGTAGCGAAACTCCGAAGGTTGCTTGAGGCGCAGGCTGTCACGGGCGGGAACTGGCAAGGCACTGGCCGCGGCGGCCAACGCGCCATACCCCAGTTCCCGACCGGAAGGCTGGTGCACGACTTTGTGCAATTGAGCACGACACTCACTCGCCGGGACATTCCACTGGGCAGCGGCGGCCAGCTCCAGCATGGTCCGGGCAGCGGCCCCGCAACGACGCATTGGTTCGTACCAGTGGCGCATACTGCGCGAGCCATCGGTGTCCTGGTTGCCGAAGCGCACCTCATCCGCCGGTGCCTGCCGCACCTTGACCTGCGCCCAGTCAGCGTCCAGTTCATCGGCCACCACCATGGTCAGGCTGGTGCGCACCCCCTGGCCCATTTCCGAACGGTTGCAGATCACCGTCACGCTGCCATCGGTGGCGATGCTCACGTACACCTGCGGGTCGTCGATCACACCATTGGGCATGCCCTCACCGCCGAACTTCTTGTCCTCGGCAAAAGCGTCCGGCAGGCCCCAACTGGCGGCCAGCACCAACACACCCGTGGCGCTCGCGCCTTTGAGGAAACCACGGCGGCTGAGGTTGCTCAGCACAAAATCATTGGGCAAGCGGCTCATGCCTTGGCCTCCTTCAGGTGGGTGGAAGCCTGGCGGATCGCAGTCTTGATCCGGTTATAAGTGCCGCAACGGCAGATGTTGCCGACCATGGCCTCTTCGATCTGCTCATCGCTCGGGTTGGGATTGGTCTTGAGCAAGGCGGTCGCGGACATGATCTGCCCACCCTGACAGTAGCCGCACTGGGCCACGGCGGTATCGAGCCAGGCCTTCTGGACAATTTGCCCGACCGGGTCGACATGAAGGGCATCGATGGTGGTGACGTTCTGGCCTTTCACCGAACCAATCGGGGTGATGCAACTGCGCGCCGGGGCGCCGTCGATGTGAATGGTACAGGCGCCACACAGGCCCATGCCGCAGCCGAACTTGGTGCCGTTGTAACCGGCCACATCCCGGATAGCCCACAGCAGCGGCATGTCCTCGGTCACATCCAGTTGGTGATCTTTTCCATTGAGTTTCAAGGTAATCATGAGCACGCCCGCACGGTGATCGAATTATGGGGTCGAGCAATCTGCCGTTTGGACAACGGTTCGGTTGGCGCAGACTGACTCAGGCTAATCGGGCTCTCTTGTGCAAACACGCAGACGTCTGCACCGGGCCTTCAATGATGCGATGGTCGCATCGTTAGCTCACTAAATTAACCCAGGATTAAGCAAAACGCCCTGCACAATCCTGCACAAATGATCCTTGTGCGAGGTTGTGCAGGGCGCTCGGTGAAAGCCAGGTTCAGTACCGATTGGGCTCCATTTCCAGATTGACCTGAAAACGCTCGGCAATGTCTTTCTGGATACGCAGGGCCAGATCCAGCAATTGTGGACCGGTGGCGCAGCCGTAGTTGACCAGCACCAACGCCTGCAACTTATGCACCCCGGCGTCGCCTTCGCGAAAGCCCTTCCAGCCGGCCCGCTCGATCAACCAACCGGCGGCAATTTTCATCTGCCCTTGGGGTTGTGGATAAGCCACCAGATCCGGGTATTGAAGCTTGAGTTGCGCGACGTGCGAAGCCGGCACCAGCGGGTTCTTGAAGAAACTGCCGGCATTGCCCAGCACGGCCGGGTCAGGGAGCTTTTCACTGCGGATGCTGCAGATGGCCCGGCTGACATCCGAGGGAGTCGCCTGTTCGATGCCCAGTTCGGTCAACCGCTGGCGGACCGGGCCGTACTCTAGGTGCAGATGCGCGGCGCGACTGAGGGCAAAGCGCACCCGCAGGATCAGCCAACGACCCGCTTGCTGCTTGAACAGGCTGTCGCGGTAGGCGAAACGGCATTCTTCGAGGGTGAAATCGTGCAGCTCGCCGGTTTGCCGATCCAGGGCGGTAAGGCCGGCGAACACATCCTTGATCTCCACACCGTAGGCACCGATGTTTTGCATCGGTGCGGCCCCCACCGTACCGGGGATCAGGCTGAGGTTCTCCAGCCCCGACCAGCCTTGCGCCAGCGTGTACTGGACGAAGGGGTGCCACGGTTCGCCTGCTTCGGCTTCGATCAGCACCCGCTCGCCATCATCGCTGAGCAGACGAATCCCTTGGCTGGCCATGCGCAACACCAGCGCGTCGATATCACCGGTCAGCAGCAGGTTGCTGCCGCCACCGATCACCAGCAACGGCACGTCATTGGCGCTGGCATAGGCCAGCGCCTGGCGGACATCGGCGTCGCTGTGGGCTTCGGCGAATAACCGGGCGGTGACGTCCACGCCAAAGCTGTTGAACGGCTTGAGGCTGACGCCGGCCCGCACCTGCAAGGTCATAGCCGCCCCTTCAATTCGATCACCAGGCGGTCCGTGGCACGCTCGATCAGGTCCAGCACTTGCTCGAAACCCTGTTCGCCGTCGTAGTACGGGTCCGGCACGTCATCGAGTTCAGCCTCGTAGCGGCGCAGGAACAGATCCAGTTCGGCCCTGCCATTGCTCGGTTGCAGGGCTTTCAGATTGCGCAGGTTGCTGCCGTCCATCGCCAGGATCAGGTCATAAGTGGCGAAATCGGCCCGGCAGACCTGGCGGGCACGCTGGGCCGACAGGTCATAGCCGCGTCGCAGGGCCGCAGCCTGGCTGCGCTTGTCCGGGGCCTTGCCGACGTGCCAGTCACCGGTGCCGGCGGAGGCGACTTCCACCTGCTCGGCCAGTCCGGCCTCGCGCAGCTTGTGCCGCAGGATGCCTTCGGCGGTGGGTGATCGGCAGATGTTGCCGAGGCAGACAAACAGAACCCGCATCAGGCCTCCAGCAGGCGACGAACGCGCTCGAGGTCTTCCACGGTGTCGACGCCGGTCGGCGGAGCAATCAGCGCATCGGCGACATGGATTCGCACGCCGTGCCACAGGGCACGCAGTTGCTCCAGGGATTCGGTGTTTTCCAGCCAGCACGGGCCCCAGGCGACGAAATCCTGGAGGAAACCGGCGCGGTAAGCGTAGATGCCGATGTGGCGGCGGTACGGCACGCCGTCAGGCATGACGTCCCGACTTTGCGCAAATGCATCACGGGCCCAGGGCAAGGTGGCGCGGCTGAAGGTCAGCGCCAGGCCATTGAGATCGCTGACGACCTTGACCACGTTGGGGTTGAACAGGGTTTGCACATCCTCGATCGGCTCGGCCAGGGTGGCCATGCGCGCTTCGGGATGGGCTGCCAGATTGTTTGCAACCTGATCGATCACACTGGGCGGGATCAACGGTTCATCGCCCTGCACATTGACCACGATGGCGTCGGGTTCCAGGCCCAGCTTGGCGGCGACTTCCGCCAGACGATCGGTTCCGGAGTTGTGATCCTCGCGAGTCAGGACCACTTCGGCGCCAAAGCCCTTGCAGGCCTCCACGATGCGCGCATCGTCGGTCGCCACTACCACACGCTGGGCGCTGCTTTTGCAGGCCTGTTCCCATACGTGCTGGATCATCGGCTTGCCGGCGATCAACAGCAACGGTTTGCCGGGCAGGCGCGTCGAGGCAAAGCGCGACGGAATGACAACGGTAAAGGCTGCGGTCATTTATCCAGGCGCTCGTCGGTGGTCAGGGTACGGGCCTCGCTTTCGAGCATCACCGGGATGCCATCGCGAATCGGATAGGCCAGGCCGGCGCCTTTGCTGATCAGCTCGGTTTTGTCGGCGCTGAGCTTGAGGGGGCCTTTGCAGACCGGGCAGGCCAGAATGTCGAGCAGTTTGGTGTCCATGAACATTTCCCTGGATGAATGGTTTAAGGCAAAAGCCGATCCGGCAACAGGCGCATCAACTGGGTATCGAACCAGTCCGCGAAGGCTGGCGACGGCGCGGCATCCACCGCCAGGTACCACCAGTGGGGCTCGGCGAAGGCACGGCATTTGACCGCGTCCTTTTCCGTCATGACCACCGGCAACGACGGCGTGAAATTCAATGCCTGGGCGCTGTATTGGGCGTGGTCGGCAAACCCGTGCGGTATAGGTCGCCAGTGTAGCGTTTCGAGGGTGTTGAAGAAACGCCGGGGATTGCCGATCCCGGCCACGGCATGCAGGGCCTGGCCGGGCGGGAAATGGTCCAGTGGACGCCGTTCGCCGTTGGCCAGGTTCACCAGAGCTGTGGGTCGCAGCTCGAAGGCAAAGCCGTCTTCGCGGTCGGCGCTGGCGCCGTTGAATAGCACGGCATCGACCGATTGCAGACGCTCCACGGGTTCACGCAGCGGACCGGCAGGCAGACAACGTCGATTGCCCAGGCCGCGGGCGTTGTCGATCAGCACCAATTCAAGATCCCGAGCCAGGCGGTAATGTTGCATGCCGTCGTCGGACAGGATCAGGTCCAGCGGTTGAGTCTCCAGCAGCGCCTGGACCGCCCGGCTGCGATCCGGATCGATCATCAATGGCACGCCGCTACGCTGGACAATCAGCAGTGGCTCATCACCCGCGATGTCGGCGCCCTGCCCGGCTTCGACTCGCCAGGGCAAATGGGGTGGTTTGGCGCCATAACCCCGGCTTACCACGCCGACCCGCAGGCCACGGCGCTGGCAATGCTCAATCATCCACAGGATCAATGGGGTCTTGCCGGTGCCGCCAACCGTGATGTTCCCCACGACCACCAGCGGCACGGGCGGTTGGTAAATCTCACCCTCGCCCGCCAGAAAACGCTCGCGTTTGCCCATCACCACCCGACGGTACAACCACTCCAGTGGCCGCAACAGCGTCAGGGCCGGGTGACCTTCGTACCAGGCGGCGAGCAATCGATCAGACATGGCCATCAGGGTGCCGGCGCCGCCTCGACGGTGGTCATGCGCAGATGGCTGAAGCCGAGCTTGCCGGCCGCGTCCATGGCGGTGATGACGGATTGATGTGGGGTCTTGCCGTCGGCGCTGATGGACAGCGGCAAGCTGGTGTCGCCGCCGGACTCCTTCTGCAGCGCATCGATCAGACTCGCCAGGTCGCTCTTGGGCAGCAACTGATTGTTCACCGAAAACGTCCCTTCGGCACTGATCGTGACTTCCAGGTTCTTGAGTTGCTGGTCTTCGGCAGGCGAGCCGCTGACCGCTTCTGGCAGTTCCACCTTGAGCTGGGTTTCCCGGGTGAAGGTGGTGGTCACGACGAAAAACAGCAGCAGGATGAACACCACGTCAATCAGCGACGCAAGGTTGATCTCGACGGTTTCCCGTGGTTTGCGGCGGAATTTCACTTCTTGCCCTCGGCCAGGTCCACGTCACGGTCGCCTTGCACCACCTCGACCAGCTTGATGGCCTCCTGCTCCATGCCCACCACCAACTCATCGATGCGCCGTTGCAGGAAGCGATGGAAAAACACCGAAGGAATCCCCACCATCAACCCGGCGGCCGTGGTGATCAAGGCCTTGGAAATCCCCCCTGCCAGCACCGAGGCATTGGCGGTCATGCCGGCGCCGGTGAACGAACTGAAAATATCGATCATGCCCAGCACCGTGCCCAACAGGCCCAGCAACGGGGCCATGGCGGCAATTGTGCCCAGGGCATTGATGTAGCGCTCCAGCTCATGGATGACCCGGGCGGCGGCTTCTTCGATGCATTCCTTCATGATCTCGCGACCATGCTTGGAATTTGCCAGCCCCGCGGCGAGGATTTCACCCAGCGGTGAGCTGGCCCGCAGCTCCTTGAGCCGGTCCTTGTTCAGTTTCTTGTCCTTGATCCAGACCCAGACCTGCCCGAGCAAATGCTCCGGGGTCACGCGGCTGGCCCGCAGGGTCCACAGGCGTTCGGCAACGATTCCCAGCGCCACGATGGAACTCAGAATGATCGGCAACATCATCCAGCCGCCGGATTTGACCAATTCCCACACAGTGACAGCCCCCTCGAAAAAGTGCGCCACTTTATCATACAGACTCGCCTTGCAGGCCCGCCCCGCCGATAACACCGTCGTCAAGGATGACCCGGGTCAAGGTTACGGCCATGGTCCCGCAGACGGCGGGTCGCGCCAGTAGCGCCGTTGGCCGGCCTGAAGGCGCGGTGCTTCGAAAGCCCCCAGTTGCAGACGAATGGCACCCTGTTCGGCACTGTCGTAGATCGTCATGCCCAAGCGGCGATAGCGAGCCAGCACCCGCGGATGAGGATGGCCGAACGCATTGCCCTGGCCGCGGGAGATCAACACCGAATGGGGCTTGAGCCGCGACAACAGCAACATCGAGGATGAACTGCGGCTACCGTGATGGGGCGCCGCCAGCCACTGGACCGGCACTGCCAGGGGCCCGTCGAGCAACGCGCGCTCGGCATGGCTATCGATGTCGCCGGTGAGCAACAACCGCTCACCGCCGGCCTCGACCAGCAGAACGCAGGATCTCTGATTGCTTTCAAGGGCAGATGACCATTGCCACAGCTCGAACCTGACCCCGTCCCACTCCCAGCGCGCGCCACTGTCGCACGCCTCTGCCTGCAGGGTGGCAGGCAACGCGGCGGGGTCGCCACTGACCACCCGGACCGTTGGCAAGCCATTGCGCACCGCTTGGGCGCCGCCGGCATGATCGGCGTCGGCATGGCTGAGCAGCATCAGGTCCAACCCGGCGACGCCCAGCTTGCGCAGGGTCGGCAGCACCACGCGCTCACCCGCGTCGGCCTCGCCAAAGCGCGGCCCCGCGTCGTAAAGCAAGGCATGGTGACGGGTGCGTACCAGCACCGCCAACCCTTGGCCCACGTCCAGTTGCCAGATTTCGGCTTGCCCCGGGGGCACATCCTCCCTCGGAGGGAAAACCACCAGCAGCACCATGGGCCATCCCAGTACCCGCAGTGGCACGCCTTTGGGCAGCAACAGTAACAAAGCCCCCAGAGCGGCCATGCACCACACCCACAGGGGGATAGCCGCAGGCACCCATGCGGGTATTCGTCCGGCCACCAGCGCCAACCCCTTGAAGAGCAGATCGAGCAACCCGCCGGCGATCCAAAGCAGCCCTTCGCCCACGAACGGCACCGGCAACAACGCCGTACCGAGCAGCGCCAGCGGCAACACCAGCAGGCTGACCCAAGGCACCGCCACCAGGTTCACCAGAGGCCCGCTGAGGCTGATCGGCAAACCCAATATCAACAGGATCGGGCACAGTCCGACTGCCACCAGCCATTGGGCACGGGTCCAGGTTTGCCACCAGCGCCAGGGCCCCAAGCGTGCGCCGAAAGTAAACATCAGGATCGCCACCGCGACGAACGACAGCCAGAACCCTGGCCGCAGGCTGGCCAATGGATCGAACACCAGCACCCCATTGAAAGCCAGCAGCCACGCCCACCAGGGGTCCGGATGCCGGTAACGCAAACGCCACAGCAGCACCAGGCCGATCATCGCGCAAGCGCGCCGCACCGGCACCTCGAAGCCGGCGAGCAAGCCATAACCCAAGGCTGCGATAAAGGCCAGCGCGCAGGCCCAAGGTAGCCACGGCAGACGCACCGGCCACATGCCATAGCGCGCCGCACCTGCCACCAGCAGGTACACCAGTGCGGCAAGCAGGCCGATGTGCTGCCCGGAGATCACCAGCAGATGGACCGTACCGGTGTCTTGCAGTACCTGCCAGTCATCACGACTCAGCCCGGCGCCGTCCCCCAGGACCAATGCCGCCAGCGCCCCGGAGCGGCCCTGGGCGTCGACTTGCGCCAGCGCCTGACGCACGCCGTCACGCCAGGCACCTTGGGCAGGTTGCCGGAGATGACCGTCCTTGACCGTGCCAGTCGCGCCGATGCCGCGGCTCAACAGCCAGGCCTGGTAATCGAAGCCATTGGGGTTCAGTAGCCCGGTGGGGCGTTTGAGCTTTACCGCCAATCGCCAACGTTCGCCGCTGCTCACAGGCGGTCCACCGAACCAGGCCAGGCGCATCGACGACGGCAGCCGTGTGCGGCGGGAATGGGCATCGGCCAGTTCAAAGCGCACCACACCTTCGTTATATTGCGGTAAACCGACGACGCGCCCTTCGAGCCAGCGGGTTTCTCCATCCAGCGCGGCAGGCAACCGATCGTCCATGGCCAGTTGCGCCGACAGACACGCCCAAGCCAGCCCGATCAGGAAAAAACCCAGCGGATGAGTTCGAAACGGCAAAACCATCAGCGCCAGCACAGGCATGACCGCAATCAGCCACAGCGGCGGCAGCGCCGGGCAAAAAACCGGGGTCAGCAGCCCGAGTGCAAGCGCGACCATCCCTGTGCGCATAAGCCTGTCCTTGAGAGTCTTCTCTTCAGGCATAGTCGGTCTACGGCACGGTGCGCGTTAACAATTGTCACAAAGTCTGAATCAGTCAGCCGTAGAATGCGGACATACTTGCGGCCTCACCGCTTTGAACCGACCGAGAAGCCTTATGCCCCGGCGCCTTTTCAAACGTTACATGCCTGACCCAGCGAGTATTCGGGAACATAAGTCCTTACGTTTTCTCGGTTCCTTGCTGCACGACCCCAACCTTTGGCACCTCAATCGACACTCCGTGGCACGCGCCATGGCCGTTGGTCTGTTCGCTGCCTTTTTGCCGATTCCTTTGCAGATGCTGCTGGCCGCGGCACTGGCCATCACCGTACGCGGCAACATACCGATTGCGGTGAGCCTGGTCTGGCTGACCAACCCCATCACCATGCCCGCCGTGTTTTTCTGCACCTACCAGACCGGGGCCTGGTTGATGGATGTGCCTGCCCGCACGTTACCGGATGAACTGACCTGGGAATGGATCACCACCCAGTTGTCTACCTTGTGGCAGCCGTTTTTGCTGGGGTCGGTGGTGACGGGCCTAGTGCTCGGCGCCCTCGCCTATTTCATGACCATGATCTATTGGCGCTGGTGGGTGGCGCGGCAATGGAAACGGCGCAAGAAAAGCCGGATGTGAAATGCAAAAAGGCCTCCAGTGAATGGAGGCCTTTTTGCATTTCGATGTGAGAGCGAGCCTGCTCGCGATAGCGGTATACCAGTCAGCACACCTGCCGAGTTCTAAGTACGCATCCCTCGCCCACTGACCAACAGCCGTGCACATCCCACATAGAGCACCACGGTTGCCACCAGCATGAAGGTGATCGCGACGCTGATCCGGATGTCCGACACCCCAAGGATGCCGTAGCGGAACGCGTTGACCATGTGCAGCACCGGGTTGGCCAGGGACACGGTCTGCCAGAACGGTGGCAGCAGGGAAATCGAGTAGAACACTCCGCCCAGGTAAGTCAGTGGCGTGAGCACGAACGTCGGGATGATGGAAATGTCATCGAAGTTGCGCGCAAACACGGCATTGATGAACCCCAGCAGCGAAAAGATCGTGGCGGTGAACACCACCACCAATATCGTCACGCCCAAATGGTGCACTTGCAGATCGGTGAAGAACAGTGACAGCAAGGTCACGATCAAGCCCACCGCCAACCCGCGCAATACACCGCCCAGGGTGTAGCCGATCAGGATCGTATGGGGCGAAACCGGCGAGACCATCAGTTCCTCGATCGAGCGCTGGAACTTGCTGCCGAAGAAACTCGAGACCACGTTACCGTAGGAGTTGGTGATCACCGACATCATGATCAGCCCCGGTACGATGTAGTCCATGTACGTGAAGCCACCCATGTCGCCGATCTGCCGACCGATCAGGTTGCCGAAAATCACGAAGTACAAAACCATGGTGATGGCCGGCGGCAGCAGGGTCTGCGGCCAGATCCGCATGAAGCGTCGGACTTCGCGATAAACGATGGTATTGAGGGCGATGAGGTTGGGTCGCAGTTCGGAACTCATACAGCCACCTTCGCCAGATTTTTCTCCACCAGAGACACGAACAACTCCTCGAGGCGATTGGTTTTGTTGCGCAGGCTCTGCACTTCAATGTTTTGCAGCGCCAGTTGGGAGAACAAGCCGGTAATACCGACGGTTTTATCCACCTGGACTTCCAGCGTGTGGTGGTCCACCAGCCGGGCCGGATAGCCGATCAGTTGCGGCGCGGCCTTCAGATCGTTCTTCAGGTCCAGCAGGAACGTCTCCACATGCAGTTGGCTGAGCAACTGTCGCATGCTGGTGTTCTCGACGATGGTGCCGTGGTCGATGATGCCGATGTTGCGGCACAGCTGCTCGGCCTCTTCCAGGTAATGGGTGGTGAGGATGATGGTGATGCCTTTCTGGTTCAGCTCGGTCAGAAAGGTCCACATCGACCGACGCAACTCGATGTCGACGCCCGCGGTCGGCTCGTCGAGAATCAGCAGGCGCGGCTCATGGACCAGGGCACGGGCAATCATCAGGCGCCGCTTCATGCCGCCGGACAATGAACGGGACGGCACATCACGCTTGTCCCACAAACCCAGTTGAGTCAGATACTTCTCGGCGCGCTCATTGGCGATCTTCGGCGGGATACCGTAGTAACCCGCCTGGGTCACGACGATGTCGAAGGTCTTTTCGAACTGGTTGAAATTGAACTCCTGAGGCACCACGCCGATGCAGCGCTTGAGAGCGGCGGGCTCACGGTCCAGATCATGACCGAAGATATTCACCGTACCGCTGGTTTTGTTCACCAGGGTTGAAAGAATGCCGATGGTGGTGGATTTACCGGCTCCATTGGGGCCGAGCAAGGCGAAAAAATCACCTTCGGCAACGTCCAGATCGATACCACTCAAGGCCTGGAAACCGTTGCCGTAGGTTTTGGTTAGCTGCCGGATGGACAGAGCGGAACTCATATCGGATTACGCACCAAGAAGGGGAAGAAACAATTAGATAAGGGCGCACGGCGAGCAATACAACCACGGCGCACGAAGGCAATGGTGCGTGGCGTCGCCGCACAAGTACAGTCAAGCGTGTCGATAGTAAGTATTAAGTCAACGCGGTCATGACCGCCTTGCGATACGCCGGACGCTGCTGCAGCCGGGCGTACCAGGCCTGTAGATGAGGCAGCGCAGCCCGCTCGAGGGGCATCTCGAACCAGGCATAAATGAAACTGCCCAAGGGAATATCGCCCATGCCGATTTCATCCCCGGAGAGGTAGGGTTGCTCGCTCAACGTCTGGTCCGCCATCGCCAACAAACCATCGCAGACCTTGATCGCCGCATGGATGGCCGCCCAGTCCTGCTGCTCGGCGGGAGTGCGCAAGACGCCCCAGAACACGGTGCGAAACGGATCGGCAAACGAGGAGGTGGTCCAGTCCATCCATTTTTCAGCCCTGGCGCGAGCCTGGGGGTCTGCCGGATACCAGGCCGAACCCGGAGCATGGCGAGACGCCAGATAACGCACGATGGTGTTGGACTCCCAGAGCACGAAACCGTCATCTTCGATCATCGGGACACGGCCGTTGGGGTTCTTGGCGCGATACTCGGGCGTGTCCACCACGCCGAACGCACCCCCTGCGTCGATGGCCTCGTAGGCCAGCCCCAGCTCCTCGGCGCACCACAGCGCCTTGCGCACATTCGATGAGTTTTTCCGACCCCAGATCTTCAGCATCACGGCTTGCTCCGATGAATAAATGCCGCAGCAGCATACGCCGGATCAGCCGCGACTCAAATCGTCCTGCATGTCGCCAAGCAGGGGCGGCAGTTGCTCGCCGAACAGGTGCGGGTAGCATTTTTCCAGGTGCTCGAAGAAGAACGCTTCGGGCACATCGGCGAATTGGCCGTGGTCGGTGACGTACTCCATCAGCTTGGCGCCCTGTCGATTGAACGGGTGGAAAACGCTGTCCTCGCGGCCATCGAATTCCAGGGGGGCCACATCGAACAACTCACACAAGCCTTGATTGAAGGCCGGCGTGGCCTTGACCCAGCGCTCGTTCAGATAGAACTCGGTATAACCGTGCATGGCGAACACGTCACTCTTGAGCAACTCCAGCAGGCGTGCAGTGGACAAGTGATTACGCACATCCGCCAGGCCGATGCGCGCCGGGATACCACAATGGCGGGCGCAGCCGGCCAGCAAGGTCGCCTTGGGCACGCAATAGCTTTCACCGCAGGCCAGTGCGTAACTGCCACGCAGGGTCTGCGGATCGCGGCTGAAGGTATAGGGGTTGTAGCGCACGGCCTCGCGTACCGCGTAATACAGGCTGATTGCTTGTGCCTGCGGGTCGCGATCAGTGCCGCGATGAGTTTCGGCGAACTCGATGACCGCAGGGTGATCGCTGTCGATGAAGCGGCTGGGGTTCAGGTATTGCTGCATGGTCAAGACCTCACGGAAAACGCCTGCGTCCGTAGGAGCTGCCGAGTGCAACGAGGCGGCGATCTTTCCCGGACCATTGAGCCCTGAGAGAAAACAGACAGATCAAAAGATCGTCCGAACGCGGCCTGCTCCTTCGGCAGCGCCTATAGGGCTTGCTTCGAGTCTATCCAAAGCCCACCCTCGGCAATAACGGCGTTTACGCCAAACAATGGCGCTTTCTCACTTTGTTAACGAACGATTTCCCACGGATGTTGCCAACCAGACTGGCGCAATGCATCCAGGGTTTCCCACGAAATCAATCACATCGCGCCGACCGCCGGTTTTGCAGATGCCGTCTAAGCTCTGAGGGTCGGTTTTGCCCTGGTTCACGGAGGATTACATATGCTGTTGTTGTGGATACTGGTTCTGGTTGTCGGGAAAGCCTGGCTGGCGCATCGGCGTACCGCCCCGCTGCCCGCGCTGGGCATCATCGCAGCCTACCTGCTGGCCATGAGCCTGTTCAGCCCCGCTCCCGGTTGGCTGATGCTGATCTTCTGGATCGCGCTCGCCGCCGTCGCGGCTCCACTGCTGCTGCCGGACCTGCGCCGCAAGTATTTCAGCGCGCCGATGTTCAACTGGTTCCAGAAGACCCTGCCTCCCATGTCAGAAACCGAGCGCGACGCCATCGACGCCGGTACGGTGTGGTGGGACGGTGAACTGTTCAGTGGCCGGCCGGACTGGGACACGCTGCTGGCCTATCCCAAGGTGCAACTGACCGAGGAGGAACAGGCTTTCCTCGACGGCCCCACCGAAGAACTCTGCGCCATGGTCAGCGACTGGCAGATCGGTCAGGCCATGGACCTGCCACCCGCCGCCTGGGCACATATCAAGGAGCACGGGTTCTTTGCGCTGATCATTCCCAAGGAATATGGAGGCAAGGGCTTCTCCGCCTATGCCCACTCCCAGGTGGCGATGAAACTGGCCACCCGTAGCGGCGATCTGGCTTCCACCGTGATGGTCCCCAACTCCCTCGGCCCGGCCGAACTGTTGCTGCACTACGGCACCGACGAACAACGCAACCACTACCTGCCACGGCTGGCCCGTGGCGACGATATTCCCTGCTTCGCCCTGACCGGGCCACTGGCTGGCTCCGACGCCGGGGCGATGCCCGACACCGGCATCATCTGCAAGGGCGAATGGGAAGGTCAGGAAACCCTGGGCCTGCGCCTGAACTGGGAAAAGCGCTACATCACCTTGGGACCGGTGGCCACCCTCCTCGGCCTGGCCTTCAAGGCCTATGACCCCGATCACCTGCTGGGGGATGAAGAAGACCTGGGCATCAGCCTCGCCCTGATTCCCACCGACACCCCTGGCGTCAATATCGGCCGTCGTCACCTGCCCCTTGGCGCCGCTTTCATGAACGGACCGAACTGGGGCAAGGACGTGTTCATCCCGCTGGACTTTCTCATCGGCGGCCAGCCCATGCTCGGCAAGGGCTGGATGATGCTGATGAACTGCCTGTCGGTCGGTCGGTCGATTTCCCTGCCGGCTGTGGGCACCGGGGCGGCGAAGTTCACCAGCCTGGTGACCGGCCAGTACACCCAGGTACGCGAGCAGTTCAACGTGCCATTGTCGGCCTTTGAAGGTATTCAGGAGGCCATGGCCCGTATCGGTGGCAACGCCTGGATGATGGACGCCGCCCGTATGCTGACCGCCAACGCGGTGGACCTGGGAGAAAAACCTTCGGTGCTGTCGGCCATCCTCAAATACCACCTGACCGAGCGCGGTCGCGAATGCATCAGCCACGCCATGGACGTACACGGCGGCAAGGGCATCATCATGGGGCCCAACAACTACCTGGGGCGTAGTTGGCAAGGTGCACCGATCTTCATCACGGTCGAAGGCGCAAATATCCTGTCACGTAACCTGATGATCTTCGGCCAGGGTGCGATTCGCTGCCATCCGTTCGTGCTCAAGGAAATGGCCTTGGCCACGCGTGAAGACAAAGACCAGGCGCTGATCGAATTCGACGGGTTGCTACTCAAACACATCGGTTTTGCCATCAGCAACGCCGCCAGCACCCTGGTGCTGAACCTGGGCCTGGGGCGTTTCGAAAGAGCCCCCGGCAACGCCTTGAGCCAGGGTTATTTCCGCGCCCTCAACCGGCAGGCGGCGGCATTCGCCCTGCTGGCGGACCTGAGCATGATGCTGCTGGGCGGTGAACTCAAACGTCGCGAACGCTTGTCGGCGCGCCTTGGGGATGTATTGAGCAACCTCTACCTCGCCTCCGCCGCGCTCAAGCGCTACCACGACCTGGACTCGCCGGACCATATGGAACCGCTGTTCACCTGGGCCATGGAAGAAAGCCTGGGCCAGGCTGAGCGGGCCCTGGACGAACTGCTGGACAACTTCCCGAACCGGGTGCTGGGTGGCCTGTTACGCGTGCTGGTATTCCCCTTCGGTCGTCGCCACAAAGGTCCGAGCGACAGGCTGGACGCTGAAGTGGCTGCAGTGATCGGCCGGGTCAAGGGCGACCCGACCCTCGAGGAGCTGCTGCAGGGTTGCTATCGCCCGCAATCGGTCGACGATCCGGTGGGTGCGCTGCAGCACGCTTGCGACCTGCTGGCCGCGGCTCATCCGCTGCACAAGAAAATGCACGGCGCGCTCAAACAGGGTCAGCTCAACCCCGCTCCAGGCGAACAGGTCATCGACGCAGCCCTTGAAGCCGGCGTGCTACAGGCCGGCGAAGCCCAGACCCTGCGAGAGGCCGAAGCGGCCCGACGTAAAGTGATCGACGTGGATGATTTCGACAAGGAGGAACTCACGCTCGCCGAGGACAAGGTCCGCTGATCCTGTCGACCCTGTGCTCTGTGCCATGTAAAAACGGGCGCAAGCGCTTTATACTCCTGCGCCCGTTTTGCTCTTGAGGACTTATCTCGTGTCCAACGTCGTTGCCGATCACCTTGTCTTGCTTGACCACTTGCGCAGCATCCTGGTCGCCGTGGGTGAGGCAGACCAGGTTCCCGAAGAAAGCCATGCCCTGTTTCTGGAGCGCTTCGACGAATTGCGCGCGCAGTTGCCCGTTGATCCGATCGAAAGCCAGTACCTGGGCCAGGACCTGATGTGCCAGGTCATCGTCCGTTATCCACAGATCGCCCACCTGGTGCCTCGTGACCTGTTGTGGTACTTCGCCGGTGACTGCCTGCATTACATGCCCGACGAAGAAATCGCCTTGTACCAGGCTCTGGAAGAACGTCGTTTCGAAGCCGAGCAAAATGACGAACCCTTCGACTGGAACCAGGAAAAGCAATTGCTGGCGATGTCGGATCAGGACAGCAAGCACTGATTGCGATCAGTCATGCAAAGGCCCGCACGGTTAATCCGGCGGGCCTTTTTTGTGGCCCGCCTTGTTCAAAGTGGGCTCCTTCTCCAGGCACTCCACCAGATAATCAATGAACACCCGCAACTTCGGCGGCAGGTAACGGGTGGGCGAATGCAGCAGCCACAAACCACCCTGGTAAGAGGCCAGGAACGTCCAATCCGCCAGCACCTGCACGATCAAGCCTTGCTCCAGCGCATGACGGGCGGTGAAGTACGGCAAGCTGCCGATGCCAATGTGCTGCAAGACAGCCTCCAGCCGCACGCCCGTATGATTGGCAGCATAACGTCCGCGCACGCCCACATGGACGGACTTGGTGCCTTTCTTGAATTTCCAGCGAGCGTCGTGTGGGGTTTCTCCCAGGTAGATACAACTGTGCTCCAGCAGGTCGTGGGGATGCTCGGGGATGCCGTGTTCGGCCAGGTAGCGCGGCGTTGCGCAGAGCAGGTGGTCAATGGTCAACAACTGACGTCCCACCAGCCCGACCGGCGGCTGGTCGGTGATCCGCAGCGCCAGGTCAACGTGATCGTCGATCAGATCGACCTGTCGATCCTCCAGCAGTAACTCCACATCGACCTTGGGGTAACGACGCAAGAATTCGGCTATGTGGGGATGAATGACAAAGCGCCCCACCGCCTTGGGCACGCTGACTCGGATCCGCCCCTCGGCTTCATGGGCGAACTGGCCACTGATTTCCATCACCGATCGGGCGGCGGCGACCATTTCCCGACAACGCTTGAACACTTCTTCTCCGCCATCGCTCAAGCGCAGCTTGCGGGTGGTGCGTTGCAGCAATCGGGTCGCCAAGGCTTTTTCCAGACGCGAGATGCTTCGGCTAACAGCCGACGGTGACACGCCTGATTGCCTGGCCGCTTCGGAGAAACTGCCGGTCTCCACGACCTTGACGAAAATGGCCATTTCGGCGAGTAAGGCCAGTGATTGATTTGTGCTCATGGAGCAAAAGCCCTGTGAAATTTGAACGGATTATCATCAATTTACACACAACTTATAATCCCGCACACATTCCGATGCGGGTATGAAATATCTGCACCTGAGCCTTTTCTCTTTTTAATCGGTTAGCGCCGCGATGCCTCGCCCCTGACCGTTCGGAGTTGAAATGCTATCGAGCTACCTGGGCGAATTCCTGGCCCTGGCCACCGTTCATTTTCTTGCGGTGGTCGCACCCGGCCCTGATTTCGCCGTGACGATCCGCCAAAGCGTCCGTTTTGGCCGCTGGATCGGGATCTGCACAGCGTTGGGCATAGGCGCCGGTATCTCGGTGCATGTGATCTACACCTTGCTCGGGGTGGGTGCGCTGATGCACACCTTCCCCTGGTTACTGATGGTCGCCAAGGTGGTGGGCGGTGCCTACATTCTTTACCTGGGCGTCAGCCTGCTGCGCAGCAGACCCAAATCCACGCTTGAAGGTGAACACCCCATCGCTCAAAACGCTGCTCGGCAAACGCCATTCAAAGCGTTTGTCACCGGGTTTCTGACCAACGCCACCAACCCGAAAGCCACGCTGTTTTTCCTGGCCATCTTCACCACCCTGATCAGCACCACCACACCGCTGCAGATCCAGGCGTTGTACGGGGTTTGGATGTGCCTGGTGAATGCTTTGTGGTTTGTCGTCATCGCGTTGTTTTTTTCCAGCGCCCGGGTACGGGAAGTGTTCATGCGCATGGGTCATTGGTTCGAACGGACCATGGGCGTCATCCTGATTCTGTTTGCCGGGCGGTTGATCCTTTCGCTGTAAATACGTCCCGAAATCGCACAAAAGACAAATTATTGACGGCGACTTTGCCGAGAATTTCCCTCCCGTCACTTTTTAGTCGTTTTTTTTGTTTATGGCGTGGCGCTTTGCCATGCATGAACTACCTTCAAAAAGAAGCGGGCACGGCGGTGAATAAATCACCCCCTAGGGCGACCCGATCAACACCGGTCACCCCTGCTCGTCACCCCGGTATCGCGGGGCTCAAACAGTTTTTTCGAAAGCTGCCTGCCATTCAGTCAGGCCGGTGGGATGCGCTCGCTCGCTTGAAGCGACGAGGCGCTCACCGCCGCCGCTCAATGGTCTGGTGCAATACAAGGGGCAGCCCGGGCCCCTTAAGTGATCCGAGGCATTTGTTAAGCCTAGGGACGGCCTCTCTGTCGAGGATCACTTCATGAGCTATCGTACCCCGCCCGCTTTAAAGCACTTGATCCATGGTCTGTTCTGGATGGGCCTTGGCCTGGAAGCGGCCCAGGCCGCAACGGCAAATTGTGCTCAGCTGGACAATTTGCCGGCGACCTTCGAGGTTGGCCAAGGGCTTCAGAACGAATTGCGTATCCTGGCCCCCGTAACGAAGCTGGCAGTGGGCGACCCGAAAATTGCCGACGTGCAACCCAGCGGCAGCGATGCCTTCATTCTTACGGGCCTGGCGCCCGGCGCCACCAGCCTGATGGTCTGGACGGCCTGCTCAAAAATCCCCCGCCAGAGCATGATCTTCGTCAAAGGCAGAGCCACCTCGGCACTGACCAGCGCCGCGAGCGTACCCTCCGAAGACCCCATGCTGCTTGCCCAGGTGCAGACTGACATCCGTTTCGTCGAAGTCAGTCGGACCAAGCTCAAGGAAGCTTCAACCTCTATTTTCGGCAGCCGTGGCAACTTCCTGTTCGGCGCGCCGAGAACCCTGCCCACCATCGGTGGCGTGGTGCGGCCTTCATTGCCGGTCAACAACGACATGTTCAACCTGTCCTTTGCCACCGGACAAACCCTGCTGATGATCAATGCGCTGGAAGGCAGTGGCTTTGCCTACACCCTGGCGCGGCCGAGCCTGGTGGCCCTGAGCGGGCAGAGCGCGAGCTTCCTGGCCGGCGGCGAAGTGCCGATCCCGGTGCCCAGTGCCGGCAGCGACAACGTGTCCATCGAGTACAAGGAATTCGGTATCCGTCTGACCTTGACGCCCACCGTCGTCGGAACCAACCGCATCATGCTCAAGGTCGCACCGGAAGTCAGTGAACTGGATTTCACCAACGCGGTGAACATCGCTGGCACGCTGGTTCCGGCGCTCACCGTACGCCGTACCGATACCAGTATTGCCCTGGCCGATGGCGAAAGCTTTGTCATCAGCGGCCTGATCAGCACACGTAATGCCTCTCAGGTGAACAAATTACCGGGGTTGGGCGATGTTCCGATTCTCGGTGCGTTCTTTCGCGATAACTCCATCAATCGCGAAGAACGCGAGCTGCTGATGATCGTCACGCCGCACTTGGTCCAACCGTTGGCCGCCGACGCACAACTGCCGACGTTGCCGGGCGAACAGCTGCGCAATTACGACCCGAATTTCTACCGCATGTACTTCCTTGAAAACGGCGATTTCGACAACCGTAACGGGCTGTCCCAATGAGCCGGTGCCTGAAGTGCAAGCGTCCACGTGTTCAACCTGATACGAGGGGACATTCAATGAAAGCGGTGATCGCGATAGCCGCAACGGTGCTGCTGGTCGGCTGCGCCAGCAACGGCGTGGCTTCACGTCCGACCAGTTGCGCCAAGCCAGGCTCCGATCAGGAACTGGCGCTGAACCTGGCCGATGACATGGCCAATGACGGACGTTTGTATGCCAGCCTGGCGAACCTCGAAGGTCTGCCGGAGGATCTGGTCCAGGTCCGCCTGCGCAAGGCGCGAGTGCTGCGTCTGATGGGACGTAACGAGGCAGAGCCGTTGTACCAGAGCCTACTCGGCACTTGCCTGGCCGCTGATGGCGAGCATGGCCTCGGCCAGTTGGCTGCCGCCAGGCATGATCATGCTGGCGCCACCGAACACCTTGAGCGCGCTGTGAAAATGTCCCCCACCGAAGGAAAAATCCGCAATGACCTGGGAGTTGTCTATCTCAATCAGCGACGGATCCCTGAAGCCCGCTTCGAGTTCATGACCGCCATGGAGCTCAGACAGTCAGACTCGCTGGCCGCCTTCAACATGGTGACGCTGCTGATTTACCAGGACAACTGGAAGCAGGCAGCCGAACTGGCAAACATGGCCAATCTGAGCCCCAAACAAGTGGCAGATGCTCAAGCCCGGGCGGAAAAAATCAGAGGCTCGGCCCCTGCCGGGGCGACATCCCCCGCGAACCGTCTGACCGATGTGGCCGACGCCTCATCCGATGCGGTCAAGTAGCGCCTTACGAGGAGTCCAAGAGATGAAAACCAGACAACTGTTGATCGTGTGCATGACTTGCCTGTCCGCCACCGCCTGGGCCATTGAACCCGGCCCCTCTTCGGCTGCGCAACAGGGCACGGAGAGCTGGATGCAGCTGCAGATTCGCGGGGTGGTGGCCTCAACCCACCTGCAAACCGCCTCGGCCACCGAACGGGAATTGGCCATGCAGCGCTGGCTCAATAGCTTCAATTACCCGATCCCGGAATTCTTCGAACAGGACTCGGGTGGGGAAATCACCAGCAGCAACTGAAACACAGTGGAAAACAAAAGATCGCAGCCTTCGAAAAGGCCTACATCCGATCCGGTGTAGGCCTTTTCGAAGGCTGCGATCTTTTGCTCTGCCTTGCATAAAGCTGAACGCGCCTGTTTGTGGCGCGAGACCCTATCCCCGCGGGACTGCGCAGCCCTTCAGGAAACAACCGCCCATGCGAACTGAGTCTTGCGCAGGTCCGGCCAATGGGTGAGACGCCAATCCCCGGTTTCAGGACCGCTAAGCGGCCCAGCGGGGATCAACCCTCTCGCCACGGGCGTTGGAGTTCGGTTGGGTATGGACTTCGATCGTTCCCACGCTTCTGCGTGGGAATGTCGCCAGGGACGCTACGCGTTCCGCTTCTGGAAGGTGACGCAGAGCGTCACGGGATGCATTCCCACGCAGAGCGTGGGAACGATCAAAAATAACCCCTGGCTGAGTGTTGGCTTTCAGACTGTCACTATCGTGGCGAGGGAGCTTGCTCCCGCTGGGCTGCGCAGCAGCCGCAAACCGGGGCTGCAGCGCTGCTCGAGCGGGAGTAGGCTCCCTCGCCACAGGCTTGTACAACCGGGACCGTATGTCCCTCTACATATTTCCAAAGGCCCTGAACACGCCAATCATGGCGGGGCCGATGGCGACCAAGAAGAAGCTTGGCCAGAGGCAGAAGATCAGCGGAAAGATCAGTTTGGTGCCGATTTTGGCACCCATTTCCTCGGCCGCCTGGGTGCGCCGATCACGAAACTCATCGGCGTAGATACGCAGGGTATCGGCCACGCTGGTGCCGAAGCGGATGCTCTGGGCCAACAGGCTGACCAGGCCCTGGATATCATCCAGGCCGGTGCGCAGGGCCAGTTGCTTGAGAGCGTCGGTGCTGGTGATACCCGCGCGGATCTGCGCGTTCACCAGGGCCAGCTCTTCGGCCAGCTCAACCTGGCTGACCGACATCTCTTCGGCCACCCGTTCTATGGTGGTGGGCAGAGCCAGGCCTGACTCGACGCACACCACCATCAGGTCCAGCGCATCGGGAAATGCCGCCCGCAGCCGCGCTTGTCGCGCCTGCTTACGCTTGCCGACGTACAGCGCCGGCAGCAACCATCCGATACCCGCCATCAAGGTCGCCACCAGCAAACCGACAATCAAGGACACCTTGATCAGCGGCAGCAGCAGTAACGTAACGCCAAGCAGCAGCAACGGCAGCATCAGGCGCACGGCCCAGTACATCTGCACCGCCGATGCGGAACGGTAGCCGGCGTGTGTGAGCAGGGTCAGGGTGGCGCTGGCCTGGGCCGGGTCAGTCGCTGCGAACCGCTGGCCGACCCGCTCCAGCAAGAGTTGCAGGTTACCTGGCGCCTCCTGCCCTTGCGTGCTGCCGGAATATCCCCGTTTGATCAGCGCCAGACGCCGTTGCACCGGGTCCTGCAGGCCGAGCATCAGCAAGATCATGGCGACGACCGCCAGTACCGTACTGAGACCGATCACGGCGATGAACAACAGCCGTGCCGCCTCCTCGTTTCCCGTAAACCGACTGAACAACCCGAGCAGAAAATCCATGACTGATACCTCTCGCCGCAAGGGCGCTTAAACCTGGATCCGGATGATTTTTCGGATCCAGAGAATCCCCAGCAACATGGCGCCGAACGCGAACATGATCAGCTTGTGGCCTATAGGGTCGTTGATCAGCACCGGCATGTAGCTGGGGCTGGTGAGCACAATGGCGATCGCCAGCACGAAAGGGATCGCCACCAGCACCCAGGCCGACATGCGCCCTTCCGCCGACAAGGTCCGGATCTTGCGCTGGAAGCGGAAGCGTCCGCGGATCAAGCGGCTCAGGCGCTCCAGCACTTCGGTCAGATTGCCGCCGGTTTCGCGGTGGATAAGTATGGAGGTCACCAGCATCATCACCGTCATGCTCGGCATGCGCTCCAACAGCCCGAGCATGGCCCGGCGCACATCGTTGCCATAGTTGATGTCGGCGAAGGTCATGCCGAACTCCTGGGCGACCGGCCCCCTGTGCTCCTCGGCAACCAGGCGCAGGGTTTCGTTGAACGGGTGCCCGGCGCGCAAGGCCCGGCACATGGCGTCCAGCGCATCCGGCAAGCCTTCCTCGAAGGCGGCGAAGCGCTTGCTACGATCACGCATGATCTTCAGCACCGGCAGCCAGGTCACCGCAAAGGCCGCCAGCAGCGCCATCCACCACACCGGCCAGAACATCAACACCACGGCACCGGCCGCTACGCCCAGGGCCAGGCCGAGCGCCATTACCCGATAGGCCCGGTATTCGTGGCCGGCCTGCTCGATCAACTGGGTCAGGTTGGCCATGAACGGCAATTGTTCAAGCCGGGCTTCCAGGGGCGACAAGCGTGTCAGGTACTTCTGCCGCAACACGGTCTGCATGTTGGGCAGATGGTTGGCTTTCTCCAGCACATGCAGGCGCCCACGGATGCGCTTGCGCATTTTGCCGGCCTCGCCGAACACCGGCACCACCACGCCCTGGGACAGGAGGAAGACGGCGATGAACACCATGGCGAGAAAAATCAGGATGAACTCACTGGGGATGTTGTTCATGACGTCCGAGCCTCCATCCACTCAGGGCGGAACAGGGTCAGCGGCAACTCGATGCCGCGCCTGGCCAACACGTCGCGAAAGGCCGGGATCATGCCGCTGGGCCGATAATCCCCCAGCACCTCGCCGTTTTCCCCGATGCCTTGGCGAGTGAAAGAGAAAATTTCGGTCATGGTGATGATCTCCCCTTCCATGCCGTTGATCTCTTGCATGCTCACCACACGACGTTTGCCGTCTTCTTGACGCTCCAGCTGGATCACCACATCGATGGCAGAGGCAATTTGTTGACGCATGGCCTTGATCGGAAAAGTCGCGCCGGTCATCGACACCATGTTCTCGATTCGCCCCAAGGCATCGCGCGCGGTATTGGCGTGGATTGTGGTCAACGAGCCATCGTGGCCGGTGTTCATGGCGGTGAGCATGTCCAGCGCTTCGGCGCCGCGCACTTCGCCGATGACAATGCGGTCCGGACGCATCCGCAGGCTGTTGCGCACCAGTTCCCGCTGGCTGACCTCGCCGCGCCCCTCGATGTTCGAAGGACGGGTTTCCAGGCGCACCACGTGAGGTTGCTGCAGTTGCAGTTCGGCCGAGTCCTCGATGGTAACGATGCGTTCGTTGTGAGGGATGAAACTGGACAGTACGTTGAGCATGGTGGTCTTGCCACTGCCGGTGCCGCCGGAAATCAGCACATTCAAGCGCCCACGGACAATCGCCTTGAGCAACAAGGCAATGGCTGGGGTCATGGTGCCCACCTGGATCAGGCTGTCAGTGTTGAGCAGGTCCACCGCAAAACGACGGATCGACATGCTCGGACCGTCGATGGCCAGTGGCGGGATGATTGCGTTGACCCGCGAGCCGTCCTTGAGCCGGGCGTCCACCAAAGGGGACGACTCGTCGATACGCCGGCCCAGGCTGGAGACGATGCGATCAATGATGTTCAGCAGATGCTGGTCGTCGCGAAAGCGCACGTCGGTTCTTTGCAGCTTGCCGAAGCGCTCGACATAGACCGAGGCAAAACCGTTGACCAGGATGTCGGACACGCTATGGTCGGCCAGCAACGGCTCCAAAGGCCCCAGCCCGAGCACTTCGTCGGTGATCTGCTTGATGATCAACTGACGGCTGGCGGAGCTTACCGGCGCCGAATGCTCATCGAGCAAACGCTGGCAGATATCGCGTATCTGCCTCGCCGCCTCGGCCTGCTCGAGGGAGTCGAGCAAGGACAGGTCCATGACCTTGAGCAGTTGCTGGTAGATTTTTTCCCGCCATTGGGCTTCCACCGGGGTGACCTGACTACGGGTTTCGTAGAGCACGTCGGGGATGGCATGTTCCCAGGCCATCAATTGCTCTGTCGGATCCGGCAGGCTGTCGCCAGCCAGTTCAATGGCCGGTTTACCGGACTGTTTACGCAAGCGGTTGCGGAAGTCGCTGATCATGGGTCATCCCCCGAAAAAACGGTTGAAGGCACGTTTGAGCAGGCCTTTGTCTGCGGCCATCTGGTGACCGACCAGGTCTTCGGTCAAATCGCGCAGGGCAACGGTGATGGCCGCCCTCGGCGCATGCAGCCCCAACGGCACGCCAGTGTTCTGACTCTGGCTGACCAGGTTGAAGTCATTGGGTAATTTCGACAGGTTGGTGCACCGCAGAGCTTCTGCGACATCCTTGAGGCTGACCGCAGCCGCCTTGTCATAGCGGTTGACCACCACCTGCAACTGGTCCCCGCGCACGCCCAGGTCCTCGCGAAGAATCCGCACCAGGGCGCTGGCATCGCGCAGATGGCTGACGCTTTGTTGAACCACCACGTAGACCCGGTCGACCTGCTCCAGCACAGAGCCGGTGAGGTGGTCGATCTGACGCGGCAGGTCCACTACCACCCAGTCATAGCTGGCACGGGCCAATTGCAACAGGGCGTCGAGTTGTTCCGGCTGGGCGTCCTGTGGCAGGCACAACTCGCCGCTACGGCCACCCAGCACGTGCAGGGTCGGACTGAAGTGGCTGCAAAAACCCCGCAGGGCGATACTGTCCAGGTCCTCGACCTGTTGCAGCACTTGCAGATGGCTATGGGATTGGGCCACATCCAGATAGTGGGTCACGCTGCCAAATTGCAGGTCCATATCCAGCAGCAGAGTGGTTCCTGCCTGGGCGCTGAGTTGCTGGGCCAGGTTGCAGGCCACCAGCGTTGCACCGGAACCACCCTTGGCGCCGATCACGGCGACCAGCTTGCCTTCGGCGCCGTGGCCGACGCGGACCTCCGCAACCAGACGATTCAGGGCGGCCACCAGTTCCGTCTCGGCGAAAGGCTCGGGCAGCACGTCCCGGGCACCGGCCTGCATTGCCAGCCGCATGCCTTCCTGCTCGCCCATCAGACCGCACACCAGCATCGGAGGACGCTCATGGGCAGGCCGCTGCAGCAAAGCCGCCAGCTCTTCGCGCCACAAGTGACTGACCCGCAACAACAGCAGATCGGGCATTCGCTCCAGGCCATAGAGCGGATCGACATGGCCGTTGCTCACCAGGCGCGTGCTCACTTCCAGGCAAGGCATGCGCTGGCAGACGCATTGCAAGTCGCGCAGGGACGAAGCGTCACGGCTGCTGATCAGTAACCGCAGCCCGGCTTTGCCGGTGACGGTCGACAGTGGAGTTTCCCTGGTATTCAGCATGGTGTGATCTCCCCGGAATCGGAATGACGCCCAAGGCTTTCGCGTGGCAAGGTCGCCCTGAATGTGGGCAAGGTAATGGGCACGCCAAACCCAGGAATGAACAGATTGAAAACGAAGTTCTGCACGCTCAACTGGACGTAACGGATAGCGCGGAAGCCGTTGGCGCTGACCGTGTCGGCGGGGTTCGCCACCACCGCGCCGTTCACATCCAGATAGGTCAGCGCCAGGTTCGAGGTGGCGAGGCTGCTGATCAATTGGCTGGTGCCTGCGTCCGTCGCGGCGTTGAAGATGGCCCGGCGCAACACCACCGGATCGTTGATGTTGCACACCGCCGCCAGACGCGCACCGCGCCGCGCGGCCTCATCCAAGGCATTGGCGGTGAAATACAGCCGGCCCATCTCCACCACGCCAAACAGCAGGATGAACACCAGCAGGCCAACGAAGGCGAACTCCACGATATAGGTGCCTTGCATGTGCTTGTTGTTCATCACAACGCCCTCATGACGGTGGTCGCGACCAGTGGGATACCCAGCGCAATGGCACTGCCGAAAAAACCGGGGATTGTTCCGCCGCAATTGCCCGCTCCAATCACCGGGCAAAAGGTGTAGGTGATGGTGACACGCACATGGTCAGCCCCCACCGCCGCGACCTCCACGTTAGCCGTGGTCAACCCGGCCACCACAGCGGTGCCGGCCTGGCTCGGGGTGCCATACACCGCGACGTTTTTCGTCTGGGTCTGCAGCGTGTTGTTCAGGGCAATGGTGCCCAGGGTGGTATTCCAGGCCTGGCTGGCGACGAATCGATTGGCATCACGGCTGGCCTGTAGCAGCACGTTGTATTGGAAGAGCATGCGTCCGAACTCGCCAAAAGCCAGCAACAGCAGCAACAACAACGGCAGCACCAGGGTGAATTCCACCAGCGCCACGCCTTGCTGGGCCTGCGCGGGTTTGAAATGGGCAAGTCTCATGACGCCTCCTACGAGTCGGTGCTCGGAGTGCCGCTGCCGTTGAGATAGGTTTTGTAGAGCTGAATGACCTGCGGCCCGGTATCGCTGACCGGCGTGGGGCCGGGCACATTATCGCCTTCGCATTCCTGGACGAACTGGCCAAAGATGATGGAGTCCGAACCTCCGCCATTCACCGGTTGCACGACGAAATAGCAGCCAAAACCCAGGACGGGAATCGAGGTAGAACCGCTCAGTTTGCCGGTGCAATCACCGATCACGATCTTGAGCATCCGCCGTTCGAAAACCCCGTTGCTCTCACAGCCATTGCCAGCTCCGGCCACACAGGCGGCAACCGCTGTTCGCCAGTCGTTGTAGTCCAGTATTGCCTCGCCGCCGGCCGAGAGATCACCGCTGCTCGAAGTAATGGGCTGTCCTTTGTATTGCGCCTGGGAGAGCGAATCGTTATAGGTCATCGCCGGGTTGCTCGAAGTGGTGACCAGGTCGGGTGGATAGTCCGAAGAACTGACCGGCCCGTTATAGATACCGAATCGCGTGTTCAAGCCCTGGGAAGTCGGGCCGGCTTTGTTGCCCGGTGCGGTCTGGACGTTGTCCCCGACACTGCGGCAGACCGAACCGCCGCCCGCCAGGTCTTCGCGCACGGCACTGCCGCCGGAGCCGAAATCGAGCAGTTGGAAATTGCCCGGGCCAATGGGCGACGTGTTGCCCGCGGCCGTCTTCAGCACCGTCAGGTCGCCAAAGCGGTAACTCCAGAAATTCCCGGCAGCCGGGTCGTATTGGCTGGTGTCGCCGCAGACCATCAAGGGCGCCAGATCACACGGAGCCGTCGGGCTGGGGCCTGCGGTGGCGATCGCCGCCACGGCCTTGTTGCCCAGGCCGGCACTGCCCATCGTTTGAACGAAACTCCAGAAAAAACCGCTCAACCGATAGCTGGACACCGACACTCGCACGTATTTGGCATCCGCCGGCCCAGGATAGGAGAACGGGCCATAAACGCTGCTGGCCAACTCCACTGCGGCGAACGCAGCCGGGTTGCCGGCGACAGCGGTTGCCAGTTCAGCGTTGCCCGCAGCGTCGGCATTGCGTGTCAGCGTGTCCAGGGCAGCGGCCCGAGTCGTGCTGGCCATGTTGAGCCCTCCCGTCACCTGACTCAGGGTCTTGGCGCCGCTCAGGGCCGCGGCATCCACGGCATTTTGCAGACGGGTCTTGTTCAGCAGCATGTGTCCGCCATCCAGGGCCAATGCCGCCATCATGGAAATCGCCATTAACGCGATCACCATCAATACACTCACTGCTCCTTCCTGGCGCCGAGACGTCGCAGTGACAGGCTGCCGGATACTGGGATTCATGATCGAGCCCTCGTTTGCCGACACGTGAGGATCGGCATCGCCATGGCCGAAGGGACCAGGCATTTTTCTACGCGTTTCAGTGAACGTTGACGACGCTGCTTTCAACTCCACGGATCACCGTGATCCCGCTGGCCTGCGCTTTGGGGCTGCGCTGCACCACGGGCTTTGGCACCACAGCAGTCGCCACCGCCATCACCGGAGCCGGAGGGGGCGCCACGACCACGGTTTTTTTCTCCAGGTTCAGCGGGTTACGCAAGGCCAGTTGCAACTTGCCTTCGGTCTGCGCAGTCACCAGGGCCTCCGCTTCAGTGGCCGACATTTCCAGCGTCACGGCCCTTACCACCACCGGCTGGGTCTTGTCGGTGCCCGCCGTCTGATCCACCGCCAGCACCCGCAGGTTTTCAAGGATGGTCCGGGACACGGCGTTGTTACTGCCGGCGCTGGTGGTCTTGGTTGCCAGCACGTCGACCCGGTTCCCCGGCAACAGGAACCCACCCACACCGACTACATCATCGACCCGTACCGATATGGCGCGTTTGTCAGGATCGATCAGAGACGCCAGGGTGCTGCCACCCAGGTGCTCACTCAGACGCGCACCCCGCACGATGTCACCGCGCAGAATGTCGAACGTTGCGATCTTGCCCACGGCCTGTTCGCTGGAGTCAAAGGCATCGTCCGGGATCGTATCCATGGGCATGCGCACGGTCGTGACCTGTTGGGCCTCAACCATCTGCCCGAAGGGAATTGGTACGGTGGCGACCACCACACTTCGCAAGTGGTCATCGGGTTTGGCGTTAAGTCGTGCGCTCAGCCAGGAGTCAGCCATCCATGCGGCACCCAGGCCCATTACCAGGGAAACGCCAATCAGCGAAAGCGTACGAGAGCTCATGTCGGTATCTCCGATTCAAAGGAAGTCGAGCTGAACGAAGTAGTTGTGCCAGGCCCATTCCAGCTCTTGCGGCAACAGGGGCCCGGAACCGCCCAGGTAACGCTGGCGGTCGAGCGCCATGTTCAACAGGTCACGGGGATGGCAAGGCACCAGCGGCATGCCCTCGCCGGCATAAAGCTGCTGCAGCACATAGCGCACCAGCAGCGGGTCATGGGGAATGCCCAGACGTTCGCACTCCTGGCGCCAGATGCGCTCGTATTCTTCGGGCTTGAGGTAACCGAACTGCACCTTGTAGCCAATGCGGCGCAGAAAGGCCTCGTCAGCCAGTTCCAGGGGGTTGAGGTTGGTGGAAAACACCAGGACCAGATCGAACGGCAACTCGCAATGGCGACCACCGCCCAGGTTGATGAAGTCGCGCTTCTCTTCCATCGGCACGATCCAGCGATTGAGCAATTCGGCCGGGGCCATGCGCTGGCGTCCCATGTCATCGATGATGAACAGGCCGTTGCTGGCCTTGAGCTGCAACGCGGCCTGGTATTGGCGAGTAAAGGGGTCATAGCGAACGTCCAGCTGCTCCATGTTCAACTCGCCGCCCGTGATGACAATCGGGCGTTTGCAGCACAGCAGCCGACGGTCGATGCCTTCATTAAGCATCAGATTGTTCGATTGACTCTTGTCATCCAGGCGCTGATGCACTTGCGGGTCATAGATCTCGATCACCGACTCATTGATGACGATGGCATGGGGCACCCAGATGGCCTCGGCGAACAGCCGGATAAGACGACTGCTGACATAGGTCTTACCCGTGCCCGCCGGGCCGTAAATCATGATCGCCCGCCCTGAATTCAGTGCCACACCCAACTGATCGAGCATGCCTTGCGACAGCACCATGCCGGCCAGGGCCCGTTGCATGTCGGTGGCGGTAATACGCCCATGGTGAATGGTCTGGATCTTGATCAGGGACCGATAGCTACTCACCGGAAAAGGTGCCGCACCGATATAGCCACTGCGAGACAGGGCATCGCGGGCGGCACTGCGGCCACGTTCGGTCAGGCCGTAACGCAAGGCCTGCACACTTGTTTGCCCGAGCTGGCCGAGCACTTCGACACGACCGTCCTTGCGCAGGAACGCCAGGACTTCTTCCAGTACCGCGCCGGTCAGCGCCAGGCGTTCCACCAGCCGCGGCAGGTCCAACACACCGGCGTCGTGCAGATGCTTGCAGACCAGCTCGCCGAGAAAACTGTCGCTCAGGCCGGTGTCTTGAATCGTGCATGGCTGAGGTGCCAGGCGTTGCACCGCTTCCCGTTCACTGGGGTAGGCATCACTATCGTTGATGACGTGCATGACTAGACTCCCCAGCCATCGGCAATCAGCTGCCAGTAGACGCTGTTCAAGGTGCCGATCAGGATCGCGATCGAATAAGGAAAAGGTTTGCCGGCCACTTCATCCGCGGTAGGTGCCAGGTAAGCCTGGGCCCGCACAATCAGCCAGTAACGCTGGAGGGTCTGGAGCAACTGACCGCGGGCCAGCACGATCAGAAAACCGCACACGCCACCAGCAATCAGACTGAACAGCGCAGCCCACAATGCGTAATGAACCGGCAGGAAACTGCCCACCATGGCCATCAACTTGACGTCTCCGGCGGCCATGCCACCCACCGCATACATGGGCAAAAACAGCGCAAAACAGACCAGCATGCCCAGCAGGCTGTCGCCCGTTCCGCTGATCCCACCTGTATAAGTCTGACCGGCCAAACCCAAGGCCAGGCCCAACAGGACCAGCGTGTTGGGGATGCGGTGGCGAAGCAAATCGCTCACCACCGCCACACCCAGCAGTCCTAGCAGCAGCACCGTCGACACCAGCAATTCCATGGACATGGCGCGTCTCCCTGTTGCAGTTATCGTTAGCAGGCCACGTTGCCGTTGACGGCCTGGCACAGCGCACGGATCTTGGTGTCCACCGCGCCGCCCAGAAGAACGAAGGCTGCCGCCACCAACACCGTGATCAAACCTCCCGCGACGGCGTATTCAACAATGGTCAGGCCATCTTCATCTTTGGCGAACCGGCTGATCGAAGTTCTTATTGTGTGCAGAGTCATTTTTTTCACCTCACCTTTGAATAAAGGTTGTAACGCCATGAACTGAGTTGTCGGGGACAACGCCAAGTCCATTTGAGTGATTCGTTGTACTCACAGCAAAAGAGTCGCAAGCGAGGCTTCCTTGAAAGCTGCCGTGTCCCCGCGCAGTTATCGCTATCAGCAGGCAACGTTGCCGTTGACGGCCTGGCACAGCGCGCGGATCTTGGTATTCACGGCACCGCCCAGAAGAACGAAGGCGGCGGCCACCAACACCGTAATCAACCCACCGGCCACGGCGTATTCCACAATGGTCAGGCCGTCTTCATCTTTGGCGAACTTCAGCACCGAAGCCTTGATTGTTTGAAGAGTCATTTTGCGCACCTCATCAGGGTTGTTTTCAGAGGCAGTACATTTGCAACTGCCTGATGCAACCCTAGTCAGCGGGTGGGGATAGCCGTTAGGAGGATTTTGCACATCGCTAGGATTATTTTGCGGGGGGAGCCAGGCATGCCTTGCGATTGCAACTCGCAACGATTCGCGCTCTGGCGTTCTGAGCATACGGCGCTTAAAAAACCGGCTTTTTATAAAAAATTATTCGGCGAAGTGATGGCACATTGGCAATACTGCTAGCTTAAGGGCAGTCGCAACGCTGAGTGGTAAGCACATGCCGTCGAATCTGACCAGAAAGCCAAAGCTGTTGTGGTTCGATCTGACTCACGATCGGTCCACCCCGGAACTTGTCAGCCAGTTCGAGGACACTTGCGACTGCACCCAGGCAAAAGATGCCCTGCTGCCCGGCGGGGAACAGGCGGACATGATCTGCATCCATTTCGATCGCCCGGATACGCCGGGCCTGAGGCGGTTACTGGAGATCAAACGCACCGTCCCTGCCACTCCCATCACCATGTTCACCGTGCAGCACTCCGAAGAACTGGCGGTCTGGGCCATGCGCTCGAGTGTGTGGGAATACATGGTACTGCCCCTGTCAGCCACAGAGAGGAAGCGCTACCTGACTGCCCTGGTGCAATTATGCGAGTTACGCCGCCACACCTGTGGCCCGCGCAAGACTTCGTTGATCGACCACGCGCCAACCCTGCCAGACAGCATCCGCCTGACCTCGGGGCACCAGAAACACCAGGCCCTGAGCCATATCATGCTGTACATCGACCAACATTTTCGCGACAGCATCGATCAGCGGGACCTGGCCAAGCGATGCGGCATGACCACGTTTCGCTTCAGCCGTGTGTTCAAGGAAGCCAACGGGCTTGGCTTCACCGATTACGTGCTGAACAAACGCATGAGCTTTGCCAAGGAACTGCTCGACAATAGCCAGATGCCTATCACCAGCATCGGCTATGAGGCCGGGTTCAAGGATCCCTCCTACTTCGCCCGCGCCTTCAAGCAGTACGCCAACTGCACACCCAGTGAATACCGCCTGGCGCGGCAGATGCGAACAATGATTCCCGCTCCCGAGCTGCCGGAAAACGAGCGTGCAGACGCACTTGAGAGCCTGGTGGAGAGCCTCGAAGATTGAAGCACGCTTTTTTCACGGACGAAAAAAACGCCGCTCAATGAGCGGCGTTTTTTTGAATTTGGAGCGGGAAACGAGACTCGAACTCGCGACCCCGACCTTGGCAAGGTCGTGCTCTACCAACTGAGCTATTCCCGCAAATGGCGTCCCCTAGGGGACTCGAACCCCTGTTACCGCCGTGAAAGGGCGGTGTCCTAGGCCACTAGACGAAGGGGACACGCTGCCCGGAACACATGGTGTGTGTTCCAGTGCCCAGATCCGTACCCGAAGATATCGATTCTGGTTTCACTCAGCCCTGCCCGAAGGCAACGCTGTTTAAAATTGGAGCGGGAAACGAGACTCGAACTCGCGACCCCGACCTTGGCAAGGTCGTGCTCTACCAACTGAGCTATTCCCGCATTGGCGTCCCCTAGGGGACTCGAACCCCTGTTACCGCCGTGAAAGGGCGGTGTCCTAGGCCACTAGACGAAGGGGACACACGTACAACATTCACTGCTTATCGCGTTTGGCTAAGTGCTTTACGCTGTAAGTGGCGCGCATTCTATGGATGGATTGCTGGGTCGTCAACCCCCAGATATAAATTTATTTAAATCAATGACTTCGCCCGGTTTAGGGGCTGTTCGCACATTTTGCCCGTCCAGTCTCTGGCGCCTATATTCTGTCATCCGCCAAGACGTTATAGTCGTGTCCGACAAATAGTGGCAATGTGCATCCATATTCGCCGCACTTCCATACGCAGCGCCACGCCTGTCTAATCGCATCGCACAGGCCTATGCGCTTAAAAGCCAAGCCACTACACTCTTGATATGCGAACCCCAATAAAGAGGTCTTACCGGTGACACCACTCATGATCACCCTGCTCGTCGTAGCCGGGATCGCACTGTTGATCGCCATTGGCTACATGAACCATGTGGTGGAAAACAACAAGCTGGAAAAGGCCCGTACCAAGATTGAACTCAACGACCGCTTGCGTCGTTGTGGCGAGCTCACTGAAACCTTTCCCGGACAATTGATGACCCCGGCCCTGAAGCTGTTGATCACGCGTCTTGAGATCAACGTCTGCCAGCGCCTGCTGAACCTGGAGAAAACCAATACAGCGGTCAAGGCGCGCCTGGACGAACTGAATGCGCTGGCCGCCCAGGGTGAATCGATTCCGGTGAACAACCCACCGGCACCGATCCAGACCGAAGCCAAGGCCAAGGATGTGCGGTTTCTGCTCGAGGCCCTTCACGGTCAGATTACCCGCGCCGCCCAGGATGGTTTCCTGCCGCCCAACGAAGCCAAGCGCTGGATCCGCGAAGTGCGACACATCCTGGTGCTGTTGCACATCGAGTTCTTCAATAATCTCGGCCAACACGCCTTGCAGCAAGAACAACCGGGGCAGGCCCGCCTGGCGTTCGAACGGGGTGTGCAGTACCTGCGCAAGCAACAGGAACCGCAGGTCTATGCCGAACAACTGGACTACCTGGAAAAACTCCTGGCCCGCGCCAATGCCATGGTTCTGGCCAGCACCCAGCCGGTCGAAGGCGAAGTCAACCAGTTGACCGAAGGGCTGAAGGACGCCGAAGTAAACGACGAGTGGAAGAAGAAGAAGGTTTACGACTGATATTCGGGTTAGGCTCTCAAGCCTGACTCCTGTGTAGCGAGGTGATTTATCCCCTCGCTACACAGGGTCCGTCGACAGCTCACAGCCTGAAATGCCCCACCATCCCCTTGAGCTCAACCCCTAGCTGCGCCAGCTCAATGCTCGACGCGGCATTGCCCTGCATCGCCAGGGAAGATTGATCGGCACTGGCGCGGATGCTGGTGACACTGCGGTTGATCTCTTCAGCCACCGAACTCTGTTGCTCGGCCGCCGCGGCAATTTGCTGATTCATCTGCTGGATCAGCGACACCGCCGCCGCAATGCTCCCCAGGGCGCTTTCGGTTTGCAGGGCATCACTGACCGCCATCTTCACCAGCTCGCCACTGCTCTGGATCTGCTGCACGGAGGTCTGGGCTGCTGAGCGCAAGGCGCTCACCAGGCGTTCGATTTCCTCGGTGGACTGTTGCGTGCGCTTGGCCAAGGCCCGCACTTCATCGGCCACCACCGCAAAGCCCCTGCCCTGCTCACCGGCCCTGGCCGCTTCGATGGCCGCATTGAGCGCCAGCAAGTTGGTCTGCTCAGCCACGCTCTTGATCACGCTCAACACCGTGCCAATGTTCTGGATCTCAGCGCTGAGGCTTTCGATACTGCTGCTGGCTGAAGTGGCCGAGTCGGCCAATTGTTCAATGCGCACCATGCTCTGACGCACCACCTGCTGACCGCTTTCAACCTTATCGTCGGCGGTCTGGGCCGCCTGGGCCGCCTCTTCGGCATTGCGCGCCACGTCGTGCACGGTGGCGGTCATCTGGTTCATGGCCGTGGCGACCTGTTCGGTCTCCTCCTTCTGGCTGCTGACCTCCAGGTTGGTCTGCTCGGTCACGGCCGACAGCGATTGGGCGGAGTTGGCCAACTGTTCGATACCGGCCTGCAAACCGCTGACGATACTGCTCAGGCCCGCCCCCATCTGTTGCATGGCGAGCATCAGTTGACCGATCTCATCCTGGCGCGTCACCTGCACCGTTGCACTCAAGTCGCCCGAGGCAATCTGCTGTGCAACACGGATGACGCTGCGCAACGGCCCGACGATCAACCGGGTAATGACCCAGGCCGCAATCAGTCCCACCAGCAGCGCCAGGGCCGACGAGCCGATGATCAGCAGCGAATTCTTCTTCAGTTCCGTCTGCATGGCACCATCCTCGGCGGTGTAAGCCTGGTCAACCCGCTCCACTACCTGGGAGGCACGCTCGTGCAGTTGCTGGTAGACGATTTTCTCCTGGGCCAGCAGGCCGGTGTATTCAGCGAGTTTTTCGTTGAAACCAGCGATATGCCCGGCCACTTCGTTAAGCACGGTCTGGTATCCCGGGTCCTTGACGGTGGTCTTGAGCACCTCGGCCTGCTTCATGGCTTGCTCGGCCTGTTCGATAGTGCCCTGCCCGCCCTCTTCAGAACCTTTGCGGCTTTGATCCAGGCGTACCCGCGCTTCGTTCATGGCCTGCAACATCAACCGAGACACTTCGCTGACCTGATTGGCTTGCTCAATGAACTCGCCGCCCTCCTTGCCTTCGGACTCTTTCAGGGTATAAGCGCCATCATCTGCCAGGCCCGCTTGCAGCACATCCAGGTTATTGGCAACGCTGGACACTGACCAACTGGCCATTTCCAGTGCCAGATCCTTGCTCTGGCTCAACTCGACGAATTCGTCGAACGCCTTGCGATAAGCCGCCAAGGCTTGCTCCACGTCGTTCATCACCGGCACGTTGGCCGCCGATTGCGCCTTGAGCTCGTTGGCCTGGGCAATCAGTCCGTCCACGCCCAGCCGCAAGGCATCGACCGTTTTCGGGTCCGAGCGCAAGGCGTATTCCTGCTCAAGCAGGCGGACCTTGAGCAAGCCGCTATTGAGGGATGACATCTGTTTCAGGCCATCGAAACGATAGCTGATGGTCTGCAGGGACCAGACACCGATGGCCGCCACCACGGCGGTAAGCAGCAGCACCAGGACAAACCCCAGGCCCAGTTTCTTTGCCATACCCAGGTTGGCAAAACGTCTTTGCACGGCCGAAATCATTGCGCCCAGTCCTCTGCCAGTGTGTGTTGATTGCAGATTCGCAACGAGATGCCCTGTAACACAAGATGCTGGCGTCGGAATAATGGCAAAAAGCTACAGCGCCGTCGTTTTCAGGACAATTGAGGTCGATCCAGAGCCGCCGCGCGGAAGAATGCCTGGGCCCTCGAATCGCAGGCGTGGGCCACGTTGATCCGCAGCCAGTCGCTGACAGCACCCGACGGGCTGAACGCTGTACGAGAAGAAAGCACCACACCGAACCGCTTGGCCAAGCGCTGCAATGCAGCGTAGTCGCATAACGGTGGACGCGCCCAAATGAACAGCCCGCCGGCCGGCCTGCCAAACACTTCCCAATCCGCATCCTCTAGCACCTGCAACACCGCTGCCATGTCGGCACTCAAACGCTGGCGCTGACGCTGGACCAGTTTGCGATAGGCGCCGCTGGCCAGAAGATTGGCCAGCACTGACTCACAGAAGCGTGAACTGCCCATGCTGGTAATGCCCTTGACGTCCCTCAAGCGTGCGATGACAGACGATCCGGCCACGACGAAACCGACTCGCAATGAGCTGCTCAGGGTTTTCGAGAAGCTGCCCACGTACACCACGTCGGTATCCAGCGCTGCCAGTCGGGTCCGGGTTGAGTTCTGGAAGTCGGCATAGACATCGTCTTCGACCACCAACATGGCGTGTTTTTTCGCCAGTTGCAGCAGTTGCTGGGCCACGACCGGGGCCAGGCTGCTGCCGGTCGGGTTGTGGCAGGCGCTGTTGACGAACAGGGCGCTGGGCCGGTGCGTCGCCAAGAGACATTGGAGTGCATCGACGTCCGGGCCGCGCGGAGTCCTGGGCAGTTCGATCATGTCGATGCCATGAAACCTGAGCAGGTCGAACAGCTTCGAATACCCCGGACTCTCCACCACAACGCAGCATCCAGGCTCAAGCAGTGTGCGCACAATCAGGTCCAGACCGTGGGTCGCGCCCGTGGTGGTCAGGATCAGGTTCTTATCGGCGTGGATATTGAATTGTTTCAGGCGCCTGGACAGTTGCTCCCGCAGAGCGGGCAGCCCCATCGGCGTACTGTAACTGAACAGTCCTGCCATATCGGTGCGGGTGACTTGACGGATCGCGTAGCCCAGATCATCGCTTTCGCGCCAACTCTCGGGCAGCCCGCCACAGCCGAGCTTCAGCTCCCACTGCGAGTTCTGGGGCACGCTGTCTTGGGTGATCTGCACGTCTTCCAGCCAGTCTTTGTCGGAGGGCTCGTAGCTGGACGACGGAGGCGGCGCGACAAAAAAACCCGAACCATGGCGCGCCGCCAACACCCCTTGGGCCACCAGGCGTTCACACGCCTCGTTGACACTGGACTGACTGAGCAGATTCTCCCGGGCCAATTGGCGAATGGAGGGCAGTCGGGTTCCCGGTTGCACCGCATCCTGTCGAATCCAGCCGGCCAGCGCGTCGACAATTTGCTGCACGACAGGCACCAGGGCCTGCCGGTCGATTCTCAACTCCATGAGTAACCAAGCTCCTAAGCAACTGTTTTATCTCTGGAAACAGTTAAGCACAGGCCGTCTCTGGACGATGTACGACAACGTCACCAAAACGGTCGATTCTCACCCTTTGAAACACATTCAGGGGCTGACACGGGGCATTTTTAACCCCCAAAGAAAAAGCCCACAACAAGTGCGGGCCTAGTCCTACACGCTAAATACAACGTTCTTCAGAAAGCCGTGACGCCGCCGTCCACCGCCAATGAATGACCGGTGGTGAATGCAGCGCCATCGCTGCACAAATACAGCACCGCGCTGGCGATCTCCTCGACCTTGCCGATGCGTCCTACCGGGTGCATGGCGTTGGCGAACTCACCTTTTTTCGGATCCGCTTCATAGGCACGACGGAACATGTCGGTGTCGATTACCGCCGGGCAAACCGCGTTCACGCGGATTTTCTTCTTGGCGTATTCAATCGCCGCCGATTTGGTCAGACCGATCACCGCGTGCTTGGACGCTGCATAAATGCTCATCTTCGGCGCCGCCCCCAGACCCGCTACCGAGGCGGTATTGACGATGGCACCGCCCCCTTGGGCCAGCAGCAAAGGCAATTGATACTTCATGCACAGCCAGACGCCCTTCACATTGACGCCCATGATGGCGTCGAACTCATCGAGGGTGCCGTCGGCCAGCTTGCCCTTTTCGATTTCGATCCCGGCGTTATTGAAGGCGTAATCCAGCCGGCCATAGGCATTGATCACTTCGCTCATCAGGTTCTGCACGTCGCTTTCCAGCGTTACGTCGCAGCGCACGAACAGCGCTTCACCGCCCGCCTCGCGAATCGACTGCACTGTGCCTTCGCCGCCCGCCACGTCCAGGTCGGCCGCCACCACTTTCAGGCCCTCTGCCGCAAATGCCTGGGCGGTCGCACGGCCAATGCCCGCGGCTGCGCCCGTGACCACGGCGACCTGTCCGGAAAACGTCATGCTCATTGTCAAATCCTCGAAGAGTGCGGGAGATGACGCCAGTCTAGTCACAGGTCCGGACGATGCGGCAGCACTATCCAATTGCCGTTTGGGTATTCATGGGCGCCAGTGATAACGGCCCCGGCGCCATTATCACTGGGCTCGATCGAACTGCATTCGCTGCATCAGCAAACCTTGCGACAAACGCTTCGAAGGTCTATCAACAAGGCTTCATTCATCTTGAGTGCCAGCCATGACTGCCCAGACCAATCGCCAGTTCCTGCTCGCCAAACGCCCGGTAGGCCCTGCGACCCGCGAGACTTTCACCTATCAGCAAGTACCGGTCGGCGAGCCGGCAGCCGGCCAGATTCTGGTGAAGAACGAATATCTGTCCCTGGATCCGGCCATGCGCGGCTGGATGAACGAAGGCAAGTCTTACATCCCGCCGGTAGGCATTGGAGAAGTGATGCGCGCCTTGGGCGTAGGCCAGGTAGTCGCCTCGAACAACCCGGCCTTCGCGGTCGGTGACTACGTCAACGGTGCGCTGGGTGTGCAGGATTATTTCCTCGGCGAGCCGCGTGGTTTCTACAAGGTTGATCCGAAACTGGCGCCATTACCGCGCTACTTGTCAGCATTGGGCATGACCGGCATGACCGCCTATTTCGCCCTGCTGGACGTGGGCGCGCCCAAGGCCGGCGAGACAGTAGTGCTCTCGGGTGCCGCCGGTGCGGTGGGCAGCATCGCCGGGCAGATCGCCAAGATCAAAGGTTGCCGCGTGGTGGGCATCGCCGGCGGGGCTGACAAATGCAAATTCCTGATCGATGAACTGGGCTTCGATGGCGCCATCGACTACAAGAATGAAGACGTCCATGCCGGTCTCAAGCGTGAATGCCCCAAAGGCGTGGATGTGTACTTCGACAACGTCGGCGGCGACATCCTCGATGCGGTGCTCAGCCGCTTGAACCTCAAGGCCCGCGTAGTGATCTGCGGTGCCATCAGCCAGTACAACAACAAAGAAGCGGTGAAAGGCCCGGCCAACTACTTGTCGCTGCTGGTCAACCGGGCGCGCATGGAAGGCTTCGTGGTCATGGACTACGCCTCTCAGTTCGCCGCCGCCGGGCAGGAAATGGCCGGCTGGATGGCCAAGGGGCAGCTCAAGAGCAAGGAAGACATCGTTGAAGGACTGGAGACATTCCCCGAGACGCTGACCAAATTGTTCAGTGGGGAGAATTTCGGGAAGTTGGTATTGAAGGTCTAGTCACAAAAACACCTGTGGGAGCGGGCTTGCTCGCGAAGGCGGATTGTCAGGCGCCATTTATGCCAACTGACACACCGCTTTCGCGAGCAAGCCCGCTCCCACAAGGGATCTTCAGGTCTGATCAGGCCAGTTCGGCGACTACGGCCGCCAGTGCCTTGGCAGGATCAGCCGCCTGGCTGATCGGTCGGCCGATCACCAGGTAGTCGGAACCGGCATCCAGTGCCTGACGCGGGGTCAGGATGCGGCGTTGATCGTCCTGGGCGCTGCCCGCCGGACGAATCCCCGGGGTCACCAGTTGCAGCGACGGGTGCGCCGCTTTCAGGGCGCTGGCCTCCAAGGCCGAGCAGACCAGACCGTCCAGGCCAGCCTTCTGCGCCAGCGCCGCCAGGCGCAGCACCTGTTCCTGAGGCTCGATATCCAGGCCGATACCGGCCAAGTCCTCGCGCTCCATGCTGGTCAGCACGGTCACGCCGATCAGCAACGGCTTCGGCCCGCTGCGCTGATCCAGCACTTCACGGCAGGCCGCCATCATGCGCAGGCCGCCGGAGCAATGCACGTTGACCATCCACACCCCCATTTCGGCGGCCGCCTTGACGGCCATGGCGGTGGTATTGGGAATATCGTGGAATTTCAAATCCAGGAATACTTCAAAACCCTTGTCACGCAGGGTCCCGACAATTTCCGAAGCGCAACTGGTGAACAGCTCCTTGCCGACTTTGACCCGGCACAGCTTGGGGTCCAACTGGTCGGCCAGCTTCAGGGCGGCGTCACGGGTAGGGAAATCCAAGGCAACGATGATGGGCGTCTGGCAGGCGGACATGAGTGGGCTCTCAGGCAAGTCGAAATCGGCGCGCATTGTAGCGGAACCAGCGCCCGTGCGGGACCCGATGATCGGTAAATCCTCATCGCGTCCGGACAGCATGGACGATGCCGGCCTTTGTGTCGAAGTCGATACACTCATGACACGCGCACAACACGCCGGCACGCTACCGTCTGGCGCCGCACCCCCGTCCTTTCAGCGCTTCACGCCTAGCGGCACGAAGCCTATGCTGAAGCCTCAACCTCGCCGCCTTCTTTGCGGTTGGCAGCCTATCTGGCAGATGATGCATCCATGCAGAACACCCCTGTTGCAAATTCTGACGATCAAAAAGCGCCCGACGATGACAAGCGCTGGAGTACCCGGGCGTTGATCGTCGATGACGATGTGCCGATCCGCGAGCTGCTGATCGACTACCTGGCCCGTTTCAACATACGCGCCAGCGGCGTGAACGATGGCGCGGCCATGCGCCGGGCGATGCAGGCCGAGCATTTCGACGTGGTTGTGCTCGACCTGATGCTGCCGGGCGAAGACGGCTTGCAATTGTGTCGCTGGCTGCGCGCCGAATCGGACATCCCGATCCTGATGCTCACCGCCCGGTGCGAGCCCACCGACCGCATCATCGGCCTGGAACTGGGCGCCGACGATTACATGGCCAAGCCGTTCGAACCCAGGGAACTGGTGGCGCGGATCCAGACGATCCTGCGCCGGGTACGCGACGACCGCACCGAGCAACGGGCCAATATTCGCTTCGATAACTGGCGACTCAACAGCGTACTGCGCCAGTTGATCTCCGCCGACGGGCTGGTGGTGCCGCTGTCCAACGCCGAGTTCCGGCTGTTGTGGGTATTCATCGAACGACCGCGCCGGGTACTGAGCCGCGAACAGTTGCTGGACGCCGCCCGTGGGCGCTCCATCGAGGCGTTCGACCGCAGCATCGATCTGCTGGTGTCGCGCCTGCGCCAAAAGCTGGGTGACGACCCCAAGGCGCCGCAACTGATCAAGACCGTGCGCGGCGAAGGCTACCTGTTCGACGCCCGGGACATCGGCTGATGCGCTTGCGCCTCGACACCTTGTTCGGCCGCCTGTTTGGCGTGCTGTTACTGGCGATCGTCCTGGCGCACCTGTTGGCCTTTGCCTGGTTTTCTCAATACGACAAACCGCCTTTGGGGCCACCCCCCGAATTTTCCCGGCAAGGCCAGCACCCTGGGCCCACGGGGCCCCCACCCAACCGCCCTGCGCGCCCATGGTTAGGTGGGCCGGTGGTACCGCTGACGTTTCAGTTTGTGTGCCTGATCGTCGCCGCCTGGTACGGCGCCAAACTGCTGACCCGGCCAATCCAGCGCCTGAGCGATGCCGCCGAACGCCTGAGCGAAAACCTCGACAGCCCACCGTTGGAAGAAACCGGCCCTCGGGAGGCCCGCCAGGCTGCCCATACGTTCAACCTCATGCAACAGCGAATTCGCGAGCAGGTGCAGCAGCGTTCGCGCATGCTCGGTGCGGTATCCCATGACCTGCGCACTCCGCTTTCACGGCTCAAGCTGCGCCTGGAACAGATCGATGACATCAAGCTGCAGGGCCAGATGCGTCAGGACCTGAACGATATGATTGGCATGCTCGACGCCACCCTCACCTACCTGCACGAGCAACGCACCAGCGAAGCGCTGCAATGGATGGACGTGCAGGCGTTGGTGGAATCGCTGAGCGAAAACGCCCAGGACCAGGGTGCCGACGTGCAAGCCAGCGGTGGTTGCGCGCCGTTACAGGTGCAGCCGATGGCGTTGCGCTCGTGTATCAACAACCTCATGGACAATGCCTTGCGCTACGCCGGCCATGCGTTGATTACGCTGCAAGACCAGCGCGACCAGGTAGTGATTCGGGTGATTGACCACGGCCCCGGGATTGCGGCGGATAAACGCGAAGCAGTGTTCGAGCCCTTCTATCGCCTGGAAGGCTCACGCAACCGCAACTCCGGCGGTGTCGGCCTGGGCATGACCATCGCCAGGGAAGCCGCCGAACGCTTGGGCGGGCAATTGAGCCTGGAAGAAACGCCAGGGGGTGGATTGACGGCAGTGATCCGCTTGCCCCGCGCCTGAAACCACCTCAATCCCATGTGGGAGCGCCGGGGGCTGAGTTTGTACACCCGCCGGTACAAACTCCACACACCCACGACAACTGCCCCGCCGACGCTGCATAAGCCGGTGCACCCACCGGCATTCCAGCCCAAGGAGAGCGCCCATGATCGGTAGCGTCAGCAGTTACTCGCCCTATACCAGCACCAGCAGTACCGCGACCAGCAGTGCCCGCAGCCAGCAGTTTCAAAAGGAGCTGCTCAGCAAACTCGACAGCAACGCCGACGGCTCGGTCGATCAGGAAGAATTGAGCACGGCCCTGTCGCAGAAGAGTGACGACGGCATCCTGGTCAGCCTGAGCGACAATTTCAGCGACCTGGACAGCGACAGTAGCGGCGACCTGAGCAGTGATGAGATAGCCGCGATGGCGCCACCGCCTCCGCCGCCACGGGACCAGGAACCGACGACCGAACTGGCCGATGCGCTGCTCAGCGCCCTGGACGCCGACGGTGATGGCGAGGTAAGTAGCGAGGAGCTGAGCAATGGTCTGGCGAGCGCCGGCAGCACTGCCGACAGCCAGGAACTGTTCTCGGCCCTGGACGAGAATGAAGACGGTACCGTCAGCCTCGACGAACTCGCCGCCAGCCTCCCCCCGCCACCGCCACAACAGGCCTCCAGTGAGGCGTTGTTCAGCCAGCTCGATGCCGATGGTCAGAGCAACACCGGCACCAGCGAACTGACCAGCGCGGTACAGGCCAACCGCACCAGCGACAGCTCCACCGACCAGACCAATGTCAGTGAAGCGCTGAACAGGATGATCGCCAACCTCAGTCGACAATACTCGCTGGATGATGTCGCCCCCGTGGGGAAATACCTGAACGTGGCGACGTGATTGACCGGCAAGCCTGGTTTTTCAGAGCCAGGCTTGCCTGCTGGATCGAAGCCCATTGGTGGCGAGGGGATCTATCCCCTCACTACAAAAAGGTTGGTGCTGGTCTCAGGAGTGGGGTTATCGCGCCTGGCTCTTGCTCCAGTCCGTCAGCAAGCTGTAGGCCACCGCCAGCAGGGTCGGGCCAATGAACAGTCCGATGAAGCCGAAGGCAATCAAGCCACCGAACACCCCCAGCAATACGATCACCAACGGCAGGTTTCCGCCACGGCTGATCAGGTAGGGTTTGAGCACGTTGTCCACACCGCTGATGATGAAGGTGCCCCAGATCCCCAGGAACACCGCCATCCCGTATTCTCCCTTCCACACCAGCCACGCCGTGGCGGGGATCCAGACCAGGGGCGGCCCCATGGGAATCAGGCTGAGCAGGAAGGTGACGATGCCCAGCACCAATGCCCCCGGTACGCCAGCGATCAGGAAACCAATCAGCGCCAGCACCGCCTGGGCCGCCGCGGTGCCGATCACGCCGTTGACCACACGCTGCACCGTACCGGCCACCAGTTCGATGTAGTAACCGGCACGGTCGCCGATCAGACGCTCCAGCAACCCGTGCACGAACACCGCCAGGCGCGGGCCGTCACGGTAAAAAAAGAACACGAACACAATGCTCAGGGTCAGTTCGAGAATGCCACCGCCGATTTGGGCACTGCGAGCCAGCAGCCAGTTGCCGACCTGACCCAGGTACGGCCTGACGGACACCATCATGGCTGCACCTTGCTGATCGATGCTGTTCCAGATGCCCACCAACCGCCCACCCACCAGCGGTAAGCCCGCCAGCCATACCGGGGGATCAGGCAGGCCATCGACCTGCACGTTCTTGATAAATGCCGTGGCGTCGCGTACATGATCAGCCAGGTTGAAGCCCAGCCACACCAGCGGCACCGCCACCAGCACCATCCAGCCCACGGTCAGCAAAGCCGCCGCCAGCGACTCACGACCATTGACCCAGCGGGTCAACAGGCGCATCAGCGGCCAACTGGCAAACGCCAGCACCGCGCCCCAGAACAGCGCCGACCAGAACGGAGCCATCACCCAGAAGCTTGCACCGAACAACACCAGGAGCAGGATCTGCACCAACAGCCGATCGTTATTGAGCATGTCAGGTCTCGAAATAAAAACAGGGCCGGGCTGACGGCGTGAAGCACGTCACCCGAAACAGCTTAACGCAGCAGCTCAAGATGCAGGCCCGCCGCATCGCCCCTGGCGGCCTCCATTCGCGCCGCCCGGACCCCCTGATCGATCAATGCTTGCCGCCAGGCCTCGGCCTGGGGTCCGGCGACAGTGACTCGAAGACCCGTGTCCAGGTTCAGCGCCCGGGATAGCAGGCGCAACCAGGTTTCGTCCGGTTCGCCGACCAGACGCGGCAAGTCCAGCACGCCGGTGTCCTTGAGCTGGCGCAACAGCGTGGCCGATGTGGGCAGCAGGTTCCCCAGCGAGGCGTTTGCCTCGAACTGCTCGACATGCAGGTAAGCCTTGCGATTGCCGCGAGTAATGCCATACAGCGCAATCAGCGTGTTGTCCGCGGGCGGCGCCAGGCGCAGCAGCAGATAAGACTGACCGTTATCGGCACCATAGAGCTTGGCATTGCCGAACACTTCGTTGGCCCACAGGCTGCTTTCGCCGCAATCACGAGCCTGGCACCAGAACAACAGTTGCGCGTCCTGCTTCTGCAAGGCTTCGCGGGCGGCGGTGAAGGCCTGGGTGGCGGAGTGTTCCGGCGGAAGTTCGTAAGTCACCGACGTGGTGTTGCCACGGGCATCGACCTGCCCATCGAAGCGCAACTGGCCGCTGATCTTGCGGATCGAACCCAGGGGATAAATCCGCTCCAGGTCAGTGGTTTGCCGGTAATCGACAATTTGCGCGTCGGGCATGCGGGGCACCCGCTCCAGGTCCCGGCTGCCGGGAACATCGGCGGCAAACGATGCCGGGCTGAAGCAGGCCAGCGTAAGCAAGGCGAGTGAATGAATGGATAATTTCATCGGATCGGCATGGCCTGGGTCTCTGGGGTGAGGCCGGTGTCATCGATGCACTGCGAGGCCGCTAAACAGAGATCTGTCATGGTTGTCTCCCTTTTTCAACCCGCCCAGCCTCGACAGTTGCCAGGCGCAAGTCAAGAAACGGTGAAGAACCGATTGAAACAGTCTGCTACAAGCGCGGCGCCAGCCTCGTCGTTCAGGTGCAAATGATGACCGCCGGGCAACCGTTCATGACTGAAGGGTAGACGCTCCAGCAACTCGGGGTGTCGGGCAAGCATGCCGTCAGCAGCCACCACCAGATGCGCGGGGCAAGCGACCCGCGCCACGAAGGCCATGGCCTGCTCATCGGTCAGGCGAAGCGGCGATGGCAAGGTCAGGCGATTGTCGGTGCGCCAGGTATACCCTCCCGGCACCGGCATCAGGCCGCGCTGGGCCAGCAATTCGGCGGCTTCGCGACTGACCGCCACCAGGCCTTTCATGCGGGCCTCAATGGCCCGGTCGAGGGTTTTGTAGACCGGTTTTCGTTTTTGTTGCAAATCCAGCTGCGCCTGCAGGGCCATGCCCATGCGCTCGGCGGCGTTGTCGCCTTTGTCCGTGGGAGGGATCACCCCGTCGATCAGCCCCAGGTGCGTGACCCGGTCGGGCAAGGCTCCGGCGAGCACCAGCGAGACGATGGCGCCCATGGAATGCCCCAGCAGGGCGAAACGCGCCAGGCCCAGTTGTTCGGCGACTTGCAGCACATCATGGGCATAGTCCCACAGGGCATAGCCAGCACCGGGTGGGCGATGCCCGGAGTGACCGTGACCGGCCATGTCCAGTGCAATGACCCGCAGGCCCTCAAGCCGTGGAGCCAGCCGGGCGAAGCTGTTCGCATTGTCCAGCCAACCGTGCAAGGCGATCACCGGCCGGCCATCCTCCGGCCCGAACAGGTGGGCCGCCAGTTCAATGTGGGGCAGGCTCAGACGGACTTCTTCAACCCCACTCATAAGCTGCGCCCTTCCCAGCGCTGAAAGAGATCCTTGAGCAACCTGGCCGTGTCCTGCGGACGTTCCAGGGGAAACATGTGGCCGCCGGGCATGCTCAGGGATTCGCCATGGGGCATTCGACCCACCGAACGGGTGTGATGGCGCATCACCACGCGACTCTGCCGGCCGCGCACCACCGCCAACGGCACTTTGAGCATACGGGCCCGGCCGGGACTGGTGTGCGGCACGCCGCGGTAAATGCTGATCTCCGTGGCCGGATCGAAGCGCAGCCGCAAGCGGTCGCCGACTTGCTGCAAGCCATGTTGCAGGTAGGCGTCGAAGCATTCCGGGTCAAACCCGCGGAACAGCGTCTTGGCGGAAAAATACTGCCGGGCCGACTCCAGGTCTGCGAACTCTTCACGCCGGCCCAACGTCCGTCCCGCTGGAGTCAGACGATCGATGAACCCCAGGCGCTTGGCGGCCAGGATCACCCACTGATCGGCGCGGGTCAGCACCGGCGAATCGAGCATTACCACGCCACGATATAACTGTGGACAGCGCAATGCGGCATGCAGATGCAGAACGCCACCCAGGGAATGGCCGACGCCCCACACCGGTTCAGGTTGTTGTTCCAGGTGATGGATGAGCTCGTCCACCAGGTTGTGCCAGTTATCGTCTGCCGGAAAACGCGGGTCATGGCCGTGCAATTCCAGATGCGCGACCTCGTACTGCGGCGCCAGCGCGGCGAACAGCTTGCCGTAAGTGGCCGAGGGAAAACCATTGGCGTGGGCGAAAAACACCTGTTGCGACATGACAGTGGATCCATAGGGAAACTGGAACCGATTGTCCGCACATCCCGGTGGCGCGGCAATGACCGTAACTGACAGCAATGATGACAGTCGGGCTTGGGCTATGGCGTTGTATGAGCGATGTAAACCCGTGGCGAGGGAGCTTGCTCCCGCTGGCCTGCGCAGCAGGCCCAAAACCAGGCGTCGCGGTGTGGCAGGCTAACCGAGTCGATGGGTTTGCGGGGCCGCTTCGCAGCACAGCGGGAGCAAGCTCCCTCGCCACAAGAGCGGCCCATCAGTCACAAACATGCATTCGGGTTTCAACGCGCCGGCGGCTGTTCACCCAGCGGCACCACGGCCATGGTCAGGCGCGACACGCAGTTGACTTTGCCTTCGTCGTTGGTCAGGCGGATATCCCAGACCTGGGTGGTGCGGCCCAGATGGACCATCCGGGCCGTGGCCGTCACCCGACCGCTGCGCACAGCACGCAAGTGGTTGGCATTGATCTCCAGGCCCACGCAATAGAACTTGCTGGTGTCCACGCACAGATAGGCCGCCATGGACCCGACCGTTTCAGCCAGCACCACCGATGCACCGCCATGCAACAGGCCGAATGGCTGGTGGGTGCGGTGATCGACCACCATGCTGGCGGTCAGGGACTCGTCGTCGAAAGATTCGAAACGAATGTCCAGCACTTCGCTGATGGTGTTTTTACCGGCGGCGTTCAGTTGCTCGATGTTGGGGGTGGTGCGCCACAGACTCATCGTTGTCCTTCCTTTATGTTTTTTGTTGTGCTCAACCCTGCGACCAGAGACCTCTCAGGGATGCTGAATGCCCTTGAGCTGCATCGCCCCGGCCAGCGGCAGGTCACCCTCCAGCTCGGCCAGGCCAGCCGTTTTAACCTGTTCGGGTTGTTGCAGGTGACCGTGTTGCAGAAAGCCCAGCAGGCTGCCCACCAGCGGGTTATGGCTGACCAGCAGCACGTCGCCCTGATCAACCAGCTGTTCCAGGACTTTTTGCGGGCGGGTTTCCGGCGTGAGCCAATCAACAGTGATCAACTCAGGCGCGAAGCCCAAGGCTTCGCGCACCAGTTGGGCGGTCTGTTGGGCGCGCAGGTACGGGCTGGCATAAATGGCGCTCAGCGGCTGGCCGATCAGCGCGGCGGCACTGCGCAGTGCTTCTTCGCGACCGTGAGCGGTCAGCGCCCGCTCAGGGTCGGGACGGGCACCGTATGGCTCGGCTTCCCCATGACGCAATACCCACAATTTCATAGCTTGGGCTCCTCGTCCCGGACCGGATGCGGAGCCGGCGCCACCACGTGCGGCGCTTCACCTTCCGGCGTGCGCGGGGTGGGCCAGTCAGCGAATGGCCAGGGTTTCTGGTCGCTGTGGAAGGTGCCGAAACGGCCGATCTGCGCCAGGAACTGGCTCAGGTTGTCACCAAAGTTCATCAGGCTGGCACTGGGCGCGCCATAGATCAGCCGGTAGATCAGTTGCACCAATACCACCGCGCCCAGGATGAACTGCGCCACCTGCCAGACCAGCAGGTAAATCACCATCCACAACACACGCAGCAGGATGGACTCGTATCGGGCCTGCTCTTTTGGATCGCTCATGGTTTGCTCCCGCTTCTGATCAATAGAGGCTCAGTTGAAGCCACTGGTGGAAATGAAATCGACGTCGGTCTTGGGCTCGCCACGCATCAACAGTTCGATCACCTGCTCCAGCGTGCGCCCTTCGAACAGAATCGCATGCAGCCCCGCGACCAATGGCATGTAGACCCCGGACTCCTGAGACTTGGCCTTGAGCACCTTGAGCGTATTCACTCCTTCGGCCACTTCACCCAGGCGCGACACAGCCTCGTCCAGGCTCAACCCCTGACCGAGCGCGAAGCCGACCTGGTAATTGCGGCTTTTAGGCGAGGAACAGGTGACGATCAAATCGCCGACCCCGGCCAACCCCAGGAAGGTCATCGGATTGGCACCCTGGCTGACGGCAAAACGGGTCATTTCCGCCAGCGCCCGGGTGATCAGCATGCTTTTGGTGTTCTCCCCCATGCCCAGCGCCACCGCCATGCCGGCGATGATGGCATAGACGTTCTTCAGCGCCCCGCCCAGTTCCACACCGAAACGGTCGGCACTGGCGTAGACCCGGAAGGTTCGCCCATGCAGCGCGGCCTGGACCCGCTGGCACAGTTCTTCGTCTTCACTGGCGACCACGGTGGCGGTCAGCGCATGCTCGGCGATCTCGCGCGCCAGGTTCGGCCCGGAAATCACACCGATTCGAGCCTTTGGGGCGATTTCTTCGAGAATCTCGCTCATCAGCTTGAAGGTCTGGGCTTCGATCCCCTTGGTCAGGCTCACCAGCAATTTGCCGCTCAAGCGTTCGGCATGGGGCGCCAGGACCGAGCGCAGGGCGCTGGACGGCAAGGCGACGAAAAACAGGTCGCAGTCCTGCAAGGTGGCCTGCAAATCAGTCACCGGTTCAACTTCAGGGCGGATCTTGATGCCCTTGAGGTAACGCGGGTTCTCGCGATTGACCCGGATGGCCTCGGCCTGCTCCGGGTCACGCATCCATTGGCGCACCGGGTGGCCGTTCTCGGCCAGCAGATTGGCCACGGCGGTACCGAAACTCCCGCCCCCCAGGACCGCAATCGGGCGCTGTTCAGTCATATGCAATCCGTTCATCCATACCAAGTGGCAATGCCGGGCATTATACGGAGCGGCCACACCGCGACCAGCCCCGACTACAATTACCGGCAGTTGTAGGAAGCTGACCATCAATTCCTAGGAAAATGCTGTCAACGTGAATGGAAAAGTCGCTCACCTCAGTTAACATGCCGGCCATCCTTTCCCTAATCAAAGGCTGTGCCGTGTTCGTTGGCCCTTCCCGTTCAGGTTCGTCGCTCGTATTGGCGCTGTTCATCAGCCCGCCAGTGCTGGCCGACGACTTGTTCGTCGACAGTCAGCCCCTGCCCCAAGTGTTGACGGCCACGCGCCTGAAACAATCGCCGGCGGCGGTCCCCGGCAGCATGACCGTGCTGGACAGCGAATTGATCAAGGCCAGTGGCGCCCGGGACATCAGCGAACTGCTGCGCCTGGTGCCGGGCATGATGGTCGGCAATATCAGCGGGAACCAGGCCGCCGTGAACTACCACGGCACCAACGCCACCGAAGCGCGGCGCATGCAGGTGCTGATCGATGGCCGTTCGGTGTATCGCGCCGGCCTGGCCACGGTGGACTGGAGCGATATTCCAGTGGCCATGGAAGACATCGAGCGGATCGAAGTTTTCCGCGGCCCCAACACCGTCAGCTACGGCGCCAATGCACTGATGGCGGTGGTCAATATCATCACCCGCGCTCCGGCCGACAGCCACGGCACCCGCCTGAAAATCACCCGAGGCCAGCGTGGCATCAGCGACTGGTACGCCAGCCAGGGCAGCGGTTGGGAGAGCGGTGACCTGCGGCTGTCACTGTCCGGCCAGGAAGACGACGGCTTTGACAGCAACCGCACCGGCGCCGATTACCGCGACAGTCGACGCTTGAACCGTTTCAACCTGTCCGTCAGCCAGACCCTGAACGAACAGCAGAGCATCGACTGGCAACTGAACGCCAAGGACGGGACCAATCAGCGGCCTTATACCTACCGTCCAGTGTTCGCCGGGATTACGGCCGCCGGGGATAACTCCGATGTCGTCGCCAAGGACTACGCCGGTTCGCTGCGCTGGAACCTGGACCTGAACCCCAACCACAGCCTTTATGTACAAGGCTCGCTCCAGCATTGGGATCGCCAGCAGACCTGGCGCGCCTGCGATGCCGAGGTCTCCTTCAGCCCGCAGTTGACCGATCTGTGGTTGCTCAACCCTAACTACGCCGAGAAGCTGGCGCGCAATATTCCCAGCTTCACCGGCACCGGTGCGCCGCCCGGCACCCCGCAAGAACAGGCGCTGGCCAATCAGGTGCTCGATCAATGGCGCAACGGCGCCTCGCAAACCTTGTGCGGCGATATCGACCAGAGCGCCCGTGAGTCGCGCTACGACCTGGAAATCCAGGACACCCTGAGCCTGTCCGACAGCCTGCGACTGGTCACCGGGGCAAACTATCGCTACGACCGGGCCGACTCCGAGACGTACTTCAACGGCACGCTGGACGACACCACTTGGCGCCTGTTCGGCCAACTGGAGTGGCGGGCCAGCGAACATTGGCTGGTACAGGGCGGTGCGATGTTCGAAGACACCCACCTGACCGGCAGCTCGCTGACGCCGCGGGTGGCGGTCAACTACCTGATCACGCCACGCCATGGCCTGCGGGCGGTGTACTCCGAGGCGGTGCGCTCGCCGGACATGTTCGAGAACAATGTCAATTGGAGTTATCAGGTCACCAACCTCAAGCCCACCGCCTTCGGCCAGAGCAGTGCCCGTTATTTTGTCCAGACCCGAGGGCCGGGGAACCTGGACCAGGAGCACATGCGCTCCCGGGAACTGGGCTACAACGGTTATTTCATGAACCTGGGGCTGAGCGTCGATGTGAAGCTGTTCCATGACGAAATCACCGGCATGATCAGCGAACCCCTGCGCAACAATCAGTACATTGCCAGCAACGCCAATGAATCACAGTTTTCCGGGGCCGAAACCCAGTTCGACTGGCGCATCACCAGCGCCGACCGCCTGCGCCTGACCTATGCCTACGTCGATGCGCTGGCCAGCAACGCCCTCGACGAACAGCCGACCGCCCGCAATAGCGGTTCGGCCGGCTGGCTGCGGGACTGGGGCCGAGGCTGGAACAGCGCGGTGTTCTATTATGGCGCCGACGACCTCAACGGCTATCGCTTTGAACGAGTCGACACCCGCCTGGCCAAACGCATTTCTTTGGGCAAGGCCAACCTGGAACTGGCGGGCATCCTGCAACAGCGTCTCGACAACCAGCCCACTACGTTTGTCGACAACCGCTACGACTCCCGTCACGTCCTGTATTTCACTGCGGAGTTGTCGTTCTAGATGTTCCGGGGTCAATCGCGCAAGACGCCCTTTCGTGGCCGCCTGCCGCTGGCGCTGTGCCTGGTGTTTGCAGGCTGGCTGGCAACGATCGAGGCCCGGGCCGCCGAGATTGTACTGACCGGCGTGCGTAACAGTCCTGGCGTGCAGTCTTTCACCCAGGCCCTGAAAGTCCTGCGCCCCGAGGACGACGTCAGGTTTACTCCGCTGGCCAGCCTGCCGGCGCCCGGCAAACTGCCACGCAATGTCCGCCTGATTTTGCTTGACCTGCCCAGCCTCGACTGGCGCCTGCAGGAAACCCACGGGCCCGCCACCCTGGTACTGCGAATCAGCCGCCAACAAGCCAGGGACCGCCTGGGCGAGACAACGCCCGATCATCTGAGCCTGTTGTGGAGCGATCCGCCGCTGACGCGGCAATTGCGTCTGATCCGCGCGATCCTTCCGCAAATGCGCAGGGTCGGCGTGCTGTTCGATGGGCACAGCGAGTTCCTGCTCAAGGAAATCCGCCAGGCAGCAACGCCGTTGGGGCTGGAGATCGTGAGTGAACGCTGGGACGACACCAGTGACAGCCGCCCTCTGCAAAAGCTGTTGGGCCGCAGCGATGTGCTGCTGGGGCTCGACGACCCCGATCTGTACAACCCCAAGACGGTAAAGAATCTGTTGCTCAGCAGCTACGCCCGGCAACGTGCGCTGATCGGGCCCAACGCCGCTTTCGTCAAGGCTGGCAGCCTGGCCAGCACCTACAGCGACCAGGAGGACTGGCTGGCAATTCTCGACGATTTGCTGGACCGTCCCGCCGCCACCTGGCCCCGCACCCTGTATCCGGCCCGCTTCAAAGTCCTGAGCAACCAGCAGGTCGCCCGCTCACTGGGGATCGAGCCGATTGACGCCGAATCCGTCGCTGCACAGCTGGCCGAAGGAGAACAACGCCCATGACCTTGCGTCGCCGCTGGGACATCAATACCCGCACCCAGCTTATCGCCCTCGGCCCGGCCTTGCTGCTGACGGTGCTGTTGATCAGCTTCTTTACTTTTGTGCGAATCCAGGACCTGCGCCAGGAACTCAACCACACCGGGCAGTTGATCGCCAACCAACTGGCCCCGGCCACGGAGTATGGGGTGATATCGGGCAATAACGAGGTGCTGGAAAGCCTGCTCACCGCCACCCTGGCCACGCCTCATGTGCGTTTTCTGGAGGTGCAAGACAGCAAGGACCGGGTTGTGGTGTATGTCGAGCAGCCCGCGCAAGGCCGCAAGCATTCCCAGCAGATCGAAGTTTTCCAGGCGCCGGTTCGCTTGCAGCGCATTGCCTTGAACAATGATTTCCTGCAAGGCAACAGCATGACCATCGAGGCGCCCGATGAGGATTACCTGGGCCGGGTGATCGTCGGCATGTCCAGTGACGCCTTCAGCCAGCGGCAGCAGGAAATCCTCCTCAAGGCCGCGATCCTGGCGCTGTTCGCCCTGCTGTTCACCTTCCTGGTGGCGCGTCGCCTGGCGTCCAACCTGTCCCGGCCGATCCGCGACATCGGCAACGCAGTCATGGCGATCCAGCAAGGCGACTACGGTACGCCGCTGCCCATCGTCGACGATGCCGAACTGGGGGCCTTGTCGCGGCATATCAACAATCTGGCCGACGGTCTCGAGCAAGCCAGCCGTGAACAGCACCAGGCCATGGCGCAACTGATCAAAACCCGGGAAGAAGCGGAGAAGGCCAACAGCGCCAAGTCCGAATTCCTGGCGATGATGAGCCATGAACTGCGCACCCCCATGAACGGTGTACTGGGCATGCTGCAACTGCTGGAAACCACCGAAATGACGGAGGAGCAATTCGAGTACACGGCGCTGGCCAGCGAATCCACCGAGCACCTGCTGAAAGTCATCAACGACATCCTCGACTTCTCGCGCATCGAACGCTCGGCCCTGGAACTGGAACACATCCCGTTCAATCTGGCGGAGCTGGTCGCCAGTTGCGCCCAGTCGTTCCAGCACAGCGCCGCGCAACGCAAGCTGGGCCTGGACCTGCTGATCCCTGATGACATGCAGCCCTTACAGGTGCAAGGCGACCCGACGCGGATCCGGCAGATCCTGGTCAACCTGATCGGCAATGCCCTGAAATTCACCGAACAAGGCCGCGTCACCGTGCAATGCCAGTGGCAGGCACTGGATCACGAACTCCTGTGGTTTACCTGCACGGTGCGCGACAGCGGCATCGGGATCGCGACCGAAAGCCTGGAGCGCATGTTCGATGCCTTCCAGCAAGCCGACAGTTCGATTTCCCGGCGCTACGGTGGCACCGGCCTGGGGCTGCCGATTGCCCGCACCCTGGCTGAGCGCATGGGGGGCACATTGCGCGCCCAGAGCGAAGAAGGCCAGGGGTCGGTGTTTACCCTGGAGATCCCTCTGGCCCTGTCGAAAAAGGCACCGATAGCCCTGGCGCCAAAGCTCCCCGACGGCATCGGCAGCGGTCATGGCGAGGGCCGCAACGTGCTGCTGGTAGAAGACAATCCGGTGAACCAGACCGTGATCGAAGCCATGCTGCGCAGCCTGGGCTTCACCGTCAGCATCGCCGCCGACGGCGCCCAGGCCATCCGCAGTGCCGAAAGTCTGATTTTCGAGGCGATTCTGATGGATTGCCGGTTGCCCATCATCGATGGCTACGAAGCCACGCGACAGATCCGCCAGTTACCCGGCTGCGGCGAGGTGCCCATCATCGCTCTGACGGCCAATGCGCTACAGGGCGATCGCGAAGCCTGTCTCGCGGCGGGCATGAACGATTACCTGGCCAAACCGTTCAAAAGAGCTGATCTGCAGCAAATTCTGCAGCGCTGGGTGCGTTAGTGCAGGCGTTTCGACCATCTGCGACTGGCGTGAAAGGCGAAAGTGCGGCAGTCTTAACCACCCGAACAAGTCCCGATTGGGGCTTGAATAAAAATTTCAGTGCACAGGTGTACATTCATTTCCCGTGTGCTGTGACTTTCACTACAACGCAATAGTCTATGAGTAGGCTGTCGATTCGAGGCATGAACGCTTCGATCGGCCGGGAAGATTTGCCCCACCCTGCCGCATGGGACTATTGAGGAGCTCGCATGACCAAACAAAACGCCTTTACTCGGGAAGACCTGCTGCGCTGCAGTCGCGGTGAGCTGTTCGGCCCAGGTAACGCGCAACTGCCCGCCCCGAACATGCTGATGGTGGATCGCATCACCCATATCAGCGAAGAGGGTGGCAAGTACGGCAAAGGTGAATTGGTCGCCGAGCTGGACATCACTCCTGACCTGTGGTTTTTCGCCTGCCACTTCGAAGGTGATCCGGTGATGCCGGGCTGCCTGGGCCTGGATGCCATGTGGCAATTGGTCGGTTTCTTCCTCGGCTGGCAAGGCCTGCCAGGCCGCGGTCGCGCCCTGGGGTCGGGCGAAGTGAAGTTCTTCGGTCAGGTTCTGCCGAGCGCGAAGAAGATTACCTATAACATTCATATCAAACGCGTCCTCAAGGGCAAGCTGAACATGGCCATTGCCGATGGTTCAGTGGCTGTGGATGGTCGCGAGATCTACACCGCCGAAGGCCTTCGGGTCGGCGTTTTCACCTCCACTGACAACTTCTAAGGGTTATCCGCATGCGCCGCGTCGTTATCACTGGTCTGGGCATCGTTTCGTGCCTGGGCAATGACAAAGAGACCGTCTCCGCTAACCTGCGTGCAAGTCGCCCTGGCATCCGGTTCAATCCGGAATATGCCGAAATGGGTCTGCGTAGCCAGGTTTCCGGCTCCATTGACCTTCCCCTCGAAGAGCTGATCGATCGCAAGATCTACCGTTTCGTCGGCCATGCGGCGGCTTACGCCTACCTGGCCATGAAGGACGCCATCGCTGACTCCGGCCTGACCGAAGAGCAGGTGTCCAACCCGCGCACCGGCCTGATCGCCGGTTCCGGTGGTGCCTCGACCTTGAACCAGATGGAAGCGCTGGACATCCTGCGCGAAAAAGGCGTCAAGCGCGTCGGCCCGTACCGCGTCACTCGGACCATGAGCAGCACCGTTTCCGCCTGCCTGGCCACGCCATTCAAGATCAAGGGCCTGAACTACTCCATCGCCTCTGCCTGCGCCACCAGTGCCCACTGCATCGGCAACGCCATGGAGCAGATCCAGATGGGCAAGCAGGACGTCGTGTTCGCCGGCGGTGGTGAAGAAGAACACTGGAGCCAGTCGTTCCTGTTCGACGCCATGGGCGCCCTGTCCAGCAAGCGCAACGACACCCCGGAAAAAGCTTCCCGCGCCTACGATGCCGACCGTGACGGCTTCGTCATCGCTGGCGGCGGCGGCATGGTGGTGGTCGAGGAGCTGGAACACGCTCTGGCCCGTGGCGCGAAAATCTACGCGGAAATCGTCGGCTACGGCGCCACTTCCGATGGCTATGACATGGTCGCCCCAAGCGGCGAAGGCGCCATCCGCTGCATGCAGATGGCCATGTCCACCGTCGACACGCCCATCGACTACCTGAACACCCACGGCACTTCGACCCCGGTCGGTGACGTTGCGGAAATGAAAGGCGTGCGCGAAGTGTTCGGTGCCAACGCCCCGGCCATCAGCTCCACCAAGAGCCTGTCGGGTCACTCCCTGGGCGCCGCGGGCGTTCACGAAGCGATCTACTGCATGTTGATGATGGAAGGCAACTTCATCGCCGGCTCGGCCAACATCGACGAACTGGACCCAGAAGTGGCCGACCTGCCGATCCTGACCAAGACTCGCGAAGACGCCAAGATCGACACCGTGATGAGCAATAGCTTCGGCTTCGGCGGCACCAACGCCACCCTGGTATTGAAGCGCTGGCAGGGCAAGTAAGCCCCGCCGCAACGCCACACACAAAAACGCCCCGACTGGTTCGGGGCGTTTTTTTTGGCTGCTCTGCACACCACATTCCCTGTGGATAATTCCCTTGTGGGAGCGAGCCTGCTCGCGATGAGGCCCTGACATTCAACATCTATGTTGGCTGACAGATTGCTATCGCGAGCAGGCTCGCTCTCACAGATTCAGCGCACGACAAACCGTTGCTGCGCCAGCAATCGATCGCCCTGGAACACCATGAACCGCCACTCCCCCGGCACCACTTCGTGGCTTTCGGTGAACTCGTAGGCCATCACATCCTGCGGTGCACCGGGCACCAGTTTCTGGGTGACTTCGAATTTATCGTGGCGCACGCCATCGGGGGTGCGAATGCCTGGGGTGAAATACAACAGGGTCAATGGCTGGTCGTCAGCCACCTTGTCCGCCAAGCGGTAGCGCAGACCGAACTTGGTGCCCAGCTTGGCCGGTACACTTTCAGTCTGCCGGATCTGCTCGTTGCTGCGGCGCAGAACCCGCTCCCCTGATTGCAGTTCGGCTTGGGGCCCTTCGAAGATACCGTACTCCACCGGGCCTTCGACACGGACTTCCGCCTGGGCCAGGCCGCAGACCGACAACAGCGCGACCAGTGCGCTTGAACGGGTGAGGTGCATAGTGCGCTCCTTGATTGTGATGAGCGCGAGGGTATGACGCGGCGGTGACAGGCTGATGACAAGGCGATGGTCACCTTGTGCACTGAGAGCTTCTGTGGGAGCAAAGCTTGCTCGCGCTGCAGGCGCCCTCAATTGCGAAATTGCAATACCTTCATTGCGGGCAAGCCTTGCTCCCACACAACACCGCCAGGAAATTATCCCGAGCTACGTTCTTCGCCACCTCTTCCGGCAACGCATCCAGGAACGGATCGAAGCTGCGTAATTCCTTACCGACATTGTCGAAACGCCCCACTACATCCGACCCCAACATAAAACGCTCCGGGAAGCGCTCCACCAGCTTGAGCCACGCCTCGCGGGGTTTGCCCGCCTCGTCCAGCAGGTAAGGCGTGAGCACGCTCCAGGACAGGTCGATGTACAGGTTCGGATAGGTCTCCAGCATCCGGGTCAGTGTCGGCAACAGAAAATCCAGCCGCGTCTGGTGACGATGGATCTCCATGCTGGTGCCGGCATGCGCCCAAATGAACCGCGTGTGAGGATGGTTGCGCAACGGCTCTTCAATTTCCGGCAAATACAGCGCATTTTTCTCACGCTTGGAGGTGATGTTGGAGTGCAGCAGCACCGGCAGATCGTTCTCCGCCGCCAGATGATAGATCCGCGTCATGGCCTCGTTGTTGGCCCGCGGGGTGTCCCCCGACGTCAGTGCCGTCAGGTCGTCATGGCGGGTGAACACCTCACCAATGCCTTGCCACAAACCCGGATACAGATCGAGCATGCGCTGGATGTGCATGGCGGAGTTTTTGTCGTTGGGGTTGAAACCGGACAAAAAAGGATGAAAGTGCTGGCGTTGTTCAGCGGTCAACTTGCTCACCGCCGCCGCGACAATTACATCGGTGGCGCTGTACCAATAGGCGTCCGCATCGTCACCGGCGTAGTAACGCGGGCGCTTGGGCTCATCCTCATGCCATTTCTTGGCCACCGGTATGCCTGAAATCATCACATGCTCGATGCGATTGTCGGCCATCGCCTTCAGTAACTCGGGCATGCCGGCGGTTTCCTGAAAGAAATCGACGTAATGCAGGTGTGCATCGCTGTAGGCATATTCGCGGGCCATGACGCCACTGCTCGAAACGGCCAGCAGCCAGGCGAAGATCAGACGGGTCATGGGCACGGGCGGACTCCAGAAAGTTATGAACAGGATAGACCCCGACCGTCGCGTCCGGGTTCACGGCGCATGTGCCGTCAGTTGTCCGTCGGGTTATGCTTTGCCCATCCGTTGTTCAACCTGGAAGACATCATGATCACGCCCCTGACCATTCGCCCACGCGCAGAAGATGTGGAAGGCCAGCCGATTCTTCGCCCGCTGCCGTCCGCCAAGTGTCGCAGCGTCGGACCGTTCGTTTTTTTCGACCACATGCTGCAAACCTCCTACAAAGCCGGTCAAGGCATGAACATTCGTCAGCATCCCCATATCGGGTTGTCGACCCTCACCTATCTGTTCGAAGGGCAGCTCCAGCACAAGGACAGCCTTGGCTCCGATCAAGTGGTGGACGCCGGGGACGTCAGCTGGATGACGTCGGGCAGCGCCATCGCCCATGTCGAGCGCACGCCCGAATCACTGCTGGGCAGCGACTTCGTCATGCACGGCTTGCAAGTCTGGTTGGCCTCGCCCCAATCCCACGAACAGGGGCCTGGACACTACAGCCATCATCCGGCGCACACCCTGCCGGTCAGCGATAACCTGGGGGTAAAGATCCGGATGATCGCCGGGTCGGGTTTTTGCCTGGAATCACCGGTGCCGACGCTGTCCCCGACCCTGTACGCCGAACTGAACCTGCAAACCGCAACGACCCTGCTGATTCCCACCGAGCATGAAGAGCGGGCACTGTATGTGCTCAGCGGCGAGGCGCAGCTGGACGGTGAACCGCTGGAGCGCCACTCGTTGGTGGTGCTCCCGGCCGGGGAACAAATGACACTGTTCGCCGACAGCGACTGCCATGCGGTGCTGTTCGGCGGCGCGCCGCTGGATGGGCCACGTCGGATCAACTGGAATTTCGTCTCCAGCGATCCGGCGCGAATAGACGAAGCCCGCCGGCGTTGGGCGGCCGGGGACTGGCCGACCGTGCCGGGGGAAAGTGAGCGGATCGAATTGCCCTGAATTCAGCGGTGTCTGACAGGCCGCCATCGCGAGCAGGCTCGCTCCCACACTGGATCGTTGCCATTCGCAAATGGCGCGAACACCTCGGTCAAATGTGGGAGCGAGCCTGCTCGCGATAGCAGTCTGGCAGGCGACAGCCTATTCAGCACCAGGCCCGATCTCAGCCCCTGAGCACTTCATCCAGCAAATTATGCATCGACCGGAACGCCCGTGCGGCAACCTTGGCGTCGTACATCATCTTGCCCGGGACATTGGCCTGTGGATCGGTGAACGAATGCACCGCACCACCGTAGCTCAGCAGTTGCCAATCCACCCCGGCGGCGTTCATTTCGTCTTCGAAAGCCGGCAGTTGCTCCTTGGGCACCAATGGGTCCGAGGCGCCATGCATGACCAGCACCGCCCCCTTGATGTTCTGCGCATCCGCCGGATTGGGTGTGTCCAGGGTGCCATGGAACGAAATAGCGGCCTTCAACGGTGCGCCTGTGCGTGCTAGCTCCAGGGAGCAGCAGCCGCCGAAGCAGAAACCGAACGTGGCAAGTCTCGACGCATCGACCTGCGCCTCACCCTGACTTTGCAGCTGCTCGAATGCCGCCTGCATGCGCTTGCGCAACAAGGCACGATCATTCTTGAGCGGCATCATCGCAGCCCCGGCTTCATCGGCATTGGTCGGGCGCACGTCCTGGCCGTAAAGATCGGCGATCAACACAACATAGCCGTTGGCCGCCACTGACCTGGCGATTTCCTCGGCCCCCGCCCCTACGCCCATCCAATTGGGCGCCATCAGCAAACCCGGGCGCGAGCCCTGCTGGCTAACGTCGAAGGCCAGGCGGCCCTCATAGGTTCGACCATCGATCTGATACTCCAGCGAACTAACCGTAACCTGACTCATGACGGACTCCTCTTGAAACGGAACACCAGAAATGAAAAAACCCGCCGAAGCGGGTTTTTCCTGCACTTGATTAAGCTGACAGTTCAACCAACAGCTTGTTCAGGCGGCGCACATAGGCCGCCGGGTCCTTCAGACTGTCACCCGCCGCCAGGGCGGCCTGATCGAACAGGATGTGCGACAGGTCGCCGAAACGCTCTTCGCTCTGCTCGTTGTCGAGCTTATCCACCAGCGGGTGAGCCGGGTTGAATTCGAAGATCGGCTTGGAGTCCGGGACTTTCTGGCCGCTGGCTTCAAGGATCTGCCGCATCTGCAGGCCCAGGTCCTGTTCACCGATGGCCAGGATCGCCGGGGAGTCCGTCAGGCGGTGAGAAACCCGCACTTCGCTGACGGCATCGCCCAGGGCAGTCTTGATCCGCTCAACCAGGCCTTCCTTGCTCTTGGCGACTTCTTCGGCGGCTTTCTTGTCTTCTTCCGAATCCAGGTTACCAAGGTCCAGATCACCACGGGCCACGTCGATAAAGCTCTTGCCGTCGAACTCGCTGAGGTAGCTCATCAGCCATTCGTCGATGCGGTCGGTCAGCAGCAGCACTTCGATGCCTTTCTTGCGGAAGACTTCCAGGTGCGGACTGTTCTTGACCTGTGCATAAGTTTCACCGGTCAGGTAGTAGATCTTGTCCTGACCCTCCTTGGCGCGGGCCAGGTAATCGGCCAGGCCAACGATCTGTTCGCCATCATCACCCTGGGTCGAAGCAAAGCGCAGCAGGCCAGCGATTTTTTCTTTGTTGGCGAAGTCCTCGGCAGGGCCTTCCTTCATCACCTGACCGAAGTTCTTCCAGAAGCTCTTGTACTGCTCGGGCTCGTTTTTCGCCAGTTTTTCCAGCATGTCCAGAACACGCTTGGTCAGCGCCGACTTCATGGAGTCGATGATCGGGTCTTTCTGCAGGATTTCCCGCGAAACGTTCAGGGACAGGTCATTGGAATCGACCACGCCCTTGATGAAACGCAGGTACAGCGGCAGGAACGATTCGGCCTGGTCCATCACGAACACACGCTGCACGTACAGCTTCAGGCCGCGTGGTGCTTCGCGCTGGTACAGGTCGAACGGCGCACGGGCCGGCACGTACAACAGCGAGTTGTACTCCAGCTTGCCTTCGACCTTGTTGTGGCTCCAGCTCAGCGGGTTCTCGTAGTCGTGGGCGACGTGCTTGTAGAACTCCTGGTATTCCTCGTCCTTCACCTCAGTACGCGGACGGGTCCACAGGGCACTGGCGCGGTTGACGGTTTCCCATTCCACTTCGGGCTTTTCTTCGCCTTCGGCAGCGGTGACTTCCTTCGGCAGCTCGATCGGCAGCGCGATATGGTCGGAGTACTTCTTGATGATGTTGCGCAGGCGCCAGCCATCGGCGAACTCGTCTTCACCGGACTTGAGGTGCAGCACAATGCGGGTACCGCGATCAGCCTTGTCGACGGTGGCGACTTCAAACTCGCCCTCGCCCTTGGACGACCAATGCACGCCTTCGCTCGCAGCGAGGCCGGCACGGCGGCTGAACACTTCGACCTGATCAGCGACGATGAACGCGGAATAGAAACCGACACCGAACTGGCCAATGAGGTGGGAGTCTTTTTTCTGGTCGCCGGAGAGGTTCTTCATGAAATCGGCGGTGCCGGACTTGGCGATGGTGCCCAGGTGAGTGATCACCTCTTCGCGGCTCATGCCGATGCCGTTGTCTTCGAGGGTGACGGTCTTGGCGTCCTTGTCGAAGCTCACGCGGATTTTCAGTTCGGCGCCGCCTTCCAGCAACTCTGGCTTGGACAGGGCTTCGAAACGTAATTTGTCGACAGCGTCAGAGGCGTTCGAAATCAGCTCGCGAAGGAAAATTTCCTTATTCGAATACAGCGAGTGAATCATCAGGTGCAGCAGTTGCTTCACCTCGGTCTGGAAGCCCAGGGTTTCCTTTTGAGTTTCCACGCTCATGGTCATCAAACTCCAAGTGGATGGTGGTGTCCGCCTCGCAGAGATTGGCGGCGGGATGTCCTCAAGGTGGGGGCAACGCTGATGATTTCAAGGGCTATGCGCTTTTGAAGACTCCTGAATCTTGAAATGCGCCCGGGCGGTGGCGATGGGTTCGGCCTCGAGATCCTGCCAGGCGGTGATCGCAACATTGGCTACCCGGCGCCCCTGGCGCCAGACCTGGCATCTGGCATAAGTGTCGCGAAACTGCCCGGCGCGCAGGTAATCCAGGGAGAAATCGATGATTTTCGGCACGCCCGTCGCACGGGTGGCAATCAACAGATACACCGCGGCCGACAACTCCATGAAACCGGCGATGACGCCGCCGTGGATGGCCGGCAATAAAGGGTTACCAATGTTGTCCTGGTTGGCCGGCAGGCGAAACAGCAGCTCCTCGCCCTGACGCGAGCATTCCACGCCGATCAACCGCGCATAAGGAATCGAGGCCAGCAGCAGCGCGTAGTCGCCCCGCTCGCAGGCGTGGCGCAGTTGTTCCTGAGTGATATCGCTCATGGCTTGTCTACGGCAGCCATCGGGCCACCCCTTTTGATTCCCTTGGCGTGCTGGCCCAGGCGCATGAAGGTGCCCACCACATGGGCGATGGGTTGTTCGGGGTCGTCCTGATAGGCAAATCCACGGCTGAAGATCACGTCCTGAGTGACCCGATAGCAGTGGGCAAAGCCATAGACGTCCTTGTTCGGCTCAGCGGCGTGCATGTAGTCGATGCGCAGATCCAGGGTCGGACAGACCTCGAACTGCGGCAACACGCACAACGTCGACATGCCACACGCCGTGTCCATCAATGAGGTCAACGCGCCACCATGGATGATGCCCGTAAGGGGGTTGCCGACGATCTGGGGGCTGTAAGGCAGGATCACAGTCAGCCCCTCGGGACTGGCACTGTGCAACTTCAAGCCCAGCACCTGACAATGTCGCAGTGCGGACAGAAAGCGTGTCGCACGCTCAAAAACGGGGTCTTGCGCCATTGGATTTAACGCCTTTATTAATGAGCAGTCGCGGTAACGAGCATGCCCTGTAAAGTTCCGTTCCCATGCAAAGTTATATATCTGTAGCAAAAGAGGAACTTAATCCAAGGGGGGGCGTTCAAAAGGCCAGTAGTTATTTCCATAAGGAGAAACACCCCATGCGTAAGACTTTAGCTATTGCCTTGATGTTGGCCGCCTCCCTCGGTCTCGCTGCCTGCGATAAAAAATCCGAGGACAAAGCTCAAGATGCCGCCGAACACTCTGAGCAAGCTCAGGAAAAAATGAACGAAGCACAGGATAAAGTGAACGACGCAGCGAAAGAAAACGCCGAAGCCGCCAAAGATCAGGCCGAATCGAACGAAGCTGCTACACAGGAACAAGCACCTGCAACAGCGCCCGCCACCGCACCAGCTACCAACTGATACGGTTTGGGCTTAAAAGAAACCCGCCTGGCGCGGGTTTTCTTTTGTCTGCAATTTAGTAGTGACCGTCCTGTCAGGCCGGGTCCTTGCTTATATCAGGCAATGGCGCTTCGGTGGGGGTGTAAACCATGACCTGCAGCACGTCGGAATGAAACTCCCGGCGGTACAGCACCAACACCACGCCTGCACTCATCAACATGAACAGCCAGGGGCTGACGAACCACGCCAACATGGTCATGCCGAAATAATAAGCGCGCAGGCCAAAATTGAACTGGTTGGCCGCCATGGAGATCACCCGCGCCGCCCTGAGCGCGAAGGCCTTGCGTTCCTGCGCCGATACATGTCGCTCGCCGATCATTGGCGCCGATCCCACCAGAACCGCCGCGAAGTTGTATTGGCGCATGCACCAGCTGAAGGTGAAGAAGGCATACACAAACACCAGCGCCAGGCACAGCAACTTGGCCTCGGACATGCCTTGGGACGCCTGCTGCACCATCGGCAAGTCGGCCAACAACGACACCGCACGATCGGACGCCCCAAGCACCGTCAGGATGCCCGCCAGGATGATCAGCGTGCTGGAGGCGAAGAAGGACGCGTTGCGCTCCAGGTTGCCGATCACGCTGGCGTCGGCGATACGGTTTTCGCGCAGCAACATGCGGCGCATCCAGTCTTCGCGATACAAGTGCATGACGCTGGCCAGACAGGCCGTATCGCGGGCTTTCAACGACGCATAACGGGTGTAGCCGCCCCAGCAGACGACGAACCAGACCGCGGCCAGAAGATGGATCAGATTGGCTTGGATGAATGACATGTAATTCCTTATCTGACGAAGAACATGGAGCAGCTTGCGATTGACCCTGCTCAGTCCACAGGGCCGGCACAAGCCTTTCAAGACAATGCTTCGACGTTAGTCCAAGGAAAAAGACACTGCACCCGCGCCATAAAAAATGCCCCGTATCGATGGATACGGGGCATTTGTTTTTTACCGGTGGGCCCGCTCGTGGCAGGCCGCGGCAACTCAGGCCAAGGCTTCGCTGCGCTTGCCCAGCAGACGATCACACACCAACGCAACCGCCAGGGTCATCACCGACGGCACGAGCCAGGCCAGACCCTGCTCGCTCAATGGCAGATGGGCCATTTGCGTCGGCATCCAATCCGCCAGTCCAGCGCCTTTAAGCGCATCGATCAGGCCGAACAGGAACGACACCAGCATGACCGGGCCGACGATGCGCCCCTGCTCATGCCAGAAGTCCTTGCAGAAGCTCAGGGCCACCAAGGCAATGCACGGTGGGTAAATCGCGGTCAGGACCGGGATCGAGAAAGCGATCAGCTTGGTCAGTCCGAGGTTCGACACCAGCAGCGAAAACGCCGCCAGGATGACCACCAATGTTTTGTACGACAGCGGCAAGACACGGCTGAAGTACTCGGCACAGGCGCACGTCAGGCCAACTGCAGTGACCAGGCACGCCAGGGAAATCAGCACCGCCAGGAAACCGCTGCCCAGGCTGCCGAACGTGTGTTGCACATAGGCATGCAGCACAGCCGCGCCGTTTGTCGCGCCCGCGGCCACTTCATGACTGCCAGACCCCAGGCGGAACAGACTGACATAGACCAGCGCCAGCCCGACCCCGGCGATCAGCCCGGCGATGATGGCGTAGCGGGTGATCAAGGCAGGCGATTCAACGCCCCGGGAACGGATCGCATTGACGATGACGATGCCAAACACCAATGCGCCCAGGGTATCCATGGTCAGGTAACCGTTGATGAACCCTTGGGAGAATGGCGCGGCCACGTATTGCGGTGTCGCCACGCCGATATCGCCGGCGGGCAAGGCAAACGCGGCAATGCCCAGCACGGCCAGAGCGATGATTTTCAGCGGGGCAAGGAATCGCCCGACGGTGTCCAGCAAGCGGCCGGGATAGAGCGAGATGAAGAACACCAGCAGGAAATACACCGCACTGTAGAGAAACAGTGCCAGCGGGCTTTCACCGGTCAACGGCGCCAGCCCGACTTCGAAGGAGACGGTGGCGGTGCGTGGAGTCGCGAACAGCGGCCCAACGGCCAGGTAGCACACAGCCGCCAGCAGGCCACCGGCCACCTTGCCGATAGGACTGCTCAAGGCATCCATCGCCCCACCGACCTTGGCCAGCGCAACGACGGTGATGACCGGTAGCCCGACCGCCGTGACCAGAAAGCCCAGCGCCGCCATCCAGACATGGGGCCCGGACTGCAAACCGACAATCGGCGGGAAGATGATGTTGCCAGCCCCGACGAACAGGGCAAAGGTCATGAAACCAAGCGCCAGGATGTCCTGGCCTTTCAACACTTTCATTTTAAGGAAACCACACTGCTGAATCGGAATTTAGAGAGGGACTTCCCTTAAGGATGGAGGGAAATGCTGCCGATCCGTATAAGACCAACCCGTTTAGCGCGCCGCTTCCTTGTGGGTAGCGGTCGCAAAAATGGCGGGTAGCCTAACGAATTAGTGTGAATAACGCACTGTTACAGGGCGAACTATCCGATACACGACATTTCCGTGTCGCGTTTTTGCATCTAAATGGGTTGCTGACTGCAATTCCCTCATCCGAAAACGACAAAGGCCACCCGAAGGTGGCCTTTGTTGCTGGAACAAAAAAGTCAGCCGAAGCTTACTTCTTCATTTCCCAGCCAGTCAGCTCGGCCAGGGCCTTGCCGATGTCTGCCAGCGAACGCACGGTTTTCACGCCTGCGTCTTGCAGAGCAGCGAATTTCTCGTCCGCAGTGCCTTTGCCGCCAGAGATGATTGCGCCAGCATGGCCCATGCGCTTGCCCGGAGGAGCAGTCACACCCGCGATGTAGGAAACAACCGGCTTGGTCACGTTAGCCTTGATGTAGGCAGCCGCTTCTTCTTCAGCCGAACCGCCGATCTCACCGATCATGACGATCGCTTCGGTCTTCGGGTCTTCCTGGAACAGCTTCAGGATGTCGATGAAGTTGGAGCCCGGAATCGGGTCACCGCCGATGCCGACGCAAGTCGACTGACCGAAACCGGCGTCAGTGGTCTGCTTGACGGCTTCGTAAGTCAGGGTGCCGGAACGGGAAACGATACCGACCTTGCCTGGCAAGTGAATGTGACCTGGCATGATGCCGATCTTGCATTCGCCTGGAGTGATCACGCCTGGGCAGTTAGGGCCGATCAGGGTGATACCCAGCTCGTCGCACTTGACCTTGGCTTCCAGCATGTCGATGGTCGGGATGCCTTCGGTGATGCAGACGATCAGCTTGATACCGCCGAACGCTGCTTCAAGGATGGAATCCTTGCAGAAAGGAGCTGGAACGTAGATCACGCTGGCGGTAGCGCCAGTGGCAGCAACAGCGTCTTTGACGGTGTTGAAGACAGGCAGGCCCAGGTGTTCGGTGCCGCCTTTGCCCGGCGTTACGCCACCAACCATCTTGGTGCCGTATTCCAGAGCTTGCTGGGTGTGGAAACTACCTTGCGAACCGGTAATACCCTGGCAGATAACCTTGGTGTCTTTATTGATCAGGACGCTCATTATTTGCCCTCCGCAGCTTTAACGACTTGTTGAGCAGCGTCGGTCAGGCTGGTAGCAGCGATGATGTTCAAACCGCTTTCTGCCAGTACTTTAGCGCCCAGCTCAGCGTTGTTGCCTTCGAGGCGAACAACAACCGGGATTTTCACGCCGACTTCTTTCACGGCGCCGATGATGCCTTCGGCAATCATGTCGCAACGAACGATGCCGCCGAAGATGTTGACCAGTACTGCAGCGACGTTAGTGTCGGACAGGATGATCTTGAACGCTTCGGTTACGCGTTCCTTGGTAGCACCACCGCCCACGTCGAGGAAGTTGGCTGGCTTGCCGCCATGCAGGTTGACGATGTCCATGGTACCCATGGCCAGGCCAGCACCGTTGACCATGCAGCCGATGTTGCCTTCCAGGGCCACGTAGTTCAGTTCGAACTTGGCAGCGTGCGCTTCGCGCGGATCGTCTTGCGACGGATCGTGGAAAGTCTTCAGCTTAGGCTGACGGTACATGGCGTTGGCGTCGATGTTGATCTTGGCATCGAGGCAGTGCAGATCGCCGTCGGCCTTGATCACCAGCGGGTTCACTTCCAGCAGCGCCAGGTCGTGGTCCTGGAACAGCTTGGCCAGGCCTACGAAGATCTTGGCGAACTGAGTGACCTGCTTGCCTTCCAGGCCCAGCTGGAATGCCAGCTCGCGACCCTGGAATGGCTGGGCGCCAACCAGTGGATCGATGGTGGCCTTGAGGATTTTCTCAGGGGTATCGTGAGCGATTTTCTCGATGTCCACGCCACCTTCGGTGGAAGCCATGAACACGATACGGCGGCTCGAACGGTCAACGACAGCGCCCAGGTACAGCTCTTTAGCGATATCAGTGCACGATTCAACCAGGATCTTGGTGACTGGCTGACCGTTGGCGTCAGTCTGGTAGGTCACCAGACGCTTGCCCAGCCACTGCTGTGCGAAGGCTTTGGCGTCTTCTTTGCTGCGAACCAGCTTGACGCCGCCCGCTTTACCGCGACCACCGGCGTGAACCTGGGCTTTGACAACCCATTCGCTGCCGCCGATTTTGTCGCAAGCTTCTGCTGCCGCTTCCGGGGTGTCTACCGCGTAGCCGGTGGATACTGGCAGGCCGTACTCAGCGAACAGCTGCTTACCCTGATACTCGTGAAGATTCATGCTTATTACCGTCTTCGTTAGGTACTGCGCATTCGGTGCTGCACCGTTATGGTGCCGCACCACCTGTGACTGCTGCTTGCGTAGCGTTCCGGTTGACCGGTGCCGCTACGCAAGGCTGCGTCCAGCGGATATTCCGCGGTGAGTCTTGCTCGCAAGGCTCACGACGGGCCATACCGCCGTGGTTTCTTATTGTCTATTAACGCTTTTTGCGGTTGGCCACGTGGATGGCACCGCCATTTACGGCCAGGGCCGCTTCGTGCAAGGCTTCGGACAGGGTCGGATGGGAGAAGACCATCATGCCCAGATCTTCAGCGCTGGTGCCGAATTCCATGCCGATCGCGCCTTGCTGTACCAGCTCGGCAGCGCTTGGGCCAATCACGTGAACGCCCAATACGCGATCCGTCTTGGCATCAGCGATGACTTTCACGAAACCACCGGTATCGTTGGCTGCCATGGCACGGCCGGAGGCTGCGAACGGGAAGGTGCCGACGTTAACTTCAACACCTTCGTTTTTCAAGGTTTGCTCGGTCTTGCCGACCCATGCGATTTCCGGGTGGGTGTAGATAACCGACGGGATCAGGTCGTAGTTGATCTGGGCTTTGTGGCCCTTGATGCGCTCGACCACCATGATGCCTTCCTCGGACGCTTTGTGCGCCAGCATCATGCCGCGTACCACGTCACCGATGGCGTAGACACCCGGAACGTCGGTTGCGCATTGCTCGTCAACCGCGATGAAGCCGCGCTCATCGAGGGTCACGCCGCAATCGGCGGACAGCAGGTCAGTGGTCACTGGGCGACGGCCAACCGCAACGATCAGTTTGTCGAAGGTGATGGTCTGTTCGCCGTTGGCGTCGGTGTAGTTCACCACGACTTCTTCGCCGTTGACCTTGGAGCCAGTCACGCGAGCGCCCAGCTTGATGTCCAGGCCTTGCTTGGTCAGGGTTTTCAGCGCTTCCTTGGAAACCGCGGCGTCGGCGGCCATCAGGAAGGTATCCAGTGCTTCGAGGACGGTTACTTGCGCGCCCAGGCGCGACCAGACCGAACCCAGCTCCAGACCGATAACACCCGCGCCGATCACGCCCAGGCGTTTTGGTACGGATTGGAACTCCAGAGCGCCGGTCGAATCGACGATCACGTTCTGGTCCACCGGAGCCGGCGGAATGTCGATCGGACGCGAGCCCGGTGCCAGGATGACGTTCTCGGCTTCGATCACTTCAACCGAGCCGTCTGGCTTGGTCACTTCGACCTTCTTGCCCATCAGCAGCTTGCCGTGGCCCTGGATCGAGGTCACGCCATTGGCCTTGAACAGGGTGGCAACGCCAGAGGTCAGGCCTTTGACGATGTTGGCCTTGCGGCCAACCATGGCAGGTACGTCAATGGTGACGCTTTCGCGGTTGACACCGCCAATGCCGTGGATGGCCAAGCCATCCTGCGCTTCATGGAACTTCCAGGAGCTGTCCAGCAGCGCCTTGGAGGGAATGCAACCGACGTTCAGGCAAGTACCGCCGAGGGCCAGTTTGCCCTCCTTGTCGGTGTATTTCTCGATGCAGGCAGTGGTGAGGCCCAGTTGCGCAGCCTTGATGGCCGCTACGTAGCCGCCAGGGCCCGCACCAATCACTACCACGTCGAATTTCTGAGTCATGAGTCATTCCTTCTCGAATCAAACCGGACGGTCACTTGTGGAGACCGTCGTGGGACGAAACCGGTTATTTCAGCAAGAGGCCGGTCAACCGACCGGCCCTTGCGGCGAATCAGATATCCAGCAGCAGACGAGCCGGATCTTCAAGCAGGTTCTTGATGGTTACCAGGAAAGTCACGGCTTCTTTACCGTCGATCAGACGGTGATCGTAGGACAATGCCAGGTACATCATCGGACGAATCACGACCTGACCATTGATCGCCATCGGGCGTTGCAGGATGTTGTGCATGCCCAGGATCGCCGCTTGTGGCGGGTTGACGATCGGGGTCGACATCATCGAACCGAATGTACCACCGTTGGTGATGGTGAACGTACCGCCGGTCATCTCTTCGATGGACAGCTTGCCGTCACGGGCTTTCTTGCCGAAGGTGGCGATGCCGCCTTCGATTTCAGCCAGGCTCATCAGTTCGGCGTTACGCAGGACCGGAACCACCAGGCCACGGTCGCTGGAGACCGCAACACCGATGTCGGCGTAACCGTGGTAAACGATGTCGGAACCGTCGATCGACGCGTTGACGGCCGGGAAGCGCTTGAGTGCTTCAGTGGCAGCCTTGACGAAGAACGACATGAAGCCCAGGCGTACGCCGTTGTGGCTCTTCTCGAACAGGTCCTTGTACTTCGAACGCAGGGCCATGACTTCGGTCATGTCGACTTCGTTGAAGGTGGTCAGCATCGCCATGTTCGACTGGGCTTCAACCAGACGCTCGGCAACCTTGGCGCGCAGGCGAGTCATCGGAACGCGTTTTTCAACGCGATCACCGGCAGCGAACACCGGAGCGGCAGCGGCAGGCGCGGCAGCCTTGGCTGGCGCAGCGGCCGGAGCGGCTTTCTTGGCGGCAACCGCTGCAACCACGTCTTCCTTGGTCACACGACCACTCTTGCCGGTGCCGGCAACGGAAGCGATGTTGATGCCATTCTCTTCAGCCAGCTTGCGAGCAGCAGGAGCGGCGACTGGATCGTCTTCGCCGCCAGCGGCAGGAGCAGCAGCCTGAGCGGCGGCCGGTGCGGCAGCAGCAGCCGGAGCAGCGGCAGCAGCGCCGCCCGCTTCGATGGAGCCCAGCACTTCGGCCGACAGTACGGTGTCGCCTTCGTTCTTGATGATGGCGCCCAGGACGCCGTCAGCTTCGGCCAACACTTCCAGGACAACTTTGTCGGTTTCGATGTCGACGATCAGTTCGTCGCGCTTGACCGCGTCGCCCGGTTTTTTGTGCCAGGTGGCAATCGTGCCATCGGCAACCGATTCCGGGAAAGTGGGGGCTTTGATCTCGATAGCCATTATCTGTGGTTCCTTAAATTCGGTTTCAGGTGCGCGAAGGCATTAAACGGTAAAGGCATCTTGCAGCAGTTGTTCCTGCTGCTCGGCGTGCATCGATGCATAACCACAAGCAGGTGCAGCAGAAGCGTCACGGCCGGCGTACTCAAGTACGAGCGACTTGTCGTGAGCGCTGATGATGCGGCGCATGTGATGTTGGCTGCAGTACCACGCACCCTGGTTCATCGGCTCTTCCTGGCACCAGACGATGTGCTTCAGGTTTTTGTACGGAGCCAGGATTTCGACCAGGTCGTCCTCCGGGAACGGGTACAGCTGCTCGAGACGCACGATGGCGATATCGTCACGGCCTTCGGCACGGCGTTTTTCCAGCAAGTCGTAATAGACCTTGCCGCTGCACAGAACCACGCGACCGACGTTGGCCGGATCCTGAGCGTCGATTTCCGGGATAACGGTCTGGAACGAGCCTTCGGCCAGATCTTCCAGAGTCGAGATCGCCAGCTTGTGACGCAGCAATGACTTCGGTGTCAGCACTACAAGCGGCTTGCGCAGCGGGCGAATCACCTGACGGCGCAGCAAGTGGTAGATCTGAGCCGGGGTCGTCGGTACGCACACCTGGATGTTGTGCTCGGCGCACAGCTGCAGGTAACGCTCCAGACGTGCCGAAGAGTGCTCCGGCCCCTGCCCTTCATAACCGTGTGGCAACAGCATGGTCAGACCGCAGAGACGGCCCCACTTGTGCTCGCCGCTGGTGATGAACTGGTCGACAACCACCTGGGCACCGTTGGCGAAGTCGCCGAACTGGGCTTCCCAGATCACCAGCGCATTCGGCTCGGTGGTGGAGTAGCCATATTCGAACGCCAGGACGGCTTCTTCGGACAGCAGCGAGTCGTACAGGTCGAAACGTGGCTGGCCTTTGTACAGGTGTTGCAGCGGGATGTAGGTGCTGGCGTCTTTCTGGTTGTGCAGCGCCGCGTGACGGTGCGAGAAAGTGCCGCGGCCTACGTCCTGGCCGGTGATGCGCACAGGGTGACCTTCGAACGCCAGGGTCGCGTATGCCATGGTTTCGGCATAACCCCAGTTGATCGGCAGGCCGCCGGCTTGCATCTTCTGCCGGTCTTCGTAGATTTTCGCGACCTGGCGCTGGACCACGAAGCCTTCCGGAATTTCCAGCAGCTTGGCGGACAGCTCCTGCAAGGTCTTGAGATCAAAACGGGTGTCGTGACGAGCGGTCCAGGCATGGCCCAGATACGGGCGCCAGTCCACGAACAGCTCTTTGTTCGGCTCTTTGACCAGGCTTTTTACAACATGCAGGCCATTGTCCAGGGCATTGCGATATTCATCGACTTTTTCCTGGACGCGCTCAGCGTCCAGCACACCGCTCTGGGTCAGGCGCTCGGCATACAGCTCACGGGTGGTGCGCTGCTTGGCGATCTGCTGGTACATCAGAGGCTGGGTGCCGCTTGGCTCGTCGGCCTCGTTGTGGCCGCGACGACGGTAGCAGACCAGGTCGATCACCACGTCACGCTTGTACTGCATGCGGTAGTCGATGGCCAACTGGGTCACGAACAGCACGGCTTCCGGGTCATCGCCATTCACATGGAGAATCGGTGCCTGGATCATCTTCGCAACGTCGGTGCAGTACTCGGTGGAACGCGAGTCTTCCGGGTTGCTGATGGTGAAGCCGACCTGGTTGTTGATCACCAGGTGAATGGTACCGCCGGTCTTGAAGCCGCGAGTCTGCGACATCTGGAAGGTTTCCATGACCACGCCCTGACCTGCGAATGCAGCGTCACCGTGGATGGAAATCGGCAGGACTTTTTCGCCAGTCGGGTCGTTGCGACGATCCTGACGGGCACGGACCGAACCCTCGACCACCGGAGAAACGATTTCCAGGTGGGACGGGTTGAAGGCCATCGCCAGGTGAACTTCGCCACCGGTGGTCATCACGTTGGACGAGAAACCCTGGTGATACTTGACGTCACCGGAGCCCAGCTCGACCTTCTTCTTGCCTTCAAACTCGTCGAACAGCTCGCGCGGGTTCTTGCCGAAGGTGTTGACCAGCACGTTCAGACGGCCGCGGTGGGCCATGCCGATGACGACTTCCTTGGTGCCGTAGGAACCGGAGCGCTGGATCAGTTCGTCCAGCAGCGGGATCAGGCTTTCGCCACCTTCCAGGCCGAAACGCTTGGTGCCCGGGTATTTGGTGCCCAGGTACTTTTCCAGGCCTTCGGCGGCAGTGACGCGCTCGAGCAAGTGGCTCTTGACGTCAGCGGAGAAGGTCGGACGGCCACGAACGCTTTCCAGACGCTGCTGGAACCACTGGCGCTGCTCGGAATCGACGATGTGCGTAAATTCGGCACCGATGGTGCGGCAATATGTCTGCTGCAACGCTTCGTGAATTTCGCGTAGGCTCGCTTCCTCTTTGCCGATGAACAGGTCGCCGGCACGGAAGGTCGTATCAAGATCGGCATTGGTCAAGCCGTAATGAGTGATCGACAGGTCTGCAGGTGCAGGACGCTGCCACAGCCCCAGCGGGTCCAGCTGGGCTGCCTGGTGGCCGCGCATCCGGTAGGCCTGGATCAGTCGCAGCACTTCAACTTGCTTCTTCTCGTGCTCACTGCTCACGCTGCCGGCAGACACCGGTTGAGCGCGGCGCTGGTTCTTTGCCAGCAGCACGAAATGATCGCGAATTGTCGAGTGCGAAACATCAGTGGCAGAGTTACCGTCAGCCGGCAACTTCTGAAAGTAGGTGCGCCACTCTTCTGGCACAGCGTTAGGGTCGTGCAGGTAGAGCTCGTAGAGCTCTTCCACATAGGCAGCGTTACCACCGGAGAGGTGGGCACTGTTCCACATGCGCTGCATCACGCTTTCTTGCATGCTTGGTCACCCTCGATTTGGGGAACACCATCGGCGAAAACACCGAGCAAACTTGCAGAAGTCCGAATGCAGCGACCAAAACAAGCCACTTAGGATCACGCTGATAGTCCGGGTACCAGCCCGGATGCCCCTGCTTGTCTCATTTCTTCAAAATAAGAACTGCCGCTTTGTGAGCGGCGGTTCTGGTTATAGCCAGGACGCGGGTTGAAGCCCACGCCCCGACCTGTACGGGTACAGCGGTTCTACGGGTACAGCAGCTGAATCACACGCCGCTTTGCAGCAGCATGTTACGTACGTGACCGATGGCCTTAGTCGGGTTCAGGCCTTTCGGGCAGACGTTGACGCAGTTCATGATCCCGCGGCAGCGGAATACGCTGAACGGGTCATCCAGTGCAGCCAGACGCTCGGACGTCTTGGTGTCGCGGCTGTCTGCCAGGAAGCGATACGCTTGCAGCAGAGCGGCCGGGCCCAGGAATTTGTCCGGGTTCCACCAGAAGGATGGGCACGAGGTCGAGCAGCAGGCGCACAGGATGCACTCGTACAGACCGTCGAGCTTTTCACGCTCTTCCGGGGACTGCAGACGTTCGATGGCCGGAGCCGGCGAATCGTTCTGCAGGAATGGCTTCACCTTCTCGTATTGCTTGTAGAAGATGCTCATATCGACGACCAGGTCACGAATAACCGGCAAACCTGGCAGCGGACGAACGATCAGCTTGTTGCCCTTGACCACGGCGGACAGCGGCGTGATGCACGCCAGGCCGTTCTTGCCGTTGATGTTCATGCCGTCGGAGCCGCAAACGCCCTCGCGGCAGGAACGACGGTAGGAAAAACCTTCGTCCTGCTCTTTGATCAGGGCCAGCACGTCCAGCACCATCAGGTCTTTACCACCGGTATCAACCTGGAAATCCTGCATGAACGGCGCGGCGTCCTGATCAGGGTTGTAGCGATAAACACTGACTTGCAACATGGCGGCCACCCTTAGTAAGTCCGGATCTTGGGTTCAAACGTCGGAACGGTCTTCGGCGAGAAGTTCACCGCACGCTTGGCGACACGTTTTTCACCCGGGAAGAACAAGGTGTGGCACAACCAGTTTTCGTCATCACGGTCTTCAAAGTCTTCGCGGGCATGGGCACCACGGGACTCTTTGCGCACTTCTGCCGCGATGGCGGTGGCTTCGGCCACTTCCAGCAGGTTCTGCAGTTCCAGCGCTTCGATACGTGCAGTGTTAAACGCCTGCGACTTATCGTTGATCTTCACGTTGGCGATTCGTTCACGCAACTGAGCCAACTGAGCGATACCCTTCTGCATGTACTCGCCGGTACGGAACACACCGAAGTAGTTCTGCATGCAGTTTTGCAGCTCGCGACGCAGGGTCGCCACGTCTTCGCCTTCGGTACGCTCATTCAGAGCGGACAGACGCGCCAGGGCGGCTTCGATGTTGGCGTCGGTGGCATCGTCATACTCGATACCCTCGGTCAGCGCTTTTTCCAGGTGCAGGCCGGCAGCGCGGCCGAATACCACCAGGTCGAGCAGCGAGTTGCCGCCCAGACGGTTGGCACCGTGAACCGATACGCAAGCCACTTCACCCACTGCGAACAGGCCAGGGATGATTTCGTCCACGCCTTCGGCGTTCTGGGTGATCGCCTGGCCGTGAATGTTGGTGGCAACGCCGCCCATCATATAGTGGCAGGTTGGAACTACTGGAACCGGCGCAACGACAGGGTCGACGTGAGCGAAGGTCTTCGACAGTTCGCAAATGCCTGGCAGACGGCTGTGCAGCACTTCCTCGCCCAGGTGGTCGAGCTTGAGCATCACGTGGTCGCCATTCGGACCGCAACCGTTGCCGGCGATGATTTCTTTGACCATCGAACGGGCAACTACGTCGCGACCGGCAAGGTCTTTGGCGTTCGGAGCATAACGCTCCATGAAACGCTCGCCGTGCTTGTTGATCAGGTAACCGCCTTCACCGCGGCAACCTTCGGTGACCAGTACACCGGCGCCGGCGATGCCGGTCGGGTGGAACTGCCACATTTCGATGTCTTGTACCGGCACGCCAGCACGCAGCGCCATGCCGACACCGTCACCGGTGTTGATCAGGGCGTTGGTGGTGGACGCGTAGATACGGCCGGCACCGCCAGTCGCCAATACGGTAGCCTTGGCGCGGATGTAGGTGGTTTCGCCGGTTTCGATGCAGATCGCGATCACACCGACGAAAGCGCCATCCTGGTTTTTCACCAGGTCAACGGCGTAGTACTCGTTCAGGAACGTGGTACCGGCTTTCAGGTTGCCCTGATAAAGGGTGTGCAGCAGTGCGTGACCGGTACGGTCGGACGCCGCGCAAGTACGCGCAGCCTGGCCGCCCTTGCCGTAGTCCTTGGACTGACCGCCGAACGGACGCTGGTAGATACGGCCGGTTTCGGTACGCGAGAACGGCAGGCCCATGTGGTCCAGTTCGAAAACCGCGGCCGGACCTTCCTGACACATGTATTCGATAGCGTCCTGGTCACCGATGTAGTCGGAACCCTTGACGGTATCGTACATGTGCCAGCGCCAGTCATCGTTCGGGTCAGCCGAAGCGATGGCACAGGTGATGCCGCCCTGGGCGGAAACAGTGTGCGAACGGGTCGGGAAAACCTTGGTGATCACGGCAGTCTTGTGACCACCCTGTGCCAGTTGCAGCGCAGCGCGCATGCCGGCACCGCCGCCACCAATAATGATGGCGTCGAAAGAAATCGTAGGAATGTTAGCCATGAATCAGATACCCCAAAGAATCTGCACACCCCAGACGAAGTACGCAAACATCGCGACGCCGCATACTGCCTGGAAGAGGAAACGTACGGCAGTCGCCGACTTGCCGAACGCCATCGGCGTCAGGTAGTCGGTCGCGATGGTCCACATGCCGACCCAGGCGTGAGCGCCCAGTGCGACAAGCGCCAGCAGACTGAAGATACGCATCCAGTTGTTTGCGAACAGTTCGTGCCATTGGGCATAGCCAAGGCCAGGGTTTGCTACGACATATCCGATCAGGAAAATGAAGTAAGCCGCGAGAACGACCGCAGACACACGCTGCGCCATCCAGTCATAGAGGCCCGAACGGGAAAGGTTCGTGACGTTGGTTACCATATCCAGACTCCTGCCAGAACGATTACCACCACGGAAACGGCGATAACGATTTTCGAGCCCAGCTTGCCGCCTTCCAGCGTCTCACCGATGCCCATGTCCATGATCAAGTGGCGCACACCGGCAACCAGGTGATACAGCAAGGCGGACAGGATGCCCCAAATCACTAGCTTGGCTAGCGGACTGGTCAGACACGCTTTCACCTGACCGAAGCCTTCTTCCGAGTCGAGCGACTTGTCCAATGCATAAAGCATGATGGCCAGGCTGACGAAGAGAATGACACCGGAGATACGGTGAAGAATGGACGTGTAAGCAGTGACTGGGAGTTTGATGGTCCTTAGGTCTAGGTTTACAGGTCGTTGGCTTTTCACGGCTTTTTTTCACACTGAAGAGCCCCTAACAATCAGGGCAAAGTTGTTGGGGCGCGCACTGGTCAGGTACTCACCACCCAGGGAGTGACGACCCCCAAGAAAGCAGGCCCAAAAGCCCCTGGCGGTCGGTGGCCGAGTATAGACAGTTAGGCTACTAATGACAACGCGTTCACCTTCCCCTAATAGCGCATTGCACATATGAAGCAAAAGGCGTAAACGGCAGGCAATTTCGCGGAAAAAGTCCGGTTAAAGCCTTCTGGAGCAAGACTTTAGGCAAATTGACATTCGAATTTATCTCACTATAGTGGTGCGGGCCCTGCGTGGGGGGTCTGTCTGATGATTCCAAGCATTAATAGGAGGCCACATGGCTGACAAAAAAGCGCAGTTGATCATCGAGGGCGCAGCCCCCGTCGAGCTGCCCATTTTAACCGGCACCGTTGGTCCCGATGTAATCGACGTACGGGGCCTGACGGCCACGGGCCGTTTCACCTTTGACCCGGGTTTCATGTCGACCGCTTCGTGCGAGTCGAAAATCACCTATATCGACGGCGACAACGGCATCCTGCTGCACCGCGGCTACCCGATCGAACAACTGGCTGAAAAGTCGGACTACCTGGAAACCTGCTACCTGCTGCTCAACGGCGAGCTGCCAACCGCAGAGCAAAAGGCCCAGTTCGTCAGCACCGTGAAGAACCACACCATGGTTCACGAACAGTTGAAGACCTTCTTCAACGGCTTCCGTCGCGATGCCCACCCGATGGCCGTCATGTGCGGCGTTGTCGGCGCCCTCTCGGCCTTCTACCACGACTCCCTGGACATCAATAACCCCCAGCATCGCGAAATCTCCGCGATCCGCCTGGTGGCCAAGATGCCAACCCTGGCAGCCATGGTCTACAAGTACTCCATGGGCCAGCCCATGATGTACCCGCGCAACGACCTGACTTATGCAGAAAACTTCCTGCATATGATGTTCAACACCCCGTGCGAGATCAAACCGATCAGCCCGGTGCTCGCCAAGGCCATGGACCGGATCTTCATCCTCCACGCCGACCACGAGCAGAACGCCTCCACGTCCACCGTGCGCCTGGCCGGCTCCTCGGGTGCCAACCCGTTCGCCTGTATCGCCGCCGGTATCGCCGCACTCTGGGGCCCGGCCCACGGCGGTGCCAACGAAGCGGTATTGACCATGCTCGATGAAATCGGCGATGTCTCGAACATCGACAAGTTCATCGCCAAGGCCAAGGACAAGAACGATCCATTCAAGCTGATGGGCTTCGGTCACCGGGTCTACAAGAACCGCGACCCGCGCGCCACCGTCATGAAGCAGACCTGCGACGAAGTGCTCAAGGAACTGGGGATCAAGAACGATCCGCAACTCGAACTGGCCATGCGCCTGGAAGAGATCGCCCTGACCGACCCGTACTTCATCGAACGCTCGCTGTACCCGAACGTCGACTTCTACTCGGGGATCATCCTCAAGGCGATCGGCATTCCAACCAGCATGTTCACCGTGATCTTCGCCCTGGCGCGGACCGTGGGCTGGATCTCCCACTGGAAGGAAATGCTCTCCAGCCCGTACAAGATCGGCCGCCCGCGCCAGTTGTACACCGGCTACGAGTCGCGTGACATCACCCAGCTGGAAGACCGCAAGTAAGACCTGCCTTGCAATGAGGTCTTGAGCTGCACCGAAACAGCCCCTGCTTCTTATATAAGAGCAGGGGCTGTTTTGTTTGTGCCTCTTTTCATCTGATCCAGAAGCGGCATTGACCGGTCCGACGTCATCGCGAGCAAGCTCGCTCCCACAGTTGACCTGTTGTGAACACAGAACCTGTACTCACTGAAAATCCCCTGTGGGAGCGAGCTTGCTCGCGATGACGGCAGCCCTGCCATCCTTAAACCCGGCACAAAAAAATACCCCAGCCTCTCGACCGGGGTATTTCTTCAAGCACTTCTCGCTACATCAATGGTTAACCGCCCCACTCGCCCCCAGGCCAGTCTGCGAACGCACAAACTGCGGGAAGAACAGTGCACGCTCGTTCACGCCTTCAGCCGACTTGTCGGTGACGGAGAAGAACCAGATGCCGACGAAGGCAATGGCCATCGAGAACAGCGCAGGGTATTCATACGGGAAGATCGCCTTCTCGTGCCCCAGGATCTGCACCCAGATGGTCGGACCGAGCACCATCAGGCCCACCGCACTGACCAGGCCCAGCCAGCCGCCGATCATGGCGCCACGGGTGGTCAGTTTCTTCCAGTACATCGAGAGCAGCAGTACCGGGAAGTTGCAGCTTGCCGCGATGGAGAACGCCAGGCCCACCATGAACGCGATGTTCTGCTTCTCGAACAGGATGCCCAGGCCGATCGCCAGCACCGCCAGGGCGATGGTGGTGATCTTCGACACGCGGATCTCATCCTTCTCGTTGGCTTTGCCTTTCTTGACGACACTGGCATACAGGTCATGGGACACCGCCGAGGCACCGGCCAGGGTCAGACCCGCCACTACCGCCAGGATGGTGGCAAAGGCTACGGCCGAGATGAAGCCCAGGAAGATGCTGCCACCCACCGCGTCAGCCAGGTGCACCGCCGCCATGTTGTTGCCACCCAGCAAGGCACCTGCCGCGTCCTTGAAGGCCGGGTTGGTGCTGACCAGCAGGATCGCGCCGAAGCCGATGATGAAGGTCAGGATGTAGAAGTAACCGATGAAGCCAGTGGCGTACAGCACGCTCTTGCGAGCTTCCTTGGCGTCACTCACGGTGAAGAAGCGCATCAGAATGTGCGGCAGGCCAGCGGTACCGAACATCAGCGCCAGACCCAGGGAGAACGCCGAGATCGGATCCTTGACCAGGCCACCAGGGCTCATGATCGCTTCACCCTTGGCGTGAACCTTGACCGCCTCGGAGAACAGCATGTTGAAGTCGAAGTTGACGTGCTTCATGACCATCAGCGCCATGAACGAAGCGCCCGACAGCAACAGCACCGCCTTGATGATCTGTACCCAGGTAGTGGCCAGCATGCCGCCGAACAGCACGTAGAGGCACATCAGGATACCGACCAGAATCACCGCAACGTGATAATCCAGGCCGAACAGCAGCTGGATCAGCTTACCGGCACCCACCATCTGCGCGATCAGGTAGAACGCCACCACGACCAGCGAGCCGCTGGCAGACAAGGTGCGGATCTGGGTTTGCCCCAGGCGGTAGGACGCCACGTCGGCAAAGGTGTATTTACCCAGGTTACGCAGGCGCTCGGCGATCAGGAACAGAATGATCGGCCAGCCGACCAAAAAGCCGATGGAGTAGATCAGACCGTCGTAGCCAGACGTGAACACCAGCGCGGAAATCCCCAGGAAGGACGCCGCCGACATGTAGTCACCGGCAATCGCCAGGCCGTTCTGGAAACCGGTGATCCGCCCGCCCGCCGCATAGTAGTCGGCTGCCGAGTTGTTGCGCTTGGACGCCCAGTAGGTAATGCACAAGGTCGCGCCAACGAAAGCCACGAACATGACAATGGCCGAAACGTTAAGCGGTTGTTTCTGCACGGCACCGGTCAGGGCTTCAGCCGCCCAGGCCCCCGGTGCGAAAGCTGCGATGCTCAACAGAGCCATTAGACGCCGGATCATTGCTGAGCCTCCTTGAGAATCGCATTGTTCAGATCGTCGAACTCACCGTTGGCGCGTCGCACGTAGATACCGGTCAGGATGAAGGCCGAGACGATCAGGCCGACACCTATGGGGATACCCCAGGTAATGGTGGACTCGGGCGAAATCTTGGCCCCGAGAACATGCGGCCCGTAGGCGATCAGAAGAATGAAGCCTGAATACAACCCAAGCATGATCGCCGAGAGAATCCAGGCGAACTTTTCTCTTTTTCTCACCAGCTCCTTGAAGCGCGGGCTGTTTTGAATCGAGAGGTAAATGCTGTCGTTCATTGTTTTTATCCTCGCAGCACAGATTTAATTGGAACAGCTCTACTCTATGCGGCTGAAGGCCAGGTTCCAGACGACCTTAGTATTAGAACGACATGACGGTGCTGCCGGTTTCCCGCACACTTTCACAATTGCCCTCCTGTGGGAGCGAGCTTGCTCGCGATGGAGGCGCTACATTCAACAAGGATGCAAGCAGATGTACCGCTATCGCGAGCAAGCTCGCTCCCACAAGGGGATTGTGGGGAATCCAGGAATTTCGGGCACAAAAAAACCGCATGACAGACAGTCATGCGGCTTTCGGAACAGTCAGACCAAGTCGATTACTTGATCCACTCCGCCACGCGATCCGGGTGTTTGGCAACCCAATCCTTGGCAGCGGCGTCCGGCTTGGCGCCCTCCTGAATCGCCAGCATGACCTCACCGATTTCGTCTTTCGAGTTCCACTGGAACTTCTTCAGGAACGCGACCACTTCCGGCGCCTTGGTGTCCAGCTCCTTGCTGCCGATGCTGTTCACGGTTTCAGCCGCGCCGTAAACGCCTTTCGGGTCTTCCAGGAAGCGCAGTTTCCACTTGGCGAACATCCAGTGCGGCACCCAACCGGTGACGGCGATGGATTCTTTTTTCTTCTCGGCACGGGTCAGCTCGGCAATCATGCCGGCGCCGGAACTGGCCTTGAGTTGATACCCGGTCAGGTCGTAATCCTTGATGGCCTGCTCGGTCTTGATCATGACACCTGAACCAGCGTCGATACCGACAATGCGGTTCTTGAAGCTGTCATCGGTCTTGAGGTCGGCCACGGACTGGGCCTTGACGTACTCCGGCACGATCAGGCCGATTTTTGCATCCTTGAAGTTCGGACCGTAGTCGACCACCTGATCCTTGTTCTTGGTCCAGTAGTCGCCATGGGTCACCGGCAGCCAGGCCGAGAGCATCGCGTCGAGTTTGCCAGTGGCTACGCCTTGCCACATGATCCCGGTCGCAACCGCTTGCAGCTTCACGTCATAGCCCAGTTTCTGCTTGATGACTTCGGCCGCCACATGGGTGGTCGCGACGCTGTCGGACCAGCCATCGACATAGCCGATGCTCAGGGTTTTGGTTTCGGCGCTGGCCAGTGTGGAGCTGATCGCCAGTACCAGTGCGGCACCTGCGCCCAAGAGTCGTCGCATTCTCATCGTTACTTCCCCGAAAGTGCTGCGCCCGACGGATGCCGAGCGGCGTCAACGTATTGTTATGGTGCACAGCGCCCCCATCACGCTCGCCTGCAAAACCGGTTCGAACGTCAGTGGAGTACTGACTCGTTGATCATCAACCTGCGCCGATCTGGAACCTGCTCTGCCTGCGACGTTGAAGCAACGAGAAACGACATCAGAACGCCAGCTACCTGCCTGCGCCATTCGGGCCAACAAAAATGCCGTCCTGGCGGTCACGCCAGACTTCGGCAAACCGCCAGATAACTAGCCGCTACCACGCGTGAACGTGTATCTTCGCGCTACTATTGCGCCCCGTTTGTACCTGTTTTGTGCCAATCATGGCACTTGGCTTCACTTCGGCGGTCATAGCCTGCGAACTTCAATCGGCATCTTCCTTTAAGGGATCCAGTCATGCTCCATTCCTTGCGCTTCGCTGCCTTCGCCGGCGGCCTTATTCTGAGTGCGTCCGCGCTGGCGGTGGACATCGATGCCGCCAGCTATGGCTACCCCTTGACCAACCCGTTCGAGGCGACCATCGCCACTACGCCACCGGACCTGCGCCCGGAACTGCCCTTGATCGAAGATATCGACCAGGCGGACCACAGCCTGACCCTGCGCCCGGAACGCGAGTTCATCCTGCCAGACAATTTCTGGCCGGTGAAAAGCCTCACCTACCGCATGGCGACCCAGGACAAGCCCGCGCCGCTGATCTTCCTGATCGCTGGCACCGGCGCACGATACGACAGCAGCCTCAACGAATACCTCAAGCGCCTCTATTACAAGGCCGGTTACCACGTGGTGCAGCTGTCGTCGCCCACCAGCTTTGACTTCATGAGTGCCGCTTCGCGCTTCGCCACACCCGGCATCACCAAGGAAGACGCCGAAGACATGTACCGGGTGATGCAGGCCGTGCGCGCGCAGAACCCCAAGTTGCCCGTGACCGAGTATTACCTCACCGGCTACAGCCTCGGCGCCCTGGACGCGGCCTTCGTCGCCCATCTGGACGAAACCCGACGCAGCTTCAACTTCAAGAAAGTGCTGCTGCTCAACCCGCCGGTCAACCTCTACACCTCGATCACCAACCTGGACAAACTGGTCCAGACCGAGGTCAAGGGCATCAACAACACCACCACTTTTTATGAATTGGTGCTCAACAAGCTGACTCGTTATTTCCAGCAAAAAGGCTACATCGATCTCAACGATGCCCTGCTCTATGATTTCCAGCAGTCCAAGCAGCACCTGACCAACGAGCAGATGGCGATGCTGATCGGCACTTCGTTCCGCTTCTCGGCGGCCGACATTGCATTCACCTCGGACCTGATCAACCGTCGCGGCCTGATCATCCCGCCCAAATTCCCGATTACCGAAAGCACCAGCCTGACGCCGTTCCTCAAGCGCGCGTTGCAATGCGATTTCGACTGCTATCTCACCGAGCAGGTGATTCCGATGTGGCGCGCGCGCACCGACGGCGGCAGCCTGTTGCAACTGATCGATCAGGTCAGCCTTTATGCGCTCAAGGATTACCTGCACGACAGTCCGAAGATTGCCGTCATGCACAACGCCGACGACGTCATCCTCGGCCCGGGCGATCTGGGCTTCCTGCGCAAGACCTTTGGCGACCGCCTGACGGTTTACCCATTGGGCGGCCACTGCGGCAACCTAAACTACCGCGTCAACAGCGACGCCATGCTGGAGTTCTTCCGTGGCTAAATATCTCCTGCTTATCGCCGCGTTAATGAGTGCTGGCATGGTCCACGCCGATAACAGCAAGGCCAACGCGCCTGTGGTGGTGGACTCCGACGGTTTCAAGGAACCGTTGAGCAAGCTCAAGTTCAACCCCGGGCTGGACCAGCGCGAGTTCGAACGCTCGACCCTCAACGCCCTGAACGTCTATGACCCGCTGGAGTCCTGGAACCGCCGCGTTTACCACTTCAATTATCGATTCGATCAGTGGGTCTTCCTGCCAGTCGTCGATGGTTACCGTTACATCACGCCAGGCTTCCTGCGCACCGGGGTGAGCAACTTCTTCAATAACCTGGGAGACGTGCCGAACCTGATGAACAGCCTGCTGCAATTCAAGGGCAAGCGTTCGATGGAAACCACGGCACGCCTGCTGCTCAACACCACCGTCGGCATCGCCGGCCTGTGGGACCCGGCCACCGCCATGGGCTTGCCGCGCCAGAGCGAAGACTTCGGTCAGACCCTGGGCTTCTATGGCGTGCCCGGCGGCGCGTATTTCGTACTGCCGATCTTCGGCCCTTCGAACCTTCGCGATACCTCGGGATTGCTGGTGGACTACACGGCTGAATCGGCGATCAACTTCCTCAACGTTTCAGAAGTCAGCGGCAACCACCCGGAACTGCTGCTCCTGCGCGCCGTGGACAAGCGCCACCAGACCAGCTTCCGCTATGGCCAACTGAACTCGCCATTCGAATATGAGAAGGTGCGTTACGTGTATACCGAGTCGCGCAAGTTGCAGATTGCCGAGTAACTCCCGGCCACCCCAAAACCCACTGTGGGAGCGAGCCTGCTCGCGATGAGGGCCTGCCATTCAACATTTATGTTGGCTGGTAGACCGCTATCGCGAGCAGGCTCGCTCCCACAGTTGTCATCTGTTGTCAGATTCAGCTTTTCAGCGCTTTCCAGACCTTGCCCACCACCATCACTCCCGCCAACACCAGCGCCCCCGCCACAATCCCGGCCACCGCATTAAGCAGCAACGGCACAATGAACCCGGCGCCGCCAGCACTGGCCGTCACACCTTCGATCCAGTGATGCACCACCGGCACGCCATGGGTCAGGATGCCGCCGCCCACCAGGAACATCGCCGCCGTGCCGATCACCGACAGGCCTTTCATCATGTAGGGCGCGGCGCGCAGGATGGCGCCACCGACGCTCTTGGCCCATTGCCCCGGCTTCTGCGTCAGCCACAACCCCAGGTCATCGAGCTTGACGATCCCGGCCACCAAACCATAGACGCCGACGGTCATGACGATGGCGATACCCGACAGCACGATCACCTGCTGGGTCAGCGGTGCATCAGCGACGGTGCCGAGGGTGATGGCGATGATTTCCGCCGAGAGGATGAAGTCGGTGCGTATCGCACCTTTGATCTTGTCCTTTTCGAAGGCCACCAGATCGACCGCCGGATTGGCCACGGCCTCGACCAGTTGCGCATGCTCGGCCTGGTCTTGCGCCTTGCTGTGAAGGAACTTGTGGGCCAGTTTCTCGAACCCTTCGAAGCACAGGTAGGCGCCCCCCACCATCAGCAGTGGCGTCACCAGCCAGGGCACGAAAGCGCTGATGGCCAACGCCGACGGCACCAGGATCAGTTTGTTGATGAACGACCCCTTGGCCACCGCCCAGACCACCGGTATTTCCCGCTCGGCACGCACGCCTGACACCTGCTGGGCATTGAGCGCCAGGTCATCGCCGAGCACGCCGGCGGTTTTCTTGGCGGCCATCTTGGTCATCAATGCAACATCGTCGAGCACTGTGGCGATATCGTCGATCAGTAACAGCAAACTGCTTCCGGCCATGGAGGAACTCCTTGAACAATAATGCTGCGCAGCATAGCGCGCCCGACGTGGCCGCGGGGCATTCTTGAGCGCTTCGCGAGGCCGGTGCTACCATGCGCAACCGCCAGAACAGGCAAGGAACCCCTGGGTTTATGAGCACTATCCGCGAGCGCAACAAAGAACTGATCCTGCGTGCCGCCAGCGAAGAGTTTGCCGACAAGGGCTTCGCGGCGACCAAAACCAGCGATATCGCGGCCAAGGCGGGCCTGCCAAAACCCAACGTCTACTACTATTTCAAATCCAAGGAAAACCTCTACCGCGAGGTGCTGGAAAGTATCATCGAGCCAATCCTCCAGGCCTCGACCCCGTTCAACGCGGACGGCGTGCCCGGCGAAGTGCTGAGCCACTACATCCGCTCCAAGATCCGCATCTCCCGCGACCTGCCCTTCGCCTCAAAAGTCTTCGCCAGCGAAATCATGCACGGCGCCCCACACCTGAGTGCCGACCTGGTGGAACAACTCAACGCCCAGGCCCGGCACAACATCGACTGCATCCAGACCTGGATCGACCGCGGCCAGATCGCCCCCATCGACCCCAACCACCTGATGTTCAGCATCTGGGCCGCCACCCAGACCTATGCCGATTTCGACTGGCAGATCAGCGCCGTGACCGGCAAGGCGAAGCTGGATGAGGCGGATTACGAAGCGGCGGCGCAGACGATTATTCGGTTGGTGTTGAAGGGGTGTGAGCCAGGCTGATAGATCGAGTTGCCTTTATCGCGAGCAAGCTCGCTCCCACAGGTTTTGTTGTGAATATAGGTTCTGCTAGCAAACCTGAATCCCTTGTGGGAGCGAGCTTGCTCGCGATTGAAGACAGCTCGATTTCAAGTCAAAGCCAAATGGCATCCCACAGCGGATAATCGCCAAGCCGCTTCACGAGACCTGCCCGCAACGGGTTAGCGACGACATAGCGCGCCATTATGATCAACTCTTCTTCCCGCCGCAGTGCGCGGTCATGGTATCCCGGTTGCCAAAGGCGACCTCTCTGCCCTGTGGATATGTTCACCGCCCGAGCACTCAAGGACTTGGTTTTTTGCATCAACTCATTCAACGGGCTTTGCTGCAATTCAATCAACCAATGGAAATGATCAGGCATGACCACCCAAGCCAGTGACTTCGCCCATCCCTCATCCTGGGCACATCGAAACTGTTCAACGACCAACCTGCCTAAAGCGAAATCCTGAAAAATCGGCTTTCGCTCAGCCGTGTTAGAGGTCAATAAATAGATTCGATTCAACTCACCGTAACGGCCAGTACGCAAGCGATGTGAAGCAGGTAAATCAGGCATTCCTTCGCCTCTCCAATGATCAGGTCATCAAAGGCTAGATCAGTGGATTTTGAATACCGGGCAGACTCTTGGCTGGATGTGTCTGGGAGGTCATCATCGCGAGCAAGCTCGCTCCCACACAGGGTTTGCGGTGTTCAGACATTATGTGTCCAACATCAACCCCTGTGGGAGCGAGCTTGCTCGCGATGACGCCAGTCCATTCACCACAAAATCAAGCAACCACCCCGACATCCGCCCTCAACTGCAGCGCCTCCACGGCCCTGATCGCCACCTGCTCATCCACATCCGAAACATCCCCACTGACACCAATCGCCCCCAGCACCCTCCCCTCCTGATCCCTGATCAACACCCCACCCGGGGCCGGTACGACGTTGCCTTGGCCCAACCCATTCAAAGCGGCAAAGAACGCCGGGCGTTGTTGGGCGTCCTGGGCCAGCAGGCGCGAGCCTTTGCCCAGGGCGATGGCGCCCCAGGCCTTGCCGATGGCGATCTGAGGGCGAAGCAGGCTCGCACCGTCTTCGCGTTGCAAGGCAATCAGATGGCCGCCGCTGTCCAGGACCGCAATGGTCAGCGGTGCAGCGCTGATTTCACGGCCTGCGGCAAGGGCTTGCCCCGTCAGGCTGACGGCGACTTTCAAGGTTAAAGCGCTCATGGGTGCTGTCCTTTTTTTGTTGTGGGAAGCGTTCCTGGCAATGCCTTTGGCAAAACCAGACGCAAACAATAGAACACAATGATAATATTTTTTGTATACAATAAATCCAACAACGTAACCTTATCGACGAAAAGCCACAGCATTTACGGCCTTCCGACGAATGAAACAGGTGCTTGAGAAAATGGATTGACCTGCGCCGTCCGCCGTGAATACACTCAACGCAAAGCCACTTGTATACAATTACAAAACGTAAGAGGCACAAAATCATGAGCAAAATGAGAGCAATCGAAGCCGCCGTTCTGGTGATGCGCCGTGAAGGCGTGGACACCGCCTTCGGCATCCCGGGTGCCGCGATCAACCCGCTGTACTCTGCCCTGCAAAAGGTGGGTGGCATCGATCATGTCCTCGCTCGCCACGTTGAAGGCGCCTCCCACATGGCCGAGGGCTACACCCGCACCAAGGCCGGTAACATTGGCGTGTGCATCGGCACCTCGGGACCGGCGGGGACCGACATGGTGACGGGGCTCTACAGCGCTTCGGCCGACTCGATCCCGATCCTGTGCATCACCGGCCAAGCGCCCCGCGCCCGCCTGCACAAGGAAGATTTCCAGGCTGTGGATATCACCAGCATCGTCAAACCGGTGACCAAGTGGGCCACCACCGTTCTGGAACCGGGCCAGGTGCCGTACGCTTTCCAGAAAGCCTTCTTTGAGATGCGCTCCGGCCGGCCGGGCCCGGTGTTGATCGACCTGCCGTTCGACGTGCAGATGGCCGAGATCGAATTCGACATCGACGCCTACCAACCGCTGCCCCTGGCCAAACCCGCCGCCAACCGCGTGCAGATCGAAAAGGCCCTGGCCATGCTCGATCAGGCCGAGCGCCCCTTGCTGGTGGCCGGCGGCGGGATCATCAACGCCGATGCCAGCGAGCTGCTGGTGGAGTTCGCTGAACTGACCGGCATCCCAGTCATCCCTACCTTGATGGGCTGGGGCACCATCCCTGACGATCACCCGCTGATGGTCGGCATGGTCGGCCTGCAAACCTCCCACCGCTATGGCAATGCGACGCTGCTCAAATCGGACGTGGTGCTGGGTATCGGCAACCGCTGGGCCAACCGCCACACCGGTTCGGTGGATGTCTACACCGAAGGCCGCACCTTCATTCATGTGGACATCGAGCCGACCCAGATCGGCCGTGTGTTTACCCCCGACCTGGGCATTGTGTCCGACGCCGCTTCGGCACTGACGGCGTTCATCGAAGTCGCCCGCGAATGGCAAGCCGCCGGCAAACTGAAAAACCGCAGCGCCTGGCTGCAGGACTGCCAGCAGCGCAAGGCCAGCCTGCAGCGCAAGACCCACTTCGACAACGTGCCGGTCAAGCCCCAGCGTGTGTACGAAGAAATGAACCAGGTGTTCGGCAAGGACACCTGCTACGTCAGCACCATCGGGCTGTCGCAGATCGCCGGGGCGCAGTTCCTGCACGTCTACAAACCGCGCCACTGGATCAACTGCGGCCAGGCCGGCCCGTTGGGCTGGACCATTCCGGCGGCACTGGGGGTGGTCAAGGCCGACCCGAGCCGCAAGGTCGTGGCGCTGTCGGGCGACTATGACTTCCAGTTCATGATCGAAGAGCTGGCGGTAGGCGCGCAGTTCAAGCTGCCGTACATCCACGTAGTGGTGAACAACTCCTACCTGGGGTTGATCCGCCAGGCCCAGCGCGGGTTCGACATGGACTACTGCGTGCAGCTGTCCTTCGACAACCTCAACGCCCCGGAACTCAACGGTTATGGCGTGGACCACGTCGCCGTGGCCGAGGGCCTGGGTTGCAAGGCGCTGCGGGTGTTCGAACCGTCCGGCATCCAGCCGGCGCTGCGCAAGGCCCAGGAGTTGATCGAAGAATTCAAGGTGCCGGTGATCGTCGAGATCATCCTGGAACGGGTGACCAACATTTCCATGGGCACCGAGATCAACGCCGTCAACGAATTCGAAGACCTGGCGCTGGTGGGCAACGATGCGCCGACAGCGATTTCGTTGCTCGATTGAATGCCGACGCACTCCTGTGGGAGCGAGCTTGCTCGCGATGACGGCGCTACATTCAACATGGATGCAAGCAGACACACCGCTATCGCGAGCAAGCTCGCTCCCACAGGGGGCCTGCCAACTATTTATAGGAGACCATCATGCCGCGTTTTGCAGCCAACCTGTCCATGCTGTTCACCGAGCAGGATTTCCTCGCCCGTTTCGAAGCGGCCGCCAAGGCCGGTTTCACCGGTGTCGAATACCTGTTCCCTTATGACTACAGCTCCGCCGAGCTCAAGGCGCTGCTCCAGGCCAATGGCCTGACCCAGGTGCTGTTCAACCTGCCGGCCGGCGACTGGGCCAAGGGCGAGCGCGGCATTGCCTGTCTTCCGGACCGGGTTGAAGAGTTCCGCTCGGGCGTTGACCTGGCGATCGCTTATGCCCAGGTGCTGGGCAACACCCAGGTCAACTGCCTGGCCGGCATTTGTCCGCAGAACTGCGACAAGGCCCTGGTGGAGAAAACCTTCGTCGCCAACCTGAAATACGCTGCCGAGAAGCTGCAGGCCAAAGGCATCAAGCTGGTGATGGAAGCCATCAACACCCGCGACATTCCCGGTTTCTACTTGAACAACACCGCCCAGGCCCTGTCGATCCGCGAGCAGGTGGGCAGCGCCAACCTGTTCCTGCAATACGACATCTACCACATGCAAATCATGGAAGGCGACCTGGCCCGGACCCTGTCGGCGCACCTGGGTCAGATCAACCATGTGCAACTGGCGGACAACCCGGGACGCAACGAGCCGGGAACCGGCGAGATCAACTACCGCTTCCTGTTCGAACACTTGGACCGCATCGGTTACCAGGGCTGGGTCGGCTGCGAATACAAGCCGCTGACCAGCACGGAAGCGGGTCTGGGGTGGCTGAAAAGCCATAACGCGATTTGACCCGATACGGCCTTTGTGGCGAGGGAGCTTGCTCCCGCTCGGCTGCGAAGCAGACGCATGATTTTTCACCCAACATGGATTTCTGGGGCCGCTTCGCGACCCAGCGGGAGCAAGCTCCCTCGCCACAGAGACCCGGGACATCTAAATAAGAGAGGATTTTCTCATGGCTAAAATCGGATTCATCGGCACCGGCATCATGGGCCATCCCATGGCAATGAACCTGCAAAAGGCCGGGCACAGTCTGTTCCTGAGCCAGCACCACGATCCGGCCCCCGCCGATCTGCTGGCCGGCGGCGCGGTGGCGCTGGCCAACCCGAAGGAAGTCGCCCAGGAAGCCGAGTTCATCATCGTCATGGTCCCGGACACCCCGCAGGTCGATGACGTGCTGTTTCGGGCCGATGGCGTCGCGGCGGGCGTGGGCACGGGCAAGGTGGTCATCGACATGAGCTCGATCTCCCCCACCGCCACCAAGGCGTTCGCGGCCAGGATCAATGAAAAAGGCGCGCAATACCTCGATGCCCCCGTCTCCGGTGGTGAAGTCGGCGCCAAGGCCGCCACGCTGAGCATCATGGTCGGTGGCGACAGCGGCGCTTTCGAGCGCGCCCTGCCGCTGTTCCAGGCCATGGGCAAGAACATCACCCTGGTAGGTGGCAACGGCGACGGCCAGACCGCGAAAGTGGCGAACCAGATCATCGTCGCGCTGAACATCCAGGCCGTGGCCGAAGCCCTGCTGTTCGCCGCGAAGAACGGCGCCGATCCGGCCAAGGTTCGCGAAGCGCTGATGGGCGGTTTTGCCTCCTCGAAGATCCTGGAAGTACACGGCGAGCGCATGATCAAGGGCACCTTCGATCCGGGCTTCCGCATCAGCCTGCACCAGAAGGACCTGAACCTGGCCCTGCAAGGCGCCAAGGAGCTGAACATCAACCTGCCCAACACCGCCAACGCCCAGCAAGTGTTCAGCACCTGCGCGGCCATCGGCGGCAGCAACTGGGATCACTCGGCGTTGATCAAGGGGTTGGAGCACATGGCGAATTTCTCGATTCGCGACAAGTAAACCTGCACTAACCCCTGTGGGAGCGAGCCTGCTCGCGATAGCGGTCTTACATTCAACACATAAAGTGACTGGATTAACGCCATCGCGAGCAGGCTCGCTCCCACAGGGAATCGAGTCGCTTCATCCAATAATAAAAATCGGGAGCCCGCCATGTCGGTCGATCCGCAACAATTGCTGCGTGAGCTGTTTGCCACAGCCATCGATGCGGCCCATCCGCAGCATGTCCTTGAACAGTATCTGCCCAGCGATCGCAGCGGCCGGGTGATCGTCATCGGCGCCGGCAAGGCCGCCGCGGCGATGGCGCAGGTGGTCGAGCGCTGCTGGCAGGGCGACGTCACCGGTTTGGTGGTGACCCGCTACGGCCATGGCGCGCCTTGCCAGAAGATCGAAGTAGTGGAAGCCGCTCACCCGGTGCCTGATGCGGCGGGCCTGGCGGTGGCCCAACGGGTGCTGGAGCTGGTCAGCAACCTCAACGAAGACGACCGGGTGATTTTCCTGCTGTCCGGCGGCGGCTCGGCGTTGCTGGCGCTGCCGGCAGCTGGCATCACCCTGGCCGACAAGCAATCGATCAACAAGGCTTTGCTCAAGTCCGGTGCCACCATCGGCGAGATGAATTGCGTGCGCAAACATCTCTCGGCAATCAAGGGCGGGCGCCTGGGCAAGGCCTGCTGGCCGGCGACGGTCTACACCTACGCGATTTCCGATGTGCCCGGCGACCTCGCCACGGTCATCGCCTCCGGCCCCACCGTGGCCGACCCCAGTACGTCGGCCGAAGCCTTGGCGATCCTCAAGCGCTACAACATTGAAGTACCGGCCTCGGTGCGCAACTGGTTGCAAAGCCCGGAATCGGAAACCGTCAAACCCGGCGACCCGCGCCTGGCCCGCAGTCACTTCCAATTGATCGCCCGTCCCCAACAATCACTGGAAGCGGCGGCGGTGAAAGCCCGCCAGGCCGGTTTCAGCCCGTTGATCCTCGGCGACCTGGAAGGCGAATCCCGGGAAGTGGCCAAAGTCCACGCCGGTATCGCCCGGCAAATCGCCCTGCACGGCCAGCCTCTGGCGGCGCCATGCGTGATCCTCTCCGGCGGCGAAACCACAGTCACCGTGCACGGCAATGGCCGGGGCGGACGCAACGCAGAATTCCTGCTCAGCCTGACCGACAGCCTCAAGGGCCATCCCGGCATTTACGCACTGGCCGGTGACACGGACGGCATCGACGGTTCCGAAGACAACGCCGGCGCCATCATGACCCCGGACAGCTATCGCCGAGCCGCCGAACTGGGCCTGAGCGCCAGCGACGAGCTGGACAATAACAATGGCTACGGCTACTTCGCCGCGCTGGAGGCGTTGATCGTTACCGAGCCGACGCGCACCAACGTCAACGACTTTCGCGCCATCCTGATTCTTGAGAACCCCAAACATGACGCCTGATAAAAAGGTCAAGATTCTCGCGACCCTTGGCCCCGCAACCCGTGGGATCGATGACATCCGTGAACTGGTGCAAGCCGGCGTGAATATTTTCCGCCTGAACTTCAGCCACGGCGAGCATGCCGACCACGCCCAGCGCTACCAGTGGATTCGTGACGTCGAGCAGCAGCTCAACTACCCACTGGGCATTCTGATGGACTTGCAGGGCCCGAAACTTCGCGTGGGTACATTCGCCGACGGCAAAGTGCTGCTGCAACGCGGCCAGGCCCTGCGCCTGGATCTGGACGCCACGCCCGGCGATGAACAGCGGGTCAACCTGCCCCACCCACAGATCATCGCGGCCCTGGAGCCGGGCATGGACCTGCTGCTGGACGACGGCAAGCTGCGCCTGCGTGTGACCACCAAACACGCCGATGCCATCGACACCCAAGTGCTCAACGGCGGCGAATTGTCAGACCGCAAAGGCGTGAATGTGCCCCAGGCCGTGCTCGACATGAGCCCGCTGACCGCCAAGGACCGTCGCGACTTGAGCTTTGGCCTGGAGCTGGGCGTGGACTGGGTGGCGCTGTCGTTCGTGCAGCGCCCCGAGGACATCCGCGAGGCGCGTGCGTTGATTGGCGACAAGGCATTCCTGATGGCCAAGATCGAGAAACCGTCGGCGGTGACCCAGCTTCGGGAGATCGCCGAACTGAGCGACGCGATCATGGTTGCCCGGGGTGACTTGGGTGTCGAAGTGCCGGCCGAAAGCGTGCCGCAGATCCAGAAGAACATCATCGGCACCTGCCGCGCCCTTGGTAAACCGGTGGTGGTGGCCACGCAGATGCTCGAATCCATGCGTTTTTCTCCCGCACCCACCCGAGCCGAAGTCACCGACGTGGCCAACGCCGTGGCTGAAGGGGCCGATGCAGTGATGCTGTCGGCGGAAACCGCGTCGGGCGATTACCCCCTCGAAGCCGTGCAGATGATGAGCAAGATCATCCGCCAGGTGGAGAACGGCCCGGATTACCAGGCGCAGTTGGATGTCAGCCGGCCGAAGGCCGAAGCCACGGCGTCGGACGCCATCAGTTGCGCAATCCGGCGTATCAGCAACGTACTGCCGGTAGCGGTGCTGGTGAACTACAGCGAATCGGGCAGCTCCAGCCTGCGGGCGGCGCGGGAGCGGCCGACGGTGCCGATCCTCAACCTCACGCCCAACCTGCAAGCAGCCCGCCGTCTGACGGTGGCCTGGGGCGTGCATTCGGTGGTCAACGATCGGCTGCGCCAGGTGGACGAAGTGTGTTCCACCGCCCTGGAAATCGCCCAGGCCCAGGGCATGGCCCAACGCGGCGACACCCTACTGATCACAGCCGGCGTGCCGTTCGGGCAGCCGGGGTCGACCAATTCGTTGCGCATTGAGACGTTGATCTAGCGTTTGTACTGGCCTCATCGCGAGCAAGCTCGCTCCCACAGGGGTTTGTGATCGCCGCAAATCCAGTGTGGGAGCGAGCTTGCTCGCGATAAGGGCAACTCCGTCCCATCAGACATACCCACCATGCCCTACACCCACTGCCCCGACTGGGCCACAGCCCTGCTCAACGGCTTCAGCCAGATTTTCCTCCAGCGTCATCCGCTGTGCGGTCTGCTGTGCCTGCTGGCGATTCTCTTCACCGCACCCGCCTTGTTTGGCGGTGCGTTACTCGGCGGCGTGGCCGGGTTGCTCACCGCCCAGCGACGCGGTTATGCCAAGGTTGATCGACAGGCCGGACTGTTCAGTTACAACGGCATCCTGCTGGGCCTGCTATTGAGCCTCGCGTTACCCTGGTCAGCCGTGTTGCCGCCATTGATTATTGCCAGCGGCGGCCTCAGCGCGATGTTGACCGAGCAATGGCTCAAGCGCAGCCGCGGCCCTCAGTGCCTGCCCGCCTACACCGCGCCGTTCCTGGCGCTGGGCTGGTTGCTGCTGAGTTTTGCCCCGGCACAGCCATCACCCATTTCGGTTGAACTGACGATGGCCAATTTGCTGGCCGCTTGTTGGAGCGGACTCGGTCAGGTCATGTTTCTTGACCAGCCATTCGCCGGTGCGCTGATCGCTGTGGGATTGTTGATTGCCAATCCACGCGCCGCCGGGTGGGCGATGCTGGGTTCAGCCGCAGGCCTGGCGTTCTCCCTGCTGCATCACGACACGACCCAAGCCCTGTCGGGGCTCGGCGGTTATAACCCGGCCCTGGTGGCGCTGGCCCTCAGCCAACAACGCCGCCAGCGATGGTTGCCGCTGGCGGGTATTGTGCTGGCGCTCATACTCACACCGGGCTTTCTTGCCCTCGGTCTGGCGCCGCTGACCGCGCCCTTCATCCTGGCCTGCTGGCTGGTTCATGCCACCCACCGAGTGTGGCAACAGGCCAGTCGGGACACTGCGCCTTGCGCTTTGCGGGGCAATCACCCTAGGCTTCGCTGACTATTGGTTCAGGCGAAGGTTATGGATAGCAGCAACTGGCGTGAACGCCTCTACGTGATCATTTTCCAGACCGACACCGTGGCCGGCCGGCGCTTCGACAGCACACTGCTGTTGATCATCCTCGCCAGCCTGGTGATCGTGATGCTCGACAGCATCGACAGCGTGCACCAGAACTACGCCTCCCTGCTGGCCGCCATCGAATGGGGGTTCACCTTCATCTTCATCGTCGAATATGGCCTGCGCCTGTACTGCTCGCCCAAGCCCCTGCGCTATGCGTTCAGCTTCTACGGCCTGGTGGACTTGCTGGCGATCGTGCCCGGGATCCTGGCGCTGTACTACAGCGACGCCCAGTATCTGCTGATCGTTCGGATCATTCGCATGCTGCGGATATTCCGCGTGCTCAAGCTCAGCCCTTACCTCAAGCAAGCCAACTACCTACTGGCGGCGCTGCGGGGCAGCAAGCAGAAAATCATCGTGTTCCTGGTCAGCGTCTCGACCCTGGTGACCGTGTTCGGCACCTTGATGTACGTCATCGAAGGTCCCGAGAACGGTTTCACCAGCATTCCCAAGGGCATCTATTGGGCCATCGTCACGCTGACCACCGTGGGCTTTGGCGACATCGTGCCCAAGACGGCATTGGGCCAGGTGGTTTCGTCCCTGGTGATGATCACCGGTTACTCGATCATCGCCGTGCCGACGGGCATTTTCACCGCTGAACTGGCCACGGCCATGCGCGGTGACCAGCTCAAGCATGATTGTCCGGTCTGCAGCAAAAACAACCACGATCATGGAGCTGCTTTCTGCTCCCGTTGCGGCAATGCGCTGTTTAAGAAATTGGAATAAGCAAAGCACTTTTTAATGCTTGATGGCCTATTGGCTTGCCGCTAGTGTGCCGGCTAATTGCCCGGAACCCCTTTCAAATAAAAAGGAATTCGCAGTGAAGAACTTCTTTGGTGCCTCCCTTCTCGCCGCTGGCCTGACCTTTGGCAGCCTGGCCCACGCCGCCCCGCCCCTGCTCAACGTTTCCTATGACGTGATGCGCGATTTCTACAAGGACTACAACACGGCTTTCCAGAAACACTGGCAGGCCGAGCACAACGAAAACATCATCGTGCAGATGTCTTTCGGCGGTTCCAGCAAGCAGGCACGCTCGGTGATCGACGGGCTGCCAGCTGACGTCATCACCATGAATATGGCCACCGACATCAATGCCCTGGCGGATAACGGCAAACTGGTGCCCGAAAACTGGGTCACCCGCTTGCCGAACAACAGTGCCCCGTTCACCTCGGCCACCGTGTTCATCGTGCGCAAGGGCAACCCGAAAGCGCTGAAGGATTGGCCCGACCTGCTCAAGGACGGCGTGCAGGTGATCGTGCCCAACCCAAAGACCTCCGGCAACGGTCGCTACACCTACCTGTCGGCCTGGGGGTATGTGCTCAAGAATGGCGGTGACGAGAACAAGGCCAAAGCCTTCGTCGGCAAACTGTTCAAGCAGGCGCCGGTACTGGATACCGGTGGCCGTGCCGCGACGACCACTTTCATGACCAACCAGATCGGCGACGTACTGGTGACCTTTGAAAACGAAGCCGAGATGATCGCCCGCGAATTTGGCCGCGACCAGTTCGAGGTGATCTACCCGAGCGTTTCTGCCGAAGCCGAGCCACCGGTGAGCGTGGTCGATAAAGTGGTCGAGAAGAAAGGTTCTCGCGAGGCCGCCGAGGCCTACCTCAAGTACCTGTGGTCGCCCGAAGGCCAGGAAATCGCCGCCGCCAACTACCTGCGTCCGCGGGACCCTGCGGTACTGGCCAAATACACCGACCGTTTCCCGAAAGTGGACTTCCTGTCCGTGGAAAAAACCTTCGGCGACTGGCGCACGGTGCAGAAGACTCACTTCAATGACGGTGGGGTTTTCGACCAGATCTACAGCGGGCAATAACGTCCTATCCACATTTGATCGTTCCCAGGCTCTGCGTGGGAACGATCAGGCCTGTTTCATCATCAATAGCAAGCATGTCCGATATCAGCCACAAAGCCTGTTCCAGAGCCCGCTAACTCTTTAGCCTCACGCCATCCTTTCAAGCTAATGATGAGATTGCCATGAGTGCCCATCCCTCCTCCGTGCCCGCCGGTACAAGCCTGACTCGCGGCATGGTCCTGCTCTTCGCCTTCTGCTGCGGCGCCATTGTCGCCAACATCTACTACGCCCAGCCCATCATCGAACTGATCGCACCCGACGTCGGCCTGAGCAGCACCATGGCCAGCCTGATCGTCTCGCTGACTCAGATCGGTTATGCCCTGGGCCTGTTTTTCCTGGTGCCACTGGGGGACCTGCTGGAAAACCGTCGCCTGATGATCCTCACCACCGTTGTGGCGATTGCCAGTCTGTTGGCGGCAGCGTTCACCGACCAGCCGAACGTGTTCCTGCTGGTCTCGCTGCTGGTGGGGTTCAGTTCGGTGTCGGTGCAAGTCCTGATCCCGCTGGCCGCGCACTTGGCCCCGGAAGAGTCCAGAGGGCGGGTCGTGGGCGGGATCATGGGCGGCCTGCTGCTGGGGATCCTGCTGGCGCGGCCGATCTCAAGCGTGGTGGCCGATCACTTCGGCTGGCGGGCGATGTTCATGATCGCCGCCGCCTTGATGGCGGCGATCAGCATCGTCCTCGCATTGACCGTGCCCAAGCGCCAACCCGACCACAGCGCCTCTTATGGCCAGCTGCTGGGCTCGCTCGGCACCCTGTTGCGCCAGCAGCCATTGTTGCGCCAACGAGCCTTTTACCAGGCCTGCATGTTCGCCACCTTCAGTCTGTTCTGGACCGCCGTGCCGCTGGAACTGTCGCGCAATCATGGTCTGTCGCAAACTGAAATCGCCCTGTTCGCCCTGGTCGGTGCCATTGGCGCCATCGCCGCGCCCATTGCCGGTCGCCTGGCGGATGCCGGTCATACCCGCATCGCTTCGTTGCTGGCAATGCTGTTGGCCAGCCTGAGTTTTCTGCCAGCGTTCATCCATCCGCTCTACAGCGTTATTGGCCTGGCGGTTACGGGCGTGGTGCTGGATTTCTGTGTGCAGATGAACATGGTCCTGGGCCAGCGCACCATCTATGCCCTCGATGCCAAAAGCCGCAGTCGTCTCAATGCGCTGTACATGACCAGCATCTTCGTCGGCGGCGCGTTTGGTTCATCGATTGCCAGCGCGGTGTACGAGCACGGCGGCTGGTTATGGGTGGTGATCATCGGCAGCGGCTTCCCGCTGCTGGCCTTGCTGAGTTTCCTGAAGACCTCGAAAAAACACGCACTGGCGACAGCCTGACACCGTCGCGACAGGGTCGTAATGCCCGGCGGCCGAGGCCTGCCGGGCAACATCAAAAAGCGGTCAGATCCGCACGTTGCCCCGCGGCCCGGCAATCGCCCAGATGATCAGGCCCAGCACCGGCAACAGAAGGATCAACAGCACCCACAGGACTTTTGCCCCCGTTCCCGCGCCACTCTTGAGCACATTGATGATCGCCCAGATATCGAGCGCCAGGATGATCAGGCCAATCAGGCCGTTGAAGGTGGAACCCATGGTGTCGCTCCCAGATGGTGATATGCCCACTTAGGATAGCGGGGGCCCGGCGAGGGTTCCGTTTTATTGCGTCAGACGTGGATCGCAACCTTCAACGCTTCCAGGGCCGGCGCGGCGGCGATGCCGACTTCGGCGCACAGCTCCAGCACGCGTGGCACGTCGTTGCCATACACCAGAACCATTTGCAGTTCATCGTCGAGCAACTGGCTGAAATTCATCAGCACATAACCGCCGTTTTCCTTGTTCAGACTGCTCATCTGGATCTGGATGCGATTGAGCGCCGTCAGGGCTTCGGTTTTCGCCAGTTGCTTGGGCTTGAGGTTGAAGGCCACACCGGGCCCGAACGAGGCAACGATCTGTTCGAACAGCTCTACATAAGTGTCGGCCTGAAACAACACGGTGTCCGGCAGACTCCCCACCACCACCCACTCGCCCAGTGGAATCGGAAAGCTGTCGTCGTAGTTGATGTCCGGGTTGGCCGCCAGAAAAGCCGCCGGGTCGGCGTAGGCCTGGGCCGCTTCGTCAGCGATTTTCGCAACGTCCGCATCGCCCAGGCAGCCGGAGCTTATTTTGCTGATGAGTTCGACGAGTGCGGCTTTCATGGGGAAAATCCTGTGGCGATTGGGTTTTGAGGGCGCGCAGGATAGCGCATCACATTGATTGAGTCAGAAAGCTGTGGCCTGGGAGCTTTTGTGGCGAGGGGATTTATCCCCGCTGGGCTGCAAAGCAGCCCTAAAAGATAGGGATCAACCCAACAACTTCTCCAACTGCGCCGTGGTATCCACCGCGCCCATGGTCCTGGCTGCATCCAGCGCCGAGACGCCGTTTGCATCCTTGGCCTTGGGGTCGGCGCCTTTGCTGATCAGGTAATCGACGATCTCCACACGATTGAACATCGCCGCCATCATCAACGCGGTGCGACCATCGAAGGACGAGCCTTCCACCTGCGCCCCGCCGTCTACCAGCGCGGTGACCACGGCCAGGTCGCCCTTGAACGCCGCACCGGCAATCGGGCTCTGGCCATTGTCATTGCGGATTTCCGGATCAGCCTTGTTTTCCAGCAATACCTTCACCGTCTCCACATGCCCGTGGTAAGCGGCCAGCATCAGCAAGGTGTCACCCTTGTGATTGCGCAGGTTGGGGGGCAAACCTTTGCTCAGCAAGGCGGCCATCATGGCGGCGTCACCCTGGCGTGCGACATTGAACACCTGTTCGGCAAACTCCGCAGCCTCTTCCGGGGTCATCTGGCGGCTTGTATCGGACATGGGAAACTCCACTTAAGTCTTCGCAAAGCGGCTAGTTTCCCGAGGGACTCCAGGCCTGTCATCCCTTTTTTCTCTGCACCGTGCATAGTCAGAATCAATAACGGTACTGTCCCTGCTGAATCTGCGCCGCCAGTTGCCGGTCGACCCGCACGTAGGTCGCGGTGCCGGGCAGCCAGGCGTAGACCGGCTCATCGTCCGTGGCGCACGGGTCGAAGGCTTCGCTCTTGAGGCGGTTTTTCTGGTATTTGAAGGTGCCGGTGGTGTCCATTTTTACCTTGATGCGCAAGAACAACGGCACCGCATAGGCCGGCAACTTGCACTGCAAAAATTGCAACAGCTCAGCAAAATCCAGGGTAGCCAGGGATTCGGACGGAGTAATCGCCGCCATGCCGGCGCGGCCATTGGTGCCATTGATTTCGACGCCATAAGCCACCGCCTCGGCGATTTGCGCGTGCTGTAGCAATACGTTTTCAACTTCCGTGGTGGAGACGTTCTCGCCCTTCCAGCGATAGGTATCACCGAGGCGATCAACGAACTGCCCATGGCCGAAGCCGATGTTGCGCAGCAGGTCACCGGTATTGAAGTAACGGTCACCAGGAACGAAGACATCCTTGAAGATGGTTTTTTCGGTCTTGGCCGGATCGGTGTAACCGTCCAGCGGCGCCTTGTCGTCAATGCGCGCCATCAGCAGGCCCGGTTCTCCCTTGGGTACTTTCTGCATCCGGCCTTGCAGGTTGCGCAACGGCGCCCCGCTGTCATGGTCGTACTGCACCAGTTCCCAGCCCATCAGGGAAAATCCGACGGTGTTGTCGAAATTCAGCACATTGGTGAAGCCGATATTGCCGTCGCTGGCCGCGTACAGCTCGCAGATATGGTCGACACCAAAACGCGTCTTGAAGGCCGACCATGCCCCGGGGCGCAAGCCGTTGCCGATCATCTTCCGGACCTCGTGCCGCCGGTCCTCGGCACTGGCGGGCTGGTCGACCAGGTAGCGACACAATTCACCGACATAGCCCAGGGTGGTGGCCCGGTAACGGCGAACGTCACTCCAGAACTGGCTGGCGCTGAACTTGCGCCGTATCGCAAACCCCGAGGCGCCGCAGATCGCCGCTCCCCAGCACACGCACAGGCCCGTGGCGTGGTACAGCGGCAGCGTGCAATACAAGACATCCGCGGGCTGCATGTCCAGGGCGATCAGGCCGAAACTGGTGGAAGTGCGCATCCAGCGCCCGTGGCGAAACACCCCGGCCTTGGGCAGCCCGGTAGTGCCCGAGGTGTAGAGATAAAAACATGGGTCGTTGAAAAAAACCTGCTGACTGCTGGCCGGGTTGTCACCTGGATGGCTGGCGCTGCTACTTATCAGATCGACAAAACCGGAAGGAACGACGGCGCTGTCCTGGTCGGCGACCCACCAGGTTCGGTGGCCGGACAGTGAGGTGCGGGCTCGCACGTCGTTGAAGGCCGCGACCCGTTCTGCCCCGACCACCACCGCGACAGGCGTGACCAACGCCAGGCTGTGCACCAGCGCGTCCCCGGTCTGCGAGGTGTTGACCATGGCGCTGACCGCACCGACCTTCGCCACCGCCAGCACCGTCACCAGCATCTCTGGCCGATTCTCGATGAAAATCGCCACGCAGTCGCCCTTGCCGATGCCCTGTGCCAACAGGTAATGAGCGATGCGATTGGCCTGTTCGTTGGCCTGCGCGTAACTCAATACCGTGTCGCCACACAACAACGCCGGCCCTTGGGGATTGCGCTGGGTGGCCTGTTCGAAACACCAGCCCAGGCCGCAAGGCTGGGTCGGGTCCTGGACGTTGGCGAGCTTCATGCCTTTGACGATACGGGGAATGGCTCTGGCAATAGTGGGTAGCTTGCGCAGCATCTTGCCCCAGGTAATGGCGTCGCTGGATGTACGACTCATGGTCACTCCCGTTCGACCTCGTGGGTCTGGGTTCTTGTTGTCGGGCTGGAGCTCAATTGCGCTCGAAATTACGCCAGCGATTCCGGCGCTGTACATGCGGTTTTTGCAATGTTTTGTATCCACCGTTCCGGACAGGCGGAGCATGAGCGCCAGAAATCCATTTGGTTCAACAAAAGATCAGCCGACCACGCAAAATGCAGGATGCACGATGGCCATTCATGCAAGTTGCACGAAAGCAAAAATAGGAGGAATTGTTAACTGATTGTTTTATAACGTTTTTTAATCAAGCCCAACGCTGGCACAGACACTGCAACTACCTCTCCACGGTTTGCCACCACCATGGAGCAGTCAAATATGAACATGATTCAAGAAAAGTTTGCGTCCCTCTTCTCCAACTACGAAGTGACCACTCAGGCCCGCCCGGATGGCGGTATCCTGCTGACCTTGCGCAACAGCGAAGGCAAACTGTTTAAACGCACAATTTCCTACGCCCAGTTGCACGCCGGGGACCAACTGTCCTGGGCAATCAGCGCAATCCGTCGCGACCTGGCGGAACAGGCCAGCGAGTTGCCGCAGATCGCCATGCTGCAAAGCCAGCATCGTTTTGCGCTGCCGACCTATCACAGCGCCTGATCGTGTTGTGGGAGCGAGCTTGCTCGCTCCCACACTCCTCTATCAAAAACGCGCAGGATCGATCCGGGCAAAACTGTCCACCGTGACATGCCCTTGCAGCTCACCGCCCTCGCGCGCCACTCCGCACGTAGCCATGCCGGCATCACGGGCCGCATCCAGTTCCTGGACGATGTCCGACAGAAACAGAATCTCCTCCGGGGCTACGCCCACCGCCGCGCTGATGCGCTGGTAGGACTGGACTTCCCGCTTGGGTCCCGATGTGGTGTCGAAATAACCACTGAACAACGGCGACAGATCGCCAGCCTCGGAACAACCGAAAATCAGCTTCTGTGCCTGGATCGAGCCCGAGGAATAAACGAACAGCCGTAAACCTTGCTGATGCCAGCGCTGCAGTGACTGCACCGCGTCCGGGTAAACGTGCCCTTTCAACTGCCCCGCCTGATACCCCTGCTCCCAGACCATGCCCTGCAACGCCTTGAGCGGCGTGGCCTTGCGGTCTTCGGCGATCCACTCCAGCAGGATCGCGATGACGCGCTCGGTGTCAGCCCCCGGCTCACCATTGTCCTGCCGCACCGCTGCCAATTGCTCGGCGACGTCGGCGCGGTTGGCATGCTGACGAACGAAATCCGGAAGATGCCTGGCGGCATAGGGAAACAACACATCGAACACGAAACTCACCGCACTGGTGGTGCCCTCGATGTCCGTGAGAATGGCTTTGATCGACACAGGCTCAGTCCTCCAGGCGCGGGAAACGGCTGGCGATGTCGTCGCCAGTGAACTTCGCGACCCAACCTTCCGGGTTGTTGAACAGGCGAATGGCAACGAAATGTGGATGCTCGCCCATGTCGAACCAGTGCGGCGTGCCCGCAGGCACCGAGATCAGGTCATTCTTTTCGCACAGTACGGCGTAGACGTAATCGTCGATGTGCAGGGTAAACAGGCCACGACCGGCGACGAAAAATCGTACTTCGTCTTCAGCATGGCGATGTTCATCGAGGAATTTGGCCCGCAGTTCGGCTTTTTGCGGGTGATCGCTGTTGAGGCTGATGACGTCGACCGTGACGTAGCCGCGCTCGGTCATCAACCGGTCGATCTGGGTCTTGTAGGCGGCAATCACTTCGTCCTGGCCGGCGCCTGGCTGGATTTTCGTTGCCGCTTCCCAGCGGTCGAAGCGAACACCTTTATCGGCCAGGGTCGCGGCGATGTCTTCGAAATGGGTCAGCACCTTGTTCGGAATGTCGGGGCTTGAGACGTGATAGACGGACAGGCTGCTCATGGTTAGGGCTCCAGCAAATTAACGGTTCAGGAGTGCGCGGGTCTTGAGCTCACACTCAAACAGGAACTCGAACGCTTCGATCTGGCGCAGGGCATCGTTCATGCTCGGCCCCCAGGTATACAGGCCATGCCCGCGAATCAGGTAGCCGACGCAATCGGGGTGAGCCTCGAGCCACGGCTGCACCTGGCCGGCCAGGCGCGCGATGTCCTGGTCGTTGTCGAAAATCGGCACGCGGACACAGGATTCGTGGGTCGACACACCGCTGAAGGCTTTTTGCAGTTCGTAGTCTTCAAAGTCGATGAAAGCCTGGTGGGTCAGGCGCGACAACACCGTGGCATTCACCGAATGGGTGTGCAGCACCGCGCCGATCTCCGGGCGCCAGCGATACAGCTGGGTGTGCAGCAGGGTTTCGGCGGAGGGTGTCTTGCCGCGCTCCAGGCTGTTGCCGTCCAGGTCGGTGGCGAGCACATCATCCAGGCCCAGTTGCCCCTTGTGCTTGCCGGACACGGTGAGCAAGGCCTGGTCAGGGGCAAGCCGGGTCGAATAATTGCTGCTGGTGGCCGGGGACCAGCCGCGGCCATACAAAAAACGCCCGGCGTCGATGATTTCCCGGGCGAGCTGTTCACGGGTAAGGCTCATGGCCTGTCCTCTTGCATACGTGTGGCAATGATAACGGCTGCAGCGAAGGCTGCGAGGCTGGCGATGCTGAAAGTCCAACTGGCACCCAGGGCGTTCCAGCTGTAGCCGGAATACAACGCGCCCAACGCCCCGCCCATGCCGGCCAGGGCGGCGTACAACGCCTGGCCCTGGCCTTGCTGGCGTGGGCCGAAGCTACGTTGCACGAAATGGATGGCAGCGGCGTGAAAACTGCCGAAGGTCGCCGCGTGCAGCACCTGGGCAAACAACAGGACCCAGAAAAATTCGGCCAGTGAGCCCAGCAGCAGCCAACGCAACGCCGCCAGCAGGAAACTCACCAGCAGCACCCGACGCACGGAAAACCGCGCCAGGATCCGGCTCATCAGCAGGAAGATCAAGACTTCCGCGACCACGCCAATGGCCCAGAGCATACCGATCAACCCGCGGCTGTAGCCCAGGCCTTCCAGGTGCAGCGTCAGAAAGGTGTAATACGGCCCGTGGCTGACCTGCATCAGCCCCACGCACCCATAGAACGCCAGCACCCCAGGGTTGCGCAATTGCCGCAGAAAACCTACCCCCGCGACTCGCGGCCCCTGTGTCGGCTGGGCATTGGGGACCCAGAAGCTGGCGAGCACGATGCCGCCCATGATCAGCACCAGCGCCACCGGGTAAATGTCCAGGCTCAGCCATTCGAACAGCCGGCCAAGCGCAACCACGGTAATGATGAAGCCGATGGAGCCCCACAGGCGGATCTGGCTGTAGCGCGAAGTTTGCCCGCTCAAGTGGGCCAGGGTAATGACTTCGAACTGCGGCAACACCGCGTGCCAGAAGAACGCGTGCAGCGCCATGACCAGCGCCAGCCAGGCGTAGCTCTGATCGATGAAGATCAGCGAGAACGTCAGCAGCGTGCAAATGGCGCCAAAACGCACGATCGCCAGGCGCTGACCGGTGTAATCCCCCAGCCAGCCCCAGATATTCGGTGCCACGCAGCGCATCAGCATGGGGATCGCCACCAGCTCGCCGATGCGCGCCGCGTTGAACCCCAGGTGATCGAAATACAACGCCAAAAACGGCGCCGTCGAACCGAGTAGCGCGAAATAGAACAGATAGAAACTGGAGAGCCGCCAGTACGGCAGAGCCGCCATGGTCGTCAGGCCACGGCGGTCGGCAGGTCAGCCATCAAAGCTGGCCCAGCACCGGGGTGCTGACTCGCACATCGGCGTTCTGGCCGCGATGACGCAGCAGGTGGTCCATCAGCACAATCGCCATCATCGCCTCGGCGATTGGCGTGGCGCGGATGCCGACGCACGGGTCATGACGGCCCTTGGTGATGACGTCCACCGGGTTGCCATGGATGTCGATGGAGCGCCCCGGCGTGGTGATGCTGGAGGTTGGCTTCAATGCCAGGTGCGCCACGATCGGCTGGCCCGAGGAAATGCCACCGAGGATGCCGCCAGCATTGTTGCTGAGGAAACCTTGCGGGGTCAGTTCGTCGCGGTGCTCGGTGCCACGCTGGGCGACACAAGCGAAACCGGCGCCGATTTCCACACCCTTCACCGCGTTGATGCTCATCAGCGCGTGGGCCAGTTCGGCGTCGAGACGGTCGAAGATCGGCTCGCCCAGGCCCGGCATCACACCTTCGGCCACCACGGTGATCTTCGCACCGACCGAATCCTGGTCGCGACGCAATTGGTCCATGTAGGCCTCAAGGGCCGGCACCTTGTCCGGGTCGGGGCAGAAGAAGGCATTCTGTTCCACCGAATCCCAGGTCTTGAACGGGATTTCGATGGGACCCAACTGGCTCATATAGCCACGAATCACGATGCCCTGGCTGGCCAGGTACTTCTTGGCAATCGCGCCGGCCGCCACGCGCATGGCGGTTTCCCGGGCCGAACTGCGGCCGCCGCCACGGTAGTCGCGCTCGCCGTATTTATGGTGGTAGGTGTAGTCGGCGTGGGCCGGGCGGAACAGATCCTTGATGGCCGAGTAGTCCTTGGACTTCTGGTCGGTGTTGCGGATCAGCAGGCCAATGGCGCAGCCGGTGGTGCGTCCTTCGAACACGCCGGAGAGGATTTCGACTTCATCGGCTTCCTGGCGCTGGGTGGTGTGGCGGCTGGTGCCCGGCTTGCGCCGGTCCAGGTCACGCTGCAGATCGTCCAGGGTAATCTCCAGGCCCGGCGGACAGCCGTCGACAATGGCGACCAACGCCGGGCCATGGCTTTCGCCCGCGGTGGTAACGGTGAACAGCTTGCCGTAGGTATTGCCGGACATGCAGGGTGCTCCGTGAAAAACGCTGAGAGACTCAACCTTGGATTCGTAGTGGGCGCCAGTATACGCAGGCTCCCCGACGAGTTCATCCTCGAACCTTATCGATGCCTGTCAGTCCAACCGGCACCTTCGTAACTAATGGCGTGATGATGTTAAAACTGCTTGCCTTGAGCCTTGCCCTGTTGACCGGCCTGCTTTCCAGCCTGGCCCAGGCCACCGTCCTGCAACGACCGATCAGCCTCGACACCGGCAACGGCGAGCTTTTCGGCTCGCTGCTGTTACCCAAATCCGACGCACCAGTGCCGGTTGTCCTGATCATTTCCGGGTCGGGTCCTACCGACCGTGACGGAAACAACCCCGACGGCGGGCGCAACGATAGCCTCAAGCGCCTGGCCTGGGTGCTGGCCAAGCACAACATTGCCAGCGTGCGCTATGACAAACGCGGGGTGGCCGCCAGCCTTGCGGCGACCCCGGACGAACGCAACCTGAGCGTCGAAGCCTACGTGGCCGACGCCGTGGCCTGGAGCCGCAAACTGGCTGCCGATCCGCGAATGGGTCCATTGATCCTGTTGGGTCATAGCGAAGGCGCACTGATCGCCAGTCTCGCAGCGCCCCAGGCCAATGCAGCTGCGGTCATCTCGCTGTGCGGCAGTGCCCGGCCGATCGACCAGGTGCTGCGTCAACAACTGAGCAGCCGCCTCCCTCCCCCCCTGATGGTGCGCGCCAATGAGCTGCTGGACAGCCTCAAGGCCGGTCGGCTCGACCCGAACGTGCCGCCGCAACTGCAGGTCATCTTTCGCCCTAGCGTGCAGCCCTACCTGATCTCGCTGTTCCGCCAGACGCCGGCCCAGGCTTTCGCGGCGCTGAAGATGCCAGCGTTGATTATCCAGGGCAGCCATGACATTCAAGTCAGCGTCGATGACGCCAGGCAGTTGCAAGCCGCCAAACCCGACGCCGAGCTGGCGCTGATCAAGGGCATGAACCATGTCATGCGCATCGTCCCCAACGACATGGAGCGGCAATTGGCCTCCTACAAAAATCCAAACCTGCCCCTGGCGGCCGAACTGGGTACGCACATTCTGGGTTTTATTAGCTCATTACCCGCTCGATAAGCGGTTTTTCCCCTCCAGTCCTGGCAAAAACGGCCGATAGACCGGTGTCGGACAGCGCCATGGCTGCCGACGGGCCGGCCTGGACAGGATTTTGCCGTTATGACTGACACTCAAACTTCACCCGACACCCCCGCCGAAACGCCCGCCGCTCCAGTGGCGGAGCTGCCTTGGGCGGATGTGCAGGCCGAGCACCATAAAATGCTCCGGCTGGCACCGCTCAAGACCGACCGTGCCACGGGTGCGCGGCCGCTGCGGTTTGTCGAATTCAGCTATGCCGAGCGCCACAGCAAGGAGCGCAGTTTGCTGCGCATGAGCATCCAGTTGCCGGGCCAGCGGGTGCGCAAGGAACAGAATCACCTGGACGTCTGGGCCGACCACGTCGATAAACGCCTGTATTTTTCCCCGGACAGCTTGCAGGTCGAGCCGCTGAACCGTGGCATTGGCCGCTTCCTCGCCGCACAGGGCATTACCTGGGCCAAGAAGCGCTGGTCGAGCTACCGGGTCGATGGCAGCGACCTGAATAACAAGGACGCGCTGAACGAAGACACCCGCCTGCGCCGCGACCACTTCCTGAAAGCCCATGGTTTCGAAGTGGTCTACGCCGACGCCCAGCACCTCAAAGGCAGCGTCAAGCCAGCCCAGGTTGGCAATCTGCTGGGGGACTGGAACACCGAAAAACTGCAGTTCGTGGAAATTCTCGAAGCCGCGCAGATGCTCCAGCAAGCCGAGCAGAACCTGGCGGAGCAGGAAGTCAAACTCAAGCAGCAGGAAGAAAAGGTCGCCAAGTTCAAACGCGAAGACAACGGCCTGCGTTTCACCATCACCTGCCTGGTGGCATTTGCCATGTTCCAGGCCGGGTTGTTGATCTGGATTGCGACGCGTAGCTAAGACTGAACACCGACTAACCCCTGTGGGAGCGAGCCTGCTCGCGATGGCGCCGTGTCAGCAGTCTTCAAACTGACTGACACCCCCTCATCGCGAGCAGGCTCGCTCCCACAGGTTTGCATCCTCGGTGACAGACCCGGGCGCGCCCGTCAGATCAATTGTCGTCAAACCCGCGAAGCAAACAACGCCTGATGCTGACGGCACTGTTCGGCGCTGAGCATGAACACACCATGCCCGCCGCGTTCGAAGTCCAGCCAGGCAAAATCGACTTCCGGATACAACGCCTCGACGTGGACCTGGCTGTTGCCCACCTCGACAATCAACAAACCCTTCTCGGTCAGATGGTCGGCGGCCTCGGCCAGCATCCGACGTACCAGGTTCAAGCCATCATCGCCACAGGCCAGGCCCAGCTCCGGCTCGTGCTGATACTCCTGGGGCATGTCGGCGAAATCTTCGGCATCGACATAGGGCGGGTTCGACACGATCAGGTCGAAACGCTGGCCCGGCAAGCCCTCGAAACCATCCCCCTGGACAGTGAACACGCGCTCGTCGACGCCGTGACGCTCGATGTTCTGGTTGGCCACTTCCAACGCTTCGAACGACAGGTCAGCCAGCACCACCTCCGCCTCGGGGAATTCGAAAGCGCACGCGATGCCGATGCAGCCGGAACCGGTGCAGAGGTCGAGAATCCGTGCCGGCTCCTGACCCAGCCAGGGCGCAAAACGGTTTTCGATCAGTTCACCAATGGGCGAGCGTGGAATGAGCACGCGCTCGTCGACGATGAAAGACATTCCGCAGAACCAGGCTTCACCCAGCAGGTAGGCCGCCGGGATGCGTTCGGCGATGCGTCGGCGCAGCAGGCGTTGCACATGGACCAGCTCTTCATCTTCGAGACGGCAGTCCAGGTAGCTATCGGCAATCTCCCACGGCAGATGCAACGCGCCCAACACCAGTTGCCGGGCTTCATCCCACGCATTGTCGGTGCCATGGCCGAAAAACAGATCCTCTCCATGGAAACGACTGACGGCCCAACGTATATGGTCGCGCAGGGTACGGAGACGGGAAGTGATCACGGCGGCAAACTCCAGAAAAAACGACTGGCGAGTCTACCAGCCAAACACTCCCCTCACCAAAGCACGCCTCAAACACACCTAAAACACGCACGAAAAAGGACGGGGCAGATGTAGGATTTATCCGTTTTTCGCGCTGACTATTGAACAAGACAGACATCTTGACAAGGCTGTAGGCCAGCAACGACGGCCCTTGCGATGGAAGCGATTCACAGAACCGCTCAGCCAGAGGAGAATGTCGCAAAAGCCCCACTCGAAGGAGCCCCAGAATGTCCGTTCCAAAAACGATGTTTCAACTCAGCGGTCGCGGTTACGCGGCGGCCAATCTGAGTCAAGCGACGCTGATCATCATCGATGCCCAGAAAGAATACCTCGCCGGCCCCCTGGCGTTGAGTAGCATGGATGCGGCGGTCGCGAACATCAAGCAATTGCTCGGCGCGGCCCGTGCTGCCGGCCGGCCGATCGTGCATGTGCGTCACCTGGGCACCCATGGCGGGCTGTTCGACCCACAGGGCGAACGCGGGGAGTTCATTAACGGCCTGGAACCCCAGGGCGACGAAACCGTGGTGGAAAAACTGCTGCCCAGCGCGTTTCACGGCACCGAACTGAAAAAGCGCCTGGAGGACCTCGGCCCCCTGGACCTGATCGTTTGTGGTTTCATGAGCCATTCCAGCGTCAGCACCACCGTGCGTGCCGCCAAGAACCTGGGCTTTCGTTGCACCTTGGTCGAAGACGCCTGCGCCACTCGCGATCTGCCGTACAAGGGCGGTGTCCTGAGCGCCGAACACGTGCACCAGACCGAAATGGCGATCATGGCGGACAACTTCGCCACCCTGGCCCTGACCCGCGATTTCATCTGACACCCCTTCGATAAGCGGCCCGTTGCGCCGCTTATCCGCAAAAGCCTCTCATTTGCCGCAATTGCCGTAGTGTCAGGAACAACCCGAACATCTTCCGGTCGAAGGGCCGATACCCATTGAGGAAGGTCGGAATGAAGTTATCCGATGGTTTTGACGCACGTCGCTTGCGGCCCAAAGGCCCGAGCAACTGGCGCTTGCGTTTCGGTGCCGCGCTCGCGGCGCTCCTGGCAACGCTCGGTGTACTGCTGTCGATGGCGGGCGCCGCCAGCCTGCTGGGTCGCCCGCCCGCCCTGGGCGAGTTGAACGCAACCCCGCTCGGCTCAACGATCATTCTGGTGATCGGCTTGCTGGTACTGCTGTTGGGCGTGTGGCTGTGGCGTCTTTGCCGCCGTCGGGCCCGCCAATCCCTGGAGCTGGCCATGGCTCCTCACTTGATGAAAAAGCACGACTGACCCGCCGCCCGACGTTTTGTCGCGCCGGATCCCGCAGGAGTTGGGTAAACTGGCCGGCCTTCGCGGAGGCTGACATGCAAGACGACGACTTTTCCCTGTTCAAAAGTGCAATCCAGGGTGTTAAACCGATCAAGCACGACCGTGCCGAAACCGGCAAACCCAAGGCGGATCGCGCACAAATCGCCAAGCTGCGCCAGGCCGCCACGGTGCGCACCGACGCCACCACCGTGGATGGCTTGTCCGACCAGTTCGTGATCGACGTAGGTCCTGAAGACGAGCTGATGTGGGCTCGCGACGGCGTTCAGGAAAGCCAGATGCGCAAGCTGAAGGTCGGCCAGATCCCCTTCGAAGGCAGCCTCGACCTGCACGGCATGACCGTGGAAAAGGCCCGGGAAACCCTCTGGGCCTTCTTGGCCGAAGCCACCAAATTCGAAATCCGCTGCGTGCGCGTCACCCACGGCAAGGCCGTGCGGCTGGACGGCAAGCGGCCGATGATCAAGAGCCACGTCAACACCTGGCTGCGCCAGCACCCGCAAGTGCTGGGCTTCACCTCCTGCCAGGCGAAACACGGTGGCGCCGGGGCGGTGTACGTGATGCTCAAGCGCACCATGATGGAAGGCCGCGACGAGTAGCACCCGATTGCCGAGCTTGCAGCGCCGTGTCCGCCACCGTACCCTTGCCCTTTGCGTAAAATCCCACAGGTAGTTTCATGTCTCTGGAACAGAATTACACCGCGATTCTCGGCCAACTGGGCGAGGACGTTTCCCGCGAGGGCCTGCTCGACACGCCCAAGCGCGCTGCCAAGGCCATGCAGTACCTCTGCCGCGGTTACGAACAGACCCTCGAAGAAGTCACCAACGGTGCCTTGTTCAGCTCCGACAACAGCGAAATGGTGCTGGTCAAGGACATCGAGTTGTACTCGCTGTGCGAGCACCATTTGCTGCCCTTCATCGGCAAGGCCCATGTGGCCTACATTCCGAGTGGCAAGGTGCTGGGGCTTTCGAAAGTCGCACGCATCGTCGACATGTACGCACGTCGCCTGCAGATCCAGGAAAACCTCAGCCGCCAGATCGCCGACGCGGTCCAGCAGGTGACCGGTGCCCTGGGCGTGGCGGTGGTGATCGAAGCCAAGCACATGTGCATGATGATGCGCGGTGTGGAAAAGCAGAACTCTTCGATGATCACCTCGGTGATGCTCGGCGAGTTCCGCGAAAACGCCGCGACCCGCAGCGAGTTCCTCAGCCTGATCAAGTAACCCCCCGCATGAAAAAAACCGGCATTGATCGCCGGTTTTTTTTCGCCCGTGAAAAATCAGGTAAGCTGCGCGCCCTCTTCTTCCCTGTCGTGAGGCTTAATACCGTGATCGTCAAAGCGCTGCGAGTTGGCCTGGGCCAGCTGATTATTTTCATCGACTTCATCACCCGCCCCGGCAAGAAGCAACGTCCGGCCGAAGCCCAGGCGCAAGTCAATCAGGCCGCCCGCAGCCTGACGCTCTATCAGTTCCACGCCTGCCCGTTCTGCGTGAAGACCCGCCGCACCCTGCACCGCCTCAACGTGCCGGTGGCCTTGCGGGATGCAAAAAACAACGAGCAGGATCGCCAGACGCTGCTGGAGCAAGGCGGCAAGATCAAAGTACCGTGCCTGCGCATCGAAGAGAACGGCGAAACCACCTGGATGTATGAGTCCAAGGTGATCATTGATTATCTGGATAAGCGGTTTGCGGCAGTCTGATAGTTTTACGGTGTATTTGCGGGCCCTATCGCGAGCAGGCTCGCTCCCACAATGGAACTGTGGATAACTGGGTTTTGTGATCGACTCTGAACCCTGTGGGAGCGAGCCTGCTCGCGATGGGGCCAGTCCAGTCACCACATAAGTCAGGCTGCTTTTACCGCCAAAGCCTCCCGCACCACCCCCGCCAACCGCTTAAGCCCCTCATCCAGCCGCGCCGGGTCGATGTGGCTGAAGTTCAACCGCAGGTGCCCCGGATGCTTGTCCGGCTCGGGAAAGAACGGCTCTCCCGGCATGAACGCGACGTCGGCAGCCAGCGCGGCGTCGAGCAAGGTGCGGGTGTCCAGCGGTTGCTTGAGGGTCAGCCAGAAAAACAGCCCGCCCTGAGGCACGTTCCAATGCGCGATATCGGAAAAATGTGTTTGCAGCGCCGCCTGGAACCGGTCGCGACGATCCCGGTAAAAATCCCTCAACTCGCTCAAATGGCTTTGGTACTGCTCGGTGTCGATCCATTGCAATGCCTGCCACTGACCGATGCGATTGGTGTGCAGGTCCGCCGACTGCTTGAGCCGCAGCAGGTGTGGGAACAGATCCTGGCTGGCGATCAGGTAACCCACACGTAGCCCGGGCAATAGGGTTTTCGACACAGTGCCGGTGTAGATCCAGCTGGCTTTCTTCAAGCGACTGACAATCGGCGTGGCGCTGCCGCCGTCGAAGGTCAGCTCACGGTAGGGCTCGTCTTCCACCAGGGTCACGCCAAACTCATCCAGCAGCGCCGCCACGGCATCGCGCTTGGTCTCGCTGTAGCGCACCGCCGAAGGGTTCTGGAAGGTGGGAATCAGGTAGATGAACGCGGGGCGATGCTGTTCCAACCGGGCTCGCAACTGTTTCAGATCAGGCCCATCGGCCTCCAGGGGCACCGTGATGCAGTCGGCGCCAAACAGCTGGAAAATCTGCAACGCGGCCAGGTAGGTCGGCGCTTCCAGCATGACTTGAGTGCCGACATCGATGTGCAGCTTGGCCGCCAGGTCGAGGGTTTGCTGGGAGCCGCTGACCACCAGCACCTGACTGGCTTCACACGCCAGGCCCAATGACCGCGCCTGTGCCGCCAGGGCTTCGCGCAAGGCCGGTTCACCTTCGCTCATGCCGTATTGGCCCATGGACACCGGCATGGCCGCCCATTCGACTTTCGGCAGCATGGCTTCGGCCGGCAGGCCACCGGCGAACGACATCACTTCAGGACGCTGCGCGGCGGCGAGGATTTCTCGAATCAAAGAACTTTTGAGGCGCGAAACACGTTCGGAAAAAGCCATAGGGGGTCACCTGTAGCGGGTCACTGAAAAAATGAGTCAAACTAGTTGACCGAAATTACTCCGACCTCTCTGGATACGTCAATATGCTTGACCTTAAAAACCCGGCCTCCCAGCAATTGGCTATGGAAGCGTTCTTCTTCGGTTACCAGGCGTTTACCGCCAAGGCCGATGAAATGCTTGAGCGTCGCGGGCTGAGCCGGGTGCATCAGCGCATCGTTTTTTTTATCGCCCGCTACCCATCCCTGAGCGTGAAGGAATTGCTGACGCTGCTTGGCGTGAGCAAACAGGCGTTGAACATGCCGTTGCGGCAGTTGATGGAAATGCACCTGGTGAACAGCGTCGCGTCCGAGACGGACAAGCGTAAGCGGCTGCTGGAACTGACGGCCGAGGGCGAGCGCTTCGAACAGGCGTTGCGTCGCGAGCAGGTGAAATTGCTGGAGCGGGTGTTTGCCGAGGCTGGGGAGGAGGCGGTGGATGGGTGGTTGGCGGTGAATCTGGCACTGGGCAAGGCCTAGGCTCAGATTGGCTTTGCCTGGACTGGCGCTATCGCGAGCAAGCTCGCTCCCACAGTGGGAGTGTGGTGAGCACATAATTTGTGTTTGACGGCGTTCCCCTGTGGGAGCGAGCTTGCTCGCGATAGCGCCCGCATGGGCGATATATCCCTATCGCCAGACATTTCGTCGACAACACAGAAAACATTATTTGCTTTATTTGTATACAAAAGCATAATTCGCTTCGTGCGAGTTCTTGACCATAAGGTCAAAAAACCTCGCCTGCCTTACCTGCCTCAAAGCAACGCCGCCACCCTCAGGGGGCGGGCGTGCTGGAAATAACAATAAAACTCTTGAGGAGTACTCGCTGTGGAAAGCCGCAAACCCGAAGCCCGGACGCTGGACCTCTCGCCGCCACTACGCACTGGCTGGCTGGAGCGCATCTTCAAACTCAGCTTGCATGGCACCACGGTGAAGACCGAGCTGATTGCCGGTCTGACGACCTTCATCACCATGGCCTACATCATTTTCGTCAACCCCAACATCATGGCCGACGCCGGCATTGATCACGGCGCCGCATTCGTCGCGACCTGCATCGCCGCCGCCCTGGGTTGCCTGTTGATGGGCCTGTACGCCAACTGGCCAGTGGGCCTGGCACCGGGCATGGGCCTGAACGCGTTTTTCACCTACACCGTGGTCGGCACCATGGGCTACAACTGGGAAACCGCATTGGGCGCGGTGTTTGTTTCCGGGGTGCTATTCATGTTCCTGACCCTGTCGCGGGTGCGTGAGTGGCTGCTCAACAGCATTCCGGTGAGCCTGCGTTATGCCATGGGTGCGGGAGTCGGGTTGTTCCTCGGACTAATCGGCCTGAAGACCGCCGGCATCGTCGTGGACAGCCCCGCTACCCTGATCAAGCTCGGCTCCCTGCACGAGCCCGGCCCGTTACTGGCTGCGGTGTGTTTCCTGATGATCGCCGTGCTCAGCTATCACCGCGTGTTCGGCGCGATCCTGATCAGCATCATCGCCGTGACCCTGGCCGGTTGGGGCCTGGGACTGGTGCAATACAACGGGGTCATGTCGACGCCTCCGAGCCTGGCGCCCACCTGGATGGCGATGGATGTGGTCGGCGTATTCAACGTCAGCATGATCAGCGTAGTGCTGGCCTTCCTGTTCGTGCACATGTTCGACACCGCCGGCACCCTGATGGGCGTTGCCCAGCGTGCCGGGCTGGTCAAACCTGATGGCAAGATCGAGAACCTGTCCAAGGCCTTGAAAGCCGACAGCGCCTCTAGCGTGTTCGGCGCCATGGTCGGCGTGCCGCCGGTAACCAGCTACGTGGAAAGCGCCGCCGGTGTCGCGGCGGGTGGCCGCACAGGGCTTACCGCCGTGACGGTCGGTGTGCTATTTATTGCCGCGATGTTCTTCGCACCCCTGGCCGGGATGATCCCCGCCTACGCTACCGCGGGTGCCTTGATCTATGTCGCCATGCTGATGATGGGGGGCATGGCCCACATCGAATGGGACGAAGCGACCGACAGCATCCCGGCCATCGTCACGGCCATCATGATGCCCCTGACCTTTTCGGTCGCCGACGGTATTGCGCTGGGCTTCATCACCTATGTGGTGCTTAAGGCCGGCACGGGTAAACACAAGGAAATTTCTGTCAGTCTGTGGGTGCTCTGCGCGATCTTCATCGCCAAGTTCATCTTCTTGTAGGCACGGGATTATTCATCAGCCTCACCCCGTCGGGTGAGGCGTTCTTGCATCAGGAGCAAAGCAATGAATCTGGAAACCTGGCTGTTGTTCAGCGGCGCCGCTCTGGTGGTGATCCTCATCCCCGGCCCACTGTCGCTGCTGATGATCGGCAACAGCCTGAACTATGGCCTGCGCCGTTCGTATCCGGCGTTCCTGGGTGGCGTGATCGCCTCGATTTGCCTGCTGAGCGCATCGGCGCTGGGGCTCGGTGCATTGTTGTTGGCGTCAGAGCAACTGTTCAGCGCCCTAAAGATGGTCGGCGCGTTGTATCTGTTTTACCTGGCCTGGCAGAGCTGGCAGCAATCGCGCCAGCCGTCCCAGGGTGCCGAAGTGCCCCAGGCCGCCGCCATCCCGCGCTTTCGCGCCCTGTTCGGCCGGGCATTCGTGCTGGGTGCCAGCAACCCCAAGGACATTCTGTTCTTCGCTGCTTTCCTGCCGCAGTTCTTGAGCGCCGAACAACCGTTCCTGCCGCAACTGCTGATCATGATCGCCACCTGGACCGTTCTTGACCTGCTCTGCAAGCTGGCTTACGGCCTCGGCGCCCACGGCGCGGCGCGGTATCTGCGAACGGGTAAAGGCCAGAGCTGGTTCAACCGCATCAGTGCAGGACTCTTTGGCGGTGCGGGCGCGGCCTCGTTGATGTCCACTCACTGAGTCCCTGATTTTGCGAAACAGCCTCATCTTTTACTCGAGGCTTTCGCAAAACGTAGAAACAACCCATCGATATACACCCCGCCAGGAAGCATCTTACATATAGGGCCGCTCAATCATCGTTGAACAAGGACGTTCACAATGGCCCAGATTTTCCAGCACGGCCCGGTGCCCGACGACTATGCCGTAGTCATTACCGACTTAGGCGTGCCTACAAATAAGCACACCATCGAAACACTCGATTTCAAGACTGCCGATGGGACGCAGCTGAGTTCGGAGCACAAACATAGACAAGCCCAACTCGAAATCGTCGATAAACTTTACGGCCCGCTGCACATCGGTTCCGTGACTGTCACCCGTTCAGCCCTGGATGCGTTAGGCGCAACCACCGATGGACAGCCGCTGAACGGCGACAATACTTTTTTCCGCAGCCTCAATCGTTTTTTCGTGAACTCGTTACAGTTCAACGCAAACAATATTGAAACACGGCTCAAACTGACCGCCGACGCCAACGACTATCGGCTGCCCACGTTGCTGTTTGAAATGGCGAGCCAGCGCTCACCCGCCGCGCCCCCATTATTGAGGCAAACGCCTGAAACACAGGCCGAACCTGCCAGCCATCGGAGAACACTGGAAAAACTCCTGAAATCGGCCCAAAGACTCGATATACAAGGGCTTAGTCATAGAGCATTCAGTTGGGCAAATACAACCAAGAGCAATATCCTCATCCCTACAGGGCTTGGACTTCAGGCCTTCGGAATCTATAGCGGTCTGCGCGGCCTGCAAGACGCCATCCGTAACAAGGACTCCTACCAGACCATTTTCAATGGGACCAGCGTGGCCGCCGAAGTCGCTTCAATCGGTGTCGAAGCTGCGGTGACCAGACAAGCCTCTCAGATGATCAGGGCCGGCCAACGTTCCCTTGAGGACTTTGCCAAAACGACCTTTGCCACGCGCCTCGCCCGTGGAAGTGGGCTGATTGCCAGCGTCCTGACACTTCCTTTCGATATCATCGCCGCGGTTGATTCTTTCAAGGCGGCTGCCCACGCCACTGGCAAAGAAGCCACCGATCACTATGTCAGCGCAGCCTTGAGCGTCACCAGCGCCGCGATGACCTTAACCATTGGCATAGCGGCGCTGGCGGGATTTGGTTCAGCCGGTCCTGCGGGCCTTGCCGCCGGACTTATCCTGGTGGTTGGCTCACAAATCTGGGGCGCGGTTCGTCAAGTCGATGACATCGACGACTACATAGAACTCACCGTACACGAGCGTCTGCGCACTGGTTGGTTGGCCTTCTGGGCAATGGGCCCTGATAAAGATATCCAGGATCGCTACACCATCGCCAAGGCTACCGCCGAACATACAAAGCTGCTGCAGGCCAATGCCTCGCACTTGCTCAAAGGCCCACTGAAAGACAGCACTGAGGCAATCGTAAACGGTACATTCACCGTGGAGCTTGAACCGGTGCCCTACAACACTTGGAACTGGTGGACCGGTGCCAGGTACCGGGCGACGACAGTCCGTCCGAAGATCAAAGACAACGACGACCGGATCGATGCGCGTAAAGGCGTTACGGCTCAGACGCCCGGCGCAGTCATTGAAACGTCGGCCGAACATAAAGCTATCCATTGGTACATCGGCGGCGGCAACGACATCGTTGAAGGCGTCGAAAACAAGCCAAACGTCTTTCACTACGGGGCGGGCGTTAAAAAACTGACCGGGGGCACAAAAGACGACGTGTTTATCTTTGAAGGCTCCACGGAAACCCTCAGTGAAACGTCAGCAAATAACCTGGTGGGTGGCTTGGGCAACGACACCGTGGTGTTGTCGGGCCGTAGCAGCAGTCATCAGGAGCCGCGTCTGGGTTACCAGGTCGACCTGGACGCCGGGCAAGTGTCCATCATCACTCAAAAAAGTCATGACACGCAGAGCAAGCCTCATCGCCATGCGGACCTTGAAAGCATTGAAAACGTAGAAATTCCCGAGGGCGGTGCCAACATCATCAAGGGGACAGCCGGCCCAAACATCATCAGGTCCCGCGGCAACGATTCAATCGACGCCGGCGCGGGAGATGACCGAATTTTCATTCTCAATGGAAATAACCGCAACGCAGACGGCGGACCGGGTGAAGATATCTATGCCATCGCTCATAAACCCGGCCACGTTTCCATCACCGAAAATGGTGTGGACAATAGCGTCATCGCGCTGGACTGGAGAGCTGACCTGATTGAAAGCTGGCGAATTGAAGACGGTCATCTGGTCATTACTTCATGCTTTGATGCAAGCGACCGGGAGTTGCGCAAAGTCACCATCAGGGAAGTCTATGAAGACTCTGCTTTTCCAAGAGCCTTACAAAACAACAGACTGACGTTCATCACCCAGGATGGCTACCATTTGGTGCCCGACCTGCCCGATACGATCGAATCCAGCAGCCCGCTCGACATTGAAACAGTTGTGGTGCAGCCAGGCACACCCCGCAACCCGGCTATCCTGCCTGATCGAAGCGAGCAGCCGATCAGCCATGACAAAGACACCAGCTACTATGTTTCACATCTCAATGAACTGACCGCACTCAAGGTCAAACACAAAAGCGAATTTTCCACCACCCTTCATCTGGACTACGCCAACGCCGAGCTGACCCGTATCGAGGCCTACTACAAGGCTCATGTCACTCAGAAAGATGAAGGGGACAGCATCAAATATGGCGAATGCGGCCTGACCTTGCACTTTGGTGTTCGCCAAGTCGTACTGAAAAATCTGGCAAGTTCCGATGAGCGCTATAGCGCGCAAAACGCAAAAACCGGTCGGCGTGCATTTTCCGCCCTCGGTTCGCATCATACTTTTATCCTCACCCTGAACGACGGCTCGTCGTACCGCGTGGTCCAACCCTCGCCCGACTATGGCCTGTTGCTGGACGAAACATTCATAGGTAAAGATCCGGTGGAATGGAAAACAGACGTTCCATTGCCATTGACGCCTACCAAAAAGAAATACGCCTATCTACAACCCTTGGACAAAAAACCTTATTACATGCGCAGCTGGGCAACCTGCGCCCTGCTGACATCGCCCACGGAACAAACGGGTATCGAAGTCCTGATTGGCGAAGGCGCCACCTACCTTGTTCACCTGAGCCCGAACATGACGCTACGCCTGTCCACGCCAGGTGCATTGGCCGGCGCCAATCCTCGGTTACCCCGTGCTTCCCTATGGGAGTTGGATGCCACGCGCCTGGGCCAAGTCGAGATAAAACTGTCCTCCAACCTGCTGCAAATAGGTGGAACGACCATCCATCTTCCCGTCTATGAAGCTGAAGACCTTGTCGACCCGATACGAGTCATCACTGCACAAGGCGTTGTTCATGCTGTCGACAGCCTGTTTGAGCGGGTTTATGTAGAAGCGCTTGATGGCCGGTATTTTGCCCCGCTCACCGACCCCAACATCCCATTGCCCAGCGAACTGTCGAGCCTGACATCCGAAGAACTGAAGGTTCTTCACGTTGCTGTCAAAGATGGGTCTCCCGGCACACTGAGCTACAACCTCAGAACCCGTAAATGGATCCTTGACACCGATAAGTCCCGAGTCATTGAGGCGGCGAACCTGAAAAAAACAGACCTGTGTGACCACGCCCTCAAGATCTATCAGGATCTGGCCCGCGAGGGGCTCAATCAGACGCCGCCCCTGGGTGATGACACACTTCGCCTGTTGCGGGAAAAGTGCGTGGAGCTGATAGAAAGCTTCACTTTGGACAACTCAGTGATGTTTGCGCGGGCGTTAGCGCTGAGCGCGGTCTTCGGCATAAGGCTCTCGCAATTGAGCTGGTTCCTCTCATTGGCTGAGGCGTCTCCCGAACCTACCTGACCTTGAAGAACGTCTTCGACGGTTTCTTTCACACGCCATACATATGTAGTGCACCTGTCTGCTGGTTTTCCACGAACATCCTGGAACCCAGGGCCTGTCAGCCTCCGGCTCTACGACAGGCCATTAGCTTGATACCTACTTGAATCATCAATATTCAAACTCAAGAGCAGACATTTTCAATGAGTCCAAGACGAAACACCCGACCCACGCTTACAAAGTCGTCCCCTGATACGCCTCACTCCAGTCGCGATACGTCACTGGACACAATGCTCGGCAATCCCCTGAGAGGCGCAGAAACCGATCAGGCGTCCGGCTCGCCAACCGGACGCCAAACTGAAGCGACTGAATCACAGCGCCCGACCGTTCAGGTATCCGAAATCGCATCCGCGACAGCCATCAGTGATGGCTCCCTGTCGGTATCGCTGGACAATTATTACCTTTCACCCGAGCTGGTGCCCCTGTTATCGGAGCCGGACGCAACCTCTGGGATCCGAACGTTCAAGACACGCACCTACGTTGAGCTTGCAGAGGGAGGGACGGTGCTGCTTGGACGCGATTCCGAACAGAACTACAGAGCCCGATCAGGCACTGAACTTGTTGCCTCCGGACCACGCCTGGAACAAGTGGAGGGCAGCCTTCTATGGCGTCCAACTGCGCACCGCGACGTGACGCACCACAGTGATTCCAATCTCCCGCCTACACGGGCATTCAGGAAAAACTGGGGGGTTGACCCAAGATTCACGCTGTCCGAATTGATCACCATAAACAATGTTCACTATAAGGTGGTGACACGTACCGACGCGCGAGAATCCCCGATCACCTACATTCAGTCACCCGCTCATCCCATCTATGATTTTGACTTGCTGGAAGCCACCCTCAGGCATATGCCTGACGAGCAACCCCGAGGCGCAATACAAGTTCCGCCGGACAACCATTGGGAAATTGACGCCAGGCTACCCTTTGAAAAAACACTGACGGCCTACGTCAGGGATTTTTTTCCAGAAGTCACGACCGTCACCCTGGAAAATATCGCAAGAAGGCAATTTGAACTCAGCAATGATTCGCCGTTCGCCGACTCTGCGGGTTTGACCGCACTCCGGCAGATTTACAGCAGTTGGGAAAACGCGACCCACTCGCCACATCCGCAATGGTCCGATCCACTGTTGATGCTTCCGATTCTTCCAACCTCTTCGGCGTCCCGAGGCGCTGCCCGCTCGATAGCCTTGCCTAACCCCTTCTCAACAGGAATATTGAATCGGTTGGATTTTGATCCCCTGCGGTTCCAGCGACAGTGGCTTCTTTATCTGACGTCGTACTCGCCAGTGGAATTCAAACGCTTTATGGCCGCCCTTCTGACGCGTAATGGCTATACAGTCATTGAGCCCAACTCTTTCAACAGTTTTCCCGCTTTGGTATTTCGCCGCACAGGGCATGACTATGTATTTTTCATGAGCCTGCACCGCACCAGAATTCCGAAGATTTCCCTCCCCATGTATATGGATCCCAAGACAGCCGAGCTGCGCCTGGAAACCCAGGTTGGCGGAGTCGCTGCGAAAGCCGTCAACGATGCCCACAGTGCCAATAAAATCATCTGGCTCAAGGGCGGTACTGAAATCCGTCCCGGCGTTGCAGACACGATTTTTATCATCCGGGATGACAATTCCAGGCTGTAAATACACGGCTCAAAAAAAAGCCCGCAGTGTGAGCGGGCGAAAAACCAAAGAAGCTACATGCGCAGTCGCTTCCAGGACAAGGCAACTGCTTGGGGGATCAGCTGCCTCGATACGTTGAGTAAGCGTAGGGCGAAATCAGCAGGGGCACGTGGTAATGCTCCTGCTCGGCCGAAATGCCGAAGCGCAGCACCACCACATCCAGGAACGCCGGCTCGGACAGCTGGATGCCACGGGCACGGTAGTAATCGCCGGCATGGAATTGAATCTGATAGACGCCGCTACGGTAGTCATCCCCTTGCAACAACGGTGCATCGCAACGGCCGTCGCTGTTGGTCAGCGCGCTGGCGAGCAATTGCAGTTGCGTACCTTCGACGCGGTACAGCTCGACTTTGATCGAGCTGCCCGGGCAGCCGTGCGCGGCATCCAAAACGTGAGTAGTCAAACGTCCCATTGATTGTGCGCGCCTCGCTGCAAGCAGTCCGGCCCGACGCCTCCTGAATCAGTTGAAAGACAGGCCGCACCGTTTCGGAGCACGAAACGCTGCGGCGATGAGCGAATTAAGACACTTTAAATAAAAATTGTACACAATAAAAAACAGAAATTTATCGCCTGCCATATTCGAGAAGGGTTCAGACCCGATCAGTAATAAAACCAACAGACACACAGGATTGTCATACCTTAGCTGACCAAATGGGCAGGTTTCTTGCAGTGTAGACACGCCAGAGGCAGCTGTGAAAAATGCAAAAAATCAGGCTTACAAAGTGCGCATAAAGTTGTATACAATCAACCCATCGCTGTGACGCCAGCCTGTGATTCATCGCCCAGGCGCCACCTACATGGTTCGAACAAGAAGGAAAACTGCAGTGAGCGCTGACTACCCACGCGACCTGATCGGTTACGGCAGTAACCCTCCCCATCCTCAGTGGCCGGGCAACGCCCGCATCGCCCTGTCCTTCGTGCTCAACTACGAGGAAGGCGGCGAGCGTAACGTGCTGCATGGCGACAAGGAGTCCGAAGCGTTTCTCTCGGAAATGGTTTCGGCGCAACCGCTGCAGGGCGAGCGCAACATGAGCATGGAATCGCTCTACGAATATGGCAGCCGCGCCGGTGTCTGGCGGATCCTCAAGCTGTTCAAGGAATTCGATATTCCGCTGACGATCTTCGCGGTGGCCATGGCTGCCCAGCGCCACCCGGATGTGATCCGTGCCATGGTCGCCGCCGGTCACGAGATCTGCAGCCATGGCTATCGCTGGATCGACTATCAATACATGGATGAAGCCCAGGAACGCGAGCACATGCTCGAAGCGATCCGTATCCTCACCGAAATCACCGGCGAACGTCCGTTGGGCTGGTACACCGGCCGCACAGGCCCCAACACCCGCCGGCTGGTCATGGAAGAAGGCGGTTTTCTCTATGACAGCGACACCTACGACGACGACCTGCCCTACTGGGAACCGAACACCCCCACCGGCAAGCCGCACCTGGTGATTCCGTACACCCTGGACACCAACGACATGCGCTTCACCCAGGTCCAGGGTTTCAACAAGGGCGACGATTTTTTCCAATACCTCAAGGATGCCTTCGACGTGCTGTATGCCGAAGGCAGCGAGGCGCCGAAGATGCTTTCCATCGGCCTGCACTGCCGCCTGATCGGCCGTCCTGCCCGTCTCGCGGCCCTCAAGCGGTTTCTTGAATACGCCAAGGGTCATGAGCAGGTCTGGTTCAGCCGTCGCGTCGACATCGCCCGCCACTGGCAGCAGACCCACCCACATCCGGGCGCTTTGAAATCAGGGGCTTCGAAATGACCGCATTCCAGACCCTCAAGCCTTCGACCTTGAGCCGCGAAGCGTTCGTCAAAGCCTTCGCCGACATCTACGAACATTCGCCATGGGTGGCCGAAAAGGCTTTCGACCTGGGCCAGGACCCATCGATCGACCAGATCGAAACCCTGCACCAGCGCATGAGCGACATCCTGCTGTGCGCCGATCACGCCAGCCAACTGGCGCTGATCAACGCACACCCGGACCTGGCCGGTAAAGCCGCCGTCCAGGGCCAACTGACCGAGGCCAGTACCAACGAACAGGCTGGCGCCGGTATTCACCAATGCTCGAGCGATGAGTTCCAACGCTTCACCGAGCTGAACGAGGCCTACAAAGCCAAGTTCAAGTTTCCCTTCATCATGGCGGTAAAAGGCAGCAACCGGCATCAGATCCTCGCGGCGTTCGAAACGCGCATTCACCACTCGGCAGATACCGAGTTCAAATGCGCGCTGGCAGAGATCAACAAGATCGCGTTGTTCCGATTACTGACTCTTTAGCAAGCAGCCCTGAGGCCCAGGCCCCTGCAAGCATCCCCAGCCAACTTATTAAAGGCAGACAAGAAGAATGAAAGCTTACGCCGTACCCTTCGAGAAGTTCGTCAACCTGGCCGACGCCCGCCTGGGCACCAAGATCATTTCGGTCACCGATGACTGGTTCGCCGACGCCAACCGTCTGTTCCAGCCGACTCCGGCCGTATGGAAGGAGGGCGTGTTCGATGACAACGGCAAGTGGATGGACGGCTGGGAGTCGCGCCGCAAGCGCTTCGAAGGCTACGACAGCGCGGTGATCCGCCTGGGCGTGCCGGGTTCGATCAAAGGCGTGGACATCGACACTTCATTCTTCACCGGTAACTACCCGCCGTCGGCGTCCCTGGAAGCCTGCTTCCTGACCTCCGGCGAGCCAGACGAACATACCCAATGGACTGAAGTGCTGTCGGCCGTGGAACTGCAAGGCAACAGCCACCACTACCATGAAATCAGCAATGACCAGGCCTTCAGCCACCTGCGCTTCAACATCTACCCCGATGGTGGCGTGGCCCGCCTGCGGGTCTACGGCATTCCGTACCGCGACTGGTCGGCCGTGGGCGACAACGAACAGATCGACCTCGCCGCGGCCCTCAATGGCGGTCGCGCCCTGGCCTGTTCCGACGAACACTTCGGTCGCATGAGCAACATCCTCAACCCCGGTCGCGGGGTGAACATGGGCGACGGCTGGGAAACCGCCCGACGTCGCACCCCGGGCAATGACTGGGTGATCGTCGCCCTGGGCCATGCCGGCGAGGTCGAGAAAGTCATCGTCGACACCCTGCACTTCAAGGGCAACTACCCGGACAGCTGCTCGATCCAGGGCGCATTCGTCAAGGGCGGCACCGACAGCCAGATCGAAACCCAGTCGCTGTTCTGGCGCGAATTACTGCCCAGCCAGAAGCTGGAAATGCACGCCGAACACACCTTCGCCGAGCAGATCAAGGCGTTGGGGCCGATCACCCACATCCGTCTGAATGTGTTCCCGGACGGTGGCGTGAGTCGCCTGCGGGTGCTTGGCAAGGTGTCGAAATAAGAGTGAACCCGAATCGCGAGCAAGCTCGCTCCCACATTTGAAATGCATTCCCCTGTGGGAGCGAGCTTGCTCGCGATGGCGGCACAACAAACAACACAGAATTCAAGGTAAGAAGACCAGCATGCGCACACTCAAGATCGAACCGTTGACCAAAGAAGCCTTCGCCCCGTTCGGTGACGTGATCGAAACCGACGGCAGCGATCACTTCATGATCAACAATGGTTCGACCATGCGCTTCCATCGCCTGGCGACGGTTGAAACCGCCGAACCGGACGACAAGGCGATCATCAGCATCTTCCGCGCCGAGGCGCTGGAGATGCCGTTGACCGTACGCATGCTGGAGCGCCATCCGCTGGGCAGCCAGGCTTTCATCGGGCTGCTCGGCAACCCCTTTCTGATCGTGGTCGCGCCACTTGGCGATGTACCTGTATCAGGCTTGGTCCGCGCCTTCGTCACCAACGGCAGGCAGGGCATTAATTACCATCGCGGCGTCTGGCACCACCCGGTGCTGACGATCGAAAAGCGGGATGACTTCCTGGTGGTTGATCGCAGTGGCACAGGCAATAACTGCGATGAGCATTTTTTCAAAGAGGATGAGTTGTTGATCCTCGCCCCCCACCAATAAGAGAAGCGTCCGATCACGCGAAAACAAGCGTGACGGGCGAGAGGTAAAGACTGTGGAAGCACATATGCTGGAATGGCTGAACCTGAGCGTGCGCTGGGTTCATATGATCACTGGCGTGGCCTGGATCGGCGCGTCGTTCTACTTCGTCTGGCTGGAAAACAACCTCAATCGCGTCAACCCCAAAAGCGGTCTGGCCGGTGATTTGTGGGCCATCCACGGTGGCGGCATCTACCACCTGGAAAAATACAAACTCGCGCCGCCGTCCATGCCGGACAACCTGCACTGGTTCAAATGGGAAGCCTACTTCACCTGGATGTCGGGCGTCGCCCTGCTGTGCCTGGTGTTCTATTGGAACCCGACCCTGTACCTGCTGGCACCGGGCAGCAGCCTGAGCGGGCCCGAAGGTGTCGCCCTGGGCATCGGCTCGTTGTTCGTCGGCTGGTTCGTGTATTCCTTTCTCTGCGACTCGGCCCTGGGCAAACGTCCTGCCCTGCTCGGCCTGATCCTGTTCGTGCTGCTGATCGCCGCGGCCTACGGGTTCAGCAAGGTGTTTAGCGGTCGCGGTGCCTACCTGCATGTCGGGGCGGTCATCGGGACGATCATGGTCGGCAACGTGTTCCGCATCATCATGCCGGCCCAACGCGCGCTGGTGGCGGCCATTGCCGAGAACCGCACGCCGGATCCGGCGCTGCCGGCCAAGGGCCTGTTGCGCTCGCGCCACAACAACTACTTCACCCTGCCGGTGCTGTTCATCATGATCAGCAACCATTTCCCGAGCACTTATGGCAGCCAGTACAACTGGTTAATCCTGGCTGGGATCGCCGTGGCGGCGGTGTTGGTGCGGCACTATTTCAATACCCGCCACGACAGCAACAAGTATGCCTGGACGCTGCCGGTCGGCGCTCTGGCGATGATCTGCCTGGCTTATGTCACGGGTCCCAAGCCCATGGCCACAGCGCCGGAAGTGGCCAAAACCCCTGGTGTGATCGAGTACCAACCGTTGCCGGAAACGGCGGTGGGCGGCGGCGCAAAACCGGCGACGGCAGCGGCAGCGGCCGCACCGGCATCGACGCCGGCCCAGACCGCCAATGCCCAAGGCCCTTCGTTCGAGAAGGTCCACAGCGTGATTCAGGAGCGCTGCTCGGTCTGTCATTCGGCCAAACCCACCAGCCCGTTGTTCAGCGCCGCGCCGGGCGGGGTGATGTTCGATACCCCGCAGCAGATCCAGCAACAAGCCGCGCGCATCCAGGCCCAGGCCGTGGCCACGCAGATCATGCCCCTGGGCAATATCACCCAGATGACCCAACAGGAACGCGACCTGATCGGCGCGTGGATCAGCCAGGGGGCGCGGACCAACTGAGTCCCGCCGACATCAAACCTGACATCACCCGCTACACGTAATACCGCTGACAGGCAGACCGGCACACGACCGGTCGCCCGTCAGCGCCTGCCTGCGCCTCAACAATAAAAACAAGAGGAAAGCACCAGATGAACCAGCCCCGCCATCACGCCCCAAATTCGCCACGAATGCGCCGTTGCAGGGCACTTGAGCCCATGAATGCAGGGCCGTATCCTGCGCGGCCGTTTGAGTCCGGTGCCGCGTAAAACCAACGGATCCTGACCGATACGCCAACTATTGCAGTGTTGGCAGATATCGGTTCCCGCTGAAGACACTTTTTCGATCGCTTCAAACCACTGAACAAGCCATTTTTCCGATTTATCCCGGTCTTGGCTCAGCTCTTGCTGTCAGCGCTTGTCATAAACAAAAAGCTGACCGAACGGATGTTTTTTCCGTAGAAAAAAAGCGCCACACCAGAGCGCTGATCTTAAAAAAATGCAGTACCACTTACCTTTGGGAGCAAACTGAATGAAACGTACGTCTACCCAGCTGATACTTGCAGGCTCTTTGCTGGCCGGGGGCCAGGCGATGGCCGATGACCTGCTGCAGTGGCAGAACAACAGTCTGAGCTACCTGTACGGCAAGGATTTCCAGATCAACCCGCGCATCCAGCAAACCGTGACCTTCGAGCACGCCGATGCCTGGAAATACGGCGACAACTTCTTCTTCCTCGACCGGATCTTCTACAACGGCCAGGACGACAGCAATTCCGGCCCGAACACCTACTACGGTGAGTTCAGCCCACGCCTGTCGTTCGGCAAAATCTTCGACCAGAAGCTGGAACTGGGTCCGATCAAAGATGTATTGCTGGCCATGACCTACGAGTTCGGGGAGGGCGACAACGAGTCGTACCTGATCGGTCCGGGCTTCGACCTGGCGATTCCCGGTTTCGATTACTTCCAGTTGAATTTCTACAACCGCCAGACCGAAGGTCCGCGCGCTGGCGACAATGTCTGGCAGATCACCCCGGTCTGGGCCTACACCCTCCCGGTGGGCTCATCCGATATCCTGTTCGACGGTTTCATCGACTGGGTCGTGGATAACGACAGCAACGCCAAGGGCACCTACCACGCCAACCTGCACATCGTCCCGCAGATCAAATATGACCTGGGCAAGGCATTGAAGCTGGGCGCCAAGCAATTGTACGTGGGCGTGGAATACGACTACTGGAAGAACAAGTACGCGATCAAAGACAGCGAAGGCTTCAAGACCAATCAGAGCAATACCAGCTTCTTGCTGAAGTATCATTTCTGATCCACATCGATCCTCGATGCTCAGGAAATCTTGTGGGAGCGAGCCTGCTCGCGATGGCGGTGGATGCTACTGCATCACCCCGCCGTCACCCGCAAGAACCGGCTTAACTCCTCGCGCTGAGCCAACGCATCCTGGCGTCCCAGCTCGATCAGTTCACTGCAATAGCCCGCTTCGAACAGCAGATAACTCAGCACCCCGGCGCCGCTGGTCTTGGTCGCGCCCGGCCCGCGCAGGAACATGCGCAGCGCGCGGGGCAATTCCAGGCGATGGCGGGCGGCGATTTCGTCGATCGGCTGGCTCGGCGAAATCACCAACACCTCCACCGGCGCCGCGCCCAGCGCATGAGCCGGCACGTCATCGGGCAGCAGATGACTGAAGCCATTCAGACGCTCCAGCAGTTCGATGTCGCTTTCCAGGCTGTCAATGAACGTACTGTTGAGCATGTGGCCACCGATCTGCGCCAGCGTCGGTTGCTGGCCGGTGTAACTGCGCTGCAACGGCTCTGGCGAACCAAGTCCACGCGGATTGCCGCTGACGCCGATGACCAGCACGCGATTGGCCCCCAGGTGCAGGGCCGGGCTGATGGGAGCCGATTGACGCACCGCGCCGTCGCCGAAATATTCCGGGCCGATCCTGACCGGCGCGAATAGCAGGGGGATCGCCGAACTGGCGAGCAGGTGTTCCACCGACAACTGGGTCGGCACGCCGATGCGCCGGTGCCGCAGCCAGGATTCGATGGTGCCGCGGCCCTGGTAGAAGGTCACGGCCTGGCCGGACTCATAACCGAACGCAGTCACCGCCACGGCCCGCAGTTGCTGCTGCGCGATCGCCTGTTCGATGCCCGAGGCGTGGAATTGAGACTGGAGAAGTTCACGCAACGGCGAACTGTCGATCAGCGCCACTGGTAACCGGGCGCCCAGGCCTAGCAGGCTGTGGCTGATAAAACGTGTCGCCTGGGCAATCACGCCCCACCAGTCGCTGCGCATCACCTGATGGCTGCGCACCGCTTGCCAGAAGGCAGTCAGGCGCTCAATGGCCGTTTTGAAGTCCATCGCCCCGCTGGCCAGGCTGACCGCGTTGATTGCCCCGGCCGAGGTGCCGACAATTACCGGGAACGGGTTATCCGCCCCGTCCGGCAACAGTTCGGCAATCGCGGCCAATACCCCCACTTGATACGCTGCCCGAGCCCCGCCGCCGGAAAGAATCAAACCTGTCACCGGTTCAAGTGGGGTCATCGCAACGCTCCGTGTTCATTAAGTGGACTACAGGCTTAACCGCGTTTGTCATACAGCTTCGGCTCGCCCGGCGGACGACTCTTGAAGCGCCGGTGAGCCCAGAGGTATTGCTCGGGGCATCTGCTGACCGACTGCTCCACCCATCGATTGATACGGATGCAATCGGCCTCTTCGCTCTCCCCTGGAAAATCTTCCAGTGGCGTCTGGATCACCAAACGGTAACCCCTGCCATCAGCCAGGCGTTCCTGGATGAATGGCACCACCCGTGCCTTGCCCAGGCGAGCGAACTTGCTGGTGGCTGTGACCGTCGCGGCCTGGATGCCGAACAGTGGCACGAAGACGCTTTGCTTGGCGCCGTAGTCCTGGTCCGGCGCATACCAGATCGCCCGTCCCGCCCGTAGCAGCTTGAGCATGCCACGCACGTCGTCGCGTTCCACCGCCAGGGAATCAAGATTGTGCCGCTCGCGCCCGCGACGCTGGATGTAGTCAAACAGCGGGTTCTTGTGCTCGCGGTACATGCCGTCGATGGTGTGCTGCTGGCCGAGCAATGCCGCGCCGATTTCCAGCGTGGTGAAGTGCAGCGCCATCAGGATCACCCCTTTGCCCTCGCGCTGGGCCTGCTTGAGATGCTCCAGCCCTTCGACATGGGCCAGCTTCGCCAGGCGCGAGCGCGACCACCACCAGCTCATGGCCATTTCGAAGAAGGCGATACCGGTGGAGGCAAAATTTTCCTTGAGCAGGCGCTTGCGCTCGGCAGCGGACTTTTCAGGAAAACACAGTTCCAGATTGCGCTGGGCGATGCGCCGTCTGTCGCCGGCCACACGATACATCAGCGCACCCAATACACGACCGGCGCGCAGCAGCAGCGGATAGGGCAGCTGAACGATCAGCCACAACAGCCCCAGACCGCACCACAGCAGCCAGAAACGCGGATGAAAAAATGCAGCTCGAAAACGCGGGCGATCCATTACAGCTTCCATAAAGACATGGGCCGCGCATTCTACATCGTTCGACCCGGCTTGCGGCCCGGAGACGATCTCGCTATAAGTCTCGGCACTTTTAGTGACAAGCCGTTGTACGCCGACCATGAGCCAAACCGAACCGCTAGACCAAGATCCCGTGTTCCAGCTGAAGGGCAGCATGCTCGCCATTACGGTGCTGGAGCTGGCCCGCAACGACCTGGAGAGCCTTGACCGGCAGTTGGCGGCAAAAGTCGCCCAGGCCCCGAATTTTTTCAGCAATGCCCCGTTGGTGCTGGCGCTGGACAAACTGCCGGCCGGCGAAGGTGCCGTGGATCTGCCGGGCCTGATGCGGGTTTGTCGCCAGCACGGCCTGCGCACCCTGGCGATCCGGGCCAGCCGTATCGAAGACATCGCCGCCGCCATCGCCGTGGACATTCCGGTGCTGCCGCCCTCCGGCGCCCGGGAACGGGTGCTGGAACTGAGCCCGGTCGAGACCAGGAAGAAGCCGGAAAAGCCACCAGAACCGACCATCAAGCCGACCCGAGTCATCACCTCTCCGGTACGTGGCGGGCAGCAGATCTATGCCCAGGGTGGCGATCTGGTCGTGGTGTCCTCGGTCAGCCCGGGCGCGGAACTTCTGGCCGATGGCAACATCCATGTATACGGCCCGATGCGTGGCCGTGCCCTGGCCGGTGTCAAGGGCGATACGAAAGCCAGGATTTTCTGTCAGCAGTTGAGCGCTGAACTGGTCTCTATCGCCGGGCAGTACAAGGTTTCCGAGGATCTGCGTCGCGACCCGCTGTGGGGGGCCGGTGTCCAGGTCAGCCTGTCGGGCGACGTGTTGAACATCATTCGGCTTTAACGGATACTGCCGCATTTTCCAAGCATCTCTAAAACGTAGCGAAAACGGCTTAAACGACGTAGGAAAAAGGATAAGGCAGTGTTTACCGGAGGTAGACCCCGTCCCGCATCCGATTCCAGCCAAGCCTGTCCAATTGCAGCAGTTTCAAGAGATGTTTTTCAGGGGCTGAAAAAGTCCTGTTTCCTTAGGGGTGAAACACCTTGGCCAAGATTCTCGTGGTTACATCCGGCAAGGGTGGTGTGGGTAAGACCACCACCAGCGCCGCTATCGGTACCGGCCTCGCTCTGCGCGGCCACAAAACAGTCATCGTCGACTTCGACGTCGGCCTGCGTAACCTGGACCTGATCATGGGTTGCGAGCGTCGCGTGGTCTATGACTTCGTCAACGTGGTCAACGGTGAAGCGAACCTGCAGCAAGCCCTGATCAAGGACAAGCGCCTTGAGAATCTGTACGTGCTGGCCGCCAGCCAGACCCGCGACAAAGACGCGCTGACCCAGGAAGGCGTGGAAAAAGTGCTGATGCAGCTCAAGGAAGACTTTGAGTTCGTGGTGTGCGACTCCCCGGCCGGTATCGAGAAAGGTGCCCACCTGGCGATGTACTTCGCTGACGAAGCGATCGTCGTGACCAACCCGGAAGTCTCGTCGGTACGCGACTCCGATCGCATGCTCGGCCTGCTGGCGAGCAAATCCCGTCGCGCCGAGAACGGCGAAGAGCCGATCAAGGAGCACCTGCTGCTGACCCGCTACAACCCGCAACGTGTCAGCGATGGCGAAATGCTGGGCGTCGAAGACGTCAAGGAAATCCTCGCTGTTACCCTGCTGGGTGTGATTCCTGAATCCCAAGCGGTACTCAAGGCCTCCAACTCGGGTGTGCCGGTGATTCTCGACGACCAGAGCGACGCCGGTCAGGCGTACAGCGATGCGGTCGATCGCCTGCTGGGCAAAACCGTAGAGCATCGATTCCTCGATGTAACGAAGAAAGGTTTCTTCGAGCGCCTGTTTGGAGGTAGGTAATGAATCTTTTTGACTTCTTTCGTGCCAACAAAAAGCCAAGTACCGCCTCGGTCGCGAAAGAGCGTCTACAGATCATCGTGGCGCACGAGCGCGGCCAGCGCAGTACCCCTGATTATCTGCCAGCCTTGCAGAAAGAACTGGTGGAAGTGATCCGCAAGTACGTCAACATCGGGTCCGATGATGTGCATGTGGCGCTGGAAAGCCAGGGCAGTTGCTCGATTCTGGAACTCAATATCACCCTGCCGGATCGCTGATCGATCCTGCAGGTGCCCACGGCGGCTCCGGGTCCCAAAGTCCTTCCCACAGGGTTAGGAAAAAGGGCCCGAGCCGCCGTTGGCGTTTGTTACGAGACTGTTTGAATGCCCCTGTCCAACATCCGCATCATCCATCAGGACGCCGCCGTCCTGGTGGTCGACAAGCCGACCCTGCTGCTGTCCGTGCCCGGCCGGGCCGACGACAACAAAGACTGCCTGATCACCCGCCTGCAGGAAAACGGCTATCCGGAAGCGCGAATCGTGCACCGGCTGGACTGGGAAACCTCTGGCATCATCCTGCTGGCCCGGGATCCGGACACCCATCGCGAACTGTCTCGGCAGTTTCATGACCGGGAAACCGAAAAGGCCTACACAGCATTGTGCTGGGGCCAACCGGAGCTGGACAGTGGCAGCATCGACCTGCCCCTGCGCTACGACCCGCCGACCAAACCGCGCCACGTGGTGGATCATGAGCAGGGCAAGCACGCCCTGACCTTCTGGCGCGTGCTGGAGCGTTGCGGCGACTGGTGCCGGGTCGAACTGACGCCGATTACCGGACGCTCGCACCAGTTGCGCGTGCACATGCTGTCCATTGGTCATCCGCTGCTGGGCGACGGCCTCTACGCCCATCCCCAGGCCCTCGCTGCGTGGCCACGGCTGTGCCTGCACGCCAGCATGCTCAGCTTCACCCACCCGCAAAGCGGCGAACGCCTACGCTTCGAGTGCCCGGCGCCGTTCTGAGAGACGCCACCGACACTGTGGCGAGGGAGCTTGCTCCCGCTGGGGCGCGAAGCGGCCCTAAAGGCTGACACCTCGGCATGCCTGCTTGTTGGGTTGCCGCTGTTGGGGCTGCTACGCAGCCCAGCGGGAGCAAGCTCCCTCGCCACGGGTTCAACAACCCAAGTTCCCCATATACCTACCCCTCTCCCCTCCCCATCGCCCCCCAATACGGTAAACTCCCGCGCATTGCTGTCTGGAGTTATTTATGCGCGAAGAGTTGAACCAAGGCCTGATCGACTTTCTCAAGGCCTCCCCCACCCCGTTCCACGCCACCGCCAGCCTTGCCCAACGTCTGGAGGCAGAGGGTTATCAGCGTCTTGACGAACGCGAGACCTGGGCCACCGAGGCCAACGGTCGTTACTACGTCACGCGCAACGACTCTTCAATCATCGCTTTCAAGCTGGGCCGCAACTCACCGCTGCACGACGGCATCCGCCTGGTTGGCGCCCACACCGACAGCCCCTGCCTGCGGGTCAAGCCCCAGCCGGAACTGCAACGCCACGGGTTCTGGCAACTGGGCGTGGAAGTTTATGGCGGCGCGCTGCTGGCGCCGTGGTTTGACCGCGACTTGTCCCTGGCCGGGCGCGTGACCTTCCGCCGCGATGGCAAGGTCGAAAGCCAGCTGATCGATTTCAAGGCGCCGATCGCCACGATTCCGAACCTGGCCATCCACCTCAATCGCGAAGCCAACCAGGGCTGGGCGATCAACCCACAGAATGAGCTGCCACCGATTCTCGCCCAGTTCGCCGGTGACGAGCGCGTCGACTTCCGCGCCGTGCTCACCGATCAACTGGCCCGCGAACACGGCCTGAATGCGGACGTGGTGCTTGATTACGAGCTGAGTTTCTACGACACCCAAAGCGCCGCGCTCATCGGCCTGCATGGTGATTTCATTGCCGGCGCGCGCCTGGACAATCTGCTGTCGTGCTACGCCGGCCTGCAAGCCTTGTTGAACGCCGACACCGAAGAGACCTGCGTGCTGGTGTGCAACGACCACGAGGAAGTCGGCTCTTGCTCGGCCTGTGGCGCCGATGGTCCGATGCTGGAACAAACCCTGCGTCGTTTGCTGCCTGAAGGTGAAGAGTTCGTACGGACCATCCAGAAATCCCTGCTGGTTTCCGCGGACAACGCCCACGGAGTGCACCCCAACTACGCCGACAAACACGACGCCAACCACGGCCCGAAACTCAATGCAGGGCCCGTGATCAAGGTCAACACCAACCAGCGCTACGCCACCAACAGCGAAACCGCCGGGTTCTTCCGTCACCTGTGCATGGCCGAGGAAGTACCGGTGCAGAGCTTCGTGGTGCGCAGCGACATGGGCTGCGGCTCGACCATCGGCCCGATCACCGCCAGTCAGTTGGGTGTACGCACGGTGGACATCGGTTTGCCGACCTTCGCCATGCACTCGATCCGCGAGCTGTGCGGCAGTCATGACCTGGCGCACCTGGTGAAAGTGTTGAGCGCGTTTTATGCCTGTCGTGAGTTGCCATAGCTGCCGTTGCAGCTAACCCCTGTGGCGAGGGAGCTTGCTCCCGCTGGGCTGCGCAGCAGCCCCCTACCTGCAACTGAATGCAGGTTTGCCAGTGCTGCGCACTGGAGCGGGAGCAAGCTCCCTCGCCACAATGATGTCCGCCTCAAGATTCGAGGTGGCCATGACATACATCATCACACCCCGGCAAAACCCCAACTAGACTGACCTTATCCCCTCCGACAAGGCCGTCGCCATGATTCCGATGTCTGCGTTCAATGCCATGCTGGTGCCCATCATCGCCGGCATGATCCTGCTGGCCATCGGCTTCAACTTCCGAGACAAGAACGTCGGGGTGTTTGCCATGTGGATCGGCATGTTGTTGATCCTCGCCACAGTGGTGTTCAGGATCCTGGCCAAACTCAACGAATCGATCTGACCTCACCTCAGGCAGCCGACGGTTGCTCCGGCACGTCCACCCCCACGTGAATCGCATCGTGACGCCAGAACTCCAGGTCACAATCGATCAACCGCTGATGCTGGTCATAATTGACCCGGGCAATCCGCAAGCCAGGGCTGCCAACCGAGACTTTCAACGCCGCCGCCGCTTCAGGCTGTAGCGAGGTCGGCACAATCTCGAACTTCACCCGGCCGTAGTGCAAGTCGTAATGACGGGCGTACAACTCGGTGATGGACTGATTGAGGTCGAATTCGAGGATGTCCGGGAAGTACTGCGGGTTCAGGTAGTGCTCGACATACAGCACCAGCCGCTCATCGATACGCCGCACGCGGCAGATCTGGATCACACTGGACAGTGCCGGCAATTGCAACCAGGCACACACTGCTGCCGAAGCCGGCTGCAGACGGGCCGAGATCACTTGAGTGGAAGGCACTCGCCCCTGGGCAGTCACCATGGCGTGGAAATGGCTGCGCTGCATCAGGTTATAGGCCAAGCGTGGCGGCGAGACAAACCAACCACGGCGCTCCTCGCGATAGATCTGCCCCTGGGCTTCGAGCTGTAACAGCGCTTCGCGCACAGTGATGCGTGTAGTGCCGAACAACTCACTGAGCTTGCGCTCGGCCGGCAACTTGCTACCGGGCGCCAGCAAGCCATGGTCGAGCTGCTCCTGCAGGACTTGCCCGATGGTTGTCACCGCTTTGGTTGTCTCGATGCGCATCAACGTTACCTATCTGGACTAGACCAGCACTCTTTCGGGGCGAAATCGATGGAACATCCATCCGTTTCTCATGCTTGCAAGCCTAGGCACTGCACATGACTGGTAGATGACAGAACCGCCGAACGGTTCATTGCCATCCCTGCAAGTTAGCGGCCAACTCCTTGCAGATCAGCCGGTTAACCATGGTCTACGCTTAGTTGGCAGCCACTTTGCCCCCGCCTGGCACATGCCGGCATCTCCTGCACCGACATCAAAATGTCACAGGGCTCGCCTACATTGGCTCAGGTATTGCTGACCTAGACCAACACAACCGCAATCGCAGCGTTGAAAACGCCCATAGGAGCTTCGGATGAAACAGTTTTTCCTGGCATCACTGTTAGGCTCGACCATTGCCATGTGCACTGTTGCCATGGCCGCTGACACCGATTTGAAAACACTGGAAGCCGCTGCGAAAGCGGAAGGCACCGTGAACAGCGTCGGCATGCCCGATGACTGGGCGAACTGGAAAGCCACTTGGGATGACCTGGCCAAAATCTATGGCTTGAAACACATCGACACCGACATGAGCTCTGCCCAGGAAATCGCCAAGTTCGCCGCCGAGAAAGACAACGCCAGCGCCGATATCGGTGACGTCGGCGCAGCTTTCGGCCCGATCGCGGTCAAGCAAGGCGTGGTTCAACCCTACAAACCGAGCACCTGGGAACAGGTTCCAGACTGGGCCAAGGACAAGGACGGCAACTGGGCCCTGGCCTACACCGGCACCATTGCTTTCATCGTCAACAAGAAGCTGTTGCACGGCTCCGAAGTGCCAACCAAATGGGCCGACCTGAAAACCGGCAAATACAAGGTTTCCATTGGTGACGTGAGCACCGCCGCCCAAGCCGCCAACGGTGTGCTGGCAGCGGCCCTGGCCAATGGCGGCAACGAGAAAAACGTTCAACCGGCCTTGTTGATGTTCGCCGAGATCGCCAAGCAAGGGCGTCTGTCCATGGCCAACCCGACCATCGCCACCATGGAAAAAGGTGAAGTCGAAGTCGGCGTGGTCTGGGACTTCAACGGCCTGAGCTACAAGGCCAAGATGGCCAACCCGGATGATTACGTCGTACTGATTCCATCCGACGGCTCGGTCATCTCCGGCTACACCACCATCATCAACAAATACGCCAAGCACCCGAACGCCGCCAAACTGGCTCGCGAGTACATCTTCAGCGATGCCGGCCAGATCAACCTGGCCAAGGGCAACGCCCGTCCGATCCGCGCCGAGCACCTGACCTTGCCTGAAGAGGTCAAGGCCAAGTTGCTGCCCAACGAACAGTACAAAGGCGTGACCCCGATCAAGGATGCGGATGCGTGGGAAAAAACCTCCAAGACACTGCCGCAGAAGTGGCAGGAAGAAGTGATCATCAATATGGAGTGAGGCAATAGCTCCCGCTCGGAAATCCACTGGAGATCCAATTGTGGGAGCGAGCACTGTGGGAGCAAAGCTTGCTCGCGATGAACGATGACACGGTCTTGCAGTTGAACCGTGTCGCCTTCATCGCGAGCAAGCTCGGCTCCCACAGAAGCTGGCTTCCACATCAGGTCCCTGGTGAATCCGAGTTTCCTGGTATCTGTCCGGAGTCCCGCTACCCATGAAGCACAACGTCATCCTGGTGGTGCTCGACGGCCTCAACTACGAGGTCGCCCGCCATGCCATGGGGCATTTGCAGGCCTATGTCGGCGCAGGACGCGCGGCGCTCTACACACTGGAATGTGAACTGCCCGCCCTGTCCCGTCCGCTCTATGAATGCATTCTGACCGGCGTCGTGCCCCTCGACAGCGGGATCGTGCACAACAATGTCTCGCGCCTGTCGAACCAGCGCAGCATCTTCCACTACGCCACCGCAGGCGGCTTGAGTACGGCAGCCGCGGCCTATCACTGGGTCAGCGAGCTGTACAACGCTTCGCCGTTCGTGGCCGGTCGCGATCGTCATACCGACAACCCCGAGCTGCCGATTCAATACGGGCATTTCTACTGGAATGACCACTACCCCGACTCTCATCTGTTTGCCGACGCCGAACACCTGCGTCAGCGCTACCTGCCGAATTTTTTGCTGGTGCATCCCATGAACATCGACGATGCCGGCCACAAGCACGGCCTCGACACCCCGCAATACCGCAACAGCGCCCGCTCGGCCGACATCAACCTGGCGGTTTACCTGCAAGCCTGGCTCGACGCCGGATACCAGGTGCTGGTGACATCCGACCACGGCATGAACAACGACCGCTCCCACAACGGCCTGCTGGCTGAAGAACGGGAAGTGCCACTGTTTGTGCTGGGCAACGGCTTCAGCCTCAACCCCGACGCCGCACCCCGACAGACTGAACTGTGCGGCACCATTTGCCAGTTGCTCGGCGTTGCCCACGACAAACCCTATTGCCAGGAGTTGCTCAAGTGAATGCCATGACGCGCGGCAAATGGCTGGCAGCGTTGTGCCTGGTGCCCTTCGCGATTTTCTTCATCGTGTTCCAGATCGCGCCGCTGCTTTGGGTGCTGGTCAACAGCCTGGAATCGGAAGAGTTCGGCTGGGGCCTGGCCAATTTCAGCAAGATTTTCAGTTCGAAGTTCTACCGCCAAGCGATCCAGCACAGCCTGGAAATCAGTTTCTGGTCCAGCGTGTTCGGCATCATCATCGCCGTGCTCGGCAGCTATTCCCTGCGTCGGGTCGATTCGCGCCTGCGCAACTTCGTCAACGCCTTCGCCAACATGACCAGCAACTTCGCCGGCGTGCCCCTGGCCTTCGCCTTCATCATTTTGCTGGGGTTCAACGGCAGCATCACGATCATGCTCAAACAGGCGGGGATCATTGAGGATTTCAACCTGTACTCGAAAACCGGGCTGATCATCCTCTACACCTACTTCCAGATTCCCCTGGGCGTACTGCTGCTCTACCCGGCCTTCGACGCGCTGCGCGAGGACTGGCGCGAATCCGCTGCGCTGCTGGGCGCCAACGGCTGGCAGTTCTGGCGGCACATCGGCCTGCCGGTGCTGACGCCGGCGCTGCTGGGCACGTTCGTGATCCTGCTGGCCAATGCGCTCGGTGCCTACGCCACGGTGTATGCGCTGACCACCGGTAACTTCAACGTCCTGCCGATTCGCATCGCCGCCATGGTCTCCGGGGACATCTCCCTTGACCCGAACATGGCCAGCGCCCTGGCCGTGGTGCTGGTGGCGCTGATGACCCTGGTGACCGTCGTCCATCAGTTGCTGCTCAAGAGGAGCTACCATGTCTCGCGCTGAATCGAGCTCTGCCGGGCTCTATCATCGGCTGGTGGTGTATTTGCTGTTCGCCATCCTGCTGTTGCCCCTGGCCGGCACGCTGATCTACTCCATCGCCAGCAGTTGGTCGGCCACCGTGCTGCCCAGCGGTTTCACCTTCAAGTGGTACGTGCAGCTGTGGAGCGATCCGCGCTTTCTCAACGCCTTCGGCCAATCGCTGATCGTCTGCGTCGGGGCGCTGGTGCTGTCCGTGGTGTTGATCCTGCCCCTGCTGTTTGTGGTGCATTACCACTTTCCAAAGCTCGACGCACTGATGAACATCCTCATCCTGCTGCCCTTCGCGGTGCCGCCGGTGGTGTCTTCAGTGGGGCTGTTGCAACTCTACGGTTCCGGGCCGCTGGCGATGGTGGGCACGCCGTGGATCCTGATCGGTTGCTACTTCACCGTTGCCCTGCCATTCATGTATCGGGCGATCACCAACAACCTGCAAGCCATCAACCTGCGCGACCTCATGGACGCCGCCCAACTGCTCGGCGCCAGCACGTTCCAGGCGGCTTTGCTGGTGGTACTGCCGAACTTGCGCAAGGGCTTGATGGTGGCGCTGCTGCTGTCTTTCTCGTTTCTGTTCGGTGAGTTCGTGTTTGCCAACATTCTCGTCGGCACTCGCTATGAAACCCTGCAGGTGTACCTGAACAACATGCGCAACAGCAGCGGTCACTTCACCAGTGCGCTGGTGATTTCCTACTTCTTCTTCGTACTGGTCCTGACCTGGGCGGCCAACATCTTGAACAAGGACAAAAGCCAATGAGCTACGTCAGCGTCCAACACCTGCAAAAAAGCTATGCCGGCACACCGGTGTTCAGCGACATCAATTGCGAAATCCACAAGGGCGAGTTCGTCACCCTCCTCGGCCCTTCCGGCTGCGGCAAGTCCACACTGCTGCGCTGCATTGCCGGCCTGACCGCGGTGGATGCCGGGCAGATCCTGCTGGACGGCCAGGACATCGTCCCGCTGAGCCCGCAGAAACGCGGGATCGGCATGGTGTTCCAGAGCTACGCCTTGTTTCCCAACATGACCGTGGAACAGAACGTCGCCTTCGGCCTGCGCATGCAAAAGGTTGCGACCGAGGACAGCCGCCAACGGGTACTGGAGATTTTGCGGCTGGTGGAGCTGCACGACTTCGCCGCTCGCTACCCCCATCAACTTTCCGGCGGCCAATGCCAGCGCGTGGCCCTGGCCCGCTCCCTGGTGACCCGTCCGCGCCTGTTGCTGCTGGACGAGCCGCTGTCGGCCCTGGATGCACGGATTCGTAAACATTTGCGCGAGCAGATCCGACAGATACAACGCGAACTGGGCCTGACCACGATCTTCGTCACACACGATCAGGAAGAAGCGCTGACCATGTCCGACCGGATTTTCCTGATGAACCAGGGAAAGATCGTACAAAGCGGCGATGCCGAAACCCTTTACACTGCGCCGGTCGATGTCTTTGCCGCCGGCTTCATCGGCAACTACAACCTGCTGGACGCCGACAGCGCCAGCAAACTGCTGCAACGGCCAGTGACCGGTCGCATCGCCATTCGCCCGGAGGCCATTGAACTGAGCCGCAGCGGCGAGCCCGATGCCCTGATCCGCAGCCACAGCCTGCTGGGCAACGTGATCCGCTACCGGGTCGAGGCTCGCGGCGTAGAGCTGGTGGTCGACGTGCTCAATCGTTCCGCCGCCGATTTGCACCCCGATGGCACACGACTGTCACTTTCCATCGATTCGACGGCGCTGTGTGAGGTAGCCTGATGGCTTTATTGATTTTGAAGTTGATTTTGAAAAGGGAAACGCGCTGATGGCCCTGGCAATTTTTGATCTGGACGAAACCCTGATCCACGGCGATTGCGCCACCCTCTGGAGCGAGCAGATGGGGCGCCTGGGCTGGGTCGATCCAGAGTCGTTCATGCGTCGCAACAATGAGCTGATGGACGCCTACAGCCACGGCAAGCTGCGCATGGAAGAATACATGGACTTCAGCCTGGAACCGATGATCGGCCGCACCCCGGAAGAAATCGAACACCTGGTGACGCCGTGGGTGGAAGACTTCATCGAACCGATTATCTTCAGCGATGCCACCAAAACCATCGCCGAACACCGCAAGGCCGGTGACCGGATCCTGGTGATCTCCGCCTCCGGCACGCACCTGGTCAAGCCGATTGCCGAACGCCTGGGCATCGATGAGATCCTGGCGATTGAGCTTGAGGTGAGTCATGGGGTGTACAGCGGCAAGACCGTCGGCACCCTGACCTATCGCGAAGGCAAGATCGCACGACTGCTGGACTGGCTGGATGCCGAGGAAGAAAACCTTGAGGGCGCGAGTTTCTATTCCGACTCGCGCAACGACCTGCCGCTGCTACAGCGGGTGGATTATCCCCATGTGGTGAACCCGGATGCGGTGTTGAAGGCCCATGCCGAATCGGCCGGGTGGCCGATTCATACCTGGAAATAAGCCCCCCTGTGGGAGCGAGCCTGCTCGCGATTGTGGTGTGTCAGTTAAATCAATGCCTGCTGATCCATCGCAATCGCGAGCAAGCTCGCTCCCACACAGGTTTAGCCTAGCCCAGCAACAGCCACAGGCTCCAGCCGAGCAACAACACACCGCAGATACGACTGAGCCAGAGTCCCTGCGGCAGGTTCTTCTCCAGCAGGATGAAGGCACCGATCACTGCCACCCAGAGCAGGTTCATCACGCCGACCACGAACAGCAGGCCCATCAGGGCCCAGCAGCAGCCCAGGCAGTAAGCGCCATGGGCCAGTCCCATGCGCCAGCCGCCGAGCACGCCGGGGCGCCAGTAGCCCAGAAGAAAATGCAGTGGCCCGCGACAATGCTCAAGGCAGACCGCCTTGCTTGGCGACCACTGATAGATGCCTGCGACCAGCAGCAGGCCAGCGCCCAGCGCGGTACTGCTGCTGCGCATCCCCGGACTGAGCAAGGCCAGCCGCTCGAGCGCCCATTGCAGCGCCGTGGCGCCCAGGGCGAAACCAACCCAGACCAGGCCATAGGCGCTGCAGAACAGCAGCAGGGCCAGGTGTCGCTGCGGTGCCGGCATACGCTTGCGCAGCATCTGCTGGTAGATCAGCAGCATGGGCAAGGCGCTGGGCAGCATCATGCCGATCATCATCACCGCCCACATGGCGAACATCAGCAGCGCATCGCCCAGGCTCCAGGGCATGAGCATACCGGCCATTGCCGCATCGGCCATGCCGCCCGGCGCACTCATGTCACGGGCCATCTGCAGCAGTACCAGCCAGGCCAAGGCGGTCAGCGCGAGCAGGCAGAGCAGGAACAACAACTGCTCGCCTGTCAGTCGCTTGCTCTGCGCCGCCGCCTGGGGTTCTGCCATCTTTACGGCTCTATGCCATGACCGGTGAAATGCACGTGGGCGAGGTGGCTATGGCTGTCCTGGGATTGAAGCTTGAGGGCTGAATGCGTCTGGTAGCTGCCGCTGGCCACTTCAGCCTCAAGGAACTCGAAGCCGTTGGGCAGGGACAGGCGGACTCGATGAGGTGAACCGTCGATCGGGCTGCGGATCGGCTCGCCGCTGGCCTGCAATACGCCGGGAATGTCCAGGTGCGCCAAACGCTGATCGACATCGATGGACAGGGTGATGGGCACGAACTGCGGTTCGAACATTTCACTCATGGTGCTGCTGAACACCTGAAACACGTTGGCCCCGGGGTCGCTCTCCAGACCAGAGAGGATGGTCAGCAGGGCTTGGCGTTGCGCCTCGTCGGCGCGTTCATCGATGAACACCTGACAACTGCCGTTGCCCTCATGGATGGCGCCCGGCCAAGCGAAGGTGGCGGCCCAACACAAGCCTCCCAGTGCCACTTGATTGAAATACCCGTGTTCCACCCGCATCGACGCCACCGCGTGGCAGTGGCCATGGGTCGGTGGCGCATCGAATTGACAGGGACAGCCCCAATTGCAGTTGCAGGCAATGAATTCGACGCCCTGCATACGCCATTCGGCGATGGTCATGATCAACCTCTTCACCTGGTGGGTGAAATGAAAGCTGCGGTTACCCCCATCCCTCCATTAATTAACGCTAGCAGGGTGCGCGCATCGGCTATGGGCTGCCGACCAAAGGTCGGTTTGCCTGGGTTCGCCAGTCAGATGTGGAGCCACCGGCGATAGCGATAATGGAACCAGTCAAGCCTGCAGGGGCATGCGGTTTTTACTGAGCCGATATATTTGTGGGTCATGCGGAGTTATTTTGCAGTCATTGGATTTGCCCGGCGCACCGCACCGGGCTTGTTTAGAGCCGCATTACTTTTCGATGAGGACCTGAACCCAAACATCTTGTGTGAACGAGGGTGTATTGTAGCCTTTCAAAATCGCTCGAAAGGTCCCCTTATAGCTACCCGTTGGCAGGGTGCTGTTGTCCTGCATCACAAAGTCAAGATGCATGAATGTACTCCCACCACCGGCTACACCTGCAGCGTTATTAAACGGACCATGGCCCCCATCGCCCATCGATCGCTGACCTCTCACTACAACATTTCTAACGGTCCCCTGACTGTTGGTAACTGGAATACTCAAGTTCGTGAACCCTACTCCTCCCCATCGCAATGCAGTGGGGCCCATTTCTGCCGATGGCATGATAAATGCGAAGGTTCCGGGCACATCTGGAACAAATCGCCCTCTCTCATCGCCGTCCATGCGTTTGGCCGCCAGCAGGAAATACTGGGTGAACATCACCTCCAGAGGCCGAAGATTCACCCGTGTCACTCCCCCATCCAGGCTGATTTGACCGACCACCCTTAGCGTGGTGTCATGTCCCAGTTGATCGAAATAGCTTTTTTGGATCGCGCGATTCAATCCTGATCTGGCTTCTGTGGCTGTAATCGTCGTACCGTTATCGATCGGCAAATTATGAGAGCCCCCCAGGCCTGTGCGCCCCTCCAATGTCAGCCACACTTGCTGACCTTGTTTAGCGAAGGCCCATGTCGGTACATGCAAGGTTTCGGTGGCGGCCATATTCTGCCAACTGAGATAGCTCATTTTACTTCGTGGCCATTGAGGCTGCGGCACAACACCGATTTTCAACACTGGAAATACCTGCGCATCCGCTTCGTTGGATCCTCCACCGAACACGACCTTGAACACCACCCGTACTTCCCTCCCGCCCGGCAGCGCCCGCAACCATGCCGCATGAGCAGCCGTGTCGGTAATTACTCGTTGCAGGTATTTCCGGTTAAATTCTGCGGCAGTAATCGGTGAAGCGGTCCAAATGGACAATTTATCGGTCGTCCCATTCGGGTTGTCACTTTCCAATGTCAGCCACACCCGATCACCCTGCCGATAGAACGGCCAAGCGTCGACTCGAAAGGTCACGATGCCGTGAACGTCCACCTGGTCTGTGCTGGCCTGCAGAATCACCAAGGGTGGCAGTTCGGATTCAGGGATGCTCTGCACTCTCAGGGTGAGAGGACTGGAAGGGTCGGATTCGACGTTGTTTCGAATCCTGTAGGTGATGGTTACTGTTCTATTCAGATTGTAGCCAATCACTGAAACTGGCATAGATATCTCCCTATCGGGGGACAGCACCTCCATAGGAGAGGTGTAGGACCCGCCCCCGGCAGTGCCCGCCCAGGTCACGCTGACTTGATCGCCCGGCTGCACCCCGTAATCCGGTATCACCACGGTCAGCTTGTCCTTGCCCGCCACCGGGTTCAATTGCTGACTTGGCGCAATGCCCGTGGCCTCCTTGACGCTCGGCGCCGACAGGTTCATGGCCGCCCCGATGGTCAGCGAACGCACCCGCGAGTAACGCGGCACTTCTGCGCCGCGCTTGAGGTAATAGTCGACGTCCACCGTGCCGTTCAAGTTGTCGAGCACATAACGGTAAGCCACGGTGAACGGCACCGGGGCTCCCGCTGAGTTGGCATTGAGCGGCCGCTCGTCAACCGGCGCACTGATGCGCGAGCCTCTCCAGCGCAGCCCGATAATGTCATCGGGCACGGTGTCGGTGAAAGTAACAATGACATTGGCCCCCACATTGGGATTCACCTTCTCGGGGTCCAGCACATCGTTGCTGTCGGCCTCGATAACGTTGGGCTTTACCATTTCCGCTTGCCCGCTGCCCACGGCCAGTTGCAGCTCCAAGGATTTGCGTTGGCTGTTGATCCAGTAATAAACCGTGAGCGAGCCGCCATCGAGTTTCTTGATTTCGGCCTTGTTCACGTTGCGCAGAACCGGATCGCCATCCGCCTCCGAGCCGACGTAGGCGTTATCGTCGAAGCTGGTCGAGCCGTTACTGGCATCAAGGCCTTCAAACAGGATGTAGAGATGATCGCCGGGCTGGCGACCTGGGTAATAGGGGATTGAGACGGTGTAGAAATTCAGGTCCGGGTCCAGGGCACTGCCCGTCGCCTCGATAATGTCGGGTCTGGCCGGCTGCTGGATGTCGCCGACGACCGTCACGGAAGCATTGTTCGATGGACGATCCGCTTCGCCATTTCTGATCCGAACGTAGGACACTGAGGCCCGGCCTTTGGCGATGGCGACCACGTCTTCATTGGGGATCGAAAAGTCGTATGGAAACGGCACGTACTCGACGGTTTTGTCGAGCGGCCCGACGATGACCTGGGAATCACCCTGTGCAGGCGTGCCGACCCAGGTCAGGCGCAAGGTATCGCCCACCAGATAGTCGGTTGGGCTGGTGTACACCCGGCAAATGACATCGGCGCCGGCCAGTTGTTCGAGGTCGATCGTCTGGGTGGGGATACCATTGACCAGCACCTGCGGCGCGTCGAGGCGATTACCGTTCAGATCGACCACCACAGTGGTATCGGCAGACCAGGGCGCGCGTTCATCAGGGTAGTTGTTGCAGACATCCACCACCTGATAAGCGATGGTGACCTGCCCCTCACGACCAGCCTCGATCGTCGCTCTGTCGACATGAATGGTGATATCCGTGTCCACCTCGTCCGGCTGGACAAGGTGCTCCACCGTCGCTCGCCCCCAGGCCAGGCGAATACGGTCGTTCTTGCGCATGTGTTCATAGTGAAAGATGGTGATGTCCACCCCGGCGTCGGCTTCGCTGGGGCCGACACCGTTGTCGATAATCTCCTGGGGCACCTCATAGCGCAGCCCGGAATGGCCGGGGATTGACGGCTGATCGTCATAGCCGCCGGGGCGATTAAGCTTGACCAGAAACTTCTGCCGTGGCGAGTCCACGGGAGTTTGCGAGGGACGGGTCACGCTGTAGAACACCGGGTCGACATCGCCTTCCCGGACAAGCCCCCTGTTGAGCTGAATCGGCAGCCGATCAGGGGGATTGTCATCGATGGTGTGGTTCCAGACCGGGGTTTGTGCATCGTCCCAGTAGAAGGCAATCGCGTCGCCGTCGCCGTTGGGGAACCAGATATCGACGTAGCATTTCAACCCATCCTCGACCAGCCCGACCCCGATGCCGCCGGCGTAGTCTTCGAACGCAGGGGCCATGTTGGGGATGTGCAGCGGATCAAGGCGCAATAAGTTGTCATTGCCTGATGCGGCAGGGTCAGCAGACTTTTTCATGGAAATACCCTTGCGTCGGGTGCTCGCCGCAGAGGGGGCGTGGCCTACAACCGTGGGGTTATTAACGGGCGGATGGGGCGTTGCGTCTACTGTCAGGAATGACAGTTTGCAGGGGTAAGCAGGGGCCGTTTATCGGACAATGAAAGTGCAAGCGACAAAGCACCTACCGGGACTGGGCTGGCGGTGTCCACGCTGAATGCCACACACCGCCATCGCGAGCAGGCTCGCTCCCACTGGTCCGCACCCGGCTCCGGGAGTCAGCTCAGGCTCTCATCGATCACCAACACCAACTTCCCAGACACCTTATTGGTCGCCAGCTCCGCGAACGCCGCTTCGGCATCCTTGATCGCAAAGGTCCTAGCCAGTTGCGGGCTCAGGCGTTTGTCAGTGAACAGCGGCCACACCTGGTGCCCCAGTTCACTGATCAGGTCGGCCTTGAACTGATCGTCACGACTGCGCAAGGTCGAGCCGAGCAATTGGATACGCTTGCCCAGTACCTGCGCCAGATCGAGTTCGGTCGAGCGCCCGCCCATCAGGCCGATCAACACCCAACGGCCGTCAACTGACAAAAGTTTCACGTTCAACGCAGCGTAGTTCGCGCCCACCGGATCGAGGATCACATCGAAGGGGGCGAAGTCGTTCAGGCTCTCGAGGCCATCGGTGCGTATCACACCGCCCTGGGCCCCCAGCGCCTCGCAATAACTCAGACGATCAGCCGAACCGACGCTGACCCAGCACGGGTTGCCAAAGGCCTTGCACAACTGGATCGCGGCCGAACCGACACCACTGGCCCCGGCGTGCAGCAGCACCTTTTCCCCCGGTTTGAGTGCAGCCAGCTGAAACAGATTGAGCCACGCGGTGCTGTAAACCTCAGGCAGCGCGGCCGCCTCAGCCAGGGATAACCCTTCGGGCACAGGCAGGACATGCCGGCCATCGACCACCACCTCTTCGGCCATCCCGCCGCCGGCCAGCAGGGCGCAAACGCGATCGCCAATCTGCCACGAGGAGCCCGCTCCGACCTCGCTGATCACCCCGGAGCACTCCAGGCCCAGCACCTGACTGGCACCGGGCGGCGGCGGATAATGTCCGGCCTTTTGTAACAAATCGGCTCGATTCAGACCGGCGGCCGCCACACGGATGCGGACTTGCCCTACATCACACGTCGGACTTGGCTCATCTGCCCATACCACTTGGCCTTCAACGCCTTGCAATGCTTTCACGGTGCCTCCATAGTGAGTCTCGACTGGGCCCGCTGCTGTAACGCCGGGCTTTCTTGCATTATGCGCCCGGGCCACATGGAACCGGCGACTTCAAAGACGGCCTAATATGCGTTATCAATTGTCCCTGCGTCGAATCAGCATGAAGCACCTGTTCCCCAGCACCGCCCTCGCGCTTGTCATTGGCCTCGGTCTGTTGCCGCTGTCGAGCGATACGTTCGCAGCCAATAGCTGGGACAAGCTTCAGCCCGATCGCGACGAGGTGATTGCCAGCCTCAACGTCGTTGAATTGCTCAAGCGCCATCATTACAGCAAGCCGCCGCTCGATGACGCGCGCTCGGTCATCATCTACGACAGCTACCTGAAGCTGCTTGATCCCTCGCGCAGCTATTTCCTGGCCAGCGACATCGCTGAATTCGACAAGTGGAAAACCCAGTTCGACGATTTCCTCAAGAGCGGCGACCTGAACGCCGGGTTCATCATCTACAAGCGCTACCTGGATCGCGTGAAGGCGCGTCTGGATTACACCCTTGCCGAGTTGAACAAAGGCGTCGACAAGATCGACTTCAATACCAAGGAAACCTTGCAGGTGGATCGCAAGGACGCCGCCTGGCTCAGAAGCACCGCTGAACTTGACGACCTGTGGCGCAAACGCGTCAAGGACGAAGTGCTGCGCATGAAGATCGCCGGCAAGGACTCCAAGCAGATCCAGGAAACCTTGACCAAACGCTACAAGAACCAACTGGCCCGTCTGGACCAGACTCGCGCCGAAGATATCTTCCAGGCGTACATCAATACCTTCGCCATGTCCTACGACCCGCACACCAATTATCTGTCGCCCGACAATGCGGAAAACTTCGACATCAACATGAGCCTGTCCCTGGAAGGCATCGGCGCGGTGCTGCAGAGCGACAACGATCAAGTGAAGATCGTGCGCCTGGTGCCGGCAGGACCTGCCGACAAGACTAAACAGGTCGGCCCGGCGGACAAGATCATTGGTGTCGCCCAGGGCAACAAGGAAATGGTCGACGTGGTCGGCTGGCGCCTGGACGAAGTGGTCAAGCTGATCCGCGGCCCGAAAGGCTCGGTGGTGCGCCTGGAAGTCATCCCGGCCAGCAATGCGCCGAACGACCAGACCAGCAAAGTCGTGGCCATCACCCGTGAAGCGGTGAAGCTGGAAGAGCAGGCTGCAAAAAAATCCGTCCTCAAACTGAAACAGGATGGCAAGGACTACAAGCTCGGTGTGATCGAGATCCCGGCTTTCTATCTGGACTTCAAGGCCTTCCGCGCCGGTGATCCGAACTACAAGAGCACCACGCGCGATGTGAAGAAGCTGCTGACCGAGTTGCAGAAGGAAAAAGTCGACGGTGTCGTCATCGACTTGCGCAACAACGGCGGCGGCTCCCTCCAGGAAGCTACGGAACTGACCAGCCTGTTCATCGACAAGGGCCCGACCGTGCTCGTGCGTAACGCCGATGGCCGCGTGGATGTGCTCGAGGATGAAAATCCGGGGGCGTTCTACAAAGGCCCGATGGCCCTGCTGGTCAACCGTCTGTCGGCATCGGCCTCGGAGATCTTCGCTGGCGCCATGCAGGACTATCACCGGGCACTGATCATCGGCGGCCAGACCTTCGGCAAAGGCACCGTGCAGACCATCCAGCCGCTCAACCATGGCGAACTGAAGCTGACCCTGGCCAAGTTCTACCGGGTTTCCGGCCAGAGCACCCAGCACCAGGGTGTGCTGCCGGACATCGATTACCCGTCGATCATCGACACCAAGGAAATCGGTGAAAGCGCCCTGCCCGAGGCCATGCCGTGGGACACCATCCGGCCTGCGATCAAGCCGGCCGTGGATCCGTTCAAGCCATTCCTGGCGCAACTCAAGTCCGATCATGACGCTCGCACGTCCCAGGACGCGGAGTTTGTCTTCATTCGCGACAAGCTGGCTTTGGCGCAGAAGTTGATGCTGGAGAAAACCGTCACCCTCAACGAAGCCGAGCGTCGCGCACAGCATGCCGACATCGAAGCCAAGCAACTGACCATGGAAAACCTGCGACGCAAGGCCAAGGGTGAAGAGCCGCTCAAGGAACTGAAGAAAGAGGATGAAGACCTGATCGCCGAGCCGGAAAAAACCAAACCGGAAGACGATGCCTACCTGAGCGAGACCGGTCGTATCCTCATCGATTACCTGAAACTCAACACGGCGATTGCCAAGCACTGACATGATGGCCATTTAATGCTGACGCTCCCCGGAGCGTCATCAAACTGACATCATTCTGTCGTGAAATACAGGACTGGGCGCCCCCTTGAACGGGTGGCGCCCAGTCCTTTTTTTATCGCCAGAGATTGCCATGACCACGACAGAACAGCTGAGTGCCTTGAGTTCGATCCTGGCTCAAAGCGGTTTACACAGCCTGTTCCAACCCATCATTTGCCTTTCCGAACGGCGCATCGTCGGTTATGAAGCCCTGACCCGGGGCCCGTCCAACAGCCCGCTGCACTCGCCCATCGCCCTGCTTTCCGTGGCCCGCCAGGCCGGACGCCTCAGTGAGCTGGAACTGGCCTGCCGACGCAGCGCCTGCCAACGTTTCAATGAGCAGAAACTGCCGGGCAAGCTGTTCCTCAACGTCTCGCCCGAATCCCTGCTCGAAGCCGCCCACCAGACCGGACGCACTTTGCAACTGCTGCAAGATTTCGGCATCCCGCCCAGTCAGGTGGTGATCGAACTGACCGAACAAACGCCGATCGACGACTTCCAACTCCTGCAAACCGCCCTGCATCATTATCGGGCCATGGGTTTCTCCATCGCTCTGGACGATCTGGGCGCCGGGTATTCGAGCCTGCGGCTGTGGTCCGAATTGCGCCCCGATTATGTGAAGATCGACCGGCACTTCATCGACGGTATTCACCAGGACGCCCTCAAGCGCGAATTTGTCGGCTCGATCCTGAAAATCGCCCGGGCTTCCCGCGCCCAGGTGATTGCCGAGGGAATCGAACTGCCGGAAGAACTGGCGGTATTGATAGAGATGGGAGTCGACCTGGTTCAGGGTTATCTGCTCGCTCGCCCACAGGAGCAGCCCTCCCGTGACGCCAGGGCGCTGATGCCCCGGCAGGACGCCGGCGCGGTGGCATTGACCGACGAAGTCAACGACCTCGGGGCGCTGCTCAACGAACAACCGGCGGTGGCCCACGACACGCCGACGGCCACCGTGCTGGAGGCGTTTCGACGCCAGGCCAACCTCAACTCCCTGGCGGTACTGGACGATCAGGACCAGCCCTGCGGCATCGTCCATCGTCACTCCCTTTCGGATGCCTTGCTCAAACCCTTCGCCACCGACCTGTTCGCCCGCAAACCCATCAGCCGCCTGATGAGCGATGACTTCCTGGCGGTGGAACTGAACCAATCGTTGCAACAGGTTAGCCGCCTCATCACCAGCCGCGCCCGACAACGCATCGAAGAAGACTTCATCATCACCCTCAACGGCAGTTACCTGGGCTTGGGCCGGGTGATCGACGTGCTCAAGCTCATCACCGAACTGAAAATCCAACAGGCCCGCTACGCCAACCCGCTGACCCTGCTGCCGGGTAACGTGCCGATCCAACAATGCCTGACACGCCTGCTGCAACAACGACAGGAATCAGTGATCTGCTACGTGGACATCGACAGCTTCAAACCCTTCAACGACATCTACGGCTACGGCCGCGGCGATGAAGTCCTGCTGTGCCTGGCCCAATGCCTGAACGAACGCATCGATCCCAGCCGCGACTTCGTCGGTCACATCGGCGGCGACGACTTCCTGCTGGTCCTCGGTCCGGAAGACTGGCGCAAACGCCTGAATCAATTACTGAGCGACTTCCAGACCCACTGCCGCCGCTTCTACCGCCCCGAGCATCTGGAAGCCGGCTGCTTCACCGCGCTGAATCGGCAGGGCGTTCGACAGGAATTTGCCTTGCTGTCGCTGTCGATTGGGGTGGTGCATTTGCGGGCTGAAGCCTGTGGGGAACTGGATGCCAGCCAGTTGGCGGAACTGGCTTCGCAGGCCAAGCATCATGCCAAGGAGATTTTGGGGGGGAGCGTGTACTTGGTTGATGGTTTGGCTGGGCGGGAGGCTGTGGTGGGGTTGTCGGTGTGAGTGAGTCCCGCATTGGCCTGAACGCCTGGCGATAACCCCTGTGGCGAGGGAGCTTGCTCCCGCTGGACTGCGCAGCAGCCCCCTTCTGCACACACCTCGGTGTGCCTGGTTGATCGAGTAGGCTGTTTTAGGGCCGCTTCGCAGCCGGGACTGTCAGAAATTTTGTGTTCGGGCATAACATGCTGAAGAGGTGCATGTATGCCAACCAAAAAGAAGACGGCCTTGGAGGCCAAAACCGAGCTTCCTTCGATCCCGAAGGAGCTGATTGATCAGTTCGTCAAAGGCCCAATGACTGCCGAGGCGATTCAGGATGCGTCGATGGCCTTCAAGAAGGCGCTTATCGAGCGAGCCCTTGGCGCAGAGCTGGGCCACCATCTTGGCTATCCTCAGGGCGCGGAGCGCCCTGAGGAGTCTAATAACCAGCGCAACGGTAAAAGTGGCAAGACCGTTTTGACAGACGACGGTCCGCTTCGTCTGGAGATTCCCCGAGATCGCGATGGCAGCTTTGCGCCGATTCTGATTCCCAAGCATGAGCGGCGCTTTACCGGTTTCGATGACAAGATCATCGCCATGTACGCTCGGGGCATGACGGTTCGCGAGATTCGCGCATTTCTCTTGGAACAGTACGGTACGGATGTCTCGCACGACTTCATCAGCTCAGTCACCGACGCGGTGATGGAAGAGATCGGCGCTTGGCAGCAACGACCGCTTGAGCCGATGTACCCGGTCATCTTCTTCGACGCGCTGCGGGTCAAAATCAGGGAAGAAGGTCTGGTCCGCAATAAGGCAATCTACTTGGCCTTGGGCGTACTACCGGACGGAACCCGCGATATCTTGGGCATCTGGATCGAGACAACGGAAGGCGCCAAGTTCTGGATGAAGGTCTTCAATGACCTCAAGACACGCGGCGTCGAAGACGTGTTGATTGCCGTGACCGATGGCCTCAAAGGCATGCCAGAAGCCCTGAGCGCGGTGTTTCCTGAGACGACGTTGCAAACCTGCATCGTGCATCTGATCCGCAACAGCCTCGACTATGCAGCCTGGGACAAACGTCGGGAGCTGGCCAAGGCTCTCAAGCCGATCTATCAAGCGATCAACGCCGAGGCCGCCGAAGTGGCTCTGGACTCATTCGAAACCGGGCCGTGGGGCAAGCAGTACCCGACCGTCGTGGCTGCCTGGCGACGCGCCTGGGATCGAGTTATCCCGTTTTTTGTCTTCCCACCCGCCATCCGGAAAGTGATTTACACGACCAACGCAATCGAGAGCATCAACGCTCAACTGCGAAAGATCATCAAAACGAGGGGACACTTTCCAACCGATGATGCTGCCACGAAGCTGATCTGGCTGGGCTTGCGCAATATCACAGCAAACTGGGGCAGTGCGGCCCATGATTGGAAAAGTGCGATGAATCAGTTCGCGATCCTGTACGGGGATCGGTTCATCAGGCCGACGTGGTAAATGAAGGTCTGCCTAACGGCAGGCCGTTACCGGCCCGCACACAAAAAATCTGACACTCCCTCGCAGCCAGCGGGAGCATCCCCCTTCACCACGGCCCGAACGCCTGGCGTTAACCCTGTGACCTACCACGTAGATGGATCTTCAAGGGCGGCTTTTCTGAGATCTTCTTTCCAAGTTTCTTTTGCCAACACATAAACATCCTGAAGAAATTCTTTAGGACTTTTTAAGTTGTACCATTCCCCTCGAGGCCAGCTACCCGCGCAATCTTCGTCTATCTCAAACAAACTTTTAAAGTCAAAATCCGGATCATTAAGCTTGTCACCCAAAAAACTCACCAATACATATTTATGCCTATAGGACAGGCACTCTAAATCCAGGCCATATTTAACAATCAACTCTGATCTGTCACGCTTATTCTCAGGATTGTAGACTTCTAGTATTGCCCCGAGTGTTTCTTCACGGTCATACACATCAAATCGACCAATAAACCACGTCAGATCAGGAACAAACTCCTCATTTATAAAAGGGTGCATCAGCATCATTTTTTCTCCGTAGGAAATCCAGTGTAAGGTACGCCATCTTTACTAAACTTCACTTCAAACCAATTTAAATCCTCGTTCAACTTAGGATTTTGCTTATCTTTTTTATTTGGTTTGTAGCCACGCCCTGCTCCCGACAACTCCTGCCTGACAACTCTATCGTTTTTGTGGTCCACGCCAGTAAACGGATCCAGTCCAAGCTTTTCTCTTGTCATAGCTTTATTTAGCGCATTCAAATGAATTCGCCAGTTGCTGAATTGGGAGCTTAGGCTTCCATTAGCTCCCTTGGGAACTTCACCCGTGTGCGGATTCGCACCGTTAATGGCACGCTGTTTTAGCGCTACGTCTGATATTTCCGAACTGTGTTTTTCAACAGTATGCATACGGTATTTTTCTTCCATAGCAACCACCCGTCTCTTAGCATTTGCCTCCCCAAACGCGTCAATCCGCGCCCGCCGCTGCTCCGCCGTCATCGGCAGCGCCGGCTCACCCTCATCCACCCCAACCTTAGCCGCCGGATCCTGACTACCAACCGCCGACCGGCACCCACCCTTCCCCGGACAATCCACCAATCCCAACGGATCCACCCACCCCGTCGGGTTCAGGGTGTAGCGATACCCGTTGAGGCCGCCCGCCAGTTTGCTCGGGTCAGGCGTCAGGTAGCGGCCGGTTTCCGGATTGTAGTAGCGGTGCCGGTTGTAGTGCAGGCCGCTTTCGGGGTCGAAGTATTGGCCCTGGAAGCGCAACGGTTGTTCCAGCTGTTCGCCGCCGCCGTGGACCAGTTCGGTGGTTTTGCCGTAGCCGCTGTAGCGTGCCGACCAGACGATGGTGCCGCCGTAGTTGGTCAGTTCCTGGGGTGTGCCCAGGTGATCGAGGTGGTAGTAGAACGGGCAGGCGTTCGGGCCTTTGCCGTCGAGCAGGGCCAGTGGGCGGAAGGTGCCCGGTTCGTAGACGTAGCTGCGGTGGTGGCGCGGGCTGCTTTCAGCGACGACCTGGTCGCCTTGCCAGAAAAATTCCGTGGTCAGGCCGTCCACGGTCTTGCTGATGCGTCGGCCGAAGGCGTCGTAGCGGTAGGACGTTTCGCGCCCGTGCGCCGTGGTGACGCCGATCAGTCGGTGTTGGCTGTCGTAGCGGTATTCGCTGACGAGGCACTGGGCCTTGCCCCGGCGTTCGCGGATCAGGTTGCCGAAGGCGTCGTAGTCGTAGTGGCGGTCGCCCTCCATCAGCAGGCGGTTGCCCTTGAGGGTCGTCGGGCCGGGGCGGTCCTGCATCAGCAGGTTGCCGGCCGGGTCGTGGGCGAAGTGTTCCGGCGGCTCGCTGTGGGAATAGTCGATGCCGATCAGGCGATCCAGCGGGTCGTATTGGTAATGGCGGCGGTTGCGCTTGTCGGAAATGGACTGCAGGTTGCCATTGGCGCTGTAGGCATAATCGCGCCAGAACAGTTGCTGCTGGTTCTGCCACACCGTCTGGGCCTTGAGCCGGCCCTGTTCGTCGTAGTCGTACTGGCTGAGCAGCAGGCCTTGGCGGCGCTGGCGTTCGCGCCCGCCGCTGAGCTGGTGTTCGGTGAGGCGTGAGCCGTTCAGGTCGATGGCCGTCAGCGCGCCGCCCCGGGCGTGGTGGTAGTCGAGCTGGCTGTTGTCCGGCAGGCGCAGGTGGTTGAGGCGCCCGCAAGCGTCGTAGCGATAACGCAGGGTGCCCCAGCCCTGGTGTTCGCTGATCAGCCGGTCCTGGGCGTCGTATTCGAAGGCCAGCGGGTGATCGGTGCCGTCGTTGACGTGGACCAGCCGGCCCAGCCCGTCGTAGCGGTATTCGATGGCCTGGCCGTCGGGCAAGGTCTTGACCAGCAGCCGCCCGGCCCCGTCGCGCTGGTAGCGGGTGACCCATTGGGCGCCGTCCGCGCCGTGCTCGGTTTTCTCCAGCAGGTGGCCATTGAGGTCGTAGGCGTAGGCGGTGCGTTGGCCGTCAAAGCCGATCTGCTGTCGGATCAATCCGTTCGGCGTGTAGTCCAGCTGATATTTTTCGCCGGATTCGTTTTCGATTTCAGTCAGCAACAGCCGCGCCGAATCGTAGCGATACTTCAGTTCGCTGCCGTCGGGGTTGAGCCGACGGCTGATCAGGTGCAGGTCGTCGGCGTATTCATAGCGGGTGGTCCGCCCCAGCTCATCGCGCTCGGCGGTGACCTTGCCGTAGGCGTTGTAGTGCCAGGCGCGGGTCGCACCACCCGGCAAGGTAGTTTCGAGCAGCCGGCCCACCGCATCCCGCTGGTAGTGCGTGAGGGCGCCGTGTTCGTCCTGGCGGGTCAGCAAACGCCCCAGGGCGTCGTAGGAAAAACACCGGCGCCCCGTGTCGGGCAGGGTTTCTTCGGTCAGTTGGCCCAGCTGATTGCGGGTAAACCGATGCTCGCCACCGTCGGGGTAACGGATCGCCAGCAATTGTCCTTGGGCGTCGTAGTCATAGCCGGTGCTCTGGCCGTGCGGATCGATGGCCTCGATTACATCGCCCTGGGTGTTGCGCCGGTATTGCCACACGGCTTTGCCGCGCGAGCGGGCGTGCAGGAAACCGTGGCGGTATTCGTAGGACGTTGGTTCCTCGTCCGGCGGAATCAGTGCCACCAGCCGTCCGGCTTCGTCGTAGCGGTATTCGGTGACGGCGCCCAGCGGGTCCTGTTCGGCGATCAGCCGGCCCTGGGGGTCATAGGCCTTGAGGTGCTCGCCGCCATCGGGCTCGATCTTGCGCACCAGCCGTGCCCGCTCGTCGTGGACGTACACCTCCTGGCTGCCATCCAGATGCTGGACCGTGACCTGCCCGTCCTCGCCCCAGGTGTAGCGGCTGTCCATCTGCGCAAACGAGGCCCAGTGCCGCACGCAGCGGGCTGCGCGGCCTGCCCCTTGCCACTCCCAGAAGAAACTCGCACCGCCGGCCAGTTGCCGCTGCAGGATGACGTGCTGGTCGTCGTAGTCGTAGCGTTCGCTTTCGCCGGCGGCGTTGGTCGCCTCGATCAGTCGCCAGCGGGCGTCGTAGCGGTAAGCCACCAGGGTCTGTTCGGTGCGCCAGGCGTCGTCCAGGGTCAGGGCCGGGTGGAAGCTCTGGTAGTCGATGGCGACCAGATGACGTTGCTCATAACGCAAGCGCAGGGCGCGTCCGGCGCCGTTGTCCAGGCGGCTGATGTCGCCGTGGATGTTGCGCTTGATCGTCAGGCGGTTGGCGTAGCGGTCGCTGAGGGCGGTCAGATGGCCGTCGCGAAAGTGCAGGAAAGGCGCGTCTTCGCCCGGCTGGGCGATGATCAGTTCGTCCGGTTCCACTCCGAGGTAAATCGCCGCGCGGGCCAGGCTGTTGTGGATCGCCGGGCGTTGCTCGGTGGGCAGCGGAAACGTCGTACGGCGGTTTTCCTGGTCGATCCAGATGACCTGCTCGCCTTCAAGCAACAGGCGATGCGCCAGGGCATGGCTCCAGCCGCGGCCCAGGCCGATGTCCAGGTCCACCGCGCTGGTGCGGTACAAGCGGGTGAAGACAAACGGCAGTCGGCCATCGAGGGTGCCGTCGTCCAGGGTCAGCAGCTCCTCGCCGGTGACCATCGACACCGGGCAGCCGCTGGTCTGGGTCAGGGCCGCGGTGTCGGCACTGTCACCGTTGGGGTTTTTCGATTGGTTGGGGGCGTCGTCGTAGGATTCGTCCTTTTTCAGTGTGGTATTGCGCTGCGCGTCCCAGCGCAGTTGCATCCGGCCCTTCTTCACTCCAGCCGCGATCCCCCGCGCCGCCACGGTTTTGTAGCGGTCCACATAGATGATGAAACCGTTGACCACCGCGAAGATCGCGTTGATGAATCGCTGCGCGGCGCTCAGCAGACGCCCGCCAACCTGGCCCAGACGCATGGCCAGGTAAGCAACACCGGTCCCCGCCCCGGCGAAGGTCAGGACGACGCCGATCAGCAAGTCGATCACCAGTTGCACCACCGCCGTAGCGAGCGCTTCAGCGGTTTCACCGGCAACCTCACTGGGCGGCAGCATCTCCAGCCAGAGGCTGGCGGTGCGCACCAGCAGGCACAACGCCGCTTCGTCGCTGGCCAGCAATTGCAGCCTGGCCATGAGCAACGGCGTTTTTTCCGCCATGGCGCTTAGCTGATCCGCACTTTCGCCCAGCCGGTCTACAAACTCGCCAGGGTTCTTGAGGATGTCCGACAGCAGACTGATGCTGTCCCACACCCCCTCAATCGCCGCCCAACTGCCTGCGAGCAAGCCATTGCCCACCGCGGCCGCCGAAGTCGCCAATGATTGCTGCGCCCACTGCGGCTTGAAGCCCTGCCACTGCCCGCGCAGCCACTGCGTCAGATCGTTGTTCAAGCCGTCGTAGGAAGAAAACAGGTCGGCGATTGTCTGGGGGGACACTTTGTCCTGGACGTGAACCCGATAGGACTTACCCGCCGTCCCCTGGAAAGTCCCCAGGCCCTCGGCATTCAGGGTGACGGGCGTGACCTCGCCGCTGTCCACGGCCACCACATCCACCATGATGCCGCCCAGCGGAATGTCGTACACCGACTCCAGCTTGCTCTCGATGGTCATCGGCCCAGCCGAGGGGCACTGGACGACGGTGGAGAGGAAATCATCGTCGCCGATGCTGACAGCGGTACTGCTGTCACCGAAACGAATCAGCCGCTCCATGCCCATCAGCGAAGGCAGGTCGGCCGCATGACTGGCGCGGTCCGCCGTCTGGCTATACCAGCGTTCGAGCTGCTCGCGGTAGAGCGTCAGGGTGTCTTTGAAGCTGTCGAGTTCCTGCTCGATACGGTGCACCTGATCCATCAGGACACGGCTCGATCAGGGGCCGGCAGGGAAAAACGATCGAACATGGGCAGACGTCTCGCAGCACTCAGGGAGCGCGAGACTTTGCCGGGGATGCCTGGGGAAATAAGTCAGGTAAGGAGGCGGTGAATGTAGGGCGATTCGCTAAATAGCCCCACTCGACAAACGAAAAGCCGAAAGGAAAGAAGGGTTCAAAAATGCCTGTGGATAAAACTACTGGTCGTAGCCTTCGAGCGCCTTGAGCTTGACCTCCGCCAACGGATGGCCGGCTTTTGCCGCCAAACCCCACCAGCGCGCCGCTTCTATCGGATCCGGCGCCTTGCTGGCGGAACCGGCCAGGCTGATCACACCGACTTGATAGGCAGCCTTGCCATCACCGGCCAGTGCCGCCAGGCGCAACAGGCGAACACCTTCTTCCCGGGCACCCAGGCCCTGGCCGCGGAACGTCAGGATATGCCCATAGAAACTTTGCGCGCCGACGTCCCCCAGGTTCGCCATGCGGGCAAATTGACCTTCCAGCCAGGACCAGCCACGGGGTTGTCGAACAAACCAGGACCAATGAAACAATCGACGCGCCAGCCAGTAACCGGCCCGCGCCTTGATGCGCCAGAGCATTCAGGCCTCCGCTGATTCGGGGTACTCGTATTCGAATACCCGGACCACTTCCGAGGCGTGCCAGGAAGCGGCCGCGACACCATCGGAAGGCCCGGAAAAGCGCCCAAGACGCTCAACGCACTCGAAGAAGCCGGTACGCGGCAACCGGCTTGCCCCCTGGCTGATGACCAACGAACTTCGCAGCGGCTGTTCAGCCCGGGCATCCAGTGCTGCCAAGTGTTCAAGGGCCGCAGTCAAGGTCTGCATGGCCGGGCTGGGAAGCTGCAAACGCTCCAGCAAGGCCCGGTACGTCAACAAATGGCGCTGGCGACGCGCCTGATCCAGTTCACCCAACAACCCATCCCAATGCTGCCGACTGATACGAACACTCACGATTGATCCCTCCAACCCGGCACCGTCAACTCCCAGGCCAAACTGCGCCGAATCGCGGCATCGGGCTGACGCTCGCCACTTTCGATCATGGCCAGATAAGACGGGCTTATACCTACTGTGCGGGCCAACGCCTCAATGGCGATGCCCTTCCCTTCGCGCAAACTGCGTAGTTGATCCAGACCAGGAAGAACCTGGCCGGGTGCCGCCGCATGACGGACTGTGGCTTCCTGCGGCGGAGCTTGATTGATGCCGGCTGCCTTCAATAGCGACTGGTACTGATCCCACGGTAAAACCGCGTATTCGGGCTCTCCGTCGCGTGTGATTATTTGAATATCCATGTCTACCCCGTAGGACAACAACACTTAGCGAGTCAGCTTTTTCCTTGGAAGTGTAATCCTAATAGCGGCTAAGGTCGCGGGGCGATCAATCTCATAAGGCAAACACAACCGGATCAGTGCTTTTTCTGCCCTTGGAGCTGGAGCTGTTCCGGGGTGTCGGGAAGCCGCTCGACTTGAGCGAGCTTTTCGGGGGATTGCCGATAACGCCAGGCGCGGAAGGCTTCGAGTTCACTGTCGAGGGTCTTCATGATCCACGCCAGTACGGCGATATCGTCAAACATGCCGAACATGGGCAGGAAATCCGGAATCGCGTCCAGGGGGCTGAGGAAGTACATCAGTCCGGCCACGATCGACAGCAGCGACTTGGCGCTGACGGCCCGATATTCGCCACGCCAGTAGGCCAGGCACAGGGCCTGCAGCAAACGCAGATCCTCCTTGAGCTTGCCTAACCGACCGCCCTCTCGGGCGCCTTTGCTGGCGACGGCAAACAACAACGTCGGCAATCGACCGCGGGCCAGCAGTCGTCCTGCCAGCGGCAGAAAACGCGCAAAATTCCACGGAGCCTTCATGTTTTCTCCCACTGAAATGTTATCCACACAAATTGTGGATAACCTTGTGAACAGAGCTGCATTTACGCGCTGAAGCCCCCGTCAAATAAGGCCCCCAGTCAGATCGGGCGTTTTTTACTCACATAAAAAAACCCAATATTTCATTGACTTGACGGCCCGACTGGGTCTAGCACAGCGTCTGTATTGCCTATGACTATAACCCGCGCCGAGCGTTCGGTTTTTTGCCGTTTACCAACGCCCGGATACGACAACGCCCCGCATAAGCGAGGCGTTGTCGTTATAGCAGCCGCGGTTACTTGGCTGCGTCTTCTTTTGCCGGATCCTTGATCCCCAGCAGTTCCAGGTCAAATACCAGAACCGAATTGGCGGGGATGGCCGGGCTCGGGCTTTGGGCGCCGTAGGCCAGTTCGCTCGGGATGTACAGTTTGTACTTCTCGCCGACATGCATCAGTTGCAGGCCTTCGACCCAACCCGGGATCACACCGCTGACCGGCAGGTCAATCGGGCTGCCACGCTCCACGGAGCTGTCGAACACCTTACCGTCAGTCAACTTACCGGTGTAGTGAACAGTCACGACATCAGTCGGCTTAGGCTGAGGGCCGTCGGCTTTCTTGACCACTTCGTACTGCAGGCCGGAAGCGGTGGTGGTAACACCTTCCTTCTTGCCGTTTTCCTCGAGGAATTTCTTGCCGGCGGCTGCCGACTCTTCGCTCATCTTGGCCATACGCTCTTCGGCACGTTTTTGCAGTGCGGCAAAGGCTTCGACCAGTTCTTCGTCTTTCAGCTTCTGTTCTTTCTTGCCGACGGCATCTTCGATGCCCTGGGCCACTGCTTTGGAGTCCAGGTCATCCATACCTTCCTGAGCCAGGCTTTTGCCCATGTTCAGGCCAATGCCGTAGGAAGCTTTCTGCGCCGGGGTTTTCAGCTCTACGCTGGTCTGCGAGTCACAACCCGCGAGTACCAGGCCAACCAGGGCCACCGCCGCCGCCAACCGATGCTGTTTCATGCTATTTCCTTGTTCATGCGCCAAAAGGGCAATCGAGTAAAGCCGCGAGCTTATCAGGCGGCCACGACCAATGGCTACCGGCATGTGAGCAGCAAAGCACTGATAAGTTCACGGTCCCAAACGCTTTTTAATCCTGGGCGGATGAAGCATCTGTCATCTATTACGTACAGGGACAAATTGCCACTCCCCCGCAGCCCCATCGGTAATGGCCACTTGCCGGCCACGCGGCACTGAGGCATAAGGGCATATCAAAAAAAACAAGGACGTTACTGTGCGCCTGCTATCCCGCCTTCTCTTGTTGCTCCTTGCGCTGCTCGTCATCGCCGTGGCCGTGGTGCTCTATTACGTTGCCAATCCTCGTCTGCCGACCTATACACCGGTGGAACAGGTGCATTATCTGGATCAATGGAGCGCCGCCGAACGCCAGACGTACTATTTCACCCCTCAGGGCACTCAAGTCAAAGGCCTGCGCTACGACTGGTTCACCGCCCTCGAATTGCCGTTCTCGCAACAGCGCTTCGCTTCGCCTGAATACCTGGCTCGATTCGGCTTTCTGGTGGACCCGGCGCAGAAACCCTCGGCGGACAATCCCGGCAATCTGCCCGTAGGTTTCACCCGCCACCAGAATCCGGGCAGCGCCGATCAGTTCCTGGATATCACCTGCGCCGCCTGTCACACCGGTGAGCTGCGCTTCAAGGGCCAGGCGATACGGATCGACGGGGGCTCGGCCCAGCACGTCCTGCCTTCCAGCGTTCCTACATTACGCGGTGGCAGTTTCGGACAAGCATTGGTCGCCAGCCTGGCCTCGACCTACTACAACCCCTGGAAATTCGAACGCTTTGCACGCCAGGTCCTGGGGCAGGACTACGACGCCCGCCATGAACAGCTGCGCAAATCATTCAAAGCCTCTCTGGATACGTTCCTGCGTGTGGCCTGGAACGACACTCATCGCGGCCTCTACCCCACCGAAGAAGGACCTGGCCGTACAGATGCCTTTGGACGGATTGCCAATGCCAGCTTCGGCGATGCCATCTCCGACAAGAATTACCGGGTCGCCAACGCACCTGTGGATTACCCGCAATTGTGGGACATATGGACATTCGACTGGGTGCAGTGGAACGGTTCGGCCCAGCAACCGATGGCCCGCAACGTCGGCGAAGCACTGGGTGTCGGCGCCACGTTGAACTTCTTCGACGCCCAGGGCAAACCATTGCAAGGTGATGCGCGATACCCCTCCAGCGTGCGCGTTCGCGATCTGCACAAGATTGAAGAAACCCTGCAGTTGCTCAAGGCCCCGGAGTGGCCTCAGGAACTGCTTGGCGCTATCGATATGCCGTTGGCCGCACAAGGCCGGGCGCTGTTCGTCGAAAACTGTGCCGGCTGCCATGTCCCCAACGTGGTTCAAGGTCCTGACAGGCCCGTCCAGCACCTGAACATGTTGCCGGTGAAGGTGATCGGCACCGATCCGGGTACCGCTAACAACATTGCCGACCACCGTTTCGATCTGACCAGCCTGCAATGGGATCCGGCCGAACTGGCCAAACTGGACGTACAACTGCATCCGACCCCGACGACGCCGCTGGATTTGAGCCAGGTTTCAGTCGCCAAAGGCTTGGCCTACGTTACCGCGTTCGTGGAAGAGCGGGCTTACCGTGACGCGGGCGTCACACCGCTGGAGCGCCCGGCGCTGGACGGTTTTGGCCTGCCCATCGGCGTGCGCGAGCTGCGCGCCTACAAAGCCCGGCCCCTGGCTGGCGTCTGGGCCACGCCGCCCTTCCTGCATAACGGCTCGGTGCCGACGATCTATCAGTTGCTGTCCCCTCAGGACGAACGGGCGATCACCTTCTATAAAGGCAGCTTCGAATACGACCCACGGCACCTGGGCTATCGCACAGAAGCCTTCACGAATGGCTTTTTGTTCGACACCCGGATTACCGGCAACCACAACAGTGGTCATGAGTTTCGCGCTGGTGAGCGGGGTAATGGCGTGATCGGTCGGCTGCTGCAGCCACAAGAACGCTGGGCGTTGCTGGAGTACCTCAAGGTACTGGGCGGGCCGCTGGAGTCGCAACTGTGATGATGAACCCCTCAGGCAAAAGGATTGACCCATGCTGATTACGCTCTGGCTGCGCCTCGGCGCCTTTTTGGGCAAGACGCTCCTGTGGTTGCTGGGCATCGGGCTGCTCGGCTGGGCGCTGGCCACGGCCTGGTTCGCCTGGCAACACAGCGGGCCGGTCTCGGATAAAGAGCAGATTCCACCCGGCGAAGCGGCCATGACCCAGGACATCATCCAGACCGCCATCCGTATCGTCGATCAGCACCGCGAAGGCACGCGCTACCTGCGCGATGCCCATGCCAAAGCCCACGGCTGCGTCATGGCGCAAGTGCAGGTGCCGGACAATCTGCCAGCACCGTTGCGCCAGGGTGTATTTGCCGAGCCGGGGAAGGTCTGGCAAGCGACGATTCGCTTGTCCAACGGCAACGCCTACCCACAGTTCGACAGCCTGCGCGATGCGCGAGGGATGGCGATCAAGCTGCTGGGCGTGCCGGGCAAACAATTGCTGGGGGACCGACAGTCACAAGGTGAACAGGATTTTGTGATGTTCAATCATCCGAACTTCTTCGTCAGCGATGTCGCCGAATATCGTCAGAATGTAGCCGCCCAGGCCGATGGAAAAAAGGCGATGGCGTTCTTTCCGAGCCTGGATCCCCGGAGCTGGCAGATCCGCCACCTGTTCATCGCCCTGGAGACACTTTCACCGGCCCCTGACAGCCCGACCCAGACCACGTATTTTTCGGTATCGCCCTACAAGTTTGGCGAGGCCAACGCGAAATTTCGCGTAGCGCCCGACCCGGATAACTGCCCGAGCTACACCCTGCCCGCACAAAACCAGGCACTGCCGAATTTCTTGCGAAGTGCACTGACGCAACAGTTATCCACAGACCGGATACCGGCGTGTTTTGTCCTGCAGATCCAGCGCCAGGACCCGAGCAAGTTCATGCCGATCGAAGACACCAGTATTGAATGGCGAGAAAGTGACGCACCGTTCGAGACAGTGGCGCGAATCACCGTGCCGGCCCAGGATTTCGATACGCCCAAGCTGAACCTGGCCTGCGACAACCAGTCCTTCAACCCGTGGTTCGGCATTGAGGCCCATCGCCCCATCGGCGGCATCAACCGTTTGCGTAAAGCGGTGTATGAGGCGGTCAGCGATTACCGTCATAGCCGCAATGCCGAGCAGTAAATAACGGGGCGTGGGATTCAATCTTTTTTTGGGGCTGCTGCGCAGCCCATCGGGGATAAGCGAACAACCTTGCGCCGTTGCCTCGCCACTTCAACCGTGCTTGGTGTTCACCAGTTCTGCGATCAGAAAATCCCTGAACGCAGAAACCGCCGCCGGCAAATTGCGTCCAGCCATGCTTTGCAGTTCGATGCGCCGTGCCTGCATCCCTTCATCCAGGATTGGCAGGCACTGCAACTGCTTGTCCGCCACCTGTTTGTGCAAGGTCATCTCGCTGGCCAGGCTAATGACGCCTTCCTCGCGGACGAAGCTGTAAAGCGCGGCCACGTAATTAGTGGTCAGTACCGGATCGAACAACAACCCCTGTACACCACAACAAATGTCGAACAGTTGCCGTATCGTGGTATCGGCCTTGGGCAACGCAATGGGCCAGGGTTGCAACTCGGCGAGGCTGACCGCTTCACGCCCGGCCAAGGGGTGGGAATTGGAAACCACCGCAAAAATCGCCCCGCTCAAGACATGTTCAACCTTGATTTCCTTCTGCGGTGACAGGCTGAAGGTCATCGCCAGATCGGCTTCGCCGGAACGTACTTTTTCAGTCGCTTGCGCAGGCGCGCAAACCTCCAATGTGAAATGGATGCCCTGGTACTCACGCCTGAATGCGCTGATGCTCCTGGGCATGTACTCCAATGCAAAACCTTCCGAGCAGGCGACATGCACATGCCCCCGCTGCAAGCCATGCAGCTCGGTAATTTCCAGCACCACCTGCTCTGCCTCAAGTTGCGACTTGCGCGCATATGCCGCCAATCGCGTCCCGGCCTCGCTGAGCACCATGCCTCGGGCACGACGCTCAAACAGGCTGGCATCCAGAGCCAACTCAAGCTTGGAAATCTGTCGGCTCACCGCTGACGCCGCAACATTGAGCCGCAGCGAAGCTTCACTGACCGATCCGCACCTGGCTACTTCCAGGAAATAGCGCAATGCCGTGGACTGCACGCCATACAGCTGCATCGGAACCTCCGAGCATTGCCTTTTTGGCAAAGAAAGTATCGAAAGATTGTACTTGTGGCATTGATAGCCTTTCCCTACATTCGTGTCCAGACCAAAAAAAACATCGCCTGAGCTTCTCCTCCTCATTTACCGCATTTGCGATTCGCTGCCCTTTGATTCAACCACTCTCGCCAACGGAGACGACGGCATGGGCATCAAAGGTTTCGCCTGCAGTATCGCGCTGATGGGTTTGATCAACAGCTTTGCGGCTCATGCCGACAAAGCCAACGACACCCTGGTTTACGCTTCCGACAGCGAACCTGAAAACGTCAGCCCCTATCACAACGATCTCCGAGAAGGAGTGATTCTCGGCCGGCTGATCTGGGACAACCTGATCTACCGCGATCCCACCAGCGGCGAATACAAGCCCATGCTGGCCACCGGTTGGAAACAGGTCGACGACACCACCATCGACCTTGAGCTGCGCAAAGGCGTCAAATTTCACAACGGCGACCCCTTCACCGCCGACGACGTGGTGTTCACCCTCAACTACGTGGTGTCGCCCGAAGCGAAAGTCGTGACCGTGCAAAACGTAGACTGGATCAAGAGCGCCGAAAAAACCGGTGACTACAGTGTCCGCCTGTATTTGAAGAAGCCTTTCCCTCCTGCGCTGGAATACCTGTCCAACGCCGTTCCGATGTTCCCCAAGCAATACTTCGAGAAGGTCGGCCTGGCCGAATTCAGTCGCAAGCCAGTGGGCACCGGACCGTATAAGGCCCTGTCGGTGGTGGCCGGCGAAGGCGTGAGCATGGCGATCAACAAGGACTACTTTGCGGACAGCCCACAAGGCAAGCCACATATCGCTCACCTCAAGTTTCGGGTAATTCCGGATGCAGAAACTCGCCTGGCCGAGTTGATGACCGGCGGTGTCGACTGGATCTGGCGCGTCACCTCGGATCAGGCAATCGACCTCAAAGGTATACCGAACCTCACCGTGACCAGCGCCGAAACCATGCGCATCGGTTTCCTGATTCTTGATGCTCGAGGCACCTCCAGCGAAAACTCGCCCATGAAAAACCTCAAGGTGCGTCAAGCGATCAACCATGCAATCAACCGCGAGGCACTGGCGACGCAGTTGGTGGGTGGCGAAGCCAAGCCCTTACAGGTTGCGTGTTATCCACGCCAGTTCGGTTGCGATACCTCTGCGGCCACTGTCTACAACTTTGACCCGGCCAAAGCCCGCGCGCTGCTCGCCGAGGCCGGTTACCCAAATGGCTTCGAGACTGAAATATTCGCTTATCGCGACCGTGATTACGTCGAAGCCATCATCGGTAACCTGCGCGCGGTGGGCATCAACGCCAAGCTGCGCTACTTGAAGTACGCCGCCCTGCGTGATCAGCAACGTGGCGGTAAGGTGCCCATGTCGTTCCAGGCCTGGGGCTCGTTCTCGATCCTCGACACCTCGGCGTCGGCCGGCACCTGGTTCAAGGGCAATCCGGACGACAACATCAAAGACCCGCAAGTCCAAAACTGGTTGCAGAGCGCCGATAACGCCCTCGATCCGCAAGTGCGCAAGGACAACTACCGCAAGGCGTTGCAGCGCATCAGCGAACAGGCGTACTGGGCCCCGCTGTTCAACTACTCGATGAACTACGCCTACACCTCCGAACTGGCATTCACGCCGTATCCGGATGAACTGCCGCGTTTCGTTCAGTCCAGTTGGAAGTAGTCCGCAACCGGACGGATTGAGCGAGCGATTCCGTGGCGCGTGGGCCAGCCCCCCACGGCCACGACCTCCACCTGTCATCCATTGAACATGAGGAAACTTGCCATGCTTGGGTTCCTTCTACGCCGTCTGGGCATCGCTTTTTGCGTCGCCATTACCGTGTCGGTGATCAGCTTCTCTCTGTTGCATCTGTCCGGCGACCTGGCCACGGCCATTGGCGGGCCGGAAGCCACCAGCGAACAGATCGAACAGATCCGTGTGCAATACGGCTTGAACAAACCGCTTCCCACCCAGTACGTCAACTGGCTGGGCGGTTTGCTGCGGCTGGACCTGGGTAACTCCTTTTTCTTTCAGGAGTCGGTCTATAACCTCGTCGCCAGCCGTTTGCCGATTACTCTCGGATTAGGTGCCATGGCGCTGGGAATCGCCTTGCTGGTGGCGATTCCCCTGGGCGTACTGGCCGCGATCAAACGCGACACCTGGGTTGATCGACTGGCCTTGAGCATCGCGGTACTGGGCCAGGCAATGCCCAGCTTCTGGTTTGCGCTGATGTTGATCGTAGTGTTTGCGGTGACGCTCAAGTGGCTGCCAGTCTCCGGCAACTCAAGCATGCTGCATTTCGTCATGCCGGCCATTGCCTTGGGGTACTACGCAACGCCGGCCATCATGCGCCTGACCCGCGCAGGCATGCTGGATGTGCTCAGTTGCGATTACATCCGCACCGCTCGCGCCAAGGGGCTACGTCCTGCGCAGGTGTTGTTCAAGCATGCATTGCGCAATGCATTGATTCCGGTCGTCGCACTGGCAGCGGTGGAGTTCGGCTTCATGCTCGGCGGTTCGGTGGTGATCGAAACCGTGTTCTCCCTGCAAGGCATCGGACAACTCGCCTGGGACGCCATCGCCCGTGACGACTTCCCGGTAGTCCAGGCCGTGGTCCTGCTGATTGCGGTGATCTACATCATCCTCACCTTGCTGGCCGATGTGCTCAACGCACTGCTCGACCCGCGCATTCGCGTGCGCTAGGAGCCCTTCATGAGTACCCCCGTTACCCTGGCAATCAACGACTACCTGCCCCCACCAAGCAGCCTGAGCCGGGTGCTTGGCAAAAGCTTTCGCCACCGCGGCTTCGCCATCGGCAGTGCGTTGCTGCTGATCATTTTTGCTGGTGCGCTGTTCGCGCCATGGCTGGCGCCTTATGACCCTTATGCGCAAGACGTGATGTTGCGCATGAAGCCTCCGGTCTGGATGGCTAACGGCACTTGGGAATATGTCTTGGGCACCGACAAGCTGGGCCGCGATTACCTCTCACGGTTGCTCTACGGCGCCCGTATTTCACTGTTTATCGGCGTTGCGGCGGCGCTGATTTCCGGCGTCATCGGTACCGTCATGGGTCTGCTGGCCGGTTACTACGGTGGCAAGGTGGATGCGTTTATCAGCTACCTGATCACCACTCGGCTGGCGCTGCCTGTGGTCATGGTGGCCCTGGCCTCTGCCTCGTTGATGGGCGGCTCGCTGAAGGTGGTGATCATTCTGCTCGGTTGCCTGCTCTGGGACCGCTTCGCCGTGGTGGTTCGGGCCTCGGTGCAACAGATTCGCGATGCCGAATATGTTGCCTCGGCACAAGCCCTGGGCTGTTCGACCCTGCGCATTCTGGTCAGTGAAATCCTGCCCAATCTGGTTGGCGCGCTGATCGTGGTCGCGACCCTGGAAATGGCCCACGCGATCCTGCTGGAGTCAGCGCTGTCGTTCCTCGGGGTGGGTGTACAACCGCCGACGCCGTCCTGGGGACTGATGATCGCAGAGGGCAAACCCTACATGTTCTTTTCCCCGTGGGTCATCGCCATCCCAGGCATCGCCCTGATGATTCTGGTGCTGGGCATCAACCTGGTCGGCGACGGCCTGCGCGATCTGATCCTGCCCGATGGCCGCAACTGAGACTGATAGAGGAGTACCGGACATGGCACTACTCCATGTTGAAAACCTGCGGGTGGACATTCCCATGGGCCATAACCCGACTGCGGATGACATGCTGCATGCGGTGCGCGGCCTGGATTTCCAGGTCGAGCGCGGCGAGATGCTGTGCATTGTCGGAGAGTCCGGCTGCGGCAAATCCCTGACCTCGCTGGCACTCATGGACCTGCTGCCCCGCAAGGCCAAGCGCACCGCCAGCCGACTGACACTGGACGGCATCGACCTGCTCGGCCAGAGCGAGCGAAGCATGTGCGACCTGCGCGGCAACCGTCTGGCGATGATCTTCCAGGAGCCTATGACCGCGCTGAACCCGGCCTACAGCATTGGAGACCAGCTCAGTGAAGTGTTGACCCGGCACCGCAAGGTGTCGCGCAAGGATGCGCTGGCCCGCGCCGCGCAGATGCTGGAAAAAGTCGGCATCAGCAATGCCGGCGAGCGTCTGCGTCAGTACCCGCATCAACTCTCCGGGGGGTTGCGCCAGCGGGTGATTATCGCCATGGCGTTGATGTGCGAGCCCGACCTGATCATCGCTGACGAGCCGACCACCGCACTGGACGTGACCATTCAGGCGCAAATCCTGCGCCTGATCCGCGATATTCAGAAAGAACTGGGGCTGGCGGTGATCTTTATCACCCACGACCTTGGCCTGGTGGCCCGCATCGCCGACCGGGTTGCCGTGATGTATGCCGGGGAAATCGTCGAAAGCGCTCCCGCGCAACAACTCTTCGAGAACCCGCGGCATCCGTACACCCGTGGCCTGCTGGCCAGCATCCCGATTCCAGGGCGGACCAAACCGGGCGAAGCGCTGGGCTCGATTCCCGGTCTGGTGCCGAGCCTGGTGGGTGAACAACACGGGTGTGCCTTTCGCAATCGTTGCGAGCATACCGTCCAGGCGTGTGCCCGGGACGTGCCCGAAGTGCAACAGGACGGACATATGGCGCGCTGCCTACTGGCGGCTTCTGGGCCGAAACCGATACTGATCAAAGAGAGTGCCCGGTCATGAAAAAAGACATCGCTCTGGAGCTGTGCGATATCCGTCGCGAGTTCCGCATCAGCAAAGGCTTTTTCAAACCTGCCGCCACACTGAAAGCAGTTGATGGCGTATCACTGCGCCTGATGCGCGGTGAAACCCTCGGTCTGGTGGGTGAGTCCGGTTGCGGCAAAAGCACCCTGGCCAAGATCCTGCTCGGCCTGCTACAGCCCACTCAAGGCGACGTGCTGGTCAATGGCAAACATCTGGCAGCGACAGATCGCAAGGAAATGTCCCGGCGTATCCAGCCGATTTTCCAGGATCCGTATTCGTCGCTGAACCCACGCAAGACCCTGCGCGAAATCATCACCCTGCCGTTGATCGTCCACGACATCGGCACCGCCACCGAACGACGCAAGAAAACCGAACAAATGCTGGATGTAGTCGGCCTTCCCAAGCGCGTGATCGATAGCTATCCAGCCCAGTTGTCCGGCGGCCAGCGCCAGCGCGTGGCGATTGCCAGGGCGCTGGTCATGCGTCCTGATGTGTTGATCTGCGACGAGCCGACTTCGGCGCTGGACGTGTCAGTGCAAGCGCAGATCCTCAATCTGTTGCAAGACCTCAAGCGCGAATTCGGCCTGACCTATCTGCTGATCAGCCACAACCTGGCGGTTATCGAGCACCTCGCCGATCGGGTGGCCGTGATGTATCTGGGGCGTATTGTCGAAGAACGCACCCGCCAGTCGCTGTTCGCCGAACCCGGCCATCCGTATACCCGCGCATTGCTGGATTCGGTGCTGACCCCCGATCCGCGCTTGGGCATTCCAGACATCGGCCTGCACGGCGCCTTCCCCAACCCGATGTCCCCGCCATCCGGCTGCACCTTTCACCCGCGCTGCCCGAACTGCATGGACCGTTGCAAAACGGCCTATCCGGCCAACGATCCAATTATCGGCGGCAACGTACGTTGCCACCTGCACGACAGTCCCACCCAAACACTGGAGCTTGTCCACTCATGAGTCGTTCCCAGGCCATCAGCAACACCCTCGAACAGTTCGACAACGGTGCTTTTTTCAACCTGCTCGAACGTAGTGTCGCCCTGCCCACCGAAAGCCAGGCGCAAGACAGCCAACCTGAGTTGTATCGCTACCTCAACGAGTTCATCACTCCGCATGTCGAAGCGCTGGGTTTCAGCGTAAAAATCTACGACAACCCGGTAGCGGAACGCGGACCATTCATGATCGCAACGCGCATTGAACACCCGGGGCTGCCCACCGTACTCAGCTATGGTCATGGTGATGTGGTGCGCGGCTATGCGGCGCAATGGCGTGAAGGCTTGTCACCGTGGCAAGTCACCGTCGAAGGTGATCGCTGGTACGGGCGCGGCACCGCCGATAACAAAGGCCAGCACCTGATCAACATCACCGCGCTGGAGCAGACCCTCAAGGCCCGCGAAGGCAAGCTCGGCTTCAACGTCAAACTGCTGCTGGAAATGGGCGAAGAAGAAGGTTCCCCCGGCCTCAATGCGTTCTGTGCCGCCCACCGCAAGGAGCTGGCGGCGGATATATTCATCGCCTCGGACGGCCCGCGTCTGGCCGCAACACGGCCTACCATTTTTCTAGGCTCACGCGGGGTGTTCAACTTCGAGCTGGCGGTCAATCTGCGCGAAGGCGCACACCACTCCGGTAATTGGGGCGGGCTGCTGGCCAATCCCGGCATCATCCTGGCCAACGCCATCGCCAGCATGATCGACGAACATGGCCGGGTAAAAGTCGAGGGCTTGCAGCCCAGCGCACTGCCGGATTCGGTGCGACAGGCGCTGGCCGACATCGAAGTCGGTGGCGGGCCGGATGATCCGCAAATCGACGCCAACTGGGGCCACCCGGATCTGTCGCTGAGCGAGAAAGTCTTTGGCTGGAATACCCTCGATGTCATTGCCTTCAAGACCGGCAATCCAGACGCCCCGGTGCATGCAATCCCCGGCAAGGCCAACGCTCACTGCCATATCCGCTTTGTGGTAAACAGCGATTACACGACCTTTATCCCCGCCGTGCGCGCTCACCTGGATGCCCATGGTTTCAACAATGTCGAGGTCAAGCAAAGCCGCATCGATGTCATGCACGCCACCCGGCTGGACCCGCAAAGCCCATGGGTGAACTGGGCGCTCGACTCGTTGACGCAAACCACCGGAAAGAAACCGGCGCTGCTGCCCAACCTTGGCGGCTCCTTGCCCAACGACGTGTTTGCCGACGTGCTCGGCCTGCCGACCTTGTGGGTGCCGCATTCGTACCCGGCCTGTTCACAACATGCGCCCAACGAGCACTTGCTGGCACCGGTGGTCAAAGAAAGTCTGCAGATCATGGCCGGGCTGTTCTGGGACCTGGGCAACGATGCGGCACGTCTGAGCGAGGAACATCGGGCACGGGAGCGTGCGCAATGAGCGAAACGCACCAACAGGCGCTGGACTGGCTCGCCGGCCAGCGCCCCGCCATGGAGTCGTTGTTGCAGCGTCTGGTCGATACCGATTCCAACAGCTATGACAAGGCGGGGGTCGATGCCGTGGGCGCATTGCTCGCAGCGGAACTAGAGGCCGACGGTATCGAGCTCAAGCGTATGCCGGTCGAAGGTTTTGGCGACGTACTGCTTGCCCAAGTACCCGGCGAGGCTGGCAAGCCGGTGCTGTTGCTGGGCCATCGCGACACGGTATTCCCCAAGGGCACGACCACCACCCGTGGCTTCAGCCGCGATGGCGACCTCGCCTACGGCCCCGGCGTAGCCGACATGAAAGGTGGGTTGGTGCTCAACTGCTTCGCCCTCAAGGCACTCAAGCGCGCCGGTCCTTTGCCCTGCCCGGTGCAGGTGCTCTATACCGGTGACGAAGAAATCGGCTCTGGCAGCGCCCGCAGCCATATCGAAAGCGCCGCCAAATCAGCCCGCGCCGTACTCAATACCGAGCCGGGACGGGCCAGCGGCAATGTGGTCAGCGCCCGTAAAGGCGGGGCTACACTGGTCATCGAAGTCAGTGGCCGCGCTGCGCACGCCGGCGTCAACCATGCCGACGGGGCCAGCGCCATCGAGGCACTGGCCCGAAAGATCGTCAAACTGCATGCCCTGACCGATTACCCCGCAGGCATCACCACCAATATCGGGCTGATCGCCGGCGGCACCTCCAGCAACACTGTCGCGCCCAACGCCTCGGCCAAGCTGGATGTACGGTTTATCGAGTCGCAACACTGGGAGCAGATATTCGCCGCCATCCAAGGCATCGTCGCTGAAGAGGAACTGCCCGGCACGAGCGCCATCCTCAAGGAAGCGACGACCTTCCTGCCGATGGAAGCACGGCACAGCGAGCAACTGCTGCACATCTATCAACAACAAGCACTGGCGCTAGGCTTCAGTGTCGAGGGCGAATTCACCGGCGGCTGCGCCGATTCCGGGTTCACCGCCAGCTTGGGCATTCCAACCCTGTGTGGCCTCGGGCCGGTGGGTGGCAAAGTCCACACCGATCGTGAATACCTGGAACTGGACACGCTGGTTCCACGCGCCCAGGCCTTGGTGGCAACCATTCTGGCCGTCGGCGAGAACCGTTGAGGCAATTAGCCTCTACCCATCACCGGGAGTACTTTCATGCATACGATTTCGCAATCCGCAGTCTGGATAAAAGCGCCATTAACGGATGTGGGGGTCGTTATTGTCACCAGTGCCGAACTGCCCGAATACCTCATCGACACGTTGCAGCTGGCGATCAAGGACTGGGACCAGGTGGCCTATCTGGTCGTCAAGCAGTCGCATGAGTTCATGCTCGACTGGCTCAGAGCCGGGTCTGAGGCATCGGAATCGAATCCATCCAGCCTGTGTCATGCCAGCCAGTTGCTGCGCTCAGTATCGAAAGGCTGCTACTTGCTTGATGTCGAAGTCAGCCCATTGCCCAGCCTGACTTGGCTGGGATCTGTCTGCGGCCACACATTGCGCTTCGTTAAACTGGGTAAAGTCGAGTTAACCGATGCCGCGATGGATAAGCAGGTGGAGGAGATCTTGTCGGTGGCCAGGGACCTGGCAAAAAGTGTCTTGCAAGAGCGCTATAGCGCCTGATGGGGCCAGGTTCAACGCTGGTCGGTCAAGTGCGACATTGAACCTGTGGCAAGGGAGGTGCTCCCGCGCCACAGCTTACTCATCGCTAGCGTCAACGCTTTACGGACTTGAAGCGCAATCATCCATTGCGGAACAGAAAGCTATAGGCGTTCAGCGCGGGAACCCCGCCCAAATGCGCATAAAGCACTTTCGAGCCTTCAGGGAACTCACCACGACGCACCATATCAATCATCCCGTGCATGGATTTACCTTCATACACCGGGTCTGTCAGTACGCCCTCAAGGCTCGCGCACAGTCGGATAGCTTCCAGCGTGCCGTCGTTGGGCAAGCCATATTCCGGGTAGGCGAAGCGCGTATCGAGGACCACGTCCTCTTCAGTGATCTCCCGACCCAGCTCCACCAGCTCAGCGGTGTGCCGAGCAATGCGCAAAATCTGTGCCTTGGTCTGCTCCGGTTTGGCCGAGGCGTCGATACCGATGACGTTCTTCGAGCGGCCGTCGGCAGCGAAACCGACCACCATGCCGGCCTGGGTACTACCGGTCACCGAACAGACCACAATGTAATCAAACTTGAAGCCCAGTTCTTTTTCCTGCTGCCGTACCTCTTCGGCGAAACCCACGAACCCGAGGCCGCCGTAGGGATGCTCGGAACACCCCGCCGGGATCGGGAATGGCTTGCCACCTCGCTCGACCACGTCGCTCATGGCCTTCTCCCAGCTAGGACGAATGCCGATGTCAAACCCGGCGGCGTCCAGACGTACCTCTGCACCCATGATCCGGGACATCTCGATATTGCCTACCCGGTCATACACCGCATCGGAGTAGTTCACCCAGTTTTCCTGCACCAGTACGCACTTCATACCCAGGTGAGCAGCGACGGCGGCTACCTGGCGGGTCTGGTTCGACTGGATTCCGCCGATGGAAACCAGGGTATCGCAGCCTTGCTCAAGCGCTTCGGGAATCAGGTATTCAAGCTTGCGGGTTTTGTTCCCGCCGAAAGCCAGGCCACTGTTGCAGTCTTCACGCTTGGCATACAACTGCACCTTGCCGCCCAAATGTTCGCTGAGACGCTTCAAGGGGGTGATGGGAGAGGGACCAAAGGTCAGCGGATAACGTTCGAAACGATTCAGGTTCATGACTCTGCTCCTTGTGTATTGAATATCCAAGCACCAGGCCGAAAGACAAAGGCTGCCTTCCAGGCTATTTCAGGGGGGCTTCGATGAGTTCAATATTAAGAAGAATATGAAAAATATGTGTTGCAAGTTTAAGGTACTTAAAGAACTATTATTTACGAAAACAATTACAGAACATACTTTAGTTGTTCGGGAAGAGAGATGAGCGCAACAAATAATCACAAGAAGCCTGAAGAAACAGCTGCGGCGCCGCAACCGCTTGATCGAACCGACCGAGCGATTCTCAAGACCCTGCAGCGCGATGCCTCCATCTCCAATGTGGCGCTTGCAGAGAAGGTGAAACTGAGCGCGCCGGCTTGCCTCAGGCGCGTCGAACGGCTCAAGCAGGCCGGCCTGATCAAGGGCATCGTCGCATTGCTGGACAGTGAGGCGCTGGACGCGGGAATGGTGGTGTTGATCGGCGTGGTACTGGACCGCTCCACACCGCAATCCTTTGCAGATTTCGAGGCGGCCGCACAAAAGGTATCCGGCTGTATGGAATGCCATGTGGTGACGGGAGAATTCGACTATTTCATGTTGCTGCGAACCAAGGACAGCCACAGCTTCAATCGACTGCATGCCGAACAGTTGCTTTACCTGCCCGGTGTTCGGCAGATCCGCTCGTTCATGGGGTTGCGCCAGGTCTTGTCGACGACCCACATACCCATTTGATGCTCATATCCGCCGAGGGGCAGCACCTGCTATATCACGGCCTTGCCGTTTGCTGGGCTGCTGATGGATTGCGATGAAACGCCATAAACGAAAAAAGCGGCCAAAGGCCGCTTATTCGGTAGCTTCCAGGCGTTCAGTGGGCCTAAGTGGAAGCGAATATGGCGCAGCGGACGGGACTCGAACCCGCGACCCCCGGCGTGACAGGCCGGTATTCTAACCGACTGAACTACCGCTGCGCGTAACATTGAAAGCTTGGTGGGTGATGACGGGATCGAACCGCCGACATTCTGCTTGTAAGGCAGACGCTCTCCCAGCTGAGCTAATCACCCTTCACTTTCGATGCGGGGCGCATTCTCTCACAAATTTTCGTAACGTGCTGATTTAATTAACTATTCAGCAAAAAATGTGATTAACGTGCACCGCAGGAACTGCAAACAGCAAAAAGCCCGCGTTAGCGGGCTTTCTGTGGTGATCTGGCGTTCAGTGTTCCAGATTACCGAATATGGCGCAGCGGACGGGACTCGAACCCGCGACCCCCGGCGTGACAGGCCGGTATTCTAACCGACTGAACTACCGCTGCGCGTAACACTTTGGAGCGAATGGTGGGTGATGACGGGATCGAACCGCCGACATTCTGCTTGTAAGGCAGACGCTCTCCCAGCTGAGCTAATCACCCTTCGCTTTCGGTGTGGCGCGCATTCTACGGAGCGTCCTCAAAGCTGGCAAGCACTTTTTAATTTAATTTTTTCAGGCCTTCCAAAGGCTTAGCGAAGGGTTGGCCTATGGCGCCGCGAAGAGAATAATGCCCCCCTTTGTATAAAGGAGAGACTCACCCCATGTGGTTCAAAAACCTGCTTATCTATCGCCTGACCCAAGATCTGCCTTTTGATGCCGAGGCGTTGGAAACTGCACTGGCCAGCAAACTGGCGCGTCCATGTGCAAGCCAGGAGTTGACCACTTACGGTTTCGTCGCGCCGTTCGGTAAAGGCGAAGACGCACCTCTGGTGCACATCAGCCAGAATTTCCTGCTGATCGCCGCACGCAAGGAAGAACGCATCCTGCCAGGCAGCGTCGTACGCGATGCCCTGAAAGAAAAGGTCGAAGAGATCGAAGCCGAACAAATGCGCAAGGTCTATAAAAAGGAACGGGACCAGCTCAAGGATGAAATCATCCAGGCGTTTTTGCCTCGCGCGTTCATTCGTCGCTCGTCCACCTTCGCCGCCATCGCACCGAAACAGGGTCTGATCCTGGTCAACTCCGCCAGCCCGAAACGCGCCGAAGACCTGCTCTCCACCCTGCGTGAAGTCCTCGGCTCGCTGCCGGTGCGCCCACTGACCGTGAAAACCGCACCCACCGCCATCATGACCGACTGGGTCAAGACCCAGAAAGCCGCCGACGATTTCTTCGTGCTGGATGAATGCGAGCTGCGCGACACTCATGAAGATGGCGGCATTGTGCGTTGCAAACGTCAGGACCTGACCAGCGACGAAATCCAGTTGCACTTGAACACCGGCAAGGTGGTGACCCAACTGTCGCTGGCCTGGCAGGACAAGCTGTCTTTCGTGCTCGACGACAAAATGGTGGTCAAGCGCCTGAAGTTCGAAGACTTGCTGCAGGACCAGGCGGAACAGGACGGCGGCGACGAGGCCCTCGGCCAACTGGACGCCAGCTTCACGCTGATGATGTTGACGTTTGGCGAGTTCCTGCCGGCGCTGGTAGAAGCGTTGGGTGGTGAAGAGATGCCTCAGGGGATCTGACAGCCCAATGATTACCCTTGTGGGAGCGAGCCTGCTCGCGATGGCAGAGTGACAGTTACCGACAGGTTGCCTGATACTCCGCTATCGCGAGCAGGCTCGCTCCCACAGTGTTTTTGTGGTGCTACTTAATAATAAGGATCAGGTCATGCGCGCACTGGCTGCATTGAGTCGTTTTGTCGGCAATACCTTCGCTTACTGGGTGCTGTTTTTTGCCGTGCTGGCATTCTTACTACCGCAATGGTTCGTCGACCTGAAAGTCGCCATCGTCCCCTTGCTGGGGCTGGTGATGTTCGGCATGGGCCTGGCGCTCAAGCTGGAGGACTTTGCCGAAGTGGGCCGTCATCCAGGGCGGGTGGTCCTGGGGGTGATTGCACAATTTGTCATCATGCCCGGCGTGGCGTGGCTGCTCTGCCAGGTATTCAGCCTGCCACCGGAGATTGCCGTCGGGGTGATTCTGGTGGGTTGCTGTCCGAGCGGCACCTCCTCCAATGTCATGACCTGGTTGGCCCGCGGCGACCTGGCTTTGGCCGTGTCGCTTTCGGCCATTACCACCCTACTCGCGCCTTTGCTGACCCCGGCGCTGATCTGGCTGCTGGCTTCCGCCTGGTTGCCGGTATCGTTCTCGGCGCTTTTCTGGTCGATCCTGCAGATCGTACTGCTGCCTATCGTGCTGGGCATCGTTGCTCAACGCCTGCTGGGACAACGGGTTCGTCACGCGGTGGAAGTGCTGCCGCTGATCTCGGTAGTGAGCATCGTGATCATTGTTGCGGCGGTAGTGGCGGCCAGTCAGGCGAAGATCGCCGAGTCCGGCCTGCTGATCATGGCGATCGTGATGCTGCATAACAGCTTCGGTTACCTGTTGGGTTACTTCACCGCTCGCCTGTTCGGGTTGCCACTGGCTCAGCGCAAGACCTTGTCGCTGGAGGTGGGCATGCAAAACTCCGGTTTGGGCGCAGCCCTGGCCAGTGCGCATTTCTCGCCGCTGGCGGCGGTGCCCAGCGCGCTGTTCAGCGTCTGGCACAATATTTCCGGGGCGCTGCTCTCGACGTATTTCCGCCGTATGAGCGAAAAGCAGGACCGTGAACTGCTCGCCCGCCAAGCGGCGGACTGAAAGACAGACTTGATCGAGTGGTCAATAATGGGCAATCTATATGCCCATCGCGGGGACGACCCCGCCACTCGATCGACCTAAATCCGGGGACGACCCCATCCATCGATGGAGGTGTGTGATGTCCTGGATCATTCTGTTTTTTGCCGGCCTGTTCGAAGTCGGTTGGGCTGTCGGCCTGAAGTACACCGACGGCTTCAGCCGCCCGCTCCCTACCGTATTGACCGTTGCGGCCATGGCTATCAGCCTTGGCCTGCTGGGCCTTGCGATGAAGGAATTGCCCCTGGGCACGGCCTATGCCATCTGGACCGGTGTCGGTGCCGTGGGCACGGTGATTGCCGGAATCATTCTGTTTGGTGAATCCATGGCGCTGGTTCGGCTAGCCAGTGTGGCGTTGATCGTTGCCGGGTTGATCGGACTTAAGGCCAGCGCCTGAACTCACCTGCAGGAACAATCTCTGTAGACACAGAGGCTTGTAGGGCTGGACCTGTGGGAGCAAGGCTTGCCCGGGAGGCGGTCTCAAGGACGCTATCGCGAGCAAGCTTTGCTCTCACATACCTACTTTCACAAGGCGTCTCTCGTTATCTGACAGCCCCGCGCAACTCCCCCACCAACGCCTGCAACTTCGCCGGTTCCGCCACCTCAACGGCGACCGCCGGCCCCGCCACCAACGTCACCCGCGACCACAACCGGCGAAACAGCCCCTTGTTCGGGTCACGACTGAAGAAACTGCCCCACAATCCCTGCAACGCCAGGGGAATCACCGGCACGGGAGTTTCCTGAAGAATGCGCGTCAGTCCGCCCTTGAACTCATTGATCTCACCATCGGCCGTCAATTTTCCTTCGGGGAAGATACACACCAACTCGCCGTTCTGCAGGTATTGAGCGATGCGCGTAAAGGCGCTTTCGTAGATATGAATGTCTTCCTGGCGCCCGGCAATCGGAATCGTCCCGGCGGTGCGAAAGATGAAATTGAGCACTGGCAGGTTGTAGATCTTGTAGTACATCACGAAGCGAATCGGCCGACGCACCGCGCCACCGATCAGCAACGCGTCGACGAAGGACACGTGATTGCAGACCAGCAGCGCGGCGCCTTCATCGGGAATCGCATCCAGGTTGCGATGTTCCACGCGGTACATGGAATGGCTCAGCAGCCAGATCATGAAACGCATGCTGAACTCAGGGACGATTTTGAAGATGTAGGTATTCACGCCAATGTTCAGCAGTGACACCACCAGAAACAGCTGGGGAATCGACAGTTCCAGCAGGCCCAGCAGGACAATGGAGACAATCGCCGAGACCACCATGAACAGCGCGTTGAGAATGTTGTTGGCGGCGATGACCCGCGCCCGCTCATTCTCGGCGGTGCGCGACTGGATCAGTGCGTACAGCGGCACGATGTAGAAACCACCAAAGACACCGAGCCCGAGGATGTCGATCAGCACCAGCCAGGCGTGGGCGAAACCGAGCACTTCGAGCCAGCCGTAGCCCTCGGCGCTGCCAGGAATTCCACCGGAATGCCACCACAACAGCAGCCCGAACACGGTCAGGCCGAACGAGCCGAAGGGCACCAGGCCGATCTCGACTTTACGCCCGGACAGCTTCTCGCACAGCATCGAACCCACGGCGATCCCCACTGAGAACACCGTCAGGATCAAGGTCACCACGGTTTCATCACCGTGCATCCAGTCCTTGGCGTAGGCCGGGATCTGGGTCAGATAAATCGCCCCGACAAACCAGAACCACGAGTTGCCGACAATGGAGCGGGACACCGCAGGGGTTTGTCCCAGGCCCAGTTTAAGCGTGGCCCAGGACTGGCTGAAAATGTTCCAGTTCAGGCGCATCTGCGGTGAAGCTGCCGCCGCCCGCGGAATGCCGCGACTCGCCAGGTAACCGGCTACGGCGATAACGACAATCGACGTCGCCACCACCGGCGCGTAATGCGCCGAGGACATCATGATCCCAGCGCCGATAGTGCCCAAGAGGATCGCCAGGAATGTGCCCATCTCCACCAGGCCATTGCCGCCGACCAGTTCGTCCTCGCGCAGCGCTTGTGGCAGGATCGAATATTTCACCGGCCCGAACAGCGCCGACTGGGTACCCATGGCGAACAGCGCCGCCAGCATCAACCACAAGTGATCGAACAGGAAACCCACCGCGCCGATCGCCATGATGGCGATTTCGCCGAATTTGATCAGACGAATCAACGCATCCTTGGCGAATTTTTCCCCGAACTGCCCTGCCAGTGCCGAGAACAAGAAGAACGGCAAGATAAACAGCAGCGCACACAGATTGACCCAGATCGAGCGGTCGCCCTCGATGGTCAGCCGATAGAGAATCGCCAGGATCAACGACTGCTTGAACACGTTGTCGTTGAACGCGCCAAGGGACTGCGTGATGAAAAACGGCAGGAAACGCCGCGTGCGGAGCAAGGTGAACTGCGAGGGGTGACTCATCTTCCATGTTCCTGAGTGGCGTGGTCGCTTATTGGAATGAGGTTTTTCGATCCAGGCCACACATTACCTGTCTTTAACGATTATTTCGCCAGCCCCGCAATGCATGGCGACACGAACAGCTCACCGTGCCAGGCGCCGAGCACCGTGCGGCGGCCGACGATCAGCCACATCACCGCCAGCATCGCCACCAGTACACAACCGAACACGGTAAAAAAACCCAGGCTCAGTAAGCTCGCCAGTTTTAGCGTTGCCAGCGCATACACGCCCAAGGGGAAGGTAAAGCCCCACCACCCGAGGTTGAACGGGATACCAGTGCGCAAATAGCGTGCGGTGATCAGCAGCGCCATCAGCATCCACCAGAAGCCGAAGCCCCACAGGGTGATACCGGCCACCACCCCCACGCCGGCGGCGACCTCACCTAAGCCCGGCAAGTCATTGGCGGCAAAAATCAGCGGCGCATCGCCTCCCAGCAACAACATGCCCAGAGCACCGGTCCCGATCGGGCCGAGGGCCAGCCAGCTGGAGGCGGCCATGTTTTCGTGGGGTAGTTTGTGCAGGGCCATGCGCAGCAGCAGAATCGTCAGAATGCTGAACGCTACGGGTAGGGAAAATGCCCAGAGGATGTAGCTGGTGACCAACATCACCAGTTGCGAATGAGCGTCTGCCAAATGCGGTGCCAACAACCCACCACTGGCGGCGGCGACTTCAGCGGCCACCACGGGCAATAGCCACACGGCGGTCATCTGGTCGATTCGGTGTTCCTGGCGGGTGAACATCAAAAACGGAATCAGCACGCCGCAGGCCAGGGCCATCGCCACGTCGATCCACCACAACGTTTCAGCCAACAGCACTACGCCCTCGCCCCAACGCGGTAAACCGAATACCAACAAACCATTGATGAGGGTCGCCAGCCCCATTGGAATGGTGCCGAAAAACATCGAAACCGTTGAATGACCGAAAATCCGCCGGGCCTCGTCGAAGAACAGCACCCAACGGGCGGTGTACAGCCCCGTGAACAACACGAACAACAGGACATTGAACAACCATACCCCTTCGGCCAGGAGGTGCAGGCCTGGGACATCCCCCGGCCATTGCGCCAGGGCCAGAGCCAATACGCCGGTGCCCATGACGACAGCAAACCAGTTAGGCGTGAACTGGCGAATGGCTTCCAATGGCCTGGGCAAATGACTGAGTGGGCGCAAACGGTTGGTTGCAGCACAGCATGGCATGGCGAATTCCTGCTCTGGGACGAGATAGAGCCATGCTAGATTCAAATCGAATATCTATATAACGGGTAATTTCTCTATATATTATCGATTATGCAAATATCGATCAGACGCTGCCCTCGGTCTCGATCACTAGAATTCGCGCTTCTCCCAATGGCTTGGCCAGATGTTCGGTGCCCACCGATGCATAGAAAATATCCCCCGCGCTCAGCAAGGTATCCTTTTCGATACCGTCTTCCCGATAGCACATCTGCACTTGCCCATCGAGCACCACGAAGACTTCCTCACCTTCATTGATGTGCCATTTGTAGGGCTGATCGGTCCAGTGCAGGCGCGTGGTAATGCCGTTCATGTTGGCGATATCCAACGCCGCCCAGGCGCGATCGCCAGTGAAGGATTTACTGCGGATGATGTTCAACTCAGATCGCCCCAAAGAAAACACACAGGCGCCAATGTTAACCCAAACCAGGCGCTGTTCGCGCCTGACGCGACAGCCCCAGCAAGGCAACGATCAACAGCACAATCAACACCGCGCCATAGCCATCGGTGGTCGGGATCAGCCCGTACACCCGGGTCAGGCTCCCCGCCAACAGTGACGGCAGGCTGAAGGCCAGGTAACTGAGGACATAAAACGCTGACATCAACCCGGCCCGCTCATGGGGCAAGGCCAACGGCATGATGCTGCGCAATGCTCCCAGAAAGCCCGCGCCGAAACCGCTGCCAGTGACCAGCGTGCCGACAAAGAACAACGGCAAGCTAGCAACGTCAACCGCGATCAATACCAGCACCAGACCGACCATCAACAGGCTGGCGGCCAGGCGCAGCATTTTGTCGGCCACCTGGTTGCGCAGCGTGTAGATACTCAACGCTCCGGTGAGCGTCAGCACCGCCACCAGCGCGCCGCCAATCAGGTTGGAAGTGGTTCCGGTTGCGGCCCGCACCAATGACGGCGCCAGTGACAAGTAGAAACCGCCCACCGCCCAGGCCACCAGGTTCAAGGGCAGTATCAGCCACAAGGCGCGCCGTGCCTGGATCGGCACATGCAAGGTGGGGCGCAAAGATCGCCAGGCACCCGGCTGCGGGCTGACGCTCTCGGCCAGAAACCAGAGGTAAATGGCCTGGATCAGGAACAATCCCAGCAGAATCCAGTACGTCAGTTGCAGGGGCAACGGCGCGAACTCGGCCAACATGCCGCAACCAAATGCTCCGCAAGCCATGCCCAGCAAGGGCGCGACGCTGGTGATCAGCGGACCTTGCCGACGATCGAAGTCCAGCAAGGCAGCGCCAAGCACACTGGTGGCCATGCCCGTCGCGAAGCCCTGAATCAACCGCGCACCGATCAACCAGGCGATACTGTCGGCGTTGATAAACAGCAGCATTGCCAGCATGTTGAGCAACAGCGCTACGAAAATCACCGGTTTGCGTCCCAGATAATCCGACAACGAACCCACGGTCAGCAACGCCGCCAACAGACTGAACGCGTAGACACCGAAAATCAGCGTCAGGACCCCAGGGGAAAATTGCATCTGTTCCTGGTAGAGGTGATACAGCGGGGTTGGCGCGCTGGACGCTGCGAGGAAACCGAGCAGGGTGATCGCCAGGAATATCAGACTGGCACGGGTCGAAGCTGGACGGGACATGGGCACACTCCACAAGGCGATCCACAAAAGCTAATTTTTTGCTTTTGCGGAGTGTGCTATCGACGCGCGCTTAAAGCAAATTCTTTGTGTTAAGGTCCGATCCATGGCTATTAAAGAAGGTTTACGTCCCGGCGGCAGAAGCGCCCGGGTACAAGAGTCGATTCATTCGGCGGTTCGCAGCCTGCTCCAGGAGCAGGACCGCGCCACCCTGACCGTGCCGCAGATCGCGGCCCGCGCAGGCGTAACCCCATCCACCATTTACCGGCGTTGGGGCGACCTGCCGGCATTGCTGGGCGACGTCGCGATTGCCCGCATGCGCCCGGACTGCGCACCGCTGGACACCGGCAGCCTGCGCGGGGATCTGCGCGCCTGGGCCGAACAGTACCTGGACGAAATGAGCTCCGAGCCCGGTCGCAACATGATGCGCGACATCCAGGCCTGCGCCACGCCGGGCTATTGCGTGGGAATCATCAGCGGCCAGTTGCAGACCATCCTGGATCGCTATCCCGACGAGCCAAACCCCGGGGTCGAGCGACTGATCAATGTGGTGGTCGCGCCGACGGTGTTTCGCATCCTCTTTGCCACCGCGCCGTTGGCGGTTGAGGAGTTGTATCGGTTGGTGGATATCGCGTTGGCCCAGTAATACCGCCATCGCGAGCAGGCTCGCCCCCACATTTGAGCAGTTGTGAATACAAAATCCATCTTCGCCGAAGATCCAGTGTGGGAGCGAGCCTGCTCGCGATGAGGCCGACCAGCACACCCCATGCCCCATTGCTGAGCGCAACCGGCGATACCTCGACACGCCTCGACCTTGGTCGACACTGACGAACCCGAGTGGGCATGCGAGACTGTTCTGCCGGGCACTGCCCCCGGGATCTTTCGTTCAGGAGCTTCCATGTCGTTGTCCAGCGGGCTGATTGCCGTTGTTGCCCTGGCCTATATGGCCATCCTGTTCGCCATCGCCTTCTACGGCGACCGGCGCAGCACACCGTTGCCCCCTCGGGTGCGGGCGTGGGTCTACAGCCTGTCGCTGGCGGTCTATTGCACCAGCTGGACATTTTTTGGCGCGGTGGGCCAGGCTGCCGAACAACTCTGGTCATTCCTGCCGATTTACCTCGGGCCGATCCTGTTGCTGGTGCTGGCACCGTGGGTCTTGCAGAAAATGGTGATGATCAGCAAGCAGGAAAACATCACCTCCATCGCTGACTTCATCGCCGCCCGCTATGGCAAATCCCAGTCCCTGGCGATTGTGATTGCCCTGATCTGCCTGGTGGGTGTGTTGCCGTACATTGCCTTGCAGCTCAAGGGCATCGTGCTCGGGGTGAACCTGCTCATCGGCGCCGGGGCCGACACCACGGGCACCCGCGCCCAGGACACGGCGCTGATCGTTTCACTGATCCTCGCGCTGTTCACCATCGTGTTCGGCACCCGCAACCTGGACGCCACCGAGCACCACCGAGGCATGGTATTGGCCATTGCCTTTGAATCGCTGGTCAAGCTGTTCGCCTTCCTTGCCGTTGGCGCCTTTGTCACGTACGGGCTCTACGACGGATTCGACGATCTGTTCAACCAGGCGATGCTCGCGCCGCGGCTGGAACAATACTGGAAAGAAACCATCAACTGGCCGTCCATGGTGGTGCAGACCGGGGTGGCGATGATGGCGATCATCTGCTTGCCGCGGCAGTTTCACGTGACCGTGGTCGAGAACATCGAGCCTCAGGACCTGCGCCTGGCCAAGTGGGTGTTCCCCGCCTACCTGGCCCTGGCGGCGTTGTTCGTGGTGCCCATCGCCCTCGCCGGGCAAATGATGCTGCCCGACTCGGTGCTGCCGGATTCATTCGTCATCAGCCTGCCGTTGGCCCAGGCCCACCCGGCGCTGGCGGTGCTTGCGTTCATTGGCGGCGCCTCGGCGGCCACCGGCATGGTCATCGTGGCGAGTGTCGCGCTCTCCACCATGGTGTCCAACGACATGCTGCTGCCTTGGCTGTTGCGCCGCAACAACGCCGAGCGGCCCTTTGAAGTGTTTCGCCAGTGGATGCTGTCGGTTCGCCGGGTGAGCATTGTGGTGATCCTGCTGCTGGCCTATGTCAGCTACCGCCTGCTGGGGTCGACGGCGAGCCTGGCGACCATCGGCCAGATCGCCTTCGCCGCCGTGACCCAACTGGCGCCTGCCATGCTCGGCGCGCTGTACTGGAAACAGGCCAACCGTCGCGGGGTGTTCGCCGGCCTCGCCATGGGGATTTTCCTGTGGTTCTACACCTTGGTGTTGCCGATCGCGGCCCACAGCCTGGGCTGGTCGCTGAACAGTTTCCCGGGGCTTGCGTGGCTGCATGGCAACCCCTTGAACCTGCCGATTTCACCGCTGACCCAAGGGGTCGTGTTATCCCTGGCCGGTAACTTCACCCTGTTTGCCTGGATCTCCGTGCTGTCGCGCACCCGCGTGTCGGAACACTGGCAGGCCGGACGCTTCATCGGCCAGGAAATCAGCGCCCGCCCCAACCCCCGCTCGATGCTGGCGGTGCACATAGATGACCTGTTGCAACTGGCCGCGCGCTTCGTTGGCGAAGAACGGGCGCGCCAGAGTTTCATTCGCTTTGCCTACCGCCAGGGCAAAGGCTTCAACCCGAACCAGAATGCCGACAGCGAATGGATCGCCCACACCGAACGGCTCCTGGCGGGTGTGCTGGGAGCTTCGTCGACGCGCGCAGTAGTAAAAGCCGCAATTGAAGGTCGGGAGATGCAGCTGGAGGATGTGGTCCGAATCGCAGATGAGGCTTCGGAAGTGCTGCAATTCAACCGTGCACTGCTGCAAGGTGCCATCGAAAACATCACCCAAGGCATCAGCGTGGTCGATCAGTCCCTCAGGCTGGTGGCCTGGAACCGCCGATACCTGGAGCTGTTCAACTATCCGGACGGTTTGATCAGTGTGGGTCGGCCCATCGCCGACATCATCCGCTACAACGCCGAGCGCGGCCTATGTGGGCCAGGCGAAGCAGAGGTCCATGTCGCTCGACGTCTGCACTGGATGCGCCAGGGCCGTGCACACACCTCTGAACGGCTGTTTCCCAATGGCCGGGTGATCGAGCTGATCGGCAACCCCATGCCCGGCGGCGGTTTTGTCATGAGCTTTACCGACATCACCGCTTTCCGCGAAGCCGAACAGGCCCTGACGGAAGCCAATGAAGGATTGGAACAACGGGTGGCGGAACGCACCCGGGAACTGTCGCAACTGAACATGGCCCTGACCGAAGCCAAAGGCACCGCCGAGTCGGCCTACCAATCCAAGACCCGGTTCCTGGCAGCAGTCAGTCATGACCTGATGCAGCCGCTCAACGCCGCACGCCTGTTCTCCGCAGCGCTGTCCCATCAGCACGACGCCTTGCCGAGCGAGGCCCGGCAACTGGTACACCACCTGGACAGTTCGCTGCGCTCGGCCGAAGACCTGATCACCGATCTGCTGGACATTTCCCGCCTGGAAAACGGCAAGATCAACCCTGACCGCAATCCATTTGCCCTCAACGAACTGTTCGACACCCTGGGCGCCGAGTTCAAGGTACTGGCCCAGGAACAAGGCCTCAAATTCCGGGTGCGAGGCTCACGGCTGCGGGTCGACAGCGACATCAAGTTGCTACGTCGTGTGTTGCAGAACTTCCTCACCAATGCCTTCCGCTATGCCAAAGGCCCGGTACTGCTGGGCGTTCGCCGTCGCAATGGCGAATTGTGCCTGGAGGTGTGGGATCGCGGCCCAGGCATCGCCGAAGACAAACTGCAGGTCATTTTCGAAGAATTCAAACGTCTCGACAGCCATCAGACCCGTGCGGAAAAAGGCCTGGGCCTGGGCCTGGCGATCGCCGACGGGCTGTGCCGCGTGCTGGGTCACACCTTGCGGGTGCGTTCCTGGCCGGGGCGCGGCAGTGTCTTCAGCGTCAGCGTACCGCTGGCCCAGGCGCAGACTGTCTTGCCCAAACCCGCTGCCGAACTCAACGGTCATTTACCAAAAGGCGCCCAGGTGCTGTGTGTCGATAACGAAGACAGCATTCTGATCGGCATGAACAGCCTGCTCACTCGCTGGGGCTGCCAGGTGTGGACGGCGCGCAACCGCCAGGAGTGCGAGCGTTTGCTCAGCGAGGGAGGCCGACCGCAACTGGCCCTGGTGGATTTTCACCTGGACAATGGAGAAACCGGAACCGAGCTGATGGCCTGGTTACGCAGCCGTATGGGTGAACCTATACCAGGCGTGGTGATCAGCGCCGATGGCCGCCCCGAGACGGTGGCGCAGGTGCATGCGGCGGGTCTGGACTACTTGGCCAAACCGGTGAAACCGGCCGCATTGAGGGCGTTGTTGAGTCGGCATTTGCCGTTGTAGAGAATCGATTTCCCACTGTCAGGCACACACTGCCTGGCATCAAGCCCAGGTTTTTACATCAAGCCTGAGGCTTTTCGGTCTCTTCAGGCAGTTCGGGCAGCCCATCGACATCGGCCATTGCCCGTTCGAGCAGTTCGGCTGGCAGGCTTTTGCTGGCCCGGGCGCCGAGCAATTTGAGTTGTTCGCTGCGGCTGATCAGGTTGCCGCGCCCCTCTGTGAGTTTGTTGCGCGCAGCACTGTAGGCTTTGTCCAGTTGCTGCAAACGGCTGCCTATTTCGTCCAGGTCCTGAATGAACAGTACGAACTTGTCGTACAGCCACCCTGCCCGCTCGGCGATTTCCCGGGCGTTCTGACTCTGGCGCTCCTGTTTCCACAAACTGTCGATCACCCGCAACGTCGCCAATAGCGTCGTCGGGCTGACGATCACGATGTTGCGGTCGAAGGCTTCCTGGAACAGGTTCGGTTCGGCTTGCAGCGCGGCAGAAAATGCGGCCTCGATCGGTACGAACAACAACACGAAATCCAGGCTGTGCAAACCATCCAGGCGCTTGTAATCCTTGCCGGCCAGACCTTTGACGTGGGCCCGCAAAGACACCACGTGCTGCTTGAGAGCGAGTTGGCCGATGCTGTCGTCCTCGGCGGCCACGTATTGTTGATAGGCCGTAAGACTGACCTTGGAATCCACCACCACCTGCTTGTCGCCGGGCAGGTAAATCAGCACGTCCGGCTGGAACCGTTCGCCGTCCGGGCCCTTGAGGCTGACCTGGGTCTGATACTCGCGGCCCTTCTCCAGGCCGGCGTGCTCAAGCACCCGCTCCAGAATCAGTTCACCCCAGTTACCCTGGGTCTTCTGGCCTTTGAGGGCACGGGTCAGATTGGTCGCTTCATCGCTCAGGCGCAGGTTCAGCTGTTGCAGCCGTTCCAACTCCTTGCCCAGGGAGAAGCGTTCCCGCGCCTCGGCTTGATAGCTTTCCTCGACACGTTTTTCAAAGGATTGGATGCGCTCCTTCAGCGGATCGAGCAACTGCCCCAAGCGCTGCTGGCTGGTTTCCGCGAAGCGTTGCTCACGTTCATCGAAGATTTTTCCTGCCAGTTCGGCGAACTGTGCCCGCAACTCGTCTCGCGAACCTTGCAGGTCGTCCAGACGTTGCTGATGACTCTCCTGTTGCTCACGCAGTTCGGCATGCAACGAAGCCGCCTGGGCATCGAGACGCCGCAGTTCCGCTTCTTTTCCGGCACGCTCCAAGTTCCAGGCGTGGGCTGCGTCTCGGGCATTGTCGCGTTCGATCTGCAACAACTCGACTTCGCGACAAGCGGCGGCAAGCTCGGCTTGCCGGGCGGCGTTGGCCTGGCCCAAGTCGCTGATTTCATCGCGGCACGCATCGAGCTGGGCGTTCAAGCCGTCGTGGGCCATGTGGGCGGTGGCCAGACGCTCCTCCATTAACGCGAGTTCGGTTTGCGCGGCGTTGGCCTGGCGTTGCAGGTGCCAGGCCAGGGCGAGCAACGGCACCGCAGCACCCGCCAGGCCAAACAACAGGCTGGTCAAATCCATAGCCATGACAATTCCCGCCGATGAAATAAAGCCCGCAGGTTAACCAAGCGGCCAGGGGATGCCCAGCTCAGTCTTCGATTTCACCCAGCGCCTGGCGCGCACGATGATCCCCGGCCCTGGCAGCCTGACGCAGCAGATCCTGGCCGATACGGCGATCGCGCGCGTTCCCGCACTCACGGCACATCAGCTGACCGAGGCGACTTTGCGCAGCTACCACGCCTTCCCGGGCTGGTTGCTTGAGTAAACGGCCGGCCAAGTGTTTGACACTGGTGTTTTCCCCAAGGCGCGGGCTGTCGAGCAGCCATTCGGCCACGCGCATCGAAATGCGTTTGGGTGGGGTAACACCGGCGGGTGTGGAGGTAACAGGATTTGATACTGAGCGAAACTTCATAAAGCACTGTGGGACAGATCAGGAAGGCGCGCCACTCTACTCCTTTTTTCGCACGGGTAAAGTCGAAAAAATCCGGCACGCCCGTGCTAGAGCAAGCGCTTGGGACAATCCACAGAAGCTGTGGATAACTCAGTGGACAACCCCCCCTGAAGTCGCCGTAAGCCCTGTGGAACGGGGCCTGCGCTCAAACTGACGATTTTTTCACCAGTAAAAAAAAGCGATGTTTTTCATTGACTTAAATTTTGGATACAGGCACCCACCCCAGATTGTTTCCACATGACAATACGGTGACAACCACCGCATCGAGTGTGCACAAGTAACACGTGAAATGGTTATATGGTTGCGCCGTTTTGGCTCATTTGCGCGGTAAAACCTGGGGATAACCTGACGACGTGCGGGCCGTTGTCCGTCGGCTAAGCGCAAAACCATTGATCGGTTCCTGTGCTATGGCCGATCACCTATGGGCAAACAAACGATCAGGCAGCGGCCAAGCAGGATCTTTTTTTCCCATCGTCCTTCCCTTCGACCACTCGATCCGTTACTATCCGCGGCGTTAGTACCAAGCTGAAAGTCAATTCCGGGTCGAATACATCTCCACGGTCAGCCTTCTTCAAGAGAAGCCTCACCGACAAAAAGAGACCGACCCCCTCGATGGTTTCCAGGTAATTCTTGCGTCAACACTGCCTTTGATCGATTGCAAAGGATGTTGCCAGACTCGTTACTCTGACCGAACCAGCCTGCAAAATTGATCAGGATCTTCACCCCGGGCCCAGAACCTTTGCCCTTGATGTGTTGCCTGCCCTCCTAAGTACCTACCTGCCAGCCCAAGCGCGCACTTTATATAGCGCTCAAACTGGCTGCTTTGTTCCAGTCGGGTTCTTCGTTCGACCAATGGTGGTCGACGTTACTGGAACGTTTTAACGTTGCACGGTTCTTAACCGTGTCATTTGTAGGAACACCCATAACATGTCGACTCAAATCCATACACAGGATGCCATCCGCACCCTAACCAACGCTTTTGCCCCAATGAACTGCCTGATCATGGCCGCTCGCAAAGGCTGCTTCAGCTTCACGCTGGTCAACGAACATGGCATCGCCCGTCACAGCGAACGCCTGTACCCCGATCAGTACTCCAGCGCAGAACCGCTGCAGGCCGTGATCGAGCGTACCCGTCAGGCACTGGTTGCCTGATACGCCGCAAAGGCTGAAACCCTAAGGCCCCGCCCCAAAAGCGGGGTTTTTTATTGCCCAGAATTTCTCGATAAAGCGCAACGGCTTAAGCACCGGGGGATATAACGGTTATAACCGTTCGGCGAAGATGTTTTAAAAACAGTCCTTTACAGCGGGAATATGACACTACACTTCAAGTCAAGCGGCATGATCCGCTTCCGGCGGAGCCTGAACCGAACCACTGCTGCCAAGCCCACACCCATTTCAGGCTCTGCCCCTTTCACGTTTCGAGGGTTTTATGGGTATCGCTGCCAGCGAACTGTGTCGATATGTGATCCGCCCGACGCTCCTGTACCTGGAGCGCCACAGTGCAACGGCGGAATCCTTGTTGCTGGGGATTGCCGCCAGCCAGTCCGCCCTGGGATCAGCCCTGCATGACCGTCGCGGGCACGGCCTGTACCGCATTCCCGAACCCCGCCACCGGGCGCTCTGGGACCATTACCTGGCTCTGGATCCGGAACGAGCCAGCCTGGTTCGGGGCCTGGCCAGCCAGCACGCCTTTCTCAGCGGCCCGCACCTGGAATTGACCGTCAATCTGCGTTACGCCACCGCCATTGCCTGGCTTTTGGTGGAGGAACAGAACCTCGCGCTTCCTGACGCCGATGACCTGTTAGGCATGGCCCGGATCTGGCGCCAGACATTTCACCCTCAAGGGCGCCTGCGGGATTTCACCTGCGCCTGGCAAAGTTGTGTTTCGCCGCTGAATCAGGTCGCCTGCTAAGGTCAGATCTGGAAAGTTCCTACAACAGCCGCGAATTTGGTCTGATTGTCCTACAAAACCGCTCTAAATCAAGCCATACAGCCTATAGCGCTTAAACGAAAATGTTGGTAATTTTCGCCCCGGTGATCACCTGGAGTTCTAACAATGAAAAAAATGATGCTCAAAACCACCCTTGGCCTTGCCGTTACCTTGGCATCCACGCAGATTTTCGCCAGTGGCTTTGCCTTGAACGAACAAAGCATCAGTGGCATGGGCACCGGTTTCGCTGGGCGTTCTTCCTCTGCCGATGATGCAAGCACTGTGTTTGGCAACCCGGCCGGCATGTCGCGCCTCAAGCGCCAGCAAGTTACGGGCGGTATGGCCGCTATCGACGCGTCCACCGACATCAACGACGCCAGCGGTAGCCAATCGGGCACCAACAAGGGCGACATGGTGCCGTTCACTGCCGTTCCGATGGGCTATTACGTCAAGCCTATCGATGATCAATGGGCTTTCGGCCTGGGTGTCTACGCACCGTTCGGCCTGATCACCGATTACGAAAATGGCTTCCAGGGCCGGAGTTTCGGCAGCAAGAGCGAAGTGAAGGTCGTCACGTTCCAGCCTACCGTCAGCTATGCCTTCAACGACAAGGTATCGATCGGTTTCGGCCCAACCATCAACCGTATTTCCGGCGCCCTGGAATCGAGACTGGGCGTACCAGGCCTGCCCGAGGCTGGCGTGGAAATCAAGGGTGACGACATTGGCTACGGCTACAACATCGGCGTGCTGGTCCAAGCAACCGACACCACTCGTGTCGGCCTGACCTATCATTCCAAGGTCAAGTACAAGCTCGAAGGCCACACTGAAGTGAGCCCGGGCGCCGGCACACCTGCCTTCCTACTCAACAACGGTCGCTACGACGCTTCGCTGGACATCACCACGCCTGAGTCGGTGGACTTTTCGGTCACCCAACAAATCAATGATGCCTGGACCGTCTACGCCGGCAGCACATGGACGCGTTGGAGCCGCCTGAAAGAAATCACCGTGGAAAACGAAGGCACCAGCACTGGCGGCGGTTTATTGAACCCTGCTCTCGGTACCATCACCGAAGAGCAAAACTGGCATGACACCTGGGCCTACGCCATCGGTACCTCCTACCAGTTGAACAAGCAGTGGGTACTGCGTACCGGCCTGACCTTCGACCAGTCGCCGACCAACAACCAGGACCGCTCGCCACGCATTCCGACCGGCGACCGGACCATCTTCAGCGTCGGTGCCGGCTGGAGCCCGACAGAAGACCTGACCATCGACGTGGCTTATTCCTACCTCAAGGAAGAAAAAGTCAAAGTCGGCGGCAGCAATGCGCTAGGCCAGTCCTACAACGCTGAATACGAAAACAGCGCAAACGGCTTCGGTGTCGGTGCAACCTACCGCTTCTGATGATTCACGGCGAGCCTGAACCCCTCGCCATCTGAAGCGTAAAAAAGCCCCGCGCTCTGCAAAGAGGCGGGGCTTTTTCGTGACTGGCGATCAGGGTCGGGACGCGATGGCCGCTTCTACCGCCTTGATGAATTCAGGATCGTCGGGTTTGGTCCGACTGGAGAAGCTGGCGACGACTTTACCCTGGCGGTCCACGACATACTTATAGAAATTCCATTTCGGTGCCCCGGACTGTTCGGCCAGATGCCTGAACAACGGGATGGCGTCCGCGCCGCGTACCGGTTGGGGCTCGGTCATGGTGAAGGTCACGCCATAATTGACGTAGCAGACCTTGGCCGTCTCTTCGCCGTCCTTGGATTCCTGTTTGAAGTCATTGGACGGTACCCCCAGCACTTGCAGACCGTCACCTTTATAGCGCTGGTTGAGTGCCTCCAGACCTTTGAACTGCGGGGCGAAACCGCAGAAGCTGGCAGTGTTGACCACCACCAGCGGCTGGCCGGCGAAACGCTGGCACAGATCGATGTTTTCCTTGGCCCGCAACTTGGGCAGCGAGCCCTCCAGCATGGGTGGGCAGTCAGCGGCCCATGCGTGCCCGGTCAAAGCCAGCAGCAGAGCGGGTACAGCAAGCCTGCGCATCAGCATGTCGCAATCTCCTTGAAAGCACGTCAGACCCCGACGTTACTCCCCCCTACCCGACGCCGTCCACCGCTCAGCAGGTGCCCATACCCAGTTGCATCAACGCCAGCCCGCCCTGATGCCACCCCCACCAGGCGACCACCAGCAGCAGGCCGGCACCGGCAGCAATCAACCACGGGCCTACGCGGCTCATGCCGCACCTGCCTGAACTTGCAGCCGCGCCACCGGACGCTCACGCACTGGCCAGTTCAACGCCGCCGCCAGCAGACTGAGCAGGATCGACACCTGCCAGATCAAGTCATAACTGCCAGTTCGGTCGTACACCACCCCACCCAGCCAGCCCCCCAGGAACGAACCTAACTGGTGAAACAGGAACACGATCCCACCCAACATTGAGAGATTTCGTACACCAAACAACGTCGCTACCGTGCCGTTGGTCAAAGGCACCGTCGACAGCCACAAAAAGCCCATCGCCATCCCGAACAGGTAAGCCGTGGTAGTCGTCACCGGCAACCACAGGAACAAGCCAATCACCACCGCCCGCAACAGGTACAACCCGGTCAGCAAGCGCGGCTTGGACATCCGACCGCCCAACCAGCCTGCGGTGTAGGTGCCGAAGATATTGAACAGGCCGACCAGGGCCAGCACGGTCGTGCCGACGCTGGCCGCCAGGTGCTGGTCCACCAGATAGGCCGGCAAATGCACGCCAATGAATACCACTTGGAACCCACAGACAAAAAAGCCAACCGCCAGCAGCCAGAAGCCGGAGTGGCTGCAGGCCTCGCGCAGCGCTTCGGACAAGGTTTGCTCATGACCGGTCAGCGGCGCAGGGGTGTCCTTGAGCATGCTCACCAGCGGCACGATCAGCGCCACCAGCAGCCCCAGCGCCAACAGCGCGGCAGACCAGCCGAGCCAGCCAATCAGCCCCAGCGTGCCCGGCAACATGGCGAATTGGCCGAAGGAGCCGGCAGCGCTGGCGATCCCCATGCCCATGCTGCGTTTTTCCGGCGGCACAGCACGCCCGACCACGCCGAGGATCACCGAAAACGACGTGCCGGACAGACCGATACCAATCAACAGACCCGCGCTCAATGAAAGCGACCATGGCGAGTCGGCCATGCCCATGAAGACCAGACCGAGGGCATACAGCACGCCACCGATGAGCACGACTTTCGCGGCACCGAAGCGGTCGGCCAGCGCCCCGGTAAAAGGTTGCGCCAAGCCCCAGATCAAGTTCTGCAAGGCAATGGCGAAGGCAAACACCTCACGACCCCAGCCAAACTCGGCGCTCATCGGCGCCAGAAACAGCCCGAAGCCATGCCGTACACCCAGGGACAACGCCAGGATCAGCGCGCCGCCCACCAGAACCCAACCACAGGTACGCCACATCGATGTCATTATTATTCTCCGGTCACGGGTATATACCCGCTTATCTTCGAACGAACCGGCTTCACGCCAGTTCATCCAGCAAGGCCAGCAACGTTGCGCGCTTTTCGGCGCCCAGCTTATCGATCAATCGTTGTTGCGCCGCTTCCCAGGCCGGCAACGCCGCCGCCAGCCGGGCATGCCCGGCTTCAGTGAGTTCGACAATGCGATTGCGCAAGTCTTCACCTTCGGCCAGCGCCACCAGCCCCTCACCTTCCAGTACCCGCAGGTTGCGCCCCAGGGTGCTGCGGTCCAGGCCCATGGCCTCGGCCAGGGAAGAGATACTCGGTTGGTCCAGGCGCGCCAGGTTGCTCAGCAAGGAATACTGGGCGACGTTGATCCCGAAGCCGTCGAGGGCGCCGTCGTAATACCTGCTGACGCCCCGAGCGGCGCGACGCAGGTTGATGCACAAACATTGGGAGGCAAGCATAGTGCGTGTATATACCCGCGATTAAGTGAATGCAAATTTTAATTCAGGAAATTTCAAACTGAATCCCCAGCCAGACAGGTAGCGCTCAATTCCAGATCAGCACCAGCCCCACCAACACCACCATTTCAAGCAGCTCCAGCAAGGCGCCTGCCGTATCCCCGGTACACCCTCCCAGCCTGCGCAACATCATCTGGCGCAACCCGATAAATACCGCCACGGCGATGACTAGCGCCGTTACCCCAACCCAGCCCGCCACCAACACGCCCCCCAGCGCACAGGCCAGCAATACCTGCCAGCCGCTGTGGCGCGGCAGATGGTCGGCGAGCGCCTGCCCTAACCCGCCGGCACGCACGTATGGGGTGGTCAGGAATAACCCCAGCAACGCGCCACGCCCCAACACCGGCACGATGATCAATGCCAGGGTTTGTCGCTGCTCGATCAGCGCCAGCAATGCGGCGAATTTGAGCAGCAGCACCAACACCAGCGTAATCACCGCAATCGGTCCGCTGCGAGGGTCTTTCATGATCAGCAGCGTACGCTCGCGATCGCCAAAACCGCCGAGCCAGGCATCCGCGCTGTCGGCCAGCCCGTCCAGGTGCAGGCCGCCGCTAAGCAGCACCCAAGCGGTGAGCAACAGGGCTCCATGGAGCAGCAGCGGCGTGCCAAGCAACAGGGCATCAAGCCCCCACAACAAGCCTCCGAACAACAGACCTACCAGCGGATAAAACAGCAACGAACGCCCCAACTGCGCAGGCTCGGGCATGCCCGGCAAGCGAACCGGCAGGCTGCTCAGGAACTGCAAGGCGATCCAGAACGCCAGCATCTTCAGCCCTCTTCCTTCAACACCGAACCAGGCGACACCCGAAGAGAAAACAGCGCGCCATGAGCCACTTCTACATTGAGCAACTGCTCCCGAGGCAGACCACGGGCTCGCGCCAGCAGCAAGCGCATCACCCCGCCATGGCTGACCAGCAATACGCGCTGCCCTGCATACGCGATCCTCAGGCGTTCAACCGCCGCCAGGACTCGCTTCGAAAACTCCAGCACCGGCTCGCCGTCTGGCGGAGTGAATGCGTAGGGATCGGCCCAAAAGCGGCCCAGCGCCTCGGCGTCGGTGTCCATCAACGCCGCCGCGCTGCAGCCTTCCCAGGCGCCGAAATGCAGCTCCTGCAGATCCTTGTCCAGGTGCACCGGCACATCGAGCTGGACGCCGAGTTGTTCAGTGAAACGGGCGCAACGCTGCAACGGCGAACTCACCAGCCGATCCCAGGGCCCGCCCGCCGCGACCGCCGCGACCGCCGCGCGCATCTGCTCCCAGCCCCTGTCCGTCAAGGCATCGTCGAGGCTGCCACGCAGCCCGCCGCCCAGTTCGGTCTCGCCGTGGCGCAGCAGGTCCAGGTGCAAAGTCATGCCGGGCGATCCGCCACAGCCGCTTCGGCAAACGTCGCCATCTGCCCGTGAAGATCACACGCCAGGCGCAACAGTGGCACCGCCAACGCCGCACCACTGCCCTCACCCAGGCGCAGGCCCAGGTCAATGAGCGGCTCAGCGCCGAGGGTTTCCAGAACGTGCCGATGCCCCGGCTCGGCACCGCGATGGCCGAACAACAGCCATTGCCTGCATTGAGGATTGAGACGCACCGCCACCAGTGCTGCGACGCTGCAGATGAAACCATCCACCAGCACCGCAACGCCCTGCTGGGCGCAGGCCAGATACGCGCCAGCCAACGCGGCGATTTCAAACCCGCCCAGGTTGAACAGTGTTTGCAGTGGATCGTTACGCTGTGCACCGTGCAACGCCAGGGCGCGCTCGATGACTTGAGCCTTGCGGCTGACACCCGCGGCGTCCAGCCCGGTGCCCGGCCCGACCAGGTGAGTCACCGGGCAGTCAAGCAAGGCACAGGCCAGGGCACTGGCCGCCGTGGTGTTGCCGATGCCCATTTCGCCGCCGATGAACAGCTGCGTTCCGGAGGCGACAGCACGCAGCACACTGTCACGTCCGGCCAGCAATGCCTGCTCGCCTTGGGTCACGGTCATCGCCGGCCCCTGCACGAAATTCGCGGTACCTGGCCCCACGTTCAGATGCCGCACACCGGGTAGCGCCAGCGAAGGCGTCACAGTGCCCAGGTCAACCACTTCCAACGAGGCGCCCAGTTGCCGCGCCAATACACTGATCGCCGCGCCGCCGCTGACGAAATTGAGGAGCATCTGCCCGGTGACTTCCTGGGGATAGGCCGATACGCCTTCGGCCACCACACCATGATCACCTGCGAAAATTGCGATCCAGAGTTGATCCAGGCTCGGCTTGACCTGCCCTTGCAAACCCGCCAGTTGCACCGCCACTGCCTCGAGTCGCCCCAGGGAACCGGCCGGTTTGGTCAGTTGTTGCTGACGGACCGCGGCCTGCTCCAGGGCCTGGGTGTCGAGGGGCTTGCACGGGTCCAGCCACCAGCGATGATTCATAACGCAGTACCTTTGAGAGTCAGGGGCAAGCCGGCAACGGTCAGCACGACGCGCTGGCAACGTTCGGCCAAAGCTTGATGCAGCCAACCGGCTTCATCGACATAACGGCGAGTCAACTCGCCCAGCGGCACGACACCCATTCCGGTCTCGTTGCTGACAAAAATGATTTCGCCCGGCAGCGCGCCAACGCACTCCAGCAAAGCGTCACGCTCGGCCGTCAACTGCTCGAGGTTGTCGAGCATCAGCAGATTGGTCAGCCACAGGGTCAGGCAATCCACCAACAGGCAGTGCCCTGAACCTGCGTTATCGCGCAGCACCCGCGCCAGGGCCAACGGCTCCTCCACCAGCGCCCATTCGGCCGGACGGCGAGCGCGGTGTTGGGCGACCCGTTCGTTCATCTCGCCATCCAGAGGTTGGCTGGTGGCGATGTAGGTGACGGGCAACCGGCTGTCTGTGGCGAGCTTTTCGGCCAGGCGACTCTTACCGGAGCGGGCGCCGCCGAGGATCAGTTGCAGCATGTTTTTTACCTTTCAAATTGGCGGTGTTGCTGCCGGCTTCATCGCGAGCAGGCTCGCTCCCACAGTGGTTGTGCGATGCACACAAGTCCCTTGTGGGAGCGAGCCTGCTCGCGATGAGGCCAGTGCAGCCACCCTAGATCCCACACAGCTCACGCAACAGCCCGGTATCCAAATGCCGCTCCACCAGATCCGCCAACCGCTCGATGTCCCGCTCGCGCAACCCGTGGTAGTCCACCGCCTGCACATTCTGCAACCCGGCCCAACGCAGCAAGGCGCTGCTGGCCGCCGGTGACTCGAACAGCCCATGCAGATAGGTGCCGAAAATCTGCCCATCCAGACTCTGGGCGCCATCACAGCGACCGTCATCCAACTGCACCGCCGGGTTCTCCAATGCCGGGCCTGAGGTTACACCGGCATGGATCTCATACCCGCTGACCTCGGCCTCTTCCAGGGCCAGTCGACCGCGCACATTGCGCAACTGCTTCTCGTGTTCCAGGGTCGTTTCGAAAGCCAGCAAGCCCAGCCCGGTGCTGGAGCCTGCGCCCCCTTCCAGCCCCAGCGGATCGTGGACCTGCTGGCCGAGCATCTGCAAACCGCCGCAGATGCCTAGCAACTTGCCTCCATAACGCAGGTGACGATGGATGGCCGTCTCCCAACCGTTGGCGCGCAGGTAGGCCAGGTCACTGCGCACGCTCTTTGAACCCGGCAGGATGATCAAGTCAGCCGCGGGAATGGGCTGGCCTGGGCCGATGAATTGCAGATCGACCTGCGGATGCAGGCGCAGCGGATCGAAATCGGTGTGGTTGCTGATGCGCGGCAATACCGGCACCACTACCTTGAGCACCTGCTCGGCCTTGTCGGCCTGCCGTTGATCGAGACCGTCCTCGGCTTCCAGATGCAGGTCCATCACGTACGGCAACACGCCAATCACCGGTTTGCCGGTGCGCGCCTCAAGCCAGTCCAGGCCCGGTTGCAGCAGGGCGATGTCGCCGCGAAAACGGTTGATGATGAAGCCCTTGACCCGCGCCTGTTCGCTGGGCGAAAGCAGCTCCAGGGTACCCACAAGGTGGGCGAAGACGCCGCCGCGATTGATATCGGCAATCAGCAGCACCGGACAGTCCACCGCCTCGGCAAAGCCCATGTTGGCAATGTCACCGGCGCGCAGATTGATCTCCGCCGGGGAACCCGCGCCCTCCACCATCACCACCGGATACGCCGCGCTCAAACGTTCGTGGGAGGCCAGCACCGCTTGCATCGCGATGGCTTTGTAATCGTGATAGGCCACGGCATTCATGGTGGTGACGGCGCGGCCATGGATAATGACCTGGGCGCCGGTGTCGCTGTTGGGCTTGAGCAGCACCGGGTTCATGTCGGTATGCGGTTGGAGACCGGCCGCCTGGGCCTGCACGGCCTGGGCACGGCCGATTTCACCGCCATCGGCCGTTACCGCGCTGTTGAGTGCCATGTTCTGTGGTTTGAACGGCACCACGCTCACCCCCTGACGCCTGACCCAGCGGCACAACGCCGTGACGAGAGTGCTTTTGCCGGCATCGGACGTGGTGCCCTGCACCATTACAGTGGTCATTGGATGTCCTTGGCGTAGGCCTCGAAAGCTTGCTCGAGGCGCAGGAATTCACCGTCATCGGCCGGCAACCCGAAGCGCAGGCTGCTGGTATGGGTAAACAAGCGCAGAAGAATGCCGCGCTGGGCCATGAAATCGTAAAGTGCCTGGGCGTGTTCAGCGACCAGCCATTGGAACAACCCACAGCCGCCCTGAGGCTTGAAGCCGTGGCGTTCGAGCGTCAGCGCCAAGCGCTGACTGGTGTCTTCGCAGCGTTGGCGCTGGCGGGCCTGGGCGTCGGTGTCCAGCAGGCACGCCTGGCCCACCACCCGGGTCGGCCCGCTGACGGCCCACGGCCCGACTTGTTCGGCGAGCAACTTGAGCAAGTGGCGCTCGGCCAATACAAATCCCAGGCGAGCCCCGGCCAGGCCAAAAAACTTGCCGAACGAACGCAGCACGATCAATCCGACCTGATGGGCATGGGCGGCCAGGCTCAGTTGTGGCGTGACATCCATGAACGCTTCATCCACCACCAGCCAGCCACCGCGCTGGGCCAATCGGGCATGCCAGTCCAGCAAGCGCTCGGGGCTCAACAGCAAGCCCGTGGGGTTGTTGGGGTTGACCACCACCAGCACGTCAAGGCTGTCGAGGAAGAAGTCCACCTCCGGCTCCAGCACTTCACGCACGATGTAACCACTGCGGCGCCAGGCTTCGGCGTGTTCGGCGTAACAGGGTGAGAGGACGCCGACCTTGCCGGCCCGACGCAGGCGCGGCAAGAGTTGGATGGCCATCTGCGAACCCGCCACCGGCAGCACATGCATGGCGCCGTAATAATCGCAGGCGGCCTGTTCCAACCCGTCATCGGTCTCAGGCAGGCGTGCCCAGGCCCGCGGTGCAATCGCCGGCACGTCGAACGGCCAGGGCGCCAGGCCGCTGGACAGATCCAGCCAGTGCGCCTCGGCAATCGCGTATTGCCGGGCCGCGTTGCGCAGGCGCCCACCGTGCTCAAGCATAAAACTCAGCTCCCAGGCAGAGAATCAGCAACCACAACCATACGCCACGCTGGACCAGTTGCCAGCCGCGATCAATGGCGTCGGCGTTCGCCGGCGCGCCTTCGCCCAAGGGTGGACGTTGATGCAATTGGCCGTGATACACCGCCGCGCCACCCAGTTCGACCCCCAGCGCACCCGCGCCGGCGGCCATCACGGGCCCGGCATTGGGACTGTCCCAGGTCGGGCCCTGGGTGCGCCAGCACTTGAGCGCCAGGCGGGTTTTTCCAAGCACGGCGTAAGTCAGCGCCACCAGGCGCGCCGGAATGTAGTTGAGCCCATCATCGATCTTGGCCGCCGCCCAGCCGAAACGCTCAAAGCGCTCGTTGCGATAGCCCCACATGGCGTCGAGGGTATTGCTCAGGCGGTACAACACCACACCTGGCGCGCCCGCGACGGCGAACCAGAACAGCGCGGCGAATACCGCGTCGCTGCCGTTCTCCAGCACCGACTCAGTGGCGGCACGGGCAACGGCAGTCTCATCCAGTTCGGCGGTTTCACGACTGACCAAGTAGCCGACCCGCCGGCGCGCTTCGTCCAGATCTCCACCGCGCAGAGCCCGGGCTACCGGCTCGACATGCTCCCCGAGACTGCGCAGGCCAAGGGCAAGGTACAGTGCCAGGATTTCCACCAGCCAGCCCACCAACGGCGCCCAGGACAGCGCCGTCGCGAGCAGGGTCAACGGCACCACGGCGATGATCCACGCCGTCACGCCATGGCTGCGCCAGCCACGCCCGCCGGAGTTGAAACGCTGTTCGATACGATCGGCAAAGCGACCGAACGCCACCAGCGGATGCCAGCGTCGGGGTTCGCCCAACAGCGCATCCAGCGCCACCGCGGCAGCACTGAGCAACGCCACACTCATGGGCTTACTCCCCAATGGTTTTCGTAGAGCAATTCATCCAGCGCACGCGGCTGCGCCCAGCCTTCCAAGGCAAGCATCGGTGCCGGGTAAAACCCCTCGACCGGCCCCAGGCACAATATTGCCAGCGGTTTGGCGCCGGCGGGCAGGCCCAACAGCTCGGCCAGGGCCTGGGGCTCGAACAGCGAAACCCAGCCCATCCCCAGCCCTTCGGCGCGAGAGGCCAGCCACAGATTCTGGATCGCGCAGGACAGCGAGGCCAGGTCCATTTCCGGCAGGGTTCGTCGACCGAAGACATAGCGCTCGCGATCATCCATCAACGCCGCCACCAGCACTTCGGCGCAGTCGTTGAGGCCTTCGACCTTGAGCTTCATGAATTCATCGCTGCGCTCACCCAGGGCCTCGGCGGTGCGGATGCGTTCCTGTTCCACCAGTTGACGGATTTGCCCACGCAAGGCGCGGTCGCTGATGCGAATGAACCGCCACGGCTGCATCAGACCCACACTGGGGGCTTGATGCGCGGCTTCCAGCAGGCGGCGCAGCAACGCTGGCTCAACGGTGCCGCCGGTGAAGTGGCGCATGTCGCGGCGTTCGGCGATGGCCCGGTAGACGGCATCGCGTTCGGCCTGAGAGAAAGCGGTGTCTGTCATGGCCGCTTCGCGAGCAGGCTCGCTCCCACAGGGGTCAGGTGATCGGAGGTGGGAGCGAGCCTGTTTGCGATAGCGGCCTCAGGATCAGGTGCAAACAGCGCGGCAATCGCCCTTGGATTCGACGGAAAATAGAAGTGCACATAGGAAGCCGTCATCCGACCCTGCCGGAAAACCGCCTCCGCGCCACGCCCGCCATTGGGACTATGACCTCGGGCAATCGGCTCCAGCCCGGTGCTGGTGAGGGAATGATGATAGGTATGCCCGCGCAAAGTGCCCTCCGGCAACTCCACCGATTGCAGCGCCAGGGCCGCCAGACGCTTTTGCATCTGCGCGTCACCGGCCAGCAACCCAAGCAGCTCGGCACGGGTGCCGTCCACATCCGTCAACGAGTCCAACAGATAAAGCATGCCGCCGCATTCAGCCAGCAAGGGTTTGCCTGCTTGATGGTGCGCGCGGATCGCCGCCAGCATCGGGGCGTTTTGCGCCAGCGCCACATGGTGCAATTCCGGATAGCCACCGGGCAGATACAGGCTGTCCGCCTCCGGCAGTTCGCTGTCATGAATAGGTGAAAAGAAGCTCAGTTGCGCCCCCATCGCTCGCAACAAATCAAGGCTGGCGCCATAGGTGAAGGCGAACGCTTCATCCCGGGCCACGGCGATGCGCACACCTTCCAGCCACGGCTGCGCGGCAATCACCGCTGGCGCGACGAACTCCACAGCCGGCGGCAACGCCACTTCACAACTGCCAGCCAAGGCATCGGCGGCGGCGTCGAGGCGCAGGTCCAGATCATTCAATTCACTGGCCTGGACCAACCCAAGGTGGCGACTTGGCAACTCGATACCGGTTTCCCGTGACAGGGCGCCGTACCAGCGCAGGCCTTCGGTCAGGCTGCCTTCGAGCAACTGCGCATGACGCAAGGTGCCGACACGATTGGCCAGTACCCCGGCGAAAGGCAAGTCCGGCTGATACCGCGCCAGGCCCAGGGCCAGGGCACCGAAGGTCTGGGCCATGGCCGTGCCATCGATCACCGCCAGCACCGGCACGCCGAAGTGCCGGGCCAGATCGGCACTCGATGGCGTGCCATCGAACAGCCCCATCACCCCTTCGATCAGAATCAAGTCGGCTTCGGCAGCAGCTTCCCACAACAATCGACGACTCTCCTGCTCGCCGACCATCCACATGTCCAGTTGGTAGACCGGCGCGCCGCTGGCCCGCTCCAGGATCATCGGGTCGAGGAAATCAGGCCCGCACTTGAAGACCCGCACCCTGCGCCCCTGCTTACGGTGCAAGCGGGCCAGGGCGGCGGTGACCGTGGTTTTGCCCTGCCCGGAAGCAGGAGCGGCGATCAGCACCGCCGGGCAGTGACGACTCGCCAAGGGAACATCGCTCACAGTTCGACGCCCTTCTGCGCCTTGATACCCGCCTGGAACGCGTGCTTGATCATGCCCATTTCGGTGACGGTGTCGGCCAGTTCAATCAATTCCGGCTTGGCGCCGCGACCGGTCACCACCACATGCTGCATCGGCGGACGGGCCTGCAAGTCGCTCAACACCTGGTCCAGGTCAAGGTAACCGTGCTTGAGGGCAATGTTGAGTTCATCGAGCACCACCAGGCCTATGGACGGGTCGCTCAACAATTGACGCGAAACTGCCCAGGCCGCTTCAGCCGCGGCGATGTCGCGCTGGCGATCCTGGGTTTCCCAAGTGAAGCCTTCGCCCATGACATGAAAGCGCACCTGCTCCGGGAAGCGACGGAAAAACAGCTCTTCACCGGTGCTGTTACGCCCCTTGATGAACTGCACCACGCCGCATTGCATGCCATGGCCCATGGACCGGGCCAGCATGCCGAACGCAGAGCTGCTCTTGCCCTTGCCGTTGCCGGTCAGCACCAGCAGCAGGCCACATTCGTTTGGCGAGTTGGCGATGCGCTCGTCGATCACGGCTTTCTTGCGCAGCATGCGCGCCAGGTGGCGTTCGTCGCGATCGGGGGTGTGGGTCATGGGAGCTCTCCGTTGGGATTGGATAACGGCGGGCGGGCACAAAAAAGACGGCAACAAGCCTGGCATCGCCCACCGTGATGCCGTTGGATGAATCAGGCCGGTCTCCGGGCTCATGAGCGGCGTGATGCCGGGCTGCGCGCCTTCCCATGTCGTACGGACACAGTGGCTGGTGGCCTGTGTAGTGCCAGGCGCAGCGTTGACTCATTTACCGTTGCGGGGGCAGCGCCGGGTTCGTATGCACTCACCGGCTTCCCTGTTTCACTCTGTCGACCCAACGATCGCCCGGTCACAGAGCACCTGAAACAAGCCGCGAAGGTTAGAGGGTTGGGGGTGGAGCGTCAATTAAAGCCGGCACAGGTTCAACAGCGGACATTGGCCCTGATCAATAAAATGACGCCAATCTTGTGCCATGCTGCGGCAAGTGATATCAAATAGGCATCACGACCCGATATCACAATAACAAGAGGGCAAAAGCATGCAAGGCATGATCATCAGCAATCCAAAACTGGAATTCCTGCGCCCGGTGCTGGAACGCTGGTTTGACTGTATCGACCGTTACAACGCCGTGCGCGGCGATAACGACACACCTTACTGGTTCGATGAAAAAGCCAATCTTGGCTTGCTCTCGGCCGCAGCCTGGATGGCCGAGATGGTCACGCTGCAGAACACCCCCACTCGCAAACAGAATGAAGAAGGCGAACGCAACGTCAGCGCCGATCTGTTCATCGCCGGCACCGAGGAGCGTGCTTTCATCCAGGCCACTCAACGCTGGCCGAAGGTCAAGAACCTCAATCTCACCCAGCCGCTGCTCGACATCACCAGCGACGCCAAACGTATCAGCTATTCCAGTGACCTGCGATTGGGCTGCCTGTTCGTCGCACCGCAAAAGGCCCAGCAGAGCGCCACGCCGGAAGAACTGCAGGACATGATCGATGAACTGCAGAAGGAAAATACCTGCGCCGTGGCCTGGTACTTCCCTTATGCCTATCGCAAGTTGCGCAATGAGGCCGGGCAGTATCATCCGGGCATCGCCGTGCTGTTCAAGCAGGCCCACGGCTGACCGGTTGAACCATCGCGGGTCTAAGCTTCTCTATGAATAACCACCATGCACTCATAGGGAAGCCCGCATGCTCAAGCCACCACACCTTCTGATCGTCGCATTGGCCGCAGGGCTTGTTGCTTGCGGCGAGTCCTCCACACTTCAGGTTTCCGACGGCACTGGCCCCTCGCCAAAACTGCCGGAACCGAACAAGACCCTGATCCCCACCGTCAACATTGCCGAGGCTATCGGCTGGCCGGATGGCGCCAAACCTACCCCGGCCCAGGGCCTGCAAGTGGGCGCATTCGCCGAAGGGCTGGATCATCCACGCTGGCTCTACGTGCTACCCAACGGTGACGTGCTGGTGGCAGAAACCAACGCACCGCCCAAACCGGACGACTCCAAAGGCATTCGTGGCTGGGTCATGGAGAAAGTCATGGGCCGCGCCGGTGCGGGGGTGCCCAGCCCCAATCGCATTACCCTGTTGCGTGATGCCAATCATGACGGCATCGCCGAAACCCGTACGGTCTTTCTGGAAAACCTCAATTCACCGTTCGGCATGACACTGGTGGGCAATGATCTGTACGTGGCCGACACCGACCGACTGATTCGCTTCCCTTATAAAGAGGGCGATACGCAAATCAAGGCGCAGCCGACCAAGGTCGTCGACCTGCCGGGTGGCACGCTCAATCACCACTGGACCAAAAACGTGATCGCCAGCCAGGACGGCAGCAAGCTGTACGTCACTACCGGTTCGAACAGCAATGTCGGGGAAAACGGCATGGAGGCCGAGGAAGGCCGCGCGGCCATCTGGGAAGTGGACCGTGCCAGCGGCAATCACCGCATCTTCGCCTCGGGCCTGCGCAACCCCAACGGCCTGGCCTGGGAGCCGCGCAGTGGCGCGCTATGGACCGCGGTGAATGAGCGCGATGAGATCGGCAGCGACCTGGTGCCGGACTACATCACTTCAGTCAAGGACGGCGCCTTCTATGGCTGGCCCTACAGCTATTACGGGCAGCACGTCGATAAGCGGGTCGAGCCACAAAAACCGGAACTGGTGGCCAAGGCCATCGCCCCGGATTACGCCGTCGGCCCCCACACCGCGTCACTGGGCCTGACGTTCGCCGAAGGCAGCACCTTGCCAGCGCCGTTTACCGAAGGGGCTTTCATCGGGCAGCACGGCTCATGGAACCGTAAACCCCACAGCGGCTATAAAGTGATTTTCGTCCCCTTCAACGCCGGCAAGCCGGTGGGGCAACCGGTGGATGTGCTGACCGGTTTCCTGAATGCAGATGAAAAAGCCCAAGGCCGACCAGTGGGTGTGGTGATCGACAAACAGGGCGGGCTGTTGGTGGCAGATGATGTGGGGAACAAGATTTGGCGGGTTTGGGCTAAATAACCGCTGAAGAAGCTGACCTGAACACTGGAACCTGTGGCGAGGGATTGTTCTCTCGCCACAAGAGCTCTGCTGAGCCGGCGCAAAAAGCGAACTTGAATCGTCAGGGATTACGCGCCAGATGCGCCGGTTGCAGCACACGCTTGGCACTCAGATAGGCTTTCTGCCAATAAGCCTTGGACAGGCTATCGAGCTTGACCGTACCCCCGGTCGCTGGTGCATGGACGAAACGCCCCTCCCCGACATAGATCCCGGCATGGCTGACCTGAGAGCCACCGTTGGTGGCGAAGAAAATCAAATCACCGGTCTGCAATGCGTCCTTATCGACACTCTGGGCGCGCATGCCAATCATCTCGCGGGTGGAGCGCGGCAGCGAGATACCGGCCGCATCGCGATACACATAGCCGATCAGGCCACTGCAATCAAAGCCTGAATCCGGCGTATTGCCGCCCCACCGATAGGGTGTCCCCACCAACCCCAGCGCCCGGAACAGCACGTCTTCGGCAACCGGGGAAAAGCTTTGCGCGGGAGCGAATACCACCGGAGCCCGCACTGGCGCAGGTGGCGGGGTACGGCTGGCGCAAGCGCTGAGCAGCGCGGCAAGGAGCATGAGAGCGAGGCGGGCCGACGTCGACATATGCAGAACAATCCTGATCTGGATGCGGCTTTTCTGCCGTGGGCATGAAAACAAAGCCGCCTGCGGAGTACGCAGGCGGATTGCCATCAATCAATGATCATGGATTCTAGCGGCTATGAGGCAAACTTCAAGTAAGACTTTAAGTTTGCCTTACAAACTGTGAGCTTACTTGCGAGCAGTGACCACGGTCGGTGCCATCGCGAGTGCGCGCTTGGCTTCGATGAAGGTCTTGCTCCAGTAGCTGTCGCCCAGGCTGTCGATTCGCACGCCACCGCTGCGACGGCTGCTGGAATGGATGAACTGGTTGTCACCCAGGTAGATACCGGCGTGACTGACGCGACCACGACGACCGTTGGTAGCGAAGAACAGCAGGTCGCCCGGCTCAAGCTCGTTACGAGCAACCAGCGGGGCCTTCACGTTGATCATTTCGCGAGTGGAGCGCGGCAGGCTCATGCCAGCCTCTTCGCGAAACAGATACCCGATGAAACCGCTGCAATCGAAGCCGGCCTCGGAGGAACCGCCAAAACGATAGCGGGTACCGATCAAGGACATGCCCCGCTCCAGGATGCTGTCAGCCAGCACCGGAAGCTGATAAGGCTTGCTGCCGGCGAAGTCTGCCAGCTCTTTGTCGGTGGCCATTTCTTCCTCAAGTGCAACAGAGGAAGACTGGGCAGTAACGGAATTTTGAACCTGTGGTTGTTGCGCTTGCTGGGACACTGGAGAGTGGGCAGCACAACCGAACAACAGGGTAACGAGTGCGAGAGGCACCAGGGGTGCGAAGCGACTTAGCATGGGCACGACCGTGGCTGAAGTTGTAAAGATGGCGAGACTATGCCCACTATCAAGCTCATTTGCAAATTCAATCGATGCAAATGTGACTTCTCGGTTTTAGGTTTACATCTAAGCGCCCCAACCGTTTTCAACCCTCTGCAGCCTGCAGCCCAGAAGGGACGCGGGCTGTGCCGTGGTAGAAACAGGCTATAAGCCACTATTGCTGCGACTTCTACCAGCCAAGGGTTTCTTTCAAAAAAGGGATGGTCAGCTTGCGCTGGGCCTGAAGCGACGCCTGGTCGAGACGTTCGAGCAGTTCGAACAACGCGCTCATGCTGCGGGTGCCGCGGGTAAGGATGAAGTGCCCGACCTCATCGGTCAGGTGCAGGCCACGCCGGGAAGCGCGCAACTGCAATGCACGGAGCTTGTCTTCATCGGAGAGCGGGCGCATCTGGAAAATCAGCGCCAGGGTGAGACGGGACTTGAGATCGGCCAGCTTCACCGGCAGCTCCCGCGGCGACGTCGATGCAGCAATCAGCAAACGCCGGCCGCTGTCGCGTAACCGGTTGAACAGGTGAAACAGCGCTTCTTCCCAATCAGCCTTGCCGGCCACCGCCTGAAGATCATCCAGGCAGACCAGTTCGTACTGTTCAAGATTGTCGAGGATCTCTACGCCGCGATCCAGCAACTCGGCCAATGGCAGATACACCGCCGGCTCACCCAATTGCTCGAACCGCAGGCAAGCGGCCTGCAACAGATGCGTGCGCCCCACCCCGTCCTTGCCCCACAGATAAATCAGGCTCTCGGTCCAGCCGGCGTCGGCTTCGCAAAGCCGCTCGACATAGCCGAGTGCAGCGGCATTGGCGCCTGGGTAGTAGTTGATAAAGGTGGCGTCATCACGCAGACGCACACCTAGGGGCAGCTGAATCGGTTTCATGCTGACTGAACAGTTCCAAAAGAACCGTTAGTGGCCTCTGTGTAAAGTGCGCAAAGTTTATACCCGTGACGCGGACCGCACAATGCGCCGGACCACGAGCAAAATCAAAGGTTTGCAGCGACAGAACGATGGAGCGACGGTTTCCCTGACGCTGGGACAACCGCCGCGCCCGCCATTGGCGCTATAGCTCGGGGTCTTCGACGCCACTATAGATGTCTGAATCCTTGTACAGATCGTGCATATGACGCACCAGCACCATGATCACCGCCGCCACCGGCAGCGCCAGCAGGACCCCGGTAAAACCGAACAACTCACCCCCTGCCAGGATCGCAAAGATCACCGCCACTGGATGCAGGCCGATGCGATCACCCACCAGCAACGGTGTCAGCACCATGCCTTCCAGCGCTTGCCCGACCATGAACACCGCCACGATGCCGACCATCGGGTACAGATCACCGCCAAACTGGAACAAGCCGGCAATCAACGCCGCGCCGATACCGATGACGAAGCCCATGTAGGGCACGATGGCCGCCAGCCCGGCGATCAAGCCGATCAATAGCCCCAGCTCCAGGCCCACCAGCATCAATCCCGCCGCATAGATGAAGCCCAGCGCCACCATCACCAACAATTGCCCTCGCACAAACGCCCCCAACACTTCATGGCATTCGCCGGTCAGGGTCATGATGCGTTCTTCACGATGGCGTGGCAGCAGGCTGCGAATCTTGGCCATCATCAAGTCCCAGTCGCGCAGTAGATAAAAAGCCACCACCGGAATCAACACCAGGTTCGCCAGCCAACCGATCAACGCCAGCCCCGAGGCTGTGGCCTGGCTCAACACCACACCGACGATGTCAGAGGTCTGGCCCATATGCTCGCTGATGGCCGCCTTGACCTTGTCGAACTTCCAGAAGCCTTCAGCCAACCCCAGCCTCGACTGCACCCACGGCACGGCAGTGTGCTGTAACCAGTCGAGCATCTGCGGCGCCAGCTCGTACAGGCGCATCAGTTGCTTGGCCAGCATCGGTATCAGCACCAGCATCAGAGCAATGACAATCAAGATGATCAGCCCAAACACCGACACCACGCCCCAGGTCCTGGACAGGCCGAGTTTTTCCAGGCGATCTACCAGTGGGTCGAACAGATAGGCCAGGAGCAACGCAACCAGGAACGGCGTGAGGATCGGATGCAGCAAATAGATGAACACAAACAGCAGGGCGACCCCACCCAACCAGAACCAACGCCGCGTATCGCCCATGAACCACTCCTAGCTATATAAGAAAGAAAAACTACCAGCGAAACTGCAGGTTGGCGGTCGGCGCTGGCGCTGGCGCGGCGGCCGGAATGGAGCCATCAGCGGCTGGCTGGGGTACTGGCACTGGCGCGACGGCTTCGCCGGCAGGAATTTCCTGCAGTTTCGCCAGGGCCAATTGCGCTTTCAACTGTTCGGCGCTGCCCTTGACCCGATAAATGATCCGGTCCCCTTCAACCCGCTGCAACTGCCCACCGAACGGCTCGAGCAAACGCCCAAGCGCCGCATAACGCTCCAGGTTCATGCCCTGCACTTCCAGCAGCTGCTCGGTGGCCACGCCCGGCTTGGTAACGAAACGCGGCGCCAGGCGTTGACTCACCGCCAGCATCACCGCATCAGCCAGGGCGGCAGGGTCGGCGCCCTGGGCATTGCCCTGCTCGCGCTGGTCACCCTGCCACAAGCGCCAGGTCGCCTGCCATTGGCCGCCCTCTTCCTTGGCATGGACCGCCAGCAAGGCGTCTGCACCATAACGCTGCGATGCCTCGCGCAGCGGGGCCGGATCACTGCCTTCCAGGTTTGGTGCGGTAGCAACGATCTGCTCGCTCAAATCCGCCAGGGGCAGGTGCAGCGGCAGGCCGCGGTGCTGGGCGGCGCGGCGCAGTGGCTCGGCACTGCCCTGGCCATCGCCTACCAGGTTGGAACCTTCAGCCGAGTCGTTCAGCCACCAGCCCAGGATCGCAGGCCGATTCGCGCCCCACAGCGACAAGCCCGCCGAGCGCAAGGCCCGGTCAGTGCTCGCTGGATCGAAATCCACCTTGAGGCTTTCCGGCGGGCCGGCGTCGTAACCATATTGAAGAATGATCTGCTGGGGGTCCTTGCGGATCGCCGCCAGACCGGGATTCTGCGCGGCCTTGGCATCGCCGGTCAGGCGCAGCACCAGCGTGTCGAGGGCGCGCAAAGTCGCCTGGTCACGCTCTTGCGGGGCCTGGCTGCTGACCGGCTCGAGCACCTGATAGAGGCTATTGAGGTTTTCGGCATGGCTCGCCACGCTGATCAACGACAGGCAGCCCACAGACAAGAGTTTGAAAAAACGCATGGAAGATTCCCGGACATAACGGCTGGAACAGGCCGTGTGAAGAAAATTGAGCATGGCTGTGACCACAGCACCTGGCAAAACATTCACACACCCGCTGGAAGTTTCGCACTGTCATAACCATAGCCGGTTACCGCTACACCTTATACAGACGCATCGCGCAGCACCAATAGGAGAAATATCGGTTTTTTTCCAAGGATATGTCCCTGCCCGTCGGCGCGAGGATGGCCGCTGCCCCTCAAGCCTGATAAAATCGCGCGCCTTCGCAGACCGGCAATGGCTGGGCACCCGGAATAATTCGTACAACGGTTATTCAATGGCCCCGGCGGTCGGTCGTTACCCAGAAATCCCCCCTAAAGGCCTGGATCATGAGCAAGCAACCCTCCCTGAGCTACAAGGACGCCGGTGTAGACATCGACGCCGGTGAAGCATTGGTCGAACGCATCAAGAGCGTCGCCAAGCGCACTGCGCGCCCGGAAGTCATGGGCGGCCTGGGCGGTTTCGGCGCCCTCTGCGAGATCCCGGCCGGCTACAAGCAACCGGTGCTGGTTTCGGGCACTGACGGCGTCGGCACCAAGCTGCGTCTGGCCCTGAACCTGAACAAGCATGACAGCATCGGCATCGACCTGGTGGCCATGTGCGTGAACGACCTGGTGGTGTGCGGCGCCGAGCCGCTGTTCTTCCTCGACTACTACGCCACCGGCAAACTGAACGTCGACACCGCCGCCCAGGTGGTAACCGGCATTGGCGCCGGCTGCGAGCTGTCCGGCTGCTCCCTGGTCGGCGGCGAAACCGCTGAAATGCCAGGCATGTACGAAGGCGAAGACTACGACCTGGCCGGCTTCTGCGTCGGTGTCGTGGAAAAATCCGAAATCATCGACGGTTCGAAAGTCGCCACTGGCGATGCCCTGCTCGCCCTGCCATCGTCCGGCCCGCACTCCAACGGTTACTCGCTGATCCGCAAGATCATCGAAGTCTCGGGTGCCGACATCGAGAACACCCAGCTCGACGGCAAGCCACTGGCCGACCTGCTGATGGCCCCGACCCGCATCTACGTCAAGCCGCTGCTCAAGCTGATCAAGGACACCGGCGCGGTCAAGGCCATGGCCCACATCACCGGCGGCGGCCTGCTGGACAACATCCCGCGCGTACTGCCAAAAGGCGCCCAGGCGGTGGTTGACGTGGCGAGCTGGACCCGTCCGGCCGTGTTCGACTGGCTGCAAGAGAAAGGCAACGTCGATGAAACCGAAATGCACCGCGTGCTGAACTGCGGCGTAGGCATGGTGATCTGCGTGGCCCAGGAGCACGTTGAAACGGCCCTGAATGTACTGCGTGAAGCCGGCGAGCAACCTTGGGTCATCGGCCAGATCAGTACCGCCGCCGAAGGCGCTGCCCAGGTCGAGCTGAAAAACCTTAAGGCTCACTGATGCAAGAACAGAAGTCTGCAACCTGTGATGTCGTGGTGCTGTTGTCCGGCACCGGCAGCAACTTGCAGGCCCTGATCGACAGCACGCGGACCGGCGATAGCCCGGTCCGCATCCGCGCGGTGATTTCCAACCGCGCCGATGCCTACGGCCTGCAACGCGCCAGGGATGCGGGTATCGACACCCGCGTCCTGGATCACAAAGCGTTCGATGGCCGCGAAGCCTTCGATGCCGCGCTGATCGAACAGATCGACACGTTCAATCCGCAACTGGTGGTCCTGGCCGGCTTCATGCGCATCCTCAGCGCCGGCTTCGTGCGTCACTACCAGGGCCGCCTGTTCAATATCCATCCATCGCTGCTGCCCAAATACAAAGGGTTACACACTCACCAGCGCGCGCTGGAGGCCGGAGACACGGAGCATGGCTGCTCGGTGCACTTCGTCACCGAGGAACTCGATGGCGGACCACTGGTCGTACAGGCAGTAATACCGGTAGAGTTGCACGACACGCCGCAAAGCCTGGCCCAACGGGTTCACGCCCGGGAACACCAGATCTACCCGATGGCCGTGCGTTGGTTTGCCGAAGGCCGGCTGACCCTCGACGATCGCGGTGCCTCACTGGACGGCCAGTTGCTCGCCGCCAGCGGCCATTTGATTCGATACTAGGAGATTTTATGCGTCGCGCCCTGCTCTTCGCTTGCGCTCTGCTTGCCCTGCCCCTGGCACAGGCCGCAGACCTTCAACCGTTCTCCGCCAGCTACACCGCCGACTGGAAACAGCTGCCCATGAGCGGCACCGCCGAGCGCAGCCTGACCAAAGAGGCCAACGGCACCTGGAAGCTGAGCTTCAAGGCTTCGATGATGATCGCCAGCCTGACGGAAGAAAGCACCCTGACCCTGGACAAGGACACACTGCTGCCACAGTCCTACCACTTTGAACGTGGCGGCTTGGGCAAGGCCAAGAAAGCCGATCTGGATTTCGACTGGAACACGAAGATGGTCACCGGTACCGATCGCGGCGATCCGGTCAAACTGCCACTCAACCGTGGCATGGTCGATAAATCCACTTATCAGTTGGCCCTGCAGCACGACGTGGCGGCCGGCAAGAAAAGCATGAGTTATCAGGTTGTCGATGATGGCGAGATCGACACCTACGACTTCCGCGTACTGGGCCCGGAGAAGGTCGATACCAAAGCCGGCCAGATCGACGCGATCAAGGTCGAGCGCGTGCGCGACCCGACAAAAAGCAAACGCATCACGGTGCTCTGGTTCGCCAAGGATTGGGATTACCTGCTGGTACGCCTGCAACAGGTCGAGACCGACGGCAAGGAGTACAACATCATGCTCCAGGACGGTACGGTCAACGGCAAGGCTGTCAAAGGCAGCTGATCCACACCGATATCAAGAGAAGCCCCGCCCAGTGCGGGGCTTTTTTATGCGCGGATTTCCTGAACACTAAAACTGCACCCGTACAAAGTTAACCTGTGGAAGATGAATCGGTGGGAGCGAGCCTGCTCGCGATAGCGCTAGGTCAGCCGGCATCGGTATTGACTGATACACCGTTATCGCGAGCAGGCTCGCTCCCACAAGGTGACTGCCCGACATTCCCCCCCAAAACATGAAAACTTCTTCATGAAAAACACCCTGCGACCGAATGCCGCGCATTGCCTGACCTGCGGGATCGCTGAGTTTTTCATGAAATTTTCTTAACAGGCCCAGGCATTTACTTAGCCGGCTACCCAAATCTATAACAAAGTCCTGCACACGCCTTGCTGCAGATAACAGAGATTGGAGCTTGCAAGATGACTGTGAAAGTAACTGAACGCGATGACGCTCATATGTCCCACGAAGGTATTGCCGCCGGTATCCGCATCTGGGACGTACACCAACAGGACCTGCTGGTGGGGATGTTCCACTCCGAGACGGATGCCCATAACTACAAAGCCGAGCTGGAATGCCAGGAAAGGCAGCGCTCGGCTGAAATGACAGAATCCTGAACGATAAGAATCCCTGTGGGAGCGAGCCTGCTCGCGATAGCGGTGGATCAGCGACATCAATGTTGGCTGACAGACCGCCATCGCGAGCAGGCTCGCTCCCACAGTTTAGTGTTCAGTTCATCCTTACCACATCAAATCATCAGGGATCTGATACGCCGCATACGGATCATCAGCATCCACTTCTTCGGTCTGGGTATTGAGCTGCACGATGCGCTTGGGATCGCGCTCCTGGATTTTCAGGGCCGCTTCGCGCGGGATCACTTCGTAGCCGCCGGCATGATGGACGATCGCCAGCGAGCCGCTGCTCAACTTGTTGCGCATCAGCGTGTTGACCGAGATGCGCTTGACCTTCTTGTCGTCGACAAAGTTGTAATAATCCTCAGTGGTCAGCTTCGGCAAACGCGAGACTTCGATCAATTGCTTGATCTGCGCGGCCCGGGCTTTCTGCTCGGCTTTTTCCTGCTGCTGACGGTTGAGCTCCTGATCGCGCTTGACCTTCTCGGCCATGGCCTCTTGGGCGGCGCGCTGCTGGGAGTCATCCAGTTCGATCTGGCCCTTGTGGGCCAGGCGCTGCTGTTTCTGTTTCTCTTTGCCGACCTGCTTGGCCTGCTTTTGGTTGACCAGCCCTGCTTTGAGCAACTGGTCGCGAAGGGAAAGGCTCATGGTGCTTACTCACTTAGGCAACAGCCTCAGCCACAGCTGGGCAAATTCTTTTCCTGACGTTTGGCTTCGCCCCATAAGGCGTCCAACTCTTCGAGGGTGCAATCTTCCATGGGACGGTGGGTGTCGCGCAATGCCTGTTCGATAAATCGGAAACGTCGCTCGAATTTCCCATTGGCGTCACGCAGGGCCGTTTCCGGGTCGATTTTCAGGTGCCGGGCCAGGTTCACTACGCTGAACAGCAGGTCGCCGATCTCATCGCTGATGGCCACCGAATCGTTGTCAGCCATCGCTTCGAGGACTTCGTCCAGCTCCTCCCGGACCTTGTCGAGCACCGGCAACGGGCCTGGCCAGTCGAAACCGACCTGAGCCGCACGTTTTTGCACCTTCGCCGAGCGGGACAACGCCGGCAAGGCAACGGGTACATCGTCAAGCAACGACAGCTGCTCCGGTGCCGAGGCCTTCTCGGCCCGCTCCTCGGCCTTGATTTCTTCCCAGCGCTGCTTGACCTGTTCTTCGCTCAGGCGCGGGATGTCCACGGGCGCGTAGAGGTCACCGGTAGGAAATACATGGGGATGGCGGCGGATCAGCTTGCGGGTGATGCTATCGACCACGCCGGCGAATTCGAAGCGGTTTTCCTCCCGCGCCAACTGGCTGTAATACACCACCTGAAACAACAGGTCACCCAGCTCACCCTGCAAGTGATCGAAGTCGCCACGCTCAATGGCATCGGCCACTTCGTAGGCTTCTTCCAGGGTATGGGGGACGATGGTCGCGTAGGTCTGCTTGATGTCCCACGGGCACCCGTACTGCGGGTCGCGCAGACGGTTCATCAGATGGAGCAGGTCTTCAAGGCTGTACATCAATCCAACTCATCACAAATCACCCTGTGGGAAATAATCCAATGGGAGTATGCCTGTGGGAGCAAAGCTTGCTCGCGATTGAGGTGGTGGCCCCAACGTATGTCGGAACTGATCCACCGCTATCGCGAGCAAGCTTGCTCCCACAGGCTCGCTCCCACATTTGGACCGCGCTTAACCCGGCGTGCGATTACGCCGGGTCTCGATGATGTTCGGCAGTTGGGAAATCCGCCCCAGCAACCGCCCCAGCGCATCCAATCCCGGAATCTCGATGGTCAGGGACATCAGCGCCGTGTTGTCTTCCTTGTTCGAACGGGTGTTGACCGCCAACACGTTGATCCGCTCGTTCAACAACACCTGGGACACGTCACGCAGCAGGCCGGAACGGTCGTAGGCGCGAATGATGATGTCCACCGGGTAGGTGAGCACCGGCACCGGGCCCCAACTGACCTGGATGATCCGCTCCGGCTCACGGCCGGCCAGTTGCAGCACCGAAGCACAGTCCTGGCGGTGGATGCTCACCCCACGGCCCTGGGTGATGTAGCCGACGATCGCATCCCCAGGCAACGGCTGGCAGCAGCCGGCCATCTGGGTCATCAGGTTGCCCACGCCCTGGATCTGGATGTCGCCGCGCTTGCCGGGCTTGTAGCCGGTGGCCTTGCGCGGGATCAGTTCCAACTGCTCGTTGCCGCGTTCCGGCTCCACCAGTTGCTGGGCCAGGTTGACCAGTTGCGCCAGGCGCAAGTCGCCGGCACCGAGGGCGGCGAACATGTCTTCGGCGGTCTTCATGTTGGCCTTTTCGGCCAGCTTGTCGAAATCCACCTGCGGCAGGCCCAGGCGACTGAGTTCGCGCTCGAGCAAAGTCTTGCCGGCGGCGACGTTCTGGTCGCGGGCCTGCAATTTGAACCAGTGAACGATTTTCGCCCGCGCTCGCGATGTGGTGATGTAGCCCAGGTTCGGGTTCAGCCAGTCGCGGCTCGGCGTGCCGTGTTTACTGGTGATGATCTCGACCTGCTCACCGGTTTGCAGGCTGTAGTTGAGCGGCACGATCCGCCCGTTGATCTTGGCGCCACGGCAGTTGTGGCCGATCTCGGTGTGGACGCGATAGGCAAAGTCCAGCGGCGTGGCGCCCTTGGGCAGGTCGATGGCGTGGCCGTCGGGGGTGAAGATGTAGACCCGATCCGGCTCGATATCGACCCGCAATTGTTCGGCCAGACCGCCGATATCACCGAGCTCTTCATGCCACTCGAGCACCTGACGCAGCCAGGAGATTTTCTCTTCGTAGTGGTTGGAGCCCGACTTGACGTCGGTGCCCTTGTATTTCCAATGGGCGCAAACACCCAGCTCGGCTTCCTCGTGCATGGCGTGGGTGCGAATCTGCACTTCCAGCACCTTGCCCTCCGGGCCGATCACCGCCGTGTGCAGCGAGCGATAGCCGTTTTCCTTCGGGTTGGCGATGTAGTCGTCGAACTCCTTGGGAATGTGCCGCCACAAGGTGTGCACGATACCCAGCGCGGTGTAGCAGTCGCGCATTTCCGGGACCAGTACGCGAACGGCGCGAACGTCGTAGATCTGGCTGAACTCCAGACCTTTGCGCTGCATTTTGCGCCAGATCGAATAGATGTGCTTGGCCCGGCCGCTGATGTCGGCCTCCACGCCGGTGGCCTGCAATTCTTCCCTCAACTGGGTCATCACATCCGTGATGAAGCGCTCGCGATCCAGGCGCCGCTCATGTAGCAACTTGGCGATCTGCTTGTACTGGTCGGGCTCCAGGTAGCGGAAGGACAGGTCCTCCAGCTCCCACTTGATATGGCCGATGCCAAGGCGATGGGCCAGGGGGGCGTAGATGTCGAACACTTCCCGGGCGACGCGGTTGCGCTTTTCGTCGTCGGCGGATTTCACCGCGCGGATCGCGCAGGTGCGTTCGGCCAGTTTGATCAGTGCGACGCGCACGTCGTCGACCATGGCCACCAGCATCTTGCGCAGGTTCTCCACCTGGCCCTGGGTGCCCAGGACCATGGACTGGCGCGGACTGAGACTGGCACTGATCGCCGCCATGCGCAGCACGCCGTCAATCAGCTTGGCGACCACCGTGCCAAAACGCTGGCTGACCACCGGCAATTGGATCTGCCCTTCGCGCACACCGCGGTATAGCACCGCAGCCACCAGGGAGTCCTGGTCGAGCTTGAGGTCGGCAAGGATTTCGGCGATCTCAAGGCCCGTCTGAAAACTCGAGGTGCCTTCGGACCAGAGGTTCTTCGCCGCGTTGTGCTGCTGTTCCGCTTCACGCGCGAACTCGCAGGCTTCTTTCAAGGCTTCGCGATCCAGTGCCGTGTCGATACTGACCGCGTGATCGAGCCAAGCCTCGAGATTGATACTGCCGTCGGTGTTGATCGGCTGGTGTGCTCTCACCTGTACCATCTTTACATACCTTCCCTATGACGCAGATTCAATGCGTCAATAACGCTGACCTTCGTTGCCCGTGTCCCCGCCCAGGGCTGTGGCGGTTGGCACGAACGGGTCAGTCGGACAAGCCATCCTGGCTCGCTTCAAATAACGCCATGGCCTCGACATGTGCCGTCTGAGGAAACATATCGAGAATCCCGGCACGTTTTAACCGGTAGCCCTGCTTGATCAATTCGACCGTGTCCCGGGCCAAAGTTGCCGGGTTGCACGATACATATACCAACCGCCTGGCGCCCAGGGATGCCAGTTTGCGCACCACCTCGAAAGCACCGTCGCGGGGTGGGTCCAAGAGTACCGCAGAAAAGCCTTCGCCGACCCACTCGGCACCCGACAACGGCTGGGATAAATCGGCCTGAAAAAAGGCAGTGTTATTCAAATTGTTGCTGACGGCATTGGCCGCCGCGCGGTCAACCATGGCCTGTACACCTTCCACCGCCACCACTTGGCGCACCGCCTTGGCCAGGGGCAAGGCAAAGTTGCCCAACCCGCAGAACAAGTCCAGCACCCGCTCCTCGGCTCGGGGCGCGAGCCACTCCAGGGCTTGGGCCACCATCGCCTCGTTGACCCCGGCATTGACCTGGATGAAATCCCCCGGCCGGTAAGCCAGCTCCAGGTCCCAGGCCTCAAGGCGATAACCCAGCGTCTGTCCCGGTTCGACCGGTTGCGGCTCGCCCTCACCCTGCAGCCACAACTGGGCTTGGTGGGCGGCGCAGAAATCCTTGAGAATCGTCAGGTCAGGCGCCGACAGTGGCGACACGTGCCGCAGCAACACCGCCAGGGACGAGCCAGCGAACAATTCCACATGTCCCAGCGCCTGGGGCTTGCTAAGGCGACGGAGCATGTCCGGCAAGCGACTCATGATCGGCTGCAAGGGTTGTACCAGTACCGGGCAATCGCCGATGGCCACGATGTCCTGGCTGCCGACGGCACGAAAACCCACTTCGAGTTTTTTTGCCTTCTGATCCCAGCGCACCGCCACGCGGGCACGACGCCGGTAACCCAGTTCCGGCCCGCTCAATGGCGCAGCCCATTCATCCGGCTGCACGCCGGCGACCCGCGACAACTGCTCGGCGAGCATGCGCTGTTTCAGGGCGAGCTGTTCGTTGTGGGGCAAATGCTGGACGCTGCAACCGCCGCAGCGACCGGCATGCACGCACGGCGCCGCACGGCGCAGTTCACTGGACAGGAACACTCGCTCAGTGCGGGCCTCGACCACTTTGCCATGGGCCCCCAGCACCCGCGCCTCGACCTCTTCGCCGGCCAGGGCGCCGATCACGAACCAGGTGCGCCCGTCCAGAAAGGCAATGCCCCGGCCATCGTTGGCCAAGCGTTCGATGGTCAAGCGCTGCTTCTTTCCGGTGGGCACCTGCGGGGCCCGGCTTCCGCCGCTGGGCTGGAAGCGCAGACCTCTTTCTTGCTTGGCCATCAGTTGGGCGCGTCGAAAATGCCGGTCGACAAGTAGCGGTCGCCGCGGTCGCAGATGATCGCGACAATGACCGCGTTTTCGACTTCCTGGGACAAGCGCAGCATGCCCGCCACGGCACCGCCCGAAGACACACCGCAAAAGATGCCTTCTTCACGGGCCAGACGACGGGTGATGTCCTCGGCCTCGCTCTGGGCCATGTCGATAATGCGGTCCACGCGGTCGGCCTGGTAGATTTTCGGCAGATACTCCTCGGGCCAGCGACGGATGCCGGGGATGGCCGAGCCTTCCATCGGTTGCAGGCCGATGATCTGCACGTTCGGGTTCTGTTCTTTCAAATAGCGCGAGGTGCCCATGATGGTGCCGGTGGTGCCCATCGAGCTGACGAAATGGGTGATGGTGCCATCGGTCTGGCGCCAGATCTCAGGGCCAGTGGTGGTGTAGTGGGCTTCGGGGTTGTCACCATTGGCGAACTGGTCGAGCACCTTGCCGCGACCCTCGGCCTGCATCCGCTCGGCCAGGTCCCGGGCGCCCTCCATGCCTTCGTCTTTGCTCACCAGGATCAATTCGGCGCCATAGGCGGTCATTGCGGCCTTGCGCTCGGCACTGGAGTTGTCGGGCATGATCAGGATCATCTTGTAGCCCTTGATCGCCGCCGCCATGGCCAGGGCGATGCCGGTGTTACCGGAAGTCGCCTCGATCAGCGTATCGCCGGGGCGGATCTGCCCGCGCAATTCACCACGGGTGAGCATCGACAGCGCCGGCCGGTCCTTGACCGAACCCGCCGGGTTATTCCCTTCGAGCTTGAGCAAAAGCGTATTGCTGGTCACGCCGGGCAGGCGCTGCAAACGAACCAGCGGAGTGTTGCCGACGCAATCGGCGATAGTGGGGTACTGCACGGTCATGGCGTATTCGCAATCCGGACTGCGGGGGCGCCTATCATACCGGCAAACCTTGCCCGGCCATATCACGCAAAGTGTGGTGGTTATGGCTTATGGGAATAAGCAACGAAAGTGGGCTGCAAGCTGCAACTCAGAAATCCTGATTGAAGGGATCGCCGAGGCACGGCAACCGGCGAGACCGATGCACGGCGACATGAATTTTACGAAGATTGCCTGCCCGCAAGTCGCTACACTGCGCAGGTATTGCGTGCCGGATGCGCGCGAAGCTCAAACAGACCGCTGGATGCAGGAGAAAAGTGTGCTCAAGAAACTGGGAATCAAAGGCCGCGTGCTGTTGCTGACCCTGTTGCCGACCAGCCTGATGGCGCTGGTCCTGGGCGGCTACTTCACCTGGATGCAGCAATCGGACTTGCATGCCCAGTTGCTGCAGCGTGGCGAGATGATCGCCGAACAGCTGGCGCCGCTGGTCGCCCCGGCCATGAGCCACCAGGACACCGATCTGCTGGAGCGGATCGCCACCCAGTCCCTCGAGCAAGCGGATGTGCGCGCCGTGACCTTCCTGGCCCCTGATCGCACATCGCTGGCCCACGCCGGCCCGACCATGCTCAACCGAGCCCCGGAGGGCAACAGTGCCCAATTGCTGCAACGCACCGGCAACGATGCCACGCGTTACCTGCTGCCAGTATTCGGCAAGCACCGCAACCTGGCCGGCGAGCTGATTCCCGAAGAAGCCGATCGGCTGCTGGGTTGGGTCGAACTGGAGTTGTCCCACAGTGGCATGTTGCTGCGCGGCTATCGCAGCCTGTTCGCCAGCCTGCTGTTGATCAGCGCCGGCCTGTGCCTGACCGCACTGCTGGCGTTGCGTATGGGTCGCACGATCAACCGACCCCTGAGCCAGATCAAGCAAGCCGTGGCGCAACTCAAGGACGGTCACCTGGAAACCCGTCTGCCGCCTCTGGGCAGCCAGGAACTGGATGAGCTGGCGTCGGGCATCAATCGCATGGCCAGCACCTTGCAGAATGCCCAGGAAGAGTTGCAGCACAGCATCGACCAGGCCACTGAAGACGTGCGCCAGAATCTGGAAACCATCGAGATCCAGAACATCGAGCTGGACCTGGCCCGTAAGGAAGCCCTGGAAGCGAGCCGGATCAAGTCCGAATTCCTGGCGAACATGAGCCATGAAATCCGTACGCCGCTCAACGGCATCCTCGGCTTCACCCATCTGCTGCAGAAAAGCGAATTGACCCCGCGTCAGCTCGATTACCTGGGCACCATTGAAAAATCCGCCGACAGCCTGCTGGGCATCATCAACGAGATTCTCGATTTCTCGAAGATCGAGGCCGGCAAACTGGTGCTGGACAACATTCCGTTCAACCTGCGGGACTTGTTGCAGGACACCCTGACCATCCTCGCCCCGGCAGCCCACGCCAAACAACTGGAGCTGGTGAGCCTGGTCTACAGGGACACGCCCCTGTCGCTGGTGGGTGATCCGCTGCGCCTCAAGCAGATCCTGACCAACCTGGTGAGCAATGCCATCAAGTTCACCCGCGAAGGCACCATCATCGCCCGCGCCATGATGGAAGACGAACACGAAGACAGCGTGCAACTGCGCATCAGCATTCAGGACACCGGTATCGGCCTGTCGAACCAGGACGTGCGGGCCCTGTTCCAGGCGTTCAGCCTGGCCGACAATTCCTTGTCCCGGCAACCGGGTGGCACCGGCTTGGGCCTGGTGATTTCCAAGCGCCTGGTGGAGCAGATGGGTGGCGAAATCGGCGTGGACAGCACGCCGGGCGAAGGCTCGGAGTTCTGGATCAGCCTGCGCCTGCCCAAGACCCGTGACGACGCCGAAGATTTGCCTGGCCCGCCGCTACTGGGTCGGCGCGTAGCGGTGCTGGAAAACCATGAACTGGCCCGTCAGGCCCTGCAACACCAGCTCGAGGACTGCGGTCTGGTGGTGACACCGTTCAACACCCTGGAAAACCTGACCAACGGTGTGACCGTCGCCCACCAGACCGATCAGGCGATCGACCTGGCGGTGCTGGGCATCACCAGCAACGACATGCCGCCGGAACGCCTCAGCCAACACATCTGGGATCTTGAGCATCTGGGCTGCAAGGTACTGGTGCTGTGCCCCACCACTGAACAGACGCTGTACCACCTCTCCGTGCCCAACCCCCACAGCCAATTGCAGGCCAAGCCGGCCTGCACGCGCAAGTTGCGCCGCTCGCTTTCCGACCTGGTCAACCCGCGTCCGCCCCGCAACGAACCCAACGAACCGGTGGGCAGCCGCGCGCCCAAAGTGCTGTGCGTGGACGACAACCCGGCCAACCTGCTGTTGGTACAAACGCTGCTCGAAGACATGGGCGCCAAGGTGCTAGCGGTGGAAAGCGGTTATGCGGCGGTCAAGGCCGTGCAAAAGGAAACCTTCGACCTGGTGCTGATGGATGTCCAGATGCCCGGCATGGACGGTCGCCAGAGCACCGAGGCGATCCGCCAATGGGAAAGCGAGCGTCATTGCACGCCGCTGCCAATCGTCGCCCTCACCGCCCACGCCATGGCCAACGAAAAACGCGCCCTGCTGCAAAGTGGCATGGATGACTACCTGACCAAGCCCATCAGCGAACGGCAACTAGCCCAGGTGGTGCTTAAATGGACCGGCCTGGCCCTGCGTAACCAGGCGCCGGACCGGAGCACCGACGCTCAGGGCGGCAGCGAACTGCTGGTGCTCGATCATGAGGAAGGCCTGCGCCTGGCCGCCGGCAAGGCCGATCTGGCGGCGGACATGCTGGCAATGCTGCTGGCGTCCCTGGAAGCCGACCGCGAAGCGATTCGCCAGGCCAGCGAGGCCAATGATCACAACGCCCTGATCGAACGGGTCCACCGCCTGCATGGCGCCACTCGCTACTGCGGCGTACCGCAATTGCGCGCCGCCTGCCAGCGCAGCGAGACCCTGCTCAAGCAACAGGACCCCAAGGCCGAGGCCGCTTTGCAGGAACTGGAACGTGCCATCGACCGCCTGGCTAACGAGGCACGCATCAGCGCCTGATCCAGGGCAATAGCCCAAAACCCGGGATCAAGGAAAATCTAAACGCCTAGAGGCTTATCTTTTGTGCCAGGAGGCCGCCATGCGCGCGATTCTTTTCAGCAGCCAGACCTACGACCGCGACAGTTTCAGCAAAACCCCGGCGCCCGCTGGCCTTGAACTGCAGTATCAGCCGGCACGCCTGAACCTCGACACCGTGGCCCTGGCCGAACACCATGAAGTGGTGTGCGCCTTCATCAACGACGACCTGAGTGCCCCGGTGCTGGAGCGGCTGGCACAGGGCGGCACGCGGCTGATCGCCCTGCGCTCTGCCGGCTATAACCATGTCGACCTGGCCGCTGCCAAACGGCTGGGGTTGAGTATCGTCCGGGTGCCGGCGTATTCGCCCCATGCCGTGGCCGAGCATGCCGTGGCGCTGATCATGGCCCTCAATCGCTGCTTGCATCGCGCTTACAACCGCACCCGGGACGGCAATTTCAGCCTCCATGGGCTGACCGGTTTCGATCTGGTGGGCAAGACGGTCGGCGTGATCGGCACCGGGCAGATCGGCGCGACGTTCGCGCGGATCATGGCCGGCTTCGGCTGCCGGTTATTGGCCTACGATCCGTCCCCCAACCCGCAGGTCCAAGCCCTGGGCGCTCGTTACCTGCCCTTGGCCGATCTGCTGGCGCAAGCACAGATCATCAGCCTGCATTGCCCGCTCAACGAGCAGAGCCGACATTTGATCAACGCCGATTCATTGGCTGCCATGCAACGTGGCGTGATGCTGATCAACACCGGACGCGGCGGCCTGGTGGACACACCCGCCTTGATCGAGGCGTTGAAAAGCGGTCAGTTGGGCTATTTGGGGCTGGATGTCTATGAGGAAGAAGCGCAACTGTTCTTCGAGGACCGCTCCGACCTGCCCTTGCAGGATGATGTGCTGGCTCGGTTGCTGACGTTCCCCAACGTGGTGGTCACCGCGCATCAGGCCTTCCTGACCCATGAAGCGTTGGCCGCCATCGCCGCGACAACCCTGGACAACATCGGCGCCTGGGCCGCCGGCACCCCACAAAACCTGGTGGACAGCTGAGCATTACCCTTGTGGGAGCGAGCCTGCTCGCGATTACGATGGGCCTGTCAGCATGGCGTCGACTGACGCCCCGCTATCGCGAGCAGGCTCGCTCCCACAGGGGATTTCGTCGCCTGGATCATCCCAACCCATGGCCCGTGCTAGCATATCGCGCCTATCTGGAGGACCCATGGCCGAACACGATTTCCGCTACACCCTGATGAACCCGCAACACACCCTGACCGAGGTCCGCGCCCTGGCGCCGGGCCGTTATCAGGTCACCGGCAACGGCGGTTCGATTCAGGCCAACGATGTGCTGCTCGTCACCCTCAAAGGCAGCAAGGATTTGTCCATGCGCCTGACCGTGGACACCGTTCGGCACTTGCTCAAGCCCATGGGTCAATGGACCGCCATGACCACCGGCCCGGTGTTCGGGGAGCTGGCGATCCACACCTGGCAGGTCAACTGCGACCGCTGCGCCAAGCAACTGAGCTTTGAATTTGCCGTCGACGCCAAGCTCGGCGTCAAGGCGCAGAAGCCGGCCGCCACCGCGCGCATTGCCGAGCTGGGCTGGACCACCGTCGGTGAAAAACACCTGTGCCCGACCTGCCAGGAAGCCGCCTGATGAAACGCCTGGCCCTGACCGCGCTGATCGGCGCCGGCCTGATGGGTTGCGCCGCCGAGCCGGTGCAATTGCAGCAAAACCGCAGCTACATCCTGGAATGGATTGGCGAACGGCCCTTGATGGACTACAGCAACCTGACCATCACCCTCGGGGACGACGGTCGGGCCTACGGCAACGGCGGCTGTAACCACTGGTTCGCGCCCTACACCCTGGAAGGCCACCGATTGAGCTTCGGCAAGATCGGCAGCACCCGCAAACTCTGCGCCCCGGCGCTGATGGAGCAGGAGACGCGCTTTTTGCAGGCCTTGGAAAAGGTCGAACGCTGGGACATCTCGCCCATCGAGCAAATGCGCTTCTGGCCGGCCCAGGGCAAGCCCCTGCGGTGGTGGCTGGAGGAAGGTTGAGACCCGTTAAAACACGGACATAGCTTGCACCCGTGGCGCGGGAGCAAGCTCCCTCGCCACAAAAGCCTCCTTGCCTCCTTGCCCATTGCCACAAAGAGGGGTTATTTGAACGCCTGCAACGCCTCAAGCTTGGCCATCACCCCCGCCGCTGTCTGTTCCCCCAGCATCTGCTCGCGCACCTTGCCCTGGTTGTCGATGATGTAAGTCACCGGTAACCCTTCGCTGCGCGGGATATCAAAAAAGTCGGCCGGGTCCCGGGCCAGCACGGTGAAGCGGATGCCCATTTTCTCGCTCGCGCTCTTGAGCTCCTCACCTTGCACCTGATCAAAATTGACCCCGAACACCCCCACGTTACGGCCCTTGAGCTGTTCGGCCAGGGCATTGAACTCGGGGATTTCGGTACGGCACGGTGCGCACCACTCGGCCCAGTAGTTGAGCACCACCCACTGTTTGTCCAGCCGTTTTGAGGCGATAGCCTGGCCGTTCTGGTCAACTCCGTAGTCATTCCCGCAGCCGGCGAGCAACACAATCCCCATGAATGCCAGTGCCGTCGTCAATCGCCTTGCCATGTGCCAATCCTTGTATTGAATGTGAACGTCGGCGCGGCCCACCGTTTTCGAACGCGCCCGTCTCAGGTGCCTGGTACCTCGCGACACAGTAGAATAGCCGCCACCTTACGCAAGATGCGACCCGCTCATGACCGATCTGACGCTATATCACAACCCGCGCTGCTCCAAATCCCGCGGTGCGCTGGAACTGTTGGAGGCCCGTGGCCTGACGCCCACCGTGGTCCGCTACCTGGAAACCCCGCTCGACGCAGCTCAGCTGGAACGCCTGTTGACCAAGCTCGGCATCACCGCCCGGCAACTGCTGCGCACCGGCGAGGACGAATACAAGACCCTGAACCTGGCCGACGAAAACCTGAGCCAGTCCCAATTGATCGCCGCCATCGCCGCTCACCCCAAACTCATGGAACGACCGATTCTGGAAACCGCTGACAAGGCCGTGATCGGGCGCCCGCCAGAGAAGATCCTGGAGATCCTGCCGTGAGCACACCGTACATTCTGGTGTTGTATTACAGCCGCAGTGGCTCGACCAACGAGATGGCCCGGCAGATCGCCCGGGGCATCGAGCAGGCCGGGCTGGAAGCGCGGTTGCGCACGGTGCCGGCAATTTCCGCCGAGTGCGAAGCGGTATCGCCGGACATTCCCGAACAAGGCCCGCTGTACGCCAGCCTCGATGACCTGAAAAACTGCGCCGGTCTGGCCCTGGGCAGTCCGACCCGTTTCGGCAACATGGCCGCGCCGCTGAAATACTTTCTCGATGGCACCAGCAACCTGTGGCTGACCGGCGCCCTCGTGGGCAAGCCGGCGGGTGTGTTCACTTCCACCGCGAGCCTGCATGGCGGCCAGGAAACCACTTTGCTGTCGATGATGCTGCCGCTGTTGCACCACGGCATGCTGATCACCGGCCTGCCCTACAGCGAGTCAGCCTTGATCGAAACCGAGGGCGGAGGCACGCCGTACGGCCCGAGCCATCACGCCGGGGCCGACGGTAAAAGCGGCTTGAACGAACATGAAGTGGCGCTGTGCCGGGCACTGGGCTTGCGCCTGGCAAAAACCGCCCTACTGCTGGAGAACGGCCGTGGCTAAGAAGCCGAAAATCCTGCCGCCCATTCAGTGGCTGGAACCGCGGGTACGCATCGCCCGGGTCCTGAGCCTGCTGTGCTTTTTCGGGCTGGTGGGGTTGCTCTGTGTGTATTACCTGCTGATCGCCGACCTGCACGGCGCGCGCCCCTGGGTGATTCTGCTGATCGAGCTGGTGCCGCTGCTGATACTGGCGCCAGGCATGATCAGCGGCAGCCCCCGCGGGCATTCGTGGATGTGCTTTGTGGTAAACCTGTACTTCATCAAAGGCGCGCTGGCGGCCTATGACCCGAACCGACAGGTGTTCGGTTTGCTGGAAATGGCGGCGAGCGTGGCGGTGTTCTGCTCGGCGCTGCTGTATGTGCGCTGGCGGTTTCAGTTGAACCGGCGGTTGGCTGGAGAAGGCGAGATTTCCGTCGCCTGATAGATGGCTATCGCGAGCAGGCTCGCTCCCACATGAGATTTGTGGCGTTCACAGATCCCCTGTGGGAGCGAGCCTGCTCGCGATGCGGCCTCAATGATTGACGGTATACGCCAGCATCATCGAAATCTGGCTCATGGGCCTTCCACCACTCTCTTCATGCCACTGGTTGAAGGCCTGCTGCACCGTCGCCAGATCCCGCAGGCTGGTGGGAACTTTGTCGATGATGTCCTGCGCATTGAGCGCCGCCACCACGTCATAACTGGGCACAAAAGTGTCCTTGCCCATCATCCGCAGGAAACGCGGAGCCGACAGACCGCCCAGTTGATGGCCGTGCTTTTTCAGGTAGGTCCACAGGCCTACGATGTCGGTCACCGGCCAGTCGGCGATCAGCGCGCCAAAGCTGCCTTTTTCATGGGCCACGTCCAGTATCAATTGCGCGTTGCGCGGCACGCTCTTGAGCTTGCCCAAGTGACGGATGATCCGCGCGTCCTGCATCAGCCGCTCCAGGTGCTCGGCGCTCATCAGCACGACTTTTTCCGGGTCGAACTTGAAAAACACTTCCTCGAACGCCGGCCACTTGGCGTCCACCAGGCTGTGCTTGAGCCCGGCGCGAAACACCCGCAGCGCCATGGTCGAAAGGTAGCGGTCGTCGCTGATCTTGCGTAGTTGGGCCGGGGTCTTGGGAACAGGCAGGTGGGCTTCCAGTTCAGCCGCCGAACCGAAGCGGTTCAGACAATACTCGTGCAGCCACTTGTAATCGCGCATGCCCTCTCCTGGGGTCGGAAATGAAAACGGCGCTCTAAGTGGCCTGGCCACGAGCGCCGTGAATAGGAGCCGCTGAGTTCGTCAGAGGTTCACCACGTTGACGAATCGCGGCGTGGCGCTTTCGTCGATGCGCAGGTTGGTGAAGTCGAACAGGTTACGGTCCGCCAGTTGCGACGGAACGACGTTCTGCAAGCCGCGGAAAATGCTCTCGGTACGGCCCGGGGTCTTGCGCTCCCACTCCTGCAGCATCTCCTTGACCACCTGGCGTTGCAGGTTTTCCTGGGAGCCGCACAGGTTGCAAGGGATGATCGGGAACTGCTTGAAGTCTGAATAGGCCTGGATGTCTTTCTCGCTGCAGTAGGCCAGCGGGCGGATCACCACGTTGCGCCCGTCATCGGCGCGCAGCTTGGGCGGCATGGCTTTGAGCGAGCCGTTGTAGAACATGTTGAGGAAAAAGGTCTCGACGATGTCGTCACGGTGGTGCCCCAGGGCCATCTTGGTCGCGCCGATCTGGTCGGCAAAGGTGTAGAGCGTGCCACGACGCAGGCGTGAGCACAGCGAGCAGGTGGTCTTGCCTTCCGGGATCAGTTCCTTGACCACCGAATAGGTGTCCTTCTCGACGATGTGATATTCCACGCCCAGCGATTGAAGGTAGGCCGGTAACACATCCTCGGGGAAACCGGGCTGCTTCTGGTCCATGTTCACCGCGACAATGTCGAACTTGATCGGCGCAACCTTCTGCAAATGCATCAGCACATCGAGCAAGGTGTAGCTGTCCTTGCCGCCGGACAGGCAGACCATGACCTTGTCGCCGTCTTCAATCATATTGAAATCAGCGACCGCCTCACCGGCCTGGCGGCGCAGGCGCTTTTGCAGTTTGTTCTGGTTGACCGTAAGAGTGCCCATGACGCGAAATCCGTGAGGTGTGACGAAAGGCCGGCATTTTACGCAAAAAATCCCGAATATGGCACCGCCCCTGTGGCGAGGGAGCTTGCTCCCGCTGGGTTGCGAAGCAGCCCTCTGGGCTCGTCTGTTGGCGTCTGCTTCGCAGCCGAGCGGGAGCAAGCTCCCTCGCCACAGGAAATCTCTTGGCCATGGGAAGCGCTCACAGATCACGCCGCGATTAGCCTGCTCCTTTACAGCGCGATTTGCTCTAAGCCCCCCATCCCCCTGGCGAGAACTCCTTTCTATACTGCGACATAAGGTCGCACACACTTACAGACCTGTACTTACTCGGCCGTTTGGCCCGTAGGCGCTCCGTTGGGGGGCGATGGCAATAACAAAGGAGTGACTGACTATGATCCATCATGTCGTGGGGCTCTTTACCCACCCTGATCAAGAATGGAAAGAAATCCGTGGCGATCAGGAGGAAAGCATCAGCCACATGTACCTCACCCACACGCTGATCCTGGCGGCCATTCCCGCGGTATCGGCGTTTATCGGCACCACGCAGGTGGGATGGGTCATCGGCAACCGGCCTCCGGTGATGCTGACCCAGGAAAGTGCGCTGTGGATGACCATCATGTCGTACCTCGCCATGTTGGGCGGTGTGGCGGTGATGGGCGCCTTCGTGCACTGGATGGCTCGCACCTATGACGCCAACCCGAGCCTGGCGCGCTGCGTCGCATTCGCCACCTACACCGCGACCCCCTTGTTCATCGGCGGCCTGGCGGCGCTCTATCCGCACATGTGGCTGGGGATGATCGTCGGTACGGCAGCGATCTGCTACACCGTCTACCTGCTGTATGTGGGCCTGCCCACTTTCATGAATATTCCTCAGGACGAGGGTTTTCTGTTTTCCAGTTCGGTGCTCGCCGTGGGTCTGGTGGTGCTGGTGGCTATCATGGCGTTTACGGTGATTGTCTGGGGGCTGGGCGTCGGTCCGGTGTATACCAACTGAAGGGTTCGAACCCGCTCAGGGTTCCCTTCTGAAAACAAAGCAATATCTGCCAATACAGGCCGCCGCAAGGCGGCCTTCCTGTGTTTGGCGCTGGCGAAACGACCACTGGGCGTCTGGGCGATTCGCAACGGCCGGCGCTTGCGGCATACTCAAGCCTCTGGAGACCCGTACAGCATGCTTGAGCAACTCAATACCCGCGTCGAAGAGTGTTACCAACAAGCCGAAACCTTTTTCAAACGTCCTTTCAAACGTCCCGTGGTCAGCTTCAAATTGCGTGGCCAGAAGGCCGGTGTCGCGCACCTGCATGAGAATCTGCTGCGCTTCAATCCACAGTTGTACCGGGAAAACGCCGAAGACTTTCTCAAGCAGACCGTCGCCCACGAGGTTGCGCACCTGATTGCCCATCAGCTATTCGGCGAACGCATTCAGCCTCATGGTGAAGAGTGGCAACTGATCATGCGCGGCGTGTACGAACTGCCGCCCAACCGCTGCCATACCTACGAGATCAAGCGCCGCAGCGTGACCCGCTACATCTACAAATGCCCCTGCGACGGCAGCGACTTCCCCTTCTCGGCCCAGCGTCACAGCCTGGTACGTCAGGGGCGCCGCTATTTGTGCCGCAGTTGCCGCAATACCTTGGTGTTCAGTGGCGAGACTCGGGTGGAGTAGCTGGTTTTTGTGGCGTCTGGGCTGGCCCTTTCGCGAGCAAGCTCGCTCCCACACTGGATCTATAGCGCTCACAGAACCTCTGTGGGAGCGAGCTTGCTCGCGATGAGGCCCGAAAGAACGCTACAAAACCACCCCGGCATCGCGCAGTTGCGCAATCCGCTCAACACTAAACCCCAACTCCCCCAACACCTGATCCGTGTGCGCTCCCAGCCCCGCGCCAATATGCCGAGGCTCGGGCAAGCCCTGCGAGAACTTCAACGGACAGGCCATCTGCGCCTGGCTCGAGCCATCGCCACGAGGCACCAGGGTCACGACGTCCCGGGCCGCTAACTGGGGATGCCTGAGTGTTTCTTCCAGGCTCAGCACCGGTTCGACGCAAGCATCAACCCCTGCAAACAACCGGCACAGCTCAGCGAAATCATGCTTCTGGAATTCAGCCTGCAATTGCTGCTTTAGCTGCCGTTGCTGATCTGGATGGGGCGACAGCCCCTGGGCCGCCAGCTCCGGCCGTCCCAGGGTCTCGCACAACGCCTGCATGAAGACCGGCTCCAGGCTGCCCACCGACATCCAACGGCCATCACGGGTGCGGTAATAGTCATAGAAGCTGCCACCGTTGAGCATCTGGTTTTCCCACTCAGGTGCCACGCCGCAGGCCAGATAACCGGCACCGGCCAAAGCGTTGAGGCTGAACACGCAGTCGGTCATGCTCACGTCCAGATGCTGGCCCTGCCCGGTCTGCTGACGGGCGATCACCGCCGCCAACAGCCCGATCACGCCGTGCAGGGAGCCACCAGCGATGTCCGCCGCCTGGATGCCCAGCGGCAATGGCCCGGCGTCGGCACGCCCGGTGTGGCTGGCCAGTCCCGCCAGGGCCAGGTAGTTGATGTCGTGGCCGGCGCGATCCTTGTAGGGACCGGTCTGGCCGTAGCCGGTGATGGACACGTAGATCAATCGGGGATTGATCGCCTTCAAGGCTTCGTACCCCAGGCCCAGCCGCTCCATCACACCGGGGCGGAACTGTTCCAGCAGGATGTCGTGGTCGCCCAGCAACTGCTTGATCACCTCCAGCGCCGCCGGCTGCTTGAGGTCCAGGGCCAGGCTGCGCTTGTTGCGGTTGAGGTAGGCATGGCTGGCCGAGACGCCCTGATCATGGGGCGGCAGTATCCGTAACAGATCCGGGCGGGTCGGCGACTCGATGCGCAACACCTCGGCCCCCATGTCCGCCAGCAACAACGAGGCGAACGGGCCGGGCAGCAGGGTCGAGAAGTCCAGAACCTTGAGCGATGCCAGTGGGCCTTGCATGGGCGATCTCCGCGTGGTGATGCCCTCAAGACTAGGCAGGGGTTGGCGGTGGAGCAATTACCGCAGGTGTCAGTCTGGCTGACCATTGCGCTCAGCAACAGCATCCTCGACTGAAAAATCCCTCAAATAAAAAAACCCGCCGAAGCGGGTTTTTTATTGCAGCGAAAGGTTACTTCACAGCAGCAGGGGTTGGGCCTTCGGCCACGCCCAGGTCGTCTTCTTCACGGGTGTCGGAGATGCCGCGACCGCCGGAAGCCAGTTCGCTCTGCAACTGGTCTACGTCCAGTTCCTTGACCCACTTGGCAACCACGATGGTGGCCACAGCATTGCCCACCAGGTTGGTCAGGGCGCGGGCTTCGGACATGAAGCGGTCGATACCCAGGATCAGCGCCAGGCCGGCTACCGGCAGATGACCCACGGCCGACAGGGTGGCCGCCAGCACGATGAAGCCGCTACCGGTCACGCCGGCAGCACCTTTGGACGACAGCAGCAGCACCAGCAACAGGGTGATCTGGTGAGTCAGGTCCATCGGCGTGTCGGTGGCTTGGGCGATGAACACCGCAGCCATGGTCAGGTAGATCGAAGTGCCGTCGAGGTTGAACGAGTAGCCGGTCGGGATCACCAGACCCACCACGGATTTCTGCGCACCCAGACGCTCCATCTTGATCAGCATGCGTGGCAGGGCCGACTCCGACGAGGAAGTACCCAGCACGATCAGCAGTTCTTCACGGATGTAACGGATCAGCTTGACGACACTGAAGCCGTGGGCCCGGCAGATGGCGCCCAGCACCACCAGGACGAACACCACACAGGTGATGTAGAAGCAGATCATCAACTGGCCCAATTGCACCAGCGAACCGACACCGTAGGCGCCGATGGTGAACGCCATGGCACCGAACGCACCGACGGGTGCCAGTTTCATGATCATGTTGATGATGTTGAACATCACGTGGGCGAAGCGATCGATGAAGTCCAGCACCGGCTTGCCGTAGGCACCCAGGCGATGCAGGGCGAAACCGAAGATCACCGAGAACATCAGCACTTGCAGGATATCGCCATTGGCGAACGCGCCGACGATGGTGTTCGGGATCACGTTGAGGATAAACGCCACGATGCTCTGGTCTTTACCGGCCGAGATGTAACCGGCGATCTTGCTGGTGTCCAGGGTCGTCACATCGATGTGCATGCCGGCGCCCGGTTGCACGACGTTGACCACGACCAGACCGATCAACAGGGCGATCGTGGAGACGATTTCGAAGTACAGCAGCGCGTAGCCACCGGTCTTGCCCACCGACTTCATGTTCTGCATGCCGGCAATACCGCTGACAACGGTACAGAAGATGATGGGAGCGATGACCATTTTGATCAGTTTGATGAATCCGTCACCCAGCGGTTTGAGGGCAACGCCGGTCTGCGGATAGAAGTGGCCGAGCAAAATGCCGATGGCAATGGCTACGATCACCTGGAAATACAGGGATTTGTACAGTGGCTGACGAGTCGTCATGGCAAACCTTCCTCAAGCGTCCCGTGTGACAACATCCACCTGTCGTCCACGAAACCTCAATTGCGAACCCTCCTGCACTGGAGGGATTTGTTTTGGCGGCTGCACGGCGGCAGACCTGCGGATGCCTATCGCAAGGCCCATGCCATTTTCCGGAAAATGCCTACACCCCCTGAGCTACAAGGGCTACACGCGGGTAAACAGACCTGAACAGCCAGACGCAGATGGCGGATTCCCGCCCACAAGGCCGTTCTCGCTCCGGGATTTGGCGGATATCCGCCTTGTCGAGCGCAAGGCCCCTGCTACCATCGGCAGCTCAATAAACGGATTCCTGCCATGCGCCAACGCACCATCGCCAGCCACTTCGCCCGCGCCGCCCTGGGTGGTGCGCGCCGGCAAGGTTTCGATTACGTTCCCTTGTTGCAACAGCTGGGCATCAGCCCCGAGCTGTTGGACGAGCCGCGAGCACGCATAGCACCAGCGCAGTTCGCCAGCCTGTTGCAGGCCCTGCGGCTGGCACTGGGGGACGAGTATCTGGGGTTTGGTCTGGCCCCCAGTAAACCCGGGACGTTTGCCATGATGTGTCACGCGTTGATCCACTGCCGGACCCTGGGCAAGGCACTTCAGCGCGGGTTGTTGTTCTACAGCCTCTTCCCGGACGCCCCGAGCCTGACGCTTGAGGCCGAAGGGGAACGGGTGCGCTTGAACCTGGATGAAACGACACTGCGCGACCCCGACCATTTCCTGGCTGAAAGCCTGCTGGTGATCTGGCATCGCCTCGGCAGTTGGCTGATCGGCCAGCGGATCGGTCTGGAACAGGCGACATTCAGCTATGCCAAGCCCGCCCATGGGGCCGAGTACGATCTGTTGTTCCCCTGCCCGCTGGTGTTCCAGGCGCAACGTTGCAGCCTGTTGTTCCACAGTCGTTACCTGGATATGCCGTTGTTGCAGGACGAACGAACCCTCAAACACTTTCTCGAACATTCCCCCGCCGACCTGCTGTCACGCCCTGACGATGGCAACAGCCTGAGCAGCCAGCTACGCCGCCTGCTCAGCCGCGACGCCGCACGCTGGCCGGATCTGGACACCGTCGCCGCCCATCTGCACATCAGTCCGCAGACGTTGCGCCGGCATCTGCGGGAGGAAGGCACCAGCTTCCAGGAACTCAAGGATCAGCTGCGGCGGGATATCGCCATCTACCATCTGGGGCGCGCGGACCTGTCGTTGCAACAGATTGCCGAACATCTGGGGTTCTCTGAACCGTCGGCGTTTCACCGGGCGTTCAAGAAATGGACGGGGGTAACGCCGGGGGCTTATCGGGAGCAGGAGAGTTGATGGAGGGGCTGCTGATTTTCAGTGGACACACAACCCGCGCGCCCCTCAGATCAAAATGTGGGAGCTTGGCTTGCCCGCGATGGCGCCCTTAGAGACTGCCATCGCGGGCAAGCCATGCTCCCACAGGTCTGATTCCAGCAGGTATCCGTTAGCAGTCAAAGCACCGGAAAATGAATCCGAAATGCCGCCCCGCCCAACTCTGAATCCCCCAGGGTCAACCGGGCGCCGTAGCTTTCGATGATGTCTTTGACCACCGCCAGCCCAATGCCCTGCCCCGGATGCTGGCGATCCAACCGCTCGCCACGCTGCAGAATCCGCGCGCGCTGATCCGGCGGCACACCCGGCCCGTCATCCTCGACACATAATTCAATGCCGCCGAGGGTCTGATGCACGCTGATGCGCACCTCGCCCAGGCACAGCCGATAGGCGTTTTCCAACAGATTGCCGAGCATTTCCAGCAAGGCGCCCTGCTCGATCGGCACATGGCACTGCTCCGGCAGATCGAAGCTGACGTGGACGCGCTTGTCGCGATAGACCTTGTCCAGCGTATCGCACAGGCTTTGCAGCACCGGGCGCAAGCGCACCTGATGGCGCACCAGGCCACTTTTGCGCAGGCTGGCGCGCTGCAACTGATAGCCGATCTGCTGGCTCATGCGCTCGATCTGGCTTTGCAGCACCCAGGCCTGTCCACGATCTTCGGTGCGCCGGGCCATGTCTTCACTCACGCCTTGCAGCACCGCCAGCGGGGTTTTCAGGCTATGGGCCAGGTCATCGAGGGAGTCACGATAGCGGCTGCGCTGCTCCCGCTCGCCATGCAACAGACGGTTGAGGGAACCGGTCAAGCGCAGCAGCTCCCGGGGGTGCTCGGTGCTGAGACTTTCCCGGCTGCCGCTTTCGATTTCGTCCAGTTCCTGGCTCAGGCGCCTCAACGCGCGAAGCCCCCAGCTCAGGCCGATCCACAACAGGGCCAACAACACTGCCAGCGCAGCACCGAAGCCCAGGTAGAGATTTTCCCTCAGGCCGTCGAGCGTCACTTCGTAATCGCGCACCGGTTGCAGGGTGACGAAACTGAACGCCGCGCTCTGGCCACCGAGCAGTTTGACTTCGACGTCGTAGACGAAAAACTCCTGGCCGTTGTCTTCGCGGATACGCGCGAACTGATTGCCCTGGCCGTCGTAGCGCGGCGTGTAATTGATGTTCTCTTCCCGAGTGGCCTTGGACCGCCACACCAAGCGCCCGTCGCGATCATAGATGTAGCCCAGCAGACGGGCGTCGGCGAGGTTAAAGCGCTCATCGGGCAATTGCGCCGGCATCTTCAAGCGGTTGTTTTCCACGCGGGCAGCGGAAATGAGCGTGGTCACGTCCGACGCCAGGCGTTGTTCGATGGACTCCTGCAGGGCCAGGCTGAACGCGCCTTGCATGGCCGGCAGCAGTGCCAGCATGAACAACACCGCCAGGGTCATGGCGGCCAGCATCAACCGCAGCCGTAGCGAACGAATCACTGGCAACGCTCGTTGAACAGGTAACCCAGGCCACGCACGGTTTCGATCGGTTTGAAGCCGGCCGGGGCTTCCAGTTTGCGCCGCAGACGCCCCACTAGCACTTCGATGACATTGGGGTCACGCTCGTCGTCATCCGGGTAAAGCTGCTCCATCAAGCGGTCCTTGGCGACCACCTGCTGATGATGGCGCATCAGGTATTCAAGGATGCGGTATTCATAGGCCGTCAGCGCCAACGCTTCCTCACCCAGGGACGCTTGCTTGCGATTGAGATCCAGCAGCAACGGACCGGCCACGATGGTCGACTGGGTGAAACCACTGGAACGGCGCAACAGCGCGTTCAGGCGGGCCTCCAGCTCTTCGAACTGAAACGGCTTGACCACGTAGTCGTCGGCACCGGCGGCCAGACCTTCGACCTTGTCCTGCCAGTTGCCGCGGGCAGTAAGGATCAGGATCGGGAAGGTCTTGTCCTGGGAGCGCAACCGGCGGATCAGCTCCAGCCCGCTGATGCCCGGCAAGCCCAGGTCGATCACCGCCAGGTCGTGATTGAATTGCGCGACCTGATACAAGGCCTCCTCGGCATTGGCCACGGCCTGCACCACATGGCCGCTGTCGGTCAGACGGGTCTGCAGGTGATGGCGCAGCAAGGCTTCGTCTTCGACGACCAGTAATTTCATGGGGCTCTCCCAGGCAAATCGAACAGTCCAGTCATGCACATCGGTTTACGAGAAGCGGCGCCGGATCGTCTTGGGCCGATCCGGCTGACCACGCTCACCTTCCAGCCTTAGAACGTGTAGTTGGCCGAGAGATAAGTCTGGGCACTGCTGGTCAGGTCCAGCGATCCAACCTTGCCACCTGCGTGGGGGCTCATCTCGGTGCTGGCGTTGCTGCGCAGGTAACGGTAACCCAGTTCCAGCGAGGTGTTTTGTGAAACCTTCTGCAGGATGCCGGCCTGCAAGCCCACCGCGTAGCCGATATCGCTGTCACGGCTATAGCCGGGGGAGTCCTGGGTCAGTTTGGTCAGGCCCGCCGTACCGCCGCCGAACAGCTTGGTGCTGCCGGTGACCGGATAGAACATATCGTAACTGCCCAGCAGGTTTTCCTGGCGCAATTTGATGCCATTGTGAGTGCCCGAAACGTTGTCGTACGTGGCGTAGTAGCGACCCTGGTCGTTTTGCCGGCCCAGTCGGACGCCATAGGTGGTGTCTTTGCCGATGATACCGTCGGCGTTCGGGTGATTGAGGTTAGCGTTCAGCGCGTCGGACTTCTTGACCTTGTCGCTGGTCTGGCCGAGGGTCAGGCTGGCGAAGTTGTCATCGGCGTGGGCCATGGCGCTGGCGCCCAGCACCGTGAAAGCCAACAGCAGAGTTTTCATGTGAGTCATGTTCAAGCTCCTGTGCAACGTGGGTGGTTTGTGAAGTCACAGCCACGTTAACCAACCGTCCCTGAATGGCCCTTGAACGTTCTCTGAACCTGCGCTGAATGAATCGGCTAGAGTGTTCTGTCTCACCCCCTGCATTTATCAAGGAGATCCGTCATGCACAGGTTGCTTGCTGTTGTACTTCTGGCCTTTAGCGCTGCGAGCCACGCCGCCATCCAGACCCAGGAGATCCCCTACACCAGTGCCGACGGCACCAAACTGATGGGTTACTACGCTTACGACGACGCGGTCAAAGGCCCGCGCCCGGGCGTGGTGGTGGTACATGAATGGTGGGGGCTGAACGATTATTCCAAGCGCCGCGCCCGTGACCTCGCGGGCCTGGGCTACAGCGCGCTGGCCATCGACATGTACGGCGACGGCAAGAACACCGAGCACCCCAAGGACGCCATGGCGTTCATGCAGGCGGCTCTCAAGGACGGCAAGGCGGCCAGTGCGCGGTTCCAGGCCGGCCTCGACCTGTTGAAGAAACAACCCCATACCGACCCGGACAAAATCGCCGCCATCGGTTACTGCTTCGGCGGCAAAGTGGTGCTGGATGCGGCGCGCCAGGGTGTTCCACTGGCCGGCGTGGTGAGTTTCCACGGCGCGCTGGTCACCAATACCCCGGCAACACCGGGCAGCGTCAAGGCCAAGGTCCTGGTCGAACATGGCGCACTGGACAGCATGGTCACCCCGGACAACGTCACCGCGTTCAAGAGCGAAATGGACAAGGCCGGTGCCGACTACACCTTCGTCAACCTTGAAGGCGCCAAGCACGGCTTCAGCAACCCCGACGCCGACCGCCTGGGTCACGGCGAACATGGCGGGCCGGATATTGGCTACAACAAACAAGCCGATGAAAAGTCCTGGGCGGACATGCAGAAGTTCTTCAAGAAGATTTTTGGCTGAACCCCATCCTTCAGCTGAAACAACCCCTGTGGCGAGGGAGCAAGCTCCCGCTGGGCTGCGAAGCAGACCCAAAGTCTGCGAGCGCTGCGCACTGGAGCGCCAGCCCGGTCGAGCGGGAGCAAGCTCCCTCGCCACAAAAGCCTCACCTGCTCACAATCTCCACGCCCCACTACCCAGCCTCAAGCCAACCCGGCAAAATGCCGGGCATGAACGCTCTCCCCGCCCTGCCCGCCTGCTGCACGCCCCTGGACGATCAATGGCTGTTGCCTCAAGTCCTGCCCGATACCCTGCTGCTGAGCACCCGCTTCGATCCGTTGCTGCTAAGCGCTGATGATTTTCCGAACAGTGCCATCGAGCCGCCCGCGAGCATCCAGCGTTCGGTGGCCAAGCGTCAGGCGGAATTTCTTGCCGGGCGGATCTGCGCCCGAGCGGCCCTTCATCAGTTGGACGGCCTGACGTGCGTGCCGGCCATCGGTGACGACCGCGCCCCGGTATGGCCGGCCCATGTCAGTGGCTCGATCACCCACAGCACCGGCCGGGCCGCGGCCATCGTCGCCAGAAAACACCACTGGCAAGGGCTGGGCATGGACCTGGAAAACCTGCTCGATCCCGAGCGGGCCGAGCGCCTGGCCGGTGAAATCCTTACCCCGCCGGAACTGCTGCGCATGGCCGCGACCGCGCAAGATGACCGAGCATTGCTGGTGACCCTGACCTTTTCCGTGAAGGAAAGCCTGTTCAAGGCGCTGTACCCGATCGTCAGGCAGCGCTTTTATTTCGAACATGCCCAAGTGCTGGAATGGACCCACAGCGGACAGGTTCGGCTGCAGTTGCTCACCGACCTGTCGGCCGAGTGGCGTCATGGCAGTGAACTGTCGGCGCAGTTTGGTGTGAAGGATGGGCAGTTGTTGAGTCTGGTGGGGATCAAGGCCTGAGATTTGTCGCGTTTTTCAGGCCCTTATCGCGAGCAGGCTCGCTCCCACAGGAGACTGCATTTCAATGTGGGAGCGAGCCTGCTCGCGATAAGGCCCGCACAGGCGCCACACCTTCAAGACCTGTCCTGATGCCGCGGCCAGCTCAAGCTGAAGCAGGCCCCACCCAGACTCTTGCTCTTGCCGATCAACGCCCGGCCATCGTGCCAGTGGATGATCCGCCGCACGATCGACAACCCCAACCCATGACCACCTGAAGCACGGGCACGGCTGTCGTCCAGGCGCAGGAAGGGCTTGAAGATCCGCTCCCACGCCGCCTCCGGCACGCCGGGCCCGTCGTCCTCGACGTCCACCCGACAACGCAACTGACCCACCTGGTAACTGACCGTCACCCGGGAGCTGGCGTGACGCATCGCATTGCTCACCAGGTTCTGCAGGGCCCGATGCAGGAAGCGCGGCTCGGCCTCGACCCAGGCGCCATCGCAATCAGCGGCAGACAGGCACAGGCCGCGCTCGACCGTAATCCCGGCCCGAAGCGGTCCCAACTCTTCAATGACCTGATTGACCAGCGCATCCAGATCCACGCGCTGGAAGTTCAGGGCCGGCGATCCCTGCTCCAGTCGCGCATAGGTCAGCATCTCGTCCACCAGCCGATCCAGGTCTTCGATGTCGTGATCCATGCCCGCCAGGTATTTGTCCCGGGCCTGGGGCGTGGTGGCGCTGCCGATCATCTCCAGGCCAAAACGCAGGCGCGCCACCGGGGTGCGCAACTCATGGGACACCGCACGCACCAGCTCCCGCTGAATCGCCAACAACTGCTGCAAGTGTTCGGCCATGCCGTTGAACGCGGCGGCCAATCGCCCTACCGAGTCAGCACCGCGAGCCGGCACCCGGGTTTCCAGGCTGCCCTGGGCGATCTGGGTAGCGGCCGATTCCAGACCACGCAGGCGCCGCTCCAACTGGCGCACCAACAGGTAAACGATCAGCCCGATCAGGCTCAACCCCAGCGCCGCGATCAGCACCAGCCACTCAGGCGGATAAGGGTTCATCTGGTACAACGGGCCGATTTCCAGCACCCACGGCGTACCGACCATGCCGGCGAACACCCGGATCGAGTCACCGCCCTTGCCCAGCGCCATGACCGTGTCGCCCTCGGCCACGCGCCGACGCTGGTCTTCGTCCATGTCCGCCTGCGTAATGGGCATCAGCCGCAGGTCAAACCCGAAGCCTTTTTCCTGCTTGAGTTGCGCCAGGCGTTCAGGCTGCTCGGCCACCGGGTAACGCACCAACTCATCGGCCAGCAGGTAGATAGTTGCCCGGGCCAGTTGCTCGCTGATCTGGCGGACTTCCCCGACCAGCATCAGTTTTTCAGCGTCGCTGACCAGCCGATAAACTTTCGCCGCATGGGGCCCGGTCTGCTCCACCAGGGCCTGGCCGCGCATGACACGGGTGCGCTGGCCGAGATCCAGATCGGTCTGGGCGTAAGTCTGCAACGCCAGGGGAATGCCCAGCAGGCGTTCCCACACCGCCAGGGCCCGGCGTCGCTCGGTGTCGTTCATGGGCCGCAGATTATCGGCCATCAAGGAAAACGTGCCGTGGGCCAGACGCTCGCGGTACTGCTCACTGCGAGTCTGGTTGAGCAAATGCAGGGCCAGCACGCCGAGCACCGCCACCAGCACCAGGGCCGCGCACATGCCGCCGTAAATGCGCAGGAAGATCGAGTTCACGGCGTCGGGTCTACGCAAGCTTCAGGAACGAACAGATAACCCTTGCTGCGGATGGTCTTGATCAGCCGTGGATGGTCCGGGTCGTCGCCGATCTTGGGACGGATGCGCGAGATGCGCACGTCGATGGAGCGGTCCTGGCCGTCATAACCGATGCCACGCAGGGCGGTGAAGATCTCTTCCCGGGACAGGATGCGCCCGGCGTTGGACACCAGCAGCCACAGCAGATCGAACTCGGCACTGGTCAGCTCGATGCCGTGGTCTTGCAGCCAGGCTTCGCGCAAGGCGTTGTCCACTACCAGCGGGCCGAATTGCAAGCGCCGTGGCTTTTGCGACGTGGCCGGTTCCGGTTCGCTGCGTCGCAACAGGGCCTGGACGCGGGCCAAGAGCAAGCGTGGCCGCACCGGCTTGCAGACGTAATCGTCGGCGCCCAGGTCCAGGCCCTGGATCTGATCGGTGTCGTCGGTGCGGGCGGTGAGCATCAGGATCGGCCCGTCGTAATGCTCGCGTACCTTGCGGCAGATGCTCAGGCCGTCCTCGCCGGGCAGCATCAGGTCGAGGATCACCAGGTCCGGCTGCTCGGCAATGATCCGCGCCGCCGCCACCGCACCGTTGCCTTCAATGGCCACGCGCAGGCCGTTGCTTTCCAGGTACTCGCGAGTCAGCTCGGCCAGCCGCTGGTCATCCTCGACGATCAATACCTGCCAGGCTTCTTGTTCCACGGGGGGGCCTCGTCTTGTTGTGTATATAGAAGAAAGGATAGGCACCTGACTTGTGGCGAGGGAGCTTGCTCCCTTGCCACAAGACGTCCGCTCCAAATATAGAATCCAGATCCCCGTCTTTTTGTCATGTTAAAGGAGGATAAGCATGCCCATGCACGGGCCGATTGTATAAACGCCGGCCCTGCATAAAACAAGCGGACAAATGCGTTCGGTCGCGCGGGACTTGTGTGGTAACGTCCGCGCCCGCAAAAACCATCGGGCTGTTTTCGGATCGTTAAAACGATGAAAAAAGGTCCACTCCAGCAAGGTCGCGGCCTACAGAGCTGTTCCACGTTTCGCACACAAATTACGCACAGGCTTATCCACAGGTAGCACGTTGCATTCATCCCCCAAAACGCATTATCTTGTAGCCCGTCGCGTAAAAAACCCTACATGTAGGGTTTTCGACCAAAAACCAAACACAAGTCGGACAGATAATTCAAGCGCTTTTCTTGCCTTTGTCCGACTGAAACACCGCATTCCCCCAAGACCAGACCGCCCCCTGCGGATGGCCATCGTTTCAAGGTCAAAACGACCAGAACGGTACGGGTGTTGCAGTCCATTGCAGGCACCTCTGCAATCCGGTTTCGAGCCCAGGCTCGAAGCCCAGAACTTCGGAAGGAAGCGGTATTCAGGCCTGCTTCCTACTGTCCCGAAGTTGTTATACCCGGCGCCAGTCGGTTGTAGTGCTTCAGGACGGAACGGTGGGCACCGTGATGGTGCCCAAACAAACATAGAGAATGTGGAGACACCCATGCACACCGACACAACTCGCGAGAACCCGCAGGGCACCGCGCCGCTGGCCGCTGATTCGAACTCGGATCTGGCCGCTACCGCGCCTGGCCAGCTGCGTGTGATCAAGCGTAACGGCACTGTCGTTCCTTACACCGATGACAAGATCACCGTCGCCATCACCAAAGCATTTCTCGCAGTTGAGGGCGGCACCGCCGCCGCTTCGTCGCGCATCCACGACACCGTGGCCCGCCTGACCGAGCAAGTCACCGCAACCTTCAAGCGTCGCATGCCGTCGGGTGGCACCATCCACATCGAAGAAATCCAGGATCAGGTCGAACTGGCCCTGATGCGTGCCGGCGAGCAGAAAGTGGCCCGCGACTATGTGATCTATCGTGATTCGCGCGCCAAGGAACGCGCCATCCGCACCCCGGCCGACGCCCCGGTACTGGCTCACCCTTCGATCCGCATCGCACGCGCCGACGGCAGCCTCGCGCCGCTGGACATGGGCCGCCTGAACACCATCGTCACCGAAGCCTGCGAAGGCCTGGAAGAAGTCGACGGCGACCTGATCCAGCGCGAAACCCTGAAAAACCTCTATGACGGCGTCGCACTCAAGGACGTCAACACCGCGCTGGTGATGACCGCGCGGACCCTGGTGGAACGCGAGCCGAACTACTCCTTCGTGACCGCCCGCCTGCTGATGGACACCCTGCGTGCCGAAGGCCTGAGCTTCCTGGAAGTCGCCGAGAGCGCGACCCACCACGAAATGGTCGACCTGTACGCCAAGGCCTTGCCGGCCTACGTCGCCAAGGGTATCGAATTCGAATTGCTGAACCCGGTACTGGCCGAGTTCGACCTGGAAAAGCTCGGCAAGGCGATCAACCACGAGCGCGACCAGCAGTTCACTTACCTGGGCTTGCAAACCCTGTACGACCGTTACTTCATCCACAAGGACGGTATCCGTTTCGAACTGCCGCAGATTTTCTTCATGCGCGTGGCCATGGGCCTGGCGATCGAAGAGAAGCAGCGTGAAGACCGCGCCATCGAGTTCTACAACCTGTTGTCGTCCTTCGACTACATGGCCTCGACCCCGACGCTGTTCAACGCCGGCACCCTGCGTCCACAACTGTCGAGCTGCTACCTGACCACCGTACCGGACGACCTGTCGGGCATCTACGGCGCCATCCACGACAACGCCATGCTGTCCAAATTTGCCGGCGGCCTGGGCAACGACTGGACCCCGGTTCGCGCATTGGGCTCGTACATCAAGGGCACCAACGGCAAATCCCAGGGCGTCGTACCGTTCCTCAAGGTAGTCAACGACACCGCAGTCGCGGTCAACCAGGGTGGCAAGCGCAAAGGCGCGGTGTGTGCCTACCTGGAAACCTGGCACATGGACATCGAAGAGTTCATCGAGCTGCGCAAGAACACCGGTGATGACCGTCGTCGTACCCACGACATGAACACCGCCAACTGGATCCCTGACCTGTTCATGAAGCGCGTCTTCGACGACGGCAAGTGGACCCTGTTCTCGCCATCCGAAGTTCCAGACCTGCATGACCTGACCGGCAAGGCTTTCGAAGAGCGCTACGAGTACTACGAAGCCCTGACCGAGTACAACAAGATCAAGCTGTTCAAAGTCGTCCAGGCCAAAGACCTGTGGCGCAAGATGCTGTCGATGCTGTTCGAAACCGGCCATCCATGGCTGACCTTCAAGGACCCGTGCAACCTGCGCAGCCCGCAGCAGCACGTGGGCGTGGTCCACAGCTCGAACCTGTGCACCGAGATCACCTTGAACACCAACAAGGACGAGATCGCCGTCTGCAACCTGGGCTCGATCAACCTGCCGAACCACATCGTCGATGGCAAGCTGGACACCGCCAAGCTGCAACGCACCGTGAACACCGCCGTGCGCATGCTCGACAACGTGATCGACATCAACTACTACTCGGTGCCGCAGGCGAAGAACTCCAACTTCAAGCACCGTCCGGTCGGCCTGGGCATCATGGGCTTCCAGGACGCCTTGTACCTGCAGCACATCCCGTACGGTTCGGACGCTGCGGTCGAGTTCGCCGACAAGTCCATGGAAGCGGTCAGCTACTACGCGATCCAGGCTTCCTGCGACCTGGCCGACGAGCGCGGCTCGTACGAGACGTTCCAGGGTTCGCTGTGGTCCAAGGGCGTGCTGCCACTGGACTCGCAACAGATCCTGATCGAGCAGCGTGGCCAGAAGTACATCGACGTTGACCTGAACGAATCCCTGGACTGGGCGCCGGTTCGCGCCCGTGTACAGAAAGGCATCCGTAACTCCAACATCATGGCCATCGCACCGACCGCCACCATCGCCAACATCACTGGCGTGTCGCAGTCGATCGAACCGACCTACCAGAACCTGTATGTGAAATCGAACCTGTCGGGCGAGTTCACCGTGATCAACCCGTACCTGGTTCGCGACCTCAAGGCCCGCGGCCTGTGGGACTCGGTCATGATCAACGACCTGAAGTACTACGATGGTTCGGTACAGCAGATCGAGCGCATCCCGCAGGAGCTCAAGGAGCTCTACGCCACCGCGTTCGAAGTGGACACCAAGTGGATCGTCGACGCGGCCAGCCGTCGCCAGAAGTGGATCGACCAGGCTCAGTCGCTGAACCTGTACATCGCCGGTGCCTCGGGCAAGAAGCTGGACGTGACCTACCGCATGGCCTGGTACCGTGGTCTGAAAACCACCTACTACCTCCGTGCCCTGGCTGCCACCAGCACCGAGAAGTCGACCATCAACACCGGCAAGCTGAACGCTGTTTCCAGCGGCGGCAACCACGGTGACGATTCGGTCCTGGCCGCTCCAGCCGGCCCGGCACCCGTGCCAAAGGCCTGCGCGATCGATGAGCCGGATTGCGAAGCTTGCCAATAAGCTGAGTGGGTGGGCGCTGCAAGGCGCTTGCTAAAGAAGCCCCCGATAGACCGCTGGTTTATCGGGGGTTTTCTTTTGCCTTGAGAAAAGTAGCGACTGGGCGCGCCCCATCGCGAGCAAGCTCGCTCCCACATGTGTTCCGGTTCGTTCGCAAGATTTGCGCTCACTGAAAATCCCTGTGGGAGCGGCTTTGGTTCAGCCAGTGACCACATTGGAATGCGTCCACCTGTGGGAGCGAGCCTGCTCGCGATGAGGCCGGGACAGCCCCTCCGAAAACACCCACCCACAAAAAAGCCCCTCTTGCGAGGGGCTTCTTGTGCAGCGTTCAAGCGACCTTCGATATCAAGCCATCTGAATGATGGTCTGCATGATGGTGCTCTGGGTGGAGATGGTCTTGGCGTTCGCTTGGTAGTTGCTTTGGGCCTTGATCAGCTCGACCAGTTCGTTGGTCAGGTTGACGTTGGACTCTTCCAGGGAGTTGGAGACGATCGAACCCAGAGTCCCGGTTTCCGGCGCGTCGTAGCCCGGGATGCCCGAAGCGAAGGTTTCTTTCCAGCTGGTGCCGCCTACCGGTTGCAGGCCTTGCTCGTTGGTGAAGCTGGCGAGGGCGAGCTGACCGATCGGCTTGGTCTGGTTGTTGCTGAAGTTGGCCAGCAGCACACCGCTGCCGTCGATGGTCAGGTTGGTGATCTGGCCAGTGGCGTAACCGTTCTGGGTAGGAATCGACCGGGCGGTGTCGGCGTTGAACTGGGTGGTATTGGCCATGGAGATGACAATAGTATCGGCGCCATCAGCGCCATTGGCGGTCCACACGCCGTTGGTAACGGTGCCAGGAATCCAATCGTCCAGTTCCAAATCGCTACTGGTGCTCGCTGGTGGGGTGGTGACCGTGGACAACCTGCCGTTCGCATCAAAGGTCATGGTCGAAGGGACCGCCAGGGTAGCGGCAGCGGTTGGCGAGCTACCGTCCAGATTACGACCGTCGATCAGCGTGTAGACATCCCATTCATTGTCGCCAGTCTTGACCATGTACTGGTCCATGGAATGCTGGTTACCCTGGGTATCGTAGACCGGCGTGGTGAATTGCTTGGTGAAGGTGGATGTATCGGCCGGGTCGAACACGTAAGGAGCCGCTTGGTTGATAGCCGTCGCCGTCGAATTCAGGTTAATCGTCGACGAAACCAGGCTGGTCGCTTGCGGCGGCAGGTTGGAAGTGTCGATACGCAGGTCGGTCAGAATACCGTTGAGGATGTTGCCATTGGCATCCACGCCATAACCCTGCAAACGCGCAGTGCCATCGCTGTTGGTGATGAAACCTTCCTTGTCGGTCTTGAACGTACCGGCACGGGTGTAGCTCAGGGAACCGTCGTTGCTCAGGACAAAGAAGCCCGAACCCTGGATGCCCATGTCCAGCACGTTGCCGGTGTTGTTGACGTCACCCTGGCTGAACTGCTGGGAGACGTTGGCCAGGCGCACGCCGTTACCGACGGTCTTGGTGCCGCTGCCCAGCCTGGTGGCCGAGTAGACGTCTTCGAATTCCGCACGGGACGATTTGAAACCGGTGGTCGCCACGTTGGCGATGTTGTTGCCGGTCACGTCCAGGTGCTTGTTGGCTGCATAGAGACCGCTAAGGCCGATGTTGAAAGACATGTTGCACTCCTTTTGCCGGTTTAGTCGGCTCTACATACCAATAGTTTGTACTTTGGACAGGGCGATGCTGCCCAGCCCGGCCAGGTTGAGCATCAGCTCACCGCCCGTCTGGCTGATCGTCACGCTGCTGACGGTCGCCGGCAGGTTGGTGATCAGCGACACGGGCTTATCGTCGATAGTGGTCGAAGCGGTGAAGGTGTAAGTACCCGACTCAAGGGTGGTGCCCGCATCGTTCTTGCCATCCCAGATGAAGGCCGAATTACCGGCATTCTGGCTGCCCAGCTCGATCGTACGGACGGTCTTGCCGTCCTTGTCTGCGATCTTGATCGCGAGCGAAGACACCGAGGCCGGTACCACCACCGTGCCGTTGAGGCTCTTGGAGGTGTCGACCACAGCCTTGTCACCCGGGGCGATGACCGAACGGCCCACCAGTGACGAGGCTTGCAGGGCCTGGGACGAGTTGTAGTTGCCGGCAATACCGCTCACGGTTTCGTTGAGTGTGGTGATGCCTTCCAGGCTGCTGAATTGCGCCAACTGGGCAACGAACTCGCCGTTATCCTGCGGCTCCAGCGGGTTCTGGTTTTTCAGCTGGGTGACCAGCAATTGCAGGAACGCATCCTTGCCCAGCTCCTTGGAACCGGTAGCCGCATTCGTCGCCGAGGCCAGGCCATCGGTGGTGGTGTTGGTCTTGACCGAGGAGTTGGCCAGAATCTCGTTGAGGCTCAAACCACTGGTGGTGTTGGTGACGCTCATGTGACTCGCCCCTTATCACTGACCGAGGGTCAGGACCTTCTGCATCATGGTTTTGGCGGTGTTCATCATTTCGACGTTGGTCTGGAACGAACGACTGGCGGAAATCATGTCGGCCATTTCTTCAACGACGTTCACGTTCGGGTAATAGACGTAGCCCTTGGCGTCGGCGGCCGGGTGGTTCGGCTCGTAGCGTGCGTCGAGGTTGCTCTGGTCTTCGACCACGCCGAGCACCTGCACACCCTGCCCTGCGGCGTCCTGCTCCTGGAACAGCGAGTCGCTGCCGCCGGATTGGCCGCCCTGGAACATGGTGGCGAACACCGGGTGACGGGCACGGTAGGTCTGGTCGATGCTCGACGACACGGTCTCGGCGTTGGCGATGTTACTGGCGACGGTGTTCAGACGCGTGGTCTGGGCACTCATGGCGCTGCCGGCAATGTTGAATACGCTCGCAATCGACATGACTTACTCTCCGCGCAGGGCCGATACCAGCCCTTTGAATTTGCTATTGAGCAGGGTGAAGCTGGCCTGGAAGTTCACGGAGTTTTCCGTGTAGTTGGACTGTTCCAGTTGAGCGTCCACGGTGTTCTGGTCGATCGAAGGCTGCATCGGCGTGCGGTACATCAGCGACTCATCGGCATTGCCCAGGCCTTCGGCTTCGATGTGACGGCTGTTGGTCATGTTCAGGGCGAAGTGGCCGTTCTTGGCCTTCTCGTTCTGCTCGGCGAGCACTTTGGAGAAGTCCAGGTCCCGAGCCTTGAAGTTCGGGGTGTCGGCGTTGGCGATGTTGTTGGCCAGGACTTCGGCACGCTGGGCTCGGAAGCTCAGGGCCTTTTCGTGGATGCCGAGCGCTTTATCGAAACTGATGCTCATGTTGGAAACCTTCGGGTGACCAGAATTTACGTACGATGGACATAGCAAGCGTCGTGCCACTTTCAAAAAGCCCATAAACCGGGGCTTTGCGGGCATCGGCAAAGCGGCAATGCCAGAAAAGCGGCAATCGGTTTCCGCTGGCTGCCGCTTTTCTGCCGCTTTCACCCAGGCAATGGGGATCAAATGTGGGAGCGAGCTTGCTCGCGATAGCGGTGTGTCAGTCAACATTGATGGCGTCTGCAATACCGCTATCGCGAGCAAGCTCGCTCCCACAGGAGGCTGTGGTGCATTGGAAAAAACCGGCAGGCAAAAAAAACGGGAGCCTTTGCGGACTCCCGTTTTTTTCCCAACCCAAGCAAATCACTTCGCCTGATAGATGATCCCAGGACTGCACTGCACCATCTGGTAGTGGTCCGGCAAACCGTTCAATGCCTCGGAGGCGCCGAGGAACAGGTAGCCGCCCGGTTTGAGCGTGCTGTGGATGCGCAGCAGGATGTCTTTTTTCACTTCGGCAGAGAAGTAGATCAGCACGTTGCGGCAGAACACGATGTCGAACTTGCCCAGGCTGGCGTAGCTGTCCAGCAGGTTGAACGAGCGGAATTCCACGCGGTTCTTGATCGGCGCCTTGACCACCCATTTACCCGGCCCTTTGGGGTCGAAGTAGCGTTGCAGGCGATCAGGCGACAGGCCGCGGCCGATGGCCAGGCTGTCGTATTCGCCAGTCTTGCAGTTGTTGAGCATCGTTCCGGACAAATCGGTGGCGACGATTTGCACGCCCATTTTCAGCTGGCCGATATTGGTCCGCTCGAACTCATCGATGGACATCGACAGCGAATAGGGTTCCTGTCCCGACGAACAGGCCGCCGACCAGATCCGCAAGCGTTGCCCCGGACTGGCCTTGATGGCCGCCGGCAGCACCCTGTTCTTCAACACCTCGAACGGATAGGTGTCGCGAAACCACAGGGTTTCGTTGGTGGTCATGGCATCCACCACCATCTCGCGCAACCCACTGCGCGGCTGGGTCTGGATGCGCTGGACCAGTTCGCCCAACGATTTCAGGCCCTGTTGCTCCATCAACTTATTGAGACGGCTCGACACCAGGTATTGCTTGTTTTCACCAAGCAAAATGCCACAGGCTTTTTCCAGGAAGACCCGGAACTGTTCGAAATCCAAATTACCCGTAGACAAAATACCGCCTCTTTCATCGTATTGACTTGCCGGGCGCACAACGCGCCCAACCTTTATTCTGCAGCCTTGATGCGCTCGACTACCCGGGAAGCCAGGTCATCGGGCCGGAACTTGGCCAGGAAATCATCGGCCCCCACCTTCTTGACCATCGCCTGGTTGAAAACACCGGACAACGAGGTGTGCAAGACAATATGCAGCTTTTGCATGCGCGGGTCGTTGCGGATTTCCGACGTCAGGGTGTACCCGTCCATCTCCGGCATTTCAATGTCGGAGATCATCATCAGAAACTCCTCTTCCGGTTTCTTGCCCTCTTCCACCAGCTTGCGCAGGTAATCCAGGGCCTGGCGTCCGTCGTTCAACGCTACCACTTCGACACCGACCGTTTGTAGACAACGGGTCACCTGCTTACGTGCCACCGAAGAATCATCAACCGTCAGCACCCGCAGCGAAATCGCCTTGTGCTGGGTTTCGGCGTCGACCACCCCCACGGAAATCGTTTCCGGGGTCGGCGCCACTTCGGCGAGGATTTTCTCCACGTCGATGATTTCAACCAACTGGTTATCGACCCGGGTCACCGCCGTGAGGTAGTGATCGCGACCGGTACCCTTGGGCGGCGGATGGATCTCCTCCCAGTTCATGTTGACGATGCGCTCCACCGAGCGCACCAGGAAGCCCTGGGTCTTGGTGTTGTACTCGGTGATGATCACGAACGGATTGCTCTGATCCAGAAGCCGGCCCGAACCGGTCGCCATCGCCAGATCGAGAATCGGGATGGTCGCTCCGCGGATATTGGCCACACCGCACACGACGGGGCTGGACTTGGGCATCAGGGTCAGCTTCGGGCACTGGAGCACCTCGCGAACCTTGAATACGTTGATCCCGTACATCTGTTGGCCGTCGAGACGGAACAACAACAGCTCCAGGCGATTCTGACCGACCAGCTGAGTGCGCTGGTTCACCGAATCCATTACTCCCGCCATGCCCTGACTCCTACCTAACGCTAATGTGTCCGACGCGCATTCATCACTAAACGGCACGGGGCTTGCTATTGAACCGGCATGAACGCACAAACGACATTTTTTCGACGCCTGACCACTCACTGCCGCCACTGGCTCGGTGCACTGTTGGCTGCCTGCCTGCTCGCTTTGGGCGGCCCTGCCTTTGGTGCTGTTCCGGTTACCTTGCCTGATCTCCTTATCGGCGTCACTCAGGGCTTTCTTGAATTCACCGTAGAAGACTACCTGGCAACCAGTCAAACCGAAGGTCGCTACGAAATCGAAGTCAACCAGCTCGACCCGCGCCTGCGCATGCCCATGTGTGACAAGGAATTGACTGCGTCTCTGGAGAGCCCGGCCAGACCACTGGGCCGGGTCACGGTGAAGCTGCGGTGCGACAGCGCCGCGCCCTGGACGGTGTTCGTGCCCGCTCAAGTGCGCCTGTTTCGCGAAATCGTCACCACCACCCGTCCGCTCAAGCGGGCCGGGATCGTCGAGCCTCAGGACGTGACACTGCGTGAACGGGATGTCAGCCAGATCAACCAGGGATTCCTGACCTCCGTCGATCAGGCCATCGGTCAGAAACTTGTCCGACCAATGGTCGCCGACCAGGTCATTACCCTGGTCCACCTGGAACAAGCCGAAGTGGTGCGCAAGGGCGATCAGGTGGTCATCACCGCCCGCAGCGGGACCCTGGCCGTGCGGATGCCGGGCGAGGCTTTGTCCAACGGCGGCATGCGAGAACAGATTCGGGTAAAAAACCTTAATTCCCAACGCGTTATCAAGGCGCAGGTAATGGCCCCAGGCCATGTGGAAGTGGCTATGTAGCGATCGGGTGGAAATGGGTAGAGAGCTGGCGCTTGCCCACGGTGTTCCCTAGACTGTGCCTTACGCAAAGGCAAGCGCAGACCTGCGCACGTTCATTGAATAAATGAGCCTAAAGTTTTTTTGGGGATGGCCGAAAACATGGCAAGCGTCCAAATACCCAGAGGTTTTTTACCATGGTCATCGATTTCAATCGTTTAAACAGCTCTTCACCGCTAACAGGCACTACGCGCCCTAACGCCAGCAAGGAAACCGTCGAAACCGACAAATCCGCGCCGGCCGAACAAGCCGCCACTGTCAGCAACGGGGAGTCGGTACACCTCAGCAATGAGGCTCAGCAGTTGCAGAAGGTCACTGACAAGCTGCGCGATCAACCTGTCGTCGACAACGCCCGCGTGGCCGAGTTGAAAGCAGCAATCGCCGATGGCAGCTATAAAGTCGACAGCAACCGTGTAGCCAGCAAACTGCTCAACTTCGAAGCCCAGCGCTAGGCCAACGCCTGCGCCAGGCTTTTGGACGCTTAAGACCTAAGGCCAGCCATGCACGACACTAATTTGTTGCAACTGATCACCGACGACTTTGCCCCGGCGCAACAATTGCTGGAGCTATTGCAGGCCGAGTCCCTGGCATTGCACGGTCGCGACATGCCGTCGCTGGAGAATATCCTGGCGCAGAAACAGGCATTGATCATTCTGCTCGATCAGCATGGCCGCAAGCGCAGCGAGATCCTCGCCAGCCTCAACCTGCCCGCCAATCGCGATGGCCTTGAGCAGCTGGCCAGCCAGTCGTCGGTGGGCGATCAACTGTTGTCCCAAAGTGAAGTGCTCAACGACCTGCTCGCTCAATGCCAGGCCGCCAACACTCGCAACGGACAGTCGATCCAGGTTCAGCAAGCCGCCACCGCCAACCAGTTGCGCATTCTCAACGGCGGTGAAATCCCGACGCTCTATGACGCTCGCGGTTCGACCGCCAAGATGGTCAAGCACCGCCCGCTCAGCCAGGCATGAAACGAACAGTGCCGGCGCTCTATCAACGCGCGACACATGCTGGCAAAATGCTGGCTACTCGTCGTATTTTGCCTGGAGATTGACCCACCGTGTTCAATGCCTCAAACGCGGATGATGCTCCGCAGCCGCCCAAGGTCCTCGCCACGCCCCTGGAAATTTCCGGCAACCTGCGGATGCTGCAAGATAGCCATGACCCGCTGATCATCACCTTCCACGAACGCAGCCAGCGCTTCCAGAGCTATCTGGTCGATGTCGACCGGGAGCGTAACGTCCTCGCCCTGGACGAAATGATCCCCCGGGACGGTGAACGCTTCCTGTTGGCGGGCGAGCCGTTTCGTGTCGAGGGTTTCCATGATGGCGTGCGCATCGCGTGGGAAAGCAACGGCCCTTTGACCATCGATGAGTCCAGCGACGGCCGCTGCTATCGCGGCGCCTTGCCTGATGAAGTGGTTTACCACCAACGCCGCAACGCCTTCCGCGCCGCCCTCAAGCTGGCGCAACTGGTAAGCGTCGAACTGGGCGGTGACAAACTCAAGTCACCGGTTGACGGCAAGCTGCTGGATATTTCCGCCACAGGCTGCAAGTTGCGCTTCGAAGGTGACATTACCGCACGCCTGCAATTGGGCCAGGTCTACGAGCGCTTTATCGCGGCATTGCCCTTCGGCAACATGACCGCACCGGTCGAACTGCGCTATCTGCATTTCGAAGAAAGGATCAACACCACCTTCGCCGGCGTACGTTTCCACAACATCAGCGGCCTGGTGCAACGGCAGGTTGAGCGTTTCGTGTATCAGCTACAGCGCGAAGCCCGTCGTTTCGACAAAGACGACCTCTGATTTTCGACACGTAAAAAAACGGGCAGTCCCTTGCGGTGACTGCCCGTTTTTTTATGACTGGCTCAAGGCCTGGCCTGAGTGAAATCGGGGCTCGACGGCTCGTCGCTGGCCTCTTCGGCGGCAACTTCCTCCATGACGGGTTCTTCGTCGGCCGGTTCTTCCGTCGGCACAGGATCGACGTGCATCTGCTCCTGCACCACTTGTTCGTCCACACGGGGATCCAGGCACGCCACCAGAGGCGAACTGGACATGCTGTCCGGCATTGCCACGTGATGCAGCGGTGCGTCGTCGACCTGATGCAGGTTGGTCACCGCCTTCGGCCGGATTCGCCACACCAGCACCAGGGCGAAGAAGGCAAAAAAGGCATAGAGCATCTGGCTGCCGAACATCTTCATCAGCACCCCCGCTACCAGCGGCCCGATACTGGCGCCAACCCCATAGGTCACCAGCAGCATGGCCGTCAGGGATACCCTTCGATCAGCTTCGACGTGGTCGTTGGAAAACGCCACCGCCAACGGATACAGGCAGAACTGCACCAGCGAACAGAAGAATCCCGCGACGAACAGCACCTCCAACGGCACCGTGGGCAATATCGCCAACGGCAGCGCACAGACTGTCAGCACCAGCGCAAAGCAGCGGATCAGCAGCGCCCGGTCATATCTATCGGAGAGCCAGCCCAGGGGCCACTGAACCAGCAATCCGGCAAAGATGCAGCTACCCATGAACAGACCAACCTGCTCGGTCGACAGCCCCTGCTGAGAAGCGTACAGCGGCGCCAAGCCATAGAACGAACCGACGATCAGCCCCGAGCCCAGCACCGTACTCAATGACTGCGGCACTCGCTTGATGAAAAAGCGCGGCTCCATGGGCGCCGGGTGCAGCGCCGCAGGGTGAATCCGCCGGGTGAGTGTCACCGGCACCAGGCACAAGGCGAAGCACAGCGCCACCAGCATCAGCAACTCAAGCCCCAAGGCCGGGTGCATGACCAGAATCAACTGACCCAGCACCAGGCCCAGGTAGGAAGCGATCATGTAACCACTGAATACCACGCCACGCTGCTTGGCATCGGCCTGCTCGTTGAGCCAGCTCTCGATCACCATGTACTGGCACATCATGCCCAGGCCGACAATTACCCGCAGCACGATCCAGGCCGGCAGCCAATCCACCAGGCCATGGCCCAGCACCGCCGCACCGACAATCCCGGCGCAGGCCGAATAAGCCCGGATGTGCCCGACGCGGGCGATCAGCCGGTGGCCGATCTTGCCCCCCAGCACCAGGCCGAAATAGTTGGCGGCCATCAGCGCACCGACCCACAGGCTGTCGACATTGTCGGCAGCCAGGCGCAAGGCCAGGTAGGTACTCAGCAGGCCCGAGCCGATCAACATCATCAGCGAGGCGAAATACAGCGCTCGAAAAGGTTTCCAGATTTGGCGCATCGGCGTTCCGAGCGGCTCCTTGAGATGAGTACGGGCTATTTAGAAGATAGCCCGAATGCGACGTTTGGTTATGCCTGGGCCGCTAGAACACGCCGCTCCCAGGGAGTAATTTCATCAAAGAAGCTGGTCAGCTCCATGGTCTTCGAAGCGATGTAGCCTTCGATGAACTCCGTACCGAACAGTTCCTTCGCCAGATGACTACGCTTCAGACGTTCCAGGGCAGCATGCAAGGTACATGGCAGCGAAAGATTGTCCGGCACTTGGAATTCGCCCTGGATCGCGGCGCTCGGCTCCAGGCGATTTTCGATGCCATAAAGCCCCGCAGCCAGACTGGCGGCAATCGCCAGATAGGGGTTGGCATCGGCACCCGGCAAGCGATTCTCGACCCGACGGGCCGCTGGCGAACTGGCGGGAATCCGCAACCCGGCCGAACGATTGTCATGGGACCAACAGGCATTGTTCGGTGACGCAAACGGGTGACACAGGCGCTGGTAGGAATTCACGTTCGGCGCGAACAGCGCAGTGAAATCCGCCATGCCAGCCTGTTGCCCGCCGATGAAATGCCGGAACGCCGCCGTCGGCTCGCCCGCTTCATCGCTGAACACATTGCGGCCGCTGTCCAGCTCGACGACGCTCTGATGAATATGCATCGAACTGCCCGGCGTATGGGCCAGGGGCTTGGCCATGCAGACCACGGTCAGGCCGTGTTTGAGGGCAACTTCCTTGAGCAGGTGCTTGAACAGGAACGTCTGGTCGGCCAGCAACAGAGGATCGCCGTGAAGCAGATTGATCTCGAACTGGCTCACGCCCATTTCATGCATGAAGGTGTCGCGGGGCAAGCCCAGCGCCGCCATGCATGCATAGACCTCTTTAAAGAACGGTCGCAGGCCATTATTGGAACTGATGCTGAACGCCGAGTGACCGTCTTCACGCCGTCCGTCCAGGCCCACAGGGGGCTGGAACGGCTGGGTCGGGTCCGGGTTGGGGGCGAACACGAAAAATTCCAGCTCGGTCGCCACCACGGGCGCCAAGCCGAGGGCGGCATAACGAGCAATAACCTGTTTGAGCTGACCGCGCGTGGAGAGCCGGGAGCTTTCACCAGTCAGCTCATCAGCGTCGCAAATCGCCAAGGCTCGCGGCTGTTCGCTCCAGGGCAAGCGGTGAATGTGTTTCGGGTCGGCCACCAGCGCCAGGTCGCCGTCGTCGCTGCCATAAAAACGCGACGGCGGATAACCGCCCATGATGCATTGCAACAGCACACCCCGCGCCATCTGCAACCGTCGACCCTCGAGGAAGCCCTCGGCAGTCATCACCTTGCCTCGTGGCACGCCATTCAAATCCGGGGTGACACACTCAATCTCATCAATGCCCGTCAGTCGCTGCGCGAGTGAACATTGGCCATCGGTCGTCATGACGCAATCCTTGTTATGTGCGAGCCGCTAACGGCAACCCGTACAAAATAGGCTTCGGGTGTTCGGAATATCAAGCGGCCCAAGACAATAAACAACAAGCCCTGGAATACTGGGTGGGGTTGTGTCGACAGATTTATGAGTGCCGGGCAGGCTCAGGGCAGATAAATCCGGAACACGCCCCCGCCCAACGCGCCGCCATTGGCAATCTCGGTCCGCCCGCTCACGCCGCCACGCTGATGCAACCCAGCAATCCGCGCGGCGAAGTACAAGCCCAGTCCGGTGCTGCCGCTGCTGTGATTGATGCCCTGCACATACTCGGCCTGACGCTCGATCATCTCGGCCGGGTAGCCTTCGCCGTCGTCATTGATGGTCAGCACCAGTTGCCCGGCCTCGTCGCTCGCACTGATCAGCAACGCCTGGCGCGCGTGGCGGATGGCATTGTTGATGCTGTTATCGAGCACCGACGCAATCAGCTCACGATCGAAAAAACCCAGGGGGCTCAGCGGGTCGACCTCGTAGGCGACCATGATCCCGCGACTGCGGAACACGTCCTGATGACCGGCCAGTTGCGCCTCGATAAAGTCATCCAGCTCGTGATAGGCCGGATGCAGCGGCAACTGGTTGACCCCCAGCTTGTACAACCCCAGCAACTGCACCAGCAGGCCATTGAGGTGGGCGAACTCGAACTCCATGACGCCCTGCTCCGAGGTCTGCCGCTCGGATTCGGGCAAACGCTCAAGCCACTGGGTATGAGCCTGCATGAGCAAGGTCAGGGAGTTTTTCATGTCGTGCACGGTAGACGCGATCACCGTGGAAAAATCGAGAGCCTGTTCGCTGTCATTCATCGCCAAATGCCTTGCTTCGCAGTTTCTGATAACGCGCAAAACGCGCATCGGTGTCGGGCATCATGCCCACCAGTTTCAGGCAGGCGCGGCACTCCTGCAGCAGCTCCGACTCCACACTGGTATCGGTGCCATGCAACAGTGACTGCGCCATGTTCAAAGCAATACTGATGTTCTTCGGTTGCATCTTCAGGGCTCGACGGAACAGCTCTCGCGCCTCGGGCAACGCGCCGGTCTTGTAGACGCGCACACCTTCACGGTTCAGCTCGGCGGCGGCATTGCCTTGATTGAGGATATTCGGATCATCGGTCAACTTGGCGATGCCTTGCATCACCGTCGGATCATCGCCATAGATCTCCGCGCAGTTCTTGAGCATCGACTCGCCGGCGCTGGTTTGGCCGAGCATCTGCAACTGCTTGGCCACTAGCAACGCGGCCTCGGCGCTCATGAACTGCTCCATGCCGTCGAGGCGCTGCAAGGCCTGCTCGGTGAGCTTTTCGGCGGTTTCGGCATCGTTGAGCAACAGGCTCGTGGCCTTCATCAACCGCGCACGCACCTGCAACCCAGGATCGTTGAGATTTTCCTTGGCCACGGCGCTGAGGGTGGTGTTGATTTCCAGCCGAGTGCGGGTATCCAGGCCTTTTTCGCTGCCCTTGCTGATCAGTGCATGAGCCAGGCCCAGGTTGCTTTCCGGGTCCTTGAAGCGCGACTGTGCGCCCTGCCCCACCGCTTGGCGATAGGCCTTGGACGCGGTCTCGAAATCTTCGTTGGTCATTGCCAGCTTGCCCAGCAGCGACTGCCGTCGCACCGCCAGTGGCGATAGACGAACCGCCTCTTCCAGCACGTGTTGCGCCTGCTTCGTATCGCCTTCGGCCACCAACACTTCAGCCATGCCGTCATACAACGCCGGCATCATCGGGAATACTTTCAAGGCCTTCTCATAAACATCCTTGGCCTGCCCCACCAGGCCACGCTTGAACAACAACTTCCCCAGCCCCGCATAGGCCCACGGCAAAGGACGGTCAGCCAGGATGGTGTTGTACAGCCGCTCAAGGGCTTCATTCTGATTCAGGTCCCGCAGCGCATCAGCCCGATAACGCAGACACAACGGCCCGTAGCGCGGATCCTGCTTGCACAGGGCGATACAGGCATTGAGCACTTCCATCGGCTTGCCACGATCCAAGGCTTGCAGGATCGGCTTGAGCAGGGTCTTGCGCTGCTCGAGCCGTTCCAGCCGCTGGGCCAGGCCGGAGCGGTTGAACGGTTTGGTCAGGTACGCATCCGGCTCATGCTCCAAGGCACTGAGCACCATCGCCTGGCTGCTTTCAGCCGTCACCATGAGAAACACACTTTCATGGCTGATCAGCTTCTCGACCATCAGGTCTTCCAGCACCTGCTGACCGTTCTTGCGACCGTCGCCCAGGTGATAATCCTGCAAAATAAAGTCATAGCGCTTCTGCGAGCACATGCGCAGCGCCACTTCACCGGTATCAGCGGTGTCCACGTCCTTGACGCCCAGCTCACGCAACATGGACCGGACGGAACTGCGGAAATCCGAGAAATCATCGACGATCAGAAAACTTTTTTGGTGGTACGCCAGCATCGAGGATGTCCAGGCAAGTAAAAAGATGCACCCAATGGCAAAACAACGAAACGCCGTGTCACCGCCCGGTGTGGCGCATATTGCTAGCCTTTTTCGCGCGCCGAAACGCGATAGAAAACAGGGCTCGTCAGAGTATCGGCAGGAAATGGCGTTCCGTTAAGAGATTGTGTGAGGTGGTTCCGGGACCCATCGGCTACCTGCCGGGCATGGAACAGGTGGACCGGGGACATGGTTAACCTCTGCCTGGCCGTGACCTTGAACAGCTTGGTTGGGCGGTTCAGCCCTTAACAAAAGGCCAGCTCTTGGGTTAGGGACTGTAGGCTCTCAGCATCAATGCCCTCCACGACAGTGAATAGCTGGTCGGGGGATGGCTTCTTGTCAGGCTGGGCGGGCTTGGGGTTCAGATAGGAATCGATGACACGCTCGGCGTTGGCGTCGGCTGCGATGTCCAGATGCAGCGGGGGAACGGGAGGGTCTGGTATGAGTTTGTCCATGGAATACCCCTAACGTAAGTGGGAGCCGCCACGTCCGCTGCTAAACGAGTGGGTGGCAGCCGTGCGCAGGTTAGCAGACCGGTACGTTAGGAAACCGGCGCACCCGAGGATGCCCTGCGCATAGCTGCCATAAGAATTCGGGCAACAAAAATGCCCGCATTGAAGGCAGTTGCCATGCGCCTAACGTGATTCCGAGCTGCTAAACCCGACCGCTAATTGGCAGCGGTGGACAAAGACTAGGCACCGGAATCAGCAGGCGCAAGGGACTGGAATTTTCTAGGAAATGTCCTACAAGTCAATGGGGAATATTCTTTCCGTCGGTTCCTACGGCGAGCTGGTTTAGTCGTTCCAGGCCGAAAAAATTGCGTATAGTCCCGCCCGCCGCCTTGCCGCAATCCGCTTTGGTAAACCGCCGTTTCTAGAAGGAGCTTGAATTTGTACAAGGGATTTACAGGAGTCGTTTTTCTGTTACTGGGCGGCTGCTCGCTGCATCCATATTCCAAGGATGAGCTGTTGAACACCGGCACAACCAGCCCCGAGTATTGCCTGACGCAAGAGCGGGCGGTGGTGGAAGAACGCGTGCAAGGCTACCTGAACCACTGCTTCCACCCCCAAGTAACCGAGCTCAACACCGGCGCAAGACTCGTCAACACCATTCAATTGAAAGTCGACCGGAACGCCGAAAGAAGTGACATGGTGCTGTGGGCGCCAACAATTTACGGAAGCCAGTTCTATATGAACCTGATCGTCTCGGAAAAGAACCCCGCCTGCAAAACCACCATGACCGCCGTGGCTTCAGGCTGGGGATTCGCGCGAAACTTTCCGAAGATCCTGGAAAGCGCAAACGGGGAAGACCCGTGGTGCCCGCTATAACCTCCACCAATTGATTAATCAACTGGCTCTCGTGGCAAGGGAGCTTGCTCCCGCAGGGCTGCGCAAGCAGTCCTCGCGCCGCTATAGGTATGTCACGCCCCCCTTCGCTTATCAAACAAGCTGCCCCCTCTACTGCCATCAACGCCTCGCTTAAATCAGCTACGTTGCCGCGGCATAAAATCTTCGATGCTCTTGTTTCTCAGTTGCAGCAGAGACATAACGAATTCTGGCTCGACCCCCATCAGAAACTCCATAGCGTCGTAGATTTTCCATTGATGTATTTCGGGGCGATCTATTATCGAGCTGAGGTGCTGTTTAACAAACGGGATGTATTCCGGATACCGCTCACGCTTTAAGAAGGCGAAAGCGTCAGATATTTCAAAGGGTTCCGTTCCTGCCAACTCGATGATAGTAGACAGTGGTAAAAAAACTTGAGCCCTAGCGACTTCCCTTTGTCCCCTGTCGACCATATTTGCGAAGTACATGGTTACAGCCATGAGGATCTGGCGATAAGTATCATCGTATCCATGCAACCTGTGGGGGTAGGTATTTTTGATAAGTTCCGGCTTTTCCATGCTTTCGCTTAATGCAACCAACCCCTCGAAAATCCCCCAGCTAGTCAACAATTTTGCAGCTTCGAAGCGCACAACATCATCATCTGAATTGCGAAGCAAATCCAACACTGCAGTCATTCTTTCCTGCGGTATATCTTCGGCATCCAGCTCACCTGCCTCGGCGGCATAATCAGCATGATCCGGTATGCCGTGGAGTAGGTCGTAGGTTTTCCGATCCACAATGAACCCTATTTCTGAATGAATTTAATATAGCCGGCCGGTACACAACCCTTGATCAAGCACTCACCATCACGCATCACGTTCACCAGGTCTGACTCCGCCCTGCTCAATGAAGTCTCATTTTTTGGGCTGGGGTTGCTTGTGTATTTATTCCGCGCGGCATTTACCCTAGCCTGAAGCTCAGCAACGACCTCACGATTGCTCAAAAACTTTGTGTCTGGTAATACACCAGAATCTATATCCTGCTGCAATCGCTTGACGTCGATTTCTATTTTTTGAGAGCCGTAATCTTTAGGATTGGATGACACTCTCGGGTCGGTCACAGAAATGTACGGAGAATTTTCAGAACCGCCTCCGCGCACATGTGTCTGAATGCTGCCTGTCCCCTCAAGATTAGGGGGTACCAAATCGCCATTCTCTTTAATGTAGGCCTTTGGCTTTCCATTTCCCCCCACAGATAAAGAAAAATCATTGTCGCTGCGCACTACTACAGGGTCGGCTGGAACTTTAGGCACACTGGAACTGCCAGAGTCTTTAGCACCTTGACTCGCACTACCCCGTCCAGATGCCCCAATCCTCGGCACCCCAAGACTCGCCGCATTCATAGCGCCGACCACAATGTTGCCGATGCCATTCCACGTATCACCATCGTAGACCTGGCCCGCACCGTGTCCTGCTTGGAGTGCACCATTCGCCGCAGCTGCGACCCGAATCGTAGTGCCGAGATTTCCGGTCAGGAAATACAGAGCAGGTGACCCCACGTCACTCATCGCCTGCATTTCACGATTGATGCGCAGGTAACCCTCAGCATCGCGGTACAGCATTTCGCTAGCGCTCTGGTCCCTGGACCAAAAGATGTTGGCCACCGACACGCCGTCCCGAGCTCTCAGGTCGTCGGCGTAGGCAATTCGCTCCTGGGTAGTACCGCCCGCATACGGGTAGTCTCGGTATGGATCCGGTCCGTTTTTAAGCAGATTATTGATGCTCGTGCGAGCAGCCTCCACCCCGTGTTCCTGGCTTTGCTCGTAGCCGTAGACCTGAAGATAAGCGCCCAGCTCTGTTTTCTCTGCCGGAGAAAGCGACGCGGGATCGGTGTGAAAACGCTCCAACAACGCATCGCTACGCTGGTCCGAGCCTTGGAGCACCATCATTTTTTTGGCGGCGTCCAGGCTCTTGGTTTCTTCATACTCCTTGAGAGCTCTGTCTCGCTCCGCTTGGGAGTGGTCTCCGAGGAAGTTGTAACGCGTGCCGTTTTCCGCCACTTGCGCGGCAACGTCCAGATCTCCATTGGATGCCGCAGCGCCTAGTACGCCGACAACTTTTGAAAGTGCGACCAGATTCTCTTGGGCCCGAGTGTATTCAGGTGTACCGGGCTCCAGATGCGAGGGCAGGAGCGTATCCCCCAGCAAACCGATAAGAACCTCGTTTGCCCCGCCCGCTATTGCTCCTGTACGGAAGTCTCCTCCCATGACTTCCGCCATCAATCCGCCCAAGGCCGAATGAAGCAGAATCGCTTCCAAGCTGCCTTCGGCCAGACCGAAGTCGCCGATTTTTCCGGCGCCATACGCTCCACCAATGCTGGCCGCCGTTCCAGCCAACGAAGTTGCTAAGTTGTCTTGGTAACTGCCTCCGTACACCGCTGTTTTAATCGCAGCATCCGCAGCCACTTTCATAGCGACTGTCTTTACGCTCTCGGCATTGAAGCCAACCGTGCTGGCGTCATAGCCAAGCCCTTGGGCAACCCCTGCCGTAGCTATCGAGACGGCATACCCTTTCAGGCTCTCCTTGGAAGTAACGTCCTTGGCAATCGCGCCGAGGTTTCCTCGGTTGTCGATGGTACTGACCGTCGCCTTGGTCGCGACGCTGATTGCTCCGGCCTGAACCATGGTATTCATGCCAGCCATCATCGGCCCCATAACGGCCGCGAGGGCAATGGCGATGATCAGTTGTGAAGCCGGCCCCAAGCCCGACGTGTTGTATTTGAAGGACTCATGGATCTCCTTTACTTGCCGCCAGTCCACGTCACCGCGCTGCTCGGCTTCCTTGATCCAGGCCAGTTGCGGATCGGCTTTTATCATCGCATCAATGGTCTGGCTGACCGTTTTCTGATCGACATGCTTGATGTCGATCTTCAGACCTTCGACTGCCTTGATGGTGATATTGCCCGCCGCCGCCATCTGCGTCTGGCGCAGGGTTTCGTCAGTATTACCCTTGCCCTTAGCGGAGTTCCAGAACGCATTGTTATTGGTCTTCGTATGGCTTTCGTCGTGCAGATCCTTCACGCCTTCGAAGACGATGGCGCCGCCACTTTCCAGTATCAGGTCCTTCCCGCTTTGCAGCTTGGCGACTTGGTAGCGCTGGTCATCGCCACTCTTGAGCGTCAGGTCGCCTCCCGTCTGGATCTGGCTGCCGATATGGGTGATTTGTGTCACCTCATCGCGCCGCATCTTCAAGCTGCCCCAACCGCCTTTTTTCTTCATGTCATACAGCGAGTAATCACGATTCTGCTCAGCCAACAGACTCAGCTGCTTCCCCGCCACCAAATAGGCCGCGTTACCCGCCGCAATCTTGCTCGCGACCATCAACAGATCATTGTGCGCAGCAACCCTTACATCCCCCCCAGCATCGAGGGTGGTCGCCTGCTGCGAGACATGGTCCTCTTCCTTGTTGATCTTCTTGCCGCTGCGCTTGTAGCGGTATTCGCTGGACTCCTCGTTCGCCGCCGAGATCAGGGCGACATCGTTGCCGCTCAGGTTGATATCGCCTTTGGCTTGGAGATGGCTGGCGACAACAGTGAGGTTGTTGCCGGCGGTGACGTTCAGGTTGCCACCCGCCTTGACCTCACTGGCGTGCTGAACGGTCTGGCTTTGCTCCCAGAAGTGGCGTTTGTCCTGGCGCATCGAGCCGCTTTCTTCGCGAGCCGCGGAGATGACAACGTCGTTGCCCGCGCTCAAGTCCGCGTTGTTGCCCGCGGTAATCGCGCCGCCCACGTTGAGCAAATCGCCCGCTGCACGCATGGTGAGATTGTTACCGGCCTCGATACGCGCAGCATTGTCGACAACGGAGGTCTTCGAACTGAAGCCCTTGCCGCTGTTTTCGATGGTGCTAATGGTCCGGTCGTTGCGGATGTCGCCGGTCAAGGTCGACAGCTCGACGTCCTTGCCCTTGAGGATGCCGCCTTGCATGTTGACCAGGTCTTTGCCCGCGACCAACTTGAGCCGCTCACCAGCCTCGGCCAGGCGCGTGTTGACCAGATTGTTCCCGGCCGCCGCCGAGAGGTTCTCGCTGGCACGCAGCGTCCCGGCGTTCTTCAGGTCGGTGCCTGCAATCAGGGTGAGGTTCTTGCCTTGGATCAACGCGCCATCGGCCATCAGCCGGTTGTTGGCCTGGGCCAGGTAAAGCACCGGCACCAGGACATGTTGACCATTGACGACCTGGTCTTCCATCCAGACGATGTCGTGGGTCAGCGCGGCGACTTGTTGCGAAGTCAGGGTCACGCCAACGGCCAGGTTCAGTTGTTCCTTGCTGGCGATGGCGTTGTTCATCAGGTACTTGAACATGCCTTCGTCGGAGGTCTGGCCATCGAGAAAGCGTTGGCTGGTGCGGGCGATCACGGCTTGCTGGATCAGGCGTTGCTCGTACAAGCCATCGCCCAGGCGCTTCCAACTGGTGTCGGGGTCATAACCCAGGTTGCCCAACAGGTAGTCCGAGCTCATGAACTGCTTGAGGTCGGTCAGCGCGGGGTTGGTTTCAATCAGGTATTTCGGGCCGATGATGACCCGGCTGGCGGCCGAACCCTGGACAGTGGCCTGGCTTTGGTCATGACTGTTTTGCGCTGCGGCCGCGCTGTCGACGACACGAAACAAGCCATTCTCGCCAGTCGGCAAGGTGAACCCGGGCATGGTGGTCGGGTTGACTTGTTGTTGGGCCAGATCAGGCGGTAGCTGCGGGTTGAGCACCACGACTGCTGGCTGTGCGGCGTCGGCCACATCGGTGGCCGCTGACTTGGTCGCTCCGGCCAGCGGCGCCTGGAACTGCACGATGCTGCTGTTCTCCAGCCGCTGCGTAGCCTGGATGCTGATGTCGCCGCCCGATTGAACAACCGCGGGCGCTAGCGATTCCCCTGGCGTCACTGTGGTGATGTCGCCTACCTGACGGAAGGAGTTGAGCGCATCTACCGGCACCTGTTTCGGATTAGCCTGGGCGTTGTAGGGGACAATGTATCTGTCGCGGAAACGCTCGTCGGTTCCATCCGTGACCCTGCCGGTGTTCCAGGTCCGCGTCCTGACGCTGGTCCCGGCGGCGGCGCCAGCGTTGGCGAAGTTGTCTGCGGTGATCAGCAGGTTGCCAGCCGAGGCCATCACGCTGTATTGGTTGGTCACCGCAGAGCCATCAACGGTCAGTTTCGCCCCACTCATCAGGGTGGCACTGACCGAGTCTTCAAGCACTGCGCTTTGGTAGGTCTCCCGGGCTATATAGTCGACGTTGTGGTGGTCACCACCGCAGTCATAACATTTGACACTGATGGAGCCCGACACCAGCTCATCGGTGGTGGAGAAAACGTCCTTGCGATTGATCAAGGTGTCGCTGCGCAGCGACATGTCCTTGGCCGATTCAAGGGTGCCGGAGATGTTCTCCAGCAACGTGCTGCGAGCGACGCCATCTCGTGCCGCGACATTCAACGCCCCCAGGCTGTAGACGTCCGCACGATAGTTGGTGAAGCGGTTGAAACGCAGGGCCATGTCCGCGCCACTGAAGATCAGACCGCGATCGTTGAGCGCCTCGTTGGCAACCAGTTCGACGGTGTCGGCGCCGCCCAGCGTGCCTGTATTGACCAGGCTCGTGGCGGCCAGGGAGAACTTGCCGCCGCCGGTGATCCGTCCAGCATTGTTCAATGCACCGAGACTGGTGACGGTGGTGGTGCCACCGCCAGCCAGGCGCGCGCCACTGGAGAGATCGATACTGGCGGCGCTCAGATCGAATTGATCGACACTGCTGAGGCGGCTGTTTTCGGTACCGACATAAGCGCCGGTCAGCTTCAGATCCAAATCAACGTCGCTGCTGATGGTGCCCGCGTTATTCCAGGTGCCGCCCGTGGCCAGCAGGCTTTGCACGGCGATCAACTTGCCGGTGCTGGTCTGATTGAGCTGGCCCACCTTCAGGTTCAGGACATTGGCCTGGATATCCGAGCTGTTGTCCCAACGTGCCGCGTCGACGGTCAGGGTGCCTGAGGTCATCAGGCTGCCGCCGATGTTGCTGAACCTGGCCAGGTCCACACCTAACGTGCCGGTGCCCACATGACGAACATTGCCGTCAGCATTCTTGAAGCCTGCCATCTGCAAGGACAGGTCCTGGGTAGCCGCTTCAATGACGCCGCCCTGGTTGTCCAGCAGTTGATCAACCGTTAGCGTCGCGGTCCCCAGCTTGCCCACCGAGCGCAACTTGCCGCCCTGATTATCAATCGATACGGCCGTGATCAGCAGGCCGTTGGAACCTTCGACCAGACCGCGCTGGTTGTTCAGCGCCCCGGTCAAACCAAAATCAACGGTGTTTGCCGCGGCGCGTCCGTCGCTGTTGTCCAGATCCTGGGCACGCACCGTCAGGGCCTGTTTGGCGAGCACTGCACCGTTGCGGTTCTCGAACGTAGCGGTAGTGAGCTCGGCGCTCCCGGACAAGGCCGAGATTTGCCCACCATTGTTGAGCACCGCTTGTTTCGCATCGAGATTGACGGACTGCGCCTGGATCAACCCGGCCTCGCCAGCGGAGGTGAGCGACTCGCCGTTATCCAACACCTTGTTCAACTCAGCTTTCAGCCAACCGCCAACACTGGCAAGAACACCGCCACGGTTATCGAGACTGTTCGCCTCGACATCCACGTTCCCGGCCTGGGTAATGGCGCTGCCATCCCGGTTGACGAAATCCCCGGTGATATCGACCTTCAGGTCACTCTGGCTGAGCAGGCTACCTTTGGTGTTATCGAGACCACCGCCGTTGATCGTCAGCCCCTGTTCGGTGCTGATGATCGCCTCATTGTTATTGAACAGTTGCTGGTGAGCGGTCAGGCTCATGGCCTTGACCGAGGCGATATAGCCATCGTCGCTGTTGTTGATGCGGTCTGCGGTCAGGGTCAGTTTCCCCTGGCTGACCACCTTGCCGTCCTGCTGGTTGAAGCTTTTCAGCGTGGCAACGAGATCACCCTGGCTGGTGATTTGTCCTGCGCTATTTTCAGCGCTACCACCCCCAAGGGTCAGTGCGGCGTCGGACGCAATTTTGCCGCCGCTGTTATCCAGCGTTTGCGCTTCGAGCTTCAGGAAGTTGTTGCTGCTGATAACGCCTGCGCTGTTCTTTAGCGTCCCGGCGATCAGAGTCTGCTCGCCGTCGCTGGCGATGATCCCTTTATCGCGGTTATCCAAGGCTCCAGTGGCCACTGCTTGAATGTTGCCTTGGCTGACCAGCGTGCCGGCGCGGTTGTCGATGTCCTTGCTGTCGAGCGTCAGGCTCTTGCCGGCGGAAAAAGTGCCGCCGCGATTGTCGAGGGTCTGCGTGGTCGTGGCTTTCAAGTCGCGACTGGCGATCACGTTCTGCCCGCGATTGTCGATGTTCGCCGCGGTCAGCACGACATCGCCAATCTGGTTGCGGGTGTTATCGACGTTGACGCCTGCTTCGATGATGCCAAGGTTGTTGAGCTGGCCGTCGGTGGTCAGCGTGACCTTCTCGCGCGCCGCGATAGCGCGCTGGTTGCTGAGAGCGCCCTTGGTTGTCACCTGAACATGGCTGCCGGCATACATCGTCCCTTGGGCGTCCAGGCTTTGAGCCTTGATCTCGACGGCGCCTGCCGCCGTGGTTTGCGCCAAGCTCAAATGACCATTGGCATCAAGCTGGATATCACCGCCACTGGCGACCATCTTGCCGTCGAGCTTGACCCCGACCCCGGCCTCGGTGCCCACCAGTTTGATGGTGCCAGCGTACATGCCACCCAAGGCCGAGGAGTCGATGGCCAGTTGCGGTTTGGCGCTGCCGTCGTCGGCACGGACGGTGGCATTGAGGGTATCGGCGTTGACGTCGTTACGACCGGCAATAATTGTCAGATTCTTTGCCTGGATCTCGGCATTGATCTTCGCGCTGCGGGTGATGATTTCGAAACGGTCGACGTTGTTGGCGTTGAGGCCTGCGCCTTCGATCGCAACGCTGCCCTGGTCGACCTGATAGCGACTCAACTGACCGTTTTCGATAATCGGTTTGCCGGTGGTCAGGGTCGCCTTCGGGGTATTGATAAACCCGCAACCATTACAGGTGATGCCATAAGGGTTGGCGACAATGACATGGGCCGACTGCCCCGCCACTTCGGTGTAGCCACGCAGCTGGCTCGGGTTGCCGCCGTTGACTTCGTTGAGGATGACTTTGGCGGCCGTGCCCTTGAGGTTCGGGTTGCCGAGGATGATCCCGCCCAGTTGCGTGGACTGGGCGGCGTTGGTGGCGTTGTTGAGGATCACGCCGTTGCTGCCGACGTTGTAGTCCTTGAACTGGTTGTGGGACAGGCCGCTGTCGTTGGGCTTGGCGATGTTGACCACCGGCACGCCATTGCCGGCCTGACCGAGGCTGGTGCCCGGCGCGCTGACCACGATCCCGTCCGCCTGGGCCCACAGCGGCTGCCAGAACATGACGTTGGCCAACAGGAATGCCAGGCCGCGCTTGGGCATGCCCCAGAAGTGCTCGCGGGTTTGCACGGCAGCAGAAGGCTGGCGGGCCAGGAAGGCGTATTGACGGTCGTCCATGATCAAGTCTCGTTGCAGCAGTTTTTAAAAAGGCTGTATTTAGAAAAAGGAATCCACGCGGAAATAGATCGGCGCTTCGCGCTCGGCCAGGGCATCCGGACGTTCCAAGGAGTGGGCAAAGGTCACGCTGGCCGTCAGGTGCTCACCGCGGGCGAACAACTCCACCGAATTGCTCGACATGCGCCCGTGCTGGTCGCCGTTGTAGCGATTACCGCGAATCACGCCCTGGTCGTAACCGAGGCTAGTGCCGTATTCGGCGAACACCGGGCGCAGCCACTCCAGCGTCACCGGGCGGCTCCAGCGCAGGTCGTTGCGCCAGTAACCACCACTGTCGCCGGACAGCGTCTGGTCCTTGTAGCCTCGGACCGACGCCAGTCCGCCCAGGCTCATGCGCTGCGAGGCGAATAGCGCATCCTCGCTGCGCTGGCCGGTCATCAGGCTGCTGAAACTGAAGGATTCGCCGCCCAGCATGAAGGGCTGCAAATAGCTGAGGGTGGCGGTGTATTTGCGGTAGCGGGCGTCGGCCTGCCCGGGGCCCGGATCGTCGTCGCCCTGGGCATCGAAAGCGCCGATGCCTTGCTGTACACCCAGGTCCAGGTTGACGAATGCATTGCCGACCCGTCGTCCATGGTTGATGCCGAACTGCGTCTCGCTGATGCGATTGCTGCTGTTACCGAGCTTGCTGTCGTTGACGAAGTTGTTAGTGCGCAGGTACGCCAAGCCGGTGTTGAGCGAAGTCTTGCTCACCGCGTCGCGATGGACCACCCGCTCCAGGCGCACCTGATGGCTCTGACTGTCACCGCTCTGCTTGAAATTGAAGCCGTTGGCCTGGCCCAGGGCGCGGTACTCGCTCTGACTGTAGCTGTAGTTCAAGTTCCACCAGCCAAATGGCAGGTTGTAATAGAGCATGGCATTGCGCGAGGTTTTCTGATGATCGCTGACGGCATCGTGGCCGCCGCGCAAGGCCAGTTGATCGGCCAGGCCCAGCGGGCTGTCCCAGTCGAAGGAGGTGCCCCATTGCTGTTCGCCGGTGCTCTTCTGGCCATCGTTATGCCGCGCCAGGCCAACGCGCCAAGGCTTTTGCGGGGTGTTTTTGACCAGCACATCACTGCCACCGAGATCCTGTCCCGGCGCCAACTCCATCTGCACGCGATTGGATGGCAAACGGTTCAGTTGGTCGACCATCTGTTCGATGTCCCGCAGATTGAGCAAATCGCCCGCCTTGCCGGGAAAGCTCATGGCCAGTTCCCGCTCGGACAGGCCACTGCCCTCGGCACCCTTCAGCCCTTCCAGCCGGCCCTCAACGACCAGCACTTGCAGATGACCGCTGGACAGGTCCTGTTGCGGCAAATAGGCACGACTGGTGACCAGGCCTTTTTCCAGGTAGTAATCGGTGATGACCTTGAGCAGCTCATTAAGCTGTGGCACGCCCAGGCATTGGTTGATATAGGGCTTGAGCAGTTGTTCGCGCTCACTGGCCGAAAGACTGTCGGCGCCCTTGATTTCGATGGTCTTGATGGGGAAGCAACGGGTATCCACAGGCGCTGTCGGCTGAGTCGGCTTCGCCGCCTTGCCAGGCAATTCCTTGAGTTCTTCCAGGCGTCGACGCTGCTCTTCGAGCAAGCGATCCTGGCGTTCGCGGATCAGGTCCGTGTCGCCGGGTGTCGGCGCAGCGTAGGCAAGTGTTAGCGGAGAAAGGCACAGCAAAGCCAGGTACGACCTCGCCCAATGGGCGGGTGAGAACATGTTCGATCCCTCGATACGGAAATGGCAGCAAACTGGCGAGCAGACAAAGCACCGGATATCGGTCTTCTCATTTCGGGGAACGCCGGAAAGTCCAGGCTGACTCCGAAAATACTCACGCTACTAATGCGCAAAACTACGCGCACACCAGACCCGGCATATCGCCTTCGGTTCAAAGGAGGGGAAACTTTCTGCTCAAAAAAGAGACGTGTCTCACAGGACGCATTAGAAACCACCGACATAAATCGTCTTGTCGGACCTGTACGGGGTGGATTTTTTCCCGATGAGGGAACCGACGCCCGTACCGACCAAGGGGATTTGGCGCAAGAGAGGCAAACCAGTGGGGGGCTGGAGAATGATGGTGTCCCAGGGCAGGTTCGAACTGCCAACCTTCCCCTTAGGAGGGGGATGCTCTATCCAATTGAGCTACTGAGACACAAGTCGACCACGAGAAACGCGGTGCGTTGGACGGCGTGCATGTTAACGGTCAGCCTGGCGTTTGTCATGTCGTCCATGGCTTTTTAAGTGTAGGCAAATGTACCGCTCGCCAAGTCTCCCATCGTAGCCCCCGGACCGGACCGCCGCTCATCTGGCCCCACCCTGCTCATTCTAGTAAATCGGCAAATCGCCACTATCCTATACAATACAAGGACAGCATCGCGCCGCCGCCTACGTCATGGTTATCCGCCAGACGGTATGGCACATCGACACGATGCAGTGGTCACAAGATGCGGACCTGGAAATTTTTCCAACCAGTCCGCATTTTTGACGAAGGGTACTGGCATAACGCCTTTACGCGGATCAATATTTGTCACAGAATTGGCGCCAATGATCTGGCAATTTTGAGGCATGATGCGGGCCTCTTAACAATTCAGGTTGAACATTTGGCTAAGGGGCTTGTCCTATCGACATCCTGCGGCCAATCCCGAGAACCGCTCCCCTGAACTAACCGGTTAAATATATGCGCCCAATGAAACAGGCAATTTATTCCAGCCGTACGGCTGACAAGTTCGTCGTACGTCTGCCAGACGGAATGCGGGAACGCATTGCCGAGGTGGCTCGCAATCATCACCGCAGCATGAACTCCGAAATCATCGCGCGCCTTGAGCAAAGCCTTATTCAGGAAGGTGCGTTGGGTGAAGAGCTCAGCATGCGACTGGACAGCCCAGAGCTGTCACTGCATGAACGCGAGCTGCTTCAACGATTCCGACAACTCTCTCATCGCCAGCAAAACGCTCTCGTTTCGCTGATTGCCCATGACGTAGAAATGACCGCAGACGCGTCCTGATAGCATCCAAGATATTGAAGCCAGCCTTGTGCTGGCTTTTTTTTGCCTGGAATTTGGTGACAGAGATTTCCGGCGCCCACGAAAAAGCCCGCCAAATTGGCGGGCTTTCTTGAAGCGCGAATCAGAGCAGGAAAATCGTCGCCAATCCCAGGAAAATGAAGAACCCGCCGCTGTCGGTCATGGCGGTAATCATCACGCTTGCCCCCATGGCGGGGTCACGCCCCATTCGAGCCAGGGTCATGGGAATCAATACCCCCATCAAGGCCGCCAACAACAAGTTGAGCGTCATGGCGGCGGTCATCACCACTCCCAGCGACCAACTGCCATACAGCAGGTATGCCACCACGCCGATCACACCACCCCAAACCAGACCGTTGATCAAGCCCACGGCCAGTTCCTTGCGCATCAATCGCGATGTATTGCCGGTACTGACCTGGTCCAGCGCCATGGCGCGGACGATCATGGTAATGGTCTGGTTGCCGGAGTTGCCGCCAATCCCTGCAACGATAGGCATCAGCGCCGCAAGGGCCACCAGTTTTTCGATGGAGCCTTCGAACAAGCCGATCACCCGGGACGCGATGAAAGCCGTGATCAAATTGACCGCCAGCCAGGCCCAACGGTTACGCAGGGACTTCCAGACCGAGGCGAAGATGTCTTCCTCTTCGCGCAGACCGGCCATGTTGAGGACTTCGCTTTCGCTCTCCTCACGAATCAGGTCGACCATTTCGTCGATGGTCAGACGGCCGATCAACTTGCCGTTCTTGTCGACAACGGGCGCAGAAATCAAATCGTAACGTTCGAACGCCTGGGCCGCATCGTAAGCATCTTCGTCCGGATGAAAACTCACCGGATCACTGGCCATGACCTCGGCTACCTGCTTTTCCGGATCATTGACGAGCAATCGCTTGATAGGCAGCACGCCCTTAAGCACACCGTCGTAGTCCACCACAAAGAGCTTGTCGGTATGCCCCGGCAACTCCTTGAGACGGCGCAGATAACGCAATACCACTTCAAGACTGACATCCTCACGGATGGTCACCATCTCGAAGTCCATCAGCGCACCGACCTGCTCCTCGTCATAGGACAACGCCGAACGCACGCGCTCGCGCTGTTGGCCATCGAGGGTTTCCATCAGTTCGTGGATAACGTCCCGTGGCAGTTCGGGCGCAAGGTCGGCGAGTTCGTCGGCGTCCATTTCCTTGGCCGCCGCCAGCAGTTCGTGATCATCCATGTCAGCGATCAGGGTTTCACGAACCGAGTCGGACACTTCAAGCAGGATGTCACCGTCACGATCCGCCTGGACCAACTGCCAGACCGTCAGACGCTCTTCCAGCGGCAAGGCTTCAAGGATGTAGGCGACGTCGGCGGAGTGCAGGTCATCGAGCTTGCGTTGCAGCTCGACGAGATTCTGCCGGTGGACCAGGTTCTCGACCAGGTCGTGATGCGGGCCTTCCTGGCGATGCGTCAGGTCTTCGACCACCCGCTGGCGATGCAGCAGCTCAACGACTTGAGCAAGGCGATCCTGAAGGCTTTCCTGCGTTTTCTTTACTTCTATTTCGGTCATAGGCGAACTCCACTCCCAGCAGTGGAGCACGCCGGAAGGATCAATCAGTCAGTTCATGATTGGTAAAACGAGATATTGAGTAACTACTGGGTAAGTCCATGGGATATTCCACAAGCCCCGGCGGGGCTGACGGGCGCAATCATACACCGCTTGACGCTTTAAAACGTTAAAAAATCATGGCAAGAACAAGCGCTTGCGAGACATACCTGAACGCAGATTGAACCTCTATGCCTACGACGACTTATCCTGAAAAGAAAACACACGCCCCGGTAAAAATGTAGCGGCTAACCTTCTTTTCTTCACCGTCAAGGAGGACGTCAGGATGCTCGTCAGTCGCTACCTGTTTTTACTCGCTGCCCTGCCCTGCCTGCCTTTGGGGGCTGCCGGGCAAAGCGTGCATCGCTGCGAAAATACCGCCGGGCACGTGACCTTTACCACCCTGAGTTGCCGACCGGAAGAAACCCTGTCACTTCAGCAGATACATCCGACCAGCCCGGGCAGGGCCGAGCCAATGACAGAGGCCATGCTGCCCGAAGCAGAGTTTCGGCAAACATTCGGCAACAAAGCCAACCGCAAGGAACCGACTGTTGTCGGCCAACTCGAAGACCGCTGTGGCAACCTGCTCAATGCCAGACAACGCCGCGAAGCGATCATGAACCGGCGAGTCGTCAGTGGCATGAGCCAGCAGGACGTGGAAAGCGCCCTGGGCAGACCCGACTCGGTCAAGATCAGGAATTCGAGCACGCGATATACCTACAAAGCGAAAAAAGGTCGCAGCGCAGAGATCGTGTTCGATGAGAAAGGGTGCGTGAAAGGCAAATCACAGACAGCAAAAAGCCCGCGTTAAACGCGGGCTTTTTGGTGTTTGGTGCACTCGACAGGATTCGAACCTGTGACCGCTCGGTTCGTAGCCGAGTACTCTATCCAGCTGAGCTACGAGTGCAAGTTGTGGTTTTATACCAGATCACAACTGGTTGAAGCCAAGTTATTTGCATCACTGCAAAAAACTCTTAAATGGTGCACTCGACAGGATTCGAACCTGTGACCGCTCGGTTCGTAGCCGAGTACTCTATCCAGCTGAGCTACGAGTGCATTTGTTGCCGCGCATTATAGGTCGCCGAATCTTTTTGTAAAGCGCTTTTTTTCAGTAATTTCAATAACTTACCGATAAAGCCAGATTACGTCGCACTAAATAAATAATGGCGGAGAACGGGGGATTCGAACCCCCGACACCCTTTTGAGGTGTACTCCCTTAGCAGGGGAGCGCCTTCGGCCACTCGGCCAGCTCTCCGCAACACGGGGCGTATATTAACCACCTTCATCCCCGTTTGCAAACATAAAAAACGATAAAAATTAATGGCTTGGTTCGTCGTCCTTCTCTTTCTTGATACGCAGGTAAATTTCCTCTCGGTGCACCGCGACCTCTTTCGGGGCGTTGACGCCAATACGCACTTGATTTCCTTTGACGCCGAGCACGGTCACGGTGATTTCGCCATCGCCAATAATCAGGCTCTCTGCGCACCGACGAGTCAGAATCAGCATACCTTTCTCCTCACGCAATTCAGTTCAGGGACAACAGTCTGCAAAAAAAGGCGTAGGCCCTACGAACCGAAACGGTCGCAGCCTACAAGCCTAGTATTGACCAGCGCGAGCAAAAGAACAGTTTTGGAGCGCGCCTTTCAGAAAAACAAAGGGCGCGGTAAACCGCGCCCCAAGACAACGCCTTACTCGCCCTGTCGGGCAGCAGCGTCGAGTTCGAAAGCCGTGTGCAGGGCGCGCACGGCCAGTTCCAGGTACTTCTCTTCGATGACCACGGAAACCTTGATTTCCGAAGTAGAGATCATCTGGATGTTGATGCTTTCCTTGGCCAGGGATTCGAACATACGGCTGGCCACGCCTGCGTGAGAGCGCATGCCGACACCGACGATCGAGACCTTGGCGATCTTGGTATCACCCACCACTTCCCGGGCACCAATCTCATCAGCAGTCTTTTTCAGCACCGCTTCAGCGGCCTGGTAGTCGTTGCGGTGCACGGTGAAGGTGAAGTCGGTGGTGTTATCGTGCGCGACGTTCTGCACGATCATGTCGACTTCGATGTTCGCGGCACTGATCGGGCCGAGAATCTTGAACGCCACGCCGGGGGTGTCTGGCACGCCACGGATGGTCAGCTTGGCTTCATCGCGGTTGAAAGCGATGCCGGAAATGATCGGCTGTTCCATGGATTCCTCTTCATCAATAGTAATGAGGGTGCCCGGACCCTCTTTGAAGCTGTGCAGAACGCGCAGCGGAACGTTGTACTTGCCGGCGAATTCGACGGCCCGGATCTGCAGCACCTTGGAACCGAGGCTGGCCATTTCCAGCATCTCTTCGAAGGTGATCTTGTCCAGGCGCTGAGCCACAGGCACCACCCGTGGGTCGGTGGTGTAGACACCATCCACATCGGTGTAGATCTGGCATTCGTCAGCCTTGAGTGCCGCCGCCAGCGCCACGCCCGTGGTATCGGAACCGCCACGGCCGAGAGTGGTGATATTGCCGTGCTCGTCCACACCCTGGAAACCGGCGACCACCACGACGCGACCGGCCTTCAGGTCGCCGCGAATTTTCTGATCGTCGATCTGCAGAATACGCGCTTTATTGTGCGCGCTGTCCGTCAGGATACGAACCTGGTTGCCGGTGTAGGACACCGCCGGCACACCCCGCTTGATCAGCGCCATGGCCAGCAAGGCGATGGTCACCTGCTCGCCAGTGGAAACGATCACATCCAGTTCGCGCGGAACCGGCTGTTGGTCGCCGCTGATTTGCTTGGCCAGATCGATCAGACGGTTGGTCTCGCCGCTCATTGCCGACAGCACAACCACCAGGTCATCGCCCGCTTCACGGAATTTCTTAACCTTGTCGGCGACTTGTTCGATTCTCTCGACAGTACCGACCGAGGTGCCTCCAAATTTCTGTACGATCAAAGCCATTTCAAAGCCGCCTCTGCCCATGAAGGGCGCCCAATAATCACTCAACAGCGACCGGAGTCGTCACTAGACGACGACCCCGGAGCACTGCCTTAAATACCCTGCTCTACAAATGCAACGGTTTGGGCCAGTGCTGCGTCCAGCGCGCCGGCGTCGGTGCCGCCGCCTTGCGCCATGTCCGGACGACCACCACCCTTGCCGCCCACTGCCGCAGCGGCCTGCTTCATCAAATCACCGGCTTTGAGTTGGCCAGTCAGGTCTTTGGTCACGCCTGCGACGAGAACGACCTTTTCCTCATGGACACTGCCGAGCAGGATCACTGCGCGGCCGAGTTTGTTTTTCAGTTGATCGACCAGCGCCAACAGTGCCTTGCCGTCCTGGCCATCCAGGCGCGCGGCCAACACTTTCACGCCCTTGACGTCCACGGCCTGGGCCGACAGATCGTCGCCCGCGGCGCTGGCAGCCTTGGCCTGCAACTGCTCGAGTTGCTTTTCCAGCAGACGGTTGCGCTCCAGCACAGCCGAGAGCTTGTCGATCAGGTTGTCACGGCTGCCCTTGATCAGGCTCGCCGCTTCCTTGAGTTGTTCTTCGGCGGCGTTGAGGTACGCCAGGGCCGCCGCGCCGGTGACCGCTTCGATGCGACGCACACCAGAAGCCACACCGCCTTCGCTGATGATCTTCAGTAGGCCGATGTCACCGGTCCGGTTGGCATGGATACCACCGCACAGCTCCACGGAGAAATCGCCGCCCATGCTCAGCACACGGACGCTGTCGCCGTACTTCTCGCCAAACAGCGCCATGGCGCCCTTGCGCTTGGCGGTCTCGATGTCGGTTTCTTCGGTCTCGACCGGCGAATTCTTGCGGATCTCGGCGTTGACGATGTCTTCCAGCGCCTTGAGTTGCTCAGGCTTGATAGCCTCGAAATGGCTGAAGTCAAAGCGCAAGCGCTGACTGTCCACCAAAGAGCCTTTCTGCTGAACATGCTCGCCCAGTACCTGACGCAACGCGGCATGCAGCAAGTGCGTAGCCGAGTGGTTCAGCGAGGTGGCGTGACGAACCTCGGCGTCGACATGCGCGGCTACCGGAGCGGCAATCATCAGGCTGCCCGAGGCCAATACGCCGTGGTGCAGGAATGCGCCGCCGGTCTTGGTGGTGTCTCGCACATCGAAACGCGAGTTGCCGGCCTGCAGGTAACCGCTGTCACCGATCTGTCCGCCGGATTCGGCGTAGAACGGCGTCTGGTCCAGCACGATCACCCCTTCCTGGCCTTCGCTCAGGATGTCGACCGACTGCCCGTCCTTATAGATAGCCACGATCTTGGCCGAACCGGTCGTGGCGGCGTAGCCGGTGAATTCGGTGGCCACGTCAACCTTGACCAGGCTGTTGTAGTCCATGCCGAAGGAGCTGGCGGAACGCGCGCGCACTCGCTGGGCTTCCATCTCGCGCTCGAAACCTTCCTCGTCGAGGGTCAGGTTGCGTTCGCGGGCGATGTCGCCCGTCAGGTCCATCGGGAAACCGTACGTGTCGTACAACTTGAACACGACATCGCCCGGTACCACGTTGCCCTTGAGCTCGGCCAAATCCTGCTCGAGGATCTTCAACCCCTGCTCCAGGGTTTTGGCGAACTGCTCTTCCTCACCCTTGAGCACTCGCTCGATGTGGGCCTGCTGGGATTTGAGTTCCGGGAAGGCCTCGCCCATTTCGGCCACCAGGGCCGCGACGATCTGATAGAAGAAGCTGCCCTTGGCGCCCAGCTTGTTGCCGTGACGGCAGGCGCGACGAATGATCCGACGCAACACATAGCCGCGGCCTTCGTTGGACGGCAACACACCATCCGCAATCAGGAAGCCGCAGGAACGGATATGGTCGGCCACCACTTTGAGCGAAGCCTGGTTGTCGTTACTGCAACCGATGGCCTTGGCCGAAGCACTCAACAGGCTCTGGAACAGGTCGATTTCGTAGTTGGAGTGAACGTGCTGCAACACCGCACTGATCCGCTCCAGGCCCATGCCGGTGTCGACCGACGGCGCTGGCAACGGATGCAACACGCCATCGGCGGTGCGGTTGAACTGCATGAAGACGTTGTTCCAGATCTCGATGTAGCGGTCGCCATCTTCTTCCGGCGAGCCGGGTGGGCCGCCCCAGATGTCGGCGCCGTGATCGTAGAAAATCTCGGTGCAAGGGCCGCACGGGCCGGTGTCGCCCATGGTCCAGAAGTTATCGGAAGCGTATGGCGCGCCCTTGTTGTCGCCAATGCGCACCATGCGTTCAGCCGGGACACCGACCTCTTTGGTCCAGATGTCATAAGCCTCGTCATCGCTGGCGTAGACCGTTACCCAGAGCTTCTCCTTGGGCAGGTTCAGCCACTTGTCGGAGGTCAGGAAGGTCCAGGCAAAGGTGATGGCGTCGCGCTTGAAATAATCACCGAAGCTGAAGTTACCCAGCATTTCGAAGAAGGTGTGGTGACGAGCGGTATAGCCGACGTTTTCCAGGTCGTTGTGCTTGCCGCCGGCGCGCACGCATTTCTGGCTGCTGACGGCACGGGTGTAGGCACGTTTTTCCTGGCCCAGGAAGCAGTCCTTGAACTGGTTCATCCCCGCGTTGGTGAACAGCAGGGTCGGGTCGTTGCCCGGAATCAAAGAGCTGGAGGCTACTCGGGTGTGGCCTTGCTCTTCGAAGAAGCGAAGGAAGGCTTCACGGATTTCTGCGCTTTTCATTAGGTTCTTCCACGGAGGCTGCGGCCAAAGGCCTGTGCAAAACGTCAACAGACGAAGCAACGGCAAAGGGCCGCATTATATCGGCCCTTCGCGTGGGGTACAGCGTGTTTATGCGATAGAAACTGTCAATTGGGCCGCTTGGCGGGTCAGTTACGGGAAAAGTCGACGAAAGAGCGGATCACTTCGTCGATTTGCGCGGCGCTGACATCCATGTGGGTCACCATTCGCAGGCGTGGCGCTGCGCTGAGCTTGATACCACGCTCGGCGGCAAACGCCCTGATGGCCTCGGCCCGCTCGCCCATCTGCACGTAGACCATGTTGGTCTGCACCGGCTCGACCTCGTAACCCGCCCCACGCAAGCCCTCGGCAAGCCGCTGGGCATTGGCGTGGTCATCGGCCAGGCGCTGGACCTGATGATCCAGGGCATACAACCCCGCCGCAGCCAGGATCCCGGCCTGGCGCATACCCCCGCCCACCATCTTGCGCAGCCGGCGCGCCTTGCCGATCAGTTCGACGCTGCCGCAGAGGACCGAGCCAACGGGAGCGCCAAGGCCCTTGGACAGGCACACCGACACCGAATCGAAATGTTGGGTGATCTCCCGGGCATCGACGTTCAACTTGACCGCGGCGTTGTACAGCCGCGCGCCGTCAAGGTGCAACGCCAGGCCGTGCTCGCGCGTGAAACGCCGGGCCCGGGCCAGATAGTCCAGCGGCAGGACCTTGCCTTGCATGGTGTTTTCCAGCGCCAGCAGGCGAGTACGGGCGAAGTGGAAGTCATCGGCTTTGATCGCGGCAGCAACTTGCTCCAGGTCCAGAGAGCCGTCCGCTTGCACGTCAAGGGGTTGCGGCTGGATTGAACCCAGTACCGCCGCCCCGCCGCCTTCGTATTTATAGGTGTGAGCCTGCTGGCCAACGATGTATTCATCACCACGCTCGCAATGGGCCATCAGCCCCAGCAAGTTGCTCATGGTGCCGGTGGGTACGAACAGCGCCGCGGCAAAGCCCAGGCGCCCGGCCAGTTCGGCCTCGAGGCGATTGACGGTCGGATCTTCGCCATACACATCGTCGCCGGTCGGCGCGCTGGCCATCGCATCCAGCATGGCGGCGGAAGGTTGGGTGACGGTGTCGCTGCGAAGATCGATAACGCTCATGAATCTGGCCTCGGGTGCGGGTGGGGGGAATTCCCTTTCGAAGGTCAATTACTGCGGTCATGGCGACGATTAATCAAGACCAGTCGAAGGAAAAGATCACCTGCACCTGAAGATCTCTCAGAACACCTGTGGGAGCGAGCTTGCTCGCGATGGCGGCAGCGCATCCAACATCAATGCAATCTGAACCACCGCTATCGCGAGCAAGCTCGCTCCCACAGGGGTTATGTGTTAAAAATCCTGCGCCGCCAAAAACCATGGCGGCGAAACGTTCTCAGGGCGGGGTGCAATTCCCCACCGGCGGTAATTGCACGCAAGGTGCATAGCCCGCGAGCGCTTGGCGATACACGGCTTTTGCGGTGTAGCGTCAAGGTCAGCAGACCCGGTGTGATTCCGGGGCCGACGGTCATAGTCCGGATGAAGAGAGAACGGGATCGGCACCCAGGGGCCGTCTGCGACTGTCTGCGCGCGACGCACCCTCGAATCCCCTTCGATTCATGACGCCCTGTTTTTTACACAAACAGGAACCAGAACATGCAACCCACCGCAATCGACAGCAAAAGCAAACATCATCCGGGCGAGCGCGTCGCGTTCATCCAGGCCTGCTGGCACAAGGAAATCGTCGACCAGAGCCGCAAAGGCTTCGTCGCCGAAATGATCAGTCAGGGTTATCAGGAAAGCGATATCGACTTCTTCGAAGTCGGCGGCGCCTTCGAGATCCCGCTACATGCCAAGCTGCTGGCCAAGTCTGGCCGCTACGCCGGCATCGTCGCCGCAGGCCTGGTGGTGGACGGCGGCATCTACCGTCACGAATTCGTCGCCCAATCGGTGATCAGCGGCCTGATGCAGGTTCAGCTGGAAACCGAGGTGCCGGTGTTCTCGGTCGTACTCACCCCCCATCACTTCCACGCTGGGGAAGAACATCAGAAGTTCTTCTTTGAGCATTTCGTGCACAAGGGCCAGGAAGCGGCGAAGACCTGTGCCGATACCCTGCACAAGACCCGGGCGTTGCGGCGTAGCGAACAGCGGGCGGTAGCGGTTTAAAAGCTGCAAAAAAACTGTGGGAGCGAGCTTGCTCGCGATAGCCGAGTGTCAGTCACTTTCAGGATTGACTGAAACACCGCTATCGCGAGCAAGCTCGCTCCCACATTGGTTTTGTGGGGACTTCAGATCAGGTTTTCGTCCGTCGCCGGCACAATCAGGATCCCGGCCCGCAAACCATTCTTCACCTTGGGGTTGGGGAAGATGATCCTGGCGCCCTCTTCTTCGATCACCCAGCGGGTCTGGGCAATGTCTTCGGCCAGCACATAACCTTTTCCAAGCTCCGAGAAGTTCTCGATGTCCGCCGGCAGGTTCAGGCGGAAACTGTCGCTGTGCTTGATGATTTCCCGCGCGACGCTGAACAGTTGCAGGCCGTCCAGACTTTCGTCCGATTCGGGTTCGGTGCCTTCGATGATCTGTTGCAGACGGGTTTCCAGCAGACTGACGTTGACGCCGTCGTTTTCCCCGAATGGTCGGGCCTTGCCCAGTTCCAGGGTGAAAGACTCGGCACCCAACTGGTCATAGGTGTAGGCGCTGAACACAATGGACGGTTTGTTCTGCAGCAGCACCGCTTCCATGCCGGCGGCGCGCAGCCGCGCCAGTTCACGGCGTGAATGCCGGCGACCTTCCTTCCACGGATACAAGGCAAATTGCTCGATCTTCGAACCCCGGATGGCGGTGTGCAGGTCGTAATGCAAGCGACTGCGGTCCGGCACGCTGAAGAAACTGGCGGCCAACCGCTCCAATTCGCAAGCCCGCAACGCCTCGGCGCCGCCGCTCAACTCATGGCGACCATTGAACAACCGATTGACGTCCTGCTCGACAAAACGCTCTCCGCGACGAATCGCCTCGGGATTGCCGAACAGAAACAGAATGCGTGCCCGTGGCTTGAGATCCCCACGGGCGATGTCGTGCAGCAACCGATCAAGCAGTTCGATCGGTGCGGTTTCGTTGCCGTGGATACCGGCTGACAGTAACAGGTCCTGGCCATTGTCCCGGGCCTGGGGCGGCTTGACCTCCAGCGCGCCCTCGCTCAGCCAGCGCATCCGTACGCCCTCGACAGTCAGTTGAGTCTTCTCCGCCGGTTCACGGCCAGCGAGGGTCAGTTCAAGCAATTTGCCGAGGGCGAGCATAGCGCGGCTCCTTAATGGTCGTGGCCGCAATCCGGGCCATGGACATGATCATCGTCGCCCATGTCGGCCGGTTCCATTTCCAGTTGCAGGCTCACCAGGTTGGTCGCCAACGGGCGCAACAACAGGTTGGCGTATTCCTCATCGCCTTCTTCGACATCGACGCCGATCAGCAACTGACCGCGGCCGTCCTGCTGGATCCACAACTCTTTGCCCTGCCACATGACCGCAACGCGGGTGCAGGAGGTTTCCAGTTGGGTGCCGTCGGTGTCTTCAAGGATCAGTTGCAAGGTATCGCTCATGTTTTTACGTTCTCGTCGGGGGGAAAAGGCAACGCGCCCTGCTTTGACTGTAGTCAGGTCGCGCGCGCTTTCAATTGATCTGGAAAGGATAAACCGCGCCAAGTTTAAGGATTTGTGTCAGCTCATCCAGTGCCGCCCGGCATTCGAGCAGCAACTGCGGGTCCGCCAGGTCGTTTTCGGTCATGCGATCGCGGTAGTGACGCTCGACCCATTGGGTCAGCGAATCGTACAACGGCGCGGTCATGATAACCCCTGGGTTGACGGCGGCCAGCTCGGTTTCATTGAGGGCCACGCGCAGCCTCAGGCAAGCCGGGCCACCGCCGTTCTGCATGCTTTGCTTGAGGTCGAAGACCTTCACTTCGCCGATCACCCCGCCAGAGCCCGTCAGGCCTTGCAGGTACTGCCAGACGCGTTCGTTGCCGCGGCACTCCTCCGGCACGATCAACAGCATCGAGCCGTCGGGACGCGACAGCAACTGGCTATTGAACAGGTAGGAACGTACCGCGTCATCGACGGTAACCGCCGAACGCGGCACGCACACCGACTGAAATTTCCCACCGACCTTGGCGAGTTTGCTGCTCAGCTCGGCCAGCATCCGGTCGGTCTCGAGAAACGCATCCTCGTGATAGAACAACACTTCGCCGTTGCCCACCGCGATCACATCATTGTGGAACACGCCCTGGTCGATCACCGATGGGTTCTGTTGGGCGTAGACCACGCCCTCCTCCCTCAGACCATGCAGACGAGCTACTGCCTGAGAAGCTTCCAGGGTCTGGCGCGCCGGGTACTTCTGCGGCGCGGGAAAACGGGTATCGAAGGCGCTGCGGCCGAACACGAAGAATTCAACACCGGCCTCGCCGTAGGTCCGGCAGAAACGCGTGTGGTTGGCCGCGCCTTCGTCGCCGAACTGCGCCACCGCCGGCAGCGCGGCGTGGTGGGCGAAGTGCTGCTGATCGGCAAACATCGCCCCCAGTACGCGACTGGTGGTCGGGTGTTCAATGCTGCGGTGGTATTTGCAGTTCAGGTTGGCGGCGGTGAAATGCACGCGGCCGTCAGCTGTGTCGGCGCTTGGGCTGACAGTGGCGGCGTTGGCCACCCACATGCTGGAGGCCGAGCAACTGGCGACCAGCAGCGGCATCGCTTCTTTGGCAGCCTGCTGAATGACCTGGGCATCGCTGCCGGCAAAACCCAACCGACGCAGGGCCGCCACGTCGGGACGCTCCTGTGGCGCCAGCACACCTTGCTGGAAGCCCATGTCCATCAGCGCCTTCATTTTCGCCAGGCCCTGCAACGCCGCTTCCTTGGGGTTGGAGGACTGCTGGCTATTGCTCTGGGACGCGACGTTGCCGTACGAGAGCCCGCCGTAGTTGTGGGTCGGCCCCACTAGACCGTCAAAGTTGACTTCATAGGATTTCATCAGCGAGGCTCCACGAGAATCTGTTTTTTATAGGCATCAAGTAACAACCGCAGCGCGGCCATCGCGAGCAAGCTCGCTCCCACAGGGTTTTGCGCAATCCTTTGTGGGAGCGAGCTTGCTCGCGATTGGGGTTCACACCATGCTCACGCCGGGAGTAAGGGCAGCCGGCATGACAAGGCTTGGTGTCTCCAGGGAAGCCACCGGATACGCACAATAGTCGGCTGCGTAATAGGCACTGGCGCGGTGGTTGCCCGAGGCCCCAACACCGCCGAACGGCGCGCTGCTGGCCGCTCCCGTCAGTTGCTTGTTCCAGTTGACGATGCCGGCACGGCTCTGCAGCCAAAACTGCTGGTAGCGCTCCTGGGAATCCGACAGCAGACCTGCAGCCAAGCCATATTGGGTGTTGTTGGCCTCGGTGATTGCCGCGGCGAAGTCCGCGTAGCGAATCACCTGCAACAACGGCCCGAACAGTTCTTCATCAGGACGCTCGGCTACCGTCGTCACATCCAGGATGCCCGGCGTCAGCAACGCCGCCTGGGCTTGCGGTTGGGTCATGGTCAACAGCGGCACGGCGCCCAGGCCGAGCAAATGGTTCTGCGCGTCCATCAGCGCCTTCGCTGCGGCCAGGGAAATCACCGAGCCCATGAACGGCGCCGGTTGCTGATCAAAGGCGCCGACTTCCAGCGTCGAGCTGACCGCCACCAGGCGCGCCAGCAAGGCATCGCCCCACGCCCCTTCGGGCACCAACAGGCGGCGCGCGCAGGTACAGCGCTGCCCGGCAGAAATGAAGGCCGACTGAATGATGGTGTAGACCGCCGCGTCGACGTCCGCCACCTCATCCACCACCAGCGGATTATTACCGCCCATTTCCAGCGCCAGGATCTTGTCCGGGCGCCCGGAAAACTGTTGATGCAACAGGTTGCCGGTGCGGCTGGAGCCGGTGAAAAACAACCCGTCGATGCCCGGATTGGCCGCCAGGGCGATACCAGTTTCCCGCGCGCCTTGCAGCAGGTTCAGCACGCCCGCCGGCAGGCCGGCCTCGACCCAGCACTTGACCGTCAGCTCAGCGACTTTCGGGGTCAGTTCGCTGGGTTTGAACAACACGGTGTTGCCCGCCAACAAGGCCGGGACGATGTGACCGTTGGGCAAATGGCCGGGGAAGTTGTAAGGGCCGAACACTGCCACCACACCGTGGGGCTTGTGCCGCAGCACAGCGATGGCGTCACCCAGGGGGCCGCTTTTTTCGCCGGTCCGCTCACGGTAGCTCTGAATCGAAATGGCGACCTTGTTGACCATGCTGGTGACTTCGGTGGTCGCTTCCCACAACGGCTTGCCGGTTTCTTCACCGATGCAGTGGGCCAGTTCATCGGCGTGGCTCTTCAAGGCAGCGGCAAACGCTTCCAGCACCTGGATACGCTCATCCAGCGAACGGCGGGCCCAGTCCGGGAAGGCCTGACGCGCGGCCTGCACCGCCGACTCCACCTGCGCCGCCGTGGCGCCATTGCCAGACCACAGCACTTGCTGGGTCACCGGGTTCAACGACTCAAAGAGATCACCCTGACCTTCCAGCCAGCTTCCAGCGATGTACAGCGACTTCATTATTTCGACTCCCGAGCAGCGGACAACGCAACGGCGCGCACCTGATCGCCAGCGTTGAGTTGAAGACGTTTGGCAGTCAGCGGATCAACCACCAGGGTGCCCGCGGCTAAGCGCGCCGGTGCAGCAGTGATGCGGCAGTCTTCGCGTTTGCGGTTATGCATGATGAACGGCGTGGCGTCGTCGCCCGGCGTGCCGATGGCCAATACCAGTGCCTGGCTGTCGCGGATCGCGCGGATCTTGCCGGTTTCACATTCAACGGCCGGGCCGGCGTCGAAGATGTCGACGTAACCCTGGTAACTGAAACCTTCGCTCTTGAGCATCGACAGCGCCGGCTCCGTGTCGGGATGAACCTGGCCGATCACCGCCCGGGCATCCTCCGACAGGAAACAGGTGTACAGCGGGAACTTGGGCATCAGCTCAGCGATGAAAGCCTTGTTGCCCACGCCGGTCAGGTAGTCGGCCTGGCTGAACTCCATCTTGAAAAAGTGTCGCCCCAGGCTTTCCCAGAACGGCGAGCGGCCTCGGTCATCGGACATGCCACGCATCTCGGCGATGATCTTGTTGCCAAACAGGTTCGGGAATTCGGCGATGAACAGCAGCCGCGCCTTGGCCAACATGCGGCCATTGAGGCCAGTGCGGTAGTCGGCGTGCAGGAACAGCGAACACAGCTCGGAGTTGCCGGTCAGGTCGTTGGCCAAAAACAGCGTCGGGATTTCCCGATAGATGTTCAGCTCCTGGGAGGCACTGACCGTCAGGCCGACCCGGAAGTTGTACCACGGCTCGCGCAGCCCAACGGCCCCGGCGATGGCAGAGATGCCCACCACACGGCCGTCGTCGTCTTCGAGCACGAACAGGTAGTCCGCATCGCCACGTCCGGCTTCGCCGCGAAAAGTCTTCTCGGCCCAGCCGACCCGATGAGCCAGGCGCTCCTCGTTGGCCGGCAAGGTGGTCAGGCCGGTGCCGGTGCTGCGGGCCAGGGCAATCAGAGCGGGTAAATCGCTGCTGCGTACGGGACGAACGATCATGCTATCTCCTCAAACGGGCCGCTTGCGCCACCCGCGAAACTTCGCTGTAAGGCGTTAAACCGCCACCAGGCGCACGCTGGCACCCTCACCGACGCCCAAGGCTTCGGCCGCTTCCATATCCAGGGTCACCGGTTTGCCGGGCGCGTAGTCAAGCTCCAACAGAACGGCGCGGTAATCCTGCAACTGGGCGTTGGCCACCAGGTATTGCCGGCCGGCGCCCTTGACGGGCTCGCCGAGCTTGACCGGCACCACCCGGCTCTGGGCAATCGAGCGGATCCCCGAGACACGGGCATGCAGAGTCGGGCCACCGTCAAAGATGTCGATGTAATGATCGGTCTCGAAACCCTCGCGCATGAGGATGTCGAAAGTGATCTGCGCACGCGGATGGACCTGGCCCATGGCTTCCTGGGCGGCGTCCGGCAACAGCGGCACGTAGATCGGGTAATGCGGCATCAGCTCGGCGAGGAAGGTGCGGCTCTTCAGCCCGCACAGGCGCTCGGCGGCAGCGTAGTTGAGGTCGAAGAAGTTGCGACCGATGGCGTCCCAGAACGGCGAGTCGCCATTTTCATCGCTGTAGCCGACGATCTCGGTCACCACCGAATCGGCAAAGCGCTCCGGATGGCTGGCGACGAACAGCAGGCGCCCACGCGAATTGAGTTCCGACCAGGGCGAACCGACCAATTCCGGCACCACATAGAAGCTGGTCAGCAAGCTGTTGCCGGTCAGGTCGTGGCACTGGGAAAGCACGTGGATCTTGTTGTGGATCTTCAGCTCACGGGAGGCGTGAACGAACGTTTCGTTGCGGAAACTGTAGAACGGCTCGGAATAACCGGCCGAGGCAACGATGGCCGAACAGCCCGCCAGCTTGCCGGTCGCGGTATCTTCAAGGACGAAGAAATAGCTTTCTTCGCCGTTGAAGCTGACTTCGGCGGCAAACGAGGCTTCACTCGCGGCGATCTTGTCGCTCAGGCGTTCCACGTCATCCGGCAAGGAAGTGACACCGATCGGACTGTCCGCAGCCAGACGCTGTACCTCGCCCAGATCCGCCATTTGTGCGGGGCGCATCACCAGCATGGTGTCACTCCTTTACTTGAAATAAATGGTTCGACCGAAGGGTCGATACACAGAAAAATAACTAAACGACACGCTGACCCGCATTGCATCTGCGGCGGTCTTCGATTTTTCAGCCGCTGCAAGACTCCTGTGGGAGCGAGCTTGCTCGCGATAGCGGTGTGTCAGTCAACATCAATGCTGACTGATCCGGCACCATCGCGAGCAAGCTCGCTCCCACAAGGGGTCCGGCTCAGCCTTAGGCTTGCGTAAGCTTCGCCGCGGCCCGCTCGAAGCGGTCCAGGCCGGCATCGATGTCAGCATCTTCGACCACCAGGCTCGGCGCGAAACGAATCACGTCCGGACCTGCCTGCAGGATCATCAGGCCTTCCTGTTCAGCAGCGTTGAAAATGTCCTTGGCCTTGCCTTTCCAGGCGTCGTTCAGCACACAGCCGATCAGCAGCCCCAAACCACGCACCTGGGTGAACAGGCCGTATTTCTCGCCGATCTGCTCCAAGCGGGTCTTGAACTTGCGGTGCTTGGCTTTCACGCCTTCGAGCACTTCAGGCGTATTGACGGTATCGATCACCGCTTCGGCCACCGCACACGCCAGCGGGTTGCCGCCATAAGTGGTGCCGTGGGTGCCGACCACCAGATGCTTGGCCAACGCTTCAGTGGTGAGCATTGCCGCGATCGGGAAACCACCGCCCAGGCTCTTGGCGCTGGTGAGGATGTCCGGGACCACGCCGTAATGCATGTAGGCGAACAAGTGGCCGCTACGGCCCATGCCGGTCTGCACTTCATCGAATACCAGCAGCGCGTCGTGGGCATCGCACAAATCACGGGCACCTTGCAGGTAACCCAGCTCGGCCGGCAATACGCCGCCCTCGCCCTGGATCGGCTCCAGCACCACGGCGCACGTCTTGTCCGAAATGGCCGCTTTCAAAGCCGCCAGGTCGTTGTAAGGGACGTGGGTAATACCGGTGATTTTAGGACCGAAACCGTCAGAATACTTCGATTGCCCGCCCACGTTCACGGTGAACAGCGTACGGCCGTGGAAGCTGTTGAGCGCGGCAATGATTTCGTACTTCTCGCTCCCGAAACGATCGAACGCGACGCGACGGGCCAGCTTGAAGGCGGCCTCGTTGGCTTCGGCGCCGGAGTTGCAGAAGAAAGCCCGCTCGGCAAAGGTTGCATTGACCAGTTTATGGGCCAGGCGCAGGGCCGGCTCATTGGTAAAGACGTTGGACACATGCCACAGCTTGTTCGCTTGTTCGGTCAGGGCGGCGACCAGTTTCGGATGGGCGTGCCCCAATACGTTGACCGCGATACCGCCGGCGAAGTCGATCAGTTCGCGACCGGACTGGTCCCACACGTGGGAACCGGCGCCACGCACAGGGATGAAAGCAGCAGGCGCATAGTTGGGGACCATAACCTGATCGAAATCGGCGCGTTGTACGGCGGCTTGCTCAACGGACATCGGAGTCTCCTGAAGAGGAACACCCGCCTGGAACTGGCGAGCGATGAGGGGATTGTAAGGACAGTTTTCAGCCCGGCCTTGTCGCCAAGCGACAACTTCTTATAGCGCCAACCCCCGTTTTTAGCGGGTTTATGGCAATGCGACAAATAGCGTCGCAAAGGCGCAGTTTAAACGTTGTCGCGGGATTTTAGGCGTTGGCTTCTACATTTCCCTGGCCATGCAAAACCTTGTGGCGAGGGGATTTATCCCCTCGCCACAGGGTTACATACCCCCGTCCTTACAGAGGAGGCGCCGGCCCTAGCCCCGTTCGGACGGCACCGACGACAATTCGAATGGGCTGCTGCTGCGCCGCTGGTTGCGGTCTTCCCGGGGCGTGGCGCCGAAGAAGTTGCGATAGGCGCTGGAAAAATGCGGCCCCGAGGAGAAGCCGCAGGACAGGCCGATCTGAATGATCGATTTGCTGGTCTGCATCAGCATCTGCCGCGCCTTGTTCAGACGCAGTTCCAGGTAGTACTGGCTCGGCACGCGATTGAGGTATTGCTTGAAAATCCGCTCCAACTGGCGACGGGACACGCACACATGCTGGGCAATTTCGTCGGTGGTCAGCGGTTCTTCGATGTTGGCTTCCATCAACAGCACGGCCTGGGTGAGCTTCGGATGGCTGGAGCCCAGACGGTTCTGCAACGGGATACGCTGGCGCTCACCCCCCTCGCGGATGCGCTCGACCACCAGTTCTTCCGAGACCGCGCCGGCCAGTTCCGCGCCGTGATCGCGCGCCAACACAGCCAGCAGCAGATCGAGCACCGACATACCACCGCAAGCGGTCAGGCGATCGCGGTCCCAGTCAAACAGATGGCTGGTGGCAATGACCTTGGGGAAACGCTCGGAAAAGTCGTCCTGCCAGCGCCAATGCACGGCGGCGCGGAAACCATCGAGAAGACCCAGTTGGGCCAACGGGTAGACACCGGCGGACAAACCGCCAATCACACAACCGGCACGCACCAGCTGTTTGAGCGCGCTGCTCAGGGGCGGCGCAAGAGCGGTCGGGGGTTCGTCAGCCAGCAGAAACAGTTTCTGGAAACCTTCAAGCTTGCCGGCCCAGGGTTCGCCCGGTAGCTGCCAGGCGCCTTCGGTCTGCGGCTCGGCCTGCAAAAACGACAATTCGTAGACGACATCCGGATGCACCCGCTGAGCAACACGCAAGGCCTCCTCGGCCAGCGCCAGCGTCAAGGCTTTAGTGCTGGGCCAAATCAGGAAACCAATTCGATGGGCAGTCATGGTGGGCAATCCGAAGCGAAAACAGTGTTAAAGCCAAAAGCGGCTGCAACCAAATTAGACCATCTGGCGCGCGATGCGCAGCATGACCTGAATCAGGTGCGTAACGGGAGCGATTACTTGAGGCTGCCCGAAAGAAATTGTTGCAGCCGCTCCGATTGCGGATTGACCAGCACTTCGCGCGGGTTGCCGCTTTCTTCAACGATGCCTTTGTGCAGGAAGATCAGTTGGTTCGACACTTCCCGGGCAAAGCCCATCTCGTGGGTCACCACCACCATGGTCCGGCCTTCCAGCGCCAGGGCCTGCATCACTTTGAGCACATCGCCCACCAGTTCCGGATCAAGGGCCGAAGTCGGCTCGTCGAACAGCATGACTTCCGGCTCCATCGCCAGCGCCCGGGCAATCGCCACGCGCTGCTGTTCACCGCCGGACATATGGCCCGGGTAGGCGTCCTTGCGATGCGCCACGCCGACCTTGTTCAGGTAGTGCTCGGCCTTTTCGCGCGCCTCGGCCTTGGCTACGCCCAGCACATGCACCGGCGCTTCCATGATGTTTTCCAGCGCGGTCATGTGGGACCACAGGTTGAAATGCTGGAACACCATCGACAGCCGCGAACGCATGCGCTGCAGTTGCTTGGGGTCGGCGGCCTTCAAGGCACCGTCCTTGCCAGCCACCAGTTTCAGCTCTTCGTTGTTGAGCAGAATCTTGCCGGCATGGGGTTGCTCAAGCAGGTTGATGCAACGCAGGAAGGTACTTTTGCCCGAGCCACTGGAGCCGATGATGCTGATCACATCGCCGGCGGCGGCCTTGAGGGACACACCCTTGAGCACCTCGTGACTGCCATAGCGTTTATGCAGGTCTTGGACTTCGAGCTTGTACATGCGGTCGGTTCTCACAAAACGTCAGTCGTTGAGCAGTCGATCGGATCGATGCGTTATCAGTGCTTGCGCGGGGCCAGGTAACCCAGCCAGCGGCGCTCGGCCAGCTTGAACAGGCGCACCAGGATAAAAGTCAGGCACAGGTAGAAAACGCCGGCCGTGATGTAAGCCTCGAACGGCAAGTAGTACTGCGCATTCACCGTGCGCGCGGCACCGGTGATGTCGATCAGGGTCACGATGGAGGCCAGGCTGGTGGTCTGCAACATCATGATCACTTCGTTGCTGTACTGCGGCAGCGCCCGGCGCAGGGCCGATGGCAGCAGGATCCGGCGATACAACTTGTAGCGTGACATGCCCATGGCCTTGGCCGCCTCGATCTCACCGTTAGGCGTGGCGCGCAGGCTGCCGGCGATGATTTCGGCGGTGTAGGCGCTGGTATTGATGGCAAAGGCCAGGCAGGCACAGAAGGTCGCGCTGGACAGCCACGGCCAGAGGAAGCTCTCGCGTACGGCTTCGAACTGCGCCAATCCGTAGTAGATCAAAAACAGCTGCACCAGCATCGGCGTGCCGCGAATCACATAGGTATAGAGCCAGGCGGTCATGTTGATGACCGGCTGCTTGGACACCCGCATCAGCCCCAGGGGCAACGCCGCCAGCAGACCAAAGAACAGCGACAGGGCCAGCAGCTTCAAGGTGGTCAGCAGGCCGCTGAAGTACAGCGGCAAGGCTTCGTAGATGACGTTGTAGTCGAAGATCATAGATCAGCCGCCCTTATGCCTACCGAGTAGCGCTTCTCGAGTTGACGCAATGCCAGCAGCGAGACACTGGTAATCACCAGGTACATTGCCGCCACCGCCAGGAAGAAGGTGAAAGGCTCGCGGGTGGCATCCGCCGCCTGCTTGGCCTTGAACATCATGTCTTGCAGGCCCACCACCGAAATCAGCGCCGTGGCCTTGGTCAACACCAGCCAGTTGTTGGTGAACCCCGGAATCGCCAGGCGAATCATCTGCGGCACCATCACCCGGAAAAACACCTGGAACCCACTCATGCCATACGCCATGCCCGCTTCGGCCTGCCCTTTGGGGATAGCCATGAATGCACCGCGAAAGGTTTCCGACAGGTACGCACCGAAGATGAACCCCAGGGTACCGATGCCGGCCGCCAGCGGGTTCAGGTCGATGTAATCGTCATAACCGAGCATCGGCGCCACGCGATTGAGCAGGTCCTGGCCGCCATAGAAAATCAGCAGGATCAGCACAAGGTCGGGAATGCCGCGAATGACCGTGGAATACAGGTCACCCAGCCACGCCAGCCAGCGCACTGGCGAGAGGCGCAACGCGACGCCGATCAGCCCCAGGACAATGGCCAGGGCCATGGACGACAAGGCGAGCTCAAGCGTCAACCATGCGCCATCGAGGATGACAGCCCCGTAGCCTTTCAACATGATTCAGGTCCTCGAGAGTGGGATGAAAAAATGGCGCAAACCGCAGAGATCCTGTTGCTTGCGCCATTTCGCACGAGTGGCGGGACGTTGTTACTGGCCGTAGATATCGAAGGCGAAGTACTTGTCCTGGATTTGCTTGTATTTGCCGTTCTCGCGAATGGCGGCAATCGCGCCGTTGATCTTGTCCTTGAGGGCATCACCCTTGCGAACCGCGATGCCTACACCGTCACCGAAGTATTTGACGTCGGTGAAGGCCGGGCCCACGAACGCAAAGCCCTTGCCGGCGTCGGTCTTGAGGAAACCGTCATCCAACAGGGTAGCGTCTGCCACGGTGCCGTCGAGACGGCCGGCGGACAGGTCCAGGTAGATTTCATTCTGCGAACCGTACGGCTTGATCTCGGCACCCAGCGGGGCCAGGACTTCACGGGCGAAGCGCTCGTGGATCGAACCGCGCTGCACGCCGACGTTCTTGCCCTTGAGCTCGGTCAGGCCTTCGCTGACCTGAGTGCCGGCCTTCATCACCAGACGAGCCGGGGTGTTGTAATACTTGTTGGTGAAATCAACAGACTTCTTGCGATCTTCAGTGATGGACATGGAAGACAGGATCGCGTCGATCTTGCGCACCTTGAGCGCCGGGATCAGGCCGTCGAATTCCTGCTCGACCCACACGCACTTGACCTTCATCTCTTCGCACAGTGCATTGCCGATGTCGTAGTCGAAACCGACGATACTGCCGTCCGGGGCCTTCGAGGCGAACGGAGGGTAAGCCGCTTCGATACCGATTTTCAGGGGCTTTTCTGCGGCGAATGTCGACAGGGACAGCACGGACAGTGCCAGGGCGCCAAGCAGCACAAGTTTCTTCATCTTGGGACTCCATCGGGAAAGGGCAAAAACGGCAGAGTGAGCAACAGCCCAATATGCGAATGGGTGGAACGAACTTTAGTGCTGCGTCCTAAGAAAGCGTGCGTCAATTCAACGCAGCTCACGACGAGCGAGTGATCGGCATTCTAACGACAGGCCCGAAGCCGATATTTCTTCAATGCGACAACAAATTACAGAAGCACAGAAAACGCGACCTGAGCGCATTGACAGCCCCGCAAATTCATGCAAGAGCAAAAGAAAGGAAACCGATCTATGCTGCAAATTGCGGGCCCATTATTCGCAAACCCTTCTAATCCGGCAAGCACAGCGTGTCGCCTTGTTTTCCAAGACGCCTGGAACCGCCCTATAACGGGGCTTCGCGTTTCACATCGCCCCGTTGTGGCGCCTTTGGTTACACATTCCGAAACACCGGTAACGTTCAGCCCCCTCCTACTTTAAACGCCGATATTTATTCATCCATCGAACCCGTGGCGAGGGAGCTTGCTCCCGCTGGGCTGCGCAGCATCCCCAAAGCCAGGCACAGCGGTCGTTCAGTCATACCGCATTGGCCGGTTTACGACTGCTGCGCAGCCGAGCGGGAGCAAGCTCCCTCGCCACAAAGGCACCACACGTCAAACTCTCCTGGCCTTAGCGACCATAAAAAACCCCGCTCGGCAAAACCGGGCAGGGCTTTTCGGTGTTACGGGTTACCGTCAGGCGACGTTCATGGTCTTGTGCGTCTCGATCAGATGCGCCACCACACCCGGATCAGCCAAGGTGGAGATATCACCCAGCCCATCGTATTCCGCCGTGGCGATCTTGCGCAGGATGCGGCGCATGATCTTGCCGGAACGGGTCTTCGGCAGGCCCGGGGCCCACTGGATCACGTCTGGCGAGGCAATCGGACCGATCTCCTTGCGCACCCAGTTCTTCAGTTCCAGACGCAAGGCCTCGCTGGTTTCTTCGCCGGCATTGAGGGTCACGTAGACATAAATGCCCTGCCCCTTGATGTCGTGCGGCACACCCACCACCGCCGCTTCGGCGACTTTCGGGTGGGCAACCATGGCGCTTTCGATCTCGGCCGTGCCCATGCGGTGGCCGGAGACGTTAAGCACGTCATCCACCCGACCGGTGATCCAGTAGTAGCCGTCCTCGTCACGACGCGCACCGTCGCCGGTGAAGTACATGCCGCTGAAGGTCTTGAAGTAGGTATCGACAAAGCGGTCGTGGTCGCCGTACAGCGTGCGCGCCTGGCCTGGCCACGAATCGAGGATCACCAGGTTGCCTTCGGCCGCGCCTTCCACCAGGTTGCCAAGGTTGTCCACCAACGCTGGCACCACGCCGAAGAACGGACGCGTGGCCGAACCCGGCTTCAACGCCGTGGCACCCGGCAATGGGCTGATCAGCACGCCACCGGTTTCGGTCTGCCACCAGGTGTCGACGATCGGGCAACGTTCCTTGCCGACATTCTTGTAGTACCAGTCCCAGGCTTCCGGGTTGATCGGCTCGCCCACCGAACCCAGCAGGCGCAGGCTGCTGCCATCGGCACCTTCGACAGCGGCGGTGCCCGAGGCCATCATCGCGCGGATGGCGGTCGGCGCGGTGTAGAGAATATTGACCTTGTGCTTGTCGATGACCTGGGCCACACGGGTGATGTCCGGGTAGTTCGGCACGCCTTCGAATAGCAGCGTGGTCGCGCCATTGGCCAACGGGCCGTAGACGATGTAGCTGTGGCCGGTGACCCAGCCGACGTCGGCGGTGCACCAGTAGACTTCGCCCGGTTTGTAGTCGAACACGCGCTCATGGGTCAGGGCCGCATAGAGCAGGTAACCGGCGGTGGTGTGCTGCACGCCCTTTGGCTTACCGGTGGAACCGGAGGTGTAGAGGATGAACAGCGCCTCTTCAGCGCCCATTTCCTTCGGCGCACAAACGGTACCGGCCACTTTCATCAGGTCTTCGTACCAGATGTCACGGTGCTGGTTCCACTTGATGTTGCCAGCCGTGCGCTTGCACACGATGACTTTCTGGATGCTGCTGGTTTCCGGGTTGGTCAATGCATCATCGACGTTGGCCTTGAGCGGGATCTTCTTGCCTGCACGAATACCTTCGTCAGCAGTGATCACCACTTTGGATTTGCAGTCGATAATCCGACCGGCCAGTGCTTCCGGCGAGAAACCGCCGAACACTACCGAGTGAATCGCGCCGATCCGGGTGCAGGCCAGCATGGCGACCACGGCTTCGGGGATCATCGGCATGTAGATCGTCACCACGTCGCCGCGATGCACGTCCTGGCCGCGCAGGGCGTTGGCGAACTTGCAGACTTCTTCATGCAGCTCGCGATAGGTGATATTGCGGCTCTCGGCAGGGTCATCGCCCTCCCAGATGATCGCAATCTGATCGCCGCGCTCGGCCAGATGACGGTCGAGGCAGTTGTAGGAAACGTTCAAGGTGCCATCGGCAAACCACTTGATGTCGACATGGTGATCGTCGAAGGACGTCTGCTTCACCGTGGTGAAAGGCTTGATCCAGTCGAGGCGCTTGGCCTGCTCGCGCCAGAAACCATCCGGGTTGACCACCGACTGCTGGTACATGGCCTTGTAGGTCGCCTCGTCAGTCAGCGTGTTAGCCGCTACCTCGGGACGAACGGGATACAGAGAAGCCGCACTCATCTTTCTTACCTCGGTGACATAGTTGTTTTTGTATGTACCCGTTGTAGCCGGGGCGAGCCTATAGAACCATTCGACGATGGTAGTAACAAGTCCCTACAAAATGTCGGTACTAACGTGCAAACCCTGCCAGTTGGCCTTTTCCTGTGGGAGTGAGCCTGCTAGCGATAGCAGTGTGTCAATCAACAGTGCTACTGGCTGATCTGACGCCATCGCGAGCAAGCTCGCTCCCACAGGGATCTCCAATAAAACGAAAATCCCATACACACCACAGACCCATTGTGGGAGCGAGCTTGCTCGCGATGGCGGCGGCAAATCCAACATAGATGCAACAGACAACACCCGCCACCTGCAACGATTATTACCAGATCAACCAACAGTGTTTATCAAAACCCGGTCTTTTTGCGATTAACCCCACCCCCTAAAATCCACCTCGCCAACCGGCAAACACGATTAACGCAACACAGCCCCCACGAAGGCCGTTAATCCAACTCCCAAAACCTGTTCCACACGCAGCCCCAAAAAGGTTGCGTGACCCCACTCGACCTCAAAAAAGGTGAAACAGATGAAAGCTTTATGGGTTCTGGTCCTCGCTGGCCTTAGCGTCACCGCGATGGCAGATGAGGCCCCGACCGACGTTGCACAGCAAAAACCAGCCATTGAGGAGTACACCTACTCCACCCACCTGGACATCGCCAAAGTCATCTCCATGAGCGACATCCCGAACGTCTGCGAAGTGGTCCCGGCCAAGATGGAATACGACGACTCCAAAGGCCAGCGCCACATCCTGCGCTACAGCGTCATGGGCACCGGCTGCTCCAACGGCTGATCAACTTAAACGAACCAGGAGCAACCTCCATGAAAACCAAACTGATCCTCGCCTTGACCCTGTCCGTCCTGGCCGCCCAGACCTTTGCCGCCGACGGTTATGACCGCACCGGCTCCGCTGTCGCTGAAGACGGTTACGACCGAACCGGTTCGGCCACCGTTGCCGAGGATGGCTACGACCGCACCGGCTCCGCTACTGTCGCTGAAGATGGCTATGACCACACCGGTTCGGCACATATCGGTTGATCATAAATGGCATTTTCCATAGCCCGATTTTGATCGGGCTTGGTTGTGTCTGTAACCATCAAAAAGCCCTTGCAAACACAACATGTAGTGCAAAACCTCAAAAAACGCTCGTTTTTTGATCAAAAAATACCGTCACCCGACCCATGCAAAAAAAATCTTCAGCGGCCAAAGCCTTGTAAACCCTTGCTCCCACGCGGATATACCGCCCGCGACCTCCTCCGTGGGCTATTTCGCCGCAGCACGTAGGCAAAAAAGTCCTTATAATGCCGCCTTAAACGGGCCTGCAATATTCCCTTACAGGGAGTCAAGCCAGCCTGAAGCCCACGCAGAGGCCTGGCGCCTCCTCGCGTACACAGCCGCTTCAGAACGACCCGTACATTTTTCTGTTTATTGCCTGCGTCAGCTGCTGCAACAAACGATTTTCCAAGATCCACCGCGGCCAGTAGGCCTTCATCGGGCATCTGGCCCTCACGCAGGAGACAACACGTCATGCTGAGCTGGGACGAATTCGACAAAGAAGACGACGGCGAAGTCGCTGTAAAAGGCGCCAACGCCGGCCACGCTTCTGAAGCCAACATGGACCGCCTCGACAGCGCCGGCGGTGCCGCCGCCCTCGAAGCCCGGGCCGTGACGGCCAGCGACTCGGCCGCGATCATTCGCGCCAAGGCCGCCCTCGACAAACTCGACGTCGCCGAAGGCCTCGCCGAACTCGAAGGCGCCTCCGCCCGTGTCGCCGTCGATGAAAAACGCATGATCAACTGCCGCGCCGACCTCAACCAGCTCGTGCCATTCAAATACGACTGGGCCTGGCAGAAATACCTGGACGGCTGCGCAAACCACTGGATGCCGCAAGAAGTCAACATGACCGCCGACATCGCCCTCTGGAAAACCCCGGAAGGCCTGACCGACGACGAACGCCGCATCGTGATGCGCAACCTGGGCTTCTTCTCCACCGCCGACTCCCTGGTGGCCAACAACCTGGTCCTGGCCGTATACCGCCTGATCACCAACCCCGAATGCCGCCAGTACATCCTGCGCCAGGCGTTTGAAGAGGCGATTCATACCCACGCCTACCAGTACTGCATCGAATCGCTGGCCATGGATGAAGGCGAAATCTTCAACATGTACCACGAGATCCCATCGGTCGCGAAAAAAGCCGCCTGGGGCCTGAAATACACCCGTTCGATCTCCGATCCGAAGTTCGAAACCGGCACCCCGGACACCGATAAAGAGTTGCTGCGCAACCTGATCGCCTACTACTGCGTTCTGGAAGGCATCTTCTTCTACTGCGGCTTCACCCAGATCCTCTCCATGGGCCGCCGCAACAAAATGACCGGCGTCGCCGAGCAGTTCCAATACATCCTGCGCGACGAATCCATGCACCTGAACTTCGGCATCGACGTGATCAACCAGATCAAAATCGAAAACCCGCACTTGTGGGATGCCGAGATGAAGGAAGAAGCGACCCAGATGATCCTGCAAGGGACTCAGTTGGAGATCGAATACGCGCGCGACACCATGCCTCGCGGCGTGCTGGGCATGAACGCGGCGATGATGGAGGACTACCTCAAGTTCATCGCTAACCGTCGCCTGTCGCAGATTGGTCTGAAGGAAGAGTATCCAGGGACGACGAACCCGTTCCCTTGGATGAGCGAGATCATGGACTTGAAGAAAGAGAAGAACTTCTTTGAGACTCGGGTGATTGAGTATCAGACGGGTGGGGCTTTGAGCTGGGATTGATTCGAAAGAACGTAGGTTTTCACCACCGCCTGAAATTTTTTCACCAACACTGAACTGAAGCTTCACCGTTCGAGCAATACAGATTGAGTGCACGGCAAGCCTATCCGGGCCCGTGCACCCAATCTGCAGAAATTTTCGCTCACCGCAAACCCCTAGCCAAGGCCCCAACGTAAAATCCTGTGAATGCCATGACGTGGTTAACCTTGCAGTTGACGAGTTAACCAGAGAAGGTTAATCTCGCTCTGCAACTGGTTGATAAGAGGTTTACGGGAGAAAAGAAAATGTTCACACAGTTCGGTAAGCTGCTTAGAAAGATCCGCATCGATCGCGGGATGCTTTTGAAGGACATGGCCGCTGGCCTGGACGTTAGCTCGGCTTACCTGTCTGCCATTGAAACCGGCAGAAAGGCGGTCACGGATGACGTCGTTGCAAAAGTAGCTGAATACCTCGGCTATCCAACCCATTCAGATGAATACCAAGAATTGTACGACGCCGCACAGATCACGAAAGGTGAGGTCTCGATAAGCACCATAGGCGCCTCGCCACTCAAGCAACAGGCAGCACTCGCTTTCGCACGTCAATTTAACGAACTGGAGGGAGACGACATGGAAAAAATCCTATCGCTTCTGAAGGCAGCCAAGAAACCACGAGGTTAAGAGCATGAGCGGACCATCTTACGAGGTGCCGCCCCTGAGCCTGATGAACATCATGAGCTCGTCCAGCGGGATTAGGGATTACTTTAAAACGCCGGACGGGTCCTTTCCGATTATTCAAATACTTGAATGGGTACTACCAGAGGTGATGCCTGGCTTCGAATTCATTCAAGGTACGAAGGCGGAGATGGGGGCAAACCACGGCCTAACGATCCCAAGCCAAAAACAGATTTGGCTTCGAGAGGATGTTTATGATCGCGCAGTGGACGGACACGGGAGAGACAGGTTCACAGCCGCCCACGAACTAGGACACCTCCTACTTCATGGTTCGGTGAATCTGACATTTCACCGAAGTAGCCAAGGGCTACCGAAATACAGGTGCAGCGAATGGCAGGCAGATAGCTTTGCCGGTACGCTTCTCATGCCACTTGAGGAGGTGAAAAAGTGTTCGTCAATCAATGAAATAGCTCAGCTCTTCGGCGTATCCGTTAAAGCGGCGGAAACCCAAAACAGCATCTATTCCCAAAAGGGATTGATGAGAAAACTCCCATGACCCAGTCGCCACTGAATCATGGTAGATGCGGGCATCCCTGAAGGGGCCCTCACTTGCGCGTCGTTTGCGGGCGGTATTCTAGTTGACTGACCCCATAATGCAAGAAAAATTTCCTTCAGGAAGGAGGTGAATTATGAATGGAACGTAAGCCAGCACCCCCAGGGTTCAAATGGGTGTTCACTCGCTACCGTCGAGTCAAAAACTCTGATCGGGTTCTCGACGCACACGAGTACGGTTACGAAGCCTGGGCCTTCCTGGTCCGTGGCTAAATGACCACAACCGGCTCGTAGACTAGAAACGAGCGGACTAATAAAGGTCGAGCTATGAGGTTAGGTTGCAGCCTAATCTCTAGCCGCCAGCGCTGTGAAACCTTCGATGCAGCGCAGCACAACAGGTGTTTCTTAAGGAATCTGTTTTCAACCTTAGCACACCGATTGGCGACCGTACTAGAAGGGAGGCTCTTCAAAGGTAAGCTTTCATGAAAACCTGCCCTATCAATCGGCCTGTCCATGTCCGTCAGTACGTCCGCCATCGCCGCGGACGCACCGAGGTTGTGCGCCCCCATTGCCGACGTCGACGCAGACGCTAAATGCTAGGATGGGCGCCAAATGGCGCCCTCCGCCCCTCCCTCGCTTCCAGCAATTGCCGGCAGCCCAATGCTGGCCAATTGACTGCGCTCCCGTTTTCATCATAATGCCCGCATTGGAACGCAATCAAAGTGGGCAGGGATGACTACGAATGTAATTTGCCGCATGCAAAAAATGCTAGCCAGCGATTCACGCTGGTCCTTTGCCCTCCCCGGATCCCCAAATTTGCTCGCCTACGTGGACGACACAGGCTTTGACAAGCTGGCAATACGTGGTAATCACGCTATGGTATTTGCCGGAGACGGGCTTTTGGTGGAAAAGTGGAAGCAGTGGTTCACTCAACCAGCGCTAGATTTCGAGCATCTTCCAGCGGTGGAACGTGAGATCGAAGGTTATCTTGAACCTGAACCAGTGCTCATTAGTCTGATCAGGACATCCTCATGCGAGATTTTGTATGAGACCGAAGATTTTCTTGCTCACGGTGAATCTGCGACATTCGCAGGTAGCGGCGCTTCGTTCGCCATGAGCTGTTACGCTGAGAACGGGTGCTGCAAGACGGCCGTCGCAACGGCTGGTAAACATGACCCTGCCACTGGTGGCGAAACGAAATTCATAGATCTGAGCACACGGCAGCACAATCTGTCGCAGATCTCAGCATCGCTGCGAGAAGCAACGCAGGCTTTCATGGAGAGAGGAATCGTTATGGATATCACGACCAAAGAGAAAACAGCTTTCCGCGAGCTGATTGGCACCTCTCCAGCTATGGATGTCGGCGACGCTCGCTTATCAGCCCCTATAGGGAAATCTGGCCATCGCTGGACAGAACATGAGAAAGGTAAGCTTTTTGCAGCGCTTCAGGATATGAAACGCTACGAGGAGCAGCAACCCCCGATTACTTACTAAGCCGTTTTTAGTCAATATGGAAGGCCTACCTAGGTAACACCCAGGCTCTATATGAGATTTCGAGAACCAATTGGTCTCGAATGTGGCCTGGGAGAGCATCTAAGATGCGTAACCGTCTGGCCAACTCACCTCTAAGCACACAGACCAGCTCAGACTAGAACCAGTGGAAAGCAAAGCCTTGCCCGCAGGTATACCCATTGAAATAAGCCTGTATCTGACGTAGCTCATGCAGAGCCTGCCAGCGGGTCGCAATCGACGATGGCTTCATTGTATACTTCTGCTTCGCATACCCCTTGAGCTACAGGAACATCAGCATGACTGTACTCCAAACGATCTACTGGCAGCCTACGCCGCCTTAGCGCTACGCCCCCTCGCAACAACCTGCTTCCGCTAGCCTCGCTCGCGGGTGCGCATTGCTGTACGCCTGGTTTACACCTTAAGCACACAGCAAAAAAATCCTCAAAATTTGAACTTGTATCGATTCGCTCGCCTTTCCTTGGCGTGCGCGATGCTTTGCCTTGGATATTTCTATGCTGCATAAACTTAGACAAACGTGGTTTTCCAACGTCCGTGCGGACGTGCTCGCGGGGCTGGTGGTCGCACTCGCGCTAATCCCGGAAGCCATCGCCTTTTCCATCATCGCCGGGGTAGATCCCAAAGTCGGTCTCTACGCCTCCTTCTGTATCTGTGCTGTCATCGCCTTTGTCGGCGGGCGCCCAGGAATGATCTCGGCGGCGACAGGCGCCATGGCACTGCTGATGGTTACGCTGGTAAAAGAGCATGGACTCCAGTACCTGCTGGCCGCGACTCTACTATGCGGCGTCCTTCAAATCCTTGCCGGCTACCTGAAGCTTGGCTCGTTGATGCGCTTTGTTTCACGCTCGGTAGTCACCGGTTTCGTAAACGCATTGGCGATCCTGATTTTCATGGCGCAATTGCCGGAACTTACGAATGTCACTTGGCACGTCTACGCCATGACAGCAGCGGGCCTCGGGATCATCTACCTGTTCCCATACGTACCGAAGATCGGCAAGCTGATTCCGTCACCGTTGGTGTGCATCCTGACGCTGACTGCCGTCGCCATTTACCTCGGTTTGGATATTCGCACCGTCGGTGACATGGGCCAACTGCCGGATACGTTGCCGATTTTCCTTTGGCCCGAAGTGCCGCTGAACTTTGAAACCCTGCGCATCATTTTCCCGTACTCGGCTGCGTTGGCAGTAGTGGGTCTACTCGAATCAATGATGACCGCGACCATCGTCGACGACCTGACCGATACCACCAGCAACAAAAACCGCGAGTGCAAAGGCCAGGGTGTGGCCAACATCGCTGCCGGCATGCTTGGCGGCATGGCAGGTTGCGCCATGATCGGCCAGTCGATCATCAACGTGAAATCTGGTGGCCGCACCCGTCTCTCGACATTGTGTGCCGGCGTTTTCCTGCTGCTGATGGTGGTATTTCTTGGCGAATGGCTCTCCAAAATCCCTATGGCGGCACTCGTGGCTGTGATGATCATGGTGTCCATCGGCACCTTTAGCTGGGATTCTTTGCGTAATCTGAAAGAGCATCCGCTGTCGACCAACCTCGTCATGGTGGCGACCGTCGTGGTCGTCGTGGCCACTCACAACCTGGCCTACGGCGTACTGGTAGGTGTGCTGCTGGCTTCGCTGTTCTTTGCCAATAAGGTCGGGCACTACCTGGATATCAAGAGCACTCTGGAAGAGACGAAATCGCATCGGACTTACCACGTCGTGGGCCAGGTGTTCTTTAGCTCTGCGGACAAGTTCACTGAAGTTTTTGACTTCAAGGAAGCGCTCAACAAGGTCACCATCGATCTCACGCAGGCGCATTTCTGGGATATTACCGCTGTCGCAGCGCTGGATAAGGTCGTGATCAAGTTCCGACGCGAAGGCGCTGAGGTTGAAGTGCTCGGTCTTAATGACGCCAGCGCAACAATCGTTGACCGCTTCGGCGTGCATGACAAGCCCGGTGCCATCGACAAGCTCATGAGCCACTAAGGAGAACGACAATGACCCACGTAATGGCATGCATTGATAACTCACAATCCTCATTGGCGGTCTGCGATTACGCAGCATGGGCCTTGCAACGACTCAGCGCTCCCCTGACCTTGCTTCATGTGCTGGATAAGGAGAAATATCCTGCATCCGCTGACCTCAGCGGCAATATCGGTCTCGGTAGCAGAGAACATCTACTGGAAGAGTTGGCCACGCTGGATGCGCAGCGTGCAAAACTGGCCTTGGAGCATGGGCAGCACATGCTTGAAAAAGCTCGCGAGCGAACAGTCCTCTCTGGCGCCATGTCACCTGATCTGAAGCAGCGCCATGGCCATCTCGTCGAGAGCCTGAGCGATCTCCAAGACGATATTCGATTACTGGTGATTGGAAGAGTCGGTGAGGACAGCACGCGCAGTGCCCAAAGTCTTGGCAGCCAGATTGAAGCGGTAGTCCGAACTATCCACCGCCCCATCCTGATTACAACCAGCCATTTCAGGAAACCTGAAACGGTCATGGTGGCATTTGACGGCAGCGCTACAGGCCACAAGACCCTACAGATGCTTGCTTCAAGCCCGCTGTGCGAAGGCCTGCCAATTCATATCGTCATGGTTGGTACGGACTCTGAAGAAAATCAGAACGAGCTGGAGAAAGCACGAGCCACACTTGCCTCTTTTGGCTCGCTGGTGCATGCCGAGATCCGCCCAGGCGAAGTAGAGTCGGTACTGCATGCGTATCAGGCAGAGCACGGCATTGACCTCTTGGTCATGGGGGCGTACGGGCACTCACGCATCAGGCAGTTTCTGATAGGCAGCACGACCACGACGATGCTGCGTACATCCACTGTACCCGTATTGCTGCTTCGCTGAGCCAGTTCCACTGGCCACAGTATTTCCATGACTGCGGAAATACCGTGGCCACCCTGGACGATGACTAACTGATCTTGCCGTAACGAGACCACATGCAACTCATAACTGAAATTGTTCACCCCGAGCTGAAATCCAAGCAGGGCAGAGTATTCCGTAGACATGCAGCACGCGGCATCGTGATGCGGGATGAACAGATCCTGTTGCTGTTCACCGAGCGCTATAACGACTTCAGCTTTCCTGGAGGCGGTCTTGATGGTGACGAGGACATTGTCGCAGGCCTGAAGCGTGAGCTGGAGGAAGAGACTGGTGCTCGTCAAATACAGGTGCTCCAGCACTACGGTTACATCGAGGAGTACCGACCCTACTGTAAGCCACAGTACGATCTGATGCACATGACCTCGCATTTTTATCAATGCGAAGTCGCGCCCCAGCTAGCGCCCGTGAGAATGGAAAGCCACGAAATCGCTAATGGTATGCGGCCTGTCTGGATCAACCTGCATGAAGCCATAACGCACAATGAAGCCGTGATGCAGCGTCACGAGTCTTCGATGGGGCAATCAATTCTGCGCGAAACCTACATGCTGAGAAAAGTCGCTTCCGAATTGTTGATGCCAATCAGCCTTTGAGCTGACTATTGGAGAAGTCCACTTAGCCTGTATCAGGCAAGCATCCAATGCTGCGGGAGTAATTGCGTGATTTCGCTCGCCCGCTGTGTCGGAAGCCGCATCAGTACATCCTTGAGATAGGCATACGGATCGTGCCCATTCATACGCGCCGACTGGATCAGGCTCATGATTGCCGCCGCCCTTTTTCCACTGCACAGCGACCCGGCAAATAACCAGTTCGAGCGCCCAAGCGCCCACGGCCGGATCAAATTCTCTATCTGGTTATTGTCGATGGGCACAGCACCATCTTCCAGGTAGCGCGTCAGCGCTACCCAGCGTTTAAGGCTGTAATCCAGGGCCCTGGCCGTGGCCGTGGCCGAACCCTGGGGCACAAGTTCGCGTTGGGCCAACATCCACTCATGCAGTTTTTCAGCGATGGGCACCGCTGTTTCCTGACGTAATCGCCAGCGGTCTTCGTCGCTCATTTCCTTGGCGTGTCGCTCGACTTCATACAACCCGCCAATCGAGTGAAGCGCCTGCTCCGCCAACTGGCTTTTATTGGCTGCATGCAGGTCGAAGAATTTGCGGCGTGCGTGGGCCATGCAGCCGATTTCGGTGATGCCCAGCTCGAAGCTGGCCTTGTAGCCGGCGAAGTCATCGCAGACCAGCTTACCGTTCCAGGTGCCCAAGAAATTACGCGCATGTTCGCCGGCACGGCTGGGGCTGAAGTCGTAGACTACGGCCTTTAGGGCCGAGAAAGGCGTGGTGCTATAGGCCCACACGTAAGCACGGTGGGTTTTCTTTTCGCCTGGTGCGAGCATCTGAACCGGGGTCTCATCGGCGTGGATCACGCCCTGGGCCAACACATGCTCACGCAGCGCATCGACCAGAGGCTGGAGTTGCACACCGGTCTGTCCGACCCATTGCGCCAGTGTCGAGCGAGCAATTGCCAGTCCGGCCCGGCCAAAAATCTTCTCCTGCCGGTACAGCGGTAAATGGTCGGCGAACTTCGCCACCATCACGTGGGCCAACAGGCCTGCGGTCGGGATGCCCTTGTCGATCACTTGGGCCGGTACAGGCGCCTGGATCAGTGTTTCACACTGACGGCACGTCCATTTTCCACGCACATGCTGCTCAACGGTGAACACGCCCGGAGTGTAATCGAGCTTCTCGCTGACGTCTTCGCCGATTCGCTGAAGCTGGCAGCCGCACGCGCACTGAGTATTCTCTGGTTCGTGACGGATTACGGTTCGCGGAAACTGCGGCGGCAGTGGTGCACGCTTGGGCTTATTACGTGGCTCGGCCGGTGCGGCCGGCGGATTGGCTGCCTTCAACTCGGCTTCGATAGCTGCGATATCTGTATCGAGCAGATCATCGAGCAGACTGCCTTGGTCGGGGCTCAGTTGCTCGCTGCGCTTGGCGAACTTGTGTCGCTTGAGGATGGCGATTTAATGAGCCAGTTGCTCGTTGACCGTTTCGAGGCGTTGGATTTTCTGGCTCATGGAGTCGACCTGGGACAACAACTGCATAGCCTGTTCGGCCAAGCCGCGCAGCTGTTCCGGTGTCATCTGGTCGAGATTGGGCGAGGAAGTCATGCCGCTGATTGTGTCAGAGCAGGTCGTCAACAGCGATAAACCGATGGGCTAATGGCAGGGGCTAAAGCACTGTGATCGCGCTGCCTGCGCCGACCCGCTGCCACGGCAAACCCAGTACCAAGGCTTGAAGTTGCTCGTTATCGAGTTCGACTTCCGATCCGTGACGGATGCCGGGCCAATGAAACTTGCCTTGGTTCAATCGTCGCGCTGCCAGCCAAATGCCCACACCGTCATGCACCAAGACTTTCATTCGGTTGGCACGGCGATTAGCGAAGAGGTATGCGTAGTGCGGCTTCGCCACACCGAACACTGCGATCACCCGGGCCAACGCGGTCTCAGTGCCGGCACGCATGTCCATAGGCTCGGTGGCAAGCCAGATGGCATCGATCCGAATCATACCAACAGGTCTCGCAGAAAGGTGGCACAGGCGACAGCGCTTTCGGTCGGCCAGTACACTTTGACGGTGCCACGCGGGTGCTGGATTTCAATGCTGATCCTCGATGAAGCTGCCTGCGAATGTCCTCCGGCTAGCGGCAAGGGCACTGGAATGAAAGCAGGTTGCAGCGCCATGGTTTTGTTCGTGAGTACCCTAATCCATTTATGGACGAGGTTCGCGTTAAGGCTGTGCTTCTGCGCGACGCTGGCAATCGATGCGCCGGGCTGATCGCACTCTTTGACAACTTGGGCCTTGAAGGATTTTGAATAGGAACGGCGTTGTGACTGCATGGAAAGACCCGCTTAAAAGGCTAGAAATGGTGTCCACTTAAATTAGGTGGACACCATCGCCTTTGGCGTCGGGGTCAGGAAGGTGAGTTGGCCGGACGGTTACTAAGATGCTGCGAGGCATGCACCCAATGCTTTCACCACGCATTCAAACTATTTGGTGAAAGCATTAGTGGCAGACGTAGCCGATTTCCGAAGACTATAAGTCGGTAGACGGCAGTTACCTCAAATAGCAAATGCGCTCAAAAAGTCTCATATGGTATGACCATAGCGTTAAAAATTTATTGCTCGAGATCAAAATCCAGATATCCCTGCTTTGAGACCTGAGCACTTCTGTTTGCAATATAATCAATGGCTGAATTGTATTCTCTCCGATACAAAACCCCCAACGACAGCATTAAGCCATGCTCGATATCGGCTTCAGCCACCTCAATAAAAGGCAGTATCGATTTAAGATCTATCTCGTAGAGGCCTTCACCAAGACTTTTACTCTGGGAAGCAATGATCTTAATCAAACCCTCCGACAGATGCTTCATCTGAATGAAGTCACATGCCGTTGAGAAAAGCTTGTACGTAAACGTATTCCTAACATTAGGACTAATCTTAGCTGAAAACACTTCCGCAATTACGGTTGCTCCACCGCGCCGATCAAAGCCCTCCTCGTATCGCACGACGTACATTACGCTAGCCATGTATTCTTCTTTAAGGCTCCGGCCAACAATATAGTCGTCATTTATTAACTGCATATCTAGCCCAAGCATCTTGCTTACCGCTGGAGCCACGAAGAATGCGAGATAATCAAACGAGTCAATTTCCTTCATAAACAGCAGAGTATTCGAGAAAATATTATAAAACCCTATTTCCTCAGCACACTTACGATAAAAGCCGTGCTTCTTTTCCGTATCTAAACCAGCTGCCAAGAAGGATGCGCAATAAAACTCCTGTATCGACTTATGAATGAATTTATATTCATCATAGCCATCCCTAATCAACAAGTTAGTAATTTCGATCAACTCGGAGGCAATGACATCAGCAACCGTGGACTCCTTGCTGAAGTAACCCAACGACTCTGCAATCAAACCTGCCAACTCAGAGAAGCTGAAACTAGCCAATGATTTTCGCTGCGATATAAAGCAGAAATAATCAAAAACATTGCGATAAATGCTTCTATCGTCATTCCAGTGACGCACCCGAGAAACACTACCTTTTAAATTGTCATGCTTCAAAAAAACCGTGTCAAAGATATTCTTGTAAAATTGAGACAACGACTCAGGTATCGATATCCCCAAATTATAGCTAACACAGAAAAGAACCACCAGAATCGGCGATCTCAAAACACTGTCACTTTCTTTATGGAAGTGGCTTCTCTCTAGCGCACCACACAACTCTTCCGCCTTGGTTGGATCACTGCATGTTTTGTGAATAATCGATTGAATCTGCCTTGGCTTTAAAAACTCCACTCGATATATATCAACCCCAACCAAGGCATCAAGCTCAGTGTCCGGACGGGTTGTACAAATGATATTGCAATTATATTTCCTTACAAGCTTGTCAATCTCCTGAAACAAAGAAGCTTTATGATCCGAGGGACACTCATCAAAGGCATCGAGAAAAAGCCGAACATTGCTATCATTCAAGATTTTCTTCAAGCCACCTGGGCTGAACTCAATCCCCTGAGCAGACAGATAATTCGAGATAGCGACCTCAATCTCGCCACCTGCATAATGCTTCAACTCGTAAAAAAAAGGCAACCGACTGATTTTGGAAATATTATTGGAGAGCAGCTTTCGTAAAATTGTCGATTTCCCCTGACCAGCAAGACCAACAATCAATGACGCTCGACTTGAATTATCTAGAGTCGTCCCGTTTTCAACCTCAATCCTTGAATGCCCTGAAAGCTCTAAAGGAACATAAATCTCATCCACATGCACATAACTATCTGGCGATGCAATAGTCTTGATTAGCAAATTCCCAGAACAAGACTTTAGAAAACCATCTTTAAAGTCCGAAAATGACGAAAGCTTATATTTCAAAACCAACGAATCGAATACATCGGATACAATTTTACTTTCAGCTATTTTTTTTGGAGCTCCGGTGGCATTTACCACAGAAATACCTGCAGCCATTGGTTCCATAACAAATTACTCTCCATTCTAACGAAGCCACTGAAGCACACTCAATGATGTCAATTTAGCGAAAAAAAACCGAAACATCAAGCCATTGCACACCTGGAACACACCATCAAATATTGACAGCGCCATACACCCAAAAAAAATAGCGCCGACCAATAATAAAAAAACACTTCAGTAAATTATTACCCTATGGTTTCAGCACAGCGATGGCTTGCTGATAGACATATAACGACCAGGCTCTACGCGAATTATTTCTTCGGAAATCAAGCTCTCCAATGGTCATACGACCTACGACTTCCGGAGGCTGCTATAGGTCTTGAAAGCGTAAAGATCCTGAACGTCATTGAGTGCCGTTAGGTTAAAATACTATAGCGATTTAATTAGGTACGCAGGCGGTTCCGCGCATAGGATCTTCGCACAACTTCTGCTCTCTCAAGATAACAGTTTAGGTGCTCCTGGGCCGTAAGTTAGCGCCGCCGCGAATAGCCGGACGCGCCACGACAGGCGGGGCAGTATCCTCGCCAAAGAAGGCTAGCAACAGTTTGCTTAAGCGGTCAGAGCGATTGATGAACCATGGCACAGTACGATGAATCCTTCGCTAGGTGCACATCGAATATTATACTGGCGAGTATGTCAAGTCAGGGAACGATCCCTAGAAGCCGCTCTAGGAAAGCAAATTACGTGGATTTTCACCTACCCTAAAATTTTTTTCAGTCCTTTCGGACCGCTGCACCATCACAGGGCTCATGTATGTCAAGCAAGCATGCCTAGCTACTGCTGTTGGGTTTGTTGCACTACACTGGGCTCCGCATCAGCGGTGAAATTTGTCCGACCGCCTAGGGCGCGGCTCGTTACTGGCAATGCTCTACTGTGCGTGCTGACCGTCAACCTTGCTATGCAAGACATGATTACCCTGCCCCACAGACCACTAGGAGCATGCATGGCCTGTTTCACCCTGCCTCAGAACATGTCCCTCACAGAGGCGATAAATTTCTGCAACAGATTGTGGGAAGCCCCAGAGGCCGCCAAGTACGAATTGGATTTTCATCGGATGGGTAGGGTTGAGCCGTTCACGATGGCTTACGTAGCTAATGAAATGAAACGTTTCCGCAAGAGCAAAGGAGGAACTCCTTTCACAGCTCTGAACTTCCAGCACCATACCTACCCTTCCCATATGGGTTTCTTCAAGGCCTTCGGGCTTAATCATGGGAACGCCCCTGGGCAGGCAAGCGGTAGCAGTACCTATATTCCGCTAACCCTTCTCAACGTGGCAGACATTGAGGAAGAGGCCGCCAGAAGGGCGCTGAATCCAGGGGATATCTTGGAGGAAAAAGCTTCTCGTATTGCTCAGTTGCTCATTAGGCAGCGCGAAGGAAACTTGGTGGACACACTCACGTTTTCTATCCGAGAAATCATGCGTAATGTCGTTGAACACTCCGGGTCGGATCTTATCGAGTACTGCGGTCAGTACTGGCCAAGTCGTCATATGGTGGAGGTAGCGATCTTGGACGTTGGAAACGGGGTGCGCCATGGCTTGCGGCACAATCCGTACCTAAACATCAGCTGTGATCGCGACGCGCTGCATCTGGCATTACTGCCAGGGGTATCGGGTAAGATGTTTCGGGGTGTGAAAAAACGTCCCAATGACGCATGGCAAAACTCAGGTTTCGGCTTGTACATGACCAGTCGAATCTGCCGGGCGGGTGGGAGCTTTTTCATTGCTAGTAATGAAGCCGGAATCCTGCTCGATGCGACAGGAAAGCAGGATCGCGTCACATCGTATCAAGGGACCGCTCTCCGTCTGCGTTTCAATACCCAGTCGCTCACAGATTATGATGGAATGTTGGCTCGCTTCCGCAAGGAGGGATACGACGCTGCTCGTAAATTTTCGGGGGATCAAGCAATTGAACCATCAATCGCCTCGACAATGCTCGCCCGCGACTTTCAAGCCTGACCCGGCGTAGATACCGAAAATTTCAAAGCGCTGCTAGCGGATCGTGGATTTTCGTTAAGTTCGGGGCGAAACAAACCAACTCCATTTTGATGAGACGCACTTTGTTTTTCCAGATATACCTGGATGGTCGACTCAACTGCACTCCGTGCGACCCGAATGTCCCCGGCGTCAGGAAAAAGGGGCCCATAAGCCTGCTGATCATGTTCTAGGCAGCAGCAGGCGGCATTACAACCAAATCCTCATGCTCTGCGACATGTGTTGAGAGCGTTACCCGCCCATTAACGTTTTACGGTCATGGTCAGGCGCTCGTTCCTTCACATAGACGCTCGCGGTAATCCCGACGGACCGCTCCAAGCCTTTTGAGATTTCTTTGATCAGTGCCTCAGAGGTAGATGCTGTGCCAAGCGGATCCAGCTGAAAACAGAGTCAACACTGAGCAAGCTCGGCTCGTCGATGTCCTGTGATATTAATGATTTCCCTGCCGAAGCTTTCAGCAACCCGAGATTGGGGTTCTGCCGGGAGCTTCATTCGCAAATGGAAGCAGCTGTACTGGGCGCAGAGAGCGGCAGCGTTATCAGAATCTGTGCCTCTGAGACTATCAGCCATGCACCCACTGATGGCGCTGTACCCATTGAAGCCATAGGGTGAGGAAGCCCTGCCAGAAAATGGGCGACCTGCGACCAAAGGGCTGCACTATTCCAGTGATACGCATCGACGCAGTTCGCTGGCCATCGAGACCATGAATACCCGCGCCGAACAGGAGCAGCCGAGACTGGCTCCGTCCATCGAAAGAAACCTTGCATGCTAGCATTCCAGTAATGCATGATGTGTTCATAACTACAAACAAGCGGTGCCCATCATGGTCAGCATTGCGTGCAAAGCCCCCTCAACCTTCACGTCATTCCTCCACGTGAAGCGATCCTCCAAAGGCCGCCATCATGGCAGGTCTTATCCGAATCGTTTTCCCAAGCAGTTAAGTCCTTTCGCTTTCTTGAGCTAGAGGTGTCTGCCTGTTTTGTGCCCACGGCCTCTGGCCCAATGAAAATAAGGAAAATAGAAATGAGCATGATGAAAGCTGCCCGTCTGCATAAGGTTGGTCCGACCTTCCAGCTCGACTCGATCGAGGTCCCGAAACCACGTGCACATGACGTAGTTATTGAGGTGAAGGCTTGCAACTTGGTGCCTAACCTTCGCAATGTCATCGAGAGCTACTCCACCTGGTTCCCCTACCTCCCGCTTCCGAAGCTGCCGGCGGTCTACGGTTTGGACGCTGCAGGCATCGTTAAAGAGGTGGGTGAAGGTGTGCACGGCATCAAAGTCGGAGACCGCGTGTACGTGAACCCCGGCCGTAGCTGCGGCTCCTGTCATGCCTGTTTGCGCGGTCAGCATATCAACTGCACCGCGTTCACCTTCCAGGGCTACTTTGGGTTTGGCCCAGGCTCCCAAGAAATCTTCGAAGACTACCCCTACGGCGGATTGTGCCAATACATGACCGCGCCGGCATCGGGCTTGGTCAAGCTCCCTGAAGCGATATCCTTCGAGCAAGGATGCCGGTTTGGCTATCTCGGCACCGCCTATTCGGCCCTTCGAAAAGCAGGCGTGTGTTCTGGTCAGTCTGTGCTGATCAGTGGCGCCACCGGAACGCTAGGACTCGGGGCCGTCCTACTTGCCTTGGCCATGGGGGCTACAAAAATCTTCGCGATGGCTCGTAACCGCCAACTCTTGGAGCGAGTTCGCGCTCTCGCCCCAGATCGTATTTTCACGATTTCCGTCGGCGATGAGCCACTGGGTGATTGGGTACATAAGCATACCGATGAGCTCGGTGTTGACGTCTTCATTGATGCGGTTGGTCCAGGGGCCCCGCATGAACTGACTGTTGAGGCGATTGGTGCGCTTCGCCGTGGCGGCCGCATGGTGGATATCGGTGGGATGTCTGAGGATTTGCCGGTGCCGATGTTCAAACTCATGTGCTTCCAGATCAGCGTGATCGGCTCCCTCTGGTTCACCGTGGCAGAAGGTCAGGACATGGCCGAGATGGCTGCCGCCGGCACCTTGGACCTGTCGGTATTCGACCAGGAAGTATTCGCCATCGAACAGGTGAACGAGGCGATGGATGCGATAGCAGACCGCAAAGGCGGTTTCACCAACGTTGTAATCAATCCCAGCCTGACCTGAAACGCAGCGCCGCTCGATCGGGCGGCGCTCAGTCGGAGATCCAACATGAAAGTGAGACGAGTAGTTGCAGGCACGCAGAATGGTAAAGCTGTATTCCTAGCCGACGGTTTCGCGCCTCAGACCCATGAGTACAAAAATATTCCAGGATTCGCTACTTCTTTAATATGGCAAACGGTGGCATCTCCGTCCCTTCCTGAAGTATTTGACGATCCAGTTCAAGCCAGCTCTTCACTGCTGCCTCAGCCTGGAGAAACCAAGTGTCTGGCGGTGAGCTTCCCGCCTGACTCAATCTTCCAGACCTCGGACTTCAATCCCGAGGAAGCCCATACTGAGCAGCAACGCCACCTGCTTGGACTGTATGAATGCTTCGACCCTGAGCGACCAGGCATGCACGCATCTCCGACAGTCGACTACGGCATTGTGGTCAAAGGCCCTCTCATTCTCGAACTGGACGACGGCCAGATCAGGGAGCTCGCGAGCGGAGACATCGTGGTGCAGCAAGGCAATATACATGCTTGGCGAAACCCCGGGACCGAACCTGCGTTGGTTACATTCGTCCTGATTGGCGCCCACGTCCCTCGGTAAAAAATTACATAGGATAATAACAATGAAAAGTTATGTAACACGCGCCGGCGTTGCTAGCGCGTTCGGATGCTCTTTGCTCGTTTCTTCGCTATGTTACGGTACTGAAAGTGGAGATACCGTTTGGCCGCTAGGCGTACAGACCGTTCTTCCGGCAATCCTACCCCCACCAGGTGAAACCTCTTTGTACAGTTATACCGCCTACTACAAGGCGGATAGCTTTAAAGACAACAGTGGCAAATCCTCTGTCCCAGGGTTCAGCTTGGAGAATTTTGTTCAAGCTATTCGAGTGGTGCACACGTGGGACGTGAAATTCGATAGCGGCGTTACTCTCAGTAGCGGAATCATCGGGTCAGCGAACAAGATCAAGGTTGAGGCATTCGGAAACAGTGATACAGACTCCGGCTTCAGGCAGCTGTACCTTACTCCTCTGTATGTCGGCTATTCGCCTTCCGAAAACTTGCACTTGCTAACGGGATTCAGTGCCTTTGTCCCATTGGGAAACTATGACGGTAATAAGTTAGCGAATAGCCCGCCAGGCTATGCGAGCTATACCCAGGAATTTGACCTAACCTGGTTCCCCCACCCTAACTGGGAGGTCTCGATTGCACCGACCTTCACCATCAATGCGAAGAACGACGACACCGACTATCGCTCGGGCAACGTGTTCAACGTCGACTACCTGCTCGGCTACAGGCTGCAGTCCAATCCCAAGGTTCAGCTGGGTTTGGTGGGATATTACACCAAGCAGGTCACCGATGATCGCTACGACCATGGTGACCTCGATGATGGGAACCGGCTGAGTAAATTCGCCGTTGGCCCCCAAATCTTCTATGCGTTTGATCAGAAGTCAGGGGTCGTGCTCAAGTGGATGCGTGAGACCGCGGTCAGGAACGGTCCCAAAGGCGACTCGGTATGGCTTGAGTTCGCGTTCCCGCTATGAGGCTAGCTTCTCATCCTCAGGCATTTTAGATACGACGTCCTTCGCCACACTGTGAATATGGCTCGCAGCCGCGTTGGCTGCAGCCTTTTTGTTCCTGGTTTTCAGCGCTGCAAGAATCTCATCATGCTCATCAGTAGCAGCCCCCAAATGCACTTGGAAGCCGCAGGTCTGCACGATGAAAAAGTCGGATAGCTCAAAATTTGCTACTTGGCGTGACGAGAGTATTGGCGATTTCGCCATTGAGTGCAGCACGCGGTGGAATTCTACGTTCAAATTCCGATAACTGTCGGCAGCATCGCTGTGAGCTGGATTGATGCTTCTAATTTTGTCGTTGATCTCGGACATACGCAGTACATCACCAAGGGAGCCACGCTCAGCAGCAAGCCCTGCGATAAGCGCTTCGTTGTTCGCAAACATTTGGTAGAAGTCATCAACTTCCAAACGTGTAGGGTGCACAACCTCACATCCAACCTGGGCAGTGATCACGACAAAGCCCCTTTCCTGCAGGCTGTTCAGTGCGGTCATGATTGGCTGACGACTGACACCCGTTTCCTCGCTGATTTCCTTTACCAGGATTTTTTCACCGAACGCATATCTACGATTCAGTAGACGTTCCAAAATGTGCTGATAGATAGCGGTCTTCTTGTTTGCCACTTGCATCGGTGTGATTTTCCTAGGACTGAGTGCGCGGTTCAACATTTCGCTAACTGGCTTGCATACTAGCATTTCGGATAGTAAACCAGATTTTGGCACCTATCGCTTCGTCATCCGTCGCGACCCATTCCCCAGGCTTGAATCCATTCGACGATGAGCGGGCATCTCCAAGCTTGCATGCTAGCATTCTAGCGTGCATGATTATCAGGCAGACAAAAACAAATCTACCTGCATGGCGCCGCCCCTCTGCCGTAAGGCATCGAGGAAAGCGCTCATGCCGTCCCAGTGCGAGGCGGCCTGCACTGGGGCACGACGTAAAGGTTTCGTATCTATGAACGCTTACCTGCATTGCCTATCGCACACGCCCCTCATTGGGCATTTCGATCCGCCTAAGAACGTGCTCGATGAAGTAGACGAGGTGATCCGCGCCGCCCGTGCACGCATCGCCGCTTTCGATCCTGAACTCGTGGTGCTTTTCGCTCCAGACCATTACAACGGCTTCTTCTACGATGTCATGCCCCCTTTCTGCCTGGGCATGGCGGCAGAAGCCATCGGCGATTTCGGTTCGCTCGCCGGCACTCTGTCTGTCCCCAAATCCATCGCTGAAGCTTGTGCTGAATCTCTGCTGAGCAATGGTATCGACATGCCTGTTTCGTATCGCATGCAGGTCGACCACGGCTTCGCTCAACCGCTCGAATTCCTTCTCGGCGGCCTGGACAAGTATCCGGTCTTGCCGATCTTCGTGAACTGTGTGGCCCCGCCTCTGCCTACCTTCGAGCGGGTCAGATTGATGGGTGATGTGGTCGGTCGATTCACGCGCACCCTGAACAAGCGGGTGCTGTTCCTGGGATCGGGGGGCCTTTCACACCAACCGCCAGTTCCGGAGTTAGCCAAAGTCGATGCCAGGATGGCTGATCGGCTCATGGGCAGTGGCCGCAACCTGCCAGAAGACGAGCGCACCGCTCGCACCCAACGCGTGGTCATCGCAGCTGAGCGATTTGTCGAAGATCAGAACACCCTCCATCCGCTGAACCCCGAGTGGGATCAATACTTCCTCGACGTTGTTGAGCAGGACCTGTTGAGCGATCTGGATCAGCTCCCCAACGCACATCTTTCCGAACTGGCCGGCAAATCCACGCATGAGGTCAAGGCCTGGGTCGCTGCGTTCTCAGCGCTCGCTGCCCACGGCGCATACACCGCGACAGATCGCTACTACCGAGAGATCCCAGAGTGGATCGCAGGCTTCGGCTCTATCAGTGCGCACTCTCAGCGCTAACAACCTTCACGGAGAATCAATCGTGACTGCAATTACTGAAAAAGACACCAGCAAATTCGTTCGCGTCCAAGACGGCGAGCTGGATCTGAATATTCATTACAACGACTGCGGTGAAGGCAAAGAAACGGTTGTCATGCTGCACGGTTCTGGCCCTGGTGCTAGCGGCTGGGCCAACTTCAATCGCAACATCGAGCCACTGGTAGAGGCTGGCTTCCGGGTCATCCTCATGGACTGCCCTGGCTGGAGTAAAAGTGATTCGATCGTCAGCACCGGCTCTCGCTCCGATCTTAATGCCCGCGTTCTGAAAGGTTTGGTCGATAAGCTGGACCTGGACAAGGTGCACTTGCTCGGCAACTCCATGGGCGGCCATACAGCCGTAGCCTTCACGCTGACTTGGCCTGAGCGCGTAGGCAAACTCGTGCTTATGGGCGGAGGCACCGGCGGGGTCAGCCCATTCGTATCAATGCCGACTGAAGGCATCAAATTGCTCAACGGCCTGTACCGCGAGCCAACGATCGAAAACCTCAAGAAGATGATGAACATCTTCGTCTACGACACGAGCGACCTCACCGAGGAACTGTTCCAAGCGCGCCTGGACAACATGCTGGCTCGAAAAGACCACCTCGAAAACTTCACCGCGAGCCTCGCTGCGAACCTCAAGCAGTTCCCTGACTTCAGCCATCGCCTCGGCGAGATTCAGGCCGAGACCCTCGTAGTTTGGGGTCGCAATGACCGCTTTGTCCCGATGGACACCGGCCTGCGCCTGGTTGCCGGCATTCCCAACTCTCAACTGCATGTCTTCAACAAATGCGGCCACTGGGCCCAATGGGAACACGCGGACACGTTCAACCGCATGGTTCTCGACTTCCTCACCCACTGATCGAGGTCACGATGAACATTACACAAGAGACCCTTGAGCGCTTGGCGGCTGATCTGCGCAGAGCTGAAGGAAAGGGCGAGCCTGTTGGACCACTGCGTGACGTGATCGGCGCCACAAACGTGGAAAACGCCTATGCGATTCAACGCTTGAACCAAGCCCATGCCATCGCAAATGGACAACGCCTGGTTGGCCGCAAGATTGGATTGACCAACCCCAAGGTCCAGGCCCAGCTGGGCGTAGACCAGCCGGACTTCGGTTGCCTGTTTGCAGATATGGCGTACGGCGACAACGAAGTGGTTCCGTTCGAACGTGTTCTGCAGCCCAAAATCGAGGCAGAAATTGCACTGGTGCTGGCACGCGACCTGCCTAGCGCTTCCACAACCTTCGCAGACGTCATCGCCGCAACTGGCTGGGTTCTCCCGGCACTTGAAATTGTCGGCAGCCGCATTGAGGGCTGGAACATCAAATTCGCCGACACCGTGGCTGATAACGCATCAAGCGGGTGTTTTGTCCTCGGCGGCCCTGCACAGCGCATTGATGGTCTAGACCTGCGCGGCGCAACGATGCGGCTCTCCAAAAACGGTGAGGTCGTCAGCTCTGGCAGTGGTGCCGAATGCTTGGGTAATCCGCTGAATGCAGCTGTTTGGCTCGCTCGCACAATGGCTGAGTTTGGTGAACCTCTCAAAGCAGGCGACATCATCCTCACAGGTGCCTTGGGACCGATGGTCGGCGTAAGCGCAGGTGATCATTTTGAAGCCGAAATCGAAGGCCTTGGCCGCGTCGGCGTGTCGTTCAGTGTCGAGTGATGGAGATCAAGAAATGACTACAAAACGCAAAGTCGCCATTGTCGGCTCCGGAAACATCGGCACCGACTTGATGATCAAGATCCTGCGCAATGCCAAGCACCTGGAAATGGCCGTGATGGTTGGTATCGACGCTGCTTCTGATGGCCTGGCTCGCGCAGGCCGAATGGGCGTGGCTACCACTCACGAAGGTGTCGCTGGCCTGGTCAAAATGCCAGAGTTTACTGACATCGATTTCATCTTCGATGCTACCAGTGCCGGTGCTCACGTCAAAAACGACGCCATGCTGCGTGAGTGCAAGCCAGGCATCCGGGTGATCGACCTTACTCCGGCAGCTATCGGCCCTTACTGCGTGCCAGTGGTTAACCTCGAAGAACACGTCAACGCGCAGAACCTGAACATGGTCACGTGCGGCGGCCAGGCAACTATTCCAATGGTCGCTGCAGTATCGCGTGTTGCCAAAGTGCATTACGCAGAGATCGTCGCATCAATTGCCTCCAAATCGGCGGGCCCAGGCACCCGAGCGAACATCGACGAATTCACTGAAACCACGTCCAAAGCCATCGAAGTCATTGGCGGCGCAGCCAAAGGTAAAGCCATCATCATCATGAACCCGGCTGAGCCTCCTCTGATGATGCGCGACACCGTCTACGTGTTGTCTGAAGCAGCGGACCAGGATCAGGTTGAAGCCTCCATTGAAGAAATGGTTGCCGCAGTGAATGCGTATGTTCCCGGCTACCGCCTCAAGCAGAAAGTGCAGTTTGAAGTCATCCCTGAATCTACCCCACTGAACATTCCCGGCCAGGGCAAATTCAGTGGCCTGAAGACCTCTGTTTTCCTTGAGGTCGAGGGTGCTGCCCATTACTTGCCATCGTACGCAGGCAATCTCGACATCATGACTTCTGCTGCGTTGGCTACCGCCGAGCGCATGGCACAGTCGATGAGCCAAGCCTGAGGAGCGCAGATATGAACGGTAAAAAGCTCTACATTTCGGACGTGACCCTGCGTGATGGTATGCACGCTATTCGTCACCAGTACTCACTGGATCAGGTCCAGGCAATCGCTCGAGCACTGGATGCCGCCAAGGTCGATTCGATCGAAGTAGCCCATGGTGACGGCCTTCAAGGCTCCAGCTTCAACTACGGCTTTGGCGCACACACCGATATCGAGTGGATCGAAGCTGCCGCCGACGCGGTGAAGCACGCCAAGATTGCAACACTGCTGCTCCCCGGGATTGGTACTCTACACGACCTCAAAGCGGCCTATACCGCAGGCGCTCGCGTCGTCCGTGTCGCCACCCATTGCACCGAGGCAGACGTCTCCAAGCAGCACATCGAATACGCCCGTAAGCTCGGCATGGACACGGTTGGCTTCCTGATGATGAGCCACATGCAGCCCCCCGAAGGGCTCGCGCAGCAGGCAAAACTGATGGAAAGCTACGGTGCCACCTGCATTTACGTCGTCGACTCTGGCGGCGCGATGAATATGGATGACATTCGTGAGCGCTTCCGCGCAGTGAAAGGGGTGCTTGATCCGGCCACTCATACCGGTATCCACGCACACCACAACCTGAGCCTCGGCGTGGCCAACTCGATCGTCGCCGTGGAGGAAGGCTGTGACCGCATCGACGCGAGCCTGTCAGGCATGGGCGCCGGTGCTGGTAATGCCCCACTGGAAGTGTTCATTGCGGCAGCAGACAAGCTGGGCTGGAACCACGGCACTGACCTGTACGCCCTGATGGACGCAGCAGATGACCTGGTTCGCCCACTCCAGGATCGCCCGGTACGTGTTGATCGGGAAACTCTCGCGCTCGGCTACGCCGGTGTGTATTCGAGCTTCCTTCGCCATGCAGAAGTTGCAGCTGCGCGCTATGACATCAAAGCAGTAGACATTCTGGTCGAGCTGGGCAAACGCCGCATGGTCGGTGGCCAGGAAGACATGATCGTCGATGTTGCACTGGATTTGCTGAAGCGCTGAGGTTCGCAGACAGCTCCACGCAAGCTGTCTGCAACAATCCCCTCCCGTCAGGGAGGGGGTCTATGAGACAACAATAAGAGAGATCACCCGACATGAATGCCTCGCAAAATCCCTACTGGCAGCACCCCCGAACACGCAGTGATCAGCCCACATACTCACTCTTTTCTGAGTGATTACTGAGCTGATGTAGCTCCACATCACTGGCGTTACTAAAACCACAATCACGTGTTTTCTGAAGAACTTTCAAGGGCTTCGGAGGGGGGTCGCTATGACTGACAAAACTGACAAGACCAAACTTTTCATTACCATCGCGCTTTGCTTCCTCGTAGCATTGATGGAAGGCTTGGATCTCCAAGCCCCAGGGATCGCGGCTCACGGCATGTCTGCCGACTACAGCTTGGATAAGCTGGAAATGGGCTGGGTCTTCAGTGTTGGCGTACTTGGTATGCTCCCAGGCGCTTTCATTGGCGGCCGCCTTGCTGATCGCTATGGCAGGAAGAAAGTACTCATCGTCTCGGTTGCACTATTCGGCATTTTCTCCCTCGTCACTACGGTTGCCTGGAGCTTCAGCGCGTTGCTGTTCGCCCGGCTCCTGACAGGCGTGGGGCTGGGCGCATCGTTGCCCAACCTGATCGCACTCGCCTCTGAAGCCGCTGGTGAGCGCATGCGAGGCACGGCAGTGAGCTTGATGTACTGCGGTGTACCGCTGGGGGCCGCGTTGGCAGCCGCCATTGGGCTGCTGGATTTCGGGGCTGGCTGGAAGCTCGTCTTCTACGTCGGCGGCGTGGTCCCTTTGGTCATCGTTCCCTTGCTGGTTCTCTTCCTGCCCGACGTGTACAAGCAATCAATTGCAGCCACCACGATCGAAGTTCCCTCCACCAAAGCCATCTTGGTTGAAGGCGGTGCACTGAAGAAAACCCTGCTCCTGTGGGTTAGCTTCTTCTTCACACTGATGGTCACCTACATCCTGATCAACTGGCTGCCAAGCATCCTGATTGGGCAGGGATTCAAACCGAGTGAAGCAAGCGTCGTCGTGCTGGCCATGCAGCTCGGTGCGGCCATGGGTACGTTGATGCTCGGCGTTGCCATGGATCGCCTGCCAATCTGGGCCATGTCGGCCCTGGTGTATGGGGGCATTTTGATTTCCTTAGCCTGCCTCACCGTGGCGGCCTCACTTCCTACCATGATCGGTGCAGGATTTTTAGCCGGCATCTTCACAACGGGTGGCCAGTGCGTGCTTTACGCCCTTGCTCCTCAGTTCTATCCCGCCAATGGCCGGGCTACCGGGACGGGTGCAGCACTCGCAATCGGTCGTATTGGTGCAATGACCGGTCCACTCGTCGTAGGAAAAATGATGGTCCTGGGGGCCGGTGCGGGTGGTGTGATGTTGGCGTCAGCGCCGGGCATCGTTCTGGCGGCTATCTCGCTGCTTTATCTCTCGTCGCTGAAAAAACGCCCCGAGCTGAGTGCCTCAGTGGTTTGACCGGCATTGCGTCATCACAAAAACAATAAAGAAGACACGACATGAGCAAATCAAGAAAAATTGCATTCGCAGGGCTGCTGGCTGCGCATGCTGCTTCACTCCAGGCGGCAGGTTTCATAGAAGATTCGAAAGCCAAGGTAACACTGCGCAACTACTACTTCGATCGCAATTACATCAACCAGACACCGCAAGCTGCAGCGCGAGAGTGGGCCCAGGGTTTCATCGTCAACTTCAATTCGGGCTTCACCGAGGGCGTGGTGGGCTTCGGACTGGATGCTCAAGCCATGATGGGGTTTCGCCTTGACTCCTCACCAGATCGTGTCGGCACCGGCCTATTGCCGTTCTCTCCCGCCACCCGGGAACCAGCGAAGGACTACTCCGAGCTAGGGCTGACAGCGAAGGTCAAGGTTTCTAAAACTGAGCTTCAGTACGGCACCGTGAGCACGTTCTTACCGATCGCTTTCGCAAGTCCGACACGGCTGCTGCCACAAACCTTCCGCGGTACCTACCTGCGCTCGCAAGACATTAACGATCTGTCGTTGCACGCGGGTTGGTTGGACCGAATCAACCTGCGTGACTCGACTGACTACCAAAAGATGCGCGTTGCAGCTCCAAACGGACGCTTCAACGGAGCAGCGGAGTCTGATGCGTTCTACTTCCTGGGGGGCGATTACGCGTGGTCGAAAAACCTCACGCTCAAGTACTACTACGCAGAGCTCGAAGACATCTACGACAAGAACTACCTCGGTTTCGTGGACAACCGAGAGCTGGGTCCAGGGCGGCTCATCTCCGACTTCCGCTTCTATGATTCCAAGGACAACGGATCCGCAAAAGCTGGGAAGGTAGACAACCGCAATACAGCGTTGATGCTGACCTACCAGCTCGGCGCGCATCGTCTCGGCGCTGGCTACATGCAGCTGACTGGGGATACTGCAATGCCCTATCTCTTTGGTACCGAACCGCTGGTGATCACGGAAGGCACCCTAAGCTCGGAGTTCCTGAACCCTAAGGAAAGAAGCTGGCAGGTTAAGTACGACTACGACTTTGTCGGCGTTGGTGTCCCCGGCCTGAAGGGCATGTTGCGTTACGTCAGCGGGGACAACATTGATCTTCCGAACCTCGGGGGCAACAAGCTCAAAGAATCGGAAAAAGACGTCGAGCTTTCATACGTGATTCAAAGTGGCACGTTCAAGGACGTGGCGTTTCGGGTCAGACACGCTTGGTATCGAAATGATTTCGGGCCTGGAGCTACCCACCGGGATGACAATGAGCTTCGTGTGAACATTGATTACACCTTTGCCCTTTGGTGAAGCTGACTTAGCTCCACACCCTACGCGCTACACCTTTAGCCACGGACTTACCCTGTGGCTTTTTTTGGCGTGACGAAAGGCGTTTCCAGACGATTGCGACAACACATCTTGCATGCTAGCATGCAAGTAAGAATTGAGTGATCTCGCCTGCCAGCTGATGCCGCTGGTTTAGACACTTTGATGGCCTGAAAAAAAATACAAGATCAGGAGGTACCATGAATCTCTTCCCCCCCATTCGCATCGCTCGCCCGAGCCGCGGGTCCTAATAGAGCCTGCCATTTCTAAATTTTTAATGTCTCGAACGCCAGGCTGGTGCTACTTCGTGCTGCCTGGCTTTGGGATCTGTCGGACGTGTTCCGGGCTTGCGTGCAAGTTCAGAGCATCAACATGTAATGCCTGGAGAATAAGAAATGACTACCTCCACTAGCTTCGATACCGACGTACTGGTGATCGGCACTGGCCCTGCTGGTGCAACTACTGCCTTGGCGCTGGCCACCTATGGTGTGCGAGTCAAAATGGTCACCATGTTCAATTGGCTGGCGAACTCACCGCGAGCCCATATCACGAATCAACGCGCCATGGAGGTCGTGCGTGATCTTGGGTTGGAAGACGAGGTTATGAGAGCGGCCACACCGTGGGATCAGATGGGCGATACGCTATTCACCACCAGCCTAGCAGGTGAAGAAATCGCTCGTATGCGCACTTGGGGCACTGGCGACAAACGCAAGGGCGATTACGTCCAAGGCAGCCCATGCACCATGCTGGATCTCATCCAGCCCGAGATGGAGTCGATCCTTCTTAAGCATGCTGCAATGCGCGGTGCCCAGTTGAGCTTCAACACCGAGTATCTGAGCCATGTCCAAGATGCCGAAGGTGTGACTGCTCGCATGAAAGACGTTTTGACCGGCGTCGAGTACGAAGTCCGGGCGAAGTACCTAGTGGGAGCTGATGGAGCCAACTCTAAAGTAGCCAAAGAGATCGATCTGCCGATCGTTGGCGAGATGGCCAGAGCCGGAACCGCCTACGTCATTTTCAACGCAGATCTGAGCAAATACGTAGAACACCGTCCGAGCATCCTTCAGTGGATCGCTACTCCCGAAGCGGGCTTTGGTGAAATCGGGATGGGCTTGCTGCGCGCCATTCGTCCGTGGGATCAGTGGATTGCGGGCTGGGGCTTCGACATAACCAAAGGTACACCCGATCTATCCCCAGAAGCTGTTTTAGAGAAGATCCGTCTCTTGGTAGGCGACCCCAAGTTGGAAGTCCAAGTTGAGCGTATGTCGACCTGGTATGTAAACCAGGCACATGCTACCGAATATTCCCGTGGTCGCGTGTTCTGTGCCGGCGACGCTGTTCACCGTCACCCACCATCAAGCGGCCTGGGCTCCAACACCTGTATGCAGGATGGCTTCAACCTTGCCTGGAAACTGGCTTACGTTCTTAAAGGCTTTGCCGATCCGAATCTGCTGGAAAGCTACACCGCAGAGCGTGCCCCCGTGGGCAAGCAGATCGTGGCACGTGCCAACCAGTCGCGTAAGGACTATGCCCTGCTGAAAGAGTGCTTCAACTTTGGCAATGGCGTGGACACCATCGCCAAGCTGCTTGATCGCATGCGTGACCCCAGCCCGGCTGGTGTGGAAGTTCGCATGAACCTGCAGAAGGCGCTGGAAATCAAGAGTCGCGAATTCAACGCTCAAGGTGTCGAGCTGAACCAGCGCTACGTGTCCTCTGCCGTTAAAACTGATCCTAGGGATGGTGTTGAACTCTGGGCTCGTGACAAAGAACTGTACCTGCAGGCTACCACTCGCCCTGGTGCCAAGCTTCCTCACGCTTGGCTGGTTAACGAAAACGGCCACCGGATTTCTACACTCGATGTCGTGGGTAAAGGGCAAATGACCCTTATCACGGGCCTTGCCGGCCAGGCATGGGTGGCTGCTGCAGAAAGCTTGAACCAGCCATTCCTGAAAACCGTTGTCACAGGCGCAAAAGGGACCGCGGACCTCTACTGCGATTGGCAATCGGTTCGTGAGATTCACGAGGCAGGCGCGCTTCTGGTTCGACCTGATGGCTATGTCGCTTGGCGGCACAGCAACGCTGTTTGGTCGGCCGACGAAGCAGTTTCAGAACTGCAGCAGGCTCTCCAAAGCGTCCTCGGTTAAGCATTACCTCAGAGGCCCGGCTCAATGCCGGGCCTTCTTTTTATTTGCTCCAACTGCGCTGGAGGCCACTCGGCCGCTGCGCTGCAAACACTAGATGTAAAAACCAACCGATAAGAGCCCGTGGGAGAGTGGCGCACCTGCTGCTGCGCCTTCCTCCAAGGTCCAAACTGCCTCGAGTGCGATGAGGGTGAACTATGGCTAAGGCCGCCGATGTCGTTGTGCAATGCCTGGAAAACGAAGGTGTCGAGTATGTATTCGGCATTCCCGGTGAGGAGAACCTCGACCTGCTGGAATCCCTGCGCAAGTCGAAGATCAAGCTGGTACTGACCCGTCACGAGCAGTCCGCGGGCTTCATGGCCGCCACCTATGGTCGCCTGACCGGCAAGACCGGCGTCAGCCTGTCGACCCTCGGCCCTGGCGCGACCAACTTGGTGACCGCCAGCGCCTACGCCTATCTCGGCGGCATGCCGATGATGATGATTACCGGCCAGAAGCCGATCAAGAAGTCCAAGCAGGGCCGCTTCCAGATCATCGATGTGTGCGGCATGATGGGCCCCATCACCAAGTACACCCACCAGTTCGCCTCGGCCGACAACATCCCGGCACGCATGCGCGAAGCCTTCCGTCTGGCTGAAGAAGAGAAGCCGGGCGCCGTGCACCTGGAACTGCCGGAAGACATCGCCGCCGAGCAGACCGACAGCTTGCCAATTCCACCGAGCCTGCACCGCCGTCCGCTGGCCGAGCACGTGGCCATCGAAGCTGCCATCGAGAAACTGCGCACCGCACGCAGCCCTATCCTGGTGATCGGTGCCGGCGCCAACCGCAAGATGACCGCCAAGGTCCTCAAGCAACTAGTCGATAAGACCGGTATCCCATTCGTCACCACCCAACTGGGCAAGGGTGTGGTTGACGAGCGCAGCCCGCGCTTCCTGGGTAACGCTGCGTTGTCGTCCGGTGATTTCGTGCACCGTGCGATCGAAGCGGCTGACCTCATCGTCAACATCGGCCACGATGTGATCGAGAAGCCGCCGTTCTTCATGGTCCGTGGCGGCACTGAAGTCATCCATATCAACTTCCGTTCCGCCGAAGTCGACGCCGTGTACTTCCCGCAGATCGAAGTGATCGGTGACATCGCCAACGCCGTCTGGCAGATCGCTGAAGGTCTGGGCGACACCTTGCACTGGGACTTCACCCGTCTCATGGCGATTCGTGAAGCCAACGAAGCCCAGATCGCCGAAGGCGCCGACGATGACCGCTTCCCGGTCTATCCTCAGCGCCTGGTGGCCGATATCCGTCACGTGCTGCCGTCCGAAGGCATCGTCGCTCTAGACAACGGCATCTACAAGATCTGGTTCGCCCGCAACTACAAGGCGCACAAGCCCAACACCGTGCTGCTCGACAACGCCCTGGCGACAATGGGCGCCGGCCTGCCGTCAGCCATGGCCGCCCATTTGGTGTACCCGGATCGCCCGGTGATTTCGGTGTGTGGCGACGGTGGTTTCATGATGAACAGCCAGGAATTGGAAACCGCGGTTCGCCTGAACATGCACATTACCGTGGTAATCCTGCGTGACGACGGCTACGGCATGATCCGCTGGAAGCAGGCGAACATGGGCTTCACCGATTTCGGTCTCGACTACGGCAATCCGGACTTCGTCAAATATGCCGAAGCCTATGGTGCCAATGGACACAGGGTGGAAAGCGCGGATGCTTTGCTGCCACTGTTGGATCATTGTATTGCCAACCCCGGCGTTCACGTCATTGACTGCCCAGTCGACTACAGCGAGAACGACCGCATCCTGAACAGCGAACTGCGCGAGCGAGCGCTGGCGGTCTAATCAGTGGCAGAAAAGGCGCTACTGTTGGCAGTACTCTGTTGAGGCTTGCGGAACTTGAACCTCCTCGCACAATAAGTGGCGAGGAGGCTCCTTGAGCAACGCCAAGAATGATCTCAGCGCTGCTTTGATGACTTGAGGCGGTTGATGCTGGCTGCGTAGGCCCTCATAAAGCAACCCGGTGATCAACCCTTTGAAGACGGCTATCGAAGTGAGAAGGTCCAGAGTCTGCGGCAATTCACCTTGAATAATCGCATGCCTAAGCACCTGATGAATGTAATGCAGGAATCGATTACTCGCTTGCTCCATGCGGCTATGGATCAGACCCGATTCGTCCCCCCCCTGATAAATCAAGATTTCCGAGAACCGCTTTGACTGGGGGCTATTAACAGCATCAAGCATGGCGGTCACCACTGCTTCCCAGGAGAGTTCGATTCCGTCGTCGGCGGAGAACTCCAATTCAAGTGGATGCTGCCGCGATGTCAGCACCGCCTGAAGTACTTCTTGCTTCCCATTGAAATGCCAATAAACGGCGCCACGAGTGACGCCTGCCTTTCGGGCTATTTGGTCCAGCGTAGCGTCTGGAACTCCTTGGACAGCGAACACCTCGACAGCCGCGTCGATAATGCGCTGTCGTGTTTCCTCAGCCTCGGCTACCGTCTTCCTGGCCATTTTAACTAGGGCGCTTTCTTTGACGCGCGACCGATGGCGCGCTCTATATTCTGCTTGGTCAATAGCAGAGCTTTTTTGATCGTGTCCGACTGCTTACTCGCTCTGGAACTCGGCATTACGACTGCGAGGGAGTAATAGCCAAGGTAGGTATCCAAAAGCGTTGCGAATGAGCAAACGCCATCGATATGTTCATCCAGATCGCTTGCTATGCCGCTCGCCCTGATTTCACTCAGTTGCTTAATCAGCGTCTGTCGTCCGAGCGTGTTTGGGGTGAACACTGGAAGTTGATCACTGAGTGCTGCTGGGAGTGACTCCTCAGGCAGCGCAGCCAAAAGGACCTTACCTGCGGCGGTCGCAGCGGCGGGCACATTGATGCCAATCGGAAACACCACACGCAGCTCTCGTTCTGACACGATGCGATCCAGCACGTAGATTTTATCGCCGGCCAGAGAAGCCAGGCAGACCGACTCTTCAAGCTCCTCCGCCAATGAGCGTAAGTACGGCTTTACCAACGAAAGAATGTCTGATTGTGCCTGGTTGATGAGCTGGCCAAGCGCCGGCCCAAGGCGGAAGCCTCCACTAGGGCCCAATGCCTCAACCAAAAACTCTTCTTCCAGGGCGTTGATGATTCTCTGGACGGTCGAGCGCGGCAGCCCGACCAACTGCGCGATAGCCGCCAAGCTCAAGCCATTCGGATGACTGCCAAGGGCTCGCATGATCGAGGCAGCTCTGGCGATGACTTGAATACCCCCCGCCTTTCCACCGACTTCGTCTGATTGGTTCATATTTCTCCTCAGCGTGCACCGCTGCAGCATCTGTTATGGCCGCCACTTTAGAGCTCCATGCCTCGCCTAGCCAGTCACACGTTCCGAACATCTATCTCACCAACGTTCGACCGATGGTTGTTACTGCTTGCTTGCACTCATAGTATCGCATAGTGGTACACTTAACCACATTGTGATTCAGCAATTACAAGTCCCCGGCCTAGGGGCAGAGATGGAGCAAATCGGTGAGACAGATACGATCCTCGCGTGCATTACATGCAATTCCCCTAACGGCGCTGATGCTGGTGACCGGCTGTGGTGAAAAAGACCACATCGCCTCAGCCCCGCCTCCCCCTGACGTGGGCGTATACACCGTCCGCTCACAGTCTCTGACTCTGACAACCGACCTGCCCGGCAGGACTTCGGCCTACCGGGTAGCTGAAGTGCGCCCACAAGTATCGGGGATCCTTCAAAAGCGGTTCTTTGTTGAGGGGACTGAGGTCAAGCTGGGTCAGCAGCTCTATCAAATTGACCCGCGTACCTATGAGGCGCAATTGCGTCGGGCAGAAGCTAATCGAACTACTGCGCAGAACCTGGCGCGACGATATGAAACGTTGTTGAAAACCAAGGCTGTGAGCAAGCAGCAGTACGACGATGCCCTTGCCGCATGGAAACAGGCGGAGGCCGACTATCAGGTCGCTCGTATCGACGTTCAGTACACCCGTGTGCTTTCGCCGATCTCAGGCCGCATCGGACGGTCGACAGTTACCGAGGGTGCACTCGTTACTAACGGTCAAGCACAGTCGCTCGCCACTGTTACTCAGCTGGACCCGATCTATGTTGACGTCACTCAGCCGATCACGAAGCTGCTGGGCCTGCAACAGGCATTGGAGTCAGGGCGACTTCAGAAAACAGGTGAGAACCAGGCCGAAGTCAGCCTGACCCTGGATGACGGTAGTGCTTACCCAATCCCGGGCACCCTTAAGTTTTCTGAGGTTAGCGTTGATCCGACTACAGGTTCAGTAACCCTTCGCGCCGAATTCCCGAATCCTAATCGCAAGTTGCTTCCAGGCATGTTTGTTCACGCCCTCCTGAAGGAAGGTGTGCAGCAGGCGGCGATCCTGGTTCCACAACAAGCCATCAGCCGCGATACGCGTGGCGTGCCAAGTGTCTGGGTGGTGAAGGCCGACAACACTGTTGAGGCTCGCGAGGTCCAGACCCTACGAACTGTGGGCAACGCCTGGCTGATCAGCAAAGGCGTATCCCAGGGAGAGCGAATCGTTACCGAAGGTGTTCAACGTGTCCGCAGCGGCATCGCCGTCAATGCGGCAGAAGCCAAAAATGTGGATTTGGTAGCTGACTTCGCCGCTACCACTGAAGCCTCGGCTAACTGAGGGGGTGCAGTAAATGTCTCGCTTCTTTATCGACCGGCCGATCTTCGCTTGGGTTCTCGCTATCGTAGCCATGCTCGCCGGCGCGCTCTCGCTGGCCAAGATGCCGATTAGCCAATATCCAAACATCGCGGCCCCCGCCGTTTCGATCCAGGTCAGCTACCCAGGTGCTTCTGCACAAACCGTCCAGGACACGGTGGTTCAGGTCATTGAGCAACAGCTCAGTGGTCTTGATGGGTTCCGATATATGTCGGCTGAGAGCGCCTCTGACGGCAGCATGACCATCATCGTGACCTTTGAACAGGGGACCGATCCGGACATCGCTCAAGTTCAGGTGCAGAACAAGCTGCAACTGGCGACACCTCGTTTGCCGGAGGAAGTTCAGCGTCAGGGGCTTCGCGTAGTGAAGTACCAGATGAATTTCTTCTTGGTCATGAGCTTGGTGGATCGCTCGGGGAAGCTCGATAACTTCGACCTGGGCAACCTGATCGCTTCACAGCTTCAGGATCCCATTTCGCGCATTCCAGGCGTCGGTGATTTCCAGCTGTTTGGCTCGCCTTACGCAATGCGTATCTGGCTAGATCCAGGCAAGCTCAACAGCTATCAGCTGACACCTACTGATGTAGCCAATGCTATCCGGGAACAGAACGTCCAAGTGTCCTCTGGCCAGTTGGGTGGACTACCAACTCGCTCAGGCGTCCAGCTGAATGCCACCGTTCTCGGCAAGACGCGCATGACAACGCCTAGCCAGTTCGATGAGATCTTGGTCAAGGTGAACGCGGACGGCTCACAGGTACGAGTGAAGGACGTCGGACGTGCCGAACTGGGGGCTGACAGCTTCGCCATTTCCGCGAAATACAAGGACTCCCCAACCGCAAGCCTGGCGCTGCGTTTGTCCACCGGTGGCAACCTGCTGGAGACCGTAGAAGCTGTCAAGAAGCTGATGGAGGAGCAGAAGGCCTATCTGCCAGATGGCGTGGAGGTCATTTACCCCTACGATACAACACCTGTCGTTGATGCCTCGATTGAGTCGGTAGTACACACTATTTTTGAAGCGGTGGTACTGGTCTTCCTGGTTATGTATCTGTTCCTACAGAGCTTCAGGGCCACGCTGATCCCCACCCTGGCAGTTCCCGTAGTGCTGCTCGCCACATTCGCACTTCTGCCCTATTTCGGCCTCAGTATCAACGTACTCACCATGTACGCCATGGTGCTCGCCATCGGCTTGCTGGTCGATGATGCGATCGTCGTGGTCGAGAACGTTGAGCGGCTCATGCACGACGAGGGGTTGACGCCACTTCAGGCTACGCGTAAGTCGATGGACCAGATTTCCGGGGCCCTGGTGGGTATCGGCATGGTGCTGTCGGCTGTGTTCGTACCGATGGCTTTCTTTGGTGGATCCGCTGGCATCATCTATCAACAGTTCGCCATCACCATCGTGGTCTGCATGGGGCTGTCGATCTTTGTCGCGCTTGTGTTCACTCCAGCACTTTGCGTGACCATCCTCAAAGCTCCGGAAGGCGTTTCCCACCACGAGAAAAAGGGCTTCTTCGGCTGGTTCAACCGCATCTTCGACCGCGGCACTCTGCGATTCGAGCGAGGCGTCGGTGCAATGCTCAAGGGGCGCGGTAGATACCTGCTTGCGTTCTTGCTGATCACTGGAGGAACCGGCTATCTGTTCACCCAGATCCCGAAGGCATTCCTGCCCAACGAAGATCAGGGCTTGATGATGATCGAAGTGCGAACGCCGGCAAATGCTTCAGCGGAGCGCACCGAGGGTGTGCTTCAAGAGGTGCGAGACTACTTGAGCAATGATGAAGGTGCGTTGGTTGAGCACTTCCTGACGGTGAATGGTTTCAACTTTGCTGGTCGTGGTCAGAACTCGGGGCTGGTACTGATTACTCTTAAGGATTGGAAGGAGCGTCACGGCGCTGGGCAAGACGTATTCAGCATCGCGCAACGGGCTAATCAGCATTTTGCCAAGATCAAAGATGCCAGCGTCATGGCGTTCGTGCCCCCTGCCATTCTGGAAATGGGGAATGCGATGGGCTTCAACTTGTATCTACAGGACAACCTAGGTCTTGGTCATGAAGCATTGATGGCAGCTCGAAACCAGTTCCTGCAACTGGCAAGCGAAAACCCCAAACTCCAAGCAGTGCGTCCAAACGGTAAGGACGACGAGCCGCAATTCCAGGTGAACATTGATGACGAAAAGGCCCGTGCGCTGCAGGTAAGCATCGCGTCTATCAACGAAACGATGTCTGCAGCCTGGGGCTCGATGTATGTCAACGACTTCATCGACCGCGGTCGGGTCAAACGGGTGTACGTACAGGGCGAAGACATCTCGCGAATCTCTCCAGAAGACTTCGATAAATGGTACGTGCGAAATAGCCTTGGCCAGATGGTTCCGTTCTCGGCATTTGCAACCGGTGAGTGGGTGAACGGCTCACCGAAGCTGGAGCGCTACGGTGGCATTTCTTCCCTGAACATCCTCGGCGAGCCAGCCCCTGGATACAGCACTGGTGACGCGATGATTGCCATCGCTGAAATCATGCAAAAGCTGCCTGCCGGCATCGGCCTGAGCTACACCGGTCTCTCTTATGAAGAAATACAGACTGGCGACCAAGCACCGTTGCTCTACGCATTGACTGTGCTGATCGTATTCCTGTGCCTGGCCGCACTGTATGAAAGCTGGTCGGTACCGGTCTCGGTGATCATGGTTGTTCCTCTGGGTATTTTGGGCGCCGTGCTGGCAACGCTTTGGCGCGACCTGACGGCGGATGTGTACTTCCAGGTGGGCTTGATGACGACAGTTGGCCTGTCCGCCAAGAACGCCATCCTAATCGTGGAGTTCGCAAAAGAGCTGTATGAAAAGGAAGGTTATCCGATCGTCAAAGCTGCGATAGAGGCCGCCAAGCTGCGTTTGCGTCCGATATTGATGACCTCGCTGGCATTCACATTCGGTGTGCTGCCGATGGCCATTGCATCGGGCGCAGGCGCTGGGAGCCAGCACTCCATTGCTACGGGCGTCGTCGGAGGCATGATCACAGCAACCGTGCTGGCCGTCTTCTTTGTTCCGCTGTTCTACGTGGTGGTTGTCAAGCTTTTCGAGGGGCTCATGAAACGAAAGCCAAAAGCGGTCAAGGAGGTGACTCATGAAGTTTAAGTCGCTCCCCGTCTTTGCATTGCTGATGCTCAGCGGATGCAGCTTGATGCCCGACTACCAGCAGCCAGCCGCCCCTGTGCAGGCGCAATGGCCAACGGGCGAGGCCTACGGCAGGCAGGGAGAGCAGCGTAGTATCGCGGCGGCTCTCCCCGAGGCAAAAAATTTCTTCAAAGATCCAGCGCTGGTCCGCCTCCTCGATGCGGCGTTGGAGAACAACAGAGATCTTCGAATCGCTGCCAAAAATGTTGAATCCTACAGAGCGCTTTACCGTATCCAACGAGCGGAGCGGTTTCCCACACTTGATGGCGAAGCATCTGGAAATCGAACTCGCTTGCCTGATGATTTGTCCCCCACCGGCGATTCTCGGATCGATAGCCAGTACCAAGTCGGCCTAGTGACTGCCTACGAGTTGGACTTATTTGGCCGAATCCGAAGCTTGTCTAGCCAAGCGCTTGAAAAGTATCTGGCTACTGAGGAGGCGCAACGCAGCGTTCAGATCGCACTGATAGGCGATGTGGCAACCACTTATTTTCTGTGGCGAACCGACCAAGCACTTTTGGATTTGACCGAAGCGACGCTGACCAGCTACGTCGAAAGCTTGGCAATGATCGAGTCCAGTGCAGCGGCGGGTACTTCGTCGGAGCTGGATGTTCGACAGGCGAGGACGCTGGTTAACCAAGCCCAGGCACAGCAGGCTTTGTACACCCGGCGTATCGCGCAGGATGTAAACGCAATGCAATTGTTGCTGGGCAGTAAGATTCCAACTGATTTGCCACAAAACTTGCCGCTGGCCATGAGTGCCATAGGGAAGGTTCCAGCAGGGCTACCAGCGGATCTGCTACTAAACAGACCGGACATCCGTTCTGCCGAGCATCAACTTATGGCCGCTAATGCAAACATCGGGGCGGCTCGTGCGGCATTTTTTCCACGCATAAGCCTGACAGCGTCAGCGGGCTCAGCCAGCAGCGATCTGGACGGACTGTTCAACGGCGGATCTGAAAGCTGGAGCTTCGCTCCACAAATCAGTGTGCCGATCTTCAATGCAGGAAAGCTACGAGCCAATCTCGATTACGCTGAAATTCAGAAAGATGTGGGTATTGCGACTTATGAAAAGAGTATCCAAACGGCTTTCCGGGAGGTATCCGACGGCCTCGCTGCGAGGGGAACTTATGGCAAGCAGCTTCGTGCTCAGAACGAATTGGTTGATAACTATAAATCGTATTTTGGCTTAGCGCAGCAGCGATACGACCAGGGCATTGATAGCTACTTGACAGTACTGGATGCCCAACGCGAACTGTTTGCCTCACAACAGAAGCTATTGAATGATCAGCTCGATCAAATCAACAGTGAAGTCCAGCTTTACAAAGCCCTTGGGGGCGGCTGGAGCGTAAGTCAAAACTGAGAATCTGGGCAGCGGCTTGCAGAAGTGCTGCCCTACTTTTCAAGAGAATGCTTGAATAAATTCTTCGACCTAAAGTGGCGAGCTAACGCTAATTTTAAATCGGGAGCAATAATAATGTCGTTGACATCAGCAAGCGCGATAGAGGTTCGCTTTGACAAGCGTCCTGACGATGATGTTCTTTTAGCCATAGACGAACTGGTCAATGTGCTCCGCACCGAGCCGGGGTGCATGAACTACTCGATAATCGCGCTAAACAAATACTTCAGCACGATGATCATTAGCGGCTTCTGGACCAACGAAAAAGATATGATTAATCATTTTTCAAATTCGAGTTTCGCCGCGTTGATAGCGTGTTTGACATCCAGTTGCCGAAGCATCTGCTTCAGATCATTATTTATGGATAGTGAAATACGGAGCCAACATGCAGAGCCTTGAAAAAATCTTATTGAATGCAGACTTAAATAGTTTGATCACTTTCTTGGTGGTGTACCAAGAGAGAGGAGTGACACGAGCATCTCAACGCTTAGGGGTAAAGCAGCCAGCCATCAGCAATACCATAGCCAAGCTTCGCAAACGATTTGGCGATGAGCTTTTTTTAGGTAAGCGACCTTGGATACCAACAGAGCGTGCTGACCAGCTCGCTACTGCTCTAGGACCTGCACTCCACACTTTGCAGGAGGCACTCGCCAGCGTGGATAAAGAGAGAGCTCGGTAAGTTTAAATGCAATACTTCAACCACCTTCCCCCAGGTGGCCTCACCCTATTCCAAATCGAAGACGTAAAAAAACTATGGCCTGACGGCCATAGTAAAGGGAGGTTATTTATACCGTCCAAGGAGCCAACGTGGAGGCCACTACGCGCTCATTTGAGACGCAACGACTTAAAGAATTTTGGTAAAAAATCCGCCTGCGGGCAAGCGGCAACACCAAAGGGCAATGAAGAACACTCGCTCGGTACTAGGAGGGGGTACCGCGCCTCACTTCATCGAGATGTACAGTAATGGAAAACCTCCAACCGGTGAAATCAAATGTCCTAATAGTCACTATCGATAGACTTCTTCGTCCAACACCACTCTTCTTGTTTAACTACAATTTATCATAGAACTACGCCATCAGCAGACGCTGAACAAAGCTCATTTATCCCCCTCTCCGCTTGATCGTCATGGAAGGTGATTCTCCGAATCGCTGCTTGTAATCAGAGGAAAATCGACCGAGATGGGTAAAACCCCATTTCAATGCGGTGGACGACACTTGAACGTGAGCATGCTGCGTGGTCTCGAGCTCTACACGAACGCGCCGCAGGCGAATCTCCTTCAAGAATTGCATCGGTGACAGTCCGCGGAAGCGTTGAAAACTCAGCTGAACTGTTCGAGCAGTCACGCCAGCGTGCCTTGCAATCTGCGAGATCGTGATGGGCTCTTGAGCATGCTCTTCCATGAACTCCTCAATCATCCGTATAACTGCGGGGACTACTTTCTTTTCGGCCGAATCCCGCAGCGCCTGGCTGTGATTACTTTCATGGAACTCGAGCAAAGAAGAGGCCAGCACCTCACCAATTAGGTTTTGTAGATGCGATGAATGTAATGACTTGGACGACAGCTGGCTGTAAGCCCACGCCAGTGTCTGCAGCCAATTCTGGCCAGCGAAGGTATCCATTGGCAACTGAGGCTGAAAGAAAATGTCCTGCTTGATACTCCTCCCCAACTGACGTTGAAGCATCGATTCCAGCAGCGTTCGATCAATACGGACGAGCAGCTTGTCAGTCCCAGGGAAATGATTGAAGAAGGAGTGCCGGTGGTAGTTGAAAACGGTGGTATGCCCCGGGTTGCAACTGAGGCGTAACTGATCACTGATCACGTGCTCATGTCCAGTGAGTACCGACTGGACCAGCACGAAATTATCCAGCTTCCCCGGATGGATAGCGACCTCTCCCCCAAAGGACATTCTGGCAACCCCAGCCTCGCCAGCCGACCGATAAAAAAATTGAGCTTTGAACTCGGTTCCCTTTTTTTCAAGCCGGTTCTTGCAAAACATCCGCTCACCGCACAGCACTGCCTCCTCAAGATTGGACGACTCGCAGACGCTGAAATCCGCGAGAATCTTATCAGATGGTACAAATGGGGCGACGTTGGGCCAGGCCATGGAGAGCCCCTCAAAGGCAATGAGCTATAAGAGCAACCTAGCAACAAAAGGGAACTGAGAACAACGGCATGGCGACGATCTGTATCGTCGCCATGCTCCGCCATTAGCCGTGCACGATGTGATAGTTCAGGAAGCCGCTGCCATCGGCTTTGATGTCTTCAAGGGCTTCGTTGAGCTGATCCAGTGTGTAGGTTCGAGGTGCCCACTGATTGGTGTCGAGCAATCCCGCTCTGATCAACGCCATCAGCTCCTGGGCTTCTGCGGTGGTGAACCACAGGGAGCCGATGTAATGAAGCTGTGTACACATGAACGGGTGAGGATCGATAGGAATAGGTCCGCTGACTCCGCCGATCTGTACGATCTTCCCTCCCGACGTAACGGCGTTCATGGCCGAAACAGAAAGCTCCGCCGGAGCCTTCGCGCCGAGCGTATCAACGACTGCATCAACTCCGCACGGAGCCATTTCACGAATGCTGGAACGCAAATCGGTACTTGTAATCTGCAGGGTGCGAATGCGCTTTGGGGCCAGTTGGCGGAGCCGTTCGAGTGCAGTCCCATCTCGTGCTGCCACGATGATATCCGTCACGCCCATCGCTACTGCGGCCAGTGTCGCACCGATACCCAAGGTTCCAGAAGCCCCCAGTACCAGCAAGCTCTGACCTGGCGTGAGTTCGAGCTTTTTCAACGCAGAGTAAGCAGTACCTAGGTATCCAAGGCGTGTGGCTAGCTCGAATGACAAGTCGTCAGGCAAAGTGATCAGGTTACGCGCAGGTGCTCGGAGAAATTGGGCGTACCCGGCATGGCGATACTCGCGGAATACCTCTTTCGAAGACGGGCTGAATCCGAAATAGCCCATGAAGGTATAGCTAGCGCACCGCGTCGGAAGTCCGGCCAGGCAATGTCTGCATGTACCGCAACTCAATCCAGGATTGACGTAGACCCGGTCGCCTTCCTTGAAATCTTTCACAGAGCGACCAACCGATACCACGGTGCCAGCGGCGTCCAAACCGAACACAGCAGGCAGCTCAGGCAGCGGTAGAAACGGGTACCACTCCGGGAAGTTTGTGACGACGTTGCGCAGGTTGGGAATAACAGCACAGGCGGCAGTTTTGATCAGGACGTCATGCTCTCCAACATCAGGAAGAGGAATTTCGTCCACGGTAAATTTGCCACCAACTTCGTGGAGGCGAGCGGCCAACATCGTACCTGGCATGAAGCAAACCCTCTTTTTTTCGTTGTCAGGGCTGTGGGGCTCTTGGGAGCCGTTAAGGTGTGACCGGCGCATCGGCGGCCACAGCTCTAATTATCCGCTCGACTTCAAACGTGGCTATCCAGGCCCAGTAGCCACTATCCAGATAACGAAATTAAATGGCGTCGCTCGGTGCGGGTTGAGGTGATGCAGCCAGATTTTGGGCCAACTGACGCAGCCAACGATTAGCCGGGTCTGCATCATCCCTCGGATGCCAAGCCATCACGAGTTGGAAAGGCTCGCTTTTAAACGGCAACTCAAACGTCTCGATGGTTTCGTGCTGGGTCTGAATAAGCATGCGAGGCATCGTACAGACCAAGTCCGTCGACATCAGGACCCCTGGGACCATCCCAGCGGTCGGCACGGTAAGATGGATCCTTCGGCTCATGCCAGCGGAGCGCAAATACTCATCCATGTAACCCCTGAAACTCTCCCGTTCTGGCGATACGACAAGATGATTGAGTTCACAGTATCCATCCAGGGTAAGAGGCTCGCGTCCACGAGGGTGATCTTTGCGCTGCGCCATGACGAACTCATCGTTCCCCAGTACTGTGAGTTTTACCCCCTGCGGAACGCCGCGGCTTGAGTCGATCAGCAGATCGAAAAAACCCTCCTCCATTTGCCGTCCTATGAGTCCAGGATCAACGGCATTGAGAGACACCTGAATCTGCGTGCCTGCGTGCTTGGTGAGTGAGGCGATCAACGGCTCGCAGATGGTGCTCAAGGCTGTATCACAGGCGGCTATCCGGAAGACCCTCTTGTCATTCCAAGGATCAAAACCCAACTCACTTTGAATGACTGAGCCGAGAGTCTTCAATGCCGAGCGAAGAGGTCCCCGCAACGCCAAGGCCCGGGCAGTAGGGGTCATGCTCCGGCCTTTTTGTATAGGGACCAACAGCGGATCGCCCATGAGCTCGCGCAAGCGTGACAGCTGTGCAGACATTGCTGGCTGGCTGATGTGAAGGCGTGTAGCTGCCTTGGTCACGTTCAGTTCAGCCAGTAACGTGTCCAGCGAAACCAAGAGGTTGAGGTCGATACGCGATAGGTCCATGACCAATCCATCCTAATGATAGGTCGCATAACGATAAACAATTTCATGGATAGCTTCGCAAGATTTTAATGTTGTGGCAGACCTACACTATTGGGATCGACCATGACAAAGCAGAAAGTACTGATAACGGCGGGAGCATCTGGTATCGGGTATGCGATCGCGCTCGCTTTCAACAGCCGCGGCGCCGACGTCACGGTAGTCGACATCGACACTGAGGGCTTAAGCCGCCTTAAATTAGAGCATCCTTCTATCCGCACCGCAGTGTGCGATGTAGCTGATCGCAGCAGCCTCGAACTCGGCATTTCAGAAATTATCGAAGCCATGGGCGGTTTAGATGTGCTCGTCAACAACGCCGGGGTATCCGGCCCCACCGCTCCCGTTGAGCAACTTGATCCCAATGAGTGGGACAAGGTCATGCAGATAAATTTGAATGGGACCTTCAATGTTACGCGCTTGGCCGTCCCTGCGCTCAAGCGTTCATCCCACCCCTCAATCATTAACATGTCTTCTGTTGCGGGACGACTGGGCTATCCCGATCGCTCCCCCTACTCCACCAGTAAATGGGGACTGATTGGTTTCACCAAGAGCCTTTCACGTGAGCTCGGCGCGTATGGGATTCGTGTCAACGCCATTTTGCCCGGGGCTGTCGAAGGTGAACGCTTCGACAACGTGCTCAAAGGTAGGGCCAATCTCAGCGGTAACTCGTTGGAGGAAGAGCGTAACAAGGCGCTTTCGGTTCAATCCCTCAAACGCTTAGTGGACCCGAAGGACATTGCAGAACTAGCAGTCTTTCTGGCGTCGGACGCAGGCAAGTCCATCTCTGGACAGCTTTTGCCAATCGACAACGACATGCAGCAGACGATGTGAGGTACGACCATGGGCATGCGTGAAAAACTGATTGGAACCTGGGTGCTCGAGTCCTACACAGAATACCCAGTGGACGGATCTGCCCCTGTATACCCCTTTGGCGAATATCCTGAAGGCTTCATAATCTACACAGCAGATGGCTATATGTCGGCTCAGCTGAGCATGCCAAATCGGGCACCGTTTTCCTCAGGTGACTGGTTTGCGGCCACTGATGCGGAGTACCGCGCTCAAGGCCTCTCGTACATCTCCTATGGTGGCCCCTTCAATGTGAACGAAGACTCGGGCGAGCTCACCCACACCATCGCAGTGTCAATGTTCCCGAATTGGATAGGCCAGGTGCAGCCCCGAACGGTGAAGCTTGTTGGAGATATTTTGCAGCTGGGTAACTTCAGTCAATATCGGTCCAACGGACGAGTCGTAGACGCTCGGATTCGCTGGCGTAGGGTGAAGCCGCCAACTCCCCTATTAACCCCGGTGAAACGGGGATGACTCCCCCAACATCAGACGCTCGCCGTTGTGGGCGTAAGCCTTACTGGTAGACGCCCATCTCAACCCTTTGCAAATACGCCTCGACAATCTGGAAGCCAACCGCGTTTTCCACCATATCCAACGGCACGTAGCCTTCAAGATGCCGGCATGGCCACCCAAGCCAGGCTTCTGCCTGTAGCTGAGAGCCGAAAACCGCTGTGGCATGCTCAAGTACACGGGCATAGTGAAAAGCGATCGCACTTTGCTGAGCATTCAACCGCGCATTATCACTCTCCCGCGCCTTGCGCTGAAGCGTGCGAACTGACCGTCCCATCACCCGCTTCAAAATGCCTGCATCGCAGTAGAGAGCTGATGAGGAAATCATGGCTTTCACATCCGTCAATGTGAAGCCGGCACGCACCATGAGATATACCCGCAGTGAGCTGGGCGGCACCGGCTGATCCCCGATCAAATACGCCGTCGGCTTGCAGCCCTGGCGCTCCGCCGAACCTAGCTGCGCACCTGCAGTAAATAAACGCGTCTGTTTCACGGCCCTGGGCTCCCAGTGAAATGCTCCCCAAATGCTGCAATGTCCACTCTGTCACACTCCGCATGCTTCGTGGTTTGCGCTGTGGTTTACGACCCTCGGTGGACACCTTCCAGTGCCTCAGCGCCGCAACGTGCCAAAGGGGGCCTCCGCATCGACATAGCGCATCGCCGATTGCACGTCGCGCCACCCAACATAATCCATCAAGGCTTTGGAGCTCCACTGGTTGGCACTGGCCCAGGTGGCGAAGCCCCTTCTCAGCGAATGTCCGCTATAGCCTTCTCCTTCCAATCCACTACGTTGCAAAATCCGCCGGAGTATCCGAGGGATGCTGTAGCTGTGTAAGCCCTCACCTATTCGCCCCCAACGGTCCACATTGCGCAGCAACGGGCCGTCGAGCAAACCGCTACAACCCAGCCAGTCCTCGTAAGCCTGCACTGGGCAGAGATGAGTGAGTGCAGGGACGCTGAGTTGCCGGCCCAGGTTGGCGCGATCAGTCTTGCTGCTGGGCAGAAACAGCGTCAGTCCCTTGGCCGCATCGAGCCGGATAAACTCGATGCGCAGTCGGCAGAGCTCGTCGCTGCGCAACGCGCGCCAGAACCCCAGTAACAGCAGCAGCCGATCACGGCAGGCACGCAACCGCACCACGGGCTGATCGCCCTGTTCTTCTCGCGTCAGCGCCTCAACGCAGGCTTCCAATTCCTGCAGTTGCAGCGGCTCGGCCTGTACGGCAGGCCGCGTGTGCAACGCTTGAATCCCTCGAAGCACGTCGCGCACGGTAGAGGCTTTGGTCGGATCGACAAAACCATGCTGCAAGTGCCACTGGGCCAGTGCCGCCAAGTGGGTCCGCAGCGTGCCGGGGGAAAAACGATCAGCGTGCTCAGCGAGGTAGCGCCCGACACTGGCTTGGCTGGCCGGCAGTAGGCCACCCCACTCCGCTTCGAAATGTTCGATGACTCGCGCATAACGGCGGGCCGTGCTCTCACGCCGGGCCGCCTGTCGATAGTGTTCGGGATCGCTCATGACTCTAGCTCCGTACCGCAAAAACCTCACCAAGCGCCTGTATTCTTGGCTGAAGTTTGAGAATGCAGGCTTCTCAAACCTCAGAATCGTGTTCGTCCAGCGACTATATAAGGAGCTGTACACCTGTAATTTCGTACTGCTCAAACGGTACGAAATAATCGGCTGTAACCGCGTCGGTAGTGCGGTACGCCCAGTACGGCCCGGCGCCCTCTTGTCATGACCTCCGGAGATTCGGACGCCGACGCACCGTTCACCTATCTATGAGTCTAGCCAAGCACCAGTGCGCATCAGACAACGTGCCCAAAGGCCAGCACCCCGTACGGCCGATTGACCTACGTGGGCACCACTGACCTCTACGCTGATAGAAACAATCTGATTTGGGGCACGATGATGAAGATTCTAGGGCGCGTGGAAACAGAGGCCGTCACCGATGTTCGCTGTGACCTGTGTGAACAATCGACACGGCTGGCCAGCGGAAACCTGCAATATGGGACGCTCGCAGCGCATTGGGGGTATGGCTCAGCTCACGATGGTGAACGCTATGAAGTGCATCTGTGCGAAGGCTGCTTCTTTACCACCCTCGCCCACCTCCGTCAGGGTCGTCGGACGGCAGGTCGGTTCGCGGCGGACTCCGGATCGGTCGAAGGTGAGCTGGGCCTGATCATTCGCAACGATTTCTTCCAAGACGGCGGCTGACACCTAGGGTGGCTCACGCCATGATGCATTTTTAGGCGTATGGTCGAGCACTCAGGCCGCCCCCAAGAGGGCCAAGGCCACGCCTCAGGAGAACTTGGGTATGAATGCAGTGCAAGACGCCGTCAGGGCTCTGCGCAAGGCGCGCCATATCGCAGTATTTACGGGTGCAGGGATCTCGGCCGAGAGCGGTATCCCAACCTTCCGCGATCCATTGACCGGGTTCTGGGCGCAACATAACTCCGAGCGCCTGGAAGCGGCGAAGGCGTTCCGCTAAAACCCGCCACTGGTGGGGCTGGTACCTGTGGCGTCGTCAACAGATGATGCAGGCCAAACCGAATGCTGCGCATCGGGCGATCCCGCGGCTCGCCACGGGCGAACGCCAAGTCACGGTCATCACCCAGAACATCGATGATCTGCATGAGCGTGCTCGCAGCCAAGACGTCGTTCACCTGCATGGGAGCCTGATGACGCCGAAATGTTTTGCCTGTCATCGTCCTGCTGAGCGGCCGTCAGACCTGCAGCCAATATTGGCAAAAGGCGAATTGGTCGAACCCCCTCGCTGTGCACGCTGTAACGGCCGCTTGCGGCCCGGCGTGGCGTGGTTTGGAGAAGACCTGCCCATGGCGGCGTGGAGGCAGTTGTGACGTCATGCTGTCCATTGGCACTTCCGGCGTCGTCATGCCCGCCGCGGGCCTGCCCGACCTTGCATTGGGTGCCGGGGCCACGATCATTCATATCAATCCAGTCGATGTGGGCCTGGACCAGCCAAAAGAGCTGATAGTGATGGGATCGGCTGGGCAACTGCTACCCCATTTGATCGACGTTATGCTCGCTGGGTGATCGCCGGAGAAGGTGGCAGCGTGGTGCACCAGAAGGGCGCGGGTTGCTAGCTTCGCGGCCTGAGTCGCGTTAACCCAAGCAGGACATTTCGTCGGTCTGGGGCCCGCGCCCACGGCAGGCGAGCATAATGAATCACTTAACGGCCTTGTCGGAGTCTGCAATGGCTCGCTCTGGGGTGAATAAAGCAATAGTACGCGGGGCACGGGATGCCCTGCTCGCTCGTGAACAGCGCCCAAGCATTGAGGCAATCCGAGCGGAACTCGGTCATACGGGCTCGAAGACGACCATTCAGCGTTTTCTCAAAGAGCTGATCAACGAAGAGCCCCATCCCTCCAAGGTATCGCTGAGCGAGGAGCTTATGACGCTCATCGGGAGCCTTGCGCAGCGCTTGGCAAACGAGGCGCAACAGGCCGTCGTCGCTGACCGGGCGAGGCTCGAACGTCAACAGGCGGCCTACCAGCACCAACGTGAGGTGGAACAGGCTCGCCAAGACGAGTTGCAGAAGAGTAAGGATTACGTCCTGGCCGAGCTCCTGGCTCTCCGGGAGGAACATCGCCAGTTGAACGATCAGATGCAGCACAGCGAGGGTGAACGGCAGCGACTGCTGGCGATTGAAAGTCACCACCTGCAACTGCTGGAGGAACGGGCCTCACAACTGCGGTCGCTGGAAGAGCAGCGGGCTCATGCCCGGGACGGCTTGCTGCATTTTCGCGAGCAGGCCAGGCAGCAACGCCAGGACGAAGCTTCCCGCTATGAATCAACGGTGGCACTGCTTCGGCAGGAACTCCGGTCACTGCAGGAGCAACTGCTGGTCAAACAGGATGAACTCGGCCTCGTCTATCGGGACCTTGAACGACTCAGTGCCGAGCACACCCTCTCTGAAAGGGCGCTGCGCAATCGCACCCAAGAACTGAATGATCGGGTCAACGAGTATCAGGAGCTACAGGTCAAACTCCACACTACCCAAGCCGAAGCGGCGACTTTCCAGCTGCAGCTTTCGGTGATGCGCGAGAAAGCTCGTCACTGCGTGCTGGATCGACGGCAGGACTTGCGCAACTTGCGTACTATGAGCCGCCAATTGGCGCAGCTGGAGACGCTTATTACGGGACGCAAGGGCTGTGATGCAGACTTCGATGGGCTATGAATCAGGACGTCAACTCCCCGATCACGGCATGCGCGCATTCATGCCCCCCCCTTGAAGTTGAAGCGTTCGCGGTTCGAGTTGGGATACCCAGCACATTAAGCCGCCCGATATAACAGCCCCTCGTGTGGAAAACCGCAGTTAAAGCCGTTCAAGGCCACCGGATGGTCTAGCCAGCATTGACGTTTTCTGCGCCAGGCCTGGTAGCAGGCATTTGACATCGCGTCTGGTAATCGCTCTTTACCGTCACCGCAATCATACAGCCTATCTAATTCGGCATACCTCTGTGTGGGCGAGAGATTCCACCACAACAATGCCAACTGCTGATCCTGCGCCGACAGCCACCCAGCCAGACTGCTGAGTGTAAGGAGTCGTAAATTTTCCTGCTGCAATCGGGATAAGGCTGTCCAAGAGGTACTGCGTACCAAATCGAAATCGACTTCCATGCCGCAGAATAACGGCTGCAGTGGGCCGATAAATGCGTCCGCGATAAACACAAAAGGCGACTGCAAACTGACCCAACTTAAAGCTTGAACAAAATTCTTCGCCTCCCACTGGCGATAAATCTCAAAATGGCGGTGGCGAGTTCTGAGCAACACCAGATGAATGCAGAAGCATGACCAGTCCACCCGGTCGAATACGCACTTAGTCAATTTGCCCGAGGCACCATCCAATGGGCGATCATCTACGCGAATGGTATCGGCCAACTGATCCCAATACCCCGCTACAGGCGACTCGGACATCACTCTCCACAGCGGATTGGAAAATAGCGGCTCGAGTACCGCGAAGCGGCTGAAAAAATCCTCTCGGACCCCGCTGGCAATGGTCGTTCCGCCAAATGCACGACGCCACTGCTTGGCCCAATCCCGCTCCATATTCGGGTGCAATCGGCGATAAGGCACTGCCATTGCAGAAGGAGTGTGCGCATAACCGCTCACTTCCGCCGCAGCATGGCAAAACGCGCGAGCTCGAAGCTGCCGGATGGTTCGATCGAGTAGAGGCATTTGCATGGATCCACCTCCTGTCTGAATCGGCATTATCAACATGCGCGGTTTTTAATCTTTGATGTCGCTGTTGCAAGGCACGGTCTAAAGCCTTGCGCGGTAAATGCGTTGATTATTTTAGACAGTTACTTTGAACGTGGTCAACGCAAAAGGAGAGGCACATACTTAACGCTAGGAGATGTAGTTTTTTTACTAACAAGCTTTGGAAATAACTGACTTCCTTTATATATACAACTGTACTAACGAGAGCCGTCATGAACACGTACTCAGGCTTTGGCAAACTGGATACCTATCCGACTTCTTTAGTGATTGAATTCGATGTCATTCAACTGGATATTCTAGTCCGGGATATTTCTGTTCCCTCCTACAGCCCATACGCGTACCAGCGGCCATATCTGACCGTGATGGCGGTCCGCCTTACGAATCAGATTTTCTGTTACACGACCACGTTAAAGTGTCCATCGGTTTCAGATCCGCTGAACGCTTTGATTATTTCACATCAAGGCCGCGCGTTATTACAGCAGCCTGGCTTGGTCATCTGCGCTGACCCAGCTCTGTTCTGTTGTAAACTGTTGAACGGAGTTTTTTGGCGGGCGGTGTTTTACCCGGCGCACCCGGATATCGAAACGCGATCGCCCCTAGAATCGACTGTTACCGGTCTGGCTCGGGGGCTGAAGGACATACTGCCAGTGAGGGCTCTTCCAGGGGGCGTCAGTATCTCTCATGCGAGAAGCGTCGGGCAACTGAGAGCAACGCTCGGCTATTTGATCAAAGCATCAAACATCGCTCGCAATGCCAGAGTTGATATGGCCTGGGTAGCCCAGTTCATGCATGTCCTGGGTAAGCAGCCATGACCACATTCATTACAACAGGGTTGGTTGAGCAGCTCAGCGAAGTGGCCACGGCTGTCGAGACAGTACCTCGGCGCCATGGGCGGAGGGGCAGTCGAGTGACCAAACTCGCATCGCGGAAAAACCGTTCGGTCGTGGTGTGCGCCACGCCCCTTGAGGCCGCGTTCTGGCTGAAACGCCAGCGCGGCGCCGACGTCAACCGCTATGTAGCTCAACCGTTCACATTGAAGTTCACTGGCATTAACTATTACTTGGTTAGTTTCTCAGACGGTTCGCAGCGCTTGGTTGAAGTCAAGCCTGCAATAGCTCTATCCACGCGCGCGGGTGTTCAGGCGATCCAAAAACCTCAGAAGTCAAATCCAGGGATTTACGCAGACAATCAGCGAGAGATTTAAAACTTCCAATTAGAACAGCGGTACGACATATCACGTAGCCCGACCGAGCCATGTTCTGGAGTGCTGAAGGCTCTGAAACGCAATATTAACCAATTTACGCGACTTGTTGATTTGGAGTCAAAAATGCTCTCATCAAATCATGAAACCATTCAGAACCGGCTCGCTCATATTGCCACTTTCAGCGCCACCCGCTTGCCACACCACGGCAGGCATGGCAGCCGCGTGACTATTTTTCCTTCGAGGAAAAACAATCGACCTCTGATGTGTGAGTCGTTACTTGAAGCGGCATTCTGCTTAGAGCTGGAACGTAGGCGGGACGTCCTCTATTACCTAATTCATCCTTACACGATAACTATTGCGGCAATCAAGGTCAGCTACACGCCCGATTTCGAGATCACATTTGTGAGCGGCGAACAGCAGCTGGCTGAAGTCAAGAATGATCAGAGTATGGAGTGCCAGCGCGTCAGGATCCGTTTGTCAAAAATTGTCGAATTACTGGGAGAACAGAACTGCCTGCTGGAATGTCTGCCACTACACCATTTCTTTCACACCACACGGACTGGTAACCTCGAATACCTGTATTACCACGCATACAACGACGATGGTCGAACAGATGCCGCTATCCAGAAGTATCTCCATCAGCAGCCGCGCTCAGTACCGTTGCGGCAGCTAATGGTTAATACATTTCCGTTTACGGCTATCGCCCACGCATTATTTTATAATGCGATTCATTGCAACTTACGAAAACCCATCACCGGCGAAACAATGGTGTGGATCCAGTAATCCAATCTTAAGCCTGGGCATTGTTCAATGTGAACACGTGGTCAGCCAAGCCCCATTGGGCTCACCATGACGCCTTTCATCAACCATTCGTAGGTACAGCAACATGCAATGCTCTTTATCGATCGAGGCACAAAGCAAACAAGCATTTAATTTATTATCACACAAAGAATTATTAGCCTACGACCTGCCGTTGCCTCTATCACAGAGCAATTACGACGATAGCAAAATTATATTTGCACACCACATTAGGCATGTCATTCGGGTCTTTATATTTCTGGAGTCTTTAAAGACCAGGAAGCAACGAGAATTATCGACTTGGGCGCATGACTTGGTTTTGGAGCTTTACGGTTCACTACCCTTAGATTTGCGAATTGACAGGGAGCGTCTTCCGACTTAGGCAGCAATGGCGACCTCTTGCACTTTAGTGTCAAGGACTAACGACCCTGGCGATCGCCGACCACACTCATTGAGGATTGATCATGGCCACTCTCAACGAATTTAACATGAAGGCAGGCGAGCAATGGCGGTTCTATACAGAGGTGTATTTGGTCATCGCCGTAGACGATAAGCGGGCCCACTTGCGGAGCATAGCAAGGCGCACCCACATTGCCATTCATACGCTGGATCGCCTATGTCAAGCATTTCACCGTGGAAATTTGTTTCGCATGCAGGACGCACCTCTGGAACACAATGTGCAACGCATCGTGGCAGACCTGAGCGAAGAGCAGCGGCGCCAATTGGACAAACGCCTAGAATATGTTCGCGCCGCCGAGGCGAATCTCGGTAGGGGGTTGCCGCGGCCAGCAACTGTAGCCCTGATCCGTGATATCGGCGAACAAATCGGAGACCCCCATCCTCCCTGCTACACCAGCCTATATGGCTGGGTGAAGCTCTATCGGCAGGCCGGTGGAAATCCTATCGCGCTGATTCGCTCGCCCTTGCAACGTCGGCGTCGGCTGATCGACCTGCAACCGAACGTCGTGGCTGAGATTATCGACAATTGGGTGCAGGAGCTTTACCTCATCGAATTGCCACACAGCATCGTAGAGGTCACTGATGTTATTCAGTGCAGCCTGGAAGACCTTAACAGTAAGCGTCCGGTGACCGACCAACTGAGCATTCCAAGTAAATCAACCATCTGGCGAATCATTAAACAGTACGACACCTACGAAAAAGACGTCGCGCAGCTGGGGCATCAGAAAGCACTCAAGAAACAGAAATTCAGTCGAAAAACCCAGCCGCTTACGCATCTGCTGGAGCGCGTCGAATGTGACTCGCAAATGCTGGATGTCCTAGTAGTCAACAAGCGCGGCCAGGTAATCGGTCGAGCTTGGCTCACAGTGCTGATCGATGTCACGTCCAGGATGATTATTGGGTGGGACATCTCCATCAACCCTCCCTGCATCGAAAAGACGCTCCGTGCGCTTAAACAGTCGCTCCGATCAGATCTGCCCTGCAACGGTCTTGCAACCACCTACGTGATGGATAACGGTAGTGAATTTGCAGGCAAAAAAATCGGCTACATCATGCAACTCTTGGGCGCGAGGGTTATTTATTGTGAGCCTTATACTCCCGACCAGAAGCCCCACGTCGAACGTTTTTTTAAAACTCAAAATATTCAGTTTGCCCACCACCTGAGTGGCACGACATTTTCGGCCCCTGAGGAGCGTGGGGATTACAATTCGGAGAAAAACGCGACGTATACCATTGTTGAGCTCCAAGAGGGATTCAGCAAATTTCTGGAGATTTATCACCAGAATTTTCATCGGTCTCTTAACGACTCCCCTCTCAACACTTGGAACAAATGCGTTGATAAACAATTTCCGCCAAGAAGGTACAGTGATTCGGACATTCAGCGCCTGTTTTTGAGCAAGACCACGGTGCTTCCTTCTAACGGCCGGGTAGGCTTCGCAAAACTTCAATGGACCGGCCCTGCGGTACCCGCACTGGCGACCCGAGGTCCGAAAAAAGTAAGGCTCGCACTGTTCTTCGACATCAGTGACTTGGGAACCGTTTGGATTTGCCATCCGGACCGGCCCGAAGACCTATTTCCCGTTGAATCGGTGGATCCGGAGTATCAGAACGGCCTCACTATGCAAATGCATCGCTTGGTGCAAAAACAACTGCGAAGTGAACGGAAAGCTTTCGACTTCAAAACCGCTCGCGATCTTCGAGTCAAGTTCATCCTGGCGCTGCGCAGCGACAAAAGCAAAGCCGCACATAAACGTCTGGCGCGGTTGGCAGAAAGCCAGAAATCGGACACGGCGGAATCCAGAGATCTCCAACCCACATTGCTTACTTACGAACCTAATCAGCCCACCCCACCTGTACAGCTTCCAGAAGTCACGCTGCTCGAAGGGACCCCACTCAGGCCGAGCACAATGGTTCAGGTGCGCCATGACTAATTCAGATAATCAATGGCTTCGAGACTTTGCCCAACAGTTGGTGTTGTTTCCAGCCTACCTGCACGCCTACACCATGCTTCAGAAGAGCGTAGAGACCGCGCGACAGCGCGGAATTCCCACCTCGGCCTTAGTAGTGGGCCCCACAGGCAGCGGAAAATCGACTCTTCTCAAGCTGTTCAGAGATTCGTTCGGCGCCCCTTACGAGCTTATTGAACCGGGCGGCATCACCACCGTGCGACCTGCGTTCTATTGCAGCGTCCCCTCACCAGTCACCGTGAAAGGTTTCGCGAAGAAATTGGTGCGTGAACTGGGTGGGCCTGATTTGCGGGGGGATACTGTAGAGCTGAGCTATCGGGTGATGGCGTTACTTAAGGCTTGCAAGGTGGAAGTCTGCGAATTGGACGAGTTTCACCATTTGGCTAGGCCTGAAGCGGAAAAAACCCGAGGGATTACCATTGATTGGCTCATCACCATGATGAACGACACCATGACATCCTTCGTCCTGGCGGGTGCTCCCGAATGCAAGTTTCTGTTAGATCAACGCCCGGCTCTTGCCCGCCGCTTTCCTTTTGTTATTGAACTTCGGTATCTCACCTTTAGTGAGGATAGCGGCTCAGATTTCATGGTATTGCTAGGGTGCCTTGACCAGCAACTTTACGCGCAGGGACTCCTTCAATCCGGCGCTCATCTTACCGATTCAGATATCGCCACGCGCCTCTACCTAGCGACATCCGGCAGTTTGGAATATATCAGGCTGATCATTCACGGCGCCGCCCAACACATGCTGGCACATCAGCGAAAGACGCTGGAATTGGTCGACTTTGACCAGGCTAGCAAATTGATCGACCTGAGGTTAAGCATCACCTCAGATCCGTTTGCCATGACCTTGGCTTCTTGCTATGACAAAATCCAGAGGGCCAGATGAAAACTCTCAACTTTATCCCGTTACCTCTTCCTGGCGAAAGTGCCAGCAGTGTCCTCTACAGGCTGGCCAGCCAAAATGGTTACACCACTGTTTCCAGATTCGGCGCATACTTTCTTGGATATGGCTACTCCGCAACCGGAGGTACCCTGATACAGGGAAATCGATACCAATCTATAATGCTCGCTCAAGTAGGCGCATCCTTAGGGCAGGCTATCCGGAGCGGGTTCTATCCGCTGGCCGATCAAGATGCACCGTCTGGTGCTTTTCTACTCGGAGCCGTAAAAGTCGGACGGCGGTTGTTGAGATCGAAAAATTTTCCCGTGTGTAGCGAATGCCGAAAATCAGGCCAAGGGATTTTAATCCACGACCTTTGCCTCTCGCGGTATTGTCCTGTACACCATCGTGAATTGATTTTTGCCTGCCCCAAATGCAACCGACGCTTTACGTTGAGAAATCAAGGTTGGATATACTGTGTTTGTGGTAAAGAGTTGGATTCACCCGAATGTTCCCGAGACATCTGCGTTCCTGAACAGCGCTTGATGCAGATATTTGAGCAACAAGATCAGCAAAAGTTGGACTCACTTATGTCAGTGATCAGTGCATTTGGCGTCGCGAGAAATACGGTCAGAACATTAGATCACAGCGTATTTGACGCTGCCATTTCGGTAGTCTTCGGGGACTTACAGAGACTGAAACGCACTCTTCCCGACATCTGGAACTCTCTTGATTCCGTCCAAGCAGAAATATTGAGCACACTGATCAATAAAGAGCACCCTAACGTCGCACCCTTGGTGAGCTTGCTACCCAAGCAAATCAGACGCGGTCGAGTTTTGAGCGCGAACAGAATTAGACTACTGCTCGGGGTCAGTTCAACGACATGGGATGAGTTCATGACTGCCAGTGCGACCGAAAACAAAAATGAGTATAATGCTGAAGATATCGAAAAGATCAAGAAAAAAATTGACAACTTTAAAGCTGTAAAAAAAGAGCTAAGACAGTTACTCGAGTCAGAGACCATATCATCCTCCCACTCACTTCAAATGATAGGTAAGCTTCTTGTCTTATCTCGCGCGGAGTGTGCAGTTATGGCGGAAAGAAATTTACTAACCCCCTTCATCAAGATTCGAACTCGCCCGTATTATCGTAAGGAAGACATCAAGACCTTTCAAAAATCTTTTATCGGCACGCGAGCTTTGGCTGCCCAACTCGATGTAACCCACATACACTTGCAGACAGCGCTTAACTGCTGCGAAAAGATCAACCCGTTGATCAACCGCGCGGGAAACCCATTCCTCATTCGCACTAGGGATATCGAAGCATTAACCCAATCACTCAAGATCCTGCCGTCCAAAACCAATTCCCTGAAGGGTTGGAAGATGATCAGACAGTGTGACACTTCAAATCTAGCAACGTGCACATTGGAACAAGCAGCGTCCGATCTTAAAATTCATCGCAGTAGCGTTATTTACTACCGCGACCTCGGGCTTATCAGATGTTCATCCGCCAACAGCCGAGTATTCGTACGTGACGACGTGATCAATTTTTACAAGCGCTTTACCACACCCAGCCTGCTTGCCAAAGAGCTATTCGTGCCTGCCACTAAAATAACCCGCACGTTAGAATCTCATAACATCCATGCTATCTCAGGCCCCCTTGTCAATGGCCACTGTCTGAGCGTGTATGACAGAAGACAATTTCCTGCGAATTTGGCATCACTCATAAATCCCACTAGCGACACATATGGCATTTGCTTTTCACGCAATCAAATCATGTCTATAGGAAATGCAGCGAAAGCGTTAGAACTGACGGACACCGACTTAAGGAAAATAGCCGTGCGCGAAATTCGCCCTACTAGGAGTGAGCAATTTAGGCACCATGAGTCGCTTTCATTTGACGAGGTCAACAGCTTAAAAGAAAAACTTTCTCACCTCACAAACATATCTGATTTGTTGCAAAAATTTAACATGCCCCACCGGGTTTTTGCTCGACGCTTTGCTTCTTCCGGTTTTGTTAGCCCCGTCAGGTTACGGAACCAAGAATTTCTTACACCTGCCGACGCTTGGAAATTCACCAATCTGATGGAAAATTATTGCACTAGTAAGCAAGCGGCAAAAATGCTGGGTGTCTCATGTGAGCATGCGATCCTCCTCATCAAAGAGAACAATATTTCGACATACCAAGCCTATGACTACGATCACCCACAACCGCTGTTGAGCAGGCAAGACTTAGAAGCACTAGTAAAAGTCCGCTCTGGTAGTACCAAGTAAATTAGCCTCATTCCACGACCAACACCCCCCCTGCAACTGTTTTTTCTTTTCGTTACAGCTCGATTCTGGCCTATTACGTATCATCTCTCTCCTCAAACTTCCTCTGATCTTCTGGCGGCCCCTTGCCTGCGAGCATATCGTGCATTCGCAAGTTATATACCCTGGAAACTATTTCGATGTGAATAGCTGCTTTATCTAGATTCAAAACCTCAAGCTGATACCCTGAATTTTGGATTCGCCCCCACATCCATTGAAGCTCTTCATCTAAGCTCACGAAGTTCAAGGTCGTATGAACGCTCCCTTCAGTTTTCCAGCGTCTCAGAAAATATATTTCAGGCAGAGTGAAAAATGCGTCTCGACGCCCCTTCTGGCTGGGGCGACCATTTCAAAGCGCGCTGAAAAGCTACGAAGAAAAATCTCAGGCTGCACGCTTAAATAAAAACCCCGTGAAAACGGGGTTTTTTGTTTTCTATAAGAGCCGATATCGAGTTTAACTCAGGGCAGCCAAGCAACCTTTGCCCTAGGAAAAACTCAGAATCGTTGCGCATTGGTGGCGGAAAGCTTCTCGGATTTTGCGAGGGTTTTGAGATTCCATCAGAAGCCGTCGTCCGTTGTCCGTTGTTCAGGCGGCGGTTTTTTGTTGGTGATATGGAATTGGGGCTGCTACGCAGCCAGCGGGAGCAAGCTCCCTCGCCACGGGTTGGTGTCAGGTCACAGGTTATCGGCAGGCTTGATGGCCGGGGAATTTTGGGCATCGCGAGCAGGCTCGCTCCCACAGTTTTTGGTGGTGTGCTGAAACTTTGAGTGCAACCGGCCCTGCCCTTCGCTATTAATACATTTCCCCCTCATGGACCCGAGCCCCGATGAAATTCGACCTCGCCTACTGCCTCAGCCTCGACGACAAGCTGTCGATCTATGACGTGCGCGATTTGAATTTTGACGAGACGGTGGCGTTCGATTCCGCGAAGGAACAGTTTCAATGCCCCAACGATGCCTGTCGGGCGGCGTTTGATGCGGCGAATGTGTTGGGAACGTTCAACGCCAAGAACGTGAATTACGTGCGCACGCCGCACTTCAAGAACATCCCCAGCACGCGGCATATCGAGAGTTGTCCTTATGTCAGCCTGAAGACTCCGGCATCAGGCCTGGAGACGGAGGGCGGGGAAACGGATGACGGTCCGGAGGAGCATTTTCCGTCGGAATTATTGCTGACTCGGCGTGAGTATGTGCGCAAGCCATCCGGCCCGACGGTGGCGGCGGACGTTCTGCGCGATGAGCGAGAGCCTTCAGCCGCCAGTCATGTCGAGCACCCGAGCCGTGATTCAGCGCCGGACAAGACCAGCGTCTTCGCCCATCCGGTGGAGTGTTTTGTGTCGAACTTCGCGGACAGGGAACTGCTCAAGCGCATGCCGCTGAAGATTGGCGAGCACACGGCGCCCTATGGATCGTTCTTCAAGAAGATCGAGTACCTGCTGGACAACAAGGGGCTGATTTACTGGGGCAAGATCAAGCAGATCAAGGATTACACCCAGAGCTTTCGCATCGACTTCGAAGCAAAGGTCTGGTTCAAGCAACCGGGCGAGGCGAAGAAGAAGCCTTACTCGGTCAACGTTTACCTGAGCAAGAAGCTGATCGACAACTACCGCAAGCGCAAAGCGTTTCTGGAAGAGATCAAGCACGCCATCGAGAGTGACGCGCCGTTGTATTGCTTCTTTTATGGCGTGACGCCGGAGCTGAAACAGGTGCCGAGCAAGAAAAACCCCGAGCAGACGTTCGGGGTGTTCAGCGCCAATATCGAGAACCTGGATCACTTCATTATTCGGGAAGCACCGGGGTTGGCTGGTCAATAGCTACCCTACCCCAGCCACATCCCAACCATCACAAACATCAACAACCCTACATACACCCGCGCATGCAGCCGATCAGGTATCCGCCCAATCCATGGCGTTGCCAGGCGGATGCCCAGTAGCGCGCCGAGTGTGAGCACAACAAAGGCCAGCAAGTCTACGTAACCGACAAACCACGGGCCGAAGTCTGTCCCGGTGAAGCTGGCCAAGGCCATGTAGGTGACGGTGCCGGCCAACGCGACGGGCACGCTCAGTGGATTGGCCATCGACGTGGCCTGGGACATGCTCAGGCCACAACGGCGCAGCAGTGGCACGGTCATGACGCTGCCGCCGACGCCCAGCATTGTGGCGATGATTCCGATGGTTGTGCCGCCCAACGCGGTCTCCATTGGCGCCAAAGGGCGTAGGACGGCATCGCTGGCGCGTGTCAGAAAACCTCGCCGCAGCAGGCAGTCCAGGATGGTCAGGCCCAGGTAAGCCATGAAGGCGTAGCGGATAATCTCGCCATTGAGCCAAGTGGCGGCCGCTGCGCCGAAGACCGCCCCCAGCGCAATGAAACCGCCGAACGGCCACAGGTAATGACGAATCAGTTGACCGGCACGCTGGTGTTTTCCGGTGGCGACCAGGGCGTTGACGATCATGACGCAGGTCGAGGTGGCGACGGCAATGTGCATGGCCGATTCACCGATGGCGTCACCCGAGTGATGGGCCATCAGCATGCGATACATCAAAGGCACCACGACGAAACCGCCGCCAAAGCCGAACAACACCGCCGTTACGCCACTCAGGCAGCCGAAGCACGCAAGCAATACATAGAACATCGAGGCGAATCCGTGAAATGGGAGGCGCCCCACGTTAGATAAGCGAAGCTTGGCCCGCTCTAGCAAACAAGCCAATAATGTTTGCGTTTACGCCAATGATGAGTAGCCCCTCGATGCGCAACACTTCGATCGATTTATTGGATGCGATCCCCAGGGCTGTCGTCGCCATTGGCACCGACTACCCCCACGGACATTTACTGCCCTCGCACCATCATCGCCGGGCGCAGTTGCTGTATGGCGCCACTGGTGTGATGCAGGTCCGCACCGAAGACGGTAATTGGGTGGTGCCGCCGCAACGGGCGGTATGGATCCCGCCCAGGGTTGCCCATGAGGTGCTGATGCTGGGGGTCAGCACGCGCAGCGTGTACATCGAACCGGCCGCGGTGACGGCCATGGACGCCCGTTGCCAAGTCATCAGCGTGTCGCCCCTGATGCGCCAGTTGCTGCTGGAAGCCGTGGAGCTTGCGCCGGAATACGACGAGGCCGGACGCGACGGCGCGCTGATCAATCTGTTGCTGCACGAACTGTTGCGCAGCACTCATTTGCCGTTGCACCTGCCACTGCCCAAGGACCCACGCCTGCTCGGCCTGTGCCAGGAGTTTCTGAAACGCCCCAACGCCCACGTCTCACCTGTGCAATGGGTGGCACAGTTGCCTATCAGCCTGCGCTCGTTCAATCGGCTGTTCAGCCGGGAAACCGGGTTGAGTTTCAGCCAATGGCGACAACAGGCCTGTGTGATGTCGGCGCTGTCTCGATTGGTCGTAGGCGATTCGGTAACCCGTATTGCCCTGGATCTGGGCTACGACAGCCCCGCAGCGTTCTCCACCATGTTTCGCCGGGTGCTGGGTCACGCACCGAGTGCCTGGCTGGAAAAGACCACCGGTCATTGATCAAAAAAATGAGATTGATCAGGATTCAAAACAACTGTACAAAAACACAGTATTTTTTGAATCCACAGCTTTGGAGAACTCCCATGGCCTCGCTCGCAATCAAAACCACCCTGGAACGCATCGCTGTCTATCAATTCACCCCTGCCCACAGCGCGCAGGCTCGAGCCATGCTGGGCTGGAGTGTCGAGGAATTGTCACGGCAGTCTGGAGTCTCGACCCAGGCCATCCGGCGCTTCGAAGCGGGGGGCGAGCTACTTGATGTCACCCGCCTGGCCCTGGCCTTTCGGCTGGAAGCCGAAGGCCTGGTGTTCTTCCCGGGCTTTGCGCCTGGGCGCGGCATGAATATCAAAGGCGCCACGCCGGATCCGATGGGGCGGCCAGACTACGCAATGATCGAATGATCGAATGATCGATGCGTCGAGGGTCAGGCCATATCGGGCTGGTCTTGATAAGCCGAGGGTTCCACGTCCAGCCACCAGGCGCGGCCACGTTGCGGTTGCGCGAGGCTGAAGGCTTCACCCATTTGCGGGGTGGCAATGCAGACGTTGCGCTCCCAGGCCAGGGCCAGGATGCGATCGAAGGGTTCGTACCAGGCATGCATCGACAAATCGAACGTGCCGTTGTGGATCGGCAGCAACCAGCGGCCCTTGAGGTCGATATGCGCCTGCAGGGTTTGCTCCGGTTGCATGTGGATGTGCGGCCATTCGACGTTGTAGGCGCCGGTTTCCATCAGCGTCAGGTCGAATGGGCCGTATTGCTGGCCGATGCGTTTGAACCCGTCGAAATAGCCCGTGTCGCCGCTGAAGAAGATTCGGGTGGCGCCATCAATCATCACCCACGAGGCCCATAACGTACTGTTGCCGTCGAACAGCCCGCGACCGGAAAAGTGCTGGGAGGGTGTGGCGATGAATTCAATGCCGTCCACTTCGGTGCTCTGCCACCAGTCCAGCTGACGCACCTTGCTGGCGTCGATGCCCCATTTGATCAGGGTGTCGCCTACCCCGAGAGGGGCCAGGAAATGCCGTGTCTTGGCGGCAAGTTGGAGGATGGCCTGATGATCGAGATGGTCGTAGTGATCATGGGAAAGAATCACCGCTTCAATTGGCGGCAGCTGTTCCAGGCTGATGGGCGGCTGATGGAAGCGCTTGGGGCCAGCCCATTGCAGGGGGGAAGCGCGCTCGGAAAAAACCGGGTCGGTCAGCCAGAACTTGTCTCGCAGCTTGAGCAGCACCGTGGAATGACCGAGGCGGAAAACACTGTTGTTCGGCGCGGCCAGCAGGTCGGCGCGCGTCAGCGGTTGTACCTCGATGGTGCCCGCAGGACGGGTGTTGCGCGGTTTGTGGAAGATCATGTTCCACATGATGCGTAGCATCTGGCCGAGCCCTTGGCGCGGTGTAGGGGCGTGGTTACGGTACTTTCCTTGCTCCTGCTGGGATGAAGGAAGCACCGCAGGGCTGTCAGTCGAGGAAAAAATGGTCATGATGCGAAAACTCCAAGGACGTCGTCGCAATTGCGCTTCGCCGTTGTGGGACGCTAATGGCCGTTGCATGCACGCTCAGCCGCTTGATTGAAAACTACACTACTCGGTGTAGTTTGTAGATTGCAGCAATCCCGAGAGCAAGTAAACTGCCAAGTGTAACTTCCCTTCTCCAGATGATGATTAACCATGACCGTACCGCCGCAGCGCCTCACCGAGCGAAAACGCGAATCCATCCTCCAGGCCGCGATTGCCGAATTCCGTAGCAGCGGTTTCGAGATCACCAGCATGGACAAGATCGCGGCGACGGCGGGTGTGTCAAAGCGCACGGTGTATAACCACTTCCCCAGCAAAGAGGAGTTGTTTGCGGAAATTCTGAATCGATTGTGGAACAGCATTACCGCCGAACAGGACATGGCCTACAGCCCGGAGCAGCCCCTGCGTGAGCAGCTTCGAAAGCTGCTGCAAGCCAAATTGCACATGCTGGCAGACGATAATTTTCTCGATCTGGCGCGCATCGCCATTGCCGCGACGATTCATTCGCCCGAGCGAGCCCAGGATATGGTTGCGCGCATGGGTCAGCGCGAAGAAGGTTTGACCGTGTGGATTCGCCAGGCCCAGGCCGACGGTCGGTTGAAAGCCGTGGAGCCGGCGTTTGCGGCGCAACAGATGCACGGGCTGATCAAGACGTTCGCCTTCTGGCCTCAAATTTCCATGGGCCAGCCGTGCCTGACCCAGGATGAACAGACTCAGGTGGTTGAATCGGCCCTCGACATGTTCCTGGCCCGCTATCAGGTCTGAGTGTCGCTACCACCGCAGAAACGGATTACGGCATCGATGGCTTGCTCACGAATTTCTCGTGCATCTCGGTAGTCAGGCAGTCGATGCGCTCGGTCAATGCCTTGGTCATTTCCGTCAGGCGGGTGTTCTGCTCCAACAACTCGAGCAATTGCGCCGTGTTCTGTGCTGCCTGGGCCTGGCGCTCACTGTTGGCAATGGCCAGTGCTTCGCGATGTTGAGCATCCGCTTCGGCTTGGGCCTTGTCCCGCGCGGCTTGGCGTGTCTGCGCCAGCAGGATCAGCGGGGCGGCGTAGGCCGACTGTAGGCTGAACGCCAGATTCAGCAAAATGAACGGGTAAGCATCGAAATGAACCACACCCAACATGTTCAGGCTTATCCAGATCAACACGATCAAGGTCTGCGCCCCCAGGAACATGGGTGTCCCGAAAAAACGCGCGAATGCCTCCGCGCGTAGCGCAAAGCGGTCATTACCAAAGGTCGGCCCCAAATGCGCGTGGGGACGATGAAAACGCAAGTGATCAACAGGTGCTGTGGAAGTGGGCTGCGACGATTCTGTCATCATGATGTTCTCTGCCTGAGGCTGGGGCTCAAGTCACTATACCGCCGGGAGATCCTCCTCGATTGAGCCATCAACGCCCTGTTGGACAAAAGTCAGTGCAAGCGCAGATTGCACCTGAGTTCATCGAACAATGTCACCACTGAGCGCAAGGCGCGACAGTCGGGCCGGGTCAGCAGCCAAAGGGCCGTGTCATACCCCACCAGCGGTTCGCCAATGGGGGTAAGGCCCTTGTTTTCGCCGATTAGAAAGTCCGGCAACGCCGCCACGCCCAGCCCGGCTCGAACCAACTCGGTGACCGAAAGCATGCTGTTGCAGCGATAGGCCGGCACCACGCCAGGAAGATGCTGACGGCGCCAAGCCACAGTGGGGTGATCGGGGAGAAAGTCATCCGGCGCGATCCAGGTCATGGCGGCCAGATCATCCGTATTTACCGAACGCAGATAGCGGGTGTCGGCACATACCCGATAAACCACATTACCCAGATGCCGCCCGACCAGATGTTCCGGCGGCGTACGGGTCAGTCGCAAGGCGATGTCGGCGTCGCGGCGGCTCAGGTTGGCAAAGTCGTTCGAGGTGCTCAGCTCAAGGGACAGCGCGGGGTAAGCAGGCATGAACCGCGCCAGAGCCGGCAGCAACAATGCTTGCAGGACCGAGTCAGTGCAGGTCAGGCGCACCGTGCCGCTGACGACCTCACCGCCCTGCTCCACCCCGACACGCGCCGCCTCCAACGCTTGTTCGGCGCGCTCGGCCTGCTCAGCCAGCGCCTGGGCCAGGCTCGTGGGCAAATACCCTGCACGGCTTTTTTCGAACAAGGGTTGGCCCAGGGCGGCCTCCAGCCGCCGTACCGAGCGGAAGACCGTGGACACATCCACGTGCAGCAAGCGCGCGGCTCGGGCCAGCGAACCGCCACGGACCAGCGCCAAGATCAGGGACAGATCGGGATAGTCCAGACGATAGTGCGTCGATGCATTGATCACTTGGGCAAACGCCAATATTGATTGCGTGAACGCCAATCTATAGTGGCGACCAGGAATCAACAAGCGGCGAGCCTCTCATGGAAAACCAGCGTTCTTTGCACATCGCCCTGGTCGGCGACTATGACCCTCAAATAACAGCCCATCGGGCCATCCCCATCGCACTCGAACTGGTCAGCAAGCAAACCGGTCATCACATTGGTTTTCAATGGCTGGGCACCGACCTCATCACCGAAAGCGTCGTCCTGAATGATTTCGACGGAGTCTGGTGCGTGCCAGGCAGCCCTTACCGAAACGAAAATGGCGCGCTGCAAGCCATTCGTTTTGCCCGCGAACAGCGTCGCCCTTTCCTCGGCACCTGCGGCGGTTTTCAGCATGCCGTGCTGGAATACGCGCGCAATGTGATGGGCTGGGCCGACGCAGCCCATGGCGAAACAGCTCCCGAGGCTGAACGGGCACTGCTGACGCCGTTAAGCTGTGCGCTGATCGAAACCATCGACTGTCTTGAGCTTGACGCCGATTCGTTGATTGCCAAGGCCTATGGTCGCCTTAAGGTTTCCGAAGGATATCGGTGCAGCTTTGGGGTCAATCCACAGTTTGAGCGGGACTTGCTGAGTGACCGCTTGCACGCCGTGGCCCGGGATTCGGCTGGCAATTTACGGGCCGTGGAGCTGGCTGATCATCCTTTTTTTGTCGCGACCCTGTTCCAGCCTGAGCGCGCAGCGTTGGAAGGACGTGTGCCGTCGCTGGTCAGTGCGTTTATCGAAGCTTGCCGGAGGACAGCATCATGAGCGCCCCGTATTACGCGGTGATTTTCACCTCCCTGCGCACTGCGGGGGACCAGGGCTACGCCCAAGCCGCTGAGCGCATGCTGACTCTGGTTCAAGAGCAGCCGGGCTTCCTCGGCGTCGAATCGGCCCGTGGCGAAGACGGCTTGGGCATCACCGTGTCCTACTGGAGCAGCGAAGCGGCGATCCTGGCCTGGAAGCAGCACCCCGAACACAGCGCAATCCGCGAACGCGGTCGCTCGACCTGGTACGCCCATTGCCACACGCGGGTGTGCAAGGTCGAACGGGACTATGCCTTCCAGCGCCAAACCTGATGCCAGCCTACAAAACCTGGTCGCGAAAGCGCTGGGCCAGCTTGCATCCATGCTGAATGTGCCGCCGCCATCGCGGGCAAACCTTGCTCCCACAGTGGTTTTTCAGGGCTAACCGATTCGGTGTTCACCGCAAATCCCTTGTGGGAGCGAGCCTGCTCGCGATTGCGCTGGGTCAGCTTGCATCCATGCTGAAGGTGCCGCCGTCATCGCGAGCAGGCTCGCTCCCACATTAGTTTTTCAGGGCTACCCGATTCAGTGTCCACTTCAAATCCCTTGTGGGAGCGAGCCTGCTCGCGATTGCGGCAGGTCAGCTTGCATCAGTGTTGAATGTGCCGTCGCCATCGCGGGCAAACCTTGCTCCCACAGTGATTTTTCGTGGCTACCCGATTCGGTGCTCACCGCAAATCCCTTGTGGGAGCGAGCCTGCTCGCGATAGCGCTGGGTCAGCTTGCATCCATGCTGAAGGTGCCGCCGTCATCGCGAGCAGGCTCGCTCCCACAGTGGTTTTTCAGGGCTAACCGATTCGGTGCTCACCGCAAATCCCTTGTGGGAGCGAGCTTGCTCGCGAAAGCGCTGGGTCAGCTTGCATCCATGCTGAAGGTGCCGCCGTCATCGCGGGCAAGCCTTTCTCCCACAGTTTTTTTCAGCCCATTCATAATCGGCGTGGCTTTAGCCTTCCACCAACTGGCGCACTGCAACAATTTCCGGCAGGTCGCTACGGGCCATGTAAACCCGCAACGGTTCGGTGAGGTTGATCCGGTCGTCGATGTTCTGGTCCAGCAGCAGCTGGATGCGCTGGCGACTCAAGGCCATGGTGCCGTCTGCCACCGGAGTCCAGACAAATTCGCAGGTGGGGATGATGCCGTCGTCGGCCACGTCCATGCCAAAGGCATCTTCGCTGAAGCGCACGATGTACTGGCCGGTTTTGCGGTTCAGGCCGACAAAACCCTTGAGCTGGTCGGCGGCCTGGCAGATGAATGTCGAAGTGGTTCGCATGGTAAACCTCATGGATGCGTCCCGCAGGACGTCTGATCGATGGTTTACACGCAGGGCAATTGGATGCTGTCTTCGGGTTTCCCTCTGCCGGGGAAACTGGTGCGGCCAAGCGTACTGCAAAGCGACCTGGAAAAGCGTGGGAAAAATCTGCTTTGCGCATTTTTATGTCGGTATAGCGATAGCGCCAGGAACGTTCAGTTGTTAAAAGATAGGTCTTTGCGAAACCCACGAAAGGATCTCGAGCATGCCTGTCACCTTCACCCGTAGTGCCCTGATGCTGAGCCTGCTGCTTGGCTTCGGCCAGACACAGGCCGGCGAAGCCGCGCCCCCCAAGTCCCTCGCGGCCCTTCAGGGCATTCCTCACCCAGCGGTGATCGCCCACCGCGGCGCCTCGTTTGACGCGCCGGAAACCACCGCCGCGGCCTACAAACTGGCCCGCGACCTGGGCGCCGACTACTTGGAACTGGACCTGCAACGCAGCAAGGACGGCGTACTGTTCGTGCTGCACGACGACAGCCTGCTGCGCACCACCGATGTCGCGACCAAATTCCCCGAGCGCAAGGACAGCACCGCCAACGAATTCACCATGGCGGAACTCAAAACCCTCGATGCCGGCAGTTGGTTCAACACCGCCTACCCGGACCGCGCCCGCCCATCGTTCGTGGGCCTGAAAATCCTCACCCTCGATGAAGTCATCAACATCGCCGAAGGCAACCCGCTGCACAAACCGGGGCTGTACATCGAAACCAAGGAGCCGAAGCTGTTCCCCGGCATCGAGCGCGACCTGAAGGATAAATTGCAGGACCGCGGCTGGTTGAGCCCGTCGGGCTCCAAGCTCGCCAAACGCGCCACCGGTGTAGGTCAGGGCAAAGGTAAAGTGGTGTTGCAAACCTTCGAAAAGAGCAGCCTCGAACTGCTGCAAAAAGAAATGCCGAACGTGCCAAAAGTCCTGCTGTTGTGGGTGGGCGATGGCTACATCGAGGCCAAGTCGAAGGTGACGTTTGCCGAGTCCGGCGAAACGGACAAGGCGGCCTATTACGCCAAACAGCAGCCCAAGGACAACGCCGAGTTTGAACAATGGGTCCAATTTGCCAAGGCACAAGGCGCTATCGGCACCGGGCCGTCCGCCGCGTTGACTCAAGGCGGCAGCCAGAGTTATTCGGACTTGGTGCAGCCGTGGATGAACCAATACACCCATGACCAGGGTTTGTTGGTGCACGTTTATACGGTGGATGAAGCGGTGGACTTCAAAAAAGTGCTGGAGGCCGGAGTGGATGGCATCTTTACCAACCGCGCCAGCGAACTGCTCAAATACTTGAAGCGTCCCGAAACAGGCAGCGTGGCGCAGGTGCTGGAGAACAACGGTTACTGAATTAAGGGTGAATTAAGTTGCCAAAGTTAATCTGAAGCCACTTAAACGACACACCCCTTAATCACAGCAAGGAAAGAACACATGAAAACTTTGACTGCCCTGTTCACCGCCGCAGCCCTGACCCTCACCGCTGGCCTGGCCCAGGCTGATGTTCGAGTCGACCAGATTCCTGAGTTGGTCAAGAACGAAAAAATCAAGCCGCTGGAAGAGATGAACCAAGCAGCCCTGAAGTTGCACCCAGGCGCAACCATCACCGACACCGACCTGGACAACCACTTCAACGGTTACGAATATGAAGTTGAACTGAAAACCGCCGATGGCAAAGAGTTTGATGTTGACTTCGACGCCACTACCGGCAAAGTTCTGTCCAACAAACAGGACACTTGATTGAACAACAAAAAAGCCGCGCAACCTTAAGGTTGCGCGGCTTTTTTTACGTCTTCGAACAACTGACTCTCACAGTGATCAGGCACTCAACCGCGCCGTCACTTCATTCAACTGCCCCGACAAACCGTGCAGGTTCCGACTCGCGGCTTCGGTGCGCTGCACATTGTCCAGGTTAGTGCTGGCGATGCAGGTGATTTCGGTCAGGTTGCGCGAGATGTCTTCAGCCACCGAGGTCTGCTCTTCTGCGGCAGTGGCGATCTGACGATTCATGTCGCGAATCGCTTCCACGGCCTGGGTAATGCGTTCGAGCATCACACCGGCCTGAGTCACCTGCTCCACGCTCTCTTCACTGCGCGACTGACCGCTCTCGATGGCCTGGGCTGCGTCCACCGCACCGGTTTGCACGGTCTGGATAATCTGGTTGATCTCGATGATGGACGAGGCGGTGCGCTGGGCCAGACTGCGCACCTCATCGGCAACCACCGCGAAACCGCGTCCAGCCTCGCCAGCCCGCGCCGCTTCGATGGCAGCGTTGAGGGCCAACAGATTGGTCTGCTCGGCGATACCGCGGATGACTTCCAGCACCTTGCCAATGCGCCCGCTATCGGTTTCCAACTGGCGGATGACCGTGGCCGTGTTGGCGATTTCACCGCGCATGCGGGTGATGGTATGAATGGTCCCTTGCATGACCTTCTCGCCCTGCTGCGCCGAGTGATCGGCGTCATCGGCGGCCTGTGCCGCGTCGGCGGCATGGCGAGCGACTTCCTGGGCGGTGGCGGACATTTCGTTCATCGCCGTCGCCACCTGGTCGGTGCGTTCGAATTGCTCGCTGGTGCCTTGGCTCATCAGGCTGGCGATGGCATTAAGCTCGCCGCTGGCACTGTCCAGTTCCGTGGCACTGCGCTGCAGACGCGAGAAGGTTTCGGCGAGAAAGTCGCGCAGGGTATTGGCGGCCAGCGCCAGGTCACCCAATTCGTCCTGCCGGTTGCTGACTACCCGCTCGGCGAAACGGCCGCGACTCAGTTGGGTCACGTATTCGATCAGGTTGCGGATCGGCTGCACCAGGTTGCGATTGACCAGCCACAGGCTGAACAGCCCGATCAGCAGGCCGGAAACCAGCATGATCACAGTGCCCAGCATAATCGTGCGATCGGCACCGGCACTGATCTGCGCCGATTGTTCGCTGGCAAGCTTGCGCAACTCCACCACCAGCGCACTCATTTGCTCGCTGGCCGCGCGGTCCACACCTTTGACCGCCGCATCACCCGCCGCCGCATCGCCGCCCGCCGTCTCAAACGCATCACGGCCCTTCTGGTAGGCCGCACCCAATTGACGGTGTTCGTCTCGCAGACCCTCGATCCGAGTCTTGATGGGTGTCGCAACCCCTTCAAGGGCGATCAACTGGCCAAGAATGCCCTGGACATCATGCTGGCGATCTTCGAACTGCTTCCAGTATTTAGCCAGGTCTGCCGGCTGCTTGCCGCGCAGTAGAACGTTCTTCCATTCCTGGACCTGCACCTTGAATTGCAGGTTGGCCTCATCGATCAACTGCGACGCACGCAACGGGCCATCGATTAGGTTGCGATAGTTCTGGACGCCGTTGGAGAGGAAATGGAAAGACGCCAGGGCAATCAGCAACATCGCCAGCAGGCTGCCACTGAGCAAGGCGAGAATCTGCGCTCTCAGGGATTTTTGTAGAAACATGGAGGGAAATCTCTTGAAAAGAAGAAAGAGCCAAGCTCACGGACGACACGTCCCGACCTCCATGTTCGTGGTTTGCAGTGTCGCAACCGAATGCGGGATATGTACAAGCCATCGACCCGCGGGGCGTATTCTTGAGCCTTCGCGACGACCGGTAGCAGGTGTTTGATGATTGGACATGTCCTGTCCAGACAAGCCCTTTTGTCGCCGCAACGGAACTTAAAAGTCTTTTTGTCATTTCTTCTGCTGTATCCTGCCCAAGCTTTGTAAAAGCGCGGATCTACCAGATCTACCAACAGACTTTGCGAGGAGCGCGATATGCACGAGATTCCTAATCTCCCCTTCCCTAGCCTGCACGAAACTGAGCAGACGACCCCGCTACAAGCCGGAGGGCAACCAGACGCCCAGCAACCCGAGCCCAAAGAAGCCACTGAACGCCGCCAGGCCGACAGCGAAGACTGATTCACCCGCACGACCAGACCGTGTGGAAAGCGCTAAGATGCGCTTTCCACACTGCCTGAATCCTGAGCCCCCATGACCGATGACCCTACCTTCAGCGAAGCCCAAGCCAGCGTCCTGATCGGCACCGCCGAAAAGATGGTCGATATCTGGACGCGCCTTTCCCCGGAGAAACAAGCTGCCCTGCTGGCACGTTTCGAAACTGAAGAAAACGCCATCGCTGCATTGGTCACCACCCACCTGGTGGCCGGACAAGACGGCAACCCAGCGCCAACCGGCAAATAGTTTTACTTTTCCACGCTTCACGGTCGCAGGCACCGCTATCATAAGCAGCCTATCTATCCTGCTGCTCCGTGGACTCTTTACCCATGCCAGATACCCAGCGCCCCTTGGCGGTCACGCTGCAAGTCGTTTCCATCGTTCTGTTCACCTTCATTGGCTACCTGAATATCGGCATTCCCCTCGCCGTGTTGCCCGGGTTCGTCCACGGCGAACTGGGTTTTGGCGCGGTGATCGCCGGGTTGGTAATCAGCGTCCAGTACCTGGCCACCCTCCTCAGTCGTCCTTATGCCGGACGGATCATCGACAACCTGGGGAGCAAGCGCGCGGTCATGTTCGGCCTCGCCGGTTGCGGGCTGAGCGGTGTGTTCATGCTGGCGTCTGCCTGGACGTCAAACCTACCGACGCTGAGCCTGATCAGCCTGCTGATTGGCCGCCTGGTGCTGGGCAGCGCCGAAAGCCTGGTAGGCTCGGGATCGATTGGCTGGGGCATCGGCCGGGTCGGCGCGGCGAACACCGCCAAGGTGATTTCCTGGAACGGTATCGCCAGCTACGGCGCGCTGGCGATTGGCGCGCCGTTGGGGGTGTGGCTGGTGAAATCCCTGGGGCTGTGGAGCATGGGCGTCAGCATTATTTTGCTGGCGTTGCTGGGGCTGGCGCTGGCCTGGCCGAAAACGGCGGCGCCCATTGTCACTGGCGAACGGCTGCCTTTCATGCATGTTCTCGGACGCGTCCTGCCCCATGGCTGCGGCCTGGCCCTGGGCTCCATCGGTTTTGGCACCATCGCCACGTTCATCACCCTGTATTACGCCACGCAGCAGTGGGACAACGCTGTGCTGTGCCTGAGCCTGTTCGGCGCCAGCTTCATCGGCGCGCGCTTGCTGTTCGGTAATTTGATCAACCGCCTGGGCGGCTTCCGGGTGGCGATTGCCTGCCTGTCGGTGGAAACCCTGGGTTTGTTGTTGCTCTGGCTGGCGCCTGATGCGCACTGGGCCTTGGCCGGCGCGGCATTGAGCGGCTTCGGTTTTTCCCTGGTGTTCCCGGCGCTGGGGGTGGAAGCGGTCAACCTGGTACCCGCCTCCAGCCGTGGCGCGGCGGTGGGCGCCTACTCGTTGTTTATTGACTTGTCCCTGGGGATTACCGGGCCGTTGGCCGGTGCGATTGCCGCAGGTTTCGGTTTTGCTTCGATCTTTTTGTTCGCCGCGCTGGCGGCCTTGGGCGGGTTGTTGCTGAGTCTCTATCTGTACCGCCAGGCGCCGAAGCATCGCCAGGAGCGGGAGAAAAACTAGAAGTCCACCTTGCCGCGCCCGGCTTTGATCGAACCGCGCTTGGTCTTGGATTCCAGGCGACGTTTCTTCGAGCCCAGGGTCGGTTTGGTCGGACGGCGCTTCTTTTCGACCTTGGTGGCGTTGAGGATCAGCTCGGTCAGGCGTTCCAGGGCATCGGCCCGGTTCTGTTCCTGGGTGCGGTATTGCTGGGCCTTGATGATCAACACGCCGTCGCTGGTGATGCGACTGTCGCGCAGCGCCAGCAACCGCTCCTTGTAGAAATCGGGCAAGGACGAGGCCGCAATGTCGAAGCGCAAGTGCACGGCGCTGGACACCTTATTGACGTTCTGCCCGCCGGCGCCTTGGGCGCGGATGGCCGTCAGTTCGATCTCGGCGTCCGGGATGTGCACAGTGTTGGAAATTGCCAGCATGGAAAAAGAGGTCCGGTATCAGGACCCACAGAATACCGCGAATCCCCAAGACAGCGACCAACCCTTGTGGGAGCGAGCCTGCTCGCCATGACGGTGGGTCAGCTTGCATCAATGCTGAATGTGCTGGCGCCATCGCGAGCAGGCTCGCTTCCACAGGGATCAGCATGAGTCTGAATACAACAAACCCGGCCAAGTGCCGGGTTTGTTGTATTTCAAGGATGCTTACTTGGCAGCAGCGGCCACAGCCATGTCCTGCCGGGCACTGCGCTTGTTCTTGATCAGGTAGCACACCCACATGAACACCACCCATACCGGAATCGCGTAGACCGATATCTGGATGCCGGGAATCAGCAACATCACCCCAAGAATGAACACCACGAACGCCAGGCAGACATAGTTGCCGTACGGATACCACAGCGCCTTGAACAGCGGTTTCTGGCGGGTCTGGTTCATGTGCTGACGGAACTTGAAGTGCGAATAGCTGATCATCGCCCAGTTGATCACCAGGGTCGCGACCACCAGCGACATCAACAACTCCAGCGCATGCTGCGGGATCAGGTAGTTAAGCAGCACCGCCACCAGCGTGACCGCAGCAGAAGCCAGGATCGAACGCACCGGCACGCCACGCTTGTCGATCTTGGCCAGGGCCTTGGGCGCATCGCCCTGTTCGGCCATGCCCAGCAGCATGCGGCTGTTGCAGTAGGTGCCGCTGTTGTACACCGACAGCGCGGCGGTCAGCACTACGAAGTTGAGGATGTGCGCCGCCGTATTACTACCCAGCATCGAGAACACCTGCACGAACGGGCTGCCGCTATAGGCATCGCCGGAGGCATTGAGTGTGTTCAGCAGGCTGTCCCATGGGGTCAGGGACAACAGCACCACCAGGGCACCGATGTAGAAAATCAGGATCCGGTAGATCACCTGGTTGATGGCCTTGGGGATCACGGTTTTCGGTTTGTCGGCCTCGGCAGCGGTGAAGCCGAGCATTTCCAGGCCACCGAAGGAGAACATGATGATCGCCATCGCCATCACCAGACCGCTCACGCCGTTGGGGAAGAATCCACCGTGAGCCCAAAGGTTGGTCACCGAAGCTTGTGGGCCACCGTGACCGCTGACCAGCAGATAGCTGCCCAGGGCAATCATGCCGACAATTGCCACGACCTTGATGATCGCGAACCAGAACTCGGCCTCGCCAAAGACTTTGACGTTGGCCAGGTTGATGACGTTGATCAGGACGAAGAATGCTGCCGCCGAAGCCCAGGTCGGGATGTCCGGCGCCCAGTAGTGGATGTACTTGCCGACCGCGGTCAGTTCCGACATGCCCACCAGGATGTAGAGAATCCAGCAGTTCCAGCCCGACAGGAAGCCGGCGAAACCGCCCCAATACTTGTGGGCAAAGTGACTGAAGGAGCCGGCCACTGGCTCTTCGACAATCATCTCGCCCAACTGGCGCATGATCATGAAAGCAATGAAGCCGCAAATGGCGTAACCGAGGATCATCGACGGGCCGGCTGACTTCAGCACCCCCGCCGAGCCGAGGAACAGGCCTGTACCGATCGCGCCGCCGAGGGCGATCAGTTGAATGTGTCGATTTTTCAGGCCGCGTTTCAGCTCGCCTGAATGCGTATTTTCTACAACGGTCATGCGTCACCTATTTGTTTTTATCTGTGACGAAATCGAACCCGACACGCTCGTGGCGTGGCGGAGTGAACAAGGCGGATAACCTTGAAAATGCGTGGGTACGCGAAGGGTCACAGTAAAACGCGGCGCATTGTACACCGCTGCCCCACTGCGACCAGACACCTGCGCACCCCGTACTTCAGGTCTGCCGCGCATCTGACCCGTCCCGCCGGTTTGAAACAAGCGCTGCGAAGTGTCGGAAACCCCGTCAAATCGACCTCCTCGGCAGTTTTTTCTTACAGCGCAGCCAAACGCCGGTACAGACCGGCTTGATAGGCAAAAATCGTCAGCATTTCTTTACAAACCGTAACGCAAACTTTCCGTGTGGGAATTTTCTGTAAGCTGACTGCAAATTGACGGTAGCTAGCTACCTAAGCAAAAAACTACACAGCCAACTGTTTTTGAATAACTAATTTCTTCGGTAAAAATGGAATAAAAAGTTCAAACGAAAAAAATAAAATATTTTTTTGCATTCCAAAAAACCCTCGACTAGGTTTTCAGCGACTTGCCAAGGCGTCGTGCCGGCAGGTTTTGCGCAGCCGCTTCCGGTCAGTTCTCCATCGCGGAATCGACTTCGCAATTTTCCGTAAAAGTCATCTAGGAGATTCACTATGCAAGCACTGGACAAAGACTTGGAAACCGAACTGCAACTGGACGAATGGTTTGAAGCACCGACCCACGAAGCCGCAGTTGAAATGATGCAAGCCGACGCCGTTGTTCCGTTCGGCACGGCGATGTGGCCTCTGTAAGCATCGCCCGGCGGAGGCGATCCGGCCGGTCGGCTCCGCCACTTTGCAGATTTCAGGGAAGCCAAACACCACTGTCAGGGAAGAATAAGCATGGACACGCAACGAGCCATCTCACATTTCCTTTACTACCTTGAACATCATCCCGCCCTGGCCGGCATCCAGCCAGCCAAGGTGTTGCTCGGCCATACCGCCGACTACGAAGCACTGACCGGGGCCATTGCCGAACAGGCTGGCAGCGGTTCACCCTTCCGGTTCAGCACCATGCGCCTGGACCTTGAATCCACGGAGCGACTGTCCAAGGCGATTGCCGACAGCGATCTGTACATTTTCTTCTACGACTCTTCCACCCTGCCCACCCCACGCCCCGACGGCCCGGACTTTGTTCGCGCGCTGCAAGGCGTGATGGCGGACAACTGGAAGAAATCGCTGCTGTTCAAGGACTACGGCGATTATTTCTACGACACCTTCAGCGTGATTCCTCAGCGCATCGCCGGGCTCAACAGTCACCTGATCCGGCGCATGTCCCAAGCAACGACGTTGAGTTTTCAGGATGACCACGGTTCGTATTTCGATACGGCCCTCAACAGCGTCAAGAAATGGACCGACATCAACGGTGTTGGCAACTACGACCTGGCACCCGGCGAAATCGCTACCCACAGCGACACCATTAACGGTCAGGTGAAGTTCGTCGGCACTTTCCTGAGCACCATCCCGTTCGCCCGCAAATACGGCGTACTGCAATCGCCGCTGGAGTTGTGGATCGAAGACTCCACCATTCAGAAAATCGCCAGCGATGTGCCGGGCCTGGAACACGACTTCAATAAATACCTGGACGCCAACCCGTCCAACCGGCGTATCGAGGAACTGGGCATCGGCACCAACGAAGGGGTCAAGAGCCTCTATGCCCGCAATGCCGGTTTCGAGGAGCGCCATTGCGGCCTGCACCTGGGGCTGGGTGGCGGGGCCAAGGGCAGCCATCATCTGGATCTGATTTTCGAGAGCGGTGTGTTGGCGTTGGATAACGAGCCGATGTTTGATGGGCGGTTTGTGCTTTAGGTTGGGATTTCTGTAAGGCTGATGCCGCCATCGCGAGCAAGCTCGCTCCCACGGTTGAGCTTCAGCGAATGGAAGATCTGCGACCGACACCGTCCCAGTGTGGGAGCGAGCTTGCTCGCGATGGCGGACTATCTGTACCGCATCACTAAAACCAAGCCAAAAAGAACGCCAACCACAAGGGGTTGGCGTTTTTTCTTGCAGCTAGAACCTCACAACTGCCTCACTCCGGCTTACGACGCCCAAACCCCGGACGCTGCCCCGAACCCGCTGGGGCACCGCGACGTTTGCCCGATGGCGTGTCGCGGTCGACCAGGACGATGCCCGGGCGCTTTTTCGCTGCGGGTTTGGCCGGACGCTTGGTGTCGGCCGGGCGATCCGCTACCGGCGTACCACGACCGGCCGGAGCACCGCGACCTTCGCCGCGCTCGGTACGACCGTTGGCCGGGCGTGGCGTGCGCGGGCCGCGTTCGCCGTCCTGACGTGGCGCAGGCTTGCGGGCCGGGCGTTCGCCTTCGATCTGCGGCTCGCGCGACGGACGCGGACCTGCGGCCGGGCCATCAGCGGCAGGACGCAGCGTACGCACGCGCTCGGTCTTGCCCATCGGACGCGAGGATTTACGCTGCATGCGCTCCAGCTTGTCCTTGCTCTTGGCGGTCATCTGCGGCATCGCTACCGGCTTGAGGCCGACTTCGGCCGCCAGGATGTCGACTTCGTACTGGCTCATTTCGCGCCAGCGGCCCATCGGCAGGTCGGAGTTGAGGAACACCGGACCGAAACGCACGCGCTTGAGGCGGCTGACCACCAGCCCCTGGGATTCCCACAGGCGCCGTACTTCACGGTTGCGGCCTTCCATCACCACGCAGTGGTACCAATGGTTGAAGCCTTCACCACCGGGCGCCTGCTTGATGTCGGTGAAACGCGCCGGGCCGTCTTCCAGCACAACGCCGGCCTTCAGGCGCTCGATCATTTCGTCGTCGACTTCACCACGTACACGCACGGCGTATTCGCGGTCCATCTCGTAGGACGGGTGCATCAAGCGGTTGGCCAGCTCACCGTCGGTGGTGAACATCAGCAAACCGGTGGTGTTGATGTCCAGGCGACCGATGTTGATCCAGCGGCCTTCTTTCGGACGCGGCATTTTGTCGAACACGGTCGGACGGCCTTCCGGGTCGTCACGGGTGCAGATCTCGCCGTCGGGTTTGTTGTACATGATCACGCGGCGCACCGTTTCGGCGGCCTCTTCGCGCTTGATCACCTTGCCATCGATGGTGATGGCGTCATGCATGTCGACACGCAGGCCCAAGGTGGCATCTTTGCCGTTGACCTTGATCCGGCCCTGGGTGATCCAGGTTTCCACGTCGCGGCGCGAGCCGACGCCGATACGGGCGAGGACTTTTTGCAGTTTCTCGCCTGCTGGGCCGATTTCCTGGCTGTCGTTCTGGTCTTGGTCTTTCATTCTGGGCACCTCCCGGTGTGGTCGGGTCAGGCGTGGCCTGACACTTTGAAAACGGGTCTATGACGAAGGGATCGCCAAAGGGTCGCGAATCATACGCTCGTTAAGGCATTTGCGCATCAGAGACTAGCTGATCGACGAACCTTCAGCGCTTTTTCCGCCGACCGGTGGCGCCCAGTTTGATCAGGCGCAGGGCCGCTTCGGCCAACACCGTGCGCTTGTCATCCTTGTCGAGTTTCTTCCAGGCCTTGATCTCGCGCTTGCTGCGGCCACAGCCGATGCAGATGTCGTCGTCGAACTTGCAGAGGCTGATGCAGGGGTCTTTGGTGGAACTCATGGTGCACCGCATGACTTAATGTGGGAGCGAGCCTGCTCGCGATAGCGATTTCACCTTCAAAAATGATGTTGGCTGACAGACCGCCATCGCGAGCAGGCTCGCTCCCACAATGGGGCGGCGCTGTGTCAGCCGTGATCAATCGTCGAACTGGCGTCGTTCGTTTTCAATCGCTTCGGCCAGGGCGCGGGCTTCGGCTTCTTCATCGCTGAGCTCAGGCTCGGGTTCGCGTGGTTCGAGCGCGGCCACGGCGGCCAGCAGTTTTTCCCGGGCCGCGGCTACGCCAAGAATGTCTTCTTCTGGTTCGGGGTCAGGTTCGGCCTGAAGTTCAACTTCGCTGCCCGGTTGCGCGGGCTCATCCGTTTCGCCGTCAAGCTCCGTTGCCTCACGCAGCAGATCGTCGAAATCGGTCTTGAGCCCCTCTTCCATGGTGTCCAGTTCCAGCAACAACGAATGGAAACTGGTTTCTTCCTTGGGTTCCTCCGGCTCGGCGCTGGCGTCGGCCAGCTCCTGCAAGCTTTGGGGCACGGGGGCGTCGTCGAACTCCAGCATCGGCTCGGGTTCCAGCTCCCGCAGTTCGGCCAACGGCGGCAGGTCGTCAAGGTTCTTGAGGTTGAAGTGATCGAGAAAGGCCTTGGTGGTGGCAAACATCGCCGGTTTACCCGGCACGTCGCGATAGCCGACGACCCGGATCCACTCGCGCTCAAGCAGCGTCTTGACGATGTGGCTGTTGACCGCCACGCCCCGCACATCTTCGATTTCACCTCGGGTGATCGGTTGGCGATAAGCGATCAATGCCATGGTTTCGAGCATGGCACGGGAATAGCGCTGAGGCCGCTCTTCCCACAGACGCCCGACCCAGGGCGAAAATTTCTCGCGGATCTGCAGGCGGTAGCCGGAAGCCACTTCCTTGAGTTCGAACGCCCGCCCCTCGCAGGACTTACCCAGCAGCACCAGGGCTTTCTTGAACACGGCCGGCTCGGGCCGTTCACCTTCTTCGAAGAGTTCGAACAAGCGCTCCATCGATTGCGGTTTTCCCGAGGCCAACAGGAAAGCTTCAAGCAACGGCGCCAGCTCGCGGGGTTCAGTCAGATTCATTGATTTGCTCGTTATTCGGCTCGTGCCCGCACGTGGATCGCTGCGAACGGCTCATTCTGCACCAGCTCGACCAAGGATTCCTTGACCAATTCCAGGACCGCCATAAACGTCACCACCACGCCTAGCCGCCCTTCCTCGGCGGTGAACAGCTCGACGAAGGGCACAAAGCCGCCGCCCTTGAGCCGCTCCAGCACATCGCTCATGCGCTCGCGGGTGGACAGGGCTTCGCGGCTGACCTGGTGACTTTCAAACATGTCGCCCCGGCGCAGCACCTCGGCCATGGACATCAGCAACTCTTCGAGGCTGACATCCGGGAGCAATTTGCGCGCTCGCGCCTCGGGTGCATCGAGCTTGGGCACCACCACATCGCGCCCGACCCGGCTCAAGCCATCGATGCCTTCGGCCGCCACCTTGAAGCGTTCGTATTCCTGCAGGCGGCGGATCAGTTCGGCGCGCGGATCGTCTTCCTCCTCCTCGATCTCTGCCGAGCGTGGCAGCAGCATTCGCGACTTGATCTCGGCGAGCATGGCCGCCATCACCAGGTATTCGGCCGCCAGTTCCAGGCGCACCGACTGCATCAGCTCGACGTAGCCCATGTACTGGCGGGTGATTTCCGCCACGGGGATGTCGAGGATGTTGATGTTCTGTTTGCGGATCAGGTACAGCAGCAGGTCCAGCGGGCCTTCGAAGGCTTCAAGGAATACCTCCAGCGCATCCGGCGGAATGTACAGGTCCAGGGGCATTTCCATGACCGCCTGGCCATAGACCATGGCGAACGGCAGCTCTTGCTGAGCGCCGGCCTGGCTGTCGGCACTCTCAACGGCGGTTTCCACTGCGGACACTCAGGCCTCGACCAGGAACGGGGCTGGATCGCCGCAACCGATACGCACCACTTGCGGCTCGCCATCGGCCAGGTTGATCACCGTGGACGCCTTCATCCCGCCGAAACCGCCGTCGATGATCAGGTCGACCTGATGCTCGAGCAATTGGCGCATCTCGTAAGGGTCATTCATCGGCTCCGTCTCGCCGGGCATGATCAAGGTCACGCTCATCAGCGGTTCACCCAGCTCGGCCAGCAACGCCAGGGCAATGGGGTGGCTGGGCACCCGCAGGCCGATGGTGCGTTTTTTCGGGTGCAGCAACAGCCGCGGAACTTCCCGGGTGGCGTTGAGAATAAAGGTGTAAGGCCCTGGAAGGTGGGCTTTGAGCAGGCGGAAAGTGCCGGTGTCGATCTTGGCGAACAGGCCCAGCTGCGACAGGTCGCTGCAGATCAGCGCAAAGTTGTGCTTGTCATCCAGCTGACGCAGGCGTCTTACCCGCTCTACAGCGTTCTTGTCGCCGATCTGACAGCCGATGGCGTAGGAGGAATCGGTGGGATAGACCACCACACCACCGCCCCGAATGATTTCCACCGCCTGTTTGATCAGGCGCGCTTGCGGGTTTTCCGGATGAATCTGGAAAAATTGACTCACGTGTTCTACCTGTTCAGACGGTGGCGGTAACGGGATCATGTTTGAATCTACACCATAGTGGTGGCAGATCTTCCGGCAACGGGCGATATTCGCCTATCTCGGACCAGCCTCCAGGGCCATGAAAATCACTGCCGGCGGTCACCAGCAGGCCGAACTCACGGGCCAGAATCGCCAGGCTGCCGACCTGCTCGGCAGGCTGATGGCCATTGACCACTTCGATGGCGTGGCCCCCTGCTTGAATATAGTCGGCCACCAGGCGGCGGCGCTTGCTGCGGGTGAAATCATAGTGCCACGGATGCGCCAGGCTGACCCAGGCTCCGGCGGATCGCAGGGTTTGGACGGTCTCTTCCAGGGTCGGCCAGTGTTGCTTGACGTCCCCGAGCTTGCCGGCTCCCAGCCATTTGCGAAACGCTTCGGCGCGGTCCTTGACGAAACCTTCGCGCACCATCCAGTCCGCGAAGTGCGGACGGGCCGGGGCGTTGCCACTGTCGCCCAGTTCCTGCTGGATCTGCCGGGCGCCCTCAAGCGCACCAGGCATGCCCTTTAGCGCAAGCTTGCGGCTGATCTCTTCGGCACGCAGCCAGCGGCCGTCGTGCAGTTGCGCAATGGCCTGGACCAGTGACGGCGCATTTACATCAAAACCGTAACCCAGCACGTGAATAGTCGCGCCGCCCCAGGTGCAGGACAACTCGACCCCGTTGACCAGTTGCATGCCCAGCGTCGTCGCCGCGCTACGGGCCTCGTCCAGGCCTTCGAGGGTGTCATGATCGGTCAGGGCCAGGACTCGCACGCCGTGCTCGAACGCCCGCGCCACCAGAACCGCAGGCGCCAGGGCGCCATCGGAGGCCGTGCTATGGCAGTGCAAATCAACATTCACGAGAGTTTGTTACCTCAAATCAGCTGGCCCTATCGCGGCCAAGGATGTTTGTTATTATGCCGCCACATCCTGCTTCTGGCTGCCACTGTGAAACAATTCATCGACTTCATCCCGCTTCTGCTGTTTTTCATCGTCTACAAACTTGACCCACGGACCGTCGACATTGCCGGTCACTCCTTGACTGTAGGCGGTATCTACAGCGCCACCGCGATGCTGATCATCAGTTCGCTGGTGGTCTATGGCGCCCTGTTCGTGGCCCAACGCAAGCTGGAGAAAAGCCAGTGGCTGACCCTGATCGCCTGCCTCGTCTTCGGCAGCCTGACCCTGGCCTTCCACAGCGAAACTTTCCTTAAGTGGAAAGCCCCGGTGGTCAACTGGCTGTTCGCCCTGGCGTTCATCGGCAGTCACTTCGTCGGCGATCGCCTGCTGATCAAGCGCATCATGGGCCACGCCTTGAACCTGCCGGACGTCATCTGGACCCGGCTCAACATCGCCTGGATCGGCTTTTTCCTGTTCTGCGGCGCCGCCAACCTGTTCGTCGCGTTCACCTTCCAGAGCTACTGGGTCGACTTCAAGGTCTTCGGCAGCCTGGGCATGACGCTGCTGTTCCTGATTGGCCAGGGCATCTACCTGTCCCGTCATCTGCACGATGCCGATACCACCACGCCAAAAACCGAGGACTGACATGCTCTACGCAATCATTGCCACCGACGTCGCCAATTCCCTGGAAAAACGCCTGGCCGCTCGCCCTGAACACCTTGAGCGCCTGCAACAGCTCAAGGCCCAAGGCCGCGTCGTACTGGCGGGCCCGCACCCGGCGGTGGACAGCAACGACCCCGGCGCGGCGGGTTTCTCCGGCAGCCTGATCGTCGCCGAATTCGATTCCCTGGCCGCGGCGCAAGCCTGGGCCGAAGCCGATCCGTTCGTGGCCGCCGGTGTCTACGCCAATGTCGTGGTCAAGCCGTTCAAGCAAGTCCTGCCTTAACATCCCGATGCGTGATGAGCCTTCGCGGCTCATTGCGCTCAATCGCTCATTGTTCTCGTTTACCTGCCGACAACCTGTCTAATCTCGATTGGAATTCAGGAGTTGCAATGCGCAAAGGTCCGCTGTGCCTGTTAGGGGTCATGTTGGTGATCGGGGCTCCCGCCCATGGGGAAGAAAGCACCGACGGCAGTCATTCGACGCCCTTGTCCTTGAGCGCAGGCAGTCAGATCACCGAATTGCAGCAACGCTTGAAAAACAGCGAACGCATGCGCGAGGAACTGACCCAGCAACTGCAAAACGCCAACAGCGAACGCGAGAGCGCGCTGGTGAGTCGATTGCGCCAGGAGAACCAGCGTCTGAAGCTGCAACTCAAGGAAGCCCAGGCCAGCCCCCTGCCACGCCTGCTGACCGATCAGCAGCAGTGGTTCGTCATTGGTGCCGGGGTAGCGCTATTGGCCCTGCTCTGCGGTATCTTTGCCAGCGGTGGACGTAGACAACGTCGGCAATGGCTAAATTGAGTGAGTCATGAGCGAGCTGTTACTGATTGATGATGACCAGGAGCTGTGTGAGCTCCTCGGCAGTTGGCTGGGTCAGGAAGGTTTTCTGGTCCGGGCCTGTCACGATGGCCATAGCGCCCGCAAGGCCTTGGCCGAAACCGCCCCGGCGGCGGTGGTGCTGGATGTGATGCTGCCCGACGGCAGCGGCCTGGAACTGCTCAAGCAGTTGCGCAACGATCATCCGGAGCTGCCGGTGCTGATGCTCTCGGCCCGTGGCGAACCGCTGGATCGCATCCTGGGCCTGGAACTGGGGGCCGACGATTACCTGGCAAAACCCTGCGATCCACGGGAACTGACCGCCCGCCTGCGCGCGGTCTTGCGCCGCAGTCATCCGACGGCGGTGTCCAGCCAGATCGAACTGGGCGACCTGACCTTCAGCCCGGTGCGAGGCGTGGTCAGCATCGATGAGCAGGAGCAGACCCTCACTGTTTCCGAAAGCCGCCTGCTCGAAGCGCTGCTCAAGCAGCCGGGCGAGCCACTGGACAAGCAGGAACTGGCGCAGATCGCCCTGGGACGCAAGCTGACCCTGTACGACCGTAGCCTCGATATGCACGTAAGCAACCTGCGCAAGAAAATCGGCCCGCACGCCGACGGTCGCCCACGCATCGTGGCTCTGCGTAGCCGGGGTTATTACTACAGCCTTTAAGCGCTGCGCCGCTGGGCTGTGGGCGCAAAGCATCGCTCGCGATGCAGGCGCCTCGGTTCCCTTAGAGACCGCGTTATCTTCATGGCGGGCAAGCCTTGCCCCCACAGGGCTTTGCGCTCGGTCCTGCAGATTTGTCAGGCCTGCATCAAAACGTCTTTACCCAAGCTTTACCCACCCCTGACCGCCGCTGACCTTGATCTGCGTAACCTGAACTCATCCGGAACTGACCGGGAACGAGACAAGGAGATACACCATGCGCAAGACCCTCATCGCTCTGATGTTCGCTGCTGCCCTGCCTACCGTCGCGATGGCCATGCCTGAAGGCGCCGGCCCGATGGGACCAATGGGCCCGATGGATGGCCCGCGTCATGGCGGCCAGATGCACGACAAAGGTCCGTACAGCCAATTGGACCTGAGCCGCGAACAACGCCAGCAGATCCGCAAGATCATGGGCGAACAGCGCCACGAGCGCCGCGAACTGGTAGAAAAGTACCTGGCCAAACTGTCGCCAGCCGATCAGAAAGCCATGAAAGATGAAATGGCGGCCCGGCACGAAAAAGTCGACGCCCAGATCCGTGGGTTGTTGAAGCCTGAGCAGCAAAAAGAGTTTGACGCCATTCAGAAGAAGCAGGCCGAGCGTCGGGCCGAGTGGGCCGAGTTCAAGGCCTGGAAAGCGCAACAACCGCAAAAGGCGCAATAATGCGCTGAAGCACCCCAGCCCAACGGCCAATCGCCGTTGGGCTTTCTTTGTTTTCGAGGATTGATCGTGCGTTCACTGTTTTGGCGCATCCTGGCCAGTTTCTGGCTGGCCATCGCCCTGGTTGCAGGGCTTTCGATTCTGCTGGGCCACATGCTGAACCAGGACGCCTGGATCCTCAGCCGCCATCCGGGCCTCAACACCCTGGCCGAAGAGTGGACACAAACCTTCGAAAGCCAGGGCGAAGACGCCGCCGAGCAGATCCTGCAACAACGCAAGCATCAGTATCACATCAACGTCCAGGTGCTTAACGAGAGCGGTGCCCCAGTGGTACGTGGCACTTTCCCGCGTCGAGCACAGGCCTTCGAGGCGCGACAGAACGACAACGACCGACGCCTGCCCTGGCGGCGCTTGACCGACGAGTTCACCAGCGCCAAAACCGGCGACACTTACCTGTTCATCTACCGCATACCCCACCCCGAACTGGACGCCTGGCACCGCGGCAGCCTGCTCTGGCCTCTGAGTGCGCTGGGGATCGCGTTGGTGGTGCTGACGTTGTTCAGCCTGTTGGTGACCCTGTCCATTACCCGTCCGTTGAGCCGCCTGCGCGGTGCAGTGCATGATTTGGGGCAGACCACCTACCAGCAAAACAGCCTCGCCAAACTGGCCAATCGCCGGGATGAATTTGGTGTGCTGGCCACCGATTTCAATCGCATGGGCGCGCGCCTGCAAAGCCTGATCGCCAGCCAGCGCCAATTACTGCGGGATGTGTCCCACGAACTGCGCTCGCCCCTGGCCCGACTGCGCATTGCCCTGGCGCTGGCGGAACGGGCCAGCCCCGAAGAGCGGGAAAAACTCTGGCCGCGCCTGACCCGCGAATGTGATCGCCTGGAGGCGCTGATCAGCGAAATTCTGGTGTTGGCCCGGGTCGATGCCGACAACGCCAGCGCTGAAGAGGTAGATCTCAACAGCTTGTTGGTCACCCTGCAAAAAGATGCGCAACTGGCTTCACCGGAACAAAGCGTGCAATTGGACGCTGAAGCGAACCTGACCCTCAAAGGCTGGCCGACCATGATCGAGCGAGCGGTGGACAACCTGTTGCGCAACGCCCAGCGCTTCAATCCCACCGGGCAACCAATCGAGATGCGCGCGCTGCGCCAGGGCGAGCGGATCCTGATCAGCGTGCGCGACCACGGGCCAGGCGTAGAGGACGAACACCTGGGACAATTGGGCGAACCGTTCTACCGCGCCCCCGGCCAGACCACTGCAGGTCATGGCCTGGGCCTGGCCATCGCCCGCCGCGCCGCCGAGCGTCATGGCGGCGCGCTGGTGTTGGCCAATCACCCCGAGGGCGGGTTCATCGCGAGTCTGGAACTGCCGTTGGTGCCGGGGGCGGTCGTTCAGCCCTAAGCCTGCGCATTGTGGGAGCAAGGCTTGCCCGCGATGGACGCGACGCGATGTTTCAGAAATCGACGCGCCTCTATCGCAAGCAAGCTTTGCTCCCACAGACCGAACTGCCCCCGCATCAAACCAAACGATAATTCCTCTTATTCAAACCCCTGCGCCCTGTTAGACTTTGCGCCCTCGTTTCACTCCTCTTCCAGGAAGTCCGATGCCGTCGTTGCCTCTTCGCTTATGCGCTCTGTTCATGGCCCTGGGCCTGAGTGCCTGCGATGACGCCCCGCGTTTTACCCAGGCCGAACCCGGCGAAGCCCGGTCCGGTGGCGCTGCGACGGTACGCAAGAGTGATCAGAACGCCTTTTCCCTGCCCTCGGCCAACCTGCCACCTTCGCGGCGCGTGGACTTCGCCGTGGGCAACAGTTTTTTCCGCAGCCCCTGGGTGATCGCGCCCTCGACCACCACCGCACGGGACGGTCTGGGGCCATTGTTCAATACCAACGCCTGCCAGAACTGTCACGTCAAGGACGGTCGCGGCCATCCGCCGGCACCGGACGCGGCCAGCGCGGTGTCGATGCTGGTGCGCCTGTCGATCCCCGATGCCCCGGCCTACGCCAAGGTCATTGAACAACTGGGGGTGGTGCCGGAGCCGACCTATGGCGGGCAATTGCAGGACATGTCCGTGCCCGGCGTTGTCCCCGAAGGCAAGGTGCGGGTCGATTACACGCCGGTCCCGGTGCGCTTCGACGACGGCACCGTTGTAGAATTGCGCAAGCCGCAACTGCAGATCACCCAACTAGGCTACGGCCCGATGCACCCCGACACGCGCTTTTCGGCCCGCGTCGCACCGCCGATGATCGGCCTGGGGCTGCTCGAAGCCATTCCCGATGAAGCTATCCTGGCCAACGCCCAAGCCCAAGCACGGGAGAACAACGGTATCGTCGGCCGGCCGAACCAGGTCTGGGACGATGTCCAGCAAAAGACCGTATTGGGGCGTTTCGGATGGAAGGCCGGCCAGCCGAACCTCAATCAGCAGAACGTCCACGCCTTTTCCGGTGACATGGGCCTGACGACAAGCCTGCGCCCCTTCGACGATTGCACCCAGGCCCAGGTCGACTGCAAGCGCGCCCCGAACGGCAACGGCGCCGATGGCGAGCCGGAAGTCAGCGACAACATTCTGCGCCTGGTGCTGTTCTACAGCCGCAACCTCGCCGTACCGGCCCGGCGCGAGGTGAACTCGCCCCAGGTGCTGGCCGGCAAGAATCTGTTTTTCCAGGCCGGCTGCCAGTCGTGCCACACCCCGAAGTACACCACGTCCGCCAACGCTGCCGAACCGGAACTGGCGAATCAGGTCATTCGCCCCTACACCGATCTGCTGTTGCACGACATGGGCGAAGGCCTGGCCGACAACCGCAGCGAATTCAAGGCCAGCGGCCGTGACTGGCGGACCCCACCGCTGTGGGGCATCGGCCTGACAGAAGCCGTCGGTGGTCACACCCAGTTCTTGCACGACGGTCGCGCGCGCAACCTGCTCGAAGCCGTGCTATGGCATGGCGGCGAAGCGCAAGCGGCGCAACGACAGGTTCTAGCGTTCAATGCCGAGCAACGCGCTGCGTTGCTGGCGTTCCTGAATTCCCTTTAATCGCATTCTCCGAAAAACGGGAGCCCGACATGTTCCGTCCCAAGTTGTTGTTTACCAGCCTCGCCGCCATCGTCCTCGGCGCGTGCTCGCCCCAGGATCCGCAAGCGGTCACCTCAGCGGCCATCGCCAAGCAAGTGATCCTGCCCACCTACAGCCGCTGGGTCGAAGCTGATCGGCAACTGGCAACCAGCGCCCTGGCCTTCTGCCAGGGCAAGGAAAACCTGGAGACCGCCCGCGCCGACTTTCTCAAGGCACAAAAAGCCTGGGCCGAGTTGCAACCACTGCTGATCGGCCCGTTGGCCGAGGGCAATCGCGCCTGGCAGGTGCAGTTCTGGCCGGACAAGAAAAACCTGGTGGGCCGTCAGGTCGAGCAACTGGTCAATAACCAGCCGCAGATCGACGTTGCCGGTCTGGCCAAGTCCAGCGTTGTGGTCCAGGGCCTCTCCGCCTACGAGTACCTGCTGTTCGACGCCAGGATCGACATGGCCGACAGCGCGCAAAAAGCCAAGTACTGCCCGCTGCTGATCGCCATTGGCGAACGTCAGAAGCAATTGGCCGAAGATATCCTGTCGCGCTGGAATACCAACGACGGCATGCTCGCCCAGATGAGCAAGTTTCCGAACGAGCGCTACGCCGATTCCCACGAAGCGATCGCCGATTTGCTGCGGGTCCAGGTCACTGCCCTGGACACCTTGAAGAAGAAACTTGGCACGCCGATGGGCCGCCAGAGCAAGGGCGTACCACAACCGTTCCAGGCCGATGCCTGGCGCAGCCAGTCGTCGCTGCAAGGCCTGCAAGCCAGCCTGAGCGCGGCCAGGACCGTCTGGGTCGGCGTGGATAACAAGGGCCTGCGCAGCCTGTTGCCAAGCGAACAGAAACCCTTGGCCGACAAGATCGACGCGGCCTACGACACCTCGTTGAAACTGTTCGCCGACAGCCAGCGCTCGCTGGTCGAAATGCTCGCTGACGACGCCGGACGCCAGCAACTCAACGAACTGTACGACAGCCTCAACGTTGTCCATCGCCTGCACGAAGGCGAATTGGCCAAGGCGCTGGGCATTCAATTGGGCTTCAATGCCAACGACGGTGACTGATCATGTTTCGACGTCAGGCTCTGGCACTGGGCAGCCTGCTGCTCGGCGCCGTTACCCTGGGCGGCTGGACGCTGTTCAAACAACAGGACAAGCATCCGCTCCTGCTTTCGGCACGGGACGATAGCGACGGCAAGCACTACGCCGTGGGCTATCGACTGGACGGCAGCCGGGTGTTCGCCACCCAGGTCAAGCAGCGCTGCCACGACATCATTGACCATCCGACAAAACCGATTGCGCTGTTCGTCGCTCGTCGCCCAGGCACCGAAAGCTACCTGATCGACCTGCGCGACGGTTCGCTGCTGCAGACCCTCACCTCGTTGCCGAACCGGCATTTTTATGGGCACGCGGTGATTCATAAAAGCGGCGAATGGCTGTACGCCACCGAGAACGACACGACCGATCCAGGCCGCGGCCTGCTGGGCGTGTACCGTTTTGAAGGCGAACGGTTGGTGCACAGCGGCGAACTGTCGACTCACGGCATCGGCCCTCATCAAGTGTCATGGATGCCCGACGGCGAAACGCTGGTGGTCGCCAACGGCGGCATCCGCACCGAGGCCGAAAGCCGCGTCGAGATGAACCTCAATGCCATGGAGCCGAGCCTGGTACTGATGCAGCGCGATGGCACACTGCTGAGCAAGGAAACCCTCGCCCAATCGATGAACAGCGTGCGCCACATGGGCATCGCCAGCGACGGCACCATCGTTTGCGGCCAGCAATTCATGGGCGATGCCCACGAATCCTCCGAGCTGCTGGCAATCAAGCGTCCGGGCCAGCCGTTCCAGGCATTCCCGGTGGCCGAGCATCAATTGCAGGCCATGGGTCATTACACCGCCAGCGTTGCCGTACACAGCGACCTGCGCCTGGTGGCCCTGACAGCGCCCCGTGGCAACCGCTTTTATATCTGGGACCTGGACAGCGGCGAAGTACGCCTGGACGCGCCTCTGCCAGACTGCGCCGGTGTGGGTGCGGTGGCCGACGGTTTCGTCGTGACATCGGGTCAGGGCCGTTGCCGCTTTTACGATTGCCGGCAGGCACAACTGGTTGCAAAACCACTGGATCTGCCCGCAGGGCTCTGGGACAACCATTTGCATTTAATCTGACAAGCGGGCGGCGGCCTTCAGGAAAAATCCTTACACATTACCGATGAACATCGTTTTGAATCGGTCGCGTACTCGGAGTAATGTGCCCGCCTGTCTGTATTTTCTCTCGGCTTATTTCCAAGGAAGTGGAACATGCTGCGACGCCGCATGCTGATCATGTTGGGTGTTGTCCTGCTGGTGGTATTGCTACTGGCCGGCTACAAGGGTTTCTCCGTTTACCAGCAGATCCAGATGTTTTCTGCCCCCAAACCGCCGGTCAGTGTCGCCGTGGCCACGGCTGTCGAGCAGCCTTGGCAAACCCGCCTGCCCACCGTCGGCAGCCTCACCGCACTGCAAGGCGTAGACCTGAGCCTGGAAATTGCCGGGACGGTGCAGAAGGTGCAGTTCCAGTCGGGGCAAAAGGTCAAGGCCGGCCAGCCACTGGTGCAACTGGACAGTGACGTCGAAAGCGCGCTGCTGGAAACCGCCGTGGCCGACCTTAACCTGTCGCAACTGGATTTTGGCCGGGGTCGGCAACTGGTGGGCAGCCAGGCGATCTCCAAGGGCGAATTCGACCGGCTCGCGGCGCAGTTGAAAAAGAACCAGGCCACAGTCAACCAGCTCAAGGCTTCGCTGGCCAAGAAACACATCGTTGCGCCGTTCAGCGGCACCATCGGCATTCGCCAGGTGGACGTCGGCGACTATCTGGCCAGCGGCACGGTGATCGCCACCCTGCAGGACCTGAGCAGCCTGTATGTGGATTTCTACCTCCCCGAGCAAGCGGTACCCAAGCTCGCGGTCGGCCAGGCAGTCAACGTCAGTGTCTCGGCCTATCCCGGCCAGACCTTCGTCGGCGCCATCAGCGCGATCAACCCCAAGATCGAAGACAGCACTCGCAACGTGCTGGTACGCGCTACCCTGGGCAACCCCGACGGCAGGCTGTTGCCCGGCATGTTCGCCAGCCTGCAGGTGATCTTGCCGGACAAGGCCAACGCTATCGTCGTGCCGGAAAGCGCCGTGACCTACACCCTCTACGGCAACTCCATGTACGTCGTGACGCAGAAGAAAGCCGACGACGGCACCGTCGAGAAAGATGACAAGGGCCAGCCGATCCTGATCGCCGAACGGCGATTCGTCGAAACCGGTGAGCGACGCGACGGGCTCGTGCTGGTTTCCAAAGGCGTGCAGAGCGGCGAACAGGTCGTGATCGCCGGCCAGATCAAACTGGATAACGGCACGCCCATCGCCATCAGCGACGACAAGACCCTGACCGAACAGAACAGCCCGCCCCCTGCGGACTGATCAAGGAACCCTCATGGCTTTTACTGATCCGTTCATCCGCCGTCCGGTGCTCGCCACCGTGGTCAGCCTGTTGATCGTGCTGCTGGGTTTCCAGGCCTGGAGCAAGCTGCCCCTGCGCCAGTACCCGCAGATGGAGAACGCCCTGATCACGGTGACCACCGCCTACCCCGGGGCCAACGCCGAGACCATCCAGGGCTATATCACCCAGCCGATGCAACAGAGTCTGGCCAGCGCCGAGGGCATCGACTACATGACCTCGGTCAGCCGTCAGAATTTCTCGGTGATATCGGTCTACGCCCGCATCGGCTCCAACAGTGACCGACTTTTTACCGAGCTGCTGGCCAAGGCCAACGAAGTCAAAAACCAGCTACCCCAAGATGCTGAAGACCCGGTGCTCAGCCGCGAGGCCGCCGATGCCTCGGCACTGATGTACATCAGTTTTTTCAGTAAGGAACTGAACAACCCGCAGATCACCGACTACCTGTCACGGGTGGTCCAGCCCAAGCTGGCGACATTGCCGGGCATGGCCGAAGCGGAGATCCTCGGCAACCAGGTCTTCGCCATGCGCCTGTGGCTGGATCCGGTCAAGCTTGCCGGTTTCGGCCTCACCGCCGCCGACGTGACCGATGCCGTGCGCCAGTACAACTTCCTCTCGGCCGCCGGTGAGGTGAAAGGCGAATACGTGGTCACCAGTATCAACGCCAACACCGAACTCAAGTCCGCCGAGGCCTTCGCGGCGATTCCGCTCAAGACCGATGGCGACAGCCGCGTGCTGTTGCGCGATGTGGCCCGGGTGGAGATGGGCGCCGAGAACTACGACACCATCAGTTCCTTCGGTGGCACGCCCTCGGTGTACATCGGCATCAAGGCCACCCCCGGCGCGAACCCGCTGGACGTGATCAAGGAAGTGCGCAGGATCATGCCGGATCTGGAGGCCCAACTGCCGGCCAACCTCAAGGCCGAGATCGCCTACGACGCCACCCTGTTCATCCAGGCTTCCATCGACGAGGTGGTCAAAACCCTCTTCGAGGCGGTGCTGATTGTCATCGTCGTGGTGTTCCTGTTCTTGGGCGCCCTGCGTTCGGTGGCCATCCCGGTGGTGACCATCCCGCTGTCGATGATTGGCGTGATGTTCTTCATGCAGTTGATGGGCTACTCGATGAATCTGCTGACCCTGCTCGCCATGGTGCTGGCAATTGGTCTAGTGGTGGACGACGCGATCGTGGTGGTGGAAAACATCCACCGGCACATCGAGGAAGGCAAAAGCCCATTCGACGCTGCAATTGAAGGTGCCCGGGAGATCGCTATGCCGGTGATCTCGATGACCATCACGCTGGCGGCGGTGTACGCGCCGATCGGTCTGTTGGAGGGGCTCACGGGGGCGCTGTTCAAGGAGTTCGCGCTGACGCTCGCCGGCGCGGTGGTCATTTCCGGGATCGTCGCACTGACCCTCTCGCCCATGATGTGCGCCATGCTGCTGCGTCACGAAGAGAACCCCTCGGGACTGGCGCATAAACTGGACGTGGTTTTCGAACGTCTTAAAAACCGCTACCAGCGCATGCTTCACGGCATGCTCAATACCCGGCCTGTGGTGTTGGTGTTCGCGGTGATCGTGCTGCTGCTGATTCCGGTGCTGATCATGTTCACCAAGTCCGAGCTGGCTCCCGATGAAGACCAGGGCATCATCTTCATGATGGCTAATGCCCCGCAGCCGACCAACCTCGACTACCTGAACACCTACACCGATCATTTCATCACCATCTTCAAGGAGTTCCCGGAGTACTACTCCTCGTTCCAGATCAACGGATACAACGGCGTGCAATCGGGCATCGGCGGCTTCCTGCTCAAACCCTGGAACGAACGCAGCCGCACCCAGATGGAAATCCTGCCTGAAGTCCAGGCCAAGCTGGAGAACATCCCCGGCCTGCAAATATTCGGCTTCAACCTGCCCTCCCTGCCTGGCACCGGCGAAGGCTTGCCATTTGCGTTCGTCATCAACTCGCCCAAGGATTACGCAACGCTGTTGCAGATTGCCGAGCGGGTCAAAAAGCGCGCACTGGAATCCGGCAAGTTCGCTTTCATGGACGTTGACCTGGCTTTCGACAAACCCGAAGTCGTCGTGGACATCGATCGTGCCAAGGCCGCCCAGATGGGCGTCTCGATGCAAGACCTGGGCGGCACACTCGCCACCCTGCTGGGTGAAGCCGAGATCAACCGTTTTACCATCGAAGGGCGCAGCTACAAGGTCATCGCCCAGGTCGAACGGCCGTTCCGGGACAATCCGGACTGGTTGAACAACTACTACGTAAAAAATACCCAGGGTGAATTGCTGCCGCTGTCGACGCTGATCAAAGTCAGCGATCGGGCGCGACCACGGCAGTTGAATCAGTTCCAGCAACTCAACGCGGTGACGATCTCGGGTTTTCCCATCGTGAGTATGGGCGAGGCCATCGAGACGGTCCGCCAGATTGCCCAAGAAGAGGCTCCGGTAGGGTTCGCTTTCGACTACGCAGGGGCGTCGCGACAGTTCGTTCAGGAAGGCAGCGCGCTGTGGGTCACCTTTGCCCTGGCGCTGGCGATCATCTTCCTGGTGTTGGCCGCCCAGTTCGAAAGCTTCCGGGACCCGCTGGTGATTCTGGTGACGGTACCGCTGTCGATTTGCGGCGCCTTGATTCCGCTGTTCCTCGGCTGGTCGAGCATGAACATTTACACCCAGGTAGGACTGGTGACGCTGATCGGCCTGATCAGCAAGCACGGGATCCTGATCGTTGAGTTCACCAATCAGCTGCGCAGGGAACAGGGGCTAACCCCACGGGAGGCCGTGGAGCAAGCCGCATCGATTCGCTTGCGTCCCGTACTGATGACCACCGCGGCGACGGTATTTGGCATGGTGCCATTGATCCTCGCTACCGGGGCCGGGGCGGTGAGCCGCTTCGACATCGGCTTGGTGATCGCCACCGGGATGTCGATTGGCACGTTGTTCACACTGTTCGTATTGCCCTGCGTGTATACGTTGCTGGCCAAGCCGGACAAAACCTAACGCGCGACCACTGGCCCTGTAGGCGCTGCCGAAGGCTGCAATCGCCAAAAACAAAGGCCTCGCATATGCGAGGCCTTTGTTTGGGCTCTCTGTCCATCAACTCTGGGGCCTCATGCCTTGGGAAAGACTGAACATGAACAGCAACAGATCGTCGTCCGGCCGGATCGCCTCGCTGGCCTTGGCCACACGTGGCAAAGGGCAATGCGCGTCCGGGTGGGAAGCACTGAGGATCTGCGAACGGGGCTGCTCCCATACCGCCACCGCCATAGAGGTAACTGCCAGGGCTCCTACGAGAAATAAACCTCTAGCAATTTCTAATTTCATCGCTATAAACCTTTGATAGCGCTGCCAAACGCCGCTTTGTAAAAGTAGACGAGTTTTTCCCATTCTGAATCGCTGAACGACGAATGGCGTCGCAGTTGTTTCATGTCATGGGACGCTGCGGTCCAGGAAGTCAGGCGTTGACGGGACTTTTCCAAATCCAGCAGGGCCACTTCGGCTCGAGCGGACTCACCCTCTCCAGTCACGCGCACAAATACATGCTTGATATAGAGGCAGCCATGCTGCCAACGCCCCTTATGCATGCGAGCCAGGTTCTCTGCCAATGCCTGGAGAATTCGGTCATGCCCCGCTTCGCCATGACGCTCGCGCCCGCCTGCGGCATACCAGTGATCCAACTCCACGAAACCGTCCAGCGCATGAGTCACAAGCAGCGCACGCCACTTGTGAATCGGGTCCCGCTGTGCGCCACAGAAGATGACCTTTGGAACGCTGACGTCGAGTCGGCTCAATGCCAGCAGGGCATCTTGCTCACGTAACACGGTTGGGCGGCCAAACGGATGCAACCAGCTACGGTAAATATGCCCTGTCTGACGCTTGGCATAGAGCAGATCGCCGCCGTTGTTGATCCGCTGCACTCCGCTTTCACCACCACGACGCACATTGGGTTGTTCCACCCATTCACCCTGCTGATTCCAGAAGTGTTCGAAGCCGCAGCGGGGGACCGCAGTTGTCTCTACTGCCACAACCATGCTGTTACCTCTTGCGTAATACATAAACTCGCCACATGGCATAGAGCGGCAGGAAGTCCAGTCGTTCCTGAATGCGGAAACCAGCCTGTCGAAATTCACCCTCGACTGTAGCGGCCGGTAACACAAATCGATTCTGGTAGCCTTTCTGCCCACGCGTGTGCTCCAGACGCTTACGTCTCCAGGCCTTGAAATTTCCATCGACCCACAATGAAACGATCACGCTATCACGAGTGACACGTTCGAATTCCCGCAGAATCGCCAGTCGATGCGCAGGTTCACCGATGTGGTGGAGCAGGCGCATGCAAAAAATGCTGTCGACGGCGTTATCAGGCAAGGCAATGTCGAACGCAGAAGCGTGCAAGGGTTGTACCCGTTTTACGACATCGGCGGGTTGAGCGTTCAACGCAGTCTTGAGCATGGCTGTGGAATTGTCCGCACCGATGATCACCCGGTTCGGTTTTTCGGCCAGCACAGGCCATAAACGCCCGGCACCACACGGCAAGTCCAGCACCAGGCCAGGGTCACCTGCCAACGCCAAAGCCATGCGTGCCAGTTGTTCATCACGGCGGTGGGAAAGACGCCGGCTCAGACCGGCCTGGTGTTTATGCAGGTATTGGTGGGCGTGCTTTTCGTCATATTTTTCGGAAAAGTCGAGCTTGATAGGGTTGGACATTGACGGGAGCCTCCATGAGGTAATGGCTCCCACGTTAGGGATGGACATGTGCACGCCAAGTCATCCCTTTGTGAAAACTTCATCATGCAGGCACTCGAGGGTTTTCAGGATATGTCCAACATGCAGGCCTTAGCGCCGTGCTCAGTTGCGAGGATGCAACTCAACCTCAAAATGACAGCCATTGGGCTCCATGGTGCTGAGGCTCACGGTCCAGCCCTGGTTCTCGCAAATCCGCTGGACCAATGAAAGCCCCAACCCAAGCCCTTCGCCGCGCTTTTCGTTACCTCGCACGAACGGTTCGAACATCGCCTCGCGTTTTTCTTCGGGAATGCCCACGCCACTGTCCTCGACCACGAAGCCGGTCGGGGACAGCGTGAGGCGAATGAAGCCCTGATCGGTGTAGTGCAAGGCGTTGCGCAGCAAGTTGCCCATGACGGCGGTCAGGAACGTGGCGTTATACGGGGTGTCGGCGGTTTGCCCCGGCTCGAAGATCAGGGTCAGGCCCTTGGCTTCGATCGGCGCACGCCACAGCCCAACGAGGTCCTCGGCCACCTGCCCTAGCGTCAACCGGGGCGACATGCCGCTGTCTTCGCGCTGGGTCCTGGCGAGCATCAGGAAGGTTTGCACCAGCTCGCGCATTTCTTCACTGGCCCGACTGATCCGCTCGACCTGTTTGCGACCGCGCTGATCCAGGGCCGGGTTCTCCAGCAACAGCTCACAGGAGCTGGCCAGGACCATCAACGGCGTGCGTAGCTCATGGCTTACGTCGCTGGTGAACAACCGTTCACGCGTCAGGGCCTGGCGCAGTCGCCCCAGCGTAGCGTCGAACGCCACGGCCAGTTCTCCCACTTCATCGGCGGCATAGTCAGGGGCCAGCGGCGGGGCCAGCCCGAGGAGCTGGTCGCGATGGCGCACTTGCCGGGCCAGACGTACGACCGGCGCCATCACCCGGCGAGCCAGGACCCAACCCAGGAACACCGCCAGCGCCAGGCTGAGCACGAAACCCACCAGCACCACGGCGAACAGCACCCGTTCGCGCTCTTCAAAATCGCTCTGGTCCTGCAGTAGCACGTAGTGTCGACCGTCAACAATCTCGACCATGGCGTGATACGACAATTGCGCGCGAAAGACCTCGTGGAAACCGCGATCCAGGTGACGCAGATCCTTGGGCAAATCGAAGTCACCCGGGCCGCCACTGAAATAGAACAACTGGTCGGGTTCCGGACGATGACTCCAGTCCGAAACGCTGTCCATCAGCAGCAGGCGTTGCAGGTCACCCCCAAGCCCGGCGGAAATCAGCCTTTCTTCCACCAAGTGAACCGTCGCCACGATGCCCATGGCGAATGCCCCGGCGACCAACGCGCTCATCAGCGCAAAGGCGATGATGATCCGTTGGGCAAGGCTCTGCTTAAACTCCATCTCGGCCCTCGGCCAGGCGATAACCCACGCCATGCACGGTGTGCAACAGCGGTTTGTCGAACGGTTTGTCGATCACCTGACGTAATTGGTGAACATGGCTGCGCAGACTGTCGCTGTCCGGGCAATCATCGCCCCACAAGGCTTCTTCGAGGATTTCCCGGCGCAGCACGTGGGGGCTTTTCTGCATCAAGACCGCCAGCAGCTTCAGGCCTACAGGGTTGAGCTTCAGCAGTTTGCCTTCGCGGGTGACTTCCAGGGTATCGAGGTCGTAACTCAGGTCACCGACCTGCAAAGCGCGCCGCCCGCCGCCCTGGGCCCGACGCATGACCGCTTCGATCCGCGCCGCCAGCTCCGACAAGGCAAAAGGTTTGACCAGGTAATCATCGGCGCCGGACTTGAACCCTTGCAGGCGATCGTCCAGTTGATCCCGGGCGGTGAGCATGATCACCGGTGTATCACGTCGGGCGTCCTCGCGCAGGCGCTTGCACAAGGTGTAGCCGTCGATGCCCGGCAGCATGATGTCGAGCACGATCAGGTCATAGTGCTCGGTCGCGGCCAGGTGTAACCCCGACAAACCATCCTGGGCACAATCGACGGTATAGCCTTTGAGCCCCAGGTAATCGGCCAGATTGGCCAGGATGTCACGGTTGTCTTCAACCAACAGAATTCGCATGGGCATCTCCTCTGCGCACGTGGACGGTCATCGTGGCCCGCGCAGCTTAAGGCCAAGTGTGAATCACGGCTAGGGTTGTATCGGCGGTCGTAGCGAGCAAGCCCACTCCCCGCAAGGGTCGCGCGTGGGTTGCCTGGACATTGACGAGTTTTTCACCCGGCATTCACGCCTCGCCCACGGTGCCCGGACCAGACTGCGCGCAACGCGCTGCTCAAGAACACTTCACCAAAGGTACTGCCATGGTTTCCACCACCACCCGTCCCGTCTCCAGGTCGCTGAATTTCCGGGTCGCCCTGGGCCTGCCCGCTGCAATCGCGGTGATCCTGGTGCTGTTGGAACTGACCACGCTGGACATGGATCTGGCCAGGCTGTTCTACGACCCAGTCGACGGGTTCATCGGTCGGCACAGTTTTTTTCTGGAAGACATTCTGCATGACCGGGCCAAACAGGTGGTCATCGCGTTTTCTGTGCTGTCGATTCTCGGGTTCATCTGCACGTTCTTCCTCACCCGACTCAAACCGTTCAAACGCGAACTGGGCTGCCTGGTGCTCTCCCTGGCGCTGGCTACTTCTTTCGTCACGCCGATGAAAGCCGTAACGGCAGTGCAATGCCCCTGGAGCCTGAAGGAGTTCGGAGGCAAGCAAACCTACAGCGAACTGCTGAGCCCGCGCCCGGCAACTGACAAACCCGGCCGATGCTGGCCCGGCGGTCACGCTGCCACCGGGTTTACGCTGTTCGCGTTGTTCTTCGTACTGCGCGACCGCCGCCCTCGCCTGGCCCGCCTGGCCTTCATATTCGCTGCCTCCCTGGGAACGCTGTTCTCCGTGAGCCGCATGATGCAAGGGGCGCATTTCTTTTCCCACAATGCGTGGACAGCGGTGTTCTGTTGGCTGATTTGCCTGGGGTGTTATTACTACGTGCTGTACCGGCCGGCCTCTACAGCGAAGCGAGCGGCGACAACACAACCCGTCAATGCTTGAACACCAATCTGAATGTGGGAGCGAGCCTGCTCGCGATAGCGTCGGATCAGCAACATTGAGGGTGACTGTTACACCGCTATCGCGAGCAGGCTCGCTCCCACAGGGATTGGTGCAAATTCAATGAGCGGGGTAAACCCGAGGCATTAAAAAACCCCGCCTGCTTTCGCAGACGGGGTTTTTCAGTACAGGGGTAAGGCTGGCTTACATCATGCCGCCCATGCCACCCATGCCGCCCATGTCTGGCATACCGCCGCCAGCTGGAGCGTCTTCCTTGATTTCAGCGATCATCGCCTCGGTGGTGATCATCAGGCTGGCAATCGACGAAGCCGCTTGCAGAGCCGAACGAGTCACTTTGGCTGGGTCCAGGATACCCATTTCGATCATGTCGCCGTATTCGCCGGTCGCAGCGTTGTAACCGTAGTTACCCGAACCCTGCTTGACCTTGTCGACCACAACGCTTGGCTCGTCGCCGGAGTTGGCAACGATCTGGCGCAGCGGTGCTTCAACAGCGCGACGCAGCAACTGGATGCCCACGTTCTGGTCATCGTTGTCGCCTTTGAGCTCGCTGATGGCCTGCAGGGCACGAACCAGTGCCACGCCGCCGCCAGGTACCACGCCTTCTTCGACGGCTGCGCGGGTTGCGTGCAGGGCGTCTTCAACGCGGGCTTTCTTCTCTTTCATTTCAACTTCGGAACCGGCGCCAACCTTGATCACTGCAACGCCGCCCGACAGCTTGGCCAGACGCTCTTGCAGTTTTTCACGGTCGTAGTCGGACGAAGTGTCGGCCACCTGTGCGCGGATCTGAGTAACGCGAGCCTGGATATCAGCCTCTACGCCAGCACCGTCAATCACGGTGGTGTTTTCCTTGGACAGGATCACGCGCTTGGCGTTACCCAGGTGCTCCAGGGTGGTGCTTTCCAGGCTCAGGCCGATCTCTTCGGAGATAACGGTACCGCCGGTCAGTACGGCGATGTCCTGCAGCATGGCCTTGCGACGGTCGCCGAAGCCAGGTGCCTTGACGGCAGCGACTTTAACGATACCGCGCATGTTGTTCACAACCAGAGTCGCCAGGGCTTCGCCTTCAACGTCTTCAGCCACGATCAGCAGTGGGCGGCCGGCTTTGGCAACGGCTTCCAGCACTGGCAGCATTTCGCGGATGTTGGAGATTTTCTTGTCGACCAGCAGGATCAGCGGGCTCTCAAGCTCGGCAACCATGGTGTCCGGCTTGTTGACGAAGTACGGCGACAGGTAGCCACGGTCGAACTGCATGCCTTCAACAACCGACAGTTCGTTTTCCAGGCCCGAGCCTTCTTCAACGGTGATCACGCCTTCTTTACCGACTTTTTCCATGGCTTCGGCAATGATGTCGCCGATGGAGTTGTCGGAGTTGGCCGAGATGGTGCCGACCTGAGCGATAGCCTTGGTGTCAGCGCATGGCTTGGACAGGGCTTTAAGCTCTTTGACGATGGCGATGGTCGCCTTGTCGATGCCGCGCTTGAGGTCCATCGGGTTCATGCCGGCAGCGACAGCCTTGAGGCCTTCGTTGACGATCGATTGAGCCAGTACGGTCGCGGTGGTGGTGCCGTCACCAGCATCATCGTTGGCACGGGAGGCAACGTCTTTGACCAGTTGCGCGCCCATGTTTTCAAAGCGGTCTTTGAGCTCGATTTCCTTGGCTACGGAAACGCCGTCCTTGGTGATGGTCGGAGCGCCGAAGCTCTTCTCGATGATCACGTTACGGCCTTTAGGGCCCAGGGTCGCTTTTACTGCGTCAGCCAGGACGTTGACACCGGCGAGCATTTTCTTGCGGGCGGAATCGCCGAATTTAACTTCTTTAGCAGCCATGATCGATATTCCTTAAATACTTTGTAGTAACGGGAAAATGAGCGGGGGAATCAGTCTTCCAGGACAGCGAGGATTTCGTTCTCGCTCATCACCAGCAGGTCTTCGCCGTCGACTTTCACTGTGTTGCTGCCGGAGTAAGGGCCGAACACAACCTTGTCACCCACTTTCACGGCCAGCGCACGTACTTCACCGTTTTCCAGAGCCTTGCCTGGGCCTACAGCGAGAACTTCACCGTGGTTGGCTTTTTCAGCAGCCGAACCTGGCAGGACGATACCGCCAGCGGTTTTCTTCTCTTCTTCGCTGCGACGGATGACGACGCGGTCATGCAGAGGACGAAGCTTCATTGTCGATCTCTCCTAATTTTGGTTTTCATCGGCCGGTGTAGTCCCGGCGGGTTTAACAAAAGCCGGCGGAGCCGGATGCGGTTCGTCAAGCGAACCGCGGAAGTCTGTCCAGTGTCGCCACCGGAAACCTTGCGGTGACCCATACATAAGGGCGTACAAGCCGATTTCAAGGGTCGGGTAGAAAATTTTTTACTTCACGAAGCCGAAAACGAACACGGCACCCGAAGGTGCCGTGTCGCTGGTTTTACTTGGTATCGCGGTGCTCGAACTCGCCTTCGATCACATCCGGTTCGCGGCCCACAGGTTCTCGTGGAGGCGGCCCGCCACGGGGCTGAAGGTCGTCGGCGAAGGCTCGCTGGCGAATCGCCTGTTCTTCGGCACGCTGGCGCATTTTATTGGCCAGCAACCGACGGGTGAACGGCAGCAGCATGACCAGGCCCAGCACATCGCTGATGAAGCCAGGCAGGATCAACAGACCGCCACCCAAGGCCAGCATCAGGCCTTCGAGCATGGTCTGGGCAGGCAGCTCGCCACGGTTCAGGCTTTCACGGGCACGCAGAGCCGTGGCGAGGCCGGCGATGCGCAGCACGAACACGCCGAGCATCGAGCCGAGAATGACCAGCAGCAGCGCCGGGAAAAACCCGATCGCCCCGCTGACCTTGACGAATACGAACAGCTCCAACACCGGGAACAGCAGAAAGAGCAACAAAAAAGGGCGCATCAAAAGGTTCCTCAACGCAAGAATGCCTTGCTATCAAACCCTAAATGACGTCGCCCTTTCGTGAATTCAAGCGTCAGCCTCAGCATTTTTTGGCCATTGCTCGGCGTGAGCCAGATAAACCAAGGCTTCGCGCACTTGTGTCGGCGTATTGCAAGGCGCTGGAAACGCCAGCCAGTACAGGGCCTGACCGATCCGCAAGTGCATGCCTTCGCTGTCGATACCGGCCAGTTGCGCAGGTTCGGTGGCGGGCAGACCGGCCAGCTCGACGTAATGCGCGATGGCCTTGGCATGGTCGGCATTCATGTGGTCGATCATGCTGGCTTCGGCCTTGCCGGCGAAGGGGTTGGCCAGGGTGATCTGGTCGATCCAGTGAATGGCCCCAAAGCCACCGATGTAACGATGACGCACCGGGTTGAGCACCCAAAAATCGAAGTCATGGGCTTTGTGGTAGTTCTGCGACTCCGGGAAATAACGGTAGTAACGCTCAGCGGCGGCGTCGATGGCGAGGTTGTCTTCCAGCTTGCGCGCCTCGGCCAGATAAGTCAGGCGCCCTACGGCCTGCACATCCTCGGCCCCCCGCTCACCTACGAGCATTGAACACTTGGGGTCTTTTTGCAGGTTGTGGGTGTGTTGGGCGATACGGCTGATCAGGATCAGTGGACGGCCTTGGTCGTCCAGGCAATAGGGCACCACGGAGCCGAACGGGAAACCGGGCATGGATTTGGAATGGGTGGAGAGCACTCCACGGTATTCCTTGAGCAGCAATTCTCGTGCATGCTTGGCAGCTTCAACGCTCAATTTATGACTCCTTTGATCAAATCCGTCTGGAAACGGTCAGGCGACTGGAGCAAAGTACCAGCGCGCCTTTAGGCAGTTCTCGTGTGCAACCGGGCTACGCCGTCGCAGATCGAGAGGCCAGTAAAAGGACATCCTCCAACCGCTCTGCAATCTGGACATGCCAATGCAACTCACCGACAAAGTAATCATTATCACCGGCGGTTGCCAGGGTCTGGGCCGCTCCATGGCCGAGTATTTCGCCGGCAAAGGCGCCAAGCTCGCCCTGGTGGACCTCAATCAGGAAAAACTCGACCAGGCGGTTGCCGCCTGCGTGGCCAAGGGTGTCGAGGCCCGGGCTTATCTGTGCAACGTCGCCAATGAGGAGCAAGTGAGCGACATGGTCGCCCGGGTCGCCGAGGACTTCGGCGCGATCCACGGCTTGATCAACAACGCCGGGATCCTGCGCGACGGCTTGCTGCTCAAGGTCAAGGACGGCGAAATGAGCAAAATGAGCCTGGCCCAGTGGCAGGCGGTGATTGACGTCAACCTCACGGGTGTCTTCCTGTGTACCCGCGAAGTGGCAGCGAAAATGGTCGAGCTGAAGAACAGCGGCGCGATCATCAACATTTCGTCGATCTCGCGCGCCGGCAACGTCGGCCAGACGAACTATTCGGCGGCCAAGGCCGGCGTGGCGGCCGCCACCGTGACCTGGGCCAAGGAACTGGCACGCTACGGCATCCGTGTCGCCGGCATCGCGCCGGGCTTCATCGAAACCGAAATGACCCTGGGCATGAAACCCGAAGCCCTGGAAAAAATGACCTCTGGCATCCCGCTCAAGCGCATGGGCAAACCCGAGGAGATCGCCCATTCGGCGGCGTACATCTTCGAGAACGACTATTACACCGGTCGGATCCTGGAGATGGATGGCGGGTTGCGGATCTAAAAACCGACACACAACCACTGTGGGAGCGAGCCTGCTCACGATGGCGCCGGGTCAGTCAACTTTGATGTGACTGATACACCGCTATCGCGAGCAGGCTCGCTCCCACAATGGATTGTGTTACGGCTTATTCAATCGTCGCTCATGGTGATGTTCGGCATCGCCGGTGACGCAGCCTCTTGCAGCACGATCCGCGCGCCGACGTGGCGGGCCAGTTCCTGATAGACCATGGCGATCTGGCTATCCGGCTCGGCAATGACCGTGGGTTTGCCGCCGTCGGCCTGCTCGCGAATCAGCATCGACAGCGGCAGCGAGGCCAGCAGTTCGACGCCGTACTGGCTCGCCAGTTTTTCTCCGCCGCCTTCACCGAACAGATGCTCGGCATGTCCGCAGTTCGAGCAGATGTGCACGGCCATGTTTTCCACCACACCCAGTACCGGGATGTTCACTTTGCGGAACATCTCCACACCCTTGCGGGCGTCCAGCAGGGCCAGATCCTGCGGCGTGGTGACGATCACCGCACCGGCCACCGGGACTTTCTGCGCCAGGGTCAGTTGGATATCCCCGGTGCCTGGTGGCATGTCGATCACCAGGTAATCCAGATCGCCCCAGGCGGTCTGCGTCACCAGCTGCAGCAAGGCGCCGGAAACCATCGGCCCGCGCCAGACCATCGGCGTGTTGTCATCGGTCAGGAAGGCCATGGACATGACTTCCACGCCATGGGACTGGATCGGAACGAACCATTTCTGGTCCTTGACCTGCGGCCGGGTGCCCTCGGCAACGCCGAACATGATGCCCTGACTCGGGCCGTATATGTCCGCGTCGAGAATCCCGACCTTCGCGCCTTCACGGGCCAGGGCCAGGGCCAGGTTGGCGGCGGTGGTGGACTTACCCACGCCGCCCTTGCCCGAGGCCACGGCGATCACGTTCTTGACGTTCGCCAGCCCCGGCACTTGCGCCTGGGCCTTGTGGGCAGCGATCACGCTGGTGACGTCGACTTTGGCGCTGGCTACATCGTCCAGGGACTCGATCGCCATTTGCAGCATCTGCGCCCAACCGTTCTTGAACAGATCGGCGGCGTAGCCGATTTCCAGCTGGACGCTGACGCGATCACCCTGGATGTCGATGGCGCGCACGCATCCGGCGCTGACCGGGTCCTGGTTCAGGTAAGGGTCGGTGTACTGGCGAAGAACGGCTTCCACCGCTGCGCGATTGACGGCGCTCATGGGCAACTCCGATAGCAAGACTTGAAAAACAGGCCGCTATCCTACGCCCCACGCTGCCGCGTGGCGACTTGATTACTGTCGCGCGAACACCTTTGTGGCGAGGGGATTTATCCCCGTTGGGGCGCGCAGCGGCCCTAAAACCTGCTGCTACAGTGTGTCAGAGTGCTCTATTTTGGACTGCTGCGCAGTCCAGCGGGGATAAATCCCCTCGCCACAGGTTGTGTCCATACCGCCCCCAGCAATGCATCCGGAAACAGGCCAGTGGGGTGAAATATATTTCCCAGCGCTTTATAGTGGCCGACCTCCGTTTCATCAAGTAGCCGAGCCCCATGTCCGAGCCACGCAAGATCCTCGTCACCAGCGCCCTGCCCTATGCCAATGGTTCGATTCACCTCGGCCATATGCTGGAATACATCCAGACCGATATGTGGACGCGCTTCCAGAAACATCGCGGCAACCAGTGCATCTATGTCTGCGCCGACGACGCCCACGGTTCGGCCATCATGCTGCGCGCGGAAAAGGAAGGCATCACCCCGGAGCAACTGATCGCCAACGTCCAGGCCGAACACAGCGCCGACTTTGCCGATTTCCTGGTGGACTTCGACAACTTCCACTCCACTCACGCCGAAGAAAACCGTGAGCTGTCGAGCCAGATCTACCTGAAGCTGCGTGACGCCGGGCACATCGCGACCCGTTCGATCACCCAGTATTTCGACCCGGAAAAGAAAATGTTCCTGGCCGACCGCTTCATCAAAGGCACTTGCCCGAAATGTGGCACCGAGGACCAGTACGGCGATAACTGCGAAAAATGCGGCGCCACCTACGCACCGACCGACCTGAAGGACCCGAAATCGGCGATTTCCGGGGCGACGCCAGTGCTCAAGGACTCCCAGCACTTCTTCTTCAAGCTGCCGGACTTCCAAGAGATGCTGCAAACCTGGACCCGCAGCGGCACGTTGCACGACGCGGTGGCCAATAAGCTCGCCGAATGGCTCGACTCCGGCCTGCAAGAGTGGGACATTTCCCGCGATGCGCCGTACTTCGGCTTCGAAATCCCCGGCGAGCCCGGCAAGTATTTCTACGTATGGCTGGACGCGCCCATCGGCTACATGGCGAGCTTCAAGAACCTTTGCGACCGTACGCCGGAGCTGGACTTCGACGCGTTCTGGGGCAAGGACTCCACGGCCGAGGTGTATCACTTCATCGGCAAGGACATCGTGAACTTCCACGCGCTGTTCTGGCCCGCCATGCTCGAAGGCGCCGGTTTCCGTAAACCGACCGGTATCAACGTCCACGGCTACCTGACCGTCAACGGCCAGAAAATGTCCAAGTCCCGCGGCACCTTCATCAAGGCCCGGACCTACCTGGACCATCTGTCGCCGGAATACCTGCGCTACTACTACGCGGCCAAGCTCGGCCGTGGCGTGGACGACCTGGACCTGAACCTTGAAGACTTCGTGCAGAAGGTCAACTCCGACCTGGTGGGCAAGGTAGTCAACATCGCCAGCCGTTGCGCCGGCTTCATCCACAAAGGCAACGCCGGTGTACTGGTGGCCGGTAACGCCGCGCCGGAACTGACCGAGGCCTTTCTGGCGGCGGCCCCGAGCATCGCCGAAGCCTACGAGGCCCGTGACTTTGCTCGGGCGATGCGCGAGATCATGGCCCTGGCCGACCGCGCCAATGCCTGGATCGCCGACAAGGCGCCGTGGTCACTGAACAAACAGGAAGGCAAGCAGGACGAAGTCCAGGCGATCTGCGCCCTGGGTATCAATCTGTTCCGCCAACTGGTGATCTTCCTCAAGCCGGTGCTGCCGTTGCTGGCCGCCGATGCCGAAGCTTTCCTGAACGTCGCACCGCTGACCTGGGACGATCACCAGACGCTGCTGAGCAACCATCAACTGAACGAGTTCAAGCCGCTGATGACTCGCATCGACGCCACCAAGGTGCAAGCCATGACCGACGCCTCGAAAGAAGACCTGGCCGCCAGCCAGACCGACACCGGTGCCCCGGTCGGCAATGGCGAGCTGACCAAGGACCCGTTGTCGCCGGAGATCGATTTCGACGCCTTTGCCGCCATCGATCTGCGCGTAGCCCTGATCGTCAAGGCTGAAGCCGTGGAAGGCGCCGACAAGCTACTGCGCCTGACGCTGGACATCGGTGATGAGCAGCGCAACGTGTTCTCCGGCATCAAGAGCGCCTATCCAGACCCGGCCAAGCTCGAAGGCCGGCTGACGATGATGATCGCCAACCTCAAGCCACGCAAAATGCGTTTCGGCATCTCCGAAGGCATGGTGATGGCGGCAGGTCCCGGCGGTGAAGAAATCTACCTGCTGAGCCCCGATAGCGGCGCCAAGCCGGGTCAGCGGATCAAATAACGCGACCACGCGCGGTACCGATCCCACAGTCGCCGGCAGGCGACTGTGGGATTTTCATATCTGGCCCACCCTGACGGTGTGCCGGATAATGCCTACCCTCTAACGACAGGTTCTCGTTCCAGCACGCCCATGACCGAAATCGTTCTTACACTGTTCAGCGCCGCCCTGATCAACAACCTTGTGTTGCATTGGCCGCTGGGCGTCAATCCGCTGCTGGCGGCCAATGGAAGAAGGCAAGTCCACGCCCTGGGCCTGGCGACGACATGCCTGATGCTGATGGTCGGCACCTTGGGTTATCTGATCGATCGCTGGCTGCTGGTTCCGGCCAATCTGACCTCGCTGCGCCTGTTGGCATGGCTGTCCTTGAGTGTGTTGCTGATTGCACCGTTGCTGCACTGGCTGGGGCGCTGGCTGCCGACGCTGCCGTTCGATGGTTTGTGGCCACTGCTGCTGGGCAATGCCGGCATACTGGGCATCACGCTGATCAACAGCCGGAATGACCACGGCCTGGGCCTCGCCGTCGCTGCGAGTCTGGGCGCCGGCCTGGGTTTCTGGCTGGTGTTGAGCCTGTTCGATGATTTGCGTCAGCGCACCTTCGATAACGATATCCCCAGGCCCTTTCGTGGCCTGCCGATCCAGTTGATCGGCGCAGGGCTCATGGCGGTGGCATTTCTTGGATTGCGCGGGCTGGTCAAAGCATGAGTCTGATTCAACGTATCGACGCCCTGCTGCCGCAGACCCAATGCGGCAAGTGCGGCCACCCCGGGTGCAAGCCCTACGCCGAAGGCATCGCCCAGGGCGAACCGATCAACAAATGTCCGCCCGGTGGCCGTGAAACCATCGCCGCCCTGGCCGAGCTGATGAAAGTGCCCGTGCTTGAGCTCGATACCAGCCGTGGTTCAGCCCCGGCGCAGATCGCCTTTATTCGCGAAGCCGAATGCATCGGCTGCACCAAGTGCATCCAGGCCTGCCCGGTAGACGCGATTGTCGGTGCGGCGAAGTTGATGCACACCGTCCTGGTCGACGAATGCACAGGCTGCGATCTATGCGTGGCGCCCTGCCCGGTCGACTGCATCGAAATGCACCCATTGCCCACGGCAACCGTGGTGCCGGTGGTCGGTGGCCTGGCCTTCAGCGTCGAAGAGCAGCAAGCGCGCACCGCCAAGCGCGACCATGCCCGGCGGCGCTTCGAACAGCGCAACGCACGTCTGCGCCGCGAAGAGGAGCAGCGCCACGCCGAGCGTCTGGCCCGTACACAGCGCGCCTCACAGCCCCAAACCCAGTCCGTCGACCCCGTGCAAGCGGCACTGGAGCGGGTACGGGCGCAAAAAGCCGCCAACGCCGATGCGGCCTTGAAAAAAGCCAAGGTCGACCTGGCCATGAGCCGGGCGCAGTTGAACAAATCCTTGAAAGCATTCGGCCACCCGCCGACCTTCGAACAACAGTCGCAATTGATCGTGCTACAGCGCCAGTTCGAAGCGGCGCAACAAGCCTTGACGCAATTGGAAGGGACGGTCCAGCCCACTGTTTCAACCCCCGCCCCCACTCAAAGTGCCGAGCTGAAACGGGCCAAGATCCAATTGGCCATGCGTCGCGCCGAACTCAGCAAGGCCAGGGCCGCAGGGGCGTCGGATGAACAAATAGAGCCCCTGGAGCAAGCGGTGAAAGACGCCGAACGCCAGGTGGATGCTCATGTCGCTCCCTGAGCCCATGGACGAACGGCTGCGGCAGGCGATGCTGCGGGTGCTACTGGCGACACTGCCCGGCATTCTGGCGTTGACGTGGTTTTATGGCTGGGGCGTGGTATTCAACCTGTTGCTGGCGGGCCTTAGCGCACTGGCCGTCGAAGCACTGGCGCTGCGCTTACGGCGTCGGCCGCTCAAACCGGCACTCAACGATGGCAGCGCGCTGGTGAGCGCCACGCTGTTGGCGCTGGCCTTGCCAGCGTATTGCCCCTGGTGGCTGACCGTCACAGCCACGGCTTGCGCCTTGCTGTTCGGCAAGCACCTGTGGGGCGGTGTCGGCAATAACCCGTTCAACCCGGCAATGCTCGGCTACGCCCTGGTGTTGATCGCGTTTCCCCAGCAACTCAATCAATGGCCGGCGCTCCACGGCATGAGCCTGTCCGACGGCCTGCAACAGGTGTTCGCGGTTCACCCTGGGCCTGATGGGTGGGCAGGAGCAACGGCCCTGGACAGCCTGCGAATCAACAAAAGCCTGACCATCGATGAGCTGTTCGCCGCCAACCCGGCGTTCGGACGCTGGGGTGGGCGCGGCGTCGAGTGGGTCAACCTGGCGTTTCTGGCCGGAGGACTGTTCCTGCTGCACCAACGAGTGTTCAGCTGGCACGCGCCGGTGGGCATGCTCGCCGGCCTGTTCATCATCAGCTTGTTGTGCTGGAACGGATCGGGCTCCGACTCCAATGGCTCGCCGTTGTTTCATCTGCTCACGGGCGCGACGCTGCTCGGTGCGTTTTTTATCGTGACCGAACCGGTCTCGGGCGCCAAAGCGCCCCTCGCTCGCCTGCTGTTTGGCGCAGGCGTGGGACTGCTGACTTACCTGATCCGGACTTGGGGTGGTTACCCGGACGGCGTGGCGTTTGCGGTGCTGCTGATGAACCTCGGCGTGCCCGCACTGGAGCGCTTCGCCGAGGCGCGACACAGGTCGCAGCCCCTATGAAAAACTACCGTGGCGTTGCCATCCTGGCTTTGCTGATCGGTCTCGGCATTGGGGCCACTTACCTGACTCAGCTCAGCACCGCAGGGCGCATCAAGGGTCAGCAACAAGACCTTGCGAACCGAACCTTGCTCGACGTGCTGCCGACCGACCGATACGACAATCAGCCATTGGCACAACCTGTCGTAACGGCCCCCGTGACCTTGGCCCATAGCACGCTGCTGGGCGGATACCTGGCGACTCGCGCCGGCCTGCCCAGCGCAGTGTTGTTACGCAGTCAGGTACTGGGCTATGAAGGCAGCATCCAATTGCTGGTCGCTATCGACCCGCAAGGGCGGTTGCTGGGCGTGAAAACCCTGCGCCAGTCGGAAACGCCCGGCCTGGGCGCGGCCATCGCTGACTGGCCAAACCCCTGGCTGCAATCCTTCAACGGTAAGTCGCTCCAGGCGCCCACCGACAGCGGCTGGGCGTTGAAAAAGGATCAGGGGCAGTTCGATCAACTGGCCGGCGCGACCGTCACCTCCCGATCAGTCCTGCAGGCTGTTCACGATGCACTGCGTTACTTCGACGAGCATCAGGCTCAACTGACCGGAGTGATCATTGATGAATAAGCCATTGGTCCTGACCCGCGGCCTGCTGCTCGTGCCCTTGGTCGGCGCCAGCGATTCGCTGGCAAACGCGCTGGGCTTATGGCTGGCCTGGGTACTGATCAGTGCCGGCCATGGCTTGGCCATGGGGCTGGTACGGTCCCACCTGACAGCGCCTCAGCGACTGCTCGCTTCCATTGTGCTGGCCGCCACCCTGACGGCTTGCGCAGGCCTGGTGGCGCAGGCCTGGATGCTGGAAATGTATCAGCCGCTGAGCCTTTACATTGGCTGGATCGCTTTGAGCTGTGTGGCGCTGGAGCATGACGACATCTTCGTCGGCTCACGCCTGCCCGAACATCTCAGGCTGGCAGGCGTGTTCGGCCTGCTGATGATCGGCTTGGGCGCCCTGCGCGAGCTGATTGGCAACGCAATATCACTGGCCTTGCTCGCCCCTGGCGGGTTTATTCTGCTCGGTCTGTTGCTGGCAGCGCACAAGGCCTGGACGGGCGCCAGCCCCCCTTCAACGATCGAGGAAACGCCGCGCCCATGAACGCCGCAAAACGCCTGGAAATATTCCGTCGCTTGCACGAAGACAACCCGGAACCGAAGACCGAACTGGCCTACAGCTCGCCGTTCGAACTGTTGATCGCGGTGATTCTGTCGGCCCAATCCACCGACGTCGGCGTCAACAAGGCCACGGCCAAGCTGTTCCCGGTGGCCAACACGCCGCAGGCGATTCACGCGCTGGGTGTCGAAGGGCTGTCCGAGTACATCAAGACCATCGGCCTGTTCAACAGCAAGGCAAAAAACGTGATCGAGACATGCCGCCTGCTGATCGAGCGCCACAACGGCGAAGTCCCACAGACTCGCGAAGCGCTGGAAGCGCTTCCAGGGGTCGGTCGCAAAACCGCCAATGTGGTGCTCAACACCGCATTTCGCCAACTGACCATGGCCGTCGACACTCACATTTTCCGCGTCAGCAACCGCACCGGGCTGGCGCCGGGCAAAAACGTGGTGGAGGTGGAGAAAAAGCTGATGAAATTCGTACCCAAGGCATTTCTACTCGATTCCCATCACTGGCTCATCCTTCACGGACGTTACGTCTGCCTGGCGCGCAAGCCCCGCTGTGGCAGCTGCCGGATCGAGGACTTATGCGAATACAAGCACAAGACCTCCGACGATTGAGGCGCTATTGCTTTTATTGATTTGTCGATTGAAAAAATCTTTTTTACCCGCCCGTGGTTTATCGATATAAGGAGCGCCAATGGCAGTTTAAGCCTGGAGTCGATCCCATGAGTGCTGACAAAGAACAACTGGATGTAGAAGACGATTTCATCGCCGTTGAGGCCGACGATGTGGAACCTGTGGTCGTCGAAACAGCGAAAACCAATCTGAGCAAACGTCGCACGATTGATAATCTGCTGGAAGAGCGCCGCTTGCAGAAACAATTGGCCGATTACGACTTTGACCTCTGACACGTAAAAGCCTCCCGAATGGAGGCTTTTTACTGAGTACGCGCGGCCGGAAAAACTCACACTAACCCGTTACGCTGCGCCAGTTCGATCAGATCAACCAGCGAGCGGGCATTGAGCTTCAACAACAAGCGTGTCTTGTATGTACTGACGGTCTTGTTGCTCAAGAACATCCCATCGGCAATTTCCTTGTTGGTCTTTCCCCGAGCCAGTTGCTGCAAGACCATCATCTCTCGCCCGGACAGTCGATCGACCATATCGGACTCGCTTGCGTTACCCAGACTCGAACGCACCGTATGCAGCGCCTGATTGGGGAAATAACTGTACCCCGACAGCACCGCCTTGATTGCACTGAGTAACTCGGTGAGGTCCTGCTGCTTGCACACATAACCGGCTGCCCCCGTCTGCATGCAGCGCATCGAAAAATGCCCAGGTGCCTGGGAAGTCAGCACCAGAACTTTCAAAGGTGAAGGGTTGGCGGTCAGGCGTGCGATGACCTCCAGTCCATCCAGTTTCGGAATGCCGATATCCAGAATAACGATATCAGGCATAAGTTCACGGGAAAGTTGCAACGCATCGACGCCATTATCGGTTTCGGCAATAACTTCATATCCATGACGCTCCATTAGCAAACGTACAGCAAGACGAATGACGGGATGATCATCCACGATCAGCACTTTATTCATGGGCAAATCCAACTTCGCTGTTCGAATTTTTAGAGCACGCACAATAGCCTAGTCAATTCTACCTTGGCATGCCGCCCCCCCTGACCGCTCGCACCGAGAGACGCAACCTACAAGCGATACAGAAAAATCCTACAAATCCCCTTGGAAATAATGCGCCATAAATTTGTTTACAGAGGCAAATGGATGCATCAGGGGATCCGCGCCCCTCTAAACAAGCGCTTTTTTCTGCATCCACCCCGTCCCCCAATAGCAAAAAAACACTCGCCTCATAAAAAGTAACTGAATTATTTACCAACACAACCACAAAGGTTTTATTTAAATAAAATTGAATTCACATAAGGAATAAGCGAAATTTATTCAATCCTATCCATGAGGAAACACCACGATCAATACCTTAACCGCGAACTCATCAATTACTCACACCTTCCTAATGCAATCACCGAGCCTGAATATGTTATGAGCATCCACCATGAACAAACCTTCGAAAATCATCACCAACCCCATGACGCTAATCGCTATATTCGCAACTTTGTCCGAGACTTCGGCAGCCATCTCCCTGCCTTTCCTCGACGATCAGGACCGTGAATACTATCTTTGGTTTCTGATCAGCTTTCCGTTCTATCTATTATTTCTTTTTTTTATCACCCTGAACTTTAACTATCGCTCGTTATATTCGCCCTCGGATTTTCGCAAGAGCAAACACTTCATGAAAATCATGGATGATTCGAGCTGTCGGCGCGCACGGTTTTCCCGCCGGGCGCCCAAGGGCAAAGGATGGCTGATCACTGTTCATCCACAGAAAAAACAGCGACGACTGTTCATTTTGGTTATCCCCCGGGCACCGGAAGGCCTGGCCGAGGCCGATCGATCCAAACGCGCAAAACAGCGCCACAACGAACGAGCAGCACAGGGGAAAGGGTCCCCCAAAAAAAACGGCCTGCACATGGCAGGCCGTTTTCATGGAGCCAGGATCAGAACAGCTTGCGACCCTTGTTCGCCGCGATGCGCATGCGCAGGGCGTTGAGCTTGATGAAGCCAGCAGCGTCGGCCTGGTTGTAAGCGCCACCGTCCTCTTCGAAAGTCGCGATGTTGGCATCGAACAGGGAGTCATCAGACTTGCGCCCAGTGACGATGACATTGCCCTTGTACAGTTTCAGGCGCACGACGCCATTCACGTTGACCTGGGAGGCATCGATCATCTGTTGCAGCATCAGGCGCTCCGGACTCCACCAGTAACCGGTGTAGATCAGGCTGGCGTACTTGGGCATCAACTCGTCTTTGAGGTGAGCCACTTCGCGGTCCAGGGTGATCGACTCGATCGCGCGGTGAGCACGCAGCATGATGGTGCCGCCCGGGGTCTCGTAGCAGCCGCGGGACTTCATGCCGACATAACGGTTCTCGACGATGTCCAGACGACCGATGCCGTGTTCGCCACCGATACGGTTCAGGGTCGCCAGCACGGTGGCCGGGCTCATTTCCACGCCGTCCAGCGCGACGATATCGCCGTTGCGATAGGTCAGCTCCAGGTATTGCGGGGTGTCAGGAGCCTTCTCCGGGGAGACGGTCCAGCGCCACATGTCTTCTTCGTGCTCGGTCCAGGTGTCTTCCAGCACGCCGCCTTCATAGGAGATGTGCAGCAGGTTGGCATCCATTGAGTACGGGGATTTCTTCTTGCCGTGGCGTTCGATCGGGATGGCGTGCTTCTCGGCGTAGTCCATCAGCTTTTCACGGGACAGCAAGTCCCACTCGCGCCACGGCGCGATGACTTTCACGCCGGGCTTGAGGGCATAGGCACCGAGTTCGAAACGCACCTGATCGTTGCCCTTGCCGGTGGCACCGTGGGAAATGGCGTCGGCACCGGTTTCGTTGGCGATTTCGATCAGGCGCTTGGCGATCAACGGACGGGCGATAGAGGTACCCAGCAGGTACTCGCCTTCGTAAACAGTGTTGGCGCGGAACATCGGGAACACGAAGTCACGGACGAACTCTTCGCGCAGGTCATCGATGTAGATCTCTTTGACGCCCATGGCCTGAGCCTTGGCGCGTGCAGGCTCGACTTCTTCGCCCTGCCCCAGGTCAGCGGTGAAGGTCACCACTTCACAGTTATAAGTGTCCTGCAGCCACTTGAGGATCACCGAAGTGTCCAGGCCGCCGGAATACGCCAGAACGACCTTGTTTACGTCCGCCATGCCATCACTCCACGGGTTGTACGGAAAGCCGAGAAGTTTAACGTCCAGCGCGGATAATTTACAGGGGCGCGACAGCTTATGACGACGAAGCGACAGATTATGTCGAGCGCGCGACGATCCTCACGGGTCAGGATGTCCGCGCGGCGGTGGCTGCAGTGGGCTGGGCCGGTGTCGCGGTCGGCGTCGGAGCCTTGGCAGGGGGCGCGGCGGGTGTAGCCTGCGGTGCCGGCGCTTCAGGCACCGCCACACGCTCCAGGCGCACGGCCACACGACGGTTCTTGGCGCGGTTGGCGGCACTGGTGTTGGGCACCAGGGGGTAACGTTCGCCGTGGAACCGCACGGTGATCTGCGACTCTTGAAAGCCGTTGGCCTTGAAGAAGTCCTGGACCGCCAGGGCACGGCGACGAGACAGCTCACGATTGGTCAATCGATTGCCGCTATTGTCGGAGTGACCGTCGAGTTCGACATGGTTGACGGTCGGGTCGGCTTTGATGAAGTCGATCATCACCTGCAACTGAGCCTTGGCCCGGGCATCGAGCTCAACGCCTTCGCCGGGAAAGCCGATCTGGGATTGCTTCACCTGCTCGAAATTCTTCGGCAACAGTTTTGCCACGCAGCCCTGGTAATCACTGAAGGCCTTGTTGAAGCGCACGGGCAGCAGCCGGACTTCCGAAACCCGCCCGTCCCCCGTGTTACGCCGTACCACTGGGCTGCGCCCTTCCATCAGCCCGCTGATCAAGCGGCCCGCCTGGACCTGAGAGCTGTTGAAGAGCACATCGCCGCTGCCGAGCCTGACCGAGCCCAGGTTGATGTCGCCCCGTCCCGGCTGCCAAGGCGCGGCGGCCGCCAGCAGGATGGCCGAACCACCACCGAGCATCGGGTTATGGGACTTGAGCCGGAAGATCGCCTGCTCGCCGGCCCGGCGCACGAATTCGCCGCTGCCGAAATCGGTGACCGGCTGACTCAGCCGGCACTCGAACTTGTCGCCTTCGACCGTCCACTCAATGCTCTCCAGACGGGTCTGGAAAGTGAGCGCCATGGCGGGAAGGCTGGCAAACACACTGAGCAAGGCTAAATAACGCTGGCGCACGGGCGGCTCCAATGGCTTTTATACAAAGATCGACACACGTTGAGAGTATGACGCCTGTCCGGGGCGCCTTACGGATTCGTGGCACACCTGTAGGAGCTATCGGTAACTTGCGCCAGAACTTGATAGCGGGTGCCTGAATCGGTCTTTTCCGGTAGCATTCCCCAGAGTTTGACCCGCCTGGAAGCCCCCCAATGTCCGACCGCCTGACCCTGCTGCGTCCCGACGACTGGCATATTCATCTTCGCGATGGTGCTGTGTTGACCCATACCGTCGCCGATGTCGCGCGCACCTTCGGGCGCGCAATCATCATGCCGAACCTGGTTCCGCCAGTGCGCAACGCCATCGAGGCCGACGGCTATCGCCAGCGAATCCTGGCCGCACGCCCGGCCGGCAGCCGTTTCGAACCGCTGATGGTGCTTTACCTCACCGACCGTACGCAGCCCGAAGAAATACGCGAGGCCAAGGCCAGCGGCTTCGTCCATGCCGCCAAGCTGTACCCCGCCGGCGCCACCACCAACTCGGACTCCGGCGTCACCAGCATCGACAAGATTTTCCCGGCGCTGGAGGCCATGGCCGAAGTCGGGATGCCGTTGCTGATCCACGGTGAAGTCACTCGTGGCGACGTCGACGTGTTCGACCGCGAAAAAATCTTCATCGATGAGCACATGCGTCGCGTCGTGGAACGCTTCCCGACGCTCAAGGTGGTGTTCGAACACATCACCACCGGTGATGCCGTGCAGTTCGTCAACGAAGCCTCGGCGAACGTTGGCGCGACCATTACCGCACATCACCTGCTGTACAACCGCAACCATATGCTGGTGGGCGGGATCCGGCCGCACTTCTATTGCCTGCCGATCCTCAAGCGCAACACCCATCAAGAAGCCTTGCTCGACGCTGCCACCAGCGGCAGCGCCAAGTTCTTCCTCGGCACGGACTCGGCGCCCCATGCCCGGCACGCCAAGGAAGCGGCCTGCGGTTGCGCTGGCTGCTACACCGCCTATGCCGCCATCGAGATGTATGCCGAGGCGTTCGAGCAGCGCAATGCGCTGGACAAACTCGAAGGCTTCGCCAGCCTCCACGGCCCGCGCTTCTATGGCCTGCCGGTGAACACTGATCGTATTACCCTGGTTCGCGACGAGTGGACCGCCCCCGCCAGCCTGCCTTTTGGCGAGCTGACTGTTATCCCGCTGCGCGCCGGTGAAAAACTGCGCTGGCGCCTGCTGGAGGAAAGTGTGTGAGTGAAGATCATTTCGACGACGAGCTGGACGGCAACGGTGGTTCGGGCGCTGCCCGTCACCCCATGGCAGCCCGCTTCCGGGGCTACCTGCCGGTCGTGGTCGACGTAGAAACCGGCGGTTTCAACTCCGCCACCGATGCGCTGCTGGAAATCGCTGCGACCACCATTGGCATGGACGAAAAAGGTTTTGTGTTCCCTGATCACACCTATTTCTTCCGCGTCGAACCGTTCGAAGGCGCCAACATTGAGGCGGCAGCCCTGGAGTTCACCGGGATCAAGCTTGATCACCCATTGCGCATGGCGGTGAGTGAAGAGACGGCCCTGACCGACATCTTCCGAGGCGTGCGCAAAGCCCTGAAGGCCAACGGCTGCAAACGGGCGATCCTGGTCGGCCACAACAGCAGCTTCGACCTGGGCTTTCTCAATGCCGCCGTGGCGCGCCTTGACATGAAGCGCAACCCGTTCCATCCGTTTTCCAGCTTCGACACCGCGACCCTTGCCGGCCTGGCATACGGCCAGACCGTGTTGGCCAAGGCCTGCCAGGCGGCCGACATCGACTTTGATGGCCGTGAAGCCCACTCGGCCCGCTACGACACCGAGAAGACGGCCGAGCTGTTCTGCGGCATCGTCAATCGCTGGAAAGAAATGGGTGGCTGGCAGGATTTCGACGACTGATGTGCTGAGTAAGCATCAGGACGGTGCGAGCAAGGCTTGCCCGCGATGAAAACGACACGGTATCCCAGAGATACCGAGGCGCCTGTATCGCGAGCAAGCTTTGCTCCCACAGCTGTTTCTGGTGTTTTTAAACAATTGGGATAAATCCTTCCCCATAAAAAAACCGGCCCATCGAGGGCCGGTTTTTTTGTGCCTGTTGCGCTTACAGCTTGTCGCTGTGCTCGCCCAGGTAGGCGGCAACGCCTTCAGGGGATGCGGTCATGCCCTTGTCGCCTTTTTTCCAGTTGGCTGGGCACACTTCGCCGTGCTCTTCGTGGAATTGCAGCGCGTCGACCAGACGGATCAGCTCTTCCATGTTACGGCCCAGTGGCAGGTCGTTGATGATCTGCGAACGGACAACGCCCTTGTCGTCGATCAGGAACGCGCCACGGAAGGCCACGCCGCCTTCGGACTCAACGTCATAGGCCTTGGCGATTTCGTGCTTCATATCGGCAGCCATGGTGTATTTCACCTGGCCGATACCACCAGCGTTGATAGCCGTGTTGCGCCAGGCGTTGTGGGTGAAGTGCGAGTCGATCGAAACGGCAACCACTTCAACGTTGCGGGCCTTGAAGTCGTCCATGCGGTGATCCAGCGCGATCAGCTCGGATGGGCAGACGAAGGTGAAGTCCAGCGGGTAGAAGAACACCAGGCCGTATTTGCCTTTGATGGCCGAGGACAGGGTGAAGCTGTCGACGATTTCGCCGTTGCCGAGCACGGCCGGGACGGTGAAGTCAGGGGCTTGTTTGCCTACGAGTACGCTCATTGGATATCTCCTGGTGAATAACGTGAAAACAAGGTCCGGGCCAGCCTGCCACCCTCAGGCGACAGCCCTGTGACACGAACCCGCTTGCAAGGGCCGATCATCATACACCGCGAATTTGGACTGTCTTCAACGGTTTTTCGGCGAGTCCAAAAATCCTTTCCCTTGGCATGCCCCCTCATTGGCCCTGGATAAAAAACCGTTCGTCAGCTCTGGCCCAAGGGTTTCAGAAACCACTTTGACAATCATTCTCGTTAACATTAAGATCCGTCTCAATTGAGTCACAACCAGCGACGGTTCTTACTTATGTATGTTTGCCTCTGCACTGGCGTCACCGACGGACAAATCCGCGAAGCGATCTATGAAGGCTGCTGCAGCTACCGCGAAGTCCGCCAGGCCACCGGCGTAGCCAGCCAATGCGGCAAATGTGCGTGCCTGGCCAAGGAAGTGGTTCGCGAAACCCTTGCCAAAATGCAAACGGCCCAGGCCTCGATTCCCTATCCGGTAGAATTTACTGCCGCTTAAATCCAGCTTCTTGAAGAACCGGGCTCAATGTCCGGTTTTTTTATGCCTTTAAATCAAGCGCTTAGCCTCTAGACGCGGAACACAAACATTCTTATTCCGATTAATTTTCATTTATTATTCAATAACTTAGGTTTGACACTCGTCAGTGTGCGGCTCAAACTCAGCCCTATACACAGCTATTACAGGGCAGGCCCTCACCATGAAAGGCGACGTTACAGTCATCCAGCATCTCAACAAGATCCTCGCCAATGAGCTGGTCGCGATCAACCAATACTTCCTGCATGCGCGCATGTATGAGGATTGGGGCCTGAACAAGCTGGGCAAGCACGAGTACCACGAGTCCATCGACGAGATGAAACACGCGGACAAGCTGATCAAGCGCATCCTGTTCCTCGAAGGTCTACCGAACGTCCAGGACCTGGGCAAGCTGCACATCGGCGAACACACTCAGGAAATGCTCAAGTGCGATCTGACGATCGAGCGTGCCGGCCACGCCGACCTGAAAGTCGCCATCGCCCATTGCGAGAGCGTTGGCGACTTCGGCAGCCGCGAACTGCTTGAAGACATCCTCGAGTCCGAGGAAGAACACATCGACTGGCTGGAAACCCAACTGGGCCTGATCGACAAAGTGGGTCTTGAGAACTACCTGCAATCGCAGATGGGCGAAGAGTAACTTCCCCAAAAGCAAGCCAATAAAAAGCCCCGCCCTCTTTCCAGAGGCGGGGCTTTTTATTGCCTGGATTTCCAGGCCACAGCGCAAAACCTTTGTGGGAGCGAGCCTGCTCGCGATAGCGGTCTATCAGTCACAACACGTTGACTGACACGCCCTCATCGCGAGCAGGCTCGCTCCCACATTGTTTGTCCGTGAATCAGGCTTCTGTCTTGTTCGCAGCCGCTTTTTCGGCAGCAGCCTTGATCGTGGCCTGCAAAGAGCCGTCGGCCGCCATCTCGGTCATGATATCGCTACCGCCGATCAGCTCACCGGCCACCCACAGTTGCGGGAAAGTTGGCCAGTTGGCGTACTTGGGCAGGTTGGCGCGGATTTCCGGGTTCTGCAGGATGTCCACGTAGGCAAACTTCTCGCCACACGCCATCACAGCCTGAGCAGCCTTGGCCGAGAAGCCGCACTGTGGCGCATTCGGCGAGCCTTTCATGTAAAGCAGGATGGTGTTGTTGGCAATCTGGTCTTTAATCGTTTCGATGATATCCACGGAGCACCTCGGCTTAAACTTTGCGACTTCAGTTGTCGACACGGTGGCGCATTGTAACGGAAAGCCGAGCACGCTGCTCGGTCTCCCCGAGAGACAAATTCACGCAGCCACCACCTTCACCGGAACCCCATTGAGCGCTGCATTGCCAGACAACTCATCCAGCTGACAGTCATCGGTCAGGTCATTGGCGCTCGAACCGGGCTGGGCGCTGGCAATGGCCATCTGCACGCCCGGCCGGGCATGGCCCCAACCGTGGGGCAGGCTGACCACGCCTTTCATCATGTCCAGGCTACCCTGCACCTCGACTTCAAGCATACCCACCCGCGAACTGACTTTCACCCGCTGCCCGTCGCTCAACCCGCGACTGCTCAGATCCTCCGGGTGCATCAGCAATTGATGACGCGGCTTGCCCTTCACCAGGCGGTGGAAATTGTGCATCCAGGAGTTATTGCTGCGCACGTGACGTCGGCCAATCATCAGCAACTCATCCGCCTGTGGTGCCTGCAACCCGGCAAAGCGCGCGAGGTCGGCAAGAATGACCGCCGGTGCAGCCTGCACTCGCTGGTTTTCGGTTTTCAAGCGTGGCGCCAGGTTGGGCTTGAGGGCGCCCAGGTCGATGCCATGGGGATGGTCGAACAAGGTCGCCAGGGACAGCTTATGCGGCGAGGCGTCGCCATAGGCGCCGGCACGAAGGCCGAAATCGATCATTTGCGCCGGCGGCATGGTCGGCTTGAGTTCCTTGCCGGTTCTGGCAGCGAAAGCCTTGGCCAGTCCGACGAAAATTTCCCAGTCGTGCAGCGCCCCTTCGGGCTTGGGCAGGATCGCCCGGTTGAAACGGGTCACGTTGCGCACCGCGAACAGATTGAACGTGGTGTCGTAATGGTCGTTTTCCAGGGCCGAGGTGGATGGCAGGATCAGGTCGGCGTAGCGCGTGGTTTCGTTGATGTACAGATCGACGCTGACCATGAACTCCAACCCGTCCAGCGCCTGCTCCAGTTGCCGTCCGTTGGGAGTGGACAGCACCGGGTTGCCCGCCACGGTGACCAGCGCACGAATCTGGCCTTCGCCCTCGGTGAGCATTTCCTCGGCCAGAGCCGAAACCGGCAACTCGCCCGCGTACTCGGGACGCCCGGATACCCGGCTTTGCCAGCGATTGAAATGCCCTCCCGAGGTGGTCGCAACCAGGTCCACCGCAGGCTCGGTACACAGGGCCCCACCGACCCGGTCAAGATTGCCGGTCACCAGGTTGATCAGTTGAATCAGCCAGTGACACAGCGTGCCGAACGCCTGGGTTGAGACGCCCATCCGTCCATAACAGACCGCTGAAGGCGCGGCAGCGAAGTCCCGGGCCAACTGCCGGATCTGCGTAGCCGACACAGCACAGAGCGGGCTCATCGCTTCAGCCGTGAAGGTCGCGACGGCCTGGCGCACGTCTTCCAGGCCATCCACCGGCAGGTGGCTGTCACGGGTCAAGCCCTCGCTGAACAGGGTATTGAGCACACCAGACAGCAAAGCGGCATCGCCACCCGGGCGCACGAACACATGCTGGTCGGCAATAGCCGCCGTTTCGCTGCGACGGGGATCGACCACCACCACTTTACCGCCACGGGCCTGGATCGCCTTGAGGCGCTTTTCCACGTCCGGCACGGTCATGATGCTGCCATTGGAGGCCAGCGGGTTGCCGCCCAGGATCAACATGAAGTCGGTGTGATCGATGTCCGGTATCGGCAACAACAGGCCGTGACCGTACATCAGGTGGCTGGTCAGGTGGTGAGGCAGTTGGTCCACCGAAGTCGCCGAAAACCGGCTGCGCGTCTTCAGCAGGCCCAAAAAATAGTTGCTGTGGGTCATCAGCCCATAGTTATGCACACTGGGATTGCCCTGGTAGACCGCTACCGCGTTCTGACCGTGGCGTTCCTGGATGCCCGCCAGACGTTCGGCCACCAGCGCGAAGGCATCGTCCCAGGCAATAGGCTGCCACTCGCTACCGACCCGGCGCATGGGCTGGCGCAGGCGATCCGGGTCGTTCTGGATATCCTGCAGCGCTACCGCCTTGGGGCAGATGTGGCCGCGACTGAAGCTGTCCAGTGGATCGCCCTTGATCGAGGTGATCGCCAGGCCCTGGCCTTCGGTCTCGGTGGTTTCAAGGGTCAAGCCACAGATGGCTTCGCACAGATGGCACGCACGGTGGTGGAGAGTCTTGGTCATGGCCAGCCTCTATTTTATTCGTAACGGGCGCTTTCGGCCGCGGGAACAAAACTATGGCGCGTGATCCCCCCCTGCGCCAGCGACGTTCGTCCTGTGAATTGCCGTGCATCAGGCCCGCCGATGCAGTGAGCTCAAGGCTGCTCGGAAGGCGGCGCCAGCAACTGGATTTCCTCGATGGTTTCCACTTGCTCGTGAGCAATGGGCACGCCCGTCAACTCTCCGATCAATCGCCAATGCTCGTCGAGCCCGCTGCTGATGGTGGCCATGCGATCGATCATGCGTCGACCTGCTGCCTTGGTCACCTCGTCATCGCTGCGCAGCAACTCGAATGACATGGACGTCACCGAGGCGGTCAGGTGAGTCAGGGAGCGCGCTGTCAGCCCCAGTAGTTCCATCAATTGTTGCTCTTTCGAATCCATTTCGGGGCTCCTGCGTCTGAGGTTCATTTATAACCCAGGCCCTGGCATTAGGAAATATTCACGCCCAGGAACAGGCCGGCCAAATCATTCAATAACGCCCCGGTTTGATTGCCAAGCTGCGCAAGGCCGGTGTACAAATGGGTGGCTGCTGTCAGGAAACCGGCTTCATACATGTCTTCGCCAACCTGCTATGACCTCGCTGAAATCCCCTAAAACTGTAGCCCTATTGGTAAGACGCGACATTTCCTTATAAGATCGCGCCTTCCCCTATTTCGTCGCCCCGTGCGGCTTTTGCCGCAGGTCTCGCCCGTTTTTTCATGAAACAAGGCTTTGAGCATCTGCGATCAGTGACAAAAGGTAGTCAATCATGAGCGCAAGGCACTTTCTCTCCCTGATGGATTTCACGCCCGACGAGTTGCTCGGCGTGATCCGTCGAGGCGTGGAGCTCAAGGACCTGCGTAATCGCGGCGTACTGTTCGAGCCCCTGAAAAACCGTGTGCTGGGGATGATCTTCGAGAAGTCATCGACCCGCACCCGTATTTCTTTCGAAGCCGGCATGATCCAGCTCGGCGGCCAGGCAATCTTCCTGTCGCCCCGCGACACCCAGCTGGGCCGTGGCGAACCGATCGGCGACTGCGCCATCGTCATGTCGAGCATGCTTGATGCGGTGATGATCCGTACCTTCGCCCACAGCACGCTGACTGAGTTTGCGGCGCACTCGCGCGTACCGGTGATCAATGGTCTGTCCGATGACTTGCACCCCTGCCAGTTGCTGGCCGACATGCAGACGTTCCTCGAACACCGCGGCTCCATTCAGGGCAAGACCGTGGCCTGGGTCGGCGATGGCAACAACATGTGCAACAGCTATATAGAAGCCGCGATCCAGTTCGACTTCCAGCTGCGCATCGCCTGTCCGGAAGGCTACGACCCCAGTGCCGAACTGGTGGCCAAGGCCGGGAGCCGGGTGACCATCGTCCGTGATCCGAAACAGGCCGTGGCCGGCGCGCACCTGGTGAGCACTGATGTCTGGACCTCGATGGGCCAGGAAGAAGAAACCGCCAAGCGTCTGAAACTGTTCGCGCCACTTCAGGTCAACCGCGCCCTGCTCGACCTGGCGGACGCTGACGTGCTGTTCATGCACTGCCTGCCGGCCCATCGCGGCGAGGAGATCAGCGTCGACCTGCTGGACGATCCACGCTCCGTGGCATGGGATCAGGCAGAAAATCGCCTTCACGCACAAAAGGCCTTGCTCGAGTTTCTGGTCGAGCCGGCGTACCACCACGCATGAGCCATACCCTGCTACTGAACCTGCAGAACCTGACTTGCGGTTATCAAAACCAGCGCGTCGTCCAGAACCTCAACCTGCACCTCAATGCCGGGGATATCGGTTGCCTGCTCGGCTCGTCCGGGTGTGGCAAGACCACGACGCTGCGAGCCATCGCCGGTTTCGAACCGGTACAGGAAGGTGAGATCCAGCTGGCGGGGGAAACCATCTCCCGCGCCGGCTTCACCCTCGCCCCGGAAAAACGCCGCATCGGCATGGTATTTCAGGACTATGCGCTGTTCCCTCACCTGAGCGTGGCGGAGAACATTGCGTTTGGCATTCGCAAGCATCCGGACAAGGACCGCGTGGTCGAGGAACTGCTGGAGCTGGTCAACCTGAAGAGCCTGGGCAAGCGCTTTCCCCATGAACTGTCCGGGGGTCAGCAACAACGTGTGGCCCTGGCTCGCGCCCTGGCGCCGGAACCGCAATTGCTGCTGCTCGACGAACCGTTCTCCAATCTCGATGGTGAGCTCAGACGCAAGCTCAGCCATGAAGTGCGGGACATTCTCAAGGTCCGCGGCACCAGCGCGATTCTGGTAACCCACGATCAGGAAGAAGCCTTCGCGGTGAGCGACCATGTCGGGGTATTCAAGGAGGGTCGGCTGGAACAGTGGGATACGCCCTACAATCTGTACCATGAACCGCTGACGCCATTTGTCGCCAGCTTCATTGGCCAGGGTTACTTCATTCGCGGCCAGCTCGACAGCCCGGAATCGGTGCAAACCGAGCTGGGTATCCTGCGCGGCAATCGGGCCTACACCTGGCCCATCGGTGGTGCGGTGGATGTGCTGCTGCGCCCGGACGATATCGTCTACGCACCGGACAGTCCGCTCACAGGCAGGATTGTCGGCAAGACGTTCCTGGGGGCTTCAACCCTGTATCGCCTGCAATTGCCGACCGGAGCGCAGCTGGAATCCATTTTCCCGAGCCATGCCGACCATCTGGTGGGGGACCACGTCGGCATCCGCGTAGCGGCTGAACACTTGGTGCTGTTCCAGGCGTCAGGGAGCACGGCGGCCCATATACCCCCCGTGGAAAGCGGCGTGCGGCGCTACAGTACTGCCAGCTAGAAGCAATTGTGGGAGCGAGCCTGCTCGCGATGGCGTAGGCATATTCAGCATCGATGCAAGCTGAACCAACGCTATCGCGAGCAGGCTCGCTCCCACATTTTGACCTCAGAGATTTGAGATGAGGTTACCGGCTCCCCCCAACATCAACGTCCCACTGGCCACCAACGTCGCATTCCCGCCAATCTTCACCCGCTCCCCCTCAAGTCGGCAGAACAGTTCGCCGCCCCTGGCCGAGCACTGATAAGCCGTAAGCCCCAGTTTGCCCAAGCGCCGAGACCAGTAAGGAATCAGGCTGCAATGGGTCGAGCCCGTGACCGGATCTTCATTGATGCCAATCGCCGGGGCGAAATAGCGCGAGACAAAATCATGCCGGCTTCCCGGCGCAGTCACGATTGCGCCCGGCCACGGCAGCTTCGCCAGGGCCGCCATGTCCGGCTTGCAATCGAGCACCGCCTGCTCCGACTCCAGCACGACAAACAGTTCGTTGGAGCTCAACACGTCCACCGCTTCCACGCCCAGGGCAGCCTGGACCACCAGGGATGCACCCAACTCGCTGGGGACGATGGCTGGAAAATCCAGCCATAGCCGATCACCTTCGCGAGTGACGCTCAACGCCCCGGATCGACAGATGAAGTCCAGTCGCTCGACGGTTTCGTGATAGACCTCGAACAGCACATGGGCGCTGGCCAAGGTGGCATGCCCGCACAACGGTACCTCGGTGGTGGGCGTGAACCAGCGGATATGCCAATGCTGGCCTTCACGCACCAGAAAGGCCGTTTCAGCCAGGTTATGTTCGGCGGCGATCCTTTGCATCAAGTCATCGGCCAGCCAGGCGTCGAGCCGATAGACCATCGCCGGATTGCCGCCAAACGGCCGATCACTGAACGCATCGACTTGATGAAACGCAAGCTGCATGGCACTTCTCCTTGTTATTGATGCATGAGCATGAGTGCCCAGCTACTGCTTTTCCAGTGACAGATCCGACGAATTTTCACCCTACAGCCCAGGACGAAGGCCCCGGCAGCCACCCAAGCCTAAGCCCGACACCATGATGACAAAGGTACTTGCTCACGCCCTGCGCCGGTTTCAAGCACGCCCGATATCCGCAAACGCCGCCCCGGTATGCTCGGCCAGTACCGCAGGCGCCAGCTCTACCTCCAGCCCGCGCCTTCCGGCACTGACAAAGATGCTGGCGAACGGCTGGGCAGAACTGTCGATAAAGGTGCGAAGACGTTTTTTCTGCCCCAATGGACTGATACCACCGAGCAGATAACCGGTCGAACGCTGGGCGGCCGCGGGGTCGGCCATCTCGACTTTCTTTACGCCGGCGGCATGGGCCAGGGCTTTCAAATCCAGGCTGCCGACCACGGGCACCACCGCCACCAACAACTCGTGTTTTTCGCTGGCCGCCAACAACGTCTTGAAGACCTGCGCCGGATCCAGTCCAAGCTTTTCTGCCGCTTCCAAACCATAGGAGGCTGCCTTGGGATCGTGTTCATAACTGTGAATGCGATGCTCGGCGCGCACCTTTTTAAGCAGATCCAATGCCGGGGTCATGATCGCTCCTGAGGAAATTCGAATAAGCGTGGCCGGATTCTAAGTCATCGTCGGCCAAAAGGCGCTGGAACTGGGCTGCCAACCCCAGTGACTTAGCGTGAGCGAAACAGTCATTCACACCACGAATAGTTTAAATGTGACCAATGGTTCACTTTCGACCTTTGACACCAGCGTTTCTTGTCTATATTTTTTCGAAACTGAAAACAGAAATGCAGGTCTCAACCAACACCCCGAGTTCAGGATGAGGATCCTGCCTCGGCGCTGAACGCGCGATCGGACTTTACCGGACGCGCCAGACAACAACAAAAACCGAGGTTTGAATGACAATTGCTTTACAACAGCCACCCCTTTCCAGCCAATGCCTGGCCGAATTCCTGGGGACTGCCCTGCTGATTTTCTTCGGCACTGGCTGCGTTGCAGCGCTCAAGGTCGCGGGTGCGAGTTTCGGTCTGTGGGAAATCAGTATCATCTGGGGTGTCGGTGTCAGCATGGCGATCTACCTCAGCGCCGGCGTTTCCGGCGCACACCTGAACCCCGCCGTCAGCATCGCGCTGTGTATTTTCACCGACTTTGAAAAGCGTAAGTTGCCCTTCTACATTATTTGCCAGGTGGCCGGCGCCTTTTGTGGCGCGCTGCTGGTCTACACGCTGTACAGCAATCTATTCTTCGATTTCGAACAGTCCCGACAAATGATTCGTGGCTCAGAAGCCAGCCTTGAACTGGCCTCGGTGTTTTCCACTTATCCACACCCGGCGCTGTCCACTGGCCAGGCCTTTCTGGTGGAGGTGATCATCACCGCCATTCTGATGGGCGTGATCATGTCCCTGACCGATGACAATAATGGCCTGCCCCGCGGCCCGCTGGCGCCACTGCTAATCGGCCTGCTGATCGCGGTAATTGGCAGCTCGATGGGACCGCTGACGGGCTTCGCGATGAATCCGGCGCGAGACTTCGGCCCTAAACTAATGACTTTCTTCACCGGGTGGGGTGAAATTTCCCTCACGGGTGGACGCGACATCCCGTACTTCCTGGTTCCGATTTTTGCACCGATCGTGGGTGCATGCCTGGGCGCTGCGGCCTATCGCGGGTTGATTGCCCGCCATCTGCCCAGCGCCGTGGCTGTTACAAAGGATGCAAAACCGGCCATTGACGGCAAACCCAGAACATCCTGAAACAATCGGCGCACACTCTGCCCGCTCAAGCGTGCGCCAGGCCTCACCCCTTATTCACGTCCCAAGGCAATCGACATGACCGACATTCAGAACAAGAACTACATCATTGCCCTCGACCAGGGTACGACCAGCTCGCGGGCGATCATTTTCGACCGCGACGCCAACGTGGTCTGCACCGCCCAGCGCGAATTCGCCCAGCATTACCCCCAGGCCGGCTGGGTCGAACACGACCCGATGGAAATCTTCGCCACCCAGAGCGCGGTGATGGTCGAAGCCTTGGCCCAGGCTGGTCTGCATCATGACCAGGTCGCCGCGATCGGCATCACCAACCAGCGCGAAACCACCGTGGTCTGGGACAAGACCACCGGCCGGCCGATCTATAACGCCATTGTCTGGCAGTGCCGACGTAGCACCGAGATCTGCCAGCAACTCAAGCGTGACGGCCACGAACCGTACATCAGCGAAACCACCGGCCTGGTCACCGACCCGTATTTCTCCGGCACCAAGCTCAAGTGGATCCTGGACAACGTCGAGGGCAGCCGCGAACGCGCACGTAACGGCGAACTGCTGTTTGGCACCGTGGACAGTTGGCTGATCTGGAAATTTACCGGCGGCAAAGTCCACGTCACCGATTACACCAACGCCTCGCGCACCATGCTCTTCAATATTCACTCGCTGGAGTGGGACGCGAAGATGCTCGAGATTCTCGACATCCCTCGCGAAATGTTGCCGCAAGTGAAGTCGTCCTCGGAAGTCTATGGCCGCACCAAGAGCGGCATCGCCATCGGTGGCATCGCCGGCGACCAGCAGGCCGCCCTGTTCGGCCAGATGTGCGTGGAGCCAGGCCAGGCGAAAAACACCTATGGCACCGGCTGCTTCCTGTTGATGAACACCGGCGACAAAGCCGTCAAATCCAATCATGGCATGCTCACCACCATCGCCTGCGGTCCTCGCGGCGAAGTGGCCTATGCCCTGGAAGGCGCGGTATTCAACGGCGGCTCCACCGTGCAGTGGCTGCGCGATGAGTTGAAAATCATCAATGACGCCCTCGACACCGAATACTTCGCCAACAAGGTCAAGGACAGCAACGGCGTGTACCTGGTACCGGCCTTCACCGGCCTGGGCGCCCCCTACTGGGACCCCTATGCCCGTGGCGCGCTGTTCGGCCTGACCCGCGGCGTGCGGGTCGACCACATCATTCGTGCAGCGCTGGAGTCGATTGCCTACCAGACCCGCGACGTACTCGACGCCATGCAACAGGATTCGGGCGAACGCCTCAAGGCCCTGCGCGTGGACGGCGGCGCGGTAGCGAACAACTTCCTGATGCAGTTCCAGGCGGACATTCTCGGCACCCGGGTCGAACGTCCTAAAATGCGGGAAACCACGGCTTTGGGCGCCGCCTATCTGGCCGGCCTGGCGTGTGGTTTCTGGGGCAGCCTGGAAGAACTGCGCGGCAAGGCCGTGATCGAGCGCGAATTCGAACCGCAACTGGACGAGCAGGCCAAGGAAAAACTCTACGCCGGCTGGCAGAAAGCGGTCAGCCGCACCCGCGACTGGGAACCTCACGAAGACGCTGAATAAGCCGAAGCTGGGTACGACGAGGGTCGTGAAACTGGTCGGGAGGGGATTCCTGCGGCATCATGGGCAAATTTTGTATGGCAGCCCAAAGGAAGCCCCATGAATCTGCCTCCCCGTCAGCAGCAAATCCTCGAACTGGTCCGCGAACGCGGCTACGTCAGCATCGAGGAAATGGCGCAGCTATTCGTTGTCACCCCGCAGACCATCCGCCGCGACATCAATCAATTGGCGGAACTGAACCTGCTGCGTCGCTACCACGGCGGCGCGGCCTATGATTCGAGCGTTGAGAACACCGCCTACGCCATGCGCGCCGATCAGATGCGCGACGAGAAGCAACGCATCGCCGAAGCCATTGCCGCCCAGATCCCTGACCATGCCTCGCTGTTCATCAACATCGGCACCACCACCGAATCCATCGCCCGGGCGCTGCTCAATCACAACCACCTGAAGGTCATCACCAACAATCTGCACGTAGCTTCGATCCTCAGCGCCAAGGACGACTTCGAAGTCCTGATCGCAGGTGGAAATGTCAGACGCGACGGAGGCGTGGTAGGCCAGGCCAGCGTCGACTTCATCAACCAGTTCAAGGTCGACTTCGCCCTGGTGGGCATCAGCGGGATCGATGAAGACGGCAGCCTGCTGGATTTTGACTACCAGGAAGTGCGGGTCTCCCAGGCGATCATCGCTAACGCCCGGCAGGTGCTGCTGGCGGCGGACTCCAGCAAATTCGGGCGCAATGCCATGGTCAGGCTGGGACCGATCAGCCTGATCGATTGCCTGGTGACCGATCAGCAACCCGTGCCGGCCCTGGCGCAATTGCTGAGCCAGCACAAGATTCGGTTGGAAGTGGTCTGAGCTCCCCCCGAAACCCTGTGGCGAGGGGATTTATCCCCGCTTGGGCTGCGCAGCAGCCCCAATACAGTCATCTCAATTTGCCTCATATACCGAGTCGCCTGGTTTAGGGCTGCTGCGCAGCCCTGCGGGGATAAATCCCCTCGCCACAAAAGCATCTCCGACCATATCAGCGACCCGCTTCATGTTCGAAAATTTTCCTTTCAGCTTCCTTTGATCAGTATTTTCAATCGAAGTCTGCTGGCTGTTGCCGAGTTTATGGGCTAGTATTTTCGCAAATGAACATTAATGTTCGAATTCAAATATTTCGAAAAAGAGCCCGAGGCCAGCCGATGCCCACTTCTACCTTGCCTACGCCCCCTCTCGCTGAGGTTTACGATGTCGCCGTCATTGGCGGCGGGATCAACGGCGTGGGGATTGCCGCAGACGCAGCGGGTCGCGGCCTCTCGGTGTTCCTTTGCGAAAAGGACGACCTGGCCAGCCACACCTCCTCGGCCAGCAGCAAGCTGATCCATGGCGGCCTGCGCTACCTCGAACATTACGAATTCCGTCTGGTGCGCGAAGCGCTGGCCGAGCGCGAAGTGCTGTTGACCAAGGCTCCGCACATCGTCAAGCAGATGCGCTTCGTCTTGCCCCACCGCCCGCACTTGCGCCCCGCCTGGATGATTCGCGCCGGCCTGTTCCTCTACGATCACCTGGGCAAGCGCGAACAACTTGCCGGTTCCAAAAGCCTGAAATTCGGCGTCGACAGCGCGCTGAAAAGCGAGATCACCAAAGGCTTTGAATACTCCGACTGCTGGGTCGACGATGCGCGCCTGGTGGTACTCAACGCCATGACCGCCCGGGAAAAAGGCGCCCATGTCCACACTCGCACACGTTGCGTGAACGCCCGTCGCAGTAAAGGTTTGTGGCATTTGCATCTGGAACGCGCCGACGGCAGCCTGTTTTCGATCCGCGCCAAGGCGCTGGTCAACGCGGCCGGTCCTTGGGTTGCCAAGTTCATTCGCGACGACCTGAAGCTGGAGTCGCCTTACGGCATTCGTCTGATCCAGGGCAGCCACCTGATCGTGCCGAAACTCTACGAAGGCGAGCACGCGCACATTCTTCAGAACGAAGACCAGCGCATCGTCTTCACCATTCCGTATCTGAACCGGTTCACCTTGATCGGCACGACCGACCGCGAATACACCGGCGACCCGGCCAAAGTGGCGATCACCGAGGGCGAAACCGATTATTTGCTCAAAGTGGTCAACGCGCACTTCAAGAAGCAGATCAGCCGCGACGATATCCTGCACAGTTATTCCGGTGTTCGGCCGTTGTGCAACGATGAATCCGACAACCCGTCGGCCGTCACCCGGGACTACACCCTGGCGCTGTCGGGCAGTGTTGACGAAGCCCCGCTGCTGTCGGTGTTCGGCGGCAAGCTGACCACCTACCGCAAACTGGCCGAATCGGCCATGGCGCAGTTGGCCCCGTATTTTACCCAGATGCGCCCTAGCTGGACTGCCGTAGCCACCCTTCCCGGCGGCGAAAACATGACCACCCCGCAAGCGCTGTGCTCGGCGATTCGCGACAAATTCGACTGGGTGCCGACCGAGCTTGCCCGTCGCTGGGCCACCACCTATGGCAGCCGCACCTGGCGCATGCTTGAAGGCGTGCACAACCTCGGTGACATGGGCGAATACATCGGCGCGGGCCTCTACACCCGGGAAGTCGACTACCTGTGCAGCGATGAATGGGCCATCGATGCCCACGACATCCTGTGGCGCCGCAGCAAACTTGGCTTGTTCACCACCGCGGCCGAACAGCAGAAGCTGCAGCAATACCTGGACAAGGTGGAGCACAACCGTCGCAAGATCGAAGCGGCCTGATCGGTTAACCGCTTATACGAAAGCCCCTGAATCTGGCGATTCAGGGGCTTTTTGCTATCTGGCATACACCGCCGCCCTCTGTGGGAGCGAGCCTGCTCGCGATGAGGCCATCAACTTCAACATAAGTCTCGCCAGGCAGACCGCTATCGCGAGCAGGCTCGCTCTCTCAAGAGACATGGAGAGGCCGAAGTGCATTCGGTTTTCCGAACAAGACTCACCAGTCAATTCGGCCAACCGGATAAACAGCCTGTGAAAGAAATCAGAAAAAAGATTAATTACGTTTAAAAACAAACAGTTAATGTTAGCCGACTGGTCTGGCACGACTCATGCTCTACACTCCTTCGAGACGAATGCCTGCATGCCAACACAACAGGAGCTGCCAGGTACTTCGAAGCACTCAGGGCCGACGAACCGGCTGAATAAGAAAAACAATGTCGAGGAAATATCGATGCGCATCGTTCCCCATCTCCTGGGCGCAGCCATTGCTGCCGCTCTGATCAGCACCCCGGTTTTCGCTGCCGAACTGACCGGTACGCTGAAAAAGATCAAAGAGTCCGGCGTCATCACGCTCGGGCATCGCGACGCTTCCATTCCGTTTTCCTATATCGCGGACGCCTCCGGCAAACCGGTTGGCTATTCCCACGACATTCAGCTGAAAGTCGTCGAAGCCCTGAAAAAAGAACTGGACGTGCCGAACCTGCAGGTCAAGTACAACCTGGTGACCTCGCAAACCCGTATCCCACTGGTGCAAAACGGCACCGTCGACCTGGAATGCGGCTCCACCACCAACAACGTCGAGCGTCAACAGCAGGTTGATTTCTCCGTTGGCATCTTCGAGATCGGCACCAAGCTGCTGTCCAAGAAGGACTCCAAGTACAAGGACTTCGACGACCTCAAGGGCAAGAACGTCGTGACCACCGCCGGCACCACGTCCGAGCGCATCCTCAAGTCCATGAACGCCGACAAGCAAATGGGCATGAACGTGATCTCGGCCAAGGACCACGGCGAATCGTTCAACATGCTCGAAGGCGGCCGTGCCGTTGCCTTCATGATGGACGACGCCTTGCTGGCCGGTGAAATGGCCAAGGCCAAGAAACCAGGCGACTGGGCCGTGACCGGCACCCCGCAGTCCTTCGAAATCTACGGTTGCATGATGCGCAAGGGCGACGAGCCGTTCAAAAAAGCCGTCGATGACGCCATCAAGGCCACCTACGCTTCTGGCGAAATCAACAAGATTTACGAAAAATGGTTCATGCAGCCAATTCCGCCAAAAGGCCTGAACCTGAACTTCCCGATGAGCGAAGAGCTCAAGAAACTGATCGCCGAACCGACCGACAAAGCGGCCGACGAAAAGAAATCCTGATTCCTGACTAACCTTGTCCCCTGGAAGTGCTTTTGCGCTTTCAGGGGATGGTCACTCCCTGCTGGCATATCTGGAAACACTCGAACCGGTGGCTGTCGAGCCGATCGTGTGTGCCTGCCCTTCAAGGGTCAGGTGGGAATGGAGCTTCCCCAGGCGGGTATTTGCATATCGATCGATCTGAGGGGAGACCCTAATGAATTACAACTGGGACTGGGGCGTGTTCTTCAAGTCCACCGGCATCGGCAGCGAGATTTATCTCGACTGGTACGTGGCCGGCCTGGGCTGGACCATCGCCATCGCCGTCGCGGCCTGGATCATCGCCCTACTGCTGGGTTCGGTCCTGGGCGTGATGCGCACCGTGCCGAACCGGCTGGTGTCGGGTATCGCCACCGGCTACGTGGAGCTCTTTCGTAACGTACCGCTGCTGGTTCAGCTATTCATCTGGTACTTCCTGGTGCCCGACTTGCTGCCTGCGGACCTGCAGGAGTGGTACAAGCAGGACCTGAACCCCACAACCTCGGCCTACCTGAGCGTCGTCGTGTGCCTGGGCCTGTTTACCGCCGCGCGGGTCTGCGAACAGGTTCGCACTGGTATTCAGGCGCTGCCGCGCGGCCAGGAATCCGCCGCCCGGGCCATGGGCTTCAAGCTGCCGCAAATCTACTGGAACGTGCTGCTGCCCCAGGCCTACCGGATCATCATTCCGCCGCTTACCTCGGAATTCTTGAACGTCTTCAAGAACTCCTCCGTGGCCTCGCTGATCGGCCTGATGGAATTGCTTGCACAGACCAAACAGACCGCCGAGTTCTCCGCCAACCTGTTCGAAGCCTTCACCCTGGCGACACTGATCTACTTCACCCTGAACATGAGCCTGATGCTGCTCATGCGCATGGTCGAGAAGAAAGTCGCGGTGCCCGGCCTGATTTCCGTGGGGGGTAAATAATGGAACTCGACTTCACTGGCATCATCCCGGCCATTCCCGGTTTGTGGAACGGCATGGTGATGACGCTCAAGCTGATGGCCCTGGGCGTCGTCGGCGGGATCATCCTGGGAACCATCCTGGCGCTGATGCGCCTGTCCCACAACAAGCTGATCTCCAGCATTGCCGGGGCCTACGTCAACTATTTCCGCTCGATCCCGCTGCTGCTGGTCATCACCTGGTTCTACCTGGCGGTGCCGTTCGTACTGCGCTGGATCACCGGCGAAGACACCCCTATCGGTGCGTTTGGCTCCTGCGTCGTGGCGTTCATGATGTTCGAGGCGGCCTACTTCTGCGAAATCGTGCGGGCCGGCGTGCAGTCGATCCCCAAGGGTCAGATGGGCGCCGCCCAGGCGCTGGGCATGAATTATGGCCAGACCATGCGTCTGATCATCCTGCCCCAGGCGTTTCGCAAGATGACCCCGCTGTTGTTGCAACAAAGCATCATCCTGTTTCAGGACACCTCGCTGGTCTACACCGTCGGTCTGGTGGATTTCCTCAATGCTTCGCGGGCCAATGGCGACATCATCGGCCGCTCCCATGAGTTCCTGATCATCGCAGGTCTCGTGTACTTCACAATCAGCTTTGCCGCCTCGCTGCTGGTCAAGCGTCTGCAAAAAAGGTTCGCCGTATGATCTCTATCAAGAACATCAACAAGTGGTATGGGGACTTCCAGGTACTGACCAATTGCAGCACCGAGGTCAGCAAGGGTGAAGTTGTGGTGGTGTGCGGCCCGTCGGGTTCGGGCAAGTCCACGCTGATCAAATGCGTGAACGCCCTGGAGCCGTTCCAGAAAGGCGACATCGTGGTCGACGGTACGTCCATCGCCGACCCGAAGACCAACCTGCCGAAACTGCGCTCGCGCGTTGGCATGGTGTTCCAGCACTTCGAGCTGTTCCCGCACCTGACCATCACCGAAAACCTGACCATCGCCCAGATCAAGGTGCTGGGCCGCAGCAAGGAAGAAGCCACCCAGAAAGGCCTGCAACTGCTTGAGCGGGTCGGTCTGTCGGCCCATGCCCACAAGCACCCGGGCCAGCTCTCCGGCGGCCAACAGCAGCGCGTGGCGATTGCCCGTGCCCTGGCGATGGACCCGATCGTGATGCTGTTCGACGAACCGACCTCGGCCCTTGACCCGGAAATGGTCAACGAAGTGCTCGACGTGATGGTGCAACTGGCCCACGAAGGCATGACCATGATGTGCGTGACCCACGAAATGGGCTTTGCCCGCAAAGTGGCGAACCGGGTGATCTTCATGGACCAGGGCCAGATCATCGAAGACTGCGAGAAGGAAGAGTTCTTCGGCGACATCAGCGCCCGCTCCGAACGTGCGCAGCATTTCCTTGAGAAAATCCTGCAGCACTAAACAACACCGCTCCCCACTGTGGGAGCGAGCTTGCTCGCGATAGCGGACTGCCAGTCACCTTATTGTCGACTGATCAGCAGTCATCGCGAGCAAGCTCGCTCCCACAAGGGAGCAGTGTTGGTTTGTCGATTTGTGTTGTGGTTGACCCAAGGCTTCTGTGATGAAATGCGACCCCACTCTCTATCGCGCCGCGCCGCCATCACTCGCCGTGAAGCCTCGTCTGATTCGCCATCTGTTCCTGCCGCCGCTGATCATCGCCCTGATGATCGGCCTGGGTTACCTCGGCTTCTGGATCAGTGAGCACTACGGCATTCGCAGCCTGGGCGAGAACGGCGAGCGCCAGTTGGAGCTGCACGCCCGCGCGGTCGAGAGCGAGATCAGCAAATACACCTACCTGCCCAGCCTGCTGGAGCTTGAATCCAGCGTATCGCAACTGCTCGACGACCCCACGCCCGAGCACCGCAAGACCGTCAACGAATACCTCGAAGGCCTGAACCGCCGCAGCCGCAGTCGGGCCATTTATGTGATGGACACCACAGGCCGGGTCATGGCGACCAGCAACTGGCGCGACGTCGACAGTTACCTAGGTGAAGACCTGTCCTTTCGCGCCTATTTCCAGAACGCCGTACGCGGTCAGCCCGGGCGCTTCTATGGCATCGGCAGCACCAGCGGCGAGCCTGGTTATTACCTGGCCCATGGCCTGGAACAGCAGGGCAAGATCATCGGCGTGGCGGTGGTCAAAGTGCGCCTGGAAGCCATGGAAGAGCGCTGGCAGCGCGCGCGCTTGGAAGCCTTCGTCAGCGACGAGAATGGCATCATCATTTTGTCCAGCGATCCGGCGCGGCGGCTCAAGTCCGTGCGACCGCTGAGCGACGAAACCAAAGAGCGCCTGGCCCGCAGCCTGCAATATTACTGGTTCCCACTGAACGAGCTGGTTCCCCTGGCTCGGGAACGGCTGGCCGAAGGCATGGAAAAACTGACCTTCCCGGCCAATGCCGAACTGGTGTCCGACGAGCGGCCCATCAGCTATCTGTCACAGACCCGCCCCCTGAGCGACACACCCTGGAATTTCACCCTGCTGACGCCACTTGAAGACCTGCGTCGCCAGGCAATCAACCAGGGCATCCTGGTGGCCGTGGCCTTCGCCCTGGTGGCTTTCCTGCTGATCGCCTGGAACGAGCGGCGCAAGGTCATCGCCACTCGCCTCGCTGCCCGGGAGGCCTTGCAGGAAGCCAACAACCAGCTCGAACGTCGGATTACCGAACGCACCACCGACCTGCGGGCCAGCAATGAACGGCTCAAGGGCCAGATCCGCGAACGGCGGCAGGCCGAAGAGACGTTGCGCCGGGCCCAGGACGAACTGGTGCAGGCTGGCAAACTCGCCGCCATTGGCCAGATGTCCACCAGCATCGCCCATGAACTCAACCAGCCGCTGGCCGCGCTGCGTACCCTGTCCGGCAACACCGTGCGCTTTCTTGAGCGGGGCCAGCTGGATATCGCCAGCGCCAACCTCAAGACCATCAACGACCTGATCGACCGCATGGGCCGGATCACCGCCAGCCTGCGCTCCTTCGCCCGGCGCGGGGACGATCAGGGCCGGGCCAGCCTCGGCAAGGCGGTCGAAGCCGCGCTGCAACTGCTGGGCGGCCGCCTCGAAAGCCTGAAGATCCAGGTGCATGCCGGTTACGATGACGTGCAGGTACAGATCGACCAGACGCGTCTTGAACAAATCCTGGTGAACCTGATCGGCAACGCCCTGGACGCCATGCAGAGCCAGCCCGAGCCGCGGCTGTGGCTTGAAGGCACTGCCTCGGATGGCAAATATCGCCTGCGGGTGCGGGACAACGGCCATGGCATCGATCCCGAGGCGCGCAAACATTTGTTCGAACCCTTCTTCACCACCAAACCTGGCGAACAGGGCCTGGGCCTGGGCCTGACCCTTTCGGCGAGCCTGGCCGCCGCCGCGGGCGGGCATCTAGAGGTCGAACACCCGGCCGAAGGTGGAACCACGTTTGCCCTCAGTTTACCGTTGGTAAGCCCTTTACCTGCCGAGCAGCCATGAATAACGACCTGAGCGTACTGATCGTCGAAGACGACCCCCATGTCCTGCTGGGTTGCCAGCAGGCCCTGTCCCTGGAAGACATTCCCTGCATCGGCGTGGGCAGCGCCGAAGAGGCCCTGGAGCGGGTCGGCGATGACTTTGCCGGCATCGTCATCAGCGACATTCGCCTGCCGGGCATCGATGGCCTGGAGCTGCTGACCCGCCTCAAGGCCCGGGACCGCAGCCTGCCGGTGGTGCTGATCACCGGCCACGGTGACATCTCCATGGCCGTCGGCGCCATGCAAAAAGGCGCCTATGACTTCATGGAGAAACCCTTCTCCCCCGAACGCCTGGTGGACGTCGCCCGCCGCGCCCTGGAGCAACGCAGCCTGGCCCGGGAGGTTTCATCGCTGCGCCGGCAACTGGCCGAACGCGACTCCCTGGAAGGCCGGATCATCGGCCGTTCACCGGCCATGCAGCACCTGCGAGAACTGATCGCCAACGTAGCCGACACCTCGGCCAACGTGCTGATCGAAGGTGAAACCGGCACCGGCAAGGAACTGGTCGCGCGCTGCCTGCACGACTTCAGCCGACGTCACAGCAAACAATTCGTCGCGCTCAACTGCGGCGGCCTGCCGGAGAACCTGTTCGAAAGCGAGATTTTCGGCCACGAGGCCAACGCCTTTACCGGCGCCGGCAAACGACGGATCGGCAAGATCGAGCACGCCGACGGCGGCACGCTGTTTCTCGATGAAGTGGAAAGCATGCCCCTGCCCTTGCAGATCAAGTTGCTGCGGGTGTTGCAGGAACGCACCCTCGAGCGGCTGGGTTCGAACCAGAGTGTGGCCGTGGATTGCCGGGTCATCGCCGCCACCAAGTCCGACCTGGATGAACTGGGCCGGGCCGGGCAGTTTCGCAGCGACTTGTATTACCGCCTCAACGTGGTGACCCTGGAACTGCCGCCCCTGCGCGAGCGCCGCGAAGACATTCTGCAACTGTTCGAGCATTTCCTGCAGCAGTCATCCCTGCGTTTCGACCGCACGGTCCCGGAGCTGGACAACCAGACGCTGTCCAACCTGATGAGCCACGACTGGCCGGGCAACGTGCGGGAACTGCGCAACGTCGCCGAGCGCTATGCACTCGGCCTGCCGGCCTTCAAGAAGTCGGGGGCCAGCGGCGCCAGCCAGGGCCTGGCCTTCGCCGAAGCGGTGGAAGCCTTCGAACGCAACCTGCTGGTGGACGCCCTGCAACGCAGCGGTGGCAATCTGACCCAGGCCAGTCTCGAACTGGGCATGGCCAAGACCACGCTGTTCGACAAAGTCAAAAAATATGGCCTGAGCCATTAACCTGGGGCAGTAAACCTGTGGACCTGATTTTCAAAGCAGCGCTCGGTGCCGCCGTGGTGGTCATCCTGGCGATGCTCGCCAAGACCAAGAACTATTACATCGCCGGGCTGGTGCCACTGTTTCCCACCTTCGCCCTGATCGCCCACTACATTGTTGGCAAGGGCCGCTCGGTGGACGATCTGAAAACCACCATCGTGTTTGGCATGTGGTCGATCATCCCCTACTTCGTCTACCTGGCGACGCTGTATGTGATGGTCGACCGGATGCGCCTGGAGGCTTCGCTGGCCGTGGCGGCGGTGGCGTGGCTGATGGCGGCGACGGTGCTGGTCAGCGTGTGGATGAGACTCCACAGCTGACCCCGTAGGAGCGCCTGTCCTAACCAGTGGCTCAATAACCGACGGTAAAGCGCTGCCGCGAAAACTGCGGCGTCTCCACTTCATCGATCATTGCAATGGCGTAATCGGCAAAGCTGATCCAGCTGCGCCCGGCGGCGTCGAACAGCAGGTGATCCTTGCCGATACGGAACTGACCGGTGCGCTCGGTCTCGACGAACTCCGCCGAGGGCGAGAGGAAGGTCCAGTCCAGGTCCTGTTCCTTGAGCAGCACGTCCAGGAACAATGCTCCGGCGCTGGCTTCGGCGAGGTATTCTTCAGGGAAGCCTTCGCTGTCGATCACACGGCTATTGTCCGGCAGCAGCAACGAACCGGCCCCGCCCACCACCAGCAAGCGCTTGACCCCGGCAGCCTTGATTGGGGCGATGACTTTGTCGGCCGGCACGGTGGCGAAATGGGCGGCGCAGATCACCACATCATGACCGGCTACCGCTGCGATTAAGGCCTCGCTGTCCAATACATCCAACTGCTGGCTGACCACACCGGCCCTCTTACCGATCTTGGCCGTGTTACGGGCAATGGCCGTCACGCTGTGGCCACGACGCAGGGCTTCTTCCAACAACTGGCTGCCAGCCCGACCGGTGGCGCCGATGATTGCGATTTTGCTCATGATGTTCTCCATTGGTTAGCGATGTTGAAATACAGGCTCTTGTGGCGAGGGGATTTATCCCCGCTGGGCTGCGTAGCAGCCCTATAGCTGACATTGAGGTTTATCAGACGGAGCGCTTCGCCTGTTTTGGGGTTGCTGCGCAACCCAGCGGGGATAAATCCCCTCGCCACAACGGTGCTCTGATCAAAGATCGGTATTCACCACTTCATCTCACCCTTGGCCACCTTGGCACTGAGCTCCAGGGAGCTGTCTTCCCCCAGATCGGGGTAGCGCTGCTTCATGGCGGCGATCAGGGCGGCGGAGTCCTTGGCTTTGGCGGTTTCTTCGTCGAAGGCCTTGATGTACTCGGCGGTAAATTTCACCGGAGCCAGGGACCGGGCACTATCACCCAGGTAATGGCCGGGAATCACAGTGTTCGGTTGCAGTTTTTCAATGCCCTCCAGCGTCGCCAGCCAATCCTTGTGGGACTGCGGCGTCTGCGTGTCGGCCATCCAGACGTGAATGTTCTCGGCCACCACGACGCCGCCGACCACCGCCTTGATCGACGGGATCCACACGAAGCTGCGGTCCGGTTGCGGGCCATCAAGACCGATGATCTGCAAGCGCTTGCCCTCCAGGGTCAGGCTGTCGCCCTTGAGTACCAGGGGTACGATCGCTTTGCTCGGCGCATCGCCCTTGAGGATCGGCCCCCAATATTTCAACTTGCCGTCCATGGTGTGCTTGATGTGTTCGACGGTCGGCGCAGAGGCCAGCACCTTGGCATCCGGGAACGCGGCGGTCAGGGTCTCCAGACCAAAATAGTAGTCGGGATCACCGTGGCTGATGTAGATCGTGGTCAATTGCTTGCCGCTGGCGCGGATTTTCTGCACCACCTGTTCGGCCTGGGACTTGCCGAACTGGGCGTCCACCAACACCACTTCTTTTTCCCCATTGACCAATACCGAGGTCACCGGGAAAACGGCCGCCGCGCCAGGGTTGTAGACCTCCAGGGCAAGATCGGCTGCCCAGGTATTGGCCGCAAAAATCATCGAAGCGCTGGTCAGCAGCAGACGCTTGAATAAGGTGGATCCGGTCATGTTGTGCTCCGTTGTGCATAAGCCCGATTGGGAATGAGCGCAGCTTAGGGACCTGACTCGTTTCAAAAAATGCGATGCTTGGACATAGTTTGTTTCTGAAATCGGGCAAATCATGGATCGTCTACAAGCAATGCAAGTGTTCGTCGCCGTGGTGGAACTGGGCAGTCAGTCGGCGGCAGCCGAACACCTGGACCTGTCACGACCGGTGGTGTCACGGTATCTGGCGGAACTGGAAGACTGGGTCGGTGCCCGGCTGATGCATCGCACCACCCGCAAATTGAGCCTGACGGCCGCGGGTTTGGAGATCCTGCCGCGCTGTCGGCAGATGCTGGATCTGTCCGGCGACATGCAGGCCGCCGTCAGTACGTCGGACGACGCGCCACGGGGCATGCTACGCATCAGCGCCAGCACCTCGTTCGGCCAGGCCCAATTGGCGGCAGCCATGACCGAGTTCGTCGTGCGCTACCCAGGGGTCAGCGTCGACCTGCAAATGCTCGACCGCACCGTGAACCTGGTGGACGAGCGCATCGACTTGGCGATCCGCATGAGCAACGACCTGGACCCGAACCTGATTGCCCGGCGCCTCACAGTCTGTCGCTCGGTGATCTGCGCCTCGCCCGGCTACCTGCGTGAACACCCAACGCCCCAACGGGTCGAGGATTTGAGCCGGCACAACTGCCTGACCCACTCCTACGTCGGCAAGAGCCTGTGGCATTTCGAGCAGGACGGCGAGCAGGTCTCGGTGCCGGTGCAGGGCAACATCAGCGCCAACGAGGCCAGCACATTGCTGCAGGCAACAATAGCCGGTGCGGGCGTGGCGATGCTGCCCAGCTACCAGGCCGGCACCCACATCAAGAACGGCGAACTGATCCGCCTGTTGCCCCACGCCGAACCCCGCCGGATGAACATGTACGCGGTGTATGCCTCACGCAAACACATGCCGTCGGCGCTGCGCAGCCTGCTGGATTTTTTGGTGCTCAAGTTTCCCGAGAGGCCGGAGTGGGATATTGGGTTGTAGCTGCCGCCTGAGGGACTTCTGTGGGAGCGAGCTTGCTCGCGATGGCGGCGTGTCAGCCACCCTTTTATTGACTGACACACCGCTATCGCGAGCAAGCTCGCTCCCACAGGGGGTCACCGCCGTTCTCAAGTACTGCACCAGGATTTCACCAATAGCCCGCCCCAAGGCATACTTGCCACCCTCCGTATTCCAGAACCCAGAACCGCCCCATGCGTATCCACGTCAGTTTCATCGACCGCGTCGGCATTACCCAGGAAGTCCTGGCGCTGCTCGGTGGGCGCAATCTCAATCTGGATGCGGTGGAGATGGTGCCGCCCAACGTCTACATCGATGCCCCGACCCTCAGCCCGCAGGTGCTGGACGAATTACGCGAGGCGCTGTTCAGCGTGCGGGGCGTGCAGGCGGTCACCGTGGTGGACATCCTGCCCGGCCAGCGTCGGCATTTGCAGCTCGACGCCCTGCTCGCGGCCATGACCGACCCGGTACTGGCCCTCGACAGCGCCGGCCACGTATTGCTGGCCAACCCGGCGTTGATCGCCCTGTACGGGCGTGAACCGGCCGGGGAAAGCGTTGCCGAGCTGTTCGGTGACGAAGCCCTGTTGGTCGCTCTGCTGGAGAATGGTTTCCGCCTGCCGCTGCGGGAAATCACCCTTAACGGCCAGACCTTACTGCTGGACGCCACGCCCATTACAAACGCCGGTGCGTTGCTGACCCTCTATCAGCCAAACCGCATCGGCGAACGCCTGTCGGCGCTGCACCACGACCACGCCGAAGGGTTTGACGCGTTGCTGGGCGAATCCCCGGCGATCCGCACCCTCAAGGCCCGGGCCCAGCGGGTAGCGGCGTTGGATGCACCGTTGCTGATCCAGGGCGAAACCGGCACGGGCAAAGAGCTGGTGGCCCGGGCCTGCCATGCCATCAGTGCCCGCCACGGCGCGCCGTTCCTGGCCCTGAACTGTGCGGCGCTGCCGGAGAATCTGGCCGAAAGTGAACTGTTCGGCTACGCCCCCGGCGCCTTCACCGGCGCGCAACGGGGTGGCAAGCCGGGGCTGATGGAACTGGCGAACCAGGGCACGGTATTTCTCGATGAAATCGGCGAGATGTCGCCCTACCTGCAAGCCAAGCTGCTGCGGTTCTTGAACGATGGCAGCTTCCGTCGGGTCGGCGGCGACCGGGAAATCAAGGTCAACGTGCGCATTCTTAGCGCGACCCACCGCAACCTGGAAAAAATGGTCAGCGAAGGTTCGTTCCGCGAAGACCTGTTCTATCGCCTGAACGTGCTCAACGTCGAAGTGCCGCCGCTGCGTGAGCGTGGCCAGGACATCTTGCTGCTGGCGCGCTACTTCATGCAGCAGGCCTGTGCGCAAATCCAGCGCCCGGTCTGCCGCTTGGCCCCCGGCACCTACCCGGCGCTGCTGGGCAACCGCTGGCCGGGCAATGTGCGGCAATTGCAGAACGTGATCTTCCGCGCCGCGGCCATCTGTGAAAGCAGCCTGGTGGACATTGGCGACCTGGACATTGCCGGCACGTCTGTGGCGCGCCAGGGTGACGTGGAAGTCGAAAGCCTTGAGCAAGCGGTGGAAGCCTTCGAAAAACATCTGCTCGAAAGCCTCTACGTCAACTACCCCTCGACCCGCCAGCTCGCCAGCCGCCTGCAAACCTCCCATACAGCGATTGCCCATCGGTTGCGTAAATACGGGATTTCCGGCAAGCCGTAAGCACGCTGCTGCCCTCTGTGGGAGCGAGCCTGCTCGCGATAGCGATGTATCAGTCAATATCCGTGCTGGCTGACCCACCGCTATCGCGAGCAGGCTCGCTCCCACATTGGGACCTGCGGCGTACCTGGAACCTGGCTCAAAAACGACCTCCACCTGTACTGAAAGCGCTACAGCGGAACGATATCGATACACCTGGCGCTAAGCTGCGCCGCGCAAGGCTTTGATCCCACAACGATTTTTTCCAGGCGTATAGCTGTAGCGATTTCGCTACAGCTCAATACAACCTGCGCTCGACAGAACCAAGTAAGCCATTGATATATAAGTATTTATTATCATTGGCCGCATTCTTGCTAAGGATATAACCATTCGGCCGGGCCAAGCCCCGCGCCTTTCTTCGCGTCCACCAGACGAATCTGGCCCCAGGAGTTTCCATGAGCGAGTTGCGTTTCACTGAAGATCACGAATGGCTGCGCACTGAAGCCGACGGCAGCGTTACCGTCGGTATTACCGCGTTTGCCCAGAACGCCTTGGGCGATGTGGTCTATGTTCAGTTACCGGAACTGCAAAGCTACGCCAAGGGTGATGAAGCCTCTACCGTGGAATCGGTGAAAGCCGCCAGCGGTGTGTACATGCCGCTGGACGGAGAAGTGCTGGAAGTGAACCCGGCCCTGGAAAGCAATCCGGAACTGGTCAACGAAGATCCGCTGGGCGAAGGCTGGTTTTTCCGATTCAAGCCCGCCGACGCCACCCAAGTTGACCAACTGCTGAATCAGGACGCCTATGACCGCCTGATCAAAGCCAACGCCGAAGCCTGAGGAGCGCAACATGACCGTTAATCTCGGCACCGCCAACGAATTCATCGCCCGCCACATCGGCCCGCGAGCCAGCGACGAGCAAGCCATGCTCGAGCGCCTGGGCTACGACTCCCTGGAAGCGTTGAGCGCCAGCGTCATTCCGGAAAGCATCAAGGGCACCAGCGTGCTGGACATGGGCGACGGCCAGAGCGAAGCCGATGCACTGGCCTCGATCAAGGCCATCGCCGGCAAGAACCAACTGTTCAAGACCTACATCGGCCAGGGCTACTACAACTGCCACACGCCAGCGCCGATCCTGCGCAACCTGCTGGAAAACCCGGCCTGGTACACCGCCTATACCCCCTACCAGCCGGAAATTTCCCAGGGCCGTCTCGAAGCGCTGCTGAACTTCCAGACCTTGATCAGCGACCTGACCGGCCTGCCGATCGCCAACGCATCCTTGCTGGACGAAGCCACCGCCGCGGCCGAGGCCATGACCTTCTGCAAGCGCCTGAGCAAGAACAAGGGCAGCAATGCCTTCTTCGCTTCCCGCCATTGCCACCCGCAAACCCTCGATGTGCTGCGCACCCGTGCCGAGCCCTTGGGCATCGACGTGGTCGTGGGCGACGAACGCGAACTGACCGATGTCGGCAGTTTCTTCGGCGCGCTGTTGCAATACCCAGCCAGCAACGGTGACCTGTTCGATTACCGTGAACTGACCGAACGCTTCCATGCCGCCAACGCCCTGGTCGCTGTCGCCGCAGACCTGCTGGCCCTGACCCTGCTGACGGCACCGGGTGAGTTCGGCGCCGACGTGGCCATCGGCAGCGCCCAGCGCTTCGGCGTGCCATTGGGCTTTGGCGGCCCACACGCGGCGTATTTCTCTACCAAGGATGCCTTCAAGCGCGATATGCCGGGCCGCCTTGTGGGTGTTTCCGTGGACCGTTTCGGCAAGCCGGCCTTGCGCCTGGCGATGCAGACCCGCGAACAACACATCCGTCGCGAGAAAGCCACGAGCAACATTTGCACCGCCCAGGTCTTGCTGGCCAACATCGCCAGCATGTACGCCGTGTATCACGGCCCTAAAGGCCTGACTCAGATCGCCAACCGCATTCATCACCTCACCGCGCTCCTCGCCAAGGGTTTGGGCGCCTTGGGTCTGGCTGTCGAGCAGGACAGCTTTTTCGACACCCTGACCCTGCACACCGGCGCGCAAACCGCTGCCCTGCACGACAAGGCGCGTGCCCAGCGCATCAACTTGCGCGTGGTGGACGCTGAACGCCTGGGCCTGTCCCTGGACGAAACCACCTGCCAGGCGGACGTCGAAACGTTGTGGAGCCTGTTGGCCGACGGCAAGGCCCTGCCGGACTTCGCCGCCCTGGCCGCCACCGTGCACAGCCGTATCCCGGCCGAGCTGGTGCGCCAGTCGGCGGTCCTCAGCCACCCGGTGTTCAACCGCTATCACTCCGAAACCGAGCTGATGCGCTACCTGCGCAAGCTCGCCGACAAGGACTTGGCCCTGGATCGCACCATGATCCCGCTGGGTTCCTGCACCATGAAACTCAACGCCGCCAGCGAAATGATCCCGGTGACCTGGGCCGAGTTCGGCGCCCTGCACCCATTCGCCCCCGCCGAACAGAGCGCCGGCTACCAGCAACTGACCGACGAACTGGAAGCCATGCTCTGCGCTGCTACCGGTTACGACGCGGTGTCGTTGCAACCAAACGCCGGTTCCCAGGGTGAATACGCCGGTCTGCTGGCGATCCGCGCCTATCACCAGAGCCGTGGCGAAGACCGTCGCGATATCTGCCTGATCCCATCGTCGGCCCACGGCACCAACCCGGCCACCGCCAACATGGCCGGCATGCGTGTGGTCGTGACCGCCTGCGATGCTCGCGGCAACGTCGACATCGAAGACCTGCGGGCCAAGGCCACCGAGCACCGCGAACACCTCGCGGCGCTGATGATCACCTACCCGTCCACCCACGGTGTGTTCGAGGAAGGCATCCGCGAAATCTGCGGGATCATTCATGACAACGGCGGCCAGGTGTACATCGACGGCGCCAACATGAACGCCATGGTCGGCCTCTGCGCCCCAGGCAAGTTCGGCGGCGACGTGTCGCACCTGAACCTGCACAAGACCTTCTGCATTCCTCACGGCGGTGGCGGCCCGGGTGTCGGCCCGATCGGCGTCAAGTCCCACCTGGCACCGTTCCTGCCGGGCCACGCCAACATGGCGCGCAAGGAAGGCGCGGTGTGCGCGGCGCCATTTGGCAGCGCAAGCATCCTGCCGATCACCTGGATGTACATCCGCATGATGGGCGGTGCGGGCCTCAAGCGTGCCTCGCAGTTGGCGATCCTCAACGCCAACTACATTGCCCGCCGTCTGGAAGAACACTACCCAGTGCTCTACTCCGGCAGCAACGGCCTGGTGGCCCACGAATGCATCCTCGACCTGCGCCCGCTCAAGGACAGCAGCGGCATCAGCGTCGATGACGTGGCCAAGCGCCTGATCGACTTCGGCTTCCACGCCCCGACCATGTCGTTCCCGGTGGCCGGTACGCTGATGATCGAGCCGACCGAAAGCGAATCCAAGGAAGAACTGGACCGCTTCTGCGACGCCATGATCTGCATCCGCGAAGAAATCCGTGCGGTGGAAAACGGCAGCCTGGACAAAGACGACAACCCGCTGAAAAACGCCCCACACACCGCCGCGGAAATCGTCGGCGAGTGGACCCACCCCTATAGCCGCGAACAAGCGGTGTACCCGGTGGCGTCGTTGATCGACGGCAAATACTGGCCGCCGGTGGGCCGGGTCGACAACGTGTTCGGCGACCGCAACCTGGTCTGCGCCTGCCCGTCGATCGAAAGCTACGCTTGACCTGAGCGGAGGGCGATCTACCAGCCCTCCGCATCCTCTGTGGGAGCGAGCCTGCTCGCGATAGCGGCGTAACAGCCAATAGAGATGTTGCCTGACACTCCGCTATCGCGAGCAGGCTCGCTCCCACAAGGATCTATGCCAGACCTTAAACCGTCGATCCTCATAAAAAGAAACCGGAGAAACACCATGTCGTTAAGCGTGTTCGACCTGTTCAAAATCGGCATCGGCCCCTCCAGTTCCCACACGGTCGGCCCGATGCGTGCCGCTGCCCGTTTCGTCGAAGGGCTGCGTCGTGATGACCTGCTCAACACCACCGCCAGCGTCAAGGTCGAGCTCTACGGCTCACTCGGCGCCACCGGCAAAGGCCACGGCAGTGACAAGGCCGTGCTGCTGGGTCTGGAAGGCGAACACCCGGATACCGTGGACACTGAAACGGTTGACGCCCGCTTGCGAGAGATTCGCAGCAACGGGCGCCTGAACCTGCTGGGTGAACACTGCATTGAATTCAACGAAAAACTGCACCTGGCGATGATTCGCAAGCCGCTGCCTTTTCATCCCAACGGCATGATCTTCCGCGCCTTCGATGCGGCGGGCCTGCAGGTGCGCAGCCGCGAGTATTACTCGGTAGGCGGTGGTTTTGTCGTCGACGAAAGCGCTGCCGGCGCCGACCGTATCGTCGAAGATGCCACCCCCCTGACCTTCCCGTTCAAAAGCGCCAAGGACTTGTTGAGCCACTGCACCACCTATGGCTTGTCCATCAGCCAGGTGATGCTGACCAACGAAAGTGCCTGGCGCCCCGAAGCCGAAACCCGCGCCGGCCTGCTGAAGATCTGGCAGGTGATGCAGGATTGCGTGGCGGCCGGCTGCCGCAACGAAGGCATTCTGCCGGGCGGGCTGAAGGTCAAGCGCCGGGCGGCGGCGCTGCACCGTCAGTTGTGCAAGAACCCGGAAGCTGCCCTGCGCGACCCGCTGTCGGTGCTGGACTGGGTCAACCTGTATGCCCTGGCCGTCAACGAAGAAAACGCCTACGGTGGCCGCGTCGTCACCGCGCCGACCAACGGCGCGGCGGGAATCATCCCGGCCGTACTGCATTACTACATGCGCTTCATCCCTGGGGCCAATGAAGATGGCGTCGTGCGGTTCCTGCTGACCGCCGCCGCCATCGGCATCCTGTACAAGGAAAACGCCTCCATCTCCGGCGCCGAAGTCGGTTGCCAGGGTGAAGTCGGCGTGGCCTGTTCCATGGCCGCCGGCGCCCTGTGCGAAGTGCTCGGCGGCACCGTGCAGCAAGTGGAAAACGCCGCCGAAATCGGCATGGAACACAACCTCGGCCTGACCTGCGACCCCATCGGCGGCCTGGTGCAAGTGCCGTGCATCGAGCGCAACGCCATGGGCTCGGTGAAAGCCATCAATGCGGTGCGCATGGCCATGCGCGGCGACGGGCATCACTTCGTTTCCCTCGACAAAGTCATCCGCACCATGCGCCAGACCGGCGCCGACATGAAAAGCAAATACAAGGAGACCGCCCGCGGCGGTCTGGCGGTCAACATCATCGAATGCTGATGCGCTTGCCTCACTTCTACATTTTTTCCAGGAGCTGATATGTCCACCGAACCATTGCTGAAGACCCCGTTGCACGCCCTGCACCTCGAACTCGGCGCCCGCATGGTGCCGTTCGCCGGCTATGACATGCCGGTGCAATACCCATTGGGCGTGATGAAAGAACATCAGCACACCCGCGATCAGGCCGGGCTGTTCGACGTGTCCCACATGGGCCAGATCCGCCTGAGCGGCGCAAACGCCGCCAAAGCCTTGGAAACCCTGGTGCCGGTGGACATCATCGACCTGCCGGTGGGCATGCAGCGCTATGCCATGTTCACCAACGAAAACGGCGGCATCCTCGACGACCTGATGGTCGCCAACCTGGGCAACGACGAGCTGTTCCTGGTGGTCAACGCGGCCTGCAAGGAGCAGGACCTGGCCCACCTGCGCGCCCATATCGGCGACCAGTGCAGCATCGAGCCACTGTTCGAAGCCCGCGCCCTGCTCGCCCTGCAAGGCCCGGCCGCCGTCACCGTGCTTGCACGACTGGCGCCAGACGTGGCGAAGATGACCTTCATGCAGTTCCAGCGCGTCACGCTGCTGGGCATGGACTGCTTTGTCAGCCGTTCGGGCTACACCGGTGAAGACGGTTTCGAGATCTCGGTGCCCGCCGCCGAGGCCGAAAAACTGGCCCGCGCCCTACTGGCCGAACCGGAGGTGGCCGCCATCGGTCTGGGCGCTCGCGACTCCCTGCGCCTGGAAGCCGGCCTGTGCCTTTATGGCCACGACATGAACACCGAAACGACCCCGATCGAAGCCAGCCTGCTGTGGGCGATCTCTAAAGCCCGCCGCGCCGATGGCGCCAGGGCCGGTGGTTTCCCGGGCGCTGAAACCGTGTTCGCCCAGCAACAGGGCGGCGTGAAGCGCAAACGCGTCGGCCTGCTGCCCCAGGAACGCACACCCGTGCGCGAAGGTGCAGAGATCGTCGACGAAGCGGGCGAGATTATCGGTACGGTGTGCAGCGGCGGTTTCGGCCCGACCCTGGGCGCTCCGTTGGCGATGGGTTACCTGAACAGCGCCTATGTCGCACTGGATACGCCAGTCTGGGCCATCGTGCGTGGGAAAAAAGTGCCTTTGCTTGTAAGCAAAATGCCATTTGTTCCACAACGCTACTACCGCGGTTGATTGACTGTTTCTATACGTAACGCGGTTGCGTTATACGTGCACTAATGTGTAACGCAACCGCCATAAAAAGGTGCATCTACTCGATATTGAAATTGCACCTATAACGTTGAAAACAATTGAACTAGCCTATCGAATAAGCCCCAGCCCGCAGCCCCTGTAAATACGAGAATGCTGAGCAAATACGGGGCCTTCAGAGGGGGTTGTTTTTTTGTTCATAGTTGGCGTAGAGTTTGATCACTGTGTTTGCATGGGTCGCTTGGAACCGTGACCTGGGCAGTAGCTTATGAAGTTCGCTACATCCCGCTCGACGTCTCTTACTTTCCTGCAACCCAGCCCCAGTACTCTTTCATGTGGAAGAGGCTGTCATTAATTTAGCATCAAAGGAAATAAGAAAATGGCTGAGCGTCAGAACGGTATCGTCAAGTGGTTCAACGACGAGAAAGGTTTTGGTTTTATCACTCCTGACAGCGGTCCGGATCTGTTCGTGCATTTCCGCGCCATTCAGGGCAGCGGCTTCAAGAGCCTGAAAGAAGGCCAGAAAGTCACTTTCGTTGCTGTGCAAGGCCAGAAAGGCATGCAGGCTGACGAGGTTCAAGCCGAAGGCTAAGCTTTCGAGAAACAAAAAAGCCCCTGATTGATATCAGGGGCTTTTTTATGGGCGTAAATCCGTAAAATGGCCTCTTTTTCGTCCGAGGCCGTCATGCCCAAACACCTGCTCATCCCCCAAGGCGAGTTCCCTCCCGCCACCCTGGGCCGTCGCCTGGCCGCGATGTTCTATGACTTTTTACTGTGCACGGCCCTACTGATCGTCACTGGCGGCGTCTACAAGATGATTCAGATGGCGATCATCGGCGAAGAAAAAATGCGCGCCCTCACCGACGCCGGCGCACTGGACGGCGACCCGCTACTGTCCACCGTGCTGCTTTTCGTGCTGTTCGGCTTCTTCGCCAAGTTCTGGACCCATAACGGCCAGACCCTGGGCATGCAGGTGTGGTGCATTCGCGTGCAGAACGCCGATGGCACGGCGATCAGTCTGTGGCAGGCCCTGTTGCGATTTGTCGTGTCGATCGCCTCATTGCTGCTGGTGGGACTGGGCTTCATCTGGTCGCTGTTCGACAAGCGCAAGCGCACCTGGCATGACATCTACTCGGATACGCAGCTGGTGCGAATTCCCAAGAAAAAGAAATAGGTCGCAAGCTGCAAGCTTTGGACTTGCAGCTTGCAACTTGGAGCTACCTTCAGGCATTGCCCGCCAGCTTCATCCGCGCCGCCTGGGTGAAGTCCAGCATGCGCTTGAGCGGGCGAATGGCCTGGGGGATCAGCGCCGGGTCGACGAATATCTCGTTGGTGCCTTCCTGCAGGCTCTTGAGCGTGCGCTCCAGGGTATTCATCGCCATCCACGGGCAGTGCGCGCAACTGCGGCATGCCGCGCCGTTGCCGGCGGTGGGGGCTTCGATGAAGACCTTGTCGGGGCACAACTGCTGCATCTTGTAGAAGATGCCACGGTCAGTGGCGACGATCAGTGTTTTGTTTGGCAGGCTTTGGGCTGCGGCGATCAACTGGCTGGTGGAGCCCACCGCGTCGGCCAGTTCAATCACCGAAGTTGGCGACTCGGGGTGCACCAGGATCGCGGCGTCCGGGTACAGCGCCTTCATGTCCTCCAACTGCTTGGACTTAAACTCTTCGTGGACGATGCAGGCGCCATCCCAGAGCAGCATGTCGGCGCCGGTCTTGCGCTGGATATAAGTGCCCAGGTGCTTGTCGGGGCCCCAGATGATCGTCTCGCCGTTGTCCATCAGGCTCTCGACGATTTCCAGTGCGCAACTGGACGTCACCACCCAGTCGGCCCGGGCTTTGACCGCTGCCGACGTGTTGGCGTACACCACCACGGTGCGTTCCGGATGCTGGTCGCAGAACGCCGAGAACTCCTCCACCGGGCAACCCAGGTCCAGGGAGCACGTGGCTTCCAGGGTCGGCATCAATACGCGTTTTTCGGGGTTGAGGATCTTGGCGGTCTCGCCCATGAACTTGACCCCGGCCACCACCACGGTCTTGGCCGGATGGGCGTTGCCGAAGCGGGCCATTTCCAGGGAATCGGACACACAGCCCCCGGTCTCTTCGGCCAGGGCCTGGATGATCGGGTCGCAGTAGAAGTGCGCGACCAGCACCGCATCCTGAGCCTTGAGCTCGGCGGCGATGGCGGCGCGGTACCAGGCCTCTTGCTCGGCGGTCAGCGGCTTGGGCTGTTTGGCGTCGAGATGGGCCTGAACCAGAAGGCGTTCGGAAATTTGCGTCATGTTCGCAAGACCTGCAGGCGCGTTTTGCGCGAAAGTCGAGTATACACCCGGCTCCGGACCACTCGGGTACCGCCGGGAAAGTGGGTATCAATCAGGCACGGTATAGCGTGAAGCCGGCAAGGCTACAGAATAACCCGCCGTTGCAAAAGATCATTCTGACCTGTGCCCTGTGGCCAGCGCTCTATCTGTGGGAGCAAGGCTTGCCCGCGAAGCTGGCGCCTCGATTTCTGAAAAACCGCATGGCCTTCATCGCGAGCAAGCCTTGCTCTCACAGCCGCGTCAACCTGACTGAAATGTAATCACTTCGCGTTCCCGCCTGTGTCATCTTTCTTTCAACCCTGCACACGGACGCCCCTGTGCTCGCTGCAAATCGACTGACGGACTTCAAACGGCATGCAATCAAATACTTCCCGGCGAACCTTCGTAAAAGGCCTGACTGCCGGCGGCATCCTGGCTGGCCTGGGCTTGTGGCGCGCGCCCGTCTGGGCGGTCACCAGCCCCGGCCAACCCAATGTACTGACGGGCACCGAGTTCGACCTGTTCATCGGCGAAAGCCCGGTCAACTTCACCGGCAATCCGCGCATCGCCCAGACCATCAACGGCGGCATCCCCGGCCCGCTGCTGCGCTGGCGTGAGGGCGACACCGTGACCCTGCGGGTGCGCAACCGTTTGAAAGATCCAACCTCCATCCACTGGCACGGCATTCTGCTGCCGGCCAACATGGACGGCGTGCCGGGGTTGAGCTTCAAGGGCATCGAGCCCGATGGCATGTACGTCTATCAATTCAAGGTCCGGCAAAACGGTACTTACTGGTACCACAGTCATTCCGGCTTCCAGGAACAGTCCGGGGTCTACGGCCCACTGGTGATCGACGCCAAGGAGCCCGAGCCCTTCCAGTACGAGCGCGACTACGTGGTGATGCTCACCGACTGGACCGACGAAGACCCCGCCGATGTCATCCGCAAGCTCAAGAAGCAATCGGACTACTACAACTACAACAAACGCACCGTCGGTGATTTCATTGACGATGTCGGCAAGAACGGCTGGGCCGCCACCGTGGCCGATCGCAAGATGTGGGCCGAAATGAAGATGAACCCCACCGACCTGGCCGACATCAGTGGCGCCACCTACACCTACCTCATGAACGGCCAGACGCCGGACATGAACTGGACCGGTCTGTTCAAACCCGGCGAACGCCTTCGCCTGCGCTTGATCAATGGCTCCTCCATGACCTATTTCGACGTGCGCATCCCCGGCCTGAAAATGACCGTGGTGGCGTCCGATGGACAGTACGTCAAACCGGTGAGCGTCGATGAGCTGCGCATCGCCGTGGCCGAAACCTATGACGTTATCGTCGAGCCAAGCGAAGAAGCCTATACGCTGTTTGCCCAATCGATGGACCGTACCGGCTACGCCTGCGGCACCCTGGCGACCCGTTCCGGTCTTTCGGCAACGGTGCCGCCGCTGGATCCACGGCCACTGGTCACCATGGACGACATGGGCATGGGTGGTATGGATCACGGCTCGATGCAGGGCATGGCGGGCATGGATCACAGTCAAATGGCGGGGATGGACCACGGCTCCATGCAAGGCATGGACGACGGGCTGTCCCATCCAGACTCCGAAAAAGACAATCCGCTGGTGGACATGCAGGCCATGAGCGTCAGCCCCAAGCTCGACGACCCGGGCATGGGCCTGCGCAACAACGGTCGCAAGGTCCTCACCTACTCGGACCTGCGCAGCACGTTCCCCGACCCCGACGGGCGTGAACCGGGCCGCACCCTCGAACTGCACCTGACCGGCCACATGGAGAAATTCAGCTGGTCGTTCAACGGCGTGAAGTTCTCCGATGCCGCACCGCTGCTGCTCAAGTACGGCGAGCGCCTGCGCATCGTGCTGATCAACGACACCATGATGACTCACCCCATCCACCTGCACGGTATGTGGAGCGATCTGGAGGACGAGAATGGCCAGTTCATGGTGCGCAAGCACACCATCGATGTGCCGCCGGGCTCCAAACGCAGTTACCGGGTCACCGCCGACGCCCTCGGACGCTGGGCATATCACTGCCACTTGCTGTTCCACATGGAGATGGGGATGTTCCGTGAAGTTCGGGTGCAGGAATGAGGAGCCGACCATGACCACTATTTTTCACTACCCCCTGGCACTTTTTGCCAGCCTCACCCTGGGCGCCACTGGCTCGGCCTGGGCCGCGAGCGATGCCATGCAAGGCATGGATCACAGCCAGATGCAGGGGATGGACCATAGCCAGATGCAAGGCATGGACTCGATGCAGGGGATGGAACCGATGCAATCGGCCCCCACCAGCAGCCGCACGCCGATTCCCGAGCTGACCGACGCCGACCGCGCCGCCGTCTACGAAGACCATGGCGGCCATGCCGTGCATGACAGCGCCATCCATTCATTCTTGCTCATCGACCAATTGGAATGGCAAGACGCCGATGATGGCAGTGCCCTGAGCTGGGACGCCTCGGGCTGGATCGGCGGCGACATCGATCGCTTGTGGCTGCGCTCCGAAGGCGAACGCACCAACGGCAAGACCGAGGAAGCCGAACTCCAGGCACTGTGGGGGCATGCCTTCAGCCCCTGGTGGGACGTGGTCGCCGGCGTGCGCCAGGATTTCAAGCCGGGCGACCCGCAAACCTGGGCCGCCTTCGGTGTACAGGGCATGGCGCTGTATAACTTTGAAGCCGAGGCCACCGCGTTCATCGGCGAAGGCGGTCAGAGTGCGGTGCGCCTGGAAGGCGACTACGACATCCTGCTGACCAATCGTCTGATCCTGCAACCCACCGCCGAAGCCAACTTTTACGGCAAGAACGATCCCGATCGCGGTGTCGGCTCCGGGCTGTCGGACACTGAAGTGGGTGTGCGGCTGCGCTACGAAATCCGCCGTGAGTTCGCCCCTTATATCGGCGTCACCTGGAACCGCGTCTACGGCAACACTGCCGACTACGCCCGGGAAGAGAACGAAGACCGCAGCGAGGCACGCCTGGTGCTGGGCGTGCGCATGTGGTTCTGAGGGTGTTTGTAATCGCAGTCAACTAAAAAACTAGAAACCTGAGCTGTAGGAGTCCTTGCATGTCATTTATCAGAACCGCTGTAGTCACCGTCGCGCTGTCCACAGGCCTGTTAATCAGTGGCCTGGCCCAAGCGCACCCAAAGCTGCTTTCCTCCACGCCCGCCGAAGGTGCTGAAGGTGCGGCGCCGGCAAAGATCGAACTGCATTTTTCCGAGAACCTGATGACCAAGTTCTCCGGCGCCAAGCTGGTCATGACCGGGATGCCCGGCATGTCGGCGCACTCGCCCATGCCCATGAAGGCCAAGGTCTCCGGCAGCGATGACCCCAAAACCATGGTCATTACCCCGAACGCTCCGCTCACCACCGGCACCTACCAGGTCCAGTGGCGCGCGGTGTCGTCCGATACTCACCCGATCACCGGCAATGTCACGTTCAAGGTGAAGTGACTTGAGCGCCTCGATCAACATTGACCTGCTCAACATTGTTCTGCGCTTGGCCCTGTACCTGGATCTGATGGTGTTGTTCGGCCTGGCTGCGTTCGGTCTGTATAGCTTGCGCGGCCCAGAGCGGATCTCGGGCGTGGTGGTGCATTTCAAAGCACTTGTGCTGACCACAGCGCTGTTTGGCGTGCTGTTGTCGGTGGCCGCCATGCTGTGCATGGCCTGGGCCATGAGCGGCGTCACCGACTGGAACGAGCTGTTGCCGCACATTGAAATGATGGTGTTCGAGACCGACGTGGGTGTGAGCTGGAGTGTTCGGATCGCGGCGCTGTTGCTGGCGGCAATAGCGGTGGCCCTGAACCACACGGCTCCGACCGTCAGCTTGTGGCTGGTCACCCTCAGCGGTGCCGTGGCCCTGGCGACACTGGCCTGGACCGGACATGGCGCCATGGACGAAGGCCTGCGCCGTAACTGGCACTTCATCACCGATTTTCTGCACCTGTGGGCAGCGGGCGGCTGGGTAGGCGCCCTGACTGCGTTTGCCCTGCTGCTTCGCCAGGCTGAACACCGGCTGCCGGTCCTGGCGCGAACCCTGACCGGGTTTGAAACCGCCGGGGCGGTGATTGTGGTGGTGATCAGTGTGACAGGGGTGGTGAACTATCTGTTCATCGTCGGTCCTCGCGTCGACGGGCTGCTGGATAGCACCTATGGTCAATTGCTGGCGCTGAAAGTCGTGTTGTTCGCGGCGATGCTGGTGTTTGCCGCGCTGAATCGTTTTCATCTGAGCCCGTTGCTGGAACAGGCTCGGCAGACCGGGGAGCACAGCGTGGCGGTCAATGCCCTGCGGCGCAGCATGGCTCTGGAGCTGTCCGTGGCGGTGGTAATACTGGCGTTGGTGGCATGGCTCGGGACGTTGAGTCCGGCGATGGAATAGCACGACTGACTCCACTGAACAGGGGTTTGGAGTGCACCTGATTTTTAAATACCCCCCACCAGATTTCAGTTTGCCCCACCCCTCACATCCCAGCCTAAATGGAGCTTTATCCAGCAAGGCTCTGTTATGGAAAACGTTCGAACTTCAAGCACCCACGCCGTCTGGCTGATGGTCAGCGTGGTGTTGGTGGCACTGAACCTGCGCCCCTCTATGGCGGCTGTCGGGCCATTGTTATCAGCCATTCGCGGCGAGGTGCCGCTGAGTTTCAGCACCGCTTCGTTACTGACCATGTTGCCGGTCATGGCCATGGGTCTGGCGATGTTCTTGGGCATGCGCATTGCCCTGCGCATCGGTGAGCACCGCACCATCGTGCTGTCGCTGCTGATCATCGGCATCGCCACGGCATCGCGCCTGTACCTGGACAGCGCCGCCGAGCTGATTATCAGCGCGGTGCTGGCGGGGATCGGTATCGCCCTGATCCAGGCCGTGATGCCGGCGCTGATCAAATCGCGCTTCGCCGACAATGTCTCGTTGTTCATGGGCCTGTACGTCACGTCCATCATGGGCGGCGCGGCGCTTGCGGCGTCGTTTTCACCGTTCGTCCTGGCGCAGACCGGCAGCTGGCGTATCGGCCTGGCGATCTGGGCACTGCTGGCGCTGATCGCCCTGGGCTGCTGGTACGCCCAGCGCGCGGCCGTCACGCCTTTGCCCGCAGCCCCGGCACAGCGCCAGGAATCGTTTTTCAGCAACTCGCGGGCCTGGCTGCTGGCGATCTTCTTCGGCCTCGGCACCGCCTCCTACACCTGCGTGCTGGCGTGGCTGGCGCCGTATTACGTGGAGAAAGGCTGGAGCGAACAGCACGCCGGCCTGCTGCTGGGGTTCCTCACCGCGATGGAAGTATTGTCCGGCCTCGTCACCCCGGCGATTGCCAACCGCAGCCAGGATAAGCGCCTGGTCCTGGCGGTTTTGCTGGCCCTGATCATCGCGGGGTTCTGCGGCCTGATCCTTAGCCCGGACCGCTTCAGCCTGTTGTGGCCTTGCCTGCTGGGGCTGGGCATTGGCGGTCTGTTCCCAATGAGCCTGATCGTGTCCCTCGATCACTTGGACAACCCACGTCGGGCCGGTGGTCTGACGGCCTTCGTGCAAGGTATCGGCTACCTGATCGCCGGGCTCTCGCCATTGATTGCCGGGATGATCCGCGATCAGTTGGGCAGCTTCGAATGGGCCTGGTGGTCGCTCACCGCGGTCATGGCGCTGATGATCGTGATGGTCCTGCGCTTCAATCCCAAACACTACGCGCGACATATCAGCTAGTGGCGTCAAAGGGCTGCAGTTGACTGCGGCCCTGTTTTTCACACTCACCATGACAGCCGGCCGATTTGTCCCTCATGACGTTCCGGTATTTGAAAGCAGGAATAGAACCTTGATGAAAAACGTCGGTTTCGCAGCCGCTCACTGGGGCATGCTCATCTGGGCAATCCTGATCGCAGCGTCGTTCTTTGCCGCGGCGCAGGTCAGTCAGTCAATCGATCCGATCCTGCTCACCGGCTTGCGACTGCTGTTTTCCGCCCTGATGTTCCTGCCGCTGTTGCTGCTGAAAAACACCTCGCCGGTCTCCGGCAAAGGCCTGCTGGCCCATGCCGTACTTGGCCTGTTGCTGGCAACGTACTTCGGTTCGTTGTTCGAAGCGTTGCGCTACACCTCGGCGGTCAATACCGCGACGCTGTACACGCTGGTGCCGTTGATGACCTTGTTGTTCGAGGTATTTCTGCTGCCCAACCCAAGCCTCAAGACCCGCCTGCTGCCGATGTCGACCGCAGCGATCGGCGCAGTGTTGCTGACCCTCAAGGGGTCGGCTCCGGGACAATTGCCGGCGCTCTATCCCGTGCTGGTTTTCGGCGCCGGTTGCCTGGCGATGGCGCTGTATTCCCCCCTCAGCCAACGGTTCAAGGTCCGCGCGCTGAAAGGCCGCGACCCGGTGACGATGACGTTCTGGAACATGCTGTTCGGGGCGCTGTTTTTGCTGGTGTTTTGCCTGTTCAGCGGCGACTGGCGCAGCGCTCTGCAGTTGTCGACGCTGGACATCGGCTGGCTGATGTACCTGGCCGTGTTCGGCACCCTCGCCACTTTCTGGCTGTTGCACCGGGCAATTGGGGTAATCGCGCCGTCCACGGTGGTTTCCTATGTCTACCTCAGCACCCTGTTCGTGACCGTACTGCACTGGTTCTGGCTCAGGCAGCAACCGCTGATGATCGAGATCCTCGGTGCTGCCCTGGTGGGTATCGGCATGCTGGCACTGGTGCTCAGCAGCCGAAACACCAGAACCGTCACGGCTTGAGGGCGGTCAGTACGTCGATGCCGGACGGGGCGTAACCGGACTCCAGCGCTCCAGCTCACGCTCCAGGAAAGCAGCCACCGCCAACAACCGTTCTTCCTGCCAATGAGGCCCGACAATCTGGATGCCGATGGGCATCCCGGTAGCCGGGTCCGTTCCGGCGCGGATCACTACTGCCGGGGAACCGCTGAGGCTGAACGGGAACACGAAGGCATACCGGTCGCGATCCTCCAGGGACTCCCCGTGACGGAACGCCACGTCCGGAAATACCGGGCAGATGAACAGGTCATGCTGCTTGAAGAATTTCGCCAACTCATAGCGAAACGTATCGATCATGATCCAGTCGCGTTTGACCTCATCCACGGTCAACTCCACCGCCTCGCTCATGTCCAGCAATTGAGCGATGGCCGGGGTAAAACGTCGCTTGTTCATGGACTCGAACAATTGCCGCCAACCGCGACCGGCGTCAGCGCCGGTGATGAACACCCGCCACAGCACATCACAGGCCTCATCGAGCATCGGCGGCGCGACCGTGCTCACCTCGGCCACCACCGGACCCAGGCATCGTTCGACGTGCTGCAATACCTGGCTCACCGCCGCGCTGACCGGCGGGCGGCTCGACGCCGAGAACAGCGCCACCCGCAGGTTGGCCAGCGGCTCGCTGGCGGTGAACGGTACGTCGACGGTGTCCGGATCCTGTCCGTCGGCACCGCTGATCAATTGGCCGAGCAGCGCCAGGTCATCGACATAGCGGCCCATCACGCCAAAGGCCGAGGTCATGTGGAACAGCCCGGAACGGTCATTGGGAAACTGGCCGGTCAGCGGCACCCGTCCCTGGGTCAGTTTCAAGCCGCAGATGCCATTGAAGTGCGCCGGTATCCGCACACTGCCACATGCATCGGACGCCAGCCCGGCCGGGGAACACCCGGCAGCGATCGCCGCGGCCTCACCGCCGCTGCTGCCGCCGGCGGAGCGTTGCAGGTCGTGGGGGTTCAGGGTCCGGCCATAGACCAGGTTTTCGGTTTCGAAGGCCATGCACAGCTCAGGCACATTGCTGATGCCCAGAATGATCGCCCCGGCCTGTCGAAGCCGGGCAACGGCCGTTGCGTCCTGCTCGCTGGGTTCGCCCAACAGCTCCCCCAGCCCTCGGGACATCTTGAAACCACGCACATGCAGGACATCCTTGATGGTGATGGGAATGCCATGCAGCGGGCCACTGATCTGGCCAACGCGCGCCATCTCGTCAGCCTCGCGAGCCTGGCGCCGCAGTTCCTCGACTGGCGCCAGCTGGATCAGTGCGTTGATGTGCCGGTTACGCTCAGCGATGCGTTGCAGGTAAAACTCCAGCAACGTGACACTGGTCAGCACGCCACGGCGCAGCAGACCGGCCATTTCCCGCAGGGTCAGCGTATCGGGGTTGAACAGGCTCATGACGCCTCCTTGCTGCGCAGCCACTTGTTGGGCAACAGATACATGTTGCGCACCACCAGGGAAAACGCTTTCACCGCCAGCGCCGGGCGCCGATCGATGGCTTGCAGGGACTCTTCGATCATCGCCAGGACATGCTGCAAGGCTTCGGGCGTGATATTCAGCGGCGGATAGAAACGCAACACCGGGCGTTCGGCCTTTTCATTCATGGAATGCCCGGCGTGGACGCCACGCTTGCCCAGCTCCATGCTCATCAGCGCCTCATAGACCGAACCACGCAGGCGCAGGCCCGTCATCAGGCCGACGCCCGGCACATCCTCGATGATGTGCGGATAACGCAAGGCCAGTCGTTGCAGACCGTGGCGCAGCAACCCACCGTTGACCCGCGACAGCTCCACCAAGTTGTGTTGCTCGATGTAGTCGATGGCCGCGAGCGCCGAGGCACACGCTAGCGGATGCCCGCCATTGGTTCGCGTGTCGGGCTCGATTTCGCTGAGTGGATACTGGGTGGCCAGGCGCCGGCTGTACATGGCGCAAGCGAACGAGGTGTAGCCGCCGGTCAGGCCCTTGGAGAGGATCATGATGTCAGGCACCACGTCGTCATATTGCACGGCGAACCATTTGCCGCATCGGCCGAAACCGGTCTGGATTTCATCCGCCACCAGCAGCGTGCCCGTGGCGTCGCACAAGGCGCGAAGGTTGGCCATGTAGCCCACCGGGGGCACCTGCAGATGAGCGCCGCCCAGAATCGGCTCGACGTACACCGCACAGACACCCTCGCCCACGGCCTTTTGCAGGGCGGCGAAATCGCCGTAGGGGACACAGGTCACTTCGGGGCAAGCGATGCCATAACTGCTGTGGTGCTGTAGCTGGCCCAGAATGCTCATCGCCGCCAAAGTCTTGCCATGATAAGAGCCGCTCATCACGACGATCCTGCGCCGCTGAGGCTGGATCCGCAGCACATAACGCAGACTCTGCTCGACGGCCTCGGCACCCGAAACCATGAATTGCACGTCGCCCCATTCTCCCGGCACCAGTTGGCAAAGCCGCTCGGACAGCTTGTCTTGAAGCGGATGGCGCCGGCCTTCCGGGACCCAGGCCAACTGATTCAATTGCGCCTGCACCTGCTCACGCACCGTCGGGTTGCGATGCCCGACGATGAACACCCCGTAGCTGCACGCGCAGTCAATGAAGCGCTTGCCGGTGTGATCGGTGACATGGATGCCATCGGTCTGCTGTTCGACGCTGGTCTTGCCCAGGCGATACAGCTTGGCCGCCGATGCGCTCCAGTGCCGCTGGCAATCATCCAGCAGTTGTTCATGCGGCCTGAGTAAGGACATGGCTTAGCGTCTCCTTGATGAGGTGGGCGGCACGTTGAATCTGTTCGGGGCGTGCAGTGATCGGGCAGCGCAAGATCAATTCGCGGCCCCGGGGTGGGCTGATATAAACGCCTTGCTGGTAAAGCGCTTCGCACAGCAGGGACGGCTGCAGATCATCGGCCAGCGGCAGGCTGACCCAGCCACCCACAGCCACCGCTCCGAATGGCGCCAGGGTTTGCACCAGCCGCTGACCGTTCTCCAGACAATGCAGAGGCGAGTCGTGGGCCTGCACATAATCCAGGGCGGCCAGGGCCGCTACACACGCCATCGGATTACCAGCGGTGGTGCTGCCGTGTTTGGCCGGACTGCTGCGCCCATAGACCTGCCAGGCCATGCGCTCGCTGCAGGTATAGGTGCCGATGGGAATCGCGCTGCCCCCCAGGGGGCCCCCAAGCACGACAATGTCCGGGACAGGACGATAACGCTGGAAACCGAACAGCGTCCCCAGGCTACCGAGGCAACTGTGGGTGTCGACCGCGATGACCGGCGCGCCAGCCTGTGCTGCGCGGGCATGCAATTGCTCGAGCAGTGCAGCATCGAGCAGTTGCAATCGGCCGCTGGCATCCACGCGGGTGTTGCTGTGGCACACCGCGAAACAATCGCTCCAGTCCACCGTGTCCAGGTCAGCCAGATGCCGAATCGCCACTCGCTTGAACCCTAGAAAACTCTGCACGGCCAGATCATCTTGCGCGGCGCTGAGGCAACGTCCGTAGGTCAGCGCGCCATAATCCCCCCCCTGGATGAACACGATGGTGTTGCCCTTGGGCTTGAGGCCCTTGCACAACTTCAATGCGCCCTCGAACGCCTCATCCCCGGAGCTGCACACATAAGAGTTGACGAGCGGCGCAGGCAGCAGCTCGGCCAGGCGTCGGCACAAGGCAATAAGCGGTTGGGACATCAGCACCCGGTTGGATAACCCCATGATGTCCGCTTGGCGACTGACCGCCTCGATCACCGACGGCACCTGGAAACCGAACCCGCCGCTCAGGTCGATAATCTGCCGGCCATCGCCATCGAGATAACTCTCGTACTGTCCGCTGACAATGTATTTGTTGTTGTTCGTCATGATGAGTCTCAGCGATAGCTCAAGGCGTTGAAGATGCGTCGACGTTCGTCGACGATGGTTTCACGACCGTGCATGACCCGACGGTTGTCGATCATCACCACGTCGTGATCGCGCCAGCCAACCGGGCAGGTGTACTGGGCGGACACTTCGGCAATTTCCCGCAGAAACCCAGCAGGAATCGGCTGCCCCCCCACGGTGTCGATCACCGGAGCTTCGTAGTTGAAGGAAGGTCCCAGGATGCTGTTGGCGAAGGCCGGACGCTGGCTGAACGCGGACGTGAGGATCGCCGGAGTGCTGAAGGCGTAGTGAATGGAGTCATCGGCCGGGTTGAAGGAAATAACCGTCTGCGGGTCCTCCCCGATGATTTGCCACAGGTCCTCGATTTCGACGGCCGCCGGGTCCGACAACGCTGGCGAATAGTGGCAAACCAAACGACGCCACTTTTCCCCCGCAACGGTACGGCTGTAGCGGATAGGGTTTTCTTCAAAAAAACTGCGGCAGGCTGGAGACAGTTTCGCCAACACCTTCTCACCGTCACACAACGTCGTTTGCGACCCCTTGCGTGGTGCTTCCTGACAATAGAACCAGGTCATGTCCGGCCAGAACGGCGAGTTACCGTTTTCGCAGTGCAGGCCAACCGCCTGATGTCCCGCGTCCACCAACTGTGCCGCGCCGCCCACCATGACGCGGGCCGGATCCAGGCTCAGCCGCGAACTGTTTTGTTTGACGTAGGCGCTGAAATCTTCGGCGCTGTGGATACAGTTACGAAACAGCACGACCCCGTAATGGCCCAGCAGCTCATACAGCTCGCTCTTGCCCAGGCTGGCGAAGTGGTGCGACTCGACGATGGAGATGTCCGCGGTTTCAAAGTGAAAGGCAGGCGTGGTCATTGGATGCAGTCCCTTGCAGAGTGGAAAAAACAGTGGCGATGTCGGCGCGTTTTGGCCGGCCGGTAACGGTGTAAAGCTGCTCGATCAACGGGTCGTCCTGGGTCAACAACCAGAGTCGGCTGGGTCTTTCGATGTCGGAAAAACGCCGGGCGGACCAGGCCACCAGCTCATCGCGCGCGGGGGCCGACTCGACACACAGCAACGCCACCAGGCCATGGTGCTCATCGAAAAACACTGCGGCATCGTTGACGCCGGGGTATTTGCGATACTCCAGCTCAACCTGTTCAGGGCTGACGTTGCGCCCGTTGGGCAGGCAGATCACGTTCTTCTTGCGCCCGTGCACATAGAGGTAGCCATCGTCGTCCAGCATGCCCAGGTCTCCAGTGTCCATCCAGCCATCGGCGGACATGGAGCAGGCGCTAGGGTCAGTGCCGGAATAGCCACTGAACAGTGAGCTGCTCTTGACCTCAATGGTCTGGTCGGCGCCAATACGCACCTGGACATGGGGCAAGGGTTTGCCCACGCTGCCCAGGCGCTGCTGTTCGAAGGTGTTCATGCTGACCACCGAGGCGTTCTCGGACAGGCCGTAGCCTTGGTACACAGCAATGCCCCGTTCTTCCAGTCCGCGCAGTACATCGATGCTGACCGCCGCACCGCCACAGGTAATATGCGCACCCGATTGCAGATAGCGCGCCAGTCTCTCGCCCTGCTCGCCGCCCTCGTCCATTTGTTCCAGGAAGCGGTTGACCATCACCGGCGGCACTGTCAGGGCCGTTGGCTGGACCTGCAGGATCCACTCGACCAGACGCTGTGGCGAAGCCCCAGGCTCGCCGAGCAATGCTTCGTTCGGTGGCAAGAAATGCACGGTTCCGCCCGCCAGCAACGGTAGATAGGCGGCAGTCACCTGTTCGAGCAGCAAACTCAAGGGCACCAGCGACAGGTAACGGCGATGAGCATCGGCGGGCATACGTTGACGCAGCGATGCCAGCACGGCGCCGACCGCCTGGGTACTCAACTGCACGCCCTTCGGGCGACTGGTCGTGCCCGAGGTGTGAATGATTTTGCAGATCCAGTCTTCATCACCGTCGGGCGTATGCAACAAAGGCTGTTCGATGACCGGCTCGCTGATGTGGCGCAAACGGCTTTCAGGGAAATTCAACTTCCATCGTTGCGCCAGTGTCCGCTGCCCGGCGGCATCCACTACAAACCCGTCGCAACGCTCGGCCAGGTGCTCCGCCTGAGCCTGGCTGAAAGCCAATGGCAACGGTAACGCGGTAATCCCGGCAAACAGGCAAGCAAGATCGGCCACCAGCCAGTCGCTGCTGTTACGCGTGGCAATTCCCAAAACCACATGATCGCCATGGGCCGGGCTGGGAAAACGCCGTTGCAGTTCGGCGGCCAGATTGAGGGCACGATGTTCCAGCTCGCCATAGGTCAATGCCACCGGCTCGCCGCCCGACGCCGACCAGTCCACCGCGCAGACAGCCTGGCGATTGTCTTGCAACGCGCTTTGCAAGTGATGGATAAATCCACCGCTCATGGCTGCGCCCTCGCCAGTGAATCGCCAGGCAGTTGGGTGAACGAGGTATTGAGCGTCATGGCCGCGAAACGCGAGCGCTGCGGGTCTACCCGGATGAACCCGGTGACCGGCAATTTGGAGTAATAAGTCCCCCAGTTCTTGCCACCCTCCTCGCCCAGGCGCGCAGGGTCTGCTGTCAGCAGCGGCTCGAAATCGATTTGGCAACTTTCCATCATTTGCCGAACGCGGGGTGTCACCGTACACAACAAGTAATGCCCACCCATGCACCAGGACAACAGGGGAATCATGTTGACCAGAATCATGCCGGCCGTCAGGTGATGGGAGATCAAATTGCCGATCTCGACAATGTTTGAGCGGTCGATCGTTTTCTCCAGGCGCTGGGACAAAATCACTTCTATCGGTTGCGCCAGGTATTGCTCGGAAAACAGTGTGCGGTGGTCCGCGAATGTAATACCGGCACAGGCAAGAATACGGTCTGACGGATCCTGGGTGACCGCAAAGTATTGTGGATTCGGTTCAACCGACGCCGAATAAGAACGGCGAAATTTCTCTTTCACTACTTCAGTGGCTTGCACCCATAACGGTGTCTTAGTTTCTGCGACGCGAATTTGCATATCGTCCTCCTCCGTCCTTGTGCAGGATTTCTATAAAAAGCGAGGCGAGCATATTTAAGAAAATTCCCACAAGCCATTTAAAAAATAAATGCCTTCCGCTAATATATAAATAAACCCCTTTGTCATAAAAACAAGGGACGCTAGCTGATGGATTGCGCCGAGAAGGATCTTATGCTCAATAGTAATTTGCTTAGAAAGCTGGACATGCAGGACCTGATGGTGTTTGTCGCGGTGTACGAGCAAAGCAGCGTCACCGAGGTGTCCGAGACCCTTTGTGTGAGCCAGTCAACCGTGAGCTACTGCCTGAAGAAGCTGCGCACAAGTTTCGAAGATGAGTTATTCATCAATACCCGTAGTGGCATGCGGCCCACGAACAAAGCCACGGCCATGTACAGCCATGTACTCAACATCCTCAAGACCATAAATATATGCCACTCCGGCATTCAAACATTCGACCCCACGCAGAAAGAAATAACATTCAATATTTGCGCCCCGGAGTACTTCGAACTTCTTATACTTCCCCAGCTAGTGAAACGATTCATTGGCAGCCGTTTCCCCGTTATCATTAACATCACGAAATTTCACAAAGATATTCCGGTTGACGAATTGATGGAGGGTCGATTCGACCTGGTTGTTTGTTTTGGCCCCAACTTTCATCGCGGCGCGAAGGGGTTGCGCTCGCAAGTATTACTGGAAGATGAACTGGTCTGCGTGGTCGATAAAGACTTTTCACTGCCCAGGGAGGAATTTGATCTGGAGGCGTTCGTCGCCTGCCAGCATGTTTTTCCGACGCCCTGGACCTCCGACACCAACATGGTGGACGGCTGGCTCGCCCGGCAAGGCTACAACCGACAGATTGTCGCTCGGGCCAACAGCTACGTGGCAGCACTGAATATGATTCCGGGAACCGACTTCATCCTGACGTTGCCTCGGCGTATCCAGGCGTTGACCTGCGATGAAGGCAAATATAGCCATCGCAGGCCACCAGTGGGCTTACCGAACTTTACGCTGGATATGATGTGGAGCGAGAAACCCGGCCAGGACAACGCCAACATCTGGTTTCGCGAACAGATCGTGAAGGTATGCGCCGAGGACGGCTTGCTTTAACAACCCAGGGAACCACTCGAATCGTCGGGTGGTTCCGGTTTTCAAGCGGCGAGTTTTCTACAGGCAAAAAAAAATCCGGAAATCCACACTTTCGTGGGCCTTCCAGACTTTTAAAACTGCTAAAAATGGTGGGTCGTGTGGGATTCGAACCTACGACCAATTGGTTAAAAGCCAACTGCTCTACCAACTGAGCTAACGACCCGCTGTGTGGTGGCGCGTATAATACTGATTTCTAAGGACTATTCAACACCTAATTTGAAATAAATCAAAAATAAGGGGTTGGATCGCTCACACCCGCCGCCGCGAAGCCTTCGGCACGCAGGCGACAGCTGTCGCATTTGCCGCAGGCGCGCCCCTGATCGTCAGCCTGATAGCAGGAAACGGTGAGCCCGTAGTCCACGCCAAGCTTCACCCCCGCCCGAACGATGTCGGCCTTGCTGAGATTCTGCAGTGGTGCCTGAATACGGAAGCCCTGCCCTTCTACACCGGCCTTGGTCGCCAGGTTGGCCATACGCTCGAACGCTTCGACGAACTCCGGACGGCAGTCCGGGTAGCCGGAATAATCCACGGCGTTGACGCCGATGAAGATATCACGGGCGCCCAGCACCTCCGCCCAGCCCAGGGCCAGGGACAGGAACACCGTGTTGCGTGCCGGCACGTAGGTCACCGGGATGCCTTCGCTGGGAGTTTCAGGCACGTCGATGGAGCTGTCGGTCAAGGCCGAGCCGCCGATGCCGTTGAGGTTCAGGCCGATCACCTTGTGTTCGACGACGCCCAGGTCCCGGGCCACCCGCTCGGCGGCGTGCAGTTCGGCGCGGTGGCGCTGGCCGTAATCGAAACTCATGGTGTAGCAGCGGTAGCCCTCGGCACGCGCCATGGCCACGACCGTCGCGGAATCGAGGCCGCCGGACAACAGGATGACGGCACGTTTTTCTGCAATGTTCGAGTGTTCAGTCATATCAGCGCCCCGGCTCGTCGTTCCAAAGATATTTATGCAGCTGCAATTGCAGGCGCACCGGCAAATTGTCCGCCACCACCCAGTCCGCCAGCTCCCGGGCGTTCAAGTCATGATGACTTGGCGAAAACAACACTTCGCCAGCCCGCTGGTCGAGCCCGTATTGAATCAGCTTGGACACGGCCCAGTCATAATCTTCCCGCGAGCAGATAACGAACTTGACCTGATCGTTGGGCGTCAGCAGTTCGATGTTCTCATAGCGATTGCGATGGGCTTCCTTGGACCCTGGGGTCTTCAGATCGACGACGCGGCTGACTCGCGGATCAACGGGTGCGATGTCCAAGGCGCCGCTGGTTTCCAGCGATACCTCGTAACCGGCATCGCACAACCGCTTGAGCAAGGGGATCGCGTTGGGTTGCGCCAGTGGTTCGCCCCCCGTAACGCAGACGTAGCGCGGGCGAAAACCGGCCACCTGCTCAAGGATGTCGTCGAGGCTGCGCAGGGTGCCGCCACTGAAGGCGTAGGCACTGTCGCAGTATTGGCAACGCAACGGGCAACCGGTGAGGCGCACAAATACTGTGGGCAGCCCGGCCGTTCGCGTTTCACCCTGCAACGAGTAAAAAACTTCGGTAATTCTCAATGTGTCTTGCATAGTCGCCACGGGCGTAACAGCTAAACAGGCTGTCCGCCTCCGTCAGGCACTTCCAGCAACCCCGCCAACGCGCAGATCCCAAGAAGCGTGTTTCATAAAAAGGGCGTGAATTCTAACGAAAAAACCCGCGACAAGCGCGGGTTTCTTCGAAACGGATCAAACAGCCTCACATACGCTGCAAGTCACGCTGAGCCAATTGGGCGGCGGAGGTACCCGGGTATTGGGCCACCACCTGCTCCAGAATGCCCTTGACCTTGTCGGTGTGGCCCAGGCGACGCTCCACGTCAGCGAGCTTGTAGAGCGAGTCCGGCACCTTGGCGTGCTTGGGATAGAGCTGCGAGACCTTGGCGAAGGCCTGACCGGCACCTTGCAGGTCGCCCTTGGCCAGGTTCACTTCACCCAGCCAATATTGGGCGTTGCCCGCATACTGGCTGTTAGGGTATTTGCGAAGGAAAGCGGCAAAGGCCAGGCTGGCCTTGTCAAAATCCTTGGCTTTGATCAGATCGAAGGCCGCATCGTAATAGAGCTTTTCCTTCGCCGGATCAGCCGGCTCACCGCCGGCTGCAGGTGCCGGAGCAGTTGCTCCCGCGCCTGCGGCTGCGCCAGGGGCGTTCAAGTCGCCACCGGCTGGAGAATTCTCAGGAGTCGCGGCAGGTGCAACGCCGGTTCCTATGCGCCGATCAAGATCCTGGTATCGCTCCAGGTTTTCCTGCTTCATGCGCGAAACTTCATTTTGCAGAACTTCAATCGCGCCTTGCTGGCGTGAAATCTGGTCTTGCATTTGCTGCAGTTGGTTGAACAGCTGGCCCTGTGCCGAGACAGGGGCCGAAACCCCTCCCCCGGCATAGGCGCCGCTCGTACCGTAACCTGCAGGCGGATAATTGCTTGCGCTATTGTTATAGCCGGAATCATTATCGACCACGGGAACCGCAGCCCACACCGCAAGCGGCGCGAGGCTGAGAGCCAGAACAGTTACAGCACGGCGGCACGTTCGCATGACGAATTACTTACGCAGTTCGACGCGACGGTTTTGAGCCCAGGACTGCTCGTCGTTGCCGGTAGCAACTGGACGCTCTTCGCCGTAGGAAACCAGTTCCAGCTGAGCTGGGGAAACACCTTGCAGTACCAGGTAGCGTTGAACGGCTTTCGCACGACGCTCGCCCAGTGCCATGTTGTACTCACGAGTACCACGTTCGTCGGTGTTGCCTTCCAGAACGACGCGAGCACCGTTCGACTTCAGGTCTTTGGCGTGAACGTCCAGAGCGCGCATGGCTTCTGGCTTCAGGTCCGAGCTGTCGTATTCGAAGTAGAAGGTGGTGATTGCGCGCAGAGCAGCTTCTTCGCTCAGGGAGCCGTCAACTGCACCAGTGTTAGCGCCGTAACCAGCGTTTGGATCAACAGCGCCTTCACCGGCGTTGTCGCCGCCTTTGGACGAGCAACCTACAGCTACAGCCATGGCCAGAGCCAGCGCAGCAAATTTACCAAACTTCAGCATTTCCATCGTGAAACTCCTAATGAACCCCAGTGTGTTAAGTAAAACGTATTGCGCCGCGTCAGTTCAGGTAAGGGGACCAGGACGGTTCTCTGACTTCGCCTTGTGCGGTAGGAAGCGGGAGCCTCACGCGTCCATTAATGGACACGAGCATCAAGACTCCCCGGCCCTGCTGGCGGGTGGCGTAGATTACCATGGTGCCGTTGGGCGCAACAGTAGGCGACTCGTCCAGAGTGCTATCAGTGAGGATCTTTACACTACCGCGCTGCAGATCCTGAGCCGCCACCTTGAAATTGGTAAAGCCATCCTGGCGATGGATCATCACCAGGGTCTTTTCGTCCGCCGACAGTTTAGGGTTGGCGTTGTAGTTACCGACGAACGTCACGCGTTCGGCACCACCACCACTGGCGCTGGTCTTGTAGATCTGCGGCTTGCCGCCACGGTCGGAGGTGAAGTAGATGGTCGAGCCATCCTTGCCCCAGAACGGTTCGGTGTTGATGCCGGGACCGTTGGTCACGCGAGAAATCGCCCGCGAAGCCAGGTTCATCACATAGATGTCCGGGTTACCGTCCTTGGACAGCACGAATGCCAGGCGCGTACCGTCCGGCGACCAGGCTGGCGCACCGTTCAGGCCTTCGAAGTTGGTGATTTGCTCACGGCGACCGGTGTCAATGTGTTGCATGAAAATACGCGGGCGCTTCTGTTCGAACGAAACATAGGCGATGCGCTTGCCATCGGGGGCGAAACGCGGCGACAGGATCGGCTCGCGCGATTGCAGCAGGGTCACTGCACGAGCACCGTCATAGTCTGAACGCTGCAAGGTATAGCGGGTGTTTTTCTCAGAGAAGCGTTCGGCCGTCACATAAAGCATGCGGGTAGAGAACGCACCCTTGATGCCGGTGAGTTTCTCGAACGACTGATCGGAGATGTAGTGCGCCATGTCACGCAGTTGATCGACGCTGCCCGACACACTGCCGGTCAGCACTTGCTGCTCGGTGGCGACGTTGAACAGGGTGTACTGCACCTGCAGGCGACCGCCGGCCGGCACGATGTTGCCGACCATGAGGTACTGGGCGCCCAGGGCTTTCCAGTCGCGATAGATGACTTCGCTGGCCTGGGTCGGCAGGCTGATCATGTTCTGCTTCGGAATCGGCGCGTAATAACCCGAGTTGCGCAGGTCATTACCGATGATTTCCGACATGTCGTCCGGCAGGACGCTACCGCCCTGCCAGCCGAACGGTACGACGGCGATCGGGGTCGCCCGATCGCTGCCGCTGGTGACCAGAATGTTCTTTTCCTCTGCTACCGCTATCCCTGCCAGGCAGCAGATAACGACCAGCATTGATCGAAGAAGGTTTCTCACAAGGCTAGATCCTCAGGTGTGAATGTCATCTTGAATGAACGATAGGGAGCAAAATCGCTCGGTTTCATTCCTTGCATTTCCGTCAATCGCCCAATGTTCTTGACCGCTGCGACCGCCGAAGCGTCGAACGGGCCATCACCGCTGGACTTGGCCACGCTGACCGAGGTAACCGTACCGTCGGGCAACATGCCGATTTGCAATACTACAGTCATGCCTTTGCGTGCCGAAGGTGGACGAGCCCAGCCTTCTGCCGCTCGGGCGCGAATCAAATCATCGAAACTGCCGGCGACTTCATCGCCCTGCTCATCAGCCAATGCCTGCTGGCGCTGCGGCGTGTCGGAAAGCAAATCTGCCAAGGCCTGGGCCTTTTTCTCTTCGGCGGATTTACGCGCTGCGTCCTGAGCCTTTTTCTTGGCGGCGTCGGCGGCGGCTTTCTTCTTCGCGTCTTCGGCGATTTTCTTTTTCGCCTCGTCAGCTTCAGCTTTCTTCTTGGCGTCTTCGGCCGCTTTTTTCTTCGCGTCCTCGACAATCTTTTTCTTCGCTTCTTCAGCGGCCGCTTTCTTGGCCTCTTCTTCAGCGGCTTTCTTGGCTTCTTCTTCGGATTTTTTCTTGGCTATATCAGCCAGTTTCTTTTCTTCGGCCTTTTTGGCCTCGGCGGTTTTCTTCGCCTCGTCGGCCTTCTTGGCTTCGTCAGCCTTCCTGGCTTCTTCGGCCTTTTGAGCCGCTTGCTCTTTCTTTTGTTCCGCAGCTTTTATCTCTTCCTGCTCGACCTTCTTTTGCTCCATCTGCTCGACTTCGGTCTGGCGCGCGGCGGATTTCTTCGCCTCACCGGCAAGCTTCTGGTTGGTCTGCGTGGTGGCCTGGCTCTTGGACTTGAGCTGATACAGGGTCGCCTGCACGATCGGCTTGGCCGGCGGCAGCTCCGGCGTCATGGCAAAACTGACGAACAGCATGCCAAACACCAGCACATGCAGGCCAATTGCCCAGACACTAGGCCAGAAGTAGCTTTCCGAGGCGGACGGCTCTCGCTGTTGCTGCATCAGGGCGCCTCAGTGATTAAGCCAACATTACCGACCCCGGCTTTCTGCAGGCCGCCCATGGCGCCCATCACCGCACCGTAGTCGACGGTCTTGTCGCCGCGAATGAAGACCTGGGTGCGTTTGCCGTTGCTGTTGCCGGCGTTGATGATCTTGGTCACCGCATCGGTCATCTGCGGCAAGGTCATGGCCCGGTCCTGCTGCTTCTCGGTGTCGACTTCGCTGCCAAGGTTCCAGTAGTAGGTCTTGTCAGCCTTGATCGAAATGGTCAGGACCTGGGTGTCGTTGTCCTGCGGCAAGGCTTCACTGGAAACCTTGGGCAGATCAACCTTCACGCCCTGATTGAGCATCGGCGCGGTCACCATGAAGATGACCAGCAGCACCAACATCACGTCGATGTAGGGCACCACGTTCATCTCGGCAACCGGCTTGCGCTTTTTTCGGGCTCGAGCGATTAAAGCCATTGGGAAATACCTGCTTATTCTTCGCTGGTGTGCACTTTGCGGTGCAGGATCGCCTGGAATTCATCGGCGAAGGTGTAGTAACGGCTGGTCAGCGTTTCGCTGCGGGCAGCAAAGCGGTTGTAGGCGATAACAGCCGGGATGGCCGCGAACAGACCGATGGCGGTGGCAATCAGTGCCTCGGCAATACCCGGGGCCACGGTGGCCAGGGTCGCTTGCTGGGCAGTGGCCAGGCCACGGAAGGAGTTCATGATCCCCCACACGGTACCGAACAGGCCGATGTACGGGCTGACCGAACCAACGGTGGCCAGGAACGGCAGGCCTTGCTCGAGTTTTTCTTCCTCGCGGGAGATGGCGACGCGCATGGCACGGGCCACCCCTTCCATCACCGCCTCAGGATCCACGCCTGGTTGCTGGCGCAGACGGGAGAATTCCTTGAAGCCGGCACGGAAGATCTGCTCGACCCCCGAGTCCGGGTCCGGGTTGCTGCCGGCCTGGCGGTAGAGTTTGGACAGGTCGATACCGGACCAGAAGCGCTCCTCGAAGCTCTCCAGGGCTCGACGACCGGCGCGCAGCATGTTGCTGCGCTGAAAGATCATGATCCATGAGGTCACCGATGCGGCTACCAGGATCAGCATTACCAACTGCACCACAACGCTGGCATTGCTGACCAGGCTCCACATGGAGGAATGGTCGACGACGTTAGCTTCCACGCTTTATCTCCTGCTCTGAGTATGTACCGGCGCCGCTCACGCCGGCAAAGGCCGCACGTAGAGCTTCGGGAATGGCCCGGGGTTTCAAACTATGGGTGCGCACACAGGCCACCAGAAACTGCCCTTCACAGAGCAGCGCATTATCCGTAGCCCGCCTGACCTGCTGCTTGAAGCGCAGGCTGACACGGTTCAATTCGATGACATCGGCACTTACCAGAAGCTCGTCGTCCAGTCGCGCCGGCGCGTGGTAGCGCGCTTCGCTGGAATGCACGACGAATAACAGGTCCTCTCCCACCAGCGCGGATTGGGCAAAACCCAGTTCCCGCAGCCGTTCGGTTCGAGCCCGTTCCATAAACTTGAGGTAATTGACGTAGTAAACGATGCCGCCGGCATCGGTGTCCTCGTAATAAACGCGACAGCGATGTGCGAACGACTCCAGCCCGTTTTGCGCGCGCATACTCTAGTGCTTACTCCTCAGGTTGCCAATCGGCCAGGCAACTGTTTTTTCATTCTCGAAATGCAATGACGCTCCGGGTGTCGTCTGGGACAGCACGAACCTGAAAAAAGTCGCTGCACAGAGGTCGTTCAATCGTCCACGGCATCGAGGAATTCGTCTACCACCGGCATCTCACCCATTCGTGTCGGGATGTTTAAGCCGAAATGCAGATAGGCGTGACGCGTCACCACACGCCCGCGAGGGGTGCGCATGATGTAGCCCTGCTGGATCAGGTACGGTTCCAGCACATCTTCGATGGTATGGCGCTCTTCGCTGATGGCCGCCGCCAGGCTGTCCACGCCCACCGGACCGCCGTCGAACTTCTCGATCATGGTCAGCAGCAGGCGCCGGTCCTGGTGGTCGAAACCACGCTCGTCGATGTCCAGCAGGTTCAACGCCAGGTCGGCAATCGGTTTGGTGATGTGGCCCTTGGCGCGGACTTCGGCAAAATCCCGGACCCGACGCAACAGCCGGTTGGCGATCCGCGGCGTACCCCGCGCCCGTCGGGCGATCTCATAAGCGCCATCCGGATCCAGCGGCAACCCGAGAATGCCGGCCGAGCGGCCGACGATCGTCGCCAGATCGGCGTTGTTGTAGAACTCCAGGCGCTGGACGATACCGAAACGGTCCCGCAGCGGGTTGGTCAACATGCCCGCACGGGTCGTGGCGCCCACCAGGGTGAACGGCGGCAGATCGAGCTTGATGGAACGGGCCGCCGGCCCCTCGCCAATCATGATGTCGAGCTGGAAATCTTCCATCGCCGGGTACAGCACTTCCTCGACGATCGGCGACAGCCGGTGGATTTCGTCGATGAACAGCACATCATGGGGCTCAAGATTGGTCAGCAGCGCCGCCAGGTCACCCGGACGCTCGAGGACCGGCCCGGACGTGCTCTTGATCGACACGCCCATCTCCTGGGCGATGATGTTGGCCAGGGTGGTCTTGCCCAAACCGGGTGGGCCGAAGATCAAGGTATGGTCCAGAGACTCGCTGCGCCCACGGGCCGCCTGGATAAACAGTTCCATTTGCTCGCGGACCGCCGGCTGACCGATGTAATCGGCCAGACTGACGGGACGAATCGCACGGTCTTGTACTTCTTCACGGTCACGGGGGGCACCCGTGGCGGCGATCAGACGATCGGCTTCAATCACTTAAATCATTCCCTTCAGGGCACGACGAATCATGTCTTCGGTGCTCAAGCCTTTTTCCTTGATAGCGGAAATCGCCTTGCTGGCCTCCTGCGGCTTGTAGCCCAAGGAGATCAGTGCGGTGACCGCATCGTTTTCCGCGCTGGCCGCGGGCGCTGGCGCGTCCGGCTGGTTAGGCACCAGCGCGAACATGGCCGGCACCGCTTCCCAGGCCTTGAAACGGTCCTTGAGCTCAACCAACAGGCGCTCGGCGGTTTTCTTGCCGACACCTGGCACCTTGGTCAGGGCCGAAGTGTCCTGGGACTGCACGCAGCGCACCAGTTCGTCGACTTCCAGGCTCGACATCAAGGCCAGGGCCAGTTTCGGGCCGACGCCGTTGAGACGAATCAGCTCGCGGAAGAAATCCCGCTCGCGCTTGCCGACGAAGCCATAGAGTAACTGGGCATCCTCGCGCACGACCAAATGGGTGTGCAGCGTCAGCGGTTCACCGACCGACGGCAAGCGATACAAGGTGGTCATGGGCACTTCCAGCTCATAACCCAGGCCATTTACATCCAGAATCAGGTGCGGCGGCTGTTTTTCAGCCAGGGTGCCGCGCAAGCGTCCAATCACGTTTCAGATCCTTGGGCGTAGGCCAGCCGTGGGCTGGCGAGTAACGGCCGGAGCATGGAGGCCGACGACACAGGCGCAAAATGCTCGGGCTCACGAAAGATTGCGCTGATGCTATCAGAGACGCAGGCGCCCGCCACGACTGCGTGCGGCTCCCAGGCCATGCGGCAACAGGCTGGAACGGGTATGGGCATGGCAAATGGCGATGGCCAGGGCGTCGGAGGCATCGATCTGCGGCTTGCTGACCAGTTTCAGCAGATGCATCACCATCATTTGCACCTGTTCCTTGTTCGCCGCGCCCGTTCCAACGACTGCCTGCTTGACCTGGGTCGCGGTGTATTCGGCGATTTCCAGGTTTTCCTCGGCACCGGCCACAATGGCCGCCCCACGAGCCTGCCCCAGCTTCAGGGCAGAATCGGCGTTACGCGCCATGAAGACCTTTTCAATGCCCATGGTGACCGGGCCGTAGGTCTGGATGACTTCACGCACGCCGCGATAAACGATCTGCAAGCGCTCGTGCAACTCACCGGCACCGGTGCGGATACAGCCTGACGCGACGTACACGCAGCCGCGCCCGGTATCACGAACCACGCCGTAGCCGGTGATGCGCGAACCGGGGTCGATACCAAGGATTAAAGTCATAACGCCTGCGGTTTGAGGGGAGTTATTCAGACCTGTGGGAGCGAGCTTGCTCGCGATGGCGTCGGATCAGCAAGCACAGCGTTGACTGAAATACCGCTATCGCGAGCAAGCTCGCTCCCACATTTTGGTCATTCGCAATCGTCAATATTTGAACAAGCCTTCTCAGCCAAGCTGTTCAGCCACCGACTCCGGAATATCGGCATTGGAATAAACGTTCTGCACATCGTCCAGGTCTTCGAGCATGTCGATCATCTTGAGCACCTTTTCCGCACCTTCCAGGTCCAGTTCGGCGCTGGTGGTCGGTTGCATGACGATTTCCGCGTCGGCCGGCTTGAAACCGGCAGCCTCCAGGGCATTGCGCACGGCGTAGAAGCTGGCGAACGAGGTGAACACGTCGAAGGAACCGTCTTCATGACTGACCACGTCATCGGCGTCGGCTTCCAGGGCCGCCTCCGTCAGGGCATCTTCATCGAGGCCCGGCGCGAAACTGATCTGCCCCTTGCGCTCGAACAGGTACGCCACCGAACCGTCGGTGCCCAAGTTGCCCCCGCATTTGCTGAAGGCGTGACGCACGGCGGCGGCGGTGCGGTTGCGGTTGTCGGTCATGCACTCGACCATCACCGCTACGCCACCGGGGCCGTAACCCTCGTAGGTCAGCTCTTCCACATTATCGGCTTCGGTCGCACCCGCGCCGCGGGCGATAGCGCGGTCGATGATGTCGCGACTCATGTTCGCCCCCAGCGCCTTGTCCAGGGCCAGGCGCAAGCGCGGGTTGGAGCCCGGATCACCGCCACCCTGGCGGGCAGCGACCGTCAGCTCACGGATCCACTTGGTGAATATCTTGCCCCTCTTGGCATCCTGACGTTCTTTGCGGTGCTTGATGTTCGCCCACTTGGAATGACCTGCCATAACTCGCTCCGGTTTCTCTTTGCAACATTGCCCGCCCTGCGCTCGCACAGTAGCCGGCAACCAGAAATATCGACCCCAATGAAAAGGCGCATCCGAAGATGCGCCTTCAGGTGTCGGCCTTACTCAGCCTTTGGCTGTTCACGCAAACGGATGTGCAACTCGCGCAGTGCCTTGGCATCCACTACACCCGGAGCCTGGGTCATGACATCGGCCGCGCTCTGGGTTTTCGGGAACGCGATCACTTCACGGATCGACTGGGCGCCGGTCATCAGCATCACCAGGCGGTCCAGACCAAAGGCCAGGCCACCGTGGGGCGGTGCACCGTACTTCAGAGCATCGAGCAGGAAGCCGAATTTCTCTTCCTGTTCCGCTTCACTGATGCCCAGCAGACGGAAGACCGCCTGTTGCATTTCCTTGCGATGGATACGGATCGAACCGCCACCCAGCTCGGTGCCGTTCAAAACCATGTCGTAAGCGCGTGACAGAGCGGTGGCCGGGTTGGCCTCCAACTCCTCAGGCGAGCACTTCGGCGCGGTGAACGGGTGGTGCAGCGCGGAGAAACTGCCGTCGTCGTTCTCTTCGAACATCGGGAAGTCGACGACCCACATCGGCGCCCATTCGCAGGTCAGCAGCTTGAGGTCGTGACCCAGCTTGATGCGCAGCGCACCCAAGGCTTCGCTGACGATCTTGGCCTTGTCGGCGCCGAAGAACACGATGTCGCCATCAACCGCGCCCACGCGATCGAGGATCACGTTCAGGTTGGCTTCAGGGATGTTTTTCACGATCGGCGATTGCAGGCCGTCAACACCCGCCGCGCGCTCGTTGACCTTGATGTACGCCAAGCCCTTGGCACCGTAGATGCCGACGAACTTGGTGTAGTCGTCGATCTGCTTGCGCGGCATGCTTGCCCCGCCTGGCACACGCAGGGCCGCGATCCGGCATTTCGGGTCGTTGGCCGGGCCGCTGAACACCTTGAAATCGACTTCCTTGAGCTGATCGGCCACGTCCACCAGTTCCAGCGGGTTGCGCAGGTCCGGCTTGTCGGAACCGTAGCGGCGCATGGCCTCTTCGAAGGTCATGTGCGGGAACTCGCCGAATTCCAGACCCAGCACTTCCTTGAACAGGTTGCGGATCATGCCTTCGGTCAGGCCCATGATGTCTTTTTCGTCGAGGAAGCTGGTCTCGATGTCGATCTGAGTGAACTCAGGCTGACGGTCGGCACGCAGGTCTTCGTCGCGGAAACACTTGGCGATCTGGTAGTAGCGGTCGAAGCCGGCCACCATCAGCAGTTGCTTGAACAGCTGCGGCGATTGCGGCAAGGCAAAGAAGCTGCCGGGGTGGGTGCGGCTCGGCACCAGGTAGTCGCGAGCACCTTCCGGCGTGGCGCGGGTCAGGATCGGCGTCTCGACGTCGAGGAAGCCGTTCTCGTCCAGGTAACGACGGATGCTGGTGGTCATGCGCGAACGCAGACGCAGCTTCTCGGCCATTTCCGGGCGACGCAGGTCAATGAAGCGATAGCGCAGGCGGGTTTCTTCACCCACGTCGGAGTATTCGTTGAGCGGGAACGGCGGGGTTTCCGCTTCGTTGAGCACTTCCAGCTCATAGCCCAGCACTTCGATCATGCCCGAGGCCATGTTGGCGTTGCCGGCACCGGCCGGACGCAGGCGTACCTTGCCGGTGATCTTGACTACGTATTCGCTGCGCACGCGGTCGGCGGTGGCGAAGGTTTCAGCGCGGTCCGGATCGAACACTACCTGAGCCAGGCCTTCACGATCACGGATATCGAGGAAAATCACCCCGCCATGGTCACGGCGACGATGGACCCATCCGCAAAGAGTAACTTCCTGACCTTCCAGGCTTTCGTTCAGTTGGCCGCAATAATGGCTGCGCATCATGGTAGTGGTTTCACTTCTCGTAATTCGAAATTCGGTTGGAGGCCCTGCCCGTGCAAGAGCTCGCGCGTGTTCAACTCAGTCAGCTTTGTCGCCACCGGCCAGGTTCTTCTTGGCGCCGGTCTTGAAGTCGGTTTCATACCAGCCGGTGCCACCGAGGCGGAAACCTGGCATGGACAGCATCTTTTTCAGTTCCGGCGCCTGACAGGCAGGGCAGTCGACCAGCGGTGCCGCGCTGATCTTTTGAATGGCTTCCATCTGATGACCACAGGAAGCACATTGATAGTCGTACATCGGCATGGGGGTTGTCTCGGCGATCAGGTTACTCGCGCAAAGGCTGGGCTTTGCGGCAAAGAGCGGGATTATATCCATTAAATGCGGCCTGTGCAGCCGTAAGACGGCACAGGCCGTTGCCGGTCGGTTTCAGCCACTGACAGGCGCCACGCATTCATCACGCCAATGACGCCCCACGACCTCCGTCCCTGCCTCCTTCAAACTGTGCACCACGCAAACCACGCGCACTAAACCGCTGAAGTTGCGTACCCCGCCATGGCGCAGGTGCACTTCCCGGTCCACATGGGACAGCAGAGTACTGATGGAACAGCTGTTGAGCTGGGCCATGTCACCGAGAATATCCCAATAGACCTGCTCGAGCCGAAGACAGGTGGCGAACCCGTTCAGGCGGATCGATCGGGACAGGGGCCGGGCCAGCTGCATGTCGAACCCCCGGACGAACGGGTCGATGGTAATGGGCTGAAAGCGCCCATGCACACCCTCCCCGGGTTCTTTTCCTTGAATCATACCGTTGACACTCCTTTGCCATACGAACCTCTCAATTGGAACAACCAATCTGTGGCTCTATGGAAGCTCAACGGCATCGCCAGTTCCAGATGACTTTATGACCATCGGCGTAGGACAAGCCAGCAGCAGGCAGGCGACGAATTACGACGTCCTACACAAAGGGCCAGCGATAATGCCAGCCCCTCCGTCATCGCCCGGCCCGGCGCTTACCGGTCTTCCAGCAGCGAGCGCAACATCCATGCGGTTTTTTCATGGACCTGCATGCGCTGGGTCAGCAGATCGGTGGTCGGTTCGTCACTGACCTTGTCCGATAAAGGAAGGATGCTACGGGCCGTACGCGTCACGGCTTCCTGACCCTCGACCAACTGGCGGATCATGTCTTCGGCGCCAGGCACGCCTTCTTCTTCCTTGATAGAAGACAAGCGTGCATACACGGCGTAAGCGCCCGGCGCAGGAAAGCCGAGGGCACGAATGCGTTCGGCAATCAGGTCCACCGCCAGCGCCAGTTCGTTGTATTGCTCCTCGAACATCAGGTGCAGGGTGCGAAACATCGGCCCCGTGACGTTCCAGTGAAAATTATGGGTCTTGAGGTACAGAACGTAAGTGTCCGACAGCAGCCGTGAAAGCCCCTCGACGATGGATTTGCGATCTTCTTCACTGATCCCGATATCAATGGCCATGTTGGTTGATCTCCTGCGGTGATGAATTCGACAGCGGCCCCTGCACTCTAGCCGGTGTTACCGCCGCCAGCCTGCGACAAATCGCCAGCCCTCCTGAACCGACAAGCCGCAACACCGGACGGTTCCGACGAGGCGGGAGATTTCACGCCCTTGCCTGATACCTTGCGCCGACGAACAGCGCGGTCCGCCCCCCGTAACGGGTTTGAGAAGGTCGGGGCTTTGCTGTTAAATAGGCAGTGTGTCGCTACGCCTATTTTTCCGGGCATGGCGCATAGGCTGATTCGGGAATGTGTCCAACGCCTCTCTATTGTTCCGAAGCGAACCGCCCCGATCAGCTCTTCCTTGTGATCCGTCTTAACCGTGAGTCAATCAAAATGTTGAAAATCGTCCACTTGCTAATGGGCGCAGCTGCCCTGCTGCTGTCCTTCATCCCTAGCCTGGGTTCCGAAGCCACGCCTTACCTGCAACATCCCGATGCGCTTTACCTGGCCTTTTTCGGCCTGCTCAACCTGACCCTTGCACCTGTTATCCCCTACTGGAACAAAGGCCCACGTCATCAACTGCAAAACCTGGTCAGCGCCTTGCTGGTGTTGGCCGTTGCCCTGCAAACCCTGACCCTGCTGGCACCCATGCCGCAAATCGCCGGTCAACCGGCCGTGCTGTTCAGCCTCGCCGCATCACTGCTCGCCGTGGCATTGCACCTGGCTGTCAGCTTCTACAAGAAGTCGTCACCGGCCGCCGCACCGCAAAACTACGACATGTCCAACCGCGATACCGGCACCGTGAAGTGGTTCAACACTTCCAAGGGGTTCGGTTTCATCTCCCGCGACTCCGGCGATGACATCTTTGTGCATTTCCGAGCCATTCGTGGTGAAGGCCACCGCGTCCTGGTCGAAGGCCAGCGCGTGGAGTTCTCCGTGATGAACCGCGACAAAGGCCTGCAGGCCGAAGATGTGATCGCCGCGCTACCGCGCCGCTGATCCCAAGCGTAAAAAAACCGCGATGCAGCCAGGCTGCTCGCGGTTTTTTATTGCCTGTCGTTCCGGTCGGTCAGTAGTGAGGCGGAGGCGCTTCTTCTTCGAAGGTTTCAAATTGCCCGGCCATCTCTTCCTGGCGCTTGAGCAACGCGGCCATTTGCAGCTGCAGACGCTCGACCACTCGTTGCTGCTCCACCAGCACGTCATTTAATGCCTGGATGGTGTCATCCTGAAACGCCAGGCGGCTTTCCAGATCCGTTACACGCTCTTCAAGGTTCATGGTTCAGCCCTCCAGAAACTTGAAATCATCGGTCAAGGCCGCTCGCAATCGGTCGCGAATGACCTTCACCTGTTCAGCAGTATACGACCTGGCCGGGTGTTTGCCCCAGACCGGCGCTGGCCAGGCCGCGTCATCACGCTTGCGCACGATGACGTGCATGTGCAACTGACTGACGACGTTACCCAAGGTTGCAACGTTCAGCTTGTCAGCATTGAAGGAGTCCTTGAGGGTTTCGGCCAGGGCCGTGGTTTCCTTCCACAGCTGCCGCTGGTCGGCGTCATCCAATTGAAACAATTCGCTGATATTTTCCCGTCGCGGCACGAGGATGAACCACGGGTAATTGGAGTCGTTGGACAAGAGCAACCGGCACAGCGGGAAGTCACCCATGACTAACGTGTCTTGTTGCAGTTGTGGATCTAAAGCAAACACCGCGCGCACTCCTCGCTGGTTATCGTTTTTGCCCGACTCAGCGGGCCTGAGGGGGACATAGAGCCGCAGCATACCCTTGAACGTCGAAGGGTTCACTGCGTACTGTCATGACCCTGTCCGATGCTTTTTTTCCAGTACGCGCACCAACTCAGCGCGGCCGGTAACACATAGGCCTGAGACGGGCGCTGCGAGCACTGCCTTTTGCACTGAGCCTGTAAAATTTTCGTACAAGGTAGAGATTTTTTTGCACCAAAACAGCACAACGCGTCTACGCTCAGTGCACGAAGCATCCGTGATCTACTCACTGAGAGGGTGAACCGGTAACGTTTTTGGTTGTCTCGCAGCGTTTAGCGGTTCTAAACACGAGAGCGACACAGCAGTCAACCCTAATTAAAACAAGGCCTTTGGAGCCCGGTTTCATGAGGTTTCACCGTGCCAGCAGGGAGAATGTGAAAAAAACGTGAACAAAAAACGGGTTTGAGCATGCTTGTTGCATTCATCCCCATATCGCCTGCAGGGCATCGCCGGAAGCGAAAACCTGCGGGCCTATAAATAAAGTGGCAAGGTTGCCCACAGGGAGCTTCAAGCGCAGTAACAAAGGAGTCTTTACACCGACGCCGGAAAAAAGAAGCAACTTCGAGTTGTGAGTCCGATTGCGCCGGAACAGCCCAAATACGACATGGATCGAGCCATTGGCGACAGGGTCGTAAAGAAGCTGAAAGATTGGATGGGCAAGTATCGCCAATGAATGTCGTCGTGATATAAGTTCGCGCCGACACAAAAAGAAAGAGCCGCCCAGATAAAAAAACAGGTGGGACGGCAAGACTCTTCTAAAAACCAAAGGAGCAAATCACGATGCGCGTGATGAAGTGGAGCATGATCGCACTGGCTGTTTCGGCCAGTACCTCGCAGTTCGCAATGGCCTCTTCCCAGGAAGAATCCAAGGGCTTTTTTGAAGATCAGAGCCTGAACGTTCTGACCCGTATGCTGTACATGAATCGTGATTTCAAAAACAACTCTAGTGCTTCGCAAAGTTATCGCGAAGAAACCGGCCTTGCCGTGCGCGCCACGTACGAGTCCGGCTTCACCCAAGGCACCGTTGGTTTCGGTGTAGATGCCTTGGTCAACAGCATGGTCAAACTGGACAGTGGTCGTGGCCGTACCGGTAACGGCATGTTCGGTAACGATAGCGAAGGCCGACCAGAAGACACCCAATCCATTGGTGGTGGCGCGGTCAAGTTCCGTCTCTCTGACACAGTCCTTAAATACGGCAGCCAATACGTTGCCAGCCCTGTTCTCGCCACCGACGACAGCCGTCTGCTGCCGGAAGTCGCCACAGGCACCATGATCACCAGCAAAGAAATCGAAGGACTGGAACTGAGCGCTGGTCGGTTTACCGCGATAAGCGGACAGAACCACATGGGTCACGACAGCATCAACGGCACCGGCCTGAAATCCGCTGATATCGCTGGTGCAACCTACCAATTCACCGAGAATTTTGTAGCTGGCGTAGCAGCTTCCGACGTTGAAGACCACTACAAAAAGAAATACATCAACCTGAACTACACGCTGCCGATCAACGAAGATCAGTCTCTTAACTTCGACTTCAACGGCTATGACAGCAAGGATCAAGGTCAGAAGCTCAGCGGCGACGTTGACAACCGCATCTGGTCCCTCGCAGCTGCCTATTCCATCGGTGCCCACAAGTTCACCCTGGCTCACCAGCGCTCCACCGGCGATACCGGCTACGTTTACGGCGCCGACGGCAACGGTACTATCTTCCTCGCCAACTCGGTCCAATACTCCGACTTCAACGGCGCAGACGAGCGCTCTTGGCAGGCTCGCTACGACCTGAACATGAAGACCTACGGCGTTCCTGGCCTGAGCTTCATGACTCGGTACATCACCGGTGACAACATTGAGACTGGCGGTGAAGAAGGCAAAGAGCACGAGTGGGACTTCGAAACCAAATACGTCATGCAAAGCGGTCCAGCCAAAGACTTGTCTTTCCGCCTGCGTAGCGCGTTCTACCGCACTAACAGCTCTTACAATGCCATCAACGGCAACGACAACAATGACTTCCGCATCATCGTCGAATACCCTCTGAGCATCTTGTAATTCAGCGGTCACTCGATAGTTACACCGGCAACATATAAAAAACCGCTCACCTGATCCAGGTGAGCGGTTTTTTTGTGCCCATTACAAGTCAGCTTAAAAGCAACCTCGTAATTAGCAAGCTAACTAACAATCAGCTCATGCATTCAAAGCGTTACTGCGCAGCCCCTTCGTGGACCATACGAATAACCCGCTGTGGAAACGGAATATCAATCCCCGCGTCTTTCAAACGATCCCGGGCCTGTTCATTGAACATGAACATCACGTTCCAGTAATCGGCCGTTTTGACCCATACCCGCAACGACACCGTGATCGAACTGTCGCCCAAGGTCGAAATCACCGCTTCCGGCGCCGGATCGGCCAGTACACGCTCGTCCTTGGCCAGCTCCAACAACACTTCGCGAGCCTTTTGCAGGTCGGCCTGGTAATCCACGCCTACATCGAACACGACTTTGCGGGTCGGCTGGCGATTGGTGTTGGTGATGATGCCGTTCGACAGGTTGCCGTTGGGCACGATGACAGTTTTGTTGTCACCGGTGCGAATCACGGTGTGAAAGATCTGGATGCTGTCGACCGTACCGGCCACGCCTTGAGCTTCGATCCAGTCACCGATGCGGAACGGACGGAATAACAGAATCAACACACCACCGGCGAAGTTCGCCAGACTGCCCTGCAATGCCAGGCCGATCGCCAGGCCTGCCGCACCGATAGCCGCGATGAACGAGGTGGTTTCAATGCCGATCATCGACGCCACGCTGACGATCAGCAGGATCTTGAGGATGATGTTCGCCAGGTTGCTGATGAACCCTTGCAGCGCCAGGTCGGCATTGCGCAGTGCCAACAGCCCGCCGAGTTTGCGGGTTACCTTGTTGATCAGCCACCAGCCAATGGCCAGCGTAACCACCGCCAGCAGCACCCGGCTGCCGTACTCCATGATCATGGGGATCCAGGCCTCGGACGCCTTGATCAAGTTGTCCACTTCAGCGTTCAAGTCCATCTACCTCTCCTTCTATTGCCGTAACCACGAAAGACCGGGCGAAGCATTGTGAAAAGAGCGTTTGCCCGCTCCCCACAATGCCTCTGTGCACCGGGTGTCAGTCGCGGAAGTTATTGAACTGCAAAGGCATGCCGAATTCCTTGCCCCGCAGTGCCGCGATGGCTTCCTGCAAGTCATCACGCTTTTTGCCAGTGACGCGTACTTGCTCGCCCTGGATGGCGGCTTGCACCTTGAGCTTGGCGTCCTTGATATGAGCAACGATTTTCTTCGCCAGTTCCTTGTCGATGCCTTCCTTGAGCACGGCTTCCTGCTTCATCAGCTTGCCCGAGGCATAGGCGTCCTTGACCTCAAGGCACTGAACGTCGATCTTGCGCTTGACCAGGGCCAGCTTGAGGATCTCGATCATTGCCTCAAGCTGGAAGTCGGCCTCGGCGGTCAGGTTGACGGTCAGGTCCTTCTCCTTGAACTCGAAACTGCCCTTGCCCTTGAGGTCATAACGACGGTCGAGTTCCTTGACGGCGTTTTCAACGGCGTTGGTGACTTCGTGTTTGTCCAGTTCGGATACCACGTCGAATGACGGCATGTAGTGTTCTCCAATAAAAAAGACGCGCCCGTGACAAAGGCGCGTGCTTGGCTTGTGGTTAAAATCGGGCTCATTATAACGGGTCTTTTCCTGTCGACACTGCGAGCCCCCAGATGCCTGCGCCAAACCGAGTAAAAAACTGATGCCTACTACCTGGCATGTCCTGGGGGCCGGCAGCCTCGGTACGTTGTGGGCGACGCGCCTGGCCCGGGCCGGTTTGCCGGTGCGGCTGGTACTGCGCAATGAACAACGCTTGCAGGCCTATCGGGCCGCCGGTGGTCTGACGCTGGTGGAACAGGGCCAGGCCCAACATTACCCGGTCCCCGGGCAAACAGCCGACGCCCCCGAGCCGATCAAACGCCTGCTCCTGGCCTGCAAAGCCTATGACGCCGAAGCGGCCGTGGCTTCTGTGGCTCATCGCCTGAGCGCCGACGCGGAACTGATCCTGCTACAGAACGGCCTCGGCAGTCAGGACGCAGTCGCCAATCGTGTTCCCCAGGCCCGTTGCATCAGTGCCTCCAGTACCGAAGGGGCATTCCGCGACGGTGACTGGCGCGTGGTGTTTGCCGGCCACGGCTACACCTGGCTGGGTGACCCCGCGCACCCGGTAGCACCGTTCTGGCTGGACGACCTCACCGCCGCCGGCATACCCCACGAATGGACGGCTGACATCCTCACCCGGCTCTGGCGCAAACTGGCGCTCAACTGTGCCATCAACCCTCTGACCGTCCTGCACCACTGCAAGAACGGCGGCTTGCAGACGCATCACTGCGAAGTGGCGACCCTCTGCGCGGAACTCACGGACCTGCTGGAACGCTGCGGCCAGCCCATGGCGGCCGAAGACTTGCAGCCGGAAGTCGAACGGGTCATCCAGGCTACCGCCGCCAACTACTCCTCGATGTACCAAGACGTCGCCCATGGCCGCCGCACCGAAATCAGCTACCTGCTCGGCCACGCTTGCAAGGTTGCCGAGCGCCACCGGTTACCGGTGCCACACCTGGAACAATTGCGGCAGCGACTGATTGCCCACTTGAACAACCTCGGATTGCCCGGCGACTGAGCAGCGGCTACGCTGGCCCTCGTGTTCCTTTTTAATGAAGAGTCCGATGCCATTGCGCCAGCGCCTTGAAAACCTCCCGGTCGGCCAGAAACTGCTGGCCGCCCTGCTGGTGTTGTTGACCACCGTCCTGTTGGTGGCCAACCTGACCTTTATCAGCGCCGCCTATTACATTTCCCAGGAAAGCATGGCGCCCCAAGCCCTGCAGACCATCGGTCGACTGGTGGCCAACCCGAGCCTGATCGCCGACGCCCTGCAGTCGCCCCAGACCGCCCAGCGCCTGCTGGATGAACTCAACAGCTACGCGCCGTTGCGGGCCGCTGCGTTGTATGACGGCGAGGGCGCACGCCTGGCGCAACTGCAACAGGGCGAAAAGCTCAAGCTGCCGGACCATTACCGCCACATGCAGGCGTGGCAAGCCAGTGAGTTTCGCAGCAATCAGGTCATCACCCTGCCCCGCCCGGGGACGGCGCCGGGTCATCTGTTGCTGGTGGCCAGCAGCGAACTGCCGACGGCGTTCTACACCGGCACCCTGACCGCCAGCCTCGGCATCCTGATTTTCAGCGTCTTGCTCTGGCTGGTCATTGCCCAGCAGATCAAACGCCTGATCACCCAGCCGATTCATCAGCTCGAGGAACTGTCGCGCCAGGTCACCCGCGAGGAGAACTATTCCCTGCGCGCCGCCCGCGGCAACCACGACGAAATCGGCAGTCTGGCCGAGGCGTTCAACACCATGCTCTCGCGGATCGAAGCCCGGGAGCAGCAACTCAAGCGGGCGCGGGACGATTCCCAGGCCGCCTACGACCAGGCCCAGGGCCTGGCGGAAGAAACCCGCCACACCAATCGCAAACTGGAGCTGGAAGTCCAGGTGCGCAGCAAGATCGAGAAAAAGCTCACCGGTTTCCAGAACTACCTCAACAGCATTATCGACTCCATGCCCTCGGCCCTGATCGCCCTCGACGAACAACTCTACGTCACCCAATGGAACCAGGAAGCCAGCGCCCTCTCCGGCACACGCCTGGACGAGGCGCTGAACCAGCCGATCTTCCTCGCCTTCGAACCGCTCAAGCCTTATCTGCCGCAGCTCAAGCAAACGGTCGAACAGCACACGGTAGCGAAAATCGAACGCGTCACCTGGACCAAGGACGACGAGGCCCGGCACTACGCCCTCACTTTCTATCCACTGATGGGCGGCGCCGGACGCGGCGTGGTGATCCGCATCGATGACATCACCCAACGCCTGTCGCTGGAAGAAATGATGGTGCAATCGGAGAAGATGCTCTCGGTCGGCGGCCTTGCGGCGGGCATGGCCCATGAAATCAACAACCCGCTGGGAGCCATCCTGCACAACGTGCAAAACATCCGCCGACGTCTGTCGCCGGAACTGCCGAAGAACATCGAACAGGCCGAACAACTGAATATCGAACTGCAGAGGGTGAACCTTTACCTGCAAAGCCGGGAAATCCCGCAGTTGCTTGACGGCATCCAGCAGGCCGGCGCCCGGGCGGCGAAAATTGTCACCCACATGCTCAGCTTCAGCCGGCGCAGCACCCGGCAGATGGCACCCTGCGACCTACCGGCACTGATCGACCAGGCGGTGGAGATCGCCGGTAACGACTTCGACCTGGCGATCGGTTTCGATTTCAAGGGCCAGGCGATCATCCGGCAGTTCGACCCCAACCTGGGCCCGGTGCCCGGCACCGCCAACGAGCTGGAGCAGGTGCTGCTCAACCTGCTGAAAAACGCCGCCCAGGCGATCCATCAACGCCAGGACGACAGCGAACCCGGGCGCATTATCCTGCGCACGCGGCTGAACCCACCGTGGGCAGAGATCCAGGTGGAGGACAACGGCATCGGCATGAACGAGAACGTACGCAAACGCACCTTCGAGCCGTTCTTCACCACCAAGGAAATCGGCCAAGGGACCGGGCTGGGGCTGTCGGTGTCGTATTTCATCATCACCAATAATCACAAGGGCCAGATGGAAGTGCAGTCGGCGCCGGGCCAGGGCACCTGCTTCACCTTGCGCCTGCCATTGACCGGCACCTCAATGGTGCCGCAGGAACACAAACAACTGGAGCGCTGAACATGGGTTTTCGCCTGTCGAAGATTTACACCCGCACCGGCGACAAAGGTGAGACCGGGTTGGGGGATGGTCGCCGTGTAGCCAAGGACCATCCACGGGTCGAGGCCATTGGCGAGGTGGACACGCTCAACAGTCAGTTGGGATTGTTGCTCGCCAGCCTCGCGGTAGAGGCAGCTGAATATCCGGCGCTACAGGAGCTGATCGAGGTCTTGGCGCCTTGTCAGCATCGACTGTTCGACCTGGGCGGTGAACTGGCGATGCCGGCTTATCAGGCCTTGAACATGCTGGAAGTCGAGCGCCTGGAAGCAGCCATCGATGCATGGAACGAAGAACTCGGGCCGCTGGAGAATTTCATCCTGCCCGGTGGCTCGACACTGATCGCCCAGGCCCACGTCTGCCGCAGCCTGGCCCGTAGCGCCGAACGCCGTTGTCAGCAGTTGAACGCCGTGGAGCCGTTGGCCGGGCCGGGGTTGGCGTATATCAATCGGTTGTCGGATCTGTTATTCGTCGCGGCGCGGGTCATTGCCCGGCGGCAAGGGGTGGCTGAGGTGCTGTGGGTGGCGGCTGCCAAGCCCGAGAGTTGAGCTGGGTCGCCTGTCAGGACCTCATCGCGAGCAGGCTCGCTCCCACAGAGAATCTGTTGCGTGACATGGATACTGGTTACACCATAAATCCCATGTGGGAGCGAGCCTGCTCGCGATGAGGCCCGCGAACACCCCACCCAATCAAGGCCCAGGCCAAAACGCCCGAATCCCCGCCACACCCTGCGCCCCAGCGGCCCAGGCTTGCTGCCGTTCGTCAGGCCCCACCCCGCCCAACAGATACACCGGCCTATTGAAGCCCTCGATCAACCGCGAAGCCTCTTCCCACCCCAGCGGTTGGGCCTCGGGATGGGTCTGGGTCGGTTGCACCGGCGAGAGCGTCACGAAGTCCACGTCCATCTGCTGCGCCAGGGACAGCTCCTCGGCGTTGTGGCAGGACGCCGCCAACCAACGGTCTTTGCCGAAAGGACGACCGGCCGCAGCATGCTTGCGCAATTGCGCGGCGGTAATGTGCCAGCCGGCGGACGGGAAATCCCCCAGCCATTCAAAAGGCCCCTTGAGCATCAACTGGGCCTTGCCGGCGCACAAACCTGCCGCATCCACCGCCAGATCGCGGTACTTCGGATCGTAGCCGTTGGGCGCGCGCAGCTGGACCAGTTTGATCCCGCCGGCGATAGCCTTTTGCATGCCGCGCAGCAACTGCGGCGTTTCGAGGCCTTCAGGGGTGATCAAATATTCGCCGGGCAAACGAGCCGCCGCGATGATCGGCTGGTTGGCCGCCGGGAACTCATGGTTCAAAAGCTCCCGGGCCGTGACCCAGGCCAACGGCTGCCCTTCGGCACCGTGGGGCTCGCCGGTGAACGCCGAGACTTCCCAGACATCCAGCAACACCTGTTTATCCGGGTAATCGTGACGCACCTTGATCAACGGCCGGGCGTTGTCGACGACAATGCCCAGCTCCTCATGAAGTTCGCGGGCCAGGGCGGTTTCGACGGACTCATCCGCCTCGACCTTGCCACCGGGAAACTCCCAAAGGCCACCCTGGTGCTGGGTGTCGGCCCGTCGGGCGATCAGGATTTTGCCGGCAGCGTCACGAATGACCGCCGCCGCTACATGGACTCGTTTCACCGCGCTGTTTCCTCCAGGCCGGCCTGTTGCCACGCCTTGAACGCCGGCCATTGATAGATAGTTTCGACATAGGCCGCATCGACCTCGGGCAACGCCACCTGATAGGTGCGCAAGCGCACGGCCACCGGCGCGAAGAACACATCGGCCAGGCTCAAGCGGCCAAACAGGTAGGGCCCGGCTTCAGTAGCCGCCGCACGGCATTCGGCCCACAGTGCCAGCATCCGCTGGATTTCCGCTTGAACTTCCGCCGGCATGGGCACTAGCGGCGCATCGCGCAGCAGGTCAAACGGCATGTGGCTGCGGATAGCAAAAAAACCGCTGTGCATTTGTGCACAGGCCGAACGTGCCTGAGCCCGGGCGGCGACGTCCCTGGGCCAGAGGCCCGCATCGGGAAACTGTTCAGCCAGGTATTCGGCAATCGCCAGGGAGTCGGCGATCACACCGAATTCGGTCTTGAGCAACGGGACTTTGGCGGTGGCTGAATACTTGAGCAGTTTCTCACGGGTGTCCGGTTGGTCGAGCCTGACCAGCTCTTCGGTGTACTTTGCGCCGGTCAACGCCAGGGCCAGCGCACCGCGCAAGGACCAGGAGGAAAGGTGTTTGTCGCCGATGATCAGGTGCAGGCTCAAGTCGGAATCCTTTCTTGGGGTGTTGTGGAGGCTGTATTGGCGCCATCGCGAGCAGGCTCGTTTCCCACAGTGGATCGGTGGTGTGAACAGGTCCAGGTCACCCAACCAATCCCTGTGGGAGCGAGCCTGCTCGCGATGGCAGCAACTCGGTCCCGAACTGTTAAGTCCGATATTCCGCGTTAATCTTCACATACTCGTGGGACAAATCAGTCGTCCAGATCGTTTCGCTGCAATCACCACGTCCCAGCTCGATACGAATGGTGATTTCTTCCTGCTGCATCACCGCCGCGCCCTGGGCTTCGGTGTAGGTGGCGGCGCGTGCGCCCTGGCTGGCGATGCAGACTTCACCGAGGAACACGTCGATCTTGCTCACGTCCAGGTCCGGCACACCGGCACGGCCGACGGCGGCGAGGATCCGGCCCCAGTTCGGGTCGGAGGCGAACAGCGCGGTCTTGATCAGCGGCGAGTGCGCCACGGTGTAGCCAACATCCAGGCATTCCTGATGGTTGCCGCCACCGTTGACTTGCACGGTCACGAACTTGGTCGCGCCTTCGCCGTCACGGACGATGGCCTGGGCCACTTCCATGCAGACTTCGAATACCGCCTGCTTCAGGGCGGCAAACAGCGCACCGCTGGCTTCGGTAATTTCCGGCAGGTCGGCCTTGCCGGTGGCGATCAGCATGCAGCAGTCGTTGGTGGAGGTGTCGCCGTCGATGGTGATGCGGTTGAACGACTTGTTGGCGCCGTCGAGCATCAGGTCTTGCAGCACCTGCCGGGAGACTTTGGCGTCAGTGGCGATGTAGCCAAGCATGGTCGCCATGTTCGGGCGGATCATGCCGGCGCCTTTGCTGATGCCGGTGACGGTGACGGTCACGCCATCGTGCTGGAATTGACGACTGGCCCCTTTGGGCAGCGTGTCGGTGGTCATGATGCCGGTGGCGGCAGCGGCCCAGTTGTTTTCCGACAGGTCATCCAGAGCGGCCTGCAACGCGCCTTCGATCTTCTCGACCGGCAGCGGTTCGCCGATCACCCCGGTGGAGTACGGCAGCACCTGGCTGGCGTCGACGCCGGTCAGTTCGGCCAGCTTGGCGCAGGTGCGTTCGGCGGCGGCCAGGCCTGGCGCGCCGGTGCCGGCGTTGGCGTTACCGGTGTTGGTCAGCAGGTAACGCACCGGCCCCTGCACGCGTTGCTTGGCCAGGATGACCGGCGCGGCGCAAAAGGCGTTGAGGGTGAACACGCCGGCAACCGTCGAGCCTTCGGCGCAACGCATGACCACGACATCCTTGCGCCCTGGGCGCTTGATGCCCGCCGAGGCGATACCGAGTTCAAAACCGGCAACCGGGTGCAACGTTGGCAACGGACCAAGACCAACAGCCATGAATGCGCTCCTAAATAGATAAATCGACACCGCCTTAATCGAGACGGCGAATCAAAATGGCAAAACGCCGCGACGGCTGAAAGCCGGTCGCGGCGCGGGTCGTTCAGCGCTTGAAACGGGTGTTACTGAATCTGCCCGTGACAATGCTTGTATTTCTTGCCCGAACCGCAATAGCACAGCTCGTTGCGGCCCAGCTTCTGCTCGTTACGTACCGGCGCGGTCGCCAAGGCAACATCCACCTCGGCGCCCTCCTCCTGGGCAACTTCCAGGCCTGGGGCCGGGGCGTGCTCGAACTGCATGCGCGCGGCCAAGGCTTCGGCTTCCTGACGCAAACGGGCTTCTTCTTCGGCCGGGTCTTCGCGGCGAACCTGAACGTGGGACAACACGCGGATCGAGTCGCGCTTGATCGAATCCAGCAACTCGGAGAACAGCGTGAACGACTCGCGCTTGTACTCCTGCTTGGGGTTCTTCTGGGCATAACCACGCAGGTGGATACCATGGCGCAAGTGATCCATGGTCGACAGGTGGTCTTTCCACAAGTCGTCCAGCACCCGCAGTACGATCTGCTTCTCGAAGGAGCGCAGCGCTTCTTCGCCGGCCTGGTCTTCTTTCTCGTTGTACGCGGCGATCAGTTCAGCCAGCAGCTTCTCACGAAGGGTTTCTTCGTACAGGTGATCGTCTTCGTCCAGCCATTGCTGAATCGGCAACGCCACGCCGAAGTCGCTCTGCAAGGCAGCTTCCAGACCGGCGACATCCCACTGCTCAGGCAGCGACTGCGGCGGAATGTGGGCGCTGACGGTTGCGTTGAGCACGTCCTGGCGGAAATCTGCGATGGTTTCGCCAATGTTGTCGGCGGCCAACAAACTGTTACGCATGTGATAAATCACTTTACGCTGTTCGTTGTTGACGTCGTCGAACTCCAGCAATTGCTTGCGGATATCGAAGTTGCGGCCCTCGACCTTGCGCTGGGCTTTCTCGATGGCGTTGGTGACCATCCGGTGTTCGATCGCTTCGCCCGGCTGCATGCCCAGGGCCTTCATGAAGTTCTTCACCCGATCAGAGGCAAAGATACGCATCAGGCTGTCTTCCAACGACAGATAGAAGCGGCTGGAACCGGCATCGCCCTGGCGACCGGCACGGCCACGCAGCTGGTTGTCGATACGACGCGATTCGTGACGCTCGGAAGCGATCACCTGCAAACCGCCGGACTCGAGCACCTGTTGATGACGCTTCTGCCAGTCGGCCTTGATCTGCGCGATCTGCTCGGGCGTCGGGTTTTCCAGGGAGGCCACTTCCACTTCCCAGTTGCCGCCCAACAGGATGTCGGTACCACGGCCGGCCATGTTGGTGGCAATGGTCAGGGCACCCGGGCGACCGGCCTGGGCGATGATCTCGGCTTCTTTTTCGTGGAACTTGGCGTTGAGGACCTTGTGCTCGATACCTTCCTTGGTGAGCAATGCGGACATGTGCTCGGAGGTTTCGATCGTGGCGGTACCCACCAGGATAGGACGGCCCTGGGCCATGCATTCCTTGATGTCGGCGATGATCGCCGCGTATTTCTCATCGGCGGTGAGGAACACCAGGTCGTTGTAGTCTTTACGGGCCAGCGGCTTGTTAGGCGGGATCACCATCACTTGCAGGCCGTAGATCTGATGGAATTCGAACGCTTCGGTGTCGGCGGTACCGGTCATGCCGGACAGCTTGTTGTACAGACGGAAGTAGTTCTGGAAAGTGGTCGAGGCCAGGGTCTGGCTTTCGGCCTGGATGTTCAAACCTTCCTTGGCTTCGATGGCCTGGTGCAGGCCTTCGGACAGACGACGGCCCGGCATGGTCCGGCCGGTATGCTCATCCACCAGCACGACCTGGCCGTCCTGGACGATGTACTCGACGTTGCGATGGAACAGCTTGTGCGCACGCAGGCCGGCATAGACGTGGGTCAGCAGGCCCAGGTTATGGGCCGAGTACAGGCTCTCGCCCTCGGCCAGCAGGCCGACGCGGGTGAGCATTTCCTCGATGAACTGGTGACCGGCTTCATTGAGCTCGACCTGACGGGTCTTCTCGTCGACCGTGTAATGGCCTGCCTTGGTCACTTCACCCTCGACTTCTTCGACGTGAAGTTCCAGCTGCGGGATCAACTTGTTGATCTCGATGTACAGCTTGGAGCTGTCCTCGGCCTGACCGGAAATGATCAGCGGGGTACGGGCTTCGTCGATGAGAATGGAGTCGACTTCGTCGATCACGGCAAAGTTGAGTTCACGCTGGAATTTTTCATCCATGCTGAACGCCATGTTGTCGCGCAGGTAATCGAAACCGAATTCGTTGTTGGTGCCGTAGGTGATATCGCAAGCGTAGGCGGTGCGTTTTTCTTCCGGCGGCTGGAACGGCGTGACCACGCCGACCGTCAGGCCGAGGAATTCATACAGCGGACGCATCCAGTTGGCATCACGACGGGCCAGGTAGTCGTTGACCGTCACCACGTGCACGCCCTTGCCGGACAGTGCATTGAGGTATACCGCCAGTGTCGCCACCAGGGTCTTGCCCTCACCGGTACGCATTTCAGCGATCTTGCCTTCGTGCAAGGTCATGCCGCCGATCAACTGAACGTCGAAGTGACGCATGCCCATCACCCGCTTGCCGGCTTCACGGGCAACCGCGAAGGCTTCGGGCAGGAGCTGGTCAAGGGTTTCCCCCTTGGCGATGCGGTCCTTGAATTCGGCAGTCTTGGCGCGTAACTGATCGTCCGAAAGGGCCACCATTTGCTCTTCGAAGGCATTGACGATCTGTACCGTCTTGAGCATGCGTTTGACTTCACGCTCGTTCTTGCTTCCAAAAAGTTTCTTTAACAAAGGCGCAAACATATCGGCAGGATCTTCCACACTAAAGGGATGGAGGGCGGCCCCGTGAGTCGCCCGTGCAGCCCTCATGGCCGCATGCGAACGAGCATTCTACCCGGAAACGATGGTGAGGAAAGTGGCGTTATTCCACGATGCTGGCACAGCGCTGTGACGGGGCCTCCCTAAAATAAGGGCTTTTGCGCGAACTTCAACCCACAAACGAGAGAAGTTATTCATTGATTGCACGGACAAGGGCGCCCGCGGCGAGCGGTCGCGGCGCACTCGGCGCACTCGGCGCTTTCTGCTACCATGGCGCCTCTGTCACTTGCGGTATTCGTTCATGGCCTTTCGCCCTCTTCCAGCCAAGGTTCCCGCCGTTCTGCTGCGCGAAGCCAAACCGCTGAAAGCCATCTTCGGCCACGCCAAACGACTGGGTCACTTGCAGCGCCTGCTGGACAGCCAATTACAGCCCGCCGCTCGCGAGCACTGCCACGTGGCCTCCTGGCGCGAAGGCAGCCTGCTGCTGATCGTCACGGACGGTCACTGGGCCACGCGCTTGCGCTATCAGCAAAAACGCCTGCTGAGGCAATTGCAGGCGTTCGAGGAATTTGCCGGCCTGACGCGGATTCTGTTCAAGGTACAACCGCCCACGGTGCAAGTCGCCGTCAAGGGGCACACGCTGGACTTGTCCACCGACGCAGCCGCCACCATCCAGGCCACGGCGGATGGCATCACCGACCCCAACCTGCGGGCGGCGCTGGAGCGGTTGGCGGCGCATGCGCGGCCCAAGGACTGACATCCAGGTCGCCAGTTGAATCGCTATCGCGAGCAGGCTCGCTCCCACAGGGGATCTTCAGTGGACACAGATTTTGTGTACGACACAGATCAATTGTGGGGGCGAGCCTGCTCGCGATAGCGGCAGATCAGTCGGTACATTTGGCGCCTGTTGAATCGCCATCGCGAGCAGGCTCGCTCCCACAATGTTGAACTGTGCCGAGCCGGTTACCGGCGCTTTTTGCTCCCCAGCAACGACCCCATCAACCCACGCACCAGTTGCCGTCCCAACTGATTGGCGGCCTGGCGCATCGCCGATTTCAATGCCTGGCCGGCCGCCGTACCGAGAAATTCCCCGGCCTTGTCGGTGAAGCTCGGTTCTTCAGCAGTCGCCTTGCCCTGTGCCTCTTCGGCTTGCGGCTCCAAGCCCTTGCGCCCCATCAGCACTTCATAGGCCGACTCGCGATCAATGGGTTTGTCATAACGCCCTTGCAAAGGTGAACGGGCGATCAGCCCGGCGCGTTCAACTTCGGTCAACGGCCCGATCCGCGACTGTGGCGGCGCCACGAGCACACGCTGGACCATTTGCGGCGTGCCCTTTTCCTGCAAAGTGCCCACCAAGGCTTCGCCAATACCCAGCTCGGTCAGCACCGTCAGCGCATCGAATTGCGGGTTGGGCCGGAAACCGTCCGCCACCGCCCGCAGGGATTTCTGCTCCTTGGTGGTGAAGGCCCGCAAGCCGTGCTGGATGCGCAGGCCCAACTGCGCCAGCACGTCGTCCGGCAAGTCTCCTGGCGACTGGGTCACGAAGTACACCCCCACGCCCTTGGAGCGAATCAGCCGCACCACTTGCTCCAACCGCTCTTGCAACGCCTTGGGGGTATCGGCAAAGAGCAGATGGGCCTCATCGAAGAACAGCGCCAGCAGCGGTTTGTCCGCGTCGCCGCGCTCGGGCAATTGCTCGAACAACTCGGCCAGCAGCCAGAGCAGGAACGTTGCGTAGACTTTTGGTGCTTCATGCACCAGACGGCTGGCGTCCAGCAAATGGATAGGGCCGCGGCCGTCGCTGGCCGGTTGCAGGATGTCTTCAAGCTGCAAGGCCGGCTCACCGAACAGCGCATCCGCGCCTTGTTGCTCCAATGTGGCCAAGCGCCGCAGCAAAGCCTGGCTGGAACCGGTGGTCATCAAAGCGGCGTCGTCCCCCAGCAGCTCAGGGTTGTCCCTGAGATGATTGAGCAGTGCCTTCAAGTCCTTGAGATCCAGCAGCAACAGGCCTTCGCGGTCGGCAACCTTGAAGGCCGCGTACAGCGCCGATTGCTGACTGTCGGTGAGTTCCAACAGGCTGCCGAGCAACAGCGGGCCCATTTCACTCAGGGTGGTGCGCAGCGGATGACCGGACTTGCCATGAATGTCCCACAACGTCACCGGATAAGCCTGGGGTTTGTGGCCGAGCCAGGACATGCCGGCGATACGCTCGGCGACTTTGCCCTGGGGATTGCCGGCGGCGCCGAGGCCGCACAGGTCGCCCTTGATGTCTGCGGCGAATACCGCAACGCCGGCATCGCTGAACGTCTCGGCCAGGCGTTGCAAGGTGACGGTCTTGCCGGTGCCGGTGGCACCTGCCACCAGACCATGACGGTTAGCCAGACGCAGGGCCTGGGCGATGGGTTGGCCGGCAAGGTCGGCGCCAATAACAAGTTGCGATGAGTCAGGCATTTCGTCACCTGTGGTTAATCTATGGCCTTGCATGGCCGATATCTAAAGCGACAGACCCTACTGAAACAAGGTCGGATAATTCCCTAAGGAGAGGAGGAAATATCAGCTTTTTTTCACTATGAAGCCATTTTTGCGCGCTTATATATAAGCACGCTTAGCGTATCAAGACCTTAGCGGACTCCCGTGCCATGAATAAAAACCTGCGCTTTAGCCATAAAATTCTAATAGCCGCCGCGCTCATCGTGATTGCAGCCTTCGCTTCCTTCACGACCTACAACGATTACCTGCAACGCAATGCCATCCGTGACGATCTGGACAGCTACCTGCATGAAATGGGTGCTGTCACGGCAAATAACATTCAGACCTGGCTGACCGGCCGCATCCTGCTTATCGAGAACCTGGCCCAGAACATCGCCGTCACCCCCGACCCGAGCAGCGTCACCCACCTGCTGGAACAAAAAGCGCTGACCTCGACCTTCATGGCGTCCTACCTTGGCGATGCCCAGGGCAGTTTCATCATTCGCCCCGATGCGAAGATGCCTGACGGTTTCGATCCGCGCGTACGTCCTTGGTACAAAGGCGCACAAAGCAGCAGCACCTCGACCCTGACCGAACCCTACATCGACGCTGCCAGCGGCGGGCTGATCATTTCCATCGCCAGCGCCTCGAAAAACGCCACGCAAAATGTCGGTGTCGTGGGCGGCGACCTGAGCCTGCAGACCATTGTGGACAACCTCAAGACCGTGAATTTCGACGGCATGGGGTATGCCTACCTGATCAGCGCCGACGGCAAGATCCTGGTACACCCGGATAAAGCCCTGGTCATGAAAACCCTGGCCGAAGCCTACCCGACGAACACCCCGAAGATCAGCGACCAGATCAGCGAAGTCGAAGTCGATGGCCAAACGCGCATCGTGACCTTCACGCCGATCAAGGGCCTGCCCTCGGTGAACTGGTACGTCGGCGTGTCGGTGGACAAAGACAAGGCCTACTCGATGCTCAGCGATTTCCGCACCTCGGCCGTCGTGGCGACGGTCATTGCCGTGGCGTTCATCATTGCACTGCTGAGCATGTTGATCCGCTTGCTGATCCAACCGCTGCATGTGATGACCCGGGCGATGGAAGACATTGCCGATGGCGACGGCGACCTGACCAAACGTCTGACGATCCAGAATCAGGACGAATTCGGCATTCTGGGCACGGCGTTCAACCGTTTCGTGGAGCGTATCCATAATTCGATCCGCGAAGTGTCCTCCGCCACCGAACACGTCAACGAAGTCGCCTTGCGGGTGGTGAGCGCGTCGAACTCCTCGATGGTCAATTCCGACGAGCAGGCCAGTCGCACCAACAGCGTGGCCGCGGCCATCAATCAATTAGGCGCCGCTGCTCAGGAAATCGCCCGCAATGCAGCGCAAGCTTCCCATCAGGCCAGCGACGCCCGTGGCCTGGCCGAGGATGGTCAACAAGTGGTGGATCGCAGCATTGCCGCGATGAATCGCTTGTCCGACTTGCTGAGTGCCTCAAGCAGCAACGTTGAATCGCTGAACAGCAAAACCGTGAACATTGGCCAGATCCTGGAGGTGATCACCAGCATTTCCCAGCAAACCAACCTGCTGGCCCTCAATGCTGCAATTGAGGCAGCCCGGGCCGGGGAGGCCGGGCGCGGGTTTGCCGTGGTGGCCGATGAAGTGCGCAACCTGGCCCACCGCACCCAGGAATCGGCGCAACAGGTGCAGACCATGATCGAGGAGTTGCAGGTCGGCGCCCGGGATTCGGTCACGACCATGAACGACAGCCAGCGCCACAGCCAGGAAAGCGTGGAAATCGCCAACCTGGCCGGCGAGCGCCTGAACAGCGTGACCCAGCGCATCGGTGAAATCGATGGCATGAACCAGTCAGTGGCCACCGCCACCGAGGAGCAGACGGCCGTGGTGGAATCCATCAACGTGGACATCACCGAGATCAACACGCTGAACCAGGAAGGCGTGGAGAACCTGCAATCGACATTGCGCGCCTGCTCAGACCTTGAGCAGCAAGCGGCGCGGTTGAAGCAACTGGTGGGCAGTTTCCGCATCTGACGTCATCGCCAGCAGGCTCGCTTCCACGGGGTTTTGTGCACAACACAGATCCATGGTGGGAGCGAGCCTGCTCGCGATAGGCCCCTCTCAAACGACACACTGCTGACAGACATTCCACCGCCCACAACCCCAACCGAACATCTATTCTTACTAAAGGTCAACAAAGGAGAATACAGACCGGAGGGATGTTCATCGTGCACATAGCGGACATAACCATGTTCTACGCCCCCGCCAGCGGCGGCGTGCGCACTTATCTGGATGCCAAGCACCGGCGCCTGAGTGATCGGCCCGGAATTCGTCACAGTCTGTTGATCCCTGGCGCGCATCTGAGCGAGCACGACGGGATCTATAAGGTTCCGGCCCCCGCCCTGCCTTTCGGCAAGGGCTACCGCTTCCCGCTTCGCCTGGCGCCCTGGCGCAATGTCCTGCGTGATTTACAACCGGACCTGATTGAAGTCGGCGATCCCTACCTCACCGCATGGGCTGCCCTGGATGCCCGGCGCCAGCTCGATGTGCCGGTGATCGGTTTCTATCACTCCGACCTGCCGCTGCTGGTCAGCAACCGCATGGGCAACTGGTTCACGCCCAACATCGAAGCCTATGTCAGCAAGTTGTACGGCAATTTCGACCGGGTCCTGGCGCCGAGCCAGGTCATGGCCGACAAGTTGATCGGGCTGGGGGTCAAGAACGTCTACGTGCAGCCTTTGGGCGTGGATCTGCAAACCTTCAACCCCGCCGCCCGCGACCCGGAACTGCGTGCCGAACTGGGAATTGCCGAAGACACGCGCCTGCTGATTTTCGCCGGTCGCGGTTCCAGGGAAAAAAACCTGCCGGTGCTGCTCAAGTGCATGAAACGCCTGGGCGAACGTTACCACCTGCTGCTGGTGGGTTCGTCCATGCCCGCCGTGGTGCCGGACAACGTTACGGTGGTCGATGAGTTCTGTCCGGCGCCGCAAGTTGCCCGGCTCATGGCCAGCGCCGATGCCCTGGTGCATGCCGGTGACCAGGAAACCTTCGGCCTGGTGATCCTCGAAGCCATGGCCAGCGGTATCCCCGTGGTGGCGGTGGCGGCCGGGGCCTTCACCGAAATCGTCCACGAAGACTGCGGCCTGCTATGCACGCCCGACAATCCACAGGCCATGGCCAACGCCGTGCGGCAGCTATTTGCCGAAGGCTGTCAGCGACGCGGTGTGCTGGCGCGCCAGCACGTTGAGCGTCACTACGCCTGGGACTCGGTGGTCAACAGCCTGTTGGGCCACTACCACAGCGTCCTGGGTGAACAACTGCCCCTGTTGGCCAATGGTTGAGGTGAAGTCCGTGTCGATGAATCAATCGCCCAGCCTACTGTTGGTGCTGCATGACGTGGCGCCGCAAACCTGGCCCGACTACCAGCCCTTCGTCGAAGCTGTCGACGCCCTCGGCCAGGTGCCAATGACCTGGCTGGTGGTGCCGGACTTTCACCACGCCAACGCGCTGGAGGATCACCCCGGTTTTCGGCGCCTGCTCGACAACCGGGTCGAGCGCGGCGACGAATTGGTGCTGCACGGCTACTACCATTGCGACGACGGTCCGCCGGCGACTCATCCCAAGGACTGGTTCATGCGCCGGGTGTATACCCACGAAGGCGAGTTTTACAGCCTGTCCGAGGAGGCGGCCCTCGCCCGCCTGCGCGCGGGTGTCGAAACCTTCCAGCGCTATCAGTGGCCACTGGAGGGTTTCGTCGCTCCGGCCTGGCTCATGAGCGAAGGCACGCGCCAGGCACTGCGCCAGTTGCCACTGAGTTACACCAGCGATCCCCAGCATCTCTATCGCTTGCCGGACTTCACCCCGATCGACGCTCCGGGACTGGTATGGAGCGCCCGCAGCGCCTGGCGCCGTGGCCTTTCCAAAGTCATCAATGATCAACGTGAACAGCGCTGGCGCCAGGCGCCAGTCATTCGCCTTGGCCTGCATCCCGTCGACATGCGCCATGGGTTCTCCCGGGATTATTGGTTGCGCACCCTCGAACGCCTGCTCAACGACGGCCGCGTGCCGATGACCAAGGTCCAATGGCTGGCGACCCAGGGCCTGCGGGTCAGCGACGCGGCATGAAACGGCTGATATGGCTGGGCGCCGCCTTGCTCTTGGCGCTACTGGTGCCGTGGTTGATGGGTGGCGGGGAGATGTGGTCGCGGGTGCAGCGCTTTCCCTTATCACTGCTGTTGACCATGCTTGGCATGATTGTCCTGTGCTGGGGCTTGAACTCCGTGCGCCTGCGTTTGCTGCTGGGTGAACACCGCGGGCGCGTCGGCCGGCTGAAAAGCATTGGCGTCGTCATGTCTACCGAGTTCGCCATGTGTGCCACGCCCGGCGGCAGTGGCGGGCCGCTGACGCTGATGGCGTTGCTGGCGCGCAACGGCGTGCGTCCGGCCCATGGCAGCGCGGTGTTTGCCATGGATCAGTTGAGCGATCTGCTGTTTTTCCTCTGCGCCTTGGTCGGCATCCTGTTTTATGCCTTGTTCCAGAACCTGAGCCAGAGCATCGAATGGATGCTGGCATTGAGTGCCTTCTCGTTGTTTGGCGGACTGTTCGGCTGCGTGCTGGTGGCCCGCTACCACCGCAAACTGATTCTGCTGGGCGCTCGGTTATTGCGACATCTGCGGGTAAAGACCGCCACTCGCCAACGCTGGGGACGCAAGATCCTGCACTTTCTGGCGGCATTTACCGACACCCTGAAATTGCCCCGTCAGACCCTGTTCCAGGTCTTCGGCCTGACCTGCCTTCACTGGGCCCTGCGCTACAGCGTGTTGTATCTGGCGTTGAGAGGACTGGGGGCGGATTTGCAGTGGGCCTGGAGCTTTCTGATCCAGATGCTCTCCTTGAGCGCAGGGCAGTTCAGCCTGCTGCCCGGTGGCGCCGGGGCGGCAGAGTTGACCTCGGCGGCGCTGCTGGCGCCCATGGTGGGCAAATCCACAGCGGCAGCGGCGATTCTGATCTGGCGGGCGGTGACCTATTACTTTTATCTGGTCGCCGGTGGACCCGTGTTCTTTTTGATGGTCGGGCGACCATTGATCAAGAAACTGATCAAGCTGCGACAGGCGTGACTCCTATTTAGACTTCACCGCTTTCAGGCTTTGCAGGCGCTGGTTCGTCCTCGGGGTGCATTTGTTTCCACAGTTGCGCAGCGTCGGGAAACTCCGTGCCATCCTCCGGGCTCAACGCTTCAGGATCGTAACGGCTCAGGCACCCCTCACCCAGGGTCGCCGGGGCTCGGGAGGTGGCTTTGTCCAATGGGTCGGTCATGGCGAACCTCATGAAAAAAGGGCCTGGTGATCACTCGCCCAGGCCCTTTGCAGTGTAGTCAGAACACCACGGTCTTGTTGCCGTGCACCAGCACTCGGTCTTCCAGGTGATAACGCAAGCCGCGCGCCAGTACCATTTTTTCCACGTCACGGCCGAAACGCACCATGTCTTCGATGCTGTCACTGTGGCTGACGCGCACAACGTCCTGCTCGATGATCGGCCCTGCGTCCAGCTCTTCGGTCACGTAGTGGCAGGTGGCGCCAATCAGCTTCACACCCCGCATCGAGGCCTGGTGATACGGCTTGGCACCGACAAACGACGGCAGGAAGCTGTGGTGGATATTGATGACCTTGTGCGCGTATTCGCTGCACAAGGAAGGCGGCAGGATTTGCATGTAGCGGGCCAGCACCACCACCTCGGCGTCGTGCTCTTTGACCAGCCGCGAAACTTCGGCAAACGCCGGCTGCTTGTCCTGTGGGTCGACCGGAACGTGGTAATAAGGGATACCGTGCCACTCCACCATGCTGCGCAAGGCGTCATGGTTGGAAATGACACAGGCGATGTCGCAATCGAGCTCATCGCTGTGCCAGCGGTGCAGCAAATCAGCCAGGCAGTGAGATTCTTTACTGGCCATCAGCACCACGCGTTTTTTCTGCTCGGTATCGGTGATTCGCCAGTCCATCGAAAACTCTTCGGCAATCGGTGCGAACGCCTCACGAAAGGCTTCGATGCCGAAGGGAAGCGAGTCGGCACGAATTTCGTGACGCATGAAAAACCAGCCACTGTGAGTGTCCGAGTGATGGCTCGCTTCAGTGATCCAACCATTATGGGACGCCAGAAAATTACTGACCTTAGCAACGATGCCGACGCGGTCCGGGCAAGCGATCACCAGCCGAAAAGTGCGCATTAGGGGAACTCCAGAACTTCACAAAGGCGGCCATTCTAGCCATTGCGCGGCAAAACTGCAGTATCGATGACACGCCGCGCACATTTGTCTGCCCGGGCAGCAATGGGCCGGACCTTTGGCAACACGCTATATTTGTGAGCAGATGTGAAGACTGTGTTTCAGTATTTAACTGCAACGCCGTTTGCGAGGCTGCACTAATTAATTAAATAAAACATCGGTTAAATGTTTACTTGATGAAACTGTCTGATTACTATTGCCTCACTGTCTCCTTGTCACCCGCGTCCTACATAAGGTAGTCCTCATGTCCTTGATCAATGAATACCGCAGCACCGAAGAAGCAATCAAAGAACTGCAAGAACGCCTGAAAGCTCTGTCCAAAGACGACAAGCTGCAGAAAGAACTGGAATTCGAAGGCAAACTGCGCACGCTGATGGGCGAATACCAGAAATCGCTGCGTGACATCATTGCCATGCTGGATCCAGAAGCCAAATCGAGCAAGGCAACCCGTGGCGCCGTAAAAACTACCGGCACCAAACGCGCTCGCAAAGTTAAGCAATACAAAAACCCGCACAACGGCGAAGTCATCGAAACCAAAGGTGGCAACCACAAGACTCTGAAAGAGTGGAAAGCCAAGTGGGGCGGTGACGTGGTTGAAGGTTGGGCAACCCTGCTGGGCTAAGCCTCACCGGTTCGCGCCGCTTTATGCGAACAGAATAACGCCAGCGATTGCTGGCGTTTTTTTATGCCTGCGATTTACCCACTTCATCGCCACTCAAAGGCTTAAACGTTTACGCAATTGCTGGCTGTAGCCCTGCCACTCTACGAGTACCTCGCGCTGCAATGGCGTGGAAACGGCCATCCATTCCTCCATCGCCTCATCAAAACTTTGCAAGGTATTAGGCGCCCCCCATTCCGGGGAGGACAAACGCTGCTGACAGAAAAGTCTCCAACGCTCCTGCTCTTCGCCGGTCAAGGTCTCAGGGAAGTTGCGCGCGCGATATCTGAACAATAACTCCGGTAAACGCTCATCATCAAAAGGCCAGTGTTCTGAAGCTAATTGAGCAGGGTCAGCCATGCGGACTTGCTCGCACAATCGACGATCGCGGTCGCCGATGAAGCCTGCGTATAACTGCTGCTCGGGATCCTCACTGGCCGTGAAATCCTCGCGACCATAAATGGCCTGAAGTTTATCCTGCCAAACTTGCTGTGCGTCAGTTAGCCGCAGCGCACGCTCCTGATAAACGTCCATGTCCAGTTGCAGCCGCTGCTGGTCCTCGGCACGCAGCACCGAGAGCGGCGCGACCACCGGGCACTTGTTGATATGAATGAGTTTGAGAGGCACCGGCAACTCGCCTTCGAGCAGTTCTTCACGGCGGGTATACAAACGTTGCCTCAGGGTTTCAGCATCGTGGTCCAGCAAACCCAGCGGGTCCAGGTGCAAGTCACAGACAATCAGGGCATTGCGATTTTTCGGGTGCCAGGCCAATGGTAAAACTACCCCGATGTAGTTGCGCGCGGCCGAGAAACGCCCGGAAACATGCACCATAGGCTGCAACAGGCGGACCTGATCCATGACTTTCTGTTTGCTGCGCAGTTGGAACAGCCACTCGTAAAGCCTGGGTTGTTTCTGGCGGATCAGACGGGCCAAGGCGATCGTCGCGCGCACGTCCGACAACGCATCGTGAGCCTGGCCGTGGTCAATACCATTGGCGGCGGTCAGGCGCTCCAGCTTGAGGGTCACGCGGCCCTCCTCTTGCGGCCAGACAATGCCTTCGGGGCGCAGCGCATAGGCGGCGCGCACCAGGTCGATCAGGTCCCAGCGGCTATTGCCGCCCTGCCACTCGCGCGCGTACGGGTCGAAAAAATTCCGATAGAGGCTATAGCGGGTCATTTCGTCGTCGAAGCGCAGGGTGTTGTAACCGGCGCCACAGGTGCCGGGCGCGGCCAGTTGCCCGTGGATACGGGTCATGAAGTCGGCTTCAGTCAAGCCTTTGTCGGCCAGGCATTGCGGGGTAATGCCGGTGATCGCACAAGCCGCCGGATGCGGCAGGATGTCCTCGCTGGGCTGGCAATACAGGTTCACCGGCTCGTCGATTTCATTGAGTTCGAAATCGGTACGGATCCCCGCCACTTGCAAGGGCCGGTCACAACGCGGGTTGATGCCGGTGGTTTCGTAGTCGTACCAGAAGATAGAAGTCACGGGGCGTTCCTGGGTTGAAGACTGGCGAAGTCTAGGCCTTCGAGCCCACCTGCGGCCAGCGTTGCCTGACATTTGAAATCCATAGGGGATCTGAGGCGGACACCGGATCAGTGAACACCCCAATCAAAACTGTGGGAGCGAGCCTGCTCGCAATAGCGGTCTGCCTGAAACGGCAATGCTGAATGTGCCGCCGTCATCGCGAGCAAGCTCGCTCCCACAGGGGATGTGTGGCGGGTGCAAAATGCGTGAACACCGTCAATCAGAACTGTGGGAGCGAGCCTGCTCGCGATAGCGGTCTGCCTGAAACGGCAATGCTGAATGTGCCGCTGTCATCGCGAGCAAGCTCGCTCCCACAGGGGATGTGTGGCGGGTGCAAAATGCGTGAACACCGTCAATCAGAACTGTGGGAACGAGCCTGCTCTCGATAGCGGTCTGCCTGAAACGGCAATGCTGAATGTGCCGCGGTCATCGCGAGCAGGCTCGCTCCCACAAGGGATGTGTGGCGGGTGCAAAATGCGTGAACACCGTCAATCAAAACTGTGGGAGCGAGCCTGCTCGCGATAGCGGTCTGCCTGAAACGGCAATGCTGAATGTGCCGTGGTCATCGCGAGCAAGCTCGCTCCCACAAGGGATGTGTGGCGGGTGCAAAATGCGTGAACACCGTCAATCAAAACTGTGGGAGCGAGCCTGCTCGCGATAGCGGTCTGCCTGAAACGGCAATGCTGAATGTGCCGTGGTCATCGCGAGCAAGCTCGCTCCCACAGGGGTTCTGCTTTTGTGTTCGGGCCCTGAATCCTGTGGCAAGCCATGAAATGACATACATAGTTATGTCGTTTGCCCGCACGAAGACTGCTAGCATCGGGACCGAGACTGAACGTTCGAACCGGCCCATCACTCAGGTTGACCATGCTCGAGAGACCAGCACTGCAAAGGAACGCGACGCTGCCCCCGCCACTCGATACGCGGTATCAGGTTGAAACGCCCGAAGGCATCGACCTGCCGCTGCGCCCGGCGGGGTTGATGCCTCGTGCGCTGGCCTTTGCCATCGACCTGGGCATACGCGGGCTGGTCCTGGGGCTGGTGTTCATCATCCTGGCGTTTTTTGGTGAGCTGGGCATTGGCCTGGGCTCCATCCTGCTGTTCGTTGTCAGTTGGTGGTACATGGTGCTGTTCGAGGTGCTGAACCAGGGGCGCTCCCCCGGCAAGCAGATCATGGGGTTGCGAGTGGTGCAGGACGACGGCAGGCCTATCGGCTGGTCCGCTTCACTGATCCGCAACCTGCTGCGTTTTGTCGACATGCTGCCCTTCGGCTACACCTTCGGGGCAATCAGTTGCCTGCAACATCCTGCCTTCAAACGCCTGGGAGACCTGGCCGCCGGCACCCTGGTGGTGTATCGCGAGCAACCGGTCAAACGTCCCGCGCTGCCCCTGGCGCAGTCGATACGACCGCCCTTTACCCTGAGCCTGAACGAGCAACGCGCCGTGCTGGGTTTCGCTGAACGCCAGGCTGAACTGTCCCAAGCGCGGGTCAACGAACTGGCGAGCATCCTGGCCGCGCCACTGAACGTCCAGGCCCCCAGAGCCGTGGCCGAACTCAATGGCATCGCCCGTGGCCTGCTGGGGCCGACATGAAACAAAGTCTGTTCGAAAGCCGCCACCAAGGCGAATGGGACCGACTGTCCCGACAACTCGATCAACTGGAGCGCAGCCGTAACGTGCCCCAAAGCAGTGACTTTCCTCCTGCCTACCGCAGGCTTTGTCAGCATCTGGCGCTGGCCCAGGCACGGGGTTACAGCAGCCTGTTGGTCGACACGCTGCAGCAGTTGGCGCTGCGCGGTCACCAGCAACTCTATCGGGATCGCAGCCGGCCATCGACCAGTCTTTCGACTTTCATCCTGGCCGGTTTCCCCCGACTCGTGCGGGAACAATGGCGTTTCGTACTGGCCGCCGGAGCGATGTTCATGGGTAGCCTGATCGGCATCGGGCTGCTGGTCTATCTGTTTCCCGAGCTGGTCTACAGCCTGTTGAGCGTCGAGGAAGTCAGCCAGATACGTGGCATGTACGACCCGGCCAGCGGGCACCTGGGGCGTTCGATCGAGCGGGCCGCCAGCCAAGACTGGGTCATGTTCGGCTACTACATCATGCACAACATCGGCATCGCCTTTCAGACATTCGCCAGTGGCTTGATGTTTGGCCTGGGTAGCGCGTTCTTCCTGTTTTTCAACGGCCTGACCATTGGTGCGGTGGCCGGGCATCTGACCCTGATCGGCTCGGGTGGGACGTTCTGGTCGTTCGTCATCGGCCACGGCGCCTTCGAACTCACCGCCATCACGTTGGCCGGCGCCGCCGGCCTGCAACTGGGCTGGGCGTTGATCGCGCCGGGGCGCCTCACCCGAGGCGAGGCCTTGCGGATCGCCGCCGGCAAAAGTGTGCTGATGGTCGGCGGCGTGATGCTGTTGCTGCTGATTGCCGCGTTCATCGAAGCGTACTGGTCCTCCAGCGCCGTGACAGCCGCGACCAAATACACGGTCGGCGCCTTGTTGTGGCTTTTGGTGATCAGTTATCTGGTGTTTGCCGGACGGGTCCGCCATGCGTCTGAGTGATGCCACCGTGGTCATCCGCCCGCGCACCACCTGGGAAGCCATGGACCTGGGCGTGCTGATGAGCCAGCAGCATCGACGTTTGCTGATGACCAGCTGGGCCGTCATCACGCTGCCGGTGTTTGCGCTGTTGTCCCTGCTGCTGTGGGATTCGCCCTCTCTGGCGATGTTCCTGTTCTGGTGGTTGAAACCGGCCTTTGACCGTTTGCCCCTGTACATTTTGTCCAAGGCGCTGTTCGGCGAAACACCGACGCTGAAACAGGCCTTGCGTCAGTGGCCCGCGCTGCTCAAGCCCCAGTTGCTGGCAAGCCTGACCTGGCGACGGCTGAGCCTGAGTCGCAGCTTCCTGATGCCCGTGGTGCAACTCGAAGGACTCGACGGCGAGGCGCGTGAACAGCGCTTGCGGGTGCTGCTGCAACGCAACCGTGGCGCAGCGCAATGGCTGACCGTGATCGGTGTCCACCTGGAGATCGCCTTGTGGTTCGGCCTCATGGCCCTGTTCTACCTGCTCGTGCCGCAGCAGGTAGAGCTGCAATGGAACTGGCAGACGCTGATCGCCGTCGCCGAGCACGACTGGTTGTGGCTCGAACACCTGATCAACTTGTTGTATCCCCTGCTGCTGATCATCTGGGAGCCGGTGTATGTCGCCTGCGGTTTCAGCCTCTACCTGAACCGGCGCACGATACTCGAAGCCTGGGACATTGAACTGGTGTTCCGACGCCTGCGCCAACGCCTGAGCAGCACCGCCCCCGCGCTGATGCTGCTGGCACTGCTGCTGGTGCCGCTGGCACCGCCGGCCTGGGCCGCCGAAGACAACACCGGCCCCGACAGCCCGCGGCTGCTCAACCAACCTCTTACCAGCGAAGCCTCCAAGGACAGCATCAAGGCGATCCTCCAGGCTCCGCCGTTCAAGAACCCGGAAACGGTCACCCGCTATCGACTGGGTGAAGAAACCGCCGAATCCGCCGAGACCGACGAAGCGCCGGGCTGGCTCAAGGCATGGTTCAAATGGATCAGCGGCCAACGCTTCGACATCGCCGCCGCGCTGATCCAGATCGTACTGTGGGCCTGCCTGGTGGCGGCGATTGCCTGGCTGGCCTGGCGCTACCGGGAAAGGCTCAGGGCCTTGGTGAATCTGCGACCGACAAAACGCCCACCCGTGGCACGACCGGTGCCGGCGCAGATGTTCGGTCTGGATATTCGCGAAGAAAGCCTGCCCGACGACGTGGCCACCAGCGTGGAACAACTATGGGCCGCTGACCCTCGCCAGGCCCTGGGGCTGCTGTATCGGGCCTTGCTCAGCCGGTTGCATCATGACTTTGCGCTTCCCTTGAAACCGGCCGACACCGAAGGCCAGGTGCTGCAACGCATCGAACAGCTTGAGCATGAACGCCTGCTGACGTTCAGCCAACACCTGACTCAGCACTGGCAAAACATTGCATACGGCCATCGCCCGCCGCCACCCCACCTGCAACAGCAACTGTGCGATGACTGGCGCGGGTTGTTCGGGTCGGAGACGTCTCGATGAATCGCCGCGCAGGGTTGTTGGTCGGCGCCGGGGTGGCCGCGCTGTTGTGCGTGTTGGGCATTTACCTGTTCCTGAAGGCAGTGCCCTATCAGGAAACCATCGATCACGGCCCCTCCCCCGAGGCCCAGGCCAATCCCTACCTGGCCGCCGAACATTTCCTGCGCCGGCAGGGCATAAACGTCGAGCACGCCAATAATCTGGACGTCCTGCCCAACCTTGAGCCTGATCAGCGCAGCCTGCTGTTGTTGGGTGAACGCACCCACATGACCCCACGGGAAGTCGATCAGTTGATGAACTGGGCCCAGGCCGGTGGACGATTGCTGTTTGTCGCTGAGGCCTTGTGGGATAACAGTACCGCCAGCAGCGGCGACTTATTGCTGGACCGTGTGCGCCTGCGTCAATTCCTGAGCAAGGACCTCAAGGCGCCGGAGCCCGAACTCATCAAGGATCGCTACCCCAAGCTGACCAAGCTGTACCTGGAGGACGAAGAAGCACCCGCGTATGTCGGCTTCGACACCGATTTCCACCTCGAAGACCCGCAAAACCTCGCCCAGGCCTGGGCCAACAGCGCGTTGGCGACCCACATGATGCAGCTCAACCACGGCCTGGGCTCGATCACCGTGCTCACCGACGCCGAGCTGTGGAAGAACGACCACATCGACCAATACGACAACGCCTGGCTGCTCTGGTATTTGAGCGCCGACACCCATGTGACGCTGCTGTATGACATCGACCACGACAACTTGCTGGCCCTGTTGCTGCGTTATTTCCCCCAGGCCTTGGTGGCGCTGCTGGCCTTGATCGCCCTCTGGCTCTGGCGTTCGGCGGTGCGTCAGGGCCCGCTGCAACAACCGGCTCCCAAGGCGCGGCGCCAGTTGGAGGAGCATGTGCAGGCCAGCGCCGGTTTTCATCTACGACACAATGGCCGTCAGCATCTGCTGCACAGCTTGCAACAGGACGTGCTGCGCCGGGCACGCCATCTGCATCCCGGTTTCGAACAACTGGCCGTGGCCGAACAATGGCAAGTGCTCGCCCGTCTGACCCGCCAACCCACGCGGGCCATCAGCCAGGCCTTAAGCCCCCGACCGCAACAGCGCATGTCCAGCGCTGAGTTCTGCCGTCAGGTCGCCCATCTGCAAACCCTCAGGAATGCCTTATGACTGAAGAGAACGAACCTGCCGGCGGCCAGACCCACGCCGCCCAACAGCGCCAGCGCGCCAGTCAACTGGCCCAGGCTATTCGCACCGAGCTGCACAAGGCGGTGGTCGGCCAGGCCGCGGTGATCGACGATGTGCTCACGGCCCTGATCGCTGGCGGGCACGTCTTGCTCGAAGGGGTTCCAGGATTGGGCAAGACGCTGCTGGTGCGCGCCCTGGCCCGCTGTTTCGGCGGCGAATTCGCGCGCATCCAGTTCACCCCCGACCTGATGCCCAGCGACGTCACCGGGCACGCGGTGTACGACCTGCAAACCGAGCAGCTCAAGCTGCGCAAGGGGCCGGTGTTTACCAACCTGCTGCTGGCCGACGAAATCAACCGCGCCCCGGCCAAGACCCAGGCGGCGCTGCTCGAAGCCATGCAGGAACGCCAGGTCACCCTCGAAGGTCGCGCCTTGCCCATCGCCCAACCGTTCATGGTGCTCGCCACCCAGAACCCGATCGAACAGGAAGGCACCTACCCGCTGCCGGAAGCCGAGCTCGACCGTTTCATGCTCAAAGTGCGCATGGACTATCCCGACGCCGACCAGGAATTGAACATGGTCCGTCAGGTCAGCCGTTCGACCCGGGCCGACATGCTCGATGTACAACCGTTGCGCACGGTGTTGCAGGCCAAGGACGTGCAAGCGCTGCAACGCATCGCCAGTGACCTGCCGATGGACGATCAGGTGCTCGACTACGCCGTGCGCCTGGCCCGCACCACCCGCAGTTGGCCGGGCCTGACCTTGGGCGCCGGGCCGCGTGCCTCGATTGCCCTGGTGCGCTGCGCCCGGGCCCGGGCATTGTTGCGCGGCGGCGAATTCGTGGTGCCGGATGACATCAAGGGCTGCGCCCTGGCCGTCCTGCGCCACCGGGTGCGGCTGGCACCGGAGCTGGACATCGAAGGGCTTTCGGTGGATCAGGTGCTGGGGCAACTGCTCGATCAAGTGCCGGCGCCGCGGTTGTGAGGAGGCGGCCTGTGCCAAGAGCACTTCTTGAGGCAAGACCGCTTTCTGTGGCGAGGGAGCTTGCTCCCGCTGGGCTGCGAAGCAGCCCCCTGGTTTTGCCTGGCACACCGCAAGGGGACGCTACGCGTCCAGCGGGAGCAAGCTCCCTCGCCACAGGAAACCTCTTGGCGGCAAACTCTTTTACCAAAGCAAATACCTTCTCCAAGGGAACGCCCCCATGAAACCCGCGCGCCTACTGCTGACCTGGCTCGCCATTCTGCTGGCCCTCGGCATCGTGCTGGGCGCGTTGCGGGCGCTGGGCGTTGCGGTTCCATCGATGTTGCTGTCGATCCACTGGGGGTTGCTGCTGGCCCTTCTGGCCCTAGCAATACTTGATGCCGTACGCCTCAAGCACTTGCCCTCGCCCCGGGTGCAACGGCAGATGCCCGGCAGCCTGGCACTGGGTCGCTGGAGCGAAGTGCGGCTACAGATCAGCCATGACTTTGCGCAGCCGCTGAATGTTCAGGTCTTCGATCACGTCCCCGACGGCCTGGACTTCGAAAGCCTCCCCTTGTCGGTCGAGCTGCAACCCGGTCAACACAGCCAGGTTGGCTACCGCCTGCGCCCGCTCAAGCGCGGTCACTTCAGCTTTGAACACTGCGAAATCAGCCTGCCCAGCCCATTGGGCCTGTGGGCCGGCAAACGTCTGCTGGACGCCCTCGACCACACCCGCGTCTACCCGGATTTCGCCAGACTCTACGACGGTCAACTGCTGGCGGTGGACAACTGGCTCAGCCAATTGGGTATCCGCCAGCGCCAACGGCGCGGCCAGGGGCAGGAGTTTCATCAACTGCGCGAATTTCGCGAAGGCGACAGCCTGCGCCAGATCGACTGGAAGGCCACTGCCCGCCATCGCACACCGATTGCCCGGGAGTACGAAGACGAGCGCGACCAGCAGATCATCTTCATGCTCGATTGCGGCCGGCGCATGCGCAGCCAGGACGGCGAGCTGGCGCACTTCGACCACGCCCTCAACGCCTGCCTGCTGCTCAGCTACACCGCGCTGCGCCAGGGTGACGCCGTGGGCCTGAGCACCTTCGCCAGCGAACAGCCACGCTACCTCGCACCGGTCAAAGGCACCGGCCAACTCAACGTGTTGCTCAACACCGTGTACGACCTGGACAGCAGCCAACGCCCGGCCGACTACCAGGCCGCCGTCACCCAACTGCTGACCCGGCAAAAGCGCCGAGCCCTGGTGGTGCTGGTGACCAATCTTCGGGATGAGGACGACGAAGAACTGCTCACCGCCGTCAAACGGCTCGGCCAGCAGCATCGGGTGTTGGTGGCGAGCCTGCGGGAAGAGGCCCTCGACCGCTTACGCCAGACGCCGGTGCAAACGTTGCCCGAAGCCCTGACCTATTGCGGGACAGTGGATTATTTGAACGCCCGGGCCGAATTGCATGAGCGCTTGAGTGCCCATGGGGTGGCGGTGCTGCAAGCCCGGCCCGGGGAGTTGGGGGCCGAGCTGGTGACGTTGTATCTGGGGTGGAAGAAGGCGGGGAATTTGTAGAACCTCAGAAGCGTTGTCAGACCGTACTTCCGTCGTAACGGTTACGGATCGACAAATGAAAATTATCGTCTCCAAATTCGCCTATTGAAGCCTCACCGCGTTCATCGGTGCGAATGCCGTAAGGCCCTCCGTTGACGAGTACCTCAAGCCCGGCGGCGACTTTATTCGAATACCGAGAACGGGCACGAATGCTCTTTATACGATCAGGTGGCGGACTCGTCGTTGAGCTGTCCGTATTCAGTCTCGTCGTCCAACGTTCAACCTTTACCAGGTTATTGCCCAATGACATGGCCAATACCTCAGTCGTCTCCCCCGACTCCACGGCTTCCATGTGCAAGGAGAAGTCCGCATCCTGGGTCGTATTCAAGAAATTCAACTGCCACGTCACGCCCTCCGGGCCCAGCAACTGGGGAGTGTGCAATGGGGGGGTGATCACCACACCGAGATCTGCGGCGGGCTCCCCGCTCCATACCAGTTTTACATTTTTATTCAGAAACTGGCTGGAGGAGTGCGGTCGCACGGTAAAGGTGTGCCTTGCGCCATGGCAGGGATAGGCACTGCCTCCAAAAGTCACTGGAATTTCGTCAAACGTGTTCTCAAACTCCGGCTGACTTATTTGCCCCGGCAAGGGCGGAGACTTCGGCATCCCGCTCATCAGCGGCATATCGAATTGCAGTACAAACGGGTCAATCTGGGTCTCCTGGGTGGAGATAGACCAACTCAACGCAGTACTCCCCGCCTCCATCGCCACCAGCTGTCCCAACGGCGGATCGAATACCAAACCCTGTGCTTCTTCGCCCGGCTTATATTCCAGAAGGACTTGCGCATCCGGATCGCCGATCAACCAGCTGTACTCATAATCCAGCGTCAGCGTGCAAACCTCTCCGGGGACCAGATTCAGTTCCACGTCAGGCCACCTTACGGGTTGGCCATTGATGTAGGGGTTGAATTCCTGAAGCCAGGTCATGTCATTGGGTACTGATACAACTTTCATAGGTGCTACCTCCCAGCCCACGCTAGCGCTGCCCTTCAACTGAACCGGGTACGAAGAGAAAATGACCGCCGGCAGAGCCAGTGACACCCAGGCAATACACGGAGAAAGCAAATCGGGTATTCAGCGGCAGCTCGACCTTGATGTTCCATTCAAGCTGGGATGTAACAGGAACAGGTCGCAACTCATTGGCCGGTGGCGTGAACACCACGCCAGGGTGCGTACAGGCGATCGCACAATCACGCCCTACATCCTCCTCGCGAAACTTCACGCTGATGGTCGCTTCGCTTTTGACAAACCTGTAGGGATACGTTATCGCCCACACATAAGGCAAGCCATCGATCCTCACTTCAGTTCCACGAAGCAGCGCATTGCTTACATCAAACAACCACACATCGACAAACGTGCTTCCAGCATCACCCGGTTGACTCCAAACAGAAGCCGTCAGCCTGGCAATGCCGGTTTCGGTGTGGTGTTCGCCCTGAATATCGCAATAGGCCACACCGGTAGCGTCAGTCTGGGTAACAACGGTTGGGTGCCCCGTGAAATCCCACGTCACGTCTACGCCGGCCTGAGGAGTTTTGTCGATTCGGTGACGCACCAACACCTGCGCCTTCATGGATTCGTTAAAAAGAATACCGACCTGAGGAACACTCAGATCCACCACTTCGTAATCAGGTCTGACAGACCCTCCCGGCAAGGGCGGAGACTTCGGCATCCCGCTCATCAGCGGCATATCGAATTGCAATACAAACGGGTCAATCTGGGTCTCCTGGGTGGAAATAGACCAACTCAACGCAGTACTCCCCGCCTCCATCGCCACCAGCTGTCCCAACGGCGGATCGAATACCAAACCCTGTGCTTCTTCGCCCGGCTTATATTCCAGAAGGACTTGCGCATCCGGATCGCCGATCAACCAGCTGTACTCATAATCCAGCGTCAGCGTGCAAACCTCTCCGGGGACCAGATTCAGTTCCACGTCAGGCCACCTTACGGGTTGGCCATTGATGTAGGGGTTGAATTCCTGAAGCCAGGTCATGTCATTGGGCAGCAGCTCAAAGGTCAGACCTGCCACCTCCCATCCCGCATAGCCCCCCGTGACAATGGCGTATAGCCCCCCCTTCCGCACGCCAGGCAACCTGAACTGCACCGGGGCTTGCCCGTCGGCATTTGTCCGGGTCGGCGCAATAGTGATGTGGGGATACTCCCACCGCACCTCGACGTCTTCCAAGGGCTCGCCGGTCATGGCCGACACCACGGTCACGAGCGCTGAAACCAGCTCGCCGATATGACCATTGGCTTGGTCGCTGGTGAGCGACTGGATTTCCCGGGGCTCGTGCAAGAAGTACGACAGCGCCACCGATGCCGCGTACGGCCCTTCCCCCACCGTCGCAGTCAACTGTGCCGCGCCGGGCGTGGTGGGCACATAACGCACGCGCGCCACCCCGTAATAATCGGTCACGGTGGTCACTTCCCCCAGGTCATCACCGCGCCAGGTCACGATCACCCCGGCAATCGGCCTGCCACTGATGGAGGAGATCACGGTGACCTGTTCGACCAGTTCCTGCTCCCACTCCAGTATTTGCTGAACCCCGCTGTCCCAGCGAATCTCCAGCACTTGCTCGCCCTCGCCCAACGACATCGCGTTCGCCGGGGACAGGCTGGCCAGACGCTGGGACGCCAGGCGCAAGGCAAAGCTGCCGTCCCTCAGATCGCCGGCCTTGAGCGTGAAACGCAAGCCCTCGCTGGGAAACTCGCGAGGCATTCCCAAGGGGTCAGGTAAAAAGCTGATGCCCAGTTCGGTGGGCCCGGTTCCGGTCATGCCAAGCGTCAGCTCACGCTCGAACAAAGGGCTGTTCTCGGAGGCCATCAGCTCAAAAACATGTTCGCCCTTGCGGCGCGGAAAGTAGGTTTTTTCACCCCAGGGTCGCGCGGGCGCGCCATCAAACCGGACCGTCAGCCCCGCCCACGGATCGCTTGCCAGCGCCATGACCTCAAAGTTGCGCTCCTCTTCGTAGCCGTCGTAACGACTGCTGACCGAGGCCTTCACCGCCTGGGTGCCGGCGGCGGCCGGCGCCACGGCAAAACCCGACCAACCATCGGCGTCGGTGGGTTGCGCGCTTGAACTGCCCGCTGTCCAGGTCACCGGCACCTGCTCCACGGCACGCCCGGTGAAGTGGGAAACCACCTGGACCCACAGCCACGCAGGATCCTGCCCGACCACTGGGTCGACCGGCGATTCGCGCCAGCCCTGGATCCTGACTTTGTTATGCGCCAGCGTCATCGGCTTGGCCGTGGCGACGAAGTCCAGCGCAGGCACTGCCCACGCCAGGGCAAACTCGCCCGGTTGTTCACTGGCGGTAAAGTCCAGCGTCCAGATCGCGCCGCCGTCGTTGATCGGTTGCGCAAGATTCAACGCAGGGCGCACCGTTGCCCCCAGTTCCTCGGCGGGTGTCCCCGACCACGCCAACGTTGATTCCAACCCCACCAGCGGGCTCAGCGCATTGGGTAAAACGCTAAAACGATGAAGCGCGCCCAGACACGGATAAAGCGCCTGGGCGTCCAGTGCGGCGGTTATCTGGTCGAGTCTCAGGCTGACTTCTTCCGTCAGATTCTCGGACATCAATCGCCCCGTCAGCTCGCGGACGACTGAAACGCTCTCCAGGCGCAACTCCAGCTCAAACAGGCTGCTGGTGCTGCTATTGACCTGTGAGGCGAGCGTCCATTGCGCACCGGCTGCCACCAACTGCTTGGGCGTTCCAAGATCACTGGGCACCAGCCCGATATCCGGCGCCGTCCCGCGCCAATGCAGACTGATGTTCTTACCGATCCACGAACTGCCGGAATTGGGCAGCACTTTGAGTGTGTGCGTCTGCCCGCGCCAGCAGAGCACACCGAGCGCATTGCGCTCGACCACCTCGCCATCGAGCAGAATACTGACCTCGTTTTTCCAGGGGCTGGTGGCAATCGCCTTCACCTCAAACGGGCGCTCCACCGCCACGGCCTCGCCATGGCCCTTGATGCTGGCGATGACCACTTTGTCCCCCGCACTCTGCGGCGTGTACAACACACTGGCCCAACCGCCGATGCCGGTGGTAACGGTGGATAGCGTCTCGCCCCCGGTTTTCCATTCGACCTGGGCATTGATGACCGGATCGCCGTCGCCGCTGGCCACGAAGTGCACCACCTGCACCCGCAACAGCACGCTTTCGTTTTCGTCCACCACGGGAAACTTGTTGGCCTCTCGGACTTCACCCACCCGAACCAGATTGCGCGCCAGCGACATGTTTTTTTTCGGTGAAGGCAGCAACAGTTTCGAACAGGTCAGTTGCAGGTCGAACCGACCGTCAGACCGATCTTCGTTGGTCAAGGTCCAGGCCAGTTCGGCGCCGGTGACCGGCACCGGAGCTTCAAGGGCCGGGCTGACGGCCACCCCCAGTTGCTCGTGGGAATCACCACTCCAATGCAACGACAGCTGCGTCCCCTGCAAGGGGCTGGCGGCGGGCAGTTTCACGTCGAGGGGATACTCCGAGCCGCGGTTGGGGTAACCGGTTTTTTCCTCCCAACGCGACTCAACCCCCTCGACCACCGTCAGCACATCCTTCCACGGATCCGTGGCCAGCACCCGCACTGTCAGGGTTTGAGTCAACGTGCCAGAGGCGTAGTACAGGCTCTCGACCGACGCCTGGATCTCGACATCACCGGCCTGCGTCGGTTGAAAATCGAAGTAGGCCCAGCCGTCAGTTCGGCTGACGGCAACGCCGGTGACCTGCCCGGTCGTGGAGGTCCAGTTCACGGTGCGGTCGCTCAAGGGTTGCCCGGTGTAATAGGAAGTGACCTGCACCCCTAAGCGCACACTTTGGTCGTATTCAAGCACCGGGTAATACGCCGCCTCGAGCACGCCACGAAAGGCCAGCCGATGATGCCCCAGGGACACCTGCACCGGATAAGCATCGGCGGCGTACTGGTTAACCAGGTCCATCGAAAACAGATAGGGACCGTCTTCACCGATCGCCGGGCAGTCCAGGGCCCAGGCCGAATCCAACGGGTGATCCACACCCCAGGCCGGGGTCGCGAGCACCGCGCCCTGGGGGTTGTCATCGCTGGTCAACGCGGCTTGGGTGCCGGCCCATGCATTGTCCGGATCGGGCCTGAATTCAAGCTGATGAGCCAAGTCACCCGAGGCCCCCAGGCACACGTACAAAGGCCCGGTTGCCGGCAGTGTCTGCTCGTCAAGCTTGAACGCTTGCATCAGCACTGGCTCAAGGTACACCTGGAGGTTGATGCGCGTAATGCGGATGGCCCCGATGTCGTCTTCGGGGGCGTTTCGCGGGCTTTGAATATTCAGCGTGAGGGTGTCTTGAGCGTTGAACGGCAGGTCCAAGGGTACGTTGTAGGCAATAGGTCTGTAATCCAGCGGCTGACCGTCCCTCAGCCGTGCCTGATCCTCCTCCACATCCCGGGCTGCTCCTCGCGGCAACAGGATTTCCTGCTCCTGCGGATGTTTATCGCTGCTAATGACCAGCCTGCCCGGTTCGGTGTGCCTCGTCTCGCATAAGAAGGTGAGGACGTAGCGCGCTGGAGCGCCTGGATCCTTGGGCGCCGTCAGCGCCTGACTGACCGAAGCCTCATCGCCGATGATTAGAAAACTAACGAACTCCTCCTCCCCCTCATACCATTCCTTCCCAGTGCCCAGGTCGCCCGGAATCGGTCCCCGTGTCCAGTGCTCGATCCAGTTTTCAAAGTCGCCATTGAGCACCAGATTTTCATTGGCCAGGACAATCGGCTTATTCATGGCGAGCTGCTCCTTCGGCGGTTGAGTAGGGGGGAGTCAGGCTGATCTGATCTTCGACGGCTCGCACGAACGGTGGCTCGCCGGCCCTGGCCATGTAACGGATGCGCACGATGATGTCCGTCAACGACAGCAGCGTGCTCTTCTGCGGCTCCTGGACCGCCCTTGGAAAACTCAACAGCCAGCGTGAAACCACCCCGGTGTTTTCGAAGGGGTTGAGCATGTTGTCATCGGGTTTCATCGCCACCATGCCGTGGTCGCCAAGCCCCATCGACAAGGCGATCTGCTGACCGCTGCGCAGGTTGATCTGCACATCGGAAGGCGCCACGTTACCCACGGGATCATGCAAGTACTTCACCGCTGGAAGGGATGCCTTGGTAGCCGTCATGCTGCTGATCTGCAGCAAGGTGGCACGTACATGTTCATAGGGCCCGATCAGCACAGGCAGGTCGACCTCGACCGAGCTGATTTGCCGGCAGTAATGCCCCGGGTGGTCGCGGTCGAACAGCAATTGAGAGAGTTTGAACTCCAGCGTTCCCTTGGTGCGCAACTGATCCAGGGCGCTCGCCCAACTGCTGTTGGGGGCCTGCGGGTCGCTCGCATCATCGAACAACTGGCGCAAGGAAATGGTTTTGACCAGTTCCAACCGCCGTTCAAAGCGTTGCAGGTACTCACGCTCCATGCGCATCAAATGCCCGCGCAGGTGTTCGCCTGCCGTCAGACCGTGGCGGTTGTCCAGCCAGACCTGGGGCAAGGGGATCTGCGAATCATAGTCACCGGTTTCGGCACTCAGCGAGGCCTGGGCGCTGAGGCACAGACTGACGACGGCATCGTAGGCCTGGTAATGCAACGCCTTGAACTGACCCAGCAGCCAGCCATACAGCTCGGCATTGGACGCGCGCTTTTTGATGAAGTTGTACACCGTCAAGGCCTGGTTGTTGGCCAGCAGGGTTTGATCCAGCGTGGTTTGAGCGGCGCTCACCGCGTGGGTCTGAGCGGTGATTTGCGCATCGAGCGCACGCACCTCCGCCTGCGCCTGATTACGTTGCAGTAGCCATTCTTCACGGCGACGCCGATAACTTTCGGTGGTGGCCTGTTTGTCCGCGTCCATTTGCAACACCGACGAAGCAACATCCAGACCGAAACAAACCGCGTCGGCTATTTTCTCGAGACGATGCCCACCGGCGGCCAAACCAAAAATATTGGGCATCGAGGCAATCACGGCGCCCGCGGGTTTGATGCTTGCCGAGGTCAATGCCAGGATTTTGGAAAGCTGCAAGCTCTCCATGACCTCGTATTCGACCTTCGAAACGTTTTCGTTGTAGAGATGCTCATAAGCGGTTGCCCGTTCCTCTGCCACCGCCCGGCTTTGCTGCAGCGCAGTCCTGCTCGCCTGGAGCTGAGTGATGTTCTGTTCCTGCACCGTCTGGGCGTAGCTGCCCAGTTCCACCAGATGGTTCTGTTGCAGTTCCTGCTGCTCGGCCTGGTCCCGTTGTTCAAGCAGACGCAGCACCTGGGCGCCGTGATCCTGGAGCGCCTGCACGGCGCGCAATGCCACCTCGAACGTCGTGCGCCAGCGGAAAGCCCCCACCACCAACCGACCGCCCATGGGCCTTGGCGCACCGACACCACCGGCCGCCAGGTCGCGCAACAACGCGTTGGGATCGGTGGGTGGGCTGAATAGCGGTGTGTCCAGTGGCTTGCCGTCCAGGGTGAGGTTGTTGCGCAGGTTATGCAGGCGCTGGCCGGGCAAGTCGTACAGCGCGAGCAACTGCTCATTGATCGGAGCCTTGAAAGGCTCGTTGGCCAACAGCCCCAGCAGCGGCGGCGCTTCGGCGGCCACGGGGAAATCCGCGAGGCTGAACACCAGGCTTTGCTCGAACTGCTCAAGCGCCGGCCGCGACCTGCTTTTGTTCATCAAGCTGTCCACCGTATCGGTTTCCCAGCGGTTGACCGTGCGCACCGCCGGTGCCTTGCCCATCAGAAATTCGGCCTGCACGTAACACAGCTTGGCCGCCACCAGGCTGTCACGGGTGAGCTGGCGGTAATACCAGTCGCCCCAGGCCAGCAAGTTCTTGACGTACTCCGAGAACACCAGAATCTGAAAGTGCCGGGGCGCCGAATAGCCGATGGCGTCAGGGTCGGTGGGCGCCTGGGTTTCACAGCCCAGGTTGCCGTTGCTATTCAAAGGGCGGCAGCGCCAATACTTCGGTTTGGGATTCGGGTACTGAGGGTCGTTGGCCGGGTCGGCCGGCGCTTGCGGGTCGAACAGGTAATGCAACCATTTCTGCGCTTCCAGGAAGCGGTCCTCGGTGCGCAAACGTGTGGCCACCAGATGCGGCAGGTGGAAAAACAGCTCCCAGAAAAACAGACCGTTAGCGCCGTCGAAGGCTCCGTTCGGCTCGCTGATCGTTTGGCTTTCCGGGGGCGGCTCCGGCAGAAACTGCGTGTCCCAATCCAGCACCGCCTCGACGGAGATATTCGAGCGCTGCACCAGCTCGGGGCCGAACAGCGAATTCAGGCGGGCGTACTTAAGGGTTAGCTCGGGTTGGTTGAGGGAGAGAAACTGCGCTGCATCGAGGCTGTTCTTGAGCAGTGAGACAGGGGCAAACTTCGTGACGTTGATGATGGTCAGTTCGAATTTATTTCGGCCATATCCACCCGTGGTTGCGGTATGCCCGAACGAAAACGTTGTTGGCTCCGGCCATGAGCCACTCTCACGCTGAAACTCCTGCCATTCGGTACTCCAGCCACCGGCCAAGGGAAAACTTCCCGAAATGGGTGGAGGGTCGCCGGCTGGATTTTGCAACGTCAGGTCAAAGGTGGCGTCTCCGGTCAAACCCGTTGGCCTGCAATAGCCCTGCACAAACAGCTTGTCCATGTCGGTGCTGGCGTCGCGAAACACCACCGCCTGCAGGCTCAGGTACGGTGTCAAACTGCCCGTCCTCTCCACGGAGGTGACCATGGTCGGCTGATTCATCAGCGGATGTTGCACCGTCTCAGCCGTGACAAAACGCTTGAGTGCCGCGTGTTCCAGCCAGCCGCCATCGTCCCAGGGCACGGGGCGGAACAACACGTCACGCACCGCAAACACCTTGAGGGAGTCCTCAGCGCTGGTCAAAAAAACGCCCAGCTTGCCCTTGGGGTTGTAGGGGTCGGCCCACACCGTCGCAATCAACCGGGCGCCTTGGGACAGGTCGTCGTCATGCACGCTGCTGTGCAGGCTCAGCGGTGCCGACCATCGGCCATTCTGGGCCATGAACGCCACTTTGATGTCCAGCCGGTGCGGCAGGCTTACGTCGTCCTCGTCCACGCTTTCGACCTTGTACTGCCATTCGGCCCACACCAGGCAGAGCCTTCCGCTCCAGAACACCGGGCGGATATCCAGTATCGTCACGCCCGTGGGCGTGTCCACCGGCAGCCATTCACTCCAGGCCGCCGGGTTGATGGCCGGGCAAGTGGGAGAGAGCTCGACCTCGGCCTTGCGCCAGAAGTATTGGTAAGGCGGCACACGCTGGCGACCGACAAAGTAGTAGTCGGCCCGGGCCGGCGAGACGCTGTCCATGTAGCTGCTGAGCACGTCCAGGTTGCAGGTTTGCTCGAAGGTTTGCAGGTACTCCTGCAAGGCAATCTGCACCGAATCACTGTTCAAGTGTGCCTGATTGAGGTTGTTTTCAAGGGTCTTGAACAGGCTGGTCTTGCGCTGCCGCACGAAGGGGTTGATGAAGTTTTCCGGGTACAGCGCGATCATTTGCAGCGCCGACCAATCCGGGTAGTTGTTGTAGAGCTCCCAGGTGGCCAGGTCCCGCTTGTCGAACTCGGTGTCGGCATAGCCGGGTTCCAGTTTGCGGTAGGCGGCGTGGATGAACTGCTGGGCGCAACTGGTCGCTTCGGCGACCCAGGAGCTTTGCACCGGGTAACTGTCCAGGGGATCCAGGCGCAGCAGTTCGAACAGGTCCGCCGGGGTCCGCAGGAAGTTGTACGGAGGATTCTGACCACTTTTTTCAACGTGCCCGAGGCTGTATTCGATCAGGGCGGTCCGGCGTTTTTCGAGCAAGTCACTCAACGTGTTCAGAGTCATGGTACTTGCTCCTCGCTTTCAAAGATGATGGGCGGGAAATTAGCTAACACGTTACCTTCAGGGGCAACGCTGATCTGGAACTTGCCGCCAGTAGGGCTGGAAACAAATGTTCGGGCCACGCCCTCCTGGTTGGTGTAGCTCTGATCCGGTCGATAAACCACCGTGCCTCCCCCGTCGTCCAAGTCACTGCTTAACCAGCGCGTCAGATGGTTTTTCGCAATGTTTCTATGGACGTCCTTGATGGTGGCGTAGAGTTCGACTTCCTGACCGGCAGGTACCGCTTCCAGAGGTACCGGTGACATGGACCGTAGTGGGATGACTATGTGTTTAGCATCGATAGTGACCTCGACGGTCGGGGCATACTCGCGCTCAAACAGATCGAGCCAGAATTGCGGCGTGTCCCACCCCGTCACCTTGCCCGGTTTGTACACGGCCTCAACCACGCCGTCGGGTTCCGTAGCCTTGGTTTCAACGGTCCCCAGTTCAGCGCTCCAGTAAACGTTGACGCCGCTCAACGGGTTCCCGTCGCTGTCCATAAGGGTGACGGTGAAGGTGATTGTTTCATCAGTCCCAGCCACCACCGTGGACTTGTCCGGATTGCACGTCACAGTAACGAGCTGCTTCAGATCCCCGGTAAAGGTCACCAACGGCCTATCGGATTCGGACAGGCTCAGCAAGGCATGTTCGGCGGCGGCCTTGTAGGCGGGTTTGTTGATCTCTTCTGGCAGCCCGCCCATCAGGAAAATCGTCAAGGCATCCATGCCGGTGCGCGCCGCCAGCACCCGGACCCGCATCAACAGATCGAGCTGGGGCAGGTTTTTCAGGATTTTTTGCGCAGATTGGAAGCGGCTGACGCACTCGCGCACCTCCTGCACGCTCCAGTCAAAAAACCCGGCCAGCCGGATGGACGCCGCTTGTTCGGCCAGACGCAGTGCATGCCCCCCTATCGGAGAAGGCAGCGCATTGACCTCGCGCAGGTAGTCGAGCAGCGTCTGCGCCGGCTGGTCGCTCAGCTCGAACGCACGGTTGAGGGTGGTCAGGTAATAAAGCGTGCGCACCGTGAACGCGTGCTTGTCGTCCTGGTCCAGCCAGGCTTTATGGCCGTAATCCAGATAGTCGCGCAACACCTCTGCGCTCAGCTCAAGTTTCGCCACCACCGCACTGCGACGGCGCACATCGGCCAGCAGCGCAAGCAATGGGTCAGCCAAGGCGTTGCGTCGCTTCACCGAGCCTTCAAGATGCGAAAGGTCACGTTCGAGCACCAGACGCAGCAACCGGCTCACCGTTGAATTGGCCCACGCCAGCACCTCGAGCGCTTGCTCGGAACCGATACCCGTGTAAACCGCCAGGCATTCCTTGACCACCGAGACCTGGGCGTCCCTGGCCTCCAACACCACGGCGAGGAGCCTCTCGACGATGGCGGGGCGCTCCAGTTCATATTGTTCACCAAGGCCGATGGTCACGGCGTAATCAAGCTCTCTTCGCGCAAAGTCCAGGTATTGAGCCTCGGTTCCCGTGCGCGACATCACCAGCCCATCGGACTCGACCAATGTCGTTTGCATCCCCAGCAGCTCCAGCCAACTGGCGCCCGCCATCGCCGGCACACCGCCCATCAGGATCGCCGAGTGGGTGAGCATTGCGCCGGGCAACAGATTGAGCAACTGCTCAAAAAGCCGACCCTCAGCGTCCCGGGAAGCGTCCAGCGCAGAAGGCGGCGAGACCTGCTGCACCATCCAAAGCACCGGCAGGTCGTGATCGGCACACCAGTCCACACACAATTGCATGGCCTGGATGAGGTTCAGCACATCCGGGCTATCGCTTGTGGTGGAGTTGATCCGGGGCACACCCGCCAAACCGTTGAGCCAAAGCTCCCCACCCAACACCGTCAGCAACAACACGCCTTCGACCGGGGTAATGCCCAACAGCCGGGGCAGCTTCACCATGCGGTAGAAACTGGACACGATCGCCAGGTTACGCGGCAGATTGTCGCCGTCGATGCCATGGGCATTGGCAATCGCCAGGGCCAGGTAGTTGTAGGTCTGCAGGTCGATGCCCAACGCGCTGCACAATTGGCTGACGGTCAGGTCGGGCACCTCAGGTGCCGGCACGATCGGAAACGTTCCGCCGTCGAGCTTCAAGGGGTCACGGTAATCGCCCTGGCCATTGAAGAGCTGATCGAATTGGGACAGTGCTTCACCGCGACCGTAAATCGACAACTCATCGATAAACACGGCAAAGTCGTTCACCGGGCATTCACAGCGCTCGCGCAAGGACTGAAACAGCCCGAGGGCATGCACGACCTGTTCGGTGATCCACCAATCATCGGCCGGCGCACCACCGCGCACTTCAGCCTTGATGGCCGCCACCAGCAGCGCATCCACCTGTTCGCTGGGCAGTGCCAGCCATTGATCCAGGCGCAACTTGCGATTCATTCGGTCGTAATGCGCAAGTCCCGCCGCGTCGCCTGGACTCACGGAGAGTTTATGAAGAAACGAATTGCCCTCTCCGCGACCGGTAATATGGAGAGCGGGGTGGGCATTGGCGTTGAGGTAAACCGAACCGGAGCGCCCGCTTTCCGGTTCTTCAGGCACCTGCGACGAGTACGTCACATTGGCCGAACGCACTGGCGCAAAGCCCCGTACCGACAGCAAAGCCTCGAGCCCCTGGGTGTCGAGCTTGGTCCGTTCGCCGAAGAACGGCACCTCGTTGAGGTCCTGCCAAGTCAGCGCGTCGGCGCCGAAGTTCTGCATATAAAAAATCATGTGTTCGTATTCGCCTCCCTCCCCTTCTCCCTCAAACTCTACGGGCGGCTCCGTCAGCAACCGCCGCTGATAAGGCCCCAGCCGCGACGCATGGGCCAGGGCCGGGCCCACATCGCTGTACCAGGCCTGGGTCTGGAAAAAATACGGAAAGGACGGGCTCACGCTTTGGGCAAAACTGCCCACCGACAGGCCATGGTGGCGGGCAACGGTGTCCACCGTGACCCAATGCTGGAAGTACGGCAGCCCGTTGGGATAACGCGCCTCGATCATGGCCTGTTCCAGGTCCTCTGGAAGCAGACCGATAAACTTTTCCAGCACCGGGACGATGATGTCCACCGACGACACCGATTGATGCACTGCGTTGAAATCGATGCTCAGCGGCTTCAGGTCTTTGCGCCGGTCATGCAAGGGCAACTTGCTTGTGTCGCTTGAAACCGCTTCGATGCGTTGCTCGATCCACCGCATCAACTCAATCAAATACGCCACGGGTGATGCGAAGGACTCCAGGGCCTGGGGTGGGCACAAGCTGTCGAACTGAGGATTGAACAAGAGCTCGAAACTGGGGCCTTGAACCATCGACAGTAAACCACTGCTTGCCCGCCGCTGCTCTTTTGCCGAACCGTACAGGGTGTGCTCGATGAACTGACGCCGCAGGTAAATGGCCATGCTGTTGAGGCGCCGTAACAGCTGACGAGCGTCATCGGCGCTCACGCCAAAGTCCCTCACCAATCCCTGCACGCCCTTTTCCACCAGCGTAAAGATCGAACCGCCCTCTTCGAGGTACGTGTGCAGCGTTGCGTAGTGGGTGAGTTGTTGGTCACTGAACACCTGATTCAGCAGCTGTAAAGCGGGGCGGGAGTCAGCCATGGACGAGTCCTCGAATTCGATAACGGCCCGGAGCGGCCCGACGAAGCCGTCAGGCCGAGCGTTTGCTTAACGTGATTTGGCGCTTGCGAGCCCAAGCCGTCTACTGTCAGAACCGACAGGTTTCATGACCGTTTATCGGGAGTTCGATGCTTGGGTCGGGCTGCTGGGCGGCCGGACTTCGAAGCGCTCGCTCTCAACCCAATCGGAAGTCGTCGCGCCATCCGCCGTGTCGGTGATGGTCTGCCTGAACCGGCACCAGTTGCCGCCAGCGGACAGCGATTGCGACGCCCCGCCCTGCCAACCACCCGCTTCGACGTTGAGATCCGAAGCCCAGACTTGATCCGGATTGAACCAGCTCACCACTTGCCCAACACCCGGTCTTCCCTCGCCTTCGAAGCGAACCGGGTTGTCGACCCAACCTCCGACCACGGGCACGTCGATGGAAGGCTGATAGGTGCCCAGCACCACCGACCGCGCCGGCGAATCGGCGGAATCAAAACCCTCGCTCGACGCCACGGCCATCAGACCGTAGAGGCCGCCGGGTTGATCGAACTCCACCGTCACCGACCAGGTGCGATCCTCCAGCACCGGGCTACTGCCCAGCACCGCATGCGTGGCGTCTCCCAGTTTTACCGTCACGGTATCGCCCGGTACACCGAAACCCGACACCACCACGCGCCGGCCGATGGGCTCGTCGGTGGTCGGGGTTTCAATGAACGGGGCAGCAGGCACGACGTTGAAGGTCAGCGGCGCAGTGTCCCTGGAGGGCCGACCTTCGAAGCGTTGCCGGGCCACAATCGTGGTTTCGCCTACCGGCAGGGTCACGTCAGCGCTCCAGCCGTCGGCGCCCACAAAAACATCTTCGATCAACGGCTCACTTGCGCCCTGGAGCCAGATATCAACCCGCCCGCCCTGCATGCCCCTGCCAGACAACGTCATGCTGCGCGGCAGGTTGCCGCCCGGCTGCGGCACGTCAAACTCCGGTGGCAACACCACCACCTCGAACCTCAGGGTTTCACTGCGCTCGGACGGCTCCCCACGCAGGGTCTGTTGCGCGTCGATGGTGTAGGGACGAAACTCCAGCACGGGCAACTCGACGGACCATTCGCCGTCGGCGGTCAGCACTTTGGGGTCGCCCAGCTCCGTTTGAAATTGCGCGTCACGCACTTGCATCGACGCCTCGGCCATGCCGTCACGCCCACGGACGGTCAGTACGCGACCGACCTCGGCGCTGGGGGTGGGGTAGGTGATCACCGGTTTGCGCATGGGTGTGGCAACCGTGAAGGTCCTTTGCGCAGGCGGTGAGGGTTGCTGGGCGGCGGTCTGGATCAGGGTCGCGGTGTGGGTGACCTCGGGGGCAAACGGCTCGGTGCGCCGGAAACTCCAGGTGCCGTTGTTGTTCTCGACGGGGTGTTCGGTGGCGCTGTCACTGAATGTGAGTGTCAGCACCGCCTCCGGCCAGCAGGTGCCACTGAGGTTGGGCGAGAGACCATTTTCCACGGGCACGTTCATGACCGGTGCCAGCGGTGGGATGGTGACCTCGATTTCCTGCCAGGTCGGCGATTCCTGACCATCCTTGAATTGTCTGATTTTAACCTTGCGCTTGAACGTCGGCCCCCACTCCGCTGAGGCGGGGCTCGACCACACACCGCCGGACACCGTTCTTTCGGGGGCTGCTGGTGAGTCGTCGGGATTCAGAATCTTCACCGTCGCACCGTTGAAACCTTTACCCGAGAACACGGGCCGGTAAACCGGTGTGTAGGTGATATCGGTCGGGTCTGGAAGTCTCAGGTTGACCGGGAACGTGTACGGCTGCGAGTCAATCCAGCCATTGTCACCGTCGGGAAACCGCTGGACAGCCTTCACGCTGTAAGAACCAAATGGCCAATTTGTTGCGGTTGTGTTCCAACTGCCTCCATTCACCGGTACAGGGCCCGGCGCTGGGGCATCAGGCCCACTGACAACCGTGATCTGGACGGTTGAACCGGTGTAGCCGCTGCCTTCGAACTTCACCGAGGTGTCTGTCGGCGTGGTGACGGTGACGTCGGTCAACTTGGGGGGGCGCACTTTAAACGCCTGGGCAGTACTCAGTCCCGACGGGACGGTTTGATAGGTTTGTTCCGCCACCAACGAAATCGTCCCTGGCCGCACTTGCACGTCGACATTCCAGGAACCGTTCGCCTCTACCCTGCCTGGAGGACCGACCGGATCACCGATGACATCGAGCCTTACTTCGACGCTGGCGCCCGGCCTCCCGTGTGTTCCGTATACAGTGAAACCCATCTCTTGAATGGCGGTGGACGCGGTGATGACCGGTGGCCCCATCACTTCGAAAGATAAGTAATTGGTGTAACTGAGAACCGGGCTGCTCTGCACTTTGTATTCGGCCCGCACCGTATAAGTTTTACTGGACAATGGCACCGATGGCCTGACTTCCCATGTTGTCTCTGGCCCTACGGCAGTCATCGAAGCCAATTCAGTTGTGCCGTCGAGTACTCTGATGCCCATGCCGGGATCAATCGGAGTTTCACCCGGAAAGCAAACCCCTCCGAAAACAACCTGAGCGGGATTCAAAAAACCGGCCGATTGGGGCTTGGTTAGGGTGGTTGGACGCCTGACAACGGTCTTTGGCCGCGTTATTCCATGTGCAGTTTGGGCGGCGACGTACCTTAAGTCCGACTCGTTTCGCATGGCGGCGTGCACCGTCCAGCTACCGTCACTATTGACATCGTAACCCGCGCCCAGGCTCTCGGCCGTGCTGGCATCCAGAATCATTACGCCAATGCCGGGTCTGGCGCCGACACCTGAAACAAGAAATGTTGATTCTGGGATATAACCCGACGGAGACAAGATTTGAAACGCAGGATCATGAGTCTCCATGTCCTGTGTGTTTTCGCCAGACTCGTCGTTTTCAGTATCGTCGTCAGTGTCCATGACGCACTCCGTAGTTTCTGGTTAACAGGCTGGCGATATGACTAGTTCGGTCGTGGGCTCATTGAATATCCATCTCGCGAATCTAAACACCTGTTAGTTCTGACAGTGCCGACGAGTGGCGGGGGCCCCGGTGCAGGAAAATTCGGGTGACTACAGCGCCTTGCGCAACGGACTACAGATCCGCCAGAATCCGCCGGCTTGTGCGCCTTGGCCTTGCCCCGTAATTTGATTCGTGTCGCTGACAACCAGCGATCGGGTTTAGTCGCCCGGTAATGAAGTGATGTGCACAAGCGTCATCCAGTCGGGCTCCCCTATCCCCGCACTTGATGGTGGCTGTTCGCAGGGCGCTCTCGGGCGCGCCGGTTTCACTTCTCACCGGTCGACTAACCTGCGTCCAGCCGCCACCCATCGTTTAGTCGCGAACCGGGTGGCAGCGCTATCAAAGAGAAGTGAATATGATCAAGCCAACACCCAATCCCCCGAAAACCGATTCACAACCCGCTCACAAAACCCTCGACACCAAAAAGCTCGACAAAGCCGCGCAAAAAGCCCTGGACCACTACCTCAAGCCCAACGCGGACAAACCGGACAAACCCGAACGACAACTCGACTACTTCATCGTCGCCCCCGACGCCGACCCCGAAGGCATGCTCGCCCACACCTACGAAACCTTCTGCTCGGTAAGCACGCTGATTCTGGATTTATCGGAAGACCTGGAAGGCGCCCCACGCAACCTGGCCCTGGCGATTCACCAGATGGGCGAGATGGGCGTGTTGTTGCTGGAGAAGTTGCTGGATAACGAGGCGAAGGTTCAGCGCTAAGGCAGCTCTGGAGCTGCCGAAGGCTCGGGCCGCGTTCGGACGATCTTTCGTTCAGGACTCAATCGTCTGGAAAAAGATCGCAGCCTCGTTGCACTCGGCAGCTCCAAGCGTCCCGATTGGGGAACGTGCTGGTTAAACAATTTTGGGTTTTCCGCATAAAAATCCGCAAAAGCACCGGAAATCATCTATCGTACGACATCACTAAACCAAGCAAATACGGGCGTTATCAGCCGTTTTATTTTCCGCAGAAATTTCCGCAGAAATCACCAAACAAATAGCCGTTTGTGTTCTCTGGAAGCAAAAAAATGATTATCTCGAAAACCTACCTTGACCCAGTACTGCCAGAAAACCTGCCCGACTCGATCATTCAGGCCGCCGATCAGTTGCCGCGTAAGGCAGAATTTCTTGCCGGACGGCTCGCCGATGAGACATCGAAGCAATTGGCGGGCCTGTTGCGCATCACCAATACCTACTACTCGAATCTGATCGAAGGGCATCGAACTGAGATCGCTGACCTGCAGGCTGCGCGCACAATACCGAAACGAGAAAGAAAGGAGCTCAAAGAGCTTGCCGTGCAACACATGACGCAGCAGGAGGTGATGGAGCGGGTGCTTCGAATGCGCCCAACAGATAGCTTCTGCGCTATGTTCGATCCCAAGTTGATCGCGACCATCCATCGTCGGCTGTTCAAGGACGCTTCAACCGAGGAACTGACCTTAGGCGATGGTCGCATGATGGAAGCAGGCAGATTGCGGGCAGAAGAGAATGAGCAAGTCCAGGTTGGCGCACATGTCGCTCCAGCTGCCGCAGCTGTATTGCCCATGCTTGAGCATCTGCAACAGCATTACGGACGAATAAAGGATCCGCGGCGCCAATTGATCGCTGCCCTGGCAGCCCATCACCGAGTGGCGCTTGTCCACCCCTTCCTTGATGGTAATGGTCGAGTGATTCGGATGCTCACCCATCTGCAACTTGTTCACCTTGGGCTAAAACCTTTCCTCTGGTCACTGTCTCGTGGCCTGGCTCGCCGGCAAGATGAGTACTATCGCTTCCTGGCCTTGGCTGATCGCCCTCGCGAGGGTGACTATGACGGGCGCGGACAACTCTCACAGCGTCACTACTTCAACTTCATCGAGTTCATGCTCGATGTCTGCCACGACCAGATTGAATACATGACGACGTCGCTAAACCCAGTCAGGCTGCGCGAGCAGGTTGTTCATGTGTTTTCAACCGATCCCGACCTTCGCCGGGCCGGCATCAGACCCACCAGTGCAGCTGCGGTGTTGGCTCTTCTCACCCAAGGTGCGATGCCGCGTGCAGAGTTCAAGGTGTTCACGGGTTTGAAGGATCGGCTTGCAACGGAAGAACTGGGCCGCTTGATCGAAGCGGGGATAGTGGTCAGCAGTACCCCCAAATCCCGCACGGTAGAAGTGGGTCTGCCTGCACGCTTCGCCGGATTGATCTTTGCGAACCTGCATTTCCAAATGGGTTGAGTTGTGGCGGTGACTCAATGTGTTGCTGCTGGATAACGAGACCGCCTGGCAACTAATGAGGCCGAACCTCAAAGCGCCCGCTCTCAACCCAATCGGAGGCCGTCGCGCCGTCCGCCGTGTCGGTGATGGTCTGCCTGAACCGGCACCAGTGGCCGCCAGCGGCCAGCGATTGCGACGCCCCGCCCTGCCAACCACTGGAAGCAACGGGGAGGCCCGCCGCCCACACCTGATCCGGATTGAACCAGCTCACCACTCGCCCAACACCCGGTCTTCCCTCGCCTTCGAAGCGAACCGGGTTGTCGACCCAACCTCCGACCACGGGCACGTCGATGGAAGGCTGATAGGTGCCCAGTACCACCGACCGCGCCGGCGAATCGGCGGAATCAAAACCCTCGCTCGACGCCACGGCCATCAGACCGTAGAGGCCGCCGGGTTGATCGAACTCCACCGTCACCGACCAGGTGCGATCCTCCAGCACCGGGCTACTGCCCAGCACCGCATGCGTGGCGTCTCCCAGTTTTACCGTCACGGTATCGCCCGGCACACCGAAACCCGACACCACCACGCGCCGGCCGATGGGCTCGTCGGTGGCCGGGGTTTCAATGAACGGGGCAGCAGGCACGACGTTGAAGGTCAGCGGCGCAGTGTCCCTGGAGGGCCGACCTTCGAAGCGTTGCCGGGCCACAATCGTGGTTTCGCCTACCGGCAGGGTCACGTCAGCGCTCCAGCCGTCGGCGCCCACAAAAACATCTTCGATCAACGGCTCACTTGCGCCCTGGAGCCAGATATCAACCCGCCCGCCCTGCATGCCCCTGCCAGACAACGTCATGCTGCGCGGCAGGTTGCCGCCCGGCTGCGGCACGTCAAACTCCGGTGGCAACACCACCACCTCGAACCTCAGGGTTTCACTGCGCTCGGACGGCTCCCCACGCAGGGTCTGTTGCGCGTCGATGGTGTAGGAACGAAACTCCAGCACGGGCAACTCGACGGACCATTCGCCGTCGGCGGTCAGCACCTTGGGGTCGCCCAGCTCCGTTTGAAATTGCGCGTCACGCACTTGCATCGACGCCTCCGCCATACCATCACGCCCACGGACGGTCAGCACGCGACCGACCTCAGCACCGGGGCTGGGGTCAGTGATCAAGGGCTTGTGCACGGGCAGCGCGACCGTGAAGGTTCTGGATGCTTCAGGTGAGGTTTGCTGGGCGGCGGTCTGGATCAGCGTCGCGGTGTGGGTGACCTCGGGTGCAAACGGCTCGGTGCGCCGGAAACTCCAGGTGCCGTTGTTATTTTCGACGGGATGTTCGGTGGTGCTGTCACTGAATGTGAGGGTCAGCACAGCACCCGGCCAGCAGGTGCCATTGAGGTCGGGCGAGAGGCCATTTTCCACGGGCACGTTCATGACCGGGGCCAGCGGTGGGATGGTGACCTCGATTTCCTGCCAGGTCGGCGACGGTACTCCATTCAGGTATTGCTTGATATGGACTTCCCGCTTGAACGTCGGCCCCCATACCTGTGATGCCATGCTCTGCCACTGACCGGACGACACGCCAGCATCCGGGGCCACCTTCGACCCACCACCGGGATTGAACAGCATCACCGTCGCACCGTTGAAACCTTTACCCGAGAACACGGGCTGGTAGACCGGTGTGTAGGTGATATCGGTCGGGTCTGGAAGTCTCAGGTTGACCGGGAACGTGTACGGCTGCGAGTCAATCCAGCCATTGTCACCGTCGGGAAACCGCTGGACAGCCCTCACGCTGTAAGAACCAAATGGCCAATTTGTTGCGGTTGTGTTCCAGCTGCCTCCGTTCACCGGCACAGGGCCCGGCGCAGGGGCATCGGGCCCGCTGACGACCGTGATCTGGACGGTTGAACCGGTGTAGCCGCTGCCTTCGAACTTCACCGAGGTGTCCGTCGGCGTGGTGACGGTGACGGCGGTCAATGCCGGAGGGCGGATTCTGAAGGCTCGGGGTGCGCCTCGATTCGATGGCGTCCCGCCTACTAGTTGGAGTGCTGCCAGCGATATATTCCCTACGGGCGCTGTAACGGAACAGCTCCAATTAGCCCCCGTCAACGTGCTGGTCTCCCCCAATTTAGTATCGTCGGTCAGATCTCTGAATACCTGAACGATGGCCCCTGAACGCCCATTGTTGCCGGTCACGGTAAAGGTCCTGTCTTGCACCGAATGGGCTACGGGGCCGGTGATGACAGGTACGGGTAATTCAATCACAACAGAAACATTGTCTGCCCAGTCAGAATGCTTACCAGCCGATGTCTGTCTGGCAGTAAACTCAAATGCCCCCAACGGCAAATTGTTATGTGGCGTTGTCCTCCAGTGCCGTTGCGAGTCAACGATACACACTGGATGGGGTATTTCATCCGCCGAATGGCTGACGTGAAGTTGCACCTCTGCGGTCGGTACCCCAGAGCCAGAAATTTCCGGCCTGCGATGCTCTATGTTCGAGCCGGAAATAGGGGATGAGATGGAGGGCTTGGGCAGTACCGTCACAGATATATTGTCGGCCCAGCCTGATAGCACGCCACGGTGTTGCTGTCTGGCTGTCAGTACTTTTAGTCCTGGGGTCAGCGGTTCACGCAAACTTGTTCGCCATGCAGAACCGGATTCCACCCAGTCCGACAATTGCCGAGCTGTGTGGCCTTCATAAACCGCAACCCAGGCTTCAGAAGTAGCTGTACCTGAAACCTCCAGATTGGGTAGCACGTCATCGTTACGGACAGGGCTCGTTATCGAAGGGCTCTGACGACTGTAAGAGGCTATAAAGTAATTGTTCATATCCATCCGATTATTACCCTGCCAATACAAAACCCGTACACTAATCAGCTCCTCGCTAGCATTACTCCTTACGGTGTGCACAAACGGAAAGCTATGCCACGCATCATCCTGACGCGCATTTTCTTCACTTGCTGGAATCCAGTTACCGTTACTCTCAACCCTCAAACTAAAATAACAGTTAGCCAAACCACTAGGCCTTGATAAATACTGTTTTCCCACAACGGTAAATGATGCGCCATCGGAACTCCACTCGTACTCAAACTTAAACTTCGCGATAGCAACCCCACTACCAATTGGATATATAAACACTGTGTGCTCTGTAGCCAAACCATCTGCAGAAACAACGTCCGACACCTTACGCACATCATAAGTTTTATCGGCATTAACTCTGTTATTTCCTTCTGATATTTCTGCCGCGTCGCGCCCATCAATATCGTCGGTGTCATCGTCGATCATGATTAGCTCCAGGTTAACCTTTCAATTGGCTGGTCTTGACAAGAGATTCAGGGCAGTAGAAGCCAGCTCCTCAGCTTAAACACCTGTCATACCTGACAGTCCCGACCAATGGCCGCCTCGATGTAGGGAAGCACCCAACTGACTACGCCTCCTCGCGCAACGGACTACAGATCCGCCAGAATCCGCCGGTTTGTGCGCCTCGGCCTTGCCCCGCAACTTGATTCGCGTCGCTGACAACCCGCGACCGGCTTTAGTCGCCCGGTGATGAAGTGATGTGCACAAACGTCATCCAGTCGGGTTTCCTTTCATTGCAGCAACACGCCTGTTCAGTTGCGCGTACTCCGGCGGCGCCCCATGCACGCTGAAGCTGGCGTCGAAATGCTGCGGCGTTACGTCTTCGTGACACCTCAGGCAGCTTGCCTTTTAATTGGATGTTGTGTTCCGGCCCTCATCGAAGGGACTTTCAAGTGCAGGTCAACCTCAATCCTATATTGGTTGAGAATCACGAATGGGATGAAAGACAAGACAACTAAACCTGCCTCATCATATCGATTGTAATAAACCGCCTGGCATCAATCTGGACATACCACTTCAACCTCAGTATATGCTGAAGGATTCGGAGCATTCACCCCGCCAAATGTATATTTAAAGCCAAGCTTTCCTTTCTTCGTGGGGTAAACCCCTACCGCTCCCCCGCCCTCAACATCATGCCAGGCCCCGTCTTGCCATGCGGTGCTGGTCAGTTTCTCATCCCATACTTCCTCTGGCCCCTTCCCGAGCATAAGGAACCTAATAATGCCACTTTTACTCCCATTGGGAGTCACCCTGTACTGCCTTGCCTGAGCACTAAAGGCGCCGCATTCAAAAACCCACCAATACTCCACCGTCAACTCTGCCTTATAATTATCATACATCACCGTGAGCGTTTTCATTTCTGTTCGCCCCGCCAACTTAGCTTCTTTATAAGCTTCAATAGCGCCATCTGGAGAAATCCCCCCTCTTTGAGAGGAACCAGGATCGCTTTCCGACTTATCATCTCCCTTACTCATGACCCATTCCTCTAATCAAGTAATGACAATAAACCTTCCAATTTTACTGACAACGCCCATATCACCCGAAAGGTTGAGGAACAGTGAACAAGGCTCCTCGCTTATTGAATAGCTGTAATACCTGACAGTCCGGACAAACGGTCACCCGCGGCTCTTTGAGGCAGATGGGCGAGATGGGGGTGTTGTTGCTGGAGACGTTGCTGGATAACGAGACGAAGGTTCAGCGCTGAAGGTTAAGCCGACTGAAAATGTCGTAGATGCGATGGAGAACCTGTGGGAGCGAGCCTGCTCGCGATGGCGTACTTGAGGTCGCCATCGCGAGCAGGCTCGCTCCCACACTGGGTCAGTCGGCACATTCAGCATTGATGCAAGCTGATCCACCGTTTTCGTGAACAAGCCCGCTCCCACAAGTTGGATTGAGGCAACCCCGCAAAAGTCAGGCCGATTCCTGCAGAGGCGGTTTCAAGCCGACTCCGGTAACGGATGAAAACTGAAATACTGCTGCAACGCACTCACCAATTGCCCGTACTCCGGCGGCGCCCACTTGAGGCTGAAACCGGCGTCGAAATGCTGCGGCGTCACATCCTCGTGACACCACAGGCAACTGGCCTTCAATTCAATGTCCAACTGCGGTCCGTCATCGCTAGGGATCTTGAGGTGCAGATTAAAGTCCGCGCCGACCATCAGCGGCAAATGGCTGATCAACATCAGGCCATCTTCAGAGACGTTGCCCAGAAAGCCGATGGGCTTGTCGTTCATACCGTTGAACACGCGCAGGAAATACGGCAACTGATGCCGCTCGATTCGCCTCTTTTTGTACATGTCCTGTATCGCTTTTTGAACGCCCCTCTACCAGGGGCTATCGATACTTCGGAACGGGCACGAACAGGCCCGCTCTCCCCGATCCCGGTGCCAGACGCTTGCAAGCGCCTTGGCTCTACTTCTGCCGGTCACAGGTGCCTCTTGAATTAGAGACCTGGCTCTAATCACTTCTTGTACAAAATATAGCTCAAGGTTTGGCGACAGCCAGCCCCAGGACGACAGTTTCATCCTGTGCAATCGTACAAGGTGGGGGTGGCCAGGCATTGCCCCTGGCCATGATATTGACGGACGGTATCAGAGCGCGGTGGGGCGGATCACCGGGGCGCTGCGGAGCGGGTAATGGCCCAGGCTCTGCAAGGTTTCCAGCCGGGCCCGGGCGCGGAAGGCGTATTCGCTGTTAGGGTATTGGGTCATGATGAACTGGTAGGTTTGCGCCGCATCGACAAACAGCTTCTGTCGTTCCAGGCATTGGCCGCGCATCATCGAGACTTCCGGCTGCATGTAGCGCCGGGCACGGCTGGCGCGGTCGACCTTGGACAACTCGAGCATCACCTGCTCGCAATTGCCCCGCTCGTAAGCCTTGTAGGCCAGGTTCATGTGGTGGTTCATCGACCAACGGGTGCAGCCCGTGATGCTCAGGGCCAGGGCAACAAAAAGCACGAATCGCATGGGAGGTTCTCCTGTCTTGAGCTCTGTATCGACCTGGGTGGGGAAATCTTCAACCCGAAAACGCAGCTTGGCAGTGCTCTTGTGGCGAGGGGATTTATCCCCTCGCCACAAGAGGAATGTGAAGCCGTAGAGGCGCAAAAATTTTCAGGAATGTTCATTTCGAAAAGAAACGAAAAAGTAGTGCATATGAACAATGACTACACCCAAAGAGCATAGTAGCCTTCGCTGGCGCTTGAACCTGAGGAGTCTTGCATGTCCGTCCGTCGCACCAAAATCGTCGCTACCCTTGGCCCGGCCAGTAACTCGCCGGAAGTTCTCGAACAGCTGATTCTGGCTGGCCTGGACGTTGCCCGTCTGAATTTCTCCCACGGCACCCCCGACGAGCACAAGGCTCGTGCCAAGCTGGTGCGTGACCTTGCTGCCAAGCATGGCCGTTTTGTCGCCCTGCTGGGTGACCTGCAAGGCCCGAAGATCCGTATCGCCAAATTCGCCAACAAGCGCATCGAGTTGAAGATTGGTGACACTTTCACCTTCTCCACCAGCCATCCGCTGACCGAAGGCAACCAGCAGGTGGTCGGTATCGACTACCCGGACCTGGTCAAGGATTGCGGCGTGGGCGACGAGCTGCTGCTCGACGACGGTCGCGTGGTGATGCGGGTCGACACCGCCACGGCCACCGAACTGAACTGCACCGTGACCATCGGCGGCCCGCTGTCGGACCACAAAGGCATCAACCGTCGTGGCGGTGGCCTGACGGCGCCGGCCCTGACCGAAAAAGACAAGGCCGACATCAAGCTGGCCGCGGAAATGGAAGTCGACTACCTGGCCGTGTCCTTCCCCCGCGACGCTGCTGACATGGAATACGCCCGTCAACTGCGCGACGAAGCCGGCGGCACCGCCTGGCTGGTGGCCAAGATCGAACGCGCCGAAGCCGTGGCCGACGACGAAACCCTCGACGGCCTGATCAAGGCTTCCGATGCCGTGATGGTGGCCCGTGGCGACCTGGGCGTGGAAATCGGTGACGCGGAGCTGGTGGGCATCCAGAAGAAGATCATTCTGCATGCACGCCGTCACAACAAAGCGGTGATCGTCGCGACCCAGATGATGGAGTCGATGATCCAGAACCCGATGCCGACCCGCGCCGAAGTGTCCGACGTAGCCAACGCCGTGCTCGACTACACCGACGCCGTGATGCTCTCGGCCGAAAGCGCCGCCGGCCTCTACCCGCTTGAAGCGGTGCAGGCCATGGCACGCATCTGCATCGGCGCTGAAAAGCACCCCACCAGCAAGACCTCCAGCCACCGGATCGGCAAGACCTTCGAGCGCTGCGACGAGAGTATCGCCCTGGCGACGATGTACACCGCCAACCACTTCCCGGGCGTGAAGGCGATCATCGCCCTGACCGAAAGTGGCTACACGCCGCTGATCATGTCGCGCATCCGCTCCTCGGTGCCGATCTACGCGTTCTCCCCGCACCGTGAAACCCAGGCTCGCGCGGCCATGTTCCGTGGCGTCTACACCGTGCCATTCGACCCGGCCGCCCTGCAACCGGGCGAAGTCAGCCAGGCGGCGGTGGATGAACTGGTCAAGCGCGGCGTGGTGCAAACCGGCGACTGGGTCATCCTGACCAAGGGCGACAGCTACCATACCATCGGCGGCACCAACGGGATGAAAATCCTGCACGTTGGCGACCCGATGGTCTGAATGACCGGTTGCTGAAAACAAAAGCCCCGCCATGTGAATGGTGGGGCTTTTTGGTTTTTGCCATCTGAAAAGGTGTTGCCTGGGCTGACGCTATCGCGAGCAGGCTCGCTCCCACAGGGGATCGGTGGTGTTCATGGCTAATGTGTTCAACACAAACCCAATGTGGGAGCGAGCTTGCTCGCGAAAGCGGTGGGTCAGCTTGCACTCATGTTGAATGGGCCGACGCCTTCGCGAGCAAGCTCACTCCCACAGGGGATCTGTGGTGTTCATGGCTAATGTGTTCAACACAAACCCAATGTGGGAGCGAGCCTGCTCGCGATAGCGGTGGGTCAGCTTGCACCAACGTTGAATGTGCCGACGCCTTCGCGAGCAGGCTCGCTCCCACAGGGGATCTGTGGTGTTCATGGCTAATGTGTTCAACACAAACCCAATGTGGGAGCGAGCCTGCTCGCGATAGCGGTGGGTCAGCTTGCACCAACGTTGAATGTGCCGACGCCTTCGCGAGCAAGCTCGCTCCCACAGGGGATCTGTGGTGTTCATGGCTAATGTGTTCAACACAAACCCAATGTGGGAGCGAGCCTGCTCGCGATAGCGGTGGGTCAGCTTGCACCAACGTTGAATGTGCCGACGCCTTCGCGAGCAGGCTCGCTCCCACAGGGGATCTGTGGTGCTCATGAATAATGTGTTCAACACAAACCCAATGTGGGAGCGAGCCTGCTCGCGATAGCGGTGGGTCAGCTTGCACCAACGTTGAATGTGCCGACGCCTTCGCGAGCAAGCTCGCTCCCACAGGGGAGCGGTGGTGTGAATGAATCATGCGTCCAACACAAAACTCCATGTGGGAGCGAGCCTGCTCGCGATAGCGCCAGCCCATGCGCTACAAAACTAATGCCTGTTGATAAACCCCGACAGCGCCGCCACCGCCTCCGGCGAGCGCAGTCGCTGGGTGAACAGCCTGCCCTCCTCTTCGATCACGGCGCGCAGTTGTTCCCGATCCGGCGCCTTCATCAGTTGTTTGCTGATGCGCACCGCCTCCGCCGGCAGCGATTCGAAGCGCAGTGCCACGTCCCGCGCCTTGGCCAACGCCGCCTCGCCACTGTCCAGCGCCTCGGTGGCGATGCCCCAGGCTGCCGCCTGTTCGCCGCTCAAGCCCTCGCCCAACAGCAGCAACTGCGCAGCCCTGGCCTTGCCGAGCAACCTCGGCAGGATCAGGCTGGAGCCGAATTCCGGGCACACCCCCAGGTTGACGAACGGCGTTCGCAGCCGCGCGTCCCGGCTGACGTAGACCAGGTCGCAATGCAACAGCAACGTGGTGCCGATGCCCACCGCCGGCCCGGCCACGGCGGCGATCACCGGTTTGCGGCAATCGAGCAGGCTGAGCATGAACTCGAATACCGGGTTGTCGAGATCGGCCGGCGGCTGTTCGAGAAAGTCGACAATATCGTTGCCGGCGGTGAAGCAGTCATGGGACCCGCAGATCAGCACCGCACTGATCTGCGGGTCGGCGTCAGCCATCGCCAGGGCTTGGGCCAATTGGCTGTACATGGCCCGAGTCAGGGCGTTTTTCTTTTCCGGGCGATTGAGGCGCAGGGTCAACAGACCGCGTTCGCGCTCAAGTAGCAGGGTGTCGGTCATGGTCGGTCTCGCGTCTGAAGATCAGCGCTCAACCACGGGTCAGGAAGACATCGGCCAGCAGTTGATTACGCGGCAGGCCAGCCAGGTAGAGGCGCTTGGCAAAGGCCTCGACCCGGTCGGGATGGCCGCAGAGTAAGGCCTGGGTTTGCCGGGAAACAAGCCGCAGTTGCGCCAACGCAGACGGCGCCTCGGCCGTGGTCAGCAGCTCCACGGTGAGGTGTTGATGCTTGGCCGCCAGCGCTGCCAGGGGTTTGGCCAGATAGTGCCCGGCGGCATCATGGGCTACGTGAATAAGACGAATCGTGCCTTGGTGATGCTGATGCAGGGCTGAGCGCAAAAGACCGAACAACGGTGCCAGGCCAGTGCCGGCCGCCAGTAGCCACAGCGGCTTATCGTGCCACTCGGGATCGTAATGCAGGGCGCCGCCGCGCAATTCACCGAGAAAAATCGGGTCCCCCGCTTTCATCTGTCGCGCCGCATTGATGAACTGGCCGGGCTCGCGGCAATCGAGGTGAAACTCCAGGAAGCGGTCTTCTTCGGGCAGGCTCGCCAGGGAATACGGCCGGGCGACATCGCCGGCCCACAACACCAGGTGCTGGCCCGCCCGATAACGCAGCGCCCGCTCAGGAATAATGCGCAAGCGCAGCACGTCGGGGCTCAGCCAATCCGCTGCGGTCACCTGGGCGGCACGGCCGTCGCGTTGCGGGTCAAAGGTGTGGATCTGCACATCCTCGATCACCTGGCACTGACACGCCAGCCGCCAGCCTTGCTCGCGCTGCGCGGGGCTCAAGGCGTCGGGCCGACTGTCGCGCACGTCACCGTTCACGCACTGCACCAGACACGCATGGCAGCTGCCGGCGCGACAACTGTAGGGCACGGCCACGCCGCCCTGATTCAACGTGTCCAACAGATTGCTGCCCGCCGCCACCGTCCACTGCCGGTCGGCGACTTTTACTTCAGGCATCGACATTCTCCCAGGCAGCGGCGCACTGATTGCGGCCGTCTCGCTTGGCACGGTACAAGGCCTGGTCGGCACGCTGCAATGCGTTGTCCAGATCGTCGCCGGTCTCCAGCATCGTCATGCCCACCGACAGGCTGAGGGAGCCGATCTGCAAGCCGATCAACTCGACTTCAGTAAATGCCAGGCGCAGCCGCTCGCAACAGGCCGTCAGCCGCGAGGGGTCGCAGGCCGGCAGCAGCATGACGAACTCTTCGCCACCGTAACGGGCCAGCACATCACCTTCGCGCAGGCAGGCCGTGGCGATGCTGGCGAACGCCTGAAGCACCTGATCACCGGCGGCGTGGCCGTGCAGGTCATTGATGCGTTTGAAATGGTCGAGGTCGATCAGGGCCAGGCCATGGGCAACATTGGGCCGGAGTGTGTTGAGCTCACGGGACGCCAGGCGCAGGAAGTGCCGGCGGTTGAATAAGCCGGTCAGTTCATCCGTGGCCACCAGGTCTTCGAGCTGACGCATCATGCCGCGCAGGGTGTCCTGATGTGCCTGCAAGGCAAACCGCCGCTGACGCATGCGTTGGCGCGAGTTCTGTACGTAACTGGCATAGAGCACCAGCCACACCAGCACGATAAATAGCACGCACACCTGTAACGCGGCCAGCGTGGGGTCAGGAAGCCTGAAGAAGTAACCGTCCCAGAGGGTAATGGCGGTGAAACTGAAAAACACCAGCATCGCGCAGCGCACGAAAGCCCGACGGGACAAGTGGAACAGCCCGAACAGCAGGATCAGCACATAGAACACCAGGAACACGCCCCGAGCCTGGTCCAGATGCGCCATCATCCAGGTCTGCCAGCCCAGGCCGATCAGTACCTGTATTTCAGTAAGACTGGGGTCGGCGAACCGCAGATTGCGGTCGGTGATAAACAGCGCGAACAGCCCTGCCTGGCACAACACCACCAACACGCTGCCGATGATGACATCGCGCAACGAATCGAGGTAATGACCACTGAAATATGCCAACCACAACAACACCAGTGCCAGCGCGTAAGTCGCGGCCGCCAAGGCGAAGCGTTTCAGCAAAAGACGTTGAATGGCGTTATGGGTCAATCGTTGACTCACCATGGGAAAGGAACTGACAGGAGGCGTCCTACGCTACAGGCCAGACGCCACTTTAGTGGCGTGCAGTGCAAATGACCATTCAATTCTGGAGCAGAAAAATGGCGTCAAAGCAATGGCCTAAATTGACGCAGTTGTTCGAGGCTGGCTGGTCCCCTTGTGGTGAGGGGATTTATCCCCGTTGGGCTGTGAAGCAGCCCCAAAATGACTGAAGGCAAACAACCTGACACACCGACGTGACTGACTTTCAGGGCTGCTGCGCAGCCCAGCGGGGATAAATCCCCTCGCCACAAAGGCAGCTCGCTCCCACAGGGTGCTCGCCTGCGATATACTGCCGCGCCTTTTTAGTGTCGCGCCAGCATGCCCGGCGTGCCTTAAGAGGTGCCGTCCGTCGACCGATGCACCCAAACGGACGGCACCTTATTGAATGTTCCCGTCTTTAGAGAGGAGCGCGACTCATGACCGTGATCAAGCAAGATGACCTGATTCAGAGCGTTGCCGACGCCCTGCAGTTCATTTCCTACTACCACCCCGTGGATTTCATCCAGGCGATGCACGAAGCCTACCTGCGCGAAGAATCGCCAGCGGCCCGTGACTCCATGGCGCAGATCCTGATCAACTCGCGCATGTGCGCCACCGGCCATCGGCCGATCTGCCAGGACACCGGCATCGTGACCGTGTTCGTGCGCGTGGGCATGGACGTGCGTTGGGATGGCGCGACCATGAGCCTGGACGACATGATCAACGAGGGCGTGCGTCGCGCCTACAACCTGCCGGAAAACGTCCTGCGCGCGTCGATCCTCGCCGACCCGGCTGGTGCGCGTAAAAACACCAAGGACAACACCCCTGCGGTGATCCACTACTCCATCGTTCCGGGTAACACCGTGGAAGTGGACGTGGCGGCCAAGGGCGGCGGTTCCGAGAACAAGTCCAAGATGGCCATGCTCAACCCATCCGACTCCATCGTGGACTGGGTACTGAAAACCGTACCGACCATGGGCGCCGGCTGGTGCCCACCGGGCATGCTGGGTATCGGCATCGGCGGCACTGCGGAAAAAGCCGCCGTCATGGCCAAGGAAGTGTTGATGGAGTCCATCGACATTCACGAACTCAAGGCCCGTGGCCCGCAGAACCGCATCGAAGAGATGCGCCTGGAGCTGTTCGAGAAGGTCAACCAACTGGGCATCGGCGCCCAGGGCCTGGGTGGCCTGACCACCGTGCTCGACGTGAAGATCATGGACTACCCGACCCACGCCGCGTCCTTGCCGGTGTGCATGATCCCCAACTGCGCCGCCACCCGCCACGCCCACTTCGTGCTGGACGGCACCGGCCCGGCGTCGCTGGAGGCACCACCGTTGGACGCTTACCCGGAAATCGTCTGGGAAGCCGGTCCGTCGGCGCGCCGCGTGAACCTCGACACCTTGACGCCTGAAGACGTGCAGAGCTGGAAGCCGGGCGAAACCGTCCTGCTCAACGGCAAGATGCTCACCGGTCGCGACGCGGCGCACAAGCGCATGGTCGAGATGCTGAACAAGGGTGAAACCTTGCCGGTGGACCTCAAGGGCCGCTTCATCTACTACGTCGGCCCGGTCGACCCGGTAGGCGACGAAGTGGTAGGCCCAGCCGGCCCGACCACCGCCACGCGGATGGACAAGTTCACCCGCCAGATCCTCGAGCAGACCGGCCTGCTGGGTATGATCGGCAAGTCCGAACGCGGCCCGACCGCTATCGAAGCGATCAGGGACAACAAGGCGGTCTACCTGATGGCCGTCGGCGGCGCCGCTTACCTGGTGGCTCAGGCGATCAAAAAGTCCAAGGTTCTGGCGTTCGCCGAACTGGGGATGGAAGCGATCTACGAGTTCGAGGTCAAGGACATGCCCGTGACCGTTGCGGTCGATAGCAAAGGCGAGTCGGTACACATCACCGGCCCGGCGATCTGGCAGAAGAAAATCAGCGACAGCCTGGCGGTAGAAGTACAGTAACACGCACGTTGACGCCGTAAAAAAGGCCGGTGGGCGACAAACTCACCGGCCTTTTTTTATCAGCAGAAAACCTGTGGGAGCGAGCCTGCTCGCGATAGCGGTGGGTCAGCTTGCATCCATGTTGGATGTGCCTCAGTCATCGCGAGCAAGCTTTGCTCCCACACTGGATCTTCAGTGGACCCCGACCTATGTTCAGCCAAGCCTCCCACACAATGCTCCCCGCCGGGCGTGAGTAGAGCCGTTCATCGGCAGGCCCGTCGACCTGTCAGATCTGACAGGTTACCCAATGACCATCTCTTGGCATCCTGAAGTCATGCCGGGTATTCGCCCTGGCGTCGGCTAACAGAGATGATCCCGATGGCAGAACAAGCGCCCCTCCAGATCGTGACCCCGACCATCGCCGGCAGTGCTTCTATCGCCACCCTCGGTAACAGCCTCGGCCCTGTCGGTACGCGAGGGGCAAGTTCTTTTGAGCTGCCGTTACCCCTGTCCGCCGCCCGTCACCTGACGCCGGCGCTGACCTTGAATTACAGCAGCCAGGGCGGCAACGGCATCTTCGGCATCGGCATGCAGCTTTCCATCGCCAGCATCACGCGCAAAACCAGCAGAGGTGTGCCGCACTACGCTGATGAGGATGTCATGGTCGACGCCGATGGGGTTGACCGCTGGCCCGAATTCAACGCCGAACCGCTCATTCGCCCCCTGGCGGGCCCCGGCAGTGCAACGTGCTCGGTGGTGCGTTATTACCCCAGGACTGAAAGCAGCTTCGATATTTATGAGCTGTGGACACCCACCGACGGCCAGGCACCCTTCTGGCGTGTCCAGGGCAGCAACGGCCATGTGTATTGCTACGGTAAAACCGAAGCGTCGCGCATTGCCGAACCTGAAGCCGAACCCGAGCCCGATCCCTCAAAACCACCACGCATCGCCGAATGGTTGTTGCTCGAAGAAGTCAGCCCGGCAGGCGAGCACATTTATTATGAGTACCAAGCCGACCCCGGCGCGCTGGACGGCCCCCACGACTATCGCGCCCAGCGCTACCTGCGGCGGGTGTGCTATGGCAACGCCAGCGCCAGTGACACCCTGTACTGCTTCGAAGAGCCCGACCCGGCCCAGCACAACTGGCACTTTCACCTGCTGTTCGACTACGGGCAACGCACCCTCGATCTTGCGCAACAACCTTCCTGGCAAGCCCCCGAAGAGGCGCCGTGGCTGCTACGCAGCGACCCGTTTCACACCTATCGATACGGTTTTGAGGTCGGCACGCGGCGCTTGTGTCATCAGGTGTTGATGTTCCACCACTTCCCCGCCGTGGCCGATACTGAACCTGCCCTGGTCCGGCGGCTGGTGCTGGAATACACCGCCACTGCGCTGGGTTACAACCTGCTGACGGCCGCCCACTATCAGGATTGGGACACTGAAGGCGGTGTCGATTACAGCCCTCCGGTCGAATTGCAGTACACCGATTTCGACCTCAACCTGACACCCGAAAAATTCTTCGACCTGGAGACAATGCCCGCCCTCGAAGGCAACCGGCATTACCAATGCGTGGACCTGTATGGCGAAGGTCTGCCGGGGTTTCTGTGCCGTTACACCGATGCCTGGTACTACCGCGAGCCTGAGCGCGCCGGGCCCGATGACGATGCCATCGGTTATGGCCCGTGGTCTCGCCTGGACAGTATCCCGGTCGCCAGCCAAAACCCGGCCGTGATGCGGGTGCTGACTGACCTGACCGGCAGCGGCCGCCTCAATTGGGTCATTGCCCAACCCGGCATGAGCGGCTTCCATACCCTCAACCCGGACCGTAGCTGGTCGACCTTCACCCCGTTTGATCGTTTTCCGACGGAGTTCCTGCACCCCGCCGCGCAACTGGGCGATTTGACCGGCGACGGTTTACGCTCACTGGCCATGGTCGGCCCCAAAAGCGTTCGGTTGTACCCCAATCTCCGCGAGCAGGGGTTCGCCCCAGGGGTGAATGTGCCCCATGAACCGGACAGCCCCCTGCCATTGTTCAGCGACTCGCGCAGCGAGCTGGTGTTGTTCGGCAATTTGCTGGGCAGCGACAGCACCGAGCTGTGCCGGATTCGCTTCGATGAAATCAAGTGCTGGCCGAACCTGGGTCACGGGCGTTTCGGCGAAGGTTTTGTCATGAGCGCCCTGCCCTTCAGCTACGGCCAATTCGACGCTGACCGGGTGCGGATCGCCGATCTGGACGGAGCTGGAGCGCCCGCGCTGATCTACCTTACCAGCGACTGTTTCGATATTTACCTCAACCACGGCGGCAACGGCCTTGAGCAAACACCCGTCAAGGTGCCATGGCCGGAGGGCGTGCGGTACGACAATCTGTGCCAGGTCAGCCTGGCCGATCTGCAGGGGCTGGGTTGCGCCAGCCTGATTCTGAGCGTGCCTCACATGTCCCCCGATATGAAGCCCAAGCATTGGCGTTACGACTTCGTCACGGCGCGGCCCTATCTGCTCAACGCCACCCACAACAACATGGGCTGCAGCACCACCCTGACCTATCGCAGCAGTGCGCAATACTGGCTGGATGAAAAACAACAGCGCCGAGCGCAGGGCGAGCAATTGGCCTGTTATCTGCCCATGGCCCTGCCGTTGTTGGCACGTCAGCAACAGCTGGATGAAATCACCGGCAATTGCCTGACCCAGCGCTTCACCTATTTCGAGGGCGACTACGACGGTTATCACCGTGAGTTCCGGGGCTTCGCTCGGTTGTACCAGGTGGACAGCGAGTTGCCCGACGCTGAAGTGCAAAGCGGCTTTACCGCGCCGGTACTGGTCAAGACCTGGTTCCACACCGGCCGAACCGTCAACCAGCCTCTGAAGGACTGTTTCGACGGCGACGATGACGCCGTGCCGCTTGGCCCGGCGCTGTTGAGCTGTTTTCATGAAGGCGACGAGGCCGACGAGATTATCGTGCCCGACCCCGAGACCGCCCGGGAAATGGCTTATGCCTTGGGCGGCCAGGTGTTGCGCACAGAAACCCATCCCGCCGAATCGGGCGATACGGCCCGGCCTTACACCGTGACGCAACAACGCTATCTGCTGCGCCAGCACCATCCCCATCACAAAAGCCTGCTGGTACTGGAACTGGAGGCGCTCAGCCATCAATACGACGGCTTTACCAATGACCCGCAAAGCCAGCACGGCATCAATCTGAAATGGAATCTCTACGGCCAGCTTGTTCACGGCTTCATCGTCCATTACGCCCGACGCCTTACGCCGCTCGATCCGCCCCCCTTCGACGATGAAGACGAGAACACCTGGTGGCTCGACGCCCATGATGAGCAGCAGCAGGTGTTCCACCTTGCCGAGAGCCGGGCCGAGCACCTGCACCTGTTCGACGAAACCGGGTGGCGCCAGCGCCTGGGCCTGCCCTGGCGCAGTCGAGCCAACGCTTTGCAACGCCCCAAGGGCGAACTGCCGCAAGGCCTCAACCCTCGCCAGATCAGCTATGAAACCTTCCTCGCACATCACGACTCCCCGCAATGGCAAGCCGCACGGCAATTGGTTGCGCTTGAGGAACAGAACTACCTGCGTGACGACCAAGGCGATATTGCCTTCCAGGCGTTGCTCGGCCCGCTGGAGACGGCCGAGTTCGACAAGCAGGCGCTGGACGCCTACGACGCCGTGCCACCGCCGTTCGACATCCGCGGGCAACTGGAAGAAATCGGCTTTGAGCCCATGCTGCTGTTTCTGCCTGAAGATCCGGACGAAGACACCGCCGAAAACCTCTGGTCGAAAAAGAGCGGTTTTGCCACCTACCACTCGCTTGATGGCTTCTTCCAGATCCACGCCCTGCAAGAAACCCAGAGCCATGGTGTTACAACCCTGACGTACGATGCCTATCACCTGATGACCACCGCCATTACCCTGCCGGACGGCTGTACGACCCAGATCGAATACGACTATCACTCGCTGTTGCCGCAGAGCATCATCGACGCCAACGACAACGTGCAGCAAGCGCTGTATGGCCCCGACGGTGTGCCTTTGGGCATTACGTTTTTAGGCAGCGAAAATGGCCTGCCGGCAGGCTTCGATGCCATCGACACCTACGAGCTGCCCGACGACCTGACACCGGCTTATGCCATCGAACACCCCGAAGCCACCCTGGGCAGAATCGCCAGTGCCGTGCGCACCGACGAGTTCAGCTGGATGGGCGCGCTTGACCTCGCCCAAGTCTCTCTTGCGCAGCGCAACGAGTGGATCAGCGCCCGCTACTTGATGCCCAGCGGCCATGTCCGCGCCAGGGCACGCATTCACCTGGCGCGGCTGGCCGAACGCAGCGCCGCCGAAGAACAGTTGTGGACGCTGATCCAGGCCACGGCCCGGGAGCCGGTGCACAGCGTCGTGCTGAGCGCCGATCGCTACCCGGACGATCCATTGCAACAGGTCCGCATCACCCTCAGCGCCATCGACGGATTCGGCCGCACCTTGCAAACCAAGCAGCGGATCGAACCCGGGGAGGCCTATGCCGTGGCCGAGGACGGCTCGCTGGAGCTACAGGGCGGGCAACCGTTGCAGCACTTGGCCGACTCGCGCTGGCGCGTCAGCGAACGGGTCGAGTACAACAACAAGGGTCTGGTCACGCGGGTCTATCGGCCGTATTTCGCCGACGCCTGGCGCTACATCAACGACGCCTCGCTGCGTCTGCACGGCTACCACGACCAGCAGTTCTACGATCCACCAGGACGCCTGGTCAAGGTCATCAATGCCAAGGGCCATGAAGCCTGGCATGTGCATCATCCCTGGTACTTGTGCGACCACGACTACAACGACACGGACCCGGGAAGCTGACGAGTGAGCAGGCTAACTCATGGCCGTACACCGGTCCTGTCGGTACTTGACGCACGAGCAGGCTCGGTCAGGCGAGTGGACTACTGGCGCCGATCGCCGAACGACGACACCCAAACGCTGGTCACGGCCCAGGCGTATGACGTCGCCGGGCGCCTTATCGCCCGATGGGACCCACGTTTCTACGGTACGGACACGGCCAACCTGCGCAACGACTACAACCTCACCGGTCAGCCGCTGCGTACCCGCAGCGTCGATGGCGGATGGCGCCTGGTATTACCGGGCCTGGCGGGTGAAACCTTGCAACGCTGGGATGAACGCGGCAGTCATTGGCGTATTGCCTACGACCCCCAACTGCGTCCGGTGGCCCTGGAGGAAAACAGTCAGGTCGCAGTCGATACCTTCATCTACGCCGATGCCACGGCCGATGCCGATCACAACCTTCGCGGTCGGTTGCTCGAGCAGGTCGACCCCTCGGGTACGTTGCTTCTGGACAGTTATAGCCTGGTCGGCCTGCCGCTCTGTGAGACGCGTATTTTTCACGACAGCAAGGCGTTTACCAGCCGTCGTCTCTTCGGGCCTTCGGGGGCTGTCCTTGAGCAGACCGATGCCGGTGAACACCAGCAACAGTCGCGCTACGATCTGGCCGGGCAGCTCAAGCAGGTGCAGTTGCGACTCAAGGGGCAAACCGACTGGCAGACGGTGTTGCACGATGCCCAATACAATGCCGCCGGGCAAATCATCGAACAGCACGCAGGCAACAGCGTCATCAGCCACTGGAGCTATGACCCGGCCAGCGCTCGCCTGCTCAGACAACGTTCACAAAAAAACCCGGCCACCGCACTGGTGGACTTCGAATATGTCCACGACCCGATGGGCAACATCACCCGCATTCTGGACCATACCTATACGCCTACCCATTTCGCCAACCAACGAGTCGACGGCCATCGTGCCTTCAGCTACGACTCGCTCTATCGGTTGACCAGTGCCAGCGGCTACGACGATGGCCCGCCCTCGGATATACCTGGCCTGCCCCAGCCAACCGACCCCAACAACCGGCTCAACTACCTGCAAACCTATGAGTACGATGAGGGCGGCAATCTGACCAAGCTCACCCATGTGCGTGAGGGTGCCGGCTACACCCGGCAGATGTTCATCGACCCGGGCAGCAATCGAGGGGTGCGATACCAGCCTGGAGATCCTGCCCCGTCATTCGACACACTGTTCGATCGCCATGGCAATCTCCTGGCATTGCAGCCAGGGCAGAACCTGCAATGGAACGCTCGGGACCAACTGGCAGCGGTCACCCTGATCGACCGCGAAAACGCCGCCAATGACCAAGAACATTACCGCTATAGCCAAGGGACCCGGGTCTACAAACGTCACGAAACCCATACCGCCAAGCGCGACCATTTTCAGGACGTGCGCTATCTCCCGGGCCTGGAGATCCGCACCCGGGACAATGGCGAAGAACTGCACATCATCATCCTCGACGCGGGCTTGATCAACGTCCGCTGTTTGCATTGGGTAACGGGCAAGCCGGCAGATATCGACACCGATCAGTTGCGCTACAGCCTGGAGGACCACTCAGGCTCAAACATGATGGAGCTCGATCAGCATGCGCAACTGATCAGTCACGAAGGCTATTACCCGTTCGGCGCCACGGCGTGGCTGATAGCCCGTCCCGGCGTAGAGGTCAGTTACAAGACCGTGCGCTATTCGGGCAAGGAAATGGACGTCAGCGGGCTGTATTACTACGGCGCACGTTACTACGCGCCGTGGCTGCAGCGTTGGGTCAGTGCCGACCCGGCAGGGGATGTGGACGGGCTGAACAGGTATGCGTTCGTGGGCAACAATCCGCTACGTTATGTGGATACCGACGGGCAGGCAAAAGCCGAGAGCGTGATCGTGCTTTATTCAGGCTTTCTCTCCGAACTCAGTGGAGAGTCCAGCCGACTGCTCGGGCAACTTCACAACATCATCCAGCAAAAAGGCGTGTTCAGAAGCCTGATGGGGAATCTGGGGGGAGAGCTGGTCAAAGGCGTCTTCGGCTATGAGACAGGCGTGCTGGGTGGCGAGGTGGTCGATCTGGTGCTGCCTGATGCCCCTTTCACAACGCCCTACACCACCACGGGAGGACTGATCGGTGGCAACGTCGGCGGCGATGTGGCCGGCGAGATCGCCGATCCGTTCGTGCATAGCGCAGGGTTGGTGGGCGCGCTCATACCGCAGACCTCAAAAATATCCGTTGAGGCGATCGATCGCAGACTCGGTATCGAGGGTGCGGTTAAAGACATCAAGAACTGGCGGCAGATGAAAGATGAGGTGATCCACCCGGCGCTCAACTCAGTCCTCAACCCCAGCTTCGTGATGAACCGGGTGATGGGGTCGTGGATCCCGATCATCGGCGGCACACTCAATATGTTCGCCCGGGCCATCGAGGGCGAAGACATCAAAAACCGCCTCGACCCCGTCAAGATCGGCAAAATCGAAACGCTGCTCTCCGACTGGAAAACGGCTGTGGAGCAACGCGCTGCCTGGGCCGAAAATGCTTTCGATGCGTTAGGCTCCGATGTCATCTCCCCCGCAGACCTGCTGCCCAACGTTAACTTCATGACGTCCAAGGAAGCCCTGGCACCGATCAGTCGCGCCGCCTTGCGCAAAAGAACCCAAGCCACCCTGGCCAACATCAAGGCCGCGCAGCAGGGAATCACCGCTTACAAGGAAATGGGCACGACGGACAATTTGTGGGCGAGTTGGCATGCGCATCCTGTCGGCCATGGCAAGGGCCGCCCGAAATGGATGACCACGTGATCCAGGCAGCGCGGCTCCTCGTGCATCAAGGTTCAGACTGACACCCCTCTGGAGGCCAGAGCCCCATGAGTACCGTGCATTTGCGCACTCCAGACGTCGTTGCCGTGGATGGCCGTGGCTTGCCTGTGCGGCAAACCACTTACTTGCGCAACCAGGCCTCGACCCCCGCCGTCGCGCTGATATCGCGCCAGCACCACAAGAGCATCGGCCATCTCGTCGAGCAGTGGGACCCTCGCCTCTTCGGTCACGCGCCCAAACCCAACCTGACAACGCTGCATAGCCTCACCGGTCAGCCGCTGCATACCGACAGCGTCGATGCCGGATGGCGCCTGACATTACCGGGACTGGCGGGTGAATCCCGCCAGCGCTGGGATCAACGCGCCCATCATTGGCGCGTGACTTATGACCATCAGTTGCGCCCGATAGCCCTGGAGGAAAACGGCCGGGCCGAGGTCGACGCCTTCACCTACGCCGATGCCACGGCCGATGCCGATTACAACCTGCGCGGGCAGTTGATTGAGCAGAGCGATCCCTCCGGCACCGTGCAGCTGGACAGTTACGGGTTGACGGGCGAACCGCTACGCCAGGTCCGCCGTTTTGCCGATGCCATCCCCCACATCTGCGAGCAGACCCTCGACGCCCTTGGCACGCCCGTGAGCCGGACCGACGCCGCTGGCCACCGACATTACTTGCGGCTGGATATCGGCGGGCAACTCAAACAGGTGGACCTGCAACTCAGGGACCAGGACACGCCACAACCCATTCTGCTGGACGCCCGCTACAACGCCGCGGGCCAGATCGAGCGCCAGGATACGGCCAACGGCGTGACCAGCCGCTGGACCTATGACCCGGCCAACGATCAACTGAGCAGCCTCAAGACCGGAAAATCCGGACAAGCCCTGCTCCAGAACCTGACGTACTTCCATGACCCCATGGGTAATGTGCTGCGTATCGAAGACCATACCGTCGCCCGCCTGTACTTTGCCAACCAGCGCGTAGACGGTCACCGGGACTTCACCTACGACTCGCTCTACCGTTTGATCAGCGCCAGCGGTTTCGAGGGCGAGGCACCTCATCTGCATCCCGGCTTGCCCGAGCCGATCGTCCCCATCGACCCCGGCCACCGTTTCAACTACACCCAGCTGTATGACTACGACACCAGCCAAAACCTGACCCGACTGCGCCATGTTCGCGACGGCAACAACCACACCCGGACACTGCGCATCGACCCTCACAGCAACCGAGGCGTGCAGTGGACCGAAGGCGATCCGGAGCCGGCTTTCGATGAGCTGTTCGATGCCCATGGCAACCAGCTGTACCTGCAACGCGGCGCGCAGTCGCTGGTGTGGGACGCCCGCGACCAGCTCAGTAAAGTCACGTTGCTCAAACGCGAAAACGGGTTGCTGGACGATGACGAAACCTGCCTCTACAGCCAGGGCGAACGGGTCAGCAAGATCCACACCACCGCCAGCACTCGCCACGAAACGCGCTACTTGCCCGGCCTCGAAATCCGCACCAGCAGCCACGGCGAACAACTGCACGTGGTCACCTGTGCATTGGCCCATGGCAGTGTTCGTTGCCTGCATTGGGAAGCCGGCCAGCCAAGCGACATCGAAGCCGACCAATTACGCTACACCCTCGACGATCATTTGGGTTCCAGCACCTTGGAGCTGGACCGTCACGGCGCCTTGATCAGCCTCGAGCACTACTACCCCTTTGGCGGCACCGCCTGGCACGCCGCTCGTTCCAGAATTGAAGTCGACTACAAGACCCTTCGTTATTCAGGCAAGGAAATGGACAGCAGCGGGCTGTATTACTACGGCGCGCGTTACTACGCTCCGTGGTTGCAGCGCTGGGTCAGCGCGGACCCGGCGGGGGATGTGGATGGGTTGAATCTGTATGGATTTGTCGGCAATAACCCGATGACGTTGACCGACTACCAAGGGCTGATACTAGAGACCCCGGCGCAGAGAGACGCTAGAAAAGCGCAGAGCGCAGCCTATTGGCAACGCTGGAAAAACTATAACCGGCTGGACAGGGAGATCAAAAAGTTCACGGACATCATGAAGCTGACTTCACGCAGAGCCAGCGAAGCGCAAACTCAACTGGCCAGCCATCGCTCGGCAACAGCGCACGCCCAGGCCTCTGCGGTACGTGTGGGTAGTCACGTCGGTGCACAGGTTGTCAGCTACGGAACGGGACTCGCGGTAGGCTTCGGCGCCGCGGCGCTGGGCAGCGTGGCGGGACCACCCGGCATCGTCATGGGCGCCGCGCTGGGGTTCGTCACCAGCAAAGCGGTAAGCGTTGGCCTGGATTATGCGCTGGAACGATTGAGCCTGAGCGCAGCGGTCAACTTCAAGAGCCGGAAACTGGACCCGGAAAAAATCGTCAAGAAAGGCGAATACAAGAATCTTGACCTCTTTCACTATGCCAAGGCAAAAGCCCGGGATCTGGCCCACGCCGTCAGCGCGCCCACCCAGAAAAACGTCCTGAAAGCGGGAAAGGAAGTGACCAGCACTGGCACCAAGATCGCGCTGAAAGCGACAGGAACCGTGGCCTCCAGCGAAATAGGAGCCGTGACCAGCATTGTTTTGGGAACCATTGAGATCATTCATGAAATTGGCGCCGCAAGCCATGAACTGACCGAGGAGAAAATCGCTCGGGCAGATGCGCACATCAACGGCATGGTGGAAATATTGAACGCACAAATGGCCCACATCGAGACGCTGTTTGCCGAGGCGGAACTTGACGCAGTCAATACCTACCGACCGCTCAGCAAAGTAATCGGCCAGTCCAGTGGCGACACGCCTCAAAGCCTGAGAAGGGAGATGGAAGCAACCATCGGCCGCTTGAGGAAGACACAAAGCATGCTCCGATAACGCCGGAGCGAGGCGCATCACCGCGGGCAGACGGCATGCTATCGTGCCTGTCCCTGCCCAGTCCTTGAAACAGTCACATGCCGGCAATGCCTCGTCCCTTGCGTCTGTCGTTGTACACCCTGCTGATCCTCAGCGGCGCCATCATTGCCGCCACCCTCGCCGTGCGGCACGCCGAACGCCAGGCACTGGAAGAGGATGCCAGCCGTGCGAACCAGCAACTGGCGTTGTACGCCAACTCCCTGCATACCCTGATCGAACGCTACCGCGCCCTGCCCGCCGTGCTGGCGCTGGACCCCGAGTTGCGCTCGGCCCTCAAGGGGCCGGTCAGCACCGCGCAACAGGACGCGCTGAATCGCAAACTGGAACAGATCAACGGTGCCGCAAAGTCTTCCACACTGGAATTGCTCGACCACACCGGCCTGGCCGTCGCGGCCAGCAACTGGCGTCTGCCCAGCAGTTATGTCGGACACAATTATGGCTTTCGGCCGTATTTCCTCCAGACCCGCACCCAGGGCACCGGACGGTTTTATGCGGTGGGTGTGACCAGTGGCATTCCGGGCTACTTCCTGTCCAGCGCAGTGACCGACGACAACGGTGAGTTCCTGGGGGCGATGGTCGTGAAGCTGGAGTTTCCCGAGCTGGAACGCGAATGGCGGCAGGGCAGCGACACCCTGCTGGTCAGCGATGCCCGGGGCATCATTTTCATCGCCAACCGAGAGGGCTGGCGTTATCGCCACTTGCAGCCGTTGACCGACAGCGACCACGCCGAGCTCAAGGCCACTCGCCAATACGACAAGCAACCGCTGCAACCCTTGGCCGTCAAGCCGCTGCGACGCTTTGACGACAACAGTCATCTGGCCCGGGTCGAGGCCCCCGACGGTGCCGTGGATTACCTGTGGGAGTCCCTGCCATTGACCACCGAAGGCTGGACGCTGCACTTGCTGCGCCGCCCGCAGATCGCCTTCGAAGACCGTCGCAACGCAGGGCTCGCCGCCGCCGGGTTATGGCTGGCCCTGGTGTTTCTGCTGCTGTTTCTCAACCAGCGCTGGCGCCTCGCAAAGCTGCGCCAGCGCAGTCGTGAAGAACTCGAACGGCTGGTGGAAGAACGTACCCGGGATTTGCGCACCGCCCAGGACGGCCTGGTGCAATCGGCCAAACTCGCGGCCCTGGGACAAATGTCGGCGGCCCTGGCCCATGAGATCAACCAACCGTTGACGGCCCAGCGCATGCAACTGGCAACCCTGCGCCTGTTGCTGGACCATGGCCGGGTCGATGATGCCTACAAAGCCATCAAACCCCTGGACGACATGCTGACCCGCATGGCTGCCCTCACCGGCCACCTGAAAACCTTCGCCCGCAAAAGCCCCAGCGGCCTGCGCGAACGCCTCGACCTGGCGGTGGTGGTGGACCAGGCACTGCAACTGCTGGACACACGCCTGCGGGACGAACAGGTCAGTACGGTGCTGCACCTGACCCGCCCGGCGTGGGTGCGTGGCGATGCAATCCGTCTGGAACAGGTGCTGATCAACCTGCTGCGCAACGCGCTCGATGCCATGGCCGGCCAGCCGCTCAAACGCCTGGAAGTGCGCCTGGAAGCCGATGAGCAATTGTGGCGCCTGACGGTCAGTGACAGCGGCACCGGGATCGCTGAGGAACACCTGAGCCAGGTGTTCGATCCGTTCTTCACCACCAAGGCGGTAGGCGATGGCCTGGGCTTGGGCCTGGCGGTTTCCTTTGCAATCATTCATGAATCGGGTGGCCGACTGACGGCGGACAACCATGAAAACGGCGCACAGTTCTGCGTGACCTTGCCGATCGATCAGGAGGCGCAGTTGCATGCTTAACCCTTGCACATTGAAAAAGGTCATCGTCGTCGACGACGAGGCCAGCATCCGCAGCGCCGTGGAGCAATGGTTGAGCCTGTCGGGTTTTGAAGTGCAGTTGTTCAGTCGCGCCGAAGAATGCCTGGCGCAACTGCCAGGACATTTCCCGGGGGTGATTGTCAGCGATGTGCGCATGCCCGGGCTCAGCGGCCTGGAGCTGCTGGCCGAAGTGCGCCGACGCGACCCGGACCTGCCGGTGATCCTGTTGACCGGCCACGGCGACGTGCCGATGGCCGTGGAAGCCATGCGCGACGGCGCCTACGATTTCCTGGAGAAACCCTTCACGCCCGAAACCCTGCTCGGCAGCCTGCGCCGGGCGTTGGACAAGCGCACGCTGGTATTGGAGAACCGTCGTCTGCACGAGCAGGCCGACGTCAAGGACAAGCTCGATGGGACACTGCTTGGGGTTTCACGGGCGCTGCAAAACCTGCGTCGCCAGGTGCTGGACCTGGCGACACTGCCGGTCAACGTGTTGATCCGCGGCGAAACCGGCAGCGGCAAGGAGCTGGTCGCCCGTTGCCTGCACGACTTCGGTCCCAGGGCAGACAAACCCTTCGTGGCATTGAACTGTGCGGCCATCCCCGAACCGCTGTTCGAGGCTGAACTGTTCGGCCATGAAAGCGGCGCCTTCACTGGCGCCCAGGGCAAGCGCATCGGCAAGCTCGAATACGCCGACGGCGGCACGCTGTTTCTCGATGAAATCGAGAGCATGCCCCTGGCTCAACAGGTCAAGTTGCTGCGGGTGCTACAGGAACAGAAGCTCGAACGCCTGGGCTCGAACCAGAGCATCCATGTGGACCTGCGCATCATCGCCGCCACCAAGCCCGACCTGCTCGACGAAGCCCGCGCCGGACGCTTTCGCGAAGACCTGGCCTATCGTCTGAACATCGCCGAGCTGCGCCTGCCGCCGTTGCGTGAACGGCGCGAGGACATTCCTTTGTTGTTCGATCATTTCACCCACAACGCCGCCGAACGCCTGGGTCGCCCCGCCGTGCCCTTGAGCGGTGCGCAGTTGAGCCATTTGCTCGGCCACGACTGGCCGGGCAATGTGCGTGAACTGGCCAACGTCGCCGAGCGTCACCTGCTGGGACTGGATCAACCCCGCGTCCTCGACACGGAGCCAGGCCAATCCCTCGCCGCCCAGCAGGAAGCCTTCGAAGCTCAATGCCTGCGCGCCGCCTTGACGCGGCACAAGGGCGATGTGAAAGCCGTGCTCGAGGAATTGCAGCTGCCGCGTCGCACCTTTAATGAAAAGATGCAGCGGCATGGGTTGAGTCGGGAGATGTTTTTGTAGGGTTGGCGTTTTTTGTGGCGGCTGTACTGGCCTCATCGCGAGCAGGCTCGCTCCCACAGAAGTGATGTGTACACAGGTCGAAATGTGGGAGCGAGCCTGCTCGCGATGAGGCTGCCCGCTAGCCCGAAATCAAGCCGGCGAGCATTCGTTTCCGGTCGCCCACGTCCAGTGCCCGGTAGGCCTCCAATAGCATTTCCTCATCAGGCGTCAATGGCGGTTTGGCGATTTGGGCGCGCTCACCGACCAGGACGTACTGAGCGTCCACGCCGATAACCACCAGTTTGGCCACCAGATCGGCCGGACATTTCTGCCGCCCCGATACCACTTCTTTCAAACGCTGCGGACTGGATTCACCAGCGGCACGGGATGCCGCGGCCAATGACAACCCACAACGGTCAATCTCCTCGCGCAGACGAACGTGGATATATCCCACCAAATCTATTGACATGGTGTAACTATCCCACCAAAATAATTCGGACAAACAGCAATCATCTTCGCCTCACAGGAGTCACCACCATGGCCCGTACCGACGCTGTACACCCGGGAAGTCACCTCAAATCACGGGAGCAAGCGTGTCGGAGCGTCAGGGCTGGAATCTACTCTGGAAATTTCCTACATGGAACAGAGAAGCATCTGTAGCACAAAAGGAAGTGTCGTAAATATAGCTCGCCTCTAGTCGTGAGACTCTTCCCTCTCGTCACCGACCTTCATCGAAGGCAAGAGCGCTTCAGCAGACGCATTGAATAACGTTGAGTTTTTAGCTTTTTTACTTGAGGTCTGACATGGATTTGAATCAAACGTTTACCCACCGTTGGGCTGCCTTGGGCAAGCTGGCGCTTTTGATGCTGGCGTTCGGCTTATCGTCGCCGGCGACCGCCAATCTGGTGGTTTATCCGATGACCAGCACGATCGGCGCCGAGCAGGATGGCATTGGACAGATCCAGCTGCATTCCAAGTCGGACAAGGTGCAGTACATCAAGGTCAGTGTGGTCCAGATCCAGCGCCCGGGCACGCCGGATGAACACGAAAGCCCAGTGTCTGCGGCCGATACGAAGGGTATCGTCGTGTCGCCACAACGCACGGTACTCGCTCCCGGCGCCAGCCGCACGGTACGGATTATCGCGCAGGCGATGCCCAGCGAGGAAACCGTCTACCGGGTTTATTTCGAGCCAGTGGCCGCTCCACAGGATCTGGCGGCAGAAGACGACGACCCGCAAGGCACGCAACCCAGAATCGGCGTAAACCTGATCTGGGGCGCGCTGGTGCGGCTGCTGCCCGATGACCGTCAAATGAGCGTCGGCTTGCAACAAAGCGGTGACGCGCTACGCAATGACGGCAACGTGCGCATCGGTGTATTGCAGGTCGGACGCTGCACCGACGTCAAGGGCGAAAAAGACTGCCTCTGGAACGATGTCAATCGCAGCTTGTATCCGGGCAGCACGCTCCCTGTCCAGGCATCCGGCACAAGCGGCAACCTGCTCATGCGCTTTGTGACCAGCGACGACAAACGGCCACGCACTTTGGCCGTGCTGCCGTAACCCACTCCCCCCTCACATTTTTCAATCTGAGCCATGTGCCTGCACATGGCTGGGCTCCTGTTCACCCATAGAAAAGAGGAAACACCCCATGAAACTGCTCAAATTCGCCCCGTTGGCACTGGCCGCACTGGTCTCGATGCCCGCCCTGGCGGTTGAGAAAAGCATCCTGGTCTATGCCGATGTCGATCCGACGCTGGAGTTGCTCCAATCCGATGGCAGTGCCCTGCCGCCCTCCATGGAGATGAGCTACCTGCCGGGTGCGGGTCTGCAACCCACCCGTCTGGGCACGCGGGTCTTCAGCAATGACACCGATAAGGACATGACCATCAGGCTGATCACCAGCCCCGTCCTGGCCAACATGACCAACCCGGCTTCCACCGCGGTTCCCCTGTCCGTCACCTTTGGTGGCAGAACGTTGAGCACCACCGGCGTCGCCTTGTCGGCGGCCGACCTGTTCCCCGGTGGCGACCCGACCAGCGGCTCGATCGAGCAGATGCTGGAGATCAAGCAAACCACCGTTGGCGCTATCGCAAACGCTGGCCGCTATGAAGGCATCGTCAGCCTGGTGCTGACTCAGCAACCGTAAACACAACCGTTCCTCCCAAGGGGGTACGGCGTCGTCGTACCCCCTTTCCTGCATCAAGGCCACGTATGAAACGCCACTTCACAGCTATCTCCATCTCCCTTTCATGGGCGCTGGCCGAAGGCGCCTGGGCCGCGACCGACGCCTTGACTCAGGTGCCGGCCGGCTTCGAAGCCTTGGTCGAAGGGCAGGTGGAACAGCTCGAACTACAACTGTTCAACCGCAATCTCGGCGTGCACCCGGTGCTGGTCCAGCCCGGCCGGATCGAATTCAAGCAGCCTGAGCGCATCGCGGCCCTGCTGGTGGAAGCCGGCGTACTGGCCTCGCCTCAGGAACTGCTGCCATTACTGTCACAGCCCTTGCCCAGCAATAGCCAGCTGGCCTGCTCCTACGGCCTGGCCAGCGAGGCAAGTTGCGGCTATCTCGAAACCGAGGCAGTGGCCGTGATTCTCGACGAGGCCGGCGCCCGTCTCCAGGTCCTGCTGCGCAAGGACTGGCTGCCGACCAACGAGGCCTCGGCCCTGCGGCTGCATACACCGAGCGAGGCAGAGAATGCCCTCGTCCACCGGCAAAACATCAATATCGCCCAGTCCGACAGTTACCGCGCCCTGGGTGCCAGCGGCCTCGGCGCACTCGGCCTGGGAGAAAACAGTCATCTGGGGTTCACCTGGACCTATCAGGCCAACCAGAACAAGCGCGGCAGTGACAGCAACCTGGAATTCAACAACGCCTACTACCGGCGAGACTTCGACCGTGAACACTACGCACAGGCGGGACGCATGGACATGAGCAACCTGTCCAGCGCCGAAGGCGGCAACTTCAACTTCAGCCTGCTGCCCCTGGGCCGGATCGACGGTGCCCGTGTCGGCACCACCCTGGCCTACCTCAATCGCGACGTCGTCGGACAGGGCACGCCCATCTCCCTGATCCTGACCCAACGCGCCCGCGTCGATGCCTTTCGCGGCGAAGAATTGCTCTCCACTTCTTATCTGGATGCCGGTGTGCAGAACGTCGACACCCGGACCTTCCCCAACGGCAGTTATCCGGTGACCCTGCGGGTGATCGAAAACGGCCAGGTAACCCGTACCGAAACCGTGCCCTTCAGCCGCACCGACGGCAACGGCCTGGGGGATGACACCGTGCAATGGTTTTTACAGGGTGGGCGCACGGCCGAGCATTCCCTGTACGAACAAGATCCCGCCGCCGTGGCCCAGACCGGCCTGCGGGTACCGCTGCTCGATAACCTGGCGCTCACCAGCGCGATCACCTGGCTGGACACCGCGTTCTACAACGAAAGCCGCCTGGACTGGGCCGGCACGCTGGGCGCCAGCAGTTGGTCGCTGTCGGCCGCCCTCCTGGAGGGCAACGACGGGGCGAGCGGCAACAGCCAGCAGTTCACGTTCAACCATGGCCTGTCCTGGAACCTCTATCGCTACTCGCTGCGCAGCCCGTCCTGCGAGCACAACCGCCGCACCTACCAGCAGAGTGGCTGCAACGAATCGCTGACGGCCAGCGCATCGCTGCCGTTGGCCGGCGGCGCCCTCACCGCCGGCTATAGCTACAACCGTTATGCCCAGGTGAATCCGTCCTACTACTGGAACACGTTGCCCGGCGAGCCGGACCTGACCGACGAACTGACCACCGCCACCTGGGCCCGCACCCTGCAGGTGGGGTTCTCCCGCGGGCATCGCCTGGGCCAGTTCCACCTCACCCACCGCGTGGGCGCGTTTCGCAATCAGAGCGGCAATCGGCCGACCGACCACGGCCTGTACCTGAGCCTCAGTCTGTCCCATAACGAGCGCTCGACATCCGGTGGCTTCCGGCAAACCAGTGTCGGCCTGGACGCGCGCCGCGAGCAGGCCGCCAGCGACAGCGTCCGGACCAGCCTGGCCCATACCCGTGTCTGGGACAGCGAGCAAGGTCGCAACGAGATGAATACCGGGCTGGGTTACGACGACCTGGGACGCTGGGACGCCGAACTGGCCGGGCGACTCGAACGTAGCTGGGGCGAAACGAGCCTGGCGATGTCACAGCGCGGCGGTGACCGGCATGATTCACGCCCCGGGCTCAGCGGCAACCACTCTTCCTCCCTGGCACTGGGGCGCGAAGGTTTCTTCTGGGGCCCCGGCCAGGGCGGCACAGGCCCTGGTGCCGCCGTCGGCATCGTCGCTGCGCCAATGGAAAACGCCACCGGCGCCGCGGCCAAGGTCAGTGGCGGCTACGGCGCCCAGACCAGCATCGGCTTCGGCGAGAAACGGCTGATTCCGATCAATGGCTTCGAGGTCTCCCAGACTCGCATCAGCGATGCCGATGCCTCGCGCCAGAACCTGAGCTCGGTGAATGTCGGCAACGGCAGCCGCGACTGGTTCCTGCCACCCGGCAAGCTGGCGGTACAGCGCATCGAGTCCAGCCTCAGCTACACCTACATCGGACGCCTGGTGGACGCCCGGGGACAACCGCTGGCACAGGCGGCCATCCTCAACGCAGCGATGATGGAAACCGCCGAGGACGGCAGCTTCGTCGTCGATCTCAACAAACCCCCGCAACCGTTGTTCGCCCTGGACCTGAACGGTGTGCATGCCTGCGCCGTGCAGTCGGCCACCGCTCGCAGCAGCTTGCGCCAGGTCGGCACGCTGACCTGCCAGAGCACCACCCTGGACGCTCTGCCCAGAGACCTGCGCGACCCCGACCGACTGGAACGCTGGACCGCGCGCCGCAGCGCCGCGTTATCGTCAGACAAGAGAAACCAGCCATGAATCTGATCTTTCACCGTTGGGCCCGTCGCCTTGGCGCATTGATTGGCGCGTTCGCTGCGCTACCGGCGCTCGGGGACATCCATCCCGGCAACCACTATCAATCCGAGATGCTGCAATTCGACCGCTCGACTCCGCCCGCCGATCATTACATCTGGACGCGGATGACCCATGGCTGGCACGAACAGCCCGTGGCAGGCGCAGGCTATAAGACAATGCATTTTGTCTGTCTGTCCAACACCGATCCAGCAACAGGCCAGTGCCTGACCACCACCGGAGGCAGATATGGCACCACCGAGATAAAGCTGCGTTTCACGGAGAAACGCAGCCGACTGTCCGTGGTTCTGACCGTCAAAGGCAACATTACACGCAGACTCCCGATCCACAGCCCCTGCGGGGTGTGGGGTTCCAGCACCTGGATGCTGACCTCGACATCACATGGCAATTGCGAGGGAGTGGATGCGACGGGCACGGCCTCCACCCTCTGGATTCCTCGGTCAGAACTCGCCAAATTGCCTGCCGGTGGCATCTGGACGGCGCAATTGGTCATGAAGCTCAGGAGGTTCTACTCGCAGCCAATCGGAGACGCCCATATCTACACCGTCGATTTCAAGCTGGACGTGACCGATCACAATAACGTGCAGATCTACCTGCCCGCCCACGGCATCAGCACCCCGCAGGTGGACCTGAACCTGCGCACCCGCCCGTTGATCAATGGCCCCGGCGGTATCGTCTCCGGCCAGGCTGTCGTCGATGCCTGCCTCTACGACGGCTACAACTCCAACAGCCAGCGTTTCGAAATGCGCGTCACCGACAAAAACCCCGTACCCGGCATGGCCGGGCGCTTCTTCGTGAAGCACACCTCTGGGGAGACGGACGAACGCAACCGTATCGAATACCGGGTTCGCACCCGCACCGCCAACCTGGGCGAGACGCAGCATGTCTCAGGTCAACCGGTGACCTTTACCGGTATCAACAATGCCGATATCCGCGCCGTGCGCTTGCCCAACGTCCCCTTCCCGGTCGTGTGCACACCCTGGCCGATCACCCTGGAGACACCGCAGTTCCGGCAGATCGACAAGAATACCGGGCAATATCGGGGAGAGTTGAACCTGGAGTTCACGCCTTCAACGTCGTCGCCCTGAGCCTTTGGGTGTCGGTACTGGCGCCATCGCGAGCAGGCTCGCTCCCACATTGGACCTGCATACACAGAGCCCTGTGGGAACGAGCCTGCTCGCGATGAGGCCAGCAGCCAAGCATGATGACCTTCAGAATGAGCGGATTCCCGCTCATTCCACCGCCAAAATGAGCGCCTATCCGCTCACCCAGCATTCAAAACCCCTCTAGACCGGCCTTCTCCCACCTGGCACAGCTCCTGCTATAGCCCTGGCAGGCTGCGTTCCCACGCGCTCCACAAAAACAATTAAACGAAGGATCCTTCAATGGATAACTCCAACGCCCTTCCCCTCGGGTCGGCCGCCGCGCCCGCCCGTGAAAGAACCACTGCCAGCCGGATCAAATCGATTTTCAGCGGTTCGGTCGGCAACATGGTCGAGTGGTATGACTGGTACGTCTACGCCGCTTTCTCGCTGTACTTCGCCAAAGTATTCTTCCCGGCCGGGTCCTCCACCGCGCAACTGATGAAAACCGCCGCGATCTTCGCCGTGGGCTTCCTGATGCGCCCGATCGGTGGCTGGCTGATGGGCCTGTACGCAGATCGCGCCGGGCGCAAGGCGGCGCTGATGGCCTCGGTATACCTGATGTGCTTCGGCTCGCTGATCATCGCCCTGAGCCCCGGCTATGAAACCATCGGCGTCGGTGCCCCCATCCTGCTGGTAGTGGCCCGCTTGCTTCAGGGCCTGTCGGTGGGCGGTGAATACGGCACCTCGGCAACCTATCTGAGCGAGATGGCCACCAAGGAACGTCGCGGCTTCTTCTCCAGCTTCCAGTACGTGACCCTGATCTCCGGCCAACTCATCGCCCTCGGCGTGCTGATCGTGTTGCAGCGGTTCCTCACCACCGAAGAGCTGTATGCCTGGGGCTGGCGCATTCCATTCGCCATCGGCGCGTTGTGCGCGATAGTGGCGTTGTACCTGCGTCGCGGCATGGAAGAAACCGAGTCGTTCACCAAAAAGGAAAAAGCCAAGGAAAGCGCCATGCGCACCTTGATGCGCCATCCAAAAGAGTTGATGACTGTGGTCGGCCTGACCATGGGCGGCACCCTGGCGTTCTACACCTACACCACCTACATGCAGAAATACCTGGTGAACACGGTCGGCATGAGCATTTCCGACTCCACCACCATTTCCGCCGCCACCCTGTTCCTGTTCATGTGCCTGCAACCTTTGATCGGCGGTTTGTCGGACAAGGTCGGTCGGCGGCCGATCCTGATCGCCTTCGGCATCCTGGGGACGCTGTTCACCGTACCGATCCTGACCACCCTGCACACCATCCAGACCTGGTGGGGCGCGTTCTTCCTGATCATGGCGGCGCTGATCATCGTCAGCGGCTACACCTCGATCAACGCCGTGGTCAAAGCCGAGCTGTTCCCCACAGAGATCCGCGCCCTGGGCGTCGGTTTGCCGTACGCCTTGACCGTATCGATCTTCGGCGGCACCGCTGAATACATCGCCCTGTGGTTCAAGAGCATCGGCATGGAAACCGGCTACTACTGGTACGTGACGGCGTGCATCGCCGTGTCGCTGTTGGTCTACATCACCATGAAAGACACCCGCAAGCATTCGCGGATCTTGACCGACTGACCTGCGCACACACAAAAACGAAAGGGGCGAACCTGAATGGGTTCGCCCCTTTTTTTGTGCCTCGTGTCCGAAGATTTATCCGACATTAATCTCTGGTTAATGCCCGCCCTACATCCTCATCCTCACCAAAACGCTGTTCGGGTACGCCGGTGATGACATTTATCGCCGATCAGTAACAACGAGCAACCAATCGATAAATACGATTTGTTTGAGCGTTTTTTTGCGCTTTTTAATCGATTTAACAAGCGTAATATGAATTCCACACCCAAGGCGATCAACGCCAACCACTTCGGAGAACGACCATGAAAACCAAACTGATCCTCGCCCTGACCCTGTCCGTACTGGCCGCCAACACCTTCGCCGCCGATGGCTTCGACCGCACTCAGTCGGCCATTGCCGCTGACGGTTACGACCGCACCGGCGCTGCCACCGTTGCCGCCGACGGCTTCGACCGCACCGGCTCCAACGCTATCGCCGAAGACGGCTTTGACCGCACCGGCTCCAACGCTATCGCTGAAGACGGCTTTGACCGCACCGGCTCGAACGCTATCGCCGAAGACGGCTTCGACCGCACTGGCTCGAACGCTATCGCTGAAGACGGCTTTGACCGCACTGGCTCGAACGCTATCGCTGAAGACGGCTTTGACCGCACTGGCTCGAACGCTATCGCTGAAGACGGCTTTGACCGCACCAACACCGCCTCTCTCAGCTAATCCCAACGAGGCTCTCTCACAGCCCGGCTTCGGCCGGGCTTAGTTGTTTTTGGGGTACAGGAAAACGGTCAGCCTCAAGCCCAACACAAAAGTGGTCTCACTGAAGAACAAATTGTGGGAGCGAGCCTGCTCGCGAAGAGGTCAGCACATTCAACCCCTACGTCCCCTGCTACACCGTCATCGCGAGCAGGCTCGCTCCCACAGGATTGTGTGGCAGACGAAAGTTCCGTGAACCCTGAAGAGCAAATGAGTGAGCAGGCTTGCCAGGTGCTGACAAAAACAGTCGCCCCCTGCACTATCCACAACATACTCAAAATCCATCCCCAGGACCCTCGCCTCATGCCCGACGACATCCACTACTACGAACCCGCCCAGGGTCACGGCCTGCCCCACGACCCGTTCAATGCCATCGTCGGCCCACGCCCCATCGGCTGGATTTCCTCCCAGGACGCCGAAGGGCACCTGAACCTGGCGCCCTACAGTTTTTTCAACGCCTTCAACTACATTCCGCCGATCATCGGCTTCTGCAGCGTCGGGCGCAAAGACAGCCTGAACAACATCGAACAGACCGGCGAATTCGCCTGGAACCTGGCGACACGCCCGTTGGCCGAGCAGATGAACCAGAGCTGCGCCATGGTCGCGCCAAAGGTCAATGAATTCGAACTGGCCGGTTTGACGCCAGCGCCATCACGGGTGATCCAGGTGCCACGCGTGGCGCAAAGCCCGGTGTCCTTCGAATGCAAGGTCACCCAGATCATCCAGTTGCAGCGCGCGGACAAGGCATTGGTGCCCAGTTGGCTGATTCTCGGCGAGGTGGTCGCCGTGCATATCGCCAAATGGTTGTTGAAGGATGGGGTATACGACACCGCCGCCGCCGAGCCGATTTTGCGCGGCGGCGGGCCGGCGGATTATTTCCAGCTGGGTCCCGAGGCGCTGTTCAAGATGCACCGTCCTCAATAGCAGTGCACGACACAGCGTTTATCTGTGGGAGCAAGGCTTGCCCGCGATGAAGACAACGCGGCCTGTCTTTTGAACCGAGGTGACTGCATCGCGGGTAAGCCTTGCTCCCATAACGTTAATCTCGCGGGTTCCAGATCAGCTCGCCCTCATCGCCCACACCCTTGAGATGGGTCAACTCAATGGCCGCCGCCGAGTCGGCATCAGTGGCCGTCTTGAACGTCTGATCTTCAAGCACCTTGTTAAAACGCGGTGCACCGGAACCACCAATGGCTTTGGTGGCAATCGCCGCGTAGTAGCCGCCGCCCTCTTTGGAAACGACCGCGGAAACAGCTTCGAAGGTTTCAAAGGCTTTACGTGCCATATTGCGCATCCTGGCGATGGAAAATGACGCTCATTAAACCTTCAACCCGCCAGTTTGTGTACCTTCGCCAGGCACCCTTCGGTCGCCTGGGCGGCGGACACTTCCCGGAAGGTGTGGAAATCCAGGCTGCTCACCACCAGGTCCTGTACCAGCTCGGCGAAGATCGCCATGGCCGGTGAGTTGAAATAAGCATCCATCGCCTGTTGATTGACCCAGAGCCCGGACACCAGCCACAGATCGGCGTCGCATTGCGATTGCTGTAAGGCAAAATGCAGGCATCCGGGAGCCTGGCGCGAAGGCGCGATCAGCGTACTCAGGCGTGCACCCAATGGCTTGGAGCAACCGGAACGGGCCCGCACAAAGGCCATATGACTGACGGGGATCTGTGTAGACATGTTCAACCCTCCCAGGTAATCCGTTGTGCAGCCCGGGACAGGCTGCGACAGGATCAAAGGTTAAGCGTCACGACACCAGGCTCGTTAGTCGATTCCTGCCGACCCATTGCACGATCCTGCGCGAAAGCGGGACCCAATCGGTCCTCCATTCGCGAGGATCCAGGAAAGTTGAAACAAAAGGTTTCAAGCAAGTTTTTGTCACATTAAGCCTTGGTGAATCGATGCACCGTGCAGGATCAGGCAAGCTTTCGACAGGATGTGGCTACCACTGCAACTTGCACAAACATAAGCTCTGCTCATCGCTCCCCCTTTCCCGAGGATTCCGGCATGTCGCCGCTTGACCACGCCCACGTCCCGCTGGACACGTATCTGGAACAACAGCGCGCCGAACTGGCGTCGATCATCGCCCGCAATACCAGTGAAGACGGCAACTACGCCACGGCCATCGACTCGCTGAATCTGTCGCGCCACAGTCAAGCCCATCAATTCGCACCGGTGCTGGCGCGACCGGCGCTGTGCATCATGGCCCAGGGCAGCAAGCAGGTGCGCCTGGCGGATGAGTTGTTCAACTACGATCCGCTCCATTACCTGGTGGTCTCGGTCTCGATGCCCCTGAGTGGTTGCATCGCCAGCGTCTCGCCCGATCAGCCGATCCTGGCCCTGCGCCTGGACATCGATCCGGCGGAAATCACCGCGCTGATTGCCGACGCAGGCCCCCTCGGCGTACCGACGCGCCCCACCGGTCGCGGCCTGTATGTAGAACGCTTGGACACGCCGATGCTCGACGCCGTGTTGCGCCTGACGCGCTTGCTGGACAGCCCGAAAGACATCGCCATGCTTGCGCCCCTGGTGCGCCGGGAGATTCTGTACCGCCTGCTGCGCAGCCCTCAGGGCTATCGGCTGTACGAAATCGCCATTACCAACAGTCAGAGCCATCGCATCAGCCAGGCGATCAAATGGCTCAATGGCCATTTCGAGCAACCGTTGCGCATCGATGACCTGGCCCGGGAAGTGAACCTCAGCGTCTCGACCCTGCATCACCGCTTCAAGGCCATGACGGCCATGAGCCCGCTGCAATACCAGAAACAACTGCGCCTTCAGGAAGCCCGGCGACTGATGCTGGCCGAAGGGCTGGAAGCTTCGGCGGCGGGGTATCGGGTGGGGTATGAAAGCCCTTCGCAGTTCAGCCGCGAGTACAGCCGCCTGTTCGGCGCGCCGCCGCTGCGGGATCTGGCGCGGTTGCGGATGACTGTCTGAGCTGATTTTTGGGTTGGCTGTGCCGGCCTCATCGCGAGCAAGCTCGCTCCCACATTTTGACCTGTGTATGCAGGACCCTGTGGGAGCGAGCTTGCTCGCGAAAGGGCCAGAGCAGACAACGAACATCTAGCATTCAAACCGCCCGCACCACATGTTTGATCTCCTGAAACGCCGCCAGCCCCCAAGGCCCCAACTCGCGGCCCATGCTGCTCTGCTTGTAACCGCCCCACGCCGCCTGGGGAAAGATCACTTGGGGGGCGTTGATCCACACCAGTCCCGCCTGCAGTGCATTGGCCACCTGTTCGGCAACTTCGGTATCGCGACTGACGACACTGGCCACCAGGCCGAAACGGCTGTCATTGGCCAGGGCAATCGCTTGCTCCAGGGAGGTGAAACGGCGCACACACAGCACCGGCCCGAAGATTTCTTCGCACCACAGCTCGCTGTCCACCGGCACGTCGGTGAAGACTGTCGGCTGTAGAAAATAGCCGCGCGGCAAATGCGCGGGGCGTTGTCCGCCGCACACCAGCGTCGCCCCGGCGCTCAAGCCCCGGTCGATATGCCCAAGCACGCGTTGGTATTGCGCCTGGTTGACCAGCGCGCCCATCTCCACGTCAGGGTCAAACGGGTCAGCCACGCGAATCGCTTCGGCGCGAGTCTTGAGCCGTTGCAGGAACTCGTCGGCCAGCTCATCGGCGACCAGCACGCGACTGGTGGCCGAGCACATTTGTCCGGCGTTGAAGAAACCGCCACCACAGGCCAGCTCCACCGCCAGCTCCAGATCAGCGTCGGCCAGCACCAGCAGCGACGACTTGCCACCCAGCTCCAGGCTGACGCCCTTCACCGTTTCCGCCGCCCGTTGCATCACCTGCACCCCCACCGCATTGCTGCCGGTAAAGGAAATCTTCGCCACGCGCGGATCTGTCGCCAGCGGCGCGCCCACGGCCAGCCCCGTGCCGCAGATCAGGTTGAACACGCCGTGGGGTAAGCCGCACTCGGCGATGATCGACGCCAGCTCCAACTCCGGCAGCGGTGTCACCTCCGAAGGTTTGAGCACCACACAACAGCCGGCAGCCAAGGCCGGGGCGAGCTTCCAGGCGGTGGTGACCATCGGGAAATTCCACGGCACGATCAAGCCCACCACACCGCAGGGTTCGCGGCGCAGGCGTGCCCTGAAGTCATCGCTGGGCAATGCCAGTGGGCTGTCCTGCCGGGCGTCCAGCCCTTCGGCCAGTTCGGCGTAATACTCGAAGGTGGCGACCACGTCGTCGACATCGATGGCCGCTTCGAACAGGGGTTTGCCGTTATTGCTCGATTGCAGATGCATCAAGCGCTCACGAGCAGCCCGCACGCCGGCGGCGATACGGCGCAGAAGCGCCCCGCGCTCGGCGCCGGTGGTGTTCGACCATTGCGCCAAAGCCTGGGTCGCCGCGTTCAAGGCCTGATCGACGGCGCGCTCATCGCCGCCATTGACCGTGGTCAGCAGCGCCTCGGTGACCGGGTTGATCACCCGCAAATGCTGATCGCCCGATGACCATTGGCCGTTGATGTACAGGCCGTCCTGGGTGGTGGGGAAATTCATTGGGCCACCCCCACCATCCAGCGCGCCTGATCGATTTCGATCAGGGTCGGACCCTGGCGGTCGTGGGCCTCCAGCAATGCGGCGCGCAATGGCGCCACGCCGTCGACCGCCTGTGCAAAGCAGCCCAGGGCCTTGGCCACGCCAATGAAATCCGGGGTGTAGATGTCCACGCCCACCGGTTCAATGGCGCGGTTGACCATGTATTTCTTGATCTCTTCGTAACCCTGGTTATTCCACAGCAGCACGATCACTGGCACGCCTGCTTCCACGGCGCTGGCCAGCTCCGGCAGGGTGAACTGCAAGCCGCCATCACCGATCAGGCACACCACGGGCGGGCGCCCCTTACCCGAATCGATGCCGCCGAGCCAGGCGCCGATGGCCGCCGGCAAGGCATAGCCGAGGGTGCCGTAGCCGGTGGAAGCATTGAACCAGCGACGTGGATGTTCCGGGTTGAAGGTCAGGTTGCCGGTGTACACCGGTTGTGTGGAGTCACCGACGAATACCGCGTCGGGCAAGGCCTGCAAAACCGTGTCGATGAACAAGGTCTGCGCGCGGGTCGCGACGTCCCAGTCCCGGTCCAGATCCGCCCGTAACCGCGCGGCACGCACCTGGCCCCAATCGCTGTTGCGCTGGGTCAGGGATTGTTGCTTCAACCCATCGAGCAAGGCCTGGCTAGCGCTGCGGGCATCGGCCACCAGCGCCAGGTGCGGCGGGTAGTTGCGCACGGTCTGGTCCGGGTCGATGTCGATGCGCAGCAATGCACCGGGGATTTCGAAGCCGCCGGCGAAGGTGATGTCGTAGTCGGTCTCGGCCAACTCCGTGCCGATGGCCAGCACCACGTCGGCCTCGGCCACCAGTGCGCGGGTGGCCACCAGGCTTTGCGTGGAACCGATCAGCAGAGGATGACGCGACGGCAACAAGCCTTTGGCGTTGATGGTCAATGCCACGGGGGCGCCGAGGCATTCAGCCAGTTCGGTCAGTTCGCGGGCGGCATCAATGGCGCCGCCACCGGCCAGGATCAGCGGCCGGCGGGCCTTCGCCAGCATCGCCGACATCTGCGCCACGGCACTCGGCGCGGCCCCGGCACGGCTGATGTTCACTGGCCTTGTGGCGAGCAAGGCATCGGCGTCTTCGACCAGAACGTCCAACGGAATTTCAATGTGCACCGGCCGCGGGCGACCGGCCTGGAACAAGGCGAAAGCCCGGGCCAGCACTCCCGGCAACTCGGCGGCGGACATCAGCGTGCGGGAAAACGCCGCCACGCCACTCACCAACGCGCTCTGGTTCGGCAGTTCATGGAGTTTGCCGCGCCCGCCGCCCAACTGGCTGCGGGACTGCACGCTGGAGATCACCAGCATCGGGATCGAATCGGCGTAGGCCTGGCCCATGGCGGTGGTGATGTTGGTCATGCCGGGGCCGGTGATGATGAAGCACACACCGGGCTTGCCGCTGACGCGGGCGTAGCCATCGGCCATGAAGCCGGCGCCCTGTTCGTGACGCGGCGTCACATGGCGGATGCTGGAACGGGCCAGCCCACGATACAACTCGACGGTGTGCACGCCGGGAATCCCGAACACCTGCTCCACGCCATAACCTTCGAGTAACTTGACCAATACTTCGCCGCACGTCGCCATTGCCACTGACCTTCTTGTTTTCGGGGAATGGCGTTATTGGAACGGCCTGGCCATAGCCGCAACAATGGATAAAAAGTCATACTAGCCATGTCCCTACATCATGGCTCGATTCCAAATGAAACGACTTCCTCCGCTCCCGGCGCTGCACACGTTTCTGATCACCGCCCAGTGCTGCAACTTCACCCGGGCGGCGGAACAGTTGCACATCACCCAGGGCGCGGTGAGCCGGCAGATCGCCGGGCTGGAGGAGCATTTGGGTTACGCGCTGTTCCTGCGTCAGGCACGGGGCCTGAGCCTGACGCCGCAGGGACAGGCGTGGTTGCCACGGGTGCAACAGGTGTTCGGCCTGATCGCGGAAGCGGTGGAGCAGATCGGCGAGAAACGCCAGAGCGTGCGACTCAAGGCGCCGACCTGCGTGCTGCGCTGGCTGATGCCGCGTTTGCTGCAATGGCAAAAGGTACGACCGGACATACCGGTGGAGTTGACCACCACCGTCCGCCACGGCGTGGATTTCCAGCGCGAAACCTTCGACGCCGCGGTGGTCTATGGGCCGCCGCCCGCGCCTTCATTGACGAGCCTGCACTTGTTCGACGAACAACTGACACCGGTGTGTTCGCGTCCACTGCTTGAAGGTCCGGTGCCGCTGCGCTCACCCGCCGACCTGCAACACCATCTGCTGCTTCATCCCACCAGTGACGAGCGCGACTGGAACGCTTGGCTGGAGGCTGCGCAGGTGCAACTGAGCAACGTCAGCAAAGGCCAGCATTTCGAAACCCTGGACCTGGCGATGTCCATGGCCTCCCAAAGCACGGGCGTGGCGATTGGCGACTGGTCGCTGATCGGCGACGACCTGAACGCCGGGCGACTGGTGATGCCCTTCGAACTGAAGGTCAGGACCGGGTTGGCCTATCACCTGGTGTATCCGCGCAAGCCCGGAGCGTCGGAGCAGTTGCAGGCGCTGATGGAGTGGTTGGTGGAGCAGGCGCAGACACGGTAGGAGCCTTGTGCCAACCCCTGTGGCGAGGGAGCTTGCTCCCGCTGGATTGCGAAGCAATCCCATAATCTATCCAACCACCTGGGTCTCTCAGGCTGAACCCTAGGGGGCTGCTTCGCAGCCCAGCGGGAGCAAGCTCCCTCGCCACAAAAAACTAGGAAGACCGTTTATCAGAGCACGTTAGGCACCTGCACCGGCTCGATCTGCGCCCAATGCGAGGTGTCTTCGCGATGCTGCTGCAAGTAGGGCAACACCGCCCCCAGCAACGGTTCCTTGAACGCTTCTTGAAACCGGTGGGCCAGGCCCGGTATCAGCTTCAGACGGCTGCCGCGGATGTGCGCCGCCAGGTGCACGCCGTGCATCACCGGCAACAACGGGTCGGCGGTGCCGTGAACCACCAGGGTCGGCACGCGCAGTTGATTGAGCAGCGCCACCCGGCTCGGCTCGGCCATGATCGCCATGATCTGGCGTTGCACGCCTTCGGGGTTGAAGGCCCGGTCATAGGCCTGGGCGGCCTGATGCAACAGTGCTTGACGATCATCCACCACCATCGGACTGCCCAGGGCGGCCAGCAGATCGGCCTGTTGTTCCAGGGCCACTTCACGATTCGGCGCACTGCGCCGGGACAACAGCTGCACCAGGGTTTCGCTGGGTGCCGGCAGGCCTTCGGCACCCGAGCTGGTCATGATCAGGGTCAGGCTCTCCACCCGCTGCGGCGCCATGGCCGCCATGTGCTGGGCGATCATCCCGCCCATGCTCACCCCCAGTACGTGAAAGCTTTGCACCTGCAACGCGTCCATCAACCCCAAGCCGTCGTCGGCCATGTCGGTCAAGGTGTAGGGAGCGGCCACGGGCAGGCCCAGCTTGTAGCGCAAGGCTTCAAAGGCCAGGTTGGCGCTGCCGGGCGCCTGACGCCAGGCGGACAAGCCCACGTCGCGGTTGTCGTAGCGAATCACCCGAAAGCCCTGCTCGCACAGGGCCGCCACCACCTCGTCCGGCCAATGTATCAACTGCCCGCCCAAGCCCATCACCAGCAACAACGCCGGGTCGGAGGCACGGCCGATGCTCTGGTACGCCAGACTGACCTGATCCAGATCGACCCGTTGGGTCGCAACGTTGACATCACATCGAGAAGCCGCAATCGACGGCAGGCCGAACAACAACGCGGCCAGAAAGATAAATACACGCATGAAGAAACACCAAAACGCAGAACCCCAGTAGAGCGCGAGTCTGATGAAGTTTGTTCAAGCGCGCTGCCACAGTTGCGTGACAGTTTGATGAAGATTGCCAAATGGTCGCTCCACCCGGTCAAATGAAGCAAAGCAGAGCACTCCCCCTGACCTGTAAGAGTATTCGGGCTTCAGGCCAACTGACTGCGCAACTGCCGCGCCGCCGCCACCATGTTCACCAGCGCCGCTTCTGCCTCCGGCCACGCCCTGGTCTTCAGGCCGCAATCGGGGTTGACCCACAGCCGGTCCGCCACAATCCGCTTCACCGCCTTGCTCATCAATGCCACCATCTCGGCCGTGTCCGGCACCCGTGGCGAGTGGATGTCGTAGACGCCCGGGCCGATATCGTTGGGATACTCAAACGCTTCGAAAGCCTCCAGCAACTCCATGTCCGAACGCGAGGTTTCAATAGTGATGACATCGGCGTCCATGTCGGCGATGGCCTTGATCACATCATTGAATTCGCTGTAGCACATGTGGGTGTGGATCTGGGTTTCGTCGCTTACACCCGATGCGCTCAAGCGGAAGGCCTCCACGGCCCAGTCCAGGTACGCCTGCCATTGCCCGCGTCGCAGGGGCAGGCCTTCGCGGAATGCAGCTTCGTCGATCTGCACGATTTTGATCCCGGCCTTTTCCAGGTCCTGCACTTCGTCACGCAGGGCCAGGGCCAGTTGTTGCGCCTGAACCTGACGCGAGACGTCCTCGCGAGGGAACGACCACATCAGCATGGTCACGGGGCCGGTGAGCATGCCCTTCATCACCTTGTCGGTCAGGCTCTGGGCGTAGCGGATCCAGTCGACGGTCATCGCTTTCGGGCGGCTGATGTCGCCGTAGATGATTGCCGGCTTCACACAACGCGAACCGTAGCTCTGGACCCAGCCGAAACGGGTGAAGGCATAGCCGTCCAGTTGTTCGGCGAAATATTCCACCATGTCGTTGCGTTCGGCTTCGCCATGTACCAGCACATCCAGGCCCAGGCGTTCCTGGATCTGCACGGCATGGCGGATCTCAGTGTGCATGGCGTCCTGATAATCGTTGGCCGACAGCTTGCCTTGCTTGTAGGCCTGGCGCGCCAGGCGAATCGCCGGAGTCTGCGGGAAGGAACCAATGGTGGTGGTGGGAAAGGCCGGCAGTTTCAGCCGGGCGCGCTGCTGCTCCATGCGCTGGGCAAACGGCGAGCGCCGCTGGCTGTCCTGTGGTCGTATCGCGGCGAGGCGGGCCTGAACCTCGGCTTTGTGAATGCGTGTCGAGCCGGCACGACGAGCATGCACGTCACGGCTGTCGGCCAAGGCGTGTTGCACACCGGGTGCCTGGGGGTCGTTGAGCGCATCGCGCAGTACCGCCACTTCACCGCATTTCTGCACGGCAAAGGCCAGCCAGCTCTTGAGTTCAGGGTCCAGTCGGTCTTCACGCTCCAGGTCCACGGGGCTGTGCAACAGTGAGCAAGAGGTGCTGACCCAGAGGTTGTCGCCAAAACGCTCCTGGGCCGGCTGCAATTGCGCCAGCGCCTGTTCCAGTTCACAGCGCCAGACGTTGCGGCCATTGACCAACCCCACCGACAGGATTTTGTAGGTCGGCAGGCGATCGAGCACCTGACCCAGTTGTTCCGGCGCCCGTACCGCGTCGATGTGCAAACCGTCCACCGGCAGGCTCACCGCCAGGCCGAGGTTGTCTTCCAAGCCACTGAAATAGGTCGCCACCAGCTTTTTCAGCGGCGAATACTGAAGGATGTGATAGGCCCGCTCGAACGCGCTTTTCCAGGCCAGGGGCAGGTCGAGGGTGAGGATCGGTTCGTCGATCTGCACCCACTCAACACCCTGGGCCTTGAGGCGATTGAGGATTTCACCGTAGACCGGCAACAGACGCTCGAGCAGGTCGAGCTTGTCGAAGTCCTCGCCCTTGGCCTTGCCCAGCCACAGATACGTCAAAGGGCCGATGATCACCGGTTTGACCTGATGTCCCAGGGCATGGGCCTCGTCCACTTCTTCGAACAGTTGCTCCCAACTCAGGGCGAAGCGCTGGTCGGCGGAAAACTCCGGGACCAGATAGTGGTAGTTGGTGTCGAACCACTTGGTCAGTTCCTGAGCGTATTGGGCTTGCCCGTGATCAGCTCCGCAGCAGGCAGCGGTGGCGCCTCGGGCCATGGCGAACAGGGTGTCGAGGGTCGGCTTGGCCTGAGCATCGAGGGTGTTGTGGAATCGCGACGGGACGGCACCCAGGGTCAAAGTGTGGCTGAGCACCTGGTCGTACCAGGCGAAATCACCGACCGGCAGCAGGTCGATGCCGGCCTCTTTCTGCAGTTGCCAGTGTCGGGCCCGCAATTCACGGCCCACCGCTTGCAGCGCGGCCGGTGCCAGGTCGCCCTTCCAGTAGGCTTCGAGGGCTTTTTTCAGTTCGCGGTCGGCGCCGATGCGGGGAAAACCTAAGGTGTGGGCCAGGGCCATGGTGTGTGTCCTCCTGTAAAAGATGGCGCCATTGTCGACAGCCAGCCCCACATGAGACAAACTCAACCTTTTCGTGTTGATCACGAGTTTTACTCATGGAGCCCACGGTGCTTGAAATCCGCCACCTCAAGACCCTGCATGCCCTGCGCGAAGCCGATAGCCTGGTCGAAGCCGCCGAACGCCTGCACCTGACCCAGTCCGCCCTTTCCCACCAGTTCAAGGAACTGGAAGAACGCCTGGGCATGCAACTATTCGTGCGCAAGACCAAACCGGTGCGTTTCACCAGTGCCGGCCTGCGCCTGCTGCAACTGGCCGACGCCACCCTGCCGTTGCTGCGCAGCGCCGAGCGGGACATCGGTCGGTTGGCCGGAGGCACCGCCGGGCGCTTGCACATGGCCATCGAGTGCCACAGTTGCTTTCAGTGGCTGATGCCCACCATCGACCAGTTCCGCGACGCCTGGCCGGAAGTCGAGCTGGACCTGGCCTCGGGCTTCGCCTTCGCCCCACTGCCGGCCCTGGCCCGGGGCGACCTGGACCTGGTGGTGACCTCCGACCCGCTGGAACTGGCGGGCATCACCTACGTGCCGCTGTTCACCTACGAAGCGATGCTCGCCGTGGCCAACCAGCACCGACTGGCGAACAAACCCTACATCGTGCCCGAAGACCTGGTCAGCGAAACCCTGATCACCTATCCGGTGGAGCGCGATCGCCTGGACATCTTCACCCGTTTCCTGGAACCGGCCGACATCGAACCGGCCCAGGTGCGCACGTCTGAACTGACGGTGATGATGATGCAACTGGTGGCCAGCGGTCGTGGCGTCTGCGGCATGCCCCATTGGGCACTGCATGAATACAGCTCGCGGGGCTACGTGAAGGCCAAGCGACTGGGAGAGAAAGGTTTGTTCGCCACGCTGTATGCCGCCGTGCGCACCGACATGCTCGATGCGCCCTACATGCGCGACTTTCTGCTGACGGCCAAGGACACTTCGTTTTCGACCCTCGACGGCGTCAGTGCCGTGCGCTGAGTGCTTTTGTGGCGAGGGAGCTTGCTCCCTCGCCACAAAAACTCGACAACCCTCATTCATCAAAAACTCGAGAACTCATCTCTGAGCGACTCAGAGCTCTAGCCACATATGGATCTTGTCGAGGTAGTCCTCGTCCACCCGTATCGCCATCGGCTCCAGGCCGTACAGCACGAAACCGCAGCGCTGGTAGAGCCTGACGGCAGGATCGTTGCCGGCGGTGACGGTCAGTTGCACCAGCCGTAAAAACGAATGGCGTCGGGCTTCTTCGAGTGCCGCCTGCACCAGTTGGTAGCCGAGGCCAGCGTGGCGATGAGAGTCAGCGACGTACATGCCGAACAACGTGGCCTTGTGCCGGGCTTTTTCCCGCGGCTCCAGGGACAGCCCGACAATGCCCACCAGTTCATGCTCGACAAACGCCCCCAACAACACATCCAGCCGACTGTTCAGACGTGATTCCCACCACCTCATGGGCATCGCCGCTCGCTCGCTGACGCTGGAGGTGAAAGCTTGGGGATGAAGCGCGTAGGCCTGGAGCATCAGGTCGCGATACGCCTGGGCATCACCCGCTGCAAGCCGTCGAATGCTCACGCCGAACGCCGTTGTTCAAGCATCAGGCGCAACGCCAGCGCGCCGAGCACAAACCCCATGAAGTAGCGCTGCGCCGCCAACCAGGTGGGGTTATGGACGAACCAGGAGGCAATGCCGGCGGCGAACAGGGCAATCAGCAGGTTGACGCTGAAACTGACGCTGATCTGGGTCAGCCCGAGGATGATGCTCTGGGTGAACAACGAGCCGTGTTCCGGGCTGATGAACTGCGGGAACACCGACAGGTAAAACACTGCAATCTTTGGATTCAGGGCACTGGTGAGGAACCCCATGGTGATCAGCTTGCGCGTCGAGTCCACCGGCAGTTGCTGGGCCTGGAACGGCGAACGTGCGCCGGGCTTGACTGCCTGCCAGGCCAGCCACAACAGGTACAGCGCGCCGGCCCATTTCAACACCTCATAGGCCATGGGCACCGCCAGGAACACCGCCGTCAGCCCCGCCGCCGCGGCAAACATGTGCACGAAGAAGCCAGCCACCACCCCCAGCAGGGAGGTGACGCCGGCCTTGCGGCCCTGGCAGATCGAACGGGAAATCAGGTAGATCATGTTCGGGCCGGGCGTGAGCACCATCAGCAACGCGGCGGCGGCGAAAATCAGCAGGTCCGGCAATGGAATCATGGGCGTCAGTCCTTGAGTCTGGGGTCAGCACGTCTCGAGAAGGCTGGCTCGATAAAACGGCAGGATCACCTCGCCTGTCAACGGCGCCAGCAGCAGATCGCTGTCACTGGCCGGGTCGATCCAGCGCACTTCTTCAATCTCGGCGGCGGGAGAAACCGGCGCATCGATGCTCAGTAAAAAAACGTCAGCCTGCACGACAAAACCCGGCTCGTTGGCGGCCGGGGCACTGAACGCCCCCAGGTAACGGGCCTGTGCCGGATCAATCGTCAGCCCAAGCTCTTCGTCCAGCTCACGGGCCAGGGCCTGGACCGGTTGCTCATGGGCCTCGATCTTGCCGCCCGGCTGCATGAAGGCCTGGGTGCCGCGCTTGCGCACCAGTAAGGTCCGGCCGTCCGGTCCGATCAACAGAGCGGCGGCGATGCGGATGATGGGAGTGGTCATGATGAAATGCCCTGGGCAGAAAAATGCTCGCAAGGGTACAGAGCGCAGCGATGGGAGCAAAGCCCGGCGCCACCTTCAGACGCCACACAAAACCACTGTGGGAGCAGTTTTTGTGGGAGCCAAGCTCGCTCCCACAGGATGACTGTACTCTCAGTCAGATCTGCATCACCCCAACATCGGCTTCGGCACCGAAGGGTCTGCCTCTTCGGGGATTTTGACGAACACGCTGTAGCGCGCCCCTTCCATCGCTTCGAAAGCAATGAGCTTTTCCACCAGAGGCGCGCTCAGCACCTTGCCGGCGTTGAGCAACAGCATGCCGTTGTCGGCGTTGAGGTTGCGCGCCAGGATCATGCCGGCCGTCAGGTCGCGGGTTGTCATGACCTGCACCGTCGGATCCGACAAGGTCACGTCGTCCAGGTATTCACCACACGCCTTGATGAAGTCCTCCACCATGCCCGGGTCGTACAGTTTGCCGGCGTATTTGCGGATGTAGACCAGCGCCTCGTCGCTGTTCATCTGCCGCTCCAGGATCAACCCGCGCTGCAGTTCGATGAAGTCCACCGCCAGTTTCAACAGTCGCGAACCGAACGGAATGGCCTCGCCTCGCAGATGGTCGGGAAAACCGCTGCCGTCCCAACGTTCCTGGTGATGGAGGATGATGCGCGCGGCGTCTTTCATCGGGTCCAGGGTCATCAGCAGCGACTCGCTCTGCTTCGGATAGGCCCGGTAGAGATCAAGCTCGGTGTGGTGCAGCATGTCGGCGGGCGTGACCATCATGTTGTCGGTCCAGCTCAATTTGCCGATGTTGTAGAGCGCCGCGGCCATGGTCAGGTCGCGGTCGGTGGACTCGTCCAGAAAGTGCAGCCTGCTGTAGACCCGGATCAGCTCGATGATCTGCCGGTTGGTCTGCTTGGCCTTGGGCAGGCGCAGGTTGGCGATCAGCGAAAACACTTCGGTGCCGGTCACATAGCTGCGCTTGAGCTCGTCATAGGCCAGGTCGAGCATGTCGGCGGTCTGCTGCAGCTCGGCGGTGCGCGACGCCACGCGTTTTTCCAGGGTGGTGTTGAGTATCCGCAGCTGTTCGTTCTGTTCACGGTTCAGCGCTTCGAGGCGCTGGCGCTCGCTTTCGGAGTGCTGGTGCGCCAGGGCCTGACGCAGGGCCTGCACCAGTTCCTCGTCGTTCCAGGGTTTGCTGAGGTAGCGATACAACTGCCCCTCGTTGATGGCCTTGGTCATCATGTCCACATCGGCATAACCGGTGAGCAGGATGCGCAAGGTCGATGGATAAAGCTTGCGAATCTGCGCCAACAAAGTGGCGCCGTCCATGTTGGGCATGCGGGCATCGGTCATGACCAGGTCGACCGGCCGCTCCTTGAGGATTTCCAGGGCTTTGGCGCCACTGTCAGCCAGCAGGATTTCGTACGGCTGGCTGCGCAATAACCGACGCAGGCTATTGAGAATCGACTCTTCATCATCGACCAACAGTACCGTCGGCTTCCTGACCGGTACATCCTGCGATTGATCTTCCATTGGACCCCCCTCCTGTTAACGACACCTGTTCTACGCTACCCCCGAATTAGAGGCTAGTAGATTGCGTGAATTTAGACACGATTTTGCCTTGACCGGCCGAGCGCATCTCAATGAGACAGCTATGCTGTAGACCATGAAGGGCCAAGTACAGGCCAGAATACTCATGCCAACGGAAGGGATATCAGATGTATCCACGGTTCAACAGTCAGCATCGCGACGGTGCACGGCCATGAGCCTGCCGACGGAAAGGGCCAACCGGCGGATCCTGATCGTCGATGACACTCCGACGATCCACGAGGATTTTCGTAAGATCCTCAGCCCCCATGCTACCCCCGAGGACAGCCTGAGCAGCGCTGAAGCAGCCCTGTTCGGCGCGCCTGTGGCGGTTGCCAGCCAGAGTTTCGTGCTCGATTCGGCCTTCCAGGGCATGGAAGCCCTGAACAAGGTCGAATCTGCCTTGGCCGAGGGCAAACCCTACGCCATGGCGTTCATCGACATGCGTATGCCCCCTGGCTGGGACGGCCTTGAAACCATCGAACGGCTATGGCGCGTCGACCCCAAGCTGCAAGTGGCGCTGTGCACCGCCTATTCGGATTATTCCTGGGAAGACATCGCCGAGCGCCTCGAACTGGGCGACCGCCTGCTCATCCTGAAAAAACCCTTCGATGCCATCGAGATCCGCCAGATGGCCAGTACCCTGACCGTCAAATGGCAGATGACCGAAGACGCGGCGCTGAAAATGGACATGCTCGAACGCGCGGTGCAGGAGCGCACGCGGGAGCTGGCCGACGCCAATATCATCGTGCAGAACAGCCCGACCATCCTGTATCGCCTGCGTGGCGAGCCGCCGTTCGCGCTGATGTACATTTCCCACAACATCACCAAGTTCGGCCACGCGGCGGCGCAACTGGTCAACTCGCCGGACTGGGCGCAAACCCTGATCCATCCCGACGACCAAAGCAAGATCGACGACGCCATGGTCCGCGTCTTGAACCGCGACACGGCGGGGGCGTCCATCGAGTTCCGCATGCGCACGGGCGACGGCACGTTCCGCTGGGTGGAAAACCGCTACATTCCGGTGCGCAACGAACAGGGCCTGCTGCTGGAAGTGGAAGGCATCATTCTTGACATCACCGAACGCAAGCTGGCCGAGGAGAAAATCGCCCTGCTGGCCCGCACCGACGGCCTGACCGGGCTGGCCAACCGCGCCACCATGATCGAGCGCCTGCATCAAGCCTTTGCCGCGGCTCGCCGGGGGGCGGCGCCGTTTGCGATGTTTTACCTGGACCTGGACCATTTCAAGCGGATCAACGACACCCTGGGTCACCCGATCGGCGACCTGCTGCTGCAGGAGGTCGCCGCACGCATCAAGGGCTGTACCCGGGAAAACGACGTGGTAGCGCGCCTGGGTGGCGACGAGTTCGCCATCCTGCAACTGGATGTCCACGAAGCGACCCATTGCGCCGCCCTGGCCGCCAAGATCCGGGATGCCCTGGTGGCGCCCTATTCCCTGGACGGCAACGAAGTGCGGATCTCCGTGAGCATCGGCATCAGCCTGTATTCCTCCCAGAGCCAAAGCGCCGACAGCCTGATGGCACAGTCCGACATGGCCTTGTACCGGTCCAAGGAAAAGGGCCGCAACCAGTACCATTTCCATAGCGAGGAGATTAATCAAGAAGTCACCGACCGCGTCGCCCTGGCCAATGACCTGCGCCAGGCCATCGAAAACAACGAGCTGCATTTGCACTACCTGCCGGAGGTCGACCTGGGCACCGGCAAAATCCTGGGCATGGGCGTGCAAGTGCGCTGGAACCACCCTGAGCGCGGCTGGCTGGAGCCGGCGTCGTTCATGCCGGCCGCCGAGAAGACCGGGATCATCGTTGGCCTGGGGCATTGGGTGCTGGACCAGGCCTGTCAACAGATGCGCCAGTGGCGTGACCAGGGCATGGCGCCCCCGGTGATCGCCATCGACCTGTCCCTGACGCAACTCAAGACCGGTCCCGAGCTGATCTATGACGTGCTGCGTACCACCGCCCGCTGGGAACTGGCCCCTTGGGACCTGCGCTTTGATGTCACCGAGGCCACCCTGGCGCAAACCAAGTGGACCCACAACGACGTGCTGCCACGTCTGTGCGAACTGGGCGTACAAATTGCCATCGATGATTTCGGCACCGAGTACTCCTCGTTCGATTACCTCAAGACCTACCGGGTCAACCATCTCAAGCTCGCCCAACGGTTTCTCGACAGCGCCAACGCCGACCCCGAGAACGCAATGACGCTGCGAGCGATCATCAATTTCGCCCGGGATGTGGGCATCGGGATCATTGCCGAGGGCGTCGAAACCCAGGAGCAACGCACCACGCTGATGTCCAGCGGCGGGTCGATGCAGGCCCAGGGGCATTACTTCAGCACTGCCGTAGACAGTGGGCAAGCCAGCGAACTGCTCAAGGCCGGCACCATCGTTCCCGTGACGGACCATTGGACCCGGCCTGCAAGCCAGTTATCGGAGAGCAACCCATGAACCCCATGTCGGTGCCGGCGAACAGGCGAATCCTGGTGGTGGACGACACCCCGGCGATCCACCAGGACTTCCGCAAGATCCTCAGCCCGGGCGCCGGTAGCGACGACTCGCTGGACGACACTGAAAGCCTGCTGTTTGGCACGCCCCAGGTCAGCCGCCTGCAATTTCAGATCGACTCGGCCTATCAGGGCGAAGAGGCGTTGGAACTGGTCAAGCGCGCCCAGGCCGAAGGCCAGCCCTATGCGCTGGTGTTCGCCGACATGCGCATGCCGCCGGGCTGGGACGGCCTGCAAACCATCGAGCGTTTGTGGGAGGCCGACCCACGGCTGCAAATCGCGCTGTGCACGGCGTTTTCGGATTATTCCTGGGAAACCATGTCCGAACGCATCGAGTTCGACGATCAGTTGCTGATCCTGAAGAAACCCTTCGACACCCTGGAAATCCGCCAGATGGCCAGTGCCATGACCTGGAAATGGCAACTGGCCCAGGATGCGGCGAGAAAAATGCGCAGTCTGGAGCGCACCATCGAGGAACGGGTCCAGGAGTTGCTGAAAGTCTCCCACTTGCTGCAATACGACGTACTCACCGAGCTACCCAACAGCATGTTGCTCGGTGATCGCCTGACCCAGGCCATGGCCCAGTGCCGTCGCCACGACCGGCAACTGGCGGTGATGTTCATCGGCATGGACCGTTTCAAGCGTATCAATAACGCACTGGGGCACCCGGTGGGCGACGAAATGCTCAAGCGGGTGGCCCGGGCGCTGGCAACGGTGGTGCGTGAATCCGACTCGGTGTTTCGCTACGGCTCCGATGAGTTCGTGGTGATACTGGGAGACATCACCGACTCGCAACAGACCAAAGGCGTGGCCGACAAACTGCTGACGGCCATCAGCACGCCCCACCCCATCGACGGACACGACCTGACCGTTACCGCAAGCCTGGGCATCAGCATGTATCCGGCCGACGGTTTCGATGCCGTGGCGTTGATCAAAAAAGCCGAAACGGCGATGCGCAACGTCAAGGAAACCGGCCCCAACGACTACCGTTTTTTCACTGAAGACATGAACCGTCGGGCGCGACAGCAGCAAACCATCGAATCGGGCCTGCGCCTGGCCTTGCAACGCAAGGAGTTCGTGCTGCACTACCAGCCCAAGATCGATTTGAGGAGTGGCAAAGTGGTCGGCGCCGAAGCGCTGGTGCGCTGGAACCGGCCTGACATCGGCTTGATCTATCCATCGGACTTCATCCCCGTGGCCGAAGACAGCGGCCTGATCGTCCCGCTGAGCCAATGGGTGCTCCAGGAAGCCTGCCAGCAGGCCTGTCGCTGGCAAGCCGATGGCATGCGCCCGCTCTACCTGTCGGTGAACGTCTCCACCATCGATTTTCGCCAGCGCGGTTTCGTCGAAGGCATCGCCCGGACCCTCAAGGAAACCGGTCTCGACCCGACACAGTTAGAACTGGAGATCACCGAAAGCGTGCTGATGCAGAACGTCGACACCACCGTCGCCATCCTCAAGGCCGTCAAACGCCTGGGAATACGGCTGGCCATCGACGATTTCGGCACCGGCTACTCGAGCCTGAGCTACCTGCAGAAATTTCCGGTGGATGTGTTGAAGATCGATCAGTCGTTCGTCGGCGACCTGAGCATCGACAGTAATGACGCAAAGCTGGTGAGCACCATCATCAGCCTGGGCAAGAGCCTGAACCTGCACATCATTGCCGAAGGCGTGGAAACCCTTGAGCAACTGGAGTTCCTCAAGGCTCACCAGTGCGAGGAAGCCCAGGGGTACTACTTCAGCAAGGCCGTGGAGCCACAGGCCTTTGCCCTGTGGATGAGCGAGTGGGAACAACGCCACAACCCGTTTGCGTGAACACACCTGAGTTCCATCAACCAAAAGTTTCAAGGAAAGCATCCCATGGCGTCACATGGACTGATTCTGGCCCTCGGCCTGCTGGTGGGATTGAGCGTGACCGTTCACGCCGAGCCGTTGGATGAACCGCTCAAACCGCTGCCCCCCATTCCGACCCTGGACCCCAAGCGCGTCCAGTTGGGCCTGCGGCTTTTCAACGACCCGCGGCTGTCGGTCAACAACACCCTGTCCTGTGCCAGTTGCCATCGCCTGGACAAGGGTGGCGCCGACGACAAACAGTTTTCCCTGGGCTTCGACGGTAAACCAGTGGAGTTCAATACACCCACGGTGTTCAACGCCAGCCTGAACTTCCATCAGTTCTGGGACGGCCGCGTCGACACTCTGGAAGAACAGGTGCACATCGTCGTGACCAGCCCGGCGGAAATGGGCAGTACCTGGGAAACGGTGCTCAAGCGCATCGGCCAGGACCCGGACTACGCTCGGGGTTTTGACGATGCCTACCCCGACGGCGTGACCCAGGCCAACATCCAGAGTGCCCTGGCCGACTATGAACGCACCCTGCTGACCCCAAATTCACGTTTCGACCAGTACCTGCTGGGCAACACTGACATCCTCACGCCCCGGGAAAAGTTCGGTTACCAGCGCTTCAAGGAATACGGCTGCATCGCCTGCCACCAGGGCGTGAACATCGGCGGCAACATGTTCCAGAAATTCGGCGTGATGGGCGACTACATCCAGGACCGGGGCAACCCTACCCGCGCCGACGACGGCCGCTTCAATGTCACTGGCGACGAGGCTGACCGCCAGGTTTTCAAGGTGCCGAGTCTGCGTAACGTCGCCATCACCGCCCCGTACTTTCACGCAGGGTCAGCGCCTACCCTGGAGAACGCGGTGGAAGTGATGTTCAAGTACCAGTTGGGCCGTGAACCCTTGAAGAACGACACGGAACTGATCGTCGAATTCCTCAAGACCCTCACCGGCGAATGGGAGGGCAAGCCGCTATGACCGCCCTGCGTCGCCTCGGTCTGGCATTCGTCGGCCTCTTGCTGGCGTCAGTCCTGCTGTTTATGTACATCCAGTCGAGTGCACAGCAGGCCGCCTCGTACATTGAATCTCGGGACCTGATCCGCCTGCTCAAACAGCAGGACGCCATCTGGGACAACGAAGTCCTTAAATCCCGGATGGCTTTGAGCCAAAACTATGACCCCCTGGTCTCGCCCCTCAATGAGATGGCGCGTCTGTGGCAGCGCCTCGACGCCATCGAATCGGAACCGGCTCGCCACGCACCGTCAAGCTGGGAACAGGAGCGCGACGAATACCTCAAGGCGGTGAAGGAGAAAACCCGTCTGGTGGAAAGATTCAAATCCCACAATGCGGTATTGCGCAACTCCCTCGCCTTCCTGCCCACCGCCGAAGATGACATCCAGGCCCAGTTCGGCGAACTTGCGGACGCCGACAAACTGCAGCTGCAAAACGTTGCCATCGACACCTACGATCTGTTGCTCAGCGCCATGGAGTTCGCTCATCTGACCACCCGTGAGCAAGCCGCCGAAGTGCTGCTAGGCCTGAACCGGCTGGACGTCAACAAGGAGCGCCTGCCGGAAGGTCTACAAAAATCCGTCGATATCCTGAGCAGGCACATCGCGCTGATCTTGCGCGAACAACCCAGGGTCAATGACCTCTTGCAGGGAATCGAAGCCGTTCCCGTGGCCGGCCGGTTGGACACCATCACCAGCCTGCTGGACAAAGACCAGGAGAAAGCTGCCGCCACGCATCAGCGCAACCATATTCTTCTGCTGGTTTTCGCCACGTTCCTGGTGTTGATCCTGATCGGGCTGGCCATCCGGTTGATGCGCAGCTTCGCCGAAACCAAACGCGCCAACAACGCCCTGCAAACCGCCAACGACGAGCTGGAGGTACGGGTCGAAGAGCGCACCCGCCAACTCAAGGACACCCAGAGCGAACTGATGGACACCGCTCGTCAGGCCGGCATGGCGGAAATCGCCACCAACGTGCTGCACAACGTTGGCAACGTGCTCAACAGTGTGAACATCTCCGCCGACCTGATCAGCCGTAAACTGCGCAGCAGCAAGGCCCTGGGGCTGGGCAAGGCGATGCAACTGATCAATGAACACCCCCACGACCTGGGGCACTTCCTTACCGAAGACGAAAAAGGCAAGCTGTTGCCCGGCTATCTGAACCAGTTGGTGGAGGCCATCGCGGTCGAACAGCAAGGCCTTACCGACGAGTTGGCCCAGTTGAGCAAGAGCGTGGATCACATCAAGGATATTGTCTCCACCCAGCAATCCTATGCCGGCGCCAACAGCCTGGTGGAGCCTTTGGTGGTCAGCGAACTGCTCGAAGACGCCCTGCGCATGAACTCCGGCGCCCTGACCCGACACCACGTGACGGTGCTCAAGGAATACGGCGACGTGCCGCGGATCCTGGGCGACAAACACCGCTTGCTGCTGATTCTGATCAACCTGATCAGCAACGCCAAATACGCCATGGCGGGGGTTTCCAACCACGCACGGAACATGACCCTCAAGGCTACGGTGATCAATGACGACACCCTGCAGATCAGTGTCAAGGATGAAGGCGAAGGCATCCCGGCGGAAAACATGACGCGTATCTTCGCCCATGGTTTTACCACCCGTAAGGAAGGTCACGGGTTCGGTTTGCACAGTTGCGCGCTCGCGGCCATTGAGATGAACGGCCACCTCACCGCTCACAGTGAGGGACCAGGCACAGGAGCAACGTTCGTGTTGCAACTGCCCTTGAAACTCGCAGAAGGTGAGCATGAATAATCTGAGCAACCGCCGCATCCTGTTGATCGACGATACACCGGCCATCCATGACGATTTCCGCAAAATCCTCACGCCGGAGGATCAGGTCAATGTCGATCTACTGGACATGGAAAACGCCTTGTTCGGCGACGCACCGAAACCGGCCGGCACCGTATTCGAACTCGACTCGGCCTACGGCGGCCAGGAAGGTCTGAACAAACTGCTGCAAGCGCTGGCAACGGAGCACCCTTATGCATTGGCCTTTGTCGACATGCGCATGCCCGAGGGCTGGGATGGCGCCAAAACCATCGAGGAACTCTGGAAGCACGACCCACTGTTGCAAGTGGTGGTCTGCACCGCCTACTCGGACTATTCCTGGGACGAACTGCTGGACCGCCTCAATGGCCATGACCGGTTGCTGATTCTGAAGAAACCCTTCGACAACATCGAAGTCCAGCAAATGGCCAACACCCTGACCACCAAGTGGGAAATGACTTCCCGCGCGCAATTGCAGATGAGCAAACTCGAGGAGCTGGTGGAGCAGCGGACCCAGGCGTTCAAACAGGCCAGTTCTTTGCTGCAGATGGAAATCGACGAACGCAAGATGCTGGAAAGCCAGTTGGTCCAGTCGGAAAAACTCGCCTCGCTGGGCCAGTTGGCCGCCGGGGTCGCTCACGAAATCAACAACCCGATCGGTTTCATTTCTTCCAATCTGGGGGCCCTGGATGGCTACTTTGGCAAACTCCAGGAGATGCTCCAGGCCTATGACAGTGCCGAGCAAGCCATTTCTTCGCCGGAACTGGTAGTGAATCTGAGAAAGCTGCGCGAGCAGGTGGAGCTGGACTTCCTCGTCGAGGACATTCCACTGCTGATCAAAGAGTCCAAGGACGGCATCAGCCGGGTCGGGCAGATCGTCAAGGACCTCAAGGACTTCTCCCGCGTCGACTCCAACCAGGAATGGCAGATGGCCAACTTGCAACAAGGCCTGGATTCGACGCTGAACATCGTCGCCAATGAAATCAAGTACAAGGCCGACGTGATCAAGCAATACAGCCCGTTGCCGGAAGTCGAATGCCTGCCGTCGCAGATCAACCAGGTGATCATGAACCTGATCGTCAACGCCGCCCAGGCCATCGGCCCCGAGCGTGGCACCATCACCTTGCGCAACGGCATTGAAGAAGACACCGTGTGGATCGAAGTCGCCGACAATGGCTCGGGCATGCCGCCTGAGACACTGCAAAAAATCTTCGACCCGTTCTTCACCACCAAACCTGTCGGCCAGGGCACGGGACTGGGACTTTCACTGTCCTACGGCATCGTGAAAAAACACAACGGCGAGATCACAGTGCGCAGCGAGGTCGGGGTGGGAACTACCTTCCGCGTGGAGTTGCCGGTGCGGCAGATGAAACAGGCGAGCTGAGATCGCGCTGTGTGGGAGCAAGGCTTGCCCGCGATGGAGGCGATGCGGTCTTCAGAAACCGAGGCGCCTGTTTAGCGAGCAGGGGTTGCCCCCACCCCAGCGAGCATAAATCCCCTCGCCACAGTTGCCCGCCCTTTCACTGCCAGCGCAGAATGCCTGCACCGCCCCACCCCATCGCTCACCCGAAGGAAACCGCATGAGCCTGTCTTTACTGAGCCGTTACGCCTTCTTTGCCGGCTGCGTAGTTTTCACCCTCGCCAGCCTGCCGTTTCTGCAACACGACTGGCTCTGGCCGATCACGCTGGTGACAGGTCTGTTAAGTCTGCTGGGACTGTTCGACCTGCTGCAGAACCGCCATGCCGTGCGTCGCAACTACCCGATCCTGGGTAATATCCGCTATCTGGTCGAAGGCATCCGCCCGGAAATTCGTCAGTACCTGCTCGAATCCGACAGCGACGCCCTGCCCTTCTCGCGCGCACAGCGTTCCCTGGTGTACTCCCGGGCCAAGAACGAAAGCGCCGACAAACCGTTCGGCACCCTGATCGATGTTTATCAGACCGGTTTCGAATTCATCGGCCATTCCATGCGCCCGGCTCCGTTAAGCGACCCCAGCGGTTTTCGCGTGACGGTCGGCGGACCGCAATGCACCCAACCGTATTCAGCGTCGGTGTTCAACATCTCCGCCATGAGCTTCGGTTCCCTGAGCGCCAACGCCATTCGGGCGTTGAACCAGGGCGCCAAGCTCGGCAATTTCGCCCACGACACGGGCGAAGGCAGCATCAGCCCTTATCACCGCGAACACGGCGGCGACCTGACCTGGGAACTGGGCAGCGGCTATTTCGGCTGTCGCACCCGTGAAGGTCGCTTCGACCCGGAGCGCTTCGCCGCCCAAGCGCAAAACCCGCAGGTGCGGATGATTGAAATCAAGATGAGCCAGGGCGCCAAGCCCGGCCATGGCGGAATTCTGCCCAAGCACAAGGTCACCCGGGAAATCGCCGAAACCCGTGGCATCCTCATGGGCGAGGACTGCGTTTCACCGTCACGCCACAGTGCTTTCTCCACACCGATCGAACTGATGCAGTTCGTCCAGCAATTGCGCGAACTGTCCGGTGGCAAACCAGTGGGTTTCAAGTTCTGCCTGGGCCACCCCTGGGAGTTCATGGGCATCGCCAAGGCCATGCTGGAAACCGGCATCCTGCCCGACTTCATCGTGGTGGACGGCAAGGAAGGTGGCACGGGTGCAGCGCCAGTGGAATTCACCGACCACATTGGCGTGCCGTTGCGCGAGGGCCTGCTGTTTGTCCACAACACCTTGGTGGGCCTGAACCTGCGGGACAAGATCAAGCTCGGCGCCAGCGGCAAGATCGTCAGCGCCTTCGACATCGCCAGCGTCCTGGCCATCGGTGCCGACTGGGCCAACGCCGCGCGGGGCTTCATGTTCGCCATCGGCTGCATCCAGTCGCAAAGCTGTCATACCAACAAATGCCCCACCGGCGTCGCCACCCAGGACACCCTGCGCCAGCGCGCCCTGGTTGTGCCGGACAAGGCCCAGCGGGTCTACAACTTCCACCGCAACACCCTCAAGGCCCTAGCCGAAATGCTCGCCGCCGCCGGCCTCGACCATCCTTCACAACTGCAACCCAAACATCTGGTCCGCCGCATGTCCGCCACTGAAATCAAGCTGTTTTCCCAGTTGCATGTGTTCTTGAAACCGGGGGAATTGCTGACGGGTGAGGTCAATGGGGAGTTTTATTCGCGGATGTGGCAGATGGCGCGGGCGGACAGTTTTGAGCCGCAGGAAGTCGCCGCCGCTTGACGGCAGTGCCATCAGGCATGAGACAGGATCCTCCACGGTACGAGGGGTATCCCCTTGAGAAAAAGCCCCGATCATTCGACCGGGGCTTTTCGTTTTATTGCCGGCAATTTATGAAGCGGTATCCATCGACCCCTGCACATCACCCGTGGGCTGCAACTTGAAGGTATAAAACAACACCGTCAGCAGCACCAGGAACGCCGGGCCCACGTAGAGGGCCACACGGGTGTCGGGGAAGTAGGCCATCAGGCCCACCACCAGCACCAGGAACGCCAGCGCCAAATACGAACTGACCGGGTACAACCACATGCGGTATTTCAGGGCCGCACGTTCCGAAGCGCTCAGGCTTTTACGGAATTTGAGCTGGGCCAGCAGGATCATCACCCAGGTCCAGATCGCACCGAAGGTGGCGATGGAGGTCACCCAGACAAAGACTTTTTCCGGCACCAGGTAGTTGAGCAGCACGCCCAGCAGCAGCGCGGCGATGGACAGCAGCAACGCGCGGCGCGGCACGCCGTTGGCCGAGGTGGTGGCGAAACCAGCCGGGGCCTGGCCGTTCTGCGCCAGGCTGTAGAGCATGCGCCCGGTGCTGAAGATACCGCCGTTGCAGGACGACAGCGCCGCAGTGATCACCACGAAGTTGATGATGCCGGCGGCGGTCTTGATACCCAGGCGCTCGAAGGTCATCACGAACGGGCTGCCCTGGGTGCCGATTTCGTTCCAGGGGTAGATCGACAGGATCACAAACAGAGCGCCGACGTAGAACAGCAGGATCCGCCAGAACACCGAACCGATGGCGTTAGGGATGGTTTTCTGCGGGTTCTTCGCCTCACCGGCGGTCAGGCCGATCATTTCCACACCCAGGTAGGCGAACATCACCATTTGCAGGGACATCAACACACCCTGCACGCCGTTGGGCATGAAACCGCCGTGCGTCCAGAGGTTGGAAATACCCAGGGCCACGCCGTCGTTGCCGAACCCGAAAGCGATGATGCCCACGCCGCCGATGACCATGGCGATGATGGTGACGATCTTGATCAAGGCGAACCAGAACTCGAATTCGCCGAAGGCCTTGACCGCGATCAGATTGATCGAGCCCATGCTGATCAGTGCCGCCAGGGCCCAGATCCAGCGGGGCACGTCGGGGAACCAGATGCCCATGTACACCGCCACCGCGGTGATTTCCGCCACGCAGGTAACCAGCCACAGGAACCAGTAGTTCCAGCCGGTCAGGAAGCCCGCCAGCGGCCCGAGGTAGTCCTGGGCATAACGACTGAACGAGCCGGCCACCGGGTTGTGCACGGCCATCTCGCCGAGCGCACGCATGATCACCAGGATCGCCAGGCCACCAATGATGTAGGACAGCATGATTGCCGGACCGGCCATTTCGATGGCCTTGGCCGAGCCGAGGAACAGCCCGACACCGATGCAAGCGCCGAGCGCCATCAGGCGGATATGCCGCTCGCCGAGTTCACGTTTGAGCGGACCACCCTGAGCGGTCTCGCCATGGGGCAGATGATTGCCGACAGGCATAGGGATACAACCTCGTTTTGTTATTGGATTGACCACCGAGTCTCCAAAGCCGCAAGCCGATAGGCCTGCCACCTTGCCGAAACCGGGTCTGTTTTGTGGACAGACCGTCCTGTAGAACAAAAGCCGCAGGATCAGCGGGTCGTGCAGTATAAAAAGCCAGAGGCAGAGAGTTTCACTGTAAAACCAGGGAAAATCAGGGATAAACCTCATCCCTATACCCATCTATGGAGACGTATTGCCTGGGATTACAGTCAATTCGTAAAACGGCGCCGAGTATTGCACAGCGATGGTGCAGCGTCATGCCCGGGGACATGCCGATGGCTCTAGCGCAGGGTTCTTGGGCTGAACAGCCCCTGTGGCGAGGGAGCTTGCTCCCGCTGGGTGGCGCAGCCGCCCCCGGCTTTTTCAACCTGGGAATACTGCTCAGCCATGCATCAGTTGCGTCTGCTGCGCAGCCGAGCGGGAGCAAGCTCCCTCGCCACAAGAGCAACCAAAGCGACTAGAGCCATTTCGCGTCCCAGAGCGGGTAATCACCAATGCGATCCACCAGCCCTGCGCGAAGCGGATTGGCGATGATGTACCGAGCGAAGGGCCGCAGCTCCTGGTTGTCGCGGATCGCACGATCGTGGAAACCGCTTTGCCAGAAGGCACCTTTTCTATTCATTGCTCGATTGATCGCCAGGGTGCTGCGAGATTTGACGGCTTGCATGACCTGAGTGAGTTGGGCTTGCTCCAGTTGCACCAGCCAATGCAGATGGTCCGGCATGACAACCCAGGCCAGCGAATTAACCTGGCCTCGTTCATGAGCCCGGCGCAGTTCTGCAACCAGCAAGCGTCCCAATCGCCAGTCCTTGAAGAGCGGCATGCGTTGGTGAACGACCGTAGTGACGAGGTAGCCTCGCCCCCGTTCCGAAGAGCGTCCGCGACGCAATTGATGAGAGTTTGGGCGTGGTGGATACATTCCTTGGCTTCCTGTCGTTGGGGTATCAACTTACGGTAGCCCCGCCCGGTCTGACCCGAGACTTTGATGTTTGAACGACGTTTCCGATAGCAACGTAGTACCCGTGGCGAGGGAGCTTGCTCCCGCTGGGTGGCGCAGCCGCCCCCGGCTTTTTCAACCTTGGAATACTGCTCAGCCATGCATCAGTTGCGTCTGCTGCGCAGCCGAGCGGGAGCAAGCTCCCTCGCCACAAAAGCCCATCAGCCATAGAGAACAACAACCGTCTTATACATACGGTGTCCACAATTTCCCCGCCGCCCGCGCCGTCACCGTCTAAGCTTCAAACAAGTCCCGATCAATGCGTGAATGGATCAGTCGACTATGGGCGCGTTATGGCAAACCGATTCGAGTAAACCTGTGGGCCCGACTGAACGTATGGAAGAAGCACCTTTACCCCAAAAAAAACGCCGCGCAGGGCATGGCTGGCGAGCGTTCTGGTTGTTGCTGTTGATTATCGTGGTGGTGGTCGGCCTGGCGGTGGCCAAGGAAATGCGCACATCCAGGTTTCAGGCCCGGGAGATCAGCCGGTACGCCGCGTCTCTGACCTATTCGGTGCAACCGGGGCCCAGCGACGCCATCGTCTACCCTGGCGCAGGTCCGTTCGACCGGCGGTTGGGTTACAGCTCGCTGGATGAATTCCTGCCGCGGTTGCTCAAGCGCGATTATGTGATCCAGGCCCAGGCACGTTTCTCCCCGGCCTTGATGAACTACGTCGATAAGGGCCTGTTTGTCCCCTATGCGGAAAAGATCCAGGCCGGCCTGACGATCACCGATTGCCGCGTCGCGCCGCTGTACCAGTTCAAGTACCCGCAGCAACTGTACGCCAGCTTCGAGGCAATCCCCCCCGTGGTGGTGCAAAGCCTGTTGTTTATCGAGAACCGCTTTTTGCTCGACCCCAAGCACCCCCAGGCCAACCCGGCGGTGGACTGGCCGCGCTTCGGCATGGCGGCGTGGTCGCAAGTGGCCAAGCTCCTGAGTCTGCCGGGGCAGTCCGCCGGGGGCAGTACACTGGCGACGCAGCTGGAAAAGTATCGCCACTCCGCCGACGGCCTTACCGGGTCGGGGGCGGAGAAAATCCGCCAGATGATTTCCGCCAGTGTGCGGGCCTATCAGGCAGGCCCACAGACCCTTGAGGCCCGGCAGAAAATCATCCGTGATTACCTCAACAGCGTGCCGCTCTCCGCCGTACCGGGGCATGGCGAAGTCCACGGCATGGCCGAAGGTTTGCGGGTCTGGTACGGCGCCGATTTCAAGCGTGCCAACGAACGCTTGTCCAGCACCGCGACAGACCCCGCTAGCCTCGCGGAAAAAGGCCTGGCCCTGCGGGAAATGCTGTCGTTGATGATCGCCCAGCGCCGCCCCTCCTATTACCTGTCCAAAGGCCGGGACGAACTGGCGCGCCTGACCGACAGCCACGTCCGGCTGCTGGCCCAGAACGGCGTGATCGACACCTCCTTGGCCGAAGCGACCCTGGCAAGCAAGGTCAGTTATCGCGACTGGGTGCAGCAACCCACCATTCAGCCCAACGAAATCAACAAGGGCATCAGCGCCGCCCGCAGTCGTCTGGCCACGTTGCTCAACCGCTCGTTCTACGACCTCGATCGCCTGGACCTCTCCGCCACCAGCACCTTGCAAAACGACTTGCAGACCCAGGCCACCGATTACCTCAAGCGCTTGGCAGACCCGGCGTTCGCTGCCGAAATCGGCCTGATGGGCGAACGTCTTCTGACGCCGACCAGCACCGCCCAGGTGCGCTACAGCTTCACCCTGCTGGAGCTGACCCCGGACGGCTCGCGCGTGCGCGTGCAGACCGACAGCACCGACCAACCCTTTGATATCAACGAAGGCAGCAAACTGGAACTGGGCTCCACCGCCAAGTTACGGGTGCTCACCACCTACCTGCAGATCATCGCCGAACTGCACGAACGTTATGCCCACGAACCCCCGGCAACATTGAAAAAAGCCGAGATCGCCGACCAGGACCGCCTCTCCCGCTGGGCCGTCGACTACCTGATCCAGCACAGCGATCGCAACCTGCCGACGATGCTGGAGGCGGCGCTGGATCGTACCTATTCAGCCAGCCCCGGCGAGGCGTTTTTCACCGGCGGCGGGCTGCACACCTTCAATAATTTCCGTAAGGAAGATAACGGCCGTAATCCCACCTTGCGCGACGCCCTGCGCGAGTCGATCAACCTGCCATTCATTCGCCTGATGCGTGACTTGGTGCGCTACGCCACGTACGCGGGTCCCGACAGCAGTTCGGAGCTGCTCAAGGACGACAAGAATCCGCGCCGCCAGGAGTACCTGGCCCAGTTCGCCGACCGCGAAGGCACCACCTTCCTGCTCAAGTTCTGGAAGAAGTATCAGAAAAAGGACACGGGCCAGCGTCTCGAAACCTTCCTCGACGGCATGCGCCCCACGGCGATCCGCCTGGCCGCCGTGCACCGCTATTTCTTTCCCGGCGACAGCCAGGAAAGCTTCAACCACTTTGTGCGTTCGCACCTCAAGTCGGCCAAGAGCGCCGAAAAGCTCACCGACGAACGCCTGGAACGGCTCTACAGCAGCTACGGCCCGGGCAACTATGACCTGCCCGACCAGGGCTTTATCGCCAAAGTCCATCCGCTGGACCTGTGGCTGGTGGGTTATCTGCTGAACAATCCTGATGCCAAGTTCAGCCAGATCGTCAAAGCCAGCCGGTTCGAACGCCAAGAGGTCTACAGCTGGCTGTTCAAAAGCCGGCACAAGAGCGCTCGCGACAGTCGTATCCGCACCATGCTGGAAGTCGAGGCCTTCCTTGATATCCACCAACGCTGGCAGAAAGTCGGCTACCCGTTCGACCATCTGGTGCCGTCGCTGGCCACCGCCATCGGCAGCTCCGGCGACCGCCCCGCCGCGCTGGCGGAGCTGGTGGGCACCATCCTCAACGACGGCATCCGGCTACCGGCGCTGCGCGTCGACAGCCTCGACTTCGCCGTCAATACCCCTTATGAGACACGGCTGATCAGCGATCCGGATAACGGCAAACGGGTGATGCCGGTGGAAGTGGCCCGGGCGTTGCGCGGTGCGTTGTCCCAGGTGGTCGATGCCGGCACCGCGAAACGGGTGGCCGGCAGTTTCACCCTGGCCGATGGCACGCCGTTATCGATGGGTGGCAAGACCGGCACCGGCGACAATCGCATCGAAGCCGTTGGCGCCGGCGGGCGGGTCATCAGTTCCAAGTCGATCAACCGCACCGCGACCTTTGTGTTCTACATCGGCGACAGCCATTTCGGCACCCTCACCGCCTACGTACCGGGGGCTTCGGCGCAGAATTTCAAGTTCACCTCGGCCTTGCCGGTGCAGGTGCTCAAGGGTATGGCGCCGTTCCTCTCGCCGTACTTGCAACCGGGTAGCCATACCCAGTGCCAGCCGTTGGTGGCGCGCCATTGACTCAATCCAACCCCTTAGGAGCGATGGTGGACCGCTAGACCTCCGAATCCCAGATCACCGTCACATTGCCTATGTAACTCTTGGCATCGCCGGCCAGCATTTCCTCGACCTGGTTGCGGGTGACTTCAAAGTGCATCGTTCCCGACCGACGCTCGATGTAATGCCCCGGCTGGAACAACTCGGTGCCGCTTCCATCGAGATAGAGCCGACGGCGGTTGACCGGTTGGCCACCAGCGTCGGTCAGGCCATTGGGCAGGGTCACACTGATATTCACCGGCACCATCTGGCCGGAGCTGGGTGCCCAGAGCAAGCAGGTGTTATCACTCGAACCGGCGAACTGGCATTGCAGGCCCATCTTGAAACGCGACGAGGCTGAGATGTGGAAGGTCTGGTCACGAAACAACCGCGTCGGTTTTTGCCCCTGGCTCAACCAGGCCTGCCAACCGCCCTGAGGTTCGAGCACGACCTTGTTGCCGCCAGGAGGCACTTCGACCTTGAGGGTGTGTTCGACATCCAGTTTGAAATTGAACGCGATTATTGAATCATTCGGGATCATCACATCGCCCATATCGAAGTCCTGCCCCGGACCAACGCTATAAGTCAGCGAGCCCGTGTATTGACCGGTCGACATGGTCAAGGGATTGGGGGTACGCAATTCGTAGGCAAAATCCAGATAACGGTAAGTCATGCTGGGGATCAAGTAACGAGCCCTTTTGGCGCACACACCTTCTACCGGGGTGGTCCAGAAAAAACCGTACCAATTGACGTTATAAGGTGCATTACCGCCGAATCGACATGGCGAGGGCGCACTGACCCAGCTAGAACCCCATAACAGGTTATGAGCCTTTAAAGCGTCAACACCTCCACCGACCAAGTCGGCTGCGTTAACAGGAAGTCGGTATTCCGAACCTATGCCGGACAAACGTATTTCAACGACTTCAGTTTCACCCGTACTTGCATGGGTTACTTGTAGCGAGCGCCAACCGGCAGGCACTTTGAACATCGCACCTTGCCGAGCGTCCCCATGATTCGCTTCAATAGGAAGGGTCGAACTGAAAGTGATAGGCAAGCGAATGCTGAACATCGTCTTGCATTGATTTGGAAATGACGCGCAGTAACCCGTGGTCGGAGTGGTATTGCGAAATTTATTCTCTTGAGGCTTAGCAGGGTCTGGCCTGAATACGGCACTGATTTCCCGGGTCAGCGCATTGGCCGTCGGAACGCCTGTCAACAACAAGGCAAAAACCGCGACTGCGCGGCACAACGAAACACCGCGCCCGAAGATGTTTGAACGACTCATTTTCACTCCAATAAAACTGCAACGAGCAAGCCCGCTCCCACAAGGGATCACCTAAACCTCTGAATCCCAGATCACCGTCACATTGCCTATGTAACTCTTGGCTTCCCCAGCTAGCATTTCCTCAACCTGATTGCGGCCGACTTCGAAATGCAGGGTGCCCGGCTTGCGGTCGATGTAGTGCCCCGGCTGGAACAGTTCGGTGCCGCTGCCGTCGAGGTAGAGCCGACGGCGGTTGACCGGTTGGCCGGCGGCGTCAGTCAAGCCGTTGGGCAGGGTCACGCTGACATTCACCGGCACCAGAAGGCCGGAGCTGGGTGCCCAGAGCAGGCAGGTGTTATCGCTCGTATCGGCGAATTGGCATTGCATACGCATCTTGAACCGCGATGAAGCCCAGATATGGAAGGTCTGGTCACGGAACAACCGGGTCGGTTTTTGCCCTTGGTTCAACCAGGCCTGCCAGCCGCCTTGGGGTTCGAGCACGACCTTGTTGCCGCCAGGAGGTACTTCGACCTTGAGCGTGTGTTGGACTTCGAGATTGAAATTGAGCGCAATCACCGAATCGTTCGGGATCATCACGTCACCCATGTCGAAGTCCTGGCCCGGCCCGACGCTGTAGCTCAACGTCCCAGTGTAATGACCGGCCGACATCTTCAAGGGGTTGGGGGTGCGCAGTTCGTAGGCAAAATCCAGATAGGTGTAGCGCATATCGGGCACCAGGTATTTGGCTTGTTTGGCGCAGGCGCTTTCTTGCGGCGTTTTCCAAAAAAATGCGTACGTGAGCGTGTTGTAGGTCGCAACACCACTGTAGCGGCACGGCGAAGGCGCATACACCCAACTGCCGCCCCATAGCCTGTAATGGGCCGTCTTGAGATCCTCACCCCCTCCCACCAGCTCGACAGGACTCACGCTGAGGCGATATTGCGAACCGATACCGGATACGCGCACTTCAACCTCTTCACTTTCGCCGGTGCTTGAATTGAAGACGGTTGCCGGACGCCAGTTGGCGGGCACCTTGAACATGGCGCCTTGCCGATTACTGGGGTGGTTGGCCTGAATAGGCGCGGACGAATCAAAGGTAATGGGCATCCGAATACTGAACATGCCCGTGATTTCACATTCCCTGGGGTGCTGGGAACAATACCCACTCACCGGTGTGGTATTGGTGAACTTGTTCTCCATGGGCTTCGCCGGATCAGGCCGGAAACGCGCACTGATCTCCTGGGTCAATGCATTGGCCGTCGGCATGCCTATACACAACAAGACAAAAGCCGTGGCAACGCGGCACAGCGAAACACCGCGCCCGAAGATGTTTGAACGACTCATTTCGATCCACTCCAATAAACCGCAATTGCCCTACGGCGCAATGGCATCGAACACCATGTGCACGGTGCCGAAATAATCCCCAGGCGCATACTCCTCCTCGGTCTTGACGGCGATGATTTCCAGCCCCACACGCCGACCGGGCCGGGCCTCGGCGGCCGAGACCACCTGGGCCGAATCCAGGGTCAGTTGGACGTTGTTGAACGTCACCTGCAGGTCGATGCGCTCACGGCCATTGGACAGGTAAGCCTCTTGCCCCAGACGGGCGCCAATGGCCCCGTTGATGTTCTTCACTTCGTAATTGGCCCGCAGCGGCAGGAGCCCGGAGGTCAGGGTGCTGAACAGCATCGGCTGTTCACGCTCGACCAGTTGCGGGTCGACCGGCAGCACGTGGAAGTCGATCGTCGGGATGGTGACGAAGAGTTCGAACGTTTCCCGCTCCAGCGCTGCCCACGCGGGCAAACCCGGCAGCGTCAAGGCGGTGAACAGGAGGGTACGTAACAGCTTCTTGAACATGATGATTACCTGTGGCGTCAACGGCAGTTCAGTGACGGCATACCGTCAGCCTTTGATCTCAATGGCTTTTTCCTCGCGACCTTCGATCAGGCTGAAGCGGTACTCACGCCCAGGCTCCTTGTCGAACGAAAAGGTGCGACCGGCCATGACGTGGTGCTTGGTGGTCGGCCGGCAATCGTTGTCTTTTTGCGCAGCGCAATCCTTGAACTCATCGATCACCACCACGCTGTTGCCGTTGTTGCGCACCAGGTAGCGATCGGCACTGTCATCGATGGCCGTCTCGAAACGGGTCTCCTTGGGCCTGACAAAAAACACCGTGCCGAAGCCGGCCAGCACTTTCACCCCGGCGGCGATCCGTTCCTTCTTGTATTGCTCGCGCTCCTCGGCGCTGACGGCGAACTCGTCCTCGGCCTCCGGCACCACCGGGACGAAGCGAACCCGGAAGTATCGCTCCTTGCTGCGGTCGCCCATGAACAGCAGACGCGTGCCTTGCATGCCGTTGGCCGGCACGATCAGGCGTGCCGGGCTGGCCATCAGACCATTTCTGGCGAGTACGCCGTCCTGATCCTGTAGCGGCACCTCCAGGTAGCTGCCGTCGTCGCTGTAAAGAATCTCGAGGATGTCGACCTTGACGAATGCGGTGGACGTTCCGCCGTTGAAGATCCGTTTCATGTAGGTGCTCTTGTCGCCTTCGAGATAGTCGTAGACCACCCCAACATTAATCTGCGGCCCGGCCTGGGCCATCAGCGAAAACAGCGACAAACCACACAGAATCAATAAGCGTTTCATTACCAAAACCTCATGAATGGAAGGCGGCCGATGGCGACCGTTTCACGGAACACTGCTTGCAATGTTGAAGGGCGCACCACGCTGGCCGGCGCGCCAGGATCAAGTTCAACCCGCCGTCTCGATCGGGTTGTTGCTGTCGGCCAGGGTGTCTGGCGTGCAGCGCAAATCACCGATCATCAACACATCGCCCTCGCTGTTGGCGTTATCCGGGTCGAGGCGGAACTGGCAAAGCAAGTCATTGCCATAGCGCACTTCAAGCGTCGGGGAGCTGGCGTTCATCTCCATGGAGAAGAAACCGTCCACCTCGCTGACTCCACGGCTGGCGTGGTTAATCACGTGATGGCCCTTGAGCGGCTGGCCCTGCGCGTCCAGCAGACGACCGAGCACGGTCACGCTTCTCATCACGCTGACTTTGCGGTAGTCCACGCCCCCTTTGTTCAAGTGATAGCGGCTGCGTGAAGGCTCTATGTTGGCCGCCGGTGGATGCACGCCGTCGAAGTCGAAGGTCAACAGGCTGTTCTGATAGGCGGTGATGGGCACGAAGTTGCGGCCGGGACGCAAGGTGGTGGTGCCACCCGTCAGGTCGTCGGCGAGCAGGACGATGTCGTCCAGGTCGGTTTCCACATCCACGATCATGCCCGCGCCGCCACTCTGGGGCAGGCCGGTGAAGGCGACTTTCTGGCCACCCACGGCCACCGTGCTGCTGAGGTTCAAGCCACCGGTGAGGTTGTTGTTGTAGGAAGAGCGCTGGATGAAACCGTCGCCGTACACCGTATCGGTGTCGAAACTGGCGAGGCCGGACAGACCCACGCCATAGGTATCGGCCAGTACCGTGGCGGACACGCTTTGCAGCACGTGATCCTGCAGGTCCCGGCGATAGCTCAGCGACCCATTGTTGTCCCGCGTTCCGTCACGGGAGGTGCGGGTGCCGATACTGCCCGACCAATACTCGCCCGGCCCGCCCAAGGCCACGCTGACGCTCAGGTCCACGCCGCGATTTCGTCGATCGGCGGTACTGGAGGTGCCCGGACGGTCGAACACCGACCACCGCCAGTTGGCATCGCTACCACCAAGCTTGCCACGCTGGGACCATCCCAGGTCCACACCGGCGCCCTCGACATTGCCTTCGCTGTAGAACAGCCGCCCGTTGATCGACGACTTGTTGCTCAGTCGATGGGAGACCGACAGCGACGAATTGCTGGTCTGGCCGACGAACACGTCGCGCTGGCGGATACGGGTGCCGTCAGGCAGGGTTTCGTAAGTGTTGCGCGTGTCCAGCCAACTGCGATTATGGCTGGCCACCACACTGCCCAGACCGTAGCTGTACAGCGCCTGCAGGTCCATGCCGGTGCCGTATTGCTCGGTCTGGTAAACGTTGGCAAAGAGGCTGGTGTTGTTGGGCAGCGTCCAGTCCACCGAGGTGCCGTACTGCAGCTTGTCCTGCACCTGGCGCGTGGAAAGCCCCAACACCACTCGCGGGTGCAGCAAGTAATTGAGACCGACCCCGGCAGTCGTGAAGCCCGAGGGTTGATCGTCCCAGTTGCTCAGCAGTTTGGTTTCACGGCCGGCAAACAGGTTGTAGCGCCAGCGATCATCGGCGCTGCGCCAGTTGTTGGGCTTGTAGACCAGCTCCTGGGACGTGGCGGTGGTCTGCCCGTCTTCAATCAGCCGCACTTCCACTTCATAGATGCCGCCAGGCAATGGCCGGGTATCCAGGCTCTGCAAGCCGGCGCTGACGGCCTGGGTATTGAGCAACAGGCCGTTGCGATAGATCTCTACCGCCGCCTGACGACTGGCGGTGACATAAATGGGGTACACGCTGGGCTTGGGATTATTGATCACCAGGCTGTCGGAACTGCCGTACATGACCCCCAGCGCGGTATCCGGGTTGGCCCCGAACGAACGGATCTGACGGTTCAAACCATCGGAGCCCGGCATGAAATAACCCAGGCGCAAAAAACTGTCTTGCATCTCGCGCTGGGTGTGCAACTCATGAACGGCGTGGTAGAGCTTATCGTCCGGCCCGCCCAGGCGCGAAAGCTGCAGATCGAACGACTGGGTCCAGTTACCCACGCTGGAACTGGCATTGAGGCCATAACGCCCGCCCGTATCCTGCTCCTGACCACCGTTGAGATTGAGTTGGTTATTGACGATCAAGCCCAGACTGCCCCCCTGTGGCTGATCGTAATAACGTTTCTCCACGCTGCCGCGCTCCACTTTTTCAGTGAGGATCGACACCAGTGAATGTTCAAGGCTGTAATGCACCGCCAGCAGCCCCGCCGTGCATTTGGCTTCGCAGGCACCCAAGGCGCGCCCCTGTTTGAGCAGTTGCTCCCATTGCCCGCGCTCGACGGGCGGGATCGGGCTGTCCTGGGTGTCGGTGAATTCGAGCAAGGTAATACGATCATCGCGTGTCAACACCACCATGGCTTCGCCGAGGTACTGTTGATCGAGTTCCATACGAACCGCCAGAGGCACATCGAAAAAGTGGGCTTCAAACTCCTCCGGTAGCCCCTTGGCCTGGGACAACAGACTTCTGGGCGTCGTACCCGGGGCGGTCGGCGCAGCCAATGCACTGGCGCACAACAACAGCGCCAGCGCACCCACGATGGGTGTCATCGCAAACATCAATGGATTCTCATATCAGCAAACTATCGGGACGTTCCAGGTACAGGCCGGCCGGGCGGCCGACCTGCGTTCATGCCCGCAGGACGAGAAAAGCCTCATCGGGCAGTGAAGGGTTTACGGGCGAGGCACCGCGTCGAAGATCACGGTGAAGTCGGCGGTGTATTGACCGACCTGGCTCTCCAGAGGCACGGTCGAGGCCATGATGAGCATGTCGGCCTGGGTACCTGGAGTGGATGCCGCGTCAGTCACCACTTCCTGAGGAAACTCGGTCAGGGTGACATTGTTGAACCGGGTCAGCAGCGGAATGGCGTCCGTACCATTGGTCAGCGAAGCCTGGCCGCCCAGGATATAGGCATGCACCGAACCGTCGGTGTTCTTCACGTCGAAGGTCTGACGCAAAGGGCTCAAGGAGTTGGTCACCGGGTTGTAGTGCATGACTTCATCCTTACCGAAGTCAGGGTTGCGTGGCAGTACATGGAACTGCTTGGTGGGGATCGTCGCGGTGATATGAATAGAGGAGCGAGCATCGTCCAGAGCGAAGACCAGCGAGGAACTCAGGGCAGCGGCGACCAGAGCAGTACCGGATACGATTTGTTTGAGCATGTTTGACACCTGTTCATAGCATAAAGAGAAGGCTTGAAGTTGCAGACCCACTAAAGCCTGGCCTGACCTCAACGCCGGAGCATGATCCACTCTCTTTAATTAAAAATAAGCAGGCCTATTCCCAAAAGCACGTAGCCAAACCGCCATGCGCAATAACGAAAAATACACTGTTTTATATAAAACCGAAGTTTGGATGTAAGAAACAACCCACACCTGCAAGTCACACCCCGGATTTAAAACTGCAAATGCAGACAGTTGCCTACTTTGCCGCCCGTACAGGCAAGGGATTCGGGTAAGGTCTTATCTTTTTCAAACAATTGGAACCCGACTTCGATATATCTTAGTTCCAAGATATATCGAGGGTCAAAGATATATCTACGGATAAAGATATATCTCAGTTCTATCTTATGCAGAACGGAGAGCAGGCATATGACAGTCCCCCCTTCCCATCCCAGCCGAAAACACGATGAACACGATGAACACGATGGTTTCGAACGTCGACCCGCAGGCCGTGAGCGTGGTAGCCGGGGCCCCCGGGTCTTCGCCTCCGGTGACCTGAAATTGCTGTTGCTCGCGCTGATTGGCGAGCAGCCCTGCCACGGCTACGACTTGATCCGCCGGATCGAAAACATGTTCGACGGCGCCTATAGCCCCAGCCCCGGCGTGATTTATCCGACGCTGACCTTCCTGGAAATGGGCGTTTTGATCGCCGGCAACGCCGAAGGTGGAAAAAAACGCTACAGCGTGACCGACGCCGGACGTCTATTCCTTGAAGACCAGGCCCCGGCGTTGAATGAGGTACGCATGCGCATTGAAGCGAGCAAGCGCTCCCTGCGCGGCCAAGACCGCCCCCCGGAAATCCACGAAGCGGTGTATAACCTGCGCAATGCGCTGCACAAACACCATGGCCGGTGGAGCCCGGAAGAAACCCTGCGGATTCGCGACCTGCTCAACAACACCGCCAAAGCCATTATCGACGGTCCCGACCGTCCACCTGTTTCGGAGTCCAGCCAATGACTGAAGTCGATCAAAACACCATTCACCGTGTCAGCCACGAGATCAAGCGCCGCCGCCTGCAAGTGTTGCGAGTGCAGGACCTGACTCCGCGCATGCGCCGCATCACCCTGGGCGGGCCGGAACTGGCCGGGTTCACCAGCCTCGGCAGCGACGATCACGTAAAACTGCTGTTCCCACAGAACGCCGAGGAACACGCCGCCCTGGAAAATTTCGCCCCCGGCGCTGGCAAGGATCAGGGCCCGATGCCGCAAATGCGCGACTACACCCCGCGCCGTTATGACCTGCAGACGCTGGAGCTGGACATCGACTTTGTGCTGCATGGCGATGGGCCTGCCGCGACCTGGGCGACCCAAGCGACGCCCGGGCAATACCTCAACATCGCCGGGCCAAGGGGCTCGATGATTGTCCCGGACATCTTCGACCACTACCTGCTGATCGGCGACGAAACCGCCCTGCCCGCCATCGCCCGTCGCCTGGAAAACCTGGCGGCCAACCGGCGTGCGCTGGTGGTGGTGGAAGTGGAAAACGGCGCCGAGCAGCAAATCCTTAACAGCCCCGCGCAAGTACACGTGATCTGGGTGCTGCGCGAAGGCCGCCAGAACAACCTGCTGACCACCGTGCAGCACCTGGAAATGCCCGGCGGCAAGCTGTACGCCTGGGTCGCCACCGAGAGCAAGGTGTCGCGACAGATTCGCAAGGTGTTGTTGGAGGATAAAGGGTTGGATCAGGATTTTGTGAAGGCGGTGGGGTATTGGAAGGCGGATGACAGCGAGGAGGAATGAGGTGCGGCGTGCTGGCCTGCTAAAGTACCCTGCACCCACTGACCGAACACAACCTGTGTGGGAGCAAGGCTTGCCCGCGATGAAGGCAATGAGGTCTTTCAGAAAGCGAGGCGCCTGCATCGCGAGCAAGCTTTTTGCTCCCACAGGGCTATCGTCGCTCTTGAATACTTGATTTACACCCCACCAGGTACCCCGATCCATGCTTTTCCTGATCGCCTATATCAGCAGCGTCGTGCTGATCAACTTCGCGTTTTCCGCCGCGCCGCACCTGGACATCATCTGGTCGGCCTGGGGCGGGCTGGTGTTTGTCCTGCGCGACATGGTGCAAACTCGATTCGGCCACGGCGCCATCGTGGCGATGCTGGTGGCGCTGGTGTTGTCCTACGTCACCTCCGACCCGACCATTGCCCTGGCCAGCGCCACGGCGTTCGCGGTATCCGAATGCATTGACTGGCTGGTGTTCTCCATCACCAAGCGTCCGCTGCATGACCGGTTGTGGATCAGTTCGGCCCTGAGCATTCCCCTCGACACCTTCATTTTCTTCGGCATGATCGATGCCCTGACACCGGCCGTGGTGATCACCGCGCTGGTCTCGAAATTTGCCGGGGTCACGGCAGTGTGGCTGATCATGGCCTGGCGTTTGCGCAAACAGGCCGTCACCGGCTGAAGCCAAAACCTGCGGTTCATGTAAAATGCCGCGCTTTCTCCCCATGGGAAGCTCGCCCGGCGCGCGACCCTCGATGCTCCGCTCCTGTTTGAGGACCTTCAGATGACCCGTATCGGAACTCCATTGTCGCCCACCGCGACCCGCGTTTTGTTGTGTGGCAGCGGTGAACTGGGCAAGGAAGTGGTAATCGAACTGCAGCGCCTGGGCGTTGAAGTGATTGCCGTGGATCGCTACGCCAACGCGCCGGCCATGCAAGTGGCCCATCGCAGCCATGTGATCAACATGCTCGATGGCGCGGCCCTGCGCGCGGTGATCGAGGCCGAGAAGCCGCACTTCATCGTGCCGGAAATCGAAGCCATCGCCACCGCCACGCTGGTGGAACTGGAAGCTGAAGGCTTCACCGTGATCCCCACCGCTCGTGCCGCGCAACTGACCATGAACCGCGAAGGCATCCGGCGCCTGGCCGCCGAAGAGTTGGGTCTGCCGACCTCGCCGTATTTCTTCGCCGACACCGTGGAAGACTACCGCAAGGCCGTTGAAACCCTGGGCTTCCCGTGCGTGGTCAAGCCGGTGATGAGTTCCTCGGGCAAGGGCCAGAGCCTGCTGCGCAGTGCCGATGACGTGCAGAAAGCCTGGGACTACGCCCAGGAAGGCGGCCGTGCCGGCAAGGGCCGGGTGATCATCGAGGGCTTCATCGATTTCGACTATGAAATCACCCTGCTTACCGTGCGCCATGTTGGCGGCACCACCTTCTGCGCACCGGTCGGTCACCGCCAGGAAAAAGGCGACTATCAGGAATCCTGGCAGCCTCAGGCCATGAGCCCGGTGGCCCTGGCTGAATCCGAGCGCGTGGCTAAAGCCGTGACCGAAGCCTTGGGTGGTCGCGGCCTGTTTGGCGTCGAGCTGTTCATCAAGGGTGACCAGGTGTGGTTCAGCGAAGTCTCGCCGCGCCCACACGACACCGGCCTGGTGACGCTGATTTCCCAGGACCTGTCGCAGTTCGCCCTGCACGCCCGCGCCATCCTCGGCCTGCCGATCCCGCTGATCCGCCAGTTCGGCCCATCGGCCTCGGCGGTGATCCTGGTGGAAGGCCAGTCGACCCAGACCGCTTTCGCCAACCTCGGCGCTGCCCTGGCCGAACCGGACACCGCCCTGCGCCTGTTCGGTAAACCGGAAGTCAACGGCCAGCGCCGCCTGGGCGTGGCCCTGGCGCGAGACGAGTCCATCGACGCCGCCCGCGCCAAGGCGACCCGGGCTTCCCAGGCCGTCAAGATCGAGTTGTAAGCAGTATCGCTTGCCTCATGGTGATCTGTGGGAGCAAGGCTTGCCCGCGATGAACGATAACGCGGTCCAACTGAAGACCAGGGCGCCAGCATCGCGAGCAAGCTTTGCTCCCACAGCTAACTTGGGATGACATTGGGCTAAAGAAAAAGGCGACACCCGCAAAGGTGTCGCCTTTTTCATGAGCGCCGGTTTACCCCAGATCGTTCCCACGCTCAGCGTGGGAACGCCGCCAAGGACGCTCCGCGTTCCGCTTCTGAAACGGTGACGCAGAGCGTCGGAGGATGCATTCCCACGCAGGAGCGTGGGAACGATCACTCCCGCTTAATCCGGCAGTTTATAGGCGATCACATAGTCACCCTGCTTGGTACCCAGGGAACCATGGCCACCGGCGACGACCAGCACGTACTGCTTGCCGTCCTTGCCGGTGTAGGTCATCGGCGTGGTCTGGGCGCCCGCTGGCAGGCGGCCTTCCCACAGTTGCTTGCCGTTTTTCACGTCATAGGCACGCAGGTACTGGTCGAGGGTGCCGCTCAGGAACGCCAGGCCGCTGGCGGTGGTGAAGGCGCCGCCCAGGCTCGGTACGCCCATGCTCAGCGGGATCGGTACCGGCGAGCTATCACGCACGGTGCCGTTCTTGTGCATCCACAGGGTTTTGTTGTTGGTCAGGTCGACGGCCGCCACATAACCCCAGGCCGGTGCCTGGCAAGGCAGGCCCATTGGCGAAAGCAGCGCTTCGAGGATCACGCCATACGGCGCGCCTTTGTTCGGCTGCACGCCTTCGGTCTCGCTCTTGCGCCCCGGACCGCCGGCCACTTCGGCCGCAGGAACCAGTTTCGACTTGAACGCCATGTAGCTCGGATTGACGAAAGCGATCTGGCGTACCGGATCAACCGAAATACCGCCCCAGTCAAACACGCCGAAGTTACCTGGGTAGACGATCGAGCCTTGCAGCGACGGCGGCGTGAACATGCCTTCGTAGCGCAGCGACTTGAAGTCGATCCGGCACAGCATCTGGTCGAACGGGGTCACGCCCCACATGTCGCGTTCCTGGAGGACCGGCGGCACGAAGTTCAGGTCGGACATCGGCTGGGTCGGCGAGGTGTAGTCACCCTCTACCGCGCCTTGCGGCACCGGGATCTCCTTGATCGGCACGATCGGCTGACCATTGCTGCGGTCCAGCACGTAGATGCTGCCCTGCTTGGTCGATGCCAGTACCGCCGGCTTCACGCCATCGGCGGTTTTCAAGTCCATCAGCGTCGGTTGCCCGCCTACGTCCATGTCCCACAGGTCGTGGTGGGTGAACTGGAAGTACCAGCGCACCTTGCCGGTGGCGATATCCAGCGCGGTCAGGCCGGCGGCGTATTTCTCCGATTCTGGTGTACGGAAACCACCGAACTGGTCGGGCGTCTGGTTACCCATCGGCAGGTAGAGCATGCCGAGTTTTTCATCGACGCTGAACATGGACCACATGTTCGGCGAGTTACGGGTGTAGGTCTGGCCTTCGGCAATCGGCGTAGTGTCGTCCGGGTTGCCGCTGTCCCAGTTCCACACCAGCTCGCCGGTGTGCACGTCATAGGCGCGGATGACCCCGCTTGGCTCGTCGGTGGAGACGTTATCGGTGACGTGGCCACCGATCACCACCAGGTTCTGGGTCACGGCCGGTGGCGACGTGGAGTAGTAACCGCCGGCCGTGAAGCCGCCAATGTTGGCGGTCAGGTCGACCTGGCCCTTGTCACCGAAGTCTTCACACATCTTGCCGGTGTCGGCGTTCAGCGCGATCAGGCGCGTGTCGGCGGTCGGCAGGAAGATCCGGCGTGGGCACACGGTGCTCGCCGGCGTGGTGCTGGCCGCGCCGGTCGGGCTCTGCTCGGCCGAGGCGTACACCGCGTCATCGTGATAGGTCACGCCGCGGCAGGTCATGTGGGCCCAGCCCTTGAAGTTTTCCGCTTTCTGCGTGGAAAGCTTCGGATCGAACCGCCAGATTTCCTTGCCGGTTTCAGGCTCCAAAGCAATCACCTGGCTGTGGGGCGTGCACACGTAGAGCATGCCGTTGACCTTCAGCGGTGTGTTTTCCGCCGTGGTCTCACCCGGGTCGTTCGGCCCTGGCAGGTCGCCAGTGCGATAGGTCCAGGCCGGTTCCAGCTTGCTGACGTTCTCGGGGGTGATCTGCGCCAGAGGCGAATAACGGTCACCATGGGCACTGCGGCCATAGGAGTTCCAATCCCCGTCCGGCATCGCCGGGGCGGTGTTGGTCATGCCAGGCACGCTGTCGCGGTCCAGTTGGCCCTCGATTTCACCCGGATTGGTGAACTGGCTGGCGAGCGCGGTGATGCCGGCAATAACCACGGCGGCGCCCAAAGCACGGGTGCCCATGGGCGAAGCGTCGGGGGTCAACAGTGGACGGCGGAACCACGGCAGCAACATGACGATGCCCAAGGCAAACAGCATTGCCAGGCGCGGCACCAGTTGCCACCAGTCCAGGCCCACTTCCCACAGCGCCCACACGGTGCTGGCGAACAGCACCAGCGCGTACAGGCCCAGGGCTGCACGCCGGGCCATGATCAGCAGCACGCCGGTCAGCGCCAGGCCGATACCGGCCAGCAGGTAATACAGCGAGCCGCCAAGCGTGCTCAGCTTGATTCCCCCCGCCAACAGGGCCAGGCCCATCAATAGAAGCAGAATGCCGAGCAGGCTCGGTAGCAGACGGCTTCGACTCATAGCACCCTCAGTGCTCATAGTGTGATTCTCCGTGAGGTTTTAAGGAGTCCCGCGCAAGTAGTCACTGTAGATGACGATCTTGAGGGGGCATGGTTCAGTTGAAAGAGGTAATTGGGTTGAAGCGGTTGCTGTGGGAGCGAGCCTGCTCGCGATGGCGGCGTGACAGTCGACTTCAATGTTGGATGTGAAATCGCTATCGCGAGCAGGCTCGCTCCCACAAGGGTCTTGTGCACTGACTAGAACGACGACTGAATCTTGATCCCGCCAATCAGCGCGTCATCGACCTTGTCCACGCCGCCCGGATGGCGGATGTACTGCAGGTTCGGGCGCACGGTCAGCCAGTTCGTCACGTGTACGCCGTAATACAACTCGGCGCTGTACTCGGTGTCCTGGGGTGGCAAAAAGGCCGGGTTGTCGTAACCCTGGACGGCGCGGGCCTGGTTGGTGGCCTCGGCGTTCTTGCGGTAAGCCGGGTTGACGTGAACCCGAGCCAGGGCAAAACCGATGTCATCCCTGGCGCGGGCGTCGAACAGGCCCTTGTAGACGAGACCGGCCTGGACATAGTTGTCGATAGCGTTGGTTTTCTTGTCGTGCATCGTGGCGTTGGCGAACACACTCAGGCCACGGGAATGGTCACTGGCGACACTGGTCAGTTGCTGTTGCGCCCCCAACCACACGCCATGCTTGCTCGACGCGCTGCGATACGCCTCGCCGCTCAGGGCGGCCGGCTGGCCGCTGCGATCCTTGTAGGCGTCGGTGGCATTGGCACTGCTGTAGTAATAACCGGCGCGGTATTCGCCCGGCAGGCCATTGAGCTTGGGCGACCACACCAGCTCCACCGGCACTACGGCGCCCTGGGTGCCGCTGCCGCTGAGCTTGAAGCCGTTACCGGTTTCCAGGTTCGAGGGGTTTTGTTCATAAGCCCCGATCTGCGCATACAGCTCAGGCGTGAGGTGATACTTGACCCGCAGCGCCCACTGGCTGACCGGCCAGTTGTACCAGATGCCGCCCACCCAGTTGCCCACTTGCGAGCCGCAGAACGCCAGGTTCTGGAAGTCGCAGGGGAAGCTGTTGAAATCCTCGCCCTCACCGAAACGACCGGCCTTGATATCGAGCCGGTCATCGAAAAATGCCTGCTGATACCACATCTGCGTCAACCGCCAGGTCTGGCCACGGCCCCAGACTTCCTGGGCGGAAGTGAAACCGCCAACGCGCGGGTCGTTGATCCGGTCATTGCTGATGTTATTGCCGCTGCGCTCGGTGACCGTCAGTTGAAACTCGGCGGCGTGCCAACCGAGGATTTTCTGCAGGTCCAGGTGCGTGCCGAAGGCGAACTGGTCGCTGTAGCGAGCGGTGCGGTCATGGTCGTAGCCGCCGTGCAGGTTGCTGCCCATTTCACCGGTGTAATCGAACTTGAAGTCGTAGCCTTTTTTCGCGAGTTCGCTTCGCGTGCCGTTCCAGTCACCCAGCATCCAGGGTGAGTCGCTGTCGAACGCGGGAGCGGCCTGAGCGCCGATGGCAATGCCCAAGGCGCCGAGACCGGCCATCAGGTGAAGGGTGTTTCTGGCGGCAATACAGTGCCGGACAGCGCTGTCTTGCAGAGTCTGAACATCGAACATAAAGAAGGAATTCTTGATCTTTTTAGGGGATTCGCTGAACGCCGGGGGCTTTGGCACGGCAGAAGAAGCGTTTCAGCAGGCGGCGCAAGGATAATGTCCTGTTACAAATAGAGAAAGGCCTTTTACTGACATGAATCATTTCGGATTCGGTAACAGTAGGCGTTGCGCAAAGCCGCGAAACAAACAGGCAGCGTTTCAGTGATACTTCCACCACGCGGGCACCTCGGCTAAGGTGCGCGGCTTTACACCTCTTTGCGCGAAGGCCTCCCATGACCGAATCCAACAACAACCCGCTGCACGGCGTGACGCTGGAGCAGATCCTCAACGCCCTGGTGCAGCACTACGAATGGTCGGGTCTGGCCGAGCGCATCGACATTCGTTGCTTCAAGAGCGATCCGAGCATCAAGTCCAGCCTGACCTTTTTGCGCAAGACGCCGTGGGCGCGGGAGAAAGTCGAGCGGCTGTACATCAAGCTGATGCGCACCAAACGACCGGTCTGAGCCGTGGACATTCAGATCCGTCGGCGCCCCGCGCTGCGACAGTGCTTCGTGTCAGTGGCGGCCCTGTTGGGCTGGGCCGGGTTGAGCATCCAGTTGTACCTGATCCTGCTCGGTCGCTGGGAACTGGGCGCAAGCTTGCTCGGCGGCCTGGTGAACTTTCTCAGTTTCTTCACCGTGCTGACCAACACTCTGGTGGCCGTGGTGCTGACCTGGGAACTGATCCAGCGAGAATCGCCGGCCCGGCGCTGGTTCTTGCAGCCGGGGGTCAGCAGCGGCATTACCGTGAGCATTACCTTGGTCGGCCTGGCCTACAACCTGCTGCTGCGACATCTGTGGCAACCCGAAGGCTGGCAGTTCGTGGCCGACGAATTGCTGCACGACGTCATGCCGTTGCTGTTCATGACCTACTGGTGGTTCTGCGTGCCCAAGGGCACCTTGCGCATGAAGCACATCGGGCTGTGGATGATTTACCCGGTGGTGTACTTCGCGTGGCTCCTGCTGCGGGGGGAATTACTGGCGGCGTACCCCTACCCTTTCATTGACGTGGCGAACCTGGGTTATCCACAGGTGCTCATCAATGCCGCAGGGATATTGGCGGGGTTTGTCGCGATTGCGCTGGGGGTGGTGGGATTGGATCGGTGGCGTCGCTGAAATAAAGATTTTGGGGAACAGCATCTGTGGAAGCCAAACCTGTGGGAGCAAGGCTTGCCCGCGATGAACGATCACGCGGTCCACCTGACGACCTGGGTGCCTGCATCGCGAGCAAGCTTTGCTCCCACAGGTACGTGCTCCTACAGAGTCTTGTGTGGGCGTCAGCGCCTCACCGGCAACATCCACACCAATCCACTGGCCTTGGCCCTTTCATGACACAACGCCAGAACACTGCGTCGCTCATCGTTGTCCATCCGGCTCCAACGGGTGATTTCCGCCACGGTGCGCTGGCAGCCGGTGCAGATGTCGTCATCGTCCAGGGCGCAGATGTTCACGCAGGGCGACGGAACCGGGCGTTCTGGCGGGTTCATTGCTCTTGCTCGGCCAAGTCGCGGGCGTAGCGCTGCGCGTTGTGAACATAGTGCGCCGCGCTGGCCTCGAGCATCTTCTTCTGCGCTTCGGTCAATTCCCGCACAACCTTGCCGGGTGAGCCCATCACCAGCGAACCGTCAGGAACCTCCTTGCCTTCGCCGATCAGCGAGTTGGCGCCGATGATGCAGTTCTTGCCGATCTTCGCGCCGTTGAGGATCACCGCATTGATGCCGATAAGGCTGTAGTCCCCCACCGTGCAACCGTGAAGCATGGCGTTATGGCCGATGGTCACGCCGGTGCCGATGGTCAGCGGGAAGCCCATGTCGGTGTGCATCACCGTGCCGTCCTGCACGTTGCTGTTTTTGCCGATCAGGATCAGTTCGTTATCGCCACGCAGCACCGCGTTGAACCAGACATTGGCGCCTTCTTCGAGGCGGACCTTGCCCACCAATGTGGCGTTGGGGGCGACCCAGCTCTGTGGGTGGGTTTCGACACGGGCATCACCCAGGCGGTATTTCATGAGGTTCCTCGGGGCTTCAGGTATTGATGAAAGTCTTGGGCGGGGTGTGCAGGTCGATGCCGGCGTCGAACATCAGGTTGACCAGCTCGACCACCATGATCGCCGTCAGGCCCCAGATCTTGTACTCGCCAAAACGATAGCTGGGCACATACCAACTGCAGCCCTGGTAGTCGATGCGATGAGTGTGCTCGCGCGGGTCCTTGCGAAAGAACTCCAGCGGTACGCTGAACACCGCGGCGATCTCGGCATCGTTGGCCTGGTATTCGACGTAATCGGGAATCACCCCCACGTAGGGCGTGACCTTGATGCCGTGCAGCGAGATCAAGGGACTGAGGGGGCCGATCACTTCCACCAGGCCGGGGGGCAGGCCGATTTCTTCTTCGGCTTCGCGCAAGGCGGTGAAAATCAGGTCCGGGTCTTCCGGGTCGCGACGCCCACCGGGAAATGCCACTTCGCCGCCATGGGTCGAAAGCCCGCTGGCGCGCAGGGTCAGGACCAGTTCCGGCTCGTCACTGCGGGTAATGGGCACCAGCACCGCCGCTTCAGGGAAACGTCGGTCAGTCTCCAGATCACGTGGGGTATGGTTGCTTACTCGATGCAGTAGCTCGTCCAGCATGAGACTTCTCGATTTATTCGCTACCTTGCATCATGCACCAATCAGGCAAGCCGCCCAACCCCCGCACTGCGACGTGTCGCGAAACGACAACTTGCCGACAGCCGCCCGCAGACGCCAAGATAGGCGCAGCATTCAGGAACCCAAGCATGAAATTCTGCAGCCAGTGCGGTAACCCGGTAACCCAGCGTATCCCCGAAGGCGACTCGCGCTTGCGCTTTGTCTGCGATACCTGCCACACCATCCACTACCAGAACCCCAATATCGTGGCCGGTTGCGTGCCGACCTGGGGCAGCAAAGTGCTGCTGTGCCGGCGTGCCATCGAGCCACGGCGCGGTTACTGGACATTGCCGGCAGGTTTCATGGAGAACGGCGAAACCGTCGAGCAGGCCGCCGTGCGCGAGACCGCCGAAGAAGCCTGCGCCCGCGTGCGCAACCTGAGCATTTATACGTTGATTGATGTTCCGCATATCAGCCAGGTGCATGTATTCTTCCGCGCCGAGCTGGTGGACGAAGATTTCGCCGCCGGGCCCGAGAGCCTGGAAGTGAAACTGTTCGACGAAGCGGACATTCCCTGGGACGAGCTGGCTTTCCGCACGGTGGGCCGTACCCTAGAATACTTCTATGCTGACCGGCGAACCGAGGACTACCCGGTGCGATCCGAATCGATCCCGCCGCTGGCCCAGCCTGCCAATACCTAAAAATCCATAATAGCCGCGACACCTCTAGGGATATCGTTTCAATGCGCTGGTTGCTTGTCCTGTTCTGCTTGTCGTTCGCTGCGGTGTCCCAGGCTTCTGCGGTGGGAACCTACAACGGCAAGACCATCGAAAAAGTGCTGGTGCTCAAGTCCGCCCATCAATTGCAATTGATCAACGACGGCAAACCACTGAAGACCTATCGCATTTCATTGGGCAAAGGCGCCAAAAAAGGCCCCAAGCTGATCGAAGGCGACAAGCGCACCCCCGAGGGTTTCTACTGGATCGACTGGCGCAAGACCAGCGACCGCTTCTACCTGTCGATGCACATTTCCTACCCCAACATCAGCGACGCCGCCCGCGCCCGCCGCGAAGGCGTGGAACCGGGGGGCATGATCATGATCCATGGCACCCCGGATTCCGAAGAAAACCCTGAGCAGCTGTTCCACACCCTGGACTGGACCGACGGCTGCATTGCCATGCGCAATGTGGACATGCGCGAGGTGTGGAACCTGGTGCCGGATGGCACCATGATCGAGATCCGTCCATAACTCCACGCCCTTACTGCAAGAAGCCTTTGTGGCGAGGGAGCTTGCTCCCGCTGGGCTGCTCAGCAGCCCCACAGCAGTCAACTCAATTTGCCTGACACACCGAATTGTCAGGTCTTGAGACTATGTCCCTCCCACTTCTTGTTACAAGTCCCCGGAAGCGCAACGCAACCGCCTCACCCACCTTGATCTACCCTCAGGACTGATGTGGTGGGTCGAGGCCCTGCCCAGCAGGTCGCCCCCCGCAGAATCCATAGTGAAACGTGTCACGTCGAAACATAGGCAGTCATGACGTATGTGATTCGACAGGGCTTCACCGTTCCAGATGAGACATCAAATCATGACAACTCATAACGGTTTTACCCGGGCGACAGCTGTTGTCGCGGTAGCGTGCGCGTGTGTGTGGCAGCCCAGCCACGATGCATGGGGCGCCGGAACACCGGCAGATGGAAAAGAGGAGCCGTGGTATACCGCCTGGCTTCAGGTCACGGCGGATCCGAGCGGTCCAGGGCGCGGATGCGCTTGCCAAGGGGTTACGGGCCTGGAACTCTTTGCCAGCGAATTTGAGAGCGGTGAGGTGGCCGGAGTCTCCCCGGGCCCAATCGGTCATTGTGGCATTTCGCGACTATAGCGAAGCCAAGCTCTGGGCAACCCAGGAAGCAGAAAACGGCGGTTGGGTGTATGAAGTCAGGCCTAATGTCACGGCGGTGGATTTGTCGGTACGTAGCGCTGGTTCCCGTGAAGGTGCCTTCGCATTCATCGGCGGTATCAAGGGAGGCCTGTTGATGAATGCACGCCGCTTCGAGAAAGGCGTGAGTGAACCGGTCGAGTGCATTGGCATCGAGAAAGAAGCTTGCCGGCTCGAAAACATCCACCAGTAGTTTTCAAACCCATGCCATCTACCCGACAGGGTGGCTGATGCTGTCACTTGAGGCTTGCTCGCTACAGGTTCAGTGCTCTGCCGGGATTGTTGTATTCATCTTTCGATTTATCGCGAGCAGGCTCGCTCCCACAGTGGATTTGTGGTGTTCACAACTTGTGGTCGACACCCGTCCCTTGTGGGAGCGAGCCTGCTCGCGATGAGGCCGGCACTTACTTGCATCAGGTCCGAAGCTCTACCCGATCCAAAGCCTTGTTCGCCAACAACGTCCCTAATTCAATTATCTGCGCCACTCCCAACAACATGTGCCGCCGCGAGCCTTCCAGATCGAAGGCAAGGTCGCTGAGAATGGCATTGGCTGAAGCAAGGGTTTCGCTGAGGTTGGCTAGCAGGGCTTCGGTATCGATGGAGCCACCACCATTTCGCGGTCAAACAAAAAAGTGGCAGCTGTACGCGGGTTGACCGACCGATTCACAAGGAAACCGGCACGTCCGAAGACGTCCCGCGCACAGCCGCCGCGACACGATACCTCAGACGAAAGAAAAACGCCTGAAATAGGTCCTGGTGCGCTGGTGCGTCTTGTGAGTTCGGACGGTCAAATCCGGTCGCTGAATTGGCAGCGACACCCAAAGGCTAGAGCCCTCGCTTCCGAGGGACAACCTTAAAAACATGTCGGAAACTTCGGTGCGTCTGACAGACCAGGATCCTTGTGGCGAGGGGATTTATCGTGGGCAATAAAAAACCCGCTGATCTAATCAGCGGGTTTTTCATTCGAGCGGGGGAAGGTCAAAAATCCTCCAACCGCCACACTTCATAAGCCGGTGTCTCATAGGGATGGCTCTGCTTCAACGCCGCCACCGCCGCACGAATCATCTCATCGGCCACGACAAGCTCCACTTTCCATTCCTCGACCTGCTCGACCTGCCCCGCTTCGCCAATGAACGGCTGGCTGCCGTCCAAGGGGCGGAACTGGCCCAGGCCCAGCACTTGCCAGGCGCAGTGGTCATAGGCGCCGATCCGTCCGCCACCGGCGGCGAATACGGCGCTTTTGACCACGTCCAGGTGGCTGGCCGGGACGAAGAAGCAGAGCTTGTACACCGTCTTAGTTCACCCAGACGCGGGCGTTGCGGAACATGCGCATCCATGGTGCGTCTTCGTTCCAGTCGTCCGAACGCCACGAGTTCTGCACCGCGCGGAACACACGTTCCGGGTGTGGCATCATGATCGTGACGCGGCCGTCGCGGCTGGTCAGGCCGGTGATTCCGCGCGGCGAGCCGTTCGGGTTGGCCGGGTAGGTTTCGGTGACCTTGCCGTGGTTGTCGACGAACCGCAGCGACACGCAACCGGACAAATCGGCTTCGAGCAGGGCTTCTTCGCTTTCGAATTCCGCATGGCCTTCGCCGTGGGCGATGGCGATCGGCATGCGCGAACCGGCCATGCCCTGCAGGAAGATCGAATTCGACTCCTGGACCTGGACCATCGCCACGCGCGCTTCGAACTGCTCGGAACGATTACGCACGAAGTGCGGCCAGAACTCGCTGCCCGGGATCAACTCGTGCAGGTTGGACATCATCTGGCAACCGTTGCACACGCCGAGGGTGAAGCTGTCGGTGCGTTCGAAGAAGCCCTGGAACGCGTCGCGGGCGCGGCTGTTGAACAGTGCCGACTTGGCCCAGCCTTCACCGGCACCCAGCACGTCGCCGTAGGAGAAACCGCCACAGGCGACCATGCCCTTGAAGTCGTTCAGGTCGACACGGCCAGCCAGGATGTCGCTCATGTGCACGTCGATCGCGTTGAAACCGGCGCGGTCGAACGCCGCCGCCATTTCCACCTGACCGTTGACGCCCTGCTCACGCAGCACCGCCACTTGTGGGCGAATGCCTTTCTTGATGTAAGGCGCGGCCACATCGTGGTTGACGTCGTAGCTGAGCTTGGCACTCAAACCCGGGTTGTCTTCTTCCAGCAGCGCGTCGAATTCCTGCTCGGCGCAGTCGGCGTTGTCGCGCAGGCGCTGGATCTGGTAGCTGGTTTCAGCCCACTGGCGCTGCAACAGACGGCGCTGGCCTTCGAAGACGGTGTCGCCGTTGAAGGTGATGTTGATGTGGGCGTTGTTGATCGGCTGGCCGATCACCGAGACGCAGTCGGCCAGGCCAGCTGCGCTGAACTGGGCAAGGATGTCCGGGGTGGCGTCCTGGCGAACCTGGATCACCGCGCCCAGTTCCTCGTTGAACAGGATGGCCGGGATTTCAGCCGTAGACTCGGCAACGCTGTCGAGGGTCAAGCTCAGGCCGCAATGGCCGGCGAAAGCCATTTCCACCACGGTGGTCAGCAAACCGCCGTCGGAACGGTCGTGGTAGGCCAGCAGGTGACCATCGGCGTTGAGGCCCTGGATGACGGCGAAGAACGCCTTCAGGTCCTCGGCATCGTCGACGTCCGGCGCTTGCGAGCCGAGCTTGCCGTGCACCTGGGCGAGGATCGAGGCGCCCATGCGGTTCTGGCCACGGCCCAGGTCGATCAGGATCAGGTCGGTGGTGCCCTTGTCCATGCGCAGTTGCGGGGTCAGGGTCTGGCGGATGTCGGTGACCGGGGCGAAACCGGTGACGATCAGCGACAGCGGCGAGGTGACGCTCTTGTCCACGCCTTCGTCGTTCCAGCGCGTGGCCATGGACATGGAGTCCTTGCCCACCGGAATGGTGATGCCCAGCTCCGGGCACAGCTCCATGCCGACAGCCTTGACGGTGTCGTACAGGCGGGCGTCTTCACCCGGGTGACCGGCGGCGGACATCCAGTTGGCCGACAGTTTGATGTCGGAGATCTTGCCGATGCGCGAGGCCGCGATGTTGGTCAGGGTCTCGCCAATCGCCATGCGGCCCGACGCCGGAGCGTCCAGCAACGCCAACGGCGTGCGCTCGCCCATGGCCATGGCTTCGCCGGTGTAGACGTCGAAGCTGGTGGCGGTCACGGCAACGTCGGCCACCGGCACCTGCCACGGGCCGACCATTTGATCACGGGCCACAAGACCGGTGATGGTGCGGTCGCCGATGGTGATCAGGAAACTTTTGCTCGCCACGGCCGGGTGGTGCAGGACGCGTTCGATGGAATCGGCAACGTCGAGCGTCGACGGGTCGAAATCATCGCCCAGCTCGGCTTCGCGAACGGCCGAACGGTGCATGCGCGGAGCCTTGCCCAGCAGCACTTCCAGCGGCATGTCCACCGGGCTGTTGCCGAAGTGGCTGTCGGTGACGGTCAGTTGCGGCTCGGCAGTGGCTTCGCCGACCACGGCGAACGGGCAGCGCTCGCGTTCGCAAATGGCCTGGAAACGCTCGAAGTCGGCCGGGCCGACCGCCAGGACGTAACGTTCCTGGGATTCGTTGCTCCAGATTTCGTGCGGGGCCATGCCCGGCTCGTCGTTCGGAATGTTGCGCAGTTCGAAGCGGCCACCACGGCCACCGTCGTTGACCAGTTCCGGGAAGGCGTTGGACAGGCCGCCCGCGCCGACGTCGTGGATGAAGCTGATGGGGTTGTGTTCACCCAACTGCCAGCAACGGTCGATGACTTCCTGGCAACGGCGTTCCATTTCCGGGTTTTCCCGCTGGACCGAGGCGAAGTCCAGGTCCGCCGAGCTGGTGCCGGTCGCCATGGAGGAAGCGGCGCCGCCGCCCAGGCCGATCAGCATGGCCGGGCCACCGAGGACGATCAGCTTGGAACCGACCAGGATCTCGCCTTTCTGCACGTGTTCGGCGCGGATGTTGCCCATGCCGCCGGCGAGCATGATCGGCTTGTGGTAGCCGCGCACTTCTTCACCGCGAGGGGTGGTGATGGATTGCTCGAAGGTACGGAAGTAACCGGTCAGGGCCGGACGGCCGAATTCGTTGTTGAACGCCGCGCCCCCAAGAGGACCTTCGATCATGATGTCCAGGGCGTTGACGATGCGCTCGGGCTTGCCGTACGGCTTTTCCCACGGCTGTTCAAAGCCCGGGATCTGCAGGTTCGATACGGTGAAGCCGGTCAGGCCAGCCTTGGGCTTGGCACCGCGACCGGTGGCGCCTTCGTCGCGGATCTCGCCACCGGAACCGGTGGACGCGCCCGGGAACGGGGCGATGGCGGTCGGGTGGTTGTGGGTCTCGACCTTCATCAGGATGTGCACCGGCTCCTGGACCGCACCGTACTGGCGGGTCTCAGGATTCGGGTAGAAACGCCCGGCGACGTTGCCGACGATCACCGCGGCGTTGTCCTTGTAGGCCGAGAGCACACCTTCGTTGTGCATCTGATAGGTGTTCTTGATCATGCCGAACAGGCTTTTTTCCTGGCTCTGGCCGTCAATGTCCCAACTGGCGTTGAAGATCTTGTGCCGGCAGTGCTCGGAGTTGGCCTGGGCGAACATCATCAGTTCGATGTCGTGGGGGTTGCGCTTCAAGCCCTGGAAGGCGTTGACCAGGTAATCGATCTCGTCTTCGGCCAGGGCCAGGCCCAGTTCGGCGTTGGCTTTTTCCAGTGCGGCACGGCCGCCGCCCAGCACATCGATGGCGGTCAGCGGTTTTGGCTCGGCATGGCTGAACAGGCCCGCGGCCTGCTCCAGGTTGCCCAGGACGATCTGGGTCATGCGGTCATGCAGGCCCTCGGCAATCAGTTGGGCCTCGGCCTCGCTGAACTCACCGGCGACATAAAAGGCAATGCCGCGCTCCAGGCGCTGGATTTTCGCCAGGCCGCAGTTGCGGGCGATGTCGCTGGCCTTGCTCGACCATGGCGAAATGGTGCCGAAACGTGGCAGCACCAGGAACAGACGACCGGTCGGCTCCTGGACAGGAACACTGGGACCGTACTTCAGAAGGCGCGCGAGCACCTGCTGTTCGTCGCCGGTCAAACCGCCGGTGACTTCGGCGAAGTGAGCGAATTCAGCATACAAGCCACTGACAGCCGGAACCTTCTGGCTCAGTTGCTCAAGGAGTTTGCTGTGGCGAAAGGCAGAAAGGGCAGGAGCGCCGCGCAGGATCAACATCTTCGGGACAGCCTCGGGAAGGGGGTGTGCTTTGAGGCCGTGCATTCTAGCCTAAACCGCTGGCGACGGCACCCGAAACGGCACGTACGATGCTGGCCGAATGTCGGTCTTTGCAGGAATGGCTCTTCCGGCCCCCGTTTGCACGGTCGTACCGAGATATTTTTCATCGGGGCAAAACACGGCGCCCCCCGGCCCGCCTGTGTTGCGGACACGTTTTGCAACCGCTAGCAGACTGGCCTTCTGCTGTCGAGATATGGCGGTCGGGGCCGTTTGCGTATACTGCGCAGATGTTTTCCCCAACGGCTTTGCGTCCGCGGTACGCCAAGTGGCTGATCGCAACCGGACTCTTCCTGGTGCTCAGTGGTTGTGTTGAGAAACCCAACACACTGGAGCGCGTGAAGGAGGATGGCGTGCTGCGGGTGGTTACCCGAAACAGCCCCGCCACCTACTTCCAGGATCGCAATGGTGAAACCGGCTTCGAATACGAGCTGGTGAAGCGTTTCGCCGACGATTTGGGGGTGGAGCTGAAAATCGAGACCGCCGACAACCTCGATGACCTTTTCACCCAGCTGGGCAAGCCCAACGGCCCGGTACTGGCTGCCGCCGGCCTGGTCAGCAGCGAAAAACGCAAGAGTCAGGTGCGATTTTCCCACTCCTACCTCGAAGTCACCCCACAAATCATCTACCGCAACGGCCAGTCACGCCCCACCGACCCGGCCGCCCTGGCGGGCAAGAAGATCATGGTGCTCAAGGGCAGCACCCACGCCGAACAATTGGCGCAGTTGAAACAGAAATATCCCGGCATCGAATACGAAGAGTCCGACGCGGTAGAAGTCGTCGACCTGCTGCGCATGGTGGATGAAGGCCAGATCGACCTGACGCTGGTGGACTCCAACGAAGTGGCAATGAACCAGGTGTACTTCCCCAACGTGCGGGTCGCTTTCGACCTGGGCGATGCCAGCAACCAGAGCTGGGCCGTGGCCCCTGGCGAAGACAACAGCCTGCTCAACGAAATCAACGCCTACCTGGACAAAGTGCAGAAGAATGGCACCCTGCAACGCCTGAAGGATCGCTACTACGGGCACGTTGATGTCCTGGGTTATGTCGGCGCCTACACCTTCGCCCAGCATTTGCAGCAGCGTCTGCCCAAGTACGAGAAGCATTTCAAGAACTACGCCAAGGCGGAAAAAGTCGACTGGCGCCTGCTGGCGGCCATCGGCTACCAGGAATCACTGTGGCAGCCGACAGTCACGTCCAAGACCGGTGTGCGCGGCCTGATGATGCTGACCCAGAACACCGCCCAGGCCATGGGTGTGTCCAATCGCCTGGACCCCAAGCAGAGCATCATGGGTGGCGCCAAGTACCTGGCCTACATAAAAGAACAACTGGACGAGAGCATCGAGGAGCCGGACCGCACCTGGTTCGCCCTCGCCGCCTACAACGTGGGTGGCGGTCACCTGGATGACGCTCGCAAACTGGCGGCCAAGGAAGGGTTGAATCCGAACAAGTGGCTGGATGTGAAGAAGATCCTGCCGCGCCTTTCCCAGAAGAAGTGGTACAGCAAAACCCGCTACGGCTACGCCCGGGGCGGTGAACCGGTGCATTTCGTGGCAAACATCCGCCGCTACTACGACATCCTGACCTGGGTCACACAGCCGCAGCTCGAAGGCGACCAGGTGGCCGAGGGCAACCTGCACGTGCCGGGCGTCGACAAGAGCAAGCCAAATCCAGAAACCCCGCCGCTCTGAATCCCCAATACACTGAGGCCCCCTTGTGGGAGCGAGCCTGCTCGCGATAGCGGTGTGTCAGTCGACATCAATGGTGAATGTCAGACCGCTATCGCGAGCAGGCTCGCTCCCACATGGGCCCTGCGTATGCATCAAACTTTGGCGGCTGCCAGGATCAGCGCTTTCATTTCAGCCACCGCCGACTTGAACCCGACAAACAATGCATGGGCCACCAGCGCATGGCCAATGTTCAGTTCATTGATGCCCTTGATGGCCGCGACGGCCTCGACGTTGTGGTAATGCAAGCCATGGCCAGCATTCACAATCAGGCCCTGGGCCAGACCGAAGGCGACGCCGTCGGCTACCCGCTGCAGCTCTTCAGCCACCTCGGTGGGCGTTTGCGCATCGGCATAACGGCCAGTGTGCAGTTCGATGGCCGGGGCACCGACGCGCCTGGAGGCTTCGATCTGCCGCTCGTCGGCGTCGATGAACAGCGACACCTCTGCGCCGATCTTCGACAAACGCTCCACCGCCGCCCTGATCCGTGCTTCCTGCCCCGCTACGTCCAGGCCGCCTTCGGTGGTCAGCTCCTGACGCGTCTCGGGCACCAGGCAAATGTGCGCGGGGCGGATGCGTTCGGCAAACACCATCATTTCTTCGGTCACGCCCATTTCGAAATTCATGCGCGTTTGCAACACGTCCTTGAGCAGCAGTACGTCGCGCTCCTGGATGTGACGGCGGTCTTCACGCAGGTGCACGGTGATGCCGTCGGCGCCTGCCTCTTCAGCATCCAGCGCGGCCTTGACCGGGTCCGGGTAGCGGGTACCACGGGCTTGGCGCAGGGTGGCGACATGGTCGATGTTCACGCCGAGAAGAATGCGATTGCTGGTGCTCACGAAAAGCGCTCCTGAGATGGACAGAGATTCGGCCCACAGCATACGGGTTGATCAAGGCTTGCGAAACAGCTCGCGACTGACCAGCGGCCGACCGCCCAAATGAACCGCCAGGGCCTGGCGCATCAGACGCTTGGCCGCCGAGAGCGCGCCCGGCGCACTCCAGTCGGCCTCGGCCATGGCCAGAAGTTCGGTGCCATTGAACAACCCGGGTTGCAGCAGGTAGACCTGTTCCAGGCCGGCATCCACCTGCAGCCGATACAGACCGTCCGCTGCGATGGGCTCGCCATGCAGATCGGTGTTCAGGGCAAAACCGTAGCCCAGATCGTCCAGTAGCCGCCACTCGAAGGAACGCAACAGCGGTTCCAGAGGGCGACCTTCGGCCAGGGCCAACAGTGTGGCGGCATAGTGATCGAACACTGCGGGATGGGGGTCTTCGGCGGGCAGCAGGCGGATCAGCAGCTCGTTGAGATAAAGGCCGCTGAACAACGCCTCGCCGTTAAGCCAGGCCGCAACACCGTTACTTTCCATGCGCCCGACGTTCTTCAACTCGCCCCGCCCCCGGAATTCCACTTCCAGCGGCACGAACGGCCGCGCCAGCGTTCCGGCCTTGCCACGCGCGCTCCGCAACACCGCCCGCAGTCGCCCCTGGGGCGTAAGAAAGTCCACCAAGGCGCTGCTTTCGCGGTAGGCGCGCGAATGCAGGACGTAGGCGGGTTGGGCGGTGGGTTGGGTTGGCGGCATGGGATCGCAGCTCTCAATGAGTAAACGCAGTATTACTGACAACCACAAACCACTGTGGGAGCGAGCCTGCTCGCGATGAGGGACTGATATTCAACAGGAATGTTGACTGACAGACCGCTATCGCGAGCAGGCTCGCTCCCACAATGGAAATTCATGCACTCAGGAAGAGCTTTACAGGTCGCCGTAACCCAACGACCGCAGCGCCCGCTCATCATCGGACCAACCACCCTTCACCTTGACCCACAGGTTGAGCATGATCTTGGAGTCGAACAACAGCTCCATGTCCTTGCGCGCTTCGGTGCCGATGCGCTTGATACGCTCGCCCTTGTCGCCAATGATGATTTTTTTCTGGCCGTCGCGTTCGACGAGGATCAGCGCATGGATGTGCAGGGTCTTGCCCTGCTGCTTGAACTCTTCGATTTCCACGGTGATCTGGTACGGCAGCTCTGCGCCCAATTGGCGCATGATTTTCTCGCGCACCAGTTCGGCGGCCAGGAAGCGGCTGCTGCGGTCGGTGATCTGGTCTTCGGGAAAGAAGTGATCGTTTTCCGGCAGGTGCTCGGCGATCACTCGCTCCAGCGCATCGAGATTGTGGCCGTGCTGGGCCGAAATGGGCATGATCTGGGCCTTGGGCAATTGCTCCTGCAACCAGCTCAGGTGCGGCATCAATTCGGCCTTGTCTTCGATGCGGTCGGTCTTGTTCAGCGCCACGATCAAGGGACCTGTCACGTACTGGACGCGTTCGAGAACCATCTGGTCTTCTTCGGTCCACTTGGTGCGATCAACCACGAAGATCACCACATCGACGTCTTTCAGCGCCGCCGAAGCAGTCTTGTTCATGTAGCGGTTCAGCGCTTTTTCGCCACCTTTGTGCATGCCGGGGGTATCAACGTAGATCGCCTGTACGGCGCCTTCGGTCTTGATACCCAGCATGTTGTGGCGGGTGGTCTGGGGCTTGCGCGAAGTGATCGCCAGCTTCTGGCCCAGGATGTGATTGAGCAGCGTGGACTTGCCCACGTTCGGCCGGCCGACAATGGCGACATAGCCGCAGCGGGTGACGGTTGTATCAGTCATTGCCATTCTCCACGCCCAGGGCAATCAGTGCTGCGGCGGCCGCTACCTGTTCGGCAATACGACGACTCACACCCTGACCCCGGCTTTTTTCATTCAATAAGACCACTTCGCATTCGACGAAGAAGGTTCGGCAATGCGGCTCGCCCTGGATATCCACCACTTCGTAACGCGGCAACTCGCAACTGCGCGATTGCAGGAATTCCTGCAAACGGGTTTTCGGGTCCTTGTTGGTATCCACCAGCGTCAGGCTGTCGATCTCGGAGGTCAGCCAGGCCAGCACGCGCTCGCGCGCCATTTCCATGCCGGCGTCCAGGTAGATCGCGCCAATCAGCGCTTCCAGGGCATCGGCCAGAATCGACTCACGACGGAAACCGCCGCTCTTCAATTCACCGGAGCCCAGGCGCAGGTACTCACCCAGGTCGAAACCGCGGGCCAGCACGGCCAGGGTCTCACCTTTGACCAGGCGCGCGCGCAAACGCGACAACTGGCCTTCCCGAGCCAGCGGGAAGCGTTCGAACAATGCCTCGCCAGCCACGAAGTTGAGGATGGCATCACCCAGAAATTCCAGGCGTTCGTTGTTGCGCCCGGCAAAACTGCGGTGAGTGAGAGCCAGAAGCATCAGCTCCTGATCCTTGAAAGTGTAGCCGAGCTGACGCTCGAGACGGCTTAGAGAAACGCTCACGGTTTACCCACGCTGAGTTCGTGGCTGGATTCCACCACCACGGCCGCGAAGCGCCGTTGGCTTGGGACAATTAACGCTGTGTTCAAAAATGACGTCCTGACTATCGTTGGCTTCATGCCTTCGGGCAACCTTGTGCAGGCTCCAGAAATGCATTCGGCGCTGTGTTCAACAGCGCCGTGTGTGATTACTTGATCAGGCCAACCCGCGAGAAATTCGGCAGGTGACTGAGTTTGGGTTCCGGCCAGCTCATCCAGACCGCAAAGGCCTTACCGACGATATTACGGTCGGGGACCATGCCCAGCATGTCCTTGGGAATGTTCGGATCATCCCAGTACCGGCTGTCGTTGGAGTTGTCGCGGTTGTCGCCCATCATGAAATAGTGCCCGGCCGGCACGGTCCACGAATGGTCCGGTGCGGCGCGGTAACGGCTCATTTCCTTGCGGATAAGGTGTTCGGCCTCGCCGAGCTTTTCCTGGTAGAGCTCGGCGCTGCCCAGTGTGCCCGGCTCGGAGCCGATCAACCGTTCGGCCACCAGTTCGCCGTTGACGAACAGGCGCTTGTCGGCGCTGTAGCGAATCTTGTCTCCCGGCAAGCCGACCACACGCTTGATGTAGTTGACGTTCGGATCGCTCGGAAAACGGAACACCATGACATCGCCGCGTTGCGGGTCACCGATTTCGATGACCTTCTTGTCGATCACCGGCAGGCGGATCCCGTAGGAGAACTTGTTCACCAGGATGAAGTCGCCCACATCCAGGGTCGGCTTCATTGAGCCGGACGGGATCTGGAACGGTTCCACCAGGAACGAGCGCAGCACCAGTACGATGAACAACACCGGAAAGAACGACTTGCCGTATTCGACCAGCAGCGGTTCCTTGTTGAGCTTTTCGACCACCACCCCATCAGGCTGGCTGACGCTGCCCTGATAGGAGGCGATGGCAGCCCGGCGCCGCGGCGCCAGGAACAACAGATCAAGCAACGCCAACAGGCCGCAGACGAACACGGCGATAACCAGCAACAGCGGGAAATTTAGCGACATAGGACCTAACTATCCAACCTGAGCACCGCAAGGAAGGCTTCCTGTGGAATTTCCACGTTACCAACCTGCTTCATGCGTTTTTTACCGGCCTTCTGCTTTTCCAACAGCTTGCGCTTACGGCTGACGTCGCCGCCATAGCATTTGGCCAATACGTTCTTTCTGAGCGCCTTGACGGTTGTACGCGCCACAATCTGCCCACCAATGGCGGCCTGGATTGCCACATCGAACATCTGCCGCGGAATCAGTTCCTTCATCTTCTCGGTCAATGCACGACCTTTGTAGTGCGCGTTGTCACGGTGCACGATCAATGCCAGGGCATCGACTTTCTCACCGTTGATCAGCACATCCAGCTTCACCAGATTAGCCGATTGGTAACGATCGAAATGATAGTCCAGCGAAGCATAGCCGCGACTGGTGGATTTCAGGCGATCGAAGAAGTCCAGCACCACTTCGTTCATCGGCAGGTCGTAGGTCACCTGGACCTGGGTACCGAGGAACAGCATGTCGTGCTGCACGCCACGCTTTTCGATGCACAGGGTAATGACGTTGCCCAGATGCTCCTGCGGCACAAGGATGTTGGCCCGCACGATCGGCTCGCGCATATCCTCGATGGCCGACAGGTCCGGCAACTTGGACGGGTTGTCGACGTAGATGGTTTCGCCGTTCTTGAGCAGCAGCTCGAAAATTACCGTCGGCGCCGTGGTGATCAGGTCCAGGTCGTACTCGCGCTCCAGGCGCTCCTGGATGATCTCCATGTGCAGCATGCCCAGGAATCCGCAACGGAAGCCAAAGCCCAGGGCGTCGGAGCTTTCCGGGGTGTATTGCAGGGACGAGTCGTTCAGGGTCAGCTTTTGCAGGGCTTCGCGGAAATCCTCGAAGTCGTCGGAGCTGACTGGGAACAGGCCGGCGTAGACCTGAGGCTGGATACGCTTGAAGCCGGGCAGCACATCGACGTCGGGGGTGGAGCTCAAGGTCAGGGTGTCACCGACCGGTGCACCGTGAATGTCCTTGATGCCGGCGATGATGAAACCCACTTCACCGGCCTTCAGATCAACGGTGGCGGTGTGTTTCGGGTTGAAGACACCGACGCTGTCCACCAGGTGGATCTTGCCGGTGGATTTGACCAGGATCTTGTCACCCTTCTTGACGCGGCCGTGGCGCACGCGAACCAGGGAGACGACGCCCAGGTAGTTGTCGAACCAGGAATCGATGATCAACGCTTGCAGCGGATCTTCGATGTTGCCGGTCGGCGCGGGAATGGTGGTCACCAGGCGCTCGAGCACTTCGTCCACGCCCAGGCCGGTCTTGGCGCTGCAAGTGACCGCGTCGGTGGCATCGATGCCGATGATTTTCTCGATTTCTTCCTTCACGCGGTCCGGATCGGCCTGGGGCAGGTCGATCTTGTTCAGCACCGGCATGACTTCCAGGCCCTGCTCGATGGCCGTGTAGCAGTTGGCAACCGACTGCGCCTCGACGCCCTGGCCGGCATCGACCACCAGCAATGCACCTTCACAGGCCGCCAGCGACCGGCTGACTTCATAGGTGAAGTCGACGTGGCCCGGGGTATCGATGAAGTTCAGCTGATAGGTTATGCCGTCGCGGGCCTTGTAGTAGAGCGTAACGCTGTGGGCCTTGATGGTGATCCCGCGCTCACGCTCCAGATCCATGGAATCCAGGACCTGGGCTTCCATTTCACGCTCGGCCAGGCCGCCGCACATCTGGATGAAGCGATCAGCCAGCGTCGACTTGCCATGGTCAATGTGGGCGATGATGGAGAAATTGCGGATATGACTCAAATCACTCACGGATCAACACTCAAAAAGGCTGCAGGCATGGCCCGCCGAAAAATAGCCGGGAATTGTACCTGATACACCGCGCAAGTGGGAGCAAGCTTTGCTCCCACACAGCCTTGCCCCCACAGCCCCCTCGCCACCGGTGCGCTTATCAACCGGCCCGGCGCAACAGCCAGAACCCGGCCAACGCACAGACACCGGCCGGCACCAGCACCGCAAACAGCGGCGAGAAACCGAATACCAGGCTCGACGGCCCCAGCAAATCCTGAGCAATACGGAAGGTGAAACCCACCAGTACGCCGGTAAACACACGCTGACCGAGGGTCACCGAACGCAGCGGGCCGAAGATGAAGGAAATCGCCATCAGCACCAAGGCTGCGGTGACCAGCGGCTGCAACACCTTGACCCAAAAAGCCAACCAGTAGCGACCGTTGTTCAAGCCCTGATCCGCCAGATAGTGGATATACCCCCACAAACCGGTAATCGACAGGGAGTCCGGCGCCATCACCACAGTGCTGAGCAACTGCGGGCTCAGCGCCACGTCCCAACGCTCTTGCGGCGCGGCGACCACTTCAGTGCGCTTGTCATGGAACAACGTGGTGGTGACATCATTGAGCTGCCAGTGATCTTCAACAAACTTGGCGCGCTTGGCGAAGCTCGACGACAGCATGTGCCGCTGGTCGTCGAAACGGTAGCGGGTCACGCCATACAGGACACCGTTGGGCTGGACCGAGTTGATGTGGATGAACTCGTCACCCTGGCGGTGCCACAGGCCGTGCTTGGCGCTTTGTGCGTCGCCACCACCCTGGGCCAGGGAACGGTTGGCCTGAGCGGTGTTTTCGGTGGCCGGGGCAACGTATTCGCCGACCAGCAAACCCACCAGCATCAGCACCAGCATCGGCTTCATCACGGCCCAGACGATCCGACCAACGGAAACACCGGCGGCGCGCATGATGGTCAGCTCGCTGTTACTTGCCAGGCTGCCCAGGCCGATCAGGCAACCGATCAGCGCCGCCATCGGCAACATGTCGTAGAGCCGCCGCGGGGCGGTCAGCAATACGTAGCTCAACACGTCCATCAAGGTATAGGTGTCGCTGACATCACCCATTTCATCGATGAAGGCGAACAGGGTCGCCAGGCCAAGAATGATCCCCAGCACCGCGAGAATCGCCATGAACACACTGCTGCCGATGTACCGATCGAGTTTAACCACGGGCCACCTCTAGCGCGCTGCGACGACTGGCCAGCTTCAGGCGCAGTGGTTCCCAGTAGAGCAACCCGAGGCCAATCGCCAGGAAGATCGAATGCACCCACCAAAGGCCCAGCGCGGGCGGGATCTTGCCTTTCTCCAGCGCGCTACGGGCGGAAATCAGGATGGTCAGGTAAGCCATATACAGAAGAATCGCCGGTAGCAGCTTGAGGAAACGGCCCTGGCGCGGATTGACTCGCGCCAGCGGGACCGCCATGAGGGTCACGATGAATACCAGCAGCGGCAGCGAAAGGCGCCATTGCAATTCAGTGCGCGCCCGAATGTCGTTGTTGCCCAGCAAGCTGGAGGTGGGCATGGCATCGCGGTCGGTGACTTCGTCGCTGACCTCGGGCTTGGGCAGCAATACGCCATAGGTGTCGTACTTGATGGCCCGGTAATCGGCCTGCCCCGGCTTGCCGTCGTAGCGGTAGCCGTTTTCCAGGATCAGGTAGCGGTTGCCGTCGGGGTTGATTTCCTGACGCCCCTTCTCAGCCACCAGCACCGAAATGCCGCGGTCCTTCTTGGTGTCGGAAGACACGTTCTTTTGCGTAATGAAGACGCCGCCCAGGTCGACCCGGTCTTCCGAGAGTTCTTCGGTATAGGTGACGCGAGTCCCGTCGCGCAGGGCCTGGAAGCGCCCGGGCACCAAGGTGTCGAACTCGGTCAGGGCGTCCTGCTGGTTGATCAGCATCTGGAACTGGTTGGCTCCCTGGGGCGCCAGGCTAAGACTCAGCCAGGCCACAACCAGCGCCACCAGAGTGGCCGGGAAGAGGGTCATGCGAAACAGACGTTGCTGGCTCATGCCGGTGGCCGACAGCACGGTCATTTCGCTGTCCAGGTACAACCGGCCGTAGGCCAGCAGAATGCCCAGGAACAACCCCAGCGGCAGGATCAATTGCAAAAAGCCCGGCAGGCGGAACCCCATGATCAGGAACAGCGAGCCTGGATCCAGCGCGCCGGAGGCCGCCTGGGCGAGGTATTTGATGAAGCGCCCGCTCATGATGATGACCAGCAGCACGGCGCTGACGGCGCTCAGGGTCAGCAGGACTTCGCGGGATAGATAACGGAAGACGATCACACCAGACACTCCAGGGCTGTCAGGCTAGGATTTGTACGAAAAGTGCCTGCGCGACGATCATGCTGCGTTGAAAACAGGCTCGGAATGCTCATTGACAACCAGTCAACTCCGCTTCCTCGCCTGTTTTCGCCTTGCCTGATCGCCGCTCGGCGACTTTTCATACAAACCCTAAGGCGGCCAAACAAGCAAACGTATCGAGCCGGCCCGCCACAGCGCGCCGCCGAAAAAAGAGCCGCATTATCCTGTGATTGGGGGCGCCTGTCACTTCGCACGCTTTAACCCGGTGCTTAAAGCCACAATTTAGCGCTGTCGGTGGGGTTGTCAGGCCCTGGCGCCGGGGTTCAAACTGCGGCCTTTGTCGCCGGCAAGCACCGGCGCTTCTCTTATATAGAAGAAGCTCGCTCAGCGCGCCATTGTGTCGGCGCCTGGCATCTTGACCATTCATTCAGGGATCCGGACATGGAACTGGTTGTAAAAAGCGTCAGCCCAGAAACGTTGAAAACCGCCACGCTGGTGGTTGCCGTCGGTGAAAACCGCCAGCTCGGCGTCGTCGCCACCCAACTCGACAGCCTGAGCGGCGGTGCCATCAGCGCTGTGCTCAAGCGCGGCGACCTGGCTGGCAAAGTCGGCCAGAGCCTGTTGCTGCACAACCTGCCCAACCTCAAGGCCGAGCGCGTGCTGCTGGTGGGCGTGGGCAAGGACGCCGAACTGGGCGACCGTCCGTTCCGTAAAATCATCGCCGGCGTGTTGGGCACCCTCAAGGGTCTGGGTGGCGCTGATGCCGTCCTGGCGCTGGACGAGTTGGTGGTCAAGGGTCGCGACAGCTACGGCAAAAACCGCCTGCTGGCTGAAACCCTGGTGGACGGCGAATACCAGTTCGACCAGTTCAAGAGCCAGAAAGCCGAACCCCGCGCCCTGAAAAAAATCACCCTGCTGACCATCAAGGCTGCCCAGGCTGAAGTTCAGCGTGCCGTGACCCACGCCACCGCGATCGCCAACGGCATGGCCTTCACCCGCGACCTGGGCAATCTGCCACCGAACATCTGCCACCCGACGTTCATGGGTGAACAGGCCAAGGCGTTGGGCAAGGAATTCAAGGGCCTGAAAGTCGAAGTCTTCGACGAAAAGAAAATCAAAGACCTGGGCATGGGCTCGTTCTATTCCGTCGGCCAGGGCAGCGCACAGCCGCCACGCCTGATCGTCATGCAATACAACGGTGGCAAGAAGTCCGAGAAGCCGTACGCACTGGTCGGCAAGGGCATCACCTTCGACACCGGCGGCATCAGCCTCAAGCCGGGCGCCGGCATGGATGAGATGAAATACGACATGGGCGGCGCCGCGAGCGTGTTCGGCACCCTGCGCGCCGTGCTCGAACTGCAACTGCCGATCAACCTGGTGTGCATCCTGGCCTGCGCCGAGAACATGCCCAGCGGTAACGCCTCGCGTCCAGGCGACATCGTCACCACCATGAGCGGCCAGACCGTGGAAATCCTCAACACCGACGCCGAAGGCCGCCTGGTGCTGTGTGACGCCCTCACCTACTCCGAACGCTTCAAGCCGCAAGCGGTGATCGACATCGCCACCCTGACCGGCGCCTGCGTCGTCGCCCTCGGCGCCCACACCTCGGGCCTGCTGGGCAACAACGACGAGCTGATCGGCCAACTGCTCAGCGCCGGCCAGCAAGCCGACGACCGCGCCTGGCAATTGCCGCTGTTCGACGAATACCAGGAGCAGCTGGACAGCCCGTTCGCCGACATCGCCAACATCGGCGGCCCGAAAGCCGGGACGATCACCGCGGCGTGCTTCCTCTCGCGCTTCACCAAGAACCTGAACTGGGCGCACCTGGATATCGCCGGCACAGCCTGGACCAGCGGCGGCAAGGACAAGGGCGCCACCGGCCGGCCGGTTCCCCTGCTGACCCAATACCTGCTGGACCGCGCCAAGGCCTGACACCGATGACCGGCGTTGGCGTCGCCTTCGGGCGGCGCCAATGGCGGCTCAGGAACTGCAATGACCAAAGTCGATTTCTACATCCTGCCCAGCGCCGATCCGTCGGCGCGGCTGGATTTCGCCTGCAAGCTCACCGAAAAGGCCTGGCGCATGGGCCACCGCATCTACCTGCATTGCAGCGATGCCGCCCAGCGCGATGACCTCGATGCACGCCTGTGGGCCTTCAAGGGCGAGAGCTTCGTACCCCATGGCCCGGCCGAAAACGAACCCGAAGGATTGATCGTGCTCGGGCTGGGAGATGACTGCGGTCAGCACCAGGACTTGCTGGTCAACCTTGACCTGAAAGTGCCGCCTTTTGCCCAGCGCTTCGCCCGTGTGGCGGAAGTGGTGGTGGAAGACCCGGGCATCCGGCAAGCCGCGCGGGAGAGTTTCCGTTTCTACCGCGAACAGGGCTATCCTCTGCAAGACCACCGTTTACAGCGACTCTGAGCCCACGATGGACACTCCAAAACCGCCACAAAAGCCCACGCACCTGCTGGACGACCTCGAGTCGATCCGCCAACTGCTCGGCGACGACAACCTGCAACCACCGCTGTTGACCGATACGGTGGAGCACGAGCCTGAGCATGACGAGCAGATTCCACTGCTGTTCGAGCCGATCAACGGCCAGCCCGAACCCAAGCCGGCGCCCAAGGCCGAGGCCAAAGGCCCCGATGCGCTGTTGCACCTGGAAAGCGAACTGCGCGCCGCCGCACAATTGATCATGCAAGACGTTATCGACGACTTCGCTCCGCACATCGAGACCGAGATCAAGCGCCGGCTGGATGCGCGGATGGAGCGATTGCTGAGTCAGTACGAATAACGCCCTCTGCCTCATTGTGAACATCCTGTGGGAGCGAGCCTGCTCGCGATAACGGACTGTCAGTCCCCATTGATGTTGAATCTGCTGGCCTCATCGCGAGCAGGCTCGCTCCCACAGGGTTCAACCGTGTCCGGCTTCTCGCTTGCTGCGTGTGGCTTGCATCTCCCCCGCCCGCTATACTTCCCGGCTTTTCCTGAATAAATGCCAATAGGGTCCCGCCGCGCATGGATAAGACCTACCAGCCGCACGCCATTGAAACTTCCTGGTACAACACCTGGGAGTCCGAGAATTATTTCGCTCCGCAAGGCGCGGGCGATTCCTACACCATCATGATCCCGCCGCCGAACGTCACCGGCAGCCTGCACATGGGCCACGGTTTCAACAACGCGATCATGGATGCCCTGATCCGTTTCCGCCGTATGCAAGGCCGCAACACCCTTTGGCAGCCGGGCACCGACCACGCTGGCATCGCCACGCAGATGCTGGTGGAACGTCGCCTCGAAGCCCAGGGCCAGAACCGCCATGACCTGGGACGCGAGAAATTCCTCGAGAAAGTCTGGGAATGGAAAGACGAGTCCGGTGGCAACATCAGCCGCCAGATCCGTCGCCTGGGCTCGTCCGTGGACTGGAGCCGCGAACGTTTCACCATGGACGACGGTCTCTCGGAAGCGGTGAAAGAAGCCTTCGTGCGCCTGCATGAAGACGGGCTGATCTATCGCGGCAAGCGCCTGGTCAACTGGGACACCAAGTTGCATACGGCCATTTCCGACCTCGAAGTGGAGAACCACGACGAGAAAGGCTTCCTGTGGAACCTGAAGTACCCGCTGGCCGACGGCGCCAAGACCGCCGAAGGCAAGGATTACCTGATCGTCGCCACCACGCGCCCGGAAACCATGCTGGGTGACTCCGCCGTTGCGGTGAACCCGAACGATGAGCGCTACCAAGCCCTGATTGGCAAGTTCGTCGAGCTGCCCCTGGTTGGCCGGCGCATTCCGATCATCGGCGACGATTACTGCGACCCCGAATTCGGCACCGGTTGCGTGAAAATCACCCCGGCCCACGATTTCAACGACTACGAAGTCGGCAAGCGCCACAACCTGCCGCTGCTGAACATCTTCGACAAGAACGCCAACGTGTTGCCGGCGGCCCAGGTGTTCAACCTCGACGGCACGCTGAACGAAAGCGTCGACGGCCAGATCCCGGCCGAATACGCCGGCCTGGACCGCTTTGAAGCGCGCAAGCAGATCGTCGCGGCATTCGACGCAGCCGGCCTGCTGGTCAGCGTCGATGATCACGGCCTGAAAGTGCCGAAAGGCGACCGCTCCGGCACCATCATCGAGCCGTGGCTGACCGATCAGTGGTACGTGTCCACCAAACCGCTGGCCGAGCCTGCGATCGCTGCGGTAGAAGATGGCCGCATCCAGTTCGTGCCCAAGCAATACGAAAACATGTACTTCTCGTGGATGCGTGACATCCAGGACTGGTGCATCAGTCGCCAACTGTGGTGGGGCCACCGCATCCCGGCCTGGTACGACGAGTCAGGCAAAGTCTACGTCGGCCGCGATGAAGCCGAAGTCCGCGCCAAGCACAACCTCGGTCCGGACGTAGCTCTGCAACAGGACAACGACGTACTCGATACCTGGTTCAGCTCGGGCCTGTGGACCTTCTCCACCCTGGGCTGGCCACAGCAGACCGAGTTCCTGAAGAAATTCCACTCCACCGACGTACTGGTCACCGGCTTCGACATCATTTTCTTCTGGGTCGCCCGGATGATCATGCTGACCATGCACTTGGTGAAAAACGAAGACGGCACGCCACAAGTCCCATTCAAGACCGTCTACGTGCACGGCCTGGTGCGCGATGGCCAGGGCCAGAAGATGTCCAAGTCCAAGGGCAACGTCCTGGACCCGCTGGACATCATCGACGGCATCGATCTGGAAACCCTGGTGCAGAAACGCACTTCGGGCCTGATGCAGCCAAAACTGGCGAAGAAAATCGAGAAGGCCACCCGCGAAGAATTCGCCGACGGCATCGCCAGCTACGGCACCGACGCCCTGCGCTTCACCTTCTGCTCGCTGGCGTCTACCGGTCGTGACATCAAGTTCGACATGGGCCGCGTCGAGGGTTATCGCAACTTCTGCAACAAGATCTGGAACGCCGCGCGCTACGTACTGGACAAGGGCGAAGACTGCGGCCAGAACGGCGAAGCCTTTGAGCTGACCCTGGCTGATCGCTGGATTATTTCCCAGCTGCAACGCACCGAAGCCGAAGTGACCCGCCAGCTCGATCAGTTCCGTTTCGACCTGGCGGCACAAGCGTTGTACGAGTTCATCTGGAACCAGTATTGCGACTGGTACCTGGAACTGTCCAAACCAGTGCTGTGGGACGAAAACGCCCCGGTCGAACGCCAGCGCGGCACCCGCCGCACCCTGGTGCGCGTGCTGGAAGTCGCCCTGCGCCTGGCGCATCCGTTCATGCCGTTCATCACCGAGGAAATCTGGCAGCGCGTTGCGCCGCTGGCGGGCGCCCAAGGCAAGACGATCATGCTGCAGCCGTGGCCGGTGGCCAACGAAACCCGCATCGACCCGGCCGCCGAAGACGACATCGAATGGCTCAAGACCTTCATGCTGGGCCTGCGTAACATCCGCGCCGAAATGAACATCGGCCCGGGCAAACCGCTGAACCTGTTCCTGAACAATGCCAGCGCCGAAGACCTGCGCCGCCTCCACGAGAACGAAGCACTGCTCAAGAAACTGGCCAAGCTCGAATCGGTGACCGTCCTGGCCGCTGGCGAAGAAGCGCCGCTGTCCGCCACCGCCCTGGTCGGCGAGATGGAAGTGCTGGTGCCGATGGCCGGCCTGATCGACAAGGCCGCGGAACTGGCGCGCCTGGACAAGGAAATCCTGCGTTTGAAGGGCGAAGTCCAGCGTGTCGGCGGCAAACTGTCCAACGCCGGTTTCGTTGACAAGGCGCCGGCTGAAGTCATCGAGAAGGAACGCGCCAAACTGGCCGAGGCTGAACAGGCCTTGGGCAAGCTGGCCGAGCAACATGCGCGGATCTCTAGCCTGTAACGGGGATTTGCAATGAAGAAGGAGGTCCTGATGGACCTCCTTTTTTATGCCTGGTACTTTCTAGTGAACACGCTTGCCCCCTGTGGGAGCGAGCCTGCTCGCGATGACGGCGGTACATTCAACATTGGTGCAAGCTGACCCACCGCTATCGCGAGCAGGCTCGCTCCCACAGTAGATCGCGCCGATCGTTGCAGTTGGGTTCGCAGGGGCAGGATGTGGGACAATGCCCGCCACTTTTTGAACCCTCCCCGAATCGACCCGCACATGACCGCCCCTCGCACGCCCAAGCCAGCACGTTCCAAGCCCAAACCCGCCACGGAGGCCAAAGTGCCGCGGGAGAAGGCCACCCTGCACCCACGCAATCGCCACCAGGGTCATTACGACTTCCCGGCATTGATCAAGTCCACGCCCGAATTGGCGAAGTTCGTGATCATCAACCCCTATGGCAAGGAAAGCATCGATTTCGCCAGCCCGGAAGCCGTACGGGTGTTCAACCGGGCGCTGCTCAAGTCCTTCTACGGCATCGCCCATTGGGACATTCCGGCCGACTACCTGTGCCCTCCGGTGCCAGGACGTGCGGACTACGTGCATTTCCTCGCTGATTTACTGGCCAGTCACAACGAAGGAACGATTCCACGCGGGGCGGCGGTGAAGGTGCTGGACATCGGCACGGGGGCCAACTGCGTGTACCCGCTGATCGGCTACAGCGATTACCGCTGGCATTTCCTCGGTTCGGAGATCGATCCGACGGCCGTTGCCTCGGCCAAAGCCATTGCCCAGTCCAATGGATTGAACAAAGTCATCCAGTTGCGCCAGCAAGCCAACCGCAAGCAGATCCTGTTGGGTTTGCTGGAAGAGGCCGAGCGGTTCGACCTGACAATGTGCAACCCACCCTTCCACGCCTCCCTGGAGGAAGCCACCAAGGGCAGCCAGCGCAAATGGCGTGCGCTGGGCAAGGCCGACCCGAAGCGCAAGCTGCCGGTGCTGAATTTTGGCGGTCAGGCGGCGGAGTTGTGGTGCGAGGGCGGAGAGGCCCGGTTTGTGACGCAACTGATCGGCGAGAGCGCACAGGTGGCCAGCCAGGTGCTGTGGTTCAGCACGCTGGTGTCAAAGGCGTCGAATCTACCGGCGATTCAAACCGCCTTGAAAAAGGCCGGGGCGCTGCACAGCCAGGTGGTGGAAATGTCCCAGGGGCAGAAGCAGAGCCGCTTTGTGGCCTGGACCTTCCAGACCGAGGCACAGCAGCAGGCGTGGCGCCAGTCGCGTTGGGTTCGCAAGGGCTGAGTGGGAGCAAGGCCTTGCTGCCACAAATGCCCTGACCACAGATCACTTTTTCCAAGGCAATAAAAAACCGTGCCCGGATCACTCCGCAGCACGGTTTTCTTTTAAACGCGATCTTACTTGTTGATGCCGTCGGTCAGCGCTTTGGCTGGAACGAACTTAACAACTTTCTTGGCAGCGATTTCGATGGCTGCGCCAGTCGAAGGGTTGCGGCCGGTGCGGGCAGGACGCTCGGTGACTTTCAGCTTGCCGATGCCTGGCAAGGTGATTTCGCCGCCATTTTCCAGCTGATCGGCAACGATCTGACCCAGTTGGTCCAAAGCGTTACGCGCGGTGGTTTTAGGCGCGTCGATAGCTTCAGCGATGTCAGCGATCAGTTGGTCTTTAGTAAGAGCCATGTAGTGTTCCTTCCCTATCAAATTCATATGGATTGCAGAGTGCAGTGTCAGCCATCGAGCCCGATCTCAGAGGATCAGACACCCTCGGTAATCACCACGACGGATCGGGGTAATAGATGCCGAAAACCGGGTTTGGTTCGACCTGACAAATGCTGAATGCACGCTTAACGCAGTGACTTCGCGTAAGACCGGGCAAAACTAGCACAACGCCTGTGAAATATCCGCCTCTAGCTACCCATTTGGTCAGCTTTCTTGCGCGAAAACGGTAAAAAAATGCATATGGCATGTCGGACGGGTCTGAAAGGGGCTTTGCAGGGTTCCAAAACCAGTGATTGCGGTACACTGGGCCTTTTTGGGGGAGCGCGCCCTCCTCTCTTTCATCAGCCGAGAAATCCATGCCGATCCGTCATTGCATCGTCCACCTGATCGACAAAAAACCCGACGGCACGCCCGCCGTGCTCCATGCCCGTGACTCCGAGTTGAGCGAGTCCACGGCCATCGAGAACATGCTCGCCGACCTCAACGAGAGCTACAACGCCAAACAAGGCAAGGCCTGGGGCTTCTTCCATGCCGAGTCCGGGGCGCACCCGTTCAGCGGCTGGCTGAAGGAGTATCTCGACGGCGGCAAGGACTTCACCGCATTCAGTCGCGTAGCGGTGGAACACCTGCAAAAGCTGATGGAAGAGTCCAACCTCTCGGTGGGCGGCCACGTGCTGTTTGCCCATTATCAACAGGGCATGACCGATTACCTGGCGATCGCCCTGCTGCACCACAGCGAAGGCGTGGCGGTCACCGACGAGCTGGACGTGACCCCTTCCCGTCACCTTGATCTGGGCCAACTGCACCTGGCAGCGCGGATCAATGTGTCGGAATGGCAGAACAACAAACAGTCCAGGCAGTACATCTCGTTCATCAAGGGCAAGAACGGCAAGAAGGTCTCGGAATATTTCCGCGACTTCATCGGCTGCCAGGAAGGCGTCGACGGCCCCGGCGAAACCCGCACCCTGCTCAAGGCCTTCAGTGATTTCGTCGAAAGCGAAGACCTGCCCGAAGACGACGCCCGGGAGAAAACCAAGACCCTGGTGGATTACGCCAGCAGCCAGGCCAAGCTCGGCGAGCCGATGGGCCTGGAAGAGCTGTCCGAACTGATCGACGAAGATCGCCCGAAAGCCTTCTACGACCACATTCGCAACAAAGACTACGGGTTGTCGCCGGAGATTCCGGCGGATAAACGCACCCTCAACCAGTTCCGCCGCTTCACCGGCCGCGCCGAAGGCTTGTCCATCAGTTTTGAAGCCCACCTGCTGGGCTCCAAGATCGAATATGACGAAGAAGCCGGCACGCTGATCATCAAGGGCCTGCCCACGGCGCTGACCGATCAGCTCAAGCGCCGTAACTGATGCTCGCAAAGGTTCTGAAGAAGTTTCTGCTGATTTTGCTGGTGGTTGTGGCATACCAGAACTGGGGCAAGATCGAGCGGGTACTCACCCCCTCGCAGATGCTGCCTGAACAGATCCGGGCCAATGCCCGGGTCGTGCTGTATGCCACCGACTGGTGCGGTTACTGCAAGGCGACCCGACGGTTCCTGGATGAAAAAGGCGTGCCCTATCGCGAGTTCGATATCGAGAAAGACGCTCAGGCGCGCAAGGCCTATGAGGCGCTGGGCGGGCGCGGGATCCCGATTCTGGATGTAAATGGCACGCTGATTCGTGGTTTTGAGCCGCAGAACATCCTCGAGGCACTGTCCGCGAAATAGGTTTGTCCGCTAGCGATGATGCTGGATCTGATGGCCTCATCGCGAGCAGGCTCGCTCCCACAGGGATTCGTGGCGGACACCAAGCCTGTTACCACTGCAAATCCAGTGTGGGAGCGAGCTTGCTCGCGATGGCGGTGGTCCAGTCAGAGCGCCAGCCCTGGGTAGACGGTAAGCGCCCATTGATCGGGACTGTCAACTCCTACAGTATCAATGCCTGAAATAGCGTTCATTTTTTATATGCCCCCTCAGCCGAAGCCGTCGCTGAGCCGAACCTCTTGCGAGAACGCCTGAACAGACGGAGCATATAAAATGAACTCGATACAGCCCTACCCAGCCCGAAACCGCGTTATAAAAATCACCCACCGCGCCCTGGTGTTGTCTTTCATTGCGATCTACGCCGGTTCCGCCTCTGCCGCGCAATACACCTGCCAACTCTTCCTGCCACCGAACCAAACCGTGATACAAACCACCATCGTATTCAACGGGAGCAGCACGAGCGATGCAATCCGCCGCGCCACAACGATCTTCGACCTGCAAGGCCTTATTCCTCCCAATGCGCCACACCTGGTTCAATGCGAGTTGTAATATCGGGTGATCGCTTCTGGAATAAAAGCCCGGAATTGCCTGCTCCGGGCGACAGATCGACTTTAATCGAGCGCCTGACCTTCTTATCAGGTTGATAATTGAAAACCCAGCCGTGGAAAGTGCACATGCACCACCCCGCCAAGCGCGTCTTCGCGACGCAGGATCAGCTCTTCACGACCGGCAAACAACAACTCTCCGGCCACCGGGTCGACGCCATAATCGGTTGCGGCAATCGTCACCGGCTGCCCTTTCGTGAACCCGTTCGGTTCCTCGAATGACTCATCCGGCAGCGCTGCCGGCGCAGCGTTGCGAGCCACTTCCAAAGCCTCTTCGGAACTCATCGCGTTCGACGCGCCATGGCCAAAACCCAGCACTCGCGCCAACCATGCCGAGATCGCCGGGTAGGTGTCTACCAGCGGCGAAGTCACCGCAGTGCCTTTGAGAAACCACAGAGGGTGAGCCATGGCGAAGTCGGCAATCGATGGATCGCCCAACAGAAAGTCACCCTCCTCGCGCTGCAACTGTTGCTCAAGACGCGCCATGATCGTGGGCCATTGGTGCTTGGCCTGTTCGGCAGACAGATGCTTGGTCGTACCGCCACTGAACAGCCCGGCCCGATCGCTGATAAACGTCTTGATGACTTCAGGCGGCAACTTGGCGAAACGCACCGCCACCGACTCCGGCTGAAACACCAGGCTTACCGCATGTTGAAACACCACCGAATCGGCCCATGCGGCAAAAGACGCTGCAATCATCTCCCGGCCTTCGGGAAACAGCGCCGGCGAAGCTTTTTCCTGCTCTAACCGACGGGCGATCAGCGCCGTGTCGCAATAGATATCCGCGCCGATCTGCAATACCGGGGTCTTGCGGTAGCCGCCCGTCAGTGCCGTCAGGTCGGGCTTGGGCATCATTGGCGGGATATGCACCGAACGCCAGGACAGGCCCTTGAAACCCAGTAACAAGCGGGCTTTCTCGGCGAAGGGAGACGTCGGGTAATGATGAAGAATCAGCTCTGACATGAGGTTCGCCACTGCGGGGAGGAAGTCCCGCAGCTTAGCGTGCCAGGGCCCGACAGCCTACCCTTCTGATGAAGCCGTATCAGCGCGGTTGATGGAACATCGATGCGCTCGCCACCAGGCACTCCTTGGCGCTTTTCTTGAGTTTCTTGATCAATCGCTCCTGGCGCAGGGCTTCGCCCTTGTCGCGACAGGCTTCGGTGTACACCAACGCCACCGCCGGGCTGGAAAGGAAAAAACGCGCGCCCTTGCCGCTTTGATGCTTGGCGAAACGCCGAACCGGGTCATCACTGATGCCGCAGTACAGCGAACCGTTGGCGGCCCGCACCAGGTAGACGAACCAGGGTTTGCCCGGTTCGGCTGCAGCTTGCCCTGGCAGGTCGGAGGATGGGTTGGCGGTCGTCACAGGATGTTCAGCAGACGTGTAGAAAACAAGCCGCAATCTTATCAGCGACTGGCCTGAAACGCCCGTAGCCCCTTGAGGGCCTGGGCTCTGACGGCATTGCGCACCAGCGGCGTCCAACCCAGCAGCAGGCCCTTGGTGCCCAATGCCTGGCGGGACCAGCGCCACAGATCAAAACTGTCATGGTGCTCGCAAATCTTGCCGTCGCGAAACACGAACCGTGCCTGAATGTCATTGACCACCGTGTTGCCGGTCTGACTGAACAGGTAAGTCGCCACCCAGTGGGCACCGCCGGTACGCTCATCGCTGCGCACGTTATCGAAGGTCAGGGAAAAATCCTTGGCCCGAGTGGTGAGCATGCGCCACATGTCGCCGGCATCGCGCCCGCGCAGTTCACCGAACGCCGGGTCGCTGAACACCACGTCGTCGGTGTAGCAGGCGCTCATGGCGTCGGCATCCAGACGCTGGAAGGCCTGGTAGAAGCGGGTGATCAAGGCGTTGTGGGCATCACTCATGGACAAGCTCCAAAAATCTTCAGTAGAGCTGCACGATAATCTGCTCTGGCGAGGAACACTATCGTCATTCGCCATGAAAATAACATCAGCGAAGATCACTGACTCTTTCGCTGCTGACCCCAACGTATAGCGCCCGGCCGGCCCCGATGCCCGCGATGATCGCGCCCAGGCCAATCACACCGAAGATCCAACCCAGAGCACTCCAGCCGCCGGTCCAGTCGTGGACCACCCCGACCGCGAACGGCCCCATGGACGCCAAGGTGTAGCCGAACCCCTGGGCCATGCTGGAAAGATTCGCGGCCACATGGGCGTCCCGCGAGCGCAGCACGATCAGCGTCAGCGCCAGGCTGAACGTTGCTCCCTGCCCAAGCCCCAGCAGGATCGCCCAACCCCACAAACCTTCAATGGGCGCATAGAGGCATCCAAACAGCCCGCCCAGAGTCATGACCATGACGATCACAATGGCCAGGCGTTGATCCTTGCCCCGAGTCGCCAGCCAGGGCGCCGCCAGGGAACTGATCAGTTGCACGATGACCGAGCCGGACAACACCAGCCCGGCCTGGGTCGGCGTCAGGCCACGGCCAATGAGGATCGACGGCAGCCACCCGAACACGATGTAGGCCAGGGACGACTGCAACCCCATGTACAACGTCACCTGCCAGGCCAACGGGTCACGCAGCAAACCGCGAACCCGATATGCCACCTGATGAGCACCGTGTTTCTGGCCCACTTGCGGCAGCCAGAACACGGCGGCCAGCAGCGCCGGCACCACCCAGAAACCCAGGCCCATCGCCCAGCTGTGATTCAGATGCTCGCTCAACGGCACGGTGGCCCCGGCCGCCATCGCCGCCCCCAGGCACAGCGCCATGGTGTAGACGCCGGTCATGGCGCCGGCGTGTTTGGCGAAGTCACGCTTGACGATGCCCGGCAACAGTACACCGATCACACCAATGCTCGCACCGGCCAGGATGCTGCCAGCAAACAAGCCGATCTGGCCGAAAGAACTGCGCAAAATGATCCCACCGGCCAGGGCCAGCAAGATTCCCAACACCACCCGCTCAGCTCCAAAGCGCCGCGCCAGCACCGGCGCCAGCGGTGCGAACAGGCCCAGGCAAAGCACTGGCAGCGTCGTCAGCAAGCCGGCCTGGGCAGCCGACAAACCAAGGCTTTTTGAAACTTCACTAAGCAATGGGGCCATGCTCGACAGCGCCGGACGCAGGTTCAGCGCCACCAGGATCAACCCGAGCAGTAACAGCCAGGGTTTGCGCAGCAATGGAGGGGCCTGCTGGGTCTGCTCATCGTCGGTTTCGGCGTCGATCAGCAAATGCTCAAGCTCTGCGGCGCGTTTGGGCGTCGTCGGGGTCATGCGGTCAAGCGTATCGCGGGACATGGAAAGCTCTGGTTCAAGGTTCATTGATCAACTGTCGACGGAGGGCCTTGGCCTATTGCCGAACCTGTTGTTCGACAGCGTCGAGGATTCGATGTGCAGATCGAACACCGGTTGAGGACGAGGACGAAGCTCTGGCGCCACTGCGCGCCGATGACGCTTGGGAAGTCACGATAGCGTTCGCTGAGCGCAGGGGTAGGCAGCATGGGTTGAATTTTCTGACAGATTAGTCAGCTTCTTGTAGGACGGCAACCGCCTAAGGTCAATGCGAGGGAAAAGGAGCGAAATTTTCGATTGGTCAAAATTACCCCTTAAGGGTAATTTTAAGGACAAGGCATACAGTTCTATGGAAAAGAGCACACCCCACTACGATCTGGCAGTCGTCAAGGCCGAAGTCCTCAGGCTGGGGAACAAGGTATTCACAATGAGCGCTCAGCAAGGCGCTCGAAGAATGTCGTTAAGCACTGCCCGGATGCTGCAAATCATGGCCTCGCTGGAGTACAGGATGTTGCACAAATCGATGACGACCTATGCCGATCATCGAATCTGGCAGGACGTTTATCACACCACATTTCAGGATCGGGAGATTTACATTAAGGTGACCTACCGCCCTGGCGGTGGGCATCCGGTAGTCTCCTTCAAGGAGAAAGACCAATGAAAACGCAGCAATGTGTCAACTGCGGTACTCAAGACGCCATGCAACACTTTGAGGGCCGCAGCTTTACCATCGACTACAAGCAGGTAGCACGGCAGGTGCACGACATGGCCGGATGGGAGTGCCGGGTCTGTGGTGAAATCGAATTTGATCACGACACCGACAGTGCGCAACGTTATTCCCAGGCGAGCGATCAGTTGCTCGAAGATTGTGCCCAGGCGATGGCGGCGGAGATGAAACGCATCCGCCGCAAACTGCACCTCACGCAAAAAGACGCGGTGAAACTGCTGTCTGGCGGCGGACACAACGCCTTTTCCCGTTACGAGCGTGGCGAAGTCGCCCCACCGCAACCACTGTTCATGCTGATGCGCCTGCTCGATCGTCATCCCCACCTGATGGCGGAAGTACTCGCACTGAGCGAGGGCACCGATTTGAAGCAGTTGTTGACTACCCGCCATCCGGAACAGGCAACCGTTCTGACACCCTGAATCCCAGGCAAAAATAAACCCGGACAAGTCCGGGTCTATTTCAATGCCTAAGGCCGGATCAATGCAGAATCTGGCTCAGGAACAGCTTGGTGCGGTCGTTCTGCGGGTTATCGAAGAAGTCGTTCGGCGCGGCCTGTTCGACGATTTCGCCCTTGTCCATGAAGATCACACGGTTGGCCACGGTGCGGGCAAAGCCCATTTCGTGGGTCACGCAGAGCATGGTCATGCCGTCTTCGGCCAGGCCGATCATGGTGTCCAGAACCTCTTTCACCATTTCCGGGTCGAGCGCTGAAGTCGGTTCATCGAACAGCATGATTTTCGGTTTCATGCACAGGGCACGGGCGATGGCCACACGCTGCTGCTGGCCGCCGGAGAGCTGGCCCGGGTATTTGTGCGCCTGCTCTGGAATGCGTACGCGCTCCAGGTAATGCATGGCGATTTCCTCGGCCTTGCGCTTGGGCATCTTGCGCACCCACATCGGCGCCAGGGTGCAGTTCTGCAGGATGGTCAAGTGCGGGAACAGGTTGAAGTGCTGGAACACCATGCCGACTTCACGGCGGATCGCTTCGATCTGCTTGAGGTCGTTGGTAAGTTCCACGCCATCGACCACGATGCGACCCTGCTGGTGTTCTTCCAGGCGGTTGAGGCAACGGATGGTGGTGGACTTGCCGGAACCCGACGGGCCGCACAGCACGATACGCTCGCCCTGCTGGACGTTCAGGTTGATGTCTTTCAACACGTGGAACTGGCCGTACCACTTGTTCACGCCCTGCATCTGAATAATGCCTTCAGGGCTCACAGGCTGTTTGATCGCTTCACTCATAAACTACGCTCCTAACGCTTGTGGCCAGTGTCCAGCTTGCGTTCCAAATGCATGGAATAGCGGGACATACCAAAACAGAAAATCCAGAACACCAGGGCGGCGAACACATAGCCTTCGGTGGCCATGCCCAGCCATTTCGGGTCGGCGGCAGCTTGTTTCACGCTGTTGAGCAGGTCGAACAGGCCGATGATGATCACCAGGCTGGTGTCCTTGAACAACGCGATGAAGGTGTTGACGATACCCGGGATCACCATCTTCAGGGCTTGCGGCAGAATCACCAGGCCCATGCTGCGCCAGTAGCCCAGGCCCATCGCCGCGGCCGCTTCGTACTGACCTTTGGGAATGGCTTGCAAGCCGCCACGCACCACTTCAGCCACGTAGGCCGACTGGAACAGGATCACGCCGATCAGTGCCCGCAGCAGCTTGTCGAAGTTCATGCCTTCAGGCAGGAAAAGCGGCAGCATCACCGAGGACATGAACAGCACCGTGATCAACGGCACGCCGCGCCAGAATTCGATGAAGGTCACGCAGACCACACGAATCGCCGGCATGTTCGAACGCCGCCCCAAAGCCAGCACGATGCCCAACGGCAAAGCCCCGGCGATACCGACGGTGGCGATCACCAGGGTCAGCATCAGGCCGCCCCATTGGCTGGTCGACACGGTGGCCAGACCGAACACACCACCGTGCAACAGGCACCAGGCGATGATCGGATACAGCACCAGGAAACTCAGGCCGTAGACCGCCTTGCGCGGGAAGCGCGAGATGAACAGCGGAGCCACACCAATGACCGCCAGCCACACGGTCAGGTCCACGCGCCAGCGCAGATCCGCCGGGTAGTAGCCGTACATGAACTGGCCAAAGCGCTGCTGGATGAACACCCAGCAGGCGCCCTCCTTGGTGCAGTCAGCCTGTGTGGTGCCGACCCAGTTGGCGTCGAGGATCGCCCAACTGATGATCGGTGGAACGACCAGGTAAATCAGGTAGAACGCAAACAACGTCAGCAAGGTGTTGAGCCAGCTGGAGAACATGTTCGCGCGCATCCACGCCACCACGCCGATGCTACTGCTCGGTGGGGGCATGTCAGGTTTGAAAGTATGGGATGTCATGCGCGTTTTTCCTCACCGCTCGATCAGCGCAATGCGCTTGTTGTACCAGTTCATCAGCAGGGAAATGCTGATACTGATCGCCAGGTACACGCTCATGGTGATCGCAATAACTTCGATCGCCTGCCCGGTCTGGTTCAGCACCGTACCGGCAAACAGCGAAACCATTTCCGGATAACCGATACCGGCCGCCAGCGAGGAGTTCTTCGCCAGGTTCAGGTATTGGCTGGTCAACGGCGGGATGATCACGCGCAGGGCTTGCGGGATGATCACCTTGCGCAGGGTCGGACCGTTACGCAGGCCCAGGGAATGGGCGGCTTCGGTCTGGCCGTGGCTGACCGACTTGATGCCCGAACGCACGATCTCGGCGATGAACGCCGCGGTGTACACCGTCAGTGCCAACGTCAATGCCAGCAATTCGGGAATCAGCACCCAGCCACCGACGAAGTTGAAGCCCTTGAGTTCCGGCATTTCCCAGTGCACAGGGGCTCCGAAGACCAGGGCGCACAGCGCCGGGATTACCAGGAACAGCGCCAGGCCCACCCAGAATTTATGGAACGGCTCACCCGTGGCTTCGAAACGCTTGTTGGCCCAGCGGGTCATCAGCACGATGGCGACGATGGCCAGCACGACGCTGATCACGAATGGCCAAAACCCGTCCGCCACCAGCGCGGCCGGCATGTTCAGGCCCCGGCTGCTGACAAAGAAGGTGTCGCCGAAGTTATGGGCGGCGCGGGGCCCCGGCATGGTGAGGAATACCGCGAAGTACCAGAACAGGATTTGCAGCAGTGGCGGGATATTACGGAAAACCTCCACATACACCGTTGCCACTTTGGCGATGATCCAGTTTTTCGACAGTCGGGCCACGCCGACAATGAAACCGAGAATCGTCGCCAGGATCACGCCGATGAACGTCACCAGCAGAGTGTTGAGCAACCCGATGACAAAGACGCGGGCATAGCTGTCCGCTTCGGTGTAGTCGATCAGGGTTTGAGCGATGCCGAACCCGGCACTGCGCTCCAGAAAGCTGAAGCCGGAGGTGATGCCCCGGTGCTCTAGGTTGGTTTGCGTGTTGTCGAACAGAAACCAGCCCAGTGAAACCACCGCCACAATGGTGACGATCTGAAATACCCAGGCACGCACGCGTGGATCGCTGAGGCTAAGCCTCTGCTTAGGTGCGCCGATTGAATTTTGCATGAAGTGCCCCGCAAAGAATGGAACAGAACATCACCCGGTGGTTGGCCCACCGGGTGATAGAACCATCAGCGCACTGGTGGTGCGTATTGAATGCCGCCGTTGGTCCACAGCGCGTTCAGGCCGCGATCGATTTCCAGCGGGGTGCCTTTGCCGAGGTTGCGCTCGAACACTTCACCGTAGTTACCGACTTGTTTGACGATCTGGACAACCCAGTCTTTGGGCAGCTTCAGGTCTTTACCATATTCACCGTCAGCGCCGAGCATACGGGCGACGTCCGGGTTCTTGGTGGATTTGGCTTCAGCTTCAACGTTCTTCGAAGTGATGCCGGCTTCTTCGGCGTTGAGCATGGCGTAGCCAGTCCAGCGCACAACGGCCAGCCACTCGTCATCGCCGTTACGCACGACCGGGCCCAGTGGTTCCTTGGAAATGGTTTCCGGCAGAACCACGTAGTCCTTCGGCGCGGCCAGCTTGCTGCGCTGGGCAAACAGCTGGGACTTGTCGGAGGTCAGCACGTCGCAACGACCGGATTCCAGCGACTTGGCGCTTTCATCGGAGGTGTCGAAGGTGATCGGGGTGTATTTGAGGCCGTTGCCACGGAAGTAGTCGGAGACGTTCAGCTCGGTAGTGGTACCGGCCTGGATGCAGATGGTTGCACCGTCCAGTTCCTTGGCGCTCTTGACGCCCAGCTTGTTGTTTACCAGGAAGCCGATGCCGTCGTAGTAGGTGATGAAGCCTGGAAATTTCAGGCCCATGCCCGCGTCACGGGAACTGGTCATGGTGGTGTTGCGCGAAAGGATGTCGATTTCGCCGGACTGCAGCGCGGTGAAGCGCTCCTTGGCGTTCAACTGGCTGAACTTCACCTTGGTCGCATCGCCAAACACAGCAGCCGCCACGGCACGGCAGAAGTCCGCGTCAATGCCGAGAATCTTGCCACTTGCATCGGGTACCGAGAAACCCGGCAAGCCATCACTCACACCACATTGCACAAAGCCTTTCTTCTGTACGGCATCCAGGGTTGCACCCGCCTGAGCGAACCCGCTGACGCCGAGCACTGCTGCTGCAGTCACGACGGCCAGGGTGGATTTCAGTAACTTCATTCAAACCTCCAGTTTTGCTCTTGTTGTGTCGGAGCTCGAGCCCTGTCGCACCCTTATGGGGCATTGCCGACCCTTGTTGGCTTTTTTTAGGGTCAACCGACGTCTGGACCTTCGCTATGAGTCTAGTAATGAGAATGCCCCTAAACAGGGCGCCTGCCTCATCTCTCACCAATCGGCCGAACGGGCTGTAGCCCTTCACGTTCGCGAAGCCCGTAGCGGCTATTGGCGAACATCCATCACCGGATTTCTGATATCCCATGCGGCGCGTCAAGCTGATAGTGTTACCGCGCAGCGTAAGAATCATCACTCAAGCTACCTCAAAGCAAACGCCGTACCACACCGCTGCGCTTGACCCTTATGAGACACGTCAAGACAAAAACTTTTAAGATTGCGACATCTAATTAACTGAGGCACCGGGCCCGCACTGTAATAACGCACTGAATGAGCGCGCCCGCACAGATTTGGAGCAGACCATGACCGACCCCTTGATTCTCGAGCCCAGCGGCACCGCCGACGCGTGCGTCATCTGGCTCCACGGCCTGGGCGCCGATCGTTACGACTTCCTGCCGGTGGCCGAAATGCTGCAGCAAAGCCTGCTCACGACACGTTTCGTTCTGCCTCAAGCGCCGACCCAGCCGGTGACCATCAACGGCGGCTACGCCATGCCGAGTTGGTACGATATCCGCGCCCTGAGCCCCGCGCGGGCCATCGACGAGCAACAGCTGGAAGTGTCGGCGCAGCGGGTCATCGACCTGATCGAAGCCCAGCGAGCCCTTGGAATAGACGCCTCGCGGATTTTCCTCGCAGGTTTTTCCCAAGGCGGCGCGGTGGTCTATCACACCGCGTTCGTGAAATGGCAGGGTCCATTGGGGGGCGTAGTCGCGCTGTCCACTTATGCACCGACTTTCAGCGAAGAACTGCAATTGTCGGCCAGCCAGCAGCGCATTCCGGTATTGGCGCTACACGGCCAGTACGACGAAGTGGTACTCAACCCCATGGGGCGGACCGCGAAAGAGTATTTGAAACAGCATGGTGTCACCGTGACATGGCAAGAATACCCAATGGGCCATGAAGTGTTACCCGAAGAGATTCGCGACATCGGCACCTGGCTGAGCGAGCGGTTGCGCTAAGCGGGCGTGAGGACATGTCAACCCCTTGACGATCACACTACGCCGCGCCCGTTTCTTGCATTACACTGGCCGGCGTACATTCCTTAACCAATCGATGAGATGACCGTGCTCAAAGCACTCAAGAAGATGTTCGGTAAAAGCGAGGCCGAGCAGCTCGTGCCTGGCCCCAGCGCACCTGCCCACAGCCCGAGTCGTGCCGAGGTGCAAAAAAAGCCGCGGCGGACAACGCCTGTTGCGAACACAGAAAAAGACGCGGCCACCGCGCCTGTCGCTCCCGCGCCGCAACAGCCACACAACGAAGCCCCCAAGCCACGCCGCGAGCGCGCCCCAAAACCGCCGGTCGTCGCCTGGAAGCTCGAGGATTTCGTCGTAGAACCCCAGGAAGGCAAGACCCGCTTCCATGATTTCAAACTCGCCCCTGAACTGATGCATGCCATCCAGGACCTGGGCTTCCCCTACTGCACGCCAATCCAGGCGCAGGTGCTGGGATTCACCCTCGCCGGTAAAGATGCCATCGGCCGCGCCCAGACCGGTACCGGCAAGACCGCCGCGTTCCTGATTTCCATCATTACCCAGTTGCTGCAGACCCCGCCGCCCAAAGAACGCTACATGGGCGAGCCACGGGCGCTGATCATCGCACCGACCCGCGAGTTGGTGGTGCAGATCGCCAAGGACGCCGCCGACCTGACCAAGTACACCGGACTGAACGTCATGACGTTCGTCGGCGGCATGGACTTCGACAAGCAGCTCAAGCACCTCGAAGCCCGTCACTGCGACATTCTGGTGGCAACACCGGGACGCCTGCTGGACTTCAACCAGCGCGGCGATGTGCACCTGGACATGGTCGAAGTGATGGTGCTGGACGAAGCCGACCGCATGCTCGACATGGGCTTCATCCCGCAAGTGCGCCAGATCATTCGCCAGACCCCACCGAAAAGCGAACGCCAGACCCTGCTGTTTTCCGCCACGTTCACCGAAGACGTGATGAACCTGGCCAAGCAATGGACCACCGACCCGTCCATCGTCGAGATCGAGGCGCTGAACGTCGCCAGCGAAAACGTCGAGCAGCACATCTACGCTGTGGCCGGCGCCGACAAGTACAAGCTGCTCTACAACCTGGTCAACGACAACGGTTGGGAGCGCGTGATGGTGTTCGCCAACCGCAAGGACGAAGTACGTCGTATCGAGGAGCGCCTGGTACGCGATGGCGTCAACGCCGCCCAGTTGTCGGGCGACGTGCCGCAACACAAGCGTATCAAGACGCTGGAAGGCTTTCGCGAAGGCAAGATCCGTGTGCTGGTGGCCACCGATGTGGCCGGGCGCGGGATTCATATCGACGGGATCAGCCACGTGATCAACTTCACCCTGCCGGAAGTGCCGGATGACTATGTGCACCGGATCGGGCGTACTGGGCGTGCAGGCGCCGCTGGCGTATCGATCAGCTTCGCCGGTGAGGATGACTCCTATCAGTTGCCGTCCATCGAAGCGTTGCTGGGGAAGAAGATCAATTGCGAAACCCCACCGACTCATCTGCTTCGGCCGGTTGAGCGCAAACGCCCTTAACCGTCGTCAGGAACCAGAAAGCGCAGCCGCCAACGCTGCGCTTTTTTTTTCGTCCGGGATATTGCCCAACAGAACTATAAGTCCATAATGGACAAATTAGTTTACACAAAGCACCCCGGAGTTCCTATGTCCAGCACGCCCTACGTGATGACCCAAGCCCAGGCCCGAGAGCTGCTCGGCCAAGTCGACGTACCGCAGATTTTACGCAAGCTGTTCCACGACCTTGCCGCCGGACAGGCCGTCCAACCGCCCCAGCAACTTGTGGCGTTTCCCCAAGGCGCCGGGGATTTCATCAACTACCTGGGCGTGCTGGCTGAAGAGCAGGTCTACGGGGTCAAGACCTCACCGTATATCGTGCGCGAGCAAGGTCCATTGGTGACCGCCTGGACTTTGCTGATGTCGATGCAGACCGGCCAGCCACTGCTGCTGTGCGATGCCGCCGAACTGACGACCGCCCGCACCGCAGCCACCACTGCCGTCGCCGTGGATGCCCTTGCCCCATTCCAGGCCCGGCGCTTGGCAGTCATCGGCAGCGGCGCAGTGGCAAGGGCCCACGTGCAATACGTCAAGGGTCTGCGGGATTGGCAAAGCATCAGCCTCTATTCGCCCAGCCTGCAGAATAAATCGGCGCAAGAGCGTGCTTCGCTCACCGAGCTGGATCCGCGCCTGCAAATCGCGGCCAGCCTTGAAGCGGCGCTGCACGACGCCGATGTGGTGATGCTCTGCACCTCGTCCGCCAAGGCAGTGCTCGACCCACAGACACTGAGCAAGCCAGCCCTGATTACCTCCATCAGCACCAATGCTCCGCGCGCCCACGAAGTGCCCCCCCAGAGCCTCAACGACATGGACGTGTTCTGTGACTATCGTCAGACCACCCCCGGTTCGGCCGGTGAAATGTTGATTGCCGCTGAACAGCACGGCTGGGACGCGTCACGCCTGGTTGGGGATTTGCCTGAACTGCTCAGCGAACACGTAGCGCGTCCCGGCTATGAGCGCCATGTGTTTTTCCGCTCCATCGGCCTGGGGCTGGAAGACGTTGCGCTGGCGAATGCGCTTTATCAGTTGCACAACTGACACAGCCAATTTCCCCAGAAGGTTTTACTAACTCCCGGCACCGCGCTCCACAGGAGAGATTCATGACCTCAGCAGACTTCATCATCATCGGCGGTGGCATCGCCGGTGCTTCCACCGGTTACTGGCTGGCCCCCCACGGTCGGGTCATTGTGCTCGAGCGCGAATCCCATCCGGGCTACCACTCCACAGGGCGCTCGGCGGCGCTGTACAGCGCGGCCTATGGCACGCCTCAGGTGCGGGCGCTGACCCAGGCCAGCCGTGACTTTTTCGACGCCCCACCGGCCGGTTTCTGCGAGCACCCGCTGCTCACCCCACGGGGCGAAATGACCGTGGATTTCACCGGCGACCCGGCCGAGCTGAACAACCAGTACCTCAGCGCCAAGGCCACGGTGCCGCAGATGCAGCTACTCAGCGCCGAAGAAGCCTGTGTGCGACTGCCGATCCTGCGACGGGACAAGGTGCATGGTGCAATCTACGACCCCACCGCCTGTGACATCGACACCGATGCGCTGCACCAAGGCTACCTGCGCGGTATCCGCCGTAACGGCGGTCAGGTGCACACCGACACCGAAGTGCTGGGCCTGAGCCGCGACGATCAGGGGATGTGGCAGGTAGAAACCGCTGGCCAGACCTTCAGCGCTCCGGTGCTGATCAACGCGGCCGGCGCCTGGGCCGATCACATTGCCGAAATGGCCGGCGCGCGCAAGCTGGGCCTGCAACCCAAGCGGCGGGCGGCATTCATTTTTGCCGGCCCCGAGGGCGTGGACATTCATGACTGGCCGATGCTGGTGAGCCTCGACGAGTCGTTCTATATGAAGCCCGACGCCGGCATGTTCCTCGGCTCGCCGGCAAATGCCGATCCGGTGGAACCTCACGACGTGCAGCCTGAAGAACTGGACATTGCCATGGGCATCTACCAGATCGAAGAAGCCACCACCCTGACCATCCGCCGTCCGACCCGCACCTGGGCCGGGTTGCGCAGTTTCGTCCCCGACGGCGACCTCTTGTCCGGTTTCGATCCCCAGGTACCGGGGTTGTTCTGGGTCGCGGCCCAGGGCGGCTACGGCATCCAGACGTCCCCGGCCATGGGTCAGGCCAGCGCGGCCCTGGTGCGCGGTGAGCCATTGCCCGAGACCTTGACCCGTTTCGGCCTGAGCACCACCCAGCTGTCGCCGGCACGCCTGGCTTGAACCCACCCAGGTGACGCATCGCCACGATTGCGGCACACTCCTGCGCGCCCCTGCTTCACGGGGCGCTGACGCTGCCCGGAGCCCTGTCATGAATGCCCCGCAACCTGATCCGACACTGGATAATTTCCGCACCATCGCCGACGCCATCGCCACGCTGTTCTACCCTCACGCCGAAGTGGTGCTGCACGACCTGCGTACGCAGAAAGTCGACTACATCGCCAACAACCTGTCCAAGCGCGTGATAGGGGATGACTCGTCCCTGGAGGACATGCTCAGCGAAGAGATCAGCGAACGGAACATCGGCCCATACGAAAAACTCAATTGGGACGGGCAGAAAATCCGCAGCCTCAGCAGCGTCCTACGCGATGCAGGGGGGCGCCCGCTGGCGGTGCTGTGCATCAATCTGAATATTTCGCTGTTCGAGAATGCCAAGGCCGCGCTGGACCTGTTCCTGTCGCCGGGCAAGTTGATCCCCCAACCGGACTCACTGTTTCGCGATGACTGGCAGGAACGGATCAACACCTTCCTCCACGCCTGGATGCGCGAGCGTCAGTTGAGCCTGAACCTGCTGACCCGCGACCATAAACGCGAACTGGTGCTGGCGCTGCATGCCGAAGGCGCGTTCAAGGGCAAGAGCGCGTCCAACTATGTGGCGAATGTGCTGAACATGGGACGAGCGACGGTTTACAAGCATTTGAAGGAGTTGAAGGGCTGAGGTTTTTGTTGCCTGGCCTGGCCTCATCGCGAGCAGGCTCGCTCCCACAGGGGGTCTGTGTCGAACACGCTATTTGTGTTCAATGAGATCCAATGTGGGAGCGAGCCTGCTCGCGATAACGATCAATCAGTCGCCATAGATATCCGACTTGAAATACTTGGCCTGAATCTTCTGATACTCCCCACTGGCCCGAATCCCGTCGATGGCCTTGTTCAAGTCCGACACCAATTGGGTATTGCCCTTGCGCACCGCGATACCCGCGCCTTCACCGACGTATTTCGGGTCCTTGAGCTCCGGCCCGACAAACGCGTAGCCCTTGCCCCGGGGCATCGACAGAAAATCCTCCAGCGGGATGGTGTCAGCGAATATCGCGTCCAGTCGACCGGACGCCAGGTCCATGTAGATTTCTTCGTTGTTGCTGTAGCGCTTGACTGTCACGCCCTTGGGTTCGAAGACCTCCGTAGCGAAGCGGTCGGTGGTGGTCGCCCGTTGCACACCCACGGTCTTGCCTTTGAGACTGGCGTACTGATCATCGACCACCGCGCCCTCCTTCATGACCAGCCGCGACGAGGTGAAGTAGTACTTGTGAGTAAAATCCACCGACTTCTTGCGCTCTTCGGTGATGGTCATGGACGACAGCGCCATGTCGATTTTCTTCACCTTGAGCGACGGAATCAGCCCGTCAAACTCACTTTCGATCCACTGGCACTTGACCTTCATCTGCGCGCACAGCGCATTGCCAATGTCATAGTCAAATCCCTCGATCTTTCCTTCGGAGGTCTTGGAAGCAAACGGCGGATACGCCGCTTCGATGCCGATACGCAAAGTCTTCTCGGCGGCGAACAGACTGCTGGAGGCCAGCAGGCTCAAGGCCAGGCCGGTGATGAGGGGGAGCTTTTTCATGATCGATCTCTCGCGGGTTTGTTGTTGGTTTTGGCAGAGAAAGGTGAAGCGACGGATTTTATGTACTTATAAATCCATACTGGACTTTAATGTACATATCGTCAATTGGGGCAACCGCGAAAAGTGATGGGAGGCTTATGGCCTCATCGCGAGCAGGCTCGCTCCCACAGGAGGCCTGCGTCGAACACGAATACTGTGTACAACCTGGATCCCTTGTGGGAGCGAGCCTGCTCGCGATAGCGGTTGGCAGGCAATGAATCAGCAACAGGCTATCTACCGCTTCCAGCGATCCGCCGCCGCATGATCACTGTCACGCCCTTCGACCCAGCGCGGGCCATCGGCGGTGTTTTCTTTTTTCCAGAACGGCGCACGGGTCTTGAGGTAGTCCATTACAAAGGCGCAGGCGTCGAATGCCGCCTGACGATGGGCACTGGCGGCCGCCACGAAGACAATCGGTTCGCCCGGCTCCAGGGCACCGATGCGATGCAGGACCTCCAGCTTGAGCAACGGCCAGCGCTGCTCGGCCTCGGCGGCGATCTTGCCCAAGGCTTTTTCAGTCATGCCCGGGTAGTGCTCCAGGAACATCCCGGACACATCGAGGCCGTCATTGAAGTCACGCACGTAGCCGACAAAACTCACCACCGCCCCCACGCCGACATTGGCCGCGTGCATCGCGTTGACTTCGGCGCCCGGGTCGAACGGATCGGCTTGCACCCGAATCGCCATGGCTCAGCCTCCGGTCACGGTGGGAAAGAATGCCACTTCGTCACCATCGACCAGCGGCTCGTCGAGCTGGCACAGGTCTTCGTTGCGGGCGCACATCAGGTTTTGTTCTTTCAAGACATCGAAACCTTCACGCGCGGCCAACAGTATCCGCACGTCGTCCACCGTGGAGAAATCGCCCTCGACCTTCTGCGAATCAACGCCCAACGCTTCGCGATAACGCGCAAAGAACTTCACGGTAATTTTCATGGTGCATCCGCCTGGAAGTGGCCGCTCTTGCCGCCGAGTTTCTCCAGCACCCGCACGCCTTCAATGGTCATGCCCCGATCCACGGCCTTGCACATGTCGTAGATGGTCAGCGCAGCAACACTGGCGGCGGTGAGGGCTTCCATCTCCACGCCGGTCTGCCCCGACAGTTTGCAACGGGCAACGATGCGCACCCGGTCCTCGCCTTCGGCATTGAGCTCGACCTTGACGCTGGTGAGCATCAGCGGATGGCAGAGCGGAATCAGGTCACTGGTTTTTTTCGCCGCCTGAATGCCGGCAATGCGCGCAACGGCGAACACATCGCCTTTGGGATGACCACCGCTGACGATCATCTGCAGTGTTTCGGGCAGCATGCGCACAAAGGCTTCGGCCGTGGCTTCACGGAACGTCACGGCCTTGTCGGTCACATCGACCATGTTGGCGCGACCTTGGGAATCGAGATGAGTCAGCACAGGGTTACTCCTGATCGGGAGCATCGATTGTAAACCTGTGAGTCAGATTCCGGCAGGCCTGATTGTCGCACCTGTGGCGAGCGCAATTGCCCAATCACCGCAAATCCTCCTGTGGGAGCGGGCTTGCTCGCGAAGGCGGTGTATCAGATAAAAATAGGTGGCTGATGCACCGCTATCGCGAGCCTGCTCGCTCCCACAGGGGTTTTCGTACAGTCATAAAAAAACCGGGCGACCTTGAGGTCGCCCGGTTCTGATGGTCAGTTACAGGTGAGATTCGGCGTATTCGGCCAGGATCGAGCGCGGTACACCCTGCAGGGTGATGTGGACCCCGTTGGGGAAGTCTTTGAAGCGTTCGGTCAGGTAGGTCAGCCCGGAACTGGTCGCGGACAGGTAAGGGGTGTCGATCTGTGCCAGGTTGCCCAGGCACACCACTTTGGAACCGGCGCCGGCACGGGTGATGATGGTTTTCATCTGGTGCGGGGTGAGGTTCTGGCATTCGTCGATCAGGATCAGGCTCTGCTGGAAGCTGCGGCCGCGAATGTAGTTGAGGGATTTGAACTGCAACGGCACCTTGCTGAGGATGTAGTCGACGCTGCCATGAGTGCTTTCGTCATCCATGTGCAAGGCTTCAAGGTTATCGGTGATGGCGCCCAGCCAAGGCTCCATTTTTTCCGCTTCGGTGCCGGGCAAAAAGCCGATTTCCTGGTCCAGGCCCTGCACGCTACGGGTGGCGATGATGCGCCGGTAGCGCTTGCTGACCATGGTCTGTTCGATGGCGGCGGCCAGGGCCAGGATGGTCTTGCCCGAACCGGCGGCGCCGGACAGGTTGACCAGGTGGATATCCGGGTCGAGCAAGGCGAACAAGGCCAGGCTCTGGTAGATATCCCGCGGCTTGAGGCCCCAGGCCTCCTGATGCAGCAGGGGTTCCTGGTGCAGATCGAGAATCAGCAGCTTGTCGACCTGGATTTCCTTGATCCAGCCGACGAAACCCTGTTCGTCGATGATGAACTCATTGATGTGCACCGCCGGCAGATTGTCGATCAACTGCACCTGGTGCCAGGTGCGACCATGGTCCTGACGGGTCTCGACCTTGCTCACCCGGTCCCAGAAGGAGCCGGTCATGGTGTGATAGCCGTTGGGCAGCAGTGATACGTCGTCGACCAATTGGTCGGTGCTGTAGTCCTCCGCCGCGATCCCGCAGGCGCGGGCCTTGAGGCGCATGTTGATGTCTTTGGTCACCAGCACCACGGCCTGATCCTGGTTGCGCGCGTGCAGGTCGATCAACTGGTTGATGATGATGTTGTCGTTCAGGTGTTCGGGCAGCACCAGGTTGGGTTCGGTGCGCTTGCTCATCAGGATCGAGAGCAGGCCTTTGGGACCACTTTTGCCACGCTGGATCGGCACACCCAGTTCAACGTCCTCGGGCGACGCGTCTCCCAGGGTCTTGTCGATCAGGCGGATCGCCTGCCGGCATTCGGCGGCGACGCTGTGATGCCCGCTCTTGAGCTTGTCCAGCTCCTCGAGCACGGTCATCGGGATGGCAACATGGTGTTCTTCGAAGTTCAGGAGTGCGTTTGGATCGTGGATCAATACGTTGGTATCGAGTACATAGAGGATTGGCTGGTTGGAGGAAGGGCTACGTCCGTGGTCATCCATACTCGGTCACCTTTGTGGGGGCCATTCGACGCAATACCGTGACAGTGCTGCGCCTCGAAGTAGCCACCGAATTCACCCGCAAGGCTTGAGGTGAACTGCACACAACTGGGTCTTGGAAGACGCCACCTGTGTTGCAGGTTTCGGCGGTCTGACTTCTTGATACTCCAAAACACATGACAGGAAAAAGCACTTTGACGCTTTTTTGAAGTTTATTTTTCAGAGTGACGAATAACGCTTGGCGTTGCGCCGTTGCGCCGTTAAAGTCGGAAGTCCGGTCGTCATGAAAGTGCGCCGAATTCTCCTCCTCCCCCAGTGTTTCCGGGCCTTTGGCCAAATCAGCGAAACGCGACCCGACAATCTTCCCAGCCGATCCCGCTTTGCGCCGTTTGCGTAATGAGCCAGGGCAGCGCCGTTTTCAGCGCATCCTGTTTGACGTTGAAATTGATCACGCCGCGGCGCCACAACAGCATCAGGGTCAGTGTGCGCTGGGCGCTTTGCTCGGGGTTGAGCCGGCCGGCGCTGTCCTGGGGGTCGATATCCCAGAGCGCCACCTGCAGGCCCTGGTTGCGGAAAAATGCGCCGGCATCGCCACGGCGCTGGCCCTGGGGCGGGCGGAACAACGGCACGTAGTTTTCCGGCAGCTTGCCCTTGACCAGATCGACGCTGCGCCGCACGGAGTCCTGCCAATCCTGCCAATGGCTGTGGGAGCGGAACTCCCAACCCTGGACACCGACGCATTGCCCCGAATACAAGGCCTGGAGGTGGTTGACCGAGCGCTCTGCAAGCCGCGCCTGGATGTCCTTGCCCAGCACGAAGAAGGTGCCGTTCATGTTCGACTTGCGCAGGTATTCAGTCAGCCACGGGGTATTGTCGGGCGTGATGTTGGCCGCGCTGTCGAAGGTCAGCAGGAACAGCCGGTCATTCATATCATCACCGTTGCGCTCGTAATCGCCGAAACGCGCAATTTCGCTGCTGGTCTGCGGAAACAACGCGGCCTTGCGCAGCAACTCGTCCAGATATTGAGCGTGGAAGATCCGGCTCGGCTCAGCCCACTTGATGTAGTAGGAGTTTTCATCGAGCGTGAGCCTGCCCGCCTCTTCGCGCAACGTCGCCAGGTCTTCCACCAGAAAACAGAACGAAGCGTCCTGATCGCAGCTTTGCTGAGCGAAGTTGTAGTTGCTCAGCAGTCGCTGCCACAACCGCGCGCGCAGGGTGTCGATCGCCGCCATATTGATTGTGCGCAGCCCCAGGTGCTGCTTGAGGGCGATTTCGTCCATGGCATCGGTGTCCAGCAGGACCCGGGCGAACATCAGGATCTCGGCTCGCGAGGCCACGTCGAACAGCGTCGGGCTGGTGAGCTGTTCCGGCCAGGTGCTGCGGTCCAGGGTGGCGATGTCGCTGGGTGCGGCAATGGCCGCGAAACTCAGGAACCAGGCCGACAATAGAAGGACGATGCGCAAAAGGGATGTCTCCATAACGAAACCCGCGCCGCATCATAGCCGATCCTGACGCAATACCCTTGTGGTCAGAGGACTCGGTGGGAGCAAGGCTTGCCCATCCATCACCTATCACCCCAATAGCTGGAGTCCACCCGGACAACCCCCTAGAATCGCCGCACCTTTGAAGGAGACGATTGCATGCTGATGGTGATTTCCCCCGCCAAGACCCTCGATTACGAAACACCGCCGGCCACCGAGCGTTTTACCCAGCCGCAGTACCTGGATCATTCCCAGGAACTGATCGAACAGTTGCGCGAACTCTCGCCGGCACAGATCAGCGAGCTGATGCACGTCTCCGACAAGATCGGCGGTCTCAATGCCGCACGATTCGGCAGCTGGACGCCGGCGTTCACCCCGGCCAATGCCAAACAGGCTCTGCTGGCTTTCAAGGGTGATGTGTACACCGGCCTCGATGCACAAAGCTTTGCCGAAGCCGATTTCGACTATGCCCAGGAGCATCTGCGCATGCTCTCCGGTCTTTATGGCTTGCTGCGCCCACTGGACCTGATGCAACCCTATCGCCTGGAGATGGGCACGAAGCTGGCCAATGCCCGCGGCAAAGACTTGTATGCCTTCTGGGGCACACGCATCAGCGAATGGCTGAACGAAGCGCTGGCTGACCAGGGCGACGACATACTGTTGAACCTGGCCTCCAATGAATACTTCTCGGCGGTCAAACGCAGCGCGCTCAAAGCACGGGTCATTGATACCGAGTTCAAGGACCTGAAGAACGGCCAGTACAAAATCATCAGCTTCTACGCCAAGAAGGCCCGCGGCCTGATGAGCCGCTTCGTGATTCAGGAACGCATCAACGATCCAGCAGCACTCAAGCAGTTCGATGCCCAGGGCTACCGTTTCAATGCTCAACAATCGAGCGCGGACAAACTGGTGTTCCTGCGTGACCATGCCCCCGAATAAAGCACATCTTTATATGGCCCCTTGATCAGGGGCCTTGATCAAACCCGAACACGTCATCCAACTTCCCCGCCCACTTCGTCAGTTCCATGACGCCAATAAATCGCCCCCTTCCCTCGCTAACTTTTGTTTCACTCGACACCTGTCAGTTTTTTACGTAGTGGCACCAAATTTTTTATTCGGTAGTGGCACAAAAATATCTACCCCTCTTAACTCCCCGTTATCAAAGGTCAAAACGGCAAGTGCCATCATCATGAGGTCAGTGCCATCTTTCATAATATTTCGAAAAATTTCGAAAATCGCGATGAGCGGATCGGAACTATGTGAAATTGCACGGCTCATACCACCCGTAACGATTCTCGCCGTGCGTGTAAGAGATGACTTACATAGGCCGTCGATCCAAGTAACCAAGTTGTCATGGCAATTTAGCGAAACGGTCGCCTATTTGGATCCATCTTATAAAGGACAGGAGATAACGCACCATTACTATCCCCTACAAGGCCAAGGCTGCGCCCCTATAACGTGCTCGCCAGAGCACACAAGCTTCTGATTTTGTGGGCTTTTTGCCAGGGATCGGAGGTGAAGGACCTTTGCACGAACGTTCCCGAATACGAGGACTGGCTGCATAACAGGGCAGGTCATAACAACTAGGCCGCATTGCGCACAACTTGAGTGCACTTATTTAGACACTCGGAACTTAGTATGCCTGCACACGGCACTGTGGCGCCTGCATTCCACACTTCCGAGTGCACTATGACCGCTGAACACTATTAACTCCGGCCATTTAATGGCGTGAAAAACAGAGGTAAATGCGATGCGCATTAGCATATTTGGTTTGGGTTACGTCGGTGCAGTATGTGCCGGTTGCCTGTCTGCACGGGGCCATGATGTCGTTGGCGTAGATGTCGCCAAAGACAAAATCGACATGATCAACGCCGGTAAATCGCCGATTGTTGAACCCGGTCTGGGCGAGCTGTTGGCACAAGGTATTGAAACAGGCCGTCTGCGCGGAACCACCAACTTCGCCGAAGCGATTCGTGATACTGACCTGTCGATGATTTGCGTCGGTACACCGAGCAAGAAGAACGGCGATCTGGAACTCAACTACATCGAAGCGGTGTGCCGCGAGATCGGTTTTGTTCTGCGCGACAAGACCACCCGCCACACCGTCGTGGTTCGCAGCACCGTGCTGCCAGGCACCGTGGCGAATGTGGTCATCCCGATTCTGGAAGACTGCTCCGGCAAAAAAGCCGGTGTCGATTTCGGCGTCGCGGTCAACCCTGAGTTCCTGCGTGAAAGCACCGCGATCAAGGACTACGACCTGCCACCGATGACCGTTATCGGCGAGTTCGACAAAGCCTCCGGCGACGTTCTGCAATCGCTGTACGAAGAGCTCGATGCGCCGATCATCCGCAAGGACATCGCTGTCGCCGAGATGATCAAGTACACCTGCAACGTCTGGCACGCCACCAAGGTGACCTTCGCCAACGAGATCGGCAACATCGCCAAGGCAGTCGGCGTCGATGGCCGTGAAGTGATGGACGTGGTCTGCCAAGACAAGACCCTGAACCTGTCCCAGTACTACATGCGCCCAGGCTTCGCCTTCGGCGGCTCGTGCCTGCCCAAGGACGTTCGCGCCCTGACCTACCGCGCCGGTTCCCTGGACGTGGAAGCGCCGCTGCTCAACTCGCTGATGCGCAGCAACGAATCCCAGGTGCAGAACGCCTTCGACATCGTTTCCAGCCACGACAAGCGCAAAGTCGCCCTGCTGGGCCTGAGCTTCAAGGCCGGCACCGACGACCTGCGTGAAAGTCCATTGGTGGAACTGGCGGAAATGCTGATCGGCAAGGGTTTCGACCTGAAGATCTACGACAGCAACGTCGAATACGCCCGCGTCCACGGTGCGAACAAGGATTACATCGAGTCGAAGATTCCTCACGTCTCGTCCTTGCTCAACGCCGACTTCGACTCGGTGATCGACAGCTCCGACATCATCATCCTGGGCAACCGCGACGAGAAGTTCCGCGCGCTGACCGAGAACGTACCGGAAGGCAAGCAGGTCATCGACCTGGTTGGCTTCATGTCCAAGGCCACCAACCCGAGTGGCCGGACCGAAGGCATCTGCTGGTAAGTCTGTTTGCCGGCCGGGCCCAGGCCCGGCCGGCCTTTCGCCTGCCTTAACCCATCGGGCCGCCCACAAGGCCCGCCCGAGATAGAGACGGATGCAGATTATGCACAGGCTAAAGCACGGCCTGCTTCAGGCCGCCGGTTGGCTGTTTTACTTGAGTTTATTGATGGGCATCGCCATGGCGTTGCCCACGTCCACGTTCGACTCCGAATCCAAGGATTTCATTTTCCTGATCGGCGCCGTGGGCATTTGGCGTTACTCCATGGGAGCGACGCATTTCGTGCGCGGCATGATCTTCCTGTACATCGTCTACCCGCATCTGCGCCGCAAGGTACGCAAGCTGGGCAAGGCGGCGGATCCGTCCCACGTGTACCTGATGGTCACCAGCTTCCGAATCGACGCACTGACGACCGCCCAGGTCTACAGTTCGGTAATCCGCGAAGCCATCGACTGCGGGCTGCCGACCACTGTGGTCTGCTCCATCGTGGAAATGTCCGACGAACTGCTGGTCAAGAGCCTCTGGGCCCGCATGAACCCGCCAGAGCACGTCAAGCTGGACTTCGTGCGCATTCCTGGCACCGGCAAGCGTGACGGCCTGGCCTTCGGTTTCCGCGCCATCTCCCGCCACTTGCCGGACGACCGTGCAGTGGTCGCCGTGATCGATGGCGATACCGTGCTCGGCGAAGGCGTGGTGCGCAAGACCGTGCCGTGGTTCCAGCTGTTCGGCAACGTCGGCGGCCTGACCACCAACGAGTTCTGCGAGGTGCGCGGCGGCTACATCATGAGCGAATGGCACAAACTGCGCTTCGCTCAGCGCCACATCAACATGTGCTCCATGGCCCTGTCCAAGCGTGTGCTGACCATGACCGGCCGCATGTCGGTGTTCCGCGCCACCGTGGTCACCAACCCGGATTTCATCGCCGACGTGGAAAGCGACTCGCTGCAACACTGGCGCCTGGGCCGCTTCAAGTTTCTCACCGGCGACGACAAATCGAGCTGGTTCAGCCTGATGCGCCTGGGCTACGACACGTTCTACGTACCCGATGCGGCGATCAACACCGTCGAGCACCCGCCGGAAAAAAGCTTCATCAAGGCCAGTCGCAAGCTGATGTTCCGCTGGTATGGCAACAACCTGCGGCAGAACTCCCGGGCACTGGGCCTGGGCATGAAGCGTCTGGGCCTGTTCACCTCGGTGGTGCTGTTCGACCAGCGCGTGTCGATGTGGACCTCGCTGCTGGGCCTGACCGTGGCGCTGATTGCCAGCTTCAAGTACGGCACCGCGTTCATCCTGGTGTACCTGCTGTGGATCGGCATCACCCGGTTGCTCTTGACCCTGTTGCTGTCGTGCTCCGGACACCGGATCGGTCCGGCCTACCCGGCGATTCTGTATTACAACCAGATCGTTGGCGCGCTGGTGAAGATCTACGTGTTCTTCCGCCTCGACCAACAGTCCTGGACTCGCCAGCCCACCCATCTGACCCGTGATCTCGCCAGCTTTCAACGTTGGTTCAACACTTGGTCGTCTCGGACCATGACCTTCTCCGCCGGCAGCGTTTTCGTTGCCGTGCTGCTGATGATGGTCTGACCGAACTCGCCTGAATTAACTAGGAAATCGCCCCTATGAACACCGCCGTGAATGTCAACGTAGTGCATGAATCCGAAGCCCAGCGCCAACACGCCCGAGTGAAAATCCCGGCCAAATTGCGCTTCTTCGGTCCCGACCGTACCCCCATGGAAGTCAAGGTCCTGGACCTGTCGGCCGGAGGCCTGTGCTTCAACGCCGGCCAGATGCCGCTCAAGGTCGGCGAAGCGTACAAAGGCCGCCTGCAATTCGTGATCGACAACCTTGGCCTGGCCATGGACGTGGAACTGCAGGTTCGCTCCTACGACCGCCAGACCGGTCGTACCGGTTGCCAGTTCCAGAATCTGGAGCCTCGGGACATCTCGACGCTGCGTCACATCATCACCTCGCACCTGGCCGGCGACATCGTCGGCGTCGGCGATGTGCTGGCGACCTTGCAACGCGACAACTTCACCAAGGCGCGCAAGCAGAAGGACGACAACGGTGGCATGACCGCCCTGGGCCGCCTGCGGGCCGTGACCTTCAGCCTGGCGATTTTTATCGTCGGCCTGGCGGCATTCGGCTTCATCTTCAAGTCGGTGTACGGCATGTACTTCGTCAGCCACGCCCAGGCGGGCCTGGTGAACGTACCGGGCATGGCTATCACCATGCCGCGCGACGGCACCGTGCAGAGTCTGGTCAAGGCTGACGGCGTTGCTGCCAAAGGCGCCCCGCTGGCCACGTTCAGCACCAGCATGCTCGATGTGCTCAAGGGCCATCTGGACGACAACCAGCTGCAACCGGCCAAGGTCGAGGAACTGTTCGGCAAGCAAATGACCGGCACCCTGACCTCGCCGTGCGACTGCATCGTGTCCCAGCAACTGGTGTCCGACGGTCAGTACGCCAGCAAGGGTGACGTGATCTTCCAACTGGTCCCACGGGGCACCGAAGCCAACGTCGAAGCACGCTTCTCCTATCGCCAGTTCGGCGACGTGCGCCCAGGCACTCCGGTCAGCTTCCAGGTTGCCGGCGAAGACACCACCCGTACCGGCAAGATCGTCAGCAGCACCAGCCTGAAAAGTGCCGACCTGTCGTCCGATATCCGCGTACTGATCCAGCCTGACGAACCCCTGGACAGCTCGCTGGCCGGCCGGCCGGTAGAAGTTACCAGCGACCGTGGCCCGAACCTGAACTGGCTGATCGACAAAGCCATGGCTGTCGGTATTTAAGCGGAGGACATGCTCGTGACGACTCCACAAGACAACAAGACGCCGCATACCCTGTGGGCGCGAGCCTGCTCGCGATGGGATCAAAGCGGTGTGCCTGGTGTATCGAGCGGCCTGCATCGCGAGCAGGCTCGCTCCCACACAGGGTATGCGTTGTGTGCGCTGGCGCTGGCAATCGGCCTCAGCGGCTGCGCCGGCCTGCCCGACCAGCGCCTGGCCAACGAAGCCCTCAAGCGCGGTGACACGACGCTGGCACAGCAGAACTATCAGCAACTGGCAGACCTGGGCTACAGCGAAGCCCAGGTCGGCCTGGCCGACATCCAGGTGGACAGCCGCGACCCCGAGCAGATGAAAAAGGCCGAGGCGACTTACCGCGCCGCGGCCGATATCTCGCCACGGGCCCAGGCTCGTCTGGGCCGCCTGCTGGTGGCCAAGCCCGGCTCCAGCGAAGCGGAAAAGCACGAAGCCGAAGGCCTGTTGAAGAAGGCCTTCGCCAACGGTCAGGGCGGCACCCTGATCCCGCTGGCGATGCTGTACCTGCAATACCCTCAAAGTTTTCCAAACGTGAACGCGCAGCAGCAGATCAACCAGTGGCGCAGTGCCGGTTACCCGGAAGCGGGCCTGGCTCAGATTCTGCTCTACCGCACCCAGGGCACCTACGACCAGCATCTGGATGAAGTGGAAAAAGTCTGCAAGGCGGCATTGGCCACCACCGACATCTGCTACGTCGAACTGGCCACGGTCTATCAGAAACGCGGCCAGCCTGAACAGCAGGCCGAGTTGCTCAAACAAATGCAGGCCGGTCACCAGAGTGGCACCGTCTCCGCCCAGCGTGTGGACAGCGTCGCCCGCGTCCTGGCCGATACGAGCCTGGGCAAGACCGACGAAAAAACCGCACAGTCGTTGCTCGAAGGCATCGCCCCTGGCTATCCCGCTGCCTGGGTCAGCCTGGCGCAGATTCTCTACGACTTCCCCGAGTTGGGTGACGTCGACAAGATGATGCAGTACCTGGAAAACGGCCGCGCCGCCGATCAGCCACGTGCCGATCTGTTGCTGGGCAAGCTGTACTACGAAGGCAAATGGGTGCCGGCTGACGCCAAGGTCGCCGAAGCGCATTTCCAGAAAGCCGTTGGGCGCGAAGTGGCCGCCGATTACTACCTGGGCCAGATCTATCGCCGTGGTTACCTCGGCCAGGTGTATTCGCAAAAGGCTCTGGACCATCTGCTCAAGGCCGCCCGTAACGGCCAGAACAGCGCCGATTTCGCCATTGCCCAGTTGTTCTCCCAAGGCAAGGGCACCAAGCCCGACCCGGTCAATGCCTATGTGTTCAGTCAATTGGCCAAGGCCCAGAACACCCCGCAAGCCATCGAGCTTGCCCAGACCCTCGAAGCCCAATTACCGCCGAACCAGCTTGCACAAGCCCAGCGCCTGCTACAACAAGAGCAGGCCATTCGCGGCTCCATGAGCCCCGATACGCTGGAACTGCAAGCCCTAAAAGAAGATGACGGCGAGGAACCTCTATGAAGCCTTTGAAGCTCAATCCTTTTGTGCAGGCCGGTATTGGCCTGTCGTTTGCCCTGCTGTGGTCCTGTCCGACCCTGGCGGCCCTGACTGAAGACCAGAACTTCGGCCTGGACGTGAAAATCACCGCCCAGTCCGAAGACGATCGCGACCTCGGCACCCAGCGCGGCGGCGACGTCAACGGTATCGGTCTGGACCTGCGTCCCTGGATCTACGGTGAGCGCGGTGCCTGGAGCGCCTACGCCATGGCCCAGGCCGTGACGTCTACCGACACCATCGAGACCGACACCCTGCAACAGTCCGATGACGCGACCGCGCAAACCGACAGCGGTGATCGCGAAGTCAAGAAGAACTACCTGGCCATGCGCGAATTCTGGATTGGCTATCGGGGCCTGACCCCTTACCCGGGCGAACAGCTGAAATTCGGTCGCCAACGCCTGCGCAACGAAGACGGCCAATGGCGCGACACCAACATCGAAGCCCTGAACTGGACCTTCGATACCACCTTGTTGCGGGCCAACCTGGGTGTCGCCGAGCGCTTCAGCGAATACCGCACCGACCTCAAGGAATTGTCGCCTGACGACAAGGACCGCCTGCACGTCTACGGTGACGTGGGCTACCAGTGGATGCCAGGCCAGTGGGCCGGAATCCGTGCCCACCATACCCACGACAATGGCAGCCTCGATTACCCGACCCCGGGCGAAGCCACCGATTCCCTGGACAAGACCCAGAACGGTGACCTGTCCTGGCTGGGCCTGGAAGCCAACAGTGACGCCTACAACTGGCGTAACACCAACACCGTCAATTACTGGGCCAGCCTGACCGGCATGACCGGCGATCGCGACACCGTCAACCCGCTCAACGCCGATGGCACGCGCCCCACGCAACTCAAGCGCAGTGACGACGTCGATGGCTGGGCCACCGACCTGGGCATCCGTCTGCGCCTGGATCCGCAGTGGCAAGTCGGTGCGGCCTATGCCCGCGCCAGCGAGGACTACGAACAGAACGGTCTGCAAAGCAACCGCTCGAACTACACCGGTACCCGCTCGCGGGTCCACCGTTTCGGTGAAGCCTTCCGTGGCGAAATGGCCAACACCCAGAGCGCCAGCCTGTTCGGTTCCTGGCAGTTGCGTGACGAATACGACGCAAGCCTGGTGTACCACAAGTTCTGGCGCGTGGACGGCAACAAGCCTGTGGGCAGTAACGGCATCAACGCGGTGGAAAACAACACCGACGATGTGACCGGCGCAATCCTGTCCACCTCGTCCCTGCCACTGCGCGACGGTAACAAGGACCTGGGCCAGGAAGTCGACCTTGTGGTCACCAAGTACTTCAAGCAAGGCCTGCTGCCGGCAGCGCTGAGCCAGTCCATCGACGAGCCGTCGGCGCTGGTGCGCTTTCGCGGCGGTGTGTTCAAGCCTGGCGACGCCTACGGCAAAGAGGTCGATTCATACATGCATCGCGCCTTTGTCGACGTGATCTGGCGCTTCTGATGCGAATGACCATGGGAGTGCCCGATATGAACCGCTACCTCAGGAACAGCCAGGCGATGAAAGGTTCGATCAGCCTGTTGGCCGCAGCGATGCTGCTGGCCGGCTCGTCGGCGTTCGCCAACGTTGAACCGGTGGTCAAACCGGGCAACGTGGTCAAGGAACTGCAGCAGGCCAAGACCTACACCGTCAGCAGCGCGCCGACCGCTCCGCTGGAACTGGCTGCGCCGACCCTGCCCGACCTCACAGGCTTCACCGCCGAAGCGGCCGCGGCCAAGATCGTGCGCAGCAAGCCCGGCAAGGTCAGCGTGCGCCGGATGATGCAGGAAAACGCCTTGAAGGACTTCATCGGCGGCGACAACAAGATGGCCGAGTGGGTGGTGCGCCAGCACGGCATCCCACAGGCCATCTTCATCGACGATGGCTACATGAACCTCAAGGACCTGGCCAAGAAAGTGCCCAAGCAGTACCTCAGGGAAACCTCGCCAGGTGTCTTCCTGGCCAGGATTCCGATTGTGGTGGGTGAAAAAGGCATTCTGGAAATCGACCAACAGACCCAGGAACTGCGCCTGTCCCAAGAGGGCGGCTCCTTCCTGGTCAACGATGGAAAGATGTTCATCCGCGACACCAAGGTCACTGGCTGGCGCGAAAAGGACAATGGCCCCGCCACGTTCCGCTCGGCCAACGAATTCCGTCCGTTCCTGCTGTCCTGGGGCGGCACCGAGACTTACATCGTCAATACCAAAATGGCCAGCTTCGGCTACGCCAACAGTAAGTCGTACGGGGTCAGTATTTCCCAGTACACGCCCAACATGGCCAAGGTCCTCAAGCGCCCGGAACCGACCGGCTGGATCATCGATTCCGAGTTCTCGGACATGTGGTACGGCTTCTATTGCTACGAAACCAACGACTTTGTGGTCAAGGGCAACACCTACAAGGACAACATCGTCTACGGCATTGACCCCCACGACCGTTCCCATCGGCTGATCATCGCCGACAACACCGTCTACGGGACCAAGAAGAAGCACGGGATCATTATTTCCCGTGAGGTCAACGACAGCTTCATTTTCAACAACCGCAGCTACGACAACAAACTCTCGGGCCTGGTGATCGACCGTAACAGCGTGAACAACCTGATCGCCTACAACGAGATCTACAAGAACCACACCGACGGCATCACGCTTTACGAGAGTGGTGACAACCTGTTGTGGGGCAACAAAGTGATCAGCAACCGGCGCCACGGCATCCGGATTCGTAACAGCGTGAACATCCGCCTTTACGAAAACGTGTCCATGGCCAACGGCCTGACCGGTCTTTACGGCCACATCAAGGACCTGTCCGACACCGACCGGGACATCAAGCTCGACCCGTTCGACGCCCAGGTCTCGCTGATCGTGGTCGGTGGTGAACTGGCTGCCAACGGCAGCGGCCCATTGTCCATCGACTCACCGTTGAGCGTTGAGCTCTACCGCGTGTCCATGCTCGCGCCGACCAAATCCAGCGGCATCAGCTTCTCGGGGATCCTGGGCGAGCGCCAGGATGAAATTCTCGACCTGCTGGTGCGCCAGCAGAAAGCCGTGCTGATCGACCCTGTCGAACGCCAGACTGAATTGCGGGACTGAGGATGACCTTTATGAACCCACAGATGATCAAACTTCTGGGCCTGTCCGCCCTGACTGCCGGCATTCTCGCCGCCACAAGCGGCGCGCGCGCCGCTGAAACCACAGCGCCTGTGTTCACTGCCGAACCGTGCTGCAACCTGTGCCCGGCTGCTTATGACGCGAAGAACTACACCACGCGCTATCAGCAGAACTTCACCACGCTGGTACAGGCCCAGGGCGATTGGCTGTTCCGTACCCAGGAAGACCTGCGTACCGAATTCAATACCACCCCGGCCGGCTACAAGCGCATGCAGCAGTTGCACGACGCGTTCAAGAAAAAAGGCGTTGAGCTGGTGCTTGTGTATCAACCGACCCGGGGCTTGGTGAACCGCAACAAACTCAACCCTCAGGAAAAGGCCAGTTACGACTTCGACAAGGCCCTGACCAACTACAAGAGCATGCTCGGGCGTTTCGCGCAGATGGGTTATGTGGTGCCGGACCTGTCGCCGTTGACCAACGAAAACCTGCCCGACACCCTGCCGGCCCACGATTTCTACTTCCGTGGCGACCAGCACTGGACCCCGTACGGCGCCCAGCGCACGGCGAAGATCGTGGCCGAGAAGGTCAAGCAGATCCCGGCCTTTGCCGACATTCCCAAGCGTGAGTTCGAGACCAAGAAGTCCGGCCGCATGGGCAAGACCGGCACCCTGCACAACATGGCCGGCCAGCTGTGCGGCACCAGCTACGCGGTCCAGTACATGGACCAGTTCACCACCGAGCCTAAAGGCGAGGCCGGCGACGGCGACCTGTTCGGCGACTCCAGTGATCCGCAAATCACCCTCGTGGGCACCAGTCACAGCGGCAAGAACTACAACTTCGCCGGCTTCCTTCAAGAAGCCATCGGCGCTGACATCCTCAACGTCGCCTTTCCCGGCGGCGGTCTGGAAGGCGCGATGATCCAGTACCTGGGCAGCGAAGAATTCCAGAAAAGCCCGCCGAAAATCCTCATCTGGGAATTCTCGCCGCTGTATCGCCTCGACCAGGAAACCATCTACCGCCAGATGATGGCGTTGCTGGACAACAACGGTTGCGAAGGCAAGCCCGCGCTGATGAGCAGCAAGACTGCCCTCAAGCCCGGCAAGAACGAATTGATGGTCAACAGCAAGAACATGGACCTGCGTAACGGCAGCCACCAGATCGATATCCGCTTCGCCGATACGTCGGTGAAAACCTTACAAGCCACCCTCTGGTACATGAATGGGCGCCACGAGGATATCAAGATCGAAAAACCGGACACTTCCGAAACCGACGGACGTTTCGCCTTCCAATTGCGCACCGACGAGGACTGGGCTTCCCAGAACCTGCTGGCTGTAGAAGTCCAGGGACCTGAAGCCGGTGCCGAGCCACAGCAAATCGAAGCGAAAGTCTGCAAACGCAACGCATCTCCGCAAGCCGGGCAACAAACGGCTCAAATCGGACAATGAGGTCTCGTCTCATGACTAGAACCATGCGCACCCGAACGTTGAAAACGCTGCTGGCGCCGTCCCTGCTGACCCTGGCGATATTCGCCGGCGCGACGCAGGCCGCGGCCCCGCTACGCCCGCCCCAGGGTTACTTCGCACCGATTGAAAAATTCAAGACGGGCAGCTCTGACGAGCGCTGCGAGGCAGTACCAACGCCCTACACGGGCGCCCTGCAATTTCGCAGCAAGTACGAGGGTTCCGACAAGGCCCGCGCAACGCTGAACGTGAAATCGGAAAAAGCCTTCCGTGATGCCACTTCCGACATCACCCGGATCGAACGCGGCGTCAGCAAACAAGTGATGCAATTCATGCGTGACGGCCGCCCCGAGCAGCTGGAATGCACCCTGAACTGGCTGACCGCCTGGGCCAAGGCCGATGCGCTGATGTCCAAGGACTTCAACCACACCGGCAAGTCCATGCGCAAATGGGCCCTGGGAAGCATGGCTTCGGCCTACGTACGCCTGAAGTTCTCCGAGTCTCGCCCACTGGCCAATCACCAGGAGCAGGCGCAACTGATCGAAGGCTGGTTCAGCAAGATGGCCGATCAGGTGGTGAGCGACTGGGACAACCTGCCGCTGAAAAAAATCAACAACCACTCCTACTGGGCCGCCTGGTCGGTGATGGCCACCGCCGTGGCGACCAACCGCCGCGACCTGTTCGATTGGGCCGTCAAGGAATACAAGGTCGGCGTCAACCAGGTCGACGCCGAGGGCTTCTTGCCCAACGAACTCAAGCGCAAGCAACGGGCGCTGTCCTATCACAACTATGCCCTGCCGCCCCTGGCGATGATCGCCAGTTTCGCCCAGGTCAACGGCGTGGACCTGCGCCAGGAAAACAACGGCGCCCTCAAGCGCCTGGGTGACCAGGTGCTGGCCGGGGTGAAAGACCCGGAGATATTCGAAGACAAGAACGGCGATGAGCAGGACATGAAGGATCTGAAAATCGATTCCAAGTTCGCCTGGCTGGAACCGTTCTGCAGCCTCTACACATGCCCCGAGGATGTGCTGGAACGCAAGCATGAAATGCAACCGTTCAAGACGTTCCGCCTCGGCGGGGACTTGACCAAGGTGTACGACCCGTCATGGGAAAAAGGCGAAAAAGGTAGCTGATGCCGTATCCCCTGCCTGGCAGGGGAGCTGTGGGAGCAAAGCGTCTGAAATGTAATAAAACCTCCCGGTTTTCATGGGGGGGTTTGGGGGGGCTCTGGCCCTTGACTGTTGATTCAACATGGAGAGATCGGGATGGTATTTTCATCCAATGTGTTCCTGTTCCTGTTCTTGCCGATCTTTCTCGGCTTGTACTACTTGAGCGGGCAACGCTATCGCAACCTGCTGTTATTGCTGGCCAGCTATGTGTTCTATGCCTGGTGGCGCGTGGACTTCCTGGCGCTGTTCGCCGGCGTCACCCTGTGGAACTACTGGATCGGCCTGAAAGTCGGCGCCGCCGGCGTGCGCACCAAACCGGCCCAGCGCTGGCTGTTGCTCGGCGTGGGTGTGGATCTGTGCATCCTGGGCTACTTCAAGTACGCCAACTTCGGTGTGGACAGCCTCAACGCGATCATTACCGGCTTCGGTCTCAATCCGTTCATCCTGACCCACGTGTTGTTGCCGATCGGGATCTCGTTCTACATCTTCGAGTCCATCAGCTACATCATCGACGTGTATCGCGGTGATACCCCGGCAACTCACAACCTGATCGACTTCGCAGCGTTCGTGGCGATCTTCCCGCACCTGATCGCCGGCCCCGTGTTGCGTTTCCGCGACCTGGCCGATCAGTTCAACAACCGCACCCACACCCTGGACAAGTTCTCCGAAGGCTGCACGCGCTTCATGCAGGGCTTCATCAAGAAGGTGTTCATCGCCGACACCCTGGCGGTGGTGGCCGATCATTGCTTTGCCCTGGAGAACCCGACCACGGGCGATGCCTGGCTCGGCGCCCTGGCCTACACCGCGCAACTGTACTTCGACTTCTCCGGCTACAGCGACATGGCCATCGGCCTGGGCTTGATGATGGGCTTCCGTTTCATGGAGAACTTCAAGCAGCCCTACATCAGCCAGTCGATTACCGAGTTCTGGCGGCGCTGGCACATCAGCCTGTCGACCTGGCTGCGCGATTACCTCTACATCACCCTGGGCGGCAATCGCAAAGGCACGCTGATGACCTATCGCAACCTGTTCCTGACCATGCTACTCGGTGGTCTGTGGCACGGCGCGAACATCACCTACGTGATCTGGGGTGCCTGGCACGGCATGTGGCTGGCCATCGAAAAAGCGGTGGGGATCAACACCACGCCACGCAGCATCAATCCGATCCGTTGGGCACTGACGTTCCTGCTGGTGGTAATGGGCTGGGTGATCTTCCGTGCCGAGAACCTGCACGTGGCCGGCCGCATGTATGGCGCCATGTTCAGCTTCGGTGACTTGTCGCTGTCGGAACTGACCCGTGCCAACCTCACCGGCCTGCAAATCGCCACGCTGGCGGTGGCCTACGCCACCCTCGCCTTCTTTGGCCTGCGCGATCTCTACACCAATCGTCCACCGGTCAAGACCAAGCCTGAAGTGAACACCGAGGCCGATGGCCCGGCCACTGCACAACCGGGACTGATCAAGGCTGTACCGGGCGACAACCCGTCGAGCATTCATCAACCGGGCTACACCGTGGGCGTCGAAGCCCAGGTGCAACCGGCGTACTGGGTCGCTGACTGGCCGCGCTACGTGATGCGCACGCTGGTGCTGGTGCTGTTCATCGCCTCGATTCTCAAACTCTCGGCGCAAAGCTTCTCGCCGTTCCTTTACTTCCAGTTCTGAGGGATCTGAACATGACCCGCTCATTACGCATCTTCTACATCGCACTGTTCCTGCTGACCTTGACGGTCCTGGGCCTGTGGTCGGTGCGCAGCTTCTTCGGCTTCAGCACCAACCCTGATGCGACCGTGCTCAACGGTCGTTGGAGCAAAGCCGTCGAGACGCACTACGACGACGAGTTCCCGATCAAGCGCCTGGGCACCAACATCTGGGCGGCACTGGACTACAAGCTGTTCAACGAGGGCCGCAAAGGCGTGGTCCTGGGTCGCGATCAGTGGCTGTACAGCGACGAAGAGTTCAATCCGATCGTCAACGAAGAGCAAAACCTGCAGGGCAACTACGCGCTGGTCGAAGGCGTGCGCCAGAAGCTCAAGGAACAGGGCATCACCCTGGTGATGGCGATCGTGCCAGCCAAGGCGCGCCTCTACCCGGAACACTTGGGTGAAGTGAAGCCGTCCAGCATTCACACCAACCTCTACCAGGATTTCCATGCCCGTGTGGCGGCAGACAAGATCCTGGCCCCTGACCTGCTCGGCCCGATGCAACAGGCCAAGCAAAGCGGCCAACAAGTGTTCCTGCGCACCGACACCCACTGGACTCCCGAAGGCGCGCAGGTCGCCGCCGAGAAGCTGGCGAAGACGATTGCCGAGCGCACCCCACTCAACGGCGAGCCACAACGTTTCGTGACAACGCCAGCGGAAAAAATCATCCACAAGGGCGACCTGCGTCAGTTCCTGCCTCTGGACCCACTGTTCGAAAACCTGATGCCAGCCCAGGAGCCGCTGGTCAAGCGCACCACCCGCGAAGCCGACGACCAGCCGGCCGAAGGCGACGCGCTGTTTGCCGATGCCCAAGTGCCGGTGGCGCTGATCGGCACCAGCTACAGCGCCAACCCCACCTGGAACTTCGTCGGTGCCCTCAAGCAGGCCCTGAACAGCGACGTCGTGAACTACGCCGAAGACGGCCATGGCCCGATTCTGCCAATGCTCAGCTACCTCAAGAGCGACGCCTTCAAGAACAGCCCGCCACAGGTGCTGATCTGGGAGTTTCCTGAACGTTATCTGCCTGTGAACAACGAAATCGGTGACGCCGACCCGCAGTGGGTCGCAGAACTCAAGCAAGCCGGCGCACGCCAACAGAACGTAGCCGCCAACACCCCATCCGAGACGCCCGACCGGGCGCAAAACTGAAAGAGAGGTCCACCATGACTTTCACTACAACTCCTCGCCGTCTCGCCGCTCGCTCCCTCAAGGCCGTTGCCCTGGTTGCCAGCATGAGCGCCCTTTCACTGTCTGCCTTTGCCGGAGGTGACTCGGCCCTGTATGGCCCGGTTGCGCCAAAAGGGTCGAGCTTCGTGCGGATCTACAACGCCAGCAACGCCGAAGTCAGCGCGACCGTCGGCAGCACCAACCTGAGCGACGTAGCACCACTGGCCAGCACCGACTTCAGCTTCATGCCTGGCGGCGACTACAGTGCCAAGGTCGGCAGCCAGACCGTCCCGGTAAAACTGGCTCCCGATCACTATTACACCCTGGTCAACAACGCCAGCGGCCAGCCTCAGTTGATCGAAGAACCGCCATTCAAGAACAAGCAGAAATCCCTGGTTCGCGTGCAGAACCTTAGCGACAAGCCGCTGACCCTCAAGACCGCCGACGGCAAGACCGAAGTGGTCAAGACCGTAGCGGCCAAGAGCCGTGGCGAGCGTGAAATCAACCCGGTGAAAGTGAGCCTGGCGCTGTTCGACGGCGACAAGAAAGTCGGCGACCTCAAGCCCGTGGCCCTGGAACGCGGCGAAGCGGCCGTGCTGTACGTCACCGGCTCCGGCAGCAGCCTGTCGCCAGTGTGGGTAAAACGCCCGGTGTCGACCCGATAAGAGCAGCGGCAAGTTTCCAGCTTCAAGCGGCAAGCTTTTGCTTGCAGCTTGAAGCTCAAGGCTTGCCACTGCCGCAGGAACAACAACAAGAGAGTGAAACGACAGAACGCAGTAGCTCTAAAAACCATTTCGATTTGTAGGAGTAACAAACATGATTCCGGTGATCTTGTCAGGTGGTAGCGGCTCACGTCTTTGGCCGCTTTCGCGCAAGCAATTCCCTAAACAGTTCCTGGCCCTGACCGGCGAACATACCCTGTTCCAGCAGACCCTCGAGCGCCTGGTGTTCGAAGGCATGGACACCCCGATCGTGGTCTGCAACAAAGACCACCGGTTCATCGTCAACGAGCAGTTGACCAACCGCAAGCTGGAAGCCCAGCGCATCCTGATGGAACCGTTCGGGCGCAACACCGCGCCGGCCGTGGCCCTGACGGCGATGATGCTGGTCAATGAAGGCCGCGACGAGCTGATGCTGGTCCTGCCGGCCGACCACGTGCTGGAAGACCAGAAAGCCTTGCAGCGTGCGTTGGCCCTGGCCACCGTGGCCGCCGAGCGTGGCGAAATGGTTCTGTTCGGCGTACCGGCCACCAAACCGGAAACCGGTTATGGCTACATCAAGTCGACCAACGACGCCCTGCTGCCTGAAGGGGTGAGCCGCGTTTCGCACTTCGTCGAAAAACCCGACGTCAAGCGCGCTACCGAGTTCGTCGAAGCCGGTGGTTACTTCTGGAACAGCGGCATGTTCCTGTTCCGCGCCAGCCGTTTCCTCGAAGAGCTGAAAAAACACGATCCGGACATCTACGACACCTGCCTGCTGACCCTGGAGCGCAGCGAACAGACGGCCGATACCATCACCTTTGACGAAGCCACTTTCGCCTGCTGCCCGGACAACTCCATCGACTACGCGGTGATGGAAAAGACCCAGCGCGCCTGCGTGGTGCCACTGTCGGCCGGCTGGAGCGATGTCGGCTGCTGGTCGTCGCTGTGGGAAGTCAACGCCAAGGATGCCAACGGCAACGTCACCAAGGGCGACGTCGTCGTCCAGGACAGCCGCAACTGCATGATCCACGGCAATGGCAAGCTGGTGTCGGTGATCGGCCTGGACAACATCGTGGTGGTCGAAACCAAGGACGCCATGATGATCGCCCACAAGGACAAGGTCCAAGGCGTCAAGCAAATGGTCAACACCCTCAACGCCCAGGGCCGCACCGAAACCCAGAACCACTGCGAGGTCTATCGTCCATGGGGTTCCTATGACTCGGTGGACATGGGCGGTCGTTTCCAGGTCAAGCACATCTCGGTCAAGCCGGGCGCATGCCTGTCGCTGCAGATGCACCACCACCGCGCCGAACATTGGATCGTGGTCAGCGGCACCGCTGAAGTGACCTGCGACGAGAACGTGTTCCTGCTCTGCGAAAACCAGTCGACCTACATCCCGATCGCCTCGGTTCATCGCCTGCGCAACCCGGGCAAGATCCCGCTGGAAATCATCGAAGTGCAGTCCGGCAGCTACCTGGGCGAAGACGATATCGAACGCTTCGAAGACATCTACGGTCGCTCCACCCCGGTCGAACGCGGCGTGTCGGTGAAAACCATCGCCCAATAACGATCAGCAGAACAAGAAGCCCCCGTCCAGCCCACTGCGTCCCCTATCCGCAGTGGGTTGGGTGGGGGCTTTTTTATTGATTGACCACTCGCTTGGCATCAAACTTTTCGGCAATCCTGGCCGAGCGCGGATTGACCGCGTCCGTTCTGATTTTTCTGATGTCCGCGCCCTTCGAAATGGCCTTGATTGCATGCACCGTCAAGAATGTACCCACCCCCTTCAGGATCGGCAGTCGCGCCACTGAGGTGGCCTGCGCCAACGCCTCTTTCTTCAAGGTCCCGCCATCCTGGGTTTCAGGGTGGACGACCACTTGCACAACATCCACTTCGGTTTTTCCCTTCGTTGTAAACGCGTTCAATTCGGCCAGACCATAAATCTGTCGCTCTTCAGGTGGTTTCAACTTGTCGGATTTTTTCATGACCGCGAAAAAGCGCCGCTCAACGACGAAATCAGGGTGCCTGTTCAACGCGTCCGGATCGATCGGCTCGTCCACGAATACATCATTGGCACTGCGCAACATGTAACTGGAAATGCTTGCCCCCAGACCGAAGTTTGAAGGTTGCCCAACGACCTTCGAACTCGATGTTTCGCTGGAGAGGGCTTTATAGCGTTGCTTGTAGCGTTGTAGATTCTGTTTGACCTCATCCCCTCCCACCAGATAGTCATTGAATGCACCGACCTCCACCACTTTGAAGTCATTCACATCGCTGAACTTTCCTGTGGCTTCCTTGAACACGCCAACCCTGCTCGTAAGCGCTGCCGCTGTGAGCTTCAGTCGGTTTTTTACGCCCACTTCTATTTCGTACTTGCCAGTCTTGTTGAGCCCGTCGGCGTCCCGAAAAGTCAGCGGGTTATTGCTCACCATCGCGTACAGATTCAGCCCATCGATATCTCCCGCAGGGTCCGGATTCAGCCAGCGCTGCAGACCGGGCATGTAGTACCGATAGCCGTAGTAATAGAACCCTGTTGCATCCCGCTCCTTGCCCGAGTAACGAACTGTCTTGTAACTGACCTCGATCACATCTTCCCCGGCCAGGTACGCGGTCTCACCGAAAGGATAGAAGTGCTCGCGGCTGATAATTCTCCCGTCCTGGGCAAGCTCCAGACTGGTCGAACCCAATTGGTCGGTAAAACTGTATCGATAGAGGTCATTGGCCCCCGCAGGTGATGGGCTTTCCCAATGCAATACCCGCACACTGTTGAGCCCACCCTGGACGATGATGACCTGGAGAGACTCCCCAGTGCCGCTGTCGGCACGCAGTTCCAGCCCAGGCAAATAACGCACCTCGGCGGTCAGCGTCCGGGCACCGGCTTGCAGAGTGCGCAATTTGCGAACGCGCAGACCGCTGCCGTCGTAAACATAAATCTCACCGTCGTTAAGCCTTGAGGCGCGTTCGATGGGGGTGACCGAACTCAACTGGTTGCGCAGATCCCAAGCCAGGAAACGCCCCTCGTCCTGTTCCAGACAATTGCCCCGCGCATCGAACGCGGCGCAGATTTCATCTTCCGTTGGGGGCACGCCGTTGCGGTACGGCAAACAACGATTGCTGTAGCGGGCCGCTTGCAACTGGCGGCCATGATTCTGAGCGCCGACATGGGTCAGCTCCAGCAGGTTGCCGCTTTCGTCGTAGCGATAGGTCTGCCGGTAGTTGCTCACCGCCGCCGGGTCGACGCGACCAACGGACTCCGGTCCCTGATTGGCAGCGCCCGCCTCCCAGCCGCTGGCTTCAAGCAATTGGTAGAGACTGTCGTAGATAAAACGACTGATCGGGTTGATACGCTGATTGGCGAAGTAGCGCACCGGCAGGGCCTTGTCCTCGATACTAAGCACGTTACCCATGGGGTCATAGGTGTAGAACAGGTCTTGCAGCACCTGATCAGCGCACCTGGCGTGGCGCTCCATCAGCCGGCCATCATCGGGACTGTAGCTAAGTGTGGTCTGCACGCCGTTACCGGCCGTTTCTTGCTCTATTTGCCCCTCGGCGCTGTAACGGATATCCCTGACCAGCGGCTGCCATGTGTCCCGCCCGTTTAATAACAAGTGATTTTCATGCAACCGGCCATCGCGGGTCAGTCTCTTGCGTTGTCGATGGCCTAGGGCATCCATTTGCTCCAGCACGTCACCCTGGGGGCCAAGGCACCAGGTTGACCGGGCGCCCTCGCCGGGCTCGAGCAGTGTTTCGCGCTCGGCTTCCGGCTCCGGCCAGTCGGGAGTGACGGCATCAAGGATGAAGCGACGGTTCTGGACAAGGTTTTGCGCGGTGAGGGAAAACGACTCCAGCAGCACGCTACCCGCCGGGTCATCGTGACGGATCAACTGCCCGTACTGGTTATGGTCGCGATCGCCCCGGCCCGGGGAACCGTACTTCAACCGCTCCATGCACCGACGCAGTTGCCCGGCGCCTTGTTCGAGCACCACCACGGGACGGAGCAGGTCGTCGTAGCCCACCTCGCGATGCGTGCCCCGACCGTCCCACGCCCGCAAACCCTCGCCGGCGAGCCCAGGCAGATCGATCTGCCTGCCCGCATCGACGCTATCGGTACGCAGCGCGGCAGCGGACAGCGAATAAACCGTCGTAAGGTTGGCCGGCGCCGACTGATCGTCTTGTTGCAAGCGCCACAATCGAGGATCCCACTGTTTTGCCAAACGACCGGCGGCATCGAAAAGGCTGCGAGTGACGCGCTCTTGCGTGGGCCCGTTCTCGATGTTGCGCCAATAGTCGACCGAACGAACCGGTAAATTCCTTGGGTCAAAGGCCATCAGCCTCGGGGTTCTCTGATCCATGCCCATCTAATCAGACCTCTTGGTCGTAGCACCGCAGCGTCGTAAACGGCATCTAACAAGGGCAGACAACCCTTGCCTACTGTCAGATATGACAGCGGCGACCGACGGCCCGAGACGGATGAATACCCACGGCCCGCCCCCTCCGGTAGGATGGTGTGACGGTAACGGAGGCTTCAACCATGCTTATCGGCGTCTTGCTGGTCATCACCTGGCTCATCCTGCTGCTGCGCTATCCGGCCAAGGCGTTGCCGGTGTCCCTGGCGGCGTTCGTCGGGTTGGGACTGGTGGCCGCGTGGGTACTCTGGGAGGACAACCGCGAAACCCGGCAACTGGCGCGCCTGGATCTGCGCGTCACTTACGCCCCCGAACGCTGCCCGGCCGACCGTCCGCTGTTGCTGAACATGACCAATGGCAACGATGTACCGCTGATCGAACTGCGCTGGCGAATCGCGGCGTATGCACCCGGCGACACCATCAACCTGGCCGACAATCAGTACACCGCACCTCGTTACAGAGGCCCAGGCGAGTTGCAGCCCGGCGCGGACTGGCAGGATTGCCTGCCCCTGCCGCCACTGCGTCCCGGCTACCGCCCACAAACCCTGGAGTTTCGCGCCGAACGATTGCAAGGCAGCTTCTCCAACTGATCCCCTCTCACTGTTTGCATAAGGAATGGCTATGCCCGTTGCGTTGATTACCGGATGTTCCAGCGGCATCGGCCGCGCCCTCGCCGATGCCTTCAAGGCCGCCGGCTATCAAGTATGGGCCAGTGCACGCAAGGATGAGGACGTGGCGCTGCTCAGTGCTGCCGGGTTTACCGCCATACAACTGGACGTCAATGATGGCCCGGCCTTGGAACAGTTGAGCGAACGCATCAACCAACAACACGGCGGTCTCGATGTGCTGATCAACAATGCCGGCTACGGCGCCATGGGTCCATTGTTGGACGGTGGTGTGCCGGCCATGCAGCGCCAGTTCGAAACCAACGTGTTCGCGGTCGTCGGAGTGACCCGCGCACTGTTCCCGGTGCTGCGCCGGGCCAAGGGTTTGGTGGTGAACATCGGCAGCGTTTCCGGCGTGCTGGTGACGCCATTTGCCGGCGCCTATTGCGCCTCGAAGGCGGCGGTGCATGCCTTGAGCGATGCGCTGCGCATGGAACTGGCACCGTTCGGCATCCGCGTGATGGAAGTCCAGCCCGGCGCCATCGCCTCCAGCTTCGCCAAAAATGCCGGCCATGAAGCCGAGCAACTGATCAGCGAACAGTCACCTTGGTGGCCTCTGCGCGACGGCATCCGCAGCCGCGCCAAGGCGTCCCAGGACAACCCGACCCCGGCCAGCGATTTTGCCGCAGGACTGCTCAAGGCCGTGCAGCAACCCAGCCCCCCGCGCTTGCTGCGTTTGGGCAATGGCAGCCGGGCGTTGCCGTTGATGGCCGGTTTGCTGCCCAAGGGGTTGCTGGAAAAAGGCTTGATGAAGCGGTTCGGGTTGGGTGGGTCGCTGTAAACACAGGGTAAACACGCATGAAACCCTGTGGGAGCGAGCCTGCTCGCGATAGCGACGGCGCAACCAACCTCCTTGCCTACTGAAACACCGCTATCGCGAGCAGGCTCGCGCCCACAATTATCCGTGGGCGTCAGCGCTCGGTTTGGGATCGACCACCACCGTACAGGTCATCCCCGCCGCCAGCAGCACACCGTCCGGCACTTCGTCGATATGGATCCGCACCGGCACCCGCTGCGCCAGGCGAACCCAGTTGAAGGTCGGGTTCACATCGGCGATCAACTCGCGGCTTGCGGGGTTGTCACGGTCGTAGATGCCCCGCGAGATGCTTTCCACATGCCCCTTGAGCACCTCGCCGCTCATCAACTGCAACTGCGCCGAATCACCGACCCGCACCTTGGGCAGCTTGGTTTCTTCGAAGAAGCCGTAGACCCAGAACGAATTCATGTCCACCACGGCCATTTTCGCCTCGCCGATGCGCGCATAGTCGCCCCGATGCACGTTGAGGTTGGTGACATAACCGTCCACCGCCGCGCGGACCTGGGTACGGGCCAGATTCAGTTCGGCAGCCTCCAGTTGCGCCTGGGCGTGCTGGTAATCGGCCAGGGCCGAGTCGGCAATGTTACTGGCGTCGTCACGGTTTTCCCGGGAGATCACCAGGCTGTCCAGATCGGCACGCCGATGAGCGTTGACCTTGCGCATTTCCCAGGTTGCCTTGCGCGAGGCCACCAAAGAGCGAGCCTGTTTCACCGCAATGCGGTAATGCTCGGGGTCGATGCGCATCAGCAGGTCGCCCTTTTTTACCAACTGGTTATCACGCACCGGTACCTCGACCACCTCGCCACTGACGTCGGCGGCGACGTTGATGATGTCGGCGCGTACCCGACCATCACGGGTCCACGGAGTGTTCATGTAGTGCACCCACAACATCCGGCCGATCCACAGCGCAAGGGCCAGCACCAACAGCGTCGCAAGCAGGCTGAAAAACTTTTTCATCGCATTGATCTCAACGGTAGACCGTCAGCGCCAGCGCGCCAAACAGGCAGGTAAACAGACTCAGGCGCAGCAGCGCCGGGTGCCAGAAAAAGCGGTACAGGTCCAACCCCGACAGAAAACGATCCAGGGCCCAGGCCAGGGCGGCGGCGATGAAAAACATCAGGGTCATGGTGGGCATGTACACGCCATGGAAGGCGATTTCACGAGGCATGTTCGGGTTCCTGGGGCAGCGGCCTGGCGTAGGCCGCCAATGGCGATTGCGGGTCCAACAGCGAGGTGCGGATGAAATGCAGGTAGCTTTTCACCCGGCGCAGGGCTGAGGTGTCGAAATGCGGGGCGAAGGGTTCGTCACTGGCCTGTACGCGGCTGATGGCATGGTCGACCGCCAGCAGGGCGCGCTCCAGATTGCTCTGGCCGGGCTGGCGGAACAGCCGCACCAACGCCCGCCCCATCACGCGGATCGCCTGGCGCCAGGGCTGGCTTGGGGCATAGGCCGGATGCACGGGCAAGATCGCCTGTTCCTTGCGCAATTCGATAATCGCGTGGCCGACTTCCAGGACCACAAACATCCAGCGCAACAGATCCCGCTGCACCCCAGGTTGCCCCGCCGCCAGCCCATAAGCCTGATGCAGCAAGTCCCGGGTGCGACTTTCAAAGCCCGAGGCCAGGCCCTTGAGCCGGCCGCTGATGGCAAACACCACCTGCTCGCGCAGGTCTTGTTCGAGCCGGCGCCACAACCAGCGACTGTTGGGCGGCAGAATGATTGCCCCGGCAGCGGCACATACCAGCATGCCAAGGATCATCGCGAGGTAATCGTTGATGAAGGTGTAGGGGTTGTAGACCGTCAGGTTGTCGGGCACCGAGCCTGTGCAGAAGAAGATCAACAACCCCAACCCGACCCCGGCGTATTGCGGTCGCGAGCTGAGGAATGAGCCCAACATGATCACCGGCGCCAACATCACGCAGAGCAAGGGGAAGCCATCGATCAGCGGGAAGATGAAAAACATCTCGACGAAACCGATCAAGGCCCCGAGCAGCGTGCCACACGCCATCTGGAACGCCATGCGTTTGGGGTTGGGCGTGGCGGCCGACAAGCCCACCGTGGCGGCGGCAATCATCGTCATGGTCGCACCGCTCGGCCAGGCCGTGGCGACCCAATAGCTGCCCAGCACCAGCAGGATGAACGCTGCCCGAAACCCCGACGCCGCAGCCGCCAGACCGTTGGTCTGCGGCATGAAAGGTTGGTCCCATTGCTCGCGTTCGTGGCGATGATCAGCCAGCGACGCATGGGTCTGGGCGTAGCCGTGCAAGTCATCGACGAAGCGATACAGCAGCTCATAGGCGGTGTGGAAATCCAGCCGTTCTGCCTCGCTCGGATCTGTTTCTTCGAACACCCCACGCAGCCTGCGGACCTGTGCCGGCAAATCGGCTTTATAGGTTGCCAGCTCCGCCGCCAGGCGCGCGGCATCCTTATCGGTCAGGGCGCGGGCGCTAAAACCGTCCAGCAACTCGGCCAACGTTAGCAGACCCGGTTTAATGGCATTCACCACATGATCCACCCCGCGGCTGCGTAGACGTTCGAGCAACTGGTGCAAGGCGTTGAATCGGGTGGTGATGCCCATGAACTCGCTGTTCAAGCGGCTGAGCCGACCGTTGCGCCGACGCATGTGCGGGTCTTCGAACACCGTCACGCTGCGCAGGCTTTCCAGGCCCACGGCTTCGGCAATGAAACCGACGTTACGCGCCTCGAATGCCTCGCGTTTGCTGCGCCCACGCAAGCCATCCGTGACAAACAGGGCGAACACTCCAAAGCGTTGGTACAGGGCGTTGCGCATGGCGGCGCTGGCGGTTTGCGGCAAGATCGCGGCGCTGATCAGGGTCGCGCAGAGAATCCCCAGGGAAATTTCCAGCACACGCCAGACCGCCGCCATGAACGCGCCTTCCGGATGAGCCAGGGCCGGCAGACCGATCATGGCCGCGGTGTAGCCGGCCAGCACAAAACCATAGGCCCTGAAGTTGCGATAACGCGCCGCGCCCGCTGAACAGACGCCGACCCAGATCGCCAGACTGCCCAGAAACAGTTCGGTGTTCTGGGCGAACAAGGCAATCAGCGCCACCATCACCGCCGAGCCGGCCAGCGTGCCGAGCAAGCGATAGAAACTCTTGGCGAACACCTGCCCGCTCTGGGGCTGCATGACGATAAACACCGTGATCATGGCCGTGCGCGGTTGCGGCAGCTCCAGACGCATCGCCAGCCACAATGTCAGGAAGGCGGCGAGCAGCACTTTGAAAATGTAGACCCATGTCACACCGTCGCTGCGAGCCCAGTCGAAGAAACCACGGCGCCATTCGAGGCGGTACAGCCAGCGGGCAGGAGCGCATAAAGACATCACAATAGAACTACTCAACATGGCTCAAGTCAGGGATGTCCTTGCCGGCGTCCAGGCCACCGCCCAACGCCGTCACCAGGTCGGCATGGGCCGTCAGACGCGCCGCCTCCACTTGCTGCTGCACCTGTTGCTGCTTGAACAACAGGCTTTGGGCGTTGAGCACGTTGAGGTAGTCAGTGAGCCCGCGCTGGAACGCAACCATCGCGATGTCGTAGGTGCGTTGCGCGGCGGCCACCGACTCAGCAGCGAAGACGTGTTGTTTGTCCATGGACTCACGGCGGATCAACTGATCGGAAATGCTCTTGAGTGCATCGACCAGCGTCTGGTTGTAGTGGGCCACGGCGATGTCATAACCGGCCGCCGCCTCCCCCAACTGTGAGCGCAGGCGCCCACCGTCGAAAATCGGCAGTGTGATGGCCGGTCCGACGCTGTAGTTGAGCTTCTTGCCGGTCAAGAACTCCAGCGCCCCGCCACCGGTCGCCATGTAGCCGATACTGCCCACCAGGTCGACATTGGGATAAAACCCGGCACGCGCGACATCGATACCCCGTGCCTGAGCGGCCACTTGCCAACGCCCGGCCACCACGTCCGGACGCTGGCCGAGCAATTCGGCGGGCAAGGCCGACGGCAACTTCAAGGGCGCACCGAGGGCCAGGGTCGGGCGCTGCAGCCGCGCCCCGTCTCCTGGCCCTTTGCCCGCCAGCGCCGCCAGTTGATTGCGGCTCAAGGCAATGGCTTCGTCGAGGGCGTCGAGTTGCCGATGGGTCTCAGGCAATGGCGCCTGGGCCTGGCTGACTTCGAAATGGGTGCCGATGCCGCCGTCCAGACGCTTTTGCGCCAGTTCGAGAATCTGCTCCTGCTGATGGAGGGTCGCCACGACGATATCGCGCTGGGCATAGTGCAACGCGAACTGGATATAGGTGCGCACGATGTTGTTCTGCAACTCCAACTGCGCCTGCCGCGCCTCGGCCACGCTGACATGAGCCAGGTCGACGGCCCGCTCACTGGCGTTGCGCTCGCGGCCCCACAGGTCCAGCGCATAGCTCAAGCCCAGGCCCGCGTTATTGTCCCAAGTGGTGGTGTCGGCCAACTCGCCAGGGCCATAGAACTGATCGGTGGGCCAGTTGTGGCGCTTGAGGGTCGCTTGACCATTGATCTGTAGCGACTCGGCAGCCTCGACGACACCGGCCATGGCCTTGGCCTGCCGCACGCGGGCAGCGGCCAGGGCCAGGCTCGGGCTGTCATGCACGGCCAGGTCGATCCAGCGATCCAGTTGCCGGTCGCCATAGGCATTCCACCACTGGCCGGTGGGCCAGTGAGCATCACGGGCAGCCTCGCGGATCGCTTCATCGGTGGCCAGTTGATTGGCCGACAATGCCTGGCCTTGCGGCGCAATCCCTCCCGTGCCGATGCAACCGCTGATGGTGAACGTTAAAAGCCAAACACTGAGAGTCTTCAGCTCTCTGCTGATGCAACGCGGCACTTGCGCAAAATTCCTGAGATGGGGAGGCGTGAAGAGGCTGAATGCCCGGTGACGCAACTGTGGGAGCAAGCCTGCTCGCGATAGCGTCCAGGCAGACACATTGAGGGGAATGTGATGCCGCCATCGCAAGCAGGCTCGCTCCCACAGCAATCAGCGATCCAGGATTGGCCGCAATTCTAGGCACCCCATCGAACGGCGATAAGCCGACCTTTCTGCGAATCTTTGTTACCGTTACTGCGATAATCCATTAGTCGGGGTCCGCTGCGCTGTAACTTCGTGTCACAATTTGCCATCTCCCAAGAGAGCCTCCCATGGACACTTTGCAAAACATGCGTGCGTTCAGCTGTGTTGCTGAAGCGGGCAGTTTCACCGCCGCTGCCGTGCAACTGGATACCACCACAGCCAACGTTTCGCGTGCGGTTTCCAACCTGGAAGCCCATCTGCAAACCCGCCTGCTCAACCGCACCACCCGCCGCATCGCCCTGACCGAGGCCGGCAAACGCTATCTGCTGCGTTGCGAGCAGATCCTGGCGTATGTCGAGGAGGCTGAAGCCGAGGCCAGCGATGCTCACGCACGTCCTGCCGGGCAGTTGAAGGTCCATACCATGACCGGCATCGGCCAGCATTTCGTGATCGATGCCATCGCCCGCTATCGTAAAACCCATCCCGACGTGACTTTCGACCTGACCCTGGCCAATCGTGTGCCGGACATCCTGGACGAGGGTTACGACGTTTCCATCGTACTGGCCAGCGAATTACCGGACTCGGGCTTTGTCTCCCAGCGCCTGGGGATCACCTACAGCATCGTCTGCGCATCACCTGCCTACGTGAAAGCCAGCGGCTGCCCGCAGAAACCCGGCGACCTGCTCAACCACGCCTGCCTGCGCCTGGTCAGCCCGGTCATTCCGCTGGAGAAATGGGTATTTGACGGCCCCGAAGGCCAAGAGATGGTCACCATCAGCAACTCACCGTTCCTGGTGAACTCCGCCGATGCCATGAAAACCGCGATCACCAGTGGCATGGGCGTGGGCGTGTTGCCGGTGTATGCCGCCATCGAGGGCTTGCGCAATGGCACGCTGGTGCGGGTCATGCCCAACTACCGCTCCCAGGAACTGAACCTCTACGCCATCTATCCTTCGCGCCAGTACCTGGATGCGAAGATCAAGACCTGGGTCGAGTACCTGCGCGGCTCGCTGCCGGAAATCCTCGCGGCGCACCAGGCCGAACTGACGGCCTATGAGTTGAGTGGCAGTCTGGCCGGTGCACGGGTCGCGAACTGATTTCGCGCCCGTGCTCCAAGGGTGATATCAGCGCTTGCCCATCGAGCGACGCGTGCCGGGAGGCGCGGCGCCAGGGGTCTTGGTATGACCGTTCTTCGCGCCGTTCTTGTACCAAGGCTGCTGCCCGGCCCCTTTGGCCGCGGCCAGCTCACCGGGCTTGAACGGAAACTTGAAGGTCGGGATCGCGTTGACGCTCTCGCCGCTGGAAACATCGCTGTCGGGCCGGTCGGCCTGTTCGCCGTTCGGGCGTTCGTCCGCGGGCGAAGGTGTTGGGGAAGTCATGTAAAGCTCCGGGTAATGCGTGCAAGTCGGGCCCGGAGAGCGAGCCGCGAAAGTCGGCAGTATACCCGCCCGATACCAGCGCGCGCAGGGCGGATTCAATCGGCCCTTCACTCGTCTGACAGCAAGTCGGGACAAAACTGACAAGCCCGTCAGTTAGGCGTCACCTTCCTGACCACCTCACAACGCTATATAAGAAAGATAAAAATCCCTCTGTCCTGAACCGGCCTCCCACATCCATGCACATCCAGAAAAAAACCGTCTTGCTCGTCGCGCTCCTGGTCGCTCTGGCGGCTGTCGCCCTCTGGTATGTCATGAAGCCTGTCACCGCCAAACCCGGCGCGCCCGTGGCCGTGCCGGTAAGAGTGATCAGCGTGGTGCAAAAGGATGTGCCGCGCTTTGCCAGTGGCATCGGCACGGTGTTGTCACTGCACAGCGTGGTGATCCGCCCGCAGATCGACGGCATCCTCACTCAACTGCTGGTCAAGGAAGGGCAACAGGTCAAGAAGGGGGAACTGCTGGCCACCATCGACGACCGCTCGATCCGCGCCAGCCTTGACCAGGCCAGGGCCCAACTCGGTGAAAGCCAGGCACAACTGGCGGTCGCCCAGGTCAATCTCAAGCGTTACAAATTGCTCAGTGTCGACGACGGCGTATCGAAACAGACTTACGACCAGCAACAGGCACTGGTCAACCAGCTCAAGGCCACCGCCCAGGGCAATCAGGCGGCCATCGATGCCGCCCAGGTGCAGTTGTCCTACACCCGGATCCGCTCCCCGGTGACCGGTCGCGTCGGCATTCGCAACGTGGACGAAGGCAACTTCCTGCGCACCAGCGACACCGAGGGCTTGTTCACCGTGACCCAGATCGACCCGATCGCAGTGGAGTTCGCCCTGCCCCAACAAATGCTGCCCACCTTGCAACGGTTGATGGCCGCCCCCGAGCAAGCGCTGGTCCAGGCCTACATAGGCGCTGATGGGACCTCCGGTGAAATGCTCGGCGAGGGCCGCCTGAGCCTGATCGACAACCAGATCAACGCCAACACCGGCACCCTGCGGGCCAAGGCTGAATTCAGCAACGCCGCGCAACGGCTATGGCCAGGGCAGTTGGTGACATTGAAAATCCAGACCGCACTCGACAAGGACGCCCTGGTGGTTCCACCGACCGTGGTTCAGCGCGGCCTGGAGCAACCTTTCGTGTACCGAATCACCGGCGACCAGGTAGAGAGCGTACCGGTGGTGATGGTGTACCAGGACAGTGACCTGCACATCATCAAAGGGGTGAGCGCGGGCGATCAACTGGTGAGCGACGGTCAGTCACGGCTCAAGCCCGGCAGCCGCATCCAGGTGCTCGGTGACCCAGTGGCCCAGGCCAATGTGCCGGAGCCAAAACCATGAAGGGCCGCGGTTCGATTTCAGCGTGGTGCATCGACCACCCCATTGCCACGGTCCTGATGACCTTCGCCCTGATACTGCTGGGATTGATCGCCTTTCCTCGCCTGCCTGTCGCGCCGTTACCTGAAGCGGAATTCCCGACCATCCAGGTCAGGGCTCTGTTGCCCGGCGCCAGCCCCGAAACCATGGCTTCGTCGGTGGCGACCCCACTGGAAGTGCAATTCAGCGCCATTTCCGGCATTACCCAGATGACCTCCAGCAGTGCCCTGGGCTCGACCAACCTGACCTTGCAGTTCAGCCTGGACAAAAGCATCGACACCGCCGCCCAGGAAGTGCAAGCGGCCATCAATACCGCCTCCGGCAAACTGCCCCAGGACATGCCGAACCTGCCCACCTGGCGCAAAGTCAATCCGGCCGACAGCCCGGTGTTGATCCTCAGCATCAGTTCCAGCCTGATGCCCGGCACCGAATTGAGCGACTACGTCGAAACCCTGCTCGCCCGGCAACTCAGCCAGATCGATGGCGTGGGACAAATCTACATCACCGGCCAGCAACGTCCGGCGATCCGGGTACAGGCCTCGGCGGACCGACTCGCCGCCATCGGTCTGACCCTGGCCGACATTCGCGTGGCGCTCCAGCAGGCCAGCCTCAACCTGGCCAAGGGGGCGCTTTACGGCGAGTCGAGCGTTTCCACCCTGTCCACCAACGATCAGCTGTTCCAGCCAGAGGAATATGGTGAGTTGATCGTGTCCTACAAGGATGGGGCACCGGTTCATCTCAAGGACGTCGCCAAAGTCATCAATGGTTCGGAAGACGCCTACATTCAGGCCTGGTCCGACGAGCAACCGGGGCTCAACCTGGTGATTTTCCGTCAGCCGGGGGCGAACATCGTCGACACCGTCGACCGCATCCAGGCAGCCTTGCCGACCCTGGAAGCCATGCTGCCCGCGGCCGTGCAAGTCAAGGTACTGAACGACCGTACGCAGACCATCCGCGCTTCGCTGCATGAGGTGGAGATCACCTTGCTGATCGCGGTGCTGCTGGTGGTGGCGGTGATGGCGCTGTTCCTGCGCCAGCTCTCGGCGACTCTGATTGTCTCAGCGGTCCTGGGCGTGTCGCTGATCGCCAGTTTCGCCCTGATGTATGTGATGGGCTTCAGTCTGAACAACCTGACCCTGGTGGCTATCGTGATCTCAGTCGGGTTCGTGGTGGACGATGCGATCGTAGTGGTGGAGAACATTCACCGGCACCTGGAGGCGGGTGATGGCATGCGCGAAGCGGCGATCAAAGGAGCTGGCGAAATCGGCTTCACGGTGATCTCCATCAGTTTTTCGCTGATAGCCGCGTTCATTCCCCTGCTCTTCATGGGTGGCGTGGTCGGGCGTCTGTTCAAGGAGTTTGCCCTGACCGCCACTTCGACCATCCTGATTTCGGTGGTGGTGTCCCTGACCCTGGCACCGACCCTGGCTGCGCTGTTCATGCGCGCACCGACGCCTCATGCCCATGGCAAGCGAAGTTTCGGCGAACGCCTGCTGGGTGGGTATGAACGGACACTGCGCTGGGCCCTGGCCCATCAGAGGCTGATGATCGGCGTGTTCGGCGTGACCCTGGCGCTGGCAGTGGCGGGCTACGTATTCATTCCCAAGGGTTTCTTCCCGGTACAAGACACCGGCCTGGTGCTGGGCACCAGCGAAGCCGCCGCCGACGTGTCATTCCCGGACATGGTGGCCAAACACAAGGCCCTGGCCGAGATCGTCGCCGCCGACCCGGCGGTGCAGAGCTTTTCTCACGCTGTCGGCGTCTCGGGTTCCAACCAGACCATCGCCAATGGTCGCTTCTGGATCGCCCTCAAGCCCCAGGATCAGCGTGACGTGTCGGCCAGCGCGTTCATCGACCGGATCCGCCCCAAACTGCTGGGCATCCCCGGCGTGGTGCTGTACCTGAGGGCCGGGCAGGACATCAACCTCAGTCCCGGTCCGAGCCGCGCCCAGTATCAATACGTGCTCAAGAGCAACGACGGACCGACGCTCAACACCTGGACACAAAAACTCACCGACAGGCTGCGCGGTAACCCCGCGTTCCGGGACATCTCCAACGACCTGCAACTGGGCGGCAGCATCACCCACATCAACATCGACCGCAGCGCGGCGGCGCGCTTTGGCCTTACCGCCAGCGATGTCGACCAGGCCCTGTACGACGCCTTCGGCCAGCGGCAGATCAACGAATTCCAGACCGAGACCAACCAGTACAACGTGATCCTGGAGCTCGACACAGCGCAACGCGGCCGGGCCGAGAGCCTGGCCTATTTCTACCTGCGCTCGCCGCTCAGTGGTGAGATGGTCCCGCTCTCGGCCCTGGCCCGCTTCGATGCGCCGACCAACGGCCCGCTGTCCATTGCCCACGACGGCATGTTCCCGGCCGCCAATCTGTCGTTCAACCTGGCGCCCGGCGTGGCATTGGGGGATGCGGTGCGCATGCTCGACCAGGCCAAGAACGAGGTCGGCATGCCGGCCTCCATTACCGGTAACTTCCAGGGCGCGGCCCAGGCATTCCAAAGCTCCCTGGCCAGCCAGCCATGGCTGATCCTCGCCGCGCTGTTGGCGGTGTACATCATCCTCGGCGTGCTCTACGAGAGTTTCGTACACCCGTTGACGATCATCTCCACCCTGCCCTCGGCCGGCCTCGGCGCGCTGGTCATGCTGTGGTTGCTGGGCCAGGATTTTTCGATCATGGCGCTGATCGGACTGGTGCTGCTGATCGGCATCGTCAAGAAAAACGGCATCCTGATGATCGACTTCGCCCTCGACGCCCAGCGCAAGGGTGGCTTGACGCCCCAGGAAGCGATTTTCCAGGCGTGCCTGACCCGGTTTCGCCCAATCATCATGACCACCCTGGCCGCCCTGCTGGGAGCCCTGCCGCTGATGCTCGGCTCCGGCCCCGGCGCAGAACTGCGCCAGCCGTTGGGCATTGCAGTGGTCGGCGGCCTGCTGGTGAGCCAGGCGCTGACGTTGTTCACTACACCGGTCATATACTTATGGCTCGAGCGACTGTTTCATCGGCCCGTCCAGCAGCCCGGACCTGCGCCGACGACGCTGGCGACCACAGACTGAGGCGGGGCCATGCGCGTTCTGATCATCGAAGACGAAGAAAAAACCGCGGACTATCTGCATCGCGGCCTGAGCGAACAGGGCTACACCGTAGATGTGGCGCCGGACGGCGTCGAGGGGCTGCACCTGGCGCTGGAAAGCGACTACGCGGTGATCGTGCTGGACGTCATGCTGCCAGGCCTGGACGGCTTCGGCGTGCTGCGGGCCCTGCGCGCCCGCAAACAGACCCCGGTGATCATGCTCACCGCCCGTGAACGGGTCGAAGACCGCATCAAGGGCTTGCGAGACGGCGCCGATGATTACCTGGGCAAGCCGTTCTCCTTCCTGGAGCTGGTGGCCCGCCTGCAAGCCCTGACCCGCCGCAGCGGCAGTCATGAACCGGTGCAGGTCAGCATCGCCGACCTGTGGATCGACCTGATAAGCCGCAAGGCCACCCGCGCAGGCCAACGCCTGGACCTGACGGCCAAGGAGTTCTCGCTGCTCAGCGTCCTGGCACGTCGCCAGGGCGAAATACTGTCGAAAACCGCCATTGCCGAAATGGTCTGGGACATCAACTTCGACAGCGACGCCAATGTGGTGGAAGTGGCCATCAAACGCTTGCGGGCCAAGCTCGACGGGCCGTTCGAACAGAAACTGCTGCACACGATTCGTGGAATGGGTTATGTGCTGGAGAGCAGAGAGTGACTTTGCCCGACAGTATTGCCCTGCGCCTGAGCGGCATGTTCACGCTGGTGGCGGCATTGGTGTTCCTGTTGATCGGCGGAGCCTTGTACCAGCAAGTCGAAAAGGGTCTGGGCCTGCTGCCGGAAGCCGAACTCGATGCGCGCTACAGCGTGCTCGAATCCACGGTCGGTCGCTACGGCACACCCGAGCACTGGGTGAAGATCAATAACAAGTTGCGCCTGCTGGGAGAGGAAGACAAACGCATTCACTTCTGGATCGTCAGTGGCGATCCACGCTTTGAATATGGCAACCCCGATCCACAGATTCGTGCCTTCGCCGAAGGTTCGCTGGGCAAGCGCGACCTGAAACTGGCGGCCCAGCAATACCCGATGAAAGTGCTCGTCAGCCAGTTCCCGGCCAAGGACCAGCGTCCACCGTTGCGCTTCATGATCGGCATCGACACCCAGACGTTCTACCAGACCCAACACTATTTGCTCGTGGCACTGGTGAGCTTGGCGATTGTCGGGGTGATCCTGGCCTCCTTGCTGGGCTACTGGGTAGCGCGTATCGGCCTCAAGCCGCTGATCAAACTGTCCGATGAGGCCAGACGCCTGACACCACCGCGCTTGTCCGGGCGCTTGCAGATGTCACCGTTGGCGCCGGAGCTCAGTCAATTCGTCAGTTCCTTCAACGCCACCCTCGACCGGGTCGAACAGGCGTACTCGCGACTGGAGTCGTTCAACGCCGACGTCGCCCATGAACTGCGCTCGCCCCTGACCAACCTGATCGGCCAGACCCAGGTGGCGCTGACCCGTGGGCGCTCGGCCGAACATTACTTCGAGGTGCTGCAATCGAATCTCGAAGAGCTGGAGCGGCTACGCTCGATCATCAACGACATGCTGTTCCTCGCCAGCGCCGACCAGGGCAACAAAGCCACCAAACTCACCAGCACCTCCCTGGCCGGCGAAGTGGCGACCACCCTCGACTACCTGGACTTCATCCTCGAAGACGCCCAGGTCCAGGTCAGGGTCAGCGGTGACGCCCAGGCCAACATCGAGATCGCCCACCTGCGCCGCGCACTGATCAACCTGCTGAGCAACGCGGTGCGACACACCGCCCCGGGGCAAGTGATCAATGTGCGCATTGAGGCCCTGGGCGACCAGATCACCCTCGCCGTCACCAACCCCGGCGAACCGATTGCCGATGAACACCTGCCACGCCTGTTCGAACGGTTCTACCGGGTAGATGCCTCCCGCAGCAACAGTGGCGCCAACCACGGGTTGGGGCTGGCCATCGTCAAGGCGATTGCGCTGATGCACGGCGGGGATGTCTTCGTGCGCAGTGACCGGGGCGTGAATACCTTCGGGATCCGCTTGCCGGCCTGACACCCCACGCTGTGTAGATCGTATTGGGATGAATTCCAGGCGATTGAATGCTGGATGAAAGCCAAATCAAGCAAAGTAAAAAGATCTCCGCCTTCGGCAGCGCTCACGCGTTATTGCGCGAACACTGATTGCCCGCTCTCACCGATCCAAGCACAATCAGCAAAAGGCCAGCATCTGGTGCATTGCCGGTTATGCAACCCTTTGGGACGGATCCCAGCCACATGACAAATGCAGACATCGGAACCATGAGCGCGAGCAGTGCGACACCCGGCAATACCCCGTTTTCGATACGCTCGGAACGGGTACTCGTACTGGCCAGTTCGTTGGTTGTCATTGCCATCCTGAGCATCGTGACCTTCCTGCTGATCCGCGAATACGCCGCCGCCCAACAAGCCGCGACACGTTCGGCGACCAATATCGTGCAACTGATTGATGCCGACGTGCTGCGCAACGTGGAGCTCTACGATCTGTCGCTACAAGGTTTGGTCGCCGCCGCCCAACGCAACGACCTGAAAGACGTTTCGCCGACGATTCGCCACTTGGCCCTCTTCGACCGTGCCACCGCCGCCCCCTATAAAGGCGACATCCTGCTGCTCGACAAGCGCGGCAATGTAGTCGCCGACTCCGCCTCGATCGAGCCACGAAAGGGCAACTACGCCGACCGGGAATACTTCCAGTCCCATGTCCATAACCCAAGCCCGGGCATGATGATCAGTCGCCCGTTTCGCTCCAGAAGTGCCGCGCAGGACTGGCGTATCAGTTTCAGCTACAGACTAAACGACGAACAAGGGGAGTTCCTGGGCGTGGCGGAAGCCGCGATGCGCTTGAACTATTTCAACCAATTGTTCAAGAGCCTGAACATCGGTCATGGCGGCACAGTCAATCTGGTGAGCAGCGAAGGCTTTCTGTTGGCCCAGGAGCCGCCCCTGGCCGAGGACCTGATTGGCAAGGATTTCAGCAACCGCCCGAACTTCATGCGCATCCTGCGCGAAGGCAACGGCAGCTTCACCAGCGTATCCGGTCAGGACCAGAAGCCGCGCCTGTACACCTTCTCCCAAGTGGGCGACCTGCCTTTGATCGTGGTGGTAGCGCTCTCCTCCGATGAAGTCTTCGCCTCCTGGAAACGCACGGCGCTGCTGGTCAGCGGTGCTACGGGGGCATTGTGCATCGGTTTGCTCTGGCTCACCTGGCTGCTGCGTCATGAACTTAGGCGGCGCCACCATGCTGAACGGGAACTGGCGCAACTGGCGTCCATCGACTCGCTGACGGGCCTGGCCAACCGCCGGACTCTGGACGAAACGCTGCAACAGGAATGGCTGCGGGCCCAGCGTTCGGGCCAACCGCTGTCAGTCATGATGATCGATGCCGATCACTTCAAGGCATTCAACGATCGCCACGGCCACCCAAGTGGTGATGAGGCCTTGCGCACCCTGGCGCATCTGATCGGTAGGCATGTCCGCCGACCGGCCGACCTGGCAGCGCGCTACGGCGGTGAGGAGTTCGCGGTGGTACTGCCGGAAACCACCACCGCCGGAGCCTTTACCATGGCCCAGAACATTCGCGAAGCGGTGGAACAGTTGCCCCCCTTCATTCCTGGCGCAGCCCCCATGACCGTCAGCATTGGCATTGCCACCTGGGCCCAAGGACCTTATGGCGAACTCGAGCAGCTCATGTTCGCGGCTGACAAGGCGCTATACCAGGCCAAGGCCAGTGGGCGCAATCGTGTGGTTTGTGCGATGTAATGGCCCCTTCCATGTGGCTATTCGACCGATTTGGGTAGGTGTGTATCCATTGCTGCGGTAACGGGGCGCCGAGATCAACGTCCTCCGCGAGGCGGCCTGACAGCCGACCTGTTTTTTGATGACCGCGTTCATCCTGTGGGAGCGAGCCTGCTCACGATGACGGTGGTTCAGTCAATGAGGATGTTGAATGTGCCGGCCTCTTCGCGAGCAGGCTCGCTCCCACAATTGGATCGGAGTACTACCACAAGAAATAGGCCGGCTGTCAGGCCGCCTTCGCGAGCAAGCTTTGCTCCCACAGATCTGACAGGTGTACGACCGAAAGAACCAGGCCGGCTGTCAGGCCTCCTCGCGGTGGACGTTGATCTCGGCGCCCCGTTAACCACGCTGGCCGAACGCAGGCATTGTGGAGTGGGCATCCCGGCATGGATGCCGGGATAGCCGCGCTGGACCATGGATGGTCCTTCGCGGCGGGCCCACGGAGCAATGCCGGAGTGAGGGCATGCCGAGCCTAAGCGAGGCACCTAGTGGTGGGGCATGAGCGCTTTGGTTACTTTCGCGCTTTTCGAAAGTGACCCGCCGTAAGGGCGGAACCGCCAGTGGCCATTACCGCAGAAACGGATATGTACCCCAACTCAACTCAACTCAAAAAACAGCATTACCCCTATTGCCACAAACGTCCCAGAAAGCAGCCATAAAAAAAGGCCACCCGAAGGCAGCCTTTAAAAACTAGAGAGGTTTTTATGCTTACACGGCCGCTACAGGGCGCATGTAAGAGATTGGTGCGGTGCTGGCGTCTTCGAACGTCACGACTTCCCAAGCATCTTTCTGCTCAATCAACTTGCGCAGCAGCTGGTTGTTCAGCGCGTGGCCGGACTTGAAGCCTTTGAACTCACCAATCAGGCTATTGCCCAGCAGGTAGAGGTCGCCGATTGCATCGAGAATCTTGTGCTTGACGAATTCGTCCTCATAACGAAGGCCGTCCTCGTTCAACACACCATCGGAATCAACCACGATCGCGTTTTCAACACTGCCGCCGAGTGCGAGGTTGTGCTTGCGCAGGTACTCGATATCACTCATGAAACCAAAGGTACGGGCGCGGCTGACTTCTTTTACGAACGAAGTGCTGGAAAAGTCCACGCTTGCACTCTGGGTGCGGTCACGGAAAACCGGGTGATCGAAATCGATCTCGAAGCTCACCTTGAAACCTTCGAAAGGCACGAAAGTGGCGCGTTTGTCGCCGTCTTCCACGGTCACTTCCCGCAGGATACGGATGAACTTCTTGGCTGCGTCCTGCTCTTCCAGGCCAGCCGATTGAATCAGGAATACGAAGGGTCCGGCACTGCCATCCATGATCGGGACTTCGGACGCGGAGAGCTCGACGTAGGCGTTATCGATGCCCAGGCCAGCCATGGCCGAGAGCAAGTGCTCCACCGTATCCACTTTGGTGTCACCGTTGACCAGTGTGGTCGACATAGTGGTTTCACCAACGTTTTCCGCGCGAGCAGGGATCTGCACCACAGGGTCGAGGTCGGCACGACAAAACACGATGCCAGTATCGACAGGCGCGGGCTTGAGGGTCAGGTAGACCTTCTCGCCGGAGTGCAAGCCGACACCTGTGGCACGGATAATATTCTTCAGGGTGCGTTGTTTAATCATGGCATGGGCCGCTTCAGCGCAAATTGCGAACTGGTATCAACAAAGGCTGGCGATAATAGCAGACCAGACCTTTGCTGAACACCAATCACCCGTATCCCCCTGATACATTTCATCAATCGGCCTGACGACGCAGGAATGCCGGGATGTCCAGGTAATCCAGATCGTCTTGCGGATTCATCTTCGCGGCAGTCGCAGCACCGGCCTGAGCCTGGTTGCGCATGACGGTCGGACGGTCCAGGTCACGGTAGTTCACCGCGGGTTGTTCCTGACGAGCGGCTGCTTGTTGCTGCGGCTGCGATGCCAGGGAGGTCTGAACGGTGTTGTCGATCACCTTCATCGGTTTCTCGATTTTCGCGCCCAGGCCAGTGGCAACCACGGTCACGTGCAGCTCGTCACGCATGTCAGGATCGATCACGGTGCCGACCTTGACCATGGCGTGGTCGGAAGCGAACGCTTCGATGATGCTACCCACGTCGGAGTACTCGCCCAGGGACAGGTCCGGACCGGCGGTGATGTTCACCAGGATGCCACGGGCGCCCTGCAGGTTGACGTCTTCGAGCAACGGGTTGCGGATAGCCGCTTCGGTAGCTTCGCGAGCACGGTTCGGACCGCTGGCGCAGCCAGTGCCCATCATCGCCATGCCCATTTCGGACATCACGGTGCGTACGTCGGCGAAGTCGACGTTGATCATGCCTGGACGCTTGATGATGTCGGAGATACCGCGAACGGCACCGGCCAGTACGTCATCGGCCTTGGCGAAAGCCGACAGCAGGCTTGCGTCCTTACCCAGGATGGTCAGCAGCTTCTCGTTGGGAATGGTGATCAACGAGTCGACGCTTTCGCTCAGTGCGCGGATGCCCTCATCGGCAATCTGCATGCGCTTGCGGCCTTCGAACGGGAATGGACGGGTCACCACCGCAACGGTGAGGATGCCCATTTCCTTGGCTACTTCGGCGATGATCGGCGCCGCACCGGTACCGGTACCGCCGCCCATGCCAGTGGTGATGAACACCATGTTGGTGCCAGCCAGGACTTCAGCGATGCGCTCGCGGTCTTCCAGGGCAGCCTGACGGCCAACCTCGGGATTGGCGCCGGCACCCAGGCCTTTGGTCACGCCGGTACCCAGTTGAAGGATGGTTCGCGCGCCGATGTTTTTCAGCGCTTGAGCATCAGTGTTGGCGCAAATGAATTCGACGCCTTCGATGTTGCTCTTGACCATGTGGTTGACAGCGTTGCCGCCGCCACCGCCGACACCGATTACCTTGATAACCGGGCTAGCGGGGATGTTGTCTACGAGTTCGAACATTTTCCCTCTCCTTTCATTCTCTAGTTTTTTCGCCTACTGCGTTTGTTGCATCTTCCAGTGCCAAGCCAGAGGCTCGTCGCTTGAAGCTTTAAACCTGTTGCTAAAAATTGCCCTTCACCCAAGCCTGGAGCCGCTCGAAAAGCGGCGCCTTCGGCTCGTCGCTGTTGTAGCTGTCGCGGCTGCCGATGCCCGAGAACGAAACCCCGTCGGACTGCTTCTGCAGGCCGTACATCAACAGGCCCACGCCGGTGGAGTAAATCGGGTTGCGGACCACGTCATCCAGGCCCTTGACGCCATGGGGCACGCCCAGGCGCACCGGCATGTGGAAAATCTCTTCGGCCAGTTCGACCGCGCCTTCCATCTTCGACGTACCGCCGGTCAGCACGATGCCGGCCGGGATCAGGTCTTCGTAGCCACTGCGACGCAGCTCAGCCTGGATCAGCGTGAACAGCTCGTCGTAACGCGGCTCGACCACTTCGGCCAACGCCTGGCGGGACAACTCGCGCGGAGGACGTTCGCCAACGCTTGGCACTTTGATGGTTTCACCGGCACCGGCCAGTTTCGCCAGGGCGCAGGCGTAGCGGATCTTGATTTCTTCGGCGTACTGGGTCGGAGTGCGCAAGGCCATGGCGATGTCGTTGGTGACCTGATCACCGGCAATCGGGATCACTGCCGTGTGGCGGATCGCGCCTTCGGTGAAGATCGCGATGTCGGTGGTGCCGCCGCCGATGTCCACCAGGCACACGCCCAGTTCCTTCTCGTCGTCAGTCAGTACCGAGTAGGCCGAGGCCAGTTGCTCGAGGATGATGTCGTCGATTTCCAGGCCGCAACGGCGCACGCATTTCTCGATGTTCTGCGCGGCGTTCACGGCACAGGTCACCACGTGGACCTTGGCTTCCAGGCGCACGCCGGACATGCCCAGGGGCTCACGCACGCCTTCCTGGTTATCGATCACGTAATCCTGCGGCAGGGTGTGCAGCACACGCTGGTCGGCCGGGATCGCCACGGCCTGCGCCGCGTCGAGCACGCGCTCAAGGTCAGCGGAGCTGACTTCACGGTCACGAATCGCCACGATGCCGTGGGAGTTCAGGCTGCGGATGTGATTACCTGCCACACCGACGAACGCTGAGTGGATCCGGCAACCGGCCATCAGCTGCGCTTCTTCAATGGCGCGCTGGATCGATTGCACGGTGGACTCGATGTTCACCACCACGCCTTTTTTCAAGCCACGGGACGGGTGGGTACCGATCCCGACGATGACCAGCGTGCCGTCGTCCGCGACCTCGCCTACCAGCGCAACCACCTTGGAAGTGCCGATATCCAGACCGACGATCATTTTTCCGCTTTGCACGTTTGCCATGGGTCCTGCCTCTTCTTAATTCTTCGCGACGGCGGGTTCAGCCGTCGTGGGCGCTACAGGTTCCCGCCAGCCAACAGCCAGGCCGTTGGCGTAGCGCAGATCGATGCGCGCGATGTTCGTAATCTGGTCTTTGAGCGTCTTGTCATAGATGGCAATGAAGCGGCGCATCTTTTCCACCTGGTTGCCGCGCCCGAGCAGCAGCTCGATGCCCGGCCCCGAGCTGCCCGCGCCAGTGGTCAGGAACCAGCTGCCGCGCTCACGCAACTCCAGGCGCGCGATGGAGAAGCCCAGCGGCCGCAACATCTGACTCAACACCTGGTACTGCTGCATTACTTTCTGCTGGGCCCGCTGAGGACCGAACAGTTGTGGCAAATGTTCGTAGTTGGCCAGTTCCCGCGGCGTGAACGCCTGACCCTGGTTGTTCAACAGCGACTCGTCACCCCAGCGGGCCACGGGCAGTTGTTCTTCCAGGCGGATCGATACCTGGTCAGGCCATACCCGCCGCACTTCGGCATGGGCGATCCAGGGCATCTGCTCCAGTTCCTTGCGCATGCCCGCCAGGTCGATGGTGAAGAAGCTCGACGCCACGAATGGGGCGATCCGCTGCTGCACTGCTTGCTGACTGATGTAGCTCAGGTCGCCCTGCACATTGATCCGGGCGATCGGCCGATCCGCATAGGGCAGCAACCGCTGAGCCCCTTCATACGTACCGAACCCCAACGCCACCAACAACACCGGCCAGAACAGACTCTTGAGAAAACCGAAGTTGGCTTTCGGCAGGCGCGCCGACATCGGCTCTTTGGCCACCATTCGGCTGGCACCCCGCGGCACCGGCTTGCGACCGGGTGCGGATGGCTGATGACGAAGCGATGCGCCTTGCATGCTTAACCTCTTGGCTCTTGAGAGCCGACACTGGCGGCCAGGATCGACAGCACCAGTTGCTGGAAATCCAGGCCGGCGGCACGGGCAGCCATCGGTACCAGGCTGTGATCGGTCATGCCTGGGGCGGTGTTGACTTCCAGGAACCAGAACTGCCCGTCGGCGTCCTGCATCACATCCGCCCGGCCCCAACCGGCAATACCCAGCGCCTCACAGGCCTTGGCCGTGAGGTCCATCAGTTGTTTTTCCTTGGCGCTGTCCAGCCCGCATGGAATGCGGTACTGGGTGTCATTGGCCACGTACTTGGCGTCGTAGTCGTAGAACGTGTGCGGCGTGCCCAGGGCAATCGGGGGCAACACCTGGTCACGCAGGGTGGCGATGGTGAACTCGGGACCGGTGATCCACTGCTCGACCAACACTTGCGAATCGTAGGAACTGGCGTCTTTCCATGCCGCGGTCAACTCAGGCAGCGAAGTCACTTTCGCCATGCCGATACTTGAACCTTCATGGGCCGGTTTGACGATCAAAGGGAAGCCCAGTTCCGTGGCCGCCGAAATACAATCGGCCTCGGATGCCAGCACGGCGTGACGGGGCGTGGGAATGCCGAGACTGTGCCAGACCTGCTTGGTGCGCAGTTTGTCCATGGCCAAGGCAGACGCCAGGATGCCGCTGCCGGTGTAGGGAATACCCAGGCATTCGAGCAGGCCCTGCATGCTGCCGTCTTCGCCGCCGCGGCCATGGAGAATGATGAACGCGCGGTCGATTTTTTCGTTCAGCAGGCGCTGCAAAAAGTCGTCGCCTACGTCGATGCCGAACGCGTCGACACCGGCGCTTTGCAGGGCTTGCAGCACGGCGTTGCCAGACTTGAGGGACACTTCGCGCTCGGCGCTCTTGCCGCCGAACAGCACGGCGACGCGGCCGAAGGCTTTCGGGTCCAGGGTCGAAACCAGGTTGGCGTAGGCAGCAGTCATTTCAGTTTCCCCTCGCTGGATGCCACGATTGCCCCGGCGAATAACGGACTTTTCAACAGTTTCGGGGCCAGGCCACCGATGTCACCGGCGCCTTGGCACAGCAGGATGTCGCCAGCGCGCAGCAGCGGTTTGACCAGCGGAGCGAGGTCCACGCCGCGCTCGATGTAGATCGGGTCCAACTGACCGCGTTGGCGAATGCTGTGGCACAGCTGACGGCTGTCGGCACCCGGGATCGGCTCTTCGCCGGCCGGATAGACTTCCATCAGCAGCAGCACATTGGCGTCGGCCAAAACCTGGACGAAATCGTCGTACAGGTCGCGGGTACGGCTGTAGCGGTGCGGCTGGTAGACCATCACCAGGCGACGCTCCGGCCAGCCACCGCGCACGGCCTTGATCACCGCCGCGACTTCGGTCGGGTGGTGGCCGTAATCGTCCACCAGCATCACGTTGCCGCCGTCCACCGGCAGTTCGCCGTAGACCTGGAAACGTCGTCCCACGCCCTGGAACCCGGACAGGCCCTGGACAATGGCTTCGTCACTGACACCTTCGTCGGTGGCGATGCAAATGGTGGCCAGGGCATTGAGCACGTTGTGGTTGCCCGGCATGTTCACCGACACATCCAGCGGCTCGCGGTCAGGGCGCAGCACCGTGAAGAACGTCTGCATGCCCTGCTGGCGCACGTTGATGGCGCGCACGTCGACTTCTTCGCCAAAACCGTAGGTCACGGTCGGGCGCTTAATCAGCGGCAGGATCTCGCGCACCACCGGATCGTCCAGGCACACCACTGCCAAACCGTAGAACGGCAGGTTGTGGAGGAACTCGACGAAGGTTTTCTTCAGTTTGTTGAAGTCACCGTCGTAGGTCGCCATGTGGTCGGCGTCGATGTTGGTGACCACGGCCACCAGCGGCTGCAGGTGCAAGAAGCTCGCATCGCTTTCGTCGGCTTCGGCGATCAGGTAACGGCTGGTGCCCAGCTGGGCATTGGTACCCGCGGCATTCAGGCGACCGCCGATCACGAAGGTCGGGTCCAGACCACCGGCAGCGAACACCGAGGCGATCAGGCTGGTGGTGGTGGTCTTGCCATGGGTACCGGCAACGGCGATGCCGTGGCGATAACGCATCAGTTCGGCCAGCATCTCGGCACGCGGCACCACGGGAATGCGCCGCTCCAGGGCGGTCGCAACTTCCGGGTTGGAGGTGTTCACGGCGCTGGAGACCACCAGCACATCAGCGTTGGCGGCGTTCTCGGCACGGTGGCCGATGAAAATCTGCGCGCCAAAGGACTCCAGGCGCTCGGTAACCGGCGAGGCTTTCAGATCGGAACCGGAAACCTCATAGCCCAGGTTCAGCAACACTTCGGCGATCCCGCACATGCCCACGCCGCCGATACCGACGAAATGGATACGGCGGATACGGCGCATTTCCGGTTGCGGCATGGCTTTGCGATTCTCAACCATGGGCCACCTCCAGGCAGGTATCGACCACTTGGGCCGTGGCGTCGGGTTTGGCCAGGCGACGGGCGGCGCGGGCCATGTCTTCGATTGTTTGCGGTTGCATCAAAACCTCTGTCAGGCGCGCGGCAAGATCCGCGGCACCAGTCGTTCTTTGCGGCATCAGGAAGGCAGCGCCTTCACGGGCCAAATAATCGGCGTTGCGGGTCTGGTGGTCGTCGATGGCGTGGGGCAAAGGCACCAGCATCGAGGGCAGACCGGCGGCAGCCAGTTCGCTGATGGTCAACGCGCCTGCGCGGCAGACCACCAGGTCGGCCCAGCCATAGGCTTGGGCCATGTCTTTGATGAAAGGCTGCACTTGCGCCTCGACGCCTGCGGCGCGATAACGCTCGGCGGTGATTTCATCGTGGTTTTTGCCGGCCTGGTGAAACACCTCGGGCCGCAGTTCGGGAGCGACCTGCGACAAGGCTTCGGGCAGCAATTTGTTCAACGGCTCCGCCCCCAGGCTTCCGCCCAGGATCAGCAAACGCGCCTTGCGTCCGGCCAGGGCCGGGCGCGGTGTATCGAGGAACAGCTCGGTACGCACCGGGTTACCGGTGGTACGACGGCTGCCCGACAGGGTAAAGGTGTCGGGAAAGGCTTCACAGACTCGAGCGGCCAACGGCACCAGTAACCGATTGGCGGTACCGGCCACGGCGTTCTGCTCGTGAACGATAACCGGCACACCGGCCAGTTTTGCCGCAACACCGCCAGGACCAGTCACATAACCACCAAAGCCCACCACGCATACCGGCCGCAACCGACGAATGATCGCCCGGGCCTGCCAGATCGACTTGAGCAGCATCAGCGGCGCCTTGAGCAGCGACAACTTGCCTTTGCCCCGCAGGCCGCTGGCGCTGATCCGATGCAGTTCCAGGCCGGCGGCGGGCACCAGCTCGTTTTCGATGCCCCGTGGCGTGCCCAGCCAGTGCACGGTGTAACCGCGCGCCTGGAACTCCCGGGCACAGGCCAGCGCCGGGAACACATGCCCCCCGGTTCCGCCGGCCATGATCAGCACGTTAGCGCCCATGAGTCGGCTCCTCGGCGAAGTCGCTCTCCTGGAATTCCATCTCTTCGCTGCCCAGGTGGGTTCGACTCTCCCATTCGATGCGCAACAACAAGCCCAGACAGGCACAGCAAATCACCAGGGAACTGCCGCCGTAACTGAGGAACGGCAGCGTCAGGCCTTTGGTTGGCAACAGGCCGACGTTCACGCCGATGTTGATCAGGAACTGACCGATCCACAGGAACGACAAGCCATACGCCACGTACGCGGCGAAATACTGCTTGGCCCGCTCGGCCCACAAACCGATGTACATGCCGCGCACACAGACAAATACGAACAACCCGACGGTGAGCAGCGAACCGACCACGCCCAGTTCTTCGGCCAATACCGAGAACACGAAGTCGGTATGGGCTTCGGGCAAATAGAACTGCTTCTGCACGCTGTTGCCCAGGCCTACGCCCAGCCATTCGCCGCGACCGAAGGCGATCAGGGCCTGGGTCAATTGATAACCGGAACCGAACTGGTCGGCCCACGGGTCGGTGAACGTGATCAGACGCGCCATCCGGTAAGGTTGCGCTTGCACCAGCACCGTCACCGCGCCGACCGCCAGCGCCACCATCAGGGTGAAGCGAAACAGCCCGACACCGCCGAGGAACAACATCGCCGCTGCGGCCCCCATCATCACCACCGTGGCGCCGAAATCCGGCTCCATCAGCAGCAGGCCGGCCATCGGCAGCAACACAATGAACGGCTTGAAAAAACCCATCCAGCTCTCGCGCACTTCTTTCTGACGACGCACCAGATACCCGGCGAGGTAGATCACCACGAAGACCTTGGCGATTTCCGAAGGCTGTACGTTGAAGAAGCTGAAGCCGATCCAGCGCATCGAGCCGTTGACCTCGCGACCGATGCCCGGCAACAGCACCATCACCAACAGACCAAAGGCACCGAGCAACATCATCCAGCCCAGGCGTTGCCAGGTGGCGATCGGCACCATCATGGTGACAATGCACGCGACCAAACCGATCACCAGGTAAATCAGGTGACGAATCATGTGATAAAGGGTGTTGCCCGATTGCACGGCAGCCACTTCCGACGATGCGGAAGTGATCATCACCAGTCCCAGGCCCAGCAGCGCCAGGCAACCGACGAGCATCGGGAAATCCAGGTCGATGCCGCGCCCGGTGATCAGCGGGGATGGGTATGGCTTGATGATGTTCATCAGGTTCATGCCAAGCCCTCCACGGCACGGGCGAACAACTGCCCGCGCTCTTCGTAGTTCTTGAACATGTCGAAACTGGCGCAGGCCGGCGACAACAGCACGGCATCGCCCGACTGTGAGAGGGCGCGGCATTGCTGCACCGCGTCGTCCAGCGAAGCGACGCGAACCAGCGGCACGCCGTCGCCGAGGGCCTGGGCGATCAATTCGCGATCACGCCCCATCAGCACCACGGCCCGGCAGTTGGCCGCCACCGGATCACGCAGATCCTTGAAGTCGGCACCCTTGCCGTCGCCGCCGGCAATCAGCACGAGCTTGCCTTGGATGTCCGCGCCCAGGCCCTCAATGGCAGCCAGCGCGGCACCCACGTTGGTGGCCTTGGAATCGTTGTACCAGGCCACCCCGTCAAGATCGCGAACCCACTGGCAGCGGTGCTCGAGCCCGGCAAACGTGCGCAGGGCCGACAGCATGGCGTCGAACGGCAGACCGACCGCATGTCCCAGGGCCAGCGCCGCCAGGGCATTGGCCTGGTTGTGGGCTCCGCGAATCTTCAACTCGCGCACCGGCATCAGGTTCTGGAATTCGAAGGCCAGGTATTTCTCGCCATTCTCTTCGCGCAACCCGAAGCCTTTGAAATCCGGCACACCGAGGCCGAAGGACCAGCATGGCATGCCCTCGCCCAGCAACGGACGAGTCAGGGCGTCCTGACGGTTGAACACTACCTGCCGAGCCCCCCGGAAAATCCGGTGCTTGGCCAGGTGATAAGCCGGCAGGCCGCTATAGCGGTCCATGTGGTCTTCGCTGATGTTGAGCACGGTCGCCACTTCGGCGCCCAAGTGGTCGGTGGTTTCAAGCTGGAAGCTCGACAACTCCATCACGTACAGCTCGACGTCATCACTGAGCAGATCCAGCGCCGGGGTTCCCAGGTTGCCACCCACGGCAACCCGCTTACCGGCCGCCGCAGCCATTTCACCCACCAGGGTGGTGACGGTGCTTTTTGCGTTGGAGCCGCTGATGGCGATGATCGGCGCCTTGGCGTGACGGGCGAACAGCTCGATGTCACCGGACAACTTCACGCCACGGGCGGCGGCGGCCTGCAAGGCCGGGGTTGCCAGCGCAAGGCCGGGGCTCACGTAGAGCTCGTCGGCGCGGCACAGGAACTCGACATCCAGCTCGCCACAACGCACGTCCACCTGCGGGTAGTCACGACGCAGCGTGGCCAGCTCAGGTGGATTTTCCCGCGTATCGGCCACGGCAAACGACACGCCCCGGTTCGCCAGGAAGCGAACCAGGGACATGCCGCTCTTGCCGAGGCCGACAACGATGCGGAAGTGGTCAGAAGCGATCAGGGACACTCGTTCTACCTCAGCTTCAGGGTGGCAAGGCCGACCAGGACCAGAATCACGGTGATGATCCAGAAACGGACAATCACACGCGGCTCGGGCCAGCCCTTGAGTTCAAAGTGGTGGTGGATCGGCGCCATGCGAAATACCCGGCGGCCGGTCAATTTAAAGGAAGCAACCTGAATGACGACTGACAGCGTCTCCATCACGAACACACCGCCCATGATGAACAGGACGATTTCCTGGCGAACGATGACGGCGATGGTGCCCAGGGCCGCGCCCAGCGCCAGCGCGCCGACATCGCCCATGAAGACCTGCGCCGGGTAGGTGTTGAACCACAGGAAACCCAGGCCGGCACCGATCAGCGCACCGCAGAACACGATCAGCTCGCCCGCCCCCGGCACATAAGGGATCAGCAGGTATTCAGCGAATTTCACGTTACCCGAGAGGTAGCAGAAGATCCCCAGCGCGCCGCCCACCATCACGGTCGGCATGATCGCCAGGCCATCGAGGCCATCAGTCAGGTTGACCGCGTTGCTCGAGCCGACGATCACCAGGTAGGTCAGCACGATGAAGCCTGCCCCCAGCGGGATGCTGTAATCCTTGAGCATCGGCAGGATCAGGGTGGTTTCCACCGGGGAGGCTGCGGTCATATAAAGGAAGATCGCCGCGCCGAGGCCGAATACCGACTGCCAGAAATACTTCCAGCGGCTCGGCAGCCCCCGGGAGTTCTTCTCGATGACCTTGCGGTAGTCGTCGACCCAGCCGATGGCGCCGAACAACAGGGTCACCAGCAATACCACCCACACATACCGGTTCGCCAGGTCGGCCCAGAGCACGGTACTGATGCCAATGGACGACAGGATCAGCGCGCCGCCCATGGTTGGAGTACCGGATTTGGACAGGTGCGATTGCGGGCCGTCGTTGCGGACCGACTGACCGATTTGCAGATTCTGCAAGGTGCGGATCATCCACGGGCCCAGGAACAGCGACAACGACAACGCGGTCAGCACACCCAGGATCCCGCGCAGGGTCAGGTACTGGAAGACCGCGAAGCCTTTGTGGAACTGTTGCAGGTACTCCGCTAGCAGCAGCAGCATTAATGTTTCTCCATACGGGAACCGCACAGCGCCGCGACGATGTTTTCCATCGCGGCACTGCGTGAGCCCTTGATCAATAAGGTGGTGTTCGGGTCCTGCTCGGCGCTCAGGGCCTGAATCAACTCGGCCTGAGTGCTGAAATGCTGTGCGTGTTCGCCAAACGCGGCCACCGCATGGGCCATCATCGGGCCGACGGCATACAGTGCATCGACCTTGCCACGCGCGTAGGCGCCGACATCGTGATGCCCCTGTTGCGCCCATTCGCCCAACTCGCCGATATCTCCCAGCACCAGCACGGTACGGCCGGGGAAACCGGCGAGGATATCGACCGCGGCGCACATGGACGTCGGGTTGGCGTTGTAGGTGTCGTCGATCACGCGCATGCCGTTGCTTGCCAATTGCGCAACGGAACGCCCCTTGACCGGTTGCACCGCGTTCAAGCCGGCCACGATGCCCGGCAACGACACGCCCAAAGCATGGGCCGCAGCCGCAGCGGCCAGGGCGTTGGCGACGTTATGGGTGCCAAGCAGGTTCAACTGGACCCGCTCTGCACCGTCGGGGCTGTGCAGGTTGAAGGCCGGGCAGCCGCGAGCATCGCGGTCCAGGTCGCTGGCGTAAAAATTCGCCGCCACATTGCTCAAGGCAAATGTCAGGACCTTGCGCCCAGCCGCCCGGGTCTTCCAGATTTCGAAGGCCTTGTCGTCAAGATTCAGCACGGCGACGCCATCGGCATCCAGCCCCTCGAGAATCTCGCCCTTGGCCTCAACGATTTTGTCCGGACCACCGAACTCACCGACGTGGGCGGTCCCGGCGTTGTTGATCACGGCCACGTGAGGTTTGGTCATGCCCACGGTGTAGGCGATCTCACCGAGCCGCGAGGCACCGAGCTCAATGACCGCGGCACTGTGTTGCGGTGCCAGTTCCAGCAATGTCAGAGGTACACCCAGGTCATTATTGAGGTTGCCACGGGTCGCCAACACCGGACCGCGGGTACGCAGGATGCTCGCGAGCATTTCCTTGACCGTGGTCTTGCCACTGGAGCCGGTGATGGCCGCGACCGGGTTGCGGTATGCGGCGCGGTTCAATGCACCGAGCTGGCCCAGGGCCTGGCGAGTGTCGTTTACCTGCAATTGCGCCAGCGTGCTGTTGGTCACTTCTCGCTCGACCAGCGCCGCGACCGCACCTTTGGCGGCCACGTCGTTCAGGTAATCGTGGCCGTCGAAACGCGGCCCGGCCAGGGCAACGAACAATTGCCCCGGGGCAATCGCCCGGCTGTCGATGCTCACCCCATCGAAACTGGCGTCTGCTGCGATCAGTCGCGCCTGCAGGGCATTGGTCAGCTCGCTGAGTTTCAAAGCCTTAAGCATGGGCCACCTCCCATGCAGTCAGGGCATGATCGGCTTCCACCAAATCGGAGAAGGCATGGCGTTCGCCGTTGATTTCCTGATAATCCTCGTGGCCTTTACCGGCCAGGACGATGACGTCGTCCGCCGACGCACCGGCAATCAACTGGGCAATGGCCTGGCCGCGACCGGCCACGAAGGTGACGTTATCCACCGCCGAGAAGCCGGCGCGGATGTCGTCGAAAATCTGCGACGGGTCTTCGGTGCGAGGATTGTCGTCGGTGACCACTACGCCGTCGGCCAAGCGCTCCACCACTTCGGCCATCAGCGCACGCTTGCCACGGTCACGATCACCGCCGCAGCCGAACAGGCACAGCAACTTGCCCTTGGCGTGTGGCCGCAGGGCCATCAGGACTTTTTCCAACGCATCCGGGGTATGGGCGTAATCGACCACCACCAACGGTTGCGTTCCGCCGCCCAGCCGTTGCATACGTCCGGCCGGCCCTTCGAGTTTGGGCAGGACCTTGAGGATTTCATCCAGGGCGTAGTCCAGGCCAAGCAAGGCACCCACGGCGGCCAACACATTGCTCAGGTTGAAACGCCCCAACAAGGTGCTGCGCAGGTGGTGTTCGCCTTGAGGTGTAACCAAGGTCGCGCGCACGCCTTCGTCATCGAATTGCGCCTGGCGTACATAAAGGTAGGCGCTGGCATCTTCCAGGCTGTAGGTGATCAACCGGGACTCGCGCTTATCGGCGGCCAATTGCCGGCCGAACGCGTCGTCAAGGTTGAGGACCCGGCACTTCAAGTCATTCCAGGCAAACAACCTGGCTTTTGCTTCGCCGTAAGCCTGCATGGTGCCGTGGTAATCCAGGTGATCGCGCGACAGGTTGGTCAATACCGCGACGTCGAACGCCAGAGCCGTCACGCGCCCCTGATCCAGGCCATGGGAAGAGACTTCCATCGCAACAGCCTTGGCTCCGGCCTTTTTCAGGTCGGCCAGGGTTGCTTGCACGGCGATCGGGTTCGGCGTGGTGTGCAGGCCGCTCTCCAGCGCGCCGTGGAATCCGTTACCCAAGGTCCCGACGATGCCGCAATGCTGACCCAGCAGATCCAGGGCCTGGGCCACCAGTTGGGAAACGCTGGTCTTGCCGTTGGTGCCGGTCACGCCAATCAGGTTCAAGTGACGACTCGGGTCGCCGTAAAAACGCCCGGCAATGTCCGACAACTGGGCCGCCAGGCCCTTGACCGGAATCAGCGGCACATCAGTGATCGGTAGCACGGTCGCGCCGTCGACTTCATAAGCCACGGCAGCCGCGCCGCGCTTCAAGGCGTCGGCGATGTGGGCGCGACCGTCGAACCGGGCACCCGGTACGGCCAGGAACAGATCCCCGGCGCGCACGTGGCGGCTGTCCAGGGCCAATTCGCGAATCAGCAGATCGTGGCCGGCATGGGCAAAAATCTTGTTCAAGCTCAGGGACATCAGCCACGCCCTCCTTCGGCTTTCAAGGGTACGACCGGCGCGGTATTGGCTTGCTGGGTCGGCGGCAGGTTATCCGGGGTGATATTCATCAGGCGCAGGGTGCCGGACATCACTTTGCTGAACACCGGTGCCGAAACCAGCCCCCCGAAGTAGCCGGCCTTGCTCGGTTCGTCGATGACCACCACGACGGCGTAGCGCGGGTCGCTCATCGGGCCGAAACCGGCGAACAGCGAACGGTAGGAATTCTCGGCATAGCCCTTGACGCCCGCGGAGGTTTTGCGGGCCGTACCCGACTTGCCAGCCACGTGATAGGCCGGCACCTGGGCGCGGTACACCCCACGCGGCGCTTCGATCACCTGTTGCAGCATGCCTTGCATCGTCTTGGCGACGTCCTCCGGAATGACCTGAGTGGCCTCCGGGGCCTTGTCGGTTTTGATCAGCGACAGCGGAGTCATGCGGCCGTTGTTGGCCAGCACCGAAAACGCGTGGGCCAACTGGATCGCGGTCACGGAAACACCGTAGCCGTATGACAACGTGGCCGTTTCGGCCTTGCGCCACTCACGGTAGTTCGGCAGATTGCCGACCCGCTCGCCAGGAAAGCCCAGGCCAGTGCCCTGGCCAAGACCGATTTTCTGGGCAAGACGGTAAATCGTTTCCCCACCGATATCGAAGGCGATCTTGCTCATGCCCACGTTACTGGAGTTGATCAGGATGCCGGTCAGATCGAGCACTGGACCTTCGGTCCTGGAAACGTCCCGAATGGTGTACTTGCCGATCTGCAAAGTCCCCGGATATACCTCGACCGTGTCACCCGGCTTCCAGCGCCCGGTTTCCAGGGCCGCCGCCATGGAAACGGCTTTCATGGTCGAGCCCGGTTCGAACACGTCGATCATCGCGCGGTTGCGCATCATCGCCGGTTGCAGGTTGCGGCGATTGTTCGGGTTGTAGGTGGGCTGGTTGACCATGGCCAGGATCTCGCCGGTCTTCACGTCGAGAATCACCAGGCTGCCGGCCTTGGCACCGTTCTCGACGATGGCATTGCGCAGCTCACGGTTGGCCAGATATTGCAGGCGCAGATCAATGGACAACGCCAAGGGCTTGCCGGCCTTGGCGTTTTTGGTGACTTGGACATCCTTGATCAGCCTGCCACGCCGATCCTTGATGACCTGACGCTTGCCGGGAACCCCGGCGAGCCATTCGTCGTAGGCCAACTCGACCCCTTCTCGCCCCCGGTCGTCGATGTCTGTAAAGCCGACCATGTGGGCGGTCACTTCACCAGCCGGATAGAAACGCCGGAATTCTTCGATGCCGTAGACACCCGGCACTTTCAGGTCGAGCACCCTCTGGCCTTGCTCGGGCGTCAACCCGCGCACCAGATAGATGAATTCTTTGCTGGCCTGGGCTTCAAGGCGTTCGGCCAGGGCCTTGGGGTCCTGGCCAAGGGCGACGGCAAGGGCCGGCCACTTTTCCTTGGCCTGCTGCATTTCCTTGGCGTTTGCCCACAGGGTAGTCACCGGGGTGCTCACAGCCAACGGTTCGCCATTGCGGTCGGTGATCAGGCCACGGTGAGCCGGGATCGGGATGTGCCGCATGCTACGGGCATCACCCTGCTCTTTGAGGAAGTCACGGTCGACCACTTGCAGATCGATGATCCGCCAGACGATGGCCGCCACCATGATCCCGAGCAGGCCCAGGACCAGGCGGAAGCGCCACGGAAAGAGTGCCCCTTCGAGCTTCATCATGGCGCCACCATCTGCACTTCGGCAGCCCCGGGAATGCGCATTTTCAGCTGTTCGGTCGCCAGTACTTCGATGCGGCTATGGGCGGTCCAGGTGCTCTGCTCCAGGATCAACCGGCCCCACTCGGCCTGGGCCTTGTCGCGCACGCTCAGTTCGCTGTAGAGGGTGTTGAGCAACTGCCGGTTCCAGTGCGCGCTGTAGGACACGGCGATGGCCGACACGAGCACGCCGATAAACAACAGCAGCATGAAAAAGCTGCCGCCAGGCAGGGGCTTGGCGAAGAGCTTGCTCACCGCAACTTCTCCGCAACACGCATGACGGCGCTACGGGCACGCGGGTTGGCCTTGAGTTCAGCCTCGGAGGCGAACTGCGCCTTGCCATGAATCTTGATTTTCGGCACGAAGGCTTCGAAACGCACCGGCAGGTTGCGCGGCAGGTTATCGGCCTCACCCTTGGTGAGCTTGCGCATGAACAGTTTGACGATGCGGTCTTCCAGGGAATGGAAGCTGATCACCACCAGTCGCCCGCCGACTTCAAGTGCTTCAAGTGCCGCCTCAAGGCCGGCCTCCAGATCACCCAGTTCATTATTGACGTGGATGCGCAAACCCTGGAAAGCCCGGGTAGCCGGGTTCTTGCCCTTCTCCCATGCCGGGTTGGCGACTTTGAGCACTTCGGCCAGGTCGCCGGTGCGCTCGAACGGTTTGATATCGCGACGCTCGACCACGGCACGGGCCATGCGACCGGAAAAACGTTCTTCGCCGTATTCCTTGAAAACACGGGCGATTTCTTCCACCGCAGCGGTATTGACGAATTCGGCGGCGCTGATTCCGCGGGACGGATCCATGCGCATATCCAGCGGGCCATCATTGAGAAAACTGAAGCCGCGCTCAGGGTCATCCAACTGCGGCGAAGACACGCCCAGGTCAAGCAAGACGCCACTGACTTTGCCAGCCAGGCCACGCTGGGCGACTTCCGATCCCAGCTCCGCAAAGCTGCGCTGCACAACGACAAAGCGGCCGTCTTCGGCCGCTAGCGCTTGCCCGGTGGCAATCGCTTGAGGATCCTTGTCGAACCCCAGCAGCCGACCGTCCGGACCGAGCTTGCTGAGGATCAGCCGGCTATGCCCGCCGCGCCCGAACGTGCCATCCAGATAGCAGCCATCAGGACGTACGGCGAGAGCCTCGACGGCTTCGTCAAGCAGTACGGTGATGTGGTTAAAGCCGCTATCAATAGTCACAGGATCAAATCACGCAGTTCATCAGGCATGGCGCCCGGTTGTTGAATAGCAGCAAGGTCAGCGGCAGAGACCGCATTCCAGGCATCTTCGTCCCACAGTTGGAACTTGTTCAGTTGGCCCACCAGCATCGCGCGCTTGTCCAGCTTGGCGTATTCGCGCAGGCGCGGCGGAACCAGGAAACGACCGCTGCCATCGAGTTCGAGGTCGACGGCGTTACCGATCAGCAAGCGTTGCAGGCGGCGGTTTTCTTCACGCAGCGAAGGCAGTGCGCGCAGTTTGGTTTCGATGATTTCCCATTCATCAAGAGGGTAAACACACAAACATGGGTCAACGGCGTCGATCGTGACGATTAACTGCCCGGAACTACGCGAAACGAGCTCGTCACGGTACCGGCTCGGCATGGCGAGACGGCCCTTTGCATCGAGACTGATAGCGTTAGCTCCGCGAAACACGTCAGCGTTTCTCCAAAAATTTTGCGTTTTACGCTCAAAAAACCCACTTCATGCCACTTTCCGCCACTTGCGCACACTATAGGAATGCGCCCACCGCACCGTCAAGGCGCGGAGTGAAGGAAAAGCCTTATAGATCGGAGATTTAGGAGCGTATCTGGAGGGGCGATGGGAATCTGACGTAGGATTTTTCGCCACAACTTCAGCGAACACAGGAAGCTGCGCTCAGAAGTTAAAGTGATTTGTTAAGAGTAAGATTTTTTTGGTCTTAGCAATTGCGTCTGCCAGCGATTCTGGCAGGAGGGGAAAAGGTGGAGAGTCGATCTGTAAGCCGGGTTCTGTCTTGAACAGTCATTCGTCTACGATGGCCATCACTGGACATCTTTAGCAACCTACCCGGTCCCAGCGCGGGCCACGCCTTGGGACCCTATTTGGTCTTGCTCCAAGTGGGGTTTACCTAGCCACGAACTGTTGCCAGCCGTGCGGTGCGCTCTTACCGCACCTTTTCACCCTTACCGGCGCCGAAGCGCTTAGGCGGTTATTTTCTGTGGCACTTTCCGTAGGCTCACGCCTCCCAGGCATTACCTGGCACTTCGCCCTATGGAGCCCGGACTTTCCTCCCCCCCTAATTTTCATAGAGGGCAGCGACTGTCCGATCGACTCTCCGCCGCGAAGGTTAACGGCAGAGCGGCCGAAGAACAAGCGCTAAAAGCCCTTGGCCAGCCCCGCGCCCCGGTTTCACTGGCCCTTCTGTTTTTCCAGCGCGACCTGATACAGGACGTTCTTACGCTCGCCGGTAATTTGCGCCGCGAGAGCGGCAGCGCGCTTGAGGGGCATTTCCTCAAGCAGCAGGTCCAGGATGCGCATCGCTTCACTGCTGACGGTCTCTTCATTGTCCGGCGCCGTCCAGCCCGCCACCAGCACGACGCATTCACCGCGCTGCTGGTTGCTATCGCCTTCGACGAAGGCGCGCAACTGCGCCAGCGGCAACCCCTTGAGGGTTTCGAAGGTTTTGGTCAGCTCCCTGGCGAGCAGCGCCGGGCGCTCCGGACCAAACACCAGCTCCATGTCTTGCAGGCATTCAAGGATGCGGTGCGGCGCCTCATAAAAGATCAACGTACGCGGCTCTTCCTTTATAGACTCCAGGCGCGCCCGTCGCCCCACCGCCTTGGCTGGCAGAAAACCTTCGAAAATGAAACGGTCCGACGGCAGGCCCGCCGCCGAAAGGGCTGCGATCAAGGCGCACGCCCCCGGCACCGGCACTACGTTGATACCGGCCGCCCGAGCTTGGCGCACCAGATGATAGCCAGGGTCGGAAATCAGCGGTGTACCCGCGTCGGAAATCAGCGCGACGTTATCGCCCGCCAACAAACGAGTGATAAAACGACTGCCTTCTTCCCGCTCGTTGTGCTCATGACAGGCCGCCAACGGCGTTGAAATGCCGAAATGTTGCAACAAGCGTTGAGAGTGGCGCGTATCTTCGGCCGCAATGAGGGCCACCTCCTGCAGGATTTTCAGCGCCCGGGCACTGATATCGTCCAGGTTGCCGATGGGCGTCGCCACCACATAAAGCGAGCCGGCAGCGGAATTCAAAGCACCTGGAGCAGTCAAAGCGCACACCTCATGATCGGTAAAACCGCCATTGTAGCGCGTAGTGTGCGTCACGACTGCCCGCAGCGCCTCGCTGTCCGGCGACCTGCCGTGCTGCGCCGCAACATTTGAAATACCTAAATTGATCGATTCACGCCACTAACATCGCGCCCCGGCCAGTGCTTGGGTACAATTCGACGCTAATTTGATCTCGTATCAGGAACATTTACATGATCGCTTGCCTGCGGCTGCTCTCCGCCCTCTGCCTCGCTGCCCTTCTGGCGGCCTGCGCCAGCTCGCCCTCCTCCAGCCTTGGCGAACTTCCACGGACCCCGGATGCCAGTATCGAGCAGTTGCTCGAACAGGCCACTCAAAGCAAAACCCCGGAAAAAGCCGCCCTGTTGCGCCTGAGTGCAGCAGACCTGGCCTACCGCCAGGGCAATGCCGGCCAGTCCGCGCAGATCCTGCAACAGGTGCCGATGGAGCAACTCAAGCCCGGCCAGCAGATTTTCGCCAGCACCCTGGCGGCCGAACTGGCAATGACGCGCAATCAACCCAAAGCAGCGCTGAGCGCCCTGAGCCACCCGAGCCTGCAGCACCTGGGCGAGCTACCGGTGGAACAGCAGGTCCGCACCGGCACCGTCCACGCCCGCGCCCTCGAGGCCGATGGCCAGACCCTGGCAGCCGCCAAGGAACGGATCTTCATTGCGCCCCTGCTTGAAAACGAAGCGGCGGCGAAAAACCACGAGGCGATCTGGTCGTTGATCGCCTCGCTGCCCACCGATCAACTGCAACCGACCACCACCGACGACCTGGGTGGCTGGCTGAGTTTGGCCCAGGCTGTAAAAACTGCCGGTACGCTGGAACAGCAACAGGCGGCTATCGACAGCTGGCGCGAGCAGAACCCCAAGCACCCGGCCGCGCTCCAGCTGCCGACGCCGCTGGTCAAGCTCAAGGAACTGGCGAGCCAGCCCCTGAGCAAGATCGCCTTGCTGCTCCCCCAGGATGGCCCGCTGTCCTCGGTCGCAAGAGCTCTGCGCGAAGGTTTCATGGCTGCCCACTATCAGGCCCAACAGGCCGGGCAGAACCCGCCAAGCATTCAGTTTTATGACAGCTCGCGCCTGACCTCCCTGGATGATTTCTATCGCAAGGCGCAGGCCGACGGCGTGCAACTGGTGGTCGGCCCGCTGGAAAAACCCTTGGTCAAGCAGCTCAGCACCCGCCCGCAACTGCCGATCACGACCCTCGCGCTCAATTACAGCGAAGGCGAGCAAGGCCCGGCCCAACTGTTCCAGTTTGGCTTGGCCGCGGAAGACGAAGCCCGCGAAGTATCGCGTCGCGCCCGTACGGACGGCCTGCATCGTGCCGCCGTCATGGTGCCAAAAGGTGAATGGGGCGATCGCGTCCTCAAAGCCTTCAGCGAGGACTGGCAGGCCAATGGCGGCACCATCATCGCTGTCGAACGTATCGATCAACCCGTACAACTGGCCCAGCAGATTGCCGACATGTTCCATCTGCGCCAGAGCGAAGGTCGCGCCAAGCGCCTGCAAAGCACAGTCGACACCGCCGTCGCGGCCCAGCCGTCCCGCCGCCAGGACATCGAATTCCTGTTCCTGGCCTCGACCCCGCAACAGGCCCAGCAGATCAAGCCGACCCTGAACTTCCAGTACGCCGGCGACGTACCTGTGTACGCCACGTCGCATGTGTTCAGCGCCAGTGGCGACCAGAATCAGTACAACGACATGAGCGGCGTGCGCTTCTGCGAAACCCCGTGGCTGCTCGATGCCAACGACCCGCTGCGCAAGCAGGTCACCGCCCAGTGGCCCCAGGCCGGCGGTAGCCTGGGTCGGTTGTACGCGATGGGAGCGGATGCTTATCGTCTGGCTCCGCGCCTGGGTCAGCTAAAGACATTACCGGACACCCGCATCGAGGGGTTGTCGGGCAGCCTGGCAGTGTCGCAGTCCCAGCGCGTGCAACGTCAACTGCCGTGGGCCGAATTCGTCAACGGTCAGGTGCAGCGCCTGCCAGACACTCAGCGCTGATGCCTGACCGATCTCGCCAGCAAAGCGGACGGGATGCCGAGAGCCAGGCTCTCGCGCATCTTCAGCAACAAGGTCTGCGGCTGCTGGCGAAGAACTGGCTGTGTAAACGTGGCGAGCTTGATCTGGTCATGCTTGACGGCGATACAGTAGTATTCGTCGAAGTCCGCTACAGAAAAAATACTCAATGGGGTGGCGCGCTCGACAGCATCGATGCACGCAAGCGCCAGAAGCTGGTTTTCGCCGCGCAGTATTTCCTGCAAATCGAGTCTCGCTGGGCCGATCATCCCTGCCGCTTCGACGTGGTTGCCATCGACAGCAACGCCGATCAGTTGAACTGGTTGCAGAATGCCTTCGACAGTTGAACGTCAACACCCATGACGAGCCGAGCCGGACACCTTCACCCAATTTTTGCTCTTTGCTTTGCGCGCCGCACATGCTTGTGCCGATAAGCCGCGCTACTTAAGGTCACACAGATGGACATGCAATCGCGAATTCGCCAGCTTTTTCAGGCCAGTATCGACACCAAGCAACAGGCGATGGACGTACTTGCACCGCACATCGAGCAAGCCAGCCAAGTGATGGTCAACGCCCTGCTCAACGAAGGCAAAATGCTTTCGTGCGGCAATGGCGGTTCTGCCGGCGACGCCCAGCATTTCTCATCGGAGCTGCTCAACCGCTTCGAGCGCGAGCGCCCCAGCCTGCCGGCCATTGCATTGACCACCGACAGCTCGACGATCACCTCGATCGCCAATGACTACAGCTACAACGAAGTGTTCTCCAAACAGATCCGCGCCCTGGGCCAGCCCGGCGATGTGTTGCTGGCGATCTCCACCAGCGGCAACTCGGCCAATATTATTCAGGCGATCCAGGCCGCACATGATCGCGAAATGATTGTCGTAGCATTGACCGGTCGCGATGGCGGCGGCATGGCGTCACTGCTGTTGCCTGAGGACGTCGAGATTCGCGTACCGGCCAATGTCACTGCACGCATTCAGGAAGTCCACCTGCTGGCGATTCATTGTCTTTGCGACTTGATCGACAGCCAACTGTTCGGGAGTGAAGAATGACCCCTAATCGCCTAGGCCTTCTGGCCCTGACCCTGTGCCTCGGCATCAGCGGCTGCACATCGGTGGTTAACGCCAGCCGGGAAAAGCCGATTGAAGACGACCGCGGCACCCGCACCTTCGGCAGCAAGATCGACGATTCGTTGATCGAAACCAAGGCAGGCGTGAACATCGCCAAGGCCGACCCGGACCTGGACAACAACTCGCACATCGTCGTCACCAGCTTCAACGGTGTCGTGCTGCTGGCCGGCCAGACCCCACGCGCGGACCTCAAGGCCAAGGCCGAACAGGCTGCAAGCGCCGTGCAGCGGGTCAAGACCGTGCACAACGAACTGCAGGTCCTGCCACCTTCCTCGTTGCTGGCGCGTCAGAACGATGCCTGGCTGACTACCAAGATCAAGACGCAGATGCTCACCGACGCCAGCATTCCCGGCTCGCGCATCAAGGTCGTGACTGAGAATGGCATCGTCTATCTGCTGGGGCTGCTGACCAAGCAGGAGGCTGCGCAGGCGACCAATCTGGTGCAAGGGGTTTCCGGGGTGCAGAAGATCGTCAAGTTGTTTGAGTACATTGACTGATACTGAACTTCAGGTACTCAAGAAAAACGGCGCTTCTTCCTAGACGGAAAGCGCCGTTTTTTTTGGCTTCATTTTTTTTTGGGGGGGGGGGGAGGTTTGATCGGTGTGTATATCCGTTGCTGCGGTAACGGCGGCTTATGGTTCCGCCCTTACGGCGGGTCACTTTCGAAGAGCGCGAAAGTAACCAAAGCGCTCCTGCCCCACCACTCGGTGCCTCGCCTAGGCTCGGCATGCCCTCACTCCGGCATTGCTTCGTGGGCCGCCGCGAAGGGCCATCCATGGCCCAGCGCGGCTACCTCGGCATCCATGCCGAGGTGCCCACTACGCAATACCTGCGTTCGGCCAGCGTGGTTAACGGGGCGCCCCAGATCAAAATCAAAAACGAGGCGGCCTGACAGCCGGCCTGTTCTGGAGCGAACGGGTTTCCCCTGTGGGAGCGAGCTTGCTCGCGAAAGTGGAGGGTCAGTTTACAGTGATGCTTGGATGTACCGGCGTCATCGCGAGCAGGCTCGCTCCCACAGGTTTTTGTGTCGCTTGCAGATGTGTGAGCCCCCACAAATCAATGTGGGAGCGAGCCTGCTCGCGATAGCGGTAGTTCAGCTAAATAGATACTGGCATCTACCCCGCTCTTGCTCTGCTTTTGATCTTGATCTTGATCTTGATCTCGACGCCCCGTTAAACCACGCTGGCCGAACGCAGGCATTGCGCAGTGGGCATCCCGGCATGGATGCCGGGATAGCCGCGCTGGGCCATGGATGGCCCTTCGCGGCGGCCCACGAAGCAATGCCGGAGTGAGGGCACACCGAGCCTAAGCGAGGTGCCGAGTGGTGGGGCAAAGCGCTTTGGTTACTTTCGCGCTCTTCGAAAGTGACCCGCCGTAAGGGCGGAACCATAAGCAGCCGTTACCGAAGAAATGGATATACACACCAACCATGACACTACAAAAAAAATGCCCACATCTCACGATACGGGCATTTTCTTAACCAAGTTGCGACACCCGGCTTATGGCTGGATGGCTTTTTTCATACCCCGGCCACTTATTTCACCACTTTCAAACTAGGCCGCCCGCTAGGACGCGGCGGCTCGTCATCCGGTGGCGGCAGGTCATCATCAGCCTCGAACTCTTCTTCGCCATCCAACGGCGATTCCAGCTCGAACACCATACCCTGACCATTCTCCCGGGCATAAATCCCCAGGATCGAGGCGATAGGCACGTACAGGGTGTGTGGCACCCCCCCGAAGCGTCCCTCGAAACTGACCGCGTCATTGTCCATGTGCAGGTGACGCACAGCGGCCGGTGATACGTTCAAGACAATTTGCCCATCGTTGGCAAAACCCTGCGGCACCTGCACCGATGGATACTCGGCGTTGACCAACATATGCGGGGTGCAATCGTTGTCCACAATCCACTCGTAGAGCGCGCGGACCAGATAAGGTCGACTGGAGTTCATAGCGGCTCCCTAAGCCTTAGCGCATGTCACGTTCGACACCAGACAGACTCGCCTGGAATGCCTCACGCGCAAATTGGCGCTCCATATAATCAAGCAACGGCTTGGCAGGCCGCGGCAGTTCAATACCCAGAATCGGCAAACGCCAGAGTATTGGCAATAGGCAGCAATCCACCAGGCTTTGTTCCTCACTGAGGAAGAATGGCTTGTCGATGAACAGCGGCGATACGCCAGTCAGGCTTTCACGCAATTCTTTGCGCGCCACGACCCGCGCAGGTTCTTTGGTTCGTGAATCCAGGATCAGGTCCACCAACCCGCACCAGTCACGCTGGATGCGATGGATCAGCAAACGGCTGTTGGCCCGCGCAACAGGATATACCGGCAGTAAAGGCGGATGCGGATAACGCTCATCCAGGTATTCCATCACCACTGTCGACTCCCACAATGCCAGGTCACGATCGACCAGCGTGGGCAGGCTGCCGTAAGGGTTCACTTCGATCAGCTTCGGCGGCTGACGGCCCGCTTCGACGTAAATGATCTCGGCGCTGACACCCTTCTCTGCCAGTACGATGCGTACCCGGTGGGAGTAGTGGTCGGCGGGGTCGGAGTAACAGGCCAACCGATTGGTCACGCCCATGGCGATCCTCCTCGCTTGTTGAAATTATCGAAAAACGGAAAAACGAGCGCGCCCAAAGGGCGCCTCCCGTAACACCCGGCGGACCAGGTTCGTTACATCCAGAGACGCCCTTGGGCGCGCACGATTAACAGCAACGGTTTACAGCTTTATCAATGCACGTCTTTCCAGTATTCGCGCTTGAGCAGGTAAGCGAATACGAAGAAGAACGCCAAATACAGCAACACATAAGTACCGATGCGCTGATGCTCCAGCTTCACCGGGTTGGCCGAGTAGGCCAGGAAGGTCACCAGATTCTTGACCTTCTCGTCGAACTGCTCTTCAGTCAGGCTGCCGGTGTTCGGCAACACGGTCAACTGGTCGCAGGCTTCGTGAGTCAAAGCGGTGCCGGTCAGCGGATCGTATTGCTTCTTGCCGTCCTCGACGATTTGAACCTGTTTGCAGCCTACCACCTGGCGACCCTGCAGGCCGACCAGAACGTTTGGCATGCCGACGTTCGGGAAGACCTTGTTGTTCACGCCCCAAGGACGCGCAGGATCTTCATAGAACGAACGCAGGTAACCGTAGAGCCAGTCGGTGCCACGCACGCGTGCCACCAGGGTCAGGTCGGGCGGTGCAGCCCCGAACCAGGTCTTGGCGTCTGCCGGCTGCATGCCGATGTTCATGTGATCGCCCAGCTTGGCGCCAGTGAACACCAGCTTCTCGAGCATCAACTCATGGGGAATGCCCAGGTCATCAGCTACGCGCTCGTAACGCTGGAACTTGGCGCTGTGGCAGCCCATGCAGTAGTTGGCGAACGTACGCGCGCCATCCTGCATGGCAGCTTTGTCGGAAACGTCAATGTCGACTTTTTCCAGCTCAGGACCACCGGATGCGGACGCAAAGGACAGTACAGGCATAGCAGCAAGAATCAGTACAGAAAATAGCTTTTTCATCAGCCAGTCACCCTTTCCGGAACCGGTTTGGTCTTCTCGAGCCTGGTGTAGAACGGCATCAGAATGAAGTAGGCGAAGTACAGGAAGGTGCAGACCTGCGACAGCAGCGTCCGGCCCGGCGTTGGAGCGAGTACGCCCAGCACACCCAGGATCACGAACGAGATGCAGAACACCCAGAGCCAGATTTTGCTCAGCCAGCCTTTGTAGCGCATCGACTTGACCGGACTGCGGTCCAGCCACGGCAGGACGAACAGCACGGCGATCGCTGCACCCATGGCGATGACGCCCAGCAGCTTGTCCGGAACCGCCCGCAAAATCGCGTAGAACGGTGTGAAGTACCAGACCGGAGCAATGTGCTCAGGGGTCTTGAAGGCGTTCGCCTGCTCGAAGTTAGGCTTCTCGAGGAAGTAACCACCCATCTCAGGGAAGAAGAACACGATGGAGCAGAAGATGAACAGGAACACCACCACGCCGACGATATCTTTGACGGTGTAGTACGGGTGGAAGGCGATGCCGTCCAGCGGTACACCGTTTTCGTCCTTGTACTTCTTGATGTCCACGCCATCGGGGTTGTTCGAGCCGACTTCGTGCAGCGCCAGGATGTGCAGCACCACCAGACCGAGGATCACGATCGGCAAGGCCACCACATGCAAGGCGAAGAAGCGGTTCAGGGTAATGCCCGAGATCAGGTAGTCACCACGAATCCACTGGGTCAGGTCATCACCGATGACCGGGATTGCACCGAACAGCGAGATGATCACCTGGGCGCCCCAGTAGGACATCTGACCCCACGGCAGCAGATAGCCCATGAAGGCTTCCGCCATGAGCGCCAGGTAGATCAGCATGCCGAAGACCCACACCAGCTCCCGTGGCTTCTGGTACGAACCGTAGAGCAGACCACGGAACATATGCAGGTAAACCACAATGAAGAACGCCGAAGCGCCGGTGGAGTGCAGCAGACGCAGGATCGAGCCGTACTCGACGTCGCGCATGATGTACTCGACGGAGGCAAACGCTTCTTCCGCCGAAGGGGTGTAGCTCATGGTCAGCCAGACACCGGTGACGATCTGGTTGACCAGAACGAGCAATGCCAGGGAGCCAAAGAAGTAGAAGAAGTTGAAGTTTTTCGGAGCGTAATACTTGCTGAGATGGTCTTCCCACATTTTGGTCGCGGGAAAGCGCGCATCAACCCAATCCATGAATTTGCTCATCACGCTGTCTCCGTATCGACGCCAACGACAATGATGTCGTCGGTCTCATAGGAATGCGGGGGAACTGGCAGGTTCAGAGGTGCAGGCTGCGATTTGTAGACGCGACCCGCCAGGTCGTAATGGGAGCCGTGGCAAGGGCAGAAATAACCACCGACCCAGTCCTTGCCCAAGTCGGCAGGGGCTACCTCAGGACGGAACGTTGGCGAGCAACCCAGGTGCGTACAAATCCCGATCAGCAGCAGGACTTGCGGCTTGATCGAGCGTGTCTCCGGATCGACATAGGTCGGTTGCGTCGAGTTCTTGGAGGTAGGGTCAGACAACTGGCCCTCGATCTTTTTCAGATTCCCCAGGATTTCCTCTGTACGGCGGACGATGAACACCGGCTGACCGCGCCACTCAGCAATCATCTGCTGGCCTGGCTCGATCTTGCTGACATCCACTTTCACCGGTGCACCTGCGGCTTTCGCCTTGGCACTGGGAAACCATGACCCCACGAACGGGACCGCAGCCCCCACCGCTCCTGCAGCACCCACCACGGATGTGGCTGCTACCAGGAAGCGACGCCGGCCTGCATTCACGCCGTCATTGCTCATTCAGTCCTCTCCCATCAGCTTTGTGGCCTGTTAAATCAGGCGTCTACTAAGTAAAAATCTGAACTTATAAAAATTTTGCCGAATGGTAATGAAAAGCCCCAGTTCTGACAAGGTAATTACCAAGCGACCCAACCGCCAAGCCTTGTAGTATAGGGGCTTCACGGATGTGGCAAGTTGTCACAGCATAAATCTTTCGCGCATAAAAAAACGCCCAGCTCCGTGAGGAACTGGGCGCCTTTTGAACGCGAAAGCGAAATTAACGCTTCGAGTACTGCGGACGCTTACGCGCTTTACGCAGACCGACTTTCTTACGTTCAACTTCACGAGCATCGCGAGTTACGAAGCCGGCTTTGCGCAGTGCACCGCGCAGAGTTTCGTCGTAATCCATCAGTGCGCGAGTGATGCCGTGGCGGATTGCGCCAGCTTGACCACTTACACCACCACCGATAACAGTGACGTAGATGTCGAATTTTTCGACGGTCTCGGTCAGTTCCAGCGGCTGACGAACTACCATGCGGGCAGTTTCGCGGCCGAAGAAGTTATCCAGGGAGCGGTTGTTGATGGAGATGTTACCAGTGCCCGGACGCAGGAAAACGCGTGCGGTTGCAGTCTTGCGACGGCCAGTGCCGTAATTTTGAGTCGCCGACATAATGAACTATTCCGTTAAAACTTCAGTTCTTGGGGCTGCTGAGCAGTATGAGGGTGAGCAGCGCCCGCATAAACCTTCAGCTTACGATACATGTCGCGACCCAGTGGGTTTTTAGGCAGCATGCCTTTAACCGCGGTCTCGATCACGCGCTCAGGGGCTTTGGCGATCAGCTTTTCGAAGTTGATCGACTTGATGCCGCCAGGAAAACCGGAGTGGGAGTAGTACATTTTGTCAGTGGTTTTAGCGCCAGTAACACGTACTTGCTCAGCGTTGATGACGACGATGTAGTCACCGGTGTCGACGTGAGGGGTGTACTCAGGCTTGTGCTTGCCACGCAGACGGCTCGCGATTTCGGTGGCCAGACGACCCAGGGTCTGACCAGCAGCGTCGACGACAAACCAGTCGCGCTTTACTGTTTCCGGTTTAGCAGTAAAAGTTTTCATTCTTTATAGCCTCAGGGGCCGCCCTGTAAATTAGACGGCGGATCTTACTGAATAGTGCGTACTTTGACAAGTCAAAGGCAGCCGGATACAGACGCTTTCGGGGGCTCGGGTCGGCGCGTCCGTTCAACGGCAAGATTCTTCGGCGGCGGCGCATCACTTCCACTGCAGAAAGAGGTGCGCAATTATGCAGATTGCGAAAAATAATTCAACCTGCTTTTATGATTGTTTTGCCCAAGGAGTTCCCGATGGATTATCGCCAGCTAGGCCGTACCGATCTAAACGTGAGCGCCCTGTGCCTCGGAACCATGACCTGGGGTGAGCAGAACAGCGAGGCCGAGGCCTTCGCCCAGATCGAACGCGCCAAGGGTGCCGGGATCAATTTCATCGACACCGCCGAGATGTATCCGGTACCGCCGAAGGCCGAGACCTACGCCACCACCGAGCGCTACATCGGCAATTATTTCAAGAGCCGCGGCGACCGTGCCGATTGGATCCTGGCGAGCAAGATCGCAGGCCCCGGCAACACCATCGACTACATCCGCGACAAAAACCTCAAGCACAACCGCCGCCATATCGTCGAAGCGGTGGACGCCAGCCTCAAGCGCCTGCAGACCGACTGGATTGATCTCTACCAACTGCACTGGCCGGAACGCAGCACCAATTTCTTCGGCCAGTTGGGCTACCAGCACAAGGCCGACGAAGATTTCACCCCGTTGGAGGAAACCCTCGAGGCCCTGGACGAGCAGGTCCGGGCCGGCAAGATCCGCCACATCGGCCTGTCCAACGAAACGCCGTGGGGCACCATGAAGTTCCTCGCCCTGGCCGAAGCCCGTGGCTGGCCGCGGGCAGTGTCGATCCAGAACCCCTACAACCTGCTCAACCGCAGTTTCGAGATCGGGCTTTCGGAAATCGCCATCCGCGAACAGTGTGGCCTGCTGGCTTACTCGCCATTAGCGTTCGGTTTCCTGTCGGGCAAGTATGAAGGCGGCGCACGGCCAGCCAAGGGCCGCCTGACGCTCTACAGCCGCTTCATGCGCTATTTCAATCCACAATCGGAAGCCGCATGCAGTCGTTATGTGGCCCTGGCGCGGGAACACGGCCTGGACCCGGCACAGATGGCCCTGGCCTTCGTTACCCGACAACCATTCGTGACCAGCAACATCATTGGCGCCACCACGCTGGAACAACTGGACAGCAACATCGCCAGCTTCGACCTGAAGCTGTCCGATGAAGTGCTGGCGGGGATCGAGGCGATTCACAAGGATCAGCCGAACCCGGCGCCTTGATCAGTTCATAGCCCCCATCGCGAGCAGGCTCGCTCCCACATGGGCTCTGTGTCGATCACAATGTTGTGGTCAGACATAAATCCAATGTGGGAGCGAGCCTGCTCGCGATAGCGGTCTAACAGTCACTACGACATCAAAGCGACCGCGCAATAATTTCCTTCATGATTTCATTGGTCCCGGCATAGATGCGCTGCACCCGCGCGTCGGCCCACGCCCGGGCGACCGGGTATTCCCACATGAACCCGTAGCCGCCATGCAACTGCACGCATTCGTCGAGCACCTTGCACTGCAGGTCGGTGCCCCAGTACTTGGCCATCGCCGCCGTCGGCACGTCGAGCTTGCCTTGCAGATGCAGTTCCAGGCAGCGGTCGACGAAGACCCGACCGATTTGGATCTCGGTCGCCATTTCCGCCAGTTTGAACCGGGTGTTCTGGAAGTCCGCGATGGATTTACCAAAAGCCTTGCGCTCGCGGGTGTAGTCCAGCGTCCATTGCAGCGCCGCTTCGGCCGACGCCAGGCCGCCAATAGCCACCGTCAGGCGTTCCTGGGGCAGTTCCTGCATCAGGTAGGCAAAGCCCATCCCGGCCTGCCCCAGCAGGTTTTCCTTGGGCACGCGAACATCCTGGAAGAACAGCTCCGAAGTGTCCTGAGCCTTCATCCCGACCTTCTCCAGACGCTTGCCTTTTTCGAAGCCAGGCGTACCCGCCTCCACCAGGAACAGACTGGTGCCCTTGGCGCCTGCTTTCGGATCGGTCTTGGCAACCACAATCACCAGATCGGCCAGAAAGCCGTTGGTGATAAAGGTCTTCGAGCCGTTGATGATGTACTCATCACCCTCCAGCACCGCCGTGGTCTTCACGCCTTGCAGGTCGGAACCGGCGCCCGGCTCGGTCATAGCGATGGCCGTGACCATCTCACCAGACACCAGTTTGGGCAGGTACTTGTGTTTTAGCGCTTCGCTGCCGTAGTGCAGGATGTAGGGCGCCACGATGTCGGAGTGCAGCGAGAAGCCGATGCCCGTCAGCCCCAGCCTTCCAATTTCTTCAATCACCACGGTGCTGTAGAGAAAATCGGCATCCAGCCCGCCATAAGCCTCTGGCAGATGCGAGCACAACATCCCCGCCTCCCCCGCCTTGTTCCACAACTGACGATCCACATGCCCCTGTTTTTCCCACTGGCTGTGGTACGGCACCGCTTCTTTTTCGAGGAAGGTTCGTACGCTGTCGCGAAACAGTTCGTGCTCGGAACTGAACAGGGTTCTGGGGATCATGGCGCACCTTTGCATTATTGTTCGAGGGGGTTATCCAACAGAGCCTAAGCCTGCGAGGGATGACAGGACACTGGACACATCCGACAAAAAATAAGACGATCCAGCCGTCTGGTGACCACTTTCCCCTATAAAAATAAAGATCAACTATGTCCAAGCACATCTCCACGCCCTTGCGGCGCGTTAGCATCCTGGCTATCGACCGGGTTTTCGCTTCCACCCTCATGCAAGCCAAGGATTTTTTCCACCTGGCCAGCCTGCGCTACGGCAAACAACTGGGCCACGGCCTGACACCGGCGTTCGAAACGCGGCTGGTCAGCCCCGACGGCAAACCGGTGAACAGCTTCAGCGACGTGATCATGCCGGTGGACGGCGGCCTGGAAAATACCGATGTGATCATCCTCCCGGCTTTTTGGGATGATTTCGCCACCCTCTGCCAACGTTACCCGCAGGTCCTGCCCTGGCTGCGGGAACAGCATGCCCGTGGCGCAGTGCTCTGCGGCGAGGCGACCGGGGTGTTCTGGCTGGCCGAGGCCGGGCTGCTCGATGGCAAGGAAGCCACCACGTACTGGCGGTTCTTCAACGCCTTCAAGGAGCGCTTCCCCCAGGTCCACCTGAACCAGGACAAGCACCTGACCGACGCCGACAACCTGTTCTGCGCCGGCGGCACGACCTCGGCCTGCGACCTCTATATCTACCTCATCGAACGGTTCTGCGGCGCCAACGTGGCCCAGGCCGTGGCACGAGACATTCTCTATGAAGTGCAGCGCAGCTACTCACCGGGAAGAATCGGTTTCGGGGGCCAGAAACTGCATCAGGATGTGATCATCCTGCAGATCCAGCACTGGCTCGAAGAACACTTCGCCGACAAGTTCCGCTTTGAGGACGTCGCTCGGGAGCACGGTATGAGCATCCGCAACTTCATGCGCCGCTTCCAGACCGCCACGGGGGACAAACCGCTGCATTACCTGCAACGGCTGCGTATAGAAACCGCCAAGGGCTTGTTGTCCGGCAGCCGCAAAAGCATCAAGACCATCAGCTATGAAGTCGGCTACGACGATGCAAGCTTCTTCGCACGGCTGTTCCGCCAACATACCGAGTTATCGCCGAACCAGTATCGACAGCAATTTCAGCAGGCGGCGTGAATCAAGGGTTGAATACAGTCCAATGTGGGAGCGAGCCTGCTCGCGATAGCGGTGTATCAGTCAACATCAATGCTGGCTGCCACACCGCTATCGCGAGCAGGCTCGCTCCCACAACGTTATGCGGTGCGCCGTTGAGCTCGCACGCGCAAAAAAGCCCTGCAATTGCAGGCCTTTTTTATCCGAACCGGATTACGGCTTATGCGCCCGCGCCAGGAATTCGTGTGATTGCATTTCCAGCAACCGACTCAAGGTTCGCTGGAACTCAAAGGTCAGGCGACCGCCGGTGTAGAGATCCTTGAGTTCGACTTCGGCCGAAATGATCAGCTTCACGTTACGGTCGTAGAACTCGTCGACCATGTTGATGAACCGGCGGGCAATGTCGTCGGTGGTGACGCTCATTTGCTCCACGTTGCTGAGCAGTACCGCGTGGAAGATCTTGCCCAGCTCGATGTAGTCGTTCTGGCTACGAGGGCCATCGCACAGTTCACGAAAGTCGAACCAGGCCACGTCATCGCAGGTCCGCACGGCGCGGATCTGGCGATTCTCGATGACCAACACATCATTTTCGACCGCCTGGGTGCATTCCGGCGTCAGGGCCCGGAAGCTCTTGCGCAGGCTTTCTTCAGCTGCGGCGTCCAGGGGGAAGTGAAACAGCTCCGCCTGCTCCAGGTGACGCAGGCGATAATCCACACCGCTGTCGACGTTGACAATGTCGGTGTGTTCCTTGATCAGCGCAATGGCCGGCAGGAAACGCGCGCGTTGCAGGCCGTCCTTGTAAAGACCGTCCGGCACGATGTTCGAGGTGGCGACCAAAGTCACGCCGTTCTTGAACAGCTCCTCCATCAAGGTGCCGAGAATCATGGCGTCGGTGATGTCGGAAACGAAAAACTCATCGAAGCAGATCACCCGGGTCTCGTCGGAGAACCGCTTGGCGATGATGGTCAGCGGGTTCTTCTCGCCGCCCAGCGTCTTCATTTCTTCATGCACACGCTTCATGAAGCGGTGGAAGTGCGTCCGTGTCTTCTCCTTGAACGGCAACGCCTCGAAGAAGGTGTCGACCAGGTAGGTTTTGCCACGGCCGACACCGCCCCAGAAATACAGGCCCTTGACCGGGACCTGATCCTTCTTGCCGAACAGTTTGCCCAACAAGCCCGGCTTGTTGTTCGACGCGGCGACCAGATCGTCGTACAGGCGCTGCAAATGCCGCACTGCCGTTTCCTGGGCTGCGTCGTGGAAGAACTCCGGGCGTTTCAGATCAGCTTGATATCGTTCTAGGGGCGTCATATTCGTTAGCAAGGCAACAAAAACGGGCCGTCACTGTAGCGACGGCCCGCGGGAATGGCAATCGGCCCTTATTCGAGCCGATGGTCGGAATAGCCCCGGTTCAGTCCTGAACTGGCGTCAGGGCCACGCGCAAAGCCTCGATGGCAGCATCCCGAGCGACGCTGTCCGCAAAGGCCGGACTGTCGGCCACACAGGCGCCGTCAAGCCAGACACTGAAGCTCAGCTCGTCGCTGCGCACGTCCAGTGGCTGGCCGGCTTGCAGTTGCTTGGTGACCTGGCCCGCGGTCTTGCCATCGGCAAAATTGCGCGACAACACCAATTGCTCGCCATCGGCGGCCAGCAGACGGAAGCGGAAACTGCCGTCGTCTTCGCGAAAGCTCACGAAACGTGCGGCTTTGGCCACTTTCTTTTTCGTGCTGGTCGCCACCTGAACCTGGCTGACAAACGAACGCAGGCCGACGGCTTCGCGCAGTTCGTTGAGGAACGGTGTGGCCACGGCCCGGGCTTTTTTCGCGCCCAGTTGCAGGATGTCTTCAAGGTCCGCCGGGCGTTCGATCAACTGGTGATAACGTTCGCGGGACTCGCCCAGTTCACTGTCGAGCAATTGGAACAGGCGGTTCTTGGCTTCGCCCCAACCCAGGCCCTGCAGCAGTTCGCTGCGGAACTCGTCGGACTGCGCTGGCGTGGCGAAGGCCTGGAACAGGGTGAACAGGTGGGAGTTGTCCGGATCCTTGGCTTCGCCCGGTGCGCGGGAGTCGGTGACGATCCGCGAGATCGCGTCCTTCATGTCCTTGGCGCTGCTGAACAACGGGATGGTGTTGTCGTAGCTCTTGGACATCTTGCGGCCATCGAGGCCCGGCAGGGTGGCGACGCTCTCCTCGATCAGCGCCTCGGGCATGGTGAAAAACTCCTTGCCCTGGCCGAACAGATGGTTGAAGCGCTGGCCGATGTCGCGGGCCATTTCCACGTGCTGGATCTGGTCGCGACCGACCGGCACCTTGTGGGCGTTGAACATCAGGATGTCCGCGGCCATCAGCACCGGGTAGCTGTACAGCCCCATGGTGATGCCGGCATCCGGGTCTTCGCCGGCCTCGACGTTTTTGTCCACCGACGCCTTGTAGGCGTGGGCGCGATTGAGCAACCCCTTGGCGGCGACGCAGGTCAGCAGCCAGGTCAGTTCCGGAATTTCGGGAATGTCGGACTGGCGATAGAAGGTCACGCGGTCCACATCCAGGCCACCGGCAAGCCAGGTCGCTGCGATTTCCAGGCGCGAGCGCTGGATGCGCAACGGGTCATCGCATTTGATCAAGGCGTGGTAGTCGGCCAGGAAATAGAACGAATCGGCGTTGGTGTCGCGGCTGGCGAGGATCGCCGGACGGATAGCGCCGGCGTAGTTGCCCAGGTGCGGGGTGCCGGTGGTGGTGATGCCGGTCAGGATGCGGGTACGAGTCGTCATGGGTTATCGCTTGTCAGACTGCTGTCAATTCGAGAGGCGCGGCAGGAGCAGATCCTTGAGATCGGTCAGCTTGCCATGGAAAAAGTGCCCGCATTCTGCCACTTTCAGCAGCTCATGGGGGCGCTGGAGCGCGTCCGACCATTGGTAAACCAGCTGGGGGTCGACCACTTCGTCGGTTTCCGGCTGGATCACGGTCAACTCGCCGCTCATCGGCAAGGGCGATTGCGCGTCCAGGCGCATCACCGCCGGGGCCACCATGAACAGGTGCTTGGGTGGCTGGCCCTGGGCTTCCAGACGTCCGCCAAGGCTTGCGGCAACGAAGCCGCCAAACGAGAAACCGAACAGGGTGAGCGGCAGTTGCGGGTATTTTTCCCGCAACCAATCGGCTGCAGCCTGGGCGTCGTCGACTTCGCCGGTGCCCATGTCATGGCTGCCGGCACTGGCGCCGACCCCGCGATAATTGAAACGCAACGTAACCAGGCCAGCATCACGGGCAGTGCGTTGCAAGGTCGAGACGACTTTGTTGAGCATGGTCCCGCCCTGCACCGGGTTGGGGTGGCAGATCAGCGCCAGGCCACGGGGCGCTTCGCTGTCCAGGTACAAGGCTTCCAGTTGGCCCACGGGGCCATCAATGACTACAGGGGTTTCGCGCATAAGCAAGGGAAAGAACTCCGTGACCCCGAATAGGGTCGACTCGTCTAGCTAAAAGTCTGTGCCTGGCATGATTGCGATGTTCTTCGCGGTATACAGCGCAGGTCCGAGCCGTTAACGTAAAGCAAAGCCGTTTATAGAGGAAGGACTCGTGGAACACTCGCTCTTAGTTTGGCTGTTGCCGACTCTTGCCCTGGTTGCCGGTGTCGCCATTGGATTCCTGCTTGCCCGACTGCTGCCCAATGCGGTGCCTAACAGCACGCAACGTCAGCTGGACGACATTCAGGAACGTTTCGACAGTTATCAGAATGAAGTGGTCACTCACTTCAACAGCACCGCTTCTCTGGTGAAAAAACTCACTCAGAGCTACCAGGACGTCCAGGATCATTTGTCCGAGGGTGCCAATCGCCTGGCCCTCGACGAGCAGACTCGCCAACGCCTGCTGGCCGCCCTGCACGCTGATGCGGCGCAGACGCCACGGGAACGCCTGACCCCGCCAAAAGAGGTCCAGGAACCGCCCCGGGACTACGCCCCCAAGGCCCCCAATTCACCCGGCATGCTCGATGAGCATTACGGTTTGAAGAAGTAATCTCCAAGCGACACCCAAAAGCCCGCCCGATCGCATGATCGGGCGGGCTTTTTTTGACTCCGACGCCTTGTGGGAGCGAGCCTGCTCGCGATGTCGGCGGCACATCCAGCATCACCGTTTCAGACACACCGCTTTCGCGAGCAGGCTCGCTTCCACAGTTTTGATTGGGGTGTTCACAAAGTCTGTGCCCGCCCCCATCTCCTGTGGGAGCTGGTGTCACAGGTTCTGCGCCACCCTGCCCTCACCCCAACACTTCACCCGCCACCTGATCGATAGCCCCTTTGGTGATGTCGACGATCAGGTCCGCCTCTTCGCGGGTCAGGATCAGCGGCGGGGCGAAGCCCAGGATGTCGCCGTGGGGCATGGCGCGGGCGATCATGCCGCGTTCCAGGCAAGCGGCCGAGACCCTGGGGCCGACTTTCAGCGCCGGATCAAAAGCGCTGCGCTGCTCGCGATCAGCCATGAACTCCACCGCCGCAAGCATGCCATCACCGCGCACTTCACCCACCAGCGGATGGCCTTCGAGGCTTTCACGCAGCCGGCGGTTCAGGTAGCCGCCGACATCCTCGGCGTTGGCGGTGAGGTTTTCCCGCTCGAGAATGTCGAGGTTGGCCAGTGCCGCCGCCGCGCAGATCGGATGTCCTGAATAGGTCCAGCCGTGCCCCATGGCGCCTTCGGTCTGGGAGGCTTTTTCAATCACACTCCAGACCTTTTCCCCGATGATCACCGCCGACAACGGTGCATACGCGCTGGTCAGGCCTTTGGCGGTGGTGATCAGGTCCGGCTTCATGCCGTAGCGCTGGCTGCCCATCTTCGAGCCCAGGCGACCGAAGGCGCAGACCACTTCATCGGCAATCAGCAACACGTCATACTTTTTCAGCACCGCCTGGATTGCGTCCCAATAACCGGCCGGCGGAACAATGATCCCGCCCGTGCCCATCAAAGGCTCACCAATGAACGCCGCCACGGTGTCCGGCCCTTCAGCCAGGATCATTTTTTCCAGCTCATCGGCGCAGTAGCGTACGAACGTGCCTTCGTCCATGCCCGCCGGGGCCTTGCGATACCAATGGGGGCACACGGTGTGCTTGACCCCTTCCACCGGCAGGTCGAAATGCTGGTGGAAGGTCGCCAGCCCAGTCAGGCTGCCGGTCATGATGCCCGAACCATGGTAGCCACGATCGCGAGAGATAATTTTCTTCTTCTGCGGCCGGCCCAGCACGTTGTTGTAGTAACGCACCAGTTTGACCTGGGTTTCGTTGGCATCGGAACCGGACAGGCCGTAGTAGACCTTTTTCATCCCTTCCGGTGCCCAGTCCATGATGCGACTGGAAAGTTCGATGATCGCCTCGCTCGAGTGGCCGACGTAGGTGTGGTAGTAGGCCAGTTCCTTGGCCTGCTTGTAGATGGCATCGGCCACTTCGGTGCGGCCGTAGCCGATGTTCACGCAGTAGAGGCCAGCAAAGGCGTCGATGAAGTCACGGCCTTCATGGTCGCGAATGCGGATGCCCGCTGCGCTCTTGATGATCCGGCCCTTGAGCGCACCGCTGGCGTGGTCGTGGGCATGGGTCGAGGGGTGCATGAAATGCGCACGGTCTTGTTCGAACAGCGTGTTGAATTCCTGGCTCATGCGGATTCTCCTGGGAACTGGCCTTGATGGTGCAGGCAAAAGTATTTGGTTTCGACGAAGGGCTCGAAGCCCTCGCTGCCACCCTCGCGGCCAAGGCCCGAGGCTTTCATGCCACCGAAGGGAATCGGATGGCCGGTGAACTTGACGCCGTTGACCGCGACCATGGCGTGGTCGAGACGGTGAATCAGTGGATAAATGAGGTCCAGGCGGTTGGAGCAAATATAGGCTGCCAGTCCGTACTCGGTGTCGTTGGCCATTTCGATGGCTTCATCCAGAGTGTCAAATGGCATCACCCCGGCGATGGGCGCGAAATTTTCTTCGCGGTAGATGCGCATCTGCGGCGTGACATCAGCCAGCACCGTTGGCTGGTAGAACAAGCCGCCCAAGGCATGGGCCTCGCCACCGACCAGGCGCTGGGCGCCAAGGGCCAGCGCATCGGCGACCCGGTCGGCAGTTACGTCGAATGCCGCCTGGTGCATCAACGGGCCAATATCCACATCCTGCTCCTGCTGATCGACCATGGCCGGGCCGACCCGCAACGCCCGAACCGCCGCGGCGAAACGGCTGAGGAACGCCTGATAAACCGGGCGCTGGACCATGATCCGGTTCGCCGCGCAGCAATCCTGGCCCGAGGTCTGGAACTTCGCCTCCACGGCGACTTTTACCGCCAGCGCCAGGTCAGCATCGGCGCAGACAATGAACGGCGCGTTGCCGCCCAACTCCAGGGCGACTTTCTTCACATCATGGGCGGCGGCTTGCAGCACCAGTGTGCCGACCCGAGTCGAGCCGGTGAAACTCACTGAGCGGACACGGCGATCCTTGACCAGGGTTTCCATGGTCATCTGCGGCTCACCCAACACCACGTTGAAGACCCCGGCAGGAAAACCCGCCTCCTCGGCCAATTGCGCCAAGGCCAAAGCCGAGTACGGCGTTTCGTGGGCCGGTTTGATGACCACGGTGCAACCGGCAGCCAGGGCAGCGGCGGCCTTGCGGGTGATCATCGCCGACGGAAAATTCCACGGCGTGAGCAGCGCGCAGACGCCCACTGGCTCCTTGAGGGTGCCCAGGTGGGCGTTGGGAATGTGGCTGGGGATGTTCTGCCCGTACAAGCGCCGGGCTTCTTCAGCGAACCAGGGAATGAAGCTTGCGGCATAGGCGATTTCGCCGCGGGATTCGGCCAGGGATTTGCCCTGCTCCAGGCTGAGGATGCGCGCCAGGTCTTCACTGTGTTCGACGATCAACGCCGCCCAGCGTCGTAGAATCTTGCCCCGGGCATCCAGGCTCTGTTCACGCCAGGCCGGGAATGCTTGCTGGGCCGCGTCCACCGCCGCGACAATCTGCGGCTGATCGAGCATCGGCACATGGCCGATCACCGTACGGGTGGCGGGGTTGTGCACGGCAATGCTCTGGCCGCTGTCGCTGTGGACCCACTGGCCGTTGATGTAGCAAAGCGCTTTGAACAGCAGCGGATGTTGATAAGTCATGACGTTCACTCCAGACCGTGTGCGTGAAACCATGCTAGGGCAGCAGCACTTGGATAATCGGGTGTTTGCCGTGGGTCATTGCTTGGTTTTTTCTGAAACAAGGGGCTGTAAAAGTGATTTCTGCGGTGCTCAGGTTGACGGTGCCAGCTCCGCCGGCAAGGCGCCGCCGGTCTTGATGACTTTGGTGACGATGTAGGTGAAATAGCGCTCGATGCCGAGGTCTTCGAGTAGCAGTTGATCGACAAAGCGCTGGTAGTGATCGATATCCGGAGACTGGATCATCGCCAGGTAATCCACCCCGCCGCCGGTGGCGTAACAGAACGCAACTTGCGGGGCGGTGGCCATGCGCTGCTCGAAGCGACGCATGTCCTGGGCGGTGTGTCGGGCCAGGGTGATTTCCACTAGCACCTGTTGACGCTTGAACACCGCGCCCCAGTCGATCTGCGCCCGATATCCGGTGATCAGCCCTGCCATTTCCAGCTTGCGCACCCGCTCCCAGGCCGGCGTCACCGAAAGGTTGATCGCCTCGGCCAGACTCGACTTGGTGATCCGTCCATCCTCCGCGAGGATCTGCAGGATCTTGAGGTCATAGCGGTCGAGCTTGTGCATGGGCCGGGCTCCCGGTGATTAAAAACTCAAGGCATACATCAATTGTGGCGAGGGGATTTATCCCCGCTGGGCTGCGAAGCAGCCCCCAAGCTACTGACTCAATCTGTCTGCCATACCGAAGTGTCAGGTTGTAGGGTCGCTGCGCAACCCAGCGGGGATAAATCCCCTCGCCACAAGTTCAGTGCCCAACCCGATTCACGCCAACACATCCGCAATCACTGCCAAGGTATCGCCACATCGCACCAGCCCCGGAAAGTGCCGGGCCGCCAGCAGTCCGCTGCGGGCGGCGCGGTATTCGATGGGGGCGACGCCGCTGCGAGTGGCGTCATAGATACGCGCCACCACCTCGCCCAGGGTCACGTGTTCTCCCAGGTCGCGGCACATTTCCAGCAGGCCGTCGTGTTCGCTGGCGATGAAGCAACTGGCATCGGGCATGTCGAGCATCATCGATGGCTGTAGCTCGATTTCGCCGCGCAGGATGCCGGCGTGGATCAGCAGATTGCGTACGCCGCGCTCGGCAATCGCCACGCTGCGGGCCGTCGATGAGCCGCCACCGCCCAGTTCGGTGGTGACAAACACCTTGCCCTGGGATTCGGCGGCAGTGTCGTACATCGCCCCGGCGTCCAGTTCCAGCATGCGCATGCAATACGGCGCATTGAACGCCAGCATCCCCGCCTCGCAACGGGCCTGTTGCTGCTTGTCCGGCAACACGTGGCAGGCGGCGAATGGCAGGAAGTCCAGAGTGCGGCCACCGGAGTGGATGTCCAGGACGATGTCGGCCAAAGGCAGCAATGTACGGTTGAAGTAATCGGCGATTTTCTCGGTGACGGTACCGTCCGGCTTGCCGGGAAAACTGCGGTTGAGATTGCCCTTGTCGATGGGCGAAGTCCGGCGTGCGGCATGGAACGCCGGGGTGTTCATGAACGGCACGATAATCACCCTTCCGCTCACCTCTTGCGCGGTCAACCGTTGTGCCAGCTTGCTCAGGGCTACCGGGCCTTCGTACTCATCGCCGTGGTTGCCACCACTGAGCAACGCCGTCGGGCCGCTGCCGCGCTGGATCACGGTGATGGGAATCATCACCGCGCCCCAGGCCGAATCGTCTCGCGAATACGGCAGTTTGAGGAAACCGTGCTGTACGCCCTCGCGGGTGAAATCGACCGTGGCGCTGATGGGATTGGCAGGCAAGTCAGTCATGGCTCAATCCTTCACGAACAATTGACGAGGCACGTTGCACAGCGTCTCGACGCCGGTTTCGGTGATCAGGATGCTTTCGGTGATTTCCAGGCCCCAATCGTCCATCCACAATCCCGGCATGAAGTGGAACGTCATGCCCGGCTGCAACACGCTGGTGTCGCCGGGGCGCAGGCTCATGGTGCGCTCGCCCCAATCCGGTGGGTAACTGATACCGATCGGGTAGCCGCAACGGCTGTCCTTGTGGATGCCGAACTTCTCCAGCACTTTGAAAAACGCCACGGCGATGTCGCCCGTGGTGTTGCCCGGCTTGGCCGCGTCCAGGCCGGCGGCGATGCCCTCGACCACGGCTTTTTCGCCGTCGAGAAAATACTGCGGCGGCTTGCCCAGGTAGATGGTGCGTGACAGCGGGCAGTGGTAACGCTTGTAGCAACCGGCAATCTCGAAAAAAGTCCCGGCGCCCTTCTCGAACGGCGAGTCGTCCCAGGTCAGGTGCGGCGCGCTGGCGTCGGCACCAGTGGGCAGCAAGGGCACGATGGCCGGGTAATCGCCGCCATGACCATCGGCCCCAAGGATGCCGCTGCTGTAGATCTCGGCCACCAGTTCGTTCTTGCGCATACCCGGCTCGATCCGCTCCAGAATCCGACCGTGCATGTTCTCGACGATGCGCGCGGCGATGCGCATGTAGGCGATTTCCTGGGGGGACTTGACCGCCCGCTGCCAGTTCACCAGGCCCACCGCGTCCACCAGTTTGGCCTGCGGCAAATGTTTTTGCAGCGACAGGTATGCGGCGGCGCTGAAGTAGTAGTTGTCCATCTCCACGCCGATGGTCAGCGCGCCCCAGCCACGAGCGCTGATCACTTCCCGGGACAGGTAGTCCATGGGATGGCGTTCGCGCGACTGCACGTAGATGTCCGGGTAGCCGACGATATTCTCGGCCTGCATGAACACCGTGCGTTTGGCACCGTTGGCATCCTGGCCGCGACCGAACCACACGGGCTCGCCGTCCAGCGCCAGCAGCACGCACTGGTGTACGTAGAACGACCAACCGTCGTAGCCGGTGAGCCAGGCCATGTTCGACGGATCGGTGACCAGCAACAGCTCCAGGCCCTGGACCTGCATGGCCACACGGACCTTCGCCAGGCGCTGGGCGTATTCCTCCCGCTGGAACGGAAGATTGACGACTATCTCTGACATCCACCTGCCCTCTGATCAATGACGCACGAATAAAAGATCGGTCAACGACCGAATGGGAAACCCTTGCCTGCCGCCCGTGCCCGCTCGAAAGCCAGGTTGGCGATGGCGGTGTCCTGGGCGCCGGTGCCGGTGAGGTCGCACAAGGTGACTTGCGCCTCATCGGTCCGCCCGGCCCGCTGCCCCGCCAACACCTGGCCCAGCTCCAGCAACGCCGACTCATCGCCGACGACACCGGCCGCCAGGGCGTGATGCAATTCGCCGAGCACGCGGGTCTGACTCAGACGATCGGCGACGTAGCAGTCCACCGCCGCCAAGGCTTGCGGACAAATCTCGTTCTTGTGTTCCGCGTCCGAACCCATTGCCGTGATATGCAGGCCGGGATGCAGATGCCGGGACTCGATCAGCGGCTCACGACTGGGGGTGCAGGTGATGGCGATGTCCACGCCTTCCAGCGCGGCATCGAGCGTTGCGCACGGTGTCACCGAAAGCCCCGTCTCACGTGCCAGTTCGGCACTGAAGGCCTGGGCCTTTTGTGCATCGCGAGCCCAGACCCGTACCTCTTCGATGGGCCGCACCAGACGCAGTGCCTGAAGCTGCAACGCGGCCTGCTCGCCGGCGCCGATCAACGCGACACTGCGGCTCTGCGGACGGGACAGGCAGCGCGCCGCCACCGCCCCGGCCGCTGCCGTGCGCACGGCAGTGAGGTAGCCGTTGTCGAGTAACAGCGCCTCGAGCAAACCGGTGCGCGCCGACAACAGCATCATCATGCCGTTGAGGCTGGGCAGGCCGAGTTTCGGATTATCGAAAAAGCCTGGGCTGACTTTGATCGCAAACCGCTCCAGACCCGGCAGGTAAGCGGTCTTCACATCCACCTCACCGTTATGTTCGGGGATGTCCAGCCGCAGGATCGGCGGCATCGCCACAGCCGCCGTTGCCAGCAGCACAAAGGCCTGCTCGATGGCGTCGATGCTGGGCAAGTCGAGGGCCACGCAACTGCGCAGATCCGCTTCGCTCAATAGGATGACTTCACTCATGGCTGGCTCCGTTGCGGCTGAGGGTTATTGCTGGGCCCCGGCGATCACGCGGGCATGTTGTTCGGTGTCGACGTTGCGCCCGCTGACCACCAGCACAATGGGGCCGCGCGGTTCGATCAGGCCGTCGAGTAGCGCGGCAATGCCCACCACGGCAGCGCCCTCAAGCACTAGGCGTTCCTCGTGATAGGCGTGGCGCAAGGCATTGGCGATGGAAGCTTCTGAAAGCAGGTGCAGGTCATCGCTCAGTTGTCGGGTCATGTCGAAGGTGAAGCGGTTGTCCAGGCCGATGCCGCCGCCGAGGGAGTCCGCCAGGGTGGGCAACTCCTCGACTTCCACCGGATGCCCGGCGGCGAGGCTGGCGCCCATGGCGGCACCTCGGGCCATGCTGATGCCATGCACCTGAATCGCCGGATTCGCATTTTTGAGCGCCAGCGCCACACCGGCGAACAGGCCGCCACCGGACAACGGCACCAGCACCTGGGCCACATCCGGCTGTTGTTCGAGGATCTCCAGGCCGAGGGTGCCCTGGCCGGCGATGATCGCTGGATGGTCGAAGGGCGGCAGAAAGGTCGCACCCTGCTCTCTGGCGATGCGTTCGGCTTCGCGCTGGGCATCGTCCTGGGACTGACCGACGATGCACACCTGCGCACCGAGGTCGCGGATCGCCTGGACCTTGTTAGCCGGCACCAGGTTCGACAGGCAGACAATCGCCTTGACGCCTTGTTGCGAAGCGGCATGGGCCAGCGCCCGACCATGATTGCCGGTCGAAGCGGTGACCACGCCGAGGGCCTTTTGCTCGGGGCTGAGCTGGGCCACGGCATTGCTCGCACCACGCAATTTGAAGCTGCCGGTGATTTGCAGGGATTCAAGCTTGAGGTACACCGCCACCCCCATCAGCCGTGACAGGCTGGGGGAATGCTCCATGGGCGTACGCCGCACCAGCGATTCGATGCGCTGGCGAGCGAGGTAGACATCCTGTAGCTGCAACACTGCCATGACCGCGTCCCGAGCTGATGTGTTGGGCGCAGTCTAAGAGGGCTGGATTGTGGTGATGAATGTACTAGGGCAATTTAATCAATGATTGTCCGGCCCCAAATCCTCGACCACTACAAATCCCCTGTGGGAGCGAGCCTGCTCGCGATGGAGACAGTACAGCCACAGTTTCTGTTGGCTGTTACGCCGCTATCGCGAGTAGGCTCGCTCCCACAGTTAAAAATCATGCACCTGCGGATACTGGTCAAACATCTCGCGCATGCCGATCAGCGCATGGCGCATTTCCTCATCGCTGCATTCGGCGCCTACGCATACTCGCACCGCTCGAGGTTTGGGGGTGCCGCGCACGGTGAACGGGTCGGGAGAGGTCACGGCGATGTGTTTGTGCCGCAGCGCCCGCACCAGGCTGTCCACCTCCCACCGGGGTGGGATGCCTATCCAGGCATTCAAGGCGTGAGGATGCTGGCCCAGCAGATGCTCGCCCATGTACTCGGTCACCATCGCCTGCCGCCCCGACAACAGCCGTCGTTGCAGCTGCACCAGCGACTCGGCGCGGCCATCGCGAATCCAGCGGGCGGCGATCTCCGAGACCATCGGCGTGGCCATCCAGCTGTTGACCCGCAGGATGCTCTCGGTGCGCAGCGCCAGGCGCTTGGGCACCACCAGATAACCGATGCGCAGCCCCGTGAGCACCGACTTGGTCATGCTGGTGCAATAGAACGACAGCTCCGGCAGGTAGTGGCTGATGGGCGGCGCACGGCGCTCGTCCAGCAGCGGACCGTATACGTCGTCTTCGATGATGTGCACACCAAAGCGCCGGGCAATCTCGGCGATCTCCCGCCGGCGGATGTCGGGCATCAGGCTGGTGGTGGGGTTGTTCAGGTTCGGCGTGCACACCAGCGCAGTGATGCGTTCGTTGCTGCACATGTCCTCGAAGTGCTCGGGGTCGATGCCATAGCGATCCATCTCCAGGCCCTTGAGGGTGAAGCCCAGCACCTGGGAATTGCCGATCACCCCGTGGTCGGTCACCCCTTCGCAAAGCACCACATCATCGGGACCGGCCAGGGAAGCGAGGGCCAGGAAGATCCCATGGGCTGCGCCGTTGGTGATCAATATGTCGTTGCGATCAACCTTCAACCTCTGGCGGCCGATCCATTGGGCAGCCGCTTCGCGATGGGATTCAAAACCTGCGATCGGACGAAAAGCATGAATCCACGGCTGATCTTCTTCGGTGCTCAATTGAAGGCAGGTGTCGCGCCAGAACTGGTCGTGCTCGCGGGTGTGCATGATTCGCGTGATGGAAAAGTCCACCAGCGCTCGCTCGGGGCTGTCGAGGATGTAGGTCGCGACCCGATCACTCATGCGTCGCGAAACGAAGCTGCCGCGCCCCACTTCACAGCGCACCAGCCCCTGGCGCTCCAGCTCCTTGTAGGCATTGGTAACGGTCTGCACGCTGATGCCCATGGCGTCGGCCACTTGCCGTTGCGGCGGCAGGCGTTGGTCATTGGCCAGGGCGCCCTGCTCGATATCGTCAGCAATAGCCTGTACCAGAATCTTGTATTTGGACTCACCGCTACGGGCCGCGTCCAAGGCTGATTTCCACTTTTCCATGACGCTGCAACCCGCGTGTGTTCTGGTGCGCACAGCATCCCGCGGCAACGGCGACAAAGCAATTGTCCTAGTGCAATACAATCGGTGCCGGGGCTTTTGTATGCTCGGTCCAAGGTTGTCATCCAGGCGGGTTCACCACCCCGACAAAAAAGCCGGATCGACCTGTACCGGCGCCGCTCCCGATTCCAGGCCAAGGCCGGATCAGCCGCTGTACGCTTTGCTCTTGTAACACTGCCTCCTACCACAGAGCCGTCAAACGACGGATCCACAAGAAACAGGAGATTTTACCGATGAGCAATTTCCTTCCCGCCACATGCGCGCCCCTGCGTCGGCTCTTAATGACTTGTGCCGTACTTGGCCTGGCTGGCAGCGTTCACGCCGCCACCCTCGATACCGTCAAAAGCAACAGCAGCATCCGGATCGGCTACGCCAACGAAACGCCGTTCGCCTTTACCGAAACCGACGGCACCGTTACCGGTGAATCACCGGAAATCGCCAAGATCATCTTCGCCAAGATGGGCATCAAGCAGGTCAACGGCGTGCTCACCGAATGGGGCTCGCTGATTCCCGGCCTGCGCGCCGGCCGATTCGATGTGATTGCCGCCGGGATGTACATCACGCCGGCGCGCTGCAAGCAGGTATTGTTCACCGATCCGCAATACCAGTTGCCCGATGCCCTGCTCGTGGCCAAGGGCAATCCCAAGCAACTGCACAGCTATGAAGACATCGCCAAACAACCGGACGTGAAGCTGGCAATCATGGCCGGTACGGTGAACCTGGCGTACGCCCGGGATTCCGGGGTCAAGGATGAGCAGATCCTTCAGGTCCCCGACACCACCGCGCAGTTGCAAGCGGTGCGCGCCGGTCGCGCGGACGCTGCCGTCGGCACGCAACTGACCATGAAGGGCCTGGCCAGCAAGGGCGGTGACAAGGTTGAGGCGATGACCGAGTTCAAGGACGACCCGTCGCACATCGGCTACGGCGCCCTCGCCTTCCGCCCCGAAGACAAAGACCTGCGCGATGCGGTCAATGCCGAGCTGAAGAAATGGCTAGGCTCTGAAGAACACCTCAAGGCCGTTGCGCCGTTCGGTTTCGACAAGTCCAACGTGACCAGCAAAACCGCGGCCGAGCTCTGCGCTCAGCCATAGCCGAAACGGGCATGACGCGCAGTGCGTGATGCCTGTTCCCTGCTTCATCGGATATCGGGTTGAACCATGGGCGAATTACTTCCGTTATTGATTCAAGGGGCCTGGGTCACGCTTCAGGTGACCTTTCTCGGCTCGCTGCTGGCGATCGTCGCCGCGGTCCTGGCGGCCTTGGGGCGACTGTCACCGTGGCGAGCGCTGCGCTGGTTTTCCATCACCTACATCGAAGTGTTTCGGGGCACGTCGCTGCTGGTGCAGTTGTTCTGGTTGTTCTTCGTGCTACCACTGCCGCCGTTCAACGTTGAGTTGAGCCCCTATGCTGTGGCGATTGTCGGCCTGGGCCTGCACATCGGCGCTTATGGTGCCGAAGTCATGCGCGGCGCCATCAGCTCGGTGGCCAAGGGGCAATACGAAGCGTGCACGGCGCTGAATTTCAGCGGCTTCAAGCGCTTCAAACGGATCATCCTGCCCCAGGCCCTGCTGGCGGCGATCCCACCGGGCACCAACCTGCTGATCGAATTGCTCAAGAACACGTCGCTGGTGTCGTTGATCACGTTGTCCGACCTGAGCTTCCGCGCGCGGCAGCTGGATCAGGCAACCTTCCAGACCCTGGAGATCTTCAGCCTGGCGCTGGTGATGTATTTCATCCTCGCCCAGGCCATTAACCTGGGTATGCGCCATGTCGAACGACGACTGAGCCGGGGCCGGATGCGTGGAGGTCTGTCATGACCCTGTTCGACTGGTCCTACGCCGCACAGATCCTGCCGGACTTGCTGCGCGCCTCGCTCAATACGGTGGGCATCACCCTGATCGGCTTTCTGATCGCGATTGTCCTGGGGCTGTTCCTGGCAATTGGTCGGCGCAGCCGGAAAGTCTGGCTGTCATGGCCGGCCACCGCCGTGATCGAGTTCATCCGCAGTACGCCGCTGCTGATCCAGGTGTATTTCCTCTATTACGTGCTGCCTAACTACGGCTTGAGCCTGACGGCCATGCAAGTGGGGATCCTGGGTATCGGCCTGCACTACGCCTGCTACATCGCCGAGGTCTATCGCAGCGGCCTCGACGCGGTGCCGCGGGCGCAGTGGGAAGCGGTGACGGCACTGAACATCGCTCCGTACAACGCTTACCGCAACATCATCCTGCCCCAGGCGCTGCGGCCGATCATACCGCCGCTGGGCAATTACCTGGTGGCGATGCTCAAGGACACGCCGGTGCTGTCGGCGATCACCGTGGTGGAAATCATGCAGCAGGCCAAGAACATCGGCTCCGAGCATTTCCGTTACCTGGAGCCGATCACCATGGTCGGCCTGTTCTTCCTCGCCCTGAGCCTCGCCTTGGCCTATCTGGTACGGCGCCTTGAAACGCGCATGGAGCTACGCTAATGACTTTACCCCTGTCCTCGCCCACCGATTTGTCCCGGCGCAGCACGCTGGCGTCGCAGCAGGAGGCCCCGGCCATGCAAGATCAGACACCGTCCCGGCCGATCGTGAGTTTCCAGGACGTGACCAAAAGCTATGGCAGCTTTACGGTGCTCGACCATCTGAACCTGGATGTCGCGCCCGGTGAAAAAGTCGCGATCATCGGCCCCAGCGGCTCGGGCAAGTCCACATTGTTGCGGGTGTTGATGACCCTGGAAGGCATCGACCAGGGCCAGATCTGTATCGAAGATGATTCCCTGACCCACATGCCCAACCGCAACGGCGTGCTGGTGCCGGCCAACGACCGGCACATCCGCCGTGTGCGCGGCAAGATCGGCATGGTGTTCCAGAGCTTCAATCTGTTTCCCCACATGACCGCGCTGCAAAACGTGATCGAGGCGCCGGTGCAGGTGCTGGGCATGAATCCGAAGGAAGCCCGGGAGCGCGCCGCCGATTTACTGGAGCTGGTGGGGCTGGGCAGCAAGCTCGACCATTACCCTTCGCAGTTGTCCGGCGGCCAGCAACAACGGGTGGCGATTGCCCGGGCGCTGGCGATGCGACCCAAGGTGATGCTGTTTGACGAAGTGACCTCGGCACTCGATCCGGAACTGTGTGGCGAAGTGCTGAATGTGATCCGCAAACTGGGAGCCGAGCACAACCTGACCATGCTGATGGTGACCCACCAGATGGGCTTCGCCCGGGAATTCGCCGACCGGGTGTGCTTCTTCTACAAAGGGCAGATCCACGAACAGGGCACTCCGGCGCAGATCTTCGAAAACCCGCAGCAGGAGCGCACGTGCGCGTTCTTGAGTGCGGTGAAAGAGGCTAACTGAACCTATCTACTAAAGTGAACACTGTTGTGGCGAGGGAGCTTGCTCCCTCGCCACAAAGGTCCAAACGCTAGCCGCAAAAAAGGGGGCCCCTGTTTTCAGGGGCCCCCTTTCATTTACCGCCCAGCGGTTATGGGTACTGCTGGTAAGTCTGCCCCTGCTGCGGCGCTGTCTGGTATTGCTGGCCCGGAATGGCCTTGAGGTTGACTTCGACACGGCGGTTTTGCGCGCGGCCATTGACGTCGGCATTGCTGGCCACCGGATTGTCCGGGCCGGCACCGCGGGCCGTCAGGTTGGCGCCACTGACACCTTGGGACGTCAGGTAGGTCGCCACGCTCTGTGCACGACGTTGCGACAGATCCATGTTGTGCTGGCGGCTGCCGGTGCTGTCGGTATAACCCACGATTTCGATCTGGTTCTGGTTGAACTCCTTGAGGGAGTTGGCCAGGTTGTTCAGCGGCTGGTAGAAACTGGACGCGATGTTCGCCGAGTCGGTGGCGAAGGTGATGTTGCCCGGCATGATCAGTTTGATCTGGTCGCCCTGGCGCTGCACTTCAACGCCGGTATTGGCCATGCTGGCACGCAGTTTCTTTTCCTGCTGGTCGGCGTAGTAACCGTAGCCGGCCGCGGAAGCCCCCACGACCGCAGCGCCGATCAATGCACCCTTGCCACGGTTATCGTGACCGATGGCCGCACCGGCCAACGCACCGGCCAGGGCACCGAGGCCGCCGTACTTGGCAGTCTTGCTCATGCCGGAGGACTCTGTGGAGGCCTGCCCCTGGTTGTCATAAGGATTAGGCGACGCGCAGCCGGACAGCAGGGCCACAGCGGTTGCGACAACAATCAAGCGACGCGAGGTGAACATGAAGGTGCTCCTGGTATTTTAATTCTGAAGTGCCAGTATCGACTCTGGCTGGCGTTGGAACACGGCAATTGGCAAAAATTCCGTCCAGCCGTGTCGCACTTGCCTTAATCCTGCGCCAGGCACCGGCTCACCCCCCTGACGATCATCTCCACTTCCCGCCCATCAATGGTCAACGGGGGCAGCAGGCGGATGGTCTTGCCGCGAGTGACATTGATCAGCAGAGCGTGGTCACGTGCGGCGCAAAGGCTCAGGTCGCGGACCGGTTGCTTGAGTTCGACGCCGATCATCAAGCCCTGGCCGCGAATCGCCAGCACGTTCGGGTTGTCCGCCAGTTCGGCCGTCAGCCGGTTGAGCAACTGTTCACCCTGATGCCTGGCGTTGTCCAGCAAACCTTGCTCCTGGATGATGTCCAGCACCGTGCAGCCCACCCGGCAGGCCAGCGGATTACCGCCGAAGGTGCTGCCGTGGCTGCCAGGGGTAAACAGTTCGGCCGCTTTGCCCCGGGCCACGCAGGCGCCGATGGGCACGCCATTGCCCAAGCCCTTGGCCAGGGTCATGATGTCCGGCACGATGCCTTCGTGCTGGAAGGCAAACCATTGGCCGGTGCGGCCGATACCGGTCTGGATCTCGTCGAGCATCAGCAACCAGGCGCGCCGGGTGCACAGTTGACGCAAGGCCTTGAGATAGCCCGGCGGCGCCAGTTGCACACCGCTTTCGCCCTGGATCGGTTCCACCAGTACCGCAACGATGCGCTCGCCATGAACCTGCTGAATATTTTCCAGCGCCGCCAGATCACCGAATGGCACCTTGATGAAATCCCCCGGCAACCGATTGAAGCCCAAGCGCACCGCCGGGCCATCACTGGCGGACAAGGTGCCCAATGTGCGTCCGTGAAACGCATTCTCCATGACCACCACCAATGGCTGCTCGATACCTTTGTGCCAGCCATAAAGGCGCGCCAGTTTCAGTGCGGTTTCGTTGGCCTCGGCACCAGAGTTGTTAAAAAACACCCGATCCATGGCTGAGAGCTGAGTGAGTTTTTTCGCCAACCGTTGCTGCCAGTCGATGCCGTACAGGTTGGAGGTGTGCAGCAGCAGGCCAGCCTGCTCGCTGATAGCCTCCACCAGTCGAGGGTGGGAATGGCCGACGTTGGTCACAGCCACGCCCGCCACCGCATCCAGGTACTCGCGACCGTCCTGATCCCACAGGCGCGTACCCAACCCATGGGTAAAATTCAGTGCCAGGGGTTGGTAGGTGGTCATCAGGCAGGCGGCGGTCATGGCTTCAAGCTCCATCAGGTGGTTTTTTCCAGTATGGTTAGCCACTCTTGCTGGATAAACGCTACATTCCTTCAATCATTTTAAAGCCAGGCTTGATAATGGATCTTTTTCAGGCAATGACGGTTTACGTCAAAGTGGTGGAAACCGGGAGCCTGACAGCGGCGGCCCAAGCGTGCGAAATGTCCACCACCATGGTGGGTAATCACCTTCGCGCACTGGAAGAACGTCTTGGCGTGCGCCTGATCAACCGTACGACGCGGCGCCAGCGCCTAACGGAATTCGGCTTTTCCTATTACCAGCGCTGCCTGGAAGTACTCGGGCTGGTGGCCGATTCCGAACGACTGGCCGAGCAGACGCAAGGCGAGCCCACCGGCACCTTGCGCATCACCGCGCCACTGACCTTTGGCACCGAGCGACTTGCCCCGGCGCTGGCCGAATTCAGCCGGCTCCATCCCCAGCTTAAACTCGACGTGGTGCTGACCAACCAACGCCTGGACCTGCTGGATCACGGTTTCGACGTCGCCATCCGTCTCGGCCCCATCGACCCTAAGCTGATCGCCCGACCATTGATGGACTACACCCTGACCATCTGCGCATCCAGGGCCTACCTGGCGCGCCGAGGCACGCCGCAAAGACCCGCTGACCTTGAGCAGCACGACTGCCTGTCCTTCGCCTATTCCGCCGGCGACGAGTGGCGCTTCGCCCAGGATCACTGGCCCATCAACGGGCCGGAAGGTGAAATCAAGGTGCCGGTGACCGGGCCGATGCTGATCAACAGTTCGTCAGGACTGCATCGCGCGGCCCTGGCCGGCATGGGCGTGGTCATGCTGCCCGATGCACTGGTGGCGCAAGACCTGGAGGAAGGCCATCTGGTCGCGCTGCTGCAGGACTATCAACTTCCCCACCGGCCAATGAACCTGATGTATGCGCAGGATCGCTATCGGTTGCCCAAACTGCGCAGCTTTGTCGAATTTGCGATGCAGCAATGGGGCAAACCCCAAACTCAACCCGAATGACAAAGTAGGAGCTGACGCGTGCAACGAGGCTGCGATCTTTCCCCCAACGTTTGAGTCCCACACAGACCGTCCGCCCCCCGGCCCTCGGCAGCGCGCCAATAGAGCGTAACCCCGCTAGTGCCACTCCGCCCCATCGGCTACTCTTCTTCCTTGGACGAGCATTTTGATATCAAGGCTGATTGAGGAAACGACGATGGGCGACGCCTCGAACATCGATATGCTGCGCCTCGACCTGTCCGGTCTGGACGAAGGTGTGCTGCACACCATCCTTGAGCTGGTCAGCGATGGCATCTGGGACTGGAACGCCAACACCGGTTTCGTCTACCGCAACCCTGGCTGGTACACGATGCTGGGGTATCCGCCTCACTCACTCGATAACACCGTGCTGACGTGGGAAAGCGTGATCCATCCCGATGATTACCCGCAGGTGATGGCTTTGTTCGACGACCACCTGCAACAACGCTCCCATCACTACCAGGCCGAATACCGCTGTCGCACGCGCGACGGCTCCTGGATGTGGATCGAGGACCGTGGCTATGTGATCGCCCGTAACCCCGACGGCACGGTGGCGCGGATGATCGGCGCCCATCGCAGCATTGACGACAAGAAGCGTCTGTTCGAACAACTGGAACGGCGCAACAAATCGCTGGAAGCCGTCATCCAGGAGCGAACCCTGGAACTGTCCCGGGTCAACCATCAGTTGCAGATCCAGCTCGACGAAAACCGCAGGCTTGCCGAAACCGACGCCCTGACGCGGGTTGCCAACCGCTATCGTCTCGAACAGGCCCTGCCGCTGGCCTGCGAGCGTGCCCAGCGTTTTCGCGAGCCGTTGTCACTGATCGCCATGGACGTCGATGACTTCAAGGACATCAATGATCATTACGGTCATGCTTTCGGCGACGCAGCGCTGGTGCAAGTGGTGCAAGCCGTTAAACGCTGCGAACGCGACGGCGACTTGCTCGCACGTTGGGGGGGTGATGAATTCATCATGATTTTGCCCAATACCTCCCTGGCCGACGCCTGCCTGATGGCTGAAACCATTCGCCGCAGCCTGTCCGATCTGCTGCCGGTGGGCGATTTCCAGGTCACCATGAGTTTTGGCGTGGTGCAGCGGCATGGGGATGAGCAGCACACGATGCTGCTGGACCGGGCGGACCAGGCGCTGTATCGCTCCAAGGTGGCCGGCAAGAATGTGATCTGCCAATGATGCGTACCTGAACAACAAATGCCGACCTGCCACCGGTTCAACCGTGACAACGCCGCCCGGGTCCAATAGATTAGGCGACCGGAAAAAAGCTCAACGCCTTTCTCGCCTCATCCAGCTAACAGAAGTAGTGAAATTTCAATGTCCGATTCCAATACCGCTGAATCCGTAGTCACCCTGTCGTCCAAAGCGGAATACGAAAACTCCATCAATCTTTCACAGCATCTGCCTCAGGCCAAAAGCATCAGTGAGATGGTTCTCGATGCGTTCCAGTCGAACCGCGAAAGCGATCAGATCCGTGAGCTGCGCAACGCCATCCGTCAGGCCCATGACGCGTTCGACGATGACAAGGCCTACGAACTGATGGGCCAGCTCAAGCAGCTCAAGGACGCCGAAGCCGCCGATTTCGCGGCACTGGAAGACCTGAGCAGCCGCTTCCCCATCAGCCGTATCCTGTCCAGCTACAAGGACGACCCGACCTTCCAAGAACTGGTTTATGGCCTGGCCCTGAAAGTGCTGAACCAGACCCACCAGGCCATCAGCAATCCGAGCGGCAGCAAAGGCAAGGCTTCGCGGCCCAAGAAAGAGGCCGAAGTGTTTGTCATCAGCAAGGACGGCATCAGCGTCACCCTGCCCTTGCGCACCCCACGCTCCAAGCCGAACGTCGACCGCGAGGCCTTCGAATTCCTGGGCTTCAGTTTCGTCGGCGAAGGCGACCAGGCCGAGCTGGAAAATGACATCTTCCTGGACAACGACGGCACCGAACAACCGGTCACCCGCAAAAGCATCGTCACCGCCCTGCAACAGCAGAAAGCGTTCGACGGCTACAGCATCGCCCAGCAATAAGCCTTCTTGTTCGGCGGTTGTCAGCCCGCCGCCAGAACCTGTGGGAGCGAGCTTGCTCGCGATAGCGGTGGTTCAGCTTGCATCGATGTTGAATGGGCCGGCGTCATCGCGAGCAGGCTCGCTCCCACAATGGATCAGCGGCGTTCGCAGATTATGTGCTCGCCGTAGACCTGTGGGAGCGGGCTTGCTCGCGAAGGCGCCCTGTCAGTCAACATCACCTCAGCTGACCCACCGCTTTCGCGAGCAAGCCCGCTCCCACTGGACATCATCAGCCCAGGCAACACCCATGAAAAAGCCCCGCGCTTCTCTCGAAGGCGGGGCTTTTTGTGTGGTGTCTGAAGCTTAAGGCGCGTAAGTCAGCAACAACTCACTCGGCACTTTGAAGTCCAGGGACATCATGACGCTCAGGGCGGTGATGGTGAAGATCGAGAACACGAACAGCTTGCGTGCCCAAACCGTGTCATCCACCGCCTTGTAGCCGGTCCAGGCCATGTACAACCAGTACATGCCCATGGCGGCGGCGACGGCGAGGTAGCTCATGCCGGCGTAGCCGCTGAAGGTCAGCATCAAGGTTGCCACGAGGAAGGCCAGGATGTAGAGCAGGATGTGCTTCTTGGCCACCTGGATGCCGCGCTTGACCGGCAGCACCGGAATCGAGGCGGCCAGGTAATCGTTGAAGCGGAAGATCGCAATGGCGTAGGAATGCGGCATCTGCCACAGGCTGAACATCACCAGTAGCGTCAGCGCCGCCATGTCGAAGCTGTTGCTCACCGCGACGTAACCGATCACGGGCGGCATCGCCCCCGACAGACTGCCCACCAGCGTGCCGTGGACCGACTTGCGCTTGAGGTACAGGCTGTAGAAACCGACATAGATGACAAACCCGATCACCGCGAACAGCGCCGCCAACGGGTTGGCCACCCAGTACAGCAGCGCCACACCGGCGACACCCAGCACCGTGGCGAACGCCAGGGCCAGTTGCACCGGGATCAGGCCCTGGACCAGGGCGCGGTTCTTGGTGCGCTCCATCTTGATGTCGATGTCGCGGTCGATGCAGTTGTTGAATACACAACCGGACGCCACCACCAGGGAAGTGCCGATCATCGCCGCCAGAAAGATGGCCAGATCGACATGCCCTTTCGAGGCCAGGAAAAACCCGCCTGCCACAGAAAGCACGTTACCGAAAATGATCCCCGGCTTGGTGATTTGGATAAAGTGCTTTAAGGACATCCGGACTTTCCTCAGTGCGCCATCATGTTGGTGTGGATGCTGAACATGATCCACAACGACAGGCCGACCAGCAGGACAATGACGATCGCGGCAAAGACAAACGCGACCACGTTGTTACGCTGGGCAGCGGAGCGGTCCAGGTGCAGGAAGTACACCAGGTGCACCAGTACCTGGACCACGGCGAAGATCAGGATGATCCACAGGGTCAGACTTTTCGGCAGCGTCGGGTACATCACCAGGCCAAACGGAATAACCGTCAGGATCACCGACAGAATGAAACCGATGGCGTAGGACTTGACGCTGCCGTGGCCGGCGTCGTGGCCATCGTGGGAATGTGCGTTAGCCATTTACAGGGTCCCCATCAGATAAACAACGGTGAATACGCAGATCCACACCACGTCCAGGAAGTGCCAGAACAGGCTCAGGCAGCTCAGGCGCGTCTTGTTGGTGGCGGTCAGGCCGTTTTTGTGGACCTGGTACATCATGATCGCCATCCAGATCAGGCCGCTGGTCACGTGCAGACCGTGGGTGCCGACCAGGGTGAAGAACCCGGACAGGAAGCCGCTGCGGCTAGGGCCGTAGCCTTCGGCGATCAGGATGTGGAACTCGTTGATCTCCATGGCGATAAAGCCGGCGCCCAGCAGGAAGGTCATCGCCAGCCAGCCCAGTACCTGGGTTTTCTTGCCCTTGAACAACGCCAGCATGGCGAAGCCGTAGGTGATCGAGCTGAACAACAGCAGTGCGGTTTCGCCCAGCACATACGGCAGCTCGAAGATGTCGTGGCCCGACGGGCCACCGGCGACGTTGTTAACCAGCACCGCGTACACCGCGAAGATCGACGCAAACAGAATGCAGTCGGTCATCAGGTAGAGCCAGAAACCGAATACGGTCATCTCGCCCGAGTCGTGGTGATGGTCATCGTGCCCATGGTCATGACCATGGGCGTGTCCAACATTGGTCACTAAGTTCGACATGGTTTAAGCCTGTTCCAACGAGGTTTCAACACGGGTGGCGGTGGCTGGGACTTTCCCTGCCGCGACCAGACGTTTGTGCTGCTCGGCTTCGATGCGCTCGATGACATCCACCGGCACCATGTAGCCCTGATCGTCACGGGCGGCATGAATGGTGAAATACACCACGGTGCCGACCAGACTGGCGATGGCCAGCCACCAGATGTGCCAGATCATCGCGAAACCGAACACGGTCAACAGCGCACCCATGACCACACCGGTCGCGGTGTTGTTGGGCATGTGGATCGGCGCGTACTTGGCCGGAGTCTGGTACGCGGTACCGTTTTCCTTGGCTTCGGTGAACGGGTCGATGACGTCGGCTTTTGGCAGCACGGCAAAGTTGTAGAACGGTGGAGGCGACGAGGTCGACCATTCCAGGGTATGGGCATTCCACGGATCACCGTGTTCGCACATGTTCTCTGGCTTCTTGCGGTCACGCACGCTGACGTACAACTGGATCAGCTGGCAGGCGATGCCCACGGCGATCATCACCGCGCCGAACATGGCGACGTACAGGTACGGCACCCACTCAGGGTTGGTGGTGGCGTTCAGACGACGGGTCATGCCCATAAAGCCCAGTGCATACAGCGGCATGAACGCGACGAAGAAGCCCGAGATCCAGAACCAGAATGCAGCCTTGCCCCAGCCCTCGTGCAGCTTGAAGCCGAACGCTTTCGGGAAGTAGAAGGCGAAGCCGGCGATGTAGCCGAATACAGCGCCGCCGATGATCACGTTATGGAAATGCGCGATCACGAACAGGCTGTTGTGCAGCACGAAGTCCGCACCCGGGATGGCCAGCAGTACGCCGGTCATGCCGCCGATGGCAAAGGTCACCATGAAGCCCAGGGTCCACAGCACGTGGCTGGTGAAACGCAGACGGCCCTGGTAGATGGTGAACAGCCAGTTGAACAGCTTCACACCCGTCGGGATCGAAATCAGCATCGTCGCCAGACCGAAGAAGGCGTTGACGCTGGCACCCGAACCCATGGTGAAGAAGTGGTGCAGCCAGACCATGAAACCCAGCACCGAGATCGCGCCGCTGGCGTAGATCATCGAGTGGTGGCCGAACAGTTTCTTGCCAGAGAACGTCGAGATGACTTCGGAGAAAATCCCGAACGCCGGCAGAATCAGGATGTACACCTCGGGGTGACCCCAGGCCCAGAACAGGTTGACGTACATCATCGGATTTCCACCCAGTTCATTGGTGAAAATGTGGAAATCCATGTAGCGGTCAAGCGTCAGCAAAGCCAGGGTAGCGGTCAGGATCGGGAACGAAGCGACGATCAGGACGTTGGCCCAGGTGCAGGTCCAGGTGAAGATCGGCATGTCCATCAGCTTCATGCCCGGGGTACGCATCTTCAGCACGGTGGCCAGGAAGTTGACCCCCGTTAGCGTTGTCCCAAGTCCCGATAGCTGTAGCGCCCAGATGTAGTAATCCATCCCCACGCCCGGACTGTATTGCAGGCCCGACAACGGTGGATAGGCAACCCAACCGGTCTTGGCAAACTCGCCAACGCCCAGGGACAGGTTGATCAGCACCACACCGGAAACCAGCAGCCAGAAGCTCAAGGAGTTCAGGAACGGATAGGCCACGTCACGCGCGCCGATCTGCAGCGGCACTGCAAGGTTCATCAGGCCGGTGAAGAATGGCATCGCCATGAAGATGATCATGATCACGCCGTGGGCGGTGAAGATCTGGTCATAGTGTTCAGGCGGCAGGTAGCCAGGCGAACCCTCGGTGGCCATGGCCAACTGGGTACGCATCATGATGGCGTCGGCAAAACCGCGCAGCAGCATGATCATGGCGACGATGATGTACATCACGCCGATTTTCTTGTGGTCGACCGACGTCAGCCACTCGGTCCACAGGTAGGTCCACTTCTTGAAGTAGGTAATCCCCGCGAACAACGCCAGACCACCGAGCGCGATCACGGCAAGGGTCACCATGACAATCGGCTCGTGGAACGGGATCGCTTCCCAACTTAATTTACCAAACATCGTTTACTCCTCTGCCCCGGCAGCTGAATGCGAACTCATGTCCATCCCTTCCATGTTGTGGGCCACTTCCTTTTCGTTCTTCTCGTGGTGCATCGGCTTGCCCGGGTTCATCCCTTCATACTTGTCGATGATGGTCTGGAACAGGTTCGGCGTGACCGAAGAGTAGAGCTCGACTGGGTTGTTCTGGCTCGGTTTGGAAAGGGCTTCGTATTCAGCTTTTTCAAGCTGTTTAGGTGCCTTCTTCACATCGTTGACCCAGGCGTCGAATTCTTCCTGGGTCGTGGCGATTGCTTTGAACTTCATGCCGGTGAAACCCGCACCGCTGTAGTTGGCGGAGATACCGTCGAGTTCGGCGTTCTGGTTGGCGATCAGGTGCAGCTTGGTCTGCATGCCCGCCATCGCGTAGATCTGGCCGCCCAGGCCCGGGATGAAGAACGAGTTCATCACGGTGTCGGAGGTGACTTTGAAATTGATCGGCGTGTGGGCCGGGAACACGATCTTGTTGACCGTGGCGATGCCTTGTTCCGGATAGATGAACAGCCACTTCCAGTCCATGGAGACCACTTCAATGGTGATCGGCTTGACGTCGGAATCCAGCGGACGATACGGGTCAAGGGCATGGGTGGACTTGTAGGTGATGTAACCCAGGGCAATGATGATCAGTACCGGAATAGTCCACACCGCCACTTCGATTTTGGTCGAGTGCGACCACTTGGGCGTGTACGTGGCACTGGTGTTGGACGCGCGGTATTTCCAGGCGAACAGGAAGGTCATGACGATAACCGGCACGACGACCAGCAACATCAACAGCGTAGCGGTGATGATCAGATTACGTTCATCCAGGCCGACCTGACCCTTGGGATCGAGCAAGGTCATGTTGCAGCCTCCCAGCAACAACGTGCCGAGCAAAGGCAACAAGCCTAGTAATCGGGGGTACCTGTTTTTACTCATCTCACGACCTCTAAAGCAGCTTACGCAATGCAGTTGGGTTTTGATCGCCAACACTTCACCCTGCCAAGGGTTGGCATTTTTCTTGGATTGAATAAGGGCTGACCGTCGCAGCGTCAGACGCTGTTCGACACATCCCGGGCCAGCAGTGAGTTCTTATTCGAATTCGTAGGTCAAAGGCCTTGTTACAGCCCAATTCCATTTGGTGCGGGTAGTTGGAAGGCACCGACACCTGGGGTCGCATGGGGCCTTGAGCCCTTCGACCACCTCACGGGCTCAAGCTTGAGCCGGGTCGGAAATTCGGTGCGGGCGATTGTAGTGAGCTGAGGCGCCGGAGACCATGTCTTATCCTGAAATAATTTTCATCAAATCGAGCAACAATCTTTCGCAGAATTCGAAACAAGCCGGCATCTTATCGAAATTCATTCTCAACAAGAACCCCAGAAAACGTAGGTCTACTACGCCCGATTTAGACAGCTTGCGCTGATTAAAGAGGCTTTTTACGCCCGTAGAGCCCCCGTCATTCGGGGGCTGAGCGGCAAGAGGCCCGATTGTTAGAAATGCCTGCTCCGGGGGGAGCCAGTTAGCCGGATGGAGCCTGCAACGGCTGATTTTTCATTGCAGAACGAGGTGCTTATTCGCGCAGCAAGTGGCCGGATGACAGCAAATGTGTGACAACGTGTCGCACGCTGTCGCGGCTCATTATTGTCTCGGATCAAGGCTGGCACGCAGTAAGACTGAAACGCAAAACGCCCCGGCTTCCTACAGAAAACCGGGGCGTCTGATTGAGGCGCTTTAGGGCAGTTGTTTGCGATTGCGCGACACCAGCAACGGCACCAGGATCGCCGTGAGGACGAACGCCACCAGTGCCCATTGTGCCAGGGACAAGCCCAGGATCGGCGGATACGGGGTGGAGCAAAAGCCGTCGACCTGGAAGCCCAACGGGAAGATCTTCGCCAGCGGGAGGTCATCGACAATCGGTTGCAGCACGTCGACGCCACAGCTGACCGCCGGGAAGAACTGGGTGTACACGTGATGCCCCGCTACCGCCGCACCGGCCATGGCACTGAGCACCACCAGGCCTTCGAAAACCGTCAGGCTGCGACGGGTACGCATGGCCGCACCAATGAAGGCAAAAATGGCGATCAGCAACAATGCATACCGCTGCAGGATGCACAGCGGGCACGGCGCCTCACCGAGCGCCACCTGCATATACAGCGCACCGCCGATCAGCGCCAGACAGATCAGCCCCAACAGCACCAGATAGCGCCGTTCACGGCCTAAGCGCAGCATTTGCTCATTCATTGCGTTTCCCTTTGTATGCATTGGATCGACGCGCAGCCTGGAGAAACCCGGCGCACTGTCGGATGGCCAAAGTCTACACGCTGACCATGACAGAGAACGAGCGGCTGCCGCCCACATTGAGAGGAATAAACACGAGGGAGGTTAAGTACGGATTAATTTTGCTTGGGGGGAGTCAGTTGTGATGGGATTGAGCATGGCGCCGCTATCGCGAGCAGGCTCGCTCCCACAGTTGTCTTTGCGTTGATCACCCAATCGTGCCCGCCGCAAATCCATTGCGGGAGCGGGCTTGCTCGCGAAGAGGCCAGCACATCCAGCATCACTGTTTCAGACAAACCGCCTTCGCGAGCAAGCCCGCTCCCACAGTTTTCTGCGGTGTTCACCCATCGTGTTCACCACCAAAACCCCTTGTGGGAGCGAGCCTGCTCGCGATGCAGACGAACCGGATCACCCCGGCTCGCCCCGCCGTTACTCCAGCGCCGCCGCCGGGCCGAAGAATTCGTAGCGGCTTTGCCCGTCCGGCACGCCCAGTGCCTTGAGGTGGCGCTTGACGGCGGCCATGAAGCCTTTGGGCCCAAGGAAGTAGGCATCCAGGTCACGCTGCTGCGGCAACCATTGCGCCAGTTGTTCCTGGCTCAACAAGCCGACCTTGTCAGCCGCCGGGCTCAAGCCGTCATCTTCGTCGTAGCAATAGAAGCGCTTGAGTTGTGGATGCCGCTGGGCCAGGTCATCGATCCAGTCACGGAAGGCGTGCACGCCGCCGTTACGTGCGCAGTGGATAAAATGCACCGGCCGCTCGGTTTGCAGCGCCGCCTGCAACATCGCCAGGGTCGGCGTGATGCCGACGCCGCCGCTGATCAGCACCAGCGGTTTGTCGCTCTGGGTCAGGAAGAAGTCTCCTGACGGGGGAAACAACTGGATGCTGCTGCCGATCGGGAAATGATGGTGCAGATAGTTGGACACGCGCCCGCCCGGCTCGCGCTTGACGCTGATGCGATACTGACCGTTGTCCGCCAGGGCCGACAGCGAATAATTGCGGCGCACCTCCTCGCCATCCAACACCAGTTTCATGCCGATGTACTGGCCTGGTTCCGCCACCAGGATCGCGCCCTTGTCCGCCGGCTCGAAGTAGAACGAAGTGATTTCCGAGCTCTCCTGCACCCTGGCTGCCAGGATGAACTCACGCTCGCCCCGCCAGCCGCCCGGCGCTGCGGCTTTCTGCTCGTACATGCCGGTTTCGGCACCGATCAGGATATCGGCCAACTGGTTATAGGCAGCGCCCCACGCGGCAATCACTTGCGGCGTGGCGATCTCTTCACCCAGCACCTCGGCGATCGCCCGCAACAGGCAGGCCCCCACAATTGGGTAATGTTCCGGCAGGATTTGCAGGGCGACGTGCTTGTTGACGATTTTGGCCACTAGGTCGCCCAACTGATCGAGCTGGTCAATGTGCCGGGCATACATCAATACGCCGTTGGCCAGGGCGCGGGGCTGATCACCGCTGGCCTGGTGAGCCTGGTTGAACAACGGGCGCACTTGCGGGTATTCGGACAGCATCATGCGATAAAAGTGAGTAATGAGCGCTTCACCACCGCTTTCAAGCAAGGGCACGGTGGAGCGGATGATGGCGCGTTCTTCTCGGCTGAGCATAAGGTGACTCCTGGCGTATTACGAAAAACTGATACCTATGCCTATCAGGTTTCATGCCATAAAATTTATTAAACATTTTCAATTGCTTACGAAGTAAGTAGTCATAAAGACATATGGCATCTTATAGTCATTAGGACCATATGGAGTCATTATGACCGCAACCTCCCTACTGACCTCGCTGCTTCCGCTGGTGGCCGACCTCTCCCGCGAGTTGCCGGAAGGCGAGCGCTACCGACGCCTGCTTGGCGCGCTGCGAGCCCTGTTGCCCTGCGACGCCGCCGCGCTGTTACGCCTGGACGGAGACTGTCTGGTGCCGCTGGCGGTGGATGGCTTGAGTACCGATACCCTGGGCAGACGCTTCCGGATCAGTGAACACCCCCGCTTCCAGGCACTGCTGGCCAGCCCGCAGCCCACTCGCTTTGCCGCCGACAGTGAGCTGCCCGACCCCTACGACGGATTGGTCGAAGGTCTGGCTGAGCACTTGGAGGTCCACGACTGCATGGGCTGCCCACTGTTCGTCGACGAGCAACCGTGGGGCCTGCTGACCCTCGATGCGCTAAACCCCGAACGCTTCGAGCCGATCGACCTGAGCGCCTTGCAGGCCTTTGCCAGCCTGGCCGCCGCCACGGTCAGCGCAGCCGAACGCATTGATCGGCTGGCCTTGAAAGCCGAAGACGAACATCGCCGCGCCGAGGTCTACCGCCAGGCCAGCGGCCAGCAACCTCGCGACATGGTCGGCCAGAGCAAGGCCCACAAGCGATTAGTGGAAGAAATCAACCTGGTGGGGGGCAGCGACCTGACGGTGCTGATCACTGGCGAAACCGGGGTTGGCAAGGAGCTGGTCGCCCAAGCCATACACGCGGCCTCCAAGCGCGCCGAGCAGCCGCTTATCAGCCTCAATTGCGCTGCACTGCCGGATACCCTGGTGGAAAGCGAACTCTTCGGCCATGTACGCGGCGCGTTTACAGGGGCCACGAATGACCGGCGCGGCAAATTCGAACTGGCCGATGGCGGCACGTTGTTCCTCGATGAAGTGGGCGAGTTGTCCTTGACCGTGCAGGCCAAGCTGCTGCGAGTGTTGCAGAGCGGCCAGTTGCAACGGCTGGGCTCGGACAAGGAACATCGGGTCGATGTACGCCTGATTGCGGCCACCAATCGCGATCTGGCTGAAGAAGTGCGCAACGGGCGATATCGGGCCGACTTCTATCATCGCCTGAGCGTGTACCCGTTGCTGGTGCCGGCACTACGGGATCGTGGGCGCGATGTGCTGCTGCTCAGCGGTTTTTTCCTGGAGCAGAACCGTTCGCGCATGGGCCTGGGCAGCCTGCGCCTGACCAGTGACGCCCAGGCCGCATTGCTGGCGTATGACTGGCCGGGGAACGTACGTGAACTGGAGCACCTGATCGGCCGAAGCGCCTTAAAAGCCTTGGGCCGGTGTCCGGTGCGGCCAAAGATCCTCAGCCTCAGCGCCCAGGACCTGGACTTGCCCCGCAGCCCGGAAGAACACCCGCCACCTTCATCCGCCAGCCCCGCACCTGCCCTGGAGGGGGTCACGGGGGACTTGCGTGAAGCCATGGACGATTTTCAACGCAAGCTGATCATCGCCTGCCTGGAACGGCATCAGCACAACTGGGCCAGCGCCGCTCGGGAACTGGGTCTGGATCGGGCGAACCTGGGGCGGATGGCCAAGCGGTTGGGACTCAAATAAAACCTTCTGTACCACCGACGCCCCATGCGGCGAGGGCATTTATCGCCTGACCATAGCGTATGCATTCCCAGGCCACTGAGCTGAAATCGATTGTCTGTGGGTTTCGCCCTAAAGCCAGCCCCCATCGGGTCGATAACCCAATATCAAAAGCTGTTTTGGCGTTCTTCACGCTCGCCCCACCTTTTTCCACAGAAGGTTTTTATGTCTTCCAACAAAGCCCGCGCAGACTCACTTTCGCTTCTGCTGTTTACCTTGCGCAGCGGCAAGCTGATGGCAATCAACCTGCTCAAAGTCAGCGAAATCATTCCCTGCCCGCCGTTGACCAAACTGCCGGAGTCGCACCCGCACGTCAAAGGCATCGCCACCCTGCGCGGGGCCTCGTTGTCGGTGATCGACCTGAGCCGCGCCATCGGCGAACGGCCCCTGGAAGATCCGGATGGCGGCTGCGTGATCGTCACCGATGTCAGTCGATCCAAACAGGGTCTGCATGTGCAGGCGGTGAGCAAGATCGTGCATTGCCTGACCACCGACATCAAACCCCCGCCTTTCGGCTCAGGCGGCGTACGCGCCTTCATCACTGGCGTGACGTCGGTGGATGGCACGCTGGTGCAGGTGCTGGACATCGAAAAAGTCATCCACGGTATCGCCCCGGCGCAGATTGAAACGGCGCCCACCGAGCTGAGCATGGAAGACGCCGAAGTCTTGGGCAACGCGCGGATCCTGGTGGTCGATGACAGTCAGGTGGCGTTGCAACAATCGGTACACACCTTGCGCAACCTCGGCCTGCAATGCCACACCGCTCGCAGCGCCAAGGAAGCCATCGAATGCCTGCTGGACCTGCAAGGCACTGCACAGCAGATCAACCTGATCGTTTCCGACATCGAAATGTCGGAGATGGACGGCTACGCCCTTACCCGGACCCTGCGGGAAACGCCGGACTTCGCCCACCTCTATGTGTTGCTGCACACCTCGCTGGACAGCGCCATGAACAGCGAGAAGGCTCGGCTATCCGGGGCCAATGGCGTGCTGACCAAGTTCTCCTCACCGGAGCTGACCAAGTGCCTGATCACGGCCGCCAAGGCGGTTGCCGAGCAAGGCCACTGAGTCATGCCTGATGATCATTCCCATGCGTATAGGGGAATGATCATCCCGGCACCTCAGGCATACTCCTGTCCTGGCTTCCCAGAACAAGGATCTTGCTGATGAAAATCCACGCACTCATGTTTTTGGGCTTCACGGCCCTCACCGCCCAGGCCCACGCCTCCAGCCCAGAAGCCTGGGCCACCCATGACAAAGCCGTGCTTGCCAGTTGCATGAAGGCCAGCGGCTTGAAGAACGCCGAGCCTGTGGGCACTGCCGCGCAGTTCGATGACCGGGTGGGTTATACCGCGCTGTTGCTGCAAGGCCAGTATCCGCAGAAACACATGAAAGGCGCGACGGGCACCGAGCTGTGCCTTTACCGCAAGAAATCCAAGACCGCCTACGTGACCGAGTGGGACTCCATCCGCCCCGCCGACAACAGCCGGTGATGGCGCACAACTTGCTTCGCATCGGTTAATCGCGGCGTTTTTCTGTCGCCGCCTTCCAGCTTTTGACCGGGCGCTCAATGAACACAACGTTTTCCTGCGTAGGCTGTGGCAAATGCTGCACCGATCACCATGTCCCCCTGACCCTCGACGAGGCCCGGATGTGGGCTGACGACGGCGGCCAGGTGATTGTCCTGGTGGAAGCCTTCCTGCCCAACGGCCTCGGCCTGCCGGCGGCGCAACGCGAACACGCTGAGCGCCGTTCGGCGCGGGTCCACAGCGGCACCACCGAGGCCTTGGTGGCAATCACCTTCGCCGCCTATAACGCCGGGCGCTGCCGCAATCTTGACGAAGAAAACCTGTGCCGCATCTACGAGCGCCGCCCCTTGGTGTGCCGTATCTATCCGATGGAAATCAACCCGCACATCCCGCTCAACATTGCCGTAAAGGAATGCCCGCCAGAGTCGTGGGAGACCGGACCGCAACTGATACTCGGCGGTGAACTGGTCGACAAGGAACTGGCGCAGTTGATCGAACGCTCACGTCAGGCCGATCGCGAGGAAATCCGGATCAAGGAGCGCATCTGCGCTTCACTGGGCATCCTCACCACCGCGCTGAAGGGCGACGGGTTTACCGCGTACCTGCCGGACATGAGCGCATTCGCCGCAGTCATTGATCAGGTCCGTTTGCAGCCACTGGAGCAAGCGGCCAGTGAATGGCAGTTCCATTTGTCCGGTGATGAAGTGGCCTGCCAGGTCCTGGCCAGTGGAGCACGGGTTGCCACTGAGGCACCGGTCAACTACGCGTTTATTTCGCTGCGGGCGGCGTAAACACCCCAGGGATGAAATAGAAATCCCTTGTGGGAGCGAGCCTGCTCGCGATAGCGGTGGATCAGTTTGCAGTGATGGTGGACGTGCCGCCGTCATCGCGAGCAGGCTCGCTCCCACATCCAACATAGATGCTCCCCCATAGGTACTGCCCATAAGTACTCCATTCCTGCCACTGACTCGCCTCAATCGACGCTCCCCTCTCGCCTAACCCACATCCAGAATGTTAGCGTGCTTGGTATTCCTTGCCTGATGAGCCTTCTGCGATGAAAAAAACCGTACTTGCCTTCAGCCGTGTCACACCCAAGATGGTCGAACGACTGCAACAGGATTTCGACGTGATCGTGCCCAATCCGTCGAACGGCGACATCAATGCACAGTTCAACGAAGCCTTGCCCCACGTGCATGGCCTGATCGGTGTCGGACGCAAGCTCGGCCGCGAACAACTGCAGAGCGCCGCGAATCTGCAAGTGGTGTCCAGCGTGTCAGTGGGTTACGACAACTATGACCTGGCCTACTTCAATGAGCGTGGAATCATGCTCACCAACACCCCTGACGTGCTCACCGAAAGCACCGCTGACCTGGCCTTCGCCCTGCTGATGAGCAGCGCCCGGCGCGTCGCTGAACTGGACGCCTGGACCAAGGCCGGCCAATGGCAGGCGACGGTCGGCCCGCAGCTGTTCGGCACTGACGTGCACGGCAAGACCCTGGGGATTGTCGGCATGGGCAACATCGGTGCCGCCATTGCCCGGCGTGGCCGGCTGGGGTTCAACATGCCGATTCTCTACAGCGGCAACAGCCGCAAGACCGAACTGGAAGATCAGTTGGGCGCACAATTTCGCGAGCTGGATCAGTTGCTCGCCGAAGCGGACTTTATTTGCCTCGTGGTGCCATTGAGTGAGAAGACTCGCCACCTGATTGGCCAGCGTGAACTGGCCCTGATGAAACCGAGTGCCATTCTGGTCAATATTTCCCGCGGCCCGGTGGTGGATGAGCCGGCGCTGATCGAAGTCTTGCAGAACAACCGCATCCGCGGCGCCGGGCTGGACGTTTACGAGAAAGAACCATTGGCCGAATCGCCGCTGTTCCAGCTGAAAAACGCCGTAACCCTGCCCCATATCGGCTCGGCCACCCACGAAACCCGTGAAGCCATGGCCGATCTTGCCGTGGAAAACTTGCGCAGCGCTTTGCTGGGCGAGCGACCGAAGAACCTGGTCAACCCACAAGTCTGGAAGTAAACCCTCGGGCAGGCGCCGGGTCCGGGCCTGCCATACCCTGGCTCAGCGTGCGCCCAGGGCGGCTTGCGTCGCCACGGGCCGGGGTTTGCGAAACACCAGCACGTTCCCCAACATCACCAGCACCAGCCCGAGCAGTGCCGGCGCCGTCCATTGGTAGCCCTCGACCAACGCCGAGACGTTCAACGCCACCACCGGAAACAGCACCGTGCAATACGCCGCCCGCTCCGGCCCCATGCGCCCCACCAGCGTCAGGTAGGCGGTGAAGCCGATCACTGAACCTGGGATCACCAGGTACAACAGCGAGCCGACATAGCGCGCGTTCCATTCCATATCGAACGGGATGCCTTTGAAGAGGCACCACACCGCCAGCATCGCCGCACCATAAGCCATGCCCCAGGCGTTGGTGGTCAACGGTTTGAGACCGGCCTTCTGCTGCAAACTCGAGAGCATGTTGCCCGCCGAAAAGCACAAGGTTCCCAGCAACGCCAAGGCCAACCCGAGCAGCGTTTGCGGGCTTGCGCTATGACCCGCCAGCTCCGGCCAGAACAGCAGAGCCAGCCCCAGCAAGCCCAAGGCGCCGCCCAGCAAGACGTTGCGGGCGATCCTTTGGCCGAAGAACACGCGGGCATTGAGGGCATTCCAGAGCGTGGCGGTAGAGAACACCACCGCGACCAACCCGCTGGGAATCCATTGGCTGGCAGTGAGGAAACACATGAAGTTGATGCAAAACAGGCACAGGCCCTGGGCCACGCAAATCAAATGACCACGCCGGTTCATGGCTTGCAGACGTCGGCTGAGCAAGAGCATCACAAACAGAATCAGCGCCGCCAGGCCGAAGCGATAGACAATCGACACGGGGATGGCGACCACGCCCAACTGCAATTTCAGCGCAATCCAGGTGGTGCCCCAGATGAGCACGGTAAGTAGATACAACGAGAGGTTCATGACGGCAACTCCTGACAATGACCGCCAGTGTTGCGCCGCACACCACCGGGCGCTTGCGTAAACTTGCGGTTTTGTCGGTTTGCAGGCTGGCATGAGCCGATCGACGGAGTAGGATGCAAGGCGTTGGAGAGACCCGATCATGCCCACACTGCAAACCCTGCAAGTCTTTCAAGCCCTCAACAGTTCGCCCAATGCTCGCCTTGAGCACAGTGCCGAGCTTGGAGATGGCATGGCGGCCGCTTTGTGGAGCAACCATCACGACGCCCAAGACTACGAGGCGCCGACTCACCACACGCTGTCGTGCTACATCGCCGGTGGTACCGGCACGTTTCGCCGCGAACGACCCGACACCACCGGGGCACCCGGCAAACTCTGCGTCCTGCCGGCCGGGCACGAATCGGCCTGGGTCATCAATGGCGACATTCGCCTCGCCCACCTGTACTTCAGCCCTGAGCAATTCGCCCTCGGTTGCGTCACGCTACTGGATCGCGAGCCGCGGCAAGTGCAACTGCGCGAAGCCACCTTTCTCGACGACCCGCAACAGGCACAGCGCTTTCGCCAGTTGATCGCCCTGAACTGGGACGAGCCCGGTGAACGCCTTCTGACCACCAGCCTGGCCCATGACTTGCTCAACCATCTGCTATTGAGCCAGGTCGGCCAGCGCCAGGGGCTTCGCCTCAAGGGCGGGCTGGCCGCTCACCAGCGGCGAATGCTGGTGGACTACATCGACAGCCATCTGGCCGACGCCATCAGCCTCGGCCAACTGGCGGCGCTGTGTGCGCTGTCCGAATACCACTTTGCCCGGATGTTCCGCGAAAGCTTCGGCCTGCCGCCCCATCAATACGTACTGGCACGACGTCTGGCCCACGCGCGGCACTGGCTGCGCAGCACGTCAAAACCGCTGGGTGAGGTCGCGTTGGCCTGCGGGTTCGCCAGCGCCAGCCATTTTACGAATCGTTTCCGGCAGGCCCTCGGCGCGACACCCGGCGAGTATCGACAGGCGTTTTTGCGCTAGCGAACAAGCTGCCAGACGCACTATCGCCATCGCGAGCAGGCTCGCTCCCACAGGAGTGCTATGCCGAACGCAACATTCACGTCCACTGAAGGTCCAGTGTGTGCGAGCCTGCTCGCGATACCGTGGCGCATCCAATATGGAGTGCAAGCAAAACGGGCCTGCGTTGGCAGGCCCGTTTTCGGTCGGTCAGTAAAAAGAATTAGGCTCAGCCGTTGAGTGCAGCCCGTTCGTTCTCCAGGAATTCTTCTTCCAGCATCGCATCGGCCAAGGCCACCGACTCGGTCGGTTTCTCAGCGGTGGCGCGTTTGACGCGCAGTTTGCCGAACAGATGCTCCAGGGCATGTTCAAGCTTGGTGGCCGCCCCTTCGATGGCCAGTTCCAGCGTATCGGCCTTGTGTGTCACCGAGACCGGTTGCAGACCCTTTGGCCGTGCTTCCAGCTGACAACGCAAGTCATGGGGACCGGGCTTGTCGCCGTTCTCGTCCCGCAAATGGACCTCGACCCGTGTCAGGTCTTCTTCATAACGTTCGAGCGTGCTTTCGATGGTAGTACGTACCCACTCCTCCAGTCGGATGCTGCTTTGAATATGGTTATCGCTGTTGACTTGGATTTGCATAGTTCATCCCTTATTTCGGCTAGCTCGCCAGGGGCCAATCGACGGTAGCGCGACGACCCCTTGAATACAGAGTCGGGCTGGCGGCAGAACAATTCAACCCCTTCGAAAAGATAAATATTCATACGCAAATAAAGCCGGACAACGGACAAAAGCGCTGTTAATGTCGGGAGTTGCCTCGCCTTGCTTACCCCACGAAAATTCTGCGCTCACCCTGCACCGTCAGCGACCATTCGCCCATTCCTGCACAGAAACGGGCAGCCTCCCGGGCCGCAGGCCAAGGCCTTCAGCGCCTATGCGCCGTGATCATTGTCCGACAGTTTTTCCGGCATGCCCCTTGCTACCTCTCTGCTGGAGCGGTCGCAGGTTGGGATCTTCCGATCCAACCTCTGCCTGGCTCTGGATGAAGCACGATCATGGAATGGCCGGTGGTCCGGTATCGCGAACTAATCCCGATCACGGCCGGTCAACAACTGCACGTTCAATCAGGCGGTGACGCATCATGGACAACCCTTTTCAGCTCATTACCGACGCTTTTGCGCCGCAGTATCAAATCAATCTGAGCATCCAGGGCCTGGACGGCAGCATCATGCTGACCCTCTCCAAGGCCGGGCGCATCGTCGCCAAGCGCATGATCAGCGCCCAGCAACGCAATGACCCGGAACGCCTGCGACGCCTGGTCCAGAGCATTCAGTTCGGCATCGCCATCGAGCAGGGCCACAGCGCTGTGGCGATCCTCGAAGCCATGACCGGCGGTGACAACGTCAAGCTGCCACCACCGCAGACGCAGGGCGCGACATCCGCCCCCGCCGGTTTCTAGATCTCGCCCTTCTCCACTTCGGCATGCTCGCTGGAACCCGCGCCAACCTTGCGGTGCGGGTGCTCGATTTTCACCGAAGGGAACTGCGACGAAGCGTAACGCACCACCAGGATCGCGAACGCCAGCAGCAAGATGCCGCCGCACAGGTAGATGATGCCCAGGTCAGGCGGACTGTGGTGGGAGACGTTGGAAATCAACAAGCGCGTCAGCGCCGTGATCGCCACGTAGATCAGGAACCGCACCGGCATGTGGTTGGTCTTGAAGTAGATCCCGACCATCGCTCCCAATTCCAGATAGATGAACAGCAGCAGGATGTCATCGATCTTGATGTGCCCCTGCTCGAGCATCTGCAAAAACTCCATCACCGCCGCCCAGGCGGTCACCGCTCCGATGGCAAACAGTGCCAGGTAATGGAACGTCTCGACGAACAGATTGCCCAGGGATTCGGCCAACTGATGTACGTTCTGGCGCAGGTTCTCGGCCCAGTTGATTTTCACGATGTAGTTTCCTTAGGTCGACTCGACCGGATGATGCGGGTTGGACGTGACGGTTGTTCTGCATGCAGAAAAAAGGCCAGCGGCTGAGGGTGAGATGGCGATGGGCCGCAACCCGACACTTTTGCGATGTTGATGCCGCCCTGTCGTGAGCAGGCGGGCTCCCACACCAGCGCTCGCGACAAATGTGCAAATACGTCTACATTAAAAAGCCACTATCCAAAGGGAAGGGATTCGCTTATCCTTTTGGCTGTATATAAATACAGTAGTCACAAAGATAACCAATGTGAAGGCATGTGAGGTGGTGAATGGCCGTCGAAGTGGTATACCGCAGCAGCCGAGATCTGGAGCGCTTGTTCATGGATAAAGCCGAAGCTGACCGTCATGACAAAATGCTGGAACTCGCCGAATTGCTGGCCGAAGTGTTGCAAAAAGCCGTTCCCTCGCTGAGCGAGAAACAGGTTGAGGAAGCCGGCATCTACATGGCGAAAAATCGCGATGTGTTCGCCAAGGCGTTCAAGAGTCAACCGGACGCCTTGTCCGAACTGCTCAATGCCCCTGCTGAATAAGCCTTGAAAAGATCGCAGCCTTCGGCAGCTCCATGGAGTCCACCCAGGAGCTGCCGAAAGCTGCGATCTTTTTTATCGGTACAACAAACGCTCTGCCAATTCATCGGCCACCCTGGCCGGTGAGCGTTTTTCTGCCTGGGCGTGGGCAAAGACTTCCGTAAGCCGGGCGCCGATCTTCGACAAATGCGCGGTGATCGTCGACAGCTCTTCGCCGCGATGCTTCAAGGCGACATAGATCAGGCCTCCGGAGTTGATCACATAATCCGGCGCATAGAGGATCCCGCGCCGTTCCAACTGATCGGCCACCTGCAGGTTGCTCAACTGGTTATGGGCCGACCCGGCAACCGCTGAGCAGCGCAGTTGCGCCACGCTCTGGCTATTGAGCACCCCGCCCAGGCCACAGGGGGCGAGGATGTCGCACGGGGTACTGAGCAGTGCATCGTTGGCGATCGGATGCGCGCCCAGTTGCTCCATCGCCAGTTGAACCTTGCCAGGGTCAATGTCGCTGACCAACAGTTCGGCGCCTGCGGCGTGCAACTGTTCGGCCAGGGCGAAACCGACATTGCCCAGGCCCTGGATCGCTACCCGCAGGCTTTCCAGGTTATCGCTGCCCAGGCGGGCCATGGCCGTGGCACGGATGCCGGCGAATACCCCCATCGCCGCGTGAGGCGCTGGGTCTCCCGAAGCCGTGGTGCTGGTCACATGACGGGTCTGTTGGGCGATGCAGTCCATGTCCGCCACCGAGGTGCCACTGTCGATGGCGGTGATATAGCGGCCATCCAGTTGCTCGATGCAGCGCCCAAATGCCTCAAACAGCGCAGCGCGGCTTTCGACATGGGCCGGACGCATGATCACGGCCACGCCGCCGCCCACCGGTAAGCCGGCCAGTGCGGCCTTGTAGCTCATGCCCTGGGCCAGGCGCACGGCGTCGACCACGGCACTTTCATCGTCGGGGTAGGACAGATAACGACATCCACCCAGAGCAGGCCCAGGACGGCTGCAATGAATGGCAATCACCGCCTTCAACCCGGTGGCCGGGTCTACGCTCAGGTGCAGCGATTCAAGGCGGGAGCTTTGCATGAGAGCAAACATCGACAGGCTCCCGAATCACTTTTGTTTGTTCCGCCAGTATAGGCGTGCGCTCAAAATTTGCTGGAGCGCGCCGGAATAAGTCGACCGGACGGCCAGTCTTTTGGGCATAACCTGATTCCTTCCCCGGACGAGACTGGACGAAAGCCCGCAGCAGAGCTAAAAACGAGGCATAGCCCGGAGACTGTGATGACACCGCGCCAAGCCTTTTTTGATTGCCTGCACCGCTCCCCACCGGCGCTGTTCGAAGCAGCGTTGTGGATTGCTGCCGAACATGATCGCGAAGTGGACGTACCGGCGTTGCTGAACGATTTCAAGGATCTGCAACAGCGTGTCAGCCATGACCTGCCGATGCTGCCCGTCAGCGAACTGGGCCAACCCTTGCTGCGCCGCCTCAATGACCTTGGATTCGCCCAGGATGATTTCACGCCCCTGCGCCCACGGGCCGCGTTGCTCGACAAGGTGCTGACGCGTAAACGTGGACAGCCCCTGGCCCTCGGCCTGATCGCCCTGGAGCTGGCTCGTGGCCTGGAGATTCCGATGGTCGGTGTCAATTTCCCCGGTCACTTCCTGTTGCGGGTCCCCGGTGCCGATCATCTGCTCGACCCGTGTGGCGGACGCCGGTTGTACCCCAACGACTGTCGGGAACTGCTGCAACGCCAATACGGCGCCAACATGCCCCTCAAAGCCGAGCACCTGGTCAGTGCCGAGCCCATGCAGATGCTCCAGCGCCTGTCGCGCAATCTTCGCCAATTGCATCTGACCAACGACGACTACATTGCTGCACTGATCGACGCCGAACGCGTGCTTGAACTGGGCAACGCCAGCGCCGCCGATTACCTGGCCCGCGCCAGCCTGTACCAACGGCTCGACTGTCCCAACGCCGAACGATTCGACTTGGAGCACGCGCTGATGCTCAGCGAAGACCCGATCCAGCGAATCCGGCTGACGGAACGGCTGGGGCATCTGCCGCCCAATTCAATTGTGCATTGAGCGGGTGTAGATCGCGGAGGACGAGGTGGTAACTCAAGGGCTCGCCCCCTCTCCTTCTGTGGGAGCGAGCCTGCTCGCGATAGCGGCGTGTCAGACAACATGTTTGTAAGCTCAACCACCGCCATCGCGAACAGGTTCGCTCCCACAGGGGGGCTCAAGGTGTATCAGGCTGATTTGCCGGATGCGCCTGTTGAAACGCTGGATGCGCAGCCGCCAACGCCGCAACGCGACGGATCCGTGGATACGCCTCCAGGGAGACATTGAACCGTTCCGCCGCGTACACCTGCGGGATCAGATACACGTCCGCGACCCCGGGTGCTGCACCGAAGCAGTAGCCGTCATCCCCAATCAACTGTTCCACCGCCGCCAGTCCCTGGCTGATCCAATGCCCGATCCACTGCGCCACCTGCGTTTCATCGTGGCCCCACTGCCGCAGCTGGTTGAGTACGCTGACGTTGTGCAGCGGATGAATATCGCAACCGATCAATGCCGCGACGCCTCGCTCATGAGCCCGAACCGTCAGGTCGGCGCTGAGCAACGGCACCTGTGGATAACGCTCCTCCAGGTACTCGATGATGGCGGGTGACTGCACCAGCAACGCGCCTTCGTCGGTACGCAGCGCCGGAACCCGGCCCTGAGGGTTGATCGCCAGATAGGCCGGCTGACGATGTTCGCCCCCAGGCGCAGCGATCAGGTTGACCGGCAAGGCCTGGTAATCCAGGCCCTTGAGCGCCAGGGCAATGCGCACCCGGTAGGACGAAGTGGAGCGGTAGTAGGTGTAGAGTTCCATGCCCTGTCCCTCACCGCGCCGGCAGGATCTTGCCCCGGCATTCGCCAAAGCCGATGGACGCAACACCTTCGCGACTGCAACGGGCACGCAGGATGATCTCGTCACCGTCCTCAAGGAATTTGCGCACTTCGCCAGAGGCCAGCTCGATTGGCTTTTTACCGCCCTCGGTAATCTCCAGCAGGCTGCCGAACTGACCGCTCTCAGGCCCCGACAAGGTGCCCGAACCGAACAGGTCACCGGCCTGCAACTGGCAACCATTGACGCTGTGGTGGGCGACCATCTGCGCCACGGTCCAGTACATGTACTGGGTGTTGCTCAACGTCAGGCGATGGGCCGGCAGGTTCTGCTCGCGCATGGCTTCGGTCAGCAGCAGGACTTCCAGTTCAATGTCGAAGGCCCCACCGGCCTGGTCACGCTTGTCCAGCAGGTACGGCAACGGCTGCGGATCGCCTGCCGGACGCGCCGGTTGCGGGCGGCGGAAGGGTTCGAGGGCTTCGGCCGTCACCACCCATGGCGAGATACTGGTCAGGAAGCTTTTGGACAGAAAGGGCCCCAGCGGCTGGTATTCCCAGGCCTGGATATCCCGGGCCGACCAGTCGTTGAGCAGGCAGAAACCGCCAATGTGCTCGGCAGCATCACCGATGGCGATGGCTTCGCCCAAGGCGTTGCCCTTGCCGATCCAGATGCCCAGTTCCAGCTCATAGTCCAGTCGCGCGCACGGGCCGAAGGTCGGCTCGGTCTGGCCGGCGGGCAGGGTCTGGCCCTTGGGACGACGCACATCGGTGCCGGACGGGCGAATGGTCGAGGCACGCCCGTGATAACCGATGGGCACGTACTTGTAGTTGGGCAACAGCGGATTGTCGGGACGGAACAACTTGCCGACGTTTTGCGCGTGTTCGATACCAACGTAGAAGTCGGTGTAGTCATTGATCCTGGCCGGCAAATGCATCTGGCAGTCCGCTGCGCGGACCAGCAGTTTCGCGCCCTGGGCTTCGATCTCGCCCCGCAGCGAGCTGTCTTCGCGCAGCAGCTCCAGCAAGCGTTCACGCAGGGCCACCCGAGCGCTGCGGCCGAGGTCGAAGAATGCATTCAACTGGCCGTCCTTCATGGCTTCGACGGCTTCGCGCGCCGCGCCGTCAAACAAGCCCGCCTGCAACGCGGCCTGCAAATCGAAAATCTGCTCACCAATCGCCACGCCGCTACGGGGAGCACCGTCATCGATACTGAAGATGCCCAGCGGCAGGTTCTGCAGCGAGAAGTCGGCATGGCCATTGGCAGAGGCGACCCAGCTACGGGCAGGGGAAAGTTGAGTCATGGGTTATCTCCGGGTCGGGTCGAAAGTGACCGGCAGCGAGGCCCAGCAGGCGTCGTAGTCAGTTTGCAATTGTGGGCAGTCCAGGGCGAAACGGCTCGGGCGCAGGACCTGGCTGGTTTCGAACATGAAGGCCATGGTGTTGTCGATTTTCGCAGGCGTCAGCTCGGCGTTGATCGCCTTGGTGCAGGTCTCGCCGTCCGGGCCATGGGCACTCATGCAACTGTGCAAGGAGGCGCCGCCGGGCAGGAAACCTTCGGCCTTGGCATCGTAGGCGCCCTGGATCAGGCCCATGAATTCATTCATCAGGTTGCGATGGAACCACGGCGGACGGAAGGTGTTTTCCGCGACCATCCAGCGCGGCGGGAAGATCACGAAATCGAGATTGGCCAGGCCGTGGACGCTGGTGGGTGAGGTCAATACGGTGAAGATCGACGGGTCCGGGTGGTCGAAGCTGACCGTACCGATGGTGTTGAAACGGCGCAGGTCATATTTGTAAGGCACGTTGTTGCCATGCCAGGCCACCACATCGAAGGGCGAATGATCCAGCTCGCAACCCCACATCTCACCGAGGAATTTCTGCACCAGCGCAGTCGGTCGGGCGAGGTTTTCGTAATGAGCGACCGGCGCCAGGAAATCCCGCGGGTTGGCCAGGCCGTTGCTGCCGATCGGCCCAAGGTCCGGCAGGCGCAACGGCGCGCCATGGTTTTCGGCGATATAGCCGCGGGCTTGTGGATCAATCAGCTCGACGCGAAATTTCAGGCCCCGGGGGATCACGGCAATTTCCAGCGGCGCCAGTTCCAGCACGCCCAGCTCGGTGGCGATCCGCAGCCGTCCCAGCTGCGGCACGATCAGCCATTCCCCGTCAGCGTTGAAGAACACCCGTTCCATGGAACGGTTGGCGCGGTAGTGGTAGACGCTGATACCGGCCGGTTTGTCCGAGCCGGCATTGGCCGCCATGCGCACCAGTCCATCGATGAAATCGGTTGGCTCGGCAGGAATATCCAACGGGTTCCAGCGCAGGCGATTGGGCGTGACCTCACCCAGAGGACCGCCCGCTATCTGATGTTCAAGCTTGACGAAGGCCGGATGATTGGCCGAAGGCCGGATGCGATACATCCAGGTCCGCCGCGCTTCGCTGCGAACCATGGTGAAGGCAGTGCCGGAGAATAATTCGGCATAGAGACCGTAAGGGGCTTTTTGCGGGGAGTTCTGGCCAACGGGCAAGGCGCCGGGCAGCGCCTCGCTGGCAAATTCATTGCCAAAGCCTGACTGATAAGCCAGGTCCGACACTGTGGAATCGAGGGTCATGGAGCCTCCTGAACACAGGACTGGGTACGACCTCGTCGTTCCACGAAGAAACGTCAGGCGCACAGGTTATTTTTATCGTAATTCAATTACGCATAACGTAATTTGCTCGACAGCGACCGTCAAGCTATAAAGACGCCCATTCGCCTCTGGACTCAGCGCCTCCATGGAAACCCCGCTCAGCAACGGTAAACAGAAAGTCCGCTCGGCCGAAGTCGGCACCGACATCCTCAAGGCCCTGGCCGAACTGTCGCCCTCCACGTCGCTGTCGCGTCTGGCCGAACACGTGCAAATGCCGGCGAGCAAGGTTCATCGGTACCTGCAGGCCTTGATCGCCAGCGGTTTCGCTGAACAGAACACGTCCACCAACCACTACGGCCTCGGGCGCGAAGCCTTGCGCGTGGGCCTGGCGGCGTTGAACGGCATGGACGTGTTGCAAGTGGCCGCCCTGCCCTTGGCCGAACTGCGCGATGACTTGAACGAAACCTGTTTCCTGGCGGTGTGGGGCAATCACGGCGCCACCGTCGTTCGGATCGAACCCGCCATACGGGCAGTGACCGTGGTGACGCAACTGGGGTCGGTATTGCCGCTGCTCAGCTCGTCCACGGGGCTGGTGTTCAGCGCCTACCTGCCGACGCGCGAAACGATCGGCTTGCGCGAACAGGAAGTGAGCGCTTCCACCGCCCACGCCCTGGCCGACGACCAGGCCTATGCCACCCTGTGCCAGCAAATACGCAGTCGCGGCCTGCACCATGTGCATGGCTTGCTGATGCCCGGCGTGGATGCCCTGTCAGCCCCGGTATTCAATGCTGTCGGCCAAGTGACGGCGGTGATGACCATTGTCGGCCCGACTTCCCTGTTCCATGCCGACGAAAACGGCCCGGCGGCACAACGACTGCTGGCGGCGACCCGGGCCGTGAGCTGGCGGATGGGGTATGAGGCAGGCGCAGGATCGGATCAGCCAACGGGCCAATCCTGATCACACCATTGATGTGAGCGGTGATACGTAGCGGTGGCAGCTAATCGTCTTGCCCTTGGGAATTCTTTATCTCATAACGCCCATGACTTTGGCCTTGGCGACCGCCTGCGTGCGCCGCTGAACGCCTAACTTGCTGTGTATCCGCCGCGAATGGGTTTTTACCGTGTGCAAGGATATGAACAAACGTTCGGCAATCTGCTGATTTGAATAGCCCTGCGCAATGAGCTCCAGCACTTCCAATTCTCGATGACTCAACAACGTGTCTTCGACTGCCACCGCCGGCTGCTCGATGTGCTCAGCCGATTGCGCCCAGCCCAACAGATCGGGCTGACGCGCGCGTAACTCGCACAAGGCTTGCTGGGCGCGCCAACAGGCAACTCGCTTGAGGCCCTCTTGCACAAGCGATCGTGCCTGGGAACGATCAGCGGACAGCCAGACGACTTCAGCCAGCGCCAGATACAGTTCGGTCTCCAGGCCATGCATTTCACAGTGCTGTGCCCGGGCGATCATTGCCTTGAGTTGCGCTTGAGGGTCTTGCGCCCGATGCAGATAAACCTCGGTCAGCACCAGCAGGTACTCAAGCCGAGGAATCAACTCCAGGGTCGCAGGTGGGGCATGCTTGGCCTGCGGCCCGCGAAAATGACGCAAGACTCGGGTCAGGGCCTCGAGGGCCAGTTCCGGGCGTCCCTGTTGCAGCCAGAACTGGCAACTGGTTTGCAACAGCACGCCACGGTACACCGTGTCGGGGATGTGCCGCTGTTGCATGATCCGCTCGGCATCGCGCAGTTGCAGGAAAGCCTCGCCATAGTCGCCGCCATTGGCCGCCAGGGTGGCCTTGCCGAGAAAACCATAAAGCACTTGTTTGTCCTGGCAATGCAGGCCCGTTTCCAGGCCCGCCTGGAACTGCTCGGCAGCCTGCTCGGCCAACCCCATGCGCAAAGCCAGACGGCCACGGCGCAAGGCAATACGTCCCAGCAAGGCAGAAAAGTCCTGGCCAGGCTTATCGAGCAACCCCTGAACTGCGCTCAACAGATGATCGGCCCGGTGAGGAGCTCCGCGTTGCTCCAGGACTTGGGCGTGATCCAGTTCCAGCAAGCCCTCGAAGACCAGTGAGCCTTGGGCGCGCGCCAGGCACAGGGCCTGGCGGTTGATCCATTGCGCAGTGGCCAGTTCCCCCTTGAGCAGTGCCTGCTGTGTCAGCCCCAACTGGCACAACAGGTGCAAGGCCCAGGCCTCTGGGTCGAGGCTCGCCTGGGCCTGGAGCAAGTGCTCGCGGGACTGCTCGCCATCCCCCGAAAGGTGCAGCAGCCAGCCCAGCAGAACCTGCCACCGGGCCAGCAGTTGCCGCTGCAGGCAGGCCGAAGGTTGCGGCATGAACCTGGCCAGTTGGTCGATGCACACCGATGCCTGATCGAAGCGTCCGGCGAACAGCAACGCAGCCGTGACCAACCCCACCGATTGCGGTGTACCGAGTGTCAGCGCTTCACCTTGTTGATCATGCAGCTTCAGCAACAGCGTCACGTTGCTGCGCTGCAGTACATGTTCAAAATTCAGATGCTGCAGGAAACTGACGGCAGCCTCGAACTCTTGCGCATGCATGGCCTGCTCGAATGCCATTTGCCAATCCTGCTCGGCGGCAAACCACTGGCAAGCCCGGCGATGCCAGGAGCGTCCCTGCGGCCAGGGCTCATCACGCACCAGTCGGGCCAGCGCCGGGAAAATCTGCAACCAGTCCGAAGACTGCTCCCACGGTTCGATAAAACAGCCCAGGTCCAACAACAAGGGCAGGCATTCGGCGCCCACCGTGTCACCAAACAGATGCTCGCAGAGCCGGGCATTGAAGCGCGGCAGATGCGCCAGCACTCGCCAGGCCTGTGCCAGGTCCGGGGTCAGCGTACTGAACAGCTCATATTCAAGGTAGTCATGCAGGGTCCCGGGCCGCCCCGGCGACGCGTGGCTGCGCGCCCATTCACAACGTTCAAGCAGGGCGATACGCACCCCGGCGCACCAACCGCCACTGCGCTGTATCACCTCGCGCGCGGTGCGAGCGCCCTGGGGACCGGGCAAATGTTTGAGCAATTGCTGGACATCGTCATGGGTGAAGACCAGCGCCTGGGCATCGAACTCATGCAGTTCGTCATCAAGTAGCAGGCGCGGCCAGTTACAGTGAGGACGACGGCGACCATTCAACCAAAGGTGAAGCGCCGGACTGCTGATGCTCAACAGACGATCGAGAAACTGATCCAGCTCGGGGTTGGGTACCCGACAGTAATCATCCAGGAACAGCCAGGTCGGTGCTTGCAAGCCCGCCAGGTGAGCCAGCAGCCCCCCTTCATCCAGCAACGGCAGCCCGAGGGTCTGCGCCAGCCGCTCGCACATTTGCGCCGCGTCCAGCATTGCGCCCCCAAGCGGCAACCAATGCAACCGGCAAGCGGCGGGGGCTTGCAGGAAACACTCAGCGAACAACGCACTCTTGCCACTGCCCGCCGGTGCGCAAAGCAGTTTTACCCGCGCCTCGGAGGCCAGCAAGGGCTCGCTCAAGGACCTGCGCGGCACATGGGTCGAAGACAGGCGGGGCAGCAATCCAGGACGGTCCGGACACGGGGTCATGGCGGTCATGTGCGAAGTCCAGTTTATTATTGTTTCATCACCCTAGTCCTGTGGCGCTCACCTTTGGAGAAGTATTCAGCGCGCTGATTGGCGCCCATAAAAAAAGACCGGCAAATCGATTGCCGGTCCTCACGATTATCTAACGTCAGCCATAGTCAGCTTCAAACCGCCGGGTCTCAACGAACCCCCGTCGAGCGCAGCGCCGCTGGCGTGAAGTCCGCAGCCCTGGCTTCGAAACCGTACTCGTAGCTGCGCTTCTCTTCGTTCTTCATCCCCAGCGCAATGTAGCGGCCGGCGATGATGTCGTAGAGCGCCTCAAGGGTGTAGCCCGGGTTCTGGTTGGCGTAGTAGAACTGGGCATGACCTTCGGCCACCCGCCACAGTTGACCGCGACCGTCGTAGTGATCCACCAGTGCCGCCTGCCAGCTGTCTTCATCGAAATACATGTGGCGCTTGGCGTAGATGTGACGTTCGTTTGGCTTGACCGTACCGACCACTTCCCAGACCCGATGCAGTTCATAGCGGGTCAGATCCTGATTGATGTGGCCGGCCTTGATCACGTCGTCATACTTGAGGCTGGGGGAATCCAGTTTGTAGCTGTTGTAGGGGATGTACATTTCCTTCTTCCCCACCAACTTCCAGTCGTAGCGGTCCGGCGCGCCGGAGAACAGGTCGAAGTTATCGGAGGTACGCAACCCGTCAGCGGCGGTGCCCGGGCCGTCGTAGGCCACTTGCGGGGCGCGACGCACACGGCGCTGGCCGGCGTTGTAGATCCAGGCCAGGCGCGGCTCCTTCACCTGGTCAAGCGTTTCATGCACCAGCAGCACGTTACCGGCCAGACGCGCGGGCGCGGTGACCGACTGTTTGAAGTAGGTCAGCACGTTGCTGGCCTTTTCCGGATCGGCGTCTTTGATCAGAAACGGCACGGCGATCTCTTCTTCGAAGCGGATCGGTGTAAAGCTGCCGTTGGTTTGTGGGGTGGCCTGGGTGATGATGCGCCGCACGTTGCCGCCGTGATAGCGGGTGACGTGGTTCCACAGCACTTCCACGCCGTTCTTGGGGATCGGGAATGCGTAGTAACGGTTACCGGTGAAATTGGCCAAGCCGTTGCCGTCATTGATGGTGGTGACGTTGAGGGCGCTGCGCTTGGCCGACTCGTAGATCTCGGGCGGTAGCGAGACGCTGCGATGGGTCGGATAGACCGGAATCTTGTAGGTTTGCGGATAGCGCTTGAACATCGCTATCTGGCCTTCGGAAAGCTTGTCCTTGTACTTGTCCACGGTCTCGGCGGTGATGGTGAACAGCGGTTTTTCCCCGGCAAAGGGATCGGCCAGAAAGCCTTTGCTGTCCACCGCCCCGGCGTTTTTGGCGATGCCACCGGTCCAGGCCGGAATCGAGCCATCGGCATTGCCTGCCTTTTCCGCGCCCAGCGGCGTAAGGCTGCTGCCCAATTTGTTTGCTTCATCCGGCGAAACTGCCGCCATCACGTTCGCGGCCAGCAGGCTCAGGGCCAGGGCGCCGCATTGCAGAATCATCTTGCGCATTGGTTTTTCCTTGTCAGCCAGATCAGAAGTTCACGCCAAAGCTCAACGCGAGGAAGTCGCGGTCTTCGAGGACGTTGTAGTCGCCGCCGAAAAAGTCGGTGTAACTCAGGCTGGCGGTATAGGTGTTGCGGTAGTCGGCATCGACACCCAAGCTGATGGCCTTGGCGCCTTCGTTGAACAAGCCGTTGGGGCCGTAGCCGGCAACGTCATGGGACCAGGAGACGTTGGGCTTGAAGTTGATACCGGCAACGACGTTGGAGTAGTCAAGAATTGCCCGGGCGCGATAGCCCCACGAGGTCGAGGTGACGAAACCGTCGGTGTCACCGCCAAACCCGTACTGGCCGTAAACCGAGTCACGGCCATAACGCAGCTTGTCCTTGGATTCCAGGCCACCGACGTGCACCACCGCCGCCTCGCCCACCACGGTCAGGCGATCAGCGCCCAGCACCTGGTCGAAGAAGTGTGTCAGGGTGCTCTGGATCTGGGTCAACTCCTTACGACGATAACCGGTGTTATCGGCCCCGGGCGAGGTCGCGATGGGCGAAGCTGCACCGCCTGCGATCGGGTTGAGCAAGGCCAGGGTCAGATCGTTGGTGTTGAGCTGCACAGGTGCGTTGGGGCGGTAGCTGATTTCCCCGGTCCACGCGGTGCCGGTAGGCAGCGTGGTGGCGAAGCTGGCACCGTACAGACGGATGTCCTCGGGGTATTCAAGGTAATACTGACCGCGCCCCAGCATCACGCTTTGCGCCAGCCCCGAACCGCTGCCAGGGGCAAGCCCTTCTGCAATCGCGACCATTCCCGGCAATGCCGACAATGTAGACAGGCCGGCGGTGGTGGTGCCCACGGTTGGCGTGCGGCTGTGGTAGTTCATGAAGTACAGGCCGTACTCGGTGTCGTCACCGAGCCAGCGCAACGCCGTGCCCCACTGGCCGGAATCACGTGCGTCACGGTCACCGCTGCGAGCAATGACAACGCCTTCGTCATTCACCTGGATGCCTTGGCCAAAGGCCTGAGTCAATGGTACGAATGGCGCAATCGCCGGGCTGCCCACGGTGTAACCGCTGGTGCAGCCATCGGCCACCACGTCGTTGCCAAAGAAAGTGCCGCAGTTATCGACGACCGTCTGGTCCCATTCCAGTTGGTAGAAACCTTCGATGGTGAGCTTGTCGGTCAAGCCCTGGGAGGCGAACAGCATGTTCACCGGGATCAGGCCTTCCTTGATCTCGGCACCCGGACGGCGAAACGCGGAGACGTCCACCGGGTTGATGCTGTTGATGGAGTTGCCGATGAAGGTACTTTCACCCCAACTGACCACCTGCTTGCCCGCACGCACCGTACCCGGCAAGTCGGCGATGGAGTAATTGTGATAGACAAACGCATCGAGAAGCTGCGCCCCTGACGACTTGGAGCCTTCCTTGCGGTTGCTGTCGCTGATGTCCTTGAACGGCCGGTTTTCGTCCTTGAGTTCGAAGTCATACCAATACTTGCCGCGCACGAACACGCCAGTATCACCGTACTTGAGTTCGAGATCGTGCAGGCCTTTGAATATCTTGGAAAAGGTATCGCCCTTCTTGAAGTTCAGCCGCCCATCGTCACCGGTGGACGACTGCCCCGTACCGCCGTTGACGCTGCCGACCAAGTCCCGGTCGGCGTCGCGCATGCCCCAGCTCGCGCCCACGGACAACGAGGAGTCGAACTGCCCCTCGATCTCGCCAATGTTGAATGAAACGGCCTGCGCCTGGGCAGAGCAACCCAAGGCCACCGCGACGGCCAGCGCCTGCGGTTTGAAGATGGCGCGCATTGTTATTGTTGTCATGCGTCTTCCCCGGTGAGTGACAGAGCCTTCACCCTACTGCCGCACGACATGGGCGATAAGCGCACCAAGGAGGTATTCGCGCTGTACCCCGAAAGGATTACAGGTCATGGAATACGGGGCTTTGCGCCGCGCATGGACGCACTGGATGATGGGTCATCAGCGCCGCGCATATTCATCGGGCCTGTTAACTGTTGCGCGCCCTGCAACGGTGCATGTCCGGATCCGGGCTGTTTCCGACGATGGCCAATCCCTATGCTGGCCGGGCTTTCAGGGCAACGGGCCTGCAGGCACAAGCCGCCATCGCGTCCCTCGCGACCGGCGCACCGTCATTCGGATGGATTGGCGCATCGGTCCATCACCTCCCGTGTTCACTGACGTTGGTTTTTTGCTCCTTTGCAACGTCATTTTCAGGCCGCTGCTTTTTGCAGCGGCCTTTTTTATGTGGGTTGATTTCCTGCGTGAAACTTCTCGATTCCTACAACATGGTCGGAATCTCTCACCTGCCCAGCCAATGCAATCGAACTTATAGTCTTTTTCGCCGCCTTGATGGTGACGAATAAATGAACAGGCACGGCTGCATACAGTGAGTACTGGCAGGGACATTTGAAATGCACGTATCGAAAAGTAAATCAACACACCACAAACAATACATAAACCTGGACAGTGAGATTTACAGCATCAATAACATCAACGCAATGATGTCTAAGCGACACATCAAAAACTACCAAAAACGCGACACTGATTAAATCGAGAAAGCGATATGTATCTTCTCTACCCTAGCGATCCGTTTGATAAAAAGCGCCCCGATGAACAGTACATGGAAGAGTACGACGCAGTAGTGACCACCGGACTACGGACCGCGCTGTTCTCTTTTGAAGATTTCGAAGCAGGGACTTTCAAGACTTCTGTATCCCTCACGCCCGGCGACTGCATTTTGTACCGGGGGTGGATGCTGACGCCTGACGCTTATGCTGCGTTGGTTATGCACATGCGCGACAAAGGTGCCATTGAGGTGACCAACGCCACGCAATACCAAAATTGTCATCACTTGCCGCAGTGGTATCCGTTGCTGGCTGCCTGTACGAGCGAAACCGTGGTACTGGCCAGTGATGCAAACTTCAATCAGGCCCTCCAAGGGTTGCAATGGCCGGGCTACTTCATCAAGGACTACGTAAAGTCACTTAACACCAGTGGAGGCAGCCTGGTGGACACTCCCGAAGACATAGCGCCGCTGGTTGGGATCATGCGTCAGTATCGCGGGCAGATTGAAGGCGGTATATGTGTCAGACGACGAGAGGAATACCTCAAAGAAACCGAGCGTCGCTACTTTGTGCTCCACGGCCAGGCTTATAGCGCCACCGATGAGGTGCCCGAGTTAGCGACCGAATGCGCACAGCTGATCGACAGTCCTTTTTTCTCGATCGACATAGCGCTCAGGTCAGACGGTGTAATGCGGGTGATCGAACTGGGCGATGGCCAAGTGTCAGACCGCAAGGAGTGGTCCGCCGAGCGCTTTGCCTGGATGTTGAGTTGCGCGAGATAGACGGGAAGAATCATTTAATCAGCGAAAACAGCGCCACACTTAAACTGCTACCTTTTAATATTTAGGCTCACCCTCAACTAAAGCTTCTCGATTCCTACAATACTGCCAGAGCCCGCCATAAGAAATAGCGAACAAACCCTACTCCCATTAACGATCAATTCCCGGACATCCAAACGCCTATTCCTACAACAAAGCAAGAATCCCACTACGGCCCCATCAAAAACTCACTGTTAGGCTGAATGTCAGTCACAGCATTATGTTTTGACTTTAAACCTCAGTGAGTTTTTATGACACTTATCAACTACAACAGCTATCGCTCGGTAAAAGGCTTCAACAATAGAATTCGTTTTCTAGTCTTTCATTACACCGCCGCAAACTTTTCATCCTCCATCAACGCACTGACCGGTTCCTCTGTCAGCGCCCACTACCTCATCCCGGACTTCAGCGACCCGAGTTACTTGAAAGCAGGTTTCCAGGAACCGCAGATTTTCAATCTGGTCGACGAGAACCAACGTGCCTGGCACGCGGGGGTGAGCAGTTGGGGTGGTCGCACGAATCTGAACGACACCTCGATCGGTGTTGAAATCGTCAACCTGGCCACCGATAACCACGGGCAATTCACTTTCCCGCCTTATCAACCTCAGCAAGTCGAGGCGATCGAATACCTGGCGTTGAACATCCTCAAGCGCTATCCGGACATCAGCCCGGTCAATGTGGTGGGACACTCGGATATTGCCGCTGGCAGGAAAAGCGATCCCGGCCCGATGTTCCCCTGGCATACGCTGTATCTTAAGGGCATCGGCGCATGGTTCGATGAACCCACGCAGGAAGCTTACACCCGCGCCTACCAATGCAACGGCCTGCCGACTCGCGAGCAACTGCTCGGCTTGTTCCGCAAATATGGGTATGACACGTCGGCAGCCGCCACAAGTGCGGGTTTTCAGCGTTTGGTGCGAGCCTTTCAGCTGCACTTTCGTCCAGCGAAATACGACGGTGTGATGGACATCGAGACTGCCGCGAATCTGGCGGCGCTGGTGAAGAAATACGTCCCCTGACCACCGTTGCCGCGCGTGACGGCAACGGGTCGAGGCCGCAAGGTCAAACGGTGTAGCGCTGCAAGTTCGCCATCATTTCCTTCAACGCTTCAAGGTTGTCATTGGGGTGTACCGCACCCTCGAAATCACAGATTTGCTGCCAGTGGGCCGCGACGTCTTCGGGCGAGAAACCTTTGTTTGGATCGAAGCCGGCACCCAGGCTGCGCTCCCAACGCACCTTGCCCATCCAGCCGCCGCCCACTTCGAACAACCCGGAGGTTTCCTGGCAGGTCTCGCTGGCCAGGTACACCACCAACGGGCTGACGAGTTCAGGCTTGAGCTGTTCGAACACCTGCGGCGGGATCAGGCCTTCGGTCATGCGGGTGCCACCGGTGGGCGCGATGGCATTGACCAGAATATTGTTCTTGCGACCTTCGATGGCCAGGGTGCGCGTCAGGCCATAAAGGCCGAGCTTGGCCATGCCGTAGTTGGATTGACCGAAGTTGCCGTAGATGCCGGACGTGGAGGCCGTAAAGATCACCCGCCCGTAATTCTGCTCACGCAGGTGTGGCCAGGCGGCGCGGGTGACTTTGTAGGCGCCCTCGACATGGACGCGGTAGACCAGGTCCCAGTCGGCGTCCTCCATTTTGTGGAAGGTCTTGTCCCGCAGGATCCCGGCGTTGTTGACCACTACATCGACCCGGCCAAACACGTCGAGCGCGTTTTGAACAAGCTTGTCGCCATCGGTGACGGAGTCGTGGTTCGCTTCGGCAATGCCGCCGGCTTGGCGAATTTCAGCGACCACCCGATCCGCCGCCGAGGCGTTGGCCCCTTCTCCCTGGGCAGAGCCGCCAAGGTCGTTGACCAGCACTTTGGCCCCCTGCCTGGCGAACAACAGGGCATGGGCTCGCCCCAGGCCACCGCCGGCTCCCGTGACGATCACGACTTTATCTTCGAAGCGCACAGATTCACTCATGGGCAGAACTCCAGCAGGCAATAGAACAATGCCCCGAGTGTCGGGCACAGGGCGGTTGGTCACAATCAACAGGGTTACAAGTGAATGGTGGCCAATAAGGTGAGGGGATGATGCGAGCCGGATCTGCTGTGGGCTCCGTGACCCTCACCAGAGGCGGGACCGAGTCGCTGCCATCGCGAGCAGCCTCGCTCCCACACAGGCCTGCGTAGAGTCGCCTCTCTGTGGGAGCGAGCCTGCTCGCGATAGTGCTCCAACCTTCAGCACTTATGAGCAGACCACCTGCCTGACCGGTGCGGCCATGTTTTCGCGAAACTCCAGGTAATGCTTGAGTACCTGCACCGGGGCTTCGGTGTGCGGGTAGTGGCCGATGTCGGGCAGCAGTACGGTGTCAGGGTTGGGGATCAGCGCCTCGTAGCGCGCCACCATGTGTTCACCGGAAATCGGATCGACCGCGCCGTCGATCACCCGCAGCGCCACCTCGCCGCGCTGCATGGCCTGCACCCAGCGGTCACGCTGCACACGCCGTTCGGGAATATAGGCAATGAGTTTGTGCATGATCCGCGGTCCGTTATGGGTTTCGACCAGGCTCCAGTAATCGTCCAGCTCGCTTTCGGTCGGGCCAGTCCTGGGGCCGAATATCTGGCGAAAACTCTTGACCAGGCCTTCTCGGGAAAAAGCTCGGCCCAGTAGCCAGCCCAAGGGGCTGAGCAACAGTTTTTGCATCAGCACCGGACGATGGGTTTCGGGAAACAGACCGCCGTTGAGAAAGACACAACTGGCGAGTTCGATGCGCGCCTCGTAGTGACGGGCGATCAGTTCCTGGGCCACGCTGTCACCATAATCATGGGCCAGTACATGCACGGCTTGCTTCACATTCAAATGCGCCAGCAAAGCCTGCTGCAGGTCAGCCTGCTCCAACAGGCTGTAGACATGATCCGTCGGCTTGGCCGAGTCGCCAAAACCGAGCATGTCACAGGCGATCACCCGATAACGCTGTGCCAGCGGCTGCCACAGGTAATGCCAGTCCCAACTGGCGGTGGGGAAACCATGGATCAGCAACAACGGCTCGCCGTGCCCCGCCACCCAATACCGGATAGCGTGGCCACGGAACATCAAAGTCTGGCCGCGCTGGCGCCAAATACGCAGGGGAATCTGGACCAGAGGCATCAGCATCTATAACCCGAATCTTGTTGATCCAGCTTGCGCAGCAACGCCGGCCATGCCAGCGCGCCTCCCATGCCTTGGGCGCTTTTGGTCACCCCGGCAATCATCGCCCGGGCGCCGGCCAGTATCTGCGGCTCGATGGCGATCAGTTCAGCCCCACCGTTGAGCGCCAGGACCTGGATGTCACAGGCTCGCTGGAAGGTGAACATCATCAGGAAGGTGTCGGCAATGGTGCCGCCGCAGGTCAGCAGACCGTGATTGTGCAGCATCAGGAAATTATTGGCGCCCAGATCCGCCTGCAGGCGGGCCTTCTCTTCGTGATTGAGGGCCACGCCTTCATAGGCGTGATACGCCAGACTCGACAATACGAACAACGATTGCTGGCTGATGGGCAACACACCCTGCTTCTGTGCCGACACAGCAACGCCGGCCGCCGTGTGGGTATGCAGCACACACACCACATCGTGCCGCACCTCATGCACCGCGCTGTGGATGGTATAACCGGCCGGATTGATCTCGTAGGGGCTGTCCATCAGCTTGTTGCCGGCCTGATCGACCTTGACCAGGCTCGAGGCGGTGACCTCATGAAACATCAACCCGAACGGGTTGATCAAAAAATCATCGGTCCCGGGCACCTTGGCGGATATATGCGTGAAAATCAGGTCATCCCAGCCATACAGGGCGACTAGCCGGTAACAGGCGGCCAGATCGACGCGAGTTTGCCATTCGGCGGCACTGACCTGATCCTTGATGCTGAGTGTCGATGGGACGGGCGCTACGCTCACGGCTCTGACCTCTGCTTTCTAGTTATAGGTGCTTGTTCTGAAACAGTCATGAACAAGCTAACCAGTCTAGTCAGCTCCCGCGAGGTCGGTAGTTGCATTGGCAGCCAGCTTACTGGCCGAGCGAGTCATCCGGGGGTGGCCGTTCACCTCACATTACGTTAGCGACGCAGCGCGTCGATCAACGCCTCCAGCCAAGGTTCGGCATCGGTTTCCGGGGTGACGCTTTCGCTGGCATCCAGACGCAACATGGGCAATACCTCGCGCACGCCCAGCTCGGCGAACAACTCGCGCATCTGCTCGCCACCGCCGCAGAAGGTATCGCCATAACTGGCGTCGCCCAGGCCTATCACGGCACCCGGCAGGTCACGAAAATAGGCTGGCAATTGGTCGCGAATCGTCGAATATAAGGGCATCAAGTTGTCCGGCAACTCTCCCATGCCCGTCGTGGAAGTCACGGCCAGCAAGGCCGCCGGGCCAAACGCCTGAATGTCCGCAAGGCTTGCGCGCGGGTTGTGCAGCGTTTCAAAACCCGCTTCACCGAGCAGTTTGGCGGCGTGCCGAGCGACTTCTTCGGCGGTCCCGTAGACGGAACCCGAAAGGATGGCGACTTTCATCAATCTGATCCTGAACCTGAATAAAAAGAGCGGCGATAGTAGCAGGCTCAGACGCAACGCTGCGATTGACTCTCAACATCCATTAATGGCCAGTAGACATCGCGGTAGGTTCTTCTAAAATGCAGCGCACACAGGGATGTTCAAGGGATGTCGCCCATGATTAATGCTCAACTGATGCAACTGGTCATCAACGCCTCGAACGACGGCATTGTCATCGCTGAAAAAGAAGGCGATGAAGACAATATCCTGATCTACGTAAACCCGGCTTTCGAACGGCTGACCGGCTACAGCAGTGAAGAGATTCTTTATCAGGATTGCCGATTCCTGCAGTCAGGTGATCGCGACCAGCCGGCCCTGGAGCAGATTCGCACGGCCCTCAAGCAGAACGGTGCCTGCCGGGAGATTTTGCGCAACTACCGCAAGGACGGCAGCCCTTTCTGGAATGAGTTGTCTCTGTCGACGGTGAAAAACGAGGCTGACGGACGCACTTATTTCGTGGGTGTGCAAAAAGACGTGACCGCTCAGGTCAAGGCTCAGCAACGCGTCGCCCAGCTGGAAAAGGAGCTGGCCGAAGCACGAGCAACCATTGCCCGACTCGAAGCGACGAACGGCGCAAACAAACCGGCGAATTAGCGGTCAGTCACTACAATCACCAGTGAAAGTGTAATTCCTCTTTTCGAGCACATCATGCAGCGCGACGCCCTACTGACGCAGGATGAATTGGATTTCATCCGGACCATGCAGCACAACCCGCAACTCAACGAGCGGGATGTAACGTCGAGCTTGCTGGTAAACGGCGGGTCGCAGATTCGTGACTTGCTGACGCGCCTGGCGGCTAACGAACAGGTCACGCTGCAAGCCAACTTCGAAAACCAGCAAATGACTTTTCCGTTGCACCTGGTGGAAGACGAATTCCACGCAATGCACCTGCGTCTGGGGGTGCCCAGCATCTACGAAGATGGGCCGAAAATTCGGCCATGGCGCCTCACGCTTGACGAGCCGGTGGCGCTGGAAAATGCCAAAGGCCTGCCCGGGCCGCTCTGGGCCCATGAGGTCTCCTGCAAAGGAATCCTGTTGCAAAACCGCAGTCGGACCAAGCCGCCAAAGCAATTTGCCTTGTGGTTCAGCCCGTCAGGTTATGAAAGGATTTCCTTGCGCGGCACACTGGAACGGGAAACCGATCAGGGCTTATACGCCTACCACCTGAGCCAGAATGACGAGGATGAGACCGAACGCCTGCGTCAATACATCCTTCAGCAACACCGCCTGACCCATCCGGCCATGCATATCTAGTGCACGGCTTGACCTGCCGGTTATCAGGTATCCAAAGTACCTGCCAATAGTTGTCGCAACCGCTGGTGCATCAAGGTCCCTTCACTGCCCAGGCAACCTATCGACGACCCGGCGAGGCTGTCCTGAAGCAGATCGGACGCATCACCGGCCAGCATCAGCGGGCAGTCCAGGCCCATCGCCAACTTGTTCAGGCGCTTGGGTAACTCGGCAGGGGGTGCATGGTTGGAAACCAGCACCAACGCCAACGGCTGGATCTTCTGGCACACCAGGGTCAGTTCGTCGAATGGCAGCCCAATGGTCAACACCCTGACGCCGACTTCCGCCTTGGAGACGAACAGCGCCGTGACCAGCAACTCCAGCTCTCGACATTGACCGACAATGCCCACGACCAACACCCGTCGCGCATGGGCTTCGCGTTTGAGCAGGAGTCGCTGGATGATGCGTGAACGCAGGAACCCATCGAAAAACACCCACTCGCTGGTTTGTCCGAACTCCTGCTGGCGTTGCTGCAGCTGTCGCCAGACCGGCATCAGGATGTCCTGAAATACGATCGGCACAGCGTAGGTGGAAAATATCTGCCCGTAGATACGGTCCAGCTCTATATCGTCAAAGTTGCCAACCGCGCCAGCCACCTGTTGTTGCCACTGGGCATAATCGGCTTTCACCAGATCCGAGGAAATAAGCGCGGAAACCGGTTGCACCGATTCGGTCTTGGTCAGGATCTTTCCCACTTTGCTCACAGCCACCCCGCGCTCAATCCAGGCAAGGATGCTGCGCACCTTTTCGATATCGCCGACGGAGTACAAGCGATGCCCGCTTTCAGTGCGCGTGGGCTGGATCAGACCGTAGCGACGCTCCCATGCGCGCAAGGTCACGGGATTCACGCCGGTCAGTCGCGCTACTTCGCGGATGGGGAACAGTTCCTCCTGCCTCAAGGCAGTGGTTGCCTGGAAAACGAAGTTATCCTCTGTGATTACGCTCATTTTGGCAGACAATTCCGGCTGGCAAATTGGATCCCAGTGTACTCCCTCTGAGTCATAGGATGACAAGAACAAATGCCACTGATGCGCGATTTTGTTGCTTTTCACTCAAGAAGGAATAAACCTTGCGTGCTTTTTGGCGAACGGACGCGCCCCACCACCCTGGGGCGTTCCCGCGAATCTCCTACCCGGAGTACCGCACCTGTTTTACGGAGATACATAATGTCTACCTCACCCGTCACCTTGATGGTGGCCCGTCGTGTCGCCAATGGGCGCTATCAGGACCTGATCGTCTGGTTGCGCGAAGGCGAACAATTGGCCACCGACTTTCCCGGCTACCTGGGTTCCGGTGTACTCGCGCCACCGCCTCAGAGCGATGAATTCCAGATTATTTTCCGCTTTGCCGACGAGCAGACCCTGCATGCCTGGGAGCACTCGGCCTCGCGCACGGCGTGGCTGGCGCGAGGCAGCGAGCTGTTTGCCCACCCTTCGGAACACAGGGTGCGCGGTATCGACGGTTGGTTTGGCGCCGGCGATCAACGTCCACCGCGCTGGAAACAGGCCGTGGCCATCTGGCTCGCGTTCTTTCCGGTGTCGCTGCTGTTCAACTTTCTGCTGGGGCCATTGCTCAGTGAGCTGGGAATGATGAGCCGCGTGCTGATCAGCACACTCATTCTGACGCCATTGATGGTCTATCTGTTTATTCCGATGTCGACTCACCTGCTGGCGGGTTGGTTGAACGGTGCAGCGCCCAAAGCACTGCCAGCCAAGCCGGCTACGCAGAATCAGTGATGCCGGGCCGCTCTCGTCGGCCGCAGCGTTCGCGTTCAACAAGGGTCACTGTGGGAGAGGGCTTGCTCCCACAGAGTCGTCGCCACCTTGCGTCGCTGTTATAGTTTTGCGATTGCCGTGAACCGAGCCTTCCTATGTCCAGCGCCACCGCTCCGATCCTGATCACTGGCGCAGCCCAGCGCGTCGGTTTGCACTGCGCCCGTCGATTGCTCGAAGACGGTCATCCGGTAATCGCCACTTTCCGCACCGAGCGCCCGGGCGTGCAGGCGTTGCGGGATCTGGGGGCGATCGTGCTGTTCGCTGACTTTTCCAATGAAACCGGGATTTCGGCCTTCATTGATCAGCTCAAGCAGCACACCGACCGATTGCGCGCCATTGTCCACAACGCCTCGGCATGGCTGACCGAGACGCCCGGCCACGAAGCGAGCGCGTTCAACGCCATGTTCGCCGTGCACATGCTCGCCCCCTACCTGATCAACCTGCAGTGTGCCGAGCTGCTGCAACGCTCAACCCCGGCGGATATCGTGCACATCAGCGATGACGTCACGCGCAAGGGCAGCAGCCGGCATATCGCCTATTGCGCCACCAAGGCCGGGCTCGAAAGCCTGACCCTGTCGTTCGCGGCGAAATACGCGCCACACATCAAGGTCAACGCAATTGCCCCGGCCCTGCTACTGTTCAATCCCGAAGACGACGCGGCCTACCGTGCCAAGGCCCTGGCCAAGTCCGCGCTGGGCATCGAGCCCGGCAGCGAAGTGATCTATCAGAGCCTGCGTTATCTGCTGGACAACCCCTACGTCACCGGCACGACCCTGACCGTCAACGGCGGCCGGCACGTCAAATAGCCTTGCTTCGAGGATGCACCATGGCGCTATCGCCCCAGAACTATCGCGAGATCCTCATCGGCCTGGGTGAAGACCCGGAACGCGAAGGCCTGCTGGATACTCCGGTGCGCGCGGCCAAGGCCATGCAGTACCTTTGTCACGGCTATGAACAAAGCGTCGAACAGATCGTCAACGGCGCCCTGTTCGCCTCCGACAGCGATGAAATGGTGATCGTCGCCGACATCGAACTCTATTCCCTGTGCGAACATCATCTGCTGCCCTTCATCGGCAAGGCTCATGTGGCTTATATTCCTACGGGCAAGGTCCTGGGGCTGTCGAAGATCGCCCGGCTGGTGGACATGTTCGCCCGCCGCCTGCAAATCCAGGAAAACCTCACCCGGCAAATTGCCGACGCGGTGCAGCAGGTCACCCAGGCGGCCGGCGTTGCGGTGGTGATCGAAGCCCAGCACATGTGCATGATGATGCGCGGTGTCGAAAAACAGAACTCGACCATGAACACCTCGGTGATGCTCGGCGTCTTTCGCGAATCCAGCACCACCCGCCAGGAGTTCCTGCAATTGATTCGACGGAGCAAGTAAATGCCACAACTTCAACCCGCCATGGCGCGCATCAAGGTCAAGGACTTACGCTTGCGCACGTTCATTGGCATCAACGAGGACGAAATCCTCAACAAACAGGATGTGTTGATCAACTTGACCATCCTCTACGCGGCCCAGGATGCGGTGCGCGACAACGACATCGACCACGCACTGAACTACCGCACCATCACCAAGGCGATCATCGCCCACGTGGAAGGCAACCGTTTCGCCCTGCTCGAACGCCTGACCCAGGAACTGCTCGATCTGGTCATGGCCAACGAATCGGTGCTGTATGCCGAAGTCGAAGTCGACAAACCCCACGCCTTGCGATTTGCCGAGTCGGTGTCGATTACTTTAGCTGCAAGCCGCTAGCTACAAGCTGCAAGTTGAAGCGACTCGGCTTTTACTTGCGGCTTGAAGCCTGAAGCTTGAAGCTATCCCCACCCTTACATTCGCAGTGAATACTATGTCCCCTCAACAACGCCTCGAACTTGAAGCCGCCGCTTTCCGTCGGCTGGTTGCCCACCTGGACAGCCGCAAGGATGTGCAGAATATCGACCTGATGAACCTCGCCGGCTTCTGCCGCAACTGCCTGTCCAAGTGGTACAAGGCAGCTGCCGATGAACGCCAGATCGAGGTCAGCCTCGATGACGCCCGCGAAGTGGTTTACGGCATGCCCTACGCCGAGTGGAAAGCCCAATACCAGCAAGAAGCCAGCGCCGAACAGCAAGCGGCGTTCGCCAAAGGAAAACCCGATGCCTGACCTGAACACCCTGCGCGCCAGCCTCAAGAGCGGCGAACACATTTTTGCCGACACCCTGGCCTTTATCGCCGCCGGCTACGACTACCAGCCTCAGCCTTTTAAAAACGGTGACGTCGACAACGCCGCCGGGCAGAACGAAGGTTCCTGCAAGACCCTGGGCCTGGCGCTGCTCGAAGGCTTGAGCGATGAAGAAGCGCTGCTGGCGTTCGGCGAACATTACCGGTCGGTACTGGCCACGCCTGAGGGCAGCGACCACGGCAATATCCGGGCGCTGATGGCCCATGGCTTGGCGGGTGTGAAGTTCGAGACTCAGCCGTTGCGGCGGCGCTGACCCAACGCGCCTCCCCTCTGTGCCGAGGTCCGCTTTTCTGTGGCGAGGGAGCTTGCTCCCTCGCCACAGAAACAGTTCTCGCCAGACTCACTGATCTCACATCCCGACTTTTAAGATTGACCCGGCAACTTTATTTCGTTTGCCGGCCACCTCTGCTCGCGGCTTAGATAAAGGGAATCTTTCCTTCCTCCGAGCCGTCATCCATGAGCAGTGAAACCATCAGCCAATCGATTTCCACCGTGCACCCTGTCAGCCTCAGCCACGGCAAAAATGCCGAGGTCTGGGACACCGACGGCAAACGCTACATCGATTTCGTGGGCGGCATCGGCGTGTTGAACCTTGGCCACTGCCATCCCCGTGTCGTCGAAGCCATCCGCGAACAGGCAACCCGGCTGACGCACTACGCCTTCAACGCCGCCCCGCACGCACCCTACATCGAATTGATGGAGCGTCTGGCAGCATTTATCCCGGTGGATTACCCGGTCAGCGGCATGCTCACCAACAGCGGCGCCGAAGCCGCGGAAAACGCCTTGAAGATCGTGCGCGGCGCCACGGGGCGCACGGCCGTCATCGCCTTTGATGGCGGCTTCCACGGCAGAACCCTGGCCACTCTCAATCTCAACGGCAAGGTCGCGCCCTACAAACAGAAAGTCGGCGTACTACCCGGACCGGTCTATCACCTGCCCTACCCCAGCAAGGACAACGGCGTCACCTGCGAAGAAGCGTTGAAGGCCATGGAGCGGTTGTTCAGCGTCGAGATCGACGTAAATGACCTGGCGTGTTTCATCGTCGAACCGGTGCAGGGCGAAGCCGGTTTCCTGCCGATGGATATTGCCTTTGCCCAGGCCCTGCGGCAGTTCTGCGACGAGAAAGGTATCGTGCTGATCATCGATGAAATCCAGTCCGGCTTCGGTCGCACCGGCCAGCGCTTTGCGTTCTCGCGACTGGGTATCGAGCCGGACCTGATCCTGCTGGGTAAAAGCATTGCCGGCGGCGTCCCCCTGGGTGCCGTGGTGGGGCGCAAGGCGCTGCTGGACAATCTGCCCAAAGGTGGCTTGGGCGGCACTTACTCAGGCAATCCCATCGCCTGCGCCGCCGCATTGGCGACCCTGGAGGAAATGACCGACGCAAACCTGCAAGCCTGGGGCACGCAACAGGAAGAGGCGATAGTCAGCCGCTACGCGTCATGGCGCAGTCGCGGGCTGTCCCCTTACCTGGGCCGCCTGACTGGCGTCGGGGCAATGCGCGGCATCGAACTGGCCCATGCCGACGGCAGCCCGGCTTCGGCACAATTGACACAATTGCTGGCCCTGGCGCGCGAGTCTGGTTTGCTGCTGATGCCCAGCGGCAAATCACGGCACATCATTCGGCTGCTGGCGCCGTTGACGACCGAGGCGGCAGTGTTGGAGGAAGGGTTGGATATTCTGGAGGCTTGCCTGGCGAAGTTGGCCTGAAATGCGCTGTTTCTGACCACACAAAAAACCTGTGGGAGCGAGCTTGCTCGCGATGACGGTGTATCAATCACCATCAATGTCGACTGACCTGACGCCATCGCGAGCAAGCTCGCTCCCACAGGGGTTCGCCGGCAGATATCCAGGCATAAAAAAACCGGCCGAAGCCGGTTTTTTCATGCGCGACGGATCAGAACGAAGCGTTCTGCAGACCATCCAGGTAACGCTCGGTGTCCAGGGCTGCCATGCAACCGGCACCCGCCGAGGTAATCGCCTGACGGTAGACGTGGTCTGCCACGTCGCCGGCCGCGAAGATACCTTCGACGCTGGTGGCGGTGGCGTTGCCGTCGCGGCCGCCCTTGACCACCAGGTAGCCGTCCTTGAGTTCCAGCTGGCCTTCGAACAACGAGGTGTTCGGAGTGTGGCCGATGGCGATGAACACACCGTCGACTTTGATCTCGTCAAAGCTGCCGTCGTTGTTCTTCAGCCGGGCACCGGTCACGCCCATGTTGTCGCCCAGCACTTCATCCAGGGTGGCGTTGAGCTTGAGGATGATCTTGCCTTCAGCCACACGGGCATTGAGCTTGTCGATCAGGATCTTCTCGGCGCGGAAGGTTTCGCGACGGTGGATCAGGGTGACCGTGCTGGCGATGTTGGCCAGGTACAGGGCTTCCTCGACGGCGGTGTTACCGCCACCCACCACAGCCACGGGCTTGTTGCGGTAGAAGAAACCGTCGCAAGTGGCACAGGCGGAAACGCCTTTGCCCATGAAGGCTTCTTCCGATGGCAGGCCCAGGTAACGAGCGCTGGCACCGGTTGCAATGATCAGGGCATCACAGGTGTAGGTCGCGCTGTCACCGGTCAGGGTGTACGGCTTGGCGGCGAAGTCCACGGCATTGATGTGGTCGAAAACAATCTCGGTCTCGAAGCGCTCGGCGTGCTCTTTCATACGCTCCATCAACACCGGGCCGGTCAGACCGTGGACGTCGCCCGGCCAGTTGTCGACTTCGGTGGTGGTGGTCAATTGACCGCCGGCTTGCATGCCGGTAATCAGCAACGGCTTGAGGTTGGCACGGGCGGCATACACCGCAGCGCTGTAACCGGCAGGGCCGGAACCGAGAATAATCACTCGCGAATGACGCACTTCAGACATGACCTGCTCCTGTTGACCGGACCTTGCGGGCCGGAACGCCGGGTAAGCGGCGCGAATAAAAGGGACTGTTGACGCACTTGGGGAAGGCTTGGGTTCGACAGTCCTGAAAAGAATGGGTGCAGCGTATCGAGGGAGCGAAGATTAAGGAAATACGGTTTAACAATCCAGCTCATAGGTGAGCTCTATCCAGATCGGTCAGTTCAATAAACTCGGCAAACGTTGTTACACGCCATGTCGGTGCTTTCCCGAGCCCGGCAAAGCCGGTATGGTCGGCGCGTTCATCTTCGCTCGGAGCCTCTTATGCCCGCCCCCGTCCTGTCCGGCCCGCAATATTTGCGAGAAGGACTCAAACTGGTCTTAAGCCCGGGTCTGCGCTTGTTTGTGCTGTTGCCATTGGTGATCAATCTGGTGCTGTTCGTCGGATTGATCTACCTGGCCGGCCATCAGTTCAGCCTTTGGGTCGACACGCTGATGCCGTCGTTACCGGATTGGCTGAGCTTTCTCAACTATGTCCTGTGGCCGCTGTTCGTGGTGCTTGTGGTGCTGATGGTGTTTTTCACCTTCACCATGCTCGCCAATGTCATCGCCGCGCCGTTCAACGGTTTTCTCGCCGAGAAAGTCGAAGTGGTGATCCGTGGCACCGACGACTTCCCGGTCTTCAGTTGGGGCGAGTTGATCGCCATGATCCCTCGCACCTTGGCCCGGGAGGCACGCAAGCTCGGCTACTTCCTGCCCCGCGCCCTGGGCCTGCTGGTGCTGTCCTTCATTCCGGTGATCAATATCGTCGCCGCGCCGTTATGGCTGCTGTTCGGGGTGTGGATGATGGCGATCCAGTACATCGACTACCCGGCGGACAACCACAAGCTGGGCTGGAACGAAATGCTCGCCTGGCTGCGGGAAAAACGCTGGCAGAGCCTGGGTTTTGGCGGCAGCGTGTACCTGGTGCTGCTGATCCCGGTGGTCAACATCCTGATGATGCCGGCGGCAGTGGCCGGCGCGACCTTGTTCTGGGTGCGCGAGCAAGGCGCCGAGACCGCGTTGGCCCGCCAGGGCTGACCTGTCACAAATCCATCATTCAAGCGTCACAATGGCGAAATGGCCCCGGTCGACACTGGGGTCATGAGCACACACCTGCATATCACCCTCATCACCGAAACCTTCCCGCCGGAAATCAATGGCGTGGCCAATACCCTGGGCCGCCTGTGCGACGGCTTGCGCGCTCGCGGGCATCAGGTGGAATTGATACGGCCCCGTCAGGCTGGCGACCAACGCCAGGCCAGCGACGAGCAGTTGTTGCTGTGCCGAGGCTGGCCGCTACCGGGGTATCCGGGCTTGCAGTGGGGCCAGGCTTCGATGCACAAGCTGCTGCGGCGCTGGAAACGTCATCGCCCGGACGTGCTGTATATCGCCACGGAAGGGCCGCTGGGTTTATCGGCATTGCGGGCGGCCCGGCGCCTGGGCATCTCGGTGGTCAGTGGCTTCCACACCAATTTCCAGCAATACACCCAGCAGTATGGCCTCGGGTTGTTGAGTCGGGCCCTCACCCATTACCTGCGCTGGTTCCACAACAGCTCCAGCCTGACCCTGGTGCCGAGCCTCAGCCAGCGCATGGAGCTGGAGCGCCGGCATTTCGAGCGTGTGGCGCTGTTGTCCCGCGGTGTGGACAGCCAACTGTTCCATCCGATCAAACGCTCGACAACCCTGCGTGAGGCCTGGGGCTTGGGCGATGACGATATTGCGCTGATCCACGTCGGGCGTCTGGCGTCGGAGAAGAACCTGGGTCTGCTCAAACGCTGTTTCAACACACTGTGCAGCGCTTTCCCGGACCGGCGGCTGAAACTGGTGGTAGTAGGCGACGGTCCACAACGGGCCGCGCTGCAACAGGAACTGCCCGACGCGATCTTTTGTGGGGCCCAGCGTGGCGAATCGCTGGCCTGCCACTATGCGTCCGGGGATGTATTCGTCTTTCCGAGCCTGACCGAAACCTTCGGCAATGTCGTGCTGGAGGCGCTGGCGTCCGGGTTGGGTGTGGTGGCCTATGATCAGGCCGCGGCGGCGCAACACATCCGTCACGGTCACAACGGCGTGCTGGCCATGCCGGGGGATGAAGAGGCATTCTGCGACGCGGCCCGATGGCTGCTGGAAGAGCGTGAAACCTTGCGTTGTGTGCGGCTCAATGCGCGCCAGCATGCCAGTCGCCAGGGCTGGCCATCGGTGATCGAGCAGTTCGAGACGCAGTTGCGCGGGGTTTGTGTCGGTGAACAGGTGATGCCGGCTGCGCCGACGGTGCGCTGATTTTTTCAGTGATGCTGGGGCCGCCATCGCGAGCAGGCTCGCTCCCACAGGGTGTTGTGTTGATCACACGTTCGGTGAACAACCCAAATCCGGTGTGGGAGCGAGCCTGCTCGCGATGGCAGGCGCCGCTTAAACCAGTGTCATCAACGCCTCACGGCTGAACGGCAAGATCTCCTGCTCCCGGCCTTCACGCACTTTTTGCGCCCAATCCGGGTCTACCAGCAGCGCACGCCCCACCGCCACCAGGTCGAACTCATCATTGTTCAGGCGCTCCAGCAGTTTCTCCAGGCTGGCCGGCTGCGCGACTTTGTCGGTGTTGACCATAAACTGCAGGAACTCGCCATCCAGGCCAACGCTGCCGACGGTGATGGTTGGCTTGCCGGTCAGCTTGCGGGTCCAGCCCGCCAGATTCAGCTCGGAGCCTTCGAATTCAGGCTCCCAGAAGCGACGTGTCGAGCAATGGAAAATATCCACACCGGCCTCTGCCAAAGGCTGGAGGAATTCGCCCAAGGCCTCTGGCGTTTGCACCAGACGCGCGCTGTAGTCCTGCTGCTTCCATTGGGAGAAACGGAAGATGATCGGGAACCCTTCACCTACCGCAGCACGCACGGCGCGGATCAGTTCGATGGCGAAGCGCGATCGGTTGGCCAGACTTCCACCATAACCGTCGGTGCGCTGGTTGCTGCCCTCCCAGAAGAATTGGTCCACCAGGTAACCATGGGCGCCGTGGATCTCCACGCCGTCCATGCCGATGCTCTGGGCGTCTTTCGCCGCCTGGGCGAACGCTGCGATGACTTCGTCGATATCCGCCTGGGTCATGCCGTGAACCACGACCTGGCCGTCCTTGAGTTTTTCCGAAGGACCATAGCCCGGCACGCTCGCGTCCGGCTCGGTCCCCAAGCGCCGCACGTTACCTACGTGCCAGAGCTGCGGAACGATCTTGCCGCCTTCGGCATGCACGGCATCAACCACTTGTTTCCAGCCGGCCAGCGCGGCCTCGCCGTAAAAATGCGGTACGTTCGGATAACCGTTGGAGGCCTTGTGCCCGACGGTCGTGCCTTCGGTAATGATCAGACCGACGCCGGCCGCCGCGCGACGGCGGTAATATTCCACGACCTTGGCGTTCGGCACGCCGCCTGGGGAAAAGGAGCGAGTCATCGGCGCCATCACGACCCGGGTCGGCAGCTCCAGCGCACCGAGATGGAAGGGTTTGAACAAGGCTTTTACAGGCATGGGACACTCCACGGAAACAGGGTCGCAGGTCGAATATGACAGCGATAATATGGACCGTGGAAAGCAATGGGTAGCACTATTGATTTGAATGATTGTGGATCAAAAGGAAGCCGAGAGGAGTGTGCCCGCACACAGCAGGGTGATGGTTGCTCCAGAGGTTCAGCTCAAGGCTTTTTCGATAGCCTGGATCACGGCCGGATCATCCGGCGCCGTGCGCGGTGAGAAACGCGCCAGCACCCGACCGTCCTTGCCCAGCAGGAACTTCTCGAAGTTCCAGGTGATGTCCCCCGGAAACTCGGCCCCCTCGCCTGCCAGCAGACGGTACAACTGATGACGGTCGTGCCCGTTCACTTCCAGCTTGCTGGACAACGGGAACGTCACACCATAATTGAGGCTGCAGAAATCCTGGATTTCCTGTTCCGTCCCCGGCTCTTGTCCGGCGAACTGGTTGCAAGGCAGGCCCAGCACACAGAAACCCTTGGCCTTGTATTGCTGATAGAGGTTTTCCAACGCAGCGTACTGAGGTGTCAGGCCACATTTGGAGGCGACATTGACCACCAGCACGACTTGCCCCTTGAACGGCGCCAGATCAAGTTCCTGACCATCCAGGGCTTTAAGTTTAAGGTCGTGAAAAGCACTCATGACGAACTCCAGGTTTGCGGATCTTTTCGAACAGCCATGGACGATGCTAACAGCAACCGACTAAAAAGGCGCCGTAAGGCGCCTTTCCAGTTCACTTGAGCGTAGCCCACAAATCAGTGGTGATGACCACCTTCGCCATGGACGTGACCATGGGCGATTTCTTCCTGGCTGGCATCACGAATGTCGACGATCTTGACCTGGAAGTTCAAGCGCTGACCGGCCAACGGGTGGTTGCCGTCAACGGTGACGTCATCGCCTTCCAGGTCGCGGATGGTGACGATCTGCATCTGGCCATCGGGGGCCGAAGCGTGGAACTGCATGCCTACTTCCAGTTCATCCACGCCCTCGAACATGCTGCGGCTCAGGGTGCTGACCAGCTCGGCGGAGTATTCGCCATAAGCATCTTCCGGCTCAACGGTAACGTTCAGCTCGTCACCGGAAGTTTTACCTTCCAGGGCTTTTTCCAGACCCTGGATGATGTTGCCTGCGCCATGCAGGTAGACCAGCGGAGCGCCGCCGGCAGAGCTGTCGATGACCTCACCAGCGTCGTTGGTCAGGGTATAGTCGATGGAGACAGCCTTATTGGCGGCGATCAGCATGGGGCGAGACCTTTTGCATAAGAATGAAGAACGGACAAGTCTAAACAAGGATTTGCCCGAAAGCGAACGGAACCCGGACAAACGGGCTTGTTCGAACAGACCGACGGTCACCGGTTTTCATCAGGATGAGGACGGGCACTGGGTGGCCGAGCTGTCCTGTGGCCACACCCAGCATCTGCGCCACCTGCCGCCGTGGCAGTCCCGGGCCTGGGTGCTGGACCCGGCGCAACGTATTGAAAAAATAGGCCAGTCCTTTGACTGCGGCTGGTGCGCACAGGCCCCGGTTAGCGATAACCTTGGCGCCTGAATTGACGGTAGACGGCAGTTATAGCCTCGCCTTTGCCATGCACCTTTAGAGAATCCGCATGCAAACTTTTTTTATCGCGCCCACCGATTTTGGTGTGGGTCTGACCTCCATCAGCCTCGGGCTGGTGCGCACACTCGAACGGGCCGGGCTGAAAGTCGGTTTTTTCAAACCTATCGCCCAGCCCCATCCCGGCGATACCGGACCGGAACGCTCCACCGAACTGGTGGCCCGCACCCACGGCCTCAAACCGCCGCAGCCGCTGGGCCTGGCGCACGTCGAACGCATGCTCGGCGACGGCCAGCTCGATGAGTTGCTGGAAGAAATCATCACCCTCTACCAGCAGGCTGCCATCGGCAAGGACGTGCTGGTCGTCGAGGGTATGGTCCCGACCCGCAACGCCAGCTATGCCGCGCGGGTCAACCTGCACCTGGCCAAGAGCCTGGACGCCGAGGTCATCCTGGTGTCGGCGCCGGAGAACGAAGTGCTGACCGAGCTTTCCGGTCGCGTCGAGCTGCAGGCGCAGTTGTTCGGCGGGCCCAAAGACCCGAAAGTCCTCGGCGTGATCCTGAACAAAGTCCATACCGAGGAAAGCATGGAGGCCTTCTCCGCGCGGCTCAAGGAGCACTCGCCGCTGTTGCGCAGCGGCGATTTCCGCCTGCTGGGCTGCATCCCGTTCCGCCCCGAACTCAACGCCCCACGCACCCGTGACGTGGCCGACCTGATGGGCGCGCAGGTGCTCAATGCCGGCGATTACGAAACCCGGCGCATGAGCAACATCATTATTTGCGCCCGCACCATGCGCAACACCGTGGAGCTGCTCAAGCCCGGCGTGCTGGTGGTGACCCCGGGTGATCGCGACGACATCATCCTGGCCGTGAGCCTGGCAGCCCTCAACGGCGTACCGTTGGCCGGCCTGCTGCTGACCAGCGACACCCTACCCGACCCGCGCATCATGGACCTGTGTCGAGGCGCCTTGCAGGCGGGACTTCCGGTGCTGTCGGTCAGTACCGGGTCTTACGACACCGCCAACCTGCTCAATGGCTTGAACAAGGAAATTCCGATCGACGACCGCGAACGTGCGGAGATCATCACCGATTTTGTCGCCAGCCACCTGGATGCCAAATGGCTGCATCAGCGTTGCGGTACGCCAAGGGAAATGCGCTTGTCGCCGGCCGTGTTCCGCTACCAGCTGATTCAGCGCGCCCAGGCCGCCGACAAACGCATTGTGCTGCCTGAGGGCAGTGAACCGCTGACTGTCCAGGCCGCTGCCATTTGCCAGGCCCGTGGCATCGCTCGCTGCGTGCTGCTGGCCAAACCGGCCGACGTCGAGGCAGTGGCTCGTGCCCAGGGCATCGAACTGCCGCCGGGGCTGGAGATTCTCGACCCGGATTCGATTCGTGAGCGTTACGTCGAACCGATGGTGCGGCTGCGCAAGAGCAAAAGCCTGAACGCGCCGATGGCCGAACAGCAACTGGAAGACACCGTGGTGATCGGCACCATGATGCTGGCGCTCGATGAAGTCGACGGGCTGGTATCCGGTGTTATCCACTCCACCGCCAACACCATCCGCCCGGCCTTGCAACTGATCAAGACCGCCCCGGGATGTTCGCTGGTGTCTTCGGTGTTTTTCATGCTGTTCCCCGAAGAAGTGCTGGTCTATGGCGACTGCGTGATGAACCCGCATCCCAGCGCCGCGGAGCTGGCGGAGATTGCCCTGCAAAGCGCCGACTCGGCTGCCGCGTTCGGCATCACGCCACGGGTGGCAATGCTCAGCTATTCCAGCGGCGAGTCGGCCAGCGGTGAAGAGGTGGAGAAAGTCCGCGAAGCCACCCTGCTGGCCCACGAGGCGCAACACGGCTTGCTGATCGACGGGCCGCTGCAATACGACGCCGCCGCCAACGAAACCGTGGCCCGACAACTGGCGCCCAATAGCCAGGTGGCCGGCCGGGCGACGGTTTTCATCTTCCCGGACCTGAACACCGGCAACACCACCCACAAGGCCGTGCAACGCAGCGCCGATTGCGTCAGCCTCGGGCCAATGCTGCAAGGCCTGCGCAAACCCGTAAACGACTTGCCCCGCGGCGCTCAGGTCGACGACATCGTGTACACCATCGCCCTGACCGCGATCCAGGCCGCCAACCGACCCATGGATATTTAAATGCTGGATTTCCTGCCTGCTCCTGTGCGCGGCGTCATTGCCTCGCTGCTGTTGGCGTTGAACACCATCGCCTGCTGCACCCCGCTGTTCATCGTGGCAATCTTCAAGCTGTTGCTGCCCTTCCCCGCCGCCCAGCGTTTCACCGACTGGCTGATGGGCCACATTCATGAAGCCTGGATCAGCAACAACAAGGCCTGGATGAACCTGCTGCGCCGCACCCGCTGGCACCTCAGTGGCCTGGAAGGCCTGGACTACCAGCACTCGTACCTGATCACCAGCAACCACCAGAGTTGGGTCGATATCATGGTGTTGCAGTACGTGCTGAACCGGCGCATTCGCCCATTGAAGTTCTTTCTCAAGCAGGAACTGATCTGGGTACCGGTGATCGGCCTGGCCTGGTGGGCCCTGGGGTTCCCGTTCATGAAGCGCTACTCCAAGGCTTACCTGGAGAAGTACCCGGAAAAGAAAGGCAAGGATTTGGAAACCACCCGCAAGACCTGCGCGAAATTTCGCAACAACCCTGTGGGCATCTTCAACTTCGTCGAAGGCACACGCTTCACCGAAGGCAAGCATGCCCAGCAACAGTCACCGTTTCGCTACCTGCTCAAACCCAAGGCCGGTGGGATTGCGTTTGTGCTCGATGCCATGGGCGAACAGCTGGAGTCGATCATCAACGTGACCATCCACTATCCCGGCGGCCGACCGGGGTACTGGGATTTGCTCTGCGGAAAAGTTGACGAAGTGGTGGTGCATTTCCAGGAACTGAAGATTCCGCCGCAGTTCATCGGCAGGAACTACGACCAGGACGGCGCCTATCGCCTGGAGTTCCAGGGCTGGATCAATCAGTTGTGGCAGGATAAAGATGCGTTGCTGGAACAGATGCATCGGGAGTATCCCTGCAAGTCTTGAGGCGCCTGTACTGGCCTCATCGCGAGCAAGCTCGCTCCCACAGGGTATGTGTGAACACCACGAATCTACTGTGGGAGCGAGCTTGCTCGCGATGACGTCCCTCCAGACAACAAAAAGCCCGCAGATGATCACTCATCCGCGGGCTTTTACTTGCCGCTTGAAGCTTGTAACTGCTTCCCTTAGATCGCCCCACGCTTGCGCAGCAGATCCAGCACTTGCTTGACGCTCTCTTCCAACGACAGCGACTGGGTGTCGATCACCAGATCGGCGTCCAGCGGCACGTCATACGGGAAGGACTCACCGGGGATGTTGTCGCCGGCAGCAGCGTACAAACCTTGCGGATCACGCTGGGCGCAGACGATTGGCGAGGCCTGGACATAGACCGTCAGCAGACGTTCCTTGCCGATCAGGTCTTTGGCCTGCTCGCGCCCTTCTGCATTCGGCGCGACGAACGCGGCGAGGGTCAGCAGCCCGGCTTCGTTGAACTGACGGGCAACGTGGGCCGCACGACGCCAGTTCTCGGTACGTCCGGCACGGTCCTGTGGCAAGCCCTTGTTCAAGTCATGACGCAGGTTCTGGCCATCGAGCACGAAGACCGCACGGCCCATGTCGAACAGCTTGCGTTCCACCGCATAAGCCAGCGTGCTTTTGCCAGCGCCCGACAGGCCGCTGAACAGCACCGTGGCCGGTTGCTGGCCGAAGCGCTGGACGCGCTCTTCCACCGACACATGGGCCAGTTTGCCGTGGTGCGTGCTGGTGCCGTGAGCCAGCGGCTGGGCGACGATCATGCCCGCGCCGACAGTGCCATTGGTCAGGCGATCGATGACGATGAACGCGCCGGTGGTGCGGTTGCTCTCGTAACCGTCCAGGGCGATCGGCGCATCCAGGGCGATCTTCACCTTGCCGATTTCGTTGAGCTGCAACGCGCTGGCCGGTCCCTCTTCCAAGGTGTTCACGTCGACCTTGTTGACGATGCTGGCAATCGAGCCCGGCACATAACTGGTGGCGCGCTTGATGTCGTATTTCTTGCCCGGCAGCATTGGCTCTTCGGCCATCCACACCAGCATCGCTTCGAAGCTGTCGGTGACCGGCGGCACGCTGTCGGCATGCACCAGCAGGTCGCCACGGGAGATGTCGATCTCATCTTCCATGGTCAGCGTCACCGCCTGGCCAGGGCCGGCGTGTTCCAGCTCGCCTTCGAAAGTGACGATGGATTTCACGCGGCTGCTCTTGCCCGAAGGCAGCACCACCACTTCGTCGCCCTTGTGCACGATGCCGCTGGCCAGGGTGCCGGCGAAACCGCGGAAGTTCAGGTTCGGACGGTTGACGTACTGCACCGGGAAACGCAGGTCGGTGAAGTTGCGGTCACCCGCCACTTCCACGGTCTCGAGAATTTCCATCAGCGACTGGCCGGTGTACCACGGCGAGCGCTCGGACTTGTTCACCACGTTGTCGCCCTTGAGGGCCGACATCGGCACGAAGTGCATGCTGGTGGGCTTCATCTTCAAGCCTTCGGCGAACTTCAGGTAGTCGGCCTTGATCGACTCGAACACGCCCTGGTCGAAGTCCTTGAGGTCCATCTTGTTGATGGCCACGACGATATGCTTGATGCCCAGCAACGAGGCGATAAAGCTGTGGCGACGGGTCTGGGTCTGCACGCCGTAGCGGGCATCCACCAGAATGATCGCCAGGTCACAGGTGGAGGCACCGGTGGCCATGTTGCGGGTGTACTGCTCATGGCCAGGGGTGTCGGCGATGATGAATTTGCGCTTGGCCGTGGAGAAATAGCGGTACGCGACATCAATGGTGATGCCTTGCTCGCGCTCGGCCTGCAAGCCATCGACCAGCAACGCCAGGTCAATGTCGTCACCGGTGGTGCCGACTTTTTTCGAATCGCGGGTGATAGCTTCCAGGTGATCTTCGTAGATCATCTTGGAGTCGTGCAGCAGGCGCCCGATCAGGGTGCTCTTGCCGTCGTCGACGTTACCGCAGGTCAAAAAACGCAGCAGCTCTTTGCGCTCGTGCTGGCCCAGGTAAGCGAGGATGTCCTCGCTGATCAAATCAGATTGGTGCGACATGACAACCCCTTAGAAATAACCCTGACGTTTCTTATCTTCCATCGAGCCTGCGCCATCGTGGTCGATGACCCGGCCCTGGCGCTCGGAAGTTCGCGTCAGGAGCATTTCCTGAATGATGTCCGTCAGGCTTTCGGCCTCGGACTCCACCGCGCCCGTCAACGGGTAGCAGCCAAGGGTGCGGAAACGCACTTTCTTTTTGACGATACGGGCTTTGTCTTCATCGGACAGGTGCTCGAGGATGCGCTCGTCGTCGATCATGATCAGCGTGCCGTTCTTCTCGATCACTTCGCGCTCGGCGGCGAAGTACAGCGGCACGATCGGGATACCTTCGAGGTAGATGTACTGCCAGATGTCCAGCTCGGTCCAGTTCGACAGCGGGAATACGCGGATCGACTCGCCTTTGTTGACCTTGCCGTTGTAGACGTTCCACAGCTCCGGGCGCTGGTTCTTCGGATCCCAGCGATGCTTGCTGTCGCGGAACGAGTACACGCGCTCCTTGGCGCGGGACTTCTCTTCATCGCGGCGGGCACCACCAAAAGCGGCGTCGAAACCATACTTGTCCAAAGCCTGTTTCAGGCCTTCGGTCTTCATGATGTCGGTGTGCTTGGCGCTGCCGTGAGTAAACGGGTTGATGCCTTGCGCCACGCCGTCCGGGTTCACGTGAGTGATCAGGTCCAGGCCCAGCTCTTCAACCATGCGGTCGCGGAACTTGTACATTTCCTGGAATTTCCAGCGGGTGTCGACATGCATCACCGGAAACGGCAGCTTGCCGGGGAAGAACGCCTTGCGTGCCAGGTGCAGCATCACGGCGGAGTCTTTACCGATGGAGTACAGCATCACCGGGTTATCGAACTCGGCGGCCACCTCGCGGATGATGTGGATGCTTTCCGCCTCCAGCTGTTTCAGATGCGTCAGTTTGTCGACCATGGCTACTCACGAAAACTTTCTTATGAACGGCCAGCGGGCCGTGTTCGAGCGGGGAATCCTAGCACAGCGACCTCTTCTAATCAGGGCGCCAACTAGATCGAAACAGCATATGGATATGCCTGCCGGTTCGGGCGTTGCAACAGACTTTTGTGGGAGCGAGCTTGCTCGCGATAGCAGTGTATCAGTCGGCATTGAAGTTGACTGACCCTCCGCTATCGCGAGCAAGCTCGCTCCCACAGGGGATTACACGTGATCAAATGGGATTCGGGCAATCTATGAAGATATGCTCCAAAGCAAAGCGCCGCGCCAGGTAATCGCCCAATGCCTGCACACCATAGCGCTCGGTCGCATGGTGCCCGGCGGCGATGAAGCTGATGCCGTTTTCCCGGGCGCTGTGAAAGGTCTGCTCGGACGCCTCGCCACTGAGAAACAGATCAACCCCGGCCAGCACGGCCTGATCGATGTAGCCCTGGCCTCCGCCCGTGCACCAGCCGACCCGGCGGATCATCTGCTCGCCTTCGATCAACAAAGGCTCGCGGCCCATGACTTCCTGCACTTTACGGGCGAAGTCCCGGGGCGTCATCGGTTCGGACAAGGAGCCCACCAGGCCGACGACCTTGGGGTTGTCCGGGTCCAGCGGCCCTTCGACGGTAATGTCCAACTGGCGAGCCAATTGCACGTTATTGCCTACCTCGGCATGCAGATCCAGCGGCAAGTGGTAGGCCAGCAGACTGATATCGTGCTTGAGCAAGGTTTTGAGGCGACGTTGCTTCATGCCGGTGACGCAGGGATTTTCGCCTTTCCAGAAATACCCGTGATGCACCAGCACCAGATCAGCGTCAGCCTCCACTGCAGCATCGAGCAATGCCTGGCTGGCGGTGACACCGCTGACAATGCGCGTCACCTGAGGGGCGCCTTCGACCTGCAAACCGTTGGGGCAGTAATCGGCAATCCTGGCGGCGGCCAGGTAACGATCCGCTTCTTCTACCAGGGTGTTCAGGGCTACGGCCATGAAAAGACTCCTAAATATCCCGTTCAGAGGCGCGCGCGGCCTCGTATAATGCGCGACATTATGGGCGGTCTCACACCGCCTGCAACCTTTGTAGGACGTGCTTAATGCTCAAGGCGCTGCGTTTTTCCGGCTGGCCTCTGTTGGCCGGCGTGCTTGTCGCTCTACTGATTATCCAGCGTTATCCGGAGTGGGTCGGCCTGCCGAGCCTCGACGTCAACCTGCAGCAGGCGCCACAGACCAAGGCACTGCAACAAGGGCCGGTGTCCTATGCCGATGCCGTGACGATCGCGGCACCGGCCGTGGTCAACCTGTACACCACCAAGGTCGTCAACAAATCCAGCCATCCCCTGTTCGAAGACCCGCAGTTCCGGCGCTTCTTCGGCGACAACTCACCCAAGCAGAAACGCATGGAGTCGAGCCTGGGTTCGGGCGTGATCATGAGCCCTGAAGGTTATATCCTGACCAACAACCACGTCACCAGCGGCGCCGACCAGATTGTGGTGGCGCTCAAGGATGGTCGCGAAACCCTGGCCCGGGTGATCGGCAGCGACCCGGAAACCGACCTCGCGGTGCTGAAGATCGACCTGAAGAACCTGCCGGCCATCACCATTGGGCGCTCGGACAGCATCCGCATCGGCGATGTCACCCTGGCCATCGGCAACCCCTTCGGCGTCGGCCAGACCGTGACCATGGGCATCATCAGCGCCACTGGGCGCAATCAGTTGGGCCTGAACAATTACGAAGACTTCATCCAGACCGATGCCGCGATCAACCCCGGGAACTCCGGCGGCGCGCTGGTGGATGCCAACGGCAATCTGACCGGGATCAACACGGCGATCTTCTCCAAGTCCGGCGGCAGCCAGGGCATCGGTTTTGCGATTCCGGTGAAGCTGGCCATGGAAGTGATGAAGTCCATCATCGAACACGGCCAGGTGATTCGCGGCTGGCTGGGTATTGAAGTGCAGCCGCTGTCCCAGGAGCTGGCGGAGTCCTTCGGCCTGTCCGGGCGTCCCGGGATCGTGGTAGCAGGCATTTTCCGCGATGGCCCGGCCCAGAAGGCCGGCCTGCAACTGGGCGACGTGATCCTGAGCATCGACGGCGAACCCGCCGGTGACGGCCGTCGCTCGATGAACCAGGTGGCGCGGATCAAACCCACCGACAAGGTCGCCATCCAGGTGATGCGCAACGGCAAGGAGCTCAAGCTCACCGCAGAAATCGGTTTGCGCCCACCGCCGGCACCGGTGGTGGTGAAGGAAGAAGAGTAACTGCGCGATAGCAACGGCCTTGCTGGCCAAGAGTCCCTTGTGGTGAGGGAGCTTGCTCCCTCGCCACAAAAACCGTGTTCGCCTCGGTTATTTTAGTCGGCCAGGAATAGCATAAATTCTCATTAGTAGTGTTATATTGTTTCAATACTAAAAATTGGAACAAGATAACATGTCATCTCTAAAACGGATTTCCCTCGCCAGCCTGGCCTTGGGTCTGCTGGGTGACCCGGTGATCGCCGAGGAAATCCAGCCGATGGAACTGGACGCCATCAACGTCTCTGCCGACTACGAATCCCCTACCGGGCCGGTGACGGGCTATCGCGCCACTCGCTCCGCCAGCGCCACCAAAACCGACACCGCCCTGCGGGACATCCCGCAATCGATCAGTGTGATCCCCGCCAGCGTCCTCAATGATCTGGGCAGCACCAACGTCGAACGGGCCCTGGAATATGCCGGCGGCGTGTCAAAGCAAAACAACTTCGGCGGCCTGACACTCTACGAATACAGCGTGCGTGGCTTTACCACTTCGGAGTTCTACAAGGACGGCTTCAGCGCCAACCGCGGTTATCCGAGTACGCCGGATGCGGCCAACATTGAACGCATCGAGGTGCTTAAAGGACCGGCGGCCAGCCTGTACGGGCGCGGCGACCCCGGCGGTACGGTGAACATCGTCACCAAGAAGCCCCAGCCCGAAGCCTTCACCACCCTGCAAACCAGCGCCGGCAGTTGGGATCGCTACCGCACCGCGCTGGACGTCAACACACCACTGGACGCTGAGGGCAATCTGCTGTCGCGGGTCAACCTGGCGGTCGAGGACAATCACAGCTTTCGCGATCACGTCCAGAGCAAGCGCGTCTTCGTCGCCCCCTCCCTCAGCTGGCAACTGAGCCCCGACACGCGCCTGCTGGTGGAAAGCGAAATCGTGCGTCACAGTTCAACGTTCGATCGCGGCATCGTGGCGCCGAACAACCGTTGGAGCGGTGTTTCCCGCTCGACCTTTTTGGGCGAGCCCAACGACGGCGACATCGACAACCACAACAACATGCTCCAGGCGGCCCTCGAACATCAGCTCAACGACGCCTGGCAACTGCGCCTGGCCAGCCATTACAAACAGGGCGAACTCTGGGGCTTCGCCTCCGAAGCGCGGCCGCTGAACGCCGACGGTCGTACGGTGAACCGCCGCTACCGCGAGCGCGACAACAATTGGCACGACAGCATTACCCAGCTTGAATTACGCGGGCTGTTTGACCTCGGGCCCTGGCAGCACGAACTGTTGATCGGCACCGAATACGAGGACTATCGCAAGAACGAACGCGTGACCACGATCAACGGTGGCACTTACCCCATCGACATCTATCAACCGGTCTATGGCCAGCCGAAACCTGATGGTCAACGTACCGGCACCGATTTTTTCGAGCGTGTGAAAAGCCGTGCGCTGAATCTTCAGGACCAGATCGTCTTCACCGACAAACTGCGGGGCATGCTCGGCGTGCGTTATGAGCATTTCGAGCAGAGCATTGACGACCACACCACGCAGCTCACCAGCCGCCAGCGTCATGACACCTTCACGCAACGGGCCGGCCTGCTGTACCAACTGACGCCCGAGGTCGGACTGTTCGCCAACGCCTCCACCTCGTTCAAGCCCAACAATGGCCTGGATGCCGGGGGCAAAACCTTCGATCCGGAGGAAGGCGTTGGCTATGAAGTGGGGATCAAGAGCGAACTGTTCGATGATCGCCTGAGCACCACCCTGGCGGCGTTCCATATCGAAAAGGAAAACGTCCTGGCGCGGGACCCGGCCACAGACTCCAACCGCGCCATGGGCAAGGCCCGCAGCCAGGGACTCGATCTGCAGGTCACCGGGCAGGTAACTGACGCCATCCGGGTGATCGGCGCCTTCGCCTACATCGATGCCGAAGTGACCAAGGGTGACGAAATCATTCCCACCGGCAGCCGGATTCTTGGCGTCGCCAAGCGCAGCGGCAGCGTGCTGGGGGTCTACGAATTCCAGGACGGCCACCTGCGCGGCTCCGACGTGGGTGCGGCATTCACATACGTCGGGGATCGCTCCGGCGAAGCCGGCAAGGACTTCGAACTGCCGGCCTACCACACCGTGGATCTGCTGGCCCATTACAAGGCCAGCGACAACGTCACCGTGGGCCTGAATCTGAACAACGTCTTCGACGAAAAATACTACGAGCGCTCGTACAGCAACTACTGGGTCAACCCCGGCGAGCCACGCAACTTTACCGTCAGCCTCACCCTTGATCTGTAAAAAGGAAAATCAATGAAATACCCCAAGACCTTCGCCCTTCTTAGCCTGTTCCTGGCCACCCAAGCCTCGGCCCATGGCCTGTGGACCGAACAACGGCGCGGCAACATCGAAGTGATCTACGGCCACGGCGCCGAGGACAATGCCTTCAAGGCGCAGAAAATCAGCGGTGCGTGGGCCTATGACCTGGGCGGCAAGATGATCCCGGTCACCGTCGAACGCTTGCCCGACCATGCTCGCTTGCAACCCCTCAAGCCACCGGCCGTGATGGCCGTGGAACTGGACAATGGCATGTGGTCCCAGACCGCTGACAAGAAATGGATCAACGAAGGCCGCACGAAGGTGCCCGGGGCGATTGAATCGACCCACACCTTCAAGTACAGCCTGGCGATCTACGAGCCGGGAGCGAAGTTGCCGAAACTTGATCAGGTCAAGTTCCTGATCCTGCCGGAAGTCGACCCGCTGACCGTAGGCCCGGGCCAGTCACTGCCGGTACGGGTGCTGCTGGACGGGAAACCGGCCGCCGGGGTGAAGCTGGTGGGTGATTACCGCAGCGCACCGGACACCGTATCAGCAGAAACCGACGCCGAAGGCCGGGCCAAGGTGCTGGTGCGTAACGAGGGGTTGAATGTGATCGCCGCGCAGATGGAAATTGCGCTCAAGGACAACAAGGACGTGGCCACGCGTGGGGTGTTCACCTCGCTGACCTTCCTGGGTGAAGAGCATCACGAGTAAGGCCCAACAACTGTGGGAGCGAGTCTGCTCGCGATGGCGGTGGATCAGCCAGATGGATGTTGACTGACACTACGCCATCGCGAGCAGGCTCGCTCCCACAGGGTGCCTCTGCTGGTTACAAAATTTGTATTCGCAACGACTCTACTGTGGGAACGAGCCTGCTCGCGATAAGGCCATCAGCCCCCTTCCTTAACTTTAGAGTTCACCCAGGGCTTCGATCAGCGCCTGGTTCTGCTCCGGCGTGCCGATGCTGATCCGCAGGAATTGGGCAATCCGCTCCTGCTTGAAGTGCCGCACGATCACGCCTTGTTCGCGCAATTTCGCCGCCAGCCCTGCCGCATCGTGCCGGGGGTGACGGGCGAAGATGAAGTTGGCCGCCGAAGGCAACACGTCAAAGCCCTTGGCCTGCAACTGCGCCACCACCCATTCACGGTGCTCGATGACCAACCGGCAGGTCTGCTCGAAATACTCCCGATCGTCGAACGCCGCCGCGCCCCCGACATTCGCCAGGCGATCCAGCGGGTAGGAGTTGAAGCTGTTCTTGATCCGCTCCAGCGCTTCGATCAGGTCCGGATGGCCCACCGCCAGGCCCACCCGCAATCCTGCCAATGAGCGGGACTTGGACAGCGTCTGGGTCACCAGCAGGTTCGGATAGCGGTCCACCAGACTGATGGCGGTCTCGCCGCCGAAGTCGATATAGGCTTCATCAACCACCACCACCGAGTCCGGGCTGGCCTTGAGGATCTGCTCGACCGCTTCCAGGGCCAGCAGGCAGCCGGTGGGAGCGTTCGGATTGGGGAAGATGATCCCGCCGTTTGGTCTGGCATAGTCCGCCGGGTCGATCTGGAACTGCGCGTCCAGCGACACCGCGTCGAACTGGATGCCGTACAGCCCGCAATACACCGGATAAAAGCTGTAACTGATGTCCGGGAACAACAGCGGCTGATCGTGCTGCAGCAGCCCGTGGAAAATGTGCGCCAGCACTTCGTCCGAACCGTTACCCAGGAACACCTGGTTGCTCTGCACGCCGTAATAGCGGGCCACGGCATTTTTCAGCAGGTCGCTGTTGGGATCCGGGTACAGGCGCAGGTTGTCGTTCAGCTCGGTTTGCATCGCCGCCAGGGCCTTGGGCGACGGGCCGTAGGGGTTCTCGTTGGTGTTGAGCTTGACCAGGCGGGTCAGCTTCGGCTGTTCGCCCGGCACGTAAGGCACCAGGTTCTTGACGAACGGGCTCCAGAATTTACTCATTTCAGTTTCCCCTGCCCTTCAATGGAGCGCTCATCAAGGATGCGGTATTCGGCACTGCGGGCGTGGGCGCTCAGCGACTCGCCACGGGCCAGCACCGAAGCGGTCTTGCCCAGTTCGGACGCACCTTGCTCGGAGCAGAAGATGATCGACGAACGTTTCTGGAAGTCATACACCCCCAGCGGCGACGAGAAACGCGCCGTACCGGAAGTCGGCAAGACGTGGTTGGGACCTGCGCAATAGTCACCCAGGGCTTCGCTGGTGTGGCGGCCCATGAAGATCGCACCGGCGTGGCGGATCTGCGGCAGCCAGGCCTGCGGGTCAGCGACCGACAACTCCAGGTGCTCCGGCGCGATGCGGTTGGCGACCTCGATGGCCTGTTCCATGTTCTCGACCTTGATCAGCGCGCCACGGCCGTTGATCGAGGTGTTGATGATCTCGGCGCGGTCCATGGTCGGCAGCAGCTTGTCGATGCTGGCAGCCACTTTGTCGAGGAACTCGGCGTCCGGGCTGACCAGGATCGCCTGGGCGTCTTCGTCGTGCTCGGCCTGGGAAAACAGGTCCATGGCGATCCAGTCCGGGTCGGTCTGGCCGTCGCACACCACGAGAATTTCCGAAGGCCCGGCGATCATGTCGATGCCGACCTGGCCAAACACGTGGCGTTTGGCGGTGGCGACATAGATGTTGCCAGGCCCCACCACCTTGTCGACCCGCGGCACGCTCTCGGTGCCATAGGCCAGCGCAGCCACGGCCTGGGCGCCACCAATGGTGAACACCCGGTCCACCCCGGCGATGCAGGCAGCGGCCAGCACCAGTTCATTGATTTCGCCGCGCGGGGTCGGCACCACCATGACCACTTCGGTCACGCCGGCAACCTTGGCTGGGATCGCGTTCATCAACACCGAGGATGGATACGACGCCTTGCCACCCGGCACGTACAGACCGGCGCGGTCCAGCGGCGTGACCTTTTGGCCCAGCACCGTGCCGTCGGCTTCGGTGTAGCTCCAGGAGTCCTGTTTCTGCCTCTCGTGATAGTCGCGCACCCGCGATGCGGCTTTTTCCAGGGCTTCGCGCTGCGGCACCGTGATCCGGGTCAGGGCCAGTTCCAGGCGCTCGCGCGGCAGAATCAGATCAGCCATGGACGCCACTTGCAGGCCATCGAATTTCTGGGTGAATTCCACCAAAGCTGCATCGCCACGCTCGCGCACAGCCTTGATGATGTCCAGCACCCGCTGATTGACCGAGTCGTCAGACACACTTTCCCAGCTCAGCAGATGATCCAGATGATGTGCGAAATCCGGGTCGGCAGCGTTGAGTCGGCGAATCGAAGTGGGAGCGGTCATAGCGAGGGCCTCATTAATGGCAAATGCTCAGGCGCCCTAAGCTACCAGTCCATTCGCGTGGGCACCTGAGAAAATTGGCTATGACACGGATAGACGGGCGCGACTCAAGGTCGCGCAGGTGAATCAGCCGCGGTGTCGCGATTCCACTGCCTTGCGCAGGGTATCGATCAGAGCCTGGATACGGGCGTGCTGCATTTTCATCGAAGCCTTGTTGACGATCAGCCGGGAGGTGATGTCGGCAATGAAATCCTGGGGCTCCAGGCCATTGGCCCGCAGGGTGTTGCCGGTGTCGACCACATCGATGATCTTGTCCGCCAGGCCGATCAGCGGCGCCAGCTCCATCGAACCGTACAACTTGATGATATCGACCTGACGGCCCTGCTCGGCGTAATAACGCTTGGCAATGTTGACGAACTTGGTCGCCACCCGCAAACGGCCCTTGGGCTCTGGCGCACCGACTTTGCCGGCGGTCATCAGCTTGCAGCGGGCGATCCGCAGGTCCAGGGGCTCGTACAGGCCCTGGCCGCCGTACTCCATCAGCACGTCCTTACCGGCAACGCCCAGGTCGGCGGCACCATGTTCAACGTAAGTCGGAACATCGGTGGCGCGCACGATCAGCAAGCGCACATCGGCTTGAGTCGTGGGAATGATCAGCTTGCGGCTCTTGTCCGGATTCTCGGTCGGCACGATGCCCGCTTCAGCCAGAAGCGGCAAGGTGTCATCAAGGATGCGGCCCTTGGACAGTGCAATGGTCAACATGGGAAACGTCAGTCCTTATCAAGGTACTCATGCCCGGTCGCAAGCGGCGCCGGACACACATCGAGGGTGTTACCACCCTCGACCTGAAACGAAATCAACAGGCGCGTCCCTGCGCCCATGCAGCCGGACCTAGCCCGGTACGCGACGGATCTTGGCGCCGAGCATCTGCAGTTTCTCTTCGATGCACTCGTAACCACGGTCGATGTGGTAGATACGGTCGATCAGGGTGTCGCCTTCGGCAACCAGAGCCGAAATCACCAAGCTGGCCGAAGCCCGCAGGTCGGTGGCCATCACTGGCGCGCCCTTGAGTTTCTCGGTACCGGTCACGATGGCGGTGTTGCCTTCGACCTGGATCTTGGCGCCCATGCGGTGCAGTTCGTAGACGTGCATGAAACGGTTTTCGAAGATCGTCTCGATCACCGCACCGGTG